>NZ_CP108494.1:1832500-6632500 GCF_041435435.1 Streptomyces sp. NBC_01241 | reverse complement strand
GCGGTGAAGGCCGCCACCGCGTTCACCCGGCCTGTGTGCCCGATGAGCTGAGCCGTCTGACTTCTGGTGATGGGGTTCCAGATCCGGGTCCTTCCGTCGTCGCCAGCGGTGGCCAGGTGAGGAGTGCCATCGGGTGTGGTGAAGGCTGCCACCGCCCGCACTCGACCCGTGTGACCGGTGAGTGGTTCGCCGAGTTGGCTTCCGGTGATGGGGTTCCAGATTCGCACTGTCCCGTCGTCGCCAGCGGTGGCCAGGCAAAGAATTTCATCGGGTGTGGTGAAGGCTGCCACCGCCCGCACTCGACCCGTGTGACCGGTGAGTGGTTCGCCGAGTTGGCTTCCGGTGATGGGGTTCCAGATTCGCACTGTCCCGTCGTCGCCAGCGGTGGCCAGGTGAGGAGTGCCATCGGGTGTGGTGAAGGCTGCCACCGCCCGCACTCGACCCGTGTGACCGGTGAGTGGTTCGCCGAGTTGGCTTCCGGTGATGGGGTTCCAGATTCGCACTGTCCCGTCGTCGCCAGCGGTGGCCAGGCAAAGAATTTCATCGGGTGTGGTGAAGGCTGCCACCGCCCGCACCCGACCCGTGTGACCAGCCAGTTGAAGGTGGAGCGGGTGTCGCCGGACGAATCCTGCGATTAGGTCGGGGGGTGCTGTTCCGGGCCCGTGGGGTTGCGGCTCGGTCGGGGGTGGGGTGCCTTGGACGTAGGTGGTTCCGAGCCTTCGGAACCATCGGCGCCAAGCGGTGACGGCAGCGTCATCCTGCTGATCGAGTGTGGTGTCTCGGGCGTGGTGCTGAAGGAGAACAACCCCAGCGATGGCTGCTGGTAGGTCTGAGGGCAGGCCGTACCCGAGGACCGCAGTGGTGATGCTGCCGAGATCGAGGGCGTCTAGGACGCTGGGGTTCTCGCCTAGGACATCGAAGGCTCCAGCGCTGTGGCCGAGGCGGGCGTGGGCAGCGAGATGGTGGCGGATATAGGGATTGACGGTTGGTGGGGCTCCTCGGGTAGTGGAGCTGTCATGGGTGTTCGGCGGCTCCAGGACCAGGGTGGCGCGGTGGATCAGTGCGGTGGTGATGGCAGCGTGCGCTGGGATGGTGTCGGAGGCGCTAATGAAGTGTTCGGTGAAGGTGCGGTGGGCTAGTCGGTAGACGCTCTGCCCGTGCTCCTGGTCTAGGGCGAGATAGGGGGCTGCGTCATGCAACAGGTTAGGGATGCTGTCCCTGGTTCCCGTGTGGGCGGATTCGAGGGCGTCTGCGACAGTGGCCCAGATGCCGCCCTGATCTGGTAGGCCCCTGCCCTGTGCAAGGCCGAGGGCTTGAAGGAGAGGGGTGTAGTGGGGGTTGGTGCGGTGGAGGCGTTCGAGGGCGCGGGTGAAGAGCTGGCGATGAGTACGGCCGATCAACGGCGAGGGGTCAGTGACCAGATGGGGGTCATTGAGAAGTTCGTGGGCGGCGAGGCGGGCGTAGAGGAACTGCTGAGGCGCGACGCCACTCTGTGGGTAGTCGGTGACCAGACGTCGGATGAGGGCGGTGATGTCGGTGTCGTCGGCGTTCAGGGCACCCCGGTCCTTCGCGGAGGTCAGCTTGGCCTGCAGGTATCCGGCGAGGGCTTCCTGGTCATGGTCCACCTCGACCAATTCCAGGCGGAAAGTCGGTTTACCTCCTGTGGGTTGGCGTCGGGGCTGGAGGGTGTCGAGGAGGTCGGTGTGGGCGAGTGCAGGCTGGTCTGGTCTCTCCCGGGTGGAGCGCCGGGTCCCGATGACGAGGCGAACGGTCGGCAGCGAGGCCAGGGGGCGTAGGAGGGTATCGGCAATGACGAGGGGTTGTTCGGCTTCGTCGAGGGCATCGAATAGCAGCGTCAACCGGGTCTGCCGAGTACGCAGTTCGGTGATCAGTCGGTCGGCGAGGCCGGATGAAGGCCGTCCCTGGGTGGCCTCGTGGGCGAGGTCGGACAGGTCGGCGGCCTCAGCGACTAGCTGGAGGGAGCGGTTGAGGGTAACGCCCGATAGGTGGGCGACAAGGTCGAAAGGGTTGTCCGGACGCGGTGTGCTGGGTGGGAGTGGGCTCAGGTGGCCGTAGCGGACGAGGATGTCGCGCAGCTCGGTGCGGGTGTGCAGCAGGATGTGCCCGAGAAGTGCGGACTTGCCGGCGCCAGCGGGGCCGGTGACCACCAGGGCTCCCTGAGTGGTGGTGGTGAGCCAGTTCAGGATGCGGTCGCGCTGCGCGGTGCGGCCGTGGAAGTACCATGCGAGCTCGCCGAACTCGGCGCCGGAAGCCTTGGGCACGAAGTGGCGCCGCTCGTCGACGGACAACTGGTCGATAACGGACTGGATTTCAGCGAGTTGGTCGAGCGGCGCAGAGACGGCAGAGGCGACGTCGGGAAGAGTGCGGGTAAGTTGGTTGCGGCGTTCGGCGGTGTCATTGCGAAAGCCGCCGAGGTCTTCGCCCAGCTCGAAACCGAGCTCGGCGAGATGGATGGTGGACCGCCCGCGGAAGGTGATGTTCAGGACCCGGTCGAGAGCCTGCGCGAAGGTGCCGAGTTCGGCGTGGCCTCTGGCGGCGGTGGACAGCAATAGGTAGCGCTTGGCATCGCCGTATTCGTCGAGGAGTTCGCGTTGGACTTTCTGGGCGAAGCGATGGGAGAAGCAGGCGTCGAGGACGACGATCGCCCAGCTGTCCTCGGCGTCGGGGTGGAGCTGGCGGCTGGCGATCGCACGGGCGACTTCGTACGGGGTGATGCCGTCGTCGATGGGTGCGGGGGTGCGGTGGTGGGCGAGGTTCTCGGCGCTCCCGTGGCCGACCCAGTAGAGGACCGTATTGCCGTATTCGCCATCGGGCCGCTTCCAGGTGCCGAGGCGCTCCTCGACCGCCTGCCGGTCGCGTTGGTCCCCGGGTGTGGTCCACCGGTTGACGTGGAGGCCGTAGGGGGCGAGCAGGTGCGCAATCTTCCGGACGTGCTCGTCGGTCTCCAGGTCGGGGTTGTGCCGGTAGGCGGTGAAGTTCACCGGGAACAGCTCGACCGTGCCTCCCGTAGTCGAGAACTCTTCGAGCAGGTCGTTGGACGAGGGCGGCCCGTCCGCGGCCAGGCCGGTGCCGGCGGGTTCCGGGTGGTGGGCGGGGGTGTGCGGCGTGCCGGTTGTGGTCATGGGCGGGCTGCCAGGTTCAGGCGTCGGGCTCGGTGACGAGGACGAATTGGGAGATCGGCACGTGGCCGCCGGTATCCAGGACCACCCGGTACAGGTCGGGTGCGTCGGCGGTGAACCGGGCGGTGAGGGCTCCGTCCGTGCGGTCGGGGTCGCGGCGCAGGGTGAGGGGGTGTCCCGGGCGGCCGGTGGTGGCGCTGGTGATGTTCAGCGTCACGCCCGCTGGGCTGTCGAGGCCGGTGGCGTGGAGGGCGAGCGGTTCGCCGAACACCCCACCGAGGCGTGGGACTTCGAGGCCCGGGCCCTTGCTCTCACCGGCCAGACGGGGACCGGGGCGGCGTTCCAGGGCGATGTTGACCACCTGCCGCAGGACGTCGTCGTGGCACGTCAGCGTTCCGTGCTGACCGAAGATGTAGGTGATCGCCTCGGTGCCGACCTGGGCGGAGGGAAGGTGAACGGTGCCGTCGCCGCGCTTGTCACGACGCGTGGGGATTCCGGTGGCCGGGTCCCGGGCGAGTTCGCCATCCTCGTCGACGTCGAAGGAGTAGTAGCGGGCTGCGACGAGGGAGCGGTCGGCGCGCTGCTCCTGCAGGGTCTGCACGGTCGCCTGGGCCTCGCCGACGATCGCCCGGTGCCCCGGCATCACGAACTGGCGTTCCCAGCGGCGGGTGTGCGCGTCGAGGGAGCGCGCGGCCAGGTGGGCGTCGCCGCCGAACCGGGCGACATCGGCGGGGGTGAGGCGGTCGGCTTCCAGACCGCGGTCCAGGCACCGGTAGCCGGGCAGCAGGTCGTGGACGCCCGGCAGCGTTGCCGCCATTGCCTGCACTCGCTGCTGGAGCCACTTCGGCCTGGCCTCGGCGTGCAGGAGGTTGAGCGTGAGGACGGCGCTTGCCGAGCCGAGGAACGGCGTCCCGACCGTGATCACCGTCCGGGTGTCGGCGGCGAGTTCGGGGTCCTGCTCCAGCGCGGCCTGCACCACCAGCCCGCCCATCGAGTGCGCGACGAACAGCAACCGCGGCTGCCGGCCATCCGCCCCGGGCAGCGCCGCCGCCCGCTCCCGCCACTTGGACAGGTGTGCACGGGCATAGGAGGCCAGCGCCGCACCGTTGTAGTCGACGGACAGCCGCCAGTCGTACGGGAACGCCTCCACCGCGTCCTTCGCTGGGGTGACCCTCCGCAGGGCCTTGACCAGGTCGGTGTAGGGCTCAAGACCTTCGAGGATAGGCAGCCACCACGGCTTGGACACCAGCGCGGTCGCGCGGATCCGGGTCAGCGGCGCCCGCCGGAAGGTGTCGGCGTCGGCGGCCTGCTCCGACTCGTCCGCGTGCAGGCTGCGGAAAAGCCCGTAACCGGCTCTCGGGTTGGTGAGCATGGCCCGGTCCACCCCCCACAGCGGGCGGCTCGTGGCGGCGTCGTTCAGAACGCTGCCCATGATGCCGGGAACCACGATGCAGGCGTCCGATGTCCGGTCATCGCGTACCGGCGGTGTCCCTACACCTGTGTACGGCGCCGCATACCCGAACCCGTTCTCACCTACAGTTCTCATGCCACCCGACGATAGGGGAGCGTACCTGCCGCTCACACGGACTTCACCGAGAAAACCGAGGACTGCGGGCCGACCACGCTTCCAGTGGCGGCGCCCTCTCCGGCCTGTCGACCGGACCAGGTTCGTACGACCGGGGTGCGTCCGGGAACCGCCGGTGGTTGCCGGCTTCGGCCGGTAGTCTGCCGAACTACGGCCAGTGGGAGTTGAGTTCGGGAGGATGGCGTTGGAGAACTTCTTCGTTCCCAGCAAGGTCTGGAAGGGTGGCGGTCCGTTTCCGCATGTCCTCGTCCTGCTGAGCGAGTACGAGGAGTTCCGCGCCTACGCACGGGCCCACGCCGAACTGCTCTCCCAGTACGGCGAGCAGCTCGGGGTGATCCCGGAGCGGTGGCTGCACTCCACCGTCCAGGGCATCCACCACGCCCTCGACGCCGGGCAGTTGGATCAGCTCCGCGGCGCTCTGCGTGACGAACTGGTCGGCATGCAGCCCTTCCGGGTCCAGCTCGGGCCGGTGTGGCCCGGTGTCACCGCGGTGACGGTCGCGGTCTACCCGGAAGACGGGATGGCCGCGCTCAACGACCGGGTCCGGGCCGCGGCCGAGAGGGCGCCGGGCATCTCCCTGCGGAGGAAGGAAGCCAAGTACAGGGCGCACGCTTCCCTGGCGTACGCCCGTGCGGACTTCCCCGACCGGGACCTGAACCGTGCGCTGCGGGCGCTGCGGCCGCCGCGCGTGGACGTCACGATCGACCGGGTGCACCTCGTCAACCAGTACCAGCACCCTGACCTGGGCTACTACACCTGGGACGTCGTCGACGAAGTCCGGCTCGGCTGAGCGTCCGAGGGGTCTGGTGCCTGGGAGCCGGCGCGGATGGCGGTTCGGGCGGCGACATCGGCGGCGTACCCCATCCAGTCGCCGCCGCTCGCGCGCTGCCAGGCCACGGCCACGCTGATGTGCACCCCGAGCATCTTGGACAGGAGGCCGGCGGGCACCTGCTGGGTGAGGGCGAACAGCGCGGTGCTCCGGCCCTGCCGGGCCTTGACGCCGATCGCGTTCATCCGCCGCTGCAGCAGGCTCTCGTGGAGGGGCTGGCCCGCGCTGCGGCCGGGGAAGAGCCAGTGGCTCTCGGTCCGGATCAGGGTGCTGGCGCTGCGGGAGGCGACGAGGTCGCGCACGAGGGCGTCCAGGGGCGCGGGCAGTTGGATGGGCCGGGGGCCGAGGTGCAGCAGGACGCGGTCGCCGTCCTGGGTGACGTGATCGGTAGTCAGCCGGTGGATGCTGCTGGCGCTCTGGGCGTACAGCAGCACGAGGAGCCCGGCGACGCGGTCAGCGGTGGGGAGCGTCTCATCGTGCAGGAGACGGCGGGCGAGGGCCCAGCGTCCGTCCTCGTCGTGCGGTCCGGCCGGGCCCGTCCACCGGGTTGCCGGCGCTTTGATGCTGCTCTTGGCGTACCGGTGCCGCACGGCCCACCGGACGAAGGCAGAGCACTGCTTCGCGTACGCGGGCTTGGTGTTCAGGTACTTCTCGACGTCGGCCTGCGCGCATCGGCTCAGCGTCGTGCCGCAGCCTTCCAACCAGCGCAGGAAGGCGACGGCTGCCACCAGGTGGCTCTTGACGTTGCGCAGCTGCTGGGGGCTGGCGGGCTTGTCCTCCAGCCGTCCGCGCAGCCGCCGCAGCAGATGCCAGTCGATGAAGCCGCGCAGGGCGCGCTGGTGCTCGCCCGGAGAGTACCGGGTGATCGTCTCGTCCACTTCCCGTTCGAGCCGCACCAAGCCTTCGTCGCGGAACTCCAGGGCTCCGGTGGAGATCAGCATGGAGCGGAAGTGGTCGAGCGTCTTGCTCGGCGGCATGGCGTCGAGCGCGGCATGGGTGATCTTCGGGTGCTCGCGCACCAACGCGGTGATGGTGGACTGGACGTTCGCCTTGCGCAGCCAGGTGATCGCGTAGTTCGGATGGTCGACCTGGACGAGCCGTTCGCGAAGGCGGTCCAGCTCGGGTGCCGTGCTGCCGTCGGCGGCCGTGAAGACCTCGCGCAGGCGGGCGTCGAGGCTGCACCGGGTGCAGGGCGCGGTGGTGAGCTGCCACGTGGTGTCGCAGACCCTGCAGCGTTTCCAGAAGGCCGGGTCGGGGTTGACGCAGCGGGCGCACAGCGGGTCCTGGAGCGTCCCGCCGCGGACGAGGCCGCTGCCGCCGCATCCCGAGCAGACGATCCAGTGGCCTTTGCACAGGTCGCACAGGTGTTTTCCGGTGGCCCGGGAGACGGTCCCCCGGCCGGTGCGCCCGCAGATGGAGCAGGTGCGTTCAAGCCGGGGGCGGCACTGCAGGCAGACCGGGCCGGCCTCGGTGCGCCCGTACACGCGGCGCAGGTTGCCGCACCCGGTGCAGACCTGCCGGTTGCGCGGGTCGCTCGACCAGCACGGCTCGCAGAGCGCCGCACCGTGCTCGTCGCGATGGCTGATCGGCTTCGTCCTCCCGCAGCGCGAGCAGAGGGAGCTGTGGGCCTTCGCGGCGCAGTGGCCGCACACCCGTACGGCGCCGAGGGGTCTCCTCAGCGGATTGTGCCGGCCACAGGCGGGGCACGGGGGCACCACCACGGCCCGGACGCCCGCCGCGTGCAGTTCCTCGATGAAGCGCAGGACTCCCGGTACTGGCGCCGAGGCGCCTTCGCCGGTGAGCAGTTCGGGGCGCGCGATGACGGCGGCGGCGATCTGGCGGCGTCCGGAGGTGCGCTTGTCGGCCCGCTCCAGCGCGGCGGCGACCGTCTCGGGATCCACCGACGGGTCGATCCCTGCGACAGCCTCCACTAGCGGCGTCGTCACGTCGTCCGGGGCGTAGCAGCGGCCGCAGTACGGGCGGGTCAGGAGGTCACGCCCGCGGACCTGGTGTTCCTGGCCGCATCCGGTGCACGCCGCGTGCGCGGTCTGGGTGCCCACGCACGCGCGGCACCCCCACTCGCGCCTGGCGAAGGCGAGAGCAAGGCATGGGCGCCCGCACCGTCGGCACACCGGTGCGGCGAGCTGCTGGGCGCCGGCTTCTTTCAGGGCGAGCAGCAGTTTGCCGACGATGATCGGGGCAGGCGACTTCCCGGTACTCAGCACATCAGGAGCCGCGGCCAGTTCGGCGGCGAGCCGTCGTTGCCGGGCACGTTGCTGGACGACTGCGGCCGTCACCGCGCGGACGACGGTGCGCGGGAGTGAGGTCTCCACCCGGCACAGGACGTCGACGAGTTCGTCGAGCGGTTCGGGCGGTGCTTCCGCGTCCTGGTCGTGCGCGGCGGCGGTGCTCACGTGTCCCCTCCGGCGATCCTGGCCCGCTTGGGCCGCAGGCTGCCCAGTCCGGATGACAGGGACTCGGTCGAACCGCCGCTGGCCGCGGCCTTCTTCGGCCGGCTCTTGGCGCCCGCGACGCTGACGGGTTCGATCAGGTCTTCCATGCGGCAGTCCAAGAGGTCGAGCAGGGCCATGAGGATCTTCAGGCTCAGCCGCTCGGGCCGCTCCACGACCAGGCGGTAGACCTGGCTGGAGGAGAGTTTGATCCCGCGTTCCTCCAACGGCTCCATGAGGTCGGTGGTCGAGAACATCCCGCGGTCGGCCATGACCTTGCGCAGGTGCCACTGGTAGTCGAGCTTGGCGGTCGCCACGTCGTTTCCCTCTCCTCGTCACACCCCGGCGAACGCCGGAGCCAGTGCCTTCTGCAGGGAAGTGTTCATGAAGTCGTCGCTGACGTGGGTGTAGATCGCCAGGGAACTGTCGCACTCGTGGCCCACCTGCTGCTGGATGAAGCGCCGGTCGACCCCGTCCTCCGTCAGGTGCGTGACGTACGAGTGCCGCAGGGAGTGGGGAGTGAGCTCCTTCGGGAGCTTCAGTGCATCGCGGTACTCCTCGAACCGGTCGTTGATCGAGCCGGGCCGCAGCCGGCCCCCGCGCTCGGTGATCCACAGGGCCGGGTGGTCGGGGAATCCGAACAGCGGCCGGACGTTCTCGGCGTAGTCCTGGACTGCCTCGGCGGCCCAGGCCATCACCGTCAGGACGTTCCGCCGCCGCGGGGGCTGGCCCTTCTTGGCCTTGCCGTAGCGGACGTTGAGCGTCCCGTATCGGCCGAACTGCGGGGCCTTGGGGTTCCTGCCGAAGTCCACCGTATCCAGCTTCGACGCCTCGGTCCGGCGCAGCCCCCACCCGTAGATGACCTTGAACAGCGTGGCGTCCCGGTAGGCGGCCAGCGCGCCCTTACGTCCGCTGCGGAGCGCCCGTTCGACCTGGTCGTCCGTGAAGTTGAGGAACCGCTGGAGCTCGGTCCGGGTGAACGGCCGGGCCTCGGGATCGCCCTCGTAGCCCTGGAGGTGGGGGATGGTGTTCCACTCGTGGCAGATCGCCACGGGGTGAGTCCCGAACCTCTCCTCGCAGACCAGCGCCCAGCTGTACCGCGGGTCGATGATGTACTCGGAGAACAGCCGCAACGTGCCCTGGTAGCCGCGGACCGTCGAAGGAGCGAGCCCCTTCTCTGTGGTCAGGGTTGCCGACCACTCGTCCATGTGGGCCGGGGTCCAGAGCCACGGGTACTCGTTCGTGTAGACGTGGAAGGCGCGGACCTGCATCTCGCGAGGCCCGTACGTTCCCCTCCTCAGATTGCGGGCCTGTTGCTGCGACCTCCAGCCGCTTAGCATCGCCTCCCACACCGCGTCCTCGGGACGGAGATGAACCACGCCCGAGACGAGTTCCAAGTTGGCCGATCCCGCCAACTCCACCCTCGGCTGACGCACCATGAACCGATCCCTTCTGACGCATAAATCATGCATCAGAAGGGATCGGCTCGCCAAGTAGGCAGGTAGAGCAGCGTGTTGCGACGCCTCTGTGGGTAGGATCGAAAGGCTCGCCGATCAGGCGACCAGCGCGAACGCGCCCATCTGATGCAATTCCCGAGGCTTTAATGGTGCAGTCGGGGATCGGAACTTCCCGAATAGCTCGGATAGCACGGCGCCCACTTGTTGAGTCCGAACGAACCGTCATGGGCCGAGCCGGCACGCTTGGCTCTTCTTTGGGGATGGCGTGGCCAGTCCTCACGCGACTTGGCGGATCTCGGACTGACCAGCCAGCAGCATCTCGGTGACCGGCGCTGGGGAGTATCCCGTCTGGGAGGACGACTTGTCGTGCGGCTTGGTGTACGAGCATCGGCAGCCCTCCCACTACGCGCCGCCCGGCTTCTTGGGCGGCGTGCGCGAAACGGCTGGGCCAGGGACGGTATACGACGTCCATGAGGGTGCCGGTGCCTGGTGTCCACAGCGAGGCGAGGGCATCCGCAGCATGGGGTGGCAGAGCGGATACGACGAGGTCGACGGCCAGGTGATGGTCGACGGCTGTCCACGGCTTGATGCTGATCCTGATGCCGATTCGTTCGGCCGTCGGCCGGAGCAGGAAACTGGCCCTGCCTGTGTCACGGGCGATCACGACTGCCTGATCGCAGCCCAGTTCGCGTCCGGCAGCGAGCGCTGTGCTGGCCGTCGCCCCCGCACCGAGCACGGTGACGGTGGTGGCGGTGGTCACGTCTGCCTCGCGCAGGGCCTGCATCACGCCGTAGAGGTCGGTATTTTCCCCGAGGAGTCGGCCGCTGGGTGTCACGACGATGGTGTTCGCCGCGCCGATCCGCGTGACCGTGTCCGACACCTCGTCCAGGAGCGGGACAACGGTCTGCTTGAGCGGCATGGTCAGCGAGAAGCCGCGCCAACTGCCGTCGAAGGTGCCCAGGAAGTGCGGCAGATCCTGTGGTTGGCATTCGATCGCGTGGTACGTCCAGGGCAAGCCGATCGCCGCGTAGGCCGCCCGGTGCAGAACAGGCGACAGCGCGCCGTCGACGGGGGACCCGAGTAGGGCGAGCCGTGTCACGGCGCTTGGTGGAGCATCGCGGCCACTCCTTCGTCGCTGTGCTCGTAGGCGATGCCCCGCAGCACGGCGACGGGGGCGCCGCGGCCTCGCTGTCCGAGGATCAGGCCGGCTGCCGCGGCCACCAGGTCAGTCAGGGTCTCCTCCTGCCGCTTCGTCTTCCCGCCGGGCTCGGCGTGCTCGGTGACACGCAGCGGTGCGATGCCCGCGGCCCCGATGCTGATGACGGTGGCGCCCCGCCGGTCTGCGCGTCCGTCGGAGTCGGCGATCACCACGGCGACGGTGGCGCCGCTGAATGCGGTGATTGCGTCGCGCAGCGCGCGGGCAGATGCGTCGGGGTCCTTGGGCAGCAACCACGCGCCGTCGGGCCCGGCGCGGTCGATGCCGGCCGACGTCAGCTGATATCCGAGGTGGTGCCGGGCGATGATCGGCCCGCGCTCGCCGGCCACGAAGTGGGCGCTGGATTCTCCGAGGATCAGTTCCACGATCTCGGCCGGTTTACCGGTGCGCGCGGACAGGTCGAGGGCAGCCGGGCTGGGCGTCACACCCGCGAGATCGACAAACCGCCCCTCGGCGATCGAGACGACCTTCGAGGCGACAACGATCACATCGCCGTCCTGCAAATCCGTGGCCTGAGCGGACAGGACATCCGTAATCAGGCCAGAAAGATCATCGCCGCGGGTGACGGTGGGGAAAGGCTCCAGGGCGAACGCGCGGAAGGCGCCGGTGGTGCTCATGAGATGCGGCTCCGGGTGGAGTGGGCGGTCAGGACACCGAACAGCCGGGTGTGGGCGGCGGCTAGCGTACGCGGCCGACGTCGCCGCCCGGTCCGTTCGCTCGCGCTCGGCGGACTGAGCGGCGATCCTCAGCTGCCCGCACCGAGCGGGATCGTCGCGACGTGGTCCCACGTGATCGTCTTGGCCTGTGCGTCCGCGGTGACGTCCACGAGGTGAACGGCGTCCACCCCCATCGGGGCGTGCCCCGGGCGTACTCCGTTGCGCAGCTTCCTCTGGACCTGGTCGGAGTCGCATTCCTCGGCCGCGTATCCGAGAGTGAGGTGCGGGACCTTGGCGGGGTAGCCCGTCGCGTCGGGCCCGCGGACCGTCTGGATCGCGGCGCGGACGGTGGTGTGGAGGTCGTTGAGGGGCTCGTCGGGATGGACGTCGGCGATCACTCCGGTCTCGTACGACTCAAGCGATCCGATCATGATGTCGAACGGCTCGACGTCCGCGAGGCGCTTGCCCAGCTCCGCTACGAGGGCGTCGCGTTCGGCCGGAGTGATCGCTGCTCCCACACGGTCGGTTATCTGGTCGACGGTGATGTGCAGCCAGGGCGGCGCAACCGGTGTGATCGGGAAGTCCTTCAGCGCGTCGTGCGCGCGTGTGACGAGCGCAGTCAGCTCACGGTCTTCTTCCCGAGGGCAGATGTAGACGTGGAGCAAGGTCTCACCCTCGGGCCACACATCCTGTGCATGCTGCAACACGAACGGTTTCATGACGCGGGGTCCTTCCAAAGCGGGCGACTTCTCAGCGCAGACAGCCACTGGGAAGGTAGGGCCTGCTCCGCCTTGAAAATTGATGCCAGCTCGGGAACTGATAGCGTCGCCAGTCCTCGTGCTCGGGCTGTCTGCCAGGCACGAGATAGGCGGTCGAAAAGGTCAAGGACTTCGGGCGGGCGAACCCAGTAGACGTTCTCCTCGGCGACCGCGTGGGCGCTCGAATGCACCTTGCTCTTGGGCGATGCGAGTAGACACACCGAGTCGCCTGGGGCAGCCTGCTCCTGGTCTTTCTCTGCTGTCCGCAGATGCGCACCGGTTTGCCGGACCTGATCGGCACCAATCTGCCCAGTGTCCTTCGCCTGGCTCTTCGCCTCCCATACAACCCACTGGGCTTCGTTGAAGATCCACACAGCATCCGGGAGGGCGTCGCCTTCATCGCCTTCGTTTCCGTAGCTGGGCTGCGCGCCGGCGAGCCTGCCGAGGTGAACAAGTCCTGCTTCGTACGCTGTGTATTCGGCGCCTTCCAGCCCGGCCCGCGCACTGAGAAGGGCCTCGAAGGCTTCGACGCGAGCCAGATCCGTGGCCGCAAGGATATTACGCATTGCGACTTCATCGGTGAGGGCGAGTTCGGGTGGCTGGGGTGCGGCATCGCGCTCGGCCGGGGCCGCAAGGTGTGACAGCCAGGTAGTGCCCTGGCTGTTCTTCCAGGTCTCCCGATAGTAGATGTCCGCCGTTTCCCGGAGGCTGGGATCGCCGGTCTTGTCCGCGAGCTGACGAGCGATGCTGAACCCCAGGTAGCTCCACAGGGCCCCGTACCGCTTGGGCGTGCGGTCGCCGCGGAGCTTGTCCAGGACGCTCCTGATGGCATCGAGTGCGAAGTGCTGATCGCCGGACCAGATGGCTTCGGCGGCAACGACCTCGTGTCGCACAGCCCGCTGCAGGTCAGCTACACCGGGAGCTTCGGCGCGACTGTAAGTTTCGCGAGCAGCGACGATGTCGTCGTCCACGGCTGCCCACGCTTCCGCATGCTCGGTGAAAACATCGAGATTCTCCAGCATTGCGGTCGAGGAGAAGCCCAGACTGGTATCGACGCCGAATTCGAGTTCTGCATGGATCTCGGGGTGCATGACCGCCTGAGTCTCACGGCGTGTCAGGTACGAGGTCAGATCCCTGCCCAGTACCAGCACGGCGGCGTGGTCACGAAGGTTCCGCGTTGCTCGACCGCTGCCCTGCTGGATCCGGGCTCGCATTCGTTCTTGAAGGACTTCCACGGCACCCAAAGAGCCATGGAGAAAACGCTCTTGGAGATCTCCCTTCGCGGGCAACCCGACCAGGACCACCAGACGGCATTGACCATCGGGGAGGTCAATGCCGTCGTAGCGGTTGTTCAGTACGAGGGCGGCGGCCGGTTGGGAGGTGAACCGGCTGAGGTCGTCCTCGACCTCTTTGGCGGTGAGGGTGGGGTAGCCGGCTGGTAGGAAGTGGCTCCGGAAGGTGTTGGCGGTGCGGCTGTCCGGCGTCAAGACGACGGCCCGGCCAGCTTTGGCGATGACGCCAGCGACGAAGGGGGCGAGCTTCTGGTTGTCTGCGGCAAGGTCTTCGGCCAGTTCAGGGAAGGCGAAGAACCGACGGCCAGTACCTTCCTTGTCCCACCCTGCCGGGACGGGAATCCGCTTGATCTTCCGTCGGCCGAAGCTGCGCTCCAGCTCACCGCCGGCGCCCAGAGTCGCGCTCATGTAGAGCCTTCGGCTGGGTTCGCTGAACGCGGGGTGCTGGAAGGTGGGCGAAATCAATGGTCGGATCAGGATGTGGTTGTACGAGATGTAGACCATGCACCTGGCCGCCCTGCCCTCGATGAACCGCCATGCATGAGTGGCGTCCTCGCTGACCTTTCCCATTGCGACGGCGTTGCTCAACGCCGTTTCGAGTTCGGCGGACTGGGCGGCAACGCCGAGCGGCGAGGCAAGGTAGACGCTGGACAGGTACTGGCCATCCGGGGTGGGGGTAACCAGCCGCTTGTAGACCAAAGGGTCCAGCGCTGACGAGAGTGCCGACAGCACGTCGTTGTAGGCGCTCTCGTGATGCGAACGGGAGATCTCCAGACTCCACGGCCCAGCAACGTAACCCTCCGCAGCATGGGCATCATCCAGGACCAACAAGTCGGCACCCGCCAACGCTGGGTTGGAGTTGAAGACGTGGCTGTAGACGCTGACCGCGACAGCACGACCGGAGTCGAACTGGGCCCGGTCGGCCTGATTCCAAGTCGGAACCCGGCCGGTGAGCAGAACCTGCGGGATCCCGTAGTCAGCGAGCCTGCTGGCTGTCTGCCGGGCAAGTTGCTTGGTGGGGCAAAGGTAGGCGACCCGGCTTCCCTCGCTGCGCCGGAGGAACTCGCCGATCAACCCTCCGACCAGGGTCTTCCCCGCGCCTGTTGGAAGCTCAATTGCCACATCAGCATCGGAGTAGTGCTCGGCGTGCCACCTCTCCAGGACCTTCGACTGGTGGCCCCAGACCGAATCCGGTCCGTTGTTCGACCGGGCTAGCAGCCGATACAACTGCTCGGGGTCATCAGCTTGGTTGATTGGGCCGCTGCCGCTCCGGCGCTGAAATGCCACGAAATCTCCGCTTGGTAAGTGGGCCTGAACGGCAGACCACGCCTGCGGCCAGGGGAGTTCGATTGTCTCGCGGCACACGGGCAGGTGCACCCTCTTCAGTCCAACATGAGCCAAATTGAGGCCAGTACCGGCGAGGTGCTGGCGAATGGGGCCGTGCAGAGGGCACGAGTGTTCGCGCTGCCGGAACTACGACCAAGACCATCGCCCGCTACGGCTGGTGGGATCCGGCGGCCGGGGGTTTGGCTGGCTATACACGAAGCCCGCCGAAAATCAGGAGCTGCGCGTGTACCGGGCCGCATAGCCTCGTGATTCGCCCATCATGCGGTGACCCCGATACTAGGAGGCAGGCATGGCCGCCGACAGCCCGACGACGTGGGAAGAGCTGCTGGCCGGACCGTTCAACATCCACTTGGTCACGACCCACAACAACCTCCTCCTCGCTGCGATGCGGGACACCTTTAACCTGACCGACGAGGCGTTCCACCGGATGATGCGCGCCGATCACCTCCGGGTCACCCGGACCCTCGCCGAGTTGGACATTGCCTACAGCAGCCTCGCCAAGGCGCTGATGCCGGACCACCGCCGCAGGGAGATCGCTCTCCTCTTCGACTCCGCGGTGGCCTCCCTGAGCTCCAACGGCTTCTACGGCATAGACGTGGCGGAGGCGTGGATAGCCGGTCTGCCACGGCCGAGGAAGGGCGTCCCGGTCAATTCGATCCTGCGCGGCGACATCCTCCACGACTGCGCCGACGAGGTACAGGCGGCCATGGATGAGAGCGTCGTCTACCACCAGCCGTTCACAGTCATCCACCCCTCTCAGGTGTACTGCGTATACGTCACGAACCTCTCCGAAGAGCAGGCCAACACGCTCACCGCCAGCGCTGCTGAGCACCCCGCTTATATCGGGCACGCCGACTGCACCGACCGCAGCGCCCTTAAGGAGCACCTGGGTCTGTCCCTGATGAACTCGGGCCTTCGCGTGGGCGACATGATCCTGGAAGGTGTGTGCGAAAGTGGTGCCGAGCCAAACGGCGCGGGGCTGCCGTTTGAAGCACTCGGCTTCACGCCCACAGCAGTGATCGACACGCTGTTCCTGCCATTCCTCGGCTACCGCATCAACAGCCACCTCACCGGCCAGAACCGCGAGGACAACCGCTCGGCGCTCGCCACGCTCAGCCCTGACGCCGCGCACCTGGAGTCCCCCGACATCTGGATGACCCCAGGCCGGTACGGGTACCTCCAGGACGGCAAGCACCGGGACTCCATGGAGCAGGCCGGCCTGCTCCACCTGAAGCAGCCCGCGTTGGATGTCGCGGTCAGCAAGCTGGTGGCACAGGGGCATCTGTACAACCTGCGCCTCGACACGTACGGGAACCTGCTCTACACAGCGCTGGTCGACGTCGAGATGGAGGACGGTAGGTACCGGACCTTCACGATCGGACTCCGATTCAACCCGAAGGACAAGCGCGTCGAACTGATGACGTTCTTCTGACCCCGCCCCGGAGGCCCGGCCCTGCACGTGCGGCCATGCTCGCGGCCGGCCGGGAACAGAGAGCCGTAGGGAACCAAGACGAGGCAGCGCAGTGGAGCGCGATGGCCCGTCAACTGCTGCTGGGCAAGCGGGCGAGTCGGCGCGGCCGCAGTATCCGAACGGTCTCGGGCGGACTGCCGACACTCGGCAAGCACGGATGACTGGAAGGACGAACTATGGCAAACCTTCGGGCATTCCGAGAGATCCAATATCCGACGCTACCGTTATACGACACGGCGAACTCCGACCGGCTCAACAGTGCGCTGCGCGCCCTCACCCCGCGCCGGGCACCCCTGCACGTCGACACCCTCCACCTGCTCAATGTCCGTTACGACACCGCGGCTGATACCGGCGGCTGGCGTATGTCCTGGGAGACCATCGCTGAAATCCCGCTCGGAGGCTGACCCGACTACCCCGCACGCCGCTACCGTCGCGAATGACGCTGCGCGCCGCCAGGACCCAATAAGATGCGAACCAAGAAGAAGCCAGGTGAGCGTGGTACAGCCCAGCCAGCGGATGCGCGAGATCGGCGTCGTCCAGTACGGCGCCCCCGGGTACGAGGGTGCCTGTCCCTCTTCGATGTCCGCGACATGGCCCCCCGCCCGCTGGTGTTCACGGTTCAGACCACCACTCTCGACGACACCACGGTCACCACCGCTTACGAGCGCGGTCTCGCGCGCCTCGTCGCTCATGAGGTCGACCACCTCGACGGTCTGCTCTACACGTCGCGGATGCGTCCGGGTGTCGAGCCCATTCCTGTCGGGGATTACCCACAAAGTGGCCGTGCCTAGCCTTACGACTCCTGACCGCTTCCGCAAAGTCCTCTGCTTGAGCAGGGGACCGTTCATCCCCCGTCCTGCGAAGAACAAGGGGGGTGTCCTACCGGCCTTCCAAGTAGTCGGCGGCGCGTTCGGCAGCCTCATCCAGGGACAGCCTCCGGCGGGCCGACGGCTGTTCTCGCCGGCCCACGCCGCGTAGATCTTCAGTGGTTCGATCCGCTGCCCTGTCCCGCGACAACAGGCTGGATCCCCGCTGGAGCCGAACTTCCCGCCGACGCTCAAGCAGCCGGGCCACCCTGCCCCACCGCACACCAGAATTCTGCTCATCACTCATCGAGCAAGATCATCTCATTACCCCTTTGGCACGGATCCCCCACCGCACGTTCGTCCTGCCGGTAAAGCCGCCCGATCCGAAGTCGGGGGTCGGTTCAGCAGCTCGGACACCGGCAAAGGGCATCCCCGTCGATCGAGCTCCGATCGACATCGGTCGTCGAAGCTCAGTCGCCAAGGAGGGGACGGTTCAACTGATCTACGTGCACGCCCTGGGATCACGTATGCCCGCCTCGCAGACTTGGCGCCGCTGCTCGGGCTCACGATGCCGATCGATGTACGCGAACCCAGCGACTACGTCAACGTGCCGGGGCTATTCGTTCAGCAGACAGCGGCCTAGCTAACGAGTCGTTTGCGGTGAGACGCCGAGCCCTGACCGTGGAACCTCCGGGCGGTCGACTACCCCGAGCACACCTGCTTCGATGGGGAAGCGTCAGTCGTCGCAGCGGTGTGCGCGCAACTCGTGCTGCACCTCCGTTGGCCGATCCGCGTACCGCTGGCCAACGGCGTCAAAGACTGATTCCCTCGGCCATCCCTCAGAGAAGCGACGCCAGGAATTCGGCCATAGCGAGCAAGCTCCGGTCCGAGTAGGTCGGTCCCACGAGCTGCACGCCGATCGGGAGGCCGTCCGCGTTTCGCGCAACAGGCATGACCAGACTGGGCAGACCAACGTGGCTGGTGAGGTTGGCCCAGCCGGTCTGGTCGAAGAAGCTCCGCTCGACACCGTCGACCGTGAGAGCGCGAGTGCCGGCCGGGATCGCCGCAGTGGGAGCAGCGGGGGTGATGAGTACATCGTGCTCGGTGTCGGCGAAGAACCGCTGCCACGTTTCTCGAAGCCGGAGGCGCTCCTCGTTAGCGCGGAGCCAGGAGCGATGTGGCTGTGTCCGGTGGCGGAGGAAGATGGCCCGTGGGCTCGCGTCATCTTCCTGCAGGTCACGCGCCGCCGCGAGTTCAGCCGCGCCAGTCTCATCGTCGGTGGCGGCCGTCGCGGTGGCGTGGAGGAGCTGCTCGAAAAGGCGGAGAGAGCCAGCGAAGCCGACCGGTCCTGCGGTGCGGCCGACGTTCATGCCCGAGGCGGCCAGTGCCTGCTCGACGGCGGCGAGAGCATCGGCAGTTTCACGGTCGACGGGGCAGCTCGCGTCCTCGGCCCACACCGCTACACGGAGCTGGCCGACATCTCGGCGCGCCGTGGGCAGCTTCACGAGCCAGGGGCTGTTCTCGGCGGGTGACGGTGTCGTCAGCGCGTCGAGGAGCAGGCCGAGGTCGCGGGGGTGGCGTGCCAGGGGGCCCGGGGTGACCATGTCGCTGCTGGTGATCCATCCCGGCGGGCGGGGGATGTGGCCGCGAGCCGGGACGAGTCCATGCGTGGGGCGCAGGCCGTAGACGCCGCAGTAGTGGGCCGGAAGCCTAAGTGAGCCGGCGAGGTCGCTGCCGAGGTCGGCGGGAGTCAGGTGGGCGGCGACTGCGGCGGCGGGGCCGCCGGAGGAGCCGCCGGCGGTGCGTTCAGGATCGTGGGGGTTGAGCGTTCGGCCGAACAGGCTGTTGTCGGTGTGCAGGTCCTGGCAGTACGCCGGCGTATTCGTCTTACCCATGATCACGGCGCCTTGATGGCGTAGTCGGGCGACCGCATCGGCGTCCCGTGCGGGTACGTGACCCGCCAGGTCCTCGGCGCCGCTGGTGGTGCGCAGGCCGGCCGTCTCGAAACTGTCCTTGATCGTGAGGGGAAGGCCGTCGAAGGTTCCCCTACTTTCGTTGCGGGCGCGGCGTTCGTCCGCTGCTCGTGCGGCGGTCCGGGCCGCGCCGTCGTCACGGGTGACGACCGCGTTCACGTGGCTGGCGTCGATCCGGGCGAGGTGGAGGTCGAGCAGCTCGCGGCTGGAGATCTCGCGGCGGTCCAGGGCCTGGAGCTGGATGTGGGCGGGCTGGTGGGTGAGGTCGGTCGTCATGCGGAGACTCGCTCAAGGTGGGGGGCTCGTGCGGGCTGGCGGGGCAGGTGGCGAGCGACGTCGAGGAGGGCCTCGATGTCGTCCATGGGTCGGCTGGTTTCGCGTTCCGAGTCGGCGAATTCGGTGAGCTGGTCGGGCGCCGGGCGGGCGCCTTCGGCCCGGGCGGCGATTCCGGCGATGATCTGGTCAGCTGTGACAGCTGCAGATAGCTCCTGGCCGTGAAGCCCTCGGGCCTGGTGGTGGGCTTCGCTGGTCTCGCGGACCGTGGCATCGAGGTACTGGCGGATCACGAACCGGCCGTCATGAATTTCGACTGCTCGGCGGTAGAGCCGGATCGCGATGCGGCGGAAGCGACGCCTCTGGGCTGGGCCGACTCGGTCGATCGGCAGCTCGATCTCGGGCGCTTCGCTGTAGAACGCCAGCCAAAGGGGGCGCAGGCCGTAGTAGCTGCGGTACTGCTTGATCCGGTACTGGACGCTCTGGGCCTGGTCGCTGATGGTGGGCACGATCCAGCCGATGAGCGTGAGCATGGCGCCGACATCGCCACAGGTCCATGCGAAGCCCTCCCAATCTGCGAGGGAGGCGTCGAAGGCGCCGGCGATCACGTTGCCGATGCGGACCGCGCTGTATCCGAGGGTGACGGTAGCGCCGAGGGCGACGATGCGCAGGCCATAGCGGACGGACCCGCGGGTGCTTCGGCGGGCCAGGCGCCAGCAGGCGCGGGCGAGGAACAGTTCTCCGATGGTGTAGGCCGTGACGTACAGGGTGAGGTACGCGGCGTACCAGTCGTCGTGCGCGTAGTACAGCGTGAAGTCGATCGGACGCGGCGCGCTGGGCGTCAGCAGAGCGAACAGCACCAGCAGCCCGGCGATCACAGCGAAGCCGGCCCCGAGCCACCGGCGACTGCGCCGGCGGGCGACTTCGGGCGGAGACCCCCAGTAGGTGAGAACCACCTGCTGACAGGCGAGGAGCGCGACTACGCACCCCTGCGCGAGGGGTACGGAAAGGTTGACGGTGCCGAGCACGCGGTCGAGGTAGTTCCACATCGGTGTGATGGAGAACAGGAACGACAGCCCTGACAGCAGGAAGACGGCGGCCAGCGCGGTGGAGGCGGGATCACGGCGGCGGGTCGGCACGTCCCTCAGGAGGCAGAGGAAGCCGAGCGTGGCGACAACGAGGCTGATCGGATGGAGCAAGTCCTTCACGGCCGGGCCTCCCGTCGGCGCAGGAGCGTGTGCGTGACCCGGTCCTGGACTTCGTCCCCGGAGGACTCGTCGCTGCGCAGCCACCGGTCGATGATCCGGCGCTGGAGCAGCGAGGCGAGAAGCTCGGTGTCCCGCTCCTCGTCCTCGTCGTACTTCGTGCGCCCCAACATCATCTCCACGGTGGCCGAACCGACGCTGGTGAAGATCGTCGAGGAGAGCGCGGACGCCGGGCGGTTTCTGTGATGGCCGAGCAGCAGGTGGCTGAACTCGTGGGCGATGATGTGGTCCTGGTGCAGACAGCTGGTCCGCGGGTCGTAGTACACGTAGAAGGCACTCTCCGTGACGGCGCATGCTCCGCACACGGAGGGTGCCTGCTCACGGGGCTCTAGGACCACATTCCGTCCCGTGCGGCGTGAGACCTCGTCGCTGAGATCGCGGATATTGGTGACGTGCGGGAGCCGCAGCTCGGCCAAGAGGTCAGGCCGGCGCAGCCTGCGTACAGACCACATTGATTTTCCTTGATCACTTACTGAACTAAGGCCGATTCACGCGCCAGTTGAGGGTGGCAACCCCTCGGATTTTCGTACGCTCTCGACGATCCCCAGGACGGCGTCCTTTCCGTCCGCGGAGACGTCGGATAGGCGAAGAAGAACGTTCTTGATCTTCGCGTCACGAAGCAGTGCGAGCAACTCCAGCTCCTGCACTGTCTTTTCGGCGACGGCATCATCGAACCAATAAGCGGGATCCACCCCGAAAAACCCTGCGAGCGCTTCGAGATGACGCTTCGTCGGGTTATCGCGCTGCCCGGTCCGCAGGAGCCACAGGTACTGCGCGGACAGCTTGCCCAGCCCTCGCTTTTCCATCAGCTCGGCCACTTCGGCGTTGCTGAAGGGGCCGCGATCGGGCGGGTGCACCGTATCGAACAGGCGGTTTAGGCGGTCCATGAGCCCCTGGGGGGTCACCTGGCCTTCGGTCGACTCTTCCATGATCCTTTTCTGGGTGGACTTCGTCGTCACTTCACCCACCACACTACCTCGCCATAAACACCAGTTGACGGCGCGATCCCGCGTATGGAAAGTTCTTCCTCACCAGCACGTTTCCGCGTGGCACGCACCGCCCATTTCGGGTCGGCCTGTCCGTTTCTACCGGCAGGAATGCTCCGGGCGACGTGGCGCGAGCCACATTT
Source organism: Streptomyces sp. NBC_01241 (assembly GCF_041435435.1). Lineage (NCBI taxonomy): Bacteria > Bacillati > Actinomycetota > Actinomycetes > Kitasatosporales > Streptomycetaceae > Streptomyces > Streptomyces sp. NBC_01241. The sequence goes on along the minus strand of NZ_CP108494.1, from coordinate 6,610,853 downwards.
CCCTAGCGACATACGTCACGTCTGGCACACCAGGATTTGATCTTCGACCGGAAAGCGCGGAGGTGACCGTGGAAACGCCTCACCCACATCGTCTTTCTGTCGCGGAAGGTATCAGGCGCCCGCCGCAATTCGGACACAATGGCGCGCTCTCGACGTTCGGGGCAACCGCGGCAACGGTGCTCCTCGACGCCAGGGGGCGGCCCGTACCGAGCCCTACGCGCGACATCGACCACCGATCACACGGTGACTCTCCGCTACCAGTACAGGGGTTAAGGGCCGAGCCTGGCCCGTGTCGCGGGTTCGTGCGCATGTGCCCGGGCAGCCACCAGCGCATCTCCTGAGCCTCCGGCCGCCGGAGCGATCTATCCCGGCGAATCGGGCAAAGGATCACCGATGACGCCCCGGTGAGCCTTGGCTGGTTGGTCCAACAAACCGTGGTCGCATGAGACGCGACGGGGCGCTGCGATGCTCATCTCCGAGTCCGTCGCGGCAATCATGGCGCTGTCCGCGTCCCGGCCGGCCGGCCCACCCGCAGGCGCAGGTGCCGACGCCCTCCCACACGACTTGTAGAGAGTCCTTTAGCAAGGTCTGGATCTTGCGCCACAGCCTGCATATGTTCGTCGTCCCCCGCCGGGCACCCCGCCCAGCAGAAGACGGCATAAGGAGCCATATGCGGAACGCGCGATCCAGCAGGGCTGCATAGCCCCGAAAACAGCGACGGCGCCCATGGAGCCACTAACTCCCGGACGCCGGCCGCCTGACGGCACTCCCGCCCCGGCAAGGGCGGAGATTACCCACCTTTACCGCACCGGACCTTTCCTACGGGCACCCCGGCGCGGCTTTCACTACGGAGGAGAGTCTTACATGCCGCCTGCCCTGCGCAAAAGGCCGGTGCTCCCGGCCTGCGCGGCAGCCGCCCCCGCTCACCTGTCTCCCGCGTCGTCGACACCCATGCTCACGCGCCTCGTGAAGGCGGTGTCCCGATGAGCGGGCAGGCACGTAAGTGGGCCTGGGAGAGCAGTGCCAGCCGTGGCACGGCCCGCTTGGTCCTCCTGTCGATCGCCGACCGGATCCCCGACGAGCAGTGCGTCGCCTATGCGGGCCTCACCGAGCTGATGGAGCGGACGCACGCCAGCCGTAACGCCGTGCGCGGCGCCCTGACCTCACTGATCGCGGGCGGCGACCTGGAGATATGTGCCGACTTCGAGGGCCCCCAGCACAGCACGGTGTACCGCATGCCGCGCCCCGCTGCCTGGCTCGCGAAGGTGGCGGCTGCCCAGGAGGTCGACGCTGAGCTGCGCGTCGAGGACGTCGAACCGCTGGCGGACACCGACCCCGCTCCCGACCTGGACGACCTGGACGAGGAGCGGCTGCGCAAGCACCGCATCTGCCGCAAGGCAGGGTCTGAATCGGGCCCCCCTCGTCAGAATCTGACCGGGTCGAAATCTGCACCCCCTCGTCAGAATCTGACCCCTCCCCGGGTCAGAAAACGACCCCCCTCCGGGTCAGAAACTGACCCCCAGAACTGTAGTAGTGAACCGAAGGTGAACCGTAGGTACAGCAGCAGCAGTGCTGCCGGTCTCACCTCCGCCGCGGACTGGCAGGTCGACGACGCAAGCCTGTCCTGGGCCCAGCAGCAGGGACACCTCGCACGCCTTGGCGAGCAGGGCCTCCAGGCCGCCGACGCGAAGTGGCGACACCACCGAGCCGCCTGGAGCGCTCGCTCCGCCGTCGCCTGGGCTTCCGACTGGCAGTCCTGGGTCGCCCGCGAGCACAGCCCCACACCCCAGCGCCCGAACCTCTACGCCCTGCCCGGCGGCTCTTCCGCGCCGCAGGCCGGCATGACCCGCGCCGAGGCGCACATGGCCGCCCTGCTCGCCGCCGTCGACGAACCGACTGGAACGGAGTAACTGCCTTGAATCAACGTGAAGTTGCTGCCGTACTCACCTACGTCGGCCGCCTGGACCCGCGCACGATCCGCACCGACGCGGGCGAGGCCCGCGACCAGCTCGGCATGTGGCACGAGCTGCTTGGCGACGTCCCGATGACCACCGCTCAGGGCTGGGACATCCGCGAGGCCGTCCGCAAGCGAATTGTCAGCTCGCCGTATCCGATCCTGCCGGCCGATGTAGCCCGCGAATGGCAGGCACACCGCCGCGAACGTCTGGCCCGGCACACCGACCCGACCCCGTTGGCCGACCCGGACAATCCGCACGCCTGGCGGGCGGAGCTGCTGGCGGCGCGGGATGCCGTGGCTACGGGGCAGGCCGCCCCCTCGGCGCACCGCGAACTCATCGCCGGGCGGCACCGGCCGGGGCTGAAGGACCAGCTGGCCGCCGTCGGCTCCTACATCCCGGCCGCCGTCCGCGCCGAACTGGCCCCCTATCGCCCGGCCCGCGCCGCCCGTGAAGCCGCCATCGCCGCCGGAGGCCCCGACGTGCTCAGCGTGCCGTGCGAGTGGTGCCACGCCGTCGAGGGTGAGCCCTGCCGCCGCCGGCGCATCACCCTCGACGGCGCTGCCCGGGGCAATGCACCGCTCGCCACCGCCCACCCCAGTCGCGTCGATCGCGCCCTGGCTGCCCAGGCCCCGGCGACTGCCGCCTGACCGCAGCCCGCTGCTCCAAAGAAACGTTCCGCCTCCGGTACGGCACCACGCCGTACCCCGCGCCCGCCTCGCAGCGCCCCGCCGCACCCCACCCACCTTCGGTGCCGACGACCCGCACCCCCCGAGGCGACTTCCGGAGACTGCCTTGCGCCACATCACCACCAACGACTCCCCGGCCCCGACCATCCGTGGCATCGCCGACCACAGCTGGCAGGCCCGGGGCCTGTGCCACAACATGCCGCCCAAGGTCATCGACGCGCTGTTCTTCCACGCGGCCCGCGACCGCACGGCCATCGGCGAGGCCAAGTCGATCTGCGGCCAGTGCCCCGTGAAGAAGGCGTGCTTCGACTACGCCCTCGACAACGAGATCAGGCACGGCATGTGGGGCGGCCTCACCGAGGACGAGCGCCGCCCCTGGCACGCCAAGGTCAACAAGCGCCTGGACTACAGCCGCGTCAAGGCGGCCTTCGAAGGGCGCGACATCCACCTCAGCGACGCCGAACGCGAGGCCGTCACCCGCCACGCGTACGCCCGCGGCTGGAACCCCGAGCGCCTCGCCTTCACACTGCGGCTCGACCTGGACTGGGCGCGTGACCTGATGCGCAACGCCGCCCACGCTGTCGCCGACCGTGACCGCTACTGGGACCAGGACGACGAGACAGAACCGGCCGACGACGAAACGGCCGAGGACGAGGACGCCACCTCGCCGGTGCAGGTGCCCCGCCAGGTTCAGACCCACTCCCTGATCGCTGCTCTCCGAAAGGCCGCATGACTCACCCCGTCGCCATGTCTCTGCCCCTCGGTATTGATCCCGTCTACGCGGTCGCGGCTGTCGGGTTGCTCACCCTGGTGCTGGCCGGATGGTCGATCCGACGCAACCGGACACAGTCAGGCGCCCCACGCGCCGGCACCCCCACGGTCTGGGTCGCTGCCCTCGCGGCGCTGGGCTGCACGGCATACAGCGCGGAGACCAGCTGGTTCTTCGCCGCTGACTACCTCGGCATGACCGACACGGTGCAACGGGCTGCCTTCTTCTCCACGGCCGAGCTGGCCCTGTTCGCGAACGCTCTGCTGGCCCGCCAGAACCTGCGCAATCAAGGCGCACCTGGCGTTCCGGGCATCCTGGTCTGGGTGCTCACCGGGGTGCAGATCATCCCGGCGTACGCCGAATCAGGGCCGGTCGGCGGCACCGTGCGAGCGATCGTCGGTCCGGTCATGGCTGCCATGCTCTGGCATCTGGCCATGGGTATCGAGCTGCGACTGCACAAGCCGGACGCCTCCTCGCAGGGGCTGCTGGCGACGCTTGGGCGCGAAGTGCGGGAACGTCTCCTCTCCCGCCTGGGTGTCGCCACGCGGAACCGCGATGCCGCCCAGATCACCAGGGAGCGCGCTACGAAGCGGGCAGGAGCCCTCGCGTCCCGGCTGGCCAAGATGCCGGAGAAGGATCGCACGAATCGTCACGGGCGCCGGATCGAACGGCGGCTCGAAACGGCCCTCTCACGATCCGGGGTCGGCACCGATCCTGACCAGCGTCGTGCGCTTCTGGAGCAGCTGGCCGCTCGCCGGCATGCCGCGGCCCTCGCCTCTGTCGCCCTGCCGTCCCCTTGGACTCAGCCCTCGTGGGAGCAGGACGACCACCCTGGGGACCGGCCCCCTCTCGCTGCGGCCCCGGGGACTCGGATGCCCGCCGAGGAACACGTGAGCCCGACGGGGACGGTCCCCGAGGCCGGTCCCCGAATCGCGGCCTCGATCGGGGACCGCACTGTCGGGGACGCGGCCGAGACGGGGACAGCGGCCGAGCCCGTGGGGGACGGTCCCCACACCGTCCCCAACCACAACGGGGACCGGGAACACCCCAACACCGAAACGGGGACCGAGCCCAACGGGGACCGTCCCCACACCGTCCCCAACGACAACGGGGACCGCATCGGTGAGCGCGACTCGCGTCTGCCCGGCCAGGGTGAAGAGGCGAAGGCGGAGGGCCCCGTCGTGATCCCGGGGACCGGTGAGGGTGACCATGGCGCGGGCGGAAACGTCCACGAAGTCGCAGCGCAGAGGGGCGGTGGCCCGTCCCCGGCGGCCGTCCCCAATGACGACGAGGGCCGGAAGCACCCCGACACCGAAACGGGGACCGAGCCTAACGGGGACCGTCCCCACACCGTCCCCAACGACACCGGGGACCGGGAACACCCCGACACCGAAACGGGGACCGAGCCTAACGGGGACCGTCCCCACACCGTCCCCAACGACACCGGGGACCGGGAACACCCCGACACCGAAACGGGGACCGAGCCTAACGGGGACCGTCCCCACACCGTCCCCAACGACACCGGGGACCGGGAACACCCCGACACCGAAACGGGGACCGAGCCCGACGGGGACCGTCCCCACACCGTCCCCCTGCGGCGCAAACAGCCGCAGAAGGGCTCCCGAAACCGTCCGGGAGCTGGGAAGGCCAAGCGCCCGCGGAACGGGCCCCGGCTGACCGTCGAGCAGATGGTCGAGCGGGTTCGCCCGCACGTGCCCGCGCTGCTGGAACGGGACGGCAACGCGTCGGTCACCCGTCCCCAGCTGCGGGAGATCCTCCGCGCCCAGAACATCCAGGGCGGCCGGAACGACCGCCTGACGCCAGTCCTGCAGCGGCTGCGGGACGAGGCGGCCACCACCACGACAAGGAGCACGGCCCGATGAAGACCTGCCATCGGTTCGCCACCATCAAGTCCGGCTTTGAGCAGGACATCCGGTTCCTGCGCGGTCACTCCGAGCGTCACCAGGGATCGACGTCGGCGAAGACGAGCGCGAAGAACGCCTTCTCGGTGAAGCGGAACATGGCGCGGGTCTTGAACCGGCACCTCGACCGCTGTCCCGAGTGCGGCTGACACCTGCAAAGAAGCAGGTCACGCGCCTGCCTCCGTATTCCGCCGGGTGACCCGGCCTCGGTCGGGCCACCCGCCCCCTGTGATGGAGGGACCGCCATTCCTGCCCGCAATCCGCGTACGCGCACCCCGTCGACCGCCGAGGCCGGCGCCTGGGCGGAAGTGCTCGTACGGCACCAGCTCCTGCACGCAGCCGTGCTGGCCCCCAACGGCCAGTGGCTCACCCAGGACCACCCCGAGTCCCCTGTCCGCCTCCTCGACGGCCCGGCCGCCATGGTCGAACTCGCCGCCGAGATCCAGCACCGCATCCGCACCACGAGGAACCGCACCCGATGACGAACCCGACGACACCCCCCACTCACGCGCACGGTGAGCCGGAAAGCAACTCGACCTCACCGCGAGCAAGTTGGTGCGAGAGTAGTACTCCCGTTGGGAGTACTACTCTCGCGTCCTCCGCCCCGGGGGTGGCGGAGGCGGTCCAGCGCCGGGGGGCGCCGGACCGAGGGGATGCGACCGAGGGCGGCCGGCATCCCCAGGAGGAGCAGACAGCCACCCACCCGTGCCACAACCCGCACTGCACGTACCACGCGAGCGCGCCGTCGAGCCAGCCGCCCGCGCGCAACCGCACGCCGAAGACCAAGTCGAGCAAGCGCAAGCACCTGATCACCAGCCGCTTCAACGACGACGAGAAGCAGTCCGTCCTCGACGCCGCAGCCGCGTGCGCCATGACGCCGTCCGGCTTCCTCGCCCACGCAGCCCTCAGCGCCGCGCGCGATCTGACGCGCACGGCAGCCGAGATCGCCGGCGAACGCGAAATGCTCGCCGAGCTGTTCAGCCTCCGGCGCCACCTCGGGCAGATCGGCAACAACGTCAACCAGGTTGCCAAAACGCTCAATTCAGGCGGTGACGCCCCGCACGCCGAAGCGGTCCTCTCCGCCGTACACCGTGCCGCTCGACGCGTGGACACCTTCACCCAGCACTACCTGGACAGCGAGCGCCCGGCTGCATGATTCCCAAAGTTCACGACATGGGCGATGACACCCGTGGCCTGGTGGCCTACCTGTACGGTCCCGGCAGGGCCGAGGAGCACATCGATCCGCACCTCGTCGCCGCGTGGGACAGCCAGGCACCCGACCCCGGCCGCGATCCGAAGGCCACGTACGGCGACCTGCAGCGCCTGCTCGACCAGCCCGTCATGGCGCTGCCCGAGAGTGCCAGGCCCGCCGAGTACGTATGGCACCTGTCCGTACGCGCCGCGCCCGAGGATCCGATCCTCACCGACGAGCAGTGGGCCGACATCGCCCGCCGCATGGTCGCCGCCACCGGCATCGCCCCCGAGGGCGACGACGCCGCCTGCCGCTGGGCGGCCGTCCGCCACGCCGACGATCACATCCACATCGTCGCCACCGTCGTACGCGAGGACGGCCGCCAGGCCCGCATCCGCCAGGACGGTGCCCGCTCCCAGACCGAAGCCCGAAAGGTCGAAATCGACTACGGGCTACGCCGGTTGAACGTCGGCGACGGAACCGCCGCCAAGCGCCCCACCAGCGCCGAACGCCACAAGGCGGACCGCCAGGGCAAGGAACGCACCCCACGCGAGGAGCTGCGCGAGACCGTGCGCCGCGCCGCAGCCGGAGTCGCCAGCGAGGAGGAGTTCTTCGACCGCCTGGCAGCCGCCGGCCTCCTGATCCGCCAGCGCACCGCACCCTCCGGCGACCTGCTCGGCTACAAGGTCGCGTTGCCGGACGACCGCAACGAGGACCAGGAGCCGATCTACTATTCCGGCTCCACCCTCGCGCCCGACCTCTCCCTGCCCCGTATCCGCAAGCGGTGGGCTGCCGACGCCTCCGGTCACCGCAGCGACGCCACCACTGACCGCTCCTCCGGCTCGCCCCGTATCAGCCCGTCGGCCGCTCGGCGGCAGGCGACGACAGCGGTCTGGCAGGCCGTGCTGATCCTCGACCAGGGCGACGACGGGCAGATCGCCGCGCACCTCGCTGCAGCCGGCGAGGTCCTCGACGCGCTCGCCAAGACCTCGGCCGCGCACACCCGCCGTGAACTGCGGGATGCCGCCTGGGCGTTCGAGCGGGCGACCCGCTCCCACGTCCAGGCCGAGCGAGGCCACGACCGTGCCCTTCGTCAGGCTGCCCGCGATCTCGTCTACGGCGGTCCCGCCCTCGGCCGCGGGGAGGACGGTGCCACCACCGCCATGCTCATCGACATGGCGTTCTTCCTGGTCAGCGCCGCTGCCCACTGGCACGGGAAGAAGGAGCACGCCCAGCAGGCCGCTGCTGCCCGTCAGGCCGCCGACCACCTGCGTGCCGCCTACCAGGCCGCCGCGCCGCTGCACCTCGGCGTGATGCACCAGCGCGGTCGTCGCCTGTCCCAGCCTCTCCAGCGCAAGCAGGCCGCCTATCTCCGACAGGCGGTGCCCGACCTGGCCGGGCAGGTCCTCGCCGAGCCCGGCTGGTACGCCCTGGCCGCCACCCTCGTCGACGTCGAGAACGCCGGCCACGACCCCACCGCGCTCCTGGCGGAAGCAGTGGAGCGGCGCGAGCTGGAGACCGCAGAATCGATCAGTGACGTGCTGGTATGGCGGCTACGGCGGATGGCGGATCTGCCTGCGGACGCCTCGGCTGTGCCGGAGAGCGGTACGGCAAAGGCCGCATCGAAGGGACAGACGCGGAGGAAGTCGACGCCGCCGTCACAGAACGCTTCGGCCAAGCGGAGCGGCACGAGAGAACCCCGGCGCTGAGGGCCACGCTTACAGCACCGAGGCACACACCGCGATGACCACGGTGGCGCCTGCGATGCACAGCATGATGGTGCGCGCCTCCGGCACCCGGCGATCCCGCAGTTCAGGCTGCGGCTCGCGGGTGCCGGAGCACCGGCAGCCGGTCGCGCTCCATCACCGGCCAGCCAGTACGCGCCGTTCAGCTGCGTCGGGAACGTTGAAGAACCTGTACTTCGCATGCGCTGGGCAACGCCCGTCAACCAAAAACGGCACGTGCCGCAATCGATCTGGAATGAAAACAGGCGGCCCACTGTCCCGTCCCATTCGACCTTCTCGCTACGCACCTCGGCGAACAGGGGATAGATAAAATGTGGTGATCGCGTCAGCTCGCTGAATCCCATACGGCGTTGTCGCCGAGGGCGATGTGCGATCAGCCGTCCCAGCATTCGTTATCGGCGGACTCCGTTGTGTCCCGCAGGCCAGTGCTGCGCTCAACGCCAACCGACGCCACATCGAAGCCGGCACGAGCCAGCGTCCCGCACACATCAGCAAGCAGCTTCTCCGCAGCATCCGAACTCATGGCCCAAAGCCTAAATGCGCCCAAACACAGCCTCGGGCAACTACTCAGGCATCGCCAGCCAACCGCGGGGAGACAACGTACTGGGCTGCCTGCTCACTGGACACGGCAGCCGCGATCCGCTTGCACATGTCATCTGACATCGGAGGCAAGTCGTCCAGCGGGAACCAATCGACAGCTGTGTTCTCACCGTCGGCGGGACGCGGAAGGCCGGACTGCCAGGCAAAGCGGAACACCAGGTCGAGATACTGCGTCTGATCCCCGTTGTCATAGACGACAGGATCCGTGACGTGAACCATCGCCAGCCGCTCCGGAACTGCCACAATGCCGGTCTCCTCAAGCACCTCCCGGGCTGCGGCATCCGCCGGCTGCTCCCCCGGATCGATGATCCCAGTCACCGGCGTCCACGTGCCGTTGTCTGCGCGCTTCGCCAAAAGGACCCGATCCTCACTCATGACGACCGCGGTCACGCCCGACAGCCACAGCGGATCGCTTCCGATCTTCTTGCGCAGCGCGAGGATGAAATCTGGTGTTGCCATCACGCCATGATATGGACCCGCTGATCAGGCATGTCGCCCACCCCTGAGCTTCTTGACCACGAGGTTCCCGAACGCTCCCTCACTCCCGCTGAGACGAGGTCACCGCAGCCGGATGATCACGAGCTGCGGCTGCCGTGTTCAGTTCGCCCTCCGGTTGCGCCGTGCCCGACATCGGCGAACGCATCGGCAGTCACCCGACCCCCTCACCAGAGCGAACGTACTAACCCTGATCACCAGAGAGCCACACAGCCCGTCAGCCAGCACCGGATCAGCGTTCAAACCGCCCCTGAGAGCGAATACGAAACGGGACAGACAACAGCGAGCGACAAGACACCATGGGACACTTGCCCCGGTGCGTACGCGGCGAGGAACAACCTGCCCCGGGACGACCAGCGAACTGAACAACTTCACCCGGGACAGCGACAAGATGACGAAGGACGGGACACCCACGCACCGCCCGCAGGTGCCGTTCCGAAGCCCTCCGGCAAGTCATCCGCATTCAATATTTCTAGAGTTGCAGCAGGTCAGTGGATTGCGGCACTCTCCTCGTGCAGGCGAGACGAGAGAGATGGAGACGGCATGTTCCGACGCAACCGTGCGGACCGAGAATTCCGTGAAGCCCAGCGGGCCGGCCAGGCAGTGCTGGCGATGCACACCGAGCTGCCGCTGCCGGACTGCCCCGGCCCCCACGCAGCGCCGGCACCTGCCGCGCCGGAGTCCACGGTGGTGCCCGACTTCCTGCCGGCGGACTTCCGGGCGCCGTCCCGCCAGGACGTCTCGGGGTTCATGATGCGCTGGGACCTGCCACTCGTCATCGACGGCGAAGTCCACCAGTGCTACTGCGGCGCGTACCGGAACTGGATCGTCTTCAACATGCGTGACGACTCGGTGTGGCTGCGCTGCGAGGCCGGCCACGAGGCCGAGGAGTCCCGCCTGGACACCGCCTGGTACAACCGCAACTCCGGTCCGGTCGACCACTTCCACCCCACCCTCGACGAAGGTCTGCGCCACCTCGGCCACTGAAGTCGCGAAACCCCTTCCCCCACCCCTGCGTTCGTCGGCACCCGGAGGGCCGACCTGGTCAGACCGTCCATCTCGCATCACAAGGGGTTTTCGCATGCGCCGTTCCACCACGACCGCCCTCGCTCTGAGCGCCCTCACCGTCCTCGCCCTGACGGGCTGCTCCCGCAGTACCGAGCCCGCCGACACCTCGGCAGCGTCCTCTGCACCCGCACATCGGGGTGGTAACAGCGCCTCCGCGTCCGCGCCGCTCTCGTCGGCCAAGCTGAACGAGCGGCTGCTGAACGAGAGCGACCTGGGCGAGGGCTACACCCGCAAGCCCCAGGCCGCTGACCAGCACGACGACGTCACCGTCATCGGCTGCCCGGCGCTGGAGAAGCTCGGCAGCGACGCGGCCACCGGGGCCACCCTCGACTTCACCCGCACGGCGAAGGCGTCCTTCACCTACGCCGGCAGCACCAACTCCGAGGTGAGCGAGGAGCTGTACAGCGACAGCGCGACGAAGCTGTCCAACGGGATCGGGAAGGTCTTCAACGCGATGGTCTCCTGCCCGTCCTACCAGGTGGCGTCGGGCAGCACCGTCATCGACATGGGCACGCAGAAGACGGCCGCGCCGGACCTCGGCGACGAGCAGTGGAGCCAGCTGCTCACCTACTCCGCCGGCGGGCAGCGCAGCGTCGTCAAGCAGACGGCGATCCGCTCCGGCAACGTCCTGGTGATCGTCTCCGGCTCGCCGGGCCTCGTGGACGCCCACCTGGACAAGGCCCTCGCCAAGGCCCGCACCGCACACTGACCCGCTCCACCGTCCGAAACCCCGGTGTCCGGGCCTGTCCGTCCGACAGGCCCGGACACCGGGGTTTCGGCTTATGAGCCGATCAGCCCGCCAGGCGCAGTTCGCCGGGCTCGTAGCGCAGTTGGAATGTCTGCGCGTGCTCCCCGTCCATCCAGTACAGGGTCATGGTCGAGAGCATGCTTCTTTTCACATACCGGGTTCGTGAGGGCATTCCTTCGTCCTGTTCGACGATCCAGGATTCCACCCGTTCCGGCAGGCTGAACCTCAACGCGTATACGTCCGGGTGCTCGGCCGAGCGCAGTTCCCAGACGGGATGCGAAGCCGACTGAGGCAGTCGCCGCACGCGCACGGCGTGCGTGGGGTGTTCTCTCGCGTAATTCACGAACCCGTACAGGTCATTCGACGCCAGCCCCAGAACGAACGGTGCTGCGGGAAAGGCCAGCACAAGACCCAACGTGGACCGGCTGTGCAGCGCCTGGGCGAGTTCATCGAGCGGCTCGCGGAATTGATCGGGCAGGTATGCGTCCTCGGCGTACATATCCAGCAGTGGGCCACGAAGGTACGCGCGTATCTGGTGCACCTTCGGCCTCTCGCCCGCGGGCGCGGCTTCGAGCGCTGCATGAATCGTGTCGGCCGCGATCCGGACAAGGTCCCGCAGTACGGCGAAGTCCGGAGCGGAGAGGTCGATCAGGGATATCTGATGGGCCAGCGCGTAGTCCTGGGCTTCCTTGCTGAAGCCCGACGTGGAGAAGATCGCGTAGTTGTAGCGGTACCGCGTCCTCGGCCGGCCCGTACCCGCAGCGGTGAGCGTAGTGGTCTCGCCTTCGTTCACGTCGTGAATCACGCCGTGACCGTTGCGCACGGTCGGCAGACCTACGCGCGTCGAGGTCAGATACTTCGCCTCGACGAACAGGCGGACAGGCAGCGAGAACGGCGGGACGTACCGGAACTGCCCGAGCGCGTCGACCTGATGCCACGCCCCACGCCCACGGACCAGCAAGCCATTCTTGTCCTCTTTAAGGACCTTCCAAGGCTCTTTGTCCTTATCGTCGTCGGCCGTGAGCACCTCGAAGCCGCTGGATCGCAGCAACCAGGCCAGCACCTCCTCCAGGAGGTAGCCGCGCAGTGGTCCTTTGCCTATCAGTTTGACTGCCACGGGAGCGATCCTATTCAGGGCCCGGACCCTGGATTCACGGCGCTGCCGCCTCCCCGACACGGGTACGGCGAAGGCCCGGTGGTTCCACCCCCCGAGGGGAGAGTGGAACCACCGGGCCTGGAGGGGCGGGCATCACCCCGTGTAACCAACGTTCTTCGACCGCCCGCGATCGTCGTCAGCTGCGGTGGACGACCGTGAGGCGGTCCTCCGCGCCTTCGGGCAGCCTCCGGCGCGGCACCGGGCCGGGTGCCGCGAGCGAGGAGGCGAAGGCTGCGACCAGCTCGTGCGGGGCGCTCGCACTGAAGCTCGCACACCACAGGTACGGCGCTCCCAGCACGGGTTCCGCCCATGCCTGCCACCCCAGAAGGTCGTCCCGGGGGTCGGCGTCGTGGATGAGCGGCGGAAGCATCTCGAGCGAGACGCTGGCGGAGAAGCCGGGGTCCGTCGCGGTCGTGCGGGGGCGGTCCATGTCGCGCAGCCAGCCCCGCGCGCCGAGCGCGGTGAGCACCGACTCGGCGCCCTCGAACCCGGCATCGGGTGTGGCGCAGGCGTCGAGTGCGAGCAGGAGGTCGGCGAGGGCCTCGTGCGGGACGCCGGCAGTGAAGTAGGCGTTCCACTCGGTCATCGCCGAGGCGGCGTGGGGACGGGCCGACAGCTGCCAGGCCACCGGGAGGCCGCCCAGCTCGAACGGGTAGGCGGCGAGGATCCACTCGGCGCCGCGCAGTCCGTCCGGACTCACGTAGAGCAGGGTGTTGCGGGAGGTCGGCCACATGCGCCAGCCGAGGCCAGTCAGGGTGTCGCCGATCCGCTCGGCAAGGGCTCCGTCATCGCCGGCCAGGTGGCGCGGGGTGACCCAGTACAGCGGGTCCGGCGAATCGGGGCGGGAGGGCTCGATGGGGTGGTGCGGGTGCAGGGGCGCCTCCGTAAGTTCGGGGATGAATCACTGGCCGGTGTTCGGCCCGGTCGCGCCGCGTCGGCGGCGCCGGGGTGCCTCGACCGGCTCCTGCCAGGTCAGAGCCACAGCCACCGCAGGCGGCAGGGGGCCGAACTGCTCGGCCTCCTCGGACTCGGCGATGTAGACCATCGGCCGACCGCGCTCGTCGACCGTGTTGTGTACAGCGCCCAGGCGGTGGGCCATGGGGAAGAACGGGTTGATGGCGAGCCGGACAGGCGTGTCACGGTCGCAGGCGGACAGCAGGTCGAGGATGTCGCCGACGGTCATCTCGGGCGAGTGCGGGTCCAAGGCGTTCTCCTAGCGGTGGCGGACAGGGCCGCGAGAGCAGAGGCAGCGTACGCGTCACGTACGGAGGGAAGGGGACTGCAGGTCACAGGGGCCGGGAGGTGGCCATGATCCGGGCCACGACAGCGGCGACGATCTCCGCCGGCGTGTCCGTACCGAAGGCCATCCGGTACCCCGGCACATCCGCGGTACCGGTGACGGCGATCACCCAGCCCTCGCCCGTCACCCAGTCCTCGTCGGCGCCGCCGGGCCGGCCGTCGGGGAAGTAGCCGAGATAGAACCGGCCGTCGCGCGAGCTGACGTGCACATCGGCCCGGTCATCCACGATGTGGGTGAAGTCGGCGTCCGTGAACTGGTCGATCACCTCCATCGGCTGGCCGGCACCCAACTTCCAGGAGCGGAGCCGCAGGGCCGCGACCGTCGTGGCGAATCCAGGTTGCGCCGCATTCAATGCCACAGCCTCACCTATCTGACCTGGGGTTTTCCGGGAAGGTCGTTTAGGTTGACATGCCGTGGCAGCGTCCACCAGTCCTTTGGGCGATCTTCCTTGTCTGCCACCGGCGAACTTGTCCGTTGTCACCCAAACCAGTCGTTCTGACTACGGACACAGGCCAAGAGCGCTTTGGGATGACGGGGCCATCGCGTCCGCTCACCGGCAGGCGAACAGGGTCCGTACCCGAAAGGATGAACGCACCCTCGTGCCACGCCACCGCCCTCAGCCAACCCATATCTTTGCGGTAGGCCCGGCGGATGCGAGACCGCAACCACTATGCAGAGCAGCGCTGGCACCTACGGCGCACACGCACTGCGCAGGCGGCACAGAACGATCGTGCTGCCGACTCTGAGTGGTCACCACTCCGCCGGGCCGCACACGCAACAGGGACGTACGAGGCACGGACAATCGTCGCCTGGCGCCCATGCCCCGCCCTTCCCTCCTCACGGATACGGGCTCCGCGAGGAGGGAAGGACTGCGAGATGGAACCCGACTTCGCACGCTACGACGCCCTGATAATGGACTGGGACGGGACGCTCGTCGATTCGCAGCCCCTGAATTTCCGTTCCCTGGCCGCCGCATTGGCGCCGCACGGAGTCGCCCTGGATCAGCTCTGGTACCGGGCGCGCCTCGGGGCCTCCGGCGACGATCTGCTGACACAACTGGGTGTCAGCGCCCCTTTCGATGACATCCTCAAGCACTGCGGAGAGCTGATCATCCGAGACATCCACTCGTTAGTGCAGTTCAGCACCGTAGTCCAGTGGGTCAAGCAGGGGCGGGAGATGGGCCTTCGCTGCGCGGTGGCGTCCGGAGGCGGTGACGAAGTCGTGCGCGCCGGCTTGGCCGCGACCGGCCTAGAGCCACTATTCGACGCCATCGTCACCCGCCGTGACGCGGTGCGCGGAAAGCCTGCCCCTGACCTGTTTCTCACGGCTGCGGACCGCTTGGGTGTCACCCCCGACCGGTGCCTCGTGGTGGAGGACGCTGATGAAGGTCTCGCCGCGGCCCGCGCCGCCGGTATGGACGCGATCGATGTACGACCGTTGACGACATCCTCGTGGTGACGCCACTGGATCGCAGCACACGTGGACTTTCCGTACAGGACCCCTGACGGCTCGACAGGCAAGGGCGATGGGTGACACGCGGACATCGCGAACTTGAGCCCCAGCAAGCGACGTGAGGTCGGTCACGGACAAACTAGAGCCAAAGCGGCAGCGGACACCGAGGCGCGTAGACCCTCGGCGCCACTGGCCAGCGGAATTCCATCATGACCCTTTTAAGTTGGTTCATACCTCTTGAGCAGGTACACGCCAAAGTAGATCCATTTCGGATACCTTCCGTGCATGACGACTCATGCTCAGTTCCTGGCCTTCTCCAGCCCGCTGTGGGCGCTTCTGACGGTGCTGTTCTCGGTGGCCCTGACCCACCCCGAACCCCAGGTGAGAGCGCGCGCCGAACGGCTCCTGGCGATCTTCTTCCGAGTCCGGTAAGCCCCAGACGTCCTCCGGAGCCGAGGCAGCACGATCGGATGGAGCACTTGATGCGAGTCGATCGGGCTGTCCGTGCCCCGCGCCCACGCAAAGGCCCCCGGAATCATCGTGATTCCGGGGGCCTTCAGCCGTGTGGCGGGAAAGGTTACTTCTCGTCGGTGGAGTCGTCCGTACGACGTCGGCGGGCCGCGTAGAGGGCACCTCCGCCGGCGGCGATCAGCACTCCGGCGCCGCCGATCATCCACGGGGTGGCGTCCGCGCCGGTGTGCGCGAGCGAGCCCGCAGGGGTGGGGGCCGCGGTGCTCGACGCGGTCTCGTCGGTGGTCGGGGTATCCGAAGCCGAAGCCGACGCAGCCGGGGTGCCCTCGTCCTTGCCGGGCTTGTCCGGCGTGGGCCGGTCACTCGGCTTGTCGGTGGGCTTGTCGCTCGGCTTGTCGGTGGGCTTCTCCGTGGGCGGCGGGGTGGTGGCGGTCTTGGCGTTGGTGACGGTCACCGTCACGGGATCGCCCGGCTTGGCCTTGAACGCCTTCGACGGCTTGTAGATCTCGTAGCCGTCGGGCGCCTTGACTTGCTTGACCCAGAAGTCGCTGCTGGTACGGGAATTGATGGGCAGCTTGCCGCTTGCCGTGCCGTCGGAGCCGGTCGTCAGCGTCAGGAGGATCTTGTCGCCGCTGCCGATGTTGACCGTGGATCCGGCCAGCAGCTTGCCGGTCTTGTCGTCCTTGGCCTTCAACAGGACCGAGGCGTCCTTGAACGGATCCACGATCGTCAGCGGCGTATCGACGCCGGGAGTGACGATCACGTCCTGGTCGTCGACAGTGTCATGCAACGGGCTGCCGCTGGAGGTCTCCTTGAGGCGGTAGACGCCGGGAGCGAGGTCCTTCAGAGCGAGCTTCCCCTGGGCGTTGGTCTTGCCGCTGGCAGCCTCCTTCCCTGCGGAGTCGAAGAGAGTGAAGGCCGCCCCGGCGAGGACGTCGCCGCCGGGGTCCTTTTTCAGGATGGCCACGCCGCCGGACTCCGTCTCGGCCGCGCTCTTCGGAGTCGAGGACGCGGAAGTGGACGGGGTGGGATCGGGGCTCTGGGCCGAGGCGGTCGGCGCCCAGCACAGGCTGCCGGTCACCGTGGCGGCGACGGCGACAGCGGCTGGAAGGGTGCGAACGGAGCGGATGCGCAAGTAGGGACTCTCCAAGGGAACACGTGCGGTTGATGGAGCAGGGTGGTGATTCAGCGGGAGCGGCCAGGCGCCGGACGCGGAGGTGTTGTTGCCGGGGAGGCCGGCGAACGGGAAGGCACAGTGATCGCGTATCTGCGGGCTGCGGCACGGACGAGCTGCTGTTGCTGCTGCACGGGCAGCTGCTCGATGCCGGACAGACCCTGGGCTATGGCCAGACCGAAGGGTGAGCCGGCGTCGAGGCCAGCGGCCTGCACGATCTGCGCTGCGGCCTCGGCTTCGACCAGAACGCCGTAGGTACTGGGGACACCGAGCATGTGCTCGACGTGGTCGCGGGCACCGCCGAGGACTTCGGTAAGCGAGACGTCGTCATCATTCAGACAGTCCTCGACGATGTCGAAGAGGGTCAGCGTCGCGCTATGCAGCCGGTCACGGAACTCAGGGTCGGTGATCCAGAATCCGTTCGGGCCCGACGGCGGAGGCGGGCCGGAGACCGCGGTGGCCGGCGGCAGTGGCTGTCGGTGCGAGGGGAACCATCGAGGCGGGGATATCGGGAACTCCGTGGCGAGGTGGGTGGTCAGCGGCTGCGGGGCGAAAACCCGGTGGTGGGTGTGGGCTGGGCGACCGGTCGGGCTGGCGGTCGGGACACGGCAGGCTGCGGGAACCAGAAGCGGGCGTACTGCTCGATCGCGGTGCGCAGCCCCGTGCCGTCCGCGCCGTGCCACGGCGGCTGGCTGCTGTTGGCGTGCCAGTCACGGATGACGGCGTATCCGTCGCGGCCGGCCACGAGGTCACGGACGGTGTCGCGGCGTTCGAAGGTGCCGTGGTCGGCGAAGCGAAGGATCGCGGTGTCGAGGACACTCTGCTCGGGGTGAAAGACGCGTAGGCGCAGTCCGTCGTACTCGCCATGGCGGATGGCCGGGGCGAAGTCGATCCGCAGCCGCAGCACCGAGTTCGGCTGCGGGGCTGCGTACAGGGCGTCGCCCACGATGGCGTACTGGTAGAAGGACATTTCGAGGACGTCATCGAAGAACTGCTGTGCGTGAAGGGGCACATGACCTCACAGGCAAAGGGGCGATCTGGCAGGTCAGCGGCGCGGGCTGGAGGGACGCGCGGGCAAAATCGCCGAAGGAGTCGTCGTCGTGCTCCAGCGCGGGACGCTGCGCGTGGTCAGCGCGGGACGCCGTCTCGGCGCGGTGCGGTGGACGTCGAGAGGTGTGGGCACCTGGGGCGGCGGCGGTGTGACGGGCACGAGCTGGGCGTGATCACGCAGTCCGCGCGACAGGAAATCCTTCCAGCGCGGCAGCGGCGCGGGGTCGGACACGCTCTGGGTGATGGCCTTCACCAGCGGGGTCGGGGTGTTGGTGGACGCGGTGGCGTACCAGCGGGCGTATCCGTTCTTCGGGCCGCCCCACATGTACCAGCGGGCCTCCAGCGTGGTGAGTTCCCTCTCCGCGTCGAGCCGGCCGGTGGCGTATTCCAGGCCGGCCATCCCGTCCGGGGTCTGCAGTTCCATCACACCCCACCGTGGATGCTGGATCTGCCAGCCGCGGTTGATCAGAGGGGCGACCGCGTCGAAGGCTGCGAGTTCGGGATCCGTGGGATCGGGCCGGGCGAGATAGTGCTCGGTCCCGTCCTGGTATGCCTGGGCCAGGGCCGTGGTGAAGGCGGTGACGAACTCGGTGGGGCAGCTGTCGTTGAAGCTGACGCCCCAGGCGGGCGGCCCGAAGCGATCCACATAGGCGTTGATCCGCCACAGTCCGTCGTCGTCGCCCTCGGGCAGGAAGCCGAGACGGACCTTGTGGTCAGGGGCGTTGAGGTAAGCGTTGCCGAGGTCGTCGTGGGTCAGCTCCCAGCCGAGCTGCATCAAGGGCTCAAGGGCGGGGTCGCCGATGCCGGTGGTGCCGGCCAGGTAGCGGGGGAAGACGTAGACATCGCCGTCGATGTCGAGGTCGGGATCGGTCAATTGGACATCCGGGAGGTTCGGGGCGGGCGCGGGGAGGCTCTAGGCGGGGGTGACCTGAACGGCCAGGTGCCGGTACGCCTCGGTGGAGCGGGCTTGCGCGTCTGCGGCGCTGGCGCCGGTGGTGATCAGGTAGCCGATGCGGGCGGTGAACATGTCGCCGCCGTCCTGCGGCAGGACGAGGCGGTCGCCGACTTCCCGCTGGAAGCTGATGCGCTCGAGCCAGGGGAAGTCGTCGTCGAGGCGGCGCTCGGTGAGGGTGCCGGAGTAGGCGGGGTAGACCAGTCGGATCGCCGCCGCCCCACTGCGTGTCGAAGTGAGGTCGGGAGCCAGTCCGCAGGCCACGTCAGCGGCGGCGCGGGGCAGGTCGACGCCGGTGGCCAGGCTCACCAGGTGGCCGATCATGTCGCCGCCCAGGCGGGCGTTGACCTCGACCAGGCGCGGGCGCCCGTCCACCAGGCGCATCTCGACGTGCTGGACGCCGTCGGTGATGCCGAGCGCCTTGACCGCTGCCGCGGCGACGGGGGCGACCTGGGCGAGCAGTGGGTCGGCCGCGTCGACGCAGTGGGCGACCTCTTCGAAGAACGGCGGGTCGCCAAGGGTCTTGCGGGTGACGGCGACCGCGGTGGTGTGGCCGCGGTAGGTAACACACTCGACGCTCACTTCCGGACCGTCGAGGAATTCCTCCACCAGGACGTGGGTGCTTTCGATTCCCTCGCGCGCTCCCGCCGAGGCGAACTCGAAGCCGGCGGGCAGTTCCTCCGCACGGTTCACGCGGATGACGCCGATGCTGGCGGCGCGGGCAGCGGGCTTGAGGACGATGGGGTAGCCGATGGTCTCGGCGGCAAGCGCTGCCTCCAGCAGTGTGCGTGCGGTCATGGAGGAGGCCGAGGGGACCCCGTGACGGGCGAACAAGGTGCGGGCGGTGGCCTTGTTGCGGGCCGCCTCCATCACCTCCGGGCTGTTCGTGGGCAGGCCGAGCCGGCGTGCGAGGCGGGCGGTCTGGGTGAGGTACCACTCGGTCCACGTCGCCACGCCGGCCAGCTGGTGGCGGTCGGCCAGGGCCCGGCCGGCCTGGGTGAGCGCCTGGGCGTCGTCGGGGTCGGCGATCTCGAAGTCGCTGATGAATTCCTTTTCCCACGTGGGCTCGCCGGGGGTGATCAGCACGATGTCGTAGGAGGCGGCGACGCTTTCGAGACAGTAGCCGCGGTATGCCTGCGCCTCCGGACCGGAGGTCGTCGTGACGAGGATGGTGCGAGAGGGCAAGGGCACTCCAAGGTGGTTGGTCTGAGGCGTAGTTGAGAGGGCGCGCTGGGGTTCAGGGGGTGCGGCGGCGGCGCAGCTCGAAGGCGGGAGCCCAGTGGGGGTGGTCCTCGATCAACTTGCGGGCGTAGAACGCGGTGTAGTTGTTGTTGAGGCCGCGCACGCCCTGGGGCAGCCGCCACCGCAGTTCTTCGAAGAGGCCCTTGAGCCCGATGCGGGTGGCGCCGGCGGCTATCCGCTCGGCGGTCAGCCGCTCCAGGGCCCGGTAGACGTAGGGGTGCTCGCAGTCGAAGGCCAGGAACTGGTCGGTGAGCGTGGGCCGGGAGCCGGCGCGAAGCGAGGGACGAAACACCGGCAGTACGGTCTGGGTCGCCGTGGCGTCGGTCGTGGGCATCGGATGAATCTCCAAGGTGAACGGTGGGGCGGCCGGCAGGTCAGGCGAGGGAGGTGCGCAGGCCGGGAAGGGTGCGCAGACGCGCGAAGGCGATGAACAGGCCCAGGGCCTGCAGAACGGCGCAGCCGGTGATCACGTGGCCGAGCAGGGTGGGCGGCACAGCGGCAATGAGGATGCCGGCCACCGGAAAGGGCAGCAGGAGGACGAGGATCGTCAACGAGAGGGTGCTGCCGAACACCTCGGCCGGGATGAGGTGGGAGCGCAGGGTGCGCAGTACGACGGTCATGCCGCCCTCGCTGGCCATGAGCACCGCGATCAGCACGAGGTACGCGGTGTAGGTGTGGGTCAGTGAGACGGCCAGGCAGGCACTGGCCGCGATGGAGGCGGAGAGGGCACCGACCGGCCATAGGCCCCACCGGTCGATGGCGCGTCGGCAGACGGCGACCGTGACCAGTGTTGCTGCGGCGGCAACGGACCAGATCACACCCACGTCCGCGCTGGAGTGTCCGAGCTGTTTGACCACGATCACCGGGGCCGCGGCCTGGAGGAGGCCGACCGCCAAGTTCGACAGGGTCAGCCCGGTGATCAGCCAGGCCAGCGCGGGGAGCGACTTGAGCGTGGTCCAGCCGGTGTGGAGCCCCTTGAGGATGGGCTCCGGAGCGGTGGTGCGCTGCTGGGCGGGTTGACGGGGGGCGAACGCGCAGGCGAGGAGGGAGAAGGCGGCGATCGTGGTCAGCATCCCGGATGCCCCGGCCTGCTCCAGGAGCAGGCCGGCGAGTGCGGGGCCGGCCAGGGTGCCGACCTGGTCGATGCCGAGCAGTACGGACTGCACGCGGTGGGCACGCTCGCCGGCCGCCCGGCTGGCCACGCCGCCCGCGGTTTCGGCGGCGATGTAGGAGAACTCTGTGAGCACGCCGGTCAGAGCGGCGAGTGCCATGACCGTGATGGTGGTGCTGAGACCGCCCTGCAGTTCGGGCAGAGCCAGCGCGGCGGCCAGGACGACGGCTGCTCGTGTCCCGGAGGCGAGGCGGAAGACGCGGGTGGTGCCGTAGCGGTCGGTCATCGCCCCGGCGAGAGCGAAAGCGCCGAGGCGCGGGATCCACTCCAGCGCGAACGCAAGACCGGTCAGTGCGGCGGAGTTGGTGGTGGCGAGCACCAGCAGGGGGATGCCGTACGTGGTCATGGCGAACGCGCCGGCGTCCATGCTGCGGGGCAGGTAGATGCCGCGCAGCAGGGTGGGGACCGGGCGGCGGGCATGCCGCGGTCCGACACGGGTTCTCACGCAGCGCGCCCGCCTTCCGCCGGCTCCTGAGAGGAGCGGGCGTCGGCGTGGTGCAGGGCGCGGGGGTTGGACTGCAGCCAGTCGGTCAGGGCGTTACGAGGTGCCGATGGCTCCGGCGTCGGCCCGCTCGGGTGCTGGTCGCGGCTGGGCAGCTGGAGGGTGTGCTGAACCCGGGTGACGAAGTCGACGGTGACGGCGGGGAAATGGCGGGCGCGGGCCCAGCGGGCCGCGGTGTCGTAAACCTCGGCGAGGGCCTCGCCGCTCTCGGTGAGCCGGTAGCGGTCGGGGGTCGTTTCGTCGGAGTGGACCAGGTGGAGGGCGCGGGCGGTGTCGATGGCGTGGCGCAGTTGCCCGGGAGTGAGGTCGCCGAAGGCACCTTGCAGGCTGCCGCGCCGGTGGCTGATGGGACCGTTGTCGTCGATCTCGGTGATCAGGCGTATCAGGCCCGGCAGGGTGAGGGTCCGAATGGCGCGGCGTTCGTGCAGGAGGCTGTCGGGCAGGGCGCGGGTCATCGGCGCGGGCCTCCTGTCGGGGAGACCGGACGGGCGGGTATCTGGTGGGAGAAGAGGTCGCCCGTCTTCCACGCCGGGCTGTCCGGGGCCGTGGTGGTCAGGGCGGGGCTGACGGACCGTACTGCGGTAGCTGCAGGTGTCGGACGCCGCGACGGGGTGGTCGCCCAGGGGCCGGAACGGTTCTGCGACGGGGCCAGGCCCTGCCCCCGAGGCCGACGGGCATCGGTCTCGGCGGGCGGGCCGGCGGCCCAGGCGGAGATCGCCTGGAAGACGGGGGAAAGTTCCCGGCCGCTGGCGGACAGCTGGTAATCGCCGGAGCCGCTGGCCGTGATGAGGCCGTCGGCGGCCAGGCGCTCCAACGGCTTGTAGACGGCGGTCAGCCCGTAGCCGGGCATGGCTTCGGTGGCCAGAGTCTTGGCGGTCGCGCTGCCCCGGGCCTGCAGGGACCACAGGATCGGGGTGGCGTGCCGCGGCGCGATCAGGGCGAGCGCATCGTCGATGTTCTGGGCCGGCGGGACCCGCTCGGGCTCCATCTCACCGGTGGTCTTGTTGGAGACCAGGCCCTTCTCCAGATACGTGTCGCCCCAGGACGCGATCGTGGCGAGGACCGGCATCAGCGCAGCGCCGCGACTGGCGAGGCCGTAGGTGACGTGGCGCGGGGCGTACTCCGTGCGCTCGACCACGCCGGCGCTGGTGAGGTGGCGCAGCCGGGGATGGAGCTGGCCGTCCGCGAGCCACGGGAGCCGGGGCTTGATCTCGGCGTAGCGCAGCGTTTGCGAGGAGAGGGTCATCAGCACCCACACGCTCCAGCGCGGGGCGAGGAGATCCAGGGTCTTGGTGACGCCGGAGAGGTCGTGCGATGCGGAGGGGGGCGGCGCGGTGGTGGCCAAGGAAGGGGCTCCTCAAGCGGTACGAGTGGATCAGCGGGTGCGGGAGGCGGCGGCCGTCGGGACCGCGGGCACGGGCGGAGCCGGGGGTTGGGTGTCCGGGGCCGTGGCGCGGCGCAGGCCGCCCAGGACCGCGCCGGTGCTCTTGGCGTAGGCGTCGCGGGTGGCGACGGACTCCGCGATGCGGCGGGCGCAGTCGAGGATGTGGCCGGCGTCGAACCGGCCGATCTCCCTGTCGGGGGCGGTGAGTTCGCGCAGGCGTTCCAGCTGGAAGGCGATGTTGCGTTCGGCGAAGGCCAGGGCGCTGTGGTTGCCGGTCAGAGCGGCGAGCAGGGTGCTCGCGGGGACGTCGGCGAGTGCTTCGAGTTCAGCGAGCGGCTGTCCGTACAGCGACTCGATGCGCTGGGCGATGATCTGGGAAACGGCGTGGGCGGGGTCGTCTGGCTGGGGCAATCGGTGTGGCTTTCAGGGGCGTCGGGCCCGCACCGCCCCGGCTCGGGCTCCGGCCTGGGCGGGCGGCGCTGTGGCAGTGACCTTGGGTCCCAGCCCGGCACGCGGAACGTTCGGGTGGCTCGGCGGCGGCATGGTGAGGAGCAGCTCGTCGAGGGCGAATCCGTAGAGGTCGCAATTAGCCTCAGCGGCCTCAATCCACTGGTCGTGACGGTGCAAGTCGTCGCTAGACAGCTCGCCCATCTGGCAGTCGGACTCGGCGATGTTGTGCACCCGCTCCAGATGCTCCTCGGCGACGGCGAGGAAGCTCCGCAGCTCCAGTGCGCGCTGGAGTGCGGCATTCGCCTCACCGCAGGCTGACTGCGCGTACAGCGCGTCTACTTCGGCGCCGAACGCTTCCTGCAGTGCCGCATCGCGGCTGGTCGATTTGTCGATGACGCTCACCGTGCTGCCCCTCGCGCTGTCGTGTTCCGCGCGCTGGGCAGCGTGGGCGGGGAGGTGGGCAGGGCCGGAGCACGGCGGGCTGCGGGGGACGCGCCGCGCCACGTGCCGGGGCCTCGCTTACCGGGTGCGTTGGGGTCGAGGAGGTAGTTCACGACCATGGCGCGGCCGTCGCGGGAGGCGACAGCGGAGTTGACCTGGTGGGCCAACTCCATGACGGGATCGTCGAGTACGTCGGCCGGCTGGGTGCCCAGCGCCTCGACGAGCGCGTCTTCCGCGGTGTCGAGTGCCCGCTGCGTTTCGGTGAGCAGGCCGTGCCAGTGCACGAGGGTGGTGGCCTCGGGGTTGGCCTGCGGTGCCGCCTCAACCGCCCGGCGCAGGTCGGCGAGCGGCATCTGGAATCGGTCCTCGATGCGCTCGGTGAGGACGCTCATCACGTCTTCGCTGGTGTCGGGCACAGCGTGGCTCCCTTCATTTCGAGGATTCCGGTGCAGGAATGGGAAATTGGGGCACGGCTGGTTAGTCCAGGCACATGTAGACGGCCCGGTAGACGTACGTGCCGGACACCCAGCCCGTTACGCCGGTCTTCTTGTCCGTGACGTAGACCCACGAGCCGGTCTTGGTCTTCTTGTGGATGGTGAACTTGTGGGTCCGGTAGAGGACTCCGGCGGCGGTCGACTTCGACGACGCCTTCGAGCGGATGGTGACCGCGCTGGTCCCGTGCACCTTGTACGGGTCTGCCTTATGGCACGAGGCGGAGGCAGCGACGGCGCCCGGAGCTGCGGCGTTGGCGGCCGTAGCGGTGACGGCGGGCAGCGCGAGTGCCGCACAGACCGCTGCGGCAGCGGCAACGCGAGTAATACGCACGGAGTTTGTCCTAACTGGCGATGGAGAGGGAATGCGGAAATAGCCCCAGGCGGATGCCGTACGGGCTGATAACAAGAGTCCGCAGAATCCCCGGTTTCGGTAACCGGGGATTGCGTGCTATGTTCCGCGCCGCCTCACCCGCGTTCCGCGGCATTCCGTCGGTTTCGAAGAGAGAAAGCCGTGTGCGCTGAGGGGAGTTCAGCGGCTCGGTCCGCGCGGCGGTGCGGGGCGGGCCGGCACGCCGGGCGCCCCAACAGTGGTGTGCCGGGCCGCAGGTGAGGCCGCGGGCAGCGGCGGCTTGTCGCCCCTCCAGTGCGCTTCCCACCACTGGGTGGCGGCCTCGAACGTCTGGAAGCCCCCTTCGCGCAGCGTGTGTGTCCATGCGTCGCTGTCGACCTCTTCGAGCAGCACGCGGAAGGGCAGCGTCGCCTTCTCGTCGAGGGCCCGCAGCAGCACGGTGGTCTCGATCGGCTCGCTGTCGTACGTGTAGCTGGTGAGCAGCGCGAAGTGGTCGCCGTCACTGCGCAGACGCTTCTCCAGCACGCGGGTGGCGTCGTTCGCGGGGGCGGTGCCCATACCGTCGGGCAGGAGGATCTCCTCATCGGGGCAGCCGCGGGCGACGAGCCAGGACTGCGCCATGGACGGCAGTGGCAGCATCTCGCTGGCGAAACGGAAGGTGTGGGTCGCCGGGTCGCGCTTGAGGTGCAGGGCGGCGATCTGGGGTTCCCCGGGGATACCCCAGGTGACGGCCCGGTTGTGCATGACGAAGAAGCTGTGCTCTCCGTCGGCGCTGTGGTGCTCGGCGAGCACGGTCATATCGTCCTGCTCGATGCCGATGCTCCCCCAGAACTGATCGGCGACATGGCTGTTGACGGCTTCGTATCCGTCGAGACGGAAGTCGGGTTCGTAGCTGGGCATCGCGGCTTTCGTTCGATGACGCCTGGGCGCTGTGCGCGTGGCGCGCACGGCGCCGTTCAGCGGCGGGGACGGGAAACGGCTGGAAAGGCCGGGGGCGGAGATGCGGGAGCGGTACTGGGTGGGCCGGCGCGGCGGGGAGCGGTCAGGGCGGCGCGGCCGGCGTCGGTGAGGGTGACGGGCTGTCCGGCCTGCATCGGGTGCGAGATGTCGCGCTCCACGAGGCCGTTCGCCTCCAGGCGCTGCAGCTGGGCGTAGGAAATGCGGGTGCGCGTGGGCGTCGCCACGGCCAGCCGGTGGGTGACGAGGTGTTCGTGGAGCTTGGCGCCCTGGGCGATGGCCAGCAGGGCCGCGACGTCCTTGGTCGGGATCTGTCGGGGCACCTGCCGGGGAGCGCCGGCCTCGATCGGCTCCAGCGCCGCGGCTGCCGTGGTCTGCTTCGCCTCTCGTACGCGGGCGGCTTGAGCCAGCTGGTCGAGGGTGCGGTCGATCCGGGCGAACAGTGCCTGATCCACGGGCAAATCGCTGGAGGCGAGGCGGGCGAGCCGGACGCGGTAGAAGCCGACGTCCCGCTCGGCCGCCACGAGGTCGCGGTGAGCATCTGCCAAGGCGGCATGCGGTGCGTCGAGGAGACCGTCGTCGCGGTGCTGCCGCAGCTCCTCGACGCTCCGGCCCACCGCGATCTCGATCCGGTGATCGAGGGCGGTGCGGGTGGGCCGGCCGGGAGGGGATGAGGTCATGGCGGAGGGATTTCTGGATCCGGAGCAGACGCGTCCAGAGCGACGCGGACCTCGACGTACGCGCCGTCGCGGGTGTGCCGGGCCGGGCCCAGCCTGTCCATGAGGCGGAGCATCGCTGTGTTGGACGCCTGTGTGAACGCGGCGAGGGTGTGCGCTCCGCTCGCGCGGGCGACGGCCGATGCCTGCCAGGCCAGGGCCGTGCCGATGCCCTGACGGTGCCGGTCGTCGGCGACTTGCAGTCCGAGGTCGGCGACGCCTGGCTCCCGGCTGACGGGCCCGACGCAGACGAGGGCCAGTGGCCGCCCGTCGGCGCCGAGTCCGATCCAGCATTTCGCCTGGTCCAGCAGTCGTGTCAGGTCACGAGGCAGGAGGCGAGTTCGGCCCCAGCGGCGCAGCAGGTTCGCCTCGGAGCATTGCGTGTGGAAGGCGGCGACCAGGTCCCCGTCCGCGGCCGTCACCAGGCGCGTCTGCGCAAGGGCGGGGTGCGTCAGCAGGGTCAGTCCGCGAGGGCGGCCAGCAGGTCGGCGCGCCGGAATGCCCGGTAGCGACTGCCGTCGGCCGCCCGCGGCCTGTGGGACTGAACGCCGAAGGAGCGCCGCAGGATCAGGGACAGCCGCAACGCGTTGAGGTCGGCGTAGCGCCAGCGCGTATCGGCGTGACCGGGCAGTTCACGCAGGCGCTCGACCAGCTCCGCGGAGCTGACGTACTCCGGGGAGCCGTGGGCGTCGAAGACATCGAGGCAGGCATGGACGATGGTCTGCGGGCGGCTGGGACAGGACAGGAAGTCCTCGACCGCTTCCTCGTGGAGGTCGTCGAATTCGTCCATGCCCTCCAGGTCCTCGAAGTCGTCGAAGCCCTCGAAGTCCGGGTCGAAGTCGGGCTCGCCGTCCTCCGCCGGGTCGTACTCACCCGGCGGTTCTGGCTCGAACGCGGAGGCGCAGCAGCAGGAGGTGGACAGCAGTGCGCTCAGCTCGGCCCCCGCTGCCATGCGCTCGACGAGCAGGTCGGTCAGCGTGTCCAGCTGCTCGCCGGCGCTGATCCCGGGCAGGTTGGCGGCGGCCAGCTCGGCGAGCTGCCGGTCGAGTTCCTGGGTTTCGACGAACAAGTCGAGGATGGCGCGGTGGTGCGGGTTCTCGGTGACCTCGGCCGGTGCCAGTACGGCGGCGGCGATCTGGTCGATCAGGGTGGGGAACTGCGTCAACGAACAGGGCCCTTCAGGGTTGGGGAGGCGGGTCGGGGAAGGCCGGGCATCGCATAGGGCGGTGGACCTGGCTTAGGTACGGGCTGGCGCGTGGTCAGCTGCGGTGAGCGGGTGCGAGCGGCGTGGGTGCGCTCTCCGAGCGGGCGCCGCCTGATGCCCAGGCGGGCACGGGCGGTGTCGTACACGTCGTGTGCCTCGCGCGGACGTACGGCCACGACGTGGATCTCGGTGGTGTGCGTGGAGTTCGCGGGCGCCGGCCGCTGGGCGTAGACGATGCGCCAGGCGTTGCGGTGATCGACGTAGACCTTGCGGCATCCGACGAGATCGCGGGTGAGCTTGGTGCCGAAGAGGCGGGCGTCGACCACGTCCTGGAGCTGGGCGAGGGCCAGGTCCCGGATGTCGCTGGGGGCTTGGAGCAGGTCGGTCAGGGCGCGGGGGTCGAAGGAGAGGCCGAAGGCCGGCCGGTCCTCGCGGCCCGTCATCCGTCGGCCTGGCCGAGTTCGCTGTTCTCCTCGGTCTCCTCGGGCTCCTCGGTCGTGGTGGTGGTCCGGTTCGAAGGCGGCGGGCTGGGCAGCAGGCGGTGCGCGGGCCGGTCCGGGTCGGTCATGCACGCGGACAGCGGACCGCCGGCCGCCCGCACGGTGGCCATGGCGTGGGTGAGGAAGTCCCGGTGCCAGACGAACAGACCGGCCGGCCCCGCCTCCGGGTCCTTGTGCTGCTGGTAGGCGAGCCACAGGGCGTGGAGCCAGGCGACGACATCCGCGTGTTCCTGCCACTGCTCGCACCACGGGGCGGCGGTCGTGACCTCCGCCCCGTAGACCCGGACGAGGAAGTCATCCACCCAGTCGGACAAGGAGTCCAGTTCGTCCTCGTACTCCTCGCCCTCCAGCTCAAGGATCGGGCGGGGCTCGGGCGGGGCGGCGGGAGACGGCAGGCCCGCGAACCCCGACATGCCCGGCATCCCGAAGGCGCCGAATGGCGAGTCCGCAGGCGGTGGCGCGGAGGCGAGGCTGTCGAGCTGGCGGGCCTGCTCCGCGGACTGATCCAGCAGTTTGCGGACGCTCGCCTCGATGCTTTCCAGGTCGGAGTCCGGAAGCCGGACCGGTTCCGTCTCCCCGTCGTCCGGGGGATTTATGGATTCAGGCACGAAAAGGGGCCTCCTTGAGCCGCAGCCATAGGGCGTGAATTACGGCTCCTACCATCCGGAGAATCCCCGGTTTCGGTAACCGGTACTTGGCTGCTATAACTCTTCGAGCGGCACGAGCGGGCACATACAGAGCGCGCTCCGAGCCACGCCGTCCCAGCAGAAGATGCCTCAGACCGTGAGAGTCAAGTCATCCTGGGTAAGGCTCTGTTGCAGCGCCTCGGTGAGCCGGTCGGCAGCGATCTCGGCATAAGTCTTGCTCTTCTCGACACCGATGAAATCGCGGCCCTCCAACAGCGCCGCGACTCCGGTCGAGCCGGATCCGCAGGTGAAGTCGAGCACCGTGCCTCCCGGCGGAGCGATTTGCACCAGCTCACGCATGACGGAGACGGGCTTCTGTGTGATGTGCTGCCGAGCCTTGCCGCTGGGCTGCGAGGCGCTGTAGAGGCCGGGCAGGTAGACGGGGTTGCGGGCTGCGTCGATCGGCCCGTTGCTGGCCCAGATGATGAATTCGCAGTTCTGGGTGAAGCGTCCCTTCTGCGGCCTAGCCTGTGGCTTGTGCCAGGCGAGCACGCCGCGCCAGAGCCACCCGGCGGCCTGGATGGCATCCGTGGTGATGGGCAGCTGCCGCCAGTCGGTGAACAGCAACGCCGTGCCGCCGACCTTGGTGAGCCGGTGCGCCTCGGTCATGATCTGGGTCAACCAGAAGCCGTACGACCGCTGATCCATGTTCTCGCCTGCGAAGTCCGGCAGCTCATGCCCGGCATCGGCGGAGGTGTACTTCTGCTTCGCGGACCGGGAGGTCCTCTCCTTCGCCGTCCGCCCGCCGCTGTTGTACGGCGGGTCGGTGATCACGGAGTCGACGCAGTTGTCCGGCAGCTCGGCGAGGACGCCGAGTGCGTCGCCCTGGTGCAGGGAAAAAGGCAAAGAGATACCCCAATTCGGTTCGGGTGGCGTGGGATAGACGCTCCGGCTCGCCTGGATGAGACCCGTTGGTCCGAATGCGGGCAAGAAGGCTCCGCGGTCCGCGCAGCGGGGAGGCGAGGGGAGGAGCCAAAACTGTAGGGCACGATCCCCGGTTGAGCGCTATCGACGCCGAAATCCCCGAGACAGAGCCTCGATCAGAGGCGATTTCGGCAACCGGGGATCCGCCCTTACTGTTTTGGAACTGCCGACGAACACCGTCGATGGCACATCCCCGTCCCTGTCCTCACGGAGATTTCCCATGTCCTGGCACACCTGACCCGACGCCCCGTGCCGGTGCGAGCGGCAACTCGCACCCGGGCCCCGATCTACCCACCA
Source organism: Streptomyces sp. NBC_01241 (assembly GCF_041435435.1). Classification (NCBI taxonomy): domain Bacteria; kingdom Bacillati; phylum Actinomycetota; class Actinomycetes; order Kitasatosporales; family Streptomycetaceae; genus Streptomyces; species Streptomyces sp. NBC_01241. The sequence continues at coordinate 6,580,798 of NZ_CP108494.1, read as the reverse complement.
CCCCGGCCGTCGCGCCCTTTCCTCAACGACGCACGCGCCGCCGGGACTTCACCAAGGACCTCGCTTGTGACATCGCTCTACCCTCCCCTGCCCACTACCCGTCCGCCGGCCCATGACCGTCTGCCGGGAGGCAGGCCGGATTGAAGGGCATAGCCGCCGGCATCGGCGTCGTCGTCCTTTCCCCCCTGCTGCTCGCCGGCACCGCCATGATGATGGCGTCCTCCAGTGAAGCCGCGACGACCGCTTCGTTCAGCGGATGCCTGACCGGCCTCGACACCGCCGAGGTGACCAAGGAAGTCACCAAGATCCTCGACGGCGCCTCCGGCAAGGACATCCACATCCAGGACCTGGACCTTCCGGCCGAGCAGATCCCCAACGCACAGACCATCGTGGCCACCGGCCTGAGCCTCGACGTGCCCAAGAAGGGCCAGATCGTCGCCATCGCCACCGCGATGCAGGAGTCGCGGCTGCGCAACCTGAACTCCGGAGACCGGGACAGCCTCGGCCTCTTCCAGCAGCGCCCCAGCCAGGGGTGGGGCACCGCGCAGCAGATCCGTGACCCGGTGTACGCGTCCGAGCAGTTCTACAAGCACCTACTCAAGGTCGACGGCTGGCAGCAGATGAAGGTCACCCAGGCCGCACAGGCTGTCCAGGCATCTGGCTACCCGGACGCGTACGCGCAGTGGGAGGATCTCGCCACCGCGCTGCAGAAGGCCATCGCCAAGACGTTCCCGAACGCTGGCAAGGACGAGCCCGCCAAGGACAAGGACACGGAGTCCGCGTCCGGCGCCGGCAGCTGCACACCGGACAAGGACGGCACGTCCTTCGGACGGATCCCCGAGGGCAGCGTCCCGAAGGGATACAAGATCCCCAAGGATGCCGACCCCAAGGCACGCGCGGCCATCGAGTGGGCCATGCACCAGCTCGGCACGCTCTACCAGTGGGGCGGGTCGTGCACCGACTCCCACGGCCCTGACCCGATGGGGCGCTGCGACTGCAGTTCGCTGATGCAGCAGGCGTACGCGCAGGCCGAAGTCAAGCTCACCCGCACCACGTACACCCAGGTCAACGAGGGCAAGGCCGTCTCGGCGAAAAGCCTCAAGCCCGGAGACCTGATCTTCAGCCGCGGCACCGCCGCCCGGCCCGAGCATGTCGGGATGTACATGGGCGAGGGCCTCGCCATCGAGGCACCACGCACATCAAAGCCCGTCCGGATCACTCCGATCAAGGACTGGGACATCCTCGCCGCGCGCCGCGTCCTCTGACGACGCACGCCGCCCGGACACCACCCGGGCGGCCCCGCCGGGCCCGCCTCTCGCGCCCCGCGCGCCACTCCCCCCTCCCTTCACCTCTCTTTCGCCGGCCTCTGCCCGGCCCGCGCACGCAAGGAGCCCTGCCACACCCATGCCCATACCTCTTGCAGACCGCGCCGTCGTCTTCCTCGCGTACGACCCAGGCATCTCACCCAAGGGCGGCGGCCTGCCCGGCCTGGCCGTCCTGAAGAACGTCGTCAACTCGATCAATATGTTCGGGATCATCGCCGTTGTCGGCGCCCTTGCCGTCTCACTCGGCGTGTGGGCATGGGGCCACCACACCGGCGGTCACCAGGCCGAGGCCAACGGCAAGAAGGGCGCCGTCGTCGCGGCCGGCGCTGCGCTCGGCCTCGGCGCCGCCAACGGGATCGTGGCGTTCTTCTCCGGCCTGGGGTCGCAGGTCCACTAATGCAGAAACGATTCCCCTCCCTGTCCGGGTACGGCGTGACCTGGTCGGCCAACAAGCGCGTCGCGATCGTCGCCCTGGTCATCACCGCGCTGCTCATCATCGCCGCCACCACCGCGTGGTTCACCGACCGCGGTGAGCACAGCGAGAGCACCAACGCACCGTCCCAGGAGAGCAGTTCCTCACCCTCCGAGGCCGCCCCGAAGCCCGCGGCCGGGTCGGGTTCGGTTCCCAAGCCACCGCAGATCAGCGAACCGGTCGCCTTCGCCAAGGCGGCAGCGGCGATGCTCTGGTCGTACGACACCCGCGACACCGACCGTGACCAGCAGCTCGCAGGCATGGGCGCGTGGATGACCAAGGAGACCAAGTACGCCGACTGGGCGTCCGTCTCCGGCCAGGTACCCGACCCGCTGCTGTGGTCACGCATGGCCGACCAGAACCAGCACGCCACCGGCACGGTCACCGAAGGCCACTACCCCGGCGCGTTCAAGCAGGCGCTCGCCGAGGACCCCTCCGCGATCACCGAGGCGTACATCTACGTGGTCACGGTCAACGGGCGGCAGCAGATCGAGTGGAAGAAGGGCGGCGGCGGAGCCGAGGAGCGTGCCGTGACCCTCGCCGTGCAGTGCCGGCCCAGCCACGACTGCCGCCTGGCCGGCATCGCCCCCAGCGTCACGCAGTGACCCACCCCGCCGATAAGTAAGGAGGACGACTTCCCTTGGGTTTCTGCGACTTCCCTCTCGCGGACAAGCTGTGCACTGTCGGTGAGGCCGTCGATTTCGCGAGCGATCCCGGCAAAGCCATCGGCGACTGGATGGCCAAGAGCGCCGGCGAACTCGCCGCCGCGGCAGCCGACCTGGCAGCCAAGGCTGTCAACGCCACCACCAAGGTGGATTTGAACGCCGGATGGTTCCGCGACAACTACGAGATGCTGCTGCCGATCGGCCTGGTCATCCTGGTTGGGACGTTCTGCGCGCAGCTCATCCGGGCCGCCGTCAAACGCGACGGACAGGCCCTTGCCCAGGCATTCACCGGCACCATGTCGGGCGTCTTGTTCGCCTTTTGCGCCATCGCGCTGACGACGGTCGCCATCGAAGTCGTCGATGCCTTGTCCGACGGCCTGTTCGCCGCATCGCACCTGAACATCGAAACTGCCGTCCGCCGCATCGTGAAGGTGTCCCAGATCGGGGCCCTGTCCGGCCTGGGCTGGCTGGTCGCGGTGTTCGCCGGACTCGGCGCCGCCTGCGGAGCCTTCCTCTACTGGTGCGTCATGATGGTCAGAAAAGTGGGGATTCTGGTCATGGTCACGCTAGCGATCTTCGCCGGCGCGGGCGGCGGCTGGGAGGTCGCCCGCCGGTGGCGCCGGGGCTGGATCGAAGCCACGGCCACCCTCGTGGTCAGCAAGCTGCTGATGACCATCATCTTCGTGCTCGGCATCGCCGCCATGGGCAAGACCGAGGCCAAGGACGGCCTCGGAGCGCTCGCCGACGTCATGGCGGGCATCGTGATCATGGTTCTGGTTCTGCTCTGCCCGTACGCCACGTTCAAATTCGTGCACTGGGCGGCCGAGGGCACGGACGGAGAATCGATTCACCGCGCTGGTGGCGCCGGCGCTCAGCTCGCCCGGCAGCACGCCGAGAAGGCCGGCCGCAAGGCCGCCGCCGCTGCGGCCACCGCCGGCACGGGCGGCGCGGCAGCCGGAGCAGGAGCGGGTGGCGCCCCGCAGGGCCCCGATGCCGCCGGAGGCGGCGGGTTCCCGGGCGACATCGCCGCCAACCCCACCGGGGGCGACAGCGGCAAGGGAGGCCAGGGTTCGCAGGGTTCTTCCGGGGCCGAAGGGCTCAAGAACGGCCTGGAGAAGGCCGTCCAGCCGCCCCCGACCAGTCCCAGCGACGACACCAGCGGTCAGGTAGGCGGTGCCCCCGGAGGGGGCGGCGGTTCCGGATCGCCCTCCGGCGGAGGCAGTGGCTTCATGTCGCAGCCCGGCGCCGGAGCGTCCTCGCCCCCGCCCCAGGGCGCTCCACCGGCACCTGACTCAGGCAGTACCTCCAGCGGGACCGGCGCGCCGCCGCCCCCGCCCGCCGGCCTGTAGCCCCTGCCCGACTCCGGGGCGGCACGCGCCGCGCACTTGCCGCCGCGTGCCGCCCCGGCCACCGCCCGCGCACCCCCGGAACGGCCCTTGTCTGATCTCACCGTCACACCGCTCACCGTCAAATTCCCCCACCGGTCGAAGCGCGGCATCCTGCTCGGCCTGTCGCTGCCCCAACTCGTCCTGGTCTCATGCGCGTTGGCGCTTCTGCTGGCCACCGTGGTCTCCACCGGCCTGCTCGGCGCCATCGCCCTGACACCGTTGTGGGCCGTGGTCGCCGCCTTGGTCGCCATCCGTCGACACGGCCGCTCGCTGATCGACTGGGCGCCGATCGTCGTGCGCTTCGCCCAGCGGCGCCGCACCGGCCAGACCCTGTGGCTCGCCCGGCCCGTCACCCGGCCCCGCCAGGACGGCGTCCTGCATCTGCCCGGCACCGCCGCCTCGCTGCGGGTGGTCACCCCCGGCGACTCCGTCAATGGCGCCGCCGCCGTGCATGACCCGCACCGGCAGACCCTGACCGCCGTCGCCCGGGTCTCCAGCAGGGCCTTCGCCCTTCTCGATCCCGCGACCCAGAACCACAACGTGAGCAGCTGGGGACGCGCGCTCGCTGGCATCGCCCGCACCGGACACGTCGCAACCGTGCAGGTGCTGGAGCGCACCGTGCCCGACAGCGGCGACACCCTCTCCCGTCACTGGAGCCAGCAGGGCCACCCCGAGACACCGGTCGCCGGGCAGGTCTACAGCGATCTGGTCGCCTCCGCAGGGCCCGCCGCCGCCCCGCACGAGGCATACGTGGCGATCTCCCTCGACCTCAAGGCCGCCAAGCGACTAATCAGCCAGGCCGGCGGCGGGCTACCCGGCGCCTTCACCGTGCTTGAACAGACCACCAGCTCCATCGCTCAGGCCGCGCGCAGCGCCGGACTCATGGTGACCGGCTGGCTCTCGGCGCGCGAGATCGCCGCCGTCATCCGCACTGCCTACGACCCCAAGGCACTGTCCGCACTGCAGCAGTGGTCGGAGTCCGGACGGGCAGAAGCCGACCCGGCCGCCGCCGGGCCCGTGGTCCAGGTCGAGGAGTACGACCGGCTCGCCACCGACTCCGCCCGGCACGCCACCTACTGGGTCGAGGACTGGCCCCGCACCGAGACATCCGCCGGCTTCCTGCACGGCCTGATGTTCACCGCCGGAGTCCGGCGCACCCTCTCCCTTATATACGTGCCCCAAGGGCTCGAGTCCGCGATGCGCGACGTCCAGCGCAAGAAGGCCGCCATCATCGCCGACGCGAACGAGAGGTCGCGGCGCGGGCAGGTCGACTCCGAGGCCGACAGCGTGGAGTACGCGGACGTCAAGACCCGCGAGCGCCAGCTGATCGCCGGACACGCCGATGTGGCCCTGACCGGGCTCCTCACCGTCTCCGCCGAGACCGACGCTCTGCTCGACGCCGCCTGCGCGCAGATCGAGACCGCTGCCGTCACCGCCCAGGTCGACCTGCGGCGCTTGAACTTCCAGCAGCCCGATGCTTTCACGCTCGGCGCCCTGCCGCTCGCCCGCACGGCCCTGTAGCCCCCCGCCCGGCCACCCGCCGACGTCCTGCCACCGCGGCAGGAAGGAACTCTTCCCCTTTGACCTCTGCCATCCCCGTCGGCGACGCGTACCCGTACCTGCGGGCCGCCAGCGCCGGCATCCGCCACCACACACGCGCCCGCGCCCCGCGCGCTGAACGCCCCGCCTCACCTGCGGACCGCGTGCACCTCGACGTGCTGCACGCCCATCTGACCTCGCTGCACCAGCTGCTCGACCAGCTCGCCGACACCACCCGGCCGCCGCATCCCGCCGCCGGCCGACATCTGGCCACCGCGCACACCCGGCTGTGGCAGGCCACCGCCGCCGTGCACGACGCCTTCCACCTCCTGCCCGTGGCGGACGCGGCCCCGACGGAAACCGAGTGCCACCCGGAGCGGCTCCCCGAGGGACCGCCCGTCCTGACCATCTGCCAGCGCCACCTCGCCGCCGGCCACGTCGTCCGCCGCAAGACCACTCCGGCCGACCTCAACGCCCCGGCACCCGGCCACACCACCACCTGCGCCCAGTAACCCGCTCCACCGAAAGGCCCTGCATGCGCAAGCTCAAGCGCTCCACCTCCACCGCCGCCCTCCTCGCCACCCTCGCCGGCACGGCCGCGCTGGCCACCGCCACGCCTGCATCCGCCGCCAGCTACCACTGCACGACCAGCAGCTACACCGTCGACGACCCGTCGTACACCGGCCCCGACTCCGACAACTGGGACTTCGACGTGCGGCTCTGCGCCAAGCGGAGCGGCGGCTACATCTACACCACCGCCACGGTCAACTGGGACGGCCCCTACGCGGCCAACCAGCACAGCAGCCTCACCTTCAACAATGCGCGCTTCCACTTGCAGACCAAGAAGTCCACCGCCGGCACGGACCCGGTCGTGAAGTACGCCAACTACACCGGCTTGGAGAACGCGCTCGAACACAGCAGCGGCAACGGCAACGGGAGCTACAAGACCGGAACCCTCAAGACCAAGGCCAGCGGCCGGTACCAGTACCTCGCCGACGGCTACATCGAGCTGGACTGGTCGGGCGACGGCACGGGCTACCGCAAGCCGCTCCTGTTCAGCGCCTCCCCCCGCGTCTGACCCCCGCACCGCTCCAGACCGCCACCCTGTGAAAGCCGCCCTGCCATGAGTCACCGGCCCGCGCGCCGAGCCCGCCGCGCCAGCGCCAGCCCCCTGTTCACCCCGCATGGCACCGACCGCGCCGCCCGGAAAGCCGCCCGCCGGCAACTCGCCGAAGCCGCCGCGAAGGCCCGCGTCGAAGCAGCCGCCCACACCACCGGAGCCGGGGCGGAGGAGCAGGAGATGCCGTCGCCGCTCTTCCCGCCCGCAGGCCGCCCCGGCCCGGCGTCCTCCCGCAACAACAAGATCAAGTTGCCTGCCCACCGCATGACCACGGCCACCGCGAGCGGGGCGTACCCCTTCCTCGCCGAGGGCGGGCTGGGGGCCGAGGGCATCTACATCGGCCGTGACGTGCACGCCGAAGCCTCCTTCTGTTTCGACCCGTTTGCTCTGTACGGCAAGATCGACGGCTTCACCAACCCCAACGTGCTGTTGGCCGGGGTCATCGGACAGGGCAAGTCCGCGCTCGCCAAGAGCTTCGCGCTGCGCTCCATCGCCTTCGGCTACCGCGTCTACGTCCCATGTGATCCCAAGGGAGAGTGGACGCCCGTGGCGCAGGCGCTGGGCGGCACCTCCATCGCGCTCGGACCGGGGCTGCCAGGCAAGCTGAACCCGCTGGACGCAGCGCCGCGGCCCAACAGCGTCTCCGAGGCCGACTGGGCGGGCGAGATCCGCAAAAGGCGTCTGCTGCTGCTCGGCTCCCTGGCCCGCACCGTGCTCGGGCGGGACCTTCTGCCGATGGAGCACACCGGCCTCGACGTCGCCCTGGACGCCGTCGTCACCCGCGCCGCCGCGAGCGGACGCACCCCGCTGCTCGGCGACATCGCCGCCACCCTCAACAACCCCGACGAACTCGACACGGCCGGCGGCGTCATGTCCGGCCGCCTCGGCGACGCCTCCCGCGACCTCGCCCACGCCATGCGCCGCCTCGTCCACGGCGACCTCGCCGGAATGTTCGACGCCCCCAGCACCGTGGCCTTCGACCCCAACTCGCCCATGCTGACGATCGACCTGTCCCGTCTCGGCGGCTCCGGCGACGACACCGCACTCGTCCTCGCCATGACGTGCGCCTCCGCGTGGATGGAATCCGCGCTGTCCGACCCGAACGGCGGCCGGCGCTGGATCGTCTACGACGAGGCATGGCGGTTGATGCGCCACCCCGGCCTGCTCGCGAGGATGCAGTCCCAGTGGAAGCTGAGCCGCGGCCTGGGCATCGCCAACTTGATGGTGATCCACCGGCTGTCCGACCTGCTCACCGCCGGCGACGCCGGATCCCGCGGACGTGCCTTGGCCGAGGGCCTGCTCGCCGACTGCTCCACCCGCATCATTTACCGGCAGGAGACCGACCAACTACACGCCGCCGCAGCGCTGTTGGGGCTGACCTCGGTCGAAGCCGACGCGATCTCGCATCTCAACCGCGGCAGGGGCTTGTGGAAGGTCGCCGGACGATCCTTCATCGTTCAACATCTGCTACATCCGCACGAATTGGCCCTTTCCGATACGGATGCCCGAATGCATTGATCGTCCGTCGAGACGTGCCAGCCGTCCCTCAATCCCCGGATCCCCACCTTCATGGACAACCCAACCAGCCTTCCACCATCCGCCGGCCCCGGCTCCCAGATGGTGCACGAATCCCTCGGCGCCTCGCCTCGGTTCCTTGGTCGCCTGCACACCGAAGGCCCCGAGCTGGTCATCGCCGATCTCGTCCACACGGCCGCGCGCCACCTGGACCACGTACACGAGCAGTTCACCGCCACCACCCAGAACGCGGCATCCGTTCTTACGCGCGCCGCTGCCGGGAACACGTCGATCAACTCCCTGGGTGTCCTGCAGAACAGAGGCACACAGATCGACATCCTCGCCGCACGTCGGGACGACGCAGTCGACCGGCTCAAGGAAACCATCGATGCCTACCGGCAGGTGACAGCCTCCGAGGACGCCGCCTCCCGGGCGCACCGCCCAAGCGCCGTGCCCGCTTCGGCGCCCACGATCACGCCACCTGCCCGCGTGGCGCGCGGCAGATAGGCCCGCTTCACCACTCCGTCAGGAGCCCATGCCCTCAGCACGCACCGACCTGGACATCTTCGCCGCCGGCCTGGCCGACCGCCTGCCGGGCGCTTGGACCAGTGAATACCACCGTCACCTCACCTACCCCGACCAGTTCCCCGTGGCCGTCCAGATCTGGGACACCGGCCACGTCAGCTACGTCGCCACCGGATTCGTGCTCGGACACGACGCTGTACTGCACGGCCCGGATCAGCAGCACCTCTATCTCGCCGACCGGCCGCGCTATCCGCACCAGTTCGTCGTCGCCCCGCTCGAGCCCGACGACGCCGCCATCAAGCCGCACCATTTCGACGGGGTCGAAGAGCCGAACGGCATCGTCGTCCCCAACGATCCCGCGCGCGCCGCAGCCCTCATCGCCCGCAGGGTCCTGCCCCGCTATGAGCAGGCCCGCCAGGCGGTACGCCGCAACGCCGCCGAGCAGCCCGAGCCCCCACATCGGCAGGCTCCGCCGCAGGTCGCCGGCCGACCGTCGACGACCTGCACCGTTGGGCCGCCTACGACGCGCGAGAGTTCAGCGAATCGCTCCCCACCGGGGACGCCGGTCACAGCATCAGTAACTGGACCCAGCAGGTCTACCGTGCGCGCTCGGCCGCCGAGTTGAACACCGTCGCGCAGGCCGTCCTCGGCGACGGGCACAGCGGTCTCGGCGAGCTGCACCTGTTCTTGGAGACCGCGGCCGAGTGGTGCGAGCGCAACCAGGAACCGGGCTTCGCCGCCCGCTACCGCCAGCACGCCGAGGAGCTGTCCGCACTCGGTGATCAGCTCGCCTACCTGAGCGAGGACCACCTGGCCAGCATCTACCGGCGCCCGAACCGATCAGCACCCGCGCAACCCGCGCCGTCCGTAGCGGCGGCACCTGCCACGCCGGCAGCGCCCACGCGCCGCACCTCCCGCTGACCCACCCCGCCCACGACAGGAAGATCCTCTGTCCACTCGTTCTGTCATCGCCCGCCCCACCGGCACTACCGGCTACGCCGGAACGTACGTCCACTGGGACGGCTACCCCAGTCATCAACTGCCGCTGCTGCTCGCCGCACACCAGAACCGGTTCGCCGGCGACACCGACGCCCTGGCCGCATACCTCATCGACGACGCACCAGAAGGCTGGTCCTACCTCGGCACCGAACTCCTCGACGGAGCACCCGAGGCCCTGCGCCAGCACCTCGTCGGCGGGCACGACGAACCCGGTAAGCGATACCCGGCCCGCGCGAACGAACCGCCGCTGATCTACACCGAGCGGACGGCATCGCGACTGAACTGGGGTTATGTCCTCCACCCGCACGGCATCGAGGTGATCGGCGAGCCCGGCGCGGGACGCGGCCCCCTCGTCGCGTGGGGCACCGACCCCCGCGTGCGGTTCCGCGACACCGCCTGCCTGTGGCGGCCCGACCGGCCGATCCCCGCCACCACGCCGCCTCGCGCCACCGCCCGTACGCCCGGCACCCCAGCCCAGCCGATGACCGCCCCGACGGCGCGCCCCCGCTCACACTGACCAGCCCCACCCCAGGAGACCGATCTGTCCACCCGTGCGGTCATCGCCCGCCCCACCTCCACCGGCTACGCCGGCATGTACGTCCACTTCGACGGCTACCCCGACAGCAAACTCCCGTTGCTGCTGGCCGCCTTCCGATACCGGTTCGCCGGTGACCTGGAGGCGATGGCCCGGCACCTGATCGACGAGGTCCACATCGGCTGGGAGGAGCTGGGCACGGATCTCCTCGACGGCGCACCCGACGCGCTGCGCCGCTCGCTGACCGGGGGCGATGAGTTCCCCAGCCGTCAGCTCACCAACGTGTACAACACCGACGGCACCCCGGCCGAGCGTGAACTGATCACCCAGGACGACACCGGCGACCTGGAGTGGGCCTACGTCCTGCGCGAGACCGGCATCGAAGTGATCGGCCTGCTGGCGTACGACCGCGGACCCGTCGTCGGGTGGGACACCGACCCGCGCAGCCGTATCCGCACCGACCCCGGCGCATGGAACCCGGATTCCCAGGCTCCGGTCGTGCCGCCGCGCGTCGCCCCGCGCCTGTCCGCCACCGCTCCCTCATCGGCCCCGGCGTCCCGCAAGTCCGCCCGCCGGTAGCCCCCGGAAGACCGCACCGTCCCGATCCACGCCTGTCCGGAGAAGCCCTCTGTCCCCGCACTCTCACCCGAAGATCACCGTGGTCATCGCGACCCAACTCCGCCCAGAACGACTGGCGTTCCTCACTGCCATGCACGCCAGTCTGTGCCGCCAGAGCGTCCCGTGGGAGGCCGTCGTCGCCCTTGATGGGGCCGACCCCACCCGGCTGCCCGCCGCCCTCGCCGCCGACCCGCGCGTCCGCATCCTCGCCCTGCCCCGCCCGGTCGGCGCCGCATGCGCCCGCAACCTGGCTCTCAACGACGTCCGGACCAAGTACGTGAACTGGGCGGATGACGACGACGAGTTCACCGACTGGGCCATGGCGCTGCGGCTGCGCACCTTGGAGGAGACCGGGGTGGGATGGTGTGCCGGATACAGCGAGGACCTGCACGACGGTTCCACGACCCTGTGGCGGTGTCCGACACCGCCCGGCCGGCATGAGGCCGGAGACGTATGGCGGTACTGGAAGGACCCGGCCGACACCATCCCGCTCGGCCCGACCACCCTCCTGGCCCGAACCGACCTGGTGCGCGCGGCACCCATGGGCGGCCTCGTGCAGGGCGAGGACTACTGCGCCCTCGCCGTCACCTGCCTCGCCCCGGGGATACTGCTGCCCGTTCCGGTCTACCGGTACCGCAAGCACCCCGCGCAGATGACGGCGCAGGACTCCTACGACGAGCTGGAAGAAAGGGCGCGAGTCTTCGCCCACGGTTTTGGTGCCAGCCTGCACGCCGCAGCGCACCCTCGCCGCGATGCCGCCTCCTCCCTCGCGTAGTTGAGGCCCCCGTTTCGCCACCCGCTCCCCGATCCCACCGGAAGAACCATGCCCAACGACCCCGACCAGGACAGGCCCGGGGAGAAGATCCTCATCTCTCCCCGCTATCTGGCCGCCAGCCTCCCTACCGACCACCAGCAGCTCCTCGACATCTTTGCCGAGGAAACCGCGTGGAGCGCACACACCGATGCGTCGTCGTTGACCGTCACCAGCCCCTGCCGGCGCATCACGATCCGCCACGACCAAGCAGCCGTGGGCCGAGGCCCTCACATGGTGATCACGGCACGTACCGACGAAGAATCGGCTGAGCGCTGGCGTGCGGATATCGGGGGTTTCGTGCCGATTGAATGTGTCGCCAGGCTCCTCGGCACCCTGGCCGGCGAACTGGCCACCGATCCGGATCACGTCGTCTACGGCATCGGCGCCGAGCCCGGCCTGCTGGAGCTCTACGTCGACGCCGACTCCTGGACCCACTTCGACGACTTCGGACTCTCCGGATTCATCTCGCACGACGGACACGCTGCCGTGGTCAGCCGCCCCGTGGACTCGTCGGCGCCGCCCATCCACGGAGACACATCCGTCACCTGGCACCTGGCCGCCTCCCCAGAAGACCTCGGTCACCTGTGGGACATCTCGTTCACGGACAAGACGCCGCCCTTGCTCCTGCACGCGGTCGCCGCCGAAACGCTCGATCCCCGGCCCACTCTGCGCTCCACGTCCTTCCCGTTCCCCGCCGCCGTCGCCCCGCTGGTGACCATCGAACGCCTCTCATCGCCATCCCGGCGTCCCACGGCGCAGCCTCCCCACGGCGGGCCGCCACGCAGCACCGAGCCCAAGCGCGCCCCGAAGACCCGCTGAGCCCTGTCCCTCTGGACGAACACGCTCCTGCGGACTCGACCCACCAGGACCTTGATGCCCAACGCCACCGCCGAGATCACCCTCACCACCAGCCGCCACCTGGGCCTGGTCGCCATCACGCACGGCGAGAAGTACCAGCAGGCCAACCGGGCACTGGAAGAAGCCGGATTCGCGCGCCTGTCCAACGGTGCGTCCATCGCCCCGCTGACCGATCCGCAGGCCGCGCGACGCACCGCCAGCGCTCTGGTGCATCACGCCCACGCACATGGCGCCACCATCACCACCAGCACCCGGCCCTACCTCGGCGACTTCGGCACCGAGATTGCCGCACAACTGCCCGGCACCTGGAGTGCCGAACTGGAGATCTACTCCCACCCGCTGTGGCAGGAAGACCTCTGGCCCATGCTGTGGGAGGCCGGCGAGATGTACCGGGCCCTCGAAGACCACCGCATCCCGTTCGCGTCCGTCCTGAAGAACGGCTCGGGCACCGAGCTGCTGCTGATCGAGCGTCCAGGCCACCGCAGCGGCTACCTCCTGGGCGCGCTCACCGACCGGGAGCAAGAGGACCCGCACGATGACCCGACCACGCCGCACAGCATCGTGCTGCCCGCAGATCCCGGTCTCGCCGCCCGCGCCGTCGCGGACACGTTCCTGCCCGCCCTGCACCACCAGGACCTGAACAACGTCCTGCGTGCCCTGGAGCGCATCCGGGAAGAACACGAGACCCTCCAGGTGATCAAGGAATCCGGCCGGTACAGCGATGGCGTCCCGCTCCGCGACTCCCGCCTGATCGGGGGAATGGAAAGGGACTTCGCCAACCACGCCTGGCTGTCCTACCGCGCCGTGCTCGAACACGCGCCGCTCCTGCTCACCCGCTGCCGTCCAGCCGCCACCCCCTGGCCCGAAGACGCCGCGGCCCTGACCCGTCTGCGCGAGGCGCTCGCCTTCAGCCAGGACGCCTGGGACGAATGGAACGACCTGCGTCAGGAGTTGTACTCGATTCCCCGCACGCTGCCGGCCCATGAATGGAGTCAGGTCCGCGGGCAACTCGGCCTCGCCGTCCTGCCCGCGATCGAGACGTGGCTCGCCGACAGCGAAGCGTTCGAGCGCCAGGCCCGCGCCGCCGTACCGGGTGGGCCGGCCGCGCTGTCCGCGCCCACCCCGCGACTCCTTACCCCCCGCCCCGCGCCGCTGCCCGCCCCGCGCTCCGCGCCGGCGCACCGCTGATCGCTCACAGAAAGGATTCGCCCCTGTCTGACCACTTCCGCTTCGGCGCCCATCCCGACCACGGCTTCGTGGCCGCCGCGACCGCGAACATCCCCGCGCACCTCGCCGACTGGTTCCTGGTCCGTGAACAGTTCGAGCCCGTCCCCGACACCCCGGGTCTGTACCGGCTCACCCACCCCGAGCAGGACGGTATCCGCCGTACCCGCCAGGCCGTGCACGACCTTCGTCGGCACGGCTACGAGGTCCAGGCCGACTACTCCCTCGAGCCGGGCCGCAGCGCCAGCCCACCGCAGCCCGCTGTACGCAACGGGCTGATGGAGCGCCGCAACCGCATCGCGCAGGCCGCAGCCACCCGGTCCCCGCAGCGGCTCACCGCCCCGACCACCACGATCCCCGGGGCTGCGCCGCAACCCGCCTCCGTCCCCGTCAACGGCCGTGCCCAGACGGCCGGGAAGGGGCTGGGCCGATGAACGGCGAACCGATCCGCATCATCCGCGGCCTGGGCGGCCAAGTCGAAGTCGAAGTCGAAGGTGCGGTCGACGCCTTCGCCGCGAGCGTCCTGGCCCGCGCCGGATTCGACACCTACCCCACGCTGCGGGGCGTGTGGATCCGGTTGCCCTTCGACCTGGGCCGTACCTGGGAGAACGAGCACGCCAGCTGGGCGGCCGAGATGCTCACCGCCGCCCGCTACCACGTCGACCTCGACCAGGACCTTCGCGTCGCCCCGCCCTCGGCGAGCGCACCGTCGGCGCAGCGCCGCACGAAGGCCGCCATGACTGTGCAGTCCGCACCCCCGGGCGCCTCGCGGCGGCAGCGCCGCTGATCCGACGCCCCCGACACGAAAGCCCGCCGTCCTGACTTCCTCCGCCGCCATCACCCTCCACCTCGCCGCAGGCAACACCATCGTCGCGCTCCCCAGCGGCGAGCGGCACCGGTGGGCCACCACCGCCCTGGAACTGGCCGGGTTCGCCCGGCACCAGGACGAGGCCCATCGGCTGCCCCTCGGCGACCATGTCCAAGCACGTGCGGCGCTCACCCGGCTCCACGAGACGGCCCGCGACTGCCAGGCCAAGGTCATCACCAGTGAGCGTCCCTATCTTGGCGACGTCGCGCACGTCGTCGCCGAGGGCCTGCCCGGCCCGTGGGAGGTGGAGATCGAGCACTACCCGGACGGATCCATCCCGGCGCACCTGCTGGACTGGGTGTGGGAGGCCAGCCCCGTGCTGTCCGCGCTGTCGAAGTACCGCTCCTCCTGTGCGGCGATCCGGCGCGACGGCGGCGGCACCGAACTTCTCCTGACCGAACGTCCCTGGGATGGCAGCTACTTGGTCGGCACCCTGCTTCCCTCCCCTGACCACGTCCACGTAGTCGGGACCGGTGCGCCGCGCACCATCATCGCCACCACCGCCCACGGGGCCGCTGCCGACGCGCGCTCACGCCTCCTGCCGGAATTCGAGCAACTGGTGCTCCTGGCGCGGCTGCGCGAAGTGCAGGAGGACCTGCACTGGGTGCGAGATGCCGAGCCGGGGACCGTGCCCACCGTGGACCTGGACGCCGCGCTGGACCGATTTCTCACCCACGCGCCCTACCTGATCGAGGCAACTCGCCGGGGCGACGGCAAGCCCCTGGCCGTACCGGAGACGGGTGTCCTCGTCCGCTTCGAAATCCTCCTTGCCCGGGTTCAGGCCGATGTCGGCGCCCGAGACAACGGGGAGCCGGGCGGCATGGACGAAGCGATGGCCCTGTGGCTCGAGTCCGGCGAAGACCTGGTCGACGTGGTCCGGGCCACCACCGTCGGTCCGGCCGAGGAGCCCTCCCGCCCGGCCGTCGCCACCGCCACGCCGCCCAAGCCTCCGACAGCGGTCGCTGCTCCCGGACGGACCCGCTGACCTTCCACTGCCGCCGCCCAGCCCAGACCGATCACGGAAAGCACCCGCGTTGAATTCCCGTACCAGCCGCCCGCCGGCCCGCTCCGCCTCCCGGCCGCTGCTCGCCGAGCGCCACGTCGCCCGGCTGCTGGTGGGCACCCTGGTCGGGCGGCTGCCCAACGGCATGGCCCCCGTCGCAATCCTCCTCCTGATCGCCGAGCAGGGCGGATCCCTCGCGGCCGGCGGGCTGCTGTGCGCGCTGTACGGGCTGGCCAGCGCCATCGGACAGCCGGCCCTGGGACGGATGGTCGACCGTCGCGGACAGACCCCGGTGACGGCCGCCGCCGTCCTGATCACCACGGTCTGTCTCCTGCTGCTGCCGTACTTCGACGCCGTCCTCCAGCCGGCGCTCGCGGCCGGCCTCGTGGTCCTCGCGGGTCTGAGCACGCCCCCGCTGGAGGCGAACCTGCGCGCACTGTGGGGCGCCGTGCTGCCGCATCCCGAGCGGCGGCGTGCCGCCCTCGCGCTCGACACCGGAGCCCAAGGGCTGATCTACGTCGCCGGCCCGCCACTGGTCGCCCTGCTGTCCGCCGTGCAATGTCCCGGCGTGGCCATGACGGTCACCGCGGTGCTGGGACTGCTCGGCGCAACCACGGTGCTCAGTGCCGCGCCGTCCAGGGCGTGGCGTCCCGCCGTCGCACGTGCCGGGGGATTCCTCGGGCCCTTGCAGCATGGCGGGCTGCGGCTGCTGTTCCTCGCCGTCGGCGGTGTCGGCTTCGCCTTGGGTTCGATGAACGTGTGGGCGGTGGCGATGGCCGACCGGCACGGCATGGCGCTGCTGTCCGGACTGATCCCCGCAGCACTGTCCATCGGCAGCCTCGTCGGCGGCATCCTGTACGGCCGATGCCGCTGGCCGGGCCGTCTGAGCAGTCAACTCGCCACCGCAGCACTTCTGTTCACCGCAACCTGGGTGCCGCTCACCTTGGACCCCGGCCCGCTCGCCGCGACCGTGTTCACGGCGCTGCCGGGCCTCTTCCTCACCGCGCTGATCACCAGCGCGTTCCTGACCGTGGACGCGCTGGCCCCCGCCGGCACCCACACCGAGGCGTACGCCTGGCTGATCGCCGCGGTCGGCACCGGGCAGGCCGCGGGCACGGCCCTCGCGGGCGTCCTGTCCACCGGCCCGTCCGCCGCCGCGCTCCCGGCCGCCGGAGCCGTCGCCTGCCTGGGAGTACTGCTCGGCGCCCGCCGTCGCCTCGCCACCCCGGGCAAACCGCGTCCCCGTGGACGGCACCGCCGCGCCCCGGCCCACGCCGCGCATCGCTGACCCTCGCGGGACTACCACGCGATCCGGCCAGACCCGACCCCACGCACCGTTGATGTGCTGGAGGCTCCGGGCCCGCCTCGCCTTCGCCCAACACCCCACCGCTTTCCCGCCACCACCGATAGGAGATCCGCCTTGCCCGAAGCACCAGCAGAGCCGTTCATGACGATCCGGCACACCATCACCGGCGAGATCACCACCACCGGCTACAACGCCGCCGCCCGGCGGATCCTGCTCCAGGCCGGCTTCGAAGAGACGCCAGGCTGCGCCTGCCGAGCGACGGAACCCGGTACGGAGCGGACGCACGGGCCTGCTCGGCAGCCAGCGAGCTGCTCGTCGCCGGCCATCCCGTGCACCTGGACCGAGCCCTCGGTCGGCCGGTGAGCGCCGACGGTACGCCCCGGTTGGCCCGGTCGCCGATGTCGGCACAGTCCGTGATGCGCTCCGAGAGCGGCCAGCCTCTCCAGCGCATCGCCAACCCCGCCCGTACCCGCACCTGTTGAAGGATCCTCGTTTTGACCACACCCGGAACGCCTACCAGTCCAGCGCGCACCAAGGGCGGCGAACTACGGGCCAAGGTGGCCCGACTGCTAGCCGACAGGCCGGCGGACACGCTCACCATCGGGGACATGGCCAGGCAGCTGGGCCACTCCCACGGCGCCGTCCGCAACGCCGCCCTCACCCTGGTGCGACGCGGCGAGGCCGACCAAGGCGGAACCGGACAACCGGAGTTTTGCGCGAACGCGAGAACCGCCGCAGCCGCGCAGACCGCTGTGATCAGCCCACCGGGCACCCACTCTCCCCGCGCCCAGGCGGCCACGGCCCGCACGACCATTCCCGCAGCAGCCACGCCCAGGCAGACCGGCCCGATCCGCCGCGCGGGGGGCCAGGTCTACCACCCCCGGGAGCTGGCCGATCTGCCCGACGTCGAGGCGTTGAATCGCTTGCGCGACGCCGACGTGCCGGTGCTGCTCTACGGCCCTCCGGGCACCGGCAAGACGAGTCTGGTCGAGGCGGCGTTCCCGGATCTGCTCACCGTCGCCGGTGACGGCGACACCACGGTCGGCGACTTGATCGGCGAGTACACACAGGCCGACAGCGGAGGTTACGTCTTCCAGTACGGTCCGCTGGTCACCGCGATGACCGAGGGCCGCGCCCTGCTGATCGACGATGCCACCTTGATCTCACCGAAGGTCCTGGCGGCGCTGTATCCCGCGATGGACGGGCGCAGGCAGATCCAGGTCAAGGCCCACAAGGGCGAGACCATCAAGGCCGAGCCGGGCTTCTACGTGGTGGCGGGCCACAATCCCGGCGTCCACGGGGCGGTGTTGACGGAGGCGCTCGCGAGCCGGTTCAGCGTGCAGATCCAGATCGGCACGGACTATGACCTCGCCCTGGCGCTGAGGATCGATGCCCGGGTGGTCCGGGTCGCCCGACACCTCGCCCGCCAAGTAGAACTCGGCGAGCTGGGCTGGGCCCCCCAACTGCGAGAGCTGCTCAGCTACCAGAAGACCGAGGCCGTCCTCGGCACCAAGGCCGCGCTCGCGAACCTGGTCGGCATCGCTCCAGTGGAGGATCGCGAGGCCGTCACCGCCGCCGTCATCAAGGCTGCCGGCGTCACGAAGATCGCGCCCCTCACCCTCGGCAAGCAGCTCCCCGCCTCGGCCGTCCGGCAGCCCCCGGGCAGCACCGGCTCCGCACACCGGGGCCGCTCGCGATGAGCGCCCACCACCACGTCCAGTCCCCCGCCACCACGCCGGACGACGATGCCGACCTCGCGCGATGGGACGACGACGGCGCCCCGCCCGCGCAACCCCGTTCCTCCCCGGCCGCGTGGCTACGCGTGGGAGCCGAACTCGGCGACCGGCTGGTCGCCCTCTCCGGCCGCAACGACCTCCTCGTCACCTGCCGCCCCGGCACGCGCAGCGGCGCACCGGCCGCGTTCTTCCCCACTCTGGGCGAGGTCGAGTTCGACGCCGGCCTGTTCGCCCCGCTCCAGCCGCACGAGATCCATCCGCGGATTGTGGGCGACGAGGAGCGGTATCCCGCCGCCTGGGGAGTGTTCGTCCACGAGGCCGCGCACGCGGCCCACTCCGTCTGGACGCAGCCTGCCGGAGCGGACCCCCGTGTCGTCGAGGCCGCGCTCCTGCTGGAGGAGAGCCGTGTCGAAGGCGCACACCTGATCACGCGGCCCACGGACCGCACGTACCTGCGCACCAGTGCCCGAACCCTGGTCATGCCCGATATCGCCCACCCCACCCTCCAGGGCATCGAGCACGCCGCCGGCGTGGCGGCCCTGGTCCTCGGCCGCCGTGACGTCGGCATCCTGGACGCTGGCGAGACCCGGGCCGTCGCCGATCTGTGTGAAAAGGTGCTGGGCGCAGACCTGCTGGCCACACTCACCCGCATCTGGACCGCAGCCCATCAGTGCGCCGACCACGACGCCACGACCATGCTCGCGCACGCTCAAAAATGGTGCGACGCTCTGGACGCCGCGGCCCCCGCCCTGCCCGTGCCGGAGAACCTCACCGATCTGCTGTCCGGCGCCGTGGGGGTCGTCATGGACAGCACGGCAGCCACCGACGCCGCCGACCTCGCGGCACAGGCCGCAGCGACCAACGCCATGGCCGCGCAGTCCAAGGCGCAGGCTCAGGACCGCGCCCAGCGGGCCGGCCAGCGACGCAAAGCCGCCGCTACCGCCAAGTCGGTCTTCAACGCCCGTGGCACCACCGTCACCCCCGACGGCACACCGGCGCCCTACGGCAACCCGGTCACCGGCACCCGCAGGCCCACCGCCGCCGAGCAGAGTGCCGCCGCGCGCCTGAGCCGCGCCCTGCGTGCCGCCGCCTACCGCGAGCGGACCGAGGAGCGGACCACCAGCCCCACCCCGCCCGGCCGCCTCAACATGCGCGCGGCCCTCGCCCGCGACGCTCAGCGCGCGGCCGGGTCGGTCCCCACCGCGGAACCGTTCACCCACACCCGCCGCCGGAACTCCCCCACCCCACCGCTGCGTGTGGGTATCGCCGTCGACGTCTCCGGCTCCATGCGTGCCGCCTGCGCGCCCGTCGCGTCCGCTGCCTGGATCGTGGCACGCGCAGCAGCCCTGACCGACCCCGACTCCCTTACCGCCACCATCGCCTATGACAGGCACCTGACCGCATTGACCCGACCCACCCACCGAGCACCAGAGCGCGTGACGACGTTCGATGCCAACGGCGGCCACCACAACCTCGGCGACGCCATCGACGCACTCGACCACGGCCTCGAACTCAGCTGCCCCGGCGCCGGCCGCCTCCTCGTGATTGTCACCGACGCCCGGTACGGCAGCGCCGAAACCGCTCAAGCCGTCACCCGCGTCAAGCAGCTCACGACCGCTGGCTGCGCCGTACTCCAGCTCACCCTCACCGCGGAGTCCCGCCACTTGCCGGGGACCACCTTGCTGCACCTGCCCCAGCCCTCCAGCGCTCCCGTCGCCATCGCCACGGCGGCCACAGACGCCATCCGCAGGACACGCTGAGACGACGCAGAAGACAGAAAGCAGGAACAACCACGTGGCAGTCCGAACGACCTGGAAAATTGTCCACAGCTGTGGACACGAAGTCACGCACAACCTGTCCGACCGTCGCGCCGACCGGCGCGCCGGATTCGCCCGCTGGCTCGAAGGCCGCGACTGCACCGACTGCTGGAAGGCCGCCCGGGACTCCGACACGGAATCCAAGGAAGCCTGGCTCACCGCCAAGCGCGCCGAGGAGCAGCAGGCTGCCCGCGAGTGGGCCGAGCAGTTCGACATGCCGCCGCTCGAAGGACCTGAGAAGGCCCTCGCCTGGGGCGAGCGCTCCCGCCATCAGCTCGTCACCGCCGCGTACGGCGCGCTGGTGAGCGAGGGCACCTGGGACGAGGCCGACTGGGCCGTCCTGGAAGACAAGATCCGCACCGTCACTCGGGCGGGCTGGTGGATAGACCAGCGCGACGCCGAGGGCTCTGACCTGCCCGAACTCCTTGAAGCCGCAACGTCCGACGACATCGGTACCGAGAATCCGTTCCGGTAGAACGTGGGGGCATATACCCGACGATCCCCGGTTACCGAAACCGGGGATCGTCCGGATCCTTGTTCCTCCCACCGCCTCCCCGCGCACCTCGTGGAAGGAACCTCCTGCTGTGCCCGTTTCCCGCCACCCGCATGCCCCAGGTGACATCGTCACCCCCGAACGCGACATCACCCACGCCCACTTCCGGCCCGGCAACCAGGTCGTGATCCTCAAGGGCGTCGCCGGAAGCGAACTGTGGGGCGATGCCTACAAGGTCGTCACCCCCTCGTGGCACACCCCGACCGACGAGGACGGCTGGCGCCTGTTCGACCCGTCCGGAGGCGAGCGCACCTACGTCACCGCGCACCCGCGCTACCTCGTCCACCTCTCCAGCAGGTGCCCCGACTGCCTCATCTACCAGCAAGCCCTGCGCACGTACCTGGTGCCGCGCCTGGCCGGCGCCGAGGAGGACATCGACTGCGGCTGGTACTCGGTCACCCACCTCAACCAGGTGGTGCACGTCGCCGACGCCCGGGGCGGGAAGTGACGCAGTCGCTGCCAAGCCCGGAGCGCCTCACCGCTCTGGCACGCGCAGTGTCGATCGCCATCGAGACGATCTCCGGCTCTCAGTGGCCGACGCGCCTGGCCGAGGCGCTCGGCGAACTGGAGGCGACCTGGCAGGAGTCGGCCGACATCTGCGCCGATGTCGCGTGGCAGGCCCGCGCCGCCGGGAAGAGTCCGCTCGTGCTGCTCACTGCCGAACACGTCACCGACGCGGGGCCCGACCCGGTCGTCCAGCGGACGTATCGGCACCTCTACCTGACCGGTCTTCGCAATGACTTCCGGTGCCGCTCCATCGAGACCCTGGCGAACCAGGTGCCGTTGAGCGTACTGAACGCGGACCCCTACACCTGGGCGCTGTACGCCTTCGCCCGCCTGGGACAGTCCCGTTCCGACGGGCTGGAGGTGATGGAGCGGGTTCTCTCCACCGCCTCGGATCACCCCAAGACGCTGCACGTCCTGCTGCACGGGGTATGGCTCGGCGGCATGCTGCCCGACCGGGCAGCCTCGCTGCTCGCCCTCGTGGACCGGCTGCCGGACCACGGCAGCAACGATCCGGTCGCCCAGTTCCGCAAGGCATCGGCGTATCGCGCCCACGGCAACTACCGCCAGGCGCACACGGCGATCAACTGGGCGCTGGAACTCCTTCCACCCGGAGAGCTGGCCGTCCACGCCGACCTGGTACGCGAACGCCTCCTCATCACCGCCGCACACGACCTGACCCGCCTCATCCACAACCGTCCGGACCCCACCCCATGATCATCCGCGTCAACCCGCGCGACCTCAGCCCCAACGAGCCGCTCGCCGAAGCCCTCGGCCGCCAAGTCAGCGGCCAGGAGGGCCTGACCGACCACACGGTGGTCGCCCACTGGCCGGGGCTGGACTACTACACCCCCTTCGACGAACAGCAGATCTGGACGTCCGCCGAGTGGGCCGAGCACCTGGCCGACCCCACCTGGCAGCACCCCTTCGCCGCCAGCCCGAACGGCGACCGGCGCGCCATCTGGCACGCGGACGTGCGCCTGGCCCCCGCCGACCGCGACCTCACCGGACCCGAGTGGTCTGAGATCGCCCACCGGATCGCCCGCACCGCCGGCATCCAGCGCCCCGGCGACGATCAGGGCTGCCGCTGGATCGCCCTTCAGGCACAGCCCGGACGCCTCGATCTGCTCGCCAACCTCATCCGGCCGGACGACACATGGACAGCGCAGCCACATCGGCTTCTCGCGCTCCTGGCCGCCGAGAGCCGACGCATCGAGACCGAGCTGGACCTCATCTCGCCCCGGACCGGAGGCCCTGACCCGGATTCGGCCGCCCGGTTCGCCCGGCGCGCCACCCCGCAGGCCGACGCGGCTGACGCCACCACGCAACTCGCCGAGCTGCTGGGGCAACTCGCCGACGAGAACACCGGACCGCTCTCCATCGTCCGCGGCCTCGTCGAGCACGCGGCTCATCGCCTCGGCCGTCTCCCGCAGGCTCAGTCCCAAGGCAGCGCGCATCAGCTGGAGTTGATTGCCCACCGCCTGCACGGAATCCAGCAGGATCTCGACGCCACCGCCGCAGCCCTGCCCACCGCCCCGGCGCGACCGACACCCCCGCCGTACCGGGCAGCGGCAGCCCCCGTCCCGCCCAGCGCCCGCCTTGCCCGCTGACCCGTCAGAAAGACCCCGTACTTGGCCCTTGCCGACCGCTCCCTGACCCTGGGGCGCGACGAGCACTCCGGGGAGGTCCTAGCCCGCGGCGGCGATCCCGAAGCCCACAGCATTCTGCAACGCACCGGCTTCGTCCCCGTCGTCCGCCTCCACGAGACCTACCACCGCCTGCCCGTCGCCCTCGACGCAGAGGAGGAGAAGCGTCTCGCCATCCGCGCCGTCGCCCGACTCCGCGCCGTCAGATACCACGTCGAGGCCGACGAAGCCTTCGACACCGAATCGCGCGAGCCGCACTACCTGCCGCCCGGATCACAGGTCGCGCACCTCGCGAACAGATCCACGAAGCCACCACCAGCGGCGAGGTCTCCGACGTACTGACCGAGCTGACGGCCTCCCACGACGGCGTGCTCATCGCCCTCGGCGAGGTCCTCACCGCGGCTGCCGCGTTCTATTCCGACCTCGGCCAGGCCCAGGATCCGCACACCGCCAAGCGGCTGCAGTACCTCGTCGAGCACCGGCTCGGCGTCATCTGGTCCGACCTCACCCACATGCGCAACGACCTCGCCGACCGGCACCAGGACCATCCCCAGCGCCGCGCCTGCGCCGCCGAGGTCGGACCGGACGAACGCGAAGCATCCGCCGTCTGCGCCTGCCCGCCGCCTCCACCGCGCCTGGCCACCAGCCCTGTCGCACCGCCTGCCGCACCCGCCCCCGCAGCACGCCCCCGGCACTGACCCCGCTCCCTTCCTTGTCTGAGGAGACCATGCACGACCCCACCCCCGACACCGGCCTCGGCTCGTTCGCAGCCGTCCTGGCCGGCGAACTGCCCGGCGACTGGACCAGCACGTACCACCCGGACCGTGGCGGCCTCAACATCCACCACGTCCTCACCGACCGCGTGTGGGACATGAATGACGTCGCCGACGCCCTGGCCAAACGCAATGTGGACCACTGCGCCGTGCTGCACCGACATGACGGCACCCGCCTCTTCGTCGCCGAGCAGCCGGGCCGCGGCGAGGGATACCTCATCGCCGCCATGGCCCCCGACGACGCACCGGAGGAGGCATTCCGCGGCGTACGCGAGCCCGACGGTCTCGCGGTCGACGCCGATCCGTTCAGTGCCGCCGAGGACGTCACCGTCGACCTGCTGCCCCGGTACTACGTGGCGCTCGCCCAGGTGTGCGGCAACGCCGACCGGCTGGCGCTGCCGCCGGCCGACCCGCAGCGCGTGGTCATGACCTGGTCTGACGGCTCGCTCGTCGTCGACAAGCCCGACCGCGCCGACATCGCTCGGGCCCTGACGGACAACGGCTTCACTTTCGACCCGGCCCGCGACGTCCTCGTCCTGTCCGGTGACGACACCGCCCACCAGGCCGCCTCCGCACGAGCCGCCGGGGCCCGCCTTGACGAACTGGGCATCGGCGTCGTCCTGCGGCACCCGCAGGCCCGGCCGGCACTGGATACCGCCTCGGTCGTGCCGCCGACCCCGACGGTCGCCACACCGCACCGAAGCCGATGACGCGCCGCGACGACGAACCGACCTTCTTCGCCCTGGACTACGTCACCATCACCCGCGACCCGCGTACCCAGCTGGTCGTCGCGATCGGCGGCGACCCCCGTGCGGCGGGCTTCCTGCAGACCGCCGGCGGTTTCCACTCAGCCCCGAGGGCCGGCCGCGACTACCACCGCCTCCCGCACCACATGCCGGTCGAGCACCAGCGCCATGGCGCCACGGCCGCAGCCCACGCCCTGCTTCTCGCCGGGTACAGCGTCCGTCTCGACCCCTCCCTGAACACCCTGGCCGCTCCCGACGGCGACCGGCAGGCTGCCCGCCGCTAACTCGACCGACTCGCCGAGCGCGCCCGTGCCGCCGAGACCGACCAAGACGTCGCCGCCGTCCTGGCAGAGATCGCCGCCCCGGAGGAGGGGCTGCTCCCGCAGCTGGTGCAGTTCCTGATCTCCACATGGGCGACGTGGGGCGAGCGCCGCGAAGCCGGCCTCGATGAAGGACCGGCGGACCGGCTGATGGAGATCACCAGCAACCTGTCGAACCACGCCCGGCGGATCAAGCAGATCTGCAACCAGGCCGCCCGGCACACCCCGTCGGCCGCCGCTCTCGGAAAGACCGTCCCCCCTCCAGCCCCCTCGGCCGCGCCGTCTGCGCGACGGCGATAGCCACGACCCGTAGGAGCCACCCTCACGTGGGAAACCGTGCCGACGACGAAGGCACCGACGTCACGATCTACCGCAAGGCCCTGACCGACACCGTCCACGCCGACACCCCAACCGGAGCACCCGAACAGCTCCTGACCCTGCTCGACCGCCTCGGTTTCGAACGCCAGACTCTGGCCATCGCCGGGCCGGTCTACATCTGGCACGAAGCGCCCGGCCACCTCGACGAGGCCGCGAAGAAGCAGCTCGCCACCCATGCGGTGCCCTGGCTGCACAAGGCCGGATACATGGTCCACATCACCGATGACGTCTGGGACTTCGCCGCCTACACCGACGCCGCCACGGCGATGCGCAACCAGAACGTCCCGGCACCGCCGCCGGCCGTGGCCGCAGCCCGGACCACCGAGCGTCCGCCAGGCACCCGCCGCCGGTGAGACGACCAGCACCAGGAGCATGCTCCGGCCTCCGCACCGCGCTCTGCGCGTGCGCGCCGTACCCGCTGGCCCCTCGACCACGCCGGCCCCGTACCTCCGGGGCCGGCACCCGCCCTCACCAGGAGCCCCCGTCACCGACGAACCCGACCGCACACCACCGCCCATCAGCACCAGCCGCAAACCCCGCTTGGCCACCGCTCTGTTCCGCCGATACCTGCGCGCCGTGACCGTCGGCAGCGGTGAACGCACCATCCCGCTGGCCGGCGGACGCCCCGAGGCGGCACTCGACGAAGCCCGCCGCCGTGACGCTCTCCTCCTCGTCGACAGCTACCGCCTCCGACACCACGACTAACACCCCCGAACCGCCCTGTTCAGGAGGCCCATGACCGACTCGAACCTCCCTTCCGTACAACTGGCTGAAGCCATCGCCGGGCAGCTCGGCCAGCTCCGTCGCCTCCTCGCCCTGGCGCCGCCGCACGAGGCGGCCCAGATCCTGGCAGGCGTCCTCGACTACGACACCGGCATCCTCGGCGAGGTCACCCAACTCGTCGCAACCGGATCGCGTTTCGCGAAGGTCCACTCCGAGCACGGCGTCCTGCCCCCCGAGGTCTGGCTGGCCCTCGGCCGCGCCGCCAACGAACTCGACAGCGTGGGCGGCGACCTCGCCGAACACACCGGCACGATCAAGCAGGTGGCCAAGCCCACCGCCCCCTCCAGCAGGCCGACCGCTGCGCCGGTCGCGTCCGCGATGGTCATCAGGCGGCGCCGGTGAAGAAGAACCAGCAGTGGGCCGGCTGGGGCCCCACCAGTCAGCAGCCCCAGCAGCACTACCTCGTCGAGCCCCGCCACCTCGCCGGCGGCGGCGACGTGCGCTACGTCACCGAGTTCCTGCGCGCCTCCGGGTGGAAGGACAGGTCCAAGAACGGCGGACCGGCCGTCTTCGACAGCCCCGACAAGTCCGTGCGCATCGGATATGACCCGTTCACCCAGCCCGGCGGCTGGACCATCAGCGGGAAGCAGACCGCGACGCAGGAGGCATGGCACGCCACCCTCGGCCGCCAGGTCCCCGTCGAGATCGTCGCCGGCGTCACCGACGCGCTCACCCGGCCCCGATCCGCGCACGCCCCCAACGTGTGGGAACCCCTCCAGCAACAGGGCTGGGAAGCCGACCGAGGACAGCACTTCACCGCGCGCAGCCCCGACGGAGATGCGTTCGTCCGCTTTCACCAGTCCGCTCCCGGACAGGCGCACTGGTGGGCGGGCGCCCGCAATGAACACGGCCGGGTGTGGGAGGCCGTGTTCACGCCGACCACACCGATGCATCTCGTACAGGCGTTCAGCACCGCACTCGCCGATCCGCAGCCGGTGATGCGGCCCCTAGGCCACGTGCCGCCCTCCCAGAAGATCCGCACCACCTCCGTGTCCGTGCTGCCCTCGCAGCTCAGCGCCTGGCAACAGGCCCGGATCACCGCGGCCCGCGCCGCCACCTGGGCCAGCAACGCTTTCGCCACCAACAAGGCGCGCCCTCAAGGCCCCGGAGCACGCCCGTACGCCAAGGCCGGACGGACGCGGTGAGCCACGAACGCTTCTACTCCCGCGCCAACGGCCCCATCCTGCATCGCGTCAACACCGTCCGCTGGCTGGACGAGGTCTCGCCGCGGCACCTGGCCGGCGGGGGCGATCCCCGGCATGTGACCGAGCACCTACTCTCGTCCGGCTGGAGCAACCACTCGGTGCCCGGCTTCCCGCACGTCCTGCTGGAGAGCCCCGACCACCGCCTGCACCTCACGCTGGAGCCCCAACCCGACGCACACAGCGCCTGGTGGCGGATCCACCCGGCCGAGAACCGCATGTGGTCCGCCCAGTTCGGCGGCTACACGCCCGTCGAGATGATCGCGGGGTTCACCGACGCCCTCGACAGCCCAGCCCCGCACCCGGCCACGGACACGGACCTGTGGCACCTCCCTGCCAGCCGGGGCTGGTCCCGGCTGGCAGGCAGAGAGCAGGCCGCCCTGTCCCCGGACGAAACCGCCCTCCTGTCCCGGGTCTCCGCCATCTCGGAAACACCCCGCTGGCGCTGGACCGTCCAGGTCTCCGTCCCCCTCTCCGACGGGCGGCATCGGTGGATCTGGAACGCCTCCATCGACGAAACCGCTCCGGCCGCCGCGCTCGCCGGATTCGTCACCGCGCTCACCGAGCCCGGCCCGCTGCTGCGCGACGAGGGCCAGACCCCGGCCCTCACGTTCGGATACCTCGACTCCCACCGGAGCGTCGTCACCCCGGAACAGCACCGTCGCCAGCATCTGCGGCGCCTCGAAGCCGCTCCGCGTACCGGCCCGCCCGATCCATCACCGTCAGCACCGGCCCCGCCCCCTCCCCAGAGGCAGCCCCGCCACAAGAAGCACCGCTGACCAGGCGCGCCCGTACGCCCTCCTCTCCCCCTTCACGAAGGACGTTGATGCCCAACCCCTCTGTGCCCAGCGCCGACCAGGTCGCGCAGGCGACCGCCACCCTGGCCCAGGCCAAGGAGTACCTGCGTACCCATCCGCCGGTATCCGACGTACTTCCGCTTCTCGCCGGGCTCCTCGACGAGGACACCGGCGTGCCCATCCTGCTCGGCGATGTCCTGCGCAGCGCCGCGCGCCTCATCGCCCAGCAGACCAGCGCCGAGACCGACGAGATCCGCCTGATCATCACCGGGCTCCGGGAGGCCGCCCAGGAGGCCACCGACTGGCATGTCCTGCACTGGGACGTGCAGCGCCTGCGCGGCTGCACGTTCGAGGCAGCCGGACCGCCGCCGGCCACGTGACGCGTCCCTACATCGCCAGCAAGGCCGACGACCCCTGGTCCCGAATCTGGTTCGACACCACACCCCGCCACCTCGCCGGACCCGGCGACCCGCGCTATGTCACTCAGGCGCTACGAGCCGGCGGATGGAAGAACTTCGGCGACCCCGACTTC
The DNA here is from genome assembly GCF_041435435.1 of Streptomyces sp. NBC_01241. Lineage (NCBI taxonomy): Bacteria > Bacillati > Actinomycetota > Actinomycetes > Kitasatosporales > Streptomycetaceae > Streptomyces > Streptomyces sp. NBC_01241. The sequence continues at coordinate 6,552,237 of NZ_CP108494.1, read as the reverse complement.
CCCCACGTCGTTCTCGCCAGCCCCGACTACCGGCACACACTGGTCCTGGAACCCACACCGGAGACGTACGGCTCCTGGTGGCGCATTTCCTCGACGCAGTGGGGCGGATGGTACGCGTCCTTCGGCGGCAACACGCCCGCCGAGATCATCGCCGGATTCACCGACGCGCTCCTGCGCCCCCCCGCCCGACACCGAGCCGGACATCTGGCCCGTGCTGCAGGCGGCCGGCTGGACCTACGAACGCGACGAACGAGGCAACGAACACGCACGTCACCCGGACGGCATCACCACCATGGAGCGGTCGGCCACGCTGACCAGCGACCACTTCGCCTGGACTGCCGAAGTCGCACTGCCCACCGGGCTCGGCGGCCACAACCGGCTGTGGCACGCGTACTTCGACGACCGCACCCTCGCCACCTGCTCGCAGGCTTCGCCGCCGCCCTCACCGATCCGGCCCCCGTCTCCCGTGGCCACTACGACGTCCCCCACTCCCACCTGGTCACGCAGGTGGAACGCGGAGCCCAGGGTGATCAGCTCGCTGCCGCCCACGACGCGCGGCTGAAGGCCATCCGGACCGCCGCCCGCAAGACCCGCCGCACTTCCGCACCCACCACACGTCCGGCCTCGGCGCCCGGCGCCGAGGCGACCGCGCCCGCGGCCCGAAGCCGCTGAACGGTGCGGAGCGGCCCCAACCGCTCCGCACCCGCCCCGACCACAACCGCACGCCCGAAGGCCCTTCTTGACGATCTCACTCAAACCCGGGAGCCAGGAGCACCGGCTCTACCTGAGCCAGCTCGCGCTCTACCTGCGGCACAGCCGGCAGATCCTCACTGCCTGGGACCACTACTCCGCCCGGCACTCCGACCCCGAAACGTTCCAGCCCCACGACGAGGACGCATACGGCCTGCGCCAGCAGCAACGCGACGCCCACACCCTGGCCGCTTTCGGCCGCGTCTACTACCACGCCGACGAACTGGTGCATGTCGCCGAACAGCAGCTCGCCCAGCTGTCGGTATCCGACCGTACGCGGCGCTTCGCCTGGCAGGTACGGGAACTGCATGAGGCCACGGAATGCCTGTACGCCGTCCACGACGACTGGCTTACCGTACGCGCCGCGCTGCCCGAGAGCGCCCGGCCCGGCACGGCGGCGTACGAGGAACCGCTCGCCGAGAGCTACGCGGAAGCATGGCACTACCTGGACCAGTGGGCGATCCACGGCCAGGCCCTCTTCGCCGTCAACGCGCTGGCCGAACGGCAGTCGAAGACCGGCGCACCCACGGCGGGCGCCGCCCCTCCGGCACCCGCCGCTGCTGCCCCTGTACGGCGGTGGGCACCGTGACCGAGTCCATCGAGCAGACGCTCATATCGCCCCGCTATCTGGCCGGTAGCGGCGACCCGGCCTGGGTCACTGTTCCCCTCCGCCGCGCCTGCGGCTGGAGCACCGCCGGAGATCCGCTGGTGCCGCGGGTCATCCTCACCAGCCCCGACCAGCTAGCCCAGCTGCGGATCGTGCCGGACCCGGACCCGGCCGAGCCGTGGTGGACCCTGCGTCATGCGCATCACGGCGGTCAACGCGCCTGGGAGATCACCTTCGACGCCCAGACTCCGGTCGAGATCATCGCCGCGGTCACCGACACGCTCACCGCCCCCGCCCCATCGCCGACGGCGTCGGTCGACCCATACGATCCGCTGCGCGCGGCGGGCTGGCATGCTCCCCACCACCACGACGGTCGCACCTCACCCAAGGGGATGACTTCCCCCGACGGCCTGGCACGGGTCGACCGGATCGTCGACGAGAGCGGACGCAGCGCCGGCTGGATCGTCGAAACGTCCGTCCATCACCTCCCCGCCATCTGGCGCGCGTATGCAGACGGCAACACCCCCTCCCACGTGGCCTCCGCGTTCTTCGGCGCGCTGGCCGACACGACGCCCCTCATCCGGCATCCACACCGCGTTCCCCCTCTGGCCGTCACTCACGGCAGTACCAGCACACGGCAGGTCAGCGCAGAGTCCGTCGCCTTCGCGCTCAGGAACCGCACCACCGCCCTCGCCCAGCGGAACCCCGCAGCGCCGCCGTCGGCGCCTCCCGCTCCGCCGCACGCCCCCACGGCGCGTCGAGCCCGCTGAACGGCACCACCGCGCCCCACCTCCACGCTCCCTGGAACAGTCCCTTGCCCCAGCCCAACTCCACGTCCACCGACGGATACGACATAGCCTTCCGCGTCCTGGGCGTCGCCCTTGCCATCGCGGTCCCCCTGGCCAACCTGGCCTGGGTGGGCGGCACCATCACCGCCCGGATCACCGACGCCGACACCGGTGCCCCGTACCAGCCCGTCGCCGCCCTGCTCCATCCCGAGCAGCTGTGGCCCCACCTCGGTGAAACGTCCCTGCTGATCGGGACACGCATCGTTCCCGGCGCCCTGCTGCTGTCCCTCGCCGTCACCGCCGCCGTGCTCTACAAGCGGCACAAGGACGGCGGAAGCCGACGCAAGAAGCGCGTCGTGGGCATGGCCAAGCACAAGGACATCGAACCTCTGATGTCCAAGGCCATCACCGCCAAGGCCCGCTCGCTGCGCCCGAGTTTGAAGGACGCCAAGCACATCGAGGCAGCCGATTCCGGCATCCTGCTCGGCAACCTCCAGGGCACCAAGTACGAGGTGCGGATGGGATACGAGGACGTGGCCGTCGCGATCATGGCGCCCCGCTCCGGGAAGACCACCAGCCTGGCGATCCCCTCCATCCTGGCGGCGCCCGGCCCGGTCCTGCTCACCTCCAACAAGGCCGCCGGGGATGCCTACACCGCGACGATCGACGCGCGGGCAGCCGTCGGCCGGACCTGGTCGATGGACCCGCAGCAGATCGCCCACGCTGAACGGGCAATGTGGTGGAATCCCCTGGCCGACGCCAAGACCCTCGACGGTGCCGGGCGCCTTGCCGGCCACTTCCTCGCCGCCAGCGTCGACGCCAGTCAGCAGGGTGACTTCTGGTCCAAGGCCGGGTCGAACATCCTGAGCCAGCTGTTCTTGGCAGCCGCGCTCGCCGAGAGGCCGATCACCGACGTGATGGCCTGGCTCGCCTTCCCCGCCGACCGAACCCCGCTCGACATCCTGCGTGACCACGGCTTCGCCGCAGTGGCCGCTCAGCTCAAGGGAACGGTGGAGGGGCCGCCCGAGACACGCGACGGCATCTATGAGACGGCCCGCCAGTACGCCGCAGCCCTCCTCAACACGGAGATCGCCGCCTGGGTGACCCCGCAGAAGAACGTTCCGGAGTTCACGCCGTCCACGTTCGTCACCTCGAAGGACACGCTCTACCTGCTGTCGAAGGACGGCGGAGGCGGTGCCAGCGCACTGATCGCCGCGTGCGCGGACAGCGTGATGCGGGCCGCGACCGCTCAGGCCGAACGTGCTGGTGGACGCCTCGACCCGCCGATGCTCGCGATCCTCGACGAGGCCGCGAACGTGTGCAAGATCTCAGACTTGCCTGACCTGTACTCCCACCTCGGCTCGCGGGGCATCATCCCGATGACGATCCTGCAGTCCTACCGCCAGGGCCAGAAAGTGTGGGGCGACGCCGGCATGGACGCCATGTGGAGCGCCTCCACCATCAAGGTCATCGGCTCCGGCATCGACGACCCGGACTTCGCGGACAAGCTGTCCCGCCTGATCGGCGACCACGATGTCGAGACGACCTCAACCTCGACCTCGGATTCGGGGAAGTCCACCTCCGTGTCGATGCGGCAGGAACGAATCCTGGCCGCCGACGCCATCCGCGCCCTGCCCAAGGGCACCGCGCTCGCGTTCGCCACCGGCCTGCGAGCGGCCATGCTCGACCTGCGCCCCTGGTATCTCGAGCCCGGCGCCCGCGAACTCTCCGCCGCCTCCGCCCGCGCGTCCAAGGGCATCACCGAACGCGCCGTCGCCAAGGCGACGCCGAAGCAGAGCGACTTCGGCCCGGCCGCTTAACCCGTCGCACAACGCACCGCGGCAACTACGCCCACCCCGTCGGCCGGTCGTCGCCGCTGACTTGCGACGGCCCATTCACTGAGAGGGACACACCCTGGCAACCGCCGACCACCTCCACACGCTCCTCACCCAACCCCATTGCGCGCTCGGGGTTTTCATCCCGGCCGGCGTGCACCAGACGGACGTCCAGTGCCGCCAGCTCGACCACCTCGCCCAGTCCGGGGCCGACCTGTTCGAGATCGGCCTGCCCTGTGCCAACCCGGTCCTCGACGGCCGACTCATCCGGTCCGCCTACCACCGCGCCCTGTCCGAGGGGGACGTCATCGACCGCACCGTCCGTGCCGTGGCACATGCCGCGTCGCTGCGGCCGACGGTGGTCATGACCTACTGGGAACCGGTCCGCCGCCACGGTCCCGAACACCTGGCTCGCCTGCTCGCCGATGCGGGCGCTGCGGGAATGATGGTGGTCGACCTGCCTCGCGAGGAGACGCTCCGCTGGCACCAGGCCGCCCACGCCGCCGGACTGTCCGCGCCGCGCCTCGTTCCGCGCGCTACTCGGGACAGCGACCTCCCTGTCGCGGCCGACGGTGCGTCCGGCTGGCTCTACGCACCCGCAAGCACCGGCCCCACCGGTTATCAGGGCCCGCTCGACCTGACGGCCCTCGGCGCCTTCACCCAGCGGCTGCGCGCCGCGAGTCCGCTGCCCGTGGTCTCGGGCGTGGGTATCTCCAGCCCTGGCCTCGCCGCCCGCGTGGCGCCACTGGTCGACGCCGTCGTCATCGGCACGCCCATCGTCCGGGCTCTGCTGTCGGACTCTGCCCCGGCCGCCGCGGTGACGGCCTCGTTCGCCCAGGCCCTGCACACCCGGATCGGCGCGGCCCGCGATGCCTGATGCGCCCAGCTCCCACGAGGTTCTTGATCAGATCGCGGCCGACGCACGTGACTTGCGGCGGTCCCTGCGCAACGCCCCCGTCGACTGCGCCCGGGTCCTGACCGCTCGCGTCGTTGAGGCGCAGGCGCTCGCAACTGCCGCGCTCCACCTTTTTCTTGCCCTGGAGCGGGAGGTACCGCGCGAACCGTCCACGCACCTGTTCCGCCTCGACCGTGTGGCACGTACCGCCAAGGCAGCCCAGGACGCGAGCGCGGAACTGACCTCCGCCCTGACGCGCGCCATCGAGAACCAACAGCGCCGAGCCGACGCCGCCACGTCATCACCAGTGCTCCTGCGGCCCACGCCGCAGCAGTTCGTCGCCTCCGCCGCCGACCTGCTCGACGGCCTCCTCACCCTCTGCGACGCGCTGCGCCGAGACCATTCCCTGCCGCCTGCCGCGCCCGCGCCGACGCGCTGAGGCAACCCCTCCGCTCCCCACGCCCCCAGGACCCACCATCACCGAACAGCCCCAGTTCCGCGCCCTGTCCCTGGGCGCCGGAGTCCAGTCCAGCACCCTGCTCGCCCTGTCCGCCGAAGGTGTCCTTCCCAAGGTCGATTACGCGATCTTCGCCGACACCGGGTGGGAGCCCCGCGCCGTCTACGACCATCTCGACCGCCTGGAGCGTGAGATAGCCGCCCCGGCCGGCATCCGCGTCCTGCGTGTGTCCACCGGGAACATCCGCGACGACGCACTCGACCCGCACCACCGGTTCGCTTCCATGCCGCTCTACATCCTCAACCAGGACGGCAAGGCCGGGATGACCCGGCGGCAGTGCACCGGCGAATACAAGATCAAACCGATAAAGAAGCAGGTCAGAGCCCTCCTCGGCTACCCGTACCCAGCCCGGATCCCGGTTGGGGTGTTCGTCGAGCAGTGGGTCGGCATCTCCACCGACGAGTTCCACCGCGCCAAGGACGCGGACGTGAAGTACATGCGCAACCGGCACCCGCTCATCGACATGGGCTGGTCGCGCAACGACTGCGTCCGGTACCTGTCCTCCCTCGACCTCGCCGACACCCCGAAGTCGTCGTGCTTGGGGTGCCCGTTCCACGGCAACGCGCAGTGGCGCCACATCCGTGACACCTCGCCCGAGGAGTGGGCGGACGTGGTCGAATTCGATGCCGCCATCCGCCAGGGCAACGCCCGCGCCAACGCCAGCGGCAACCGTCTGCTCGGCCAAGCCTTCCTGCACCGCTCCCGCGTACCGCTGGCCGAGGCCCCCATCGATCACGTCACCGCTGCTGAGTGGGCCGCCCTGCAGCAGGAACTTGGCGACGATGAAGACGCCGCAGCGCTGGAAGAGGGCGTCCCCGACGGATGCTCGCCCTGGGCTTGCCGGGGAGACGCAGACGCCCTGACCCGCGACGATTTCGGGCTGGCCACGTGATCGTGCTCGATCTGTTCGCCGGGCCCGGCGGCTGGAGCCACGCCCTGACCTTCCTCGGCGTACGCGATATCGGCCTGGAATGGGACGAGTGGGCCTGCAAGACCCGTGGCGCGGCCGGACAGTTGACCATCCGCACCGACGTCGCGATGTACCCGGTGGGGCCCTTCCTCGGAAAGACGGCCGGACTCATCGCCAGCCCGCCCTGCCAGGCATGGTCGATGGCCGGCAAACGCCTCGGACTCCTCGACCAGCCCTTGGTTCACCAGGCCGTCGCGGACCTCGCCACCGGCCACGACACCCGCGAACGGCTCCTCACCGCCTGTCAGGACGAGCGCTCCCTGCTGGCTGCCGAACCCATGCGCTACCTCCACGCCCTCCAGCAGCACGGCCAACCCGAGTGGATCGCCATGGAGGAAGTGCCCGACGTTCTGCCTCTGTGGCGGCAGTATGCCGCGATCCTGCGCAGCTGGGGCTTCTCGGTCTGGACCGGAATCCTGAACGCGGCAGACTACGGAGTGCCGCAGACGAGACGGCGCGCGATTCTGCTCGCCTCCCGCACCCGCACGGCCGAGCCGCCGCTGCCCACACACGCCAAGGTCGCCGAGCCAGAGTCGTTGTTCGGGCCGGGCCGCGCCCGGTGGGTGTCCATGGCCGAAGCCCTCGGCTGGGGCGCCACCGACCGCCCGGTGCCGACCGTGTGCGCCGGCGGAGGCCCGGGAGGCGGCCCCGAGCCCTTCCCGTCGGGATCACGCAAGACCCTCAGCGACGCCCGCGACCGCGGAACCTGGAAGCCCCAGAGCACCCTCATCCTGCAGTCTCGCCGGGAAGGCGCGGGGTGGACGGCTCGGCACCGTACCCGGGAGAACCGGCCGGCCGACGAGCCTGCCCCCACGTTCACGGGCGAAGCACACCGCTGGTCATGGTCACTGCGCAGCAACAACCAGTCCAACGCGACCGTACGCCGGTCCGACGAGCCGGCCGGCACCCTGTTCTTCGGCCATCGCGCCAATGAATGCGTCTGGATCGCCGAAGCCGCCCCCCGCACCGCTGGCGAGGAGCAGCCAGCGCCGGAGTCCATCCGGATCACCGCCCAAGAAGCCGGCCGCCTGCAGACCTTTCCCGCCGACTACCCCTGGGCCGGGAACAAGGGCCAGGTCTTCGGCCAGATCGGTAACGCGGTGCCGCCCCGGCTCGCCGCCCATCTGCTGGCCCCGTACCTCGGCAAGACCCTCCGCCCCGACGACTTCACCCTGGCCGCGTAGATGCCCCATTCCACCGACCCTTACGAGGACGACCTGGACGACCTGCCCTCTCCGCGGCCCGTCCACTACGCCGAGCAGTCCCTGCTCGGGGCGCTCCTCCTGGATCCCCACCGGCTTCCCGACGTCCGCGGCCTGGGAGCGGAGCAGTTCAGCAATCACGCCCACGGCGCCCTCTTCCAGGCCATGCGTACGGTGCCGCTGCCCGATCCGGAGGCCCACCGCTGCGATCCCGCCTGGCTCAACTCCGTCCTCGACGCGGCCCGCCCCCATGCCCCCGGGCTGACGGCCTCCTACCTCCACACCCTCGTCCAGGTCTGCCCGCGGCCCCAGCACGCGCCGACGTACGCCCGGATGATCCAGTCCGATCACGCCCGGCGCACGCTGCTCATGCACGCCCAGCGCCTCGCCCAGACCGCGGTCGACGCCACCCTGCCCCACCGGGCCGCCGCCACCCTGGCCCAGGCCGACGCCCTCGCACAGTTCCTGGACACGCTCGCCGGACAGTTCGCCCCGCACCCCGGCTCCCTGCCACGCACCGTCCTGCCGGAACAGCCCACGGCACGCAGCAGCGAGGAAGCCCTCGACGAGGAAAGACTCCTCCTCGCCACCGCCACCGCGCATCCGACAGCTCTGAAGGACATGCGCTGGCTCCAGCCCGACGATTTCACGCAGTCCCTGCACGCAACCCTGTGGCAGTGCCTGACCTCGCTGGTCCACCGTGCAGAGCCCGTGGACCCGGTCACCGTGCTCTGGGAAGCCCAGCACCGCGGACTCCTCGTGGCCGGTGACCTCGGCGCCGGTGACCTGATGGCCCTGGTCTCCACACCCGTCGGGTCAGCCGAGTACTGGGGTGAACGCATCCTTCAACGCGCCCTGCTGACAAGCGCGTGCGACGTCGCCACGCGGATCGCCGCCTACGCCGAAGACCCGGCCAACACGACGCACCAACTGATCACCGGCAGCCGCCGTGCCCTGGCCGACCTCACCGCCCTACGCACCCGCTGGCAGCGCAGTACCGCCCCCACACCACCGGCGACTCCTCGTGCCCCGCGCAGCCCGGCCGTCTCCCGCGCCGGTCCGCCGCCCCGCGCCACCACAGCACGAGCACTCCGATGACCACCGCTCCGGCCCGCTCCGGCCGGAGCCGCGAAACGAGACCAGATTGCCGCACCCCGAAACCGCCCCTCGCATCCGCCTCGACCTGTACCAGGAGCGCTCCAGCGCCGTCACCGCCACCATCACGGGCACCCCCACCCGCACGATCCACGCCCTTCTCACCCTCCACGGCTTCGAGCCGCTGGACGAAGAGACCATGGTCATGGCTCGCATCGACCGCGAGGAACCGCACTACGCCGAGCAAGCCGCACGCGCCCTGCAAGCAGAGAACATCACCGTGAACATCACCCCCGAGCTGCGCGACGAGATCGACACCGAATGGACCTGGGCCAACTACCCCATGCCCTGGTGCTCGCGCGAGAAGATCCGCGAGGTTTCCAACGACGCCCAGAAGATCTACGACGACATCCGGCACGGGCGCCTGATCATCCACGCCCACGCCCACAACGGCTGGACCACCGTCGCCGTCAGCACCTACCTCAACGGCCCGAACATCCACCTCCACGGGGAAAACCTGGGCTCCTCACGGAGCGTGGGCGTGCGCCGGGTGCGCGACCCCCACACCGATGACGCCGCCCGGCTCGGCGCCTGGGAGCTGGCGCAGCGGCTCAATCAGTGGGTCGATGCCGCCGAGAGCTCCGCCCGGTCCACACCGGGCGGGCTCGAACGTCTGCTGCTCAGCGCGCTGGGTTCATAGCCCGATGGCGGACTTCGGCCCCATGTACAACCCGGCATCCGGGAAGCGGTCCCGGCACAGCTTCACGAACACGTCACTGAATCCGCGGCTCGGCAGGTCGTCCAGCGCCACGAACTCGACGCCCCGGATCGGCCGCGTGTCCGCACCCTCCACTGCATCCCCGACCCGCCCGCCCACGAGGCGGGCCTCGAAGGTGATGTGCACGACGTGAGCACCCGTGTTGTCGCACAGGTACAGAAGCCGGCCGATCTCCACCTCGGCGCCGGCTTCCTCTCGCATTTCCCTGACCAGCGCTTCTTCAAGGGTCTCGCCGTCCTCGACCTTGCCTCCGGGCAAGGACCAGGACCGGGGGCCGTCGGTGTCCTGGTTCAGCAGGAGGATGTTGCCGTCCTCGATGACGATGCCCGTCACACGTGTATGCATCCGCCGACGCTACCGCTCGCAAACCGGACGCGGAGTGAACGCCGACATCACCTCCGTGCTGAAGGGTGGACCCCACACACCGGGCTCTGTCCTGGTTAGCGAGCACCGCATCACCAGGAATCCCAGTCGTCCTGGGCGCACCTTTTCACCGTGCCATCAGCGAGCCACCACGGCGTCATCGTCTGCGCTGGACAGGAAGAAGAGCCTGACCCTGCACAGGCCGCGCAGCTCGCTGCTGAACACGGGGCCGCCAACTTCCGTGTCCTCCAGGGCCGGATGAAAGTGACACCAGCTATTCTCAGTCACCTGGAAAAGGCGGATCTCCGGTTGACCAAGCCGGCAATCCCTGACCGTCGATAGTCCACCGCCGCGGCCCTTCGACGCTGGCCGTATCGCCGACCTCCAGCGACATCACCGAGGTCGGCGTAGCGGCGCCCCACTCACGGCGACAGCGAGAGCCGCCGGCCATCCTCGATGACCAACAGCCGCCAGCTGTACACGCCGTTGATCATCAGCAGAGAGAGCGGCGCGGGATCGCCGGTTAGCCAAACCGGCGATCCCGCCCATCATTGAACTTCCACCGCCACGCCCTGCCCATACGTCGACAGGCGCTATCCGACGACCGCAGACCCAACGCGAAACACTCATGACCAATGTGCCGTCAAGCGATCACGCAGCCGCATAGCTCGCGCGGAACAGATCCTGCGCACGCTCCACCTGGGCGTGCGAAGCTGCACCTCCAAGTCGCCCGTCCCGTGGTGGCCAAGCCCGGACACGTCCCGGGTAAACCCGGGAACGAGGTCGACGTGCTTCGGGTCGGCCCTCAGGTAGACCAGGAGCCTGCTCCGCTGGGGCGGACAGACGCAGGCGAAGTTCCGCAGCCGCTGATACGCCCGGTACTGCTTGCGCTCCACGCGGTTCACGCCGTCCCCGAGGCTGAGCAACGCCTCGTCGACCGCCTTCCCCAACTCGGATATCGGCGTGCCCTGAACTTCGGTGGGCGCCCGGGTGGTCACCTGTCGATACGCCCGCCGGAGTACAGGTGCCCTGCCACTGACGGATGCCACGGTCTCAAGGCCGAGGAAGTCGTTGCCGAAGAGTCGGTAGCGGACCAGGTCGATCGACCTTCGGTGCTCGCGTACCGAGTCCCATCACTGTCAGCTGTCGCTACTGTGTACCGCACATGGGGTGGTGGGGTGGTCATCGTTGGAGCGCCGTATCCAGATGGTGCTGGACCGGTCCGAAGAGGCCGTACGGTACGTACTGCGGGATCTCGCCGTGCTTCACCCATGCGAGTTCGGCCAGTTCGCCAGGCTGATTTGATGCAGCGCTATCCGCATCTCTGACCGCTTGGACGGAAGCCGGGGCCTCCGGCCCGCCCGTCTCCCGCCTGATCGGTGTCCCTACCGTCTCCGGCAAGAAGGACCCATACACCACCCGCCCGCACGTCACGACATGCCTGACCGGGTCCGGTGGCTGGCGGGCAGACTCGCTCCGGACGCCGAACACCAGGTCACGGTCGACCACGGCCGTGACCTGGTGTTCGCGCACTACGACAAGGAGGCCGCTGCCGTGACCTGGAAGACAGCCTGTGGCCATCACTCCCCGACAGCGTTCGTCGACGATAGCCCGGGGCGAAGCCGGAGAGCCAATCGACGCAATCCAGCACACGCTTCCCTGTTTCTTGTGACGTTCGCGATTGACTGGGAATTCACACTTCTGTACTCCTGGCTTTCCGGCCAGCGCTAGTAGCCTGGAAAGAGCTGAAGCACCTCGGGTCCGTCCGTCGCCACATCGCCCTCATCAACGCTAAGAGCGAGGCGGGGACGAGTCATCGTGGCCGTCGCATAAACCTCGTTCGCAAGCCCAAAGGGAAGACCCGACCGAGCAACGAGCTCGTCGAACGAAACACCGGTCTCATCGCAGAGGCGGACCGCCCTCTCCAGTAGAAGGGGGGCCTCCCGAGGACCCAGGTCGCATGGTTCCGGATCCCCGTTCTGGGAGAGCATCATCATCGCGCGCTTGTACGTTGCATCACGGAAGGCGCCGAGAGCGTGAGCGCGATAGACGATCGCCTTCAACGACGTTCCCCAACGCCGCTTCAGTCCGTAGAGCATCTCCCAATCGAGCCGTTGCGGTAGCTCCGCAAGGATCTCCCCACTCGGCATCAAGAATTCCGCCGCAAAGTCATGCGCCTGATTCTCGATGATCCGACTACCGGGCTCTGCGTCAAGGTGCATAACCAAGTGCCCAGCCTCATGTGCGGCATCGAACCGAGAGCGAGCCTTGTCGTTCTTGGCAGGATTACGGAAGACCATGGGCCTGCTTCCGTACCAGTGAGAGAAGGCGTCCACTCGTTCGGACATTGCAGGGAGCTCCAGCACTACCGCGCCATGAGCCTCCAGAAGCCGCGTCATGTGGGGAATAGGTCCGGCGGGAACCCCTAGCGCATCGCGAGCATCCCGGGCCACGGCTGCGATGTCGGCCCGGCTGGGCTCAGATGGCAGAGCCAGGCGAGGTAGCGCAACAGGAGGCAGCTCCACATAGTGCTCAATAGTGGTGACCAACCTCCATGCAATCTTGCCGAATGCGACAGCCTGGTCACGTTGGAGTTGAGTCGTTGCCCGAAGGCTTCGGAAATGGGCAGCGCTGGGCACGGTCGGGTGCGGGTGGCCAGCCGCGAAGAATGTGGCTGGCACCCCCAATGCCATAGCCAACTGCGCAACCACCGCAGTCGACGGCCGGCTCTGGCCCAGCTCGTACTGACTAACCGCCGCTGGCGTGAGCGCAACCTTCTTGGCGAGCTCGTTCTTGCGGAGTCCTCGAAGCTGACGGGCCGTCGTCAGGGCTTCAGGTTCGAAGGAGCGGGAGGCGAGCTCAGCGCCTCTCGAGCCTCGCAGCGGTGTCGGCATGATCTCTCAGTCTGTCTTCTCGCGCTTTTCACGCGGCTCTTCGGTACGCCGCCGCAGCGGCAGCTCGTGCTCGTCCAGGTCGCTGTAAGCAGGCGCCTTCGAAGCCTCCTCGGCAGTGCTCTCGTCGATGCTCGGCTCCGGCAGCTTCCGGTCCAGGCCCGTGCTGACTTCTTGGGGCGACCCTTCCTGAGCGACCATGACGTCTTCGGCCGAACGGGGAGCCGGAAGGCCAACCTGGAGATCGTTGTGGATCTCGACCGTGCCATCAAGCCAAGGCGACCCGCCCTCGCGGTTATCTCGCGGTAGCCCCACCTCAATGACACAGTTGCCCGTCTCGGGGTCGCCCATGTGCATGACCCGCACGTGGCCCTGCCGAACGGCCTCAGCGAAGCTTTCAGCCCAGTCCGGGTCTTGATCGAAGGTCAGCTGGCCCTTCACCGCACTGTTCGCTACCGCACCCCTGAGACGCGCAGCGCTACCGTCCCAGCTCAGCTGCTCCAGCTTGTCCCGCACCTTGCCAGGTGCAGCCAGAGGAAACTTATAGATCCTCAGGACCCACGGGCCAGAGATGACCTCGATCGCTCCGCCGGCGACCTTTCGGACCGGAATACCTGCTTGGTTGAGCCTCTGGAAGGAGAGGTTGGCGACGTTCCGCCATACCAGTTGGGCAAAGGTGCCGTTGTCATCCCCATGCGACGGGTCATGACGGTCGGCGTTGGTCGCGTACACCTCGCGCGCGACATCCCGGATGATTTCCAGCGCACCCGCCTGCCGGAGATCGCTCACTGCCTGCTGCAGAGTGATTTCCACGCGCCGACGATAGCAGAACCCACCCATATCTGCGTGAAAATCAAGTAGACGGGTCCCCTGTACGTCATTCCGCAAGCACGTACGCGAATCTGGAGGCTCGCCAGGTTGGTCGTGGGGAACCACTGCCAGCGGTCGGCGGGCCTTGATCTTGGTTGTTCAGCCGCCCCATTCCAGACGCACGGGTTCCCGAGCAGCGGCTAGGGCGCCGTCTAGGTCGGCCAGTCGTTCGGCAAGTGTGGTGGTAGCGAGTCGAGGCGGGAGGGCGGCTGAGAACTTGAGGCCGCGTACGGCACGTGGGTCGACGGTGGGCAGGGTGAGGGAGTCGGGGAGTTCGGCGCGGGCGGTCTTCCAGTCGTCGGGCGCAAGGTCTTGGCGCAGCCGGACGTGGGTGTCCGTCGGGCGCTGAATGGGGTCTGCGAAGTTGCCGAGGGAGGCTGCGAGAGTGGCGTTGGCGCGGTAGCCGGCCCAGGTCCACCAGCGTGTGGCGTCCGCGTCGCGGACCAGGAGGGTGCCTGCCGGGTGTACTTCGTGGGGTGCGCGGTCCATACGAAGTTCGGCGAGGGCGGCGCTTGCGCGGCGGGTGAGGCGGACGTCCGGGTCGGTACCGAGGAGAACATCGCGCATGGCCCGGGTGAGGTCGTAGGAGAGGCCGCGGGCTTCGCTTCCCTGCCATTTGGCGATGCCGCCGTCTTCGACGGGTTCGACAAATGCGCGGCGTCGGGCCCAGTCGATGAAGGTGACCTGCCAGCTGCGGCCTGCCAAAAGCAGGCGGCGCGGGCCTGGGCGTTCCTCGGTGAGGACGGCGGGGTCGGTGGTGCCGATCTCGGTGCGTCCGGCGAGCACGGTGAACTCGGGCGGTGCAGTGAAGGAGGCGGTCAGCTCCATGAAGTGCCGTCGGCCGAAGTGCTTCTCGGCTTCGGCGCCGATAAACAGCATGCCGCCGTCGCTGTCGAGGAAGCCGCCTTCGACGAGGTGGGACAGGAGAGGGGCAGCGGAGCGGTCAAACGGAGCGAGGCCGTTCCATTGTTCGGGCCACAAGCGATCGCCAAGGCGGTGTTCCTGCAGAGTAACGGCGAGGAGTTGCTGTGCGACGAGGTGGCGAGGCGAAGGGGGTGGGGTGACGGGTTCGACCCAGCCGCGGGTCCACAGGGTCAGTAGGCCGGCGGCTTGGAGGAGGGCATCGGGCCGGGTGGCGAGGAACAGGCAGTTGCGGGAGGTTCCGGTGCGACGGCCTGTGCGGCCGATGCGCTGCAGGAAAGAGGCCACGGTGCTGGGCGAGTCGATCTGGATTACGCGGTCGAGGTCGCCGACGTCGATGCCGAGTTCGAGGGTTGAGGTGGAGACGATGACGCAGTCGCGTGCTTCGGCGAATGCCTGCTCGGAGCGGGCGCGTTCGTCGGTGGAGAGGGAGGCGTGGGAGAGAAACACGGTGACGTCGCGGGCTCGTAGTGCCGCGCCGAGCTCCTCGACCTGCTTGCGGGAGTCACAGAAGACGAGCCGCTTTTCGCCCTGGTGCAGGGCAGAGATCACCTTGGCAGCGTTGGCGAGAGATCCAACGTAGTCAAGTTCCACCTCTCCTGCGGGGCGCGGGAGACCTTGGGTTTCGGTTGCAGCAGCGCTGGCCGCTGGCAGGGTGACGCCGGGGGCGACGACTCGACCGGGGCGGTCGGCGGGGCTTGCGCCCTGGAGCCAGGTGAGCAGGGTTTCGGGATTACCGACAGTGGCGGAGAGGCCGATGCGCTGGATCCGGTGGCCGGCCAGTCGCTCCAGGCGTTCGAGTACGGCGAGCAGGTGCCAGCCGCGGTCGTCCCCGGCGAAGGCATGCACCTCGTCGACGACGACGGCACGCACCCGACCCAGCATGTGCGAGTGGTCGGTCTTGACGCTGATGAGCATCGCTTCGAGGGACTCGGGAGTGGTGAGCAGGAAGTCGGGGGACTCGGTGCGGATGCGCCGGCGTACGGACTCGGGGGTGTCGCCATGCCAGAGGGCAGCTCGGCATCCCAACCACTGGGCGTAGGTGTCGACCCGGTGCACCAGGTTGTTGAGGAGCGCCTTGAGCGGGGCCAGGTAGAGGACGGAGGTGCCGGTCCAGCGTTTCTCCCGCATTGCGGACAGCATGGGGAAGGTGGCGGCCTCCGTCTTCCCACCTGCGGTCGGCGCGAGCAGGATCGCGTCCTCACCGTCCATCAGCGGGTGCACGGCCGCCTTTTGCAGGGGGCGTAGATCGGGCCACCCGAGCGTGTTGACGATGTGGTGCAGGACGACCGGGTCGAGGCGTTCCACTGGGTCGGTGCCGCGCGTCTGCTCCTGCACGTCTGTAACTCCTGCACTGATCCGTCAGAGTCGGGTCTTCGGAGAATTGGACTTCAGATCTCAAGGTCGAGATCGTCCGCAGAGGCGGCTGGCGCGGGCGCGGCGAAGTTCCGTTCGGTGGCGGTGAGATCGCCGCTCGCCACTGTCAGCTTGTAGTGCGTGCGCGGGTCGAAGTCAGCGAACTGGTCGATCCGGTCGAGCACGTCCCCGACCAGCTTCTTCAGGTACAGCCGTGGTGCTACTCCGACCTTTCCGCCGAGAGCCCCACCCACTGCCCGCGCCAGGTCCGTGAGGTACGCGTCGTCCGCGAGCTGCTTGATCCGGTCGGGAGACTGGGAACCTTCCGCGTACAGGTCACGGATGGTGGCACCTAGACTGGTCAGTGATTCCTCGGTGAATCCGGGCAGCCGGATCTGGACAGCCCGAGGGTTATCGAAGCGGGGATCGGTCGTGAAGTCGGTGGCAAGGCGCTGGGCGAGCGGCGCGAGTCGCTGTACGCCCTGCTGTCCGTCGTAAAAGGCGGGCGTGCCGGTGATGACGAGGTACAGGCCCGAGAAGCGGCCGGAGTGGACCTCGTCGATGAGCTGCCGGAGCGCGTTGAGTGCCTTGTCGCGGGCATCGGAGCGAACCCGTTGCAGAGTCTCCACTTCGTCCAGGACGAGGACGAGTCCGGCGTGCCCAGCGTCCCGGAGCACAGTGAGCAGGCCCTGCAGGAAGCCGAAGGCGCCGAAGTGGTCAAGGTCGCCGCGGACGCCTGCGCTGCGCCTGGCGGCTGCGGCGACGTGTGGCTGGCCCCCGAGCCAGGCCATGACCGCGGCGGCGGTGGCCTCGTCTCCGGCGTCCAGGGACTGCTTGTATCCACGCAGGGCGGTGGCGAACGCGGGTGCGTGCCGGGAGACCTCGGTGAGGCGGGCGGTGAGCAGCCTCTCCACGGCCTGCGGCAGCTCGTTCTCGCTCGCGCCGTCGGCGAGTGCATCCTCTTCCAGTGCGTAGAACCAGGCGTCGGCGACCGGCCGCAGGGCGCTGGGCGGGAAGCTCGCGGTGGTCAGGCGCTCGGTGAGTCGCCGGTAGACGGTCTCCAGCTTGTGCAGCGGGGTCTCGGTCTCCGACACCTGTACCTCAGCTACGGCAAAGGTGCGTCGTTTGGCGCGTTCGCCGAGCCAGCGGGTAAAGAAAGTCTTGCCGGATCCGTACTCACCGCGCACGGCCTTGAACACCGAGCCGCCGGCAGCAACAGTCTCCAGTTCCTCGTCGACTGCCTGCTCGAAGCGGCCGAGGCCGGTGGCGAGCAGGTCGAGGCCGCTCTCAGGGACGGCGCCGCGCCGTAGCGCGTCCACCACGGCGCGCCGCCTCACGGCGCCGACCGGGGTGGCCCCGGATGCTGAAGATCCAAACGCGTTCACCCGAACAGTCTCCCATCCTGCCGCCCACCTGGCCGGACACCAATGCGGACGCCAGGCCGCCAGCGCGCGGACCGGGCGGGACGGGAGACCGGCCCGCCCGATGCAGGCGCACTGCGCCGGTTCACAGCCCGAACTGCTCGATCAGCTGGGCGCGGTGCAGGCGAAGGGTGCGGTTGTCAGGGAGGATCTCCAGGATCTGGGCCCCGTCGTAATTGAGGAGCTGGGCGAGGGTCGCTGCGAAGCCGGGTGCACGGGTGGCGGGCTGGCCCGCTCGCTCGGCAAGAGCGGTCATCGGCAGGGTGCCGGCCTCGACAAGCGCGACCAGCGCCTTTGGGAGGACGGTCTTGTCGCGTGGCTTACGGGCGAGGAGGTCCAGCTGTGCCTGGTACAACTCGGTGGCCATGAGCCGCTCGACCAGGGCAACAGCAGGGTCTTCGGACTGCTTGGAGGAGGGTGCGGCCTCGGGCGCGGCCGCCGACTCGGCGGGTTCCTCCGCTACGGGGGGTGCCACCTCGTCCTCGCTGAACAAACTGATGGCGCCCTCGGGGGCGGGCGGGGCGGCCTTCCTGGTCTGCTTCCGGCGCGAGCTCGCCACGGCTGCGTCGGGCACGGCACCTGCGTCCGCTTCGTTCTTGGCGCCGGCCTCGACGACGCCACCGCCCTCGGCGTCCTCCGTCCACCAGGAGGGTGTCGGGTCGCCCAGCTCCCGCCATCCGATCGGCGGCTCGGCGCCGAAGGGAAGCAGGGCGAGGAGCGGGATGGTGAACTCGGCGAGGGTCGCCCCGCCGTGGTAACCCGCCTTGAGCGCGGTGTACCGGGTGTCGTGGTCCCGCAGCGCGATGATCCGCGATCCGGGCTCCGGCCAGACCACCCGAGGTCCGGACAGCTCGATCTCGGCCGGAGCAACGGATCCACCCGGAGTGCGGTGGCGGGCCGAGCCGATCGTGCCGTCAGCCGCGTCGAGCTTGGTGCCGCGCCGCTCGACTACATGGCCGTGGTCGGAGGTGAGCAGCACGGTCATGCCATGCGCGCGGGCAGCCCGCAGCAATGGTTCCAGACCGCCGATCTCCTTGGCCTGCCACGCGCCGTCGCCGAGTTTCTGCTCCTTGCCGAGGCGGTCGTCGACCGTGTTGAGTACGACCGCGACATGGGTGCGCTCGTCGGCGAGGGCTTCGGTGAGAGCGGTAGAGAAGGGCGAGCCGGTGTCGGGGCCGCGCAGGTCATCCTTGTGGAAGACGACCGCCGGAGCCCCGTTCCAGCAGGAGTGCTGGGGGAAGAGCCGCTTCTCGTCGCTCTGGTCGCCCTTCATCAGGGTGCCCGCGAACAACGAGGTTCGGGATACGGCCGTGAGGGTGGGCAGCGCGGCAGCCACGGCGCGCCGGACGGGCGCTCCGGTCGCAGCGGGCAGCGGGTCGAACTCGGCCCACTGTCTACGCAGTTCTTCACCTAGCTCCGCTGCTATCGCCGCGCTCATCCCGTCCACGAGGAGGAACAGCACCCGTCGGCCGGGGCTGGCCACGACGGGTGCGACGACGCGGTCCAGCAAGCTCTCCACGGTGAGCATGGTGCCGGGAGCGGTGCCATCCGCGGTCCACACCGCGAGCCGCTCGGAGAATGCCCGGTCCAGTTCGCGGCGCTTGTCCCGCGCCTGCGCGCCGATCCGGCTGTATGCGTCGGCGAGTATGTCATCCGGGTCGCCGCCCGCTTCGAGGTGTTCCAAGGCCCGGTCCACCCAGCCGAGTTCACAGATCTGGCGTGCGGTGCCCTCAGCGACCGAGGCGATGTCGGCCTCAGGCGAGCCGGCAAGCCACTGCCGCAAGCGCGCCGCCATCCTCACCCGCTCGATGCGCGCCCGGGTGGCGCCGTCGGCGGCCAGAGCGTGGTCAGCCAGCGCGGTGACGGCAGCGGTGATCGTGTCGGTGCCGCCGTCGGCAAGGGCACGACCAGCCGCAGTGAAGCGAGCGTCGAGTCCGGCCGAGAGCAGCGGGCTGACAGTCGCGGCAGCCTGTGCCCCGAACTGTGCCACGAGCTGTGCGGCCCGAGTCAGGACCGGGTCGGCGAGCCGGTGCTCGCCTCGGTCGACAAGACCGCGGACGAACGCCTCGCCGCTGGATCCGAAAGAGGCCAGGAGTCTGTCGAGGTCGTCGCCCTGCGCGGGAGGCTGTTCGCCAAGCCACCGCTCAGCGCGCCCACGCGCCCGATACAAGTCGTGGTCGGCCTCCGCGTGCCCCCACAAGGCGGCGCAGACGACCGCGTATGCGGCTGCGTCTGCCCCATGTTCGGCGTTCACCAGGGCGGTGATGATCTTTCCGGTGGAGCCGCCCTGTTCGGGTTCGGCAAGGAAGCGGGCCAGGCCGGCCCGTTCCGGTCCGCGCAGGTCACGCAGGAGGTCGGGGCCGCCAGGGGTGAGGGCCCATCGGAACAGTGCGACGGGGTCGATGCGGTCTCCGTCGTCGTGTGCGGCCGGCCCGCCCAGCGCATCCGTGTCGTGACGGCCGGTCCTGAGACGGCGCCTGGCCAGCCGGGTTAGTGCCTCGTCTCGGGAGAGCACTCCCTTACCCAACGAGGGCCAGCCGCGGGTGGCTGCCGCGTCCAGGAGGGCTTCGGCTGCCCAGGTCTCGCTGCGCAGTCGCCCGTCGAGGCCGCGTGCGTCGAACGCCTCCTGCACGACCTCCCAGTTGTCAACGGACCGGATTCTGCCGCCGTAGACGCGGGCGAGCAGCCCGGGGTCGAGGTCGGTGTCCTCGCGGTCGGTGAGGACGACCAGGACCTTGGGGTCGGGGGGAGTTGTCGCGTCGAGGTGGCCCAGGATCTGCTCGTGTACGGCCAATACCGAGGGCCCGACGGCCACGCGCGCCCGCAGACCGCCCGCTGCCTGTTGCACAGCGGGCCCATCCCAGGCCGGATCGGCCCGCAGCAGCAGGACGCGGACCGTGCCGTCGCCGAGCCGGCTGCGGGCGGCAAGGTACTGACGGACAGTCCCCGCCGGCAGCCGGGCGAGACCGATAGACGCGGACGCTGTAGTGACGGCGTCGGACATCAGTCGACAACCTTCCAGACGACCTCGACCGTGGCGTTGGGGTTCTCGGCCGCGAGCGCCGCGATCTCCGCCTGCAGCTCGGCGGCAGCCCTCGCGGCGGTGGTCCGCCCGCCGCCGGAGCGGACAAGGGACCGAGACGGCGTGCGAGGCCCCGGCTGCGCCACAGGCTCCGGCAGCACCTGCGGGTGAGCGGAGCCGCCGATCAGGTCCACACCGTCCGAGCTCGGCGATGGAGTGGCGGGGGTTTGGGGCTGCTCGGCCGTGGTCTGTCGGGACCTCAGCAGAGACAACACCTCCCGGCCACCCGCATTGAGTACGCCAGGCAGGTCGGGGTAGTCCCCCGGATCGCCGGCGGCAGCGTCCCGTACGCGTTCCAGGACGGCCGCGCCTCCCGCATCGAGAGTGTCGGCCAGGCCCAGCTGATCCCAGCTGGTGTTCTGCAGCGCGGTGGCAACCTTCCCGGCGCTCTTGAGGGACATGGCGTAGCGGTGTGCGGTGAAGTCGCCGAAGTCGAAGCGTGCGAGCCGGTCAACGACGGTCTTGGCGTCTATGCCGACCTCGGTCACCGACTTCACCAGCTCCTGCGCCCGCCGGGCGAGGACGAGGCGGGGCGAGTCGTCGTCGAGGCGCAGGAAGGAACGGTGCTTCTCCAGTTCTCCGACGAGCCGTCCTGCGTCCTGGGCGAGCACGGCGGCGGCCTGCTTGATCTGTCCGGCGAACTGGTTGACGATCCGCCCGCGACGCAGTTGCGGCGCCCGGTCCCCGAGCACGGTCTCGTGCCGCTTGCGCGCCTCGGCCCAGTCTTCCTCACTGGGCAGCGCCTGCTCGCGCAGGGCATAGTCCCGCTTCAGCTCATGCGGTGCGGGCGCCGGTTCAACGGGGACACCGCCGCGTACCCACACCCGGTCGGTCATCTCCGCGTAGGCGGCGGCGAGCAGCCGGCGAAGCGGCTCGGACAGTCCGCGCGGCTCGGGAAGGTCGCTCCAGTCGGAGAGCTTGACCAGAGTCGGCTCGGCGGCTCCGTCCCGGCGGGCCTGGCTGGTGAAGTGGTCAGGCCAGGTGGTGGACTGCCGGTAGTACGCCTCCCGCATGGTGCCGAGCCCGAGGCCGCCCGCGATCCGCGCCATGGTCTTGCGGTCTTTGCCATCGACCTCGACCTGTCCGTCGCGGTCCTCGGCGGCCTTGCGCACGTACTCGAAGACGGCCCTGATCTCGGCAGGCTTCACAGGCTTGCCGGCGCCATCGGGGTCCAGGTCGGGGTGGGCGGGGTACTGGTGGACAAGCAACCTGCCGGCCAGATCGCGGGCAGCAGCGTCCAGCGCTGCACCGAGCGGAAGCCGAAGCTCGGGCACATCCTGCTGGGCGACCAGGTGGGTGTCGAAGCCGAGATCGACGACCCCTTCCTGCTTTTGCGCGAGCCCGTACGCCTGCCGCAGCGCCTGGGTGACGCGCTCGGTGAGGATGTTGCGCTGCGACTGCAGCATGCTCTTGGCGCGCGCCTTGTCGTCAGCGTTGAGGCTGCGTGCGAATTCGGAGTCAAAGCGTGCCTCGTCGGCGAGGGCCTTGTCGATGACGACGAGACGCTCGAAATCACTGCGGGAGGCGTCGGTCAGGTGTGTGGGCAGCCAGGCCAGGGTGCGCGAGTCGCCGCCCGGCTTCTCCCGCAGAGCACGCAGCCGCTGCAGGTCGTCCATCGGACCGAACTCGCCCTCGTCATAAGGGAAATCGACGACGAGCCGCCAGGCGTCGTCCTGGCTGGGCCGCAAGGTCGCCTCGGACAGCGAGTCGACGTCGGCGACGTGGCCGAAGACCACCTCGATCTGTCGTTCGGTGCCCTTCCACACAAGGTCGAGCACGTCATATGCGTCGAAGCCCCCGGGCCCGTCGCCAACCCCGAGCGCGTCCTTGAGCAGGCTGCGCATCTTGGCACGCCGGTTGCCCAGGTTGTTGTGGACCTGGGCGTTGGCGAGGACGGCGTCCAGGTCGACGCCGGTGAGCTCCAGACGGACCACCGCCCCCGGCCCGGTACCGGCGACTTTGATCTCGGGGAAGGTCGCCGCCCACTCCTTCACCTTCTGCTCGAGCCGGCCGACCTCGGTGCCCGCGATGCGGGTGGTGATGGAACCGTGGTTGAGGGCGTGCAGCCTCGCCAAAGTGAGGTCGGCGAGCGCGGGCACGCTGGGCGCGAGTGCCGACAGCAAGAGGGTCTGCAGGAGTCGGCTGTCGCCGGTGAAGTCGCGGCAACGGGCCGCGAGCTGTGGGTCGCCCAGGCTCTCGGGAGAGCGTCGGTACGCCTCGACCTGGTCGTCGGTAACCTGGTTGGTCTTCAGCAGGTACGGGCGCAGCTTGTCCCGGTACAGCTTGTCGGCAGCCTCGAAGTGGACGTTGGTCTCCCCGCTGAACGCCTTGTCGCCGCCGCCCGCGATCGCCGGATACAGATCGCCGAGCGGCACGAGCTGTCCGAGCCGCCAGTCGTCACGGTGGTCGACGAGCAGCTGACTCATCAGCTTCAGGCCGGTGCGGGAGCGCTGCAGCGCGGCGGAGATGTGCACCAGAGTGTCCATGAACGCTGGCGGGAACGGGTACGTCCGCCTAAAAGCGTCCTCGTCCGCGCCGGTGGTGGACTTGTCGTGGCCCAGCAGGGTGTCCCACACGTCCGGGCCAAGCTTCTTGGCTTCGGCGAACGCGGCGTCCACCTTCGCCTCGGCCCCCGGCACGGGCTTGAGCAGGCGAGCCTGCGCGATCTGAGGAAGGTTGCGGTCCTCCAGGACGATCTCGTCGTAACGCCCGCCGTTGAGTTTCAAGGTGTCCTGCACTGCCGCCTCGGCGGCACCCGACATCTCCTCACCGACCAGCTCGCGCAGATCGCGCTGACGGGCGATGAACGACACAACCGGAATGGCACGCCGCTCGTCACCGCCCTCCACGAAGTTCGTCACCTTGCTGGATTCCCTGCCCAGCACCTTCTGGTCGTGGATGAGAGTGGCAAGCCACAGGATCAGCTCGTCCATGAACAGGATGAGCCCGTCGTAGCCCAGCGCCTTGGCGTGCGCCGCGATGACGCTGAGCCCCCTGTCGAGGGAGATGAAGCCGCTGATGTCCTCGGAAGCATTACGCGCGAAGGCGGGGAACAGCGTTCTTGTGAGGTCCTGCACGAGGCGGGCACGCAGGTCCCTCGGCGTGGAGGGGTTATCCAGATCGAGGCTCTTGGTGTTCTCGTGCTCCTCCACCGCGTCCATGGCCTCGTCGAGAAGGCTGCTGGTCCAGGTGAAAGAATCACCCCATTCGTCCTCCTGGCCACCGGCATCGGCGAGCTGCGCGATCACCCAGTCGTCGCCGTTACGGCGGCGCTGCTCAGCGAAGTCCTCAAAGATCCCGTCGGTCCGGTAGACCTGCGGCAGCGGGCAGTCCGGATGCAGCTTGCGTACGTGCTCCACGTACTTGCCGAGCACCCGCTGCTCCAGGGACTTGGAACCCAGCATGTGGTACGGCACCAGCAGGAACTTCCGGTCGTCCGCATCCAACCAGGAGTGCCGGGCCCGCACCGGGTCGAGCTCACTGCGCTCCCGCGCAGCCTGGTTCCCCGACAGCAGCGCGTAAAGCACCGCCATGAAGTGCGACTTACCGGAACCGAACGAACCGTGCAGATATGCCGCCTTCGACGAGTGACTGTCGAGCGCCGACTTGATCAGGTCCAGGGCTTCGTCGAAGTTACCCAGCAGCCGGTCGGTGACGACGTAGTCCTTCAGGGCCGCCTCAGCCCCCTCGGCGGTGACCGCCTCGTTCAGCTTCAGCACGAAGTCGGAGGTGGACACCGACTCCGGGATGTCGATCAGCTCCCGCAGAAGCGGCCGGTCCTCGGGGCGAGAGTTGTTCCTGCTCATGAACGCCATGGTATTTAAGCTCCTCGCCCTGATCAGTCGGACTCTGCGCCGGTGACGGCATCGGTGACGTTGTCCGTGACGGACATCTGGACGGCGGCCCTCGCGCCCGTTCGCTTCTTGGGCGCGGCTGACTTCTTCGCGCCTCCGCGGGTGGCCGCAGCTGGGCGCCAGGCCCGCAGCGCGTCGTCGGTCAGCCCGAGCTCGTCCTGCTTCTGCTGCCGGAATGCCACGATCTCGGCGGCTGGCGATGCCCCGAACTCCGGGTCGTACTCGCCATGCCACTGCTCCAGCCAGGGCTGCAGCTCAAGCAGCCCGGCCAGGTATGGCACGAGGTCGTCCTCGCCGAGCCCGGCCTGCTGAATGTGGGAGGCGAGCGCGAGAGCCTGCTCCAAGTGGTCCCAGCCGGCCCACCCGTACAGCTCTGGCGACTGTGCGTTGGCCGTGCCGTACGAGACGAACCGCTCCTTGGGTACATCGAGCTTGCCGCGCGCACGCCAGTAGCTCGGCTTCAGGAAGTCTGCCGCGGTGTACTTCGGCGGCACGGGCGTCCGCTCACGGACCTTCCGCTTGGCAAGCTCGTCCGGCGCGGCGTCCTCCTCGCGCTGGAGGTCCCACACATGCTCCCAGTCCGCCCGCTTCTTCAGCGCGGCGGGCTTGTAGCGGAGCGCGGCAACGAACGGCACATGCTCCTCTGACAGCAGCTCACGGACCGTCTTGGCGAGATCCTGCTGGGGGGCGTAGAGATCGGCAACAGACGTGAAGTCCTCGTCCGCGGAGAGCGCTTCAGCGAGGCGGCCGAGAGTGATGACGGTCGGGTTGCCGTTGGCGTCAAACCAATACGCACGATCCTCGATCCGGTCGAGCAGCCAGGTCCTCAACGCCTTCTGCCGCATCGCGGCCCAACCCTCGGTCGCCCAACGCCTCTTGTACTCGGGGCGCTCTACCATGCCGATGGCTCGGTTGGACTCGATGGCGTCGATGCGCTTCTGGACGAGGGCGCGATAGTCGGCGGGCCAGTGGTCGGGGATCTCTCGGATCTGCTCTGATCCGTGCCGGTTGAACCACTCCTCGCTGGCCTCGCCGGCTTCGACACGGCGCGCGAGCACGATCTCGAAGGCGCGCTCACCGAGGGCAAGGTCGGGCACCGCATCGGGGTCAGAGAGACGCAGGTCTTCGGAGTGCAGGTTGTAGAGGGAGTAGACCTGCCAGTCCAGCTCCTCCTGGAGGGCGATCATGCGGGCGCGGAGGGAGGCGTGACGACTTTCGGCTTCGCGGAGGGCGGAGGCAGTGGGGGTTGTCTTGGCTGCGAGGGCGGCAGGGGTGACGGCGGAGAGCTGCTGAGCGAGGGTGTCGAGGGCGGTGGCGAGTGCGGTGGGGTACTCGGCGGGAAGAGGAAATTCCTGGAGCTTGGTGCCGGTGAACTCGTAAAAGCGCTCCCAGACCTGCGACTTGTAGCCCTCGTTTACACCCTGGCTACCCTTGTCGTGACTAACCATTTTGAGCCAGAAACCAGCCGTGGAGCTATTGAGCAACCCGAGCAGCCGCACATACTCCTCCTCGCTCGCCCCCTTGTTGAGCGCGACGACGGGAGCGGTGCGGATGAATACGCGCCGCGCGCGGTTCAGTGCAAAGTGATTGTGTGTAGCAACGAAGGGGAAAGCGATCGTGAACTTCGGCCTATACCTGTTCTTGAAGAACATGGAGTACTCAAACCAGGCAAGCCCACGCTCCAGTTGCGACTTGCCGAAGGCGACGCGGTCGATGAGATAACGACGGGACGGCCACAGGAAGCGTCTCAATTCCGGCGATGCCGTCGCCTTGAGAGTCTTCTCGTCATATGGCCACGCTGAGGTCGCCGCTCCGCTGATGGTGAAATCGCGGACGGAGCCACCGTCCACAAGCTGGCGTGCTTCGTTGTCCGTGACGCCTGAACGGCGCAAGGCTCCAGCACCAACCATGAACGCGTCGTCCTCGCGCGTTACTGCACCAGCGCCAATTTCCTGAGCAACTGATCGGAGCTGGGCACGCGATCCCGAGTTCAGCGTCTCAACCATCTCAAGTCCGCCATCAGCCAGGATCCACGGCTGCTTGCCGAAATACCGATCCCGCTCCAGATCGTCCACTGAAACCCACTGTCCCGCACTCCCCGGTCGGTCGATCAGCTCGACGATCGCCTGCCACACCAGCCCCTCGGCTTCCTTCCCCTCCTCCGGCGCCGAAGGCTCCCCCTGCACGCTCCGCACCGTGCGGATCGTCGCCTGCCGCTTTACGCCCTCCCTAGGTCGCCCGATGAGAATCACCGTCGGCGTCCCATGCCCCGGGATGACCGCCCCTGAGGTGTCGATGACCTCCGTCAGCTCGACCTTGTGCGCGAAGTACTCCTCGATGAGCTTGGTACCGAATTCACGCTTCATGAAGGAGTTCGCTGTGATCTGACCGACCATGCCGTAGCCGTGCCCATCCGCCCCACCCTGCTTGGCGAGTTCGAAGAACCGCTGGGCGAAGGGAACGGACAGTGCGTACGTCCCCGCGCACGCGCTGTATAGCTCTCGGTACAGCTGGTTGAGCTGCTTGTCCTTGACCGTGATGTACGGAGGATTACCCACTACTACGTGGTAGCGCCCCTGGTCCAGGATCCCGGGGTACTCGTCCACGTCCTCCGTGGCGTATGAGAACTGAGCGAGCGGGTCACCGGCCGCGCCGCCCTCGTCCTCAAAGCCAAGCCCCAGTTGAAGCTCCAGCTGACGATCCTTGATGAGGGAGTCGCCCACAGCGAGCTGGATCGGCCACTCGTAGTGCTGGGCCTCCTCGAAAGTCCGCATGCCGCTTGCGGCCATCGCCGCAACCAGGAGCCGGAAGCGGGCGATCGCAATCGCGAAAGGGTTGAGGTCCACTCCGTGCACCGAGTCGAGGGCGGCTCGCACCCGCTCGTACGAGCCCACCTCTGGACGCTGCTCCGCCCACATCCGTACCAGCCGTCGGAACGCTTCGAGCACGAAGTGACCGGACCCGCAGGTCGGGTCGATCATCTTCAGTTCCTCGAACCCGAACTCCCGTACCGCCGGGGTCATCGTCCGGTCGAGGATGAACTCCTCCACGAACTCCGGCGTCTGCAGCAGCGCGTACGTCTTGCGGGCCGCCTCGCTAAGGTCCTGGTACAGATCGCCTAGGAACCGGGTGTTCCAGCCCTCAGTGCCAGCCTCTCTCAGCGGGTCGCTGAAGTCATGCACAAGCACCGGGCCGTCGGCTTCATTCTCGCTGGCGCGCTGCTCCCTCCAGAACGCGAGCAGCGCGCCGGCCCCGTCGTGCGAAAGCGGGATCTGGTAGAGCGGGTTGTGGTCGCGGTCGAAGAGCAGCCGGCCAGCCTGCCCGGAGCCCAGCTCTGCGAACGCCGTCTCCAGCCAGCCTCGGTACGTCGGGTCGGCGTCCTTCTCCAGGTACTCCTCGTACCGCGCCTGCGCGGTCTCGCGCCCAGCCACATCCGGGGCGGTGATGTAGGGCTCGGCGATCAGCCGGTTGTCCTCGCTGAAGCGGACGAAGACGGTGCCGAGGACCCAGGCCACCGCAACCTGGGTGATCCGCTCCCCGAGCCAGGCGTTCCACGTCGCTGCCGTACGGCCCAGCTTCCGGGCCTGCTCATACTCACCGCGCAGCCGCGTCCCTACCTCGGGGACAGCTTTGACCTGCTGCTCAAGGTCGGTCTCTGCCGCCTTGACCTGCTTCTGCAGGTCGGCGAGGAGGCTCTTGCGGTCGATCACGGAACGGCTCCTGTGGAGAAATCGGAGAGGGCGGAAGAAGGCCGGTTCAGGTGGAGAAGAGGGTCAGGCGTCCGGCGCGAGGTGTTTGCGCGCGACCCAGGCATCGGGCACGACGATCCACTCGTCGAACCCTGCCTGATACGGCACGCTCTGCCCTGCCAGCCGCGGTGCATTCGCCGGGTCGGACTGGGCAACGAGCAGCCACAGCGGGCTGCCACCTTGCCGCGCTTCCTCCGCGAGCCTTACAAGCAGGTCCAACGCGTCGTACCGGGCGAGCACCGCAGTGTGGGTAAGGAGCAGCGGTCCCTGCCCCTGCCTCAGTCGCTCTCGCAGCTGCGGCTCGATGCGCCCCCACGCCTTGTCTGTACGGAAGCGCAGCTGCTGGTGAGCCCGGCTTCCGGGTTCGGCAGCGTCGGCCTTGAGGACGGTCTCCCAGGTCGGTCTGGCCGCCTCGCCGATCACCCTGCGCAGTTCGTTCACGAAGAGCCCGGTCAATGACACCGGCCGCACACCGTACGGCTCGTCCGCCAGGTGCCGCACCGCGTCCTCAGCACCCCGGTGGGGCACCGTCAGGACCCGGAAGCCATCCTGTCGCGCCGAGTGGCTGAGCCGCTGTTCGGCCTTGACTGCGGCGGCGACGGCCGCGTCCGCGTCGTACTGGGTGGGGGCGGATCGACGGGCCGCCGAGGCTCCCCAGCTCGCCGAGGTCAGGCCGGCGGTGGCGTCCCCAGCCGGACGGTCCGGGATAAGGCGGAGCACCTTGTCGTAACGCGTCGCCAGCTTCAACTCGAAGCCAGCCTGCTTCAGGTGGCGGACCAGTGCGCTGCCCTTGGGCAACTCGCGTGGCACCAGCGGGTCTGTGCCCAGGTCAGGGAAGCGGGTCGTGACTCGCTTGTGCAGGGCGTCAACCGTGAGGCCGGGCAGTCGATCCTCCTCGACGCCGGGTTGCACGGCGACCACACCGGCCTGGGTGATCCTCAGCGCGCGCACCAGATCCAGGTCGCGCGGGTAGATCTCCAGTCGGGGGGTGAGAGCGGCTCGGTTGGAGGCCGCCACCGCGATCTCGGCGGTGCGCCGCTCGTCCCAGCCGAGGTTTCCCGGCGGCCGTCGCACCGCGTCCAGCTCGGTAAGGACGGTGCTGGCAGTCGGCAGGGATTCCAGGTCCGCGAGTCGGTCGGCTCGCGCGCCCAGGTTGAGCGCGTATTCCTGCAGAGCGGGCAGCGTCGGGGTATCCGGGCCGTCCACGCCCTCCCGGACATCGATGGCGAGCAGGCCGAGCACCGGATCGGCGCCCTTGGGCATCCGGGCATGGAAGTAGCGGAAGAGCGGCGGGGACTCGTTGTTGTAGCTCTCTCGCTCGACCACCGCGCGCAGGAGCGACAGGGCGAGCGAGCGCCGGTCGCGCCGTTCCACGTGCTGGGTGCCGCGCCGGGCGATCAGCGCGTCGGCGAGCTCGATCACCGGGGCCACCCGTCCGCGCTCGGCAAGAAGCTCCACCACCTCCTCGCGCAGCAGTCCAAGAGCGGCGTCCTCGTACCAGCGCTCGCGCGCCTTCCTCACGATCTGCGGGATACGGCCCGCGGTCAGGCCCACCGCGTCTGCGACGTCCCGCTGCCGAACCCATGCCAGGCCCTCGGGCAGCTTGCCGGCCTCGTTGGGCAGCCGCAGTAGCAGCCGGACCGCTTCGCGCTCCTTGGCGTTGGAGCGGGCACTGCCGCTGGATGGCTTCGGGACCAGGCGAGCGGCCAGCGCGTCCAGGCTCAGCGCGCCCAGCAGCTGCGGGTCAGTGACATTTCCGCCGCCGGCGGCGACCGATTCGGCGACCGCCTGTTCCAGTTCGGTGATTTCCTGGCCGGCTGCCTTGCGGGCTTCCGCGCTGAGTGGTGCGGGGGCCGCTTTGCCGAGTCGGAGGTTCCACTCCTTCTGCCGACGCTGAATCTCCTCCCGGGTGCGCGAGCCCATGCCCGGTGCAGTCAGGAACTTCCTCGCCGAGTAGTCCAGCACGTCCCCAACTGTGTTCAGACCCATGGCGAACAGCTGGGACTGCGCGGAGAGCGTCAGACCTGCCACGGACAGAGGCGTCGTACGGTCAGCTCTGGCCGCCTGCTGGTCACGAACCTGCTCGACGGAAGCATCGTCGTCCTCGCGGCCGATCTGCGGCCCGGCTTCCTGTGTGGTCCCTGCGCTTTCCGCCGTACCGTGCCCGGAGCTCGGAGCAGTTGTCCGCTGCGCATCCAGGAAGAGTGCCTGCCAGGCACGCTCCATCGGCTTCAGGTCCGAGAACCGGTCCTTCACGTCCCGCGCCAAAGCCTTGCGGAAGAAGGCGACCAGGCCGTCGCGAACTGCCGGCTCGAAAGCGTCGGCGGCGAGCTGCGGGTACGGCCACTCCGTCGGATCGGTCTGCCGGGCTGTGACGGCACCGTCACCCCATCGGGGGAGCTCGTTCGACGCCATCTCATGCAAAGTCGCCGCGAGCGCGTACCGCTCGGCATGACCGTCGTACGAGCCGCGCGTGATGATGCCCAAGAACGGGTCGAGATAGCCCTCGGTGCCTGCGTCGATCTCCTTCGCCGGGTATCCGGCGAGGGAGAAGTCGATGAGCACGAGCTGTCGAGTGCCGTTTGGACGGATCCGAATGGCGATGTTGTCCGGCTTCAAGTCCCGATGCCAGATTCCTTCCGCCTCCAAGTGCTCCACCGCGCCAAACAGGTACTTTCCGTACGCCTCCAGCTGATCCATGCCCAGGCGGCCGTTGTCTCGCAGCTGACGGGCGACGGTGTCCTCACGCCGCCTCAGCCCCTTCCCGTCACCACGGTCCTGGTCCTTCAGCTCTCGGCTGTCGCCGACGTATTCGAGAGCGAGCACCCGACGCCCCGCGAGAGTGATCGGCTCCCGCTCGTACAGCGCGATGATGCTGGAATCCCGGTGGATGCGGCCCAAGACCTGGGCCTCCCGCTCCAGGACCGCGTGCTTGGCCTCGCTCAGCGCGACCTTCAGCACAGCCATCGGCAGAGCGCCGCTACGCCGCGGCTCGCCCACGAGATCTCTCACCAGGAACGCCCGAGACGTCGAGCCCGTGCCGAGCCGGCGAACAACCTCCCAGCGCCCGGCCAATACATCCCCGGCCACGGCCTCAAGCGGGTCCTTCTCCGGCTCCGGCTCGCCCCGATCCTCGTCCGTTTCCGATCCCGACCCGCCGTCGCCCGTACCGACGGAGTCCTTTTCGGTGAATGCCTGCTCTACGTACTCCAACATCTCCAGGAAGTCGTCGACCGTGGACAGGCGACGGCCCGGTTCGTACGCCGTGGATGCCTCCACCAGGTCGTCAATGTCCGGGTTAAGTCCGTCAACCAGGGCGCTCGGGCGCATGCTCTCACCGGCTTCCAGGCGGGCCATGACCTCGCTCTGGCTCGCACCTGGTGCCTGCCCGGTGATCAGAAGATACGTGAGGACACCGAGCCCGTACACATCAAGGCGCACCGGATCGGCCTTCGAAATCCTCAACTCCGGCGCCAGGTACGGATCAGCCTGCTCCGAGACATGGAACCCGGACACGTTCGTCGGAGCCAGGGTCAGAGGCCGGCCACGGCTGGCGCTCTGGCCGGTGGCGATCTGCCAGTCCGCGATCTGCGGCCAAGGACTCAGCCAGCGCTGTTCTTCGCTGAGCTCCCGGCCGCGCGGGCCGCGGTCACGCGGAATGATGTGCACCGCGTGAGCCGAGAGCGTGCGGTGATGGACGCGGCGGGAGTGCGCGGAGCGCACCGTCTCGGCAAGCTGCCGCACGAGCGCGAGGCGGCTGCGTAGGTCCAGCTGCTTCCCGTGCTGGACCAGAAAGTCGTCCAGCCGCAAAGTCTCCGGGTGGTAGTCGAACAGGATCGTCGGTCCGGCCGGATGGCCCGAGGGTAGGTAGCTCTTCAGCTGCACCGCACCCGGGTGCCGAAATCGGCTGAGCACCAGCGCCTCGCGAGCAGCGGCCTGCTCCACCGAGCGCCGCTCGGCGTCGGAAGCACCACGCTCGCTGAGAAAGACCCGTACCCGCGCCAGGTCGTGCAGCTGGGAATGACGGCCCAGATAGTCGGCCCAGGTAGGCCCAGTGTCGAACGCCTTCGCGTCTAGGAGATAGGAGCCCACCTCGTGCTGGCGGCGGATCGGTGCGATGCCGAGCTTCTTCAGGGCGGCGTCGACGCGGCGAGACGTCTCGGCCGTTATCCGGCGCCGGGCATCCCCCGGCGGCTCGGCCAACATCTCTACGAGCTGCTTGACCGTGAAGACGCCGTTCAGGTCGGCGGCTGGAAGGTTCACGTGGAGCTTGTCATCGGTGAAGCAGACCGCCTCGCCCACCCAGATCTTCGGCCGGTCCCCGGGCCGGCCGGCGACGTCATTGATCAGGCCGGACAGCTCCTTGGCCTTCCGGTTCGCTAGATGCAGGGGGTTGCCGTGTCGCCGCTGGGTTCCACCGGGCGTGATTTGCACCCAGTCGTTGCCGCCGCCGCGTACGGAGCCGTGCCAGTCCTTCAGCTCGAGGAGGAACACTCCGGCCGGTGAGGTCACCAGAAGATCGATCTCGCGGACGTGTCCGCTGTTCGCGGTGAACGTGAAGTTCGACCAGGCGCGCCACGGCTCCTCGTCTGGCAGGCGCCTGCGGATCGCTTCTAGGCCGCGGCGCTCGTGCTCGTGCTCGGACTCGGTGACCACCGTCCACCGGCCTTCCCGCATGCGACTCCCCGCCTATGTCTGTTCGCACCCATTCGTGACTGCTGCGACCCTGCCCCCGCGCTCTGAAGCGTCGCGCTACCCCGCAGAATGAATCTTAGAGGGCGGGGCTGACAGCAATAGGCAGTGATGGGTTTTCGGCTCGGCACTCCCTCGTTCCACCCGAAAGAGTGGCTGAGTAGCAGAGCCGCAGGCTTCGCGTGAAACTACGGACCGTGTCGTCGCTCCCCCTTGCAGGGCCATTGACTCTGGACTTCGACGCCGGATGTTTCCCTCCGGCGCCACCAGCCTGCTACCGGACCTCCCGGCAGTTACCCGGGCCGGACTTCCACCGTCAGGTGACGGCGAGCTCCCGAACAGCAAGAACACTGCTACGTCTCGGTGTCACCTCCTGTTCCTCTGGGCGCACGAAAGAGCTCGCTGAATGCCTTACCAGACATCCTCGGCGCGAAGACGCGAACCGGATCACTGCGCCTGACCCCGAGACCGGGACCATGCGCAGTACAGGCAGCCCCGACACCAATCATCGACTACTCTCTGCTGTGTTTCAGTGGCAGTTGGTGATCATTGGAGAGTTCTCTTGGCCGCCCACACAACACTGCCGGAGGATCCGGCGCGGCTGTCACGTCTGAAGCAGGTGTCGCCTGACCTGGCCGACGACTACATGACGCTCGAACTTCTAGCCGCGGGTCTGGCGGGCATCCAGGCCAACCAGCACAAGGCGCTGTGGAGCTCCGCTCAGCCTTCCGGCGACCCCACGGGTTTCCCACCAGCGTGGAAGGCCGGTGTAGCGCGCCTGCTTTGGCGTGCGCTGGAGGACGGCTGCCGCGAGGGGACCTCACATGCGGATGTTTTTCGCTGGTGCCACGCACCTCTCGGGCAATGGCCCCTTGCGCTGTGGGTCGCTCCGAGCGATTCCGATCTGCTTCTGATCGAGAACGGACAGCCGTCGGCGTTTGCCGAACAAGCCGCGCGGCTCCTGCTGTCCAAGGATCCCGAAGCGGAGCTGGTCGAGAATCGGTGCTACGAGCTGATGATCGCTGTGGCAGACCGAAACGGGGCAACCGAACAGGAGGTCCAGGACAACTATGTGCAGCTCCGGGGCTTTCTGACGAAGCACGCGGTTGCCTCTGACATCGACCTTCTGGGTCTACTGCGGGCCTTCCCTGCCAAGGACGCAAACGGGCAGCCGTGGGTGAAGCACTGGTTCAGTCAGTGCTACCGGGCTCAGCCGGCCAGCAGCGCCGTCGTACTCAGCTTCTGCGAGGGCTGCGACAACCCGCTCTCCGGTCAGCGTGGTTGCGGCACGCCGGGCTGCACGGGCGGACGGGTGGCCCGAACTGTGGAGACCATGTCCGAATACTTCGTGCAGAACAGGGCTGTCCGGCGCTTCCTCCACGATCCCGGGCTGGCAGAGCAACGGATGTTTGCTGCCCTGGAGCCACACTTCGGACAGCGTCTGCGCCCTTGGTGGGGCATGGATGCGGTGGACGTAGCCATCGACTTCGAAGGTACCGGGAAGATGGGAGTCGGTGAGTGGTGGGCCGCCGATGTGAAGGATCACGCGAGCGCCACACTTCTCGGGCGCTCCTTTCGCTGGAACCCACGCGCTGCCTCGAAGCGGCGGATCCTCGTCATCGCTCAGCACCGCTTTGAACAGCCCGACTACGTCGATGACCTGACCACTTCACTGCAAGGGCGCGTACAGGGAATTGAGGTCATGAGTGAGACTGCGTTCGTCGCCGCCGCACTGACGCACGACGGGCGGCGACGTCGATGAGCAGGGACATTGAAGGCTGGTTCGAAGCGCTGGACAAGAAGGCGTCGTCATCAGGCGTGGCCGAGACCATCAAGCCCCTCTTGTCGGTCCGTGAGTTCTTCCGGGTCGAGCTCGGGCTGTTCTTCCTGTCCGAGTACGCGCCCGGCCAGCCGGCCACGCTGATGCGCAAGGTGCTCGACGGGTACGCCCTGCCGGGGGCTGGCAACGAGACGGTCGTGCGGAACGTGCGTCGCCGCATGGGGCCTACGGCGCGGGGCGGGCAGTGGAGGTTGCGTCTCAACAACTACTGCAAGGTGCCCGCTCACCTGCGGTTGTTCGAGCTTGACGAAGGTGCCGGGCCTCGCGTGGTCCACGACAGCGTTTTTCGTCGCCGGGGGAGTTCGGCGCTGCCGGAACGGGAGCAGGCGTATAGGGACGCGATGTCGGTACCCGTGTCCTACAAGGTGGAGGCGGGTCATGATCCCGCGGCGCCGGGGGTGCGGGTGCGGCTCAAGCGAGCGGACGGCAGCATCGTCCGATTCCGGATTCCTGACTGGCTGGAGGAAGCCGCACCCGAGCGTCGTCTGGAACCGAAGACGCACAGAACCAGGCGTCCCTTCCCGCAGCTTACGGAGGACGACTTCCGCCAAGCCGCCAAGGAGATGGATCAGCGGCTCAGGACAAGTGAGCGATACCGAACGGAGAACTTCACAGGCCGTGTAGGGAGGATGGTCTTTTCTCGCACGGATAGCGAGGCTGGATGCCTGACGGAGGGCCTCGGCATCTTCACGATCGACGGACTGGCTCACGTCGTGGGCCTGATGAACTCGGGGAAAACCACCTTCAACGACGTTCTGGTCAAAATCTGTACCGACCGCGGGCTCAGGGTCGGGTACCTGGTCTCCTCCGTCGGGAACGCACTGGAGAAGGTCCGCTTCTTCCGGAGCCTGGGCATCGACGCCGTTCCCTTGATCGGCCACAGGAACCGTCCCGCGCACATGGAACGCTACTGGGATGACCTTCTCTACGTACCGGACAATGGCCAGGCGCCACCCCTTCCGGACGGCAACGACGAGGTCGCTGCCTTCACTACCGATATCTGTCTGCTGGACAGTCTTCTGGAGCCTTCCGGCCCTGTTGCCACGGCGCTCTCCATGGATGAGCGTCCCTGCCGGGACAAGCTCCGCGTCGACACCTCGGGCAAGCGGGCACCGATTGTCGATTGTCCGCTCCTCGCGGTGTGCCCGGCACAGGCAGCTGTACGCCGGATCCCGACGGCACAGGTCTGGGTAGCGACGCCAGCCGCTCTCCTCGCCAGTAGGGCGGAGCCGGCCTCGTACAAGACGCAGTGGGTGATTCCTGCCCAGCACGAACTCGATCTCCTCGTAGCCGACGAGGCCGACCAGGTGATGACGCAGTTCGACAAGGCGTTCATGCACCACGAACCGCTGACTAGTCCCGACGGCTGGAGCAGTCGCATTGCGCTGGCCTGGCATGAGGGGCTGGCGCGCACCTGGTACCGGCCGATGGCGGACCGGCAGGGGCTGCGTTACCAGCAGTACGCGACCTATCACGCCGAGGCTCTGGCCGGGTTGCTGCCGCTGCTCATGAGGCCATCGGCCGAGGGGCACGAAGGGGCCCAGGCAGGCGGCGAACTGCTGGAGGAGATCACGGCTGACGGGCCGTTCAGCGGGCACACCCTGCTCATGCGGCTGGCGCGGGCCTTGCACGGCATCACCAGCCGCGTCGAAGAACAGCATCAGTCTCACCTGTGGGAGCGAGCCGAGGAATACTTCCATACTCACTTCGCTCGTCTTGTCGAAGCCCCCTTCGGTTCACCCCCCGCTAGCCTGAAATCGCTGGTCGACACGATGACCTCTGGCTACGACACCGAGAAGAGCGCCGAGGAAGTAGCCCAAGACTGGCTCATGCACCACCTCCCGGAGGACATGTCTGAACCTGGCGATCGTTTGGCCGAGTTTGGACGAGTCCTCGTCGCGGCCTGCTGGAGTGCCCGCGTCACGACCACCGTGTTCGAGCTTTCCCACATGCAGGAATCACTCCGCGCGCTCATGGCCGTGGAAGACACGAACAATCTGCTCGCCCACCAGCCGAGGCCAGAGCTGCTCGCAGTTGTGCCCGAACAGCCGATGGGCAACATGATGGCCCTTCAGTGGACCCCCAGCCCAAAGGAGGGCAGAGGGTCGCTGGACCTGCTGTGGCTTCGCGGGGTCGGACGGTGGCTGCTCTATCACCTCCACGACCTTCTCGCCTGTGAGGGGGTCGAGGGCCCGCACGTGTTGCTTTCCTCGGCGACCAGTTACAACCCGCTCTCCGCCCGCTACCACATCGACGTTCTCCCCACACTGATTCTGCACGAGCCTCCCGACTGTGCCGCTGCCATCCGGGAAAGCCGGTTCTACACCCGGCCGCGGCGGCGCCCGGGGCACGAACGCGGCATCTACGTCTCCGGAGCCGGTGGCCGCGGCGCCCGCCAAGCCGCCGTGCGGGCGATGACGGACGCGGTCTGCACTCCCGACCCCGGGGCGGCCCTGTCTCTTCTGGAGCAGGTTCTCCAAGGATGCGAACCTGAGCGCCGAAGGGCTCTGTTCGTGGTGCTCAGCACTGAGGACGCAGCAACCAGCGCCCACTACGTGAACACCCGGACGGCCGTGCGTGCTGTGCACGTCGTGCCCGACCGCCAGGCCCCCGGGCTCTACGGGCTCAACCATCGCCGCATCTCTGCCTTCCCAAGGACCGATGCCCAGGTCATGGCGGCAGCCGAAGGCTCTGCCGGCCGCGGCCACAACATGCTCAACAACAACGGGGTGGCCGCGATCCAGGCCATCTTCTACCTGGCACGCCTCCACCCCCCGCCCACCGATCTCTCCTTCCCTCTCGCGATTCTCAACGCCCAGGCTATGCGGCGCCTTCTGAAGCCGGTTCTGTGCGACACCCACGGCCCTGACGCGGCGGGCGAGATGAGGAAACTGGCGTACGGCGCCCGTGCCACCTGGGGCACGATGATGGGCCGCCCCCTCAACTTCCGGGCGATGAAGGACGACTACCTACGTCACGCCTTCATCTCAGACCAGTCGGCTTCCCTCTACCAGACAACAGGTCGAGGGCTGCGCGGCAATGTGCCCGTGCAGGTCTACCTCCTCGACGCGGCATTCGCCCCGCGAGCGGCAGACCCCCGCGACACCGCGCCCGACACCGAGCGCACCAGCGTGCTCGTCGCCTGCCGAGAACTCACACGCCGAATGCTCGCCGATCCAGGGCCGACGGCCGACGCCCACGTGCGCCTCAACCACCAGATCTACACGGCCACGTGGAGCCTGCTGGGGCACCTCCTCGACACCATCGACTGGGGATAAAAGACATGACCGAAGCCGACAGCACTGCAGCGGATTCCGACAAGAGGAAGCCGCCGCCTCGCTACGACCACATCATCACGCCCGGCTTCGTAGCACGCCGCGGAGCCACACTGCCCGTCACCGTACACACGGCTAAATTCCCACCGTCGCTCCTGGCACGGCTTGAACGCGCTTGGAACAGCAACCCGAAAGCGCGCTCACCGTATCTGCCGACCTATGCCCTGCGCGAGTTGATCGAACAGGTGGAGCCCGCTGTCCTCTCGGTCGAAGGCCGACTGGGGGACGGCCCTTGGCTCCACGCCATGCGCACGCCTCAGAACGAGCTTCCCCTGCAACTGGCCCTCGAATTCTGGATCACTACGCACGTCGCGCCCCATCAGGACGACGTCGACTGGCCCACCATCGTGAAACGCGCCCTGCCACTGGAATGGGCACAGGCAGAGGTCGACCTTCTGGCCCACGGAAACGCCGCAAACGGAACAGCAACCCCGCCCAGCAGCACGTTCTCCCTGCTTGCCACCTACATTGCCGGACGCTGGGTGGACGAAAAGCTATCCCTGCCGGGCCATACCGCGGAAGGTTTCTCGGTTCTTGGCCAACTGACCGACCGCGGTGAGCGCAGCGTCTACAGCTGGCCACCACGAGAACTCGACGATGACGGAGCTTACGGCCTTTGGACCCACCGGACAGCACTGCGTGTGGTCTCAATGCCCCACGACAGCCGCCTCATCCTCCGAGCCGTTCCCCACATCGCCCGCTTCGGCGGTACCCAGCCTGCCTATATTCCACGCCGCGGCGACAGCCCTGCCACGGCCACCGTCCTGCTCTACCTGGCCAAGGGTGCACTGCGTGACGTCGAGCGCCCCATGCTGCTCCGCGCACCGGTCACAGTCAGCGGCAAGAAGCAGGACATGCGGTGGCAGTGGCAGCCCGGCATCGCGCGCATCCTGCCCTCCCTCCCCGCCAGCAACCGCTACCCCAACCCCGAGGACATCCGAACCGACCCCCGCCGCGCCGCCGGCGTCAACCGCAGCGCCGAAGAGGACAAGGAACCCACCGCGCTGCTGCTGCACGCCACCGGCTACACCTACCTCACCCGGACTGATCTCACTGACGCCCAACCGGAATTCAGCACACACGGCCACCCTGCGGAAAGCGGCCTGCAGCCCATCGACCACCTCACCCTCTTCGAGAACCTGAAGGAACCGCTCGCCAAGCTGAACTTCGACCCGCTCCCCGCCCTGGACAAGACACCCCAACGCCGAGCCCCTCGACTCACCCCAGCACGCGAGGACGCCCACTACCACTTCGAACTCTGGCACTGCGCACCGAAGACCTACCAAGCAGTCCATCTGGCCCTCACCAAGCTGCTCAACTACCAACACCTCGGTGAACGCAGCACAGAACCCGACGTTCACGACTACGCCGGACCCACCAAGATCACACTGGTCCTACGCAACCCCGGGACCCTCGTCTCCGGTCTGCCGAAGCCACCGCCACACACGGAGCCAGAGGCCCGCAAGGCTCACCGAAAGCAGGAACGGGCGCAGCGAGCCGAAGCACTGCGCAAGGAATTCCCCGAAGCCGACCACATGATCGGCTGCCTGGTGGAGATCGACAAACCAGTCAACTTCGCCATGGCCGGGGAGGACGACCCCAAGCGGTTCCTGAAGGACACCCTGCCGAAGCTGAACCGGCACGTGCAATGCCTGCACCCGGTCACAGCGGCTCCCAAGCCCGACGCCAAGAAGGCCGGGCTGAAGCCCTTCGAGGGCAGCGACATCCGCTGCGAGGACGTGCAGCGTGCCGCTTCCTCGGTGAAGGACCTCCTGCGCTCGCTCGGGCACCTGCCCCGCCTGCCCGCACCCCGCAGCGTCAAGGGCCGCTTCGAACTGGCTACCGTGCATGTCGCCCAGGCCGGGTCATGGATCGTCCCATTCGTCCTGCGCATGGACACCGACGGCAACACGACAGCCCAACTCGTGGCGGCTCCTGGCTATCCGCACGAAACGCCCATTCCCATCGAACACCTGCCCCGGGCCCTGGCCTCCGGGCGAGGGCGAATGCGGCGACGCGACAGGGCCCAGCTGAACGACTTCATCACCCAGGCACTCGCCATCGACTCCCACACCGAGCGGCTCTTCCTGGCCCGGGCGCAGACCCTGCGCAACAAGGATGTGTGGTCCTGGCTGCAGAATCCCCACATCACGCCGGACTCACTAAGGCTCCCTGGCGAAGACTGCGCCCACCCCAACCGCGCCGACGGCCGCCGCCCCGAGGACCTGCCCGGGCTGCGCATTATTCGCGTCAACGAGGAGTCCTACGAGATCCCACTGGCATTCGGCGCCAACCTCAACGACGAGGCCGAGGTTCCCGCCACCGCCGACGGCTCCCCCGACGTAGCGATCAGCGAAGAGGCGTACTCCGAGCCGGCATCCGGTGCAGCTGAGCTGCCATATGAGGAGTGGGGCAGATACTCCGGCGTCGTCCCGTGGAACGACCACGCCTTCCTGGCGATCAACCCAAGGCCAGACACGCATCAGCTGCCAAAGACCGTCTCCAAATACTCGGCAGACGAGCAGAACGCCACCCGCCACGGAGCCAACCCCACGTCCCTCGAAATCCACGTCTCCTTCAAGCAACCCCATGACTACGCCCCCGACTTGGCCGCGTACGTGAACAACCTGCGTAGGTGCCACCTGCACACGGACACCGCAACCCGCATGCCGCTGCTCCTGCACCTCGCCAAGCTAATGGAGGAGTACATCAACTGAAGCGAGGCACACCCGGAAACCCCCGGCCCTACCGCCCGACGTCCCTCTCGGGCCCTGGCCCTGGAGATCCATACAGCAGTGGTGAGTACGGCGGGCCCCAGCGCACCTGCCCACGCACAGAAGCATGCGCGCCACGAAGGAGGCACCGGCGCGCAACAGCGACTATGTGTTGGTGGACGGGTGCCCAGTCATGGAACCCGGGTGTGGGGACCGGGAAGCCCATCACCTGGTCGGCACCTGAATGCCTTCGAAGGAGCGGCAACGTAACGGATGATCGCCGGTTAAC
This sequence comes from Streptomyces sp. NBC_01241, assembly GCF_041435435.1. Classification (NCBI taxonomy): domain Bacteria; kingdom Bacillati; phylum Actinomycetota; class Actinomycetes; order Kitasatosporales; family Streptomycetaceae; genus Streptomyces; species Streptomyces sp. NBC_01241. The sequence continues at coordinate 6,511,423 of NZ_CP108494.1, read as the reverse complement.
CAAACCGGCGATCCCCTGCATCCGTGTTCACCCACCACGACGAGGCCCCTGACAGCGCCTCCGCACAGGCTGCCGCGGCACTGACCGGCTCCCACCCCCGGATCAGCATCACCATCGCGCACCGAGCGGCAGTGACCAGCAGCAAGGGCGGAGCGGTGCTGTGGGGCCTCAACCAGTTGCACGCCGCCGGCCACACGCCCCCTCGCCTACACCGACCTCGGCCTCACCTACCCCCTCGACCAGCTGGGCCTGCACCTCGAAGCGCTGACCCACTCCGGAGCTGGGGCGGTAATCGGGTCGCGACGTAGGCCCGACTCGCACGGCTACTACCCGCCTGCCGGCCCCACGCCGGCCACCCTGCTCTACATCAGGCGGCCAACGAACTCCTCGGCCTGCACGTCACCGACCCCCAGGCCGGGTTCAAGGCGTTCACCCGCGCCGCCCTCGCCGCCGCCCTGCCCCCAGGTCACCGATCACCGGCTGTCCTTCGACACCGACCTGCTCGGCGCCCTCCAGCACACCGGCAACCACGTCATCGAGGTCGGTATCGCCGCCCTGCACCGCTACGTGGACGGCCAGGTCGGCACGCCCCGCGACTACGACGCCATGCTCGCCGCAGTCCACCAGCAGGCGGTACGCCACGGTCTCGACCCCAGCGACCGGGCCACCCCGATCTGGGACCGGATCCGCGAGGCCGGCTCGCTGACCGCCGCCGCGGCCCCCAAACCCCTCTCCGTTTCGATCACGCCCCCCACCCGCTGATCCAGAAGACGCATTCCGCCAAGCCGCCTCGCTCAACAGCGATGGTGGCTAGGCCAGTTGAGCGCCGCCGCTGCGGACTGCGGGTTCAAAGAAATAGTGCACGGTATGCGTAGACTGTCGCGCCTATCCCGCCCCGCCGGGCCCTGCCGGAGGACCTCAGGCAGAGCCCGCACCCACCCGAAGGGCCCGCGTGAGTCGCGCCGTCATCGCCGTAGCCGGCATGGGAACCCGCTTCTTCCCCATCGCCAAATCGGTCAACAAGTGCATGCTGCCGGTACTCGACCAACCCGTCCTCGCCTACGCGGTCGCCGACTGCCTGGCAGCGGGCGTGCGCGAGATCGCGATCGTCACCTCGCAGGGCGAGGGTGGGCGGCAGGTCCGCCACTACTTCACCGAAGACGACGGCATGCGGGACTACTTCGCCGCCCGCGGCTGGCAGACGAAGTACGAACCGATCGCACACCTTCACGACCAGGCGGACTTCCACTTCATCGAGCAGCCCCGCGACGGCGACCGGTATGGAACGGCCCTGCCCGCGATCCTGGCTGCCGGCTTCATCGGCGACCAGGACTTCTTCCTCATCGCCGGCGACGACCTGCTCCTGCGGACCGACGGCGGATCCGACCTCGCCGACCTGGCCGCCGCCCGCGGCGCCGCCGGCGCTGCGGGTGCTGTCGCCGCCGCCACCGTCCCCGGCGGCGACGCCCACCGGTACGGAATCCTGAAGCCCCGCAACACGAAGGACGGCCAGCAGGTAATGGATGACCTGCTGGAAAAGCCGACCGCCTACGGCGCACCGACGGCCTACATCAACATCAGCCGCACCCTGCTTCCCGCCGAGGCCACCGCCTACTTCGAGAAGCTCACCCCGGCCGCGAACGGCGAGTACCAGGCCACCGACGCCATCAGCGCCTTCGCCCGCGACCACAACGTGCTCATCCACCCCGTCACCGGCCAGTACTTCGACTGCGGCAACCCGACGGGCTGGCTGGCCGCCAACAACGCTGTCGCCCTCCAGTCGCGGACGGACTCATGACCACGACGGGCGCCGTTCCGGCCATCGCGATCCGCACCTGCGCAGCCATCATCGAAAGCGACGAGATCTGCCTGATCCGCCGGGCCCGCCCCGATGGAGACCAGTACTCACTGCCGGGCGGTCTGCTCCACCCGGACGAGCAAGTACCTGTCGCCCTCGCCCGCGAACTCAAGGAAGAGCTCGATCTCGATGTCAGCGCCCTCCCCGACCGTCCCCGGTTGCGCTGGGCACAGGACCAGATCACGACACGCCCCGGCAGAAGCGGCACGTTCCGCCGGCTCCACCTCATCCATCTTCTGGCCATCCCCCGCCACGTACGGGCCGCTCTTCCGGCAACCGAGCAAGACGCCGAAGACGTCACCAGCGTGGTCTGGGTTCCCCTCGCGCAGGCCGCCCGCCGCCACCTCTACCCCGCCGTCGGCAACGCGCTCAGTGAGCTGACCGAGCTCGCCGGCCCGCCCAGCGACGTGCTGCTCCCCCCGATCACCGACCAGACGTACACCTGGCGCTGATCAGACGGGTGGGAGCCGCCATACCGCGCAACAGACGCGGAGGCCGCGCCCCTCCAGCCGGTCAAGGCCGCCACACCACTGCCCCTACGGCCCGGCCCGCTGGGGCGTCGCCATCCGACTTCTTGATCGCTCGGTGCGACGCCGCAAAGGCGGATGCTCTACCTCGTGACCATCAACTCCCACGCCGTCTTCCCAGCCTGCGTAACGAAGTCGGCAAACGCGCCAGATCACCGCCGCCCTGGAAGCCCGGACCGACCTGCCCCCGAGCCGCACCCTGCTTCCCGCCGAGGCCACCGCCTGCCTCTCGGCAGCAGCTCACCGTGACTGTTGGAGGACTGCCGTGTCCGCCGTCGGAATCCTGGCATTGAGCGTGCAAACTCCGACGGCGACTAACTGAGTAGCGGCGGCAATATACCGGCCGTTCCCCGGTTACCGAAACCGGGGAACCGCCGAATACTTGTAGATCCACCGCCACTTCCTGATCAGCCGACGAGAGGCAGCACACGACGAGCGACTACTCCAACCGCGAAATTCGCCCGGCAGTACGGAACATCGCCCCTTCACGCAGCGGCGTAACTGAGTCGGAACAATTCCTGGGCTCGCTCCACGTCGCCCTCGGTGCGAAGCTGAACCTCCAGATCGCCCGTGCCATGGTGACCAAGCCCCGTCACGTCCCGAGTGAATCCGGGCACTAGGTCCACCGCTGTTGGAGCCGCCTTCAGGTAAACCACCACTTTGGCCTGCTGCGGCGGGATGAGGCACGCGAAGTTCCGGAGCCGCTGATAGGCGCGGTACTGCTTACGCTGTACACGAGTGACGTTTCCGCCCAGTCCGATGAGGACCTCGTCGACCGCCTGTGCCAGCTCGGCCATTGCTCCGCCCTGCTTTCGAAGGGGCAGCTCCCCGACTGCGCGGCGACGTACCCGTTTGCCCTGAGCCGACCGCCCCGTGACGGAAGCCACGGTCTCAAGGCTGAAGTGATTGCTGCCGAAGTACTGGTAGCGGACAAGATCGATCGACCGTCGGTGCTCGCGCACGGCGTGCGCGTCGTAGCGGGTGAAGTCGCCGGCCACACAGATCAGTCGAGGTGCGCTCCACAGGATCTGGGACGCGACCGTAACCCCGAGCCGGTCGCGAACCAGGTTCCGGAAGACGTCCTTATGGTTCACCAGCCAGGCCATGTAGTAGAGGCCCTGGTTGATTACGCCGGCGTCTGTGCCGCGCTTGTACTCGACGATCACGGGTGCGCCATTCTCATCGAGGCCCAGCGAGTCGATACGTCCGCCATCGGCGCATCCGATTACGTACTCGCTCGTCAGGAACCGCACCCCCAGCATTGTCTCCATGTGCGCCTCTATGAGGCTCTGTACATCCGCCTCAACGTCGGCAAGACGCGGCGTGACCTCAGTCACGCCGCCTTTCGTTGTGTGGAACAGCTTCACGCCCGACTTCCCCCTCGACTAGGAGATCGACAACGTCGGGCGGGTGCAGATTTGTTTCCGCACGAGACCACGAGGACGTGAAGAAAACGTGTGGATGAAGCCTCTTCCTGCTCACCCGTCGCACCGGGCAGCGGACTGTCCGAAACTCAGTACAGGCGTTCCCATCCCATCCCAGCACGATCCCAGCACGGTAGGGATGAGCAGGAGTGATGACCGGTGACGGGGGGGCAGCTATTCCAGCACCATCCCAGCACGGAAAAAATCAAGGGCCCGACTCAAAAGAGCCGGACCCTGACTGACCTGCATGTTTGCCAGATCAGCGACGTGGTGATAAGTCAGCCGCTACACGTTGAAACGGAATTCGACCATGACACGACGCGCTGACGTCGGCCGGTGGCGACCGACTCCACCGTAGCCCTCTCACCTGAGGCCAACCCGCTGTACCGAATCCGCCGCGAAAGACACGGCAAAGACCGAGCTCCCACTAACCCGTACCTGACGTTCCATCAGGGATATCCACGATCTCCTGACACCCCATCAGGACGTGCGTCAAACGTGCGTCAAACGTGCGTCAAACGTGCGTCACGTGCGTCGCTCATGCGTCAAGATATCGCCCGTAACGCCCACAGCGCACATAATGCACACTCGGCGAAACAGCAGGTCAGGCGCCCTTTGCGGCGGGCTCAAGGATCGCGACGCACTCGACATGATGGGTCATCGGAAACAGATCGAACGCCCGCAACGTCCGCACCCTGTACCCGCCGTCGCGGAAGTACGCCAGGTCGCGGGCGAGGGCTGCCGGGTCGCAGGCGACGTAGGCGATGCGGCGGGCGCCGAGGCCGGTCAGGTGCTTGACCGTCTGCTTGCCGGCGCCTGCGCGCGGGGGGTCGAGGACGATCAGGTCGGTCTCGGTGATGCCGGTGCGCGGCAGGACCTGGTCGACCTTGCCGTGCTCGATGCGGACCCGCTCCAGGTCCTTCAGGTTGTGCCGGGCGTCCTCGACGGCGCGCTTGCCGGACTCGATGCCCAGGACCGCGCCCTTCTCGCCGATGCGCTGGCCGAGGGCGCCCGCGAACAGGCCGACGCCGCAGTAGAGGTCGAGCGCGGTGTCGCCCTTGCGGGGCAGGAGGCCCTGCATGACGGCGCGGACGAGGGTATTGGCGGCCTGCGGGTGGACCTGCCAGAAGCCGCCCGAGCCGACGCGGTAGGTGCGGTCGTCGGCGCGCTCGCGGACGAATGCGCGGCCGTGCACCCGGTGGACACCGCCGTCACGCTCGTCGACGCGCATCACCGAGACGGGCTTGTCGAGTTCGACGAGGGGCAGCCGGCCGCCGGGCTTCGGCGTCAGGATGACCTGGCGGTCGTGGGAGCCGGTGGCGGCGATGGCTTCCACCGAGGCCATGCCGGGCCATTCCCGCTTCTCGATGCCGAGCTCGGTGACGCCGGGGGCCGCGATCAGACAGCGCTCGATGGGCTCCACGTCGTGCGAACGGTGCTTGCGCAGACCGACGCGGCCGTCCTCGTCGACGGCGTACTGGACCCGCGTGCGCCAGGCCGGGACCTCGCCCGCGGGGAGCTTGTCGCCCTCGGCCGGCATGACGGTGCCGTCCCAGCCCGCCTCCTCGGGGGTGAGGCCCGCGAGGCGCTGGAGCTGTTCGGCGATCACTTCGCCCTTGAGCCTGCGCTGGGCGCCGGGCTTGGCGTGCTGCCAGTCGCAGCCGCCGCACTTGCCGGGACCCGCGTACGGGCAGGGCGCCTCGACACGGTCCTTGGACGCCTCGATGATCCGTACCGCGTCGGCCCGCAGGAAGCGGGAGTCGCTCTCGCCCTCCGTGACCTTGGCGATGATCTTCTCGCCGGGGAGCGTGTGCCGTACGAAGAGGACCCGGCCCTCCGAGGTGCGGGCGATGCAGTGGCCGCCGTGTGCGACCGGCCCGACCTCGACCTCATACTCCTCCCCGACCAGCGACGACGTGGGTTCGTTCTGCATGAGGGGGTGGCTCCAGAGATCAAGGGAAAAACGGCCGGACAACAACCCACGAGTCTACGTGGGTGTCGTCCGGCCGTTTACCACGAGCAGGCGGGCCCGGTCGGCCCATATGGCGGGCCGGCACCGGCCGCGACGGGCGCGGTCAGCCCTTGTTCGCGGGTTCCTTGGGCCTGCGTTCCACGGGGCCGCGGCGCACCGAGCCCGGTGCGCTCCACTCGGCGCGCTTCCTGGCGCGCTTCTTCGCCGCCTCGGAGGACTCCAGCTGGTACGGGACGGAGGTCACCATCACGCCCGGGGTGAACAGCAGCCGCCCCTTCAGGCGCAGTGCGCTCTGGTTGTGGAGGAGATGCTCGTACCAGTGGCCGACCACGTACTCCGGGATGTACACGCTCACGACGTCGCGCGGGCTTTCCCGGCGCAGGCCCTTCACGTAGTCGATGACGGGACGGGTCACCTCGCGGTACGGGGAGTCGAGGATCTTCAGCGGGATGTCGATGCCGCGCCGCTCCCAGTCCTCCTTGAGCGCCTTGGTCTCGGCCACGTCGACGCTGATGGAGAGCGCCTCCAGACGGTCGGAGCGGATCAGCTTGGCGTAGGCGAGGGCGCGCAGCGTGGGCCGGTGGAGCTTGGAGACCAGGACGATCGAGTGGACCCTGGAGGGCCGCATCGTCTCGTCGAGCGGGGTCTCCTCCGCCGCGATCTCCTCGGAGACCCGGTCGTAGTGCCGGCGGATCGCGGTCATCGTCCCGTAGAAGATCACCATGCCGAGCAGTGCGACCCAGGCACCGTGGGTGAACTTGGTGGCGAGCACGACGACGAGCACCAGGCCGGTGAAGAAGGCGCCGAAGGTGTTGATGGCGCGCGAGCGCATCATGTGGCGGCGCTTGGCCGGGTCCTTCTCCGTCGCCAGGTGGCGGTTCCAGTGCCTGACCATGCCGATCTGGCTGAGGGTGAAGGAGACGAAGACACCGACGATGTAGAGCTGGATGAGCCGGGTCGAGTCCGCTCCGTAGATCCAGACGAGCAGGATCGCGGCTCCCGCCAGCAGCACGATGCCGTTGGAGAAGGCGAGCCGGTCACCGCGGGTGTGGAGCTGGCGCGGCAGGTAGCGGTCCTGGGCGAGGATCGAGCCGAGCAGCGGGAAGCCGTTGTACGCGGTGTTGGCGGCCAGGAAGAGAACGAGTGCGGTGGCCCCGGCGAGGACAATGAAGAAGAAGGTGCGTTCGCCGAAGACGGCGGCCGCGACCTGGGAGATCACCGGGTCCTGGACGAAGCTTGAGCCGACCGGGACGCCGTTGTTGAGCAGGTCCTTGGCCGGGTTCTCCGCCATCTTCACGTCGGTGGCCATGGCCAGGCCGATGATGCCGCAGAACATGGTGACGGCCAGCAGACCCATCATCGCGAGGGTGGTCGCGGCGTTCTTGCTCTTCGGCTTGCGGAAGGCGGGCACGCCGTTGCTGATCGCCTCGACGCCGGTGAGGGCCGCACAGCCGGAGGAGAAGGCCCGCAGCAGCAGGAAGACCAGTGCGAAACCGGCCAGACCCTGGTGCTCGGCCTTGATCTCGTAACCCGAGGTCGGGGCGTGCATGGTGTCACCGAGGACCAGCCCCCGGAACGCGCCCCAGATGATCATGATGAAGACCCCGGCCACGAAAAGGTACGTGGGAATGGCGAAGAGCTTGCCGGATTCCTTGACGCCACGCAGATTCATCAGCGTCAGCAGCACAATGGCCGCGATCGCGCACGCCGTCTTGTGTTCGACGACGAACGGGATCGCGGACCCGAGGTTCTCCACCCCGGAGGCGATCGACACGGCGACGGTCAGCACGTAGTCGACCAGCAGCGCACTGGCCACGGTGAGACCGGCCTTGGGCCCGAGGTTGGTGGTGGCGACCTCGTAGTCACCACCACCGCTCGGATACGCGTGCACGTTCTGCCGGTACGAGGCGACGACCGTGAACATCAGCACCACGACGGCGAGCGCGATCCAGGGACTGAAGTGGTAGGCCGACACGCCCGCGACAGAGAGCACCAGGAGAACTTCCCCGGGTGCGTACGCCACCGATGACAGCGGGTCGGATGCGAAGACGGGAAGTGCGATGCGCTTGGGGAGGAGCGTCTCTCCCAGCTTGTCGCTGCGTAGCGCCCGTCCGATCAGGATCCGTTTGGGCAGGTCGGTCAGTTTGGACACGCAGAGGATCGTAAGCGTTCCGTATGGAAGCCGCAGACCCGCTAACCGCGTGGCCCCGCAATCTCCTGCGCTCGGCCGAGAAAGCCACGAAATCCTTAACGAAATCCTTGCACTCAGGCGTCCGCGAACAGGGCGCTGTAACCGTTGAGCGCGAGTCGGCCACCGATAGGGGCGTAAAGAACGGTGCAATCGCGGGCGATCTCGCCGCGCGCCACGAGGTCGACCGTTCCGGCCATCGGCTTCCCCTCCTACACGGGGTCGGCGACCATGCCCACCGTAGGGGCGGCGAGCCGCATCGCGTCGAGGGTGGTGTCGTCGGGGATGCCGTACGTGCCCGCGTGGTAGCGCTCGTCCAGCTCAGTGACGACCTCGGTGAGCTCACGGCGCGCCCCGATGAGCCGTGCGGTGCCGGCCGCGGTCCGGACGATCCGCTCCCGGGTACGGGCGGGTTCGGCGGACGCGTCGATGCCCGGCACGCGCTGCGGTCGGGGCGCCCGCCTGGCGTACGGCTTGCCGCCGCTCTCCGTCCGCCTCCGTCCGTATCTCGTCCGCAGCACGGGCGCGGCGAAAGCGCACGCGGATGAGGCCTCGCACTCCCGGCCGCATAAGCTCATCCTGGGCAACGGGACAGACCGTTGCCCCGTTGTTTGCCCGGCAAGCTGAGAAAGAAGTGTGAGCAGGGTGTTTTCGCAGGTCAGCCGGACGACCAGGACTGCGAGGTAGGCGCAAGGTGCACATCGTCATCATGGGCTGCGGGCGAGTCGGAGCCGCTCTCGCGCAGACCCTGGAACAGCAGGGGCACACGGTCGCCGTCGTCGATCAGGACCCGACGGCGTTCCGGCGCCTGGGATCCGGATTCGGTGGGCGGCGCGTCACCGGTGTCGGCTTCGACCAGGACACCCTTCGCGAGGCGGGGATCGAAGAGGCCGGTGCGTTCGCCGCCGTGAGCAGCGGCGACAACTCGAACATCATCGCCGCCCGGGTCGCCCGCGAGATGTTCGGCATCGAGAATGTCGCGGCGCGGATCTACGACCCCCGGCGCGCCGAGGTCTACCAGCGTCTCGGTATCCCCACCGTCGCCACCGTGCGCTGGACCGCGGACCAGATGCTGCGGCGGCTGCTGCCCTCGGGCGCCGAGCCGCTGTGGCGGGATCCGAGCGGCGGAGTGCAGCTCGCGGAGGTGCACACCACCCCGTCCTGGATCGGCCACAAGATCAGCACGCTGCAGGAGGAGACGGGCGTCCGCGTGGCGTTCCTCACCCGGTTGGGCGAAGCCATACTGCCCAGCTCGCAGACAGTGCTGCAGGAGGGCGACCTGGTCCACGTGATGATGCGTACGGACGAGATCGCGAAGGTCGAGGCGGCCTTTGCCGAAGGCCCTGAGGAGGGCGGTCACTGATGCGTGTCGCGATTGCCGGGGCCGGTGCGGTGGGCCGCTCCATCGCGGGCGAGCTGCTGGAGAACGGGCACGAGGTGCTGCTCGTCGACAAGGCGCCGACGGCCATTTCGGTGGAGCGGGTACCGATGGCCGAGTGGCTGCTGGCGGACGCCTGCGAGATCACCTCGCTCGACGAGGCGGCGCTGCAACGCTGCAGCGTCGTGATCGCCGCGACCGGCGACGACAAGGTGAATCTGGTCGTCTCGCTGCTCGCGAAGACCGAGTACGGCGTACCGAGGGTCGTCGCCCGGGTCAACAACCCGAAGAACGAGTGGCTGTTCAACGAGGCCTGGGGCGTCGATGTGGCGGTCTCCACGCCGCGCCTGATGTCGGCCCTGGTCGAGGAGGCGGTGAGCGTCGGCGACCTGGTCCGGCTGCTGCGCTTCAGCCACGGCGACGCCAACCTGGTCGAGCTGACGCTGCCCCCGGAGTCGGCGCTGGCCGGCACCCAGGTCGGCGAAGTGGCCTGGCCGGAGGACACCTCGCTGGTCACCATCATCCGCGGGCAGCGCGTTCTGACGCCGGGCACCGACGAGACGCTGGAGGCCGGTGACGAGCTGCTGTTCGTGGCCGCGCAGGCGCGCGAGGAACAGCTGGAAGACCTGCTGTCTGTGCGCCGGGGCGACTCGGACGAGTGACCGGCTGACCGCACTGGACGGTAGACAGACGTAAGGGGCCCGGAACCGTTTCGCACGGTTCCGGGCCCCTTACGTCTGTCTACCGTCCTGCCGTCCAGAGGTTCTGGGCGGTTCAGTACTCCTGGTGTCGTGCCGCGGCGGCGGCCGCTTCCACTTCCGCCTTGCGGGCCTTCTCGGCCTGCTCCTCCGCCTCCATCTCGGCGAACACATCGATGGGCGGCGGCGCCTTGGCGAGGAAGACCCAGGTCAAATAGACCGCGAGCAGGAACGGGGGGATCTTCAGCGCGACGAGGATCCAGCCGAGCTGGGTGGTGTCGGCCCACCAGTACAGCGGGAAGAGGATCGCGCACTTGGCGAGCAGGATCAGCCCCCAGGCGTAGCTGGACTTGGCGTACGCCTTCTTGCGGCCGGGGTTCCTGGTGCGCCAGGAGAGGTTCTCCTTGAACACCGGCCCCAGGATCAGACCGATCAGGGGCACCCCGGCGAGGGTGGTGATCAGGTAGGCGAGGGCCAGACCGAGCGTGTAGAGCATGCCCGGCAGATAGAAGTCCTTGGCATTGCCGGTCATCATCGCGAAGACCACACCGAAGGCCACGCCGAAGACACCGCTGAAGGCGTGCTTGACGGTGTCCCTGCGGATCAGCCGTACGGCGACGAGGACCAGGGACACCACCAGGGCCGCGATGGCCGAGATGTGCAGATCCTTTTTGATCGTAAAAATCGTGACGAAGAGCAGCCCCGGAAGGACTGTCTCCACCATTCCCCGGACACCGCCGAACGCCTCGAAGAGCGCTGCCTCGGTGACCGCCTTCGCGTCGGCCTCCTGCTGGTCGGTGCGGGTCGTGCGGTCCGTGTCGGACGTCGGCTTGTCGAGAGACGTCACCGGCTACTCCTTGCCGAGTGGTCGGAGTTCGTATTTGGGGTTGAACAGCACCCGGCGTCCATGACTCATGGCGATGCGGCCCGAGGCGATGAGCTTGCGGCCCGGTTCTATGCCCGCGATGGAGCGCCGGCCCAGCCAGACCACGTCCAGCGGCGCGGTGCCGTCGAAGAGCTCCGCCTCCAGGGCGGGCACTCCGGCGCGCGGCCGCAGGGTGACGGTCCGCAACGTACCAGTGACCTTCACGATCTGCCGGTCGGTGCATTCGGAGATCCGCGTACACCCCGAGGCCTGCGAGTCCTCCTGCAGCTCCTCGGACTCCAGGTCCTCCTGGGAGCTGGACAGCCGGTCGAGCATCCGCCGGAAGCGGCCGGACGGCTTCGCCGCCTTGCCGGGCTTCTCGAATCGAGGAACAGCACTCATACCCGAAGGGTACCGGTCCCCTGCGCTCCGAGCGGGTGTCCCGGGTCTCACTCGAACGGGTTCCTCATGGGGTTCCCGAGCGGGCCGGTCACCGGGGTCGCGGAGCGCTGACCGTACGGTCTCCCGGCGTCGCGGAGCGCCGACCGTACGTCTCCCGGCCTCCCGGCCTCCCCGTTCAGCCGCGCTCGAAGCGGTAGCCCATCCCCGGCTCGGTGACGAAGTGCCGTGGGTGCGAGGGGTTGGCCTCCAGCTTGCGCCTCAGCTGCGCCATGTAGACCCGGAGATAGTTGGTCTCGGTGCCGTACGAGGGCCCCCATACCTCCTGGAGCAGCTGCTTCTGGCTGACGAGGCGGCCGCCGTTGCGGACCAGGACCTCCAGCAGGTGCCACTCGGTGGGGGTGAGGCGTACGTCGCGGCCCTCGCGGTGGACCTTCTTCGCCGCGAGGTCGACGGTGAACCCCTCGGTCTCGACGATCACCGTGTCGTCGGAGCCGTTCTGGCCGACCGGTTCGGCGCGGCGGACGGAGGCGCGCAGCCGGGCCAGCAGCTCGTCCATGCCGAACGGCTTGGTGACGTAGTCGTCGGCGCCGGCGTCCAGGGCCTCTACCTTCTCGTCGGAGGTGTGGCGGGCGGAGAGCACCAGGATCGGCACCCGGGTCCAGCCGCGCAGCCCCTTGATCACCTCGACGCCGTCCATGTCGGGCAGTCCGAGGTCGAGGACGACGACATCGGGGTGGCGGGCGGCAGCGAGCTGAAGGGCGGTCGCGCCGTCGGGCGCGGCGTCCACCTCGTACTTGCGTGCCTTCAGGTTGATCACGAGGGCACGTACGATCTGCGGCTCGTCGTCGACCACAAGCACCCGGGTCATGGGGGCCCTGCCTTTCTGTTGTACGGCGATCTCCCGGGACGTTGCGGAGATCATGAAGTGGCCTGCGAGGTCATGAGATGACCTGCTCGGACAGGTCGGGGCTGACCGGAACGTATCCCGATGCCGCCTTGAGCGTCAGCACCATGGTGAGGCCGCCGCCTGGGGTGTCCTCGGCGTCCAGCGTGCCGCCCATGGACTCCACGAAGCCGCGGGCGACGGCGAGGCCCAGTCCGACGCCCGCGCCGCGCGGGGCGTCGCCGTAGCGCTGGAAGGGCTCGAAGATGCGCTCCTTGGCGTCGTCGGGGACGCCGGGGCCGCGGTCGGCCACCCGGAGCTCGACGCGAGTGCCGAGCGCGCTGGCGGCCACGTTGACGCGTTCGCCGTAGGGGCTGTACTTGACCGCGTTCTCGACGATGTTGGCGACGGCCCTCTCCAGCAGCCCGGGGTCGACGGCGACCATCGGCAGGCTCTCGGGGATGTCCAGGTCCACGCTGCCCTCGGGGACACCACCGAGCGCCATCGGGACCACCTCGTCGAGGTCGATCTCGCGGATCAGCGGGGTGACGGTGCCGGTCTGCAGCCTGGACATGTCCAGCAGATTGCCCACCAGGTGGTCGAGGCGGTCGGCGCCGTTCTCGATGCCCTCCAGGAGTTCCGCCTCGTCCTCATCGGACCAGGCGACGTCGTCGGAGCGCAGGGAGCTGACGGCGGCCTTGATGGCGGCGAGCGGGGTACGCAGGTCGTGGCTGACGGCGGCGAGGAGCGCGGTCCTGATCCGGTTCCCCTCGGCGAGCCGCCGGGCCTGCTCCGCCTGGCCGACCAGGCGCTGGCGGTCCAGTACGACGGCGGCCTGGGCAGCGAACGCGCCGAGCACCCGGCGGTCCTCGGCGGGCAGCACCCGGCCGGAGAGCGCAAGCGCCATGTGGTCACCGACGGGCATGTCCACGTCGGCGTCGTCCGGCCGGGCCACCGGGGCCGGCCCGACGCTCCCGGCGCAGGTCCACGGATCGACGTCGCTCAGCCTCTCCAGCAGGGCGACGGACTCCATGCCGAAGGTCTCGCGGACCCGGTCCAGGAGCGCGTCCAGGGTGGTCTCGCCGCGCAGCACACTGCCCGCCAGGAAGGAGAGGATCTCCGATTCGGCGCGCAGCCGGGCCGCCTGGTGGGTACGGCGAGCGGCCAGATCGACGACCGAGGCGACCGAGACAGCCACCGCGAAGAAGATCACGATGGCGACGAAGTTCTCCGGGTCCTGGACGGTCAGCGTATGGGTGGGCGGGGTGAACCAGTAGTTCAGCAGCAGCGAGCCCACGGCGGCCGAGGCGAGGGCCGGCAGCAGCCCGCCGATCAGGGCCGCCGCCACGGTCATGAAGAGGAACAGCAGGACGTCGTTGGCGAGCCCGGGGCCGCTGTCCAGGCCGATCAGGAGCAGCGTGAGAAGGGCCGGGCCGCCCACCCCGACCAGCCAGCCCCAGATGATCCGGGCCCGGCCCAGCCGGGCGCCGCGGGCGATGGGCAGCCCGCGGCCCTTGGCGACCTCTTCGTGGGTGACGATGTGGACGTCGAGGTCGGGGCCGGACTCGCGGGCGACCGTGGCGCCCACGCCCGGTCCGTAGATGTACTGCCAGGCCTTGCGGCGGCTGGAGCCGAGGACGATCTGCGTGGCGTTCACCCCACGGGCGAATTCGAGGAGCGCCGACGGGATGTCGTCGCCGATGACGTGGTGGAACGTGCCGCCGAGGTCCTCCACCAGGGTGCGCTGGACAGCGAGCTCCTTCGGCGAGGCGGAGGTCAGTCCGTCACTGCGGGCGATGTAGACGGCGAGGATCTCGCTGCCGGAGCCCTTGGCCGCCATCCGGGACGCGCGGCGGATGAGCGTACGGCCCTCGGGGCCGCCGGTGAGGCCGACGACGATGCGCTCGCGGGCCTGCCAGGTGGTGCGGATGTTGTGCTCGCCGCGGTACTGCTGAAGGTATTCGTCGACCCGGTCGGCGACCCAGAGGAGGGCCAGCTCGCGCAGGGCGGTCAGGTTGCCCGGGCGGAAGTAGTTGGACAAGGACGCGTCGATCCGGTCCGGCTTGTAGATGTTGCCGTGGGCCATCCGGCGGCGCAGCGCCTGGGGCGACATGTCGACGAGTTCGAGCTGGTCGGCCCTGCGGACGACCTCGTCGGGGACGGTCTCGCGCTGGCGTACGCCGGTTATCGCCTCGACGACGTCGCCGAGCGACTCCAGGTGCTGGATGTTGACGGTGGAGATCACGTCGATGCCCGCCTGGAGGAGCTCTTCCACATCCTGCCATCGCTTGGCGTTGCGGGAGCCCGGCACGTTGGTGTGTGCCAGTTCGTCCACCAGGGCGACGGCCGGGGCGCGTTCCAGTACCGCGTCGACGTCCATCTCGGTGAAGACGGCGGAGCGGTATTCGATCTCGCGCCGCCGGATCTGCTCCAGGCCGTGCAGCATCACCTCGGTGCGCGGGCGGTCGTGGTGTTCCACGAAGCCGACGACGCAGTCGGTGCCCCGCTCCACGCGCCGGTGGGCCTCGGAGAGCATCGCGTACGTCTTGCCGACGCCGGGTGCCGCACCCAGGTAGATCCGAAGCTTGCCGCGTGCCATGGCCCCATTGTCTTCTCGAAACCGGCTGCCGCCGACGCGACAGCCACCTCGAAGCTACCCCGAGCATTCCCGGCAAATAGGACGGGGGGTGGGGTCGGGGGTCGAATTGACAGGATTCTGATGCCGTCGCCGGGGGAACAGGGCCGGTTTTCCGCCCCCGCTCCCCTGGCGGTGTGTCACTTGGTACGCCCCCGGACCGGGCTCCGGCCGCCTTCCGCCCGTTCTCCGTCCGCGTAGCTGGCTTGCGTCCGGCGTCGGCGTCCGTCCGCGGTCCGTCCGGACTACCCGGGCAGCCTGGGGATCGCCGGGTAGCTCGTACGAGGGGGTCGCGACGCCACGGCCTCGGGCGACGTCGCGGCCCCCTGCTCCGTCAGGCCGCGTTCACCAACTGCCTGAGCGCGATGTTGAGCTGGAGGACGTTGACCTGCGGCTCGCCCACGAAGCCGAGAATCCGGCCGTCCGTGTGCTGCTCGACAAGCTTCTCCACCTGGGCGACGGCGAGGTGGTTGCGCTCGGCGACACGGCGCACCTGGAGCTGTGCGTACGCCGGGGAGATGGCGGGGTCGAGGCCGGAGCCCGAGGAGGTGACGGCGTCGGCCGGCACATCGGTGGGGCTGACGGGGTGGCCGGGGACGGAGTTGTCCTTGACGACGGCTGCCTTGGCGGCGGTGACCCAGTCGCTGAGCTCCTTGTTGTCACCGGAGCGGTTGGTCGCGCCGGAGATGATCAGCTTGTACTGGGTGTTGACGCTGTTGGTTCCGAGGCCGTTGGACGGGCGCGGCTGGAACCATCTGAGGTCCGGGGCCGCGGTCTGCTGCCCCTTCTTCAGTGGCAGGTCGTAGCGCTGGCCGATGAGTTCGGAGCCGACGGCCTTGCCGTTCGCGGTGATCTCGGAGCCGTTGGCCTTGTCGGGGAAGATGCCCTGCGCGACACCGGTGACGGCGAGCGGGTAGAGCACGCCGCAGACGACGGTGAGGACGAGCAGGGCACGCAGCCCGGCCCAGAGCAACCGGGCGGTGTTTGCTACGGAGTTGTTCATGGCAGGTCAGCCGATTCCTAAATTCAGTTCAGCCCGGGAATGAGGGAGATGATCAGGTCGATGATCTTGATGCCGATGAACGGGGCGACCAGTCCGCCGAGTCCGTAGATCCCGAGGTTGCGCCGGAGCATCGAGTCGGCGCTGCTGGGCCGGTAGCGCACGCCCTTCAGGGCGAGCGGGACCAGCGCGATGATGATCAGCGCGTTGAAGACGACGGCGGACAGGATCGCGGACTGGGGCGAGGACAACTGCATGATGTTGAGCTTGTCCAGGCCTGGGTAGACCACCGCGAACATCGCCGGGATGATCGCGAAGTACTTCGCGACGTCGTTGGCGATCGAGAACGTCGTCAGCGCGCCACGGGTGATGAGCAGCTGCTTGCCGATCTCGACGATCTCGATCAGCTTGGTCGGGTTGGAGTCCAGATCCACCATGTTCCCGGCCTCCTTGGCGGCCGAGGTGCCGGTGTTCATGGCCACGCCGACGTCCGCCTGGGCCAGCGCGGGCGCGTCGTTCGTACCGTCGCCCGTCATCGCGACCAGCTTGCCGCCCGCCTGCTCCCGCTTGATGAGGGCCATCTTGTCCTCGGGCGTGGCCTCGGCGAGGAAGTCGTCGACCCCCGCCTCCTCGGCGATGGCCTTCGCGGTCAGTGGGTTGTCGCCCGTGATCATGACTGTCCTGATGCCCATCCGGCGCAGCTCGTCGAACCGCTCCCGCATGCCTTCCTTGACGACGTCCTTGAGGTGGATGACTCCCAGGACGCGGGCGCCCTGCTCGTCCTCCACGGCCACCAGCAGCGGCGTGCCGCCTGCCTCGGAGATCCGGTCGGTGAGCGCCTGCGCGTCCGGCGGGACACTGCCGCCCCGCCCCTTGACCCAGTCGACGACCGACCCGGTCGCGCCCTTGCGGACCCTGCACCCGTCGACGTCCACGCCCGACATCCGCGTCTGGGCGGTGAAGGCGACCCACTCGGCCTTCCGCAGCTCACCCTGATGGCGTTCACGCAGCCCGTACATTTCCTTGGCGAGCACGACGATCGAGCGGCCCTCGGGCGTCTCGTCGGCCAGGGAGGACAGCTGGGCCGCGTCCGCCAGTTCGGCCTCGGTCGTGCCCTTGACGGGGACGAATTCGGCGGCCTGCCGGTTGCCGAGCGTGATGGTGCCGGTCTTGTCGAGCAGCAGGGTGGAGACGTCTCCGGCGGCCTCGACGGCACGCCCCGACATCGCGAGCACATTGCGCTGGACGAGGCGGTCCATGCCGGCGATGCCGATCGCGGAGAGCAGGGCGCCGATGGTCGTCGGGATCAGGCAGACCAGCAGGGCGGTCAGCACGATCACCGACTGCCTCTGGCCGGCGTGGATCGCGAAAGGCTGGAGGGTGACGACGGCGAGCAGGAAGACGATGGTGAGGGACGCGAGCAGGATGTTCAGCGCGATCTCGTTGGGCGTCTTCTGCCGGGCGGCGCCCTCGACGAGGGCGATCATCCGGTCGATGAAGGTCGCGCCGGGCTTGGTGGTGATCTTGATGACGATCCGGTCGGAGAGCACCTTCGTGCCGCCGGTGACGGCGCTGCGGTCGCCGCCGGACTCCCGGATGACCGGCGCCGACTCCCCCGTGATCGCGGACTCGTCCACACTCGCGACACCCTCGACGACGTCTCCGTCGCCGGGAATGATGTCGCCGGCCTCGCAGACCACCAGATCACCGACGCGCAGCTCGGTGCCCGGCACCCGCTCCTCGTTCCTGCCGGTGATCCGCCGGGCCACGGTGCCGGTCCTGGCCTTGCGCAGGGTGTCGGCCTGCGCCTTGCCGCGGCCCTCGGCGACCGCCTCCGCCAGGTTGGCGAAGATCGTGGTCAGCCACAGCCAGGCGGCGATCGCCCAGCCGAACCAGTCGCCCGGGTCCAGGCAGGCCAGCACGGTGGTGAACACCGAACCGATCAGCACCACGAACATCACCGGGGACTTGACCATCACCCGGGGGTCGAGCTTGCGTACGGCGTCGGGGAAGGATTTCAGCAGTTGCCTGGGGTCGAACAGGCCCCCGCCGACGCGTCCTTCGCTCTGGTGACCCGTGGGGGTGTCCTGGTGCGGTGCCCGGGTGGGGGTGACAGTGGACATCGAGTCCTCTTGCTTCGTACGGGTGGTCATGACGCCAGCCCTTCGGCCAACGGCCCCAGCGCCAGGGCCGGGAAGTAGGTCAGCCCGGTGATGATCAGGATCGTGCCGACCAGCAGCCCGCTGAAGAGCGGCTTGTGCGTGCCCAGGGTTCCCACGGTCGCCGGTACGGGCTTCTGTTCGGCGAGCGAGCCGGCCAGAGCCAGTACGAAGACCATCGGCAGGAACCGGCCCAGCAGCATCGCGAGACCGATCGTCGTGTTGAACCACTGCGTGTCCGCGTTCAGCCCGGCGAACGCCGAACCGTTGTTGTTCGCGCCCGAGGTGTACGCGTACAGCACCTCGGAGAATCCGTGCGCACCGGAATTCAGCATCGAGTGGGGCGGGGTGGGCAGGGCCATCGCCGCGGCAGTGAAGCAGAGCACGAGCGCCGGGGTGATCAGGATGTAGCAGGCCGCGAGCTTGATCTCGCGGGTGCCGATCTTCTTGCCGAGGTACTCGGGCGTACGGCCGACCATCAGACCCGCGATGAACACCGCGATGATCGCCATGATCAGCATGCCGTAGAGGCCGGAGCCGACACCGCCGGGCGCGATCTCGCCGAGCTGCATGCCCAGCATCGTGATCCCGCCGCCGAATCCCGTGTACGAGGAGTGGAACGAGTTCACCGCACCGGTCGAGGTGAGCGTGGTGGCCACGGCGAAGATCGACGAACCGGCGATCCCGAACCGGGTCTCCTTGCCCTCCATCGCCCCGCCCGCGATGTCGAAGGCGGGTCCGTGGTGAGCAAACTCGGTCCACATCATCAGGGCGGTGAAGCCCAGCCAGATGCCGCCCATCGCCGCCAGGATCGCGTAACCCTGCTTGAGCGAGCCGACCATCCGGCCGAACGTCCGCGTCAGCGCGAACGGAATGACCAGGATGAGGAAGATCTCGAACAGGTTGGACAGCCCGTTGGGGTTCTCGAACGGGTGGGCCGAGTTGGCGTTGAAGTAGCCGCCGCCGTTCGTACCCAGCTCCTTGATGACCTCCTGGGAGGCCACGGCGCCACCGTTCCACTGCTGCGAGCCGCCCATGAACTGGCCGACCTCATGGATGCCGGCGAAGTTCTGGATGGCACCGCAGGCGACCAGCACCAGCGCGCCGACCACGGAGATCGGCACCAGGACGCGCACGGTGCCGCGCACCAGGTCGGCCCAGAAATTGCCGAGTTCACCGGTACGGGACCGGGCGAAGCCCCGTACCAGCGCGACCGCGACGGCGATGCCGACGGCGGCCGAGACGAAGTTCTGCACCGCGAGGCCGCCGGTCTGGACGACATGGCCCATGGCCTGCTCGCCCGCGTACGACTGCCAGTTGGTGTTCGCGACGAACGACGCAGCCGTGTTGAACGCCTGGTCCGGGTCGATCGAGGAGAAGCCCGGCGAACCGGGCAGAGTGCCCTGGAGCCGCTGGAGCAGGTAGAGGAAGAGAACACTCACCGCGGAGAAGGCGAGCACACCACGCAGATACGCGGTCCAGCGCATCTCCGTGTCGGGGTTGGCGCCGATGGCCTTGTATATCCACTTCTCGACCCTGAGGTGCTTCTTCGAGGAGTAGACGCCGGCCATGTGGTCGCCGAGCGGTCGGTACGCCAGCCCCAGCGCCGCAATGAGCGCGAGGACCTGGAGCATGCCGGCAAGGACGGGGCTCATGTCGGGCTCAGAACCTCTCCGGGTGCAGGAGGGCGAGGACGAGATAGCCCAGCAGGGCCACGGCCACGACGAGGCCGACGACGTTTTCGACGGTCACAGCTTGGCCACCCCCTTGGCGATGAGAGCCACCAACGCGAACACCGCGATCGTGGTGACGACGAAGGCCACGTCGGCCATCGTGTGCTCCTAGATGAGGTACGGATTCTCGGACCTCATGAGCAAACCTGGCGGCAAAGGCGTCGCGGCCTGCGTTGATGGCTTCCTTACGGGGAACGCCGAGCCCTTGACGGCCCGCATACGTGCCTCATACGCGCCCCATACGCGCCCCTTTTGTGCGCCCTCCGGAGCCGGCCCGGGACGTGGAAAGGCCGGTGGGCCGTACCCCCTCGAAAGGGGGTACGGCCCACCGGCCGAAGCTGTACCGGACGGCTGTCCGGCTCGGCTCAGCGCACCTCGGTGATCTCGGGTCCGCGCTGGAGCTGGCCCATGCCTCCGGAGAACTTCGAGTTCTCCTGGTTCTCCTGCTGGACGCCCTCGGGCACCATCTGGGCGTCGTCGGGAAGCTTGAGGACGATGGGGTCGCGCGGCGCCATCGGGCCCTCGCCGCGGACGACCACGGTGTCCCGGAAGACCGTCTCCAGCAGCCCCGCCGCCTCCGGCTGCACGGCGCCCTGGCCGGAGATCACTCCGCGCAGGAACCAGCGCGGTCCGTCGACGCCGACGAAGCGCACCAGCTGCACGCCGTTCGTCCCGTCCGGGAGCTGTACGGGGACCTGGGCTCGCAGCTCCCAGCCCAGCGGGCCCTCGACCTCGTCGATGATCCCGCCCTGCTGGGTGATGCCCGAGGCGATCTCCTCACGGACCTCGCCCCAGATGCCCTCCTTCTTGGGGGCGGCGAAGGCCTGCAGCTGGATGGCGCTGTCGCGCAGCACCACGGTCGCCGCGACGATCGCGTCACCGGCCACCTCGACGCGCAGCTCCATGCCCTCGACGCCGGGCACGAAGACGCCGCCCAGGTCGACCCGGCCCTCGCCGGGCTGGGAGACCTCGGTGATGTCCCACGGTCCGTCCGGCCGCGGCGCCGGCGGGAGATTCACCCGACGCGAGCCGCTGTCGGCCCCATCGGCGTCATCGAGCTCGTCGACGACCTGCTCGGCCTCGCGCGCTTCGTCCGCCACGTCCTCGGCGGAACCACTCTTCTTGCGACGTCCGAACACGTCACTGTCCTTCCCGGTCGGGTACGACCGAAGCGTAGCTGTTCCCGCCCTGGGTATTCCCGCCCCTGACGCCATCAACATCACCGGAAGCGTGGCCTCCGGTGGAACCGAAGCCTCCCTCGCCGCGAGCCGAGCCGGGTAGCTCCGCCACCTCGTGGAAGCGCACCTTCTCGACCTGCTGAACGACCAGCTGGGCAATCCGGTCGAACCGCTCGAACCGCACGGGCTCGCGCGGGTCGAGATTGATGACGATCACCTTGATCTCTCCACGGTACCCGGCATCAACCGTCCCCGGGGCATTCACGAGGGCGACTCCGCAGCGTGCGGCGAGGCCGGACCGCGGGTGCACGAACGCGGCGTACCCGTCGGGCAGCGCGATCGACACCCCGGTGGGAAACACGGCCCGCTCGCCCGGGGCGAGTTCGGCGGCCTCGGTGGTCACCAGATCGACCCCGGCGTCGCCGGGGTGCCCGTAGGCCGGAATCGGCACCTCCGGGTCGACACGGCGGATCAGTACGTCCACGGGACGGCGCATCAGGGGTTCACCTCGAACGCGCGAGCGCGCTTGACCTGGTCCGGGTCGGCCATCGCCGCCCGGATCTCGGCCGGGCGGCCGTTCTCGATGAAGTGGTCGACCTTGACCTCGATGAAGAGGGCCTCGGCACGGACCGCCACGGGTCCGTCCGGCCCGCCGATCCGGCCGGTCGCCCGGGAGTAGATCTTCCGGCCGTGCACGGCGGTGATCTCCGCGTCGAGATGCAGCACGGTGTCCACCGGAACCGGCAGCACGAAGTCGGTCTCCAGCCGCCCGGTCACCGCGATCACCCGCAGCAGCCAGTTCAGCGAGCCGAGCGTCTCGTCCAGCGCGGTGGCCAGAATGCCCCCGTGTGCCAGGCCCGGGGCGCCCTGGTGGGCGGCCTGCACAGTGAACTCGGCGGTGACACCGACCCCCTCGCCGGCCCGCGCCTGGAGGTGCAGCCCGTGACGCTGTCCATCGCCGCAGCCGAAACAGTGTTCGTAGTGCGCGCCGAGGAGTTCACCGGGGGCCGGGGCTTCGGGGTGTCGGACCGGTTTCACCGCGCCGACCGGGGGCTTCAGAGCCGCAGATGTTCCACTCACAGGCGCAGACCTTACCCGCGCGGCCACCCGGGGGTCGCGCCGTGCCAAGCTTGGGTTCATGCAGCCTTCCACCCCGCCCTTCGACGAACGACTGACCGCGCCCCGTTCGTGGTGGCTCATCGCCTTCCTGGTCGGCATCGCCTGCGCCCTGATGCTGCTCCCGCTCGGCACCCTGCCACTGCTGGCCGGCCTGGCGGGCGGCACGGCCCTGTCGGCGGCCGCGGTGAGTTCGTACGGCTCGGCCAGGATCCGCGTGGTCGCGGGCGCCCTGGTGGCCGGTGACGCGCGGATCCCGGTGACGGCGCTCGGCGAGGCCGAGGTGCTGGACGCGGAGGAGGCCCGCGCGTGGCGCTCGTACAAGGCGGACACCCACGCGTTCATGCTGCTGCGCAGCTACATCCCGACGGCGGTCCGCGTGGAGGTCACCGACCCGCAGGACCCGACGCCGTACGTCTATCTGTCGACCCGCGAGCCGCAGGCCCTGGTCGCGGCGCTCAGTGCCGTACGGGCTTAAGGGTCCGCCGGACAAGCCCTGGACCCTAGGGCTCCGGCTCGCCCGGCAGTTCCTTGCGCCGGAGCCCCGGCGGCTCGTTGCGCCGGAGGCGCGGCCGCTCCGGCAACGGCTGTGACGGAAGCCGGTCCCAGGGGATCTGGCGCTTGCGCAGGTCCGTCCTGACCCGTTCGGCAAGCTTTCTGGTATCGCGCCGGTTCATCATCGCGCCGACGGTGGCGCCGACCAGGAACGGGACGAGATTCGGCAGATCGCGCACCATGCGCCTCGCGATCTTCTGGCGCAGCTCACGTTTCATCCGGCCGCCCAGCGCCGCGTCGACCGTCGACGGAATGGTGACGTCGATGCCGCGCTCCTCCGTCCAGGACGTGAGGTAGGCGCCGGAACGCCGGGTGATGCCGCCCGGTGGGCGCAGCCCGTAGACCTCGTGCAGCTCGGCGATGAGCTTCATCTCGATCGCGGCCACTCCGCTGATCTCCGCCGCCAGCTCGGCGAGCATGGCGGGCGGTACGGGCATCATGGCCGCCGCGCCGATACCGGCGCCGACGGCTGCGGTGGATTTGCTCGCCCCTGCGATGAGCTTGTCGGCGAGGTCTTCGGGCCCGAGGCCCGGGAACTGCTTACGCAGGGTGGCGAGATCACGCACAGGGATGCGGGGAGCGTTCTGGATGATCAGATCGGCGATATGACCGATCGCGGCCCTGGCGCTCTCCCCGCCCTTGCGTGCTCCCCGTTTCACTGAACTCAGACGGCCTGCCCCGGTCACGGGCTCCGTCCTGTCGACCTGTCCGGCCCCATAGGCCGTGTCGACTTCTGCTGTTTCTTCGGCTTCGGCTGTTTCTTCGACTGCCGTGACTGCTTCGAGCGAGGCCCACCGGCCCCGCTCGTCGTCCCGCTCACCCGGGGAGGGTGGCAGGGCGGACCGCTCAGCAGGCGCTGCTACGCCTTCTGCCGGGCCTGTGCCGCCCTGATTCGCCTCCGACGACCTTTTGCGCCGCAAGCGTCGCTTCCGGAACGGTGTGTCGCCTGCCACGGTCGGCTCGACCTAGTCGCAGTCGCGGCAGATCGGCTGGCCGTTCTTCTCGCGTGCCAACTGGCTCCTGTGGTGCACGAGGAAACAGCTCATGCACGTGAACTCGTCGGCTTGCTTGGGCAGGACCCTTACGGCCAGTTCTTCGTTGGACAGGTCTGCGCCGGGCAGCTCCAGTCCTTCGGCCGCGTCGAACTCGTCGACGTCGACGGCGGACGCCGTCTTGTCGCTCCGGCGTGCCTTGAGCTCTTCAAGGCTGTCCTGGTCGACGTCGTCATCGGTCTTGCGTGGGGTGTCGTAATCCGTTGCCATGTCGCTCTCCCCCTCTGGGTGTCTGCGGTGTCTCAGCGCTCGTAACGCGTGAGAGGCCGGACTTGTGCCCGACCCGAGGCGGAGATTTTGCCTCACATCAAGGTCTGTTACTCAATCGACACCCAAAAGGACCGCTCGGGAGCGATCGACTTAGGTGGCGATGGGGACCGTACACGGTCCCGGTATCTCGCTTCACGGGCGCCACCCCGTGTACTTCCCGTGATATTGGGCCCCGAAAACCCCGACTTTTGCGGGTTTTCCGGTGAAGGCCCTGATCACGGAGCGTTGACGTGTCTGAATTCGCTCCTGTGATCGATCACACACGTCCACTTCGGACGCAGGTCCCGAAAATTCCGCTCAAAGCGAACAAAGTAATTCGTGTGCGGATCGATCCGCCCGGCCCGTCAGACCGGAAGTGAGACACGCATCACAAGACCACCCCCTTCGCGGGGTTCCGCGAGGATACGGCCGCCGTGAGCGCGCGCCACGGACCGCGCGATCGACAGACCGAGCCCCACCCCCTTGTCGCTGCCCGTCCGCTCCGTACGGAGCCGTCTGAAGGGCTCGAAGAGGTTGTCGATCTCGTAGGCGGGCACCACGGGTCCCGTGTTCGAGACCACCAGCAGGGCCTGGCCGGACTGCAGCTCGGTGGTGACCTCCACCCATCCCTCCTCCGGGACGTTGTAGCGCACGGCGTTCTGTACGAGGTTCAGCGCGATCCGCTCCAGCAGGACGCCGTTGCCCTGGACGACGGCGGGGGCCCGCTCGCCGCGGATTTCCACGCCGCGCTCCTCGGCTTCGCCGCGCGTCTGGTCGATCGCGCGCGAGGCCACCTCGGCGAGGTCGACGGGTTTGCGCTCGACGATCTGGTTGTCACTGCGGGCGAGCAGCAGCAGGCCCTCGACCAGCTGCTCGCTGCGCTCGTTGGTGGCCAGCAGGGTCTTGCCCAGTTGCTTCAGCTCCGGCGGGGCCTGGGGATCGGAGAGATGGACCTCCAGGAGCGTGCGGTTGATGGCAAGCGGGGTGCGCAGTTCGTGCGACGCGTTCCCGACGAATCTCTGCTGGGCCGTGAAGGCCCGCTCCAGGCGGTCGAGCATCTCGTCGAAGGTGTCGGCGAGCTCCTTCAGCTCGTCGTCCGGGCCGTCCAGCTCGATCCGGCGGGACAGATCGGTTCCGGCCACCCGGCGGGCGGTGCGGGTGATCCGGCCCAGCGGGGAGAGCACCCGGCCCGCCATGGCGTAGCCGAAGGCGAAGGCGATGACGCTGAGGCCGACCAGGGCCAGCAGCGACCGGTTGAGGAGGGTGTCCAGCGCCTGCTGGCGCTGGTGGTTGACGCAGGTGTTCATGGCCGCGTTGGCGGCTTCGGTTGTGGTGATGCCGCTGAAGTTGCACACATCACTGGTGACCTGGCCGCTCTCGATCTTGAAGGGCAGCTCGCTGCCGACATGGAGGGCCTCGGCGGCCAGCATGTAGATGATCGAGAGGAGCAGGATGCCGGCGATCAGGAACATGCCCCCGTACAGCAGCGTGAGCCGTATGCGGATGGTCGGGCGCAGCCAGTAGGGCGGCTCCTGATGTTTGGGCTCCCAGGTGGGCTTCGGAGGCGCCGTCGGCGGCGCGGGGACGGAGGGCATCGGCTATCAGATCCGGTAGCCGGAGCCGGGCACGGTGACGATCACAGGCGGCTCGCCGAGTTTGCGGCGCAGCGTCATGACGGTCACGCGCACGACATTGGTGAAGGGGTCGGTGTTCTCGTCCCAGGCCTTCTCCAGCAACTGCTCGGCCGAGACGACGGCGCCCTCGCTACGCATCAGGACCTCCAGCACGGCGAACTCCTTCGGCGCGAGCTGGATCTCGTTCTCGCCCCGGAAGACCTCGCGGCGGTTGGGGTCGAGCTTGATCCCGGCACGCTCCAGGACGGGCGGCAACGCCACCGTCGTCCGCCGGCCCAGCGCCCGTACCCGCGCGGTGAGCTCGCTGAAGGCGAACGGCTTGGGCAGATAGTCGTCGGCGCCGAGCTCCAGCCCCTCCACCCGGTCGCTGACGTCCCCGGACGCGGTGAGCATGAGCACCCGGGTAGGCATGCCCAGCTCGACGATCCGCCGGCAGACGTCGTCGCCGTGCACCAGGGGGAGGTCCCGGTCCAGCACCACGACGTCGTAGTCGTTGACCTCGATGCGCTCCAGGGCTGCGGCACCGTCGTACACGACATCGACGGCCATGGCCTCACGGCGCAATCCGGTGGCCACCGCATCGGCGAGCAGTTGCTCGTCCTCCACGACGAGTACGCGCACGGCGCTGTCCTTCCTTAGAAACTTCAGTACGTAGGTGACTTCAGAACGTCTCGATGTGCCCACGGTCCGTGATGCGGGCCGCTCATCAGCATCGGTCTGTGCTGCTCCATCCTGCCCGCAAGGCGTATAAACCGGCGGTAAGGCGGCGCTCGTCCGCCGGGGCCCCGGGGAATCCACAGGATTTCCGGGCCAGTTGAGGTTTCTCTGAGCTTGGTGCCGGGGAGGACGCATGCACACCCGCGATCACGCCTCGAATGTGGCGTGCCACAGGCCACTCCGTCCCCGGAGAGCGCGTGATCACCCGCCCTACCGCCTCCGTGCGGAGGGAAACCCGGGCACACCCCCGTGCCACCGACCCACGATGAGGGGGCGCATTATGGACGCTTTCACCGCCGGTCTGCTGCAACGCATCAAGACCACCGAGTCCGACCTCACGAAAGCTCGGGAGACGGGCGACGACTTCCTCGCGGATGTCGAGCAGGGCGAGCTGGACGACCTGCACCGCCTCGCCGCCGAACACGGCGTCGAAATCGGCGCCACCAGCGCCTGAGCGCGCGAGAGGGGCCCCTGATGCCGTATCCGGCGTCAGGGGCCCCTCTCGCGCGCCGGGAGGACCCGGACGACCGGTTCTAGTCGTGCCAGGCGCCGAGCTCCTCCAGCAGGGCCTGCAGCGGCTCGAAGACACCCGGCGTCGCGGCGACCGTCAGGTCTCCGTCGGCGGGCCGCCCGGGACGACCGCCGGTGTACGCCCCCGCCTCGCGGGCGATGAGGTCGCCGGCCGCCAGGTCCCACGGGTGGAGCCCGCGCTCGTAGTAGCCGTCGAGGCGCCCCGCGGCCACATCGCAGAGGTCCACCGCGGCGGAACCGCTGCGCCGGATGTCCCGCAGCCGCGGAATGAGCTGCTGGGCGACGTCCGCCTGGTGCGCACGGACGTGACCG
The DNA here is from genome assembly GCF_041435435.1 of Streptomyces sp. NBC_01241. Lineage (NCBI taxonomy): Bacteria > Bacillati > Actinomycetota > Actinomycetes > Kitasatosporales > Streptomycetaceae > Streptomyces > Streptomyces sp. NBC_01241. Next base: position 6,484,357 of record NZ_CP108494.1, on the reverse strand, counting down.
ACGTAGTTGAAGCCGGTCGAGACGAGCGCCTGGTCGAGCGGCGGCGCGGACCGGCAGCGCAGCGCGGTGCCCTCGCCGTACACGCCGCCCCTCGCGTGGGCACCGCCGCCGAGCACCGCCTGGTACGTCTCACGGCGCATCGGGGCCTCCACGACGCCCACGACCCGCTCGCCGTCCCGTTCGGCGGCGATGGAGACGGCCCACGTGGGCAGTCCGTACAGGTAGTTCACGGTGCCGTCGAGCGGGTCGATGACCCAGCGGACACCGCTGCTGCCCTCCGCGCTGGCCCCCTCCTCGCCGAGGAAGCCGTCCTGGGGACGGCGCTCGGTCAGGAAGCCGGTGATCAGCTTCTCGGCGGCGATGTCCATCTCGGTGACGACGTCGATGGGGCTGGACTTGGTCGCGGCCACCCCCAGGTCGGCGGGGCGGCCGTCGCGCAGCAGCGCACCGGCGCGGCGGGCGGCCTCCAGGGCGAGGTCGAGCAGTTCGGACAGGTTCGGGTCGGTCACAGCGCTCCAGAGTCTCCAGGCATACGGCAGGGGCTACGCGTACGGGCTGTCGGCGCCCGCGGCCGCGGGCTTGAGGACCCGGGCCGGGCAGCAGCCGACCGGGCAGAGGTCATGGCTCGGGCCGAGCGCCCCCAGCGCGCACCGCTGGGCACCACGCCCCTGTTCGGTGGCGGCACGCTCCAGGACCAGGTCGCGCACGGCCGCGGCGAACCGCGGATCGGCGCCCACGGTCGCGGACCTGCGCACCGGAAGCCCGAGCTCGGCGGCCTTCGCGGTGGCCTCCGTGTCGAGGTCGTACAGCACTTCCATGTGGTCCGAGACGAAACCGATGGGGGCCATCACCACCGCGGGCACGCCGTCTCCGTGCAGCGTCTCCAGGTGGTCGCAGATGTCGGGCTCCAGCCACGGGATGTGCGGGGCGCCGCTGCGCGACTGGTAGACGAGCTGCCAGGGGTGCTCGACTCCGGTCTCCTCGCGCACCGCGTCGACGATCAGGCGGGCGACGTCCAGGTGCTCGGCGACATAGGCGCCGCCGTCGCCGTGCTCCGCGACGGGGCCGGAGGTGTCGGCGGCGGAGGTGGGGATGGAGTGCGTGGTGAACGCGAGGTGCGCTGCGGCCCGTACGTCCTCGGGGAGATCGGCCAGGGAGGCGAGGACACCGTCCACCATGGGCCGTACGAAACCGGGATGGTTGAAGTAGTGCCGGAGCTTGTCGACCCGGGGCACGGGCAGGCCCTCGGCCTGCAGCGCGGCCAGTGACTCGGCGAGGTTCTCGCGGTACTGCCGACAGCCCGAGTACGAGGCGTAGGCGCTGGTGGCGAGGACCGCGACGCGGCGGCGCCCGTCCTTGATCATCTCGCGCAGGGTGTCGGTGAGGTACGGCGCCCAGTTGCGGTTGCCCCAGTACACCGGCAGGTCGAGTCCGTGCTCCGCGAAGTCCTTGCGCAGGGCGTCCAGCAGGGCTCTGTTCTGGGCGTTGATCGGGCTGACGCCGCCGAACAGGAAGTAGTGCTCGCCGACCTCCTTCAGCCGCTCCTCGGGGATGCCGCGGCCACGGGTCACGTTCGCCAGGAACGGGACCACGTCGTCCGGGCCTTCGGGGCCGCCGAAGGAAAGTAGCAGCAGGGCGTCGTAGGGAGCGGGGTCGCGCAGATCGGACATGACAGCGATCCTGCCACTCGCCTCGGACAGCGCTCCCACCGACGTCGGTCCCCCGGCCGACCCCCGTGTCGGACCGACCACCCCGACCGTAAGCTGTACCGGCCACATTCACGCATTACAGGCGCGTGCGATCGCGCTGTTCCGGAGCCTTACTTGCCCAGTCCCTACCGCGCGATTTTCGCCGCCCCCGGCACCAAGGGGTTCTCGGCGGCCGGATTCCTCGGCCGGATGCCGCTGTCCATGATGGGCATCGGCGTGGTGACCATGGTTTCGCAGCTCACCGGCCGTTACGGGCTCGCCGGCGCGCTCTCCGCGACGCTGGCGATGTCGGCGGCGGTGATCGGGCCGCAGATCTCCCGGCTCGTCGACCGGCACGGCCAGCGCCGCGTCCTGCGTCCCGCCACCTTCGTCGCGCTGGCGGCGGTGGCCGGTCTGCTGATCTGCGCGCAGCAGCGGCTGCCGGACTGGTCACTCTTCGTCTTCGCGGCGGGCGCGGGCTGCGTCCCCAGCGTGGGTTCGATGATCCGGGCGCGCTGGGCCGAGATCTACCGGGGTTCGCCGCAGCAGCTGCACACCGCGTACTCGTGGGAGTCGATCGTCGACGAGGTGTGCTTCATCTTCGGTCCGATCATTTCGATCGGTCTGTCCACCGCCTGGTTCCCCGAGGCGGGGCCGCTCATCGCGGCCGGGTTCCTGCTGGTCGGCGTCTTCTGGCTGACCGCGCAGCGCGCCACCGAGCCGGTGCCGCATCCGCGCGAGCAGCACACCGGCGGCACCGCGCTGCGCGCCCGGGGCCTCCAGGTGCTCGTGGTGACGTTCGTGGCGACCGGTGCGATCTTCGGGGCGGTCGACGTGGTGACGGTGGCGTTCGCCGAGGAACAGGGCCACAAGGCCGCGGCGAGCCTCGTGCTGGCCGTGTACGCGCTGGGCTCCTGCCTGGCCGGCGCCGTCTTCGGCCTGCTGCGCCTCAAGGGGAAGGCGTCCACCCGGTGGCTGGTGGGCGTGTGCGCGATGGCCGTGAGTATGATCCCCCTCCAACTGGCCGGGAGCCTCCCGTTTCTGGCCGTGGCGCTCTTTGTCGCGGGCCTCGCCATCGCACCGACGATGGTCACCACCATGGCCCTCGTCGAGCAGCACGTACCGCGCACGAAACTGACCGAGGGCATGACCTGGACCAGCACCGGGCTCGCCGTCGGTGTGGCGCTCGGCTCCTCGGCCGCCGGCTGGGTGGTCGACGCCTCGGGAGCCGAGGCGGGGTACGCAGTGCCCGCCGTGGCGGGAGCGCTCGCGGCCGCGGTGGCGTTCCTGGGGTATCGCCGGCTCAGCGGGCCGGTTCCTACGGAAGGGCACGCGGAAGATGACCGACACCGACGCACGGACGACGACGAACGCGTGGCGTAACTGGGCGGGGAATGTCAGCTCCCGCCCGGTACGGTCCGTGTCCCCCGCCTCCGTGGCGGAGCTCGCCGAAGTACTGCGCCGGGCGTCCGAGGACGGCCTGCGGGTGAAGCCGGTCGGCACCGGACACTCCTTCACCGCGACGGCGGCCACCGACGGCGTGCTGGTCCGCCCCGATCTCCTCACCGGCATCCGGGAGATCGACCGCGAGGCGATGACCGTGACCGTCGAGGCCGGTACTCCGCTGAAGCGGCTGAACACCGCCCTGGCACGGGAGGGCCTGTCGCTCACCAACATGGGCGACATCATGGAGCAGACGGTCGCCGGAGCCACCTCGACCGGCACCCACGGCACCGGCCGTGACTCGGCGTCCATATCCGCGCAGATCCGCGCCCTCGAACTGGTCACGGCCGACGGCACGGTGCTGACCTGTTCGGACAAGGAGAACGCCGACATCTTCGCCGTCGCGAGGATCGGGCTCGGCGCCCTGGGTGTCGTCACGGCGATCACCTTCGCCGTGGAACCGGTCTTCCTGCTGACGGCCCGTGAGGAACCGATGAGCTTCGACCGGGTCACGGCCGGCTTCGACGAGTTGGTCGCCGACAACGAGCACTTCGAGTTCTACTGGTTCCCGCACACCGGCAACTGCAACACCAAGCGCAACAACCGCAGCGCGGGCCCCGCCGCTCCGCCCGGGAAGGTCAGCGGCTGGATCGAGGACGAGCTCCTCTCCAACGGGATCTTCCAGGTGGCGTGTTCGCTGGGCCGGGCGGTCCCCGCCACCATTCCGTCGATCGCCAAGCTCTCCAGTCGCGCCCTGTCCGCCCGTACGTACACCGACATCCCGTACAAGGTCTTCACGAGCCCGCGCCGGGTCCGTTTCGTGGAGATGGAGTACGCGCTGCCGCGCGAGGCCGCTGTGGAGGCGCTGCGCGAGGTCAAGGCGATGGTGGAGCGTTCACCGCTGCGGATCAGCTTCCCGGTGGAGGTGCGTACCGCCCCCGCGGACGACATCGCGCTCTCCACGGCCTCGGGCCGGGAGAGCGCGTACATCGCCGTCCATCTGTACAAGGGCACGCCGTACCAGGCTTACTTCACGGCCGTCGAACGGATCATGACCGCCCACGCGGGCCGCCCGCACTGGGGCAAGGTCAACACCCGCGACGCCGAGTACCTCGCCGGGGTGTACCCGCGGTTCGGCGAGTTCACCGCCGTACGCGACCGGCTCGACCCGGACCGGCTTTTCGGCAACGACTATCTGCGCCGGGTGCTGGGCGACTGAGCGGCGCGGCCGTTCACTGTCCGGTGCCCGTGCCCGTGGTGGCGCGGTCGCCCTGCAGCGGGGCGTCGCCCGCGCCCGTGGGGTTCGGAGCGGCGGTGCCGCCGTCGCCGGGCACAACTGGGGACGGCGTGGCCGCCGGGGACGGGTTCGTCTGTCCGGTGTTGCCGGACGGCGTGGGGCTGGGCGTCGGATCCGCGGGGGAACGGTCGCCCTGACCGGAGTCCGGGCTCCGACTCTGCCCGCCCTGCGAGTCCGTACCGGGTGTCGCGCCGCTCTCCTGGTCCGGGCTCCGCTCCTGGCCGGGGCCGGGGTCGGTGCCGGTCGCCGGTGCCGGGTCGTGCGATCCGGCGCCCCGCTCCCCGCGTACGACGGAGCCGACGGTGGTTCCCTGACCGCCGCTCAGACCATTGCCGGAGACCAGCTCGAACGTGGTGATCCCGGCCATCGTCACGGCGAAGACCACGGCCGCCCCGAGCGCCGACCGCTTCCAGCCGCGGATCCGGGTGCCGTGGGTGGTGGCTTCGGAGAACTCCTCGTCCGGCTCCGGACGGACCGGGTCGAGCGACCGCGTCCCGTCGAGCGGCCTCAGCAGCCGCGTACGGTCCGGATCGTCCGCCACTTTGCGCAGTACGGTCGTGGCGTCCGTCCCACCGCGCATGGTCGCGGCGTCCACAGCGCGCATCATCGTGGTCGCGTCCATGGCTCCGTCGGGCATTCCGGCCGGCGGTCGTCGCACCCCGTACACCGCATGCGGGTCGCTCGCCCCACGCGTCTGCACGGTCACCTCACGGCCCGGCTGCTTGGCCTGGACCGTCACCTCGCGGATCTGTTCCCCGGTACGGCGGAAAAAGTGCTGGAAGAGCGAACCGCCGCAGGTGGCGACGACGCTCATGACTCCGGCGCCGAGGATCGTTCCGTACACGCCCAGCTGAGAGGCCGCCACCGCTGCCGCAACCGCCGCCACGGCGCTGCCCGCCACCTGAGGCAGACTCAGATCTATACGCCTTTCCTTGGGTTCTATGTCACTTTCCGGCTTCTGCACCATTTCCAGCCCTTGATTGACATCTCTCCCACCATGCAACAGGAAGGGACATGTGAGCGAAGTGAATAGTTCCGCTTCGGGAGATTCTGTGAAGCAGGACACGCACGCAGGCGCTGCACGCCCTGCCGGGCGACTCGGCTCCCACGCCTCACGAGAAGTTCGGCGGCGCGGCGGTCCACCCACATGGCCCGAATGGAGTACTGTGGCGAGCCCTGGGGCCGGACTCCCACGTGGGTGTCCGGAATCTTCGGGAGGGGGCCGAAGGAGGCACTCGATCCGGCGGCGCCACGTCATTGCACGGGGACTGGCTACACGAGGTGACCATCGGTCACTTCGTGTTGCACAATAGGTCACCGTGTCATACCGGCGATCAAGGGCTCACGCCCGACACGCCGGGCAACACGGCAATGTTGTGGCAGGCTGCACCCGGGCAGGCCACACTCGACTAGCGGAAGCAGCGACGCACGTGACGTCGGCAGGCACCACCCGGGAGGTCCCCATGCCCGAACTGCGTGTCGTGGCCGTCTCCAACGACGGCACACGACTGGTGCTCAAGGCTGCGGACAGCACGGAGTACACGCTTCCGATCGACGAGCGGCTGCGAGCCGCCGTGCGCAACGACCGCGCGCGGCTCGGCCAGATCGAGATCGAGGTGGAGAGCCATCTCCGCCCCCGCGACATCCAGGCCCGGATACGAGCCGGCGCCTCCGCGGAGGAGGTCGCCCAGTTCGCCGGGATTCCGGTCGACCGTGTCCGCCGCTTCGAGGGCCCCGTGCTCGCGGAGCGCGCCTTCATGGCCGAGCGGGCCCGGAAGACTCCCGTGCGCCGTCCCGGCGAGAACACCGGCCCCCAGCTCGGCGAGGCGGTGCAGGAGCGGCTGCTGCTGCGCGGCGCCGACAAGGAGACCGTCCAGTGGGATTCGTGGCGCCGTGACGACGGCACCTGGGAGGTCCTGCTCGTCTACCGGGTCGCGGGCGAGCCTCACTCGGCGAGCTGGACGTACGACGCGCCGCGCCGGCTGGTCCAGGCCGTGGACGACGAGGCCCGGTCGCTGATCGGCGAGACCGACGACGTCGCCGCGCCCGAGCCGAGCTTCCCGTTCGTGCCCCGGATCGCCCGGCTGCCCCGCGACCGGCCGCTGGACCGCGCCCTGGACCGCCAGATGGAGCGCCCCACAGCCCCGGTGCCCGAGCCGGACGAGCACATCGGCGGCATCTCGGCCAGTGAGCGCGATTCGCTGACCAGCCTGTTGGAGGCGGTGCCCAGCTTCCGCGGCGACATGGTGGTGCCGGAGCGTCCCACGCAGCCCGAGCCGCCCGCCATCGAGCCCGCCGCGCAGGAACCGGAGGCCGACGAGCCGCCGGCCGCGGCGGCCTCCGCCGGTGCCGGTTCCGCCTATGCGGACGTGCTCATGCCGCGGGCGGTGGCCGGTCATCGCGACCGGCTGACCGGGACGACGGACCGCCAGGCCGAGGCGGACGGCGTCCGGCCGGGCCGCCGGGCCGCCGTACCGAGCTGGGACGAGATCGTCTTCGGTACGCGCCGGAAGAAACAGGACTGAGGCGGGGTGACCGCAGCATGACGAGGGCCCGTACGCCGTTGCGTACGGGCCCTCGTGCCGTCTGCGCCCGGTGCGCCGGGGGCGCCGCTCTTCGCGCCGCGTGCGCCCCGTGCGACCGGATCCCGTTACGGCGGTTCCGGTCGCGGTGGCCGGTGCCGGCTCTGTTACTGCGGGTCGGGGCCCTTGGCCACCGGGCGGGACTCGTCGGCGGACCACTCGGACCAGGAGCCCGCGTACAGCGCCGCGGGGATCCCCGCGACGGCCAGGGCCAGCACCTCGTGGGCGCCGGAGACACCGGAGCCGCAGTAGACGCCGACCTCCGGCGCCCGGTCCGCGCCGAGGCCCTTGAAACGGGCCGCCAACGACGGCGCGGGCAGGAACCGGCCGTCGTCCCCCGTGTTCTCGGAGGTCGGCGCCGACACGGCGCCCGGGATATGGCCGCCCACCCGGTCGATCGGCTCCACATCGCCCCGGTAGCGCTCCGCGGCCCGCGCGTCGAGCAGCAGACCGGAGCGGGCCAGCGCCGCCGCCCCGTCCGCGTCCAGCAACGGCAGCGCACCGGGGACCGGCCGGAAGTCGCCCTCGGCCGGCGTCGGGACGTCCGTTTCGAGGTCCCCCTGCCAGGCCGCGAGACCGCCGTCGAGGACCCGGACGTCCGCATGCCCCGTCCAGCGCAACAGCCACCACGCGCGGGCCGCCGCCCAGCCCTGGCCACCGTCGTACACGACCACCGGAGTGTCCCGAAAGACACCGGCCCGGCGCATCACCGCACCGAATTCCTCCGGGTCGGGCAGCGGGTGACGGCCGCCGCTGCCTGCCGGACCGGCGAGTTCCGCGTCCAGGTCGACAAAGACCGCACCGGGGATGTGCCCGGCCTCGTAGTCGGGGCGGCCGTGCGGGCCGCCCAGCTGCCAACGTACGTCCAGGAGCACCGGCGGACGTGGCCCCGCCGACTCGCTCACGCATTCGGATGCGGTGATGATGGGCTTCATGGGTGCCATCCTCGCGCAGGAGCCTGCCCACTCGTAACAGCACCCAGGCGGACGTTCCACACCAAATCGGTCCACCGCCGTCGAGATCCCGGAAAGTACGGCGCGGCCGGGGCACCTGGTGCGCCGGGTGGTGCAAACATCTCCACGGGGCGTTCACATCCTGTGCCGCATGGCGGCACACCGGCCCCGTTCCCCCCCCGTACGGCCACCACGATGGTCCGAGGAGAGAGTGACGATGACGGAGGCTGCAGCCCGACGCATGCCCGGAACACCTTGCTGGGTGAGTCTGCTCGTGCACGGCCTGAGCACGACCCAGGACTTCTACGCCCGGCTGTTCGGTTGGGAGTTCGTGCCCGGACCGGACCAGCTGGGTCCGTATGTACGTGCGCTGATCGACGGGAAAGTGGTCGCGGGCATCGGGCAGTTGCCGCCCGATCGCCATCTGCCGGTCGCCTGGACGACCTATCTGGCCACCGACGACACCGACGCCACGGCGGAAGTGATCCGTTCCTGCGGTGGCACGGTCGCCGTCGGGCCGCTCGACTCGGGTGATGCGGGTGAGGCGGGCCGGCTCGCCATCGCTTCCGACCCCAGCGGCGCGGTCTTCGGAATCTGGCAGGCCGCCGCGCACGTCGGTACGGCGTTCGCGGGCACCCATGGCACACCGGTCTGGAACGAGTTGGTGACCCGCGAGACGTCGATGGTCTGCAAGTTCTACCAGACGGTTTTCGGCTACGAGGCGGAGGCAATCGTCTCGGCCGACTTCGACTACCAGACCCTTCGTCTGCACGGCCGTCCGGTGGCCTCGCTGCACGGTGTCGGCCGCGCCCTGCCACGCGACCGCGGCCCGCACTGGATGACGTACTTCGAGGTCGACGACACCGACGAGGCAACGCATCGTGTGGTGGATTTCGGCGGATACATCCTGCAACCGCCCCGGGAGGGGGCGAACGGCCGGGTGGCGACCGTGGCGGACCCGGAGGGCGCGGTGTTCACGATCGTACGGTCGGCCGCTCGCTGAGCCACCGGGCCGCGGGGCGGGTCAGCCGGTCCGGAGCCGTTCCACGTGCCGGTGGGCGGGGCCGGCCAGCCGGGTGTGCAGCTCGTCGAAGAGCTCGGACGCCTCGGTTCCGCTCCACTCGGCCGGTAGCAGTTCACGCGGGACACCGGGGTCGAGGTAGACGAGCCGGCGCCAGTCGGTGAGGACCCTGATGTACGTCGTGAACGCCTCGCGGTCCGTCAGCGGGCTGCCACCGGCGATCCGCTCGGCCGCCGGACGGTGTGCCGCAAGGAATGCGACGTACAGCCGCTGCAGTCGGACGGTGTCCCACCAGGAGCGCACCTTCGCGGGCAGGCCCCCGTCCCCGCCCCCGGCCACGGAGAGATAGTCGGCCCGGAAGAGGTCGGCGTACGAGCGCAGCCCGTGCCGGGCCAGCATGTCCTCCGCCTCGCCGTGCACATGTCCCGGCGCGATCCACACACCGGCGGACACGGAACCGAAACCGAGCCGGGTCAGCTGGGTGCGCAGGGTGTGCCGCTTGGCGCGTTCGGACTCGGGTACGGAGAAGACGACCAGCACCCAGCCCTCGTCCACGGTGGCCCTTCGGGCCGCGAAGATGCGCGGATCGCCGTCGCGCAGAATGCGCTCGGTCTCGGGCGAGATCCGGTACCCGGCCGCTCCGGACACCGATTCGGCTTCGAGCAGTCCGGCGCGCTTCAGCCGCGAGACCGAGGACCGTACGGTCGGCGCCTCGACGCCGAGGTCGGCGAGCAGCTGGATCAGCGAGGCCACGGACATCCAGCCGCCGGTGTCGCGCGCGTACAGCCCGTAGACCGTCACGATCAGCTGCCGCGGCTGCACCTTGCCCAGTGAGCCCGGTTCGGACTCGGCCTCTGTTCCGCTCACCGTGTTCACAGCGTCATCCTAAGCATCCGTGCCGGACGCCCGGAGGGACGGGTTCAGGCGGAGGTGACGGGCAGCACGTCCGGCGAGAGGGAGCCCGCGCGGGCGCTCGCGCTGGTCGTCCTGCGCTGGTGGTGGCGTCGGCAGAGCACCTCGTAACCAACCTCGTCCGCCTGCTGGTTGACGTCCCCGACCACCACCTGGGCGCCTTCGACGACCATCTCGCCGCCGACCGTACGGGCGTTGTGCGTGGCCCGTGCCCCGCACCAGCAGAGGGCTTCGACCTGGAGGGACTCGACCCGGTCGGCCAGTTCGATCAGCCGCTGGGATCCGGGGAACAGCTTGGTCCGGAAGTCGGTGGTGATACCGAACGCGAAGACGTCCATGCCCAGGTCGTCGACGACCCGGGCGAGCTGGTCGATCTGGACGGGAGCCATGAACTGCGCCTCGTCCACGATCACGTAGTCCGCCCGGCCGCCCCGGCTTATGTGGTCGACGAGGTGCGCGTACAGATCCATGCCCTCGTCGGCCTCGACGGCCTCGGTGACCAGCCCCAGACGCGAGGAGAGCTTGCCCTCCCCCGCCCGGTCGTCACGGGTGAAGATCACGCCCTGCAGGCCACGGGCCGAACGGTTGTGGCCGATCTGCAGCGCCAGCGTGCTCTTTCCGCAGTCCATCGTTCCGGAGAAGAACACAAGCTCGGGCATGAGGGGCTGAGCACCTTTCGGGCGGGGCGAAGCAGTCCAGGGGAGACTGAGGCGGGGAAAACGCGGCTACGAGCGTACTTCGAGCAGGGGGACGAGCTGCTCGACGGGGGTCATCGAGCCGTGCATGCCCACCATCGCGGACTCGTGCGGCTCATTGACCGAGGCGGTGATCACTACGTCGTCGTGGGCGGCGGCGACGACATCGCCGATCCTGCCGTGTACGCGTTCATCGATCTTCGGGCCGAACCAGCCGGCCGCGATCGCTTCGTCCCGGCTCGCCACCCAGAACTGCTCGCCGAGCACTTCCCGCCAGACGGTCAGCACATCGCTCTCGGCGCCCGGGACCGCGTACACATGACGGGCCCGGCCCTCGCCGCCGAGCAGGGCGACGCCCGCGCGCAGCTCCCAGTCCTCGTCGAAGTCGATCCGGGACTGCTCGTCGAAGGGGATGTCGATCATGCCGTGATCGGCGGTGATGTACAGCGCCGAGCGGGGCGGGAGCTGCTCGGCCAGGCGCCGGGCCAGGCCGTCCACGTACATCAGCTGCCCGCGCCAGGCGTCGGAGTCGACACCGAAGCGGTGACCCTTCCCGTCGACCTCGCTGTAGTACGTGTAGACGAGCGACCGGTCACCCGCGGCAAGCCGCTCGGCGGCGACGTCCATCCGCTCCTCGCCGGAGAGCCGCCCGAGGAACGAGCCCCCGCTGAGTGCGACCTTGGTGAGCGGGGTCTGCTCGAAGGCGGGGGCGGAGACCTGGGCGGTGCGCACCCCCGCGGCGTCGGCGAGCGTGAAGACGGTGGGGTACGGCTGCCAGGCCTTCGGCGGCGTCCAGGGCTGCCAGCGCAGCTGGTTCATCAGCTCGCCGGTCTCCGGATTGCGCGCGGTGTAGCCGGGAAGGCCGTGCTCCCCCGGCGGAAGTCCGGTACCGACCGAGGCGAGTGACGTCGCGGTGGTGGCCGGGAAGCCCGCCGTAACCGGGCGGCCGGTGCCGCCGCGCGAGGTGGGGAGCAGGGAGTGCAGAAACGGTGCCTCGTCCGGGTGGGCCTTGATCTGCTCCCAGCCGAGGCCGTCGATCAGGAACACGCAGTTCCGGTCGGCGGGGGTGAGTTCGGGGATCGTCGCGGTGAAGCCGGGCACGCCCTGTCCGGCGGCGAGCGTGGGCAGCAGATCGGCGAGCGAGCCGCTGCCGTACTCGGGAACGGGTGCGGTGTCGACGGGGAGGAGGACGGGGTCCTGCCAGGCCGGCTGAACCATCAGCGGCCGGACGCCGCGGTCACGGCCGTGGCCTCGGAGAGGGACTGCGCGAAGGCGAGGGTCTGGCGCACGGTGTCCGGGCCGTCACCGGCCTCACTGACCCGCAGGCTCAGGTCGTCGGCGGTGGAACTGCCGGTGTAGCCGTGGTCGGCCTCGCAGTTGGGGTCGCCGCAGGCGGCCGGCTCCAGGTCGATACGGGAGACCGCGCCCCAGCCGATGGTGAGGACGACCTCGCGGGGCAGCGTGCCCGGTACGTACTTCTCCGGGTTGGCGACGACGCGGCTGACCACGACCGACGAGATCCGGTCGAGCTTGACCGACTCCGTGGAGGTGGTGGCGTACGGCGTCGGGGAGCTGGTGTCCGCGTTCTGCTCGTCGGTGTGGCTGACGATGAAGCGGGTGTCGGTCAGGACCAGGACCGTGACGTGGCGGCGCACCTCGTTGGAGTCGAAGGTGGTCTCCTGGTGCACCAGGTACGAAGCGACCGGCTCACCGCCCACGGCGGCCTCCACCGCCTCGGCCACGAGGGCCGGGTAGTAGCCACTGCGCTCGATCGCCGCGCGCAGCCCCTGGGTCGTCGTACCGGTCTTAGCCATGAGGACCATCCTACGGGGGGCGGATGACTGCCGGGAACGATGTCCGGCAGGGCGACCGGGGCTCGCGCGCCGGAGGGACCTGTGCTTTCGGGCTCGTCCGACGGCCGGGGACGAATCGGTGCCGTCCGGTCGGTGGCCGGTCAGTAGTTGGGGAGGCGGCGGGGGCCGAGGTCGGTGCGGGCCGGGGGCGGCGAGAGCCGGACGCTCGCGCCGAGAACGGTCAGCCCCTGCGGGGCGACCACGACCGGTTCCAGGGCGATGGAGACCACCTCGGGGTGGTCGTCGACCAGCCGGGACACCCGCAGCAGCAGCTCTTCGAGCGCCGCGGTGTCCACGGGCGCCGCGCCCCGCCAGCCGAACAGCACCGGAGCCGCCCGGATGGACCGGATCAGCTCCGCGGCGTCGCGATCGGTGGCCGGAACGAGGCGGTGGGCGGTGTCGCCGAGGAGTTCGGAGGGCGCGCCCGCGAGCCCGAAGGAGAGGACGGCGCCCGCCGCCGGGTCGATCGTGGCCCGCACGACGGTGTCGACGCCGCGCGGCGCCATGGCCTGGACGACCGGCCGGAGTTCGGCGGGCTTGCCGAGCAGGTCGGTCAGTTCGCCGTAGGCCCGGCGCAGCGCGCTCTCGTTGGCGAGGTCCAGCCGCACGCCGCCGAGGTCGGCGCGGTGGCGCAGATGGGGTGCGGTGGTCTTGAGCGCCACGGGGTAGCCGAGCCGTGCCGCCGCGGCGACGGCGGCTTCGGGGTCGGGGGCCGCAAGCGTCGGTCGTACGGTGATGCCGTAGCGGCCCAGGAGTTCGCGCGCCTCGTCGTGCGCGAGCGGCCTGCCCCTCGGGTCGGGGTCCGGGCCGAGCAGGGTGTCGATCAGGTCGGCGGCGCCCTGTTCGTCGATGGTGTCGTCGAGGAACTCGGGCACCTTGCCGGGCGCGGCGGCCTGTCGTCGCCACTGCGCGTACCGGACCGCTTCGGCCAGGGCGCGCACGGCCCGCTCGGCGGCGGGGTAGGCGGGGATCCGGCCGGTACGGGGGCGGGAGCCGGGGGCGGGTTCGGCGCGGTCCTTGCTGTCCGTGCCCGTGGTTGCGGTGACCGCGCCGCTGCCGGGGGTGGAAGCGGTGTGCGCCGGGGCGGGGCCGGGCACTGAAGGGGTGTGCGCCGGTGCGGAGCCGGTCGCGGTGGCGGCGGCTCCGGCGCGCGGGGACGTCGCGGCCGCGGAGGGCTGCTTCGAAGGGCGCGGCTGCGCGACCGTGCTGGTGGCCGCGGCGAGAGCCTCGGCCAGGCCGCCGATCTCCACGTGCACGACGGCCACCGGCTTGGCGGGACCGGCGGTCGCGGCCGCGTGCAGGGCGGTCGCCAGTACCTCTCCGTCGCCCGGTTCCGCCTCGCCGTCCTCGCCCACCCACGGGATCGCCGTCACGATCACGGAGTCGCAGCCGTCATCGGCGAGGGCCTCGGCCAGGGCGTCCCGGAAGTCCTGCGGGGTCGCGGCGGTGGTGAGGTCGAGGGGCCGGCGCGGGCGGAGCCCCTCGGCCAGGCAGGCGTCGTACGTGAGCAGACCGAGCGACTCGGAGTTGCCGAGGATCGCGACCCGTGGGCCCGCGGGGAGCGGCTGGTCGGCGAGGAGGAGGCCCGCATCGACCATCTCCGTCACCGTGTCGACGCGGATGACGCCCGCCTGCCGCATGAGCGCCGAGACCGTCGCGTCCGGGATCCGGCTGACCGGCACCGCATGGCCGGGTGGCGTGGAGCCGCTGTGCCGGGCGCCCTTCACGACGACCACGGGCTTCACGGCCGCGGTGCGCCGGGCGAGGCGGGTGAACTTGCGGGGGTTGCCGAGCGATTCGAGGTACAGCAGGGCGACATCCGTGTCCGGGTCCTCGTACCAGTACTGCAGGAAGTCGTTGCCCGAGATGTCGGCGCGGTTGCCCGCGGAGATGAAGGTGGAGAGGCCGGCGCCGCGCCGGTAGAGCCCGGAGAGCAGCGCGATACCGATCGCTCCGGACTGGGTGAAGAGGCCGATGCGTCCGGGAGCGGGCGGCTCGGGGGCGAGGGAGGCGTTCAGCCGGACGGCCTCGGCGTTGTTGATGACGCCGAAGGCGTTCGGTCCGATGATCCGCATCCCGTACGAGCGCGCCTGGCGGACCAGTTCACGCTGTCGCTCCCTGCCCTCGGCGCCCCATTCGGCATATCCGGCGGAGAGGACGACCAGCCCCTGGACACCGTGCTCGCCGCAGTCGGCGACGGCCTCGGGAACGCGGTCGGCGGGGACGGCGACGACCGCGAGGTCGACCGGTTCGTCGATCTCGCCGATCGAACGGTGGGCGGGCACCCCGTCGATCGTGCCCTGGTCGGCGGCGAAGGAGCGGTTCACGGCGTACGTACGACCGGTGAATCCGGCCCCGAGAAGATTGCGCAGGACGGTGCGGCCGACCCCTCCGGGAGTGCGGCCGGCGCCGATGACGGCGACGGAACCGGGCGCGAGCAGCCGTTGCACGGAACGCGCCTCGGCCCGCTGCTCACGGGCGCGCTGGACGGCGAGGGACTCGGCGGTGGGTTCGAGGTCCAGGGTGAGGTGGACGGAGCCCTCTTCGAAGCTGCGCTGCTGGGTGTATCCGGCATCCCGGAACACCTTGATCATCTTGGTGTTGGCGGGCAGCACCTCGGCCGCGAAACGGCGGATGCCGCGCTCGCGGGCGACGGCGGCGATGTGTTCGAGGAGCGTCGAGGCCACCCCCCGGCCCTGGTGCGCGTCCTGGACGAGGAAGGCGACCTCGGCCTCGTCGGCGGGCGCGGAGGCGGGCCTGCCCCGCTCGTCGATCCGGTCGTAGCGGACGGTCGCGATGAACTCGCCGCCGACCGTGACCGCGAGCCCCACCCGGTCGACGTAGTCGTGATGGGTGAAGCGGTGCACGTCCCGGTCGGACAGACGGGGGTACGGAGCGAAGAAGCGGTAGTACTTCGACTCGTCGGAGACCTGCTCGTAAAAGCTGACCAGCCGTTCGGCGTCGTCCGTGGTGATGGGCCGGATCCGCGCGGTTCCGCCGTCGCGGAGGACCACGTCCGCTTCCCAGTGGTCGGGATACGCGTGCTGCGGACTCTGCTGCGACGAGGGCTGCATGGGCAAAGACTACGGCTCCGTCAGCGGTCGCGTAGGTCCCGGGGCCGGGGCAGTCTGAGGGGGCCGAACGGCGGTAAAGCACGGGCTGCGGGCCTGCCGCGGGTCGGCCTGGAGCATCGCGCACTGCGTGAGAGACTGGTCTAGACAACTGTTGAATTCTGAAGGGCAGAACCATGGCTGAGCGCCGCGTCAACGTCGGATGGGCCGAGGGCCTGCACGCCCGCCCCGCTTCCATCTTCGTCCGTGCCGCCACGGCCTCCGGCGTCCCCGTGACGATCGCCAAGGCGGATGGCAACCCGGTGAACGCCGCCTCGATGCTCGCGGTGCTCGGTCTCGGCGCGCACGGCGGCGAGGAGATCGTGCTCGCATCCGAGGCCGACGATTCGGAAGCCGCCCTGGACCGTCTGGCGAAGCTGGTCGCCGAGGGGCTCGATGAGCTGCCGGAGACCGTCTGACCCGTTTTCTACGAAAGAGCCGCGACCCCTTGACCGGGTCCGCGGCTCTTTCGCTTTCTCGGGCGAAACTTCGTGAAAAATGAAGAGCGAAGATAATTCGGACAGCCCGAAGGAAGCCGCACGGAATGACAACTCTTTGTATACGGCGTAATTATTAATGCCGGATGCCCGTGGTGTTTACGGGATGTTGCGAAGCCCTCACCCGGCCGGTGCGTGAGGCCGGGAGCCGGCGGTCCGGCCGGTGCGTGGGACCGTGGGCCGGCGGTCCGGCCGGTCGACGCGGCGCAGCCGGTGCGCGGCCGCGGCCCGTTCGGCGTGCTGGGCGGTCAGCGCCCTGGCCCGTTCCGCGTCACCGCGCGCCACCGCGTCCACGACGGCTCCGTGCTCGGCCCAGGAATCCGCCGGGCAGGCCGGCTGCTCGACCGCGTACATCCAGGCGATCTTGTGCCGGAGCTGGGTGAGCAGCGCGATCAGGCCGGGACTGCCGGAGGCCTGCACCAACGTCTCGTGGAACCAGCCGCCCAGCGGGCGCAGATCCTCCCCCTCGCCCCGCCTGGCCCGCTCCTGGCCGAGCCGGACCAGACCGCGCAGCACCTTCAGATGCGCCTCGGTGCGGCGCTGCGCGGCGCGCGCGGCGGCCAGCGGCTCCAGCAGCATCCGGACCTCCAGCAGGTCGGCGGCCTCCTGTCGGGTCGGCTCGGCCACGCACGCGCCCGCGTGCCGCCGGGTGACCACGAAGCCCTCGGACTCCAGGGTGCGCAGCGCTTCCCGTACCGGGACGCGGGAGACCCCGTATCGACGCGCCAACGACTCCTCTGTGAGCCGGCTGCCGCGTTCGAAGACACCGGAGACGATGTCGTCACGGATTGCCGTGCATACCGCATGCGCGGGAATGCGCATGTCCGAACCTCCGCCTTAATCCCCGCGAAACGCGGCCGGCCGACGCCTGTTCTGCGACCCTATTGCAGTGCGGTCGAATTTCCGATGCCGGGTGGAAATTCATGAATATCTTTTGGCCACGGAGCGACTCGGCGGGCATGTACTGCAGGCGGGCACCACGGGCAGACACAGAGGCCAGGCACGGCGAAGGCCGGGCACAGGGAAGGCCGGGCACAGCGAAGGCCCCGGTGTGTGCCGGGGCCTTCGAAGAGGTGCTGCAGGTGGGACGGGCGGCTTCGGTCAGACGTTGACGCCGTGGGCGCGCAGGTAGGCGACGGGGTTCATGTCGGAGCCGTACGACGGCGTCGTCCGGGCCTCGAAGTGGAGGTGCGGGCCCGTGGAGTTGCCGGTCGAGCCGGAGAGCCCGATCCGCTCGCCCGCGCCGACGCTCTGGCCGACGGAGACGCCGATCGAGGAGAGGTGGCCGTACTGCGTGTACGTGCCGTCCGTCATCCGGAGCACGATGTTGTTGCCGTACGCGCCGCCCCAGCCGGCCTCGACGACCGTACCGGCACCGACGGCGACGACAGAACTGCCGGACGCGGCGTGGAAGTCGATGCCCGAGTGGCTGCCGGACGACCAGAGCGAGCCACTGGACTTGTAGCCGGTGGTGACGTACGAACCTGCGACCGGGAGCCGGAAGGCGCCCAGGCGGGTGCGCTCGGCGGACCGGGCGGCACGCGCCTTCTCCGCCCGCGCCTCGGCCGCGCGCTTCGCTTCGGCCTCGGCCTCCGCCTTCTCCTTCGCCGCGGCATCGGCCTGGTGCTGCTGTGCGGCGGCCTGGGCCTCTATCTGGTCGGCGAGGGCGCTGTCGATGCCGATGACCTGGTTCAGGCCGGTCTCGCCGACGGAGGTGACCCCGGTGTCCGCTGCGAGGGCCGGAGAGGCCGCGCCGCCGATGACGCCGGTGGTGGCCAGGGCCGCGACGCCGGCGATCTTCGCGCTCCTGCGCGTCAGTCGACTCGGGGCACGATGCTTCCCGGTGGCACGGGTGAACGCCATGAAGTGGCTGGTCCTTTCCTTCCTTCTCGCCTACCGGGTTAGCTGACGGGTTCGGAGCAGGAAGGTCTCCTACGGACTACTCGGCCTCGGTGAGGCTCAGGCATCCGATTCACCCCAGGGACTTCGTGGGTCCCCGGCTCCCCAGGCTCGCGCCTGACGGGGACTCGGCGATGACTGTCCGGTACGTCGCGGATGCGGCATACGAGTGACGGACAGCCCGGCCGACGCTAAGCGGGGTCACTTTCATTCACCAAACGGACAGGCTGTTTTGTAGCGCATCCCACAGGGCAGACAGGCAACCTCTCCACCAGAACGGACAAAAAGGAATACCCCGGCGAGATCTCACTCACAGGGGTATTCCTCTTGTCCCGGTATGCAGACATGCGACGGGTTGGTGGACCGGGCGACCGGTGGGCCGTCACAGGTGACCCGTCACAAGCGAACTGTCGCGGCCTGACGGGCCGGCCATCCCGTCAGGCCGCCTCCCGCGCCCGCGACAGGTACGCCCGTCAGCCGGTGACCACCGACACCTCTCCGATGTCCAGCGCCCGGACCGGTTCCTCGATCTGCGCCGCGTCACCGACGAGGACCGTGACCAGCCGGTCGCCCGGGAAGGCGTTGACCACCGCCGCGGTCGCCTCGACCGTGCCGGTCTCCGCGAGCCGGGCGTACAGGTGTGCCTGGTAGTCGTCCGGGAGGTGCTGCTCGACCTGGTCTGCGAGGGTGCCGGCGACGGAGGCCGCCATCTCGAACTTCAGCGGTGCGACACCGACGAGGTTCTGCACGGCCGTCTCGCGCTCCTCGTCGGTCAGCCCCTCAGCGGCCAGGGCCCGCAGGACCGTCCACAGGTCCTTCAGGGCCGGTCCGGTGGACTCCGTGTCGACGGATCCGCTGATGGCGAGCATCGCGGCACCCGTCGCCCCCGAGGCGGAATCCGGGGCCGACGAGCGCAGCACCTGGGCGAAGGCCCGCACGCCGTACGTGTAGCCCTTCTCCTCGCGCAGCACCCGGTCCAGCCGGGACGTGAGCGTGCCGCCCAGGCAGTACGTGCCGAGCACCTGAGCCGGCCATACGCTGTCGTGCCGGTCGGGGCCGATCCGGCCGATCAGCAGCTGCGTCTGCACCGCGCCCGGACGGTCGACGATCACCACCCGACCGCTGTCGTCCGCGGTGATCGGCGGGGCGGGGCGGGGCTCGGCGGTGTCGCCCGCCCAGTCGCCGAGGGTGTCGGCGAGCAGGGCGTCCAGGTCGATGCCGGTGAGGTCACCGACGACCACGGCGGTTGCCGTGGACGGCCTGACGTGGGCGTCGAAGAAGGCACGCACGGCCGACGAGTCGATCCGCTCCACCGTCTCCTCGGTGCCCTGGCGTGGGCGCGACATGCGCGCCGTGGCCGGGAAGAGCTCCTTGGAGAGCTGCTTGGCGGCGCGGCGGGCCGGGTTGGCCTGCTCGTGCGGGATCTCGTCGAGCCGGTTGCGTACCAGCCGCTCGACCTCGCTGTCGGCGAAGGCGGGCGCCCGCAGCGCCTCGGCGACCAGCGCGAGCGCCTTGGCCAGTCGGGAGGCCGGGACCTCCAGGGAGACCCGGATGCCGGGGTGGTCGGCGTGCGCGTCGAGGGTGGCGCCGCAGCGCTCCAGCTCGGCGGCGAACTCCTCGGCCGTGTGCTTGTCGGTGCCCTCGGAGAGCGCCCGCGCCATGATCGTGGCCACGCCGTCGAGGCCCTCGGGCTCGGCGTCCAACGGGGCGTCCAGGACGATCTCGACCGCCACGACCTGCTGGCCGGGACGTTGGCAGCGCAGCACCGTGAGGCCATTGGGCAGGGCGCCGCGCTCCGGTGCGGGGAAGGCCCACGGGCGGGCGACGCCGGGGGCCGGCTGCGGGTGGAACTGCATCGAAACTCCAGTCGCGGCAGCGTCGGTCACTTGTCCGCTCCTTCGTGCGCGTCGGTATCGTCGGCTTCGGTCTCATCGGTGTCCGGTGATTCCGCGGGCTCGGCCGATTCGGCCGGTTCGTAGACCAGCACCGCCCGGTTGTCGGGGCGCAGCTGGGCCTTGGCGACCGCCTGGACCTCTTCAGCGGTGACATCGAGCACCCGCTGTACGGCGGTCAGGGCGAGCTGCGGGTCGTCGAACAGCACGGCGAACCGGCAGAGTTCGTCGGCGCGGCCCGCCACCGTACCGAGCCGGTCCAGCCACTCGCGCTCCAACTGGGCCTGCGCACGCTCCATTTCCTCGGGCGTGGGGCCTTCGGCGGCGAACCGGGCGAGCTCCTCGTCGACAGCGGCCTCGATCTGCGGCACCTCGACGCCGCCGGACGTCTTGACGTCCAGCCAGCCGAGGGAGGGCGCACCGGCCAGCCGGAGCAGCCCGAACCCGGCCGCCACGGCCGTACGGTCACGGCGGACCAGACGGTTGTGCAGCCGCGACGACTCGCCGCCGCCGAGCACGGTGAGCGCGAGGTCCGCCGCGTCGCACTCGCGGGCGCCGTCGGGCGGCAGCCGGTAGGCGGCCATCAGCGCCCGTGCCGGGACCTCCTCGTGCACCTCTTCACGCAGCTGCTCGCCGATGATCTCGGGGAGCGTGCCGTCCCGGGGCGGCTGCTTGCCGTCGTGGGACGGGATGGAGCCGAAGTACTTCTCGATCCAGGCGAGCGTCTGCTCGGGGTCGATGTCACCGACGACCGAAAGCACCGCGTTGTTGGGCGCGTAATACGTACGGAAGAAGGTGCGCGCGTCTTCCAGGGTCGCGGCGTCCAGGTCCGCCATCGAGCCGATCGGCGTGTGGTGGTACGGGTGGCCCTCTGGGTAGACCAGGGCCGTCAGCTTCTCGAACGCCGTGCCGTAGGGGACGTTGTCGTAGCGCTGGCGGCGCTCGTTCTTGACGACGTCGCGCTGGTTCTCCATGGACTCCTCGTCGAGCGCGGCGAGCAGCGAGCCCATCCGGTCCGCCTCGAGCCAGAGGGCCAGCTCCAACTGGTGCGTGGGCATCGTCTCGAAGTAGTTGGTGCGCTCGAAGCTGGTGGTCCCGTTGAGCGAACCGCCGGCCCCCTGCACCAGCTCGAAGTGTCCGTTCCCCTTCACCTGGCCGGAGCCCTGGAACATCAGGTGCTCGAAGAGGTGAGCCAGACCGGTGCGTCCCTTGACCTCGTGGCGCGAACCGACGTCGTACCAGAGGCAGACCGCGGCGACCGGGGTCAAATGGTCCTCGGAGAGCACCACGCGCAGGCCGTTGGCCAGACGGTGCTCGGTCGCTGTCAAGCCGCCGGAGCCGGCCTGGGCTGTGGCCGTGTGACCCATGGGCATGTACGTCCCTTCGATCGCGATAATGGAATTCCTGCGAGACCTGCCACTGTAAGCAAGCGCGCAGACACCTGGCGAAGTTCCCATACCGCGGAAGTTCGCGTGAAAGAGGGGCGCATCCCCGCGGGACGGGGCGTGAAACCCCTCGGCAGGGGCCGGGAACGCCTCTTGGGACGGGTCGAGGTCGGCGATGTCAGTGCGGCGGTCCACAATGGTCGGCGTCAGAACATGAGGTTGCCCGGACAGAATCCGTCAGAATCCGTGAAGGAGTCGCAGCAGCGATGGCCCGCCGCAGCACGAAGACCCCGCCGCCGTCGGACGATTTCGAGGAGAAGATCCTCGACATCGACGTCGTCGACGAAATGCAGGGCTCCTACCTCGAGTACGCGTACTCGGTGATCTACTCACGGGCCCTGCCGGACGCCCGCGACGGCATGAAGCCGGTGCACCGCCGCATCGTGTACCAGATGAACGAGATGGGCCTGCGCCCGGAGCGCGGCTATGTGAAGTGCGCCCGCGTGGTCGGCGAGGTCATGGGCAAGCTTCACCCGCACGGTGACGCGTCGATCTACGACGCGCTGGTGCGGATGGCACAGCCGTTCTCCATGAGGCTCCCCCTCGTCGACGGACACGGCAACTTCGGCTCGCTCGGCAACGACGACCCTCCGGCCGCGATGCGGTACACCGAGTGCCGGATGGCCGACGCGACGTCACTGATGACGGAGTCGATCGACGAGGACACCGTCGCTTTCCAGTCGAATTACGACGGCCAGGAGCAGGAGCCGGTCGTCCTCCCCGCCGCCTATCCGAACCTCCTGGTCAATGGCACGACCGGGATCGCGGTCGGCATGGCGACCAATATGCCGCCGCACAACCTGGGCGAGGTCATCGCCGCCGCCCGCCATCTCATCAAGCATCCGGGCGCGGACCTGGAGACCCTGATGCGATTCGTCCCGGGTCCCGACCTGCCGACCGGTGGCCGAATCGTGGGCCTCGGCGGCGTCAAGGACGCCTACGCGGCCGGCCGCGGAACGTTCAAGATCCGTGCCACCGTCACCGTGGAGAACGTCACGGCACGCCGCAAGGGCCTGGTCGTCACCGAACTGCCCTTCAGCGTCGGCCCGGAGAAGGTGATCGCCAAGATCAAGGACCTGGTCTCGGCGAAAAAACTCCAGGGCATCGCGGACGTCAAGGACCTCACCGACCGCTCGCACGGACTGCGCCTGGTCATCGAGGTGAAGAACGGCTTCGTTCCGGAGGCCGTGCTGGAGCAGCTCTACAAGCTGACGCCTATGGAGGAGTCCTTCGGCATCAACAATGTGGCGCTGGTCGACGGTCAGCCGCTCACCCTGGGCCTCAAGGAGCTGCTGGAGGTCTATCTCGACCACCGCTTCGAGGTCGTGCGCCGGCGCAGCGAGTTCCGCCGGACCAAGCGCCGCAACCGGCTGCACCTGGTCGAGGGACTCCTCGTCGCGCTGATCGACATCGACGAGGTCATCCGGCTCATCCGGTCCAGCGACAACTCGGCGCAGGCGAAGGAGCGGCTCATCGAGCACTTCTCGCTGAGCGAGACCCAGACGCAGTACATCCTGGAGACCCCGCTGCGCCGGCTGACCCGGTTCGACCGGATCGAGCTGGAGAGCGAGCGGGACCGGCTCAACGCCGAGATCGACGAGCTGACCGCCATCCTCGAATCGGACACCGAGCTGCGCAAGCTCGTCTCCTCCGAACTGGCTGCGGTCGCCAAGAAGTTCGGTACCGACCGGCGTACGGTGCTGCTGGAATCGGCTGGTTCACAGGTCACCTCGGTGCCGCTGGAGGTCGCGGACGACCCGTGCCGGGTGCTGCTGTCGTCGACCGGCCTGCTGGCCCGTACCGCCCATGACGATCCGATCGCCTTCGCCGAGGACGCCAAGCGTGCCAAGCACGATGTGATCGTGTCGGCCGTGCCGGCGACGGCCCGCGGCGATGTGGGGGTGGTGACGTCGACGGGGCGGCTGCTGCGGCTCGCGGTGATCGATCTGCCGCAGTTGCCGGACACCCACGCGGCGCCCAATCTGTCGGGCGGGGCGATGGTTTCGGAGTTCCTCACGCTGGAGAGCGACGAGGAGGTCATCTGCCTCACCACGCTCGACGAGGCCTCGCCCGGCCTGGCGATCGGCACCCTGCAGGGGGTCGTCAAGCGAGTGGTGCCGGACTATCCGGCCAACAAGGACGAGCTGGAGGTCATCACCCTCAAGGACGGTGACCGCATCGTCGGCGCGGCCGAACTGCGTACGGGTGAGGAGGACCTGGTCTTCGTCACGTCCGACGCGCAGTTGCTGCGCTACCCGGCGGCGCAGGTACGGCCGCAGGGGAGACCCGCGGGAGGCATGACGGGCATCAAGCTCGCGGCGGACGCCGAGGTGATCTCGTTCACCGCGGTGGATCCGGCGGTGGACGCGGTGGTGTTCACGGTGGCGGGCTCGCACGGCACGCTGGACGACTCGGTGCTGACCTGCAAGCTCACCCCGTTCGACCAGTATCCGCGCAAGGGCCGGGCCACCGGCGGGGTGCGCTGTCAGCGGTTCCTCAAGGGCGAGGACGTTCTGGTCTTCGGCTGGGCGGGCGCGACGCCTGCCCGGGCCGCGCAGAAGAACGGCATGCCGACCGAGCTGCCGGAGGCGGACCCGAGGCGCGACGGTTCGGGGACACCGCTGGCCAAGCCGGTCGCGGTGGTCGCCGGCCCCGTCTAGCCGGCCCGGCCGGGCAGCGGTACAGAAAGCCGGGCGGGCGAAGGGGCCCGCCGCTATGCGTCGTCGTCGGGCTGTTGTACGTACCGCAGGACGCCCCACATGCTTCGCTCATGTGCGGCGTCCTGTGTCGTGTGCAGTGCCGGAGCGGCGGTCTCGCGGCAGTCGGCCAGCTCCTTGTGCAGCTGCTCCGGATCGATGCCCGAGCCGATCAGCACCAGCTGGGTGAGGCGCGGTTCGTCGCGTGCCCACGGCCGCGGGCCGAACCGCAGGAATCTGCCGACCGCATGCAGGACGTATTTGTTGCCGCGGTCGCCCGCGCCGAAGTCGACGAACCCTTTGATCCGGTAGAGGCCCTGCGGCCCGGAGTCGAGAAACTCCATCAATCGGCGGGGATTCATCGGTACGTCCGAGGTGAAGGAGACGCTCTCGTACGCGGCATGCAGATGGTGCTCGTGCCCGGCATCGGCCTCTTCCTCGGCCCACTCCGCCCGGAGCAGATCCTCGAAGGTGAGCTGGCGCGCCTTCTCCTCAGCATCCGGCCGCAGCGCCGGGTCGAAGAGCAGCTCGGGATCGATGCGTCCGTATGCGGCGCAGATGACGGCGGCCGCGTTGCCGCCCGCCGCCGCGCCGCCGGTCGCGGCGATGACGTCCCGGATTCGGGCCGGTTCCTCGCTCCCGACCCGGTCGGTCTTGTTCAGCACGACCAGATCGGCGACGGCGAGATGGCGGTCGATCTCCGGATGGCGACTTCGGGTGGCGTCGAACTCGGCGGCGTCGACGACCTCCACCAGGCCCCCGTACACGATGTGCGGATTGGCGCTGGCCAGGAGCATGCGCACCAGCTCCTGCGGCTCCGCCAGTCCGCTGGCCTCGATGACGATCACATCGAGGCCGACGGCGGGCCGGGTCAGCGTCTCCAGGAAGGTGTCGAGCTCGCTCGCGTCGACCACGCAGCACAGGCATCCGTTGCCCAACGAGACCGTCGAGCCAACCTGCCCCGAGACCGTCATGGCATCGATCTCGATGGAGCCGAAGTCGTTGACGATCACGCCGATCCGGTTGCCCGCACGGTTACGGAGGAGGTGGTTGAGCAGTGTCGTTTTGCCTGATCCCAGGAACCCCGCGAGGACGATGACCGGGACCTGCTGCTTGCGGGGTGGGGACGACAGGTTCAACGGGGACCTTCTTCGGTGGACGTCAGGGCGCCGGGACCGGCTGCGGCGGGGGCGGACCGACGTAACGGGCCGCCGGGCGGATGATCTTCGAGTCCGCCGCCTGCTCCAGGATATTGGCGCTCCAGCCGACCACCCGTGCCGCGCAGAATGTCGGAGTGAACATCTCGCGCGGCAGCCCGCACAGCTCCATGACGACTCCGGCGTAGAACTCGACGTTGGTGTGCAGCTCACGGCCCGGCTTCAGCTCGGCGAGGATCGCCTCGACCTGCCTTTCGACCTCGACGGCGAAGTCGACGAGCGGGCCGCCGAAGCCCTGGGCGATGCCCCGCAGCATGCGTGAGCGGGGGTCCTCGGTGCGGTAGACGGGGTGGCCGAAGCCCATGATCCGCTCGCCCGCGAGCACCCGTTCGCGGATCCAGCCGTCGATGCGGTCGGGGGCGCCTATGGCGTCCAGGGTGTCGAGGGCACGGCTGGGCGCTCCGCCGTGCAGCGGTCCGGAGAGCGCGCCGACAGCGGCCACCAGGCAGGCCGCGACATCGGCGCCGGTCGAGGCGACGACCCGGCCGGTGAAGGTCGAGGCGTTGAAGCCGTGGTCGATGGTGGAGATCAGGTACTGCTCCACGGCCCTGACCCGTGCGGCGTCCGGTACCGAGCCGGTGAGCATGTACAGGTAGTTGGCCGCGTGGGGCAGATCTTCGCGCGGCTCGACCGGTTCGAGGCCCTGGCCGAGGCGGTGCAACGCGGTGAGCACGGTGGGGACGGCGGCACAGGCGGCCAGGGCGTCGCTCCGGCGCCGGTCGGCGTCGATGTCGTACACCGGCCGGAAGCCGGCCGAGGCGCCGAGGAGCGAGAGGGCGGTGCGCAGGCCGGCCAGGGGCCCGGAAACTGATCCCGCGCGGGCTATGGCCGGCAGGGCCGCACGGACTTCCTCGGGCAGCCGGCGCAGTGCTGCGGTGCGGGCGGCGAATTCGGCACGGGCCGCGGCATCGGGCAGTGTGCCCTCGGACATCAGGTACCAGACGTCCTCGAAGCTGCGGGTCCCTGCGAGGTCGATCGCCGAGTACTGCCGGTAGTGGTAGAAGCCCTCGCGCCCGCGGACATCGCCGAGGGCCGTGTCGGTGACGACGACGCCCGCGAGCCCCCGGGGCACATCGAGCGGGGTTCGGGTTCCGGTGGTCATGGTCGGCATCTCTTTCCTCCATGAGCGTCTCGAGAGCGCCTAGAAGGCGCGTCGAAGACGCCTCGATGGCCGCTCATCAATATTGATTCGACAATCTATGATTGACTTAAATCTGTCAATGTTGATTAAATCAATATGGATACGGTTGGCGACATGAAGGATCAAGAAGCACCCGGTGACAGCCCCGGCGCAACGGCCGCGCAGCGGCTCAGCACGAGGGAGACGGCCGATCGGCTCGGGGTGAAACCCGAGACGGTGTACGCCTATGTCAGCCGGGGCCAGCTGAGCAGCAGGCGCGCTCCCGGCGGGCGCGGCAGCACATTCGACGCGGCCGAGGTCGACGCGCTGGCCCGGCGCACCGGGCGCCGGGACCCCTCCCCCACCGCCGATCCGGTCTTCCGTACCGGCATCACGCTGATCGAGAGCGACCGGTACTACTTCCGGGGCGTCGACGCGACCGAACTGGCCAGGCGGTACGGCTACGAGGAGGTTGCCGAATGGCTCTGGACCGGCGACCTGCGACCCGGCATCCGCTTCACCGCACCTGATGAGGCGCTGGCCGCAGCGCGCCGGGCGGTCGACGCGCTGCCCGCGCACAGCGGCTCCACGGACCGGCTGCGGGTGGCCGTGATCGCCGCGGCGACCACCGATCCGCTGCGCTTCGATTTGTCGCGCGAGGCGGTGCTCGCCAGTACGCGGACCCTGATCCCGACCCTTGTCGAGGCGCTGCCCCTGGCCGGCGGCAGGTCGTCGACGAGCGATGTGGCCACCGGAAACGAGGCCGCGCTGGCCCGGCGACTGTGGCCGAAGCTGACCGCCCGACCCGCCGACGAGCCGTCAATCGCCGCGCTGGACACCGCCCTCGTCCTCCTGATCGACCACGATCTCGCGGCGTCGACGCTGGCCGCCAGGGTCGCCGCGTCCGCCCACGCCCATCCGTACGCGGTGGTCTCCGCGGGCCTCGGAGTCCTGGAGGGCCCCCTGCACGGGGCAGCGAGCGGTCTGGCACACCGGATGCTGACCGAGGTTCTGGAGCGGGGCAGCGCGGTCCCGGTGGTCGCGGACCATCTCCGTACCGGACGCAGGGTGCCGGGGCTCGGCCATCGCCTCTACGTCGCCGAGGACCCGCGGGCGCGGACGCTGTTCGACCTCCTCGCCGACATTCCGCAGGCGGCTGGGGCGCTCGCCGCGGCACGCGACGTCGTCACCACGACCGCCCGCCACGCGCCACTGCATGCCAATGTCGACCTGGCGCTCGCCGTGCTCTCGGTCTCCTCCGGCATGTCCGCGGAGGCGGGCGAGACGGTGTTCGCGGTGTCCCGTACCGCCGGCTGGATCGCTCATGCGTTGGAGGAGTACGGGGAAAGGCCGCTGCGCATGCGCCCCACCGGTCATTACGGAGGCCCCCGACCCCCTCAGCCGCTGCCGACCGTCAGGGGAGAACCACTGCGATAGACGGTCCGCACGGCGCGCCGAGGCCGGCCAACCCGCTGCACACCCGCCTGGGGCGGCTGGAGTTGGACATGGACGAGGACGCCATGGAGTGCGTCACCGAGGTCGTCGGCGTCCATCGGGCGACGGCCGAGCAGGCCACCGAGAAGGTTTGTGACCCGTTGCCGGCCGCGCTCCTGGTCGGCAACGGGTCACGGTCACGGCGGAGCGCGGCGTCGCCCTGCGCGTGGCGCCCGGGACCCTGCTGCCGGACCGGCCCTGGACCCTTGCGGGCTGGTCACCATCGTCGGCAATCTCGTGGACAACGTGCTGGACGCGGCAGCCGGAACGGACGGCGCCCGGGCCGAGGTGGGCCTCCACACCGAGGGCCGCACGGTGGTGCCGCGGGTCCATGACAGCCGCCCGGGGGTTCCGGCCGCGCAACGCGCATTGATCTTCACGGAGGGCTGGTCGCCGAAGGAACTCCCGGCCCACGGCAGGCGCGGCCTGGGACTCGCACTGGTGCGGCGGCTGGCGGAACGGCAGCGTGACGGTCGACGGGGCGGCGGACGGCGGCACCGGGTTCACCGTCGTACTGCCGGAGGCCCTCGCCGATCCGGACATGACGGACCCGGCATCGACCGAACCGGAAGCTACAGAACCGAACACCGGCATCGCGGGAGAAAATCATTGATCGAGGTCCTGGTCGTGGACGACGACATCCGGGTCGCGAAGGTCAACGCGGCCTATGTCTTCAGGGTGCCGGGGTTCCGGGTGACCGCTCTGGCGCACTCCGCCGCCGAAGCCCTCACGACGATCGAAGAACAGCATGTGGACCTGGTCCTGCTGGACCACTACATGCCCAGACGCAGCGGCCTGTCGATGGTGCGGGAACTGCGCAGGCTTGGTCACCGCACCGATGTGATCACGTGGACGGCGGCGCGCGACGTCGCCACCGTCCGGGACGCCATGGGACACGGCGCGCTGCAGTACCTGGTGAAGCCCTCGCCCTGCGCCGGGCTGCGTACCAAGCTGGAGGCGCACGCAGCGCTGCGCCACACCCTCGAACGCAGCGGAAAGGCCGAGCAGGGTGTGAAGCAGACCGGCTCTTCGATGCCCTCTGGGCGGTGGGCGACCCCGATCTGCCCAAGGGACACTCACCGACCACGGCAGAACTGGTCCGCCGAGCGCTCCGCAGCACCGAAGGGCCGCTCTCCGCGCAGGAGATCGCGGAGAGCGCCGGGATGAGCCGGTAGACCGTCCAGCGCTATCTGAAGCTGCTGGAAAGGACCGGCAGAGTGCGGCTGACGCTGCGGTACGGCGAGACGGGTCGCCCCGAACACCGCTACGCCTGGTTTACCGGCAGTCAGGCCTGAAAGCCCCGGCCGGTACGGCGCGGGCGCGGCCGGTACCGCGCCGGAGTGTGGCTACACCGCTCCCGCCCCCGTCAGCGCACGGACCTCGGTCTCCGCGTGCTTGGCGGCGTCGGGCGGTTCGGTGGAGGTGACCGTGCCGACCCAGCCGGCCAGGAAGCCCAGCGGAATGGAGACCAGGCCGGGGTTCTCCAGGGGGAAGAGCTGGAAGTCGGCGCCGGAGAAGAGCGAGTTCGGGCTGCCGGAGACCACCGGGGAGAGCAGTACGAGCAGCACGGCGGGGATCAGCCCGCCGTACACGGACCAGACCGCTCCGCAGGTGGTGAAGTTCCGCCAGAACAGGGAGTACAGCAGCACCGGGAGGTTGGCCGAAGCGGCGACGGCGAAGGCGAGCCCCACCAGGAACGCCACGTTGAGGTCCTGGGCGACCAGGCCGAGTCCGATGGCGGCCACCCCGATCCCGGCGGCGGCGACGCGGGCCACGGCGACCTCGCTGTACTGCTTGGAGCCCGGGCGCCTGAACGAGGCGTAGAGGTCATGGGCCACGGAGGCGGACGAGGCGAGGGTGATCCCCGCGACGACGGCGAGGATGGTCGCGAAGGCGACAGCGGCAACCACGGCGAACAGGATCGTCCCCCCGGTGGACCCTTCACCGCCACCGAGCTCCAGGGCCAGCAGCGGAACCGCGGTGTTTCCCGCAGAATTCGACGCCCGCGCCTCGGCCGAACCGACCAGCGCCGCCGCCCCGAATCCGAGCGCGATCGTCATCAGGTAGAAGCTGCCGATGAGCCCGATGGACCAGACGACCGAACGGCGGGCCGCGCGGGCTGTGGGCACGGTGTAGAACCGCGACAGGATGTGCGGCAGCCCCGCCGTACCGAGTACCAGGGCCAGGCCCAGGCTGATGAAGTCGATGCGTGCCGTCCAGGTTCCGCCGTACCGGAGCCCGGGCGAGAGGAACCGTCTTCCGTGCCCGCTCCGTTCGGCGGCGGAGTTGAGCAGGGCGTTGAAGTCGCCGTGGAAGCGGACCAGGACGAGCACGGTGAGTACAACCGCCCCCACCATCAGCAGAACGGCCTTGACGATCTGGATCCAGGTCGTGGCGCGCATCCCACCGAGCGACACATAGATCACCATGAGAGCCCCGACACCGATGACGGTCCAGGAACGGGCGGCACCGCTCGTACCGCCGAGGAGCAGCGCGACCAGGCTGCCCGCGCCGACCATCTGTGCCACCAGATAGAGCACGGAGACGGTGACGGACGAGGCACCGGCGGCGATCCGGACCGGGCGCTGGGCCATCCGCGCCGCAATCACGTCGGCGAGCGTGAACCGACCGCAGTTGCGGACCAGTTCGGCGACCAGCAGCAGCACAACCAGCCACGCGACGAGGAACCCGACCGAGTAGAGCATGCCGTCGTAGCCGAAGAGGGCGATCAGCCCCGAGATGCCGAGGAAGGACGCGGCCGACATGTAGTCCCCGGCGATGGCGAAACCGTTCTCCATGGGCGAGAACAGTCGACCCCCCGCGTAGAACTCCTCGGCCGTGCCGTGCCGGTTGCGGCTCACCCAGGTGGTGATGGCGAGCGTCACTGCGATGAAGGCGCTGAACAGCAGGAGCGCCAGCGTCTGGTGGTTCCCGTTCAACGCCCGATCCCCCGCGTCATCTCCTGTGTCTCCCAGCGCAGATCGAGCGCGGCCCGGTCCCTGCGCAGCCGCGCGTGCCGGGCGTACGCCCCGGTGAGAAGGAACGTTGTGAGGAACTGCCCGAGTCCCGCGACCATCGCGACATTGACCGCCCCGGCCACCGGGCGGGCCATCAGTCCGGGTGCGGTGATCGCGACGACGACGTAAGCGAGGTACCAGACGAGGAAGACAAGTGTGGCCGGGACGACGAACCGCCGGTACCGACGCCGCACTTCCTGGAAGGCCTCGCTGCGCTGCACCTCCAGATAGATCTCGGCCGCGCTGTAGCCGCGCTGCAGGTCCACCGGCCCCGGATGCCCGGCGGGAGCGAAGCTCCCCGCACCATCCAGTTCGCCCCAGGAGGCCAGCGCGTCGTCCCACGGGTCGTCGAGCCGCACCGCTGCGGCCTCACGCCCTGCTTCCTTCTCCACCGAACAACTCCCCTTGTCCACGAACCACTTCGGCCGCGTACCCAAGAATGGGCAGATCGGGAAGATCCCGGGCACTTCATTCGCCCATCTTCACCTCTTCAGGTGAAGGTCGATCCGGGCGACTGTGCGAGGCCCCGAACGTACGCAAAACGAACGGCCTGTGCCCGGTCGCGTACTCCGGCCTTGGCGAAGAGGTTGTTGATGTGGCTTTTCACGGTGGCCTGCGAAATGTGCAGTCTGCGGGCAATCTCCAGATTGGACAGTCCCTCCGCGATCAGGACCAACACCTCCACCTCACGTGGTGTCAGACCGTCGGGCAACTGCGGCCCGGGGTCAGGGCCGAGCGGCGGAGGCTGTGTGGTGACGCGCTCCAGCAGACGACGCTGCACGGAAGGCGAGAGCCCGGCCTCGCCCGACAGCACGGCCTGGATGGCCCGCACGATCTCGTCACCCCCGGCGTCCTTCGTGAGATAGCCCCGAGCCCCTGCCTGCAGCGCGGGGAAGAGCGAGTCGTCATCCGCGAAGGTCGTGAGCACCACCACTTGGGTACCCGGATAGTCCTTGCGGATCCGCCGCGTTGCTTCCGCCCCGTCGCAGCGGGGCATCCGCAGATCCATCAGCACCACGTCGGGTGCCAGTTCGGCCACGAGCGCGACGGCCTCCTCACCGTCCTTCGCCGATCCGACCACCTCGATACCGGGCAGCAGCCCCAACAGCATCACGATTCCTTCGCGGACAACCGACTGGTCATCGACGACCACGACCCGCGCGTTCACGCGGGCACCCGCAGAGTCACCACGAAACCCTCCTCGCCGGGGCCGGCCTCCAGCGTCCCGCCCAGGAGTTCGGCCCGCTCCCTCATCCCCAGCAGACCGTATCCGGAGCCGCTGACAGCGAGCTCCTCCTCGGGTCCGCGTCCACCCGAGTCCGTGACCTCCAGGGCGACCTCATCCGGCAGATACTCCAGCCGTACGAGGACTCTGGCCCCCGGCGCGTGCTTGCGCACATTGGTCACGGCCTCCTGCGCCACCCTCCGGACCGTCTGCGACGCCTCCGCGGTCAGCGTCCGCTGTTCCCCCGTCACGCTGACCTCGGCGGGCTCCGCGGCCGCCAACTGCCGTAGGAAATCCTCCACCGGGGACGCCTCCCCCCGGAGCGCCGAGAGCGCGTGACGGGTCTCCGTGAGCGCCTCACGTGCCATGGAACGTGCCACCACCACCCGC
This sequence comes from Streptomyces sp. NBC_01241, assembly GCF_041435435.1. NCBI lineage: Bacteria > Bacillati > Actinomycetota > Actinomycetes > Kitasatosporales > Streptomycetaceae > Streptomyces > Streptomyces sp. NBC_01241. Next base: position 6,451,911 of record NZ_CP108494.1, on the reverse strand, counting down.
TCCAGTACCCGGTCCCGGAACCCCCCCGCGGGTTCCCGCTCGATCAGCAGTCGCGTCGCCTCCAGATGCACCAGCTGCGCCGAGAGGCTGTGGGCGAGCACATCGTGGATTTCACGGGCGATCCTGGCCCGCTCGTCCAGGGCGGCTGTCTCGGCCTCCGCCGCGCGGGCCGCCCGCTCCTGCACGAGGAGCCTCTGAGCACTGCCCCGGGCCTCTGCGTCCAGTCGCAGAACGTAGCCCGCCAGACAGAGGCCCCCTGTCGTTATGGCCGTGTTCAGCCAGCCGCCGGTGTCGACCGCCGCATATGCGCCGAGCGCGACGGCCGTGGCCGGGAGGCCCGCCGCGAGCGGCAACCTCTCCAGAGCGGAGACGGCACAACCGCACCACAGAATCACCGCCGGCACTCGGGCCCCGGCCTGTTGCGCCCCGAGTGCCGCCACCATCAGCAGCGCCAGAAGTGCCAGCGACGGCCACGGCCGGTGCTCCAGACTGGTCCGGAAGAACGCCCAGGCGGCCACGGCACAGCCCGCGACGCCCACCAGTCCGAGCGCCACCTCCCAGGGCCCGAACCGTCCGCTGGTGAAGGCGCCCCAGAGCATGACGGTGAGCAGAACAACCCTGACGGACCAGGCGATCAACGCCCGTGGGCGGGTGCGATTCCCCGCGGAGAGAGCTTCCCGGGACGGCCAGCTCGTCCAGATCGCGCCAGTCACACGAGGTCCTTCCACGCCGGCTGCGACGCCATCCCGTCGGCGAAGCCGCCGTATGCCGGACGCATCTGCCCGGCCCTCCACATCAGCACACCGCTGCGCACCGCCAACATCACCGCGAGAGCCGACCTCGGTGCCGCGCTGCCTTGATGTATGCCCATCAGCGCGGCAGCCCCGAAAAGAGCCGCACGCAGCGCCAGTCCCCCTGCCCAGACAGAGACGGTTGCTTTGGTTCCCTTGGTCCGCAGCGAACCGTCCGCCTCGCGCCACAGCTGCGAAGTCCAGCCCCAGCCGGCCCCGGTGACCAGGCCCACCGCCAACTCCGCGCCCAGGACGGCCACCGACAGCGCCTCGTGACGCGGATCGACGAGCCCGTGCTCGCGCAGTGACACGACGAGGAGAACGCCCGGCAGGATCCAGCAGCGCTTGCCATCGGAGATCCGCCGTGCCGAGCGCTGGCGGACCACGACAACAGCGATGACGGCGACGATCACCAGGACATTGACGAGCCCGGACATGGCTGCCTCCGAGACGCGGGAAGGTTGAACGCCTTCGACGCTACGGAATCGTCCGGGTCAGGAGATCGGCTCAGGGGTTGATCACGGGTGGAGATGCCGTCTCCACCCACGGGCGGAGACGGCAACGCTCAGACGTCGATGCGCGAGCGGTCCAGAGTGGCGGCCGAGCTGGCGATGAACTCCTTGCGCGGTGCCACGTCATTGCCCATCAACAGATCGAAGACGTGCTCCGACGATTCCAGATCACCAATGTTGATCCGCCGCAGGGTGCGGTGCCGAGGGTCCATCGTGGTCTCCGCCAGCTGGTCGGCGTCCATTTCGCCCAGACCCTTGTAACGCTGGATCGAGTCCTTGTACCGGACGTTCTTCCGCTGCAGCTCCAACAGCCGTTGGCGCAGCTCATTGTCGGAGTACGTGTAGATGTACTTGTCCTGGCCCTTCTTGGGCTGGACCAGCTCGATCCGGTGCAGCGGGGGCACGGCGGCGAAGACCCGGCCGGCCTCCACCATGGGCCGCATGTAGCGCTGGAACAGGGTCAGGAGCAGACAGCGGATGTGCGCACCGTCGACATCGGCGTCCACAAGCAGGACGATCTTCCCGTAGCGGGCGGCGTCGATGTCGAAGGTTCGCCCCGACCCGGCCCCTATGACCTGGATGATCGCACCGCACTCGGCATTCTTCAGCATGTCCGAGACGGACGACTTCTGGACATTGAGGATCTTGCCCCGGATCGGCAGCAGCGCCTGGAACTCGCTGTTCCGCGCAAGCTTGGCCGTACCGAGCGCGGAGTCGCCCTCGACGATGAAGAGCTCGCTGCGGTCCACGTCATCGCTGCGGCAGTCGGCGAGCTTCGCCGGCAGGGAGGAGGACTCCAGCGCTGTCTTGCGGCGCTGTGCATCCTTGTGCTGACGGGCGGCGATGCGCGTGCGCGCTGCCGCCACGGCCTTGTCCAGGATCGCCCTGGCCTGGGCCTTGGCATCACGCTTCGTCGAAGTCAGGAACGCCTTGAGTTCCTTGGAAACGACGCCGGCAACGATCCGGTTGGCCGCCGAGGTGCCGAGCACCTCCTTGGTCTGGCCTTCGAACTGCGGCTCCGCCAGCCGTACGGTGACGACCGCGGTGAGGCCCTCCAGCGCGTCGTCCTTGACGACGTCGTCCTCGGCGACACGGAGAAGCTTGGCCGACCGCAGTGCCTCATTGACCGTCTTGGTCACGGAGCGTTCGAATCCGGTCACATGGGTGCCGCCCTTGGGGGTGGCGATGATGTTGACGAAGGACTTGAGATTGGTGTCGTAGCCGGTGCCCCAGCGCATGGCGATGTCGACGACGAGTTCACGGGTGACCTCGGTCGCCGTCATGTGACCGCGCTCGTCCAGGACCGGGACGGTCTCCTTGAATGTGCCCTGCCCGGTCAGCCGCAGGACGTCACAGACCGCCTTGTCCTGGGCAAGGTACTCGCAGAATTCACTGATTCCACCGTCGAAGCGGAAGGTCTCCTCGGTCTTGCCCTGGTCGTCGAGACCACGCTCGTCGCGAACGACGATCGTGAGACCGGGGACGAGGAAGGCCGTCTGCCGCGCCCGCTGGTGGAGCGTCTCCAGGTTGAGCTTGGCGTCCTTGAGGAAGATCTGCCGGTCCGCCCAGTAACGCACCCTGGTTCCGGTGCGCGCCTTCGGTACCCGCTTGCCCTTGAGCAGGCCGTTGGCCGGGTCGAAGGGGCTGTCCGGCCCCTGTTCGGTAAAGATGCCGGGGACTCCGCGGCGGAAGCTGATCGAGTGGGTCGCGCTGTTGCGGTCGACCTCGACGTCGAGCCGGGCAGAGAGCGCGTTGACCACGGAGGCGCCCACGCCGTGCAGACCGCCGGACGCGGCGTACGAGCCGCCACCGAACTTTCCCCCGGCGTGCAGCTTGGTCATCACGACCTCGACGCCGGACAGGCCCGTCTTGGGCTCGACATCGACCGGGATACCGCGCCCGTTGTCCCGGACCTCCACGGAATTGTCGTCGTGGAGGATGACCTCGATGTGATCGCAGTAGCCGCCCAGAGCCTCGTCGACGGAGTTGTCGATGATCTCCCAGAGGCAGTGCATGAGGCCGCGGCTGTCGGTGGACCCGATGTACATCCCGGGACGCTTGCGAACCGCTTCGAGCCCCTCAAGTACGAGCAGGTGCCGCGCGGTGTAGTTGGAACCGTCTCGGTCTGCTCCGGTCAGCAGCGCAGTGGACGGCACGGACGTATCGGCGGTCACGCGGTTCGCTCCTCGCTGAATTTCATTTGAGGCCCAAGTGGGTAACGGGCTCGGCTTCGGTCGCCGCTGAGAGGGTACCGAGGCCTGGTAGAGCGGTTGTAACGCCACCCTCCGAGAACCCTCACACTAGTCCAGCCTCGCATACACGTTCGATCCCTCGCAGGAGTGACGCGCACATCACGTTCCCTTCCAGGCATGAACCATTTAGGCTCCGGGCACGTCCTCATGAACAAACCGGCAAGCCGGCCGGGAGGATCCACACAAGACAAGCAACGCGAAACCGTAGCGCTACGCAATACGGCACATTCGCCGCCAACCGGCAACAGACAGCCATCTTGAGAAGAAGTTTCGAAGAAATGCCACGAGCGGGAACGTTTTCGGCCTGGTTGGATGTTGACCCTGGTACGACAGCTCGTCGAGCTAGAGAAGAGGCGACGTGACTACTGTTCTGACCCCCGCGAGCCCGCTGACCGCAGCAGACCGCTGTGACCGTTGCGGCGCCCAGGCATATCTGCGCGTCGTCCTGATCAGCGGCGGTGAACTGCTCTTCTGCGCCCACCACGGTCGCAAGTTCGAGCCGGAACTCAAGAAGATCGCCGCGGAAATACAGGATGAGACGGACCGGCTGACGGCCGTGCAGGCCCAAGCCGCCGAAGAGGAACAACACTGACACCTCGCATCCACGACGAGCCAGGGCTAGGTTCCGGACCGGCCGATGGGCGGCTTCCCGAGAGGAAGCCGCCCGTTCTCGTGCTTACGCGGTGTCGTCGTTCAATTACCCGCCGGCATCCAGTCGATGGCAGCAGAGATACGGGTGTACACGCCGGGGCTCCCCGCCTTGCCACAACCGTTCCCCCAGGACACCAACCCAATGAGCCGCCCACGGGCCACCAGCGGCCCTCCGCTGTCGCCTTGGCATGAGTCGTGGCCGCCCTGCAGTTCGCCCGCGCAGAGCATCGCTGAGGCGTCGTACGTGCCATTCCTGCCGCCCGGGTAAGCCTGCGCGCACAAACTGTCCGGTAGAACGCTCACTTTGGCGGCGCGGAGCGACGACGCGTAGTCGCTGTTACCGGTCGTGTCCCCCCACCCGTAGACGACGGCACCCGTACCCGGCGTGTATGCCGCGTCACCGGATTCGGCCATCGGGATCACGCTCGTCGCGGGCAGCGCGTCGACCAGACTGAGCACCGCAAGGTCCCCCGCGTTCGTGAGCGGGTCGAATCGCGGATTGCTCCATGCGGCCTGGACCGGTACCTCCTTCCCGTCGGTCCCGGGCAGGGTATCCCGGCCCGAGATGATCCGTAGATCGCGTACATTGCCGACGTCGGCTCCGAGTGCCTCCCTGCTCAGGCAGTGCGCAGCGGTCAGCACCTTCTTCGGCGCGACCACGACGCCGCCGCAGAACTGACCGGCGCGCGTATCGCCGAAACGGTCCCGACTGGACAGCGCGACGACCCAGGGGCTGTCCTTGACGTGTGCGGGCTGACCACCGATGACGATGCTGTCCGCAACAGCCGGAGCGGAGGATCCGGGCGGTACCGCGGCCGTGGCGGCCACCAGGGCGAGCACCCCGGTCATGGCGCGGAAGACGTTACGGGACATGCGCACTCCTGACTCTGTGAGGAACCATTTCCCACCCAGAGTCATCCGACCTGCCATGGATCGCACCCGCAGATAGGCCGAGGGCCCGGATCCCCTGCGGGATCCGGGCCCTCGGCCTGTGTTCTTTTCTGCGACCTGGTCCGTGTACTCCTACGACCTAGTCGAGGTAGTCGCGCAGCACCTGCGAACGCGACGGGTGGCGCAATTTCGACATGGTCTTCGACTCGATCTGACGGATGCGCTCGCGCGTCACGCCGTAGACCTTGCCGATCTCGTCCAGCGTCTTCGGCTGGCCATCGGTGAGACCGAAGCGCATCGAGACCACGCCGGCTTCACGCTCGGAGAGCGTATCGAGCACCGAGTGCAGCTGCTCCTGGAGAAGCGTGAAGCTGACCGCGTCGGCCGGGACGACCGCCTCGGAGTCCTCAATCAGGTCACCGAACTCGCTATCCCCGTCCTCACCCAGTGGGGTGTGGAGGGAGATCGGCTCGCGTCCGTACTTCTGGACCTCGATGACCTTCTCGGGGGTCATGTCGAGTTCCTTGGCCAGCTCCTCCGGCGTGGGCTCGCGGCCCAGGTCCTGGAGCATCTGGCGCTGCACACGGGCGAGCTTGTTGATGACCTCCACCATGTGCACCGGGATACGGATGGTGCGGGCCTGGTCGGCCATGGCACGGGTGATTGCCTGACGGATCCACCAGGTGGCGTACGTGGAGAACTTGTAGCCCTTGGTGTAGTCGAACTTCTCGACCGCGCGGATCAGACCGAGGTTGCCTTCCTGGATCAGGTCCAGGAAGAGCATGCCGCGGCCGGTGTAGCGCTTGGCCAGCGAAACCACGAGACGGAGGTTGGCCTCCAGCAGGTGGTTCTTGGCGCGGCGGCCGTCCTCGGCGATGATTTCCAGCTCGCGCTTGAGCTTCGGCGCAAGTTTGTCGGAGTTCGCCAGCTTGTCCTCGGCGAACAGACCCGCCTCGATGCGCTTGGCGAGCTCGACCTCCTGTTCGGCGTTGAGGAGGGGAACCTTGCCGATCTGCTTCAGGTAGTCCTTGACCGGGTCGGCGGTGGCGCCGGCGACGGCGACCTGCTGCGCAGGTGCGTCGTCCTCGTCGTCGTCGGAGAGGACGAAGCCCTTGTTCTCGCCCTCGCCCTCCTCTTCTTCGCCCTTGCCGGCCTTTACTTCCTCGGCCGTCTCGTCGCCGTCGAGGAGCTCGTCGTCCTGCTTTCCGGACTTCTTCGTTGTTGCCTTCTTGGCCGCCGTCTTCTTCACGGCGGTCTTCTTGGCAGCCGTCTTCTTGGCTGCTGCCTTCTTCGCAGGGCCGGCCGCGGCAGCGTCGTCAGCCACCACGTCCACGGTCTCTGCCGACGGGGCGGCAGTGGCCGCGACCGTCCTGGTCACGGTCGTCTTGGCCGCGACAGTCTTGGTGGCGGTGCGCTTGACCGGGCTCTTTGCTGCGACGCTCTTGCGGGCACGTTTGGACGGCTCCGCGGCACTGACCATCAGCGTCACACCCTCTTCCTCGAGGATCTGGTTGAGGCTGCGCAGAACATTCTTCCACTGGGTTGGCGGAATCTGGTCAGCCTCGAAGGCCCGACGCACGTCATCGCCGGCGATCTGCCCATCAGCCTTTCCCCGCTCGATGAGCGCCATCACAGACTCGGACTCGGCGATCTCCGGCGGGAGCGTACGGGATGTGCTGGCCGACACGAACAACCTCTCGGAACGATGGAAACGGCTTCCGGTCCGGCCCTGGAGAGGGCTGGATCCGACGACCGCCGGGCTGGGAATGTACCGACGGCGCGGGTTTGGCCTCAGAACTGCACAGCGCACTGAATGGCTGCTGTATTCCTTCCGCGGCGGTCACCTCTTAAGTCATCGCACTGTTTCGAGGAGTGTTACGCCCAATCCGCGTGGCCCGAGTCACACCTCATTTGCGACGAACGTGACCATGGGTGACATCCCACCACAATTGTGCCGCCGGACCGTGGGGGCCCGGCGACACGTGGTTCGTAACCCTGGCCGCGCTGCGCTCAGTGCTCGCGGGGGGCGGGTACCACCCGTTCCACCTCGGGGTGGACGACGAGCAGTTGACGCATGGCCGCCTCGGCGCCGGTCGAGTCGCCGGATGCGAGGGCGTCGACGATGCGTGCATGGTGACCTAGAGACGCCTCGGTGGGACGGTCACAGCCCGTGACAGGACCACCCGAGACCTGCAACGCCGCGGAAACGATGCCGGAGAGGTGCTCGAGCATGCGATTGCCCGCTGCCTGGATGAGCAGGGAGTGGAATTCCGCGTCGGCCCGGGAACAGGTGATCCCGTCCCCCTGCCCGAGCGCGTGCCCCATGATCTCCACCATGTCGCCGAGTCGCTGCTGGATGTCCTCACGACCATGACCTGCAGCGAGACGGGCCGCGAGCGGTTCGATCGTCCACCGGAGCTCGCCGAGCTCGCGACGCTGGTCCTCACGCTGAGGGCCGAAGGCACGCCATTCGATGATGTCGGGGTCCAGTAGGTTCCAGTCACTGACAGGGCGGACCCGGGTACCAACATTGGGCCGGGCGCTGACCAGGCCTTTGGCCTCAAGAACGCGCAGCGATTCGCGTACGACGGTGCGGGAGACCTCGAAACGCTGACCGATCTCTTCCGGCACGAGGGGCCGGTCGGCCCCCAGATCACCGGAGACAATCATCTGGCCCAGCTGCTGAACGAGTTGGCCGTGGAGGCCGCGGCCCCGACTGGCCGAGCCCCGTCGGCCCGCCCGGCCCAGGTCGGCATCGGGACCGTCCCAGGAGCGAAGAGGGGCGCGCTCGCCGGCCGGCGCCTCCGCATACGGGTAGCGGTCGAGTTCACCCGGGCCGGCGAGGCCGGAGTCGGCGGAGCGGGCGGCGGTCATCATGGTGTGCGCAAGGGTACTCACGCATCCTTTGTCGGCGCGGCTCACCCGACCCTTGAGGTCTTTGGTGAAAAGCACACGAAAGGGTGATCGGCACCCGCCCCCCAATTGACGTCTTATTGGCAGAAATCGGGCAACTTTAAGGAAGTTGCCAGGCTCGAAGTGGCCCGACGCAACTCTGTGATCACCAACGAACCCTGCTGCGAAGGCTGGTGAACAGAAACGCACAGATCAAGGCCGACAACGACAATGACAGCGCGGTGCCCACGGGATGTGCCAGCACGCGCACGAAAGCCGCCACCCATCGATCCGTCTCGTACGGCCAGCGTGGCCACACCAGCTCGCGAAGCCTGCCCGGAAGCCCGGCGACCGGACGGGAGGCCGACCTCGCCAGCGCATGCTGAACAAACGGAACGACGAGTACAGGAACGGCCAGTACAGCGGCGACTCCGGCCGTCGTCACCCTGAACACTCCGGCGGCCAAGAGGCCTGCCCAGGCGCAGCCGACGGTCAGCCCCGCCCAACCCGCGCCCAGGAATGCCGAATTCGGTGGCATCTTAATCAAATCGTCGCCATATACCAGGCGAATGGCTTCGGCGGACGCCGACACGACAAGCACGGCGAGCACCAGGGCGACGCCTGCTGACACCGCCAGCTTGGCGAGAAGCAACCCCAGACGACGGGGTACGGTGCCTCGGCCCGCCGCGAGCGCGGGGTAGCGGAACTCGTCGCCGAAGGACAGGGCGCCGATCAGTCCGGCCCCGACTGCCGCGGGTGGCAGCGGGAGCAGGGACGGCCAGCCCGCCAGCACCTTCGGCAGCTGAGCATGGCCGGAGCGGGCGAGGAGAAGGGAGAGCCCGGCCGAAGCGACAAGAACGGCGGCCATGACCAAGGTTGTTGTTCTGACACCGAAGAGGCGGCGCAGTTCGTAGCGCAGCGGGTGAAGCGGACCGCGGGCCGAGCGGCGGCGGATCGGCGGGAGCAGCTCCGGGCCGGATGCCTGCGCGGCCGGTCGGGGTTCGGTCTCCCTTGCCCCGAGGTCCGCTGGATCCGTGGACTCTGCGGGATACGCGGGACCGGCGTCGGCGACCTCGTCGGCGAGTTGGTGCACGGGGAGCCCGTGCCGGAATGCCGCGTCGCCGATTTCCGCGCAGGTGGAACCGTAGACGGAGAGGCGGCCGCTTGCTTCGGTGACCACCTCGACCGAGCGCCTGGCCACTCGGGCCTCACGGGCCAGGACGGCGGCGAGGCGCGCTGCGTGCGGGGTCCGGATCGCGACCCGGGGGCGGAGACGGGTCCGCGAGAAGTCGCCGGCGCTCTGGTCCGCGACGAGACGTCCGCCGTCGATGGTGACCACGCGGTCGGCGGCCCGCGCGGCTTCTTTGGGGTCGGCCGTGGTGTAGAGAACGGTGCCGCCCTGGGTGGCGTGCGCCTGGAGCAGGCCGTGCAGCCAGCACTCCTCACGCGAAGAGAGTCCTTCCGCGGGATCGTCGAGGATGAGGGTGTGCGGGTCGCCGAGCAGTGCCGAAGCCAGGGCGAGCAGGCGGTCCATACCGAGTGAGAGTGTGCCGACGCGCTGATCCCGGAGTCCGGCGAGACCTACGGCCTCAAGCAGTTCGTCGGCCCGGGATGCCGGTACACCCGCGGCGGCGCAGAGCATACGGAGCTGAGCGCGGACGGTGCGGGCGGGATGACCCGGTACGTCCCCGAGGAGCACGCCGACCTCCCGCGCCGGGCGCGGAATACGGTGCAGCGGTCTGCCCCTGAAGTGGGTGACCCCTCGTCCCGGGTCGAGTTCGAGCATCAGACGAAGGGCAGAGGTCTTACCCGAGCCGGGGGCACCCAAAAGCGCGGTGACGTGGCCCGCTCGGGCCTCGAAGGTGAGGTCGTGCACGGCGGCCGGTAGGCCGCGGCGGGGGGCGCTGGTGAGTCCGATGGCCTGGAGCATCGCTTCTCTCGCGGAAGGTGAGACCGCTCGGCGGCAGGGCGGTACCGCAGCAAGATAACGCGACATATCCGACTTTTGGTGCAGCATCAACCTTGCGGGCGTTCCGCAGGGTCAGACTTCCGGCCTCAACATCGGCGGGTTGAGTACCGTCGCCGCACCGGCCCGGAATAGCTGGGCAGGGCGACCGCCCTGCCGGGTGGTCGTTCCGCCGGCAGGCACCAGGAAGCCTGGCGTGCCTGTCACCTTGCGGTGAAAGTTCCGCGGGTCGAGAACCACTCCCCACACCGCCTCGTACACCCTCCGAAGCTCACCGACCGTGAACGCCGACGGGCAGAAAGCGGTCGCCAGGGAGGAGTACTCGATCTTGGAGCGCGCCCGTTCCACCCCGTCGGCAAGGATCTGCGCGTGATCAAAGGCGAGCGGGGTCAGGTCCTCGCCCTCATGACCGAGCCCGCCCTCCGGCCCCAGCAGATCCTCGACCGGTGCCCAACGCGCACTATTCGCATCGCCTCCGGCCCGCGGCGCCGGCAGATCGGGGGCCAGGGCGAGGTGAGCGACGCTGACGACCCTCATCCGGGGGTCACGCCCGGGGTCGCCGTAGGTGGCGAGCTGTTCAAGATGGGCGCCGTTGCCGACCGCCGGGGCGACAGGATCCTGGGCGCACAATCCGGTCTCCTCGACAAGTTCGCGCGCTGCTGCGGCTCCGAGGTCCTCATCGACTTTGACGAACCCGCCGGGCAGCGCCCATCGCCCCTGGAATGGCGGCTCGCCCCGGCGCACCACCAGCGCACACAGCGCATGACGGCGCACCGTGAGCACAACCAGGTCGACGGTGACAGCGAAGGGCGGGAAGGTCGACGGGTCGTAGGGCGACATGCGGTGATCATAGTCGTCTGCCTGACGATAAACACTCCCTTCGCCGTGCTCGTAGGCCTGACTACTTTTGCCGCGCACTTCGGGACGACTCCTGCGACCCAACTACTCCGGCATGATCACTCCACTCGCCGCCCGGGAACCTCCGAGGCGCCGACCACCGTCCCCCCGATTCCTCTTACACCCTCCCTTGCGGCACGAACGTCGAACCACGGTCAGCCCTCGGGACGCCACCGGCCTCGTCTCAGGGGGTTGTGCGCCGCTTCAAGACGGTGTCGTACAAAGCTTCGACCGGCCACAGCCCCCGGCTGAGGGCCGCAGGCACCGACCACGGCACCGTCGGCCCCAGTACGGTCCGCGGCCGTCCTGGAGCGGCGCGGGGTGAACCGATGGGAGCAAGCCCGCGAAGCTGCGCAGGCCGGCACCCTCCGGGCCTGCGCTCCCCGCACGGTGGGGAGCGATGATCTCGGTACCGGACCATCGAGGAGAGGTGTCACAGAGCGACGAGGGATGGCAGTCATCGACCGCTCCTGGACCCTCGACGGCTCGGGGAGACCCGCCCGGACCGGCGTCGGGCAACAGCCGCTTCCGGGCGAGCGGAGCCCGAAGAGGTCTTCCTTCGCCGAGTGGCGGCCGGGCGTACGCTGCGGGGCCGCGTCCGGTCCGGGCGTGGGCGCCGGCCCGCCCGGGCATGGCGCTCACCCCGGAGGCAGCGGCGCAGCGTCTCCGGGTCGAGACCCTGGTTGCACGCCTCGTGCAGGAGCTGAGCGAAGGTGTACCCAGGGTCCACCCGCAGAGCAAGACCCAGTGCGACCCGTGCACCCGGTTCATCACCTGTCGACCAGGAGACCCACCCGGCCAGAGTCAGCGGCGCCGCGGCGTGCTCCTCGTACGGGGCGACACAGCGACGGGACAGCGCCCGCCAGAGCCGCAACGCGGAATCGGCTTCGGGCCCTTCCATCCATTCCGCGGCCTTGTCGCGGGTTTCCCGGTCCTGCAGTCCAAGGATCACCGCGGCGGCCTCGTCGTGGCTGATCAACCGGTCGTCATTGATGTCCGACGCGGAGGGCGCCGCCACCGGCGCCTCCCTGATGCGTTTCATGAGCCTTCGGGCAAGTCCCAAGGTCTCCCGGGCCACGTCCTTGCGTCCCGCCTCGTCGAGGATCTTCGGCACCAGCTCGGCACCGGCCGAGTCGAGTGCCCGTTGCTGGTCTGCCGCCGCCCCGGTATTCAGCGGTTCGAGCCTGGCCTCCATCTCCCGCAGTGTTCCGCGCACTCGAATGCCCGCGTACGCAGCGGCGGCCGCCATCACAGAGGTACCGGGCAGAGCCATCTGGTTCCCTTCGGTCGGGCAGCAGCGGCTGTCCGGGCAGCAGTACGACCAGTACCGGCCGCCAGAGATGCAGAGTGCTTCGAGTACGGGTACGTCGAGGGCACCGCAGGCCGTACGCAGGCGCTGGGCAAGGGGCCGCAGCCGCTCCATCGTCTGGCTGCCGCTCTCGCCCCGGGCCGGATCCTGGCAGAGGAAAATGACGATCGCGTCAGGGCGCTCGCCACGCCGCTCGCTTCCCTTGATCAGACACTCGGCAAGCTGCTCGGCGACGGAGGCCCATTCCTGGGGTGACTGAGGGATGCCGAGCCTGAGCCGCCCGCCGAAGCGGCCCCGGCCGCCGTGCAGGGCGACCATGACCACGCTGTCGTTCGGGTGGAACCCCATGAGATACGGGAGGGCGTCGGCAAGCTCGGCAGGCCCCCGCAGGGTGATCTGCTGCTCGCCGACCGGACCGCTGGATTCGTGGTGCTGGTTCATGGCACGACCGTCCCGCGGGCGGCCAAATTCCGCGACCCCTGTGGATAACTTTATCCACAGGGGTGCGGGGTCGTTCGCGGTTTGTCGTAGTCATCGGGTTGCATGGGGGCATGACCAACGCAGACCGCGCAGTGCTCAGGGCTTCGGCCGATTCCGTACTTGCCCGACTCGTCGGGGACACCTCAGGTGCTGCACGGCTGCGGGAGGGCCAGTGGCGGGCCATTGAGGCACTCGTCGCCGACAAGCGCAGGGCCTTGGTCGTCCAGCGAACCGGCTGGGGCAAGTCCGCCGTGTACTTCGTCGCGACATCGCTGCTCCGGGCGCGGGGCGGCGGGCCGACCGTGATCGTCTCACCGCTGCTGGCGTTGATGCGCAACCAGGTCGCGGCGGCGGCCCGGGCAGGAATCAGCGCCCGTACGATCAATTCGTCCAACACCGAAGAGTGGGACACCGTCCAGGCCGAGGTTGCGGCCGGGGAGGTGGACGTGCTGCTGGTCAGTCCCGAGCGGCTCAACAATCCCGATTTCCGGGACCAGGTCCTGCCCCGGCTTGCCGCCGCGACCGGGCTCCTCGTGGTCGACGAGGCGCACTGCATTTCCGACTGGGGCCATGACTTCCGGCCCGACTACCGACGTCTGCGGACCATGCTGGCCGATCTGCCCGCCGGCGTACCCGTGCTGGCAACCACGGCCACCGCGAACGCGCGAGTGACCGCGGATGTCGCGGAGCAGCTGGGCACCGGCGCGGGTACGGATGCTCTCGTACTGCGTGGCCCGCTGGACCGGGAGAGCCTCAGCCTCGGCGTCCTTCAACTACCCAATGCCGCACACCGGCTGGCCTGGCTGGGCGATCACCTCAAGGAACTCCCCGGCTCAGGGATCATCTACACGCTGACGGTTGCGGCCGCCGAGGAGATCACCACGTATCTGCGCCAGTGCGGGCACACGGTGGCGTCCTACACCGGCCGCACCGAAAACGCCGACCGCCAGCAGGCTGAGGACGACCTCCTTGCCAATCGCGTCAAGGCCCTGGTGGCAACGTCCGCGCTGGGCATGGGATTCGACAAGCCCGACCTGGGTTTCGTCGTTCATCTCGGCTCCCCCGCCTCCCCCATCGCCTACTACCAACAGGTGGGGCGCGCGGGCCGCGGCGTCGAACATGCGGAGGTGCTGCTGCTCCCGGGCAAGGAGGACGAGGCGATCTGGCAGTACTTCGCATCGGTTGCCTTCCCTCCGGAGGAGCAGGTCCGGCGGACGATCGATGCTCTCGCCCAGGCGGGCCGTCCGCTTTCGCTGCCGGCCCTGGAGCCCTTGGTCGACCTGAGACGCACCCGGCTGGAGACCATGCTCAAGGTGCTCGACGTCGATGGCGCCGTCAGGCGGGTGAAGGGCGGCTGGATCGCCACGGGTGAGCCCTGGGTGTACGACTCCGAGCGCTATGCCTGGGTTGCCCGCCAACGGGCCTCCGAGCAGCAGGCGATGCGCGAATACGCAACGACGACCGACTGCCGGATGGAGTTCCTGCGCCGCCAGCTGGACGACGAGAATGCAACCGCATGCGGACGTTGTGACAACTGCGCGGGTGCTCGCTTCGACGACCACGTGTCGGGTGCGGCACTGGACGGGGCCCGGGGCGAACTCGCCAGGCCCGGCGTGGAGGTGGAACCCCGCAAGATGTGGCCGACCGGTCTCGCCGCTGTGGGTGTCGACCTCAAGGGCCGTATTCCCGCGGGAGAGCTGTCGTTCCCCGGCCGTGCGCTGGGTCGGCTCTCCGACATCGGCTGGGGCAACCGGCTGCGTCCGATGCTGGCGGCGCAGACGGTAGATGCCCCCGTGCCGGACGACGTGACGAACGCGGTTGTGAGTGTGCTGGCCGACTGGGCCAAGGGTCCCGGGGGCTGGGCCTCTCGGGGTGAGGACGCCGCACCCCGACCGGTCGGAGTGGTCACTATCGCCTCACACAGCAAGCCGCGGCTCATCCAGTCGCTCGGCAGAGGCATCGCCGAGGCCGGCCGGATGCCCCTGCTGGGCAGTGTCACCTATGCACCGGAGGCCGATGGTGTGCGGGTCTCGCAGACCAACAGCGCACAGCGGGTTCGGGCTCTGCACGAAGCGCTGGTCGTGGAACCCGAGCTGGCCGACGCCTTGGCCACGGCGGACGGTCCCGTACTACTCGTGGACGATCTCTCGGACACCGGCTGGACACTGGCCGTGGCGGCGCGACTGCTGCGCCGGGCCGGGGCACAGGGGGTGTTTCCGCTGGTCCTCGCTGTTCAGGCGTGACGGGAGGCGTCATCCGGGCACGGCATGGGCAGGGATATCAGAGTCATTCCAGCTGATTCCCGTCAGCTGCGCCAATTGCTCGTTGCCGCCCGCCGATACGCCAGGAAGAATTGGACTCGCTCCCCGCACGGCCCTTTCGCGGCCCGGAAGGGCTGTGCCGCGGTGCGCCCTCACTCGACCCCGCCCGCACCGTGGGCGCGTATGCGAAGGGAGGACCGTGACCTTCGGATTCGCTCCGTCCGCAGCCACTTCGATATCGGCGTCTTCGGCATCCGTCGACTCCGCCAACCGCCTTGCCAGGATGCTCGAACCGGCCGAGTGGGCAGAAGCGGGCATACCGTTGCTGCGCAACCCCCGCGAGGTGGTCAGCGGCCTGCACTCCCGGCACAGGCCCGCACCGGAAACCGCTGTTGTCGCCGTACTCGACCATGAGGAACGCCTCACGGCCAGCGCCTCGTTTGCCCGCCACTCCATAACCGCGGACGGCTGGGAGTTCCGCAACGCTCTACTGGCGCACATGCGCCGGGTGATTCCGCACGACCTTCGTCGCCGCACGCCTGCCCGTACCGCCGTACTGCTCTACTGCCGTGAGGGCGACGAGCGTTGGACGGAGGAGGACGGGGCGTGGATGTGGGGCCTGCGGGACGCGTGCACATTGCACGGCCTGCGGTGCGGTGCGTACATCACGCTGACCCTCGCCGGCTGGCAGGTGTTGGGCGAGGGCCGGGGCGGGCGTCGGCCCAACTCCACATCCCGCCCGTCCGCGCTCGCCGAAACGTCGCTGGACCCTGATCCGGTTCCGCTGCGCACCGGCGGGGGTGCGGCTCAGGCACTGCGGCGCACCGCAGCACGCTGATCCGTCGTCGCGGGCCCGGCCGCCCTCTCGGGCAGCCGGGTCACCACAGTCCTTCGTCCCCTACGGATCAGACGCCGGCGCCGAGTTCTGCGTTGATCAGTTGCGGGTCTCCGCACACGATCAGCAGGGCACCTGCTCGTTCACGAGCACCGGACAGTACACGGGCAACGGCGTCACCACCGTCACCGTTGACAGCGACGACCACTACGGGCCGGGGCTTGAGCCGGTCCATGGCTGTGGCACCGGCGAAGAAGACATCGTCGCCGGCTTCGTGCTGCGCCCAATAGGCGGCCTCACCGAAGGTGAGTTCGTGCACAGCCCACGGGTGCTGTTCTCCGATGGTGAGCACCAGGATGTCGCCCGGTGCACGTCCGGAGTCGAGCAGCAGATCCACCGCTTCGTCGGCGGCGTCGAGCGCGCCGGCGACCGAGGCGGGGATCAGCTGGATCTGCGGTGCAAAACGATTCTCCGACCGTGCCGCCTGCGGCTGGCCGGAGGTGGAGTGCGGGCGCTGCGCCGGGGGCGCGGGCCTCGCGGGGCCGGGGCCCGGGCGACCCGGGCGCGGCATGGCCGCTGAACGCGGACCGGGTACAGGACGGGGGGTCGACGCGGTGCGGCCTGTGGCCGAAGGGACGCGGGGACCCTGGGCGCTCTCGTGAATCTGAGGCTCCTCGGGAGTGAGAGGCATGGGTGGTTGTCTATCAAACGCCGACGCGCAAGGCATCAGCGGGTGGGTACATGTGCGCGATCAGAAGTCGAAGCCGAGTTGGCCCCCGTTTTCCAGTGCAGCCGCCTCGGCGGAGAAGCGGACCTTCTTGAGGTGCTGCCACCTGGGCAGCGCGTCGAGGTAGGACCATGAAAGGCGGTGCAGGGGTGTGGGCCCCCACTCCTCCAGCGCGGCCCGGTGCACGGGCGACGGGTAGCCGGCGTTGGCGTCGAAGGCGAAGGCAGCGTACTCGCCGGAAGCCGCGCCCATTTCGGCCATCATCGTGTCCCGTCGAACCTTCGCGATCACCGAAGCCGCCGCGACCGCGATACAGGACTGGTCGCCCTTGATCACAGTGCGGACCTGCCAGGGCTCTCCCAGGTAGTCGTGTTTGCCGTCGAGTATCACCGCGTCGGGTCGGACTGGCAGGGCTTCGAGGGCGCGCACGGCTGCGAGGCGGAGTGCAGCTGTCATGCCCAGGTCGTCGATCTCCTGCGGAGAAGCGTCTCCCAGAGCGAACGCGGTGACCCAGCGCTCCAGCAACGGGGCCAGCTCAGCGCGGCGCTTGGGACTGATCAGCTTGGAGTCGGTGAGTCCGGCGGGAGGTCTGCGAAGGCCGGTGACGGCCGCACACACAGTGACCGGTCCCGCCCACGCTCCGCGTCCAACCTCATCGACACCGGCGACGGTCTTGGCACCAGTGGTCGCGCGCAGCGAGCGCTCGACAGTGTGCGTGGGTGGTTCGTACGGCATGGCGCCTGTCAGCGTACGCCGATGGGTACGCCGACAACACCCCGGGGCGGGCGTCGACCGACCCGGCCGCACGCCGCGCCGCGGAACGGTTTGCGGCACGGTCGTGGTCCTCGTTCTTCAGTTTGCTGCGGTACACGCGCCGGTCGAGCCTGTATGTACGCACTCGGCGGTCGCGAACAGTTGTGTCGAAGCCGGGAGAACTCTACTGAGGATCACGGACTGGAGGTGCTGCCCGGCGCCTGCGTCACATTCGTGAAGCATGGAACGCGGCACGGAACGGTGCGCTGCTCGTACCCGTCGGGCCCGCCCCGTCCGGCCCGACCCACATCAGTACGGGTCGTAGGGGTCGTACTGATCGTCTTCGTCACCGCCGCGGTCACTGCCACCGCCGCTCGTACGGGAAGCGTCGCAGCTCTGTGCCAGGTCATTCGGACCCCGCTTTCTCAGAATGCCCCGGGCCCGCGCCTCGCCCCAGCTCGTGGCGTACCACGGGGTGTCCGAGGATCGCAGCGACCGCTGGATGTCCTTGAGGGCGCAGGAGCGCAGTGGCTCGGGCAGCGTGTCCAGGGCCGGTACGGCGTCGGCCGAGAGGCCCCGGAGGTAGTCGATGTCTATCGAGTGGTCGTTGCGGTACCGCTGGACGTTCTGCTCCGCGATCAGCCCATCGGGCGAGACCAGTCCGAACGCGAGCACGGCGGCGGCTGCGCTGGCGGCGACGGCACGCGGCAGCAGGCGGGCACCGAACACGCCGGCCGCCATGATCAGGACGAGAACCACGCCGAGCCAGAGTTCCATCGCAGCCACGGATATACGCAGCCGTGTCAGACCGTACGCATCGACGTACAGGTCCATACGCCTCAGCGCGGACGCCACGACTATGAGGGTGAGCAGGCACAACGTGCCGAGCACGCTCCGTACGAGAGTGAGGTCGCTGCCCCGTCCGCGAGGAGCCCGGCGCAGGGCGATCGCGATCACCAGCAGCGTGAGGAGCGTGGCCCAGAGAAGCTGCCAGAAACCCTGACGGGCGTATTGGGAGTAGCTCAGATCGGTTTCGGCCATCACCTTGTCGTATCCGCCGAGCAGCACGGTGAGCTGGATGGCGATGAAGACGGCGAACAGCAGATTCAGCACGATGAGCGGAAGGGCCCATTCCAGCCGTCCGCTCGCCTTCCCCGGTCGAACGGTGATGCCGTCCCACCGCACCGGTACGGCTGCGCTGTACGCGGCGGCGAGCGCACCGACCAGGCCGATCACGAAGAGGAACAACCGCCAGGGGCTGTCGCCCACCGACACATCCGGGATCAGGTTGCCGAGCACGTCGGCGAAGGCGGCATCGGCGCTTGCGAACAGTGCCCCGAACACGATGAGCAGGACGACCGCCACACCAGTGGTGCGGAATACGACTCCGAGCCGGCCCCGGGAGCCTGCCATTCGTTCACGCACACCTCGCCCGCCCCAGGCCAGGCCATCGGTGATGGAACTGAACAGGCCCAGCGAACCGAGAAACACCCCGAGCCAGCTGCGACTGCCGTGCAGGGCGAGTGAGCCCAGTGCGACAGCCGATACGACCGCCAGGAAGGTGGGCCATCCGGCGTCCCGAAGTGCCGGGACGGCGAGGAGCGCAAGGCCGCCGACCGCCCAGACAGCTGTCCATGGGCGGAGTCGGCGACCGGCCGCCTGTGCGGCGAAGTATGCCGCGAGCGCTGCGGGAACCGCGACGATCAGAAGGTTCGGGCCGAGGCCGTCACCCAACAGGAGGGCGCTCAGTATCGCGGTGGCCAGGATGGAACAGAGTGTCGCGGTCCGGATGGCGGGGGGTTTGGCCGGGCGAAGTCGTGAGACCGCCGAGGCCTGGGGTCTGCCCTGCTGCCAGGGGTTGGGCGGGCGCTGTGGTCCATCCTGTCGCGCGGAGACCGGCACCTTCGGCGGCTCGGCGGCTGCGCCGCGGGGTTCCGGCATCGGGGCCTTCGACATCGCGGCCCTCCCGGCCCTCCCGGCCCGTTCCGACATCTCCGACAGCTCGGACCCCTCAGACCGCTGGGACCCCTCGGGGGCATCTTCCGGGCGAGGTGTTTCTGACGTGTGATCGGACATGGGACCCCTCCCCCACCGGGGTCTGCACACACCGCCGCTGGGCAGCGCGGGGGCACCCCGGCGTCTCATTTCGGTGCGCGCCCGTCAGAATGATCACCGTGGGCGGCGTGGCCGAAAGGGTAACTTCCCCTTACGGTTACCGGCCGTGCGAGGCAGGGCTGTGGCAGTACCGTGACAGTCGAGCGGTCCGATCGACGCACCGCGCCATCGTCATCGACATCGCCGTTGTCGCGCTTCGCCCTACCGCGGGAGCCAGTCCGGCAGCTCCTCCGTCTGTGCCGACCAGTCGGCAGGCGGTGCGCCCGACTTGCCCGCCGCGACGATCCCGCCGACGATCGCACAGGTCGTGTCGACATCGCCGCCCGCTTGGGCCGTCACCCAGAAGGCCTGCTCGAAGTCGCCGAGACTTCGCGCCGCCGACCAGAGGGCGAACGGAACGGTGTCATGTGCACTGGTGCGCCGGCCGTTACCGAGGACCGCAGCGACCGTCCCGGCATCGTCGTAGTCGAGCATGTCGCGTGCCCGGCGCAGCCCGGCGCCGACCGCGCTGCGCGGTACGAGCCCGATCACACCGTCGAGAAGTTCTGTCGGGGTGGGTGGTCCCGCGGACGCCGCCGCCAGCGAGGCAGCGGCCGCAACAGCCATCGCGCCCACGACCGCCTCGCGATGCTGATGCGTGGTGTACGAGGAGATCTCGGCCTGGTGCGTGGCCTGCTCCGGGTCGTCCGCGTACCAGGCACCGAGCGGCGCGATGCGCATCGACGAACCGTTGCCCCAGGAGCCCTGTCCGTTGAACAGCGCGGACGCCAGCTCCCGCCAGTCGCTGCCTTCCCGCACGAGCCGGAGCAGCCGGTTCACGGCGGGGCCGTATCCGCGGTCGAAGTCGTGGTGGTCTGCGAAGGAATGAGCGAGCGCGTCCTGATCGATTCGCTCGTGCCTCACCAGCACGGCCAGCACCGAAGAGGCCATCTCGGTGTCGTCCGTCCACTGCCAGGGGCCGGGTGGAAGTCCGCGCTGCTTCAGCAGCGGATAGTTGGCCGGCACAAAAAATTGGGAACCCAGCGCGTCTCCCACAGCCAGTCCACGCAGGCTGGCCAGGGCGCGCTCAAGACGTTGCTCGGAGGCAGAGTCAGCGGTTGTCATCGCCCTTCCACTCTATCCGGTGATGCCGTACGGCTCAGGGGTGCGCCAGCGTTCGAAAGGCCGGTCAAGGGTGTAGCGCCCGTCCGCTCCGAGTATCAGTGCCCTGGTCTCGCCGTTGCCCGGATTGGACAGCGATTCAAACTCGGCCACCGACCAGTGGAACCAGCGCATGCAGAACAAACGCATGGTCAGCCCGTGTGTGACCAGCAGAACGTTCGGCGGGTGGTCAGGGGCTTCGAAGCTCCGGTACAGACTCTCCAGGAAGGCCCCGACCCTGTCGTACACATCGGCCCCGGACTCGCCTTGTGCGAAGCGGTAGAAAAAGTGCCCGTAGGCATCCCGGTACGCCTTCTGCAGCCTCACATCCTCCCGGTCCTGCCAGTTCCCCCAGTCCTGCTCCCGCAGCCGCGGCTCCTCCCTCACCCGCACGCGCTCCAGGTCCAGCCCGAAGGACCGGAAGGTCTCGTGCGTGCGGCGGTAGGGCGAGACGTACACGCTGACCCGTTCGCCGTCGAACAGCTCGCGCAGCCGCACGCCCGTCTCCCTGGCCTGCCGGAGACCTGTCGCGGTGAGCTTCAGCGCATGGTCGGGCTCACGCTCGTACACCGTGTCATCGGCGTTGCCCTCGGACTCCCCGTGCCGGACGAGGACAATGCGTTGCGGTCGTGCCATGTACCGACCCTAGATCGACTGCGGCTCATTCGAGCAGTTGTCCGGACTCCATCCGACGGATGTCGGCCGTGAAGCGGCGGCGCAGCGCCCTGCCGTGGGAGACCACCACCATCGCGCCCTGCCAGTGCGCCAGCGCCTCTTCCAGCTCCTGCACCAGTCCGAGGGCCAGGTGATTCGCGGGCTCGTCGAGCAGCAGCAGGTCCGCGGGCCTGGCCAGCAGACGGGCGAGGGCGAGACGTCTGTGCTGCCCCGCGGACAGCGATCCGACCGGCAACTGGAGATCCCGGGACCGGAACAGTCCGTACGAGAGCAGCAGTTCCTCCTGTTCGTCGTCGGTGAGTGGCAGTCCCCGGCCGAATGTCGCGAGCACCCGCTCCGCAGGTCGGTACGTCGGTATCTCCTGCGCGAGGTAGCCGATTCCGCCCCGCCGGACCACGCGGCCCGCGTCCGGTTCGAGCACGCCCGCCATGACGCGGAGCAGAGTCGACTTCCCCGCTCCGTTACCGCCGTGAATCAGCAGTCTCTCGCCCGCCGCTACGGAGAGCCGGTCGACTGCGAGCCGATCGCCCACCCGTATACCCGTCAGGGACACCAGCTCCCCTTCGGTCGCACCTGCCCCGGGCCGGGCTGTGAAGCGCAGCGGGTCCGGGGGCCTGAGGACGGGCTCCTCCCTCAGTCGCTCCAGACGCTTGCGGGCATTGCGGATCCGCCCGGACACCGAGGCCTGGACCCGGCCCGCGGCCCGGTCGTACGCCATCTTGTTGTTGTCCTTGATGTCGCGGTCGGCCGCGACATCGTGGGCTGTGGTCGATGTGTACTCCTCCCGGTGTGCCTTCTCCGGAATCCCTCGTATCCACCGCCGTAGCGCACAACGGTCCGGCGGTCGGAGTCGACCTCCAGCACCGCTGTGGTCACGCGCTCAAGGAAGATCCGGTCATGGGACACGGCGATCACCGTGCCGCGGTAGGACAGCAGTGCGCCCTCCAGCCAGTCGAGAGCGGCTCCGTCCAGGTGATGGGTGGGTTCGTCGAGCAGCATCACCTCGGGGGACGCCGCGATCAGGCAGGCGATGCCGAGCCGTGCCTGCTCGCCGCCGGAGAGACTGCCGAGCCGCCGGGCCGGTCCGATGCGGGCCAGACCGAGGCCGTGCATCGCCTTGTCGACACGCGCGTCCGCTTCGCATCCCCCGCGTAGTTCGAACGCCGTGAGCAGGTCTCCGTAGGCGGCAAGGGCGGCGCGGCCGGCCGTACCGAGTGCTGCTTCGGCCTCCCGTAACTTCTGCTCCATGGTGCGCAGTTCCGCAAGGGCATCGTCGATCACGTCCTGGACCGCGCTGTCCGGCGGCAGCCTTGGCGTCTGCGCCAGCAGCCCTGTACTGCCGTCGGACGCCGTGAACGCCTCACCGGAATCCGGCCGTTCCAGGCCGGCGAGCAGGCCGAGCAGGGTTGTCTTCCCCGCGCCGTTCTCTCCCACGATTCCGATCCGCTCACCTAGTAGGGCTTTGTTAGGTACCCCGAATGTTCGGCCAGGGGTAGGGTTGTGATCTTCTTTCAGGTGTGACACCTGAGGAGATGGAGACGGTCCGCCCGCGCTTGGAGGCGTTCGCGGCGGAGATGCTCGGTTCACTGGCGCGGCGGGACCAGCGGGCCAAGGGTGAGTTGTACCTGCGCGGGCTGATGCTGGACGGTAAGCGCAAGTCGATGCAGCCGATGGCCGAGCGTCTGGGTGTGGACCATCAGCAGCTCCAGCAGTTCGTCTCCTCTTCCACCTGGAACTGGGGCAAGGTCCGTGAGCGGCTGGCCCGTTGGGCTGCGGCTCACATCTCGCCCGAGGCGTACGCGATCGATGACGTGGGCTTCCCCAAGGACGGCTACGACTCGCCGGGGGTGGCGCGGATGTACTGCGGCGCGCTGGGCAAGCGCGGAAACTGCCAGGTCGGGGTCAGTGTCAACCTGGTGTCCGACCGTGCCTCCTCGGCGGTCGACTGGCGTCTGTTCCTGCCCGAGAGCTGGGACGACGCCAAGAACGCGGACGATGCGCTGCTGGCCGAGGCGATCCGCCGCCGCCGGACGAAGGCCGGCATCCCCGACAGCGAGCGGCACCGGGAGAAGTGGCGCCTGGCCCTGGACATGCTGGACGAGGTTCGCGGGGACTGGGAGCTGCCCGACCTGCCGGTGGTCGCCGACGCCGGCTACGGGGACGCGACAGGCTTTCGCGAGGGCCTGAGCGAACGTGGGCTGGCCTACGCGGTCGCGGTCAAGGGCAGCACCACCGCCTACCCGGGTGACGCCGTCCCCCGGCGCCCGCCCTACAGCGGCCAGGGCCGCCCGCCCGGCCCGGCGTACCCCGACCCCCACACCACCTTGCGCCAACTCGCCCTGGACGAAGGACGATCCACGCTACGGACGGTGACCTGGCGCCAGGGCAGCAAGACCACCAGGAACAACCCCCGCGCCGAGATGCGCTCACGATTCCTCGCACTGCGCGTCCGCCCGGCCAACCGCACGATCCGCCGCGCCGTGGACGGTTCCCTGCCCGAGTGCTGGCTGCTGGCCGAGTGGCCGCCCGGCGCCGCCGAGCCCACCGACTACTGGCTGTCCACCCTGCCCGCCGACACCCCACTGCGCGAGCTGGTCCGCATCTGCAAGATCCGCTGGCGCATCGAGCACGACTACCGCGAACTCAAGGACGGCCTGGGCCTGGACCACTTCGAGGGCCGCAACTTCCCCGGCTGGCACCGCCACACCACCCTCGCCTCCCTCGCCCAAGCCTTCTGCACCCTGCTCAGACTCGACCCAAAAGCCCCTGCGCCGGCCTGACCCTCTACGCGGTCCTCCGCGAACTCCAAGCCCTCCTGGCCACCTGGACCGGCGCCTGCTCCATATGCGGCCAACCCGCCCCGGCACCCGAACCACACCACCGCACCTAACAAAGCCCTACTAGGCGCACTGTCAGTGAGACTTCGTCGAGCAGCAGCCTTTTCGCCGCGCGTCACGGTGATATCGCGCAGCGAGATCTGTGTAGGCACGGGCACCTCCGAACTCGGACAGCCACAGCAGCGGAAGCAGCAGCGACCAGCGGGGAACTGCCGGGAATGACCCCAAGCCGCCCGCCGACTCCCATCAAACGCAACCATTGTCGCATTAAGCGTGAGTGTGGCACGCTGGAACGCACTAACGCAACAGGAGTAGCAATTGACCGAACGAAGAGTTCCCCCGGAGACCGCTGTTCCGGCAGCCCCGCTCGCCCCTGGTAGCCGCCGCCCCGGAGGTCGCACCGCTCGCACCCGCGCGGCGGTCCGGGATGCCGTCCTCACCGGGCTCGTCGAGCATGGCTACCCGGGCCTCTCCGTCGAATACGTCGCCGAGCATTCCGGCATCCACAAGACGACCCTCTACCGCCGCTGGGGAAACCTCGAAGGACTGGTCGTGGATGCCCTGGATCTGGCCGGGGAGGACAGCTGGACACCGCCCGACACCGGAACCCTGGAGGGAGATCTGCGCGCCCTCGCACACACGACGGCCGCCGCCTTCACCGACCCCGACACAGCGGCCGCGCCGACTGCGTTCGTCGCCGCGGCCTTCCAGTCCCGGCGCGCCGCCGAGGCGCTGCGCGGCTTCTACGCCGAACGGTTCGCCCGCTGCGAGGTCATCGTCGCGCGCGCTGTCGCGCGCGACGAACTGGACCAGCGCACGGACGCAGGAGCGCTGGTCAGGGCAGTGGCCTCCCCCTTGTTCTTCAGGCTGTTCATCACCCGTGAACCCATCGACGAGAGGCTGGCCGACCAGTCCGTGGACGCGGCGCTGGCAGCTGCCCGAGCGGGCGTCTTCAGCACCCCGCCCACCTCGGCCTCGGCCGCACCCGCCTGACCAGCGACCCAACCGCCCACGTGCACAACCTCGACCGCGCCAGTCATCCGACCGAACCCGGCCCGGCCAACCGCCCGCACCGTCCGTCCGTCCGTCCGTCCGTCAGATCACACCGTCCAGGACGGTTCGAGCTGCACCACGTCTCCTGCCACAGCCGCCACATCGTCCTCGGTCTGCGCCCGTTGCGTCAGCCGCTCGATGCTCCCCGCCCGGTACTTGCCACGCTCGGCGCTCGACTGCCACATGGACAACACAAGGAACTCGTGCCCCGGCGCCTCGCCGAACACCCCCCTCAGCATCCCCGGAGAGCCGGCCATCGCCGGGTTCCACACCCTCTCCTGCATCAGTGCGAAATGCTCGACCCGGTCCTCGTGCACCTTGCTGTGCGCCACCCTGACGACATCCGCATCGGTGAAGCGCGGCTCAAAGCCGGTCTTCACATCGAAGCGGTACTCGAACAGCTTGACCTGGATGCTGCTGTACGTGCCGGACTGCGCTGCGGCCAACCCGTCGTGGGCACGCGCCATGAACGAGTCGTAAAAGACGCGGTTCTCCCAGAAGGCGAAAACATGCGCCACTTCCGGACGCCCTCGGCTCCACCCGCCGCCCTGACCCCTGAATCCCGGCTCACCCAGCAGCCCCGCCCACTTTCGCTGTCCCCGTTCAAAGCCTCGACGGTCCACCACGGTGCAACGAATCCACTTGACCAGCACCGCGCCATCGTACGGTGCGGACCCTGGCGCGGGTCACGCTCTGATGGAGTACACCCGAACCGATCGCCGAGAAACGCAGAATGATCTCCAGGGCCTCGCTGCACACCAACCCCCTGTTCTCCCGCCTCGAACCCGCCCACCGCGTCCTCGTCACGGGGGTCGGGGGCGGGTTCGACATCTATGCGGACTCCCGATCGCGCTCTCCCTGTTCCACCAGGGCAAGCAGGTCCAGCCCGCCAATCTGTCTTTCAGCGCTCTCGAAGGACTGCCCCTCGACGCCTGGCTCGCGCCGGACGTCGCCGCCATCACCCCCGAATCGGCCCTCCACCAGGCCTACTTCCCGGAACGCACTCTCGCTCGGCGGCTCGCCCTGCACGGCTACCCGAGCACTGTGCATGCCTTCTCCCTAGTGGGCGTGCAACCGCTGCGAGCCGCCTACCGGGCGTTGATCGAGAAGTACGACGTCGATGCGGTCGTCCTGGTCGACGGCGGTACGGACATCCTGATGCCCGGTGACGAATCCGGCCTCGGCACTCCGGAGGAGGATCTGACCAGCGCCGCAGCGCTCGCCACAATCGACGTACCGGAGCGCCTGGTTGTGTCCATCGGCTTCGGCATCGACGCGTATCGAGGGGTGAGTCACGGCCTCGCGCTGGAGAACATCGCCGCTCTCGAACGCGACGGTTCACGCCTCGGCTTGTTCTCCGTATCCCGAAACACTCGCGTGACTTCGTCGATCCCCACTACTGCCTGCTCGATAAAGCCACTCGCGAAGGCACCCTCTTCGTCGACGCGGTGGCGCACGCGCACCATCACACCCCCGACCACCCCAGCATCGTCAACGGGTCGATTGCCGCAGCCGCCCAAGGAGCCTTCGGGGACGTACAGTTCACCTCGCGCACGCGTGGTAGCGAACTCTTCATCAACCCTCTGATGACGCTCTGCTTCGCCTTCGAACCGGACGCGGTGGCCCGCAACTGCCTCTATCTCGACCGCATCGAGGACACCCATCTCATCCGTCAGGTCAGCAGCGCCATCGAGACCTTCCGCGAAAAGGTCCGGCAGCGACCGCCCCGCCGCATTCCGCACTGAACCAGCGAACCGGCAATCCGGCGAACGCCGAACCGTCGATCGACACAGTGGCCCGATTCCGCCCCTGGCTGCCAAGCCGGTTGGATCCACGGTCCGTTACCGACATGATCGGGTGGTATGAACGGCCCGACGACCCAGCGGCGAACCAAGGAGGGAAGTCCGATGAGCACGCCCAACAAGGACATCGAGAAGGTCGAAGTCAGGCTCAAATGGGATCCCAGTCCTCCGGGTGCCCCGGCCCATGACCTCGACATCATCGCGGCGACCTACCTCACGAATGTGCCGTACGGCAGTCCGGCGTACCTCGTGCACTTCGACAGCCGCTCGCCGGACGGCACCATCACCCTCAACCGCGACAGCAGGACCGGCCAGGGCTTCGGTTTCGACGAGGTGATGACGCTGGAACTGGGCCGGTTGTCGACCGCGTACACCCGGGTCGTCGTCGGAGTCGCCATTCAGCAGCGCGACGGCCACAAGACATTCGCCGAGATAGCGAATACCGGTGTACAGGTCCGGGAGGGCTACACGAATCTGGCGGAGGACGACTTCTCCGCGGTCGGCGCCGCCACCGCGGCAACCGTCGCGGAGTTCGTCCGCAGCGCCTCCGGTGTCTGGGAGTTCCACGCCACGGTCCGGGGCTTCGACGGTGACCCCGATTCGTTCGCCGCAACGATGGGAGGCCGTACGTCCGGAGCCTGACGCCTCGCGGGACACGGTCCGCACGGCAACCGGCCGAACGGCCCCGGTCCCGGCCGCTGCTGCACGACGCAGAGGACCGCTGCTGCACGACGGAGGGGACCAGGCTCGCAATCAGCCGCGTTCGAAACAGTGCGAGTGGCCGATGACGGAGAGGCCGCGGCGCTCGTACCAGTGGCGCGGCCAGTCGGCCGCATCGGCGGTCAGGAACCGGGTACCGCAGTCCGCGTCGGCGGCCAGGCGCAGGGCGGTGGTCAGGACGGCGTCGGCGTAGCCGCGCCTGAGATGGGCCTCCGAGGTGATCAGGTCCTCGATCTGGGCCGTGCCGGTTGCCGGGTCCAGATAGAGGTCGGCCCATGAGGCGACCTCGCCCTCCTCCGCGCGGGCACCGATGAAGTGAACGATGTCGGCTCCGCGCCTGCGAGCCTCGCGTCGGTCGACGAGGTGGCGTACGACCTCGTCGTCGACGTCCGGAAGGAGGCCCCGCCATCGCCGGGTGAGCGGGGTACGTATCGCGTCGAGGTCCATCTCCTCCGCAGGTCCGCCGGCCGGCACCGGGCCTGCGTGCAGCATGACCAGATAGGTGGAGTGGGTGTATCCGGCCCGGATCAGCGGCTCTGCGCATGCCGTTCCTGCTGCGTCGTCAAGGACGGAGATCATTCGGTGTGGCAGATGCCCCAGTGCCTCCTCCGCGATGGCCGGCAGCGCCTCGGGGTCGACGGCCGTGTCGACGACGACCTGGTTGTTCGCGCGGGAATGGGCGAAGGCGTCGTCATATACAGCGAACCCGCCAGGGAGGTCCACGGTGTGCGCAGCCTGGCGGCGGGCGAAGGCGGACAGGAAGGCGTTGATCCGCTGAAGTTCTGAGCTTGGCATGTGGGGAGCCTATGCAGCCGTGCACCATGGCTGCCTTCGAATTGCCCCACGGGGTTCGCTTCCCGGGGCCCCTCAAGGCCTCTTCGCCCTCGAGGTCCTCCTGGCTGCTGAGCCACGGAACGTGGGGTTTCGGGACGAGGTGCCGGCTGTCGGACGGCGCAGGAAACCGTGGAGGCGAAGCCAGTGGGTAGTGCCGGAGTCCAGCCCGGGCGGCCGAGACCGCTATGGGCCGCTACGGCCGCACGGCCGCCCAGCCGTCCGGCATCGCCTCGAACACGCCTGGAGTCGCGTCGAGACGCACGACCCCGGAGGCCGGCACCCAGGACGCAGAACCTGAGAGATCAGCGGCTCTCGTCACAAGGCATGGAACGCGACGTCGACGGATCGCTTGTGCGACGTCTCTCGTCTTCGCAGATCCAAGACGCGCGAGAGGGTGCCGACCGGTGGTCGGCACCCTCTCTCAAGTGGAGCTCAGCGCCCTCAGCAGCAAATATTCACTGTTGCATCAGACGCAGTTGCGCTCATTGTCAGCTGCAACCGCTGGTCGAGCCGCAGCCCTCGCAGATGTAGCAGGACCCGGCGCGCTGCATCTTCGTACCGCAGGAGAAGCAGAGCGGTGCGTCCGCACTGATGCCCAGCTGCATCTCGACGAGCTCCGCCGAGGTGTGCGCCGTCATCGGCGCCGGCTTCTCGGCCTCCTGTACAGGGGCCACCGCCTTCAGGGGCTCCGTCCGCACCGGGGCGGACTGGGCCAGGGCTTCGACGTCCAGCTCGTCGTCCTCCAGGGAGGGCTCGTACGAACCGGTGTCGAGGTGACGCTGACGCTCTTCGGCTGAGTGGATGCCGAGTGCCGAGCGGGTCTCGAAGGGCAGGAAGTCCAGCGCGAGGCGGCGGAAGATGTAGTCGACGATCGACTGCGCCATCCGCACGTCCGGGTCGTCCGTCATACCGGCCGGCTCGAAGCGCATGTTGGTGAACTTCGAGACGTACGTCTCCAGCGGGACGCCGTACTGCAGACCGACCGAGACGGCGATGGAGAAGGCGTCCATCATGCCCGCGAGGGTGGAGCCCTGCTTGGACATCTTCAGGAAGACCTCGCCGAGACCGTCGTCCGGGTAGGAATTGGCGGTCATGTAGCCCTCGGCGCCGCCCACCGTGAAGGAGGTGGTGATGCCGGGACGGCCCTTGGGGAGGCGCTTGCGGACCGGGCGGTACTCGACGACCTTCTCGACCGCGCTGCGGATGGTGTCCTCGGCCTTGGCCGTGACTGCATCCGTTGCGGGCTTTCCCTTCTCCTTGGTCTTCGCGGAGAGCGGCTGCCCGACCTTGCAGTTGTCGCGGTAGATCGCGAGCGCCTTGACGCCCATCTTCCACGCCTCGAAGTAGACCTCTTCGACGTCCTCGACGGTGGCCGTCTCCGGCAGGTTGACCGTCTTGGAGAGCGCGCCGGAGATCCACGGCTGGATAGCGGCCATCATGCGCACATGGCCCATCGCGGAGATGGAACGCTCGCCCATCGCGCAGTCGAAGACCTCGTAGTGCTCGGCCTTGAGACCGGGGGCGTCGATCACATTGCCGTGCTCGGCGATGTGGGCGACGATCGCCTCGATCTGCTCCTCCTGGTAGCCCAGGCGGCGCAGGGCCTGCGGGACGGTGCCGTTGACGATCTGCATCGAGCCGCCGCCGACCAGCTTCTTGAACTTGACCAGGGCGAGGTCGGGCTCAAGGCCGGTGGTGTCGCAGGACATCGCGAGACCGATGGTGCCGGTGGGTGCGATGACCGAGGCCTGCGCGTTGCGGAAACCGTTCTTCGCGCCGAGGCGGATGACGTCCTGCCAGGCCTCCGTCGCGGCGGCCCAGATCGAGTTGTCCAGGTCGTCCATGTGGACGGCCGCGGCGTTCGCATCGGCGTGCTGCTTCATGACGCGCTGGTGCGGCTCGGCGTTGCGGGCGTAGCCGTCGTACGGGCCGACGACCGCCGCGAGCTCCGCGGAACGCTTGTACGAGGTGCCGGTCATCAGCGAGGTGATGGCACCGGCGAGGGCGCGGCCGCCGTCGCTGTCGTACGCGTGGCCGGTCGCCATCAGCAGGGCGCCGAGGTTGGCGTAACCGATGCCCAGCTGGCGGAAGGCGCGAGTGTTCTCGCCGATCTTCTGCGTCGGGAAGTCGGCGAAGCAGATGGAGATGTCCATCGCGGTGATGACCAGCTCGACGACCTTGGCGAAGCGCTCGGACTCGAAGGACTGCTTGCCCTTGCCGTCGTCCTTGAGGAACTTCATCAGGTTCAGCGAGGCCAGGTTGCACGAGGTGTTGTCCAGGTGCATGTACTCGCTGCACGGGTTCGAGCCGTTGATCCGGCCGGACTCCGGGCAGGTGTGCCACTGGTTGATCGTGTCGTCGTACTGGATGCCCGGGTCGGCGCAGGCCCAGGCGGCCTCGGCCATCTTACGGAAGAGGGACTTCGCCTCGACCTCTTCGATGACGTCACCGGTCATCCGGGCACGCAGCCCGAACTTGCCGCCGGACTCGACGGCCTTCATGAACTCGTCGTTCACGCGGACCGAGTTGTTGGCGTTCTGGTACTGGACGGACGTGATGTCGTCGCCGCCCAGGTCCATGTCGAAGCCCGCGTCGCGCAGGGCGCGGATCTTCTCCTCTTCCTTCACCTTGGTCTCGATGAAGTTCTCGATGTCGGGGTGGTCGACATCGAGAATGACCATCTTGGCCGCGCGTCGGGTGGCGCCACCGGACTTGATCGTTCCGGCGGAGGCGTCGGCGCCGCGCATGAAGGAGACCGGTCCGGAGGCGTTGCCACCGGAGGACAGCAGTTCCTTGGAGGAGCGGATACGGGAGAGGTTCAGGCCGGCGCCGGAGCCGCCCTTGAAGATCATGCCCTCTTCCTTGTACCAGTCGAGGATCGACTCCATGGAGTCGTCGACGGCCAGGATGAAGCAGGCCGAGACCTGCTGCGGCTGGGGCGTACCGACGTTGAACCAGACCGGCGAGTTGAAGCTGAAGATCTGGTGCAGGAGGGCGTACGCCAGCTCGTGCTCGAAGATCTCGGCGTCTGCGGGAGAGGCGAAGTAGCCGTGGTCCTCGCCGGCCCTGCGGTACGTCTTCACGATCCGGTCGATGAGCTGTCGCAGACCGGTCTCGCGCTGCGGGGTGCCGACAGCCCCGCGGAAGTACTTGCTGGTGACGATGTTGACCGCGTTCACCGACCAGAAGTCGGGGAACTCGACGCCACGCTGTTCGAAGTTGATCGAACCGTCGCGCCAGTTGGTCATGACGACGTCACGGCGCTCCCACGTCACCTCGTCGTACGGATGCACGCCGGGGGTGGTGTGGATGCGCTCGATACGCAGACCCTTGCTCGACTTGGATCCCTTGGCTCGGGAACCTCGTGCCGGGCCGCTCGCCGTCTCTGTCATGCCGCCTCCCATATGTGGGCAAAAACGCCCTGAAGTGCCCAGAACTTCCCGGGGCACAGTCTGTCTCTGATACTCCGTGTGCCGCGCACAGCACCCGGAGCAGGTCTATACAGCCGCCTGCCGCCGATCCACGGACCCGTGCCCACCGGCCGGTGTCGTTCAGTCGGCGGCGACGGCGGGCACGGGGACCTCAAGGGTCTCGCCGGTCCCGCGTTCCTCCACGGGAGACCGCCGCTCGCGGAGTTCCGCGATGGCGGCCTCGAAGTCCTCAAGTGTGTCGAACGCCCGGTACACGGACGCGAAACGCAGGTACGCGACGAGGTCGAGTTCCTGCAGGGGGCCGAGGATGGCCAGACCCACGTCATGGGTGGTCAGCTCGGCGCTGCCGGTGGCGCGCACCGCCTCCTCGACCCGCTGGCCGAGCTTGGCGAGGGCGTCCTCGGTGACCGGCCGCCCCTGGCATGCCTTGCGCACGCCGGAGATGACCTTGATACGACTGAAGGGTTCGGTCACACCGCTGCGCTTGACCACCATCAGCGAGCAGGTCTCCACCGTCGTGAAGCGGCGGGAGCAGTCGGGGCACTGACGGCGACGGCGGATCGACGTGCCGTCATCGGTGGTGCGACTGTCGACGACCCGGCTGTCGGGGTGCCTGCAGAAGGGGCAGTGCATAGCTCCCAACCCTCCTTCACAGCACGACTGAATGGCCTCTTCAGGGCCCGCCAGGGCCCCTCGAAGCAGTCTCAAGCATAGGCGATGGCCGCACTCCCGGCGGACCGGGGACCACAACTTCTGGGCGGCTGGAGCAATCCAACCACTAGATCTTGGGTTTGGTCGCACATTCGGCCCCGGCGCGTGTCGCGCGTCGCGGGCGGCCAGCAGGCAGCGTACGGCCGACCACGAGGTTACGGGAACCGCGCGGCTGCCAGGTTGTCGGGGCCCCACCTGTCGAACCCCGACACCCCCCCCACCGGAACCGGACCGCACCCTTCTCGCCCCCCGGGCGTCGACCGGAAGGACACCCCGCGTGGCGACGACGCACCGGCGGACGCTAGCGTAATGAGCCGGATCGCCACCCGGGCCGACCGCCCGAGCCAACCGGTCGGTCCGACCGGCCGGCCCCGAAGGGGGCCCCGGCCGCCTTCGCATCGCGCATACACCCAGCAGTGAACACACGACAGACTTTTATTAGTTTTTCACTCGAACGTGTGTTTGGCGCAACCTTTCGAAAGCTACTACCGTTGTCCAGCTAGGGAGACCATTCGAGAGGGGCCGACGTGACCACCACCGCAGACAGTGCCACCATCACTGCCCAGGACCGCTCCCAGAGCCGACTCGAGCCGGTGCATGCCATGAATGACTCAGTCACGAACACGGAGGGGCCGGAACCCGTGCGCCCAGCGCGCTCGCTACCCGGCCGACCTCCAGGAATCCGGGCGGACAGCTCGGGGCTCACGGACCGGCAGCGGCGCGTGATCGAGGTGATCCGGGATTCCGTGCAGCGGCGCGGGTACCCGCCCTCGATGCGGGAGATCGGTCAGGCAGTGGGCCTGTCCAGCACGTCCTCCGTCGCCCATCAGCTGATGGCCCTGGAGCGCAAGGGCTTCCTTCGTCGCGATCCCCATCGCCCCCGGGCGTACGAGGTCCGTGGCTCGGACCAGCCCAGCTCGCAGCCCACCGATACGACCGGGAAGCCCGCGGCGTCGTACGTGCCGCTCGTCGGCCGGATCGCAGCGGGTGGCCCGATCCTCGCCGAGGAATCGGTCGAGGACGTCTTCCCGCTGCCCCGCCAGCTGGTCGGTGACGGTGAGCTGTTCGTCCTCAAGGTCGTCGGTGACTCGATGATCGAGGCGGCGATCTGCGACGGCGACTGGGTCACCGTGCGCCGCCAGCCCGTCGCGGAGAACGGCGACATCGTGGCAGCCATGCTGGACGGCGAGGCCACGGTCAAGCGCTTCAAGCGGGAGGACGGCCATGTGTGGCTGCTCCCCCACAACTCCGCGTACCAGCCGATCCCTGGCGACGAGGCGACGATCCTCGGCAAGGTGGTGGCGGTGTTGCGGCGGGTGTGATGACTCGCCGGCTCCGACCGGGCCCCGGGATCCACTGCGCCGATCCCGGGGCCCTGCCTGTGCCATCGTCCGCCCCGGGTCCACGGACATCGGACACCGGGGCGGACGGGCTACTGGCCGTTGGCCTTGGCCGTCGCGTCGATGGCGGCGAGTGAGCGGCGCGCCTGGTTGCGGTCGGTGGTGTACCAGAAGTCGGGCAGCGAGGCTCGCAGATAGCTGCCGTACCGGGCGTTGGCCAGCCGCGGATCGAGCACCGCGACGACTCCCTTGTCGCCCGTGGCCCGGACCAGTCGGCCGGCGCCCTGAGCCATCAGCAGCGCGGCGTGCGTCGCCGCGACAGCCATGAACCCATTGCCACCGGCCTCCTCGACCGCCTTCTGGCGTGCGCTCATCAGCGGGTCGTCGGGGCGTGGGAACGGGATCCGGTCCATGACCACCAGCTGGCAGCCGGCACCGGGCACATCGACGCCCTGCCAGAGCGACAGCGTGCCGAAGAGGCAGGTCTCGGGATCGGCCGCGAAGTTCTTGATCAGCTCTCCGAGGGTCTCCTCGCCCTGCAGCAGGATCGGCTTGTCGAGCCGGCCGCGCAGTTCCTCGGCGGCGGCCTGGGCCGCCCGCATGGACGAGAACAGTCCCAGGGTGCGCCCGCCCGCCGCTTCCACCAGCTCGGCGAGCTCGTCCAGCATGTCGGTGCGGGAACCCTCGCGACCCGGCGTGGCCAGATGCCTGGCGACGTACAGGATGCCCTGCTTCGGGTAGTCGAAGGGCGACCCTACGTCGAGCCCCTTCCACTGCGGAACGTCGTCGCCCGTGGTGCCTTCGGGAGCGAGTCCGAGCGACGCCCCCACTCCGTTGAAATCCCCGCCGAGCTTGAGCGTGGCCGAGGTGAGGACGACGGACCGTTCGGTGAAGAGCTTCTCGCGCAGCAATCCGGAGACGGAGAGCGGGGCGACCCGCACGGACGCGCCGAAACGGTCGTGCCGCTCGTACCAGACGACGTCGTACTCCGAGCCCTGGGTGATGCGTTCGGCGACGCCATGAATCGTCTCCACCGCCGCCAGGGCCTGCTTGCGGACGGCGTCCTCGTCCTGGACGGACTTGTCGCGGGAGGCGCCGATGGATGAGATCACCGTACGCGCTGCGTCGCGAAGCGCCAGCAGTGCGTAGCCGAGGTCCTCGGGGACCTCCTCCAGACGGCCGGGCAGCGCCAGCTCCATCACCCGCTCGAAGCCCTCCGACGCGGTCTGCAGGGCGTCGGCGGCCTTCTCGTTGACCAGCTTGGCCGCGCGGCGCACGGCGCGGTTGACCTGGCCGGGGGTGAGCTCGCCGGTGGCGACTCCGGTGACCCTGGAGACCAGCTCGTGCGCCTCGTCGACGATCAGAACCTCGTGCTGCGGGAGCACCGGAGCGCCTTCGATGGCGTCGATGGCGAGGAGGGCGTGATTGGTGACGACGACGTCGGCGAGCTTGGCACGCTCGCGGGCCAGCTCCGCGAAGCACTCCGCGCCGTACGCGCACTTGCTTGCGCCCAGGCATTCGCGGGAGGACACCGAGATCTGCGCCCAGGCACGGTCGGAGACGCCCGGGGTGAGGTCGTCACGGTCGCCGCTCTCGGTCTCGTCCGACCAGTCCCGCAGGCGTAGGAGATCCTGACCGAGCTTGCTCGACGGGGCCGCGGCCTCGAACTGGTCGAAGAGCCCCTCCTCCTCGTCCTGCGGCGCACCTTCATGGAGCCGGTGAAGGCAGAGGTAGTTCGACCGGCCCTTGAGCATGGCGAACTGGGGACGTCTGCGCAGCAGCGGATGCAGGGCGTCGACCGTACGCGGAAGGTCGCGCTCCACGAGCTGGCGTTGCAACGCCAGGGTCGCCGTGGCCACGACGACGCGCTCCCCGTGCGCCAGCGCGGGCACCAGGTAGCCGAGGGACTTGCCCGTGCCGGTACCGGCCTGGACGAGCAGATGGGCGTTGTCGTCGACAGCCTCGGCAACAGCCGTGGCCATGGCGGCCTGGCCAGGCCGTTCCGTACCGCCGACGGCGGTCACGGCGGCGTGCAGGAGATCGGAGAGGGATGGCTTCGTCATAGCCCGACCACCCTACG
Source organism: Streptomyces sp. NBC_01241 (assembly GCF_041435435.1). Lineage (NCBI taxonomy): Bacteria > Bacillati > Actinomycetota > Actinomycetes > Kitasatosporales > Streptomycetaceae > Streptomyces > Streptomyces sp. NBC_01241. Next base: position 6,415,956 of record NZ_CP108494.1, on the reverse strand, counting down.
GGGCACCACTGACAACGGCGATCACTCCCGGACTCAGACGGAGGGGTGGAGCGGGTTCGGCACAGTCCCGTGGATCGCCGCGTGCGGGCGACGGGAGCGGTCCCGGTAGCCGTCCACATGCAGACGGTTGCGGTTCAGACAGAGACGTTCGATGCGGGGCGTCAGCATGTCGAACAACTCGAACCTCTCCTTGAGCTCGGGAAAACGGGCGTGATGCCGCAGGATCTCGGCCCGCACGAGTGACCAGAAATCGGCCTCCGGGACTCCGAGCTGTTCCTCGCACAGCGGGGAGAGGAACCGGAAGACACCGATGAACAGTCCGGCGTGAATGAACTGGGTGAGGAAGGAGGGCTCCTCCATGAGGAGGATGTCGCGTACGTCCTGCGGCATCGACTCGTGCTCCGGCAGCGGCTGGGAGCTGATGTTCACATCGTCCACGAAGTCCTTGATCGCCAGGCGCACCGGTACGTCCTGTTCGTCGAAGACGACGATGGCGTTCTCGCCGTGCGGGGAGAACACGGTGCCGTAGCGGTAGAGGAAGTGCAGCAGCGGTGGGAGCAGCGCCGCGAAGAGCCGGGTCAGCCAGGCGGTGGGAGTCAGTCCGGAACGGGCGACGAGCTCGGCCGTGAAGGCGCGGCCCCGGGGGTCGGTGTGGAGCAGCGAGGCGAGCGTCCGGGCCCGTTCGCCCGGCGCGAGCCTGGGCTGGAGGGGCTCTCGCCAGATCGCGCCGAGGATCTCCTTGAACTGGTACGGCGTCTCGGGGAGGCGGTCGTAGAGCGGATGTTCGACGGCCACGGAGGCGACCTCGCCGAGCAGGATGACGCCGCAGGTGTCGCGGAGGAAGGTGTCCCCGTCGCGCAGGCCCTGGACCCAGGTGGTGACTGCGGGGGCCGCGAGGGTGCGTTCGGTCGGAAGGCCCCGCCAGACCAGCGTGTTGAGGATCGACAGGGGCAGTTTGACGGTATGCCGGTCGGGGCGGGTCACATTGGCGAAGGTGCGGATGGACTGTTGCGGCAGCCGGAGGTCCGCGTCGGCATGGAGCGGAACGATGTCGCCTGCGGCGATGGCCGGGGCGAAGACCGGAACGATCCATTCATCCCATTGCCAGGGGTGCACGGGAAGACAGAGGTAGCCGTCGGGGTCGAGGTTGCGGGCGCGGAGCACGGCGGCGAAGGAGTCGCGGACCGACGGGTCGAGTTCCTGTGCGTACAACTGCTCGGGAGCCGCCAGGCCGGGCACTCCGCGGTAGGCGGCGATCCGGGTGGAGACAGCGATCCACGGCAGCCCGACCGGCCTGCGGGCCTCGGGCGTGTAGCGGGCCGCGTCGGTGGCGGAGAAGCCGAGGCGCCCTTTGTTGGCGACGAGCCAGGGGTGGCCCGTCTGGTGCCCTTCCAGCTCGGCGTAGTCGAGGTCGGCCAGCCGGGCGGCGGAGAGCGCGGTGTGGTCCAGCCGGGCGTCGGCGGCGAGGGTGGTGGTGATCTCGCGGATGAGGTGGCCGAGGGTGGCGCCGTCGATCCGGAGGAGGTGGCGAGCGCGGGCGAGGAACTGCAGCGGATCCCGGAAGGGGACGGCGCCACCGTTCCGGTCCTGCAGCGGATCCCGGAAGGGGACAGGCACGCCGTTCCGGTCCAGCGGCGGATCGGCGGGCCCGCCGCGGCCGCTGTCACGCGGCCGTTCTACGGACGCGCCCCGGTCGCTGTCACGCGGCCGTTCCGCCGGTGCGTCCCCGTCGCTCGTGCCTGCCGCTCCGGCTTGTGCCTCCAGGACGCCCCCGGACGTCTCCAGGATCGACTCGGGGGCAATGTGCCAACCGCCGTACACACCCCTCCGGGCGCTGAAAGACAGCGTTCCACCGTCGTCGAGCGTGAGGGTGTACGTATCGCCGCCGTCGGCCTGCCCGAGCGGTTCGGTGGCTTCCCGTTCGATGGCTTCCGGCTCGATGACTTCCTCGTAGGCGAATTGACCGAGCATCTTCGCGAGCAGTCGGGCGGCGGCTCTGTCCCAGACCGTCCGGTTCAGTTCTGGCGTGCTGAGCAGCGCGTCGGACTCCGCTGAATCATGGCTCGCAGGATATTTCGGCACGGGGACTCCTCCGGGTGGAACCGATGGGGTTCGAGCGGTGTACGCGTTGCAGCGGTTCGTTCAGTGCGTTCGGTTCTTTCACAGCTGGGCACGGTGGGTTCGGTCGCGGATCATCAGGGCGGCTCGTTTGTCGGGGAGTTCGACTTCCGCGAAGAAGCGGAAGCCGGCACTCAGGAAGGCGGAGACGGACGGGGTGTTACGCAGATCGGGCTCCGCGACAACCCGCGCGCACAGGGGGCGGTTGTCGAGTACGAGGTCGGCGACGGCCCGGAGCAGGGTCGTACCGACACCGCGTCCACGGTCGTTCACGCCACCGATGAGAAGGTGGATTCCGGTGTCGTGCGGGCGAGCGGGGTAGTGGCGCGCCAGCGGATCGAGATCCGCGCGGTAGATCTCCCAATAGCTCATGGGGACGCCGGCCAGCACGCCGAGGCACGGGACGCTGCGTCCATCACCGTCGAGCTGAGGACGCAGATGAGCGACTGTGACGGCTTCGGATCCGGCGAGTTCCCAGAACGCCGAGACCGCCGCGTCGTTCATCCAGCGGCTGATCACGGCGAGATCGCGCTCCAGCCGCACGGGGACGAGTTGGAACACACCGGCCGGGGTGGCCACCGGCCCCCAGTCTGCGGGGTGGTCGAGCAGAGCGGAGGAGGCCGCTCTGCTCACGGTCGCCCGCGCGCCCGCGGCCGGGCCCGCGCCATCCGGTGCGGATGACGCGGGCCCGATCGGCGGCAGCGGTTGTACGGCGGTGGCCGGTGTGTCCTCCCCGAACACGGCGAGGAGTTCTTCGGAGAGCGGCAGGTCCAGGGTGTCGTCGGTGCCCGTGTCGGTCTGTGGGGCAGGTCCGGGACCGGCGTCGGTGTGCGCATCGGCGGGAGCCACGGTGTTGCTCTCCTCTCGGCGGTTCAGGCGGTGGTCATCGTCCTTCAGACATACAAGGGGTTGGCAATGGTGACGTACACGGACTGGGTGTCGACAGGCCCGACGAGCTCGTCGAGGCCGTGCAACCGGGTCAGCAGATTGGCCTTGCACCGCAGTTGGGGGTTGTCCAGCAGATGTGCGGGCAGCGGTGAGCCGAGTGCCGTGGCAGAGCCGAGGAACCGACGGAACGCGGCGATGAGCACGTGCTCGTCGGCGAGGCGCTGGGCGCCGAAGGCTCCGATCAGGCCGAACACATTGTTGATGCCGAGGTAGTAGGCGAACCGTTCGTCGGTGACCGCGTCGGAGACGAAGGTGTCGCTGACCGATCCGATGCCGGGGAGCCGGTGCTCCAGTGCTGCGCGGTGGGACTCCCGGAAGTAGTAGCCCTGGTTGTCGCGGTACCGGCCGCCGACGGGCCAGCCGTGCGGGTCGAGCAGCACCAGGGTGTTCTGCTGGTGGGCTTCGAGCGCCACGCCCGCGTGGGCGTCGAGCCAGAGCACGGGGCGTACGACGCGGTCGAGGTAGCGCAGGAACCACTCGGTGGCGACGGCTCCCACAGCTCTTCCGGTAGCGGCGGCCAGGGAGAGAACGATCTGGACGAGGCGGGAACACATGCCGGCCCGGCCGGGCCAGGGGCGCGGGGCAGTGAGCGCGGCGATGCAGACGGCGTCGTCGTACAGGCCGAACGGGTTGTGGCGCAGCATCACGTCGAGGCCCGCGACGGGCTCTCCGTCCGGGCCGTCGACGGCGAGCCAGGCGGGGTCGCGGACGATGTCGAAGCCCGGGTGGACGGCGTGCCACTGCGCAGCGAGTCCGCTGCGGAGCAGCCGGTGGACCTCTACTCCGCGGTGGAGTTCCTTGCGGAGGTTCTCACGACGGGAGTTGGTGATGCGGACACCGAGGGAGAGCTTGAGCATGACCTCGGCACCTGGCTGATGCACGGTACGGACGGAAGAGGTGGGGTGCCAGTGCTTCCCGTGCGGTCCCAGGTCGTGAAGGAGTCCGGCGTCGAGCAGGGCGATCACTTCGGGCCGGTGGCCGAGTTCGCGGGCCTGCCAGGGGTGGAGCGGAATCGGTGCGGTGTTGTCGGGGAGCCGCACTCCTCCGGCGTGGGAGGTGACCAGTTCCGTGGCCGGTACGGGACGCCCTCCGTCGGTCCAGGCGGAGTCCGTGGCCAGCACGGACCGGTCGACGGCCATCCAGTGCAGCGGGAAGGAGCCGTGCAACTCGGGTGAGTAGCGGCGGGATTCGGAGTCGGAAAGGCCCTCGCGGCTCTTGGGGGTGGGGTGGAGCGGGTGTCCCAGGAGAAGTGACTGCTCGGCGGTGAGGAAGAAGTCCGCTTCCGGCGGAGCGTCCGGAGTGCGGCGCCGTTCGGCGATGAAGCCGGCGGTCCGCCGTACCGAGTCGGCGACCCGGGCCACCAAGTCGGCGCCTTCGTGGTGGTCGGCCTCGCGCCCCAGGAGAGCGGCGACCGTGACGGCGTCGGCCGTCGGCGCTCCTTCGGGCGCCCCCTCCAGGACAGGCGTGCCGAAGCGGTGCCAGCCCGTCGCGGACCAGTAGACGACGGGGACGAGCAGTGCGGTTCCGCTTGCGGGGAGGGGGATCCGGAGGGTGTCCCCGGCCGGCCGGGAAAGGTCGCTCTCCCGGACCCAGCAGCGGAGCAGGTTCTCGGCACCCGCCGTGTCGGCGGCGCGCAGCGGATCCGGATGGTCGAGGAGATCGGCGGGTGCCGCGCCGGTGTTCGGGCACTTCGGGGCGTAGCGCTCGTCGTGCGGTGCCGCCTTCTGGCGCGGCACGGTGGTGTGCTCGACGACGAGGTTGCCGGTGTATGCGTCCTGTCCTCGCTGCTGGGTGGGGGGAGGGCCGTCGGCCTGGGGCGCGGGGGTGGGGTTCACGGCGGTCTTCCTTGTGATGGTGTCCGGGGTCAGCGGATCGACCCGGTCGTGTTCCTGCGGTGCGGCAGACGCTCGGCGGCTGCCAGGGCGTCGGCGAGGCGGTCCACGACCGCTGTTGCCTGTTCGTCGGTGAGAGTGAGGGGCGGCAGGAGCCGCACGACGGTCGAGTGGCGTCCGCCGAGTTCGACGATGAGCCCGCGGCGCAGACATTCCTGTTGGACGGCGGCGGCGAGGGCCGGGGCGGGCGGCGGCTCGGGGCTGCCGCCCTGCGGGGCGGCCTCGGGGTCGACGAGTTCCACTCCGATCATCAGGCCCCGTCCGCGGACGTCTCCGATGGACGGGTGGTCCGTGGCCAGTACCTGAAGGCGTGCGATCATCCGGGCGCCGAGCATCGCGGCGCGCTCGGCGAGCTGGTTCTCCCGCACGAAGGAAAGGGTGGCCGTACCGGCCGCCATCGCGAGTTGGTTGCCCCGGAAGGTGCCGGCGTGGGCGCCCGGTTGCCAGGTGTCGAGCTCGGAACGGTAGACGATCACCGCGAGCGGGAGGGAACCGCCGATGGCCTTGGAGAGCACCATCACATCGGGCACGATCCCGCTGTGTTCGACCGCCCAGAAGGCACCGGTGCGGCCGACGCCCGTCTGGACCTCGTCGGCGATCAGGGGGATGGACCGGGTCTCGGTGATCTCGCGCATTCGGCGCATCCAGTCGTCGGGGGCGGGGTTCACGCCGCCCTCCCCCTGCACCGGTTCGAGGATCATGCCGGCCGGCGCGGGTGCGCCTCCCTTGGGATCGTCCAGGAGGCTCTCGGTCCACCGGGCGGCCGTCTCCGCGCCGCGATCGCCGCCGATACCGAAGGGGCAGCGGTAGTTCTGCGGGAAAGGCAGCCTCGTCACCCGTACGTCCTCGGCGCCGCCCGAAGCGGCCAGGGCTCCCGCCGTCATCCCGTGGTAGGCGCCGGTGAAGGCGAGAAGTCCGCTGCGTCCGGTCGCGGCACGGACCAGCTTGAACGCCGCTTCCACGGCGTCCGTACCGGCAGGTCCGCAGAACTGGATCCGGGCGTTGTCGGCGAACTGCCGCGGCAGGGTGGCAAACAGCTCCGTGGTGAAGGCGTCCTTGACCGGGGTCGCGAGGTCGAGCACGTGCAGCGGTGCACCCGAGTCGATCACTTTCCTGATCGCCTCCAGGACCACCGGGTGGTTGTGCCCGAGCGCCAGGGTGCCTGCCCCGGAGAGACAGTCGAGGTATCGCCGCCCGTCCGCACCCTCGATCGTCATCCCACGGGCCCGTACCGGCACGATCGGCAGTGAGCGCGCGTAGGTACGGGCGGCGGATTCGCGCAGCGATTGGCGGCGCAGGATCCCCTCGTGCACCGCCGGTACTGCCACCGGAGCTGGTTCGGTCACGGCCACGGCTGTTGGTCCTCCTGCTGTAACAGTTGCGTTGCACGTCAGTTCGTCGGCGTACGGACGGACTACGGGGATGAACGCTGTCCTCGAGTCCCTCGCACGTACCAACGACGCCGGTCGCGGTGGATCACGGGTAAATCCGAAGATCCTTGCGGGGGCGGAACCATGGCCCTGCTGCGTACCGTCCCCATCGGCACCGGCATAGTGGGGGCCGCACGGAAGGCTCGGACAGTGTTTCGGATGTCCGCCGGACGTTCGGAGCAGATGGCTCGGAGCGTTGCCGAAGTGCAGTAAAGAAGCCTTGAGTTACGAAGTCCCAGGGGGATCACCACATGCGACTCATTCGACCAGTTCCCGCCATCCGTCGGGGGAGCGCAGGCCGCACGCGTTCCTCGGCGCTCGCTGTGGCCGCGGTCGCCGCGGTCCTCGCGCTCACCGCCACCGCCTGCGGGCCCGACGAGGACAATGCCGGCAACAAGCCGAGCGCTCCGGCCGACGCGTCCTCGCACGGCAAGATCACCATTCCGGACGATCTGAAGGACCGGCTCAAGGAACACGGGATCGACCTCGACCAGTGGAAGAACGGCGAGTGGAAGAACTGGGACAGGGACAAGTGGCTGCGCGAGGCCAAGGACTTCGTCAATCCGATCATCGAGGGCCTCTGGGACCCGGAGCGGATGCGGGAGGCCGACAAGTCGCCGGAGAAGCCGGTCGACAATGACATCTCGGGCGATGCGGGCGTGACGGACCCGACGCCCGCGCCGGTCCAGGCCGCCGGCGTACGGACGCCGTACCACGCCAATGCCGCGGAGTCCGGGAAGCTGCTGTTCGACAGCCCCGAGGGTTCCATGGTCTGCTCCGCGACCGTGGTGAAGGACCCGGCGCACCCAGGGAAGTCCAACCTGGTGTGGACCGCCGGACACTGTGTGCACGCCGGCAAGAAGGGCGGCTGGTACCGCAACATCGCCTTCGTGCCTTCGTACAACAACAGCGGTCTGTCGACCGCCGAGCTGGAGAAGGCGAGCAAGCAGGAGATCGCGCCCTACGGCGTGTGGTGGGGTCAGTGGGCGCAGGCGTCCGACCAGTGGATCTCGCAGGGCTCCTCGGTCGGCGGGCAGGGCGCCCCGTACGACTTCGCGGTGCTGCACGTCACGCCGGAGAAGGGCTCGACGGGCAAGTCCCTGGAGGAGACGGTCGGCTCCGCGCTGCCCGTCGACTTCAACGCCCCGGCCGTGCCGGAGATCGCCGGCATGACGGCCACCGGCTTCCCGGCCGCTCCGCCGTACGACGGTCAGAAGGCGTTCCAGTGCGCCGACAAGCCGGGCCGGCTCTCGCTGGCCGCGCAGGACCCCACGATGTACCGCATCGGCTGCACCATGACCGGCGGTGCCTCCGGTGGTGGCTGGGTCGCGGCGGGCCAGGACGGCAAGCCCGCACTGGTGTCGAACACCTCTATCGGCCCGGTGACGGCAGGCTGGCTGGCCGGGCCGCGCTTCGGCAAGGAAGCCAAGGGCGTCTACGAATCGGTCAGCAAGAAGTACGCGGGACAGTGACGACGGACCGTCACCCGGGCCGGTCCGGGTGACGGTGACGGTCCGTCGGAGCCCCTTGCGCGACAGTTGCCCGCCGGGGGCCGGAAGGCCGAACGACCGATGGCCCGCTCCCGACGAGGGGAGCGGGCCATCGGTCCGTACTGAGCTGTACCGCGCTTGCCGTCAGGGCGCCACGGGGACGAACGAGGAGAGCTCAGCCGCCAGTTCCTCATGGACCCGGGCGTTGAGCAGGGTGCCCTCCGACGTGTGTTCCTCGGAGATCACCTCGCCCTCGGCGTGCACCCGGGAGACGAGTCCACCCTGGGTGTACGGCACGAGCGCCTCGATCTCGACCGAGGGCCGGGGCAGCTCCGAATCGATGAGGGCGAGCAGCTCGTCGATGCCGGCTCCGGTACGCGCCGAGACGGCGATCGCGTGCTTCTCGATGCGCAGCAGCCGCTGCAGCACCAGCGGATCGGCCGCATCCGCCTTGTTGATCACCACGACCTCGGGCACGTCCACCGCGCCCACGTCGCGGATCACCTCGCGCACCGCGGCGAGCTGCTCCTCCGGCACCGGGTGCGAGCCGTCCACCACGTGCAGGATCAGATCGGATTCGCCGACCTCCTCCATGGTGGAGCGGAACGCCTCGACGAGGTGGTGCGGCAGATGCCGTACGAACCCGACGGTGTCGGCCAGGGTGTAGATCCGGCCGCTCGGCGTCTCGGCCCGGCGCACGGTCGGGTCCAGGGTGGCGAACAGGGCGTTCTCCACGAGGACGCCCGCACCGGTCAGCCGGTTGAGCAGCGAGGACTTGCCCGCGTTGGTGTAGCCGGCGATGGCGACCGACGGCACCCTGTTGCGCTTGCGTTCCTGGCGCTTGATGTCGCGGCCGGTCTTCATCTCCGCGATCTCCCGGCGCATCTTCGCCATCTTCTCGCGGATCCGACGCCGGTCCGTTTCGATCTTGGTCTCACCGGGACCACGGGTGGCCATTCCGCCACCGCCGCTGGAACCGCCGCCGCCCATCTGACGGGAGAGCGACTGACCCCAGCCGCGCAGCCGCGGCAGCATGTACTGCATCTGTGCCAGCGAGACCTGTGCCTTGCCCTCCCGGGACTTGGCGTGCTGAGCGAAGATGTCGAGGATCAGGGCGGTCCGGTCGACCACCTTGACCTTGACCACGTCTTCCAGGTGGATCAGCTGGCCGGGGCTGAGCTCGCCGTCGCACACGACGGTGTCGGCCCCTGATTCGAGGACGATGTCGCGCAGCTCCAAGGCCTTGCCCGAGCCGATGTAGGTGGCCGGGTCGGGCTTGTCGCGGCGCTGGAACACGGCGTCGAGCACCAGGGCGCCCGCCGTCTCCGCGAGTGCGGCCAGCTCCGCGAGGGAATTCTCCGCGTCCTGCGCGGTCCCCGAGGTCCAGACGCCGACCAGCACCACACGCTCCAGGCGCAGCTGCCGGTACTCGACCTCGGTGACGTCCTCGAGCTCGGTGGAGAGTCCCGCCACACGCCGCAGCGCGGCGCGCTCCGAACGGTCGAACTGCTCGCCGTCCCGCTCTCCGTCGATCTCGTGGCTCCAGGCGACGTCCTCTTCCATCAGGGCGTCGGCCCGAAGGCTCTCGGTGAGGCTCTCGGTGACATTCTCCGTAGCGCTCTGCGCTTCCTGCGCGTCCTGGGGAAGGGAAGAAGAGGAGGTCATTGGATCCTTACGTCGATGGAAGTCCGTTACATCAGTCACAACGCGTGACCTTTCCCGATGATTCCCGCTGTCGGAAATCCACGGTGGGGCCGCCGCGGCGACCCGACGATAGTGGCATGGTCCGCGGGGCCCGTCACTCGGGTTTACCGCTGTCCGGCGGGTTCGGCGCTTTGCCAGTCCGGGTGCCCCGGCATGGGCGGGGTCTTCGCGCCGTACAGCCAGCCGTCGAAGAACGTGGTCAGGTCGCGGCCCGCGGTCTGTGACGCCAGCCGGACGAAGTCCACGGTGGCGGCGTTCGAGTCGCGGTGCTTCTTCACCCACGTCCGCTCCAGGCGGTCGAACGCGCTCTCGCCGATCTCCTGGCGCAGCGCGTAAAGGACCAGTGCGCTGCCGTCGTACACCACCGGCCGGAACAGGCTGAGCTTCTGTCCGGGCGCCGGAATGTCGGGGCGGGCCGGCGGTCCGCCCGCGGCGCGCCAGCCGTCGGACTTGGTGTACGCCTCGCGCATGCGGCCTTCCAGTGCCTTGCCGGCGTGCTCCTCGGCGTAGCGGGCCTCGTACCAGGTGGCGTGTCCCTCGTTGAGCCACAGATCGGACCAGGCTTGCGGGGAGACGCTGTCGCCGAACCATTGGTGGGCGAGCTCGTGCACCATGATCGACTCGACGTACCACTCGGGGTAGGCGGTCTGGGTGAACAGGGACCGTTCGAAGAGCGAGAGCGTCTGGGTCTCCAGCTCGAAGCCCGTGTCGGTGGCGGCGACCAGCAGTCCGTACGTCTCGAAGGGGTAGCGGCCGACCTGCTGTTCCAGCCATTCCAGCTGAGCGGGCGTCTTGGCCAGCCAGGGTTCCAGCTGCTTGCGGTCGGCGCTCGGCACCACGTCACGCACCGGCAGTCCGTTCGGCCCGGTGCGTCGCAGGACGGTGGAACGGCCGATGGTGACCTGGGCCAGTTCGGTGGCCATGGGGTGTTCGGTCCGGTAGGTCCAAGTGGTGTCGGCACCGTGCCGGACCGTGCCCGCGGGCAGGCCGTTGGCGACCACCGTGAGGTCCTTGGGCGCGGTGATCCGGAAGGTGAAGAAGGCCTTGTCGGCGGGGTGGTCATTGCTCGGGAAGACCCGGTGCGCGGCGTCGGCCTGATTGGCCATGGCCAGTCCGTCGGCGGTGCGCAGCCAGCCGCCGGTGTCCCGGTCGCCGCGCGGGTCGCTGGTGTGCCGGACGGTGATGTGCAGCGGCACTCCGGCCGGGAGCCGGGCGGGCGGCTTGATGACCAGGTCCTCGTCCGCCACGGCGAAGTCGGCGCGCAGACCGTTGATTTCGACCGTATGGACCGTGCCCCGGGTGAAGTCGAGGTTGATCCGGTCCAGCGGTTCGGTGGTCCGCGCGTCGATCGTCGTGACGGCGTCCAGCGGCTTGCTGTTGCTGCCGTGGTAGGTCAGTCCGATGTCGTACGAGAGGACGTCGTACCCGGGATTGCCGAGGTGCGGGAAGAGCGGATCGCCGATGCCGAGCGGCACGGGTGAGGGGAGGGCGGCGGCAACGAGGGTGGCCGATGCGGTGGCCAGCAGAGCGGCCCGCAGACGGCGGGAGATGAACGGCATGAACTACCGCTACCAGCGACTCCCACCCGGGCAGGTGCGGCGCGCGCCGCGCCACTCGAACGAGATCACCGCGGCAGATGGCGCTGCACGGCGGAGCCGGACGGGGAGTCAGACGGTGGCTGTCGGGTGCTTGGCGCGGCTCACGTCGTACACCCCGGGTACCTCACGCATCGCGCGCATCAGCGCCGGCAGCCCTGCGGCGTCGGGGAGCTGCAAGGTGTAGGTGTGCCGCACGCGCTGTTCGCTGGGTGGTTCGACGGTGGCGGAGATGATCGCCGCGTCCGCCGCCGCGATCGCCTCGGTGAGGTCGGCGAGCAGCCGGGGCCGTCCGAAGGACTCGGCGACCAGGGTGACCCGGCATCCGGCCGCGTCGCCCCAGGTCACCGGGACCGGAACCCGGCCGACGGACTGCATCCGGGAGACGGAGGGGCATTCCAGCCGGTGCACGGTGACGGCGCCGCCGCGCACGACGAAACCGGTGACGGCGTCGGGGGGTACGGGGGTGCAGCAGCCCGCGAGACGTACGGTGGCGTCCAGCCGGTCCACCATGGCGTTCGCGGCGCGGACCCCGGGCCTGTCGCCGCCGGGACCGGCGGTTGTCTGGGGCTGTGGTCCGGGTGTCCTGGGCGCCGCGGGCCTGTTGCCGTGCGGACTCGGGGCGTCCTCGGGATGGGCGTCGAACCAGCCGGTGATGGCGATGCGGGCGGCGGGGGTGCGGGCGTGGTCGAGCCAGTCGGGCGAGGGGCCGGAACCGATGTCCTCGGTGAGCAGCAGTTGCACGGTGTCGCCGTCGCTCAGGATGGTGCCAAGGGTGGCGAGCCGGCCGTTGACCCGGGCACCGATGCAGCCGTGTGCCTCGTCCCCGTACTGCGCGTAGGCGGCGTCGACACAGCTGGCTCCGGCGGGCAGACCGAGCGTGCCGCCGTCGGTGTGGAAGACCGTGATCTCCCGGTCCTGGGCGAGGTCGGCGCGGAGCGTGGTCCAGAAGGTGTCGGAGTCCGGGGCGGATTGCTGCCACGAGAGGAGTCTGGAGAGCCAGCCGGGGCGGGTCGGGTCGGCGCGCTCTCCGTCCGCGGGTTCGGCGGTCTGGGGCCCGGAGCCGCTGTCCGCGGCGTACGGATTGCCGAGGGCGATGACGCCGGCCTCGGCGACCTTGTGCATCCGGTGCGTGCGGATGAGGACTTCGGCGACCGCCCCGTCGGGGCCCACGACCGCGGTGTGCAGTGACTGGTACAGGTTGAATTTGGGGGCGGCGATGAAGTCCTTGAACTCGGAGATCACCGGGGTGAAGCAGGTGTGCAGTTCGCCGAGTACGGCGTAGCAGTCGGCGTCCTCGCCGACGAGGACCAGCAGCCGGCCGAAGTCGGTGCCGCGCAGTTCGCCGCGTTTGATCCTGACCCGGTGCACGGAGACGTAGTGGCGCGGCCTGATGAGGACCTCTGCCGGAATGCCGGCCTCCCGCAGCACCGCCCCGACGTTCTCGGTGATGGCTGCGAGCGGGTCCTGGGCGCCCGCGGCACCAGAGGCGTCCGGGTGCGCAGACGCGGCGGCGATCAGCGCGCGGGTGTGTTCGTACTCCTCGGGGTGGAGGATCGCGAAGACGAGGTCCTCCAGCTCGGTCTTGAGTGCCTGCACGCCGAGCCGTTCGGCCAGCGGGATCAGCACGTCCCTGGTGACCTTGGCGATCCTGACCTGTTTTTCGGGGCGCATTACGCCGAGGGTGCGCATGTTGTGCAGCCGGTCGGCAAGCTTGATCGACATCACCCGGACGTCGTCCCCGGTGGCGACCAGCATCTTGCGGAAGGTCTCGGGTTCGGCCGCTGCTCCGTAGTCGACCTTCTCGAGTTTGGTGACGCCGTCGACGAGGTAGCAGACCTCTTTGCCGAACTGGTCCCTCACCTGATCGAGAGTCACCTCGGTGTCCTCGACGGTGTCGTGGAGCAGCGAGGCGGTGAGTGTCGTGGTCTCGGCGCCGAGCTCGGCGAGGATCAGCGTGACGGCGAGCGGGTGCGTGATGTACGGCTCGCCGCTCTTGCGCATCTGCCCGCGGTGCGAGGACTCCGCGAGTACGTAGGCCCGGTGCAGGACGGAGAGGTCGGCATCCGGGTGGTGGGCCCGGTGGGCCTCGGCGACATGGCCGATCGCGTCGGGCAGCCGGTCGCGGGAGACCGGGCCGAGCAGCGCGACGCGGCCGAGCCTGCGGAAATCGATCCGGGGACGGCCCCGTCTGCGGATGGGAGCACCTGGGTTGGTGGCCTCTGCACTCATGGGGCACCTCCGGCGACGTCGACCGGCGGTGGGAAGGTGCGGTCGCGCCTCCGGGCCGGTGCTTGATGCTACCGAGCCCACCACGTGGCGGAGTCCGCCTCTCGCTCAGCGTGAAACGGATCACCCATTCGAGCGAAGCTCCGGGGCCGCTCGTTTGGATCATGCCGGGCTCGCACGCCCCGGCATGCCTCAGCCGCTGAATGATTCGAGCCAGGCCGGCTCGATCACGCCCTCGGCGACGATCACGGCGGTGCCGGTCATCTCGATCTCGCCGTCGGGCCGCTCGGTGATCACGAGGGTGCCGCCGAGCAGATCGACCGTGTACGTGACCGGAGTGCCGGTCTCCGCGGGGTCGGCGCCGTCCCTGCGGGCCGCGGCGACGGCCACGGCGCAGGCGCCCGTCCCGCAGGAGCGGGTCTCGCCCGAGCCGCGCTCATGGACCCGCATGGCGACGTGGCCCGGTCCGCGGTCCACGACGAATTCGATGTTCACGCCGTCGGGGTAGACGGTCGCGGGGCTGTACGGCGGTACGGAGCGCAGATCACCGGCGTGCGCCAGGTCGTCGACGAAGGCGACGGCGTGCGGATTGCCCATGTTCACATTGCGGGCGGCCCAGCCGCGGCCGTCGACGCTGACCGTGACGCCGTCCTCGGGAAGCAGCGCACGCCCCATGGAGACCGTGATGTCGCCGCCCTTGGCGAGGTGCACCTTCTTCACACCGCCGCGGGTCGCGACGGCGAGGTCGCCCTCCTCGACGTGCCCGGCACGCTGCAGATAGCGGGCGAAGACCCGCACGCCGTTGCCGCACATCTCGGCGATCGAGCCGTCGGCATTGCGATAGTCCATGAACCACTCGGCCTCGTCCGCCATGGCCCGTGCCTCCGGGTGCGCGGCGGACCGTACGACATGCAGCAGCCCGTCCCCGCCGATACCCGCCCGGCGGTCGCACAGGCGGGCGACGACGGGCGCGGGCAGGTCGACGGCGTTGTCCGGGTCGGGAACGATCACAAAGTCGTTCTCGGTGCCGTGCCCCTTGAGGAAGGCGATCTGCGAGGTGCTCACAGGGCAACTGTACGAGGCAGCACCGACAGCCGACGAGACCGGGCTGTGGGGCGGGGCATGAGGGAGAGGCCGGACAACGGGGCACCGGACAGCGGCCGGGCGTCGCACCGGCGATGCGGTGGCATCGGTCGCCGGGACCGCAGCGTCGGTCGCCGGGACCGCGGCGTCCGTCAGCGGAGCCGGGCCACGCGCCAGATGGCCAGGGCGACCAGTGCGGCGCACACGGCGACGTACAGGGCGATCACGCGCCAGTCGGATCTCTCGCCCGAGCCCTTCTGCGACAGCCCGGGCCAGGTGTATCCCACACGGCGGGCGGCCATCATGCCCCAGCCCGCGGCGCAGCAGCTGATCAGCAGGCCCAGCATGGCGACGACCGCGCCGCCGTCGCCGAACTCGAACGCCAACGGGAACGCGAACATCAGCGATCCCACGGCGGCGAGCATGACGATCGGCGCGAGCTGCCAGATACGCAGACGCCGCGCGGGCCTGAGCTCGACCTCGACCTCGGGGGTCGTTTCGAGCTCATCGGGCCCGTCGGGGCTCAAGCTTCCTGCATCATGCAGCGCGTCCGGTGCGTCTTGTTCTGTGTCGCGAGGGCCGGCCTCCATCGCCACGCGCCCTCCCAACTCGGACTCCACTGGTCGATCGATGCTCGATGATGGCACGCTCCCGGTCGCCGAAATGACGGGCAGGGCCTCCCGATGCCATCACGTGATCAGGCTGTAACCGCTCGTTCGACCAACGCCAGCGCCTGGTGCGGAAGTTCCCCGCGATGCTCTTCGGCGCCATTGAGCCAGTGGACCCGCGGATCACGGCGAAACCATGAGTCCTGACGGCGCGCGAATCGCTTGGTGGCGCGAATGGTCTCAACGCGCGCCTCGTCCTCGGTGCGCTCCTGGGCCAGTGCGGCCAGCACCTGCTGGTAGCCGAGCGCCCTGGATGCGGTGCGCCCCTCGCGCAGACCGTGCGCCTCCAGGGCGCGCACCTCGTCCACGAGTCCGGCCGCCCACATCCGGTCGACTCTCAGGGCGATGCGTTCGTCGAGTTCGGGGCGGGCCACGTCGACGCCGATCTGGACGGTGTCGTACACCGCATCGTTACCGGGGAGGTTGGCGGTGAAGGGCTTGCCGGTGATCTCGATGACTTCGAGGGCCCTGACGATGCGGCGGCCGTTGCTCGGCAGGATGGCCCGGCCCGCTTCGGGGTCGGCGGCGGCGAGCCGGGCGTGCAGGGTCCCGGAGCCGCGCTCGACCAGTTCCTCCTCCAGCCTGGCCCTGACGCCGGGGTCCGTGCCGGGGAACTCCAGGGCGTCGATGGCGCCCTTCACATAGAGTCCGGAACCGCCGACCAGGACGGGGGTGCGGCCTGCGGCGAGCAGCCGGTCGATCTCCGCCCGGGCCAGCCGCTGGTACTCGGCGACACTGGCGGTCTCGGTGACGTCCCAGATGTCCAGCAGGTGATGCGGAACGTTTCCGCGCTCGGAGAGCGTCAGCTTCGCGGTGCCGATATCCATCCCCCGGTAGAGCTGCATGGAGTCGGCATTGACCACTTCGCCGTCGAGTTGCTGAGCAAGAAATACCCCCAGATCGGACTTTCCGGCTGCAGTGGGACCGACGACGGTGATGACCCGCGGTGCGGGAGCTGAACTTCTCACCGCCCCAGTCTCGCAAACCTCTGGGCCTCTTCCCGAATGAGTGACGTGACCGGCTGCGAACGGGGGCCGTTCGGCCTTCCCGCCCCGCCTCCGCCCCGCCTCCGCCCCGTCGCCACCCCACCTCCGCCTCGTCGCCGCTCCGCCTCCGCCCCGCCTCCGCTCCGAACGGCGCGGATCTTTGGCGATACCAGTAGAATTCGTAAGTGAATACGGGCGTTTTTTCACGGTTTGCCGTTCGCCCCCAGGGCTGCCCGACGAGGCGGCCGGCAGCGAGGCCGCAGGAGGACGCCCGCCCTAGTCCCCCAGCAGGGAAGGTGCCCGATGGGCTTCCTGGACAATTTGAAGGCGAAGCTGAGCCCCGCCAAGGAAAAGGTCGGCGACCTCGCGCATCAGCACGGGGACAAGATCGACCAGGGACTCGACAAGGCCGCACGGACGGTCGACCAAAAGACCAAGGGCAAGTACAGCGACAAGATCGAGTCCGGCACGAAGAAGGCCAAGGACGTAGTCGAGCGCCTGACCCACAAGCACGACGAGAGTGGCGCCAAGAACGACGAAGGCGGCACGCCGCCCGCCTCGTGACCACAAACCGAATCAAATCCGACGCACGGCCGTGTAGCGCTGACGCTGCACGGCCGTCGTCCGTATCCGCCCGGGTGCGAGTCCGGGCGGGCGGTCAGGACCAGGTGGCGACCAGGTAGCCCACGCCGTACGGGGCGTCCTCGTACAGCAGTTGTCCGCGCAGGCCCGCCCCCTCACCCGCGCCCGCGAGCACCTGCCAGGGTGCCCGGCCCGCCGCTTTCAGCTCGTACGCCAGCAATGCGTCGAGCGCGATCAGCGCGCCGGGGTCGGCGGTGCCCAGCGCGTGGGCGGCCGCCGCGTCGAACGCCTCGGCGCGGTCGTCCAGATAGCCGGGGGCCTTGACCGTGCGGCAGGCACTGCCGTCGCCCATCACCAGCAGCGCCACCCGTTCCGCCCTGGCGGCCAGGTCCTGCCCCGTACTCGTACAGCGGTCGGTTTCGAGCGGCTCCCCCACGCCGAGCCCTTCGACCGGCGCCTCGGCCCACCGTGCCCGGGCGAGCAGCCAGGCGCCGACGGCCAGGGACGGCGGAAGGGGCCGGTCCGACACGGTTCCGCGGTCGCGCCCGAGCCGCACGTCGAGATCGACTCCGAAGCCCTTGAAGGAGCCGGTGGCTCCCTCGCGGTGCGGTCCTCGGCCCGCGAGGTCCGCGGGCCCGATCACGAGCAGCAGGTCGGGCCGGGCCGCGGCGAGCACGCCGAGGGCGTCGGCGCAGGCGTCCCGCAGCGCGTCGAGCTCGGGGGCGGCACCGGCGGCGACGTCGGGTACCAGCAGGGGCGGGCAGGGGCAGACAGCGGCGGCGACAAGCATGGTGGGCAGCGTACTGGCTGGGCGCGACGGCGACGCGCCCGTCTCCCGCCGTCGCCCGTCCCGCGCCTCTGCGGTCCTTTCCCGCCGCCGCGTCCGTCCCCCCGTCGGTGTCAGTCGCAGCCGCAGCCGGGAGCCGTCGCGGCAGGCAGGGGCGCCGGGGCGCCGATACCGGGCAGGCCCAGCATCACTCCGGCCGGCTTGGCGGCCTCGGTGGCGGTGCGCTTCTCCCACGCGTCGCCCGCCCGGGTCCGCCGTACGCCCAGCGGGGCGCCCTCGGCGAGCAGGTGGTGCGGGGCGGCGTAGCTGATCTCGACGGTGACCACATCGCCGGGACGCACGTCCTCGTCCGGCTTGGTGAAGTGGACCAGGCGGTTGTCGGGGGCGCGGCCGGAGAGGCGGTGGGTGGCGCCGTCCTTGCGGCCCTCGCCCTCCGCGACCATGATCTCCAGCGTCCGGCCGACCTGCTTCTTGTTCTCCTCCCAGGAGATCTCCTCCTGGAGGGCGGACAGGCGCATGTACCGCTCCTGGACGACCTCCTTGGGGATCTGCCCCGCCATCTCGGCGGCCGGGGTTCCGGGGCGCTTGGAGTACTGGAAGGTGAAGGCGTTGGCGAAGCGCGCCTCGCGGACCGTGTGCATCGTCTGCTCGAAGTCCTCCTCGGTCTCGCCGGGGAAGCCCACGATGATGTCGGTGGAGATGGCGGCGTCCGGCATCGCGGCGCGCACTTTCTCGATGATGCCGAGGAAGCGCTCCTGCCGGTACGAACGCCGCATCGCCTTGAGGACGGTGTCCGAGCCCGACTGCAGCGGCATGTGCAGCTGAGGCATCACGTTGGGCGTCTCGGCCATGGCCGCGATCACGTCGTCCGTGAAGTCACGGGGGTGCGGCGAGGTGAAGCGGACCCGCTCCAGGCCCTCGATCCTCCCGCAGGCACGCAGCAGCTTGGAGAAGGCCTCGCGGTCGCCGATGTCGGCACCGTACGCGTTCACGTTCTGGCCGAGCAGGGTGATCTCCGAGACGCCCTCGGCGACCAGGGCCTCGATCTCGGCGAGGATGTCGCCGGTGCGGCGGTCCTTCTCCTTGCCGCGGAGCGCCGGGACGATGCAGAAGGTGCAGGTGTTGTTGCAGCCGACGGAGATGGAGACCCACGCCGCGTAGGCGGACTCGCGACGGGTGGGGAGCGTGGAGGGGAAGGCCTCCAGGGATTCGGCGATCTCGATCTGCGCCTCTTCCTGGATGCGGGCGCGCTCCAGCAGCACGGGCAGCTTGCCGATGTTGTGCGTACCGAAGACGACATCCACCCAGGGGGCCCGCTGGACGATGGTGTCGCGGTCCTTCTGTGCCAGGCAGCCGCCGACGGCGATCTGCATGCCGGGGCGCTTGGTCTTCATCGGGGCGAGCCGGCCGAGGTTGCCGTAGAGCTTGTTGTCGGCGTTCTCCCGGACCGCGCAGGTGTTGAAGACGACGACGTCGGCGTCGCCGTCGGAGCCCTCCGCGGCACGTACGTAACCCGCGTCCTCCAGTAGCCCGGACAGCCGCTCCGAGTCGTGGACGTTCATCTGGCACCCGTAGGTGCGCACCTCGTACGTTTTCAAACCGTCCACTACTCCACCAGCCACGTCGTTGCCGCTCACCCGTCCAGGGTAAGGGCTCCGGCCGGGCCGCGATGATGAACACCTCGGCGGCCGGGGGCACGGCCTCCTGGCCCCGGTACGGAGGCCGCGGCCCCGGACCGCCGGGGTCCTGCCCTGGTCATCGCCGGGACGGGCTGGCAGGATCGCCGCCATGCTCCAGGCACTGTCCCGTATCGGCCGGCTGCGCGCTCTGCAGGCGTGCGCCGCCCTCGTCGTCGTGCTCGGGCTGCTGCTGTGGTGGCTGCTCCCGCTCGGGGAACCCGCGCCGAGCGGGACTCTGACCTTCAGCACCGGCGTACGCAGCGGGGTCTACCAGCGCTACGGCGAGCGGCTGAAGGGGGACCTGGCCAAGGACCTGCCCCGGGTGTCGATACGGCTGCAGACCAGCGAGGGCTCGCAGCAGAACATCGCGCGGGTGGCGACCGGGAAGGCGGACTTCACCATCGCCACGGCCGATGCCCTCGCCACGTATCTGCGCGACGGCGGGCCCGGCGCGGACCGGTTGCGGGGCTGTGTGCGGCTGTACGACGACTACATACAACTGGTCGTGCCCCGGGACTCGAAGGTGCGGAAGGTCTCGGACCTGATCGGCCGGCGCGTCGGGGTGGGGCAGCCGGGTTCCGGCGTACGGCTGGTCGCCGACCGGCTGATGACGGCCGCCGGTCTCGATCCCACGAACGATGTGACACCGGTTCCCAACGGCATCGACACCATGCCCGAGGAGCTGGAGAACGGCCGGATCGATGCCTTCTTCTGGTCCGGCGGACTGCCCACTTCCGCAGTGCAGGAGTTGTCGGACCGGTTCGCGATCCGGCTGGTACCGCTGGAGGCCGCGCTGGTCAAGGAGCTACAGGCCGTGGGCGGGTCCGCCCGCTACTACCGGTCGGCCATGATGCCCGCCGACGCGTACCACGAGGCACAGCAGGGACAGGCGGTGCCGACGGTGGCGGTAGCCAATGTGCTGGTGACCACGGACCGTACGGATCCGGCGATGACCGAGGCGTTCACCCGGACCGTGATCGACAGCCGGGACCGGATCGGGCGCGAGGTGCACGCTGCCCAGTTGGTGGATCTGCGCACGGCGATCTTCACCGACCCGCTGCCGCTGCACGAGGGGGCCAAGCGCTACTACCGCTCGGTCAAGCCCTGATCCCCGCGCCGAGGCCCTGATCCCAGCGCCGTCGGTCGCTTCCCCGCCCGCTCAGCCCTGTGGGCCCCGGCGCGGCACCGACACCGTCACTCGCAGCCCGTGCGGCTCGTGGGCCGCATAGCCGATGGTGCCGCCGCACGCGGCCAGGAGGGCCTGGGAGATGGAGAGCCCGAGGCCGGAACCCTGCACGTTCTGATGCTGGGCGCTGCGCCAGAAACGGTCGCCGACGCGCTCCATTTCCTGTGCGGTGAGGCCCGGTCCCCGGTCGGCGACGACGACCGTGACGTCATCAGGACCGGCGGCGACCGTGACGAGGACCTCTTCGTCGGCCGGGGTGAACTTCAGAGCGTTGTCGATGATGGCGTCGAGGGCGCTCGACAGTGCGATGGGGTCCGCCCAGGCCGTCAGGGCGGACGAGCCGTCCGCCCTGAGCCGGACTCCCTTCTCCTCGGCGACCGGCCGCCACGACGCGACGCGTTCCGCGGTGAGCGCGCCTATGTCCGTGAGCTGCAGGTCGGCCGCGGCGTGTTCGGCCAGCGCCAGGTCGAGCAGGTCGTCCAGAACCTGGCCGAGGCGCTTGCCCTCCGTGCGCACGGAGGCGATCTCCTCGTTGCCCTCGGGGAGTTCGAGCGCGAGGAGCTCGATCCGCAGCAGCAGCGCGGCGAGGGGGTTGCGCAGCTGATGCGAGGCGTCGGCGACGAAGGCGCGCTGCTGCTCCAGCACATCCTCGACGTTGTCGGCCATCTCGTTGAACGAACGGGCCAGGCGCCTGAGTTCCGGAGGCCCCCCGGAGGCCACGACTCGGGACCTCATCCGGCCGCTGGCTATGTCATGGGTGGCCGCGTCGAGGGTCCGTACGGGCAGCAGCACCCAGCCGGTGAGCCGGATCGCCGCGCCGACCGCCACCAGCATCGCGCCCGCTTCGCCGGCCGCGATGAGCAACCAGCCGCGCAGCGTACGCGCACGCATTTCGTCGGTGGGCGAGTCGATGACCACGACGGCGACGACATCGCCGTCCCGTACGACGGGTGAGGCGACGACGATCCTGCCGCGCTGCCAGGGCCAGACCTGCGGCGGATCGTGGCTGCGCCGCCCCAGGAGCGCCTCCTTGAAGGCCTCTCTCCCCTCCCCCTCGATCGGGAGCTGCCAGGTGGCCGGGGCCTTCGCCATGGCGCTGTTGTCGCGGTAGAAGACACCGGCGCGGATGCCGTACACCGATGCGTACGTCTCGAGTTCGCTGCGCAGGGTGCGGCGCCGCTCTTCGTGACCGGGGGTCCGCTCGGCGATGAACTGGGCGAGCGCGGCGAAGCGTGCCGTGTCATCGATGCGGTCGATGACGACGCTCTGCTGCCGGGCGGCGGCGACGCTGACGGCCAGCGGGAAGCCGAGGGCGAGCAGCACGCTCGCCATGAGAATGATGAGCAGGGGAAGCAGCCGGGTGCGCACCTGGGACGTACGCCTCTACGCGGACGGGGCGACGAGGCGGTAGCCGACCCCGCGCACCGTCTCGATCAGTGCGGGCAGCCGCAGTTTGGAACGCAGGGACGCGACATGCACTTCGAGCGTGCGCCCCGTCCCCTCCCAGCTCGTGCGCCACACCTCGCTGATGATCTGCTCCCGGCGGAAGACCACACCGGGGCGCTGCGCGAGCAGCGCGAGCAGATCGAACTCCTTACGGGTGAGCTGGACTTCGCAGCCGTCGATGCTGACCCGGCGGGTGGGCAGCTCGAGGTGGACGTGCCCGAGGCGCAGAGCGGCGGCGGGCGTGGGCACGGTGTCCTCGCCGGCCGATTTGCGGCGGCTGACGGCGTGGATCCGGGCGAGGAGCTCGCCGGTGTCGTACGGCTTGACCACGTAGTCGTCGGCCCCGAGGTTGAGGCCGTGGATCCGCGACCGGACATCGGCGCGCGCGGTCACCATGATCACCGGGGTCGCCGTGCGCTTGCGGATCTTCCCGCACACCTCGTAGCCGTCCTGGTCGGGCAGCCCCAGGTCGAGGAGCACGACGCCGAAGGGCTCCGTGTCCGTGGGCAGCAGGGCCCGCAGCGCTTCCTCGCCGCTGCGGGCGTGCACCACCTGGAAGCCGTGCCGGGCAAGGATCGCGGACAGGGCGGCCGCGACGTGGTTGTCGTCCTCGACGAGCAACAGTCTCATGACCCCCCTTTCCGAAGGTGCGACGTCGGTGCGGTTTCTCGTACGCCCTTCGTCACTTCCCCGTTCCGAGGTGTTTCACGTCATGGCGTACCAGGGCATCCACTCCGATGACGGGTACGTCAGTCAAGGGCCCGCCCCTTGCATGGAGCCATCTGTTATCCACCCGGTACGCCCCGGGTACCTCACCTGCCGCCCCCTTCACACGGAGTGTCCGGTTGCAGCCGGATCGTTATCCTCAATTTCCGCTCAGATGTAATGACGCTGGTCGCACCGCGTCACTAGGGTCCTTCCCAACCGAGGAGGACGGAGCATGAAGCCGATGAGCGGAGTTTCAGTGACCAAGGGCGCCGAGGACGCCGCACCCGCGGCGAACGACCTTGTCGTACTGAGCAACGTCAACAAGCACTTCGGCGCGCTGCATGTGCTCCAGGACATCGACCTGACGATCGCCCGTGGCGAGGTCGTGGTCGTCATCGGGCCCTCCGGGTCCGGGAAGTCCACGCTGTGCCGCACGATCAACCGCTTGGAGACGATCGACTCGGGCGCCATATCGATCGACGGCAAGCCGCTGCCCCAGGAGGGCCGGGAGCTGGCCAAGCTGCGTGCCGATGTCGGCATGGTCTTCCAGTCGTTCAATCTCTTCGCGCACAAGACGGTGCTCGAAAACGTGATGCTGGGCCAGCTCAAGGTCCGCAAGACGGACAAGAAGGCTGCCGAGGACAAGGCCCGTTCGCTGCTGGACCGGGTGGGTGTGGCGACGCAGGCCGACAAGTACCCCGCCCAGCTCTCCGGTGGTCAGCAGCAACGCGTGGCCATCGCCCGCGCGTTGGCGATGGACCCCAAGGTGATCCTCTTCGACGAGCCGACCTCCGCGCTCGACCCGGAGATGATCAATGAGGTCCTGGAGGTCATGCAGCAGCTCGCCCGGGACGGCATGACGATGGTCGTCGTCACCCATGAGATGGGCTTCGCGCGCTCGGCGGCGAACCGGGTCGTCTTCATGGCGGACGGAAAGATCGTCGAAGAGGCCACGCCCGACCAGTTCTTCAGTAACCCGCGCAGTGACCGGGCCAAGGACTTCCTGTCGAAGATCCTTCACCACTGACTGATCCTTCACCGCCGGTTTCCGGACCGGCCGATCTCTCACATCGCGTCAATTCTAGGGAATTTCACCATGCAGCTTCGTAAGGTCACCGCCGCCTCGGCCGCCGTGCTCGCCCTCGCCCTGACCGCCACCGCCTGTGGTTCCGACAACAAGGACAGCGGCTCGAGCGGTTCGGGCGGCGGCAAGAAGATCTCGATCGGCATCAAGATCGACCAGCCCGGTATCGGCCTCAAGACGCCGGACGGCAAGTACACCGGTTTCGACGTCGATGTCGCCACGTACGTCGCCAAGGAACTCGGCTACGACGCCAAGGACATCGTCTTCAAGGAGACCAAGAGCGCCGACCGCGAGACGGCGATCGAGCGCGGTGACGTGAAGTTCATCGCCGCCTCCTACTCGATCAACGACGAGCGGCTGCAGAAGGTCGACTTCGCGGGCCCGTACCTGCTGGCGCACCAGGACATCCTCGTCCGCGCCGACGACGACTCGATCAAGTCGCCGGAGGACCTGAACAAGAAGAAGCTGTGTTCGGTCACCGGCTCGACTTCGGCGCAGAACGTCCATGACAAGCTGGCTCCGAAGGCCGATCTTCAGGAGCTCGGCGGCTATTCGGAGTGCCTGACCGGCCTGGAGAACAAGGTCGTCGACGCGCTGACCACTGACGACTCCATCCTCGCCGGCTTCGCGTCGCAGCAGCAGTTCCAGGGCAAGTTCAAGCTGGCCGGCTTCAAGATGAGCAACGAGAACTACGGCATCGGCCTGAAGAAAGGCGACGCCGACCTCAAGAAGAAGATCAACGACGCGCTCACCAAGATGGTCTCGGACGGTTCCTGGGACAAGGCCGTGAAGGACAACTTCGGTCCGGCGAACTACAAGAACGAGCAGGCCCCGAAGATCGGCAACATCGTCAAGTGAAGCAGGGCTGACCCGGCGCGCCGTCCGTGAACGGCGGCGCGCCATGCCCTCCTACACGCGGAAGCGCGGGAGATCGTGTTCGACTTTCTTGAAGGTTATGACCTGTTGGGGGCCTTCTGGGTGACGGTGCAGCTCACCGTCTACTCGGCCCTCGGCTCCCTCATATGGGGAACGCTGCTGGCCGGCATGAAGGTCAGCCCGGTCCCCCTGATGCGCGGCTTCGCTACCGCGTACGTGAATGTGGTCCGGAACATTCCGCTGACCGTGATCATCGTCTTCTCGTCGCTGGGTCTCTTCCAGACCCTGAGCATCAGCCTCGGTGCCAGCGATTTCAAGACCATCAACTTCCGGCTCGCGGTAGTCGCCCTGATCGCCTACACCGCCGCCTTCGTGTGCGAGGCCGTGCGCTCCGGGATCAACACCGTGCCCGTGGGCCAGGCCGAGGCAGCGCGTGCCCTCGGGCTGAGCTTTACCCAGGTGCTGCGGCTGATCGTCCTCCCGCAGGCGTTCCGCGCGGTCGTCAACCCGCTGTCCAACGTGCTGATCGCGCTGACGAAGAACACCACGGTCGCTTCCGCGATCGGGGTCGCCGAAGCCTCGTACCTGATGAAGGAAATGATCGAGACCAAGGCCCAGTTGATGCTCATCTCCGCGGTCTTCGCGTTCGGCTTCATCGTTCTGACCCTCCCGACCGGCCTGATCCTCGGCTGGGTGAGCAAGAAGGTGGCGGTGAAGCGATGACTTCCGTCCTCTACGACGCCCAGGGGCCGCGCGCCAAGCAGCGCAACATCCTGTACACGGTGCTGTTCGTGCTGGGTGCCGCAGCCGTGGTGTGGTGGGTGTACGACGGCCTCGCCGCCAAGCACCAGCTGGACTGGATCAAGTGGAAGCCCTTCTTCACCAGCTCCCAGCCCTGGGAGACATACATCTGGCCGGGCCTTCAGAACACGCTCAAGGCGGCCTTCTTCGCCCTGCTCATCGCCCTCCCGCTCGGTGCCCTGTTCGGGATCGGCAGGCTCTCGGACCATCGGTGGATGCGGGCTCCGGCCGGCGTGGTCGTGGAGTTCTTCCGCGCCATCCCGGTACTGATCCTGATGATCACCGCGAATGCGGTGTACTCCGAATACACGAACATCAGCAGCGACTCGCGGCCGCTGTACGCCGTGGTGACGGGCCTGGTCCTCTACAACGCCTCGGTGCTCGCCGAGATCGTGCGGGCCGGCATCCACTCCCTGCCGCAGGGCCAGACCGACGCGGCCAAGGCGATCGGGATGCGCAAGGGCCAGACCATGGTGTTCGTGCTGCTGCCGCAGGCGGTGACGGCCATGCTGCCGGCGATCGTCAGCCAACTGGTCGTCATCGTGAAGGACACCGCACTCGGTGGCGCCATGATGACCTTCCCCGAGCTGCTGTCCTCGGTCCGTCCGATGAGCGCGAACTACGGCGCGAACACCATTGCGTGCTTCACGATCGTCGCCGTGATCTACGTCGCCGTGAACTTCGCACTCACATCGTTCGCGAGCTGGCTGGAGCGGTGGCTCCGGCGTACGAAGAAGGGCACGGGTGCAGTGGTCGGTGCCGGGCCCGGGGGCGGTCTGGAGACCATCGGTGCTCCGGCGCTCGTCGTCGATGACGGACGCGCCGTCTGACGGCTCGTCGATCTGCGTCCCCGAGGGGCGGTGGCACATCCGCCACCGCCCCTCGCCGCGTTCCGGGGTCGCTTGACGCAAGCACCGGCAGTAGGTTGCATACGTTCTGTGATCGCGCACCGAGCCCCCGCCGCCACATCTCCTCCGCCCCCTAAGCCCGTTTCGCTCCCTTCGCCTGCATTGCCTGCACGCATTCGAGGAGCCTCGTCGTGGATCCGGTGATCGTCGTCGGCGCCGGGCCCGTCGGCCTGACGCTGTCGCTCGCTCTCGCGGCGCAGGGCGTCCCCTCCGTCCTTCTCGACGAGGATCCGGCCAGGGACGAGACGCGTCCGGCCCGTACGGTGGTGCTGCGCGAGGACACCGCGGCCCTGGTGGAACGGCTCGGCTGCAAGGCGCTGCGGCACGAGGGCATCCGGTGGTCCGGCTGGCGGTCCATGCGGCGCAAGCAGGTGGTGCGTGAGCTGGCGCTCGGCGTGGACTCCCCCGACGGCGATCCGCTGCCTGCCCCGATTCATCTGCCGCAGCACGTCCTCACGCGCGGGCTGCGGGACGCGGTGGCCGCTCAGGAACTGGTGCAGGTGGCCCCGTACAGCCGGATCGACACGCTGGAGCAGGACCCGGCCGGGGTCACGGTGCACACCAGGAAGCCGAACCCGACCTGGTGGCGCGGGAGTTACCTGGTGGGCTGCGACGGCGCCAGGTCCACCGTACGCAAGCTCCTCGACATCCGTTTCCCCGGGCGTACGGCGGTGGAGCGGCATGCCGTCGCGGCGCTGCGCACCGAGCTCCCCTGGCCGGGACAGGCCGTACTGCACCGGCTGCCCCCGTGGCGGACCGGCGGCGCCGAGGTGACCGCACGGCCGCTGCCGGACGGCGCCTGGCGACTGGACTGGCTGCTGCCGCCGCGCGGCGAGCTCGTCACGCCGGACGCCCTGATCGCCCGGATCCGGGACACCCTGGCGGGCTGGTGCGGCGAGACACCGCCGTACGAACTGCTGGACACGGGTGTGTACACGCTGCACCACCGGCTCGCCCTGCGCTGGCGGGCCGACCGGGCCTTCCTGGCCGGGGACGCCGCCCATCTGCTGGGCGCGCTCGGCACCCAGGGACTCGACGAGGGGCTGCGGGACGCCGAGAACCTGGCCTGGAAGCTTGCCCAGGCCTGGCACCACGGCGCCTCCGACGTACTGCTCGACAGCTACCAGGCCGAGCGCCGGGCCGCGGTCGCCGCACGGCTGCGCGCCGCGGACCAGTCGCTGCCGATACTGCGTGGCGGCGGAGGTCTGCGGACCCTGGTCCCGGGGAGCGCACGGGGGCACGACTCGCTGCTCACCGACGGACATCTGGGCTGTGGCCCCCTCGGTGCGCCCCCGTCGTACTCGCACTCGCCCCTTGCGCCCCCACGCGCCGAGGCGCACACCTCTGTGAGTACGCCCCCCGGTGCGCCGGTCACCGATGTGCGGGTGACGGCTCCGGACGGCACCACCGTGCGGCTGCGCGAGCGGCTGGGTCAGGGACACCTGCTGGTGGTCCTGGTGGCCCCCGGTACGGGGGTGTGGGACCGGCGTCACTGGATGAGCGCCGGCGTCATGCCGCGGCTGGTCGCCGCTGTCGACGCGTTGCCGGTGAAGGGTGAGCTGCTGGTGGCCGAGAGCTATCCGGGGGCGTCGGCCCACACCGTGCTGCTGATCAGGCCGGACGGTCATCTCGTGGCGTCGTTCGGCGGGGTACGACCGCGGGAGCTCTTCGCGGCGGCGGACGCGGTGCGGGGCGGGGCGGCGCGCACCTCCGTACGCTCCGACCGGACTGCGGGCATCAATTGACCGATGCGGACGTGCATGGTGTACTCCGGAACGTGATCGACACCGATGTGCGCCTGTGGCGGAGGGTCCATATGGACCTCGTCCGCTACGCGGGCTGCGTGTGTCGCCCGTCCTGCTGAATCGCCTCTTCCTGCCACGCCGTCCGCTCTGCCGCACGGCCGTGCGTCCACGCGAACCCTCATCAGGACGGTCTCTGTGTCTGCCCCTTCGTCACCCTCTGTACGCATGTCCTCCGCCGCCGATGGTGCTTCCGGTCCGACGGCTGCGGAGCTGCTCGATTTCGTCCGCCGTGTCGCCGCCGACGCCACGATCATCGCCTCGCTCCCGCTCGATCCCGAAGGCCGCACCTGGGTCCAACTCGAAGGGCCGGGCGGCAGCGAGGCCTGGCTGATCGGCTGGCCGCCGGGCACCGGCACCGGCTGGCACGACCACGCCGACTCGATCGGCGCCTTCACGACCGCGGCCGGCACCCTCAAGGAGCTGTCGCTCGCCGCCCGGCTGCCCACCGACGGCTGGAAGACGCTCGAACTCACCGAAGGCATCGACCGTTCCCGGCAGTTGGCCACCGGCCAGGGCAGGGCGTTCGGCCGGCACCACGTCCACGAGGTGCTGAACGAATCGGGCACGGAACACGCCGTCTCCGTCCATGCGTACTACCCGCCGCTGCCGCAGATCCGGCGCTACAGCCGCACCGGTGCGGTGCTCCGTCTCGAACAGGTCGAACGGCCGGAGGACTGGCGGTGAGCGACAGCCCTCGGCGTAGTACGGCACCGGTCGGGATCGACGAACTGCTGGAACGGGTCCGGGCCGGGTTCGTCCGGGTGGGCCCGCGGGAGGCGTTCGCCGCCACCGCGGACGGGGCGCTTCTCGTGGACATCCGCTATGCGGAGCTGCGGGAACGGGACGGATTGATTCCGGGGGCGCTGGTCGTCGAACGCAATGAGCTGGAGTGGCGCCTCGACCCGCTGGGCAGCCACCGGGCCCCGGAGGCGGTGAGCCACGACCTCCAGGTCGTGGTGGTCTGCAACGAGGGCTACGCGTCGAGCCTCGCCGTCGCGTCCCTGCGTCAGCTGGGGCTGCACCGGACGACCGATGTGATCGGCGGATTCCAGGCGTGGCGTGCGGCGGGGCTTCCGGTCGAGGCCTGACGGACGGGGCCGGCGGCGGGACGGACTGCGGGACGGACGTGGTCGGCGGCGGAGCATCCGGCTGAGAACGGCCTGCTCCGGCGCCGAGAACTGCCCCCTCCGGCTATGGGCGTTGCCCGGATTGCACGCGTCGTACGGGAGCATCCGCTCCGGGTGCGGGTGGGCGCACCGTCGTAGTGCAGGCCCGGCCCTCCCTTGACTCGCCACCACAGGGCTCCGGGGTGCGGGGTGCGGGGCCCGGATCCCCTGCCCGCTCGCCGGTGCCCCAATTCCGCCCCGACCCACCCGAACGCCACGCTCCGGTGGAGCAATCTCCGTACCCGACGGACATTCGGCTCAATGCCAAGGACCGACGTGACGGAGACTTCGCACCCATGCCGACGCCCACCTTGACCCCCGACCAGCTCGATGCCCAGGCCGCTCGCCTCCACGACACCGAGGCCTGGCAGCAGATCGTCACCGGCTGGGACCTCACCGCCGCCGAACCCGTGCCCCCCTCCTCCCCCGGCCTCGCGGATCGGCCGACGGGCCGTCAGTCGGCCGACTGGCGCGACCTGCTGTCCGTGCCGGTCGATCAGCTCATCGCCGAGTCCGTGCGCGCCCTGCCGGCCACCGCCCCGCGTGAGCGGCCCCTCCCGGGGCGGCTCGGCGCGATCCTCCCCGACCGGCTCCACTCCTGGCGGCGCATCGGGCAGCCCGAGGTGCGGCCCTCCACGCATCTCGCCTACGCACGGCAGATCCTGACCGAGTGGGGCTGGCAGAACACCCCTTACCGGCTCCGCAACGCCCGCGGCGCCCGGTGCGTCTGCGGCGCCCTGCTCACCGCCCACCGCATGGGCTACGGCTCCCTCGGCACCGTGGACCGGGCGGGCGCCTGGCTCGTCGCCGAACTCCGGTCCCGGGGCTGGACCGGTCTGATCGGACCGTGGAACCGCTGCCCGGGCCGTACCGCGGCGGATGCGCTCGCGCTGATCGACGCCACCATCGCCCGCGCCGCCCGCGCCGGGCAGTGAGGCGTCCCCACGGAGCCCCGGACACGGCATTCGACGAGGGAGCGAGGGAGCGGCGGCCCGGCCCGTGACCGGGACGCGGCGCCGCGCCTCAGTGACCGGTGAGCAGCGCGTCGACCAGATCGCGCAGCGGCCCCGTGAGGTCCTGCGACGTGGCGGACGCGAGCGGCTCCAGACCGCGAGAAGCGCGCAGCACTGTGATGCCGAAGGCCACGGACAGAACGAGTTGGGCCCGCAGGAGGAGTCCGTCACCGTCGGGATCCTCGGGCCGCCAGCCGGCCGCCGAGGCGAGCCGCTCGCTGAACGTGCGCAGCAGGCCGGTACGCATCTGCTCGGTGCGCTCGTCGCCGGAGGAACGCAGCAGCAGCAGGAGGGCGCCCCTGGGACCGTCCGTGGCGAGCACGCCAGCGGTGTGACTGACGATGATCTCCGGAATCTGGTCCAGGTCGGCCACCGCGCCCGTCGCGTGGACGAGTTCGTCGATGACCGCCTTCAGACAGGCCTCGAAGAGGCCTTCCTTGGACTGGAAGTAACGGTTGATGAGCGCGACGTTGACACCGGCGTCGTCGGCGATGTCGCGCACCGTCGTGGCCGCGTATCCGTCGTACGCGAAGCGTCGGCGGGCCGAGTCGAGCAGGAGCCCGCGGGTCCTGGCGCCGGCACCTCGCCGGGAGGGCGGTGGGCTGTTGTCCGTCGGCGCCAGGGGTGCGGGAGCTGCCTGGGAACTGCTGGCTTTCATGGCTGTCCTCTCTCTGCTCGAACGGTACCGCCCGCACCGCCGTGTAAACAGATGTTGACCTCACTCCCCCGCCTGCCCTAGCGTCTAGGTAAGCAAATGTTTACTTTTGGCTCCGGGCGAGCGAATGATGCCCGGCAGCCCCTCACTTATGGAGTCCCGAATGGACGCCCCCCAGCCCACGGCGCGCACCGGTGGTGTGGTCGCCACGCTGGCCCTCGCCGGCATCACTGCCGCGATCATGCAGACACTGGTCACGCCGCTCATCGCGGAGCTGCCCCAGATCCTGCACACCTCTCCGTCGAACGCGGCATGGGTGATCACCGTCACCCTGCTGGCGGGGGCGATCTGCGTACCGATCTCCGGCCGCCTCGGCGACCTGATCGGCAAGCGCCGCATGCTCCTGGCGTGTTCCGTGCCGCTCGTGGCCGGCTCACTGGTCTGCGCCCTCGCCTCCTCCGTCGTCCCCATGATCATCGGGCGTGGACTGCAGGGCATGGGCATGGGCATGGTGCCGCTGGGCATCGCCCTGCTGCGCGACGTGGTCCCGGCGGAGAAGCTCAGCTCCTCCATCGCGCTGGTGAGCGCCTCCATGGGCATCGGCGGCGGGCTCGGCCTGCCGATCGCCGCGGCAGTCGCCCAGTACGCCAACTGGCGGGTGCTGTTCTGGGGCTCCACCGTCCTGGCCGTGCTGATCGCCGTCGCGATCTGGTTCGTCATCCCCGACGTCCCGGCCGGCGCCAAGGGTCAGCGCTTCGACGCCCTCGGCGCGGTGGGACTCGGCGCCGGACTGGTCTGCCTGCTGCTCGCCGTGTCGAAGGGCGCCAACTGGGGCTGGGCCTCGGCGACGACCCTCGGACTGTTCGCCGCCGCCGTCGTGATCCTGCTGGCCTGGGGCGCCTGGGAACTGCGCACGCGGGAGCCGCTGATCGACCTGCGCACCACGGCCCGCCCCCGAGTGCTGCTCACCAACGTCGGCTCGATCTTCGTCGGCTTCGGCATGTACGCGAGCATGCTGGTCGTGCCGCAGTTGCTCCAGTTCCCGCAGGCCACCGGCTACGGCCTGGGCCAGTCGATGCTCGCCGCCGGCCTGTGGATGGCACCCGGCGGCATCATGATGATGATCGTCTCGCCGTTCGGCGGAAAGCTCACCGACGCCCGCGGCCCGAAGTTCACCCTGATCAGCGGTGTCCTGGTGCTGGCTGCCGGGTACGGCCTGTCGCTCGTCCTCATGGGCTCCGCGTGGGGCCTCATGCTGGCCCTCATGGTCATCAACAGCGGCGTGGGCCTCGCCTACGGGTCGATGCCCGCGCTGATCATGAGCTCGGTACCGCTCTCCGAGACCGCCGCCGCCAACGGGTTCAACACCCTCATGCGTTCACTGGGCACCTCGGTCGGCGCCGCCGTGATGGGTGTGGTCCTCTCCCAGATGACGGTCACCATGGGCGGACACAGCTTCACCTCCGAGAGCGGCTTCCGCACGGGCCTGATGATCGGCTGCGGCATCGCGCTGGTCGCCGCGGTCATCGCGAGCGTCATCCCGGCGACCCGTGCCGCCTCGGGCGCCGACGGCAGGAGCAAGGCCGCCGCGCCCGAGCAGGCCGCGGCCGAAGTCTGATCGGACCGCGGGGCCGTCCGGCAGCCGACGCCGCCCCGGGGCCGACGCCCACCGGGGCGGCGTCGGCCTGGGCAGCGCCTGCCGGGGCGACACCTACCCGGGCGATGTCCACCGGGGCGGTGTCGGCCGCTGAGCACCACCCGCAACACCGGCCGGGGGGACTCCAGGATCACAGGAGCCCGCCCGCCGCCGCACGAGCACTGCGGGCAGAAACATCCTTTGACATACCTATATTTTCAGATCTATTATTCGGGCCATGTCCGATTTCCGCGCGTCCACCCAGGACCTCGACCGTGTGGCCACTGTGCTCACGGCGTGCCTGCCCGCGCTGAACCGGGCTCTCGACCGGCGGGTCGCCCAGGACTTCGCGCAGCCCAAGCCGCCCGAGGGGCAACTCGCGCTGCTGCGCTTCGTATCGCAGCAGGAGGGCGCCACCGTGCGCCAGGCCGCCGACGCCCTGCTGATGCGGCCGAACAACGTCAGCGCCCTCGTCTCCCAGCTCACCGAGCAGGGACTGCTGGAGCGTCGACGGGACGCCGGGGACAAGCGGATCGCCCATCTGTATCCGACCTCGAGGGCACGGCGGGAGCTGGCCGAGGTCCGGCGCCTCGAGGGCGCCCACATGTCCCAGGCCCTCCAGTCCCTCACCGACGGTGAGATGGACGCACTCGGTTCGGCCCTCGGCGCGCTGACGTCGCTCGCACGTCACCTGCGCCCCGTGCCCGCCGCCGAGTAACCCCGCGATCCCCTGCCGGGGGATGCGACCGACCGCGCGCACGGCTGTCTCCGTGCCCGTGGGGATCTCCCGTGCCCGGAGACAGGCCCGCCCCGGCGGGCCGGGCGCAACGCGTTCCACCCTTCCGTGTTTCCCGTAGCACGTCTCCCGTAGCACTCCGGTTCCCACCGCACTCCCGACAGACAAGGCACCTTCATGCCGTCCACCACCGTGGATCACTCATCCCTGCCCGCAGCCTGCCCACCGGAGGCATCGCAGCCCCGCGGCAGGCGCTCCAACCCCTGGCTGACCCTCCTCGCGGTCGCCTTCGGCCTCTTCATGGTCCAGCTGGACGCGTCCGTCGTGGCGATCGCCAACCCGGAGATCGGTCGCGCACTCAAGGCGTCCACCGCGGACCTGCAGTGGGTGACCAACGCCTATCTGCTCGCCCTCGCGGCCTCGCTGATTCTGGGCGGCAAGCTCGGCGACCGCTTCGGACGGCGTACGTACTACGTGGTCGGTGTCGTCGGGTTCACCCTGGCATCGGTCGCCATCGGTCTGTCCGGCTCCATCGAGGGCGTCATCGCCTTCCGGGCGGCACAGGGCTTCTTCGGCGGTCTGCTGATGCCCAACACGCTGGGCCTGCTGCGTGCGGTGTTCCCGCCGCGCAAGTTCGGTATGGCCGTGGGCATCTGGGCCATGGTCTCGGCGGTCTCGACGGCGCTCGGGCCGATCGTCGGGGGCCTGCTGATCGAGCACGTCACCTGGGAGTCCGTGTTCTACATCAACGCCCCGATCGGCGTGATCGCGGTGCTGGTCAGCGCCGCGGTGCTACCGCAGAGCAAGAACTCGACCGGCCGGCACCGCTTCGACGTCGTCGGCGTTGTCCTGCTGGCACTGGGTCTGCTCTGCGTGATCTACGGCGTCGTCAAGGGCGAGACGTGGGGCTGGTCCTCGGCGAGCACCCTGGGGTCGGTCGTCGCGGGTGTGCTGATCCTGGTCGCCTTCGGCTGGTTCGAGACCCGTGTCGCGCACCCGTTGCTGCCGATGCGGCTGTTCCGCAGCCGCGCGCTGACCACCGGTACGGTCATCACCGCGCTCAACTTCTTCGTGATGCTCGGCCTGATCTTCTTCGTGATGCTCTACCTGCAGAACGTGCGGGGCTTCACCCCCGTCGAGGCCGGTGTGCGCACCCTGCCGCTCAGCCTCGCCTCCCTGGTGGCCTCTCCCCTCGGGGCCGCGCTGACCGCCCGTTTCGGGCCCCGGCTCTCCATGCCGCTGGGCATGCTGCTCCAGGCCGCCGCCGCCTTCACCATGCTGACCTGGGACACCGGCTCCTCCTACGCCACGATGTGGCCGCCGTTCGTCGCGCTCGGCCTCGGTGTCGGCATGGTGATGTCCGCCTCCTCCGCCGCCATCGTCGGTCAGGCCCCCGTCGAGGACGGCGGCGTGGCAGGCGGCATCCAGGCCACCGCCCTGCAGATCGGCGGCGCGCTGGGGACGTCCGTTCTCGTCTCGCTGATCAGCAGCCGGGTCGGCTCGACGCTCACCGGGGAACTGACCGCGGCGGGCGTCCCGGCGCGTGTGGCTGCCGGGATGGCGGCGGCCAAGGACGCGGTGGCGATGGGGGTCGCTCCGGTCTCGCCCGACATGCCCGCCCGGCTCCGGGCGGCCGTCGTGGAAGGCAGCGGCCAGGCGTTCATGAACGGTGTGCACACGGCCGTCACCGTCACCGGTGTGCTCTGCCTGCTGGGCGCCGTCATCGCGACGGCCGGCCTCCGGCGCGCCTCGACGGGCCCGCAGCACTGAAAGCCGACGGACGGTGCCCGGCCCGCCCGTGCGGGCTTCGTCCGTCCCCTGTCCGGTCGACCGCTTCGCGCGGGCCGGAAGCACCATGCGTGGTTCCGGCCCGCGCCGTCGTTCGCCAGGCGCCGGCGAGGAGCCGGGCAAGCGCACCGGCCTCCGGAGGTGGTTCGAACCGGGCCTGGCGGGCGACCCGTTCGGCCAGGGCGCGCACACTGTCGCGCGGAACTCCCGGCGCGCCGAACGTGGTCGGTCCGTCATGGCCACGGGCAAACCGGCCGATGACGGTGCCCGGGGCGTCGCCGGTGCCCGGGGCGTCGCCGGTGCCCGGGGCGTCGCCGTTGATCCGCTCAAGGCGGGCGACGACCTTCCGGGCCGAGGAGGATGTGCGAGACGACCGGTGCCATGGAGCCGGTGTGGAACACGATGTGCGGGCCGAGGGCGGCGATCTCGCCGCCGGGCAGGTGGATGCCGGTGTTGCAGTCGTTGGCCTCGGCCACAACGGCCGGCCCGACACGGCTTTCAGAACGGACGGCTGCTGGGCGACGACCGCGTCGTGGAAACCTCACGTGGTGATGATCTCGGTCTTCACGCCCTTGCACTCGATGAGCACGGTGGTTGCCACGGTGGCGCCGAGGCCGAAGTAGTGGATCCGGTCGAAGAGTCCGCTGCTCTCGACGACGAGGTCGGCTTCCGCGTGCGCCAGGGCCGAGGTGACGCCGACGGCGGGTTCGGACGGGGCGGCGCCTTGTAGAGGCGCGGCGCTCTGATCGTCGAGTACTACGCAGTTGGTGCAGGTGCCGCCGATGCCGACTACGTGGCACGGAACTGGGGCTGACCGACGTGCCCGGGTGACCGACGTGCCGGGAGACCCTCACACCACCGCCAGGTCGGCCTCCAGCGCACGCGCCGCCGCGTCGAGGACCGCGACCAGTGACCGGAGCCGGTGCGGGTCGTAGCGCACACCGGGCAGGGAAATCGACAGACCCGCCTGCGGAGTGCCGTCCGCGCCGCGCACCGGGACTCCCACGGCGATCAGTCCACGTTCGGAGCGCTCCTGGTTCACGGCGAACCCGCTGCGGCCCACGCGCGCGAGTTCATCGCGGAGCGCCGCGAGGTCCGGGCGGTCCCCGGGGCGGTCGCGGTAGCGCTCGGGGGCATACACCTCGTCCAGCTGGGACTCGGAGAGCCCGGCAAGGAGCAGCAGTCCGGCGGTCGTGCGGTGGGCAGGGAAGACCATGCCCTCCCGGGAACCGACGCGCAGCGCCTGCGTGCACTCGACGCTGGCGATGAACCGGGCCGTATCGCCCGTGCGGATGGTCAGGTTCGCCGTCTCGTCCAGCAGATCAACCAGTCTGTGCAGGTGAGGCAGTGCGGCAGCCCGCAGCAGGGACACCTGCGACTGGGAGTGCGCGGCCAGCTCGAGTACCGGGCCCGCCCGGTAGACCCGGTGCTCGTCCTGCACGGCGAAGTCCCGGTAGACGAGCATGGCCAGCAGCCGGTGCGCGGTGGACCTGGCCACCCCCAGCCGCTCGGCGACCTGCGTGACCGTCTGGCCGCCTTCCATCTGCAGCATGGCCGCCGCCCTGAGTGCGTGATCGACGCTGGTGATCGCGTACGGCGGTGGCGTCTTGAGTGGCTTGTCCAAGGCGAACCTCGATTCTGCTCTCCAGAATCTACATGTCTTCACGGGGAACACGACGCACCGCTGAGCTCTGTGACTCACTCGTCCATCGCTGCAGACACCACCCAGTGCTCCCCGTCCGGCTGAAGGCCCGGCCATGGCACGGCAGGGGCTCGAATCGGTTGTCCCGGCGCTCGGGCGACCGCTGCTCACCCAAGCGCGCGATGGCATGGGCGGCACCGGAACCACGGATTCGGTTCTCGCCCGTTCCTTCGGCGACGGCACCGGTTTCGGCCACCGTCCCACCCACCCGCTGCCCCAGGCCCTCCCACCCGGGCACCCCGCAACCGTGCTCCTGAGTCCCGCGCGTGTGCCCTCCGCGCCGCGCGAACGCCGCCCCGTACCGACCGCCCGGTGTGTCCGACGCCCCGAACGAACGTCGTCCCACATACCCGCCACGCCGCGCAAAGCCTCCCGCGCACCCGCCGCCCCGCGTACCGGCCGCCCCGCACGAACGTCCGCCGGAACCGCCGGTCAGAAGGGCTCGTCCAGGCCTTCCGTGTCCTCGCCCTCCTCTTCCAACGCCTGACGCACCACGCGCAGGGCCATTCCGTCCCCGTACCCCTTGCGGGCAAGCATGCCCGCGAGGCGGCGCAGCCTCTTGTCGCGGTCCATGCCGCGAGTGGACCGCAGCTTGCGCTCAACCAGCTCACGGGCGGTCATCTCCTCCTGATCGGAGTCGAGCTGCCCGACGGCCTCGTCGATCACTGCGGAGTCCACTCCCTTGGTGCGCAGCTCACGGACGAGAGCACGGCGGGCCAGCCCTCGGCCGTGATGCCGGGACTCCACCCAGGCGTCCGCGAATGCGGCGTCGTCGATCAGCCCGACGTCCTCGAAGCGCGACAGCACTTCTTCGGCCGCCTCATCCGGGATCTCCCGCTTTCGCAGGGCGTCCGCGAGCTGCTTTCGGGTGCGCGGGGTCCCGGTGAGCAGCCGCAGGCAGATGTTGCGCGCCTGCTCGACCGGGTCTCGCGGCTCCCCCTTCTCGGCCCTCGACGAGGAAGGGGAGCCGCTGCTCCTGGAACGGGAACGGGCACGACGCCCCGCCCCGTCGCCGAATCCGGCGCCCGAGCCGCCGTGACCGGGACCGGCCTCCGGCTCGTACGCGCCCTCGGATCCGGCCGTGTGTCCGGCGGCGAATTCGGGACCGGGACCGGCGCCATGGTCATCGGCACTGACCGGCCACTCCGTACGACGCGTCATGGTCTAGCTCTTGGCCGCCGCGGTCTTGGCCGGCTTGCTCTTGCCGGCCGGAGCGGGCACCGACTTCGCGCTGTCGGCCGGAGCCGTGGCGCCGCCCGCCGCATCCGCACCCGTCTCGGCGGCATCGGCATCCGGCCTTACCCCGACACCCAGCTTCTCAAGGATCTTCTTCTCGATCTCATTGGCGAGATCGGGGTTGTCCTTGAGGAAGTTGCGGGCGTTCTCCTTGCCCTGGCCTAGCTGGTCGCCCTCGTACGTGTACCAGGCGCCCGCCTTTCGGACGAAGCCGTGCTCCACGCCCATGTCGATCAGGCCGCCCTCGCGGCTGATGCCCTGGCCGTAGAGGATGTCGAACTCGGCCTGCTTGAAGGGCGGCGCGACCTTGTTCTTCACAACCTTGACGCGGGTCCGGTTTCCGACGGCGTCGGTGCCGTCCTTCAGCGTCTCGATCCGGCGGATGTCGAGGCGCACCGAGGCGTAGAACTTGAGCGCCCGGCCACCGGTCGTGGTCTCCGGCGAGCCGAACATCACACCAATCTTCTCGCGGAGCTGGTTGATGAAGATCGCGGTGGTCTTGGACTGGTTGAGCGCGCTGGTGATCTTGCGGAGCGCCTGGCTCATCAGGCGGGCCTGCAGACCCACGTGCGAGTCGCCCATCTCGCCCTCGATCTCCGCGCGCGGCACGAGCGCCGCGACGGAGTCGATGACGATCAGGTCGAGGGCGCCGGAGCGGACCAGCATGTCCACGATTTCGAGCGCCTGCTCACCGTTGTCCGGCTGGGACAGGATGAGGTTGTCGATGTCGACGCCGAGCTTCTTCGCGTACTCGGGATCGAGGGCGTGCTCCGCGTCGATGAAGGCCACCGAGCCGCCGAGCTTCTGCGCGTTCGCCACGGCGTGCAGCGTCAGCGTCGTCTTACCGGAGGACTCCGGTCCGTAGACCTCCACCACACGGCCGCGCGGCAGGCCGCCGACGCCGAGAGCCACGTCGAGGGCAGTCGACCCGGTGGGGATCACCTCAATGGGCTCGTTCGGCCGCTCACCGAGGCGCATCACCGCGCCCTTGCCGAATTGCCGTTCAATCTGTGCGAGTGCGGCGTCCAACGCCTTCTCGCGGTCGGTTCCTGCCATGGGTTCCACCCGATTTGCTTGAGTCGATCGCTTCACGTCAAAGACGCTAACCCCTGCCACTGACAATGGGCCTCGACGTCCTCCCGGCCTGTGGACAACTCCACGGTCGGGCCCGGGAAAACCCGGCCAGATTCCCATGAGAATGGATGTTCGATTTTACTGTCAAGCGCACCGCACCGGGCCGACCAGCCCTGAAGGATCCCACCTGCCTTACGGCTCACAGCCCACGGAGGAACCGAGCCGTGCGGCCCGCGGCGGCAGCGATACTCAGCTTTCGATCCAGGGTCGACCCTGGGGAGCGAGTGCCGCGCCGACTCGGGAGGCTGTAACGGTTGACCAGGATCCATGCGGTACGTGTGGCGTCCTCCACCCATGCGTGGCCGGCGGCAGGCAGGCCACGGACCCCGGTCAGGTAGCGCGTGATCTGTTCCACAGAGATGTATTCGTTGCCGCGCCCGAGGCACTTCGGGACATAGACGGCGAGGTAGTCGGACATCTGTCGCTCGCCCTCTGCCGCTGCCACTGAGAATTCCCTTGAGCCTGTCCCCGATTGAGCCAGTCCCCGATCGTGGCCCCGATGCTGTGATCACCGTCGCCCCGGAAGCCCGGCACATCCGGACGCGGAAGGATGTCGATGAGATCGACCAGGCGTGCGAGGTCGGGATCGTCATCAAGAGTGATGGTGTCGTGCACGGTTACTCTCCAGTGGACGATGCGCGGGCGCCCTGGACAGGGCTGCTGCCGCAGATCATCAGATTCCTCACGCGACGACACGCCACTTGCCGAGAAGACTGCCCGGCTCCCTGCATGCGATGGCTGAGAACACCCGCAGACCGTGACGGCCGCGGACAGGCCAGGCGGCCGCTGGTTACATTCACAAGCCTGGCAGCCGCTACGGTGCTGTTGTGATGATCAACGGGGAGGACACGGCATCCGGGACCGCGCTGTTGATCGCGGCAGCCCCGGCCGGCAAGCACTGTCTCATCGACGCAACCAGCGTCCTGCCCACGCTCGCGGCGGTCCCGACCAGCATCCTGACCGGCACGACGGCGGCCACCATCGTTGAACTCGCCGACCCGACCGACCCGCAGACCGTCCTCACCCGCATCCGCGCCGCAGCCGCTGCACCCGGCCCGCTCTCCCTCTACATCACCGGACAACTCCACCTCGACCGCAAGCAGCGCCTGCTCCACCTCGCACTCGCCCGGACCACACCGACCACCCTGCGCTACACCGGATTGCCCTGGCACTGGCTGGCCGGCGAACTCAAACTGCGCCGACCGGGCACCACCACCGTCGTCATTGACGTGGTCGCCGCCCCGGACGCCTGGCAGCAGCTCCGTACCGAGGGTCTCGCTCTCGGCTACGGAATGCGCGTATACGGCCGCGTCACCCCGCCGCCCCGCCGCCGAATCGCGGAACCGACCTACCTGAAGGCCCTCGCCACCACCTGGCGCAGCGGCCTCAACCCGCCGCTCGCCCAGCTCCACGAACAGGCCGCCGCCCAGGCCGGACCCGACGACGCGCTGTTCCTGGCCGTCGACTACACAGCCGTCCCCACCCCTGCGGCGTCGGCTGTCCAGGTACCGAACCGGCCACACAAGGAGCCTGCACCTGTTCCAATTGCGCCGGCTCCGGTTTCGGTAAGCACCGAGGTGGCCGAAGAGGATCCGCTACCGGCGATCATTGCCGCCACCCGTGCCGGGCGGCACGGCGAGGCCGCGTCGCTCGCAGCCATGTGGGAGGAATGGGCTCTGCGTACCCACGGCGCGGACTCCGTACAGGCCACCCACTGGCTGGAGGTCCGAGCCGACCTCGCCCGTCTCGCCGACGATCCGGCGCTCAGCTGCGAGCTGTGGATGGCTGCCGCCAACGCCCGCCTTGCCCGGCAACAGCCCCCGGGCGACCCCACTGTAGAAGACGCCGTGGACCGCGCCCACCACCAGTGGCAGGAGCTTTTCGACCCGCAGCGAGCCCGGGAACTCGGCCCGCTCCTGGT
Source organism: Streptomyces sp. NBC_01241 (assembly GCF_041435435.1). NCBI lineage: Bacteria > Bacillati > Actinomycetota > Actinomycetes > Kitasatosporales > Streptomycetaceae > Streptomyces > Streptomyces sp. NBC_01241. The sequence continues at coordinate 6,374,964 of NZ_CP108494.1, read as the reverse complement.
CTCATTGCGCCGCCACGTACCTGGCCGACGTCCCGGGGCGGTCGAAGCCGTCCAGCGCCGACTGGAGCTACTGCACACCATGCCCCCGTCGGGGCACGACGTGCGGCATTCCGACATGGACGGGGTCGTCCCTCGCGCGCCCGGGTAGGGCCTTTTGAGCTGGTCCTTCAGAACAGCTTTGCTTGTTCTTGGCGCGGGTTCTGCGGCCAAATGACTCCCAAAGAGGCATGGCGCGACAAAGACATGGCGCGACCTCGTCGGCCACCACGACGTCTGGATGCCGCCGGCCACTCTCACAGCGCGCCTCAAAACTGTCAGCGAAACTCGGTAGTTGTTCGGACCCGGCTCTGCAAACGTCCGGCCGCATGGCTGGCGACTGCCTCGCGCATCCACGGCTCGCCGCGATCTACGATCTGCTCGACCCCGGCCGCAGCGATATCGACGCATACTTCTGGATCGCGGAAGAGTTCGAGGCGCGCCGAGTACTGGACATCGGCTGCGGCACAGGGGTGTTCGCACTTCTGTTGGCTGACCGCGGGATCGAGGTCGTCGGCATCGACCCCGCCCTGGCGTCCATCGGTGTCGCCCGGGCCAAACCGGGCAGTGAGCGAGTGCGCTGGATCTGCGGTGCCGCGACAGACCTCCCCCCGCTGCAGGTCGACCTCGCGACGATGACAGCGAACGTCGCCCAGGCCATCGATGGCACACGCTCAAGGTTCGACGGCACAGAACAGCCCTGATGAGTCCGCCGCACCGGCACGCCCCCTGATGTCCCGCCTCCAAGGGACCGGTCCCGTCTCAAGGGATCTGGTCCGATTCACCTTGGGTCTCAGGTGAGCCGGTCCGCCCCTATCAGTCTGGTATCAGTCCGGCTTTCATCCTCTGGCGCTGGCGACTCCCGAGCTGTCCATGTAGTCGCGGGCCCGCGTGATCAGTCCGCTGTGGATGTGGAGTATCAAAAGACCGGGGACGGTGAAGTTGGTGCGCCTGGTCGGCAGCTTTCCTACCACGACGTGCTCGGCGATGATCACTTCCGGATCGGCGGTCTCGTAGGCCGCGATCTTCCTGACCTCCTGCACCTGGACGGGGCTTGCGCCCCAGGCCGCCCGGTATCCCGCGCGCACTGCCTCGCGTCCCTCGTAACGCGGAGGGAAACCAGGAGAAGTGAACGGGAACTCGTGCACCGCGTCCAAGGCATAGAGATCGGCGAGATCGTCCGGGGCCTTGTCGAGCATGGCCTGGTAGTAGCGGTTCAGCACCTCGCGAGGGGTGCGAACAGCAGGTGTATCCACATGCGGCACTGACGCCTCCATTCACTCAACACTTGTTGACCCACTTACCGTAGGATCGGCTGGAAGTTCAGTCAACGGCTGTAGAGTGAATCGGTGTCCACTCCTCGCCAGTCCCGCGCCGACCGCCGCCGAGCGACCGAGGCGCGCATCCTCGACAGCGCCCGGGAGCTGTTCGCCGAGAAGGGATTCGATCGCACCACCATCCGTGCCGTGGCGACTGCGGCGAGCGTCGACCCGGCGCTGGTCATGCAGTACTTCGGCTCGAAGCGCGAGCTTTTCACCCAAGCCGTGCAGGCGATTCCCGTACTGCCAGCAACCACTGACACCGACGCGCTCGTCGATCAGCTGCTGGCCACGCTCGACCTCAAGCTCGGCGGCCTTCCCGAGGGCACGCTGGCGATGATGCGCTCCATGCTCACCGACCCGGCAGCAGCCGATCACGTCCGCGTCACTCTCGATCGGCAGATCGACAGCGTCAGCGCTTCCCTGCCCGCAGCCGAGGACCCCGAGCTGCGCGCCGCACTGTTCGTCACCGCCTTGCTGGGCGTCACCATCGGCCACCAGTTCCTCCGCCTGGCCGCTCTTCGTGGCGCCCCAGCCGACCGCATCGCCGCCGTACTGCGCCCTGCGTTCAAGGCCCTGGCAGGACCTCCGGGCTGAAAACGGCGGCGCTGCCGATGCTCGGTGCACTCATTGGAGGACCATTCCTTCCGCGGCCCTCTTCGGTGGGGCTGTGACCTCTCGGTCCCGGTGGGTCCACGGCCAAGTGCAGGCCCGAGGGCGGCTATCGGGTTGGGCCCTTCGAGTTGGCCTCACCGGTCCGGAAGTTCACCACGCTCAAGGGGCAGAAGAACTTCACGGGCGACTATTGGGCGGCGACCTCGCGGTCTTTGGTGGGCTATGAATCGTGGGTGGAGCGGAACGCGGCAATGGCTCTGGACTTCGATCCCGCCATCGTGGCTCTGGCCTCCCAGCCGTTCCGCCTGGTCTGGCCGAATGGCGGACGGGATCGCGAGCACACTCCGGACTACTTCGCGCGGCCGGCCGGCGGGACCGCTGTGGTCGTCGATGTCCGGCCCGAGAACCTGGTCGACGAGGAAGCCGCGGCGGTCTTCGCGTTCACCGCGCGGATCTGTGAGTCGGTGGGGTGGCAGTTCTGGCTGGTCGGAGACCTGAGGCAGCCCTTCCGGGCGAATCTGCGCCGGCTGGCCCGCTACCGTCATCCGCGCTGCTGCCGGGCGCCGGTGGCGGACCGGCTGCGGGAGGTGTTCGGTGAACCACGGCGGCTTCCGACCGGGGCTGAGCGGGTCGGAGACCGGTCGGCGGTGCTGCCGGTGCTCTATCACCTGCTCCGGCGGCACGAACTGACGGCAGATCTGGTCTCGGCCCCGCTGGGTTCCGGAACCGTTGTCAGTCGGGCGGTGAGGGGGTGGGCCCACCCCCTCACCCAGCAGGCCGACACCGCCGCCGTGACCACGCTCCACCGCCTCCTCAGCGGGTTCTTCGACGCGCGAGAACAGTCCGACGGCCTCGGAAGGATCTTCCGGGACTACCAGTCGTGGCTGCCGACCCAGGCGTGGTTCCAGTTCGAAACAGCAGAGCCGGACCAGATCAGCTGAGACAGCATCCGGCATCCATCCAGCCAGGACCACATCACCCGGGATTCCCGGCACCCTCATGTCTCAACTGAACTGTCGCCGCACGTCAGCGGCCCGGCTCCGAACCAGATCATTTAAGACGGGACACCTGAGACCGGCACGCCCTTGCGAACCCGAGAGGGGAACAGGGTCCGCAGATCCAGGACCCGGCCGGCCGGCGTGACGGGCTGTCGCCGGGACGGCCCCAGGGGTGAAGTGGTCAGGCGCGCTCCGGAGTCTCCGGCTCCGGAGTCGTGCCCTGTCCACCGTGTGCCTCGCTGCTCTCGGCGGTCCGCCAGGACCGGCGCAGCCGGGTGAGCGCCGTCTCACCACGCTGCTGGTGGCGGCCGTGCACCCGCGGGTCGTCGGTCACGTCGTACCGCTTGACGTAGGCGCCGAGGAACGCCTGGAGCGTGGCGACGGCCGGGATCGCGATCAGCGCACCCACGGCCCCCATGAACGCCGTACCTGCGATGACCGATCCGAAGGCGACCGCCGGATGGATGTCGACGGTCTTGGAGGTGAGCTTGGGCTGCAGCGCATAGTTCTCGAACTGCTGGTAGATCACGACGAAGCCGAGCACCCACAGCGCGTACCAGGGGTCGACGGTGAACGCGATCAGCATCGGCAGGGCGCCCGCCAGATACGTACCGATCGTGGGGATGAACTGGGAGACCAGGCCGACCCAGATCGCGAGCGCGGGCGCGTACGGCACGCCGAGGATCACCAGCAGGATGTAGTGCGCGATCCCGGAGATGAGTGCCATCAGGGTGCGCGAGTAGAGGTAGCCACCGGTCTTGTCGACCGCGATCTCCCAGGCCCGCAGCACCTCGGCCTGCCTGGTGGGCGGCAGTACGGAACACAGGGCCCGCCGCAGCCGGGGGCCGTCGGCGGCGAAGTAGAACGAGAACAGGAAGATCGTCAGAAGACGGAACAGGCCGCCGAGGACAGTGGTGGAGATGGCGAGCACTCCGGTCGCACTGTTCTGGACGTACTTCTGCAGCCAGTCCGAGTGCAGCAAACTGTCCTGGACCTCGACCCGGGAGAGCTCGGTGTGGAAGTTCTGGTTGACCCAGTTGATCACCGAGTCCAGATACTTCGGGAACTCCTCGACCATGTCGACGATCTGGCCCGCGAGCATCGAGCCGAGCAGCGCGACGAAACCGGCCGTGGCTATCAGCACCACGAGGAAGACCAGGAAGGTGGCAAAGCCGCGGCGCATGCCGCGCGCCGACATCCGGCTCACCGCGGGCTCGATGGCAAGCGCCAGGAAGAACGCGATCAGCACATTGATGAGCAGCCCGATGAGCTGGTCGAACGCCCAGCTGCCGAGCCTGAAACAGGCGTAGAGCGCCAGGGCGAGCACCATCGCGCGCGGCAGCCACGCCGGCATGCGGGCAGGCCCGGTGCCGGACGGCGCGGTCGGCGGGGCGGCCGGGGTGGGCTGGGTGAGCGGTGTCCTGGTCTGGGCTGTCTCGTCTGTCGGTGACACCGCTCCAGTCTCGCCTACGACTGTGACAAGCAGCCGCCCGCCCCGGACAACAGCACAGGTCCGGCCGCTGACGAGCCGTGGGTCAGCGCTTGTCGGCGGGGATGTCGACTGCCGTGCAGACTGCCCGCCAGACGTCCTTGGCGTCCCAGCCGGTGGCCAGCGCCTGGTGCACCGTCTGCCCGCCGAGCTCGGCCATCACATGATCGCGCGCAAAGGAATCGGCGTACCCAGCGCCGAAGTGGTCCGCCATCCGTTCCCAGAAAATCGTCAACCGCATGACCTCAGTATCCCGCTCCTGAGAGTGCAGCCGGGCCGCTACGTCCTGCCGAGAGCGCTTACCGCCCTACGGTCGGTCCATGGCTGGAACCGGAGCAAGTCCCCTCAACCGTGCCGAGCAGTTCATCTGGCTCACGGCCCGTGTCCTAGAACAGCGGCGGTTCGCGCATCACTTCCTGAAAGGAAGTGCGGACGCCGTGGAGACCGCACTCGCCGCCTATCTGAATGAGGACGGCGGATACGGGCACGCTCTAGAACCCGATCTGCGTGGCCCCGTCAGTCAGCCACTGCACACTGCCCACGCGCTCAATGTCCTCGACTCCATCGGCCGCTGCGACGGGCCGCGGGTGGAGCGCATCTGTCGCTTCCTGACCGAGGTGTCCACGAAGGAGGGGGCGCTGCCCGCTCTCCTGCCGTCACAGCGCGGCTATCCGGCCGCACCGTTCATCCCGATCGTCGACGGCCCGCCCGCGGAGCTGTTGGCCACCGGACCCGTCGTCGGGCTCCTGCACCGCAATGCGGTGTGGCATGCCTGGCTGTTCCGGGCGACCGACTTCTGCTGGGCGGCGGTCGACGCCCTGGACCGGTCGCATCCGTACGAGATCGAGGCGGCGCTCGCCTTCCTGGACGGCGCCCCCGACCGGGCCCGTGCGAAGGCGGCGGCCTGCCGGCTCGGGCGACTGGTGCGGGAGCAGCGGCTCGCCGTACTGGATCCGGAGCGGCGCGCGGAGTACCCGGTGGCTGCCGGATACGCACCGGGCGAGCAGCACTTCCCCTACGACTACGCCCGCACGCCCGATTCGCTCGCCCGCAGCTGGTTCACCGACGAGGAGCTGGCCCGCTCGCTCGACCATCTCGCGGCCGAGCAGCAGTCGGACGGCGGTTGGCCGGTGAACTGGCGGCAGTGGGCGCCGGGGACGGCTCTGGAGGGGCGGCCCATCGTGACGCTCAAGGCACTCCTGACACTGCGGGCCCATGGACGCAGCCTGGGCTGAGAACGTGCGCCTAAGCCTTGATCCACCGACGTGGTTTGAGAGTGGTCTTTTGATCGGCTTGGGGTCGGGTGGTCGGGTGAGGGCAGGTTGTGTCCGCTGGTCTGCCCAGCTTTTCCACGGTTCGGTTCCGGTCGGGCCCTTGCGGGCGGGGCGGGCAGGGGCTGTTCGTATCAGCCGGCCGGTCCGTGGGCGGTGGAGAACAGGTGTGTCCAGGCGTGCTGCCAGGGCCAGTTGTGCGGTAGGTGCAGTGTGATGCGGCGGGCGGAGTGGGCGATCCGGGCCGGAACGTGGACCAGGTGGGTGCGGATCGTGGCGGTGGTGGCCCTGGCGTGGAAGGCGGAGGCTTGTGCGCCGGTGGCCCGCAGCAGGTTGTAGGTCATCGCCCACAGGGTGAGCCATGCTGCGTTGGCGTGGAAGTGTGCGGAGGGCAGGTGGGCCAGGGCGGAGGCTTTGCTGTCGGCGATGACCTGCTCGATGACCGCGTGGTGGCGGTGTTCGCGTTCGGCCTGGAGGGTTTGTGCGGGCTGGTCGGTGAAGAACGGGTGGTAGCGCCAGACGGGAAACAACTCGCCCTGCTCACCCACAACGGCGGGTTTGGCCAGGTCACGGACCCGGCGCACGATCAGCCGCGCGGTGACCCGCTCCGCTTTCGTGCGGCTGGCGAAGGCGGTGTAGGCGGGTATCTCGGCGACTTCGGCGTCCGAGATGAGTTCACCGGTTGCGGGATCGGGCACCGCGGTCGGGTATGTGATCTGCTGCCAGGCCTGGTCGGGAATGCCGAGGACGGCCCGTTTGATGGAGGGGTTCATCCCGCAGGTAATCGAGAAGTGGGCTCCGGCCCGGCGGCAGGCGGAGATCACCCCGGCGTTGTAGAACTGCGAGTCCGCTCGCAGGATCCGGGTGCCGGTGCAGCCCGCCTCGACGGCGGTGGCCAGCGCCTCACTGACGAACTTCGGGGCCCCACGGGAATCGGCTGCCTTGCCGCGGCGCATCCGTACTGTGGCGATCACCGGCCGGGAATGCAGGGTGCAGATCGTGGCGAGCAGGGGGTGCAGGGTGCGGATGCCCTTGAACCGGCCGTACTCGGCGCCCTGCTTGGCCCGGCCGTAGACCCGCTTGTGGGTGGAGTCGACATCAATGAACGCCTTGTCGCCGGCGCCGGGCAGCAGCGGGGCGTGCGCGGCCAGTTGACCGAGGAACCTGCGGTGGACAGCGTGGAGTTGGAGTGCGTGACCGTGGGTGAACGAACGGAGGAAGGTGCCCAGCGTGGACGGCGCACGGACCCCCCGGAACAGGGCCAGCATCGCGCCGTGCCGCAGGATATGGAGGTCGTCGATACTGTCCGCGCCCGCCGCCATGCCGGCCACGATGCTGCTGACCTTGGCGTCCGCCGACGCACCCGCGCCGTTCCTCGTCCCGCTCAGCTTCACCTTCTGCGTCACCAGGCCCGACAGCCCGCACCGTTCGGCCAGCCGCATCACCGGAACCAGCCCGGCATGCGCGACCAGATTCGGGTCATCGAACGCAGCGGAGGCCGCCGCTGGAGTATGGGAAACTTGCATCTCGGAAGTGCCTTGCCGATCGTGCGTGCTGAAAGCCTCAAGAACTCCCATCATCGCAGGTCACAAGGCACTTCCTTGTTTCTCGAAGAGTCATCCACAGCCATCAGATCGGTGGATCAAGGCTAAGTGTGTAAGGGGCGCAGCCCTATAAGACCGCGCCCCTTACCGACTTGCCTCACTCGCGCCTCAGACGTGCTCAGCGGTGTCTAGCCCAGGGCTCGTACCCCTGCTGTGACGACCACGGCCGCCCCTACGACCACGAGGAAGGGCGCGCGCAGGACCAGTGCGAGCGCCGCCGCTGCCAGCCCCGCGCCCCTGGCGTCCAGCGCCAGGTGCTGCCCGTCGCCGAACGTCTGCTGGGCGGTGAGAGCGGCCAGGAGCGCCACGGGCAGGAGCGCGGCGAGACGCTGCGCGAGCGGTCGTTCCAGCACACCGGCCGGCACCAACAGGCCGAGCAGTTTGGCGAGGTAGCACCCGATGGCGGTCAGCCCGATTGCGATCCAGATGTTCATCGGTTCTCCTTCGTTGCGGCCGCGCACCGAATCGTTTCCGCGTCCCGACTCGTTTCCGCGTCCCCGTGCGTTCTCTTCCGGCGTCCGCTCAGAAACAGAACAGCGGGTGCGGCGAGCGCGGACAGCAGGACGGGGACGCCTGCGGGCAGTACGGGCAGCAGGCCGAGCGCGAGCAGGACCGCGATTCCGGCGGTGATGCGCTCCGTGGTGCTCTTCAGCATCGGCGCGAGCAGGGCGAGGAAGACCGCGGGCGACGCCGCGTCCAGTCCCCAGACATCGGTGTCGCCGAGCGCCTTGGCGCCGAGGGCCCCCAGCAGCGTGGTCAGGTTCCACAGCACGTAGAGGGTGAGCCCGGTGACGGCGAAACCGATCCGCGCGGCCCGCCGGGTGGGCTGCGGCAGTGTCACGGCGGTGGTCTCATCGATGACCCACTGGGCGGCGAAGGGGCGAAGTGCGCGCGGAAGCGCGAGGAGCTGGGAGAGCCGCAGGCCGTAGAACGAGTTGCGTACGCCGAGGAAGAAGGCCCCGGCAGCCGCTGTGTACGGATTGCCGCCCGCCGCGAGAGCGCCCACGAGGGCGAACTGCGAGGCGCCGGTGAAGACGGCGAGGCTGAGCACACAGGTTTGCAACAGGCTCAGTCCGGAGCCGGCCGAGGTCACGCCGAAGGCGAAGCCGGACAGCCCGACGGCTATACCGACACCGAGCGCGTCGCGCACGACGGCCGCGTCCGACTTCGCCGTGGCGGCCCCCGGCTTCGCCGCGGCCTCGTCCGATGCCGCCCCGGCAGCCTCCGACGTTGCCTCTGCCGCTTCCTGCCGCAATGCGGGGACGGTCGTGCTGCCGTCGGGTGCGCCGGCCGCTTCGCCGACGCCCTGGGGGTGTGTTGTCTGTTCTGCCACGACCGGAACGTTACGTGGGCAGCTCCCGACCGGTCTTGTACGTTCTTGCACGTTCGCGCCGGTACGCGCCCGGCGGCACCCCCACGATCCGGGTGAAGTGACGATTGAGATGCGGCTGATCGGTGAAGCCGACCTCGGCGGCCGCCTGCGCGGGCGCCGTCCCCGCATCGAGCATCCGACGCGCGGCCCGCACCCGGGCATCGGTGAGCCAGGCGTGCGGCGGCATTCCGTACTGCTTCTTGAAGGCCCTCAGCAGCGCGAACGGGCTGGTGCCGAGTTCCGCGGCCAACGCATCCAGCGTGGGCGGCTGCGCCAGACGCCCCTCCAGTACGGCGCGGGCCCGCGCCGCATCCCGTGCACCCGCCGAGCGGGGCTCGTGGAGGGTCAGCACACTGCCATGCCTGCTGAGCAGCCGCACGACCATGACCCGTAGGACGGTGTCGGCGGCGAGAGCGTTGCCCTCCTCGGCGGCCCGGTGGACCTCGCCGATGAGCCGGGCCGCGTACGGGTCCACGACGCTGGTCTCGGTGAAGCCGACCGTGCCACGCAGGCTCGTCGTATCCGCCGCTATGTCGTTGATCACCCGCGCAGACGGGTACAGCGTGGCGTACACCCAGCCCTCGGGAACCCCCGCACGGGCGGTGTGCGGCACCTCCGGATTGATCATGACGACGTCGCCGGGGCCCGCGTGGACGGTGCCTCCCGGCAGCCCGACGTCCTCCACCCCGCTGGTGATGGTGCCGAAGACATAGCCCTCGTGGCTGTGGCGCGGAAAGGTGTGGCGCACGTACCGGGCACGCAGCAGATCGAGGTCGGGCAGCTCCGCGTACTGCCAGTGCCTCGCCCACTCCCTTGATCCCGACTCCGGTATGGCCACCATGGCCGAATTCTCGCAGCTCCGGAGCGTGGCCGCCGCTGGTCTCCGCCGACGGCCGCCACTGCTCGTCACGGCCGTTGTCAGTGGCGGGGTGCACGATGGGGGACATGGCCGGCTCTGCGCTCGACTCGTTCTCCCCTGCGACCCGCAGCTGGTTCGCGGGTGCCTTCAGTGCGCCCACGGCCGCGCAGGAAGGCGCCTGGCGCGCCATCGGCGAGGGGGCGGACGTGCTGGTCGTCGCGCCGACCGGCTCCGGCAAGACCCTGGCCGCGTTCCTCGCCGCGCTGGACGGGCTGGCGTCCGTCCCGCCGCCCGCCGAGGCGAAGAAGCGCTGCCGCGTGCTCTACATCTCGCCTCTCAAGGCCCTCGCGGTCGACGTCGAGCGCAACCTCCGTTCACCGCTGACCGGCATCCGCCAGGAGTCGGTGCGTCTGGGACTGCCCGAGCCCGAGGTCCGGGTGGGAATCCGCTCCGGCGACACCCCGCCCGCCGAGCGCCGCTCGATGGCGACCCGGCCGCCGGACATCCTGATCACCACGCCCGAATCGCTGTTCCTGATGCTGACCTCATCGGCCAGGGAGGCACTGTCCGGCATCGAGACGGTGATTCTCGACGAAGTGCATGCAGTAGCGGGTACGAAGCGGGGCGCCCACCTCGCCGTATCGCTGGAGCGTCTCGACGAACTGCTGCCCCGGCCCGCACGACGGATCGGCCTGTCGGCAACGGTCCGGCCGGTCGACGAGGTGGCGCGCTTCCTCTCGCCGCAGCGGAAGGTGGAGATCGTCCAGCCGCCGTCCACCAAGCAGTTCGACCTGTCGGTGGTGGTGCCGGTCGAGGATCTGGGCGAGCTCGGCGGCTCCCCCGCCACCGACCCCGACCAGGCAGGTCAGGCGGACAAGCCGTCGATCTGGCCCCATGTCGAGGAACGCATCGTCGATCTCATCCAGGAGCACCGCTCCACCATCGTCTTCGCGAACTCCCGCCGCCTCGCGGAGCGGCTGTGCAACCGGCTCAACGAGATCGCGTACGAGCGGGCCACCGGCACCGTGCTCGACGAGCACACGTCCGATCCGTCGCTGCCGGAGGCGCACTCCCCGGCCGAGATCATGGCCCAGTCGGGCGCAGCAAAGGGCGCCCCCGCGCTGCTGGCCCGCGCCCACCACGGTTCGGTCTCCAAGGAGCAGCGCGCCCAGGTCGAGGAGGACCTCAAGGCGGGGCGGCTGCCCGCCGTGGTCGCCACGTCCAGTCTGGAGCTGGGCATCGACATGGGGGCGGTCGACCTGGTGGTCCAGGTCGAGTCGCCGCCGTCGGTAGCCTCCGGGCTGCAACGGGTCGGCCGGGCCGGGCACCAGGTCGGTGCGGTCTCCACCGGAGTGGTCTTCCCGAAGTACCGGGGCGATCTGGTGCAGGCGGCCGTGGTCACCGAGCGGATGCGCGAGGGCTCCATCGAGGCGCTCCGGATCCCGTCCAATCCGCTCGATGTGCTGGCCCAGCAGCTCGTCGCCATGGTCGCCCTGGACAGCTGGCAGGTGGACGATCTGCTGGTCGTGACCCGCCGCGCGGCCCCCTTCGCCTCCCTGCCCGAGTCGGCGTTCACCGCCGTGCTGGACATGCTCGCCGGCCGCTATCCGTCCGACGCCTTCGCCGAACTGCGCCCGCGTGTGGTCTGGGACCGCGTGGCCGGTACGGTCACGGGCCGCCCCGGCGCCCAGCGGCTCGCCGTCACTTCCGGGGGCACCATCCCCGACCGCGGGCTCTTCGGGGTCTTCCTCGCGGGCGCCGACCCCAAGAAGGGCGGCGGTCGGGTCGGTGAGCTGGACGAGGAGATGGTGTACGAGTCCCGCGTCGGCGACGTCTTCACACTGGGCACCACGTCCTGGCGGATCGAGGACATCACCCGCGACCGTGTCCTGGTGTCGCCCGCACCCGGGGTTCCCGGCCGACTGCCGTTCTGGAAGGGCGACCAACTGGGCCGTCCGCTGGAGCTGGGGCGTGCGCTGGGTGCGTTTCTCCGCGAGATCGGCGGGCTGTCGCCAAAGGACGCCCGACAGCGTCTGCTCGCAGCCGGTCTCGACACCTGGGCCGCCGACAACACCCTGTCGTACATCGACGAACAGCGCCGAGCCTGCGGTCACGTGCCGGACGACCGGACCATCCTCGTCGAGCGCTTCCGTGACGAGCTGGGTGACTGGCGCGTCGTCGTCCATTCCCCGTTCGGCGCGCAGGTGCACGCCCCATGGGCGCTGGCGCTGAACGCCCGCCTCGCCGAGCGGTACGGCATGGACGCCCAGGTGATGCATGCCGACGACGGCATAGTGCTGCGGCTGCCCGATGCCGATCTGATGGGCCTGGATCTCCTGGACTTCGATCCGGCGCAGGGCCCCACCCAGGATCCGACACCGCTGCCGGGCCCCTCGTACGACAGCGGGCAACCCCCCGTCGGCGCCGCGGACGTGACGTTCGACCAGGGCGAGATCAGTCAGATCGTCACCGAGCAGGTGGGCGGTTCGGCCCTGTTCGCCTCCCGGTTCCGCGAGTGCGCGGCCCGCGCCCTGCTGCTGCCCCGGCGCAGCCCCGGAAAACGCACCCCGCTCTGGCAACAGCGCCAGCGCGCCGCGCAACTGCTCCAGGTCGCCTCCGAGTTCGGCTCGTTCCCGATCGTCCTGGAAGCGGTCCGCGAGTGCCTCCAGGACGTCTTCGACGTCCCCGGGCTGACGGAACTCATGGGCGACCTCGAAGCACGCCGCGTCCGGCTGGTCGAGGTGACCACGCCGGAGCCCTCGCCCTTCGCCCGCTCCCTCCTGTTCGGCTACGTCGCCCAGTTCCTGTACGAAGGCGACTCACCCCTCGCCGAGCGGCGGGCCGCTGCCCTCTCCCTCGACTCCCACCTGCTGGCCGAGCTCCTCGGCCAGGCAGAACTGCGCGAGCTGCTCGACGCCGACGTCCTGTCCGAGCTGGAGCGGGAACTCCAGTGGCTGACCGAGGACCGCCGGATCAAGGACGTCGAAGGGGTCGCGGATCTTCTCCGGGTTCTCGGACCGCTCACCGACCCGGAGTTGGCCGCGCGCGGCGCCCGGCCGCCATGGGCTCCGGAGCTGTCCGCCACCCGCCGCGCCATCCGGGTCCGGATCGGCGGAGCGGACCACTGGGCCGCGATCGAGGACGCGGGACGGCTGCGCGACGCGCTGGGCACCGCCCTCCCGGTGGGCGTCCCCGAGGCGTTCACCGAACCGGTGAAGGACCCCCTCGGCGACCTCCTCGCGCGATACGCCCGTACACACGGCCCGTTCACCTCCACCGAGGCCGCCGGCCGTTTCGGCCTCGGCACCGCTGTCACGGACGGGACACTGCAACGGCTCGCCGCGACCGGCCGGCTCGTCCAGGGCGAGTTCCACCCCGCCGGCATCGGCCAGGAGTGGTGCGACGCCACCGTGCTGCGCCGACTGCGCCGCCGTTCCCTCGCCGCGCTCCGCCATGAGCTGGAGCCGGTACCGCCCGCCGCACTCGCCGGTTTTCTTCCCCAGTGGCAGCACATGGGCAACAACAGCCTGCGCGGAATCGACGGACTGGCCCGCGCCATCGAGCAGTTGCAGGGTGCGCCCGTCCCGGCATCGGCCCTGGAGAAACTGATCCTGCCCGGCCGGGTCACGGGCTACGCTCCCGCGTTGCTGGACGAGCTGACGACCACCGGCGAGGTCGTCTGGGCCGGCGCGGGTGCCCTGCCCGGCAAGGACGGCTGGCTGTCCCTCTACCTCGCCGACAGCGCCCCCCTGCTCCTTGCGCCCCCGCACCAGCTCGAACTCAGCGCGTTGCACGAATCCGTCCTGACGGCCCTGAGCGGCGGGTACGGACTGTTCTTCCGGCAGATCGCCGACCAGGTGCGTGCCACCACGCACCCGGACTGCACCGATCCACAACTGGCCGATGCCGTCTGGGACCTGGCCTGGTCGGGCCGGCTCACCAATGACACGCTCGCCCCGCTGCGTTCGCTCCTCGGATCCGGGCGTACGGCAGGGTCGACCGCCCACCGCGCCAAGCGGAGTATTCCGCGCGGGCGTTACGGCTCGCTCACCGCCGCCGCCCGGCCCGCGTCCCGCACCGGCCCGCCCACCGTCTCAGGCCGCTGGTCCCTGCTGCCCACCACCGAACCCGACCCCACGCACCGCGCGCACGCCCTGGCGCGCACGCTCCTCGACCGCCACGGGGTGGTGACCCGCGGCGCGGTCCAGGCCGAGGGCGTCGAGGGCGGCTTCGCCGCCACGTACCGCGTGCTCTCCGCCTTCGAGGACAACGGACAGGCCCGGCGCGGCTACGTGGTCGAGGGCCTGGGAGCGGCGCAGTTCGCGATGGACGGCGCGGTCGACCGGCTGCGTGCCACGTCCACCGCCCGCGACCGTACGGAACCGGGCGCCGCACCCCATGCCCTGGTCCTCGCGGCCGCGGACCCGGCCAACGCCTATGGCGCGGCGCTCCCCTGGCCCGAACCGCCGGACGGCGCCGGGCACAAGCCCGGCCGCAAGGCGGGCGCCCTGGTGGTGCTGGTCGACGGCGAACTGGCGATGTACATGGAGCGCGGCGGCAAGACGCTGCTGGCCTGGCCCACCGATCCGGACGACCCGGCGCTCCTCGCGGCAGCCGGGGCCCTGGCGGCAGCCGCCCGTGCGGGAGCACTCGGTACGGTCACGGTGGAGCGCACCAACGGCGCCTCGTCCCTGACCTCCCCGCTCGGCCGCACGCTGGAAGCGGCCGGCTTCCTGGCCACCCCGAGGGGACTCCGCCTACGCGCCTGAACCACCAGCGCGTCCTGCCCCGTACACCACACCGCTCCACCCACGGCACCGCCCCGCGCCACGCCGCACCGCCCCCGCCCACCCACCGCACCACACCGCCCCACCCATACCCACCACCCGCACTCCCCCCAACCCCGCATCATGGAGACATGCCCGAAGGAGACACCGTCCTGCAGACCGCCAATCGTCTGCACAGCGCACTCGCGGGCCGGGTCCTCACCCGCTCCGACCTGCGCGTCCCCCGGTTCGCCACCGCCGACCTCACCGGCCGGACGGTTCTGGACGTCATCTCGCGCGGCAAGCACCTCCTCACCCGTATCGAGGGCGGCCTGACCCTCCACAGCCATCTGCAGATGGACGGCGCCTGGCGCGTCTACGCCCCGGGTGAGCGCTGGCGCGGCGGCCCCGCACACCAGATCCGCGCCGTCCTCGCCAACGCGGAGCACACGGCCGTCGGCTATCGGCTCCCCGTCCTCGAACTCCTCCGCACCCGGGACGAGGAGCAGGCGGTCGGCCATCTCGGCCCCGATCTGCTGGGCCCCGACTGGAACGCCGACACCGCTCTGCACAATCTGCTCAGCGACCCCGCCCGCCCCCTCGGCGAAGCGCTCCTGGACCAGCGCAATCTGGCCGGAATCGGCAACATCTACAAGGCCGAGCTCTGCTTCCTCGCCCGTGCCACCCCCTGGCTCCCCGTCGGCTACCTGGCCTCCCCCACCGCCGCGCGCCTCGTCGCCACGGCCAAGCAGCTCCTCGAAGCCAACCGCGACCGCCCCATGCGCACGACCACCGGCGCCGCGCCCCGCAGATACGGCCCGAGCGAGCGGCTCTGGGTCTACGGCAGGACCAACCGCCCCTGCCTGCGCTGCGGCACACCCATCCGCACAGCGGACCAGGACGCCCGCCCGGCCTACTGGTGTCCGCGCTGCCAGTCGGGCCCCACAAGCTAGTTGACGGGGCGTCAGATCTGATCGTACCGTCCGGTCATGTCCCTCACCGCGTACGACCTCACGGGCCGCTCCGCGTTCATCACCGGCGCCGCGAGCGGCATCGGCCGCGCGAGCGCCGTCCTGCTCGCGACGGCGGGTGCGACCGTTCACTGCGCGGACCTCGACGACAAGGGCCTGCTGGAGACCCGGGATCTGATCGCCGAAGCGGGTGGCACATCCCACGTCCACACCCTCGATGTCACCGACCGCGGTCAGGTCAGGGCCGCGGTGACCGCCGCGGGCGACCTCGACATCCTGGCCGCCATCGCCGGAGTCATGCATACGAGCAGCGTCCTGGAGACCACGGACGATGATCTCGATCGCGTGCTCTCCGTCAATTTCAAGGGCGTCTTGTACGCATGCCAGGAAGTGGCCCGCACCATGATCGCGCGCGGTGCACCCGGCTCACTGATCACCATGGCCTCGGGAGCGGTCGATGCCGCGAGCCCGGGGCTGCTCTGCTACAGCACGGCCAAAGCAGCGGTCGTCCAGCTGACGAAGACCCTCGCGGCCGAGTTGGGACCTCGTTCCATCCGCGTCAACGCCGTCGCCCCGGGCTGGATCCGTACGCCCATGACCGCCCGCCATGACGCGGACCGGCAACACCGGGCAGAGGCCACGATGGCGCGGATGTCCCCGCTCGGCCGGGTCGGCGAGTCCGAGGACGTCGCCCACACCGTGCTCCATCTCGCTTCCGACGCCTCGGCCTTCATGACCGGCCAGATCCTCCGCCCGAACGGCGGCGTATCCATGCCCTGGTAGTAGCCCGGACCCGGCCCACGTACGGCTTCAGGACGGCGGACCACCGGCTCACGCACAGCATCCCGAAAGCGAACCACCGCTCCAGCCACCGCATCCCCACCCCGGCCCACCAACCCGCACACCGCACTCCCGGAGCGGACCACCGCCCCGCACACCGCAGCGCCAGGGCGGACCACCGTCCCGCGCCCGCATCTCCATCCACCCCGCTCGCCCCCGCCTGCCCGGCGGTCGCGGCAACATGCACGGGCAGGAGGCTCAGCCCCCATCCACCCGCCGCCACCGCACCCTCGACAAGCCCCGCATGGGCCGGTTCCAGCACGAGCCGCAGCACGGCCCACCACCACACCCCGCCGAGAACAAGCGCCGGCACCCATCGCCGTACCATGGCTGCCTCCTCCGGCCGAACCTAGTCCGGCGTGCTCGCCCGACGGGAGGGCGCACCGGTGCACCACCGGCGCGCGATGCGCAGCAGCAGACCGTTGTGCGCTCTCCACCCGGCAGATCCGGGCTTGCTCCGGATCACGGCTCCACCTGAGCCGAGGGCATTCAGGCACCCCGGTTCAGGCCGGTTCGGCCCGCATCAGGCCGCTCGAGAGACTTCAGGCGGGTCACGACAGACTGTTGCCGGACCACCTCGGACCGTGCGAGGCCACCATGGACCGTGCAGGCCACCTCGGACCGTGCGAGGCCGCCTCGTAGCGTGTCGGACCACGCGGAACCGTGTCGGTCCACCGTGGTCCTCCTGACCTCGTGATCCAGGGCTCTTGTTCGCAGTCTCGCCCAGACACTCCCGGGCCGCATCCAGAACGGACCATGCCCCTTCCACAGCACGCCGCGAAGCACACCCGGAGCCCACCCGGGGCACGCAAAAGCCCCGGTCACCCGCTGAGGGGCTGACCGGGGCTTCCGCTTCACACCGGACCACGAGGGTCAGGCGGCGACCACATCCACCGCTTCCGCGGGCGCCTTGATGGTCACCCGTCCCGTCGGCACACCTGCCACCGACGTCACGGAGACGGAATTGAGCATGGGGCGTACCGGCACTGGCACCGGATCGCTGGCTGCTGCCGACTCGGCCAGTTCGGCCAGCGACAGCTCATCGCTCACTTCACGCATGAGCTCGGACATCCGTACGTCAAGCGCGTCGCAAATAGCGGAGAGCAGTTCGGAGGACGCCTCCTTCTGCCCCCGCTCCACCTCGGAGAGATAGCCGAGCGAGACTCGGGCGGACGAGGAGACTTCGCGCAGAGTACGGCCTTGGCGCTGGCGCTGCCGACGCAGCACGTCACCAAGCAGGCGACGGAGCAGAATCATCGGTGGCTCCCTCCTCGGACCGCGTAGCCGCATCCTTCACGCCCCACCGTACCGCCTTGCGCCGCGGCCGTGCGGGGAGCGATGTCGTGTTCACTCAGGGCTGCAAACATCAATTCCCCCCGTTCTGTTCCGTATCCTGTGCCCTTGCATTCTTGCCGAGTTCGGCAGAGAGCAGTGCGAGTACGCTCCGTACACTCTCACTACGGATGTCCGCGCGCCCTCCGTTCAACCGCAAGGCGGTGACATTCTCCGCGCCGTCCGGCCCGGCCACCGCGACATAGACCGTGCCCACGGGCTTGCCGTCCTGCGGCTCCGGGCCGGCGACCCCCGTGGTCGCCAATCCCCAGTCTGCCCCGAGAACGCGGCGCACACCTGTCGCCATCTGCCGCGCCACGTCCGGATCGACCGCACCGCGCGCCGCCAGCAGGGCGCCGTCCACACCCAGCAATTCGCGCTTCAAGGGCGTTGCGTACGCCGTCACGGACCCGCGGAAGGAGTGCGAAGCACCCGGTACGGACGTCAGCTCCGCCGCGACCAGACCGCCGGTCAGCGACTCGGCGACGGCAAGAGTCTCACCGCGCTCCACGAGCAGCTCCAGCACCCGGGCCGCGGCGGTCACCGCTCGGCCTCCGCAGCAGTGGCCCTCTCCGCCGCCAGCCCCCTGCGCCGCAGTACGACTGCCTGGCGCACATAGTCGAGCCCGGTGACGACCGTCAGCACGACAGCCACCGCCATCACCCAGAAGCGAAGGGTGGCAAGTGGACCGGTCAGCGCCAGGACGTACATCCCGACGGCCGTCCCCTGCGCCAGAGTCTTCATCTTCCCGCCGCGACTGGCCGGAATCACCGCATGACGTATCACCCAGAACCGCATCAGCGTGATGCCGATCTCGCGGAAGAGGATCACGCCCGTGACCCACCAGGGCAGATCACCGAGATACGACAGGCAGACCAGCGCCGCACCCATGATCGCCTTGTCCGCGATGGGATCGGCGATCTTCCCGAAGTCGGTGACCAGGTTGTATGTACGTGCGAGATGACCGTCGAACAGGTCGGTGATCATGGCGATGGCGAACGCGGCCCAGGCGAACGACCGCCAGGCCGGGTCGTAGCCGCCGTTGTGCAGCAGCAACAGCACGAAGCCGGGCACCAGCACCAGTCGCAGCATGGTGAGCAGATTGGCGATGTTCCACAGACTGGCCTGGTTGACGGCCGCAGTGCCCAGCTTGCCGCCGCGGACCGGCTTCGCGCCGGAGCCACCTGCCGCGGATGCCGGGACTCCCGTCATCTGGCCGCCTCCACGAGATCGGAACACTCGGCCACCAGGTCCACCCCTTCGGTGCCCACCACCTTTGCCTCGACCATACGGCCGGGCACAAGGCCCTCGCGTGCGGTGAACAGCACCTGGCCGTCCGTTTCGGGTGCCTGGTGCGCCGCGCGCCCCACCGCCCGCGGCTCGTCCTCGGTGGAGTCGACGGACTCGACCAGCACCTGCAGGGTCTCCCCGAGGCGCTCCTCCGCACGCTGCGAGGTGAGCTCCTCGGCCAGCTGGGAGATGTGCGCGAGCCGCTCCGCGATGACGTCGGCGTCCAGCTTGTTCTCGTAGCCGACCGCCTCGGTGCCCTCCTCGTCGGAGTAGCCGAAGACGCCGATGGCGTCGAGCCGGGCACCGGTGAGGAAGCGTTCCAGCTCCGCCAGGTCGGCCTCGGTCTCGCCGGGGAAGCCCACGATGAAGTTGGAGCGGGCACCGGCCCGCGGCGCCTTGCCCCGGATGGTGTCCAGCAGCTCCAGGAAGCGGTCGGTGTCCCCGAAGCGGCGCATCGCCCGCAGCACACCAGGGGCCGAGTGCTGGAAGGACAGGTCGAAGTACGGCGCGACCTTCGGGGTCGAGGTCAGTACGTCGATGAGGCCGGGCCGCATCTCCGCGGGCTGCAGATAGCTGACCCGGATCCGTTCGATCCCCTCGACGTCGGCGAGCTCCGGCAACAGCGTCTCCAGCAGCCGGATGTCACCGAGGTCCTTGCCGTACGAGGTGTTGTTCTCGGAGACCAGCATGACTTCCTTCACGCCCTGCTCGGCCAGCCAGCGGGTCTCCCCCAGCACGTCCGAGGGGCGCCGCGAGATGAAGGAGCCGCGGAAGGACGGGATGGCGCAGAAGGAGCAGCGGCGGTCGCAGCCGGAGGCGAGCTTCACCGAGGCGACGGGGCTGGTGCCCAACCGCCGCCGCAGGGGCGCCCGCGGCCCGGAGACCGGAGCGACACCTTCGGGAAGATCCTCGGGGGCGGGAGCGGGAGCGGCCTCCTGTGCGTGTCCCGGCAGCGCCACGGCGGCGTCCTGCCGCTCGGCCGGGCTGATCGGCAGAAGCTTTCGGCGGTCGCGCGGGGTGTGCGAGGCGTGGATGCCGCCATTGAGGATGGTCTGGAGGCGGTCGGAGATGTCGGCGTAGTCGTCGAATCCGAGGACGCCGTCCGCCTCGGGCAGGGCCTCGGCGAGGTCCTTGCCGTAGCGCTCGGCCATGCAGCCGACGGCGACCACGGCCTGTGTTCTGCCGTGGTCCTTCAGATCATTGGCTTCGAGCAGGGCGTCGACGGAGTCCTTCTTGGCGGCCTCGACGAATCCACAGGTGTTGACGACGGCGACATCCGCGTCGGAGGCATCCTCGACGAGCTCCCAGCCGTCCGCTGCCAAGCGGCCTGCGAGCTCCTCCGAGTCCACCTCGTTACGGGCGCAGCCAAGAGTGACAAGGGCGACGGTACGGCGTTCGGGCATGCGCTCAAGACTACTTTGTCCTGGCACCCGCCCTGGCGTGCAGGGTTCCACCGTTACACCGAGTAACAAACACGGCGAGCGCCCGGCAGATCGCCGGGCGCTCGCCGTGTTGCTGGTACCGCTGCCGGTACCGCTCGGGAACGTGCGTATACGGGGGTCAGCCGACCGCCGGGTCGCCCTTCGTGTACGAGAGCCGCTCGACCTGACCGGGCTGGAACTTCTCCTCGACCTTCTTGCCGTTCACGAAGAGCTCGATGGCCCCGGCGTTGCCGAGGACGAGATCGACCCGCTCCTGGTCCTGGAAGGTCTTGGACTGGCCCTGGGCCAGCAGGCCGTCGAACAGCAGCCGCCCGTTGTGGTCCTTGGCGGAGATCCAGCTCTTGCCCTGACTGGCGCTGAGCTTCACCGTCACCTTGTCCCTGGGTGCCGCGGCGATGGCACCGTCGGAAGGCACCGGCTTGGGGTCGGCGGGCTTGCTGGTCTTCTGCTCGGGGCTCTTCGTATTGGGCGTCGAACCCTCCGCGACCTGCGTGGTCGAGGGGCCGTCGTCGCCACCCTTGAAGAAGGTGAAGCCGACGAAACCGACGACGGCGACAATCGCCGCGACCATGGCCGCCGTCCAGTTGGGCCGGCGGGGTTCGGAACGGATTCTCTCGGCCTCGAACAGCGGCGCCGCGGGCGTGGGTGCGGGACGGCCGCCGTTCTCGGCGTCGTACTGCGAAACCAGCGGTTCCGGATCGATCCCGACGGCACGCGCCAAGGTACGGATATGGCCGCGCGCATACACGTCGCCGCCACAGCGGGAGAAGTCGTCCTCTTCGATCGCATGCACGATGGGGATGCGCACCCGGGTGGACGAACTGATCTCTTCGACCGTGAGACCTGCGGCGATACGAGCCTGCTGAAGCACTCGACCGATCAAAGGCCGGTCGTCTTCGGGGGAGTTGCCGATGGACACGGGGGCGCCTTTCGAGCGTGAGCCACCTGCTGGGTGTTCAGTCTAGGGGGGGTACGAAAGGGTGAGGCAACCGGAGGAAGGACTTTGTACGCCATCGGACTCGAACGCTGTCCGATGCTCCGATCCACCTCTCGAAGGACAATCCTGCCGTCCCTCCCTCCAACTTGACGTACGACCCGGCGAAACGGTTGCCCGACTTCACCTACGAAGCGGTTTCCCCGCGGATCAGTGCCAACACCCCGTCCAGCTCGTCCGGTTTCACCATGACGTCGCGCGCCTTGGATCCCTCGCTCGGCCCGACGATGTTCCGCGACTCCATCAGGTCCATCAGCCGGCCGGCCTTGGCGAAGCCGACCCGCAGCTTGCGCTGGAGCATCGAGGTGGATCCGAACTGGGTGGAGACGACCAGTTCGGCGGCCTGGCAGAGCAGATCCAGGTCGTCGCCGATGTCCTCGTCGATCTCCTTCTTCTTGGCGGTGCCGACCACCACGTCGTCGCGGAAGACCGGCGCCATCTGATCCTTGCAGTGCTGGACGATGGCCGCGACCTCGTCCTCGGTGACGAAGGCCCCCTGCATACGGGTGGGCTTGTTGGCCCCCATCGGCAGGAACAGACCGTCACCCTTTCCGATCAGCTTCTCGGCGCCGGGCTGGTCGAGGATGACCCGGCTGTCGGCCAGCGAGGACGTGGCGAAGGCGAGCCGGGAGGGCACGTTGGCCTTGATCAGGCCGGTGACGACGTCGACCGAGGGGCGCTGGGTCGCGAGCACCAGGTGGATACCGGCGGCGCGGGCCAGTTGGGTGATGCGGACGATGGCGTCCTCCACGTCGCGCGGAGCGACCATCATCAGGTCGGCGAGCTCGTCGACGATCACCAGCAGATACGGGTACGGCGAGAGCTCGCGCTCACTGCCCTCCGGCGGCTTGACCTTGCCGTTGCGGACGGCCTGGTTGAAGTCGTCGATGTGCCGGTACCCGAACGCGGCCAGGTCGTCGTAGCGCAGGTCCATCTCCCGTACGACCCACTGGAGCGCCTCGGCGGCACGCTTCGGGTTGGTGATGATCGGCGTGATCAGGTGCGGGATGCCCTCGTACGCGGTCAGCTCGACCCGCTTGGGGTCGACCAGCACCATCCGGACGTCGTCCGGCGTCGCCCGCACCATGACCGAGGTGATCAGGCAGTTGATGCAGGACGACTTGCCTGAACCGGTCGCGCCGGCCACCAGCACGTGCGGCATCTTCGCCAGGTTGGCCATCACATAGCCGCCCTCGACGTCCTTGCCGAGCGCGACCAGCATCGGGTGATCGTCCTCGGCGGCGTCCGCGAGGCGCAGCACATCGCCGAGGTTGACCATCTCCCGGTCGGTGTTGGGGATCTCGATGCCGACCGCCGACTTGCCCGGGATCGGGGAGATGATCCGTACGTCGGGACTGGCGACGGCGTACGCGATGTTCTTGGCGAGCGCGGTGATCCGCTCGACCTTCACCGCGGGGCCGAGCTCCACCTCGTACCGGGTGACCGTCGGTCCGCGGGTGAAGCCGGTGACGGCGGCGTCGACCTTGAACTCGGTGAAGACGTTCGTCAGGGCCGCGACGATCACGTCGTTGGCGGCACTGCGGGTCTTGCCCGGCCCGCCGCGTTCCAGCAGGTCGAGCGAGGGCAGCGCGTAGGTGATGTCGCCGGAGAGCTGCAGCTGTTCGGCGCGGGCCGGCAGCGGCTGGGACTGCGAGCGGTCGGGCGCGGGCTTCGTCAGATCGGGCACGCTGCCCGAGGGCGCCGCCCCCCTCTCCGGCTTTCCTCCCCCGGCGGCGGGCTCGCCCTCCCGGGCGCCCGGCACCGGCGAGCCCGGGCGTTCGCGCTCGACGGAGACGCCCTGGGTGAGGTCGGCGACGATCGGCGAGGGCGGCATGCCGTTGAGCACCGCCCCGTCGAGCGCGGCAGCCGCGGCAGCCGCGACGTCCACCGCGTCCATCGTCCGGTTCATCGCGTGCTGCACGGAGGGCCTGCGCGGTCGGCGGCGCGTGGAGAGCGCGTCGGACTCCGCCTGGTCGGGGTCGTACTCCGCGGACGCTTCGAAGCGGCGTACGGAGGAACGGCGGGAGCGGGCGGGCAGCGCCTCGCGCCACTGCTCGTCGTAGCGCTCGTCGTCGTTCTCCTCGTCGGCCTCGGGGTCGTACACGGGGTCGAGGATGCCCAGCTTGGTGCCGAGTAGCCGGAGCCGCTGCGGAATGGCGTTCACCGGGGTGGCCGTGACGACGAGCAGCCCGAAGACGGTGAGCAGCAACAGCAGCGGTACGGCGAGGACCTCGCCCATGGTGTAGATCAGCGGTTTGGAGGCCGCCCAGCCGATGAGCCCACCCGCGTCCTGCATCGCCGTGGTGCCGTCGCCCCGGCCGGGCGATCCGCACGCGATGTGGACCTGTCCGAGCACCCCGATGACGAGGGCGGAGAGACCGATGACGATGCGTCCGTTGGCCTCGGGCTTCTCCGGGTAGCGGATCAGGCGTACGGCGATGGCGCCGAGCAGTATCGGAACGAGCAGATCGAGCCGGCCGAAGGCTCCGGTGACGAGCATCTCGACGAGATCGCCGACGGGCCCGCGCAGATTCGACCAGGTGCCCGCGGCGACGACCAGCGCGAGACCGAGCAGCAGCAGCGCGACTCCGTCCTTGCGGTGTGCGGGGTCGAGTCCCTTGGCGCCGCGCCCTACGCCGCGGAACATCGCGCCGACGGCGTGGGCCGCGCCGAGCCAGACGGCACGCGCCACGCGGTACACACCGCCGGTGGGCGACGGCGCCGGTTTGGGCGCGGCCGCCTTCTTGGCGGGGGCCTTTTTCGCGGGCGCGGTCTTCTTCGCGGCGGTCTTCTTGGCGGGCGCGGTCTTCTTGGCCGGCCCCGCGGTACGGCCGACGCGCTTCGCGGTGCCCGCCGTGCCCTGGGAACCCTTGCCGGACGTACGTGAGGCCATGGTGCCGAGGTTACCGGTGTCTGCGGCCGTGAACACGTGTGCCTGCCGCTTCACCCGACCGTGTCGCTGGACAGAGGCCGGAAACTGACGCGCCCTCATGTCGCCACGTCACCAGAAGCCCTGTCCGGCCCGCCGACCCATCAGAACGCCGGCCCATCGAACTGGCGAACCGTCAAACTGCCGAACGACCGGGAAAGCCGGGCAGTTGGGCAGAGAATGCGGGCAACCCCCCGTTCCCCGCCGGAGGTCGGACCACCGGACCGCTCCCCTGGTGGAGTCGCGCGCCCTACGAAGTTACGAGGGGAGCACGGCCGCGCCGCTTCCGGTGCCGGGCTCCAGCGCGTCGAGTGCCCGGCGCAGGCCGGTCAGTTTGCGTTCCAAGTGGGCGGCGGTCGCCACGGCCGCGGCGTCCGCCGACTCGTCGTCGAGCTGCTTGGAGAGCGCTTCGGCCTGCTCCTCGACGGCCGCGAGCCGCGCCGAGAGCTCGGCCAGCAGCCCTGCGGGCTCCCTCTCGTGGCCCGCGCCGCCGTTACTGTCGCCCTCCAGCTGGAGCCGCAGCAGCGCCGCCTGCTCTCGCAGCTTGCAGTTCTTCATGTACAGCTCGACGAAGACCGAGACCTTGGCCCGCAGCACCCACGGGTCGAACGGCTTCGAGATGTAGTCCACCGCGCCCGCCGCGTAACCCCTGAAGGTGTGATGCGGACCGTGATTGATCGCGGTGAGAAAGATGATCGGGATGTCCCGCGTCCGTTCCCGCCGCTTGATGTGCGCGGCGGTTTCGAAACCGTCCATGCCCGGCATCTGGACGTCCAGCAGAATGACCGCAAAGTCGTCCGTGAGCAGCGCTTTGAGCGCTTCCTCCCCTGACGATGCCCGCACCAGTGTCTGATCGAGCGCAGAGAGGATGGCCTCCAGCGCCAGCAGATTCTCCGGCCGGTCATCGACCAGGAGGATCTTGGCCTTCTGCATCATGGCCCGCCCTCCTCGCCCCGGAATTGCACCGGGCGCCGCCCCAGGGGACGACTCCCTTACGCCGTCCTTCCTTGTGCCGGTCATGGTAGCTGCACCCCGCCCATCACCACACCCTGTCACCACGATGTCACTGTGCACACAGCAGAAACGCGGCGGGGGACGAGAAGGTTCCCCGTACGGCGCGTTCTCACACTCCCGTGAGCACAGTCGATCAACAACTCATGGGGATTCTCGCAACTAATGATCACTCTCCGCGCATCCACTGCTCCATTACGGAAAGGAGATGATCAGGATCGACAGGTTTGGTCACGTAATCGGAAGCGCCGGATTCGAGCGCCTTCTCCCGGTCGCCCTTCATGGCCTTCGCGGTCAGCGCGACGATCGGCAGGCCGGCGAACTGCGGCATCCGGCGGATCGCCGCCGTCGTGGCATAACCGTCCATCTCCGGCATCATGATGTCCATCAGTACGACCGTCACATCGTCGTGCTGTTCCAGGACTTCGATGCCCACGCGTCCGTTCTCCGCGTACAGCACCGAAAGACCGTGCTGCTCCAGCACGCTGGTGAGCGCGAAGACGTTACGGATGTCGTCGTCGACGATCAGCACCTTCTCGCCGTGGAACCGGAACGCCCTGCGGGCCTGTGGTTCTTCCTGCCCGCCGAGCGCCCACGGCTCCTGCGGATCGGCGGCGCGAGACGGCAGCACGGGCCTTCGCTCTGCGCCCCCCAGAGTCATGCGGCGCCGCCGCATCAGCCCGGCGGCACCAGCGGCACCGGCGCCACCAACGGCATCGGAGCCGCCCGGCGCACCGGCCGAGTCCTGTGCGGCGGCCGTCGGGTCGGCGCTCGGACCGGCCTCCGCGAGCAGACCTTCCTCGGCCGCGGCACCATATGCCTCACCCGGCCCCGGGCCGATCTGCGGATACCCCTGGGGCGGCAACTCACTCGGGTGCAGCGGCAGATACAGCGTGAACGTCGAGCCGCGGCCCGGCTCGCTCGCCGCGTGGATCTCGCCGCCCAGCAGCCGGGCGATCTCCCGGCTGATGGACAGGCCGAGCCCCGTACCGCCGTACTTGCGGCTGGTCGTACCGTCCGCCTGCTTGAACGCCTCGAAAATCACCAGCATCTTGCTGGACGCGATCCCGATACCGGTGTCGGTGACCGAGAAGGCGATCAGATCGGCGTCGGCGTCACGGAGCGAGCCGGCCTCCAGGAGCTGCTCGCGGATAGCGTTCGGCACGTCCTCGCCGGCCGGCCTGATCACCAGCTCGACCACCCCGCTGTCGGTGAACTTCACCGCGTTGGAAAGGAGGTTGCGCAGCACCTGAAGCAGCCGCTGCTCGTCCGTGTGCAGGGTCGCGGGAAGCTCAGGTGAGACCCGTACGGAGAAATCGAGCCCCTTCTCCGCGGTGAGCGGCCGGAAGGTCGCCTCCACGTAATCGACGAGCTGGACCAGCGCGATCCGGGTGGGGCTGACGTCCATCTTGCCCGCCTCGACCTTCGTCAGATCGAGGATGTCATTGATCAGCTGGAGCAGATCGGAACCGGCCCCGTGGATCGTCTCGGCGAATTCCACCTGCTTCGGCGAGAGATTCCCCTCTGCGTTGTCCGCGAGCAGCTTGGCGAGAATGAGCAGCGAGTTGAGCGGCGTACGCAACTCGTGCGACATGTTCGCCAGGAACTCCGACTTGTACCGCATCGAGACCGCGAGCTGCTCGGCACGCTCCTCCAGGACCTGCCGGGCATCCTCGATCTCGGTGTTCTTGACCTCGATGTCCCGGTTCTGCTGGGCCAGCAGCTCGGCCTTCTCCTCCAGCTCGGCGTTGGAGGCCTGGAGCGCCTTCTGCCGGTTCTCCAACTCCTGCGACCGGTCACGCAATTGCGCGGCCAGCTCCTGCGACTGCTCAAGGAGTTTCTCGGTCTTCGTATTGACGCTGATGGTGTTGACGCTCGTCGCGATCATCTCTGCGAGCTGGTTCAGGAAGTCCCGCTGAATATGTGTGAACGGCTGGAACGAGGCCAGCTCGATCACACCGAGAACCTTCCCCTCGAAGAGCACCGGCAGCACGATCACATGCGCGGGCGGCGCCTCACCGAGCCCGGAGGAAATCTTCAGATAGCCCGGCGGAACGTTGTCCACCTGAATGGTCCGCTTCTCCTCCGCCGCCGTGCCGATGAGGGTCTCACCGGGCCGGAAGGATGTCGGCATCGAACCCGCCGAATATCCGTAGCTGCCCCTCATACGGAGTTCGTACGCGCTGTCCTTGTCGCTGTCCGATCCCACCGTGCCGGTGTCACCGGTCGGCATGGCCAGGAAGAACGCACCGTGCTGCGCGGAGACGACCGGGGTCAGCTCGCTCATGATCAGCGAGGCCACGTCGTCGAGATCGCGCCGCCCCTGCATCAGGCCGGAGATCCGGGCGAGATTGCCCTTCAGCCAGTCCTGCTCCTTGTTGGTGGCCGTGGTGTCGCGCAGGTTGGCGATCATCGTATTGATGTTGTCCTGCAGGGCCTGGATCTCGCCGGCCGCGTCCACATCGATCTTGAGGTTGAGGTCGCCACGGGTCACCGCCGTGGCAACGGCCGCGATCGCCCGCACCTGACGGGTGAGGTTCCCGGCCATCTCGTTCACGGACTCGGTGAGGTCGCGCCAGGTGCCGTCGACGTCCCGGACCCGGGCCTGGCCGCCCAGCTGGCCCTCGGTACCCACCTCACGGGCCACCCGGGTCACCTGCTCGGCGAACGAGGACAGCTGATCGACCATCGTGTTGATGGTGTTCTTCAGCTCCTGGATCTCGCCGCGCGCGTCGATGTCGATCTTCTTGGTGAGGTCGCCCTTGGCGATGGCCGTGGTCACCGTGGCGATCTGCCGCACCTGACCGGTCAGATTGGACGCCATCGAGTTCACGGACTCGGTGAGGTCCTTCCACGTACCGGAGACCCCCGGAACGCGTGCCTGGCCGCCCAGCTCACCTTCCGTGCCCACCTCGCGGGCGACCCGCGTCACCTCGTCGGCGAACGACGACAGCGTCGTCACCATCGTGTTGACGGTGTCGGCGAGTTCGGCGACCTCGCCGCGCGCCTCGACGGTGACCTTCTTCGTCAGATCGCCGTTGGCGACCGCGGACGAGACCCGGGAGATGTTCCGCACCTGACTGGTCAGGTTGTTGGCCATCAGGTTGACGTTGTCGCTGAGGTCCTTCCAGATACCGGTCGCACCGCGCACCCTGGCCTGGCCGCCGAGGATGCCCTCGGTACCCACCTCGCGGGCGACTCGCGTCACCTCGTCGGCGAAGTTCAGTAGCTGGTCGACCATCGTGTTGACGGTCGTGACCAGTTCGAGGATCTCGCCCTTGGCATCGACCGTGATCTTCTTGGAGAGATCGCCGTTGGCGACCGCGGTGGTGACCTCGGCGATGTTACGGACCTGCAGGGTCAGGTTGTTCGCCATGCCGTTGACGGACTGGGTGAGGTCCTTCCACGTACCGGACACCCCCTGTACTTCGGCCTGGCCGCCGAGGATCCCTTCCGTACCCACCTCGCGGGCGACCCGCGTCACCTGCTCGGCGAAGTTCGAGAGCTGGTCCACCATCGTGTTGAGGGTGTTCTTCAGCTCCAGGATCTCGCCACGCGCGTCCACATCGATCTTCTGCGACAGGTCACCGCGCGCCACCGCCGTGGCGACCTGCGCGATGTTACGGACCTGGGCGGTGAGGTTCCCCGCCATGCCGTTCACCGAATCGGTCAGATCACGCCACACACCGGCCACACCCGGCACCTGCGCCTGGCCGCCGAGCCGCCCGTCGGTGCCCACCTCGCGAGCGACCCGGGTCACCTGGTCGGCGAAGGCGGAGAGCTGGTCGACCATCGTGTTGATGGTGTTCTTCAGCTCCAGGATCTCGCCGCGCGCGTCCACATCGATCTTCTGCGACAGGTCGCCCCGCGCCACCGCCGTGGTCACCTGCGCGATCTGGCGCACCTGGGAGGTCAGGTTCCCCGCCATGAAGTTGACGGAGTCGGTGAGCTCCTTCCACGTACCGGAGACGCCGTCGACCCGCGCCTGGCCACCGAGCCGGCCCTCCGTGCCCACGTCACGCGCCATCCGCGTCACCTGATCGGCGAACGACGACAGCTGCGCCACCATCGTGTTGACGGTGTTCTTCAGCTCCAGCATCTCGCCCGCGACATCGACGGTGACCTTCTGCGAGAGATCACCGTTGGCGACCGCCGTCGTCACCTGCGCGATGTCGCGCACCTGCCCCGTCAGGTTCCGGAACGCCGTATTCACCGAGTCCGTGAGGTCCTTCCAGGTCCCCGCAGCCCCCGGCACCTCCGCCTGACCGCCGAGCCGGCCCTCGACGCCGACCTCCCGGGCCACCCGGGTCACTTCCGAACCGAAGGACTGGAGTTGGTCCACCATCGTGTTGACGGTGTTCTTCAGCTCCAGCATCTCGCCGGCCACGTCGACGGTGACCTTCTGCGTCATGTCACCGCTGGCCACCGCCGTGGTCACCTGCGCGATGTCGCGCACCTGGGTCGTCAGGTTCCGGAAGACCGTGTTCACCGAGTCGGTGAGGTCCTTCCAGGTCCCCGCAGCCCCCGGCACCTGGGCCTGGCCGCCGAGCAGCCCCTCGCCACCGACCTCGCTGGCCACCCGGGTCACTTCGTCCGCGAAGGTGCGCAGCGTCTCGGTCATCTGGTTGATGGTCTCGGCCAGCTGCGCAACCTCGCCCCGGGCACTCACCGTCACCTTCTGTGACAGGTCACCGTTGGCGACGGCCGTGGTCACCTCGGCGATTCCCCGCACCTGCGAGGTCAGGTTGCCGGCCATCGTGTTGACGGAGTCGGTGAGGTCCTTCCACACCCCGGCCACACCGGGCACGGTCGCCTGCCCGCCCAGCTCGCCCTCCGTGCCCACCTCCCGGGCGACCCGGGTCACCTCGGAGGAGAACGACGACAGCTGGTCGACCATCGTGTTGACGGTGTTCTTGAGCTGCAGCATCTCGCCGGCCACATGGACGGTGACCTTCCGCGACAGGTCCCCCTTGGCGACCGCCGTCGTCACCAGGGCGATGTCCCGCACCTGCGCCGTGAGCCGGTACGCCATGGTGTTCACGGAGTCCGTGAGGTCCTTCCACGACCCGGACATGCCGCGCACCTGGGCCTGCCCGCCGAGCTTGCCCTCGGTGCCCACCTCGACGGCAACCCGCGTCACCTGCTCGGTGAACGCCGACAACTGGTCGACCAGGTTGTTGACCGTACGGGCGACCTTCAGGAACTCGCCGCGCAGCGGCCGCACCGTCTCGTCGGCCGTGTGCGACCGCAACTCCATGCGCTGTTCGAGATCACCGTCGGCAACCGCCGACAGCACCCGTCCGACCTCCGAGACCGGCCGGGCCAGATCGTCGACCAGTTCGTTGGAGGCGTCGATGGCGGCGGCCCAGGAGCCCTCGCAGGCGCCCGTCTCCAGGCGCTCGGTGAGTTTCCCCTCACGTCCGACCACCCGCCGCACCCGCGCCAGCTCGCCGGTGAGGTGGAGGTTACGGTCGGCGACTTCGTTGAAGACCGCCGAGATCTCCGCCATCACGCCGTCACCCGAGACGGTCAGACGCCTGCGGAAGTTCCCGTCGCGCATCGCCACCAGACCCGCCAGGAGTTTGTTGAGCGCCGCCGCGTCGACGTCCATGGTTCCATTGCGCTGTTTCCTCACGGGCTGTCCGCCTTTTGTGCGCGTGCCTGTTCCCCGCGCCGCCACGCCAGACTCCACCGTGATCCCTCCCGCAGGGGTTGACCGTATCGTTCGGGCCTTGTCCGGGACTCTGCCCAGTTCCTCATTGACCTACCGACACTGCCCACCGTCAACGGGTGACCATGCGGACGTCAAATCGTTGAAACGTACCAGGCCCGACCCGATCGGGGTGCAGCCTCCAACGGTTGTTCCACATACCCCTGTTGGGAAGCCCACACTTGTCCGGTCCCGTGACTGTTACTGGTCGTTGCTGCCCGAAGTCGGCCCTCGTGTACTCGGTACCGAGACCGAGCGTCTAGCCTGGCAAGCGAATCGAAGCGGCGAGAAACGGGCACAGGACTCGGGGAAGCGACGAGACACCATATGGGGAGTGCTGTGATCACCGCGCGCGCGGCTGCCACCTTCGACCCGGTAGGGCGCTCGGTCGCGACCGCCCGCGCCTTTGTCCGTGACACCCTTCAGGGCTGGGGATACACGGATGTCGTCGACGACGCCGTCGTCCTCACCAGCGAGCTCGTGACCAACGCCGTGGTGCACGCGGGCACGGCAGCGGACGTGCTGTGCCTGCGTACGGAGGACGGCGTACGCGTCGAGGTCTCCGACCACTATCCGGAACGCGAGATCCCGCTCCAGAGCACAGGTCTGAACTTCGGCAGCCCAGACCGCGAGAACGGCCGCGGGCTGCTGCTCTGCGCGGCGCTCGCCTCCCGGTGGGGCGTCGAGTATTCGCCCACCCACAAACACGTCTGGTTCCAGCTCGATCTTCCCGAACGCCCGGTGGGCCTCCGCTCCGCCGGCCCGCTGCTCCCCGTCGGGCTGCTCCCGGTCGCCGACGAGCATGTCCGGGTGGCCGTCGTCCAGATCGACAGCACCGGTTCCATCGCCGCCTGGAACGAGGACGCCGCGTTCCTCTTCGGACACACCGCCGATCAGGTCACCGGGAAACAGCTCACCGACTTCACCGCCTGGCCGCAGACGCCCGGCACCAACACCGGAATCGCCGAGGCGCTGCGGCTCTCCCGCTGGGAGGGCAGTTACGGAATCCGGGGCGCCGACGGCCGCACCATCCCCGTCTACGCCTCACACCTCCGGGTCCGCGACACCCGCGGCGAACCGTCCACGGTCTGTCTGCTCGTCCGTGACTACGAACGAGCCGTCCTCCAATCCCCGGTCCGCGCACCGGTGTCCGACACCAATGCCGACGGCCACAAGACGGATCCGTTCGAGATCTTCATCGGCTCCCCGGCCCCCGACGACCTCGACGGCCTGCTCCAGCGCACCGTCGAACGGGCCCGCGACATGCTCGACGCCGATTCGGCCTTCCTGCTGCTGGCGACGGACGACGAAACGGAACTGGAGGTACGGGCCACGACCGGCCTGCCCTCCGCCCGCCAACGTTTCGCCAGGGTCCCGGTCGAGGCAGGCACCGGACGTTACGGCTCCGCCCGGATGCCCGCCGTCCACGAAGACCTCGACAACGTTCCCGGAGCCGTCCCCCTGCTCGGCGGGACCGGGATGCGCTCCGTCGTCACCGTCCCGCTGAAGGTCGAAGGACGCCTCACGGGCTCGCTGGGGGTTGCCGCAGAAGCGGCCGGCCGCTACTCCAACGAGGAGGCCCTGCGCCTCCAGTTCGCCGCGGACCGCATCGCACTGGCCGTCGAATCGGCCCGCCTGGGCGAGCTGGAGCGTCTGCGCCGCGGTTCCCTCTCCTTCCTCGTCGAGGCCTCCGACCTGCTCGCGGGCACCCTCGACCGGGACCAGACCCTGGCACTGATGGCCCAGATGACGGTCCCCACCCTGGCCACCTGGTGCGCCGTCTACACGATCGCCGACCAGTCCTCGGAGCCGTACCTCTCCTACGTGCTGCACGAGGACGAGGAACGCATCGACGGCCTCAAGGCCCTGCTCTCGAAGATCGCTCCTCCGGACCCGGTGCCGACTCCGGGAGCCCGCGTCTGGGCGGCCCCGTCCGAGGCCGCCCACCAGGCTGCCCTGCGAACCTCGATGCGTACGCTCGGCCTCGGCGAACTCGGCGGGCTCGGCGCCGGCATTCATACGACGCTCGCAACCGCCGCGGCGGTGGGCGGAGAGACCGTGGTCCTGCCGCTCGTCGCCCGAAACCGCGTCATCGGCATGCTCACGCTCGGAAAGCCCTCCGACGACCACTTCCGGCAGGAGATCCTGGAACTGGCCGAGGACCTCTCCCGACGCGCCGCCCTCGCACTCGACAACGCCCGCCTCTACTCGGAGCGCATGGCGATCAGTCAGTCCCTCCAGCGCAGCCTGCTGCCGCCGGGACTGCCCGAGGTCCCCAATGTCGAGATCGAGGTCATCTACCGCGCCGCGGGCGAAGGCAACGAGGTCGGCGGCGACTTCTACGACGTCTTCCCGATCCGCGACGGCGCCTATGGATTCGCCATCGGTGACGTCTGCGGTACGGGTCCTGAGGCCGCGGCCGTCACGGGTCTCGCCCGCCACGCCCTGCGCCTCCTCGCACGCGAGGGCTTCGGCGGCCCGGCCGTCCTGGAGCGCCTCAACGCCGCCATCCTGGACGAGGGCGCCCGCAGCCGCTTCCTGACCCTCCTGTACGGGGAGCTATGGCCGCAGGAGGACGGCAGCGCTCTGCTGAAGGTGGTCTGCGCGGGGCACCCCCTGCCGCTGCGCCTGCGCCAGGACGGCTCGGTCGAGGCAGCCGCCGAACCTCAGCCGCTGCTGGGCGTCATCGAGGACCTCGAACTCTACGAGCAGACGGTCACCCTGGCCCCGGGCGATGTCCTGCTGTGCGTGACCGACGGCGTCACGGAACGCCGTGAGGGCACCCGCATGCTCGGCGACGACGGCCTGGCGGACGTGCTGGCCACCTGTACGGGATTCACGGCCGGCGCGGTGGCAGCACGCATCCTGCGCGCGGTCGAACGCTTCGCCGCCGAGCCGGCCTCCGACGACATGGCCATCCTCGCCATGCGCGTCCCCGAACCACCCACCACCTGACCGCACTTCATGGCCCTGGTGTCCTAGCTCGGACACCAGCCGCAAAGTAGCGGTGTGATCACGCGCTCACCGCCGTGTTGGTCTGTTCGTCGTGTTCGCGCAGCATCCGCATGACGGCGGCGGGTGCGGGGCGCTGGCCCTTCTTCGCGCCCGTGGCGATGACGAGCCGCTTGGCGATGTCGCGCAGGCTCATCTCCTGGTCGCGCTTCTGGAGGGCCATGGACAGCATGGAGTCATCGGTCACGCCCGCGCCGCCGATGGTCTCGCCGCGCTTGCGGGCGGACTCTTGGCCCTCCGGAGTGAGGTCGCGGATTTACCCGCGGTCCATGCCGGACATGGCCGCCGGCACGGTGAACACGATGCCGGACGGATCGTGTGAGCCCTGGAGTTCGTCGGTGAGGAACTCCCCGGCCGACATCGTTCGCCTTCAGCTCCTCGGCCGGCCGCCTCCGGGGTCGCCCGCGAGGCCGCCCCGACCTCCTGATGCGGCTGGCGACGGCGGGTAGTCGTCGACGGTCACGGAGTTGTAGAAACGTGCGCTCTTTGTGGCGAGGCGAACGATGGCGCGGCTGGGGCCCGCGGGCAGGGCGGAGATCAGGCGGGCGCCCTGGGCCAGTCCCCACACGCCGAGGCGGGACGTGGGGATCAGGGTCTTCGCCGCGCTCAGCGCGACCGCGCGGCTGCCGCGCACGTGCTGCGCCATCACGCGCTCGTAGGCGGGGAAGGCGCGCTCATGGTCGCCGCCCGCCCGTGCCAGCTCTCCGGCGAGGACGTACGCGCCGACGACGGCCAGGCTGGTGCTGCCGCCGACGGCCGGACCGGAACAGTAGCCCGCGTCGCCGACGAGCGTCACCCTCCCCTGCGACCAGGTGTCCATGCGGAGCTGGGTGATCGAGTCGAAGTAGAACGCCGGGGTGCGGTCGAGCTCGTCCAGCCAGCGGTCCACATGGGCGTGCATGCCGGCGAACGCACCGCGCAGCAGCTCCTTCTGCCGGGGCACGTCGCGGTGGTGGTAGTCGAGCTCGCACTCGCTCCGGAACAGGAACAACGCCCGCGCGTCGCCGAGGTGCCGCGCGCCGTACATGCCGGCAGTCCGGCCGACGCCGACGTGGATGAGGAGCTCGCCGTCGAGGTCGGAGACATTCGGCAGGGTCAGCACCCCGAGGTAGGCCCCGATGAAGGCGTTGAAGCGGGACTCCTCGTCGAAGACGAGGCGGCGCACGTTGGAGTGCAGCCCGTCCGCACCGACGACGAGGTCGAAGCGGCGCGGCGCGGCGTTTTCGAACCGCACCTCGCCGTCGGGCGAGATCGCGGTGATCGAGTCGCCGAAGACGTACTCGACGTCGTCGCGTGCGGCGTCGTAGTAGATTTCGCTCAGGTCGTCGCGCATGATCTCGACGTGCCTGTCGGAGGTGGCGCTGAAGATCTTGGAGAGGTCCGCCCGGACGGGATGCCGTGAGCCCTCCCGGTAGACGGTCATTCGGTTCGTGCCGGTGGCCCGCTCCTCGACACGCGGGAGCACGCCCATCTTCTCCGAGATGTTCATCGCGGGCCGAAACAGGTCGACCGCGTGGCCGCCAGTCTTGCGTAGAGTCGGCGCGCGCTCGACGACGGTGACGGAGAAGCCGTGCCTGGTGAGCCAGTAGGCCAGAACCGGACCGGCGACGCTGGCGCCGGAGACGAGAATCCGCATGGCACCCCTTCTTTTCATCAGTCCACCCGTACGGCGTGGATCGTGGTGAAGGCCAGCAGGGGGGTGGCGGTCCGCGGCGGATCCTCGAGCAGGGGCGAGTGCCCGAGTCCGGGTAGCAACTCGACCTCCGCGCCCGGAACGGCGCGGTAATCGGAGGCGGATGAGGATCGCCATCTGCGGTCGTCCTCGCCGAAGATCACCAGTAGCGGCTTGCCCAGGACCGTCAGCCGATCCGGCAGCACTTGCTGCTCCAGGTAGGAGCGGGTGGCCCGCATCGTCGTGGTGAACGTGTGGTGAGTCATAGCGCGCACGTCGTCCAGGAGCTCTTCCGGGATCTGGTAGCCCGCGCGGCTGAAACCCGTGCTCGCGAACCGCCGGAGCTGCTCGTCGGTCGGCGGCCACTGCGAGGGGCCGGTTGCGGCGGACTCCGGTGCGATGAAGGCGTCCAGGCTGGGTCCGGTGTTGACGAGCGCGAGCGCGGTCACGAGGTCGGGCCGCTGTTCGGCGAGGGCGGTGGCGACCACGCCACCGCTGGAATGACCGACGACCACGGCGTGCTCGACGCCGAGCCGGTCCAGTGCCACGCCGGCCCGACGTGCCTGGTCCGGGATCGCGTAGCTGCGGTCGGCCGGTTTGGCCGACCGGCCGTGCCCGAGCAGGTCGATCCGGATGACGCGGTGAGTTCCGGTCAGCAGTGGAACCATCGAGTTCCACGAGCGGGTCGAGGACGCGGACCCGTGGATGAGCAGGAGTACGGGGGCGTCGCGGGGGCCGTCCTGGCACACGTAGATGTCGCCGTCGTCCAGCGACAGGGTGGAACTCTCGGTGGCCTCGGCGCCGCCGTTCACGTAGGGATCGCCGTCAGAAACAGTCATGAGCCCACTGTCTCCGCGGGTACGCGCCGGTGGATTGGACGAATGTTCCCCTTAGCCGGCTCACGTAGCATGGGGTGATGCGGACCTTCGTGCGCGGTGCGGCCATGTGGGGCGTTGAGTGCCCGCGGCGGCCCAGCCGGGTGGCCGGTGTCACCATGGCCGGGTTCCGTGCCCGTGACCTGGAAGCGCTCCGGATAGTCCCGTACCCGGCCGTGACGCTGCTCCTGGAGTTCGGCGCCGGTTCGCCCGTCCTTGAGTGCGCCGCAGGACGGCAGCAGCGGGGAAGCTTCGTCGCCGGGCCCGGGCTCGGGTCCGGAGGCGCGGTCCGGGCACGGGGGGAGAACGTCGAGTGCGTGCAGGTGCGCCTGTCCCCGGTGATCGCACGCGCGATTCTGGGCGCCTCCCCCGCCGACCTCGACGGCGCCGTCGTTTCGCTGGGCGACCTGTGGGGCCGGGAGGCGTCACGGATCCGCGAGCAACTCGGCGATCTCTCGTCGTGGCAGGATCGCTTCGTGTTGACGGACGCTCTGCTCGCCCGCCGACATGAGGCGGGGCCGCTGGTGGACCCGGAGGTGGCCTGGGCCTGGCGCCGGATCGTCGTCAGCCGTGGCCTGGCCCGGGTCGACGGACTCGCGGCCGAGGTCGGGTGGAGCCGTAAACGGCTGTGGTCCCGGTTCCGGTCGCAGCTCGGCCTGCCGCCCAAGCGCGCCGTGAAGCTGGTCCGCTTCGACCATGCCGCCCACCGCCTGGTCGCGGGTGAAGGCGCGGCCCAAGTCGCAGCCGAAACCGGCTACGCCGACCAGTCCCACCTGCATCGGGACGTCATGGCGTTCACCGGGGCAACCCCCGCGACCGTGGCCGGCGAGCCGTTTCTCGCCGTTGACGACATCGCATGGCCCAGCCGCGGAACAACCGCCATACCTCACGTCTCCAAGGAGCTCCGGCTCGGTCGTCGGCCGGAGGTGAGACGGCTACCGCTGTGAACGTCGCCGGCCGCCGGACTTCTGCAGCTGCGCGTCGTGAAGCTCACTTTCACCGCCGACACCTGGTAGAGCCGCAGGATCACCGGCGTTTGTGGCCTGGTGACACGGAGCAGTGATCACAGGAGCCGCGCTGCTCGGCCCGGCGGTGGTGACCGGGACGGCGGCGATGGTGGCGGCAGTGATCTCGCGCCGAGGACGCGGCGGCTCATGACGCTGAGTCAGCCAGGCGGGCGGCCGATGTCCCCCGCCACGCGGCCTCGTTGATACCGGGGTCGGTGAGGTTCTGGAAGTCCTTCATCGCGCCTCCATGGTTGATCGGTTGGCGGTGTCCGCCGGGTGCGGAGGCGACCAGCCCTAGGTCGAGGCGCTTGTCCATGTCCAGACGGAAGGTTCCGTACGGGTTGACGTTCGACCAGAACAGGGCGGTCAGCCCGCGCCGGTCCTCGTCGGTGAGCTTCTTCGCCCACGCCGGTTCGACCAGGACCTGCTGCACCAGCAGGGTCTCGAGCCGTAGCGCGGTGGCGTACCTGACCATCTGGTCATGCTGCTGCTCGATCAGGTCCCAGCGGGTCGGCCGGGGCAGTGAGCCGACGAGCGCGGGCCAGCCGGGCGGCGCTTCGTCGGGGCCGTACAGGCGGAAAGCTGCCGATGTTCTTCAACCGGGGCAGCCGACGGAAGTTGAGCAGCTCGGTGAAGGCGAACCGGACCACGCTCGCGCCGTGCGTGTCGACGTAGTTCGACTCGATCGCGGCGCCCGTGCAGTGCCACAGCAGGCCCTCGATCACCGCCACGCCCTTCGACGACGAACAGGACTTCAGCTGCGAGTAAATGCAGACGTTCTTCCGCTGGACGTGCCAGTAGAACACCACGCCGTTGCCGCCGTAGCCGCCGTGGTACTCGGTCATGGAGTTCGAGGACCAGGACCCGAACTTCTTCGAGTCCGAAGCGCACGCGATGCCTTGGCCCCACCATGCGGCGTCCCGGGCGGCACAGGTACCGTTCACCAGCTTGGTGGCGGCGGCTCACAGGTTGTCCACGGTGATGAAGTGCCGACGCACGTGCCGCAGCGCGGCCTCGCGCTCGCCGTGCTCGCCGGTTGCCATGATCGCGCGGATGCCCAGGTCGGTGCCCCAGCGCGAACAGCGCGAGCAGCAGGCGCCGCCAGCAACTCCTCCAGCGACCACTCTTGGCGCACGCCCAGCCCCTTCGCCCGCTGATCATTCGACCAGACCAACGACGGGCGCCGGGCCCAGGAAATGGTGGGCCCCTGCTCCCCCGCACCTACTTTGCGGCTGATGTCTGGGCTAGGACTCCAGAGCCTTCATCACATGCGAAAGGCCCTCACCGGATGGTGAGGGCCTTTCATCTTGCCTGAGCCCCAATGCGGAATCGAACCGCAGACCTTCTCCTTACCATGGAGACGCTCTACCGACTGAGCTATTGGGGCCTGCTGCGCTGTGGCAACGAGGTAAAGCATACCCTGAGATCAGGGGTGCTCAGAACCACTGCCCACACATGTTTCTGACGGAGTCCCACTGTTCCAGCCGCCTCTCTCCCTTCGACGCAGGCCGGCCAGGCCGGCCTTGCCGAGTCGGGCGCGACGATGCGGATCGAGCCTAGACGCTCCGAACGCAGAAAAGCCCCGTGCCACAAGGGCACGGGGCTTTCCCGTAAAAGGAGTTCGGCGGCGTCCTACTCTCCCACAGGGTCCCCCCTGCAGTACCATCGGCGCTGAAAGGCTTAGCTTCCGGGTTCGGAATGTAACCGGGCGTTTCCCTAACGCAATGACCACCGAAACACTATGAAATTAACCAACACCGGAACAACACGGCCGTTCGTTATTTCAGAACAAACACAGTGGACGCGAGCAACTGAGGACAAGCCCTCGGCCTATTAGTACCAGTCAGCTTCACCCGTTACCGGGCTTCCACATCTGGCCTATCAACCCAGTCGTCTACTGGGAGCCTTAACCAATCAAGTTGGTGGGAATACTCATCTCGAAGCAGGCTTCCCGCTTAGATGCTTTCAGCGGTTATCCTTTCCGAACGTAGCCAACCAGCCATGCCCTTGGCAGAACAACTGGCACACCAGAGGTTCGTCCGTCCCGGTCCTCTCGTACTAGGGACAGCCCTTCTCAATATTCCTACGCGCGCAGCGGATAGGGACCGAACTGTCTCACGACGTTCTAAACCCAGCTCGCGTACCGCTTTAATGGGCGAACAGCCCAACCCTTGGGACCGACTCCAGCCCCAGGATGCGACGAGCCGACATCGAGGTGCCAAACCATCCCGTCGATATGGACTCTTGGGGAAGATCAGCCTGTTATCCCCGGGGTACCTTTTATCCGTTGAGCGACAGCGCTTCCACAAGCCACTGCCGGATCACTAGTCCCGACTTTCGTCCCTGCTCGACCCGTCGGTCTCACAGTCAAGCTCCCTTGTGCACTTACACTCAACACCTGATTGCCAACCAGGCTGAGGGAACCTTTGGGCGCCTCCGTTACTCTTTAGGAGGCAACCGCCCCAGTTAAACTACCCATCAGACACTGTCCCTGATCCGGATCACGGACCGAGGTTAGACATCCAGCACGACCAGAGTGGTATTTCAACGACGACTCCACAACCACTGGCGTGGCCGCTTCAAAGTCTCCCACCTATCCTACACAAGCCGAACCGAACACCAATATCAAACTGTAGTAAAGGTCCCGGGGTCTTTCCGTCCTGCTGCGCGAAACGAGCATCTTTACTCGTAGTGCAATTTCACCGGGCCTATGGTTGAGACAGTCGAGAAGTCGTTACGCCATTCGTGCAGGTCGGAACTTACCCGACAAGGAATTTCGCTACCTTAGGATGGTTATAGTTACCACCGCCGTTTACTGGCGCTTAAGTTCTCAGCTTCGCCGACCCGAAAGTCGGCTAACCGGTCCCCTTAACGTTCCAGCACCGGGCAGGCGTCAGTCCGTATACATCGCCTTACGGCTTCGCACGGACCTGTGTTTTTAGTAAACAGTCGCTTCTCGCTGGTCTCTGCGGCCACCCCCAGCTCGGAGAGCAAGTCTCCTCACCAGTGATGGCCCCCCTTCTCCCGAAGTTACGGGGGCATTTTGCCGAGTTCCTTAACCATAGTTCACCCGAACGCCTCGGTATTCTCTACCTGACTACCTGAGTCGGTTTAGGGTACGGGCCGCCATGAAACTCGCTAGAGGCTTTTCTCGACAGCATAGGATCATCCACTTCACCACAATCGGCTCGGCATCAGGTCTCAGCCTTAACGTGTGACGGATTTACCTACCACACGGCCTACACCCTTACCCCGGGACTACCACCGCCCGGGCTGGACTACCTTCCTGCGTCACCCCATCGCTTACCTAGTACAAGTCTGGTTCGTCGGCTCCACCACTACCCTCAACTCCGAAGAGATCGGGCCGGCTTCACGGACTTAGCATCGCCTGATTCAGTATTGGGCGTTTCAAAGCGGGTACCGGAATATCAACCGGTTGTCCATCGACTACGCCTGTCGGCCTCGCCTTAGGTCCCGACTTACCCTGGGCAGATCAGCTTGACCCAGGAACCCTTAGTCAATCGGCGCACACGTTTCTCACGTGTGTATCGCTACTCATGCCTGCATTCTCACTCGTGAACCGTCCACAACTCGCTTCCGCGGCTGCTTCACCCGGCACACGACGCTCCCCTACCCATCCCAGCAGGCGTTGGCCCTATACGCTGGAATGACACGACTTCGGCGGTACGCTTGAGCCCCGCTACATTGTCGGCGCGGAATCACTTGACCAGTGAGCTATTACGCACTCTTTCAAGGGTGGCTGCTTCTAAGCCAACCTCCTGGTTGTCTCTGCGACTCCACATCCTTTCCCACTTAGCGTACGCTTAGGGGCCTTAGTCGATGCTCTGGGCTGTTTCCCTCTCGACCATGGAGCTTATCCCCCACAGTCTCACTGCCGTGCTCTCACTTACCGGCATTCGGAGTTTGGCTAAGGTCAGTAACCCGGTAGGGCCCATCGCCTATCCAGTGCTCTACCTCCGGCAAGAAACACACGACGCTGCACCTAAATGCATTTCGGGGAGAACCAGCTATCACGGAGTTTGATTGGCCTTTCACCCCTAACCACAGGTCATCCCCCAGGTTTTCAACCCTGGTGGGTTCGGTCCTCCACGAAGTCTTACCTCCGCTTCAACCTGCCCATGGCTAGATCACTCCGCTTCGGGTCTTGAGCGTGCTACTAAAACGCCCTATTCGGACTCGCTTTCGCTACGGCTTCCCCACACGGGTTAACCTCGCAACACACCGCAAACTCGCAGGCTCATTCTTCAAAAGGCACGCAGTCACGACTGTTGCTCCGAAGAACAACAGCGACGCTCCCACGGCTTGTAGGCACACGGTTTCAGGTACTATTTCACTCCGCTCCCGCGGTACTTTTCACCATTCCCTCACGGTACTATCCGCTATCGGTCACCAGGGAATATTTAGGCTTAGCGGGTGGTCCCGCCAGATTCACACGGGATTTCTCGGGCCCCGTGCTACTTGGGAAATTCTCAAACGAGCCGTTAATGTTTCAGCTACGGGGGTCTTACCCTCTACGCCGGACCTTTCGCATGTCCTTCGCCTACATCAACGGTTTCTGACTCGTCGACCAATCGGCAGATTGATCAAGAGAACTCCCGCAACCCCGCATGCGCAACCCCTGCCGGGTATCACACACATACGGTTTGGCCTCATCCAGTTTCGCTCGCCACTACTCCCGGAATCACGGTTGTTTTCTCTTCCTGAGGGTACTGAGATGTTTCACTTCCCCTCGTTCCCTCCACACTGCCTATGTGTTCAGCAGCGGGTGACAGCCCATGACGACTGCCGGGTTTCCCCATTCGGACACCCCCGGATCAAAGCTCGGTTGACAGCTCCCCGGGGCCTATCGTGGCCTCCCACGTCCTTCATCGGTTCCTGGTGCCAAGGCATCCACCGTGCGCCCTTAAAAACTTGGCCACAGATGCTCGCGTCCACTGTGCAGTTCTCAAACAACGACCAGCCACCCACCACCCCGCCCAAACAGACGAGTTCACTGGGGCCGGCAACTGAAGGCGACCTCACGGCCGTACCCTCAGATACCCAACAACGTGCCCGACCCGACAAGCCATCCCCACGTTCCACGCCGAAGCAGTACTAGTGAACAACAACCTGTCGTGCCGAATAGTCAACGTTCCACCCATGAGCAACCACCGTCGAACATTTGCCGACGTAGTGGCCTCTGACCAGGCAAGCCCGGTAAGAAGTGCTCCTTAGAAAGGAGGTGATCCAGCCGCACCTTCCGGTACGGCTACCTTGTTACGACTTCGTCCCAATCGCCAGTCCCACCTTCGACAGCTCCCTCCCACAAGGGGTTGGGCCACCGGCTTCGGGTGTTACCGACTTTCGTGACGTGACGGGCGGTGTGTACAAGGCCCGGGAACGTATTCACCGCAGCAATGCTGATCTGCGATTACTAGCAACTCCGACTTCATGGGGTCGAGTTGCAGACCCCAATCCGAACTGAGACCGGCTTTTTGAGATTCGCTCCGCCTCGCGGCATCGCAGCTCATTGTACCGGCCATTGTAGCACGTGTGCAGCCCAAGACATAAGGGGCATGATGACTTGACGTCGTCCCCACCTTCCTCCGAGTTGACCCCGGCAGTCTCCTGTGAGTCCCCATCACCCCGAAGGGCATGCTGGCAACACAGAACAAGGGTTGCGCTCGTTGCGGGACTTAACCCAACATCTCACGACACGAGCTGACGACAGCCATGCACCACCTGTACACCGACCACAAGGGGGGCACCATCTCTGATGCTTTCCGGTGTATGTCAAGCCTTGGTAAGGTTCTTCGCGTTGCGTCGAATTAAGCCACATGCTCCGCTGCTTGTGCGGGCCCCCGTCAATTCCTTTGAGTTTTAGCCTTGCGGCCGTACTCCCCAGGCGGGGAACTTAATGCGTTAGCTGCGGCACCGACGACGTGGAATGTCGCCAACACCTAGTTCCCAACGTTTACGGCGTGGACTACCAGGGTATCTAATCCTGTTCGCTCCCCACGCTTTCGCTCCTCAGCGTCAGTAATGGCCCAGAGATCCGCCTTCGCCACCGGTGTTCCTCCTGATATCTGCGCATTTCACCGCTACACCAGGAATTCCGATCTCCCCTACCACACTCTAGCCTGCCCGTATCGACTGCAGACCCGGGGTTAAGCCCCGGGCTTTCACAACCGACGCAACAAGCCGCCTACGAGCTCTTTACGCCCAATAATTCCGGACAACGCTTGCGCCCTACGTATTACCGCGGCTGCTGGCACGTAGTTAGCCGGCGCTTCTTCTGCAGGTACCGTCACTTTCGCTTCTTCCCTGCTGAAAGAGGTTTACAACCCGAAGGCCGTCATCCCTCACGCGGCGTCGCTGCATCAGGCTTTCGCCCATTGTGCAATATTCCCCACTGCTGCCTCCCGTAGGAGTCTGGGCCGTGTCTCAGTCCCAGTGTGGCCGGTCGCCCTCTCAGGCCGGCTACCCGTCGTCGCCTTGGTAGGCCATCACCCCACCAACAAGCTGATAGGCCGCGGGCTCATCCTTCACCGCCGGAGCTTTCAACCCCGTCCCATGCGGGACAGAGTGTCATCCGGTATTAGACCCCGTTTCCAGGGCTTGTCCCAGAGTGAAGGGCAGATTGCCCACGTGTTACTCACCCGTTCGCCACTAATCCACCCCGAAGGGCTTCATCGTTCGACTTGCATGTGTTAAGCACGCCGCCAGCGTTCGTCCTGAGCCAGGATCAAACTCTCCGTGAATGTTTTCCCGTAATCGGGACAACACAACACGAGAGCGGAACGATCAGCCGGAATAAGACCGATCGTTCACAGCGTCCTCGCTGTGTAATTGCCTACCGGAACCGTGAGGCCCGGCAGGACTTTCAAAGGAACCACCAACCTGCCGAAGCAGGCCGGGGTATCAACATATCTGGCGTTGACTTTTGGCACGCTGTTGAGTTCTCAAGGAACGGACGCTTCCTTTGTACTCACCCGCAGAACATTCTCTGGGGTTTTCCTCCGGGCTTTCCCTTCGGTCTTGCTTTTCCGACTCTATCAGACTCTTTCGTG
The DNA here is from genome assembly GCF_041435435.1 of Streptomyces sp. NBC_01241. Classification (NCBI taxonomy): domain Bacteria; kingdom Bacillati; phylum Actinomycetota; class Actinomycetes; order Kitasatosporales; family Streptomycetaceae; genus Streptomyces; species Streptomyces sp. NBC_01241. Next base: position 6,330,480 of record NZ_CP108494.1, on the reverse strand, counting down.
TCCGATTCCCGGCCGAAGCGGGTTTGCTTTCCAGTTCTTCGCTTTCGCGTTTCCCTTTCCGGCGGTTCCAACCTTACCAGACTCTTTTCCGTTCCGTTTCCGGTTCGAATTTGAATTCTGATGGCCTTTGGAGTGACCTTGCCTTTCGGCGGATCCGACTTTATCAGAAGTTCTGAGTCGGAATTCCCGCCCCTATCGGGGTGGCCACGACGCACGAGTGCGCGGGATCGTTCCCGGTCAGGCGGAGCCGTAAACGTACTGGAGCGGGGCGCCCTGATGCAAATCGGGGGCCCCGCTCCGGAGTTCGCGCCTGTCGGGGTCAGACCTCGACGACGACCGGAAGGATCATCGGGCGCCGGCGGTAGGTGTCGGAGACCCACTTGCCCACCGTGCGGCGGACCAGTTGCTGGAGCTGGTGGGGCTCCATCACTCCGTCCTGGGCGGACCTGTTGATCGCTTCCTCGATCTTCGGCGCCACGGCGCTGAACGCCGAGTCGTCGATGCCGGAGCCGCGGGCATGGATGTCCGGACCGCCCGTGATCTTGCCGGAGGAGCTGTCGACCACGATGAAGACGGAGATGATGCCCTCCTCACCGAGGATCCGGCGGTCTTTGAGGGAGGTCTCGGTGACGTCCCCGACCGAGAGGCCGTCGACGTACACGTAACCGGCCTGGACCTTGCCGACGATCTTGGCCTTGCCGTCGATGAGGTCGACGACGACGCCGTCCTCGGCGATGACGATGTGGTCCTTGGGGACACCGGTGAGGGCGCCCAGTTCGGCGTTGGCCCTGAGGTGGCGCCACTCGCCGTGGACCGGCATCAGGTTCTTCGGCTTGCAGATGTTGTAGAAGTACAGCAGCTCGCCGGCCGAGGCGTGACCCGAGACGTGCACCTTGGCGTTGCCCTTGTGGACGACGTTGGCGCCCCAGCGGGTCAGACCGTTGATCACGCGATAGACCGCGTTCTCGTTGCCCGGGATCAGGGACGACGCCAGGATCACCGTGTCGCCCTGGACGATCCGGATCTGGTGGTCGCGGTTGGCCATACGGGACAGTGCGGCCATCGGCTCGCCTTGGGATCCCGTACAGACCAGCACCACCTCGTCGTCCGGCAGGTCGTCGAGGGTCTTGACGTCGACCACCAGGCCCGCGGGGACCTTCAGATATCCCAGATCACGGGCGATGCCCATGTTGCGGACCATCGAGCGGCCGACGAAGGCGACCCGGCGGCCGTACTCGTGGGCCGCATCGAGGATCTGCTGGATGCGGTGCACGTGGCTGGCGAAGCTCGCCACGATGATGCGCTTCTGGGCGTTGGCGAAGACCGTGCGCAGGACGTTGGAGATGTCCCGCTCGGGCGGTACGAAGCCGGGAACCTCCGCGTTGGTGGAGTCGGAGAGAAGAAGGTCGATGCCTTCCTCGCTCAGCCGGGCGAACGCGTGCAGGTCGGTGAGCCGGCCGTCCAGCGGGAGCTGGTCCATCTTGAAGTCACCGGTCGCGACGGCCATGCCCGCGGGTGTGCGGATGGCGACCGCGAGTGCGTCCGGGATGGAGTGGTTGACCGCGACGAACTCGCAGTCGAAGACTCCGATGCGCTCGCGCTGGCCCTCCGCGACTTCGAGGGTGTACGGGCGGATGCGGTGCTCCTGGAGCTTCGCCTCGATCAGCGCGAGGGTCAGCTTGGAGCCGATGAGGGGGATGTCCGGCTTCAGGCGCAGCAGGTACGGGACACCACCGATGTGGTCCTCGTGGCCGTGCGTGAGGACGATGCCCTCGATGTCGTCGAGACGGTCCCGGATCGTGGTGAAGTCCGGCAGGATCAGGTCGATTCCCGGCTGCTCCTCCTCCGGGAAGAGAACCCCGCAGTCGACGACGAGCAGGCGGCCGCCGTACTCGAAGACCGTCATGTTGCGGCCGATTTCGCCGAGGCCGCCGAGCGGGGTGACCCGGAGGCCGCCCTTCGGGAGCTTCGGCGGGGTACCGAGTTCGGGATGCGGATGACTCAAAAGACTCTCCTTACCACACACGCCACGTACCGCTTGGGCACGTGGCGCGCATGTCATTCGTGCACTTGCTGTTGTCTGGTGTTGTCGCTCTTGCGAGTGTTCTTCGCTTATTCAGTTGTGAAGTCTGTGGTTACAGCTCTACCCCACCGGCGGCGAGATCGATCTTGAGCTGCGCCGTTTCCTGTGCGGTGAGTTCCACCAGGGGGAGGCGCAGCGGGCCTGCGGGGAGGCCCTGGAGGGCCAGTGCGGCCTTGGTGGTGATCACGCCCTGGGTGCGGAACATGCCGGTGAAGACCGGCAGGAGCTTCTGGTGGATCTCCGTGGCTTTCTGGACGTCGCCGCCGAGGTACGCCTCGATGAGGGCGCGCAGGTCCGGGGTGACGACGTGGCCGACGACAGAGACGAAGCCGATGGCGCCGACCGAGAGGAGCGGCAGGTTCAGCATGTCGTCGCCGGAGTACCAGGCCAGGCCCGACCGGGTGATGGCCCAGCTTGCGCGGCCGAGATCGCCCTTGGCGTCCTTGTTGGCGACGATACGCGGGTGCTCGGCGAGCCGTACCAGTGTCTCTGTGTCGATCGGCACACCGCTGCGGCCGGGGATGTCGTAGAGCATCACCGGCAGCCCGGTGGCGTCGGCGATGGCCGCGAAGTGCCGGAAGATGCCTTCCTGCGGCGGCTTGTTGTAGTAGGGCGTCACCGCGAGGAGGCCGTGGGCGCCGGAGCGCTCGGCCGTGCGCGCAAGCTCGATGCTGTGCCGGGTGTCATTGGTGCCGATGCCGGCGACGACGTGGGCCCTGTCCCCCACTGCTTCCAGTACAGCCCTGACGAGCTGGTCCTTCTCCGCGTCGCTGGTGGTCGGGGACTCGCCGGTGGTGCCGTTGATGATCAGGCCGTCATTGCCTGCGTCCACCAGATGGGTGGCGAGCCGCTGGGCACCGTCGAGGTCGAGTGCACCGTCCGCCGTGAAGGGCGTGACCATAGCGGTGAGGACCCGCCCGAAGGGGGTCTGCGGAGTGGAGATCGGAGCCATGGGTAACACGCTACTCGCTGCTCAGCGCCCAATGCCCCCTCGGGGGGACACGCAGTAGGAGCCCGGCACTGCCTGCTCGGGGGTTCAAGCAGTGCCGGGTCCGTTTGATCAGCCTAGATGAACTTCACGAAACGCCGCAATACGGACACCGCTTACGGGGCTACGCGTCCGTTTTTGTTAAAGGCTGCATGGGTAAGCGGCATGAGACGGGCCCAGTGCTCCTCCATCTGCTGCCCGACCATCTCGATCTCCCGCTGCGGGAACGAGGGCACCTTGGCCAGCTCGTGCTGGGTGCGCAGGCCGAGAAAGTGCATCAGCGAGCGGGCGTTGCACGTGGCGTACATCGAGGAGAACAGGCCGACGGGGAGCACCGCGCGGGCGACCTCGCGGGCCACTCCCGCGGCGAGCATCTCCTGGTAGGCCTCGTACGCCTGGCGGTACGAGTCCTCCATGATGCGGCCGGTGAGCTCCTGCTGGGCCTGGGTGCCCTCGACGAACTCGTACTTCCCGGGGCGCCCCTGCTGGACGAGCTTGCGGGACTCGCCCGGGACATAGAAGACCGGTTCCAGCTCCCTGTAACGGCCCGATTCCTCGTTGTACGACCAGCCGACGCGGTGGCGCATGAACTCGCGGAACACGAAGATCGGGGCGCTGATGAAGAAGGTCATCGAGTTGTGCTCGAACGGGCTGCCGTGCCGGTCGCGCATCAGGAAGTTGATGAGCCCCTTGGACCGCTCAGGGTCCTTGGTGACCTCCTCCAGGGACTGTTCGCCGGCCGTGGAGACACGGGCCGCGAACAGGACGTCGGAGTCGCCTGCGGCATGTTTCACCAGCTCAACGGTGACATCGCTGCGGAAGCTCGGCTTTGCGGGCTCGGGGGTCTCGGTCACCGGCGGGGTCCTTCCAATTGCGTCGCTCGGGCGGCGCCCACTCTACGGGCCGCCACTGACAGCGAGGGCTGGAAGGGTCGTGCCGGGATTTCTTCGACGAATTCGGTGATTCGGGGCACCGAACGGGTCTGTCGTACGTCTGACTCAATAGCAGCATCCGTACCAGGGTTCAAGGAGAGTCTTCTCATGTTCCGCCGGCGTGAATCCGTTCCGTTCTCGTTCGTAGCCGAGGCCGACCGATTCCGCAGTAACGTCACCCCGCCCCCGCGTGAGCGCACCAGTGTCTCGCAGCTGGCCGGCCGTTCCCTCATCGGGCTGACGGTCGTCGCAGGTCTCGTGGGGTCGCTGATCCTCGGCCTGCCCGCTCTGAGCACCGCCCAGGACCCGTCGCACTCCCAGCAGACGGAGGCCGCCCACGGGCGCTGACTCGTACGGGCCCCCTGGGGTGGTCGGGCGGTGACCTCCTCGGTAGCCTCACCGGGCACAGCAATCGAGCGTGCTTGTGAGTGAGGATCAGTCGTGCCCCTGCCCTTTCTGACGGCCGACCGCGCGTTTGACGCGAGAGCTGAGGACATCGCGCTGCCGTTCGACGACCACGACAAATGGCGGCGTCCGTACCGCCCCGGGCCCTGGCGGGTCGCGGCTGCGGCCTCCATGTTGCTGCTCGCGTCGTTCGTCCTGCTCGCGGGGATGGTGATCGCGTTCGCCGGGGAGCTGCCGGGTGCCGCCGTGTGTCTGGGACTCGCGCTCGTGGTCATCGTCTGTGCCCTGCGACTGCTGCGGCTCGGCGCCTGGGTGAGCAGGCACGGCGTGCGGCGGGTGGGCTTCTTCACGACGACGACCGTGCCGTGGAATCGCGTCACGGCCGTCCGTACCGTGCAGCAACCGGTGAAGTGGCTCGGGTTTCCGCGCACGGTGCAGGGTCAGGCACTGATCGTCGTACGGCAGGGTGGCGAAATGATTCCGCCCCTGCTCACCGACAGCAATGCGGACTTTCTGGCGCGGCGCGAGGCGTTCGACCGTGCCGCGGACACGATCGAGGCGTGGGGGGACGAGTATCGGCGGCACTGAGGCGGTGGTTACCGGGCCCGCCCGGTAACCGTTTCCGTCCTCAGTCGCCCGATGGGCCTGATCCGGCCGGTGTGACCCGTCCGGGGACGGGCCTCGTGCGCAGGGCGATGGCGCGTTGCATGGCCTTGCGGGCCCGAGGGGTGTCCCTGGCGTCCTGGTAGGCGACGGCCAGGCGGAACCAGCAGCGCCAGTCCTCCGGGGTGTCCTCGGTCTCCTCGCGGCGCCGTGCGAACACGGCGTCGGCCGAGGCGCGGTCGATGCGGCCGGACGGGGTACGGATCAGCTCGTCGACCGGCAGGCCGCCCTCCGCGTCGAGTTCCGCGGCCAGTGCGTTGGCCCGCGCCACGAACTGGGTGTTCTTCCAGAGGAACCAGACCCCGATCACCGGCAGGATCAGCACCGCGACCCCGAAGGTGACCGTCAGCAGGGTGCCGTGCTCGATGAGCAGGATGCCACGGCTGCCGACCAGGACGAAGTAGAAGACGAGGACGGCAGCGGTGACGAAGTAAGTGATCTTTGCGCGCATGGCGGGGGCTCAGTCAGTTCAGGTCGAGGAAGTTTTCCAGGCCGAACGTCAGGCCGGGAGTGGTCACCACACGGCGTGCGCCGAGCAGGATGCCCGGCATGAAGCTGCTGTGGTGCAGGGAGTCGTGGCGGATGGTGAGGGTCTCCCCCTCGGCGCCGAGCAGCACTTCCTGGTGGGCGAGGAGACCGCGGAGCCGGATCGCGTGGACGGGGACGCCGTCGACGTCCGCTCCGCGGGCCCCGTCCAGGGCCGTGGTGGTGGCGTCCGGCTGCGGGGCGCAGCCGGCCTTCCGCCGGGCGTCGGCGATCAGCTGGGCGGTGCGGGTGGCGGTGCCCGAGGGGGCGTCGACCTTGTTGGGGTGATGGAATTCGATGACCTCGACGGACTCGAAGTAGCGGGCGGCCTGCTCCGCGAACTTCATCGTGAGGACGGCGCCGATGGAGAAGTTCGGCGCGATGAGCACACCGGTCTCCGGGGACCCGGAGAGCCAGGTGTTCAGCTGCGCGAGCCGTTCGTCGGTCCAGCCCGTCGTACCGACGACGGCGTGGATGCCGTGCCGTACGCAGAAGTCGAGGTTGCCCATCACCGACGCGGGGGTGGTGAGCTCGACGACGACCTGGGCGCCGGTTTCCGCGAGGGTCTCCAGCTTGTCGCCGCGGCCCAGGGTGGCCACCAGCTCCATGTCGTCGGCGGCCTCGACGGCTCGTACCGCCTCGGATCCGATACGGCCCTTGGCGCCGAGAACGGCCACGCGCAGCTTGCTCATTGCTCTGCTTCCTTACGGGTGGGTTAGGAGACCGCTTCGTCGAGGCGGTCGGCCTGCTTGTCCTTGAGCGGGCCGATGACGGAGAGCGAGGGGCGGTGTCCGAGGACCTCGCCCGCGACCGCGCGGACGTCATCGGAGGTGACCTGCGCTATCCGGGCCAGCATGTCGTCGACCGACATCTGGTCGCCCCAGCACAGTTCGCTCTTGCCGATGCGGTTCATCAGCGCGCCGGTGTCCTCCAGGCCCAGGACCGTGGAGCCGGAGAGCTGCCCGATGGCGCGGCCGATCTCCTCGTCGCTCAGTCCTTCGGACGCTACCCGGTCGAGCTCGTCCCGGCAGATCTTGAGGACGTCGTGGACCTGGCTGGGCCGGCAGCCCGCGTACACGCCGAAGAGTCCGCAGTCGGCGAAGCCCGAGGTGTACGAGTAGACGCTGTAGGCGAGACCTCGCTTCTCCCGTACTTCCTGGAAGAGGCGTGAGCTCATGCCGCCGCCGAGGGCGGTGTTGAGAACGCCGAGCGCCCAGCGCCGGTCGTCGGTACGGGCCAGGCCCGGCACACCGAGGACGACATGGGCCTGCTCGGTCCGGCGGTTCAGCAGCTCGACGCGGCCGGCGGTGCGCAGGGTGCGGGAGCCCGCGCGCGGGCCGACCGGGACGGCGTCGGTGCGGGACAGTGCTCCCGCGCGCTCGAAGGCCTTGCGGACCTGGCGTACGACCGTGGCGTGGTCGATGTTGCCCGCGGCGGCGACGACCAGGTGCGTGGGGTCGTAGTGCTTCTTGTAGAAGCGGGTGATCCGGCCGCGGTCGAGCGCGTTGATGGTGTCGACGGTGCCGAGGACGGGGCGGCCGAGGGGGGTGTCGCCGAGCAGTGTGTGCGCGAACAGGTCGTGCACGCAGTCGCCCGGGTCGTCCTCGGTCATGGCGATCTCTTCGAGGATGACGCCGCGCTCGGCGTCGACGTCCTCGGCGGTGATCAGTGAGCCGGTCAGCATGTCGCAGACGACGTCGATGGCCAGCGGCAGGTCGGTGTCGAGGACCCGCGCGTAGTAGCAGGTGTACTCCTTCGCCGTGAAGGCGTTCATCTCGCCGCCGACCGCGTCGATGGCGGCGGAGATGTCGAGGGCGCTGCGTTTGGCGGTGCCCTTGAAGAGGAGGTGTTCGAGGTAGTGCGTCGCGCCGTTCAGGGTGGGGGTCTCGTCGCGTGATCCGACGTTGGCCCAGATCCCGAAGGTGGCGGAGCGGACGGAGGGCAGGGTCTCGGTGACGACACGGAGGCCGCCCGGAAGGACGGTTCGCCGGACCGTACCGATGCCGTTGGCGCCCTTGAGAAGCGTTTGGGTACGGGCGACGGCCCGCGCCTCGGAAGAGGCGCGGGCCGTCGTCACGGAACTACGGGACGTCACTTGGAGGCGTCGTCCTTCTTCTCGTCTTCTTCACCCTCGACGACCGGGATCAGAGAGAGCTTGCCACGGGAGTCGATCTCGGCGATCTCCACCTGAACCTTGGATCCGACCGCGAGCACGTCCTCGACGTTCTCCACGCGCTTGCCACCGGCGAGCTTGCGGATCTGCGAGATGTGCAGCAGACCGTCCTTGCCCGGCATGAGGGACACGAACGCGCCGAAGGTGGTGGTCTTGACGACCGTACCCAGGTAGCGCTCGCCGACCTCCGGCATGGTCGGGTTGGCGATCGAGTTGATCGTGGCGCGGGCGGCCTCGGCCTGCGAACCCTGCTGGGCACCGATGTAGATGGTGCCGTCGTCCTCGATCGTGATGTCGGCGCCGGTGTCCTCCTGGATCTGGTTGATCATCTTGCCCTTGGGGCCGATGACCTCACCGATCTTGTCCACCGGGATCTTGACGGTGATGATCCGCGGGGCGTTCGGGGACATCTCGTCCGGGACGTCGATGGCCTCGTTCATCACATCGAGGATGTGGAGGCGGGCGTCACGGGCCTGCTTGAGCGCGGCGGCCAGGACCGAGGCGGGGATGCCGTCGAGCTTGGTGTCGAGCTGGAGCGCGGTGACGAACTGCTTCGTACCGGCGACCTTGAAGTCCATGTCGCCGAAGGCGTCCTCCGCACCGAGGATGTCGGTGAGGGCGACGTAGTGGGTCTTGCCGTCGATCTCCTGGGAGATCAGGCCCATGGCGATACCGGCGACGGCGGCCTTGAGCGGCACACCGGCGTTCAGCAGCGACATGGTGGAGGCGCAGACCGAGCCCATGGACGTCGAGCCGTTGGAGCCCAGCGCCTCGGAGACCTGGCGGATCGCGTAGGGGAACTCCTCGCGCGTCGGCAGCACCGGCACGATGGCGCGCTCGGCGAGCGCGCCGTGGCCGATCTCGCGGCGCTTGGGCGAGCCCACGCGGCCGGTCTCACCGACGGAGTACGGCGGGAAGTTGTAGTTGTGCATGTAGCGCTTGCGGGTCACCGGGGAGAGGGTGTCCAGCTGCTGCTCCATGCGGAGCATGTTGAGGGTGGTGACGCCCAGGATCTGGGTCTCGCCACGCTCGAACAGCGCCGAGCCGTGCACGCGCGGGATGGCCTCGACCTCGGCGGCGAGCGTACGGATGTCCGTGACGCCACGGCCGTCGATGCGGACCTTGTCCTTGATGACGCGCTCGCGGACCAGCTTCTTGGTCAGCGAACGGTACGCGGCGGAGATCTCCTTCTCGCGGCCTTCGAAGGCCGGGAGCAGCTTCTCTGCGGCGATCTCCTTGACGCGGTCCAGCTCGGCCTCGCGGTCCTGCTTGCCGGCGATGGTGAGCGCCTGGGCCAGCTCGGACGTCACGGCGGCGGCGAGCGCCTCGAAGACGTCGTCCTGGTAGTCCAGGAAGACCGGGAAGTCGCCGGTGGGCTTGGCGGCCTTGGCGGCGAGGTCCGACTGGGCCTTGCAGAGCGCCTTGATGAAGGGCTTCGCGGCTTCGAGACCGGCGGCGACGACCTCTTCGGTCGGGGCCTCGGCGCCGTCCTTGACGAGCTGGATGGTCTTCTCGGTGGCCTCGGCCTCGACCATCATGATCGCGACGTCGCCGTCCTCCAGGACGCGACCGGCGACGACCATGTCGAAGACGGCGTCCTCGAGCTCGGTGTGCGTCGGGAAGGCGACCCACTGGCCCTTGATCAGGGCGACACGGGTGCCGCCGACCGGGCCGGAGAAGGGCAGGCCGGCCAGCTGCGTGGAGCAGGAGGCGGCGTTGATCGCGACCACGTCGTACAGGTGGTCGGGGTTGAGCGCCATGATCGTCTCGACGATCTGGATCTCGTTGCGCAGGCCCTTCTTGAAGGAGGGGCGCAGCGGGCGGTCGATCAGGCGGCAGGTGAGGATCGCGTCCTCGGAGGGCCGGCCCTCACGACGGAAGAAGGAGCCGGGGATCTTGCCGGCGGCGTACTGCCGCTCCTCGACGTCCACCGTGAGGGGGAAGAAGTCGAGCTGGTCCTTGGGCTTCTTGGACGCGGTCGTGGCCGACAGCACCATGGTGTCGTCGTCCAGGTACGCGACGGCGGAGCCGGCGGCCTGCTTGGCCAGGCGGCCCGTCTCGAAGCGGATGGTGCGGGTGCCGAAGGTTCCGTTGTCGATAACGGCCTCGGCGTAGTGGGTCTCGTTCTCCACTAGCGTTTTCTCCGATACATATCGTCTTCTCGCCCCCACGCCCGTGTGGCGGGGGACGGTAGCGGAGAAGCCCTCCATCGGCGGGCCGGTCTTCGATCGAAGCACCCGGGTCGATGAGTCCGGGGGCCACTACCGAGGACCGGCGGCGGGGAGGTCTGCTTCTCGCTCGTCCGTGGTTCGTTCTGCCGGTCGTTCTGCGACCAGGTTACTGAGATTCGACTCAGCTTTGCATTCCGGGCGTGCGGGCAGGCCCGCCACGTCCCGTACATGCGTACGTACGCACAATCGTACGTACAACAAAGGGAGCGGCCCCCTCAGTAGTGGGAACCGCTCCCTTCACGGCGTTTTACTTGGCGCCGCCGGCCGCACCGCGGCGGATGCCGAGGCGGTCGACCAGGGCACGGAAGCGCTGGATGTCCTTCTTGGCCAGGTACTGCAGAAGGCGGCGGCGCTGGCCGACCAGGATCAGCAGACCACGACGGGAGTGGTGGTCGTGCTTGTGCGTCTTGAGGTGCTCCGTCAGGTCCGAGATGCGACGGGAGAGCATCGCGACCTGGACCTCGGGGGAGCCGGTGTCGCCCTCCTTCTGGGCGAACTCGGACATGATCTGCTTCTTCGTAGCGGCGTCGAGCGGCACGCGTACTCCTCTTTGATGTTCGATGCGTCCACGAGTGCCCCTGGTCTTGATCGCAGGGGTTCTTCCATTACTCGGGGGCGAAGGTCCGATGAGCGCAGATCCCAGGATGATCCGGGAGCGCGTACACAAACGGCCGTCACACAGCGTACCAGTCCGGCGGAGCCGGTTCGGTCGGGGGTGAGGTGCCCCCGGGAGTCCGGTGCCGGCCCTGTCCTCAATCGCCGGAGGGGCATGATTTTGCCTGGCTGAGCTCGGGTTTTGCCGGGCGGGGTCGGCTGGCGAGAGCGCGGACCGAGTGGCAGAGATCGAAAACGGCGAGGCACAAGGGGGATCAGCGTCAGGAGCACACACGCTTCGGCGATCTCCAGGAAGCGCCCCCAGAACGGGGTGACTCCCTTGCACGGCGCGATCAGCCCTATGGCGGCGATCAGAGCGGCGGCGCCCGCAACGGCTGCGGCGAGCCGGATCGTACGGATGTCGAGCGCGGTGCTGTCCCCCGTGCCGGCCTCGCGCAGCGTTTCGGTCGGCGGATAAGTGTGCCGGGCTTCGCCCCGTACATCTATGTCGACCGGGACCGTCGCACACTGGGCATGGTCGGGGACGGCACGTTCCTGACCGCTGTCGTACGGGTCGAGGCCAGCGGTGAATCGCTCCGCCAGGCGCGCGGTGGCGGAATCGGCGGAGCTCAGCGCTGTCTGGTTCGGGTCGCGGACCATGTGGCGAGCCGGATCACCGGCGCCGGATTCCGGGCCGGTACTGGACCAGGAGGAGCTGCACTCCGCCGTGGCCACATCCGCGTGTGCCAATCCCATCCTGTCGGCCCGCGCCGGACGCCCGGATGTCGTGCCGCAGCGGCGAACGATGGAGACGTCGAGGGTCTGGCGGTGCGACGATCGTTGGCACACCGCCTATGCGGTGGACCGCCGGCCCGAGTTGGGCCGGGAGGCGACTCCTCTGCCGTGCCTCGTCTCGCTGCTGACCTCGGTCCCCGCGTATGCGACGACCTTCAGCCTGACGGTGCGGCGCGGTTCGCGCCAGGGCGATGTGTCCGTGTCCGGTCACGTACGGATCACGGGCGGATCCGATACCGAACTGGTCGGAGTACGAAGGACATTGGAGCAAGCCGCACGGCACGCCAGGGTCGGCCTGGTGCGGTTGGACCGCGAGCAGCTGCCGGGCGTGCTGGCAACGCTCCCGCTGGGAGGCGCACAGTTCGCCGCCAGCGTGGTGTAAGCATCGCAGGTCTTCTTGATCGCATGCTGGGCGGCCTGCGCCCCAAGACCCCACCTGGACTTGATCTCCCGGTACGTCAGTTTGCGCAGCGGCAGGTTCTTGCGGACGCGCTCGTCGAAGGCCACCTGTGCGGCCCAGGTCGCAGCCTCGTTGCACGCGCTCAGGGTCGCCTCAAGCACCGACGCCTGCACGGGCGTCGGCAGCAGCTTGACGCGCACCACCAGCTTCACAACCACGGACCCTAGTGCGCCAATCGCACAAACCAGCCGAATCCGCCCACATTCCGCCCGAACGGGCGACCGACAGCAAACACGTTCGCCTCTGGCGCTCACCACCTTGCCCGAATCCACCGGGCGGCTGTGCGGGCGCTCCGCGCCACCCGCCAAGGAGGCGATTCCTCACGGGGCTGAAGCCCCGGGGTTCCTCGCGAGAATCCGCTGAATACTGTTCCGTTCGCAACCCCGGGCCTGCCGCTTCCAGGGAGGATGGCCGGGGAACGACACGGTTCGATCGAAGGGACGCCGACATGGGCACCCAGCAGGAAAAGGAAGAGCTCTACGCTCTCGACATCTCGGATGTGGAGTGGCTGAGCGCACCGGGGACCGAGGACGTCGAGGAACGGGTCGAGATCGCGCATCTGCCGGGCGGCGCGGTCGCCATGCGCTCGTCGCTGGACCCGGAGACCGTGTTGCGGTACACGGAGGCCGAGTGGCACGCGTTCGTACTGGGCGCACGGGACGGTGAGTTCGACCTCACGTAGGCAATGGCCAAGGGAAAGGGTGGCTGTCCGAACACGGCGGCCACCCTTTCACCACGCCTGGATATGTAGCGAATTGACCGCTTCGGTCTGTGTGCTCCGCCGCACGCGGGGCACTTGAGGGCGGTGCGTGACCTACTGGACAGTTTCTGCCGTGCGGTACGGCCTGCCGCAGTGAGCCCGATGACGATTAGGGTGGGTCGGGGGGCAGCAGAAGAACCTGCGGGCAGGCGATGCGCGTCCCCAGGGGGAGAGCCGGGCGGATCGGACAACGGGAACGGTCGCCCCCACCCACCACGGCACAAGGGTGCTCGACCACACCAGGAGGCAAAGTGAACGGCGATCGGGACGAGATCCGCGGGAGCTGGAACAAGCCCGCCGACGAGTCGTCCGACGCGGAGCCCGCCGAGATGACGGGTGAGTTCACCATCGACTACACCCCGCCCGCCTGGTACACGCAGAACGCGCCGGGGGACTCGTCGGGGGGCGCCGGATCGCACCTGGCGCCGCCTCCGCCGCCCAGCGGGGCGCCGGTGTCCGTGCCCGCGTCGCCGCCGGCCGGGGGCGGTTTCGACCCCAACTGGGCTCCGGCGCCGCCCACTCCGGTTCAGTCCGCGGCGGGTGACTCCGCCGTTCCTTCGCCTGCTTCTACGCCTGCGGAGGGAGCGGGAGCGGGACCGGTGACTTCCGACGGGATGGCGGATCCGTTCGGGGGCGGTGATGTGGAGAGCGGCGCGACCATGCGGTTCTCGCCCACCGCGTTGAAGCGGGAGATCGCGGAGCGCGAGGCGGCGGCGAAGAGCGCGGACGGGGACGGCTCGGCTGCGGACTCGGGTTCCGCGGACATTGGTGCTGGGGCAGGTGCTGGTGCCGGAGTAGGTGCTGGAGTAAGTGTTGGTGCCGGAGTAGGTGCTGGTGACGACCGTACGGACGCGGGCGAGGCGCCCGGTTCCGTTTCCGTTTCCGGTCCCGATTCCGGTTCCGATTCCGGTTCCGTTTCCGCGGAGGCTGCGGACGCACCCGCGGAGACGCCCGCCGATGAGCCCGACGGCGCTGCCGCCGCGGATACCGGTGCCGACGTCGCGGCACCCGCCGATCCGCCGGGCAGCGGCCTGATGAGCGGTGCCGCGGACGAGCCGGAAGGTGCCATCGCGCCTTCGGGTGCCGTCGCGGACGCGGTGCCTCATCAGGACGTCCCGGCGCCCGCCGGGCCGGCCCCCTGGACCCCGGCGCCGCCGCAGGGCGCGCTGCCGCCGCTGCCGCCTGCCTTCCAGCCCGCCGCACCGCAGCCCACCGCACCCCAGGCGGCACCGCAGTGGCCCGCTCCGGCTCCGGCCGGCCAGGGGCCCGGTGGCTACGGATTCCCGCAGGCCGGCGCGGTCCAGCCGCCGCAGGTACCCCACCAGCCTCATCAAGGCGGTTACGGCTTCCCGCAGCCGCCTCAAGTGCCCCAGCCACCTCAAGTGCCCCAGCAGCCGCAAGCTCCCCAACAGCACCAGTGGCCCGCGCAGCAGGGCTCGCCCCTCCCGCCCCAGGTCCCCCAGGTGCCTCAGCAGCCGGTCCAGGGCACGCCCCATCTGCCGGCGCAGGTCGCCCCGCAGCAGCCCGTACCCCAGCAGCCCTCCCACCCCCAGCCGCAACAACAGCACCCCCACCAACAGCAGCCGCAGCAACAACACCCCCAGCAACAACAGCCGCAGCAACAACAGCCCCACGGACAGCCCGTCGACCCGCGCACCGGGGCCGCCTGGCCGACCCCGGTCACCCACGATCAGCGCGAGCGTTCCGTGCCCGGCGCCCCGCTCGGGTACACGGCAGCGGTGGAGCTCTCCTCCGACCGGCTCGTCCGGGGCAAGCAGAAGGCGAAGAGCAGCCGTACGCCGTCCGGCGCGGCCCGCTTCAAGCTCGGCGGCAAGAAGGAGGAGGCCGAGCGGCAGCGCAAGCTCGACCTGATCCGTACGCCCGTGCTGTCCTGCTACCGGATCGCGGTCATCAGCCTCAAGGGCGGTGTCGGCAAGACCACGACGACCACCGCCCTCGGCTCGACCCTGGCCACCGAGCGGCAGGACAAGATCCTCGCCATCGACGCCAACCCGGACGCGGGCACGCTCGGCCGCCGGGTGCGCCGGGAGACCGGGGCCACCATCCGTGACCTGGTCCAGGCGATCCCGTACCTCAACTCGTACATGGACATCCGCCGCTTCACCTCGCAGGCGCCCTCCGGTCTGGAGATCATCGCCAACGACGTGGACCCGGCGGTCTCCACGACGTTCAACGACGAGGACTACCGGCGCGCCATCGATGTGCTGGGCAAGCAGTACCCGATCATCCTCACCGACTCGGGCACCGGTCTGCTCTACAGCGCGATGCGCGGAGTGCTGGACCTCGCCGATCAGCTGATCATCATCTCGACGCCGTCGGTCGACGGTGCGTCCAGTGCGTCCACCACGCTGGACTGGCTGTCGGCGCACGGCTACGCGGAACTCGTACAGCGTTCCCTCACCGTCATCTCGGGCGTCCGCGAGACCGGCAAGATGATCAAGGTCGATGACATCGTGCAGCACTTCGAGACGCGCTGCCGCGGCGTGGTCGTCGTACCGTTCGACGAGCATCTGGCGGCCGGCGCGGAGGTCGACCTCGACATGATGCGTCCCAAGACCCGCGAGGCGTACTTCAACCTCTCCGCGCTGGTGGCCGAGGACTTCGCGCGCGCTCAGCAGCAGCAGGGGCTCTGGACGTCGCACGGTTCCAATCCGCCCCCGCAGTACGCCCCGCCGCTGCCCGGCCAGCAGTACGCCCCGCAGCAGCCGTACCCGCCGCAGCAACAGCCGTACGGCGGCCAGCAGCCTCCGCAGCCGTATCCCCCGCAGCCCGGTCCCGGAGTGCAACAGCACGGCTGGCAGCAGTCGTTGCCCTCCCAGGCCCAGTCCGCGGCGAGCCCGGCCGGTCCGCCGCCGCCTCACCAGCAGCAGCCCGGCCTGCCTGGTCAGCCGGGACAGCCCGGTCAGCCGGTCCCGCCCGAACTGCAGGGCCCCGTACCGCCCGCGGGCTGGCAGCAGCAGCCGCCAGCGCCTCAGCAGTAAGGCAACAGAGGTCTGAACCAATGAGGGCCCGCACCGTCTCCACGGTGCGGGCCCTCCGCTTATTCCCGCAGACCACACGCCGTTTCGATGACCGTTGACGCGGCTCGACCACCGCTGATAGACCTTCGCTTCACCAGCTGGCGAACCACAGATCAACCCGCCTTCTCCGTGCGAGTCATGACGCGAGGTCCCTGACCATGGTCGAAAGAGTTCCACCACTGACTGCCCAGCCACGCTCACGTCTGCGTGTCCTGCTGGCCTCCGGCGCCGCCGCTCTGGCACTGACCGCCGGTTCCGTCGTCGGCGTACCCCTCGGGGCCGCGCCGCAGCAAGCGCAGGCCGCCGACAGCGGCACGTCGACGCTGACCGTCGCCGTCGCACAGAGCGTCGACTCCCTGAGCCCGTTCCTCGCTCAGAAGCTGATGAGCACGAGCGTCAGCCGGCTCATGTACGACTTCCTGACGAACTACGACCCCAAGGACAACCACGCGGTCCCCGCCCTCGCCACCAAGTGGGAGCCGTCCGCGGACAAGTTGACCTGGACATACACCATCCGGTCCAACTCCAAGTGGTCGGACGGCCAGCAGGCCACCGCCGAGGACGCGGCGTGGACGTTCAACAAGATGATGACCGACGAGGGCGCCGCGCAGGCCAACGGCAACTTCGTCGCGAACTTCAAGAAGGTGACGGCTCCGAGCCCGACGCAGCTGGTCATCGAGCTCAAGGAGCCGCAGGCCACCATGGCCGCGCTCGATGTGCCGATAGTCCCGAAGCACATCTGGGAGAAGGTCGGTGACTTCTCGAAGTTCAACAACGACACGAAGTTCCCGATCGTCGGCAACGGGCCGTTCATCCTGACCGACTACAAGGTCGACCAGTATGTGAAGCTCAAGGCGAACAAGGACTTCTGGCGCGGTAAGCCGAAGTTCGACGAGCTGGTCTTCAAGACGTACAAGGACCAGGACGCCGCGGTCGCCGCGCTGCGCAAGGGCGAGGTCTCCTTCGTCGCCGGCTCCCCCGCCCTGACGCCCGCCCAGGCCGCCTCCCTCAAGGGCGAGAAGAACGTCAAGGTCAACGAGGGTCCGGGCCGCCGCTTCTTCGCGCTCGCCACCAACCCGGGCGCGCAGACCAAGGACGGCAAGAAGTTCGGCAACGGCAACAAGGCCCTTCTCGACCAGAAGGTGCGCCAGGCCCTCTTCCTGTCCATCGACCGCAAGACCATCATCGACAAGGTCTTCCAGGGCCACGCCATCGAGGGCCAGGGCTACATCCCGCCGCGCTTCTCCACGTACTTCTGGCAGCCCTCCGCCGACCAGAGCCTCGCGTACGACCCGGCCAAGGCCGCCAAGCTCCTCGACGAGGCGGGCTACCCGCTCAAGGGCGACCAGCGCGTCGGCAAGGACGGCAAGCCGCTCGACCTGCGCATCCTCTGCCACGCCACGGACCCGAACGACAAGGCGATCGGCAAGTACCTCAAGGAGTGGTGGGGCAAGCTCGGCGTCGGGCTCAAGGTCGACTGTCTCGACGACGTCTCGGTGCCGTGGTACGCCGGTGAGTACGACCTCGCCTTCGACGGCTGGTCGGTCAACCCGGACCCGGACTTCATCCTCGGCATCCACACCTGCGGCGCGCTGCCCGTCAAGGCCAAGGACAGCGCCACCACCGACAACTTCATCTGCGACAAGACGTACGACGAGCTCTACAAGAAGCAACTCGCCGAGTACGACCCGGCCAAGCGCGCGGACATCGTCAAGCAGATGCAGTCGTGGATGTACGACTCGGGGTACATGAACATCATCGCGTACCCGAACGCGGTCGAGGCCTACCGCACCGACCAGATCAAGTCGATCAAGACCATGCCCGAAGCGGCAGGCAACATCTACGGCCAGGACGGGTACTGGAGCTGGTGGTCGGCCGTTCCGGCGGGCAGCAGCAGTTCGGACAGCTCCGGCGGGTCCGGCTCCACCGGAGTCGTCGTAGGCATCATCGTGGCGGTCGTGGTACTCGCCGGTGGCGGGCTGTTCATCGCGAAGCGCCGTCGTACCACCGCGGACGACCGCGAGTAGTCACGCGGACGGGTTGAGAGGGGCCGGCCGGGGCGGCGCGCAGCCGCCCCGCCGGTTCCCTCTAAGTGCAGCACGAGTAACGAGAGTTCCCCATGACAGCTGAAAGCACTCCGGCGCTCGTGCAGATCGCGGATGCGGACACCGAAGGTCCGGCTCAGGCCGGGCCGGCGGCCGCCCGCGGCCCACGGGCACGTAACACCAAGGCCTACC
Organism: Streptomyces sp. NBC_01241; assembly: GCF_041435435.1. Taxonomy (NCBI): domain Bacteria; kingdom Bacillati; phylum Actinomycetota; class Actinomycetes; order Kitasatosporales; family Streptomycetaceae; genus Streptomyces; species Streptomyces sp. NBC_01241. The sequence continues at coordinate 6,312,593 of NZ_CP108494.1, read as the reverse complement.
TCCAGTACGTGGCGGCCAAGATCGTGGGAGCGGCCGTCTCCCTGTTCGCGGTCCTGGTCACCAGTTTCTTCCTCTTCCGGCTCATTCCCAGCGACCCGGTGAAGCAGATGACGGGCGGCCGTCCCGTCTCCGCCGAACAGCTCCAGTCGCTGCGTCATCAGTTCGGCCTCGACCAGCCGATGTGGCGGCAGTTCACCAGCTACGTCGGCGACGCCCTCACGGGCAACTTCGGCACTTCGTTCCAGTTCCACGCGCCCGTCATCGACAAGATCACCGAGGCGCTCCCCGCGACCCTGCTCCTCACCGGCACGTCGTACGTCCTGTACACCGCGCTCGGCATCTGGCTCGGCACCCGTACCGCGTGGCGCAACGGCTCCACGAGCGACCGCTTCAACACCGCCTTCGCGCTGACGCTCTACTCGGTGCCGTCGTTCTGGCTGGGCCTGCTCCTGATCATCGTCTTCTCGGTGGGCATCGGACCGATCCCCGGGATGTTCCCGACCGGCGGAATGCAATCGGGCGGCGAGAGCGGATTCGCGTACATCCTCGATGTGGCGCATCACCTGGTCCTCCCGGTGATCACGCTGGTCGCGGTCGGGTACGCGCAGACGCTTCTGGTGATGCGCTCCTCGCTGCTGGACGAGATGGGCAGCGACTATCTGACCACGGCCCGCGCGAAGGGGCTGCGGGACGATGTCGTACGCCGCAAGCACGCCGTGCCGAACGCGATGCTGCCGACGTTCACGCTGATGTTCGTGAACCTCGGCCAGGTGGTCGCCGGGCAGATCCTGGTCGAGACGGTGTTCTCCTGGCCGGGCCTCGGCGGTCTCTTCTACCAGGCGCTGAGCGTGCCCGATCTCCCCCTCGTGCAAGGGCTGTTCTTCACCTTCGCCACCGCGGTGATCCTGGCGAACACCCTGGCCGACGTGCTGTATCCGCTGCTCGATCCCCGGGTGGGCCGATGACGACCGAATCCATGCCCACGCAGACGAAGGCCGAACCGGCCGGGAATCCGCGCGCGCTCGCCCGCGCCCGCAAGCGGCAGTCCGCCGCCCGGTTCTGGCAGGAGTACCGCAAGCACAGGAGCGGACTATGGGGGCTGGGCGCCCTCGTCCTGATCGCGCTGATCGCCGTCTTCGCGCCGCAGCTCGTCGGCGCCGATTCGCAGAGCGTCACCGGCGCGCCCGGTGGCGCGCTGGAGTCGCCGAGCGATGAATTCCCGCTCGGTACGGACCAGTTCGGACGCAGCGTGCTGGCCCTGCTGGTGTGGGGCACCCGAGTCTCGTTGACGGTCGGTCTGCTCGCTGCGTTCCTGTGCGTCGCCATCGGCACGGTCGTCGGTATCGTCGCGGGGCACTTCCACGGCTGGTACTCGACGGTCCTGATGCGGATCACCGACTGGTTCCTGGTGATGCCGACCCTGGTCCTCGCGATCGCGCTCGCCACCGTGATGGACCGCTCGATGTGGACGGTCATCATCGCGATCGGCGTCACGACCTGGCCGACCACGGCCCGGCTGGTCCGCGCCCAGACCCTCGCCGTGGAGTCCCGCCCGTACATCGAGCGCGCCCGCGCCCTGGGCGGCGGCCACGGACACGTCATGGTCCGGCACGTCCTGCCGAACGTGATGCCGCTGGTCCTCGCGCAGACCACGCTGGTGATCTCCAGCGCGATCCTCACCGAGGCCACCCTGGCGTTCCTCGGCCTGAGCGATCCGACCACCACCTCCTGGGGCGGCATGCTCCAGGACGCCCGCGAGGCGGGCGCGGTGAGCGCGGGCGACTGGTGGTACCTGGCACCGCCCGGCATCGCCATCGCCGTGGTGGCCCTGGCGTTCACGCTGTGCGGCCGCGCCATCGAGACCGTCCTCAATCCGAAGCTGGGGGTGACCCGTTGAGTACGACGAGCATCCGTAGGACGCCACTTCTCGACGTGCGGGACCTCACGGTGACGTACGCGGGTGGGGCGCAGGCCGTCCGCGGGGTGAACCTGACCGTCGACGCGGGGCAGAAGCTCGGCATCGCCGGTGAGTCGGGCTGCGGGAAGTCGACGCTGGCGCTCGCGCTGCTGCGGCTGCTGCCCGCCGGGGCGAAGGTCTCCGGCGAGATCCTGCTGAACGGCGAGGACGTCCTCGCCATGAAGTGGGGCCAGGTCAGGGCGGTGCGCTGGGCGGGGGCGTCGATCGTGTTCCAGGGCGCGATGCACTCGCTCAACGCGGTGCATCGCATCGGCGACCAGATCGCCGAGCCGATCCTGCTGCACCGCAAGGCGACGCAGGCGGCGGCTGCGAAGAAGGCCGGCGAACTCCTGGAGCAGGTAGGGCTGCCGGCCGCCCGCGCGAACGCCTATCCGCACGAGCTGTCCGGCGGACAGCGGCAGCGCGTGATGATCGCGATGGCGCTCGCCTGCGATCCGGGGCTGATCATCGCGGACGAGCCGACCACGGCTCTCGACGTGATGATCCAGGCCCAGATCCTGCGGCTGATCGAGAAGTTGGTGTCCGAGCAGGACCTCGGCCTGATCATGATCAGCCATGACCTCGCGGTGCTCTCGGACACCTGTGACCGGCTCGCGGTGATGTACGCGGGCCGGGTCGTGGAGGAGGGCCCGGCGTCCGAGGTCTACGAGAACGCGCACCACCCGTACGGCAAGGCCCTGTCCGGTGCCTTTCCACGCATCGGCGACCCGGCCTCCCGGTTCGCGCCCCGCGGGCTGCCCGGCGACCCGCCGGACCCGTCGGCGCTGCCCGGCGGCTGTACGTTCCACCCGCGTTGTCCGGTGGCCCTGGACTCCTGCACGACACAGGACCAGGTGCTGCGCGAGGCGGGGCCGGAGCGGCGGGCGGCCTGTGTGCTGGTGGAGCCGGGTGCCGCCGCGGCCCCGGCCCTGCCGGGTGCCGAGGAAGCAAGGAGCACATCATGACCACGACCACTCCCCTGCTCAGCGCCGAGGGGCTGAAGGTCACCTTCCCCGGCCGGCGCGGAGCCGCCCCGGCGCGTGCCGTGGACAGCGTCGACCTGGACATCCGGCCCGGCGAGATCGTCGCGCTGGTCGGCGAGTCGGGCTGCGGCAAGACGACGCTGGCGCGTTCACTGCTGGGCCTGGTCCCGCCGACGTCCGGGCGGGTGACTTTCGACGGGCAGCCGCTCGACTACGCGAGCCGGGCGCTGAAGGCGTACCGCAAGCGGGTCCAGCTGGTGCTCCAGGACCCCAGCGGTTCGCTCAATCCGCGGCACACGGTGTACGACGCCGTCGCCGAGGGCCTGCGGATCCACGGGTACGCAGGCGACGAACGGACGGCGGTGGCCGAGGCGCTGTCGCGGGCCGGGCTGCGGCCCCCGGAGCGGTTCTTCCTGCGCTATCCGCACGAGCTGTCGGGCGGGCAGCGCCAGCGGGTCGTGATCGCGGGCGCACTCGTCCTGGAGCCGGAACTCATCGTGGCCGACGAGCCGGTGGCCTCGCTGGACGCTTCGGTGCGCGGCGAGATCCTGGCCCTGCTGCTGCGGCTGCGGGACGAGCTGGGCCTGTCCGCGCTGGTGGTCACGCACGACCTCGGGCTGGCGTGGAACATCGCGGACCGGGTCGCGGTGATGTACCTCGGCCGGATCGTGGAGACGGGCGCGGTGGAGCAGATCCTGACCGCCCCGCAACATCCGTACACCCAGGCGCTGTTGTCGGTGCTTCCGGAGGCCGGGGGTGATCCGGTGATTCTGACCGGTGAGCCGCCCGACCCGTCCAGGGTGCCGTCCGGGTGCCGGTTCCACGCCCGCTGCCAGGTGCTGGCCTCGGGTGAGGCCGAGCGGGCGGGCGTCGCGGACGCCTGCCGTACGCAGGATCTGCCGGTGCTCGCGGGCGGCGGGCAGACCCAGGTGGCGTGCCACTGGGCGAACGCGGCCGCGAAGGCACGGGCGTAACGCGGGGGCCGGGGCCCGTCCGGCGGGCGCCCTGTCACGGCCGGGGCCGGGACCGTTCTCGACGGTCCCGGCCCCGGCCGTGTACAAGGAGCGAATCAGCCGCGCTCGTACGCGGCGATCAGCTCGCTGCACCGCTTCACATCGGCGGCCATCGCCACGAGCAGGTCGTCGATCGAGTCGAACTTCAGCATCCCGCGTACGTACGCGAGGAAGTCCACCGAGACGTGCAGCCCGTACAGGTCGAGGCCGACGCGGTCGATCGCGTACGCCTCCACCGTCCGCTCGGTGCCGTCGAACTGCGGGTTCGTGCCGACGGAGATCGCGGCGGGCATCGCCTCGTCGTTCACGTTGAGCCAGCCCGCGTAGACGCCGTCGGCGGGGATCGCGGTGTGCGGCAGGGTCTCCACGTTGGCCGTGGGGAAGCCCATGTCGCGGCCGCGCTGTGCGCCGCGGACCACGATGCCCTCGACCCGGTGCGGATGGCCCAGGATCTCGGCGGCGCCCGCGACATCGCCCTCGGCGACCAGTCGTCGGGTGAGGGTGGAGGAGAACGGCTCGCCGCCGGCCGCCTCGCCGTTCACATACAGGTCGACGACCTCGACGCCGTAGTCGTAGGTCTCGCCGAACTCGGTGAGCAGCTGCACGTTCCCGGCCGCCTTGTGCCCGAACCGGAAGTTCGGGCCCTCGATGACCAGTTGCGCGTGCAGCTTGTCGACGAGCACCTTCACGATGAAGTCGGCGGGTGCCAGCCTGGAGAACTCGGTGGTGAACGGCAGGATCAGCACCGCGTCCACATCCAGCTCCGCCATCAGCTCGGCGCGCCGGTGGTGCGGGGCGAGCAGCGGCGGGTGGCTGCCGGGCCGTACGACCTCGCTGGGGTGCGGGTCGAAGGTCACCACGACCGACGGCACGCCCAGCTCGCGGGCCCGCTCCACGGCCCGCCCGATGATCAGCTGGTGCCCGCGGTGCACCCCGTCGTAGGAGCCGATGGTGACGACGCTGCGTCCCCAGTCCTCGGGGATGTCCTCCAAGCCACGCCAGCGCTGCACTGTGACCGCTCCTCGCCCGAACCCGTGTACGTGAAATTGCTTGTTACGCAGGTCTAAGACTGCCATGCTCACGTCCCGCGGCCTGCATCGGCATCGTTTTCGGGCTCGCCAGCGACTCCATCGTCCGCCGTGCGCTCGGGCCGACGAGCGCCGCCCACTCCTGGGGGGCGTCGGCCAGCCACCCGGTGACCAGGGCGGCGAATCCGGGCACGTCACGGGCCAGTTCGACCAGTCCGCGGTCGAAGCGGACCGCGCCTTCGGGGGTACGGACCAGCAGCATCCCGGTGCGGTGGACCAGGGCGCGGGTACGGGCCGGTGCGCGGACCGCGGAGCCGTTCGCGGCGGCCCTCAGCAACGCGTCGAGCACGGCCGGATCGCGGTGGGCGTCCTGCTCGAAATCCAGCAGGACCTCCAGCAGCTCGCCCCGCAGCTGCCCGGAGGCCGGGCTGCCCGGCGCGGCGAGCACCCCGGCGAGCGCCCCGCGCACCGGCGGCGGCACGGGGCGGTCCCGCAGCAGCCCGGTCACCAGGGGCAGCAGCAGGGCGCGGGAGGCGGGGCCGTGCTCCAGCCTGCGGTCGAGGTACGCGGCGGCGTGCACGGCGTCGTCCGGGTGGCTGTCGATGTACGCCCGCACGAGCCCGGCGGTGTGCAGGGCCAGCTCGGGGGCGTCGATCCCGGCGAGCGCGCACAGCACCTCGCCCGCGCCGTCGTCGGGCCGGGTGAGCCGTTCCCGGAACGCGGTGAGCACCTGCTGCGGACGGGAGGGCAGCATGCGGGCGAGCGCCTCGGCGGACGGCTGCGGCTCGCCGGCGACGAAGGCCCGCAGCGCCTGCGGGAGGTAGCGGTCCCGGGTCTGCGGATCCTGTACGAGGAGGGTGAGGGCGGCCCCGTGCAGTGCGGCGTCGGCGGGGCGGGCCAGCAGGGCGAGGGCGGCCCTGCGCAGCAGCCCGCGGTCGGCGTCGAGGGTGGCGTGCGCCGCGGCGACCAGCGCGTACGAGGCTGCGGCGGTCCGGCGGGCGGGCCGGTCCTCGTCGCGGGCCCAGCGGTCGACGGCGCGGCACAGCGCGGCGGGGTCGTCCTCGGCCAGCGTGGCGAGGAGCTCCTCGGCCCGGGGGTGGGCGGTCGCGACGAGGGCGTCGGTCAGCTCGTCGACGGCCAGGTCCCGACGGGCGTAGAGCAGCGCCTGTGCCGCGTCGGCCACGGTCGGGCGCAGCGCGAGCCCCTCTTCGGCGGGCAGCGGGCGCTCGTCGGTGAACCAGCCGCAGAGCAGTGGCTGCACGGTCCGGGGCCAGTCGACGAGCCGCCGCGCGACGGCGTCCAGAAACCGCTCGCCGCTGTCGCCGTCCCGGTCACCGCGGGGGTCGCCCCGGCGCGGGCCGTCGGCGGGGACCAGACGCCGGAACAGATCGATCCGGTCCGCCTCGGGCAGCCGGAGCCACCGCCAGAACCACGGCCCGAACTCGGCGTACGCCCCCGGCCCGCCCTCGGCTGCCCGCCGGACGATGCGGTCGGCGAGCAACCGCGCCACCCCGAGCTGGGGCCGGGCATCGGGCACCCGGAGCAGGGTCTGCGAGAGCAGGTGGACCGCCCACCAGCGGGCCTCGTGCCCGGCCTCGGCACGCGCCCCGGTCCCCGGCCCCGGCGAGAGCCGGTCCAGGGCCTCGACGAGTCCGGCCAGCCGCTGCGCCAGCGCGGCGGGCCCCTGGCGGCGCTCGAGGAGCAGCAGGGCCTGGATCACCGGACCGGACCGATGCCGCGGCACGGGCAGAACGCGCGGCCGGACCACCACCCCGGCCTCCGGACCGGCGGCACGGCTGAACTCCGCACGCGACTCAAGCGCATGGCTGAACTCCACATGCGACTCTGGCGCACGGCTGAACTCCACATGCGACTCTGGCGCCCGGCCAAGTCCCCTTCCCGGCGTGTCCGCCGCAGACCCCCGCCCCTGCACCGCACGCGGCCTCCTCGGCTCCGGAACGCGAGGTTCCGCCACCTCTGCCCCCACTGACCCCGCCACCCCCGCCACCCCCGGCGCCGCTGTCGCCGTTTCCGCTTCCGCTTCCGCTTCCGCCGCGTGCCACCGGTGGACCAGCGCGTGCAGCACCGCGTCCAGGTCCAGGTGGGCACCCTGCACCCAGTCGCCCAGCTCCTCGTGCGCGAAGCGGTAGCCCGCGCCCGCCGGGACGAGCAGGCCCTCCGTGAGGACCGCCGACGCCCAGCCCGTGCGCCAGGGGAACACCTCCTCGAAGGCCGCCCCGTCCAGCTTCCCCTGGCCGGGGCCCAGACAGCGGCGGGCCGCCTCGTGGACCTGCCCGGCCACCCGCGCGGCCAGGCGGCGGACCGCGGTGCCCCCGGGCGCCGGGCCCGATGCGGCTGCGACGCGGAGCGCGATGCGCAGGCACATCAGGTCCAGGTGGGCGCCGAAGACGTCCACCGTGTCGGCCTGCCCGGCGACGTCGCCGGGCAGCGCCGCGCGCACCTCCGCGAGGAGGCGCAGGGTGAGCGGGTGCCGGTCGTGGCCGGGAGCGAGCGCGCCCGGAGCGATGGCATACCGCTCCCGGGCCCGTGCGGCCTGGCTCGCGGTGAGGTCGCCGAGGCGGACCGCGGGCGGCAGCCGCCCGGCCGGCCGGGCGGGGTGGTGCAGGGCGCCGGGCGGGCAGAGCGCCCCGGCCGTCTCCCAGTACTCGGGGGTGCAGGCGACCACGAGCCGCGCGCCGTTGCCGCGCAGCCAGTCGACGGTGCCCGCGGTCCACCGGGCCGGTCCGGGAGCCGGCATGGGAGGCATCTCCTCGGGGCCGTCGAGCAGCACGAGGAGCGGGTTCCCGGACTCCTCGGCCAGCCGGGCCACCCGCTCGGGGGTGGCTGTCGCCATGTCGCCCCGCGCACCGGCGGCGGTGACGATCCGGCAGGACCGCCGGAGCGTACGGCCGATCGCGTCGGCGACGGAGGTGTCGTCGGCCAGCAGATCGGCGCCGCGCAGCCAGAGCGTGGGGGCGGGTACGGAGCCGCGGGCCCGGCGGGCGGCGAGCGCGGCCAGTTCGGTGGTACGGCCGGTGCCCGGCGCTCCGACGAGGCCCAGGACCACGGCGGGGCCGCACGGCACGGACGAGGGGCGGCCGGGGGCCGAGAAGGCGCTGAACTCCGCGAGGACGTCGGGGCGTTCGACCGGATCGGAGCAGGCGTCCGGCCCGCCCGCCGAGCCGAGTGAGGTCGCGGTGAGGTGCAGGGCGCCCGCGAGATTCAGGTCGGGTCCGTACCCGGGAACGCCCGTCGCGTTGCGCCTCAGCAGCGCGCCCAGCGGACTGTCGGCCGCCGCGCCGTGCAGCGGTACCGCCAGCCCGGCGGCGGGATGCCCGGCGCGCAGCGCGGTGCCGAGCACGGCGATGACCGCGCCGCTCTCCGGATCGACGACGGGCCCGCCCACGGCCGCCCCACCGAGCAGCAGCGCGTCCCGGCCGTCCGTACCGAGCGCGAGCTCCATCACCGCGGCGATCCGATGAGTGCGGCCGTTCGCGGTGTACGTCGCCGGGGCCGTACCGAGCACGCGCGCCTCGCGCCAGCCGTGGGCGGCGATCGTCACATACGTACCGGCGTCGATCCGGTCCCGCGACGCAATCGGCATCGGCTCCACGCCGAGCGCGAAGAGCCCACCGGTGCGCAGCAGTGCGAGGCCGAGGCCGGGCAGCGCGGTGACATCGGCGGCCTCGACACAGCAGCTCCGATCGTCCGTTCCGTACAGGACGAGCCGGGTGTGACCGTCGACCGCTTCATGGCTGGTCACCACCGTGCCCCGGTCGTCGGCGACGAATCCGGTCCCCCGCGGCCGGCCGGCCGGATCGCAGATACGTACCAGCACTGACCGGTCCCCGCTTCCCATGGTCCGACGTTAGGTCGGCGATGATCAGCGCGTACCCACTCGGAGTAAAAGCGCCCCCGAATGCACCCCCGTTTCACTCCGAGCGCCTGCCCGTTGGGGTGAATTCTTGGGGTCCGGTGGACAGAAAGGAGTGGGGGATCGTGGAGCGGGCACCGGGCCCGCCCGCTCCACGATGGGGCCCCGGGAGCCGGGGCCCCCCGGTCAGGCGAAGACGGCGAGGCTCTTGGCCTTGCCCTTCTGCTCCTCGACGAGCACCAGGAACCGTCCGTCGGGTCCGAAGACCCCGACCGGTCCCGGCGGGAAGGCGGGCATGTCCAGCCGCACCCCGTTCAGCAGCAGCCTGGCGCGCTTCTCGTCCACGTCCCAGCGGGGGAACGCCGAGGCCGCGGCCTCGGCCACCGGCATCACGGTCAGCTCCTGCTGGTGCTGGTCGAGCGTCCGCGCCACATCGAGTCCGTACGGCCCGACCCGGGTCCGCCGCAGCGCGGTCAGATGCCCGCCGACGCCGAGCCCGGCGCCGAGGTCGCGGGCGATCGCGCGGATGTACGTACCGGAGGAGCAGACGACGGAGACGACGAGGTCGACGACCGGCGTCCCGTCCTCGGCGACCGCCTCGCGGACGTCGTAGACGTTGAAGGACGAGATCGTCACCGGCCGGGCCGGGATCTCGAACTCCTCGCCGCCGCGCACCCGGGCGTAGGACCGCTTGCCGTCGATCTTGATGGCGCTGACCTTGGACGGCACCTGCATGATCGGTCCGGTCAGGGCCGCGACCCCGGCATCGATACCCTCACGGGTCACTCCGGACGCGTCGGTCGACGAGGTGATCTCGCCCTCCGCGTCGTCCGTGACGGTGTCCTGGCCGAGCCGGATCGTGCCGAGGTACTCCTTCTCGGTCAGTGCGAGATGGCCCAGCAGCTTGGTGGCCTTCTCGACACCGAGCACGAGAACGCCCGTCGCCATCGGGTCCAGCGTGCCGGCATGGCCGACGCGGCGGGTCCGGGCGATGCCGCGCATCTTGGCGACGACGTCGTGCGAAGTGAAGCCGGACGGCTTGTCGACAATGACAAGGCCATCCGGCGTCCTGTTCTGCGGTGTCATTCGGAGGCGGTGTCCTCGTCGTTCTCGTCGTCCGCCTTGCGGTACGGGTCCGCACCACCGGCGTACGTGGCGCCCGAGGACGCCTCGCGCACCCGCGCGTCCGAGGCACGCGCCCGGTCGAGGAGGTCCTCGATCGCCTTGGCGTTCTCCGGAAGGGCGTCGGCCACGAAGGCCAGCGTGGGGGTGAACTTCGTCCCCGCCGCCGCTCCGACCGCGGAACGCAGGATGCCCTTGGCGCTCTCCAGGCCGGCCGCCGCGTTCGCCCGCTCCGCGTCGTCGCCGTAGACCGTGTAGAAGACCGTGGCCTCCCGCAGGTCACCGGTGACCCGGGTGTCCGTGATGGTCACGTGCGTCCCCAGACGCGGGTCCTTGATACCGCGCTGCAGTTTCTCGGCCACCACCTCCTGGATGAGGTCCGCCAGCTTTTTCGCCCGCGCGTTGTCGGCCACTGGTCCGTCTCCTTCTCAGCCTTGCTCAATCGTCTTCGTCGCTGTGCAGCCGTCGTCGTACGGACAACAGCTCCACCTCGGGCCGGGCAGCGATCAGCCGCTCGCACCGGTCGAGTACGTCTGTGAGGTGTCCGGTGTCCCCGGAGACCACGGCGAGGCCGATCTCGGCCCTGCGGTGGAGATCCTGATCGCCCACCTCCGCCACGCTCACCGCGTACTTGCGCTGGAGCTCGGCGACGATCGGACGGACGACGGAGCGTTTCTCCTTCAACGACCGTACGTCGCCGAGAAGCAGATCGAAGGACAGTGTCCCCACATACATGTATGCCCGGATGTCCCGCCGGTTCGGGTTCGTGCCCCGCGCGTTTGGCAGGGACACAAGAACCGTACACGGAACGGCCGGGGCCGATCGACGGAAATATGACCCGTCGACCGGCCCCGACTGTTGATGGGGGGGTCCGGGGGGGTGTCCCCCGGACATCCCTGCGGGTCAGCCTCGCGGCTTCTCGCGCATCTCGTACGTCGCGATGACGTCGTCGATCTTGATGTCGTTGAAGTTTCCGAGGTTGATACCGCCCTCGAAGCCTTCGCGGATCTCGGTGACGTCGTCCTTGAAGCGGCGCAGACCGGAGATGTTGAGGTTCTCCGCGATGACCTTGCCATCACGCAGCAGGCGCGCCTTGGTGTTGCGCTTGACCTCGCCGGACCGGACCAGCACACCGGCGATGTTGCCCAGCTTGGACGAGCGGAAGATCTCGCGGATCTCCGCCGTACCGAGCTCGACCTCTTCGTACTCCGGCTTGAGCATGCCCTTGAGGGCCGCCTCGATCTCCTCGATGGCCTGGTAGATCACCGAGTAGTAGCGGACGTCGACACCCTCGCGCTCCGCCATCTGCTGGGCACGCCCGGCAGCGCGGACGTTGAAGCCGATGACGATGGCGTCGGAGCCGGTCGCCAGGTCGATGTCCGACTCGGTGACCGCACCCACACCGCGGTGCAGGACCCGGATGTCGACCTCGTCGCCGACGTCGAGCTGGAGCAGCGAGGACTCGAGAGCCTCCACCGAACCGGACGCGTCGCCCTTGATGATGAGGTTGAGTTCCTGGACCAGACCGGCCTTGAGCGCCTCGTCCAGGTTCTCCAGGGAGAACCGGACGCCCTTGCGGGCGAAGTTGGCGTTGCGCTCACGGGCGGCACGCTTCTCGGCGATCTGACGGGCCGTACGGTCCTCGTCGACCACCAGGAAGTTGTCGCCGGCACCCGGGACGTTGGTGAGACCCAGCACGAGGACGGGGGTCGACGGACCCGCTTCCTCGACGTTGTTGCCGTTGTCGTCGAGCATCGCCCGGACACGGCCGTACGCGTCGCCGACCACCATCGTGTCGCCGATGCGCAGCGTGCCGCGCTGGACCAGGACGGTCGAAACGGCACCGCGGCCGCGGTCGAGGTGGGACTCGATCGCAATACCCTGCGCGTCCTGCTCCGGGTTGGCCCGCAGGTCGAGCGAGGCATCGGCGGTGAGGACGACAGCCTCCAGCAGTTGGTCGATGTGCAGACCCTGCTTGGCGGAGATGTCGACGAACATCGTGTCGCCGCCGTACTCCTCGGCCACCAGACCGAACTCGGTGAGCTGGCCGCGCACCTTGGTCGGGTCCGCACCCTCGACGTCGATCTTGTTGACCGCGACCACGATCGGCACGTCGGCCGCCTTGGCGTGGTTCAGCGCCTCGATCGTCTGGGGCATCACACCGTCGTTCGCCGCCACCACGAGGATCGCGATGTCGGTGGACTTCGCACCACGGGCACGCATGGCGGTGAACGCCTCGTGACCCGGGGTGTCGATGAAGGTGATCCTGCGGTCCTCGCCGTTGACCTCGGAGGAGACCTGGTACGCACCGATGTGCTGCGTGATGCCGCCGGCCTCGCCCGCGACGACGTTCGTCTTGCGGATCGCGTCCAGAAGTCGGGTCTTACCGTGGTCGACGTGACCCATGACGGTCACGACCGGCGGACGGGAGACCAGAGCCTCTTCGCCGCCCTCGTCCTCACCGAACTCGATGTCGAAGGACTCGAGCAGCTCGCGGTCCTCCTCCTCCGGGCTGACGATCTCCAGGACGTAGTTCATCTCGTCGGCGAGCAGCTTCAGCGTCTCGTCGGAGACCGACTGCGTCGCCGTGACCATCTCGCCGAGGTTCATCATCACGGCGACGAGCGACGCCGGGTTGGCGTTGATCTTCTCCGCGAAGTCGGTGAGGGAGGCACCGCGCGACAGCCGGACGGACTGTCCGTTGCCGCGAGGCAGCATGACGCCGCCCACCGACGGGGCCTGCATGGCCTCGTACTCCTGGCGCCTCTGCCGCTTCGACTTGCGACCACGACGCGCCGGACCGCCGGGACGGCCGAACGCACCCTGCGTGCCACCACGGCCACCGGGGCCGCCGGGACGTCCACCGAAGCCGGGACGACCGCCGAAGCCGCCGCCACCACCGGGACGACCCGCACCGCCACCGCCACCGCCACCACCGGGACGACCGGCGAAACCGCCGCCACCGCCACCGGGACCGGCCGGACGGCCTGCGAAGCCGCCGCCACCACCGGGGCGACCTGCGCCGCCGCCGCCACCGGGACGACCGCCACCGCCGGGACCACGGCCACCGCCGGGGCCACCACCGGGACGCGGGCCCGCAGCGGGACGCTGCGGCATCATGCCCGGGTTCGGACGGTTACCACCGGGGGCACCGCCCGGACGGGGAGCCTGCGGACGCGGCATGCCGCCCGGAGTGGGACGGGCACCGCCCTGGCCCTGCGGACGCGGGGCGCCGCCGGGGCCGCCCTGCGGACGCGGAGCGCCCGGACGGTCCTGACCGCCACCGGGACGCGGGGCGCCACCGGGACGGGGCGTCTGCGGACGGGCCATGCCCGTCGAGCCACCGGAGGTGAAGGGGTTGTTGCCCGGACGGGGACCGGCCGGACGGGAGCCGCCGGGGCGCGGGGCGCCCTGGCCCGCGGGACGTGCGGGGCGGTCGCCACGCTCGCCACCACGGCCGCCGTCACGCTGACCGCCGGCCGAGGCCGGACGACCGGCAGGACGGGGGCCGGGAGTGGCACCCGCGGGACGCGGGGCCTGCTGCTGCGGGGCAGCGGGCTGGGCCGGAGCCGGAGCCGAGAACTCCGCGACGGGGACCGGAGTCACCGGAGCGGGCTTGGGCGCGGGCTTCGGACCCGGACGCGGGCCCGCGGACGGCGCGGAAGGCGCCGCGGGGGTGCTGCTCACCGGGGCTGCGGCGGCCGGCTTGGGGGCCGGGGCGCCGGGCTTCGGGGCAGCGGGACGTGCCACAGCGGCCGGGGAGGGCGCTGCGGGCTTTGCGGGCGCTGCCTTGCGGGGCGCGCCAGGCTTCGCAGCGGACTTGCCGGCGTTGCCGCCGGGCCCCTGCAGTGCGTCAGTCAACTTGCGTACAACCGGCGCCTCGATCGTCGAGGACGCCGAACGGACGAATTCACCGAGTTCTTGGAGCTTGGCCATGACGACCTTGCTCTCGACGCCGAACTCCTTGGCGAGTTCGTATACCCGGACCTTAGCCACTTCGCTCCTTTTAGGTCCGGGTTACCGCCGGACCGTCGCTACTTCATGGGCGTACTCATCGCGTACTCATCGAGTGCTCATCGCAATCTCGACCTACTTCCAACTCGCGAGGTACCTGACCGCACGGGGACCCGTGCCGTTCATTTCCTACGGTGTCACCCGCTCGACGAACCGCTGCACTGCGGCGGTGTCGAACGGCCCCTTGGCCTTGAAGGCCCGGGGGAATGCCCGGCGGCGAACCGCCAGGTCCAGACAGACGGAGACGGGGTGCACATAAGCACCCCGGCCGGGCAGCGTACCGCGAGGATCAGGGACGCAGGCGTCCTCGTCCGCGACGATGCGCAGCAGCTCGCTCTTGGCCGCCCGCTCCCGGCATCCCACACAGGTTCGCTCAGGGCAGGCGCGGGCTTGCGTCCGGCCAGACACGTTTAAGTCTACCTCCCCGCACCGACCTCACCCCTTTGGGGCAAAAATCGAACGGATGTTGTCGTGATCTCAGCGCCCTGCCGCCCCGATGTATTCCCCGGGCCCGGCGCGACCGGCTCCGGGGAACCCCGTTCCGGGGCGGCGCCCGGCGGTCCGGCACGGGCCCGCCCGCCGGGGACTGCCGGGTCGGGTCAGCCGCGCTCGGAACGCTCGCGGGCCCGCTCGGCCCGCTCGCGGTCGGCGATGTCGCGCTCGGCGTCGGTCTCGGTGTCCGGACGGATGTCGATGCGCCAGCCGGTGAGGCGGGCGGCGAGGCGGGCATTCTGCCCCTCCTTGCCGATCGCGAGCGACAGCTGGTAGTCCGGGACGGTGACCCGGGCGGACCGCGCACCGAGGTCCACGACCTCGACCTTGCTCACCCGTGCGGGGGACAGAGCGTTGGCGACCATCTCGGCCGGGTCGTCCGACCAGTCCACGATGTCGATCTTCTCGCCGTGCAGCTCGGCCATGACATTGCGCACCCGGCCGCCCATCGGGCCGATGCAGGCACCCTTGGCGTTCAGCCCGGAGCGGGTCGAACGGACCGCGATCTTGGTGCGGTGACCGGCCTCACGGGCGATCGCGCAGATCTCGACGGAACCGTCCGCGATCTCCGGGACCTCCAGCGCGAAGAGCTTCTTCACCAGGTTGGGGTGGGTCCGCGACAGCGTCACGGAGGGACCGCGCACGCCCTTGGCGACCCGTACGACGTACGTACGCAGGCGCAGGCCGTGGGTGTACTCCTCGCCGGGCACCTGCTCCTGCACCGGCAGGATGGCTTCCAGCTTGCCGAT
Source organism: Streptomyces sp. NBC_01241 (assembly GCF_041435435.1). Taxonomy (NCBI): domain Bacteria; kingdom Bacillati; phylum Actinomycetota; class Actinomycetes; order Kitasatosporales; family Streptomycetaceae; genus Streptomyces; species Streptomyces sp. NBC_01241. Next base: position 6,297,361 of record NZ_CP108494.1, on the reverse strand, counting down.
GTCGACCAGGACGTTCCTCGGGTCCTTGCCCTGCTGGACGACGCCGGTGACGACATCGCCCTCGTGGCCCGCGTACTCCCCGAACGTCCGGTCGTCCTCGGCGTCGCGCAGCCGCTGCAGGATGACCTGCTTGGCGGTGGTCGCGGCGATCCTGCCGAAACCGGACGGGGTGTCGTCGAACTCCTTGGGCTCCTGACCCGGTTCGAGGTCGGCCGGGTCCTCCTTCGCCCACACCGTCACGTGGCCGCGCGCATCGAGCTCCACGCGCGCGCGGCGATGGCTTCCGTCCGTACGGTGGTAGGCGATGAGGAGGGCCGACTCGATCGCTTCGACGAGTACGTCGAAGGGGATCTCCTTGTCCTGTGCCAAGCCCTTCAAGAGCTTCACATCGATGTCCACGGCTACGCCTCCTCTTCCTTCTTGTCCTTGCGGCTGAATTCGATCTTGTCCTTGCGGCTGAATTCGATCTCCACGCGCGCCTTGGCGATGTCGTCGAAGGCGACCCGGCGGGACGTGGGCTTGCGGCCCTTGACACCCGGCACTTCGAGGTCGAGGCCTTCTTCGTCCACGGCGAGGATGCGGGCCACCAGGTCGCCGCCCTCGCGCAGCTGCAGCTTGGCCAGGCGGCCCGTGGCGCGTACGTAGTGGCGGTGCTCCGTCAGCGGGCGGTCGGCACCGGGGGAGCTGACTTCGAGGACGTACTCGCCCTCGCCCATCGCGTCGGTCTCGTCCAGCTTCTCGGAGATCGCGCGGCTCAGCTCGGCGCAGGCGTCCAGCTCCACGCCCTCTTCGGAATCCACGATGATCCGCAGCACCCGGCGGCGGCCCGCCCGGGACACCTCGATCTCTTCGAGATCCAGCTGTTCGGCGCTGACGAGCGGTTCGAGCAGTCCGCGCAGCCTCTCGCTCTGGGTCGTGCTCATCCGGGTGACTCCTCGGCCGCGTGTGCTGTTGTGGGGATCTCGCGTGTCAGGTCAAAGGGTATCCGGTCCCGAGGGGTGTTGGCGTCCGCCTGCTCCGCGGCCGCGGGTACGCTCGCCTGCGGTGATCACTTCAGGACAGATCCAGTCACAACAGGTCCAAGCCCGGAGGAGAACAAGTGCGGCGCACGGGGACGACGCGCAGAGGTGCATTCACCGCGACGGGAGCGATCGCCATGGGTGCGGTGCTGGCCGGCTGCGGTGACGGGTCCGGGCCCCGGGAGGGCTCCGCCGGTACCGACACGGCGACAGCGGACGCGCAGGCGCTGGCCGCGCGGACGGAGAGGACGCTCCGGGCGAGCTCCGCCCGCACCAGCAGGGAACTGCTCGCCCGGTACGAGTACGTGGTCAGGGCCTATCCGGCGACCGCTGCCGGGCTCTCACCGCTGCGGGACGCCGTACGGGCCCATGCCGAGGCACTGGCGCCCGCCGGCAAAGGGACGCTTGTGTCCTCCCGGACACGCGCCACCGACGCGGCGTCCGCCGTCAAGGAGCTGGCCGCGGCGGAGCGCCGCACCGCGGACGCCCATACGCGGACGCTGCTGACGGCGCCGCCGGAGCTGGCCCGGCTGCTGGCCTCCATCGCGGCGGCGGGCGCGGCCCACGCCTATCTGCTGACCGAACTGGCCAAGGAGACCTCGTCATGAGCGCCGGGACACAGAAGGCGACGCAGGCTGCCCTGGCCGCCGAGCACGCGGCGGTGTACGGGTACGGGGTGGTCGGCGCCCGGGTCGCCGACGGCCGCCGGGCCGAGGCCACGGCGGCTTATCACGCTCATCGGGCCCGGCGCGACACGCTGGTGCGGACCGTGCGCGACCTGGGCGGTGAGCCGGTGGCGGCACAGGCGGCGTACGCTCTGCCGTTCGCGGTGCCGGACCCGACCGCGGCGGTGCGGCTGGCCGCCCTGCTGGAGGACCGGGTCGCGGGCGTCTACTCGGATCTCGTACGGGCCGCCGACGGGCCGCTCAGGCGTCAGGCGGCGGACGCGCTGCGGGAGGCCGCGGTGCGCGCGGTCCGCTGGCGCGGCAGCGGCGTACCCTTTCCCGGGCTCGCCGAGCTGACCACCGGCGGGACCGGCGCGACGGACGGGGCCGCCGCGAAGCACGGGCCCGGCGCCACGCACTGAAGAAAGCTCTGAAAGGGAACAAGGCACGCATGGGTTTCGAACCGCCGCAGCGTCTGGTGCGAGCGCTCGGCGAGTCGTACGGGGACGACGCCGCCGACTGGCTCGCACGGATTCCCGTACTGACCGAGGAAGCGCTGTCCTCGACCGGTCAGGAGGTGACCGTGGACCGGGTCGCCACCCCCGGCGGCCGCAGCAGTCTGGTCCTGCTGGTGACGTGCTCCGACGGCACCCCGGCCGCCCTGAAGCTCGCTCCGTCCGGGGCCGCGCCCGAGCTGGAACGGGCGGCGCTCGCCCACTGGAACGGCTGGGGCGCGGTCCGGCTCCTCGCCTCCGGCCCCGGCGCCCTGCTGCTGGAGCGGTTGCACCCCGAGATGTCGCTGCGTTCGCTGCCGGAGGCGAAGGCGCTGCTGGAGGCGGCGGGGACGGTGCGCCGGCTGTGGGTCGAGCCGCCGGCCGGTCATGGATTCGAGACGGTCGCGGAACGGACGGGACGGTGTACTGAGCCGATGCGCGCCCGCGCCGCGGCCGAACCGAGCCTGGCCCCGCTGGTCTCCGCGGCGCTCGCGGCGCGCGAGGAGTTGGTCGCCCACTCCCCCGAATCCCTGCTGCTGCACGGCAACTTCCGCCAGAGCAAGGTGCTCGCGGGTGAGCGGGTGCCCTGGCTGACGGTCGGGCCGGAGCCGCTGATCGGCGAGCGGGCCTACGATCTGGCGCGCCTGGTGCGCGACCGCGTGGAGGATCTGATCGCCTCCCCGGGTGGTCCGGCGACGGCCCGTCGCCGGATCAAGAAGCTCGCCGATTCGCTGGACGTGGACCGGGAACGGCTGCACGGCTGGACGCTTTTCCGCGCGGTGGAGTCGGGCACCCGGGCGCTGGCGGTGGGCCGTCGCCAGGAGGGTGAGCTGACGCTGGAGTTCGCCGGCTGGCTGTAGCGGTCCACGAACGCAGGAGACCCCCGCGCGGTGCGCGGGGGTCTCCTGTCCGTTCCGGTATCAGCCCTGGGCGACGAGGCGGGCGATCGCCTCGTCGACCGTGAGCTCCTCGCGCTCGCCGGTGCGGCGGTCCTTGAGCTCCAGGACGCCCTCGGCCGAGCGGCGGCCGGCGACCAGGATCTTCGGGACGCCGATCAGCTCGGCGTCGGTGAACTTCACACCGGGCGAGACGCCAGCACGGTCGTCGACCATGACCCGCACACCGGCGGCGGCGAGCTTCTCGGAGACGTCCAGGGCCAGCTCCGTCTGGAGCGCCTTGCCCGCCGCGACGACGTGGACATCGGCCGGGGCGATCTCGCGGGGCCAGCAAAGCCCCTGCTCATCGGCGGTCTGCTCGGCAAGCGCGGCGACGGCGCGGGAGACGCCGATGCCGTACGAGCCCATCGTGACCCGGACCGGCTTGCCGTTCTGGCCGAGCACATCGAGCTGGAAGGCGTCCGCGAACTTGCGGCCGAGCTGGAAGATGTGACCGATCTCGATGGCGCGGTCCAACTGGAGGCCGGTGCCGCACTTGGGGCAGGGGTCGCCCGCCTCGACGACGACGACGTCGAGGTAGTCGTCGACCTCGAAGTCACGGCCGGCGACGACGTTCTTCGCGTGGGTGCCGGGCTTGTTCGCGCCGGTGATCCAGGCAGTGCCGGCGGCGATGCGCGGGTCGGCGATGTAGCGGACCTTCTCCAGACCCTGCGGGCCGACGTAGCCGCGCACCAGGTCTGCGCGGCCCTCGAAGTCCTCCGCGGTGACCAGTTCGACGACGGCGGGCGCGAGGTGCTCGCCGAGCTTGCCGAGGTCGACCTCGCGGTCGCCGGGCACGCCCACGGCGACGATCTCGCCGTCGACCTTGACCAGCAGGTTCTTCAGGGTCGCGGAGGCCGGGACGCCGAGATGCGCGGCGAGCGTGTCGATGGTCGGGGTGTCGGGGGTGTCCAGCTCCTCGACCGGGCCGTGCGCCGAGGCGTCCACGGGGGCGGCCTTGAAGGTCACGGCTTCCGTGTTGGCGGCGTAGTCGCAGGCGGGGCAGTCGACGAAGGTGTCCTCACCGGCCGGGGCGGGGGCCAGGAACTCCTCGGAGGCCGAGCCGCCCATCGCGCCGGATACGGCGGAGACGATGCGGTGGTCGAGGCCGAGCCGCTCGAAGATCCGGATGTAGGCGGCGCGGTGCAGCTGGTACGCCTCGACGAGCCCCTCGTCCGTGGTGTCGAAGGAGTACGAGTCCTTCATCTGGAACTCGCGGCCGCGCAGCACACCGGCGCGGGGGCGGGCCTCGTCCCGGTACTTGGTCTGGATCTGGTAGAGGATCACGGGCAGGTCCTTGTAGGACGTGATCTGATCCTTGACGACCTGGGTGAAGATCTCTTCGTGGGTGGGTCCGAGGAGGTACTCGGCGCCCTTGCGGTCCTTCAGCTTGAACAGCAGATCGCCGTACTCGTCATAACGGCCGCTGGCGTCGTACGACTCCTTGGGGAGCAGCGCGGGAAGCAGCACTTCCTGGCCGCCGATGGCGTCCATCTCCTCGCGGACGACGCGGGTGATGTTCTCCAGGACCTTCTTGCCGAGCGGCAGCCAGGTCCAGATTCCGGCCGCCGTGCGGCGTACGTAACCGGCCCGGACGAGCAGCTTGTGGTTCAGCGTCTCGGCGTCCGCCGGGTCGTCGCGCAGTGTCTTGATCATCAATCGGGACATGCGCTGGACCTGGACCATGGTGAACTCCTGCTCGGAAGGGTGATGTGCAGGAGGTTAGCCGGGTGGTACGGGTGGGCGGAAATCGATTGGCTGTCGGTCCGTCCCCGTCTGTCCTCTGCGACGCAGCGGGAGCGGGGCTCCCATCACCGCGTACGGCTTGGGAGCGCTGGGGAAGAGCACCTGGCGGGCCAGGTCCCGGTAGCCGAGACTGCGGTACAGGGCACGTGCCGGGCTGTCCGTGTCGATCGCGGAGAGGATGGACCGGGGCTGGTCGACGGCGTCCGTGATGGCGGTGATCAGCATGCGGCCGGTGCCGCGGTTCTGGAACGCCGGGTGGACGTGCAGTTCGGTGATGACGAACGAGTCGTCGAGCCAGTGCACGGAGCCGGTGGCGCGGAGGTAGGGCTCGACGACGGTGGACCACCACTGGCCGCGTTCGTTCGGCAGGCCGTAGACGAAGCCGACGAGCCGGCCGTCGGGGGTGGTGGCGCCCAGGGCGCGGGCGCAGGGGTGGTCGAGGTGTCTGAGGACGATGTGGCGCCGTACCTCGATCTCTTCCGGGCCCAGGCCGAAGGCGACGGCCTGTACGGCGAGCGCCTCGTCCACGCGCGCGGCGAGATCGATCGGTCCGATCCGGACGCTGGGAGTGTGGGGGCCGCCCCCGGAAACTGCTGCCATGGACCGACCCTACTGGCCCGGGCGGGGTGGACGGTACGGGGCGGCGACGCCGGCCGCCGCCGGTCAGAACAGCACGCTCATGAACGCGCCGGTCTCGCGGAAGCCGACTCTGGCGTACGCCCTGCGGGCGGGGGTGTTGTAGTCGTTCACGTAGAGGCTGACGACGGGTGCGACGTCGGCCAGTGCGTAGCGCAGGACCGCCGCCATGCCGGTCTCGGAGAGTCCTCGGCCGCGGTGTTCGGGAGCGACCCAGACGCCCTGGATCTGGCAGGCCTGCGGGGTGGCCGCGCCGATCTCCGCCTTGAAGAGGACCTTGCCGTCCTCGATCCGGGCGAACGAGCGGCCGGCGCCGATGAGTTCGGCGACGCGTGCCTGGTAGAGGAGACCGCCGTCGCCCGCGACCGGGGAGATGCCGACCTCCTCGGTGAACATCGCCACACAGGCCGGCATCAGGACGTCCATCTCGTCCTTGCGGATCCGGCGGACCAGGGGGTCGGGGGTGACCTCGGCGGACAGGCTCTCGGTGACCATGAGGGGTTGATGGGCCCGGACCTCGCGGGCGGGGCCCCAGCCGGGTTCGAGCAGCCGCCACAGCTGGGCGGTGGGCTCCGCGGGGCCGACGATCGAGGAGCAGCGTCGGCCGGCCCGGCGGGCGCGGTCGGCGAAGGCCCTGACGGCTTCGGGGGTGGCGCAGATCGGTACGAGGTTGGCGCCCGAGTAGCACAGCGAACGCAGCCGTCCGTCGGCGTACCAGCCCCACATCTCGCCACCGAGGCGCCAGGGATCGAGACCTGCGATCCGGACCCGGGCGGTCACGAAGGCATTGGCCACGGGTTCGCTCTCCAGTATGGCGAGAGCGGCGCCGAGGTCGCTGGGTTCGAGGACCCGGGTGGTGGTCTGCGTCAACACGAGGGGGCCTCACCATGCGGTCTGCTGATTTCCGCACTGTACCCAAAGAGCCTCGTCGGCGCCGCCCCCGTAGCCGGACAATGGCCTGGGGCACTCGCTGTCGCGCACGGGTCGCCGGCGTCCGGTCCGCTTCGTGGGGCCGCTCACGGCTGCGCCCCGCCGGGCGGTGTTCCTCCGGCGGGGCGCGGTCGTGGGCGGTCGGTCTTAGCTGACGGAGACCTCGGGCTCGCCGGAGGCGATGCCGTCCTTCTCCATCTGTTCGGCGATCTTCATGGCTTCTTCGATCAGCGTCTCGACGATCCTCGACTCGGGCACGGTCTTGATGACCTCGCCCTTCACGAAGATCTGCCCCTTGCCATTGCCGGACGCGACACCCAGATCCGCCTCACGGGCCTCACCCGGACCATTGACGACACAGCCCATCACGGCCACCCGCAACGGCACTTCCATGCCCTCAAGCCCCGCACTGACCTGATCCGCCAGCTTGTACACATCCACCTGCGCCCGCCCGCACGACGGACACGAAACGATCTCCAGCCGACGCTGCTTCAGATTCAACGACTCCAGAATCTGCAGACCGACCTTGACCTCCTCCGCCGGCGGCGCCGACAACGACACCCGGATCGTGTCCCCGATCCCCTCCGACAGCAACGCACCAAAAGCCACAGCCGACTTGATCGTCCCCTGGAACGCCGGCCCCGCCTCCGTCACCCCCAGATGCAACGGGTAGTCACACCGAGCAGCCAGCTGACGGTACGCATTGACCATCACCACCGGATCGTTGTGCTTCACCGAGATCTTGATCTCCCGGAAGTCATGCTCCTCGAAGAGCGACGCCTCCCAGAGCGCCGACTCCACCAACGCCTCCGGAGTCGCCTTCCCGTACTTCTTCAGCAACCGCGCATCCAGCGAACCCGCGTTCACACCGATCCGGATCGGCGTACCCGCATCCTTCGCCGCCCGCGCGATCTCCTTCACCTTGTCGTCGAACTGCTTGATGTTCCCCGGATTCACCCGCACCGCGGCACAACCCGCATCGATCGCCGCGAACACATACTTCGGCTGGAAATGAATATCCGCGATCACCGGAATCTGCGACTTCTTCGCAATCGTCGCCAACGCGTCCGCGTCATCCTGCGTCGGACACGCCACCCGCACGATCTGACAGCCCGACGCCGTCAACTCCGCGATCTGCTGCAACGTCGCACCGATGTCCGACGTACGCGTCGTCGTCATCGACTGCACCGACACCGGCGCATCCCCGCCCACCGCAACCGATCCGACCTGGATCTTGCGGCTGACCCGCCGGTCGGCGAGCTTGGTCGGAACGGACGGAATTCCGAGAGAAATCGCAGTCATGCGCTGAGCATCCCCAAGGTGTGGATCGAGGTCCCGAGATCGGCGGGCTCCGGGTTCCGAGGTTACGTCACCGGCGGCGGCCCGGAGCACACCGCGTGCGGGAGTGCCGCACGCAGGTGACGGCCCCGGCACACAGTGTGTGCCGGGGCCGTCACCCTTCGTATGCCGGGCCGTTCGGGAGGTCAGGAGATCTTGACCGGATTGACGATGTCGGCCACCAGCACCAGTAGCGTGAAGCAGATGAAGACACCTGCGACGACATAGGCGACCGGCATCAGCTTGGCCACGTCGAAGGGGCCCGGGTCGGGGCGCTTGAAGACGCGCGCCACGTTGCGGCGCAGGGCCTCCCAGAGCGCTCCGGCGATGTGTCCGCCGTCGAGCGGAAGCAGGGGCAGCATGTTGAAGAGGAACAGCGAGAGGTTGAAGGCCGCCAGCAGGAACAGCATCATCGCGATCTGGTTCTGCGCCGGCACGTCCAGCGCCATCACCTCGCCGCCGATCCTGGCCGCACCGACGACCCCCACCGGGGAGTCGGCCGCTCGCGGGCCGTCGCCGAAGGCGGCGTCCCACAGGCCGGGAATCTTGGACGGGAGGGCGATGATCGAGTCGACGCCGTTCTCGATCATGTCTCCCATGCGGACGACCGAGTCGCCGAAGGAGAGCGGGACGATCTCGGTCTGCGCGGCGAAGCCGAGGTAGCCGGCCGTCACGAACTTACCGGGGATCGCATCCCCGTTGGAGTCCTTCTTCGCCACGGCGTTCTTCTTCAGCACGGCGTGGAGGGTCTGCTCCTGACCGTCGCGCTGGACCGTGATGGTGGCAGGACCGACGGTGTCGCGGATCCGCTCCGAGAGCGTCGCCCAGTCGTCGACCTTCTGGCCGTTGAAAGCGACGATCTTGTCGCCCTTCTTGAGTCCCGCCGCCTGTGCGGGCGAGACGGCGTCGGTCTTCTTGCAGGTCTCGCGGTTCTCGCTCTGGGGGATCACGCACTTCTGGACGCCCGCGACCTCGGTGGTCTGCGTCTGGAAGCCGAAGGACATCGCCACACCCAGGAAGATCGCGACGGCGAGGACCAGGTTCATGAACGGTCCGGCGAACATCACGATGACGCGCTTCCACGGCTTGCGCGTGTAGAAGAGGCGCTTCTCGTCGCCCGGCTCGATCTCTTCGAAGGCCGCGGACCTGGCGTCCTCGATCATGCTGCGCCACGGCGAGGTGGACCGCGCCTCCAGGCGCCCGTCCGGTCCCGGCGGGAACATGCCGATCATGCGGATGTAGCCGCCGGCCGGGATGGCCTTGATCCCGTACTCGGTGTCGCCCTTCTTGCGCGACCAGATCGTCGGTCCGAAGCCGACCATGTACTGGGGGACGCGGATGCCGAAGAGTTTCGCGGTCGACAGGTGCCCCAGCTCGTGCCAGGCGATCGAGAACAGCAGGCCGATGACGAAGACGACGATGCCCAGAATCGTCAACAGGACCGTCGAAATACTCATGCGCGCGCCTCCGCTGTCGCTTTCGCCGAGAGTTCACGGGCCCGGGCGCGTGCCCAGGTCTCCGCTTCGAGGACGTCTGCGACCGTGAGCGAAGTTCCCGTGGCGGGGGTGCCGTGTTCGGCCACCACCGCGGTGACCGTATCCATGATTCCGTTGAACGGCAGCCGTCCCGTCAGAAATGCGTCGACGCATTCCTCGTTCGCTGCGTTGAACACGGCGGGGGCGGTGGCGCCGAGCGTGCCCACGTGCCGGGCCAGTCCCACGGACGGGAAGGCCTCGTTGTCGAGGGGGAAGAACTCCCAGCTGGACGTCTTCGACCAGTCGAAGGCGGGGGCCGCGTCCGGGATGCGCTGGGGCCAGCCGAGGCCGATGGCGATCGGGCCCCGCATGTCCGGAGGTGTGGCCTGGGCGAGGGTGGAGCCGTCGGTGAACTCGACCATGGAGTGGACGTAGGACTGGGGGTGGACCACGACCTCGATCCGGTCGAACGGGATGTCGTAGAGGAGATGCGCCTCGATGACCTCCAGTCCCTTGTTGACCAGGGTGGCGGAGTTGATCGTGATGACCGGTCCCATGGCCCAGGTCGGGTGAGCGAGGGCCTCCTCGCGGGTGACGTCCACGAGTTCACTCCGGGTGCGTCCCCGGAAGGGGCCGCCGGACGCGGTGACGACGAGCTTGCGTACGTCGGCGCGGGTGCCCGCGCCGAGCGCCTGGAAAAGGGCGGCGTGCTCGGAGTCGACCGGGATGATCTGGCCGGGCTTCGCCAGCGCCTTCACCAGCGGGCCGCCGACGATCAGCGATTCCTTGTTGGCCAGGGCGAGCGTGCGGCCCGCCTCCAGCGCGGCGAGCGTGGGGGCGAGACCGATCGAGCCGGTGATTCCGTTGAGCACGGTGTGGCAGTCGCCGGCGGCGAGCTGGGAGGCGGCCTCGGGGCCGGCCAGGATCTCGGGGAGCGGCTCGCCCGTCCCGTACTGCGCGCGCAGCGCCTCGCGCAGGGCCGGAGCGGCGTCCGGCGCGGCGACGGCCACGGTACGCACCCGCAGCTGCCGGGCCTGCTCGGCGAGGAGGGCGACCCGTCCGCCCGCGGCGGAGAGCCCGGTGACGCGGAAGCGGTCGGGGTTGCGCAGCACCAGGTCGATGGCCTGAGTACCGACGGAACCGGTGGAGCCGAGGATGACGAGATCCCGGCGGCCTTCCGCGGCGTCGAAGACGAGGTGCGGGTCGGCGAGGGGGGCAGGGCTGTCGCTCATGCCCCCCATTGTTGCCGCATCGGCTGTGCGTGTGGACAGTGCGTCCCCCGCGCCCGCCCGGAGCGGTGCGGCGGGGTACACCCGACGCGCGTCCGCCCGGTGGGCCGCGGGTCAGCGAATGGGCCGGTGGACGTCGTCCCGGACGGACGGCCCCGGGGTGGCGTCGGCGATCCACGGTCCGTCGCCGCTCGGGTCGATGATGCCGTCCTCCAGCCAGGTGTACGTACCGGACAGGACGCCGTCCACCACGCGTCGGTCCAGATCGTCGGTGTTGGACCACAGTCGGGTGAAGAGTTCCTCGACCCGGACGCGGGACTGGCGGCAGAACACGTCGGCGAGCTGGTAGGCCTCGCGGCCGTGGTCGTCGCAGGAGCGCAGCAGTTCGGCACGGACGCAGGCGGCGCTCATCGCGAAGAGTTCCGCACCGATGTCGACGATCCGGCCGAGGAAGCCCTGCTTGGTCTCCATCCGGCCCTGCCAGCGCGACATGGCGTAGAACGTGGAGCGCGCGAGTTTACGGGCGGAGCGTTCGACGTAGCGCAGGTGGGTGGACAGGTCCGGGTGGCCGGGCGGGTTGAACTCTCCGTACGTACGCGGGAGTTGCCCCGGTCCCGCGACGAGTTTGGGGAGCCAGCGGGCGTAGAAGCCGGCCGCGTTCGCGCCCGCTTTCGCCTTGGCGGAGAGGGGTTTGTCGGGGTCGATGATGTCTCCGGCGACCTTCAGGTGGGCGTCGACGGCCTCACGGGCGATCAGCAGGTGCATGATCTCGGTGGAGCCCTCGAAGATCCGGTTGATCCGCAGGTCGCGCAGGAGTTGCTCGGCGGGGACGGCCCGCTCGCCCCGGGCCGCGAGCGACTCGGCGGTCTCGAAGCCCCGGCCGCCGCGGATCTGGACCAGCTCGTCGGCCATCAGGCAGCCCATCTCGGAGCCGTAGAGCTTGGCGAGAGCCGCTTCGATCCGGATGTCGTTGCGGTTCTCGTCGGCCATCTGGGAGGAGAGTTCGACCACCGCTTCGAGCGCGAAGGTGGTCGCCGCGATGAAGGAGATCTTGGCGCCGACGGCCTCGTGCCGGGCGACCGGCCTGCCCCACTGCTCGCGCACCGCCGACCACTCACGGGCGATCTTCAGGCACCACTTCCCGGCGCCGACGCACATCGCGGGCAGCGAGAGCCGTCCCGTGTTGAGCGTGGTCAGGGCGATCTTGAGCCCCGCGCCTTCGGGGCCGATGCGGTTCGCGGCGGGGACCCGGACGCGGTGGAAGCGGGTGACGCCGTTCTCGATGCCGCGCAGGCCCATGAAGGCGTTGCGGTTCTCCACGGTGATGCCCGGGGAGTCCGCCTCGACGACGAACGCGGTGATGCCGCCCCGGTGGCCCTCCGACTTCGGGACACGGGCCATCACGACGAGCAGGTCGGCGACGACACCGTTGGTCGTCCACAGCTTCACCCCGTCGAGGATGTAGTCCGACCCGTCCGGAACGGCCGAGGTGGCGAGCCGGGCCGGGTCGGAGCCGACGTCCGGCTCGGTGAGCAGGAACGCCGAGATGTCGGTGCTGGCCAGCCGGGGCAGGAAGGCGTCCTTCTGCTCCTGGCTGCCGAAGATCTTCAGCGGCTGCGGTACGCCGATGGACTGGTGGGCGGAGAGCAGCGCGCCGATCGCGGGGCTGGCGGAGCCGACCAGGGAAAGGGCCTTGTTGTAGTAGACCTGGGTCAGCCCCAGGCCGCCGTACTTCGGTTCGATCTTCATCCCGAGCGCGCCGAGTTCCTTGAGGCCATTGATCACCTCGTCGGGGATCCTCGCCTCACGCTCGATCAGGGCGCTGTCGATCCTGGTTTCGCAGAAGTCGCGCAGCCGGGCGAGGAACGCCTCGCCGCGCCGGACGTCGTCCACGGGCGGCTGCGGATGCGGATGGATCAGGTCGAGGCGGAAGCGCCCGAGGAAGAGTTCCTTGGCGAAACTGGGCTTGTGCCAGTCCTGTTCGCGCGCGGCCTCGGCCACTTGGCGCGCTTCACGCTCGGTGACCTTGGGCGTGTTCTTCGGTGCGGATGGTGCGGACATGAGGAGCTCACCTCGCCGCGTTGTGGGGTGGGCGGACGCGGCCGGTCCGCCCGGAGCGCATGGGCGCCTGCCGAGCCGTACCAACCGGTGTACTTGTCCTGATGTACCCGATTCCTGGGACTCCCACCATCCCGCGGACGCCGATCGGGTCGGGAGCCACTCCACTGGACAGCCCCGTGGTGACAGGGCGGTCGGGCCGTGAGCGGGGCGGGTGAAGCGGAAACGTCCGGAGCCCCCGCGCGGTGGGTCCCTTGCAGCGCCGCCCTGACCTGTGGTTCTCCTCCGACCTGCGCGAACACAGAGGGCCCGGCGGGCGGGCCGCCGGGCCGGGTCACGCTCCGTCGGCCACAGGGCGCGGGAGAGGGCACTGACGGTGCCCTGCCGATACGGGGGAGGTCGGCGGGCATCCGCTCCCAGCACGGCAGCCACGGTGTGAGCCGTACGGACAGAGGACTGTTCTGCCCGGCGGAGCCCTCGCCCACGGAGAGGACCACGTCGGCCCTCCGAACCACGGCGTCACACACGGCGCGCGGCATATCAGCCGGCGTGAGAGCTACGTCTTCCGCGTGATACGCGAGCAGCAGGGGCGCACCCGGGAGGAAACGGCCGAGCTTCTCAAGGTGTCCTCAGACACGGTCGCCGGATGGGTGCACTGCCCCACCTGCCGACAGCCCACCCCGTGGCAGTCCTACGACACCACCTGACAAAGCCTTACTAGGCTGTTCCTTGATTCGAACGGGAGGGGCGGGAGCATGGCGATCTGGGGACTGGTCATCGAGACGACCGTGGGTGTCGGGGAGCGCAAGCACGCGGAGGCGTACGTGCTGACGCACGTGGAGGGTACGTGTGAAGAGGCTCTGGTGGAGCTGGAGCGGCGTGCCCGGAGCCATACGCCGGAGCACCCCAGAAGTCCGAAGCGCCGTCGGCTCTTCCGAGAAGGCGACGGCTTCCTTCTGGTGATCGACGGCGCCTGGCAGTCCTTCAGCACACGGTTCACGGTGGCAGAGCTGCTGGACGACAGCGCCGCACCGGCCCCGCCGTCGGCGGAGGCGGCCCCACCGGGGGCTGAACCAGATCCGGCGGACGCGGTGCCGCCTCCGCCCTCGACGCCGCAGGTGGAACGCTATGCGGACGGAGTGCCGGTGCGGCCGACCTGGTGGGGCCGCACCGACCTTCCGTGACGGCTGATGCACCCTGCCGGCGACGCCCTGTCTGAGGAACTCCCCGTTCTTGTTCCTCCGCGGAACGATGCTTGCCATGGCGGGAAATCAGCTCCGTCTTCCCACCGTTTTCCCAGCCACCCGTTCGAACTAGTCAAGATCTAGTGCTCTGACCACATTGGTTCGCCGGGTTGGTGGTCGGGGCGGTTGGATGTTGCGTGACGTCCGATCCGAGTGCTGGGGGTGCGGTGGCTGAGCCTGTCCGCGTGCGCAGGTTGACCGACCAGGAGGGGCAGAAGCTGCAGGAGATCGTGCGCCGGGGCAGCACCAGTTCGGTCCGCTTCCGACGCGCGATGATGCTGCTGGCGTCGGCTGGCGGGAACCGGGTCCCGGTGATCGCCCAGCTGGTGCAGGCCGACGAGGACACCGTCCGGGATGTGATCCACCGGTTCAACGAGATCGGCCTGGCCTGTCTGGACCCTCGGTGGGCGGGAGGCCGTCCCCGCCTGCTCAGCCCTGACGACGAAGACTTCGTCGTCCAGACAGCCACCACCCGCCCGACCAAGCTCGGCCAGCCCTTCACTCGCTGGTCCATCCGCAAACTGCTGGCCCACCTGCGGAAAGTCCATGGGCGGGTCATCCGCATCGGCCGCGAGGCGTTACGCCGTCTGCTCGCCCGCCGCGGCATCACCTTCCAGCGCACCAAGACCTGGAAAGAGTCCCCGGACCCCGACCGCGAGGCAAAGCTGGACCGGATCGAGGAGGTCCTGGACCGCTTCCCGGACCGGGTCTTCGCGTTCGACGAGTTCGGCCCGCTCGGCATCCGCCCCACCGGCGGTGCGGGCTGGGCCCCCGCCAGTCACCCCGAGCGGCACCCGGCGACCTACCACCGCACGCATGGCGTCAGGTACTTCCACGGCTGCTATTCGGTCGGTGACGACACGCTCTGGGGCGTCAACCGCCGGAAGAAGGGCGCCGCGAACACGCTGGCCGCGCTCAGATCGGTCCGGGCCGCCCGACCGGACGGCGCCCCCATCTACGTCATCCTGGACAACCTGTCCGCCCACAAGGGCGAGACGATCCGCCGCTGGGCGAAGAAGAACCGCGTCGAGCTGTGCTTCACGCCGACATACGCGTCCTGGGCCAACCCAATCGAGGCGCACTTCGGGCCGCTGCGGCAGTTCACCATCGCCAACTCCAACCACCGCAACCACACCGTGCAGACCCGGGCCCTGCACGCCTATCTGCGCTGGCGCAACGCGAATGCCCGTCACCCCGACGTGCTGGCAGCCCAGCGCCGCGAGCGCGCTCGCATCCGCAGCGAGAAGGGCATCCGTTGGGGCGGACGTCCCCTCGCCGATGCCGCTTGACCAGCCCGGCGACCTTGCCCGGCCGGGTCCTAGCAGTAGCCGTCCACCCTGGCGCCAGCTGGAGCGAGGTTGGGCCAGGGATGTCCTGCTCTGTCGGAGGCAGCGGACCGTAGGAGGTCAAGAATTGTGCACCCCGGGTAGCCCCGAAAACTCGCGTAGGTGCCCCGGTAGTAGCAGCTCCAGTAGCTTACGACCCGCCGTTGAGTGCGCGCGAAGAAAGCAGGGTTGTCCACGATGAACTGCCCGTAAGCGAGGTGGCCGAAGGTGCCGGGCGTGGCGAGATCACGGAGCTCATCGCAGATGACGACCAGGATCTCCAAGACGTACTCGCCAACCAGCTGCACGACGAAGGGGACGACCCATGGGTCCGTGGAACCAAGGACCTTCTCCAGGTGGCGCTGCCTGACCATGCCGTCGCAGTGCCTTGAGTACAGGCAGTGCAGAAGCTGTTGTTGGCGCGACGAAAGCGACGCCACCCTGGCAGTTGGCGGCTCGTCGTTGTAGAGGCGCCCGGGGATCAAAACCTGCTGGCCCTCGACAGCGACCGAGAACGAGGCATGCGGCTGGAGCCGAGAATCAGGCATCACCGCCAGGACTGCCTCGGCATCGCTTGCAAGCTCGGCTGGGAACGCCGTGATCAACGGATTGCTGCGGTCGGAAAGCGGCTGCACGAGCCGAGCATAGGCGGATGCCTCGGCCAGGTAGCTGGCATTAATGGCCCCACACCCGCCCAACCCGGCGAAGGTATGCGGTCAGAGCACTAGCGATACTTGCAGCTCAGGGTGCAGATACGCAGAAACGGCCTAAGCCCCCGCACAGTGGGCTTAGGCCGTCTCTCTGCCGCCTGCTGTCGTGCTGTCCAGGCGGAACGCAGGCGACGTAGGTGGATCGGTTCGATCCTGTTCGCGGACTACAGGGCGAGGCCGGTGAGGACCAGCACGCGCTCGTAGGTGTAGTCGTCCATGGCGTAGCGGACGCCCTCGCGGCCGACGCCGGACTGCTTGGCGCCGCCGTACGGCATCTGGTCCGCGCGGTAGGAGGGGACGTCGCCGATGATCACGCCGCCGACCTCAAGGGCGCGGTGGGCGCGGAAGGCGGTCTGCAGGTCGTGCGTGAACACGCCTGCCTGCAGGCCGTACTTGGAGGAGTTGACCGCTGCGAACGCCTCGGCCTCGCCGTCCACCTTCTGCACGGACAGCACCGGTCCGAAGACCTCCTCGCAGGAGAGGGTGACGTTGTCCGGGAGCTCGGCGAGCACGGTCGGCGCGTACGTGGCACCGTCCCGCTTGCCGCCGGTGAGCAGCTGGGCGCCGGCCTGCACGGCTTCGTCGACCCAGGACTCGACGCGCTTGGCGGCGTCCTCGCTGACCAGCGGGCCGACGTCGGTGGCGGCGTCGGACGGGTCGCCGGTGACCTGGGCCTCGACGGCCGCGACGATCTTCGGGAGGAGCCGGTCGTAGACCTGGGCGTCCGCGATGACGCGCTGCACCGAGATGCAGGACTGGCCGCCCTGGTAGTTGGAGAAGGTCGCGATACGGGTCGCGGCCCAGTCCAGGTCCTCGTCGGAGGCGTAGTCGCCGAGCACGACCGCGGCGCCGTTGCCGCCGAGCTCCAGGGTGCAGTGCTTGCGCGGCACCGACTCCATGATCGAGTAGCCGACGGGGCCGGAACCGGTGAAGGAGATCACCGGCAGGCGCTCGTCCTGGACCAGGGCGGGCATCCGGTCGTTGGGGACCGTCAGCACGGACCACGAACCGGCCGGCAGGTCGGTCTCGGCCAACAGCTCGCCCAGGATCAGCGAGGAGATCGGGGTGGCCGGGGCGGGCTTCAGGATGATCGGGGCACCGACGGCGATGGCCGGGGCGACCTTGTGGGCGCTCAGGTTCAGCGGGAAGTTGAACGGTGCGATGCCGAGGACCGTACCGCGCGGGAAGCGCCGGGTCAGGCCGAGGCGGCCGGTGCCACCGGCGTCGGTGTCGAGGCGCTGCGCGTCACCGCCGTTGAAGCGGCGGGCCTCCTCGGAGGCGAAGCGGAACACGGAGACGGCGCGGCCGACCTCGCCGCGGGCCCACTTGATCGGCTTGCCGTTCTCGGCGGAGATCAGCTGGGCGATCTCCTCGGTGCGCTCCACCAGGCGCCGTACGACGTGGTCGAGTGCGGCGGCCCGGACATGGGCCGGGGTCGCGGCGAACTCCTCGCGCACGGCGTGCGCGGCCGCGACGGCCTCCTCGATCTGGGCGTCGGTCGGCACGCTGACGGTGCCGACGAGACGGCCGTCCCAGGGGTTGGTGACGTCGAAGCTGTCCTCGCCGGTGGCCTGGCGGCCGGCGAGCCAGAAGGCGTGGGTGGAAGTCATGGAGGTTCCGGCCCTTCGGAGACGTGGGGTGTGTTGCCCCCACCGTAGGGCCGCGCGGTCGCCCTGGCGTTTGTCCGGCGTGGAGCAGTACGCGACGGAGGTGCGCCGGTTTGTCGGATGCGTGTGCGTCGACGGGGACACCGGGCCCGTCCGTCGGCGCGAGGGTTACGGCCTCACCCGCGATGGAGAGCGGATCAGCGAGCGGCGTCATGCGGCTTCGCATCCAAGGCGGATGAGGGAAGCGACGCGAAAGGGGTCCCTCCCGCGCGAGCAGGTTCGAGCGTGGGTGGAGTCGATGACCGACGACAACGCCGGAGGCGGATTCGCAGGGCGTTGGGAGCCCACTCTCTGTCGCGGGTGAGGTCGTTACGCCTGCGGCACCTGCGTCTGGGGCGCCGATGGGGAGCTCGTGGCCTTCAGTGCCAGCCACAGCTCCATCCGGACGTCCGGATCGTCCAGGGAGCGGCCCAGGATCTCCTCGACCCGGCGCATCCGGTAGCGCAGGGTATGGCGGTGCACGCCGAGGTCGGCCGCGGCCGCGTCCCACTGGCCGTGGTGGGCGAGCCAGGCCCGCAGGGAGGCGACCAGGTCGCCGCGGCCCTTGGCGTCGTGCTCGTGCAGGGCGCGGAGCATTCCGTCGGCGAAGGCCCGTACGGCGTCGTCCGCGAGGAGCGGCAGCACCGAGCCGGTCGCCAGCTCCTCGTGCTCGACCAGCGCCCTGCCCCGGCGGCGGGCCACCGACAGGGCCTGTTCCGCCTGTTTGTACGCGGCGGAGACGGCGACGGGGCCCGCCGGCGCGGAGAGCCCCACGACGACCTTGCCCTGGCCCTCCTCCGGCGCCGGTTCGCGCGACGGCCGTGCCGCATGGGACTCCTGGGCCTCCTGCGCCTCCGCGAAGGCCGTGCAGGCGGCGACCGCGGCTCCGCCGTCCGCAGCCAGCACGACGAGCCGTTCGCCCTCGGGCACGGCCAGCAGCGCCTCGCCGGTCCGGAAGGCCGCCGCGTCCATCGCCTCGCCCAGCGCCGCCGGTGTCGCGGGCCCGGACGCCTCCGCGATGAGCAGCCGGAACGGGGCGTCGAGCAGCCCCCCGTACAGGTCCCCGGCGACCGCCCGTGCGTGGTCCGGCTGGCCGGCCAGCAGCATGCGCAGCACCGCTGCGCCCAGCCGCTGTTCGGCGCCCTGGAGGGACCGGGAGCGGGCGGTGGTCAGGGTCAGCAGGGCGACCGCGGAGTGCACGGCGTACCGCTCGGCGGTGCCGAGTGCCGCCCCCGTGCCGACGGCCAGGGCGCCCCGGACCCGGCGGCCGGTGCCGAGGGACTGGAGCTCGACCCGGTCATCGGTGCCGCCGACGACCACGCTGGCCGGGGCGGGTCGGTCCCGCAGCCGTTCCACATCGGGGGTGAGCCGGGCTGCCCGGCGGGCGGCCCACTCGGGGGCGGCGGCGACCACCGCGCCGGAGGCGTCGTACAGCGCCGCCCAGCCGTCCACATGGGCCGCGAGCCGGCCCAGGAGCTCGCCGGGGCCGTCGCCCGCGAGTGCCGCCTTCGTCAGCTCCCGCTGGGCCTCGAACCCCGCCGTCACGGCCCGGTACTGATCGGCGGCGATCGCCGACGACACCGCCTTGGCGATGGCGAGGAACGGGGTGCGGCGTGGCACTTCGAGGAGCGGCAGACCCGTCTCCTGAGCGGCGTCGATCAGGGCCTGCGGTACGTCGTCGTAGTTGACGCCGACGGCGAAGCCCAGACCGACGACTCCGGCCCCGGCCAGCCGTCGCACGTACCGCCGCATCGCCTCGGGGTTCTCGGCGTCGAGATTGGTGGCGGTGACGAGCAGGAACTCACCGCCCTCCATGTACGGCACGGGGTCGGTCAGCTCGCTGGCGTGTGCCCAGCGGACGGGAGCGTCGAGCCGGTCCGCCCCCGCACGCACCGTGAGTTTGAGCGCCGAGTGCTGGAGGAGCGAGGCGAGAGTAGGGGGCATGGGGACCGTGGGACCTTCAGGGATTCGATGAGGGAATCGATCAGTATCGATTTTCGCCGTCCCGTACGAACGGCTCCCCTCGATTCTGCCAGGGCGGCAGGGTTTGCCGTAACCGCTTGCACGCCCGCGGGCCCCGCCCCGTATCTCTCAGCCGTTCAGGTCCACCAGGAGCGGCGGTGCGTGCTCGCCCTTGACGGTGGTCAGGGAGAGCACCGCGTGCCCGGCCGGCACCCGGTGGGCCAGTTCGGAGGCCGACCAGCGCTCGCGCTCCACCTGGCGCACGGTCACCGCGTCCGTGGTGACCGCCTTGCCGGTGACCAGTTTGCGCAGGGCGTGCACGGCCCGGGTGAGCGGCTGGTCGGCGAAGACCGTGTGCTTGGCGACCTCGGTGGTCTCCACCCATTCGGTGCCCCATGCCTGCGCGAAGAGCCGTCCGTCCCAGGTCGTGACGCCGGAGAACGTCATGTGGCAGCCGACCGAGCCGAGCAGTGCGGCGTGCAGACTCTCCGGTACGTCGCCCAGCCCGCGCAGGGTGAGCAGGACACCGGCGTTGCAGTTCCGCAGCCGCTGCACGGCCCGTACGGACTCGGCGGTGACGGCGTGCGTGGCGTCGTCCAGGGCGAGGAAGGCGAACAGCGAGCGGTCCGTGCGGGCGGCCGCCCCGGAGGTGAACTGGGCGAGCACCAGCCGGGCGATCAGGCGCGCGGCCTCGGGGTGGGCGCGTTCCGGCAGGTCGATGCGGACCCGCAGCGGGTGTTCGAGGGTGCGTACCGAGAAGGGCCGGGCCGTGCCGGTGGTGTCGAAGAACCCCGCGAAGGCAGGCCGGTCCAGGGCGGCGAGCCGGTCGGCGAGAAGGAGTCCCGGGTCGCCGGGGGTGCCGGCCTGCCGTGCCCGGGTGTCGAGTTCACGGAGGTAGGAGGGGTGCGCGTCACTGTCGAGCTGGGCCCGGAGCTCGGCGAGGGCGCCGGGAGAGCCGTCGAGCAGCTCGCGCAGCACGGGGACGGACGGGAAGCGGTCGTGGACCGCCCGGTACGGGCCGAGCAGTTGGGCGAGTGCGGTCGTGGCCCGCCGCGCGTCGATGTCGGGCAGGTCGCCGGCCATCGCCTCGGCGAGCAGGGCGGCGGCCTCGTCGGCGTCGTCGGTTCCGCTGTACAGGTCGAGGTCGTGGGCACAGGACGGGTCGCCCGGCTTGATCACCACGTCGTAGCTCTCGTCGGGCCCGAGCGGGGTGCCTGCCGCGCAGACGGCCACGACCACGGCCTTCCCGGCGAGTGCCTGCAGGGCGAGCGACTCCACGACGGGCCGCACCAGGTACCGGGTCTTGCCGGACCCGAAGGGCCCGACGGCCAGCAGCGAGGAGCCCAGGGAGGCCGGGTCGACGGCGGCCCCCGCGCCCCGCCGGGCCGCCGGGTTGCGGTCGAAGTCCGGGTACCGGCCGAGCCGCACCTGCGAGGTGAGCAGGTCGTGGGTGGCGGTACGGGCCGGCAGGTCCCGGTCGCCCGAAGGGTGCGGACAGGCCCGTGCGCCCTGGCCGAGCACGGCATCGGTGAACGGGCCGACCCGCGCGGGGTCGGCCTCCACGGAGACCCAGGCGCGCCGGATCCGTACGCAGTCGACGTCGTTCATCCGCCCGGTCCGCTCGTCCGCCACCAGCCGGTCGGCGGCGGCGTGCTGACCCGCGGCGCGCAGCTGCGGCCAGTCGGCGGGGCTCTCACCGGGCGCCTTCTCCGGTTCCGGCCTGCTCTTCGCACCGCGGCGCAGCTCCCGTACGAGGGTGAACCAGCCGCCGGCCCGGGCGACCGGCAGGAGGATCGCGACGGCGCCCACCAGGTGGTACACGGTCTTGAAGGTCTCCACGCGGTCCCGGGTCTGCACGGCCGTGCCGCCATAGAGCCAGGAGTACGGCGTCAGGCCCAGTGCCAGGTCGTCGAAGGGCAGCAGGTCGTCGGAGTTCACGAAGCACCAGACCAGGACGGCCCCGACCAGCGCGGTGCGCAGCGCCCGGCCCGGCCGGCGTCGGTGGTCTGCGGCGTACCGGCGGAACACCGCGTGCCAGTTGCCCAGCCGTCCGAAGCCCCAGATCACCAGGACGGCGACCATGCTGTTGTAGACGGCGAGGGCGGTCAGGGCCGCCGCGGGGCGTTCGAGCCCCCACCAGTCGGACGGTGTGACGACTTCGAGGAGGATCCGGCTGTGCGGCACGTATCCGTTGCGCCACAACGACCACACCAGCAGGGCGGCGAGCAGTGCCACGACCGCGCCGCCGATCAGCGCCCGGTCGGGCACCCGGTCGGGATCGGTGCCGGGCCGGGGGGTGTGGCCGAATCGCCACAGACCGGGCTCGGCCGCCGCGCGCGGAGTGCGGAGCCAGTCCCCCAGCGAGGGGCCGGACGCGGGGGCGTATCCCGGCCTCGGCGGCAGTCCGGGCGGTGGCGGGCCCGCCGGGCGCGGCACCGGACGACCGGAGCGGGTGTCGCGCGAGCCGTACGTACCCTCGGTGTCCATCTGCTGTCCCTCGTCCCCTGACCAGCGCCGACCGGTAACTCCGGGCGCACGCGCCCGAAGTCATCAATCTAGTGCCCCGAACCACCCCGTCGGACGCGGTCCGGCCGGATGTCTGCGCCCGCGCCCCGGGGGTCTTTGGACTCGTCCGCGCGCCGCCGCGGCCCGGCCCCGTACCCCCTCGCTATGTCCGTGGCGGACAACCGCGTCCGGTCACCACTCCCGAACGGAACATGCCGGACCCAGGGCCCCGCCCATAGCCTGCAGAAAGAGAAGCGTCCGAAACACCCCACAGGAGCCCCTCATGACCGCAATTCCGCAGGAGCGCCGCGTCGTCACTGCCATTCCCGGCCCGAAGTCGGTGGAGCTGCAGGCCCGCCGTCTCGCGACGGTGGCCGCAGGTGTGGGCTCCACCCTGCCGGTGTTCACCGCCCGCGCCGGTGGCGGGATCATCGAGGACGTGGACGGCAACCGTCTGATCGACCTCGGTTCCGGTATCGCCGTGACGTCGGTCGGCGCCTCGGCCGAGGCCGTCGTACGCCGTGCGTCCGCGCAGCTCGCCGACTTCACCCACACCTGTTTCATGGTCACGCCGTACGAGGGGTACGTCGAGGTCTGTGAGCAGCTCGCCGAGCTGACCCCGGGCGACCACGCCAAGAAGTCCGCGCTGTTCAACTCGGGTGCCGAGGCCGTCGAGAACGCGGTGAAGATCGCCCGCGTCTACACCAAGCGCACCGCGGTCGTCGTCTTCGACCACGGCTACCACGGCCGCACCAACCTCACGATGGCGCTGACCGCCAAGAACATGCCGTACAAGCAGGGCTTCGGACCGTTCGCGCCCGAGGTCTACCGGGTGCCGGTGGCGTACGGCTACCGCTGGCCGACCGGTGCCGAGAACGCCGGCGCGGAGGCGTCCGCCCAGGCCATCGACCAGATCACCAAGCAGATCGGCGCGGACAACGTCGCCGCGATCATCATCGAGCCGGTGCTCGGCGAGGGCGGCTTCATCGAGCCCGCCAAGGGCTTCCTCCCGGCGATCGCCCAGTTCGCCAAGGACAACGGCATCGTCTTCGTCGCCGACGAGATCCAGTCCGGTTTCTGCCGTACCGGCCAGTGGTTCGCCTGCGAGGACGAGGGCATCGTCCCGGACCTGATCACCACCGCCAAGGGCATCGCGGGCGGCCTTCCGCTGTCCGCCGTGACGGGCCGCGCCGAGATCATGGACGCCGCCCACTCCGGTGGCCTCGGTGGCACCTACGGCGGAAACCCGGTGGCCTGCGCGGGTGCGCTCGGCGCCATCGAGACGATGCGCGAGCTGGACCTGAACGGGAAGGCGAAGCGCATCGAGGAGATCATGAAGGGCCGCCTCGCCGAGATGCAGGCGAAGCTGCCGGGCGGCGATGTCATCGGTGACATCCGCGGCCGTGGCGCGATGATCGCGATCGAGCTGGTGAAGTCCGGCACGAAGGACCCGAACCCGGAGGCCGCCGCGAAGCTCGCCAAGGCCTGCCACGCGGAGGGTGTGCTGGTCCTCACCTGCGGCACGTACGGCAACGTCCTGCGCTTCCTCCCGCCGCTGGTGATCGGCGAGGACCTGCTGAACGAGGCTCTCGACGTCATCGAGCAGGCTTTCGGCCAGATCTGATCCATTCGAAACCCCCGACGGTGCCGGAAGGCGATTTTGCCGGGGATGCAGGGCCCCCGTGAGGGCCTGTGAAGAAGGTGTGGGGGGCCGATGGCGGGATCCGTTTCCGTCTGTCGGTCCCCCATCCGCTGACGTACGGTTTCTGCAGATGAGAGAAACACCCCGCCCGCAGGGGACTGCCGGCGACGCCGGGCCGGAGCTTCCCCAGCACCGTCCTGGCCGTGCCTTCGCGCACACCACTGGAGCCGCTGGCTCCGGAACTCCTCACTGATCGGATGGCCGCTCGCCCCAAACCCCCCGGGGCGCGCGGCAAACCGATCGCACCGGCCGCCCCGGAGCCACCCCCCCTGCTCCCGGGCGGCCGGCTTCCTCTCCTCCTCTTCCCGGGCAGTCGGCCTCCCGTCCCCCTGGCGTCGGCGCCTCGGCGCCCCCGGTTCGCTCGGCCCCCCCTGTTCCCTCCGGCGGCTCCCGCTGTCGCACGGGCGGAATCAACCATTCATAAAACCAGGACAGTTGGGAACTTGGCGCAAGCCGCACATGACGGGTATCCATATGGCCATAATCGTCATGAACGGTTCCCGGGGGGAATGAGTGTCGGACTTAACAGTCACAGTCATCATCGGCGCCTACAACGCCATGCCCTATCTGACGCGCTGCCTGGAATCGGTGGCCGAACAGTCGCTGGGCACGTACGAACTGGAATGCGTAGCCGTCGACGACGGGTCGACCGACGGCACCGGGCAGGAGCTGGACCGGTTCGCCGCCGAGCATTCCGGCACGGTGCGCGTCGTCCACCAGCAGAACTCCGGAGGGCCGAGCGGCCCACGCAACGTCGCCCTCGGACTGGCCCGGGGCCGCTACGTCTTCTTCCTGGACGCCGACGACTACCTCGGCCCCCATGCGCTGCGCCGGATGATCGACATGGCCGAGCGCAACGGCTCCGACGTGACGCTCGGCAAGTACGTGGGTGTCAACTGCTCGGTTCCCCACTCCATGTTCGAGGCCGACCAGGAGATCGTCGATCTGGCCACCTCCCGCGTCTGGTACGCCCTGACGCCGCACAAGCTCATGCGGCGTTCGTTCGTGGAAGAGCACCGGCTGCGCTTCGACGAGGACATCCACATGGGCGAGGACCGCCTCTTCGTGACCAAGGCCTATCTGCAGGCCTCCGTGATATCGGTGGTCGCCGACGAGGACTGCTACTTCAAGGTGCAGCGCGACGACGAGGGCAATCTCACCAGCAACTTCCGTGACGTGATGAAACGTCTTGAGGTCGCCCGACGCCTGATGACCGCGATCACCACGCACAGCGAACCCGGACCCGTTCGTGACGCCGCGCTGCTGCGGCACTTCACGGGCGGCCTGCTGGACTCCTTCTCCTGGCGCTTCCCGCTGCTGGAGGAGAGCGACCGGCTGACGGCCATGGGGATCGCCAAGGAGCAACTGGACGCGTTCTACACCCCGGAACTCGCCGTCCGGATGACCACGCCGCTCCGGCTGATCGCCCATTGCACGCAGCACGGACTGCAACGGGAACTGATCGACATCATCGACTTCCTGACCGCGGAGAGGGACAAGCTCCGGCCTCCCCACGAGGTTGTCGTCAAGGACGGGCGCGCCTACGCCGCCTACCCGTATCTCGGCGACGCGAAGGCCGGCATACCCGACTCCTGCTACGACGTCACGGCCGGACTGCGGCAGGACGACCGGCTGGACGCGGTCGAATGGCACCGGACCCGGCGGCGCGGCGTCCTGCGGCTGCGCGGCCATGGCTACATCGAGAACGTGGACACACGGATGCCCGCCACCGAGCTGGTCCTGCGGCTGCGGGACGACGGGCGCGAGGTGCGCGTCCCCACCCGCAGCACACCACTGCCCGCCCACATCCATGTCCAGGGGCACGCCTGCGACCACGGTGCCGCGGGCTTCACCGCCGACATCGACATCACCCGCGCCCTGGACGGCACCCCGCTGCCGACGGGGGTGTGGGACGTGTACCTCAATGTCCGCGCCCAGGGCCTGAGCACCCAGCGCAGGTTCGGTGCCCGCAAGGCGGACGGCCTGGCTCCGGCCCACGGCGGCCGGAGCGGACTCCTGGAGGTCAAGCCGTACTACACCCAGGGCTTCGCGAACCTCAGCCTGCACATCACCGCCGCCGCCCGGATGAAGAAGGTCCCGAAAGGGTTCAAGCGACGTGTACTCAGGAGGCTGACCGGTCTCGGCAAGCAGATCGGCAGCAGAAGACTCAGAAGAATCGCGAGGCTCGGACGCCTGTCCGGCCTCGGCCGGCCCAACGGGCCCGGCCGGTCGCGGCACTAGGTGTACCGACCGTGAGGTCGTGTCGTCGAGCTGCCGTCGTCCGGCCGCCCCGGCCCGTACCTACCCGTACCGGCCGGATCTGAGACGCTGGACCCCATGTCGCCGACCTGCCCCGACCCGCAGAGCGGGAGCACGCCTGCCCCGCAGACCGGGACCGCGCCGACCCCGTCAACCGGAAGCACACCCGGTCCGCGAACCGGAAGCGCGACCGCCCCGCAGGCCGCTGAGCGACCTGGTGCCCTCCGTCTCTCCCTTCGTGTGTTCCTCCTGGTGTGCGGTCTGTCGGCCCTCCTCTTCACGCTGATCACCTGGCAGGTGGTCGCCGATGGCCCGCTCCTGGGCGTGGACGAGCGGGCCAGCCGTGCGCTGGTCCATCCGGACCGGGTGTCCGAGTTGCTCTCCGATCTCGGTAATGGTCAGGTCGCGGTGCCTGTGCTGGCGCTGGTCGCGGTGTACGTCGCCCGGCGGGGCCGGGCCGCCGGGACGAGGCGCTGGTGGCTTCCGCCGCTCACCGCGGCCGTGCTCATGGCCCTGGTGCCGGCGATCGTCGTGCCCCTGAAGGAGTGGACCGCCCGCCACGGCACCCCGGTCATGCCACCGGGGGGCGACTACTACCCCTCCGGGCACACCGCCACCGCCGCCATCGCGTACGGCGGCGCGGCCCTGCTCCTCCTGCCCCGGCTCCGCTCGGCCCGCGCCCGTCTCAGCCTCCTCGCCCTCTGTACCGCGCTCGTCCTCGGCGTCTCCTTCGGCCTGGTCCGACGGGGCTACCACTGGCCGCTGGACGTGGTGGCCGGCTGGCTGCTGTGCGGGCCGCTGCTTCTGACGCTGGGCCTCAGCTGCCGAAGCAGGCATCGAAGTTCTTCGCGAACTCCCCGTTGTTGAAGCGGTGCGACGTTCGGGCACTCTCCCCCACTCTGTGCGGCAGCCCACAAAATGGTCCAGACCAATTAGGTTGTCGAGACCTCTGGCAGCGGACCGGCCACGCCTCCCGTTGCCCCCGCACTCGTCGCCGGTCCCCGCCGGTCTCCGTCAGTCCCCGCCGCTCCCGGCCGCCGCCTCATGCATCGCGAGCTCCAGGAGTGCCGCGTCGGTGAGCGTTCCCGAGCCGTCCGGCGGGATCAGCCAGCGCACCCCGCCGACGGCCGCCCGCCCAGGGTGCGGCGCGACGATCCAGGTCCCCTGCCCCGCCCCCCGTACGCCGGTGCCGACCCAATGGTCGACCGTGCCCGGCGGCACGAAGAAGCCCGTGCGGGTGTCGCCGAAATCGGAGAGGACCGGCCCGGGCCGGTCGATGAGACGGGTCAGCACATCGAGGGTGGGACGGCCCAGTTTTCCCGGAAGAATCAGTACGTCCCAGCGCCGGCCGGCGGGCAGGAGCACAACCCCTCGGGGATTGCGCTCCCATGCCCACCGGCAGGCATCCGGGTCGGGCGCCACCGATACGAGCCACTCGACTGCTGCTTTGACCCCCGCGCCAGCCATGACCGGCCTCCATTTCCGTGTGCACCGGCCGTGCACGGCCGGTGTGTTCACACGGGAGACAGAGGTGGCGCCGATCCATTACGCGGGTTCGGCCCACCAGTTCGCAGTGAACCGGGGCACGCTGTTGCGCGCCGCGCTCAGCTGTCGAAGCCGAGCCCCAGCCGGTCCATCGTCTGCAGCCACAGATTGCGGTGCCCGCCGTTGTTGTCCGCCCTGGCCAGGGACCGCTTGGTGAGTTCGATCCCGGCCCAGGCGAAGGGCTCCGGCGGGAACGGCATCGGCTTGCTGCGGACCATTTCCAGAGCGGTCCGCTCATTCCGTTCGCCGGCCAGCAGATCGAGCATCACATCGGCCCCGAAACGGGTGGCTCCGACGCCGAGTCCGGTATATCCGGCGGCATAGGCGACCCGGCCCCGATGGGCCGTACCGAAGAACGCGGAAAAGCGGGAACAGGTGTCGATCGCCCCGCCCCAGGCGTGACTGAAACGGACCCCGGCAAGCTGCGGGAAACAGTCGAAGAACTGGCCGGCGAGCTTGAGGAAGGTCTCCGGACGCTGATCGAGATCGGCGCTCAGCCGGCCCCCGTACGGATAGATCGCGTCATAGCCGCCCCACAGGATCCGGTTGTCGGCCGACATCCGGAAGTAGTGGAACTGATTGGCGCTGTCGCCGAGCCCCTGCCGGTTCTTCCAGCCGATGGAAGCGAGCTGGTCGGCGGTGAGGGGTTCGGTCATCAGCGCGTAGTCGTAGACCGGCACGGTGTACGGCCGCACCCGCTTGACCAGGGACGGGAAGATGTTCGTCCCCAGTGCGACGCGGCGCGCGAAGACCCTTCCGTACGGTGTGCGGACCGCCATCGCGGCAGGGGTCCCGGCCAGTTCGAGACCCCGGGTGTGCTCGTACACCCGGACCCCGAGGTCGAGACAGGCCCGCTTCAGACCCCAGGCCAGCTTGGCGGGGTGCAGCATGGCGACCCCGTTCCGGTCCCAGAGCCCGCCCAGGAAAGTCGGTGAGTCGACTTCGGCGCGCACCGCGTCCCGGTCCAGGAATTCCACTCCGGTGAAGCCGAGCTTCTCCGCTTCCTGGTGCCATGCGTGGAGCTCTTCGAGCTGGTGGGGTTCGGTGGCGACGTCGATTTCGCCGGTCCGCTCGAATTCGCAGTCGATGGAGTAGCGGGCGACGGCCGCCTCGATGGCGTCGAGGTTCTTCTCGCCCAGCTCCTCCAGCTTGTTGATCTCGTCGGGCCACCGCTCCAGTCCGTTGGGCAGGCCGTGGGTGAGGGAGGCGGCGCAGAATCCGCCGTTGCGGCCCGAGGCGGCCCAGCCCACCTCGTGCCCCTCGATCAGGACGACGTCCCGCTCCGGGTCGCGTTCCTTCGCGATCAGCGCGGTCCACAGTCCGCTGTAGCCCCCGCCGATGACGAGGAGATCGCAGTGCTCGTCGCCCGTGAGCGCGGGCAGCGCTTCGGGCCTGCCGGGGTCGTCCAGCCAGAACGAGACCGGCTTGGCGCCGGAGAGTGATTGTGCTGCAGTACGCATGGCACCTGGGGCCATGGTTTCCAACTCCTTCAGGAACTCACGGTCGTGCGCTGTTCTTCCGCCGGTTCGCGATCAGCTGGCCGACGACAACCACCAGTACGGCAATGATGAACATCGCCGTGCCGATGACGTTGATCTGCACGGGCGTGCCGCGCTGTGCCGATCCCCAGACGAACATGGGGAAGGTCACGGTGGAGCCCGCGTTGAAATTGGTGATGATGAAATCGTCGAAGGAGAGCGCGAAGGCGAGCAGCGCTCCCGCCGCGATTCCGGGGGCGGCGATCGGCAGCGTCACCCGCAGGAAGGTCTGCACGGGTCCCGCGTAGAGATCACGGGCCGCCTCCTCCAGCCGCGGGTCCATCGACATCACGCGCGCCTTGACGGCGGTCACGACGAAGCTCAGACAGAACATGATGTGTGCGATGAGGATCGTCCAGAAGCCCAGCTGCGCACCCATGTTCAGGAAGAGCGTGAGCAGCGAGGCGGCCATGACGACCTCGGGCATCGCCATCGGCAGGAAGATCAGCGAGCTGATCGCGCCGCGCGCCCGGAAGCGGTAGCGGACCAGCGCGAAGGCGATCATCGTGCCGAGGGCCGTCGCGCCGACGGTGGCCCAGGCGGCGATCTGCAGGGACAGGGAGAGCGTGCCGCACATGTCGGCGACGCCGCAGGGGTCCTTCCAGGCGTCCAGGGAGAAGCGCTGCCAGGCGTAGTTGAAGCGCCCGTTCGGCTTGTTGAACGAGAACACCATCACGACGATGTTCGGCAGGATCAGGTAGGCGAGGGTCAGCAGACCCGCGATGACGATCAGATTCCGGCGGATCCAGCGCAGTACGGGCATCAGACCAGGTCCTCCGTCCCGGAGCGGCGGATGTAGACGGTGACCATGATCAGGACGACCGCCATGAGAATGAAGGAGAGCGCGGCCGCCGTCGGGTAGTCGAGGACGCGCAGGAACTGGGTCTGGATGACGCTGCCGACCATCTTGGTGTCGGTGGAGCCCAGCAGTTCCGCGTTGACGTAATCACCGCTGGCCGGGATGAAGGTCAGCAGCGTTCCGGAGACGACACCCGGCATGGAGAGCGGGAAGGTCACCTTGCGGAAGGTGGTGGCGGGGGTGGCGTACAGATCGCCGGCCGCCTCGTGCAGCCTGCCGTCGATCCGCTCCAGCGAGGTGTAGAGCGGCAGGATCATGAACGGGAGGAAGTTGTACGTGAGACCGCAGACCACGGCCATCGGTGTGGCCAGTACCCGGTTGGACTCGGTCCAGCCGAGCCAGCTGGTGACGTCCAGGACGTGCAGGGTGTTCAGTACGTCGACGACCATGCCGCCGTCCGCGAGGATCGTCTTCCAGGCGAGCGTACGGATCAGGAAGCTGGTGAAGAACGGCGCGATGACCAGCACGAGGACGACGTTGCGCCAGCGCCCGGCCTTGAAGGCGATGAGGTACGCGAGCGGGTAGCCGAGCAGCAGGCACAGGATCGTGGCGGTGCCCGCGTACAGCAGGGACCGGATGAACTGCGGGTAGTAGTCCCTCAGCGCGTCCCAGTACGTCTGGAAGTGCCAGGTGACCTCGAATCCCTTCTCCAGGGAGCCGGTCTGTACGGACGTCGACGCCTGGTAGACCAGCGGCAGCGCGAAGAAGACGACGAGCCACAGGATGCCGGGGAGCAGCAGCCAGTACGGGACGAGGCGCTTGCGGGTGGAGGCCTTGCGGACCTTCAGCTCCGTGATGGGCGCGGGTGGCGCCTCCTGGGTGACGGTCACGCCGCGTCCTCCACCGTCTCCACACCGGCGTCGATGTCCTGGGCGGCGTCCAGGCCGAAGGTGTGTGCCGGGTTCCAGTGCAGGACGACCTCGGCCCCGGGGGCGAGCCGGGTGTCGCGCTCGATGTTCTGCTCGTACACCTGAAGCGCCTTGCCCGCCGGGCTCTCCACCACGTACTGCGTGGACACGCCGATGAAGCTGGAGTCGATGATCCGGCCGGTGACCCGGTTGCGGCCGTCGGCTATCGCGTCCGCGTCGTCGGCGTGCGCGAGCGAGATCTTCTCCGGGCGTACGCCGAGCAGCAGCTTGCCGCCGTTCGCGGTCGGGGCCGTACATCGGTCGGTGGGCAGCCGCAGCTTCCCGCCACCCGCGGCCACCACGATGTCCGTGCCGGCGGAGACGATCTCGCCCTCGATGAGGTTGGACGTGCCGAGGAAGTTGGCGACGAAGGTCGTCTTCGGGTTCTCGTACAGGTCGGCGGGGGCGCCGAGCTGCTCGACCCGGCCCCCGTTCATCACCGCGACGGTGTCGGCCATGGTCATGGCCTCCTCCTGGTCGTGGGTGACATGGATGAACGTGATGCCGACCTCGGTCTGGATGCGCTTGAGCTCCAGCTGCATCTGGCGGCGCAGCTTGAGGTCGAGGGCGCCGAGCGGCTCGTCGAGGAGGAGCACCTGCGGGTGGTTGATCAGGGCGCGGGCGACGGCGACGCGCTGCTGCTGGCCGCCGGAGAGCTGATGCGGTTTGCGCTTGGCGAAGTCGCCGAGCTGGACGAGTTCCAGCATCTCGTCGACTTGTTTCTTCACCGACTTGATGCCGCGCCGGCGCAGACCGAAGGCGACGTTCTCGGTGATGTCGAGGTGCGGGAAGAGCGCGTAGCTCTGGAAGACCGTGTTGACGGGCCGCTTGTACGGGGGCAGGTCGGTGATGTCGCGGCCGCCGAGGAAGACGGTGCCGGTGGTCGCCTCTTCCAGGCCCGCGATCATCCGCAGGGTGGTGGTCTTGCCGCAGCCGGACGCGCCGAGCAGGGCGAAGAACGAGCCCTGCGGAACGGTCAGATCGAGCGGTTTGACGGCGGCGAAGGAGCCGTACGTCTTGCTGATCCCGGTGAGGCGGACATCGCCGCCTGTCTGCTGCTGTGTCATGGATCGCAGTCCCAGTGGTGTCAGGGGAGATCGGTGGAGGGGAGGGCTCGGCGGTCAGGCGCCGATGAGCTTGGCGAACTTCTCTTCGTACGCCGTCTCTTCCTCGGCTGTCAGGGAGCGGAAGGCGTGCGACCGGGCCGCCATCTCCTTGTTCGGGAGGATCAGCGGGTTGTCGGCCATCGATCGGTTGATCTTCGCGAGTTCGTCACGGACCCCGTCGACCGGGCAGACGAAGTTGATGTACGCGGCGAGCCGGGCGGCGACCGGCGGCTCGTAGTAGTAGTCGATGAGTTTCTCGGCGTTGGTCTTGTGCCGGGCCTTCACCGGGACGAGCAGGTTGTCGCTGGAAATGAGGTAACCGGCGGCCGGGATGACGTACTTGACGTCCGGGTTTCCGGCCTGGAGCTGGATGATGTCGCCGGCCCAGGCGACACAGGCGGCGATGTCGCCCTTGTCGAGGTCGGCCGTGTAGTCGTTGCCGGTGAAGCGCCGGATCTGCTTCTTGTCGACGCCCTTCTGGAGCCGGCCGATCGCGGCGTCGTAGTCGGCGTCGGTGAAGGTGCCGGGGTCCTTGCCCATGTCGAGCAGGGTCATGCCGACGGAGTCGCGCATCTCCGAGAGGAAGCTGACCCGGCCCTTGAGCTTCGGGTCGTCGAGCAGCTGGCTGACGGACTCGACCTTGCGGCCGCCGGTCGCCTTGGAGTTGTAGGCGATGACGGTGGGGGCGCACGCCCAGGGGTACGAGTGGGCGCGGCCGGGATCCCAGTCCGGAGAGCGGAACTGGGCCGAAAGGTTGGCGTAGGCGTGCGGCATGTTCGACGGGTCGAGCTTCTGCGCCCAGCCGAGGCGGACGATGCGGGCGGCCAGCCAGTCGGTGACGCAGATGATGTCGCGGCCGGTGTCCTGGCCGGCCGCGAGCTGCGGCTTGATCTTGCCGAAGAACTCGACGTTGTCGTTGATGTCCTCGGTGTACTTGACCTTGATCCCGGTGCGCTTGGTGAACGCCTCCAGGGTGGGCCGGTGCTTGCCGTCCTCGGTGACGTCCCCGTACTCGGTCCAGTTGGAGAAGTTGACCTGCTTCTCCTCGGCCGAGTGGTCGTCCGAGGCCGCCGCGGCGTCCCCTTCCCGCTTGGCGGGCGGGATGCCGCAGGCGCTCAGCGTCCCCAGCCCGCCGATCGCGAGCGCCCCCATGCCGGAGGCACGGAGTAGCGAGCGGCGGGTCAGGGCGCCCCGGCCACTGGTCAGACTGCGTCGCATCGCGGCCAGTTGGGCCGCGGAGAGGCGCTCGGGCTCGTACTGCTCCATGCGCGTTGCCCTTTCGGGTGTGTGTGGCCGGGGGCGGCCGGGCTATCGGTCCCCGAAGATCGTGCGGTGCCAGTCCTTGCGGGCGACCGCGGTGTTGTCGTACATGACGTGCTTGACCTGCGTGTACTCCTCGAAGGAGTACGACGACATGTCCTTGCCGAAGCCGCTGGCCTTGTATCCGCCGTGCGGCATCTCGCTGATGATCGGAATGTGGTCGTTGACCCAGACGCAGCCCGCCTTGATCTCGCGGGTGGCGCGGTTCGCCCGGTACAGGTCGCGGGTCCAGGCGGAGGCGGCGAGTCCGTACGGGGTGTCGTTGGCGAGGCGGATGCCCTCGTCATCGGTGTCGAAGGGCAGCACGACGAGGACCGGACCGAAGATCTCCGACTGGACGATCTCGCTGTCCTGGGCGGCACCGGCGACCAGCGTCGGCCGGTAGTAGGCCCCGGCCGCCAGTTCACCGCCGGGCGCCTCGCCGCCGGTGACGACGGTGGCGTACGCGCGGGCGCGCTCGACGAAGCCGGCGACCCGGTCCCGCTGGGCGTGGCTGATCAGCGGGCCGAGGTCGGTCGACGGGTCGAAGGGGTCGCCGAGCCGGACGGTCTCCATCAGTTCGGCCACGCCCTGCACGAAGGCGTCGTAGAGGGGGCGCTGGACGTAGGCGCGGGTGGCGGCGGTGCAGTCCTGGCCGGTGTTGATGAGCGCCCCGGCGACCGCGCCGTGGACCGCGGCTTCGAGGTCGGCGTCGTCGAAGACGACGAAGGGTGCCTTGCCGCCGAGTTCGAGGTGCAGGCGCTTGACGGTGGCGGTGGCGATCTCCGCGACCCGCTTGCCGACGGCGGTGGAGCCGGTGAAGGAGGTCATGACGACGTCGGGGTGGCCGACGAGGTGCTCCCCGGCGTCCTTGCCCGCGCCGGTGACGATGTTGATCACACCGTCCGGAATGCCGGCTTCGGTGGCCGCCTGGGCGAACATCAGCGAGGTCAGCGGGGTGATCTCGGCGGGCTTCAGCACGATGGTGTTGCCTGCGGCGACGGCCGGGAGGATCTTCCACGCGGCCATCTGGAGCGGGTAGTTCCAGGGTGCGATGGAGCCGATGACACCGATCGCCTCACGGCGTACGTACGAGGTGTGGTCGCCGTCGTATTCGGCGGCCGACTTGCCCTCCAGGTGGCGGGCGGCGCCGGCGAAGAAGGAGGTGTTGTCGACGGTGCCGGGCACGTCGAACTCGGTGGAGAGCTTGATCGGCTTGCCGCACTGGAGGGACTCGACGTACGCGAAGTCGTCGGCCTGCTCGGCGAGGACGGCGGCGAAGCGGTGCATCGCCTCGGACCGTTCGGCCGGCGTCGCGCCCGACCAGCCGGGGAACGCCTCGCGGGCGGCCGCCACGGCTGCGTCGACGTCGGCGGTGCCCGCCAGCTCGTAGGTGTGGACGGTCTCGCCCGTCGCCGGGTTCACCACGTCGTGGTGCCGTCCCGATGTACCGGACCGCAGCTTTCCGCCGATGTACTGTGCGCCGTCCGCGAAGCGGTCCCGCACCTGGATGCCGTTGCCCATGACGTTCTCCTCCGCCGCACGCCCCGGAATGCGGCGGCGGCGTAGCTTCTGTTCGATTTGACTGCCGATCCTGACAGAGGAGGTCGACCTCAACAAGTGATTCCGTTGTTGCCTTTTGGTTACGCAACGGAATCTGTCGACCATGTGTCGCGTCGGTGCGGAATTCCCCGTACGGAGTGTCAGTGGCGGATGCCAGACTCGCGTGTCATGGAACACATGGACGATCTCCTGGCGCGGACCCGGGGCGGCGAGAAAGTGAAGTACCTGCGCTTCTGGGGTCACCGCCCGCGGCCCGACGGCAGCGTCGGTGCAAGCTGCCTCAGTCAGTGGTGGCCGGCACCCTTCACGGTCGACGGCGTGACGTACGCGTCGGCCGAGCACTGGATGATGGCGGCGAAGGCCCGGCTGTTCGGTGACGCGGAGGCGCAGGAGCGGGCGGTGTCGGCGAAGAGCCCGGCACAGGCGAAGAAGGTGGGCCGGCTGGTCCGCGGTTTCGACGAGGCGGTGTGGGGGCGCGAGCGGTACGCCCTGGTGGTGTCCGGCAGCGTCCACAAGTTCGGCCACCACCCGGAGCTGCGGGAGTTCCTGCTGAACACGGGGGACCGGGTCCTCGTCGAGGCGAGTCCCATGGACCGTGTCTGGGGCATCGGGCTGGCGGCGGACGACCCGCGCGCGGAGGATCCGGCGACCTGGCGGGGGCTGAATCTGCTGGGCTTCGCGCTGATGGACGCGCGGGCGGAGCTGCGCGCGCGATGAGCCGGGCCGGGGGCCGGGTGGGCAGGATTCCGCTCACCGGCCCCCGGGTGGAGACGTTGTCGTTGCTACGGGGCTGCGGTGCGGGGCACCGACCGGCTACGACGCGTAGGGCTCCTCGTAGACGGTCTGGTCGCCGGTCGTGCCGCCCTCCTCGAAGTCGCCGCTCGCTATGCCCCAGATCATGAGTGCGAGGAACGCCCCACTGATGACGATGCCGATCGATCCGAGGATGATTCCGGCGAGCGCCATGCCGCCGTTGGTCGCCTCATTCCGCCTGACCCTGCCGCGGCCGACGATGCCGAAGATCAGCGCGAGGACACCGAGAATGACGCCCAGGCCCCACATGCAGAACCCCACGACAGCGATGATGCCGAGCACCATCGCGGCGATGCCGAGACCGTTCGCGGGCGCCGGCCCGCCCCACGGCGTCTGGCCGTACCCGGGGTACCCCGGGTAGCCGCCGTACTGCGGGACGGGCGCGGCCGGGTAGCCGTACTGTCCCGCGGCCGGCGGAACCGGCTGGCCCGGTCCGTTCGGTGCGACGGGCGGTGGCGGCACCTCTCCGGGGCCGGACGCGGGACCCGAGCCGGGCACCGGCCCGGTCTGCGCTCCCGCGCCGAATCCCGGTGCCGTGGCGGGTACGGGCCCGTCCCCGGCCCCCGGCATCGAGGTCACGGTCGGCTGATCGTGCACAGCAGGCTGCCGGGGATCGCCGGCCGGCTTCTCCAGCGGCACTCTGCTGTCCGGCGGAGCCCACGGATCGCGCGGCGCGCCCCCGCCCGCGGGCTGCTCTGTGTTGTCTGACATGGGCCTCCCCCATCGTGATCCCGTCATGCTACGGCCCGCCTGCGCCCCGCAGGAGGCGGCCTACGATGATCCCCGTCCCCTGCCCGGCCGAACCGCGCCCGGCACCCCCACCGTTCCACGTCCCGGAGAGTCCGATGTCCGATCTGCTCCCCTTCATCGCAGGGCTGCCCAAGGCCGAGCTTCATGTCCACCATGTCGGGTCCGCCTCGCCCCGTATCGTCGCCGAACTGGCCGCGCACCACCCCGACTCGAAGGTCCCCACCGACCCCGAGGCGCTGGCCGACTTCTTCACCTTCACCGACTTCGGGCACTTCATCGACGTGTACCTCTCCGTCGTCGACCTGATCCGCACCCCGGAGGACGTCCGGCTGCTGACCTTCGAGGTCGCCCGCGACATGGCCCGGCAGAACATCCGGTACGCGGAGCTGACCGTCACCCCGTTCAGCTCGACCCGGCGCGGCATCCCGGAGCAGGGGTTCATGGAGGCGATAGAGGACGCCCGCAAGGCCGCGGAGAAGGAGCTCGGGGTCGTCCTGCGCTGGTGCTTCGACATTCCCGGTGAGGCCGGGCTCGAAGCGGCCGAGGAGACCACCCGGCTCGCCGTGGACCTGCGGCCCGAGGGGCTCGTCTCGTTCGGGCTCGGCGGTCCGGAGGTCGGCGTGGAGCGCCCGCAGTTCAAGCCCTACTTCGACCGGGCGATCGCCGAGGGCCTGCACTCCGTGCCGCACGCCGGGGAGACCACCGGGCCGCAGACCGTCTGGGACGCGCTGACCCATCTGCGCGCCGAGCGCATCGGCCACGGCACCCACTGCGTCCAGGACCCGGAGCTGCTGGCCCACCTCGCGGAGCACCGCATCCCGCTGGAGGTCTGCCCGACGTCGAACATCGCGACCCGCGCGGTGGCGGACATCGAGAAGCACCCGGTCAGGGAGATGGTGCAGGCGGGCGTCCTGGTCACCATCAACAGTGACGACCCGCCGATGTTCGGCACCGACCTCAACAACGAGTACGGGGTGGCCGCCCGTCTGCTCGGTCTGGACGAGCGGGGTCTTGCGGCGCTGGCGCAGAACGCGGTCGACGCGTCGTACCTCGACGCGGCCGGCAAGCGGGCGCTGGCCGCCGAGATCGACGCGTACACGACGGACTGGCTGGAGCGCACGGGCCGCTGACCCGACGGCGGTGACAATGGCCCCATGGCCACCACTGTCACCGCCGTAGCCCACCGCGGCGATCCCTACCGTGCGCGCGAGAACACGCTCCCCTCGATCCGCTCCGCCCTCGAACGGGGAGCGGACGCGGTAGAGATCGATGTACGGGTCACCCGCGACGGCGTGCCGGTCCTGCTGCACGACGCCACGCTGCAGCGGCTGTGGGGCCACGATCTGCGCCTTGACCGGCTGAGCCACGAGGAGCTCACCGAGCTGACCGGGGGCGGGGTGCCCACCCTGCGCGAGGCGCTGCTCGCCGCCGGGACGCACCGCCTCATGATCGATCTGCCCGGCTCCACCGACGACTCCGTGACGAGGACCGTCGGCGTGGTGCACGAGTGCGAGGCCGGCGAGCGGGCGTACTACTGCGCGGGCTCCGAGGCCATGCTGCGGGTGCGGGCCGCCGACCCGGCCGCCGAGATCGCCCTGACCTGGACGACGCTCGCGCCGCCGCGCCCCGCACTGCTCGACGCGGTGCGGCCACGGTGGCTGAACTACCGGTTCGGCCTGGTGGACCGGGAGCTGACGGACCGGCTCCACCGGGACGGGCTACTGGTCTCCGCCTGGACGGCCGACACCAAGCGCACCATGCGCCGCCTGGTCCGGCACGGGGTGGACTCGATCACCACCAACCGGGTGGACGCCCTGCGCGGCGTCCTCACCAACTCCCCGTCCACCGGCTCGTCTTGATCGATCCGGCATCATGGGACAGCGTCACATCAGCCGTGATGCCCCGGAGCCGGAGGAGCCAGAGAAGTGACCGAAGCCACCGCCCCTCTCGACGACCGCATCCGTTCCGGCATCGCCCACAACGCACGGGTCTGGAACCACTGGCTCGGCGGCACGGACAACTACCCCGTGGACCGCGCGGTCGGCGACCGGGTCACCGCCATGTATCCGAGCATCGGCGAAGTGGCGCGCGCCGACCGGGCGTTCCTGGGGCGGGCCGTCCGGTATCTCGCCGGTGACGCGGGGATCGGCCAGTTCCTGGACATCGGCAGCGGCCTGCCGACCGCCGACAACACGCACGAGGTCGCCCAGCACACCGCCCCCGACTCCCGGGTCGTGTACGTCGACAACGACCCGATCGTGCTGACGCACGCCCGTGCGCTGCTCACCAGCTCGCCGGAGGGCGCGACCCGGTACATCGACGCGGACGCCCGCCACCCGGAGCAGATCCTGCGGGCCGTCGAACCGACGCTGGACCCGACGAAGCCGGTCGCCGTCATGCTGCTCGGCATCCTCAACTTCGTCCTCGACACGGACGAGGCGCAGGCAATCATCCGTACGCTGATGGACGCGATGCCGTCCGGCAGCCATCTGGTGCTCACCCACCCCACGCTGGAGCTGGGCGGCGAGGGAAACGAGGCGGCGATGCGGTTCTGGAACGAGAACGCCACCCCGCCGATCACCGCGCGCAGCCGTGCCGAGTTCGCCGCCTTCCTGACGGGACTCGATCTCGTCGATCCGGGCATCGTGTCGTGTGCGCGATGGCGGACCGACCCCGGCACCACGGCGCCCGTCGTCGCCCAGTTCGGCGCGGTCGCCCGGAAGCCCTGACAGCGCCACCATGCACATACGAGAGAAGGCGCTGGGTGCCGGCCCCCAGGCCGTCGACCTCAGCGTCGCGCTGCTGGTGCAGGCCGCTGTGACCATGCCGTTCGTCGTCCCGTGCGCCCCGGAACTGCCGGACGCGACATGGGCGGCGTACGGACTGACCACACTGAGCGTGCTGCCGCTGGTGGCCCGGCGGCGGGCGCCGGTCGCGGTCCTGCTCGCCGTGATCGCAGCCGGCGGCCTGTACGAGTTCGCCGTCGACGGTCCGGGTCAACCGCTGCCGTACTCCGGCCTCGTGGCCTTCTACACGGTGGCCGAACTCTCCTCGCCGTCGAAGCGGCTCGCGATCGGGGTGCTCACGACCGCGGCGGTGCTGTTCTCGGTCGGACTCGACAGCAGTGACATGCGGGAGCTGCTCTTCTCCCTCTTCGTGTTCTCCGCGGCCTACGCGTTCGGCCGGTTCACCGTGACGCGCACGGCCTATCTGAACGCGGTGGAGGACCGGGCCCGGCAGCTGGAGTTGACGCATCGGGTCGAGGCCGAGCAGGCGGCGGTCGGCGCTGATCCCGGCGACGTACAAGAAGGTCACGGTGCGCCAGCTGTTGAACCACACCAGCGGCATCCCGTCCGTCGGATCCGGCGGCGACACCCTCGACGAGTGGTACGCGCACCGCTTCGATCTGCACGACGCGGCGGACACGGTCCGCGAAGCCACCTCCCAGCGGCCGGACTTCGCGCCGGGTACGCAGCAGCACTACGGCAACATCGGCTACACCGTGGCGGGCCTGTTGATCGAGAAGCTCACTGACCACACGTACGAGTCGGAGGTGTCCCGCCGCATCCTGGAGCCCCTGGGGCTGAAGGGCACCGGCTTCCCCGGCACCGACCCGACGATCCGCGGCCCGCACAACCACGGTTACCAGGTCTTCACCGGGGCCGATGGAACCAGCGAACTGCGCGATGTGACGGTGTGAGGAGCGACGGACGCCTGGGCGGCGGGCGACCTGATCTCCACCACCGCGGATCTGGAGCGCTTCGTCCGGGCCCTGTTCCGCGGGCAGGTGGTGCGCGGGCCGCTGTTGGAGGAGATGTTCACGCTGCCCGGGGCATCGGTGCGCGAGTACGGCACGGGCGGCCCGGCCGCGTACAGCGCGGGTCTGTCGGTGATGAGGGTGGGCGGTCGCGAGGTATGGGGCAAGACGGGTGGCCGGTGGGGCTGCAACACGGCCGTCGCGGCCACCCGTGATCTCTCCCGGACCCTCGTCTACAGCGTCAACGCGACGGATGCGAAGGGTGAGGGCATGAACGCCACGGCGATGAACATCGTGGTGGCCGCCTTCGGCGCCCCGTCGGCCGGGTGACTCAGCCCGCTGCCGCGGCCGCGGGCCCGGCCACCGGGTCCGGCCTCCGCGGCAGCTCCTCCAGCCGTTTGATCATGCGGCGCACGACGAGCAGCGGGATCACCCCGAAGACCCCGAACGACATGTCGATGACGGACCACCAGAAGGGGATGTCCCGGATCGGCCCGCAGATCAGGGCGAGCGGGATGATCCCGGCGCAGGCGATCATGCCGAACTCGATCACCCAGATGTTGCGGACCGGGTCGCGGTAGGGGCCGTAGAAGGCGACCGCGATGACGAGGTGCGCGAAGGCCAGCCAGTCGGTGCCGTACAGCACGAAGGGATACCTCGCGTCGGCCTCGTCGAGACCGGTCCGGACCCGGGTGATCCACTCCATGAGGGCCGGGAAGTGCTCGGGCACAGGAGAGGCCGAGGACCTCAGCAGATCCTCGGCCCAGCGGAGTTCATGGACGAGCGGGAAGGCGGTCAGCCCGCTCAACACCAGACAGACGATAAAGACGACCAACCACACGCGTATGCGCCTCAGCAGGGCTCTTCGCTCGCTCATGTCCGCAGCGTACGCCCGCATTTACCGGGTCTTTACGCCACCCCGGACGGCTACAGGCCGACGATGGAGTTCCACTTCTTCGAGAACTCGGTACGTTCCTCGGGCGTGAAGTCCCGGCTGCTCGCCAGCCGCTTGCGCATCGCGTCGTCGGGGAAGATCAACGGGTCCTCGGCGAGCGCGGCGGTCTCCTTGTCCTTGGACGAGGCCAGCACCTCCTGGGCGGCCGGGACGGGACAGACGTAGTTGACCCAGGCCGCAAGTTCGGCGGCGACCTCCGGCTCGTAGTAGTAGTCGATCAGCTTCTCGGCGTTGCGCTTGTGCCGGGCAAGGTTGGGGATCATCAGTGATTCCGCCCAGAGTTCGCCGCCCTCCTCGGGCACCACGAACTCGATCTCCGGGTTGTCCGCCTGGAGCTGGATGATGTCGCCGGAGTACGCCTGGCAGGCGAGTACGTCGCCGGTCGACAGGTCCTTGATGTAGTCGTTGCCGGTGAAGCGGCGGATGTGCTTCTTCTTGACGAGCTTCTCGACCAGGTCGCAGACATCGTAGAAGTCGTCCCGCTTCCAGCGGGTGACGTCGACCCCGTTGCCCTGCATCAGCAGCGCCAAGGACTCGTCGAGCCCGGACAGCAGCGTCACCTTGCCGCTCAGGTCGTCCGCCCACAGATCGCTCAGGTGCTTGACCTCGCGGCCGAGCTTCTTGCGGTTGTACGCGATACCGGTGATCCCGGACTGCCAGGGGACGCTGTGCATCCGGCCCTTGTCGAAGGCCGGTGAACGCAGCTGCGGATCCAGATACTTGGCGACATTGGGCTGCTTGGCCCGGTCCATCTCCTGCACCCAGCCGAGCCGTACGAACCGTGAGGACATCCAGTCGCTCATGACGATCAGGTCCCGGCCGGTCTGCTGGTGGTTCATCAGCGAGGGGCTGATCTTCCCGAAGAACTCGTCGTTGTCGTTGATCTCCTCGGTGTACGCGACGGAGATCCCGGTCCGCTTGGAGAACGCGTCGAGGGTGGGACGCTTCGTCGGGTTCTCGTCGTCGGTGTCGATGTAGAGCGTCCAGTTCGCGAAGTGCAGGGAGTGATCGCTCGCGGAGAAGTCGCGACCGGCCCGGTCGCCGGGCTGCACATAGGCGGCGGGCACTCCGCAGCCGGCCAGCGTGACTCCGGCTGCTCCGGCCCCGAAGGCACGCAGCAGGGACCGGCGGGACATGGGGTTCTTCGGGATTGCTCGCACCTGCGCAGGATGCCGGTCCGATGAGGGTGCGGGCAATGGACCAACCGTCCAGCAGCACCCGCTCCGTCCGCACACCCTGTCGATGCCCGGGGAACGGAGACGGCCCCGGGCTCGCACCCGGGGCCGTACGCGACAACGGACGAGGCGTCAGTCGTCGAGCGAGGTCATGACGTGCTTGATGCGGGTGTAGTCCTCGAAGCCGTACGCGGAGAGGTCCTTGCCGTAGCCGGACTTCTTGAATCCGCCGTGCGGCATCTCGGCGACGAGCGGAATGTGGGTGTTGATCCACACGCAGCCGAAGTCGAGGTTCTTGGACATCCGCATGGCGCGGGCGTGGTCCTTGGTCCATACCGAGGAGGCCAGGGCGTACTCGACACCGTTGGCGTACGCGACGGCCTGGGCCTCGTCGGTGAACTTCTGGACGGTGATGACGGGGCCGAAGACCTCGTTCTGGATGATCTCGTCGTCCTGCTGGAGGCCGGAGACGACGGTCGCGGCGTAGAAGTAGCCCTTCTCGCCGACCCGGTGGCCGCCCGCCTCGACCTTGGCGTGGGCGGGGAGGCGGTCGATGAAGCCGCTGACCTGCTTCAGCTGGTTGGCGTTGTTGAGCGGGCCGTACAGCACGTCCTCGTCGTCCGGCTGCCCGGTCTTCGTGTCGGCGGCGGCCTTGGCGAGGGCGGTGACGAACTCGTCGTGGATGGACTCGTGGACCAGGACACGGGTCGCGGCCGTACAGTCCTGGCCCGCGTTGAAGAAGCCCGCGACGGAGATGCCCTCGACGGCCTTGGCGATGTCGGTGTCCTCGAACACGACGACCGGGGCCTTGCCGCCGAGCTCCAGGTGGACCCGCTTGACGTCCTTGGCGGCGGACTCGGCGACCTGCATACCGGCCCGTACCGAACCGGTGATGGAGGCCATCGCCGGGGTCGGGTGCTCGACCATCGCGCGGCCGGTGTCGCGGTCGCCGCAGATGACGTTGAAGACGCCCTTGGGGAGGATCTGGCCGATGATCTCGGCGATCAGCACGGTCGACGCCGGGGTGGTGTCGGACGGCTTGATCACGACGGTGTTGCCCGCGGCGAGCGCCGGGGCGAACTTCCAGACGGCCATCATCATCGGGTAGTTCCACGGCGCGACCTGGGCGCAGACGCCGACCGGCTCGCGCCGGA
Organism: Streptomyces sp. NBC_01241; assembly: GCF_041435435.1. Lineage (NCBI taxonomy): Bacteria > Bacillati > Actinomycetota > Actinomycetes > Kitasatosporales > Streptomycetaceae > Streptomyces > Streptomyces sp. NBC_01241. The sequence continues at coordinate 6,254,061 of NZ_CP108494.1, read as the reverse complement.
CGATCGAGGTGAGGCCCTCCATGTACTCACCGGCCGAGCGGCCTTCGAGCAGCCGCGCGGCGCCCGCGAAGAAGCGGATCTGGTCCACCATCGGCGGGATCTCTTCGGTGCGGGTGAGCTCGATCGGCTTGCCCGTGTTCTCCGACTCGGCGGCGATGAGGTCCTCGGCGCGCTCCTCGAAGGCGTCCGCGATCTTCAGCAGGGCCTTCTGGCGCTCGGCAGGCGTGGCGTCCCGCCAGGCGGGGAAAGCGGCCGCGGCGGCTTCCATCGCGGCATCGACATCGGCCTGGCCGGAGAGCGGGGAGGTCGCGTAGACCTCTTCCGTCGCCGGGTTGACCACGTCGATGGTCCGCCCGTCAGCGGCGTCCCGGAACTCTCCGTTGATGTAGTTGCGCAGACGGCGCACCTCGGTGGTCACAACCACCCCTCCTGTCGACACGTCCAGTGGATGAGATGACCACCCTAGTCGCTCAGGTGACGCTTTCGACATGCCCAACCGCCGTGAACTTCGGATTCAGTGAGATCCGGACCCTCAGACAACGAATTTCATTGATCTGGGGTTGCCAGACAGACGAGTCCCGGTGCACAGTGGATGCGTGGCCAGTCGCAGCGCAGACTCCAGGACCGGGAGCGGATCGTCCCCAGCGGTCGATGCCGTATCCCTCGCAATCATCGAGCAGCTCCAGGAGGACGGACGTCGTCCGTACGCCGCGATCGGCAAGGCTGTCGGCCTCTCCGAGGCGGCCGTACGACAGCGTGTTCAGAAGCTGCTCGACCAGGGCGTGATGCAGATCGTCGCCGTCACGGACCCGCTCACCGTGGGCTTCCGGCGGCAGGCGATGGTCGGGATCAATGTCGAGGGAGACCTCGACCCCGTCGCGGAAGCCCTGTCGGCCATGGCCGAGTGCGAGTACGTGGTGATGACCGCGGGCTCCTTCGACCTGATGGTGGAGATCGTCTGCGAGGACGACGACCACCTGCTGGAAACGATCAACAAACGCATCCGGGCCATCCCCGGCGTGCGCTCCACCGAGAGCTTTGTGTACCTGAAGCTCAAGAAGCAGACCTATATGTGGGGAACCCGATAGCCGTGAGCAAGGACCTCAGCCGAACCGCGTACGACCACCTGTGGATGCATTTCACCCGCATGTCGGACTACGAGAACGCGCCCGTTCCCACCATCGTGCGTGGCGAGGGCACCTACATCTACGACGACCAGGGCAAGCGCTACCTCGACGGCCTCTCCGGCCTGTTCGTGGTCAACGCCGGTCACGGCCGTCACGAGCTCGCCGAGGCGGCGTACAAGCAGGGCCAGGAGCTCGCCTTCTTCCCGGTGTGGTCCTACGCCCACCCGAAGGCCGTCGAGCTGGCCGAGCGGCTCGCCGACTACGCGCCGGGCGACCTCAACAAGGTCTTCTTCACCACCGGTGGCGGCGAGGCCGTCGAGACCGCCTGGAAGCTGGCCAAGCAGTACTTCAAGCTCCAGGGCAAGCCGACCAAGTACAAGGTCATCTCCCGCGCGGTCGCCTACCACGGCACTCCGCAGGGCGCCCTGTCGATCACCGGCCTGCCGGCCCTGAAGGCCCCCTTCGAGCCACTGGTCCCCGGCGCGCACAAGGTGCCGAACACCAACATCTACCGCGCCCCGATCCACGGCGACGACCCGGAGGCCTTCGGCCGCTGGGCCGCCGACCAGATCGAGCAGGAGATCCTCTTCGAAGGCCCCGAGACCGTCGCCGCGGTCTTCCTGGAGCCGGTGCAGAACGCCGGCGGCTGCTTCCCGCCGCCGCCCGGCTACTTCCAGCGCGTGCGAGAGATCTGCGACAAGTACGACGTGCTGCTCGTCTCCGACGAGGTCATCTGCGCCTTCGGCCGTCTCGGCACGATGTTCGCCTGCGACAAGTTCGGCTACGTGCCGGACATGATCACCTGCGCCAAGGGCATGACCTCGGGCTACTCCCCGATCGGTGCCTGCATCGTCTCGGACCGCATCGCCGCGCCGTTCTACGAGGGTGACAACACCTTCCTGCACGGCTACACCTTCGGTGGCCACCCGGTCTCCGCGGCGGTCGGCCTCGCCAACCTCGACATCTTCGAGCGCGAGGGCCTCAACCAGCACGTCCTGGACAACGAGAACGCCTTCTTCACGACGCTGCAGAAGCTGCTCGACCTGCCGATCGTCGGCGACGTCCGCGGCAACGGCTTCTTCTACGGCATCGAGCTGGTGAAGGACAAGGCCACCAAGGAGACCTTCACCGACGAGGAGACCGAGCGCGTCCTGTACGGGTTCCTCTCCAAGGCGCTGTACGACAACGGCCTGTACTGCCGGGCCGACGACCGCGGCGACCCGGTCGTCCAGCTCGCGCCGCCGCTGATCTCCGACCAGTCGACGTTCGACGAGATCGAGGGCATTCTGCGGACCGTCCTCACCGAGGCGTGGACCAAGCTCTGACAGCGCTGCGACCGGCAGGCCGACCACGGATCGGCCGGCCGGTCGCCCCTGTCCGCCCGTCGGCCCGGCGGGCCGGGTTCCGTCCTGCGGTGATCCACCGGACGAAACCCGCGGCTTGACCCCCGCTTGACCACCGGATGACCGGCTCGCAGCGGTCGCCTTCATACGGTCCACACGGCCCGGATGCCCCCATTCGAGTGGGAAGGGGTGCACCCGGGCCGTGTGCTGTGCCCACACCGCGGTTCGAATCCTTACGGTGCCGAGTGACCGATCGGCCCCCTCTTCGTTCCCCCGTACGGGGGAACGGGAATTACGATCTGAACCGAGGTGTACGCCATGGTGGCCCCGCCGGACAATGACGTGATCTGGGCGCGTTCCCTGCAGCACTCCCACAACGGCTCACCCGCCCTCGGCGGCGTCTCCGTAGGCGTCCGCGACGGCGAGATCCTCGCCGTGACCGGCCCCAGGGGCAGCGGCAAGACGACCCTGCTGCACTGCCTGTCCGGTCAACTCGTGCCCCAGCAGGGCGAGGTGTGGTTCAACAGCGTCCCCGTCCACACCATGGGGCCCCGGCTGCGCGAACGGCTGCGCCGCGACAGGTTCGGCTGGATCGCCCCCGAGCCCCAGCTCGTACCGGAGCTGAACTCCTGGGAGAACGTGGCCCTTCCGCTGCTGCTGCGCGGCACTTCGCACCGGGAGGCGAAGAAGACCGGCCTGGACTGGCTGGAGCGGCTCGACATCGGCGCGTGTGCCAGGAAGCGACCGCACGCGTTGCCCCAGGGACAACGCCAGCGGATCGCCGTGGCCCGCGCGCTGGCCGCCTCACCCGCGGTGATCTTCGCCGACGAACCGACCGCGACCCTGCACCGCACCGACCGGTCGCATGTGCTGCGCACGCTCACCAGCGCGGCGCGTTCGCACGGCATCACCGTCGTGCTGGCCACCCATGACGCGGAGGTCGCCGCCCTCGCCGACCGTACGGTCCCGCTGCTGGACGGCCGCCGCGTCGCCACCGTCGCCCTGCCCGCCGTATCCGATGCGGAGGGCCACTCGGCGTGCTCGCTCTCCGTCTAGCCCGGGGTTCCCATCCGCTGGTCCTGATGCGGCGGCTGCTGGTCGCGGCCGCGTCCGCCGGGGTCGGCTTCCTGCTGCTGTGCGCCCTGGGCTACGCGTCGGGGCACCCGGCGCATTCCACCGGGGCCGTGCTGCGCCTTTTGTGGTGCTTCGTGCCGCTCGCCGCCACCGTGCAGTTCGCGGTCGCGGTGGCCCGCACGGATCCGAGTACCCGGCCGCGTTCCGGGCTGTCCGCCGTGGGCCTCGGGCCGGTGAAGTTCACGATGCTCGCCGCGGTCTCCACCGCCGTCTCCTGCAGCCTCGGGTCGATGGTGGCGCTCCTGCTCTTCCTCCATCTGCGCGGTGATCTGTCCGGACTGCCGTTCGACGGCGCGGCGGCCGGGCTGCTCGACGCGGACGCCCCGCTGCCGCTCGCGGCAGTGCTCGTGCTGCTGGCCCTGGTCCCGGTGTCCGCGGCGACGGCGAGCGCGCTGGCGCTGCGCAACCGGCCGGTCTCGACAGCGTCCGGGGTCTCGGCGACGGTCGGGGACGACGACCCCGTGGACGCCCTGCCTCAGGACCTGCCGCCGGCACCGGCGGCGCCCCCGACGGGGCTGCCCTGGGGGGTGGCGCTGACCTCGGTCGGCCTCGCTGTCGAGGCGTACATGGGCGGCGGCGACGGGCGCGGCCTGCTCCCCCTCCCCGGCAGGCTCGATGCCACCCCGGCCGGAGTGCTGGCGGGCTGGACGCTGACGGCGATCGGCCTGGCCATGGCAGGACCCGGTCTGGCGTATCTGTGCGGGCGGCTCCTGCAGGCGGTGCGCCCCGGCGCCGTACGCCTGCTGGCCGGCCGGGTGCTGATGAACGAGGCGCGCCGGATCGGCGGGCCGCTCGGTGTGGTCTGCGCGGTTCTCTCCGCGGTGGCCGCCGCCCACGCGCTGTACGGGACGGCGCCGCGCCCCTTCGGCCCGCTCACGGAACTGGGTGCGGTGCTCGTCCTCGGCTGCACCACGGCAACGCTGCTGACCTCGGCGCTGGAAGTCCGGCAGGACCGCACCCGCACGGCACAGGCGCTGCTGACGCTCGGCGCCCCCGCCTCGGCGCTCCGGGCCGCGACAGCGCTGCGCGCCGCCGTGCTGCTGCTCGTCTTCGCCCCGCTGACCTGGCTGATCGCCGAGCTGGCGGCGCTGCCGCTGACGGCGTGAGGACGCCGCCTCCGGGCGGCGCCCGCGCGCCTGGGCCGCTACGTAGCATGACACCGTGGAGAACCCGGACGACAGCAAACCCGTACCGGGCCCATCGGGTTCGACGGGTCCGGTCGGCCCGTCGGGACCGTCCGGCCCATCGGGGCCGTCCGGTCCACCCATTCCATCGGCTCCGTCCGGTCCGGAAATCGAGTCGCTCGCCGCGTTCGATTCGGCGGTCGCCGCCGGAACGCTGGCCGGACAGCGGGTCCAGTCCGTCGACCTCACGGACCGCAGCGCCGCTCTGCTGGCCGCCGACACGTCCGGCACGGTCTTCCTCGGCTGCCCCATGGCGCCCGAAGCGGCGGCGAAAGTCCGGAACGACGGCGCGATCGTCTTCCCGCCGGTGCCCGGGCTGCCCTTCGATCCGTACCGGGGTCTGCTCTACTCCCCCGACGCGCTCTACGAAGGGCTGGCGGACGGCGGCTACTCCGCGACGCCCGATGCCCGCGCGTACCGCTGGTTCCAGGAGACCCGGGCGAGTGGCGACGCCTTCGCGTCGATGCTGCGCGCGCTCCACGACGACGCGGTCTCCGACGCGCTCGACGAACACCTTGTCGGCGCCCGCGTCGTCGGGGTGATGGGCGGCCATGCCACCGCTCGCGGCAGCGCGCGGTACGCGGCGGCGGCCTGGCTCGGCCGGACGCTGGCCCGGGGCGGCCTGACCGTGGCGACCGGCGGGGGGCCGGGCGCGATGGAGGCCGCGAACCTCGGGGCTTACGCGGCGCCGCACCCCGATCCGATGCTGGACGAGGCCTGCGGGATGCTGGCCGCGACCCCCTCGTTCCTCCCGTCGGTCACCGCGTGGGCGCTGGCCGCCTTCGCCGTACGGGAACGCTGGCCGGGCGGCGGCGGCTCGGTGTCGATCCCCACCTGGTTCTACGGACACGAGCCGCCGAACCCGTTCGCCGACAACATCGCCAAGTACTTCGCCAACGCCCTGCGCGAGGACGGACTGCTCGCCCGCTCCACGGCGGGAGTGATCTTCCTGCCCGGCGCGGCCGGCACCGTACAGGAGATCTTCGGCAACGCGACGCCGAACTACTACGGCTCGCGCGGCGGACCGACCCCGATGGTGCTGGTCGGCCGCACGCACTGGACCCGGGAGCTGCCCGCCTGGCCGCTGCTGCGCGCGCTGGCCGACGGCCGGACGATGGGATCCCGAATCGCGCTCGTGGACACGGTGGACGAGGCGCCCGAGGCGCTCGCCCGGTTGTCGGCGGACCCGCGGCCGGGAGTCGGCCGCTAACCGGAAACCGGAACCGGTTCAGAGGGACGCGAGACGGGCCACCAGCGCGTCGAAGAAGGCCTCCCAGCCGTCCTCGGCCGCCGCGTACTGCTCGGCCGTGAGGTTGCCGCCGCGCTGTGTGAACACCATTTCCGTGGTCCTGGCGCCCCGGTCGGTGAACGTGACCGTGACGGTCTCGCCCTCGATGTCGGCGGGCGCGGTGGCATCCTTCAGCGTAAATACCAGCCGCTCCGGCGCGACCACCTCGCGGTAGACCCCGTGGAACGGCATCTCGGTGCCCGGCACCACGATGACCAGGCTCCAGGCGCCGCCCGGCCTGACGTCCATCGACAACCGGTCGAGCGGAACCTCGGCGTCCCCGCCGTACCAGGCGGCGAAGTGCTCGGGGGTGGTCCACGCTTCGAAGACGCGTTCCCGCGGAGCGTCGAGGACGCGGGTGATGTCGATACCCTCGCGTGCTGAACCGGTCATTGTTCCCGTCCTTACGATGAGTCGTTCCGGACCTTCCGCGTGTCCCCTCCAGCTTGCACGGACACCATGGGAAACGGCGGACGGAACCGTCGGACGCCGCTCGGCCGGTCCAGTGGACGCGGCCACCGCCGGGCCACGCGAGTCCGGCCGAACGGGCATGACCCGGATACACCGCACTGATACGGGCCGGGCTCGCCCTTACCGCATGGCGGGCTGCTCGACGGCTGAGGAAGATCCGCCTCCCCACTGGGACGAGGACTCAGCAGGACTCAGGGAAACTCGCCAGATGTAGCCGCGCGCTCGTGCCCCTCCCGGCAAGCTTTGCTGGTCGCGGCACTAGTTGACGGCTCTGCGCGCTGCGGCCGGCGAGCCTGAATGGTTCGCCTGGTCGCGCGAACAACCCTGCGCCACTTCCCTTTCGAATCCGGACAGCAGCGCGGCGAGCGCGAAGTCGGAGCGCGCCCCGGTCACGGCATCGCCCGCTTCCCGGGCGGCGCGCACCAGCAGCGGGTAGGCGTAGTACGACCCTCAGAAGGCAGCGGGCAGGACAACGGTCTCCGTCGCGTCGAAGCCGACCCCGACCGCCGCGCCCTCCTCCGGCGCGTCCCGCAGCGCGCACTCCGCCTCCAGCACCGGAGCGCCCTCCGGGATCAGCTGGACGGCGACGTGGTTGCCCCGGAACGTACGCGTCCCGACCGTGCAGCGCAGCCCGTCGTCCGGGGCACCGATCCGGACCCCGGCCGGGCGCACCAGCAGATCGCACGCCCCTTGCGGCGAGCCTTCGGGCACCGGCACCGTGCCCCACACCGTGTCGGCGGCCGTGCCGGTCACCGTCGCCTCCACCACGTTGTCGAAGCCGAGAAACCGGGCGACGAAGGCGGAGGCGGGCCGCTGCCAGACCTCCAGCGGGGTGCCCACCTGGGCGATCCGCCCGTCGCGCATCACCACGACCCGGTCGGCGAGGGCGAACGCCTCGCCCTGGTCGTGGGTGACGGCGAGCACCGTCGTACCCAACCGCCCGAAGAGCGTGCGCAGTTCGACGACGAGCCGTTCACGCAGGCCGCGGTCGAGCTGGCCGAGCGGCTCGTCCAGCATCAGCAGCTTGGGGCGCGGAGCGAGCGCCCGCGCGAGGGCGACACGCTGCTGCTCGCCGCCGGACAGCGCGGCGACGGCCCGCCGTTCGGCGCCGGGCAGGCCCACCAGGTCGAGGAGTTCGCCGACCCGGTGCTCCTGATCGCGCCGCGACACCCCGCGCATCCGCAGCCCGAAGGCGACGTTGGCGCCGACGTCCCGGTGCGGGAACAGTTGGTGGTCCTGGAACATCAGGCCGAGTCCGCGCCGGTGCACCGGCACCCCCGCCTGGTCCGCGCCGTCCAGCAGCACCCGGCCACCGTCCGGCGGACGCAGACCGGCGACCACCCTCAGCAGCGTCGACTTGCCGCTGCCGCTCGGCCCCAGCACGCACACGATCTCGTGCTCGGCGACCTCCAGATCCACCCGGTCGAGCGCCGCACGCTCGCCGAAGCGAACCGTGGCCGATTCCAGTGTCAGCATCTCTAGAACTCCCCGGACCGGTCCGTGCGAATACGTTCGAGCAGCAGCAGCGACACCGCGCAGACCACCATCAGAAGGGTGCTGAGGGCCATCGCCTGGCCATAGTTGAGCTCCCCGGCCCGTCCGAGCAGCCGGGCCACGGCGACCGGCAACGTCGGGCGGTCGGGCCGCGCGATGAACACCGTCGCACCGAACTCACCGAGCGACACCGCGAACGCGAAGCCGGCCGCGACCAGCAACGCCCGTCGCACCAGCGGCAGATCGACTTCCCGCCAGGCCCGCAGGGGCGACGCGCCGAGCACCGCGGCCGCCTCCCTCAGCCGGCCGTCCACCGCGCGCAGGACCGGCAGCATGGTCCGTACGACGAAGGGCACGCCGACCAGCGCCTGGGCGAGCGGCACCAGAATCCACGAAGTCCGCAGATCCAGCGGGGGCTTGTCCAGGGTGATCAGGAAACCGAAGCCGACGGTGACCGCGGACACGCCGAGCGGCAACATCAGCAAGGCGTCGAAACCGCGCACGAGCCGGCCCGTGCGCCGGGTCAGCGCCGCGGCGGCGAGCCCGCCGACGACCAGCGCGATGGCCGTCGCGACCAGTGCGTACTGAATGGAGTTCCAGACCGCTTCGAGCGGCGCGACCAGGAACGTACCGCCGCCCGCGTCCACGGACCCCAGGGCACGGTAGTAGTCGAGGCCGTGGCCGCCGGGCGTGGCCAGTGAGCGCTCCACCAGCACCCCGAGCGGCAGCAGGATCAGCACCAGCACGGACAGCAGCACCCCGCAGAGCAGCGCCCATTGCGCGGCGCCGCGCGGCCTGCGGGCGGTCTGCGCGGGGTCGACCAGTTTCAGGGCGGTCTCTCTGCGCCGTACGGTCCACGCGTGCACGGCGAGGATCGCGCCGACCGCGGCGAACTGCACCAGCGTCAGCACGGCGGCCGTCGGCAGGGCGAGCAGTTGGGCGGTCTGCCGGTAGATCTCCACCTCCAGCGTGGCGTATCCCGGACCGCCGAGGATCTGCACGACGCCGAAAGAGGTGAAGGTGAAGAGAAAGACCATCAACGCGGCGGCGGCCACGGCGGGTGCGAGGGCCGGCAGGGTGACCCGCCGCCAGGCGGCGAACCGCCCGGCTCCCAGCACCCGGGCGGCTTCCTCCTGCCGCGGGTCGAGCTGTGACCACAGCCCGCCCACGGTCCGTACGACCACCGCGTAGTTGAAGAAGACATGGGCGAGCAGAATCGCCCAGACGGTGGTGTCGAGGCGCACGCCCCAGAGCTCGTCCATGAACCCGCCGCGTCCCACCAGTGCCAGGAAGGCTGTCCCGACGACAACGGTAGGCAGGACGAACGGCACGGTGACGACCGCCCGCAGCAGTTGTTTGCCGGGGAAGTCGAAGCGGGCGAAGACATAGGCGCCGGGCAATGCGATCAGCAGGGTCAGCGCGGTCGAGGCGAGCGCCTGCCAGGTGGTGAACCAGAGGACGTCACGGATGTCCGGCCGGGTCAGCACCTCGCCGATCCGGCCGAACTGCCAGACGCCGTCCGCCTTCAGGCCGCGGCCGACGATCGCGGTGACCGGATAGGCGAAGAACAGTGCGAAGAACGCGACGGGCAGGGCCATCAGGCCGAGCCGCGCCGCGCCCCCGCGCCACGCCTTCGCGCGCGCGACGTCCGCGTGCCCGGAGCGGCCGCGCGGCTCCTCACCACGCGGCCCGTCCCGGTGCGCACCCGTACCGCCCGGGCCCTGCCCGCCCGCGCCCGTTGCGCGCACGGGCGTCTTCGCTACTTCACTACGAGCGAGGACCACGACTGGACCCACTGCTCACGGTTCTTGGAGATCTTGTCCGGGGCGACGGTCGTCGGCCTGTCCACCGTTGCACCGAACTTCGTGAAGAGCTCCGGCAGTTTCGCGCCCTTGGTGACCGGGTTCACGAACATGTTCAGCGGCATGTCCTCCTGGAACCTCTTGCTGATCAGGAAGTCCAGCAGGGCCTTGCCGCCCGCCTCGTTCTTCGCGCCGCTCAGCAGCCCCGCGAACTCGATCTGGCGGAAGCAGGTCCCGGTGGCGACCCCGGTCGGGGCGGCGGTGGGCTGCGGCTTCGCGTAGAGCACCTCGACGGGCGGGCTGGAGGCGTACGAGACGACGAGCGGCCGGTCGGCCTTGGCTTTCTTGCCGCCCGCGGAGCCGGAGAACTCCTCGTTGTACGCCTGCTCCCAGCCGTCGACGACCTTGACGCCGTTGCTCTTCAGCTTCTTCCAGTAGTCCTGGTAGCCCTTCTCTCCGTAGGTGGCGACGGTGCCGAGAAGGAAGCCGAGGCCGGGCGAGGAGGTCTGGGCGTTCTCGGTGACGAGGAGGTTCTTGTACGCGGGCTTCGTCAGGTCCTCGAAGGACTGCGGCGGCGCGAGCTTCTTGTCGGCGAAGTACTTCTTGTCGTAGTTGACGCAGATGTCGCCGGTGTCGATCGGCGTGACCCGGTGCTCGGCGGCGTCGAGCTGGGTATCGGACGCCACCTGGTCGATGCCCTTCGCCGCGTACGGCGTGAAGAGGCCGCTGCCGAGGGCGCGGGAGAGCAGGGTGTTGTCGACGCCGAAGAACACGTCACCGCGCGGGGAGCCCTTGGTCAGGATCTCCTGGTTGAGCGCGACACCCGCGTCGCCGCTCTTCAGTACCTTGACGGTGTAGCCGGTCTGCTCGGTGAACTCCTTCAGCACGTCCTTGGAGGCGTTGAAGGAGTCATGGCTGACGAGCGTCACGGTCTTCGAGCCCGAACTCTTCTCGGAGCCGGAACCGGAGTCCGACGTATCGGAACTCCCGCATCCGGCAAGCGCGGTGACGCCGAGCGCGGCGGCAACGGCCGTCGCCGCGAGCTGCTTGGTCCTGCGCGTGGTGCTCATTGTGGATTCCTCCTGGGTTTTGGCCAGGAAGAGACGCGGCCCTGCCCACGGGAGGCGGGCAGGGCGCAACAGCATGAGTTGATGACCGAACTTCCTACCCGGAATGACCCGGGCGAGGTTCAGAGGGTCTGCGGCCGACCTGTCCTCGGTGCCGCACTCTCAGCGCTGTGGCGCTCCCCTGTCGGAATATGAAGTTGATTCTATGAAGTTGATTTCAGGCCCAGGTTACACGGGCCGTTCCGGCCTCAGCGCTCGGCCGCCGCCAGCTGCCCGCAGGCGCCGTCGATCTCCTGGCCGCGGGTGTCCCGCACGGTCACCGGCACCCCGTGTGCCGCGATCGCCTCGACGAAGGCCTTCTCGTCCTCGGGACGCGACGCGGTCCACTGGGACCCGGGCGTGGGGTTCAGCGGGATCAGGTTGACGTGCACCCGCCTCCCCTTGAGGAGCCGGCCGAGCCGATCGCCGCGCCAGGCCTGGTCGTTGATGTCCCGGATCAGCGCGTACTCGATGGAGATGCGACGGCCGGACTTCTCCGCGTACTCCCACGCGGCGTCCAGCACCTCACGCACCTTCCACCGCGTGTTCACGGGGACGAGCGTGTCGCGCAGTTCGTCGTCCGGAGCGTGCAGCGACACGGCGAGACGGCACTTGAAGCCCTCGTCGGCGAAGCGGAGCATCGCGGGCACCAGGCCGACGGTGGAGACGGTGATCCCGCGCTGCGAGAGCCCCAGCCCGTCCGGCTCCGGGTCGGTCAGCCGGCGGATCGCGCCGACGACCCGCTTGTAGTTGGCCAGCGGTTCGCCCATGCCCATGAAGACGATGTTGGAGAGCCGCGCCGGGCCTCCCGGGACCTCCCCGTCGCGCAGCGCCCGCATGCCGTCCACGATCTGGTGCACGATCTCCGCGGTCGACAGATTGCGGTCGAGACCGGCCTGTCCCGTGGCGCAGAAGGGGCAGTTCATCCCGCATCCCGCCTGTGACGAGATACACATCGTCACCCGCTCCGGGTAGCGCATCAGGACGGACTCGACGAGCGTCCCGTCGTGCAGCTTCCACAGCGTCTTACGGGTGGTGTCGTCGTCGCAGCTGATGTGGCGGACCACGGACATCAGATCAGGGAACATCGCTTCGGCGAGCTTGTCCCGCGAAGCGGCCGGGATGTTGGTCCACTCCGCCGGGTCGTGCGCGTACCGCGCGAAGTAGTGCTGCGAGAGCTGCTGGGCGCGGAACGGCTTCTCGCCGATCGCGGCAACGGCTTCCTTGCGCTCGGCGGGCGTGAGGTCGGCGAGATGCCGCGGCGGCTTCTTGGCTCCGCGGGGCGCGACGAAAGTGAGTTCTCCGGGCTTAGGCATGGTCCATCCAGTGTCGCAGACAGAACAGTGAGGGCCCGCCGCCCTGTGGACAACGGACCCTCACTCGCAAAAGCCCAGGTCAGGAAGGTAGAGCTCGGGGGATCAGCCGGAGCCCACGAACAGCACCAGCAGCAGCCAGACCACCGGGGCGGTCGGCAGCAGCGAGTCCAGCCGGTCCATGATGCCGCCGTGCCCCGGCAGCAGCGTGCCCATGTCCTTGATTCCGAGGTCCCGCTTGATCATCGACTCGCCCAGGTCACCGAGGGTGGCGGTGGCCGCGACCGCAAGCCCCAGCAGCAGCCCCTGCCACCAGGAACCACCGTCGATCAGGAACTGCATGCACAGCGCACCGGCGGCCATCGCGAAGGCGACGGCCCCGAACAGGCCCTCGCGGGTCTTCCCGGGGCTGATGCGCGGCGCGAGCTTGTGCTTCCCGAAGCGCCAGCCGACGGCATACGCGCCCGTGTCGCTGACCACGGTCAGCAGCAGGAAGGTGAGCACCCGCTGCGGCCCGTCGTCCGCGGTCAGGAGCATGGCGACGAAGGTGGCCAGGAACGGCACGTAGAACGCGGCGAACACGCCGGCCGTGACGTCCTTGAGGTAGCCCTCCGGAGGCTCGGTCATCCGCCAGACGAGCACCGCAAGCGCGGTCAGCGCCATCGCCACCCAGGCGCCCTCGGCGCCCCGTGCGTATCCGGCCACGACCATCGCAGCGCCACCGACCGCCAGCGGGATGAGCGGCGCCTTGATGCCCTTGCGCTCCTCCAGCCGGGAGGTGAGCTCCCACAGGCCCACGACGACGGCGACGGCGATCACACCGACGAAGACGGCCTTCACGATGAACAGCGAGGCGACGATGACGGCGCCGAGCCCCACACCGACCCCTATGGCAGCTGGCAGGTCACGACCCGCACGTTTCTTCTGCGGGGGAGGCGGCGCGGTGGACATGGGCTCCTGCGGCTTCTCGTCGCGGAACAGGGGGCCGCCGCTCAGGCGTGCGGCCCCCCGGTCCCGGTCATCACGGTCGTCAGCGTCTCTACCTGCGTCGGGGGCGTCCGGCACGATGGGCATGGGCCGAGTCTGCTGGGCGCCATGCACATCGTATGCAGGACCCGCCGGAGCTGCCTGCGTCTCGGGCGGACCCCAGTGGCCGGCTCTCTGCGGGGCGCCCCAGGAAGAGTCGTTCATCAGACTTCGAGCAGCTCGGCTTCCTTGTGCTTGAGCAGCTCGTCGACCTGCGCGACGTACTTCGCGGTGGTGTCGTCGAGTTCCTTCTCGGCGCGACGCACCTCGTCCTCGCCGGTCTCCTTGTCCTTGACCAGCTTGTCGAGGGTCTCCTTGGCCTTGCGGCGCACGGCCCGGATGGAGATCTTGGCGTCCTCGGCCTTCGTCTTCGCGACCTTGATGTACTCGCGACGACGCTCCTCGGTGAGGTCCGGGAAGGTCACTCGGATGATATTGCCGTCGTTGCTCGGGTTGACGCCGAGGTCCGAGTCGCGGATGGCCTGTTCGATGTTGCGCAGAGCGCTCTTGTCGAACGGCGTCACGACGGCCATGCGCGGCTCGGGCACCGAGAACGAGGCGAGCTGGTTGATCGGGGTCAGCGCGCCGTAGTAGTCGGCGACGATCTTGTTGAACATCGCCGGGTGGGCACGGCCGGTACGGATCGCGGCGAAGTCCTCCTTCGCTACGACGACGGCCTTCTCCATCTTCTCCTCGGCCTCAAGGAGGGTTTCTTCGATCACCACGTGCTCCTGCGTGTCTTGAGTGGGCCCGGCGTGCTCGGGCCCGGCGGGTCCTGGGTCGCGTCCTCACCTGCACGGTGTCCGACCGGCAGGCCGTTGTCCATCCTTCGGGACCTGTCCCGGGGTGTTCCCCACAGGCCCCGGGCCCTCCCGCGGCTTCCCGGGAAGGCCCCCCGGTTCTCAGGCCCGGGTGCCCTGGTCACTCACGAGCGTGCCGATCTTCTCACCCTTGACCGCGCGGGCGATATTGCCCGTGGCGGTCAGTTCGAAGACGAGGATCGGCAGCTGGTTGTCACGGCAGAGCGTGATGGCGGTGGCGTCGGCGACCTTGAGATCGCGGGCGAGCACCTCGCTGTACTCAAGGGCGTCGAACTTCACCGCGTCGGGGTTGGTCTTCGGGTCGGAGTCGTAGACCCCGTCCACGCCGTTCTTGCCCATGAGCAGCGCCTGGGCGTCGATCTCCAGGGCACGCTGGGCGGCGGTGGTGTCGGTGGAGAAGTACGGCATCCCCATACCGGCGCCGAAGATGACGACGCGGCCCTTCTCCAGGTGGCGCACGGCGCGCAGCGGGATGTACGGCTCCGCGACCTGTCCCATGGTGATGGCGGTCTGGACCCGGGAGTCGATGCCCTCCTTCTCCAGGAAGTCCTGGAGAGCCAGGCAGTTCATGACCGTGCCGAGCATGCCCATGTAGTCGGACCGGGCCCGGTCCATGCCGCGCTGCTGAAGTTCGGCACCGCGGAAGAAGTTGCCGCCGCCGATGACAATCGCGATTTCCGCGCCGCCGCGGACGACTGCCGCGATTTCCCGGGCGATGGCGTGTACGACGTCGGGGTCTACGCCGAGACCTCCGCCGCCTGCGAACGCCTCTCCGGACAGCTTCAGCATGAAGCGTCCGGGCACCTTGCCGTCCTCGCGCTTGTGGTCACCTTTGGCGGCGTCCGCGCCCTTGTTCATGGAGATTCTCCTCGTGCACATACGAAGAAGGCCATTGCCGGTGGGTCTGGTGTCCCTCAGCGGCAATGGCCTCCTCGTCAGATCTGCGGTCGTACGGCATGAGTGCGGCCGACGACTGCACTGGACCCTAACGGGGTCCACCGTTGTTCGCGGACGGACTCAGATGCCGACCTTGATGCGCGAGAAGCGCTTCAGGGCGACACCGGCCTCGTCCAGAACCTTCTGGACGGACTTCTTGTTGTCCTTGGCGAACGCCTGCTCCAGGACGACGACGTCCTTGAAGAAACCGTTGACGCGACCCTCGACGATCTTCGGAAGGGCGGCCTCCGGCTTGCCCTCCTCACGAGAGGTGGCCTCGGCGACACGACGCTCGTTCTCGACCGTCTCGGCCGGGACCTCGTCGCGGTTGAGGTACTTCGGGGCGAAGGCGGCGATGTGCTGCGCGACGTCCTTGGCGGCCTCGGCGTTCTCCTTGTCGAGCTCGACCAGGACACCGACCTGCGGCGGGAGGTCGGGCATCGTGCGGTGCATGTACGCAGCCACGTAACCGCCGGTGAACTGCGCGAAGCGGTCCAGGACGATCTTCTCGCCGAGGTTGGCGTTGGCCTCGTCGACGTACGCCTGAACGGTCTTGCCGGCCTCGATCTCGGAGGCGAGCAGCTCGGCCAGGTCGGCCGGGGAGGTCGCGGCGACGTGGGCGGCGAGCGTGTTGGCGACGGTCTGGAACTTCTCGCCCTTGGCGACGAAGTCCGTCTCGCACTTCAGCTCGAGCAGAACGCCGGAGGTCTTGTCCTCGGAGATGAGGGAGACGACGGCGCCGTTCTCGGCAGAACGGCCCTCGCGCTTGGCGACGCCCTTCTGACCCCTGATACGGAGCGCCTCGACGGCCTTGTCGACGTTGCCCTCGGCCTCGTCGAGCGCCTTCTTGCAGTCCATCATGCCGGCGCCGGTCAGCTCGCGGAGCTTCTTGACGTCAGCGGCGGTGTAGTTCGCCATGAGTCTGTGTTTCTCTCTCGAAGTCTGAAAGATCTACGGGTAAACGGCGGGGGCGGTGCTCGTGGCACCGGCCCCGCCGTCATTCAGCCGTGACGGAGACGGAGGTGTCAGGCCTGCTCGGCGTCCACGGCCGGAGCCTCGGCGGCGGGGGCCTCGGCGGCCGGGGCCTCGGCGGCCGGGGCCTCGGCGGCGGCCTCGGCCGGCGTCTCGGCAGCGTCCGCAACCTTCTCGGTCTCGGCGGAGGTCTGCACCTCGGCGTCGGCCTTCTTGTCGCCCTCGAGCAGGTCGCGCTCCCACTCGGCGAGCGGCTCACCGGCGGCCTTCTCGCCCGGCTTCGAGTCACCGGTGGCGGCACCGGAACGGGCGATGAGGCCCTCGGCGACGGCGTCGGCGATCACGCGGGTGAGCAGGGTGACGGAGCGGATCGCGTCGTCGTTGCCCGGAATCTTGTAGTCGACCTCGTCGGGGTCGCAGTTGGTGTCGAGGATCGCGACGACCGGGATGTGGAGCTTGCGCGCCTCACCGACGGCGATGTGCTCCTTCTTGGTGTCGACGATCCAGACGGCGCTCGGCACCTTCTGCATCTCGCGGATACCACCGAGGGTCTTCTCCAGCTTGGCCTTCTCGCGGGAGAGGACCAGGAGCTCCTTCTTGGTGAGGCCGGAGGCGGCCACGTCCTCGAAGTCGATGAGCTCGAGCTCCTTCAGACGCTGAAGGCGCTTGTAGACGGTGGAGAAGTTGGTGAGCATGCCACCGAGCCAACGCTGGTTGACGTACGGCATGCCGACGCGCGTCGCCTGCTCGGCGATGGCCTCCTGGGCCTGCTTCTTGGTACCGACGAACATGATGGAGCCGCCGTGGGCGACGGTCTCCTTGACGAACTCGTAGGCGCGGTCGATGTACGACAGCGACTGGAGCAGGTCGATGATGTAGATGCCGTTGCGCTCGGTGAAGATGAAGCGCTTCATCTTCGGGTTCCAGCGACGGGTCTGGTGACCGAAGTGGACGCCGCTTTCCAGCAGCTCCCGCATCGTAACGACGGCCATGGCCGTACTCCTTGAGGTGCTCGGTTGCCGCGACCGCAGGATTGCTGTCGCGCCTGACGCCCCGACGCGCCGTGCCACAAGGGACCGAGGAGCGCGGCCACCATCCGCAGAGAGGGAGATGGCGGGGCGTGCGAAGTCGACCCGGTGACCCGGATCGCCATAGGAAGTGTACGGGACGGGCCGGGTGCCGGGTGACGGCGTTGTCCACAACCGGTCGGTAGTCCACAGATCTGGACCATGATCCCCGCGAATCCGCGCGGCACGGGACCGTTCTGCCATGCGATGCACACCCGATCCGACCGTTTCCCTTTCCCTGCTCGTGCGCGGACTCCGGCTCGTGCGCGGACTCCGGCGCGTGCGCGGACTCCGGTTCCGCGAGGCCGCGCTCGTGGCGGTGGTGACCCTTCTCGCGACGCTGTGCGGTGCGCCGGTCGCAACAGCGGCAGGGACGGGGGCCGCGCCTGCCGCCGTGTGGCCGCTGGCCGGGCGGCCCGCGGTCGTACGGGGATGGGAGCCGCCGGCCGACGCCTACGGGCGGGGCCACCGCGGGGTGGATCTCGCCGCGGAACCGGGCACGACGGTGCTCGCCGCAGCCTCGGGCCGGGTCTCGTTCGCGGGGCGTGTGGCGGGACGCGGGGTACTGGCGATCGAGGTGGCCGGGACGGGTGATCCACCGCAGCGGACCACGTACGAGCCGGTGCGCGCGCTGGTCGCGAAGGACGAGGAGGTGGTGGCGGGACAGGTCGTGGCAGTCATGGAGGCGGGGCCCTTCCACTGCGCGTCGGGCTGTCTGCACTGGGGGCTGCGGCGCGGTGCCGCGTATCTGGATCCGTTGTCGCTGCTGCCGCCCGGGCTGCTGCGGCGGGGGCCGTCCCGGCTGCTGCCGGTGTTCGGCGTACCGGAGCCGCGGCCCTCGGCCGAGGGGGCCGGGGACGGACTCGCCGCCCCCGGCGTTCTGCTCGTCGCCGCCGTGCGACGCCGACGTCAGCCCTGTACGCCCTGCACGCCCTGCACGCCCTGTACGCCCTGTACGCCCTGTACGCCGCGCAGGATCATGGCGACAGCGGTGTCCGCGATCACGCCCGGCTCCTCCGCCACGCCGAGTTCGATACGCCGCACCGCGGCGTCCACCGAGCCCTGCAGCAACATCGCCGCCAGCCTCGGCTGTTCGTGGCCGAGGTCGCCGAGCGCCTCGACGATCATGGCGATCAGCCCGCCGTGCGCGGCCCTGATCTTCTCGCGTGCGCCCGCGTCCAGTTCGCTCGCCGAGATCGCGACGACCGCCCGGTGGCGGCGGTCGCCGACGAGGTCGAGCTGTCGCCGTACGTAGGCCTCGATCTTCGCCTCCGGCGTGGCGGCCTGCTCCATCGCGCCTTCGACCTCGGCCGCCCAGACGGGGAAGTCGACGGCGCAGAGCTCTTCGACGACGGCCGCACGGGAGCGGAAGTACTCATAGACGGAGGACCGGGCGAGGCCCGTGCGTTCGGCGAGGGCGGGGAAGGTCAACGCCTCCGTACCCCCCTCGGACAGCAGGGAGCGGGCGGCGTCCAGGAGGGCGCCGCGCTGCATGGTCCGGTGCTCGGCCACCGAGGCCGCTCGAATCCTGGGCACCCGTCCACTCTACGGCGACCGGTGTCCGAGAGGGCGCGTAAGGCCCCTGTTGGTGGTCGAAGCAGCCACAACCGCACCGGCCACCAGGAGGGGGTCAGCGGCCGGCGTCGGCCAGTTTCGCGCGCAGTTGCAGCACCGATTTGGTGTGGATCTGGCTGACACGGCTCTCGGTGACCCCGAGCACGTTGCCGATCTCGGCGAGCGTGAGGCCCTCGTAGTAGTAGAGCGTGACGACCGTCTTCTCACGCTCCGGAAGCGTGTTGATCGCCCGGGCGAGCAGCCGCCTGAGCTCACGGTCCTCGGCGACCTCGACCGGATCGTCGGCAGCGGTGTCCTCAAGCGTGTCCATCAGGCTCAGCCGGTCGCCGCCCTCGCCGCCGACGTGCAGGAGCTCCTCCAGCGCGACCACGTTCGCGAGCGACAACTGGCTGAAAACCGCGTGCAGTTCTTCCAGCGCGATGCCCATTTCCGCAGCGACCTCCGGCTCGGAAGGAGTGCGTCGCAGCTGTGCCTCCAGCGTGGCGTAGGCACGTTCCACCGCCCGCGCCTTCTGGCGCACCGAGCGCGGGATCCAGTCCAGCGCCCGGAGTTCGTCGATCATCGCGCCCCGGATGCGGGTGATCGCGTACGTCTCGAATTTGATCGCGCGCTCGATGTCGAACTTCTCGATCGCGTCGATCAGTCCGAAGACGCCCGAGGAGACGAAGTCCGCCTGCTCGACGTTGGAAGGCAGGCCCACACTCACCCGGCCCGCGACGTACTTCACCAGCGGCGAGTAGTGCAGGATCAACTGCTCCCGCAGCCGCTCGTCGCCCGTGGACTTGTAGGAACGCCACAACTCGTCGAGCGAGGAGGGGGCAGGGGGGCGCACAGTGCCACGCGCAGCCGGTGGTACTGCCGCGCGGTCAGACCCGGAGGTGTGCTGGGGCATGTGGTGCCTTGAGCCGTTCTGCTGTGAAGTGCTGGGGGACTTGTGTCTGAGTCGGAATCCTTGCGAGCGTAGCGTGACTGAGGCGTCGCGGTCCGCGCAGGACAGCGGATCGGCGCTGTGCCATTCCGGTCGATCGAACATGCCTGAGTTCCGGGGCCGTCGCCTCGTGCGCCGGCCCCGGAAGCGTCGCCGAAGGATCCGCCGAGGTCATCGGCATCACCTTTTCACCCGAATGCTCCAGGTCAAGTACCGCCTCGCCGCGCGTCGCCATTGCATATACGTCGCGGCGTCAACCGCCATCCGTCGCCATCGCGTTCGACGAACCCCAGTGAGTGCAGTTCGTACAGTCTGCCGAGCGCTTCGTCGGCGCTGGTTCCCGCCGCGCGGGCCACCTCGCGCCCGCTGACGGCCCCGCGCGACGGCAGCGCGTCGAGGACCCTGGCGGAGACGGCGTCCAGCAGGTCCCTGGGGTGTACGCGGCCGTGCCTGGCCGGGGCCAGTTCACCGATGTCCCCCACCAGTTCGGCTACTTCCGCGGCGTCCGTCACCAGAATGCCTTCCCCGCGGAGCAGTTCATGGACTCCTGCCGACAACCCACTGGTGGCGGGGCCCGGCACACCCATGGTGAAGCGGCCGAGCCGCTGCGCGCAGCGTGCGGTGACCAGCGAACCGCTGCGGTATTCGGCCTCGACCACCACCGTCCCGCGCGTCAACGCAGCGATGACCCGGTTCCGGAGAAGGAACCTGCTGCGGGTCGGATGATCGGATGGTGGCAATTCGCCGATGACGAGCCCCTGTTCCGCCATGCGTCCGATCAGCTCGGCGTGGCCCCGGGGATAGGCGACGTCCACGCCGCAGGCCAGGACCGCCATCGTCGCCCCATCGACAGCGAGCGCGCCACGATGAGCTGCCCCGTCCACCCCGAACGCCGCTCCCGAAACCACCACCCACCCCAGCTCGGCGAGACCCGCACCGAGGCTCGCCGCCATGTGGGAGCCGTACGGCGTGCAGGCACGGGCACCGACCACGGCGACCGAGCGCAGCGCCCAGAGCCGCAGATCGCGCGGTCCCCGCACCCACAAGCCGGTCGGCCTGGCGTCTCCCAGGTCGTCGAGCTGGCTGGGCCACTCCCGCTCGCCGGGGCAGACGAACCGTCCACCGAATGCTGCGACTGCCGCGAGGTCCTGCTCGGGCTCGGCGCTCTCGGCCCGTAACCGGTACCCGTCGAGACGTTTCGGAGTCATTCCGGTCAGTTGCTTTGCGGCCCCGTCCCTGGTGGTGATCCGCCGTATCAGCTCGACGGCGCCGAGTTCGCGCAGCCATCGGCCGCCGCGCTCGTCCCCCGGCTCCAGGATGCGGGTCAGCGCGGCCCGCGCCAGGCGTTCCCGATCGCTCACCGCCACTCCCGGCTCCCCCTCCCATCCTGGCTCGGGCCCCGCGCCTCGCTCCGGGTCCCGTCGCGGTGCGCGCCCCAGGTGCTGCCCCTGGTCATGGGCCGCCCGCACGGTCATGAGGCTCCGGCCTTCATCAGGGTGCCCCGGGGGATCCCGGTCCGCAGTTCCAGCGCCACCGCGATGTCGGAGGCTTCCGGCCGGTCGGCACCGCGCAGATCGGCGACGGTCCACGCCACCCTCAGCACCCGGTCCAGGCCCCGAGCCGTGAGCATGCCGCGTTCCATGTCCCGTTCGGCTTCCATGAGCGCGCCCGGTGCAGCGACCAGCCGGGTCCGCAGCTCGTGGCCGGGCACCTCGCTGTTGGTCGTCCACGCCGTGCCGGCCAGCCGTTCCGCCGCCCGCGCCCTCGCCTCCCGGACCCGGGCCGCGACGGTCGCCGTCGACTCGCCCCTGCCGCTCTGCCCCATCAGGTCCTCGCGCCTGACGGGATCGACGGCCACCCGCAGATCGACCCGGTCGAGCAGGGGCCCGGAGAGCCTCGACTGATAGCGGCGGACCGCCGACGGTGCGCACTCGCAACCGGCGCCGCTGAGTCTGTGCCGGCCGCACGGGCAGGGATTGGCGGCCAGCACCATCAGGAATCTGGCGGGCAGCCGCACCACCCCGGCGCTGCGTGCCACCACCACGTGCCCCGACTCCAGTGGCTGGCGCAACGCGTCCAGCACCCGCATGGAGAATTCCGGTGCCTCGTCCAGAAAGAGAATCCCTCGGTGGGCCAGGGAGACCGCACCGGGCTTCGGCAGCCCGTTGCCCCCGCCGACCAACGACTGCATGGTCGCCGAGTGGTGCGGTGCGCAGTACGGCGCCCGGGTAACCAGCGGTTCCCCCGACGGCAGAATGCCGGCCACCGAGTGCACCGCGGTGACCTCCAGGGACTCCTTCCTCGTCAACGCGGGCAGGATCGCCGGCAATCGCTCGGCCAGCATGGTCTTGCCGGCACCCGGCGGCCCGGAGAGCAGCAGATGGTGACCCCCCGCCGCGGCGACCTCCAGCGCCTTGCGGGGCCGCAACTGCCCCGCCACGTCCGCGAGATCCGGCAGGTTGCCGTCGCCCTGGTCGGGCCCCCGGGCGAGCCCGGTGCCGATCCCCGCACCGGGCACCATCAGCCCGGCCAGCATGGTGTCGGGGCGCCCCTCGTCGTGGGCCTGCCGCTCCTCCGGCACCGGCTCGTCGCAGAGCACCGCGATCAGCTGCCGCAGGCTCCGCACCCCGAGAACCGAGACCCCGGGCACCAGCGCCGCCTCCCCCGCGGTCTGCTCGGGCACGACGACCTGGCGGTACCCGGCGTCCGCCGCGGCGAGCACGGCGGGCAGTACTCCGCGCACCGGCCGCACCCGACCGTCGAGCCCCAGCTCACCGATCATCACCACATCGGCGATGGACTCCGGATCGATCCGCTCCGCCGCGCCCAGCACCGCACAGGCCACCGCCAGATCGAATCCGGAGCCGCCCTTCGGCACGGAGGCCGGTGACAGACCCACCGTGAGTTTCTTCTGTGGCCACTCGGCCCCGGAGTTCACGACCGCGGCCCTGACCCGGTCCCGACTCTCCACCAGGCTCTTGTCCGGCAGCCCCACCAGGGTGAACGCGGCCACCCCCGCCTCCAGGTCCGCCTGAACCTCCACCACCACGCCCTCGACGCCGACGAGCGCCACTGAACACGCCCGCGCGAACCCCATCAGGCCACCCCGCGCGCATGCTCGACGACGGGCGCTCCACGCCTGGGCAGCACCACGCCGACCAGGTCGATCCTGACGCCGCCGGGCGGCGGGCCGCCGTGCCGGTGGAGCCAGATCCCGGCCAGCCGTCGCAGCCGATCCGCCTTGACCGGGGTGACCGCCGCCATCGGGTGTTCGAAGGCACCCGACCTGCGGGTCTTCACCTCGCAGACCACGAGTGCGTCGCCGTCCAACGCGACGATGTCGATCTCACCGGCACGACAGCGCCAGTTCCGTTCCAGTACGGACATGCCTGCTTCGGTCAGCAGTCGCGCCGCCAGATCCTCGCCGAACCGCCCGAGTGCCCCCCGTGCGTTCATATCGGCACCACCTCCGGGACCGACTCTGACGCGTTCGGCCCCGGCTTGTGGATCTTGGTGGACAACTCGTGGATTGTGGACAACTCGGCCACTCGGAGGTGGGAATCGATCCCCCGAAGCCGGGGATCACCCGAAGGTGGGGGCAGTCCTCCGGAGGCGACGAGCGATCCCCTTCGGGTCTTCCCTCGAATCCTCCGCGGATGCCCCCTGGGTCTCCCTCGGAGAGCGGGCTCAGCCGCCCGGAAGTTCGAGATCGCTCTTGTTGAGCTCCTCGATGTTGACGTCCTTGAACGTCAACACGCGTACCTGCTTGACGAAGCGTGCGGGCCGGTACATGTCCCAGACCCAGGCGTCCGCCATGGATACTTCGAAAAACACCTCGCCCTGGACCGAGTGCACCTGCATCTCGTAGTCGTTGGTGAGGTAGAAGCGCCGTTCGGTCTCGATCACATATTTGAACAGACCGACGACATCTCGGTACTCCCGGTAGAGCTTCAGCTCCATCTCGGTCTCGTACTTTTCGAGGTCCTCGGCGCTCATTGGCATGTTCCCCTTCAGCCGTGCGTGCCCCCATTGTGCGCCAGGCCCCGGTGTCCCCGGGCGCTTAGGCGATTTCGGGGGCCAGAACCATTGGCGTACACGGAGGACCCTCGTCGAGCAGCGTCCGCAGCAACTCGGCGAGCCTGGTCGGATACACCGTCTCACGCGCCGCCGACAGTTCGGCGGAGGTCCACCACCTCAGACCTGCGACGCTGCGCTGCTCCAGCCCGGTCATTCCGCTGGTGTCGGTGGCGGTCCGCGTCGTGCGTGCCAGGAAGTACCACTCGTCCTGGTTCCAGCGGCGCCCGTCGAACGGGAACGAGCACAGCCGCTGCCAGAGCAGCGGGCCCAGCTCGACATCGGTGATCCCGGTCTCCTCGGCGAGCTCGCGCAGCGCGGCCTGTTCCCGGGTCTCCGCGCCCTCCAGGCCGCCACCGGGGGTGAACCACCAGGTGCTCCGGGGGTCCTCCGGTTCGAACCCGTGTATCAGGAGAATGCGGTCGTCGGGGTCCAGGAGTACCACCCGGGCGACCTTCCGCTGCTCAGTGTGCACCGGCCGTCGCCCTTTCCCGCTTGTCCCGCCTGCGGTCCGATCGCGCGGACCGCGCCGCGATCGGGCCGTACGCGGCACCGCCGAGGATAAGCACCACACCGGCCGCCATGGCGCCGAGCTGCAGCCGCAACGGCCCGGGCGACGACACCCCGCCCGGGAAGGACGCGAAGGCCGGCGGCCGCCCGACCATGCCGTTCATCGGCCAGGCGATGGCGTCCACCCGGGCCCGCACCGCGCTGCGCGGCACGGAACCCTGCCCCGGGTCCTTCAGATGGACCCGGGAGTCCAACGATGAACTGCGCTCGTCACCGAGCAGGAAGAGCTGCCCCTTGGGCACATCCGCAGTGAAGTTCTTCAGGGAGGCGAGCCCCTCGGTCTGCAGATACGGTTCCTCAACGCGTTTGCCGTTGATCGTGAGCCGGCCCTTGTCGCAACAGGCGATCGTGTCGCCGCCGGTCCCGACGACCCGCTTCACCATGGGTATGTCACCCCACGCCGGATCGGTAAAGACCACCACGTCGCCGCGGTGCACCTCACTGCCGTCGATCCGCTCGGCGAGTACCCGGTCACCGGCATGCACCGTCGGTGTCATCGACCCGGTGGGCACCGTGTAGGGCCGGTACACCACGGCCCCCCAGACGAACCCTCCGAGAAAGAGCACACAGCCGACGGCCACGGCCAGCCCCGACAACATGCTGCCGAGCCGGCCGTGGCCGTCACCTGTACGTCCTATTGCACTCATCCCAGCGCCACCACCTCGGAGATCGACAACCGCTGATCCGAGTCGGCACACTACCCGGCGGTACGCCCGCTGGTCAGCTTCCTGCGACGCCACAGCACGATGGGCAGCGCACCGGCCACGCCGAGTGCTCCGGGGGCCAGGCCCATCGCCGCGTTGATCCCCGGCTGGTCGAAGGTCTTCGGGACGGGCAGGGTCGACCAGCGGTTGATCGGCCAGGCCACGACGATGGCACGGCCGACGACCTCGTCGTCGGAGACCGTGCCGCCACCCGGGAGCGCCTGGTGATAGCGGGAGTCGAGGGAGTTCTGGCGGTGGTCGCCCATCACCCAGATCCGGCCCTTGGGAACCTGGATCGGGCCGAACGGCTCGTCGTTGCAGGGGGTGTTCCCCGGGAAGATGAACGACTTGTCGTCCAGGGCCTTGCCATTGACGACGACAGGGCCGTCCTTCTTGCACTCCACTGTGTCGCCGCCGACCGCGATGACCCGCTTGATCAGGTCCTTCTCCTCGGCGGACGGCATCAGTCCGATGAAGCTGAGGAACTTCTGCACCACATTGGGATTGGCCGCCTGGGTGTTCTCCAGCCAGCCGCCCGGGTCGTGGAAGACCACGACCTCGCCGCGCTTGGGCTCCGCACCGAACCACGGGGTCAGCTTGTCGACCAGCACCCGGTCGCCCCGCTGGAGCGTGTTCTGCATCGAGTCCGAGGGGATCGAGAACGCCTGTACCAGAAACGTCTTGATCAGCAGCGCGAGAACCAGCGCGATGCCGATGAGCAGAGGCAGCTCCTTCCAGAAGGAGCGCGGCTTCCTCTGGGCCGTACCACCGTCGTCCGGAGAGTCGCCGTCACCCTCCGCGCGGTCCGTCGCCCCGGCGGACTCGACATTCTCCGGATTGTCAGGCCGGTCCTCGGGTTCCTCGTATCCGGATCGTGCGCCGACCGCCAAATCCCCCACATCCACTCCTTACTCCGTGCCACCGCCTGCGCCCTAGCCGGTGCAGGCCCACCACTCCCATAACGAGCGGGAGTTCCGCAGGGGTCGGGAGAGGGATCATTCCGTTGGGATCCTTGGACACCACACTATTCGACGGGCCCGAGGCAGCAGCCGTCCCGGCGCGCGCGTCAGGGACCGAGTCGAAAGTTGCCGTTTCCTCCAGTTTTCGCCAGTGCCCGAAGGGCCAGGCGATGACGACAGCACGTCCCACGACCTCGTCCTCGGAAACCGTGCCGTGTCCCGGCTCGTCCAGGTGGTAGCGCGAATCGGCCGAATCCGACCGGTGGTCGCCCATCACGAAGATCCGTCCGGCCGGAACCTTTACCTCGAATTTGATGAGGGAGGGCGGATTGCCGGGATAGAGATAGGGCTCGTCGAGCGGTACGCCGTTGACGGTGATCCGGCCGTTCTTGTCGCAGCACTTCACCGTGTCGCCGCCGACCGCGACCACCCGCTTGATCAGATCCTGCTCGTTGTCCGACGGCAGCAGCCCGATGAAGGTCAGCGCTTCCTTCGCCTGCTTGACGACGACGGGCGGGTCCTTCTTGACGGTGTTCTCCTGCTTGAGCCAGTGGCCCGGGTCATTGAAGACGACGACGTCGCCGCGCTGGGGCCTCGATCCGAACCAGGGCGTCAGTTTGTCCACGAGCACCCGGTCGCCGATCCGGATGGTCTGCTCCATCGATCCGGACGGGATCACGAAGGCCTGCACCAGGAAGGTCTTGAGGACGAGCGCGATCAGCAGCGCCACGACGATGAGAACGGGGATCTCCCGGACGGCCGACCCGCGCCGCCGCCGCTTGACCTTGCGGGCGAGCTTGCGCCGCTCCGCCCTGGTCGGCAGCGAGCGCGCGGGCGCCGGCCCGGCGCCGGACGGCGGCGGTATCTCCGGATCGTCTCCGCCCTGCCCCCGCCGTCGGCTACCCATGGGCCCCGCCCGGCACCCGTGGACCGGCGAAGGCCGTGCTGTCCGGCAGCGAGCCCAGCCGGCCCAGCGGCCAGCCGATCCAGTCCACCCTGCCGATCACCATGTCGACCGGGACCATGCCACCACCCGGCTCTCCCAGGTGGTCGCGCGAGTCGCGGGAATTGCTGCGGTGGTCGCCCATCATCCACAGCGTGCCGTCGGGGACGACGATGTCGAAGCGCACCCCGGACGGCGCATCGCCCGGATACAGGTAGTCCTCGTCGGCCGGGCTGCCGTTCACCTCGACCCGTCCCCGCTTGTCGCAGCAGACCACCCGGTCGCCCCCCACGCCCACCACCCGCTTCACGTAGTCCGTCTCGGCGGGCTCCGCCAGGCCCAGGGACGCTGCCGCACCGTGCAGCAGCCCGGTGACGGGATTCTCCCGGGGCGGCTCCTGCACAAAGGAACCGGTGCCGTCGAATACCACGACATCGCCGCGCCGCGGTACAGAGCCGAAACGGTACGCCAACTTGTTCACCAGCACCCGGTCCCCCACCCGCAGGGTGGGCTCCATCGAGCCGCTGGGAATCAGGAAGGGCTGCACCACGAAGGCGCTGACGATCAGCACGAAGACCGAGCAGACGGCACCGAGCGCGGCGGTCCGCCGCCATGACATCGAAGCGGTCAGCCGGTCCGGGATACGCGAGAAGCGCGACCCCTCCTCCGACCCTGCTGCGGGTGCGAAGGAGCGGTCGCGCTCCGTGGGCTTGGCTTCCGTGTCCATCGGAGCCAGAGCTTATCCGGCCGTCCTGTGGACCTGGGAGTCAGCTCAGTTGTCGCGCTTCTCCTTGATCTTCGCGGCCTTGCCGCGCAGCTCACGGAGGTAGTACAGCTTGGCGCGACGGACGTCACCGCGGGTGACGAGCTCGATCTTCTCGAAGATCGGGCTGTGCACCGGGAAGGTGCGCTCGACGCCGACGCTGAAGGAGACCTTGCGGACCGTGAAGGTCTCGCTGACACCCGAGCCCTGGCGGCGGATGACTACGCCCTTGAACTGCTGGATACGGGAGCGGTTGCCCTCGATCACTCGCACGTGGACGTTGACGGTGTCGCCGGGGCGGAAGGCCGGGACGTCGGTACGCAGCGAGGCGGCGTTGACGCCATCGAGCAGGGAAGCCATGTTGTCTGCTTTCTTCGCCGATGCCACAGGTCATCGACGGGAGAGTGATGAATTCGGGGTGCTGATCACGTCGGGCGGGCGTCGGGACCATCCCCATGTCCATGGGGAACACAACGGTCGCTTTCCCCCTGTGGCAGGGGCGCACGTCGGACGGACAGCAGCGGCCTATTCTTCCACGGCCTCGGGCCTGCGCCAAAATCGGCCCTTGGGCTCCGGTGACCAGCCGAGGATGGAGAGGATCTCGCGGTCCTTCTTGTCGAAGGCGCTCGCCTCGCAGCGCTCGATCAGATCGGGCCGGTTGAGGGCGGTGCGACGGAACGCCTCGTCCCGCCGCCAGCGCGCGATCTTCCCGTGGTGCCCGCTGAGCAGGACGTCCGGGATGCCCCTGCCGCGCCACTCGGGCGGCTTGGTGTAGACGGGCCCCTCCAGCAGATTGGCCATCGCGCCGGGGGCGAAGGAGTCGTCCCGGTGTGATTCGGCATTGCCGAGCACGCCGGGCAGGAGCCGGGCCACCGCCTCCGTGATCACCAGTACCGCGGCTTCCCCGCCGGCCAGCACGTAATCCCCGATGGACACCTCGACGACCGGCATACGGGTCGCGTACTCGTCCGTCACCCGCCGGTCGATGCCCTCGTAGCGGGCCGGCGTGAAGATCAGCCACGGCCGCTCGGAGAGCTCGACGGCGAGCTCCTGGGTGAACGGGCGGCCGCTGGGTGTGGGTACCACGAGCACCGGGGAGTGCGCCCCGGCCTCGTACCCGGCCGCCAGCGCGTCGTCCAGCGCCTCGCCCCACGGCTCGGTCTTCATGACCATGCCGGGGCCGCCGCCGTACGGGGTGTCGTCGACCGTGTTGTGCCGGTCGTACGTCCAGTCGCGCAGATCGTGCACGTGCACGTCGAGGCGGCCGCGTGCGCGAGCCTTGCCGACGAGGGAGACGTTCAGCGGCTCCAGGTACTCCGGGAAGATCGTGACGACGTCGAGGCGCATCAGGCGTCCTTCCCGGCCCCGGGCGCCTCGTCCCCGTCGTCCTCTGCTTCGCGGTCTTCGTCCCGCGAGGAGTCGATCACAGCCTGGCTCTCGTCGATCAGACCGGGCGGCGGGGTGATCACGGCGCGCTGCGCTTCGAGATCGATCTCGGCGACGATCTCCTCCACGAACGGGATCATCACCTCGCTGCCGTCCGGCCGCTCGACGATGAAGAGGTCCTGGGACGGCAGATGCGTGATCTCGGTGATCCGGCCGATCTCGGTACCGTCGGCGAGGACCACGTCGAGGTCC
Source organism: Streptomyces sp. NBC_01241 (assembly GCF_041435435.1). NCBI lineage: Bacteria > Bacillati > Actinomycetota > Actinomycetes > Kitasatosporales > Streptomycetaceae > Streptomyces > Streptomyces sp. NBC_01241. The sequence goes on along the minus strand of NZ_CP108494.1, from coordinate 6,224,823 downwards.
ATGAGCTGATGGTCGTAGAACTCCTCGGGGTCCTCGGGGAGTTCCGCCGGATCGACCTCGGCGATCAGGAGCGTGTTGCGCAGGGCCTCGGCAGCCGTACGGTCGCGTACGCCCTCGAAGCGCAGCAGCAGCCGTCCGCTGTGCACCCGGCCGGTCTCGATCGTCAGCGGTCCGGCGCCGGCCGGTTCGGTGGCGAGTACGGCCCCGGGCGCGAGCCGCAGCTCCGGCTCGTCCGTACGCACCTCGACGGTGACCTCGCCCTTGATGCCGTGGGCACGGCCGATCCGCGCGACTACCAACTGCACCTTGTGTTTCTCCTGTCCTACGACCCTGCAGTACGACGACGGGCCGGGGTGGGCACATGGCCCTCCCCGGCCCGTGCCGGTGTTCAACTCTGTCAGCGAACCTGATCCACGTCGACGAGGTCGACGCGGATGCCACGGCCGCCGATGGCGCCCACGACGGTACGCAGCGCGCGTGCGGTACGACCGTTGCGGCCGATCACCTTGCCGAGGTCGTCGGGGTGGACCCGGACCTCCAGCACGCGACCACGGCGCAGGTTGCGCGAGGCGACCTGCACATCGTCAGGGTTGTCGACGATGCCCTTCACGAGGTGCTCGAGAGCCTCCTCGAGCATGCTCAGGCCTCGGTCGACTCGGTGGACGCAGCCGCGTCAGCAGCCTCGTCCGCCTTCTTGTCGGACTTCTTCGCCTTCTGCGTGATGGCCTCACCCTTGGACTCCTCGCCGGTGTCCTTGGCCAGGGCCTCGAACAGGGCGCGCTTGTCGGCCTTGGGCTCCGGCTGCAGCAGCGGCGCGGGGGCCGGGAGACCCTTGTGGGCCTGCCAGTCACCGGTGAGCTTCAGGATCGCGAGAACCGGCTCGGTCGGCTGGGCGCCGACGGACAGCCAGTACTGCGCACGCTCCGAGTTGACCTCGATGCGCGAGGGGTTCTGTACCGGGTGGTACAGGCCGATCTCCTCGATGGCCCGGCCGTCACGGCGGGTACGGGAGTCGGCGACGACGATGCGGTAGTGAGGCGAACGGATCTTGCCCAGACGCTTCAGCTTGATCTTGACTGCCACGGAAGTGGTGTCTCCTGGTCTATGACGTGGTTGGGCACAACGAAGATGCCACGTGGGGTTGCGGTACTCGGGTGCCCGATGGACGCGTCAGCCGGAGGAGAGAGGGGTCCTGTGCGACTGTCGAGTACAGCTAGCCATTGTGCCACACCGCGTCGGGTCACCCCACCGCGACCGCCGCTTCGGGGATACGGAACGGCTTCCCGCAGCCACCGCAGACGATCGGCGCCTGCGCCAGCACCGACGGGACGACCCGCACATTGCGTCCGCAGTCGCAGACCGCCTTGACGCGGACGCCCCCGCCGGAGGAGCCGTGCCGGGCGGCCGGTCCGCGGAAAGAACGCTTGGTGTCGGCGGCGGTGGCGACCGTATGCGCCTTGAGGGCGCGCTGCAGCCGCTCGATCGTCGGGCGGTACCTCCGCTTGGCCTCGGGGTTGAGCGTGACCAGCGAGAAGCCGCTGCTGGGGTGGGGCTCCTCGGCGTGATCGAGGCCCAGCTCCTCGGCGATCGCGAGGAATCGTCGGTTGTGGTAGCGGCCGGCCCGCGAGGTGTCGCGGACACCTCGCGCGGCGGCGATGCCGTGGACTGCCTCATGAAGCAGTCGCTCGAAGGAGAGTTCGGCGCCACAGGCGGACGAGGACTCTCCGATCAGGGACTCTGGCGCGGCTAGATCGGGCAGCTCGGGGTGGTACCGCTGAATGTCGGCCCACGCCTGCGCCAGCTCTGCGGCAAGTACAGGTGGTGTCGTGCTCACGTCGTGACAACGAGCACGAGGGCCCCGGTGTTCCGATTCCGGGCCATCCCAAATAATTTGCACGTACCAGTCAGTTGCCATTGATGCGTCCTGACGAGGGCGGGTGCGCTGATCTGCGGAGAAGCCTCACAGCTCACACCAAGGTGGTACGTAGCGCCCCGTACGCCCGGGCGTAGACGGCAACCGTACGCCGGGCCGTCGGGCGGCCCCGGAGGCGGGTGGGGCGTCAGTAGGCGCGGGCCACCAGGGCGACAGTACCGGGGGCGTCGTCCGCGTCCGGCACGGACCCGTCGCCGGCGACCAGGCACCGCACGGACACCCCGTGCTCCGCGAGTCGGGCCTCCCCCGCCGGGCCGAGGGCCGACCAGGCGATACGCGCCCAGCCGCCCGCGGCCGCCGCTTCCACGGCCTCCTCGACGGACGCGACCTCGCTGGTGGCCGACTCGCGCCGGCTCCGGGACTCCCGCAGCAGGGTTGCCTGATCCTCCTCCAGGACCGTCGGGAGCAGCTCGGTCAGGGCGTCGATGGCCACCGGTTCCTTTCCGCCGGGGATCCGCCGGGCGAGCATCGCGGTGCCGTCCGCCAGATCGCGCGGGCCGATCTCGACCCGTACCGGCACGCCCTTCAGTTCCCAGTCGACTGCGCGGCGGCCGAACGGGGTGTCGGTGCGTTCGTCGACCTCGGCCCTGATCCCCGCGGCGCGCAGCCGCTCCCCGACCGACCGGACCGCGGCCAGTACCGCGTCGTCGTCCTTGACCGCGAGGACGACGGCCTGGACGGGAGCGAGGCGCGGCGGCACCCGGAGGCCGTGATCGTCGCCGTGCGCCATGATCAGACCGCCGACCATGCGGGTCGAGGAGCCCCAGGAGGTCTGCCAGACGAGCTCCTGCCTGCCTTCCCTGGACAGATAGCTGGTGTGGAAGGCCCGGGCGAAGTTGGTGCCGAGTTCGTGGCTCGTGCCCAGTTGCAGGGCCTTGCCGTCCCGCATCATTCCTTCGAGCGTCAAGGTGTTGACGGCTCCGGCGAACCGCTCGGCCGGGGTCTTGCGGCCCAGGACCACATCGATGCCGAGGACGTTTTCCATGAAGTCCGCGTAGACGTCCCGGTGGATGTACGCGGCGTACTCCCGGGCCTCCTCGTAGGTGGCGTGGGCGGTGTGGCCCTCCTGCCAGAGGAATTCCGTCGTGCGGAGAAAGATCCGCGGGCGCATCTCCCAGCGCACGACGTTCGCCCACTGGTTGATCAGCAGCGGCAGATCCCGGTAGCTCTGGACCCATTTCGCGAAGTACTCGTTGATGATCGTTTCGGACGTCGGCCGCACTACCACGGGCTCTTCGAGCTCTTTTCCGCCGCCGCGGGTCACGATCGCGAGCTCCGGTGCGAAGCCCTCGACGTGCTCGGCTTCGCGTGTCAGGTAAGACTGGGGGATGAAGAGCGGGAAGTAAGCGTTCCGGGCGCCCGCCTGTTTGATCCGGGCATCCATCTCCTGCTGCATCCGCTCCCACAGGCCGTATCCGTACGGCCGGATGACCATGGTGCCGCGCACCGGACCGTTGTCCGCGAGTTCGGCCTTGTTGATCAGATCGTGGTACCAGCGGGGAAAGTCCTCGGCCTGGGGCGTGAGAACGGGTGCCTTTGCCATGGCGCGCATCGTACGGCGACACCGTCCACCACACGGAGCGACTGGCCCTGCCTCCACGGGCCGTACGCACGGGCGCAGCACCGGAGCACACAACCATTGCCATCAGACCTCTGGACGCGGGCTCGGATGCGCAGTTCTCTGACATACGGGGGACGGGCGCAGACACACAGGGGGGAGCATCCACTCGGGCACGACCGATCGGACACGACCGACCTCTCGGCGGATTGGGGCGCTTCCATGACACCTACGCTCGTCCGGCACCACAGCTACGCGGACACGGCCACCCCGGTGGATCCGGGTACCCGTGCCCGGGACTGGGCCGAGATCCAGGAGCGGATGCTCGCACCGCTGTACGAAGCGGTGTACGAGCGGCTCGAAGTGGGAACCGGCACCCGGCTGCTCTCCCTCGGCTGTGGCTCCGGTCTCGCGCTGCTGATAGCGGCCGCGCGCGGCGCGCGCGTCACCGGCGTCGACACCGATACCGAACGGCTGGCGCTCGCCCGCGGCCGGCTGCTGCCCGATCCGGGGAGCGATGCCGGAACTCCGGCCGGGCACGCCCGGCTCGTCGACGGTGATCCGTCCGCGGCAGCTTCGGCCGACGGGGCGCCGTACGGCCTGATCACCGCATTCACTCCGATCGGCTGCTCATCCGGTGACGGCGAACGGCTCGTGGACGCGCTGCGGTCGGCCGTACCGCTGGCTGCCCGGGGAAGCACGGTCGTGCTGGCCGGGTGGGGTCCGCCGGAGCGGTGCGCGACGGCGCCGGTGCTGCGGGTGGCGGGGCGGCTCTCCGACGGGGTCCGGGCGCCGCGCACCGGTGGCTGGCGGCCGTGGGAGCGGGACGATCTGGAGGAAGTGGCGTTCCGGGCCGGTCTGAGCCCGGACGGTTCCGGCCGGGTGGCGTGCCCGTTCGGGTACGCGGACATGGACAGCGCGGTGCGGGGACTGCTGTCGACGCGGCTCTTCGACGCGGCGGTTGTGGCGACGGACCAGGACCGGGTGGCGAAGGAGGTCGCGGAGGCTCTGCGTCCGCATCTGCGCAGGGACGGCACGATCTGGATGCCGAACGTCTTCCGCTATCTCGTGTGCACGACCTGAAGTCCCGGGTGCACCGTCCGGGCCGCGGCGGCTACTTGGCCAGACGCGCGATCCCGGCCGCCCGATAGGCCGCGGCCTCGTCCAGCGTCTCGTGCTCCAGCAGTGCCGCGGCCAGCGAGTCCAGCCTGTGCCGGTTTTCCCGCAGGAGCCGGCACGCGTCCTCGTAGCACTCGTCGACGATGCGCCGCATCTCGCCGTCCACCGCGTCGAGCGTGGCGGGGGCCGCGGAGAGCCCGTACGCCTGCTGGGCGTCGCTCGGGATCGCTGTCAGCCTGCCCACCTTGTGGCTCATGCCCCAGCGGCCGACCATGCCGCGGGCCAGGTTGGTGACCTGTTCCAGGTCGCTCTCCGCGCCGGTGGTGACCATGTCGAAGACCACCTGCTCGGCGGCCATCCCGCCGAGCGCACCGATGATGCGGCCGCGCAGATACTCCTCGGTATAGGCGTACTTGTCGGCTTCCGGCGTCGAGAGGGTGACGCCCAGCGCCCGGCCGCGCGGCACGATGGTGACCTTGCGGACCGGGTCGGCGCCCGGCTGGACCATGCCGAGCAGGGCGTGCCCGCTCTCGTGGTACGCGGTCCTGCGGCGTTCCTCGTCCGACATGACCAGCGAGCGTTCCGCCCCCAGCTGGACCTTCTCCAGGGCGTCCGAGAGATCGGTCTGGCTGACCTCGGACTGCCGGCGCTTGACGGCGAGCAGCGCGGCCTCATTGGCGAGGTTGGCGAGATCGGCGCCGGTCATACCGGGGGTCGTACCGGCCACCTGGGCCAGGTTCACATTGTCGGCGAGCGGGATCTGCCGGGTGTGGATCTCCAGGATCGCCTCCCGGCCGCGCCGGTCCGGCGGGCTGACCTGGACGATCCGGTCGAAGCGGCCCGGCCGGGTGAGGGCGGGGTCGAGGACGTCGGCGCGGTTGGTGGCGGCCAGGACGACGACGCCCTCCGAACCGGAGAAGCCGTCCATCTCGGTGAGGATCTGGTTGAGCGTCTGCTCGCGCTCGTCGTGGCCACCCATGCCGGAGCCGCCGCCGCGGGCCCGGCCGATGGTGTCGATCTCGTCGATGAAGATGATGGCGGGGGCGACCTTGCGCGCCTCCGCGAAGAGTTCCCGCACCCGGCTCGCGCCGACGCCGACGATCATCTCGATGAACTCGGAGGCCGATGCCGAGAAGAACGGCACCCCGGCCTCACCCGCGACGGCCCGTGCGAGCAGCGTCTTGCCGGTGCCGGGCGGTCCTGCGAGGAGCACTCCCCCGGGCATCCGGGCGCCCATCCTCCGGTACGCCTGCGGATTCTTCAGGAAGTCCACGACGTCGTTGAGCTCGCCCTCGACCTCGTCGATCCCGGCCACGTCCTGGAAGGTGGTGCGCCGGCCGGCCTCCAGCTCGACGGGCTTGGGCGGGGCTTTGCGCCCGAAGCCGCCCATACCGCCGCCCATGCCCTTGGCCATCCTGCGGGCGACGAACACCCAGAGCAGGACGAGCAGCAGCATCGGGGCCAGCGAGATCAGCAGGTTGGCGAGGAAGCTGCGCTGCTGGACGACGGGCTCGGCAGTGACCGCGACATCGTCCTTGACCAGCTCGGCCCAGAGGTTGTCGTCCGCGAACGCGGGCCGCTGCGTGACGAACTTGGTGTACTTCTTGTCGGTTCCCGGGACCGTCGCCTCCTTCTTGAGCTGCCCCTGAATGGCGTCGCCCTTGGAGTAGATCTTGGAGACGTTGCCCGAGGTGACCTGCTTGCTGAACTCCGTGTACGCGATCGTGGGCTCCGCCTCCCCGTTGAAGAAGGACAGCACCAGATTGGCGATCAGGTAGACAGCGAGCGCGGTGAGCAGCAGTCCGCCCCAGCCTCCCGGCATCTTCCGGCCCGGCGGCGGGGGCGGCGGGGCGCCCTCGGAGCGCCAGGGCTGATCGGGCCGGTCGCGGGGAGGTACGGGGTTGGTCACGCGCGCTCCTCTGCCGACAGCCAGTGAATGTGACACTAAAGGAGAAATCGACCCATAGCCCCTTATAGGGCCTTCCAGTGGGCCCGGAGAGGGAAGCGCGGACCCCGGCCGGGACCGCACGCCGCACCGGAGCACGCGACGACATGCGTGAGGGGCGCCCACCGGCGGTGGGCGCCCCTCACGCATGTCGTCGGGCGATCAGCCCATGAACTTCTTGAACTCGTCCGGCAGCTCGAAGTTCTTGTCCTCCTGCGCCGGCAGACCGAACGCGCCGCCCTGCGCCGCCGCCTGCTCGCGACGGGCCGCCGCGGCCTGCTCCTCGGCCTTGCGCTTCATCGGGTTGCCGCTCTTGCGCTTGCCCTTGGCCTGCTTGACCTGCTTCTTCTGCCGACCGGGACCGCCGCCCATGCCCGGCATACCGGGCATCCCCGGCATGCCGCCGCCCTGCGCCATCTTCGACATCATCTTGCGCGCATCGAAGAACCGCTCCACCAGGTTCTTCACCGCGCTGACCTCGACACCGGAGCCCTTGGCGATCCGGGCCCGGCGCGAGCCGTTGATGATCGTCGGCTCGGCGCGCTCCTTCGGGGTCATCGACTTGATGATCGCGGCGGTACGGTCCACGTCGCGCTCGTCGATGTTGTTGATCTGGTCCTTGATCTGCCCCATGCCGGGCAGCATCCCGAGCAGCTTGGAGATGGAGCCCATCTTCCTGACCTGCTCCATCTGGGCCAGGAAGTCGTCGAGCGTGAAGTCCTTGCCCTTGCTGGACGCCAGCTTGGAGGCCATTTTGGCGGCCTCTTCCTGGCTGAAGGTCTTCTCCGCCTGCTCGATCAGGGTGAGCAGGTCACCCATGTCGAGGATGCGGGACGCCATCCGGTCGGGGTGGAAGGCGTCGAAGTCCTCGAGCTTCTCACCGTTCGACGCGAACATGACCTGCTTGCCCGTGACGTGGGCGATTGACAGGGCCGCACCACCGCGGGCATCACCGTCGAGCTTGGAGAGAACCACGCCGTCGAAGCCGACGCCGTCACGGAAGGCCTCGGCGGTGTTGACCGCGTCCTGGCCGATCATCGCGTCGACGACGAAGAGGATCTCGTCGGGGCTGACGGCATCGCGGATGTCCGCGGCCTGCTGCATCAGCTCCTGGTCGATACCGAGACGGCCCGCGGTGTCGACGATCACGACGTCGTACTGCTTGGACCTGGCGTGCTCGATCGAGTCCTTGGCGACCTGGACCGGGTCGCCGACGCCGTTGCCCGGCTCAGGGGCGTACACCGCCACGCCCGCGCGGTCGGCGACGACGCTGAGCTGGTTGACGGCGTTGGGGCGCTGGAGGTCACAGGCCACGAGCAGCGGGGAGTGGCCCTGGCCCTTGAGCCAGAGGCCGAGCTTTCCGGCAAGGGTGGTCTTACCGGCACCCTGGAGACCCGCGAGCATGATCACGGTGGGCGGGTTCTTGGCGAACCGCAGCCGCCGGGTCTCGCCGCCGAGGATGCCGACGAGCTCCTCGTTGACGATCTTGATCATCTGCTGCGCCGGGTTCAGCGCCTGGGAGACCTCGGCGCCGCGCGCCCGCTCCTTGACGTTGGCGATGAAGGACCGGACGACAGGCAGCGCGACATCTGCTTCGAGCAGGGCGATACGGATCTCGCGGGCCGTGGCGTCGATGTCCGCCTCGGACAAGCGGCCCTTGCCCCGGAGGTTCTTGAAAGTCGCGGCAAGGCGGTCGGAGAGAGTATCGAACACGGCGCTCGTCGGTCCTCAGGGTCGGGGGCAAAGTGGATTCGGTACCCCAGGGTATCCGGCTCGGGAGAAACGATGACCCCTGCCGGGAGAAATCCCGGGCAGCGGCCCCGGTCGCACGACTCCCCGCGGGTGCCGGGAGTGGGTCCACGCCGGGCGCGCACGCGGTGGACGCCGGAGCGTCCCCCGGCCGACGGGGAGCATCCCCATTCGTTCCATGACGGCGAGGACGGTCCCCCACGCCTCACCGCAAGGCATCCTCCAGGGCCTTTGCCAGTGCCGCGGCCTCCACGCCCGGCAGCACCGAGCCGTCCTCACGCGTGACGTAGACCGTATCCACCGCGTTCGCCCCCAGCGTCGACACGTGCGCGCTCCGTACTCGTACCCCGCTCTGTTCCAGCGCCCGGCCGATCCGGTGCAGCAGCCCCGGGGCGTCCTGGGCCCGTACCTCGATCACCGTCGCGAGCTGCGAGCCGGCCGCCGCGACGGTCACCCTCGGCGGCGGGGCCTTCACTCCGCGCCGCCTCGGGTAGGCCGCCTCGCGTTCGGCGAGGCGGGCGCGGATGTCGAGGGAGCCGTCCAGGGCGCGTACGAGGTCGGCGCGGAGTCGGGAGGCCTGCGGCAGGGAGCCGTATTCGGCCGCGACCCGCCAGCTGAGCAGCAGCAGGTCGGCGGCGTCGCCCGCGCCGAGTTCGGTGGGGAGTTCCACGGCACGCAGATCGGCCGCCCGCACGGTGAGGCGGTGCAGGGCGAGGACGCCCGCCGCGGCAGGCAGCACGCCGGGGCGGTCGGGGAGGGCGATGAGGAGTTCGACGCCGACGGGTTCCGGTTCGCCGTCCTCGTTCGGGGTTTCGGCCTGGGCGTGCAGGGCGAGGACGGGTTCGCCGGTGCGCAGGGCCTCGATGGCGAGGCGTTCGTGTTCGGCGCTGGGCGCGACGGGTTCCGGTTCTTCCGGGACCCGGCCGGCGAGCACGGCGGCGACGCGTTCAACGAGGTCGGCGACGAGGGAGGCGCGCCAGGTGGACCAGGCGGCGGGCCCGGTGGCGAGTGCGTCGGCCTCGGTGAGGGCGTGCAGCAGTTCCAGCGTGGCGGTGGTGCCCACGGCGGTGGCGACGGAGCGGACGGTCGCCGGGTCGTCGAGGTCGCGCCGGGTGGCGGTCTCGATGAGCAGCAGATGGTGGCGTACCAGGGTGGCGATGACGCCGACGTCGTGCTGGTCGAAGCCGATCCGCGCGGCCATGTCGCGGGCGATGACCTCACCGGCGACGGAGTGGTCGCCGGGCCAGCCCTTGCCGATGTCGTGCAGGAGCGCGGCGACGAGAAGGAGGTCGGGGCGGCCGACGCGGCGAGTGAGGGAGGAGGCGCGTACGGCCGCTTCGACGAGGTGTCGGTCGACGGTCCAGGTGTGGACGGGGTTGCGCTGGGGGCGGCAGTGGACGCGTTCCCAGTCGGGGAGCAGCCGGGTGATCAGCCCTTCGGCTTCGAGTGCTTCCCAGACAGGGACGGTCGCCTCGCCCGCGCCGAGGAGGGTGACGAGTTCCTCCCGGGCCTCGGCGGGCCAGGGCACCGGCAGTGGGCGTGCGGTGGTGGCGAGGTGGCGTACGACGTGGCGGGAGAGCGGGAGTTCCGACTGGGCGGCCGCGGCGGCGGCGCGCAGGACGAGCACGGGGTCGCGTTCGGGGCGGGCGCTACGGGCGAGGACCACTTCGCCGTCGGCTTCGACGACGCCTTCGGCGAGCGGGGTGCGCTCGGTCGCGGCGGTCCTGCCGCCGCCCAGCATGGCGCGCAGCCTGGGGCGTACGGACCGGGCGCGCAGGACGCGGTGGACCTCGCGCCAGGTGACGTCGGTGGCGTACGAGACGGTGCGGGCGGCCTCGTACACCTGGCGGAGCAGGGCGTCCGCGTCGAGGAGGCCGAGGGCGGTGGCGACCTGGTCCTGGTCCTGGAGGCCGAGGCGGTCGGTGGCGCGGCCGGTGGTGAGGTGGAGGGCATCGCGGGCGTCGAGGAGGGTGCGGCGGGCTTCGGCGAGGCCCTCGCGGGGGGAGTCGGCGACCCAGGAGGCGGCGACGGCACGCAGGGCGGTGGCGTCGCGCAGTCCGCCGCGGGCCTCCTTGAGGTCGGGTTCGAGGAGGAACTGCAGCTCGCCCTGGCGTTCGGCGCGTTCCCGGCAGAGCTCGTCGAGGGCGGGGAGGCGTTTGGGGGCCTGGTTGCGCCAGTCGGCGAGGATCGCGGTGCGCAGGGCGGCGACGAGGCCGAGGTTTCCGGCGACGGGGCGGGCGTCGAGCAGTCCGAGCTGGACCTTGAGGTCCTCGCCGGCCGTTCTGCGGGCTTCGGCGGGGGTGCGTACGGAGTGGTCGAGGGCGAGGCCGAGGTCCCAGACGGGGTACCAGATGCGGTCGGCGAGGGAGGCGATGGCTCCGGCGTCGGCGTTGCCGTCATGCAGGAGCAGGAGGTCGAGGTCGCTGCGCGGGGAGAGTTCGCCGCGTCCGTAGCCGCCGACGGCGACGAGGGCGGCGCCGCGGATGCCGGTCTGTTCGGCGGCGGTGGTGAACAGCGCGGTGAGCCAGTCGTCGGTGAGTGCGGCGAGGGCCGCACGGCGCGGCGTCCCGGGCTGCGCCTTCTCCTGGAGGAGGCGCAGCCGGGCCGCCGCGTAGCCGCTGGGCTCCGAGTCGTCGGATTCGAAGGTCACTTCGGTACTCGTCACCCGGCTGCCTTTCGTTGCGGGGCCGTAGGCCTTCGGCGGCCGTCGGTCTTCGGAGCCCGTAAGCCTTCGTCGGCCTTCGCAGCCGTCGGTCTTCGGGCCGTCGGTCAGAGGGCGTCCGGGCCGCGTTCGCCCGTCCGTACGCGAACCGCGGTGTCGACCGGCACGCTCCAGACCTTGCCGTCACCGATCTTGCCGGTTCGGGCGGCCTTCACGACAACATCGATGAGCTGTTCGGAGTCCTCGTCCTCGACGAGGACCTCGATGCGGATCTTGGGGACGAGGTCGACGGTGTACTCGGCACCCCGGTAGACCTCGGTGTGGCCGCGCTGACGCCCGTATCCGCTGGCTTCCGTGACCGTGAGGCCCTGGATGCCGAAGGCCTGGAGGGCTTCCTTGATCTCGTCGAGCCGGTGGGGCTTGACGACTGCGGTGATGAGCTTCATACGTCCACCTTCTTGGTCTGCGCTGCTGCCGTCGTGCCCGGTGCCGCGGAGGCCGTGGTGCGCAGGGCCGCGCCGCCGCCCGCTCCGCTGAAGTCGTACGCGGTCTCCGCGTGTTCGACCTGGTCGATGCCGGAGATCTCGTCGTCCTCGTCGACCCGCATCCCGATCGTCCTGTCGAGGAGGAAGGCGAGGAGGGCGGAGACGACCAGAGAGTACGCGAGGACGGCGAAGACTCCGACGGCCTGCTTGCCGAGCTGATCGAGGCCGCCGCCGTAGAAGAGGCCCTTGGCGTCGGACTGGACACCGCCGGTGGCGAAGAGGCCGACGAGGAGGGAGCCCGCGATACCGCCGACGAGGTGGACGCCGACGACGTCGAGGGAGTCGTCGTAGCCGAACCTGTACTTCAGGCCGACGGCCATGGCGCACAGGACACCGGCGATGGCACCGACCGCGATGGCACCGAGCGGGCTGACCGCGCCACCGGACGGGGTGATGGCGACGAGGCCCGCGACCGCGCCGGAGGCCGCGCCGAGGGTCGTGAAGGAGCCGTGGCGGAGCTTCTCGTAGCCGAGCCAGGCGAGCATCGCGGCGGCGGTGGCGACCTGGGTGTTGAGGAACATGACCGCGCCGACGCCGTCGTCGTTGCCGAGCCACGAGCCGGCGTTGAAGCCGAACCAGCCGAACCAGAGCAGTCCGGCGCCGAGCATGACGAGCGGCAGGCTGTGCGGCCGCATCGGGTCCTTCTTGAAGCCGACGCGCTTGCCGATGACGAGGATCACGCCGAGCGCCGCGGCTCCCGCGTTGATGTGAACGGCCGTACCACCGGCGAAGTCGATGACGCCGAGCTCGAAGAGCCAGCCGCCCGCGCCCCAGACCCAGTGGGCCACGGGGAAGTAGACGACGGTGACCCAGAGGGTGATGAACAGGGCCCACGAGGTGAACTTGACCCGGTCGGCGAGGGCGCCGCTGATCAGCGCCGGGGTGAGGACGGCGAACATCAGCTGGAAGACGGCGAAGACGTAGACGGGGATCGTGGAGCCGTCCCAGAGCTGGGTGATGCCGATTCCGCTGAGACCGACGTAGTCCGAACTCCAGCCGAGCACGGAACCGATATCGGTCCCGAAGGCGAGGCTGAATCCGTAGAGCACCCACAGGATCGTGACGATCCCGAGGCTGATGAAACTCATCATCAGCATGTTGAGGGTGCTCTTGACGCGGACCATGCCTCCGTAGAAGAAGGCCAGGGCCGGGGTCATGAGCATCACCAGGGCGGAGCAGATGAGCATGAACCCGGTGTTGGCGGCAGACAGCGTCGGGGCGTCTGCGGCAAGCGTCGTGATGCCTGGGGGCATCGGCGTCTCCTCGTCGTCGGTGCGGCCGCGTGCGGGCGGGATGAGCGGCACCACGTGCGGGACCACTGGGAAAAGGTGCGGGCCGGTTATGAGCCATGAGATTCGCCCAGCACGGTTTCCGCCGATGCCGCACGGTGTTTCACGGCAGTGACGAAGAGGTCCGGTGTGTTACGGCCCCATGAACCGGCGGTGGCGCACCCGGTGCCGGGCCCGCTCTGCCGCCGCGGCCGCATACGGTGCGGTGACGACTCTCCTGTGCAGGAACTCTCCCGTACGGGAACGGCAACGCGAACCGGCCACGCCGACCACCCTCTGACCTGGCGATGGGGGAGCCGAAGTCGGTCTGTGCGGGGTGGTCGTCGTGGCCGGGGCCTGGGGGGCCGCTCAGACCGCTCCGGCGGTTTCGGGCAGCTGCTCGGTGAGGAGGTCGGTGAGCCTGGCGACTTCGGGAACGTCCCCGAAGTCCCTGGCAGCGGTGTCGACGGTCTTGCGGAGTCGGGTGCTGACGCGTTCGGAGCGGATCTTCTTGGCGACCAGCAGCGCCTTCTCGGCCAGCACCGTGGACTGTTCGGGCTCGCGCTGAAGGAGGTGGACGGTGGCGAGGCCGATCAGGTTGAGTGCGTACGACCGCTGGTGCTCGTCGTCCTCGCCGAAGAGCTGGACGGCCTTCGTCATGAGGGGTTCGGCGAGCGTGGCGTACGTGGGGCTGCGGCCCGCGACGTAGGCAAGGTCGCGGTACGAGTGGGAGTTCTCACCGTTGAGTTCGGCCTCGGAGAAGAAGCGGATCCAGTCGGGCTCGGGTTCGCCGTCGATCCCGACGTCGTTGAAGGTGTCCTCGGCCATCCGGACGGCTCGTTTGCACTTGCTGGGCTGACCCATGTTGGCGTACGCGCGGGCCTCCATCGCATACAGCATGGCCTGGGTGCGCGGGGTGGCGCAGTCCCGGCTGCCGTACTGCGCGAGATGGATCAGTTCGAGGGCGTCGTCGGGCCGTCCGAGGTGGATCATCTGGCGGCTCATGCTGGACAGAACATACGAACCGAGCGGTTTGTCATGGGCCTCTTTCGAGGCATGGAGCGCGAGCACGAAGTACTTCTGGGCGGTGGGCTGGAGGCCGACGTCGTAGCTCATCCAGCCGGCCAGCTCCGCCAGTTCGGCCGCGCAGCGGAACAGCCGCTTGGCGGTGGCCGCCGGCTGCGACTCCTGCAACAGGTCGGTGACCTCGTGGAGTTGTCCGACGACGGCCTTGCGGCGCAGTCCGCCGCCGCACTGCGCGTCCCACTGGCGGAACATCGCGGTGGTGGACTCCAGCAGATCCAGCTCGGGGCCGGAGAGCCGGGAGGGGCGGCGGGCCGCGGTGGGCGACTCCGGCTCCTCGCGTTCGTTGGCGGTGACGGGCACCAGCCAGCGCTGCATGGGCTCGATCAGGGCAGGCCCCGCGGCCAGGGCGAGCGAGGAACCGAGGAACCCGCGGCGGGCGAGCATGAGATCACTGCGGGAGAACTCGCTGAGCAGGGCGACGGTCTGCGGGCCCGCCCAGGGCAGGTCGACGCCGGACACGGACGGTGACTGGCGCGTCGAGCGCAGTCCGAGGTCCTCGACGGCGACGACGGAACCGAAGCGCTCCGAGAAGAGCTCGGAGAGGATGCGCGGGATCGGTTCGCGCGGCTGCTCACCGTCGAGCCAGCGCCGGACGCGGGAGGTGTCGGTGCTGATGTGGTGCGCGCCCATCTGGCGCGCCCGGCGGTTCACCTGCCGTGCCAGTTCGCCCTTCGACCAGCCGCTGCGCACGAACCATGAGCCCAATTGCTCATTGGGGCGCTTACCGGCATTCGAATCGCCTGCGCCGCTGCCACTCACTGGAACGCCCCCATCCCGCCGAATACTGTCGCGCGAACCATTACCAGAATGTCCTGATCCGATGCCTGCCATACGGAGGATCCACACGCTCGAACTGGAAATCGGGTTGCCTCGGGCATACCCATGGGCGCACATACTTCCATGGCTCGCGTACCGACGGTAATCCTACGATCACCCGCCCGGCGAGGGCGATTACAGAATCGCCACCATTCGCCACCCCTTCGAATGAACACCGTCCCCGCCGGGCGCGATTCACTTGACATACGGCGATCAGTAGTGGGCGCAGTGATGCACGGCAGGGCGCGCGAACCATGTCGCACCACCCCCAGCGCACCGGCGCACCACGGATCGACACCGACGACGGAGCGTCACGAACGCGCTCCGTGTCGTAACCACCGGCGAGCCGGACCCGTTGGAGGGGGCATGGGCTTCACGATCGGCGGCATCCGTGAGATGCGCACCGGCTCACGGCGTCGCGGCCGCGCGGCCGAGTGCACCGCAGTGGCCGAGTACACAGGGCTGTGGGGCTGGGCCGTCGCGCCGGGGGCGCGGGCCGCGGCCGGCCGCTGCTCCTGCGGGGAGGCGCGGTGCCCCTCGCCCGGCGCCCATCCGCTGGACTTCGCGCCCGAGGTTCCCGCGGGCGCCTCGCTCGACACGGCGGCGGATGCCTGGGCCCGGGCGCCGGGTGCCTCGATGCTGCTGCCGGTGGGCCGCACCTTCGACATCCTCGACGTCGCCGAGGCGGCCGGGCGCCGGGCCCTGGTGCGCCTGGAGCGGATGGGGCTGCCGCTCGGCCCGGTCGCGGTGACACCGACCGGGCGGGCGCAGTTCTTCGTCGCCCCGGGGGCGGCCGCCGAGCTCCCGCAGCTGCTGTACCGGATGGGCTGGGACGACGCGGGCCTGGACCTGCGGGCGCTGGGGTCCGGTTACCACATCACCGCCCCGCCGTCCGACGAGGGCGGCCTCGGCCCCGTCCGGTGGCTGCGCCCGCCGGTGCTGGACACGGCGGCCTCTCCGCCGCAGGCGCGGCTGCTGCTGGGCACGCTGGCGTACAGCTGCCATCGCGCGCCCCTCTGCGGCTGAACCGCCGCCGGCGCGGAGGCATCCCTGTAGCCGGCGGCCGCGCACAGCACAAGAGCCCGACCGCGGCTGCATCCCTCGGTCGGGCTCTTCGCGTACACGTACATGTACGCGCGAGGTGGTGTCAGTCTCCGATCAGAGCGTCCACGAACGCCTCGGGCTCGAACGGGGCCAGATCGTCCGGCCCCTCGCCGAGACCGATGAGCTTCACCGGTACGCCCAGTTCGCGCTGGACGGCGACGACGATGCCGCCCTTGGCGGTGCCGTCCAGCTTGGTGAGGACGATGCCGGTGATGTCGACGACCTCGGCGAACACCCGGGCCTGCACCAGGCCGTTCTGTCCGGTCGTGGCGTCGAGGACGAGGAGGATCTCGTCGAGCGGCCCGTGCTTCTCTACGACCCGCTTGACCTTGCCGAGCTCGTCCATGAGCCCGGTCTTGGTGTGCAGCCGGCCCGCGGTGTCGATGAGGACGACATCGGCACCCTCGGCGATGCCTTCCTTCACCGCGTCGAAGGCGATCGACGCGGGGTCGCCGCCCTCGGGTCCGCGCACGGTGCGGGCGCCGACGCGCTCGCCCCAGGTCTGGAGCTGATCGGCGGCGGCGGCCCGGAAGGTGTCGGCCGCACCGAGCACGACGCTACGGCCGTCGGCGACGAGCACCCGCGCCAGCTTGCCGGTGGTGGTGGTCTTGCCGGTTCCGTTGACGCCGACGACCATCACGACGCCCGGGGTGTCGACGCCGCTCTCCGTCTTGACCGCACGGTCGAAGTCGGTGCCGAGCAGGGCGATGAGCTCCTCGCGCAGCAGCGCGCGCAGCCCTTCGGGGGTACGGGTGCCGAGGACACGGACACGTTCGCGGAGCCGCTCCACCAGTTCCTGGGTGGGCGCGACGCCGACATCGGCGGTGAGGAGGGTGTCCTCGATCTCCTCCCAGGTGTCCTCGTCGAGGTTGTCGCGGGACAGGAGCGTGAGCAGCCCCTTGCCGAGGGAGTTCTGCGAGCGGGCGAGCCGGGCACGCAGCCGGACCAGCCGGCCGGCGGTGGGCTCGGGCACCTCGATGGCGGGGGCGGCGAGCGCCTCCGGCTCGACGGTCTCGGGGGCTTCCTCGACGGGAGCCTCGGCCACCGAGGGGCCGACCTCCTCGATGGTGCGGCGCGGTTCCTCGCGCGGCACTTCGGCTTCCTCGCCGACATGGGGCTCGGGAGGAGTGATGGTCGGCGTGCTCGACGGTGCCGGGGGCAGCTGCTTCTTCTTACGGCTGCTGACCACGAGCCCGCTGATCACGCCGACCGCGACCAGGGCGATGACTACAGCAAGGATGACGAATTCCATAACCCACCCAGTATCAGTCACGGCCGCCCGCGTGTGCCGCCCCGGAGGATCACCCCCGCACCACGTGGTCGTTATACACCTTTTGGGGGTAACGGTACGATCCCGTCCGTGGAGACCCGCGGCCTGGGCCCCGTCCCCGAGAGCGAGCGCACCGGCCGGGCCCGGACCCTCTTCCCCACCTGGGCCGGCGCGAACCTGACCGTGCTGCTGCTCACCATGGGCGCGGGCCTCATCGTCCTCGGCGGACTGAATTTCTGGCAGGTGCTGGCCGTCGCGATCGCCGGGCCGGTCATCAGCTTCGGCCTGGTGGGCCTGGTGTCGATCGCGGGCAAGGAGGGCGGGTTCCGGGCATGGCGCTCTCCCGGGCCGCCTTCGGCCGGCGCGGCGATCTGCTGCCCGGCGCGCTGATCTGGATCGCCCGCTGGGGCCGGGAGACGGTGAACGCGGTCACCGGCACCTACGCCGTGCTCGCCGTACTGAATCTGCTCTTCGGCATCGTGAGCAACAACACCCTGATCATGGTGACCCTGGTCGCGTTCGTGGGGATCAGCTTCCTGGTGTCGGGGCTGGGCGTGCGCGCACTGCGGGCGTGCTCCACCTGGTCGACGTATCTCTTCGGCTGCTTCAGCGTTCTCGTACTGATCCACCTGATCGGCAGCACCGCCTGGGACGACGCCCTGAGCAGGCCCGCCGGACCGACCGCGATGGCGGTCGTCGGGGTCGGCGCCCTGGTGGGCGGCGGGATCAGCTGGGTTCCGGCAGGCCCCGACTTCGCCCGCTGTCTGCCGCGTACCGCGTCCGGCGCGGCCGTGGTCGGGGCGACCGTGGGTGGCGCCGGGATCGTCTGCCTGCCGTTGGTGCTGATGGGTGCCGTGATGGCGGTCGCCGCGCCGGGGCTGGCCGTCACCGACGACCCCGTCTCGTTCATCGGCGCCCTGCTGCCCGACTGGCTCTCGGTGACCTACCTGCTGATGGCACTGGCCGGCATGGTGATGATCAACGCGATGTCGTTGTATTCGGGCGGTTTCACCGCCCAGACGCCGGGATTCACGGTCCCCCGCGCGTGGGCGGTCGGGGTGAATGCCGTCATCAGCCTGTTCCTGGGCGTATTGCTGATGATGACGGCGGCGGGCTTCATGGGTTCCTTCGTCTCCTTTCTGACGCTCCTCGCGGTGACGTTCTCGGCCTGGATCGGCGTCTTCGGCGTGGATCAGCTGCGGGGACGTACGTACGATCCGGCGGCGCTCCTGGACACCATGCCGTCCAGCGCCTACTGGTACACGGGAGGCTTCGCCGTCTCGGCCGTGACCGCGTGGGCGACGGGCCTGGTGGCGGGCCTGCTCTTCACCGGCGTGGAGTGGTTCTCCGGACCGTTCGCGGACGGCTGGATCGGGCGCCACGGGCTGGGCTGGACGGCCACGATCGTCGTCTCCGCCACGCTGTACGCACTCCTGCCGCGGCCCGCCGAACGGGGCCGCGGGGGCGGACCCCGGAGTGACGCATCCCTACACTTCTGACGCTGCGTCAGCTATTGTCCCGCCTCGCCGAGTCCGCGCGACGAAGGGGCCAAGTGCCATGGCGTTCACCGTGGTCCGGTTCAATCTGGTCGATCCCGCAGCCACCCCCGAGTCGCTCTCGGCCCGCTACCGCGCGGCGCTGGAGATGGCCGCGTACGCCGACGAGCACGGCGTCGACACCGTACAGACCGAGGAACACCACGGCGCCGCCAACTCCTGGCTGCCCTCCCCCTTCGTCTTCGCGGGTTCGGTCTTCGGCGCCACCCGCCGGATCGCGGTCACCGTCTCGGCGGTCATCGGCCCGCTGCACGATCCGCTGCGGCTGGCCGAGGACATCGCGGTCCTGGACCTGCTGAGCGCGGGCCGGCTGGTCACGGTGGCGGGGATCGGCTACCGGCCCGAGGAGTACGAACGGGCGGGAGTCGAATGGGGCAGGCGCGGCAGGCTCCAGGACGAGCTCCTGGAGACCCTGTTGCGGGCGTGGACCGGGGAGCCGTTCCCGTACCGGGGCCGTACGGTCCGGGTCACGCCGCGCCCGTACACCCAGCCGCATCCGCTGCTGCTGGTGGGCGGCAGTTCGCGGGCGGCGGCGCGGCGGGCGGCCCGGTTCGGGCTGCCGCTCTTCCCGAGCGCGCATCTGCCGGAACTGGAGGCTTACTACCACGAGCGGCGTGCGGAGTTCGGGACGGACGGCTTCTGCATGATGCCGTCCGCCGCGACGCCGCTGCTCCATGTGTCCGAGGACCCGGACCGGACATGGGCCACGTACGGCGAGCACTTCCTGCACGAGGCGCGCACGTACGCCTCCTGGCAGTCCAAGGACATCCGCTCGGCAGTGCGTTCGGCGGCGACGACCGTGGCGGAACTGCGGGACGAAGAGGTCTACCGGGTCGTCACACCGGAGGAGTGCGCCAGGGCGGCCGGGGAACTGGACAGCCTGGTGCTGCATCCGCTGTGCGGCGGGATGCCGGTCGAGGAGGGGTGGCGCAGTCTGCGGCTCTTCTGCGAGGCGATCGGGCACACCCACCCCTGACCAGCGGGGATCAGCCCATCTCCTCCAACGCCTTGCCCTTGGTCTCCTTCACGAACTTGAGCACGAAGGGGATCGAGAGCGTGGCGAAGCACGCGTAGATGATGTACGTGCCCGACAGGTTCCAGTCGGCCAGGCTCGGGAAGCTCGCGGTGATCGCCCAGTTGGCGATCCATTGTGCGGACGCGGCGACGCCGAGCGCGGCGGCGCGGATCTTGTTCGGGAACATCTCGCCGAGGAAGACCCAGACGATGACGCCCCACGACAGGGCGAAGAAGAGCACGAACACATGGGCGGCGACGAGCGCCACGATGCCCTGGGTGTGGGGCAGTTTGCCGCCGACCAGGGGGGCGGAGAAGGCCCATGCCTCGAAGGCGAGGGCGATGGCCATGCCGGTGGAGCCGACCAGCGCGAGCGGCTTGCGCCCCACCCGGTCCACCAGCACCATCGCGATGACGGTACCGATGATGTTGATGATCGACGTGGTGAACGAGTACAGGAACGAGGCCGACGGGTCGACGCCGACGGACTGCCAGAGCGTCGCCGAGTAGTAGAACGCCACGTTGATGCCGACGAGTTGCTGGAAGACCGACAGGCCGATACCGACCCAGACGACCGGCAGGAAGCCGAAGCGGCTGCCCAGCAGGTCCGTGAACCTGGACTTGTGCTCCCGGTGCATGGCGGTCTCGATCTCGGTCACCCGGGCGTCGAGGTCGACGCCTTTGCCCTCGACCTCCGCCAGGATCTTCCGGGCCCGGTCCTTCTTGCCGACCGAGATCAGGAACCGCGGCGACTCGGGGATCGCCAACGAGAGGAGCCCGTAGAGAACGGCGGGGACGACCATCACGCCGAGCATCCACTGCCAGGCCTCGATGCCGCCGATCCTGCCGCGCTGGTCCCCGTCGGCGAGCTGCAGAATGCCGTAGTTGACCAGCTGGGAGATGGCGATGCCGATGACGATCGCGGCCTGCTGGAAGGAGCCGAGCCGGCCGCGGTAGGCGGGCGGCGAGACTTCTGCGATGTACGCCGGGCCGATCACCGAGGCCATGCCGATGGCGAAACCGCCGATGATGCGCCACATCGCCAGGTCCCAGAGGGCGAACGGGAGCGCGGAGCCGAGGGCGCTGATGGTGAAGAGCACGGAGGCGATCTGCATGCAGCGGATGCGGCCGATGCGGTCGGCGATGCGGCCCGCCGTGGCCGCGCCGATCGCACAGCCGATCAGCGCGATGGCGATGACCTGGGCGAGCGTCGCCGAGCCGATGCCGTACCGGCTGCGGATCGCCTCGACGGCGCCGTTGATGACGGAACTGTCGTAGCCGAACAGGAAGCCACCCATCGCCGCGGCCGCCGTGATGAAGATGACATGACCCAGGTGGTCCGGGCGGGCCCCTCGGGCTCCGGACGCCGGTCCCTGCGCTGTGCTGGTCACGTGAACTCCTGATGCCTGGCCGCGTCGTCAGGTGTGGGGCGAGCTCCGACTGAGGGGGTAAGCCCTTCCAAGTGGCACATAACTCCACGCCTGCCACCACTTGAAGATAAAGAACAAGCCAGAGAGATCATTCATTCAGATTCCGAAGTCAATATTGGCGTTCGGCCTACTCTCACCCAGGCTCTTCAAATGACGCGTTGAAGCCCTGAAAGCGGAGGGAAGCGTCAGCGCAGCCGCTGGCTGATGACCTTGGAGACCCCGTCGCCCTGCATCGAGACGCCGTACAACGCGTCCGCGACCTCCATCGTCCGCTTCTGATGCGTGATCACGATCAGCTGAGAACTCTCCTGGAGCTCCTCCATGATCCGGATCAGCCGCTGCAGATTGGTGTCGTCGAGCGCCGCCTCGACCTCGTCCATCACGTAGAACGGGCTGGGCCTGGCCTTGAAGATCGAGACCAGCAACGCCACCGCCGTCAGCGAGCGTTCCCCGCCGGACAACAGCGAGAGCCGCTTGACCTTCTTGCCCGGCGGCCGGGCCTCGACGTCCACACCGGTCGCGAGCATATTGTCCGGATCGGTCAGGAGGAGCCGCCCCTCGCCACCCGGGAAGAGCCGCGAGAAGACGCCCTCGAACTCACGGGCCGTGTCCCGGTACGCCTCGGTGAACACCTGCTCGACCCGCTCGTCGACCTCCTTGATGACCTGCATCAGGTCGGCCCGGGTCTTCTTCAGGTCTTCGAGCTGCTCGGAGAGGAACTTGTGCCGCTCCTCCAGCGCCGAGAACTCCTCCAGGGCGAGCGGATTCACCTTTCCGAGCTGCTGATACGCCCGTTCGGCCGACCTGAGCCGCTTCTCCTGTTCGGCCCGGACGAACGGCTTCGGCTGGTTGCGCGGGTGCTCGGGGTCCTCCGGCAGTTCCTCGCCCTCGGCCGGCGGTGAGGGCGGTACGAGCTGGTCGGGGCCGTACTCGGCGGCCAGCCCGGTCGGCTCGACGCCCAGCTCCTCCAGCGCCTTCGTCTCCAGCTGCTCCATCCGCAGCCGCTTCTCCGCACCGAGCACCTCGCCGCGGTGGACGGAGTCGGTGAGCTTGTCCAGCTCGCTCTTGAGCTCGCGGCCCTGGTCGCGCTCGGCCGCCAGCTCCCGTTCCCGCCCCGCCTTCGCCGCCTCGGCCGCGACCCGCTCCTGCTCTGCCCGTACGACGGACACCTCGACGTGGGCCAGCAGCTGACGGGCGCCGGACGCGACGGCCGAGGCCACCGCCGCTTCGTGCCGCAGCCGGGCGCGGCGCTGCTCGGCGCGGGCCCGGGCCTCGCGTTCGGCGCGGGCTCCCCGGTCGAGGGCGTCCGCGCGGCCCGCGAGTCCCTTGACCCGCTCCTCATGGGTACGGACCTGGAGGCGGGCCTCCATCTCGGTCTGGCGGGCGTTGGCACCGTCGGCGGCGAGCCGGTCGCGTACGGAGGTGTCCGGCTCCTCCTCGACCGGCATCTCCTCGGCGACGAGCAGCCGCTCGGCCAGTTCCTCGGCCTCCTCCGTCGCCCGTTCGAGGGCCTCCTGGGCACGGGCGGCGGACGCGGTCGTCCGCTCGGCCTCGCCCGCTGCTCCGCGGGCCTGCCCGGCGAGCCGGCCGAGCTGCTGGGCCACCCCGGACTTCTCCCGCTCAGCGGCCCGGCGCCGCTCCCCCAGCTCCTCGACGAGCCCGGCGCACGCGCCGCGCCGCTCCCCGGCGAGCCGCTGCGCCTCGGTCAACTCCGCGCACCGTACGGCCAGTTCCTCCAGCTGGGCGGCGGCCTCGTCGACCGACGCCTGCACTTCGAGGAGGCTCGGCGCTCCGGCGGAACCGCCGTGCGCGAAGCGGGCCGAGAGGATGTCGCCCTCGGCGGTGACGGCCGTCAGCTCCGGGCGTGCGGCCACGAGATCCTCGGCGTCCTCCAGGGTGCCGACGACCACCATGTCCCGCACCAGTCTCTGTACAGCGCCCACCAGTTCGGCCGGCCCGCCGACGAGGACGGCGACGGCGGGCGGAGTTCCGGCAGGCGTACTTCCTACGGGCAGACTTCCGGCGGGCAGACTTCCGGCGGATACTGCGGTCACATCGCCCTCACCGGCACCAGGGGCAACACTCGCACCAGAGGCAACTGGCGCACTAGAGCCACCAAAGGCACCAGAGCCACCGCCATCCCCGCCGTGATCACGCACCCCGCCCAACAACAGCGCCGCCCGCCCCGCGTCCTGTTTGCGCAGCAGCCTGATCGCGTCCGCCGCCGTGGCCGGGTCCGTCACCGCGATCGCGTCCGCCGCCGTGCCCAGGGCCGCCGCCACCGCAACTTCGTACCCCGGCTCCACCGTCAGGAGTTCCGCGGCCGGTCCGATCAGTCCGGGCAGACGGTCCTGGGCGCCGAGCAGGACACCGGTGCCGTCCTTGCGGCGCAGGCCGAGGGCCAGCGCCTCATGGCGGGCCGCGACCGCCGCCCGCTTCCGTTCGGCGGCAGTGGCCGTCTCCCGGGCCGTGGCGAGCGCCACCTCCGCCTCCGCGAGTTCCCGCTTGGCGGCATCGTGCCGCACGCCCAGCTCCGCATCGCCCGCGTCCAGGCCCTCGACCTCGGCCTTGAGCTGCTCGTACTCCTCCTGAGCGGCCACCGCCCGCTCCCGCGCCTCGTCGCGGGAGGCGGCCAGCCGGTCGATCTCGGCCTGCGCCGAACCGGCCCGGCCGCGGGCGGCGTTGACCTGCCCGTGCAGCCGGGCGAGTCCTTCGCGGCGGTCCGCGATGGCCCGCGCGGCGTCCTTGAGCCTGCGTTCCTCGGCCGCCAACCCCCGTTCCAGGTCGGCGCGATGGGCGGCGGTGTCCTCCAAGGCGTGTTCCGCCGCCTCCAGGGCGGCCGTCAGCTCCGCCTCCTGCTCACGGATGCGGGCTGCCTCCCGCTCCATGCTTTCGGGGTCCCTGAATCCCGTACCCCGCCGCTCCTCCTCGGGGGCGGCCGAGGCGCTCTTCACCCGGGCGTCGGCCAGCGAGATCGTGCCGCGCACCCGCTCGGCCAGCTGCGACAGCTCGTACCAGGTCTGCTGGGCCCGCTGGAGCCGCGGCGCCAGCCGTCGTACCTCGTCCTCCAGCTCCGCCTCGCGCGCCAGCGCCGCCTTGAGCTCCGCCTCCGCGGCCTCCCGACGCTGCTTGAGCGCCGCTTCGTCGGCGATCTCGCTGCGCAGCGCGGTGCGCAGCCGCACCAGGTCGTCGGCGAGCAGCCGCAGCCTGGCGTCGCGCAGATCGGCCTGGATGACGGCGGCCCGGCGTGCCACGGCCGCCTGCCGGCCCAGCGGCTTCAGCTGTCGTCGCAGCTCGTCGGTCAGGTCCTGGACGCGGGCCAGATTGGCTCCCATCGCGTCCAGTTTCCGCAGCGCCTTCTCTTTCCGCTTGCGGTGCTTGAGCACGCCCGCGGCCTCTTCGATGAATGCGCGTCGCCCCATCGGATCGGCGTGGAGTACGGAGTCCAGCCGGCCCTGACCGACGATGACGTGCATCTCCCGGCCGATACCGGAGTCCGAGAGGAGTTCCTGGATGTCCAGGAGTCGGCAGGTGTCGCCATTGAGCTGGTATTCACTGCCGCCATTGCGGAACATGATCCGAGTGATCGTCACTTCGGCGTACTCGATGGGCAGTGCACCATCGGAATTGTCGATGGTCAGCGCTACTTCCGCCCGGCCGAGCGGCGGGCGCCCGGTCGTTCCGGCGAAGATCACGTCTTCCATCTTGCCGCCGCGCAGGGATTTGGCACCCTGTTCCCCCATGACCCAGGAGAGCGCGTCCACCACATTGGACTTGCCGGACCCATTGGGACCGACGACACACGTGATACCGGGTTCGAACCGCAGCGTCGTGGCGGAGGCGAACGATTTGAAACCACGCAGGGTCAGGGCCTTGAGGTGCACGCCGCCGGACTCTACCTTTCGCTCTCGGTTTCGCTGATGAGGGTGCAGGGCACATCAGACGGTAAGGGAAGGGGTGTACGTCCGGGGCGGGTACCGCGCAGGTCCGAGCGGAGAGATCCGCGCAAAAGAAAGAAGGGACGCCGAAGCGCCCCTTGTAAATCTTGTGCGGTGTTGCGTGCGGTGTTACTGGTGCAGCGGCATTGACGGATCAAGGATGTGTCACGAAGGTGACAGATCAAGAGCAGTGATCTTCAATGATCCGGCGACGATCCGGGTGATGTTCTCGGACGACTGACGCGTACAGCCCGACCGGCCCGAGGGCCATCGGTCAGGTCAGCGCCGGCTCCGCCTGAGGTACGTCGATGTCGATGCTGTCGAGCAGCGACTCTTGGTGCTGGGCGGCGGCGTTGAGCGCGTCGTTCTCGTCCTGAATCCGTACGAGCTCGGATTCGAGGTCCTGGACGCGTTGCTGGAGCCGTCGCATCTCGGCGAGGAGTCGCGGGTCGGAACCGCCGACGTAACCGAGAAGCGCCTTTGCCATGATGGATGGTCCTCCACACTGAGTGACCGACCGATGCGGTGTGGGTCGTGAGGGAATCGCACCCGCGGTGCTCGGCAGTGCTCTGTACTCACTGCTGTTCTGCTGCCAAACAGCTCTGCCGAACAGCTGCGGTGCGCGGGGATTTCAGCGTCTCACCAAAAAGTTTGACGGTCAACACGATCACGCCCTGTAGAGGTGGGCAGCTCTGGGGCGCGCGGCTTGACGATCATGCGGCGCGACTCTCCTGCGGGGCCCTCGGGGGCGTGGAGATCATCCTTACTGCCGCAGCCTGGCATGCCAACCGAATCTTGGCAACCACCGGGTCATTCCGCAGGTCATTTCATGTGTACGCAGATGAGCGCCCCACCGCCTCACCCCACGCCATCCTTCGAACACGGTCCGAACACGGCCCCCGATCCGGAGCCCGGCCCGGACCCCGATCAGCGGATCGCGAAACCGTCGTAACCCCCGCGCGGGGTGTCCCATATCTCAGTGACTCCGTCGACGCGCCCGGGTGTGTCGTCCGAGCGCAGCCAGTCCAGCAGGCGGTGGCAATTCTCACGTCGCCCCTCGGCGACGACCTGCACCCTGCCGTCGTCGAGATTGACGGCGAAGCCGGTGAGACCGCCGATCTCCAGAGCATTTGCCCTGGTGAACCAGCGGAACCCTACTTGCTGTACTCGACCGCGTACCCAGGCGGTGAGCCGTACGTCTTCGTTCATGCCTGAACGCTAACCGGCCGATTGCTCGCGGAGCACTTTCTGCCGAGAGGCCATGGCGTACAGTCCCGTCGCAATAACCTCACCCGATCGGGTGAGGCGTGTTGACGCCGGGACCGGCGTCCAGACCGTCAGAAGGGCTCAGCAGATGGGACGCCATCGACGCTCCGCCGCAGCTCCTGCCGTTCAGGACCACGCGGCGGGGGACCCGGGGCGCCACCGAGGTGCGCGCCACGGGAAGCGAACCGGGACACCTGTTCGTACCGGACTGATCGGCGCCTCCGCCGCCCTTGCCGTGGGGGCCGTTGCGGTCGCCTCCGGCCTGCTGCCGGGCGGCGACACCTACTCGGTCGGCGGTGGCCCGGCCGCGGACCAGGTGCGGACCGAAGGGGTCCCCGATCGGCTGGGCCCGGACGGTTCAACCACCGCGCCGGCCGACCGCGCCGGTGCGTCCGCCCAGGCCAGTCGCGGTGCTGGGCGGGCCGACGGCCCGACGAAGGCGGAGTCACCCTCCCGATCCCCGTCGTCCGCCAAGCCGTCGAGGACGTCCGAGCCGACCGGGCGGACGGAGTCGTCCCCGTCGCCGACCCCTCCGACGTCGTCGAAGACCGCCGCGCCGGTCACCACCGAGAAGTCGTCGGCCGCGCCGGAGGCCCCCGCCTCCTCCGCTCCGGCCACCCGCAGGTCCGCGGCGCCGGCCGCCGCCGCCTCCGCCCAGGCCGCCGTGCTCGCCCTGGTCAACCAGGAACGCTCGAAGGTCGGTTGCAGCCCCGTGACGGCCAGCGCCTCACTGGCCTCGCTCGCCCAGAACTTCAGCGACGACATGGCTGCCCGGGGCTTCTTCGACCACACCGACCCCGATGGCCGGACCCCCTGGGACCGCGCCTCCGGAGCCGGGGTGAAGGGGCTCGGCGGCGAGAACATCGCCCGCGGCCAGGCCGACGCACAGGCCGTGATGGAATCCTGGATGAACAGCGCCGGCCACCGGGCAAACATTCTCAACTGCGACTACAAGACGCTCGGCGTCGGCGTGCACTTCGGCGCGGGCGGCCCCTGGTGGACCCAGGACTTCGGCTTCTGAGAGGTCTACTCACCGGGAGAAAGCGCATCCCGGCAGTGAACGCTGTGCGGGCGTAGGCTGTCCGGATGGACGAGAAGACCCGTCTGGACGCGCTCGCCTTCGACGTGTTCTCCAGGCAGTGCCCCTCGCGCGGCACCCTGGAGCATGTCACCGGCCGCTGGGGCAGCCTGACGCTCGGAGCCCTGCACGACGGCAGTTTCCGCTTCAACGAGCTCCGTCGCCGGGTCGACGGGGTGAGCGAGAAGATGCTGTCGCAGACGCTCCACGCCCTGGAGCGGGACGGTCTGGTCCACCGCGAGGCCCAGCCGACCAATCCGCCGCGCGTCGACTACGAGCTGACGCCTCTGGGCCGGCAGGTCGCCGAACGACTGCTCGCGCTGATCGATCTCGTCGAGGGCCGGATGTCCGAGGTGCTCCGGGCCCGCGACCGGTACGACGAGGCCCACCCGCGCCCGGAGGTCCGGGCCTAGGAACCTGGCCCTGGGAATCCCGGCCTAGGAAACGGTGCGCGGCGGCCGCTGGCAGCGCGGGCAGAAGTAGCTGGAGCGGTTCATCCACGCCCGGCGGCGTATCGGCGTACCGCAGCGGTGACAAGGTTCTCCCTCCTGCCCGTACGCGTCGAGGGAGCGGTCGAAGTAGCCGGACTCGCCGTTCACGTTGACGTAGAGGCTGTCGAAGCTGGTACCGCCCTGGTCGAGCGCCGCGTTCATCACGTCGCGGGCATGGCCCAGCAGTTCGGCCGACTTGGGGCGAGTGAGGGTCGAGGTCGGGCGGTCGTAGTGCAGCTTGGCGCGCCAGAGCGTCTCGTCCGCGTAGATGTTGCCGACTCCGCTGATCAGCGACTGATCGAGCAGGGCGCGCTTGATCGTCGTACGGCGCAGTCGCAGGGCCGCGTGGAACGCCGCGTCGTCGAAGGCCGGGTCCAGGGGATCGCGGGCGATGTGCGCGATGGTGGCGGGCAGCCCGTCCGTGCTGTCGGCGGCGCATTCGTGGAGCGAGAGCCCCCCGAACGTCCGCTGGTCGACGAAGCGCAGCTCGGTACCGAGCGAGTCCTGGAAGCGGATCCGGATGCGCAGATGTTTCTCGTCGGGGGCATCCTGCGGCTGTACGAGCAGTTGGCCGCTCATGCCGAGGTGGCCCAGCAGCGAGCTGGACGCATCGTCCAGCGGCACCCAGAGGTATTTGCCGCGCCGCATGGCCGGACCGAGGCGGGCACCGCCCAGCCGGGCCGCGAAGTCCACACCGCCCGCGAGATGGCGACGGACGGCACGCGGGTGCAGCACCTCGACGTCTGAGACGGTCCGGCCGGTGACCCAGCGCTCAAGACCCCGCCGTACGACTTCGACCTCGGGCAGCTCGGGCATGGTGTGGCTCCTCGTTCAGGGACGTTCCCAGGGTATCCGGGCAGCGAAAACCCCCCGGTGCGCAGGGCACCGGGGGGAATTCGGGGTCAGGCCGGAGCAACGTCCGACGACGGCGACGGGTCGGCAGGGGTGTCGGCGGCCCCTCCGTCGGCAGCGGCCTTCGCCGCGGCCTCCCGCGCTTCCGCGGCGGCGCTGATCTCACGCCAGGCGGACTCCGCCGCCTGCTGCTCCGCTTCCTTCTTGCTACGGCCGGTGCCGGTGCCGTACGAGACACCACCGACGCGAGCAGCAGCAGTAAAGGTCTTCTCGTGGTCCGGGCCGGTCTCCGTGACGAGGTACTCGGGGACGCCGAGGCTCTCGCTCGCGGTGAGTTCCTGGAGGCTGGTCTTCCAGTCCAGGCCGGCACCGAGGTTGGAGGACCTGTCGATCAGCGGGTCGAAGAGCCGGTGGACCAGCTCCGAGGCCGCACTGAGGCCCTGGTCGAGATAGACCGCGCCGATCACCGCTTCAAGGGTGTCGGCGAGGATGGACGCCTTGTCCCTGCCGCCCGTGCCCTCTTCACCGCGGCCGAGCCGGATGAAGGAGCCGAGTTCGAGGCCGCGGCCCACTTCCGCAAGTGCACGCGAGTTGACCACCGCGGCCCGCAATTTGGCCAGCTGGCCTTCGGGCAGGTCGGGGTGGATGCGGTACAGCGTGTCCGTGACGACCAGGCCGAGCACCGAATCCCCGAGGAATTCGAGCCGCTCGTTGGTCGGCAGACCGCCGTTCTCGTACGCGTACGAACGGTGGGTCAGCGCACGCACCAGAAGGGCGGACTCGAGGTGATACCCGAGCCGCCCTTCCAGAAGCGTGTGGGACGAGGCTGTGTTGACGTTGTCTGCCTGCTTCTTGGCGTTGGACAACTCAGACATCGGGCCTCTCACCAGCCGCTCAGACCTCGAGGACCTGGCGCTTGTTGTACGTGCCGCAGCTGGGGCACGCGATGTGCTGCAGCTTCGGCTCCTGGCAACGCTCGCACGAAACCAGGGTGGGGACCGCAGCCTTCCACTGCGACCGGCGGTGGCGCGTGTTGCTGCGCGACATCTTCCGCTTCGGAACAGCCACGGCTACTTCTCCTGCTTCTCGTCGACGCCCGCTTCGGCGCCGCCCATGTTGTCCTTCTCGCCGTCCTGAACGGTGTCGGCGAGTCCTTGCAATGCCGCCCAACGGATGTCGACGGCATCGTGGTGGTGACCGGGATTCTCGTCCAGCCTGATTCCGCATTCGGAACACAGACCGGCACAGGACTCCCGGCACACCGGCTGCATCGGCAGTGCGAGCACCACCGCATCACGCAGCACTGGTTCGAGGTCGAACAGGCCGTCCTCGATGAAGAGCGTGTCCTCGTCGTCCTCGGCGTCGTCGGCCGGTTCCGCCTTGTGGCTGCGGCCCCGGTCATCGGCGTCAGGGTACGAGAACATCTCCTGGAAGTCCGCCGCAACCTCGAGGCGCAGCGGCTCCAGACACCTTACGCACTCCCCCTCGGCCGACGCACGGGCGGTGCCTGT
This sequence comes from Streptomyces sp. NBC_01241, assembly GCF_041435435.1. Taxonomy (NCBI): domain Bacteria; kingdom Bacillati; phylum Actinomycetota; class Actinomycetes; order Kitasatosporales; family Streptomycetaceae; genus Streptomyces; species Streptomyces sp. NBC_01241. Next base: position 6,194,632 of record NZ_CP108494.1, on the reverse strand, counting down.
GACAAGCACCCCCTCCATGACCGATTCGAGACGGAGTTCCAGCTCCACGGGTACGCCTTCCGGCACACCGATGACCTCGTCGATGCCGAGGGCCGGTGAGCCGGGTGCGTCCACCGTGCGGGTCAGCCGCTGGAGGGCACCGGGACGCCGACCCAGCTCGTGCGTATCGAACACGAGAGGGTTTCGGTGGTCGAGGTGGCCGTTCAGGGCTTTTCCTGCTTTCGAAATCATGTGCATCACACAGCGTGGGGAGGGCCGCCCGGTTTCGGATGCGAAACGGGCAGCCTGGATCGCGGACATGCGCGACCGAAGAGCCAGGATACTGGACGCGCCGCCCAGCTCCCAATCCGGTCCACCGGTCCCCTGTACGGCCCGGACGCCGTGGCGACCGGGCCGCCGTCGCGACCGGTCAGCGTTCCTGCTCGTACCGGCGCAGCTGGTCCAGGTCGATCATGCTGGTGTCGAACAGGCTGGTTTCGTCGAGGGCGCTCTCGCCCTGCGGCTGGAGCGCCTGCTGGGGCTGCATGGGCTGCTGCTGCCAGCCGTCGTACCCCTGGACCGGGATCTGGGCCTGGGCCTGACTCTGGTCGTAGCCCTGCTGCTGATAGGCGGCGTACGGGTCGGGCTGCTGCTGGTACCCGTAGACGTCCTGCTGCGGCTGCGGCTGCTCCTGGTACGCGTACGTCTCCGCGTAGTCCGGCCGGTCCTGGGCGGGGAAGTGCGGCTGGAGCTGCTGGTGCACCGGCTGCGGCTCCGGGGTGGCCAGCTCGGCGAGGCCGGCCCAGTGGTCCTCGTCGCTCACGCGGACATGGTTGCCCGCCGCGTCCTGGGCGGCCATGTGGACGCCGAGTTCGTCGGTGGCGACCCGGCCGTGCAGCTTCTGCCGGCCGCGGCCGACCGCCTCCAGGGTCTTGGCGAGCACGGCCTCGAAGGCGCCGAGCTTGGTGTCCACGTACTCGTCGGCGCGGCGCTGGAGCGTGGCCGGGTCGGTGCTGCGCTCGGGGGCCTCGGCGAAGTCCGGGTCCTCGTATCCCTGCTCGTCGAAGGCCTGGCCGCGGCCGAGGAGCTTCTCGCGGCCCCGGTCGACGGAGCCGATGGTCTTGGTGAGGACGACCTCGAAGTTGGCGAGCTTGCTGTCGACGTACTCGTCGGCTTCGGCGCGGACCTCCTCGGCCTCCCGGCGGGCCTCACCGAGGATGCGGTCGGCCTCGCTGCGGGACTGCACGGCGACCTCGGTGCCGGAGATCAGCGAGGCGCGTTCGGCGTGTGCGGCCTCGATGATCCGCTCGGCCTCCTGACGGGCCTGCTCGGCCATCTGCTCCCGCCCGCCGATCAGCTCCTGGGCGTGGGCGAGCGAGCCGGGCAGGGCCTCGCGCACCTCTTCGAGCATCGCAAGCAGCTCGGCGCGGTTGACCACGCACGAAGCCGACATGGGCATGGACCGGGCGCTCCCGACCGCCTCGACGATCTCGTCGAGCTTCTTCTGCACGTCCACCGTGTGCTCGCCACTCTCTACTGCCGATTGGAGACGGACGGGACGACTGTACGGCCAGTCGGCGCCCGCCCGACACCTGGTGACGGTTGGCCAGATATTCGGCGCCGGATCAGCGTTCTCCCAGGCGCTCCACGAGGGCTGCGTGGACCACCGGGGGCAGCAGGTGAGAGACGTCGCCGCCCCAGGTGGCGACCTCCTTGACCAGGGAGGACGACAGGAAGCTGTAGGTGGGATTGGTCGGCACGAAGAGCGTCTCGACGCCGGAGAGGCCGTTGTTCATCTGGGCCATCTGCAGCTCGTAGTCGAAGTCGCTGACGGCCCGCAGGCCCTTCACGATCGCCGGGATGTCGCGCTGCTTGCAGAAGTCGACCAGGAGGCCGTGGAAGGACTCGACCTGGACGTTGCCGAAGTCCGCGGTGACCTGGCGGATCAGGTCGATGCGCTCGTCGACCGTGAAGAGGCCCTTCTTGGACTGGTTGATCATCACCGCGACATGGACGACGTCGTACAGCTTCGAGGCGCGGCCAATGATGTCGAGGTGTCCATTGGTGATGGGGTCGAACGACCCCGGGCAGACGGCGCGGCGCAACTTGATTCCCTCGCTCTCCGGTCCGGTCATCGTGCGTCTTCGCACATAGAGGCGGCGCGACCGTACCAAAGCGTTCCCTCGCCGTAGCGACGGGCCCGCAGTGGCTCGAATCCCTTGGGCCAGTTGAATTCTCCGCCTCTGGTGCTGCGTTCCACGGTGACGAGCGCATCGGCTGCGAGCCACCCCTGGGTACGGAGTGTGAGCAGTATCTCGCCAAGATCGTCGTCGGTCACGGCATACGGCGGGTCCAGGAACACCACGTCGTAGGGCTCCGCGGGCGCCGGCCCTGTCACGATCTGTTCTGCTTTGCCGGTACGGACTTCGGCGCCGGGCAGTCCGAGCGTGCGGACGTTGTCCCGGACGGTGCGGACGGCCCTGGGGTCGGTCTCGACGAGCAGGGCGTGGACGGCGCCGCGCGAGAGCGCTTCCAGGCCGACGGCGCCGGAGCCCGCGTACAGATCCGCGATACGGGTGCCGTGGAGGCTGCCCAGGAGGGCTTCCCAGGTGGAGAAGAGGCCCTCGCGTGCTCGGTCGGAGGTGGGGCGGGTGCCGGTGCCGGGCGGGACGGCCAGGCGGCGTCCGCCGGCCGAGCCGGCGATCACGCGGGTCATGGGTGTCTGGTCCTCGGTTCGTGGGTGGCCCGCAGGATGCTGCGGCGCCGTGGCATCCACGATATGGCGTCGCGGCAGATCGGGCCCGCGGGCCTGTGCCGGAAGTCCCGCCTGCCCGGCGACGCCTGGCCCGCACGCTCGCTGCGTTGTCGGGCTCATCCACGTACGTCCACAGTACGAGGACGACCCTCCGCCTTGCGATCGCACGCACCAGACGCCGCCGGGCCCGCCCTTCTAGCGGACGGCGGGACTTCCGGCACACGCCCGCGCACCCGTCACCCCTTGTCGAGGTACTGCTCGCGCTCCTTGTCGAGCAGCGCGTCCAGCGCGGTCCGCAGCTCCGGCAGGTGTTCCAGCTCCGGGTCGGCGGTGACGATCGCCGCGGCCTCCGCGCGGGCGGCGGCGATGACCTCCTCGTCGTCGATGACGGTGAGCATCCGCAGCGAGGAGCGGACCCCGGACTGGGCCTGGCCGAGGACATCGCCCTCACGGCGCTGCTCGAGGTCGATCCGGGACAGTTCGAAGCCGTCGAGCGTGGCGGCGACGGCCGACAGCCGGGCGCGGGCCGGACTCGCCTCGTGGGCCTCGCTGACCAGCAGGCAGAGTCCGGGGGCGGAGCCGCGGCCGACCCGGCCGCGCAGCTGGTGCAGCTGGGAGACCCCGAACCGGTCGGCGTCCATGATGACCATCGCGGTGGCGTTGGGGACATTGACCCCGACCTCGATGACGGTGGTGGCGACGAGGACGTCGACCTGGCCCGCGCCGAAGCGGCGCATCACGTCGTCCTTGTCGTCGGGGTTCATCCTGCCGTGCAGCACCTCGACGCGCAGCCCGGTGAGCGGGCCCTTGGCGAGCTGTTCGGCGATCTCCAGGACGGCGAGCGGAGGGCGCTTCTCACCGTCGTCCTCGGGTGCCTTCTTCTTCCCCTTCTTCCCTGCCGTCTCGTCCTCGGCGTCGTCGCCGATGCGGGGGCAGACCACGTAGGCCTGGTGTCCGCTTTCCACTTCTTCCCGGACCCGTTCCCAGGCGCGGCTGAGGAAGTGCGGTTTGTCCTTGGCGGGGACGACGTGGCTGGCGATCGGGGAACGGCCGGCGGGCAGCTGGTCCAGCACGGAGGTCTCCAGGTCACCGAAGACGGTCATGGCGACCGTACGGGGAATGGGGGTGGCGGTCATGACCAGCAGGTGCGGCTGCTGCTTCCCCTTGGACCGGAGCGCGTCGCGTTGTTCCACCCCGAAGCGGTGCTGTTCGTCGACGACGACCAGGCCCAGGTCGTGGAACTGCACCTTGTCCTCGATCAGCGCGTGCGTGCCGATCACGATCCCGGCCTCGCCGGTGACGAGGTCGAGCAGCGCCTGACGGCGGGCCGCCATCCCCATGGACCCGGTCAGCAGCACCACCTTCGTACCGAGGTCGGAGCCGCCCAGCATTCCGCCCTCGGCCAGCTCGCCCATCATTTCCGTGATGGACCGGTGGTGCTGCTGGGCGAGCACCTCGGTGGGCGCGAGCATGGCGGCCTGTCCGCCCGCGTCGACGACGCCGAGCATCGCGCGCAGCGCGACCATGGTCTTCCCGCTGCCCACCTCCCCCTGGAGAAGCCGGTGCATCGGGTGCTCGGTCGCCAGGTCGTCGAAGATCTCCTGGGAGACTTTCCGCTGCCCCTCGGTGAGGGTGAACGGCAGCTTCGCGTCGAAGGCGTCGAGCAGTCCGCCGTGGGCGGGTTTCCGGGCGACCGCCGGGAGCTGGGTGTCCGCGTATCTGCGGCGGGCCAGTGCGACCTGGAGGACGAATGCCTCGTCCCACTTCAGCCGGTCCCTGGCCTGGGCGATGTCCGCCTTGGTCTGCGGACGGTGCACCTTCAGCAACGCCTCCGGGAGCGGGATGAACCCGCGCCCCTCGCACAGGCTCGGCGGCAGCGGGTCGACGGCCTCCCGCGCGCTGGGCAGCACGGTGTCGACGGCCTTGGCGATCCGCCACGAGTCCAGCTGCTTGCAGGCCGGGTAGATCGGCAGCAGCCGCCCGGCGAAGGCGTCCACCGCTTCCGTGGCCTCGGCCCCGTCGATGGACTCGGCGTCCAGCAGCTGGTACGTGGGATGGGCCAGCTGCATCTTGCGGTTGAAGACGGAGACCTTGCCCGCGAACATCGCCCTTCGGCCCGGCAGCAGTTCCTTGTGCGGCTTGTGGACGCCATGGCCGAAGAAGACGAGCTGGAGGCGGCCACTGCCGTCGGTGAGGGTCACTTCGAGGCGCTTGCCGCGGCCGTTGTTGAACATCACGACGCGGGCGTCGGCGACCTGGGCGACCACCGTCACATGCTCGTCCAGCGGGAGGTCGGTCAGCGCCGTGAGCCGGCCGCGCTCCTCGTACCGCCGCGGGTAGTGGTGCAGCAGATCACCGACCGTGTGCAGGTCGAGATGGTCGGCCATCACCTTCGCGGTGGCTCCGCCGAGCAGCTTCTTGAGGGGTTCATCGAACGCAGACACGCGATCCATTGCACACCACACCACTGACAGATGTCCGGTGGGCACCACCCGGGACGCCGGAATCCCCTGGTCGGAACCGTCGCCACGCCCCTGCCGACCCGTACTGGGCGGGGCCGTGCCGCCCTACTCCACCCCGATCAGCAGCGGAGCGCACTGGTGGCCGCCCCGGTACACCACCGTGTCGACCGCCAGATAGCCCTCGCGTACGTGCTCCTCCAGCGCGTCCGCGAGGCTGTCGGGGACGTCCTCGCCGAGGACCAGGGTGACCAGTTCGCCGCCCGCCGCCAGCATGCGGTCCAGCACGTTACGGGCCGTTTCCGGTACGTCCTCGCCGATGACCGCGACGTCGCCGTCGATCAGGCCGAGGATGTCGCCGGCCTGGCAGATGCCCGCCATGGTCCAGGACTGCCGCTCGGCGACGGCCAGTTCGGCGTAGCGGGTGGCGCCGGCCGCGGCGGTCATCGCGACCACGTCCTCGTCGAAGCTGCGGCCGGGTTCGTGGACGGCGAGGGCCGCGATGCCCTGGACGGCGGCCCGGGTCGGGATCAGGGCGACCCTGACTCCCTCCGCGCGGGCCTGCTCGGCGGCCGCGGCGGCGGTGTGGCGCAACTCGGCGTCGTTGGGCAGCAGGACCACCTCGCGGGCGTGCGCCCGGCGGATCGCATCGACGAGTTCGCCGCTGGCGGGCGGCTCCCCGGGGCGCGCCAGGACCGTCGTCGCCCCGGCCTCCTTGCACAGGCCGCGGAGCCCGTCGCCGGGAACCACCACGACGACCGCGCGCTGCACGGGTTCGGCGTGGGGGTGCACCCGGTCCGCGCCGAAGTGGGTGATCCGGATGCGGTACGGCCGCCCCGCCTCGACGCCGGCCTCCACCGCCGCACCCGCGTCGTCGACATGCACGTGGACGTTCCACAGCCCGTCGCCGCCCACCACGACGAGCGAGTCGCCGAGTCCGTCGAGCCGGGTCCGCAGCCGGTCCACGGCGCCGTCCGTGGCCTCCAGCAGGTAGATGACCTCGAAGGCCGGTCCGCCTTCCGCGTCGGCCACCGCGCAGTCGTCCGGCACCGGAAGCGCGGGCGCGGCCACGTGACGGCGCTCGGGCGCCCGACCGGAGACCGCTTCGACGAGCGCCCCGAGCACGGTCACCAGGCCCTGCCCCCCGGCGTCCACGACGCCCGCGCGCCCGAGGACGGCGAGTTGTCCGGGGGTCGCTTCCAGGGCCGTCCGCGCCCCCTCGTACGCCGCTCGCGCGACCGCCGCGGTTCCGGCGTCGTCCGCGGTACGTCCGGCGGCCTCGGCGGCGGCGGCGGCCACGGTGAGCACGGTGCCCTCGACGGGGTGGGCGACGGCCTGCCAGGCAGCGGCCGCGGCGCTCGTGAGCGCCCGGCGCAGGCGGTCCGCGTCGTGCCCGCCGGCCAGCACCCCGGCCATCCCGCGCAGCAACTGGGCCAGGATCGTGCCGGAGTTCCCGCGGGCACCGATCAGTGCTCCGTGCGCCATGGCCCGTACCACGTCGGCGGCGACGGGCACGGTCGTACCGGTCTCATGGGCGGCGAAGACGGCTTCGACGGCCTGGTTCGCGGACTCGACGGTGAGGTAGAGGTTCGTACCGGTGTCCCCGTCCGCGACGGGGTACACGTTGATCGCGTCGATCGCCTCGCGCTCCCGGCCCAGCGCCTCCAGCGCCAGTGAGCACCAGGTACGCACCGCGACGGCGTCCATCTCGTCGGCGGTCTGCGGCACCTGTCGGTCCTCCTCGAAGAACGGCCGTGGGTGGCCGGCTGCACCGCAGAGTAGTCCCCGCGCGCCGGGTCCGGCGGCGACAGGGGCGGGACGGGGGGCGGCGGAACCCATGGTAGTTTCGTTCTACCGACGCGGTCGTTGTATGCTGCTTCGGTTGCCCGATGAAAGTCGGGCCATTCCCCCGGTGCCGCCACTTCAGTCAAATGAATCCGGCGCGCCGGAATTCACTGTAAGTGCACCTGAAGTCTTTGGAGTGACCCGTGGCTGCCAACTGCGACGTCTGCGGCAAGGGGCCGGGCTTCGGCAACAACATTTCGCACTCGCACCGCCGTACGTCCCGTCGCTGGAATCCCAACATCCAGCGCGTGCGTGCCGTGGTCGGTCGGACGCCGAAGCGGCTCAACGTCTGCACCTCGTGCATCAAGGCCGGCAAGGTCGCGCGCTGACGTTCCCGTCGTAGCGCAGCCTTCCGGTTGCCCAAAAAGCCGGTCCACCTCGGTGGACCGGCTTTTTGCTGTGCTGTGGTGCGTCCTCAACCGGTGCGCGTCTGCCAGCCGTGGTCGACGGGGCCGATCCCGGCGCCCAGCGGGAATCCGGCCGCGATCGCCCCGGTGACGTACGCCTTCGCGCCTCGTACGGCCGTGGGCACGTCCTGGCCCAGCGCCAGTCCGCAGGCGATCGCCGAGGCGAGCGTGCAGCCGGTGCCGTGGGTGTGCCGGTTGTCGTGCCTGGGTGCGCGCAGCCAGTGCTCCGCGGTGCCGTCCGTCAGCAGATCGACGGGTTCGCCGGGCAGATGCCCGCCCTTGATGACGACCCAGCGCGGCCCGAAGGCCAGTAGCCCGGTGGCGGCCTGCCGCATTCCGGTCTCGTCCGTGACGTTCACGCCGGTGAGCTGCGCCACTTCGTCCAGGTTCGGGGTGGCGACCGTGGCGACCGGCAGGAGTTTCGTCCGTACGGAATCGAGCGCCTCGGCGGCCAGCAGCGGATCTCCGTGCTTGGAGACCCCGACCGGGTCCACGACGACCGGGGCCGCGGTGCCCGCGAGGAGTTCGGCCACGGTCTCCACGAGGGCGGCCGACGCCAGCATGCCGGTCTTCACCGCCTGCACACCGATGTCGTCCACCACGCTGCGGTACTGGGCGGTGACGGCCTCGGCGGGCAGTTCCCAGGCGCCCTGCACGCCCAGCGAGTTCTGGGCGGTGACGGCGGTCAGCACGCTCATTCCGTGCACGCCGAACGCGAGCATCGTCTTCAGATCGGCCTGGATGCCCGCACCACCGCCGGAATCGGATCCGGCGACGGTGAGCACACGGGCGGGTACGGCAGCAGACAGGGGCATACGCCGAATCTACTGGGCGTCCTCGATGCCGCCGAAATGGTCCCAGCCGCCCTTGCTGGTCCAGGGCGCCCCGTCGACCGTCACCTGCGGCAGCGCCGAGGGGTTGAGGACTTCGCCGATCACCTTCCAGCGGGCGGGCAGTTTCACTTCCGGCGGGAAGGTGGCGACGATCGCGTGGTCCTCTCCCCCGGTGAGCACCCACTGCAGCGGGTCCACGCCGACGGCCTGCCCGATGTCGGACATCTGCGAGGGGATGTCGATGAGTCCGGAGCGCAGGTCGATCCGGACCTTGCTGGCCTCGGCGATGTGCCCGAGGTCGGCGACGAGTCCGTCGCTCACGTCCGTCATCGCGGTGGCGCCGAGCCCGGCGGCCGCGGGGCCCGCGTGGTACGGCGGTTCGGGGCGCCGGTGGGCCTCGACGAAGGCGCGGGGCGAGCGGAAACCGCGGGAGAGCACGGCGTAGCCGGCGGCGGACCAGCCGAGCCAGCCGGTGACAGCGACGACGTCGCCGGGCTGGGCGCCGGACCGGGTGACCGGTTCGTGGTTGCGCAGATCGCCGAGTGCGGTGATCGAGACGGTGATCGTCTCGCCGCGCACCACATCGCCGCCGACCACGGCCGCGCCGGCGACCTGGCACTCGTCACGGATGCCGTCCATCAGCTCGCCGGCCCAGGTGACCGGGAGTTCGGCGGGGACGACCAGGCCGAGCAGCAGCGCGGTGGGCACGGCCCCCATGGCGGCGATGTCGGCGAGGTTCTGGGCGGCGGCCTTTCGGCCGACGTCGTACGCGGTCGACCAGTCGCGGCGGAAGTGCCGTCCCTCCAGCAGGATGTCCGTACTGGCCACGACCCTGCGGTCGGGAGCGGACACCACCGCTGCGTCGTCGCCGGGGCCGAGCCGTACCGCCGGAGTGGTGGTGAGCCGGGAGGTCAGCTCCCTGATGAGCCCGAACTCCCCCAACTCGCCCACGGTTCCCTTCACCGAGTCTCACCTCTCATCTGTCGCGCCGGACGTCCGTCCGGGCTGCTTCGGCGGCCGGGGGTCCGGGCCGTGGACCGGCCGCCGCCGCAGAGAGCAGTCTGCACCGGTTCCCATCGCCATGCCCGTCCCCCTTTCGCCCCGTCGCGCTTGCGGTCGCGGGCCGTCTCTGCTGTCGGTACTGTCAAGAGATACGTCAACTTGTGCTGTGTGCGCGCCACGCTGTGGACGTCAACCGCCCCGCAGGTCTCCCCGCGGTTCGCGGCAACGCGATACCGTGGCGTCCCTTTCCCATCCCCACACGATCCTCGTGGCCGCCCTGGAGGTTCCGTGGTACAGGCGTACATCCTTATTCAGACCGAGGTGGGCAAGGCGTCGACCGTCGCCGAGACCATCGCCAGAGTTCCGGGAGTGATCCAGGCAGAGGACGTCACGGGCCCCTACGACGTGATCGTGCGCGCCCAGGCCGACACGGTCGATGAACTCGGCCGCATGGTGGTCGCCAAGGTCCAGCAAGTGGAAGGCATCACGCGAACCCTGACCTGCCCGGTCGTTCATCTGTAGTCCCCGTCTACGCTGGGCCGGTGACATCATCGCGCCGCCGCTTCCGCCATCCCGTGCTTCTCGGTCCGTCCGTTGCCGCACTGCTGCTGGCCGCGGCAGGCTGTTCCTCGACGGACGCCGCGGCGTCGATCACGGTTCCCACCCCGTCTCCGGAAGCCGCAGCCTACTGCCGCGCGCTGCACAAGGAGCTGCCGAGGACCGTTGCCGGACTCGGCCGCGGTGACACCGGGACGAAATCCGAACTGATCGCCGAGTGGGGGGACGGAGCGATCGTACTGCGCTGCGGTGTCCCCCGGCCCGCGAAGATGGACGACCCCATGGCGAAGGGGACCGAGGCGGACGGCGTCAACTGGCTGCTGGAGCAGCCGGAAGACGCCGGTCCGCGTTTTACGACCACTTTCCGCAAGGCGTACGTCGAGGTGAGTCTTTCGACGGCGTACGCGCATGACGCGAGCCCGTTGGCCGCGTTCGGACCGGTGATCACGAAGACGGTGCCCAGCAGCCTGTAGGGCGTGCCCTCCCCCGACGGGAGTGCACGCCCTACGACGCGGGACTCGTCTCAGCGCAGGCCGGTCGGCCGGTTCAACGCGGCCTGGATCAGCCGGTCCACCAGCTCCTGGTAACTCACACCGCTCTCCTGCCACATCCGCGGGTACATGGAGATCGGGGTGAAGCCCGGCAGGGTGTTGATCTCGTTGATCACGAAGCCGCCGTCCTCGGTGAGGAAGAAGTCGGCGCGCACCAGGCCCTCGCAGGACACGGCCTCGAAGGCCTCGACCGCCAGCCGCTGGACCTCGGCGGTCTGCTCCTCGGTGAGCGGCGCGGGCACGATCCCGGAGGCCGAATCGATGTACTTGGCCTCGAAGTCGTAGAAGTCGTGCGAGGTGACCGGCGGGATCTCGGCGGGCACGCTGGCGCGCGGACCGTCCTCGAACTCCAGCACCCCGCACTCGATCTCGCGGCCCCGCAGCAGCGACTCGACGAGGAACTTGGGGTCGTGGCGCCGGGCCTCTTCGATCGCCTCGTCGAGACCGGAGAGGTCGTCGACCTTGGTGATGCCGATGGACGAGCCGGCCCGGGCGGGCTTCACGAAGAGCGGCCAGCCGTGGTCCCCGGCGAAGTCCACGATGCGCTTGCGGACGGCGGCGGGGTCCGCGTCCCATTCGCGGGGGCGCACCACGACGTACGGGCCGACCGGCAGTCCGAACGAGGTGAAGACCCGCTTCATGTAGTCCTTGTCCTGGCCGACGGCCGAGGCGAGCACCCCGGCGCCGACGTACGGCACACCGGAGAGCTCCAGGAGCCCCTGCAGGGTGCCGTCCTCGCCGTACGGGCCGTGCAGAACGGGGAAGACGACGTCGACCTCGCCGAGCGCTTTGGGGACCGAGCCGGGCTCGCTGTACACCACTTCACGGCTGCCGGGGTCGACGGAGAGGACCACGCCGCCCTCGGTGGACTCGGCCAGCTGGGCCACATCGGGCATCCTGCGGTCCGTGATGGCCATGCGTTCGGGCTCGTCGGCGGTGAGCGCCCAGCGGCCGTCCGTCGTGATGCCGATCGGCAGGACGTCGTACTTCGTCCGGTCGATGGCGTTCAGGACGGCGCCGGCCGTGACGACGGAGATGCCGTGTTCGGAGCTGCGGCCGCCGAACACGACGGCCACGCGCGGCTTGCGGAGCTGCTGCTCCGGGCTCTGGGGGAGGTTCTCGCTGCTCATATCGCGTTGAGCGTACCTGCTGGTACCCCTCGCGTCAGCGCGGCCGGGGCCGCTGGAGCGGTGACCGCGAACGTTCAACGCTCTGCGCGCTTCCCCGGCCCGTAGTCAGCGTCGCTCGGGCTTCGCGCTGCGCGACATGAGCTCGCGCAGCGCGACCACGGGCGGCTTGCCCTCGTGGACGATGCCGACGACCGTCTCGGTGATCGGCATGTCTACACCGTGCCTGCGCGCCAGATCGAGCACCGATTCACAGGACTTGACGCCCTCGGCGGTCTGCTTCGTGACCGCGATCGTCTCCTGGAGCGTCATTCCGCGGCCGAGGTTGGTGCCGAAGGTGTGGTTGCGCGAGAGCGGCGAGGAGCAGGTCGCGACCAGGTCGCCGAGGCCCGCGAGCCCGGAGAAGGTCAGCGGGTCGGCGCCCATGGCGAGTCCGAGCCGGGTCGTCTCGGCGAGGCCCCGGGTGATGAGCGAGCCCTTCGCGTTGTCGCCGAGGCCCATGCCGTCGGCGATGCCCACGGCGAGACCGATGACGTTCTTGACCGCGCCGCCGAGTTCGCAGCCGACCACATCGGTGTTGGTGTACGGGCGGAAGTACGGGGTGTGGCAGGCGCTCTGGAGGCGCTGGGCCACGGACTCGTCCTGGCAGGCGACGACGGCGGCGGCGGGGCGGCGTTCGGCGATCTCCTTGGCCAGGTTGGGGCCGGTGATGACGGCGACGCGGTCCGGGGTGACCTTGGTGACGTCCTCGATGACTTCGCTCATCCGCTTCGCGGTGCCGAGTTCGACGCCCTTCATCAGGGAGACGAGGACGGTGCGGGAGCCGAGATGCGGGGCCCAGTCGGCGAGGTTGGCGCGCAGGGTCTGCGAAGGCACCACGAGCACGGCGTAGTCGGCGCCGTGCAGCGCCTCGGCGGCGTCGGTGGTGGCCCGGATCGACGCGGGGAGTTCGATGCCCGGCAGGTAGTCCGGGTTGGTACGGGTCGTGTTGACGGCCTCGGCGACTTCGGTGCGACGGCCCCAGAGGGTGACGTCGCAGCCGGCGTCGGCGAGAACCATGCCGAAGGCCGTACCCCATGAGCCGGTTCCGAAGACGGCTGCCTTTACGGGGTGCGTCACTTGGGTCCCTTTCCTTCGGCCTTGCGCCGCTGTTCTGCACGAGCTCTGCGGTGATCGTACGGCTCCGCGGGGGCCTTCTCGCCCCGTACGATCTCCAGCTGCGCGGTCACCGCGGCCATGATGACCTCGGTCGCCTCGCGCAGGAGGTCGGGCGTCGGCTCCTCGTCGTAGAAGCGGGAGAGGTCGACGGGCGGTCCGGCCTGCACCTGGAGGGTCTTGCGGGGGAAGAACCGGAACTTGTTCTCCTTGGCGTACGGCGGCATCGCGAGGTTGGCGCCCCACTGGGCGACCGGGATGACCGGGGCCTTCGTCATCAACGCGACGCGGGCGGCGCCGGTCTTGCCGGCCATCGGCCACATGTCGGGGTCGCGGGTGAGGGTGCCCTCCGGGTAGAAGGCGACGCATTCACCGCGCTCGATGGCGTCGACCGCGGCCCGGAAGGCGTCCAACGCGTTGGTCGTCTCGCGGTACACGGGGATCTGTCCGGTGCCGCGCAGCATCATTCCGACAAAGGGGGTCTTGAAGAGGCCGGCCTTCGCGAGAAGCCGTGGCACACGTCCGGTGTTGTACTGGAAGTGTCCGTAGGAAAGCGGGTCCAGATACGAGTTGTGATTGACCGCAGTGATGAATCCGCCGTCGGCCGGAATGTTTTCCATTCCCCGCCAGTCACGCTTGAACAGAACCACCAGCGGCGGTTTTGCGATCACCGCCGCCAGGCGGTACCAGAAGCCGATTCTGCGGCGGGACACTCGGACACCTTCCTCTATGGAGCTGAACTCTGCCTGGCTACCGACGGTCAAGTCTCGCCCCAGGCCCCTGCTCTGTCGAGAACACCGTACGCCCCGCTTTCGGGGCCGACCCTCCGGGTTCTCGCACCGGCAGGCGAGAATAAGCGGCGACGCGCATCGAGGGGGAGATCGCCACGAACACCGACCCGGCCGGTCCTTGGACTCTGGTCGTCCCGTTGAAGCCCTTGGCACGGGCCAAGAGCAGGCTCGCGCCCGCGACGGGCGCCGCACTGCGCCCACGGCTCGCCCTCGCGTTCGCCCGGGACACCGTGGCCGCCGCCCTGTCCTGCCGGGCGGTCCGGGATGTGGTGGTCGTCACGGACGACACGGAGGCGGGGGCGGCTCTCGCGGCCCTCGGGGCCCGCATCGTGCCCGACGAACCGGATCGCGGGCTCAACGCCGCCCTGGCACACGGCGAGCGGACGGCACGGGCCGGGCGGCCCGGCGCGGCGGTCGCCGCTCTCAACGCGGACCTGCCCGCGCTGCGTCCCGCGGAACTGGCCAGGGTCCTCGATTTTTCCGCCGCATTTCCCCGTGCATTTGTCACCGATTCGGCAGGAATCGGAACAACATTTCTTTCGGCAGCGCCGGGAGTGGAATTGCGTCCGGCTTTCGGCGGCCCTTCCCGGGCCCGGCACCTGGACTCCGGCGCGGTGGAAATCACGCTGACCGGCATCGATTCGGTCCGCCAGGACGTGGACACCGGCGACGATCTGCGGGCGGCGCTGGCCCTGGGCACCGGCCCGCACACCTCAGAGCACTGGGCCGCGGGACTCTCCCCGCTGGACCGATAGGCTTCCATACATGCAGGCGACCTCGTACACGTACGACCCCGAGACCCGCACCGGCAGTGTGCTGCTCGACGACGGGACCCCGGTGGCGTTCGACGCCCGGGCCTTCGACGCGGGCGGGCTGCGGCTGCTGCGTCCGGGGCAGCGGGTGCGGATCGAAGGCGTCGGCGAGGGGGCGGATCTGCGGATCACCCTGGTGACCCTGCAGACGTTCTGAACGGTCGCGCGCACCCTGCCCGCAACAGCCCGCGGGCCGGGCTCCCCGAGGGGAGCCCGGCCCGGCGCGTGTGTGCAGCTGCGCGCTGCCCGGCCTCACTTCTTGCGTGCGGTGGCCTTCTTCGCCGTGGTCTTGCGCGCCGTGGTCTTCTTCGCGGGCGCCTTCTTAGCCGTGGCCTTCTTGGCGGGCGCGGTCTTCTTGGCGGCCGTCGTCGTCTTCTTCGCCGCCGCGGCCGTGGTCTTCTTCGCCGCGGCCGTGGCCTTCTTGGCGGCCGGAGCGGCCTTCTTCGCGGTGGTCTTCTTCGCCGCGGTGGTCTTCGCGGCGGTCACGGCCTTCTTCGCCACGGCCTTCTTCGCCACGGCCTTCTTCGCTACGGCCTTCTTGGCCGCGGCCTTGGCCGTCGTACGGGCAACACCGCCCGTGAGGCTGCCCTTGGGCGCCTTCTTCACGGCCACCTCGCCCTTGGGGAGCTTCTTCGAGCCGCTCACCAGGTCCTTGAAGCCCTGTCCCGCGCGGAAACGGGGAACCGAGGTCTTCTTGACCCGCACCCGCTCACCCGTCTGCGGGTTGCGGGCGTAGCGGGCGGGGCGGTCGACCTTCTCGAACGAGCCGAAGCCGGTGACCGAAACACGGTCCCCCGCGACAACCGCACGGACGATCGCGTCGAGCACCGCGTCAACGGCGTCCGCGGCCTGCTGACGGCCGCCGACCTTGTCGGCAATCGCTTCTACGAGCTGCGCCTTGTTCACGTCTTCCCCTTCGGAGACATTGCTTGAACGAAAGTGTTCAAGCGTTTTCGCACGTTAGGCAGATATATACCGCAAATCAAACACGAAACGGGCTAATCACCCTAGTGCCGCAACGAAGTCGACCGCTGCACAGTTCCGCAGAGTCAGTCACCTTCGGGGAATCGGCCCTCATCGAGGTCCTTCATCAACCGGTCCAGACGCCTTGCCGCATCCGGGAGATCGTGCTTAGCCGCGGCCGTGATGACCAACAGCTTCCGGGACAGCGCCATCCTTACGCTCTCCGGGACTTGCAGTGTGCGCACTCTTGTGTGCGCTTCCTTCAATCGGTCGGCGACTTGGCCGTAAAGCTTGAGTTGGCTGTCGCGTTCCATGCACCGATTGTGCCATCTGGGGCGAGTTGTCGCCCGAGGGGGTCTCAACAAGCGACTGCGCCCCCTACCAGAAGGCAGGGGGCGCAGTCCTGGAAACGCGCTGCTCAGGCGTTAATTGTACGCGGCTTGAAGCTCGGCCTCGCCGCCTCATAGGCCGCAATGTCCGTTTCGTTCTGAAGGGTGAGGCTGATGTCGTCCAGCCCGTTCAGCAGGCGCCAGCGGGCGTTCTCGTCGAGCTCGAAGTCTGCGGTGATGCCTGCGGCGCGGACCTGTCGCGCCTCCAGGTCGACGGTGACCTCGGCCGTCGGGTCGGCCTCGGTCAGCTCCCAGATCGCGTCGACGATCTTCTGGTCGAGCACGACGGTCAACAGCCCGTTCTTCAGCGAATTGCCGCGGAAGATGTCGGCGAACCGGGAGGAGATGACGGCCTTGAAGCCGTAGTTCTGCAGCGCCCACACGGCGTGTTCGCGGGACGATCCGGTGCCGAAGTCGGGACCGGCGACCAGCACCGTGGCACCGCTGCGCTCGGGGCGGTTGAGGACGAAGTTCTCGTCCTTGCGCCAGGCTTCGAAGAGTCCGTCCTCGAAGCCGTCGCGGGTGACCTTCTTCAGCCAGTGGGCGGGGATGATCTGGTCGGTGTCGACGTTGCTGCGGCGCAGCGGGACGGCCCGGCCGGTGTGTGTGGTGAAAGCTTCCATGATTCTCAGACTCCGGCGGGCGTACGGGCGTCGGACAGGTCGGCCGGCGAGGCCAGGTGGCCCAGCACGGCGGTCGCGGCGGCGACCTGCGGGGAGACCAGGTGCGTGCGGCCGCCCTTGCCCTGCCGGCCCTCGAAGTTGCGGTTCGAGGTGGAGGCGGAGCGCTCGCCGGGGGCCAGCTGGTCGGGGTTCATGCCGAGACACATGGAGCAGCCCGCGTGCCGCCATTCGGCGCCCGCGGCGGTGAAGACCTTGTCCAGGCCCTCCTCGACGGCCTGCAGGGCGACCCGGACGGAGCCCGGGACGACCAGCATCCGTACTCCTCCCGCGACTTTGCGGCCGTCCAGGATCGCGGCCGCGTTGCGCAGGTCCTCGATCCGGCCGTTGGTGCAGGAGCCTACGAAGACGGTGTCCACGTTGATGTCGCGCAGCGGCTGGCCGGCGGTCAACCCCATGTATTCCAGGGCCTTTTCGGCGGCGTTGCGCTCCGAGGCGTCCTCGTACGAAGCCGGGTCGGGGACGTTGGCCGACAGGGGCGCGCCCTGGCCGGGGTTGGTGCCCCAGGTGACGAACGGCGCCAGTTCGGCGGCGTCGATGACGACCTCGGCATCGAAGACCGCGTCGTCGTCGGTGCGCAGCGTCTTCCAGTACGCGACGGCGGCGTCCCAGTCCTCGCCCTGCGGGGCGTGGTCGCGGCCCTTCAGGTAGTCGAAGGTGGTCTCGTCCGGGGCGATCATGCCCGCCCGGGCGCCGGCCTCGATCGACATGTTGCAGATGGTCATCCGGGCTTCCATCGAGAGCTTATCGATGGCCGAGCCGCGGTATTCGAGGATGTAGCCCTGGCCGCCGCCGGTGCCGATCCGGGTGATGATCGCCAGGATCAGGTCCTTGGCCGTGACATCGTCGGGCAGTTCGCCGTCGATGGTGATCGCCATGGTCCTGGGGCGGGCCAGCGGCAGCGTCTGGGTGGCCAGCACGTGCTCGACCTGGCTGGTGCCGATGCCGAACGCCAGCGCGCCGAAGGCACCGTGCGTGGATGTGTGGGAGTCGCCGCAGACGACCGTGGTGCCGGGCTGGGTGAGACCCAGCTGCGGACCGACCACGTGCACGACGCCCTGCTCGACGTCGCCCAGCGGGTGCAGCCGCACGCCGAACTCCGCGCAGTTCTTGCGCAGGGTCTCCAACTGGGCGCGGGAGACCGGGTCGGCGATCGGCTTGTCGATGTCGAGGGTCGGGGTGTTGTGGTCCTCGGTCGCGATGGTGAGGTCGAGGCGCCGCACCGGGCGTCCGGCCTGCCGGAGGCCATCGAAGGCCTGGGGGCTGGTCACCTCGTGCAGCAGGTGCAGATCGATGAAGAGGAGGTCGGGCTCACCTTCGGCGCGCCGGACGACATGGTCGTCCCAGACCTTCTCCGCGAGTGTCCTACCCATCGCTTTCCCTCCGGCCGGCGTCTTCGCCGGCCCAACTAGAGATTCGGTGCGCTGCCGTCCGGACCCCCGTGCGGGGCGGTGGCTACGGGGCCGTTGTGCGGCCACCCCCACAGGTTCGCAACTTCCGCCGAAAATTGAACTTGCGTTTCACAGAGTGAGACGGGAGTATCGTCGTATGGACAACTCTAGCGGCGTCGGCGTTCTCGACAAGGCGGCTCTGGTATTGAGCGCCCTGGAGTCCGGTCCGGCCACCCTCGCCGGGCTGGTCGCGGCGACCGGGCTCGCACGACCCACGGCCCATCGACTGGCCGTGGCACTGGAACACCACCGGATGGTGGCGAGGGACATGCAGGGCCGTTTCATTCTCGGCCCCCGGCTGGCGGAACTCGCGGCGGCGGCGGGCGAGGACCGTCTGCTGGCCACGGCGGGACCGGTGCTCACCCACCTGCGGGACATCACGGGCGAGAGCGCGCAGCTCTACCGGCGACAGGGCGACATGCGGATCTGCGTGGCGGCGGCGGAGCGGCTGTCCGGCCTGCGGGACACCGTGCCGGTCGGCTCCACGCTCACCATGAAGGCCGGCTCGTCGGCCCAGATCCTGATGGCCTGGGAGGAGCCGGAGCGCCTGCACCGCGGTCTCCAGGGCGCCCGCTTCACGGCGACGGCGCTCTCGGGCGTACGGCGCAGGGGCTGGGCCCAGTCGATCGGCGAGCGCGAGCCGGGCGTCGCCTCGGTCTCCGCGCCGGTGCGCGGCCCCTCGAACCGGGTGGTCGCCGCCGTCTCGGTCTCCGGACCGATCGAGCGGCTGACCCGGCACCCGGGCCGGATGCACGCCCAGGCGGTCATCGACTCGGCGGCGAGGCTGAGCGAGGCCCTGCGCCGCACCGGCTGACGTACGGAAGAAAGTCCTGGCCGCCCCAGCGCCGTGGCGGCCTCCACCAAGTCCCGGTAACGGTCCCGTACTTGACGGGGCGACATAGCGGGGGGGGACAAGCAGAAGAGCCCCTCACCGAAGTGAAGGGCCCTTGTCTACTGCTGTGTTGTACCCCCGACCGGATTCGAACCGGCGCTACTGCCGTGAGAGGGCAGCGTGCTAGGCCGCTACACAACGGGGGCTTGTTACTACTGTTTACTGCTGTTGCATTTCTGCGCTGGGCTACCAGGACTCGAACCTAGAATGACGGTACCAGAAACCGTAGTGTTGCCAATTACACCATAGCCCATGGTGTTGCAAGTACCCCCGACCGGATTCGAACCGGCGCTACTGCCGTGAGAGGGCAGCGTGCTAGGCCGCTACACAACGGGGGCCCTAGCGATCCTGCATCGAGAGCGTGGGTGCGACCCAGATGATCTCGCGGGAAGGATCTGTACCCCCGACCGGATTCGAACCGGCGCTACTGCCGTGAGAGGGCAGCGTGCTAGGCCGCTACACAACGGGGGCTTGTTACTACTGTTTACTGCTGTTGCATTTCTGCGCTGGGCTACCAGGACTCGAACCTAGAATGACGGTACCAGAAACCGTAGTGTTGCCAATTACACCATAGCCCACCAAAACTCAACCCCTCGGAAGGGGTTTTGTTCGGCTCGCGCTTCCCGTTCGGATCTTCCGTCCCGCTCGGGCGGCGCAGGAAGAACATTACCCGAAGGTGTCCGGCGCTCCAAAACGAGTATTGCCCGCCAGGGCTTGTCCGGCGGATCAGGGCCGGGCAGGCCCCAGCAGGCCGGGCAGCTGATCGAGCCCGCTGATACGGACGAGTTCGGGCCGGCCGCCGCGGCCGCCGCGGTCGAGCCAGATCCCCATCAGCCCCGCGGCGACCGCGCCACTCGCGTCGATGTCCGGTTCATCCCCCACGTACGCGACTTCCTGCGGTTCCAGCGCCAGCGCGTCGCAGGCGGCGTGGAAGGCGCCGGCCTCGGGCTTGGAGACGCCCAGCTCCACGGCGCACACCACGGCCTCGAACCGCTCCCGCACGCCGAGCGTGCGCAGCTTGCGGTCCTGGTTGTGGATGCTGGAGTTCGACAGCACCCCGTGCCGGAACCCGTCCGCCAGCAGGTCCAGGGTGGGCACCACATCGGGAAAGAGCGACCAGGCGGCCTCGTAGTGGGCCGCGTGCCGAGCAAACCAGTCGTCGGCCTCGGTGTCGTCCAGCGCCCGCGAGACGAACTCCCGGACCCGGTCACGGCGCTGCCCCTGGAAGTCCGTCTCCCCGTCCGCGAACCGCGCCCAGTGCACATCGGTGATCGCCCGCCACGCGGTGAGGGCCTGGTCGACGGAGTCGTATCCGCCGGGCAGGCCCTCCTGTTCGAGATGCTTGCGCATGCCGATGCTGTCGGCACCCGTGTAGTCGAAGATCGTGTCGTCGATGTCCCAGAGGACCGCGCGGATCGTCATGGGACCCAGCGTAGATTCCTACGCGGCGAGTGTGGTGGGTTTCGCAGTGCTCTGCAGGCCGATGAAGACAATCTTCAGGTCGTCGATCTCCTCGGGGGTGAACAGGTCGTCCGGGCCACCGGGCCACCGGGTGCCCGGTCGTGGAAGGGGCTGCCGACTTCGTACAGGTCACCGAGGTCGAGCAGGCCACGCTTCGCGACCACGTCGACGACCAACGTGATGAAGTCCAGCTAGCCGGCGCTCAGCTGCTTGCCCGCGATGAAGCCCTCAAACGCCAGAGCAGCACCAGGAAAACGGCGAGCAGGACGAACTGCATGGCGGTCGAGTGCAGGTCGAAGAGGGCCGACGGTCCGTGGGGCGGCGCATCGGCCTTGTGCGTTGTGCCAGCGTGGTCATGACGTCGCGTCGCCTCCCCCTCGTCGTACGGCGTGGTGATCGGGTCGGTGATCACTCATCCGCCGTCTGCCCGGGATGGCGGAGTTCACCGAACAGGCCTTCAGAGGGGCAGCGGAACGAAAAGGGGGGCTGCTCCGTCGTAGCACTGAGAGGCCGAAGGGCCTTCGGTGATGCCGGAGAGACGGAGGGCGGGAGATGGAAGTCAAGCCGCGGGTGCGGAGATGGACGAGGACTCTGGTGGTGGCGGCGGTCCTGATGGTCGGGGGGACCGGCTGTACGACGAAGGGGGAGAGCGACGGGGGCCTCAAGGCGGGCGGCGCCTCCGAGGCGAAGTGCGCGTACCTCGTGAAGTATGAGGGGCGGTCCTACCTCGACGTGAGGGGACGGTCCGTGACCGACAAGGAGTTCACAGTCGGCAAGGACCTCGGTACCGGCCTGCTGCCCGGGTGCGACGAATCGGGCGAGGTCGACGGCACGGAGAAGCCGGAGAAGGTGACCGTCTACGAGGTCGAGGGCATCGATCCGGCGGTCGCCGTGGCGGCGGGGGAGACCCCGGGCGAGGCCGTGCTGGTGGCGGTCCAGGGCGCGGATCTCACGTCGCTGGACTCAGCTTCCTGAGTCCAGCGTTGAGTGTGGCCAAGAATTCGACGAAAGGGCATCCACACCGTCGGCGTCCAGCGCCAGTACACGGGCACGGCTGGGCGGATCGAGAAATCCCAGGTCGCCGTCTACCTCGTCTACGCCGGCGAGCGTGGGCACGCGGCGGTGGACCGGGAGCTGTACATCCCGCGCTCCTGGACGGGTGACCCGGATCGATGCCGGGCCACGGGGCTCGGCGAGGACACCGTGTTCGCGACCAAGCCGGAACTGGCCCGCAGGATGACCGAACGGTTCTGGGACGCTGGACACCATGTGGGATGGGTCACGGGCGACGAGGTCTACGGTGGCAACCCGAAAATGCGTGCCCCCCTGGAGGAACGCGGCATCGGCTACGTCCTCGCGGTGGCCTGCTCGGCCGAAGTGACCATCAGTGCGGGCACGTTCCGCGCCGTCGCGGCGTTCCGTAGCGGCGGAGTCGCAGCCTCACTCAGGGTTGCACCCGAGGCTCTCGTCCACTGACGTCGGGGGCCACTCCGGCACACCTGGCCTCTACGGTCCATGGCGGCGATGTCACCGCCTCATTCGGGCCGCAGCCCAGGGCACTCGTTCGCCTTGATCGACGCGAGCAGAGCAGACAGGCCGACCCGGGTCGCGGCGAGTATCACATCAGGTTCGTCGCTCTCGCGCAGTCTGAGCGAGCCGTCGGGCGCGGTGGCGACGTTGACACAGTTTGCCGCCTCGGCGCTGAACGACGACTTCTGCCACATCAGAGGTGACGACATGCTCACTCCTCACTCGTTCCTACATCTCGCGCTGGATGCGCACGATCAGATCCCGCGACTGAGAGGGGTTCAGCGCACATGCCTCCATGCGGTCGAGAACCATTCGGTACTTGGACAGCTGGGTCTCACCGTCGAGGAAGACTGACCCATGATCGGTGTCGAGTTGAATGGTGTCCAGCCTTGCGTTCTCGGCGCAGAACTGAACGATGCCGTGACCGGCACTGGGAAATGCTCCGGCGCCGAACGGGATCACCAGCATGTTCAAGTGCGTCTCCTCACCTTGGTCAATGAGGCGGCGAAGCTGACGACCAGAGACCGAGGGTCCTCCGAAGCCCATACGAAGTGCCGCTTCGTGAATGATCACCGTGAGCGGAGTCGGTGGCTCGCCATGAACGGTCGACTGCCGCTTGAGGCGATGCGAAACCCGATGCTCCACCTCCTCGGAAGTCATGGAGGGAACCGCATCGTTCATCACAGCCCGCGCGTGCTCTCTGGTCTGCAACAGGCCGGGGATGTGGATTGCAGATGCGATACGCAGAGTCTCAGCGTGATGCTCCAGCTCAGCGAGATCCAGAGCGTCGGAGGGCAGAATCTCCCGATACTCCTCCCACCACCCTCGCGTGCGGCCACCAGTCATCCTGGCCAACGCTTCGATGAACTGTTCGTCGGCGCAGTCATAGAGTCTGGCCAGCGCCCGGACTCGCTCGGCACTGACCGCATAGCCGCCTGCCTCGATGTTGCTGATGCGCGACTGCGTGGCACCGAATAGTTCTCCTGCACGTGTCGCCGAAAGTTCGGCACGCTCGCGCATTCTGCGCAGCTCAGCCCCGAGGCGCCGCTGACCGATGCTCGGCGGAAGTTTGACACGAGCCATGAATGTCCCTTGCACAAGAAGTCGAGGCCGTCCCCCACACGAGTGGAGTTGGCATGTAGACCACCAATCAATGGACTACATACCTTCGCTGACTCTACGCTCGTAGCGCTCGGTCACTCAACGCCTACTGCTGGCAGGAGACTTCGCATGGCCACCGTATCCCCGCAGCCTTCACTCCCCGCCCCTCCCGACGGATTCGCCGATGAAATTCGAGCCCTCGTAGAAGCCACCGCACCCCGCCTCTTCGCCGTCGTCGAGCAGTTCGCGACCGCCGACGGAGAGCTGGACGCCCGGGTCGCTGCGTGGGGGCTGGCTCATGACGACGGCCATGCCCAGGTCACCTCCGTCGATGGCGGATTCCGAATGTCCCTACGCACCCCCGACCGAGCCACCCAACTGGTCTCGCTGCGCCCCGGGAGCATGGGGACCTTGGTGTGGCCTGACGCCACAGCCCCAGCTCTACCACGGAGTTGACATTCGTCAACTCCACGTAACGAAGAACTTGCCCCTGTGCTCCCACCGCTGGCAGCATCGAAATCAGCAAACAACACGTCGCGCATATGACTGCGCAGACCCTGCGGCCGTCCCTTCGGGGACGGCCACAGACGCGTTTCGGGGAGAGCGGCCGAAGAAGCCCCAGTTCCGCCACCAGGATCCGAGCGGTAGACGGCGCGACGGAATCGTGGTCGCAGACCGGCGTATTACGCAGCCCTCCCGCCTCGTGTTCGGTTCCGCGAAGTCCGATGCGACAGCCTCCATGCCACTGGCAAAAGTTCCGGGACAGCAGACGAGCGGCAGCACCCTGCCACTCACCCCGTAGCGACAGCAACGGGGGGCCGGCAGCCCCTCGGCTGCCGGCCCCCGCACAGGCCACTCCCGGCGCTCAGGGCTTGCCGATATCGACCGCCCACGACCCCGTCCCGATGTACGCCTCCGGGGTTGCCGTCAGTACCAGGCTCTCCGGCTCGCCCGATGCCGTCGCGTACACCGCGTGCGCGTGCCGCCACTCGACACCCGCTGAAACCGTCTGCTCCACGGCCGCTGCCGCCGCGAAGTCCAGCGGCAGGAATTCCACGGCCGGCAGGGCTCCCACATGCGCGGTGGCGCCGGGCAGTTCAAGGCTCGCCGCCAGCAGGCACAGCGCGGGGACATGCGCATGCTGGCCGGGTTCGTCCGTCCCGATCACCGCGAGCCCGGAGAGCATCCGATGTCCTCGGCAGAGTGCGAGCACGGCCGTGTGGTCGAGAACGATCACCGACGCTCACCCAGCCGCCGGGCCAGGAGATCCGCCCGCCATTCCCGCGCGGCACGCAGATCCTCGTCGGAGAGGTCCACGCCGAAATGCGCACGGACGTACGCGACAGCGCGTGCCGTCCGCTCCGCCTGCTCCGACTCCGTCGGCGTGGCCGCGACCATGCGCTCGACATACGCCCGCGTACTCATGCCGCGTTCCTCCGCCAGGGTGCGGAGGCGGTCCCTTATGCCTTCGTCGATCTTGATCGTGGTGTCAGCCATGAAGCCAGAATACAATTGAATACCGATGGGGTGACTGCTCCGGCCGAGCAGCCACCCCATCGTGTGAGACGAACCGTGTGACGCGAAACCGCTACGCGGCCGCCAGCTTCGCCAGTGCCGCGTCGATGCGGGCGCCCCAAGGCGCTCGTCGCCCCTGCTCGACATACTGGAACGCCACAACGCGCGGCTCCTCGCCCGCGTCTGGATCAAGGAGGAAGGGCTCGCCTTCAACGAGTCCGGTGTCTACCCGACCTCCGCGGGGTCGTTGACTGAGACGTTCCAGGCTCAGCCGCCCCACGAACACTCACGCGGGATAATGGTCCTCGGCAGCCGTACCAAGATGAAGAACGCGCCCAACGTGCACTGCGTGACCACCCGCAAATACCGCACGGGCGGGGACGGTCCCGGGGGGGGGATCATCGAGCCCCCCGCCTTCGGCCACAGCGACACGTACACCCTGTTGCAGGTCGCGGACCTGGTGGTGTCGTCCTTGCTGTTCCCGATCGCCTACCAAGGCGACCTCAACGACCTCGCGTGGAACGTGCACTGCGATGACGCCTACGCTCCGCTGCGGGCAAGCGTGGCGGCCCACGGACTTCGATCAGCGGCCGCCATCTCCAGGGTGTCCCAGGGCCAAGGGCTCAGAACTCAGAATTTCTGCTGTTCGACCCCCGGCGGCAGGAGACAGGGGGTACTGACGATGAAGACCAGGAGGTCCTTGTCCACGGACCCCACGGAGACGAACTGCTGGTTCTTAGGGTGCTTGGCATCCACTGCGTTCGCCGGCTCCGTGTCGTCGTCGACCACGAAGGTCTGGATCTCGAAGCCCTTGTCCTTGAGAGTGTCCTTAATGGCGGTGACCGCTCCGGCATGGGCGGTCCGGGGAACGGTTCCCCGGACCGAGTAGCGCAGGGTGAATCTGCCGTCGTCCGCCGTCTCGCCCTTCTCACCCGTGCAATCCGTGAAGCTCGCGGTGGGGCGGGCCGTCTTCGGGTCGAGCCGCGCATGCGCGGTACCGACCATGGAATCGGTCCAGTGCTTGGCCCACTTCTCTGCCTTCTCCCTGCTCATGCGCGGAAGCGGGTCGTTCACTCCGTCGTCGGACATGCAGCCTCCCAGCAGCAGCGTCAGGGCCAGCGCCGCGATGCTCCGGCGCCGGGGAATCACGTATGCGGTCGATGTCCGCGTCATCAGCCTGCCCCTCCGTCCCGTGGACGGAGACCGGCGATAATGCGGCCCTGGTTCTCCAGACTCTTGCTGCCGTCGTTCCAGTAGCCGCCGTGGTCCTTGGTGTCCACGTACATGTGCTGCGCCCCGAACTCTGATTTCTTCGGGTCCGCGCCGAGCGTCGCGTCAGAGAACACGTTGGAGACCAAGTCGTTGTCCGCCGCGCCCACATACAGGTGCTTGGGATCTATGTGCAGTTGGTCGGCGCGGTCGACCGTCAGTCCGGGGCTGCCGACCACCACCATGTCGTCGGCGTCCAGTCCCCGCCCGCCGGCGTCGGCCGCACCGGCGGTGGTCGATCCGTAGCTGTGGGCCAGGACCGTGAGATGACTCCGCTCACCTTGATGAGCCGCTCGCAGACCATGGGTGAAGTCACGCAGGTCCTCCGCCCCGTTCTGGGCACGGCCCTGAGTGGCGATCCCCAGGTTCAGTTCCGCTTCCCCCACGGAATCGCCGTTCGCCTCCGGCGCGTTGTAGTCGAGCCAGGAGATGACCGAGACGCCATCGGGCCCGGCAGCTCCGTTCCAGTCAGCGGCGGAGTCCTGGAGTTTACTGACGCGATTGATCTGATCCCCCACGTTGTCCAACTGGTTACTCGTCCCCGGGACCTGAACGGCCGTGTGCCGGGCCGTGTCCGGATTACCGACGGCAACGATCGCCCGGCCGTCCTTCGAGGTGTCGAAACCGAGCAGGTACAGCTGCTTGTGCGCGGGCGCCGTGTCTTCCCTGTCCAGGCGGTCCTTGAGGGCGCTGAGTGAGCGGTAGCTGTAGCGCTCGTGGTAGCCCAGGTCGCTCTCGCGCAGCGCGTAGTCGTTGAGCTGCATGTCCAGCACCGCTCGGTTCGCATCGTCGCGGGTGGTTGTGGGAAGGCCGTCCAGTTTGCCGATCCGGTCGGGGAAGGCCGCCAGGTAGAAGTCGCGCTGGTCAGAGGTGAGGCCCGCCCACCAGTCGGCGGTGCGTTGCGGATCTTTCCCGTTCGGAATGTTCTTCCTGTCGAGCCCGGCGAACTCGGCGATCTGTGCGGCGTCCTCTGCGGCGTTGGCACCGCCGTACTGCTTGTCCAGGTCGAAGGGATCGATCTGATGGAGGAGTTCGGTCGCGTCGCTACTGACTCGTTCCGCTTCCGCCAGCGCCTCGTCGATTCGGGCCCGGTAGCCTCCCAGCCCGGCGTTGGCCCGCTGCTGAACGCCCTGATAGTCCGGGTCGTTGTGATACTTCGGGTCGACCGCCTGCTTCGGCTCGACCCAGCCGTCTTCCGTGACGGTATGACCCGCCGTCTCGGCATCCGACACCGCATGGCGCAGTTTGCGCTGGGCGGCCTGCATCCGGGTGCTGAGCGTGTCCAGGACCGTGTGGATGAGTTGCGCGTTCGTCTGCGCCGTTTTCAGTTTGCTCTCGGTGGCTTCGAGCGCGTTGAAGCCGTAGTCGGCTGCAACGCCCGACCAGCTTGCCTTGTGCAGCGGTCCCGAGACGCGCTTCCCGCTGCCGATCCGGGTGTCGCCGAGGATCCCGGCCAGTTTCTGCCACGAGCCGGTGGCCGCTTCCAGATCGGAGAAGTCCTGGCGGAAGAGTTGTGCGAAGAGTTCTGGCATTCCGGGCTCACCAGCCCTTGAAGCAGTCGCCGACGTCCGCATCGTGGATGCTGTGGCCATCGGCCACCAGCCGTAGGCCGTTCGCGTGTTCCGCGAGACGGTCCTTCAGGGTGATCAGGGCGTCACCCCAGCCGGTACCGACGGCCTCGATACGGCCCTTGTCGTCCCATGCTCGGAATGCGGCAGCCGCCGCAGCCGTGTCATCGATCGCCTTCCGCAATGGTCCCTGCAAATCTGTTACAAGCCCGTCTGCGGCGCCCGCCGAGGCGTATAACTCGGTTGCGGAGACGTTGAGATCCTCTGCCATCTGCCCTTCATTCCTGCGTCACGCACCCCTGTCGGGCCATAGCGACTGATCCTAGCCGCGCCTGAAATTCCCGTAAGCGAACAGCGACATTCGGCTGAATCCCGCACCCACCCCGGCTGAAACGCGTCTCATGACCGAGAAACAGCGGAGGGGGCGGCCCCCGGAGTGAACCGGTGGCCGCCCCCTCAGGGCGTGACCTGGACGGTTACGCGGCCAGCTTGGCCAGTGCCGCGTCGATGCGGGCCAGGGTCTTCTCGCGGCCCAGGATCTCCAGGGACTCGAAGAGCGGCAGGCCGATCGTGCGGCCGGTGACCGCTACGCGGACCGGGGCCTGGGCCTTGCCGAGCTTGAGGCCGTGCTCCTCGCCCGCGGTGAGGACGGCGTTCTTCAGGGCGTCCGCGTTCCACTCGGCGTCGGCCAGCTTGGCGCGGGCCGTGACGAGCAGTGCGTCGGAGCCCTCCTTCATCGCCTTGGCCCAGGACGCCTCGTCCGTCGCCGGCTCGTCGAGGAAGAGGAAGTCGACGTTGGCGGTGATGTCCGAGAGGACCGTGACCCGGGTCTGGGCGTGCGGGGCGATCTCGGCGAACTGCTCCGCGTCGAACGCCTCCGGGGCCCACGGGGCGAACGGGGCCTTCAGCCAGGGGCCGCACGCCTCGGTGAACGTCTTCACGTCCAGCTTGCGAATGTGCTCGGCGTTGATGTGCTCGCACTTCTTCAGGTCGAAGCGCGCCGGGTTGGCGTTGACGTCCCCGATGTCGAACGCGGCCACCATCTCCTCGACGGAGAAGATGTCGCGGTCCTCGGCGATGGACCAGCCGAGCAGCGAGAGGTAGTTGAGCAGCCCCTCGGGCAGGAAGCCACGCTCGCGGTACAGGTTGAGCGAGGCCTGCGGGTCGCGCTTGGAGAGCTTCTTGTTGCCCTCGCCCATGACGTACGGGAGGTGGCCGAACGCGGGGGTGCCCTTGGCGATGCCCAGCTCGATGAGCGCCTTGTAGAGCGCGAGCTGGCGCGGGGTGGAGGAGAGCAGGTCCTCGCCGCGCAGGACGTGGGTGATCTCCATCAGCGCGTCGTCGACCGGGTTGACCAGCGTGTAGAGCGGGGCGCCGTTGGCGCGGACGATGCCGTAGTCCGGCACGTTCTCCGGCTGGAAGGTCAGCTCGCCGCGGACCAGGTCGGTGAAGGTGAGCGCCTCGTCGGGCATCCGGAAGCGGACGATGGACGTGCGGCCCTCGGCCTCGTACGCGGCGATCTGCTCGGCCGTGAGGTCGCGGCAGTGGCCGTCGTAGCCGGACGGCTTGCCGGCGGCGCGGGCGGCGTCGCGGCGGACGTCGAGCTCTTCGGTGGTGCAGTAGCAGTGGTACGCGTACCCGCCGGCGAGGAGCTTCTCGGCGACATCCTTGTAGATGTCCATGCGCTGCGACTGGCGGTACGGGGCGTGCGGGCCTCCGACCTCGGGGCCCTCGTCCCAGTCGAAACCGAGCCAGCGCATCGAGTCCAGGAGCTGGTTGTAGGAGTCCTCGGAGTCGCGGGCCGCGTCGGTGTCCTCGATGCGGAAGACCAGGGTGCCGCCGTGGTGCCGGGCGAAAGCCCAGTTGAAGAGGGCGGTGCGGACCAGGCCCACGTGGGGGTTACCGGTCGGGGAGGGACAGAAACGTACCCGGGGGGGTACCCCCTGGCCGAGCGGGACCGAGAGCTTGGGGGAGGGTGCGTTAACCACGCTTGATCACCTTGTTGGTGAGAGTGCCGATGCCTTCGATGGTGACGGCGACCTCGTCGCCGACATGGAGGGGTCCGACCCCTGCGGGAGTGCCGGTGAGGATCACATCGCCCGGGAGCAGCGTCATGGCTTCCGTGATGTGGACGATGAGGTCCTCGATCGAGCGGATCATGTCGCTCGTGCGGCCCAACTGGCGTTGCTCGCCGTTGACCGTGGCCTGAATGGTCAGGTCGCTGGGGTCGAGGTCGGTCTCCACCCAGGGGCCGAGCGGGCAGGACGTGTCGAAGCCCTTGGCCCGGGCCCACTGCTTCTCGCGCTTCTGGGCATCGCGGGCGGTGACGTCGTTGGCGCAGGTGTAGCCGAAGATGACGTCCTTCACGCGCTCACGCGGCACTTCGCGGCACATGCGGCCGATGACCACGGCCAGTTCGGCCTCGTGGTGGAGCTCGTTGGAGAAGGAGGGGTACTCGATGGCGTCGCCGGAGCCGATCACCGAGGTGGTGGGCTTGAAGAAGGCGACGGGGACGTCCGGCACCTCGTTGCCGAGCTCCGCGGCGTGCTCCGCGTAGTTGCGGCCGATGGCCACGACCTTGTTGGGGAGCACGGGCGGCAGGAGGCGGACCTTGCTCAGCGGGACCTTCGTGCCGGAGAGCTCGAACTCGGCGTACGGAATGCCCTTGATGATGTCGAGGACGAGACCATCGGGCCCCTCGCCCTCGACGGCGCCGAAGGCGACATTGCCGTCGATGGAGAACCTGGCGATGCGCACGGGATGCTGTCGCCCCTCACTTGCTTGCTGGCTGAAGACTGACGCTCCAGGCTAACGCCTCGCCCTGCCCGGCGAGCGTGCGTGCCGGGCGGCGCGACGGGGCAAACCTCGCAGGGTGAGGCGTTGAGCGCGGGTGAGGGGGGACGACGTACGCACTACTCCGTGGCCGCGACCGTTACCGGGGCCTCCATGAGGATGGTGCGGCGGGGGTTGGCCGTCTGGGTGGGCAGGTCGAGCGCGTGCTCCGGCAGCTCCGGCGTCCGCAGCTCTTCGGCGTCCTTGAGGTGCGCCAGCGTGGTGCGCCGGGGGTTGGCAATGTTGCGGAACATCATCGTCGTCTTCATCTGCCGTTCGGACCCTGTCGGTACGGGCGCCGCTCGGAGGGGCGCCGGTTGTCGGATTTGCCATCCCTGTAAAGCGTCAGGCTAAACATCGAATTCCCTTCGAAAGCCCGGATGAGACGGCGATCATGATGTGAGTTTGCTCACGACTGTGTCGACAATTGCCTCATTTCGGGCGGCCGATCACCCCGGAAGAAACGGACATTGCATAGCTGAATCAGCCATTCCGCTCCTGATCATGTCGACTGGGACACCCTTAACCCTTCGTCGATTCACCCGTAATGATCCACTTTGACCGCGAACACGCTCCACGGCTTGTTACGCAGCCATCACAACGCGTCATCCAGGTCACAGCCGGGTACGAGGCCCTTGTTGGAGATCCGGCACTGTGCTGGAATTCCACGCACCGCCGCGGGTTTCAGGCCGGCGCGCAGGGGGCGCAACGCAGCGCCGAGTGGCGGCGGGAAGGGGAAGAGCGCCGGTCACTCACGACCACCATGGGGCGGGTACAACGCCCCACGACGCCGACACCGTCCGATCCGCTTCGCGCGGAGGGACGCCTGGTCCAGAGGTTGCGACGCTAGTGCAGGGACGTTTCAAGAGGGATGGCAGCGCTGCGGCGGAACAGGAGCCGCGCGGCGGGACCGACCGCGGATCCTCGCCCCAGCACGCCCAGAACCCCGGACCGGCCTCGGCCGGCGACAGCGGCGACCGTGACCGGGGCCCTGGTGCCACGGCGGCCGCCGGCACCGACCCGATCTCGTCGCTCAAGCCGCGGGGCCCCGTCAGCACGGGCTCGCGAGTGGCTCTGCGCAACTGGCGCATCAGCACGCGTCTGGTCTCCCTGCTCGCCCTTCCCGTGGTCGCCGCGACCTCACTGGGCGGGCTGCGGATCAACGACTCCATGAACGACATCCAGCAGCTGGACCACATGCAGCTGCTGACCAAGATGACCAAGCAGGCGACCACGCTCGCCCAGGCGCTCCAGGAGGAGCGCGACCGCTCGGCCGGTCCGCTGTCCAACGGGGTGAAGCCCGACGACTTCAAGGTCACCGAGCCCCGCAAGAAGTCCGACCGGGCGAAGACGGCCTTCCTCGAAGCCACGAACGCGATCGGCGACCCGTCCGGCGACGAGGCCCTCGAAGGCATCTACTCGAGCGTCCAGCAGATCGCCAGCCAGCTGACCGAGATCCGCAATATCCGCAAGACGGCGTACGCCAAGGACACCCCGAGTCTCCAGACCGTCGACCAGTACAGCCAGCTGATCACCTCGCTGCTGAGCCTCTCGCAGGACATGGCGCAGGCGACCAGCAACGCGGAGATGATCAAGCGGACCCGGGCGCTGGCGGCCTTCTCCTCCGCCAAGGAGTACGCCTCGGTCCAGCGGGCGATCATCGCTGCGGCCCTGCCCGGCGGCAACGACAAACAGCCGCACCTCGAGGATAACGACAAGCAGTTCGGCCGCGCCGCGCTGCGCAAGGAAGCCACGGCACTCCGCTCCTTCAAGGCCGTGTACGGGGCGAACGCCGAGGAACTGACCGCCACCCTGGACGAGGGCAACCCGGAGATC
The DNA here is from genome assembly GCF_041435435.1 of Streptomyces sp. NBC_01241. Taxonomy (NCBI): domain Bacteria; kingdom Bacillati; phylum Actinomycetota; class Actinomycetes; order Kitasatosporales; family Streptomycetaceae; genus Streptomyces; species Streptomyces sp. NBC_01241. The sequence continues at coordinate 6,162,871 of NZ_CP108494.1, read as the reverse complement.
AAGGCCGCCAACACCTACGCGCAGAAGGTGCTGGACAGCCCCTCGGGCATGACCGGCACCACGCGGCGCTCCTACATGGACTGGTACGACCAGAGCTCCACCAAGATCGGGGCGATGAAGACCATCGAGGAGACCCTCCTCAGCGACATGGAGGGCAAGGCCCGCGAGCTCCGCGACCAGTCGAAGAGCGAAGCGATCATCAGCGGTGCGCTCATCCTGCTGGTGCTCGGTGTCTCGCTGGTCGGTGCCTTCGTCGTCGCCCGGTCGATGATCCGCTCGCTGCGGCGGCTGCAGGACACCGCTACGCGCGTCGCGCAGGACCGGCTGCCCGAGCTCGTCAAGCAGCTCTCCGAGGCCGACCCGCAGGACGTCGACACCTCGGTCGAGTCGGTCGGTGTGCACTCCCGGGACGAGATCGGCCAGGTGGCCGCGGCCTTCGACGACGTGCACCGCGAGGCGGTCCGCCTCGCCGCCGAGCAGGCCCTGCTGCGGGGCAACGTCAACGCGATGTTCACCAACCTCTCGCGCCGCAGCCAGGGCCTCATCCAGCGTCAGCTCTCGCTCATCTCCGAACTGGAGTCGCGCGAGGCCGACCCGGACCAGCTGTCTTCGCTCTTCAAGCTCGACCACCTCGCGACCCGTATGCGCCGTAACGGCGAGAACCTCCTCGTCCTCGCGGGCGAGGAGCCGGGCCGCCGGTGGACCCGCCCCGTCCCGCTGGTCGACGTGCTCCGGGCCGCCGCCTCCGAGGTGGAGCAGTACGAGCGCATCGAACTGGCCGCGGTGCCCGCCACCGAGGTCGCCGGCCGCGTGGTCAACGACCTCGTGCACCTGCTCGCGGAGCTGCTGGAGAACGCCACGTCGTTCTCCTCGCCGCAGACGAAGGTGCGGGTCACCGGTCACGCACTGCCCGACGGGCGGGTGCTGGTCGAGATCCACGACACGGGTATCGGCCTCTCCCCCGAGGACCTCGCGGCGATCAACGAGCGGCTCGCCTCGCCGCCCACCGTGGATGTCTCGGTCTCCCGCCGCATGGGTCTGTTCGTGGTCGGCCGGCTGTCGCTGCGGCACGGCATCCGGATCCAGCTGCGGCCCTCCGACTCCGGTGGTACGACCGCGCTGGTCATGCTGCCCGTCGATGTGGCGCACGGCGGCAAGCAGTCGGCCCCCAAGCAGGGGCCGGGGCAGCAGTCCGCCCCCGGCGGTCTGCTCGGCGGTGCCGGCGGTCCGGGGCAGGGCAACGCTGCCCGTCCCGGTCTCGGTGGTGCTCCGGCGGCCCCGGCCGGCCGGCTCGCCGCGGGTCCGGACGCCGCACGAGGTCAGGTCGGTGCGGGCCCCGGTCCGCGCGCCGCACTGCCCTCGCGGGACGGCGGATCGCGCCGGCCGCAGGACCAGCAGGGCCAGCCGGGCCAGCCGGGCCGGCCGGGCCGGCAGAACGCCGGCTTCCAGTCCAACGGACCGGCCGACGCCGGTCCGCAGGGCAACCCGCGCCAGGAACCGCAGCGTCAGGGCGGCGGCCTCGCCGGTGCTTTCGGCAACGGTGCCCGGCTCGGCGCGCGCGGCCAGGGTGACGGAACGGGCCGTACGGACTCGGTACGGGCCGACGTGTTCGGCCCGAACCGCCAGGACCAGAACCGCCAGGACTGGAACGACCAGAGCCACAACGACCAGAACCGCAACGGTCGGAGCCGCAACGACCAGGACCGCTTCGACCAGGACCGCTTCGACCAGCAGGAGCAGGCCAACGGCCCCGCCCCGTGGGGGGCGCCGCAGCCGCAGCAGGCCCGGCAGAACCCGGCCGGCCAGGGCGGCTTCCCGCGGTCCGGCGGCCCGGTCGAGCCCGGTCGTCAGCTGCCCCCGGTCGGCGGTCCGCGTGCCGAGCTGCCCGGTGGCAACCCACGGCCGCAGCGCTCGCAGACCACCAGCTGGGGCGCCGACGAGCCGTCCGCCCCGCGCCATACCCCGCTGGACGCCCCGCGCGGTCACGAGGAGCCCGAATCCACCGGCCGGTTCCAGCGGCCGATGAGCCCGCCGCTCGTCCCGCGCCCGGCCATGAACGATCGGCAGGGCCCCGGCTCCACCGCCGAGTTCGCCCGCCCGGACTTCTCCGGTCCGGCCCCGCAGGCTCCGTCGCCGCTGGACCCGGCGAGCACCGCGCAGTTCGCCCGCCCCGACTTCGGCCAGCCGCAGCCCGGGCAGGACCAGGGTCTGCCGGCACCGCGTCAGCGTGACCGGGACAACGAGGACTTCGGTGCCCCGCGTCCGCCCGCCGCGCCCCACGGTGACGGGCAGTACCGTCCGGTCCTGCCGCCGCAGCCGCAGCCCGAGGCGCTGCCGCCGGCCGGGCCCGGGGACGGTCGTACGCCGCTGTACGACACCCTGGAGACGAACTGGTTCCACGGCCCGCAGCAGGGCGGTCAGCAGCCGCCCGCCGAGCCGCAGGCGCCCACGTCCGCCCCGCACCAGCCCGGCCAGGAGCTTCCGGCTCCCGCGCCGCGCCGCGCCGGAGCCGACAACGGCGGCACCACACCTACCTGGCGCCCCTCGCCGAACGACGAACTCGTACGGCAGGCGGAGCGGGTCAAGAAGCCCGCGGCGGGCGGAGTCACCACTTCCGGACTGCCTCGCCGGGTACCTCGCGCCAACCTGGTTCCGGGCACCGCCCAACAGCAGAACCATCAGTCCGGTCCCCAGGTATCGCGTTCGCCCGATGATGTGCGCGGGCGGTTGACCAATCTCCGCCGGGGCATCCAGCAGGGACGGCAGGCCAACAACGGCCAGTCGACCGGCAGTTTTCCACTCGGCCCCACTCACCAGCAGGAGCGTTAGTTGAGCCCGATGAGTCAGGCCGCGCAGAATCTCAACTGGTTGATCACCAACTTCGTGGACAACACCCCCGGGGTGTCGCACACGGTGGTGGTATCCGCCGACGGACTCCTGCTGGCCATGTCCGAAGGTTTCCCCCGTGACCGCGCCGACCAGCTGGCGGCCGTCGCCTCCGGTCTGACCTCGCTGACCGCGGGCGCCTCGCGGATCTTCGAAGGCGGCGCCGTAAGCCAGACCGTGGTGGAGATGGAACGCGGGTTCCTCTTCCTGATGTCCATCTCCGACGGTTCCTCACTGGCCGTTCTCGCCCACCCGGACGCCGACATCGGCCTGGTCGGGTACGAGATGGCCCTCCTGGTCGACCGGGCGGGCACCGTCCTCACCCCGGACCTCCGTGCCGAGCTCCAAGGCAGCCTGCTCCACTAGGCGGCCGCGGATCGATGACAGACTCGATTGCCCCCCAGGTAATGCCCTCATTTCTCACCCGTCAGGCCGCTTAGAGCCCCCACCGGCCCCCTTCAGACGGCAAGCCGACACTCTGCTGTCACGCCCGGAGGATTCATGACCCCGCCACCCGCCTCACCCGATCCGTACGGCGCACTGCATCACGCGTCGTACGACGGTGAAGGCGACCAGCCGCTGGTCCGTCCGTATGCCATGACCGGCGGCCGGACCCGGCCTCGCTACCAGCTCGCGATAGAGGCGCTGGTCTCCACCACGGCCGACCCCGCGCATCTGGGGACGTTGCTCCCCGAGCACCAGCGGATCTGCCACCTCTGCCGTGAGGTCAAGTCGGTGGCCGAGGTCTCGGCGCTGCTGTCGATGCCACTCGGTGTGGCCCGGATTCTTGTCGCGGACCTGGCGGAAGCCGGCATGGTGGCCATCCACCAGCCGGGCAATGGAGAGGCCGGCGGCGCGCCGGATGTAACGCTGCTCGAAAGGGTGCTCAGTGGACTTCGCAAGCTCTAGTGGCGGTGCTGCCCGGGCCACCACCTCGGCGAAGATCGTGGTGGCCGGGGGCTTCGGCGTGGGTAAGACCACGTTCGTCGGTGCCGTTTCGGAGATCAACCCGTTGCGCACGGAAGCCGTGATGACGTCCGCTTCCGCGGGCATCGACGACTTGACGCACACCGGCGGCAAGACGACGACGACCGTCGCCATGGACTTCGGGCGCATCACCCTGGACCAGGACCTGATCCTGTACCTCTTCGGTACGCCCGGACAGGACCGCTTCTGGTTCATGTGGGACGACCTGGTCCGCGGCGCCATCGGCGCCGTCGTCCTCGTCGACACCCGCCGCCTCGCCGACTGCTTCCCCGCCGTCGACTACTTCGAGAACAGCGGACTCCCCTTCGTCATCGCCCTCAACGGCTTCGACGGACACCAGCCCTACACCCCCGACGAAGTCCGCGAAGCCCTCCAGATCGGGCCCGACACCCCGATCATCACGACGGACGCGCGGCACCGCGCGGACGCCAAGAGCGGCCTGATCACGCTCGTTGAGCACGCGCTGATGGCGCGGTTGAAGTAAGCACAAGTCTGTATTGACATACGGTAGTTGCCGTACCCAAACGGGGGCGGGCTGTGTCCTTTGACACGATCCGCCCCCGCGTTCATAACGTTTCGACAGAGAATTGTCTCGCTTTCAACACCCGATGCGTTCAATCGGTATCGCTGAGCTCACATGAGCCCCGCCTTTTGGCGGGGCTCGTTCTTTATGCCCGTTTTATCTGAGGCTTGGACCACTCGGAATGGCTGGTTCCGACTGTTTGGAACGCGACCGGTCCCCGTGCTGGAATTCGACGAACTCCCGAGTAGTACGGCCCTGAACGAAACACGGCACAACGTAGGTGCCGACGCCGAGAGGTTGTTGGTCGAGTGAGGCGAAGCAACGAGGGCTCCGGGGCGGAGCCGGGGCGGGGCAATTTCACCCCGGCTCCGCGCGCCGCGGCGTCGCCCGCCGATAGGTCCCGAGCGATGAAGTCCGGGGGCAGCTCAAGTCGGCTTTCCCCGCGCAACTGGCGGGTACCCACTCGGCTGAACGCGATCCTCCTGATCCCGGTGCTCGTCGGCCTGGTCATGGGCGGCTTCCAGGTGAAGGGCTCGATCGACACCTGGCGGGAGGCGCAGGAGGCCGAGAAGACCGCGCTGATCGTGCGCGCGGCCTCCGCGTACGGCCAGGCACTCCTCAATGAGCGTGACCTCTCCGCTCAGCCGCTGCTGTCGAACAAGCGGGACGCCGCCGTCATCGACCAGGTCCGGGCGGCCACCGACGCCGCCGCGGCCAAGTTCGACACGGCCGTGAAGGACATGCCCAGGACGCAGGGCCTGGAGCGGCGCCTTCAGCTGTTCCGGCTGGAGGAGCCCAAACTCCCCGAGCTGCGCAAGGCCGCCTACGCCGAGGCGATGAACCCGGTGAAGACGGAGGAGGGCTATGTCCAGGTGCAGCACTCCTTGATGGAGTTCTGCAACGAGCTGGGTCTGGGCACCGGCAACATCACCAGTTACGGCCGTACGGTCTACGCGATCGAGCTCGCCAAGGCTGCAGAATCGCTTCAGCGCTCCATCGGTATGCACCTGCTGGTGCGTCCGAGCCAGGAGAACGCCACGTTCGACGCCCAGGTCAAGGCCTTCGGCTCGTACAACTACCTGGAGAAGATCGCGCTCGGCGAGTTCAACTCCGGTGGTACGGAGGCCGACGTGGCCCGGCTGAAGCAGGTCATGGCCGCGCAGTCGGCCGAAGGCGCGAAGAGGCTGGAGAAGGCGAAGGAGCAGGCCGACGCCACGGGGGTCCCGTTCGTCGCGCCGCCCAGTGTCGACGGCTCGGTCTTCGACGGCATGGCCCAGCAGATCGGGGAGGGGAAGTCCCCCCAGAAGCTGGCCGCCAAGGGCATCACGCCCGAGACCTGGATGGCCGCCGCCACCGCCAAGTTCGACGGCTACACCACGGTCGAGGACGAGCTCGTCGACAAGGCCGTGTCCGAGGCCGCGGACATCTCTTCCAGCGCCCGGAACGACGCCTTCATCAACGCCGCCGTCGTGATCGTCGCCCTGCTGGCCGCCTTCGTCCTGGCCGGGCTGATGGCGCGGCAGATGAGCCGCTCGATGCGCCATCTGCGTACCGCCGCCTTCGGGATCGCCGAGCAGCGGCTGCCGATGCTGGTCGACCAGCTCTCCAGGACCGATCCCGGCCGGATCGACACCCGCGTCGAGCCCATCCCGATCGACAGCCGCGACGAGATCGGCGAGGTCGCCCGCGCCTTCGACCAGGTGCACCGCGAGGCGGTCCGGCTGGCCTCCGAGCAGGCCATGCTGCGGGGCAACGTCAACGCGATCTTCACCAATCTGTCGCGTCGCAACCAGTCCCTGATCGAGGGCCAGCTGACCCTCATCACCGACCTGGAGAACAACGAGGCCGACCCGGACCAGCTGGAGAGCCTCTTCCGGCTGGACCACCTGGCCACCCGGATGCGGCGCAACGGCGAAAACCTTCTCGTGCTGGCCGGCGAGGAGCCCGGCCGCCGCTGGAACCAGCCGGTTCCGCTGGTCGACGTCTTGCGGGCCGCCGCCTCCGAGGTGGAGGCGTACGAGCGCGTCGAGCTCTCCGGGGTGCCGGAGACCGAGATCCACGGCCAGTCCGTCACCGACCTCGTGCATCTGCTGGCCGAGCTGCTGGAGAACGCCACCACGTTCTCCTCGCCGCAGACCAAGGTGCGGGTCACGGCGACCCGGCTGCCCGACAGCCGCGTGATGATCGAGATCCACGACAAGGGCATCGGTCTCACCGCCGAGGACTTCGCCGACATCAACCACAAGCTGGCCAACCCGCCGACCGTGGATGCCGCGGTGTCGCAGCGGATGGGTCTCTTCGTGGTCGGCCGGCTCGCCGACCGGCACGGCATCCGGGTTCAGCTGCGCCCCTCGGGCGAGCAGGCCGGGACCACCTCGCTGGTCATGCTGCCGGACGCCATCACCCACGGTGGCGGCGGCGAACCGGACGCCGCGCAGGACGACTTCACCGTCTCCTCGATCATTCCGCAGCAGCAGGGCTTCGAGCAGCCCGCGCCCCCGCAGCTGCGCACGGCGGCGGAGCTCGGCTTCGACGACTCACGTTACGAGCAGCCGTCGGCGGACGCCTCGCAGCTGGACCCGGTGGGCCGTTCGCTGATGCGTGAGGAGCGCCGGGCCGCGCTGGAGACGCAGGCGACGGGCGAGCGCCCGCAGTTCGCGCAGGCCCCGTACGCCGGCAACGGCTACGCCCAGGAGCCGCAGCAGTACGAGCAGGCTCCGTACGAGGGTGGTTACGCCCCCTACGGCGGTGACGCGGGCTTTGCCGAGCAGCCCGACCACACCCGGCAGGACGGCTATGCGGAGGCGGCATATGCGGTCGGCGCGACCGCGCAGCCGTCGTACGAGGAACCCTTCACCCCCCAGCCCCACCAGGACGAATGGGCGAATCAGGGCGCGTATCAGGATGCGTACGTACCGCCTGCGCAGGTCCAAGCGGAATCTGTCCCGAGTGCCCCCGCCGAGCCGCAGGAACGCGTAGGCTTCGACCGTCCGGGGCCCACCCCGAACTCCGGCCACGAGCTGACCGAAGCCGGTCTGCCACGCCGGGGCGGTCAGCAGCACTGGCAGCCCACCGGCCGCGGGAACAACCGGCCCGCAGCCGCAGCACAGCAGGAACTGCCGCCGCAGCAGCAGGAGATGCCGCAGCGGCAGCCGTCCGCACAGCAGGACGAGAACGGCTCCGACGACTGGCGCTCGACGAACGACGAGCGCTGGGAGCGGGCCGAGAAGCTCCGGGAGCCCAAGGCGGGCGGGGTCACCCCGTCCGGGCTTCCCCGGCGGGTGCCCAAGGCCAATCTGGTCGAGGGTACGGCGGAGCAGACCCTGCAGGGCGGCCCTCAGGTCTCCCGTGCCCCCGAGGACGTCCGCGGCAGGTTGAGCAACCTGCGGCGGGGCGTGCTGCGGGGACGTAACGCGGGTTCGGACGCAAGTGATACCTACAACCAGGAGCGTTAGTGTGAGCCCGATGAGCCAGGCGGCGCAGAATCTCAACTGGTTGATCACCAACTTCGTGGACAACACCCCCGGGGTGTCGCACACGGTGGTGGTCTCCGCCGACGGACTCCTGCTGGCCATGTCCGAAGGATTTCCGCGCGACCGCGCCGACCAGCTGGCGGCCGTCGCCTCCGGTCTGACCTCGCTGACCGCGGGCGCCTCGCGGATCTTCGAAGGCGGCGCGGTGAATCAGACAGTCGTGGAGATGGAGCGCGGATTCCTCTTCATCATGTCCATTTCCGACGGATCTTCACTGGCCGTTCTCGCCCACCCGGACGCCGATATCGGTCTGGTCGGGTACGAAATGGCCCTTCTCGTCGACCGCGCGGGCGGCGTCCTCACCCCGGACCTCCGCGCCGAACTCCAGGGAAGTCTTCTTAACTAGTAGACAGACTGTGCGTTTCGCGCCACCGCGCCATAAAGTGCGGTGGCGCGGACCCACTGGGATCGGGACCGGCAGGCGGAGGAGGAATCGTGGCAACACCCCCAGGCGGACACCGGTACAACGGTGGCCAGAACGTACCGGGTGAGCACGGGGACAACCGTTTCAACTTCCCCTCCACACCCAACAGACAGGGCGCCCAGCAGCCGTATCAGCCCTATCAGCAGCCGCAGCAGCCGCAGCAGCCGTACGGCGCCCAGCAGGGCGCCGGGTGGCCCCCGCAGCGGCCGCACCGTTTCGACCCGCCCCAGTCGCCCCGCATCCAGCCCGTGCAGCCGCGGCAGGCCCCCGAGCCGACCGCGCCCGCCGCGCACAATCCGCTGGTCCGTCCGTACGCCATGACCGGCGGCCGGACACGACCGCGCTACCAACTCGCCATTGAGGCGTTGGTCAGTACCACGGCCGATCCGTCCCGGCTGCAAGGGCAGTTGCCCGAGCACCAGCGGATCTGCCGGCTGTGCTTCGAGATCAAGTCGGTCGCCGAGATTTCGGCACTGCTCTCGATCCCGCTCGGCGTTGCCCGGATCCTCGTAGCCGACCTGGCAGAGGCTGGACTCGTCGCTATCCATCAGCCCGGCGGCGACGAGTCCGCCGGCGGCCAGCCAGATGTGACATTGCTCGAAAGGGTGCTCAGTGGACTTCGCAAGCTCTAGCGGCGGAGCGGCCCGCTCCACTACCTCCGCGAAGATCGTGGTGGCAGGGGGCTTCGGCGTGGGTAAGACCACGTTCGTCGGTGCCGTTTCGGAGATCAATCCGCTGCGCACCGAAGCCGTGATGACGTCCGCGTCCGCGGGCATCGATGATCTGACGCACACCGGGGACAAGACCACCACGACGGTGGCGATGGACTTCGGGCGCATCACCTTGGACCAGGACCTGATCCTGTACCTCTTCGGTACGCCCGGACAGGACCGCTTCTGGTTCATGTGGGACGACCTGGTCCGCGGCGCCATCGGCGCCGTCGTCCTCGTCGACACCCGCCGCCTCGCCGACTGCTTCCCCGCCGTCGACTACTTCGAGAACAGCGGACTCCCCTTCGTCATCGCCCTCAACGGCTTCGACGGACACCAGCCCTACACCCCCGACGAAGTCCGCGAAGCCCTCCAGATCGGGCCGGACACGCCGATTCTCACGACGGACGCGCGGCACCGCGCGGACGCGAAGAGTGCGCTGATCACGCTCGTGGAGCACGCGCTGATGGCGCGGTTGCGCTAGCGTCTTTCGACGAAAGACCCTAGGGCTGCCGCCCCCGGGTCCGGCTGTGCGTGAGGGCCCCGCGCTCCTTCGGGAGTGCGGGGCCCTCGCGTGTTGCGCGGCCTTCGGCAGCGCTTTGTCCTCAAGCGCCGGACGGGCGTGATCGGGCCCGCATGGGCTTGATCGGTTCGGTCAGCACTGCCAGGAGTGCGGGGCGCGGAAGCCCGGGGTGCGTTCCAGGCGGCGCCAGCCGGCGGTGCTGCGGCCACGGTGGGCGGCAGGCGCGGCAGGCTGGGCGGCTGCGCGGGCGAGCAGAACCGCGGTTATGGCGGCCAGCTCCTCGGCGTCGGCAAGACCCTTCTCGACACGCAGCACGGACTCGGTGGCAGTGCTCATAAGCGGATTCTCCGTCTTCTCGGCAGGTCTTCGCGGGTCCGGCAGGGTTGCTGCGGGGGCCGCGGACTACTGCGGGGGGTTGCCGTGCTTGCGGGACGGCAGGTCGGCGTGCTTGGTGCGGAGCATGGCGAGCGAGGCGATCAGCACCTCGCGGGTCTCGGCGGGGTCGATGACGTCGTCGACCAGGCCGCGCTCGGCGGCGTAGTACGGATGCATCAGTTCGGCCTTGTACTCCTTGACCATGCGGGTCCGCATGGCTTCCGGGTCTTCGGCGTCGGCGATCTGCCGGCGGAAGATGACGTTGGCGGCGCCTTCGGCGCCCATCACCGCGATCTCGTTGGTCGGCCAGGCGTACGTCAGATCCGCACCGATGGACTGGCTGTCCATCACGATGTACGCACCGCCGTAAGCCTTGCGCAGGATCAGCGAGATCCTCGGCACCGTGGCGTTGCAGTACGCGTAGAGCAGCTTCGCACCGTGCCGAATAATTCCACCGTGCTCCTGATCGACCCCGGGCAGAAAGCCAGGTACGTCCAAAAGAGTGATGATAGGAATGTTGAATGCATCACACATCTGGACGAACCGGGCCGCCTTCTCCGACGCCTCGATGTCCAGGACACCGGCGAGGGACTGCGGCTGGTTGGCGACGATGCCGACGACCTGGCCGTCCAGACGGGCCAGGGCGCAGATGATGTTGCGGGCCCAGCGCTCGTGGATCTCCAGGTAGTCGCCGTCGTCGACGAGCTCCTCGATGACCTTGTGCATGTCGTACGGGCGGTTGCCGTCGGCCGGCACCAGGTCCAGCAGGACGTCGCCGCGCCGGTCGGCCGGATCGTCGCTCGCCACGGCGGGCGGGTTCTCCCGGTTGTTGGACGGCAGCATCCCGATCAGGTAGCGGACCTCGGCGATGCAGGTCTCCTCGTCGTCGTACGCGAAGTGCGCGACGCCCGAGGTCTCAGCGTGCACATCGGCGCCGCCGAGGCCGTTCTGGGTGATCTCCTCGCCGGTGACCGCCTTCACGACGTCCGGTCCGGTGATGAACATCTGGGAGGTCTCGCGGACCATGAACACGAAGTCCGTGAGGGCGGGGCTGTAGGCCGCGCCGCCCGCGCACGGGCCGAGCATCACGCTGATCTGCGGGATGACGCCGGAGGCCTTGGTGTTGCGCTGGAAGATGCCGCCGTATCCGGCGAGCGCGCTGACGCCCTCCTGGATACGGGCGCCCGCGCCGTCGTTCAGCGAGACGAGCGGGGCACCGGCCGAGATGGCCATGTCCATGATCTTGTGGATCTTGGTGGCGTGGGCCTCGCCCAGGGCGCCTCCGAAGATCCGGAAGTCGTGCGCGTAGACGAAGACGGTACGGCCGTCGACCGTGCCCCAGCCGGTGACGACACCGTCGGTGTGGGGCTTCTTCTCCTCCAGGCCGAAGCCGGTCGCCCGGTGCCGGCGCAGCTGCTCGACCTCCTTGAACGAACCCGGGTCGACCAGCAGCTCGATGCGCTCACGCGCCGTCAGCTTGCCCTTGGCGCGCTGCGCCTCGGTCGCCCGGTCACTCGGTCCGCGACGGGCCTGCTCGCGCAGTGCCAGCAGTTCGGCCACACGGCCACGGGTGTCGCTCGGCTCGCCCGGGGTTTCGTCCACAACGGTCATGTACCGACCCTACGAAGCCTGGCAAGTAAATCGTGCCGTCGACTCCGTACAGTCTCCTGACCTGTTTCCTGGTGGAGCCTGACAGAAGTCCGGCCTGATGCAGGCGATGTGCCAGCCCCTGTGGGTCCGTCTTTGTCCGAGTTCGACAAAGACTCACTGTGGTCTGCTGCACACACGTGTCAGCCTCGGGATGTCCTCCGGTTGGGCGTCCTGCACCTTCTGGATCGCCGCCAGACGCTCCCGCACCGAGTCGCCGGGGTGCGCGATGGTCAGCAGGACGGCCTCGTAGAAGGCGTCCCGCACGGCGGCCGGCATGACGTCGGAGGCGTCCAGGCAGAGCGGCACGCGATGGTCGGTGAGCCGGGCGCTGATCTGCTTCTCGACCGCCCCGTTCTTGGCGTGCACGGCGGAGTTCGGCGAGAATACCCCGGCCTTGCGGCCCCACTCCTCCTGGGCCGTGCGGGAGGTGAGCCGCCGGAGCAGATCGCGGGCCTGGTCGGACCGGCCGAACAGGGCGGCGAAGTCGGCGGACACCTCACGGCCCTTCACGGAGGGGCCGCCGGGCAGCAGCGGCGCGGAGTCCGTGAAGGCGGCGCTCTCCTTGCGGTCCCCGTAGAAGGAACGGGCGAACGAGCCCTGGTGTTCCAGGTCACAGCCGTCGCCGAAGAGCAGCCCGTGTCCGCCGGGGCTGCCGCGGTGGTCGAAGAGCAGTGCGCGCTCCGCGGCTGCCAGGTCCTGGGCCAGCAGTCCGGCCCATCTGGTCCAGGCGTTGATCACGGGGGCGTCCACCCATTTGATGGCCCCGGTCGCCCAGCGCTCGTACAGCACCGGTCCCGCGCTCTGCAGGATCAGGTCCTCGATCCAGTCGCTGCCCGGCCAGCCGGAGGCCCCGTCGTCGCCCATGCCGATGCACCAGGAGGTCAGCGGCGCGGGGTGGGAGGGCGGCGGCCGGTCCTTGCGGTACCAGACGATGCTCTTGAGGTCGGCCTTGAGCGGCACCCACAGATCGTCGGCGATGCCCTGCGCCTCGGGCTGCCAGGGTTTGCCGTATTCCTTGGGCTCGTACAGGCCGCGCAGGGACCGCAGCCGGTTCTCGGCGGCGTACTCGACGAGCTCTCCGACGCCCGGCAGGATCGCGATGTCGGGCGGATTGCCCGCCTGCACCTCGGCGAGCAGGACTTCCCGGGTGGCGGCCGTGCCCTGGTAGGTGTAGGGGATGCCCAACCCGTTCAGGACGTCCTTGAACTGCTTCTCCTGGTTGTCGGTCCAGGGGCCGAGGATCGTGACCTTGGGCTGTTCGTCGCTGCCGCCCGGGGCGGCGAGCCCGCAGCCCGCCGCGGCCAGGAGCAGGGTCATCACGAGCAGGACGATGCGGGCGCGCGGGATCATCCGGCCCTCCAGTAGTCGGCGTTGAGGCGTCGGCCGATACCGACGGCGGGCAGCAGGACGATCAACGCGCCGCCGCCCAGCGCCCCGTAATAGGTCCAGCTCTGCCAGCCCTGGGCGGCGAGATCGGCGCGTACGCTCGCCGACTCGTCGGTGACGTACTGCTGGGCCTTGGCCAGGTCACCGTCGGCGTGGGCCCGTCGCTCGATCCTGACGAGCCCGGCGTGGGCGGTGTCCAGCCGCTGCTGGGTGTTCGTGGTCGCCCACAGCGGAAACACCGCCAGCACGACCGTGGCCAGCAGCGTGGTCAGCAGCCAGGGGTCGAAGCTGCGCCCGCAGCGACGGCGCAGCACCCGGAGCGCGGACAGGGTGGTCGACGCCATCGCCAGCAGGGCGAGTTCGGCGATCACCCAGCCGGTCCGGCGGAGGGTGCCCAGGGAGCTGACGGTGTCGATCCGTTGCATCTGGTGTTCCTGGAGGATGTCGAGGCGGGGCACCACACCGGTGCCGTCGCGGCTGAGGATCGTCTCGGCCTCCGCGAACTTCTCCCGCTGCATCGGCTCGTCCGACACGTACTTCACCGCGCCCGGGGTGATGGAGCTGCTGTACGAGGTCAGCAGACCGTTGACGGTTTCCAGCACTCCGCGGCCGCGGTCCCCGTCCAGCTGTACGTCGTTGAGCCGGGAGAGGCCCTGGGCGGCGGCGGAGAGCTGGCTCTCGTAGCGCGCGCCGGCCCCGACCACGCCGTCGATGTCGTGGCGGACGGAGAACTGGGCCTCCTGGTGGGCGCGCAGCAGGGCGAGTTGGGTGGCCGCCACTCCCTGCACGGCGGGCGCGCCCCGGGTGCGCATCTCGCCCGCCGAGATCTGCGCTTCGCGGTACGAGACGAGCAGGACGCTCATCGAGAGCAGGGCGAGCACCAGCAACCCGGTCAGATGCCGCTCCAGGAGCCGCCGGGTCCGTGACCCGCCCGAGCGGCGGGTGCGCAGCGCGCCGGTCCACCGGGCCGGCCCGGACATCACAGCCGCCTCCCGCAGGCGATGCAGAACAGGGCGGCGGGACCGGCTGGGTGTTCGCACTCAGGGCAGCGTGCCGTCGCTCCGGCCGGGGTCCCGGACGGTTCCACCAGGTGTGCGGAGGCGACGCTCAGCCGCCCCCGGCGGACGGTGCCCCGGTCGACGGTCGGCCCGATCCTGACCCGCCCCCGCCGCTCGTCGATGATCTCGGCGACGTTGCGGACCTCGGCCCGGACCCAGGAGGCGCCGATCTCCGCGGCCAGCCGGACCGCGCGTCCGAACTGTTGCTCGGCCTCCTCGCGCCGGTCCAGGTCGAGGGCGTCGTACGCGCGCCTGAGAGCGGTCCGGATCTCGGTGGAGGCGTTCATGGCGTGGACGCTGTGGTCCGCGCCGCCCGCATGGTCCGCCGTGGGCTCGGCGGTTCCCGACGGCAGCCACCGGACGACGACCGGTTCGGTGAGGTCGCCGACGGTCACGGTGGCGAGCTGGAGCGGCACCCCGAGCGGGTCGTTGCTCGCGTCGACCCGGAGGGTGAGGAGGTAGTCGCGGGTCTCCGGCTTCCACTGATGGGTGAGGAATTCCAGCCGCCGCGGATCGTCCCCGTCGCCGGCCGGTTCGAGCCGCTGCTGGCGGGGAGCGGTCTCGGTGAGCGTCACCTCGCGGACCGCCGGTCGTACCGCGACCGTGAGGGCGAGCGCGGGGCTGCGGATCCGGCGCAGTCGGACGACGGCCGCATCGACGGCGGGGGCGAACGCCTCGGGTGCGTACGCGGCGTCGCCGTGCAGCCGTTCGGCGACGGCGAGCAGCGCGGCCGGGTCCCAGGACTCCCCCAGGGCGATCACGTCTGCGGTGAACTCCCCTTCGCAACGGGCGAGTTCGGTGCGCAGTGCGCTGTCCTCGCGGTAGGCCTCGTCCTCGTCGCCGCGGCCGCTCCCGTCGGTGATCAGTACCAGATGCCGTACGGGGAGCTCGCAGACGGCGAACAGTTCGCGCGCCCCCGCCAGCCAGCGGGCGTATCCGGGCGGACGGCGCCCGGCGTCGGCCGCGGTGATCCGGCCGACGCTGAACGCGGCGTGGCGCCGGTCGTCCGGATCCGCGATCGCCAGCCGGCCCCGCAGCGGGTAGCACCGGGAGGCTTCGCCGCCCAGCACCGTGTAGGAGATCCCGTCGGGCAGTGCGCCCACGGCGTCGGCCAGCGCGTCGACGGTCCCGGCGCGGCGCGAGGCGGCGACGTCCACCGCGATGACGAGGGCGACTTCGGCGGCCGGAATCGCGTCCTGGGGCCCGACGGCGACCGCTTCGACCCGCACATGGGCCTCGATCCGGATGTCGTCGCCCGGCGGGTGCTTCTCGGGGACCTCGACGAGCAGACCGGTTTCGAGGCCGGGTGAGGGAGCGGTGCGACTCATGGAATTGCCTCCAGGGACAAGAGGCTGCCGGGCGGCCTCCGATCGGGCGTGCCAGGGCGCGGCCGCCCGATCGGAGGTCGCCCGGCAGCCTCCAAGGCGTCAGGCTCGGGTTCAGACACGGGTCTGCGGGCGGATCGCGTGCGAGAGGTCGATCAGCCGCTCGTACTCGGCGGTCTTCTGGCGCTGCCGGGCCAGCCAGCGGTAGCACTGCTCCAGTTCCTCGCGCACGGCCCGTTCCCCGGGGACCGGCAGCGGGGGCAGTCCCCGCCGCCACCGGCCACGCCGGGTGGCGGGGGCGGCGGCGCGGACCACGTCGAGCTTCCACTCGAACAGTTCGGTGCGCAGCAGCCGGGTCGCTTCATCGCCCGGCACCACGGACCCCGGGTCCGGGCCGCCTTCGCGGAGCGGGACCGCGGCGAGACTGGCGTCGATCTCCCGCCGCGCGGGCAGCGGTCGCTCGCCCGCCGCGAGCCGCGCCGCCCGGATGCGCAGCGCGGCCACGCGGGCGACGGCGTGGTCCCGCGACTCGTCGGGCACCAGGTCCAGGACCCCGGCCGCCGCTTCCCGGTCGCCGCGTGCCAGGGCCAGTCTGGCCAGACCCAGCGCGGCGCCGACGTGCGAGGGGTTGCGGGCGTGCACGGCCCGGAAGAGTTCGTACGCCGACGGGGCGGCCCCGGCCGGCAGGTCCCGGCCGAGCTGTTCCGCGACGTACGCGAGCGCCAGCTTCGCCGCGTACTCGCCGGGCAGCGCCCGGTGGACGGCCGCGAAGTGTTCCAGGGCGGCTTCCAGCATCTGCCGCCGGTCGTCCAGCACATCGGCGCTGCGCAGCGCGACGAGCCCCCAGTGCCAGCTGAGCCGCCACTGCCGCACCGGGCCGGGCCCGGGAATGGCGTTCGCCTCCCGCACCTGTTCGCGCGCGCCGGCCAGCGCCTCCCTGCCCTCCTGGCCGAGCAGCAGCCGGGCGTTGTGCAGGCAGATCTCCACCGACCGCTCCCCCTCGGCGGGCTGGGTCAGCGGCCGGCCGGGGTCGTAGCTGCTGACCAGGAACCGGGCGGCCGCCGGGTCTCCCGGGTAGGGCCTGGGCACCGGGAGCCGCCGGGCGATCTCGGTGGGGGTGGGCAGCCCGGCGTCCAGCGCCGGGGCGTCGGGGGTCTCGTGGCGGCGGTGGAGGGGGCGGCGCAGCCAGTGCGTGTAGTCGGGTACGGAGCCCAGCCGCGCGCCGAGCAGTTCGGTGGACGGGGTGAAGTTGACGGAGGGCTCGGGCTGGTCCCGTTTCCCGCGCAGCGCCCGGATCTCGCGCAGCACGCCGCGGAGCTGGCCGGCCATGTCCCCGGCGGCGGCGAACCGGCGGTCCGGGTCGCGGGCCGTGGCCCGTTCCACCACCAGGCGGAAGGAGCTGGTACCGAGGCCGGGTACGTCGTCGCCGACCGCCCAGCCCGCGAGTTCGGCCAGGGTCATCCCGACGGTGTGGATGTCGTGGGCGACGGTCAGCGGTCTGCCGTGGTCCGTCTCGGGGGCCGCGAATCCGGGGGTGATCACGGGGGGCGGCTCGGTGACGCCGCTCCCGCGCACCCCGCCGAGGTCGATGACCTTGATGCCGTCGTGCCGGTGGACGACATTGGACGGCTTCATGTCCCCGTACAGGAATTCCATGCCGTGCAGATGGGCGAGGGCTTCGAGGATCTGGCAGCCGTAGGTGATGACGTGTTCGATGTCGAGGACGAAGGTGCCCTGCCGGGTCGATTCGATGACCGCGGAGAGCGTACGGTCGCCGACGTCGTCCATCACGATGTAGCCGCCGGACACGGTGCCGTCGTCGCCGCGGGTGCTGACGAAGTCCCGGATGCGGACGATGCGTTCGTGCCGGATGGCGACGAGGCTGCGGCGCTCCTCGTCGGCCTGGGCGGCGCCCCGTTCCGCGTAGCGGTTGAGGAGCCCCTTCACGGCGACGTACTCCTCCAGGTGGGTGTCCTCGGCGAGGTAGACCCAGCCCTGGCCGCCGTGGGCGATGGGGCCGCGGATCCGGTACTGGTCCTGGAGCAGCGGCCCGTCCTCGCTGAGTTCGGGCCGGTAGGCGTACGGGGCGCCGCATTGGGGGCAGTAGCCCGTGTCCGGCGGTGGGACGGCGGTGTTCGGCGCGATGAAGAAGGTGGGGCAGGACTTGGCCGAGCAGCGCATCAGGATGCGTGCCTGCGAGGTGGCGGCGTCCAGCCGTTGGCCGGGGCTGCTCGGTTCGAGCGGGGGCAGCTCCAGCAGACCGGCCGGCCCGTACTTCTCGGGGGCGGTGGGCAGTGGCGGGAGGCCGGGGTCCGTCCTGGAGCGGCCACAGGTGTCGCAGTAGCCGGTGGACTGTACGGTGCCGCCGCAGGGAGCTCCGGTGAACCGGCGGTGCGGGCAGCCGGGGTCTCTCGTCCGGATCGCGCCGGGCTCGTGTGCCCCGGCACCGCGCCTCGCGGTGTTGTCGTCGGTCGTCATCGGTGCTCCGTCCGTCCCCGGTCGGTGCGCGGTCCCGGAACGTCCGCCCGGCCGGCTCCGGCGTGTCGGTCCAGGTCCGCTTCCAGTTCGCGTAACAGGGAGCGCAGTGCGGTGAGTTGTTCCTGCGGTTCGGCGAGGGCGCGCAGCCGCTCCAGTTGTCGCCGGCGACGGGCCGGGTCGACCCCGGGCGGTGGGGGCAGCGAGGCGGACTCCACCAGGCCGTTCAGCCCGGCCCAGTTCCTTTCGGCGGACTCGACGCGGCCGAGGAGTGCCGTGGCCCGCTCGTCCAGGGCCGGCACCAGCAGGTGCCGGGCCACCTCGCTCACGCCGTCGCCCGCGCCGTCCCGGACGACGACCAGCAGCCGGAAGCCGAGCGTCCGCACCCGGGCGAGCAACGGCACCAGCCGGCGCGGCTCCCGGTCCTCGTCGAGTCCGATCACGGCGAGCGTGGGCCCGGTGGCCCCGGGCAGCCCGCCCGCCGCCCGGTCCGGCGGGGTGCCGCCGTGGAGCAGCCAGTCGCGGTAGGCCCGGAGCTGGTGGCGCGGCGGGTGCAGCCGTGCCACCAGCTCGTCGACGAACTCCTCGGGCGTGGTGCGGCCGCCCCGGTAGACGAGGTGGGCGCGGTACAGCTGGTGGCGCAGGGTCCGGTCGCGGCCGCCGCCGCGCGGTACGACGCCGAAGCGCACCGCGGGCTGGTCGCCGCCCGCGAACCAGGCCCGCAGCCGCCGGGCAAGGCCGTGGTCCCAGCCGTCCGGTCCGCTCAACTCGGCGACGAGCGGCACGAGTTCGGCGATCCGGTCGATCGGGATCATGTACGAGAACGCCAGGTCGTTGTCGCCGGGCAGCGCCAGGTCGAGGTCGCCGCGCCAGCTGACCACCATGCCGACGACCCGTTCGGGACGCCCGTCGCCCACGCCGCGCACCTGGACGGCGGCGCCACTGAATCCCGGCCGCACCACCTGCTCGTTGCGCCCGGCGTCGAGCTGGATCCACGCGCCGTGCGCCCCGCTGATCCGGCCGGTCAGCCACATGCCGTCGGCGAAGCTCCGCGCGTACCCGCCGATCCACACCTCGCGGCCGCGCTCCAGGCTCCGGTCGAGCGTGGCGGGGGTGGCCTGCGGGCGCGGGCTGTCCAGGGCGAGTACGGCGATGTCCTCGCGGGTCGCGCCGAGGCCGGGCAGCCAGCCGTCCTCGGCAACCCGTGTCCCGACCGGGGCGATGCCGGGGTTCTCGGGGAACTCCACCCACATCCGGGCGTCCGGCTCGCCGACGACATGGGCGCACGTCAGCGCCCGGTCCTGGGTGAGCAGCACTCCGGCGCCGCACACCGGCCCGTCCGGCTCGCCACGACGCAGCCGCAGCCGCCAGTCCGCCTTCAACTCCCCCATAGCGCATGAGGGTACGCGCGAGGCGGGTGCCGCTCCCAGCCCCCGGACACACTCCGGTCACCCGGTGTCCACCGGACGTCACACCGCAGGGTGCGTCCCTCCGTCCCCGGTTCGGCCCTGAGCACCAGGCGCCCGCCGGTGGACCGCACCTCGATGCCGGGGTCCGCCGGGACGGCCTCACTGTGCCGGTTTCGGCAAGGCGGGAGGCGAAGGGGTCGGCGTGTGTGGCTCCGGGGCGTCAGGGGGGTGGACGCCATCGCGCAAGGGGTGGGAAAGGGGGCGGGGCGGGTGCTCGTCGTACGCACCCGCCCCGCCCCCTCCGTTCTCAACCGCCGCAATGGAAGCGGGCGTCACCCCAGTCCGCGTGGTCGTTTCCGTTCCCGTCGCCACCGTCGCCCACGACCAGGTCGACGTACTTGGCGCCGGTGACGTCCGCCGTGAGCGACCAAGCGCTGTCGGGGCCCTTCAGTACGGGCGACTTCACCTTCTCGGTGCCGTCGGCCAGGACGCTGAACTGCACGCTGCCGCGCGAGGCCTGCACGTCGTCCACGCCCACCTCGGCGGTGAAGGAGGTGCACTTGCCGCCCAGGTAGTAGCGGATCTTCGCCGGGGCGTGGCTGCCGAGGCCCTTGGTGTAGGTAGTGCCGCCGATCTTCAGCGGGGTGCCGTCGCCACTGCCCTGCTCGCCATTGGAGAGGTCCCGCTCGACGGGCCCCCAGCCGTTCTCGGCGGCCGTCCAGTCGAGGTCGCTGGCCCAGCTGTCCGTGGTGGGCGGCGGCGGCAGGGTCCGTACGGAGGTCTGCGCGCCGAGCGTGCGCTGCGTACCGCCGACCGTGTACGTGGCCCGGGAACTCAGGCTGTACGTCTGGTACTTGGCGTCGACCGGCGGGGTAACCTGCCAGCTGCCGGTGACCTTCGCGCCCGCGGCGACCGAGTCGAAGGCGACGGCGCCGGTGGGCTCCGCCTGCCAGCCCTCGGGGACGGTCAGGCTCAGCGCGACGCCGGTCGCCGCGGTGGCCTCGTAGTTGGTGAAGCTCGCCTTGACGGTGTTGGCCGTGCCCGGCTCCAGCGTCTCGGCGGCCGGGTCGACGCCGAGCGTGCCGCAGGCGGCGAGCTCGCCGGCGGGGGCCGGGCCGAGGTCGGTCACGGTGAACGCGTCGAGGACGAAGTCGGCGCCGTCGGGTGCGTCACCGCGCTTGCGCAGCCCGGTCCAGGTGTCGCCGCAGCCAGCGGTGACGGTCTCGGCGAAGTGGCCGGTGGTGCGCTGCTGTCCGATGGGGGTGGTCCGGGTCTCGACCGAGGCGGGCTTGCCCTCGGCGGTGATCCGGTCGTAGCCGTCGACCCACTCGTAGGCGCCGGAGTGACTGGACTGGTAGTCGTACTCGACCTTGTAGCGGTGACCGTCGGTCATCGGCACGGTCCAGGGGGCGGTGCGGTAGACGAGTCCGGTGTTCTCCTCGTGGGCCTTGAGGGACTCCTTGCCGCCGATGACGTCGTCGATGAGCTTTCCGTTCCAGCCGGCCTGGGTGTACGGGGCGTGCAGCTGGGAGAGGACGGTCCGGGGGTCGGTGGAGCCGCCCGCGTCGCCCTTGAGGAAGGGGCCCCAGCCCTGGTCGACATCTTCGAAGTCCTCGTACACGACGGTGTTCTCGCGGGTGGCCGGAGCGTTCGCGACGATGCGTACGTCATCGGCCCGTACCGTCGCCGTGCTGCCGTCGGCCGCTTCGATGCGGAGCGTGGCGCGGCCGTTCGCGGGGGCGGTGAAGTTCACCTTGGCGCGCTGGAAGTACGTGCCGTGCCAGTCGGACGCGGCGACGTAGTCCTTGGCTGTGGAGCGGTCCACGGCGACGGACTTCCCGCCGATCGAGAGCGTCGTGTGCCGGGTCTTTCCGGGCTGGACCTCGATGAGCGCGGACGCGGTGTAGCGGGTGCCGGGCTTGAGGCCGGTGATGCTCTGGGCGAGCGCCGCCGTGCCGGTGCCGGAGAGCCTGGCACTGTTGCGGCCCTGGCCGTCGGTGTCGCGCGCGACGGTTCCGGTCTTCGACCAGGCGGTCAGCCCGTTGTCGTTGAAGCCGGGGTCGTCGACCAGGGTGCCCTCGCCCCACTTGGCGTCGGCGGCCTTGGGTGCCTGGTTCGGGTAGAGGACGTAGGGCTGTCCGGCCTCGGCGGTCAGCGTGATCTTCCCGCCCACCGGGCGAACGGTGCCGGTCTTGACCCGGCCGTTGTCGGTGAGCTTGTAGACGGTGTACGTGCCGCCCGACGGCACCGCCCAGCTGCTCGTACCACCGGACTTGCTGTAGTGGTACAGCTTCTTGCCGCCGTCCCACGGCAGCAGGTAGTCGGTGCCGCTGAGGACCTTGCGGCCGTGGTCGTAGAAGGTCCGCCTGCCGTCCTCGACGGTGCCCCGCACATCGCCGGAGAAGGCGATGTCATTGCCGTTCCAGCGGGTGATCTTCTGCTGCTGGAGGTACTTGGCGGGCAGGTCGCGCTGCCAGACGTTGTCGTAGAAGGCGTTCCAGTCGGTCTCGTTGGTCCAGCCCTCGAACTCCTCGATGGCGGTCTGACCGAGGACCGGGTCGTTGTTCCAGACGTCCTTCTCGTCGTTGCGGATGAACCGGATGATCTTCGAGTTGAGGCCCTTGTTGGTGGCGCCGCCGTAGTCGAGGTCATTGGCCCAGTGCGACCAGAGCGAGCCGCGCTCGAATTTGTCCGCCCATTCGGAGGCGACGTTCCAGCCCTGCTTCTGCACGGACTGCAGGGTCTTGTCCGCGATCCAGCCGTGCGTGTAGTAGACGTCGATGTAGAGCAGGCTGAGGTTGGGGTCGGTCTCGTCGCGCAGCTGCTGGAAGCGCTTGGCCAGATCGCCGCTGTTGATGTCGCGGCGCTGGTCGATGTAGTAGCTCTGGCCGAGCCAGTTCCAGCCGGGCCTGGTCTTGTCGACGAGCTTCTCGTCGAAGGCCTTGGCATCCGGGTACGCCTCGGTGGCGTTGACGTGGACGCCGAAGGTGGCGCCCCACTTCTTGCCGTCCTTGAGGAGCGCGTTGAGGTCCTTGAGCCCGCCGGCGCGCGTGTTGTAGTTGCCGCCGTAGTCGGGGTGGGCGGAGTCGTGGCCCTCGGAGGCGTACCCCTTGAGGAGCGCCAGCTGCCCGAGGCCGTCGGTGGCGAGGGAGATTCGCTTGACGTCGTCCAGCGTGCGCAGGAAGGGGTGAGTGGCCTGGCTGGCGAAGTTGAACGGGATGTGGGTGATGACCCGGTCCGGGGTGTCCTTGCTGCCGGGCGCCGTGATGCCGATGGAGCGGAAGGCGACGGCGCCGTCCTGCCAGTCGACCGACTTGTCGCCGTTGGCGTCGGGGGTGACGACGACCTTAGCCCAGGGCAGGGCGTCCCCGCTCTCCGGCTTCGGCGCGCCCTCGCCGCGGTAGGTCCACTGCCCGGACCAGACGCCGACCCGCACGCTGCCGTCGTCGGCCTTGCGGGCCTGGTGCCAGAACCGGGCGCCGTCGCCGCCGGTGGCGCCGGAGGGCTTGTCGTACGAGGAGTTGGACTCGACGGCCGCGGCCAGGGAGCCGGTATTGACGATGGCGTACGAGGCACCGACGGGCGCCTTGTCGGCGGCGGTGTCCGGGGTGACCGCGGCGAACACGTCGGCGGTCTTCGTCGAGTCGTTGTCCAGCCGCGTGAAGGCGGTGGCGGCGCCGGTGTCCGTGGAGCCGACGGAGACGAGGTCGTGGCCGGGAATGTCGATGGTGCCGACGCGGAACGCCTCGGTGTCGCGGACGGCCGTCACCTTGAAGGTGGTGGCGCGTCCGGAGACGGAGAGCGAGGCGTCGATCTCGATGCCGGGCAGATCGGTGAAGGTCAGCGTGTAACGGGCGGCCGAGGCGGTGATCTCGGGGGCGCCCTTGAGCTTCACGGGGTGCGCGGTGCCGTTCAGGGTGACGGCGGTGACCGGCTGCGTACTGCCGAGCAGTTGGTTACCACTGGCCTTGTCGGTGTACGCCAGGACGCGCGGGAAGTCGTCGGCGACAGCGACCGAGAGCTGCGCGGACCGGATGACGGCGGCGTCCGCGGGCACGGCCGACTCGACTGCGGCGGGAACGGGAGCGGCGGCGGTGGCGGGGAGTGCGGTCCCCACCAGCGCCAGGACGGCGGCTGAGGCGGCGGCGACAGCGCCCGCCGAAGTGAATCTTCGTGACATGTGCTCTGAGTAGTCCCCCTGTCCGGACACCGTCAACGACGTGCGGCTCCTCGGGGCGCTCCAGTCCAACAACCTTGTTGCGTAAGTCCAAGTGGCCGGAGTGCAGGTGAGGACGGGGACGGCGGACGACCGACCGTTCACCGGATCTGTCACGGCGGCGGAGAACCGTGGTGTGATGGCGCCGTGAGCCGCGCCGCTGAAGAGACCAACCGCCGCATGCTCCGGGCACGGGATGCGATGGACCGCGGCTACGCACAGCCGCTGGACGTCCCGGCTTTGGCCCGGATCGCCCATGTGTCCCCGGCGCACTTCACCCGCACCTTCCGGGCCACGTTCGGCGAGACCCCGCACCGCTACCTGCAGCGCCGCCGTGTCGAGCGTGCGATGTTCCTGCTGAGGGAGACCGGGCGCAGCGTGACGGACATCTGCTTCGAAGTCGGCTTCGGCAGCCCAGGAACCTTCAGCCGCACGTTCCGCGACATCGTCGGCCGGTCACCGAGGACGTACCGCAAGGAAGCCGCGGCCGCGAACGTACCGACGTGCTTCACGATGGCGTGGACGCGGCCGAACACCTGATCGCCCGCACCCACACCTACCGTCCGTCGACTGAGCAGTTTTGGATAAGTTTCCGTCCGGCCCGCCCAGTAGCGTGATGCACATGTTCAACGCCATCACGCACTCACAGATCTACGTCCTCGACCAGGACGAGGCCCTCGGCTTCTACGTCGGCAAGCTCGGCCTGGAGGTCAACACCGACGTCGACATGGGCTTCATGCGCTGGCTGACCGTCAGCGTCCCCGGCCACCCGGAACGCCAGATCCTGCTGGAGAAGCCGGGCGCCCCGGCGATGTCCGAGGAGACGGCACAGCAGGTCCGCGAGCTGGTGACCAAGGGCGCGATGGGGGGCTGGCTCATCTTCACCACGGACGACTGCCGCAAGACGTACGAGACGCTGCTCGCCCAGGGCGTCGAGTTCACCGAGGAGCCCACCGATCGCCCGTACGGAACCGACTGCGGCCTGCGCGACCCCTTCGGCAACCGCATCCGCTTCACCCAGCCGAAGTCCTGAGGGCTCCCCAGCCGCCGGCGCCGGGGAAGGGCTGCTCTCGGGGGACCCGCAGCGGTGAACTCGAGTGGCGGCACCCGTGGCCGGAGCTGCGCATGATCGCCGACGGTCCGCGGCTGCCCCCGTTCCGGCTGGAACGGGGGCAGCCGCGCATGTGCGTTGCGGCAGGCTGGTCAGCAGCCGCCGCAGTTGAAGTACGCCACGTCCCCGTGGTTGCCCTCGCCCGAATCTCGTCGCACTTCCGCGACGCACCCCGACAACGCCTCGAACTCGCACCACACCACCTTGCCGGGGTTACGCTCCCCCACCCCCCATTTGTCGGCGAGCGCCGCCACCAGCCGCAGCCCACGGCCCCCTTCCTCATCGGACGCCGCCCAGGAATCAGCGAGCCGGACCTCCCCGTCACCGCTGTCGTGGACCTCGATGCGCAGGGTGCCGTCGGCCGGTTCCAAGCAGAGGCGGAGGCGGAACCCACGCCCGGGCGGGACGCCGTGCAGCAAGGCATTGGTGACGAGTTCGCTCACGCAGAGCAATACGTCGTCGACCCGGACGTCGCACGCCCAGTCGACGAGAGCCTCACGCACGAACTGCCGTACGAGCGGGACGGATCGGCGTTCCCGGCGGTGGAACACCTCGCGGAAGCAGGAGAGTCGAGTTGTTTCGTTCACGCCGCCAACGTCACACAAAGTCACTACCGTTGAGCAGCGCGTCGGGTCGTACAGGGCAGTTGTACGGCTTCTGACGGGTCAATCGGGGTTCGCGACGGGGAGAGGCAATTCATGCAACCGGCAAAAAGGAACAAGCGGATCACGTCCTGGCACCTGATCGGTGCGCAACTGGCCACGTTCCGCAAAGCGGCCCGGATGACGCAGACGGCGCTGGCCGATCAGTGCTGCGTGGGCGAGGACACAATCGCGTCGATCGAGCAGGGTCGCAGAACACTGCAGTGGGACTTCGCGGTCCAGCTGGATGAACTGCTGGATACGAAAGGGACGTTGCAGGTAGCGGTGTCGAAGGTGCCGCAGAAGGAGCGGTTCCCGGCGTTCGTGCAGGACTTCGTGGAGTACGAGCAGGAGGCGGTGACGCTGCTCTGGTACGAGAACCAGGTCGTGCCCGGGCTGCTCCAAACGGAGGAGTACATCCGGTTCGTCTTTTCCTGCCTCTACCCACCCCTCGAAGAGGACGAGCGGGAGGAGTGGGTGACAGGTCGACTCGACCGACAGAAGCTCCTCGACCGCAGACCCCGCCCCATGCTCCACTTCCTGCTGGAGGAGAGCATTCTGCGCAGCGAGATCGGCGACCCCGCCATGCTGCGGGAGCAGATCCGGCATCTGCGCCAGTGCATGGAACTCCCCTTTCTCGGGCTCCAGATCATGCCGATGAAGCTTCCGAAGCATGCCGGGCTGGCGGGGCCGATGGTGCTGCTGGAGACCCCCGATCACGACCACCTCGTCTACGTGGAGGGTCAGCTGACCAGCTACCTGCACGAGGACCCAGATGACGTCAGTGTGCTCCAGCAGAAATATGGGATGCTGCGTTCGCAGGCGCTTTCCGTCGACAAGAGCACACGCCTACTGGACGAACTGCTTGGAGAGACATGACCCGCGCAGCACACCCGGCTCCCCGTACCGCCGCCCTCGCCTGGTTCAAGTCCAGCTACAGCAGCGACCAGGGCGGGGCCTGCATCGAAGTCGCCTACGACTGGCGCAAGTCGAGCTACAGCAGCAGCCAGGGCGGTGACTGCGTCGAGGTCGCCACCCACCCCGCCGCCGTGCACATCCGCGACTCCAAGGTCACCGACGGCCCCGTCCTCACCGTTCCCCCCGCCGCCTGGACCGCGTTCCTGGACGCCACGGTCTGACGGTACCGCGGCCCGGCGTGCCGATCCGCAACCTCCCTTTCGATGTGACGAGTTGTGAAGACTTGCTGGCTACGCCTTCCCGTACGACGACGTCCGCCCCAACGGCGAACCCGACGTCTCAGGCGCCGCGAACGACGGCAGCCCGCGCCGCTCCACGGTGACCGTGGGGGCCTGATCCTGCGGGTGGCGGTCGCCTCCCGCAGGCGGGCGACCGCCACCTCTCGTGCCGAGTGAGCCCGCATGTACGCTGCCCGACATTCGGCTCCCTCGATGAACGGATCGACCTCGTGCACGTTGTATTCACCGGCCGCGTCATCGAGTGGCGGGGGCCTTCACCGTTCTACTTCGCCGCCGTGCCCGACGACCAGGCCGCCGACATCCGCGAGGTGGCTGCGCTGGCCACGTACGGCTGGGGCGCGGTCCCCGTGGACGCGTGCATCGGCGCGACCACTTTCACCACGTCGCTCTTCCCCAAGGACGGCAGCTACCTGCTGCCGCTCAAGAACGCGGTCCGCAAGCCGCAGGGACTCTCGGCAGGTGACGAGGTGACCGTGACCATGACCGTCCGCGTGTAGCTGTCGCGTGATGTGGGCGTCGGCGGGATCGCGACCGGCCGCCTGGCCCGAACTGCTGGGCAGGCCGGCTCATTTCTAGATCCGGACGGCGTCCGCGACCCGGCCGCTGTGCCCGAGCCTTCTCGTCCATGCTCCCGCGTGTACGTCACGATCCACGCAAGGGTGAGAACAACTCCGAGGACCCCCACGCCGAAGATGCCGAAGGCCGTCCAGATCCCCTTTCCGTCCACCGCGGAGCGCACCCCGCCGGCGAGCCCGCCGACGGCCATGCAGATGCCGAGGACGAACGCCCGTGAACTCCGGGGGCGCAGCCAGCGCCACAAGTTCGGACGGCGGCGGCCGGGCCGCGTCGGGCCTGCGGAGTGCTTCACCGGTACCTCACCTTTCCGACGGGCCGGCCTGCCGGCTGTGGACCTGGATGTCAGGAGTTGCGTGGGGTTACGAGGCCGGATTCGTAGGCCAGGACTACGAGCTGAGCGCGGTCACGGGCGTGGAGCTTGGCCATGGCCCTGTTGATGTGGGTTTTCGCCGTCATCGGGCTGATCACCATGCGGCCGGCGATCTGGTCGTTGGACAGGCCCTGCGCGACCAGGACGACGGCCTCGCGTTCGCGGTTGGTCAGCTCATCCAGCCCCGTCTCGGCGCCGGTGTTGAACGGCTGGGTGACGTACCTGTTGATGAGCTTGCGGGTGATCGAGGGGGCGAGCAGGGCGTCGCCGCGCGCGGCGACGCGTACGGCGTGCAGGAAGTCTTCCGGCACGATGTCCTTGACGAGGAATCCGGCAGCGCCGGCGCGCAGCGCGTTGAAGACGTATTCGTCCAAGCCGTAGTTGGTCAGGATGACGACGTGCACCCGGGCCAGGGTCGGGTCCGCGGCGATGCGCCGGGTCGTCTCGATGCCGTCGATGACCGGCATCTGGATGTCGATGAGAGCGACGTCGGGCAGGTGTTCCCTGGCCAGAGCCAGGCCCTCCTTCCCGTCGGCGGCCTCGGCCACCACCTCGATGTCGTCTTCGAGGTCGAGGAGCGCGCGGAATCCGCTGCGAATCAGCAGCTGGTCGTCGACCAGCAGGACACGGATCACGGCGTCTGATCCACGGGAAGTTCGGCCTGGACGGTGAAGCCTCCCTCGCCGCGCGGTTCCGCGCGCAGCCGCCCGCCGAGGGCGGTGACTCGTTCGCGCATGCCGAGCAGCCCGACGCCGGGTGTCGGGGCGGCGTCCGGCGCGGCCTTGCCGTCGTCATCGATGCGTATCCCGAGGACGTCCGGTCGGCAGTCGATCCGGACCGACGCCGTGGCGGCGTCCGCGTGACGGGCGATGTTGGTGAGCGACTCCTGAACGATCCGGTAGACGGTCCGGTCCACCGCAGCCGGCACATCGTGTCGTTGTCCTTCGATCGTCAGCGTCGTATCCAGGCCGATGGAACGGGCCCGTTCCACCAGTTCCGGGACGTCGTCGAGACCACGCGGCGGGGTCGTCTCGTCGTCGCGCAGCGCCCCCAGGGTCGCGCGCAGCTCCCGAGTCGCCTCACGTCCGGCAGCCTGGATCGCCAGCAGAGCCTCCGACACCTGTTCGCCACGCCTGCGGGCCACGTGGACGGCGACTTCGGCCTGCACCTTGATGATCGAGATCTGATGGGTGAGCGAATCGTGCAACTCCCGCGCGATGTGCAGCCGTTCCTCGTCGGCACGGCGCCGCGCGGTCTCCTCACGGGTGCGCTCGGCCTCGTCCGCCCGCCGCTCGGCCTGCCGCAGCGCCTCACCCGCGGCCCCGGCCGCGACCAGCCAGGCGATCTCCAGGGCACCGCGCGCCTGCGCGAACGCCTCGCCCGTGTCGTGCAGGCCCGAGGCCAGGGCAGCCAGGGGGAGCGTGGCCAGCACGGCCACGCTCGCCACCACGGTGACGCCGCGGTGTCCCTCCCGTACGGCCGCGTACACCGCGAACAGGAACGCGACGGCGGGCACATCGAAACCGGCCGCCTGGTACCCCACCGCGCACAGCCCGGTGGCGGCCAGGATGGGAACGGGAGTCCGGCGGCGCCGGACGAGCGCCAGGCCGCCGGCCGCCAGCAGCGTGCAGCCGAGCAGGTCGAGGCCCGTACCGGAGTTGCGCTCGGACAGGCCGGTGACCAGCAGCGTCGCCGCCACGCCGACGGCGATCGCCCAGTCCCTCACACCGGCCGGGACACCGGACCATCCTGTGCTCATGCGCGCACCCTAGCCGGATGCGGCCCCGGGCGAGTCCCGCTCGCGGACGAGTGCTCGGCTACCACGGACGCGGTACGTGCGCGGCGCCTGCGGCGTCCGCGGCAGCGCGAAGTGTCTGCGTCCGCCGGACGACCGGAGGCGGGTCGGGCGGACATGCTCGGGTGATCCAGTTCCCGTGAGGAGAAGGAGCACCTCATGTCAGTCCGCACTGTGCTTGCCGTGGCCGGAGCCGCCCTGATCAGCAGTCTCGTGCTCGCCGAACCGGCGGCCGCGGACCCCTCTGTCCAGCCGGTTGCCGCAAGCGTCTACACCCTGAGCGCCGGCCGCGTCGGAGCGTCCTTGGCCGCGCTGGTCGGCCTCCTCGGCGCGGTCAACGGCGGCCTGGCTCTGGCCCGCTCCACCGGTCAGGGTCACATCGGCACCTGGGCCCGGCGGAACGGGGCCGTCACGGCTCTCGTGGCGGGGCTGATCGCCGTGGTCGTCGGCGGGGCGGTCGCGGCCACCGCCGATGGTGGTCTCGGCACCGGCAACGGGCTGGGCGGCGCCTACGTCGCCATGCTGGTAGGCCTGATCGCCGTCACCCTCGGTTGGCTGGCCCGCTCCCGCTCCCGCCGAACTGGCTGACCGAAACGCGATGGCCTCCCTCGCGCACCGGCAACCGCGCCGTCTCCGGCGACGAGACATCTTCCCAAGGAAAGGCACCCGGCTCATTGCCCGGACCAAGCGGTGTTGACCGTCGGCTCGTTGCCGACGTGATCGCGCACCCGTGTGGGGGTGCCCCGTCCGGCGAACGGGGCACCCGCACGAACTGAAGCCCGCGGCGCGGAAGTCAGCAGCCGCCGCAGTTGTAGTACGTCACGTCCCAGTGGTTGCCCTCGTCCGCGTAGATGTTGCCGGAACCGGACTTGTACTGAGGTGCGCCGTCACCGCGCAGCCCGATGTAGGCGAAGACGCCGTGGACGTAGTTGGTGAGGCAGGTGGACTTGCCGAAGTCGAGCTTGTAGCCGTTCCAGTGCGAGTACGTACCGCTGGCGTGGCCCGTCTCGGTGCCGCCGGTGATGTTCAGCGCGCAGCCCGTGGCGCTCTTGAGGGTCTGGGCGCCCTGGGCGGTGGCCAGGTTGAGCTGGTCGAACGAGGTGCAGGTGGCGACGTTGCGGTTGGAGCAGCCGCCGGAGGACGACCAGGTGATCCCGGAGGAGCTGAACCGGGCGGTGGCCTGGGCGTGGGTGAGCTTCGTGTCGGCGTGGGCCTGGGTGGCACCTCCGCCGAGGACACCGACGCCGGGGGCGAAGAGGACGCCGAGGACGAGGGCGAGGGCGGTCAGGACGGGGCGCAGGGTCATACGGGACACCATGGGGGGACTCCTCCTGCTCATGACAAGTATGGGCACGGGAATACTGCCCGAGTTCTACGCGCGTCGCCAGAGGGGGAGGCAGCGAACGACCCTTCTTGCACAACAATCCGGTCCCTCGATGTTGAACTTTGAACTAGATCGCGCTACAGTCAATCTCGTTGAAGGTTAAACAAACACTTCGATCGCCACTCGATCACGTCCCCCGAGGAGGAGCCATGGCTCTGTTCAACCGCAAGAACAACAACGCCCCGTCCGCCACCACCCCCGCCGTGGACCCGGCCCTGGCCGCCCTCACCGGTGATTACACGATCGACCCGGCGCACACCAGCATCGGCTTCACCGTGCGCCACGCCATGGTCACCAACGTGCGCGGTTCCTTCGGTGAGCACGAGGGCAGCCTGAAGCTCGACGGCCACAACCCCGCGAACTCCGCCGCCTCCATCGACGTCAGGATCGCCAGCGTCGACACCGGCATCGCCGACCGCGACGGCCACCTGGTCAGCGGCGACTTCTTCGACGCCGAGAAGTTCCCCCTCATGACGTTCCGCTCCACGCAGGCCGAGCAGCTCGGCGGCGACAAGTACCGCGTCACCGGCGACCTCACCATCAAGGACGTCACGCGCCCCCTCGCCATCGACCTGGAGTTCAACGGCTCCGCCACCGACGTCTACGGCAACGAGCGCGTCGGCTTCGAGGGCAGCGCGGACATCCTGCGCTCCGACTGGGGCCTGACCTGGAACGCCGCGCTGGAGACCGGCGGCGTCATGGTCAGCGACAAGGTCAAGCTCAACTTCGACATCTCCGCCATCAAGGCCGCCGCACCGCAGGCCTGACGCTTTCCGGCTCACGCCGAACCCGAGCGCGCCTGTCTTCCCCCTCCCCCGCCTGGGGCGGGAGGCGGGCGCTCGGCGTCGTGGGGCGCCGGGCACAGCTCGCCACCTTCCGTGAGGCAGGGTGCGCGTTCTCGGCCTGACGCGGCCTGACGCGGGCAGACGCGGGTCAGGCCAAGCGGCCCGCGTCCGCTTCTCGGTGCATGCCCATGCACAGCGCCCAGGCGACGAGGATGTTGATGACGATCAGCACCAAGGCCCACAAGGGGTAGTACGGCAGCCACAGGAAGTTGGCGATCGCCCCCAGGCCGGCGACTGCGACACCGAAAAAGCGCCCCCACAGGGCTCCGCCGAGCACGGCAAAGCCGGCGAGGACGAGAGCGATGCCCAGAATGAGGTGGACCCAGCCCCAGCCCGTCAGGCTGAACTCGAACAGGTAGTGGCGCGTCACGACGAACAAATGCTCCTTCGCGAGGGCCGCGACCCCCTCGAAGATCGCCATCGCTCCGCCGACGACCATCAGGACCGCCGCGAAGGCGGTGGTACCGGATACGGGCGCGTGCGTGGGGCTCGGGTTCGTGCTGCTCGCTCCGGTTCCGGTGGTTTCACTGGCCATTTCGATCTCCTCGGGTGGCAGAGCCGTCGCTCCGGCCCAGCGGTGCCGCGACCGGCCTGACCCCCCGTTTCAGCGTGTCACGGCCGCTCCCCGCAGGCATGTCGGGCGACAACGCCCACGGCCTTCCGCAACGCTTCAAGCCCCCTCGTCCGTCTCCGGTTCGCCGACCGTCTGCTCCGACCAGATCACCTTGCCCCTGTCGGTGTAACGGGTACCCCAGCGCTCGGCGAACTGGGCGACGAGGAACAGGCCCCGGCCGCCCTCGTCCGTCGTCGCCGCGTACCGCAGATGCGGTGAGGTGTTGCTGGTGTCGGACACTTCGCAGATCAGGTTGCGGTCGTAGAGCAGGCGGACCTCGATCGGTCCGGTGCCGTAGCGCACCGCGTTGGTGACCAGCTCGCTCAGGATGAGTTCGGTGGTGAACGCCTCCTCGTCCAGGCCGCGGTCGGCGAGCCACTGAGTGACGTTCTTTCGGACTCCGGCGACGGCCGACGGATCGGTGGCGACGGCCCACCGCGCGACCTGGTCGGGATCGAGCGTGCGGGTACGGGCCACGAGGAGGGCCACGTCGTCGCTCGGCTGGCCGGGCAGCATCGCGGCGAGCACGTCGTCGCAGGTCTCCTCCGGTGTCCGGTCGCGACCCGCGAGGGAGTCGCGCAGCAGCTCCAGTCCGGTGTCGATGTCCTGGTCGCGCCGTTCGACGAGGCCGTCCGTGTAAAGGACCAGACGGCTCCCCTCGGGTACGTGGAAGTCGGCCGCCTCGAACGGCATGCCGCCGATGCCGAGGGGCTGACCGACCGGAACCTCGGAGAACTCCACGGTGCCGTCGGGCAGGACCAGTACCGGCCCCGGATGGCCGGCCCGGGCCACCGAGCAGTTACCGGAGACCGCGTCGTAGATCGCGTACACGCAGGTGGCTCCGGCGATCTCGACGCCGTCGCCGGCCGCTTCGTCCTGGTCGATCCGGCTGACCAGTTCGTCGAGATGTCCGAGGAGTTCGTCGGGCGGGAGGTCCAGCGTGGAGAAGTTGTGGATGGCGGTTCGCAGCCGCCCCATGGTGGCGGCGGCGTGCAGTCCCTGGCCGACCACGTCACCGACGACCAGCGCCACGCGGGCGCCCGACAGCGGGATCACGTCGTACCAGTCGCCGCCCACCTCGGCGCGCGCCGGCAGATAGCGGTAGGCCACCTCGAGGGCGTTCTGTTCGGGCAGGCCGCGGGGCAGCAGGCTGCGTTGCAGTGTCACGGCCATTTCGTGCTCGCGTGTGTACCGGCGGGCGTTGTCCAGGCTGATGGCCGCCCGTCCCACCAGCTCTTCGGCGAAGGACTCGTCGTCGGCGTCGAACGGAGCCCTGTCGCCTGCGCGCCAGAAGTTGGCCAGGCCCAGAATGAATCCGCGGGCGTGCAGTGGTACGGAGATCACCGAGTGGAATCCGTAGTCCAGGATGTCCCTGGCATGCTCGGCGGACCAGTGCCGCCAGCCCAGCGCGGTGATCACTTCGGTGCCCAGCCCGGCCTCCGCGATGTTCACGCGCTTGGCCCCGGTCCTGTTGGGAACGAAGCCGACCTCTCGTCCGACCGGGAACAACGGCTGGTCCGGGTCCGCGGCGGCGATCGCGGTACGGCGCATGTCCAGCGGGGATCCGGTCTCCGTGGCCGGTCTCTCCCCGGGGACGGTGGGGGGAGCGAAATCGACGGTGGCGACGTCGGCGAATCCGGGGATCGCCACGTCCGCGAGCTCCTGGGCCGTCCGGGTCACGTCGAGGGTGGTACCGATCCGGGCACCGGCCTCGTAGAGGAGCAGCAGGCGTTCATGCACGAGTTCCGCCCGGCCCGAGATCGCACTGAGATCGGTGGTGTCCCGCAGGGTCGCCACGGTGCTCCGGGGTGCGCCGCGCGTGTCCGTCGGGCGGAGGCTGACGGCCAGCAGCCGGTTGCCGCTGCGCAGCACCTCGTCGGTGGTGGTCCGGCCGGAGACGAGCAGCTCCGCGGTGGCCGGGGGCAGCCCGAGGTCCGCGACCGCGCGGCCCTCGGCGTCCAGCGGGAGGTCGAGGAGTCTGCGGGCCTCGTCGTTGGCGAGCATCAGCCGGTGGTCGGCCCCGACGATGAGGACGCCCTCGCGGACCGCGTGCAGCACCGCGTCGTGGTGCTCGTACATCCGGGTCATCTCTGCGGGTCCGAGGCCGTGCGTCTGACGGCGCAGCCGTCTGCTCACGAGCGCCGCGCCGCCCGTGGTGATCGCCGCGGCGACCACCGCCGCGGCGGCACTGAGCGGGATGGACCGGTCGGCCACCATGTTCACCGACTTGTCGGTGAGCCCGACGGACACCACGCCGACGACCTTCCCGTCGGGCCGGTCGACAGGCACCACCGAGTTGACCGAGGGCCCCTGGCTGCCGCGGAAGCTCCGGGTGAAGGCATGACCCGCCAGGGCCTCCTTGTACGGGCCGACGACGTGCTTGCCGATCAGCGCGGGGTCGGGGTGGGTGTAGCGGACGCCGTGGACGCTTATCACGACGACAGTGTCGACATGGGCCTCCTTGCGGGTCTCCTCCGCGCGTGGCTGCAGGATCGCCGTGGGGTCCTTGGTGCCCAGCGCCTCCACGATCCCCGGCGAGTCGGCGAATGTCTGGGCCACGCTCAGGGTGCGCAGCTTGGCCTCCTCCAGGCTGTCGCGGCGGCTCTGCACCACCAGCGCGATCGCGGCGGCGGCGACGAGCAGCAGTACGAGCGCGAGCACGAAGCAGAAGACCTGGCCCGCCAGGGTGCGCACGCTGAACAGCGCGCGCAGTTCACTCCCCGGGGAACAGTGAGTCATGTTCCGGTCGGGCGGCGCAGCGGGAGCTTGGCCCGAGCGCCCCCCATCGTGCCGATGTGGTCGCCGGACGGTGCGCCGCAGCCTCGCCCGAAATCGGCCGATACCAGACATGACTTCAGGTCTAGCATGAATCGCCCCTGCCCGAGAGTTCGCTGATCAACGGCTCAGAACCCGCCCCCGTCGAATCCGCCGCCGCCCCCGAGGTCGCCTCCCCCGCCGAAGCCCCCGCCGTCGAAGCCGGAGGTGTCGAAGTCGGAACCGGAGCCGTCACCGCCGCTCCAGTCACCGCCGGAGCCGAAGTCTCCGCCGCCGTACTCGTCCGCGTACGCCGGGGAGGACAGCATCGAGCCGAGGACCGTGCCGGCCAGCAGGCCGGGGAGCAGACCGCCGCCGAAGTAGCCACCCGCCCAGGGGCCGTACGCCGGGCCCGCCTCCCAGTACGGGCGGCGGCGGCCGTCGCCCGTGTCGACGGTGCGGCTCAGCGGTTCCTCGCCCTCGCGCAGCCGGATCTCGTCCGCCGCGCAGACCGGGACCTCGCGGGCCGTGCCGCCGGACGGGGACCACCGGGCGTCGGCGACCGAGGGGCCGTGGCGCGGGTCGAAGAAGCACGGCGGGCGGCGGGCGGGCGGCTCGGTGCCGGTGCGGCGGGCCTGAAGGACCGCGAGGGAGAACCGGCCGTCCTCCAGGGCCTGGGTGACCCCGCGCACGTCGGACGGGCGCCGGGCCCGGGACATGCGGGTCTTCGCGCTCTCGTAGGAGTCGAGTGCCCGTTCGTAGTCGCCGCGCATGACGTCGTCGGCGCCCGGCTCGGCGGGGTGGAAGTCCAGCCGGTCCAGGGTTTCGCCGTACGCGGTGATGTCCTCGTCCACGACGAGGCGGAGCTTGTCGAGCGCGGCCTGCTCCTCGTTCTCCTTGCGCTTCCGGTTGCGCCGGAAAATCGTGTACGCCGTACCGGCGCCCAGCACCAGGATCGCGGCAGCCGTGATCAGTCCGACGACGGACGACGGTCCGCTGCCCGCCGAGGAGCCGCCCCAGGAGGCGGGGGCCCTGCCCCGGGCCTGTTCGACGGCCCGGTCCACGAAGGCGTTCAGCTGGGTCGCGGCATCGATGTCCGTGCCGGGCGCCTTGACCGCGGCGGTCAGGTTCTGGACCGTTCGGGTGGACATCACCCGCGGGTCGGCGCCGGCGTTGAATCCGTTGCCGAGACGGACCGCGTAGACGCCGGTGATGCCGGTGTCCGCGCGCAGGGTGGTGAGCAGGCTCTGCTCGGGAAACGCCGGGGTCCGCGGGAGTACGACCACGAACACGGGCTTGTCGGCGTCCTTGATCTTCTTCGTCAGGGCGGCCGCCTGGCCCGGGGAGAGCTGGGCGGCGGCGGCCGGGTCGACGTACACCGGGTTCTTGCGCAGCGCCTGCGCGACATCGTTGATGGTCGATGCACCGACCGCGGCGGGTGCAGCGGTCGACGCATCGGCGAGCACGACCGCCGACAGAATCAGCAGCAGGCCGGCCAACAAGGTCAGGAACAGCCCGTTCCGCATATCTCGAAGCTAACCCACGTGGTTGACGCCTGCCCGGTCACCCACACGGGCCGGCTTCCCGCGCGCCGACCGGACTACGCGTCGCGGGTGAGGCGGATCGTGTCGCGGTACCACTTGGCGCTGTCCTTCAGCGTCCGCTCCTGCGTGTCGTAGTCGACGCGGACGATGCCGAACCGCTTGTCGTAGCCGTAGGACCATTCGAAGTTGTCCATCAGCGACCAGGCGAAGTAGCCCCTGACATCCGCCCCTTCTGAGCGGGCCGCGGCCACGGCGGTGATGTGGTCGGCGAGGTAGGTGGTGCGGTCGGCGTCGTGGATCTGTCCGTCCTCGGAGACGGTGTCGTCGAACGCGGCACCGTTCTCGGTGATGACCGTCGGGACGCCGTAGTCCCTCTCCAGGTGCACCAGCAGGTCCGTGAGGGCGGTGGGGGTGATCTCCCAGTCCATCGCGGTACGCGGCAGGTCGCGCTCCACACCACGGGTGACGGGCAGGCCGTCGGCGCCCACCGGTGAGCCCTCCTGGGTGAAGCCGGAGAAGAGCGTGCCCCGGTAGAAGTTGACACCGAGGACGTCGATCGGGGTGGAGATGACGGCCAAGTCGCCCTTCTCGACCGGGAGTTCGACGTTCTGCAGGGCAAGGTCGGCGATGACGTCCTCGGGGTAGGCGCCCTTGACGATCGGGTCGAGGTAGAGGCGGCGGCCGAGGCCGTCGGCACGTCGGCAGGCTTCGGCGTCCTCGTGGCTGTCGGTCTCGGGGGTGGCGGTACCGAGGTTGAGCGTGATGCCGAGTTCGAGCTCGTTGCCGCGGGCGGCGGCCGTCTCGCGGATGGCCCGCGCGGCGAGGCCGTGGCCGAGGAGCAGATGGTGGACGGCGTGGATCGCGTCGCCGAAGTTCTTCCGGCCGGGGGCCTGGTTGCCGTACGCGTAACCGAGCATGGCCGAACACCAGGGCTCGTTCAGCGTCGTCCAGTGCTTGACCCGGTCACCGAGCGCGTCGTAGGCGAGGGCGGCGTACTCGGCGAAACGGTAGGCCGTGTCACGGGCCGGCCAGCCGCCCGCGTCCTCCAGCTCCTGCGGGAGGTCCCAGTGGTAGAGGGTGATCCACGGCGTGATGCCCCTGGACTCCAGCTCGTCGACGAGGCGCCGGTAGAAGTCCAGGCCCTTCGCGTTGGCCGGGCCCCGGCCGCCCGGCTGGATGCGCGGCCAGGCGAGCGAGAACCGGTACGTGTCGACGCCCAGGTCGGCGATCAGCCGCACGTCCTCGGGCATCCGGTGGTAGTGGTCGCAGGCGACATCGCCGTTCTCGCCGCGGACGACCATGCCCGGCACCCTGCAGTACGTGTCCCAGATGGACGGGGTCCGGCCGTCCTCGGCGGCCGCTCCCTCGATCTGGTAGGCGGCGGTGGCGACGCCCCAGCGGAAGTCGGCGGGCAGGCCCGGGACGGCCTCGGCGGCGATCTCGCGCGCGTATGCCTGCGGGGTGACGATGTTCATGGGTCTCCTGTGGTGTGCGTGGGGTCGCGTCGGATCGCGTCGGATCGCGTGGGTCACGTGGGATCGCGCGGGTCGCGTGGGATCGCTACGAGCGGGGTGGCGTCGCGGCGGCGGGGGCCGGCCGGTGGAGCCAGCAGGCCACCGTGCGCGAGTCGTCTCCGTCCGGCGCGGCGAGCACCGGGACATGGGCGGCGCAGGCGTCGAGCGCCTTGCCGCAGCGGGGGTGGAAGGAGCAGCCGGCGGGCATCGCGGTCAGGTGCGGGGGCGAGCCGGGGATGCCGGTGAGTTCGCGGCGGGGGCCGTGCAGTGCCGGGAAGGAGTGCAACAGGCCATCGCTGTACGGGTGGTGGGGGTCCTGATAGATGGCGGAGGCGCCGGCCTCCTCGACGATCCGGCCGCCGTACATGATCGCGATCCGGTCGGAGAACTCGATCAGCAGCGAGATGTCGTGGGTGATGAAGACGACCGAGAAGCCCAGCTCCTCGCGGAGCCTGACCAGTTGGCGCAGGATCTGGCGCTGCATGACGACGTCCAGGGCCGTCGTCGGTTCGTCCATGATGACGATCTCGGGCTCCAGCGCGAGCGCCATCGCGATCATCACCCGCTGGCGCATCCCGCCGGAGAGCTGGTGCGGGTAGGCGGCGAGCCGGTCGGCGGAGATGCCGACCAGGCCCAGCAACTCCTTGGCCCGGTCGGTCCGTTCGGTCCGTTTCAGGTCGGGGCGGTGGGCCTTGAGTACGTCGGTGAGCTGGCTGTGGACCGTGTGCACCGGGTTGAGCGAGTTCATCGCGCCCTGGAAGACGATCGACAGCTCCTGCCAGCGGAAGGCCCTCAGCTCGGGGGCCGACAGGGTCAGCAGGTCGAGCGCCTCGCCGTCCCGCCGGTGGTAGTGGACCTCGCCGCCGGTGATCACCCCGGGCGGCGAGAGCAGCCGGGTGACGGCGTACGCCAGCGTGGACTTGCCGGACCCGGACTCGCCCGCCAGGCCCAGGACCTCGCCCCGGTGCAGGGTGAGGTCGATGTCGCGCAGCGCGTGCACGGCGTCGTCCCCGGTGCCGTAGTCCACGTTCAGACCACGGATGCTGAGGACGGGCTCGCTGCTCATGAGCGGGTCTCCTTGTCGTGCGTGCCGCGTGCCGCGGCATCGTGCGTACCGCGTGCCACGGGGGTGAAGCCGACCCGCATCCGGACCTTCCCGGACGCGCCCGTCTCCGTACGCAGGCGCGGGTTGACGAACTCGTCGATGCCGAAGTTGATCAGGGCGAGCGACATGCCGAGCAGGGCGATGCAGAGCCCGGCGGGGACGAACCACCACCACGCGCCCTGGGCCAGGGCCTGGTTGGACTGTGCCCAGAACAGGACGGTCCCCCAGTTCCAGTGGGAGATGTCCGCGACGCCGATGAAGGCGAGGGTGATCTCGGAGAGGATGGCGAAGATGACCGTGCCGACGAAGCCGGAGGCGATGACGGCTGTCAGGTTCGGCAGGACCTCGAAGAAGATGATCCGCCAGGTGGACTCGCCGGTGGCGCGGGCCGCTTCGACGTAGTCCCGGCGGCGCAGCGACAGCGTCTGCGCGCGCAGCACCCGCGCTCCCCACGCCCAGGAGGTGAAGGCGATGACGGTGGCGATCAGCAGGTCGCCCGCGTCGGAGACGAAGCTGGCGATGATGATGATCAGCGGAAGTCCCGGGATGACCAGGAAGACGTTGGAGAGCACCGAGAGCACCTCGTCGGCCGTGCCGCCGAGGAATCCGGCGCTGACCCCGACGATCACCGAGAGGATCGTCGCGAAGATCCCGGCGACGAAGCCGACGATCAGGACGCCCCGGGTGCCGACGAGGATCTGTGAGAGCACGTCCTGACCGGTCTGCGTGGTACCGAACCAGTGGGCGCCGGAGGGTGGCTGGAGCAACTCGTTGCTCATGGTGTCCGGGTCGTACGGTGCGATCCACGGCCCGATGACCGCGATCACGACGAAGAACGACAGGATGCCGAGGCCGATGACGGTCTTGCGGCCGCGCAGGAAACGCAGGCGGCGTCTGCTGGGTGCCGGGGTCTCGGTCGCATCGATCACGGCGACCTCGGCGGCGGTGACGGCCATGTCCTAGGCCTCCCTTCGGGTACGGGGGTCGAGGACCATGTAGAGCACATCGGCAAGGAGGTTCGCCGCGAGGACGGAGAGCGTGATGATCAGGAAGACGCCCTGCATCAGGGGGTAGTCCTTCGCGCCCACGCCCTGGAAGAGCTGGTAGCCGATGCCGGGGTAGGAGAAGACCATCTCCACCAGCAGCGTGCCGCCGACGATGAAGCCCAGCGAGAGGGCGAAGCCGGAGATGTTGGGGAGGATCGCGTTGCGTGCGGCGTATCCGAACATCACCCGGCGCTCGGACAGCCCCTTGGCCTGGGCGACCATGACGTAGTCCTCGGAGGACACCGTCACCATCATGTTCCGCATGCCGAGGATCCAGCCGGCCACCGCGCTGAGCACGATGGTGAAACCGGGCAGCACCGCGTGGCGGAGCGCGCTGGAGATGAACGGCCAGTCGAAGGCGGGCACGAGCGAACTGTCGTAGCCGCCGGCGGCCGGGAAGAGCGGCCACTTCACGGCGAACAGCGCGATGGCGATGAGCCCCAGCCAGAAGTACGGGATGGCCGAGATGAACGTGGTGACGGGCAGCAGGCTGTCCATCCAGGAGCCGCGCCGCCAGCCGGTGAAGACCCCGATGCCCGTGCCGAGCACGAAGCTGATCAGGGTGGTGACGCCGACGAGCGCGAGCGTCCACGGCAGCGACTGGGCGATCACCTCGCTGACCGGCGTCGGGAAGAAGGTGAAGGAGAGCCCGAGGTCGCCGTCGAGCAGATGCGACCAGTAGTCGGTGTACTGCTGCCAGAGCGACTGGTGCTTGTCGAGGCCGAAGAGCGCCTTGAGCGAGTTGACGGCGTTGGTATCGAGCTGGCCCTGGAAGCGGGAGATGAGCGCCTGGACGGGGTCGCCGGGCATCATGCGCGGAATCAGGAAGTTGATGGTGATCGCGGCCCAGGCGGTGACCAGGTAGAAGGCGAGCCGTTGCAGCAGGTACTTCACTTCGCGGCCCCCTTCGCCTGACCATCGGCGGCTTCCGCGACGTGCGCGCCGTGCGGGCCGTGCGCGCCGTCCGCATCGTCCGGGCCGTGCGCGTCGTGCGCGTCGTCCGGGCCGTGCGCGCCGTCCGCGTCGTGCGCGCCGTCCGCGTACAGCCAGCAGGCCGCCCACTGGCCGTCTTCGAGGTCGAAGCGCGGCGGCGGTTCGGTGCGGCAGCGCTCCATCGCCCTGGGGCAGCGGGGGTGGAAGCGGCAGCCCGCGGGCGGGTCGATGAGCGAGGGCGGTTCGCCGCTGCCCGTCTCCTCCTGCTCCGCCTCGGCGACCACCCGGTCCGGGTCGGGCGCCGAGGCGATGAGGAGCTGGGTGTACGGGTGAGCGGGGCGCTGGGTAACGGTCTCGCTGTCACCACCCTCGACGATCCGGCCCGCGTACATCACCAGCGTGGTGTCCGCGAAGTAGCGGGCGGAGGCGATGTCGTGGGTGATGTAGAGGATCGCGAGGCGCAGCCGGTCCTTGAGGTCCTTCAGCAGATTGAGCACCCCGAGCCGGATCGAGACGTCCAGCATCGAGACGGGCTCGTCGGCGAGCAGGACCTGGGGGTCGGCGCCGAGCGCGCGGGCGATGGCCACGCGCTGGCGCTGTCCCCCCGACAGCTCGTGCGGGAACGTGTCGAGGTACTGCGCGGCGGGGGTGAGCTGCACCCGTTCCAGCAGCGCGGCGAGCTCGGCCCCGCTCGCCTCCCGGCCGTGGATCGTCAGTGCCCGGGTGAGGTGGTAGCGCACGGTGTGCACGGGGTTGAGCGAGGCGAACGGGTCCTGGAAGATCAGCTGGACCTGACGTACGTACGCGCGGAAGGACCGGCCGCGGCCTGCCTTCACCGCCTTCCCTGCCAGCCGGATCTCGCCCTCGGTGAGCGGATACAGCTGGGCGAGCAGTCTGGCCACGGTGGACTTCCCGGAGCCCGACTCCCCCACCAGGGCCGTGACCGTGCCCCGCCGGAGTTGCAGCGAGACGTCGTCGACGGCGTGGACGGTGCGGCGCCGGCGGGAGACGAGATCGCGGCCGGTGCGGCGGACGGGGAAGTGTTTGGCGACTCCGCGTGCTTCGAGCACGACGTCGCCGGTCCGATCGGTGGTGGTGGTCATGGCCGGTCCGTCTCCCCGTGCTTACTTGGCGGGCTTGAGCTGGAGCACGATCTGCAGCGCGGACGGCTGGGTGTGCTGCGGCGGGGCGTACGGGTCGGCCTCGGTGGGCCAGCCCACCCAGTTCTTCGTGGAGTACTCGGCTCCGATGGGGGCGGCGGCCGTCGGGATCACCGGCGCCTGCTCGACCATGATCTTCTGGAGGGTGTTCATGGCCGTGGTGCGGGCGGAGTCCTCGGTGGCGTTGGCGAAGTCCTTGAGCGCCTTGGTGGCCTGGTCGTTCTTGAAGCGGCCGAAGTTGCCGAGCTGG
Source organism: Streptomyces sp. NBC_01241 (assembly GCF_041435435.1). Lineage (NCBI taxonomy): Bacteria > Bacillati > Actinomycetota > Actinomycetes > Kitasatosporales > Streptomycetaceae > Streptomyces > Streptomyces sp. NBC_01241. Next base: position 6,120,533 of record NZ_CP108494.1, on the reverse strand, counting down.
GACGCCTTGCCGACGGGCTGGAGCAGCGCGCCGTCCATGATGTTCTGGTACATGTCGTACGGGGTGGCGCCGCTGTTGGTCCAGTGCAGGGTTGCGTCGAAGTTGCCGTTGGCGACGTCCGCGCCCCAGGCCTCCGCGGTCTGCGTCTTGACCTTGGCCTCGATGCCGAGCTGCTTGATGTTGTCCTTGATGATCGCGAGCCCGGTGATGTAGTCGTTCCAGCCGGCCGGGTCGGTGAAGGTGAGCTGCACCGGCTTGCCGCTCGGGTCCTTCAGCACTCCGCCGCTGAGCTCGAACCCGGCGTCGGCGAGGATCTTCTTGGCCCCGGCCACGTCCGGTGCGGTGGTGGCGCTCCTGTACTCGGGCGCGAGGAAGGACTCACCGGCGGGCAGCGGGATGCCGGTCGGGTTGGTGATCTCCGGGTAGAGGGTCGCCTCGGCCTGGGTGTAGATCGCCTTGCGGTCGACGACCATCGCCATGGCCTTGCGCAGCGCCGGGTTGTCGAGCGGCTTGCGGGCGGTGTTGAACCACAGTCCGTGGATGCCGAGCCCGGACGGGAACCACAGCTTGTGGTTCTTGGGGTCCTTGCTGATGAACAGCTGCTTGTAGTTCGGCATGAAGACGAACGACCACTCGACCTTGCCGCTCGCCAGCGCCGTGGTCGCCGCGCTGTTGTCGTTGTACGCGGTGTAGCGCAGCTCCTTGACCTTGGTCGCGCCCTTCCAGTAGGTGGGCGTGGCGGTCAGGGTGGTGGTCTGCGGGGTGAACGTCTTGAGCTTGTACGGGCCCGAGCCGACCGGCGTGCGGTTGGGCCAGGTCTCCGGGTTCTTGACGCCTTCCCAGATGTGCTTGGGCACGACGAACTGCTGGATGATCTTGTTCTGGTTGACGTACTGGGAGTCCTTGAAGGTCAGGACGACCGTCTTGCCCTGCACCGCGACCCCGTCGAACGGGATGCCGTTGCCGTTGAGCGCCGGGTGCTTCTTCAGGAGGTCGAAGGTGTACGCGACGTCCTCGGCGGTCAGCGGCTTGCCGTCGGCCCACTTGGCCTTGGGGTCCAGGGTGAAGGTGACCTTGGTGAAGTTGGACTCCCACTTCCAGCCGGTCGCGAGCCAGGGGGCGGCCTTGTCCGCGGGCCGGATCTGGTTCGTCATGGCGAGGGGCTCGTAGATCATGAAGCGGTAGCCGAGCGTGGCGCCCGCCGAGGTGCTGAGGAACGGGTTGCTGTTGTTGGTCTGCGGCCCGTCCGGCTTGCCCAGGGTCAGCACGCCGGAGGCGCCGCCCCCTTTGTTGGCACCCGAATTGGCGGACGAGCAACCGGCGGCGAGCGCGACCACGGTGGTAGCGAGCGAGAGCGCTCTCAGGGTGGCGTGACGTCGTGCGGACATGGCGACTCCATGAGGGACTGCGGGTCTGGGAGATCCGGGAAATGGGCAGCGCTCGGCGCGCCGGGTACAGGCGGTACGGGGCGGTGCGGGTGGTGCCGATGGTGCGGACGGTGCCAGTGGTACGGGCGATACCAGTGGTGCAGGCGGGGCCGGTGGTGCGGGGGAGCTTGCGGAAGGGGCAGGCGGCCGGGGATGCCGGCCGGACCGCTACGGCGCCGAGTGGCGCACGACCAGTTCGGTGGGCAACACGACCGGTGCGTCGGGCACGGCCGTGCCGCCGAGGTGGGAGAGCAGCATCCGCGCGGCCGTCTCACCCATCTGCCGGGTGGGCTGGCGCACGGTGGTCAGCGGCGGTTCGGTGTGCTCGGCCATCGGGATGTCGTCGAAGCCGACCACGGCGATGTCGTCCGGCACGGACCGCCCGGCCGTCCGCAACGCCCGCAGCACGCCTGCCGCGCTGATGTCGTTGTGCGCGAAGACCGAGTCGAACTCCGTGCCGGAGGCGAGGAGTTGCTCCACGGCCAGCCGGCCGCAGCGTTCGGTGAAGTCCCCGTGGGCGACGAGATCGGTGGGCAGGACCGTACGGAATCCGTCCAGCCGGTCGCGTACGCAGCCGAAGTTCCGGGGGCCGGTGATGACCAGGGGTCTGATGCGTCCGGCGGCGAGCAGATGGCGGGCTGCGGACGCGCCTCCTTCGCGGTTGGTGGTCACGACGGAGGGGAATTCGGGGTGGTGGCCGCGGTCGTCGATCAGCACGATCGGCAGACCGCCGCGGTGCAGTGCGGTGAGGTGGTCGAGGGTGTTCTCGGGTTCGACGACGACCAGCCCGTCGAAGGCGCGCGCCGACACCTGGCTGGTGAAGCGCTCCACGGACTCGGCGCCCCGGTTGCAGGTGAAGAGCAGCAGTCCGTAGTCGGCGGCCTCGACGGTGTCGACGACGCCCTGGAGCACTTCGCCCATCCACGGCCAGGTGAGCGAGGGCACCAGCATGCCGACCGTACGGCTGCTGCCGCGGGCCAGTCCGACGGCGCCCGAGCTGGGCACATAGCCGAGCTGTGCGATCACTTCACGAACACGGGCGGCCGTGGAGACGTCCACTTCGCCCTTGGTGTTGATGACCCGGGACACGGTCGTCTTGCTGACGCCGGCCTCGCGGGCGACATCGGCGATGGTGACACGCATCGGGGGCCTCCAGGACAAGGCGCGACAGGGAGCTGAAACCGGTACCGCAACCGGTACCGGAACCGGTACCGGCGTTGCGGCGTGAGTTAACCCCGCTGGAACACTGCCGTCAATACTTCACGCCGACATTGGTCCGTACCCATTTCCCGTACGGGCAGGTTGCGTTATGCGTTCAGGTTCTGAATGCACCCGGTGGCTCACATTCCTCGGCCGCCGGACGGGCCCGGGGCCGGGCCCGCCCGGCGGCCGAGGAGCGACTCCGCTACTCCGTGGGCTCGACCCCGGCGCGCAGCAGCCCGTACGTGTACGCGTCCTCCAGCGCCTGCCAGGAGGCCGCGATAACGTTCTCCGCTACGCCCACGGTCGCCCAGTCGCCGCTGCCGTCGCCCGTGGTGATGAGGACTCGGGTGGTGGACTCGGTGCCGGTCCGGCCTTCGAGGATGCGGACCTTGTAGTCGACCAGTTCCAGCTTGGCGAGCTGCGGGTAGATCCGTTCCAGCGCGACGCGCAGCGCCCGGTCGAGTGCGTTGACCGGGCCGTTGCCCTCGGCGGTGGCGACGATGCGCTCGCCGTTGGCCCAGAGCTTCACGGTCGCCTCGTTGGCGTGCGTCCCGTCGGGGCGGTCCTCGACGATGGCACGCCAGGACTCGGTACGGAAGTAGCTGCGTGCCCGGCCCTCCGCCTCGGCGCGCAGCAGCAGTTCGAAGGAGGCATCGGCGGCCTCGTACGTATAGCCCTTGAGTTCGCGCTCCTTGACGCGTTCGACGACGCGGCCGACGAGTTCGCGGTCGCCGCCGAGGTCGATGCCGAGCTCCTTGCCCTTGAGCTCGATGGAGGCACGGCCGGCCATGTCGGAGACCAGCATCCGCATGGTGTTGCCGACCAGCGCGGGGTCGATGTGCTGGTACAGGTCCGGGTCGACCTTGATCGCGGAGGCGTGCAGTCCGGCCTTGTGGGCGAAGGCGGAAACCCCCACATAGGGCTGGTGGGTGGAGGGCGTCAGATTGACGACCTCGGCGATCGCGTGGGAGACGCGGGTCATGTCGGCGAGCGCACCCTCGGGGAGGACGGTCTTGCCGTACTTGAGTTCCAGGGCGGCGACGACGGGGAAGAGGTTGGCGTTGCCGACCCGTTCGCCGTAGCCGTTGGCGGTGCACTGGACGTGGGTGGCGCCCGCGTCGACGGCGGCGAGGGTGTTGGCGACGGCGCAGCCGGTGTCGTCCTGGGCGTGGATGCCGAGCCGGGCGCCGGTGTCGGCGAGCACGGTGGAGACGACGGCCGTGACCTGCGCGGGGAGCATGCCGCCGTTGGTGTCGCAGAGGATGACGACATCGGCGCCGGCCTCGGCGGCGGCCCGGACGACGGCCTTGGCGTACTCGGGGTTGGCGCGGTAGCCGTCGAAGAAGTGCTCGCAGTCGACGAAGACCCGGCGGCCCTGCTCGCGCAGGAAGGAGACGGTGTCGCGGACCATCTCCAGGTTCTCTTCGAGGGTGGTGCGCAGGGCGAGTTCCACATGGCGGTCGTGGGACTTGGCGACCAGCGTGATCACCGGGGCGCCGGACTCCAGCAGTGCCTTGACCTGGGGGTCCTCGGCGGCCTTGCCACCGGCCCGGCGGGTCGCGCCGAAGGCGACCAGCTGGGCGTTCTCGAACTCGATCTCCTGCTGGGCGCGGGCGAAGAACTCGGTGTCCCGGGGGTTGGCGCCGGGCCAGCCGCCCTCGATGAAGCCCACGCCGAAGTTGTCCAGGTGCCGGGCAATGGTCAGCTTGTCCGCGACCGTCAGGTTGATGCCTTCACGCTGGGCCCCGTCGCGCAGTGTGGTGTCGAAGACGTGGAAACTGTCGTCGCTGGCCTTGGCCTTGGTGGTCATGCTGGTCTGACTCCTGTCGGATGAGTGGATCCGGACGATCTGGCTCCACTTGCCCCCATCATCCCGCGCGCCTCGCCCCGGCCGAGGTGAGGGCCGGAAAACGAAAAAACCCCTCGCGGGTGCGAGAGGTCTGCGCGCGGGTCTGGGGCACGGTGGCCGCGCCGCACGTAGGTGGTACGGGGCGGTCACTGCGGACCGGCGCGCCTGTTGCCAATAATCATGACGAACGAGGGCACGGAGGCAGTCTTGCACAGGGCCACCTCCGTGCCCTGCCCCGTCTCAGGATGCGGGCGTGACGGTGGTCGCTCCGGACGGCTCCGAGCGCTCCTGTCCGCGCTTGCCGGCGCCGACCCGGCCCAGGTCGATGTCGCGGGTCTCGCGCATGGCCAGGTAGACGATCAGGGAGACCGCGGCACACCCGGCGACATACCAGTAGAAGCCGGACTCGATGCCGGCCTTCTTGAACCAGAGCGCCACGTATTCGGCGGTGCCGCCGAAGAGCGCGTTGGCGATGGCGTACGGGAGGGCGACGCCCAGGGCGCGGATGCCGGTCGGGAAGAGTTCGGCCTTCACGCAGGCGTTGATCGAGGTGTATCCGGTGACGACGACCAGGGCGAGGAGCGCCAGGCCGAGGGCGGGCCAGAAGGTGCCGGCGTGCTTGAGCATCGTCATGATCGGCACGGTCAGGAACGTGGAGCCGACGGCGAAGGTGATCAGCAGCGGGCGGCGGCCGATCCGGTCGGAGAGCATTCCGGCCAGCGGCTGGATGCACATGAAGACGAACAGGGCGCAGAAGCTGACGAGCGAGGCGGTGGACTTCTCCATGCCGGCGCTCTTGGAGAGGAACTTGGTGAGGTAGGTCGTGTACGTGTAGTACGCGACGGTCCCGCCCATGGTCAGCGCCATCACGAGGAACGCCTCGCGTTTGTGCCGCCACAGCGCCTTCAGGGTGCCGCGGTCCTCCTGCTCGGCGGCGCCGGACTCCGCGTAGACCTCGGTCTCCAGCATCGAGCGGCGCAGGTAGAAGACGATTGCGGCGCCGAGCGCGCCGACGATAAACGGGATGCGCCAGCCCCAGCTGTGCAGCGCGGCATCGGACATATTGCGCTGGAGGACGATCTGGAGGCCGAGGCCGACGAGTTGTCCGGCGGTCATGGACACGTACTGGAAGCTGGAGGCGAAGCCGCGCCGGTGGGGTGCGGAGGCCTCGGTCAGGTACGTGGCGCTGGCGGCGTACTCGCCGCCGACGGAGAGGCCCTGCAGGAGCCGGGCCACCAGCAGGACGGCGACGCCGCCGTAGCCCGCGACGTCGTACGTCGGCGCGACGGCGATGAGGATCGCGGAGGCCGACATGAGGGTGACGGTGAGGGTGAGCGCGGCCTTACGGCCCCTGCGGTCACCGATCCGGCCTAGCAGCCACCCGCCGACGGGCCTCATGAAGAAACCGACGGCGAAGATCCCCATGGTGTTCATGAGGTTGGCGGTCTCATTGCCCGCGGGGAAGAACGAGTCCGCGAAGTAGACCGCGAAGGTCGCGTACACGAACCAGTCGAACCACTCGACCATGTTGCCGGCGGAGCCGACCCAGATTTTCTTCCACTGCTCTCGTCCCATGGTCCGTCACCGTGCCCGAACAGCCGGGAGCGCAACAAGAACCGGGCGGGCAACGATCACGCGTACTTATGTGCGTTGCGTTCAGGGAAGCAGCGAGCTCTGAAGGAACTCCCTTACGTGGGAGAGGACTTGCTCACGTCCCGTACCCGGTATGCCGACGACGACATGGACGCTGAAGCCGTCGAGCAGGGCGCGCAATCGGGTGGCGAACCGGTCCGGGTCCACGGCGCGGAATTCCCCCCGCGAAACGCCCTCGGCGAGCAGCGCCACCAAGTCCCGGTGCCAGGCCCCCTCGATGGCGGCCTGCCGACCGCGGGCGTCGGCGTCGGCGTTCTGCGAGCGGTTCCAGACCTCCAGCCAGAGCGCCCAATGGGGGTCGCGCGGTCCTTCGGGGACGTACAGATCCACATAGTGGTCGAGCCGCTCGGCGGCGGGGGCCTGCTGGGAGAGCAGGGCGCTGCGCTCGGCGCCGAGGCGCCCCTCGCTCCACTCCAGGGTCTGCAGCAGGAGCTCGTCCTTGGTCCGGAAGTAGTACAGAAGGTGCCCGCTGCTCATCCCGACCTCGCGTCCGAGCCCCGCCATGGTCAGCCCGTCGAGCCCGCGCTCGGCGATGGTGGCCATGGCGGCTGCGAGCAGGGACTCACGGGGCGGCGCCGTATTGCGCCGCCGGGCGGAGGGCGGGGTCATGCTGCGGCCGCCGCGCAGAGCATCTCGTTCACCCGTACGTTCTACCGGATCCGCCGCTCAGCCGCCTACAGCAGGCTGCTGCTGAGTGATGCAGTGGATACCGCCCCCGCCCGCGAAGATCGTGCGGGCGTCGACCAGCGTGACCGCGCGGCCGGGGTAGAGGCGACGGAAGATGCCCGCGGCGTTCTCGTCACGGGGATCGTCGAAGGCGCACAGCACCACGCCGCCGTTGCAGACGTAGTGGTTGATGTACGAGTAGTCGACCCACTGACCCTCCTCGTCCTGCACGACGGTCGGGGCCGGGACCTCGATGACCTCCAGGGCGCGGCCCTGCGCGTCCGTCTGGGCCCTGAGCATCTGCACGTTCTCCTTGCAGAGCTCGTGGTCCGGGTGGGACGGATCCGGCTGGGTATGGACGACGACCACACCGGGTCCGGCGAAGGCGGCGACGATGTCGACATGACCGAGGGTGCCGAAGCCGTGCGGCGGGAAGTCGCCCGTCAGGCCGCGCCGCAGCCAGATCGCCTTCGTGGTGCCGAGCTTGGCGTGGATCTCGGCCTCGACCAGCTCCTTGGTCCAGTCCGGGTTGCGCTCGGGGCCGAGCTGCACGGTCTCGGTGAGCAGGACGGTGCCTTCACCGTCGACGTGAATGCCGCCGCCCTCGTTGACGAGGGGTGAGCTGTGCACGGGGACCCCGGCGAGGTCCGCGACATGGCGAGCGATCTTCGCGTCGTGATCCCAGGTGGCCCAGTCCTGTGCACCCCAGCCGTTGAACACCCAGTCCACGGCGGCCAGCCGGGTGCCGTCGGTGACGAAGGTCGGGCCGATGTCACGCATCCAGGCGTCGTCCAGCTCGCGCTCGACCAGCTCGATGTCCGGGCCGAGGAGGCCACGGGCGTCCTCCGCCTGGCCGGGCCCGACGACCATGGTGACCGGCTCGAAGCGGCGTACGGCCCGGGCCACCGCGGCCCATGCCTGGCGGGACTCGGCGAGGTCGTCGCCGGAGAAGGTGACGTTGGGGCCCGGCCAGGCCATCCAGGTGCGCTCGTGCGGGGCCCACTCGGGCGGCATACGGAACGTCATGTCGTCGGACTCCTCAAGGCTGTGTTTTTACAGGAAGTAGAGGCGGTTGAGAGAAATCGATTCGGCGGGCTCGGAGCGCATCGGGGCACCGTCCAGCGTGACCAGGCCGCTGCGCCCGTCCACTGCCACCTCGCCGATACGGGAGTTGAGGCGCAGGTCCGCCGGCCCGATCCCACGAGTGCCGCGTACGGCCACCCGGCGGCGTCGCGTCGGTATCAGATCGGAGCCCAGCTCGGTCGCCGCCTTCGCCACAAAGGCCACCGAGATGTCCGCGGGGGTCGCGCCGTGCCCCCCGAACAGCGGTCCCAGGACGAGCGGTTCACAGGTGTCGGTCGCGGCGTTGGGGTCGCCCGTCACTCCCCACGCCGGGAAGCCCGACTTGAGCACGAGCTGCGGCTTGGCCCCGAAGAACTGCGGCTTCCACAGCACGATGTCGGCGAGCTTGCCCACCTCGATCGAGCCGATCTCGTGCGCCAGACCATGCGCGATGGCCGGATTGATCGTCAGCTTCGCCATGTAGCGCAGCACCCGGGCGTTGTCGTCGTGCGGGCCGTCGCCCTCCATCGGGCCCAGCTCGGCCTTCATCTTCCCGGCCATGGCGAAGGTACGGCGTACGGTCTCGCCCGCGCGCCCCATCCCCTGTGCGTCGGAGGAGGTGATACCGATCGCGCCGAGGTCGTGCAGCACGTCCTCCGCGCCCATCGTCCCGGCCCTGATCCGGTCCCGTGCCATGGCGGCGTCACCGGGCAGGTCGGTCTTGAGGTCGTGCACGGAGACGATCATCCCGTAGTGCTCGGCCACCGCGTCCCGGCCGAACGGCAGGGTCGGGTTGGTGGAGGAGCCGATGACGTTCGGGACGCCCGCCATCTTGAGCACGTTCGGTACGTGTCCGCCGCCGCAGCCCTCGATGTGGAAGGCGTGGATCGTCCGGCCGTCCAGGACACGCAGGGTGTCCTCGACGGACAGGCATTCGTTCAGCCCGTCACTGTGCAGGGCGACCTGTACGTCGTGCTCCTCGGCGACCCGCAGGGCGGTGTCGAGTGCGCGGGTGTGCGCGCCCATGTCCTCGTGCACCTTGAAGCCGGACGCGCCCCCCTCGGCAAGCGCCTCCACCAGGGGCGCGGCGTCGGAGGAGGAACCGCGCGCCAGGAAGCCGATGTTGACCGGCCAGGCGTCGAAGGCGTTGAAGGAGTGGCGCAGCGCCCACGGCGAGTTGACCCCGACGCCCCACACCGGGCCGAACTCCTGGCCGATGACGGTGGTGACGCCGGAGGCGAGCGAGGCCTCCATGATGCGCGGCGAGAGCAGATGGACATGGGTGTCGACGGCGCCGGCCGTCGCGATCATGCCTTCGCCGGAGACGATCGAGGTGCCCGTACCGACGACGACGTCGACGCCGTCGAGCGTGTCCGGGTTCCCGGCCCGTCCGATCGAGCAGATCCGGCCTTCGCGGATGCCGATGGAGACCTTCCGGATGCCCTGGACCGCGTCGATGACCAGCACATTGCTGATGACGACGTCACAGGTGTCGCGTACGGCCGCGGCCTTGAGGTGCAACCCGTCGCGCGCGGTCTTTCCGAATCCGGCCAGGAACTCGTCGCCGTGCTGCTGTGCGTCCGACTCGACGCGCACCACCAGGCCGGAGTCGCCGAGGACGATCCGGTCCCCGGCGCGCGGTCCGTGGACCGATGCGTATTCGTAGGGGTCCATCAGGCGTCCTCCGCTCCCAGATAGCCACAGGCCGCCGCACGTCGCAGGGCCTCGTCCTTCGCGCCGGGCGCGTCCAGCGGGCCGTCGACCAGGCCCGCGAAACCGATCGCGATGCGAGCACCGCCGATCGGCAACAGACCGACCTCGGCCTCACCGCCCGGGTCGAAACGGACCGACGACCCGGCGGGAACACACAGCCGCATGCCGTATGCCGCGGCCCGGTCGAAGTCGAGTCGCGGGTTGGCCTCGAAGAAGTGGAAATGCGAGGTGACGCTGACCGGGACGGTCGCGGTGTTGCGCACGGCCAGCCGCAGAGCGGGTTCGGGCTCGGCGTGCGCCGGTGCGGGCAGTACGGCGCCGGGCGCGCTGTCCCCCAGCCGGACTCCGGCACCGTGGCCGATGGGCTCGGACACGACCGCCAGCCGGGACCCATCGTCGAAGACGGCCTCCACATGGACCTCGGTGACCACATCCGCCACACCGGGCAGGACGTCGCCGGGTCCCAGCACACTGCGCGCGGCCTCGATGGCCTCCGCGAGACGCCGTCCGTCGCGCGCCGCTTCGCACACGGTGTCCGCGATCAGCGCGGTCGCTTCGGGCACATTGAGCTTCAGCCCACGCGCTCGGCGCGCCCGCGCCAGTTCGGCAGCTCCGAAGAGCAGCAGCCGGTCACGCTCGGCCGGGGTCAGTTGCACGTCACCATACCTCCAGATTAGAACATCACTCTAACCGGGCTCCCCTTGACTGGAAAGTACTGACTGCCATCTGTCCTTAAGTCATATTGAGCGGCGCTCAAACAGTCGGGCGTCAGGGGCGGCCTCATGCCGATGGAACAACCATGACGTCCTTCGTGCTGCTGCTGACGGCCATCGGCACCCCGTGGGCCGTGATCTCGCTGATCGGGTACGTGCGCTGCGGCGGCCAGTACGACCCGGATTCTCAACCGACGCGCCAAGGGCGGCATCTACTGGTGCCGGGCGGGCTGGAACATCAGCGCCACGGTGTCCTGGGCCCTGAGCCCTGGGCGCAGCGGTCGGCCTCGCGGCGGTCTCCACCACGGTCTACGAAGGACCGCTGCTCGCCCTCACGGGCGGGGTGGACTGCAGCTTCATCCTCTCGGGCCTGGTGGGCGGGGTGACGTACACCGCCCTGACATGGCGCGACGAAAGGTTCCTCCCAGCGCGCATCCGCCACCTCGTACGAGCCTGCGCAATCCTGACCCGCTGCTTGCCCCGGTTCTTCGATTCCCTCTCCTTCCGGGACAGGCTCCCTCGCGTTCGAGTTTCTTCGCCGCCCGGCGCAAAGAACCGGGGCGCTCCGACGCGGAGCCGGTAGCGGAACGCACCGCGCCCCCGCCCCAGTCGCTGCGCGCGGTCGGGACGGGGGCCTGGGCCGTACAGGGGCTGACTAGCCCAGCGGGTGCATCCAGCCGTGGGTGTCCTCGGCGACGCCGCGCTGGATGTCCAGCAGGCGCTCACGCAGCTTCCCCGTGACCTCGCCGGGCGCGCCGTCGCTCTGGGTCCACTCGCCGCCCGCGGACTTCACGATGCCGACGGGGGTGATGACGGCGGCCGTGCCGCAGGCGAAGACCTCGGTGAGGCTGCCGTTCTCGGTGTCGGCGCGCCACTGGTCGATGGAGACGCGGCCCTCCTCGGACTCGTAGCCGAGGTCGCGGGCGACCTTGAGCAGCGAGTCACGGGTGACACCGGCGAGCAGGGAGCCGGTCAGGGCCGGGGTGATGATCTTGTTCCCGTACACGAAGTACAGGTTCATCCCGCCGAGCTCCTCGACCCACTTGTGCTCGACCGCGTCGAGGTAGGCGACCTGGTCGCAGCCCTGCTCGGCGGCCTCGGCCTGGGCGAGGAGGGACGCGGCGTAGTTGCCGCCGGTCTTGGCGTCGCCCATGCCGCCGGGGACGGCGCGGACGCGGTTCTCGGAGAGCCAGATGGAGACCGGCTTGACGCCACCGGGGAAGTAGGCGCCGGCGGGCGAGGCGATGACGATGAAGAGGTACTCGTTGGCGGGCTTCACGCCGAGGCCGACCTCGGTGGCGACCATGAACGGACGCAGGTAGAGCGACTCCTCGCCGCCGTGCGCCGGAACCCATGCCTTGTCCTGCTGGACCAGCGCGTCGCACGCCTCGATGAACGTCTCGACGGGCAGTTCCGGCATGGCCAGCCGGTGCGCCGAGGCCTGGAAGCGCTTGGCGTTCGCCTCGGGGCGGAACGTGGCGACGCTGCCGTCGGGCTGGCGGTAGGCCTTGAGGCCCTCGAAGATCTCCTGCGCGTAGTGCAGGACGGTGGTCGCGGGGTCGAGGGAGAGCGGGCCGTAGGGGACGAGCTGGCCGTCGTGCCAGCCGCGGCCCTCGGTCCACCGGATCGTCACCATGTGATCGGTGAAGTAGCGGCCGAACCCGGGCTTGACCAGGATCGCCTCGCGCTCCGCGTCGGACAGCGGGTTCGAGGAGGGCTTGAGCTCGATCGTGGGCGTCGTCATGTGTGCGTGTCCTTCACCGGTTGTGTGTGTTGGACCGCGCTCACGTCGCTCCTGTCAGACAGGTGCTAGGACGTCCGAGCTTCACCGCGAGCGACGGCCCCGTTCGATTATCGCTCCGGGGTGGCCGTGCACGAAATGACGCGAATGCGGTCCAGGGGTCGATGGTCGCACCCGGGACCGCACAGGAGAAGCCGCCGGGTGCGGTTGCGACCCGGCGGCTTCGAAAATTGGAGTCGTCGGGTCAGCTCGCTACGCGTACCGCGAGCGCGTCGCCGATCTGGTCGGTCGTACGGGGCGTCACTCCGTCGCGCTCCGCGAGGTCGGCGGAGACGGCGTCCTCGATGCGCGCGGCCTGGGCCTCGTAGCCGAGGTGGCGCAGCAGGAGGGCGACGGAGAGGATCGTGGCGGTCGGGTCGGCCTTGCCCTGTCCCGCGATGTCGGGGGCAGAGCCGTGGACCGGCTCGAACATCGACGGGAAGTTGCCCGTCGGGTTGATGTTGCCGGACGCGGCCAGGCCGATGCCGCCGGTCACGGCAGCGGCGAGGTCGGTGAGGATGTCACCGAAGAGGTTGTCGGTGACGATGACGTCGAAGCGCTCCGGCTGGGTGACGAAGAAGATCGTCGCGGCGTCGACGTGCAGATAGTCGGTGGTGACCTCGGGGTACTCGGTCGCGACCTTGTCGAAGGTGTTCTTCCACAGGTGGCCCGCGTACACGAGGACGTTGTTCTTGTGAACGAGCGTCAGCTTCTTGCGGGGGCGGGCGTTGGCCCGCTCGAAGGCGTCACGGACGACGCGCTCGACACCGTAGGCGGTGTTGACGCTGACCTCGGTGGCGACCTCGGCCGGCGTGCCGGTGCGCAGCGAACCGCCGTTGCCGGTGTACGGGCCCTCGGTGCCCTCGCGGACGACGACGAAGTCGATGTCCGGGCGGCCGGCCAGCGGCGTCGCGGTGTTCGGGAACAGCTTCGACGGCCGCAGGTTGATGAAGTGGTCGAAGGCGAACCGCAGCTTCAGCAGGAGCCCGCGCTCCAGAACGCCGGACGGCACGGAGGGGTCGCCGATCGCGCCGAGCAGGATGGCGTCGTGACCCTTGAGGGCCGCCAGCTCCTCGTCCGGGAGGGTTTCACCGGTACGGTGCCAGCGCCGGGCGCCGAGGTCGTACTCCTTGGTCTCCAGCTTCACATCCTGCGGGAGAACAGCGTTGAGGACCTTGAGGCCCTGGGCCACGACCTCCTGGCCGATACCGTCACCGGGGATCACTGCGAGATTGATGCTGCGAGACATGCCCGAACCTTACTGCGCGTCCCACCTCATGACACGTGACGTCCACGATACGGACACATGGCCGCTCCCGGCGCCGGACACATGCGAGGGACACGTCGGGGACCACGACAGCGTGGACACGTACCACGTGGTCGAGGGCGGCGGAAGGGCGACCGGGACCGTGGAGTGGTCCCGGGTCCGTTGCGCCGGCTTCTCGTTCCTGGCGGTGGGGGTGGAACCCGGACGGCGTGCCCGGATGAAGGTCATCGCGCTCGCCGAGTCGGGCGAGCGCATCGACCGCTTCGAGATCAGCCGCGGCTGATCAACGACCGGGCAGCCGGCCTTGGTGACCGGTCTCAGCGGCCGGCCTCAGTGGCCCGTGGAGCCGCCGTTGTCCCTGCGGTCGAGGGCCCGCTGCAGGGCGGCGGCGGCATTGCGGCGCTCCGACTCGGTCGGGCGGTGGGTGTGACGGACGCGGCGGACAGTCGTCTCGGCCATGGTGGATCGACTCCTTGAGATCGCGAGGACTTCGAGATCGAAAAACCGTGAAAGTGATGTCGAGATCGGGATTTCGAGGCGCCTGAAGGGGCGGGGAGCGGGCGCCGCAGGGGTTGCCTGCACGGGGGCGCGCACTCACGACCGCCAGTCGCTGGATCTAGCGAGACGTTCGGCTTCTACAAAGTTAGGACAGCTCGGCCGGTCTGTCTCCACAATTACTCGGACTTCCTACTATCTGAGACGGAGGTTTACGACCGCCCGCCCCCGGTTCCCGGTCCCGAGCCCGGCCGGCGAGCGATCGTGCCTGCTCAGAGGTGGTGACAGGGCCGGCCGGGTCCGTCGGCGCGGCCGGCCGTCACACGCGCTGCCCGAAATTCTGCACCCCCACCATCCGCAGCAATTGCAGCCGCTCGTATGCCTCGCTGCCCGGCCGGGCCGTGTGGATGACCAGGTTCTGCCCGCAGGCCCCGCTGAGCAGCACCTCGCACTCCAGGTCCAGCAGCCCGACGACCGGGTGCAGGAACCTCTTGTGCTCCGCGCGGCGCAGCGCCACCCGGTGCTCGGTCCACAACGCGTCGAACTCCTCGCTCCGCTCGCGCAGTTCCCCGACCAGGGTGCGCAGTTGGGCGTCCTCGGGGCGCTCCGCGAACACCGCCCGGAGCTGGGCCACGTGGCTGCGGGAGTGCGTCTCGTGGTCCTCGGGCGGGAACAGCGCGCGCCCGGCCGGGTCGGTGAACCAGGCCCGGACGATGTTGTGGCCCGGCCCCGCCTCACCGACCAGCGCAACAGCCATGGCGTTCTGCGCGAGCACCTCCCCCCGGTCGCTGAAGACCTGGGCGGGCGCGTCGTGCAGCCGGTCGAGGACTCCAAGGTTGTGAACCGGCGCGGACAGAGCGACCGTTCGCCGTCCTGCCGGCAGCGGTCCCGCGTCGGTGATTCCTGGTGGTCGATGATTCCTGGTGAGAGGGGCCGGGCAAAGGTGCGGGCCCCGTTCCCTGCGGGAGGCCACGAGTCCGCGTCCTGCCTCATGACCCGTACCGGCTGAATCCTGACGTCTGCCACGTCCGGCCGTCGAGCAGGACGGCGAGCGCCTCGTGGCCGTCCAGTGCTTCCATCCAGTCCCGTGCGTCCTCGCCTCTGGCGAACGCCGCGGTGGTGTAGGCATCGGTCGTGGTCAGCCGGGGCCCGACGACGGTGAGGGAGGCGAACGCGGTGGCGGGTGTGCCGCTGTGCGGGTCGAGGATGTGGGCGCCGCGTTCGGCGGTGCCCGAGGTGGCGACGGCCAGGTCGTGGCGTGCGGTGATGACGGTGGCCAGTTCGCCGGGGCGCAAAGGGTGGGCGATGCCGATGCGCCAGGGGGTGCCGGGGGCTGCCCGGCCGCGGAGCTGGAGGTCGCCTCCGCCGTTGACGCAGGTGTGGTGCGCCCCCGCTTCGTGGAGCAGCCGGGACGCGGCTTCGGTGGCCCAGCCCTTGACGAGTCCCGAGGGGTCCAGGACACCGGCCGGGACGATGCTGAACCAGCCGTTGGTGACGTGGGTGGCTTGCGCGCAGAGGGACAGCACTTCGTGGACTTCGGGAGGGCAGTCGTCCAGGTGGATCTCGCCGCGGTCCAGGCGGCTGATGTGGCTGTCGGGCCGGTAGGTGGAGAACACGGCGTCGACCCGGTGAAGCTGACGCACGGCCTCGGCGAGGGCGCGGTGGATGGCCGGGGTGGGCTTGTCGCGGATGTCGAAGGAGAAGACGGTGCCCATGACGTGTTCGACGTGGCGCAGTCCGTGTGCGGTGTCAGGCATGAGCCCGGTCCAGGGCGCTCTGCAGGGACTGGATGTAGCCCTGGCTGGTGTAGCTGGCGCCGGTCACGGCGTCGATGTGCGCGCTCTGGGCGCCGATCGCCTCCTGGGTGAGACGGGGCAGCGCGTAGGAGGCGATCTGCTGGTCGCGGCCGTTGTGGTCCGGGGCCTGGAGAACCTTGACGGCAGTGATCCTTCCCCGGGAGAGGGTGGCGGCGACCTGCACGGTCCCGTAGGGGGTGTCGATGGGATCGCCGGTGAATGTGCCGGTGCCGGTGGATGCGCCCGCCGTGGTGCCCGCGGGGGTGTGCGGGGCGGAGGAGTCCGTCGGGGAACGGGGGGCCACCCCGGCGAGGGCCGGGAACTGGTGCGGTTTGAGGGCGAGCAGCGCAACGACGAGGGCGCTGATCCCGGTGGTGGCGAGGACGGCTCGGCGCATGGTGGTTCTCCTCAGAACGCGAACGACTCGTGGTGGATGCTTCGTGCCGGGACTCCGGCCTCGCGCAGGGCCTGGATCGCGGCCTGTGTCATGCCGGGCGGACCGCAGAGGTAGACGTCGTGCGCGGCGAGATCCGGCACCAGCGCGGTCAGGCCCCGGGCGGTGAGGGGTGAGGAGTATCCGGCCGGTTCGTCGACGACGTAGTGCACGGTGGCCCGTCGGTGGGCGGCTATCGCGTCGATTTCGCCACGCAGGGCGAGGTCGTCGGTACGGCGGGCCCGGTAGACGAGGGTCACCTGTCCCGGCAGCGTCTCGAAGAGCGTGCGCAAGGGGGTGATGCCGACGCCGCCGGCCAGGAGCAGGACCTTGGGAGAGGTACGTCGGTTCGCGGTGAAGCCGCCGTAGGGTCCCTCCGCCCACACGCGGGTGCCGGGCGTCAGGCGGGCGAGGGCGGCGCTGTGGCCACCGGCGGTCTTCACCGTGATGCGCAGACGACTGGGGTGGGCGGGGGCGGAGAGGGAGTACGGATTGGCGGTCCACCACAGACCGCGGGTCATGAAGCGCCAGCGCAGGAACTGCCCCGGCTCGCCCCCCAGCTCGTCGAGGTGTTCACCGGTGAGGTGGACGGAGACGACGCCCGGCGCCTCGGGGTGGACCGCCGCCACACGCAGGCGGTGGCGCAGTCCGCGCCGCAGCGGTACGGCGAACCGGTACCACGCGACCAGCGCGGCGACGCCGAGGAACAGCGTGTACCAGGCGATCTGGGCGGCGCGGTTGCCGACGAAGTCGGCTCCGTTGGAGAGCTGGTGTCCGAAGGTGAGGAAGACGGCCAGGTAAGTGGCAAAGTGCAGGTAGTGCCAGGTCTCGTAACTCAGCCTGCGGCGGGCCGCACGGGCCGAGAGAACTCCGGTGGCCAGGAACAGCAGGAAGCCGGCCGTGCCTTTGAGGAGGTCGGGATAGTGCAGGACGAGCGTGGAGGTCTGGCCCACGACGCTGGTGTGGGAGGTCAGTGAATAGCCCCAGATGATCAGCAGGGTGTGGGCGAGGGCCAGGGAGATGGTGCAGCGGCCGCCCAGGGCGTGCCAGCGGGCGAGCCGGTCGGTTCCGATGGTGTGGTCCAGCAGCGGAACACGGGCCATCAGGGCCAGCAGCACCGCGCAGGCGTACCCGGCCAGCAGCCCCGTGATGCGCCCCGCCCCGGTCAGCCAGCCCGCCGGGCCGACCACCGCAGTCGTGTCGCTCCACCACAGGACCAGCACCCCCGCCCCGCCGGCCCCGATCACCAGCGGTGCCAGGAACGGCACAAAGCTGCGGCGCGGGCGCCGGTGGCGCATCCCGCGGCTCTCGTAGGCGGTGCTGGTGAACGTGGTGGTCATGGGCTCCTCCGGATGGGACTCGCTCCGGCGATGGGCGGCCAGCCTCACAGCCCAACCTCTGCGTTCCTTCTGAATCCGCCCCGCCGACCCCTCTCTGCTCCGATTCAGAGGAATCTCACAGACACCACCCGCCCCACTACGCCCCTCGCCGGGGGGATGCTGAAGGAACCATGGACGAGCCGCGTACGACATCGCTTCTGCACCGCCCCGACGGAGGATCCGTGCGGGTCCTCGTCGTCGACGACGAACCCGACGTCACCGACGTCCTGGCCGGCGTCATGACCGGCGAGGGCTGGCAGGTCCGCACCGCCGCCGACGGCGCGGCCGCGCTCGCGGCCGCCCGTGATTTCCGGCCCGACGCGGTGGTCCTGGACTGGATGCTGCCCGACCTCGACGGCCTGCAGGTGCTGCGCGCGCTCAGACGCGAGTCACCCAGCGTGTGCGTGCTGTTCCTGACCGCCCGCGACGCGGTCGAGGACCGCATCGCCGGCATCACCGCCGGCGGCGACGACTACGTCACCAAGCCGTTCAGCCTGGAAGAAGTCCTGGCCCGGCTGCGCGGGCTGCTCCGGCGGGCCGGCCTGACCGCCGAGCCGGGGGCGCACCGGCTCACCGTCGGAAACCTCACCATGGACGAGGAAGCCAGGGAGGTCAGACGCGGCGGGGCCACCGTCGACCTGTCCCCGACCGAGTTCGAGCTTCTGCGCTTCCTCATGCGCAACCCGCGCAGAGTCCTGTCCAAGGCCCAGATCCTCGACCGGGTCTGGGCCTACGACTTCGGCGGCCGCGCCCACGTCGTCGAGCTCTACATCAGCTACCTGCGCAAGAAGATCGACGCCGGACGCACCCCGATGATCCACACCGTGCGCGGCGTCGGCTACGTCCTCAAGCCGGATTCCCCGTGAGACGCCCGGCACCCCGCACCCTGCGCGGCCAGCTCACCGCCGGACTCGTCGCCCTGCTCGCCCTCGCCTGCCTCGCCGTCGGCATCACCACCGCCCTCGCCCTGCGAGGCTTCCTCGTGGGGCGCCTGGACGAGCAGCTCTCCGCGTCCGGCGGCCGTTTCGCCGCCAGCCTGGAACACGAGGCCGAACCCGACGCCGACAACCGCCCCGACACCCGGGGCCAGGCCGAATCGACCTTCGGCGCCCGCCTCGTGAACGGCTCCGTCACCCAGGCCGCCGTCGTCCACGACGCGAGCGACCGCCCCCTCCCCCTCGCCCCCGGGGACCGCCGCGCCCTGGCGGGGATCCCCACTGACGGACACGGACACAGCATCCGCCTCTCCGCTCTGGGGATCTACCGCGTCACGGCCGTCCGGGGCGACGACCAGGACACCCTGATCACCGGGCTGCCCCTGCACCCGGTGGAAGAGACCGTGCACCGCCTCGAAGCGGTCGAAGCCGCACTGTTCGGCGTCGCCCTCACGGTCACCGGCGTCGCCGGGGCCCTGTGGGTACGGATCTCCCTGCGCCCCCTCCAGCGGGTCACCGCCCGGGCCGCGGAGGTGGCCGGGCTGCCGCTCGCGAGCGGTGAGGTCGCCATGCCGGGGCCGCTCCCCGACACCGACCCCCGCACCGAGGTCGGCCAGGTCGGCACCGCCCTCAACCACATGCTCGGCCACATCGAGGACGCGCTCACCCGTCGCCAGGCCGGCGAGGAACGGCTCCGGCACTTCGCCGCCGACGCCAGCCACGAACTGCGCACCCCCGTCGCCAACATCCGGGGCCACGCCGAACTCGCCCTGCGCCACGAAGGCCCCGTTCCCGGCGCGGTCCGCCACGCACTGGAACGCATCGAAGGCGAGTCGCAGCGCATGACCTGCCTGGTCGACGACCTGCTCCTGCTCGCCCGGCTGGACGCCGGGCGCCCCCTCGGACAGGAGCCGGTCGATCTGACCCTGCTGATCCTGAACGCGACGGACGACGCACGCGCCGTCGGCCCCGGCCACCGCTGGCTCCTCGACCTCCCCGAAGAACCGGTCACCGTCACCGGCGACGCGCACCGGCTCCAGCAGGCCATCGGCAACCTCCTCGCCAATGCCCGTACCCACACCCCGCCCGGCACCGAGGTGACCGTCACCCTCACCGCCGATCGGACCGGCGTCGCCGTGAGCGTGAGCGACGACGGGCCGGGCATCCCCGAAGAGCTTCAGCCGGAGGTCTTCGGTCGCTTCGTCCGCGCCGACCACGCCCGCTCCCGCAGTACCGGAAGCACCGGTCTCGGCCTCGCCATCGTCCACGCCGTCATCACCGCGCACGGCGGAACCGTCACCGTCACCAGCCGCCCGGGACACACCGCCTTCCGCCTGACACTCCCCGGCTGACGCCGTGCGCCCCGGTCACCGCACCGGAGGGGCGGGCCGGTGGGCAGACCCACGCCCCGGCCCGAGAGGACACCGGCCGGTCGTGTGCGCCGGTTCTGTCCGACAGCCCTCTGGTCCGGACCTGCCGGCACCGCAAGACTGCCCGTATGCCCGACACCACAGCCGTACCCCCGCATTGGACGCCCACGCATGGCGAGCCGTACCGTCCGGTCCCCTACCGCCCGGAGCGGACCCCGGCCGATGAGTCCCTCGCGCGTGCCGCGCAGCTGAGACGGCGGATGGACGAGCGCAGAACCGTACGCCGGTTCTCGGCGGATCCCGTACCGGAGCAGGTCGTGAAGGACGCGATCGCCTGCGCGGCCACCGCCCCGTCCGGCGCACATCAGCAGCCTTGGACCTTCGTCCTGGTCAAGGATCCGGAGGTGCGGCGACGCATCCGGGAGGCGGCCGAGCACGAGGAGCGGATCAGCTACGACGGCAGGCTCGGCGAGGAGTGGCTGGCGGCGCTGCGACCGCTGGGCACGGATGCCGTCAAGGCCCCTATGACGGATGCCCCGGCCCTTGTCGTGGTCTTCCAGCAGCGGTACTGGGTGGGCGAGGACGGCGCCAGGCACAAGCACTACTACGTCGACGAGTCGGTCGGGATCGCGGTCGGGATGCTGCTCTCGGCCCTGCACCTGTCGGGCCTGGCGGCGCTGATCCACACGCCGAGCCCGATGCGGTTCCTGCGTGAGGTGCTGGACCGCCCGGAGAACGAGAAGGCGTTCGCGGTGATCCCGGTCGGGTATCCGGCCGACGACTGCCAGGTGCCGGACCTGGTACGGAAATCGCTCGACCAGGTGCTCGTGGAGATCTGAACCCGCCGGCCCGGCACGGCGGACCGGCGGGTAACGACCTCGCCCACGATGGGCAGCGACGCCGCTGACCATCGTGGGCGAGGTCGTAAATGGAAACCGCCTCCCGGCCGGCAGGGGAACCGGGCGGGAGGCGGAACTCGTGGTGGGGCGCCGGGAGTGTGCGGCGCCCCGGAGGGGGGCAGCCCCGGAGGGGGGCAGCCCTGGTGGGGGTCAGCCCTGGTGGGGGTCAGCCCTGGTGGGGGTAGGTGTACTCGGTCGGCGGGACCAGCGTCTCCTTGATGGCCCGGGTCAGGGTCCAGCGCTGGAGGTTCTGCGGAGCGCCCGCCTTGTCGTTCGTACCCGAGGCACGGCCACCGCCGAAGGGCTGCTGGCCGACGACGGCACCGGTCGACTTGTCGTTGATGTAGAAGTTGCCCGCGGCGTACCGCAGCTTCTCCATCGTGTACGCGGCCGCGGCGCGGTCGCCCGCGATGACGGAACCGGTCAGCGCGTAGTCGGAGGCCGACTCCATCTGCTCCAGCATCGCGTCGTACGCGTCGTCCTCGTAGACGTGCACGGCGAGGATCGGGCCGAAGTACTCGGTCGTGAAGACCTCGTTGGCCGGGTCGGTGCACTCGATGACGGTCGGGCGGACGAAGTAGCCCACCGAGTCGTCGTACGTGCCGCCCGCGATGATCGTGCAGGACGGGTCCGACTTGGCGCGGTCGATCGCGGCCTTGTTCTTGGCGAACGAGCGCTCGTCGATGACGGCACCGATGAAGTTCGACAGGTCGGTGACGTCACCCATGGTGATGGAGTCGACCTCGGCCGCGAACTTCTCCTTGAAACCGGAGTTCCAGATGGAGGCCGGGATGTACGCGCGGGAGGACGCCGAGCACTTCTGGCCCTGGAACTCGAAGGAGCCACGGGTCAGCGCGGTCTTCAGGATGGCGTGGTCGGCCGACGGGTGGGCGACGACGAAGTCCTTGCCGCCGGTCTCGCCGACGAGCCGCGGGTAGGCGCGGTAGTTGGCGATGTTGTTGCCGACCGTCTTCCACAGGTGCTGGAAGGTGGGGGTCGAGCCGGTGAAGTGGATACCGGCCAGGTCGCGGTGGTTCAGGGCCACCTCGGAGACGGGGATGCCGTGGCCCGTCACCAGGTTGATGACGCCCTTGGGCAGACCGGCCTCTTCCAGGAGCTGCATGAGCAGCACGGCGGAGTGGGTCTGCGTCGGGGACGGCTTCCACACCACGACGTTGCCCATGAGGGCGGGGGCGGTGGGCAGGTTGCCCGCGATGGCCGTGAAGTTGAACGGCGTGATCGCGTAGACGAAGCCCTCCAGCGGGCGGTGGTCCATGCGGTTCCACACGCCCGGCGAGTTGGCCGGGGGCTGCTCGGCCAGGATCTGGCGCGCGTAGTGCACGTTGAAGCGCCAGAAGTCGACGAGCTCACAGGGGGTGTCGATCTCGGCCTGCTGGGCGGTCTTCGACTGGCCGAGCATCGTCGAGGCCGCCAGCGTCTCGCGCCACGGGCCGGACAGCAGCTCGGCGGCGCGCAGGATGATCGCGGCACGGTCGTCGAAGGACATCGCGCGCCAGGCCGGGGCAGCGGCGAGCGCGGCGTCGATCGCGTCCTGCGCGTCCTGCTGAGTGGCGTGCGCGAACGTACCGATGACGGCCTTGTGGTTGTGCGGCTGTACGACGTCGAAGCGCTCGCCGCCGCCCATCCGCTTCTCGCCGCCGATGGTCATCGGAAGGTCGATCGGGTTCTGGCTGAGCTCCTTGAGCTTCGCCTCCAGGCGGGCGCGCTCCGGGGAGCCCGGGGCGTAGGAGTGGACCGGCTCGTTGACCGGCGCGGGGACCTGGGTGACAGCGTCCATGGTTTCCGTTGCTCCTTGGGTAGAGAGGTGGAGGGGGGCTCAGCCCTTGGTGAGGATGGAGCGGCCGAAGAACAGCAGGTTCGCCGGCTTCTCCGCGAGACGGCGCATGAAGTAGCCGTACCAGTCCGTGCCGTACGCGGTGTAGACGCGCATCCGGTGGCCCTCGGCCGCGAGCCGGAGGTGCTCGTCGCTGCGGATGCCGTACAGCATCTGGAACTCGTACTCGTCCAGCTTGCGCCCCGCCTTGCGGGCCAGTTCCTGGGCGATGGCGATCAGACGCGGGTCGTGCGACCCGATCATCGGGTAGCCCTCGCCCTCCATCAGCGTCTTCAGGATACGGATGTACGCCTTGTCGATCTCGGCCTTGTCCTGGTACGCGACGGAGGCGGGCTCCTTGTACGCACCCTTCACGATGCGGACGCGGCTGCCGGCGGCGGCCAGGCGGCGGGCGTCGTCCTCGGTGCGGAACAGGTACGCCTGGATCACACAGCCGGTCTGCGGGAAGTCCTTCCGCAGCTCCTCGTGGATGGCGAACATCGAGTCGAGGGTGGTGTGGTCCTCGGCGTCCAGCGTGACCGTGGTGCCGATCGCGGCGGCGGCCTCGACGACCGGGCGGACGTTGGCGAGGGCCAGCTCGTGTCCCGCCCGCCAACCGCCACCGCCCTTGGCCGAGAGCCCTTCGATGTCCAGCGACTGGCCGAACATGGAGAGCTTGATGGACATCTCGGCCCTGGTGCCCAGGCCGAGGTCCTTGAGGCGGTCGACCAGTTCGAGGTAGGCGTCGCGGGCGGCGGCGGCCTGCTCGGGGGTGGTGATGTCCTCGCCCACCACGTCAAGGGTGACTTCGAGGCCCTTGTCGGCGGCGTCCTCGATGACCGGGACGACCTGGTCGACGGTCTCACCGGCGATGAAGCGGTCGACGACCTGCTTGGTGCCAGGTGCGGCCGAGATGAAACGGCGCATCCTGTCGCTGCGGGACGCGGCGAGAATCACGGGACCCAGCACGGGGCACCTCCACGGAAAGTACGAACGAAGGCCGTACCGGCAGAGGGGGAACAAAGCGGTACAGCACGGAGAACCACCGTGAAATCTAAGGATCCCTCCGATCGTGGGCCATCGACAGCTGTCACGCATCCGTTCCCGGGTTCTCAGACATATGTCTGAAGCGGTGCGAGAATGGCCGGGTGAAGGGCGATTACCAGGAGCTGGTCGACGAGATCTCCGGACTGCTCGGCGCCCCCGCGACGCTGGAGAACCGGGATTTCGGCCTGGTCGCCTTCGGCGCCCACGACAGCGACGACGACACGGCGATGGACCCGGTCCGCACCCGCTCGATCCTGACCAGGCGCTCCACCCCCGCGGTCCGCGCCTGGTTCGAGGGCTTCGGCATCGCCCGCGCCACCGGCCCGGTCCGCATTCCGGCCGCCCCGGAGGCCGGGGTGTTCCGGGGCCGGATCTGTCTGCCCGTACGCCACCGGGGTGTGGTGCTCGGTTACGTGTGGCTGCTCGACGCGGACCCCGGGCCGACCGGCGAGCAGCTGAACGCGGCGATGGAGGTGGCGGCCCGGATCGGGGGGCTGCTCTCCGACGAGGCGCGGGCCGGCACGGACCTGTCCCGGGAGTTCGGCGCGGTCCTCACCGCCGCGGGGGGCTGGCAGCGCGACATGGCGGTGGCCGCGCTGCGCGAGGCCCTGGGCCGGGACGCGGAAGGGCTGCACACGCTGGTGTGCGTGACCCCGTGGACCGACGATCCGCCGTCGGTCCGTACGGTGCCCTCGACCGCGGCGCTGACCTCCCTACCGGCCCCGGGGGCCGGTAGGGCCGCCTCGCTCGCGGCGCTGGTCCGGCTGCGCTCCGCCGATGTCCTCGACCCGGCGCTGACCGCCGCGGACCGGCTGCGTGCCGCGGCGGGCCGGGACGCCACGGCCGGGGTCGCGGTGCCCCGCCGAGGTCTGGCGGAGCTGGCTGCGGCCTGGCACGAGGCGTCGGCTGCGGCCCGCGCTGCGGCGGCCGAGGCCCGTTTCGGCCCGGTCGCCGAGTGGTCGGCGATCGGCCCGTACCGGCTGCTGACCGCACTCCCCGCCGAGGCGGCCGCGGATGCGGCGGTGCGTGCCCTGCTCACCCCGCCGCACAAGGATCTGGCCCGCACCGCCGAGGTGTTCCTCGACTGCGCGGGCCAGGCGTCCCGGACGGCCGCGGCGCTCGGCATCCACCGCCAGACGCTCTACTACCGGCTCTCCCGGGTCCAGCAGCTCACCGGCCTCGATCTCAACGACGGCGAGGACCGGCTGCTGCTGCACATGGCGCTCAAGGGCGCCCGCCTCTGACTGCGCGTCGACGCCGTCGGGGCGGCCTTCAGCGCTCGTCCGGGGCGGTGACCGGCCGGGTGCTGACCAGGGCCGCCAGCACCAGCGGCGCGTCGCCGTCGCTGTGCCCCACGCTCACGCCCACCCAGCGGTCCGTGCCGCCGACCGGGCCCCAGACGGACAGATCACCGTAGAGATCCTCATCAAACAGCGCATCGAACAGCAGTTCGACGGGGGCGCCCTCCTGCCGGCGCAGCAGCGGCAGGAGCAGCGGCACCGCACGGTGCGGGCCCCATCGGCGGTCCAGTTCCCCGACGAGGGCGGCGAGATGGGCCTCGGCCGCGTCCTCGGCGTCGTTCCACTCGGGGGCGTACACCCCGGTCAGCGGGTCGCCCTCCCAGAGCGGGACGACGCGGAAGCCCTCGCCGCCGGTCGCGGTCCACTCCCCCGTCTCCGGATCCCCCTCGGCCACGGTGGGCCCGGTCGCCGGTACGGGGCCGGCCAGCAGCTCCTCGATGTCGGCCAGCGCGCGGGCCACGGCGAAGGTCTCCCCGGCGCGGGAGGTCACAGGACGGCCCGGTCCATCGGGCGGGGCAGCGGATCGAGCGCCCCGGCCTCGCGGAGCCGCTCGTAGGCCGTCACCACCTCCGCGCTCGCGCCGGGGCCCGCGATGCGCAGGAGCACGCCGCCGCCGGGCAGTTCCTCGCGGGCCGCCTTCAGGCTGTCCGGGACGAGGGCTGCCCGGCCCGGGGAGAGGTATCCGACCCGGCCCACCACGGGATCGCCGATGGAGAACCCGGCGTCGTCCTCCAGCGCGTCGAGCACGTCGTCGTCGCTCACGTCACCGAAGTCCGGCTCCCACTCCCGGGCAAGGACGGCGAGGAGTTCGGCCTCCGGCACCTCGGCCCCGTCCGGCGCGTGGAGCGTCACCACGAACGACTGGAGCAGGAACTCCGGGGCGCCCCCGCCCAGTCCGCTGATCTCCGTCTGCCAGCCGGGCGCCCCCGTGCGGGCCAGCCGCAGCGCGGTGCCCGTGAGGTCGGACCAGCCCTCGGCCGCCTGCATCACGCGCAGGGCGCCGAGCAACGCCCCCTCGTCCGCCGGCAATGCGGCCCCGGGCCCGGAACCGTGGACGTGCCGCCAGGGTCCGGCTCCGGCCGCGCCGTTCGCCGACGCCGCTTCGGGGAGCAGTTCCGTGAGCCCGTCCAGCGTCCGCTTCCAGCGTCGGGCGAGCGCTTCGGCCGGCTCCGGACGGGGGCCCCAGAAGCCCCGCACTACACGTCGCATGCACTTTCCTCCGTCGAGCTTCGTCCGTCGGGCGTGGCACCCGGGCCTGTCCGGCCCTGATCCGCCGGTCAGACCCTAACGACCTCGCCCACGATTGGCAGTGGGAGAAGGAGCGGTGTCTGGGGCCTTCGAATCCAAGGCGGAGGTCCCAGACACCGCGACGCCTCTGACAATCGTGGGCGAGGTCGTAAGCCTCGATGGGGAGTCGTGGAGGTTGGCGCCGGCGGAAACCAGGCCGCGCGGCACCCCGGCCCGCTCGACCGCCACCGACCGCTTCAGCCCCTGTTTACCCCGGTCGGCCGGGGAGCGGCCGGCCCGCTCCCCGCCGCTGGGGGCCTTGGTGATGCAGGTCTACGGACAGCGCCTCCAGCCCGAGTCCGATCATGCGGTCGCAGGCGTCCAAGACGGTCCGGTGCAGCGCCTGCGCGAGGCCCATCTCCGCCGGCGTTTGATGCGGCGTCGGATGGTGCGGTCTGAGCAGCCCAGGTGGGCGACCAGTGCCGCATCAGGCAACGTTCGCCCTGTTTGTGTCTGGCGTTGTCAGCTTGTGCTGAGTGGTTCGGTTTCCTCGGTGTCGAGTTGGTGGTCGGCCCAGATGTAGCTTTCGGGAAGCAGGCCGGTGATGGAGACGGTCCGGAGCCGGTCGCCGGCCCCGACGATGACCTTCAGGTCCGGGAAGTAGTCGAGAAGGACCTGGCGGCACCGTCCGCACGGGGGAACAACCCCCCGGTCGCGGTCTCCCACGGCGACGATCGTGTCCAGCTTGTAGGCGCCCTGGGCAGCTGCCGTGCCGAGGAGAACCAGCTCGGCGCAGGGCCCGCCGGTGAAGTGATAAGCGTTCACCGCGGTGACGATCCGGCCGTCCTGGGCACGGGCTGCGGCCGCCATGGTGTGGTTGTCGCCCCGGCAACGAGTACGGGCGACGTGGGCCGCAGCCTGGATGAGTTCGTGGTCGACGTGGGGAACCTGCGTGGTCATCTTCTCCGCCTTCGTGAGGTGTCAGGCGACGTTTACCTGCGTGACGATGGCGCGCAAGCGAATATCGGCCGGATCGCATACAGGTGCTCCACCCGCGCCTTCTTGGCCGCGTATTCGGGGTCGCGGGATGTCTTCTGGCAGCGCGGGCACGTCCGTCCTTCGTGGTTACACAGCGTGTCGCTCTTCATCGCCTTCGGGCGAGGCGGGGCGGTGTTGGTCAGGCATTCGCGGAGTTCGGAGACATCGCGGTTTCCGGCTTGGTCGGCCGGCTCTCCTGCCGGGAGCGCAGACCGGCCCAGATGAGGGGAGTCAGGCCGAGCCCGACCCAGACCAGCAGCACGGTCAGGTGCACAGCGGCTCCGTTCCCGTCGAAGAAGGCGGTGCTGCGCAGCAGGTTGCCTCCGGCTCCGGGCGGGAGCAGTTGCCCGAGCCGGCCGACGGGCTGCGGCAGGAGTTCCGGTGCGGACGAGACACCCGAGAACGGATTGCCGATGAAGACCATGAGCATGGCGGCGACGACCTGGCCGATGCGTCCCCACACGGCGTCCAGTCCGGCGACCAGCGAGGCGATGGCCAGTACCGTGAGGCCGAGCACCGCGGCGTTGGCCACCCAGTTTCCGCCGATGACACCGAGCCAGGACTGGGTGATCGCCGCCCCGGCGAGGCCGGCCATCGCGGCCGCGGTGATCAGGGCACCCAGTCGCGCTGCGCCCGGGCGGCTGACGCCGGTGACGATGAGCCCGGTGAGTACGCCGGCCAGCACCAGGGGCAGTACCGAGGAGCTCAGTGCCACGCCGCGGGGATCCTTGGGGCTGGCGGGCACCACGTCGACGATGTGTGGTGGTTGCTTCGCTGCGCCTGCGTTGTCGCCCGTGGCCTGCGCGGCTACGGAGGTGAGTTCCTGGGCCACGATCGGGCTTGCCGCCGAGGCCGTCAGCACGGTGACTCCCTCGGGCGTGGTCACGATGGCGCCGTAGACATCGCGGTCCTTGATGGCCTGGGTCGCCTCCGTTTCGTTCTTGTACATGTGTACGTCGATGGCATTGGCCTGATGTTCCAGCCTTGCGGTGAGGGCGGTGACCGTCTGCTCGGAGCCTGCCACGCCGAGCGGCAGATGTCTCGGTTCCAGGCGGGCCGCCGGCCAGGCGAAGGCGGACAGGGCCGCGATGACGATCAGGGGGACCAACAGGACGCCCACTAACAGGCGAGCGGGCTGCGGAGGGTTCGGGGAAGCCATCAGACGCTCCTAACAGAATGGTCGTTCGCGTTCGTGGGCAGCATGGCCTGCGCGTCGGCTCACGCAAGGCGAATGTTCGTTTTTTTTAGTGGCATGCCCCGGGTATCTCAAGCACACCTCGACGCTCGTCGCCGACAGATCCTCGACGCGTCACGCCGCTGCTTCATCAACAACGGCTTCCATGCCACCTCGATGCAGGACATCCTGCGCGAAGCCGATATGTCCGCGGGCGCTGTCTACCGGTACTTCCGTGGCAAGGACGACATCATCGCGGCCATCGGCTCCGACGCGCTCGGCGAGTTCACGGCAGCCTTCGACTCAGTGCTGGGAAATGGCGCATCGAGTCCCCTCGATGGCGCACTCGGCCAGATGCTCGACGTCATCCATCGACTGGACGCCACCCAGGACGTCGCCAAGCTGATCCTGACTGTCTGGGGAGAAGGGGCACGCTCACCGGAGCTCTCAAGATTCTTCGCTGCGACGTTCGACCAGGTGCGCCGGCTCGTCGTGCGAGCCGTAGAGGAGCAGCAGGAGGTGGGACTGCTGCCGGGCGACGCGTCCGCCGACGGCGTGGCCCGCGTCCTCATCGGCATGTTGCACGGGTACGTGATTCAGCTCGCCCTGCTCGGCGACGCCGACGCGGCCGAGTTCCGCTCCGGCCTGAGCGTGATCCTGGGCGGGGTCACGCCTGAACCCAGGTCACATTCCATGTGACGAGCGGCGCTTGACCCGGAGTTCTGGAGACGCTACTCGTCGAAGGCACCCGGTTTCCTGGTGCTGTCGTTCGGCTTCGGCTTGCTGTAGACGACCTTGACCGGCAGCTGCTCGTCACGGAACGCCCGGCGGGCGGCCTTGGCCACGTCCGGGTCGGAGAAGTGCCACTCCACCGCCCGGCCGCCGGCCGCCTCCACCTGGGCCTGCGCCTCGGCGATGAACTTGTCCTTGCCGGACTTGGTGAGCGCGCCCTGCTCGGTCTGGGAGAGATAGCTGCGGTAGCCGTTCTTGGCCTCCAGGAAGGTCTGCCTGCTCGAATCCCAGCCGTCGTACTCCACGGCCGGCTTGCCCTCCCTGGGGTGCGGTACGACGTACTCCTGGCCCCGGTTGGTGCCGGTGATCTGCTCCTGGTACCGCAGCCAGGACTCGTTCTTCCAGTTGGGTGCGGGGTTGCGGTCGCGGCCGGCCCAGTAGCCGTCGCCCAGGTCCGCGTCGCCGAACTTGTGGTCCTTGAGGTCCTTGCCCCAGGACGGCGGGTTGTAGTTGCGGGGGTCGGAGGTGTCGTTGCGCTTCGGCTCCGGGTACTTCTTCTTCTCCAGTTCGGCCTTGCGGGCGCGCTCCGGCTCCTCCAGGCGCTTCTGCTCCAGGTGCGCCGCCCGTTCCTGGGCGCGCGCCTGAGCAGCCTTGGCCTTGGCCGCCTCGTCGCACCCGCCGTCCGCGAGGACGACCCGGCCGGCGGGACCGGAGGCCAGCACTCCGGTGCCGGAGCCGCCGACGCCCGTGGTTCTGCCGTCGTAACGCACCAGGGGCGGCCCGGAAGCGATGACGCAGCCGGTCCGGCGCGCCGCGTCCTCCGCGGCGTCCGCGGCGTCGTCGGCCTCCTTGGCGGCCTTGCGGACTCCGTCGAGGTCTCCGAGTTCGGCGGCCTTGCGGGCGCGGCGGGCCGCGGCCCCCGCGTCTTTGGCGGCCTCCGCCACCTTCTCGGCGACCTTTCCCAGCTTGCCGAGTCTGCCGACCTTGCCGACGACCTTCGCCACGTCGTAGCCGGGGATGAAGAAGGAGCCGATGTTCCACACGACGTCGGTGACGGCCCGGGTCTTCTCGCCGTCGTTCCAGCGGTCGCGGACGTCGTCGCCGACGAAGACGTCGTCGCCGGCCTTCACGACGGTGTTGACCGACGCCTTGCCCCAGTCCCAGACCGCACCGAGGTAGTCGCCGTCGCCCCACTTGTGGCCGGCGTCCTTGGAGTCCTGCATCCACTGGTTGCCGAGTTGCTTGCCGTAGTCCGCGATGCCGGACCACGTCTCGGGCTTGAACAGGTCGATGATCCCGGTGACGTCGCCCCAGACCCCGTCGACCGCGAGCCCCTTGACGACCTGGGTCGTGCGGTCCCAGGCGCAGCCGAAGAAGCCCCAGCCGCCACAGTCCTCTTTCCCGGCCTTGTCGCCGCCGCCCTGGTCGTTCCCGTTGTCGTCCTTGTCGGACGCGGGTACGTCGTAGTCGGCCTCGGGTTCCTCGCCGTTCTCGGGGTAGGTGTCGACCCCGCTGCCCGGACGGCCGTCGTCGGGCCCCCCGGTGCCGCCGCTCACGCTCGTACCACCGGAGGAGCCCCCGACCGCGCCCCCGCCGCTCACGCTCGTACCACCGGAGGAGCCCCCGGCCGCGCTCCCGCCGCTCGCGTCGCCGCCGCTGCTGCTGCCGTTCGCGCCGCCGTTCGTACCGCCCGTCGAGCCGGTACCGCCGGTGACCGTCGTGCCGCCGTCCGCGCCCGCGGTGCTTCCCCCGGCGGCTTCGCCGCCCGTGGCGCCGCCGTCCTGGCCGCCGCCCGCCTCGACCCGGCCCGTGCCGTCGCCGGAGGCGGGGCACGAGTAGCCGCTCAGCGAGCAGATCGCCGACTGGAGCTCCGCGGTGATCCTGCCGCCGACGCCACTCAGCGCCATGGCCGCGATCAGCGCGACCACGATGAGCACCAGGCCCAGGTACTCCAGGGCCGTCTGCCCCCGGTCCCGGCGCCAGGTGATCATGTGCGGAAGCGAGAACTTCGGCTGCTCGCCCCGTTCCCCCGGCGGCAGCAGGAACCACGCCCGGCTCTGCTGCCGGGTGAGGAAGACCAGGATCAGGACCGGCAGCAGCAGTTGGGTGAAGCCGTGTGCCGACCCGTCCCCGATGTTGGCCACGCCGCCGAGGACCAGCCACACCTGGACGGCGACCAGTCCCCACCAGACCCGCTTGCCGCCGGTCCGTACGTGCCGCGCCAGCAGCAGGCCGAGGATGCCCGGCGCGGCGGCGTACAGCAGGATGCCGATGACTTCGGCGCCCAGCGCGTCCACCGCGAGCGCCGAACCGAAGAGGCCGAGTGCGCCCAGGACGGTCGCGCCGAACAGCACGAGGAGCAGCACTCGCACCGTGTTGAGCGGGCGCGGGAGCTCCCGCCGCCCCGCACTCCCCCGCGCCGGGCCTTCAGGAACCGGTACGCCGCCCATAACAGACATACGCGAGCCGCCCCCCGGCGTCGGTGAGTGCCATGACAGTCACTCACCCTAGGGTCGGGCCCCCGCGCACGTCATGGGTCTCAGGGCCCAACATCGGCCCCGCGCGGGCCCCATGAGGTGCCGTCACCGAGGCCGGATCACGGCGTCCGCTTCCGCGACACCCGCGACCGCCGCCCCGTTACGCGACCCGGCTCTACTGGCCCGCCCGTCCCTCCAGCACCGCCTTCAGACCATCCGTCAGGTCCTGTGCGGACGGTGCGGATTCGCTGTCCATCAGCCACTGCACCATCACGCCCGCGAGCAGTGCCTGGCAGAACAGCCCGGCCACCCGCGCCTTCTCCGGGTCCGCCTCCGGATCGATGCCGAGCATGTTCTCGGCGAGGCCGTCACGGCCCTCGCGCTGCGGGCCCACGAGGGCCTTCTGCAACTCCGGGTCCTGGTCGATCCGGGAGACGACCTCCATCTGGAGCTGCCAGACGGACCGGGTCTGCTCATAACTGTCGATCACCCGTTCCCAGGTGTCGCGGAACTGGTCCAGCGGCGCCCGGGGCCCGCCGTCGGCGTCGCCGCCCACCGCCTCGTCCGGCTGCTCGGTGAGCACATCGCCCCATTCCTCCGTCACCTTGAGGAAGGCGAGGTTGAGCAGGGCTTCCTTGGAGCCGTAGTGGTAGCCGATGGAGGCGAGGTTCGTCCCGGAGGCGGCCACGATGTCGCGCGCCGTCGTCCGGGCGTACCCCTTCTCCAGCAGGCAGCGCTTGGCACCTTCGAGCAGATCCTCACGATGTCCCATGAAAGCAGCGTACCCGGC
The DNA here is from genome assembly GCF_041435435.1 of Streptomyces sp. NBC_01241. Lineage (NCBI taxonomy): Bacteria > Bacillati > Actinomycetota > Actinomycetes > Kitasatosporales > Streptomycetaceae > Streptomyces > Streptomyces sp. NBC_01241. The sequence continues at coordinate 6,088,273 of NZ_CP108494.1, read as the reverse complement.
ATGCAGACGTTTGTGTAAAACGAACGTCTAGATGCCGGGTACGCGGAGTCCTCGGGCCTTTGTCAGTCGGTCAGGTTCACCGTACGGGCCGACGCGGCCCCGATCTCCGAGGAGATCTCGGCGAGCACCGACGCCGGGACGTCGTCGTCGACGGTGAGCACGACCAGCGCCTCGCCGCCCGCGCCCGTCCGCGAGACCTGCATGCCCGCGATGTTCAGACCGGCCTCGCCAAGGATCCGGCCGACCGTGCCGACGACACCGGGGCGGTCCTCGTAGCGCAGCACCACCATGTGGTCGGCCAGCGCCAGGTCCACGTCGTACTCGCCGACGGCGACGATCTTCTGGAGGTGCTTGGGTCCGGCCAGTGTGCCGGAGACCGCGACCTCCTCGCCGCCCGAGAGCGTGCCGCGGACGGTGACCACGTTGCGGTGGTCCGGCGACTCGGAGCTGGTGGTGAGGCGGACCTCGACACCGCGCTCCTGCGCGAAGAGCGGGGCGTTCACGTACGACACGGTCTCGTCGACGACGTCCTCGAAAACACCCTTGAGCGCGGAGAGTTCGAGCACCTTGACATCGTGCTGGGTGATCTCGCCGTACACCTCGACGTCGAGCCGGACCGCGACCTCGCCCGCGAGCGCGGTGAAGATCCGGCCGAGCTTCTCGGCGAGCGGCAGGCCCGGGCGCACGTCCTCGGCGATCACGCCGCCCTGGACGTTGACCGCGTCCGGCACGAGCTCACCGGCGAGCGCGAGGCGCACGGACTTGGCGACCGCGATACCGGCCTTCTCCTGGGCCTCGTCGGTGGAGGCGCCGAGGTGCGGGGTGCAGACGACCTGGTCGAACTCGAACAGCGGGGAGTCCGTGCAGGGCTCCTTCGTGTACACGTCGAGACCGGCACCGGCGACCCGGCCCTCCTTGAGGGCGGAGGCGAGCGCCTCCTCGTCGACGATGCCGCCGCGCGCGGCGTTGACGATGCGCACCGAGGGCTTCACCTTGTGCAGCGCCTCGTCGCCGATCAGGCCGAGCGTCTCGGGGGTCTTGGGCAGGTGCACGGTGATGAAGTCGGCGACCTGGAGCAACTCGTCCAGCGACAGGAGCTTGACGCCCATCTGGGCGGCGCGCGCGGGCTGTACATAGGGGTCGTACGCGACGATCTTCATGCCGAAGGCCGACATGCGCTGCGCGACCAGGACGCCGATGCGGCCGAGGCCGACGACGCCGAGGATCTTCTCGCTCAGCTCGACGCCGGTGTACTTGGAGCGCTTCCACTCGCCGTTCTTCAGGGCGGTGTTGGCTTGCGGGATGTTGCGCGCGGTGGCGACCAGCAGACCGCAGGCCAGTTCGGCGGCGGTGACGATGTTGGAGGTCGGCGCGTTGACGACCATCACGCCGGCCTTGGTGGCGGCGGAGACATCGACATTGTCCAGACCGACGCCCGCGCGGGCGACGACCTTCAGCTTCTTCGCGGCGGCGATGGCCTCGGCGTCGACCTTGGTGGCGGAGCGCACCAGGACGGCGTCGACATCGGCGATCGCGGGGAGGAGCTCGGCGCGGTCCGCGCCGTTGCAGTGCCGGATGTCGAAATCCGGGCCCAGGGCGTCGACCGTGGCAGGCGACAGCTCTTCAGCGATGAGTACGACAGGTTTCGAGCTCACGTGAGTCCTCACAGGTCCAGTGCGGACGGCCGTCCCGACGGCCGCAGGCGGTGGAGGGGCTTGCCGCGTGGAAGACGCACGACACTGTGGGCCTGACGCGTGTATGTGTGGAGAAGTGTAGTCATGCGCCAGGACGCATACTGCGCCCCGATGGAAGGATCACCCACACGGGGGTGGACGACTTGTACACACGTACGACGCCGCCTCTTCCAGCGGTGAAGCGGATACGCCCCCGGGGGCGGGTCGGATGACCCGCCCCCGGGGGCGTCGGTGTTACGCGTCCTCGTCGTTGACCCAGCTCATGAGCTTGCGCAGCTCACGGCCGGTGGTCTCCAGGAGGTGGTCGCTGTCCGCCTTCTTGTACTCGTTGTACTTGGGCAGACCGTTGTGGTACTCGGCCATCCAGTTCTTGGCGAAGGTGCCGTCCTGGATCTCCGCGAGGATCTTCTTCATCTCGGCCTTGGTGGCGTCCGTGATGATCCGCGGGCCGGTGACGTAGTCGCCCCACTCGGCGGTCTCCGAGATGGACCAGCGCATCTTCTCCAGCCCACCCTCGTACATGAGGTCCACGATGAGCTTCAGCTCGTGCAGGCACTCGAAGTACGCGATCTCCGGCTGGTAGCCGGCCTCGGTCAGGGTCTCGAAACCGGCCTTGACCAGGGCGGCGGTGCCACCGCAGAGGACGGCCTGCTCACCGAACAGGTCGGTCTCGGTCTCCTCGGTGAAGGTCGTCTTGATGACGCCGGCGCGGGTGCCGCCGATGCCCTTCGCGTACGACAGGGCGAGCGCCAGGCCGTTGCCCGAGGCGTCCTGCTCGACGGCCACGATGCACGGAACGCCGCGGCCCTCCTCGTACTGACGGCGGACCAGGTGGCCCGGGCCCTTGGGGGCGACCATGCAGACGTCGACGCCCGCCGGCGGCTTGATGAAGTCGAAGCGGATGTTCAGGCCGTGGCCGAAGAACAGCGCGTCGCCGTCCTTGAGGTTGTCCTTGATGGACTCCTCGTAGACCTGGGCCTGGATCGGGTCCGGGACCAGGATCATGATGACGTCGGCCTCGGCGGCGGCCTCGGACGGCGTCACCACGCGCAGGCCCTGCTCCTCGGCCTTCGCCTTGGACTTGGAGCCCTCGTGCAGACCGACACGGACGTCGACACCCGAATCACGCAGCGACAGCGCGTGGGCGTGGCCCTGGCTGCCGTAGCCGATGACCGCGACCTTGCGGCCCTGGATGATGGACAGGTCGGCATCGTCGTCGTAGAACAGCTCGGCCACTGGGTCTCTCCTTGGTGTGCAGGTGTTGCGTCCCACCGTACGGCGGGGTGCGTCAGATACGTTTTCGGGTCTCGCCATACGAGCGGCGAGGGGGTAGCGGCTAGGCCGTACGGTCCAGGGCGCGCAGCGAACGGTCGGTGATCGAGCGCGCGCCACGCCCTATGGCGATCGTGCCGGACTGGACCAGCTCCTTGATGCCGTACTGCTCCAGCATCTTGAGCATGGCCTCCAGCTTGTCGGCGCCGCCGGTCGCCTCGATCGTGACGGCCTCCGGGGAGACGTCCACGGTCTTGGCACGGAACAACTGGACGATCTCGACGATCTGGGAACGGGTCTCGCTGTCGGCGCGGACCTTCACCAGGACGAGCTCGCGCTGGATCGCAGCGGACGGCTCGAGTTCGACGATCTTCAGGACGTTCACCAGCTTGTTGAGCTGCTTGGTCACCTGCTCGAGAGGCAGGTCCTCGACATTGACGACGATGGTGATGCGCGAGATGTCGGGGTGTTCGGTGGTGCCGACCGCGAGCGAGTCGATGTTGAAGCCGCGGCGGGAGAACAGGGCGGTGATCCGGGCGAGGACACCGGGCTTGTTCTCGACCAGGACGGAGAGCGTGTGCTTGGTGGACATGGAGTCGGTCTCTCTGTCTCTCAGTCGTCTTCGTTGTCGCCGAAGTCGGGGCGGACTCCGCGGGCGGCCATGACCTCGTCGTTGGAGGTGCCGGCGGCGACCATCGGCCACACCATGGCGTCCTCGTGGACGATGAAGTCGATCACGACGGGGCGGTCGTTGATGGAGTTGGCCTCTTCGATGACCCTGTCCAGATCGGCCGGGTCCTCGCAGCGGATCGCGTAGCAGCCCATGGCCTCGGACAGCTTGACGAAGTCGGGGACGCGGGTGCCCTTCGCCGGGAGGCCCTCGGTGTCGGCACCGGAGTGCAGCACGGTGTTGGAGTACCGCTGGTTGTAGAACAGGGTCTGCCACTGGCGGACCATCCCGAGCGCGCCGTTGTTGATGATGGCGACCTTGATCGGGATGTTGTTGAGCGCGCAGGTGGTGAGTTCCTGGTTGGTCATCTGGAAGCAGCCGTCGCCGTCGATCGCCCAGACCGTACGGTCCGGCTTGCCGGCCTTGGCGCCCATCGCGGCCGGGACCGCGTAGCCCATCGTTCCGGCGCCGCCGGAGTTCAGCCAGGTGGCGGGCTGCTCGTACTGGATGAAGTGCGAGGCCCACATCTGGTGCTGGCCGACGCCCGCCGCGAAGATCGTGCCCTCGGGGGCGAGCTCGCCGATGCGCTGGATGACCTGCTGCGGCGAGAGGCTGCCGTCCTCGGGCAGCTCGTAGCCGAGCGGGTACGTCTCGCGCCAGCGGTTGAGGTCCTTCCACCAGGCTTCGTAGTCACCCACGTGGCCTTCGGTGTGCTCGGCCTGGACGGCCTGGACCAGGTCGGCCAGGACCTCGCGGGCGTCGCCCACGATCGGCACGTCGGCCTCGCGGTTCTTGCCGATCTCGGCCGGGTCGATGTCGGCGTGGACGATCTTGGCGTACGGGGCGAAGCTGTCCAGCTTGCCGGTGACGCGGTCGTCGAAACGGGCTCCGAGGGCGACGATCAGGTCGGCCTTCTGCAGCGCGGTGACGGCGGTGACCGCACCGTGCATGCCCGGCATTCCGACGTGCAGCGGGTGGCTGTCGGGGAATGCGCCGAGCGCCATCAGTGTGGTGGTGACGGGCGCTCCGGTGAGCTCTGCGAGGACCTTCAGTTCGGCAGTGGCCCCCGCCTTGATGACGCCGCCGCCGACGTACAGCACCGGGCGCTTGGCCTGGGTGATGAGCCTGGCGGCTTCGCGGATCTGCTTGGCGTGCGGCTTGGTGACCGGGCGGTAGCCGGGCAGGTCCAGGACGGGCGGCCAGCTGAACGTGGTCCGCGCCTGGAGGGCGTCCTTGGCGATGTCGACGAGGACGGGTCCCGGACGGCCGGAGGAGGCGATGTGGAAGGCCTCGGCGATCGTGTGCGGGATGTCCTCGGCCCTGGTGACCAGGAAGTTGTGCTTGGTGACCGGCATGGTGATGCCGCAGATGTCGGCTTCCTGGAAGGCGTCCGTCCCGATCGCCTTGGAGGCGACCTGGCCGGTGATCGCGACCAGCGGGACGGAGTCCATGTGGGCGTCGGCGATCGGCGTGACCAGGTTGGTGGCTCCGGGGCCCGAGGTGGCCATGCAGACGCCGACCTTGCCGGTGGCCTGCGCGTAACCGGTGGCGGCGTGGCCCGCGCCCTGCTCGTGCCGGACCAGCACATGACGGACCCGGGTGGAGTCCATCATCGGGTCGTACGCCGGAAGGATGGCGCCGCCGGGAATGCCGAATACCGTGTCGGCCCCCACCTCCTCGAGAGACCGGATGAGGGACTGCGCGCCCGTGACGTGCTCAACGGTGGCGGTGGACGATCCGCCGTTACGGGCCCGCGGCTGGGGATGGTGGGCCCCGGTGGCCTGCTCGGTCATCGGCATTCTCTTCTCGAAGCTGAGGGTTTTTGCGAGTGTCTTGCGGGTACTTTGCGACGTTTTGCCTGGTGCCGGTGCAATAAAAAACCCCTCGTGCCGTGAGGCAAGCGAGGGGAGCGCGTCGGTGTGGTCTGCGGAGTCTCCACGAGGGACTCCGCTCAGCCGACGCGCTTTCCAAGTACGAGAATTCGGGTGCGCATGGCAATGACCCTCTCTCCGACGCACGCGGGGTGTCAAGTGGGTGGGACGGGAGTCTCAGCATGTGAGCCGCTCAGGAGGGGGACGGAGCCGCCCGTCAGGACCGGCCGGGCGGTGGTGCTGCCGGGTACCGGGAACTCACCGCGGGCCAGGGCGCGGCGCAGCCGGTACTCGTCGAGCGGCCCGGAGAAGGCCATTCCCTGGCCGTGCGTACAGCCCATGGCGCGCAGCGCAAGGACCTGCTCCGGTACGTCGACCCCGTCGGCCACGGACTGCATGCCGAGGTCGCAGGCGATGCGCAGGAGGCCGCTGGTGATCTTGTGCAGCCGGGCGGATTCCACGACGCCCTCGACGAGACCGCGGTCCAGTTTCAGTACGTCGATGGGGAGCCGTCGCAGGGCATTGATCGCGGCGTAGCCGCTGCCGAAGCCGTCGAGCGCGATGCGGACGCCGAGCCGGCGCAGGGCGACGAGACGCTGTTCGAGGTCGTCGAAGGAGATGCGGGGGTCGCTGTCGGCGACCTCGATCATGAGGGCGCCCGAGGGCAGGCTGTGGCGGGTGAGCAGCGCCTCGACGGAACTGAACGGCATGGCCTGGTCGAGGAGCCTGCGGGCGGAGAGCCGCACGGCGACGGAGACGGGGTGACCGGCCCTGGCCCGGTCGGCGGCCTGCTCGACGGCCTTTTCGAGGAGCCAGCGGCCGAGCTCGGCGGTGCGGTCGCTGTCATCGGCGACGCGGAGGAACTCGGCCGGGGTGAACAGGATGCCCTGGGCGGAGCGCCAGCGGGCCTGGGCGGCGACGGCGGCGACGCTGCCGCTGGCGAGATGTACGACGGGCTGGTGGAGCAGGGCGAACTCGCCGTCGCGCAGTGCGGTGCGCAGCCGGGCCGCGAGCTCGGAGCGGCGTACGACTTCGGCCTGCATCTGCGGGGCGTACAGCTCGACGCGGTCCTTGCCGCCGGCCTTGGCGCGGTACATGGCGAGGTCCGCGTTGCGCATGAGGTCGCTGGGAGTGATGCCGGGCTCGGCGAACGCGACTCCGATGGACGCGGCGACCCTGACCTCACCGGCGCCGATGCGGTACGGCTGGGAGAGCGTGAGGCGCAGCCGGTCGGCGATCTCGTGGACCTGGCACTCCCGGGCGGACTGGTCGCGGGTGCCGTCGCCGAGGATGATGGCGGCGAATTCGTCACCGCCGAGGCGGGCGGCGGTGTCGCCGGCCCGTACGGATTCGTGGAGGCGGCGGGCGGCCTGGACGAGGAGCTCGTCGCCCGCCTGGTGGCCGAGGCGGTCGTTGACCGCCTTGAAGCCGTCGAGGTCGATGAAGAGCACGGCGGTGCCCGGGTCGCCGGAGCGGCGGCCGCCGAGAGCCTGGCGCACCCGCTCGGTGAACAGTGCACGGTTGGGCAGGTCGGTGAGCGGGTCGTGCTCGGCGTTGTGCTGCAACTGGGCCTGCAGGCGCACCCGTTCGGTCACATCGCGACTGTTGAGGATCAGGCCGCCCTGGTGGCGGTTGACGGTGGATTCGACATTGAGCCAGTCGCCCGTACCGGATCTGAACCGGCACTCGATCCGGGTGGTGGGTTCTTCGGCCGGAGAGGCGGCGAGGAACCGGCGCACCTCGTGGACCACCCGGCCCAGGTCGTCGGGGTGGATGATCGAGGAGAGCTCGGCGCCGACGAGGTCTTCGGCGTCGCGCCCGTACACCCCTGCGGCGGCGGGGCTGACGTAGCGCAGGACACCAGTGGGGGCGGCGATCATGATGACGTCGCTGGAGCCCTGCACCAGGGAGCGGAAGTGGTTCTCCTTCTGCGCCAGCTCCTGGGTGAGGGCGATGTTGTCGACGAGCATGATGCCCTGCCGGACGACCAGGGCGAGCACCACCGTGCAGCCGGTGAAGACCACGACGCGGTCCACGCGGCGGCCCTCGATGACGTTGTGGAGAATTCCGAGGGTGCAGACGGCGGCGGCGAGATAGGGCGTCAGCGCGGCCAGCGATCCGGCGATGGGGCGGCTGGTCGGCCGCGGCGCGTCCCGTGGCGGGAAGGCGTGCTCCTGCGCGTTGGCCGCGCCCCAGGGGGCGTACGCGAGGAGCAGCGATCCGGCGAACCAGCCCGCGTCCAGCAACTGGCCGGAGCGGTAGGTCTGGCGCAGCAGCGGTGAGGTGAACAGGGCGTCGGACAGGACTGTCAGGGCCAGGGCGGCGATGGCGGTGTTCACCGCGGAGCGGTTGATGCTGGACCGCCGGAAGTGCAGGGCCAGCACCATGGAGACCAGCACGATGTCGAGCAGCGGATAGGCCAGCGAGAGGGCGGCGCGCGCCACACTCGCCCCCTGCGCGTCCACGAGGTGCGCGGTGTGGGCGAGGGCGAGGCTCCAGGAGAGCGTGAGGAGCGATCCGCCGATCAGCCAGGAGTCCAGTGCGAGACAGACCCAGCCGGCCCGGGTGACGGGGCGTTTGGCGAGGACGAGCAGTCCGACGATGGCGGGCGGTGCGAAGCAGAGGTAGAAGGCGTCGGCGAGTGAGGGGCTGGGCACCTGGCGCCCGAGCAGGACCTCGTACCACCCCCAGACGGCGTTGCCCCCGGCGGCCATGAGCGAGGAGAGCGAGAACAGTAGCCAGGCGGGCCGGCACCGGTCACCGCCGGCCCGCCCGTAGAGGAAGCAGGAGACGGCCGCGGCCAGCGCGGCGGCGCTGAGGCCGAAATCCCCCATGAACAGCGCGAGCTCCCTCGAACCCCAGCCGAGGGCGGCCCCGACCGCGTAGCCCCCGCAGACGAGGCCGAGCAGGACCTGCGACACCAGCGAGGACGCGCCGCCGAGGGCCGCCCGCCGGGAGAGGAGCGCTCCGAGGGCGCCGGTCGGCGCGCTCACCGTGGCACACCCGGCGACGGGTGCGCACGCACCGGTCGCCCCGCCGGGGCTCCCACCGCGATGCCCGGCACCCACGACGCCCGCCCTGCGGTCGGGTCCGTACGCGTACGCCCGGTGCGAAGGAGTCCGTCCGCCGTGCGGTCACACGGCCCACGCGCCGCGACGCCCGTGCCACGGGCGGGGAGCGGGAAAGCCCGAGCGGCCCCGAGTCGCCGTCGACTGCCCTGCGGTGTCGGATCGTTCGCCCATCGGCCGTGCATCGCCCGTCCCCCTCGCGTGTTGCGTCCTCCCCGGCGCCGTCCCCTCCTCGGCGCAGCGCCCCTTTCGGGACGATACACCAGACCAGTCACAGAGGGACATAGTTCATCTACTCTCCGTAACCATCGCGACCGTTGTCGGTACGGTGCGCAGCCGGGCGGACCCACAGCGTGGTCAGCCGGTGGTGTGTACGACGTTCCGCAGCGATTCCCCCGCGGCGAACCGGCTCAGTTGCCCGGCCACCAGGCGCTTGGCACGTGGCAGGAACGCCGAGGTGCTGCCGCCCACATGAGGGGTGATCAGGACGTTCGGAGCATGCCAGAGAGGATGGCCGGCGGGCAGCGGTTCCGGGTCGGTGACATCGAGAGCGGCGCGCAGCCGGCCGGACTCGAGTTCGAGCAGCAGTGACTTGGTGTCGACGACGCCGCCCCGTGCGACGTTCACGAGCAGCGCTCCGTCCGGCATCGCGGCGAGGAACTCCGCGCCCACCAGCCCTTGTGTGGACGGGTTCAGCGGGGTGGACAGCACGACGACGTCGGCCTCGGACAGGAGTGCGGGGAGGTCGTCGAGTGTGTGCACGGGGCCGCGTGCGGTTGTCCGCGCAGAGCGCGCGACGCGCGCCACCCGCGCGCACTCGAAGGGCGAGAGCCGGTCCTCGATGGCGGCGCCGATCGAGCCGTATCCCACGATCAGTACGGACTTGTCGGCGAGCGCGGGGTAGAAACCGGACCGCCATTCCTCCTTGTCCTGCCCGTGGACGAACCCGGGGAAGCCGCGCAGGGAGGCGAGGATCAGGGCGAGGGCGAGCTCCGCCGTCGACGCCTCGTGGACCCCCTTGGCGTTGCACAGCCGTACTCCGTCCGGCAACAGGCCGAGGCCCGGCTCGACATGGTCGATGCCCGCGGTGAGCGTCTGCACGACCTGGACCTGTGTCATCCCGGCGAGCGGACGGACGGAGACTTCCGGGCCCTTCATGTAGGGCACGACGTAGAAGGCGCAGTCGGCCGGGTCGGCGGGGTACTCCGGTCCGCCGTCCCAGAAGCGGTAGGCGAGGCCTTCGGGGAGCCCGTCGATCTCGTCGGCGGGAAACGGCAGCCATACGTCGGGAGTCTTCGTCGAAGTCATGGTCAGGAGGCTAATGCCGTGACCGGCAATGTTTGCCCGGAAGGAGCGTCGTCCAGTGCGTGCGATCGCAAGGCGGCCGGAAGTCCTTGGATGGGGTCTCCCCTGCTCGAACGAAGTTGAGAGCTTGGGGAAGGAGCTACCAGGGCTTTTGGCCAACGCGGCGAGCGTGCGTGCTGGGCGGCGCGACGGGGCAAAGCTTGCCGGGAGGGGCACCAGTCGCCGGGAGGCTGCGCGAGGGAGGGTGATCGGCAGAGGTTACTTTGGGGTGCGTTGCGGTCCCGCGGCGGGGGCGGAAGGGTTGGGGGAGTTGGAGCGCAGGAGTCTCGGTGCGGCGGCGCTCGCCGTGGGGGCCGTCGGTCTCGGCTGCATGCCGATGAGCTGGGCGTACAGCGCGTCGCAGCAGCGCGGTGACCGTGCGTTGCGTGCGGTGCACGCCGCGCTCGACGCGGGCGTCCAACTGCTCGACACGGCCGACATGTACGGCCCCTTCACCAATGAGCTGCTGGTGGGCCGGGCATTGAAGGGCCGCAGGTCCGATGCCTTCGTCTCCACCAAGTGCGGGCTGCTGGTGGGCGATCAGCACATCGTGGCCAATGGCCGCCCCGGCTATGTGCGGCGGGCCTGTGACGCCTCGCTGCGCCGGCTGCAGACCGATGTGATCGATCTGTACCAGCTGCACCGGGCCGATCCCGAAGTACCGGTCGAGGAGACCTGGGGCGCGATGGCGGAGCTGGTGACCGCGGGAAAGGTGCGGGCGCTCGGGCTCTGTGCGGTCGGGGCGCGGGCCTCGCGCAGACCGGGGGCCCGAAAGTATGACGACACGATCCGTCAGCTGGACCGGGTGCAGCAGGTCTTCCCGGTGAGCGCGGTGCAGGCCGAACTCTCGGTCTGGTCACCGGAGGCGCTGGAGTCGCTGCTTCCGTGGTGCTCGGCGCGGGGTGTGGGGCTGCTGGCGGCGATGCCTCTGGGAAACGGCTATCTGACGGGCACTCTGACTCCGGGACAGGGCTTCGAGCCGGAGGATCTGCGGGCCAGGCATCCGCGGTTCACGGCCGAGATGATGGCGGCGAACCAGCCGGTGGTGGTCGGATTGCGGCGGATCGGCGAGCGGCACGGGGCGACTGCGGCGCAGGTGGCGCTGGCCTGGGTGCTGCGGCAGGGGCCGCATGTGGTGCCGGTGCCGGGGACCAAGCGGGAACGGTGGGCGGTGGAGAACGCGGGAGCGGCCGGGCTGACGCTGACCGCGCAGGATCTGCTGGAGATCGCCCGGCTGCCCGCCGCGCGGGGGTCGTGGGACTGACACCCACACGGTCGACTGTCCCGTCCCTGGCATCAGCGATCGGGGGAATCGGCGGGTACGGGAAACCCTGGGCGGCGCGGCGGTGTAAGAGACAGTAGTCAGGTGGCCGTCGAAGGGATCGATGCTGTGCGCGGTGTTGGGTTCGGATCTGTACGAGGCCCTGCGGGGCGTGGGGGGTTTCGGGGGCGGCGTCGGCGCGCGGGCGTGCGCCGCGGGTCGGTGGCCGCGCTGGCCGCGGGCCTGCTGCTGACCGCGGGCTGTTCCTCCGGGGACGGTTCCGGCAGCGCGTCGGGCGTCGGCGACCCGCCGTCCCGGCCCGCCCCCGCCGTCTCGGACCCGTCGGCCTCCCCGTCCCCGTCGGTCACCCCGCCGCCGGCGAAGGGCTCGGTGAAGGTGGTCTCCACGCTCACCGAGGGCCTCGACTCGCCGTGGGGGCTGGCCGAGCTGCCCGGCGGCGATCTGCTGGTGTCCTCGCGCGACAAGGGAACGATCACCCGGATCGACGGGAAGAGCGGCAAGAAGACCCTGCTGGGCGCCGTGCCCGGGGTGTCGCCCGGTGGCGAGGGCGGGCTCCTGGGCATCGCGGTCTCCCCCACGTACGGTTCGGACCATCTGGTGTACGCGTATTTCACGACGGCGTCCGACAACCGCATCGCGCGCATGCAGTACGACGAGAACGGCACGACGCCCGGCCGGCTGCTGGGCGCTCCGGACACGATTCTGCGGGGCATCCCGAAGGGCTCGAACCACAACGGCGGGCGGATCGCGTTCGGCCCGGACCACATGCTGTACGCGGGCACCGGTGACACCGGGGACGACCGGCTCGCACAGGACAAGAAGTCCCTGGGCGGCAAGATCCTGCGGATGACCCCGGACGGTCAGCCGCTGCACGGCAATCCGGCGGCCGACTCCGTGGTGTATTCGTACGGGCACCGCAATGTGCAGGGACTGGCCTGGGACAACCGGAAGCAGCTGTGGGCGTCCGAATTCGGACAGGACACCTGGGACGAGCTGAACCGGATCGTGCCGGGTGGGAATTACGGCTGGCCGGTGGTCGAGGGCAAGGCCGGGAAGAAGGGTTTCATCGACCCCGTGGCACAGTGGAAGCCGTCCGAGGCCTCCCCGAGCGGCATCGCCTTCGCCGAGGGTTCGATCTGGATGGCGGCCCTGCGTGGTGAGCGGCTCTGGCGAATTCCGCTGTCCGGCAGGGGCGGCGGGGAACTGGCGGCGGCCCCGCAAGCGTTCCTGAAGGGTACGTACGGCCGTCTGCGCACCGTGCTCGCCGCGGGCGGCGACAAGCTCTGGCTCGTCACGAGCAATACGGACACCCGTGGCACCCCGAAGCCGGGAGACGACAGGATCCTGGTGCTGGCGGTGCGGTAGCGGCTACAGCAGGTGAAAGGGCGTGCGGGCGGTGTTCAACTTCTTCGAGGAACTCTTCGCACCGGGCCGCAAGCATGCCGCCGAGGAGCAGAAGCGGCTGGAGCTGACCCGAGTGGATCTCGGCGTCGGCGACCCGGGGCGCGGGCCGATAGACCTGACCTCCGGGAAGGTGATCGTCAGGGCGCCCGGTGACGCCGTCGGTGCCGACAGCGACGACGGTGCCGAGGCCCACGCCGACGGTGCCGGTGCCGACGGCCCCGAAAGGGCTCCCGGGCCGGATGTTCCGGACGGTCCGCAGGCCGGACCCGACGCCGCACCCGAGGGGGCTCTGGAGAGCGGGCCGCGAGCCTGACCGGGCCCGGTGGCCTTGAAGAGGTCCCGGGGCGGCCGGGGCCTGCGGCCCCGCCCCGTCAGGAGGTGTTCCGGGTGGCGGTGGCGGGGTAGAGGCGGAGCCGGTGGGCCAGGGCAGCCGCCTCGCCGCGGCTGGAGACGCCGAGCTTGGCGAGGATGTTGGAGACGTGCACGCTCGCGGTCTTGGGTGAGATGTAGAGCTGCTCGGCGATCCGGCGGTTGGTGTGACCGGCGGCGACCAGTCGGTGCACATCCTGTTCGCGTCGCGTCAGCCCGAAGGACTCCACCGCCGCCGCGGCCGCCTCGCGCAGGTGGTCCTCGGTCTGCTCCCGGTCCGCCGCCTCGTCGGCGGTGGCCGCCTGGGCGGGGACGGTGACGGCGTCCGGTATCCCGTGAGCGGTGCCATGGGCCGGGGGCCGGTCCGGGGCGGCGAGGGTGATACGGGCGCGGCCGGCCAGCAGCTCGATGGTCTCGGCCAACGGGCGCGCGCCGAGCTGCCCGGCGGTGCGGTGGGCGTCACGCAGCAGGGTGGTGGCCGCGGGCCGGTCGCCGGAGGCGATGAGGAGGGCCTCGGCCCAGCGGTGGCGGATCTGCGCCAGTTCGTACGGGCGGTGGAGCGGGGCGAAGGCGGTGGCGGCGCGGGACCAGTGGTCGGGGGTGTCGAGGCCTTCGGCCCGGGCCAGTTCGGCGTCGACCAGGAGACCGTAGGCGGCCCAGAGGGGGACGAGCATCGCCAGCCGCTTCAGGTGGGTCCGGACAGCGGCGAGGATCGCCGGCCGGCCGGGGTCGGCGGCGGGCAGGCCCCGGGCGTCGGCCTCGGCAGCGGCGGCGGCATGGAGCAGAGGCAGGGCGTGCCGCTGGGTGCCGGGTGGGAAGCCCTGTTCCGACTGGGCCTCGAACGCGGCCCGCGCCTCGGCGAGTCTGCCCTGTTGCGCGGCGAGGGCCATGGCATGCCGTACGGAGGGGATGAGGTGCTGGGGCTGCGGGTCCCGGGTGCCGAAACAGCGTCGGGTCAGGGCCAGTTGGGTCTCGGCCTCGGCCAGATCGCCTTGCGCGAGGGCCAGTTCGGTACGGCGTGAGGCGACGAGTCCTTGCGCCTTGCTGGACTGGGCGGCGCGGGCCGCCGCGTCGACCGTCGCCCGGCACTCGTCCCAGTGACCGAGGGAGAAGAGCGAGGCCGCCTGGTTGCAGCGGACCCATGCCTCCATGTCGGCGATGCCGTGGCTGCGGCTGATCTCGATGCCGTGGTTCGCGGCGGCCACTGCCTCCAGCGAACGGCCCATGGCTTCGAGGGTGGAGGGGAGGTTGATGCCGGCCCGGCTCATGATGCCGACCATGTGCAGCTCATCGGCGCGGTCGCGGACGGCGTACATCTCGGCGATGCCTTCGTCGACGCTCCCGGCGTCGGCAGTGAGCCAGCCGCGGGTGAGCCGGGCGTGCAGTTCGGTGTACTCGTCGTCGACGAGCCGGGCGTACTCCACGGCCCGGTCGACGGCGAGCAGCGTCTCGGCGCCGGGGCGGTGCAGGGCGCCCCATCCGGCCACGCTCATCAGGACGTCGGCGTGGACGACGGACGGGGGCAGTCCGCGGACGAGCTCCTGGGCGTTGGCCAGTTCCTGCCATCCGTCGCCCCGGGTCAGGTCCTGCATGAGGCGGGAGCGCTGGACCCAGAACCAGGCGGCGCGCAGCGGGTCGTCCTCGCCCTCCAGGACGCGCATGGCCTTCTTGGCGATGGCCAGGGCCCGTTCGCGGTCGCCGCCGAACCGGGCGGCGACGGTGGCCTCGGCCATGAGGTCGAGATAGCGCAGCGGGGTGGCGTCGGGGTCGCAGCTGCAGATGGGGTAGCTCTCGGCGTAGTCGATGGGGCGCAGGGTGTCGCGTACGTCTTCGGGGGCGTCGTCCCACAGCTCCATCGCCCTTTCCAGCAGGCGGAGTTGTTCGGAGAACGCGTAGCGGCGGCGGGCCTCGACCGAGGCCTTCAGTACGGCGGGCAGGGCCTTGGCGGCGTCGTGTGCGCCGTACCAGTAGCTGGCGAGCCGGGTGGCGCGTTCCCCGGCGCGGACGAGGGTGGGGTCGGCCTCCAGGGCTTCCGCGTAGCGCCGGTTGAGCCGGGAGCGCTCGCCGGAGAGCAGATCGTCGCTGACGGCCTCGCGGACCAGGGAGTGCCGAAAGCGGTAGCCGTTGCCCTCCGGGGCGGTGAGCAGCAGGTTGGCGCCGACGGCCGCCCGCAGTGCCTCGATGAGGTCGTCCTCGGTGAGCCGGGCGACCGCGGCCAGCAGCTCGTACTCGACGGCGGAACCGCCCTCGGCGACGATCCGGGCGATCTTCTGGGCGGTCTCCGGGAGCGCTTCGACGCGGACGAGCAGGAGGTCGCGCAGCGAGTCGGAGAGCCGGGAGTGGTCGCCGCTCTCCAGGCTGCAGGCGAGTTCCTCGACGAAGAAGGCGTTGCCGTCGGACCGTTCGAAGATCTCGTCGACGAGGGCGGCCTCGGGGGTGGCGGCGAGGATGCCGGTGAGCTGGCGGCGGACCTCGGCGCGGTTGAAGCGGGCGAGTTCGATCCGGCGGACGGTACGGAGCCGGTCCAGCTCGGCGAGAAGGGGGCGCAGGGGGTGGCGGCGGTGGATGTCGTCGGAGCGGTAGGTGCCGATCACGACGAGGCGGCCGCTGCGCACGGTGCGGAAGAGGTAGGCGAGGAGATGGCGGGTGGAGGCGTCGGCCCAGTGCAGGTCCTCCAGGACGAGGACGACCGTGCGCTGCGCGGAGATGCGTTCCAGGAGTCTCGCGGTGAGTTCGAAGAGGCGGGCGGTGCTGTGCTCGTCGGTGGCGTCCCGGTGGGCCTCGCCGAGCTCGGGGAGCAGCCGGGCCAGCTCGCCCTCCTGCCCGGCGCAGGCGGCGGCCATCTCGTCGGGCAGGGTGCGGCGCAGGGCGCGCAGGGCGATGGAGAACGGGGCGTAGGGCAGCCCGTCGGCACCGATCTCGACGCAGCCGCCGACGGCGACGACGGCCTCGCGGCGCACCGCCGCCGTGAGGAACTCCTCGACCAGCCGGGTCTTTCCGACGCCCGCCTCGCCGCCGATGATCAGCGCCTGCGGCTCGCCGCCGGGGCCGTCGGCCCGGCCGGTGCCCTCGCCCGTGGCGCGGGTGAGCGCATCGACCAGCGAGGCGAATTCACCTGCGCGGCCGACGAATACGGGGCTGACGGACCTGGTCTCCACGTCGCCGAGCATCGCACACGGGTCCGACACCGCGGGCCCCGTAGTCCGGTCGTCGGTATCGCTCAGCCGCGTCATGTGGCTACCGGGCGGCGTGGACGAACCGGTTCCGGTCCGTACTCGCCGGCCCCTCGGCCTCCTTGCTCCCGGAATCACGACGGGCGGCCCGCCCGGAATCACGGGCGGCCCGGCGCGCGGCCCGGCGGGCGCGAAGGATCTCCTGGACGAGCCGCTCCCGGTCGGCCCGGCGGCGCAGTTCGGTCGCGTTCATCTTGTGGAGTTCGAGCGTGTACATGTGCTTCTCCCGGAGGACGACGGCCCGTTGGGGCCGGGGGGGCGGCAGTGCTGCTGCCGTAAACCCCACTGTCGTCTCCCAGAGGGTGCCGTCACATCGGGCGAGTTCCCCATCTTCGCGGTGTGAGGAGCCTTAGCCGGGCGCGGACACCGTCGCATACGGGTCGGTGCCGCACCGGCGGATGTCCTAGGTGTTCTGTCCGGGGGCCGTGCGTACTCACTGGGTGGCGACCGCGGCCGGCAGGGGCACGATGAGGTCGAAGTACATGGCTGCGGAGATCACCACGCCGAGGACGCCGAGCGCGATGCCGGCGGTCGCGACGGCCCGCACCCAGCCGGGCTGCGGATTCGGGGAAGGTGCGCCGAAGGCCGGGCGGACCAGGGCGAAGATGCCGACCAGCAGGGCGAGCAGCGCGAAGAGGCCGTTGACCAGTGCCGTGGCGTGCCAGGCGTCGCCGTAGATCTCGGAGATCTGCTGGGCCGCGGTACTACCGGACGAGGTATTGATCTGACCGATCAGGGTCTCGCGCTCGGCGGCGACCTTGCCGGTCCAGGACCCGGTGAGCGCGACGACGCCGAGAGCGGCGGCAGCCACGGCCGCGGCGGCCGAACCGAGACCGGACGGCTTCTTGCCGGAGTCCTCGAAGTCGAGGTCGTCGAAGTCGGGGGCCTCGGGCTCGACGGCCTCGGATTCGGAGGCCTCGGACCCTGAGGCCTCGGATTCGGAGACCTCGGACCCGGAAGCCTCAGACCCTGAGGCCTCCGATTCGGAGGCCGTGGGTCCGCCGTCCTTCACTTCGGTGTCCTTCAAGCCACCGCCCTTCACTTCGGCGTCCTTCACTTCGGCGTCGTTGACGTCGGCGTCCGGGGCGGAGCCCGTTCCCTCGTTGTCAGCCGGAGCTGCGGGGTCGGTGGGAGTGGTGGGGGCGGTGGGTTTTGTGGGGGTCCTGGGGTTCATGCTCCGCACGCTAGGCGGAGCAGATGAGAACCCTCTTAACGCCCGGTCCCGGCCCGTGCCCACAGCCGGTCCCGGCCCGTCCCCCGCCCCGGCCTCAGGACTTCCGCGCCCGCCACTCCGGAGCCAGCACGGACCAGATCTCCGAGTCGTGCCGCTCACCGCGGTACAGGTAGTTCTGGCGCAGCACCCCGTCGCGCGTCATGCCGAGCCGCTTGGCCACGGCGACGCTGCGGGTGTTCGCGGCGGAGGCGTCCCACTCCACGCGGTGCATCCCGCGCTCGTAGACCGCCCAGTCGATCAGCTTCTCCGCCGCCCGGGTGATCAGTCCGCGGCCCTGCGCCGCCGGTTCCAGCCAGCAGCCGACCTCGCAGTTCCCCGACTCCGCATCGAAGATCCGGAACAGGACGCCGCCGACGAGCGTGCCCTCCAGCCAGATGCCGTAGAGGCGTCCCGTGTCCGCCGCCTGCTTCTCCGCGTACCGCTGGAGCAGGGCGCGCGCCGACTCCAGGTCGGTGACGAAGGAGGCGAACGGGATCCAGGGGTCGACGAGCTCGCGGGCCCGGTCCATGTGGGCGAGGAATTCCGCCGCCTGCCAGATCTCCAGCGGACGCAGTTCCGCGCCGTCGTCGCCCAGGGATATCGCGAACATCATGCTCCTTCTCGAACCACTTCCGCCGCGCGCAGTGTCTGCGCGCCTTCCACCGGCTCCACCGGTTGTGCTGCCTGCGGGATTTTCGCATGGGGCGCGTCGCACTCGGGAGCATCGATGCTGATCCGCGGCAGCCGCCGGTCCAGCCAGCCCGGCAGCCACCAGTTCGCGCCGCCCAGCATGTGCATGAGGGCGGGCACCAGCAGCGTACGGAGGACGAACGCGTCGAGGGCCACGGCCGCGGCCAGCGCGATGCCGAACATCGCGATGACCCGGTCCCCGCTGAGGACGAACGCCAGGAAGACCGAAATCATGATCACGGCCGCGGAGTTGATCACACGACTCGTCTCGGCGAGACCGACCCGCACCGCCCGTCTGTTGTCCCCGGTCTCCAGCCACTCCTCGTACATCCGCCCCACCAGGAACACCTGGTAGTCCATGGAGAGCCCGAAGAGCACGGACACCATGATCACCGGCAGGAACGGTTCGATGGGCCCGGAGCTGCCCAGCCCCAGCAGTTCGCTCCCCCATCCCCACTGGAAGACCGCGACGACGACTCCGAACGAGGAGGCAACGGCGGCCACGTTCATCACGGCGGCCTTCAGCGGAATGCCGATCGACCGGAACGCCAGCAGCAGGAGCAGACAGCCGAGCCCTATGACGACGCCGATGAAGAGCGGGAGCTTGCCGATGATGACCTGGGCGAAGTCGTCGTAGCCGGCCGTCACCCCGCCCACATGGGCCTGGAGCGAGGTGTTCGCCTCGGCCTTCGGGATGACGTCCGTACGCAGATGCTCGACGAGCTTGCTGGTCTCCTGCGACTGCGGTGCCGACTTCGGTATGACGGTGACGAAGGCCGTACCACCGTCGCTGCTGTACGTGACCGGGCCGACCGAGGCCACGCCGTGGGTGGCCCGCAGGGTGGCCGGCAGGCCGTCCATCGCGAGCCGGTCGCCGGCGCCGCCTATCTGCGCGGCGATCGTCAACGGGCCGTTGACGCCGGGCCCGAATCCGTCGGCCAGCAGGTCGTACGCCTGCCGGGTGGTCGACGTGGAGGGATTGTTGCCCTGGTCGGAGGTGCCCAGATGCAGGGAGAACGTGGGCAGCGCGAGCACCAGCATCACCACGGCGGCGAACGCGCCGAGCAGCTTGGGGTGGCGTTCGACGAAGGCGGACCAGCGGGCGGCGAATCCGGTGGGCAGTTCGGGCTGCGGCCCGCGCTCGGCAAGTCTTCTGCGCTCGCGCCGGCTCAGCGCCCGCATGCCGATGAAGGACAACAGGGCGGGCAGCAGGGTCACGGACGCGGCCACGGTCAGCACGACGGTGAGCGAGGCGGCGATCGCCACGCCGTTGAGGAATCCGAGCCGCAGGATCAGCATGCCGAGCAGCGCGATACAGACGGTGGCTCCGGCGAAGACGACGGACCGCCCGGTCGTCACGACGGCGTTCTGTGCCGCCTCGGTGACCGTCATGCCTCTGCGTAGTCCACTGCGGTGCCGGGTGACGATGAACAGTGCGTAGTCGATGCCGACGCCGAGCCCTATCAGCATGCCCAGCATGGGGGCGAAGTCGGCGACGGTCATCGCGTGGCCGAGCAGCACGATGCCCGCGTACGCCGTGCCGACGGAGACGAGGGCAGTGGCGATGGGCAGCATGCTGGCGGCGAGCGAGCCGAAAGCGAGGAAGAGGACGACCGCTGCGACGACGACCCCGATGGCCTCGCTGAAGTGGACGGACGGCGCTTCGGTGACGGCTATGGCCGAGCCGCCCAGTTCCACCTGGAGGTGGGGGCCGGCGGCCGCCTTCGCGGTGTCGACGACGGCCCGGACCTGCTGCGCCGGGATGTCCTCGGTCTGCTGGTTGAAGGTGACCGTGGCGTAGGCGGTGCGTCCGTCCTCGCTGATCTGTCCGGCGCCGGACGCCCCGTACGGCCCGGTGACGGCGCCGACACCGGGCAGCTCCTCGACCGCGTGCAGGGTGCTGGTCATCGTCTGACGGACGTCGGCGGCCCGCACGGTGGAGTCGCTGGTGTGCCAGACGATGGTGTCGGTGTCACCGCCCAGGTTCGCGAAACCGCTCTTGAGGAGGTCGGCGGCCCGGCCCGCCTCGGTGCCTGGCACGTCGTAGTTGTTGGAGTACGCAGAGCCCGCGAATCCCGCCGCGGTGACCGTGCCCCCGAGGGCCAGCAGCCAGATGAGTACGGCGATGAGACGGTGCTTGATGCACCAACGGGCAATTGCAGCCAACGGACATGCTCCCTGCCGGTTCGCGGCTCCTTAGCGGGACAACACATGAATTACCCGCAAAAAGCGCATGACCTGAGAACTGCCACTCTGGCAGCCAATGGTGATCGTTTGCCCCTTTCGTGGCCATACTCACAAATGGTCCCGGCGGGAACGCCGTGCCCCGCCACGACGTACGGCGCCCCGCCGCCCGGACCCGGATCAGCCGGAGACGCTCGCCCGGCCGTTCTCGATGTGCCCCATCAGCCGACGCCGGAAGACGTCGTCCCCGTCGACGGTGACGGCCAGGTCGTACCAGCCGTGCGCGTCGGCCGCCGAGTGCACGACCGTACGGCTCCGTCCCGGCTTGACCTTGACCGTCCGGGTCCAGTCCCGCAGATCCGCCTCGTCGACGTATCCGAGCGGCCGGACGGTGAAGGTGAGCGTCGTGCGTCCCGTGTTGCGCAGCGTGAGATGCAGATCCCGCTCACGCGCGTCCACCCGTGAGGCGACCTCGGCCCCGGCCGAGGCGCCGCCCTGCGCGGGTCCGGCGAACTCGCGCCGGAAGCCGTTCGGCCCCGTGACGGTGAACCGGTACGCCGTACCGGTAAGGGGCACCGTCCATTGCCCCGTGCCCCTTACATCCCGGTGCTGCGGCACGGGGAACTCGCCCGCGTACGGATACAGCGCGAAGTGCGCGGACGAACGCCCCGTATTGCTGAGGGCCACCTGTACCGCCCCGTCCACCAGCTTCGCCTGCGCGTCCGGCTGGTACGGCAGCGCGCGGGCCGGCCGGGCCCCGGGCTCCTGTACCGGCATGTGCTGCACGAGCGGCGGCTTCGGCGCCCAGCGTCCGCTGAAAGGCGGGATGCTGCCGGGCTGCTCCACGTCGGGCCGGCGCCGCGCGCGCGTGAAGTCGAAGGCCGAGGTCAGATCGCCGGTGACGGTGCGCCGCCAGTCGCTGATGTTCGGCTCCGCCACGCCGGTCCAGCGCTCCAGGAAGCGGATCACGGAGGTGTGGTCGAAGACCTCGGAGCAGACGTAGCCGCCCACGGTCCACGGCGACACGACGAGCAGCGGCACCCGCATCCCGAGACCGGTGGGCTTGCCCTCCCACTGCTCCTCGGTCACCTCGGGCGGCGCGACGGGCGGCGGCACGTGGTCGAAGAAGCCGTCGTTCTCGTCGTAATTGATGAGGACGGCGGTGTGCCGCCACACGTCGGGGTGCTTGCCCAGCGCGTCCAGGACCTTGTAGACGATCGTCGCGCTGTGGATCGGCGAGGACACGCTCGGGTGCTCGGAGTCGACGGCCGAGGGCACCAGGTAGGAGACCTCGGGCAGTGTGCCCGCCGCCACGTCCTTGGCGAACTCATCGGCCAGCGTTCCGGTCTCCACCCGGCGCAGCGCGCGCTCGAAGAGACTGCGTTCGGTCTTGTCCAGGGTGGCGACACCCTCTTCGAGCAGGCCGAACAGCCGCTCCCGCTCGGTGGCGTCCGCGTCCCGCACCGCCGAGTAGAACGACTCCATGTACGTATGGCCGCCGGTCTTCGCCAGCGCCTTGCGGGCGATCGCCTTGAAGGTGGCGAAGAACTCGATCTGGTTGTCGGTGAAGTTCTCCCACTCGGTGTACGTACGCCAGCTGCGGCCGGCCTTCTCCAGCCGCTCCGC
This sequence comes from Streptomyces sp. NBC_01241, assembly GCF_041435435.1. Classification (NCBI taxonomy): domain Bacteria; kingdom Bacillati; phylum Actinomycetota; class Actinomycetes; order Kitasatosporales; family Streptomycetaceae; genus Streptomyces; species Streptomyces sp. NBC_01241. The sequence goes on along the minus strand of NZ_CP108494.1, from coordinate 6,066,353 downwards.
GTACGTGCCCCAGTCGTACCCCGGGTGCGTGCCCTCGTTGTACGCGTCGTTTCCGACAGCCCGCTTGCCGTTCGCCTCGTTGCCCGTCTTCCCGCTCCACAGGTGGTTGCGGTTGGGGCTGGTGGAGGTGTGGATGGAGGAGTGGTAGGCGTCGCAGACCGTGAAGGTGTCGGCCAGTTCGTAGTGCAGCGGGATGTCCCGGCGGTCGTAGTACGCCATGGTGGCGGCCGTCTTCGCGGTCACCCAGCCGTTCATCCACCCGCCGGCCCACGCCTTGCCGCCGCCGCTCCAGGAGTGGTCGAGCGCGCCGATGTACTGGAGGTCCTTCTTCTGCGTCTCGGCGGCGTCCCGCACCGGGAACGGCAGTACGGAGCTGCCGAGCAGGGCCGGCTGCTCGAAGACCGGCTTGCCGGAGGGCAGCTCGACGGCGTTGCGGTCACCGAAGCCGCGCACTCCCCGGAGTGTGCCGAAGTAGTGATCGAAGGAACGATTCTCCTGCATCAGGATCACCACGTGCTTGATGTCTTCGAGCCCGTCACCGCCGCCGGACCCCGCCGAGGGCGCCGGTTGCGCGGCGATCGCGGCCTGCAGCGACGGCGGCAGCAGCGACCCCGCCGCCGCGGCACCGAGCGCACCGCCGCCGAGCGCGAAGAGCCTTCGCCGTGAAATGTCCGTGGTCAAGTGAGCCTCCCGAGTCCGGTCGTACAGCCGGGAAGCTATGCAAGCGAGGTGACCTCGGGAAGGATTTCGTACGGCTCCGTGGTGAACGTCCAACAGGTCGGCCGGGAAAGTCCAACCGCCGCCCGTACCGGGTCACACCCCGATCACCCGGAGCGAACCCCACAGCGCCACCGTCGACACGACCAGCGTCGCCGGTACGGTCGGCAACCCGAGCAGGAGCACGACGGAGACGATCTCGGCAGTGACGGTGTTCAGCGGACTTCGGCTCTCCGGACAGGCGAGGAGGGGGCGGTGCACCCCGTCATGGGGTGCACCGCCCCCTCGGAGACGTGCGTCAACAGCCCAATGTACGGGGCCGGGTCAGCCCTCGACGCCGAGCTTCTCCAGGATCAGCTCGCGGACCCGGGCCGCGTCCGCCTGGCCGCGGGTGGCCTTCATGACCGCGCCGACGAGCGCGCCCGCCGCCGCGACCTTGCCGCCGCGGATCTTGTCCGCGACGGCCGCGTTGGCGGCGATGGCCTCGTCCACGGCCGTGGACAGCGCGCCCTCGTCGGAGACGACCTTCAGGCCCCGCTTCTCGACGACGGTGTCCGGGTCGCCCTCGCCCGCGAGGACGCCCTCGATGACCTGGCGTGCCAGCTTGTCGTTGAGGTCGCCCGAGGCGACGAGCTCGGCCACCCTGGCGACCTGCGCCGGGGTGATCGGCAGCTCGTCGAGGGCGCGGCCGGTCTCGTTGGCGTTACGGGCCAGCTCGCCCATCCACCACTTGCGGGCCTGGTCCGAGGGGGCGCCCGCGTCGGTCGTGGCGACGATCAGATCGACCGCGCCCGCGTTGAGGATGGACTGCATGTCGTGCTCGGAGACACCCCACTCCTCCTTCAGCCGCTTGCGGCGCAGCCGCGGCAGCTCGGGAAGGCCGCCCCGGAGCTCCTCGACCCATTCGCGGGCCGGGGCGACCGGCACCAGGTCGGGCTCGGGGAAGTAGCGGTAGTCCTCGGCGTTGTCCTTGATGCGGCCGGCCGTGGTCGAGCCGTCCTCCTCGTGGAAGTGCCGGGTCTCCTGCACGATCGTGCCGCCCGAGCTCAGCACCGCGGCGTGGCGCTGGATCTCGAAGCGGGCGGCGCGCTCGACGGAACGCAGCGAGTTCACGTTCTTCGTCTCGGAGCGCGTACCGAACGTCTCGGTGCCGTTGGGGCGCAGCGACAGGTTGACGTCGCAGCGCATCTGGCCCATCTCCATCCGGGCCTCCGACACACCGAGCGCCTTGATGAGCTCGCGGAGCTCGGCGACGTACGCCTTGGCCACCTCGGGGGCGCGTGCACCCGCTCCCTCGATCGGCTTGGTGACGATCTCGATGAGCGGGATACCGGCCCGGTTGTAGTCGAGCAGGGAGTGGGACGCGCCCTGGATACGGCCGGTGGCGCCGCCGACATGGGTCGACTTGCCGGTGTCCTCCTCCATGTGGGCGCGCTCGATCTGCACCCGGAAGATCTCCCCGTCCTCCAGCTGGACGTCCAGATAGCCGTTGTAGGCGATCGGCTCGTCGTACTGGGAGGTCTGGAAGTTCTTCGGCATGTCCGGATAGAAGTAGTTCTTCCGGGCGAAGCGGCACCACTCGGCGATCTCGCAGTTCAGCGCGAGACCGATCTTGATGGCGGACTCGACGCCGATCTCGTTGACGACCGGCAGCGCGCCGGGCATGCCGAGACAGACCGGGCAGGTCTGGGAGTTGGCGTCCTGCTTGAGCTCGGTCGAGCAGCCGCAAAACATCTTGGTCTTGGTGCCGAGCTCGACATGGACCTCCAGGCCCATGACGGGGTCGTAGGACGCGAGCGCGTCCTCGTACGACACCAGGTCGGTGACAGTCACGGTGAAACTTCCCTCTCAGCCCAGCAGTACGTCGTCATCGCCGAGGCGCTTGAGTTCGCGCAGCAGCAGGGCGAGACCGGTGGCGATGGCGGCGGCGGAGACAACGGCGTCGATCAGTTGGAGCGTGTCGTGTTCACAGCGTGCCTTCTTGGCCTGCTTGATGACGCCCAGCGCTCCGAAGGCGGTGGTGCCGATGGACAGGTACGTACCGGCCTTGGACTTCTTGAAGCCCTTGGCCTTGGTCAGTGCGCTCACAGTGACGGAGCCTCCTCCAGCAGCGGGTGTCCCCACTTTTCCACGAAGGCGGCCTCGACGGCGGCTCCGACCTTGTAGAGACGGTCGTCCTTCATGGCGGGGGCGATGATCTGCAGCCCGACCGGCAGACCGTCCTCGGGGGCCAGGCCGCAGGGCAGCGACATGGCGGAGTTGCCGGCGAGGTTGGTCGGAATGGTGCACAGGTCCGCGAGGTACATCGCCATCGGGTCATCGGCACGCTCGCCGATCGGGAAGGCGGTGGTGGGCGTCGTCGGGGAGACGATGACGTCCACCTGCTCGAAGGCCTTCTCGAAGTCCTGGGTGATGAGGGTGCGGACCTTCTGCGCCGAGCCGTAGTACGCGTCGTAGTAGCCGGAGCTGAGGGCGTACGTACCGAGGATGACGCGGCGCTTGACCTCGTCGCCGAAGCCCGCCTCGCGGGTGAGCGCGGTGACGTCCTCGGCCGACCTCGTGCCGTCGTCGCCGACGCGCAGGCCGTACCGCATGGCGTCGAAGCGGGCCAGGTTGGAGGAGCACTCGGACGGCGCGATCAGGTAGTACGCCGACAGGGCCAGGTCGAAGGACGGGCAGTCCAGCTCGACGATCGTGGCACCGAGCGACTTCAGCAGCTCGACCGACTCGTTGAAGCGCTGGACGACGCCGGCCTGGTAGCCCTCACCGGCGAACTGCTTGACGACGCCGACGCGCATGCCCTCGACGCTGCCGCTCAGGGCGGCCTCGACGACCGGCGGGACCGGGGCGTCGATGGACGTCGAGTCCATCGGGTCGTGCCCGGCGATCGCCTCGTGCAGCAGGGCCGCGTCCAGGACGGTGCGGGCGCAGGGCCCGCCCTGGTCCAGGGAGCTGGAGAACGCCACCATGCCGTAGCGGGAGACGCCGCCGTAGGTGGGCTTGACGCCGACGGTGCCGGTGACGGCGGCGGGCTGGCGGATGGAACCGCCGGTGTCCGTGCCGATGGCGAGCGGGGCCTCGTACGACGCGAGCGCGGCCGAGGAGCCGCCGCCGGAGCCGCCGGGGATGCGGGTGAGGTCCCACGGGTTGCCGGTCGGGCCGTAGGCGCTGTTCTCGGTGGAGGACCCCATGGCGAACTCATCCATGTTGGTCTTGCCGAGGATGACGATGTCGGCGGCCTTCAGCCTCTTGGTGAGGGTCGCGTCGTACGGCGGGATCCAGCCTTCGAGGATCTTGGAGCCGACGGTGGTCGGCATGCCCTCGGTGGTGAAGATGTCCTTCAGTGCGAGCGGGACACCCGCCAGCGGACCCAGCTTCTCGCCGGCCGCCTTCTTCGCGTCGACGGCGCGGGCCTGCGCGAGCGCGCCCTCGCGGTCGACGTGCAGGAAGGCGTGGACCTTCTCGTCGACCGCGTCGATCCGGGCCAGGTGGGCCTCGGTGACCTGGACGGCCGTGAGCTCGCCCGACGCGATCTTCGCGGCGATCTCGGCCGCGGTGAGCTTGATGATGGTGCTGTTGTCCGTCATGGCTGTTTAGTCCTCCCCCAGGATCTGCGGCACCTTGAAACGCTGCTGCTCCTGGGCCGGGGCGCCGGAGAGCGCCTGCTCGGGGGTGAGCGACGGACGGACCTCGTCCGCGCGCATGACGTTCGTCAGGGGCAGCGGGTGGGAGGTCGGCGGTACGTCTTGGTCGGCGACCTCGGAGACGCGGGCGACCGCGCCGATGATGTCGTCGAGCTGACCGGCGAAGTGATCGAGCTCTTCGCCCTTCAGCTCCAGACGCGCCAGCCGGGCGAGGTGGGCGACCTCCTCGCGCGTGATGCCAGGCATGCAGCGATCCTCAGGGGTTGGTGTGTGGTTTTGGACCAATCCTATGGTGTCGCCCGCGCCCCCTCCCGCCACCCGGGCGAACACCCTGATATCGGCCCCGTCCCACCCGATCGCTCAGGCCGTCGCAGGGCCCGGCTTCACCGGGCGGCCCGTCGGCCGGTGCTCCAGCTCCGCGGCCCCGGTCGCACCGGCGGCCGCACCGGCCGCGGCGGCGGCCGCCGCCGCCAGTTCCGCGGGCCGCCGCCATCCGTGCTCACCGCGCGCCCGCAGCCAGGCCGTCGTCTCCTGCGGCGGCATCGCCGCGGCGACCAGCCAGCCCTGCACCGCGTCGCAGCGCAGATCCCGCAGCCGCTCCCAGGTCTCGTCGTCCTCGACGCCTTCCGCGACGACCAGCAGTCCGAGGGAGTGGGCCAGGTCGATGGTGCAGCGGACGATCTCCGCGTCCTCGTTGTCGACGGCCAGCCGAGCCACGAACGAGCGGTCGATCTTCAGCTCGCTGACCGGCAGCCGGCGCAGGTGGACCAGCGAGGAGTACCCCGTACCGAAGTCGTCGAGGGACATCTTCACGCCGTGCCCGGCGAGCCCGGCGAGGGTGTCGGCGGCGCGCTGCGGGTCCTCCAGCAGCACGTGTTCCGTTATCTCCAGCTGCAGGGCGCCGGCCGGGACGCCGTGCCGGGCGAGCCGGGCCGCGACGCCGCCCGCGAATCCGGGGGTGTGGACGTCGCGCGGGGAGACGTTGACCGCGACCGGGACGAACAGGCCCTGCGCCCGCCACCGGGCGACCTGGGCCAGCGCCGTCTCCAGGACGTACTCCGTGAGGTGCGGCATCAGACCGGACGACTCGGCGATGGCGATGAACTCGTCCGGGGGGACCCGTCCGCGCTCCGGATGCACCCAGCGCACCAGCGCTTCGAGGCCGGCCACCTGGCCGTCGAAGCGGACCTTCGGCTGGTAGTGGAGCTCCACCTCACCGGCGTCCAGCGCGCGCCGCAGATCCCCGAGGAGCCCGAGCCGGTCCGGGGTGTTGCTGTCGCGCTTCGACTCGTACACCTCCACGCCCGTACGGTCGCGCTTGGCCTGGTACATCGCCACGTCCGCGCGCCTGAGCAGCCCTTCGGCGTCCAGCGCGTGGTCCGGGTAGACGGCGACTCCGGCGCTCGCCTCCAGGACCAGGGTCAGACCGTCCAGATCCAGTGGGGAGGACAGCTCGGCGACCAGATGGCGGGCGACCCGCTGGGCGCTGGTGGTGGAGTCCGCGGTCGGCAGGAGCACGGCGAATTCGTCACCGCCGAGCCGCGCGGCCTCCGCTCCTCGGGGGAGCGCCAGCCTGAGACGTTCCGCTATCTGCAGGAGCAGCCTGTCCCCCGCCAGATGACCGAGAGTGTCATTGACCGCACGGAAACGGTCGAGGTCGATCAGGACGAGAGCGGATCTGGCTCCGATGGACTCGGCGTCCTCCAGGGCCGTCCAGGTGCGTTCCAGCAGCCACTGCCGGTTGGGCAGTCCGGTCAGCGGGTCACGCAGCTGCTCCTCGGCCCGGGCACTGGCGATCCAGAGGGTGGAGTCCAGCGCGATCAGCGGGACCGCGAAGAGCGGCAGGAGTACGGGCATGGTCGTCGCGACGACGCAGATCAGCGGTGCGATACCGAGCAGGGCGACCGCGACGAGACCCTGGCGCAGCAGGGCGGTGCGGGCGACGGTCGGCACGCCGCCGCCCTGGGGTGCCCGTGCGTACCACAGCAGGACCCGGGTGACCAGAAGATAGGTGGAGGCGGCCAGCAGGACTTCGGGCACGGCGCCGATGCCCCAGCCGAGTGGCTGCCAGGGCGATTCGACGGTCTGCACGTCACCGAACGCGGCGAGCACCAGGGCCGCCGCTCCTATCCCCAGGATGTCCACGGCGCCGTGCAGCAGCCCCTGCCGCCAGCGATGTCTGCGGGCGATGCCGACGAGGACGACGACGACCAGACTGACCAGGCCCGCGGGGACCCAGCCGTAGAGCAGCAGCACGGCAAGGGTCAGGGCGGCCCCGGAACCGGTGCCGCCCCACCACCGGTCGCGTCCGAGGGCGACGAGATGGCCGACGACGATGCCGGTGAGAACGGCGAGGGACCAGCCGGCCCTGCCGTCGGGGAAGAGTGCGTGTCCTTCGCTCACGGTCCGGTAGAAACCGATCGCGAGCTGAACAACGGCGATCACCACGACGACGGCACCCACTCCGGGCGTGAGGCCGACGAAACCTTGCAGCCGCGACACCGGTGCGGCGCTCTCGGTCGGTTTCATTCCGTCCCTCTCACAGCCGGCGGTGCCGATGTCACCCGATGGTTCGGCTCCATGCCACCGCGACCCGTTTCCCACCCCGTGGCCGGCACGACAGGTGCACATCTCAACAGTAGGCCGCAGAGGGCCTCTACGGGCAGCGCTCTACAGCTCTTGCCCGAATGCGAACCGACCGGCCGTCAGCATCTGGTATGCGCCGATCGGGTGAATTCGACCTCTCGGCAACACCTCTTGACCCCGTCCGTCCCCCTACACCCTTTCTGCGCCTTCCCGTTCACCGTTCACCCGTCGCCCACCCGTCGCCCATCCATCGACCGGTCCCGTTCCATCGATTCCCGGTCAATATTCTTTCCTGTTCCAGCTGTTGATCTATCCCTTTCCGCCCGTTCCGCCCGTTCTTCGAAAAGGGGTCTGTCCATTCCGGAGCAGATTTGTCCTATTCCGCTGGTTCCCCGACAGGGACGGCCGCCTCGCGTGCGGCGTCCGGACCCTGTTCCAGCAGCACGGTGAAGCCGTCCTCGTCCAGCACGGGCACCTTCAGCTGCATCGCCCTGTCGTATTTCGAGCCCGGGTTGTCGCCCACGACCACGAAGGAGGTCTTCTTCGAGACGGAACCCGTCACCTTGGCCCCCCGGCTCTGCAGCGCCTCTTTCGCGCCATCCCTGGTGTGGCCGGACAGCGTGCCGGTGACGACGACGGTGAGTCCTTCGAGCGGGCGCGGCCCGACCTCTTCCCCCGCTCCCTGGTCCTCCATCCGGACCCCGGCCTCCCGCCACTTGCGCAGGATCTCCCGGTGCCAGTCCTCGGCGAACCATTGCTTCACCGACGCGGCGATGATGGGACCGACCCCGTCGGCCTCGGCCAGCTCCTGTTCGGTCGCCTCGTCGATCCGGTCGATGGAGCGGAACTGACGGGCCAGTTCCTGGGCCGCGATCGGGCCCACGTGACGGATCGAGAGCCCGGTCAGGATCCGGGCGAGCGGGGCCTCCTTGGCCGCGGCGACTGCGTCGAGCATGGCGAGGGCGTTCTTCTTCGGCTCGCCCTGCTGGTTGGCGAAGACCCAGGCCGTCTTCTCCTCACCGGTCTTCGGATCGCGCTTGGGCAGTCCGCTGTCCGGGTCCAGGACATACGCCCGGATCGGCAGCAGCTGCTCGACGGTCAGCCCGAAGAGATCGCCCTCGTCGCGCAACGGCGGCTCGGCGGGCTCCAGCGGCTTGGTCAGGGCCGCGGCCGCGACATAGCCGAAGTGGTCGATGTCGAGGCATTTGCGGCCCGCAAGGTAAGCGAGCCGCTCCCTCAACTGCGCGGGACAGGAACGCGCGTTGGGACAGCGGACATCGACATCGGCCTCCTTCATGGGCTTCAGTTCCGTACCGCACTCGGGGCAGTGCGTCGGCATCACGAACGCCCGCTCGGTGCCGTCGCGCAGATCGACGACCGGGCCGAGAATCTCCGGGATCACGTCGCCCGCCTTGCGGAGCACCACCGTGTCCCCGATGAGGACGCCCTTCGCCTTCACCACGTTCTGGTTGTGCAGGGTGGCGAACTCGACCTCGGAGCCCGCCACCTCAACGGGCTCGACCTGGGCGTACGGGGTGACCCGGCCGGTGCGTCCGACGCCGACGCGGATGTTCACCAACTTGGTGTTGACCTCCTCCGGCGGGTACTTCCAGGCGATCGCCCAGCGCGGAGCGCGCGAGGTGGAGCCCAGCCGGCCCTGGAGCGGCACCTCGTCGAGCTTGACGACGACGCCGTCGATCTCGTGCTCCACGGAGTGCCGGTTCTCGCCGAAGTACGCGATGAACTCCCGTACCCCGTCGAGGGAGTCCACCACCTTGTTGTGCCTGGCGGTGGGCAGACCCCATTCGTGCAGCAGCTCGTAGGCGTGCGAGAGGCGGTCGATGTCGAAGCCCTCGCGGGCGCCGATGCCGTGCACCACCATGTGCAGCGGGCGGGTGGCGGTGACCTTCGGGTCCTTCTGCCGCAGTGAACCGGCCGCCGCGTTACGCGGGTTGGCGAACGGTTTGTCGTCGGCCTCGACGAGCCGGGCATTGAGCTCCTCGAAGGCCTCCATCGGGAAGAAGACCTCGCCGCGGATCTCGACCAGCGCCGGAATCCGGTCCCCCTTCAGCCGGTGCGGGATCTCGGAGATCGTCCGGACGTTGGGGGTGATGTCCTCGCCGGTGCGGCCGTCGCCGCGGGTCGCGGCCCGGGTCAGCCGGCCGTGCTCGTAGGTGAGGTTGACCGCGAGACCGTCGACCTTCAGCTCGCACAGGAAGTGGTGGTCCGAGGTGCCGACCTCCTTGGCGATCCGCTCGCCCCAGGCCGCCAACTCCAGGTCGTCGAAGGCATTGTCCAGCGAGAGCATCCGCTCGCGGTGCTCGACGGAGGTGAATTCCGTCTGGTACGGCCCAGCGACCTTCTGCGTCGGCGAATCCGGCGTGCGCAGCTGCCGATACGTCTCCTCCAGGGCCTCCAGCTCGCGCATCAGCCGGTCGAACTCGGCGTCGCTCACGACCGGCTGGTCCTTCACGTAATACCGGAAGCGGTGCTCCTCGATCTGCTCGGCAAGGAGTGCATGCTGCTCCCGAGCCTGTGCGGGCACTGCCATCTGCTGTTCGCCGGCCATCGTCTCGTCCTCCCGTTACCCGTTGCCCCGTTACTCAGGGTTGTCTGCGAGCGATCTCGCGGCCCGGGCGCAGTGGGCGAGCGCGGCGCGCGCATACGCGGGCGAGGCACCCGCGAGCCCGCACGACGGGGTGATCACCACGGACTCCGTCAGAGTCCCCGGATTCAGCCCCAGCCTGCGCCACAGCGTCCTGACACCCATGACGCTACCGCCCGGGTCCGACAATCCGCCCGAGGCCGGGTCGGTGCCCGGCACCACCCCGAGGAAGAGCTGCGTGCCACCCTCGACCGCTTCCCCGATCGCCTCCTCCTCACGCTCGGTGAGCAACGAGAAGTCGAACGAGATTCCGTCGGCCCCGGCCCGGCGCAGCAGCGCGAACGGCACCTCGGGCGCACAGGTGTGAACGACCGTCGCGCCGTCGCCGCCCGCCGCCAGCACATCGCGCAGGGTGCCCTCGACGACCTGGCGGTCCACGGCCCGGTAGGTGCGGTAGCCGCTGGCCGTCCGGATCCGGCCGTGCAGTACACCGGTCAGCGACGGTTCGTCGAGTTGGAGGATCACTTCGGCGCCGGGCATCCTGCGCCGTACCTCCGCGAGGTGGGCGCGGAGCCCCTCCGCCAGCGAGCCCGCCAGGTCGCGGCAGGCTCCCGGGTCGCCGAGCGCGGCCTCGCCGCCGCGCCGTTCCAGGGCGGCGGCGAGCGTCCAGGGGCCCACGGCCTGGACCTTGAGCGGTCCCTCGTACCCCTGGGTGAACTCCTCCAGCGCGTCGAGGTCCTCGCCGAGCCAGGACCTGGCCCGGCGGGTGTCCCGTCCGGGCCGGTCGCTGATCCGCCAGCCGCTGGGCTCGACATGGCCGTACAGGTCGACGAGCAGCCCGATGGTCCGCCCGATCATGTCCGCGCCGGGTCCGCGGGCCGGCAGTTCGGCCAGGTACGGCAGGCCCTGGCCGTCCCCGAAGGAACCGGTGACGGTCTTCGCCGCCTCCCGTGCGTCTGACCCGGGCATGGAACCGATTCCGGTGGCCGGGCAACCCCTGAACTTGCTCTTCTCGCTCACACGGGAAGCCTACGGCCGTGCCCGGCCCCGTCGACCGGCGGCGGTCGGGGCCGGGGCGGCTCAGCGCCCGGGTCGCACCGTGAGGTCGTTGACCTCGGCATCGCGCGGCAGGTCGATGGCCATCACGATCGTGGTGGCCACCGACTCGGGGTCGATCCAGCAGGAGGCGTCGTACTCCTTGCCCTCCTGCTGGTGGACCTTGGCCTGCATGGGACTGGCGGTGCGCCCTGGATAGACGGAGGTCACACGAACCCCGTTCGCGTGCTCCTCCTGGCGCAGCGCGTCGGCGAGCGCCTTCAGGCCGTGCTTGCTCGCGGCGTACGCGCTCCACTCGGCGCTCGCGGAGAGGCCGGCGCCCGAGTTGACGAAGAGCACATGGCCCTGGGCGACCCGCAGTTGCGGCAGGAAGAGCCGGGTCAGCTCGGCGGGCGCGACCAGGTTGGCGTTGAGCTGGAAGTGCCACGCCTTGGGCGTGAGGTCACCGACCTTGCCGAGCTCGACGACGCCCGCGATGTGCAGCAGCGAGTCGACCCGCTCCGGCATCGCCTGCTGGGCGAGCGCCCAGGAGAGCCGGTCCGGGTTGGAGAGGTCACCGACGAGCGTGCGAGCGCCGGGGTGGAGCGCGGCCAGCTCCTTCGCGCGGCCCGCGTCACGGGCCAGCAGCACGGTCTCGTCACCGCGCTCCAGAAGACGACGGGTGACAGCTGCGCCGATGCCGGAGCCTGCGCCGGTGATGACATGAGTGGACATGCCCCCATGATCGCACTCCACTGATCGCACCCCGCCGCCGCGTCACCGCAGGCCGGACCACTCCTCCAGGTAGGCCAGGGCGCCCACGCCGTCCTTCGCGAAGAACACCAGGTCGCTCAGCGGGACGGGTAGGAAGCCTTCGTCCTCCATGCGCTGGAACTGCTGGCGCAGCCCGTCGTAGAAGCCCGCCGTGTTGAGCAGAACCACCGGCTTGTCGTGCTTGCCGTGCTTCTTCAACTCCAGGATCTCGGTCGCCTCGTCGAGCGTCCCCGTACCGCCCACCATGATCACGATCGCGTCGGCCTTCTCCAGGAGCAGTGCCTTGCGCTCGGCGAGATCGCGCGCGATCACCATCTCGTCCGCGCTGGTACGCGCCTTCGCGGCCAGGAAGTCGACCGACACCCCGACCAGCCGTCCGCCCGCTTCCTGCACCCCGTCGGCGACGACCTTCATCAGCCCGCTCTCCGAACCGCCCCAGACCAGGCTGTGCCCGCCCCGGCCCAGCAGCTCGGCGAATTCGCGGGCGGGCTGGGTGTAGCGGTCGTCGAGATCGGCGGCGGAGAGGAAAACGCAGATGTTCATGCAGCCACCGTAAAGGCCACCACTGACACACCAGGGGGCCGGGTGGAAATCCGGCAGACACCGGCGAGGGAAAGGGAAGAAACCGGCCCGCGACGCTGCTGAACCAGACATGACTTCCACACGAGGACACATCATCACCGTCGAACCCGGCACCGAGCATGTACGTGTGGTGCGCGACGGGCAGGTGCTCGCCGAGAGCCGGCGCCCGCTCGTACTGCGTGAGACGGGCTGCCCGCCCCGCTACTACCTGCCGCCCGAGGACGTCCGCACAGAACTGCTGACGGCTTCGAACACGCACACCCACTGCCCGTTCAAGGGCGACGCCTCCTATTGGTCGCTGCCGGACGCGGCCGATCTCGTCTGGGCCTATCCCGAGCCGAAGCCCGAAGTCGCCGCGATCAAGGACCACTTCTGCTTCTACGACACCGAGACCGCCTCCGACTGATCAACAGGGACCCCTGTGACCTGCGGAGTTGAAAATGCTCAGAAAATTCACGTCCGCAGCGATGACTTTGTGACGGAATCGCAGTCCTCTCTCACATGGACAAGACTCTCTCCCGCGACGGCACCTTGATCGCGTATCGGCGCCGGGGCGAAGGACCGCCGGTGATCCTGGTCGGCGGAGCATTGAGCACGGCGGCGACCGAGGCTCCCACGCCCGGCTCTCGGCCCGTGCCCTCGCCGACGCACTCCCGCGCGCCCGCCACCGCACCCTGACGGGCCAGACCCGCGAACTGGCACCGCAGGCGGTGGCCCCGGTCCTGGCGGAGTTCTTCGGCAGCGACATGTACGCGCGCCAGGCCTCCTGAACCCACGCCCTGCCCGGTGACGCCCGTACGGAGGTCGGACGTGACCGGGCCGGGCGCCGCCGTCTCTGCGGTCAGATGCCGAGCCCGAGTTCGAACCAGACGGTCTTGCGGCCCGGCCCGTCCGCCCCCTCCCCTATGGCGCACCCTCCCCAGCGGTCGGCGACGAGTTCGAGGATCGCCATGCCCCGCCCGGCCTCGGCGTAAGGGTCGGCGGGCGGCGCGTACGGCTTCGGCAGGTCCGGGCTCATGTCCCGGACGCTGATCCGGAGCACCGGGTGCCGCCACTGGAGCCGAACGGCGGCCGGGCCCTTGGTGTGCCGTACGGAGTTGGTGGTGAGCTCGGACGTCAACAGCTCGGCCCGGTAGCTGAGTTCGACCAGTTCGTGGGCGCCGAGGATGGCGCGCAGAGTGGTGCGGGCGATGCTGGGGCTGCGCGGGTCGCAGGGGAAGGCGAGTTCGTAACTCCAGGGTTCGGCGAAGGGAATGGGGACGGGGTGGTGGGCGTACGGGGCGTAGGTGGTGGGTTCGTTCCTCACGGGCACCTCCTGGGGCGCGTGCGAGTGGCCTCAAGTGGACGTGCGCCACGGTCGGTTGCTGTGGGCGGTGGCAATGCCGGTCCGGCTTCCCGCGTTCCCGGGCGGGCAGGGGGACCGGTGCGCTTCCGCCGCCTACGGTCATGCCAGCGACGCGACTCATAAGCTAAAGCATCACCACTCACATGTGAGTAAATTTCCACGAATGAGTGAGTCCCTACTTTGCTCACTGGACCGCTTCGCAGGGCCCCTGCAAGACTGTGCGCGCACGAGAGAGGACCCATGGCTCCACGAAATGCACCCACAGGCCGCCAGCGCCGCTTGGCCGTTGAAGTCCGCCGCATGCGCGAGCAGGCCGGCATCTCAATCCTGGAGGCGGCCGCAATGCTCGGCGCCGACCGCACGATGATCTCCAACATCGAGGCGGGCCGTACCGGGCTCAGCGAGGAACGCGTTCGGCAGATCGCCTGCCATTACGGATGCCCGGACTCGTCGTTGGTCGATGCGCTCGCCTCGATGGCAGGCGGTCGACGGACACGACACTGGTGGGACGAGTACCGGGGCAAACTCCCCGACGGGCACCTCGACGTCTCCGAGATCGAGCACTTCGCGGCGCGCATCCGGACGGCCCAGACCGTCCACCTGCCTGGCCTGTTCCAAATCGAGGAACACGCGCGAGCAATCTTCGACTTCGCGGTACCGCAATTGCCCCGACTGGAGGTGGAACTCCGGGTGGCTCACCGCATGGGCCGCCAGGCCATCATCGCCGGAGAGAGCCCGACTCCGTACCTCGGCATCATCCATGAGGCCGCGCTGCGCCTGGAGTTCGGTGGTCGGGATGTGTCCCGCCGACAGCTGGACCACCTCGCGAACGCATCCGAGCTGGGTCACGTGACTCTACTGGTCATCCCATTCAGCGCGGGCCCCTTCCACGGCGCCGGACAATCGATCCTCTACGCCGAGGGCCCCGTCCCGCAACTGGACACGGTCCAACTCGACACCTCGTTCGGCGGCCAATTCGTTGATGCCCCGACGCCACTGGGGAACTATCGTTCCCTTCTGGACCTGATGGAACGCTCTGCGCTCCCTCCTGAAGAATCGCGAGAGCTCATCCGGTCCATCGCCCGCGAGCTGTGAGAGGTCAAGAAATGCCCGAACGTGACTGGCAGCGCTCGTCGTTCTGCGCAGGCGGCGGCAATAACTGCGTCGAGGTCGCCGCGTCGCGAGCCGACGGCGTTGCAATCCGCGAGAGCGAGAGCCCCGATGCCGTTCTGGTGACAAGCCGGGTCGCGCTGCGTGCGCTTGTGCTGGGCATGAAGAGCGGCAACGGCGAAATCGACTGACCTGCAAACCAGTCACTGGGCCAGCGCCTCCTCCTCACCGCTGAGCAGAGCCTCGACAGCTCCCTAAGCGGGCTGCGCCCCCTGCCGCACCGGGCGCCGCTTTGCAGTCTGCGCGCTGAGGTCCTGGCCGAGGTCGGTCGTGACCTCGCCTCAGTTCGGGGCTGGTGCGGCGATCAGAAGGACGGGCGCATAGGGCGGCAGCCCGTGTACGTCCCCGGCCCGCTACGCCTTCGATTTCGATCGGGGTGCCACGCTGTCGCGGATAACCCGGTCGCTTACCTGCAGAGCATCGGTCAACGCCGCTCGCAGAGAGCCGGGAAGGGCTCCTGCACCCAGTGCACAGGTGCGCAGGAGATCGGCACAGTCCCGCGTTTGCTGCTCGGTGGCGAGCGTCTGGAACTGAGGGTGTGCCAGGCATTCCCGGGCCGCGTATCCGTCCGCAGTGCTGACGGTCCGGCGATACAGAGCGTCAACCACCAGGCGCGCGGCCGGGTGCTCCGACCATTCGACGAGATCGAGGATGACCAGCCCGAGTCGGGTATGGAAGACCGTGAGGCGCTGATCGGTCTCCCGTTGTGTGTAGGCGTCGACCAGGGCCGTGAGGTGTTCGTCGACGGGGCGGCCGAGGGCTCGTCGGCACAGGACGGCCAGAGAGGCGGTGACGTCCTGTTCCCAAGGTTCTCCGGATGTCGTGGCCGCCAACAGGGCATCGGCGGCGGGCGCCTTCCCCGAGGTGAGTGCGGCGAGGACGGCGACTTGGCGGCCATCGAGCATGTGCTTCCCGATACCACGGTGGGACTCGATGTGCGCGAGGGCCTCGGTCCAGCGGCCGGCGGTGGTGAGGGTACGGGTGCCGTCGTCGATCAGGACCCGCCACAGCCAGGTACGGACCTCTTGGCGCTCTTCGGGAGTCGAGACCAGGCCGTCCGGGACGGTGACGCCCTCGAACCGGGCAGCGCTACCGGCTCCGACGGCTTCGTACAGGGCAAGGAGGCGATGGCGGCCTTCGTCCGAGTGACCGGCGCGGATGCGCAAGCGGGCGAGGTTGACGACGGGCGTAAGCGCGCTGATCGCCGCAGTGCCGGGTAAGGGGCAGGCATGGAGGTAGGCGACGGCCTGCTGGTGGCACATCTCGCGGGCCAGTTCTGGAAGGCCGAGGTCGGAGGCGATGAGTGCGGCCTGGTTGTAGACCACCGACGCGAGCCCTTGATCAGCCGTGCGCACTGCCCTGTCGGCCACGGCGACGAGCGTGTGCACGCGCTTGGGCAGAGGCAGGCATGCGGGCCGGAAGCGGGCGACGAGCGGGAAACGCTGAGCTATGTGACCGTGCGGGTTCATGAACCTTCCAGGTGGCGGTAATTGGAGAAGCGGGAAGACGACGGTACACGTCAGCGCGCGGTCGACGAGGACCGTCCCCAGGACGCGGGTGCAACCGCCAGTTGGCGGGGTGCTGAGCGCGAAGAGACCGGGGTGGCACTCGGGCGCGAGTGTGTCGAGGGACTGGGTCTCGAGCAAGGCTGATTGTCCGCCGTATCCACAACAAGGCCGATTTTCCGCCGCATTCACCATCCCCGGTGCGGAACTCGGTGGCGCCTGCGGCGACCGGCCCGCACTGCCGGCCGTGGCCGATGACGCCGAACTCCCGGAGCTTGCCGCGTCCTCCGATACTCCAACTCTGGCCGAAAGTCTGCTCGTTACGTCGAAATCCAGCCACGACCATAGATCCCCTGGACATGATCGAGAGCGACGGAGACACTGATCCCGGCGGAGAATTGAAGAGCCGCCAGATATGGCAAAGCCGAATACGTATCTACCCTGGAAGGCGCCAATGTCACTGACCGCGACCGAAGTAGATGTGTTTAGCATCGAGTCTCCGATGATTACGATCGCCGAACTCGACAGCGAGGGTTTCGAAGGGGTGGTCCTCCCGCCTCTGTGCTGCATACCCGGAGGATCGAGGTGCTGCACTCCGTGCGGCGGCCCGGGTCAGCCCTGACGGCTTGAGATGCGGACGGGCAGCCGATATCCGCATGACGATATCGGCTGCCCGCCCGCATTCTCGCATTGCGTTGCAAGGAGCAAGCGACATGGATATGCACAGCATCCAGGGGGTGCTCTTCAGGCTCTACCTGAACCCCGGGTACCAACTGGCATACAGCATCAATAAGAAAGAATTCATCCGAAGACTGGATCTGGACGAGGAGGGATCATCCTTTCTTGCCGGAATCTCCAATGAAGAAGTGCAAGAATTTGCCTCGACGTTGCGACTGAAGCAGCAACTGGCACTTTCATCCATGCTCCCCGTGACATTTTCCTTACTGGGAGATGAATTCGAGTTCGTCATCCAGGATTTTCTGGAAATGCGACAGTTCGGGCATTCGGATTCGCAAGAGGTCAAAGCGGCGACCTTTGTTCAGTACATCCGTGAAGCATCTGTTTATTACGGGATCCCCAAAGCCCTACCGTCGGTCGCACGGCTGGAACTGATGCTCATCACCTCGCGACACCCGGCAGCAGACTCCTTGAACAGCGAGAGCACGCCGCATCGTTTCTCGCGAAGCAATTTGTACTGGCGGCCGAAGGGTACGAACATAGGCTCCTTCGAGGTGGACCCCCTTCCGGTGATGACGCGGAAGACAGACCTCCGAGCCGCGACGGATTCGATGACGAATCTACTGGTCGCACCGCCGAGGTCTCACCAACACCGCCCGACCGTCCTGAAGCTCGCCCGGCCGGCGTTCAAGGTCCTGGAAGAACTGGCCGTCCCGCATACCGGATCGGAAATATGCGGGAAAGAGTTGCGCGAAGCTATGGGGGTATCAGAATCGGACCTGCAGACACTCATCCATGACTTTGTGAATATTGGTGTCGTGGCCTGGCATGCCGGCCGCGAAGATTCCTAGCCCATGCGGATTCGGACCTAAGGTGAGAGCCGATGTTCGAGGATATATCAGAATCAATTGACTTTCCCCTCGCAGCACCGCTGGAGGGGTGTGATGCCTGCCGCGCGTGTGCGTTGTGGTCCCTGAGGAGATCGACCCACACATCCGAGAGGGGTACCTCGGAGTGATGCATCCTTTCTCGGCGTCGGACATCCCGTCCTACGGGGCCGGCATCGGATACCGTAGCGAATTGGCGAAAGCACTCGAGGGGCACGAGTCGGACCTCGACGTCCTGGAGATCTTGGTCGACCAGTGGCGACATGCGGAGAATCTCGATGCATTGCGTGAACTGACGAGTAAGTACGAAGTCGTCACGCATGGTGTTTCGATGTCTGTTGCCGGTGCGGGCGCAATCGACTCAGAGTATCTGGCCTTCGTGCGGGATGCGATATCGCTGTGCGGCGCTTCGTATCACAGCGAACATCTGGCGATGACGTATATTCCCGGAATGGATTCAGGGCATCTGTGCCCGCCGATCCTGAGCGAATCCAGCCTGGCTGCTTGCAAAAGGAATGTGATTCAGGCCCAGGAGGAGCTCGGGGTCCCATTGGCTCTGGAAAACGTGACGTACTCCGTGAGCCCGTCCCCGGACCACCTGTCCGGAGCCTCCTTCATCGCAGAGCTGACGACCGCAACGGACAGTCTCATTCTGCTCGACGTCACCAACCTCTTCGTAAATTCACGGAACTACGGGTTCTCTGCCAGTGATTACCTGGAGAGGATACCGATGGAGAGGGTAGTACATATACACCTCGCGGGATCATCTCTGGATTCTACAGGAAAGCACGTAGACAGCCATTCGGAATTGATAGTGAAAGAGATATGGGAACTCGCGGCCCATGCGGCAAGCCTATGCAATCCGAAAAACGTGATCATTGAACATGACGCCAATTTCCCCGATGTCAGCGAGATTCTCGCGGAGGTGTCGGAGGCCAGAAGTATGTACTTCCCGGGTTCGTAGAGCCCTCTCCGGAGTACTTCGTGGGCTTCGGCCTGTCGCCTCGTGCGTCGGATGAGCTGTCGCGTCGTGCATCAAATGAGCCGCGATACGCGTCGGCCACTGTGATCAGCCGGACGCCGCCGAGGTCTCCCTGCGCACCGTCGTCGCGATCGTCGCCGAGCCGAGCACCCGGGTGCCGTCGTACAGGACGACCGCCTGGCCGGGCGCCACGCCGCGTACCGGCTCGGTGAAGGTGACGTTCAGCGTCCCGTCGACCAGTTCCGCCGTCACCTCGGTCTCGCCGCCGTGGGCGCGGAGCTGGGCGGTGTACGTGCCGGGGCCGGAGGGGGCCGTGCCGCACCAGCGGGGCCTGATGGCGGTGAGGGCGGTGACGTCCAGGGACTCGACCGGGCCGACCGTCACCGTGTTGTTCACCGGGGAGATGTCCAGGACGTAGCGGGGCTTGCCGTCGGGGGCGGGGTGGCCGATGCGCAGGCCCTTGCGCTGGCCGATGGTGAAGCCGAAGGCGCCCTCGTGGGTGCCGACCTTCGTACCCGACTCGTCGACGATGTCGCCCTCCGCCGTGCCGAGGCGGCTCGCCAGAAAACCCTGGGTGTCGCCGTCGGCGATGAAGCAGATGTCATGGCTGTCGGGCTTCTTGGCGACGGCGAGGCCCCGGCGCTCGGCCTCGGCGCGGATCTCGTCCTTGGTGGTGAGGGTGTCGCCGAGCGGGAACATCGCGTGGGCGAGCTGCTTGTCGTCCAGGACGCCGAGGACGTACGACTGGTCCTTGGCCATGTCGGAGGCGCGGTGCAGCTCGCGGCTGCCGTCCTCACGCAGTACGACGGTGGCGTAGTGGCCGGTGCATACGGCGTCGAAGCCGAGCGCGAGGGCCTTGTCGAGCAGCGCGGCGAACTTGATCTTCTCGTTGCAGCGCAGGCACGGGTTGGGGGTACGCCCGGCCTCGTACTCGGCGATGAAGTCGTCCACGACGTCCTCACGGAAGCGTTCCGCCAGGTCCCAGACGTAGAACGGGATGCCGATGACGTCCGCGGCGCGGCGCGCGTCGCGGGAGTCCTCGATCGTGCAACAGCCGCGCGCTCCGGTACGGAAGGACTGCGGGTTCGCGGAGAGGGCGAGGTGCACACCGGTCACGTCGTGCCCCGCCTCGGCGGCGCGGGCCGCGGCGACGGCGGAGTCGACACCGCCCGACATGGCGGCGAGTACGCGGAGGGGACGCTGGGAAGTCTGAGTCATAGCTCCACCAGAGTACGGGGCGCCGGGAACCGAACGCTCACGGATATGCGTTGTGGACCACATGGGGACCAAGGGGACGGCCGGCGCCAAGGGCTCCGCGGGGGCGAAGTCCGGGCACGGCATCAGCCGGCGCGGGCTGCTGATCGGCACTGCCGTCACGGCGGTGGGCGCGGCCGCGCTGGCGCGGGAGAAGGTGGAGCGCGCCTGGTGGCGATTGCCCGGGGTGGACAAGCCCCGCACGCCGGGCGAGGTGGACTTCGCACGGGCCGAGTGGATATCGGCGTCCGCAGCGAACTGGCGGCGGGCCGACCGTCCCGCCGACTATCCGATCGACCGGGTCGTCATCCATGTCACCCAGGGCAGCTACCAAAGCGCGGTGAAGGTCTTCCAGAACCCGGGGCACGGGGCGGCGGCGCACTATGTGGTGCGCAAGGACGGCCATGTGGCACAGATGATCCGTGAGCTGGATGTGGCGTTCCACGCGGGGAACAGGTCGTACAACGAGCGCAGTGTCGGCATAGAGCACGAGGGCTTCGTGGACCGGCCGCAGGACTTCACGGCGGCAATGTACGGGGCCTCGGCGCAGCTCACGGCGGCGATCTGCGGGCGGTACGGGATGCCGGTGGACCGGGAGCACATCATCGGGCACGTGGAGGTGCCGGGCACGGACCACACCGATCCGGGGAAGCACTGGGACTGGGACCGGTATCTGAAGCTGGTCCGGGCGGCGGCCACGCGGTGACCGCGTGGCCCCGCCAGTGACCACGCGGCCCCGCCCGGTCCCGGACAGGGCCGATCGCAGGACGGGGCTGGTGACTGGACGGGGCCGGTGACCGGGCGGGGCCGAGAGGCCTTAGCTGAGTCCCGCTGTCCGAGCCCGCTGTACCGCCGGTCCGATCGCGCGGGCCACCTCGTCGATGTCCTGCTTGGTGGAGGTGTGGCCGAGCGAGAAGCGCAGGGTGCCGCGGGCCAGGTCCGGGTCGGTGCCGGTGGCCAGCAGGACGTGGCTGGGCTGGGCGATCCCGGCGGTGCAGGCGGAGCCGGTGGAGCATTCGATGCCCTGGGCGTCGAGCAGCAGGAGCAGGGAGTCGCCCTCGCAGCCGGGGAAGGTGAAGTGGACGTTGGCGGGGAGCCGGCCGCCCGGGGCCGGGTCACCGCCGAGGACGGCGTCCGGCGCGGCCGCCAGCACCGCCGCGACGAGGTCGTCGCGGAGTGCGCCGATCTCGCGGGCGAATTCCTCGCGCCCGTCGGAGGCCAGCCGTCCCGCGACGGCGAAGGCGGCGATGGCGGGCACGTCGAGGGTGCCCGAGCGGACGTGCCGCTCCTGGCCGCCGCCGTGGAGCACGGGTACGGGGGTGTACTCACGGCCGAGCAGCAGCGCGCCGACGCCGAACGGTCCGCCGATCTTGTGCGCGCTGACCGTCATCGCGGCCAGCCCGGACCGGGCGAAGTCGACTTCCAGCTGCCCGAAGGCCTGCACCGCGTCCGCATGCATCGGTACGTCGAACTCGCGGGCCACGGCGGCCAGTTCACGTACCGGCATGATCGTGCCGATCTCGTTGTTGGCCCACATCACGGTGACCAGCGCGACATCATCGGGGTTACGGAGGATCGCCTCGCGCAGGACGTCCGGGTGGACGCGTCCGTGCCGATCGACGGGGAGGTATTCGACGTTCGCGCCCTCGTGTTCGGCGAGCCAGTCGACGGCGTCCAGCACCGCGTGGTGCTCGACCGGACTGGCCAGCACCCGGGTGCGACGGGGGTCGGTGTCGCGGCGGGCCCAGTACAGGCCCTTCACCGCGAGGTTGTCCGCCTCGGTGCCCCCGGAGGTGAAGACCACCTCGCTCGGGCGTGCGCCGAGAGCGTCGGCGAGGGTCTCTCTCGACTCCTCGACGGTACGGCGGGCCCGGCGCCCGGCGGCGTGCAATGAGGACGCGTTACCGGTGACGGCGAGCTGGGCGGTCATCGCCGCGATCGCCTCCGGAAGCATCGGCGTGGTCGCGGCGTGGTCGAGGTAAGCCATGGTGGGCTCGATTCTACGAGCCCGGGGGCGGGGTGTGTGTGCCGGGCGGATCGCCGCCCGGCGCCCGGGGGCGGGGTGTGTGCCGGGCGGATCGCGACCCGGTAGCCGCACCGGGCGGGGCACCGCGCCTCGCTCCCCCGTGCGGCTATGCGCGCGGCGCCCTGGCCAGCTGGCGGGACTGGGCCACCAGCCGGTCCGCGCTGTCCCAGACGTCCGCGTCCTCCTCCAGGAAGCCGCCCGCGAGGTTGCGGGTGGTGATGGAGACGCGCAGGGGGCCGGGGGTGGGGCGGCAGCGGATATGGGTGGTGAGTTCGATGGTCGGCGTCCAGCCCTTGAGGCCCAGCTCGAACGAGGTGGGCGGCAGCGCGTCGACGGTGAGCAGCAGCGAGAGCGGGTCGGCGTCGCGGCCGTCCGCGAGACCGAACCAGCCGCGCATCTCGCCCTTGCCGGAAGGGGCGCCGACGGCCCAGCCGACCGTTGCCGGGTCGAGCTGGATGTCGAGCCGCTCGGTGATGGCGGAGCTGCCGGGGATCGGGGCCGGGCCGTCGCTCGGGCCGAGACAGTGCGCCTGCGGCGGGATGGCCGGCGGCTTCGCCGATGTGCGGACCTCGTCGGACAGCCCGTCCAGATCGCCGTAGGTGGCGAGGACCCGAATGCGCTCGACCTCGGTGCCGTCCTCCGCGTACTGGAAGAGGGAGGCCTGGCCGGTGGAGAGGGTGCGGCCGGTACGGACCGTCTGGGTGCGGATCACCGCGGGGCCCGGGACGGACGCGGTGAGGTAGTGCGCGGAGACCGAGAAGGGGTCCGGGTGCGGCAGGGCCTCGCCGAGCGCACGGCCGAGCATGGCCAGCAGATAGCCGCCGTTGACCGCCTGGATGATCGTCCATCCGGCGGAGAGCTCCGCGTCGTAGACGCCTTCTTCGCGAAGGGTGACGGCGGTGTCGCGGTCGAACTCGCTGTCCCCGATGGTTGCCTGCGCGGTCCGCGCCACCTGCTCTGCTGCCTGTGCCATGCCACGCACCGTACACCGATTGTATTACTGAGCGGTAGCTTTTTCATGGCCGAAAGATGTCGGCATTCGGCGTCAGGGGCGGGGCTTGTCGGGTGCGGGACTCGTCGGGCGCAGACTCATCGGCCGCGCGACTCGTCGGGCGCGGGACGTGTCAGGAGGCCTCGGATCCCTCCTCGGCCGTCGCCGACCGCCGGTTGTAGGCGCGCGGGGCCCGCCAGTGGTAGCGCATCGAGAGCAGTCGCAGCGCGAAGGCCGCGATCACCGCGGCACCGCTGGTGAACGCGTTGAGCACCTCGAAGCGGATGCACAGCACGATCACCGTGGCGCCGACGATCGCGGGCACCGCGTACAGGTCGCGGTCCCAGCGCAGCAGCGAGGGCACCTCGTTGGCCAGGACGTCACGCAGCACGCCGCCGCCGACCGCGGTGGCCAGGCCCAGGGCCGCCGACGCGGTGAGTCCGAGGCCGTAGCCGTACGCCTTGACCGTGCCCGTGACGCAGAACAGCCCGAGGCCGGCCGCGTCGAAGACGTTGACGCCCACCTGGATCCGTTCGACCTGCGGGTGCAGGAAGAACACCAGGAAGGCGGCGAAGAGCGGAGTGGTGAAGTAGCCGAGGTCCGTGAAGGCCGCGGGCGGGACCGCTCCGATGACGATGTCACGGAACAGCCCCCCGCCCAGCGCGGTCACCTCGGCCAGTACCGCGATGCCGAAGACATCGAAGTTTTTGCGCACGGCGAGCAGTGCGCCGGAGATCGCGAAGACGAAGATCCCGGCGATGTCGAGCGCATGCTGGACGGAGGACGTGAACAGTTCGTTGAGCACCGGGCAATTGTGCCGGTACTACCCCTTCGGGCTGTCCTCCGGCGTTCCGGGCGATGCGGCGCCGTCGCCGGCCGCGTTCTTGTCGGCCGCGTTGCTCTGGGCCCCGCTCTCCCCGGCCGCGTTCTCGTCCGGCGCGTTCTCCTCGGCCTCCGGCTCCCGTACGGTGTCCGCCTCCGGCTCCCGTACGGTGTCCGTCTCCGGCTCCCGTACGGTGTCCGTCTCCGGCTCCCGTACGGTGTCGGTCTCCGGCTCCCGTACGGTGTCGGTCTCCGGCTCCCGTACGGTGTCGGCCTCCGGCTTCCCCACCTCGACGACCTCGATCGCCTCGCGCGCGGCCGCCGTCACGGTCTCGCCGGGCACCTGGTCCGGCGCGTTCTCCGGGTGGTGGCAGGCCACCTGGTGCCCGGTCTTCAGCGCGACCAGCGGCGGCTCCTGCGTCTTGCAGACCTGCGTCGCCTTCCAGCACCGGGTGTGGAAGCGGCAGCCGCTGGGCGGCGAGATCGGCGACGGCACGTCGCCCTTCAGCAGGATGCGCTCGCTCTTGGCCGAGCGGCGCTTCGGGTCCGGGATCGGCACCGCCGAAAGCAGCGCCTTGGTGTACGGGTGCATCGGCGCCTTGTAGAGCGACTCGCGGTCGGCCAGCTCCACGATCTTGCCGAGGTACATCACCGCGATCCGGTCCGAGACGTGCCGGACGACCGAGAGGTCATGGGCGATGATCACGTACGTCAGGCCCAGCTCGGCCTGGAGGTCGTCGAGCAGGTTCACCACCTGCGCCTGGATGGAGACGTCCAGCGCCGACACCGGCTCGTCCGCCACGACCAGCCTGGGGTTGAGCGCGAGCGCGCGGGCGATTCCGATGCGCTGGCGCTGGCCGCCGGAGAACTCGTGCGGATAGCGGTTGTAGTGCTCGGGGTTGAGACCCACGACCTCCAGCAGCCGCTGCACCTCCTTCTTGACGCCGCCCTCGGGCGTGACGCCCTGCAGCTTGAAGGGGGCCGACACGATCGTGCCGATCGTGTGCCGGGGGTTCAGCGAGGAGAACGGGTCCTGGAAGATCATCTGCATGTCGCGGCGCATCGGGCGCATGGCGCCGACGCCGAGGTGCGTGATGTCCCTCCCCTCGAACTCGATCTTCCCCGCGGTGGGTTCGAGCAGCCGGGTGATCAGCCGGCCCATCGTCGACTTTCCGCAGCCGGACTCCCCGACGACGCCCAGGGTCTCGCCCGAGTGCACCTCGAAGTCGATCCCGTCGACGGCCTTCACGGCACCGGCGCTGCGCTGCAGCAGCCCCTTCTTGAGGGGGAAGTGCTTCTGCAGCCCGGTCACCTTGAGCAGCACCTCGCGGGAGGCTGCGTCCTTGACCGTCCCGCTGCCCCCGGCAGACCTCTGCGCCGGAACGTCCACGCCCTTGTCCTCGCTCGTCACGGCCTTGTCCTCGCTCACAGCTTGGGCGCAATCTCTTCGGTCCAGATACGCTCCCGCTGCTCCTGCGACATGTGGCAGGCCGCCCAGTGCCGGCTGCCGACCTCCTGCAGCTCGGGCCGTACGGTGCGGGTCACGTCGTCCTTGGGCACGTCCGCGTACGGGCAGCGCGGGTTGAAGGCGCAGCCCGACGGGATGTTGATGAGCGACGGCGGGGAACCCTTGACCGGGATGAGCCGGTCGGTCTGGTCGCGGTCGAGGCGCGGCATCGAGCCGAGCAGTCCCCAGGTGTAGGGGTGCCGGGGCTCGTAGAACACCTGCTCGGCCGGTCCGCGCTCGATGCAGCGGCCGCCGTACATCACCAGGATGTCGTCGGCGAGCTCGGCCACGACGCCCAGGTCGTGGGTGATGACGATGACCGCGGAGCCGAACTCCTTCTGCAGGTCCCGGACCAGGTCGAGGATCTGCGCCTGGACGGTGACGTCCAGCGCGGTCGTCGGCTCGTCGGCGATCAACAGCTCGGGGTTGTTGACCAGCGACATGGCGATCATCGCGCGCTGGCGCATCCCGCCTGAGAACTCGTGCGGGTAGCTGTCGACGCGCTTGTCGGGCTGCGGGATGCCGACCCGGTCGAGCATCTCGATCGCCCGCTTGCGGGCGGTCTTCTTGTCGACGGCGTGATGGACGCGGTACGCCTCCACGATCTGCTTGCCGATCGTGTAGTACGGGTGCAGCGCGGACAGCGGGTCCTGGAAGATCATGGCCATGTCGCGGCCGCGCAGCCTGCGCACCTCGTCGGGGTCCGCGGACAGCAGTTCCTTGCCGTCCAGCCAGATCTCGCCGGAGAGCTGTGCCTTGCGCTTTCCGTACTGGCCCGCGGTGTGCAGGCCCATGATGGCCAGCGACGTGACGGACTTGCCGGAGCCGGACTCCCCGACGATACCGAGGGTCTTGCCCTTCTCCAACGTGAAACTGAGCCCGTCGACGGACTTGACCAGACCGTCGTCGGTCGGGAAGTGCACCTTGAGGTCGCGCACTTCGAGAAAGGCGGTGGGAGCGGGCGAGCCCGCCGGGGCGGGTTCGCCCAGCGCGGCACCGCTCTTGTGCAGTTCGGTCATCCCAGCCTCACTCGCGGGTCGATGACGGCGTACAGAATGTCGACGACGAGGTTGGCGACGGCGATCGCGAGAGCCGCGAACAGTGTGACGCCGAGGATCACAGGCAGGTCCTTGTTGCTGATGGCCTGGACCGCCGCGAGCCCGAGCCCCGGCAGGTTGAACGTGGACTCGGTGAGGACGGCGCCACCGAGGAGCACACCGATGTCGAGGCCGAAGACGGTGAGGATCGGCGTCATCGCGGAGCGCAGGGCGTGCCGGGTGATGACGGTCCCCTCGCCCAGGCCCTTGGCACGCGCGGTGCGGATGTAGTCCTCACCGAGCACGTCGAGCATGGTGGCTCGGGTGAGGCGGGCGTACATCGCGGCGTTCAGGAAGGCGAGCACGATCCACGGCAGGATCAAGGTCTGGAACCAGGTGCCGATGCCGTCGTCCGTGGAGAGGTTGTCGGCGATGTGCACCCAGCCGAGGTTGTGCACGAAGAGGCCCATCGCGACCATGCCGGTGAAGAAGATCGGCAGGGAGACACCGCCGAGGGCGGTGGTCATCGCGGCACGGTCCCAGATGGTGCCGCGCCTGAGCGCGGACAGGACACCCGTGGCGACGCCGCCGATGAGCCACAGGACGCAGGCACCGGCGGCAAGCGCACCGGTGACGGGCAGGGCGTCCTTGAGGGTGGTCCAGACCGGTACCTCCGTGCGGAAGGAGTAGCCGAAGCAGGGTGCGGCGCAGTGGGTGATGTCGTCACCGTTCGCGTAGTCACGCCCCATCGGGATGCCCTTGACGAAGTCCCAGAACTGGACGAGGAGGGGGTCGTCGAGACCCAGTTTTATCCGGATGCCCTGGAGCTGCTCGGCACCGGAAGCCTTGCCGGCGAAGAGGACTGCGACGTCCTGACCCGCCCACTTGGGCAGCATGAAGAAGATGGTGAAGGTCGCGAGCAGTACGACGAGCACCATGATGACTACGGCGAACAGGCGCCGGATGAGATAAGCAAGCACTGTGCGCGGCCCGCCGGTGGCCGGGAACCCCTCGTGGGGGCTCCCGGCCACCGCCCCGGGCCATCACCTGCCCTTCGGACTGGCGGGTTTCGGCGGCGGTGGAGCAGTCAACCGGGTTGACTGCACATGCTGTTGACTACAGCGATTACTTGACGACGCCGAGCGAGACGTAGTCGTAACGGCCGTTGTAGGCGTCGGACATGTAGGCGTTCGTCAGTCGCTTACCGCGCCAGGTGATGTTCTTCTCGTAGATGAAGGGCATCCAGTCGGCCTGGTCCAGGATCCGCTTGTCGAGGCTCTTGTAGATCTCGCCGGCCTTGACCGGGTCGGTCTCCGCGATCGCGTCGTCGAAGATCTTGTCGATCTGCGGGTCCTTGAGCTGCGACTCGTTGTAGTTACCGGTCTCGGAGAGGAACCGGCTGTCCCACAGCGGCTGGCCGAAGCCCTGGCCGGACGGGAAGTCCGGGCCCCAGCCGCTCATCGTCATACCGTAGCCGCGCTTCTTCACGACGGACGGCGAACCGGTGATGCTGGACGCCTCGGCACCGTCGATCGGGTCGACCTCGATCTTGATGCCGACCTTGCCGAGCTGCTCCTGGAGCGCCTCGGCGGTGTCGACCTCGCCCGGGTTGTTGTTACGGGCGCTGAGCTTGGTGGTGAAGCCGGCGGGCTTACCGCATGCCTTCAGCTCTTCCTTGGCCTTCGCAGCGTCCGGCTTGCCCTTGCGGGCGAGGACGCCGTACGGGTCGTAGTCGCTGTGGCCCTTGATGGAGGCCGGCAGGGTGCTGTTGGCGATCGCGCCACCGGCGATCTCGCCACCGCGGGTCTGCTGCAGCGCCGCGAAGTCCGTGGCGTAGAAGACGGCCTTGCGGCAGTGGACGTCGTCCAGCGGCTTCGCCGTGTGGACGAGCGCGACGTAGCGGACGAAGGACGTCTGCATGTTGTCGACGCTGTCCTTGTGGTCCTGGACGGCGGTCACACGGCCGGACTGGGTCATGCCGGTGCCGTTGAGGTCGACGTCGTAGTCGCCCTCCATCAGCTTCTTGTCGTTCTCCTCCAGGTTGGCGGAGATCGTCACCGTGACCTTGTCCGGCAGCGCGGGACGCAGCGGGTCCGAGGACTTCTCCCACTTGTCGTTGCGGACGAGCACGATGCTCTTGCCCGGCTTGTACGTCTCGAACTTGTACGGGCCCGAGGAGAACGGCCGCTGGGTGTACTTCGCCTTGGTGTCCTCCGACGCCTTCACGGGCGAGCCGGACGGCATGGCGAGGAACTGCTCGAAGTCACCGTTGGGCTTGGGCAGCTTGAAGATGATGGTGTTGTCGTCGGGCGTCTCGATCGCCTTCAGACCGAGCTTGTCCGCGGACGTGTCCTTGTACGGGCCCTTGTACTCGTGCTTGGGGTCCAGCGTCTGCATCAGGTACTGCGGGCCACCGGTGATGGTGTCCGTCGCCCAGATGCGCTCGATGCCGTACTTGATGTCCTTGGAGGTCAGCTTGGAGCCGTCCTCCCAGGTGAGGCCGGACCGCAGCTTGTACGTGTACGTCTTGCCACCGTCCGTGATCTCACCGGGGCCGGTGGCGAGGTCGCCGACCAGCTTGGTGGAGGCGGCGCCCGGCTTGGTGTCGTACGTGACCAGCTGGCGGGTGTAGAAGCGCATGAAGTCCCAGGCCATGCCGTAGTAGGCACGCTGGGGGTCGGCGGAGTCGAGGTCCTGCTTGCCGACCATCTTCAGGGTTCCACCCGTTTTGGTGGACGCGTTGGCGACCTTGTTGAACGCCGCGTTGAAGCCGGCGCCCTTCGCCTTGCTGTCGCTGCTGCCGCCGCCGTCGTCGCCGCCGCCGCACGCCGTGGTGGTCATCAGCGCCGCGACCACGAGGGCCGCACCAGCGGTGAGCCGTCGTTTCGAGGTAACTGTGGACATTTTCTCGTAACCTCCGAGATCGCGGTCCCAGGCCATTGCTTGCCGGAGAACCATGGGAAGAGCCACCTGACAGTGCAGCAGGGGCAAGTCGTGGGCTATCGGGTCCCCTTGGGGTCCAGGGCGTCGCGCAGCCCGTCCCCGAAGAGGTTGAAGGCCAGTACGGTGATGAAGATCGTCACGCCGGGGAAGACCATGAACATCGGGTCGTGCTCGTACGTCTCCAGGGCATCCCGCAGCATGCCGCCCCAGGAGGCCGTGGGCGGCCGGACACCGGCGCCGAGGAAGCTGAGGGCCGCTTCGGTGAGGATGTTGGTGGGGATCATGAGCGTCGCGTAGACGGTGATCGGCGCCACCAGGTTCGGCAGCAGCTCGCGGAAGAGGATGTGCCCGCGCCCGCCGCCGAGGCTGCGCGCCGCCTCCACGTACTCGCGCTCGCGCAGCGAGAGCGTCTGGCCCCGGACGATGCGTCCCACGTACGGCCAGCCGAAGAAGCCGATGACGGCGACGAGTACGGCGATGCGCACCCCGCTGCCGGTGAGGCCGAGCAGATCGTCGGGGAGGACGGAGACGAGGGAGATGATGAACAGGAGCTGCGGGAACGACAGCAGCACGTCCATGACCCGGCTGATCACTGCGTCGACCCAGCCGCCGAAGTAACCGGCGATGATCCCGAAGAGCGTGCCGAGCGCCACCGCGACCAGGGCCGCGAGGAACGCCACGAGCAGCGAGATCCGGGCGCCGTAGACGATCCGGCTGAAGACGTCGCGCCCCTTGTTGGGCTCGACGCCGAAGAGGAAGTCGCCGCTCACACCACCGAGGGAACCGGTGGGGAGATTGGTCAGCGGGTCGAGCTTGTCCTGGTGGAAGTCGTTCGGCGGGTGCCCCAGCAGCCCCACGATGAAGGGCGCGAAGATCGCCACCACGATCAGGACGAGGACAACGATGCCACCCGTCAGCGCGACCTTGTCCTGCTTCAGTCGGTTCCAGGCGATCTGCTTGAGAGACCGTCCCTCGACCTTCTTCACCCCGGAGTCGGCTGCGGGACCACCGGTCGCGATCGGGTCCGCTTCCGTGGTCGGCTCATGCAGTGGTGCCGTCATCGTGGCAAGGACCCCTCTCAACCGGCGGTGGCCGGGCCGAACTGGCCGCTGTGGCGGCACGGATCAGTCAGTCGTACACGGAGGCGGCAGGACGCCCTTGCTGCGGGAGTCTTCATTGCTGTTGCGCGCGGTAGCCATACCGTCAGGCGAATGGATGCCTAACCGTGATGCGGTCAGGGGTGTTCCGTTATCCGGACGGATGTGAACGCCCGCCGAACACAGGTCAGTTGAGGCGGAAGGGGGGCACGCGCGTAGATTCACGCCGCTTTCGTCATCAGACATCCCCATCACGGAGATCTCGGACATGGGGGCGGGAAACCTCGCAGAGAGTTCCGCGAGGCACACACGGGACGAGGACGTACGGAAGGGCCGGGAACGCGGGCCGGGATTCAGGGAGTTGGTGCCGTATACGTACGTTACGTTCCAGCCATCAGGGACCATACGCATGCATTCCCGGCGCGCCCGACACCTACACCTGCCGTTCCGGGTGCGCCGGGGTGCCCCGGTACGTACACAGGACCGCCGGCAGGCTCAGTACGCGCCCTGCGGCGGCGGGTAGCCGTAGCCGGCCGCCGGGGCGTGCGCCTCGCGGTCGTAGAACGGGCGGGTGTTGGCGCGCAGCCACATCGCGACCGGGTCGTACTCGTCGGACATCGCGACCGTGGAGACGGGCAGCCCGTCCGGGACCGCGCCGATCGACTGCTGCATCATCGCGCGCACGGCATCGACCGAGGACTGGCCCATGTCGTAGAGATCGAGGCCGATGGCGAGATACGGGACCCCGAGCGCGGGCTGCACCCAGGCGCGGCGCAGCGAGCGGATCGCGGGGGTGTGGTGGGCGTTCTGCGTGAGCAGGGCGTAGAACTGCGGGATCTCGATGGCCGGCTCGGTGAGCCGGAGCGGGCCCGCGGGCATCCGGTCGAGGCCGGTGGCGATCCGGCGCAGGTCCAGCCAGGGGATGCCGACGCCGCCGCCCGGGGCGTGCGGGTTGAGCCAGATGCCCCAGCGGTCGGGGAAGAGGGCGCGGGCGATGTCGCGGCCGGTGACGAGCTCATGGGCCCGGTTCCAGCCGCTGGCGGAGAGCTCCTGGGCGGAGGTCACACAGGGGGCGTAGCCGAGGCCGTCGACCTCCATGTTCCCGTACTGGGCGTCGGGCGAGCCCGCCTGACCGTGCCAGAGGAGCATCCAGATCCGGTCGTTCGCGAGGGCCTGCAGCAGTGCCTCGTACGCGTCATAGCGCCCGGGCGTCACTTGGCGCAGCATGTGCTCGACCTGCCCGGCCGCCGCGGTGCCTGACGCACTCACCTGGTCCCGCCCCCTCTTCGATCCTCTGTGCCACTGTGTCGGCCCGCCGCTCCCGGGGCACACAGGTGCGGCATGATGCCGTGGCACCAGCCATCAAACCAGCTTATGCGCCGGTCCTGACACCGACTTGACGCCATGGGCCGACGCGGCAATCGACTCCGCAGCCGTCGGCGTGCTACTGGGTCTCGCGCCGGTAGAACGGCCGGACCTTCTCCCGCATCCAGTCCCCGACCGGGTCCTGCGCCACATCGAGCAGGACCAGATTGACCGGCCAGGGCACCTCGACGCGGCCGAGTGCACGGCCGAGGGCGTCCATGGGGGCATTGCGCCCGGCGCCCTCCCAGGTGGAGAACTCCACGCCTATGAAGAGGACGGGCTCGCCCCCCTCGACGCTGGCCAGTGTCCGGCGCGCGGTGAGCACGACACCGCTCTCCTCGAATTCACCGGCCGCCGCGGCGAGGAAGTCGACGGGCTCCTCCTTCCAGTCCGGCTCGTACAGCCGGACCCGGCCGCCGCCGGCCGGTCCGTCCAGCAGGCTGCGTCCGGCGCGGCAGAGCTCGGCCACGGCGGGCGGCGGCAACGGCATCCCGACGGCACCGCCCGGGTTCACCGCGATGCCGAGCTGCGGGGGCAGTCCGCGGGCGAAATCGCGGGCGGGCGCGACGGCGAAGGACATGGCGGTGCCGACACAGCTGAGGAACTGTTGTTCGGAGCTGAATACGGGGACGTACGCGGCACCCTCGATCTCCAGCGTCGGCAGGTCCAGGTCGGCGGAGTCGGGTCCGCCGCCGCCCGGCAACGGCACCCAGACCTGGCTGCGCCCGAGCACCTCGACGAGCCGTCCGCCCGCCTCCGGGCTGCCCACCGAGGCCATCAGCACCTCTTCGAGCTCATTGGCGGGCCATCCGCTCTGCGGATGGGACTGGCCCTGTGCCGGAATGTCCACTGCTTCCCCTTCTTCCCCGAGCCTTCCGGCAGAAGGTTAACGTCCGGCTCCCGGGCCCTGTACGTCCGCGAACGCGATCCGGGCCAGCAGCCCGGCCGCCTCCCGGTCCAGCAGCACCGCCGAGGCGCACCCGGGCGGCAGCAGGCCGGTCTCGGCGCCCCGCAACAGCCTCCCCACCGCCCTGCGGTGCCGGGCGAAGGCGTATCCGGAGACGCCGCGGCCGCGTTCGCGCTGGCCGTCCCTCGCCGTTTGCGGTGCCACGTCGAGCAGGACGAGGTGCAGGACGCGGCCCCGGCGCCGCGCGGCACGGGCCAGCCAGCCACGTACCCACGTCTGGGTTCCGCAGTCGTGGACGACGACGGACTCGCCGGAGCGCAGCACCCGCCACAGCCCCCAGTAGTGGGCGGCGCGGACGAGGGGCCGGTACAGGGCGTACGGCAATAACCCGGGCACGAGTTCCGCCCAGCGGTCCCGGGTGTCCTGGGAGTCGATGGCGTGGGCCGTCGTCACCGTCCGCCGGATGAGCGTGGATTTGCCGCTGCCGGGCAGCCCGGACACCACCACCACGTCGCCCGCCGCGAAGTGCAGGCTGCGCGGGCCGCGCCCGCCCCGCTCCCGCAGGTCCCGCACGACGGGCGCGTGCGGACCGCGCGCTTCCGTGACAGGTGCCGCCCCTGGCTGTGCGGACATCGCTCCGTGCGCGCCCCCCGCGGTCGTCGCGTACCGCTGCAACGTCATCGCCCCTCCCCCTTGTCGGGTCACCCCACGCATGCCCCTGAAGTGTAAAGAAAAGGTAATGCGGCACAACCGTCCACGCCGTTGATTCCCGCGAGGGACCGGGGATCCACTCCGGCGCGACGCGTGCGATGATGACCGGGCCAACTGCATAAAGGCCGCTTGAATCCGCGCGGGAGAGCTCCGGTCACTGCATGTGCCGGGCGCCGAAGGAGCAAGTTCCTCCCTTGAATCTCTCAGGCCCCGTACCGCGTGGATGAGGCAGATCTGAAAAGCGGGCCGCTCCGCGGCTCCACCCAAGGTGCAAGCCGAACCCCTCATGGGGCTCTCGGCGAACCTCTCAGGTTCCGATGACAGATGGGGAGGGATCGTCCTGTCGTCATGCCCTGGGAGCCACATCCATGAGCACCGCCCCCCGTCTTACTGCCCTCGATGCCCTGCACCGTTCGCTGGGCGCGACCATGACCGACTTCGCGGGCTGGGACATGCCCCTGCGGTACGGCAGCGAGCGCGACGAGCACAACGCGGTCCGCACCAGGGCCGGTCTCTTCGACCTGTCGCACATGGGCGAGATCACCGTCACCGGCCCCGAGGCCGCGGCCTTCCTGAACTTCGCGCTGGTCGGCAACATCGCCACCGTCGCCATGGGCCGCGCCCGCTACACGATGATCTGCGCCGAGGACGGCGGCATCCTGGACGACCTGATCGTCTACCGGCTGGGCGAGACCGAGGCCCCCGAATATCTGGTGGTCGCCAACGCCGGCAACGCCCAGATCGTGCTGGACGCGCTGACCGCGCGGGCCGGCGGTTTCGACACCGAGGTGCGCGACGACCGCGACGCGTACGCGCTGCTCGCCGTCCAGGGCCCCGAGTCCGCCGCCATCCTGGCCGCCGTCACCGACGCCGACCTGGACGGCCTGAAGTACTACGCCGGCCTGCCCGGCACCGTCGCCGGTGTCCCCGCGCTGATCGCCCGTACCGGCTACACCGGCGAGGACGGCTTCGAGCTGTTCGTCGCCCCCGAGCACGCCGAACAGCTGTGGAAGGCCCTCACCGAGGCGGGCGCCTCCCGCGGCCTGATCCCGTGCGGGCTGTCCTGCCGCGACACGCTGCGCCTGGAGGCGGGCATGCCGCTCTACGGGCACGAGCTGAACACCGGGCTGACCCCGTTCGACGCCGGTCTCGGCCGGGTCGTGAAGTTCGAGAAGGAGGGCGACTTCGTCGGCCGCGAAGCCCTCCGGGCCGCCGCCGAGCGCGCCGAGACCGCCCCGCCCCGCAAGCTGGTCGGCCTGATCGCCGAGGGCCGCCGCGTACCGCGCGCCGGTTTTTCCGTGGTCGCCGGGGGCGAGGTCGTCGGCGAGGTCACCTCGGGCGCCCCGTCGCCCACCCTGGGCAAGCCGATCGCCATGGCGTACGTGGACGCCGCGCACGCCACGCCCGGCACCGCGGGCGTCGGAGTGGACATCCGGGGCAGCCACGAGCCGTACGAGGTCGTGGCGCTGCCGTTCTACAAGCGTCAGAAGTGACGTCCGCGCACCTCGGAAGTGACGTAGTCCCGTCTCACACCGTAAGACCACCGTTCATCAGCACTCCCCCGCGTACAGGAGAATTCAGGTCATGAGCAACCCCCAGCAGCTGCGGTACAGCAAGGAACACGAGTGGCTGTCGGCCGTCGAGGACGGTGTGGCCACGATCGGTATCACCGAATTCGCCGCCAACGCGCTCGGCGATGTCGTCTACGCCCAGCTCCCCGAGGTCGGTGACACGGTGACCGCGGGCGAGACCTGCGGCGAGCTGGAGTCGACCAAGTCGGTGAGCGACCTGTACTCGCCGGTGACCGGTGAGGTCACCGCCGCGAACCAGGACGTCGTGGACGACCCGTCGCTGGTGAACTCCGCTCCGTTCGAAGGCGGCTGGCTGTTCAAGGTACGCGTCGCGGAGGAGCCGAAGGACTTGCTCTCCGCCGACGAGTACACCGAGTTCTCCGGCAACTGAGACCCAAGGGACCACCTGATGTCGCTTCTCAACTCCTCCCTCCACGAGCTGGACCCGGACGTCGCCGCCGCTGTCGACGCCGAGCTCCACCGTCAGCAGTCCACCCTCGAAATGATCGCCTCGGAGAACTTCGCTCCGGTCGCGGTCATGGAGGCCCAGGGCTCCGTCCTCACCAACAAGTACGCGGAGGGCTACCCCGGCCGCCGCTACTACGGTGGCTGTGAGCACGTCGACGTCGTCGAGCAGATCGCCATCGACCGCATCAAGGCGCTGTTCGGCGCCGAGGCCGCGAACGTCCAGCCGCACTCCGGTGCGCAGGCCAACGCCGCCGCGATGTTCGCGCTGCTGAAGCCGGGCGACACGATCATGGGCCTGAGCCTGGCCCACGGCGGTCACCTGACCCACGGCATGAAGATCAACTTCTCCGGCAAGCTCTACAACGTGGTCCCGTACCACGTCGACGAGACCGGCGTCGTGGACATGGCCGAGGTCGAGCGCCTGGCCAAGGAGTCCAAGCCGCAGCTGATCATCGCCGGCTGGTCCGCGTACCCCCGTCAGCTGGACTTCGCCGCCTTCCGCCGCATCGCGGACGAGGTCGGCGCGTACCTGATGGTCGACATGGCGCACTTCGCGGGCCTGGTGGCCGCGGGTCTGCACCCCAACCCGGTGCCGCACGCCCATGTCGTCACGACCACCACGCACAAGACCCTCGGCGGTCCGCGCGGTGGCGTCATCCTGTCGACCCAGGAGCTGGCCAAGAAGATCAACTCGGCGGTCTTCCCGGGTCAGCAGGGTGGTCCGCTGGAGCACGTGATCGCGGCCAAGGCGGTCTCGTTCAAGATCGCGGCGAGCGAGGAGTTCAAGGAGCGTCAGCAGCGCACCCTGGACGGCGCCCGCATCCTCGCCGAGCGCCTGGTCCAGCCGGACGTCACCGAGGTCGGTGTCTCCGTACTGTCCGGCGGTACGGACGTCCACCTGGTCCTCGTCGACCTGCGCAACTCCGAACTGGACGGCCAGCAGGCCGAGGACCGGCTGCACGAGCTGGGCATCACGGTCAACCGGAACGCCATCCCGAACGACCCGCGACCGCCGATGGTCACCTCGGGTCTGCGGATCGGTACGCCGGCCCTGGCCACCCGCGGTTTCCAGGCCGAGGACTTCACCGAGGTCGCGGACATCATCGCGTCGGCCCTCAAGCCGTCCTACGACGCGGACGCCCTGAAGGCCCGTGTCGTCGCGCTGGCCGAGAAGTTCCCGCTGTACCCCGGCCTGTAGTAGTCCGGAACGAGGGTCGTCCCCGGAGTAATACGGGACACACTTCGTCATCTTTCGGGCGGGGCACCACGCACACTGGGCAGTGAGCGCGGTGCCCCATCCCTTGCCCCGCTGTTCTTCGGGCCGACCGGTCCGTACCGCACCACCCGGCAGACAACGACGTCTACCAACCCTTATGAGGAGTCACCCGTGGCCATCTCGGTCTTCGACCTGTTCTCGATCGGCATCGGCCCGTCCAGCTCCCATACGGTCGGCCCGATGCGCGCCGCCCGCATGTTCGCGCGCCGGCTCAAGAACGAGGGCCTGATCGCCCACACCGTCTCCATACGCGCGGAGCTGTACGGCTCCCTCGGTGCGACCGGTCACGGCCACGGCACCCCCAAGGCGGTCCTGCTCGGCCTGGAGGGCGAGTCGCCCCGTACGGTCGACGTGGAGTCCGCCGACGACCGGGTGGAACGCATCCGTACCACCGGCCGGATCAATCTGCTCGGCATGCACGAGATCGACTTCGACGCCGACGAGCAGCTGGTCCTGCACCGCCGCAAGGCTCTCCCGTACCACGCCAACGGCATGACGATCTTCGCCTTCGATCATGTGGGCGCCACGCTGCTGGAGAAGACCTACTACTCCGTCGGCGGCGGCTTCGTGGTCGACGAGGACGCTGTGGGAGAGGACCGGATCGTCCTCGACGACACCGTGCTGAAGCATCCCTTCCGCACCGGCGACGAACTGCTGCGGCTCGCGAAGGACACCGGACTGTCGATCTCCTCGCTGATGCTCGAGAACGAGCGCGCCTGGCGCACCGAGGACGAGATCCGCTCGGGTCTGCTGGACATCTGGCGCGTCATGCAGGCCTGCGTCTCGCGCGGCATGTCCCGCGAGGGCATCCTGCCCGGCGGCCTCAAGGTCCGCCGTCGCGCCGCGAACACCGCCCGTCAGCTGCGCGCCGAGGGCGACCCGCAGACCCACGCGATGGAGTGGATCACCCTCTACGCGATGGCGGTCAACGAGGAGAACGCGGCGGGCGGCCGGGTCGTCACCGCCCCCACCAACGGCGCCGCGGGCATCATCCCGGCCGTGCTGCACTACTACATGAACTTCGCGGCCGGCGGCGCCACCGAGGCGGAGAAGGAGGACAGCGTGGTCCGCTTCCTCCTCGCCGCCGGAGCCATCGGCATGCTCTTCAAGGAGAACGCCTCCATCTCCGGCGCCGAGGTCGGCTGCCAGGGCGAGGTCGGCTCCGCCTGCTCGATGGCCGCGGGCGCCCTCGCCGAGGTCCTCGGCGGCACCCCCGAGCAGGTCGAGAAC
Source organism: Streptomyces sp. NBC_01241 (assembly GCF_041435435.1). NCBI lineage: Bacteria > Bacillati > Actinomycetota > Actinomycetes > Kitasatosporales > Streptomycetaceae > Streptomyces > Streptomyces sp. NBC_01241. Next base: position 6,028,638 of record NZ_CP108494.1, on the reverse strand, counting down.
GCCGCCGAGATCGGCATGGAGCACAACCTCGGCCTGACCTGCGACCCGGTCGGCGGTCTCGTCCAGATCCCGTGCATCGAGCGCAACGGCATGGCCGCGGTCAAGGCCGTCACCGCGGCGAAGATGGCGCTGCGCGGCGACGGCAGCCACAAGGTCTCCCTGGACAAGGTCATCAAGACCATGAAGGAGACGGGCGCGGACATGAGCGTGAAGTACAAGGAGACGGCCCGGGGCGGTCTCGCGGTGAACATCATCGAGTGCTGAGCGAACTGGCCCTGACCTGCTCAGGCCGTGACGGACCGACGCCGCTCAGCCGCGGCGCGTGGAGCCGCGTACCACCACGGTGCACGGCACCACCACCTTGCGCGGGGCCTTCCCGTCGAGCACATCGATGAGCATCGCGACGGACTCGGCGCCCAGGCGCCGAGCGTCCAGGCTCAGTGCGGTCAGCGGCACCTCCCAGTCCCCGGTGCCCCCGGACTGATCCCCCTCGCGCATGACGCTGACCAACAGATCGCCGGGGATGTCGAGCCCCAGCCGCCGCGCCGCGATCACCAAGGCCTGACCGTAGGTCTCGTTGAGGCCATGCACCGCGTCCGGGCGTCCGGGGCGTGACAGCAGTCGCAGCGCTGCCTCCACCGCGTCTTCCGAGGCTATTGGGGTCTCGACGACCGCCGGCTGTCCGGCCGCGGCGCACCACTGGCGATAGAGGTGCTCGGAATCCTGCGTGTACGCATCGGGTTCGGGTCCCGAGAGCAGACCGACCCGGGTGGCGCCGGCGTCCCGCAGATGGCCGAGGACCTCCGCCATTCCGCGCTCCAAGTCGCTCTCCACGGTGGGCACGTCCTCGTAACCCGGGTCGATGGGGCGGCCGTCGGTGACCACCGGCAGCCCGCGGCGCGCGCAGTCGGCGAGCAGCGGGTCCTCCTGCACCGGGTCGACGATGATCAGGCCGTCCATGGGGACCCGGGCCCAGAGCCCCGAGGCCGGGTTGCCCGGGACGACGACAAGCGCGTAGTCGCGCTCGACCGCAGCCATGGTGGCGCCGGCCGAGAACGCCGCGTAGTACGGGCGGTACGTGCTGGCCCACGGGCGGTCCGACATATGGCCGACAGCCAGCCCGACGATGCCGGTACGCCCGGACACCAGTCCCTGGGCGACGGGGTCGGGGCGGTAGCCGAGCTCCTCGGCGACGGCACGCACCCGCTCACGGGTGGCCGCGGCGATCTGACCCTTGCCGCTGAGGGCGTGGGACACGGTGGTGATGGACAGTCCGGTGGCACGCGCCACATCACGGATTCCGATGCGACGGCCCGCCGCCCCGGCCTGTGTCGATTTCCGGCTGGTCATGGATCGGTCGCCCCTCCGTGTCGTCCGCCGTGCGGCGTCAAGCGTGCCAGAGACCAGTCTGCTCCCGCTCCTCAACCCAAAACGTTTTTGTTTCGATGGGCTTGGGGGGCTTGACGGACCTAAAACGTTTTGGGCACTGTAGCGCATCACCGATTCCCGGCATTTTCCCTAGGAGCTCCATGCGCAGCCTCCGTATGTCTGTCGTGCCCGCACTCGCTGCCGTGATGCTGGCATCCCTCACCGCCTGTGACAGTTCCGCGGCCGGCGGAGGCGACTCCACCACCCACACAACCGACTCCAAGGGGTCCCGCGTCTACGGCAAGTGCACAGCGACCGGTTCCCGCGGCTCGATCCACCTCAAGACGGTCGAGAAGGACACCCTCACCGTCGTCGGTGACCTCCCCAGCCCCGGCTGGTGGAACGGCGACACCGTGCGGCAGATCGCAGACGGCTACGAGTACTGCATGGCCGCAAATCTCGCCTACCGGGCCGGCCTGTCCAAGCTCACCGTGCGCAACGTGTCCTTCGACGCGCTCGTCGCGGGCAAGGCCCAGGACTTCGACATGGCGCTGGCCGAAATCTCCATCACGGACGCCCGCCGCAAGGTGGTGGACTTCTCCGCCCCGTACTTCGCCTCCAACATCGGTGTCCTGGTGACATCGGGGTCCAAGGTCACCGAGGAGAACATCTCGGGCATGCGGCTCGGTGTGAAGCAGGGCACCACCGGGGCCGACTTCGTCCGCGACCGCCTCCGCCCGAAGGACCGGCCGAAGGTCTTCGCGGGCGACGTCGAGCTGCAAGCCGCCCTCCAGGCAGGCCAGATCGACGCCGCGCTCACCGACGTCGCCATCGTGCTCGGCAAGGCCCAGGAGTCCAAGGGCAAGCTCCAGGTGATCGGCCAGTACAACACCGGCGAGTCCTACGGAGCGCTCTACCCCAAGGGCAGCAAGAACTCCTCCGCCCTCGACGGGGCCATCGAGGCAATGAAGAAGGACGGCACGCTCGACAAGCTCTCTTCCGTCCATCTGGCCAAGGCCTTCGGCGGAGACCCCTCCGTGATCCCCACGTGGAGCGCCAAGTGACTGCCGATTCCCATCTGTTGACGACCGCGCGGCCCGAGCCGCAGGCGCCCACCCCTCCTCGGCGGGCCCTGCCGCTCGCGATCGCCGCGACGGCGGGCGTCCTGGTCACCGTGGCGCTCATCGCGGTGACTGCCCTGTCCGTGAACGATGCCCTGCGCGACTCCGGCCTGCTGGTGGTCGTCGGCGCCGTCCTGGTGGCCGCCGCCGCGCTCACGCAACTGAGGCCCGCGCTACGGGCAGTGCGTTCGAGCCGTACAGCCGCCGCGGCCTGGGCCGAGGACCGGCGGGCCGACGCCCGGCGGGCCGCGTCCGAGGCACGCGAGGACGCCTGGACCGCACTGGGCTGGTGCCTGACCGTGCTCGTGCTGCTCGGCGCGGTCTGGTTCCTGTTCGCCAACGACCGTGCCGTACAGCACACCTTCTTCGACGGCGAAGTGATCGGGATCAGTGTCTCGGAGATCGTCTCTGCCTTCGGCACCAATCTCTTCATCGCCGTCGTCGCCCAGGTCCTGATCCTCGTCTGGGGACTGGCGCTCGCCCTCGCCCGGATGGCGCCGGGCCGGGCCGGCCGCCCTCTGCGGCTGCTCGCCACCACATACATCGACGGCTTCCGCGCCGTACCGGCGATCATCATCATCTATCTGATCGGTTTCGGGCTGCCGCTCGCCGGGGTGCCGTTCCTCAGCTCGCTCAGCCCGGTCTGGTTCGCGATCCTCGCTCTCACTCTCACCTACGGTGCGTACGTCGCCGAGGTGTTCCGGGCCGGCATCGAGTCCATCGCGCCCGGTCAGAGCGCCGCCGCCCGTTCACTCGGCCTCTCACAGAGCGCCACGATGCGTGATGTGGTGCTGCCGCAGGCCACCCGCCGCGTCCTGCCGCCGCTGCTCAATGACTTCATCAGCCTGCAGAAGGACACGGCGCTGGTGAATGTCATCGGCACCATCGACGCCTTCAACCAATCGAAGATCTTCGCGTCCAACCACTTCAACCTCTCCTCGGTGACTGTGGTCGCGGCGCTCTTCATCCTCATCACCATCCCGCAGGCCCGGCTGGTCGACCGGCTGGTGGCCCGTGAGCAGCGCCGCGGCAAGGGAGCCTGACATGGCCTTCATCGAGATCGACGCGGTGCACAAGAGTTACGGGGAGACCCCCGTACTCCGAGGCATCGACCTGAATGTGGAACAGCACCAGGTGGTGACCCTGATAGGCGCCTCCGGCAGCGGCAAGTCCACTCTGCTGCGATGCATCAACGGCCTTGAGGGGATCAGCGCGGGGCAGATCCGGGTCGGCGGCGATGTCGCCTCCGGGCGCGGCACCGATGTGGATCGGCTGCGCCGCGATGTCGGCATGGTCTTCCAGCACTTCAATCTCTTCCCGCACATGAGCGTGGTGCGCAACGTTGCCCTCGCGCCGATGCGGGTGGGCGGGGTGGAACGGGCCGAGGCCGAGGAGAAGGCGCGCATCCTGCTCAAGCGGGTCGGCCTCGCCGACAAGGCCGACAGCATGCCCGACCAGCTCTCCGGCGGGCAGCAGCAGCGGGTGGCCATCGTGCGCGCTCTGGCCACCGGCCCGCGCGCCCTGCTGCTCGACGAGATCACCTCGGCCCTCGACCCCGAACTCGTCGCCGAAGTGCTGGCCATCGTCCGAGAACTGGCCGAAGACGGCATGACCATGCTGCTGGCCACCCACGAAATGGGCTTTGCCCGGGAGGTGTCGAACAAGGTGTGCTTCCTGCATCAGGGCGTACTGCTGGAGGAAGGGCCGCCGCAGCAGATATTCGGCGACCCGCAACAGGAACGCACCCGTGCCTTCCTGCGCCGCATCGTCGAGGCGGGGCGACTGTGAGTGGCGCGCGGGTGCTCGTTGTCGAGCACGAGGACGGTACGGGCCCGGCTCAGGTCGGTGAACGCCTCGCCGGGCTGGAGCTGGCGATCGACTTGCGCCGCCCCTGGGCGGGTGACGCGCTGCCTCGGACCCTGGACGGCCACGACGCGCTGCTGGTCCTCGGCGGATCCATGGGTCCGTACGACGAGGAGCAGGCGCCCTGGCTGCCGGCGGTGCGGGAACTGCTGCGGCAGGCCGTGGACCGGGACCTCCCCACCCTGGGGATCTGCCTGGGTATGGAACTGCTCACGGTAGCCTGCGGCGGCGAGGTCCGGCACGCCGCACGACCCGAAGTCGGCCTCTGTGACCTGGCACCGCTTCAAGAGGCCGCCGGAGACCGGTTGTTCGGCTTCCTCGCGAACCCGGGCATGCGGTTGTGCGCGGTGCAGTGGCACTGGGAAGAGACCGGCACCCTGCCCGAGGGCGCCGTTCCGCTGCTCGCCAGTGAGCGCTGCGCCCACCAGGCGTATCGCATCGGCACAGCTGTCTGGGGCGTGCAGTTCCACCCCGAGGTGCTGGCCGACGACATCTCCACCTGGGGGACGTCGGACGTCGGTCCGCTGCACGCCCTCGGTCTCGACCCCGCCGTCGTCGTCGCCGAGGTAGCCCAGGAAGAGACACGCCTGCGTACGCTCTGGGGCGGCTTCGCCGAGCAGTGGGGCCGCATCGTGGCCGACCACCACACCGCCGCCCGCCGCTGACCTCGGCCGGTCACTTCGCCGGGCACCCACCGGGCGGAACGCGCGGTTCGGCGGCGCGTACGTCGGGCTCCGGGCGGCGGTGGGCCGGCGGCGCCGGTCCGCGAGCGTGCCGGCACCGAGCTCCCGCTCACCATCCCTCTCGACCGGGTCGGCAACATCGGCATCATCGGCCCCCGCGAGGACGGCCTGCGCGTCGCGCGGCGCCGACGACGCGGTCGGCCTGAGATATTCACTCGTTCCTGACGATCACACAATTTCGGCCACAAGCGACCTCCCTCCCTCGCCCACAGGCGGTTGACTGGGGGTCACGCATGGTGATGCCGCCGTCCTGAGCCAAGGGCGATTGCCACCGCGGGCCCGCGAGCCCGGCCCGATGCCCCGATGCCCGGCAGAGGAGAGTGAGCAGGGGTGACCGTGTTACCTCGTACGGTTCCCCTTCGGCCGACGTCGGGCGGAAACGGGCGGCGCGTCCCCTTGTGTGTAACGGCGCCGACGCGTGAATTCGATCAGATCCCCGTTCGTATCGTTCATCCGCATCGTCTCGACGAGGGGCACCAATGAGCCAGATCGCGCTGCCAGAGTTTCATATGCCGTTCCAGAGCGCCGGATGCAATCCGGGCATCGAGGAGACCAGGAAGGCCGCCTGGGACTGGGCCGAATCCAATGGTCTCGCGCTCTCCCCCATGGCGCGGAAGAAGATGATCCGGACCCGGCCCGAACTCTGGATATCCCTCATATTTCCCGCTGCTTCGCAGCAGCATCTCGATCTCTTCTGCCAGTGGCTCTTCTGGGCCTTCCTCGTCGACGACGAGTTCGACGACGGACCCGCCGGACGCGATCCCCGCATGTGCGAGGCGGCGATCGAACGGCTGGTGGCAGTGCTCGACGGCGAACAGCCGCGCGGCGCCATGGAGGACGCGCTCGTGGGTCTGCGAGCCCGGACGTACCGGGACCGCTCGCCGCGCTGGATCCGGCAGTTCCGGCGGGACACGGTCGCCTGGCTGTGGACGTACTACGCCGAGGCCGTGGAGCGGGCCGCCGGGCAGGTGCCGACCAGGGCCGAATTCGTGAAGCACCGCCGGGAATCGGTGGCCATGCAGCCCTTCCTGGATCTGCATGAGATCACCGCCGGAATCGACCTCCCGGAATCGGCCCGCAGCCTTCCCGCGTACATCGCTCTGCGCAACGCCGTCACCGATCACTCGGGGCTCTGCAACGATATCTGCTCCTTCGAGAAGGAGGCACTGCTCGGTTACGAGCACAATGCGGTACGGCTCATTCAGCGCGACCACGGATTCACCCTCCAGGAGGCCGTCGAGGAGGCCGGGGCACAGCTCGCGGATATAGCGGAACGGGTGCAACGCGCCGAGAAGGAACTGATCGAGGAGATTGAGGCGGCCGGGATCCACGGCCGTACCCGGGCCGCACTGGAGCGATGCGTGCAGGACTACCGCGGGCTGGTGCGGGGCGACTTCGACTACCACGCCCGCGCGGAGCGCTACACCCGCCCCGATCTGGTGGAGGTCGACGAACGGGACTCGCTGTCACGGTACTTCGCCGCCTGACAGATCGCCCCGGCAGGTCGTCTTGACCGGCCGCCCGTGAGCCACACCACTGCCTGATCAGAGCCTGGCCAGTGTCAGTTTCCGACTGACGGGGGTCGGACTAACGGGCGGGACGGCTGGCGGTCGCGGCGGCCGGTCGCCGATCATGGGTGGGGGTCCGTCGTCCGGCGGGCCCACGGTCCGGACCGGGGACGGGACACCGATGGATGACGCACTGGCACGGATCCTGACGGCCGCCGCGCACGGAAGGTTTCCCCCGCCGGACGGGGCAACGACCGTGGTGGGGCAGCCCAATGTCCGGGACGCGGGGGTGCTGGCGTTCACCGCGCACTCGGTGGTGTTCACCGACGAGGATCCCGACCGGGTGCGGGCCCTGCTGGCCGCCACCCCCGGCGACGCGCTCGCCGCGACGATGAATCCGTACTTCCTGGGCGCGCTGCTGGCCCGGAGCGGCCGGCACATGAACACCATCGATCTGCTGACGGTCGCGGACGCGCTGCCGGGCGAGCCGGAGATCGCGCTGCGGGAGATCGAGGACCCGGAGCATCCCCGGGTGGCGCGGGCGATGAAGTACCGCGACGAGGTGCGGGTCTGGTCCGCCGCCGGCGGAGTGGTGATCCTGGGCCGGGGAGTCGCGGGACGCTGGGAGACGGCGATCGAGGTGGTCGAGGAGGCGCGCGGCCGGCGGCTGGGCGAACGGCTGGCGCGGGCAGCCCGGCATCTGGTGCCGGACTCGGTGGTGTGGGCCCAGCAGTCGCCGGGGAACGCCCGCAGTGTGCGGACGTTCCAGGCGGCGGGCTACCGGCCGGTGGGCTCGGAGGCCCTGTTCGTCGCGGGTTGAGGGTTCAACGGATCAGCTGCGCCACGGCTTGTAGTGCGGGTTGTCGACGCACTTGTTCATGATCTCGGTCTTGGTCGCCTGGTCGATGGGGCACGCCCCGACGATGAACGTGCGGTTGACGCCGCCGGGGAAGGCGACCTCCACCTGGTCGGCGTACTTGTGGGTGTCACCGATCGTCTTGTTCACGTCGATGCCGCCGGGAGCGTCGATGTAGTAGTTGAACTCGCTCTTCCAGCGCTTGTACAGGTCGTGGTCGTACGTGGTGGAGACGAACGGCGAGGGCTGGTTGACCAGGACGTACTTCTCCAGGTCGTACTGGCCGTAGACGATGTCCCTGGCGTGGAAGCCTTCGTCGAAGACGGTCTGCGGGCCCCGGCCGTCCGCCCGGTAGAGCTGACGGCAGTTGTCCCGCCAGGAGGGGCGCGGGGTGATCCGGCGGATGTCCACCGGGTCTGCGGCGGCGAAGAGATGGTCGGCGACGACCGGGCAGCCACCGGGTTTGAACGCGACGGCCGCGGGAACGGCGGCGGGGGCGGCCTCGGTGGCGGCGGCCGGGACGAGTACGGCGGAGATGGCGATAACGGCGACTGCGGCCCGACGCCGCAGACGAGAAGTGATCATCATGACGGTCACTGTCTCGGCAGTGCGGCGCCGGGCCGTGGAGCACCACCCGAAGGCGAGCGTGTCAGGCGGAGTGTTGACGCCGCGCTGTCAGCGGAAGACGCCGGTGTGGCCGAGCGAGTAGCGGCCCGGTTGCGGGTACACGGCGAGTCCGTGCGGGCCGCTGCCCACCGGGATGCGGGCGAGCTGCTTGCCGGTGGTGGTGTCGATCGCGTACACCACGGAGTTGTAACGCCCGCTCAGCCAGAGGACCTTGCCGTCCGACGAGACTCCGCCCATGTCGGGGCTGCCGCCACCCGGCAGGCGCCACTTCTTCACCAGCTCGCGCCGGCCGAAGTCGAAGACCGAGATGGAGCCCTCGCCCCGGTTGGAGACGTACATCTCCTTGGAGTCGCGGCTGACGTAGAGGCCGTGGGCGCCCTTGCCGGTGCGCAGCAGCTTCGGGGTGGTGAACTTCTTGGCGTCCAGCACCCACACCCCGTTCGCGATCATGTCCGCGATGTAGAAGGTGCTGCCGTCGGGTGACAGTTTCACGTCCTGCGGCATCGCGCCCTTGACGGGTAGCTTCTGCTGGCCGACGACCTTCATCTTCGCCGTGTCGACCTTGAGGAGTTCGCCGGAGAACTCGCAGGAGACGATGAAGTACCGGCCGTCCGTGGAGAAGTCGGCGTGGTTGACGCCCCCGCAGCTGACCGGGACGGCCTTGGCCGTCTTCATGGTGTGGGCGTCGCGGAAGACCAGTTCGCGGTCCTTCGAGGCCATCACCACGGCGTACTTGCCGTCCGGGGTGAAGTAGAGGTTGTACGGGTCGGAGACGGGCAGCGTGCGGCCCACCTTCCCGGTGGCGGGATCGATGGCCGTGAGGCTGTTGCCGATGTCGTTGTTGACCCAGAGGGTCTTCAGGTCCCAGGACGGGACGACGTGCTGCGGCTGGCGGCCGACCTTGATGGTCCGGATGACCTTGTACGTGGCCGGGTCGATCACCGACACGGTGTCGGAGTTGGTGTTGGGGACGTAGACGCGGGACGGGAAGTCCTTGACGGCCGGGGAGAGCTTCCCCGGCCGGTCGGCCGCGTAGACGTCGTTGGCGTCGAGCACCGGTGGCATGCCGGGCAGGCCCGGCGGTGTGACGCGTTCGGCATCGACGGGCGGCGTGGCGGCTTCGCTGCCGACGGCCTTGACGGTCCCCTTCTCTGCGGGGGTGCCACAGCCGGTGAGTACGGCGATGAGGACGCCCCCGAGCAGGGCCGCGGTGTGCTTGGTGGAGGGAGGCATCAGGTCAGCAGCTCCGTGGTCGTCACCGCGCGCAGTTGGCGGCGGTCGATTTCGGTGAGGAGGAGAGGCAGGGCGGCGACCGTGTCCGCGTAGCCGAAATGCAGGCTCACCACCGATCCGTTGCGGATCTCCCCGGCCACCTTGCGGGTGACGGCCGCGGCGCCGGGAGAGGTGAAGTCGAGGGAGTCCACGTCGTACGAGAGGACGTGCGGGTAGCCCGCCCGGGCGGCGAGCCGCTGGACGAGCGGGGTGGCGTACCGGGTGCGCGAGGGCCGGAACCAGGTGCCGATGGAGCCGGTGAGCCGGCGCAGCCGCTGGGCGCAGCCGGTGATCTCTGCGTATGCCTCGGCCTCGCCCATCGCGGAGATGTCGAGGTGGCGCTGGGTGTGGTTGCCGAGGTCGTGGCCGCCGTCGAGGATGCGGCGGGCCATCTCGGGGTGTTCGTCGAGCCAGCTGCCGACAGCGAGGACGGTGATCCGGGCGTGGGCCCGTTCGGCCTCGGCGAGTACGGTCCGGGCGATGGCGGGGTCGCCCTGGCCGTGGAAGGTGAGGGCGACGCGGGCGCGGTCGCGGGGGCCGTGGTCGATCTGGGCCGGCTGCCCGGGAAAGCGGCGCGGGGCCGGCGCGGGGTGCGGGGCCGGGTGCCCGGTGGTCGCGGTCGCGGGGGTGTTCTTCGGGCTCGCCGCGGCCGTGCGGGTCCCGGCCGACGCACCGGCGGCGTCGCCGCGGTCCGCGCATCCGGCGGTCAGGGCGCCGGTGAGGGCGGCCCCTGCTCCCGCGCGCAGGGCGCTGCGGCGGTGCACCGGTGGGTCGGAGGCGTTCATACGCAGAACAATAGGGGTGAAGTGTTCCGAAAATCACATTTAAGACTTATAGGGGGAGCGACCGAATCACTCGACGAATCCCGTAAATATTCATGGATTTCCAGGCAAGTGACCCATCACACCTGCGATTCACCCGGAAAATGATCCAGATTTTCCGTGAATGCCCCATTTGCACCTTTGGCGGAGAGGTCGCCCGTCTGCCATAGTCGGTGACACGACCGCATGACCCGAGCTCGGTCGTCACAAGCGGCCGTGAACACCCCCCCATTTCACGGCCCCCACACAGCAGCCCCCGAAGCGCCCCACGACGGCGGACCGGGGGCTTCTGTGCTTCCCGGGCGCGCGAGCCGGGATCAGCGGTCGGAGATCCGCATCTCGAACCAGGTGGTCTTGCCGCGCGGCAGCAGATCCACGCCCCATCGGTCGGAGAGCCTGTCGACAAGGAAGAGCCCCCGCCCGCTGATGTCCATCTCCCGCACGGGCATCAGACACGGCAGTCCGCGCGAGGGGTCGCGCACCTCGATCCTGATCCAGCCGCGGCGGCGCAGCATCCGTAACCCGAAGACCCGGGCACCGGTGTGCCGGACGGCATTGCCGACGAGTTCCGAGACGAGGAGGACGGCGTATTCGGCGGTCTGCGGGGAGAGCGCCCACTGACGCAGCACCACGCAGGAAGTGAGCCGCCGAGCGGTGGCCGCGGACTCCGGACGAGAGGGCAGCCGAACTTCGCCGTCCGCCGGATTTCCGAACAACTCCAGCGCTTTGAACGCCTGTTCATCCTCGATGCCCGGCATCCAGCGTGCCGCCGTCGCGCCGCTGTGCGGTCGCGGCTGTTCCACACCCTCCAGGCCCGCCATGCACACCATCATGGCCGCAAGGCAGGCCCTCCGGGGCCGTTCCAACGGAATCCCTACCCCGGAATGCAACATTCCGCAGAAGTCGGCAGGCATATGCCACTGGCAGAATGCGGCCCATCGCACCCCTGTTGACCTGCATGGATACCGCCTCCGAGCGGGATTTCCGGCCCCTTCGGAGAGCTGGGCCTCAAGGTTCCCCCAAGGCCCAGCCAATCCGCCCGCACGGATGAACATGCGTCAGTCTGTGCCCAACTGACTTCCGCTCAGAGGAACTTGGCCTTGCCCGGACCCTCTTCCACGAAGCTGCGCATTCCACGCTCCCGGTCCTCGGTGGCGAACAGACCTGCGAACCAGTTCCGCTCGATCGTGAGCCCGGTGTCGATGTCCGTCTCCAGACCGGCGTCGACGGATTCCTTGGCGGCGCGCAGCGCGAGGGCGGGCCCCTTCGCCAGCCCGGCGGCCCAGGCGTGCGCCTGCTCGTACACCTCGGGGGCAGGCACCACGCGGTCCACCAGTCCGATCGTCAGGGCCTCCTCGGCCTTCACGTGACGGCCGGTGAAGATCAGGTCCTTGGCCCGGGAGGGGCCGATCAGCCGGGCGAGGCGCTGGGTGCCGCCCGCGCCGGGGATCAGCCCGAGCAGGATCTCGGGCTGGCCCAGCCTGGCGTTGTCGGCGGCGATCCGGTAGTCGGCGCAGAGCGCCAACTCGCAGCCGCCGCCCAGCGCGTAGCCGGTGACTGCGGCGACGACGGGCTTGGGAATCCGGGCCACCGCGGTGAAGGAGTCCTGCAGCGCCTTGGACCGTACGACCATCGCCGCGTGGTCCATCACCTGCATCTCCTTGATGTCCGCGCCCGCCGCGAACACCTTCTCGCCGCCGTAGAGGACCACGGCGCGCACGTCCTCGCGCCGGGTCGCCTCCTCGGCGAGTTCACGCAGCCGGTCCTGAGTGGCGACATCCAGGGCGTTCATGGGCGGACGGTCCAGCAGGATCGTGCCGACACCGTCGGTCACTTCGAGATTTGCGGTCATGAGAGGCAGGTTAGACCGACCGGCAATTGGGGGGTGGGAGAAGGAGCGGGGCTGGGTGCGTGCAGCTGCAAGGCGGAGGATTGAGGCAACGCGGAGCGTTGGTGATTGACGACAACGCGGCAGATGTGCGTGCCCAGCCCCGCGACGCCGCCCCCCAATTGCCGGTCGGTCTTGACCGGCGCTGACGGCGGCGGGCCCGGTGCTGTTGGTCACAGCGCCGGGCCCGTCCGTGTCGGGTACGTCGGGAGCTACTTGGTCCACTCCGACCAGGACATGTTCCAGCCGTTGAGGCCGTTGTCCGGCTGGATCGTCCTGTCCTTCGAGTTCTTCACGACGACGACGTCACCGATGAGCGAGTTGTCGAAGAACCAGGCAGCCGGGGTCTCCTTGCTCCAGGCGCCGCGCACATCCTGCAGGCCGACGCAGCCGTGGCTGGTGTTGGCCGCGCCGAAGATGCCGGAGCCGCCCCAGTAGTTGCCGTGGATGAAGGTGCCCGAGGTGGACAGGCGCATCGCGTGCGGGACGTCCTTGATGTCGTACTCGCCGCCGAAGCCCACGGTGTCACCGTTCATCCGGGTCACCTTGAGCTTCTCGCTGATGACCATCCGACCGTTGTACGTGGTGGTCGCCGGGGCACCGGCCGAGATCGGGATGTCCTTGATCTGCTTGTCGTCACGGACGACCTTCATCCGGTGCGTGCTCGCGTCGACGGTGCTGACCTGCTTGCGGCCGATGGTGAAGGCGATCGTCTTGGCCTGCTTGCCGTAGACGCCGGGACGCCCCTCGACGCCGTCGAGGTCGAGCTTCACGGTCACCTTGGTGCCCGCGGCCCAGTAGTCCTCGGGGCGGAAGTCGAGGCGGTCGTTGCCGAACCAGTGGCCCTCGATCGGTACGGAGGGCTCGGCGGTCACCTTGATGGCCTTCTCGACCGCGGCCGGGTCGGTGATGCCGCGGGTGAAGTGGATCGAGACGGGCATGCCGACGCCGACCGTGGAACCGTCCTCCGGGGTGTACTGACCGATGAAGGTGTTCTGCGGGACCAGCGTCGTGAAGCTGGTGTCCTTGGCCGACTCGCGGCCCTTGGCGTCCTTGGCGACCGCGTGGACGGTGTACTTGGTCGCCGCGGCCAGATGCCGGTCCGGTGTCCAGCTCGTGCCGTCCGCCGCGATCCTGCCCTCGACCTCGACGCCCTTGGGCCCGGCGACCTTGACCGTCGTCAGCTTCCCCTGCACGGCGGAGATCTTCAGCGCCCCGCTGGTGGCGACGGAGTCCGCCCCGTCCTTCGGGGCGACGGTCACCACGGCCTGCGAGGCGGTGGTGTCATCGACCTTCGCCCCGCCCTTGCGGTCCTCGCCCGCGCCGGCGTCGCCTCCCTGGCCGCACGCCGTCACCAGCAACAGCAGCGCACCCAGTACCAGAGCCCGCACTCCGGTGGCTCCACGTCCGCGTCGCCCGCTGTCCGCCCCGGCCGATGTCCCCGATATCGGCTGCCCGTTCAATGTGGTCGTCTCCCCTCACACGGCCTGGCGGCGCCAAGGCCCTGGGGGCCCTCGGGCCCCGCCCCCGCACGCTGTACATGCGCGCTCAGCGAAAGATAATCACACTCACTGTGCGGAATTGACCCCGCAGAATGTCACCGTTCAGTCCCAACTCGTTCCGGAGCTTCTCCAGGTGACACGGGGTACGGAGGTGGCGGGAGATCAGCGGAGGGCGGAGCCGGCCTTCCACTGGTTCCAGTTCAGATTCCAGCCTCCGAGACCGTTGTCGGGCGCGACCTGCTTGTCCTTGGAGTTGACGACCTCGACGACATCGCCGATGAGTGTCCGGTCGAAGAACCAGCCGGCCGGGGTGTAGCTGCTGCCGCCCCGCACATCGCGCAGCCCGACGCAGCCGTGGCTGACGTTGTCCGAGCCGAAGACGCCCTTGTCCGACCAGTAGTTGCCGTGCAGGAACGTGCCGGAGTTGGTGAGCCGGAGGGCGTGCGGGACGTCCTTGATGTCGTACTCGCCGCCGAAACCGACGGTGCGGCCGTCCATCCGGGTCACGTCGTGCATCTCGCTGACCACCATCTTCCCGTTGTACGTGTCCATCCCCGGGTAGCCCGCCGTGATCGGGACCGTGGAGACGAGCCGGCCGTCGCGGCGTACCTTCATGGTGTGGGCGGCCGCGTCGACCAGGGACGTCTGCGAGCGGCCCACCGTGAAGGCGACCGTCTTGTCCTGGGTGCCGTACACCTGCGGCGCACCCTCCACGTCCCGCAGCCCCACCTCGACGGTGACCTCGGTGCCCGGCTTCCAGTAGGCGGCGGGCCGGAAGTCGAGACGGCTGTCCCCGAACCAGTGCCCCACCACCTCGACCGCCGGCACGGAGCTCACCCGGATCGCCCGCTGCACGGCCGCATGGTTCTCGACCGGGCGGTTGAAGTTGAAGGAGACGATCATTCCGGTGCCGACCGTGGACCGGTTCTCCGGCTTGAAGTAGCCGATGAACCGGTGTTCGGGGACCGCCGTGGTGAAGGTGGTGTGGCGGGCCGAGCGGTGCCCGGCGCCGTCCACGGCCACCGCGTCGACGCTGTACTCGGCGGCGAGCCTGAGCCGGCCCGCCGTCGCCCACGGTGTCCAGGAGGTACCGTCGTGCGCGATCCGGCCCGGCACCTCCTGGCGCTGCGCGTCCTCGATCCGCGCCACCTTGACGCTCTCCAGCCGCCCGTCGGGGACCTTCACCTCCATCCGGTCGTCCGGACCTACGTTCTTCGCCCCGTCGCCCGGGCTGATCAGGATCGCGTCCTGCGGGGAACGCGCCTTCCCGCTGCTGACGGATCCGTCGTCGGAGCAGCCGCTCAGCAGGGCCAGGAGGGTGAGCAGTCCCGCCCATGTCCGTGCGGTGGCCGAGCTCGCCACCGCCCTCTTCGCTACGTGGTTCACGTCCCCCCAACGACGGGGGCCGGTCGGGGGAAACGTGAGTCCTGGCGCCGGTGTGGGCAGAACAGAGGGGAGGACCACACTCGGGGAGCCGCGGCCGGGACGCCGTGCACTCCTTTTCGGTGCCGGTCCCCACGAGCCGCGGGAGGCGAGCAGGTGTCGAGCGCAGCCGAGCAGGAGGCAGTGCAGGAGACCGGGGAGACGGAGGAGCGGGCAAAACGGGAGAGCGCGCCGATGGCCGTGCCGGGGCGGCCGGCCGCCGTGTGGCCCGGTGCCCCGATGCCGCTCGGGGCCCGCTTCCGGGTGGGCCCCGACGGGGTGGCGGGCACCAATTTCGCGCTCTGGGCAGGCGGTGCGGAGGCCGTCGAGCTCTGCCTCTTCGACGAGGAGGGAAGCGAGCGGCGCCTTCCGCTGACCGAACTGACCCATGAGGTCTGGCACGGCTTCGTGCCGGGCGTACGGCCGGGTCAGCGGTACGGCTACCGGGTGCACGGCCGCTGGGACCCCTGGACCGGTGCGCGCTGGAACGCGGCGAAGCTGCTCCTCGACCCGTACGCGCGCGCCGTGGACGGCTCGTTCACCCTCCCGGCCGAGGTGTACGGCCATGTGAGGGACTGGCCGCACCAGCAGGTCGCCGACACCGTGCGCGACGAGCGGGACTCCGCTCCGTACGTCCCGAAGGGCGTCGTCGTCCACGATGACGACGACTGGGCGCAGGACCGCCGCCCCAAGACCTCATGGGCGGACTCCGTCATCTACGAGCTGCATGTGCGCGGCTTCACCAAGCTGCACCCCGGGATCCCGGAGGAGCTGCGGGGCACGTACGCCGGTCTCGCCCATCCGGCCGCCGTCGATCATCTGCGGCGGCTGGGAGTGACGGCGGTGGAACTGCTGCCGGTGCATCAGTTCGCCCACGAGGACCATCTGCTCCGGCGCGGTCTGCACAACTACTGGGGCTACAACTCCATCGGCTACTTCGCCCCGCACGCCGACTACTCCGCGAGCGGGACCACGGGCCAGCAGGTCGGTGAGTTCAAGCGGATGGTACGGGCCCTGCACGACGCCGGGATCGAGGTGATCCTCGACGTGGTCTACAACCACACGGCGGAGGCGAGCGAGCTGGGTCCGATGCTGTCGCTGCGCGGCATCGACAACCGCGGGTACTACCGCCTCCAGGCGGACGCCCGCAGGTACGCGGACTACACCGGCTGCGGCAACACCCTGCACGTGGTCCAGCCGCACGTCCTGCGGCTGATCACAGACTCGTTGCGGTACTGGGTCACAGAGATGGGCGTCGACGGCTTCCGCTTCGATCTGGCGGCCGCGCTGGCCCGCTCGATGCACGATGTCGACATGCTCTCCCCGTTCCTCGCGGTGATCGCCCAGGACCCGGTGCTGCGCCGGGTGAAGCTGATCGCCGAGCCGTGGGACGTCGGCAACGGCGGGTACCAGGTGGGCGCCTTCCCTCCGCTGTGGACCGAGTGGAACGACCGCTACCGGAACGCCGTAAGGGACTTCTGGCGCGGCGCACTGCCCGACGTACGGGATCTCGGCTACCGGCTGACCGGGTCCAGCGATCTGTACGCGTGGGGCGGCCGGCGGCCGTACGCCTCGGTCAACTTCGTCACCGCGCACGACGGCTTCACGCTGCGCGATCTGGTCAGCTACGAGCAGAAGCACAACGAGGCCAACGGCGAGAACAACCGGGACGGCACCTCGGACAACCGGGCCTGGAACTGCGGCGCCGAGGGCGAGAGCGACGACCCCGCCGTCAACGCGCTGCGCCGCCGTCAGCTGCGCAATCTGCTCACCACCCTCCTGCTGTCGACGGGTGTGCCGATGCTGGTCGCGGGCGACGAGATGGGCCGTACGCAGGGCGGCAACAACAACGCGTACTGCCAGGACAACGAGGTCGGCTGGCTGGACTGGTCCCTGCTCGACCGGCCGGAGTGGCGGGCGCTGACCGAGCTGACCTCACGCATCCTCACCCTGCGCCACACCCACCCCGTGCTGCGCCGCCGTGCCTTCTTCTCCGGGCGTGCGCATGCGGCGGACGGGCTGCGGGATCTGGCGTGGTTCACCCGGCAGGGCGCGGAGATGACGGAGGCGGACTGGTACGCACCGGCCGCGATGGTCGGGCTCTATCTCTCCGGGCGCGACATCCCCGGCCGGGACGCGCGCGGCGAACCCGTCACGGACGACAGCTTCCTGGCGATCCTGCACGCGGACCACCGGCCGAGCGGCTTCCGGCTGCCCGGACCGCCATGGGCGCAGAGTTACGAACTGGTCCTGGACACCTCACGGGAGGACCAGGCCGAGGCGCCGGGCAGCGTCCACCCGGGTGGCACGGTGCTGACCGTGCCGCCCAGGTCGGTGCTGCTGCTACGGGTCAGGGAATGACGGTCGGGGAACGAGGGCCGGGGAACGAGGGCCGGGGAAGGGTCAGCCGAGGATGCCGCGGTCGTAGCCGATCGCCACGGCGGCGGCCCGGTCCTTGGCGCCGAGCTTGGCGAAGACATGGGTGAGGTGGGTCTTCACGGTGGCCTCGCTGATGAACAGTTCGGCGGCTATCTCCCGGTTCGAGGTGCCCTTCGCGACGAGTTCGAGCACCTCGCGCTCCCGGGCCGACAGTGCCTCGTGGCCCGGCGCCACCGGGGTGCGCACCCGGGAGACGAGGCGGGAGGCGACGGCGGGTGAGAGCACGGTGCGGCCGTCGGCGGCGGCGCGGACGGCGGTGAACAGCTCTGCACGGGGCGCGTCCTTGAGGAGATAGCCGGTCGCGCCGGCCTCGATCGCGGGGAGGGTGTCGGAGTCGGTGTCGTACGTGGTGAGGACCAGCACCTTGGCGCGCGCGCCGCGCCCGGTCAGTTCGGCGATGGCGGCGACTCCGCCGCCGCCCGCCATCCGCAGATCCATCAGGACGACGTCGGGGTCCAGCCGGGCCACGAGGTCGACGCCCGCCACCCCGTCCGGCGCCTCCCCAAGGACCCGGAACCCCGGGTCGGAGTCGAACATGCCGCGCAGACCGTCCCGTACGACGGGGTGGTCGTCGACGACGACGAGCGTGATGACGCGTGCGGAATCCTCAGCCATGGCAGGGCAACCGTACTGGTCATCAGCCGTGCCGGACCAGGGGCACCCGGGCGCAGACCGCCGTACCGTGCCCCGGTTCCGTCTCCACCTCGACGGTGCCCGCGATGCGTTCGGCGCGGGCCCGCATGCCGCCGAGCCCGAATCCGCCCGCGCCGCGTCGGCGTGGCCCCAGGGCGGCGGGGTCGAAGCCGCGGCCGTCGTCCCGTACGTCCAGGGCGAGTTCGTCATCCATGAAGGACAGGGTGATGCCGACGCGTGCGGCCCCGGCGTGGCGGCCGGCGTTGGCAAGGGCCTCTTCGGCGATGCGGAGCAGGGTGGCGGCTATCTCGTCGTGGACCGGCTCGGCGGTACCGGTGACGGTGAACTCGGCCCGCACTCCGTGGCGTTCGCCCCAGCCGGTGACGGTCTTCTTCAGCGCGCCCACGAGGTCGTCGTGCTCCAGTGCGACGGGGACCAGATCGTGGACCGAGCGGCGCGCCTCGTTCAGGCTGTGCCGGGCGAGGGCGACGGCGCGGTCGAGGTGCTGCCGGGCCAGGGCCGGATCGGTGTCGGCGATCGAGGTGACCACCTGAAGCTGGGCGATGATGCCGGTCAGGCCCTGCGCGAGCGTGTCGTGGATCTCGGCGGCGAGCCGGCGCCGCTCGTCGGCGACCCCCGCCTCGCGGGCCTGGAGCAGGAGTTGGGCATGGAGTCCGGCGTTCTCGGCGAGGGCCTGTTCGAGGCGGGCGTTGGCGGACTCCAGTTCAGTGATGGTGTTGACCTGGGCGCGGGTCTGCTCGGCCTCCCGGTCGCCGATCTGGGCGAAGACCAGGGTGATGGTTGCGTGGAGGGCGAAGACGATGCCGAAGGCGATCCAGTTCATGAGGCCGGTCGGCGGGAGGCCGCTGCCGGACTGTGATCCCGCCATGATGACGGCGGTGGCCAGCAGCCCGGCGCGCACGGCCCGTTGCGGGAGCAGCCGGCCGGCGTCGAAGTAGCCGAGAACCGCGAAGATGGAGAAGAACGGGCTGCACCAGGTCAGTCCGAAGGCGAGTGACGTGCGGGCGACGTAGTAGAACTGTGCCACCCGCGAACGCGGGGGAAGCGCCGGCCCGTACCGTCCCCACCAGAGCTGGAGGACGAGCACCACCGGGACCAGCGCCGCGGCGGCGTACACGTCCGAGCGGTCCATGATGAGCTCGACGGACACGGCAGAGGCCGCGGTGGCCAGGCCGAGCAGACCGTACGGCCCGTACCGGAAGAACCGTTCCCACCACTGCGCGGCCGTCGTCGCTCCGGCTGTGCCCACCTCTGCCGTGCCCCCCGCGTTCATGAGGGGATTCTCCCCCGGAACCGTCACTCCCAACGGAACAGCCGGGTAGCCAGCCCGGTCACCACGGCCGCCCACAACGCCATGACGCCCAGCTGTACCCAGCCGGGCCAGCCGCCGGACGCCGCCCGGTCCAGTGCTTGGGAGGCCGCGCCGAACGGGGTGACCTCGACGATGCGCCGGAGGGTGTCGGGCATGGTCTGCACCGGGATCCAGACCCCGGCCGTGAACATCATCACGAGGTTGGCGACCGTGCCGATGGCGGAGGATGCCTTGGTGGTGCGGGAGAGCGCACACAGCAGCGCGCCGAGGCTGAGGACGCTCGCGGTCGCCAGGAGCAGCGCCAGGACGTAGCCGAAGGGCTGTCCGGGCAGCCTCACGCCGAAGGCGGTGCGGCCGACGGTCATCACCAGCGCGGCGGAGCCGAGGGCCGCGGCGCCGTGCAGGGCGATCTGCGCGGTGAGCAGGGCGGACGGCGGCACCGGAGTGGTCGACATCCGGCGCAGGATCCCGCGCTCGCGGTAGCCGGTGAGGATGGGCGGCATGGCCCCGATCCCGGCCATGATCATGGCGAGCAGCACCGACACCGGTACGTACAGATCGACGACGCGGCGTCCACCGAGCGCGTCATCGGGGTCCCTGAAGGACGGGATCAGGCCGAGGATCGTCAGCAGCGCGGTCGGGAAGACGAGGACCCAGAACAGGCCGCCGGGTTCGCGGAGGAAGAGCCGCGTCTCGGTCCTGAGCACCGCTGCCCATGGGGTGGGGGTGGCCGTCGTCCTGGCCGGGGTCGCTGTGGTCATCTCAGGCCGCCTGTTCTGCTTCTGTGAGGTCGAGGAAGGCGTCGTCCAGCGTTGCTTCGGAGACGCGGAGTTGGTGTGCCGTGATGCGGTGGCGGGCCAGCAGTGAGATCACCGCGTTGACCGTCTCGTCGCTGCCGTGGATGACGATCCGGCCGTTCTTCTGTTCGACGGAGACCGCACCGGGCAGCGAATCCAGTTCGGTCGGGTCGAGCGGCTGTGCGGGGGTGAAGGAGATGACTGTGGCGCTGCCGGCCCGGCTGACCAGGCCGGACGGGGTGTCGAGGGCGACGACCTTTCCCTTGTCGATCACGGCGACACGGTCGCAGAGCCGGTTGGCCTCCTCCATGAAGTGGGTGACCAGAAGCACCGTCACACCGCTGTCGCGTACGTCCTCGATCAGCTTCCAGGTGTCCCGGCGGGCCCGCGGGTCCAGACCGGTGGTCAGCTCGTCGAGGACCACGACCTGCGGGTTGCCGATCAGGGCGAGCGCGATGGACAGCCGTTGTTTCTGACCGCCGGACAGCTTGGCGAACCGGGTGCCGTACATGGTGTGCAGACCGAGCCGTTCGGCCAGCGCGCGCCAGTCGGCGGGGGCCGGATAGAAGGCGCTGTACAGCTCCAGCGCCTCGGCCACGGTGAGCTTGGGCTGGAGTTCGCTCTCCTGGAGCTGTGCGCCGAGCAGCCCGGTCACCCGGTCGTGGTCGGCGACGGGGTCGAGGCCGGCCACCCGGACCGTACCGGCGTCGGGGACCCGGAGCCCCTCGATGCACTCGACGGTGGTGGTCTTGCCGGCTCCGTTGGGGCCGAGGATCCCGAAGATCTCCCCCTCGTCGACGGCGAAGCTCACTCCGTCCACCGCGGGGCGCCCGGCGTAGGCCTTGTGCACCGCGTTCACTTCGATGATTGCCATGCCTACGAGCATCGTGTCCGGGGAACCGGCGCGCCATCGTCCATCGCGCTCGAAGCGGCATCGGCCGATCGGTTGATACGGAGTACGACCAGCGGTCTCCGGAACCACCGGACGACGGCTCCGGCACGGTCGAACGGCGGCTCCGGGACCGCCGGACGTCCGCTCCGGGACCGCCGGACGGCCGAAAAACCACATGAGCGATGTCAGCGGTGAACCGTAGGCTCGACTGTGATGCCCGAAGAACATGTAGATCCCAAGGAACGGTCAGCCGCACGCTCCCTGCTGAGGTTGTGGCCCTATGTGAAGCCGGTACGCACCCGCCTGTCCGCCGCCGCGCTGGTCGCGATAGTCGCCTCGTGCCTGGGTCTGGTGATCCCTCTCGTACTGAAGTGGATCGTCGACGGCCCGGTGGCGGACCGCGATCCGGGAGGTGTCTGGCTGGGCGCGCTGTACCTGCTCCTGCTGGGCATCGCCGAGGCCGTGCTCTTCGGGATACGGCGGTGGCTGGTGGCCCGGCCGCTGGCGGGGGTCGAAGCGGCGATGCGGGCCGACCTGTACCGGCATCTGCAGCGGCTGCCGGTGGCGTTCCACGACCGCTGGCCGTCGGGGCAGTTGCTGTCGCGCGGGACCACGGACCTGATGCTGCTCCGCATGTTCCTGGCCTTTCCGCTGACATTCCTGCTGGTCAACGGCACGACGGTCCTGGTCGGTTTCATCATTTTGCTGATGCAGGAATGGACGCTGGGGCTGGTGCTGCTCGCTCCGGTGGTGCCGTTGGTGATCCTCTGCTCGGTCTTCGAGACGAAGTACTCGGTCGTGGCGCGCCAGGCGCAGGACCAGGTCGGTGATCTGACGACGGTCGTCGAGGAGAGCGTGCTCGGCATCCGCATCATCAAGGGCTTCGGCCGGCACCGCAGCCAGGCCCTCGCGTTCCGTGCCCTCTCGCAGCAGCTGCGCGGTACGGAGTTGGGCAAGGCGCGTCTCCTCGCGGGCATCTGGGCCGTCATCACCACGATCCCCGAGCTGGCCATCGGGGCGGCGCTGGTCCTCGGCACGGTCCAGGTCGCCGACGGCGGGCTGTCGGCGGGCACGCTGGTGGCCTTCCTGTCGACGGCGCTCGCGCTGCGGTGGCCGATCGAGTCGATCGGCTTCCTGCTCGCGATGAGTCAGGAGTCGGCGACGGCGACCGACCGGTTCTTCGAGGTGATGGACGTGGCCGAGGAGGAGGACGCGGCCGCCGCCGACGGCCCCGCGCCTCAGGGCACGGACGACGGTCGGGGCGAAATGGTCTTCGAGGGCGTGGAGTTCCGCTATCCCGACGCGGAGCCGGGTTCCGTACCCGTACTGTCCCGGATCGATCTGCGCATCCGCCCCGGCGAGACGATGGCCCTGGTCGGGACCACCGGTTCCGGGAAGACGACGCTCACCGCGCTCGTACCGCGGCTGCACGAGGCCACCGGCGGGCGGATCACGCTGGACGGCAGGGACATCACCGCCATGCCCCGCCAGGAGCTGCGCAAGCTGGTGTCCGTGGCCTTCGAGGAGCCGACGCTCTTCTCGGCGACCGTCGGGGAGAACGTGCTGATGGGCGCCGAGGGCGCCGGGGAGGACGAGTTGCGGCGGGCGCTCGCCGTCGCGCAGGCCGACTTCGTGTACGACCTGCCCGACGGCGTCGGCACCCAGGTCGGCGAGCAGGGGCTCAGCCTCTCCGGCGGGCAGCGGCAGCGGCTCGCACTGGCCCGCGCCGTGGTCGGCCGGCCGCGCTTCCTGGTGCTCGACGATCCGCTCTCCGCCCTGGACGTGCACACGGAGACGCTGGTGGAGGCCGCGCTGCGGCAGGTGCTGGAGGAGACGACGGCGATCGTGGTCGCGCACCGGCCGTCCACCGTGATGCTCGCGGACCGGGTGGCACTGCTCTCCGAGGGCCGGATCACCGCCGTCGGCACCCATCAGGAACTGCTGCGCGGCAACGCGGAGTACGCGTGGCTGATGTCGGGGGCCACCGACGCGCAGGAGGGTGCCCCCGCCGTGGACACCGTCCCCGACCTGTCCGGCGAGGGCCGTCTCGTACCGGACGTCCCCGCTGAGAAGGGCCGTACCCGATGACCAGCACGACGACCGGTACGACGACGACCGGGCCCGCCGACCGGCGGCCGGACGCGCGGAAGGAGCCTGCGGGCCCGTCCCTCTCCGACGGTGCCGGGGACCGGTTCGACCGGGACGATCTGCCCACGCCCCGCGGTGCGACCCGCTCGCTGCTGATGTCGCTACTCCGGCCGCACCGGGGCCGGGTGCTGGTGTCGGCGCTGTTGCTGCTGATCCAGCAGGCGGCGGTACAGGCGGGCCCGTTGCTCGTCGCGTACGCCATCGACAGCGGTGTGCCCGCGTTCCGGGACGCGGACTACGGGCCGTTGATCGCGGTGGCCGTGGGGTACACGCTGTGTTCGGCGGTCGCGGGGCTCATGCAGTACACGTTCATCATGGTCTCCGCCCGGATCAGCCAGGACGTCCTGCTCGATCTGCGCGGCCGGATCTTCCGTCACGCGCAGGCGCTGAGTGTGGACTTCCATGAGCGCTACACCTCGGGGCGGCTGATCTCCCGTTCGACCACGGATGTGGAATCGCTGCGGGAACTGCTCAGCGAGGGGCTGCAGGAGCTGATCGGCATCGTCCTGTCCTTCGTCTCCATCTCCCTGGTGCTTCTCTGGCTGGACTTCGGTCTCGGCGCGGTGGCCGTGCTCTCCTTCGCCCCGCTGTATCTGCTGGTGCGGCGCTACCAACGGCGGGCGGGCGTGCTCTACGCGGCGCGGTCGTCGGCGATCGCCGCGGTCATCGTGAAGTTCGCCGAGTCGATGAACGGCATCCGCCCCGTCCAGGCGTTCCGCCGCGAGCGCCGCAACGACGCGCACTTCGAGGGCCTCAACTCCGCGCACCGGCAGGCGAACGGCGGCGCGTTGCTGGAGATGGCGCGCTATGTCGTCGGCTCCCGGCTGGTCGCCAACACGGCGGTCGCGGGGATCGTGCTGTGGGGTGCGTACCGGGTGGCGTCGGGCACGCTGGCGCTCGGTGTGCTGGCCGCGGCCGTGCTCTATCTGCGCCGGCTGTACGACCCGATCGACCGGTTGGGCATGTTCCTCAACTCCTACCAGTCGGCCGCCGCTTCGCTGGAGAAGATCGCGGGTCTGCTGGCCCAGACCCCGTCCGTCCCCGAGACGGCGAATCCGGTCGGCCTGCCCGCGCTCACGGGTGAGCACCCGGGCCGCGAGGTCGTCTTCGACTCGGTGCGGTTCGCCTACCGTACGGGGGGCGAGGTCCTGCCCCGCTTCGGTCTGACGGTCCCGGCCGGTCAGACCGTCGCCGTGGTCGGTTCGACGGGCGCGGGCAAGTCGACGCTCGCCAAGCTGCTGGCCCGCTTCTACGACCCGACCGAGGGCCGGGTGCTGCTCGACGGGACCGATCTGCGGGATCTGGCCGTGTCCGAGCTGCGGCGGGGTGTGGTGATGGTGACCCAGGAGGCGTTCCTGTTCTCCGGGACGGTCGCCGAGAACATCGCGATCGGCAGCCCGGACGCGACCCGTGAGGAGATCGAGCAGGCCGCCAAGGCGATCGGCGCACACGATTTCATCGCCGGGCTGCCCGAGGGCTACGACACGGACGTACGCAAGCGGGGCGGCAGGATCTCGGCCGGTCAGCGCCAGTTGGTCGCGTTCGCCCGGGCCCTGCTCGCGAACCCGTCCGTGCTGATCCTCGACGAGGCGACGAGCTCCCTGGACATCCCGGGCGAACGGGCGGTGCAGCGGGCCATGGACACGGTGCTCCACGGCCGCACCGCGGTGGTGATCGCCCACCGCCTGTCGACCGTGGAGATCGCGGACCGGGTCCTGGTGATGGAGCACGGCCGCATCGTGGAGGACGGCGCCCCGTCCGAACTCATCGGCGGCACCGGCCGCTTCGCCGGTCTCCACCGGGCGTGGCGGGAGAGCCTGGCGTGAGACCGGGCGACGAGTGGGACCGGCAGCCGCCTGCAACCACCGACGAAAGCCCCGCCACGCTCCCGATTCAGAAGTGTGGCGGGCTTTCGTCGTGTCCGGGATCAGTACGTGCGGAGCCGGTTGGTTAGACGGCGCCGAACTCTCCGGCCTTGACGCCCGCCACGAACGAGGCGAACGAGGGGGCGGAGGCATTCAGCACCGGACCGCTCGGGTTCTTCGAGTCACGGACGGGGATCACGCCGAGCGAGCCGACGAGGTTTGCGGCGACCTCGATGCACTGGCCGCCGTTGCCGCTGTAGGAGGACGTGAACCAACGGGGGGATTCGGTAGTCACGGGGTGCCCTTTCGTACCTGTTCGATCAGGGCCACGGATGCCGCCTGGGAGAGCGCCTCGGCCTGTAGCTGATGGTAGGCCGTCAGTATCGGCAGCACGAACGTACTTTCCCGTTCGAGATGGCCCCGATGAGTGGACTCGGCGTACGACATCAGCGAGCGGTCCGGCATTGTGAGCACGGTGATGGGCAGGCTGAACGGTCTGCGTTCTCCCATGGAGAACGGCGCGATCTGCAACACGGTGTTCGGTAGCTCGGCGAACTTGAGCAAGCGCGCGAACTGGGCGTCCGTGACAGCGGGAGATCCCATTGGCCGGCGGATACATCCTTCGTCGAGTACCGCGAGGATCAGGGGCGATGGCGACCGCACGAGGGAGGCTTGGCGCCTTGCCACCAGCCCGACGCGTTCGTCGGCCTGCTCGAGGGTGATTGCTTCCCGCCGCACTGCGTCTGCTTCGAGCGCCGCTGCGTACTCCGGCGTCTGGAGCAGGCCAGGGATGACGCCCACCTCGTACAGCCTGATCTCCGAGGCTCGCGCTTCATGCGCGACGTACTCCGAGAACCCTTCGATGAGCGCTGTGTGGCGCACAGCCAGGCTCTGGCGCTCGAACCTGCCCCCGGTGCCGAACACCCTGTCAACTCTTGCAGCAAAATGGCGAGTTGGAGGACGACGACCAGTTTCTACGGCGGAAATATGCGTTCCCGAGCATCCGATACGTGCGGCCAGCTCGTCCTGCGTCCACCCTCGCTCATCTCTCAGCGTGCGCAGACGCTGCCCGAACTGCGCGCTCGGTGATTCCTCAGGGTCTAATTCTTTCCGATTCAACGGTCTCCGCCCAACTACCCAAACAACTTGTGCAAGTTGAAGACCCCCCGACTCTAGGCCACGCTGAGCCACCCTTGGTAGCGGAACCGTTACGGAGAGGAGTGGCCCGTGTCTGCGAAAGACGGCCCCCCGAATGAGCAGAGGCCCCCGCAAGTACCCGCCCCCGGCACGCTGTTGGTGGATACCAGCCGTCGTGACCAGGTGGGAGAGTTCCGGGGGGTGGCCGGCCCGTACTGGTCGTTGCGGCCGGTCTGTGGCGGGACGGAGTGGGAGGCGGAGCCCGAACACCTGCGGCCGCCGAGCCCCTTAGAGCGGTTGCGGGCCGAGATTGCGCGGTGCAATGCCCGGAGCGCGGGGCGCATCCTGTGACCGGCGATGTGGATGGACGGCCGGGCGTGAACGGTCAGCCCGAGCAGGCGGGTTACCGGTGCGAGGCGCTCGCCGAAGGGCTCGTGTACGGCACCGGCCAAACAGCGCGGTACGTGCTGGGCACCTTCCGGACCATCTCCCCTGTCCTCGCACTGCGATGGCTCGGCGGACAGGCGTTATGGATCGTGGACCGGCTCGGCCTCGACCCGTACCTCGGCCACCTCGCGGAACTCCGCGCCTGGTACGAGGACCGCGAGAGCCAACGCGCCGCCCACGCACAGATCAAGACCGGCGCCCCGCTCCTCGTCGTCGTCCCCGACACGGACTGCACGTACACGCTGTCCGTACGATCCGTGGAGCAGGCACCTGCGACCGCGTTCCGCCACCACCCCGGGGAGGGATCCAGACCAAGAATCGCTCACTGCACCCGATACGGCCCCCGGACCGCCGCAGCTCCCTGCGGTACCTGTGGTGGCTGATCGCCTGTCAGCGCCACCGGATCGCCGCAGGTTCGCTGCTCGGCAGCGCCTGGGTCGTCTGCCTGACACTGCCTCCGTACCTGCTGTCCCACGCCATCGACGACGGGCTGCAACCGGGGCAGTGGCCCGCACTGGCCGGCTGGGTAGCGGCCCTGCTGGGCGTCGGGGTGCTGAACGCCTGGCTGGCCATCATGCGGCACCGCACGATGACCAGGGTGCGGCTGGACGCCGCCTTCCGTTCCGTGCGGGCCGTCGTCACGCAGGCGACCCGGCTGGGCGGGGCGCTGGCGCGCCGGGTCACAGCCGGGGAAGTCGTCACGATCGGGTTCGGCGACGTCGCCGTGATCGCCGACACGCTGACCATCACCGGCCCCGGTGTCGGCGCGGTCCTCGCCTTCGTCGTCGTGGCCGCGCTGCTGCTGGCCGTGGAGCCGCTGCTCGCCGCCGTGGTGCTTCGGATTCCTGCGACAGCAGAGCGTTCGTCGCAGGCTGGGGCCCCAGCCCCCGCCCGGACAGCCGCAGTCAGCCGCTCCGAGTATCCGACCCCGCTCGGCAGGTCAGATCCTCGGACGGGAGCCTGCCCGTGGTCAGATAGGCCGTGGCGTTCCTGTCCGCACAGGAGTTGGTGATGCCGTAGACGCCGTGCCCCTCCCCTCCGGCGACAGTGACCATCCGGGAGCCGTGCAGGGCCCGGTGCATGCCCTGGGCGCCGGCCAGGGGCGTTTGGGGGTCCCACTGGTTCTGCAGGATCAGTGCATTGACCTTGTTGTTCACCGTTGTCGCGGGCTCGCTGCCCTGCTTCCAGAAGGCGCACGGCTTGATGGTGGACGCGAAATCGCCGTAGAGCGGATACCGGGCCCTGTCGCGGATCGCGTCGCGGCGGTACTGCTCGGGGTCGCGCGGCCACGTACGGGTGTCGGCGCACAGGACAGCCCAAGCGCTCGCGGCGTCATTGTCCGAGGGGACGTCACGGGCGAACGCCAACGGGGCCGGGGCCTGTTCGGGCGTGCCGGACGGGGCCGGCTTCCTGCCCTCGGCCGCCCTCTTCAGCTCGGCGACCCTTTCGGCGGCTACGCGAACGCGGGGGAACGTGGCGCGCAGCTCGGAGCGGATCTCGTCACCGGTGAGGGGGCTCCCGCCGGAGTCGATGGGCTCGCGGTCGGCCCGGGCGATCAGCTTCCAGAAGGTCTCGCGGACCTCGGCCGGGGTATTGCCCAGTCTGTACGTCGTGTGCCGCCTGGCAGTCCATTCGCTCCATCTCGTGAAGGCGGGCTCGGCCCCCTCCGCCATCCCTTGGAACATGCCCCGCCAGACCCGCGCGGGGTCGGTCGCGCTGTCCAGCACGAACCGGTCGGTTCGCCGGGGAAACATCTGCGTGTAGACGGCGCCGAGGTAGGTGCCGTAGGAGTACCCCAGGTAGGAAATCTTTCTCTCCCCCAGCACGGCACGGATGACGTCCATGTCGCGAGCGGTGTTGCGGGTGGTGAGGTGCCGCAGTGTGTCACCCGCCTCGGCCCGGCATTTGTCGGCCACCGTACGTGCCCACTCCACGTCCTTTGCGAATGTCTCGGCCCTGTACGGGCGCTCATCGTTCCTTTCTTCGTCGGTCAGACCGCAACTGACGGGAGAGCTCTGCCCGACGCCCCTCGGGTCGAACCCGATGAGGTCGTACTGTCTCTTCACTTCCTGGGGAATGTTCAATGCCGGGTCTACGGGCATGCTCAGGCCCGGCCCGCCGGGGCCGCCGGGGCTGAGCAGCAGAACACCGCGACGTTCCTTTGCGCTGCTTGCCTTCAGCCGGGATATCGCGATGTCGATCCTCTTTCCACCGGGATCGCTGTAGTCCAGCGGCACCTTGAGAGTCGCGCACTGATAGGTGGCGGGGTTCTCCGCGTCGCAGCGCTGCCATCGGGAATTCTGCTGCGTGTACTGCCGCAGAGGGTCCTTGGCCGCAGTGGTCCGAGATGCGGCCAAGGCCGTTGCGGGTGTGAGCGCCGAAATGAAAGTCGTCGCGGCACCGACAGCCAGAAGAGATGCTATTCGTCTGTTTCGCACAGTGTTGCTTGTCCTTGCTGGGGAGAGGTGATTGGCCCTTCCTCCCTTGTGTGCGCGGGAGGTCAGCGATTCCATCGCCAGGGACTTGGGTGCGCCGAGGCCCGGTCATTGCCGGCGGTGCCGCCGGCCGCCGGTCAGTCTCCGGTGAGCTGCTGGTGAACGCACTGCTTGTATTGCTGGAAGCTCTCTGGCTGGTAGCACTTCTGCGTGTTGTTGGCGTACCAGGCCATGAGAATGGCGGCCAGGATGGACACCACTATCGCGATGAACGACGTCACCACGCCGGTGATGGACATGCCCCGGCCGACGCCGGTCCGCCTGGCCTTCATCAGGGCGGCGATGCCCAGGATCAGGCCGATGACGCCGAACAGGCCGCCGACGAAGGCGATCGAGGTGATCAGGCCGATGATGCCGAGCACCATGGCGGCCACGGCCAGGCCGTTCCTGCCGGCCGGGACCGCATGCCGTAGCCGGGGCCTTGCGGATACGGGGAATCGGGGTCCGCCCCAGCGACTTCGGTCGATGCCGCCCGAGTCGGCATTGACGTCGTCCGGGTCGACACGGCCTCGGCCGGCGTCGTGTGATTCGGCGACGTCTCTGTTCCTTGCATGTTCATCATCCGTCCTCCCGTCAACTGGGCAGGACACGATTCTGGTTTCCGGGATCTCCGGTGCGCATCGCGGGAAGGCGGGAGAAAATGCTCCCTCGATCGGGGGAGGCCGCCGGTGAGCCGCCCGGTCATACTGGCCGATTATGATCAGGGGAATCCGGCCGCTGCTGCGCGGCTCCACGTATGCGGGCGCGCTGTTCGCCTATTGCGGCGCGTTGGCGAGCATTCCACTGCTGCTTTTCGCACTGCTGCCGGTGTTGGCGTGGCGATCCGCCCCCTATGGAGTGCAGGTCGTTCTGACCCTGCTGGTCTGGGCGGCACTGATCGGCGTGGTCGGGCTGGCCCGCACCACGCGGCGGGTGCTGGTCACGTGCGCCCGTCGACTGCTGGGGGTGCCGTTGCCGGATCCGGTGGCCGCTCGTCAGTCCACGAGCTCACCCGGCACTGGGTTGGCCCCCGCCGTGCCGTCCGGCGCCGACCGTTGGCGGACTCCGGTCTGGCTGCTGCTGCACGTGGCACTGGGGTGGACGGGGGCGATGGTGAGCGGTGTGCTGATCCTCGCGGGCCTGACCCTCCCGGCGGGTTGGTTCCGCGCCGAGGCGGGGCTGAGTCTGTTCGGCTGGTCGGTGCGGGTGGCGGGTGGCGGGGGCAGCTGGGCGGTGGCGCTCGGCTGCGTGCTGCTGGCGGCGGCTGTGTGCGTGGTGGTGACGAACGCTCTGCGGTGGTTGGCGCCAAGGCTGTTGGGGCCGTCTTCGGCTGAGCGGCTCGCGCTGGCGGCCGAGCGGGAGCTGCGGCTGGCCGAACGTAACCGACTGGCCCACGAGTTGCACGACTCGATCGGGCACACGCTGACGGCGGCCACGATCCAGGCGGCGGTGGCGGGCGAGGTGCTCTCCGCCGACCCGGTGGCGGCGCGGGCCGCCCTGCGCAGCATCGAGGAATCGGCCCGGGCCGCGCTGGAGGACCTGGACTACGTGCTGGGCGTGCTGCGCGAGGAGAAGGCGGAGACAGCGCCGACCCGCACCTTGGCCGACCTGCCTGAGCTGCTGGACCGGTTGCAGCACGCGGGCGCGGTGGTGGAACCGGAGCTTTCGGGCGAGTTGACGCAGGTGCAGGGGACGCTCTCCCGGGCGGCGTACCGGATCCTGCAGGAAGGGTTGACGAACGCGTTGCGGCACGGGGCAGGTGGTCCGATCGAGGTCCGGGTGGCGGCCGCGTCGCACGGACTGGAGCTCGGTGTGGTCAACCGGACCCGGGCAGGGACGGGCACAGGCAGAGGCAGAGGCCCGGCCGCCTTCCCGACGTCCGGGCACGGCCTGCCCGGGCTGGCCGAGCGCGTGCGGCTGCTGCACGGTGAGATCGAGGCCGGCCCGGACGGACCGCAGCACTGGCGGTTGACAGTCCTGCTGCCGGTACGGTTGTCGGCATGATCGGCTCCGACGCGAGCGCGGCCGTCGCGACCAGCCCTGACGCGAGCGCAGCCGTCACGGCTGGCGTTGGCACCGGCCCCGCCACCACCAGCCCTACCAGTCCCCCCGTCACACTCCTGATCGCGGACGACGACGAGGTGACCCGCAGCGGTCTGCGCACGTTGCTCGCGGCACGGCCGGGGATCGCGGTGGTCGGGGAGGCCGCCGACGGCGTTGAGGCGGTCGAGCAGGTGCGGCGGCTGCGGCCGGACGTGGTCCTGATGGATGTGCGGATGCCGCGTCGCAACGGGATCGAGGCCACCCGACAACTCCTTGCCGAGTCGGCCGAACCGCCGAAGGTCGTGGTGATCACCACCTTCGAGAACGACGGCTACGTCACCGCCGCGCTCAGCGCGGGGGCCAGTGGGTTCGTGCTCAAGCGGCTTCCGGTCCAGCAGATCGCGGAGGCGGTACGGGTGGTGGCGGCGGGGGAGGCGATCCTCTTCCCGGCGGCACTGCGCCGGATGGTCGCCGCCCGCCCGCTGGGCTCCGCCGAGGCGTTGCCGAAGGCGGCGCTGACGGGGCGGGAGGAGGAGGTGCTGCGGTTGATGGCCACCGGCCTGTCCAACCCGGAGATCGCCGAGTCGCTCACGGTGAGCCTGGAGACGGTGAAGACCCACGTCGGGAACGTGCTGACCAAGCTCGGCGCGCAGAACCGGACCCACGCGGTAGTGATCGCGTACGAGTCCGGTCTGGTGGTGCCGGGGTTCGCCGGCTGACGCGCCTGAACGTGCATCTCGGCGGGTTACGAAAGTCCCCGCCTGCTCCACCCGCCGCGCGCGATCGGGCCGGAGCTGGTCTGCTGATTCCGGGGGACATCCGCCCGTAACCCGGAGAGATCCAGATGAGCGTCTATCGAGCCGCGCAGGTCGCCACCGCCGGCGGTCCGTTCGAGATCGTGGAGCGCGATGTGCCGCACCCCGGCCCCTGTCACGTACGAGTGGCCGTGGATGCCTGCGGGGTCTGTCACAGCGACGCCTTCTTCGTGAACGGCGCGCTTCCGGGCGTACGGTTTCCCGTGGTCCCCGGGCATGAGATCGCCGGACGGATCGTGGAGCTCGGCGAGGGAACGCAGAACGTCTGGCAGGTGGGCGACCGGGTGGCCGTCGGCTGGTTCGGCGGCAGTTGCGGCCACTGCACACCGTGCAGGCAGGGTGACTTCATGGTGTGCCAGAACCTGAAGGTCCCCGGATGGTCGTACGACGGAGGCTACGCCGAGACGGTGATCGCACCGGTGGACGCCCTGGCCCGGATCCCCGACGCGCTGGACGCGGTCGATGCGGCGCCCATGGGCTGCGCGGGGGTGACCACGTACAACGGTCTGCGGCGCAGCTCCGCGCGGCCGGGTGACCTGGTCGCCGTGCTCGGCATCGGCGGCCTCGGCCATCTGGGGGTGCAGTACGCGGCCGCGATGGGCTTCGAGACCGTGGCCATCGCCCGCGGAGCCGCCAAGGCCGATTTCGCCAAGGAGCTCGGCGCGCATCACTACATCGACAGCACGGCGGACACCACCGTCGCAGACGCGTTGCAGGCCCTCGGCGGTGCCAAGGTCGTCCTGGCCACCGCGTCCGCGTCCGGGGCCATCACGGCTACCGTGGGCGGCCTCGCGCCCCGCGGCGAGCTGGTCGTCATCGGCGCGGACTCCGAACCGCTGGGCATCAGCCCGACCCAGCTGCTCATGAGCGGCAAGGTCGTCCGGGGCCACCCGTCGGGCACCGCGCAGGACGTGCAGGACACCCTGGCGTTCAGCGTCCTGCACGGGATCCGCCCGATGACCGAGACCGTGCCACTGGACGGGGCAGCCGAGGCGTACCAGAAGATGCTGTCCGGTGCCGCCCGCTTCCGGATGGTCCTCACCACCGCCTGACGCCCGGGTCCTTTGGGCCTCACCGCGACCGGCTCCGCTCCTCGGTACGGGCTTCGCCGCCCGCTGGGCGGGCCGGTACGGACCCCGAGCCCCGGAGCAGGACGACGGAGAGCACGGCGGCCCCGGTCTGAGCCGTGAGCGCATCGTGCGTACCGCCATCAAACTGGCCGACGCCAAAGGAATGTCCGCGGTTTCCATGCGCCGGGTCACGACCATGCTGGCCACCTCCAC
Organism: Streptomyces sp. NBC_01241; assembly: GCF_041435435.1. NCBI lineage: Bacteria > Bacillati > Actinomycetota > Actinomycetes > Kitasatosporales > Streptomycetaceae > Streptomyces > Streptomyces sp. NBC_01241. The sequence continues at coordinate 5,995,341 of NZ_CP108494.1, read as the reverse complement.
CATGGCGCTGTACCACCATGTGCCGGGCAAGGCCGAGCTGGTCCGGCTGATGTCGGACGAGGTGTTCGGTGAACGCCGCCTGGGCGCCGAGCTGCACATCCATCTCACCGTTGTTTTGATCATCAAGTGATCTCAGCAATCCCGGCGTTTCCGCTGGAATGGTCCGTAACGGGTCACCAGAGCGTGAGTTGTGCTCTGGTGACTTGTTGACGGTCTCCCGTTTCCTTCCCGGCCCGGGGGCTGGGGATTGTGCCACCTGCCCGCCCCGTCCCGGCCTTGCGGCGCGGGCGGGTGCTGCGGGTCTTGCGGTCGGCTCCACGGGGCTTCGACTCCACCTTGGCGGGGTCCAGGTCTCCGGCCACTCCGGTACCTGTTGTGCGGGCCGCGTGGGCGACCAGGTTGTGTCCGGCGTTTGCGTCCCGGTCGATGACGAGTCCGCAGTTGTCGCACTCGAAGACGCGCATGCTGAGGGGCAGCTTGGCTTTCACCGCACCGCAGCGCGAGCAGGTCTTCGAGGAGGGGAACCAGCGGTCGGCAACGACGAGTCGCGTGCCGTGGCGACGGGTCTTGTAGGTGAGCTGGCGTCGGATCTCGCCGAACGCGGCATCCGCGACCCGGCGGGACAGGCGCCGGTTGCGGCCCATTCCTGCCACGTTGAGGTCTTCGATGACGATCGTGCCGTACTCGCGGGCAAGACGGGTCGTCATCTTGTGGAGGGTGTCCTCGCGGAGGTTCGCGACCCGGTGGTGCACCTTGTTCCGCGCCCGGTTCGCCTTCTCCCAGCGCTTCGATGCCTGCCGACCGGTGCGCCGGTCGGGGCCCTGGCGGCGCGAGACGACACGACTGGCGCGGCGCAGCTGCTTCTGCGCGCGGTCGAGGTGGCGTGGGTTGGGTTCCGTAGCGAGGACACCGTCGCTGTCCGCGAGGACGGCGAGGGTCTTGATGCCGAGGTCGATACCGACCGACGCATCCGGACGGGCGACCTTCGCCGGCTGATGCTTCTCCTCGACTTGCAACGACACGAACCAGCGGCCCTGGTCCAGGCGCACCGTCGCGGACAGGATCCGCATGTTTCCCGTGTCGGCGAGGGCGCGCAGGTCGGCCCGGTGTTCGTGGAGGCGGATGGTGCCGATCCTGGGCAGGGTGATGTGCCTGCCGTCAGGTTCGATACGGATCGTTCCGGTGGTGAACCGGCAGGTCAGGGATGCTTTCCGCTTCGACTTGAAGCGGGGGATGCCCATCCTCGGGCCTTTGCGCTTACCGCTCTTCGACTTCGCGTAGTTGTCGAACGCCGCCGACGCGCCTGCCAGGCCGGTGTTGTATGCCTCTTTGGAGTTCTCCTCCCACCAGTGGGCGAAACGTGGGTTGGTGCGTTTGTCCTCGTTGAACGCCTTGCGTAGCGAGGGCAGCGACCACGACCGCCATGGTGTCAGCTCGTCCTCGGGGATGTTGTAGGACTGCTCGGCCTTGCGCTGCCACCACGCGGCGGTGATGTACGTGACCGCCCAGTTGTACGCTGCCCTCGCGGCACCTGCGTGCGAGTGCAGGTGGTGGCCGGCCGTGGCGTTCGGGTCCAGCGCGAGCTTGTACGCGAGGACGGTGAAACCGGGCCGGGGCTTGAACTTCTTCATCCGGCCACCTCGGGGCCGGTGGCAACGGCGACTGCCTGGGCGGCGCGGTTCTTCGCGGAGTGCCGGCCGTACAGGCGTGTGCACATCGAGGTCAGGGCCTCGGTGATGTCCCGTACGAGATCGTCGGCCCTCTCCGCGGGGTCAAGGACAAGCAGGCGCCGCCCCGAGGCCGAGAGGGCGGCCTCCAGGTGCTCGACGCCGAACCGGGCGAGGCGGTCACGGTGCTCGACCACGACCGTCCCCACACCCGGGCCGGCGAGCAGCCGGTGCAGCTTGCGACGGCGCCCGTTCAAGCCGGAGCCGACCTCCGTCACCACGTCAGCGACCGTGAGACCCCGGGACGTTGCGCCTTGAACGGTCCGGGCGACCTGGCGCTCCAGGTCCGCTTTCTGGTCACCGGACGAGACGCGGCAGTGCGCCACAACCCGTCCCGCAGCCTGCGGGACGGACTCGGTCACGAGCCATGTACCCGACGGCGTCTGGACAACCGGGACCGGCATACGGCCCTCCTTCGCCCAGATCCACGCGGTCTGGTAATGCACGCCGTTGCGCGCCGCCCACTCGGAAAGCTTCACCACATCAGGATATTCACACAGAATGACCGATATCCACTGAAAGAAATGGGAACTGTTGTTCACCCTTTTCGCCCACGTCCAGGGACTTGCCATGGCCGGCGACATGGAGACACAGGCGCGTCAGGACACCGGGCTGTCCGCCGCGGAGTGGATGGTAAGAAATGAGCCACAGTTCGATGCCATCTCGGCCAGTGGCGACTACCCGTTCCTCAACTCGCTGTTCGAACAGGATGAGTTCGAGCTCGATCTCGACGAACTCTTCGAATTCGGCCTGCGAAGGACGCTGGATGGCGTCGCGATGATGATCGGTGAAACGTCCGCTTAACGAACATGACATTTACGGCAACGGACGACTTCCGGCCAACTTGTTGACGCGGTCCTGACAGAACGGCCTTCCGGCTGACACTCTTCACCCCGTTCTGCGCACTTCTCGTTCTTCCGACGGCCACCTGCCGCCGGTACCCCCCTCGCAGAAGGAGTCCGCGTGAGATCCACGTCCAGCCGTCGTGCCACCGCGACCGGCGCTCTGATAGCCGCAGCAGCCCTCCTCGCCGTCGGAGTCCAGACCGGTACGGCCACAGCCACTCCCGGCAGCGCCACCGCCGGCGCCAACCACGGCGCCCTGGCCAAGCAGCTCACCCCGTCCCAGCGCGCCGAGCTGATCCGCGAGGCCGACGCGAGCAAGGCGGCCACGGCCAAGGAGCTCGGCCTCGGCTCTCGGGAGAAGCTCGTCGTCCGGGATGTCGTCCAGGACAACGACGGCACCACGCACACGCGTTACGAGCGCACCTTCGCCGGACTTCCGGTGCTCGGTGGCGACCTGGTCGTCCAGGAGTCCAAGGCCGGCGCGACCAAGAGCGTCACCAAGGCGTCCAAGGTCACCAGCGGCCAGCTGAAGGCCGTGGACACGACGGCCGACGTCGCGCCCGCCGCGGCCGAGAAGCAGGCGCTCGGCCTCGCCAAGGCCGACGGCTCCAAGAAGACCGAGGCCGACCGGGCACCCCGCAAGGTGGTCTGGATGGCGCAGGGCAAGCCGCAGCTCGCCTACGAGACCGTCGTCGGCGGTCTCCAGGACGACGGCACCCCCAACGAGCTGCACGTCATCACCGACGCCACCACCGGCGCGAAGCTGTACGAGTGGCAGGCGGTCGAGAACGGCGTCGGCAACACCGAGTACAGCGGCCAGGTCACCCTCGGCACCGCGCCGTCGTACACGCTGACCGACACGGGCCGCGGCAACCACAAGACGTACAACCTGAACCACGGCTCGTCGGGAACCGGGACGCTGTTCACCAACTCCACGGACGTGTGGGGCAACGGCAACCCGTCGAACGCCGAGACGGCCGCCGCCGACGCGCACTACGGCGCGGCGGAGACCTGGGACTACTACAAGAACGTCCACGGCCGCACCGGCATCCGGGGCGACGGCGTCGGCGCGTACTCCCGCGTCCACTACGGCAACAACTACGTCAACGCCTTCTGGCAGGACAGCTGCTTCTGCATGACGTACGGCGACGGCAGCGGCAACGCCGCCCCGCTGACCGCCCTCGACGTAGCCGCGCACGAGATGACGCACGGCGTCACCGCCGCCACCGCGGGCCTGGTGTACAGCGGTGAGTCCGGTGGCCTCAACGAGGCGACCAGCGACATCATGGCCACCGCGGTCGAGTTCTACGCCAACAACGCCTCGGACCCGGGCGACTACCTCATCGGCGAGAAGATCGACATCAACGGCGACGGCAGCCCGCTGCGCTACATGGACAAGCCGAGCAAGGACGGCGCGTCCAAGGACGCCTGGTACTCGGGCATCGGCAACGTCGACGTCCACTACTCCTCGGGCCCGGCGAACCACTTCTTCTACCTGCTCTCCGAGGGCAGCGGCAAGAAGACCATCAACGGCGTCAACTACGACTCGCCGACCTCCGACGGTCTGCCGGTGACCGGCATCGGCCGCGACAAGGCCGCGCAGATCTGGTTCAAGGCGCTCACCACCAAGTTCACCTCCACCACGAACTACGCGGCGGCCCGCACCGGTACGCTCGCCGTGGCCGGTGAGCTGTACGGCACGGCCAGCGCCGAGTACAAGGCCGTCGCCGACGCCTGGGCCGGCATCAACGTCGGCACGCGCCCCGGTGGCGGCACCGACCCCGGCGGCACGGTCTTCGAGAACACCACCCCCGTCGCCATCCCGGACCGCGGCGCGGCCGTCACCAGTTCGGTCAACGTCACCGGCGTCACGGGGAACGCGCCCAGCGCCCTCAAGGTCGGCGTGGACATCACCCACACCTGGCGCGGTGACCTGGTCATCGACCTCGTCGCCCCGAACGGTACGACCTACCGGCTGAAGAACTCCTCGATCAGCGACTCGGCGCCCAACGTCCAGACGACGTACACGGTCAACGCGTCGTCCGTGGCGGCGAACGGCACCTGGAAGCTGAAGGTCCAGGACGTCTTCTCGGGCGACACCGGCAAGATCAACAGCTTCAAGCTGACGTTCTGAACCCGTCGGCCCGCTGAACCCGGAGCCGGGTCCGGCTACTGAACGAACCGCCCGGGAGGAGCTCTCGCTTCCTCCCGGGCGGTTTCACGTCCGCGACCGGGTGCCGGAGCCGGGCGGACGGTACGTCAGCGCATCAGCACGCCCGCGCCGTCCCCCGCCGACTCCGTGGGCAACGCCACCAGGCCGAGTTCCGCGCCGGTCGCCAGCAGCGGATGGGCCGGGAGCACCCGCACGGTGTAGCCGTACGGGCCGGTGCGGTCGAGGGCCAGCGGACCGTCGTACAGCCAGCGGCCCTCCAGGTCCTGGCCCCCGGCGGGCTTCAGCGGGAAGAGCTGGGCGTCCGAGATCCCATCGGCGGCGTCCACCCGGCCGGCCACCGCCTGCACCTCCACCTCGTCCGGCTCCAGCGCCCCGAGGTCGATCCGGACCCGCAGCAGCAGCGTCGACCCCAGCTCGGCCGGACCGCCCGCCGTATCGGGCGCCACCGCCTCCATGTGATCGACGGCGACGCGCGGCCAGGCGGCACGGACCCGGGCCTTCCAGTCGGCGAGCTGCCGCGCCGCGCCGGGGTCCATCGCACGCTGGGCGAGCGCGGCGGGCGCGTACAGCCGCTCCACGTACTCGGTCACCATGCGCCCCGCCAGAACCTTGGGCCCCAGCGTGCCCAGGGTGCGGCGGACCATCTCGATCCAGCGTTCGGGGAGCCCCTCGCCGCCCCGGTCGTAGAAGCGCGGCGCGATCCTGTCCTCGATCAACTCGTAGAGGGCGCCCGCCTCCAGATCGTCGCGGCGGTCCTCGTCCACGGCCAGACCGTCGGCCGTCGGGATCGCCCAGCCGAAGTCCGGCTCGAACCACTCGTCCCACCACCCGTCGAGGACCGAGAGGTTGAGGCAGCCGTTGAGCGCCGCCTTCATGCCGCTCGTACCACAGGCCTCCAGCGGGCGCAGGGGGTTGTTGAGCCAGACGTCGCAGCCCGGGTAGAGCTTCTGCGCCATGGCCATCCCGTAGTCCGGCAGGAACACGATGCGGTGGCGCACCCGTGGATCGTCGGAGAACCGCACCAGCTCCCGCACCAGCCGCTTCCCGCCGTCGTCGGCGGGGTGGGCCTTGCCGGCGACGACGATCTGGATCGGGCGGGTCGGGTGGAGCAGCAGGTCGCGCAGCCGGTCGCGGTCGCGCATCATCAGCGTCAGCCGCTTGTACGAGGGCACCCGCCGGGCGAAGCCGATGGTCAGCACGTCCGGGTCCAGTACGTTGTCGATCCAGCCGAGTTCGGCGGCTTCGGCGCCCCGGTCTCGCCAGGAGGCGTAGAGCCGTGTCCGCACCTCGGTGACCAGTTGTGCGCGCAGGGACCGCCGCAGATCCCAGAGTTCCCGGTCCGGGACATCGGCGGCGGAGTCCCAGCGGCCGGGTGTGCCGCCGTAGTCCTTGCGCAGCCGGAGGATCTCGGGCGCGACCCAGGTGGGCGCGTGGACGCCGTTGGTCACCGAGGTGATCGGCACCTCCGCCGCGTCGAAGCCCGGCCACAGCCCGGCGAACATCTCCCGGCTGACCGAACCGTGGAGGGTGGAGACCCCGTTGGCCCGCTGGGCCAGCCGCAGTCCCATGACCGCCATGTTGAAGAGCTCGGGTTCGCCGCCGGGGTAGGTCTCCATGCCCAGTTGCAGGACGCGTTCGACGCCGACCCCCGGGAGTTCGCCGCCGTCCCCGAAGTGCCGGGCCACGAGCTCGCGGTCGAACCGGTCGATCCCGGCGGGCACGGGCGTGTGGGTGGTGAAGATCGTGCCGGCCCGTACGGACTCCACCGCGGAGTCGAAGTCCAGCCCGGTGCCGACGAGTTCACGGATGCGTTCGAGCCCGAGGAAGCCGGCGTGCCCCTCGTTGGTGTGGAACACCTCGGGCGCCGGATGCCCGGTGAGACGGCAGTACGTCCGTACCGCGCGTACGCCGCCGATGCCGAGGAGCATCTCCTGGAGCAGCCGGTGCTCGCTGCCGCCGCCGTACAGCCGGTCGGTCACCTCGCGTTCGCCCGGTGCGTTCTCCTCCACGGCGGAGTCGAGCATCAGCAGCGGTACGCGTCCCACCTGGGCCTGCCAGATGTGGGCGTGCAGCGAACGGCCACCGGGCAGGGTGAGCACCACCCGGCTCGGGGTGCCGTCGGCTTCGCGCAACAGGGTGAGCGGCAGCTCGTTCGGATCGAGCACGGGGTAGTGCTCCTGCTGCCAGCCGTCGCGGGACAGGCTCTGGCGGAAGTAGCCGTGCCGGTAGAGCAGGCCGACCGCGACGAGGGGGACGCCGAGGTCGCTGGCGGCCTTCAGGTGGTCCCCGGCGAGGATCCCGAGTCCGCCGGAGTACTGGGGCAGAGCGGCGGTCACCCCGAACTCGGGTGAGAAATAGGCGATGGCGGCCGGCAGCTCCGCCCCCTGGGCCAGTTGCTCCTGGTACCACCTGGATCCGTCCAGGTAGTCCCGGAGGTCCGCGGACGCCTCGGTCAGCCGGTGCAGGAACTGCTCGTCGCGGGCGAGCTCGGCGAGTCGCCCGGCGGATACGGCACCGAGCAGCCGCACGGGGTCGCACTCCGCCGTCCGCCGGACCTCCGGGTCGACGGCCTGGAAGAGCTCACGGGTCTCGGTGTGCCAGGACCAGCGCAGATTGCGGGCGAGGTCGCTGAGCGGTTGAAGGGGATCGGGGAGGACGGGACGCACGGTGAATCGACGAATGGCCTTCACGTATTCCACCATTACAGGGGACGTACGAATCCGAGGGGACGCACCACGGGGGTGCGCCGCTCCGTCACCCTCGGCATCAGCCGTGGGCCGCACCCCTGTTCCGCTCCGTTTCCGCCCGGGGGCGATCTCCGCGCCGACCGATCCGCCTCATCCGCACCCGGCGCCCCTCACGGCCCGTATAGACACATCCGCCCCGCAGGTAATGGCCGATTCCCTTGCCTCGTCCGGTCTTGTGACACGCCGCACCAAGGGGAAAGCTGCCCAGTGGCGTCCGGGAAGCACCGACGAGCCCGCGCACGTGCGGCAGCGCTCGGCGCATTCAGTTCGTTACAGATACGCCCGAGTAGTTGACACACCACCGGATTGCCCTCCCGGGAATCGTGGGAAGGCTTCTCCGGTACGGAGCCCGAGTGCGTCACGGGAACATGCGAATGCCGCCCGAATGCAGCATGAATACGAGGCACCCGCGGGACCGGTGTCCAGCCGGTTTACCTCCGCGAAACACATCCGCACCCCAGCCATTCGAGTGCCATTCGAGTGAATGCGGACAGGAGCGGCCATGCCCACACCCCGTCAGTCGTCAACAGAGCAGCTAGAAAGGACGGACCCCATCGGTCGCGGTGCGCGAATTCCGCCCTCCGCGGTCGCGTCGCGTCCCGTTCGGTCCGAGCCTCAGTCCCCAGGTGATTCCATGATCGGTCGCATTCCCGTCCTCGACGTCCGCCCACTCGTCGACTGCGGCAGAAGGCCTGCCAAGGCCGTTGCCGGTGAGACGTTCCAGGTCACCGCGACCGTCTTCCAGGAGGGCCATGACGCCGTCGCCGCCAATGTGGTCCTGCTGGATCCGAACGGGCGCCCCGGTCGCTGGACGCCGATGCGCGAGCTCGCCCCCGGCACCGACCGCTGGGGCGCCGATGTCACCCCGGCCTGCGAGGGCCACTGGACGTATACGGTCGAGGCCTGGAGCGATCCGGTCACCACCTGGCGGCAGCAGGCCCGGATCAAGATCCCGGCCGGGATCGACACCGCGCTCGTCCTGGCGGAGGGCGCCGAGCTGTATGAACGGGCCGCCGCGGGCGTGCCCAAGCGCGACGGGCGCGAGGCGGTGCTGGACGCGGCCGACGCCCTGCGCGACAAGTCCCGCCCGGCCGCCGCCCGGCTCGCCGCGGCGCTCGTCCCCGCGGCGCGGGCCGCGCTCGACCGTCACCCGCTGCGCGAACTGGTCACCGCGTCCCACCCACTCCCCCTGCTGGTCGAGCGCCGGCGGGCCCTGTTCGGCTCCTGGTACGAGCTGTTCCCCCGTTCGGAGGGCGCCAGGGTGGTACCGGCCAAGCCCGCCGGTACGGCGAAGAAGGGCAGAACCGGCAGGGCGGGAAAGACGGCGGTCCAGCCGGAGAGGATCATCAGCGGCACGTTCCGTACGGCCGCCGAACGGCTTCCCGCGGTCGCCGCCATGGGCTTCGACGTCGTCTATCTCCCGCCCATCCACCCCATCGGAACCACCCACCGCAAGGGCCCCGACAACTCGCTCTCCCCCGCCCCGCACGACGTGGGCGTGCCCTGGGCGATCGGTTCGACCGAGGGCGGTCACGACGCCGTCCATCCCGAACTCGGCACGCTCGACGACTTCGATCATTTCGTCGCTACCGCCCGCACCCTGCGCATGGAGATCGCGCTGGATTTCGCGCTCCAGTGTTCCCCCGACCACCCCTGGGTCGAAAAACACCCCGAGTGGTTCCATCACCGCGCGGACGGCACGATCGCGTACGCGGAGAATCCGCCGAAGAAATACCAGGACATCTATCCGATCGCCTTCGACAAGGACCTGCCCGGCCTGGTCGAGGAGACCGGGTGCATTCTCCGTTTCTGGATGGGCCACGGGGTACGGATCTTCCGCGTCGACAATCCGCACACCAAACCGGTGATCTTCTGGGAGAAGGTGATCGCCGATATCAACCGGACCGACCCGGATGTGATCTTCCTGGCCGAGGCATTCACCCGGCCCGCGATGATGCGTACGCTCGCCGCCATCGGCTTCCAGCAGTCCTACACGTATTTCACCTGGCGCAACAGCAAGCAGGAAATCACCGACTACGTGACCGAGTTGTCGGGCGAGACCGCCTCCTACATGCGCCCCAACTTCTTCGTGAACACCCCGGACATCCTGTCGGGCTACCTCCAGGACGGGGGCCGTCCGGCCTTCGAGGCGCGGGCCGTTCTCGCCGCCACGCTCTCGCCGGCCTGGGGTGTGTACGCGGGGTACGAACTGTGCGAGAACACCCCGATCCGGCCCGGCAGCGAGGAGTACCTCCACTCGGAGAAGTATGAGATCCGGCCCAGGGACTGGGAGTCGGCGGAGCGCGAGGGCCGCTCACTGGCCCCGCTCATCACCCGTCTCAACCGCATCAGGCGCCGCCACCCGGCGCTGCAGCAACTGCGCGATGTGCACTTCCACTCCGTCGACAACGACGCGTTGATCGTCTACAGCAAGCGTTCGGGTTCGAACATCGTTCTGGTGGTCGTCAACCTCGACCCGCACCACACCCACGAGGCCACGGTCTCGTTGGACATGCCGCGACTCGGCCTCGACCGGCACGAGAGCGTGCCGGTGCGCGACGAGCTCACCGGCGATACCTATCACTGGGGCAGGACCTTCTATGTGCGTCTGGAGCCGGGCGTCACGCCCGCGCACATCGTCGTCCTGCGACCGTCCCCGCCGACCGGAGGGTCACCCACACCATGATCGTCAATGAGCCCGTCCACGACCTGTTCGAGGACACCCCGGCCAAGGACCGCGATCCCGACTGGTTCAAGCGTGCCGTTTTCTACGAGGTCCTCGTCCGATCCTTCCAGGACTCCAACGGCGACGGCATCGGCGACCTCAAGGGCATCACCGCCAAGCTGGACTATCTGCAGTGGCTCGGCGTCGACTGCCTCTGGCTGCCGCCGTTCTTCAAGTCGCCGCTGCGCGACGGCGGTTACGACGTCTCCGACTACACCGCCGTGCTCCCGGAGTTCGGCGACCTGGCCGACTTCGTGGAGTTCGTCGACGCCGCGCACCAGCGCGGCATGCGCGTGATCATCGACTTCGTCATGAACCACACGAGCGATCAGCACGAGTGGTTCCAGCAGTCCCGCACCGACCCCGACGGGCCGTACGGCGACTACTACGTCTGGGCCGACGACGACAAGCAGTTCCCGGACGCCCGGATCATCTTCGTCGACACGGAGACGTCCAACTGGACCTTCGACCCGGTGCGCAAGCAGTACTACTGGCACCGGTTCTTCTCCCACCAGCCCGATCTCAACTACGAGAACCCGGCGGTGCAGGAGGAGATCATCTCCGCGCTGCGCTTCTGGCTGGACCTCGGCATCGACGGTTTCCGCGTGGACGCCGTGCCGTACCTCTACCAGCGCGAGGGAACCAACTGCGAGAACCTCCCGGAGACCCACGACTTCCTCAAGCGGGTCCGCAAGGAGATCGACGCGCACTACCCGGACACCGTGCTGCTCGCCGAGGCCAACCAGTGGCCGGAGGACGTCGTCGACTACTTCGGCGAGTTCCAGGCCGGCGGCGACGAGTGCCACATGGCGTTCCATTTCCCGGTGATGCCACGGATCTTCATGGCCGTCCGGCGCGAGAGCCGCTACCCGGTCTCCGAAATCCTGGCGAAGACACCGGCGATCCCGAAGAACTGTCAGTGGGGCATCTTCCTGCGCAACCACGACGAGCTCACCCTCGAAATGGTCACGGACGAAGAGCGCGACTACATGTACGCGGAGTACGCCAAGGATCCGCGGATGCGGGCCAACATCGGCATCCGGCGGCGGCTCGCCCCCCTGCTGGACAACGACCGCAACCAGATCGAGCTGTTCACGGCGCTGTTGTTGTCCCTGCCCGGCTCCCCGATCCTCTATTACGGGGACGAGATCGGGATGGGCGACAACATCTGGCTGGGCGACCGGGACGCGGTCCGCACGCCGATGCAGTGGACCCCCGACCGGAACGCCGGATTCTCCTCCAGCGACCCCGGGCGGCTCTACCTCCCCACGATCATGGATCCGGTCTACGGCTATCAAGTCGCCAATGTCGAAGCGTCGATGGCGTCTCCGTCGTCACTGCTGCACTGGACGCGGCGGATGATCGAGATCCGTAAGCAAAACCCCGCCTTCGGTCTCGGTTCGTTCAGCGAACTGCCGTCGTCGAACCCCGCCGTGCTCGCCTTCACCCGGGAGCACGGGGACGATCTCGTGCTGTGCGTGCACAACTTCTCGCGGTTCGCGCAGCCGACGGAGGTCGATCTGCGGTCGTTCAACGGGCGTCATCCGGTGGAGCTGATCGGCGGGGTGCGCTTCCCCGCCATCGGCGAGTGGCCCTACCTGCTGACTCTCGCCGGACACGGTTTCTACTGGTTCCGGCTGCGCAAGGACGCACCGCCGAACTGACCGGGCGCCACCTCCCACCACCCACCGCGGGGCGGTTTCCGCCGCCCCGCACGGGGCACTCTCCCCCCACATCGAGCACTTCCGGGACCTTCCGGGTCCCCGCTGGCGTTTCGAACCCTTCGAGTCGAGTCCGTACGGACCATCCTGACCCGACACGTCCCGCACAGCCGGACAGCCAATGCCGCAATCCGGGACACTCTTCGCATCCTGTGGTGTGCCCGGGGAAAGGACGCGATGCCATGTCGGAGGCTGCATCCACTCGGGTCGCCCTGGCTGACAGCACAGCTCTGCTCCCGTCTCTCGCCCCCCTGTTGCACGAATGGCTGCCCCGGCAACGGTGGTTCGCGGGCAAGGGGCAGCCGATCGCGGCCTTCTCGCTGCTGTCGGCGACCGAGATACTGCCGGTGGACACCGGCCCGGCCCGCGCCCGCACCGGGCTGCTCCATCTGCTGGTCCGGGCCCATCAGCCGTCCATGCCAGGGCAGTCGCCGGACGACTGCTATCAAATCCTGCTCGGCGTACGGTCCGTGCTGCCGTCGCGGCTGGCGCCCGCGCTCATCGGGCACGTGACGGACGGGCCGCTCGCCGGCCGCACCGTCTACGAGGGGCTGCACGACCCGCGCCTCGCCGAACTCCTGCTGGAACGGTTCCGTGCGCCCGGCACCCTCGGCGCGCTGCGCTTCGACCGGGGCGGCGCCCCGATCGCCGCGGGGCTGGCGCCGCGACTGCTCGACACCGAGCAGTCCAACACCTCGCTCGTCTACGGCGACGCCTACATCCTCAAGATCTTCCGCCGGATCTTCCCGGGCACCAACCCCGATCTGGAACTGCCGCTCGCCCTCGCGCGCGAGGGCTGCGGACGGGTGCCCGCCCCCGTCGCCTGGTTCGAGGCCGCCGCCCCCGAGCCGCTCACCCTCGGCGTCCTGCAGCCGTTCCTGCGCGGCGCGGAGGACGGCTGGCAGCTCGCCCTGCGCGCCCTCGCCAAGGGCCTCGACTTCACCGGCGAGGCACACGCCCTCGGCAGGGCCACCGCCGAGGTCCACACCGCGCTCGCCGCCGCACTGCCGCAGCCCGCTCTGCGCCGCGCCCAGACCGAGCACCTCGCCGCCGCGATGGTGCAGCGGCTGGAGGCCGCCGCGCACGCGGTACCGGCCCTCACGCCGTACGTCCCCGGGCTGCGCACCGCCTTCGACGCGGTGGCCGCGCTGGGTCACCGGGGCCGCAACTGGGCGGCCCAACGGGTCCACGGCGATCTCCACCTCGGCCAGACGCTGCGCGCGGCCGACGGCTTCTGGTCACTGATCGACTTCGAGGGCGAACCGGCCCGGCCGCTGCCCGAGCGCCGCCGGCCGCAGCCCCCGGTGCGCGACATCGCGGGCATGCTCCGCTCCTTCGACTACGCGGCCCGCTCGCACCGCCCGTGGAACGCCGAGTGGGCGGCGCGCTGCCGGACCGCCTACTGCGAGGGGTACGCCGAGGCCGCGGGCGTCGACCCGCGCAGCGAACCGGAGCTGCTGCGCGCCCATGAGACCGACAAGGCGGTGTACGAGGTGCTGTACGAGGCACGTCACCGGCCCGACTGGCTGCCGGTCCCGATGGCGGCGATCCACCGCCTGGCCGCCGTGGTCGCGGACTGACGGCCCGGGGCGCCGCCCCTGTCGCCCGGTTCGAGGCCGCCGCCCGTCCCGTTCACGTTTTCGTTCCTCCCGCCCCGCTCCGCTCCGCTCCGCCAACACCCTCCGAGGAGGCTGTCCCCGTGACCGCCCGCAAGCCCTCCCGTACATCGTCCGCCCGCACCGAAGCCGAGATCGAGACCGAGGTCGAGGCCCCGCAAGCCCCACCGGTGACACCGGCCGGCAAGGCATCCCCCGCGGCCCCGGCGAAGGCGGCTGCCCAGCCCCCTCCGGAACCGGCCGGCTCCGCCAAGCGGAAGAGGCCTGCGTCCAAGCGAGTCGATGCCGGTGCCGGTGCCGATTCCGGTGCCGATTCCGGTGTTACGCCGCCGCTTCGCCGGGGAGGAGCCGGCAGCCAGGGAGTACGCAAGGCGCAGCCCCTCGACGACGGCGACCGGGCCCGGCTGCTGTACGGCGAGCACCACGCCCCGCACGACCTGCTCGGCGCCCATATGGTGCGCGGCGGTGTGACCTTCCGGGTGCTGCGCCCGTACGCGCGGTCCGTGACCGTGCTCGCCAAGGGACTGCGGGCACAGCTGCACGACGACGGCGACGGCCTCTTCTCCGGGCTGCTGCCGATGCCCTCACTCCCCGAGTACCAACTCCTGGTCGCCTACGAGGAAAACGAGATCGAGGTGCACGATCCGTACCGCTTCCTGCCCGCGCTCGGCGATCTCGATCTGCATCTGATCGGCGAGGGGCGGCACGAGGAGCTGTGGACCGCCCTCGGCGCGCAGCCCATGGAACACCAGGGCGTTCCGGGTACCCGGTTCACCGTATGGGCCCCCGACGCGCGCGGGGTGCGGGTCGTCGGTGACTTCAACTTCTGGGACGGCACGGGCTTTCCGATGCGTTCGCTCGGCTCCTCCGGGGTGTGGGAACTGTTCCTGCCCGGGATCGGGGAGGGCACGCTCTACAAGTTCGACATCTGCCGCCCGGACGGTTCGCACACCACGCGCGCCGACCCGATGGCCCGCCGCACCGAGGTCCCGCCCGCCACCGCCTCGATCGTGACGGCCTCGCACCACGAGTGGCGGGACCAGGAGTGGGTGGCCCACCGGGGCGACGTACCGGTGCACGAGGCGCCGTTCTCCGTGTACGAGGTGCATCTGCCGTCCTGGCGCCCGGGACTCACGTACCGCGAGTTGGCCACCCAACTCCCTCGTTACGTAAAGGATCTGGGGTTCACCCATGTGGAGATGATGCCGGTCTCCGAGCATCCCTTCGGTGGTTCGTGGGGCTATCAGGTCACCGGCTTCTACGCGCCGACGTCGCGACTGGGCACACCGGACGACTTCCGTTTCCTCGTCGACGCGCTGCACCGGGCCGGTATCGGCGTCATCGTCGACTGGGTGCCCGCGCACTTCCCGCGCGACGACTGGGCGCTCGCGGAGTTCGACGGCCGTCCGCTGTACGAACACTCGGACCAGTCACGGGCGGCGCATCCGGACTGGGGCACGCTGGAGTTCGACTACGGTCGCAAGGAGGTACGCAACTTCCTCGTCGCCAACGCGACTTACTGGTGCGAAGAGTTCCACATCGACGGACTGCGGGTCGATGCCGTCGCCTCGATGCTCTATCTCGACTACTCGCGCGAGGACGGGGACTGGTCCCCGAACGAGCGTGGCGGCCGGGAGAATCTGGACGCCGTCTCCTTCCTCCAGGAGATGAACGCCACCGTCTACCGGCGCAATCCGGGCGTCGTCACCATCGCCGAGGAGTCCACCGCCTGGAACGGCGTCACCCGCGCCACCCACCATGTCGGCCCCGACGGTTTCGGTGGGCTCGGCTTCGGGCTGAAGTGGAACATGGGCTGGATGCACGACTCCCTCCAGTACATGTCGAAGGAGCCGGTGCACCGCAAGTACCACCACAACGAGATGACCTTCTCGATGGTGTACGCGTACAGCGAGAACTTCGTCCTGCCGATCTCGCACGACGAGGTGGTGCACGGAAAGCAGGCGCTGGTCAGCAAGATGCCCGGCGACTGGTGGCAGCGGCGCGCCAACCACCGGGCGTATCTCGGCTTCATGTGGGCCCACCCGGGCAAGCAACTCCTGTTCATGGGGCAGGAGTTCGCACAGGGAGCGGAGTGGTCCGAGGGGCACGGCCCGGACTGGTGGCTGCTCGACCCCTCGTACGAGGCTCAGAGCGACCACCGGGGCGTACGCACTCTGGTCGGCGACCTGAACGCGGTGTACGCCGCCACGCCCGCGCTCTGGCAGCGCGACACCGTCCCGGAGGGCTTCGACTGGGTGGACGGCGGCGCGGCCGAGGACAACGCCTTCGCCTTCCTGCGCTACGACGCGCACGGCTCGCCGCTGCTCGCCGTCTGCAACTTCTCCCCGGTGGTGCGGCAGGACTACCGCATCGGCGTGCCGGACGTCCTCGGCGATCAGGTCGCGTGGGCGGAGGTCCTCAACACGGACGCCGCCCGGTACGGCGGCAGCGACGTGCGCCATTCCGGCCCGCTGAAGCCCGAACGGGTGGCCTCGCACGGCCGTCCCAGCAGCATCCTGCTGACGCTGCCGCCGCTGGCGACGGTCTGGTTCAAGCCCGTGTGAGCCGGGCGGAGGGGCCCGCGACGACCACCGGGCCGTGCCCGACGTCGCCGTGGCGGCTTGACGGCGCGGGCCCGTCCCGTCGGAGGAGCCGTCGTCCGGCTTCGGTTCGACCCGCGCCACTGTCGACCCCCTGCATGGTGGTCACACCAGCTTGGCCAGATCGTGGTTGAGTTCGACCACGTTGACGTGTTCCTGCCCCAGGAAGCCCAGAACACGCCCCTGGACGTGCTGGGCGACCAGCGCCCTGACCTCGGCGGGCGCGAGGTGGCGGGCCTTCGCGACACGGTCGACCTGTTCGTAGGCGTAGGCCGGGGAGATCGCCGGGTCGAGGCCGGAGCCGCTGGCGGTCACGGCGTCCGGGGGGACGGACGAGAGCGGAACTCCGTCAAAGGCGGCGACGGCGGCAAGGCGGTTGTGGACGGTCTCGATCAGATCGGTGTTGTTCGGTCCAAGGTTGGAGGCGCCCGAGTTCACGGGGTCGTAGCCGCCCGTGGACGGGCGGGGCTGGAACCACGTGGGGTCGGGGCGCAGCGGCTCCTGCGCGCCCTGGGGATTCTTCTTCGGCAGTGTGAAGTTCTGGCCGATCAGTGAGGAGGCCACCGGCTTGCCGTTCGTCGTCAGCAGCGAACCGTTGGCCTGGTGGGAGAAACCGGCCTGGGCGATGGCGGTGACGAGCAGCGGATAGGCGATGCCGGTGACCAGGGTGAACACGAGAAGCATCCGCAGGGCGGTCAGATGGTGCCGGAGTACGGGGGGAAGGTGGGTGCGCACCGTGGGATCGCCTTCTTTCTTCCGTCGGGACGTCGTCGGGACGTCTGTCAGCGCAGTCCGGGGATGAACTGGAGGAGGAGATCAAGGAGTTTGATGCCCACGAAGGGCAGTACCAGCCCGCCGAGCCCGTACATCCAGATGTTGTGGCTGAGCAGTTTCGCTGCGGAGGACGGCCGGTAGCGCACGCCGCGCAGCGCAAGCGGGATCAGCGCGACGATGATCAGCGCGTTGAACACGATCGCCGAGGCGATCGCCGAGGTCGGACTGTGCAGACGCATGATGTTGAGTTTGTCCAGGCCCGGGTAGACCATCGCGAACATGGCCGGGATGATCGCGAAGTACTTCGCGACGTCGTTGGCGATCGAGAACGTCGTCAGCGCGCCACGGGTCATCAGCAACTGCTTGCCGATCTCGACGATCTCGATCAGCTTGGTCGGGTTGGAGTCCAGGTCCACCATGTTCCCGGCCTCCTTGGCGGCCGAGGTACCGGTGTTCATCGCCACGCCGACATCGGCCTGGGCGAGCGCGGGCGCGTCGTTCGTACCGTCGCCCGTCATCGCGACCAGCTTGCCGCCCGCCTGTTCGCGCCGGATCAGGGCCATCTTGTCCTCGGGTGCGGCCTCGGCGAGGAAGTCGTCCACCCCTGCCTCCTGGGCGATGGCGCGCGCGGTCAGCGGGTTGTCTCCGGTGATCATGACGGTTCTGATGCCCATGCGGCGCAGTTCGTCGAAGCGTTCGCGCATGCCTTCCTTGACGACGTCCTTCAGGTGGATGACGCCGAGAACCCGGGCGCTGCGAGCTTCGCCCTGCCGGGTCACTTCGCCGACGACCAGCGGGGTGCCGCCGCTCGCGGCGATTCCGTCGACGATGGCACCGACCTCTGCCGTGGGGTGGCCGCCGTTGTCACGGACCCAGCGCATCACTGCCGTCGCCGCTCCCTTGCGCAAAGACCGATGGTCCTGAGGATCACTGATGTCGACACCGCTCATCCGGCTCTGGGCGGTGAAGGGTACGAACTGTGCCGTGGCCAGTTCGCCCTCGCTACGGCCGCGCAGCGCGTATTGCTCCTTGGCGAGGACGACGATCGAGCGGCCCTCGGGCGTCTCGTCGGCGATCGATGACAGCTGGGCGGCATCCGCGAGTTCTTCGGTGATCACCCCGTCCACCGGCAGGAACTCGGCGGCCTGGCGGTTGCCGAGGGTGATGGTGCCGGTCTTGTCGAGCAGCAGGGTATTGACGTCGCCCGCGGCCTCCACCGCGCGCCCGGACATCGCCAGCACGTTGCGCTGCACGAGTCGGTCCATGCCCGCGATGCCGATCGCCGACAGCAGCGCCCCGATCGTCGTGGGGATCAGGGCAACGACGAGGGCGACGAGGACGACGATGGTCTGCTCGGCCCCCGCGAAGATGGCGAAGGGTTGCAGGGTCGCCACCGCGATCAGGAAAATGATCGTGAGGGATGCGAGCAGGATGTTGAGCGCGACCTCGTTCGGTGTCTTCTGCCTCGCGGCTCCCTCCACGAGTGCGATCATCCGGTCGATGAAGGTCTCCCCCGGCTTCGAGGTGATCTTCACTACGATCCGGTCCGAGAGCACCTTGGTTCCGCCCGTGACCGCCGACCGGTCACCACCGGACTCGCGGATCACCGGCGCCGACTCGCCCGTGATGGCCGATTCGTCGACACTCGCGATGCCCTCGACCACATCGCCGTCGCCGGGGATGGTCTGCCCGGCCTCGACGACGACATGATCGCCCAGCCGGAGTTCGACGCCCGGAACCTCCTCCTCTGCGGCGTCGGTCGCGCCTGGCCGCCAGCCGGTGAGACGGCGGGCCTTCGTCGTCGTCCTGGTGCGGCGCAGGGTCTCCGCCTGGGCCTTGCCGCGTCCTTCGGCCACGGCTTCGGCGAGATTGGCGAAGAGCGACGTCAGCCAGAGCCATGCCGTGATCACCCAGGCGAAGACACTGGGCATGCTGATGGCCGACAGCGTGGTCAGCACCGCCCCGACCTCCACCACGAACATGACGGGGTTGTGGACCATCAAGCGCGGATCCAGCTTGCGCAGGGCGTCGGGGAGGGACGTCAGAAGTTGCTTGGGATCGAGCAGTCCGCCCGGGACCCGGTGCTGCTGACGCCCGGCGCCCGGCGGGGTGGGAGCAGGAGTAGTGGTCGTGGACATCAGCGCAGGCCCTCCGCAAGAGGGCCGAGTGCGAGCGCGGGGAAGTACGTCAGACCGACAACGATGAGGATCACTCCGATCAACAGCGCGACGAACTGCGGCCGGTGAGTGGGCAGGGTGCCCGCGGTGACCGGAATGGACTGCTGCCCGGCGAGCGAGCCGGCGAGCGCCAGAACGAACACCATCGGCAGGAACCGGCCGACGAGCATGACCACACCGAGCGTGGTGTTGTACCAGACGGTGTTCGCGCTCAGCCCCGCGAACGCCGACCCGTTGTTGTTCGCAGCCGACGTGAAGGCGTACAGGACCTCGGAGAAGCCGTGCGGTCCGGAGTTGAGCATCGCGGCCCTTTCACCCGGGAACGCCATCGCCAGCCCCGCACCGACCAGCACGAGCGCGGGCGTGGTCAGGATGTAGAGCGAGGCGAACTTCATCTCCCGGCCCCGGAGTTTCTTGCCCAGGTACTCGGGCGTACGGCCGACCATCAGTCCGGCGACGAAGACCGTGACGATCGCCAGGATCAGGATTCCGTAGAGCCCGGATCCGGTGCCGCCGGGCGCGATCTCCCCCAGCATCATGTTGAAGATCGTCATTCCGCCGCCGCCCGGCGTGTACGAGTCGTGGGAGGAGTTGATCGCTCCGCACGACGTGAGGGTGGTGGATGCGGCGAACAGGGCGGAGGCCCAGATCCCGAACCGCGTCTCCTTGCCCTCCGTCATTCCGCCGGCCGCGTGACCTGCCGTGCTGCTGACGCTGTGCAGCTCATTGACGGTCACGAGGGCGACCGATGCACCCCAGATCAGTACCATCACGGCAACGATCGCGTAGCCCTGCCGGTTGTCGCCGACCATCCTCCCGAAAGTCCGCGGCAGCGAGAACGCGATGACCAGCAGGAGGTAGATCTCGATCAGGTTGGTGAAGGCGTTGGGGTTCTCGAAGGGGTGGGCGGAGTTCGCGTTGTAGAAACCACCGCCGTTGGTACCCAGTTGCTTGATGGCCTCCTGGGAGGCGACGGGGCCCCCGGTCATGCCCTGGTGTCCGCCTGCGATGGTGGTGATGTCGTGGATTCCGTGGAAATTCTGAATGGTACCTGCGGCCACCAGAACGATCGCGAAGACGAATGCCAGGGGCAGTAGAACGCGAAACACGATCCGAGTCAGGTCGACCCAGAAATTTCCGACGCGATCGGTCTTCTTCCTGACGAAGCCCCGGATCAGTGCGGCGACGACGGCGATACCCACAGCCGCCGAGACGAAATTCTGCACCGCGAGGCCCGCCATCTGGACCAGGTGTCCCATGGCCGATTCACCGGAATACGACTGCCAATTGGTATTGGTGACGAAGGATGCCGCGGTGTTGAACGACTGGTCCGGGCTGACCGGCTTCATTCCCAGAGACAGCAGGAGATGGTTCTGCAGGCGAAGGAATGCGTACAGGAACACTACCGACACCGCGGAGAACGCCAGAGTGCTGCGCAGGTAGACCGGCCACGTCTGGTCGGCGTCGCCGTTCACTCCGCCTGCCCGGTAGATCAGGCGTTCCGCCCGCCCATGGCGATCGGTGGTCAGGACGCGGGCCGTGTAGTCGCCCAACGGCCGAAACGAGAGTCCCAGCGCGACGGCCAGGGCGAGTACTTGGAGCCATCCCGCGAGAGTGTCGTTCATCAGGCATCTCCGCCTAGAATTTCTCAGGGAAAATCAGGCAGGCGACCAGGTAGATCACGAGGCATACGGCAACGATCAAGCCCACGATGTTTTCCGCGCTCACAGACGTCCGACCCCCTTTGCGACCAGACCAATGAGTGCGAACACCACGACCGTGAGGCCGATGAACGCTACGTCCGGCATACGCGAAGCACCTCACAGAGGCATCAGAGGCGGGACTGCTCACCCCGGTCGGAATATGGCGCAAAAAAATATGGCGCGAAGGATATTTTTGACGCTATATCAGTTCGCTGCGGGAGTGGCCCGATGCTCCGCGGGCCGATCAGGTGAACGTGGAGCGTGGAGCGTGGGGATTCACCCGGCATGGCCGAACGTCACGCCGCCACCGGGCGCGGCGCTCGGAAGAGTGAGCGCCACCGAGAAGGCGGCGCCGCCGTCCTCGACGGTCGTCTCCAGGGCACCGTTCATGGCTTCGGTGAGGTCGCGCGACAGCCGCAGAGCCAGACTGTCACCGCGGGTACTCGATGCCCGGGCGACTGCTTTGCCCGGCTCCGGGCCCGGGCCGTGCGTCCCGTCCTTCACCTGGATCACCAGCCGGTCGCCCCGGGCCTCGGCGGTGAAGACGGGGGGCCGGTCCGGTGGGCTGTGCCGCAGTGCGTCGGCCCCGAGTGCGGTCAGGGCACGGGTGAGGAGCGCGGCGTCGGCGATCACGTCAGGAAGCTGTTCCGGCAGGCGCAGAACGATCGAGTGGCCACCGGGCCCGAGGTCGTCCAAGGCGGCGCCCAGTGCCTCGTTGAGGTCGACCGGGCGGAGGTAGAGGTCAAGGGCCCCGGCATGCAGACGGCTCAGATCGTCGAGATCGGTGACCAGCTGCGCCGCCCGGTGCACGGCCGCCCGGGCCGCGTCCAAAAGCCGCGTCTCCTCGGGAACCGGCTCGCCGGCACGCCGACGCCGCAAGCGCTGGAGCGCCTCCTCGGCGGTGTGCAAGGGCGCGCGCAGATCGCGGCCTGCTGCCAGGAGCAGTGATGCCCGGGTCCGTTCGGCGGCTGCGAGAGCGTCCGTGGCACCGCCGCTCCCGACGATACGTCCCCGGTCGTGGACCAGTCCCAGTTCGGCGGCGCACGCTGCGAGGACGCGTTGGTCCTCCGTACTCAGTCCTTTGCCGCGGGCGGCCAGCGTGAGGTTGTCGTCGACCGGGCATTCCACATCCGCCTCGTAGGGCTTTTCCGGCGGCCGTTCCCCTGCGCTGGCGACCACGTACCAGCGGGGCACGGGGGATGCCTCGGGATCCCGTTCGAGCAGGCTGATCGCTCTGAGGCCGAAGTTCTCCCGGATCTGCTCCACCAGTGCCGGCAGCTCCTGGCCGCGCATCATGGCGGTGGCCAGGCGGCTCAACGCCTTCGCCTCCGCTGTCGCACGTACGGCCTGATGCGTACGTTGTGCGGCTGATCCGGCTGCCGTGCCGACGAGAGCGGCCGTGGCGATGAAGACCACGAGCGCGGCGATCTCGTCGGCGCGCTCGATGGCCAGCGAGTGCATCGGTGCCGTGAAGTAGTAATCGGCGAGCAGCGCCGCGGCAACCGCGGCGAACAGTGCGGGGTAGAGACCGCCGACCAGGGCGACCCCGACCACGGCAAGCAGATAGATCACCAGGTCGCCGGCGAGGCCGAGGTGGTCGCGGAGCGCGGTCAGCAGCAGCGTCAGTACGGGCAGCAGCACCACGGCGCCGGCCAGCGCGGTCCAGTACCGCCGTGGGCCCGTGCCACGACTCGGACGCGGAAACACCGGCACAGCGGTCCCTGCTGCCTCCTCATGGGTGACGATGTGCACGTCGATGGGGCCGGACCGCTTGACCGTCCGCTCTCCCACACCTGCTCTCAGAAAGGAGGCGAGACGGCCGCGCCGGCTCGCACCCAGCACGATCTGAGTGACGCTCTCCGCCTCGGCGAACTGGAGCAAGGCATCGGCAACCCCCTCGCCCCTGGCCTGGTGGTAGCTGCCGCCGAGCGACTCCAGAAGGGTGCGCTGCGCGTTCAGTACAGCCGGGTCGACGCCGGTGAGCCCGTCCTCCGGGACCACGTGGAGGGCCAGCAGTTCGGTGCCGGGCGTACGAGCGCTGATCCGCGCGGCGCGGCGGATGAGCGTCTCGCCCTCCGGGCCACCGCTCAGGGCCACGAGAATCCGTTCCCGGGTCTCCCAAGGAACGGAGATGCCGTGTTCGGCCCGGTAGCGCTGCAGCCCCTCCTCGACCCGGTCGGCGAGCCACAGCAGGGCAAGTTCCCGCAGTGCGGTCAGGTTGCCTACCCGGAAGTAGTGCGTGAGGGCGGATTCGATGCGGTCCGGTGGGTAGACGTCGCCGTGCACCATACGGCGGCGCAGCACCTCGGGCGGCAGATCGACCAGCTCGATCTGATCGGCGCGACGCGCCACCTCGTCGGGCAGCGTCTCGCGCTGCCTGACCCCGGTGATCTGCCGGACCACGTCATTAAGGGATTCCAGGTGCTGGACGTTGAGCGTGGTGACAACGTCGATGCCGATGTCGAGGAGCTCCTCGACGTCCTGCCACCGCTTGGCATTGCGGGCCCCGGGAACATTGGAGTGGGCCAGCTCGTCCACCAGCGCGACCTGAGGGCGGCGGGCCAGCACCGCGTCCAGATCCATCTCGGAGAACGCCGCACCACGATGGGCCGAGGTACGCCGGGGAACCGTCTCCAGACCGTCGGCCATGGCCGCGGTCGGCCGACGCCCGTGCGGTTCGACGAAGCCCACGACGACATCCGCGCCCAGTGAACGCAGCCGCTGCCCCTCCGCGAGCATGGCGTACGTCTTCCCGACCCCGGGGGCCGCCCCGAGGTAGATCCGCAACTGTCCACGTGCCACCGGCGAACTCCTGGCAGGTACTCCATGTCGTACTCGCGCCCTACCATGGTGCGCCCTTCCGCGCCGCTCCACTCGACGGCGCGGCCGCCGGGTCCGCGAGGCACACTCAAGGTCCATCGAGAGGCCGCAGCACTCAAGGTCCGGTCGCGGGCCCTTGCCGTGCCCGCCCGCTCAGCCGCCGATCGCCTCGACGGTGCTCGCCCAGGAGTCGGCATCGTGCCCCTTCGCGATGGCACGGTCGGCGACGGCCTTGATCGCTTCCAGTTGCGCCGTGTCCAGGCCCCTGCTGCGGGCCGCGTGCAGCACGTGATCGACACCGGCGGTCATCATGGCGAGGTTGGCACCCGCGCCGTTGTACTCCTTCGCGTCGATGTCGGCCGCCGTCCCGGCCACGATCGGCGGCAGGATGTTCACGATGGTCCGCAGATACGGGGCGATGGCAGCCGCGGGAACGTTCTCGGCCCCGGCCAGGGCGAAGGCGTGGACCAGCCCCGCCATGCTCCCGTAGAAGAAGTCCAGCATCGCCATGTCGTATGCGGCGGCAAGTCCGTGATCCGGGCCCAGGAACGGAGCGTGGGCGCCGAGCGCCGTGAGTACGGCCCCGTACCTGTCGTACGCGGACGGCGACCCGGCGTAGAAGATCAGCGCCTCCGGCCCGCCGATCACCTCGATGGGCACCATGACGGCGCCTGCCAGATATTCGACGTCATGGGCATCCGCCCAGGCCGCGGAGGCACGGACACTGTCCGGGGTGTCCGAGGTGAGGTCAACCAGCACACGCCCGGCGAACGCGTCCGTCAGCGGCGCCAGGATCTGCCGCGAGGCCTCGTGGTCGACGACGCAGACGATCACCAACTCACTTGCGCGTACGGCTTCTTCGGCCGATCCGGCCCGTACGGCTCCCCGGGCGACGAGCTCCTCGCCCTTGCCCGGCGAGCGGTTCCAAATGGTCGTGCGGTGGCCGGCTTCGAGGAAGGCGCCGGCGAGGGCCCGGCCCATGGCGCCGAGGCCGATGACGGCCACAGTGACGGGTGTGGACGAGGTGTTCGTATGCGTAGGCATGCACACCATGGTCATCACGGCGCACGCACCCGCCAAGAGCCCACTTATTTCTCAGATACCCACCAAAAGGAAAGCATCCAGGCCGCGTCACGAGTCCATCCACGTTCACCAAGGTCTCGTGATCAGCTCACGGTACGTGTGGTGGGACGGATTGCGCCCCGGCCCAGACGGTTTCGGTGGGCTCGGCTTCGGGCTGAAGTGGAACATGGGCTGGATGCACGACTCCCTCCAGTACATGTCGAAGGAGCCGGTGCACCGCAAGTACCACCACAACGAGATGACCTTCTCGATGGTGTACCCGTACAGCGAGAACTTCGTCCTGCCGATCTCGCACGACGAGGTGGTGCACGGAAAGCAGGCACTGGTCAGCAAGATGCCCGGCGACTGGTGGCAGCGGCGCGCCAACCACCGGGCGTACCTCGGCTTCATGTGGGCCCACCCGGGCAAGCAACTCCTCTTCATGGGGCAGGAGTTCGCGCAGGGAGCGGAGTGGTCGGAGGGGCACGGTCCGGACTGGTGGCTGCTCGACCCCTCGTACGAGGCTCAGAGCGACCACCGGGGCGTACGGGACCTGGTGCGTGAGCTGAACGCGGTGTACGCGGCGACACCGGCGCTGTGGCAACGGGACACCGTCCCCGAGGGCTTCGACTGGGTCGACGGCGGCGCGGCCGAGGACAACGCCTTCGCCTTCCTGCGCTACGACGCGCACGGCTCGCCGCTGCTCGCGGTGTCGAACTTCTCGCCGGTGGTCCGCCACGCGTACCGGCTGGGCGTGCCGCCGCCCGTGCCCGCCTGGGCGGAGGTGCTCAACACGGACGCGGCACGGTACGGCGGCGGTGACGTCCTCAACCCGGACCCGCTGAAGCCGCAGTCCGTCGCCGCCCACGGTCACCGCACGAGCCTCCAGCTCACTCTGCCGCCGCCGGCGACGGTGTGGCTGAAGCCGGTGTGATGATCCCGAGCCGCTGGGTGGCCCGGGTCAGCGCCACATAGAGATCGTTGGGTGTCATCAGCGCGGGCGCGACGACGAGAACCGTGTCGAACTCCAGGCCCTTGGCCTGGCGCGGGTCGAGCAGGACGACGGGCCGGTGCAGATCCAGCGGCCCGTCGTCGAGTCCGGTGAGTTCCGCGTGGAGCTCGCGCGGGGCGATGACGGCGAGCCTGCCCTCCGCCGGGGTCTGGGCCTCGGCGAGCCCGGCCACGTCGGCGAGCGGCAGGGTGCGTTCCCAGGGCCGTGCACCGGTGGAGCGGATGGAGCGCGGGGGTTCGAAGGCGGGATCGGTGGCCCGGCGCCGCTCGGCCGCGTACTCCATGATCTCGGCGGGCGTACGGTAGTTGACCCCGAGCCGGGCCAGCCGCCAGCGGCCTTGGACGTACGGCGCGAGGATCTCCTGCCAGGAGTCGCAGCCTGCCAGGTCGCCGGTCTGGGCCGGGTCGCCGACCAGGGTCATCGAGCGGGTCGGGCTGCGGCGCATCAGCAGCCGCCAGGCCATCGCCGACAGTTCCTGCGCCTCGTCGACGATGATGTGCCCGAACGTCCAGGTCCGGTCGGCGGCAGCGCGCTCGGCGGCGCTGCGGTGGTCGGCCTCCTCCTGACGCTCGGCGAACCGTTCGGCGTCGATGATGTCGTGCGCCGCGAGGACCTCGGAGGCGTCCTCGTCGATGTCCTCCTTGTCCTCGAACTCGTAGGTACGGGAGGCGTACGAGACGTCGAGGACGCCCTGCGCGTAGGCGATCTGGCGGGCCCGCTCGGCCTCGGCGGCGGCCCGGGCGGCGGAGTCGTCCGCACCTAGCAGTTCGGCGGCCTCGTCGAGGAGGGGCACGTCGGCGGGTGACCAGGCGGCCTTCTTCGCGCGCCGCAGCAGCTCGGCGTCGTCCTCGGCCAGATGCGTGGGCTCCTCCAGATAGCCGGCGAGAAACTCCTGCGGGGTGAGCGGGGGCCACAGGGAGGTGATGGCGGCGTGCACCTCCGCGCTGGCGGCGATGCCCTTGCCGAGCTGGGCGATGTCGTCGGGGCCGAGGAAGTTCGGGCCGCCGTAGGGGTCGGCGCCGATGCGGTCGGCGACCTGCGTGGTGAGATCGTCGATGATCCGGAAGGCGAAGGTGGGCAGGGCGAGATTGTGCGGCAGCCCGGTCTCGCGGGCCTTGTGCCGCGCTTCGACTGCCATGTCCCAGTCGAGGATCAGCTCCCCGTCGTCGTGCGCGATGACGATCGGCTCGCCCTTCTCGGGCACCTGCTGCCGGTCCCGTACGGCCTCGGCCAGTACGCCGGCCATGTCCGCCCGGCCCTTGACGGCGGCGGCCGCGGGGCTGTCGGTGCCGGTGGCGTGCACGCCGGGAAACAGCTCGCCGACCGTCGACAGCAGCACGCCGGTCTCACCGAGCGAGGGCAGCACGTCGCCGATGTAGCCGAGGAAAGCCGGGTTGGGCCCGACGATCAGCACGGCCCGCTTGGCGAGCTGCTCCCGGTCCGCGTACAGCAGATACGCGGCCCGGTGCAGCGCTACCGCTGTCTTCCCGGTGCCCGGCCCTCCCTCGACGACGAGCACCCCGCGCTGCGGGGCGCGGATGATGTGGTCCTGCTCGGCCTGGATGGTCGAGACGATGTCGCCCATCCGGCCCGTGCGGGCGCTGTTCAGCGCGGCGAGCAGCACCTCGTCGGCGTCGTGCGACTCGTATCCGGTGCGGGTGGTGTCGGCGAGATCCATGATCTCGTCGTGCAACCCGGTGACCGTGCGCCCCTGCGTGGTGATGTGCCGCCTGCGGCGCAGCCCCATCGGTTCATACCCGGTCGCGAGATAGAACGGCCGCGCGACGGGAGCCCGCCAGTCGATCAGCAACGGGGTCCGCTCGGCGTCGTCCTGCCGGATTCCGATGCGCCCGATGTGATAGGTGACTCCGTCGCGCCTGTCAATTCGCCCGAAACAGAGTCCCGTGACGGCGGCATTCAGCGCGGCAAGCGAGGCGGAGTGCTCGGCGACGCCGATGTCGCGCTCCACCCGCGCCTGTCGACCCGTGCTGAGCTGCGCGATCGTGGCGTGCATGGCGGCTTCGGCCCCTGCCCGGAGCTGGTCGAGCCGCTTGTGGGCGAGGGAGACGAATTGCTGTTCCTGCCGCATTTCCTCGGTTGACAATTCAGCTCCTGGCGCGATAGAGTATGTTTATTGAAGTTCTCCGCATATTGCACAGTGTGCACACACAGAACTATTCAATATAGGCGAAGAAATACCCCGGCCGTCAATTCGGACCGGGGTTTTTGTTTGCCTCCGGAAGACGCTTGACAGAGGCTCGGCGCGGTCGTCGCATCGAGCACGGCGCGCAGCCGTACGAGGATGCCCCGCCACGCGTCGGCGTCACCCGGAGTCGGCCCGGAGCCCGGACAGCAGCTCCGCAGATCCAGTGACACCCGGTTTTCAGCTGCACAACGATGCGGCTCACTGAGTGAGCGCTTGCGAAATGCCACGACTGGGCGGGGTAATTCGACAGCGGTCCGGAACCCGAGCTCCGGGCTTCGAGGGTCGGGGTTCGAGCTCCGGGACCGGCTGGTTCACTCATTCGTGGGTACGAGGGAGGGGTCGGCCCCGACGCTTGAGCTTCGGGATCCGGGTGTCGGGATCCGGGCTCCGGGATTCGAGCGCTGTCCTTCAACCGGTGGGTAAAAGAAGGTGGTTTGGGAAACCTCCCCGCCCTCCCCGACCCGTAACGACCAGCAAGTACGACTAATTGTGACCAGCTTGCGGCGCGCTGGCGCGGCTGCTTACGGTGCCCCCAACGAAACGACCCCGACACGGTGTTAGAGCACCGGGCCGGGGTCTCACCCCAAGATCGAAAGAAGGTCGATCTCATGGCTACCGAGAACATTAGCCCCGCCCTGCGTACGTCCGCATCCTCGCGCCCGTACGCGAAAGCCGGCCGCGGCTACGGCAAGCGATCCGCACCCGACCAACGCCCCGCGCACGCCGACGACTTCATGCTGCTGCCCGAGCGTGAGCGCCACATCGCCGGGTACGTCGACCACCTGCCCGACGGCGCGGCCATGGACATCAAGTCACTGGCCAAGCACATCCCCCTGTACGGGCAGATGGCCGTCGCCAGCGCCCTCAGGGCACTGGGAGTGGCCGGTCACCTGCGGCACGCCCAGTGCCGGGTCGAGGAGCGCGGCCAGGTCCGCTGGGTCACCCGCACCTTCTGGTCCCGCACCGCCCGCGACAACGAATGGTGGGGCACCTTTCTGAACGCCGAGAACGACCGGGCCACCCAGGAAGCAACCGCTCCCCAGCCGCCGCCTCCGGCCCCGGCCCCGCCCCCCGTGACACCGGCCGAGCCCGCCGACGTGCCCGCCATCCCGCAGCATCGAACCCCCGAACCAACTCCGGCGCACCCCTCGCCCGCGTATCTCGCCCTGGCCCGACTGGGCCGCCTCGAACCACGCCTGGCCCTCTCCGCCGCCGACTGCACCGCCCTGGAACCTTTGGCCGCCCAGTGGTTCACCCGAGGCGTCGGCGCCGACTACCTCACCCACGCCCTCACCTCCGGCCTCCCCACCCAGGTCGACTCCCCCATCGGCTTCGTACGCCGCCGCCTCAACGACAAAATCCCACCCCACCTGCCCACCACCCCAACACCCACCGCACCAGGCTCCCCCACCCGCCGCCTCATGGCCGAATGCACCCGATGCGGCGCCCCCGGCCACCCCGAAGCGCTCCCCGACGGCCTCTGCCGCCCCTGCCACACACCCCACCCGGACCCCACACACGAGCAGGCCACCGGAGCCGACACAGAACGCGACGTCCGCGGCCTCGTCGCCGAACTCCGGGGCATGCTCAAGCGCCCCTGACACTCCCCACCCCACCGGCCCGACCGGCAGCCCGCCGTCATGTCGCGGCGTTTGCGCGAGTGCGGCGGCCGGCCAGCACCTGGCCCAGCCGAAGGACGCTCAGGCCGAACATCAGGACCCCCAACGGGACGTGCAGGGACGGCACATGTGCGATGCCCAGGACCACCTGCACCGACGCGAGGACCAGGAAACCGAACGCGTGCAGGATGGACTTGGGCGAGCCGCCGCCCGGCCGCCACACCAGGATCGCGGTGAGTACGTACAACATCGACGCGGCGTACATCCCACGCGCCCCGGCACCGTGCAGCGTCTCTCCGTACGACGTGGACAACAACAGCCCGGCGGTGACCGCCTGGAAGAAAATGGCCACGGTCTGCAAGGCGATCGCGGCTCGCAGGAACATCATGAACGTGAGGCTGCGCTGCTGTGCCGTCGTCCCTATGGGCATGGTGGGCCCATCCCTTCTGTTGCTCAACTCTGCTTGTCGACAGTGGTTCCTCGCGGCTGCCGCCCCGACGTCCCACCAGTCCGACGACGTAGCCACCGGGAATGTGAGGCGGCGCACCGGCCTTTCGCCGCGGTGTCTCGTCGAACATGGTGAAAACAGACTCGAACAAGGGAATCGTCGAGACCATGACCACCCGATCCGAGCCCAGACTCGGCCGACCCGATGCGAGCCTGAGCGCGATCACGAGCGAGCGTCGGCAACTGATCAATCTCGCCTACCGGCTCCTCGGCTCCCTGGCCGAGGCCGAGGATGCCGTACAGGAGACCTACGTCCGCTGGTACGCCATGTCCCAGCAGCAGCAGGAGGCCATCGAGTCCCCCGGTGCCTGGCTGACGAAGGTGGCCGGTCGCATCTGTCTCGACCTGCTCGGCTCGGCGCGGGCGCGGCGCGAGAGCTATGTGGGCGAGTGGATCCCGGAGCCGCTGCCCGACCGTACGGAGTGGATGAACGGGCGGCCGGGTGGCGGCAGGGGTGAACCGGTCGACCCGGCCGACCGCGTCACCCTGGACGAGTCGGTCGACATGGCCTTCCTCGTTGTGCTCGAATCCATGACCCCGGCCGAACGGGTCGCGTTCGTCCTGCACGATGTCTTCCGGTACCCCTTCACCGAAGTGGCCGCGATCGTCGGCCGAACGCCGGGGGCGTGCCGGCAGCTGGCGTCGTCGGCCCGCCGTCGTATCCGTGCGGCAGCGGCTCCGGTGGCTCCGACGACCCGGCAGGCCGGCGTCATCAGGGACTTCAAGCACGCGTGGGAGGCCAAGGACATCGCCGCCCTCGTCGGCCTGCTCGACCCCGACGCCACGATGATCGCCGACGGCGGCGGCCGGGTCGGTGCGGTGCTCCGCCCGGTCACAGGCGGCGAGCGCATTGCCCGCTACATCAGCGAGATCGGCGGCAAGGCACCCGGCCTGACGCTCCTGGAACGTTCGGTCAACGGCCGGCCCGGTCTGGTGGCGCAGCACGGCGGCGTCACCGTGACGGTGGCCGCGTTCGGCCTCGCGGACGACCGGATCACGCACATCTGGGCGGTGCGCAACCCCGAGAAGCTCCGGCCGTGGACCGTGTAGCGCGGCCCGTCCGACCGTCGAGACCGGCCGTGAAGCGCGCCCGTCGTCGCCGGGCTTCCCCGCCGGCAAGGCGTGAGCCGCGCGGCCCGTCAGCGACAGCCGCGGGCGTTGAGCCGGGCGGCCTGGCGGGTCAGGTGGTCGCGTTCGGCGAGGTTGGGGGCCTTCTGCGCCGCCTCGGCGTACAGCCGTGCCGCCGTCGCCAGGTCGCCGTCGCGCTCGTGGAGGTACGCCGCCACCGCGGCGTGGCGGGGGATGGGGTCTCCCCTGCTCGAGCGAAGCCGAGAGCTTGGGGAAGAGTCGTCCAGCGCCGCGAGCGCCGCCAGGCCGGCGCGCGGTCCGTCGGCCTCGCCGACGGCCACCGCGCGGTTGAGCCGGACGACCGGGCTGCCGGTCAGGCGCGCGAGCTCGTCGTACCACTCGACGATCTGCACCCAGTCGGTCTCCTCGGCGGTGGGCGCGTCGGCATGGAGCGCCGCGATGGCGGCCTGGGCCTGGAACTCGCCCAGTCGGTCGCGGGCGAGGGCCGCCTGCAGGATCTCGACGCCCTCGGCGATCGACTCGGTGTCCCACCGGCCGCGGTCCTGCTCGGCGAGCGGCACCAGGCTGCCGTCGGGCGCGGTCCGGGCGGCGCGCCGGGCGTGGTGGAGCAGCATGAGGGCGAGCAGCCCCGCCACCTCGGGGTGGTCGATCGCGGCCGCGAGCTGCCGGGTGAGCCGGATGGCCTCGGCGGCGAGGTCGACGTCGCCGGAGTAGCCCTCGTTGAAGACCAGGTAGAGGACGCGCAGCACAGTGGCGACGTCGCCGGGCTGGTCGAACCTCACGCCGGAGACGGTGCGCTTGGCCCGGCTGATGCGCTGCGCCATGGTCGCCTCGGGC
The DNA here is from genome assembly GCF_041435435.1 of Streptomyces sp. NBC_01241. NCBI lineage: Bacteria > Bacillati > Actinomycetota > Actinomycetes > Kitasatosporales > Streptomycetaceae > Streptomyces > Streptomyces sp. NBC_01241. The sequence goes on along the minus strand of NZ_CP108494.1, from coordinate 5,963,381 downwards.
ACCAGGTAGGCCCGGGCGATCTGGCGGGTGGTCAGCCCGCCCACGGCGCGCAGCGTGAGCGCGACCGCGGACGACGGCGTCAGCGACGGGTGGGCGCACAGGAAGTAGAGCTGGAGCGTGTCGTCCACCGCGGGCGCGGGCCCGGGCGCCGGCTCCTCGTCGACGAGATCCTCACGCCGGCGGCGGGCGGTGTCCGCCCGGGTCGCGTCGAGGAACCGGCGCCAGGCCACGGTGACCAGCCAGCCCTTCGGGTCCCGCGGTGGGTCGGCCGGCCAGACGCGGACCGCCTCGACCAGCGCGTCCTGCACGGCGTCCTCGGCCGCCGCGAAGTCGGCTCCGCGGCGGACGAGGATCCCGAGCACGCTCGGCGTGAGGCTCCGGAGCAGGGCCTCGTTCATCTGGGAAGTCACTCCGTGATGGTGGGCGGCGCGGCCAGGAACGGGCGCACCTCGAGCCACTCGTGGATCGGCTTCCCGCCCGCCCCGGGTGCGGCCGACAGTTCCCCGGCCAGTTCGACGGCGCGCTCGTAACTGTCGACGTCGATCACCATCCAGCCGGCGATGAGGTCCTTGGTCTCGGCGAACGGGCCGTCGGTGACCGGCGGGCGCCCCTCGCCGTCGTACCGGACCCACGTCCCCTCGGGGGCGAGCGCCTGAGCGTCGACGAACTCGCCGGTCCCTTCGAGCCGGACCGCGAAGTCCTGCATGTACTGCACGTGCGCCGAGATCTCCTGTGGCGTCCACTGGTCCATGCAGACGTCATTGACCGGAGCCGGGGCGCCGCGGTAGTGCTTGAGCAGCAAGTACTTGGCCATCGTGATTCTCCTCGATGCTGGTGCGACCCATTCTGGTCGCGTTCACTGCGAGGACGGAGCCGGCCACGGGTTCTCGACATCTCCGTGCGAAATCGGCGGCCGCATTTTCTCGGGCGTATGCCCCTGCCTCACGATGCCCCGCCTCACACCGCCTCGAACACGTCCTCCAGTTCCTGGAGCAGCCGGCGCTTGGGGCGGGCGCCCACCATCGACTTCACGGGTTCGCCGGAGCGGAACACCATCAGGGTCGGCATCGACAGGACCGCGTACCGGCTCGCGATGCCCGGGTTCCGGTCGACGTCGATCTGGACGATCTTGATGCGCCCGGACTCCTCGGCGGCTACGGCGCTGAGCACCGGGGCGAGCTGGCGGCACGGGCCGCACCAGTCGGCGGTGAACTCGACCAGTACGGGGAGGCCGGCCGTAAGGACCTCCGTATCGAAAGTGGTGTCCGTGACCTCGGCCACGCCTTCTGCCTGAATCATCTGTCATCCTCCCAGTTCACAACGTGGTTCGGGGCCGCCCGGAAGCTCCGCCTCGGCCTCCAGCTCGGCCTTCGCGAGCTGGGCGCCCACGTGGACGCGTACCGCCTGGAGCTGTCCGATGAGCGCGTCGAGCTCGCCGAGCTTGCGCCGGTAGACGGCGAGCGAGGCGGGGCAGGCGTCACCGGCCGGGTGACCGGCGCGCAGGCACTCGACGAACGGGCGGGTCTCCTCCAGTTCGAACCCGAAGTCCTGGAGGGTCCGGATCTGCTGGACAAGCCGCAGATCGTCCTCGTCGTACGCGCGATAGCCGTTGCCCGCCCGTCGCGCGGGCAGCAGTCCGCGCGACTCGTAGTACCGCAGAGTCCGTGTGGTCGTTCCGGCCCGTTCGGCCAGCTCCCCGATGCGCATGTCCTCGACCGTAGACCTTGACGCGGACGTCAGGGCAAGGAGAACGCGGCAGGGCCGTCGCGGGTGCTTCCGCGACGGCCCTGCCGTTTGGTACCGGGTCCCGGGTTGGCTACGCCTTCGCCGCGGCGGGCTCCTGGTCGCTGTCCCGCGGCTGCGGAACGGTGCCCGTGTCGTCGCCGTGGTCGGCTTCCTGGTTGAGCATCTGGTCGTTCCACGGGAGCGCGCCGGAGAGGACCTGGTCGACCCGCTCCTTGTCGATCTCCTTGGTCCAGGTGCCGACGAGGACGGTGGCGACCGCGTTGCCCGCGAAGTTCGTCATGGCGCGGGCCTCGCTCATGAAGCGGTCGATGCCGACGATCAGACCGACGCCGTCGACCAGGCCGGGGCGGTGCGACTGGAGGCCGCCCGCGAGGGTGGCGAGGCCCGCGCCGGTGACTCCGGCCGCGCCCTTCGAGGCGACGATCATGAAGAGGAGGAGCGAGATCTGCTCACTCGCGCTCAGCGGGTTGCCCATCGCGTTGGCGATGAAGAGCGAGGACATCGTGAGGTAGATCGCGGTGCCGTCGAGGTTGAAGGAGTAGCCGGTCGGCACGGTGATGCCGACGACGGGCCTGCTTACGCCGAGGTGCTCCATCTTCGCGATGAGCCGCGGCAGGGCGGACTCCGACGAGGAGGTGGAGAGGATCAGCAGGAACTCGCGGCCCAGGTACTTCAGCAGCGAGATCAGGTTGACCCCGGCGACCAGTCGCAGAATCGTGCCGAGCACCACGAAGACGAAGATCGCGCAGGTGACGTAGAAGCCGACCATGATGATCGCGAGCGACTTCAGCGCGTCGACACCGGTCTCGCCGACCACCGCCGCCATCGCGCCGAACGCGCCGACCGGGGCCGCCCACATGATCATGGCGAGGATGCGGAAGACGAGGCGCTGGATGTGGCCGATGCCGCGCAGGACCGGCTCGCCCGCCGAGCCCATGGCCTGGAGCGCGAAGCCCGCGAGGAGGGCGATGAGCAGGGTCTGCAGCACCTCACCGCCGGTGAAGGCGGAGACCATCGTCGTCGGGATGATGCCGAGCAGGAAGTCCACGGTGGACTCGCTGGCGCCCGCCGCCTGCTTCTCGCCGGCGGCGCGTACCGCTTCGGTGAGGTGGAGGCCCTGGCCGGGCTCCAGGATGTTGCCGACGAGCAGGCCGATCGCGAGCGCGACGGTCGACATCACCAGGAAGTAGCCGAGGGCGAGGCCGCCGACCGCGCCGACCTTGGCGGCCTTGCGCACCGATCCGACGCCCAGCACGATCGTGCAGAAGATGATGGGCGAGATCATCATCTTGATGAGGTTCACGAAGCCGGTACCGATCGGCTTGAGTTCGACGGCGACGCCCGGGGCCACGAAGCCCACGAGAATGCCGAGACCCACAGCCGCAATCACGGCGAGATACAGATAATGCGTACGGTCCCGCTTGGCGGCTGCCACTCCCACGGGGGTCTCCTCGGTTCGTCCTGGTCGCTCCCCCGTCCCTGGGGGTCCCGGCGACTATCCCTCCGCTTGTGATGCCGGTCACGGTTGCGTGCATTTCGTTCATATGTTTTCGGCCAGGCAGACTGGTGCCATGCGTTTCCCCCGTCCCCGTACCCGCCCGCGCAGCCTGGCAGGCCAGCTCTTCGCCATGCAGGTGGTACTGGTCGCCGCCGTGGTGGCGGGGTGCGCGTTCTTCGCCTACGTCTCCGGCAGCGGGCAGGCGAAAGAGACCGCGACCCGGCAGGTCACGGCGGCGGCGCTGGCGATCGCCGACTCGCCGTCCGTACGGGAGGCGATCCGCACCCCGGACCCGTCCGCCGTGCTCCAGCCGTACGCGGAGAAGGTCCGCGGGGACACCGGGATCGCCTTCGTCACGATCATGTCCCCGCAGCGGGTCCGCTGGACGCACCCGGACACGAACCGGATCGGGGAGGAGTTCCTCGGGCACACCGCGCGGGCGCTGCGCGGCGAGACGTTCACGGAGACGTACACCGGCACGCTCGGTCCCTCGATCCGGGTCGTCACCCCGGTCCGGGACGGCGGCCGGATCACCGGCCTGGTCAGCGCGGGCATCACGGTCGACCGGGTCTCCTCGCAGGTGCGGGCGCAGCTCGGGGCGCTGGGGCTGGCGGCGGGCGGGGCGCTGGCGCTCGGCGGCATCGGCACGTATGTGATCAACGCCCGGCTGCGGCGGCACACGCACGGCATGAACGCCGCCGAGCTGAGCCGGATGCACGACTACCACCAGGCCACGCTGCACGCGGTACGCGAGGGACTGTTGATGCTCGACGGGCAGCGCAGGATCGCGCTGATCAACGACGCCGGCCGGGAGCTGCTCGGTCTCGAACCGGGTGCGGTCGGGCGCAGGGTCGCCGAACTGGATCTGCCGGCGCGGCTGACCGGTGCACTGCTCGCATCGGAGGAGCGGGTCGACGAGCTGCATCTGACGGCGGACCGGGTGATCGTGGTCAGCACCCGTCCGGTGGTGGGCGGCGAGCAGCGCGGCACGGTCGTGACGCTGCGCGATCATACGGAGCTCCAGGCGCTGTCCGGGGAGCTGGACTCCGAGCGGGGGTTCACCCAGGCACTGCGCTCGCAGGCGCACGAGGCGGCGAACCGGCTGCACACCGTCGTCTCGCTGATCGAACTGGGCCGGGCGGAGGAGGCGGTCGGTTTCGCCACCGCCGAGCTGGAGCTGGCCCAGACCCTCACCGACCGGGTGGTGGGCGCGGTCGCCGAACCGGTGCTGGCGGCGCTGCTGCTGGGCAAGGCCGCGCAGGCGAACGAGCGGGGTGTGGAGCTGGTGCTCGCGGACGACAGCCTGATCGACGACGGCGCCCTGCACACGACGCTGCCGCACCGGGACCTGGTGACGATTCTCGGCAACCTGATCGACAACGCGGTGGACGCGGCTTCGGAAGCGGCGACGGATGCGTCGGGTACGGGGGCCGGTGCGGCCGGTACGGGGGACGGTGTGGCCGTGCCCGCTCAGCGGGGAGCGACCGGGCCGGGCCGGGCCGCCCGTGCCCGGGTCACCGTCACCGCGCTCGCCGAAGAGGGCGAGCTGCTGCTGCGGGTCGCCGACACCGGGGCCGGGATCGATCCGGCCGATGCCGCCGAGGTGTTCGACCGGGGCTGGTCGACGCACGGAGCAGGCCGGGGCATCGGGCTGGCCCTCGTACAGCAGGCCGTGCACCGCAACGGCGGGACGGTCGCGCTGGACCGCGGCCCGGACGGCGGTGCGGAGTTCACGGTACGACTGCCCCTGGCCGGCGGCGGCCGCACGACGCACACGACGAAGGAGGCCACCGCGTGATCCAGGTACTGGTCGTCGAGGACGACCCCGTGGCCGCGGACGCCCATCAGCTGTACGTGGGCCGTGTCCCCGGATTCGCGGTGGCCGCGGTCGCGCACTCGCGCGCGGAGGCGGTGCGGGCGCTGGAGCGTACGCCGGTCGATCTGCTGCTCCTGGATCTGTACCTGCCGGACGGGCACGGTCTGCAACTGCTGCGCTCGTTGCGCGCGGCCGGGCACTCGGCCGATGTCATCGCGGTGACGTCGGCGCGTGATCTGGCGGTGGTCCGGGAGGGGGTCTCGCTCGGTGTCGTCCAGTACGTGCTGAAGCCGTTCACCTTCGCCACCCTGCGCGACCGGCTCGTCCGCTACGCCGAGTTCCGCGCGGCGGCCGGCGAGGCGAGCGGCCAGGACGAGGTGGACCGGGCGCTCGGCGTCCTGCGCGCACCGCAGCCGACCCGGCTGCCGAAGGGGCTGAGCGGTCCGACGCTGGAGGCCGTCACCCGCGTCCTGCGGGCCGCAGCGGACGGGGTCACGGCAGGCGCCGCCGGGGCGGAGCTGGGCATCTCGCGGATCACGGCGCGCCGCTACCTGGAACATCTGGTGACGGTGGGGCGCGCGGTGCGCAGTCCGCAGTACGGTCAGATCGGGCGCCCGGAGCTGCACTACCGATGGGTGGCCCAGGAGCGCTGACCGTACGGCCCCCGGCCTGCGGCACCAAGGCCGGACAGGTCCTAGATGTTCCTACAAGCCGTGATATCGGTGGAACACACCGTAGTCAGTCCACACGGTGACTCCTACGGTGGGGCCGTGCACCCCTCTCCGCCCTTCAATGCCCCCGCCGCGCGCCGGCTCCGCGAGGCCCTGGGGATGCTTCCCGGCCATGTCGCGTACGGTCTCGGAGCGCAGTACGGACTCCGTGTCAGCACCGAGACGGTGGTCGCCTGGGAACGCGGGCTGGCTGTCCCCGGCGAGTACGAACTCACCGCGCTGGCCGGAGTGTTGTGGTGCTCACCGGGTGAGCTGCTCACCGCCGCGCGCACCCTGCGCGAGCACCGGATGTCCCGGGAGCTGGCGGTGGAGGAACTGGCGCGTCTGCTGGGGCTGACCACCTCCGCGTATCTGCGGATGGAGGAGGCAGGGCGCTGGCGCGGCAACGAACGCCAGTCCGAGGCGCTCAGCGAGGTGCTGGGGCTGACCGCCGCCGGGTTCGTGACGGTGTCCGGCCGGGAGGAGGAGCTCGCCGACCTGTTGCGTGCGGCGGTGAAGACACGCTGGCAGGCCCATGTCCGTCCGGTGGCGAAGCTGGTGCCGTTGGAGCGCGGCTTCCTGCGGGACGTACTGGAACAGCTGTACACCGACTACCAGGCGCTGATGGTGTCGACGCTGAGCTGGAGCAGCACGGGTACGGAGCGGGCCGGATCGACGGGGGATGCGGGACGGGCGTTCCTGACACAGATCGTGGAACGGTTCTGGCAGGCGGCGGGGGTACGGGGGACGACCGTCTGAGCCGCCCGGCTTCCAAGCGGCCCCGACCGTCCACGGGAGACAGTCGGGGCCGCCGGTCAGCTCCTGCGAAGCCGTCGCGCCCGTCAGGGCCGGGAGGGGCTGGAGGGCTGAAAGGGGCTGGAGGGCTGGGAGGGACTAGAAGACCGACTCCGCCTCGTCCATCCGGTCCGCGGGCACCGTCTTGAGCCGGGTGATGGCGTCGGCGAGCGGAACCATCTTGATGTCGTTGCCGCGCAGCGCCGTCATCCGGCCGAAGTCGCCCCGGTGCGCGGCCTCCACCGCGTGCCAGCCGAAGCGGGTGGCGAGCACCCGGTCGTACGCGGTCGGCGTGCCGCCGCGCTGCACGTGGCCGAGAATGACCGGCCGGGCCTCCTTGCCGAGCCGGGTCTCCAGCTCGATGGCCAGCCGGTTGCCGATGCCCTGGAAGCGCTCGTGACCGTACTGGTCGATCTCGCCCTTGGCGTACGGCATCGAGCCCTCGGCCGGGTGCGCGCCCTCGGCGACGCAGATGACCGCGAACTTCTTGCCGCGTGCGAAGCGCTCCTCGACCATCTTGACCAGGTCCTCGACCTGGAAGCGGCGCTCGGGGAGGCAGATGCCGTGCGCGCCGCCCGCCATTCCGGACTCCAGCGCGATCCAGCCGGCGTGGCGGCCCATCACCTCGACGACCATGACCCGCTGGTGCGATTCGGCGGTGGTCTTGAGCCGGTCTATGGCTTCGGTGGCGACGCCCACCGCCGTGTCGAAGCCGAAGGTGCGGTCGGTGGCGGAGATGTCGTTGTCGATGGTCTTGGGGACGCCGACGACGGGCATTCCGGCGTCCGACAGCATCCGCGCGGCCGTGAGGGTGCCTTCGCCGCCGATCGGGATGAGGGCGTCCATGCCGTAACGGCGGCTGAGCTCGGCGCAGTTCTCGGCGGCCTCGCGCAGCCGGTCGCGCTCCAGCCGGGCCGAGCCGAGGATGGTGCCGCCGCGGGCGAGGATGCCGCTGACCGCGTTGAGGTCGAGGGGGCGGAAGTGGCCGTCGAGGAGTCCCTTGAACCCGTCCTCGAAGCCGATGACCTCGTCCCCGTGCCCCACCACGGCTCGGTGCACGACCGACCGGATCACTGCGTTCAGGCCCGGGCAGTCGCCGCCTGCGGTGAGAACTCCGATGCGCATCGTGCTGTATCTCCTGCTCGCTGGTGACGTTCGATTCGGGGACGACTACAGAATCCCCCGTGAGAATCCCCCGTACTGTGAGCCATGTCGATTGTCCCACGTCAGGTCTGGACCTCGCGCTCCCCACCGCTCCCCGTCGCTCCGCGGATCCCCGCACGGGTGTTCCGCCGGGTGCGACAGGCCCTCCGGGCAGGGGTCCGGCGTGGCCTGCGGCAGGCCCTCCGGCGAGTGCGTACGTGAGGTCCGAGGCAGGCCGTACGCCCCTGGCTCAGGGCCCTTCGCCCGGCGGGCGGCGCCCGAGCCCCCGCAGGTATCGTCAACATGGCAATACCATCCCAAACCACAATCTGGACGGGAGAGCACGCGTGACGCGCAGCGTGTACGTGACGGGAATCGACCGGGGAGACGGCCGCCAGGTCGTCGATCTTGGAGTCATGGAGCTCCTGACGCGTCAGGTGGACCGGGTCGGGGTGTTCCGGCCGCTCGTCCACGACGGACCCGACCGGCTGTTCGAACTGCTGCGGGCCCGCTACCGCCTCCCCCAGGACCCCGAGTCGGCCTACGGCCTGGATTACCACGAGGCGTCCGCGCTCCAGGCGGAGCAGGGCACCGACGAGCTGGTCTCCCGGCTCGTCGAACGCTTCCATCGGGTGGCCCAGAAGTACGAGGTGGTGCTGGTACTCGGCACCGACTTCGCCGCCACCCAGCTCCCCGACGAGCTGGCGCTCAACGCCCGGCTCGCCAATGAGTTCGGCGCCTCGGTGATCGCGGTGGTCGGCGGGACGGGCCAGACCGCGGAGTCCGTGCGGGCCGAGACCCGCAATGCCTACCGGGCGTACGCGGGCCTGGGCTGCGACGTCCTCGCGATGATCGTGAACCGGGTGGCGGCCGAGGACCGCGACGCCATCGCGGAGCGGCTGGCGGCCCGGTTGCCCGTCCCCTGTTCGGTGCTGCCCGACGACGCGGCGCTCTCCGCGCCGACCATCGCCCAGATCGCCTCGTCGCTCGACGCCACGGTGCTGCTCGGCGACGACTCCGGGCTGGCCAGGGACGCGCTGGACTTCGTCTTCGGCGGGGCGATGCTGCCGAACATGCTGAAGGCGCTGACGCCGGGCTGTCTGGTGGTCACGCCCGGGGACCGGGCGGATCTGGTGGTCGGTTCGCTGGCCGCGCACACCGCCGGGACCCCGCCCATCGCCGGTGTGCTGCTGACCCTGGACGAACGCCCCGGCGAGGAGATACTCCAGCTGGCCGCGCGGCTCGCACCGGGTACGCCGGTCCTCTCCGTGGCCGGCGGCTCCTTCCCGACCGCCGGGCAGCTCTTCGCCCTGGAAGGCAAGTTGAACGCGGGGACGCCCCGCAAGGCGGAGACCGCGCTGGGTCTCTTCGAGCGCCACGTGGACACCGGCGCGCTGCTGGAACGAATCTCGCTGGCCCGTAGCGGCCGCGTCACCCCGATGATGTTCGAGCACGAGCTGCTGGAGCAGGCCCGCGCCGTGCGGCGCCGCGTCGTCCTGCCGGAGGGCACCGAGGAACGGGTGCTGCGCGCCGCCGACGTACTGCTGCGCCGCGACGTCTGCGACCTGACCCTCCTCGGCGACGCCGACGTCATCCGCAAGAAGGCCGCGGACCTCGGCATCGATCTCGCCGGGACACAGCTCATCGACCCTCAGACCTCCGAGCTGCGCCAGGTCTTCGCCGAGCGGTACGCGCAGCTGCGCGCGCACCGCGGGGTCACGGTGGAGCTGGCGTACGACGTCATCGCGGACGTCAACTACTTCGGCACCCTGATGGTCCAGGAGGGGCTCGCCGACGGCATGGTCTCCGGGGCGGTGCACTCCACCGCGGCGACGATCCGCCCGGCGTTCGAGATCATAAAAACCAAGGGGGCCGAGCGAAGCTCGTCAGGCAGGGCGGTGGCGGGCGACGGGAGGGCCCAGGCGGACGCCTCGATCGTGTCGTCCGTCTTCTTCATGTGCCTCGCCGACAAGGTCCTGGTGTACGGCGACTGCGCGGTGAACCCGGACCCGGACGCGGAGCAGCTCGCGGACATAGCGGTGCAGTCGGCCGCCACCGCCGCCCGGTTCGGTGTGGAGCCGCGGATCGCGATGCTGTCGTACTCGACGGGTACTTCGGGATCGGGCGCCGATGTCGACAAGGTGCGCGAGGCGACGGACCGGGTCCGGGCGAGCAGACCGGACCTCATGATCGAGGGCCCGATCCAGTACGACGCCGCGGTGGAGCCGAGCGTCGCCGCGACGAAGCTGCCCGGCTCCGCGGTGGCGGGGCAGGCGACGGTGCTGATCTTCCCGGACCTGAACACCGGCAACAACACCTACAAGGCCGTGCAGCGCTCGGCGGGCGCGGTGGCCGTCGGACCGGTGCTCCAGGGGCTGCGGAAGCCCGTCAACGATCTGTCCCGGGGTGCGCTCGTCCAGGACATCGTCAATACCGTGGCCATTACGGCGATCCAGGCGCAGGGCGAGGAGTGAACGGATGACCACCCCGACCACGGAGGGTTCTGCCCCGACGGGCGCGTACCGTGTGCTGGTCCTCAACTCCGGCTCCTCGTCGGTGAAGTATCAGCTGCTGGACATGAGCGACCGCTCCCGGCTCGCGGTCGGGCTGGTCGAGCGGATCGGCGAGGAGACCTCCCGGCTGGTGCACACCCCGCTGGTCGGTGGAGGCGCCGAGCCGCGCGAGCGAATCGGTCCGATCGCCGACCACGAGGCCGCGCTGAAGGCGGCGGCCGACGAGCTGGCGGCCGACGGGCTGGGCCTGGACTCCCCCGCGCTGGCGGCGATCGGTCACCGGGTGGTGCACGGCGGACTGCGGTTCACCGAGCCCGTCGTGATCGACGACGAGGTGCTGGACGAGATCGAGCGCCTGGTCCCGGTGGCCCCGCTGCACAATCCGGCGAACATCGTCGGCATCCGTACCGCACAGGCCCTGCGTCCCGACCTTCCGCAGGTGGCGGTCTTCGACACGGCGTTCCACACGACGATGCCGGAGTACGCGGCGAGGTACGCGATCGATGTGGAGACCGCTGACGCGCACCGCATCCGGCGCTACGGCTTCCACGGCACCTCGCACGCGCATGTCTCCCGCAAGGCCGCCGAGCTGCTGGGACGTACGCCCGAGGAGGTCAATGTCATCGTGCTGCACCTGGGCAACGGCGCCTCGGCGTCGGCGGTGGCGGGCGGCCGGTGCGTGGAGACCTCGATGGGGCTGACGCCGCTGGAGGGGTTGGTGATGGGCACGCGTTCCGGCGATATCGATCCGGCCGTCACCTTCCACCTGCGGCGGGTGGCGGGGATGTCGACGGACGAGATCGACGAGCTGCTGAACAAGAGGAGCGGCCTGGTCGGGCTGTGCGGTGACAACGACATGCGGGAGATCCGGCGCCGGATCGACGAGGGCGACGAGCGTGCGGCGCTGGCGTTCGACATCTATGTGCACCGGCTGAAGAAGTACATCGGCGCCTATTCGGCGGTCCTCGGGCGAGTGGATGCCGTGGTGTTCACGGCGGGTGTCGGGGAGAACTCGGCGCCCGTGCGGGAGGCTGCGATCGCCGGTCTCGAGGAGCTCGGCCTGGTGGTGGACGCGGATCTGAACGCCGTACGGTCCGGCGCACCGCGGCTGATCTCGCCGGACTACGCACGGGTCGCGGTCGCCGTGGTCCCGACGGACGAGGAACTGGAGATCGCGGTCCAGACCTTCGCGCTTCTCGGACAGGTCCACAACTGAGCACCCCCGCGCCCCTTTGTACCTTCCACCAGACGGAATATTCCGCAGCGAAACAAACCGATAGGATCCGCCTCATGCGCCGTTCCAAAATCGTCTGCACACTCGGTCCCGCCGTCGACTCCCATGAGCAGCTCGTCGCTCTGATCGAGGCCGGCATGAGCGTGGCCCGTTTCAACTTCAGTCACGGCAGCCACGAGGAGCACCAGGGCCGTTACGACCGGGTCCGCAAGGCCGCCGTCGAGACCGGTCGTGCGGTCGGCGTGCTCGCCGACCTCCAGGGCCCGAAGATCCGCCTGGCGAAGTTCGCCGAGGGCCCCGTCGAGCTGGTCCGCGGGGACGAGTTCACCATCACCGCGGAGGACGTTCCCGGCGACAAGTCGATCTGCGGCACGACCTACAAGGGCCTGCCCGGCGATGTCACCAAGGGCGACCCGATCCTGATCAACGACGGCAACGTCGAGCTGAAGGTCATCGCGATCGACGGCCCGCGGGTCCGGACGATCGTCATCGAGGGCGGCGTCATCTCCGACCACAAGGGCATCAACCTGCCCGGTGCGGCGGTCAATGTCCCGGCGCTGTCCGAGAAGGACGTCGACGACCTGCGGTTCGCCCTGCGGATGGGCTGCGACCTGGTGGCGCTCTCCTTCGTGCGGGACGCCAATGACGTCAAGGACGTCCACAAGGTGATGGACGAGGAGGGCCGCCGGGTCCCCGTCATCGCCAAGGTGGAGAAGCCGCAGGCGGTCGAGCACATGGAGGGCGTCGTCATGGCGTTCGACGGTGTGATGGTCGCCCGTGGCGACCTGGCCGTGGAGTACCCCCTGGAGAAGGTCCCGATGGTGCAGAAGCGCCTCGTGGAGCTCTGCCGGCGGAACGCCAAGCCGGTGATCGTGGCGACCCAGATGATGGAGTCGATGATCACCAACTCGCGGCCGACCCGCGCCGAGGCGTCCGACGTCGCCAACGCGATCCTGGACGGCGCGGACGCGGTCATGCTGTCCGCCGAGTCCAGCGTGGGCGCGTACCCGATCGAGACGGTCAAGACGATGTCGAAGATCGTCGTCGCCGCCGAGGAGGAGCTGCTCTCCAAGGGCCTCCAGCCGCTGGTCCCGGGCAAGAAGCCCCGCACCCAGGGCGGGTCGGTGGCCCGTGCCGCCTGCGAGATCGCGGACTTCCTGAACGGCAAGGCACTGGTCGCCTTCACCAAGTCCGGTGACACGGCCCGCCGTCTCTCCCGCTACCGTGCGGCGCAGCCCATCCTCGCCTTCACCACGGACGAGTCCACCCGCAACCAACTCGCCCTGAGCTGGGGCGTGGAGGCCCATGTCGTCCCGCACGTGGACAACACGGACGCGATGGTCGACCTGGTCGACGGGGAGCTGATGAAGCTCGACCGCTACAACGAGGGCGACACGATGGTCATCACGGCCGGCTCGCCCCCCGGCATCCCGGGCACGACGAACATGGTGCGGGTGCACCATGTCGGTGGCGGCGCGCGCGACTGACGCGCCCGGTGCCCGTAAGGCCGTGGGCCGCACTCCTTCCGGAGTGCGGCCCACGGCCTTTGTACGGCTCCCGAACGGTTCGGTGTGTTGCTAGCTGTTGCCGCCGGTGAAGTAGTTGTGCAGCCCGGGCACCTTGAGCGTGCCGCCGAACTGGCCGGCCTGGGTCACCTTGACGTTGCTGAAGAAGGCGAAGGGCACGTTCAGCGGCGGCGGGGTCTGCGGGCTGAAGGTGACCGGGATGAGGCCGAAGAGGTTGCCCTTCAGCTCCTCGGTGTACATCGTCACCGTGCCGTTGCGGATGGTGGACGTGGAGCCCTTCCGCGCCTCGACATGGCCCGTCGTGCCGGCCGGACCGACTGTCAGCTGGTGGAGGTCCTTGATGTCGACGGACTTGGCCGTGAACTTCAGCACCTTCTTCGTGGTGCCGTCGCCCTTCTTCACCTCGACGATGCCCTTGTAGTCGAGGCCGCCCAGGGTCAGCATCGAACTCTCCAGGATCCACGGCTCGTTCGGCAGCAGCGGGATGCCCTGCTCCAGATCGGCCGCGGCCAGCGCCTCGGGGTCGGCGGTCGGACACGGGAAGCGCTCCTTGGCGCCGTCCGGGATGTCCTCGTCCTTCTTCGCGTCGAGTCCCTTGACGCTCTCGTCGAGCTCCTCGACCGGCTTGCCGGCCTTCTCCGCCGCGTCGCGGATGGCAGCGGCGGTCTTGTCGACCGTCTCCTTCGCGGCGTCCGTCGCCTTCTCGACGGGCTTCGCGACAGGCTTCTCGACGAGCTTGGCCGCGTCGCTCTCCGACGGCTTCGGGGACGCTGTGGTGGCGCTCGGGGACGGGCTCGCCGTCTCCTTGGCCGGTCCGTCGAAGAGGTCCTTGAGCGCGTCGCCGACACCCAGCGGGTCGAGCGGGTTCGTCGATTTCGTGGGGGTGGGCGAGGCGCTCGGCGTGGCGGCGGGCGCCTGGGCGGACTTGGGCTCGGCCTCGACGGACTTAGGCTCGGCCTGGACGGACTTGGGCTCAGCCTCGACGGTCTCGCCGGCCGACGGGGTGGCCGAGGGCTTCGGCGTCGCCGCGTCGCCCTTGTCACCGGACTCGGAGGCGGACGGGGACGGGGACGGCGACTTCGTCTCCGACGCGGACGGTGACGGCGACTCGCTCGGCTCGTCGGAGCGGGTCACGCAGGGACCGGGCGCGAACGGGATGTCCATGCTGTCGTCGGCCAGCGCCAGCTTGGGGGTGAGCCCCATGCCCACGAAGACGGCCGTCGGCATCGCGGCGAGGGCGAAGGCCTTGCCCGCGGGTATGTGCAGCTTCGTCAGCAACGACTTCCGGGGGGCCGCGTGGCGCGGTCCGGTTCTCGTCCGGACGTCCTCCCCGGTCGCGTTCAGCTGCGTCTCGTCACCCCGCACTGTTCCTCCCGCCGTTGGCGTCAACAATTCCGCTCGGGACGTCGTCGCTCCAGGGAGCGCCACCCGGGTCGTACGCCGCCGTGGCGCGTTGCTCCGGCAGTTCGACGCCGGCTGCTTCCCCGCCCTGCGGCTCTTCGGCCTGCTTGCCGGCCGTGTGCCCACCGGACTCCGTCTCGGCCCCGGGCTCACCCGGGGCCCATGACAGCGCGAGACAGCCGCCGACCAGAGCGAACAGGAACCCGAGGAAGAAGCCGCCGAGGTTGGACACCGGGATGGAGACCAGCGCGAGCAGGATCGTGGCGACACCGGAGAACACCCGGACGATCTGCTGGTACCACATGGTCAGGCCGAGGGTGACCAGCAGTACACCGATGATCAGTGAACCCGCGCCGGCGGTGGTTGCCATGGCCAGCGTCAGATGGCCGAGCTTGAGATTCGCGTACGGAAAATATGCGATCGGACCGCCACCGAGCGCGGTGAAAAGACCCGCCCAGAAAGGCCGGGTTTGCCGCCAGTCACGGAACCGCAGCCTCCAGTAGGTGAAGTCGCGGGTGCCTGTGGTCTCGGCGCTCATGGAAAACAGCTCCCTGGAACCGGTCGTGCTGTGAAAAGAAGAAGGGAGTCGGACGGGCGGAGCGGCGTGACCGCCCCGCCCGTCCGGGCGGAGTGCTTAGTAGCACTCCTTGACGCCGTTGTAGAGCTTCATGCTCAGACCGCTCAGCTTGAAGGTTCCGGCCGTGGTGGCCCACGCCGTCTGCCGCACGTTCCGCAACTGGGCGCGTTTCGCCTGCTGGGCGAAACCGTTCTCGAAGACGTTCTCGTTGGCCTTGATCGCCGGACCCTTCCGGGCGTCCCTGGCCGCAACACCGATGTCGATGTTGGAGAACTCGGCATCTGCCTTGAGGTCGGCGACGTCGATGTACAGGTTCTCGGCCGAGACCGGGGTCCCGTTGCCGCCGGCCTTCAGCTGAAGGCTGACCGAGCCGAGGATCGGGATGTCCGGCGTGACGACGGACTGGCACATCTTGGTGATCTCGGCCGTCCGGAACGACGAGATCGCGACCGGGTGCATGGTCTTCTTGTCACCCTTCAGCTCCGCGTAGCCGGCGTCTATGCCGCCGTACTGCGAGAAGCCGTGGCCGTCGAGGTAATCGGCCGACACCTTGAACGACTGGCCGGACACGCTGAACGACGCGGCGAGCGCACCCTGCGCGAGGGCCACGCCGACCGCGGCGGTCGCGGCAACACTCGGCACCATGACCAGAGCGAAGCGCTTCCATCTGGTGCCGCCACGAACCTGGGAACTCATAATTTTCCTCCTTCTCGGACGTACATCTCCGGTCCGGGCCTGGCCCGTCCTGGGATGGGAGAAGTGCTACGTCCTCGGCAAGGAGAGCGCCCGCGTACGGAGGCAGGAACCGCGTCCGAATCACCGGCGATCACCCCCGAGCGACAACCACTGGCCACGCAATCGCGCAACCTGATCGGACAGGCCCTGCCGGACGGCAGGAACCCCCCTGTCCGGAGTCGGCACCACTGCCGCCGACCCACTCGGTGGGGACCCAACAGGGCCGCCGCGCCGACTGGCAGCCGGGCTGGCGTTATTGGACCGAGCGTGGCCGATCGTGGTGCATTCGCGCCCGCCGCACAAGGGGTTCGTTACTCGCTAGTAATGGCCCGATAACCGAGCCGCGACCGGGTGATACCACCCGACCACACAGGGTGGCACCGAACGGAAGGACGAAAGGGAGAATCGGGGCCGTTATACGGACAGATCCCGAGTGGTGATTTACTGCGAGTAACAGGCGACACTTTTATCAAGATTTGGTAAAGCGAAGTCGCCTCTTATCGCTCTGATCGCGAAAACGGCCGTGGCACCCCGGGGCACCACGGCCGTGTTGTCACATCAGGACAAGACCCGCGTCAGAACAGGACGCGCGCCAGCGCCGTACGCGCCCCGACGACCCGCGGGTCGTCGGGGCCGATCACCTCGAACAGCTCCAGCAGCCGCAGCCGCGCCGCGTCCCTGTCGTCACCGAAATTACGGCGCACCGTCTCGACGAGCCGCCCGAAGGCATCCTCGACATGACCGCCGACGAGATCCAGATCGGCGGCCGCGAGCTGCGCCGCGAGGTCGGCCGGCTTCTCCGCGGCGTCCTGGCGGACCCGCTGCGGGTCGATGTCCTTGACCCGGGCGAGCAGTTCGGCCTGGGCGAGACCGAGCTTGGCCTCGGTGTTAACCGGGTCTTCGGCGAGGACGTTCTTGTACGCCTGGACGGCACCGGGGAAGTCGCTGGCGTCCAGGGCCTGTACGGCTGCTTCGAGCAGGGCGTCGTACGGCCCGGCGGGCACCTCGGCCGGAGCCTGACCGGCTCCCTCGGCGGCGGCCGCGTCCTGGTCGACCGCGATCCCGGTGAGACCGAACCGCTCCTCGGCGACCTGGATCAACTGATCCAGCGTCTGCCGGATCTGGGCCTCGGGGGCCGCGCCCTGGAAGAGCGGGAGGGCCTGCCCGGCGACGACGGCGAAGACCGCCGGAATACCCTGGATGCCGAACTGCTGCATCAGCATCTGGTTGGCGTCGACATCGACCTTGGCCAGCACGAAGCGGCCGTTGTAATCGTGGGCCAGCCGCTCCAGGAGCGGTCCCAGCTGTTTGCACGGCTCGCACCACTCGGCCCAGAAGTCGATGACGACCGGGACTTCCGTGGAGCGCTGCAGGACATCGCTCTCGAAGCCCGCCTCATCGACATCGATCACCAGGGCGGACGGCGATACGGCACCGCCACCACCCTGCCGGGCGGCCTCGGCACGGGCCTGCTCCGCCTTCACCTTGGCCTCGCCGGCCGCCTTCACCGCGGCGAGGTCGACGACGCCGCTCATGGACATGTTCCTAGGCTGCATACGTACATCCTCCCCCCTTGGCGCACCGATACGGAAAGCGATACGAGAACCCCACCCGTCCGTAGTCCCCGCCGGCGTGCGGGGCGCCCGGACGGATGCGGCCCGAGGGCCCCTGAAAGGCCCTGTTCGGCGCCGGGTCCCCACCCAGTGCCTGTGGCTGTCGTTCGGTCGTGGCGCAACGAACGGGATGACCGCCGCCCTTACGCTACGACCCGTAGCGTAACTGCCCTGCACCCCTCGCGCAGCAAGTGTGTTCGGTGATCTGTCTCACGGCGAACGGGGCCGGTCGGCACTACTTACTGACCGGTATGGTCACGGCATGCTGAGCCACAGCCACCCCGAACCCCCTCGAACGGGACGCCCGCGCAGCGCCGCGGCCGATGAAGCGATCCTGGAGGCGACCAGAGCCTCCCTGGTGGACCTCGGCTGGTCGAAGCTGACGATGGGGGATGTGGCGACGCGGGCGGGTGTCGCCAAGACGACCCTGTACCGGCGCTGGGCGGGCAAGAACGAACTGGTCGTTGACGCCGTCGCGGTTCTCTTCGACGAGCTGGAACTGCCCGATCTGGGCAGCCTGTCGGCCGATGTGCAGGCGGTGGTGCTGCAGTTCGCCGTGCTGCTGGAGCGGCCGGAGGCCCGGACGGCGCTGATGGCGGTGGTCGCGGAGTCGACACGCGACGAGGCGCTGCGGACCCGGATCCGCGACTCGATCGTGTACCGGCAGAAGCGACTGGTGCTTCAGGGGCGTCAACGGGCCCAGGAGCGCGGGGAGTTGCCCGTCGAGCAGGACGAGAAGCGGGCGGCGGCGACCGCCGATCTGATCTTCGATGTGATCGCCGGCGCGGTCGTGCACCGGGCCCTGGTGAGCGCCGAGCCCATCGACGCGGACTGGGCCCGGCGCTTCACCGTGCTGCTGCTCGCGGGGCTGGGGGCGGCGGCCTCCGCGTGACGGGGCGGACCGCTGCCGCCCGCCTCCTTCCTCGGCCGCCGAACGCGGCCACCGACCGCCCGTCAGAAGCCGGGCGGCTCCGTGTAGGTGCCCCACTCGTCGCGCAGGACCCCGCAGATCTCACCGAGCGTCGCCTCGGCCCGTACCGCGTCGAGCATCGGGCCGATCATGTTGGAGCCGTCGCGGGCGGCGGCCAGCATCGCGTCCAGCGCCGACTTCACCCGGGCGTCGTCGCGCGCGTCCTTGCGGTCGCCGAGCACCCGGACCTGCTCGCGCTCCACCTCGTGGCTGACGCGCAGGATCTCCAGGTCGCCGGTGACCGAGCCGTGGTGGACATTGACGCCGACGACGCGTTTGTCGCCCTTCTCCAGCGACTGCTGGTACTGGAAGGCGGACTCGGCGATCTCGCCGGTGAACCAGCCGTCCTCGATGCCGCGCAGGATGCCGGAGGTGATGGGCCCGACGGGGTGCTGCCCGTCGGGATGGGCCCGGGTGCCGCGCTCCTTGATCTGGTCGAAGATCTTCTCGGCGTCGGCCTCGATCCGGTCGGTGAGCTGCTCGACGTACCAGGAACCGCCCAGCGGGTCGGCCACATTGGCGACGCCGGTCTCCTCCATCAGCACCTGCTGGGTGCGCAGCGCGATCTCCGCGGCCTGCTCGGAGGGGAGCGCGAGGGTCTCGTCGAGGGCGTTGGTGTGCAGCGAGTTGGTGCCGCCGAGGACGGCGGAGAGCGCCTCGACCGCGGTGCGTACGACGTTGTTGTACGGCTGCTGGGCGGTGAGCGAGACACCGGCGGTCTGGGTGTGGAAGCGGAGCCACTGCGCCTTGTCGGTCTTCGCGCCGTAGGTCTCCTTCATCCAGCGGGCCCAGATCCGGCGGGCCGCGCGGAACTTGGCGATCTCCTCGAAGAAGTCGAGGTGCGCGTCGAAGAAGAAGGAGAGGCCGGGCGCGAAGGTGTCGACGTCCAGCCCGCGGGAGAGGCCGAGCTCCACGTAGCCGAAACCGTCGGCGAGCGTGTACGCGAGCTCCTGCGCGGCCGTCGCCCCGGCCTCGCGGATGTGGTAGCCGGAGACGGAGAGCGGCTTGTACGCGGGGATGTCGCGGGCGCAGTGCTCCATCAGGTCGCCGATGAGGCGCAGATGGGGTTCGGGCTGGAAGAGCCACTCCTTCTGCGCGATGTACTCCTTGAAGATGTCGGTCTGGAGCGTGCCGTTGAGCACGCCCGGGTCGACGCCCTGGCGCTCGGCGGCGACCAGGTACATGCAGAAGACGGGGACGGCGGGTCCGCTGATCGTCATGGACGTCGTGACGTCGCCGAGGGGGATGCCCTTGAAGAGGACCTCCATGTCGGCGGCGGAATCGATGGCCACACCGCAGTGCCCGACCTCGCCGAGCGAGCGGGGGTCGTCGGAGTCGCGGCCCATCAGCGTCGGCATGTCGAAGGCGACGCTGAGCCCGCCGCCGCCCGCGGCGAGGATCATCTTGTAGCGCTCGTTGGTCTGCTCGGCGTTGCCGAAGCCGGCGAACTGGCGGATGGTCCAGGTCCGGCCGCGGTAGCCGGTCGGGTGGAGCCCCCGGGTGAAGGGGTACTCGCCGGGCCAGCCGATCCGCTCGAATCCCTCGTACGTGTCCCCGGGGCGGGGGCCGTACACGGGCTCCACGGGGTCCCCGGAGAGTGTGGTGAAGTCCGCGTCACGCTTGCGGGCCTTGTCGTAACGGGCCTGCCAGCGGCGGCGGCCCTCCTCGATCGCGTCAGCGTCCATACAATCGAATTTACTAGGACGTCCTAGTAAATGTCGATGGCAAACCGCCCGGTGCTTTGCACGGGGCGGTTCGGGTGGTGCGGTTCGGGCCGGGCCCGGCCGGGCGACTCAGGCCTTGACGGTGACGGGAGAACCGTCGGCGACCAGCGGCCCGACCTCGCGGACGACCTTGCGCTCGACGAAGAACGCGGCCGTCGGGATGGTGCCGGAGATCAGCACCCAGAGCAGCTTGCCCACCGGCCACTTCGCCTTGGAGCCGAGGTCGAAGGCGAAGATCAGGTAGATGATGTAGAGCACACCATGGATCTGGGAGACGACGAGCGTCAGATCCTTGCCCATGTCGAAGCCGTACTTGAAGATCATGCACAGACACAGGATCAGCAACATGACGGCGGTGACGTAGGCCATCACCCGATAGCGGGTCAGCACGCTGGGTTTCATGGAATCGAGCGTAACCGGACGCCCGGGGCGATCTTGCAGCGGGCCGGACCCGGGCGAGCCCGGACTCAGCTCCGGTCCAGCCACTCCTGGAGCACGTCGCAGAGCGGGGCAAGTCCCACGTCCATCTGGTGCAGCAGCCGGTCCGGCGACTCCTCCGTCCCTTGCCAGCTGCGGAGTGTGGCGAGGAAGGCAGCCTGGAGCGCACCGCCGATGCCGGCAGGGACGATGCCGTCCGGATCGGCCCCGGTGCGGTGCGCCACATACCCGGCGACGGCACGCGCCCAGCTCAGCCACTGGGCCGACTCCTCGGAGCGCAGCTCCACCGAGGTGTCCAGAATGGTGAACCGCTTCAGCCAGATGCCCCGCTCGTCGACAGAGTCGCGCAGCGCCTCGACGACGCAGGCACGGATCACCGTCAGGGCGGGGGCATCCGGCTCCGCACGGGCGAGCAGCTCGCGAAGCCTCTGGGTGTGGTCGTCGAAGGCGGACCAGATGATCTGCGACTTGGAGTCGAAGTAGCGGAAGAAGGTCGTTCTGCCGACACCGCAGGCCTCGGTGATCATCGCGATGCTGGTCCCGGCGTAGCCGTGGCGGAGGAAGAGCTCGACGGCCTCCACCTCGATCTTCTCCCGCGACGAGGCGGGCGGCCGCCCTCGCGGCCGCCTCGTGTCTCCCATACCGGCTGCTCCTCTCCATTCGGAGGCACACGTTCCGACTATTTTCGGGACCGGGTACCGTTAATTACGTCGCAGGTGACGCCCGTGCGCGCCGCCGCCGACGCACGTATGACGTCACAGCAACTGAACCAGAAGGAATCGATCATGAAAGCATGGCAGTTCACCGAGGTCGGGCAGCCCCTCTCGCTGCACGAGATCCCCGAGCCGGAGGCGGGGGCCGGTGAGATCGTCATCGACGTGAAGGCCGCCGGGCTCTGCCACAGCGACGTCGGCTTCCTGGACGGCACCCTCACCTCGCTGCTGCCGTTCCGGCCGATCACCCTGGGGCATGAGATCGCGGGCGTGGTGTCCGTGGTCGGTTCGGGTGTATCACGCTTCCGTGTCGGGGACAGGGTCGCTGTGCCCGCCGCGATCGAAGGACCCGGCACCTCGTCGAACGGTGGCTTCCAGAGCAGGGTCGCGGTCCGCGAGGAACTGGTGATCCGGCTGCCCGACGCCATCGCCTGGGACCAGGCGGCCGCGGCGACCGATGCGGGGCTGACCTCGTACCACGCCGTGGTCGTACAGGGCGGCGTGACGGCTGGGACCAAGGTCGGCGTCATCGGCTTCGGCGGGCTCGGCTCGTTGGGGGCGCAGGTGGCTCTCGCGGTCGGTGCCGAAGTCTATGTCGCCGAGAAGAACGAGAAGGTGCACGCCTTCGCCCGCGAGCTCGGGGCGAAGAAGGTCGTGAAGGACATCACGGAACTCGCCGACGAGAAGCTGGACGTCGTCGTGGACTTCGCCGGCTTCGGAACCACGACCGCGGGTGCGGTCGACACGGTCCGGCGGGACGGGCGCGTGGTGCAGGTGGGCCTCGGAGTCGCGGAAGGCACCATCAACCTGCAGCAGCTGACCCTCAACCAGGTCGTCCTCATCGGCTCCCAGGCCGGGACCATCGAGGACTGCGAGGCGGTGGTCGGACTCATCGCCGAGGGCAAGGTGACCTCTCGCATCACCCGCATCGGCTTCGACGCGATCGGCGACGGGATCGGCCGGCTGGAGCGGGGCGAGGTCATCGGGCGGCTCGTCGCCGTGTACGAGTAGACCGCATACGAGTGCGCCGTGCACGAGCGGGGGGCGCACAAGCAGGAGGACCCGCTCGGAACGCGGCGGCCGGGTGCGTCCGCGCAGGAGGACCCGCCGGGCGCGGCACGGCAGCCCTCCGGCGCGGCCGGCCGGGGGCCGCGCACCGGGTCCGGCGGCCGGAAGGGCTGTCAGGCCTCTTCGAAATCATGGGCCGCGATCCGCAGCGGCCGCAGCATGGCGAAGATCTCCGCGCACTCCTCGGCGTCGTACGCCCCGAGCCCGAACTCCATGTCGACCAGGTCCTTGGTCGCCGCCTCGACGACCTCGCGGCCCTTGTCGGTGATGGAGGCAAGGGTGCCGCGGCCGTCGTTCGGATTGGGGCGCTTGGCGACCAGCCCGGAGCGGACCAGCCGGTCCACGGTGTTGGTGACGGAGGTCGGGTGGACCATGAGCCGCTCACCGATCTTGGACATCGGCAGCTCGCCGGCCTTGGAGAAGGTGAGCAGCACCAGCGCCTCGTAACGGGCGAAGGTCAGTCCGTACGGTTTGACGACCGCGTCGACCTCGGCGAGCAGGATCTGCTGGGCGCGCATGATCGAGGTGATCGCCCCCATCGAGGGCACCGGACCCCAGCGCTGCTGCCAGAGTTCGTCGGCGCGGGCGATGGGATCGAAGGGGAGACGGAGCGGCTTCGGCACGGCACCGACCTTACCCACTGGTCATATGCTGGTCATCACTGTCTCGAACCTCGGTCCGAATTCGGGGTGCGGATGCCGTGCGGCTGACCTCGCGGACGAGCAGGAGCGTGCACACCGTACCGATCACGGCGGCTCCGGCGACCACCTGATGGACGGGAAGGAATTCGGCGGCCAGCCCGGCAAGGGCCATGCCGATGCCCTGGACCGTCATCAGCCCCGCGGTCTGCAGGGTCATCGCCCGGCCCCGCAGCTCCTCGGGCACTGCTTCGACGAACCACTGGTCGAGGCCGATGACGTATGCCGCCCCCACCCCGGCCAGTGCGAGCGCGGCCATGGTCAGGGGCAGGCCGGGGCGGAGCCCGTACAGCAGGAGCGGCAGGAGCCCGGCGACGGCGGCCGGCAGCACGATCCGGGAGCGGGCGCGCGGTGTGAGCACGCCGCCCACGTACAGCTCCGCGACGATGTTGCCGATCGGCATCGAGCACATCAGCAGCCCCAGCGCGGCCCGGCCGGCCCCGATCTCGTCGGCGTACGGTGCGGCGAGCGCCTCCGGTGCCACGACGAACATGGGCGGCACCCAGAAGAGCAGCGTCAGCGCGCGGATCCTGCGGTCGGCGAAGACGGTGCGCGCTCCCGCGAGTGAGTCCTTGAGCAGATTGCCCCCGTCGCCGCTGTCGCCGGTCCGGGCGGGCCGGTTCCGGGTGCCGAAGCGGAGCAGGGCCGCCGAGGAGAGGAAGGTCACGACGGTGATCGCGATCGCCTCGCGCGCGGAGACCACGGTGAGCAGCACTCCCCCCGCGCCGAAGCCGATCAGCAGCGCGCTCTGCGAGACGATCCGCAGCAGCGAGCGGCCCAGTACATAGAGATCGCCCTCGCCGAGAATGTCGGTGAGCGCGGCCATCCGTGTGCCGGTGAAGACGGGTGACACGAGCGCGACGGCGCAGCGCAGGGCGAGGAGCCCGCCGACGGGGGTGCCGGGCAGCACCATGACGGCGACGCAGCCCGCGCAGAGCAGATCGCAGGTGACCAGGACCCGGCGGGCGGGGTAGCGGTCGGCGACCCCGGCGAGGAGCGTGCCGCCGATCAGGTACGGCAGCAGGCCGAGCGCGAAGGTGAGGGCGCTGAGCAGCGGCGAGTCGGTGAGGTCGTAGACGAGGACGGTGAGCGCCAGCTCGCTGACCATCAGGCCCATGAGGGAAAGCAGATGAGCGGTGAATACGGCCCGGAACTCCCGTACGGCGAAGACGGCGCGGTAGCCGCGGGACGTGCCGGGGTCCGCGGCGGCCGGGGCCCGGAGCGCGGGCGACGGGTTCGGGTCAATGGGGTCGGCGCGCTCCGGGGAGGGGGCCGGCGACGGCTCCGGTCCTGCGGGGTGGGCGTCCGCTCGGCGGCGTGCGGCTGACGGTTCGTGGGAAGTCCGACCCGTCGGGCCGTCCGGGGTGTCCGCCGCGTCGTGGGGGCTGCCCATCAGGTCGGGGCTGTTGCTCGGCATGGGCGCAGCTTGAAGGAGCAACACCCTCGTTCCGTAGACTTTCGGCCCAAACCGAATCTTGACGAGGCAGCCGATGTCGTTCCATCTGCATTTCGACGAGAGCGATCTGCTCCGCTGCAGGTTCGCCATCTCTCCGATCTGGGAGACGCAGCAGGCGGTACGTACCCTCCTGCGCCCCGGTCGGCACGGCTACCACGAACCGTGGCTGAGGCGCATCCGGAGCGCCGCCACGGGGCTCGATCTGCGGCCGCTGTGGTCGCTGATGCCGGAGAGCGGACACAGTCCCGACTTCCTGTCCCCGCCACCGCTGGGGCCCTACGCCTCCTTCGAGGAGGAGATCGCCGGGGTCCGTGCCATCGACCCCCGGCTGGTCCGCGAGGACCTGGAGCTGACGCTCGCGTGCATGCCGGGTACCCGGGGCTCCCCCGCCGGGCGGGCGATGCTCGCCGACCCCGCACGGGCGCGGCAGGAGCTGGCCGCGTTGCTGGAGCAGGCGTGGCGGGTGCTGGTCGAACCGGACTGGCCGCGACTGCGCGCGCTGCTGGAGGCGGACATCGCGTACCACTCGCGCCGGCTGGCCGCGGTCGGCTTCTCGCGGCTGCTCGGTGAGCTGAGCCCGCAGCTGAGCTGGGCGGATTCGACGCTCACGCTGATCGGGGTCAAGGGCCGGCATTCCCGGGTGCTCGGCGGTCAGGGCCTCGTCCTCATGCCGAGCGTCTTCGCCTGGCCGGATGTGGTCAGCGGGTACGAGCCGCCCTGGCAGCCCGCGGTGATCTACCCGGCGCGCGGGATCGGCGCTCTGTGGACGGAGCCCGCGGACCGCACGCCGAACACGCTCGCCCAGCTGCTGGGGCGGGCGCGGGCCGATGTGCTGTGCGCGCTCGACGAACCGGCCGGGACGAGCGCGCTCGCGCACCGGCTGGGCCTGGCGCCGTCCTCCGTGTCGGAGCATCTGTCGGTGCTGCGGGCGGCGGGGCTGCTGACGTCGCGGCGGTATGGACACCAGGTGCTGTACGAGCGGACGCCGCTCGGGATCGCCCTGGCGGTGCCGACCGAGTAGACCTGGATGACGAAGAGCCCTCCTGCCGTGCGGCAAGGGGGCTCCTCGGGTGGTACGGGCGTCAGTCCGCGAGGTACCGCTCGACCGTCTCGACCTTGGAGGTCAGACCGTCGGTGACACCGGGGCGGATGTCGGCCTTCAGTACGAGGGAGACGCGTCCGGCGCGGGCCTCGACGGCGGCGACGGCCCGCTTGACCACGTCCATGACCTCGTCCCAGCTCTCGCCCTCGATGGAGGTGAACATCGCGTCCGTGCGGTTGGGCAGCCCGGACTCACGGACGACCCGGACGGCGTCGGCGACGTACTCACCGACGTCCTCACCGACGCCCAGCGGACTGACCGAGAACGCGACGATCATGCGCTGACCACGCCTTCCCGGCGGGCGCGGGCGGCGATGGCGCCGTCGGCCTCGTAGCGCTTGAGCACCTTGTCGCCGTACAGGCCGCCGAACGGCAGCAGTGCGAGCAGGAAGAAGAGCGCGACGCGCTTCAGCGGCCACTTGGTCTTGGCCCAGACGTCGAGGAGCAGCACGGCGTAGATGACGAAGAGGACGCCGTGCAGGATGCCGAGCGGCATCATCAGGAAGTCGATGTCGGAGACCCGGCTGAGGATCGAGCCAAAGATGATCAGTGCCGGGAAGGAGAGCGCCTCGGGAACCGAGATGAGGCGCAGCCGGTGCAGGGCGGTAGCGGTCTTGACGTCCACGAGGGCACCTTCGGTGGGAGGATCGTGACAGCTTGTGAATGCAGGCACAAGCGCGTTCCATTGTGGCATCGACCCGGGCGGTGGTCGGTGCCGGGGCCGTATGTCGCCGGTCACGTGTCGTCGGCCGGGCCCGGTACCCCGTACGGGTACGTCCCGATTGCGTCCGGGTCCCGTACCGGATGCGTATCAGGGGCCGTTCAGGGGGCCGGTTCCTCCCCTGGGCCCTGTCCCGGCCGGGCCGCTGCGGTTAACGTCGCTCCGTGGCAATGTTCCGACTCCAAGGCAGCAGAACGCTCGCCGTCGACCTGGCCGACGACGCCGTGAAGGCGAAGAACGGTTCGATGGTCGCGTACGACGGCCGGATCACGTTCAAGAAGATGACCGGCGGTGGTGACGGCCTGCGCGGCATGGTGACCCGCCGGCTGACCGGCGAGCAGATGGCCGTGATGGAGGTGAAGGGGCAGGGCACCTGCTACTTCGCCGACCGCGCGAGCGAGATCAGTCTCGTCTCGCTGCGCGGCGACAAGCTCTGCGTCGAGGCGAGCAATCTGCTCTGCACCGACGCCGGGCTGCGCACCGGCACCACCTTCACCGGCCTGCGCGGCGGGGCGAGCGGCAACGGCCTGTTCACCACCACCGTCGAGGGCACCGGACAGGTGGCGATCATGTCGGAGGGTTCGGCGGTGGCGCTGCGGGTCTCGGCCTCGTACCCGCTGTTCGTCGACCCGGGCGCCTACATCGCCCATCAGGGAAACGTGCAACAGCACTTCCAGTCCGGGGTGAACTTCCGGACGCTGATGGGCGAGGGCTCGGGCGAGTCCTTCCAGATCCGCTTCGAGGGCGAGGGCATCGTCTACGTCCAGCCGAGCGAGCGGAACACCATCGGGGGCGATGTCTGATGCCGTTCCGCGAGATCAACTCGAAGATGGTCGAGGCGACGGTCGTTCCCGGCCAAAAGATGTACAGCCAGCGCGGCGCGATGCTCGCCCACCAGGGCGAGGTGTCGTTCACCCCGAACATCCAGGGCGGTCAGGGCGGTGTGATGTCGATGATCGGCCGCCGGGTGGCCAATGAGGCGACCCCGCTGATGACGGTCGAGGGCAATGGCACGGTGATGTTCGGCCACGGCGGACATCACATCCAGGTGATCAACCTGGCCGGCGACACCCTGTACGTGGAGGCCGACCGGCTGCTCGCCTTCGACGGGACGCTCCAGCAGGGCACGATGTTCATGGGTTCGCAGGGCGGGGTGATGGGCATGGTGCGCGGTCAGGTGACCGGGCAGGGGCTGTTCACCACCACCCTCAAGGGGCATGGCGCGGTCGCCGTGATGGCACACGGCGGGGTGATCGAGCTGCCGATCACCCCGGGCCGTGAGGTGCACGTGGACCCGCAGGCGTACGTCGCACACCACGGCGACGTGCGCAACAAGCTCTCCACCGCGCTCGGCTGGCGCGAGATGGTGGGGCGCGGCTCCGGCGAGGCGTTCCAGCTGGAGCTGAGCGGCAGCGGCGCGGTGTACGTCCAGGCCTCGGAGGAGAAGCTGTGAGCACGCCCGTGGTCTTCGACCCGATGACGCTGCCGTCGGACGACAACGTCAACTCCTACACCTTCTGCGTGGAGCTCAAGGGGAGCCAGTGGTTCCTGCAGAAGGGCAAGATGATCGCCTATTACGGGCGGATCGAGTTCAACGGCATCGGTCACGGCCGCTTCGAGCGGCTGATCCGTACGAGCTTCCACTCGCCGCTGCACGTGAGCGACTGGGTGGTGGCCGAGGGCAGCGGCAAGATGCTGCTCGCGGACCGGGCCTTCGACGTCAACTCGTACGACCTTCAGGACGGGAATCTGACGATCCGGTCCGGCAACCTCCTCGCGTACCAGCCGACGCTGGCGCTCAAGCAGTCCATCGTGCCGGGTTTTCTGACGCTGATCGGCACGGGGAAGTTCGTGGCGGCGTCCAACGGTCCGGTGGTCTTCATGGAGCCGCCGCTGCGGGTCGATCCGCAGGCCCTGGTGGGCTGGGCGGACTGCCCCTCGCCGTGCCACCACTACGACCACGGCTATATGACCGGCGTGCTGGGCGGGCTGCGGTCGCTGACCGGGATCGGCGGAACCTCGGGCGAGGAGCACCAGTTCGAGTTCGTCGGTGCGGGTACGGTGCTGCTCCAGTCGACCGAGATCCTGATGCCCGAGCAGCCGACCGGGGCGGTGCCGCAGCAGCCGGGGGTCCCGGGCGGGGGCGGTCAACCCGGGTCCGCATCCCGCATGCCCGGTCAGCTCGGGGATCTCCAACGCCGCTTCGGGTTGTGAACGGTAACCTGCGGAGTGTGACGTCGAACGTCCGCACCCCGCATCCGAGTCCGCCTCCGGGCGGGTGCCGGGCGTCACACTCCCCCACTTCGTCCGGCTTTCAACTTCTTAGGTAGAATCCACATATGGAGACCGAGACGGCCACCCGCTGGCTGAACGACGCGGAGCAGTGCGCCTGGCGTACCCACCTGGACGTCAGCAGGCTGCTGACCCACCAGCTGGAGAAGGACCTCCAGCCCTTCGGGCTGACCATGAACGACTACGAAATCCTGGTCAATCTCTCGGAGTCGGATGACCAGCGCATGCGGATGAGCGATCTCGCCACCGCGACGCTGCAGTCCAAGAGCAGGCTCTCGCACCAGATCACCCGCATGGAGAGCGCGGGCCTGGTCCGCCGGGAGAACTGCGAGTCCGACCGGCGCGGTCTGTACGCGGTCCTCACCGAGGACGGCGCGGAGACGATGCGGAAGGTGGCTCCGCACCACGTGGCGTCGGTGCGCAAGCACTTCATGGACCTGTTGACGCCTCAGGCGCTGGCGGAACTGCACGCGGCGCTGGCCCCGGTCGCCGATCATCTGCGGGGCCGACGCGGCAAGGTGTGACCCGCGGGGCGGCGACGGCCTGCTGCGGCGGGCGGCCTGAGCGGTCAACCGGGCCAGCAGCAGCAGATCGGCCGCCAGCGCCTGCAGCCGTACGGTGTCGGCGACCGCGCCGGCACGTCCAGCAGCTCCGGATGCGCGGCGCCCACCTCCAACTGGGTGCGCAACGAGGCGATCGGGCTGCGCAGTTCGTGCAAGGCGTCCGCGACGAAGCGCCGCTGGCGGTCCACCGATGCCTCCAGGGCCGTCAGGGTCTCGTTGGTGGTACGGGCCAGCCGGGCGATCTCGTCGCGCGAACCGGGCTCGGGCACCCGCCTGCTCAGATCCTCCGAGGCGGTGATCGCGGCCATCTCGCGCCGGATGCCCTCGACCGGGCGCAGCGCCCGCCGGGTCACCAGCCCCGTCACCGCGGCGACGACGAGCAGCAGCACCGGGAGCCCGATCAGCACCGCGTCGCGCACACTGCCCACCGCCTCCTGCTCGGCGGCCAGCGGGGCGCCCGCGTGGACGGTCAGGGTCACCCCGGCGGAGGTGGCCGCCCGCACGGAAGCGAAACGGTAGTCGGCCGTGTCGCCGTCGACGGTGGCGGTGCCGTTGCCGAAGTCCGGGTCGCCGGAGTCGGCTTCGCCCCGTCCGGGGGTACTGTGCCGCCCGTCGTCGCCATCGCTGCCGCCGTCGTCGGAACCCTCGGAGGCCGTGGGGTCCCCCGCGGCCGGCGACCTGGCCGAAGTGACCTGGTCCGTGCCCGTGCCGGAGATCGCCTCCAGGTCCTTGGAGACGGCCACCACGCGCCCGTCCTCGTCGGTCACCTGGACCGGATTGTCCTCCTCGGCGCGCATCTCCAGCCGGTCGTACGGCACGTCGAGGGCCAGCTGCCCGGCCACCTCGCGGGCCACCACCTCGGCCTGCAGCTCCGCCTGGTCGGTGAGGTTGGCGCGCAGGACGAGGAGTACGGCCAGCCCGGCGCCGATCAGTGCCACGGCGACCACCACGGTGGCACCGAGCGCGGCCCTGGCCCGTACCGACCTCACAGCGCCTCCAGCCGGTATCCGGCGCCGCGCACCGTACGGATGGCCGCGGCGCCGAGCTTGCGGCGCAGCGCGCTCACGTACACCTCGACGATGTTCGGGTCGCCGTCGTAGGCGAAGTCCCAGACGTGTTCCAGGATGTCCGCCTTGCTCACCACCTGCCCGGCCCGCAGCACGAACTGTTCCGGCACCGCGAACTCCTTGGTGGTGAGGGCGATTTCGGCTGTGCCGAGATGCACCCGGCGGCGGCGGTGTCCATGCGCAGAGCACCTGCGGTGACCACCGGCGAGGCCGTGCCGCACGAGCTGAACGTCGACGCCAAGACGGCCAAGGTCACGGTGGACCGGTCGGACGACGGCCATGACCGCGATGACGACGACCACGGCGACGACCGCCACGGGGACGACGACTAGGACGCGGCTAGGACCGGGGAGAGCTCAGGGCGCGTACCCGGAGAGGACTCTTCCGTCCTCGAAGCTCAGGAACACCACGTCTCCCTTCGCCAGCAGGGAGACGGTTCCCGGGTCGGCCCCGTTGGCGGATTCGTCCGGCCAGCCGTCGTACCGCTTGGTGTTGACCGGGATGTCCTGCCCTTCGGGGGCGAATTCGTAGGACTCCACATAGTCCTCCGTGACGAGGTAGGCGTGGTCGCCGACGACGACCGGTGCGCCCGAGTAGTCCACTGAGTCGGGCGTCGTCCAGTTCTGCCGCCCGTCGGCAAGTCCGAAGGCGTACACCCGTTCCTCGCTGCTCAGCACGACCGTGCCGCCCTGGGTGACGGCGGGCCGGTAGGCGATGTCCACTCCGTCGGCGATCGTCCGGCGGTTCTGCGGGGCGGTCACATCGACGACCGTCAGACCGTTCGGCCCCGGACAGAGCAGTGCCATCCCCTTCAGGACAGGCATGCGGCAGGTGATGTCGCCGGGTCCGGTGCCTCCCGACCTCGCCCCGTCCGCACCCTTCAGGACGGTGACGACATCGCCGACCGCGACGAGCCGACCGTCGGCGAAGGCCAGTTCCCCTTCGCCGGCTGTGTCGTCCCACGGCTTGTCCCACTTGCGGGTGTGCGCGCCGGTGAGCTGGTGGGCGAAGATCCGGGCCGCACCTGTGCCGGTGGCCCTCGTGGCGTAGTACAGAACTCCGCCCGACTGGACGGAGTCGGTCACCCGGGTGCCGTCGGGCAGCGGCTCGCGCCACTTCTCGGCGCCGTCGGCCAGGCCGAGCGCCACCAGGGCCCCGTCCGAGAACGCGTACACGGTGTTGCCGATCACTGCGGCCACCGAGGCCGGTCCGGTGCCCGCCTTTCCCGGCTCGGTCTGCCAGCGCTGCTTGCCGTTCGCGGCGTCCAGCACGGTGATCCGCTGCGGGCCGCCACAGACCAGGGACGTGTCCGCGAGTACGCACTCGACGCGGCCGTTTGCGATCCTGACGTGCCAGGGCTGCCAGCCTGCGGGCTTCCCGGAGGCATCTGCGGCAACCGTCCCGAAATCGCCGGTGTGTCCCGAGTCCGCGCCCGGAATGACGGCGGGCCCGGCCTTCGTCCGCACAGCGTCCGTGGCGGCAGCGGTCGGCTGCGCGCCGTCACCGGCTCCGCCCGCCTTGCCGTCGCCCCCGCCGTCCCCCTCGAAGAGACCCGGCAGCAGCACCGCCCCCAGCACCACGCACACCGCCGTGGCCGCTGCCGCCAGCCCGATCCACAGTCCCTTCTTGCCCTTGCCGTCGCCGGGCACGGACACGGGCACGACGGGCGTCGGAGCGAGGGCGGGCCCGCCGGGGTGCGGGGCACCGGACGGGACCGGTGGCGCGGCAGCGGACGGCGCAGCCGCCTCCACGACGGCGCGCGCCCCCGCCGCGTGCGCGGCGAGCTGCCCCCGTACCGCTTCCGTCCAGGGAAACGGTCCGCCCGCCGCCGCGCCCACCCGGTCTCCCGGCAGCAGCATGCCGGCCAGTTGCCGAGGGGTCGGCCGGGCCTCGGCGTCGCTGCGCAGGCACTCCTCGATCACTGCACGCAACTGCGGTGGCACACCTGACAGTTCGGCCTCGCCCTGGGCGATCCGGAAGATCACGGCAGCCATGTCGGAGTCGTCGAACGGGCCCCGACCGGTCGCCGCGAAGGCGAGCACCGCACCGAGGCAGAAGACGTCCGACGCCGGTACGAGCGACCGTGAGCCGTTGACGTGCTCGGGCGAGATGTAGCCGGGGCTGCCCACGACCACACCGGTCCGGGTGAGCTGGGTGGCATCGAAGGCCTGGGCGATCCCGAAGTCGATCACTTTCGGCCCGTCGGCGCCGAGCAGCACATTGCCCGGCTTGAGGTCGCGGTGGAGTACGCGTACCGCGTGCATGTCGGCGAGCGCGCGGGCGAGACCGGCGCCCATCTCGCGCACCACCGGCTCGGGCATCGGCCCGCCACGGATCACCGCCTCGGCGAGCGAGGGGCCCGGGACGTACTCGGTCGCCAGCCAGGGCAGCCGGCCGCTCGCGTCGCCGCCGACGAGGGATGCGGTGTGCGGACTGCAGACTGCACCCGCCGCGTCGATCTCGCGCCGGAAGCGGATCCGGAAGCCGTCGTCGAGGTCGAGGTCCGGGCGCACGGTCTTCAGCGCGACCAGCCCGGCGGTGGTGTCCCCCGCACCGGCGGGCCGGGCCAGATACACCTCGCCCATGCCGCCTGCACCCAGCAGTCCGAGCAACTGGTACGGGCCGATCAGCCTGGCTCTGCCGGGTGGAAGCGGCTCGATCACTGCACGGTCCCCTCAAGCGGTTCGTCGTTCATCCGGGCAGCGGTACGGAGACCGTGGTGCCGTCGTCGTACACGACGTGCACGACGCCGCCGACCGGCAGCACCTGCGGGTCGAGCAGTTCCTGCTCCAGATCGATGCCGTTGGTGACGCTGTCGTAGGTCGGTGTCCTGGTCGGGCCAGGAGCGCCCGGAACCCGGGTCCCGGCCAGTGGGCCCAGGGTTCCGTCGGAGCGGATAGGGACCGTGTACAGCGTTGTGCTGTCCGCCCAGACCAGTGTGTCGGCGACGATCATCGGGTCGGACACCGGGTTGCTCATGCCCTGCGCCGGCTTCCCGCCGAGCGGGAACCTGCCGAGGATCCGGCTGCCGTCGCTGCTCACGACCACGAGCTCGTCGTGCACGCCTTTGCCGCCTCTGCGGAGCGTGATCACCCGGTCGTCCAGCGCGGTGAGCGTCGCCTCGGCAGCGAGCGAGGAATCCACCGGCACCCGCCCCAGCGTCTTGAGTGTCCCCGCCGAAAGCCGCAGCAGGTGCATGTCACTGCCGGAGCCCGCAGGGTCTTCGCTGGTGAAGTAGGCCGTACAGAAGGCGAAACCACCGCGCACCCGGAGGTCCCCGCACCCCGGGTTCGTCCGCTCGCCGGCCCCCTGAACGGCCTCGCCACCGGCTGTGCCGAGCAGCGTGCCGTCCTTCGGCCGAAAAGCCTTCGGTGCTTCCTCACCCACGGCGTACAGCACACCGTCGTCGGTGGCGACCGGCCAGAAGTTGCCCCCCTGGGCGTTGGAGACGCCCTGCGGGGACAGCGGCTTTCGCCACTTCTCGGCGCCGGTTTTCAGGTCGTAGGCAGCGAGGGACGCACCGTCGAACGACGGTGAGGTGGAGGCGAAGACCAGGCCGTCGACCACGACCGGCGCACTGTCCAGGTCGTGCGCCCCACCGGCTCGGGCCTCCCAACGGACCTTCCCTGTACGGGCGTCCACCGACTGCAACCGGTCGCCTGCGGCGAGCAGGACGGTGTCGTCGTACACGCGGGGGCGGGTGGCGCCGGCCGGCATGAAGAACTGTCCACGGGGTCCCCAGCCCGCCGGGCGGGTGGTCTCCCCCGCATCCAACGTCCACATCCGGTGCCCGTCCGCCGCCGACAACGCCTCGTACGTACCGTCCGTCTTCCGGCAGACCACGACGTCCCGGCCGGCGGAGCAGCCGATCGGCGATCCGGAGAACTTGCCCTGCCAGGACTTCTTCCACCCCGTCGGCCGGACATCGCGGCCGTACGGGACGGTGCCCGAGGCGTCCGGGCCGCCGTTCTCGTCCACACCGGCCACGATCTTGGCCGCTGCGGGTGAACCGCCGCCGGGAGAGGCCTCGTTGGGGGTGGTGCGGTTGTTGCGCCAGGCCAGGACGCCCCCGGTGGCCGCACCCAGCACGATCAGCGCGGCGACGACCGCGCCCAGGGTGCGCCGGGAGCGGCGCGGGGGCGGGGCGAGTCCCGGGCCCTGGGTGGGCGCGATGTGCAGGCCGGGAGCGAAGTCGGTTCCCTGGGTGGGCAATTGATGGGGGGCCGGAGGACTTCCGGCGGCCACCTCGGTCGGCGTGTATCCCGGCAGCAGCGGTCCGCCCAGTGCGACGACCCGGGCCAGCTCCCGCTCGTACTCGGCGATGTGCCGCACCACCGGCTCCGGCCATCGCGCGGCCGCGTCGGGGGCGAGCCGCTGCGCGAGTTCCGCGGCGGTGGGGCGAGCGGCGGGGTCGGCGACCAGGCAGTCCGCCAGGACGGCACGCAGCGCCTCGGGCACGTCGCCGAGGTCGGCCTCGACGTACTTGACCCGGTAGAGCACGGCGGCGACCGGCCCGTCACCGAAAGGATCGCGCCCGGTGGCGGCGAAGCAGAGCACGGAGGCGAGGCAGAAGACGTCGGACGCCGGGACGACGCGTCCGCTGCCCGCCACGTGTTCCGGGGACATGAAGGCGGGGCTGCCGACCATGCGGCTGGTGGTGGTGAGCGGGGTCGCGCCGGCGTCGCGGGCGATTCCGAAGTCGATCAGGCGCGGGCCGTCGGAGGCGAGCAGTACGTTGCCGGGCTTGACGTCGCGGTGGACGATTCCGGCCGCGTGGACGGCCGCCAGCGCGTGGGCGAGTCCGGCGCCGAGCATCCGCACCTCGGCCCCGGCCATGGCCCCCGCCCCGCGGACGGCGGCGGACAGGGTCGGTCCGGCGACGTATTCGGTGGCGAGCCACGGCACTTCGGCGTCGGCGTCCCCGTCGAGCAGCGGCGCGACATGGGGGCCGGTGACGGACCGGGCGACGGCGATCTCGCGGCGGAAGCGGCTGCGGAAGCCGGGGTCCTGGGCCACGTCGCGGCGTACCGTCTTGACGGCGACCGGGTCGCCGCCGCCGTCCGGGGCGCCGAGGAAGACCTCCCCCATGCCGCCCGCGCCGAGCCGGGCCCGTATCCCGTAGCTCCCGATCCGCCTGGGCGAGTCGTCCCGCAACGGTCCGAGCATGCGCCATTCCCCCCGTCGTCACGCATGAAACGCCGGACGCCCCGTGCTCGCGTCCGGCGGCAATCCTGCCACGAGCACGTCATCAACCGTAGCGCCGAACAGCACGGAAACCGCACGCCAGGGCCCGGCTGACGCACCCTCGGCCATCAAGGACGGGCGACGCCGGACGGCGGTTCCAGGATCCGGCACCCGCCGGAAGGGCCGTCGTGACCGGAGGTCTCCAACAGGGCCCGGCCCACCGGGACTCGGCCACCCCGAGGAACCCGGAGCGGCCCGACGGCCCGAACAGGCGCCGCGCCGGGCCGCACCGGCCGCCGACGCCCCCGAAGCGGCCCGCACGCCGCCCCCCGACCGTCCGCACCGGATCGGGATCAGCCTTCGGTGAGCCCCGCCACCAGTTCGTCCGCCGCCGCGTACGCGTCGAGGCTCCCCGCCACGATGCGTTCGGCGAGCGCGTCGATGTGGCGGTCGCCGTGCAGATCTCCGATGCGCTCGCGCAGCCTCGTGACGGCGATCGTCTCGACCTCGCGGGCCGCACGGGCCGTGCGCCGCTCGGCGAGCACGCCGTGCTCCTCCATCCACGCCCGGTGCTTCTCCAGCGCCTCGACGACCTCGTCGATGCCCTCGCCCCGGGCGGCGACCGTCTTCACGATCGGCGGGCGCCAGTCGCCCGGACCGCGGGACTCGCCGAGGCCCAGCATGTGGTTGAGCTCGCGCGCGGTGGCGTCCGCGCCGTCGCGGTCGGCCTTGTTGACGACGTACACATCGCCGATCTCCAGGATTCCGGCCTTCGCCGCCTGGATGCCGTCCCCCATGCCGGGCGCCAGCAGGACCACGGAGGTGTCGGCCTGGGAGGCGATCTCCACCTCCGACTGGCCGACGCCGACCGTCTCCACCAGGATCACTTCGCAGCCCGCCGCGTCCAGCACCCGGATCGCCTGCGGGGCCGACCAGGCGAGGCCGCCCAGATGTCCGCGGGTGGCCATGGAACGGATGTAGACGCCCGGGTCGGAGGCGTGCTCCGACATCCGGACCCGGTCGCCGAGGAGCGCGCCCCCGGAGAACGGCGAGGACGGGTCGACGGCCAGGACGCCGACCCGTTTGCCCGCCCGCCGGTACGCCGAGACCAGCGCCGACGTGGACGTCGACTTGCCGACACCGGGCGAACCGGTCAGACCGACGACGTACGCGTTGCCCGTCAGCGGCGCCAGGGCCGCCATCACCTCGCGCAGCTGCGGCGACGCCCCCTCCACCAGGGAGATGAGCCGGGCCACGGCCCTCGGCCGGCCCGCACGGGCCTGCTCGACCAGGGTGGGGACGTCCACCATCACCGCTCCGTTCACTCGCTGCGTGCTCTCCGCGTACTACGCCGTGCATTACGTACGCCGTGTATGCCGTGCATTTCGTACGCCGTGCATTACGTACTACGTACGGCTCGGCCGGGCCGTTCCTGCCGGGAAACCCCGGGTCCTACTTGGGAACGCGGATGATCAGCGCGTCGCCCTGACCGCCGCCGCCGCACAGCGCCGCCGCCCCGGTGCCGCCGCCGCGCCGCTTCAGCTCCAGCGCGAGGTGCAGCACCACGCGGGCGCCGGACATACCGATCGGGTGACCCAGCGCGATGGCGCCGCCGTTGACGTTCACCTTGTCGGGGCTGACGCCGAGGTCCTTCATCGACTGGACGGCGACCGCCGCGAACGCCTCGTTGATCTCGATGAGGTCGAGGTCCGCGGCCTCCAGGCCTTCCTTCTTCAGGGCGTGCTTGATGGCGTTGGACGGCTGGGACTGGAGGGAGTTGTCCGGGCCCGCCACGTTGCCGTGGGCGCCGATCTCGGCGATCCAGTCCAGGCCCAACTCCTCGGCCTTGGCCCTGCTCATGACGACGACCGCGGCGGCGC
The DNA here is from genome assembly GCF_041435435.1 of Streptomyces sp. NBC_01241. Lineage (NCBI taxonomy): Bacteria > Bacillati > Actinomycetota > Actinomycetes > Kitasatosporales > Streptomycetaceae > Streptomyces > Streptomyces sp. NBC_01241. The sequence continues at coordinate 5,926,199 of NZ_CP108494.1, read as the reverse complement.
CGTCGGAGATCTGCGAGGAGGTGCCCGCGGTGATCGTGCCGTCCTTGGTGAAGGCCGGGCGCAGCTTGCCGAGGGACTCCGTGGTCGTCTCCGGGCGGATGCCCTCGTCCTTGGAGAAGAGGACCGGGTCGCCCTTGCGCTGCGGGATCTCGACCGGGGTGATCTCGGCCTCGAAGATGCCGTTCTTCTGGGCGGCGGCGGCGCGCTGGTGCGAGAGGGCGCCGATCTCGTCCTGGTCGGCGCGGTTCAGCCCGAGCCGGGTGTTGTGCTTCTCGGTGGATTCACCCATCGGGATGTTCTCGTAGGCGTCGGTCAGACCGTCGTACGCCATCGAGTCGAGCATCTCGATCGCGCCGTACTTGTAGCCCTCCCGGGACTTCGGGAGCAGATGCGGGGCGTTCGTCATGGACTCCTGGCCCCCGGCGACGACGACGTCGAACTCACCCGCACGGATCAGCTGATCGGCGAGCGCGATCGCGTCCAGCCCGGACAGACACACCTTGTTGACGGTGAGCGCGGGGACGTTCATCGGGATGCCCGCCTTGACCGCGGCCTGGCGGGCCGGGATCTGGCCCGCACCGGCCTGCAGCACCTGGCCCATGATCACGTACTCGACCTGGTCGCCGCCGATGCCGGCCCGGTCCAGCGCGGCCTTGATGGCGAAGCCGCCGAGATCGGCCCCGGAGAAGCTCTTCAGTGAGCCAAGGAGCCGGCCCATGGGCGTACGCGCGCCCGCGACGATCACTGAGGTGGTACCGGTCGTTCCTGACATGAGACACGGCCCCTTGGGATGAGGAGTGAACGAGGGTTTACACGAATGTACTGAGCGGTACCTCGTCCGTCATCCCGCAGCCGGTGTGATCGCGCGCACGTTGCGTAACCATCGGTGGAGCGCTGCACTGGTGGCATGCTGACGCGAATCGACCACATCGGGATCGCCTGCTTCGACCTGGACAGGACCGTCGAGTTCTACCGCTCGACCTACGGGTTCGAGGTGTTCCACTCCGAGATCAACGAGGAGCAGGGCGTACGGGAAGCCATGCTCAAGATCAACGATACGTCCGACGGCGGCGCTTCCTACCTTCAGCTCCTGGAGCCGACCCGGGAGGACTCGGCCGTGGGCAAGTGGCTCGCGAAGAACGGTGAGGGCGTCCACCACATCGCCTTCGGCACCGCGGACGTCGACGCCGACGCCGCGGACATCCGGGAGAAGGGGGTCAGGGTGCTGTACGAGGAGCCCCGGACCGGGTCCATGGGGTCCCGGATCACCTTCCTCCACCCGAAGGACTGCCACGGCGTTCTGACCGAACTGGTCACGTCCGCAGCGGAGCACTGACCTCCGGATACCCGGCCCGGTAGAGTGGGCAGTTCCGGGCCGGGGCCGGGTCGGGGCCGCGCCGCGTCCTCAGCCGTTGATCTGTCACCATTCCCCGGGGGACCGTTCACCGGTGAACGGTACTCGTTGGAGAGTTGCGACCAGGGTTGGGGTCTCCCCTGCTCGAACGAAGTTGAGAGCTCGGGGAAGGATGGGACCGCGCAGTGCGGGGCTACGAACGCCAGGAGAGCCACCGAGCTGACGACGACCATCTCTCGCGGTTCGAAGCCGAGATGGACCGGCTGAAGACCGACCGGGAGAAGGCCGTCCAGCACGCCGAGGACCTCGGTTACCAGGTCGAGGTCTTGCGCGCCAAGCTGCACGAGGCTCGGCGCAATCTCGCGACCCGTCCCGCCTACGACAGCGCGGACATCGGCTACCAGGCCGAGCAGTTGCTCCGTAATGCCCAGATCCAGGCCGAGCAGCTGCGGACGGACGCCGAGCGGGAGCTCCGTGACGCCCGTGCGCAGACGCAGCGCATCCTGCAGGAGCACGCCGAGCACCAGGCGCGGCTCCAGGCCGAGCTGCACAACGAGGCCGTGCAGCGGCGCCAGCAGCTCGACCAGGAGCTGGCCGAGCGCCGCCAGACCGTCGAGTCCCACGTCAACGAGAACGTCGCCTGGGCCGAGCAGCTCCGCGCCAGGACGGAGTCCCAGGCCCGCCGGCTGCTGGAGGAGTCCCGTACCGAGGCCGAGCAGTCCCTGACGGCGGCACGCGCCGAGGCGGGGCGGCTGGCGGAGGAGACCCGGCAGCGGCTCGGTTCCGAAGCGGAGTCGGCCCGTGCCGAGGCCGAGGCGATCCTGCTGCGTGCCCGCAAGGACGCCGAGCGGCTGCTGAACGCCGCCTCCAGCCAGGCGCAGGAGGCCACCAGCCACGCCGAGCAGCTGCGGACGTCGACGACGGCGGAGACCCAGCAGACCCGGCAGCGGACCACCGAGCTGAACCGGGCCGCCGAGCAGCGCATGCAGGAGGCCGAGACCCAGCTGCGCGAGGCCCGGCTGGAGGCCGAGAAGGTCACCGCGGAGGCGAAGGAGGCCGCCGTCAAGCGGCTGGCCGCCGCCGAGTCGCAGAACGAGCAGCGCACCCGTACGGCCAGGTCGGAGATCGCCCGGCTGGTCGGCGAGGCCACCAAGGGCGCCGAGACCCTCAAGGCGGAGGCCGAGCAGGCCCTCGCCGATGCCCGTGCCGAGGCGGACCGGCTGAAGTCCGAGGCGTCCGAGCAGGCCCGCACGGCGGCCGCCGAGGACGCCGCCGCCCAGCTCGCCAAGGCCGCCAGGGCCGCCGAGGAGGTGCTGACCAAGGCGTCCGAGGACGCGAAGTCCACCACCAGGGCGGCGAGCGAGGAAGCCGACCGGATCCGCCGCGAGGCGGAGGCCGAGGCGGACCGGCTGCGCGGCGAGGCCGCCGAACAGGCCGATCAGCTCAAGGGCGCGGCCAAGGACGACACCAAGGAGTACCGGGCCAAGACGGTCGAGCTGCAGGAGGAGGCGCGCAGGCTGCGCGGCGAGGCCGAGCAGCTGCGCTCCGAGGCGGTCGCCGAGGGCGAGCGGATCCGCGGCGAGGCCCGGCGCGAGGCCGTCCAGCAGATCGAGGAGGGCGCGAAGACCGCCGAGGAGCTGCTCGCCAAGGCGAAGGCGGACGCCGAGGAGCTGCGCGGCACCGCGGGCGCGGAGAGCGAGCGGGTCCGTAGCGACGCGGCCGAGCGGGCCGGCGCGCTGCGCAAGCAGGCCGAGGAGGCCCTGGAGCGGGCCCGTGCCGAGGCCGAGCAGCTGCGTACGGAGTCCGAGGAGCAGGCCCGGTCCACCACCGTCGCGGCCGAGGAGGCGGCGGCGGGGCTGCGCGAGGACACCGAGCGTGCGGTCGCGGCCCGGCAGGCGGAGGCAGCCGAGGAGCTGACCCGGCTGCACACCGAGGCCGAGACCAAGGTCACCACCGCCGAGCAGGAGCTCACGGACGCGCGCGCCGAGGCGGAGCGCATCCGGCGCGAGACGAACGAGGAGTCCGAGCGGCTGCGCGCGGAGGCCGCCGAGCGGTTGCGGGCGCTGCGGGAGCAGGCGGAGACCGAGGCGGAACGGCTGCGCGACGAGGCCGCGGCGGATGCGTCGCAGTCGCGTGCGGAGGGCGAGTCCACCGCCGTACGGCTGCGCGGTGAGGCGGCCGCCGAGGCGGAGCGGCTCAAGTCCGAGGCGCAGGAGAGCGCCGACCGGCTGCGCGGCGAGGCCGCTGCCGCCGCGGAGCGGGTGGGCACGGAGGCCGCCGAGGCGCTGGCCGCCGCGCAGGAGGAGGCGAACCGGCGCCGCCGGGAGGCCGAGGAGACCCTCGACGCCGCGCGTACCGAGGCGAACCAGGAGCGCGAGCGGGCCCGCGAGCAGAGCGAGGAGCTGCTCGCCTCCGCCCGCAAGCGGGTCGCGGAGGCGCAGGCCGAGGCGCACCGCCTGGTCGAGGAGGCGGACAGCCGGGCGACGGAGCTGGTCTCCACGGCCGAGCAGACCGCCCAGCAGGTACGGGATTCGGTCAGCGGGCTGCAGGAGCAGGCCGAGGCGGAGATCGCCGGGCTGCGTTCCACCGCCGAGCATGTCGCGGAGCGGACGAAGTCCGAGGCGCAGGAGGAGGCGGACCGGCTCCGCGCCGACGCGCACGCCGAGCGCGAGCGGGCGGGCGAGGACGCGACCCGGATCCGCCGGGAGGCGCGGGAGGAGTCCGAGGCCGCGAAGGCGATGGCCGAGCGGACCGTCTCGGACGCGATCGCGGAGTCGGAGCGGCTGCGGGCGGACACCGCGGAGTACAGCCAGCGGATGCGTACCGAGGCCTCCGACTCGCTGGCCTCGGCCGAGCAGGACGCGACGCGCAGCCGGGCCGAGGCCCGCGAGGACGCCAACCGCATGCGTTCCGACGCCGCGGCCCAGGCCGACCGGCTGATCGGCGAGGCGACGAGCGAGGCCGAGCGGGTCCGTACGGAGTCGACGCAGCAGGCCACCCGGCTCGTCGAGGAGGCGACACAGCGGGCGAACGGGCTGGTCGACGAGGCGACGCAGCAGGCGGCCCGGACGACGGACGAGGCCGCGGACGAGGCGGAGCGGCTGCGTGCCGAGGCGGCGGCCACCGTCGGTTCGGCACAGGAGCACGCGGCCCGTACCCGCGAAGAGTCGGAGCGGGTGCGCACCGAGGCGGAGGCGGCGGCCGAGCTGATGCGCACTCAGGCCCGCGAGGAGGCGGACCTGCTGCTGGACGAGGCGCGGGAAGCCGCGGCGAAGCGCCGTGCCGATGCCGCCGAGCAGGCGGACCAGCTGATGAACAAGGCGCAGGAGGAGGCGCTGCGCGCCGCCACCGAGGCCGAGGAGCAGGCCGACACGATGGTCGGCGTGGCCCGCAAGGAGGCCGTGCGGATCACCTCGGAGGCGACCGTCGAGGGCAACTCCCTGGTGGAGCGCGCCCGTACGGACGCGGACGAGCTGCTGGTCGGCGCGCGCCGGGACGCCACGGCCATCCGGGAGCGGGCCGAGGAGCTCAGGGCCCGGCTCGAGAGCGAGATCGAGGAGCTGCACGACCGGGCCCGGCGGGAGACGTCCGAGCAGATGAGGACGGCGGGCGAGCGCGTCGACAACCTGATGAAGGCGGCGACCGAACAGCGCGACGAGGCGGCGGCCAAGGCCAAGGAGCTGCTGGCAGACGCGAATTCGGAGGCGAGCAAGGTCCGGATCGCGGCGGTGAAGCGGGCCGAGTCGCTGCTGAAGGAGGCCGAGCAGAAGAAGGCCACGCTGATCCGCGAGGCCGAGAAGCTGCGGGCCGACGCCGAGACCGAGGCGAAGCGCACGGTGGACGAGGGCAAGCGCGAACTCGATCTGCTGGTGCGCCGGCGCGCGGACATCAACACCGAGATCTCCCGTGTCCAGGACGTATTGGAAGCGCTGGAGTCGTTCGAGACACCGGCCGCCGGCGGCAAGGGCGGCACTTCCACCGGCGGCGTCAAGGCCGGGGCCTCGGCGGGTACGCGTTCGAGTGGCAAGTCGTCCGATGGGTAGTCGCCCCGTCATCTCCCGTGCTTCGGCAGGAGCGTTCAACTCTCCGAGTGGCAAGAGTTACGGTGGGTCAGCCACTCGAAAGGGGTGTCATTCTCCAGATCAAAAGGGCATCCGCTCGATGACACGCCGTCCGCACCCCTAGGATTCCCCCTAACACCTCACCGGTCTCATTCGACAGGAACCCCATGAGCGACCCTTCCTCCCCCTTCGGCTTCGAGCTCGTGCGACGTGGATACGACCGCGGTCAGGTGGATGACCGCATTACCAAGCTCGTCGCCGACCGTGACAGCGCTCTCGGCCGCATCACGTCTCTGGAAAAGCGCATCGAGGAGCTCCACCTCGAAACGCAGAACGCCCAGGCCCAGGTGAACGACGCGGAGCCGTCGTACGCCGGTCTCGGCGCCCGTGTGGAGAAGATTCTCCGCCTGGCCGAGGAGGAGGCGAAGGACCTGCGTGAGGAGGCCCGTCGCGCCGCCGAGCAGCACCGTGAGCTCGCCGAGTCGGCCGCCCAGCAGGTGCGCAACGACGCCGAGTCGTTCGCCGCCGACCGCAAGGCGAAGGCCGAGGACGAGGGCGTCCGGATCGTCGAGAAGGCCAAGGGCGAGGCCGGCACGCTGCGTGCCGACGCCCAGAAGGACGCCGCGCAGAAGCGTGAGGAGGCGGACGCCCTCTTCGAGGAGACCCGCGCCAAGGCCGCCCAGGCCGCTGCGGACTTCGAGACCAACCTGGCCAAGCGCCGCGACCAGTCGGAGCGCGACCTCGCGTCCCGTCAGGCCAAGGCCGAGAAGCGCCTCGCCGAGATCGAGCACCGCGCCGAGCAGCTCCGCCTGGAGGCCGAGAAGCTCCGTACGGACGCCGAGCGCCGGGCCCGTCAGACGGTGGAGACGGCACAGCGCCAGTCCGAGGACATCGTCGCCGACGCGAACGCGAAGGCCGACCGGATCCGCAGCGAGTCGGAGCGCGAGCTCGCGGCGCTCACCAACCGCCGCGACTCGATCAACGCCCAGCTGACCAACGTCCGCGAGATGCTGGCGACGCTGACCGGTGCCGCGGTGGCCGCCGCCGGCACCCCCGCCGACGACGAGCCGGTCACCCGCGGCGTTCCGGCTCAGCAGACCCGCTGACCCCGGAGTACCGCAGTCGTACGGTCCGTGCGACCCTCGCGCGCCCGGTTCCGCCTTTGTGGTGGCGCCGGGCGCGCGGCCGTTCTAGCGTGAACGCATGATCGAGCTTGATGGCCTCACCAAGCGCTTTGGCAACAAGGTTGCCGTCGACGGGCTCTCGTGCCGCGTCAGACCCGGAATGGTGACGGGCTTTCTGGGGCCCAACGGGGCGGGCAAGTCCACGACGATGCGGATGATGCTCGACCTCGACAACCCGACCAGCGGTTCGGTGCGCATCGACGGCAAGCACTACCGCGACCTGGAGGAACCCCTCAAATACATCGGTGCGCTGCTGGACGCCAAGTCGATGCACGGCGGACGCAGCGCGTACAACAACCTGCTCTGCCTCGCCCAGAGCAATCGCATCCCGCGGAGCCGGGTCGCGGAGGTCCTGGACACCGTCGGCCTGACCGCGGTGGCGAAGAAGAAGTCGAAGGGTTTCTCGCTGGGCATGGGCCAGCGGCTCGGCATCGCGGCCGCACTGCTCGGCGACCCGCAGGTGCTGCTCTTCGACGAGCCGGTCAATGGTCTGGACCCCGAGGGCATTCACTGGATCCGCAATCTGATGAAGGCACTCGCCGCGGAAGGCCGGACGATCTTCGTCTCCTCGCATCTGATGAGCGAAATGGCGCTCACGGCGGACCACTTGATCGTGATCGGTCAAGGCAAGCTGCTCGCCGACACCTCGATGGCCGACTTCATCCATCAGAACTCCCGTAGTTACGTACGGCTGCGCTCCCCGCAGCAGGAGCGGCTGCGCGATGTGCTGCACCAGGAGGGGCTCGTCGTGGTCGAGACGGGGAACGGCACGCTGGAGATCGACGGCGCCACCACAGAGGCGCTGGGTGAGCTCGCCGCCCGGCATCAGCTCGTGCTGCACGAGCTGAGTTCCCAGCGGGCCTCCCTGGAGGAAGCGTTCATGCAGATGACGGCGGATTCGGTGGAGTACCACGCGCACTCCGAGCTCGCCGAGGCGCCGCCTCCCGTGGGCCCGCACTGGGACGATCCGTACAGCCGGCAGACACCCTCCGGCACCGGGAAGGAGGCGTGACGACGATGGCATCGGTACCCGCGGTCCTGACCTCCGAGTGGACCAAGATCCGTACGGTCTCGTCGACCGTCTGGACCCTGATCTCCGCGTTCGTCGTCACCGTCGCGATGAGCGCGGCGCTCTGTGCCTTGATGAACGCCCAGTTCAGCGACCTGCCCGTGGCCGAGCGGGCCACCTTCGACCCGACGCTCATCAGCTTCTCCGGCATGGTCCTCGGCCAGCTGGCCATGGTCGTCTTCGGTGTGCTCGTGGTCGGTACGGAGTACAGCTCGGGCATGATCCGCACCTCGCTGGCGGCCGTACCGCAGCGTGGTTCGTTCCTCTTCAGCAAGATCGCGGTGGCCGGTGTGCTGGCCCTGGTGGTGGGCATCGTCACCAGCTTCGTCTCGTTCTTCCTCGGGCAGGCTCTCCTCGGCGATCACCGCACGGACATCGGCGCCGAGAACGTCCTGCGCGCGGTCGTCGGCGGTGGCATCTACATGGGCCTCATCGGGATCTTCTCCATGGGTGTGGCGACGATGCTGCGCAGCTCCATGCTGTCGCTCGGCATCCTGATGCCGTTCTTCTTCCTGGTCTCGCAGATCCTGTCGGCGGTCCCGGGCGCGAAGAAGGTCGCCCGTTACTTCCCCGACCAGGCCGGGTCCAAGATCATGCAGGTGGTTCCGGACGCCATGAACAGCAATCCCGCTCCGTACGGTCCGTGGGGCGGGCTGGGCATTCTGCTCGCCTGGGTGGTGGCCGCGCTGGCCGGCGGCTATCTCGTACTGAAGAAGCGCGACGCGTGAGCGAAGGGCGGGGCGTGTGACCGGAGCGCTCCGGGAGCGCGCGTCCCGCCCCCGGAAGCGCCCCGTCCGCTCCGACGCGGGGATGCGCTCGCACAACGGCTTGGCCGGAACCGTCAAGGCCTGGATATCCTCCTAACTCTTACGGGGGTGTGTGGCCGGACGGCCCGGGCCCCGACGACAGACAGAAGTCGATGGGGCTGGAGCATGATCGAGGCAGTCGGCCTGACCAAGCGCTACGGTGCGAAGACGGCCGTGCACAATCTTTCCTTCCAGGTGCGGCCGGGCGCCGTGACCGGATTCCTCGGTCCCAACGGGTCGGGCAAGTCCACCACGATGCGCATGATGCTGGGCCTGGACCGTCCGACGTCCGGTCATGTCACGATCGGCGGCCACCCCTTCCGCAGCCTGCCGAACGCCCCGCGTCAGGTGGGTGCGCTGCTGGACGCGAAGGCGGTGCACGGCGGCCGCAGCGCCCGTAACCACCTCCTCTCGCTCGCCCAGCTCGCCGGTATCCCGGCTGCCCGGGTCGACGAGGTGCTCGGCGTCGTCGGTCTGCACGACGTCGCGCGCAAGCGGTCCAAGGGCTTCTCGCTCGGCATGGGCCAGCGGCTCGGCATCGCCGCCGCGCTGCTCGGCGACCCGAAGGTGCTGCTCTTCGACGAGCCGGTCAACGGCCTCGACCCCGAGGGCATCCTCTGGGTCCGCAATCTGATGAAGACGCTGGCGTCGGAGGGCCGTACGGTCTTCGTCTCCAGCCATCTGATGAGCGAGATGGCACTCACCGCCGACCATCTGATCGTGATCGGCCGCGGGCAGCTGCTCGCCGACATGAGCGTCAAGGAGTTCATCTCCGCCAACTCGGCCGACTTCGCCCGGGTGCGCGTCGCGGACGGTGTGCGGGAGCAGCGGGAGAAGCTGACCGCCGCGCTCACCGAGGCGGGCGGCCAGGTCATGCCGGAGCCGGACGGGGGCCTGCGGGTCACCGGTCTGCAGTTGCCTCGGATCAGCGATCTGGCCCACGAGTCGGACGTACGGCTGTGGGAGCTCTCAGCGCACCAGGCCTCGCTGGAGGAGGCGTACATGCGGATGACGCAGGGCGCCGTGGACTACCGCTCGACGGCGGACCAGAAGGTGGGACTGCAGCAGCCGGTTCCCGGCGGGTACGGCGGGCCGCCCGGCTACGAGCCGCAGCCGGTGCCACAGTTGCCGCAGCAGGGCTGGTACGCCCCGCCGCCGCCCGGACAGAACCCGTACACGGCGGCCCCGGTCGCTCCGGTCGCACCCGCCCCGGCAGCGCCCGCCGCAGACCCCGCAGACCTGACCAAGAGCGAGAGCAGCGAGGACGCCCGATGACGACACCGCCGCCCCCGCAGGCGCCGTACCAGCAGGCCCCCGCCCCCGCCGATGCCCCGCAGCAGAACTGGCAGGATGCCTCGGCCGGGCTCTACGCCTCACCGATCCCGCAGCGCGCCGCCACCCTCGGTGATGCGCTCGCCTCCGAGTGGACCAAGATCCGTTCGGTGCGGTCCACGGTGTGGACGCTCGGCATCATGATCGTGCTGGTCCTCGGTCTCGGCGTGATGACAGCGGTCCTGCTCAGCGTGACCGACGCGCACACAGAAAGCGTCCCGAAGCTGAGCTTCGGCTTCTTCGGCGTACTCCTGGGCTCGATCTGTGTGATCACGCTCGGCGTGATGACCATCGCCTCCGAGTACGGCACGGGCCTGATCCGTACGACGCTCACGGCCTGCCCCAGCCGTGCCCGGGTACTCACCGCCAAGGCGATCGTCTTCTTCCTGCTCACCTTCACGATCACGACCGTGGTGACCACGGCGGTCGCCGCGCTGCATTCGGCCATGCTGGACGGCAGTGCGCCCACCGGCGGCGAGTGGCTGCGCGCCACGGTCGGCGTCGGCCTCTACATGGCGACGCTGGGGCTGCTCGCGCTGGCGATCGGCGCGCTCATCCGGCATTCCGCGGGTGCGATCACGGTCATGATCGGGGTGGTGCTGCTGCCGCTCGTGCTGGCCCTGTTCATGTTCACGAAGGCGCTGGCCGGCCTGCAGCAGGCGCTCTTCGAGTACTCGATCCCCAGCCAGCTCAGTGCCTTCTACGACACCTCGGTCACCGGATCGGGACCGTCCGGCTGGGACCCGCTGTGGATCATGCTCGGGGTGACCGCCGTGGCCATGCTCGGCGCGTACATCACGCTGGAGAACCGCGACGTCTGACCGCTTCCCGGCCCGGCCGGTGGCCGGGCTCAGTAGCGAGGCGCGTTCCTGGACCGCTGCACCTGTGTGGTGCGGCGGTCCTTCGCGTTCCAGCAGGCCTTGTGCCAGTGCCTGCGGTCATCGATCCCGCCGTACTCGGACCAGGCCACCAGGTGCGGAACGCCGGACGAGATCTCCTGGTCGCAGCCGGGGCAGCGGTAGCGCTTGCCGGCCGCACTCGCGCCGCTGACCGGGCGTACCGTCCACTCCTCGCCCCGCCACTCCTCGGTGCGCCCCCCACCGCCGTACCGGGCCCCCGGATCCGCGGTGCTGTCGTGGGGACTCTCGCCGCCTCGGGGGCGGTTGCGGCGCGGGGACACGTGACACCTCACGGGGCAGGCTGGGCAGTTCCGTCCAGCGTAGGGCCATTCGGCCGAGTCCCGTGTCCCGCAGCGCGTGGGGCGGCGCCCCGCACAGGGTGAGTTACCGGAAAATCGCAACAGCTTGCTGGTGGACCGTGCCTTTGGCACGTGTCGGACGTTGTTGCGGGTAGGGGAGCCCGCGTCGGCCGCAAGGAGGCAATTGGCGATGCGTGTGGGAACGTTCGTACTGGCAGCCCAGTTTCCGGGACAGGGGCCGGCTGAAGCGCTGCACCGCGCGATCCGGTCCACCGAGGTCGCGGAGGAATCCGGTCTCGACTCGGTCTGGCTGGCGGAACATCATTTCGTGCCGTACGGGGTCTGCCCGTCCGCCGTCACGCTGGCCGCGCTGCTGCTCGGCCGCACCCGGAGAATCCGGGTGGGTACGGCGGTGAGCGTGCTGTCGACCCAGCATCCGGTCGCGCTCGGCGAACAGGCCGCGCTGCTCCACCTCACCAGCGGCAGCAGATTCACGCTCGGCGTCGGCCGGGGCGGCCCCTGGGTGGATCTGGAGGTGTTCGGCGGGGGCCTGGAGGCGTACGAGAAGGGCTTCCCGGAGTCCTTGGAGCTGCTGCTGGACTGGCTGACCGCGCCCCGGGTCGCGGGCAACGGGGGGCGCTACGACTTCCGCGAGGTGGCGGTGGTCCCCCGGGCCGACGAACTGCTCGGCCAGGACGGCGGCGAGAGCCCGGGCGGCCCCGAGGTGGTCGTCGCGTGCACCTCGCCGAAGACGGTCCGGCTCGCCGCACAGAACGGTCTGCCGATGCTGCTCGGGATGCACTGCGGGGACGAGGAGAAGGCCGAGATGGTCGCTCTGTGGCGCTCCGCCGCGCTCGCCGCGGGACGCTCGCCCGAGAGCGTCCGGGAAGCCGGACATGTGTCCGCAGGGGTGGCCCAGATCGCCGACCGCGCCGAGGACGCCGTGGAGACGCTCGTGAAGACGATGCCCGGCTGGCTGCGGCAGGGCCTGGACGCCCATGTGACGGTCGACGGCCGGCGCCGGGTGATGCGCGACCCGGTCGCCTATACGGAGCTGCTGTGCGGCCTTCATCCGGTGGGCCCGCCCCGGCTCGCCGCCGACCGGCTCGCCGCCACCGCCGAGCGGACAGGCATCACCCGCTTCGCGCTCCTGGTGGAGGGTTCGGGAGATCTGGCGGCCACGGAGGAGAACGTAACGCGGCTGGGCACCGACGTACTGCCGCTGCTCACATGACACATCGTCGGAGCCGAGGGTGCTGCCGCCCCGGAGCCAGTTGCACCTCCCGCGGCCCGGAGCGGCAGCAGAAGCGTTTAGCAGTCCCGTAGTTCGGGCGACTGATTGAGCAACTGGCCCCTCACCGAGGTGAATCGGGCCAGCCGCTCGTCGACCGAGGCATCCAGCGGGAACACCGCGACGCGGTGGCAGTTCTGGAATGCCAGACGCACCCCGAAGTGCCGCTGCAGAGCGCCGCGTATCGCATCACTCGCAAGCGCGCGCAGCAGCTGACCACGTGCCTGCTCGTCCGGCGGGGGCGTCTGGTTGTCGGCGAATTCTCCGCCGTCGACCTTCAGCTGAGCCACCAGGGAGCTGATCATCTCCCATGCGTAGGGCAGGGAGGTCCGGACGCAGTCGACGAAGTCGGCTTCGTCGACCTCGCCTCGCTCGGCCTGTTCCAACAGCGCCGGTGAGACGTCGAGCGACATGGGTTCTCCTCTCGCGACCCCGACGACGGGTCGGGGCCTTACGGGCAGGGAAGGAGGACGGCGACGCAGCGTGCACACACGGCGACCTCCTGCTTACACGGTAAGGGTGCAGTCCTGGCCGCACCAGGAGATTGGGAACACAACCGGCCAATAACGAAGGGGAGCAAAGAGGGGCAAGACCGAAAGTCATCGGTCCGGTGATCGGCGGCGGAAGGGGGAGAATCGCGTGGAGCACCCGTCGTCGAGTAGCGTTGCCGACCATGCGTCTCGTCATCGCCCGCTGCTCCGTGGACTACGCCGGCCGGCTCACGGCCCACCTGCCCTCCGCTCCCCGTCTGATCCTGGTGAAGGCGGACGGGAGCGTGTCGATCCACGCCGACGACAGGGCGTACAAACCTCTGAACTGGATGTCACCGCCCTGCACCCTCAAGGAGGGCACGGACGACACCGCGGGCATCTGGACCGTGGTGAACAAAGCGGGCGAGAAACTGATCATCACGATGGAGGAAATCCTCCATGACTCGTCCCATGAGCTGGGTGTCGACCCGGGTCTCATCAAGGACGGCGTCGAAGCGCATCTGCAGGAACTGCTCGCTGACCGGATCGAGACACTCGGCGAGGGCTACACCCTGATCCGGCGTGAGTACTTCACCGCGATCGGACCGGTCGACATCCTCTGCCGCGACGCCGACGGGCAGACCGTGGCCGTGGAGCTGAAGCGGCGCGGCGACATCGACGGTGTGGAGCAGCTGACCCGATACCTGGAACTGCTCAACCGCGATCCCCATCTCGCCCCCGTGAAGGGCATCTTCGCGGCGCAGGAGATCAAGCCGCAGGCGCGGGTGCTGGCGACGGACCGCGGGATCGGCTGCGTGGTCCTCGACTACGACGCGCTGCGCGGCATCGAGGACGACAAGCTGCGGCTGTTCTGAGACCTCCTCCGATCGCTCTCACAAGGCCCTCGAACCTGCCCTCCGAACTTCGTCGCGAAATTCTTCTCCGAGCTTCTCCTCCGAGCCTCGTCCCCGAACTTCTTCGAACGCCGGACGTGTACGTCACGTCCGGCGTTCGGCGTCCACGGGGCGGTTCAGACCACGAGGGGGCCACTGTCCCCACTCGCTGCCGCCGCCGGTGACGACGACGTCAGCGAGGGCCCGCTCGCCGAGTCGGACGTGGCGGGCTCGGTCGGCTCGGGCTCGGTCGCCGTGTCCGTCGGGCTCGGGGAGTTGGTGTCCGAGGGGCTCGGGGGCGGGCTGCTCGGCTTCGTCGGCGTGGGCTTCGTCGGGCTGGGCGACCTGCTCGGCCCGGTCGGCCCCTGCGACGACGGCCGGCCGCTGGACGGCGCGGCCGACGACGGGGTGTCGCCCGGCTCCGCCGAGCCACCGGACGGCGTACCGCTCCCGCTCGGCGTGACCTCGCTGCCCGAGGAGCCCGGCGCCACCGCGGCGCCGCTGGACGCCGGGCCCGCGGGGGCCGAACCGTCCGATGGCCCGTCCGCCGGGGCCTCGTTGCCGCTGTCGTCCTGGCTCACCGAATCCTCGCTCGTGACCCCCGGATTCCCCTGCGCATCGCCGCCGGAGGTCAGCCCCAGCACCACCACCGTGCCGAGCACACCGGCCAGGAGCACGCCCGCGCCCACCGCGACGGAATTGCGACGGGCCTTGCCCAGCACCGCCGGGCGGCCTCCCCGCGCACCTCCGGCGGCCGAGGGGGCGCCCTGCCGGGCCATCACCGCGGTGGCCTCCTCGTACGGCCGCGACAGCGTCTGCGTCACGCCTGTCGTCGGACCGACGGGCGGCCGCACCGGCTCGTCCGGCCACGGGACCGGCCCCTCATCGCCCACCGGCGCGAGAACGTCCGGCAGCGAGCCGCCGGAACGGTCCGCGACCAGGGCGAGCGCGCGCCGCCCGGCCACCGCACCGGACTTGTCGGCGAGCGCCCCGCGCATGCTGATCGAGGTCTCCAGCTCCGCCCTGGCCCGGTCCGGATTGCCGGTGCAGAGCGCGAGAACACCCAACTCGTGGTGGAAATACGCCTCTTCGGCGACCTCTCCGGCGATCCTGGCCGCCTCCTGACCGAGCCGCAGGGCCCTCTCCCAGGCGCCCCAGTGCAGTCCGGCGGCGAAGGCGGGAGAGGCGCTGCGGGCCAGCAGCACGGCCGCACTGGTCTGCCCCGCCCCCTCGCCGGGGACAAGCTGCGTCATGGCCGCGACGATGGCGTCCGCCTCGGCGGTCACCCGCGCGGGGGTGACCGAGGGGTGACCGGCCCACCAGGCGTAGTGCTGGACCGCCGTCCGGGCCCGGTCGGTGCTGTCCCCGTCGTATCCGGCGGCCGCCAGCTGGGCGGCGACTGAGGCGGCCAGCCGGTAGCGGGGGCCGGCCGGGGAGAGCAGTCCGCAGCCGGCCAGCTCACCGAGCGCGGCGTCGGCGTGGGTGTCCCCCACGAGCGCCGGCAGATGCGCCTGGTGCGGCACCTCGCCGCCGAGCGCGACCGCGAAGCGCAGGGTGTCGCGGGCGGCCCCGCTCAGCCGCGAGGCGAGCAGTGCGGCGGGCGCCGCACCCTCGCCGAGGCTGGGCAGCGGTATGTGGACGCCGTCGATGTCCTCGTCGTGCCCGAAGGGCGCCTCGGTGGACCGGAGGTCGAGGCCGTCGTACGCCTCGGGGTCGGTGCGCAGCATGTCGCGCTGGCGCAGCAGGGCGCCCGCCTGGACGAAGCGCAGCGGCAGCCCCTCCGACTCGAACCAGAGGTCTCCCGCCCAGTTCGCCTCCTCGTCGGTGAGCGCTCGCTCGACGACGTTCTCCAGCAGTTCGAGCGAGGAGCCGCGTCCGAGGCCCGCGAGGACGACCTCTTCGAGGTGCGAGTCGCCGGTGGGTGCGGCAACGTCCGGAGTCGTCGCGAACAGGAAGGCGCACTCGGGCGTGGCGTCGAGCAGCTCCTCCAGGGCGGCCCCGCCGAATTCCAGGTCGTCGAGTACGACGACGGCGCCGATGGTCCGGACGCTGTCGAGGAGATCTGCGCGGTCGGGCCGGTGCAGCGGCGCCTCGTACACGGCCTCGAAGAGCCCGTACAGCAGGTCGGTGGCGGTCCGCTTGTGGCCGCAGAGCCGTACGACCCCGTCCGGCGCGAGGTCCGCGCAGTCGGCGGCGACAGCGTCCAGCAGTGCCGTACGGCCGGATCCGGCCGGTCCGGTGAGCCGCACCGAGTGGCCGCGGGCCAGCAGGCGCGCCAGCCGTTCGCGTTCTTCCGCGCGCTCCAGGAGGGGCAGTTGCGGGGCGGGCGGCCCCGCAGGCACGGGCGGTGCGGTGGCGCGTTCGCGGTCGGTGCGCTCGGCCGCGGTGCGCCGGGCCGGCGGGTCGGGCTGCTCCCCAGGCGGGCACAGCTCGACCTCGCTGCCGTCGACCGGATTGACGGTGAGGAGGTAGTCGCCCGATATGAGCCGTACGACACGCGCCTGCTGCGGCGTCTGCTGGCCGAAATCCGGCGCGACGGGGCCTCCCCTGCTGCCCGAACGGAGCTGAGAGCCCGGGGACACGTCGCCGGACGGCCGGCGCCGGCCGTCCGGCGTGCCGAAGCCGTCGTTCTCCCGGCCGTACTCTTCCGGTCCCCGGTGTGTCGGGTCCATCGACAAAGCCCCCAGACGCGTAGCGCACGATTGCCCCTCCCGGCCTCGCACGCCCTGCTGTCGCTTCTGGTCCGGTGTCCGCCCGGTGGGTTCCGTCAATCGGCGGACGGCCGAACCCTAAACCGTCGCACGGTGTACCCGCACAGTCGGGGGGCCACGCCGCCCGAAGCGCACGTTCTCGTGCGGAATGTGCGCCCCCGGTCGCGCCGCGCGACCGGGCCGGACCGGCCCTACACGCGGGGCAGGGAGTCCGCGGCGATCCCGCCTTCGATGGCCAGGATGCGGTGCAGTCGGGTCGCCACCAGCAGGCGCTGCATCTGCGGCGGCACACCGCGGAGCACCAGCCGTCGTCCGGCCCGGCCGGCCCGGCGGTGTGCGCCCATGATGACGCCGAGTCCGGTGGCGTCCCAGGAATCCAGCTCGGTCAGGTCGAGCACCAGGTCGCCGACTCCGTCGTCGAGGGCCGAGTGCAGGACCGTACGGGCGTCCGCCGCGCTTCGGACATCGAGGCGGCCCCCGACGACCAGCTCGGCGTGGTCGCCCCTGATGTGCATATGCGCTCCCCGGGATTACTCCGTTGCAAGGTTCGTCTGTCTGTTCTGTCTCTTCCACAACTGACTGCGGCAGCGACAGGGAAGTTGCCGTCTGTAAGCGAACCGATATCGGATTCACTCCGTTGAGTGACCGAGGCCCGGCACGGACCCGTGCGGATCCGCTGATTCCGGGTAGCTCCCCCCGGTCTCCGGGCCTGATCGACGGCAGATCAGGCAAACCGGTGGACCGAAAACGATCAGTACGTGTAGAAGCCCTGCCCGCTCTTGCGGCCGATGTCACCTGCATCCACCATCCGGCGCATCAGCTCCGGTGCGGCGAACTTCTCGTCCTGCGACTCGGTGTAGATGTTGCTCGTCGCGTGCAGCAGGATGTCGACGCCGGTCAGGTCCGCGGTGGCCAGGGGCCCCATGGCGTGGCCGAAGCCCAGCTTGCAGGCGGTGTCGATGTCCTCGGCCGAGGCGACGCCGGACTCGTACAGCTTGGCGGCCTCGACGACGAGCGCCGAGATCAGCCGGGTGGTGACGAAGCCGGCCACATCGCGGTTCACGACGATGCAGGTCTTGCCGACGGACTCGGCGAACTCCCGTGCGGTGGCGAGGGTTTCGTCGCTGGTCTTGTAGCCGCGTACGAGTTCGCAGAGCTGCATCATGGGAACCGGCGAGAAGAAGTGCACACCGACGACCCGCTCGGGGCGCTCCGTCACGGCCGCGATCTTCGTGATCGGGATGGCGGAGGTGTTGGAGGCGAGCACGGCGTCGTCCCGGACGATCTTGTCGAGGGCCCGGAAGATCTCGTGCTTGACCTCCAGCTTCTCGAAGACGGCCTCGACGACGACATCCGCGTCGGCGACCGCGTCGAGGTCGGTGGTGGTGGTGATGCGGGCGAGCGCGGCATCGGCGTCGGCCGCCGCCAGCTTCCCCTTGGAGACGAACTTGTCGTACGAGGCCTTGATGCCGTCGCGTCCACGGGTCAGGGCCTCGTCGGTGACATCCCGCAGCACGACGTCCCAGCCCGCCTGGGCGGAGACCTGCGCGATGCCGGATCCCATGAGTCCGGCTCCGATGACGGCGAGCTTCCTGGCCACGTGTACACCCCTCGGTTTCTGTTCGCCTCCGCGGCTGGTCGCCGCACGGCCGGTCCTGCCCCTTGTTCACATGCTCTCCGGCGGAGATTAGTACCCGCGAGGGGTCCTGGGGCGGGGAAGAGATGCGCGTCACGTCTCACATGACGGACATCACACCGGGACACGTCATTCGGCAGCGCGCCGGGCGCAGTTGAGGGTTCTCGCACCGCGAGCGTCTCCGCCGGGCCGGTGCGCGACCGGCGCCCCTCCCCGCAGGCGTTGCCCCGTCGCGTCACTAGGCTGGCGGCATGGTCAATCTGACACGTATCTACACCCGCACCGGCGATCAGGGCACCACCGCCCTCGGCGACATGAGCCGGACCGCCAAGACCGATCTGCGGATCTCCGCGTACGCCGACACCAATGAGGCCAATGCCGTCATCGGTACCGCGATCGCGCTCGGACAGCTCTCCGAGGACGTCGTGAAGGTTCTCGTCCGCGTGCAGAACGACCTGTTCGACGTGGGCGCGGATCTGTCGACGCCGGTCGTCGAGAACCCGAAATACCCGCCGCTGCGGGTCGAGCAGAGTTACGTCGACAAGCTGGAGGCGGACTGCGACCACTTCCTCGAACAGCTGGAGAAGCTGCGCAGCTTCATCCTGCCGGGCGGTACGCCGGGGGCGGCGCTGCTGCACCAGGCGTGCACCGTGGTCCGGCGGGCCGAGCGGTCCACGTGGGCGGCGCTGGAGGTGCACGGCGAGGTGATGAACGCGCTGACGGCGACGTATCTCAACCGGCTCTCCGACCTGCTGTTCATCCTCGCGAGGACGGCGAACAAGGAGGTCGGCGACGTGCTGTGGGTGCCGGGCGGCGAGCGGTAGCCGGGGCGCCGGACGGGGAACGGTAGCCGGAGGCGCCGGGCGGCGAGCGGTAGCCGACGGCGCCGGACGGGTGCGGTCCACGCCCGTCCGGCCACTCAGCGGCCGGCCGGCTCCCGTTTCGGGAACACCGTGTAGCTCCCGGCGATGACCACGTTGATCCCGATCACGAACAGCATCCTCTGCTGCCACGCCTGGAGCGACGTCACGTCGCCGTCCCCGCCCACGTACCAGACCGCCGCCTGGAGCAGCGCCAGCGCGACCGTCGCCGCGACCGTCCAGCGCGCCGCGACCCGCCACTCGTGCGCCGCCCGGGCCATCCCGTACCTCGGCGGCTTCACCGGCGGCGGGCCGCCCGCGAAACGGTGGGCGACCCGGGCGTCCACCCAGCGGATCGTGGAGTGGCCGAGCCCCACCGTGAAACCGATGTAGACCGCGGCGAGCCCGTGTTTCCAGTCGGGCTCGGCCCCGTTCTTCAGGTCGATGGCCGTGACCACCAGCAGTACGACCTCCAGCAGCGGCTCGCACAGCAGCACGGCCGCGCCCAGACGCGGCTTCTTCGCCGGGTACCGCAGCGCGAGCCCCACGGCCAGCAGCACCCAGAAGGCGACTTCGCAGAGCACGATCAGCGTGAGGATCACGGCGCTTCTCCTTCCCGTCGCCTCCAGCCTTCCGGCCGAGCTACCCGAAATCGTCGTCGGCAGTGACGAACCGCGGCTGCATCCTTCGATGTACTCGGGCCTCACCCCCGGTAGGGAGGTCCGGGGCCGGGCCGCCGTGTTGGATGGGAGGGTGTTCTCCTTCTCCCGGCCGCACCGCCACGACGTACTCATCGCCGCCATCGGTCTCTTCGGCGGTCTGTTCCTGTGGGTGCTCGGGCTGCACATGCAGGGCGACCGGCCCTTCGTCGCACCGTGGGTCTCCCTGCTGCCGCTCGCCGTCGTCTCGGGTCTCGAACTGGTACGCAGGAACGCCCCGCAGGCGGCGCTGGTCATCGGCACGCTCGCGCTGGTCGCGGACCAGTTCACGGTCGGGAATCTGGCGACGGTGCTGATGTTCACCGACCTGATGTACGCGGCCGTGCTGTACGGGACACCGTCCGCCGCCCGTCGCATCCCGGTGACCACGTTCCTGATCACGGTCGCGGTCACGATCGGATTCCTGACCTGGTTCCGTAACCCGCAGGCGCTGCTCATCGGCGTCGTCACGGGCATGGTCTCCTTCCTGCCCGCCATCACGGGGGTCAGCGTCCGCAACCACCGGGACGCCGCCGAGGCCGCCCTGCTGCGCGCCGATCAGACCGCGCTGCTGGCCGAGATGGACCGGACGCAGGCGGTGACCGCGGAGCGCGCCCGGATGGCCCGAGAGCTGCACGACATGGTGGCCAACCATCTTTCCGCCATCGCCATCCACTCCACCGCCGCGCTCTCCATCGACGAGCCGGACACCTCGCGCGAGGCGCTGGGTGTGATCCGCGAGAACAGCGTCGACGGTCTCGCCGAGATGCGCCGGCTGATCGGGCTGTTGCGCACCGGTGGCGCGAACCCGGAGCCGAGCACCTCGCCGACGCTCGCCTCGCTGGACGCGCTGATCGGGCAGGCCCGTACGAACGCCGCGGCGAGCGGTCTGACCTGTGTCTTCGAGGACGTCCGCGACGAGCGGGGGCCGCTGCCCGCACCGGTCGAGCTGGCCGCGTACCGGATCGTCCAGGAGTCGCTGACGAACGCGCTCAAGCATGCCGCGCCCGGCCCGGTGGTGGTGCGGCTCGGGTGGGCCGGGCCGCTGCTCGCCGTGGAGGTGAGCAGCGTGTTCGGTGACCGTGCCGGGCCGCGCGCGCCCGGCTCGGGGGCCGGTCTGGTGGGTATGCGGGAGCGGGTGGTGCTGCTCGGAGGAGCGATCGAGGCGGGTCCGGTGCGCACCGGCGACGGACCGATGATCTGGCGGGTACGCGCCGAACTGCCCGTGGCGGAAGGGAATGTGAGGGCATGACGATCCGGGTGGTGGTCGCCGAGGACCAGTCGGCCGTCCGTGCGGGGCTGGTGCTCATTCTGCGCAGCGCGCGGGACATCGAGGTCGTGGGCGAGGCCGGGGACGGCGAGGAGGCGGTGCGGCTGGCCCGCGAGCTGCGGCCCGATCTGGTGCTGATGGACGTGTCGATGCCGCGGCTCGACGGGGTGTCGGCGACCGCACAGGTGGTGGCCGAGGGACTCGCGGACGTGCTGGTGCTGACGACCTTCGATCTGGACGAGTACGTCTTCGGGGCGCTGCGGGCGGGGGCGGCGGGGTTCCTGCTGAAGAACACCGAGGCACGCGATCTGCTCGAAGCGGTACGTACGGTGGCACGCGGCGAGGGGCTGATCGCCCCGGCCGTGACGCGCCGTCTGATCGCGGAGTTCGCGGGGAACACCCCCGTACGGCCGGTGAACGCGCCCGATCCTGCGGTACTTGACGCGCTCACCCGGCGGGAGCGCGAGGTGCTCGGTGCTCTGGGCGCGGGGCTGTCGAATGCCGAGATCGCGGTCCGGCTCTCGATGGCCGAGGCGACGGTGAAGACGCACGTCAGCAGGTTGCTGGGCAAGCTGGAGCTGCGCAGCCGGGTCCAGGCGGCGGTGCTGGCACGGGAGTTGGGTGTCTGAGGTTTAGCTCCGAACGTTGGTCTGGACCTCTTGACGATTGGTCCAGACCTTCCTAATCTCACCGAGCACACTGCGGTGAGCACGCCATGACAAGGCATGCTCAGGGCGGCGCAGGGTTTGCAGCCCACGGACCACCCCCGTTTGTCCGGACCTCACCCGAGGAGCACCGTTGAGCACTGAAACCCCCCTGCACCGGACCCGATTCAGATTCGGGACCGGCAGAGCCACCAGATCCAGAGCCGTCGCGGGCCTCACCGCGCTGCTTCTTCCGCTCGCCGCGATGGTCGGCCTGGCCGCCCCCGCCGAAGCCGCCACCTCGGCAACCGCCACGTACCTCAAGAAGTCCGACTGGGGCAGCGGTTTCGAGGGCCAGTGGACGGTGAAGAACACCGGCACCACCGCCCTCTCCTCCTGGACCATCGAGTGGGACTTCCCCTCGGGCACCGCGGTCGGCTCCGCCTGGGACGCCACCGTCACCGGCTCCGGAACCCACTGGACCGCCAAGAACGCCGGCTGGAACGGCTCGGTCGCACCGGGCGCCAGCGTCTCCTTCGGCTTCAACGGCACCGGCTCCGGCGCCCCCACCGGCTGCAAGCTGAACGGCGCCTCCTGCGACGGCGGCAGCGTCCCCGGCGACAACGCCCCCTCCGCCCCGGGAACCCCCACCGCGAGCTCCATCACCGACACCTCGGTCAAGCTGAGCTGGACCGCGGCGACCGACGACAACGGCATCAAGAACTACGACGTGCTGCGCGACGGCGTCGTCGTCGCCACCGTCACCGGTACGACGTACACCAACACCGGTCTCACCGCGGGCACGGACTACTCGTACACCGTGCAGGCCCGTGACACCGCCGGCCAGACCGGTCCGGTCAGCGGCGCGGTCAAGGTCCACACCACCGGTGGCGGCGGCAACCCCGGCACCGGCGGCAAGGTCAACCTCGGCTACTTCACCGACTGGGGCGTCTACGGCCGGAACTACCACGTCAAGAACCTGGACACCTCGGGTTCGGCCGCGAAGATCACGCACATCAACTACGCCTTCGGCAACGTGACCGGCGGCAAGTGCGCGATCGGTGACTCCTACGCCGACTACGACATGGCGTACACCGCCGACAAGTCCGTCGACGGCGTCGCCGACACCTGGGACCAGCCGTTGCGCGGCAGCTTCAACCAGCTGCGCAAGCTCAAGGCGAAGTACCCGAACATCAAGGTGCTGTGGTCCTTCGGCGGCTGGACCTGGTCCGGCGGCTTCGGTGAGGCCGCGAAGAACCCGGCCGCGTTCGCCCAGTCCTGCTACAACCTGGTGAAGGACCCCCGCTGGGCCGATGTCTTCGACGGCATCGACATCGACTGGGAGTACCCCAACGCCTGCGGCCTGACCTGTGACACCAGCGGCCCGGCCGCACTGAAGGGCATCACCTCGGCGCTGCGCGCGAAGTTCGGCAGCAACAACCTGGTGACGGCCGCCATCACCGCCGACGCCTCCACCGGTGGCAAGATCGACGCCGCCGACTACGCGGGCGCCGCCCAGTCCCTGGACTGGTACAACGTGATGACGTACGACTTCTTCGGCGCCTGGGACGCGAAGGGCCCGACCGCCCCGCACTCCCCGCTCACCTCCTACAACGGCATCCCGCAGGCCGGCTTCAACTCCGCCGACGCCATCGCCAAACTGAAGGCGCAGGGTGTCCCGGCCTCGAAGCTGCTGCTCGGCATCGGCTTCTACGGCCGCGGCTGGACCGGCGTCACCCAGGACGCGCCCGGCGGCACCGCCACCGGAGCGGCCCCCGGCACGTACGAGGCCGGCATCGAGGACTACAAGGTCCTCAAGACCAGCTGCCCGGCCACCGGAACAGTCGCCGGTACCGCGTACGCGCACTGCGGCACCAACTGGTGGAGCTACGACACCCCGGCCACCATCGCGTCCAAGATGACCTGGGCGAAGGGCCAGGGCCTGGGAGGCGCGTTCTTCTGGGAGTTCAGCGGTGACACCAGCAACGGCGAACTCGTCGGCGCGATCAACAACGGTCTGAAGTAGTCCCCCACTCAGTACCGCGCACCACCCCGAAAAGCAGCCGGGGAGACGGGTCCGCCCCCTGTCTCCCCGGCTTTTCGCGTGCTGCTGTTTGAAAGACTCTAGGCGACGTTGACCCGCTGGCCGGGCGGAGCCGCCTCCAGCCAGGCGAGGAATCCGGTCAGCGCGTCCTCGCTCATGGCCAGCTCCAGGCGGGTCCCACGATGAAGACAGCCGAGCACCACGGCGTCCGACAGGAGTGCCAGCTCCTCCTCGCCCTCGGGCAGCCGACGGGCGACCACCTCGATCGCGGAACGCTCCAGGCCCCGGCGCGGGCGCAGAGCGTACGAGAAGACCCGGAACCAGTCGATCCGGTCTCCGCTGTACCGGGCGACGCCGTACACCCAGCCCTTGCCCGAGAGATCGGGCTCCTCCGGCACATTCCATCGCAGGCTGCAGTCGAAGGTCCCACCGGAGCGCTGAATCAGCCGCCGGCGCAGACCGAAGACGAAGAGTCCAACCACGACCAGTGCGACGACCAGCCCGCCCACCCACAGCGCGAGGAACATCTCCACCGACCTCCTCGCGTCGTCGAGTAACGGATACCGCCAGAACTACAACTGCACCTGCATCGCCTCAGCCGCGGCCCGGTCTGGAGGGGTCTCCAGCTCGGGCCGCGGCTGAGGGTAAAGCTACGTGGTCGCGGTGCGCTAGGGCGCCGACACCGCACGCAGTCGCACTTCGGCGCGCCGCTCAGAGGCGGCGTCCGTGTCCGACTTCGCACGCTCCAGCGCACGCTCGGCGCGCTGGACATCGATCTCGTCCGCCAGCTCCGCGATCTCCGCGAGCAGCGAGAGCTTGTCGTCCGCGAACGAGATGAAACCGCCGTGCACAGCGGCGATCACGGTCGCACCGTCGCTCGTACGGATCGTCACCGGGCCCGATTCCAGCACACCCAGAAGCGGCTGGTGACCGGGCATGACGCCGATGTCGCCGGACGTGGTGCGCGCGACGACCAGGGTGGCCTCGCCGGACCAGACACTGCGGTCCGCGGCGACCAGCTCGACGTGCAGCTCAGCAGCCAAGGGTGGCTCCTCGGGTCACCACCCGGCCGTTCATGCCGGGTGTTGGGTCAATTCTACGGGGCGTGGTGAGGGGGACGGGACGCACCCGTCCCCCTCGGTGAGCCATGGGCTCAGGAGACGCCGAGCTCCTTGGCCTTGGCCTTGAGGTCATCAATGCCGCCGCACATGAAGAACGCCTGCTCCGGGAAGTGGTCGTACTCACCGTCGCAGATCGCGTTGAACGCGGCGATCGACTCGTCGAGCGGCACGTCCGAACCGTCCAGGCCGGTGAACTGCTTCGCGGCGTGGGTGTTCTGCGACAGGAAGCGCTCGACGCGACGGGCACGGTGGACAACGAGCTTGTCCTCCTCGCCCAGCTCGTCGATACCGAGGATCGCGATGATGTCCTGGAGGTCCTTGTACTTCTGCAGGATTCCCTTGACACGGCTGGCCGCGTCGTAGTGCTCCTGCGTGATGTAGCGCGGGTCCAGGATGCGGGACGTGGAGTCCAGCGGGTCCACGGCCGGGTAGATGCCCTTCTCGGAGATCGGACGGGAGAGCACCGTCGTCGCGTCGAGGTGGGCGAACGTGGTGGCCGGGGCCGGGTCGGTCAGGTCGTCCGCGGGGACGTAGATCGCCTGCATCGAGGTGATCGAGTGACCACGCGTCGAGGTGATGCGCTCCTGGAGCACACCCATCTCGTCGGCCAGGGTCGGCTGGTAACCCACTGCGGACGGCATACGGCCGAGCAGCGTGGAGACCTCGGAACCGGCCTGAGTGAAGCGGAAGATGTTGTCGATGAAGAGCAGCACGTCCTGCTTCTGCACATCGCGGAAGTACTCCGCCATGGTCAGGGCGGACAGCGCGACCCGCAGACGGGTGCCCGGCGGCTCGTCCATCTGGCCGAAGACCAGCGCGGTCTTGTCCAGGACGCCGGAGTCGGTCATCTCGTCGATGAGGTCGTTGCCCTCACGGGTGCGCTCACCGACACCGGCGAACACCGACACACCCTCGTGCAGCTTCGCCACACGCATGATCATTTCCTGGATGAGGACCGTCTTGCCGACGCCCGCACCACCGAACAGACCGATCTTGCCGCCCTTGACGTACGGGGTCAGCAGGTCGACGACCTTCAGGCCGGTCTCGAACATCTCGGTCTTGGACTCGAGCTGGTCGAAGGCCGGGGCCTTGCGGTGGATCGGCCAGCGCTCGGTGATCTGCGCCTCGGCCTCCGGCTCGTTCAGGATCTGACCGAGGGTGTTGAACACCTTGCCCTTGGTGATGTCACCGACCGGGACGGTGATGCCCGCACCCGTGTCGGTCACCGAAGCCTGGCGGACCAGACCGTCGGTGGGCTGCATCGAGATCGCGCGGACCACGCCGTCGCCCAGGTGCTGGGCGACCTCGAGGGTCAGCGTCTTACGGGCGCCGGCCTCGGCCGGGTCCGCTACCTCGACGTGCAGGGCGTTGTAGATCTCCGGCATCGCGTCGACGGGGAACTCCACGTCGACGACCGGGCCGATGACCCGGGCGACGCGGCCCGTGGCAGCGGCCGTCTCAACTGTCGTCGTCATTACTTGTCACTCCCCGCGGACGCGTCGGCCAGAGCACCTGCACCGCCGACGATCTCGCTGATTTCCTGGGTGATTTCGGCCTGGCGGGCCGCGTTGGCAAGCCGGGAGAGGCTCTTGATCAGATCCCCGGCGTTGTCGGTCGCCGACTTCATCGCGCGGCGGCGGGCGGCGTGCTCGGAAGCGGCTGCCTGCAGCAGTGCATTGTAGATACGGCTCTCGACGTAGCGTGGCAGAAGGGCGTCGAGGACGTCCTCGGCCGACGGCTCGAAGTCGAACAGCGGAAGGATCTCGCCCTTCGTACCGCTCTCTTCAGCAACCTTGTCGAGCGAAAGCGGCAGCATCCGGTCGTCGACCGCGTTCTGCGTCATCATCGACACGAACTCGGTGAAGACGATGTGCAGTTCGTCGACGCCGCCCTCGGCCGAGTCCTTCTGGACGGCCTCGATCAGCGGCGCAGCGACGTTCTTGGCATCCGCATACGCCGGGCTGTCGGTGAAGCC
Source organism: Streptomyces sp. NBC_01241 (assembly GCF_041435435.1). NCBI lineage: Bacteria > Bacillati > Actinomycetota > Actinomycetes > Kitasatosporales > Streptomycetaceae > Streptomyces > Streptomyces sp. NBC_01241. Next base: position 5,899,582 of record NZ_CP108494.1, on the reverse strand, counting down.
GGTCCAGGAGTCTGCGACCTTGCGCTCGCGGAAGCCGTAGTAAGCGACACCCTTGCGGCCGACGATGTACGTGTCGACCTCCTTGCCCTCACCTGCGAGCCGCTCCCGGAGCCGCTCCGCCGCCTTGATGGCGTTGGAGGAGTAGCCGCCGGCCAGACCGCGGTCGCTCGTGATGAGCAGAACCGCGGCGCGGACCGGGGACTCGGCCTCGGTGGTGAGCGGGTGCTTGGTGGTGGAGCCGGTCGCCACCGCGGTCACCGCGCGGGTGAGCTCGGTCGCGTACGGCATCGACGCCGCCACCTTGCGCTGCGCCTTGACGATGCGCGAGGCGGCGATCATCTCCATCGCCTTGGTGATCTTCTTGGTCGCGGTGACGGCTTGGATGCGGCGCTTGTAAACGCGAAGCTGAGCGCCCATCGATCAGCCCTCGCCCAGGAGCTTGCCGTCCGAGGTCTCGAACTGCTGCTTGAAGGCGGCGATCGCGTCAGCGATCGACTGCAGCGTGTCGTCGGACATCTTGGCGCCCTCGGCGATGCTGGTCAGGAGGTCCTTGCGCTCACGGCGCAGGTACTCCAGCAGCTCGCTCTCGAAGCGACGGATGTCCTCGACCGGGACGTCGTCCATCTTGCCGGTGGTACCGGCCCAGACGGAGACAACCTGCTCCTCGACCGGGAACGGGGCGTACTGCGGCTGCTTCAGCAGCTCGACCATGCGCTTACCGCGCTCCAGCGACGCCTTCGAGGCCGCGTCCAGGTCGGAACCGAAGGCGGCGAACGCCTCCAGCTCGCGGTACTGGGCGAGGTCGACACGGAGTCGGCCGGAGACCTGGCGCATCGCCTTGTGCTGGGCGGAGCCACCGACACGGGAGACCGAGATACCGACGTTCAGGGCCGGGCGCTGGCCGGCGTTGAACAGGTCGGACTCCAGGAAGCACTGGCCGTCGGTGATGGAGATGACGTTGGTCGGGATGAACGCCGACACGTCGTTCGCCTTGGTCTCGACGATCGGGAGGCCCGTCATCGAACCGGCACCCATGTCGTCGGAGAGCTTGGCGCAGCGCTCCAGCAGACGCGAGTGGAGGTAGAAGACGTCGCCCGGGTAGGCCTCACGGCCCGGCGGACGGCGCAGCAGAAGCGACACGGCGCGGTAGGCGTCGGCCTGCTTCGAAAGGTCGTCGAAGATGATCAGGACGTGCTTGCCCTGGTACATCCAGTGCTGGCCGATGGCCGAACCGGTGTACGGCGCAAGGTACTTGAAGCCGGCCGGGTCGGACGCCGGGGCGGCGACGATGGTCGTGTACTCGAGCGCGCCGGCCTCTTCCAGGGCACCACGCACGGAGGCGATGGTGGAACCCTTCTGACCGATGGCGACGTAGATGCAGCGCACCTGCTTGTTCACGTCGCCCGAGCGCCAGTTGTCGCGCTGGTTGATGATCGTGTCGACGGCCAGAGCGGTCTTACCCGTCTGACGGTCACCGATGATCAGCTGACGCTGGCCGCGGCCGATCGGCACCATGGCGTCGACGGCCTTGTAGCCGGTCTGCATCGGCTCGTGCACCGACTTGCGGACCATGACGCCAGGGGCCTGCAGCTCGAGGGCGCGGCGGCTGTCGGTCGCGATCTCGCCGAGACCGTCGATCGGGTTGCCGAGCGGGTCGACGACGCGGCCGAGGTAGCCCTCGCCCACACCGACGGAGAGCACCTCACCGGTGCGCTGCACCGGCTGGCCCTCTTCGATACCGCTGAACTCGCCGAGAACGATCGCACCGATCTCGCGCTCCTCGAGGTTGAGGGCGAGACCGAGGGTTCCGTCCTCGAACTTCAGCAGCTCGTTCGCCATGGCCGAGGGAAGACCCTCGACCTTCGCGATGCCGTCGCCGGCAACGCTGACCGTACCGACCTCCTCGCGCGAGGCCGCGTCCGGCTTGTACGACTGGACAAAGTTCTCCAGCGCGTCCCGGATCTCCTCCGGCCGGATCGTGAGCTCCGCCATCTGGGTTCCCTGCTCTCCTTGTTGGGCCCGAAGTTTCTTAAGGGGGTCTGGGGGCCGACCCCCAGGAATCTTCTGCAATTTCTGCACGGCCCAACCGGGCCGCTGGTCTTGCTCTGTTCTGTTGCTGCGCTGTGCTCGTCAGCCGGCCATGCGACGGGTCGCCTCTTCGAGACGCTCCGCGATGGTGCCGTTGATGACCTCGTCACCGACCTGCACCGCGATCCCGCCGAGGACCGTGGGGTCCACATCGAGATTCAGGTGCATCGGCCGGCCGTAGATCTTCGCCAGCGCGGCGCCGAGGCGCTGCTTCTGCTGATCGCTCAGCGGTACTGCCGAGGTCACCACGGCGACCATCCGGTTCCGGCGCTCCGCGGCGAGCTTGGAGAGGGACTCGAGTCCCGCTTCAAGGCTACGTCCACGCGGCTGGGTCACCAGCCGCACGACCAGGCGCTCGGTGGCGGGCCTTGCCCTGCCGCCGAGCAGGCTGCGCAGCAGCTCACCCTTGGCCAGGGCGGACCCGGACCGGCCGGTGAGCGCGGCGCGCAGTTCCTTGTCGGAGGAGATGATCCGGCCGAACCGGAACAGCTCGTCCTCGACGTCGTCGAGGTCTCCGCTGCTCTGGGCGGCGGTGAGGTCTGCGATGTTCGCCAGTTCCTCGACCGAGTCGACCAGGTCACGCGACTGCGACCAGCGGGAGCGGATCATGCCGGAGATCAGGTCGACGGCCTCGCCGCCCACCTGACCGCGCAGCAGCCGTCCGGCCAGCTCGGCCCGGGCCTCGCCGGCCTGCGACGGGTCGGTGAGGACCCGTCGCAGTGAGACCTCGCGCTGGAGCAGCGCCGTGACGGCGGCCAGCTCCTCGGCGAGCTTCGCCGCGTCGACCGACGTGTTGTCGGTCAGCGCGTCGAGACGCTCACGTGCGGCAGCCAGTGCCTCGCGGCTCGCGCCGTTCATCGGACGGCCTCGGCCTTCGCCTCGAGCTCGTCGAGGAAACGGTCGACGGTGCCGCTCTGCCGGGCGTGGTCCTCGAGGGACTCGCCGACGAGCTTGCCGGCCAGGTCGGTGGCGAGCTTGCCCACGTCCTGACGCAGCGCGGAAGCCGCGGCCTTGCGGTCGGCCTCGATCTGGGAGTGGCCGGCAGCGATGATCTCCTCGCGCTGCCGCTGGCCTTCCGCCCGCATCTCCTGCAGGATCACGGCGCCCTGCTCCTGTGCCTCCTGGCGCAGGCGCGCGGCTTCGTGGCGGGCCTCGGCGAGCTGAGCCTTGTACTGCTCAAGCACGCTCTGGGCCTCGGTCTGGGCCGCATCGGCCTTTTCGATACCGCCTTCGATGGCCTCGCGACGCTCTTCCAGAACCTTGTTGATGTTCGGGAGGAGCTTCTTGGCGAGGAAGCCGAAGACGATGACAAAGGCGATGAAGCCAATGACGAGCTCAGGGATCGGCGGGACAAGCGGGTTTTCCGGCTTCTCCGCCGCGAGCTGAACCAGAGGGTTCACGTCAGTGCCTTCCGTCGGATGGTCTGTTCCCGATCAGTCAGGAGGTCGGGTAGACGAACGGCATGACCAGACCGATCAGGGCGAGCGCCTCACAGAAGGCGAAGCCGAGGATCTGGTTGGCGCGGATCAGGCCGGCAGCCTCGGGCTGACGGGCGAGTGCCTGCGTGCCGTTACCGAAGATGATGCCGACGCCGACGCCGGGGCCGATGGCGGACAGGCCGTAACCAACGGAGCTGAGGGAACCGGTGACGGCGGCAAGGGTCTGGGACATGCCAGTTCTTCCTTCTCTTTCACGGACCGGCGGGGGTTGGCCACCGGACGACTGGGGGTATGGGAGGCGCGATCAGTGGTGCTCGGCGACAGCGCCCTGGATGAAGGTGCACGCCAGGAGCACGAAGACGTATGCCTGAACGGCCTGGATGAAGAGCTCGAAGGCCGTCATCACGATGACCATCACGAACGACACACCCGCGTAGGCGATACCGATGCCGTTCAGCAGGTACCAGCTGGCGATGGTGAAGAGCAGCAGCAGCGTGTGGCCCGCGAACATGTTCGCGAAGAGTCGGACCGCGTGGGTGAAGGGGCGGACCAGGACGTTCGAGAAGAACTCGATGACCATGATCAGCGGCAGGACCCCGCCGAGCGACTTGTCGTAGCCGGTCAGGTTCTTGAAGCCACCGACGAAGCCGTGCCTCTTGAACGTGATGCTCATCCAGAGGACGTAGACGATCAGAGCCAGAGCGGCCGGGTACGCGATGACCGACGTCACCGGGAACTGGGCGAGCGGGATGATCGACCAGAGGTTCATCATCCACACGAAGAAGAAGATCGACACCATCAGCGGGACGTACTTCTCGCCCTCGCGCTTGCCGAGCGTCTCGTAGACGATGCCGCGGCGGACGAAGTCGTAGCCGGCCTCGGCGACCATCTGCAGCTTGCCCGGAACGACCTTCGGCTTACGGAAGGCAGCCCAGAAGAAGCCGACGATGATGACCGTACCGAGGAGCGCCAGCAGCATCGTCTTGTTGAAGTAGACGTTGCTGTTCGCGTCACCGAAGATCGGCTCGAACAGGAAAGAGTGCAAGCCAGGACCCGGGAAACCACAACCGGAGAAGATGTGGCAATCGGTCTCGAAGGCGAGCACCTGTGTCGGGTCAGCACTCACCGCGGGCTCCTTCAGCGTGGCGCATAGGTACGGCAACCTCGTTGTGTCGGCGCGGCGCGCAGCCGCGGTTCGGCACTGGACTGGTGTTACGGATGTGTGAGCGGCAGTCAGGCATTGAGCCTCGCGATCGAGCAGGCGTCAGCTCACATGCCCGCGCCCGCAGTGCCGCAGTTGGAACCGGACGATAGCAGGGTCCCGGACTCGCACTTATTCCGCCCCTACCCTTCACGTCTTCGACCCGGTGTTCTTGGGCTTTTCGCCCTTGTCGGACTCGGGTTCGACGTAAAGGATCTTGGCCTTCATGTGCGCACGCGTCTGTGCGCCGATCCACACGAGAGTCGTCGCGACCAGCGTGATCGCGAAGGCCCTCGGGTTGAACATGGTGGTGTTCTTGAATACGGCGACGAAAACGAACAACAGGAGAAGCTGAGTCGTATACAGCATCAGCCCCATCGCCTGGAACAGGTGGGGCAGGGACCGCGCGGTCCGTTGCAGGACCATGAGTCCGATCCCCATGAAGAGGATCACCACGATCGTCGCAACGACCGCGCCCAGGGCTCCCTTGCCGCCGGCAACGCCACCACTGACGGCGGCAGCAACAGCGCCGGCGACAGCGGTGGGTACGGCGGCTTGAAGGAGAGTCCGGACGTCGTTGGACGGCATGGCGGCAGCTCCGCTTGCAGGGGGTGGGCAGTGTGTCGTCATGGACGAGCGTAGGCCCGGTCCGAGTCGATGCCTCGGGCCGATGGACCGTGGCACTCAGGTCCTTCGACTCCGTTACCGGGCATCGTGAACGGTATCACAAACTATTTGATGAGGTCTTTACCAAGAAAGTGTGCCCGCTGTCACACACGTGGGCGAACCCGCGCGTGTGAGCAAGGCAACTCGACGTCTTGTCTGGTATTGCCCCTCGATGACCGAATCGTCAACGTGCTGAATCAGCCGTGTCTCTGTCCGAAAGACGCGAACGGGGGCCGATCGCGGTCGCCCCGTTGACGCCGGAAACTCCCACGACGACCGGGGCCCTCTCCTGGAGCTCGTACCCCTCCTGCCCCATCTGCGTGTCCAGGGGCCGCTGTTGGGCCTCGCCCGGAGCCGATGGTTCCGCGCCGGGCATCCCGTCCTTGCCGCGGCGCCGACGGTAGCGGGGCGGTACGAACCGTTCCGCCCAGTACGGCGCCTGCGGGGTGAACCGGGGCATCAACAGCAGTACGAGGCCCAGCGCGCTCAGCCCCATGATGACCAGCACGATCCACAGGGACGCCGAGTGCACGGAGTAACCGACCGCGCCGAAGGCGATCAGCGCCGACCAGAAGTACATGATCAGCACGGACCTGCTGTGCGAATGGCCGATCTCCAGCAGCCGGTGGTGCAGATGGCCGCGGTCCGCCGCGAACGGCGACTGGCCGTTCCAGGTACGCCGCACGATCGCCAGCACCAGGTCGGCGGCCGGGATCGCGATGATGGTCAGCGGCAGCAGCAGCGGGATGAACACCGGCAGCATCGCGTGGGTGGCCTCGCGCTCGCTGCCCGCGAAGAGCTTCATCGTGTCCGGGTCGACCTGCCCCGTGACGGAGATCGCGCCCGCCGCCAGCACGAGGCCGATCAGCATCGAACCCGAGTCGCCCATGAAGATCCGGGCCGGATGCATGTTGTGCGGCAGGAAGCCCAGGCACATGCCCATCAGGATCGCCGTGAAGAGCGTCGCGGGGGCCGCGGCCTCGATCATGTGCCCGTACCAGAGCCGGTACGTGTACAGGAAGAACGCGGCGGAGGCGATGCAGACCGTGCCCGCCGCGAGACCGTCCAGACCGTCGACGAAGTTGACCGCGTTGATCGTGATGACGACCATGGCGACGGTGAGCAGGGTGCCCTGCCACTGAGTGAGCGCGACGGTGCCGACGCCGGGGATCGGCAGCCACAGGATCGTCAGGCCCTGGATCACCATGACCGCGGCGGCGATCATCTGCCCGCCGAGCTTGATCAGTGCGTCGATCTCGAACTTGTCGTCCAGCACACCGATCAGCCAGATCAGCGCGGCCCCGGAGAGCAGCGCCCGCGGCTCGTTGGAGAGTTTGAAGACCCAGTCGAGGTTGTACAGATGCGCCGCGACGATCAGCCCCGCGCACAGCCCGCCGAACATGGCGATGCCACCGAGCCGCGGTGTCGGTTCTCGGTGGACGTCACGCGCACGGATCGCGGGCATCGCCCCGACCGCGATGGCGAATTTACGCACCGGGCCGGTCAGCAGATAGGTCACCGCGGCCGTGACACAGAGCGTCAGCAGGTAATCACGCACGGGCTGCCCCACAGATTTCGCCGGCCATCTCAGCCCACACCTTAACGAGGTGGGACCCGTGGTTGAGGACACGGAGGACGGGCCGATGGTTGCACGGACCAGGTCTACGCCGGATAGGGCGGATATTTCCGGGCCAGCTCCCGGACCTCCGCCCGGATGTCGCCCTCCTCACGCACCGCCGCTCCGAAGAGCGCCGCCAGCCGCGCCATGTCGGCGACGTCCATGCCCTGGGTGGTGACGGCCGCGGTGCCCAGCCTGACGCCCCGGGCGTCCCCGTACGGAAGCGCGCAGGTGTCCAGCACCAGGCCGGCCGCTGCCAGCCGGGCGCGGGCGACCGGGCCGTCGACGCCGAGCGGGGCCGGGTCCGCGACGATCAGGTGGGTGTCCGTGCCGCCCGTGGTGATCTCGAAGCCCTCGGCCGCCAGGCCGGCGGCCAGCACCCGGGCATGGGCCACCACACGATGGGCGTAGTCCGCGAACGCGGGCGTGGCCGCCTCCCCGAACGCGACGGCCTTCGCAGCGACCGTGTGCATCTGCGCGCCCCCCTGCGTGAAGGGGAAGACCGCGCGGTCGATGCGCTCGGCCAGCTCCGCACCGCACAGGATCATCCCGCCGCGCGGACCGCGCAGCACCTTGTGCGTGGTCGCGCAGACCACATCGGCGTACGGCACCGGGCTCGGCGCCGCTCCCCCGGCGATCAGTCCCATCGGGTGCGCGGCGTCGGCGATGAGGTACGCGCCCACCTCGTCCGCGATGTCCCGGAAGTGTTCGTAGTCGGGATGGCGGGGGTACGAGATCGAGCCGCTGACGATCGCCTTGGGGCGGTGCGCACGGGCCAGGGTGCGCACCTGCTCGTAGTCGATCAGGCCGCTCTCGGAGTCGACCCCGTATCCGATGAACTCGAACCAGCGGCCGGAGAAGTTGGCGGGCGAGCCGTGGGTGAGATGTCCGCCGTACGGGAGTCCCATCGCGAGCACCGTGTCGCCGGGGCGCAGCAGGGCCGCGTACGCGGCGAGGACGGCGGAGGAGCCGGAGTGCGCCTGAACGTTGGCGTGTTCGGCGCCGAAGAGCTCGGTGGCCCGTCGGCAGGCGATGCGTTCGGCGGCGTCGGCGTGCTCGCAGCCGCCGTGGTAGCGGGCGTCGGGGTAGCCCTCGGCGTACTTGTTGGCGAGCGGTGAGCCGAGGGCGGCGAGGACCGCGGGCGAGGTGAAGTTCTCGGCGGCGATCAGCTGCAGGGTGGTCGACTGCCGGTGCAGCTCGCCCAGGAGCACGGCGGCGATCTCCGGATCTTCCCGGAGCAGGGCGCCGAAGTCCTGCGGCAGGCTGGTCCCGGCGTCGGAGGGGGGTGCGGCAGGAGTGGTGACCGGCATCGGGAAGCTCCGGGCCTGGGGAGGGGTGCGCTTGGGTCAGCTCCAAATGTAGGCCCGGAAGGGGCCCCCTGCCCGCTGTACGGCGACGTCGTACACCCGCCCGGCCCCCCCTAGTGCCGGGTCCGGACGTACAGCCGTCGGAGTGGCGCTGGAGCGGTCTGCGCTCAGCGCGGGGCCGGTACGCCGGTGAACACCGTTCCGGACACGCCGCTAAGCCCCGGAGGGCCTCCCGGGCTTCGGCCCGCTGCGCCGGCCTCCGGCCGCCGGGACGGGCGGCAGGACCGCGTCCTCAGTGGCTGGCCGTGATGCCCGTCAGGGCCGTCACGACCGGGTCGAGGGCCTGGTCGAACACCATTCCCGACGCGCCCCTCGCACCACTCGGCCCCAGGGGGCCTCCCGGGCTTCGGCCCGCTGCGCCGGCCTCCGGCCGCCGGGACGGGCGGCAGGACCGCGTCCTCAGTGGCTGGCCGTGATGCCCGTCAGGGCCGTGACGACCGGGTCGAGGGCCTGGTCGAACACCATTCCCGACGCGCCCCTCGCACCACTCGGCCCCAGGGGGCCTCCCGGGCTTCGGCCCGCTGCGCCGGCCTCCGGCCGCCGGGACGGGCGGCAGGACCGCGTCCTCAGTGGCTGGCCGTGATGCCCGTCAGGGCCGTCACGACCGGGTCGAGGGCCTGATTGATCTCGTCGCCGATGGACCGGAAGAACGTGATCGGGGCGCCGTACGGGTCGTACACCTCGTCGGCCTCGGCGGTGGGGGCCAGCAGCCAGCCGCGCAGCGCGGCCGCGGCGCGGACCAGTGCGCGGGCGCGCTCGACGACGCCCTCGTCGCGCGGGTCGGGCAGCGTGGCGGGGTCTATGGCCCGGACCAGCCGGGTGAATTCCTTGAGGGTGAAGGTCCGCAGGCCGGCCGAGTGACCCATCGAGATGACCTGGGCCCGGTGGTCGCGGGTGGCGGTGAGCACCAGGTCGGCGCGGATCACGTGCTCGTCGAGGAGTTCCCGGCCGACGAAGCCGGTGGTGTCGGCGCCGAAGTCGGCGAGGACGGTCTCGGCGTTGGCCTCCATGGGGGCGCCTTCATGACCCCAGGTGCCCGCGCTCTCCACGATCAGTCCGCCCTGCCGCGGATCGCCGAGGCGGTCCACCAGGGCGTGCCGGGTCAGCCGCTCGGTGATCGGTGAGCGGCAGACGTTGCCGGTGCTGACGTGGAGGATGCGGAAAGTGTCGGTCCGCCCCGCTATGCCACGCCCCTCGGGGGCGGTCAATTGGCCACCTCGAGGTCGGGTACCACCTTGCGGAGTTCCTCGACGGAGAGCGCGCCCGCGCGCAGCAGTACGGGGACCTTGCCGGTCACGTCGACGATCGACGACGGCACGATGCCGGGCGTCGGGCCGCCGTCGAGGTAGACGGAGACGGAGTCGCCGAGCATCTCCTGGGCGGCGTCGCAGTCCTCGGGGGCCGGGTGGCCGGTGAGGTTGGCGCTGGAGACGGCCATCGGGCCGACCTCGGTGAGCAGTTCGATGGCGACCGGGTGCAGCGGCATCCGGATGGCGACGGTGCCACGGGTGTCCCCGAGGTCCCACTGGAGCGACGGCTGGTGCTTGGCGACGAGCGTGAGGGCACCGGGCCAGAAGGCGTCGACGAGTTCCCAGGCCTGCTCGGAGAAGTCGGTGACCAGCCCGTGCAGGGTGTTCGGGGAGCCGATCAGGACGGGGGTCGGCATGTTGCGGCCGCGGCCCTTGGCGTCCAGCAGGTCGGCGACGCCCTCGGAACTGAAGGCGTCCGCACCGAGCCCGTACACGGTGTCGGTGGGCAGCACGACCAGTTCGCCGCGGCGGACGGCCGACGCGGCCTCACGCAGACCCGTCGTACGGTCGGTCGCGTCGTTGCAGTCGTATCGCCGTGCCATCAGCCGGCCTCCTCAAGCGTGTACGGGTAGGGCGGGTACGGGTCGTGCGGGCGGTGGCCGCCGGTCACGGCATGGCCTTGCGGGCCGTGGCGAACCGCGGCCGGTTGTTCAGGTCGGGGTGGTCGGCCGCGTCGGCCCAGCCACGCTCCTCGGTGAAGATCCACGGCACCTGGCCGCCCTGGGTGTCGGCGTGCTCGATGACGACGAGGCCGCCGGGGCGCAGCAGGCGGTGCGCGGTCCGTTCGATGCCGCGGATGGTGTCGAGGCCGTCCTCGCCGGAGAAGAGGGCCATCTCCGGGTCGTGGTCGCGGGCCTCGGGTGCCACGTACTCCCATTCGGTGAGCGGGATGTACGGCGGGTTGGAGATGACCAGGTCGACCTGGCCGTCGAGCTCGGGGAGGGCGGTGAGCGCGTCTCCCCGGTGGACGGTGACCCTGGACCCCTCGGCGTTCTTCCTGGTCCACTTGAGGGCGTCCTCGGACAGCTCCACGGCGTGCACTCGGGAGCGCGGCACCTCCTGGGCCATGGCCAGGGCGATGGCGCCCGAGCCGCTGCACAGGTCGACGACGACCGGTTCGACGACGTCCATCGCGCGTACGGCGTCTATCGCCCAGCCGACGACCGATTCGGTCTCCGGGCGGGGGACGAAGACGCCGGGGCCTACCTGGAGTTCCAGGTAGCGGAAGAAGGCGCGTCCGGTGATGTGCTGGAGCGGTTCGCGGGCCTCGCGGCGGGCGATGGCCTCCCAGTAGCGGGCGTCGAAGTCCGCGTCCGGCACATGGTGCAGTTCGCCCCGCTTCACGCCGTGCACGAACGCGGCGAGTTCCTCCGCGTCGAATCGCGGGGAGGGCACACCGGCGTCGGCCAGCCGCTGAGTGGCCTGGGCCACCTCGGCGAGCAGCAGGTTCATCGCGGTTCTCCGTACGGGTTACGGGCGGGGCGGGCTTTGCTTATGCGGCAGCGAGCTTGGCGGCGGAGTCGGCGTCGACGCAGGCCTGGATCACCGCGTCCAGGTCGCCGTCGAGCACCTGATCCAAGTTGTACGCCTTGAAACCGACACGGTGGTCCGAGATCCGGTTTTCCGGGAAGTTGTATGTACGGATCTTCTCGGATCGGTCGACCGTACGCACCTGACTGCGTCGTACGTCCGAGGCTTCCCGCTCCGCGGCCTCCTGGGCGGCGGCGAGCAGGCGCGACCGCAGGATGCGCATGGCCTGCTCCTTGTTCTGGAGCTGGCTCTTCTCGTTCTGGCAGGAGGCGACGACGCCGGTCGGCAGGTGGGTGATGCGGACCGCCGAGTCCGTCGTGTTGACGGACTGGCCGCCGGGGCCCGAGGAGCGGTAGACGTCGATACGGAGATCGTTGGCATGGATCTCGACGTCGACCTCCTCGGCCTCGGGCGTGACGAGCACGCCGGCGGCGGAGGTGTGGATGCGACCCTGGGACTCGGTGGACGGCACCCGCTGCACGCGGTGCACCCCGCCCTCGTACTTCATCCGGGCCCACACGCCCTGGCCGGGCTCGGTGGCACCGTTGCCGCCCTTGGTCTTCACGGCGACCTGGACGTCCTTGTAGCCGCCGAGCTCGGACTCGGTGGAGTCGATGATCTCGGTCTTCCAGCCGACGCGCTCGGCGTAGCGCAGATACATCCGCAGCAGGTCGCCGGCGAACAGGGCGGACTCGTCGCCGCCCGCGCCCGCCTTGATCTCCAGGAGCACGTCCTTGTCGTCGCTCGGGTCGCGCGGGACCAGGAGGAGGCGGAGCTTCTCGGTGAGCTCTTCGCGCTGCTTCTCCAGGTCCTTGACCTCGGCGGCGAAGTCGGGGTCGTCGGCGGCCAGCTCGCGGGCCGTCTCGATGTCGTCCCCGGTCTGCTTCCAGGAGCGGTACGTGGCGACGATCGGGGTCAGCTCGGCGTAGCGCTTGTTGAGCTTGCGCGCGTTGGCCTGGTCGGCGTGGACGGACGGGTCCGCGAGCTTCTTCTCAAGATCGGTCTGTTCACCGATCAGTTCCTCGACCGCCTCGAACATCTTCGGGCTCCTGGTTTCTTCATTCGAACGTGCCTGCTGGACGGCGTGCTGCTGTCCGGGCCGGGATGGGGGACGGCCCCGTACCCCGGGCCGGAAAAAGCGCCGGTCTCGACGCCCCCGGGAAGAGGGCACCGAGAACCGGCGCAGTGGCTCGCTACTTGCTGGCGGAGCCGGCAGCCTTGCCGAAGCGGGCCTCGAAGCGGGCCACGCGGCCACCGGTGTCGAGGATCTTCTGCTTGCCCGTGTAGAACGGGTGGCACTCGGAGCAGACGTCGGCGCGGATGTTGCCGCCGCCGATGGTGCTCCGGGTCGTGAACGACGCGCCACAGGTGCAGCTGACCTGCGTCTCGACGTACTCGGGGTGGATGTCGCGCTTCAAGGGTTTCTCCTAGATTCGGGAGGGCACCGGGTCGTACGCGCGGATTGCGCGTCCGTGAACCGGGGCCGACGTACCAGTCTGCCAGGACCGGCCGTATCTCCCAAAACCGGGGGCGGGCCGCACGTATTCCCGGTCCGCGTTCCCGGTGCGCATTCCGGCCCGCGTTCCCGGCCTGCCCGGCCCCCGGTCACTGGACGATGCGGCCCGCGGCGCCCTTGTCGCCCGCCGACTTCTCGGTGGCGGAGGCGGGAATCGCCTTGTCCTGCTTGAGCGCCGTCCAGACCTGCTGGGCGGACTCTGCCAGCGGTACGACGCGGTTCGGGTCGGCCGGGTCGTACTGGACGGGCAGCGTGACCATGTGGACGTTCTTCGAGCCGAGCCCCTTGAGGCCGTTCGCGAAGTCGGCGAGCCGCTTGACCGAATCCAGGTCGGAGTCGGTGGTGATGGCCTTGGTCGCCGTGTCCGCGAGGTCGAAGAGCGTCTTCGGGTTCGCGTACACGCCGACGCTCCTGGCCTGCTCCATCAGCGCCTTGATGAACGCCTGCTGGAGCTGGATGCGGCCGAGGTCGCTGCCGTCACCGACGCTCTTGCGGGTGCGGACGAGGCCCAGCGACTGCTCGCCGTCGAGGGTGTGGGTGCCGGGCTCCAGATTCAGATGGCTCTTGGTGTCGTGGATCGCCTCGGTGGTGGTGATCTTCACGCCGCCCAGCTCGTCGATGAGCTTCTTGAAGCCGGTGAAGTCGACTTCGAGGTAGTGGTCCATGCGGATGCCGGACATCGACTCGACGGTCTTGACCGCACAGGCCGGTCCGCCGACCTCGTACGCCGTGTTGAACATGGCACGCTGCCGGCCCGTGACGGTCTTGCCCGTGGTGTCGCTGGTGCAGTCGGGGCGGGTGATCAGGGTGTCGCGCGGGATGGAGACGACGGAGGCCGTCTTGTGGCCCTTGTTGAGGTGGACGACCATCGCGGTGTCGGAGCGGGCCGTGCCCTCGTCGGCACCGTACGCGGAGTTCGCCCCGGAGCGGGAGTCCGAGCCGAGCACGAGGATGTCCTCGGAACCGTTGTCGACGTTGACGGGGCGGTTCTTGCCGAGCGCCGCGTTGATGTCGACGGCCTTGAGATTGCCGTTGAGCTTGAAGTAGGCGTATCCGAGCCCACCGCCGCCGACGATCACGGCACCGGCCAGGGTCCAGGCACCGATCACCGTCGCCCTGCGGCGACGGGAAGGCTTCTTCCGGCGTTTGCCGGTGGGGCGTATTCGGCCACCGCTCCCGCTCTGCTCGGTCATCCGTCTCCTTCGGTCGTCAGCTGTTCCCGGACCGGCCCTCCCCTGCAACGGTGTTCGGGCACTGGCTCCTCGGCTTTTTCACTGGCTTGGGCGACTTGTCGGTACTTCGTACGACGCTGCGGCCCGAAGAAGGGTTGCACAGCGGCCTGTCACGTCCGAGTGAGGACGACATGGGGACAAAGGGGGTGTACGCGATGGATGAACGGCCGGTGATCCGGCGCTCACCTGCGGTTTCTTGCCCGTTACAGCCAATGCTGCGGCACCCGGCACGGCGGTCGACATGTGGCGAAGGTCTCGGATCGACCGAAAGGGCCGGATCGGCCGTGTCACACCCGCGCGCCCGGACGGCACAGGGCCGCCCCCGTCACCGAAGTGGCGGGGGCGGCCCTGTGTGGAATCAGCCGATCCGGTACGGCGGTCAGTCGTTGCCGTTGCCCGGAGAAGGCGTCGTCTTCTGGATCTGGAGCAGGAACTCCGCGTTGGACTGGGTCTTCTTCATCCGGTCCAGGAGGAGCTCGATCGCCTGCTGCTGGTCGAGCGCGTGCAGCACCCGGCGCAGCTTCCAGACAATCGCCAACTCGTCGCTGCCGAGCAGGATTTCTTCCTTACGGGTGCTGGACGCGTCGACGTCCACCGCCGGGAAGATGCGCTTGTCCGAGAGCTTCCGGTCGAGCTTGAGCTCCATGTTGCCGGTGCCCTTGAACTCCTCGAAGATCACCTCGTCCATGCGCGAGCCGGTCTCGACGAGCGCGGTGGCCAGGATGGTCAGCGAACCGCCGTCCTCGATGTTGCGCGCGGCACCGAAGAAGCGCTTCGGCGGGTAGAGCGCGGTCGAGTCGACACCACCGGACAGGATGCGGCCGGAGGCGGGGGCCGCGAGGTTGTACGCGCGGCCGAGGCGGGTGATGGAGTCCAGCAGGACGACCACGTCGTGACCCAGTTCGACGAGACGCTTGGCGCGCTCGATGGCCAGCTCGGCGACGGTGGTGTGGTCCTCGGCGGGGCGGTCGAAGGTCGAGGAGATGACCTCGCCCTTCACCGACCGCTGCATGTCGGTGACCTCTTCCGGACGCTCGTCGACCAGGACGACCATCAGGTGGCACTCGGGGCTGTTGACCGTGATCGCGTTGGCGATCGCCTGCAGGATCATGGTCTTGCCGGTCTTCGGCGGGGCCACGATCAGGCCTCGCTGGCCCTTGCCGATCGGGGCGACCAGGTCGATGATCCGCGTCGTCAGGACGTTGGAGTCGGTCTCCAGACGGAGCCGGTCCTGCGGGTAGAGCGGGGTCAGCTTCTGGAACTCCGGGCGGCCGCGGCCGGTTTCGGGCGCCATGCCGTTGACGGAGTCGAGGCGGACCAGCGCGTTGAACTTCTCGCGGCGCTCGCCGTCCTTGGGCTGGCGTACCGCACCCGTGACGTGGTCACCCTTGCGCAGGCCGTTCTTGCGGACCTGGGCGAGCGAGACGTACACGTCGTTCGGGCCCGGCAGGTAGCCGGAGGTCCGGATGAACGCGTAGTTGTCGAGGATGTCCAGGATGCCCGCGACGGGGATCAGGACGTCGTCGTCGGAGACGGGGACCTCGCTGGCGAAGTCCTCCCGGCCACGGCGGCCACGGCGGTCGCGGTAGCGGCCCCGGCGACCGCGACGGCCGCCGGCCTCGTCGTCGTAGCCGTCGTCCTGGGGGCCGCCGCCGCCCTGCTGGCCCTGGCGCTGCTGGCGCTGGCCGCTCTGCTGGCCCTGGCCGCCGCCCTGCTCCTCGCCCTTGCCGCGGCGGTCACGCTGTCGGTCGCGACGCTCCCCGCGCTCGCCACGCTCCTGGCGGTCGCCCCGGTCGCCGCGCTGACCGCGGTCCTGACGGTCGCCCCGGCGGCCCTCGGCCGTGTCGGCGGCAGACTCGGCCTTGGCGTCGGTGCGGTCGTCGCCCTTCGGCTCGTCCTGCGTCTGCGCCTTGGCCTCGGCGGCCGGCTTGCTCTCCGCCTTGGTCTCCGGGCTGCCCGCCTGAGCGGTGGCACGACGCCGACGACGCTCGCCCGTGGGCTGGTCGTCGCTGGCCGGCTGACCGGGAATGTCGATCTGCTGCTGGGCAGCCTTCTCCGCAGGCGCGGCAGCCGCGGACTCGTCCCCGGCGCGCGCCTTGGAGGTGGCACGGCGCTTCGGCTTGGTCTCGGCTTCCGCGGCGGGCGCGGCGGCCTTGGGCGCGGCGGTGTTACCTGCCTGCGCCTCCTTGATGACCTCGATCAGCTGGCCCTTGCGCATCCGCGCAGTGCCCTTGATGCCGAGGCCGGACGCGACCTGCTGCAGCTCGGCCAGGACCATGCCGTCAAGGCCGGTGCCGGAGCGGCGGCGCCGTGCGGTGGTGCCAGTGGCAGCACCTTCGGCGGGCGCGGCGCTGTCGACGGTCTTGTCGGCAGTCACGCCCATCAGATCGGTGGTGTCGCTCACGAAGGGTCCTTCCCTGGAGCGGACGTCGGCCTTCTGGCTCGGCGACCGGTTGTGCTGTCCGACTGCGGTCTGTTTCTTGCGGACCGGGCCGGGGCGGTGGTCCGCCGCGGGTACGGCGGAGAGATGAAAGTGTGCAAGGGTCCGGCGCGAGCATCCCCCTGCTCGGCCCACTCCTGGACAAGCGAGGGGTGTCGTGCCGGTTCCGGAGCGTGCACGAAACTGCTCAGGCAGGCTGCTCAGGCAGTTGGGGAGGCTCCCGGAAGAATTGGTGGTCCCGGAAAGGGACACGAAGCAACGCGCCACATAGACGTCGGCTGCTGACTTGAGGTTAACACTACCGGCTCCGACAAACATTCCCCCTCTCACTTACCGGCAATCACTTCTCGGCTACGGGGCGAGCGGCAGCACACTCGCGCCCGCGGCGTCGAGAGCGAGCCGATTGGCCGCCCAGCCCTCGCCCGCCAGCCGTGCGACCTTGTCGGCCGCACCGTCCTCGGCCAGTGCGAGCACGGTCGGCCCGGCACCGGAGATGACTGCGGGTACGCCGTCGGCGCGCAGTCGGTTCACGAGCTCCACGCTCTGCGGCATCGCCGGGGCGCGGTACTCCTGGTGCAGCCGGTCCTCCGTAGCGGTGAGCAGCAGTTCGGGGCGGCTGGTCAGGGCCTCGACGAGGAGTGCGGCGCGGCCGGCGTTGAAGGCCGCGTCGACGTGCGGGACCGAGCGCGGCAGCAGTCCGCGGGCGGTCTCGGTCAGGACCGGCGTACTGGGGACGAAAACCACCGGAACGATGGAATCTGCGGGGTCCATTCTGATCGCACGGGCGGATCCGCCGTCCATCCAGGCAAGGGTGAAACCGCCGAGCAGGCAGGCCGCGACGTTGTCGGGGTGGCCCTCGATCTCGGTGGCGAGCTCCAGCAGCGCGGCGTCGTCGAGCCGGGCATCACCGCCGGACGTCACGGCGCGGGCGGCGACGATGCCGGCGCAGATGGCGGCGGAGGACGAGCCGAGGCCGCGCCCGTGCGGGATGCGGTTGGCGCAGACGATCTCCAGGCCGCGGGGTTGTCCGCCGAGCAGGTCGAAGGCGGTGCGCAGGGAACGTACGAGAAGGTGGCTCTCGTCGCGGGGCAGCGTGTCCGCACCCTCACCCGCGATGTCGATGTGCAGTCCGGAGTCGGCTACGCGGACGACGACGTCGTCGTACAGCCCCAACGAGAGGCCGAAGGCGTCGAAACCCGGGCCCAGGTTGGCGCTGGTCGCAGGGACGCGCACCCGGACGGCGGCGGCTCGGAAAGCGGGACCGGCCATCGGTTGGACGACTCTCCTTGTGAGGCGGCGGGGGTGGTGAAGCGTTTTCTCGACGGTGCGGGACGTCGTGACGGCGGGGAGTGGGATTCCGGGGAACCGACGGCCACAACGATCCATGCGCCGCAGCAGATGCGGCGGGGTGGATTGATTACAGCTTATCGAAGGAAGGTTCTGTCGCGACATAGGGCGCACAGGAGGCGCACGATGCGTGTCGCCCGCCTCCTATGCGCTCTCCGCCCCGAAAAGGGACGGTTGAGCTGGGTTCCTGCCGGCGGACGACCGGGCTTCCCGCGACAGTGCGCGGGGCGTCGGGGGCGTGGCGCCGGAGTCGTACGGGCAAGCGGTGGCGCCGCCCGCGTCTTCCGTCCCACGCCCCTGCCCGGAACGGGGGTCCCCGTGGTTACGCGAGGCCCAGCTTCTGAGCGGCGGTGGCCGCGTCGACGGGGACCGTGACCGGCTGCGGGGCGCCCGCGACGGCCCAGTCGGGGTCCTTGAGGCCGTTGCCGGTCACCGTGCAGACGATCTTCTGGCCCGGGTCGACCTTGCCCTGCTCGGCGGCCTTCAGCAGACCGGCGACGGACGCGGCCGACGCGGGCTCCACGAAGACGCCCTCCTGGGAGGCCAGTAGCCGGTAGGCGGACAGGATCTGACGGTCCGTCACCTCATCGATGAATCCGCCCGATTCGTCCCGCGCGTCCAACGCGTACTGCCAGGAGGCCGGGTTGCCGATCCGGATCGCGGTGGCGACGGTCGACGGATCCTTGACGATCTCGCCGCGGACGATGGGCGCGGAGCCGGAGGCCTGGAAGCCCCACATGCGCGGGGTGTGCGTGGACATGCTGTCCGCCGCGTACTCCTTGTAGCCCTTCCAGTACGCGGTGATGTTGCCCGCGTTGCCGACCGGGAGGACGTGGATGTCGGGGGCGTCACCGAGCGCGTCGACGATCTCGAACGCGGCGGTCTTCTGGCCCTCGATACGGACCGGGTTGACCGAATTGACCAGCGCCACCGGGTAGTTGTCCGACAGCGAGCGGGCCAGCGTCAGGCAGTCGTCGAAGTTGCCGTCGACCTGGAGGATCCTGGCGCCGTGCACGAGCGCCTGGCCCATCTTGCCGAGCGCGATCTTGCCCTGCGGCACGAGGACGGCGCAGACCATGCCGGCCCGTACCGCGTACGCGGCGGCGGAGGCGGAGGTGTTGCCGGTGGAGGCGCAGATGACGGCCTGCGCGCCCTCCTCCTTGGCCCGGGTGATGGCCATCGTCATACCGCGGTCCTTGAAGGACCCGGTGGGGTTGGCGCCCTCGACCTTGAGGTGGACCTCGCAGCCCGTGCGCTCGGAGAGGACCTGAGCGGGGACGAGCGGCGTACCGCCCTCACGGAGCGTGACGACAGGCGTCGCGCTCGTGACCGGAAGGCGGTCCCGGTACTCCTCGATGATGCCGCGCCACTGGTGGGTGCCCTTGCTGGTCATGGGTCCTTACTCCCCTTCAACACGCATGATGCTGGCGACACCGCGCACGGTGTCGAGCTTGCGCAGCGCCTCGACGGTCGCCGAGAGGGCGGCGTCGGCCGCGCGGTGGGTGACGACGACGAGAGAGGCCTCGCCGCCCTCCCGTCGCCCGCCGCCACCCTCGGCGGAGGCGACCGCGTCGCCGCTGATTACATTTCTACCCTGCTGACGGACGGTATCGATCGATACGCCCTGTTCGGCGAAGACCGTCGCGACCTGGGCGAGTACGCCAGGCTTGTCGGCCACGTCGAGGCTGATGTGGTACCGCGTGACGACGTCGCCCATGGGGCTGACCGGCAGGCGCGTGTACGCGGACTCGCCGGGGCCGGTGGCCTCGTTGAGCTTGTTGCGGCAGACCGCGACCAGGTCGCCGAGGACCGCGGACGCGGTCGGCGAACCGCCGGCACCGGGGCCGTAGAACATGAGCTGCCCGGCCGCCTCGGCCTCGACGAAGACCGCGTTGTACGCCTCGCGGACGGAGGCCAGCGGGTGGCTCAGCGGGATCATCGCGGGGTGCACCCGAGCGGTGACGGACTGCCCGTCGGCGGCGCGCTCGCAGATGGCGAGGAGCTTGACGGTGCAGCCCATGCGGCGGGCGGAGGCGATGTCGGCGGCGGTGACCTCGGTGATGCCCTCGCGGTGCACGTCACCGATCCTGACCCGGGTGTGGAAGGCGATGCCGGCGAGGATCGCCGCCTTCGCGGCGGCGTCGAAGCCCTCGACGTCGGCGGTCGGGTCGGCCTCCGCGTAGCCGAGGGCGGTGGCCTCGTCGAGCGCCTCGGAATATCCGGCTCCGCTCGTGTCCATCCGGTCGAGGATGAAGTTGGTGGTGCCGTTCACGATGCCGAGGACCCGGTTGACCTTGTCACCGGCGAGGGACTCGCGCAGCGGCCGTACGAGCGGGATGGCACCGGCCACGGCGGCCTCGTAGTAGAGGTCCCGGCCGTGCTGCTCGGCGACGGCGTGCAGCGCTGCGCCGTCCTCGGCCAGCAGCGCCTTGTTCGCGGAGACGACGCTCGCACCGTGCTCGAAGGCGGTCGTGATGAGGGTACGGGCGGGCTCGATGCCCCCGATGACCTCGATGGCGACGTCGATGTCGCCCCGTTTGACCAGGGCTGTCGCATCGGTGGTGATCAGCGCCGGATCAATGCCTTCCCGCACCTTGGAGGGCCTGCGCACGGCGACACCGGCGAGCTCGACCGGAGCGCCGATGCGCGCGGCGAGGTCGTCGGCGTGCGTCGTCATGATGCGCGCCACCTCTGAGCCGACCACTCCACAGCCCAGCAGCGCCACCTTCAGCGGACGCGTACGCATCATCCGACCTCGTTTCCTCTACCTCTTGATGTGTGGTCCAGTCTCACTCACCGGACGGGCGTTCCTGCCACCCGTCCGGATCCTGAGACATCTATGGGTGTCCGGGGGCATATCCCGGGAAAAACGACATCAGCCGACGTCCAGACGCAGGAGATCTTCCTCCGTCTCGCGCCGGACGATCACGCGCGCCTCCCCGTCGCGCACGGCGACGACGGGCGGGCGCAGGGCGTGGTTGTAGTTGCTCGCCATGGAGCGGCAGTACGCGCCGGTGGCGGGCACGGCGATCAGATCGCCGGGCGCCAGGTCGGACGGCAGGAACGCGTCCTTGACCACGATGTCGCCGCTCTCGCAGTGCTTGCCGACGACCCGGACGAGCATCGGCTCGGCGTCGGAGGTCCGCGAGGCGAGCGCGACGCTGTACTCGGCGTCGTACAGCGCCGTGCGGATGTTGTCCGACATCCCGCCGTCGACGCTGACGTACGTACGCAGCCCCTCCAGGGGCTTGATGGTGCCGACCTCGTACAGCGTGAAGGCGGTGGGGCCGACGATGGCGCGCCCCGGCTCGACGGAGATCCGGGGGGTGGCGAGGCCGGCCGCCTCGCACTCGCGGGTGACGATGTCGCCGAGCGCCTTGGCGATCTCGTGCGGCTCGCGCGGGTCGTCCTCGGAGGTGTAGGCGATGCCGAGACCGCCGCCGAGGTCGATCTCGGGCAGCTCGACGCCGTGCTCGTCGCGCACCTCGGCGAGCAGCTGCACCACGCGCCGGGCGGAGACCTCGAAGCCGGCCATGTCGAAGATCTGCGAGCCGATGTGCGAGTGGATGCCGATGAGTTCCAGGCCGTCGAGGGTGAGGGCCCGGCGCACGGCCTCGGCGGCCTGTCCGCCGGCCAGCGCGATCCCGAACTTCTGGTCCTCGTGGGCGGTGGCGATGAACTCGTGGGTGTGCGCCTCGACGCCGACGGTCACCCGGATCTGTACGCGCTGTCGCTTGCCGAGCCGCTGCGCGATGTGCGCGACCCGGGCGATCTCCTGGAAGGAGTCGAGCACGATCCGCCCGACGCCGACGGTGACCGCCCGTTCGATCTCCCCGACGGTCTTGTTGTTGCCGTGGAAGGCGATGCGCTCGGCGGGCATTCCGGCGTCCAGCGCGCAGGTCAGCTCGCCACCGGAGCAGACGTCGAGGTTGAGTCCCTCCTCCTTGAGCCAGCGCACGACGGCGCGCGACAGGAACGCCTTTCCGGCGTAGAACACATCGGCGTCCCGCCCGAAGGCGTCGGCCCAGGCCCGGCAGCGGGCCCGGAAGTCGCTCTCGTCGAGGAAGTAGGCGGGGGTGCCGAACTCCTCGGCCAGCCGCGTCACTTCGATCCCGCCGACGGTGACGGCACCGTTCTCGTCGCGGGTGACGGTACGGGCCCAGACCTTCGCGTCCAGGGCGTTGAGGTCGGCGGGCGGGGCGGTGTAGTGCCCTTCCGTCATGACGTCGGCGTGACGGGGCCCGGCGGGGTGTGCGGATCGGCTCATCGTGTTGCTCTGCTCTCTCGGGTCTCTCAGAGGACTTCTGGTGCGCTGATGCCGAGCAGGGACAGGCCGCCTGCCAGCACCGTCCCGGCGGCTTCGGCGAGGGCGAGCCGGGACCGGTGGGCGGCCGAGGGTTTCTCGTCACCGACAGGGAGCGGCGAAGCGCTGTCGTGGAAGTCGAAGAAGGCCTGCGCGACCGCTTCCAGCTGCCGGGCGAGCCGGTCGGGCTCACGGTGGCGGGCGGCGGCGGCGAGCACCCCGGGATGATCGGCGAGGAACGTCCCGAGGGCGGGCGCCTCCACGCTCTCCTCGTACCCGGCACGGAACCCGAGCTGCTCGGCATTCCGGCTCAGGGCACGGGTCCGGGCGTACGCGTACCGCACCCGGAACAGCGGGTTGCTCTCCCCCTGTACGAGGAGCTCGTCGCTGCCCGTGCACCGGGCGCGGTCGTGCGGCGCGGCCCGCAGCAGCGCCCAGCGCGCGGCGTCGCTCCCGAGCCGCTCGAAGAGATCGCGGTCGGCGGCGGGCAAGGGCACCACGTGCAGCGCTTCCCCGTCGGCCGTCCGCTCCCCGACCTCGGCCCCCTGGGCCCGGAGCAGCCGCTCGACGGTCTCGGTGACGACCCGGGCGCGCAGTTCGTCGACGAGTGCGAACGACGCGGTCACGCCGAGGAGGCCGTCCCCGTGGCCGTAGCGCGTACCGCCTGCTTCGACGGCCCGGACCGCCATGTCGACGGGGTCGGGGCCTCGGAGGGTGAAGTTCAGGAACCCCGGCCCGGTGACTTCGACGCCACCGATTCCCGGCGCCCCCTGGACCCGTACCCGAAGGATCTCGGCCACTTCCCGGGCCGGCAGCGCGGCGGGCCCGGCCAGCTGGAGGGCGACGGCGCAGGCGTACTCCCCACGCCCGCCGGGCCGGGTCCGCTCCACCCGCACGCGCGCGGGCACCGGCGCGCGCAAGGCGTCCTCGTCGACCGCGCGGCGCACGGCGTGCAGCACGGTCCTGGAGAGATCGGCGGGGGTCACAGGACAAGCGTATGGGAGGACAGGGGCTGCCTCGCGACCCGGTTTCGCCATCCGGTCACCCGGCGGCGCGCTCCGCCCTCCCGGCGCCCTGTCTGCCGTCGAGCGCCGACGGGTCCTTCCGGGCCATCAACTGCCGTACGAGCCGCACCAGCTCACCCGGCTCGAACGGCTTCGCCAGGAACGCGTCGACTCCGTTGTCCGCCTCGTGGGGCGTGCAGGCGCTGACGATCGCCACGGGCACATGTCTGGTCCGCGGATCGGAGCGCAATCTGGTGGCGGTCTGCACACCGTCCAGCCGGGGCATGACGACATCGAGCGTGATCACGTCGGGACGGACCCGATGCACCAGATCGAGACACTCGACACCATCGGCCGCGGTCACGACCTCGAAGCCCTCAAGCTCAAGGTTGACCCTGATCAACTGCCGGATGACCTTGTTGTCGTCGACAACAAGCACGCGGCCACATGCCCCTGACACCCTTCGAGGGTAGGCGGGGTGTAGGGGCTGCGTCCGGGTTTTGCCCATTTCCGACCCCGGACGAGTGGTACGGCGAGGTGGCCGGATGTACGCAGAACGTTCCGCCCTCCCGCTCCCCGGGGGCCCGCGCAGCCACCGCCCGGCAGCGCCGAAATACCTGTTCACGGACACCCTGTGGAAGCTGGTAGTGTTTCTCCCGTCGCCGAGCAACACAGCGACACGCCCCCGTAGCTCAGGGGATAGAGCATCGGCCTCCGGAGCCGTGTGCGCAGGTTCGAATCCTGCCGGGGGCACTTCGCAGGAAGTGTCTTAAAGGCCTTCTGACCAACAACAACGTTGGGCAGGAGGCCTTTTTCATGCCTGTTCCTGCCACTCGCGAGAGACGCTGCGCGCGGACCCATGGCATCGTCGAGCACTCAAGCAAATCGACGGCACTTGCGGTCAGCGACTACCGAGACGACGACGATCTGGAGCAGCTCCATCTCCGCATCGTCGCCCCGCCCATCTCGAGGCTGAAAGCCGTGGCACCGCCATACCCGCAACGCTAGGCTCAAAGATCCTCACTGCACCCGAATAGCCCGAGGCTGGCTGGGTGTCCTCAGCTGGCCGAGAGAGAGCGTACGCATCTGATGAGCGCAGGTGGCGCGGCACGAACACCAGACTCCAAGCTTGCCCAACTCGCCCGAGCCTCACGCAACTTCGGTTTCCTGTACGACCATCTGCCACTGCTCGTCGCCTACGGCGCCGCCGCGGAGACCCATGTCTTCACCGACCCGAACACCTCTCTACTGAAGTCCCGCCAGTTCGGCGAGGCCCTCGCTTCCGATCTCGTTCTCCGGGGCCGCGTCCAATACTCCGGCAGCAAGCAGATCGAGCGCCTGGCGGCCCTGGACCGCGAGGGCTATCTGCACGGCAACGTGAAAGATGCCTTCCACGAGGTCCGCGTCCTGGGCAACAAGGCCAACCATGATGGCTACGACAACCCCGGCGACGCCTTCCGGGCGCTGCGGACCTGCCACCGGCTGGGCGTCTGGTACTACCGCCTCCTCACCGCCTCCCGCGACCAGCAGACCTTCGTGCCGCCGGACCCGGCGCGCACCCCGGCCGGAGAGAACAGGGCCCTGCGCACGCAGGTGGCGGAGGCCCGTCGTGCTCTGGAAGAGGCCCGCCTCAGCTACGAGGGGCAGGCTTCGCAGGCGCAGGCCGAGCAAGCCGCACGCGCCGCCGCCGAACAGGAGCTGGCCGCCGCCACCGCCGAGCGTGAGGATCTGGCCCGCCAAGTCGAAGCCATGCGCGACCGGCTCGCGGCGCTCCAGCAGGCGCAGTCCGAGGACGACGCCCGGGTGCTGCGCGCGCAGGCCGTCGACCGTACTGCCGCCTCCGAGGCCGTGGCGGAACGCGCCCGTCTGCTGGACAACGCCGAGCAGGCCGCACGCGAGCCTCTCACCGAGGCCCAGGTGCGCACGCGCCTGGACGAGATGCTCACCGAGGCCGGTTGGAGCGTCCAGGACGCCGGAGCCGACCTCAACCTGTACGTACAGGGCGATCGGCGTGGCACTGGTGTCGCGGTCCGTGAGACGACCACCGCGACGGGCCGCGCGGACTATGCCCTGTACGTGGAGCACAAGCTGGTCGGGGTGATCGAGGCCAAGCGTGAGGGCGCGGACCTGACCGCTGCCCAGGAGCAGGCCGACCGATACGCGGACCACCCCACCGACGCACAACAGCGCCTCATCGCCTGGCGCACCCCGCTTCCGTTCCGCTACGTCTCGGACGGCGGCGAGACGCGATTCCGCAACACCCTCGACCCGGACTCGCGCACCCGGAGGATCTTCTCCTTCCATCAGCCCCGCACTCTGGCCCGGTGGATTCGCCAGGCCGAGCAGGACCCGCAGGCGCCCTCGTACCGGGCGCGGCTGCGGACCCGGATGCCCGATCTCGACGAACGCCCCCTCCGTCCCGCCCAGATCAAAGCGGTGCGCGGGGTCGAGGAGTCCGTCGCGCTTGGCAAGGGCCAGCAGGGAACAGGCCAGTCCCGTTCCCTCGTACAGATGGCGACCGGTGCCGGCAAGACGTACACAGCCGTTACGTTCGCCTACCGGATGCTCAAGCACGCCCAGGCGGAGCGTGTCCTGTTCCTGGTGGACCGCAACAACCTGGGCGCCCAGGCACAGACCGAGTTCGAGAACTTCGTCACGCCCGACACCAACCGCGTCTTCGCCGATCTGTTCAACGTGCAGCGTCTTGGCGCCGAGGGCATGAACGCGTCCGCGAAGGTCGTCGTCTCCACGGTGCAGCGCTTGTACATGGAGCTGACGGGTGCAAGCGTGCCCACGAGGACCGGCGGGGACGGCGAGGAGGAGTACTCGTACGAGGTGCCCGGCGACATCACCGTCGGATACAACCAGGGGATCCCTCCCGAGTCCTTCGACCTGATCGTCGTCGACGAATGCCACCGCTCCATCTACGGCAAGTGGCGCTCCGTCCTGGAGTACTTCGACGCGCCGATCGTCGGCCTGACCGCAACACCCGTCGCGCAGACCTTCGGTTACTTCAACGGCAACCTGGTCAGCGAGTACACCTACCCGGAGGCCGTCGCCGACGGCGTCAACGTCGACTTCCAGGTGTACGAAATCCTGACCCGGATAACGGGTGAGGGCGGCGTCATCGCCCAAGGCACCATCCCGGTCCGCGACCGGCGCACCCGCCGACAGCGCTACGAAGACTTCGACGAGGACATCACATACAGCGCCGGGCAAGTCGGTGTCGGCGTGATCAGCAAGGACCAGTTGCGGACCGTCATCCGCACCTTCCGCGAGCGACTGTTCATCGAGATCTTCCCCGAGCGCGCCAAACGTGACGAGCAGACCGGTGAGCTTCTGTGGGACGAGATGTACGTCCCGAAGACGCTCATCTTCGCGAAGAACGACAACCACGCCGAGGAGATCGTCGAAGTCGTCCGCGACATCTTCGGTAAGGGCGACGACTTCTGCGCGAAGATCACGCACGCCGCGAAGAAGCCCGCCGAACGCCTCTCCGACTTCCGTAACCTGCCGCAGCTGCGTATCGCGGTCACCGTGGACATGATCGCGACCGGCACGGACGTCAAGCCGCTGGAGTGCCTGCTCTTCCTGCGGGACGTCAACAGCTGGGCGTACTTCGAGCAGATGAAGGGCCGGGGTGCACGGACCCTGTCGCTGACCGAGTTCGAGCGGGTCACGCCGGGTGTCGGCCCCAAGACACGCTTCGTGATCGTCGACGCGGTGGGGGTCACCCGGAAGGACAAGGTGGACGCGGGGCCACTGGAACGGCACACGGAGAAGGACCTCAACCTGGAGAAACTCCTCCGCCTCACCGCCCGTGGCATCGCGGAGGACGAGCATGTCTCCACCCTGGCCGCCCGCCTTGCCAAGCTCGACCTCCAGATGACGGACGAGGAACGGGCCGAGACGGAGAGCCTCACCGGCGGCGTGCCGCTGAAGACCATCGTGCACAACATGGTCGAGGCCGTCGCCGTCGACGAACAGGCCAAGACCCGCGAAGCCGCGGAACGCCTGGGCCTCGATCCGGAGCGGGCCATCCGGGACGCGGTCGAGCGCGCCCTGCGGCCGCTGGCATCCAACCCCGAGCTGCGCAACCGCCTGCTGGAGATGCGCCGGGCGAAGGACATCCTGTACGACGAGAACAGCCGGGATGCCCTGGTGTCAGCCGGCGCCGTTCCGGAGGACGAGTCGGCGGCGCACGACACCGTGCAGGACTGGCGTGCCTACATAGAGGAGCACCGAGACGAGATCGCGGCGCTCTCCATCGCCTTCGCAGCCGATTCGCAGGTCCCGCCTCGCGAGGCCCTCAAGCGCCTCAAGGACCTGGCCCGGTCCATCTCCCGCCCACCACGTGCTTGGACGGCCGACCGGCTCTGGCGCGCCTATGAGCAGGTGGGCGAGGCCGTGGCCGCGGATCGTTCCGCCGCCCGGACAGCAGCCGATCTGCTCGCCCTGCTGCGGTACGAGCTGGCGGGCGGCGCGGAGCACGGCACCGAGCCACCCCGCCCGCACGCGGAGGTGGTAAGAGAGCGGTATGCGGCCTGGCTCACCAAGCAGGAGCAGGCCGGTGTGACCTTCACCAAGGCCGAGCGGTGGTGGCTGGACCACATCGCCGGTGCCACGGTCGAGCGTGTACGCTTCGACACCGCCGACCTCGATTACGCCCCGTTCACTATGAGGAACGGCACGGACGGCTTGCTCGCGGAGTTCGGCGAGACGAGGGCGGAAGAGATCCTCGACGAACTGGACAGGGAGCTGGGCGCGTGACGCTGGAGCTGAATGTGGCTGTGGGGGGCGGGGCTGGAGGACCTGCCGGGCCTATTGAGGGATCCGCGGAGGAGTTTCCGGCGGGTTGGGCTCGGGCGCCACTGGGCGAGCTCGGCGAATGGTTCGGTGGGGGGACGCCCTCGAAGAAGCGGCCGGAATTCTGGACCGATGGCACCCTTCCTTGGCTCTCGCCCAAGGACATGGGGCCGGACGTTCTTGCGGCCACTCAGGACCTCATCCACAAGTCCGCCTTGGACGAGTCGGCCGTGAAGCTGGTTCCGGCGGGCTCGGTGGCTTTGGTTGTTCGCTCCGGAATCCTGGAGCGGAAGGTTCCCGTCACCTACGTTCCTTTTGAGGCAACCCTCAATCAGGACATGAAGGCAGTTTTCCCCCACGAGGGGATCGATGGGCGCTGGCTGGCGTGGGCCATTCGCTCACAGGAGCAGTACATCCTGGAAAACTGCCGCAAGCGTGGGACTACGGTCGCCTCACTTGAGGTTCCGTGGTTGATGAGCACGGAAATCCTGGTTCCCCCTCACGCAGAACAGCTGCGCGTCGCCGCCGAAATTGAGCAACAGATCGCTCGTATAGAGGCGGGTGAGACGGCAGCACGCACCGCGCTGACAAACGCCACCACCTTGGCCGAGCAAGTCACCACCCAAGGCTCTCGCGGCTGCTTGGAAGAGGTTGAGCTCTTCCAAGCAGCCTTGCCGAAGGCGGATATCGACGATGGCCCAATTCCCGACCTCCCCGCTGGCTGGAAGTGGGCCCGGCTCGGCGATATCGCGTCCGTAGTTGGCGGTGTCACCAAGGACAGTAAGCGCCAAGACGACCCGGAGTACGTCGAAGTCCCCTACCTGCGCGTCGCCAATGTTCAGCGCGGACAGCTAGTACTCGACAAAGTCACCACAATCCGCGTACCTCCGACCAAGGCGGATTCCCTTTATCTGAAACACGGGGACATACTCCTCAACGAAGGCGGCGACCGAGACAAGCTCGGACGAGGCTGGGTGTGGGAAGGTCAAATCAAAAACTGCATCCACCAAAACCATGTGTTCCGTGCGCGAGTAGCGCAGGATGAAATTCATCCGAAGCTGCTGGCCTGGCACGCCAATAGTTTTGGTAAGGCGTGGTGTGATCGGAACGGGACCCAATCCGTCAATCTGGCGTCTATCAGTCTCCGCAAGATTAAACTTCTCCCCGTGCCAGTCCCTCCGCGCGAAGTTCAGGAGCAGCTGGTGAAAACGATCGAGTTGCACCTGGAGAACGTGACGGCCGCCCGGACAACAGCCGAGAGCGCGTTGAGTCACGCCCAGGACCTCCGCGCCGCTCTCCTGCACGCCGCGTTCACGGGGACCCTCGTCCCCCAGGACCCAGCCGACGAACCGGCATCGACGCTGCTCGACCGCATCCGCGCCGAGCAAGGGACTAGGACTAAGAAGGCCCCTCGTAAGCGCGCGGCCCGCAAGCCCCGCCCCTCAGCGCCCGGTCAGGAAGAACTGCCTTCATGAGCACCACCCCCGCCCTAGTGAACAGCGCCACCTCCCCCACCCGTTTCGCCGGGGAGACGACCTCGACACTCGTCAACCGCCTCTGGTCATACTGCGAGCTGCTGCGGCACTCAGGCGTCTCCACCCTCGACTACGTCGAGCAGTTGACCTATCTCCTCTTCCTGAAGATGGCCGACGAGCGCGCCAACCGCCCGGCAAAGTTCCGCAAGAACATGCCGGAAGAGCCTCTCGTCCCGGAGGGACTGGACTGGCCAAGCCTCACCAGCCGATCGGCCGAGGATCTGCTGGAGCACTACGAGCACGTCCTGCGGGAGCTGGGCCGCAAGGGCGGCACCATGCTCGGCGAGGTCTTCACCAAGGCGCAGAACAAGATCCATGAGCCTGCCGTTCTGGAGCGGCTCGTCAAGGATCTGATCGACCCCTACACCTGGACCCGTGAGAACCAGGACCTCAAGGGCGATGCCTACGAAGGCCTCCTCCAGCGTGGCGCCGAGGACCGCAAGACCGGCGCGGGCCAGTACTTCACGCCCCGCCCGCTCATCGACGCCATGGTCGACTGTGTGCAGCCCCGGCCCGGCGAGTCGATCACCGACCCCGCATGCGGCACCGGCGGCTTTCTGATCGCGGCGCACGCCCACATCGCCGAGCGCTACGAGGACCAGCTGTACGGCGACCAGGCGCGCAAGCTTCAGACCGGCGCCATCACCGGCTATGAGCTGGTCCGGGAGACCGCCCGGCTCGCGCTGATGAACATGCTGCTGCACGGCATCGGTACGTCCGAGGGCCGCCCCTTGATCACGCTCCAGGACTCGCTGGCCAAGTCGCCGCACAAGTTCTACGACATCGTCCTGGCCAACCCGCCCTTCGGCGTGGGCTCGGTCACCGGCGAGGCGTACGGCGCCCGCAAGGACTTCTGGACCCAGACCACCAACAAGCAGCTGAACTTCGTCCAGCACATCTACACCCTGCTCAAGACGAACGGCAGGGCAGCGCTCGTCCTGCCCGACAACGTCCTCTTCGAGGGCGGTGCCGGCGCTGAGATCCGTCGCCGGCTGTTGGACCTCACCAACGTCCACACCCTGCTGCGGCTGCCCACCGGCATCTTCTACGCCAACGGCGTCAAGGCCAATGTGCTGTTCTTCGACAAGGTTCCGCCTCGCCCAGGCGGCAAGCCCGCCACCAAGCAGCTGTGGGTATACGACTTCCGCACCGACCAGCGTTTCACGCTGAAGCAGCGCGCCCTGCGCCGCGAACACCTGGACGGCTTCGTCGCTGCCTTCCACTCGGGGGGCACGGACTACTCCGCCCGGAAACCCAGTGATCGCTTCCGGTCATATGAGTACGATGAGTTGGTTGCTCGCGACAAGGTTAATCTTGACCTGACGGTTCTTCAGCCAGCTTCCGCCTCCGTTGCGCTTGCACCGCCGGATGTGATCGCCCAGGAGATTGTGGACGAACTGGAGACTGCCTTGGCCGAGTTCACCGCTGTCGCACAGGCCCTCAAGAAGACCGTCCGTGTGACAACCGAAGCTGCGACCGCCCCGGCCGCAGACAAGGACCCGAGCAGCGCTTCCAGCATCACCAGCATCACCGAAGAAGCAGACCGAGAGCGGTAGTCCGGCTCCAGTCCCTCGCCCACCGATGCCCAACACCCGGGCTCATGGCCAAGGGCCCTGCCGGAGTCCGCTCCGGAGATCGGGATTGTGAGCCTTCTGGGGCCGTACCGACGTACGGCCCCAGAAGGCTCACCGGTACTGACACAGGGACTGGGTGACACATGGTCAACGGGTTCGGCCAAAGCAACGGTTCGGCAGCGGGAACGGGTATTCCGCCGGAGAGCTCCTGGACAGAGGCGAGTATCACCGCACGGCTCTGGAAGTTCTACCGCGAAAAGACCAGCACCCGCGCCATCACCCAACTCCAGTTCGTGGAGCACATCGGCTATCTGCTCTTCCTCAAGCTGGACCACGAACGCGCCAACCGTTCCAGCAAGTTCGCCCGGAAGCCGGTAGCACCTGTCGACGCCTGGCCGAACCTGGTGCTGCTCAGCGGTGAGGCCCTGCACACCGGGCTCTCCTCCCTCATGAAGAAACTAGGCGACCAGGCCCTGGTCGACCACCCCGGCCAGCAGACCGCAAGCATGGTCTTCCGCGACGCGCAGCCCTGGCCCCTCGACCGTATGGCCGAGCTCGCCAAGCTGATTACCGACGAGATCGATCCTTACCAGTGGCGGACCGCCCCCCAAGCCGAACTGGGTCAGGCCTTCTCCTCGATGCTGCGTGACTGCGCCGAGGACATCGACCGCAAGATCGATACGGGTCAGACGTTGACCCCTGTCCCTGTCCTGAATGCCGTCAACAAGGTGCTCGGCGTGGGCCCGGACGACATCGTCATTGACCCGGCATGCGGCACCGGAACGACACTCATAGCGGCACACAAGGCGATGCAGTCCCATGACCGCTCCGCGATCGCCGGTGCCGATCTGGACCCGCAGATGTGCCGGCTCGCCACGATGAACATCCTGCTGAACACGGTGCGCCCCTTCTCCGACCCGGCCCCGGTGCGGCTCGCGGACACGCTCACGCGAAAGTTTCCGATCGTACGGGCCGAGTCCGGCGTCAACCCCACCGTGGCGATCTGCAACCCACCGTTCAAGAGCAACGGCGTGGTGCCGGACTCAACCATGCGGGACGATTTCCTGGCCTACGGGGACTTCCCCACGAACTTCCTCCAGCACCTGATGGTCACCCTGCCCAAGGACACGCGAGCTGCTGTGTTCGTACCCGACGGGGTCCTGTTCGGCAGTGGCGCCGCGGCCACCGTCCGCCGGGCCCTGCTGAAGAACTGCGATGTGCACACGCTTCTTCGCCTGCCCACCGGGCTGTTCCACCGCAAGGGCGTGAAGTCGAACATTCTCTTCTTCACCGTGTCCACCCCCAGGCCGGATCAGAAGGCCGTCACGGGCGACTTGTGGGTGTACGACGCCCGCACCGGAAACCACCACACGGACACGGGCAACCCTGTGACCGAAGAAGACTTCGACGACTTCATCGCCGCCTGCCTGCCTGCGGACGGCTTCGCCGCACGGACCAAGTCGAAGCGTTTCCGCCGCTATCCGGTGAACGACCTGCTGGACCGCCCGAAGACGAACCTCGACCTACCGGCCTACCTCGCCCCGGACGTTGAGGACTTCGGCTCCCCGAAAGAGATCGCCTTCGAAGTCGCGTCCCAACTCGACGAGGCAGCCGCACACTTCCGCAAGGTGGCGGAGGCCTTGCCGTAGTCGCGACGTTCGCGGGGAGGCGTCGTTGGGGTTCGAGCGTGAACCCAACGGCCCCTCCCCGCGCGCACGGTGGTCAGCCGCGGCTGCTCAGCCTTCAGCCGCGAATTGCACGAACGAGGCCCAGCCAGCAGACCGTACAGAGAGATGTGGTCGGCGTGTGTCCTTAGAATCGCGTACGTACACGCCTGCCGGAGTGACGGCTACTTCGATGCACTCTCCCCCCTCGTTGCCGCTGTAGCTGCTCTTGCGCCAGACAAGCCGTCGGGAGCTCTCAGTACTCATCGTTTGTATGAATCCTCTCGATCAGGGTCATGGACTCGCTCGGGGTGAGAGCCTGAGCCCTGATGCTGCCGTAGCGTGCGGCCAGGATACGAACCTCGTCAACGTCTGTAGCCAGTCGTGCAACGTTCTGCACTTCCGTGTACCCCACTTGCGGTTTCCCTTTGGGCGTGAGCAAGGTGAACGGGCCTCCCATGCCAGCATGTTCGATCCGGTTCGTGGGCATCACTTGCAACTCGACGGTGCGCAGCTCACCAAGCCCAAGCAGTCGCTCCAACTGCTCCTTGTGTACCTCCAGCCCTCCGACAGGCCGCCGCAGTACCACTTCTTCCACCACAGCGGTCACGATGGGCGGAGGCCAACGCGTCAGAATCTGCTGGCGGTCCATTCTTGACGCCACTCGCCGGTCGATCGTCTCTTCGTCAAGTAGCGGTTTGCGCATCTCATATAACGCGCGAGTGCGCCGTTCGGTCTGAAAGAGCCCCGGAATGTCGTGGTTGTTGTAGAAGTTGACCTCGACGGCCTCCGCCTCCAGCCGCGCGTAGTCCCGGAACCACGCCGGATGCCGCACCCTCGCCTTGGCTTTTGCCCGCGACACGTCGTCCTTGGTCGCCTTCAGCAGCCCTCCGCCACCGAGCAGATCGTCCGCTGCGTCCAAGAACTCCGGTTGTGGCGTTCTGCGGCCCCGCTCCAAGGACGAGACGAGGTCCTCGCCGTACCCAAGGCGGTCACCCAATTCCTTCTGGGTGAGGCCGGCCCGTTCCCGCAGCAACTTGACCTGCTTGCCCACAGCTCGGTTCAAGTCGACGAGACCGTCTGTTTCCTCCGCCGACGCATCGGGGCGGCCTTCGCTGTCGCCCTGGCGGGACCCTGATGTCATCACTTATCCCCCAACCCGCCCGCGCACCGCCCGGTTACTCTCGTCAACACGGACACGCAACCCTCAGCAGCGGTACAGGCGCGTGCCGTACCGGTGGTTCCTCTGGTCAGCGTACGACCAACCGGACACTCTCTGTCACGTGAAAGACGAAATCCGTAGCAGTCCTCTTGTGTCTCTCCTTGCACCTCACCCAGCGCACTTCCACCAGCAGTTCAGCGCGACACGGCGCGGGGCGCGTCTTGCCCGCCTGCTCGCGGTCGAGCAACTGGCGAGATGGGGGTGGGGCAGGGACAGCGACCCGATGGCGGCTGCCGCACACGTCGTTGCCGAGCTCGCTTCGAACGCCGTCACTCACGGCCACGTGCGAGGGCGGGATTTCCTGCTCGCGATGACACTGACTACTCGTCCGGAGGGCGCACCTGGCACTCTCCGGATCGAGGTAGCCGACTGCCGGGGCGAGCGACATCCCGCCCCGGTACCGAAGCCGTGCCCGGACAGTGAGCAGGGGCGGGGGCTGCTCCTCGTGGGTGTGCTCGCCTCCCGTTGGGGCGTCGAGCCCCGCTTTCCGTCCGGAAAAGTCGTCTGGGCCGAGCTGCCCAGCCCACCCGGGGGAAGCAGCACGTGATCGACCAGGCGCAGGCTCCTGCCCCTGTTCACCAGCCCCGCGCGGCTACGGCACGTCCTCCTCCAGCAGCTCCTCCCCATCGGAGATCCGCTGCCAGAGCCGCTCGGCAATTTCTACCAGCGTCCCTTCTCCCGGAACCCGCCACTGCTTGGGGCCCTGAACCGCGCTCCACTGTTCCTTCCAGTCGGCTGCATTCCACATCTGGGAAACCAGCCCGGTGGGCGAGTAGCGCCGGCCGTCGGCCTCCCAGAGAAGCGGTGTCTTGCGGTCGTTCACCCAGCTCGCGCGACGGCGGCGCGGATCGGCGTCGAGCCATGCGCCGATGGCGAGCTCCTCCACGGCGCTGGGGGCGTATTCCAAGCGAGTGCCCTCCTCGATGGCGTCGTGGTCGACCAGCAGGCGCACCGTCTGGGGTCGTCGTTGGCGCTTCCGGCCGGACGTCTCCATCAGGGCCTTGAGGTTCATCGGGGAGTCAGGTCCGACCCCCCGATCGAGTGTCCCGAGCACGGCCACGGCCAGCCGCGCACAGCGTTCCTCATTCGCGAAGGTGCTGGTGATGAAGCTCTTGTTGTTGAAGAGGGTGTCAACCATGCTGATGAGACAGGCCAGCACGGCCCGCACCTGGTCCGGAGTCTCAGCGAGCGTGTTCTCCCATTCACCCTCGGACTCGTCGAACCGTTCCCGGCCAATACGCTGGAAGACCAAGTGGGCGACGAGGAGCGCACCGCTGTCCGCCACCGCGGCCGGACGCCCGCTGAGCTTCGCTCGCGTTGTCGTCAGTTCGTCACGTACCAGCCGGAACACCTGGACGGCACGCCACACCTGCTGGGCGCTCGGTTGTTGTCCGAAGAGGCGGGTGTAGGCGCCGCCCTGCCCTTCGCTCCACAGAGCATTGGTGGAGCCTTTCACCCGGACGGCGAGCGACGAGTCCCGGTGCATGCAGGCAAGGGCCGTCGCAGCCTCCGTGACCGAGCAGCCCGACTCGGGTGCGGGGTCCAGCTCGCCCCGCCGGAACACGTACTCCTTGTCGAGGGACAGTCGGAAATCCTTCTGGATCTCGCTCTGGACGGGGTCGATGGCGATGAAGTCCCGGCGCTCCATGTGGTTCTGGGTGTTGGTGGCCTTGGTGATGGACCGGCCGAACCCCTCCGGCGTTCCGTCCAAAGAGATGATCCGCACGATGACGTATGCCTCTGCCACAAGATCGGCGTTCTTCTCGTACGCCCGGAATGCGGAGGTGACCGTCTGCGCGCCATTGACGACGCTGGCGTTGGTCAGGGTGAGGACGGTCGGCTGCCCCACCGCTCTCTTGAAGGGGTATTCCTGCGCGATCTCGTCGCACTGCACGGTGATGCCGTTGTGGCGGTAGAGAAAGCCCTCGGGGTCCTCCAGCATCGAGTCGACCATGGTCTGGTTGACCCCTGTCAGCCCGAGCGATCGACGCACGTTGCGGTCGTAGAGGCGCTCGCCATGCCCCTCGCCCTCCCCCTTGCCCCCGTACCAGCGCGCCAGCTGGTCGGCGCTGACCTCGCCGATCACAGCTTTGAAGGGAGTGTCGCGGGTATACCACTCCCGGTTCATGGTTGCCTTGAGTGTGATCGGCTGGGGCTCCAGATCCTCCCGGATCGCCCTGTGGAAGTTGGCCTGATTTACCACCCGATATGCAACGGTCCGCCCGAGCCCGCCGAACTCGCGCGCCGCCTCGTCGAGTATGTCGCGGGTCTCCTGAGACAGACGGCCATCTCCCATGAGCGCGATGACCAGGTTCACCTTGCAGGTGGGCAGCTGAAGGACGCCGTGGACACGGTCGGAGAGAAGTTGCAGCCTCTCGTTGAAGTGGTCGAGGTCGCGGTTGTCGAGCTTCTTCAGCCCGTGCACCAGTTTGAGGGCAGCCTCCGTATCGAAGCCGGCCGTCCCCTTGTCTCTCCACTTCGCCTGGATCAACCAGATTTCGGAACCCGACGCAGAGAACGCAACACAGTC
Organism: Streptomyces sp. NBC_01241; assembly: GCF_041435435.1. Lineage (NCBI taxonomy): Bacteria > Bacillati > Actinomycetota > Actinomycetes > Kitasatosporales > Streptomycetaceae > Streptomyces > Streptomyces sp. NBC_01241. Next base: position 5,863,190 of record NZ_CP108494.1, on the reverse strand, counting down.
GATCCCGAAGTCGTCACGGCCATCGATGACCCCGGCCGCCGCCTCCTCCGGAGTGCAGTCGGCGAGAATCCGGGCCGCCTTGGCAGACACAGCCCTCGACAGCAGCGCCGTCTCGCGCTCTTTGGGATCCTTCTTCTCAAAGTCATCCATGGAGATCAGACCTTGGAACTCCCGAAGCAACGCCTTCCTGATGTGCTGCACCTCGAGAGGCATTCCCTGCACGCTGCTACCCATTCCGCTCCCAACAGCCGTTGCTGACAGAACTGTTCAGGATATCCCAGCTACACAGTGGGCAGCTGGGATATGCGACAGGAGAAGACTGACATGGCGGGCAGGGGTGACCGCACAGACCCCGGCCGCGAGCAGCAGGAAGGGCGATAGAGATCCACCCGATGAACAGCTCCAGCGAGATCGCTGCCGACGAGCAGCCCGCGCGTCACCGTCGGCTGCCGGTCGCCGTCGATATCGCTCTGGTCTTCGTCGCCTGCGTCGCCGCCGCGATCGGCGTGGTCGCCTGCGTCGCCGACGATGTGTCGTCGGACCTGTCGGACCAGGAGATGAACTGCTGTTGGAAGGAAGGAGCCACCCCGGCCTGGATGAGCGGGCAGATGGGCATCCGTATCCCGGAGACGGCATCGGACCGGCGCGCGGGCTACAAGGTCGGGCAGCGCTACGACACCGGATTGCTGTCCTTCGTTCTGCCCAGCGAGGAGGCTGAAGCCAACACGGGCCGGCTTGTCCGGGAAGGCACCAAGATGATCGGGAACTTTCATCCCGAGAAAAAGGAATACCGGCCTGCTGCTGCCTTCGCCCATCTTGGGCTGGCCGAGCCGGAGACGTTCGTCCAAGGACTGCGGAAGACCAGCCTTTGCCCCGACGAACTCGACTCTCCTGAAGGCAAGTACCTTCAGCGTTGCATCGACCTGTTCGTGCACGAATTCAGGCCCGGCACCACTCGGATCTATGTCCGGTCGACCATCGAACCGACCGTGACGCCGCCTCCGGCGAGCCCCGGTCCGCGATCCGTGCTCACGCAGGTTCAGCGCGTGACCGCGATGGGAAAAGCGGCGGAGCCGAATTCGTCGGCGGCCTTGTGGTAGGTCCAGGCAGCGGCGGCGCAGGCATTCTTCTTCAGGCCCCGGTAGTTGGCGCAGACGCGCTTGAGGTCGGCGTAGAAGGCGTTGTCCAGGCGGGCCTTGTTGGCGGTGAAGGTGCCGGCGGCCTTGTAGTTCCGGTAGCCGAAGTCGTGGCGGGCGCAGGAGTTCTGGAAGGGGATGCCGAAGGGGTTGTCGGGGGCGGCCGTGCAGTAGTCGGTGGACCAGTCGAAGCCGTACGCGCTCCACGCGGACTGATTCCGGCGGGCGGCCAGCCAGGCGTGGTAGCTGCTCGCGCGGGTCTGCGTGAACCTGCTCAGGACCTGGGGTTTGTCGGCGGGGGCGGCCGAGGCCGGGGAGGCGGCCACGCCGAGCGTCAGAGGCAGGGCGAGAGCGGCGGCGGTCAGGGTGGTGGCGGGACGACGGTGCATCGAGCTCCTCCGTACGGGCTGCTGAACGGTGCCCGGCGGGGGACCCGCAGGGGCTTGTCCCAGCCTTGCGGAGGGTGCTGCGACGTCGCCGTATCGGCGGCGTGTCCGAGGGGCTGGGCCAGCTGTCCGGAGTAAAGGTGCGCGCGCCGACGTTCGCCGGTCGTGGACGCGTCGGGCCTCACGAGCGCAGGAACGCCAGCACTGCCAGCACCCGTCGGTGCGTGTCGTCCGCCGGGGGCAGGTCCAGTTTCGCGCGGATCGAGCCGATGTGCTTGCCCACCGCCGCCTCGGAGGCGACCAGTTGGCGTGCGATCGCCGCGTTGGACTTGCCCTCCGCCACCAGGCCGAGCACCTCGCGTTCGCGGGCCGTCAGGCGCTCCAGGGGATCGCGGCGGCGGCGCAGCAGCTGGCGTACGACTTCGGGGTCGACGACCGTGCCGCCCGCCGCGACGTCCTGGAGGGCGGTCTGGAACTCCTCGACCTGGCCGACCCGGTCCTTGAGCAGGTAGCCGATGCCCGAGCCGTCCCCGGAGTCGAGCAACTCCGAGGCGTACGTGCGCTGGACGTACTGGCTGAGGACGAGGACCGGGAGCGCGGGCCGGTCGGTGCGCAGGCGTACGGCCGCGTGGAGGCCTTCGTCCTGGAAGCCCGGCGGCATCCGGACGTCGGTGACGACGATGTCGGGTCCGTGCTCGGTGGCCGCCGCCACCAGGGCGTCGGCGTCACCGACCGCTGCGACGACCTCGTGTCCGAACCGGCCGAGCAGGCCGATCAGCCCTTCGCGCAGCAGCACGCTGTCCTCGGCCAGCACTACGCGGAGCGCTCGGTCTCGGTCCACTCGCAAGGAATCTCCATACGCAGCAGGGTCGGTCCGCCGGGCGGGCTGGACAGCGCAAGTCTGCCATCCAGTACGGACACCCGGTCCGAGAGTCCGGTCAGTCCGGTGCCCTTACCGGCGTCCGCTCCGCCGCGGCCGTCGTCGCGCACTTCGACGGTCAGGCGGCCGTCCTCGTGACGGCCGGTCACTTCGGCGCGGCTCGCCCCGCTGTGCTTGCCGACGTTCGCCAGCGCCTCGCAGACCACGAAGTACGCGGCGGCCTCGACCGCTTCGGACAGGCGTCCGGGCAGGTCGATGCCCACGTCCACGGGGACGGCTGACCGGTCGGCCGCGTCGGCGATCGCCTCGCCGAGGCCGCGGTCGGCCAGGACCTTGGGGTGGATGCCCTGGATCAGGTCGCGGAGTTCGGCGAGGGCCGTGCCCGCTTCGCAGTGGGCCTTCGCGAGCTGGTCCGCGAGGGGGCCGGGCGAGGCGTCGAGGCGGGCCAGGCCGAGCGTCATGGTGAGGGCGACCAGGCGCTGTTGCGCACCGTCGTGGAGGTCGCGTTCGATCCGGCGGCGCTCCGCCTCGAAGGCATCGACCAACCGGGCTCGGGAACGCACGAGTTCGGTGACCCGCTCCCCCAGTTCCGGCTCCCGGGGGGCGATGAGCATCCGGGTCAGTTCCGCGCGTGCGACGGCCACCACGCCGAGCACGTATCCGCACACCCCGAGCATCGGCAGCCCCACGAACGCGACGCCGATCGCCTCCGGCCAGGAGGTCACCGTCCAGAGCTTGAGTACGGGTGCCTCGGTGCCGTCATAGAGCATGGCCATCATCACGGGCGTCGCCAGCAGGCCCAGCGGCACGCTCAGCGCCATTCCGACCGCCAGCAGGTCCAGCGGCCACAGCAGAGTCGCGAACGCCAGCGCGTAGCCCAGTTCCCGCCAGGTCGCCTGCTCGCGGAAGCGGGTCCGGGCCCAGGGCAGGAGCCCCGGTTCGGCCGGTTCGTGGTGCGGGGTGGGGGCGGGCCTGCTGTCGACCAGCCGCAGCCTGCGGCGCTCCAACGCGGCCACCGGCACTCCGGTGAACGCCAGCAGCGCGAGCAGTGGCAGCCCGATCAGCACGATGGCGAGCGCACTGCCCACCGACACCCCGATGACGATCGCCAGCAGCACCACAATGCCGACCGGCGCGCTGCTGAGCAGATATCCGGCCGACCGCCAGGGCCAGGCGGAGAGCAGGTAACCGGGTCGGGCCATGGCCTGCCACACGTTGCGTGAGCGCATGGCACCACCGTAGAAGCCCGTTCTCTGCTCGAACCATCCCTCCAGGCCGAGGACCTGCGGTATGGCCTGCCCCACCCCAGGACTCGGTCCGGCGGTCGTGAACGGCGCGGCTCCGCACGAACCGGCCGGCGGCGAGCGGTGGCGGCGACACTGCCGCGCGAACGGGCCGTGTGTTCGCGAACAGGCGCGGCACCCTTCGGTCACCCATGCGCTTGCGCGGTCTTCGGATTGTTGGTCCCGGCGCTACTGATCGGCATGTTGGTGATGAGGGTCGGAGCCGACGGCGCTCGGGGAGGACGACACAGTGTGCGGGTGTGGCTGAGGCGTTGCCGCCGGAGTCGGGGGTGTGGGCCCGCTGCGGTGCATCCACAGGAGAGCTCCTGCAAGCAGTGCGGTGCCTCCCAGCAGCCACGGCAGCGGACCTGACGGAAGGACACCGATAACCAAGCCCGTGAGCGCTCCCACCAGTTGCAGAGCGAGAGACTGGACGGACAGCGCGGTGGCCCGGCCCGAACGTGTGACACGGTGGTGCAAGAGGTCGTTCTCACTCGGCCCGGATGCGCCGAGCCCGAGGTAGACCAGGCCGTAGCCGATGGCCGCGAGGACCATGGAGCCCACTCCTGTGAACGCCGCGGTGACGCCGAGCAGAAGCATGCCGCTCGCGCTCGCGCCGAGGCTGACCATGACCGCACGCTCGCCACTGCCCGCAAGCCGCGCGGTCAGCGGTGAGAGGTGGCTGCCGATACCCGAGCAGATGAATCCTGCGCAGGCGAGTGCGGCAAAGAGCACCGCCCCCGACTCCGACGCGCCCGTGAGGGCCGCGGCACGACCCGGCGTGAGCAGTTCGATCGCGACCAGGGCGCTGCCGGCGGCCCCTGCGCTGAGGAGCACCCGGCGGATCAGCGCATCGTGGCCCCCCAGCCGCAGTCCGCCCACGACGGTGGCCGGGATCCCTCGGAGTACCACGCGCAAGGTGGCCGCCGGTCGGGGCGGCTCCCGCAGAGCGGTCAGGACATACAGCACGAAGGCTATTTCTACTGCTGCGCCGAGCAGCATCGGAACGGAAAGGGGCAGCACCAGCTCGGACGTTGCCTCGCTCAGTCGGGCGCCGAGGTCGGGGCCGAGTCCGAGCAGCCAGGGAAGGGCACCGCCGAGCAGGGTGCCGGTGGCGAGGGCGGCGGATGTCGCGGTGCCGCCGCGGGCCAGCCCGGTGTGCAGTTCGGCGTCGGGGCCGGAGTGCGCCTGGACGGTGTCGACGTACCAGGCTTCGGCCGGTCCGCTGGACAGGGCACGGCCCGCGCCCACCAGAGCCATGCCGAGGCCGAGCAGCCAGGGGGCGGTGCCCAGACCCACGAGGATCAACGCGGCCAGGTTCAGCAGGCCGGCGGAGGCCAGAACAGCGCGGCGTCCGAGGACGTCGGACAGTCCTCCGGTGGGCAGTTCCAGCGCGGCGGCGGTGAGGGAGTGCGCGGCGAAAAAGCCCGCGATGGCCGCCATGGTCATGCCGCGCTCGGTGAACAGCAGGATCTGGGGAGCGATGCTCAGCCCCAGCGGCAGACAGAACAGAACGCAGACCGTGATGTAGCGGCGGCGTGCGGTGCGTATGTCCAGCGGGCCGGTCATGACGCGTCCTCGGCATCTGTCCCCGCAGGGGCAGAGGTGTCGGCCTCAGTGCCGGGGCCGCGCGGCGCCAAGGGCAATCCGGCGGTGAGGAGTATGACCTGCGCAGCGCGCGGATCTTCTGCATCGCGGGTGGTCAGTTCCTCCAGCTTCCGATCGAGCACGTCCCAGAGTTCGGTGAGCGACTCGGGGGTCAGACGGGGCATCAGGTCGCTGATCCCGGACGGTTCCACCCACTCCTGTCCCAGCCGCCCATCGGCGATGTCGGCCTCGTGCCGGACGAGAGAAGCCTCCAGGTGCTCGATCTGGGCCCTGCGCGACAAGCTGACGTAGGCGCGGCTGCCCGGCGAGTCCTCCATCGCCTTGCTGCTCCAGGAAGTCACGGCGTGCACCGCCTGCCAGCGGCGCTCCCGCCCGTCACGGTGTTCGGCCTCGGCGACGAACGCGTACTTCGCCAGAACCCGCAGGTGATAGCTGGTGGAAGCGGATGACTCCCCGGTCCTGACCGCGAGTTCACTCGCGGTTGCTGGGCCGTCCTGCCGCAGCAACCCGAGCAGCCGGATACGTAGCGGGTGCGTGAGGGCCTTCAGGGCTGCTGCGTCCCGCTCGGGATCGAGTACGCGTCTCTGCTCGTCGCTGACCATGACGGGAGAGTAGAACCATCAGAGGCTCTCCAAAAGTATTTTTGCAGAAATTATTCTGGAAAGCCGGATGCCGCCAATACGGTGTGCGGTGGTATCGCACCGCCGTCGACCTCGATCTGCCCGCGGCGCCGACACCGAGGTGGGGCTGCGCATCGAGGACGCCTCCGCGCGAGCGGCGACGTACCGGGCCCAGATCTTCGTCAACGGATGGAACACAGGCCCATACGTCAACAACGTCGGGCCGTAGAGCGAGTTCGTCATCCCGTCGGGCTTCCTCAAGGCCCGCGGAACCAACACGGTCGCCCTCGCCGTGACCGCCGAAGAGGCCGGCGCCGGCCCGGACGCGGTGCGGCTCGTCGACCAGGAAACCGTGCTCGGCAGGGTCGGCGGCGAACAGAACGCCTCTCCGGGCTGCCGGGCTGTTCACGGCACGACCACATCGGTCAGAGAGGGCTGACTCGCGTTCCGTCGTCGGTGTCACCCTCGCCACCAACTCCCCCACATTCCCTGATCTTTCACGGTTCCAGCCATTGACGTGCACCCGGGGCACATCTACGGTCCGAGACATCAGACCTCCGACATCTGATGTCTAGTCCAGTAGGGCCGCCGCCCATCAGTACGCTTCCGAGGAAGGCATCTCCGGCATGAAGAGAACCGCTCCGGCCACCGTGGCAGCAGCAGTCGCCCTGGCACTGGCGACGGGCACCGCATTGGCAGCGCCCGCGCATTCCGACACGGGGACCCTCTCCCAGCAGGACCTGGCGACCGCAGGCACCGGCTCCCCTTACTACCGCATTCCCGCGCTGACCACGACGGAGTCCGGAACCGTTCTGGCGGCCTACGACGCCCGCCCGACCCTCGGCGACCTGCCCAGCAACATCGGCATCATGCTGCGGCGCAGCACCGACGACGGCCGGACCTGGCAGTCGCAGCAGATCGTCCGCAAGGACCCGTCCCCGCACGGCTACGGCGACCCGAGCCTGCTCGTCGACCGACAGAGCCGCCGGATCTTCCTCTTCTACGCTGCCGGACAGAACCAGGGGTACTTCGGCAGCGCCACCGGCACGGACGAGAACGATCCGAACGTGCTCCAGGCCGATTACAGCTACTCCGACGACGACGGCCGCACCTGGAAGCACCGCCGCATCACCCACGAGATCAAGGATCCCGCCTGGGGCGGCATGTTCGCCGCCAGCGGCCAGGGCATCCAGATCAAGCGTGGCCCGTATGCGGGGCGACTGGTTCAGCAGTACTCCGTCCGGTACAAGAACGGCAACTGGGCGGCCAGCGCCTACAGCGACGATCACGGTGAGACCTGGCACATGGGAGAGCTGGTGGGCCCCGGCACCGACGAGAACAAGAGCGTGGAGCTGGCCGACGGCCGTCTCATGCTCAACGTCCGGTCCAGCCCCCATCGCCTCGTCGCCTACTCTTCCGACGGCGGTGCCACCTGGTCCGGACTGCACGCCGACCCGAACCTGATCGACCCGGGTGACAACGGTTCCGTCATCCGTTGGAACCCCAATGCCGCGCCGCGCAGTCCGGAGGCCCACAAGCTGCTCTTCAGCAACAACGAGAGCACCACCGACCGCGCCAACACCACCGTCAAGATGTCCTGCGACGACGGCAGGACCTGGCCGATCCGCCGCACCGTCGAGGCGGGCCCGTCCGCCTACTCCACCCTCACCCGTCTTCGCGACGGCTCCGTCGGACTGCTCTACGAGCGCGGTACGTCCCACCCCTACGAGAAGATCACCTTCGCCCGCTTCGGCGACGACTGGCTGAACGGCGTCTGCGCGCCTCTCACCGTGACCCCGCCGGAGTCGCTTCCCGCGGGCCGGACCAGCGGCTTCACCGTGATGGTCACCAACCAGGAACGGAACCGCCTCACGGGCGGCGAGCTTCGGCTCGACCTGCCCGACGGATGGTCGGCTCCGGCGGTCAAGGTACCCACGGTCCCCAGCGGGGGGCAGATCTCGGTCACCGTCCCTGTGACCGTCCCGGACACGGCGATCGCCGATGCGTACCCATACACCGCCCGCCTGACCACCGACAAGGGCAGGTCGTACGCCGCCGACACAGCAACGATCAAGCCGGGCCTGAGTGGCCAGGTCCCGGTCGATCGCAAGAGCATCACGATCGCCTCAGTGGACAGCGAGGAGACCGCCGCGGAGAACGGCCGCGCCGCCAACGCCATCGACGGCAACCCGGCCACCAAGTGGCACACGGCGTACAGCCCCTCCGTCGCCCCGATGCCCCATCAGCTGACCCTCGATCTCGGCACCACCCAGCCCGTCTCGGGTCTGCGTTATCTGCCCCGCCAGGACAGCGGCGCCAATGGTGACGTGGCCCGCTTCACCGTAGAGATCAGCGACGACAACGAGTCCTTCCGCCAGGTCTTCGCGGGCACCTGCAGCGGCTCGAAGAATGAGAAGGAGGTGACCTTCGCCGCGCAGCAGGCTCGCTACGTACGGTTCACCGCATTGAGCGCCGTGAACGGCCAGCAGTTCGCGGCCGCCGCGGAAGTGACCGTACTCCGGGCCCCCTGACCTTCTGCGCCCGCGCCCATCGACAGCGGTTCTGGCCTGCCGGTGTTCCCGCGTCGGTCACGGGAACACCGAGCAGGTCGGTCCGCTGGGCCAGCAAACGAGCCGGCCCGACCCGGGGCGACCACGGCGCGGCCTACGAGTCCAGGTCGTCCGGTCCGCCGGAACCGATCTGTTCCGCTCGCAGCGCCAGATCCTGCAGTACGTCGGCGGAGGACACGTCCGTCTGCCCGGAGTCGTGCACCTGGGCCAGCATCGCGAAGGCCAGCGTGAACGCGCCGACCAGCTGCTCCACCGCACCGCCGACCTCCCGGCCGACCAGGACCGCGACCTCTTCGATCGAGGCATCCTCGGGGATCGTGATCCGGGGCATCGTCTCGTTCAGGAGCGCGGTCACCACGCTCGAGTCGGTTTCCACGTCGTCACGGTCGACGTTCTCTTCGAGGAGCCGACGGATCTCCCCCGCCTCCGTGAGGATTCCCACCACACGCTTCACCACTTCGCTCTGCTCCATCCAGCGAGCATAGGCGCGGAGACGTGCGGTCGGTGATCTGTCGGCGTTTCCCGCAGCCGTCGGTCCGAGATGACGAGGCCCGACTCGACCGGGCGGGTGAGCGAGCGAGCCCGGCGCCGTCGGAGCCTGGTCCACCACGCACTCAGCACGGGAAGACCTGGCCCGCGCGCGTCGTCGCCCCGTCCTCGGTCCGCACCGTCACGGGCTCCGACGCGGGCAGCCGCAGGGCCGGGCCGTCGTCCAGCCCGATGACGACCGCGAGGCCGCCGGACGCGTACCGCTCACTGCGCACGCTGCGAACGGTGTGCCAGGTACCCCATGCGCGTACCGACTGTCCCGGCCGTACGGTCACCGCCGCGACCTCCGTACCGACGGGCAGGGCTACGGGGACGGTTCCCGGAGCCAGCAGCTCCGCCCAGACCGTCTTCCCGATGCCGCCCCGCCGCTCGTCCACGCCCCACCGGTCCGCCAGTGCGTCGACGAGTTGGAGGCCGCGGCCGGTCGTTTCGAGCGTGCCGGGGCGCCGCATCCGTGGCCGTCCCTCCCCCGCGTCGCTCACCTCCAGCCGGAGCAGTGCCCCGCGCCCCTCCACAGTGCTCGGGCGCCAACTCGGCGACGAACTTCGGCGCTTCCGCGGAGCCGCCGGCCTCACCACCGCCATCGCGGCGGAGGCCTGGACTGCACGAAGGGCAAGATCAGCCGCATAGATAATGGCCACGTTCCCGTCCCTACGCCTGATCTTGTCGCACTGATGAAGGCATATGGGGTCACTGATCAAGCTGCCCGTGAGCGCCTGGAGGCCCTCACGCGCAGGGCCAACCGGCGTCGGCGCGACGGCTGGTGGCACCAGTACGCCGATGTGCTCAGCGACACCTTTCGGGACCAGATCGAGCTCACCGTCCAGGTTCTGCCGTTCGAACGCGGGGCGCATTCAGGTATGTTCGGTCCGTACCTACTGCTCAGCTTTCCGCAGGTTTCGTCTCTCGACCTGGCACTGTCGGAGACTCCGACCGGCAACATCTGGACGGAGCGGGAGCCCGAAGTCGCCCGTTACCGCGCCCTTTTCGACGACGCGCGCACAGCGGCACTGCCGCAGACGGAATCGCTCGCATTGATCCATCGCATCGCCAAGGAGCATCAGCAATGACCCTGCCATAGGTCCAGCACCTGACATGATCCGGGCGGCGTGGCGCACAAGCAGCTACAGCGGCGGCCAGGGCGACTGCGTGGAGATCGCCACCAACCTCCCCCACCTCGTCCCCGTCCGCGACAGCAAGCGCGCCGCCGGGCCCGTGATCGGGTTCGGGCGGGGCGCCTGGCAGGCGTTCGTGAGGGATCTCGGGTAGCCCCCGCCCTCGGCGCCGCCGGGCACCGGCAGGAAGCCGGTCCCCCGCCCCGCGGCACCCTCCGCCTGGGCCGGCAGCGCACACGAGTGCGATACGCCCTCGTGCGTAATCTTGGAGGATCCACACCAAGTACCCCATTGTCACGCTCACTTGGTCGATTCTTGGTGAATGCATGCCCCTTACATGAGGGGTTCCTCGCCAGAGTGGCGCATTACATGTGCACATCATCCGGCACATGCTCCACACGCGAAGAACCACATCGCAGGGGGTTATATGAGAACCAGCCGCGCGAGAAGTCGCGCCGTGCTGAGCATGGCAGCGACACTGCCACTGCTCGCCGGTGCGCTCGCCCTCGGGATACCGAACGCCAGCGCCGACTCCGCGCCGAGCGGACGGAACGCGCTGCAGGGCACCAAGCCGGCCTGGGCGACCGCCGCCGCCGACCAGGGGGCCTCGGCCGACAGCGGGAAGGTCGGTATCCGGGTCCATCTGTCCGGACGGGACCCGAAGGGGCTGGCCGCCTACGCCGCCGCCGTGTCCGATCCGCAGTCCGCTTCGTACGGGAAGTATCTGAGCGCCAAGCAGGCGCAGGCCCAGTTCGGGGCCACGCAGCAGCAGATCGACCAGGTCAGCCGGTGGCTGAAGTCGAACGGGCTGACCGTCACCGGAGCCAACCAGCACTACGTGTCGGCCACCGGTGATGTCGCCGCCACCGAGAAGGCGTTCGGCACTCAGCTGCGCAACTACCGCAAGGGCGGGCACACTTACCGCGCCCCGGCCTCCACCGCCTCCGTGCCCGCCGCGCTGAGCGATGCCGTTCTCGCCGTCTCCGGCCTGGACAACGCGCCGCACAAGTCGACCCACGACGAGACGCTGCCGCCGCCGGACGATGTGTTCCGCAACGCCGGCCCCTTCTCCTCGTACTATGGATCGAACACCGCGTCGACGCTGCCGAAGGCCTACGGGCACACGGTGCCGTACGCCGTCAAGGGCTACACCGGCAAGCAGCTGCGCGCCGCGTACGGGGCGGGCGACTGGACCGGCAAGGGCGTCACCGTCGCGATCACCGACGCGTACGCCTCGCCGACCATCGCGAAGGACGCCGCCGAGTACGCCAAGCGCAACGGTGACGCCCCTTACCGTCGCGGGCAGCTCAGCCAGGTGCTGCCGGCCGACTACACGAAGACCGAGGAGTGCGGGGCCTCCGGCTGGTACGGCGAGGAGACCCTCGACGTCGAGGCCGTGCACGCGGTCGCGCCCGACGCCGACATCGTGTACGTGGGTGGCGCCTCCTGCTACGACGACGATCTGCTGGACGGACTGAACAAGATCGTCGACCACCGGCTCGCGGACATCGTCTCCAACTCGTGGGGCGACATCGAAGCCAATGAGACCCCGGACATCGCGGCAGCGTACGACCAGGTCTTCAAGATGGGCGCGATCGAGGGCATCGGCTTCTACTTCTCCTCCGGCGACGACGGCGACAACGTCGCGTCCACGGGCACGAAGCAGATCGACGTGCCGTCCAACTCCGCCTGGGTGACGTCGGTCGGCGGCACCGCGCTGGCCGTCGGCAAGAACGACAAGTACCAGTGGGAGACCGGCTGGGGCACGCTGAAGGCCAACCTCGCCGACAACAGCAAGAGCTGGACCGGCTTCCCCGGCGCGTACACCTCCGGCGCGGGCGGCGGCACCAGCTCGACGGTGAAGCAGCCGTCCTACCAGCGCGGAGTCGTCCCGGACTCGCTCGCGCAGGCGAACGGGAAGCAGCGGATGCGCACGGCCCCGGACATCGCGGCCGTCGCCGACCCGAACACGGGCTTCCTGGTCGGCCAGACCCAGACGCTGCCCGACGGCTCGCTCGGCTACGACGAGTACCGCATCGGCGGTACGTCGCTGGCCGCGCCGGTCATCGCCGGTGTCCAGGCGCTCGCGCAGCAGGCCCGGCACGGTCTGCCCATCGGGTTCGCCAACCCGGCGATCTACGCCCGGTACGGCTCGAAGGCGTACCACGACGTCACCGACCACCCGCTGGGCTCGAAGAGCGACCTCGCGGTGGCCCGGGTCGACTTCGCCAACGGTTTCGACGCCACGGACGGACTGCTGACGTCGGTGCGCAGCCTCGGCAAGGACGCCTCCCTCAAGGCCGTCAAGGGGTACGACGACGTGACGGGGGTCGGGACTCCGGCGCCCGGATATGTGAACTCGTACCGTCGGCACTGACGTACGGGTTGATGACCCGGCTGCCCCGGAGCCGCTGCTCCGGGGCAGCCGTTCGTACCGCAACGCTGCACCGGCCCGACCCGTCACGGACCCGTCAGACAGGTCCTAGCAGGCTCGCCATGAGGTGATTCTGTCGTTGGCTGTCCGTCCGATATTGCCGCGCGATTCGCCCGGGCTCACGATCGCCAGGACCGATCCGCCGTAGTTGTCGTTGTCGTAGAAACAGACCCGGGAACCGGTGCGGTTCCAGAGGGAGGTGGTCAGATCGTTCATCGCCCTGCCGACGTTGGCACGGTCCGTTCCCGGCACGAAGAGGAAACGTCCCTCGTAGTTGCTGTCGCCCCACACGCATACGTAATTTTTGGGGCAATCATTGGGGTTGGCGCTCGCCGGCGCCGCTCCCGTGACAACCGAGGCTGCCGCCATGCATGCCCCAGCGATAACACCGGACATCAGAGTCCTCTTCACAGGCCTCCGCCTTTCTCTCGCGGTCTCCGTACCACCCGTAGACGAAACCCTCGTTTCGCAATGGCGGCGTAATCGTCAAATTACCCTGCTGGCAGGGCTGTCGGAGTTATTCCGTGGCCCGGAAATACGTGCGGCGGATGAGCGGTTTCAGGCCGACGGGATTCGCGCCATAGGGAATGCACTACACCGCGACTTCCGGGGGGCGATTTCGCGGTGGGGTTCCCGGCGTTTTGGCATTCCCGGTGTTCCGGCGTTCCCAGATGAACGTCTACACCAACGCAGAACGGGTTCGGCATTTCACGTCGGCCCGAACTGTATCGTCACCACCACTTCGGTGACCCAACTGCCATGGGCGTAGACCATGTTCCGACTGGCCCCGGCGCCGTTACGCACTCCCTCTGTGAGCCTCGTCAGGCCGAGGCGCGCTTGCGGGGGCGGGCCTTCTTCGCCGTCGGCTTCGTATCCGACTTGGTGCCCGACTTCGGGGTCGACTTCTTCGCCGAGGACACCGAGGGCGCGGAATTCCCCGAAGTCCCCGTGTTTGCTGAGGACTTGACGGCCGGCTTCTTCGCCGTCGATCGCCCGGCGGACTTCTTGGCGGGTGCCCTGCTCGGCGTCGACTTCTTCGCGGCCGTCTTCTTGGTTGACGCCGTGGCCTTCTTCTTCGCTCCGGTTCCGCCCGACTTCTTGCGGCCGGCGAGCGAAGTGACCTCGGCCACGGGAGCGTTCGCCGATTCTTCCTCGGACTTCGCCGACGGCTCCTCGCCCCGGGCCTCCTTCGCCGCCCGGACGCTGCTCTCCAGCGCCGCGATCAGGTCGATGACCTTGCCGCCGGATTCCGCCGTCTCCGCCGGCGCCACGCTCCGGCCTTCCGCCTTCGCCGCGATGAGCTCCTCGACCGCCTCGCGGTAGTCGTCGTGGAGCGAGTCCATGTCGACCTCGCCGAGTGTGTTCATCAGCGCGTCGGCCAGGTCGAGTTCGGCGTCGCGGACCTTGACCTCGGCATCCGGGGCGACACCCTCGGGGCTACGGATCTCGTCCGGCCACAGGAGGCCATGCATGGCGATTACATCGTCGACCACCCGCAGCATGCCAAGTCGTTCGCGGCCGCGGAGCGCGTACTTCGCCAGGGCGACCTTCTCGCTCCGCTTCAGCGCCTCACGCAGCAGGATGTACGGCTTGGCCGCCGGAACTCCGTTGGCGGAGAGGTAGTACGCCGCGTCCATCTGGAGCGGGTCGATCGAGGCGGCGGGCACGAAGGCGACGATCTCGATCGTCTTGGCCGTGGGCAGCGGGAGCGCGCCGAGGTCCTCGTCGGTGATCGGGATCACCGAGCCGTCGGCGTCCTCGTACGCCTTGCCGATCTCGGCCGCGGTGACCTCCTCCTCGTCGATCTCGCAGACCTTCCGGTAACGGATCCGGCCGCCGTCGGCGAGGTGGATCTGACGGAAGGAGATCGAGTGGTTCTCGGTGGCGTTGACCAGTTTGATCGGGATGCTGACCAGCCCGAAGGAGATGGCGCCGTTCCAAATGGACCTCACCGTTCACCCCTTGTATCCGCATAGATGCCTATAGATCCACGAAACATGTGATTCTTATCGTATGACGCCGATCACGGAGGTGGAGGGGCGGCGGCTGGCGCTCAGCAATCTCGACAAGGTGCTGTATCCGGCCACGGGAACCACCAAGGGAGAGGTGCTGCACTACTACGCGACCACCGCGGCAAAGGCCCTGCTGGCGCATCTGCGCGGCCGGCCCGTGTCCTTCCTGCGCTATCCGGACGGGCCGGACGGGCAGCTCTTCTTCACCAAGAATCCGCCGCCGGGTACGCCGTCCTGGGTACGGACCACCCCGGTGCCGCACCAGGAGGACAAGCAGGCCGGACAGGTGGTCGTGGAGGATCTGGCCTCGCTGATGTGGGCGGCCAATCTGGTGGTGGAATTCCACACTCCGCAGTGGCGGGCCGAGGCGCCCGGGATCGCCGACCGAATGGTGTTCGACCTGGACCCCGGTGCGCCCGCGACCGTCGTGGAGTGCTGTGCGGTGGCGTCGTGGCTGCGTGAGCGGCTGGCGGCGGACAGGTTGCCCGCGTACGGGAAGACCTCCGGGTCGAAGGGGCTGCACCTGCTCGTACCGCTGGAGCCGACCCCCGCCGATCGGGTGTCCGCGTACGCGAAACGGCTGGCCGTCGAGGCGGAACAGGAGCTTCCGGAGCAGGTCGTGCACCGCATGAGGCGGGCGTTGCGGCCGGGGAAGGTGTTCGTCGACTTCAGCCAGAACGCGGCGTCGAAGACGACCGCGACCCCCTACACGCTGCGTGCCCGGCCCGAACCGACCGTCTCGGCGCCCGTCACCTGGGCGGAGATCGAGGCGTGCCGGACGCCGGAGACGCTGGTCTTCCTGGCCGGTGACATGGCGGCGCGGCTGGAGCGGTACGGGGATCTGCTCGGGCCGCTCACCGATCCTGACCGGGCGCGACCGCTGCCGGCTGCGCGGTAGCGGTAGTAGTGCTCCGGGCAGGCGTGGGGCGTGGATGGTCTGCGCCGGAGTTCGGGGCAGGCGTGGGGCGTGGATGGTCTGCGCCGGAGTTCGGGGCAGGCGTGGATGGTCTGCGCCGGGTTCGGCGCCGGAGCGGGTGGCGTGTCGTACGGGCCGTCGAGGCGGCCGGAATTCGCCCTCACGGCCGCATGGCGCATGGTGGACGATCTTGTCATGTCCGTAAGGAAGTGACCGCATGTGGCGGGCGGAGCGTCCGAACCGTGGTGCACACTCCTCGCAGACACTGCTTCGTGGAGTTGCGTGGGGAGGCGATGGCGTGTTCACAGGGATCGACGAGGTCGACTGGGCCTCGATGGAGCATGCCTATGGGCCTGCCGATGATGTGCCGGCGATGCTGCGGGGCCTCGCGTCCGACGATCCGGCGGAGCGCGAGACGGCGCTGGACGGTATGTACGGGGCCGTTCACCATCAGGGCGATGTGTACGCCTGCACGTTGGCCTGCATTCCTTTTCTGTTCGAGCTGGTCGTGGATCCGGGGATTCAGGACCGGGGCAGCATCGTCGAGCTGCTGACCAGCATCGGCGGCATCGATCTGGACGAGGACGACGAGGACGAGATCGACGAGGAGGAGATCGAGGGCGCGGCGAACTACGCGATGGCGGCGACCGCCGTCACCGCGTGCGCCGGGGTGTTCTGCGAGCTGATGGCCGACGAGGACCCGGGGGTGCGGCTCTCCGCTCCCCTGGCGCTCGCCACCCTCCACAACCGCCCGGCACGGGTGCTCGCGCTGCTGCGGGAGCGGCTGCCGGTGGAGCCGGCCGAGGAGGTGCGGCTCGCCCTGGTCGAGGCCGCCGGGCGGGTCGCTCTGCGGCATCGCGAGCTGGCCGGACAGACGGCCGACTGGCTGTCCCGGCTCGCCGGTGAGGGGTTCCCGCCGGGGCTGCGGCTCGCCGCCCTGGCCCAGTTGGCGCGGTGTGCGCCGGACGCGCTGCCGGGCGATGTCGTACGGGTGGTGACGGGGCTGCTGCGGCAGTTGCGCTCCGCGCCCGCGCGCCGGTCCGGGGCGGCCACCACGACCGACGACCGGACCGGCGCGGCCGGGGCCCAGGCCGGCGCGGTCGGCGCGGTCGGGGCCCGGGCCGGCGCCCAGGCCGAGGCGGTCGCGGCCGTCGACGCGCACGCCGAGCCGGTTGGGGCCGGGGAGCCGTCCGGCGAGGAGCGGGCCACGCCGGTGACGCTGGTGGGGCAGCTGCGGGCGCTGTCCGACGAGGAGGACTCGGGGCGTACCGCCCCCTGGACGGCGGATCTGCTGCGGACGCTGCACGTCGGGCTCGACGACCGGGTCGCCGAGCGGACTGCGCTGCTGGCGGACCAGCTGCGCAGCCCCGACCGGCGGCAGCGGATCGACGCGCTGCGGATGAGCAGCGGGCTGATCCGGGTCTGGCGCGGTTCGTACGAGGAGCTGGTCCGGCTCGTCGGTGAGCAGCTCGCCACGCCGGAGTCTCAGCTGGCCGGGGCGGCCGCGCATGTGCTGGAGGAGCTCTTCGGGCTGGCCGCGCCCGCCGGCGACGCGCTGGCCGCGCGGGTGGCGGCGGACCCCGATTCCTGGGTGCAGGCCTGGCCCAGCGGCCCCACCGGGCTCGGCAGCGCGGTGAAGGCGCTGGCCCGGCTGGGCGATGCGCGAGCCGTGCCCGCGCTGACCGCGGCACTGGAGCGGCCCGAGGTGCCGCACGACGTGGGGTTCGCCATCGGCCACCTGGGCGCGGCGGCGGCCCCGCTGGCCCCGGCGCTGCGCCGCAGGCTCGGCGAGGTCCGTCTCGACGAGGCGGCGTACGACCTGGCGGGCCCGCTCCTCGCGGGGCTGACCGCGCTGCGGGCGGGCGAGGCGACGCCGGAGGTGCTGCGGGTGCTGCGCGGCGCGCCGGAGTACCGGGGCCGGCGACTGCGTACGGCGGCGCTGCGGGCGCTCGGCTCGTTCGGGCCCGCCGCGCACAGCGCCGTACCGGAGCTGCGTACGCTGCTGCGCCGTCCCGGGTCCACCTCGGCGACCGAGGCCGCTCAGGCACTGTGGGCGATCGACGGGGATGCCGACGCCGTGCTGCCGGTGCTGATCGAGGGCCTCCAGGCGGAGCGCGTCCACGAGCGGTGCTCCGCGGTGAACGCGCTGGGCAGGCTCGGGACGCGGGCGGCGGTGACCGCGCCCCGGCTGCGCGCGCTGCTGCGACACGAGGAACCGTGGCTGCGGGTGGACGCGGCAGTGGCGCTGCGGGACGTGTCCGGGCGGGCCGACGAGTCCGTGCCGGTGCTCCTGACGGCCTGGGAGCGGCATCGTCATGTCCGGGTCCGGGTGGCGGAATCCCTGGCGCGGACGGGGGCCACTGGTGCAGGGTCGGACGTGGCACACGCGCTGCGCGCCGAACTCGCCTCCGTACGCCGTCACAACGCGATGGACGGCGGATACGGCAGCCACGACACATACGAGGACGAAAAGCTGCTGGCGCTCTGTCGGCAGGCTCTTCTGGGTGATACGGGGAAGGGACCCACAACATGATCATTTTCGGTACGCGGGGATATCTGTACCAACTGGCCATCCTGACGATGGTCTGCGGCTGGTGTGGCAATCCGGCCGCGCACACGCTGCGCAAGCGGGTCACCAAGTTCACGCTGTTCTTCGTGCCGCTGTTCCCGTTCTCGACGAAGTTCGCGACGCAGTGCACGTTCTGCGGCGGTGAGCAGCAGATCCCGAAGGAACAGGCCGAACAGCTGCTGGCGCAGCATGCCGCCGCGCAGAACGGCAACCCGTTCGGACAGGGACAGGGGCCGGGGCAGGGGCAGGGATCGGCGCAGGGGCAGCCGGGGTACGCGCCGGGTGGACAGGGCCAGAATCCCTACCAGCACTAACAAGCATCACCGAGCACTAAATGGGCATAACAGACTTCCTTCCGAATAAGGTCTGTGAGGGACGGGCCGCGGGAAGGGAGGCTGTCATGCGTCCGCAGCGCCGGATGCGGTGCCGCACGGCGGCGGCCCTCGGGGTCGTCGTCGGCGCAGCGCTGCTGGCCGGCTGTGGCGTCGGCGGCGGGCTGCGGAGCACCGGACCTGCTCCGAACGCCGTCGGGCCCGCCCGGCTCTGGCCCGAGCTGCCGCCCGCCTCCGCCGCTCCGTACGACTACGGCGAGGGTGAGACCGCGCGCATCCCCGGCATCGAGGTGCCGCACGACGACGTGCACCGCCTGGATCCGGTCGCGGTGGTGCGGGCCGGCCTGAAGGCCCGGCCCAACCGGGGCGGCGCCGCCGCCGACCTCCCCGCCGACACCGTCCGCCGCATCGACGCGTGCCGCACCGAACCGGCCTCCTGTCCCGTACTGCGGCCCTACTTCCGTGACCTGACGGGCGACGGCAAGGACGAGCTGGTGCTCGGCATCCGGCTGGCCGACCACCAGCTCTCCGTACGGGTCTACATGCCGGAGGGGGGCGGTCTGACCCGGATCCTGTCGACCGCGGACGCCGTGATCAGCGTCGAGCCGGCCGGGCGGGACCTGATCATGCGGGTGCCGTCGGCCATCGCCGGATACGAGTACCGCACCGCCTGGACCTGGGACGACCGGCAGCGCGCGATGCTGCCCACCCGGGACGAGATCCTGCGGATTCCACCGAACCGGGCTGCGCAGCCGCGCCCCACCGCCACCCGCCCGGCCGCAAGCCCGTCCGTCGGCGTGTCCGCGGAGCGCCGATGAGACGGCACCGGACCGGGCGGCAGGGGGCCGATCAGGGCGGGCCCGGACAGCGGAGCGCCGATCAGGGCCGGCCCGGACAGCGGCTCGGAGAGCGGCGCAGGCCGCGGATGCCTCCCTGGACCGCGACGCTCACCGGGAAGTCGGCCGTCTTCATCACCGTGATGTGCTGCGCGCTCGCCGCGCTGCTGAGTGTGCTGGTCCACACCGAGGTGACGCGTGCGACCGTCAGCCAGGCGCGCGAGGAGGCGCTGTCGCGACTGGCGGACGTCGGCGCCGCGTACAAGGCCGGCGAGGAGCTCCCGCCGGGTTCCGGCATCGATCCGCCGGGGCTGCCCGCCTCCCTGCGGGCGCTGGCCGCGCACGGCCGGCGCGGCACGCTCGTCGCCGATCACAACGGGCGTCCCGCCATGTGGGCGGCGGCTCCGGCCGACGGCCGCGCACTGGCCACGCAGGTGGACTACAGCCAGAGCGCCCGCACGATCAACGACCTCGACGGGGCGATCATCGGCTCTTCCCTGCTGGCCACCGGCGCCACTGTCCTCGTCGGCGCGTTCGCCGTCACCCGGGTTACCCGGCGACTGCACCAGACGGCCCGGGTGGCGCGCCGGATCAGTGCCGGCGACCTCGACGCCCGCGTCGACGACCCGCGTACGGCGGACCCTTCGCGCCCGCAGGACGAGGTGGCGATCGTCGCCGGAGCGCTGGACACGATGGCGTCCACGCTCCAGCGCAAGCTGCTGACCGAGCAGCGGTTCACCGCGGATGTGGCGCACGAGCTCCGCACGCCGCTGACCGGGCTGTCGGCCGCTGCCGAACTGCTGCCGCCGGGGCGCCCGTCCGAGCTGGTGCGGGACCGGGTCCGGACGATGCGGGCACTGACGGAGGACCTGCTGGAGATCTCCCGGCTGGACGCCCGTACCGAACAGGTCGAACTCGATGTGCACGAACTGGCGCCGCTCGTCGAACGCGTGGTGCGCGCGTCCGGAACGGACACCGAGATCCGTTTCGGGGACACCGGCCAGGGGCGGCCACGGGCGCCGGTGCGCGTCGAGACCGACAAGCGGCGCCTGGAACGGGTGCTGGGCAATCTGATCACCAACGCGCACAAGCACGGCCGCCCCCCGGTGGTGCTGACGGTCGACGGGCCGACGGTGACCGTACGCGATCACGGACCGGGCTTTCCGGACTATCTGCTGGAGGACGGTCCGCAGCGGTTCCGCACCGAGGGCGGCGGCAAGGGACACGGTCTCGGGCTGACCATCGCCGCCGGGCAGGCGGCGGCCATCGGCGCCGACCTCGTCTTCCGCAATGCCCCGGACGGCGGCGCGGTGGCCCGGCTCACGCTCCCCGCGTACGCACGACCGGACGACGAGGCGGCGGAGCGCCGGGACGATCCGGGATCCGGGCGGCAGCGCTGAGGTGACGGTGCGTCTGCGTCTGCGTCTGCGTCTGCGTCTGCGTCTGCGTCAGGTAACCGCCGACGCCCGCCGCCGGACAGACCGCACGAACACATCGGCCGAGCACAGCGGCCGGGCCCATCGGCCGAGCACATCGGCTGAGCACATCGGCCGGGCCCGTCGGCATCGGTTGCCGGTCCGTCATCCCGACGGACATACCCGCTATGACATAAGGGAAATAGACACCGCCTCTTGCTACGTTGCCTGGCATGACCGCAACGACGGCGGACGCACCCCCGCCCGATCTACGTCTGCCCAAGCGGCGCGGAGTCGAGCTCCTGCTCCTCATCGGGGCCGTCCTCATCCCCGTCTACGGCTACGCCGCCGTCGGCCTGGCCCGGAACGGCGTGGTCCCGCCCGACGTGGCCGGTTACGGCGCGGGCCTGGGTCTGCTCGCCCTCGTCGCCCATCTCGCGGTCCGGTTACGTGCCCCGTACGCCGATCCGCTGCTGCTGCCCATCGCCGTACTCCTCAACGGCCTCGGCCTGGTGCTGATCTACCGGCTCGACCTGGAGACCCCCAAGGACCAGGCGGCCCCCACCCAGCTGATCTGGTCCACGCTCGGCGTGGCGCTCTTCATCGCCGTGGTCGTCTTCCTGCGCGACCACCGGGTGCTCCAGCGGTACGGCTATCTCTCGGTCGCCACCGCCCTGGTCCTGATGATCGTGCCGATCTTCTTCCCGGCGGTGAACGGCGCGAAGATCTGGATCCGGGTCGGCGGATTCTCCTTCCAGCCCGGTGAGTTCGCCAAGATCCTGCTCGCGGTGTTCTTCGCCGCGTATCTCGCCGCGAACCGCAACGCCCTCGCCTACACCGGCCGCACCATCTGGAAGCTCCAGCTCCCCACCGGCCGGGTTCTCGGCCCGATCGTGGCTATCTGGCTGCTCAGCGTCGGCGTACTGGTCCTGGAACGCGATCTGGGCACGTCTCTGCTCTTCTTCGGCCTCTTCGTGATCATGCTGTACGTGGCGACCGGCCGGACCGGCTGGATCGCCGTGGGTCTGCTGCTCGCCGCCGTCGGCGCGTTCGCCGTCGGCTCCGTCGAACCGCATGTGCACAGCCGGGTCCAGGACTGGCTCGATCCATTCGCCTCCATCAATGCCGGTCAGGGCCCCGGCCAGCTGGCCCAGTCGCTGTTCGCGTTCGCCGCGGGCGGGATGCTCGGCACCGGGCTGGGGCTCGGCCACTCGATCCTCATCAGTTTCGCCGCCAAGTCCGACTTCATTCTGGCGACGGCGGGCGAGGAGCTCGGCCTGACCGGGCTGACCGCGGTCTTCCTGCTGTACACGCTGCTCGTCGCTCGCGGCTACCGCGCCGGGCTCGCCCTGCGCGACCCCTTCGGACGGCTGCTGTCGATCGGTCTCGCCTCGATCCTGGCGCTCCAGGTGTTCGTGATCGCGGGCGGGGTAATGGGGCTGATCCCGCTGACGGGCATGGCGATGCCGTTCCTCGCACAGGGCGGTTCGTCCGTCGTCACCAACTGGATCATCGTGGCGCTGCTGATCCGGGTGAGCGACCAGGCCCGCAGACCGCACCCCGGACAGGTGGAGACCGGGATCATCGCGCCGGTGACGGAGGACGAACTGTGAGCCCGTACCCGCGCACGGCGATCCCGTACCCGTCACGAGCCCCGGAGGTCGGACCGTGATCCGCTACATCCGCCGGGCCGCCGCGCTCCTGCTTCTGCTGCTCGTGGCGCTGCTGCTGAACGCCGCCCGTGTCCAGGTCCTCGACGCCGACAGCCTGGACAACAACCCCGCCAACCGCCGCCTCACGATCGCCCGTTATCACCAGCCGCGCGGCAACATCCTGGTCGGCGGCACGTCCGTCACCGGCTCCCGGAACACCGGCGAGCAGCTCACGTACGAGCGCACGTACCAGAACGGCCCGCTGTACGCGCCCGTGACCGGCTACGCCTCGCAGACGTACGGCACGACCCTGATCGAGCACGCCGAGGACGGCATCCTGTCCGGCACCGACTCGATGCTCGCCCCGTTCCCGCTGTGGAACGAGATCACGCGCAGCCAGCAGCCCGGCGGCAATGTCGTCACGACCATCAAGGACTCGATGCAGCGCGCCGCCTACAACGGGCTGGGCGGGCGGCGGGGCGCGGTCGCCGCCGTCGAACCGTCGACCGGCAAGATCCTGGCGCTGGTCTCCACCCCCTCGTACGATCCCGGCCGGCTCTCCGGAACCGGGTCGTCCGTCACCGACGCCTGGCTGCAGCTGAACGCGGCGAAGAGCCAGCCGATGCTGAACCGGGCGATCAGGCAGACGTATCCGCCGGGCTCCACCTTCAAGATCGTGACGGCGGCGGCGGCGCTCGACGCGGGCGTCGTCACCGATCCCGACGCCGAGACCGACACCCCGTCCCCCTATGTGCTGCCGGGTACGACGACCACGCTCCCCAACGAGGCGGAGGGCTGCGAGAACGCCCCGCTCGCCGAGGCGATCCGGGTCTCCTGCAACACCGTGATGGCGGAACTCGGGGTGCGTGTCGGCCTGAAGGGCATGGTGGACGCCGTGCGGAAGTTCGGCTTCAACGACACCGGGCTGAAGATCCCGTCGGGGGTGGCGAAGAGCAACTTCGACACGCAGATGAGCGACGATCAGCTGGCACTCTCGTCGATCGGGCAGTTCGACACATCGGCGACACCGCTCCAGATGGCGATGGTCGCGTCCGCCGTGGCGAACGGCGGCGACCTCAAGTACCCGTATCTGGTGGACCGTACGACCACGAGAAGCGGTTCGACCGTCCACCGCAACGGCTCGCACACCTATCACCGGGCCATGAGCCCGCGGACGGCCGTGCAGCTGCGGCGGATAATGGTCGACGTCGTGGAGCAGGGCACCGGGTCCAACGCCGCGATCGACGGGGTGACGGTCGGCGGCAAGACCGGCACTGCACAGCACGGCATCGACAACTCGGGCAGGCCCTACGCCTGGTTCATCTCCTGGGCGCAGGCGCCGAACGCGGGGCAGTCGGCTGTCGCGGTCGCCGTGGTCGTCGAAGACGCCGCCGCGAACCGGGCCGACATCAGTGGCGGCGGCAGCGCGGCCCCGATCGCCCGTTCCGTCATGGAGGCGGCCCTGCGAGACTGAACGCGTGACGGATGCGGGCGAGGCCGGCCGGGCGCTGGAGCGGATCGGGCGGGAGGATCCCCGTCTGTGTGCGTTCATCGAGGTGTGGCCCGCACGAGCGCTCGCTGACGCGCAACGGGCCCGTCAACTCCCCCTGGGCGGAATGCCGTTCGCCGTCAAGGGGCGGACCGGTATCCGTTCGTACGCGGCCCGGCGGCTGATCGCGGCCGGTGGCGTCCCGGTCGGCGCGACCTCCGTGCCGGGCCCCGGTACGCCGTGGCAGACCTGGGGGCTGGGCGCCCACGGCCGTACGGTCAACCCGTGGCGCCCCGACCGCACGCCGGGCGGCTCCTCGGCCGGCTCGGCGGTGGCGGTCGCGGCGGATCTGGTGGAGCTGGCGACCGGCAGCGACGGGGCGGGGTCGGTGCGGATTCCGGCGGCGTGGTGCGGGGTGTTCGGGCTGAAGACGTCGAACGGCCTGCTGCCCTCCCCCGACCAATCCGGTCTCGCGTCGGCCGGAGTGCTGGCCCGTTCGGCGGCTCACGCCGAGAGGTACCTGCGCTGCGTGCTGGGCGGCGGCGAACCGACGACGGCGGGCGACCCGACGGCGCACGTCCCGGCGGCGGACGTCCCGGCGGCCCACGTCATGGCGGCGGGCGACCCGGCGGCGGCCAACCTTCCGGACCTTCCGCTCCCTGCCGTGTTCAGCCCCGGTCTGGGGTACGCGGAGGTCGACCCGGAAGTGGATTCGGTCGTCCGGCACGCGGTGCGGCGGCTCGTTGCCGCCGGGGTGGTGCGGCTCGTGGAGCGTACGTGCGAGCTGCTCGACCCGCGAGAGGCGTGGCAGGCGGTCCGAAGCGGGGAACCCTCCCCGGCCGCCTCGGAGATCCGGCGCGAGAACGACCTCCGGCTCGACGCCCTGTTCGCCCGTACTCCGCTGCTGCTCACCCCCACCACCCCCAACCGCCCGCACGGCCACGACGGCCCGGGCGAGCTCTACTCGACCGCCCTGACCTGGGCGTTCAACCTCAGCGGCCATCCCGCCGCGAGCGTGCCCGCCGGATTCACGGCGGACGGCTGCCCGGTCGGGCTCCAGTTGGTGGCGGAGCACGGGGCGGACGTCTCGCTGCTCGAAATGGCCCGTGCGGCGGAGAACGCGCTGATCACCGTGCGGCCGAGCCGTCATACCGGCCGGGCTTCCGGGGCCGGTGGACGGCGTACATCCATTATGGCTGTCGCGAGTACCCCGTTCCCTCATGCTGTCGAATGATCTCGGGCCGCCTTTCGCGTCCTACCGTGGGCTCCATGACCGTTCTTCACGTACGCGACCACGGTGGCCCCGACGACGGCCTGCCCGCCCTTCTCCTGCTGCACGCGGCTTCGCGTTCCCTCGCCGACTGGGACGCCGTCGCCCCGCACCTCACCGCCGGCCACCGGGTGCTCGCCGTGGACCTGCCGGGGCACGGGTTGAGCGCCGCCCCGTCGTGGTCGTTCGACACGGTACTGAGCGACCTGGACGAGACCCTCGCCGCCCTGGGCGTCACCGGTGGTGTGGTTCCCGTCGGGCACTCGCTGGGCGGGATGGTCGCCGCGCTGTACGCCGCCGAGCGGCCGGGCCGGGTGCCGGGGGCGGTGAACCTGGACGGTTTCTGGTGGGGCAAGCCCGCGCAGTACCCGGGGCTGGACCCGGACGAGGTGGCACGGCGGCTGGCCGATATCGGGGACCTGGCCCGGACGTCGGCGGGGCAGCGGATGCCCGCGGAGTACGTCGAGCAGCAGGCCGAGTACAGCACGGGGCTGGGCATCCCGTACGAACGGGCCGAGGCGTCGTTCCGCGCGAGCGTGCGGGAACTCCCGGATGGCGGCTGGCAGTTGCTGCCGGAGCGGGAGTGCGCCCTGGAGATGCTGGATGCCATGGACGCCCTCGACCTGTTCGCGCTGTTCCGCCGCGTCCCCTGTCCGTTGCTGCTGGTCCGGGCGCTGCACCGGGTGCCGCCGACGCCCGGCCTGGAGTGGCTGGACGAGCTGATGGCGGCGTACGGCCACGGCCTGGCCCGGGATCTGGCGGTGCTGGTGGCGGAGCGGGAAGGTGTGACGGCCGAGGGCATCGGGGCGACGCACGCGATGCTGCTGGAGGTGCCGGAGCAGGTGGCGGAGCTGGTGCGGGGATTCGTCTCGCGGCTCTGAGACCCGGGTCCACGCCCGGCCGCCACTTCCCCCTCAGTCCCCGGACGGGCTCGTTCCGCCCTCGGCTATCGCCTCCTCGACCTCGGCGACCCTGGCCTGTTCCTCCGCCGCGAAACGGTCCCGGTCCAGCTGCTCGGCCAGCTCCTCGTCCTGGGCCATCAGCAGGTCCAGGCTGGAGTCGCCGAGTTCGAGGACGCCCATGTCGACGTACGCCTTCTGAAGCCGTTCGCCCCACAGGCCGATGTCCTTGACGCACGGAACTATCCGGCTGAACAGCAGCTTGCGGAAGAGCTGCAGGAACGCTGACTGCTCGGAGAGTTCCTCGGCCTCGCGCTTGCCGATGCCGAAGTTCTCCAGCACCTCGACGCCGCTGAGCCGGTCGCGCATCAGATAGCAGCCTTCGATGACGAACTCCTCGCGTTCGCGCAGTTCGGCGTCGCTCAGCTGCTTGTAGTAGTCGCGCAGCGCCATCCGCCCGAAGGCAACGTGCCGGGCCTCGTCCTGCATGACGTACGCGAGGATCTGCTTGGGCAGCGGCTTGGTCGTCGTGTCGCGGATCATGCCGAAGGCGGCCAGGGCGAGGCCCTCGATGAGGACCTGCATGCCGAGGTACGGCATGTCCCAGCGGGAGTCGCGCAGGGTGTCTCCGAGCAGCCCCTGGAGGTTGTCGTTGACCGGGTAGAGCATCCCGATCTTCTCGTGCAGGAACCGGCTGTAGATCTCCGCGTGCCGGGCCTCGTCCATGGTCTGGGTCGCGGAGTAGAACTTCGCGTCCAGGTCGGGGACGGACTCCACGATCCTGGCCGCGCAGACCATGGCGCCCTGCTCACCGTGGAGGAACTGGCTGAACTGCCAGGCGGTGTAGTGCGTGCGCAGATCGCCCCGGTCCTTCTCGGTCATCTTCGCCCAGTGCGGCGTGCCGTACAGGGCGAGGACGTCGTCCGGGGTGCCGAGCGGGTCGGCGGGGTCGACCTCCAGGGACCAGTCGATGCGCTTGTTGCCGTCCCACTGCTTGTCCTTGCCCTTCTGGTAGAGGGCGAGCAGGCGTTCGCGGCCGTCGTCGTAATCCCAGCTGAAGCGGGCCGCGCCGGAGGCGGACACCTGCCAGAGCGGTGTGTCCGGGGCGGTGGTGTAGAGGTCGTGTGTCGACACGGTCGGCTCCTGTTCGCCTTGCATGCACCGACAAGTTCCATGGCAGTTCGGTCAGTTGCTTCAGTTGCTTCACTTGGCAGGTTCACACGTTGGTAGACGCCGGGTCAACAAGTCGCGCACAAGGGATTGACGGCATTGCTGACGGGGAGTCTCATAAGAAGTGACCGCCGGTAACCCCTGGGTGAGGTGCCTCCAGCCATGACGACAGTGACCGAACGCGACGTGCAGTTGCTCCGCGACGCACTCGGCCCGCTCCGGGACCGCGAGGAGATCGCCGAGCGGCTGCTCGCCTCCTCGGCCAAGCACTCCTTCGACCCGGACAAGGAACTCGACTGGGACGCGGCGATCGAGGACGGCAAGTGGTTCTGGCCGCCCGAGCTCGTCTCGCTCTACGACACCCCGCTGTGGCGGCGGATGTCCGAGGAACAGCGGATGGACCTGTCCAGGCACGAGGCGGCGTCGCTGGCATCGTTGGGCATCTGGTTCGAGATCATCCTCATGCAGCTGCTGGTCCGCCACATCTACGACAAGCGGGTGACCAGCAACCACGTCCGCTACGCGCTCACCGAGATAGCCGACGAATGCCGGCATTCGATGATGTTCGCCCGCTTGATCACGTGGGGCGGCTCGCCCGACTACCCCGTACCGCGCGTCTATCACAACCTCGCACGCGTGCTGAAGACCGTCTCCACCACGCCCGGTTCGTTCGCCGCGACGCTGCTCGGGGAGGAGATCCTCGACTGGATGCAGCGGCTGACGTTCCCGGACGAGCGCGTCCAGACGCTGGTGCGCGGCGTGACCCGCATCCATGTCGTCGAGGAGGCACGGCACGTCCGGTACGCCCGCGAGGAGCTCCGCCGCCAGATGGTGACGGCCCCGCGCTGGGAGCGCGAACTCACCCGGGTGAGCTGCGGAGAGGCGGCCCGGGTCTTCTCCGTCTGCTTCGTCAACCCGCAGGTGTACGAGAACGTCGGCCTGGACCGCCGCGAGGCCGTCGCCCAGGTGAAGGCGAGCGGCCACCGGGCGGAGGTCATGCAGAGCGGCGCGAAGCGGCTGACGGACTTCTTCGACGACATCGGGGTGCTCAACGGGGTGGGGCGCAGGCTGTGGAAGAGCTCGGGCCTGCTCGCCTGACCCGACGCCCCGTTGCCCGGGCGCCCGCAGCGCATACGCTTCATGGCATGACCACTGCCGCGCCGCCGACCCGCGCGTACCGAAGGCTCAGCGTCGAGGAGCGCCGCACCCAGCTCCTCGGTGCGGCCCTCAGCCTGTTCGCGCACCGGGCCCCCGACGAGGTCTCGCTCGACGAGGTGGCGACGGTCGCCGGAGTCTCCCGCCCGCTCGTGTACCGCTACTTCCCGGGCGGGCGGCAGCAGTTGTACGAGGCGGCGCTGAGGTCCGCCGCCGAGGAACTGATCCTGTGCTTCAGCGAGCCGCCCGTGGGCCCGCCCACCGAGCGGGTGCTGCGGGTGCTCGACCGCTATCTCGCGTTCGTGGACGAGCACGACACCGGTTTCAGCGCACTGCTGCGCGGCGGGAGCGTCGTCGAGACCTCCCGTACGACGGCGATCGTCGACGAGGTACGGCGGGCGGCGGCCGAGCAGATCCTGCTGCACCTGGGCCGGGGCGACGCGGGCGCGGGGGACGGGGCCGGGCCCCGGTTGCGGATGATGGTGCGCACCTGGATCGCGGCCGTCGAGGCGGCGTCCCTGATGTGGCTGGACGAGGGGAAGCAGCCCGCCGCGGCCGATCTGCGCGACTGGCTCGTCGACCAGCTGATCGCGCTGCTGGCCGCGACGGCGGCGAAGGACCCGGATACCGCGTCGGCGGTGGCGGAGCTGCTGCCGCTGGAGACCGCGGCGGGTCCGGCCGGACGGCTGGCGGAGCGACTGATCCCGGTCGTCGGCGGAGCGGCCCATCTGCTGCCCGAGGGCTGATCGGTCAGACTGGCGCGGTGAGAAGCGAGAACACCCCCTTCACCGGCGGCCCTCTCGACGGGCGGGTACTGCCCGTCCTCGTCGGCCCGACCGGTCATCCGCCCAAGTGGTACGAGGTCCCGGTACCGGCCGCCGACGGCGGGCCCCCCACCGTGTACGCGTACCGCCGAGCCCCGGCCGGTCACTCCAAGCGGCTGGGAATTCCGCGCGGCTGGGTGTACGAGTACGTCCCGGAGGGGCGTGTGCGGCACAGCCCCAAGTGGCCCTGGTCCAAGCCCGACTGAGGGTACGGGGCCCGGTGCGGCCGAGGGGCCGGTCTAAGATCGACGCTCTGGTGCCGGGCACGGTCAGCAAGGGGGTGCGCCATGGAGGCGCTGCGTCAGGACGATCCACGCCGCATCGGTCCGTACACCGCGTTGGCGCGGTTCCGTGAGACCGCGAGCGCCGTGCAGTACGTCGCACACGACGCGGCCGCCGGCCGGGACGGGGGCGCCACCGGCCGGCCCGTGCTGATCACCGTCGCCCGTCCCGGACTCGCCGCGCTGCCCGCCTTCCGGCGCCGTTTCCAGGCGGAGGCCCGCACGGCGGACCGGCTGGCCGGCGGCTGGGTCCAGCCGCATCTCGACCCCCCGGCGGATGACGCGGACGACGGCCTGCTGTGGACGGCCGGCCCCTACGTGCCCGCGCTGACACTCTCCGAGGCGATCGAGGCCGCGGGCCCGCTTCCCGAGCGTGCCGTGCGGATACTGGGCGCGGGCATTGCCGAGACCCTCTCCCGCGTGCACGCCACCGGATCCGTACTCCAGGGCCTGGCCCCCCGGACGGTGCTGCTGGCCGAGGACGGGCCGCGGCTCACCGCGTTCGGCCCGCTGGCCGCCGCGGCCGCCGCCGAGGCCCGTCCCGGCGGGCAGTTGTCCGTACGGCTCGCCTACCTCACCCCGGAACAGGTCGAGGGCGAGGAGCCCGGACCGGCCTCCGACCTCTTCGTGCTGGGCCTGCTGCTGGCGTACGCGGCAACCGGCACGACCCCGCTCGCCGACGGCCCGGCCGCCGAGGGCGCCGAACGGATCGCCCGCACGGACCCCGAACTCGGCGCGGTCCCGGCGGAGTTGCGCGACCTGATCGCCCGCTGCCTGGCGAAGGATCCGGCCGACCGGCCGACCGCGGGAACGGTGGCGGCGGAGCTGGCCCTGGAAGGGGCGGCGGGCCTGGCGAAGGGCGGCTGGCTGCCGGAGCGGCTGGTGGCCGAGGTGTCGGAACAGGAGCTGCGCGTACGGGAATTGGCAGAGGCGGGGCAATCGGCGGATGCGCCGGTCAGCGACCCGGTGGACGGGGCGGGCGGCGGGCCGGCCGCCCGCCTGGTCGACGGACCCGTGGACACGGTCCCGACCGGTGAGCCGACCGACGCACCGTCGGGCGCATCGGCCGCGGCACCCGTCGGCGGAGTCGCCCTGGAACCTGCGAACACCACCGCCCCCGCGCCCGCCGGGGACGCCCGAACCACGCAGCTCGGGGACATCGGGCGCCACGTACCGACGACCGACCGGCCGACGACCCAGTTGTCCGTCCCGCGCGAACTCACCGGCCCGCCTGCCGGGCCCCCCGCCGGGTCCGCCGGGTCCGCCGGGTCCGGGCCCGCCGCCGGGCTCCCTGCTGTGCTCCCGCCCGTCGCGCCGATGCCACCCCACCCGCTCCCGGTCCCCGTAACTCCGGCACCTTCCCCCGCCCCCGCCCCCGCCTCCGCCACGTTCGGTCGGCGCGGCCTCTTCATCGGGCTCGCCGCCGGGGCCGCCGGGCTGATGGTCGGCGGAGGCGGGGTGCTCGCGTTCGGGTCCGGCGACGAAGGCACGACCGACGATCCCAAGCCCGCACCGAGCCACAGCGGTGCCGCCGTCGCGGGCCTGCCGCCGCAGCCGCGTTGGGTGTACCGGCACCCGGCGGCCGAACCGCCGCCGCTCACCGCCGCCCTCTGGAACGACCGACTGCTGGTCGTGACCAGCGAGCAGGGGGCGGCCGGCATCGATCTGCGTACCGGCCGCCGGGTCTGGGAGAGCGCGGACGCCGCGAAGGGGCGCGCCGCCCTGCCGGCGGGGAAGGACCTCTGCTTCGTCGCGGGTCCGACCGAGTTCCTGTGGCTGTCGTCGAAGGACGGCAAGGTCGTACACCGGGCGGGCTACGCCGACCAGTTCACCGACACACCGGGCCTCGCGGTGTCGTACATCGCCGGCACACTCGGTCCGGTGGTCTGGTTCACCGGGTCCCACAAGGTCACGGTCAAGGCCCCGCCCCCGAAGAAGGGCAAGAAGCGCGGCAAGGACACCCAGGCCGTCAGGTCGTACCTCTTCGCGTACGACGTACTCCAGCGCAAGGTTCTGTGGCGGACCCCCGTAGCCACCGGACGCGGACCCGCCGCCCCCGTGTACCGGCTGATCGCCACCGGGCAGGACGATTTCGTCGTATGCCAGAGCGCGGCCACGCTCACCCCCGGCGATGTGAAGGCCGCCAAGGGGAAGGCCGTCTTCCGGAGCTTCGACCAGAAGACCGGGAAGCAGCTGTGGAGCCGGTCGTTCGGCACGATCACACCGGACGCGGCGGCTCTGGGCGACGACCGGGACGTGCTGTACGCGGCCGTGGGCGACGACCTGCAGGCGTTCGAACTCCCCGCGGGCAAACCGAAGTGGACGCTGAACGGCACCACGGGGACCCCGTACGGAACCCCCGTGGCCAGCGGCACACTGCTGCACACCACCAACCGCAACCAGGAAGTCGGCGCGGTGGAACGGGAGACGGGCCGACTGCGCTGGCGACGCTCCACCGAGGCCGCCCCCGGAACCACCGCCCCCGCGGTGACCCCCAGCACGACGGGCAGGACACTCCTGGCCGCTGACGCGTCCCAGGTCACCGCGTTCACGGCAGAGGACGGACGCCGACTGTGGAAGTTCCAGGACATCGGCGCCCAGGACCCAAAGGGCCCCACGGTCACCGCCCCGTACCGGGTGCTGGTGTCCGGTACGACCGCCGTCATCCAACGCGACCGGATCTTCTACGCGTTCCCGGTCGCCTAGATGAATGAGTCCAAGGGGTCGTAGTCATGGGCCGCCGGCGAGCGGTGGCCCATGTCGCTGCCATCGCTCGCCCAGCGCGTGCAAGGCGTGCCCGCCGTCCTCGCGGTCAGCGGCAACCACGTGACGCGTGCTCAGCAACTCGGGGGACTTCTCGGTCGGGGCCCAACTGGGGAACAGCCTTGAGGGAGATGGCCTGAAGGGGCAATCCGCTGATCCGCCCGACCAAGCCGGCCCTGCCCCCGCCACCGCACCCGCACCCGCACCCGCACCCGCACCCGCAGGCTCCGTGCCCCCGGAAGCCACCGTGCATTCTGGGTCGGTTGCAGGGCCGGAGTGCGTCAAGTGCCGAATGTCCGGGGCAACCGCCCCGCCCCGGACCCCCGCAGGCGACGGTTTCCAGCACCTGTTCACCGCCTTCCGGGCGAATCCGCCGGTCGCCACACCGCGAGGTTCTTGACTCTCCTGGCACCGGGTGGCCACATTGATCCGTTGTGCTCGCTTATGGGGTATTCCCTTGATTCGCCCCGTCACCAGAGGTGATGTCATGTCAGGCGGAGTTCTGCGCGTGGTGTGCACCGCGGCGCTGGCCACGATCGTCGTAGCCTCACCGGCAGCCGCCGGACCCGTCGAGCCGGGGCCGGAGGCGGGCGGCGCAGCGAAGCCGTCCGTCGCGCCCACGGCCGCTCCCGCCCCGGCCCCCGCGGCAGCGGGCAAGGGCATCGCACAGCTGCTGACCGAGTTGCAGAGGTTGTACCAGCAGGCCGAGGAGTCCACCGAGGCGTACAACGGGACCGCGGCGGAGCTGAAGAAGCGTACGGCGCGAGCGAAGAAGCTCAGTGCCTCGTTGACCACCGCCCGCGTCGCGCTGGCCGGCAGTCGGGACGCTGCGGGGCAGCTGGCCCGGGAGCAGTACCAGGGACAGTCGGAATTCTCGTCGTACGTGCGGTTGCTGCTGGCGCCCGATCCCGAGCATTTCCTCGACCAGGAGCATGTGATCCAGCGGGCGGCAGCCGGCCGGGCGGCGACCGTGAAGCGGCTCACCGGTGCGGAGGAGCGCGCGGACGAGCTGGCGACCGAGTCGCGCAAGGTGCTGGACCAGCAGCGGGTGCTGGCCGCGAAGCGAAAGAAGCAGCGGGACGCGGTGCAGTCGCGGCTCGAGGCCGTCGAGGCGAAGCTGGCCAAGCTCTCTGCCGCCCAGCTCGCCGAGCTGGCCCGGCTGGAGCAGCAGGGCGCGGCCAAGGCCCAGGGTGTACTGGTGGCCTCGGGCGCGCTGTCCTCGGTCAGGCCGCCGTCCCGGGCGGGCGACGAGGCGGTGAAGTACGCGATCGGACAGGTCGGCAAACCGTACGTGTGGGGCGCGGAGGGGCCGGACTCGTTCGACTGCTCGGGGCTCACCTCGCAGGCCTGGGCGAAGGCGGGCCGGGTCATTCCGCGGACCTCGCAGGAGCAGTGGCGGCAGCTGCCGAAGGTGCCGCTGAACGCGCTGCGCCCGGGTGACCTGGTGATCTACTTCCCGAAGGCCACCCATGTGGCGCTGTACATCGGCAACGGTCTGGTGGTGCAGGCACCCCGGCCGGGCGCGCAGGTGAAGGTCTCGCCGGTGGCGTCGAACCCGCTGCTGGGCGCCGTACGGCCGGATCCGCAGGGCGTACCGCTGTCCGGGTACGAGGCGCCGCAGCTTCCGCAGGGGGCGTCCGCAGGGTCGGACGCGGGGTACGGCTCGTCCTCGGCTCCCGGGGAGTAGGTCCCGGGCCGCGAGGGCCGCGCATGACAGCCGGTCCGGGCCCCGTCGGGTTCCCGGCGGGACCCGGACCGATTGCCGCGGTCAGGCGCCTACGCGGCGCCGGACACCTCGGCGAGGTACGCGTTGGTCTTCTCCGGGTCGAAGAAGAAGTTCTCGAAGTCCGCCGGGTTGTTGAAGCCGTTCGCGAAGCGGTTGGCGACCGGCTGGAGCTGACCGGCGGCGCCGATCAGGTTCAGTACATGCTCCGGCGGTACGCCGAGCATCGCATTGGTCCACTTCACGACGTGCTGCGTGGTCTCCCAGTGCCGGTCGAACGTGGCCTGCATCCACTCCGCGTCGAACTCGCGGTCGCCGTGCTCGAGGATCGAGTTCAGGTAGGAGTTCGCGCACTTGGAGGCCGTGTTGGAGCCCTGGCCGGTGATCGGGTCGTTGGCGACGACCACGTCTCCCACGCCGAGGACCAGACCGCCGCTGGGCAGCCGGCCGATCGGCTTGCGGACGGTCGGGGCGTAACGGCCCGCCAGGGTTCCGTTGGCGTCGGTCAGTTCGACCTTGGTGGCGCGGGCGTACTCCCACGGCAGGAACCGCTCCAGCAGCTCCAGCGTCTTGGCCAGGTGCTCGGAGGGGTCCTTGATGCCCTGGAACGCGTCGAGCGGGCCGCCCGGGACGCCCTCCCAGAACAGGATGTCGGCGCGGCCGGACGTGGTCAGGGTCGGCATCACGAAGAGCTCGCCGACGCCGGGGACCAGGTTGCAGCGGACCGCGTCGAACTCGGGGTGCTCGGGGCGCGGGCCCATGCCGTGGACGTACGCGACGGCCAGGGCGCGCTGCGGGGCGTCGAACGGCGAACGGGACGCGTCCCGGCCGAACATGGAGACCAGCTCACCCTTGCCCGCGGAGACCATCACCAGGTCGTACGTACGGGAGAAGTAGTCCAGGTCGGAGACGGCTGCACCGTGGATGACGAGCTGTCCGCCGCGCTGGGCGAAGGTCTCCATCCAGCCGGCCATCTTCACGCGCTGGTCGATGGACTGGGCGAAGCCGTCCAGCTTGCCGACCCAGTCGACGGCGCGCGAGGAGTCGGGCGCGGCGACCGAGACACCGAGGCCCTCGATGCGCGGGGCCTGGGACTCCCAGAAGTTGAGCTGGTAGTCGCGTTCGTACTCGAGCGCGGTGTGGAACATGCACTGGGTCGACATGACCCGGCCGGACCGGATCTCGTCGGCGGTGCGGTTGGACATCAGGGTGACTTCGTAGCCTTTGGACTGCAGTCCGAGGGCGAGCTGGAGACCGGACTGGCCGGCTCCGACTATGAGTATCTTCCGCATCGCGGTTTCTCCGTTACGTGTTGCGTGCGAGCCAGGAGGATGTTGAAGATCTCGGCCCGGCCGAGATCTTCAACGCCCTCCTATGCCGGAGTGGCGTCGAGGGCGTGGCCCACGAGGGCCAGCAGCGACTCGACGACAGTGATCTTGTTACGCGCGTCCATGATCACAACAGGCACGTGCGGCGGGACAGTCAGGGCCTCCCGGACGTCCTCCGGCTCGAACCCCGGTGTTCCCTCGAAGTGGTTGACGGCGACGATGTACGGCAGGCCGCAGCTCTCGAAGTAGTCGAGTGCGGGGAAGCAGTCGGCGAGCCGCCGGGTGTCGGCGAGCACGACCGCGCCGATCGCGCCGCGCACCAGGTCGTCCCACATGAACCAGAAGCGCTGCTGGCCCGGTGTGCCGAACACGTACAGGACGAGGTCGTCGTCGAGCGTGAGCCGGCCGAAGTCCATCGCGACGGTCGTGGTGAGCTTGTCGGGCGTCGCGGTGAGATCGTCGGTCTCCTCGCTGGCCTGGGTCATCATCGCTTCGGTCTGCAGCGGCGTGATCTCGGAGACGGATCCCACGAAGGTCGTCTTGCCCACGCCGAACCCGCCCGCGACCACGATCTTCGTGGCGATGGGGGCCCTGGTGTGGTCCAACTGCCAGGCCTGCAGAGATTCTTCGGCCTGGTTCTTGGCTCCCGGCCGGCGCGGGGCGAAGAGCGGCGACTCAGAGACGGCGGAGTCCATTGAGCACCCTTTCGAGCAGTGCGCGGTCGGGCTGGCCGGTGCCGTGACCGGTCCCGTACACGCGGATCTTTCCCTGGTCGGCCAAGTCGCTGATCAGCACCCGGACCACGCCGAGGGGCATCTTCAGCAGGGCGGAGATCTCCGCGACGGTACGCATCCGGCGGCAGATCTCGACGATGGCCTGAAGCTCCGGCATGACCCGGGTGGTCAGGTTGCCGTTGGTCAGCTCGCGGCGTTCCTCGGGCGCTTCGAGCGCGGCGACGAACGTCTCGACGAGCAGGACGTGACCGAAGCGGGTGCGACCGCCGGTGAGGGAGTACGGGCGGACCCGTGCGGGCCTTCGGTCGGACCCGCGGACGGGGAGCCTGCGGGCGGGTTCAGCAGCGGGCGTCACTGGGTGCTCTCCATCGATTTGCGCAATTCACTGCGGAGTTCGGGGGTGAGTACGTGTCCGGCTCGGCCGACGAAGAGCGCCATGTGGTACGCGATGACGCTCATGTCGCAGTCCGGGGTGGCATGCACACCGAGCAGCGAGCCATCGCTGATCGACATGACGAAGACGCTGCCCTCGTCCATGGCGACCATGGTCTGCTTGACGCCGCCGCCGTCCATCAGTTTGGCGGCGCCGATGGTGAGGCTGCCGATGCCGGAGACGATGGTGGCCAGGTCGGCGCTGGAGCCCCTGGGGCCGTCCTGCCGGCCGGTGGCCTCGTGGGTGATCAGATGGCCGGGGTCGGAGGAGAGCAGCATCAGTCCGTCGGACGAGACGACGGTGACCGAGTGGACCCCTGGCACCTCCTCCACCAGATTGCTCAGCAACCAGTGAAGGTTCCGGGCTTCGGTACTCAGCCCGAATGTGCTGGGCGCAGTCAACTGCGTGCCTCCTCGACTGTGTCCCCCGTCTCATCGGTTCGGCCGTCGTTACGGTCGGCCGGGTCACTGTGCTCGGTACGTGCGGGGCGCCCGGCGTGTGCCGCGGCCGCGGGGAACGGCTGGGTCGCCGTGATCTCGGAGATCTCCGCCTCGACGTCCCGGCGGCCGTTCTTCGCGCCCTGGTGGAAGCCGCCCAGCCGACGGCGCAGCGCCTCCTTGTCCAGGTTGCCCTTGCGCTCCGTGCTGGATGCCGTGCTGGGCTTGACGACCTTGGGGGTGCGCTTGGGCAGCCCCTTGTCCGTGATGCGCTCCTGCGGCTCCGCCATGCGGGGGCCTGGCAGGGCGTCGGCGACGGGCGCGGGGGCCGGGGCCGGAGTCGGGGCCGGAGTCGGGGTCGGGGTCGGGGTCGGGGTCGGGGTCGGGGTCGGGAACTCGTCGACGGTGCGCTCGTGGCGGTCGGGGCCGATGGCATACGGGTCGGGAGACCTGAACTCGGGGACGTCGGCGAACTCCGGCACCACCGGGAGCCGGACCTGCATCGTGGTCTCGGCCTCGGCCTCGGCGAAGGCCGGGGCGTTGTCCACCGCGTACCCGGGCTCGGAAACAGGCGCGGAAGCGGGCGCGTACCCGGGCTCGGAAACGTGCTCGGAAACAGGCGCGGACACAGGCTCGGCGACGTCCGCCCCGGACTCGCGGATCGTCTGCTCGGCCGCGGCGATCAGCGGGTCGCCGGGCAGGGCGAGCGTGCGCGTCGGCAATGCGTTGGAGTTGGCCTCGGCGACCGACCCCGGAAGGTTCAGCGCGGGCGCTTCGCCGGGGACCTTCAGCGGCGGCGGCGTGGCGGCCGGCGGCGCCTTCGGCAGCAGGGCCTGGGGCAGGACGACGACCGCCGTGACCCCGCTGCCGTTGTTGCCGCGCAGCTGGACGCGTACGCCGTGGCGGGCAGCCAGCAGCGAGGTGACCTGGAGGCCGAGTCCGGCGCCGGGCGTCTGCTTGTCGTCCCGCTCCCCCGCGTCGAACAGGGTGGGGTCGCCGAGCCGGGTGTTGAGCTCGCTCATCCGTTCGGCCGACATCCCGATGCCCTCGTCCTGGACAGAGAGCATCACCTCGCCGGTCTCCAGCAGCCAGCCGGAGAGCTGGACATGGGAGTCCGGCGGGGAGAACGAAGTCGCGTTCTCCAGGAGTTCGGCGACGAGGTGGCTGAGGTCGTCGGCGGCGAAACCGGCGATCTGGGCGTGCGGCGGCAGGGACTGGATGGTGACCCGCTCGTACCGCTCGATCTCGGAGACGGCCGCGCGCAACACGTCGACCAGCGGAATCGGGCCCGCGTGCCCGTGCCCGTGCTCGGCGCCCGCGAGGACCAGCATGTTCTCGCTGTGCCGGCGCATGACCGTGGCCATGTGGTCGAGCTTGAAGAGGGTGGCCAGCCGCTCCGGGTCGTGCTCGCGCTCCTCCAGGTTCTCGATGACACCGAGCTGGCGCTCGACGAGGCCGAGGGTGCGCAGCGAGAGGTTGACGAAGGTGTGGTGGACCGTGTTCTTCAGCGCTTCCAGCTGGGCGGTGAGGTCGGACGCCATGACCTGGAGTTCGGCGCGCTGGAGGGTGAGCGCCTCGCGTCCGGCGACCAGCTCGGCGCGCTCGGTCTGCAGGCTCTCGAAGCGGCCGTTGAACTCGTTGAGCAGTCCGTGCAGCTTGCCGTGCAGGGCGTTGATGGACCGTACGACCTGGGCGAACTCGTCGTTGCGGCCGGTGTAGCGGACCGGTTCGGCGTTGTCGGGCTCAGTGGCGAGGCGGGCGGCGCCGATCCGCAGGACGGCGAGCGGCTGGGTGAGGGTACGGGCCACGGCGGTGGAGACACCGACGGCGATCAGCAGGCAGCCGCCGAGCAGCGCGATCCGCAGTTCGAGCGCGGTGACGTCGTCGTCGCGCAGCTGCTCCAGGTGCTGGACCTGTGCTGTGCCGAGGGCGGACTCGACGCCCCGCATCCGGTCGATCCGGGCGGAGAGGGCCGTCTCGACCTTCTTGCTGCTGGTCTGCTGGTCGGACTCGGACAGCTCGGGGCGGTCGGTGAGGGAGTTGAGGTACTTCTCCGCCCTGTTGACCTCCGGCCCGGTGACGGTGGACGACAGCTTGTCGCGGGCGGTGGAGCCCGCGGCCTGGTCGAAGTCGGCGAGCGAGGAGAGTTCGCGGACCCGGGCCTGCTGGGCGGCGGCGCTCAGCTCGTCACGGGTGCGGTCGTCCTTGCTGCTGCCCTGGTCCTGGGTCTGGAGGGGCAGCCCGGTGATCGGGTCGGTCTGCGGAAGCGTGGTGGTACGGGGTACGGCGAGCGCGGCGAGGAGCAGCCCGCGGGTTGCGGAGGCCTGCTCGGTGGCCCGGCCGAGCGCGAGCGGGGCGCGGGTGGCCTCGGCGGCGCGCGGCGGGGTCTTCTCGGCGAGTTCCTCGGCGAGGTCGAGGAGCTTGGCAATGACCTCGGAGTACGCCTCATGGGCGGCCAGCACCGTGCCCTTGCCGCTGAGCGCGTCGCGGCGCAGGGAGGGGATGGTGGAGAGGTCGCGGCGCAGTGCGGCCGGGGCCGCTTCCCTGATCTCGTCCACCCGCTGGTCGACGCGGGCGCTCCGGCTGCCGGGGTCGCCCTTGCCCTCACCCGCCGGGCCGGACTCCTCGCCGCGGCCGGCCGCGATGTAGGTGGTGACCTCGTCACGCTCGTCGGCGAGGGCGTGGGCCAGCGCGATGGCCTGCTGGTTCAGCTCGGCGAGGGTGACCAGCCGCTGTGAGTCGTTGAGGTCGGCGGAGGCGCTGAGGGCCGCCGGCGCGCCCGCGGCGATGACGGTGATACCGACGACCGCGACACCGGCGACCAGCCGGCTGCGTACGCGCACTTTACGACGGGTGCCCTCGCTCTCGGCGGGTGCCGGAGGCGTCACCCCGGAACCGCTGTGCCTACTGCCCTTGCTCCGAGGCCGCTTCTTCTGCACCGGTGCTCGCAATCTTGACTCGTCCGCCCTTGAAGCAGAGGTGACGCACGGTCACATATGAACGAGCGCCCCCGACCGCTGGTACGGCTTCTGACCATTCCAGTGCTTTTGAGAGGGGGGCGCGCATCAACCACTCCGCCACCTGAACGAGTGAACATCACTCCGGAGTTGACGAACAAGTCTCCCCTCGGGGTGCGCCCGGCACACCTGGCCCGTCGGCTGGAACTTCCGCCCGGGCTTTGGCAGGATGCCCGCCCGCACGCCGTACGGAGCCATTCCTTCCGCTCCTGGCATCCGTCTGACCTGCCAGTACAGGCCAATATCCGGACCGTGCAGGGCTCGTGAAGGCATCGTGCAGACTGGCTGCATGCGCATGGAACTCACGACCGCCCCCGGCAGCCCCGAACGCCCGAACGAGGACTGGGCCGCGACCGCCCTGCCCGCTTCCGCCCAGGGCGGGACGCTGATCCTGCTCGACGGAGTGACTCCGCCACCGGGTGACGACGGTTGTGTGCACTCGGTCCCCTGGTTCACCGCGCGACTGGGTGGCGCGCTGGTCGAACTGTCCGGTTCACGACGGGATCTGACCCTCCAGGAGATTCTGGCCGAGTCCATTCGGCGCACCGCCGGCGCACACCGCTCCACGTGTGACCTTTCTCACGTACGCACCCCACAGGCGACGGTCGTCGTGGCGCGCTGGGACGAACGCGAGGTCGAGCACCTGGTGCTCTCCGATTCCGCACTGCTGTTCGAGGCGCCCGATGGAACCGTGCGCCCCCTCCTCGACGACCGGCTGGACCGCCTGCCGCCGGGCTCGCTGGCCAGTGAAGCGATCGCCGACGCCACGGTGCGGAACAAGGAGGGCGGCTTCTTCACGGCTGCCGCCGATCCCGCCGTGGCGGCCCGCGCGGTCACCGGACGCACCCCGCTCGACCGAGTGCGGGCGCTGGCCGCGATGACCGACGGGGCGGCCCGCTGGACGGAGATGTTCCACGAGGGCGATTGGGCGGACTGCCTCGGGGTGCTCCACAAGGAGGGACCCCAGGGGCTGATCGACCGGGTCAGGGCGCTGGAGGACGCGGACACGAAACGCACGTTTCTGCGCCGCGGCAAGACGCATGACGACGCGACGGCGATCTACGCACTGCTGTGACAGGGGGCGGGGCCAGGGCCAGGGCCAGGGCCCGAGCTGAGGCCGGGACCCGAACCGGGAACGGTGTCGGAGCCCGAGCCGGGAGGACGGAGCCGGGCCCGAACCGGAGCCCGAGCCGGAGCCCGAGCCGGAGCCCGAGCCGGAGCCCGAGCCGGAGCCCGAGCCAGGGCCTGGGCCTGGGCCGGGGCCCGAGCTGAGGCCGGGACCCGAACCGGGAACGGTGCCGGAGCCCGAGCCGGGAGGACGGAGCCGGGCCCGAACCGGAACCGGAGCCCGAGCCCGAGCCGGAGCCCGAGCCCGAGCCGGGGCCGGGTGTCAGTCCTCCGCGCGGGCGTTCAAGTGGTGCAGCAGCCTGGCCAGTTCGGCCACCTCGACCCGGTCCCAGTCGGCGAGCTTGCGCACATAGCGGTCGCGGCGGGCGTCGCGGACGCTGCGGTAGCGGGCCAGCCCCTCGGCGGTGAGGTGGACGAGAAAGGCCCGGCCGTCGGCCGGGTCGGGTTCGCGTGCCACCAGTCCGAGGTCCTCCAGGGCCCGCAGTTGACGGCTCATCGTCGCCTTCCCGACCCCGAAGTAGGCCGCGAGATCGGTGGCCCGCTGCTGCCCGGCCGACTCCAGCCGTACAAGAAGTCCGTAGGCTGCGGCCTCCAGTTCGGGGTGGACCTCGCGCGCCATTTCGCCGGAGTTGGCCCGCGCCCGGCGCAAAAAGACGGCCAACTCCCGCTCCAGGGCGAGGAATGCGTGGTCCACACCACCTTCTCCGGTCGCGCCGGGTTCACCACCACTTTCGCTCCCGTGCACGTCAACACCCCTCATGAGCTTTCCTGCCGCGATCAGTTTCTTTCGCCGCTGGTCATCGCCGCAGCTCGGCCATTATTTCGCAGGCGTAGACCAACGGCAGCTCGCAGGCCCCCTTCCGCAGCACGGGTCTACGTGCGTAGCGTCATACATGGCATGTTCACACCATGACATGCCGACAGGGGTACTCCCCGTGCCCCTGGGATCAGCACGTCCCCCCACCAAGGCCTCGGAGGCACTCACATGCCGGTGCTCAGATCCGCTTCCAGAACATCCCGCCGCTCGCGCCTCGCAGCGGCCGGGACCCTGCTCGCAGCCCTCTCCCTCCTCCTCACCCTGCCCGGCGCGGCGAGCGCCGCAGGAACCAACGACACCGCCACTGCGGCCAAGAAGCCCGCCCGTGGCACGGCCACGATGGGTATGGGTGTCGTCGCCCACGACGGCCAGGGCGGACTGCCGCGCGACACCCGGGCCGCCCAGACCGAAGGCGTGGACGTCGCCA
The DNA here is from genome assembly GCF_041435435.1 of Streptomyces sp. NBC_01241. Lineage (NCBI taxonomy): Bacteria > Bacillati > Actinomycetota > Actinomycetes > Kitasatosporales > Streptomycetaceae > Streptomyces > Streptomyces sp. NBC_01241. The sequence continues at coordinate 5,820,982 of NZ_CP108494.1, read as the reverse complement.
GCTACCAGGGCAACGTCGACTGGGCGACGCTCTGGAACAGCGGCGTGAGGTGGGCCTACACCAAGGCGACCGAGGGGACGTACTACACGAACCCCTACTTCGCCCAGCAGTACAACGGCTCGTACAACGTCGGCATGATCCGGGGCTCGTACCACTTCGCGACCCCGAACACCACGAGCGGCGCCGTCCAGGCCAACTACTTCGTGGACCACGGGGGCGGCTGGTCCAAGGACGGCAAGACCCTGCCGGGCGCGCTCGACATCGAGTGGAACCCGTACGGCGACCAGTGCTACGGCCTGAGCCAGGCCGCCATGGTCAACTGGATCCGCGACTTCGTGAACACGTACAAGGCGCGCACCGGCCGTGACGCGGTGATCTACACCGCGACCAGTTGGTGGCAGAGCTGCACCGGGAACAACGCGGGCTTCGGCGCCACCAACCCGCTGTGGGTGGCCCGCTACAACAGCACGGTCGGCGAACTCCCGGCCGGCTGGGGCTACTACACGATGTGGCAGTACACCTCGTCCGGCCCGTACGTGGGCGACCACAGCCACTTCAATGGCGCCCTCGACCGCGTGCAGGCGCTCGCCAACGGCTGAGCCCACCCGCCTCGCCGCGCCGGACACCCCGTCACACGGCCGAGCCCCCGATGACGCACCCGGTCACCGGGGGCTCTAGCCTGTTCACGCCCCCGACCAGGAAATTCACCCTCCGAACTGAACCGAAGACCCCTATGCACCTGGTGTATACCCCGTGTGTATAGTCCTTCTCTGCCGCACATCGCGTGCCTTGTTCAGCCACGGAGGAGTGACCCGCCTTGTCCATGAAGACGAAGTCGATCGGTACGGGGTTGGCCGCCGCCCTGGTGACGGCCCTCACCCTGACGCTGAGCGGCTGCTCCATGCAGACCACCGCGCCGGCCTCGGCGCGTGGCGACGCGGGCTCCGACGCCAAGGGCTCCTTCGGCCCGGTGGACTGCCGCAAGGCGAAGTGCATAGCGCTGACCTTCGACGCCGGACCGGGCGAGAACACCCCGCATCTGCTGGACATCCTCAAGGAGAAGAAGGTGCACGCGACCTTCTTCCTGCTCGGCAAGAACCACGTCAAGAAGTACCCCGACACCGTGCGCAGGCTCGCCGCCGAGGGGCACGAGGTGGCCAACCACACCTGGACCCACCAGATACTGACGGACAGGAAGCCCGCCGAGATACGCGCCGAGCTGGAGAAGACGCAGGACGCGATAGCGGAGATCACCGGCAAGAAGCCGCGCCTGATGCGCCCGCCGCAGGGCCGCACCGACGACACCGTCTCCGACATCAGCAAGGACCTGGGGCTCTCCCAGATCCTGTGGAGCGCCACCGCCAAGGACTACTCCACGAACGACTCGGCGCTGATCAAGAAGCGCATCCTGGACCAGGCGAGCAAGGACGGCGTCATCCTGCTGCACGACATCTACAAGGGGACGGTGCCCGCCGTGCCCGGCATCATCGACGCGCTGAAGAAGCAGGGCTACACCTTCGTCACCATCCCGCAGCTGATGGCACCCGCCGAGCCGGTCCCGGGGACCATCTACCGCCCCTGACCCGTGAGGCACGGAACGTGAGGATCCCCGGCGCAGGGGCGCCGGGGATCCCGTCGGATGCCGAACCCTGGTGCCGTCAGCCGCGGTTGCCCGCGGGCCGCTCCCGTTTCACCAAGTCGGGACCGCACACCGGCCCGCACGGCGGAGCCCGCCGGCGGCCGGCCGCGCGGAACGGCCGGCCCCGCACCCGTACGTCCTGAACGCCGGAACGGCCCGCCCGCCCGTTGCCGGGAAGGCGGGCCGTCCGTACCGGTCGCGCACGTGGGGCCACGTCCGTCACGCCATGGCCGCTACGCCGCGGCCGGGATCCTTGCCTCGGGCCTGACCGCGGAGGCCGGGGCGAGGGCGATCTCCAGCACCTGGCGCACATCCGTCACGGGGTGGACCTCCAGGGTGTCCAGGACCTCGGCCGGGACATCGTCCAGGTCCGCCTCGTTCCGCTTCGGGATCACCACGGTCGTGATTCCGGCCCGGTGCGCGGCCAGCAGCTTCTGCTTCAGGCCGCCGATCGGCAACACCCGCCCGGTCAGCGAGACTTCACCGGTCATCGCCACATCCGTACGGACCAGCCGTCCGGAGAGCAGCGAGGCCAGCGCCGTCGTCATCGTGATCCCGGCACTCGGGCCGTCCTTCGGGACCGCGCCCGCCGGGAAGTGGATGTGCACGCCGCGGTCCTTCAGGTCCGCGACCGGCAGCTCCAGCTCCGCGCCGTGCGACCGCAGGAAGCTCAGCGCGATCTGCGCGGACTCCTTCATGACGTCACCGAGCTGACCGGTGAGGGTCAGTCCGGACCCCCCGGTCTCCGGGTCGGCCAGCGACGCCTCCACGAACAGCACGTCACCGCCCGCGCCGGTCACCGCGAGTCCGGTGGCCACGCCCGGCACCGCGGTACGGCGCTCGGCCGGGTCCTGGGCGGACTCGGGGACGTGGTGCGGCCGTCCGATCAGACCGCGTAGATCCGCCTCGGTGACCGTGAACGGCAGCTCCCGCTCATCCAGTTCGTGCTGGGCCGCGACCTTGCGGAGCAGCCGGGCGACGGCCCGCTCCAGGTTCCGTACGCCCGCCTCGCGGGTGTACTCGCCGGCCAGCCTGCGCAGCGCGGACTCGTCGAGCGTCACCTCGTCCTTCGCCAGACCGGCCCGCTCCAGCTGGCGCGGAAGCAGGTGGTCACGGGCGATGACGACCTTCTCGTCCTCGGTGTAGCCGTCGAGCCTGACCAGTTCCATCCGGTCGAGCAGCGCTTCCGGGATGGCTTCGAGCACATTGGCCGTGGCCAGGAAGACGACGTCGCTGAGGTCGAGTTCGACCTCCAGGTAATGGTCGCGGAAGGTGTGGTTCTGCGCCGGGTCGAGGACTTCGAGCAGGGCGGCCGCCGGGTCGCCCCGGAAGTCGGAGCCGACCTTGTCGATCTCGTCGAGCAGGACGACCGGGTTCATCGAACCGGCCTCCTTGATGGCCCGGACGATACGTCCCGGCAGGGCGCCGACGTACGTACGCCGGTGGCCGCGGATCTCCGCCTCGTCCCGTACCCCGCCGAGCGCGACGCGGACGAACTTGCGGCCCATGGCGTGCGCGACGGATTCACCGAGCGAGGTCTTGCCCACGCCCGGCGGCCCCACCAGCGCGAGCACGGCACCGCCGCGCCGCCCGCCGACGACGCCCAGGCCGCGGTCGGCACGCCGCTTGCGCACCGCCAGGTACTCGGTGATCCGCTCCTTCACGTCCTGCAGGCCCGCGTGCTCGGCGTCGAGGATCCGCTGGGCGCCGCGGATGTCGTACGCGTCCTCGGTCCGCTCCGTCCACGGCAGTTCGAGGACGGTGTCGAGCCAGGTCCTGATCCAGGAGCCCTCGGGACTCTGGTCGGAGGAACGCTCCAGCTTGTCGACCTCTTTGAGCGCGGCCTCGCGGACGTGCTCGGGAAGGCCGGCGGCCTCGACGCGCGCCCGGTAGTCGTCGGACTCGTCCTCCGGGTCCCCGTTGAGTTCGGCGAGCTCCTTGCGTACGGCGTCGAGCTGGCGCCGCAGCAGGAATTCGCGCTGCTGCTTGTCGACGCCCTCCTGGACGTCCTTGGCGATGGACTCGGCGACGTCCTGCTCGGCGAGGTGTTCACCGAGCCACTGGATGGCGAGCTTCAGCCGGGCGACCGCGTCGACGGTCTCCAGGAGCTGCACCTTCTGGGCGGTGGTGAGGAAGGGTGAGTAACCGGAATTGTCGGCGAGCGCGGAGATGTCCTCGATCTGCTGGACCCGGTCCACGACCTGCCAGGCGCCGCGCTTCTTCAGCCAGCTGGTGGCGAGCGCCTTGTACTCCTTGACCAGCTCGGCGGCGGCCCCGGGGAGTGGATCGGGGACGGCCTCGTCGACCCGCGTCCCCTCCACCCAGAGCGCCCCGCCCGGACCGCTGGTCCCGGCCCCGATCCGCACCCGGCCACGGCCGCGGATGAGCGCGCCCGGATCCCCGTCCGAGAGCCGTCCGACCTGCTCGACGGTGCCGATGACACCGGTGCCGGTGTACGTACCGTCGACCCGTGGCACAAGCAGCACCTCGGGCTTGCCGCCGCCCTCGCGGGCCGCCGCCTGTGCGGCCTCCACGGCAGCGCGTACATCGGTGTCGGACAGGTCCAGAGGCACCACCATCCCGGGCAGCACGACCTCGTCGTCGAGCGGCAGCACGGGCAGGGCGAGCGGAGTGACCGCATTGGACTCGGTAGCCATGATCTCCCCTTCGGCAGTCAAGTTGAGCTATGCAGACTCAATGCTTGTGAGCCGCTCATTGTTCCCTGGAGCGTGTTCGCTGTGAGCGATCAGCTGAACGCTGTGCGCACGCAGCAATGCAGAGTGACCGCATGAATGACGGCAGCGGAGACGGCGGCGACAGTGGCGGCCGGGGGCTGAATCCGGACGGGACGATCCGGCGGGAAGGCTCGCTGACCCGGATGCCGGCGGTGTTCGCCCCCGTGGTGGACGCGGCCCGCGCCCGGATCGCCGAGACGTTCGGCGGCGCAAGGCTGCACAGCGCGTACATCTACGGCAGCATTCCGCGCGGCACGGCCGTTCCCGGCGTCTCCGACCTGGACGTGCTGCTCGCCCTGCGCGCCGAACCCACCGAGGTCGTCCTGGCGGCGGCCCGGGCCGTCGAGGCCGAGCTGGACGGGTCGTTCGACCAGATCGACGGCGTCGGCGTCCTCCTGGTCGCCGCCGAGACCGTCACGAGCGAACTCGAACGCAACGACCTCGGCTTCTTCCTCGCCTGTCTCTGCACCCCGCTGCTGGGCGAGGACCTCGACGCGCGGCTGCCGCACTACCGCCCCACCCCGCTGCTCGCCCGCGAGACCAACGGGGACCTCCATCTCTCGCTCCCCCGGTGGCGGCGACGGGCCGCCGAGGCCACCACGGACGCCGAACGCCGAAACCTCAGCCGGGGCGCCGCCCGGCGCATCGTCCGGTCGGGCTTCACGCTGGTCATGCCGCGGTGGGGCAGCTGGACCAGCGACCTGGCCGAGTCCGCCGAGGTGTTCGCCGGCTACTACCCGGACCACCCGGAGCGGGTCGAACAGATGCGGACGGCCGCGCGCACGGGCCGTGTCCCGTCCGCCGACCCGGCCGTTCTCGCGATGCTCATCGACGACCTGGCTCCCTGGCTGGCGGCCGAGTACCTCGCGGTGCACGGCGAGAAGGCCCCACGCCCCTGACCTCCGCACCCCCGGTCACCGGGCCCCGGCCCGCACCGGCCCTGCGCAGCAGTGGCCAGCAGGCCACGCCGAGCACCAGCGCCAGGGGATGCCCCCACTCGGTGAGGGGGCTGCTGAGCTCCAACAGATCACGCAGCAGCATCGCGCCGACCCCGCCGAGCACCAGCACCCGCAGCCACGGCGTGAGCAGCCCGGCGAGCGCACCCACGCTCGCCATCAGTCCGAAGCTGATGCCGTAGTCGAGCCGGTGCAGCGAGGACTCCGGCAGATGACCGGCCACCACCGACAGCCCGACCGGGATCTCCGTGGCGAGCGTCGCCACGACATGGCCGAGCAGGAACACCCCGGCGGTGCGCCATCCGCCGATGCGGCGTTCCAGCGCGGTCAGCACGAGAGCGAAACCGAAGACGTACGGGGAGCCGAGCCCGCCGACTACCCACAGGGCGCTGGCGGCCAGGACAAGCAACGGGGTGTCGCCGAGGTGCGCGACGTCCGTGCTCGATTCGCGCAGCACGGCGGCGACGGTGGCCGGATCGGCGTACTCCATGAAGAGGGACGTCGCGACGAGCACCAGCAGATACCAGAAGGTGAACGGTGTCCCCAGGGGCGTCGGCAGCAGCCGCAGCCACCGGCGGGCCGCGCGGATCCCGCGGGTCCTGCGGGCGTCGCGGGCCTCAGGAGCGGCGCTCTCGTCCGTACGGCGCTGACGCGGTATGGCGTCGAGCAGTGGAGCCTCGCGGTGTTCTTCCCGAACCGCCCTGTCCGTACCCTGACGCACCGCGCGAGGCCCCTTTCCGTAGAAGTTCCGTACAAGCCCCCTGAAACACGTCCCACCCTCCGTGATCGTCCCCCACGCCGTCTATGGCCTGAGCCACATGAGCGACGTATGAACCGACCCGGGCCCGGTGCCGATAGAGGGGTTGCGAGCTGCTGTCGGTTTGCTGCGTTGAAGTGCGTTGTAGTGAGTGGGAGTGAGTCCTGGCGGCGGGTTCGCGGGAGTGGGAACGGGGGTTCTGGGGCCGAATGGGTGACCTTGGCGGCTGCTGCTCGTTGGGCTGGGTGGCAGGTTTCCAGTCTTGGGGAGGGGGTGTTGTGATGGGTGGTTTGCGGGAGTTGGCGGCGCCGTTCGTGGTGCCCGGGCCGTGCGGGGTGGCAATCCGGGACCGCCTCAAGCACCTCACACCCCAGGACGAGAACGTGCTCCGCCTGGTCGGTGAGCATCAGGGGGCACTCGCTTCCCGTGATCTCAGGGCCCGTTGTGCGGATGGCCTAGAGCACAGCGCGGACACCTGGGCGTCACGCAAGCGGGACCTGACCGCACAGTCGTCGTCGCGGATCGCCGGTGCGATCACCAAAGCCACACACGATCAGTGGGCACTCGCCCGTCGTTGTCAGGCGGCATATGTACGGAATCTGGAGGCCGGGATCAGGACGCTGCGGCACCGCCTGTCCCTCCCGATCGGTGCGCCGGGAACGAAGCGGGCCGCAGGCGGCTACCGCTCCAAGGGCGAGTGGTTCCACAAGTCCCGCCGCCTCACGGCGCTGGAAGCCCGGCACGCCGCCGCCGTCTGTGACCGGCAGGCCGGACGCGTCCGGGTGGTACGGGGCGGCAGACGTCTCCTGAACACCCGCCACCACCTCACCCGGGCCCACCTCACCGAGGAACAGTGGCGGGAGCGCTGGGAGGCGGAGCGCTGGTTCATCGCTGCTGACGGCGAGTCGGGCAAGCGGTTCGGGAACGAAACAATCCGCGTCACCCCGGACGGTGAGGTGAGCGTCAAACTGCCCGCCCCGCTGGCGCACCTGGCCAACGCCAAGTACGGCCGGTACACCCTCACCTCGACCGTGGCGTTTGCGCACCGGGGCGCGGAGTGGGCCGACCGCGTCACTGCGAACCGGGCCGTCGCCTACCGCATCCACCTCGACACCGACCGTCGCCGCTGGTACCTCACCGCCTCCTGGCAGCGCCCCACCGTGCAGACCATCCCGTTGGAGACTGCCCGCGCCCGGGGTGTGATCGGCGTCGACACCAACGCCGACCACTTCGCCGCCTACCAGCTCGACCAGCACGGCAACCCCAACGGCGAGCCCCGGCGGTTCTTCTACGACCTGTCCGGCACCACCGCTCATCGCGACGCCCAGATCCGTCACGCGCTGACCCGCCTGCTCCACTGGGCCAAGCAGGCCGGTGTTACCGCGATCGGCATCGAAGACCTCGACTTCACGACCGAGAAGACCCGGGAGAAGCACGGCCGCAGGAAACGGTTCCGGCAGCTGATCTCTGGTATCCCGACCGGGAAGCTCAAGGCCCGGCTGGTCTCCATGGCAGCCGAACAGGGCCTGAGCATTGTCGCGGTCGACCCCGCCTACACCTCGATGTGGGGTGCCCAGCACTGGCAGAAACCGCTGGCCACCCCGCACCGCAGAATGTCCCGTCACGATGCCGCCGGTATCGCGATCGGACGACGCGCCCTCGGACACCCGGTCCGGCGTCGGACGGCACCGCCCCCACACGACCGGAGTGATCGTGCGGGGCATCGGACCGCCCAGGCCGGGCCAGGTGCACGGGGGCGTGACGGAACCCGCCCACCCGCAACGGACCACGCCCCTGGAGGCGTGCCGCCGAGCGGGACGCGAAAGCGGGGACCGAGTGCATCCAACACCGTTCGGGATGCGCCCAGTACACATCAGTGGGTCCAGGACCCACTCATGCACACTGGCTAGGAACGGTCGTCGTCTCCTACGGACGGCATTCGGACCCGATGCACGAGACCGTCGCCGCCACCCCGTCCGGCGGGCTCCGGCTGCTGCTGACCAGGACCGCCGCGGTGCTCGGCGCGAGCATTCCGGCGCTCACTCTCCCGGGGCCTGCGCTGCCCCCGTCCGCCGCCGGGCCGGGCCCGGCGGCCTGGCTGCTGCCGGGGCTGACGATGACGCTGGCGGCGCTCGCCCTCGGCTCGTACGTCGGCTGCCGTAACGGCGCCTCGTCCGTCGCCGTGGCGTGGGCGGCCGCCGTGCTCCTGCCCGCCTTCGCCACCTCCTCCGCGCCGGGGGTCCCCGCCCCGGCGGCCGAGGCCGCGCGGTACTTCGCGCAGCCCGCCGCACAGGGCGGCCGGGGCGCTGGGGTGCGCCGTGCTGCTCGCCGTACGCCGTAGATCCTTCGACCATCTGGAGACGTGTGAGCCACCGGCCGATCCACGCCGCACCGCCCGTCCCTGTCCTCTATATCCGCTCGCGCGCCCTCCCCCTCACCGCCGTCGCCCTGGCCGGCATCGTTCTCGTGGCCGCAGGTGCGGCCCACTGGCTGGAAACCAGGCCGCACTTCGACCACACCGCCCGCATCCCGGTCGTCGTGCTGGCCCCGCTGCTCGCCTCCGCCGCGATCGGCACCAGCCTGCACGCGCCCAGCGACGAGCTGGACCGGACCGGCGTACGGCGCTGGTGGCCGCGCCGGCTGCTGCATCTGCTGGCCCTGACCGTGCTGACGGCCGGGGCGCTCGCGCTGGCGGTCCCCGGGCACCCGGAGGCGTTCGGCGCACCGGCCATGGTGCGCAACGTGCTCGGCGCGACCGGGGTGGCCGCGGCCTCCGCCGCGCTGATCGGTGCCCGGCTGAGCTGGCTGCCGATGACGGTCTACGGCGGCGCCGTCTATCTGGTGGCGCCCTGCACCCACGACGGCGCGGCGGCGGTGTGGGGCGTGGCCGATGCAGCCGGGCCCGCAGGGCGCGGCATGGGCAGTGGCCCTGACGGCGTACGTGATCGGGGCGGTCCTCCTCGCGGTGCGCGGCGCACGCCCGGAGAGCACGTGACTCTCGGCGGCGCACGCCCGGAGAGCGCGTAACCCTGGATGTTCCGCGCCCCCCGGAGCGCGTAACTCTCGTCCGTCGCACGCCCCAGGCCGCGCAACGGCGCACGCTCCCCCGGACGGATCGGATGGATCGGGCGGATCCGGCAATCCGCTGGCCCCGGCCGCGTCGAGCGGCCAGGATGGCGGTGACCGTGTCCGCCATCCACCGGAGACCCGCACCATGCCCCACATCCACGGCCTCGACACCCTCGCCCCCGTCACGCTCGACCGCCGGGAAGGCCCGTACGGCGAGGTCGTCCTGCGGGAGCGGGGTGACGGCTTCGAGATCATCGCCAACGGATGCTTCCTCATGGACACCTCGGACGGGCGGTCCGAGCGGCTGCTGATCGACGCGGCGCTGGCCGCGCTGCCCGCGGGCCGGACGGCGCCGTCGGTGCTCATCGGGGGGCTCGGGGTCGGGTTCTCGCTCGTGCGGGCCGCCGCCGAGCCGCGGTGGGGGCGGATCGCCGTCGTCGAGCGGGAGCAGGCGATCGTGGACTGGCACCGGGAGGGGCCGCTGGCGAGGATCTCCGGTGCGGCGCTCGCTGATCCGCGGACCGAGATCCTGACGACGGATCTCGTCGCGTACCTGCATACGACTACGGACCGTTACGACGCGCTGTGCCTCGACATCGACAACGGGCCGGACTGGACCGTCACCGAGGACAACATGAGCCTGTACTCCCCCGCCGGTCTGGCGGACTGCCGGGAGCGGCTGACGCCGGGCGGCGTTCTCGCGGTCTGGTCCGCGCAGCCGTCCGCAGACTTCGAACAGAGCCTGCGGAATGCCGGATTCAGCGGGGTAAGGACGGAAGAGATCCGTGTTGCCCGAGGTGTTCCCGACGTGGTGCATCTCGCACTTCGGACAGGCTGAGAGCCCCCACCGGGTATCCACGGCCCCCGGACGCCCGGGGCCAAGCGCCACAAGGCCGACACTCCGCCACTTCGTCGCACCCAAGCCGTTACACCCTGCGTAGCCGAGAGCAGTCCGCTGCCTTTACGCTGCTGACCGGTGACGGGATCACCCATGACATCCACAAGCGAAGACCGTGCGTCCGGGGGAATGGCCCCCGTGAGAACGGGCAGGGGCGGGGCGATGGAACAGACACACACCACCCACAACGGTGTCGCGGCCACCCCGGGCGCGCAGCGCCGGGTGCTGGTGGTCGAGGACGACGTCACGATCGTCGATGCCATTTCCGCCCGGCTGCGGGCCGAGGGCTTTCTGGTGCAGACCGCACTCGACGGGCCCGCGGCCGTGGACGCGGCCGAGGCGTGGCAGCCCGATCTGATGGTGCTCGACATCATGCTCCCCGGCTTCGACGGCCTGGAGGTCTGCCGCCGTGTGCAGGCCCAGCGGCCGGTGCCGGTGCTGATGCTGACCGCCAGGGACGACGAGACCGACATGCTGGTCGGCCTCGGGGTCGGCGCCGACGACTACATGACCAAGCCGTTCTCGATGCGCGAGCTGGCGGCCCGGGTGCATGTCCTGCTGCGCCGGGTCGAGCGTGCGGCGCTGGCCGCGGTCACTCCGCGCAGCGGCATACTGCGCCTCGGTGAGCTGGAGATCGATCACGCGCAGCGCCGGGTCCGGGTGCGCACCGATGACGTCCACCTCACGCCGACCGAGTTCGACCTGCTGGTCTGCCTGGCCAATACGCCGCGCGCGGTGCTCTCCCGGGAGCAGCTGCTGGCCGAGGTCTGGGACTGGGCGGACGCCTCCGGCACCCGTACCGTCGACAGTCACATCAAGGCGCTGCGCCGGAAGATCGGTGCGGAGCGGATCCGTACCGTGCACGGTGTCGGCTACGCCCTGGAGACCCCGGCGCCATGACCCGGACCGGTTCCGGATTGCGTCCCTTTTCGGTCAAGGCCAAGCTGGGCACGCTCGTGGTGGTCTCGGTGTTCATCACCACCGGGCTGCTGATGGTGGCCCTGCGCACCAGGACGGAGCTGCGCTTCATCACGGTCTTCTCGGTGATCGCGACCCTGCTGATCACCCAGTTCGTGGCGCACGGCCTGACGGCGCCGCTGGACGAGATGACGACCGTGGCCCGGTCGATATCGCACGGCGACTACACCAGACGGGTGAGCGGCGCCGGCCGGCGTGACGAGCTCGGCGACCTGGCCCAGACGATCAACCTCATGGCGGACGATCTGGAGGCCGTGGACCGGCACCGCAAGGAGCTGGTGGCCAATGTGTCCCATGAGCTGCGGACACCCATCGCGGCGCTGAGAGCCGTGCTGGAGAACGTCGTGGACGGGGTGTCGTCGGCCGATCCGGAGACCATGCGCACGGCCCTGAAGCAGACCGAGCGGCTCGGCAGGCTGGTGGAGACGCTGCTGGACCTGTCCCGTCTGGACAGCGGTGTGGTCACGCTGAAGGCCCGCCGTTTCGAGGTGTGGCCGTATCTCTCGGGCGTGCTGAAGGAGGCGAATCTCGCCGCCTCGCACCGTCGGCTGCCCTCCGGTTCCGGGAACCACGCCCGCAAGGACGTCCATCTGCATCTGGACGTGTCGCCGCCCGAGCTGACCGCGCACGCGGACGCGGAACGGCTGCACCAGGTGGTGGCCAACCTCATCGACAACGCCGTCAAGCACAGCCCGCCGCACGGCCGGGTCACCGTCCTGGCCCGGCGCGGAGCCGGGCCGGAGTCCCTGGCACTGGAGGTCCTGGACGAGGGTCCGGGCATTCCGGAGTCCGAGCGGCACCGGGTCTTCGAGCGTTTCAACCGCGGTGAGGTGCCGTCCCCGCACGGTCCCGGCAGCGACGGCGGTACGGGTCTGGGCCTGGCGATCGCCCGCTGGGCGGTGGATCTGCACGGCGGTCGCATCGGTGTGGCCGAATCCGGACGCGGCTGCCGCATTCAGGTCACTCTTCCGGGCATCCCGCAACCGCGAGGTTGACATAGGGTTCGAACCGGAAGGGAACGTTCTGCGTGTTCTCTTTCAGGGGTACGGTCCAGGGGGCCGTAGCTGCGGCCCTGCGTACCCGAAGTGCAGCGGAACCATGCTTGTTTCCCGCCATTTCCTGCGCCGAAACCCGCCTTCCGATGTGACTTGCACGACGAAGACCGGCCCGGCCTCCATGGAACGGCTCGGGAGGCGTAGCCTTGATTTCCGCTGTCCATCACCTTGTGAAGCGGAAGAGGGCGGTTGCCGCCGTGTCGTCTCAGTCCCCCAGTAACTCGAGCATCTCGACCGACCAAGCCAGCCCGGGTTCCGACCCGGCTGCGGCTTTCGGCCCCAATGAGTGGCTCGTCGACGAGATCTACCAGCAGTACCTCCAGGACCCCAATTCGGTCGATCGCGCCTGGTGGGACTTCTTCGCCGACTACAAGCCGGGTACGTCCGGCACGGCGGACAAGCCCGTTCCCGGCGCCGCAGCCGCGGGGGCTGCGGTGACCCCGGCCCCGGCCGCCACCGCGCCGACCACCACACCCCAGGCACCTGGGGCGCAGGCCCCGGCTCCGGCCGCGCCTGCTCCGGCGCCCGCGGCTCCGGCGCCCGCACAGGCCGCCTCCGCCGCCCCCGCCGTCGTTGCCCCGGCAGCACCGGCGAAGGCCGTGCCGGCCGCGAAGCCGGCCGAGGCCCCGGTGAAGGCTGCGGCGGCTCCGGCCACCGAGGCCCCGGCCGGCCCGGAGTACGTGACGCTGCGCGGCCCGTCGGCCGCCGTCGCGAAGAACATGAACGCCTCGCTTGAGCTGCCGACGGCCACGTCCGTCCGCGCCGTTCCGGTGAAGCTGCTCTTCGACAACCGCATCGTCATCAACAACCACCTCAAGCGCGCCCGCGGCGGGAAGATCTCCTTCACGCACCTCATCGGGTACGCGATGGTGCAGGCCCTCAAGGCCATGCCGGCGATGAACCAGTCCTTCGCGGTGAAGGACGGCAAGCCGACCCTGGTCAAGCCGGAGCACGTCAACCTCGGTCTGGCCATCGACCTGGTGAAGGCGAACGGCGACCGCCAGCTGGTCGTCGCGGCCATCAAGAAGGCCGAGACGCTCAACTTCTTCGAGTTCTGGCAGGCCTACGAGGACATCGTCCGCCGCGCCCGCAACGGCAAGCTCGGCATGGACGACTTCACCGGAGTCACCGCCTCGCTGACCAACCCCGGCGGCATCGGCACCGTGCACTCCGTGCCCCGCCTGATGCCCGGCCAGGGCCTCATCATGGGCGTCGGCGCGATGGACTACCCCGCCGAGTTCCAGGGCACCTCCCAGGACACCCTGAACAAGCTGGGCATCTCCAAGGTCATGACGCTGACCTCGACGTACGACCACCGGGTCATCCAGGGCGCCGCCTCCGGCGAGTTCCTGCGGATCGTCGCCCAGCTCCTGCTCGGCGAGAACGAGTTCTACGACGAGATCTTCAAGTCGCTGCGCATCCCGTACGAGCCGGTCCGCTGGCTCACGGACATCGACGCCTCGCACGACAACGACGTGACCAAGGCCGCGCGGGTCTTCGAGCTGATCCACTCCTACCGGGTCCGCGGCCACGTCATGGCCGACACCGACCCGCTGGAGTACCGCCAGCGCAAGCACCCCGACCTGGACATCACCGAGCACGGCCTCACCCTGTGGGACCTGGAGCGGGACTTCGCGGTCGGCGGTTTCGCCGGCAAGTCGATGATGAAGCTCCGCGACATCCTCGGCGTGCTGCGTGAGTCGTACTGCCGCACCACCGGCATCGAGTTCATGCACATCCAGGACCCGAAGCAGCGCAAGTGGCTCCAGGACCGGGTGGAGCGCCCGCGCGCCCAGCAGCCCGAGCGCGAGGAGCAGCTGCGCATCCTGCGCCGGCTGAACGCCGCCGAGGCGTTCGAGACGTTCCTGCAGACCAAGTACGTCGGCCAGAAGCGGTTCTCGCTGGAGGGCGGCGAGTCCGTCATCCCGCTGCTCGACGCGGTCATCGACTCCGCCGCCGAGGCCCGCCTCGACGAGGTCGTCATCGGCATGGCCCACCGCGGCCGGCTGAACGTGCTGGCGAACATCGTCGGCAAGTCGTACGCGCAGATCTTCCGCGAGTTCGAGGGCAACCTCGACCCCCGGTCGATGCACGGCTCCGGCGACGTGAAGTACCACCTGGGCGCCGAGGGCACCTTCACCGGTCTGGACGGCGAGCAGATCAAGGTCTCGCTGGCCGCCAACCCCTCGCACCTGGAGGCGGTCGACCCGGTCCTGGAGGGCATCGCCCGCGCCAAGCAGGACATCATCAACAAGGGCGGCACGGACTTCACCGTCCTGCCCGTCGCGCTCCACGGCGACGCGGCCTTCGCGGGCCAGGGCGTCGTCGCCGAGACGCTCAACATGTCGCAGCTGCGCGGCTACCGCACCGGCGGCACGGTGCACGTGGTGATCAACAACCAGGTCGGCTTCACCGCCGCCCCGGAGTCCTCGCGCTCCTCGATGTACGCCACCGACGTGGCGCGCATGATCGAGGCGCCGATCATCCACGTCAACGGCGACGACCCCGAGGCCGTCGTCCGGGTCGCCCGGCTCGCCTTCGAGTTCCGGCAGGCGTTCAACAAGGACGTCGTGATCGACCTCATCTGCTACCGCCGCCGCGGTCACAACGAGGGCGACAACCCGGAGTTCACCAACCCGCAGATGTACACCCTGATCGACAAGAAGCGCTCGGTGCGCAAGCTCTACACCGAGTCCCTCATCGGTCGCGGCGACATCACGCTGGAAGAGGCCGAGCAGGCGCTCCAGGACTTCCAGGGCCAGCTGGAGAAGGTCTTCGCGGAGGTCCGCGAGGCCACCTCGCTGCCGGCTCCGGCGCAGACCCCCGAGGTCCAGCCCGAGTTCCCGGTCGCCGTGACCACCGCGATCTCCCAGGAGGTCGTCAAGGTCATCGCGGAGTCGCAGGTCAACATCCCCGACCGGATCACCGTCCACCCCCGTCTGATGCCGCAGATGCAGCGTCGCGCGGCCTCGGTGGAGAACGGCACGATCGACTGGGGCATGGGCGAGACCCTGGCCATCGGTTCGCTGCTGATGGAGGGCACCCCGGTCCGGCTCGCCGGCCAGGACACCCGCCGCGGCACCTTCGGCCAGCGGCACGCGGTTCTCGTCGACCAGGTGGACGGCGAGGACTACACCCCGCTGCTCTACCTCGCCGACGACCAGGCCCGTTACAACGTCTACGACTCGCTGCTCAGCGAGTACGCGGCGATGGGCTTCGAGTACGGCTACTCGCTGGCCCGCCCGGAATCGCTGGTCATCTGGGAGGCCCAGTTCGGTGACTTCGTCAACGGCGCGCAGACCGTCGTCGACGAGTTCATCTCCTCGGCCGAGCAGAAGTGGGGCCAGACCTCCGGCGTCACGCTGCTGCTGCCGCACGGCTACGAGGGCCAGGGCCCGGACCACTCGTCCGCCCGCCCGGAGCGCTTCCTCACGCTGTGCGCGCAGAACAACATGACGGTCGCGATGCCGACCCTGCCGTCGAACTACTTCCACCTCCTGCGGTGGCAGGTGCACAACCCGCACCACAAGCCGCTGATCGTCTTCACCCCGAAGTCGATGCTCCGCCTCAAGGCGGCCGCGTCGAAGGTGGAGGAGTTCACCACCGGCGGCTTCCGCCCGGTGATCGGCGACGACTCGGTGAACCCGAACGACGTCCGCAAGGTCGTCTTCTGCGCCGGCAAGGTCTACTACGACCTGGAGGCCGAGCGTACGAAGCGTGGCGTCACGGACACCGCCATCATCCGTCTGGAGCGCCTGTACCCGCTGCCGGGTGCCGAGCTGCAGGCCGAGATCGCCAAGTACCCGAACGCCGAGAAGTACCTCTGGACCCAGGAGGAGCCGGCCAACCAGGGCGCCTGGCCGTTCATCGCCCTGAACCTGATCGACCACCTGGACCTGGCCGTCGGCGCCGACGTCCCGCACGGTGAGCGCCTGCGCCGCATCTCGCGGCCGCACAGCTCGTCCCCGGCGGTCGGCTCGGCCAAGCGCCACCAGGCCGAGCAGGCCCAACTGGTCGCCGAGGTCTTCGACGCCTGACCGGTCGCCGTACGCACGAACCCGAAGGGCCCGCTCCCGCGATCATCTCGCGGGAGCGGGCCCTTCGGGGTGCCCGGGCTCGTGCCGCGGCCACGCGCACAGCCGTCCGGCGCACCACCGCCCGGTCGGCACGGAGCACTCGTCGGACGGTCCTCAGATGACGAGCGGTTCGAACGGCTGAAACGGCGGGTCGTCAGTCGTCGGCGTCATCACGTAGGCCGCCCGGCAGGCGACGGCCAGCGGATGACGGGGCCCCAGCGCAGTGGCCGCCCGGGCCGCGCACTCCCGGCCCAGCTCTCGCGCGGCCTCCTGCTGCCCGGTCCAGATCCGTACCAGCGTCGTGTTCAGCCCCCAGCCGATCGTCCACGGGTGGTCCTCCCCCACCTCGCGGGCCATCAGGGCGCGGGCCTGCTCGATACCGTGGCTCGCGATGGCGTGATCGCCCAGGGTCCATCGCATCAAGGCCGTGTTGCCCTGCGTTCCGATGGTGTACGGATGCTCCGGGCCCAGCATCCGCAAGTATCCGGCCACCACCTGCTCATGGAGCGCCCGCGCCTGCCCGGGGTCGCCCGCCTCCCCCTCCACGCAGGCACCGCTCGCCGTGATCTGCAGGGTGAGCGGGTCGTGTTCACCGAGCACGCGCAGGCAGCGCTCCCGTACGTCGATCAGCAGGGGCAGGGCCACGGCTGCTCCCGCCCGGGCATACCGGCACAGGGCCAGACCGTGCTGGGCGCGCAAGGTCTGGGGATTACCGGCCCCGAGCAGCCGCAGATGGCTGTGGACGGTCCGGCTCAGCTCCTCCTCGGCCTCCTGGTGGTGCCCGAGCAGCCGCAGATCGATGGCACAGTTGATCTCCGAGTAGAGGGTCGCCGCCGCACCCCTGCGCAGCACGGCCCGCCGCAGGGTGAGGGTGCGCCGGTCGAGTGCCAGGGCCTCCTCGTACCGGCCGAGCAGGCGCAACGACACGGCCAGGTTGTTGTCCGCGTTCAGCGTGCGGCCGTCCTCCTGGCCGAAGAGGGTCAGGCAGCGGTCCCTGATCGAGACGGAGAGCGTCAGCGCCTCCTGGTAGCGCCCCTGACCGCGCAGATCGGCCGCGAGCCCGCCGACCGCCCGCAGATGCTCCGGTTCCGATTCCCTGCCCTCGGCCCGCAGCGAGACGGTCACCCTGCGTTCGACACTCTCACTCGTGCGGTAGTCACCGAGCGCGCGCAGCAGATTGGCGTAATGGTGGCTGAGGTCCCAGATCCTCGGGTGCGTCTCTCCGAGCAGTGACCGCCAGGAATCCATGGCGGGCCCGGCGAGCCGTATTCCACTGCCGTACTCCCCCGAAAGGTACATGTAGCGCAGGCAGTTGAGGACGAGCTGCTGCACCGGAGGGGCGGTGCTCTCCAGCGCCTCCGCCCATTCGAGGTGCTGGGTGAGGGCGGCGTACAGCGGCCAGGCACCGATGTCGGCGGGGTCCCCGGGGTCGGACACCGCCAACGCGTCCCGCGCGGCGTCGCGGTAGAGCGCTCTGTCGTCCCCGGAGATCCCGCTGCGCACGAGCTGGTGGAACAACCGGTGGAGCTGAAGCGCTTCGCCGTCGCCGACCGGCCAGGAGCCGGTCTCCAGACGGGCGGCCGAGTGACGCAGCAGCTGACGCATGGCTCGCAGGCGTGCGGAGTCGCCACCGGGCGAGCCGGGCAGCTGTGCGCGCGTCAGTAGCTGTCCGGGGATGGAGCCGGGCGCGAAGAAGGCGCAGAGGCGCAGGAGTTCGAAGGCCTCCGGATCGCTCTCCAGCAGCTGACTCAGCTGGATCGTCCAGGCGGTCCGGAAGACGACCGGGAAGTCCACGGAGACTCTGACCACATCCTCGCCGACGCCGTTCGTGAGGAGTTCGATGTACTCGTCGACGGTCAGCCCGGACTGATTGAGCCAGCCCGCGGTCTGGTCGAGCAGCAGCGGCAGATCCTCCAGTGCATCGGCGAGCCGGTCCGCCTCGGCCGGGGTGAGCCGCGGGGCGCGGCGGTTGATGAAGTCGACCGACTCCCGGCGCTCGTAGGCCGGGACCTCGACGAGCATGCTGTTGTGCTCGCCCCATCCCAGATGGCGCGAGGTGATCAGGACATGGCCCGACCCGGCCGGTACCAGATCCCGGATCTGTTCGGGATCGTCGGCGCCGTCGAGGACCAGGAGCCAGTGTGCGTAGGGTTCGCCGCGACGCAGCGCGTCGGCTACCGCGCGCAACCGCTCGCCGTATTCGACACCGGTGGACAGACCCAGTTCCGGGGCGAGTTCGGACAACCGCTGGCGGAAGAGGGAGCGGCCGTCCGCGGGCACCCACCACACCACGTCGTAGTCGGAGCCGAAGCGTTGGGCGTACTCGACGGCCAGTTGCGTCTTGCCGACGCCGGACATCCCGTACAGGGCGACCCGGCCGTGTCCCGGCTCGGCGTCCACGAACAGCTGATGTGTCCGGTTCAGCAGTTCGTCGCGTCCGGTGAACCTGGTGTTGCGGCGCGGTACCCCGCCCCACACCTCGGGGATGTCAGCCGGATACCGGGGTCGCGGCCCGGCCACGGCACGCTCGGGCGGTGCGTCGACGGGCAGGTCCAGCCGGGTCAGCAGCCGCCGCTCGGCCTCCTCCTCGCCGATGCCTACCAGGTGGACGGGATACAGCACGGCCGCCGCGGCGGGCAGCGCCGAGGTGGTGAGGGAGACCGCCGCGAACCGGTCCGGGGCGGGCGCGACGACCTCGAGCAGGGCCCGGCTCCATTGCTCGTGGCTGTCCGGGCCGGGCCGCACGTACGCGTCGCTGAGCAGCAACAGGATGCGGCCGGGCGACAGGAGCAGGTCCCTGAGCAACTCCACCGGTGGCACCTCCGGCGACAGGGCTTCCCCCGGCGGCTCCCGGCGTTGGAGTGCCACCGGCACTCCGCGACGCTGCAGACGGTCCGCGATCCACACCGCCCAGGCCCGGTCGGGACCGGCGAAGCTGATCGTGACCGCGGTACCGGCGCCGGGCTGCGGATCGGGCGATCTGTCGGGCGAGGCCTCGGCGCGGTCCTCGGACCGGTTCGCGACATCCGCTGACTGTGTCGGCTCCGGCCCCGGCGGCACGGACGGCCGGGCGGCCGTGGCCGCGCCCGGCGGCGACGGCGCACGAAAGTTGGTCAGCCGCTCCAGGAACGCACGCAGTTGCCCCGTCGCCCTGCTCGGCCGCGCGGCATGGGCGGGCGCCGCCCGGTCCTCCTCCCCTTCGCCCGACCCACCGGACGGCCGAGCGGTGTCCGTGCGCGCCTCGGGCGACAGCCCCGGCAGACGTCCGACGACCGTTCGGGGCGTCTTGGGCTCCGACGCCGCTTCCCTGATGTGGCAGGGCAGTTCGGCCTTGCGGACCGGCATGCCCCACTGGTTGGAGATGGTCAGCCGCAGCACGGCGGGACCGGTGACCTCACCTGCCGTGACGACGAACCGCGCCGGGCCGTACGTACCGCCGAACCGGTGCAGTACGACGCCGGGGTCGTCGAGCACTTCACAGACGAAGTTCGGAGCACCGTCCAGCGAGACACTGAAGGCCAGTTCCTCCTCGTCGTAGGGCCATGCCTCGCCGTCGTGCTCGCTGCGGGCGTCGAGGGGGCCGCGCAGGTCGACGCTGACGTAGTGGACCAGTCCCGGCTCCACCTCGCGCAGCCAGCCCACGACCGGTTCGATCAGCAGAGGTTGTTCGTCACCGCTCATGGTGAGGCCCCCTCTCGCTCCCGTGCGCCGTGCTCGTGGGGTCCGGTGAGGTGCAGCGTGCTGAGGGGGTGGCCGTAGTACTGGAACATCAGGCTGTAGAGCAGTCGCAGAACGTGGCGCTGTCCTCGCGCGTCGAAGGTGCCGTCGTCCCTGACCTGGAGCGGGATGCCGCCCCCGGCCTGGAGCGGGTTTCCGCCCCCGGCCTCGAATTCGGCGAGCGCCCTGGCACGGAAGGCGCGCAGTGCGCGGGCCACCGGGCGGGCGGGATCTGCGGTCACGGCCTCGACCAGATGACGGATCAGGTCACCGGCCTCGGCCTCGCCGATCTTTCCGGCGGTGACGATGCAGCCGCCCGCCCCCTTGCCGAGGAAGATCTCGGTGAAGCCGCGCAGATACTGTCGGCCGTCGCCGTCGTAGTCGAGCAAACCCCCGGAGTGGCAGGCGTTGAGACAGACCAGTGAACCGTCCCTGCGCAGCAGGGTCATCTCCTGGTCGCTGTACTCGGCCCAGGTGACGTCGGCCAGGGTCAGTTTGCTGAGCTGATCGGCGAAGGTGCCGTGGCAGCCCATGTAGACCAGTCCGGTCCGGTCGGTGTCGTGCGCGTCGAGACTGTTCAGAAAGCTGACGATGCCGGTGTGCGGTCGGTGGTCGTAGCCCTCGAAGACGGTCATGTCGGAGCGCATGTCGTGGTGGAAATACCCGAGGACGCCACCCGCGGGAGCGGCCGCGTCGGCCGGGAAGTCGTCCCGTCCGTGCCGCACGTCGAGCCAGCGGGCGATGTCGACGAGCGCCCCCAGCAGCCCGCCGGCGAGCCCGGTCTCCGTTACGGCCGGCAGGGTCAGCGCCTCCCACGGCAGGTCGAAGCCTGTCTGGTCGAGGAACACGATCTGGAGGGCGTCGCGGTGGGCGGCACGGCAGCGGTTGATCCAGTCGGTCAGCGGGCGCTGGTGTCCGGACCAGCGGCGGATGGACCGCAGGAGTTCGGACGGCGGCTCACCGCCCTGGCGGGCACTGCGGAGGCTGATGGCCTGCGGCCGTCGCTGCCCCTCGCCCGAGCAGTACTCCAGGGGCGGCACTCCGGGGCAGTACGCCTCGAAACCGAAGGCCTCCGGCGCGCCGTGCGGTGTGCGGTGACGCTTCACCTTGACCCGGGCGTACGTCGTGGAGGGGTGCGCTTTCGCGTGCACGGGCTCCACACCGAGCCCCTGCGGTTGTCCGGTCCGGGCCCCTTCGGGTACGACGGCGCGTGGGGCGGGCAGCACCTGCCCCGCGATTCGGCCGAGTCGCCGGATGGCCCGCAGCGGCTCATCACGCACGGTCCACCGCCTCGTCGTCCGGACGTCCCACGATCACGCTGCCGCGCAACGCGTGGGCGAGTTCGGCCGGCAGCGCGGTGTACGGACGGCGCCCCGGGTCGACGACCACGCAGTGCAGCCGGGTCCGTCCCAGCGAGCCGATCCGTCCGGCGGCCGCCAGCGCGTCCTCGATCCCGGCCCGTCCCACCGGGTCGTGGCCCGGCCGACGGCCCCGGTGTGCCGCGGCGAGCGGCACGTTGCCGCGCCCGTCGGTGACGACCACCAGGAGCGCCTCGACATATCCGGCACGGTGGTGCTGGAAGGCGTGGCGCAGAGCGCGTCCGGCCCGGTCGAGGCCGTGGGCCAGCGGGGTGGCCCGGCCCGGCGGCCGGTCGAGCGCGGCGGCGATCCGCGGGTCCCGGGTGGAGCGGGCCGCGAAGGACTCGGCCCGCAGTTCGTCCGCGGCTGCCCCGCTGCCGACCTCCACGACCTGGACGGAGGCCCGGGTGACATAAGCCCATTGCAGGAACGGTTCGAGCGCGGGGTGCCAGTCCCAGCCCGGGTGGCAGGTGTGGTCGAGTACGAGAGTGAGCAGGGTAACGGGTTCGGGCGCCCGGACGTAGCCGCGCAGGTCCTGCGGAGTGATGACCAGCCGGTCGCGGCCCTCGCGGACCGCGCGGTTCTTGGCGGCCTCCATCGCCGTACGGACCGGGGCGAGGTCCCAGAGGTCACGGGCACGCCGCACCCCGACAACGGGTCCCCGCCCGGTCCGCGGTGCGCCGGCCGGGCGTGGGGCCGGGTGGCGCAGCTCGCTGCCCTCCGCCCGAGGTCCTGCGGTGTCCTCCGGGTACGGAGTGGCGTCCGGTATGCGGTCCTGCGGCAGCGGTGCGGTGGCCGCTCCGATGGGCTCTTCGGCTCCGGGGGAGTGGACCGGGGTGTCGAGGGCTCCGTGCCGGTCCTGGGTCGTGCCGGGCACGGGTTCAACGTCCTCCCGGCGGGGCTCGGGCAGATCCGGGCCGGTGGGGGCGGGTCCGGGCCCGGGAGGGATGGCGGGCCGGTGCACGGTACGCAGCCGGATGAGTTCGGCGGCGCGGTCGACGTGCTGGGCGGTGACGTGGTGCGGGCCGGGGGGCGGAACGGATCCCTGACGAGGGGCGGAGCTGTGACCGGCGGTTGCGTCGGGACCCGCCTCGGCCGCCTCCAGCCGGGCAAGGGCGCGGGCGGTGCGGGCGAGGGCGAGCGTCCTGCGGTGCCCGGCGCCGTCGCGGGCGTCCAGCATCTCCAGTACGCGTGGGGGAACTTCGGTGTGGAGGGGCATGGGCGGACGGGGCGCCCGGGGGTCCAGGGCCGCGGCCCATGCGGCGGGGAGCGGACCAAGGGGGTCGGGTTCCGGTTCGGGCCGCAGACCGGGGACGGCGAGGCGGAGCGGGAAGCGGTCCAGAATGTGCGGCGAGACCTGTTCGACGTCCTCGGTGCGGCAGACGGCGAGCCAGCGCGTGCGGGGCCGCCACCGGTGGCGGAATCCGGTGTGTTCCACGGTGGCGACATCGGCCCCGAGGAGCTGGACGGCGGCGCGCGTGCCGGGAACGCTCAGCCGGGCGAGGTCGGGCACGACGACGAGCGAGGCGCCGGTGCCCGTCTCGGTCAACGGCCCGGGCTCGACGGTGAACTCGATGCCTTCCGGGCCGCGGCGGATCCGCGGGCGCAACCACAGGTCCTCGTCGACGGTGGCCGCGTTGAGCGTCGACCGCTGCACCGGGGTGCCTGCCGAATCCCCGCCGGCCATCCGGACCAGTCCGGCGAACACATCGGTGACGGCGGCGAGATGCTCCGGCGGCAGATCGAAGAGCAGGACTCCGGGCAGCCCCGGTTCGAGGGCGGCGCAGACGAGCACGGTGAGCAGTCGGCGGGGCAGTTCGCCGGGTTCCCGTGCGAGCGCGGACTGCGGTGGGCGGGCGGACATCGGCGGCTCAGCCGAACAGGTCGCTGACGGCGGCGTCCTCGTCCTGTCCCCAGCCGAACGCCGAACCATGGGCGGACTCGGGCCTGCGATGGCGCAGGGCAAGCGGCAGCACACGGCGCACATGCGCGGGCTCGACGCGTCGGGCGTCGTCCTTGGCTGCCAGAGCGCGGGCGGCGCGGGCCACGAGCAGGTCACCACGCTGTCCGACGGCGCCCGTTCGCGCGGCCGCCTCGGCACAGAGCCGGATCATCTTCCCGTCCAGCCGGACGCGGGGCAGCCGGTCGCGCGCGACAAGCAGTCCGCCGCGCAACCGCTCGTTGTCCTGCTCCGCCGCGCGGATCCAGGCGGAGTCCTCGACGCGGAGCTCCTCCTCGAAGGTGAGCACCGCGTCGATCATCCGGTGCCGGTCCTCGATGCCCAGCTCGGCCGTCGGGACCATCAGACCGAAACGGTCCAGCAACTGGGCGCGCAGGCTGCCCTCCTCCGGGTTCATGGTCCCGACGAGACCGAAGGAGACGTGCGCGGTGGTGTCCAGGCCCTCCCGCTGTACGGACAGGACGCCGGTGGAGACCACGTCCAGGATGATGTTCACGATGTGGTCGTCCAGGAGGTTGACCTCGTCGACGTACAACAGGCCCTTCTTGTGGGCCTCTTCGAGCAGGCCGGGCTGCCTCTTCGGCTCGCCCTGCATCAGGGCGTCCAGTTCCCAGCCGCCGAGGACCCGGTCGTCCGTGGCGTTGATCGGCAGGGTGACGGGCAGCGCACCACCGGACATCAGCGCGAAGGCGCGTACGACGGTGGACTTGGCGGTGCCGCGTTGTCCGGAGACGAGGACGCCTCCGATGTCCGGGGCGATGAAGTTGAGCTCCAGTGCGACTTTCAGTTCGTCCTGACCCACGATCCGGCTGTACGGGAGGATGGGGATCGGCGGCGTCGGCCGGGGCGGGCCGGCGGGCGAGGGGGCCCCGCTCATGAAGCGTTCACCACCGTGGTGTCCGCCCGCCCCTCCTGGCCGGGCTGCCAGCGGAAGGTGACCTGGATCTGGGCTTCCGCCCCGGCCTTCACCACAGCCGCCATGCCTGCCTCGAAGGTGATGCCGACCTGGAGCTCGACCTCGTCGGGCCGCAGCCCCTCCCCCAGATCACCTAATCGGCGCATCGCCTGGGACGCACATCGGCGGGCCAGGTCGAGCCCTTCCCCGTACAGGTCCCCGGCCGCGCCGAGAGCCCGCCGCGCGGCGCCGCCGTCCCGGGTCTCCTCCAGGTCGTACAACGAGTCGGCGTCGGTGGGCGGCCCCCCGGCGCTCGTGTACGCCTCGGCGTCCACGACGACCGGTATCGGGCCGTCCTCCCCGGGCACCACGGACCCCACGACGATTGCCATTCGCTTCCCCTTCGTGCATCAACCAGCCTGCCGGACAGATTGCTGACGCTCAGTCATCTTCCGCGTACGCTTTGCCGGATCGACGTCAGACCATCTGCGGCTCGAAGTCCCAGTACGGACGGTTGCGGGAGCGCGCCGAGACCGTGTGGACGTGCTGGACGCCCAGCGTCGCCACCAGGTCGCCCAGCGCCTCCGTCTCAATCTTGTCCGCGCGCTGCCGATCCCGGATACCGCGCAGGTCGGCGGCGTGCGCGATCCGGGCGGAGAGGGTCAGCGGGTGAGTCCGGCCGAGCACCTCGATGGCCCGGGTGATGACCGAGTCCGTCAGCACGGCGGCGGATTCCGGGTCGCCCACCAGATTGCGCATCGCGGAGGCGTTGATGGCACAGCCCAGCGTCCACGGGTGGTTCTCTCCCACGGCGCGCGTCATGTCGGCGAGCGCCTCCTCCAGAAGGCTGTGCGCGTGCTCCCGCTCCCCCACGTTACGGAGGATCAGCGCGTGGTTGGCCCGGGCCCCCGCCACATAGGGGTGTCCCTCGCCGAGCATGTCCGCATAGCCGGAGACGACCTTTTCGCTTATGTCCCTGGCCTGGTCGATGTCGGCGTGCTCACGGGCAAAGAAGCTCTGGCTGGCGGCGCACATCATCGTCAGCGGGTCGTTCTCGCCCAGCACCCGCTCGGAGCGCTCCAGGACCCGGGTGAACAGCTTCGCGGCCATGGCGCGCTCACCGGTCCGGTACTGGCAGAGCGCGAGGTTGTGCTCGGCACGCAGGGTCTGCGGGTTGTCAGCGGTCATGACCCGCCGGTGCAGCGCGGCACTCTGGCTCTGGAGCGACAGGGCTTCGCCGTACCGGCCGAGCAGCCGCAGGTCGGTCGCGTAGTTGATCTCGGAGTAGAGCGTCCAGCTGTGCCGTAGGCGCAGCAGCTGGCGCCGGGCCTCCAGGGTGCGCCGGTTGAGTTCGAGCGCCTCCTCGTACCGGCCCAGCAGCCGCAGCGAAGTAGCGAGATTGTTCTGCGCGCTGAGCGTGCGCGAGTCCTGGTCGCCCAGCAGCTCGCGGTAGGCGTCGAGGATCCAGGCCGACATCTCCAGCGCCTCGTCGTAGCGGCCGAGGCCCCGCAGGTCGGCGGCGAGGCCGCCGGCGGCGCGCAGGTGTTCCAGGTCCTGTGCGCCGCGTTCGGTGCGCAGATGGTCGACGGCGGCCCGTTCGATGGCCTCCGTACCGGCGTAGTCGCCGACGGCCCGCAGCACGTTCGCGTAGTGGTAACTGAGGTCCCAGACCCTGGGGTGGTCCTCGCCGAGGAGTTCCCGCCAAGCCTTCATGGCGCGTTCGCCCAGCTTGATGCCGGCCCGGTACTCCCCCGAGAGGTACATGTAGCGCAGGCAGTTGAGCACCAGGGTCTGCACCGCCGGATCGGTGCTCCGGAGCACGTCGGCCCATTTCAGATGCGGGGTGATCTCGGCGTAGGCGGGCCACAGGCGGGTGTCGGCGGGCCGGCCGGGGTCCGCGGCCGCGAGGGCCCGGCGGACCACGTCGATGAACTCCTGGCGGTCCCGGTCCGGCATGTCCTTGCCGATGATCTGGTGGACCATGC
Organism: Streptomyces sp. NBC_01241; assembly: GCF_041435435.1. Taxonomy (NCBI): domain Bacteria; kingdom Bacillati; phylum Actinomycetota; class Actinomycetes; order Kitasatosporales; family Streptomycetaceae; genus Streptomyces; species Streptomyces sp. NBC_01241. Next base: position 5,794,904 of record NZ_CP108494.1, on the reverse strand, counting down.
GGTGCATGTAGAGCGATTCCCCGGACGACGCCTCGTCGACGACCGATTCGTGGGACTCCAGGCGGACCACGGAGTACTGCCGGAGCTGGCTGATGGCCTTGTTCCACAGCAACGGGTCGTTCATCAGGCCGGAGAGCTGTTCCGGCAGTTCGCCGGGGGGCATTTCCTTCAGCAGCCGTACGGGGATGGAGCCGGGCGCGAAGAAACTGCACAGGCGCAGCAGGTCGACGGATTCGGGGACCGTGTCCTTGAGCTTGTTCAGCAGTATCGACCAGGCGGTCTGGAAGGCGAGCGGGAAGTCCGCGGAGACCTTGACGACGTCCTGGTCGATGCCGCCTTCGAGGAGATCGATGTACTCCCCGACCGACATGTCGGAGTCGTTGAGCCAGCCGGCGGTCTGGTCGAGGAGCAGCGGGAGGTCTTCGAGGGCTTCGGCGAGCTGGTCGGCCTCGGGCGGGGTCAGACGCGGGGCCCGGCGGCGGATGAAGGCGACCGATTCTTCGCGGGCGTAGACCGGGACCTCGACGAGGTTGCTGTTGTGCTCGCTCCACTCCGGGTTGCGGGAGGTGATCAGGACGTGTCCGGGACCGGTCGGCACCAGGTCCCAGATGTGTTCGGGTTCGTCGGCGCCGTCCAGGACGAGGAGCCAGTGGGAGTGCGGTTCGCCGCGGCGCAGCGCGTCCCGTACCGCGCGCAGCCGTTCGCCGTACTCGGCGCCGGTGGACAGGCCCAGTTCGGGGGCGAGTTCGGCGAGTTTCTGGCGGTAGAGGGCACGACGGTCGGCGGGCACCCACCAGACGACGTCGTACTCGGAGCCGAAGCGGTAGACGTACTCGGCGGCCAGCTGGGTCTTGCCTACGCCGGACATGCCGTGCAGGGTCACGACCCCGGCGCCGGATCCGGCGTCCTGGAGGGACCGGTACGCCTTGCTGAGCAGCTCCTCGCGGCCCGTGAAGCGGATGTTGCGGCGCGGCACCCCGCCCCACACCTCGGGGGTGTCGGCCGGATAGTGGGGGCCCTGCCTGGCCTCGACAGGCTCGGGCAACGGATCGGTGGGCAGGCCCAGGCGTACGAGGAGCCGCCGCTCGGCCTCGTCGGCACCGACGTTGGTGAGATCTGCGGCACCGAAGACCGAGGTGGCGCCGGGCATCGCGGAGGTGGTGACGCAGACGGCGGCGAAGCGGTCGGGGTCGGGGGCGACGACCTCGCGCAGGGCCCTGTTCCACTCGTCGTGGCTGCGGGGGCCGAGCTGGAAGTACCAGTCGCTGAGGATCACCAGCACGCGGCCGCGGGCCAGGGTCAGATCCCGCAACGACTCCTCCAGCGCGACCTCCACCGGGGGGTCCCACCGATGCAGGACGACCGTCGCTCCGCGCCGCTCCAGACGGTCCGCGATCCACGCCGCCCAGGCGCGGTTGAAACCGGCGAAACTGATGGTGACGGCCTGCGCCCCGGTTGCTCCAACTTGCTTACGCGTTCCGGGCATTCAACCGTCTCCCTGCCTCATTGCGAGCGTTGTCAACATACACCGGAGCATGGTCGCTCCGATCGCTATCGCGCGGTCGCTCACTGCCTTCGCGAGCCGTTCCTCTGCTGCCATATCACCTTCGCGGTGGACACGTACGCCTGCGCGCGTGCGAGATGCCCCGTGGGGGGCGGACAATCGTCCAGACGGTGGTAGAGCGTGATCATCTCGTCGACGAAGACCCGGCCTTCTCGGGTCAGCGCCGCCGATCCGGCCAGCACCGGCAGTACGGCCCCGACCTGTTCGCGGCAGCGGGCGTGTTCGGACCAGGCCAGGTCGCGATGGGTGACGCGCCGCGCGCCGAGAGCGAACCGCTGCCAGTAGTCGGCCAGCGCGATGTGCGAGTACGCGCCCTGGAGGAGGCCGTCGAAGGGCCTCGGGTCGGAGCGCCAGGGGGCGAAGTGGCGTGGTGTCGCGTCCTCGTGGTGCAGCGGCACGAGTGCGCCGAGCGCGGCCAGCTTGGTGTGGTGGAGCTCGTGGACGAGGGTGGAAGCGAGGTAGGCGGGGGTGGACGGTTTGCTGCTGAGGACGGCGCCGAACGCCTCGCGCCTGGTGCCGCTGCAGTGGGCCGCGCCCTCGCCCGTGGGTCCGGAGCCGGGTGGCGGGCCGAGCGGTACCAGGCAGCGCAGGAGGACGGCCGCTTCGGTGAGGCGGTGCTCGCCGCCGATGCGGAGCAGGGGCGCCAGCCCGGACCAGGACTCGATCCAGGCCTTGCGTTCGTGGTCGTCGATGTGGGTGGCGGCGCTCAGCCCGTGACGCACGAGCCCGCCGCCGTCGGTGCGGTACGGATCGACGTCGTCCAGGGGTACGGGTCCGGCGCCGGGCAGTACGGCGGGCAGGACGAGCACGGGCAGCCAGCGCGGGTCTGCCGAGTCGGCCGTCCCGTCCCGCTGCGTACGCACCACGAGCGGCGCCCGGACGCCGCCCGGACGCACCGTCAGTTCCCCGTCCGAGAAAGCGATGTCGACCGGTCCGGGGACCGTGCGCAGAGCGCCCAGAGTGGGCAGCGGGAGGAACCCGTCGTGTGCGGTGAGCCGGGTCGTGAACGCCACTCCTGCCCGGATCGCCGCGGCGGCGGCGAGGGCGCTCAAGTGGTCGAGGTCCGCCCGGAGTTCGGAGCTCGGTCCGGAACCGGAGAGGCCGCGCAGGCAGCGCTGGGCCCAGGGGCCCACGAGGGGGTGGAGCAGGACGGTGCGCACGGCGGCCCGGTCGGCGCGTTCGGCCGATTCCAGCAGTGCCCAGTCCTGGTGGAGCCGGTCGAGCGCCCGGTGCGGGCAGACGGTCGCGGGCGCGGCCTCGGCCGCGTCGAGCAGGGCGCGCAGGAGGAGGAGCCGGCGGGTGTCCTGGTCGCGTACGAGTACGTGGAGGGTGTCGGCGTCGCCCTCGGTGCGGCCGAGTCGGCGCAGTATGTGGTCCGGAAGTGGGGGGCTCATCGGTGTGCTCCTGCGGTTGCGTCGGCGAGCCGGCCCGCGATGTGGCGCACCAGCCGTTCGAGATCGGCGCAGTAGACGGACGGGTTGGTGAAGCCGTTCTCTGCGCGGTAGCGGTGCGCGTAGTGGCCACCGCCGCAGACGGTCAGCAGCGGGCAGGCGCGGCAGGCGGCGGCGAGTGCGTCGGCTCCTGCCTGGCGGGCGGCGATGCCGGGGTGGCGCAGGGCGTCGTCGAAGGTGTGCCGGAAGATGTCGAGCCCGGTGGCGGCGGCCGTGTCGTAGGCGGACTTGAGGGAGTCCACCTGCTCGATCGTTCCGTCGGTCTCGACCACGATCGCGTTGACGGGGTCGAGGCCGAGGGATTCGGTGGCGGCGGGGAGGCCCAGCAGCAGGGCGATGCACTCCTCGAAGAGCCGCACCCGGGTCTCCCGACGCCGGGCCGGCCACCAGCGGTCGAAGACGGTGACGAGCCAGTCGCCGTACGGGGTCGGGCGGTCCGGTCCGGGCCCCGCCGTGCGCATGTCGGGCAGGCCCGGCGGGGGGTTCGTCCAGTTGCCGTGCGGCAGCAGCAGGTCCAGGGCCGGCGGGCGCAGGGTGAGCAGCGATTCGTACAGCTCGACCGGGTCGGTCAGCGGGTCGACGACGGTGAGGATGCCCGCGTACGCGTGCGGGTACCGGTCGGCGAGGAGCCGGGCGCCGCGTGAGGCGGCGGGCCAGGAGGGGCGTCCGGCGTGGTCGGTGCGCTGGGTGTTGTGGGCGGCCAGACCGCCGTCGAGGCTGATGCCGATGCGTATGCCGTGCCGGGCGAGGGTGGCGATACGCGCGTCGGTGAGCAGGGTGGCGTTGGTCTGCGCGGTGGTGTGGAGGGTGCAGCCGTCGGGCATCAGGCCGCGTGCCCGGTCGGTGAAGGCGGCCAGCCGGGCGGCGCCCGCGAGGAGGGGTTCGCCGCCGTGCAGGACGAGGGAGACGTCCCGCAGTCCATGGACTGCCGCGTGTTCGGCGATCCGGTCCGCGGTGCGGTCCAGGACGGCCTGCGCGGCGGCGGCCGGGCGGGTCCGCCAGGTCCGGTCGGGGCCCTCGTAGAGGTAGCAGTAACGGCAGGCGAGATTGCAGCGGCCGTGCGCCTTGACGATGAACTGCCCGAAGGGGACGGGGAGTCGGCCGGTCGCCCCGGTACTCGTGCGTGAGGGAGTGTGCGGCGTCGACTCTGGAGACACTCCGGCACCCCCGTGCTGCATGTCCGTGGGGACGGCCCCCGTCGTCGGCCCCGGGCAAGTATCCCTGGCCGGCCGTGCGGGCAAACCCGTCCCGGGCCACGATGTCCGGTTCAACCGGACCCCTGACCGAATTCGTGCGGCTTCGGCGCCGTGCCGCGAGACCGCGGGGCACTTCGTCTCAGAAGGCGTTGGTGAATCCCCACAGCATCTCCCGCGGCTGCTCGGCCCGTCCGCGCAGATCCGCGACCACTTCGGCGAGCACCGGGTGCTCCAGTGTCCGCAGTGCCTCCAGATCCAGCCCCAGGAGGTCCGGCAGCGCATCCGGCCCGCCGTCGCGTATCGACTCGCTCATGGTGTCTCCCCGTATCTCGTACTGCCGCTCGAACCCGCGGTCACCCGCTCGCCGTTGAGCGCATCCCGTTGAGCCCGCGTCCCTGACACACGTATCTCCGCTCGCGCAGCCGTGCGGCTCGCGCGAGCCGCGCCGCCTCGCACCGGTCGCCTCTGTACCGATGCCCCGCACAAGCCGACATACGCCTTCTTGAGCCTGCCGTCGACCGGCGTCGGTCGTACACCGGCCGTACCCGGCGCGCGCCGTCCGGTTCGCATCGCGCCCGGAGACGCTCCGCCCGAACACTCACCGCCCGGCAGTCAGCGCTCCAGCTCCGCCAGCCGTTCGGCGGTCGATTCGCCCGCCGAGCCGCCGCCGTCCGGCAGCTTGCTCCATTGCCGGACGGCCGCCCGGTACGCCTCGCGTGCGGCCCGGGGGCGGCCCGCCCTCTCGTATGTCATACCCCGCCAGTGGTTGGCTGTAGCACCCAACTCGACGGCCTGCTGGACCTGTTGCGGACTGTCCAGCTCCGTCTCCGCCGTCCCGGCCGCCTCGGCTGCGCCCCGGAACGCCTCGGCCGCCTCGTCGAGCCGGGCCGGACGGTGCAGCACCCGGAAGGCGTCGAGGTGGGACCGGCCCAGTTCCAGCCAGCAGTGCGCCTCGGTCAGCGGGTCGGTCGCCTCCTGGGCCGCGAGACCGAAGAGATGCTCGGCCTCCCGCAGGTCGACCCGGTCCTCGGTGGCCCGGTGCCGCAGCATCAGCGCCCGGCCCAGCATCAGCAGCCGCTCGGCCTGGCGCCTGCCGCCCGCCGCCGTCTCCGTACGGCAGTCGCGCAGCACCCGTACCGCGGCACCGATGTGCGGGCGCCCGTCGGGAAGTTGGGCGCGGCGCAGCAGGGTGCCGCCCCACTCGGCGAGCAGATCGGCGTGGGCCTGCGAGTCGCGCGGGACGCCGCGCGCGGCGCGGGCGAACCAGTCGGCCGCCGCCACCAGCTCGTCCGGATTTCCGGTGTGCGCGTAGCGGGCGACACGGACCCGGGCGGCCCGGGTCTGCAGCGAGGCGCGCAGCCGCTGTTCCCGTACGGTCTCCAGTGCCTGTTCGATCAGGGCGCCCGCCTCGTCCGGCTCCTCGCCGGAACCGAGCAGGGCGTCCACCAGGTCCAGCAGGATGCGCACCTCGGTGCCCATGGTGTGCCGGCCGCCGCCCTGTTCGAACGCGGTGCGCAAGGAGCGCGCGGCCTGACCGGCGTAGACGCGGGACTGTTCGGCGTCGGCGGTGGCCCCGGACAGTTTCAGGAGCGTACGGCCGTGCGCCAGCGGCAGGGCGGCGGGGCGGTTCTCCTGGTCGGGCCAGACGTCGGCGAATGCCTCCAGCATGCCGCACGCGGCCTGCAGCAGGGCCGTGTCGCCGTCGAGCCGCCACTGTGCCTCCAGGGCCCGGACCCGCTCCAGGGTGAGCCGGAGGGCCTCGGCGGGTACCAGGCCCGGATCCGAGCAGGCCGCCGTGTACTCGCGGTCGGCGCGGCGCAGCAGTTCCAGTGCGCCGCGCCGGTCGCCACGGCGCCGACGGTCGTCGGCCGCGGCGTGCAACACCTTGGCCAGTACGGCCCGTTCGCGTACCGCGCCGGGGTGTGCGGCGGCCCGTTCGGCGGCGTACTCGGCCTCACGGAGCAGTTCGGCGTCGCCCTGGACCTCCCACAGGCGCAGGACGCAGCGCGAGTACTCCGCCCACAGCTCGGGGTCGGCGTCCGGCTGCTCCTCGCGCTCGGTGGCGCCCCGCAGCAGCTGCACGGCATCCATCAGGTACTGCACCATGTGGTCCGATTCGAAGTGCCGCAGCAGGACGCGGGCGCTCTCCACCGCCGCGTTCGGTGTCTGGGCGGGGCCGCGGTGTCCGTTCCGGCCGGCCTGGACGACGAACTGCTCGGGCAGGGGCATGAATCGCTCCAGTACGCGGACCGCGACCTCGGCGAAGGGGTGGGGGACGCGCGGCTCGCCGATCGCGCCGCTCTCCCCGCTCTCGCCCCCCTCTTCGATGTCCTCGTCGGGCGCGCCGTCCGCCAGGGTGTCCGTGGTGGGGGTGGTCCGCGACGGCGCGTACCGGCCCTCGCCGAGCTGGGCGAAGGCCAGGGCCGGGAAATTCGGCCCGCCCTTCCCGAACCGCTGCTCGATGTACTGCGAGCAGTGTTTGAGTACGAGCAGTGCCTCGTCGCGGCCCAGCGGACCGAGCAGCGCCTCGCGGACGCCGGGCGCGAACTCGTACCACTGGCCGACGCCCTCGCCGGCGCCGCTGCCGCCCTGGCTCCTGCTCCGGGTCAGCAGTCCGCTCAGCAGCACCTCGGCGAGTTCGGACGGTCCCGAGTTCGGCAGCATCGTGCGCTGCACCAGTTGCATCACCGGCAGATACAGCGGGGCCGCCGCGAGGTAGACGGCCAGCTGTCCGGCCGCCGGGGAGGCCGCCGAACGGAACCGGCTGACCAGCTGGAGCGAGGACAGTCCGTCGCCCGGTCGCTGCGCGGCCGCCGCCGGCTGATCGGCCCGTACCCAGCCGACGGCGCCGGAGATCTGCCCGGCACCGGTGCCGGAGAGCAGTCTCGCCCAGGCCGCCAACGCGCCTTCCACCGGCGGGAGTACGGGTATCGCGAGCGCGCCCGGGTGCACGGCGGGCCCCGATCCGGCGTGCTCTGTGACCTTCAGTGCGGCGGCTCCGCCGGGCCCCTCGCCCCGGGACAGCGAACCGTAGGTGACCGGCAGCCTGGTCCGGTTCCACATCCGCTGCGGCAGGGGCTGGAGCACGGCCGCCGGGGCCTGCCCGGCCAGCTGGTGCAGCAGCCGGTGGGCCCGGCCGCTGTGCCAGAGCGGACCGGCGCAGTCGCTGACCAGGACGGTGACCCGCCGGCCGGTCGGATCGCTCAGCCGGTCCGCGGAGTTCAGCGGCGCGGCGGCCGGATCGGGGCTGCGGCTCACCGCCGCCGCGCCGTCGGGCCCCTGGTGCAGATAGCGGATCTGGACATCCCGGAAGGCGCCCAACTGGCCGAATATCTGATGGAGTTCACCGAACAGCCGGTCCCACACCAGCATCGAGGACGAGGCGTCCATGACGCACTGCAGGAGCGCCTCCCCCCGGGACGCGCCCCGGAACACCGGCATGATCATCCCGCCGGCCCGGGCGCTGAGCTCGGCGGTCGCCGTCTCGTCGAGGGTGCGGCGCAGTGGCGGTGCGGCCGGGCGGTAGCGCTGCAACGGGCGCAGGGCCCGCTGGAGTTCGAGCGGTGCGGGCAGCGCGGGAGCAGCGGGCACGCCCAGGGTGAGGGCGCTCGCCCGGCCACCCCGGCCGGTGCTCCGCCCCCGCCCGGCCGCGGCGTCCGGGCGGGGGCGGCCGGGCGGTCCGGTGCGGGGCACGGGGTAGAGGGCGATCCGCCGGTCCGCGTCCCCGAGCTCCTGCTGCCGCACGGCGTCGCCGCCGTCAGGTGCGGGGTCCGGGGCTACGTCGCCCCCCGCCTCCGGCCGCACGGGGCGTCCGCCCGGACGGCCCTCCTGTGCCGGGTCGGCGGGCAGCGGCGGCGCGGCCCCGCCGCTCCCGTCGTCCGGCGCGTCGGGGCCACGGGTCCAACGGGCCAGCCACAGGGCGTCACAGAGCTGCTCGACATCGGGGTCGAGCCCGGCCTCCCGTAACCGGGCGACGAACGCGGGCAGCAGACCCCCGCCGTACGGCGGCGCGTCGCCCGCGACCGGTGCGCCCGCCACGACCGGGACCTCGCCCGCGACGCTGTCGTGGCCGCCTTCCTCGTCCGGTCCGTGGCGTGGCACGTCCCTGGACATCAGCGCATCACCTCGGCCGGTCGAGTCGCTGGATGAGCAGGTCGGCCAGGCGGTCGCGGCCGGCCGGAGCGGCGGCGTCGGTGAGGTAGATCGCGTTCAACAACTGGTCGGTGGCCAGGAGTTCGCTCCGGGAACGTTCCAGGAAGTGGGCGATGAGATCGTCCCCGGAACGCGCCGCCTCGTCGCCGAGGTGGGCGCGCACGAAGGTCGCGAGCCGCTGGTGGTCGGGGCGTCCGAGCTCCAGGTGGATGCAGCGGCGCATCAGGGGCGCGGGGAAGTCCCGCTCGCCGTTGCTGGTGAGCACCACGAACGGGAAGGCCCGGCACTGCACCCGGCCGCCCCGCACCTTCACCTTGTTGCCGTCGTCGTCGAGGACCTCCGCCTCTCCGCCGGGCAGCCGGTCGGCGATCCGCTCCAGCTCGGGAATGCCGAACTCGCCCTCCTCCAGCACATTGAGCAGGTCGTTCGGCAGATCGATGTCGCTCTTGTCGAGCTCGTCGATGAGCAGGACGCGCGGCCGGTCCGAGGGCAGCAGCGCGGTGCCGAGCGGCCCGAGCCGGATGTAACTGCCGACGCTCTCCGCCGATTCGGCGCCCGTCGCCCCTGCCGCCGCGCCGTGCGCGGCGATCTGCACGTCCTGGAGGCGGGCGATCGCGTCGTAGTGGTAGAGGCCGTCCTGGAGCTCCGAGCGGCTGACGATCGGCCAGCGCAGGACCCGGCCGAGCCCGAGCTCGTGGGCGACGGAGTGCGCCAGCGTGCTCTTCCCGGCGCCGGGGCTGCCGGTGACCAGCAGCGGACGCCGCAGATAGAGCGCCGCATTGATCATTTCGAGCTCCTCGGCGCCCGGCCGGTGGAGTTCGGCGATGTGCCGGTAGCCGCCGAGACGGCGGTCGGCGGAGCCGTCCCCGTCCTGCTCACCGGGGTCCGGGGCGCCACGGCCCGCGAAATCCCGCCAGGGCGGCGGGGGCGGCAACTGCTCGATGCCTCCGTGCGGCTCGCCGGCCCCTCGGTAGATGAGCCACTCGCTGGGTTCACTCATAGCGTGTTCCTCGTCACTCGTCCGCCAGGGGCAGCAGTCGAACGTGCATCACGGTAGCGATCCGCCGTATGCCCCGTAAGGGGCCGGCCGGCCCGGTCGTTCACGGCGCCTCCAAGAACTCGTCGCCGGAGCCGGGCAGCGGATGATGTGGATCTTGGTACAGCAGGGCTACGCCGTCCGACCAGAACGTCTCCGTACGCCCCGCGTGCACCCCCTGCCTCAGCCGATGGATCTTCCGCGGCAGCTGGTCGGCCGTGCCGGCCTCGGTGACGGATCGGGCGGCGTTCCGGTGGAATTCCGTGCAGACCGCGGCCGGTTCGGCCACTCGGCGCCGCCACAGGGCCACTCCGAAACCCGAGTCGAGCACCCGCCCGAGACCGGTCGCCGCCTCCGCATGAGCCGGGTCGCCATGACGGCAGAGCACCGGGACCGTCTCGTACGCCAGTCCGCGCAGCTCCTCCACCACCGGTACGGGTACCCGCATTCCGTCCTCGCAATCGACGACGGCGGCCCGCATCGCGGCGGACACGGTCCGGTTCCAGCGCGCCTCGCGTTCGTCGATCCCGTCATCGGCCGGCAACCGGCCTCGGTCAGGGCAGCGGATGACCACGGGCCGCAGCACCCCGAGGGGCCGCCCGTCGGGCGGCACCCGCCATGCATCCACCTCCAGGTCCATCAGGCTCCGGTCGACGACGACCTGGAGCATGGCGGGGCTGTCGGGTTCGTCGCACCGCCGGAACGCCTCCGCCAGCGGGCCGGCGAGCCGGGCGGGGAGCGCGTCCAGTGCGGTGCCCCGGCTGTCCTCGGCGACGGGCAGGACGTCCCCGGCGTGCCGGCCGACGCCGATCCGCCAGTCGTAGCGGTCCGGTTCCCAGCCGCGCGGCTCCAGCTCCAGCAGGACGAACGGGACGCTGCGGGTCCGGGCGGATTCGAGCGTCGGCGCCGGGGTGCGCGCGTGTTCGCGGCCGGGGGCGTGCCGGTCGTTGTACCGGAGCCCGGCGAGCTCGTGCCGGAACTTGCGGGAGAGCCGCTCCTCCGCCATCCGCTTCACCCAGTCCCACAGGGACGCCTCGGCGTCCTGGGTGGACGGCAGGACATAGGGACGTTCGGCGGAGATGGCACTCATGCAGTAGCGCAGGACCAGTTCCAGCGCGCCGTCGCCGCCGGGGGCGTCGTACAGCGCCCCCAGGCCGTCGCGCCAGCCGCGCGGGGCGGCGTGGTGCTCGCTCGGGTGGGTGTCCGGCAGCCGGTCCAGGAGGCCGAGGAGACTGCGGGTGCTGAGCGGGGGCGGGAGTTCGGCGAGCCGGCCGAGCAGATCGACCCGTTGCTGGGGGCTGAGGGCGAGCCCGGCTCCGGCGCCCAGTTCACGCTGGACATCGGCCCAGGTCCGCTCCGTGCCGACGGAGCTGATGTGCCGGTCGGCGTGGTAGCGGTCGTGGGCGTGGAACACGGCCTGGTAGGGGTCGTCGGACTCGGCGGCCACCGCACCGGGCGGTACGGGCAGCGTACGCAACCGCTCGACGCCGATCGAGGTCCCGCCGGTCGCACCGTCGGAACGCGACTTGAGTACGCCGACGACCTCGCCACGGGCCAGGTCCACCACGGGTCCGCCGGACAGGCCGGGGTACATCCGGTCGCCGTCCAGCCGCATCTGTTCGTCGTCCTCGGCCCAGTCGCCGAAGGTGCCCATCACCTGGCACCGCCCGCTGAACCGGGTCAGCTGTCCCGACCCGCCGTCGGTCCAGCCGGCGTAGAGGACCGAGCCGCCGCCGAACATGCCCGCCGGACGCTCGGTGACGTACATACAGGGGTGCGCGACGGGCCGCAGCAGCCGGATGAGCGCGAGGTCGGGCGCGGGCCAGCCGCCCGCCCCGGACCCGCCGGGCCGGCTCTCGGGCAGGGCGGCGACCACGGTGCCCTCGACCGCGGTCTCGGCGCTGCCGGGGTCCGGCTTGAAGACCACGTTCACGTGACGCCCCTCCCCCTCCATCGCCACGTGCGCGCACGTGAGGACCCAGCTCGGGGCGATGAAGAAGCCGCTCCCCAGAAAGCCTCTGTCGGATCCGTCCGGGGCATACCCGGGCTCCGGCCGATGGATGCGTACGGTCGCCGCCATCACGAGGCCCACCAGCGCACGGTAGGCACCCTCCGAGCCGCCCCCTGCGCCCCTGCCCGGCGGCTGCGTCATGACCCGCTTCCGGCGCCGGCCCCGGCCCCGTCCGGACGCGCCGGTGCGCCGGTGGATGCCCCGGCGCCCGGATTCCCTGCGGACGCGCCGGGGTCCGGAGTCCCGACGGACGCGCCGGGGTCCGGAGTCCCGACGGACGGGCCGGGGTCCGGAGTCCCGACGGACGGGCCGCCCGGCGACGCCGGGGACGACGAGGGAGCCTGTGGTGCGGCCGGTGGCGTCGTGGGGGCGGGCGGGGCCACGGGCGGCGAGGCGGGCGGGGGCGGCATGTGCGGCGCGGGGTGCGGGGGCGTCGGCCCCGCCGGGTGCCCGGTGGCCCGCGCCCCGGAACCGCGATCCGGCGCTGTCCGTCCCGCCCCGCGCGCCTCGCTCTGCGCCGGTATCGACGGGTCGGCGGGCGGGCCCCCACCGTTCCACGTCAGGGTGACCTTGATGCCGCCCTTGGCCTCGCCGTCGGCGAGGAGGCCGACGACCTTGCCCGCCTTCGCGGTGAGCTCGATGCCGAATTCGACGCTGACCTCGTCGGGCCGCACCGCCCGCAGCGGCTCGGCGAGCGAGCGCGCGACGCTGGTCACGACGGCCTGCAGGCTCTCGACCCGGGCCTGCACCTGCTCGGCGAAGTCCCCGTACCCGATGTCCGTGAACGCCGGACCCCGGGCGGGCTTCGCCAGCTCCTCCGCCCCGGAGATCCGCGCCCAGACCGGCGTGCCGTCCGGCATCTCGATGCGTGTGATACGGGCCCCGCTGTCACTCATGAAACCCCCCAGTTCCCCCAACTACCCGCAGGTTAACGGCAGTACGCGGCCGATGCGAGACACATGGGCCATGACGCCGCCATCCCGCCGGCCGGTTCTCGGCCGGTCAGCGCATCCGTCGCGGACTGCGCCGGGGACGTACTTCCGGCCTTCGCGAGGCTGTCACCTGGCATCAGCGTCATCAGCAGCGGATTGATTGGGCTGGGATTCCTGGGCGTTGCTCGGAATTCTCCACGGTCTTTTCAAGCTCCTTCCGGTTGATACGTGACCTTTGTGGCTGGGGTGCGTTGTGTACGCGAGTCCGATGATCGGACAGCGGTCTTGACCAGTAAGGCGGGGTGATGTGGTGCGGCGGAAAGTCCAGCTGGGTGAGGGGGAGACGGAGCGGGTGGCGTGTGCGTCGGCGTCCGCGTTCCGTGGCCTGGACACCGTGACCGGCGAGGTGCTGGGTGCCGGGGTGCTGGCCGGGCGGGTGGGCTGGCTGACCGGTTCTGATCCGGTTCCGGCTGCCACCCACCATCGATGCCACGGCCGCACTCCACGCTCCGACCCTGCGCCTGCGCGACGGACGCCTATGCCCGGACGTCGCCCACACATCGGCCGCCCCCAAGACCCGGCGCGACGGTCACACGCGGGCCGTGGCCTTCGACTACGGGCTGAACACCCTCCTCACCGGCGGAACACTGGCCCTGTCCGGCGGTGTCCAGCCAGCCGTCCTCACCGACGGACAACCGGTGTTCCTCCGGGTGGACGGGGTGCTGGCCAAGGCCGACCGACTGCGCGTCCTGGCCGAGCATCTCTGGGCCAAGGCCGCCCACCTGCAGACCCTGGTCGACGGTCAGGCCGGTCAGGGCCAGCGCCCCGATCCGCTCACGGTGGTGAAACCGGCGGTCCTGCGGACCGAACATGCCCGCGTCAGCAGGCGCCGCACCCGGCTGAACGAGCAACTCGCCAAGGCAGCGGCCCGCTTCATGGTCGGGCATGCCCGCGTCGCACACGCGTCGGTGATCTACCTGGAAGACCTGCGGGACATGGAGGCCCGGGGCAAGGGCCGCACCCTCAACATCCGCCTTTCCAGCAGTGTGCGGGGTCAGATCGTCGCCCACACCCGCCACCAGGCTGCCAAGTACGGCAAGCGGGTGGTCATCGTCCCCGCCCGCGGCACCTCCAAGTACTGCCCCAGGTGTCTGACCGCCTTCCGGCACCGCAGCGCCCCGGACCGCACCACACCGGGCTGGAAGTGGGCGATCTGCCCCAACCAATCGTGCGGCTACAGCGCCGGCCGGGATATTGCCGCCTGGCAGAGGATCGGCGCCCGCGGCCTGCAACACCAGCACACAACCGTCCTGGACCGGAGCAGCGGCACGTACCTGATCCGCCGCACCGTCGAGGAGCTGGACCAGCCGGTCCGGCACACCACCCACCCCGGACCCACCACCCCAACCGACGGCCCCCAACACCTCAACGGCGTTGCGGACCGGACGAAGACGGGCCCGACGAGAAACCGCCCTGTGCCCAGGCAGCGACGCAGGGTCCCCGCCCCACCCACAACACCCGCAGCGCATACCCGTGCTACGGACCCGGGTGGAAAGCGTCCGGCGGGGCGGCCGCCCCAGTCACCGACCCACCGCACCCAACGGCGTGGAAGGCGACAGACACCGCACACAATGAGCACCCCCAACCGGCACCAACCGCACGGGGCAAGACTCGGCGCAGGCTTCCACCTGCACACCCACGCCACGCCCGTCACACGACGGAGGCAGCCAGGGCCACAGTCGAGATCACTTTTCCACCAGGACCAAGGCCGGGCCGTAAGCCCAGCCCCACCTAGGAAAACCTAAGCTCATCTGAGACGCTTTCCGCATGTACTTCACCGACCGCGGTATCGAGGAGCTGGAGAAGCGGCGAGGCGAGGAAGAAGTCACTTTCGAGTGGCTCGCCGAGCAGCTCCGTACGTTCGTCGATCTCAATCCCGACTTCGAGGTGCCTGTCGAGCGCCTCGCCACCTGGCTGGCCCGCCTCGACGATGAGGACGAGGACGAGTAGGGGCAGGAGGACGCCCGGTCAGACCAGCCCTACACCCTCGACCCCGTCGCCCGTCGGCCCTGAATCGGTCATACGCGAGGCCGAGCACTCCGTGCGCCACCAGCAGTATCCTCGCGGAGGCCCAGCCACCGCTGCGGCGCCCGATCCCCCATAGGGCGAGCGGCAATCCGGCCGCCACCTGGGCGCCACCTAGTGCACGGGCCCGGGCCGCGCATCCAGGGACCGAGACGGCTGTTCTCGACCGCGCCGAGTTCGACCCTCGTCGCCTCGCGCCAGCCGGTCCAGACGACCGGCTCCGCTTCGGGCCGTTCGTCGGCCGCTGCGTACAGCCGGTCGCCGGGCGTCTCCGGGTCCAGGCCGGGCGGGAGGGCCAGCCCGATGCGGGTGAGGACCGCGAGCAGCCCGCGCAGCCGTACGCGGGCATCGGCGTCCGGGTCGGGGCGGATCAGCTCGTCGAGCGCCTGGACGTCCAGTACGGGGTCGAGCCCCAGCCGCTCGGCGAACGCGCGCATGGCCTCTTCCTCACCGGCCGGGGTGCCGTCCGCGAGCCACACGTAGCCGACCGATCGGCGGAATCCGGACGCGAGCGTGCAACCGGTCCGGTCGCCGTCCCACCACAGGGCGAGGACGGGCCAGGTCGAGCCGACCGCGAGCGCAGCGGCCCAGCCGGCCACGACCCGGTCGACCGGCTCCGCGTCCGCACCCCCGGCGCCACCGTTCCGCCAGGGCTTTCCCTCGGGCACGAGCACGGACCATCCGTCTCCGGCGGGCGCGAGCAGCATCCGTTCGCGCAGCAGACGGGCCATCGGCCGTACGGTCTCGGGTTCGGCACGGCACAACAGCAGCGCCCCGGCGGGGCATGTCGCGTTCATGCCTCACACGCTAGGGTGATTTGTCCATGTCTAATGCATTCACCCCCCCCTGATCGGCAATGCCGCGCACGACTGATCGGCAATGCCGTCACGACACCCCTTGACTTCACAGATCCGCGATATATCGTGTTCTGCAAGAGACGCGATATGTTGTGTCATTCCGTGCTCCCCTGGAGGTCAGATCCATGCCTGTGTCGACATGGGCCATCGCCGAACCCCGGAAACTGACCTTCGACGATCCCGTGACGTCACTCAATGTGCGCATCGTCGGGGGCGCGGTCAATGTCGTCGGTACCGATGAACCGACCGCGCGGCTGGAGGTCTCCGCGATCGAGGGCCCGCCGCTGATCGTGACCCAGGAGGGCGGCACTCTCACGGTCGCGTACGAGGGCCTGCCCTGGAACGGCTTCCTCAAGTGGTTCGACCGCAAGGGCTGGCACCGCAGCGCCGTCGTCTCGCTCGCCGTGCCCGCCGGGTCGGCAGTGGAGGTCGGTGTGGTCGGCGCCGGGGCCGTCGTGTCCGGAATCCGCGGGCGTACGGACGTACGGGGCGTCAGCGGCGATTCCACGCTCGTCGGGCTCGCCGGTCCGGTCCGCGCCGAGACGGTCTCCGGCAGCGTAGAAGCCCAGGCCGTCACCGGTGAGCTGCGCTTCCAGACGGTCTCGGGCGATCTGACGGTCGTCGAGGGCGCCGGGGCCTCGGTGCGGGCGGAGTCAATCAGCGGGAACATGGTGCTGGATCTGAACCCGAGCGGGAAGCCCACGGACATCCGGCTGACCACGGTGTCCGGCGAGGTCGCCATCCGGCTGCCGCACCCGGCGGACGCGACGGTCGAGGCGAACACCACGAGCGGCGCCGTCTCCAACGGCTTCGAGGATCTGCGGGTCAGCGGCCAGTGGGGGGCGAAGAAGATCACCGGCACGCTGGGCGCCGGGACCGGGCAGCTGCGGGCGACGACCGTCTCGGGTTCGATCGCCCTGCTGCGCCGCCCACCGGCCGAGGACGACGCGTACGACGCCGAGCCGACCGGAAAGGTGCTCTGACATGGCCCCCGTATTCGCCCACGGCCGCCTCCGCCTCTATCTGCTGAAGCTGCTCGACGAGGCCCCTCGCCATGGCTACGAGGTGATCCGGCTCCTGGAGGAGCGTTTCCAGGGGCTGTACGCGCCTTCGGCGGGCACGGTCTATCCGCGGCTGGCCAAGCTGGAGGCCGAGGGCCTCGTCACCCATGTCACCGAGGGCGGTCGCAAGGTCTACTCGATCACCGACGCGGGCCGCGCCGAACTGGCGGGCCGCACGGGCGAGCTGGCCGATCTGGAGCTGGAGATCAGGGAGTCCGTCTCCGAACTGGCCACCGAGATCCGGGACGACGTCCGCGGCGCCGCCGGGAAGCTGCGCAGCGAGATGCGGGCCGCGGCGCACGAGACCCGGCAGACCTCCACCGGTTCCACCGGCGGCCGGGGCGACCGGGACTTCCCCTTCGGCGACTTCACGGACTTCGGCGACAAGGAGTCGTGGCGGGCCGCGAAGGAGGAGCTGCGCAAAGCCAAGCAGGAGTGGAAGGAGCAGGCCCGCCGGGCGAAGGACGAGTCCCGTCGCGCCCGCGAGGACGCCCAACAGGCCCGCCGTCAGGCCAAGGAGGCCCAGGAGAAGGCGCGCGAACAGATGCAGAACGCCGCCCGCCAGGTCCAGGAGCACTTCGCGCGGGGCGACTGGCCCTCGGGCGTACGGGAGGGGCTGGCCGAAATCACCGGCCAGCTGGGCAACTTCGCCAGGACGGGCAGTTGGCCCCCGTACATCAAGCCCGAGCCCGCCGACGCCGACCCGGAGTGGGGCAAGGACACCGCCCACACCGGCGACCCGGCCCGCGACCTGGACCGCCTGCTCGACCGCTTCCGCGACGACATTCGCGACGCGGCCCGGGACCGGGGCGTCACGGAGGAGCAGCTGACGGAGGCCCGCCGTCATCTGTCCACGGCGGCGGCCCACATCGGGGCACTGCTGAGGAAGGACGACGGCGGGGAGAGATGAACCGGGGCCCAGCCCCGGCCCACCGGCTCCCGACCCACCGCCTCCCGGCTCCCGGCTCCCGACTCCCGACTCACCGGCTTCCGGCTTCCGGCTCACCGGCTCCCGGCTTCCGGCTTCCGGCTTCCGGCTTCCGGCTTCCGGCTTCCGGCTTCCGGCTTCCGGCTTCCGGCCCTCAGACGCCGGACGGGCCGGCGTCACCCCCGCCCCCGCCCGCATCCCCGCCCCCGTACAGCGCGCGGTTCACCGACTCGTACGTCGCACCGTGGGCGGCGAGTACGTCGGCGACCGCACCGGGGCAGGCGGTGAGCGCCAGCAGCAGGTGCTCCTCGCCGATGAAGCGGTCGCCGCGCCCCACCGCGATCCGCAGTGTCTTCGCCAGGACATCCTTCGACCCGCGGGTGAACGGACGACGCCCCGACCCGCGCCGCCGGCCCCTGTCCAGCGCGCCTTCCCCGTGGACTTCCTCGACCCGGGCGACGATCTCGGCGACATCGATGCCGATGTCGGCGAGCGCGTCCGCATCGGCCCGGGTCAGCCCGCCGCGGCGGCGCGCGGTGACCAGCTCGGCCTCGACCGCCGCGCGGCGGTCGGCGAGGCCCAGCGAGGTGATGGCGAAGGAGGCCCGGCCGCTGTGCTGATCCAGCAGGGCGAGCAGCAGATGTTCCTCGGTGACCGATTCGGCGTCGGCCCGTTCGGCATGGGCCACGGCGCCGGTCACGGTCGTCCGGGCACTCTTGGTGAATCGTTCGAACATCAATGCCTCCCATGCTTCTTGTGCACGGCCTGTCGGCTGACGCCCAGTTCGGCGGCGATCTCCTGCCACGACCAGCCGTTCGCGCGGGCGCTTGCGACCTGTACGGCTTCGAGTTGCTCCAGCAGCCGCCGCAGCGCGGCGACCGCCCGCAGCCCCACCCGGGGGTCGCGGTCCCCGGCGCGCGCGGCGAGATCCGTTGCTTCGGTCATGATGTCAACTTACGTTGACATGACACCCTTGTCAACGATGGTTGACAAGGGTGTCGCGAGGACCGCTCAGCCGCGCGTCGCCTGCGTCACCGTGACCGTGACGCGAGCCCCTTCGCGGGCACGGACACTCACCTCTCCCCCATGCCTCCGGACCGTGGCACGGCCGTCCACCGAGACCCGCCACTCCCCGGGCGTCGGCGGCAGGGAGACCTCCGTGCTGCCGCGGCGGCCCGCCGTGTAGGAGAGCCGGTAGACGCCGGTGGTGTCGTCGTACGTGTCGGAGTGGACGGTTCCGGCGACGGCAGGTGCGTACGGTGTGGCGGTCCTCTCCTTGTTCTTCGCGAACGCACCGTCCTTGTCCAGCGCGCAGTAACCGCCGCCGTAGCACCACGCCCAGCCGGCCCAGCCCGAGGTGTAGCGGCTCAGGGAGGCCATCGCGTCCTGGTAGAAACGGCCCATCTGGGGAAGTGTGTTGTTCAATGGGCCCCACTCGCCGACGACAACCGGAATGTGCCGCTGCTCCGGGTACGTGGTGACGGCGGCCTCGTACGACTCGATCCAGCCCGCCGACGGGTCGTAGTCGGCGCCCGCCTCCATCGCGGTGTTGTAGAAGTGCGGTGCGTAGACGGTCCGGTGGTCCTTGATCACGCCCAGCCCGGTGGGGACACCCTCGCCGACGGCGGGGGTGGGTTCGACGAACAGCCAGGTGGAGCGGTCCACCGAACGAATTGCGCGGGCCAGCCTGTTGTACATCGGGGTGAGCTGGCGGGCCTCGATGCGCCGGGCAGCTGTCGGCAGGTCCTCCCCCTCCTGGAGCTCCCCCATCGGCTCGTTGATCAGGTCGTAGCCGAGGACGGCGGGGTGGTGCGCGTAGCGGTCGGCGACGACCTTCCACATCTGCGCCTGGGCGCGCTGAAGATCGGGGTCCTCGTAGAGATGGGTGAAGGCGCGTTGCACGGCGGGCTCGAAGTACTCGGAGAACCAGTCGTCGGGGTGCGGGGTGAAGGGCAGACCGTCGGTACGGGTCGCCCAGGCCGGGATGCCCCGACTGCCGAATGCCGGGCCGAAGACGTCCTGGTGGGCATCGAGCACCACCCGGATGTCGTACTTCCGCGCCCAGTCCAGGACCCGGTCGATCTTGCGCAGATACGCGGTGCTGTACTGGCCCCGGCGCGGCTCCAGGTCGTCCCAGAAGATGAGCAGCCGGGCGAAGTCGAAGCCCTTCGCGTGCAGATCGCGGAAGTGTGTCTCAGCGATGGCGGTCAGCGCCTGGTCACCGCTGTTCGCCTTGTCCGCGACGCTCCATCCGCGCAGGGTGAGGGTGCGGCCCTCGTCGTCGGTGAGGCGGGGGATGCCGGTCCGGTCCGGTGGTGCGGGCCGTGCGTCGGCGGCGGGGGCGAGGGCCCCCGCCGCGAGCACGGCCGAAGTGACGATCGAGGTGAGTACGCTGCCCATTCGCGTCCGCATTCGCATGGCGCAGATGAGAACAGCTCACCCCGAACACCTCAAGAGCAGGTGAGCACAATCTTTCCGAACTGGTCGCCCGCGTCCAGCCGTTCGAATCCCTCGCGGGCCCGGTCCAGGGGCAGCACCTCGTCGATGACGGGCCGTACGCCGGTCGTCGCGCAGAACGCCAGCAGGTCCTCCAGCTCGTCCTTGGAGCCCATGGTCGAGCCGACGACCTTCAGCTCCAGGAAGAAGATCCGGGTCAGCTCGGCGTGCGAGGGCCGGTCGCCGCTGGTCGCGCCGGAGATGACGAGCGTGCCGCCGGGGCGCAGCGACTTCACCGAGTGGGACCAGGTGGCGGCGCCGACCGTTTCGATGACCGCGTCGACGCGCTGCGGGAGCCGCGCGCCCGGCTCGTACGCCTCGATCGCACCGAGTTCGACGGCTCGCTTGCGCTTGGCCTCGTCGCGGCTGGTGGCGAAGATCCGCAGCCCGGCCGCCCGGCCGAGCACGATCGCGGCGGTGGCGACGCCGCCGCCCGCGCCCTGGACGAGGACCGAATCGCCCGGGCGCACGCCGGCGTTGGTGAAGAGCATCCGGTACGCGGTGAGCCAGGCGGTCGGCAGGCAGGCGGCCTGCTCGAAGGTGAGTTCCTTCGGCTTGGGCAGCACGTTCCAGCTGGGGACGGCGACCTGCTCGGCGAAGGTGCCCTGGTAGCGCTCGGTGAGGATGGACCGGGGTTCCTTCGGGCCGACGCCGTGCCCGGTCTGCCCGATGACGGAGTGCAGGACGACCTCGTTGCCGTCCTCGTCGATCCCGGCGGCGTCGCAGCCGAGAATCATCGGCAGTTTGTCCTCGGCGAGGCCGACGCCGCGCAGGGACCAGAGGTCGTGGTGGTTGAGTGAGGCGGCCCGGACGCTGATGGTGGTCCAGCCGGGGCGCGCCTCGGGGGCGGGGCGCTCACCCAGCTCAAGGCCGTTCAGGGGCTGGTCGCGGTCGATGCGGGATGCGTAGGCGGCGAACATGGCCTCGACGATAGGCCGGGGCGCGGACCGGCGTAACCGGCTACGGGTGTGACGCGCACCGCGAAAGAATCAGCCCCTCCGGCGTCGGAGGGGCTGAGGTCCGGGGCAGCACCCCCGGACAAGAAGAAACAGGGATACCGGGGGCAGCACCCCCGGACAGGAAGAAGCGGGAGCCCGGGGGCAGCACCCCGGACAAGGAAGGGGCGGGGAGAGCAACGGGCCCGCCGCAGACGCACCCGCGACCGGATCACCCACGGGCACACACCCCGCACCCGGGCATGCGCACCCCGCCCCGCCCCGGACCTCAGCGCCGGGCCACGCCCTCCGCCCGCGCCGCCGCGGCCACAGCGGCCGTCACCGCAGGAGCGACCCGCTCGTCGAACGGCGACGGAATCACGTAGTCCGCCGCGAGTTCGTCGCCCACGACATCCGCCAGCGCGTTCGCCGCGGCGATCTTCATGCCCTCGGTGATCCGGGAGGCCCGGACCTGAAGGGCGCCCGCGAAGATGCCGGGGAAGGCCAGCACGTTGTTGATCTGGTTCGGGTAGTCCGACCGCCCGGTCGCCACGACGGCCGCGTACTTGTGCGCGACGTCGGGGTGGATCTCGGGGTTCGGGTTGGCCATGGCGAAGACGAACGCGCCGGGCGCCATCGACGCGACGGCCGCCTCGGGCACCGTACCGCCGGAGACGCCGATGAAGACGTCGGCACCGGCCAGCGCGCTCTCCAGCGAACCGGAGATCCCGGCTCGGTTGGTGAGTTCGGCCAGCTCGCGCTTGACGTCCGTCAGGTCCTTGCGGTCCCGGCTGACGATGCCCTTGCGGTCGGCCACGGCGACATCGCCGAGCCCCGCCTCCAGCAGGAACTTGGCGATGGCGACCCCGGCCGCACCGGCGCCGGAGATCACGGCGCGCAGGTCGCCGAGGCTCCGGCCGGACAGCTTCGCGGCGTTACGCAGGGCCGCGAGCGTCACGACGGCGGTGCCGTGCTGGTCGTCGTGGAAGACCGGGATGTCGAGCCGTTCCTGGAGCTTGCGCTCGATCTCGAAGCAGCGCGGCGCCGAGATGTCCTCCAGGTTCACACCGCCGAAGGACGGCGCGAGCCGGACGACCGTCTCCACGATCTCGTCCGCGTCGGTGGTCGCGAGCGCGATCGGCACCGCGTCGACGCCGCCGAACTGCTTGAACAGGATCGCCTTGCCCTCCATCACCGGGAGGGACGCCTCGGGGCCGATGTCACCGAGGCCGAGCACCGCGGTGCCGTCCGTCACGACTGCGACGACCTGCGACTTCCAGGTGTAGTCGTGGACCAGCTCGGGATTCTCGGCGATGGCGCTGCACACCTTGGCGACGCCGGGCGTGTACGCGAGGGACAGGTCATCCTTGTCACGGACGGGCACGGTGGCTTGCACAGCCATCTTGCCGCCGCGGTGGAGCGCGAAGGCCGGGTCGAACGGCGCTTCGGTGGTGCCTTCTGTCGTGCTGTCAGTGGTGCTGTCGCTGCGAGGATTGACGATCTCCGCTGCCATGGTGTTGACCCCTTAAGTCTTCATCGTTTGAGGGTGGCCACTCCTGGTTGAGGAGGGGTGGGCGGGCACCGCGTACGTCCCCTGCGCCGGGCGGTCGGCCCGCCCCCGCAGGGGGAGATACGTACGCGCGGGCGCGCCGCACACGCGCCCTGAGCCCCGGATGAGGGGTGTAGAGGTCTTTCTTACCCGACGAACGTCATTACGGACGAGTTCAAATCGGCGCGGTGACGCGACTCATAGTCGAATACCTGGACAAGTCGACCAAGCGACGAAAAACGTCCGCCTGTCGAGACGCGCCGCAGATCCTCCAGCACAAAGTTGAAAATCCCGCAGATGGTCCGGCCCTGGTGTACCGGCCCCTGATGTCCGGGGATCGCCCGTTACCCGATTTTGACATGACCAGCCCCCTGAATGGCCCAGTCCGAATGGCAAGATGCCGTAATCGCACAGGGCGGCGGCATCCGACGTCGGGTTTCCGCACCGCCTCGCACCACCCTCATCCGCCGGAGGTACCCGATCATGACCGCAAGCACCACTCGTCGTACGGCCGCGAAGTCCCGGATTGCAGCGGTCGGCGCCATCGCGGTCGCCGGCACCATGCTGCTGACCGCCTGCGGCGACCAGACCAAGAGCGGGAACAACAGCTCCGAGTCGACGAAGGGCTCCGCAGCCGCCGATCTCCTGCCGCCGGAGATCAAGGCCAAGGGCGTCATCAAGGTCGGCTCCGACATCGCGTACCCGCCGGTCGAGTTCAAGGACAAGTCGGGCAAGACGGTCGGCATCGACCCCGATCTGGGTGCCGCGCTCGGCAAGGAGCTCGGCGTGACGTTCCAGTTCGAGAACGGCACGTTCGACACGCTGATCACCGGCCTGCGCTCCAAGCGCTACGACCTGGCGATGTCGGCGATGACCGACACCAAGGACCGCCAGGAGGGCGTCGACTCCGACACCAAGAAGAAGGTCGGCGAGGGGGTCGACTTCGTCGACTACTTCACCGCCGGTGTCTCGATCTACACCAAGAAGGGGGACGACCAGGGGATCAAGACCTGGGCCGACCTCTGCGGCAAGAAGATCGCCGTCCAGCGGAACACCGTCTCGCACGACCTGGCCAAGGCCGAGTCCAAGAAGTGCGCCGGCGGCAAGACAATCGCCATGGAGACGTTCGACAACGACCTGGAGGCCCAGACCCGGCTGCGCTCCGGCGGGGCCGACGCCGGCTCGTCCGACTTCCCGGTGGCCGCGTACGCGGTGAAGACCTCGGGCGGCGGCAAGGACTTCCAGATCGTCGGCGAGCAGGTCCAGGCCGCCCCGTACGGCATCGCCGTCGCCAAGGGCAACGACCAGCTGACCAAGGCCATCCAGGCGGCCCTGGACGCACTCATCAAGAGCGGCGAGTACGGGAAGATCATCGCCAAGTGGGGCGTGGAGGCCGGCGCCGTCACCGAGGCCAAGCTGAACGGCGGATCCTGACCGGACTCCGGCGCGGAAAGGCTTTTCCTGTGACTGACATAGAGAAGACGGGTACGGCCGACCGGCCGCCCATCCCCCCCACGCCGTCGACCGGTCCGGAGGCGATCAAGGCCATTCCGGTCCGGCACTACGGCCGGTACGTCTCGGCCGTCGTCGCCATCGCCGCACTCGTCGCGATCATCTACGCGTTCAGCCAGGGCAGGATCAACTGGGGTGCGGTCCCCGATTACTTCTTCGACGACCGCATCATCAAGGGCGTCGGCCAGACCCTGCTGCTGACCGCCCTGTCGATGGTGATCGGCATCGTCGGCGGCGTCCTGCTGGCCGTCATGCGGCTGTCGAAGAACCCGGTGACCTCGTCGATCGCCTGGTTCTACATCTGGTTCTTCCGCGGCACCCCGGTCCTGGTCCAGCTGTTCGTCTGGTTCAACCTGGGGCTGGTCTTCACCACCATCAACCTCGGACCGATCTACAAGGACTACTGGTCGAGCTTCATGACGCCGCTGCTGACGGCGCTGCTCGGCCTGGGCCTCAACGAGGCCGCCTACATGGCGGAGATCTGCCGTGCGGGGCTGCTCTCGGTCGACGAGGGCCAGACGGAGGCGTCGCACGCCCTGGGCATGAGCCACGGCAAGACGCTGCGGCGCGTGGTGATCCCGCAGGCGATGCGGGTGATCGTGCCGCCGACGGGCAACGAAGTCATCAACATGCTCAAGACGACGTCGCTGGTGGCGGCCGTGCAGTTCTACGAACTGTTCAAGTACGCCCAGGACATCGGGCAATCGTCCGGAGCCCCGGTCGAGATGTACTTCCTGGCCGCGGCCTGGTACTTGATCATGACCTCGGTGCTGAGCATCGGCCAGTTCTACCTGGAGCGGTACTACGCACGCGGGTCGAGCCGCAGTCTGCCGCCCACTCCGCTGCAGAAGGTCAAGGCCAATCTGCTTACCCTGGGCCGCCCGAAGGGAGGCATGGCATGACCGCCATGGTGAAGGCCGAGGGCGTCCACAAGTCCTTCGGCGCCGCGCACATCCTCAAGGGCATCGACCTGGAGGTCGCTCCGCGCGAGGTCTTCTGTCTGATCGGCCCGTCCGGCTCCGGCAAGTCGACCTTCCTGCGGTGCATCAACCACCTGGAGCAGATCAACGCCGGCCGGCTGTACGTCGACGGCGAGCTGGTGGGTTACCGCCAGAAGGGCGACAAGCTCTACGAGCTCAAGGACAGCGAAGTCGCCCTGAAGCGCCAGGACATCGGCATGGTCTTCCAGCGTTTCAACCTCTTCCCCCACATGACGGCGATCGAGAACGTCATGGAGGCCCCGGTCCAGGTCAAGCGCGAGCCGAAAGCCGTGGCGAGGGCCCGGGCCGAACGGCTGCTGGACCGGGTGGGACTGGCCGACAAGGCGAAGAACTACCCCTCCCAGCTCTCCGGCGGCCAGCAGCAGCGGGTGGCCATCGCCCGCGCCCTGGCCATGGAGCCGAAGCTGATGCTCTTCGACGAGCCGACGTCGGCGCTCGACCCGGAGCTGGTGGGCGACGTACTGGACGTCATGCGCGGTCTCGCGGAGGACGGCATGACGATGGTCGTCGTGACCCATGAGATGGGCTTCGCCCGTGAGGTCGGCGATGCGCTGGTCTTCATGGACGACGGTGTGGTGGTCGAGTCGGGCCACCCGCGCGACGTACTGACGAACCCGCAGCACGACCGGACGAAGTCGTTCCTGTCGAAGGTGCTGTAAGCGGTGCTGTAAGAGCACGGGAGGAGGGCGATACGGACCCGGCGTCCGTACCGCCCTCCTCCCATGTCCCCTACTTCTTCTACTTCTTCTACTTCTCCTGCTTCTCCTGCTTCTTCGGCAGCAGCTCCGGGCTGAGCAGCAGCGTCCGCAGCTGGGCACGGGTCAGCGGCGGCGTCTTCAGGAGCGGGCCCTGCGCCCGCTCGCCCTTGAAGCCGGTGCTGTCACGGACGGCCAGCACCCCGCCGTCCTTCAGGGTGAGCCGGCCGGCCAGCTCCCTCCCCCACTGCGGGTTGGCCCCGTAGTTCATCGGGTCGCTCCAGGTCGTCAGCGTCCGCCCGTCCGGCAGCTCCTCGTTCACGCAGTCCGCCAGGCCCGGCTGCCCCTGAGCGGGTTTGCACGGCAACCGCCCCGCACCGCCCTCCCTGCGCGTCCCGTCGCTACTTCACGGCGAGCACCAGGGTGTCCGACGGCGACGCCCAGACGGCGCGCGCCTCGCCGAACCCCGCCTCGCGCAGGGTGTCGACGTGCCACCGCACGGACGGCATGTCGCCGTCCGCGTGCTCGCCGTAGATCGTGTACCGCTCGGCGGTCGGCCCGGCGAGGACCGGGGCCTTCGCGGCGAGGGCCCACCAGTCCGTCCAGTCGAGAGCGCCCGCGGCCCTGGCACGGTCCATGGCCGCGTGCCGGTGGGCGCGCTCGGCCGCGTTGATACGGGGCGTCTCGGTGTCGATCACGTGGTCGGCGTTCATGAACACGCCGCCGTCCCTGACGAGTCCGCCGATGCGCCGGTAGAGCGCGGTCAGCGGTTCGGTGTGCAGCCAGTGCAGCGCGGTGGCGGTGAGGACCGCGTCGTACGACTCGTACGGCAACTGCCCTGCCCAGTCGGGGTCCTTGAGGTCGGCGGTGACGAAGGTGACGCGCTCGTCGCCGTCGAAGTGGCCGCGGGCGATGGCGAGCAGCGCCGGGTCGAGGTCGACGCCCGTGCTGGTGGCCTCGGGGAACCGCTTGAGGAGCCGGTCCGTAATACTTCCCGTACCGCAGGCGAGATCGAGCACCCTCGGCCGGGGGCCCACCACGGCCTCGACCATGTCCAGCATCACCCGGAACCGTTCCTCACGGTCGGGCATGTACCACTCCTGCTGGCGGTCCCAGCTCTCCTGCCAGGCCGCCCAGTCGGTGCCTGTCGATGTCTCCGCCACGAGGAACCTCCCATGTAATACCCTGAAAAGGGAAAAGCCCATTACATCGTTCGCTGCATCACTTTAGACCGACGCCGTAAGGACTACAAGTGGAACTTGCCTATTACTCGGACTACGCCGTGCGTCTGGTCAACACCGAGGAGCCGACCCGCAACAAGGACTCCCTCACCTCCGTCGAGGCGGTACGTGAGCTGTTCGGCCTCAACCAACAGGCGGCCCGGCGGGCGACCGACGCGGACGTGACCCGCTTCCGGTCCGTACGGGCACGGCTGCGCGCGGTCTTCGAAGCGGCCGACGGCGGTGACGAGACGCTCGCCGTCGACCTGCTCAACTCGCTGCTGCTGGAGTTCCCGGTCAGCCCGCAGATCTCCGGGCACGACTTCCGCGACGAGGACGGCAAGCCGGACTGGCACATGCACCTGGCCGACCACCCGTCGAACGCGACGGCCGGGTACGCCGCCATCGCGGCGATGGGCCTCGCCTTCCACCTCACCTCGTACGGGGTGGACCGGCTCGGCCTGTGCGAGGCGGCGCCGTGCCGTAACGCCTATCTCGACACCTCGACCAATCGCTCCCGCCGCTACTGCTCGGACCGATGCGCGACCCGCGCCAACGTGGCCGCCTACCGGGCCCGCAAGCGCCTGGAGACGGAACGCGCCGCCGTCACCGGCCGCAGCGCGGAGACCGCCCAGGTCACCACACCCCACACCGACCGCTGATCCTTCTTCAGCGGCCGGTAGCGTGCCCGGACCCTGGCCAGTACGAGCTCCTCCGGCACCGTCCCGTAATCCGTACTGTCGCCGCCGGCGAAGATGTTGTCGGCCAGCACCCACCAGCCGCCCCGGCGGCGTTCGGCGGCCCGCTTGACGACCAGCAGATCCTGCTGGAACGGATGGCGCAGAATCACCACGTCCCCGGGGCGCACCGTCGCCCCGTACTGCACGAGCAGCCAGTCCCCGTGATGGAGCGTGGGCACCATCGACGGCCCCGTCACCTCCACCACCTGGAACCGCACGCGCCCGGCCAGCTCTCGCCCCCGCTGCTCCTGCGTCAGCTCAGGCACCTCCGGCACCTCCCGCATCTCTCCGGCACCTCCCCGGTCCGGTCCAGTACACCGTCCCGTACAGCGTTCCGTACATTCGGCCACCGGCCCCATCCTCACCCTGGACTTTTGGCCTAAGCCCATGGGGGCAGCCGCTAAAACCCGTCACTCACGGAGTAATGTCCCACCTGAGAAGACGATCACGAGGAAGGACAGCTCAATGCTTTCCCGCCTGTTTGCCCCCAAGGTGAAGGTCAGCGCCCACTGCGACCTGCCCTGCGGCGTGTACGACCCGGCCCAGGCCCGCATCGAGGCGGAGTCCGTCAAGGCCGTCCAGGAGAAGTACCAGGCCAACGAGGACCCGCACTTCCGGGCCCGCGCAGTGGTCATCAAGGAGCAGCGCGCCGAGCTCGCCAAGCACCACGTCTCGGTGCTGTGGAGCGACTACTTCAAGCCCCCGCACTTCGAGAAGTACCCGGAGCTGCACCAGCTGGTCAACGACGCCCTGAAGGCGCTGTCGGCCGCGAAGGCCTCCACGGACCCGGCGACGGGCCAGAAGGCGCTGGACTACATCGCCCAGATCGACAAGATCTTCTGGGAGACCAAGAAGGCTTGATCTTTGGTTAGGCCGTCTGACCTGCGGTTTCGCTGGTCATGTCGCCTACCGGTCCGCACCCGGTCTGCAGGCCGCCGAGCACGGCGTCCATGACGGACCGGGTGCGGTCTTCTTCGCCTGGCCACAGATGCGCGTAGATCCGCAACGTGATGACGGCGGACGCGTGCCCGAGAACCAACTGCACCTGCTTGACGCTCGCGCCGCCGGCGATGAGCGCGGAGGCGTAGAAGTGCCGCAGGTCGTGGGTCACCATGTACGGCAGCTCGACGGGATTGCGGCCCTCGCGCTCGGCCGCCTCGTTCTCCGCCGCTTGGAGCGCCTTGCGAGCGCTCGCTCCGCCAGCTCGGTTGTGCCCCAGCCTCTGACCTCGCGTTCCAGGGCCACGCGCGCGGCCACGTTCCCTTCGCCGTAGAGCAGCGGCACCTCGCCGCCCTCAGGCGTCGCCGCCTGCCTCACCACCGTCCACATCCGCGACTCCAGAGTGGAGGAGGGCCCCCGACTCGCCCTCTCCCCCACATCCTGGACTCGCTCCGTCGCGTACGCGGTCCAGGGCTGAGCGTGCGAAAACGCGTGCCCGGCTCCTCAGGGCGCCGGGCACGCGGTTCGCGGGAACCATGGTGGCGGCGCCGAGGCACCGCCACCGCTTCTGTCTATCGGGGTCAGTTGAGGGTCAGGAAGGTGCCCGCGCCGTTGGAGTACTCGATCCAGGTGGTGGACCGGGCGTCCGCCGGGGCGCCGGACCAGGCGGCCGTCAGGTCGGTCGGGGTCCCGGGGGTGACACGGGCGTGGTCGGGTGTGACGGCGACCTTGCCGGTGACCGGGCTGTCCTCGGCGATGTTGTTCACCTGGTAGGTGTACGGGGTGACGGCGTCGCCGGAGCCGCTGGAGTCGAGAGCGACCACGGCCACGAAGATCGTCTCGGCCGTCGGCTGCGGCACGCTGATGGTGGCTGTCCCACTGCTGTCGGGGTAGGCGATCTGGATGGTCTGGAGGACGCCGTCGACCATCGGTCCCCAGACGAGGCCGCCGATGTTGCCCGCGGCCAGATCGAAGTGGACCGCGATCTGGGAAGCCTTGGTTCCGGCCGGGATGTTCGTCTCGTGGTCGAACTCGGCGGTTCCGGTCAGGCTGCCCTTGAAGAGGGGCGAGGAGACCGGGCCGTAGGCGGTGGCCACGAGGTCTGTGGTGGCCGGGGTGACGGAGTAGGTGACCTCGCCGTTGGTGCCGGCGCCCTTGATCTCGGCAGGCGCATGGACGCTCTGCGGGGTGACGACGATCGGGCTGCGCACGGTGGTGCGGCCCGAGGTCCAGGTGAGAGAACCGGTGTCGGGGGCTCCCGCGCGTGCCGTGGTCACATCGAGCTTGACGGTGAAGGTGCGCTTCTGCCCGGGGTGGCTGAAGTGCAGGACGGACGGGGAGACCGTGGCCTTGATGCCGGGGAGGTCGACCTTGGCACGGTAGGTACCAGCCGTGGTGGCGGTGACCGTGCGGGTGACCGTCTGGGTGCCGAAGAGCTCACCGATCGCGATGGAGGGGTAGTTGAGATCGCTGGGGTCGATGGCCTTGGTTCCGGTCCCGGTGTCGATGCCGACGCCTTCGAGGTAGGCCAGCCAGTCCTGTTCGTTGGAGTCGTAGACGAGTCCGGGCCGGAGCATGGCGCGGGCCTCGACTTCACCGGCGCCCTGGGCGAAGACGTCGTCGCTGTTCTTGCCGTCGGTCGTCTTGGTGGGGGAAGCGGTGGTCATCATGGCCGACTTGACGCTCATCGGGGACCAGGTGGGGTGCTCGGAGAGGTAGAGGGCGGCGAGGCCGGCGATGTGCGGGGTCGCCATGGAGGTGCCGGAGTAGTAGTCGAAGTCGCGGCCCTCGTTACCGGGCGGAGCCACGGCGGCGAGGATGGTCGCGCCGGGCGCGGTGATGTCGGGCTTGAGGAGGTCACCGCCACCGGCGACGGAGGGGCCGCGGGAGGAAAAGCCGGTGACCTGCGGGTACGTGGCGCCCTGGCCGCCGCTGGCGAGGGTGGCGGTGGCGTTGTCCGTGGCGGCGTAGTCGCGTACGGCAGTGGCGTCGGGGCCGTTCAGGTGAACGGTCGGAAGGGAGTGCAGGTCGCCGTCGGTGCTCTGGTTGCTGGGGTTGACCAGGACCATGCCGATGCCGCCGGCCCGCTTGACCTCGGCGGACTTCTCGATGCGGGGGTTGGTGCCTCGGGTGCAGACAACCAGCTTCCCGGCGGTGCGTGCGGGGTCGAGGGTGCCCTTGACGCAGAAGTCGGCGTCGTCGGCCGCGGCGTCGGCGGTCTTGACCGCGGTGGCACGGACGAGGGGCGCGGAGCCGACGGTGCTGCGCACGGTGGTGCTGATCCCGGTGTAGCTCCGGCCGTTGCCGAGGGTGACCGTGCCGGTGTGGGAGGCGATGGTTCCGGCGGCGACCGTGGTGGTCCAGGGGGCGGTGTTGTCGAGGCTGGAGACTTCGGGACCGGCGTTGCCCCCGGCGGTGGCGACGAACACACCAGCGGCGGCTGCGTTGCGGAGTGCGGTCTGGGTCGGGTCGTCGTACTCGCTCTCGAACATGCCGCCGAGGGAGTAGTTGATGACGTCCACACCGTCGGCGACGGCCTGGTCGATGGCGGCGACCAGGTCGCTGGTCAAGCCGCCGTCCTTGGTGCCGTCCTTGCTCTGCCAGAGGGCCTTGTAGACGGCGACGGTGGCGGCGGGGGCCACGCCGGAGATGGTGCCGAGGTCATCGCTGCCGACCGTGGCGTGGACTCCGGCGTTGCCGGCCGCGGTCGATGCGGTGTGGGTGCCGTGGCCCTGGCTGTCACGGGGGGGAGATGTAGCCGCCGCGGTTGGACTCGGGGACGGCTCGGAGCCAGCCGTCGCCGAAGTAACGGGCGCTGATGATCTTCTCGTTGCAGTCGGCGGCGGTGAAGCTCTCGCCGGTCTGGCAGGTGCCCTTGAAGGTGGTGCCGTCGGCCTTGTGCATGACGGTGGTGGTGGTGCCGTCCAGGTAGGGCCGGTAGAGATCGTCCTTGCCGGGCTTCTTCGCGGGTTTTCCGGTGGACTTCATGGCTGTGAGCGCGGGGGCCTTGAACGACGCGCTCTCGGGCCAGATGCCGGTGTCGATGTCGCCGATGACGATGCCCTTGCCGGCCTTGGCGGTACCGCCGAGGGCGGCCCACAGACCCTTTCGGCCGGAGAGGCCGAGGAAGTCGGTGGAGCTCTTGTCGTCGGTGGCGTGGTGGAGCTTGTCGGGGGTGATCTTGGTGACGCCGTGGGTGGCGGCCAGCCGGAGGAGCTGGCGGGCGTTGAGCTGGGCGCTGAAGGTGTTGGTGGTGACGGCGTAGTGCTGACGGACGGTGGCGCCGACCTTCTTGGCGACACGGGTCTGTTCGTCGACCAGATGGGTGCGGTAGCGCTTGGCGTTGGTGGCGGTGACGTCGAGTCTCTTGCCTGCGGTGGGTCTGGTGGCGGGGATG
This sequence comes from Streptomyces sp. NBC_01241, assembly GCF_041435435.1. Classification (NCBI taxonomy): domain Bacteria; kingdom Bacillati; phylum Actinomycetota; class Actinomycetes; order Kitasatosporales; family Streptomycetaceae; genus Streptomyces; species Streptomyces sp. NBC_01241. The sequence goes on along the minus strand of NZ_CP108494.1, from coordinate 5,763,147 downwards.
TCGGCGATGCTGCCGTCGTAGGTGACGAGGGGTTGGTCGGCGAGGGTGATCAGGTACGTGCCGGCAGCAAGGGGGGTGCTGGGGCCGGCGGCGGTGGCGGGGGTGGCGAGGGGCAGGCTGAGAGCGGCGAGGGTGGTGGTGAGCAGAGTGCCTATGGCTGCTCGTCGGATGCGGGGCGCTCTTCGCGGCTGGGATGTCACGGGGTTCCTCACGGTGTTCGGGCATGCCGGATAGGCGAGCGGGGGTGCTCGCCTGCGGCATGGACGGAGGGCCGAGGTGTGCGAACCGCCTCTCAGGTGCGGTGATTGACGGACGGTTCAGCAGAAGTGAACGCTGTGCGATCACTTGCTGTCCAGATAATCTGTTGGCGTCTTTGGCGTGGTGACCAAACACGCCACCCGCGAGGGGACGGTCGGCCGGTGACTTTGACTGCCCGTGCCTGTCCGGGGGCGGCCCCTCACGTGTGGCTGAGGAGGCTGGCTGTGCTGGAAGCAGTGGGTGTGAGCGCGTTCGACGAGGGCGTGTACCGGGCGGTGCTGTCGGGACCGCAGAGTGCGGTGCGTGATCTCGCGGAGAGCGCGGGGGCGGGAGTGGCGCGTACGGGGCGGGCGTTGACCCGCCTCGCCGGACTGGGGCTGGTGCGGCGCGTGGGGCGCGGCCAGTGGGAAGCGGTGAGTCCGCGGTCGGCGTTGTCGGCGTTGCTGAACCGGCGACGGTCGGAGGCGGACACGCTGTTCGCCGGGGTCGAGACGAGGTTCGCCGATCTGCATCGCCTTCACCGGGCCGGGCAGTTGGGGTCGGATCCGGGTGCCTTGGTGGAGGTGCTGACGGGCCGCGAGATGATGACGCAGAAGGTCGAGGAGTTGAGCCGGTCCGTCACCACGCATCTGTGGACGTTGGACAAGCCGCCGTATCTGGAGGCGGTGGGGCAGCCGCATTTCAATGAGCAGGAGACGGCGACGACTCGGGAGTGGCTGGAGCGCGGGGTGGACATCCGGGGGGTGTACTGCCTGGAGTCGATCGAGCCACCCGGGCGGTTGGAGACGATTCTGAATCTGGCGGCGCTCGGGGAGCAGTCACGGCTGTTGCCGCATCTTCCGTTCAAGGCGCGGATAGTGGACCGGCGGATAGCGGTGGTGCCGTTGACGGGGGGCAGCCAGGAATCCATCGTGCTGGTGCATCCGTCGGGCCTGCTGGACGGACTGATAGAGCTGTTCGAGGCGTACTGGGAGCGGGCCGAGCCGTTGCTCTCCGAGGAGCCGGGTGCGACGGAGGGCCCCAGCGAGGAGGAGCTGGTGCTGATCCGGCTGTTGCACTCCGGGTACAAGGACCAAGCCATCGCACGGCAGTTGGGGGTGAGTGTGCGTACGGCGACGCGTCGGGTGGCGGCGCTGATGCGGCGGTTGGACGCGGGAACGCGATTTCAGGCCGGGGTGAAGGCACGGGAGCGGGGCTGGGTGTGACAGGGCTTCGATCTGTACATGCATCTGACGTACCGGCAGGTCCTGGCTGCTCAGGCACCCCAGAAGGCCCGTAGGAACCCTCCTCCACCCCACAGGAGAAGCCCCATGCGCGCATCTCCCCGCCTGCTGACGTCCGCGACCGCCCTCGCGGTCTCCGCCACTCTCGTCCTGACCGCCTTACCGGCGGGAGCGGAAGCCGCCTGAACACAGAGCGACAGCGAGAAGTTCAACACGGTCCACGCGCACCAGCGCTCCCGGGGCGTCGCCACCGACTGCACCGAGTGCCACGCTGCCCGTCAACGCCTCCGGCCGGACGCACGCCTCCTGGATCGCCCTCGACCCCGCCAAGGGCCTCGCGTACACCACCGACTTCGACGGCGTGAAATCTCTGCGCGGCTCAGCACCACGCTCAATGACGTCCAGGGCGGCGACGGCGAGGCTTCGTCGGCGGCGGCGCGAGGGCAGCGCTGTGCGTGTGGGTCAGCGGAAGCTCAGGGAGGCCGGCTCTGCCCGTTGAAGGGACGTCTGCCGTCCACCCTCTCGTACAGCGTGCCCCCGAGTGCCCACAGGTCGGACGCCGCCGAGGCGGGGTGAGGCCGGTCGGGGGTGTGGTCAGCAGTTCGGGTGCGAGGTACTGGGCCGTGCCGATGACCTCGTGCGTACGCGTCACCTGCACGACGCCCTCGAACGTCGCGATCCCGAAGTCCATGAGGAGGGCGCGACCGCCGGAACGGAACAGGAGGTCGTCTGCTCCCGTCCGCCCGGCGCCTATGGAAGCCGGCGCCGGGCGGACGGGGATCGAACGGACCGGATCGGCTCAGTACGCGAAGCTGGACCGGCCCGTCTCCGCGGTCGCGACATGGGCGATGCCGCTGCCGGGCGGGAGCACCTTCACCGGCGTGGCCGACGGCGTCACCGTACCGTCACCGAGCTGGGACGTGGCGTTGTTGCCCCAGGACTTGACCGTCTTGGCGGTCCGGGCGAGCACGAACGAGTCGGACGAGGAGGTGCCGCCCGCCGAGATCTGGTCGACGTCGCCGCGGAAGAGGCTGGTGACGGAGACCGGGCCGAGGCTGTCGGTGGTGGTGCCGTTGCCGAGCCGGCCGGTGCGGCCGGCGCCCCCGGGCGAGCACCGTGGGGTTGCCCTCGTCCGCGTGGGCGGCGGGTGCGAGGGCCGGTGCGGCGGCCAGGGCGGCGGCCGTCGCGGCGACGGCGGCCAGGGTGCGCAGGCGCGCGGAACTGCGCGATGTGCGAGATGTACGGGAGATACGGTCGGCCGGTCGGCTGCCGGGCCGGCGGGATTCGAACCCGCGGACGGGGAGGGGCAGGTCCGCCCGAAACCGTCAGTCGGCATGAGGGGGACCTCCCGCACGCCGATTGCAATGGGCCGCTCTGCCTCGGCTCCGCAACCTGGGGGACTGCGCAGCCCCGTTCCGGGGAGCGTATAGGGTCAACACCCGGCAGAGACCAGCCGTTTGTCCGGTGCAAGGGTCGCGCCGCCCGGCGGGATCCCCGCCGTCACCATGACCTTGCCGGCGCTCGTCCAGTCCGGGGCCGTGTGGAGCCGAACGTCGCTGATCCCCCTCTTCGTACCCGGAGGACGGATGGTCCCGGTCCGGACCGGGATGCCCGCTGAGCCGCGGCCAACGGCCGGGCGCCACCGATGCCCCCATATGCGATCGATGAGTTTCCGGTACGGGATCAGTCGGTATGGGTGGACATGCGCACACGACGGACATGCGCTCACGACAGGAGACAGCGATGACCACCGAGGGCTTCACCACATGTCTGTGGTTCGACGGGCAGGCCGAGGAGGCGGCGGAGTACTACCTCTCGGTCTTCAAGAACTCCCGCCTCTGCAGGATCGGCCGCTACACCGAAGCGGGCCCCGGGCCTGCCGGGTCGGCGATGGCGGTCGAGTTCGAGATCAACGGCCAGAAGTTCGTCGGTCTGAACGGCGGGCCGCAGTTCACGTTCAACGAATCCATCTCGTTCCAGATCCACTGCTCGGACCAGGACGAGGTGGACTACTACTGGAGCAGTCTCACCGACGGGGGCGAAGAGGGGCCCTGCGGCTGGCTGAAGGACAGATACGGCGTCTCCTGGCAGGTTGTCCCCGAGGTGCTGATCGATCTGATCGGCGACCAGGACGCCGAGAAGGCCGCGCGGACCACCGCGGCGATGATGACCATGAAGAAGCTGGACATCGCCACGTTGCAGAAAGTGCACGACGAGGGCTGACACCGAAGAGATCCCCGGCAGAGAACAGCGAACGACGAACGACGAACGACGAACGGTCCGTTCGGCGCGCGTCCGCGTCGTCTGCGGGCGAGCCCGTTCCCACGGCCGTGCGCCGCCCTCGCGCGGCGCGGGCCGGGGAAAGCCCCGGCGGAGCGAAGTCCGGTGCTGTGGCGGGTGGTCAGCCGGCTGGCTGGGCGCGCAGACGCGCCGCCCATGGATGGCCGGCACCCTGGGAGAGAGTGATCGCCTCGGTCAGCCAGGCACGCTGGTCCGCGGTGAGGACCGGCAGCACCGTCGCGAAGTCCTGCTCGTCCTTGGGGCGCGGGGAGTTGGCCTTGTACAGGAGTTGCACCTCCGGGGAGAGGTACGGGACGCCGTCCGTCGAGACCCGCCCGAGCCGGTCGAGCGGGAGGCGGATGCGGGGGTCGCGGCGGAACAGCCAGTCGGCGCCCTCCGCGTCGTCGAACATGAGCTGGATGCGCCACGGTTCGGCGGGGCCGGGGCGGCACCAGACATCGTGGACGTACGGCGGCAGGACCTCGCCGGGAAGCCAGCGGCGCAGGGTGCCGGGCGGATCGGCGGCCCACCATTCCCAGTCCGCCAGTATCTGCTGGGCGGTGAGCTGGTCGCGGCGCAACAGGAGTACGTCGATGTCGCCGTGGTCCCGGAAGGTGTGGCCCACGGCGAGTTCGACCGCGTATCCGCCCGCGATCCACCAGGGGGCGCGCAGCGGGGCGAAGAGGCAGGCGGCCTCGTCGAGCGGGGGTGGGTCCCAGGGGCCCCACGGGGTTTCCGTACGCATGGCTGCCGGCTCCCTTTCCTCTCCTCTTCCGCCGCCGCCTCGCCGGGTCAGTCCGTCTTCAGCAGATGCCGGTAGCTGTCCGGATGCTCCCTCAGATACGTGGCCAGGCCCATCGCCGGATGCCCGGTGAGGTTCGGTACGGCGTCCGAGACCATGGACATCTCGCCGGTCGCGATGGCTTCGTACGACGTCACCCAGCCGGCCACCTCCCAGTCCTCCGCGCCGTAGTGCGCCCGTGAGGCGTAGGCCTCCTCGCGGGTCTCCGGTACGTAGGTGACCGTCCGTCCGGTGGCTCTGCCGAGCTCCTCGGCCGCTTCGGCGAGGGTGAATGCCTCGGGGCCCGTGAGGTCGTACGCAACCCCGTCGTGGCGCATGCTGTCGGCCTCGGTGTCGGCCAGCAGTACGGCGGTCGCGGCGTCGGCGATGTCCTCGTGCGCCACCGCCGCCACCCGGCCGTCGCCGCCGGGACCGCGCAGCACCCCGTCGGCGCCGGTCATCGCGGGGATCCCGGCGAGGTACAGGCTGTCGCGCAGGAAGGTGTAGCGGACCTCGGCGACCCGGATGTGCGCCTCGGTGTGCCAGTGGTCCCGGGCGAAGGTGAACGTGGCATCCGGCGCCGCTCCGAGGAAGGAGAGGTACACGATCCGCTCGACGCCCGCGGCGACTGCCGCGTCCACGGCCGTCGTGTGCCGGCGTACCCGGTCGGGGCTCTCGTGCGCCGAGACGAGGAACAGGGTGTGCGCCCCGGCGAGGGCGCGGCGCATGGCCTCCCCGTCGTCGTAGGGGGCGGGCGGTGCGGCGACGGCGCCGGGCAGCTCCGGCAGCCGGGCCGGGTCGCGGCCCAGGAGTCGCACGGGCACTCCGGCGCGCACGAGGCGCTGTGCCACCCGGCCGCCGACCGCACCGCCGGCGCCGGTGACGGCGACGATCGGGGCGGCCGGGTTCGTGGGGCCCGTGGAGGGTGCGGGATTCATGCGTGGTCGCCTTCCTCGCTCGGCCAGGGGCGCACCTCCACGACCGCGTCCACCGGGACGGGTCCGTAGATGTGCGGGAACTCCTCGCCGCCGGGCGCGACGGGCTCGTACCGTACGGGTGCCGGGAGCCGGGCGGGATCGATGACGAGGACCACCAGGTCCTGGTCGGGTGCCCCGGCCCGGCTCCCTGCGCCGTACAGCATCTCGGCAACGCCGTCGAGCTGGTGCGGCAGCGAGCAGTGGATGAAGCCCTCTTCGTGCAGGGTGCGGCCGCGGGTGGACATCTCGTACGTCCCGATCCCACGGGCCGCCTCCCACAGGGGGCCTTCGGTGAGGTGCAGCAACAGTTCGGCCATGGGCCAACGCTAGCCGCGTCGACGCGTCCTACGGGCCATCAGCGTGGCCGTCGATCCGACGGCGAGCAGAACCACCGCGATACCGTCGAGCATCCATTCACCGCCGCGGGAACCCGTGTTCGGGATCCCCTCGGCCTCGGCGGCGGCCTGCCGGACCAGGTAGTCACCGCCGACGAAGATGTTGCGCGTGGGCGCGCGTCAGGCCGTTTCCGCGAGCAGTCGGCCCTCCGCCCGTGGGTCCAGGCCGACCGGGGGCCGGTCGGGCCGGTGCGGCGCTTCGCCACCCAGTTCCGCCAGCCAATTCCAGGTGTCCGCGACCGTCTCCTCCACCGGCCGGCAGCGCAGCCCGGCCGCGTACGCCTTGCTGACGTCACCCTGGTGCAGGGTGTCGTACAGCTCCCCCGGCGGCAGCCAGACCGGCAGATCGCTCCAGGGCTCCACACCTGCCGCGAGGATCACCTCGGCGGGGATCCAGCGGAGCGCGGCGTCGGAACCGGTGACGCGTACGCAGGCGTCGAGCAGCTGCCCCATCGTGGCGTGCCCCGTACGGCTGACCAGGTTGTACGGCCCGTACAGTCCGTCACGCGCCGCGTCCAGGAGCCAGTTCGCCAGGTCGCGGGCGTCGATGTACTGGAGTTTCAGATCCGGTGTGCCCGGGGCCGGTACGGTCCCGCCGCGGGCGATCCGCGAGAGCCACCAGGGCAGCCTGCCGACGTTCTCCCAGGGGCCCAGGATCAGTCCCGCGCGGGCGAGGAGCGCCCGGTCGCCGAAGGCGTCGAGCGCGGCCAGTTCGCCGCCGCGTTTGGCGAGGGGGTACGGGACGTCCCCGGCCTCGTCGGGCGAGGCACCGGCCACCAGCGGGCCGTCTTCGGGCAGGCCGGCCGGGGCCGGGTAGTCGTACACGGAACGGCTGGAGACGTACGTGTACCGCCCGGCCCGGCCGGCCAGCAGACGGGCCGCGTCCCGTACGGCCCTGGGGGCGCCGCTCCAGGTGTCGACGACCAGGTCCCAGGCGGACGCGTCCGTGCGGTGACCGACGGCCACGGTTGCCGCTTCGGCCAGCGTGGCAAGGCCTTCGCGGGTGGTGCGGTCGCCGAGGAGTTCCGTCACACCCGGCGGGGGCGCGTGGTGGCCACGGTGGAACACCGTGACCTCCCAGCCGCGCGCGAGCGCCGCCTCGGTGACAGCGCGACCGACGAATTCCGTACCACCCAGCATCAGAAGCCTCATGGGGGTCGACTCTGCCCCAGCAGCGGCCGGGCAGGTACCCGTCCTCGCTCTCGGCGTAAGCGGATGGCAGCCCTCACCCTCGGTGCGGGTGGGCGGCGGCCCTCGCTCCCGGTGCAAGTGGGCGGCGGCCCCGTCTCGTTCGCCGCGCAGCCGGGTGCCGGCCCCTCACGGCGTGCGGGCGAGCGGGTTGCGGTTGCGCAGCAGCCGCTGGTGGTACCCGGCCGCCCGCTGGGCCGCCTCCCGGTAGGCCGCCTCCAGTTCCCCGTACACCGGCGCCGTGTCGGCGCCCGGCCGGGACACCAGCAGCAGCCGGACCGCGAGGGGGTCGTCGCGCAGCGGCCGGATCGCCATGTCGTCGCGCGGCACCGGGGGCCACCTCGTAGGACGGGGTGGCCCCTTGCACCTCTGATTTCGAGCCTCTGACGGGCGGCTCGGTGCCCGCCGCACCACGTCCGGGACGACCCGCGCCGGCCTACGAGCTGCCCAGTGCGGCACGGACGAGGGCCAGCAGTTCGTCCTCCGTCAGCCCCAGCTCGCGCGCGTCCGCAACCACCTCGCGCACCCGCTCCTGCAGCCGGGCCCGGTGCGGGGACGCACCGCCGGTGACGACCGCGCCGCGCCCCCGGCGCAGCTCGATCAGCCCCTCCTCGCGCAGCTGCTGGTAACCGCGCAGCACCGTATGGACGTTGACCCCGAGGGACTCGGCAAGCATGCGGGCGGCGGGCAGACGCTCGCCCTGCACCACCGCCCCCTCGGCGACGGCGCGGCGCACGGACGCCGCGATCTGATCACCGAGCGGCACGGTGGAGGTGGGATCGACCCGGAAGAGCATGGTCAGCGCTCCGCCTGTCGCCGGTCGATCAGGGTGTTGAGGAGCGCGGCCCCGGTCGCCGAGTCGTCGACGGTCACCGCGAACACCCGGCCGTCGGCCAGCGTCGCGACGATTCCCTCACCGGAACGGATCATGAGACCGCTCCGTCCCGGGCGGATCCGGTAGCCCCAGCCGCCGTACTCCGAAAGGGGGTTGATGTCGCGGCTGGTCGCGGTCTCGATCCGGTCGAGCGGCACCCTGAGCCGCGGCCAGGGGAGCATCCCCGAGATGGTGATGCCGCGCCGGTCCACCACGACGTACGGCCGGGCGAACACGGCCAGCAGCACACCGAGGATCAGCGGAGGCAACGCGGCCACCCAGCCCGAGCCGAACAGCAGCACCACCCCGCCGGCCACGAGCACGAGGGCGATCAGCGGCCGCCACCAGCCCCCGGCGCTGCGCGCCCATCCGGCGACCTCCCCGTCGGCGAGCGGGATCCGCGCCCCGTCGCCGGCCTGCCCGGTCGCAGCCGGCTGCTCCGGTACGGGACCGAGCGCGGCCAGGATCAGCCCCAGCCCCGCGGCGAGCACGGCGACGCCCAGGGCGACGGCGAGCTGCCACATCGGGAGCGACGCACCTTGCGTCTCTCCCTTCACGACGTCACCGGCATCCACATTGGCGAGCAGCACGGCGGCCATCACCCAGCCGAGGAATCCGGCGAAGGCATACCCACCGGCGATCAGCCAGCGGTAGGCCCGCCCGTAGAACTTCCCCCGCACCACCGTGAGGGCCCACAGCACACCGGTCACGGCGAACAGCAGGACGTCGGCCACGACGAACCACACCTGACCCATGTGCCCGTTCGCCCGGCCATTGGCCTGGAAGTGGCTGGCCAGTTGTTCGGGCAGCCGATCCCGGAAGACGGCGAACAGCACGAGATCGGCGACGAGCGCGAGCAGGAACGGCAGGGCAGCAAGGGCGGCTCTGCCCAGGTTTTTACGCATCATGAAAACCTCCATTGTTCGCATGCTAGTAGAACAATGGAGTTACGGCAAAAGGATTGTCGGCATGCTGATGCCGGGCAGTCGGCCGGCCGGGCAGTCGGCAGACCGATCAGTCGGGCAGTCGGGCAGTCGGGCAGTCGGCCGCCAACCGGCCAGGCGTCGGCGCGCATGCCGATCCGGGCCTGCGGGGCCTGTCGGGCCTGCGGGGCCTGTCGGGCTTGTCGGGCCTGCTGGGCTTGTTCGGGCCTGCTGGGCTTGTTCGGGCTTGCCGGACCCGCTGGGCCCTGTCGGCCGGCTGAGGCCGCATGGCCGACGGGGCCTGCACAGCCGGCTGAACAACGCTCCGGCCGGACCGGGAAGGTCAGGCCAGTTCCAGCGGGAACGCGCCCCGATGCCCCGTACCGGCACCCCGGTCCGGGCGGGGTTCGTACTCGCGGCAGCTCCAGACCTCCTGGACGAATCCGGTCCGCCGGTCCCACAAGTCCAGGACATCGCCCTCACCCGCCGCCCCGCGGTAGGCGTCCTTGGCGCCGCGGAAGCACGCGAGACCGCCGGAAAGGCCGCGGCCGGGGGCCGGGAAGTAGTCGGAGAAGGCGCAGGCGATGCAGGTTTGGAGGCGCACCCCCGGCGGGAGGACGCGCTGGATCGTGGCGAGCGCGGACGCGAAGTCGCTCTCGGCGCGGTGGGATCCGTACGCGGCCCCGCCGAACTGCAGCTCCAGGTAGAGATACGGATCGGGGCGGCGCAGCGACAACAGGCAGCTGAGCGTGGCCTGATGGACCGCTCCGTCCCAGAGGACCGGGAGCGGCAGGTCCCACTCCAGGACGCAGTCGCCCAACGCGCCGTCCACCAGGGCGAACAAGCCGTCGGCCGGCGGCGTGCCGGCCACCGGGGCGAGACCGTCGAAGCTTTCGCCCTCGAAGTCGATGCCCCTGATCCGGAGGCGGAGTTGCTGTCCGTCGGTGGTGAGGACGACGGCGTCGGAACCTTGTCGGTCCCGGTACCACCCTGCCCATGACTCATCTGTCATGGGCACGGACTGTAGCCCGTGCCCATGACAGTCGCGCTGCCGCCCTCCTTTTCGCCTCACGAGCCCTGTGACCTCGGCACCTTGCCCTGTTCTCCTTTCTCCGCCCCCTTCGCCGTCATCGGCTCTCCGCTCCCTTCCGAGTGACCCCCTCCGATGCCACCGCGTGTGCCGCTTCCTCCCTTCGCGCTCAGTGCGTCCGGCGGGTGACGAACTCCGCCAGGGTCAGGAGGTCGCCCGCCGGGGCCAGGCCGGGGACCGCCCTGGACAGGTGGTGGACGGCGCGTGCCATCCGGTCCGCCGCGCAGACCTGTGCCCAGTCCCGGCCGCCGGCCCGGTCGACGGCATCGGCGGCGCGGCTCACCTCACCGGGGGAGTTCATGGCTCCCCGGTAGAGCGCGGCAAGTTCGGCCGCTGCCGGGGTCCCGGAGGCCAGCGCGGCGACCACGGGCAGGGACTTCTTGTGGGCGACGAGATCCGCCCCCACCGGCTTCCCGGTCTGTGCGGGATCCCCCCAGATGCCGATCAGATCATCGATGAGCTGGAAGGCGAGGCCGGCCTCCCGGCCGAATCCGTCCATCGAGCCGACCGCCCGCTCCCCCGCGCCGGCGTACAGCGCTCCCAGCGCACAGGCGCAGCCGAGCAGAGCGCCCGTCTTGGCGGTGGCCATGGCCAGGCACTCGTCGAGCGAGACCTCGCCCGGATCGCGGTCCTCGAAGGCGCAGTCCGCCTGCTGGCCCGCGCAGAGCTCGATGACACAGGTCGAGAGCCGCGCCGAAGCGCGGGCCGCGGCCGGGCCGGCGTCCTCGGCCAGCAGTCGCTGGGCGAGGGCCAGCATGGCGTCACCGGCGATGACCGCGTCCGGGATGCCGAAGACCGTCCAGGCCGTGGGCCGGTGCCGACGGGTCCGGTCCTCGTCGATGACGTCGTCGTGCAGCAGGGTGAAATTGTGGACCAGCTCCACGGCGACGGCCGCCCGTACCGCCTGTCGCGGGTCGCCGCCCAGCGCACGGGCGGCCGCGAGGACGAGGGCGGGCCTGATCGCCTTACCCGCCTGTCCCGACGACGGGGTGCCGTCGGCCTGCTGCCAGCCGAAGTGGTACATCGCGACGCGGCGGATCGATCCGGGCAAGGAGTCGACGGCGGCGCGCAGTTCGGGATCGACGAGGGTCCGGGTCTGTTCCAGAAGGGCCGGGGCCTCGTTGCCCCGGCTCACGAGGGCGGCCGGGGCGTCGTCGCCCGGCGCCCGGGGTGTCGGTGAATGGAGTGCGTGGTGGGTCTTCACTGGGACGTCCTCCCGATGCCGCCCCGGGCACGGCTGCCCGGTGACGGAGGTTGACGGGGGCCCGGACTCTGCCGTCCGGGCCCCCGAGCGGCTACCGCCAGCGGCTGACCTCGACGTTTTCCAGTACGCCGAGGGCGTCCGGAACGAGGATGGCCGCGGAGTAGTAGGCCGTCACCAGGTAGGAGATGATCGCCTGCTCGTCGATGCCCATGAAGCGGACCGACAGGCTGGGCTCGATCTCGTCGGGGATGCCGGTCTGCTGGAGCCCGATGACGCCTTGCTCCGCCTCACCCGTCCTCATGCAGATGATCGACGTGGTCCGGGCGTCGGTGACCGGGATCTTGTTGGACGGAAAGATCGGCACGCCCCGCCAGGCCGGCACGTGGTGTCCCCCGACGTCCACGCTCTCCGGCACCAGACCGCGCTTGTTGCATTCGCGGCCGAACGCGGCGATGGCCCGCGGGTGGGCGAGGAAGAGCTTGGAGCCGCGGCGGCGGGAGAGCAGTTCGTCCATGTCGTCGGGGCTGGGCACCCCGTCGTGCGGCTGGAGGCGCTGCCCGTAGTCGCAGTTGTTGAGCAGGCCGAACTCCCGGTTGTTGATCAGCTCGTGCTCCTGGCGCTCACGCAGCGCCTCGACCGTGAGCCGCAACTGCTGCTCGGTCTGGTTCATCGGCTGGTTGTAGAGGTCGGCGACCCTGCTGTGGACCTTCAGCACGGTCTGGGCGACGCTCAGTTCGTACTCGCGTGGCGCCGCCTCGTAGTCGACGTACGTGTGCGGGACGACGGCTTCGCCGACATGGCCGGCGGAGAGGTCGATCTCCGCCTCGCCGTACTTGTTGGTGCGCTGCTCCGGGATGCTGAGCAGCCCGGCGAGATGGGCGCGGAGCGATTCCGCGCGCTCGGCGAGGTTCAGCACATCGGCCCGGCGCAGCGTCAGCACCGTGCAGGCGGTGACGGCACGAGCCGTGTACTCCCAGACGGCGTCGCCGTCGATCAGGGCCTGGTCGCCGAAGTAGGCCCCGTCGGCGTGGTGGCCAAGGACTGTCTCGTCACCGTACTTTCCGGTGCCGACCTTCGCGACCTTGCCATGTGCCAACAGGAAGACGCGGTCCGCCGCGTCCCCGGAGTTGGCCAGTACCTGGCCGGCGGCGATGTCACGCTGCTCGCACCGGCGGGCCAGCTCACCGAGCACCTCCTCGTCGCCGAACTCCCGCAGGGCGGGAAGCTCTCCGAGCTCGGCAGGGATGACCGCGACCCGGTCACCCGTCTGCACGAAGGTCACCCGGCCGTCCCCCACCGAGTAGCTCAGCCTGCGGTTCACCCGGTACGTGCCGCCCTGCACCTGCACCCATGGCAGCGTCTTCAGCAGCCACCGTGAGGTGATTTCCTGCATCTGCGGAGCGGACTTGGTGGTCGTCGCGAGGTTCCGCGCCGCCGCCGTGCCCAGACTCTGCTGCGGCGGCACCGGCGCGTTCTGAACCTCTTCACCAACGGACATCTGACGTCCTCTCGATCATCGGCTGACCTGCGTGAAGAAGCCTTTCAGCATGGAGAGTCGGCACGCCATTACACAAAAGAGTGTGACTATTCGGGCTTTGGGCTGGGCACGACGCTCAGCAATGCCCACCCGGTGCCCGCGAACGCTGTTAATTTGCATCCCTGATGCAACTTATCTAGCCTGACCGTCATGCGGCTGACGAGATTCACCGACGTGGCGCTGCGCGTACTGATGCGCCTCGCCGTCGTGGAGAACGAGGACCCGCCGACCACCCGGGAGGTGGCGGCGACCATGCAGGTGCCGTACACCCACGCCGCGAAGGTCGTCGCCAAGCTCCAGCACCTCGGCCTCGTCGAGGCACGCCGGGGCCGCGGCGGCGGGCTCAGTCTCACCGGAGCGGGCCGGTCCGCCTCGATCGGCGGACTCGTCCGCGAGCTGGAGGGGCCGGGTGACGTCGTCGATTGCGAGGGCACCACCCCCTGCCCCCTGCGCTCAGCCTGCCGGCTGCGCGGCGCCCTGCACCGGGCGGAGGAGGCCTTCTACGCCTCGCTCGATCCGATCACCGTCACCGAACTCGTCGCTTCCCCCACCGGACCGCTGCTGATCGGTATCAGCAGCGGCCGCCCGGGCGCCGACTGAGCCGGGACCGAACCACCGCACCCCCTGCCCGCACCACGGGCGCCACCACCCCGCTTCCCGCTGCCCAAAAATACGAATCTCACATACCAATTCAAGAGTCAGGAGTCACCGATGCTCTCCGAGTCGTCGACCGCCACCGTCCGTGCCACCCTCCCCGCCGTGGGAGCGGCCATCGGAGACATCGCCGATCTCTTCTACCGCAAGCTCTTCGACGCCCACCCCGAGCTGCTGCGCGATCTCTTCAACCGCGGCAACCAGGCGTCCGGCGCCCAGCGTCAGGCCCTGGCGGGCTCCATCGCCGCGTTCGCGACCCAGCTGGTCGAGCACCCGGACACCCGGCCCGACGTGATGCTCGGCCGGATCGCCCACAAGCACGCCTCGCTCGGCGTCACCGCCGCGCAGTACGACATCGTGCACACCCACCTGTTCGCCGCCATCGCCGAGGTGCTCGGTGACGCGGTCACCCCGGACGTCGCCGCCGCCTGGGACGAGGTCTACTGGCTGATGGCGGGCGCCCTGATCTCGATCGAGCAGCGGCTGTACGCACAGCAGGGCGTCGTCGCCGGCGAGGTGTGGCGCGAGTGGGAGGTGACCGCCCGGATCGAGGAGACGGCCGATGTCGCCACCTTCCAGCTCCGCCCGGCCGACAACGCCCCCGCCCCCGACTTCCGCCCCGGCCAGTACGTCTCCGTACAGGTGGAACTCCCCGACGGGGCCCGCCAGATACGCCAGTACAGCCTCTCCAGCGCCCCCGGCTCGCCGCTGCGCTCGATCACCGTCAAGCGGGTGCACGGCGACGGCTCGCCCGACGGCGAGGTCTCCCGTCACCTGCACACCGAAGTCGGGGCCGGTGACCGGCTGCGGGTCTCCGCCCCGTACGGCGATCTCGTGCTCCACTCCTCGCAGGCCCCGCTCCTGCTCGCCTCGGCGGGCATCGGCTGCACCCCGATGCTCTCGATGCTGGAACACCTCGCGGCGACCGGACACCGCGCCCCGGTCACCGTGGTGCACGGCGACCGCTCCCCCGCCGACCACGCGATGCGCACCGACCACGCCCAGCTCACCGGCAAACTCCCCGACGCCACTGCCCACTTCTGGTACGAGGACCCGGAGCCCGGCCACCGGGCCGACCGCACCGGACGGGTCGACCTGAGCGGACTCCCCATCGCCCCCGGCACCCACGCCTACCTCTGCGGCCCGCTGCCCTTCATGCGCGCCGTACGCACCCAGCTGCTGGCCCAGGGCGTCCCCGCGGCCGACATCCACTACGAGGTGTTCGGCCCCGACCTGTGGCTCGCCCAGGACTGAGCCCCCCTCATTGCTCGCGGAGTTGACCGGATCGACGCGCACGCCGTTCGAACAACTCCTCCGGGAATGGCCCGGACACCGACATTCCGGCACAAGCGGATGAAGGTCCGCTATGCCACGGGATGATCACCAAGGACGGCACGGTCCATCTGGTCGGCTACGGCAGGGTCTATCACGCCGGGCTCGGCGACGACGACGTACTGCGCGCCGTCGTCGCCGAGAAGCGCCTCCCGTCCGGCAACGAGGCCAATACCGACGGAAACAGGCACTTCCACGGCTTCGAGTGCGAAGATCTCGGCGACGGTGAGGACCCCTGGACCGCCGCCCGGCCCGAAGCCGTCGAGAAGGCCGCCGCCGCGATCTGCCGCCACCACGGCTGGACCTCCCGCTCGGTGATCGGCCGCAAGGAGTGGCAGCCCGGCAAGGTCGATCCCCGCGGCTTCTCGATGGACTCCAAGAGGAACGGGACCCGTGACCGCCTGAAGTGACCCGCGCACCCCCCGTCCACACCCGCCCCTCCTCGCACGGCACGCCACCACACGGCGACAATTGCGGCATGCCCCCTTCCGAAGCGCTCGACCCCTCCCGCCTGCGGCCGGCACTCCCCTCGCCGCTGCAACCGGCCGAGGACGACCGCTTCGCGCGCCACGGCGTACGGCTGCTGCTCAAGCGCGACGATCTGATCCACCCCGATCTTCCGGGCAACAAGTGGCGCAAACTCTCCCCCAACCTGCGGGCCACCGCCGGGCGCACCGTGCTGACCTTCGGCGGCGCGTACTCCAACCATCTGCGGGCCACCGCAGCCGCCGGCCGCCTGCTCGGGTTCCCCACCGTCGGGGTCGTGCGCGGTGACGAACTGGCCGACCGCCCCCTCAACCCCGCGCTCGCCCGATGCGCCGCCGACGGGATGACCCTGCGTTTCGTGGACCGCGCGACGTACCGCGCGAAGGCCGATCCAGAGGTCCTGGCGGGGCTGCTGAGCGCCTTCGGGGAGTGCTGCGTCATCCCGGAGGGTGGCAGCAACGCCCTGGCCGCACAGGGCTGTACGGAGCTGGGCCACGAGCTGCGCGGTTGCGCCGATGTGGTGGCGGTGGCCTGCGGCACCGGGGGCACGCTCGCCGGGCTCGCCGCCGGTCTCGCACCCGGGCAGCGCGCCCTCGGTATCCCGGTGCTGCGCGGCGGCTTCCTCGGCGACACGGTACGGGAACTGCAGCACGAGGCGTTCGGCGGACCGGCCGGGTCGTGGTCCCTGGACGAGCGCTTCCACTTCGGCGGCTACGCCCGTACGACCCCGCAGCTGCACGCCTTCGCGGACGACTTCGAGCAGCGGCACGGGCTGCCCGTCGAGCGGCTCTATGTCGCCAAGCTGCTCTACGCGCTCACCGCACTGGCCGAGGAGGGCGTGTTCCCTACGGGAACCACGGTCGCGGCCGTCATCACGGGACGGCCGTAGTAGCCCCCTCACAGGAAAATGCGCCCCTTATGAGCACAGGCGCCGAAGGCACATCCCTACGGCGCGCCCGACTCCTCCCGGTAGGCCGCCGCCTCCTCCAGGTCGAGCCGTCTGAGCAGGGTGCGCAGCATCTCGTCGTCGATCTGCCGCTCGTCCCGCAGCCGTACGAAGACTTCGCGCTCGGCGTCGATCATTTCCCTGGCCAGGCGCCGGTACGTGTCGTCCGCAGACTCCCCGGTCACCGGGTTGGCCGCGCCCAGCCGCTCCCACACGGCGTTGCGGCGGCGCTCCAGAACGGTGCGGAGCCGGTCGGTGAGCGGTCCCGGCAGAGAGTTGCGCCGGTCGGTGAGGAGCTCCTCCAGGCGATTCTCGGCGGCCGTGGACGCCTCGCTCTGCGCCTGCGCCTCGGCCAGCGTCTCCGCCGTCGCGTCGCGCTCCGGCAGCTTCAGGACGCGCACCAGCAGCGGCAGGCTGAGCCCCTGGACGACGAGGGTGCCGATGACGGTGGTGAAGGTCAGGAACAGCACCAGGTTGCGGGCCGGGAAGGCGTGCCCGTCGGAGGTGACGAACGGGATGGAGAAGGCGATGGCGAGCGACACGACCCCGCGCATCCCGGCCCAGCCGACGATCAGCGGCGCCTTCCAGTTCGTCTCCGGCTCGCGCTTCCTGATCCGCCTGGACAGCCACCGGGGCAGGTACGTCGCCGGATAGACCCAGAGGAAGCGGACCACGACGACGGCGAGGAACACGGCTACCGCGTACCAGAGGGCGTCCGCCACCGCGTGCGAACCGAGCCCCTTCAGCACGAAGGGCAGCTGGAGTCCGATCAGCGCGAAGACCGCGGACTCCAGGATGAACGCGACCATCTTCCAGACGGCCGCCTCCTGGAGCCGGGTCGCGAAGTCGACCTGCCAGGAGCGGTGGCCCAGATAGAGCGCGACGACGACCACGGCGAGCACGCCGGAGGCGTGCACGCGCTCGGCCGCCGCGTACGCCACGAAGGGGATGAGCAGCGACAGCGTGTTCTGCAGCAAGGCTTCCTTGAGGTGCGTACGGAGCCAGTGCAGCGGCACCATCAGCGCCAGGCCGACCACGACGCCGCCGACCGCCGCGAGGAGGAATTCGCCGATCCCGGCCGCCCAGCTCATGCCCTCGCCGACGGCGGCTGCGAGCGCCACCCTGTAGGCCGTGATCGCGGTGGCGTCGTTCACCAGGGACTCGCCCTGCAGGATCGTCGTGACGCGGCCGGGGAGCCCGACCCGGCGGGCGATCGCGGCAGCCGTGACCGCGTCCGGCGGGGCGACGACCGCGCCGAGCACCAGCGCCGCGGTGAGCGGCAGGTCGGGCACGAGGCGGTACGCCAGCCACCCGACCGCGACGGTCGCGAACAGGACGTAACCGACGGAGAGCAGCGCGACCGGCCGGAGATTGGCCCGCAGATCGAGGTACGAGCTGTCGACGGCCGCCGTGTAGAGCAACGGCGGCAGCAGCAGCGGCAGCACGACGTGCGGGTTCAGGGTGTACGTCGGCACCCCGGGCAGATACGAGGCGATCAGCCCCACCGCGACCAGCAGCAGGGGAGCGGGTACGGGGGTGCGGCGGGCGGCCCCCGCCACAGCCGCACTGACAGCGATCAGTGCCACCAGCGGCAATGCGTCCATTTCACGGTCCTCGCATCCGTCGTAACCTGACAATCATGAGTGAATGCCCGCACGTGTCCGAGCTGCCACGACCCGAACCGGCCCCGCTCAGCGAGACCTGCCTCGGCTGCCTCGCGGCGGGCAGCCACCCGGTGCAGCTGCGTCTCTGTCTGGTCTGCGGCCATGTCGGCTGCTGCGACTCGTCGCCGCTGCAGCACGCCACGGCGCACTTCAAGGAGACCGGCCATCCGGTGATGCGGAGCTTCGAACCGGGCGAGAGCTGGCGCTGGTGCTTCGAGGACGGTTCGATCGTCTGAGGTCTGGGTACGTCAAACCGGCGCCGGTTGTTCGTAATTGACCAGCGCAGACCCCTACCCACCCTGTGTACTCATAGGCTTACCATGAGTGACAGTCATGGGTTGGGGCCTGGCGACACGGCATCATGGATCGCGATAGCGTCGCCGGGCCAGAACCGAAGACGTACCGCATGGCTCCGGGGCACCCTTCCCGGATCCTCGAAAGAGTTTGTGCCACCTTGGAGGTGAGGGTGTCCCAGATCGCAGGCGAGCCCGGGAATCAGGACTTCGTAGAGGTCCGGCTGCCCGCTGCGGGTGCCTACCTGTCGGTGCTGCGTACGGCTACGGCCGGTCTCGCAGCGCGCTTGGACTTCACTCTCGACGAGATCGAGGATCTTCGCATCGCGGTCGACGAGGCCTGCGCGATCCTGCTGCAGCAGGCCGTGCCGGGCTCCGTCCTCAGCTGCGTCTTCCGGCTCGTCGAGGATTCTCTCGAGGTGACGGTGTCGGCGCCGACGACGGACGGCCGGGCGCCGGAGCGCGACACCTTCGCCTGGACGGTGCTCTCCGCACTGGCCGGAAAGGTCGACTCCTCGGTGGCCGATGACCGTACGGTCAGCATCAGCCTGTACAAACAGCGCGGCGCGGGACCCGGGCCGGCGTGAGCAGCGGGAACGGGGACGGTCCTGTGCGGGACGAGACGATGCGACCAGGGGCGGTGCGCGCAGCAGGCATCCCGGAGCAGCAGGCCCTGCCCCATCCGGAGGACGGGGCTGACGGGCCCGCGGGCCGTACGATCGCGGTGGAGCAGTCGCAGGCGGAGCGGGCAGGCCAGATGAGCGAGCACGGGCACCACGATCCACACGACCGCAGCAGGGCGCGGGCGCTGTTCATCGAACTGCGCGAGCTTCCCGACGGGTCGGCCGAGAAGGCGGAGCTGCGCAATCAGCTGGTGCGGATGCATCTGCCGCTCGTGGAGCACCTGGCCCGCCGGTTCCGCAACCGCGGCGAACCGCTGGACGATCTGACCCAGGTCGCCACGATCGGCCTGATCAAGTCGGTCGACCGGTTCGACCCGGACCGCGGCGTCGAGTTCTCCACGTACGCGACGCCCACGGTCGTCGGCGAGATCAAGCGCCACTTCCGCGACAAGGGCTGGGCGGTCCGGGTGCCGCGCCGGCTCCAGGAGCTGCGGCTCTCGCTCACCACGGCGACCGCCGAGCTCTCCCAGCAGCACGGCCGCTCGCCGACGGTGCACGAGCTGGCGGAGCGGCTGGGCATTTCCGAGGAAGAGGTCCTGGAGGGCCTGGAATCGGCCAATGCATACAGCACGCTCTCGCTGGACGTGCCGGACACGGACGACGAGTCCCCGGCGGTCGCGGACACGCTGGGCTCCGAGGACGAGGCGCTGGAGGGCGTCGAGTACCGGGAGTCCCTCAAGCCGTTGCTGGAGGATCTGCCGCCGCGCGAGAAGCGGATCCTGCTGCTGCGTTTCTTCGGCAACATGACCCAGTCGCAGATCGCGCAGGAGGTCGGCATCTCGCAGATGCACGTCTCGCGGCTGCTGGCCCGTACGCTGGCGCAGCTGCGCGAGCGGCTGCTCGTCGAGGAGTAGCGCGAAGGGCCGATACGAGCGCGCGGAAGAGCGGGGGCGTCAGCCCCCGTGCGGCCCGCGCGCACCCGGGCGGTCTGCGGCGCCCGAGGGCCGCCTCACCCGGACCCCCCGCTCAGGCGTCCGGTGCGGTGCCGCCGGACGTGGCCTCCGAGGAGGTGCCCGGGCGGCGGATGCCGAGTGCGTCGATCGTCGTCGGCCTGACCAGCTGGTAGAGCGCCGTCAGGACCACCGCGGCGAGGACGATCCCGGCCGGGATCAGTACGCCGTGGGACCTCAGCAGCGTCCAGGCCACCGGGAGCGCGATGATCTGGGTGATGAGCGCGGGGCCGCGGCTCCAGCTGCGCCGCCGCAGCAGGCCACGCGCGGCGATCAGCGGGATCAGGCCGAGCGCGATCAGTGTGAGGCCGCCCATCTCCGCTTGCTGCGGGCTCTCGGGGCGGCCGAGCAGTCCCATGACCAGCATGTAGATCCCGCCGAGGACGAGCGCCGCCCCTTCCAGGGCAGTGAGTCCGGCCACGAGCGTGATCCTGCTCGGCTTCGCCGGTCCGACCGACGGCAGAGGCGACGACGAGGAGGGCGTGTTCTGCTGATTACTCACCCTTGCAGGTTGGCATCCCGGCGCCGCGAAAGCGAAGCCGGGGTGGGAACGCACCAGGGCCGTCACCGAGCGTGAAGGTCATGGGGCAGGACTTCAGTGCGATACCGCGCGGTAGGTAGTCTGGCCGTCATGCGCGCACTCCTTGTGGTCAATCCAGCTGCTACCACCACCAGTGCGCGGACGCGCGACGTGCTCATTCACGCGCTGGCCAGCGAGATGAAGCTGGAGGCCGTGACCACGGAGTACCGGGGCCATGCCCGGGACCTGGGGCGGCTGGCCGCGGACTCCGGAGAGATCGACCTGGTGGTCGCCCTGGGCGGCGACGGCACGGTCAACGAGGTGGTCAACGGTCTGCTCCACAACGGCCCCGACCTGGACAGACTGCCGAGCCTCGCGGTGGTTCCCGGCGGCTCCACCAATGTTTTCGCGCGCGCCCTGGGCCTGCCGAACGACGCCGTGGAGGCGACCGGCGCGATCCTGGACGCGCTCGCCAACCAAACCGAACGCACGGTCGGTCTCGGACTGGCGGCCGGCACCCCGGGCACGGAGGACGAGTCGGTCCCCAAGCGCTGGTTCACTTTCTGCGCCGGGCTCGGATTCGACGCGGGCGTGGTCGGCCGGGTCGAACAGCAGCGCGAACGCGGCAAGCGCTCGACGCATGCTTTGTACGTGCGCCAGGTGGTCCGGCAATTCCTGGAGGAGCCACACCGGCGGCACGGGCTGATGACACTGGAGACACCCGGACAAGAACCGGTCACCGGCCTCGCGCTGTCGATAATCTCCAACACGGCCCCCTGGACCTACCTGGGGAATCGCCCCATGTTCGCGTCCCCGAAGGCCGGCTTCGACACCGGCCTGGACGTGCTCGGACTGAAGCGGCTGTCCACTTCGGCGGTCGCCCGCTACGGCACCCAGCTGCTCACCTCAAGCCCCGACAAGGGGCCTCGCGGCAAACACGCTGTTTCACTTCATGACCTCACGAACTTCACCTTGCATTCAAAGGCGCCACTGCCCTTCCAGATGGACGGTGACCACCTGGGAGTGCGTACCAGCGTGACGTTCACAGGCGTACGCCGTGCACTGCGTGTGATTGTGTGAGTGGAAGGGACCAAAGTCCTTTAACTCGAACGTTTGGGCTGCTCTCCACCCCATAGAAGTACGGCTGTGACCTAGTCGACACCGAGGAATCAAAAAAAACTTTCCAGAAGGGGTTGTATCCGCCGCCGAGGTTTGCGAATCTCTACATGGCGATCGGGACGGCCCGCAACAACGGCCTCCACTGAGAGCCAGAACCCCTCCTCACTTCACAGGACCACAACCAGTTCATCTGGGCGTCGGCCCTTCACCTGCGGGGGGATTCGTGAAAGCGTTCACATTCACAAGCAACTGATGTAATACCAAGGAGAGGTAGCAGCCATGGACTGGCGTCACAACGCCGTTTGTCGTGAGGAAGACCCCGAGCTGTTCTTCCCCATCGGCAACACCGGTCCTGCGCTGCTGCAGATCGAGGAAGCCAAGGCCGTCTGCCGTCGCTGCCCCGTCATGGAGCAGTGCCTGCAGTGGGCGCTCGAGTCCGGCCAGGACTCCGGCGTCTGGGGTGGCCTCAGTGAGGACGAGCGCCGCGCAATGAAGCGCCGTGCCGCTCGCAACCGGGCGCGTAACGCCAGCGCCTGATCCGACGCCACCGCTACGAGCCTCAGCCAGGCGGCGCGTACAGAGCGTACGCACAACCCCGCCCCCCGAGTCGCAGCGCGCAGTACCCCCGAAACGCATGCATGAACAGTGAGCCCGGACCGTGATCGACGGTCCGGGCTCACTGCTGTGTCCGCGTCGGCCGGCCGGCCCCACCGGGGCTACTTATCGGCGCGGACCGGGATGTCGAGAACGACCTGGGTGCCGCGCTCGGGGGCCGGGACCATCCCGAAGGTTCCGCCCAGCTCGCCTTCCACCAGTGTCCTGACGATCTGGAGCCCCAGATTGCCGGCGCGCTGCGGGTCGAAACCCTCGGGCAGACCGCAGCCGTCGTCCTGAACGGTGATCAGCAGCCGCGGCTCGGCGGAGGAACCGCCGCGCACCGCCGACACCTCCACCGTGCCGGACTCGGCGAGGGTGAACGCGTGCTCCAGGGCGTTCTGCAGAACTTCGGTGAGTACCATCGCGAGCGGTGTGGCCACCTCGGCGTCGAGTATGCCGAAGCGGCCCGTACGGCGGCAGGTGACCTTGCCCGGGGAGATCTCGGCGACCATCGCGATGACCCGGTCGGCGATCTCGTCGAACTCCACCCGCTCGTCCAGATTCTGAGACAGCGTCTCATGGACGATGGCGATCGAACCGACCCGCCGTACCGCCTCGTTGAGCGCCTCGCGGCCCTGCGCCGAGTCCATCCGGCGGGCCTGGAGCCGCAACAGGGCAGCAACGGTCTGGAGGTTGTTCTTCACCCGGTGGTGGATCTCCCGGATGGTGGCATCCTTGGTGATCAACTCCCGCTCGCGGCGGCGCAGTTCGGTGACGTCCCGGAGGAGGACCAGGGAGCCGATCCGGACTCCCTTGGGCTTGAGCGGGATCGCCCGGAGCTGGATCACCCCGCCCGCGCACTCGACCTCGAACTCGCGGGGCGCGTAACCGCTGGCGAGTTTGACCAGGGCCTCGTCGACCGGGCCGCGGGACGGGGCCAGTTCGGCGGTGATCCCGCCCAGGTGCTGGCCGACCAGGTCGGAGGCGAGGCCCAGGCGGTGGTAGGCGGAGAGGCCGTTGGGGCTGGCGTACTGGACGACCCCTTCGGCGTCGAGCCTGACCAGCCCGTCGCCGACGCGCGGTGACGCGTCCATGTCGACCTGTTGGCCGGGGAACGGGAAGGTCCCCGCGGCGATCATCTGGGCGAGGTCGGAGGCCGACTGGAGGTAGGTGAGCTCCAGCCGGGACGGCGTGCGTACGGTCAGGAGGTTGGTGTTGCGGGCGATGACTCCGAGGACCCGGCCCTCACGGCGTACGGGGATCGACTCGACGCGTACCGGAACCTCCTCGCGCCACTCCGGGTCGCCCTCGCGCACGATCCGGCCCTCGTCCAGCGCCGCGTCCAGCAGCGGACGGCGGCCGCGCGGCACCAAGTGGCCGACCATGTCGTCCTGATAGGAGGTGGGGCCGGTGTTGGGCCGCATCTGGGCCACGGAGACGTAGCGGGTGCCGTCGCGGGTGGGGACCCACAGCACGAGGTCGGCGAAGGAGAGGTCGGAGAGCAGCTGCCACTCCGAGACCAGCAGGTGCAGCCACTCCAGGTCGGTGTCGCTGAGGGCTGTGTGCTGGCGGACGAGGTCGTTCATGGAGGGCACGTGTGCGAGCGTACCCGCGGATGGGTACGGGTTCCGAACCGAGCGGCCCGGCCGTACGTGCAAGGGAGTATGAGCACGGGAAATTGCGGTGCTCCTACGGATGGACACGGGCGAATGGTCTAGTCCACAATGCTCAAGACAGAGCCTCCACTCTCCCCGCACAGGAGAGTGGATCGAGGTACCCGCGCTCTCTGCCCTGACCGCGCCGGTACCTCTCCCCGGCCGGGGGCACCGCACACCGCCGGCCGAGCGGACCGTCCGGCGCTCAGGCGACGGCCGGTCCTACTCCGGGCTGCGGTGCCGAACGGGCTGAGGGTCCCGTCCCGGCGCCGCGGCCCGCGGGTGTTTCCACGGGCCCGGGCCGATGCCGGAGCTGCCGGCCGTGACGACCAGTGCGTCCCGGGCGTCCGGTTCGACGCCCTGCGCGATCCCGGCGACCTCCCCGTGGAGCCCGGGCGCGCCCCGGCCGAGGATGTGGCGCGCCCTCGCATGCTGTTCGGGCATCTCGCCGGACGTGATCCTGCCCGGCCGCTCACCCTCCCCGGCAAAAGCGGCGGAGTGCGACAAGGACGGGCAAGGCTGCCGTGTCGGTGTTACCTGGTTCTGCTAGATTGGACCACGATTGGTCTATACCACATTGACTCGATTCCTCAGATCGGCAGGCCCCGCGTGGAAGTTGTCATCGTCCCGGACGCCAAGGCAGGCGGCGAACTCATCGCAGAGGCCATCGGCGCACTGCTGAGCCGCAAGCCCGACGCCCTTCTCGGCGTTGCCACCGGCTCTACCCCGCTGCCCATCTACCGGGCGCTGGCGGCCAAGGTCCGCTCCGGCGCCGTGGACGCCTCGCGCGCCCGCATCTGCCAGCTCGACGAGTACGTCGGGCTGCCGGCGGGCCACCCCGAGTCCTACCGCTCCGTGGTGCTGCGCGAGGTCGTCGAACCGCTCGGCCTGTCCGAGGCGTCCTTCATGGGCCCCGACGGCTCCGCCGAGGACGTCCTGGCCGCCTGCCAGGCGTACGACAAGGCGCTCGCCGAGGTCGGCGGGGTGGACCTGCAGCTCCTCGGCATCGGTACCGACGGGCACATCGGCTTCAACGAGCCGTGCTCCTCGCTCTCGTCCCGTACCCGGATCAAGACGCTCACCGAGCAGACCCGGATCGACAACGCGCGCTTCTTCGACAACGACATCACGCAGGTGCCGCACCACGTGATCACCCAGGGCATCGGCACCATCCTGGAGTCCCGCCACCCGATCCTGCTCGCCACCGGCGAGGGCAAGGCGGACGCCGTGGCGCAGACGGTGGAGGGGCCGGTGGCCTCGATCGTTCCCGCGTCCGCGCTGCAGCTGCACCCGCACGCGACGGTGGTGGTGGACGAGGCCGCGGCGTCGAAGCTGAGGCTGGCGGACTACTTCCGCGCCACGTATGCGGCGAAGCCGCTGTGGCAGGGGCTGTAGTCGTCCCGGACGCGGCGAGAGGGCCGGGAACACCCGTGGTGGGTGTCCCGGCCCTCTCGTGTGCCGTGACGCGTCCTGGAACGTGCACTGTCCTCAATCGCCGGACGGGCTTGATTTGGCCGCCGCGTCACGGGGAGGCATCCCCACCGGGGAGACGAGTTTTGCCCTCAATCGCCGGACGACGGGCTTGATTGGCCGGAGGCGGGTGTGACGGGACTGGATTGCCCGAGGCCGGTGTGACGGGCTTGATGGGCAGGAAGCGGGTGTGACGTGGCCCCTCGTTCCGCGTCACGCCCCGCTACCGGGCCTCCGGGCTCAGGCCCCGCGGGCTTCCGTGCCCCTGGCGATGACCTCCGCTGCCGCCAGGCCGCAGACGCGGGCCGCGCCATGGGTGGCGATGTGCAGGGCGCCCGTGGGGGGTGCCTGCGGGACGCCCATTTCGACCACGACCGTGTCGGGGCGCTCCGCCACCAGGGCGTCGATGGTCCCGGCCATCCAGGCGTGGCGGTGAGCGTCGCGGACGACCACGACGATGCGCCGCTCCCCCGCCGCCCGCAGCACCGCGGCCGCGGGCTCCAGGGTCTCGCCGCTGTATGTGTCGGTCTCCGTGCCCGGCACCAGCCGGCCCAGCTCCGCGGCGACGCCCCACGGGGTCTCGTCGCCGACCGCGATGTTCGAGGCTGAGGTGAACGCGGCGACGTACGCGGGCTCGGTGAGCGGTTCGGCGGAGCCGGTCACCCGCACCGCGCGGCGGGCGGCGATCAGGCCGATGTCGGAGCCGTTTCCGGTACCGGACGCGGCCCCCAACTGCGTTGCCGCGACCGGCGCCGAACCGGCCCTTTTGGCCCGCTGCGTCCAGGACGCGAGGGCACGTACCCGTGCGGCCGCGTCCGCGAGCCGCTCCTCGGCGAGTTCACCGCTGCGCACCGCCGCGACCAGCGCGTCGCGCAGCCGCTGCACCGTGCCGTCGTCCTCCAGTCCGCCACCGACGCACAGGGCGTCGGCCCCGGCGGCGATCGCGAGGACGGAGCCGCGCTCGATGCCGTACGTCCCGGCGATGGCCTGCATCTCCACGGCGTCGGTGACGATCAGGCCGTCGTAGCCCATCTCCTCGCGCAGCAGACCGGTGAGGATCCGCGGGCTCACCGTCGCGGGGCGGTCCGGGTCGAGGGCCGGCAGCAGGATGTGCGCGCTCATCACGCACTTGGAACCCGCGGCGACGGCTGCCCGGAAGGGCACCAGTTCACGGGCGTGCAGCGTTTCCAGGTCCACGTCGATGCGCGGCATCGCGTGGTGCGAGTCGATCGCGGTGTCGCCGTGCCCCGGGAAGTGCTTGGTGCAGGCGGCGACTCCGGCGGCCTGGAGGCCCTCGACGTACGCGGCGGTGTGCCGGGCCACGAGCGCGGTGTCGGCGCCGAAGGACCGTACGCCGATGATCGGGTTGTCCGGGTTGGAGTTGACGTCCGCGGACGGCGCCCAGTTGAGGTTGACGCCGCACTCCGCGAGCCGGCGGCCCAGCTCCTGGGCGACCGCGCGGGTCAGCTCCAGGTCGTCGACGTGGCCGAGCGCGAGGTTGCCGGGGAAGGAGGAGCCGGTACGCACCTCCAGGCGGGTGACGTCACCGCCCTCCTCGTCGATCGCCACGAGGAGGTCCTCGCGCTCGGCCCTGAGCTGGGCGGTGAGCGCGGCGACCTGCTCGGCCGTCCGGATGTTGCGGCCGAACAGCGCGACGGAGGCGAGGCCTTCGTCGACCCGGCGCAGCACCCAGTCCGGGACGGTGGTGCCGGTGAATCCGGGCTGCAGGACGGCGAGGGCGTCGCGGGTGACGGTGTCCGTGGTGGATATCAGGGTGGTCATGGAGGTGCGTTATCCCTTCACGGCGCCGTCGGTGAGGCCGCTGACGGCCTTGCGCTGGAGGTAGATGAAGAGGACCAGGATCGGGATCGCGAAGAGCGAGGAGGCAGCCATCGTCGCGCCCCAGTCGTCACCGAACGCGGTCTGGAACTGGGAGAGCCAGAGCGGCAGGGTCTGCGACTCGATGTCCTTGTTGAGGATGAGGACGAGCGGGAATTCGTTCCAGGCGGTGATGAAGCCGAAGAGCGAGGTCGCCATCAGGCCAGGGCCGAGCAGCGGCAGGATCACCTTCATGAAGGCCTGGGAACGGGTGCAGCCGTCGACCATGGCCGACTCCTCCAGTTCCTTGGGCACGGCGGCGACATAGCCGCGCAGCGTCAGGATGGTGAAGGGCAGGACCATCATCATGTAGAAGGCCGTCAGCGGGACCAGGCTGTTCAGCATGTCCGCGTCGCGGACGAGCATGTAGACCGCGATGACCATGACTTCCCAGGGCGCCATCTGCGCGACCATGAAGGTCAGCAGGATGCCTCGCCGGCCCTTGAAGCGCATGCGTGCCATCGCGAAGGACGCCACCAGCGCGATCACCAGTGAGGCGGCCACGGAGATCAGGGTGACGGTGAACGAGTTCCCGACCAGGGTCCAGAAGTGGTCCGCCCGGACGGCCTTCTTGAAGTGCTCGAAGGTGATGTCGGTCGGGAACCACACCGGGGTGTCGGTGATGATGTCGCCGGTCGGTTTGAACGCCGTGCTGAACATCCAGTAGACGGGGAAGGCGAAGCCTATGAAGAGGACGACAGCCGTCGCGTTGGGCCAGATCCGGCCGAACAGTGAGCGCCTCACAGCTCGTCCTCCTCTTGCTTCAGTACCGTGCGCAGGTAGTAACCGGTCAACGCCAGCAGGACGATGATCGTCAGGAACGAGATGGCGGCGCCCATGCCGAAGTGCTGGTTGCCGACACCTTCGACGAAGGCGTAGACGGGCAGGGTCTCGGTGAGCCGGTCGGGGCCGCCGCGGTTGATCGCGAAGAGCTGGGCGAAGGACTTGAAGACCCAGATGACTTCGAGGAATGTCGTGGCCAGCAGGAACGGCTTCAGGAACGGGAGCGTCACGGAGGTGAAGCTCTTCCAGGTTCCGGCGCCGTCGAGCGAGGCGGCCTCGTACAGCTCCTTGGGGATCGTCGTGGACGCGGCGTACAGGTTGATGGCCACGAACGGGATGGACTGCCAGACGATCACCAGAGTGACCAGCGAGAAGGTGGAGAACTGGCCGCTGGTCCAGTTGTAGTCGGCCATCGAGTGCCAGCCGAGGCTGTCGAGCACGTAGTTGACGACTCCGAAGCGCTGGGCGAACAGCCACTGGTACACCGTGGTCGCGGCGATGACCGGCATGGCCCAGGCGAGCACGAGGCCCAGCATGAGCAGCAGGCGCATCTTCTTGCCGAGGCGGGCGAGCAGCAGGCCGACCAGCATCCCGAGCAGCATGATCAGGACGACGTTGGCGGCGGTGAAGAAGACCGAACGCTCGACGACCTTCCAGAAGTCCGAACTGCCGAGGACTTCCTTGTAGTTGTCGACGCCGTTCCACTCGGTCAGGTGTTGGATCAGCTGGCGCGGGTTGAGGTTCTGGAACGACAGCATGCCGTTCTTGACCAGCGGGTAGCCCAGCAGCAGCGCCGTGGCGAGCAGTGCGGGCAACAGGAGCAGGTACGGGGCCGAGCCTCCGCCCCGCTTCTTTCGCAAAGCGGCTGGGCCGCCGGGAGGCGCGTCATCCTCGCGGACACCGGCTGCCCGGACCGAGTCCACCTGTTCGGTCTGCACTGACATGCTCGCCATCTCTTCTTGGGCCGTACGTTCCAGACACGCGGGCGCGCCGGGGGGCGGTCGGTCCCCGCCCCCCGGCGCGTGCGATCAGCTCTTCTGCGAGAGACGCTTGTTGATCTCGGCCTCGACCGCCTTGGCGGCGTCCTCGGGGCTCTTGCCGTTCAGAACCGCGGTCATGTAGCTCTTGATCGGGTTCGGATCGTTCTCGACAGCGGCCCACTCGGGGATGAGCGGGGTGGTGCCACCGGCGGCGGCGGCCGGGGCCGCGGCCTCGGCGGCGCCGTTGCCGGTCAGGTTGGAGTTGAGCGACTCCTTGTTCGGGATGACGCCGTTCTCCTTGGCCAGCTGGCCCTCGAACTGGTCGGACAGGGCGAGCTTCAGGAACTCCTTGGCGAGCTCCTGCTTCTTGCTGCCCGCGGCGACCGCGAAGTTGGAGCCGCCGAGGAAGACGCCCTCGGGCTTGTCGGCGGTCTCACCCGGGATGGTGAAGTAGCCGATGTCGCTCTCGATCTTCTTGTTGGCGGTGATGGCGGTGGCGGCCTCCCAGCCCATGCCGATGAAGGCACCGACGTTGCCCTTGGCGAAGACCTCGGCCTGCTGCGGGGTGGCCTCGTCCTTGTCCTTGGGGGCCTTGGAGTAGGACTGGTACTTCTTGTAGAGGTTCATGGCCGCGGTGACCCTGGGGTCGGAGAGGTTGGAGACGTACTTGTCGCCTTCCTTCTTCACCAGGTCCGCGCCCTGACCGATGGTCAGGCCGTCGAAGAAGTACCAGTTCTGGCCGGGCAGGTAGATCGGCTCGGCCTTGCCCTTCTTCTTGATGGCGTCGAGGTCCTTGAAGAACTCGTCACGCGTCTTCGGGGTGTCCTTGATGCCGGCGTCGGCCCAGACCTTCTTGTTGTAGATGACGACACGGTTGGCGAAGTACCAGGGAGCGGCGTACTGCTTGCCGTCGAAGACCGAGGACTGGTTGAGGGACTCGACCCAGTCGCCGCCGATCTCCTTCTTGAGGTCGCCGAGGTCGGCGAGGCCACCGGTGGCCGCGTACGCGGGGGTCTGGGTGTTGCCGACCTCGATGACGTCCGGCGGGGTCGACTCGGAGAGAGCGGTGGTGATCTTCTGCTGAATGCCGTCCCACTTCTGGGCCTCGAACTTCAGCGTGGCGCCGGTCTTCTTCTTGAAGGCCGCGGTCAGGTCCTTGGTCCAGCCGGGAGGCGTGGAGCCATCCATTGCCCAGACGGTGAGGGTCTCGCCCTTGTAGCTGTCCGGGCCGGTCTTCTTACCGCTGTCGCTACCGCCGTCGTCGGACCCGCACGCCGCCAGGCCGATCATCATGCCCGCGACGCCGATCGCCGCGATGAGCTTGCGCTTCACGCCAAACCCTCCTCAGGGATACTGCAACCCCGCCCACCGCGAAGACATTCGACGAGTACTGCTGGGGCTGGACCTGGTCTTTAATGGTTTAGACCAGCACCGGGAGCTTGGCCTAGACCTTTAGGGGTGTCAAGGGTGTATAAGAAGTGCACTCGCGTCCGTTATAGGACCGACACCTAAGGGAGGGCGACGAGCCGTGACCGGACCGTGCCACCATGTGAGCCGCGACAGACGGAGGAGCCGGTGACGGCAGCAACGCAGCAGTCGGGAAGGCGGGCCATGGGTGCCGACGGGGGCAGTACGGAGAACGGGACGGGCGCGGCCACGCGGACGGCGCGCGTACCGAAGTACTACCGGCTGAAGCGACATCTCCTCGACATGACGGACACCATGCCGCCGGGCACCCCCGTGCCGCCGGAGCGGACCCTGGCCGCCGAGTTCGACACCTCGCGCACGACCGTGCGCCAAGCGCTCCAGGAGCTGGTCGTCGAGGGCCGGCTGGAGCGCATCCAGGGCAAGGGCACCTTCGTGGCCAAGCCGAAGGTCTCGCAGGCCCTGCAACTCACCTCGTACACCGAGGACATGCGCGCCCAAGGGCTGGAACCGACGTCCCAGTTGCTGGACATCGGCTATGTCACGGCCGATGACACGCTCGCCGGGCTGCTGGACATCTCGGCCGGCGGCCGGGTGCTGCGGATCGAGCGGCTGCGACTGGCCAGCGGGGAGCCGATGGCGATCGAGACCACGCACCTCTCAGCCAAACGCTTCCCGGCGCTGCGCCGTTCACTGGTGAAGTACGCCTCTCTCTACACCGCGCTGGCCGAGGTGTACGACGTCCGGCTGGCCGAGGCCGAGGAGACCATCGAGACCTCGCTCGCCACCCCGCGCGAAGCCGGCCTGCTCGGTACGGATGTGGGCCTGCCGATGCTGATGCTGTCCCGGCACTCGCTCGACGGCCGGGGCGAGCCGGTGGAGTGGGTGCGCTCGGTCTACCGCGGCGACCGGTACAAGTTCGTGGCCCGCCTGAAGCGGCCGACGGACTGAACCCGCCGCGGCGACCGACCGCTCCCGGCCACCGCACCCCGTACGCACAGCCGCGTCGGCCCCCGTGGAAACCACGGGGGCCGTTCGCACGTCCTGGTCCGGACCAACTCTCGTACGTTTGGCGATATTCCGAACATTCGCGCCCACCCGCGGGACCGTTGCCGGACCGCAATGCGGACAGGGGGTGACGGTGACCGGAAGCCTCCCCTAGATTTCCTGCGCATTACACCAGGTGATCAGCGAGGGGACGGAGTCGCCGCATGCCAGCAGACCCAGAAGGAAAACCACCGACCGTCACACCGGTACGGGTGGTCATCGCCCTCTGCCTCATCGCGCCGTTCGTGGCGATGCTGTGGGTGAGTTCGTACGCGAAGGTGGACCCCACCTTCATCGGCATTCCGTTCTTCTACTGGTACCAGATGCTCTGGGTGCTGATCTCCACCGCGCTCACGGTGATCGCGTACAAGCTGTGGCAGCGTGACCAGCGCGCCCGCAAGGGGGGTGCGTCGGCATGAAGGACGGCGTGAACGGCGTCGCGCTCGGCGTCTTCATCTTCTTCTTCCTGGCCGTCACGGTCATGGGCTTCCTGGCGGCGCGCTGGCGAAAGGCCGAGAACGAGGCCAGCCTCGACGAATGGGGCCTGGGCGGACGGTCGTTCGGCACCTGGGTCACCTGGTTCCTGCTCGGCGGCGACCTGTACACCGCGTACACCTTCGTCGCCGTGCCCGCGGCGATCTACGCGGCGGGCGCGGCCGGCTTCTTCGCCGTGCCGTACACGATCCTCGTGTACCCGCTGATCTTCACCTTCCTGCCGCGGCTCTGGTCGGTCTCGCACAAGCACGGCTACGTGACCACCTCGGACTTCGTCCGCGGCCGCTTCGGCTCGAAGGGGCTGTCGCTGGCGGTCGCCGTCACGGGCATCCTCGCCACGATGCCGTACATCGCGCTCCAACTCGTCGGCATCCAGGCGGTGCTGGACGTGATGGGCGTCGGCGGCGGCGAGAACACCCACTGGTTCATCAAGGACCTGCCGCTGCTGATCGCGTTCGCGGTGCTCGCCGCATACACCTACTCGTCCGGTCTGCGGGCACCCGCGCTGATCGCGTTCGTCAAGGACGGGCTGATCTATCTGGTCATCGTGGTGGCGATCATCTACATCCCGATCAAGCTCGGTGGCTTCGACAACATCTTCGCCAAGGCGGGCGAGGCGTTCTCGCAGACCAATCCGGCGACCGGCAAGCCGCGCGGCGCGCTCGCGCCGGGCGAGGCGGGGCAATGGGGTTACGCCACCCTGGCGTTGGGCTCGGCGCTGGCGCTGTTCATGTATCCGCACTCGATCACGGCGACGCTCTCCAGCCGCAGCCGCAATGTGATCCGGCGCAACACCACGATCCTGCCGCTGTACTCGCTGATGCTGGGCCTGCTGGCGCTGCTCGGCTTCATGGCGATCGCCGCCGGAATCAAGGTGGACAACGGCCAGCTGGCCATCCCGCAGTTGTTCGAGACCATGTTCCCGGACTGGTTCGCGGGTGTCGCGTTCGCCGCCATCGGCATCGGCGCGCTGGTGCCCGCCGCGATCATGTCGATCGCCGCGGCGAACCTCTTCACCCGCAACATCTACAAGGACTTCCTGAAGCCGGACGCGACCCCGGAGCAGGAGACCAAGGTCTCCAAGCTGGTGTCGCTACTGGTGAAGGTCGGCGCGCTCGCCTTCGTCCTCACCATGGACAAGACGGTCGCAATCAACTTCCAGCTGCTCGGCGGGATCTGGATCCTCCAGACAATGCCGGCCCTGGTCGGCGGCCTGTTCACCCGTTGGTTCCACCGCTGGGCGCTGCTCGCGGGCTGGGCGGTCGGCATGGTGTACGGGACGGTGGCCGCGTACGGCGTCGCCAGCCCGACCCAGGCGCACTTCGGCGGGTCGTCCAAGGAGATCCCGGGCATCGGCGAGATCGGCTACATCGGTCTCACGGCGTTCGTGCTGAACGTGGTGGTGACGGTGGTGCTCACCTTCGTCCTGAACGCCGTGAAGGCACCCGCCGGGGTCGACGAGACCTCGCCGGCCGACTACACGGCCGACGCGGGCGACAAGGGCGTCCAGGTGGAGCTCCCGCAGGCCACGGCAGGGGCGCCGGGCGGCGGCCACTGACGGCCGCTCCCACAGCCGTACGACGGCCCGTCAAGCCCCCTCCAGCGGGGCGCGGCGGGCCGTCCGTGCGCTCGGCGGCGGGCCGTACGCGCGTCCCGAGATATGTTGCGCGACACAACATGTGGGGGCTGCCTCATCGGACGGCCCCCACATGTATGCTCATGCTCGCTGTCGCCGCAGGGGAATCCGGTGCGAATCCGGAACTGTCCCGCAACGGTATGTTCGGTGCGCTTTTGCGCACCCCCGAGTAAGTCCGAGGACCTGCCGACAGTTCATCCGGCTCGACCGAACCGGATGCCAGACGTCCGGGCCTCGCGGTTGGGCCGGTGGACGCCGTGCGGAGTGCTGCCCCGACCCGGGCCCGCCTCTGTCCGGCTGCCCCGTTCCCCGCCGGCCCCGAGCCGAGCGAGGGAGAGCACCACGTGACCATCGCGCCAGCCGATCCGGCTTCAGTCGCCGTGTCCGAAGCGGCCGAGTCCGAGGCAACCGCACACGACGGACCGGGAACCGCGCTGCTGCGGACCCTGACCGGCCTCACCGTCGATCTGCCCGACACCGACCCCGGTCGCGTCGCCGCCGCCGCACTGCGCGGCCGCAGCGCCCGAGCGGACGAGGCCGAACTGCGCGCGCTGGCCACCGAGGCCGCCGCGGGGCTGATCTCCGAGGACCCCGCCTACTCCCGGCTCGCCGCCCGGCTCCTGATCCTCGCCATCGCCGACGAGGCGGCCGGTCAGGGCGCCGTCTCCTTCTCCGCCTCGATCGCCGTCGGACACCGCGAGGGCCTGATCGCGGACCGCACCGCCGAGTTCGTCGCGCTGCACGCGGCCGCCCTCGACGCGCTGGTGGAGCGTTCGCTGGCCGCCGGCGCCGACGACCGCTTCGGCTACTTCGGGCTGCGGACCCTGCACAGCCGCTATCTGCTGCGCCACCCGCACACCCGCCAGGTCATCGAGACGCCCCAGCACTTCATGCTGCGGGTCGCGTCCGGGCTCGCCGAGAACGCTGCACTCGGTTCAGAAGCGGGGCAGCGCGCCCTGGACGAAGTGGCGTCGCTGTACGGGCTGATGAGCCGGCTCGACTATCTGCCGTCCTCGCCGACCCTGTTCAACTCCGGCACCCGGCACCCGCAGATGTCCTCCTGCTACCTGCTGGACTCCCCGCTCGACGAGCTCGACTCGATCTACGACCGCTACCACCAGGTGGCGCGGCTCTCGAAGCACGCGGGCGGCATCGGTCTCTCGTACTCCCGCATCCGCGCCCGCGGTTCGCTGATCCGTGGCACCAACGGGCACTCCAACGGCATCGTGCCGTTCCTGAAGACGCTCGACGCGTCCGTCGCGGCCGTCAACCAGGGCGGCCGTCGCAAGGGCGCCGCCGCCGTCTACCTGGAGACCTGGCACGCGGACATCGAGGAGTTCCTGGAGCTGCGCGACAACACGGGCGAGGACCAGCGGCGTACGCACAACCTCAACCTGGCGCACTGGATCCCGGACGAGTTCATGCGCCGGGTCGACGCGGACGGCGACTGGTCGCTGTTCTCGCCCGCCGACGTCCCCGAGCTGGTCGACCTGTGGGGCGACGCGTTCGACGCCGCGTACCGGGCCGCCGAGGCCCAGGGGCTGGCCCGCAAGTCGATGCCGGCCCGCGAGCTGTACGGCCGGATGATGCGGACCCTGGCGCAGACGGGCCAGGGCTGGATGACGTTCAAGGACGCCTCCAACCGGACCGCGAACCAGACCGCCGAGCCGGGCCGCGTCGTCCACTCGTCGAATCTGTGCACCGAGATCCTCGAAGTCACCGATGACGGCGAGACCGCCGTCTGCAACCTGGGTTCGGTCAACCTCGGCGCGTTCGTCGCCGACGGTTCCATCGACTGGGAGCGGCTGGACGCCACCGTCCGTACCGCCGTGACCTTCCTTGACCGGGTCGTCGACATCAACTTCTACCCGACCGAGCAGGCCGGCCGCTCCAACGCGAAGTGGCGCCCGGTCGGTCTGGGTGCGATGGGTCTCCAGGACGTCTTCTTCCAGCTGCGGCTGCCGTTCGACTCCCCCGAGGCCCGTGCGCTCTCCACGAAGATCTCCGAGCGGATCATGCTCGCGGCGTACGAGGCGTCCTGCGATCTCGCCGAGCGTTCCGGCCCGCTGCCCGCCTGGTCCGAGACGCGGGCCGCGCGCGGGGTGCTGCACCCGGACCACTACGACACCGAGCTGAACTGGCCGGAGCGCTGGGAGGCGCTGCGCGCCCGGATCGCGAGGACCGGGATGCGCAACTCACTGCTGCTCGCCATCGCGCCGACGGCGACGATCGCCTCGATCGCGGGTGTGTACGAGTGCATCGAGCCGCAGGTCTCCAACCTCTTCAAGCGCGAGACGCTCAGCGGTGAGTTCCTCCAGGTCAACGCATATCTGGTGGAGGAGCTGAAACAGCTCGGGGTGTGGGACGCGCGGACCCGTGAGGCGCTGCGCGAGGCGAGCGGCTCGGTGCAGGGCTTCGCCTGGATCCCGGAGGAGGTGCGGGCGCTGTACCGCACGGCGTGGGAGATCCCGCAGCGCGGACTGATCGACATGGCGGCGGCCCGTACGCCGTTCCTCGACCAGAGCCAGTCGCTGAACCTGTTCCTGGAGACGCCGACGATCGGCAAGCTCTCCTCGATGTACGCGTACGCCTGGAAGCAGGGGCTGAAGACGACGTACTACCTGCGCTCGCGCCCGGCGACCCGGATCGCCCGCGCCGCCTCCGGCCGGGCCGCGGCCACCGCCCCCATTCCCGTACAGCAGGCCTCGGCGCCCGACGCGGACGCGATCGCCTGCTCCCTCGAAAACCCCGAGTCCTGCGAGGCCTGCCAGTGATGAGCTCCACCAACTCCGAGAAGAACCTGCTGGACCCGGGCTTCGAACTGACCCTGCGGCCGATGCGGTACCCGGACTTCTACGAGCGCTACCGCGACGCGATCAAGAACACCTGGACGGTGGAGGAGGTCGACCTGCACTCCGACGTCGCCGACCTCGCCAAGCTGTCCCCCGGTGAGCAGCACATGATCGGCCGGCTGGTCGCGTTCTTCGCGACGGGTGACTCGATCGTCTCCAACAACCTCGTGCTGACGCTGTACAAGCACATCAACTCCCCCGAGGCGCGGCTGTATCTCTCGCGGCAGCTCTTCGAGGAGGCCGTGCACGTCCAGTTCTATCTGACGCTGCTGGACACCTATCTGCCCAATCCGGATGATCGTGCCGCCGCGTTCGACGCGGTGGAGGAGATCCCCTCCATCCGTGAGAAGGCGCAGTTCTGCTTCAAGTGGATGGATTCGGT
The DNA here is from genome assembly GCF_041435435.1 of Streptomyces sp. NBC_01241. Classification (NCBI taxonomy): domain Bacteria; kingdom Bacillati; phylum Actinomycetota; class Actinomycetes; order Kitasatosporales; family Streptomycetaceae; genus Streptomyces; species Streptomyces sp. NBC_01241. The sequence continues at coordinate 5,726,570 of NZ_CP108494.1, read as the reverse complement.
CGAGAAGATCGAGCGGCTGGAGACGAAGGCCGACCGCCGCCGGTTCCTGCTGAACCTGATCTGCTTCGCGGCCTGCATCGAGGGGCTGTTCTTCTACGGCGCGTTCGCGTACGTCTACTGGTTCCGCTCGCGGGGTCTGCTGCACGGTCTCGCCACGGGGACGAACTGGGTCTTCCGGGACGAAACTTGCCACATGAGCTTCGCATTCGAGGTGGTCGACACGGTCCGCAAGGAGGAGCCCGACCTCTTCGACGAGGAGCTGGAGAAGGACATCTCCGCGATGCTCGAGGAAGCGGTCGCAGCTGAGCTCCAGTTCGGCCGCGACCTCTGCGGTGACGGCCTGCCTGGAATGAATACCGACTCCATGCGGCAGTACTTGGAGTGCGTGGCCGACGATCGCCTCCGTAGGCTCGGTCTCGCTCCGGTCTATGGATCGTCGAACCCCTTCTCGTTCATGGAGTTGCAGGGTGTCCAGGAGCTGACGAACTTCTTTGAGCGCCGTCCGTCGGCGTACCAGGTGGCCGTCGAGGGCAAGGTCGACTTCGACGAGGACTTCTGATCGCACCATCTGGTCGGCTGTCCTTCGCGAATCTCGGAGGACAGCCCGCTGGGATCAGTCGTCGCCCCGGAGTACCACTTCGATGAACGCGGGATCGAAGGGTGCGTTCCGGGGGCGCCCCTTGGGCAGAGGATGGACCACTATCTCCTTGACGACTGCGGAGACAGCACCCCTCCTCCGTCTCGTATCGAACAAAATCCAGCGTTCACGGGTGAATCCTGCAAGGAAATTCTCCTCTGCCAGCCGCGCAAGAAATTGCTCGCGCTCTCGCTCCATGTCATGGATGAGATTGCGGATCGGGCCCCCTGGCTGATGCCTCGCGCGCAGTTCCGCAAGCTGCTCCTCCCCGGGATATCGGCGGTCGACGGGCCCCGTACCGCCGAATCTTCTTTCCAGCTCCGTCAAGACAACTGACTCGACGTATGTGTCCACCGAGTCGACCCGGCGGCCGACCTTCCGACAGCCCGGTGGGGAACAGCGATACGAGGCTTGCCTGTTGGTGCCATGCGGAGGGTGTCCTCCCATTTTGAAGTCACATCTCTGACCCTCGTCGCCCTTGTACCCACATCGCAGAAAACCCGAAAGTAAATACTTCCGCGACGCGTCCGTATTGATCGCTCGCTCCCTGACGTTCCCGCCCGGACCGTTCCCGCGCGACCCGGACTTATACGCCTGCTTGCGGGAAGGACGTTCTGGATCCAGGCTGTACCAACGGTCACAGCGGCTCACCAGCGCCGTCCATTCCTCCGGGGTGGCCACCGTTTCCCAGACCCCGAAGACCGGTTCGCCTCCGAGCCCGTCCCTGACAAGGTCCCCGTCCACGAGGCGGTAGCCGCAGACAGCGGGGTTGGTCACCATCGCCTGCACGGTGGGAACCGTCCACTTACTGCCACGCACAGTGGGAACGCCCTCAGCAAGCAGCCAGTCAGCGATCGACGTCCATGTGTGACCGGCCAGAGCCCTCTCGATCGCTCCGCGCAGGTACGGCGACTCATGCGCATCCAGCACGGTGTTTGTCTGCCGCCACGTCTCGGCGTCGGGCCCCAGCCAGCCGAACCTAGCACCTCCCCCGCCACGGCCTTCGCGAGCATTGTCCCGGACCGAACGGAGCTTGCGGCGCCTAATCGTCTCAACTTCGGTTTGACCACGAAGCAGCGGCGCAGCCCCCGCGCTCTCCGCCTGACCGTGAACGTCGACGAATTCACTGCTGTCCACCCAGAACAGAACGGTGGGCGGGTGGGCGGCCAACGCCCTGCAGAGGCTCAAGTAATCGTCCGGCAGACGAGCCATGCGCTCCTCTTCAACGGCTATGGCTCCACCGATCCTGAACCCTTCAGGGGTCCGCCCCAGGCGGATGTCACTGACCATGCGAGAGTATGCAGGCCGCTCAACATGGGGGTCCGCTGCGGATATCCCGTCGTCGGTGTACTGATACACCACAGCCCAACCACGCGCAGCAGCCGCACCGTCATTGTTTACATGCTGGCGCCCAACAGCCCTACCCCCGCTGGCGGACTCCCGGCTGGAGCGCGCATAGGAAACGATCGGCGTGCGCCCGCCCAACCACTGGTCGAATTCGCATCCCAGCGCCAGCGCTTCAGCAAGACCGGGATGGGGTTTCCAGTGCGAGTTCGCCATTACCCACCCCCACAGACACGCGCCATCGTTCGACTCACAGTCATATGAACGACGGCTCGGCTTGAAGGTAACGCTGTGCGACGCCCGAACCTCCCTCGGGCACCCATGACCCCAAGAAGGTTCGCCGGGGCGAGCCCGTCCGGCGCTTGAGGTACCGGGCTAGATCCTCGCCCAGCCCCTCACGTACGGGCGCCGCGCAACGGGTGCGGACTGCGTTTCCGGGTGCTCCGCCCGTCGCCCCCGTTCCGCCTCCCGCAACTGGCGGTCGATGCGGCGCTCCCGGGCGAGTCCGAGCAGGGCGGGGAGCAGGACGAGGGCGAAAAGTACGGCTGTGCCCAGGAGGTTCAGGATTGTGTTCATGGCTCCACTCTCGTACGCGCGGACATCATCCGGCAGTGGCAGGACTGTCATGGAGCATCGAATTACTGCCACACTGGATCCATGCTGAAGAATGTCGCCGCTCTGCTGCTCGACGAGGTGCACCCCTTCGAACTGGGCGTGCTGTGCGAGGTCTTCGGCCTCGACCGCAGCGACGTGGGCCTGCCGGTGCACGACTTCGCCGTGGTCTCCGCCGAGGGGCCCAAGCTGCGGACCCACGCCGGATTCACCATCAGCACGCCGTACGGCCTCGACCGCCTGGAGGAGGCCGACCTCATCGCCGTACCGGCCGGCAGCGACTTCGCCCGGCGGGACTACCCCGAGGAGGTCCTCGACGCCCTTCGCCGGGCCGTTGACCGGGGCGCCCGCGTGATGAGCGTCTGCTCCGGCGCGTACGTGCTCGGCGCGGCCGGACTGCTGGACGGGCGCCGCTGCACCACCCACTGGCGCCATACGACGGAGCTGGCCCGTCGCTTCCCGCGGGCCGTGGTCGAACCCGATGTGCTGTACGTGGACGAGGGCTCGGTCATCAGCTCGGCGGGCACGGCGGCCGGGATCGATGCCTGTCTGCACCTGGTCCGGCAGGAGTACGGCCCCGATGTCGCCAACACGCTGGCCCGCCGCATGGTGGTCCCGCCGCACCGCGACGGCGGTCAGGCGCAGTACATCGAGCGGCCGCTGCCCCGCACCCCGTGCGACACGGTCGGAGAGACGCTGGCCTGGATGGAGCGCCACCTCGACCAGGAGATGACCGTCGACCAGCTGGCCGCACAGGCGCACATGTCGCCGCGCACCTTCGCCCGCCGCTTCCAGCAGGAGACGGGCACCACCCCGTACCGCTGGCTGCTTCGCCAACGGGTTCTGCTGGCACAGCACCTGTTGGAGACATCCGACGAAACGATGGATACGATCGCCGGGCGCACCGGCTTCGGAACGGCCGCCGCGCTGCGCCACCAGTTCGTACGGTCGTTGGGCACCACGCCGAACACGTACCGCCGGACCTTCCGCGGTCCGGGCTCGATGTCCGAAGTTGCCTGATCTACAACAGGTCTGACGTCGGATCATTCGTCCAATCGTTCACCACGTCTGTCCATGGACCGCGGCGACCGCGTCCCAAGAGGGTCGGTCGCATGATGATGCTGATGGCAAGACGAAGGACCATCGGGGTCGTGGTGGCTGCGCTCGCCGCCGCGCTGCTGCCCTGGCAGAGCGCCTCGGCCGACGCCGCACCCGCTGCCGTGCCTCCGCCGGAGGTGCTGCCCTCGTTGCGGCAATGGCAGGCCGGTGACGGCGAGTTCACGCTGGCCGACCGGGCGAGGATCGTGCTCGACGGGGCACGTGACAGTCGTACGGCCGCCGATGCGCGCCGTTTCGCCGGTGAGCTGCGGGGAACGGCGTCGGTGTCGCAGGGCCGGGCAGCCGCCCGTTCCGGTGACATCGTGCTGCGTCAGGACCCGTCCCTGAAGGGATCGTTGGGCGCGGAAGGCTACCGGCTCGATGTCGGCGACCGGGTCACTGTCACAGCCGCGACGTCCACCGGCGTCTTCTATGGTTCGCGGACCGTTCTCCAACTGCTGAACGACGACGGCCGGGCCGCGCGCGGTTCGGCGACCGATGTGCCGGCGTACCGGGAGCGCGGGGTCGGGGTGTGCGCCTGCTACATCAACGTCTCGATCCCGTGGTTCGAGCGGCTGATGAAGGACATGGCCTCCCAGAAGCTCAATCAGCTGTGGATCGAGGCCAAGGTCAAAAGCGACACCGACCCGGCGTCGGCGTTCTGGGGCTACTACACGAAGCCCCAGGTCCGCACCCTGGTCGCGCTGGCGAATAAGTACCACATCGAGCTGGTGCCGGAGATCAACTCCCCCGGCCACATGGACACCTACCTGGAGAACCACCCGGAGCTCCAGCTCAAGGACAGGAACGGGGTCGCGTCCCCGCCCCGGCTCGACATCTCCCGGCCCGAGGCGCTGACGTACTACACCTCGATGGTCGACGAAGCGCTGCGTGTGTGGGACACCCGCTCCTGGCACATGGGCGCCGACGAGTACATGATCGGCTCCTCGTACCCGAACTATCCGCAGCTGCAGACCGCGGCGACCGCGAAGTTCGGCGCGAGCGCGACCCCCGACGATCTCTTCGTCGACTTCATCAACCAGGTCGACGCGCATGTGCGCGCCGACGGCCGGTCCCTGCGGATCTGGAACGACGGTCTGGCGGGCAGGAACGGCGTCGTCCCGCTGAACCGTGACATCACCGTGGAGCACTGGCTGGGCGGCGGCGCCATCCAGAAGCCGTCCACGCTGCTCGCCGAGGGCCGCCCGGTGATGAACTCGGCGTACGCGCTCTACCTGGTGCGCGGCGGCTACACGACGCAGACCCGGAATCTCTACGAGAGCGACTGGACGCCCCTGCGTTTCGAGGGCGAGACGCTGCCCGCGACGGCGGCGAACCTCACCGGGGCCAAGATCAGCCTGTGGCCGGACAGCGCCGCGGCCGAGACCGAGAACGAGGTCGAGGCGAAGACGTTCATGCCGTTGCGCTTCCTGGCGCAGGCCACCTGGGGCGGCCCGAAGCCGAGCGCGACGTATGCCGGTTTCGAGGCGCTGGCCCGCAAGATCGGTCACGCGCCGGGCTGGTCGAACACCGACCGGACCCCGCTCGCCGACGGTACGTACCGGCTGACCGCGGGCGACCGGGCACTCGCCCCCACCGCGGACGCGGGCGTGTCCCTGGTCCGCGGCGCCGCGGCCTCCTGGACACTGACGGCCACCGCCGACGGGTACTACACGGTGCACTCCGCCGAGACCGGCCAGTGCCTGGACGCGGTGCGCGGAAAGAAATACCTGGGCGCGCCACTGGAGGTCGGGGCCGAGCTGTCGCTCGGGGCCTGCTCGGCGACGGCGCGTACCCAGCGCTGGCAGCTGGACACCGGGGCGGGCGCGGTGACCCTGCGCAACGCGATTTCGCAGCTCCATCTGACGGAGCGGGCGTCGGACGGTGCCACGGTCCAGACGACGGGCGCGACGCGGCTCACGGCGAAGACCGCCTGACGCGGGGCACGGAAGGGCCCCGTACACCGGTTCGGACGGGCCGGTGTACGGGGCTCCCGTGCGGTACGGGCTCTGGTGCGGTACGGGCTCTGGTGCGGTACGGGCCCTCGTGCGGTACGGGCCCTCGTGCGGTACGGGCCCTCGTGCGTCAGATGCCGCAGTTCGGCGCCGACCAGAAGTGGCTGGGGCCCTGGTTGACGTGGACGTGGTCCCCGTGGTCGGGGTAGCCCGGGCCGAGGATCCCGTTGAAGCCGTGGTTGCGGGCCTCCTTGGCGAGGGTGCACAGGGCGTGCGGTCCGGCTCCGAGGTCGGCCGCGTCCCCGTACAGATGGCGGCTGTTGGACGCGCCGCCGACCGCGCTGTTGCAGGAGGTGGAGCGGAAGCCGCTGGTGATCCGGATCGACTGGTCACCGAGCGCGTGCCGCAGCGCCTCCAGCTTCCACATGGTGCTCAGGGCGTTGGCCTTCGCCGTGCCCGCCGCGACGGCACCACCCGCCCAGGTCGCATTGCACTGGTTGTGCTCGGCGTACGTGAAGTGGATCGGGGTGCAGTCGTTGTCCTGGAGCTCATAGAGCTTGGCCTGGGTGGCGGGGCCCGCGATGCCGTCGGCGGTGAGGCCGTAGGCGGCCTGGAAGCGCTTGACGGCGGCGGTCGTGGCCGGTCCGTAGGAGCCGTCGACGTCGAGCACGGAGTTGTAGCCGGGGTAGCCGGCCACCCGTATCTGGAGCTGGACGACGTCATTGCCGGTGGCGCCGGGGGACAGAGTGCGGGTCCAGGTGTAGCAGCCGTCGGCCTGTGCGGTGCCGGCGGTGACCACGGCACCACCCAAGGCGAAAGCCATGGTCATGACAAGGCCGAGGAGGAGTCGTGCGGTGCGTCCGAGCATGTGGGGGCTCCCTGCCTGACGGAGATGTGGTGAGAGAGCTTGTCGGACGAGTCGACGCGCGTCAACCGCGCACGGACGAACGGCGGTTGACGATCCGGCGGGGAGGAAGAACCGGCGGGCCCGGTTCTCCCTCGCGAGGAAGAACCGGGCCCGCCCGGCGGCAGCGGCCGGCTGCTCAGTCGTTCGGCACGATCTCGTAGCGCGGCGTGTTCTCCGACATCTGCCGCAGCGCGTCCTTGCGGTCGCGCTTCGAGAGCCGGTCGATGTACAGGTATCCGTACAGGTGGTCCGTCTCGTGCTGGAGGCAGCGGGCGAAGTAGCCGTTGCCCCGGATCCTGACCGGGTTGCCCTTGGCGTCCTGGCCGCGGACCACGGCGTAGTCCGGGCGGGCCAGCGAGGCGTACGCCGTCGGGACGGAGAGGCAGCCCTCGTTGGAGTCGTCCAGGATCCGGTCCTCGGGGGCCAGCTCCTCCAGCACCGGGTTGCAGACGGCGCCCACGTGCCGCACACCGTCGTCGTCCGGGCAGTCGTAGACGAAGACCTTCAGGTCGACGCCGATCTGGTTGGCGGCCAGGCCCACGCCCTCCGCCGTCCGCTGGCTCGCGAACATGTCGTCGATCAGCCGGCCCAGCTCGTCGTCGAACTCGGTGACGTCCCGGCACTCCTTGTGCAGCACCGGGTTGCCCACGACCGTGATCGGACGGGAGGTGCCGCGCTCGCGGTACGCCGCCTCGCGCGCCTCACAGTCCTCCGTGTCCACGACGAAACCCTCGTCGTCGACCCTGATCTGCTCGTCCGTCTCCTGCTGCGCCATGTCCGCCGTACGCCTTCCTCAAAACCTGAAACCCGGGCATCCGAAGGTCCGGGGCCCGGGCACCCGTGCACCGCCATCGGTGCCCGTACAGCCTACGGGCACCGGTCAGCAGACTTCTTCGAGATCCCGCCACTCACGGCTGTCCGGGCTGTCCGCGACCCAGCCGTCCAGCAGTCCGCGCACCAGCCCGGCCGGTGCCGCTATCCCGCACTCGCGCTCGGGCACCCACAGCTCACCGGCGGTGCGGTGACCCAGCGGGCCCGGATGCCCCGGCTCGCTGTGGTCGTGCGGATCGAGGTGATCGCCGTCACCCTCGTCGCTCTCCATCCGGCTCTCCGAGCAGGCCCGGCAGAGCAGCCGCACGGAGGACGACCAGTCCTCGGCGGCGAATCCGGCGTCGGACGCCAGCTGCTCCAGCGCGTCCCGGTCCGCCTCGGTGGCCGCTTCGAGCAGCACCACCCAGGTGGGTACGGGGGACGGCGCCCACAGCTCGATCTCGTCGAAGACGGGGTACGAGGGCCCGGCCGCGGTGACCCGCTCGCCGTGCGGCACCCCGTCGTGCAGGACGACCTCGCCCCAGCGGCGGCCGGACGACGGCAGCGGGATGGAGAGCACCTCCATCCGGGCCGGATCGAGCCTGCGCCCCCAGACCACCTCGGCCTCGCCCTCCGGCGACAGCCGTACCGCGGCGCTGCCCAGCTCCATGCCGACGGGCTCGCTGTTGGCCGCCGAGGTGTGCTGGCCAGTGCCCGGCACCTTCAGGCCGTACGCCTGCCAGGCGCGGCGAGCCAGCGGCCAGTCCTGCAACGCGGTGGCGGCGATCCCGACGTTCCACCAGTCAGGAGCGCCGGATTCCTTGTCGAGCAGCGCGACGGCCCGGAGGCCGGCGGCTCTCGCCTGTTCCCAGTCATGCCGGAATTTATGCAGCAGCGCAAGGTTGAACCATGACTCGGAGAGCCAGGGCTCCAGGTCCGCCGCACGTGTCAGCAGCGCGCCCGCGTCCTCGTACCGGCCGTCGCCGATCAGCGTGAACGCGCGGTCCGTGGCCTGCCGCCAAGAGGCGGAGGGCCGATGCCGTACCTTCCCGAAGATCCTCACGATTCCCGCCTGTCCCGACTGGACACCCTCGTTTTCCGCTCTTCTTCGCATCCAACCATGCCCGGCCGGACGCCCGCTCATTACCCATGGGTTACCCAGGCGGGACGGGGGTCAGACCGCCCCGGGCCAGGACTCGGGCCAGTGATTCCACGACCTCGGGCTGGTAGTCGTGACCGGTCCCGAGCCTGAGTTGTTCCAGCGCACCCAGCGGCCCGATGAGACTTTCCCCGCAGAGGTCGTCGTATGCGTTGACGGCCCTGACGATCCTGGCGGACAGCGGCTGCTCCCGGTAGGGGTCGGCCTGCCGCTCCACCACCACGGCGACCTCCGCGTCCACCCCGGTCTGCCGCACCACGGCCCCGCCGAGCAGCGCGATCCGGCGTTGCTCGGCGGTGGGCAGGGCGGCCGTCGCCCCGTCCGGGACCGGGTCGACGAGGGAGAGCTGGCCGATGTCGTGCATCAGAGCCGCGTACTCCAGCACGGTCAGCTCGCTGCCGGAGAGCCCCAGTTCACGGCCGACGGCGGTGCAGAGCGTCGCGACCCTGCGGGCGTGCCCGGGCGGGGTGTACCCGGCGATCTCGGTGGACCGGGCGAGCGAGGTGATCGTCTGTCGGTAGGTGGTACGCACGGCGACGAACCGGCGGAACGAGACCTGGGTCAGCAGCAGCGGTACGCACAGCACGGGCAGCGCCCACAGGCCGGCGACGGCAACCCCGAGAGCCATCACGACCCCGGTCGCGCAGACCGCCGAACCGATGCCGATGAGCGCGCGCAGCTCGTCGCGGAGCAGTGGCCCGTACGGATGGCCGGTGCGCGAACGCAGCAGCAGGGCGGCGAGCACGGCGTCGCACAGGGCGGTCAGGGCGAGGAGCAGGAGCATGAAGAGCACGTAGTACGGACCTTCGCCGAACCGGTCCGGGACGCGGCCGGAGTTGTACAGCGGCTGGAAGCACACGGCGGCGAAGGTAACCGTCAGGATGCGGCGGGTCACCCGGTCGGGCGCCGGGCCGCTGCCGCGCGCCACCTGGGGGACGCAGGCGACGAGCTGCGCCGCGGTGAGGACGGCGATCACCTGGAGGACGCCATGGGTGGTGGGCGCGCCGCCGCTGCGGCCGAGGAGGGCGTACGCGAGTGCTCCGGCGGCCCCGAGGGGCGCGGGCTCGCGCTCGCCGGGGAGCGCGCCCCAGCGGGCCAGTTCGCCGACGGTGATCAGCACCCCGAAGGCGAGGGCGTGGCCGGGTTCGTGGACGCCGCCCCAGAGGGTGTGGCCGAGCCCGGCGGTGGCCAGCACGGCGGCGGCGCCACGAACGGCGAGGACGGCGGGGGGCGGCACCGGCCGCCGGCCGCCGGCGGCCCGGGTCATCGGGGACGGTCCGCGGACGGCCGCGGGCCCGGGGCGACCTCGCCCGACCCGTCGGCGGCGGGGCCGGGCACCCCCTCCCGCCGGGGCCGCGAAATCGCCTCGTCCGCCGTGACCACGGCCGTCGCCGCCGACCAGCCGTGCCGGTCCAGCGCCCGCACCAGCGCCCGCACCATCCGCGGATCGAACTGCGTGCCCGCGCACCGCTTCAGCTCCTGCAGCGCCACGGGCACCGGCCGCCCCCGCCGGTAGGACCGGGTCGACGTCATCGCGTCGAAGGCGTCCGCCACCGCGACGACCCGGGCGTACTCGGGGATCTCCCGCCCGCTGAGGCCGTACGGGTAGCCGCTGCCGTCGAGCCGTTCGTGGTGGTGCAGGATCGCGGCTCGTGCCTCGCCGAGGAAGCCGATGCCGCGGACGATCTCGTGCCCGTACTCCGGATGCAGTTCGATCACCCGCCGTTCCTCCGGGGTGAGCGGCCCGTCCTTGCGGAGCACCCGGGTCGGGACGCCGAGCTTGCCGACGTCGTGCAGGATCCCGGCGAACCGGAGGACTTCCAGGCGGCCCTGGTCCATGCCCAGTTCGCGGGCGATGAGGACGGAGGCCCGACCGACGCGTTCGCTGTGCCCGCGGGTGTACGTGTCCTTGATGTCGACGGCCTGCACCAGGGCCCTGATGGTGGCGCGGTGGGCGGCGTGCTCGCGATGGTACTGGGCGAAGACCCAGCAGGAGATGTACATCGGCAGCAGGACGATGAGCGCGGACAGCGGTCCGTACGGGCCGCGCCACAGGACGGCCATCATCAGCCCGGCGAGTCCGTGCACCAGATGCGGTCCCAGCGAGCGGGCCGGCAGTCCGCTCCAGGCGCGCCGGACGGGCAGCCGTTCCGCCGCGACCAGGATCGAGCCGTCCAGCGCGGTCAGGACGAGGCTGAACACCAGGGCGGCGGCGCAGGCGGGCAGCAGCGCGTACGGGAGGTCGGGAAGCCGGTCGGAGCCACTGCCGGCGGCGCCGAGGGTAACGGTCCCGCCGAGCAGACCGTGGACGGACGAGGCCGCCCGGACGGTGACGGCGAGCTGCGCGGCCCGCCAGACACGCCGGGCGGTGGCGGGCGGCGTCTCCACCCGGCCGGCCAGCGAACCGGGTATCGCGACCAGGGCGGCCGCGGCGGGCGGCAGCAGAAAGGCGGCGGCCAGCAGCAGCGGAAAGAACGATCCGGCACGGATCGGCACGGAACTGCCGAAGAAGGGGCAGCGCCCGGGGAGTTCGCAGACCAGATAGAGGCCGGCGAGCAGTCCGACGGTGACCCACGGCGTCCCGGCGCCGGGACGCAGCGCGGGGAGCGCACAGAACAGGGCACCGACCGCGGCCGCCAGGATGTACGCGCGCGCCGCCCCCCGTGTGGCTCTCACCCGCCCCGCCCGCCTCCCCCACTGCTCAATGGAGGCACCACGCTAGCGAGTTGTGCGTCCTGCCGACGCTCAACGAGCCCGATTAGCACATTCGGGTGATGCGGCGGAGAGCCGGTTGATACGGGGGCGCCGCTACGCGTGGCGCCCGCCGGGCATCACTCCTTGGCGGCGGCCGGCCGGCCGGACTCCGACGCCGTCACGTCCTGCTCGGGCACGGCCTGGCCCGAGCGGATCAGGTCGATCCGGCCCATCACCTTGGAACGCAGATCGCTCGGCACGTCGTCCTGGCCGCAGCAGCGCTTCACCAGCTTCTTCACGGCCTGTTCCAGCCCGTACTTCTCCAGGCACGGGGAGCACTCCTCGAAGTGCACCTCGAACTTGGTGCAGTCGCTGTCGGGCATCTCGTGGTCGAGAAACTCATACAGATGATCGAGGACCTCTGAGCAGTCCGTCTCGTGCGGCTCTCCGCAGCTCATGAGCCCGAGCCTTTCCGATCGTCCGACTCTCCGGCACCGGCCGGGACGAGCCCGCGCTCGCGGGCGTAGTCCTCCAGCATGCCGCGCAGTTGGCGGCGGCCCCGGTGCAGTCGGGACATCACCGTACCGATGGGAGTCCCCATGATGTCCGCGATCTCCTTGTAGGCAAAGCCCTCTACATCGGCGAGATACACGGCAATGCGGAACTCTTCGGGGATCGCCTGCAGAGCGGACTTCACATCCGAGTCGGGCAGGTGGTCGAGTGCCTGCGACTCGGCGGAGCGCAGACCGGTCGACATGTGCGACTCGGCGCGCGCCAGCTGCCAGTCCTCGATCTCCTCGGCGGCGCTGCGCTGGGGTTCGCGCTGCTTCTTGCGGTACGAGTTGATGAACGTGTTGGTGAGGATGCGGTACATCCACGCCTTGAGGTTCGTGCCCTCACGGAACTGGTGGAAGGAGCCGTACGCCTTGGCATAGGTCTCCTGGACCAGGTCCTCGGCGTCCGCGGGGTTGCGCGTCATGCGCAGCGCGGCCGAGTACATCTGGTCGAGGAAACCGAGAGCGTCCCGCTCGAAGCGCGCGTTGCGCTCGGCGGTCGTCTCCTGCGCGCGGCCGTCGTCGGTCCCTGTGTCGGTCCCAGTGACCGGACCCACCTCCTCCAACGCTGTGGCGGAGCCGAAACCGGACCCGCTCGAATCGGAGAATAGTCGACCTTGCTTCGTGGCGGGCTGTCGATCCGATCCGCTCAGTGCCCGCTCGGGAGTGGTCTTGGCCGCATGCAGGACCGTCCACTCCAGGTCAGCGGCTTTCGAGCGACGCGGGCAGATGGTCGAACCCATGCGACGGACTCCCTCTCCACATACGACGTTGATGTACCGATGACACCCACAACAGTCGCCCCTGGCTCAACATTCCCGGGGAGGGTGGCTCAGGGATACGTCACGCGAGGGCGGACAGCCATCCGGTCACGGCGGTGGTGAGGATCTCCATGGCCTGATCCTCGGTCAGGCCGGACTTCTTCGGTACGGCAAACCCGTGGTCGGCGTACGGCACCTCGGCGAGCTCGTACTCCCCCGGAGGAAATTCGGCGGGCCGCCCGAACGGGTCGTTGCCGCCCTGGACGACGAGCGTGGGTACGCCGGACCCTAGGAGCTCGTCCTTGCGGGACTTCTCCGGCTTGCCCGGCAGGTGCAGCGGGAAGCTGAGCGCGAGGACGGCGTGGGCGCCGAGCTCCGTCGCCGTCCGGCAGGCCACCCGCGCCCCGGCGCTGCGCCCTCCCGCGACGACGGGCAGCCCCACCGCGGTCAGCGCGGGCCACAGGCCCCGCCACCCGGCATCCAGGGTCTTCGGGGCGGGCGCGACCTTCTTGCCGGCGACCCGCCACGGCTGCTCCACCAGGGCGACGGTCACCCCGTGGGCGGGCAGCGCGGCGGCCAGGGCCCGGAGGTCCCGGGTCTCGACGCCGCCGCCCGCGCCGTGGCTGACGGCCAGCACCAGCCGGGCACCCGTGTTCCTGACGGACGTGGCGCTGTTCGCCGTCTTCGCGGACGTGGCGCTGTTCGCCGCCTTCGCGGGCAGCCAGGTGATCCTGGCCGGCCCGGCCTCGGTGTCGACCGTCTCGGTCTCCCGCTCACTGCCTGTATCTGCGGTACTCATGCGCGCCATCCTTACCGGTGCGCTGTCAGAAGAGGGTGCTCGTCTCCGGCGCGGCCAGCTCCTCCAGCAGTTCGGGGCCGTTGTTGCGGACGTTGCTGACGGCCGTGGCGACCGGGTAGGCCCGCATCAGGCCGCCCGGCGGCGGTGCGAGCAGCCCCTTCAGTTCCTCGACGTCGGTGCGCGACGGGTCGAGCCAGGCGTCCCACCGGTCCGGGGTCAGCATCAGCGGCATCCGGGGGTGGATGTCGGCGAGCGCGGCCGGGCCCTCGGCGGGAGCTACGGCGAGCGGGGTGGTCTCCGCCTCGGTCGTGATCACCGAGCAGGTCACCCACCAGGCCATCGGGTGGCCGTCCGGCAGGGTCCGGTCGCGCCAGAACTCGTACAGCCCGGCCATCGCGAAGACCGATCCGTCGGCGGGTGTCACGAAGTACGGCTGCTTACGCGGCCGCTTCTTCTTCCCCTTCTCCTCCAGCTGCCGCTCATCCGCGCCGGTGACCCACTCGTAGTAGCCGTCGGCGGGCAGGATGCAGCGCCGGGAGACGAAGGGGCGGCGGAAGGACGGCTTCTCGTGGACGGTCTCCGCACGGGCGTTGATCATGCGTGCGGCGCCCTCGGGGGACTTCGCCCAGGACGGCACGAGCCCCCATTTCAGGGCACGCAACTGGCGAACCGGACGTTGATCGTCTGCGTCTTTCCATGGACGTTCCAGCACGGCGTAGACCTCCTTGGTCGGCGCCACGTTCCAATCGGGCGCCAGGGTCTCGGCCGGTTCCCACTTCTCGACCCGGAAGAGTCCGGTCAGGTCCTCGGGCCGCCGACTCGCTGCATACCGTCCGCACATAAGTGCCAGACTGCCACGACCGTCACGCCGGCAGGACGCCGATACCGCAAGGAGCCGCCCCCACCATGGACAGCACCGATCTGGGCAATCTGTGGGACCGCGTCCTCGGCACCCAGCCCCTCCCCGAGCAGTGGCTCGTGGTGGTGACCGGCACGCTCGCGCTGATCGCCGTCGTGCCGAATTTCATATGGCGGCTGACCCGCAACACGATCACCATCGCGCACGAGGGCGGCCACGGGCTGATCGCGCTGTGCACCGGACGGCAGCTGTCCGGCATCCGGCTGCACTCGGACACCAGCGGGCTGACGGTCAGCCGCGGCAAGCCGACCGGCATCGGGATGATCCTGACCGCGGCGGCGGGCTACACCGCCCCGTCGCTGCTGGGCCTGGGCGGGGCGTGGCTGCTGGTCAACGGCAGGATCACGCTGTTCCTGTGGCTGGCCACCGCGCTGCTCGCGGTGATGCTGGTGATGATCCGCAATGTGTACGGGGCGCTGGCGGTGATCTTCACCGGATCGGCCTTCCTGCTGGTGTCCTGGCTGGCCTCGCCGGCCGTGCAGTCACTGTTCGCGTACACCGTGGTGTGGTTCCTGCTGCTCGGCGGCGTACGCCCGGCCTTCGAACTCCAGTCGAAGCGGCGGCACGGCGGCGCGCCGGACTCGGACGCGGACCAGCTGTCGCGGCTGACGGACGTGCCGGCCGCGCTCTGGCTGTTCCTCTTCCACGCGGTGTCGCTGTGCTCGCTGATCGGCGGCGGGCGCTGGCTGCTGGACATGTGAGGGCCGCAGTCGGCCGGCGACGCCTACCACGCCGGCGTTGCATACCGGTTTCGTCTTGTTTGATCGAGATTCGGGTTTGCGATGAACCACTAAAGTGAGGTCCATGACCGAAAGTGCCGTGCACCCCGCCCTCTGGCCCGCCCCATATGCGAGTGGAGCCGTCGACGCGACCGTCACCGTGCCCGGATCGAAATCGGTCACCAATCGCGCGCTCGTCCTCGCCGCTCTCGCCGCCGAGCCCGGCTGGCTGCGCCGCCCGCTGCGCTCCCGCGACACCCTGCTGATGGCCGAGGCGCTGCGCGCCATGGGCGTCGGCATCGAGGAGACGGTGTCGTCCAGCTCCTCCGTCGCGGGCGGCCCGGACCGCTCCGGCGAGGCCTGGCGGATCATCCCGGCCGGGCTGCACGGCCCCACCACGATCGACGTCGGCAACGCCGGGACGGTCATGCGCTTCCTGCCGCCGGTCGCGGCCCTCGCCGACGGCCCGGTCCGCTTCGACGGCGACCCCCGTTCGTACGAGCGCCCGCTGAACGGCGTGATCGACGCCCTGCGGGTGCTCGGCGCCCGGATCGACGACGACGGACGCGGCTCGCTCCCGATGACCGTGCACGGCGGCGGTGCGCTGGACGGCGGAGCGGTGGCGATCGACGCCTCCTCGTCCTCCCAGTTCGTCTCGGCGCTGCTCCTGTCGGCGCCGCGCTACAACCAGGGCGTGGAGGTGCGCCACACCGGCGCCAGGCTCCCTTCCATGCCGCACATCCGGATGACCGTCGACATGCTGCGGGCCGTCGGTGCCCAGGTCGACGAGCCGGAGACGGGTGGCGAGCCGAACGTCTGGCGGGTCTCCCACTCCGCTCTGCTCGGCCGTGATCTGACCGTCGAGCCCGATCTCTCCAACGCCCAGCCGTTCCTCGCGGCGGCGCTGGTCACCGGCGGCCGGGTCACCATTCCCGACTGGCCCGAGCGCACCACCCAGCCGGGCGACGCGCTGCGGGAGATCTTCACCGCGATGGGCGGCAGCTGCGAGCTGACCGAGCACGGGCTCACCTTCACCGGTTCGGGCCGGATCCACGGCATCGACGTCGACCTCGGCGAGGTCGGCGAGCTCACCCCGGGCATCGCGGCCGTCGCCGCCCTCGCCGACGGCCCGTCCACCCTGAGCGGCGTCGCACACCTGCGGCTGCACGAGACGGACCGGCTCGCCGCGCTCACCAAGGAGATCAACGAGCTCGGCGGCGACGTCACCGAGACCGCCGACGGGCTCCGCATCCGCCCGCGACCGCTGCACGGCGGTACCTTCCATACGTACGACGACCACCGGATGGCCACCGCGGGGTCGATCATCGGCCTTGCCGTCCCCGGAGTGGAGATCGAGAACGTGGCGACAACCGCCAAGACCCTGCCGGACTTCCCGCAGATGTGGACCGGAATGCTCGGGGCCTGAGAGATGCGCCGCTACGGCAAGAACCCCGACGAGGACGACATCCGGACCCGCCCCAACCCGAAGGGCAACCGTCCTCGTACGCACACCCGCCCGAAGCACGAGGACGCCGAGGAAGGCATGGTCCTCACCGTCGACCGCGGCCGCCTCACCTGCCTCGTCGACGGTCGTACGGTCATGGCGATGAAGGCCCGCGAGCTGGGCCGGAAGGCCGCCGTGGTGGGCGACACCGTCTCCCTCGTCGGCGATCTGTCCGGCGCCAAGGACACCCTCGCCCGCATCGTCCGCATCGGTGAGCGCCGCTCGGTGCTGCGCCGGACCGCGGACGACGACGATCCGTTCGAACGGGTGGTCGTAGCCAACGCCGACCAGCTGGCGATCGTCACCGCGCTGGCCGATCCGGAACCCCGCCCGCGGATGATCGACCGCTGTCTGGTCGCCGCGTACGACGGCGGACTCTCCCCGCTCCTCGTGCTCACCAAGTCCGACCTCGCCTCCCCGGACAAGCTGCTGGAGGCGTACACCCCGCTGGGCGTCCCGTTCATCGTCACCAGCCGCGAGGAGCTGGAGAACGGCGACGCGGCGGAGCGGGTCCGCGAGCAGTTGCACGACCGGGTCACCGCCTTCGTCGGGCACTCCGGCGTCGGAAAGACGACGCTGGTCAACGCGCTCGTGCCGAAGGACCGGCGGCGTACGACGGGGGTCGTCAACGCGGTCACCGGCCGCGGCCGGCACACCACCACCTCGGCGCTGGCGCTCCCCCTGCCCGACTACCGCGGCTGGGTGATCGACACTCCGGGTGTGCGCTCCTTCGGGCTCAACCACATCGACCCGTCCCGGGTGATCCACGCCTTCCCGGACCTGGAGCCCGGCACCGAGGAGTGCCCGCGCGGCTGCACCCAC
This sequence comes from Streptomyces sp. NBC_01241, assembly GCF_041435435.1. Lineage (NCBI taxonomy): Bacteria > Bacillati > Actinomycetota > Actinomycetes > Kitasatosporales > Streptomycetaceae > Streptomyces > Streptomyces sp. NBC_01241. The sequence continues at coordinate 5,709,276 of NZ_CP108494.1, read as the reverse complement.
GACGGCCAGGAACCGGAATGCGCCCTGGACGCCTGGGTCGCGGACGGCCACGCCGATCCGGCGCGGCTGGACTCGCTGCGGCGGCTGCTCTCCACCCGGGAACGACGCGAAGGCGACTGACCCGGGCACGTTTGCCGTCCGCCGCCACCGGTAAGTGCATAATCACACCCAGCGAGGCAAGGCGGTCACCGACGTGGGAGGGCACTGACGATGGCGTGGCTGCTGGTCGTGGTCGCGGGGCTGCTGGAGACCGGCTTCGCCGTCTGCCTGAAGCTCTCGCACGGGTTCACCCGGCTCTGGCCGACCATCGCGTTCTGCGTCTTCGCCCTCGGCAGCTTCGGTCTGCTGACGCTGTCGCTGAAGAAGCTCGACGTGGGGCCCGCCTACGCCGTGTGGACGGGCATCGGCGCGGCGGGGACCGCGATCTACGGCATGGTCTTCCTCGACGACGTGGTCTCCACCCTCAAGCTGGTCTCGATCTCCCTGGTGATCATCGGTGTGATCGGCCTGCAGCTCTCGGGCTCGTCCCACTGACCCCGTGATCGGGCCCTGGGCCCGACGGCCCCGGACCCGGCCGGCGTTCACCCGGCGAGCAGCCGTTCCACCAGCTCGCGCACCAGCGGCGCCGGGTCCCCCTCCGGCCCTGTCCCGGCGTCCGTCCCCGGGAGGGCCGGCACCAGCGCGTAGCTGAGTGCCAGCCGGAGCGCGATCCCGCAGGTCGCGGCCAGTGCCTCGATGTCGGGCGGGGGCCGTCCCTCGTCGAGGGCGGCCACCGCGCGCCCTTGGACCTCGCCGAGCAGTTCGGCGGGCGTCGGCGTCCCGGAGTCGGCGCGCCGCTGAGCGGGCACGCGCGAGGCGGTCGGCATGGCCGGGCGTACGGGACGGGGTAATCGGTCGCTCCAGCAGCCCGTGAGCAATCCCCTGACGAGGGCGTTCGTGCGGACGGCGCGGACGGTCCAGGCGGCGGTGGCGGCCAGCCTGTCCCCCGTACCACCTGGCGACCCCAGCGCCCGTTCGACACCGGTCAGATAGCCGTCGGCCGCGCTCCGGACGAGGGCGCGGGCCAGACCGTCCTTGCTGCCGAACTCGTTGTAGAGGGTCTGCCGGGAGACCCCTGCGATGGCCGCGACATCGACCATGCGCACCGCCGGCCAGGGCAGGGTGGCCAACGCCGTGAGGGCGGCGTCCAGCAATGCGTCTCGCGCCGTGGGCATCGTCGCCTCCCGCGCCAAGGGCTCCGCGTTCCAGAGTTGACGCGCTCCCGTGGACTGTCAATGGTCCGCGCAGCCCGAGGTCCGGTAGCTCTGTTCACCTGCGATCGATACTGTGACGGCATGCCCGATTACCACGATGATCTGCGCCTCGCCCATGTGCTGGCGGACGCCGCCGACGCGGCGACGATGGACCGGTTCAAGGCTCTGGACCTCAAGGTCGAGACCAAGCCGGACATGACGCCGGTGAGCGAGGCCGACAAGGCCGCTGAGGAACTGATCCGCGGTCACCTCCATCGGGCCCGCCCGCGCGACGCGATCCTGGGCGAGGAGTTCGGGATCGAGGGCACCGGCCCGCGGCGCTGGGTCGTCGACCCGATCGACGGCACCAAGAACTACGTGCGTGGCGTGCCGGTCTGGGCGACGCTCATCTCGCTGATGGAGGCCGGTGAAAAGGGGTTCCAGCCGGTGGTCGGCGTGGTGTCGGCGCCCGCGCTGAACCGGCGCTGGTGGGCGGCGAAGGGCGCGGGCGCGTTCTCCGGCCGCAGCCTGACCTCCGCGACCCGGCTGCAGGTGTCGAAGGTGGAGCGGATCGCGGACGCCTCGTTCGCGTACGCGTCGCTGACCGGCTGGGAGGAGCAGGGCCGGCTCGACGGGTTCCTGGATCTGACCAGAGCCTGCTGGCGCACTCGTGGGTACGGGGATTTCTGGCCGTACATGATGGTCGCCGAGGGATCGGTCGACATCTGCGCGGAGCCGGAGCTCTCGCTCTGGGACATGGCGGCCAACGCGATCATCGTCCAGGAGGCGGGCGGCGAGTTCACCAGCCTGGACGGGGTGTCCGGTCCCGGCGGCGGTAACGCGGCGGCCTCGAACGGGCTGCTCCACCACGAACTGCTGGGCTATCTGAACCAGCGCTACTGACCCGGATCACGCCCCCAGGAGGCGCGCACCACCGCACGCCCCTCGGATGACTCCCGTCCCCCCTTGTCCCGTTCCCGCATCGATGCAACTCTGAGAGTCCCCCCGCTTGTGAACTTGTGAACCGACTCACACAGTCGTTTCACGAAGGAGGTGGCTCCTTTCATGCTCGTCCGTGACGCCATGAGCACGCTGATCCTCACCATCGGACCCGCCCATACGCTCCGCGAGGCCGCCCGGCTGATGTCGGTCCGGCACGTCGGAGCCGCGGTCGTTCTCGACCGGGACACCAGCGGGCTCGGCATTCTCACCGAGCGCGACATCCTCAACGCGGTCGGCTCGGGCCGGAATCCCGATGTCGAGACCGCCTCCGCCCACACCACCACCGACGTGGTCTTCGCCGCGCCCACCTGGACCCTGGCGGAGGCCGCGGAGGCCATGACGCACGGCGGGTTCCGCCACCTGATCGTGCTGGACGACCACGGGCCGGTCGGCATCGTCTCGGTCCGTGACATCCTGCGCTGCTGGACGCCCGCCAAGCGCCGCCCCCGCGCGGAACTCGTCGGCTGACCCCCGTGAACGACCGGTGGGCCGGTCCCCTCCGAAGAGGGAACCGGCCCACCGTCGACGACAGGCGTCCTTGTCAGCCGCGCAGGGCCTGGACCGCGGCCTCCAGACGCTTGCCGAAGTCGCCGTCCGCCTGGCGGAAGTTGCTGATCGCACGCTCGGCGATGTCATCGCGCGACACCTTGGCGATGAACCCGGCGAGGTTGTCGATCAGCCGGGCCTTCTCGTCCTCGGAGTAGAGCCGGTAGAGGTTTCCGGCCTGCACGAAGTCGGTGTCCTCGGCGTGGCTCGGGGCCTCGTGCGTACCGATCTCGCCCGTGACCGGGGTGGGCTCCCACAGCGGCCGGTCCGTCTGGGCCGGGCCGCCGAAGCTGTTCGGCTCGTAGTTCTTCGCACCCTTGTGGCGGCCGTCGTACAGGTAGCCGTCGCGGCTGTTGGTACGCGCCTCGGTGGCGTGCGGGCGGTTCACCGGCAGGTGGTCGGCGTTGATGCCGACGCGGTAGCGGTGGGCGTCGCCGTACGCGAAGAGGCGGCCCTGGAGCATCTTGTCCGGGGACGGGCCGATGCCCGGCACGAAGTGCGCGGGGCTGAAGATCGACTGCTCGACCTCGGCGAAGATGTTCTCCGGGTTGCGGTTGAGCTCCAGCTTCCCGATCTCGATCGGCGGGTAGTCCGCGTGCGGCCACACCTTGGTGAGGTCGAACGGGTTGAAGCGGTACGTGGCCGCCTCGGCCGCCGGCATGATCTGGACCTGCACCGTCCAGGACGGGAAGTCGCCGCGCTCGATCGCCTCGCGCAGGTCGCGCTGGTGACTGTCGGGGTCCTCGCCGGCGAGCTTGTTGGCCTCGTCCTGGGTGAGGTTCCTGATCCCCTGGTCGGTCTTGAAGTGGTACTTGACCCAGAAGACCTCGCCGGCCTCGTTGCTCCACTGGTACGTGTGCGAGCCGTACCCGTTCATGTGACGCAGCGTGGCCGGAATGCCGCGGTCACCGAAGAGCCAGGTCACCTGGTGGGTGGACTCGGGCGACAGACCCCAGAAGTCCCAGACGTTGTCCGCCTCCTGCGAGCCGGTGTACGGGTCGCGCTTCTGGGTGTGGATGAAGTCCGGGAACTTGATGGCGTCCTTGATGAAGAACACCGGGGTGTTGTTGCCGACGAGGTCGTAGTTGCCCTCTTCGGTGTAGAACTTCAGCGCGAAGCCGCGGGGGTCACGCACCGCGTCGGCCGAGCCGAGGTTGCCCGCGACGGTCGAGAAGCGGAGGAACGTCTCGGTCTGCTTGCCGACCTCGGAGAGGAACTTCGCCCGCGTCCACTGCGAGACGTCACGGGTCAGCGTGAACGTGCCGTACGCGCCGGCGCCGCGGGCGTGCACGATGCGCTCCGGAATGCGCTCACGGTTGAAGTGCGCGAGCTTCTCCAGCAGCGACTGGTCCTGCACCAGCACGGGACCGCCGACGCCAGCGGTCTGGCTGTTCTGGTTGTCGGCGACCGGCGCGCCGGCCTCCGTGGTGAGCGGTCCCTGCGTCACGTGCGCCTCCTGCGTCGTTCCTGCACATTCGTCATGTCCTGCACAGCCTGTCCCTTGGCCTATGCCGAACCTGATCCTACAATGGACATTGTCCAAGTCAAGTGAACATCCAAAGTCACATCGATTCGGGACCTGGTCCCTCCACTGTTAGGCTTGTGCTTATGAGTGACCTGCTGGAACGACTTCGCGGACGCGGCTGGCGCATGACCGCCCAGCGGCGCGTCGTGGCCGAGGTCCTCGACGGGGACCATGTGCACCTGACGGCGGACGAGGTCCACGCCCGCGCCGTTGCGAAGCTGCCCGAGATCTCCCGCGCCACCGTCTACAACACTCTGGGCGAGATGGTGACGCTCGGTGAGGTCATAGAGGTCTCCACGGACCGCCGCGCCAAGCGCTACGACCCGAACGCACACCGCCCCCATCACCACCTCGTCTGCGCGCGCTGCGGCACCATCCGCGACGTGCATCCGGCCGGCGACCCGCTGGCGGATCTGCCGAGCGACGAACGGTTCGGATTCACGGTCTCCAACGTCGAGGTGACCTACCGCGGCATCTGCCCGAACTGCGCCGCAACGAGCTGAGTTCTGCCACGGAAGGCCCCGGTGCGCGCATCACGCGCACCGGGGCCTTCCGCATGAACAGCCACAGGGGGGTGACACCCGCCCCGGGCCCACCACGCGCGCACCCCCTTCCCGAATCTGACGGGGCGTCATATCGTCGGCGGCGATCACGTCCGCCCTGCGGCGGATCCGTACCTCGATACGCCCGAGGAGAGACCCGTGGGAGATCCGCACCCGACCCCACCCACAGCCCCGGCCCCTGACCGGGCTCCTGTTTCCACTCCGGCTCCGGACCCGACCTCTGGCCCGGCTCCGGCTCCTGTTCCTGCTCCGGCTCCGGCTCCGGCCGCAGCCCCGGTGCCCGCCTCGGCCACCCGGCCCAAGCTCCGCGCCGACGCGCTCACCCGCTCCTTCGGGCGCGGCGCCAAGGCCCTGCCCGCCCTCGGCCCCGTCGATCTCTCCGTCGCTCCGGGCGAGTTCACCTGCCTCGTCGGCCCTTCCGGCTGCGGCAAGTCCACGCTGCTCAGGATCGCCGCCGGACTGCTCCGCCCCAGCTCCGGCGAGCTGTCCATCCGTACGGCATCACCCCGCCCGGCGGCGATGATCTTCCAGGACTACGGGATCTACGACTGGAAGACCGTACTGGCCAATGTCCGGTTCGGCCTCGACATCCAACGCGTACCGCGCAAGGAGGCCGACGCCAGGGCGCGCGACTGGCTGGCCCGGATGGGGCTCTCCGACTTCGCGGGGGCATATCCGGCCGCCCTCTCCGGCGGAATGCGGCAACGGGTCGCGATCGCCCGCGCCCTCGCCGTCGAACCCGAGATGCTGCTGATGGACGAGCCGTTCGCGGCGCTCGACGCCCAGCTGCGCACCATCCTCCAGGACGAGCTGCTCGACCTCACCCAGACCACCCGTACCACCACCCTCTTCATCACCCACAGCCTCGAAGAGGCGATCGTGCTCGGGGACCGGGTACTGGTGATGTCCGCCAGACCGGGGCGGATCATCGCCGAGCGCCGCCCGCCGTTCGGCCGGCCCCGCACCGGCGAGGTCCGGTCGGCGCCCGAATTCACCGCGCTGAAGAGCGAGTTGTGGGAACTGCTGCGCGGCGAGGTACGGAGGGAGGCGGTTTCGGCATGAGCACCACCGTGCACGCCACGAAACCCGACGACGGCGTGCTGATCCGCAGGCCGGGCCCACAGGAACTGCATCCGGTGCGCACCCACCGCAGGCGCCGCGCCCTGGAGATCGCGCTCGCCGTCGCCGTACCGCTGCTGCTCGTACTGCTCTGGCAGCTGGCCGCGACACAGTCCTGGATCGACGAACGGGTCTACCCCGCCCCCTCGACCATCCTGGCGGACGGCTGGGACCGGGCGGGCGCCGGTGAACTGTGGCCGGATGTGTGGGCCACGCTCAAGCGGGTCCTCGGCGGCTACGCGATCGGCACCGTCGCGGGTTACGCGCTCGGGCTGCTGATGGGCTCGCTCTCCCTCGTACGGGCGGCGCTGGAGCCGTTGCTCGACGCCCTGTACGTCGTCCCGAAGCTGGCCCTGCTGCCGGTCTTCCTCAATATGTTCGGCCTCGGCGAGGGACCGCAGATCGCTCTGGTCGCCGCGACCGTCTTCTTCTTCGTCTGGATCTCCACCATGGCGGCCGTGCTGGCCGTCCCGGTCGGCCACCGTGACGCCGGTCAGGTCTTCGGCGCCTCGCCCTGGCAGATGTTCCGGCATGTGCTGCTGCCCGCGTCACTGCCGGCAGTCCTGGTCGGGGCGCGGATCGCGGCGGGGGTGGCCGTACTGGTCATCGTCGCCTCCGAACAGATCGCGGCGGCCGACGGGCTGGGCCATCTGATCTTCGACTCCCGGGCGCTGTTCCAGAACGACGTGATGTTCGTCGGCATCGTGTGCGTGGCGGTCCTCGGTGTCGTCTTCTCCGAAGTGGTGCGGATCGCCGGGCGGCTGCTCACTCCGTGGGCCCCCCGCGACCGCGGCCGCGGCCAGTCCTGAACAGTTCACCCCACGTTCTTCGTACGGAGGCACTGTGCGTACACGTACCCCCTGGACCTGCACCGTCGTACTCATCGCGGCGTTCTTGCTCGGCGCGGCAGGCTGCGCCGGAAAGGACTCCGCCGACGACCGCGCCACCGCCGCGCCGCGCACCGTCACACCCGTCGCGGGCTGCGGTGCCCGTAGCTGGAGCGATCCGGCCGACCTCGCGCCCGACCGGAAACCGGCCCGCTGCGACAACGGGGCCCCGGCGGCCCGGCCCCTGGCGAAGAAGCGGAAGATCACCGTCGCCACCGGCACCCTGAGCGCGGAGTACGTCGCTCCGCTCCAGGTCGCAGTGGCGAAGGGCGAGTTCGCGAAGGAAGGGCTGGACGTCGAGCTGAAGGTGCTGCCCACCCCGGATGCCTTGCCGCTGCTCGCCAAGGGCGATGTGGACGCCCAGTGGGCGGCTCCCGAGGCGGCCGTGATGAACGGCATCAACGGCGGTTTCGACATCAGGTGGGTGGCCGGGAACTTCTCGCCCGACCCCTCCTCCAAGAGCGGCCTGTGGGTGCGCCTCAAAGATGGCGAGAGCGCCGACCACGTCGATATGGCGGGCCGGAAGATGGGCACGATGATCGGCAAGGGCTCGGTCATCGCCTACCCGATGGACACCTCGCTGAAGAAGCACGGCGGCGGCCTCGACAAGATCGGCTTCCAGCAGCTCGGCTCCGCGGACGTGCTGACCGCGCTGGAGAACGGTGGCGTGGACTCCGCCTGGCTGCTCGACCCGGTCTGGCGCAAGGTGGACGGCGACAAGAAGTACGCGTTCCTGGGCGGCCAGCCGCTCGGCGAACCGCTCGGCGGCCTGCTCTTCGGACCGACGCTGCTGAACAAGGACCCGGACGCCGGTGTCGCCTTTCTCCGCGCCTACATCCGGACGGTGAACACCTACTTCGCCGGCGACTACAAGGCCGACCCCGCGTTCGTCGCCGAACTGGCAAAGCTGATGAAGACCGACGAGGCCACCCTGCGGTCGACCCCGTCGATGCGGATGGACTGGGAGATACGGAAGGGCACGACGGACCGGCTGCAGCAGGCGTACGCGCACGCCGGCGTTTCGAAGGGCGCCCCGGTGCCGGAGGCGAAGGCCGTGAACCGGGCGATGTACGCGGAGGCGGTGGGCCACTCGCTCTGACTTGCGTGCACGGGCATACGCAGAAGGCCGGATCCTCTGGAGGATCCGGCCTTCTGCGTTCAGTAGCGGGGACAGGATTTGAACCTGCGACCTCTGGGTTATGAGCCCAGCGAGCTACCGAGCTGCTCCACCCCGCGTCGTTGTGATCCCCACAGTACGTCACCGCTCCGGACCAGCGCAAATCAGTTCCGGCGGGGGCGGGGAGGCGGTCCGGCGCGGGGCGGGGAGGCGGTCCGGCGCGGGGCGGGGAGGCGGCCCGGCGCGGGGCGGGGAGGCGGCCCGGCGCGGGGCGGGGAGGCGGCCCGGCGCGGGGCGGGGAGGCGGCCCGGCGCGGGGCGGGGAGGCGGCCCGGCGCGGGGCGGGGAGGCGGTCCGGCGCGGGGCGGGGAGGCGGTCCGGCGCGGGGCGGGGAAGTACCGGAACCGTCACTTCCACAGCGCCCCGCGCCGAGTCCCGCTGCTCACCCCGCCCGGCCCGCTCCCCCACCGGCCGCACCGGCCCGCGGCAGCCGGCCTTGCCGCTCGGCCTCGCGCAGCCTCAACCGCGCGGCCTTACGCGGTGAGCTCCTGGTGCAGCGCTTCGCGCAGCCGGGCGGCGCGCTCGGCGACCTCTGCCGGGCCCAGCTCGACCGCCCGCGCGCACCAGCGCTGCCCCTCGGTGAGCTCGCCGCGGCGGGCGGCCAGCAGGGCGAGGCGCAGGGCTGCCCGGCCATGCCCGTCGCGGGCGGCACGGCTCCACCACAGCGCGGCCTCGCGCTCGCTGCCCTCTCGGGCGAGCAGCAGCCCGAGGTTGAAAGCGCCGTTGCGGCTGCCCGACTCGGCGGCTTCGCGGTACCAGCGGGCCGCGCCGTCCACGTCACCACGGGCCGCCGCGAGCATCCCGACCCGCACCTGGGCGCGGCGGTGCCCCTGCTCGGCAGCCCGCTCGTACCACTCCTCGCACTCGGTCTTCTCGGGCATCGGCTCGCCGAGCGCGGGAGGGCCGGGCGGCGGCTGCCGCGAGTCCAGGACCCCGGCCAGCCGGAAGGCCGCCTCGGCGCTGCCGCCGCCCGCCGCGCAGCGCAGATGGCGCTCGGCCTCCTGCCCCTCGCCGCGGTGCAGCAGGGCCATGCCCACCTGGAGAGCGGCCTCGGTGTGGCCGGCCGCCGCGGCGCGCTCGTACCAGACCAGCGCCGCACGGTCCTCGTCGCGCCCGGCGTGCAGGATGCCGAGGTTGAAGGCCGCGTCCACGCTGCCGGCCTCGGCGGCCTTGGAGAACCAGGGTTCGGCGCCGGTCGCGTCGCCCGCCTGGAGCAGGAGCACGGCCAGCGCGTTGGCGGCCTCGCGGTGGCCCGCGTAGGCGGCACGGCGGTACCACTGCTCGGCCTGCGGCGTACGGTCCTGCGCCGCGCAGAGCAGCCCCAGGTTGTAGGCGCCGTTGACGTCGCCCGCGTCCATGGCGGCGCGGTACCAGCGCTCGGCGGTCTGCTGCTCGCCACGGGCCGCGTGCAGGGCCCCCAGGGCATTGGCGGCGTTCCCGTCGCCGTCCTGGGCGGCGCGCAGCCACCACACGGCGGCGCTCTCCTCGTCGCCCGCATCACGGAGCAGGAAGCCGAGCGCGCAGGCGGCCCGCGCCTCGCCCGCCTTCGCGGAGATGAGGTACCAGCGGCCGGCCTCCTTGGGCTCGCCGCGCTGCTCAAGGATGGCGCCGAGGTGCAGGGCGGCACGCCGGTGGCCGCGCGCGGCGGCCTGCCGGTACCACTGCTCGGCCTCGCCCACGCGCCCGGTCGCCGGACCTGCCACGGGGCCGTCGTCCCTGCGCGCCGCGGAGCGGCCGGTGGTACCCGGACGATCGGTGGCGCGCGTGCCTGCCCCCGAGCCGAGACCGGGACCGGGACCGGGGGCCAGCCCCGGGCGGCCGAAGGCGTCGTGCAAGTCGTCGGCGGCGTTGCGGTCCAGCATCCGCGCGAGGCGGTACGCGGCCTCCCGGTGCCCCTGCTCGGCGGCAGCGCGCAGCCAGCGCTCGGCGCCGACGTCGCTGCGGTGTTCCAGCAGGTCGGCGAGGGCGTACGCCCCCAGCGCGTGCCCCTGCTCGGCGGACTGCCGCAGCCAGTACTCGGCACCGGGCTCGTCGCCGCGTTCCCGGTAGTGGCGGCCGAGGGCGTGTGCGGCGGCGGCGGAGCCCGCGACGGCCGCGATACGCCACCAGCCGGCCGCGTCGTCGACGTATCCGCGCTGGTGGAGGAGGACGCCGAGATTGTTGGCCGCGGCCCGGTCGCCGTCGGCGGTGGCCGCACGCAGATAGGGCTCGGCGCCGTCCAGATCACCGCGGCGCAGCAGCAGGGCCCCGAGGACGCTCATCGACGTGGTGTCCCCGGCGTCGGCGGCGCGGCGGTGGCGTGCCTCGCTCTCGGCGCTCTCCGGACTCTCTCGCGTCTCCGGGACTTCCTGGACCCCGGAGCTTTCCGCAGCCTCCATGGCCCCGGCGCTCCCGATGGCCCGGGCGCTCGCCGTGCTCTCTGTGTTCTCTGCGCTCTCGACGGTCGCGGCACACCCCGCAGTCTCGGCGGTCTCGGTCGTCCCAATGATCCCAGAGGTCTCAGTTTTTCCGGAGGCCCCGGTGTTCTCAGCGGTCTCGTCGTTCTCCGCAGCGGCTACACCAAAAGCCGCATTCATCACGCTATCCAGCCGATGAGCGCGGCGCTGCACAAACCGCCCTGTCTCCAACAGAGTTGCCCTGTCCCCCATAAATACCATCGTCGCACCACCTACAACCCGCGTACACCTGGTATATCGCGGCCAGTGAGGTCACTTCAGCGTTTTGTCGACATGCCCACAGAGAGATAAGTCAAACATGTCCGGGCCCAACTCGCGCCTTACGAACCGCCCTCCACGCACACCGCACAAGAATGTCGCCACGACACGACGAAGGCCCGGATCCTCGAAAGGATCCGGGCCTTCGTCTTTCAGTAGCGGGGACAGGATTTGAACCTGCGACCTCTGGGTTATGAGCCCAGCGAGCTACCGAGCTGCTCCACCCCGCGCCGTTGTGATCAAACCGTACCACGGCGCGAGGGTGAGCCTTTACCGAGTTACTCAGCCACCATTACCGGCTTTGGGCGTCTTGCCCGAATGGTCCGCATTGCTCGCGCTGTTCGCTCCATCGGCGCCGTTCGCACTGCCCGACTTGGGCTGGGCGGCCGCCGCACGCTGCAGGGCGTCCTGCAGATCCGCCTGAGCCTTGCCGTAGGCGCTCCAGTCCTGCTTCTTCAGGGCTGCCTCGCCTTCCGCATAGGCCCTCTGCGCGTCCGCGATCGCCTTCTTCAGCGCCGCGTCACCGGTGGCCGGCGGCTGCGTGGTCTCGCCCGGTGGCCGGGTGGTCTCCGGCGGCTGGGTGGTCTCCGGCGGCTGGGTGGTGCCGGGGCCCGTCACCCCGAAGACCGCGTTGAGCGCTTCCCCGAGGCTGTTCTCGAAGACGGTCTTCGACCCGTACGAGGCGGCGACCTTGCGCAGCAGCGGGTAGTTCTGCGTGCCACCGCGCGTGTACACCGGCTCGATGTAGAGGAATCCCCCTTCGAGCGGCACGGTCAGCAGATTGCCGTACTCGATGTCGGAGTCGGTTCCCTTGAGGTTTCTCACGAACTCGGCGACGTCTCCGTTGCCGTTGAGCTCGCTCTGTACCTGGCCGGGGCCCTTCACCGTGGTGGTGACTCTCAACAGCCTTATCGTGCCGTAGTCCTTACTGGCCGCGTCGGCGTCCACCGCCATGAACGCCCCGAGGTCGGGCCGTCCCTTCGGGGTGAACGTCGTCGTCAGTGAGAACTTCTGGGCCGGTTGGTCCGGCATCTTTATGCTCAGGTAGTACGGCGGGACGGCGCCGGACTCCTTGTTGGTCGGGTCGTCCGGGACCTGCCACGCGTCACTGCCGCTGTAGAACTGGGCGGGGTTGGTGACGTGGTAACGGGTGAGCAGCTCGCGCTGCACCTTGAACAGGTCCTGCGGGTACCGCAGATGTTCCTTGAGCTCCTGCGGGATGTCCGCCTTGGGCTGGACGGTCCCCGGGAACGCCTTGCGCCACGTCTTGAGGACCGGGTCCTCGGTGTCCCACTCGTAGAGCTTGACCTTGCCGTCGTACGCGTCGACGGTGGCCTTCACCGAGTTGCGGATGTAGTTGACCTGGTTCTGCTGGGCGACGACCGCACGCTGGTTGGTGGTCAGCGAGTCGGCCGTGGTGTCACCGAGCGTCGTACGCGAGGCGTACGGGTAGCCGTTGGTGGTGGTGTACGCGTCGACGACCCACTGGATGCGGCCGTTCACCACGGCCGGGTAGGCGTCGCCGTCGATGGTCAGCCACGGGGCGACCGCCTCGACGCGCTCCTTGGGCGTGCGGTTGTAAAGGATCCGCGAACCGTCGCCGATGGCCCCCGAGTAGAGGATCTGCGGCTCGCTGAACGCCACCGCGTACGCGGCACGGTTGAACGCGTTGGAGAGACTGACCCCGCTGTTGCCCTGGTAGCTGGTGGTCTTCTCGCCGTCCTCCTCGTAGTCGAGCTCCTTCTGGGGCCCGCCGACGATGGAGTACTGCTCGGTCTTCTCGCCGTAGTAGATCTGCTGCTCGTACTTGCCGAGCTCACCCGAGGTCGGCAGACCGGACTCGGTGAAGTCCGGTGAACCGTTCGGGTTCTTGCCGGTCGTCGTGCCCTTGGCCGCGATGGCGCCGTAGCCGTGGGTGTAGGTGAAGTGGTCGTTGATCCAGTTGCGCTTGGGGATGCCGTCGAGGTTGAGCTCGCGCAGACCGATGACCGTGTCCTGGTCCTTACCGGCGGCGTCCTTGTAGCGGTCCACGTCCAGCGTCTTGGGGAACTGGTAGTAGTTCCTCTTCTGCTGGAGCTGCTGGAAGGCCGGGGAGACGACGTTGGGGTCCATCACCCGGTAACTGGCGGCGGTATCCGCGCTCGCGCGCAGCTTGGCGTCGTCGTCCGTCGTGCTCTTGCCCGAGTAGTCGCGGACCTGAGCGTTGTCGATGTCGTACGCGTCACGCGTCGCTTCGATGTTCTTCCGGATGAACGGGGCTTCCTTGGCCTGCTCGTTCGGCTGGACCTGGAACTTCTGCACGATCGCCGGGTACAGCCCGCCGATCAGGATCGCCGAGAGCACCATCAGACCGAAGCCGATCATCGGGAGCTGCCAGGTGCGGCGCCAGAGCGTCGCGAAGAAGAGCACGGCGCAGATCGCGGCGATGCAGAACAGGATGGTCTTCGCCGGAAGGTAGGCGTTGGCGTCGACGTACCGCAGGCCCGTCCAGTTGTCCGTGGCCTTGAAGTCACTGGACTTCACGGCCAGGCCGTACCGGTCGAGCCAGTACGCCACGGCCTTCAGCGAGACGAAGACACCGAGCAGCACCGACAGATGGCCGGTGGCCGCGCCGGTCGCCCGCGCGCCGGGGCTGGTGATGCGGAGCCCGCCGTACAGATAGTGGGTCAGCGCGGCGGCGATCAGCGAGAGCACCGTGGCCGCGAAGCCGAAGCCCAGCAGGAAGCGGTACCAGGGCAGATCGAAGGCGTAGAAGGAGACGTCCAGATGGAACTGGGGATCCTTCTGGTGGAACGCCACGCCGTTCACATACATCAGCCAGGTACGCCACTGGCCGGAGGCGGACGCTCCGGCGATCAGCCCGACGAGCGCGGTGATCGCGAGCAGCACCCACTTCTTGTACGGTGCGAGGCTCATCCGGTAGCGGTCCAGGCTCTGCTGCTCCAAGGACATCGCGCTCAGCGGCGGCCGGAGCCGGTGCGCGAGCCAGATGTTCAGACCGACGGCGATCGCCATCAGCAGTCCGAAGACGAGGAACAGCCCGATCTTGGTCCACAGGGTGGTGGTGAAGACGGATGAATAGGCGACCGACCGGTACCAGAGCCAGTCCGTCCAGAACCCGGCGAACATGACGAACGCCATGGCGAGAACCGCCAGGACGCCAAGTGTCATGAGCAGGGTACGGGCGCGCCGGGACGGGCGGCCGACTCTGATCCGTGGCCCGGTCGGGCCTCCGCCGCGGTCCGGCATCTGGAAAGCCAACGTGCGCACCTCGAAGTTCGCGGGTCGTGTGGAGCGGGCCCAGCGATCGTAGAGCCCACCTATCCAACTTACTGAGGCTTTACCTAGTTCCCGCTCCCGGGGCGGAAGGAGGCAGGATGTTGGCCATGCCCAACGTTTCCCCCTCATCAGGCCCCCCGATGGCCGCGAGCCCCCTCACCGTCGCCGTGCTCGAAATCGACGAGTACATCTCCGGTCTCGGCTGGGACCAGCCGGCCCGGCTCTTCGCTCTCGTCGACACCGCCCGGCTGCGGGCCCAGGAGCCCGGCCTCGCCGCCCAGCTCGGTCTCGACAGCTCCGATTCCCCGACCGCCTCACTCACCCCCATCGAGCAGGAGGAGCTTTCGCCGGGGACCGCCCTGGACGAGTTCCTCGCCACGATCGCCTGGCCCGACGCAGTGATCGGCTGCGCGATGACGGTGGAGCGGCTGATGCTGCCGCCGTCCGCCGAGGCCTCCGTACCGGAGGGGCTCAGCGATGCCCAGCTGACCAAGTGGGTCGCCAAGCATCCGGAGCGCCAGGAGGTGCGGATGACGGTGGCCGTTCTCAGGGACGGTACGCGCGAGGCGGCCGTACGGCTTCGCGAGAAGGACTCCCCGAGCGAGGTGCGGACCGGGGCCGGACTGGTGCCCGGACTGGCCGACGCACTGGCCGCGACCTTCGAGGCCTGACCCCGCCGCGTCCCGCCGAGGTCCTGTCCGGCCGGTCAAGGCCGGACAGGACCTCGACGGGCGCGGTCAGCCCGCAGAGCAGCTCGGCAGGCCGGCCGTCTCCCCTGCCCGGATCTTCTCCAGCGACTTCTTCGCGTCGTCGATCGTCTTCACCTTCACCAGCGTGAGTCCGCTCGGGGTGTCGGCGGCGGCGGCCTTGCAGTTGTCGTCCGGTGTCAGGAAGTACCGGGCGCCCGCATCACGCGCGCCGACCAGCTTCATGTTGATGCCGCCGATCGGGCCGACCTTGCCCTTGTCGTCGATCGTGCCGGTGCCCGCGACGAACTTCCCGCCGGTGAGGTCGGTGGGCGTCAGCTTGTCGATGATGCCGAGGGAGAACATGAGGCCGGCGCTCGGGCCGCCGACATCGGCGAGCTTGATGTCGATCCGGAACGGGAACGTGTGGTCCGTCCCGGCCTGGATTCCGACGATGGCACGGTTCTCCTTGGGGGCCTTGGCGGTGGTGATGACGATCTTCCGGGTGCCCTCGGGCTCCTTGCCGGCCTTCTCGGCCTCCTGCGCCGTCTTCGCGGGGATGATCGTGAATGTCACGTCCTCGCCGGGCTTGTGGCGGGTGACGAGCTTCGCCACGTCCTCGGGCTGCTTCACCGCCGTGCCGTCGACCTGCTTGATCACATCGCCGGCGTGCAGCTTGCCCTGGGCGGGGCTGTCCTTGATGACCGTGGAGACCACGACGCGGGACGACACCGGGATGTGCAGCTCGGTCAGGGCGGCGACCTTGGCGCTCTCCTGGGACTGGCTGAACTCCTCGGCGTTCTCCTGCGTCGACTGCTGCTCGGTCTTCCCGCCGGGGTACAGGGTGTCGTGCGGTACGACCACGCTGTCGTGGGCCAGCCAGCCGTACACGGCCTCGACGAGATTCATGTGGTAGTCGGCGCCGGTGACCCTGACCGTCGTCATGTTGAGGTTGCCGGACGTCGGGTACGTCTTGTGCCCGGAAATCTGCAGGACCGGCTCGCCGTCGACCTTGCCGAGGGTGTTCACGGTCGGGCCGGGAGACATCTCCGAATACGGCACTCTGATCAGCACGCCTGCGCAGAGCAGCGCGATGAGGATGAGAGTGGAGGCGAGCATCGTCGCGGTGCGGCGTGGCATGGAACGACAGTACGGGAAGGGTCTGTCAGTGCACGGTCGGGGCCGGTTCGCACGGGGCGGGGATTGGTGGATGGCGCCGTGCCGGAGGGCGTCCGCGGTCGGCTCCGTGATGCGGATTGGCGACTGCGTAGGTTCACTGAAGATCAGAGCACGTCGGAACCGGAATGCGACTTCTCCATCGCCTCACGGAACCGGGCATACCCGGCGAGTTCCGTAACATCACCGGCCGTACGATTGCGGGTGGCCCAGCTCCCCCATATCGCAGCGCCGAACGCGGCGAAAAGCGGAATCAGCAACCAGGCGAGTGCTGCCATGACGACCTCCCTGCCCCGTGAGCGACCGCAACTCAACGATCAGCAGATTAACCATCTGCAGGACCAACGCTCACGGCAGGGGTGCGGTTACGCAAATCAGGGCGGACAACCACCCGATCGGCTTGCACTCAGCAGGAGCCGACCCACTCTTCGGTGCCGTCCGAGAACCGCTGGTGCTTCCAGATCGGAACCTCGTGCTTGAGGTCGTCGATGAGCTTGCGGCACGCCTCGAACGCCTCCGCACGATGCGGGCAGGAGACGGCGACGACAACGGCGAGGTCGCCCACGTGGAGGTCACCCACACGGTGGACGGCGGCCAGTGCCCGGACCGGGAAGTCCGCGGCGACCTTCTCGGCCACCCGACGCAATTCGTCCAGCGCCGAGGGGTGGCAGGAGTACCCGAGCGCACCGACGTCCTGACCGCCGTCGTGGTTGCGCACCGTGCCGACGAAGAGCGCCGTGCCACCTGCGGCGTCGTCACCGACGGCCCGGAAGATCTCGTCGACCGACAGCGGCGTCTCTCGAATCGCCAGCAGCCGGATGGGGTCGATCGCCGCCCGCTCGCCGGGGTGGTCGTGGGTGGGAGCCATGGGCCCATGGTGCCGTACGGCACCGACATCGTGGAATAGCGTTTTCCACCGGCGGACCGCCCCTGACCTTGGAGCCTCCTACAGACGTCCCGCGGTGTGTGCGGACGTCCGCGGGTCCGCCGAGCCCTTGGCCGCGCCCCTAAATACGGCGGCGCGCCTTGCGGGCCCGCCGGACCAGGGCGGCGGTGCCGAGCAGTGCCACGGTCGCGCCGGCGGCACCTGCCGCGGTCGCGTCCTTGCGGCCGAGGCGGCGTCCGGCGACGGTGTGCCGGCCTTCCACCTCTTCGAGGAGTGCCGCGAGCACCTCCTCGTTGGTCCAGCCCGGGCGCCAGCCCGCGTCGTGCAGCCGGCTCACGCTGACCACCCAGGGGTGCATCGTGTACGCGAGATCGCCCGCCGGGGACGGGGTGAGGCCGATCCGGTGCAGCCGGGCGGCGGCGCCGAGGGCCACGGCGGAGGGCAGTTCCATCCGGCGGACGCCGCTGAGCTCCTCGACCTCCTCCTGTTCCAGCCAGCCGTCGCAGCCGACCGCGAACTCGCCGTCGATCTTCTCCAGCGCGGCGTACTCCAGGGCCGTGACCAGGTCCTCGACATGGCAGAACTGCCAGGTGGGGCGCGATCCGGCGACGACCAGGAGGCGCGGCGACTCGAAGTAGCGGGTCAGCGCGGTGTCCGTACCCCCGACCAGGACGGTCGGCCGGACCACGGTCACGTTGAGTCCGGGGTGTGCGCGGGGCGCGCGGCGGCCGAGCCGCTCGATCTCCAGGAGGTCGCCGACGCCGGTGGCCTCGGCCGTGGCACGCAGCTCGGCGTCCTCGGCGAGCGGGATGTCGTTGTCGGGCAGCGCCCCGTAGACCATGGCCGAGGTGCACAGGACGACCCGGTGGACCCCCACGGCCGCGGCCGCCGTCAGCACGGTCTGGGTGCCGCGCACGTTGTAGGCGGTGCGGGCGGCGGGGTCGGTCTCCAGGTCGAGATCGAGTGCCAGGTGCACGACGACATCCGCGCCGCGCAGCTTCTCCGCGATGGCGGGGTCCCGGACGTCGAGGATGTGCCAGGTCGCCTCGGAGACCTCTCCGCGGCGTTCATCGATGGCGATGACCTGCTTGATCTCCTCGGATGCCGCGAGGCGTGCGGTGAGCAGCTCACCGACGCCCCCCGCGGCTCCGGTGACCGCGACGACGGGGCCGCGGCTCCTGGAGCGGTTTTTTGCGGGCTTGTACTCGGTCGAGGGGTCGGACAGGTTTCGCGCTGCGCGAACCTGAGGATCTGGGGAACTCACCGGGCGTCTCCAGCGGTTGTCTTCAGTACGTACCCGAATGACGCGTACGTACCAGGTGGCGTCCATCCTGCCGCAGGCCGGGAGCCGGCGGAGCACTGAGGCCCCAAGCGGACTTTTGGTGTCTACGCTGGATGGTGATGTCGGGCAGTCGCCGTCGGTTCGAGCCGGCGGCCCTACGAGCCGAGGAAACCCGTGAGTGACACCCCATTCGGATTCGGCCTTCCGCCGGAGGAGCCGGAGAACGGCGACGAGGGCAAGAAGAAGGACCCCACCGGAGGTGGGCAGGGTTCGGGCGGGCCGGCGAACCCGTTCGGCTTCGGGCCGGGCGCGGGCGGCGACAACCCGTTCGCGGCGATGTTCGGCACGATGAACCCCAGCGACCTGGGGGCGGCCTTCCAGCAGCTCGGCCAGATGCTGAGCTACGAGGGCGGTCCCGTGAACTGGGACATGGCCAAGCAGATCGCCCGTCAGGCGGTCTCGCAGGGCACGCCGGACGGCACCAAGGACATGAGCGTCGGCCCGTCCGAGCGGTCCGCGGTCGACGAGGCGCTGCGGCTTGCCGACCTCTGGCTGGACGGGGTGACGTCGCTGCCCTCCGGTTCGGTCACGACCGTGGCGTGGAGCCGTGCGGAGTGGGTCGAGGCGTCCCTCCCCGCCTGGCAGAAGCTGGTCGACCCGGTGGCCGAGCGCGTCGGTCTGGCCATGGGTGACGTACTGCCTGAGGAGATGCAGGCGATGGCGGGCCCGCTCATCGGCATGATGCGGTCGATGGGCGGCGCGATGTTCGGCCAGCAGATCGGGCAGGCCGTCGGTGTGCTGGCGGGCGAGGTGGTCGGTTCGACCGATATCGGGCTGCCGCTCGGCCCGGCGGGCAAGGCCGCGCTCCTTCCGTTGAACGTCGAGAGGTTCGGCAAGGACCTCAGCGTGCCGCAGGAGGAGGTGCGGCTCTATCTCGCCCTGCGCGAGGCCGCCCACCAGCGGCTCTTCGCCCATGTTCCGTGGCTGCGCTCGCATCTGTTCGGCGCCGTCGAGGGGTACGCGCGCGGCATCAAGGTCGACACCAGCAAGCTGGAGGACGTGGTCGGCCAGTTCGACCCGTCGCAGCCCGAGCAGCTGCAGGACGCACTTCAGCAGGGCATGTTCCAGCCGGAGGACACCCCGGAGCAGAAGGCCGCCCTGGCCAGGCTGGAGACGGCTCTCGCGTTGGTCGAGGGCTGGGTGGACGCCGTGGTGCACGAGGCCGCGAAGTCCCGTCTGACCTCGGCCGATGCGCTGCGCGAGACCATGCGCAGGCGTCGCGCCTCCGGCGGGCCGGCCGAGCAGACGTTCGCCACGCTCATCGGCCTCCAGCTGCGTCCGCGGCGGCTGCGTGACGCCTCGCGCCTGTGGGCGTCGCTCACCGACGCCCGCGGGCTCGACGGCCGCGACGCGCTGTGGGCGCACCCCGACATGCTGCCGACCGCCCAGGACCTGGACGATCCCGACGGCTTCGTGCACCACGAGCAACTGGACTTCTCCGAGCTGGACAAGATGCTCGGCGAGGCCGCGAAGGGCCCGCAGAAGCCCGAGGCCGCAGCGGACGGCACGAGCGAGCCGGGCACCGGGGGAACGGACGGCCGAAAGAGCGACGACAGCGACGGCAAGGACGACACCGACCAGTGAGCCTGTACGACGACGCCGTTCTCGTACTGAAGGGGTACGAGAACCCGGAGGACCCGGCCCAGGAGGAACTGCGCCAGGTCTATCTGGATCATCTGGCTCAGCATTCCGACAGCTTGTGGAAGGCCTGCGAGTCCGGACACCTGACGGCCAGCGCACTGGTCATCGATCCGGATCGGGGCCAGGTTCTGCTCACCCTGCACCGCAAGCTGCAGATGTGGCTGCAGATGGGCGGCCACTGCGAACCGCAGGACACGACGCTGGCCGCCGCGGCCCTGCGGGAGGCCACAGAGGAGTCCGGCATCAGCGGCCTGACCCTGCTCGCGGGCGGGCCGGTGACGCTGGACCGCCACCGGATCCCCGCGCCCTGTCACCGGCACCTGGACGTCCAGTACGCGGCGCTTGCGCCGTCGGGCGCGACGGAGCAGATCAGTGACGAGTCGCTGGACCTGCGCTGGTTCGCGTACGACGAGGTCGCGTCGGTGGCCGACACATCGGTCGTGCGCCTGATGACGCGGGCCCGCGCCGCGCTCGGGCAGCGCCGGTAGGCACACCGTGCGGCACCGGTAAGGGGCGGTCTCCCTGGAGACCGCCCCTTACCGGTGTGGTGCCGGTGCGTCGGCGGCGGCTCAGTTCCAGGCGTTGTTCTGGTTCTGCCCGTGGGCACCGTGCTGGCCCATGCCGTACTGGGCCCGGAGACCCTGGCCGATCTCGTGGTTCTGCGGCGGCAGCACCTCGCTCGGCTGGACCAGGGCGAAGCCCTGGCCGAGGAAGCTGAGCTCCCAGCCCTCACCAGTGTTGCCACGCCGCCGCCAGACGCCCGAGGAGTGCGTCTGGGCCTGCATCTGCACGCGCAGCGAGCTGGACCAGGCGACGATCGCGTCCGCGTCGGCGTTGACGTACTTGTCCGGCGTGACCTGCATCATCAGCGGCTGGCCCGAGGTCATCAGGGCGACCTTCCCGGTGCCGGAGATGTTGAGCTGGTACTTGCCGGTGCCGGAGATGCCGTACTGGCTGTCCACCGCGATGACCTCGGTGTGCAGCGATGAATCGAGGGCCAGGACGTAGGCGCTGTCCACCGTGATGCCGTCGCGGTCGACGTCCACGACGTGGATGTACTGCGCGAGATTGGCGAAGTAGATGGCGCCCTGCCCGGAGCAGCGCATCAGTTCCAGGCCCTCGCCGGTGCTCGCGCGGGCGCGGCGCTGCCCGTGCGACTCGTACTCGCCGTCGAACTCCATCAGTCCCTGGTAGGCGACCATGGCGCCCTTGCGGGCGAGGACGTCGTCGTGACCGGTCAGCGAGACCCGCAGGAGCTGCGGGTTCTGGACGGTGTACCGGTCCTGGGACTGCTGTTCCGTGTAGCTGAAAAGCGGACTCTGCATGGTGTGTTCTCCCTCCCCCTCAGTTCCGGATCCGCAGGCGGTCGGTACTGTCCTCGCTCGGCTGTACGACGACGATGCCCTGGCCGGAGAAAGCCATCTGGTACGCCTCGCCGCTGCCCCGCCCGATGAGCGAGGAGGCCTTGAAGCTGCGCTTGCCCTTCACCTTGAGGTTCGGGGACCACGCCACGAGGGCGTCCGGGTCGACGTAGGTCTCGTCCTCGCCGCGTCCGCAGTCGACGACGATCGGGGTGCCGCGTGAGGTGATGGCGACCCAGCCGGTGCCCGAAATACAGACGTTCCACAAGCCCTGACCGGCGAACTTGGCGAGGCCCTTGACCCGCTCCACGCCCCAGGTGAGATGGCTGTCGAAGGCGAGGACGTTGGTGCCGTTGACCGAGAGGGAGTCGTTGTTGAGGTTGATGACGACCACATCGGCGCCGTAGTCGGCGAGGTAGAGCAGTCCGTCGCCGGAGCACTTCATGATCGGCGTGCCCTCCCCGGTGATCCACTGGGAGGCGATCTGACGGACGGCCGGCGGGTTGGGTTCGTACTGGATGAATCCCTCGTACGCGACCATCGAGCCGGTACGGGCGTAGAGGTCCTGGCCGGTGGCCATGGCGACCTTGAGCATCGTGTGCCCGTGGTTCTCCATACGGGCCGTGACGGGGGTCGGGGCGTAGCCCGCGAGTTGCTGGTTCATGACGGGCTCCCTCAGACCTCGTAGGGCTGGACGACGATGAAGTTGCCGGGGGCGCCCCGGAATTGAAGGTTGACGGTCTCGCCGCTGTGTCCCGGGTACGCGTTGCGGCGCAGCCGGACCTGGCTGGAGATGATCACCTGGGACGCGGACGACCAGGCGACGACGGCGTTGCAGTCGGCGAACGTGGTCGGGGTGACGGGCAGGACGACGGGGACGCCGTGAGTCTTGACGACGACCGTGCCGGTGCCCTGGAACTGCATGGTGAACAGGGCGCCGCCGGGGATGCCATGGCCTTCGATTCTGCGGACCTCGTGCTGCAGCGACTCGTCGAAGGCGAGGACGTTCTCCGCCGAGACGCAGATACCGTCGCCCTGCAGTTCGATGGCGTGCAGATGGGAGCCGTTCTCGGCGAGGAAGACCTGCCCGCGGCCGGTGCAGCGCATCAGCTGCATTTCCTGACCGGTCGCGTTGCCGACGATCCGGCCGGCGAAACCGGCGCCCTTGTAGCCGAAGTCGACCTTGCCCTGGTACATCACCATGCTGCCCTGACGGGCGAGCACGGGCGTACCCTTTATGGTGAGGTCGACCCGCATGAGCTGTTGATTCTGCGGGGTCCAACGCTGCCCCGTGGCCGTCTCCTTGTACGGCTGGAGCGCGGCCTGCAGCCCGGCGCCGGCCTGCGGCATCCCTTGCGGAACGCTCTGGGGCATACCGGGGGGCTGCATACCGGGCGGCTGCATACCGGGGGGTTGCTGGCCGTACGGGGCGGGAGCCTGCTGGCCGTACGGAGCGACGGGCGGGGGCTGCTGACCGGGGATCTGTCCGAACTGCGGCTGCTGGGGCGGCTGGCCAGGCTGTCCGTAGGGAGCCGGGGCGGGGGCGGGCGGCGGCACCATACCGCCGTGCGGCGCCATCGGGGCCACTATCGTCGGCGCGGCATGCATCTGCTGCTGCGGCGTGGGAGCCGGGGCCTGAGCGGCCGGGGCGCCGAAGGACGGGGCTGGTGCCGGTGCGGCCGCCTGGGCGGGTGGGGCGAACGACGGGGCGGCGGCCTGCGGCTGAGGTGCGGCGGGCGCTTCCTCGGCGACCTCGCCGCCGAAGTTCTTCAGCAGCGCCTCGAGGCCACCGTCGAAGCCCTGTCCCACGGCGGCGAACCGCCAGACATCCTTTAGATAGAAGTCGCCCAGCATCACCGCACGCTCGGTGGTGAACTCCGAACCGTTGAAGGCATACCTGACGACTTCTTCGCCACCCGCGACGATCCGGATGTAGCCGGAGCCGACCTGGGACATCTGCCCGGCGCCGTCGACCGTCGCGGTGAACGACAGCTTGTGGATGTTCGCCGGAATGCGGTCCAGCGTGACGCGGAACGACTCGGTGTCACCGGCCTGGGCGCCGAGAAGCTGAATGGACTCCTCGGGTGATTTAGGCTGGTTGAAGAAGATGAAATACCGGTCGTCGGAGAGCTGCTCATTGGCATCGAGACCGAAGCAGCTGATGTCAAAGGTCAGTCCCGGGCCGGCGATCTGCACACCTACGTACAGGTCCGTCCCCGGTGTGAGATCGCTGATCTTGGCCTTGTGGCCGCGTTGGAATTCCCTGGCCATGCGTAACGACCGTCCCCCATCCCGAATGTGAATGCGTCGCGCCAGGCTAACCGCAAACTCCGACATTGAGCTAAGTCGGTACAGACCCGGTACAGAACCGCTGACGGTCACTCACCGCGCGCTGCGGGCAGATGCGGCAGCCGGTCGGCCGCCACCACACCCTCCAGGTATCCCCTGGCCCGTTCGGTACGGGGATACGCCTCCAGCAGCCGCCAGAAGCGCGGACCGTGGCCGGGAACGAGCAGGTGGGCCAGCTCATGGACCAGTACGTAATCGACGACGTACTCGGGCATGCCCTGCAGCCGGTGCGACAGGCGGATGCTGCCCTCCGCCGGTGTGCAGGACCCCCATCGGGTGTTCTGATTGGTCACCCATCGCACGGACGCGGGTCTGGCCCGGCCCTCGAAATACTGGGCGGACAACCGCTCGGCGCGCTCGGTCAGTTCGCTGTCGCCGAGGATGCGCTTGCTCTCCTGGACCGCGAGCTTGTCGAGCATCACGTTCACCCAGCGCTGCTCCTCGGCCTCGGACATCCGTGCGGGGATGAGCACGATGGTGCGGTCACCCTCCCGGTACGCGGAGACCGTTCTGCTGCGGCGGGTGCTCCTGCGGACCTCGACCGCGCTCGTTGCCGAGGCGCGGGGCGGACGGTCCACCGCGCTGCGCTGAGGGGTTCCGGTACTGCGCGCGGGGGTCTCCCCGGCGAGTCCGGGTGACGGGTCGGCGGGCACGCCATGACGTTACCCGGTGTCAGTGGGGGAAGTCCCGCCTCCGGGACGGTTCGCGCGCGATCCACTCCGCACCATGCACCATTTGAACGACTAGTACCCCATGCCTGTGGATAACTTTCTGCACACTTCGCCGCCGACCTGCATTCTGACAACGGATCTCGCGGAGATCCGGGCCACAGCCCGCGCACAGAGACCATGGAACACAGACCGGGGAGAAGGCGTGTATCCGATGTTGAAGCCCGCACTGCGCCGCGCGTGGTGCACACAGGGCACCGTGCAATTCGGGGTGACCGCCGCCCATGCGGTGAAGCTCGGCCCGATGGATATCGCCACGGGCTGCTTTCTGGAACTGCTCGACGGTACGCGCGGCCTGCCGCTGCTGCGTGAAGAGGCCCGCGAGCTGGACCTGTCGGACCATCAAGTGGACACATTGATCCGCAGGTTGTTGGACGCCGGGTTGATCGACGATGTGCGGGCCGCCGGCCCGGAGACCGATGCGTTACGGAACCGGCCCGACGCCATGGAGCGGCACCGTCCTGACCTGGCGTCGCTTTCAGTAGTCCATCCCGAGCCGGGTGGCGGGATGCGGCGGCTGGCGGCCCGCCGTGCGATGCGGGTACAGGTTCGGGGTGCGGGGCGGGTCGGTGCCACGATCGCGGCGGTGCTGTCCGGCTCCGGGGTGGGCCGGGTAGAGGTCCTGGACGGCGGGTGCACCGAGCCGTGGGACGTCTCACCCGGTGGGCTTCCACCGGCAGCCGTCGGAGAGCGCAGGGCCACCGCGGCCCGGCAGTTGGTGCGCAGATCCGCCGCCGGTTCGGCTCCCCGGACGGCGGAGGACTCGGCGGGTGGTGAGCCGGGGCTGTCGCTGATCGTGGTCGCCCCTCGTGACGGCCTCGCGGTGTATGCCCCCGACCCCCGCCCGGCGGAGCCGTGGATCGCTTCGGGGACTCCCCACCTCTATGCCGGGGTGATGGAGGCGACGGGGGTGGTCGGCCCCCTGGTCCTGCCCGGGGGCACGGCGTGCGCGGGATGTCTGGCGCTGAAACGTGCGGAGCGGGACAAGGACTGGTCCAGGATGCTCTCGCAGTGGCAGTCCGGGCGGCGCACCGCCGTCCAGGCCTGCGACCTGGCGCTTGCGACGGCGGTGGCCGGTCTGGCGGCCGCCCATGCGCTGTCCTTTCTGGACGGGGAGCTGCCGGCCAGTACGGGGACCCGCTGGGAAGCCGCGCTACCGCTGTTGGACTGGCGGTCGGAGCGAATCGGGGCGCACCCCGGCTGCTACTGCGGGGCAGCTGGGCACACTGAGGGGGAGCGCGCCTCCGTGGCCGACGCGGTACACGACACAATGGCCGGGTAGCCGTCGCACGCGGTACGGCAGTCTGGGATTTGGAGGGGCTCATGTCTGATCTACCCCGGAAAGCGGTCACCCGTACCGCCAAGTTGGCCGCCCTGCCACTGGGTTTCGCAGGCCGCGCCACGTGGGGCCTCGGCAAGCGGATCGGCGGGAAGTCCGCGGAGTTGGTCGCCCGGGAGGTCCAGCAGCGCACCGCGGATCAGCTCTTCAAGGTCCTGGGCGAGTTGAAGGGCGGGGCGATGAAGCTGGGTCAGGCTCTGTCCGTCTTCGAGTCGGCGCTGCCCGAGGAGGTCGCCGGACCGTACCGGGCGGCGCTCACCAAACTGCAGGAAGCCGCGCCTCCGCTGCCCAGCGGCACGGTGCACGCGGTGCTGGAGGAGCGGCTCGGGGAGGACTGGCGGGAGCTGTTCCTCGAATTCGACGACAAGCCGTCGGCCGCCGCCTCGATCGGTCAGGTCCACCGGGCGGTGTGGCACGACGGGCGGGACGTCGCGGTGAAGGTGCAGTACCCGGGCGCCGGAGAGGCGCTGCTCTCGGATCTGACCCAGCTCAGCAGGTTCGCCCGGCTGCTCGGCCCGTTGATCCCGGGAATGGACATCAAGCCGCTCATCACGGAGCTGCGTGACCGGGTCTCTGAGGAGCTGGACTACGAACAGGAGGCACGGTCGCAACAGGTCCATGCGGAGGAGTTCGCGGCCGATCCGGATGTCGTGGTCCCCGGTGTCGTGCACCAGTCCGACCAGGTGCTGGTGACGGAGTGGATGGACGGTGTTCCGCTGGCCGATGTGATCGCGCAGGGCACGCCGGAACAGCGGGACCGGGCCGGTCAGTTGCTGGCGCGTTTCCTTTTCTCGGGGCCGGCACGCACCGGTCTGCTGCACGCGGACCCGCATCCGGGCAACTTCCGGCTGCTGTCCCCGGACGACAGGACCGGCGAAGTCGGTGAGACGGGCGTGAGCGACAAGGCCGGCGAGGCCGGGCAGTGGCGGCTCGGGGTGCTGGACTTCGGCACGGTGGACCGGCTGCCGGGTGGTCTGCCGCAGACCATCGGTGATTCCTTGCGGCTGGCGCTGGCGGATGACGCGGAGGCGGTGTACGAGCTGCTGCGCGAGGAGGGGTTCGTCAAGGATTCGATCGACCTCGACCCTGATGCGGTGCTCGACTATCTTCTCCCGATCATCGAACCGGCGCAGGTGGAGGAGTTCACCTTCACCCGGAACTGGATGCGCAATCAGGCGACGCGGATCGCGGATCCTCGCTCGCCCGCTCATCAGCTGGGCAAACAGTTGAATCTGCCGCCCGCCTATCTGCTCATACACCGGGTGACGCTGAGCACGATCGGGGTGCTGTGTCAGCTGGGTGCGACGGTGCGGCTGCGTGACGAACTCGAAGCCTGGGTACCGGGGTTCCTTTCGGTGGATGAGCAGGAGCCGGTGGTACAGGAATGGGCGGGCGACGCCGCCGCGGGCGCGTAGAGCAGGGGGCCTTCAGGCCCCGGTACCGAGTCCGGGATGTGACGGCCCGGGGCCTCACACCCCGGGCCGTCACGTACCGAGCCGTCACACCCCGGACCTCACCACCAGGCTGAGTCGAGACGGCTCTCGATCGCCCGGATATGGGTGCGGGCGCACTCTTCGCAGAAGTACTGGCGGCTGCCGTTCTCCACGGAACAGAGCCAGGTCGGCGGTGCGGTACCGCTGCCGCCGGAGGTGCCGCACAGGGCACATGCGACCACTGCGGCGTCTCTCCGCGGGCATTGCTGAATCCAGTGATGAGTCTCCTCGTTCACCTTGTGACGATAACTCCGTCGCTGCCGTGCCGCGCGGAACCACACAACACGACCACCCAGCACAACCGCCCAGCACAACCGCGGGGCCGGTCCGAATGGACCGGCCCCGCGGAAGGGGTACTCACTATGGGGTACTGATTGCTCCCGGGCAGAGCGGCTGCCCGGCAGCGGGTGCTGCTGGTCTCTGGCCCGACTAGTGCATGACCGCCATGGCCAGCGCACGGCGGGCGCGCATCGAGGCGCGCTCGGCCCGGCGCTGCATCCGGCGCGCGGTGACCAGGCGGACGGCCTGGCGTTGCGCGTCGGCTTCCCTCAGACGGTCGTGCATATGCGCACGAGCCAGGGCTTCTGGGATGAGTTGCATCTCGCGGGTCCTGTTCTGACGCGAGTCGTTCGCGCCGGTGATCGTGACGTTCGGTGTTGCGGAGCCGACGGGCTCATTCGTGGGGACGGACATCGGAGCCTGATTTCGGGGATCGTGGGTGTGGGGACGGTCGATGGTTCCGGGGCGCTTCATGGGTTTGGGGGCCGGGACCCCCAGCACGGCGGTCACGCCGCGACCGGGTTCTTGCGCGGACGGCCACGCGGCCGCTTGCGAGCGACGACGACGCCCTGGATGAAGAGCTCACCGCCCCAGACGCCCCACGGTTCGCGCCGCTCCTTGGCGCCGGCGAGGCAGGCCTCCACGAGCGGACAGGTGCGGCAAAGGGACTTGGCGTACTCGACGTCGGCCGGCGACTCGGCGAAGAAGACCTCCGGGTCATAGGAGCGGCAGGGGACGGGCACGCCGAGGTTCTCGATGGCGTCGTCGAGCGCGGTGAGCGCAGTGAGGGGGATCAAGGCGGAGTCCTCCGTGGGGCCGGGCGGCGGGATCGTGTCGGAAGTCGGTACGGACGGGGCGTGCGCTTCGAGTTGCACGGTGGGTGGTGTCCTCGTCTGGTCGTTCCGGCCTGTTGGCCGGTAGGCGGCTGGTACCGGGTGCTGCTTGTCCCGAGGCTCCTTCGGGTTGTCTCGTCCGTTTGGACAAAACAAAAGGGCCGCGGATCCCGAGTGGGGTTCCGCGGCCCTGAAGGCGCCGGCCTGATGGTGAATCAGGCTGGATCACTCCAGGGTTCAGGCCCACGGAAGGCCCACATCGTGTGGTGGTGCGTCATCTGCTTCTTGGCGCCGGATTCCGCTCCCGCACCGACGGCGGCAAAGGCATAGGCCTGGGCCTGTCCCTTCGCTCCTGCTGCTGCCGGTGCCTGGGTCGGTCGCTCATTGCGCTCCCGCACGGGGAGGCTCGCCAGGGACAGCGGGCTGACGGCAGAAATGCCGGACATACCGGTGCCACGGAGCGAGGACTCGGAAGAGCAGGCGAGGCCGAGCGAGCAGGCGGAGACGACCGAAAGATCGGTCACTTTGTTGGTCTCGATGATGCTGATCACTTCAATCGCCTCCTCTCGGCGTCTCGGGGGGACCGGTGAACCGGTCCTACGTATTCGGATAAGTACAGCACAGGGCCAGGGCTTCAGAGAAGTCGCTGTTCCCGTGGTTAAGAACCTATGGTGATGACTGGGGCGGGCGCAAACTATTTTTTCGACGAGTTTTTCTCACACCTCGTCAACGGCGTCCCCGGCCCCTTCCTCCACCGTCTCACCTGCGCACATGGCAAGTACCGCGGTCCCGAACCGGTCCAGCTTCCGCGCGCCGACCCCGGAGATCCCGGCCAGTTCGCCCGCGCTGCCCGGCACCGCCTCCGCGATCGCCATCAGTGTCTTGTCCGTGAAGACGCAGTACGCGGGCTGACCGATCTCCTTCGCCCGGACCGCCCGCCAGTCGCGCAGCCGCTCGTACAGCGCCTCGTCCATGTCGGAGGGGCAGTCGTCGCAACGCATCAGCTTCATCTCGCCCGCGTCGGTGAGGGTTTTGCCGCAGACCCGGCACCGGGCAGGGCCGCGCGTGCCGCGCCTGGCGATCCGTCCGATGCCCCGCTCGATCCCGCCGCCGCCACCCGCCGCGCCACGCGCGCCGAGGGCCACCGAGCCGGGGCGCAGTCCGTTCAGGAACCGGCTCGGACGGCGTCCGGCGCGGCCGCCGGGTGAGCGGGACAGCGACCACGACAGCGAGAGGTGCAGGCGCGCCCGGGTGACACCGACGTACAGCAGGCGACGCTCCTCCTCGATTTGCTCGTCGGTCTTGGCGTAGGTGATCGGCATCATGCCCTCGGTCAGACCGACCAGGAACACGGCGTCCCACTCCAGGCCCTTCGCGGAGTGCAGCGAGGCGAGCGTGACTCCCTGGACGGTGGGGGCGTGCTGGGCGGCGGCCCGCTCGTCGAGTTCCGCCACCAGGTCGGAGAGTGTCGCGTCCGGCTTGGCCTGTTCGAAGTCCTCGGCGAGCCGGACCAGGGCGGCCAGGGATTCCCAGCGGTCGCGCACCGCGCCGGAGCCCGCGGGCGGTTCTGTGGTCCATCCCTTGGTGGAGAGCACCGCGCGCACTTCCGCCGACAGCCCCTCCGCGTCGTCGAGCAGGGAGTCGTTGCCCCCCGCGCGGGCCGCGCCGCGCAGGGCGACGCCGGCCTCTCGTACCTCTGCCCGTTCGAAGAAGCGCTCGGCGCCGCGCAGCTGGTACGGAACGCCCGCGTCGGCCAGGGCCTGCTCGTAGACCTCGGACTGGGAGTTGACCCGGTAGAGCACGGCGATCTCGCCGGCCGGAACGCCCGCGGCGATCAGATCGCGGATGCGGCGGGCGGTGCCCTCGGCCTCCGCGGGCTCGTCCGCGTACTCCGTATAGGCGGGCTCGGGGCCGGGCTCGCGCTGCGAGACCAGTTCGAGCCGGTGCTCGGCGGCACGGCCGCGGGCCTGGCCGAGCAGCCCGTTGGCCAGATGGACGACCTGGGGGGTGGATCGGTAGTCCCGGACCAGCTTCACCACCGTCGCATTGGGGTGGCGGGTGCGGAAATTCAGCAGGTGGTCGGGGGTGGCCCCGGTGAAGGAGTAGATCGTCTGGCTGGCGTCGCCAACGACGCACAGGGTGTCGCGGTCTCCGAGCCAGAGATCGAGCAGCCGCTGCTGGAGCGGGCTGACGTCCTGGTACTCGTCGACGACGAAGTGCTGGTACTGGCGGCGGACGTGGTCGGCGATGTCATGGCGGTCCTGGAGGATGGCGACGGTGAGAAGCAGCACGTCCTCGAAGTCGATCACCGAGCGGTCGCGCTTCAGCTGCTCGTACATCGCATAGATCTGGGAGATCTCCGCCGGGTCGCGCGGGGCGTCGCGCTGGGTCTTGGCGACCACGGCCGGGTAGTCGGCGGGCACGGTCTGGGTGACCTTGGACCACTCGATCTCGCTGGTGACATCGCGCAGCTCGTTGCGGTCGAGGCGGATGCGGCAGCGGGCCGCGGCCTCGGCGACCAGCTGGACCTTGCGCTCCACCAGCCTCGGCAGGTCACCACCGACCGCTTTCGGCCAGAAGTACTGGAGCTGGCGCAGGGCGGCGGAGTGGAACGTCCGCGCCTGCACCCCGCCCGCGCCGAGCTGGCGCAGCCGTCCCCGCATCTCGCCCGCGGCCCGGTTGGTGAAGGTGACGGCGAGCACGCTCGTCGGCTGGAGTATTCCGGCGCGCACCCCATAGGCGATGCGATGCGTGATCGCGCGCGTCTTGCCCGTACCGGCTCCGGCCAGCACACACACCGGGCCGTGCAGGGCCGTGGCGACCTCGCGCTGCTCGGGGTCCAGGCCGTCGAGCACGGCGTCGGCCGACTCGGGGACCTGCGGGAAGAGGGAGGAATGCGTTGCTGCTGTCACCCCGCCATGCTGCCAGGTCGGAAGAGGCCGGTGCGAAGGTTGTCCACAGGGGGGCCGCATCTGTCGTACTAATGCGGGGTGGCGGCCCGCTACGGGGTGGCGGCCTGCCGCCCGATACGGGGGTGGTCGCGGGAATGGTGGTTGCCTCACGTACGTTCCCTTTCCGTGCGGTGACGCACTTTCCAGCTTCTCCGCATGACGGATGAGACGGATGAGACAGACTGACGAGCCAAAGGAGCGCGAAGACATGCCGGGCACTGTGACGATGTACAGCACCACGTGGTGCGGCTACTGCCGTCGGCTCAAGGGCCAGATGGACCGCGAGGGCATCGCGTACAACGAGATCAACATCGAGCAGGACCCGGAGTCCGCGGCCTTCGTCGAGAAGGCCAACGGGGGCAACCAGACCGTTCCCACCGTCCTGGTCGTCGGCTCCACCGGTGTCGAGGCCGTCATGACGAACCCGTCCCTGGCCCAGGTGAAGCAGGCACTCGCCGTCTGATCCGGCAGCTCCCGCAGTGCGGGAACGCGGTACGCGAACGCCCTCTCCAGTGCTCGACCGGAGAGGGCGTTCGCGTGAGCCGTGAGCCGTATGCCGTACGTCAGCCGACCGTGCCCGGCTTCGGGAGCGGCTTGCCGTACCAGAGCTCGATCAGGCGGGCCGCGATCGAGATGCCGAACGGCGGCATGACCTCGCCAGACTCGAAGGCCGCCGTCAGGTCCTCGCGGGAGAACCAGCGGGCCTCCTCGATCTCCTCGCCGTCCACGTCGATCTCCGACGAGGTCGCGCGTGCCATGAAACCGAGCATCAGGCTGGACGGGAACGGCCAGGGCTGGCTGGCGATGTACTCGACCTCGCCGACGGTGATGCCCGCCTCCTCGAAGACCTCGCGGGCCACGGACTGCTCGATCGACTCCCCCGGCTCGACGAAGCCCGCGAGCGTCGAGAAGCGGCCCTCGGGCCAGTGCACCTGGCGGCCCAGCAGCGCGCGGTCCTGGTCGTCCGTCACCAGCATGATGACCGCCGGGTCGGTACGCGGGTAGTGCTCGGCACCGCAGGCCGGGCAGCGGCGGATGTGGCCGGCCGCCGCGATGACCGTGCGTTCGCCGCAGCGCGAGCAGAAGCGGTGCAGCCGCTGCCAGTTCTCCAGAGCCACCGCGTGCACCATCAGGCCGGCGTCGCGGGGGCCGAGCAGCAGCCCGGCCTCGCGCAGGCCGGCCGGACGGGCCGGCTGGTCCATGCGGCCGGGCAGGGAGTCCTTCTGGAGCGCGAAGTAGCTGATGCCGTCCTCGTCCGTGCCGAGGAAGTAGCGGTGGGTCTCGGTGACCGGGGCCTCGAAGGCCGGGGTCATGACGATCTCCGTACCGCCGTCGGCCGTGTCGTCGATCAGCACCTGCCCGCCGGAGACGACGAACACACGGGTGGTCGGGTGGCTCCACGCGGCGGACAGCCAGGCCTCGTCGAGGCGGTGGTGCGCCGCCCGGTCGATGCCGCTGGGCGCCGTGAGACCGATGGGCCGGTCTGTGGTGGCGTTGTCGAAGGTGCTCACAGGTGCTTCCTACTCCCCCGAGATGGATCGGGTGTTCAGAGGATTCAGCGGAGTGCGGCGGCCAGTTCGCCCCAGAGGTGGGCCGCTGTCTCCACGCCCTTGAACAGAAGGCCGATTTCGACCTTCTCGTTGGGCGCGTGCCAGCCGTCGGACGGTACGGAGATGCCCAGGAAGAGGACGGGTGCGCCGAGCACGTCCTGCAGGTCGGCGGCGGGCCCCGAGCCTCCTTCGCGGGTGAAGAGGATCTTCTGGCCGAAGGCCCGCTCCATGGCGCGGGCCACGGCCTGCAGGGCGGGGTGGTCCAGCGGCGTCAGACAGGGACGGGTGGCGGGCGCGAAGGTGATCCGGTGCCGGACACCGGCCGGGACCTGCGCCTCGGCCCAGGCCCGGACGACCTGCTGAACGTGGTCGGGGTCCTGGCCCGCGACCAGCCGGAAGCTGATCTTCACCAGGGCGGCGGACGGGATGATCGTCTTGCTGCCGGCGCCCTGGTATCCGCCGCCGATGCCGTTGACCTCGGCGGTGGGGCGGGCCCAGATGCGTTCCAGCGTGGAGTAGCCGGCCTCGCCCGACGCCGCTCGGGACTTGGCGGTACGCAGCCAGGTCGCCTCGTCGAAGGGCAGTTCGGCGAAGAGCGCGCGCTCGGTGTCGGTGAGTTCCGTCACGCCGTCGTAGAACCCGGGGATCGCGACCCTGCCGTCCGCGTCGTGCAGTGCGGCGACAAGCCGGGCCACGGCCGTCGCCGGGTTGGGGACCGCACCGCCGAACGATCCGGAGTGGATGTCCTGTTCGGGGCCGTACAGCTCGATCTCGCACTCGGCGAGGCCGCGCATGCCCGTGCAGACCGTGGGGGTCGTCTCGTCCCACATACCGGTGTCGGAGACGATCACGGCATCGGCGGTGAGCCGGGCGGACCGCTCCTCGACCAGGGCGCGGAAGTTCGGGGAGCCGGACTCCTCCTCACCCTCGATGAGCAGCTTGAGGTTGACGGCGGGGGCGGTCCGGCCGGTGGCGGCGAGGTGGGCCCGGACGCCGAGGGTGTGGAAGAACACCTGCCCCTTGTCGTCCGCGGCGCCCCGTCCGTACATGCGGCCGTCGCGGATCACCGGCTCGAACGGGTCGGTGTCCCAGCCGTCCTCGCGGGCGGCGGGCTGCACGTCGTGGTGCCCGTAGACGAGGACGGTCGGGGCGTCCGGGTCGTCGGACGGCCACTCGGCGAAGACCGCGGGAGCGCCGGGCGTCTCCCAGATCTCGGTGACCGGGAAACCGGTCTCCTTGAGCTTGGCGGCCAGCCACTCGGCGCTGCGTCGTACGTCCCCGTCGTGGACCGGCTGGGCAGATACGGACGGGATGCGCAGCCAGTCGGCGAGGTCGTCGAGGAAGGCTGCACGGTGCTGTTCGGTGTACGTACGGACGGCGCTGTCCGGGGTCTCGCTCATGTGGTTGAGCCTATCGGCCTGCGGAGGGTGGCTCGTCCAGCAGGAGCCGCTCCAGCTCCGCCCGGCCCGGGAGGCGGGTGGGGTGGACGGTCTCTCCGCTGCGTACGTACAGGAACGTGGCCGTGACGGCGGTGAGCGGCAGGTCGTGCAGCTCGGCCCAGGCCAGGCGGTACACGGCCAGCTGGAGGGGGTCGGCGGTGTTGGTGCGGGTGGTCTTCCAGTCGACGATCTCGTACGTGTCCCCGGTGCGGTACACCGCGTCGATCCGGCCCCGGATCACCCGGCCGGCCAGCGTGATCTGGAACGGCGTCTCCACGCGGTACGGGGTGCGGCGGGCGTACGGGGTGCGCTCGAAGGCCTCCTTGAGTGCGCCGAGGTCGCGCTCGTCGGCGATCTCGGCGTCGTTCTCGTCGCCGCCGGGCAGCTCGTCCGGCCCGAGCATGGGCAGCGGCAGCTCCTCGAAGCGGGACTCCACCCAGGCGTGGAAACGGGTGCCCCTTCGGGCCGCGGCCTGCGGGGGGCGCGGCATCGGGCGGGCCAGCTCCTGGGCGAAGCCGTCGGGGTCGTCGGCGAGACGCAGCAGCTGGGTGGCGGAGAGCGAGGCGGGTACGAGGACGTCGCGCACGGTGGCGCGGGCGCGGCGCAGTTCGCCGGTGAGGGCGTCGAGGTCACGGTCCCAGGAGGCGAGCGTGCGGGATTCCTCCGGGGTGAGGGTGCGCTGCCCGGCGGGCTCGGGAGTGCGGGCCGCGGGGACCTGGGGCGTGGGGGCGTGGGAAGCGGGGGTGTGGGGCGCGGGAACGTGGGGACGGGAGGCGGGAGCCGGGGACTGCGGGGGTTCCGTCGACAGGGCGTCCCACTCGTCGGCCTCGCTGGGGAACGCCTCGTCGTCGGGGAACAGATCGTCGTCGTACGGGGTGTCTTCAGGGGCGTCGTACGGGTCCGGGGCGTCGGGCAGCGCCTCGTACGCGTCCGGCAGCGCACCGCCCGTCGCGGCCAGGGCAGCCAGATGCGCCATCACCGTGTCCGCGGCGGCCCGGCGGCGGGTCAGCGCGGTGTCGTCCAGGGGAAGCGGCCACGCGTGGTCGGCCTCCCTCTCGGCGAGCGCCGGGTTCTCCTCGTCCTCGGCCGGTTCGTCCGCCCAGGCCTCGATCTCGCCGTGTCCGGCCACGCAGTGCTCGTACAGCGCGTGCAGGAAGCCGGACGGGCCCCGCGGCTTCTTCTGGCTCGGGCCCCACCAGTGGCCTGATCCGAGCAGCAGGGTGCGGGGCCGGGTGAAGGTGACGTATCCGAGGCGGAGCTCCTCGGTGTGCTGGTGCTCCTTCATCTCCTCCTTGAAGCCCTTGAGCCCCTTGGCGTCCCAGGAGTGGAGGACGGGGAGGGTGGCCGTGTCCCCGCGCAGGGCGTGCGGGAGGACCTTGGACTGGGAGGTCCAGGCGTCGCGGGACTGGCTGCTCGGGAACTGGCCGGTGACCAGGCCGGGCACCGCGACGACATCCCATTCCAGGCCCTTGGACTTGTGTGCGGTGAGGACCTTGACGGTGTTCTCGCCGCCGGGCAGTGCGTTGTCCAGGCCCTTCTCGTACTGGACGGCGGTCCGCAGGAAGCCCAGGAAGGCGAGAAGGGTGGCCTCGCCTTCGACGGCGGCGAAGCGGGCGGCCACGTCGAGGAAGTTGGAGAGGGTCTCACGGCGGCGAGCGGCCAGGGCGTGCGGTGACGCGGAGAGCTCGACCTCCAGGCCGGTGGTGGCGAGGACGCGGTGCAGCACGTCCATCAGGGGGTCGGCCAGTGAGCGGCGCAGGTCGCGCAGTTCGGCAGCCAGGCGGGCGAAGCGGATGCGGGCCTCGGTGGAGAACGGAAGCCCGTCGTCCACACCGCCGCCCGATTCGAGGAAGGTGTCCAGCGCGTCGGCGAGCGAGATCACTTCGGCCGGGTCGACGCCCTCGACGGCCTCGGCGAGGCGGCGGTCGGGGTCGGCGTCGTCGCCGTCGGCCGCGCGGTGGACGAGGAGGCGGGCAC
Source organism: Streptomyces sp. NBC_01241 (assembly GCF_041435435.1). Taxonomy (NCBI): domain Bacteria; kingdom Bacillati; phylum Actinomycetota; class Actinomycetes; order Kitasatosporales; family Streptomycetaceae; genus Streptomyces; species Streptomyces sp. NBC_01241. The sequence continues at coordinate 5,673,203 of NZ_CP108494.1, read as the reverse complement.
GGCGGCCGAGGAGCGCCAGGTCGCGGGGGCCGATCCGCCAGCGGGGGCCGGTGAGCAGCCGGACCAGGGAGGCGTTGGCACCGGGGTCCTGAAGGACCTCGCAGACCGCGACGAGGTCGGCGACCTCGGGCAGGTGCAGCAGCCCGGACAGGCCGACGACCTCGACCGGGACGTCACGGGCCACCAGCGCCGCCTGGATCTCCGGGAAGTCGCCCGCGGTGCGGCACAGGACGGCGATCTCGCCGGGCGCCTTGCCGGTCGTGACGAGGTGGGCGATCGAGTCGGCCAGCCAGTCGATCTCTTCGGTGTGGGTACGCAGCAGGGCGCAGCGGACGATGCCGTCGCGCTCGGCACCCGGGGCGGGGCGCAGGGCTTCGACGCCCTCGTGCATGGCGCGCAGGGGTGCCGCGAGGCCATTGGCGAGGTGGAGGAGCCGGCCGCCGCTGCGGCGGTTCTCGCTGAGGGAGTAGCGGGTGGCGGGGGTGCCGTCGGCGTGCGGGAAGTGGAGCGGGAAGTCGTCGAGGTTGGCCACGGAGGCACCGCGCCAGCCGTAGATCGCCTGACAGGGGTCGCCGACGGCGGTGACGGCGTGCCCGGTCGCCGCCGCACCTTCGGGACCATCCCCTTCGGGAACTCCGCCTGCCGGACCGCCGCCTGCCGGACCGCCGTCTTCCGGACCGCGGCCGAAGAGGGCGGAGAGTAGCAGGCGCTGGGCGACCGAGGTGTCCTGGTACTCGTCGAGCAGCACGACGCGGAACTCGTCGCGCAGGATCGCGCCGACCTCCGGGCGGGTGAGGGCCAGTTCGGCGGAGAGCGCGATCTGGTCGCCGAAGTCGAGGAGGTCGCGGCTCTTCTTGGCCTCGCGGTAGCGGCGGGTCAGTTGCAGCAGCTCTCGGCGGGCCTGCGCCGTCTCGGGGATCTTGCGCAGCTCGGCGTTGGTGAGCCGGGCCGATTCGAGCGTACGGAGCAGGCCGGTGTCGTACCCCGCGAGCTGTTCGGGGCGTACGAGATGTTCGGCCAGCTCGGCGTCGAGGGCCAGCAGATCGCTGACCAGTGTGGGGAACGACCTGGTCAGGGCCGGGTAAGGGCCGGGCGCCTCGCGCAGTACGCGGGCGGCGAGCTGGTAACGGGTGGCGTCGGCGAGGAGGCGGGTGGTGGGTTCGAGGCCGATGCGCAGTCCGTGCTCGGTGAGCAGCCGGCCGGCGAAGGCGTGGTACGTGGAGATGCTGGGCTCGCCCGGAGGGTTGTCCGGGTCGATGGCGTCCGGATCGGTGACCCCGGCCGCGACCAGGGCCTTGCGGACGCGCTCGGCGAGCTCGCCCGCCGCCTTGTTGGTGAAGGTGAGTCCGAGGACCTGCTCGGGGGCCACCTGCCCCGTCCCCACCAGCCACACCACGCGCGCCGCCATCACCGTGGTCTTCCCCGACCCGGCTCCGGCCACGATCACCTGCGGGGCGGGCGGCGCTGTGATGCAGGCCGTCTGCTCCGGGGTGAACGGGATCCCGAGGAACTCCTTCAGCTGCTCGGGATCAGTGAGAGGTGAGGACACCCGACCGAGGCTAACCGGACGCACTGACAACGTGCGGTCCGCCGGGGACTCCGTACCCGGCTCACTCCAAGATGTGCCGGCCCTCCGGCTGCGCGCTGCACGAGGCTCGGAAGGCGCAGTGCGTGCAGTGCTGGCCGGTCGTGGGCGTGAACCGTTCGTCCAGGACCCGTCCGGCGGCCGTGGCCAGCAGGTCGGGGACCCACTCACCGGAGAGAGGCTCCTGGGCCTGCACCTTGGGAAGGGCGTCGCCGCCCTCCTTCTTGGGGGCGGGCTGACGCAGCTGTACGAGTTCGGCGCCGCCGGGCACGGGGCGCCGCCCGTCGAAGATCTCGTCGACCGCGCCTTCCCGTACGGCCAGCTGGTACACGGCGAGCTGGGGGTGGCGGGTGACCTCGTCCTTGGTCGGGGACTGTTTGCCGGTCTTGAAGTCGACGACGTACGCCCGGCCGTCGGCGTCCTGTTCGACGCGGTCCATGGAGCCCCGGATGCGTACTTCGTACTCCCCCGCCTCCAGCGTCACGTCGAAGTCGTGCTCACTGGCGGTGGGGGTGCGCCCGGCGCGGTCCATGACGTGCCAGCGCAGGAAGCGTTCGAGGGCGGCCCTGGCCTGTTCCTTCTCCTGCTGGGACTTCCAGGGGGCGTCGAAGACGAGGCCGTCCCAGACCGAGTCGAGCCGCTCCATCAGGACGGCCAGATCGGCGGGGGTGCGCCCGGATGCCACCTCGTCGGCCAGGACGTGGACGACGTTGCCGAAGCCCTGGGCGGCCGTCGCCGGGGCGTCCGCCTTCACTTCGCGGCCGAGGAACCACTGGAGCGCGCAGGTGTTGGCGAGCTGGTCGAGCGCGCTGCCGGACAGGGCCACGGGCTGGTCGCGGTCGCGGAGCGGGACGGTGGAGCGGGTCGGCTCGTACAGGCCCCACCAGCGGTAGGGGTGGGCCGCGGGTACGAGCGGCTGGCCCTCGTCGTCGGTGAGCGCGGCGAGGCGTGCGAGGCGGTGGGCGGCCTCCTCGCGCAGCGCGTCGGAGGCGTCGGGGTCGACAGTGGTGGCGCGGAGTTCGGCGACGAGCGCGGCGACGGCAAGGGGGCGGCGCGGCCGGCCGGTGACGTCGCGCGGTTCGACGCCGAGTTCGGTGAGGAAGCGGGACGGCTGATCGCCGTCGTCGGCGGGTGCCTTGACCGCGGTGACGACGAGACGTTCGCGGGCCCGGGTCGCCGCGACGTAGAAGAGGCGGCGTTCCTCGGCGAGGAGGGCCCCGGGGGTGAGCGGTTCCGCCAGGCCGTCGCGGCCGATCCGGTCCGCTTCGAGCAGCGAACCGCGGCGGCGCAGGTCCGGCCAGAGTCCCTCCTGCACGCCCGCGACGACGACGAGGCGCCATTCCAGACCCTTGGAGCGGTGCGCGGTCATCAGCCGTACGGCCTCGGGGCGCACCGCACGCCTGGACAGGGTGTCGGCGGCGATGTCCTGGGCGTCGACCTCCTCCAGGAAGTTGAGCGCACCCCGTCCGCCGGTACGTTCCTCGGCTCGGGCCGCCGTGTCGAAGAGCGCGCAGACGGCGTCGAGGTCGCGGTCGGCGTTGCGACCGCCCGCGCCCCCGCGCAGTGCGGCACGCTCCAGCCGCCCCGGCCACGGGGTGCCGGCCCACAGCTCCCACAGAGCCTCCTCCGCGGTGCCGCCGCCTTCGAGGAGCTCGCGCGCCTTGCGCAGGAGCGCACCGAGGCGCTGGGCGCCGCGGGCGTACGCCGGATCGTGCGTGACGAGCCGTTCGGGCTCGGCGAGCGCGCGCGCCAACAGGTCGCCGGAGGGCGCCGGTACGCGATTCCCGGCGGCGCGCTCCTCGTCGCGCAGGGCCCGGCCGAGCCGGCGCAGGTCGGCCGCGTCCATGGAGCCGAGAGGGGAGGTGAGGAGGGTCAGGGCGGTCTCGGTGTCGAGCCAGAAGGGCGCTTCGAGGGCGGGTGGTTCCTCAGTGGGCCTGCCGGGTTCCCGGTCGGGACCGAGATCGGGACCGAGATCGGGACCGAGGTCGGGTTCCCGGTCGACATCGAAGTCGGGAAGCCGGTCGGATTCCTGGTCGGGTTTCCGGTCGGGTTTCCGGTCGGGAACGGGAGCCTCCGCGCCCGGCGCACTCCGTCGCAGGGCCGCTGTGGCGACTGCGCGGAGGGCTGTCAGGAGCGGGGCCACCGCCGGTTCGTGCCGCAGGGGAAGGTCGTCGCCGTCGACCTCCAGGGGGACGCCCGCCGACGTCAGTGCCCGGCGCACGGAGGGGATCACGCGGCCTCCGGCCCGTACCAGAACCGCCATCTCGTGCCACGGAACGCCGTCCTCCAGATGCGCCCGGCGCAGCAGATCGGCGATGTTGTCCAGCTCGGCCGAGGCGGTCGGATAGGTGTACGCCTCCACGCTGCCGCCCTCGCGGACCGCGGCGAGCTCCCGGTGGGCGCGGACCTTCGCCGAGGGCAGCCGGGTCAGTGGCATCCGGCGGGTGAGCAGCCGGGTGGCGGCCAGCAGCTGTCCGCCGGAACGGCGCGAGGTGGTGAGGACGCCGACCGGGGCCGGGGCGCCGTCCGCCCGCCGGAACATGTCCGGGAAGTCGAGGATGCCGTTCACATCCGCGCCCCGGAACGCGTAGATCGACTGATCCGGGTCACCGAAGGCGATCAGCTCCCGGCCGCCCCCGGCGCCCGGAGCGCTCCCCCGGTTGCCGGCCAGCGCACGCAGCAGCCGTACCTGCGCCGGGTCCGTATCCTGGTACTCGTCCACGAACACCGCGTCGTACCGCCCGGCCAGCAGCTCCGACACCTCGGGGTGCTCCGCGAGCAGGACGGCCCGGTGCACCAGCTCCGCGTAGTCCAGCACCCCCTGCGCGTCCAGCACATCCAGGTACTCGGCGAGGAATGCGGCGGCGGCGCCCCAGTCCGGCCGGCCGGTGCGGCGGGCGAAGTCGGCCAGCGCGTCCGGGCCCAGGCCCAGCTCGCGGCTGCGGGCGAGCACCGCCCGTACCTCGTCGGCGAAGCCGCGCGTGGTGAGGCAGGCCCGCAATTCGTCGGGCCAGCGGATGTGCGGGAAGCCGTCCCGTTCCAGTTCGAGCTGGCCGGCGAGCAGCTCGCGGACGGTGACGTCCTGCTCCGGTCCGGAGAGCAGCCGCGTCGGTTCGGCGAAGAGGTCGGCGTCCTGATGGGCGCGGACCAGTGCGTAACAGAAGGAGTGGAACGTGGTGGCCTGCGGACCGCGGGCGGCACCGAGCCGGGCGGCCATCCGGTCGCGCAGCTCCACGGCGGCCTTGCGGCTGAAGGTGAGGACCAGGATGCGGGCCGGGTCGGTGCCCGAGATCACACGTGTGGCGACCGCCTCGACGAGCGTGGTCGTCTTGCCGGTGCCGGGTCCGGCGAGCACCAGAAGCGGGCCGCCGGGGTGGTCAACCACCGCGCGTTGCGCCGCGTCCAGGAGAGGGAGGTCCACGGAGCCCGGCGGGGTGCGCACCAGTCGGTACGCGCCCGCGGTCCGCTGCCGTGCCTGACGGTGCGGGCTGTGCCGGGTGGAGGAGGTGCTCACGTGGGTCGCCGGTCCTGGTGGGTGTGCTGGGTGTTCGTGTCGGGGGTACTGGATGTACGTGGGTCGTGCGTGCGTGCACGGGGGCTTTTCCGTGCGTGTACTGGGTGTACCGGTGATGAGAGTGCGGTACGTGCTGCGAACTGACGACGCTACGCCAGCGGGGGCGCGCTACGGGGCGAGTCCGCTGCGTACCTCGTCACGTTCGGGGTCACGGATGTCACAGGCGTCACACGCGTCGCAGGCGCCACGCGCCTCGTGGGTGCAACACATCTCACAGGCGCCACGCGCCTCGCGGGTGTCGTCGCCCAACGCGTCGTGTTCCACATCACCCGCCAGGCCTGGCACCGCCCATGGGGCACCCGAATGGCCGAAGCTGTCAGGTGTGAGCACCTCCGCCCCTGTCCTTGTCCGCGTCGGCGTCGGCGTCGGCGTCCGCGCGACCGGTGACGCCGTCCCACCGCGCCCGCTTCATGTCGAGGCGCGGCACATGGCCCTCCGCGCTGCTCGACGCCACGCGCAGCGGGGTGCTCTCCTCGCGGTAGTGGTCCAGCGCCCGCAGTTCATGGCCGGGCAGCAGCGCCCCGTCGGCGCGCACCACACGCCACCACGGCACCGCGGCCCCATACAGCGCCATGACCCGGCCGACCTGGCGCGGGCCGCCGTCGCCGAGCCACTCGGCGACATCTCCGTACGTCATGACACGGCCGGGCGGGATCAGCTCGGCGACATCGAGAACCCGCTCCGCGTACTCCGGCAACTCATCGTTCGTCCGGTCGCCGTTCGTCCCGTTGCCACTCGTCCGGTGTTGGCTCATCCGACCCATCCTGCCGTACACCACCGACAGCCCGGCCCGGTCCGCGGGCGCCCGTTCACGGGGCGTGCGTGCGGAAGCAAAGGAGCGTATCTTGCGCTTCGCGTGTCCGCGCGGTGCACCCTGATGCCCTCCTCTGTCGCCGGGCCGTGCCACCATCGTGCAGGCGGTGACCGGTGATACGAGAACACGAAGACCCATCTGAGGCGACGAAGGAGCAGGGCGTGCAGCCACCGAAGGCGGCGGACGCCCCTGACGCCGAGCCGTACTCGGACGTGTCGGACGGGCCCGCCGAAAAGCCCGGTGCGGAACAAGAAGAGCCCGGCGCGAAGCAGCGGACGCCAGGTGCGGAGCAAACAAAGCCCGGCGCAGACCAAGCAAAGCAAGCAGACCGAGCGGACCAAGCGAAACAAGCGGACCGTACAGAGCAAGACGCACCCGGCGAGCAGCAGACCACGCCCGGTGCCGGACGGCAGGACGTCCCCGAGCACCTGACCGGCTCGACGCTCTGTTCCGTCGCGGCGGACCAGGCCGAGCGCGTCTCGGGCGACGAGCCGCTGCTCCCCGCTCGGGTGCACCGCCCCTCCGATCTCATGCGGCTCCTCATCGGCGTCCTCGCGATCGTCATCCTGTTCTCGATCGCCGCGTTCGCCCACGGCACGACCACCGGCCTCGAACAGGACATCAACAAGGGCACCGGCCAGGCGCCCGACATCCTGATCAAGATGGCCGGGCTGGTGTCCAGCATCGCCGTGCTGCTCGTTCCGGTCGCCTTCGCCATCGAACGGCTGATCAAACGTGACGGACTGCGGATCGCGGACGGGGTGCTCGCCGCCGTACTGGCACACGGTGTCACGCTCGCCGCCGACCTCTGGGTGGCCAAGTCCGCCCCCGGCACCATCCAGGACGCCCTGACCCAGCCGCAGCCCGGTGACGCGCTCACCGATCCCGTACACGGCTATCTCGCCCCCGTGATCGCCTATATGACGGCGGTCGGGATGGCGAGACGGCCGCGCTGGCGCGTCGTGCTGTGGGTGGTGCTGCTGCTCGACGCGTTCGCCATGCTGGTCGGCGGCTACACGACTCCGTTCTCGATCGTCCTCACCGTGCTGATCGGCTGGACCGTGGCCTACGGCACGCTGTACACGGTCGGCTCGCCCAACGTCCGGCCGACCGGTCAGCACCTGATGGCCGGTCTGCGCCATGTCGGCTTCCACCCGGTCACCGCGATGCGCGCCGAGGACGCGCCCGACTCCGGCGACCAGAACGACCGCGGGCGGCGCTATCTGGTCACCCTGGAGGACGGGCCGCCGCTCGACGTGACGGTCGTCGACCGCGAGCAGCAGGCCCAGGGCTTCTTCTACCGGGTGTGGCGCAGGCTCACGCTGCGCGGCATCACCCAGCGCCGTTCCATCCAGTCGCTGCGCCAGGCGCTGGAGCAGGAGGCGCTGCTGGCGTACGCGGCGATCGCCGCCGGAGCCAACGCGCCCAAACTGATCGCCACCTCGGAACTCGGGCCCGACGCCGTGATGCTCGTGTACGAGCACATCGGCGGCCGTTCCCTGGACGCACTGGAGGACTCGGAGATCACCGACGAGCTGGTGCGAGGCGCCTGGCATCAGGTGAAGGCGCTCCAGTCGCGACGGATCGCGCACCGCAGGCTCACGGGTGACGCCATCCTGGTGGATCTTTCCGGCAAGGTGTTCGTCACCGATCTGCGCGGCGGCGAGATCGCGGCCGGGGATCTGGTCCTGCGGATGGACGTCGCCCAGCTGCTGACCACCATGGGTCTGCGGGTGGGCGCCGAGCGGGCCGTGGCCGGTGCGCTGGAGGTGCTGGGGCCCGATGCCGTAGCGGACTGTCTGCCGTTGCTCCAGCCGATCGCGCTGAGCCGCTCCACCCGGGCGACCCTGCGCCGGCTCGCCCGGGAACGCTCGCAGCGCGAGCGCGAGGCGGTGCTCGACGCGTCGGACGCGGCCAAGCGGGCCAGGGCACTCGAAAACGGGGCGACGGCTCAGGAGCCCGCCACCGCCGCCGCGGGTATCGGCCACAAGGCGGCCCGCAAGGCCGCCCGCAAGTCGCTCCGTATCCAGAAGCAGGCCGAGAAGCGGGCCATGGAAGACGCCCTGGAAGAGGCGCGCGAGGAGGACCTGCTCTCCCAGATGCGACAGCAGGTGCTGCTGATCCGGCCGCAGGCGCCGGTCGAGCCGGTCCGGCTGGAGCGCATCAAGGCGCGCACCCTGGTCAGCTGCATCGCCGGCGCGATCGCCGCGTACTTCCTCATCTCGCAGTTCACCCAGGCGGACTTCGGTGCGGTGGTCGAGCAGGCGGAGTGGGGCTGGGTGGCGGCTGCGGTCGGCTTCTCGGCCCTCAGCTACGTCGCGGCGGCGATGAGCCTGCTGGGCTTCGTGCCGGAGCGGGTGCCGTTCGGCAAGACCGTGCTGGCGCAGGTCGCCGGGTCCTTCGTGAAGATCGTCGCGCCGGCCGCGGTCGGCGGTGTCGCGCTGAACACCCGCTTCCTCCAGCGTGCCGGCGTACGTCCGGGGCTCGCCGTGGCGAGTGTCGGCGCCTCGCAGCTGTTCGGTCTCGGCTGCCACATCCTGTTGCTGGCGGCGTTCGGCTATCTGACCGGTACGGAGAAGACCCCGTCCTCGCTCACGCCTTCCAGGACGGTGATCGCCGGGCTGCTGACGGTCGCCGTGCTGGTGCTGGTGGTAACCGCGGTTCCGTTCCTGCGGAAGTTCGTGGTGACACGGGTGCGGTCGCTGTTCGCCGGGGTCGTACCGCGCATGCTCGACGTGGTGCAGCGGCCGCAGAAGCTGCTGACGGGCATCGGCGGGATGCTGCTGCTGACCGGCCTGTTCGTGATGTGTCTGGACGCGTCGGTCCGGGCGTTCAGCGGCCCGGATGTGCCGCATCTCAGTTACGCAAGCATCGCAGTGGTCTTCCTGGCCGGTAACGCGCTGGGGTCGGCGGCGCCCACACCGGGCGGAATGGGTGCGGTCGAGGGCGCGCTGACACTGGGGCTGATCGCGGTCGGCCTGCCGAAGGAGGTCGCGGCACCGGCCGTTCTGCTCTACCGGCTGCTGACGCTGTGGCTGCCGGTGCTTCCCGGCTGGCTCTGCTTCAACCATCTGACCCGCAAGGGCGAGCTCTGACCCGTAAGGACGAACTCTGACCCGCAAGGGCGAGCTCCGACTGGCAAGGGCGAGCTCTGCCCCGCAGGCAAGGCCCACTGCGCCGCGTACCGCCGCGGGCGAACTCCGACCCGCAGGGAAAAGAGCGGACTCCGACGCGCGTACGGCTTGTCGCGGGCGAGCCCTGACGGGGCCTCAGCCGTCCTGCGAGCTCGCCCTCGGGCCGGGCGGGCGCCGGCACAGCCCGTGAGGCCGGTCAGGCGATCGCAAGGCCGGTCGGGCGATTCGGGCGCCCCTGGGCCACCCGCTTGGACCGGTGCCCGTGCAACGGTCCGGTTCCCGCCGCACGATGGGGCCATGAGGACCTCCCCCGCCCTGCGTGCTGCCGCTCTCGCCGCCACCGCCACCGTGCTCCTTCCCCTCACTGCCTGCTCCGAGAGCAGCGACAAGGGCGGCCCGGTCGGGCCGCAGAGCTCCCCGCTCGCCGCGAACGCCGCCGAGGCGAGCAGCAGCTCCGGCTACCTCGCCTCCCAGAAGCCGGCATGGAAGCCCTGCCCCGCCCCGTCCCCCGAGCAGGGCGGCGGAAAGGCCCCGTCGCCCCTGCCCGACGGCACCCCCTGGGAGTGTTCCTTCATGAAGGTCCCGCTCGACTACGCGAATCCGGGCGGCGAGACGATCGAACTGGCACTCATCCGGGCCAGGGCCAAGAATCCGGACAAGCGGATCGGCTCCCTCATCTTCAACTTCGGCGGCCCCGGCGCTTCCGGTGTCGCCACCCTGCCCGCCTTCGGCACCGACTACGACAAGCTCCGCGCCGGCTACGACCTGGTCAGCTTCGACCCGCGCGGGGTCGGCCGCAGTGCGGGCGTGGAGTGCGAGACCGACCGGCAGCTCGACGCCCGCTACGAGACCGACGCCACTCCGGACGACAGCGCCGAGGTGAATGCCCTCGTCAAGGACATCAAGACCTTCGCGTTGGCCTGCAAGAAGAACTCCGGCAAGGAGCTCCCCTACGTCGGCACCACAAACGCCGCCCGCGACATGGATCTGATGCGTCAGGTGCTCGGAGACAAGAAGCTGTACTACTTCGGCATCTCGTACGGCACCGAACTGGGCGGCGTCTACGCCAATTTGTTCCCGAAGAACGTCGGCAGGTCGGTACTGGACGGGGTGGTCAACCCGACCCTGGACTCCGTGCAGTCCTCGCTCGGCCAGGCCAGGGGGTTCCAGCTCGCCCTGGACAGCTTCGCCAAGGACTGCGTGAACCGCGGCGCGGCCTGCAAGCTCCCCGGTTCCACCGAGAAGGAGGTCGAGCAGGGGGTCTCCGGCCTTCTCGCACGGCTGGAGAAGACTCCGATCCCGGGGATCGGGAACCGGCAGCTGACCCAGTCCCTGGCCATCACCGGCATCGCGGCCGCCCTCTACTCAAAGGAGACCTGGCCGTTGCTGGAACAGGGAGTGGACGAGGCCGACGGCGGGAACGGCGCGCTGCTCCTCGCTCTCGCGGATTCGCTGAACGGCCGTCAGGCCGACGGGCACTACGACAATTTGATGGCCGCCAACACCGCCATCAACTGCGCCGACTCCAAGCAGCGGTTCACCGCGGACCAGACCATGGCGAAGCTCTCGGAGTTCCGGTCCGCCTCGCCGGTCTTCGGTGACTATCTGGCCTGGGGCCTGATGTCCTGCACCGGCTGGCCGGTGGCGGGCGCCTGGGAGACCCCGGACGTCAGCGCCCCGGGCGCGGCCCCCGTCCTCGTCATCGGCAACACCGGCGACCCGGCGACCCCGTACGCGGGCGCGAAGGCGATGGCCGACGCACTGGGCAAGGGTGTCGGTGTGCAGATGACGTACGAGGGCCAGGGGCACGGCGCGTACAACAGTGGCAACGCCTGTGTGCAGAAGACCGTGGGCGACTATCTGCTGGACGGCAAGGTTCCGGCGGCCGGGACCGTCTGCAAGTAGACCCCGGCCGGGATCCGCCGGACAGGCCCTAGCATGGGCGCACGTTCTGTACGTAGTACGTACAGGTACATGGGGAGGACGTACACGTGGTAGGACACGCACGCGCCGGGGCTCTGACCGGCGCCGCACTACTGCTGACGGGGCTGCTCGCCGGCTGTGGCAGTGGTACGGACGACAAACCGGCCGACAGGACGGACAGCGGTGCGGCGTCCACGCCCGGCAAGCCGTCCGCCACGACGGGCGGGCAGCCCGGCACGCCCGCCCTGCCCGCCGCGCTCACCTCCCAGCGGCCGGACTGGAAGAGCTGCAAGGCCCCCGCGGGCGGCAGCGCTCCCGGTACCGGCTGGCGGTGCGCGACCGTCGAGGTACCGCTGAACTACGCGAAGCCGGACGGCGACACGATCCGGATCGCGCTGATCCGCAAGGAGGCCCGGGACAAGAGCCGACGCCTGGGCTCGATGCTGTTCAACTTCGGCGGCCCCGGCGGTTCGGGGGTCTCGATACTGCCGCGCGCCGCCCGTTCGTACGAGAAGCTCAACGCCCGCTACGACCTGGTGAGCTTCGACCCGCGCGGCGTCGCGGGCAGCGCGGGGGTGAACTGCCGTACCGACAAGGAGGCGGAGGACGCCTACCGGAAGGTCGACATGACTCCGGACACGGCGGCGGAGGAGGCCGCGTTCATGAAGGACGGCGCGGACTTCGGCGCCGGCTGCGAACGCCGCTCCGGCAAGGTCCTGCCGTACGTCGGTACGACGAACGCCGCCCGGGACATGGACCTGATCCGCGAGGTGCTCGGCGACAAGAAACTCACCTATTTCGGCATGTCGTACGGCACGGAGCTGGGCGGCACCTACGCGCACCTCTTCCCGAAGAAGGTGGGCCGCACCGTCCTGGACGCCGTCGTCGACCCGACCGCGGACGCGATTGGGCACGCCCGCAACCAGGCGACCGGGTTCCAGCGGGCGCTGGAGAACTACCTCAAGGACCGCGGTCAGGACCCGAAGGCGGGCACCGAACGCATCGCCCGGCTGCTGGAGCGGATCGACAAGAAGCCGCTGCCGACCGCCTCGGGCCGTGAGCTCAACCAGTCGCTCGCCATCACCGGCATCGTCATGCCGCTCTACTCCAAGAGCAGCTGGCCGTACCTGACCCAGGCGCTGGACGAGGCCGAGAAGAGGGGCACCGGCACGATGCTGCTGCAGATGGCCGACGCGTACAACGGCCGGGACGAGAAGGGCCATTACGACACGCAGAACCACTCGCAGCGCGCCATCTCCTGCGCGGACAGCAAGCTCCGGCCGACGGCGGCCGAGGCCAGGGCCATGCTGCCCGAGTTCCGGCAGCTGTCCCCGGTGTTCGGACCGTTCCTGGCGTGGGACACGGCCGGCTGGTGTGCGCAGTGGCCGGTGGAGGGCGAGCACGACAACCCGGAGGCGAGCGCTCCGGGTGCCGGTCCGATCCTGGTCGTCGGTACGACCGGCGACCCTGCGACGCCCTACGAGGGTGCGCGGAAGATGGCGGACGAACTGGGCAAGGGCGTCGGCGTCATGCTCACCAACAAGGGCGAGGGGCACGGCTCGTACGGTGAGAGCGCGTGCGTGACGTCGACCGTGGACGCGTACTTCCTCGACGGGAAGGTCCCGGCAGACGGCAAGACCTGTTCGTAACGCGGATCCGGGCGTTCCCCGGGGGCCCGGTACCCCGTGGAACGCCGAAGGGGCCGGTCCGCAGCACGCGGACCGGCCCCTTCGAAGCGTTCGTACCTGGTACACCAAGGATTCGGTACACCAAGGATTCGGTACATCAAGAACCCGGTACAGCAGCGGCTCAGAACACCGGCTCAGTGCACCGGCTCGGTACACACCGGCTCAGTACACCGGCTTCTCGGGCTCGATCTGGTTGACCCAGCCGATCACGCCGCCGCCCACGTGCACCGCGTCGGCGAAGCCCGCCGACTTGAGGACCGCGAGGACCTCGGCGCTGCGGACACCGGTCTTGCAGTGCAGGACGATGCGCTTGTCCTGCGGGAGGTCCTGGAGGGCGTTGCCCATCAGGAACTCGTTCTTCGGGATCAGCCGGGCGCCGGGGATCGAAACGATCTCGAACTCGTTCGGCTCACGGACGTCGATGATCTCGATCTTCTCGTCCGCGTCGATCCACTCCTTGAGCTGCTTCGGAGTGATCGTGGAGCCGAGCGCCGCCTCCTGGGCCTCCTCGGACACGACGCCGCAGAAGGCCTCGTAGTCGATGAGCTCGGTGACGGTCGGGTTCTCGCCGCAGACCGCGCAGTCGGGGTCCTTGCGGACCTTGACCTGGCGGTACTGCATCTCCAGGGCGTCGTAGATCATCAATCGGCCGACCAGCGGGTCGCCGATACCGGCGAGCAGCTTGATGGCCTCGGTGACCTGGATGGAGCCGACGGAGGCGCAGAGCACCCCGAGCACGCCGCCCTCGGCGCACGAGGGAACCATGCCCGGCGGGGGCGGCTCCGGGTAGAGGCAGCGGTAGCAGGGACCGTGCTCGGACCAGAAGACGGACGCCTGGCCGTCGAACCGGTAGATCGAGCCCCAGATGTACGGCTTGTTCAGCAGTACGGCTGCGTCGTTGACCAGATAGCGGGTGGCGAAGTTGTCCGTGCCGTCCACGATCAGGTCGTACTGGGCGAAGATGTCCATCACGTTGTCGGCTTCGAGCCGCTCCTCGTGAAGGACCACGTTCACGTACGGGTTGATGCCCAGCACCGAGTCCTTGGCGGACTCGGCCTTGGAACGGCCGATGTCGGCCTGGCTGTGGATGATCTGGCGCTGCAGGTTCGACTCGTCGACCTCGTCGAACTCCACGATGCCGAGCGTGCCGACACCGGCGGCGGCCAGGTACATCAGGGCCGGCGAACCGAGACCGCCGGCGCCTACACAGAGCACCTTCGCGTTCTTCAGCCGCTTCTGCCCGTCCATCCCCACATCCGGGATGATCAGGTGGCGGGAGTACCTGCGGACCTCGTCGACGGTGAGCTCAGCAGCTGGCTCGACCAGGGGTGGCAGCGACACAGGAACCTCAACAATGCAGGTGGTCGGTTTCTACGTACTTCAGCTACGTACGGTTGTTCTTGCCGTAACACTGCCACGCCGCTTCTCATTCCGAGATACCCGGTCCGATCCGCGAGACGAATTCGTCCCAGTACCCGGGCAGCGCCGCGAATGGATCGGTTTGTCCGTGCCGTCCGTCCCACCCGTGCTGTCCGTCCCGGTCCGTGAAGAAGATCGTGCCCGCGCCCTGCCAGCGGGCGATGCGCATGGCCTCTTCGAGATGGGTGCGCGGAACGCCGTGCACGAAGTGCGCGAACCGCTCCGGCGGATAGGCGGCGGTCCACTCCGCCACCTGTGACCAGCGGTAGTCGGCCCAGGGGCCGGAGAAGGTGACCAGCTGGTCGGCGACCTCGGCGTAGCCCGGATGCGGATGGGTGCCCAGCCCCAGCACCAGCGGCCCGTGCCCCTCCCCGCCTTCGTCGTGTTCGAGGAGCGCGGCGAGTGTGCCGGTGAGACGGCGGACGGCCGGGAGTTCGGCCCGGCCGGCCGGGCACTGGCCGAGATAGAAGCCGTCGACGCGGTACCAGTCGAGGAAGGACTGCGCGTCGGCGATCAGCTCTCCGAAGGAGCGGCTGCCGAAGGCCAGATCGAGATGGCCGAGCAGCCGGCCGCCCGCGGCCCGGGCGGAGTCCTGCGGGGTCTCGCCCTGCACGGCCCGCTCCCGGGCGTTGCGGAGCCGGCCCGCGGCCTCCAGACAGTGCGGGTCCGGGCGAGCACCCGGGCCGTCGTCGATGTTGAGGACCGCCCAGTGCAGCGGGGTACCGGGGCGGGTGAGTTCGGCCCACTCGGTGGGGGCGAGCAGCGGATGCGCGTAACCGGGGACGCCGAAGCCGAGTTGCTCGACGCCGCCGGTCCGGCGGACGGTGCCGGTGGAGGTCAGATACGGCACGCCGCCTCCATCCAGATGTCGGCCAGGGACTCCTCCAGATTGATCCGGGGGCGCCAGCCGAGCCGGTCCCTGGCGGTACGGACGTCGGCCTGCTGCCAGGCGCCGCAGCCGTCCGGGTAGGGGGACGGGGTTGCCGAGAGGTGCTCGATGACCGACTCGGTCGAGGTCCGCGGGGCACCGATGGGCAGCCGGGGCGGGGGCGCGTCGAGCTCGTGGAGTGCGCCCGCGTATCCGGCGACCCTGGCGAGGACGGAGGCCGCGTCCCGGAGTCGCACGGCGCGGCCGGTGCCGATGTTGACGACACCTTGCGCCGCGGAGAGCGAGGCGGCGTGCACGGCGCGCGCGACATCGCGTACGTCGACGAAGTCGCGCTGCACGCCGAGGCCGCTGAGCTTCAGCTCGCCGTCACCGGACTGCATGGCCCGGCGCATCGCCTCGGCGAGCCTGCCGAGCGGGGAACCGGCCGGGGTGCCGGGACCGACCGGGGAGAAGACCCGCAGCACGACCGCGTCGAGGCCGGAGCCGAGGACGAGTTCGGTGGCGGCGAGCTTGCTGACGCCGTACGGGCCGCCGGGGCGCGGAATCGCGTCCTCCGCGGTCGATGAGCCGGGCTGCGAGGGCCCGTACTCCGCCGAACAGCCGACCTGGACGAGCCGGGCCGTGCAGCCGCTGCGCCGCATCGCCTCGCAGACGGTGGCGACGGCGACGGTGTTGTGGCGGGTCAGATCGCGGGCCCCGCCGCGGGTGGCGCCCGCGCAGTTGACGACGACGCCGGGGTGGACGGCGTCCAGGAAGCGGGTCAGCGCGCCGGGACTGCCGCCGGCGAGGTCGAACCGCACGTCGGCGTCGTCGCCGCGGCCGAGCGCCGTGAGATGCACGGCGGGGTCGGCGAGCAGGCGGTCGGCCACGAACCGGCCGAGGAATCCATTGGCTCCGAGCAGCAGCACCCTCATCGCGCGCCCCCTCGGTACCGACGGCGGGCTGCCGGTGCGGGGGATTGGGGGGTCATGTCCGGTGTCTCCTTCAGGAAGTGACGTGTGGTGCGGTACGGGGAACGGACCCGCAGCGTCGGCTCCGCGGGGTATGGGGGTGGTTCTGGGGGTGGTTCTTACGTGGGGGTGGTTCTTACGTGGGCGGATGCCCTGGACAGGACGACGGCGGCGGTGATCAGCAGGCCGAGCGCCGCAGTGCCACAGGCGAGGGCGGATACGGCTCCGGTGCCTGCCGCCATGACCAGGGCGTCGACGGGGCGGGCGAGGAAGTGCAGGCCGGGCAGCCGCCCGGCCAGGACCAGGGCGGGTGCCAGCGCTTCGACGGCGCAGGCGGCGGCGAGTGCGACGGTGGCGGGTTCGGGGAAGCCGTGCACGGCCAGCAGCCGGGCCAGCAGGAGCAGCACACCGAGCGCGGCCGCCCCCACGAAGGGGCCACCGCCTCCGTATCCCAGGTGCGCGAGGTAGAGCAGTCCGGCGAGGGCACACAGGTGGAGGGCGACGGCTCCGAACAGCAGGGGGCGCACACCTGCGGCGAACTCCTCCAGTGCGCGGCTTCCGATCAGTTTGCGGTGTGCGTGTACGGAGAAGAGGTGCGCGCACCACGCGGCCGGGGCGACCGAGAGCGCCAGCCCCAGCAGCGGTGCGGGGGTGAACGTCCAGGAGCCTTCGGGGCCGCCGCTGAGCACTTGGTCGAGCAGCGCGTCGCCGTACAGGACATATCCGAGGAGCCAGCAGCCGTACACATGGGCGGTCCCCGAGGAGCCGCCCACGGCGTGCAGGGGGCCGCTGCACAGGCTGAGGGCGAGGCCGACGAGTGCGACAAGCGCTCCGGTGACGGCGATCGCGAGCCGTCCCTGACCGCCGAGTGTCCCCTCGGTCAGCCTCAGAGCGCCTGCGGTGGCGATGCAGGCGGCGCCCGGCACCAGTGCGCGGAGCGACCAGGCGGCCCGTGTCCCGGTGTCACGCTCCGGCGCGCGATTCCCTGTCGCGGGCTCCCCCGCCACGGCGGGCACCCGGGCGAAGAGTTCCTCGGCGAGCGAGAAGACGTCGCGGTGCCGGTAGCGGGCGGCGGCACGGTCGGTGACGCCGTGGGCTTCGAGCCCGGCGGCGATCTCCAGCGGATCGACGGCGCGCTCGCACAGCTCGCGATGGCGGTGCATCAGCGATCTCACGGGGTCGGCAGGACCGCGGCGCGAGACGTTGAGCTTGCGCGCCGGAGCGGCACCCGCGATCTCGGGAGCCCGGGGCGCGGCGGCCCGGGCCTTGGTGACCGGCTCGGCCTGTTCCGTAGCGCCTTCCTCTGCTGCGGATACCCCTGCAGCGGTGTCCTCCGCGACTGCGGCGGTGTCTCCCGCGACTACGGCGGTGTCCTCCGCGGCGCCTTCCTCAACGGCGGTCCCGGAAACCCATGCCCGGGAGCGAAGGTCCCAGCTCCCGCCGGTGGACGGTGGGGCGGGTGCGTCGGACACCTCGGTCGGGCGGCCCATCGTCTCTCCTCCGTGATCGTCGCCGGCTGCGTCGGACCGTCCCGCCCCACCGCTGCG
Source organism: Streptomyces sp. NBC_01241 (assembly GCF_041435435.1). Taxonomy (NCBI): domain Bacteria; kingdom Bacillati; phylum Actinomycetota; class Actinomycetes; order Kitasatosporales; family Streptomycetaceae; genus Streptomyces; species Streptomyces sp. NBC_01241. Next base: position 5,655,680 of record NZ_CP108494.1, on the reverse strand, counting down.
GCCCGGCCGGTCCGATCCCTGTTCACGCATTGCCGCCACCCGCTCCCCGTGCTCCCGCGCAGACGGTCGGGGCCTCGGCGGCCCAGCCGGGTGTGCGGCCGGCCGGCCGTGCCGCGTCGGCGCCCGAGGCCGTCCACGGGCCCAGGACATGCGCCTCCGGCGGGGTGGCGAAGGGGCGCGGTCCGCCGTCGGCGTCCACTGCGTCGGCCTCCCTGCGCACCGGGGCGTGCGAGATCAGCTCCAGGTAGATGCCGCGATATGCCGCGAGGTTCTGCTCAACGGTGAAGAGTTCGAGCGCGCGGGCGCGCGCCGCCGCTCCGAGCCGTGCACGGCGCTCCGGGTCGCGCAGCAGCGCAAGGCAGGCGTCGGCGAGCGCCTTCGGGTTGCGCGGGGGCACCACGAGTCCGGTGCCGCCGATGACTTCGACCACCGCGCCGACGTCCGTCGACACCGTCGCCCGTCCGCAGAACATCGCCTCGACGAGACCGACGGGGAAGCCCTCGACCACGCTGGACAGGACGACGACCCCGCCCGCCCCATAGGCCTCCGGCAGACCCGGCACCTCGGCCCCGCCGATGTCCTCGAAGGAGACCGGGTTGTCGCCCACGGTGTGCGCGTCCGTGGCCTCGTCGGGGAACAACTGGGCGGCCAGCGCCCGGCAGTGCGCGAGATACGTGGCCCCCTCCGGACCCTGCGCCGCCGCGCCGATGATCCGCAGCCGGGCGTCCGGTTCGGCCTTCCGCACCTGAGCGAAGGCGTGCAGCAGCGCGATCAGGTCCTTGGCGGGCTCGATCCGGCCGACCCAGACCAGGGTGTCGTCGGGACCGCTGTCGTCGCTCTCCCCCAGCGCCGTGAACCGGTCCGATTCCATGCCGGGGTAGATGGTGCGCAGCTTCTCGCGCTCGGCACCGCACCGTTCCTGCCAGCGGCGGACGTGCGTGTCACCGGGGGTGAGGATCTCAGCCTGCCGGTACACCTCGGCGGCGAGCCGTCCGTGGAAGCCGGCGAGCAGGGCGCGTACCGGCGCGCTCAGAGGCGTGTCGGTGGCGGCGAGGTAGTGCGCCCGCAGTCGCACGCCGTGCTCGGTGACCAGCAGCGGGACCCCGAAGAAGCGTTTGGCCAGCAGACCCGGCAGAGCGGCGGCGCCGCCGGATGTGGCGTGGCAGAGGTCGACCGCGCCGAGGCTCTCCTCGTCGTACCAGTCGAGGGAGAGCGGACGCAGCACCCGGTCGAGCTCCCGGGCGAAGGCGAGGAGATCGGGGACGGTGGCGGTCTGGACGGTGCGTCCGGCGCCCGGGGCGCGGCGGGCGGCTTCGAGCACGCGTACGGCGGTCTCAGAGCGGAGTGCCGCGGGAAGTCCCCCGTGTTCGCGAGCCAGTTCGGCGAGCCCGTACAGCCCCTCCGTGAACTGCGCGTCCGCCACACCGGCGGCCGTGAGCCCCGCAGGCCCTTCTTCACCCCGTCCGCAGGGAACCACGCCCCCGCTCGCGCCTTCACCACCGTCCGTCGCAGGCACCGTCGCACCCGCCGCACGCACCTCACCCACCGCCCCGGCCGCACAGACCGCGGTCGCGAGAGCCGTGAAGTGCGCCGTGAAGCGCCGTCGTTCGCGCCTCCCGTACGAGCGTCCGCCGCCGCCCGTCGTGATCCGGGCGAGCAGGCCCTTGGGGGCGCGGGTGCCCGGGATGTCCTCGTCGGCCGTCCACAGCGGCGCCGTCCGTACCCGGCCGACCTGTGTCGGGAGCGGGACCCAGCCCCGCTCCTCCTGCTCGGCGGAGCGGCTGAGCGCGAAGAGATCGAACTCGTGCTGCGTGAGTCCGCGCACCAGACGGTCGCACCAGAGCCTGGACTCACCGGTCGCATACGGATAACCACCGTCGGTGAGGAGTCCGATCCGCACGAGTGCACCTCCGATCTCCCTTGTGGGCGGCCGCCGTTGGAATGGCGACTCACAGCGGGACGACCGTAAGCGGATACGCCGGTGGTGCGACGGACGGTTGTCCGTCACACCACCGAAAGGGGTGAACCGTCGTAACTTTCCCGCCCCGATGGCGTTCTGTCGCGCTATGGGGGCGTTCCATTACGCAGGGTCAAGCGGCGGCCAGCTCCTTGCGGGCTGCGCGGCGCTGCGCCGCGAGCGTCGGATCGAGCGCGGGTACGGCCGCCAGGAGCTGCTTGGTGTATGGCTTCTGGGGGTCGCCGTACACCTGGTCCACCTCGCCCTCCTCGACGAGCCGACCCCTGTCGCATGAGGGCGACCCCCGGTCGCCGGCCTGCCGTACGACGGCGAGATCATTCGCGATGAAGACCAGGGCCGGCCCCAGCTCCCGCTGCAACTGCGCCGGCAGGGCGGTCACCTGGGCCTGGGGCGTGACGTCGAGCGCGGAGACGGCCTCGTCGCAGACGATCAGTTCCGGCTTCGGCGGCCGGCGCGCGGGCGATCCCGGCGCGCGGGCGCTGTCCGCCGCTGAACTCGTGCGGGCAGCGGTCGTACTGCTCGGGGTCGAGCCCGACGTGCTTCAGCAGACAGCTCCGCCGATGCCGGATTCGGCAGGCCGCGACCATGTCAATCCACCGGATACACCCAGGCGTTGGGCCGGCACTTGATCCCGCCGATGTCCAGGGACTTCGTCTGCTGCTGCATCACTGGAGCGAGCGCTCCCGGCGTGCGGCAACTCACATGGTTGTGACCCAGCCGGTGACCGACCTCGTGGTTGATCAGCATCTGGCGGTAGGCGAAGAGTTTGTCCGGGCCGAACGTCGACGACCCCTGCGCCCAGCGGTAGGCGTTGATCATCACGCGCTCGGTGGCCGCGGAGTCGCACGAGACGTTGTCCTCGGTCGTGTCCAGACCCGACTTCCTGCACCAGTCGCCGGTGGTCCCGGGACTGGCCAGGGTGATCACGAAATCGGGGTCGCCGGAGGAGATCCGCTCGAACGTCATGGCGCCGTCGTGCGCCCAGCTGCGGTCGTCGTTGAGCGTTTCCTGGACGCCCCGGGCGAAGAGCGCGGCGTCGAGGCCGAGGCCCTTCTCGACATCGATCCGATAGCGGTACTTGTGCCCCCTGCCCGGGGCCTTCGCCGCCCCAGGAACCGCCTCGAACTTTCCGGAGCCGTGCAGTTCCGGGGAGAGCGGGTAGGCCTTGGCCATCTTCTCCGTGTACGAAAGGGGCTTGGCCTGCGCCGCCTTCGGCATCGGCCGGTCGTCCGAGCGGGAGGCGCCGTCGACGCCGTCCCGGTCGACGCCCGTGGGCTGTGCGGCACTGGTCCCGCCGCTGTCGTGGGCGACCTGCCCGGCCACGACCACCGCGAGCACGGTGGTCACCGCGGCGGCCGCTATGCCCGTGAACGTACGCCCCCGGGTGCCCTTGCCTTCCCGGCCGCTCTCGGTGGGAGTCGGCGCGGCGGCGCCGCTCGGCGGCTGCTCGGCCCACTCGCCGACCGAGCTGTACGGGTCGGCCGGCCGGGCCGGCGGGACGGCGGGCCCACGAGGTGCGGGCGGAGCGGGTGGCGCGTCGAACACCTCGACGAACTCGCGCCGCGGCCCGGGTATCAGCGGCCGGGTGCCGACCGGTGGTTGACGCCGGGGCACCGTCTGCTGCGGCCCGGTCCCCCAGCCGCCGCCGGGCTCACGCTGCTCGGGGTGGCCACCGCGGACGTGGCCGGTCTGCTGGAACGGGGTGTGCCCGTCGGCCCCGGCCTGTGCGTCGGCCACCCGCCGGCGCCGCCCGCTGCCGGGCCCCGGATGAACGCCCTCACGACCGCCGCCCCCGTTCGCGAGGGCGGCGTCGATATCGGGGCCCGCGGGTTCGGGGCCTTTTCGGCTATGTCGTCCCACGCCCCGGATCAGCTCCTGCCGCGTTCGTCGAGCAGCTCCCGGAACGCCTGGGCGACCGCCTCCGGGTACTCCATCATCGCCACGTGCCCCGCGTCGGGCAGTGTCAGCAGCCGCGAGTCGCGGAACGCCGCGGACGCCCTGCGCGCCATCCGGTACGAGACGAGTTGGTCCCGTCCGCCGTACACGAGCTGGGTCGGTGCGAGCACCCGCTCGGCCTGGCGCCACAGTCCATGCTGACCGCCGAGCGTGTACGCGTCGACGATGCCACGTGCCGAGCGGGCCATCGCGTCCCAGAAGTACGGCAGTTCCAGCCGGTGCTCCATTTCGGCCACCGCTTCGCGGAAGCCGGACTCGGAGACGCGCGCCGGATCGCCGTAACAGAGTGCCATGACGCCGCGTGTGCGCTCCTCCGCGGTCCAGCCCCTGGACATCCGGGCGAACAGCGACGCGACGCCCGGAACGGCGAGCAGCGCGGTCGGCGCGGCCGTCCGCTGGACCCGGATCTCGGGGAGCGCGGGCGCGATGAGAGTGAGGGTGCGCACCAGGTCGGGGCGGACCGCGGCGACCCGGGTGGCCACGGCACCACCCAGCGAATTGCCGAACAGGTGGACGGGCCCGCGCTCCGCCGCGTCGAGGAACCGGATCACGGCGCGGGCGTGGCCGGTGACCGAGTAGTTGCCGTCGTCCGGCGGCGGCGAGTCACCGAACCCGGGCAGGTCGACCGCCTCGCCGTCCACCACGTCCTGGAGCAGCGGCATCAGCGCCGACCAGTTCCGCGAGGAGCCGCCGAGCCCGTGGACGTAGAGCGCGGGCGGCATCCCGGTGCGCTCCGGCGGCCGGGACCGGACGGTCAGCGTCAGCCCGGGCAGCGTGACGGAGCGCAGCTCCTCCCCCTCCGCAGCCCCGATGGTGCTCACCGTCGGGGCCACTGCGGCGGCGGCACGGACTCCCGGCAGCTCGGTCGAAGACATGCGGCAATGTTACGAGACGATCACACCGCGGTTCATGTGTTCGCCGTCACAGATCACATAGCGGCTTGAGGGGCTAGCTCCTAGGCTCGAAGCAAGGAAGGGAGTCACCATGTCGGTCGACCCCAGCGACCCGGAGACCTTCGAGGACGTCCAGCCGGACGAACCGGACGAGGAGACGCCCCGGGCGGACGCCGCCGAGCAGCGGACCGATCTCCAGCAGCGGCGCGACGAACCGCTCACGCATATCGACCGCGACCGTGCCAATGTGGCGGATGCGGCCGAGCAGGCTCGTGTTGTCACACAGGATGAAGACGATTACCGCTAGTACGCCCCGCTTTGCCCCACTGGTCGACGAATCTGTGGCTACCGCAGTCGTCCGGTCCATGAAATTCTGCGTCCGCGCCGCGCACACCCGGGTTACCCGAAAGTACGATGGCTGTGTGGCGCAGCGTGCACGAAAAAGCTGTGTTTGATCAACAATTTGGGAGGCGGCGTGACAGCCATCGAGCAGACCGAGGCGGCGCGCCCGCGAGGCACTCGACTGCCTCGCCGCGCCCGACGCAACCAGCTGCTGGGCGCCGCGCAGGAAGTATTCGTGGCGCAGGGGTACCACTCCGCCGCGATGGACGACATCGCGGAACGCGCCGGGGTCAGCAAGCCGGTGCTCTACCAGCACTTCCCGGGCAAGCTGGAGCTCTATCTGGCCCTGCTCGACCAGCACTGCGAGTCGCTGCTCCAGGCGGTCCGTACGGCGCTGGCGTCGACGACCGACAACAAGCTGCGCGTCGCCGCGACGATGGACGCGTACTTCGCGTACGTCGAGGACGAGGGCGGCGCCTTCCGGCTGGTCTTCGAATCGGACCTGACCAACGAGCCCGCGGTGCGCGAGCGTGTCGACCGGGTCTCACTGCAGTGCGCGGAGGCGATCTCCGACGTCATCGCCGGTGACACGGGCCTGTCCAAGGACGAGTCGATGCTGCTCGCGGTCGGTCTGGGCGGTGTCTCCCAGGTCGTCGCCCGCTACTGGCTGTCCAGCCGGTCCGCGATCCCGCGCGACACAGCGGTGCAGCTGCTCACCTCACTGGCCTGGCGGGGCATCGCGGGCTTCCCGCTGCACGGCATCGATCAGCACTGACGGCGTCGGCCGGGCGCGCCCGGCGCTCGTGTTCGCTGCGGGCGTTGCCCACCGGCCCCTGGCCGCTCTCCTCAGCGGGCTAATGTGTGCTGCGTACGGCGCGGTTCACCGCGCAGGGACTGACCGTCGGAGGGACATAGCCGTGGAGGTCAAGATCGGGGTGCAGCACACGCCCCGGGAGATCGTTCTGGAGAGCGGGCTTTCCGCCGAAGAGGTCGAGAGCACGGTCGCCGAGGCGCTCGCCGGTAAGGCGCAGCTGCTCAGCCTCACGGACGAGAAGGGCCGCAAGGTCCTGGTGCCGGCCGACCGGATCGCGTACGTGGAGATCGGCGAGCCCAGCACGCGGCGCGTGGGCTTCGGCGCGCTGTAGGCGACACGCTCGACGCAGTGGTCGTGCGAACGGCCCGGTGGGAACCCCCACCGGGCCGCTTTCCGTTGCGGGGGCCGTCGGACGGATTCCCTCGACCGCTTCCCTCGACCGCTTCCCTCGACCGCTTCTGTCGACCGCTTCCGTCGGCGGATTCCGTCGGGAGGCTTTGCGTCGGCCGGGCGATTCCCGTGCCAACCCTGTCCGAGGAGGGTTGTGTTCCACATCCCTCGGGTAGTACCGCTAACGACCGATCTGCCCGCCCCGCAACACGCGAGGTGATCATCTGTGATCTTGGAACCTCTCGGCTCCGTCGTGCTCGGACTCGCCCTCGCCTGGGTGGCGCTCCACTCGCTGCCGGACCGGCTTCCGTCCCGACGTGCCGTCCTCACCACCGGCGCGCTGGGAGCCCTCTTCGGCGCTTTTCTCATGCACTCGGTGCTGGGCCCCGGCCACCTCGTGGCCACACTGATCGGCGCGGCGCTGATCGGCAGCGTGACGCTCTCGTTGCTGGTCCGCCCCCGCAGCCGCCATCTGAGCCGATCAGCGGCGGCCTGAGGCCGTCCGGTCGTCCGCCCGCCCGGTGCGGACGGACGACCGGACAGCCCGGGTGAACCGGCTACGCCGCCAGTCCCAGCGCGGCCATCCGCTTGGTGTGCGCCTCGGTGATCCGCGAGAACATCCGCCCGACCTCCGCCAGATCGAACCCGTCCGCCACACCGCCGACGAGCATCGTCGACAGCGCGTCGCGGTCGGCCACCACCCGCTGGGCCTGCGAGAGCGCCTCGCCCATCAGCCGCCGCGCCCACAGCGCGAGTCGGCCGCCGAGGCGCGGGTCGGCCTCGATCGCGGCGCGCACCTTCTCCACGGCGAAGTTGCCGTGTCCGGTGTCGTCGAGCACGGCGAGGACGAGGGAGCGGGTGTCCGAGTCGAGCCGGGCGGCGACCTCGCGGTAGAAGTCACTGGCGATCGAGTCGCCGACGTACGCCTTGACCAGGCCCTCCAACCAGTCCGACGGCGCGGTCTGGCGGTGGAAGTCGTCGAGCGCCTTGGCGAACGGCTCCATCGCGCCCGTCGGCTCCACGTCGATCGCGGTCAGCCGGTCCGCCAGCCGCTCGAAGTGATGGAATTCGGCGGAGGCCATCTTCGCCAGCTCCGCCTTGTCGGCCAGCGTCGGTGCGAGCTTCGCGTCCTCGGCGAGCCGCTCGAAGGCCGCCAGCTCCCCGTACGCGAGTGCTCCGAGCAGGTCGACAACCGCCGCCCTGTATTGCGGGTCGGCAGAGGCCTGCTCCCAGCCCTGGGCAGCGACCTGCGTGTGCTCGCTTTCGGCCACGGCAATCCTTTCTGAATCGGCTGTGATGCATCGCATACAGCTGATAGCTTCCCTACTGCGCTTCGCCGCGCCGGGCAGGGCTTGTCCGTCATGAAGCTGTCTGGCAGCCAAGTGAGAAGCCCCTCTGGGGAGGAGTCACGAAGCGCAGAATAGTCCGCACTCAGCTTGAGGGAAGAGCCTGTCCGGCATTGTCGGACAGGCTCTCTCGTGACGTACCACCCAACACATGTGCGCGAATCCGGGGTACAGTGGTATTGCGCTACTGAGTATTTTGGATGTACCTGTGGCGTGAATGAATCCAATGAGGATGCCCGGTCGGTGGCCCGATCGGCTCCGACCCGACAGCCCTCCACGCGAGGCGTACGCCACGTACGACCGCAGATGAGGGGCCCCCTCAGCGGCACGAGCGCTCGAGCGACGGCAGTGGTCCCGCGCCACCCGGCCCATCCACGGCCGGATGACTTACCCCGGCACGGTACGACCCCCAGCGTTCGCCTCGGACCGCGTTTCACAGAAGAGGCAGCACCCTGACTACGTTCCGAGACCTCGGGATTCTTCCCGAGACGGCCGAGGCCCTTGAGGCCGTCGGCATTGTGTCCCCGTTCCCCATCCAGGAGATGACGCTCCCCGTCGCGCTCTCCGGCTCCGATGTCATCGGCCAGGCCAAGACCGGCACCGGCAAGACCCTCGGTTTCGGTCTGCCGCTGCTGGAGCGCGTCACCGTCCCCGCGGACGTCGAGGCGGGCCGGGCCGAGCCCGAGCGGCTGACGGAGGCGCCGCAGGCGCTGGTCGTCGTCCCCACCCGCGAGCTCTGCCAGCAGGTCACCAACGACCTGCTGACCGCCGGCAAGGTGCGTAACGTCCGCGTTCTCGCCATCTACGGCGGCCGTGCCTACGAGCCGCAGGTCGAGGCCCTGAAGAAGGGCGTCGATGTGATCGTCGGCACCCCGGGCCGCCTGCTCGACCTGGCCGGACAGCGCAAGCTCGACCTCTCGCACGTCCGCTCGCTCGTGCTCGACGAGGCCGACGAGATGCTCGACCTGGGCTTCCTGCCCGATGTCGAGAAGATCATCACCATGCTTCCGCCGAAGCGCCAGACGATGCTGTTCTCGGCGACCATGCCGGGCGCCGTCATCGGCCTCGCGCGCCGCTACATGTCGCAGCCGACGCACATCCGCGCCACCTCGCCCGACGGTGAGGGCGCGACCGTCGCGAACATCTCGCAGCACGTCTTCCGGGCCCACTCGATGGACAAGCCCGAGATGGTCTCCCGCATACTGCAGGCCAACGGCCGCGGACTCGCGATGATCTTCTGCCGTACGAAGCGCACGGCAGCCGACATCGCCGAGCAGCTGGAGAAGCGCGGTTTCGCGTCCGGCGCGGTCCACGGCGACCTGGGCCAGGGCGCGCGTGAGCAGGCGCTGCGCGCGTTCCGCAACGGCAAGGTGGACGTGCTCGTCTGCACCGACGTCGCGGCCCGCGGCATCGATGTCGAGGGTGTGACCCACGTCATCAACTACCAGTCGCCGGAGGACGAGAAGACGTACCTCCACCGCATCGGCCGGACCGGCCGTGCCGGTGCCAAGGGCATCGCGATCACGCTGGTCGACTGGGACGACATCCCGCGCTGGCAGCTCATCAACAAGGCGCTCGACCTGAAGTTCCCCGACCCGGTCGAGACGTACTCCACGTCGCCGCACCTCTTCGAGGAACTCGACATCCCGGCCGGCACCAAGGGTGTCCTGCCGCGTGCCGAGCGGACCCGTGCGGGTCTGCGCGCCGAGGAGGTCGAGGACCTCGGCGAGACGGGCGGCCGCGGCCGCAAGTCCGCCGCGTCGTCGGCGCCCGCCGTCCGCGAGGAGCGTGCGCCGCGGACGCCGCGTCAGCGCCGTCGTACGCGGGGCGGCTCCGCCCTCTCCGGCGTCGAGGAGACCACCGCCACGGTCCCCGCACCGTCCATCGAAGTGGCCGAGGACGCCGCGTCGGAGCCGCGTACGCCGCGCCGTCGTCGTCGCACCCGCGTCGGTGCCGCGGGCGTCGCGGCCGAGGCCGCGGTGAGCACGGTGGAGGCTCCGGCCGCCGCTGTCGCGACGAAGACCGAGATCAAGGCCGAGGCCGAGGTCGAGGTCAAGGCCGAGCCCGCGAGCGAGGCCAAGCCGCGCCGCCGCCGCGCTCGGACCGCCGTGGTGAAGCCGGTGGCGGAGGAGGTCGACTTCCAGATCGCCCCCATCGCCGATCCGGTGCCCGAGGCGAAGACGGTGACGAAGCCGCGCCGCCGCGCCCGCGTCGTCAAGCCGGTCGAGGACGAGGTCGACTTCCAGATCGCACCGATCTCCGAGCCCACCCCGGAGACCAAGCCGCGCCGCCGCACCCGTGCGGCCGCCAAGCCGAAGACGGAGACCGTGGCGCAGGCCCCGGCCGCCGAGGGCGAAGCGAAGCCTCGGAGGCGGCGGGCGCCGCGTGCGACTGCCGCCAAGACCGAGGGCTGAGTGCACGACGCCGGATGAGCCGGGGCTCCGCCCCGGACCCGCGCCCCGTCCTCCCTCACAGCCTCAATGGCATGGGGGGGACCCCCGGGGGCTCGAATTCGCCGGACGGGCTTGAGGACATCCTCAAGCCCGTCCGGCGTTTCACGGCATAACCTCGTCCCATGAGTCGGCCGCACACCTTCACCCCGCCCCCCTGCGCCCACGCCCGCCAGCTCCGCACCCCGCGCGGGGACTTCGCCGTACTGGACGCCTCGCCGAGCACCGTGTCGCGTGGCACCGCCCTCCTGCTGCCCGGGTACACGGGCAGCAAGGAGGACTTCATCGCACTCCTCGAACCACTCTCGACAGCCGGGTACCGCACCGTCGCCGTGGACGGTCGCGGACAGTACGAGACGGATGGGACGGACCGTCAGGAGTCTTATGCTCAGGGCGAGTTGGCCCGTGACGTGCTCGCGCAGGCCGCCGCTCTCGGCGCCCCCGACAACGGCACCGTGCATCTGGTCGGGCACTCGCTCGGCGGGCAGATCGCCCGTGCCGCCGTGCTGCTCGACGCCGCACCGTTCCGTTCACTGACCCTCATGTCGTCCGGACCCGCCGAGGTCGCCGAGGCCCAGCAGCTCAAGGTGAAGGTGCTCAGCGATGCGCTCACGGCACTGACCATGGCCGAGGTGTGGGAGGCGATGCGCGCGCTCGACCCGCCCGAGGAAGCGGCAACCGACGGCGAAGCCCTGCGTCGGCGCTGGCTGCGCCACCGGCCCGCCCAGCTGATCGCCACCGGCCGCCAGTTGGCGACCGAGCCGGACCGGGTGGCCGAACTCGCCGCGGCACCCCTGCCCGTCCATGTGCTGTCCGGCGAGCGCGACGACACCTGGCCGGTACCGCTCCTCGACGAGATGGCACAGCGGCTGGGTGCGCGCCGTACCCGGATCGCGGGCGCCGAGCACTCCCCCAACACGGACCGCCCCGAGGAGACGGCGGCCGCGCTCGTCACCTTCTGGAACAGCCTGTAGCCGACAGGTGGCGAGCGGGCTCAGTACTGCGCCTGGAGGTGCTGCCAGAAGCCGTCGCGCAGGGCCCGCCGCAGATGCGCGTGGCCGCGCAGCGAATGCTGCAACAGCCGTTCGGCCTCGACCAGCAGGTCCTGGTCGACCGAGCCCGGCAGGTACGGATGTCCGGGCAGCAGATCGACGAGGGAGTCCCGGCCCCGGGCGGCCAGCCAGGCAGCGGCGATCTGCGCACCGACGAAGCGGACATCTTCGCGCGAGGGCGCGGGGGTGTCCTCCTCGTAGGTGGTGACGGGGCGTCTGGTGACGTACGGGCGGCAGAAGTCCAGGTCGAAGGTGCGCTGGCTGTCGACCTCCCAGAGCAGCGGTTCGGCCTGGTTGCGCCCCTCCCCCGCCTCGATGCCCCACAGGTGCACCCGGGCCCCGTACCCCTGCGCCGCCTCGACCGCGGACACCAGGTCCTCGTCGCCGCCGACCAGTGCCGCGTCGCTGATGGCGCGGTGCCGGGCGAGCGATTCGAGGTCGGTACGGATGAGTGAATCGACGCCCTTCTGCTGGTTGTTGGCGTTGAGGTTACCGAGTCTGACCTTGACGTCGGGGAGTTCGGCGATGGACTGCTGCTCGACGGTGTGGATGCGCCGCCTGGCGCCGTCGTACCAGTAGACGCGCAGCAGTCTGCTGTCCGCGAAGATCGTGCGGGCCTTGTCGATGAAGGCCTCGATCAGTCCTTCCGCGTCGAGGTCGAAGGAGCGGCGGTCCTCGGTGCCGGTGACGAGCAGTCCGGCGGCGGCGTACACATAGCCCGCGTCCACGAAGATCGCATGGGTCGAGGGGGTCTTCGACACCTCGGCGAGCACGCGCTGGAGCAGCACGTTGGTGCGGTCCAGGCGCTCGCGGATCTCTGCCTCGTTCATTCGGGCCTCGCCGCAAGCCTCATCGTGGACGTCGCCGTGGACCTCGTCGGTGCATGACCGGTGACCTGCTGATACTTAGACATCCAAAAAATTTCCTTAGCGTAGGGAATGTTTGCAGTGGGCAACCCGTTATACATCCCGTGGAGCGCAGGACAGCTGTGTCGGGCGCTCTCGTCCTTGTGGACGGGTCACCCGTCCTCCCAGTAGTTCTCCAGCAGGAGGATCAGACGAAGGGAAGCCTTGTGCGCTTCGAGATCATGCGACTCGACGATGTCGACGGTACCGCCGTGGACAGCACCGTCGTGGACGCCGCCTCCGTCAACCGGATCGTGCAGCAGGCCGCAGCCCTGGGCCAGCGCATCTATATCCGCCCGGCCGAAACCTCGGCTTCGTAACGCATAACGACGCTCAAAGACGAAGCGCCCCCGCACGGAAGTCTTCCGTACGGGGGCGCTGTGGTGTCCGCCGGCGACTCAGGCGTTCTGGATGACCTGGGTGACGCCGTTGATGATCTGCTGTACGGCGATGGCGGAGAGCATCATTCCAGCGAGCCTGGTCACCAGCACCACGCCGCCGTCCTTGATGACCCGGATGATCAGCAGCGAGTAGCGCATGGCCAGCCAGAGCACGATGTGCATGGCGATGATCGCCGACCAGACCGCAAGCTGGCTTCCCACGCTGTCGGCATGCTGCACCGCGAGGATCACCGACACGATCGCACCGGGCCCTGCGAGCAGGGGCATGCCGAGCGGTACGAGTGCCACATTGACGTCCTTCGTCTGCGTCGGCTCGTCGGTCTTGCCGGTGAGCAGATCGAGCGCGATCAGCAGCAGCAGGAGTCCGCCCGCGATCATCAGGGCGGGCACGGAGACGTGCAGGTAGTCCAGGATCTGCTGACCGAGCACGCCGAAGACGGCGATCACACCGAAGGCGACGGCCACGGCCTGCAGTGCCATCCTGCGCTGCATCTTGGCGGGCCGGCCGGCGGTGAGGGCGAGGAAGATCGGGGTGATTCCGGGCGGATCCATAATCACAAAAAGCGTGAGAAAAAGGGATCCGAAGACAGCGACGTCGAACACAGTGAGCCTTGCGAGAAGAGAGCGGGATACGGCCTGAAGGAGCGCACCCCGAAGCCATGACGGCGGCCTGACGGCCGGGTGCGCGGAAGTGGAACGTGGAAGGTTGGGGACGCGGGACGCGGGGCACGCGGGGCACGCGGACGGAACAAGTGGCGTTACGCGTCCGACCGCGGGATGGGGCGGGGCTGTCCAGGGCCTCACGCCCCGGCCGCGACGCGGACCTACGCCTGCGTGGCTACGTGTACGTCATTACGCGGGGCGGGGTCCACCGGCGCCCGGCACCGGGAAGGCTCCCGTGGCGCGCCGGGTGATCTCGCCGTAGATCTCGGGGTCGGTGGTGTACTCGCCGAGCCGGACGGTCTTGTGGGTGCCGTGGTAGTCGCTGGACCCGGTCGTCAGCAGCCCCAGCTCCCGGGCGAGCCCGCGCAGCCGGGCCCTGGCCCTCTCGTCGTGGTCCATATGGTCCACCTCGATGCCGTCGAGGCCCGCGGCGGCCAGCCGGGCGATCGACGACTCCGGCACCACCTCACCGCGCTTCACGGCGAGCGGGTGGGCGAAGACGGTGACGCCACCGGCGGCCTTGACCAGCCGGATCGCGTCGAAGGGGTCGAGTTCGTGCTTCTCGGCGTAGGCGCGTCCGCCGGTGGCGAGCCATGCGGGCGTGAAGGCGTCGGACACCGACCCGACGACGCCGAGCTCGACGAGCGCGGCGGCGATGTGCGGCCGGCCCACCGATCCGTCCCCGGCGATCCTCGCGACCTGCTCCCACTCGATCGGGACACCGAGCGCCTGGAGCTTGCCCACCATCGTCCGGGCGCGTGGCACCCGGTCGTCCCGTACCAGCTCGCGTTCGCGGGCCAGCTCGGGCTCGTCGGGATCGAAGAGGTAGGCCAGCATGTGCAGGCTCACACCGTCGATCCGGCAGGAGAGCTCGGCGCCGGTGACAAGGGTGAGCCCCTCGGGGAGGGCGGCGATCGCCTCCGCGTGACCGCGCACGGTGTCGTGATCGGTGAGGGCTACGACGTCGAGACCCGCGGCCGCGGCGTTGCGCACCAGCTCGGCGGGGCTGTCCGTCCCGTCCGAAGCGGTGGAGTGGGTGTGCAGGTCGATGCGCACGACGCGTACTCCAGTGCTCGGGGCCGGACAGGGGGACGTCCCAGGATAACCGGCATTCGAGCGGCGCCCGCCGGGCCCGATGGCCCCGTGGGCGCCGGGTGCGATCGCGCGCCGGTCCGGTCGGTCTCAGTTGATCAGACGCGGGGTGAGCGCCCCGCAGGGCACCAGGTCCATCTCTCCCCCGGCCTCGCGCAGGTCGGCGAGCACCAGCTCGTCGTACATCAGGAGTCCGGACTGCTCGGGCCAGACGATCGCCCAGAGCCACAGCCCGCGCGCCTCGCCCGCGAAGACCGCGCGGTCCTCCGGCGCTCCCTTGACGTGCCAGAGCGGGGTGGGTCGGCCGGCGGCGAGCATCTTGACGTCCGGCGGGCCGTCGACGTCGAGATGCGGGCCGGGGTCGGGGCCGTCGATGCCCGCGTAACGCGCCCCGAGTCCGACGCCGAGCTCCTCGGTGACGAGCAGCAGCTCGCCGATGCCGCCGACCGGGCCGGGACCGGAGCAGGCGACGACGGTGGCGCGACCGCCGCTGCGGTCGTCACCCGCGCTCGCCACACCGGTGAACAGCCAGCCCACCGGCAATGGCCAGGGCATCCACACCGGCACCTCGGCCCGGCGTACCACCGCCGCCAGCGCCTCGACGCTGGGCGGGATGGCCGGCTGCAGCGGTTGCACACTGCCGTGCAGGGAGCACTGCCAGGTGTCGGCAAAGAGACCGGGCGCCCTGACCCGGCCTCCACACTTCGGGCAACTGGGTTCGCCCCTCATAGCGACCAACGGTCCTCCTCGACCGTCGCCGCGTCAAGGATGATCACCCGTCCGCCGTGCGGCCCCCACCTGGACATTTAGATGTAGTTTGCATTTATTAGAGTCTCTAACTTATTCTGTGCATAACACAGCGATCTAGTGGAGAGCGAGAAGCCCATGCAGGGAGAGGATCCGTTCGATCAGGGAGCGGGCAGCATCCTGCGCCAGCCGAAGGCCGTCTGGGCCACGGCGGGCGCCTCTGTCGTCGCGTTCATGGGAATCGGCCTGGTGGACCCGATTCTGCCGTCCATAGCCAAGGGCCTGGAGGCGACGCCGAGTCAGGTGTCGCTGCTCTTCACCTCGTACTTCCTGATCACCGCCGTCGCGATGCTCGTCACCGGCTTCGTGTCCAGCCGGATCGGCGGCCGCAAGACGCTGCTGACCGGCCTCGCACTCGTCGTCGTCTTCGCCGCGCTCTCCGGCACCTCGTCGTCCGTCGCCGAACTCGTCGGCTTCCGGGCCGGCTGGGGTCTGGGCAACGCGCTCTTCGTGTCGACCGCACTCGCCGTGATCGTCGGTGCGGCGGCCGGCGGCAGCGCGGCGGCGATCCTGCTGTACGAGTCGGCGCTCGGCCTCGGCATGGCCTGTGGACCGCTGCTCGGCGCCCTGCTCGGCGACGCCAGCTGGCGCTACCCGTTCTTCGGCACGGCCGCGCTGATGGCGATCGGCTTCATCTGCATCACGCTGTTCCTGAAGGAACAGCCCAGGCCCGCCAGGAAGACCTCGCTGCTCGACCCGATCAAGGCGCTCGGCCACGGGGGCCTGGCCTCCGTCGCGACCTCGGCGTTCTTCTACAACTACGCGTTCTTCACGATTCTGGCGTTCACGCCGTTCGTGCTGAACATGACGCCTTACAAGTCGGGTGCGGTCTTCTTCGTCTGGGGTCTGCTGCTCGCGGTCTTCTCGGTGCTCGTCGCCCCGCGGCTGCAGAAACGCTTCGGGTCCCTGAAGGTGCTCGGCGCCTCGCTGGTGCTGCTCGCCGCCGACCTGGTGATCCTGGGATACGGCAACCACACCGCCGCCATCGTCTGCACGATCGTCTCCGGCGCCTTCATCGGCATGAACAACACCGTCTACACGGAGCTGGCGCTCGGGGTGTCGGACGCGCCACGCCCGGTGGCGAGCGCGGGTTACAACTTCGTCCGCTGGTTCGCCGCTGCCGCCGCCCCGTATCTCGCCCCGAAGATCGAGGAGTGGAGCAACATCCACATCCCGTTCGTGGTCGCCGCGATCGCGGCCGTGGTCGGTGCGGTCGTCGTCTGGATCCGGCGTACGGCGCTGAGCCACGAGGCGGAGGAGCTGGAGCCGAAGCACGCCACCGAGGACGGTGTCACCGTCTTCGCCAACTGACCACGGCGCCGGCGTTCCCCCCGTTCCGCCCCGCCCGCGGCTCCCCCTCCTGGCCGCGCGGCGGGGCTTCCCGTACGCCCGGCCGGCCGTGGCGTACGTCTCAGTCCAGGTTCACGGAGCCACGCAGCGGATCGCGCAGATCCGTGCCGTGCGACAGCCACCGCTCCTGGAGCTCCTGCGCGCCCCGGACCCGCTTCCACGCGGCCTCGTTGTGCGTCATCGGCAACAGCGGCAGGAACCGCACCGGCTCCACGGGCGCGTCCATCTCCAGGTCCTCGACCAGTCCGCCCGGCTCGGCGACCAGTACGGAGCTGAACGGCGCCCCGGGCCATAGCGGTTCGCCCACCTCCAGCGAGGCGCCGGGGGCCACGATCACCCCCTCGACCTGCGGGGAGGCCGCCAGCACGGCCAGCGGGCGCAGCACCTTGTCGGTGTCGGCGAGTCCGGCGCGCACGGAGAGGATCAGCTCGGCGCGCGGCCCCTTCACCGGGTCCGCGAGGGTCGCGGTCGGGTCGGCCATCGGCTGTGCGGACATGCCGAGCGTGGCGTAGCGCACCACGTCGCCGTCGACGAAGCGGAGCACCTCGATGCGGTCCGTTCCGAGGAACGTCACCGCTGCGCGCGCGTCGGGTTCACCGAGGGCCGCGAGCAGTCGGGCCTCGACCAGAGCAAGAATTTCTCCCATCCCGCGAGCATAGGACGCGTATGGAACGGGCAAAGTAAAGGATTGACCCTCAGTCGGCTGATAGTCTTGGCCGCTGGTCGGGGCAGCACGCAGAAGCGTCGCTCTCAGTCTCGACGACACGTCATCCCCCACGGGGGACCGGCTGGAGGAGGTGGGGCTGCCATGGATCGAAGTCGACCGTGCAGTACCAACCGCTCTTCCGTATCTCACCTCTCTTAAGGTGATCTGAAGCCTTCTCGGTCAAGGCCCAAGGCATTGCGCACGGCGGAAGAGCACCCCCCTTTGCCTGTCTGTAGCGAATTTGCCTGTCTGTAGCGATCGCCGTCATCGTGCCGCCGCGGTGCCGCCCGCTTTGCGGACGTGAGCACACGTCCCCATTCCGGGCTGTTCCACGTGCCCGACGACGGCCCTCCGTGAAGGAGCCAGCCATGTCGATGATCCGCGACCTGCGCGCCGCCGTGCGCCCGTCCCTGCGCAAGAGCAACGCCCTGCACAACAGTTACGACACCACCCGGGACCCGTCCGCCTCCAGCGCAGTCGTCGACTGTGCGGTCTACCGCGACGGACGGCGCATGGAGAGCGGCTCCTGCCGCACGCCGCACGAGGCGATGCTCGAAGTGCGGGAGGAGGGCGGCTTCGCCTGGATCGGCCTGCACGAGCCGACCGAGGAGGAATTCGCCGGTATCGCCCGGGAGTTCGGTCTCCACCCGCTCGCCGTCGAGGACGCCGTCCACGCCCACCAGCGGCCGAAGCTGGAGCGGTACGACGACACGCTGTTCACCGTCTTCAAGACCATCCACTACGTGGAGCACGCCGAACTCACCGCGACCAGCGAGGTCGTGGAGACCGGCGAGGTGATGTGCTTCACCGGCCGGGACTTCGTCATCACCGTGCGGCACGGCGGCCACGGCTCGCTGCGCGCGCTGCGGCACCGGCTGCAGGACGACCCCGAACTGCTGGCCAAGGGGCCCTCCGCGGTCCTGCACTCCATCGCCGACCATGTGGTCGACGGCTACATCGCGGTGGCGGGCGCCGTCCAGGAGGACATCGACGAGGTGGAGATCGAGGTCTTCTCCACTCCCGCGAAGGGCAGCCCCCGCGGCTCGGACGCGGGCCGGATCTACCAGCTCAAGCGTGAGGTCCTGGAGTTCAAGCGGGCCGTATCACCGCTGCTGCGCCCGATGCAGCTGCTGAGCGAGCGGCCGATGCGGCTGATCGACCCCGACATCCAGAAGTACTTCCGTGACGTCGCCGACCACCTGGCGCGGGTGCACGAAGAGGTCATCGGCTTCGACGAACTGCTGAACTCGATCCTCCAGGCCAACCTGGCGCAGGCGACCGTCGCGCAGAACGAGGACATGCGCAAGATCACGTCCTGGGCGGCCATCGTCGCCGTACCGACGATGATCTGCGGCGTCTACGGCATGAACTTCAAGCACATGCCGGAGCTGGGCTGGCGGTACGGCTACCCGATGGTGATGGGCGTCATCGGAGCGGTCTGCTTCTCCATCCACCGCACGCTGAAGCGCAACGGCTGGCTCTAATAGAGTTGAGGTATGACTGCTGCTGCCACTGACGTGCCGCTGGGCCGGGCCCTGGTCGAGGAGGCCACGAAGAAGTCCGGCCTGATCTGGGTGCGGGGCACCGGCCCCGCACAAGCGCTGTGGCACGTATGGCACGAGGGTGCGGCGCATCTGGTCGGCGACGGCCCCGGTGAGCAGCCGCTCCCGGCCGGTCTCGTCGACGGGTCCACCGCCGAGGTGACCGTGCGCAGCAAGGACAAGGGGGGCCGGCTGATCGCCTGGACGGCCGCCGTGTCGGAACCGGCGCCGCACTCCGAGGAGTGGGAGGCCGCGGTCGCCGAGCTCAAGGGCAAGCGGCTGAACGCGCCGGACGCCGAGCAGATGACGGAGCGGTGGGCGCGCGAGTGCCGGGTGCTGCGGCTGACGCCCGGCGAGTTCCGTACGGAGCTGCCGGACGGCTCACTGGCGGCGCCGCCGCTCCCGACGTCCGCGACCACACGCCGGCCGGTGCCGGCCGGGCTGCCGCGACTGCTGAAGCGGGGCCGCAAGGGCTGAGGGGCGGAGCCTGCCCGGTCCTGTTCCCCGTTCGCCGGTCCGCAGTCCCCGGTCCGCCGGGGAAGGCGCGGTGCGACTCCGATCCGTCGTACGGACAGCGGCTCGTGCGGGCTGCGCTCAGGAGGACGTCTTGGGCAGCTGCTGTCCGTAGTCGACCGTGTCGCCCTTCGCCGGGGCCTCCAGCGGGAAGTCCCTGCCCCAGTCCGACAGCGTCACGATCCCGCCGCCGCCGCCGCGCGCGAAGCGCAGGGGATACGGCGTGCCCTCCAGCGAGACGTCGAGCGTGCCGCCCTCGCCCTTGCCGCCCGTGATCTGCACGGTCCGGGTCGCGCCGACCTTCTCCCGGTCACCCTTGTTGAGGGTGCCGTGCAGGGCGAGCAGCCCGTCGAGCAGGGTCTTCTTGTCCGTGAAGCCGCGCAGTTGCTTGTACGTGGGGTCGTCCTCGGGCACCTTCACGTACTTGTCCTCCAGCTTGTCCGCGGCCGCTCCGCCCGCGTGGCTGTCGGTGCCGGACTTCTCGCCGGACTTCTCTTCGTGGCTCCAGAACCCGGCATCCGCCTTCAGATAGAGCTCGTCACCGATCCGCAGCAGCTCGAAGGTGCTGTCCTTCGAGGTGACGGAGCCGGTACCGCCCTTCTCCCTGAGCTGCATATCGAGCGTGTACGTGCCGCCCTTGCTGACCAGCGTCCCGGCGAGGCGCACCGCGTCGGCGGAGGCCGCGGCGGCCTGCGCCTTCTTCTCGATCTCCGTGACGGCGAGCTTGCCGACGCCGTTGGTCCCCTGGTCCGGATCCTCGCCCCCGCACGCCGCGAGGGCGGCGGTCAGCCCCGCGCAGAGCGCAACGGCGAGGGTGGTCCGGCGGCGACGGATCCGGACGGGCGGGGCGGAAGAGGTCACGGGCGCACTGCCTCTCATCTGCGGGGCGGGGGTGGCAGACGGCAGCGTACCCGTGCCGTACACGCCGTCCGGCAGAGAGCCGTACGGACGGGTCCACCGGGGCAGCCCGGAGCGGTACGGGCTAGCCTGATCCCGTCATAACGGTTAATTAGCTGTCAAACGGACCGGACAGAGAAGTCGTACACGGAAGAAGGAGGCGCACCATGGCGGCAGGCGCCCCCCGGGTCTTCGTCTCGCATCTCGCCGGCGCCCCGGTGTTCGACCCCAACGGCGATCAGGTGGGCCGCCTCCGCGACCTGGTCGCGATGTTGCGGGTCGGCGGCAGGCCGCCCCGGCTGCTCGGCCTGGTCGTCGAAATGCTCAGCCGCCGCCGGATCTTTCTCCCGATCACCCGGGTCACGGGGATCGAGTCCGGTCAGGTCATCACCACCGGTGTGGTCAACATGCGGCGCTTCGAGCAGCGGCCCACCGAACGCCTGGTGCTCGGCGAGTTCCTCGACCGGCGCGTACGCCTCGTGGAGACCGGCGAGGAGGTCACCGTCCTCGATGTCGCCATCCAGCAGCTCCCGGCCCGCCGCGACTGGGAGATCGACAAGTACTTCGTACGCAAGGGCAAGGGCGGGGCACTGCGGCGCAAGGGCGAGACCCTGACGGTCGAGTGGTCGGCGGTCAGCGGGTTCTCACTGGAGGAGGACGGGCAGGGCGCCGAATCACTGGTCGCCACGTTCGAGCGGCTCCGGCCGACGGACGTGGCCAACGCACTGCACCATCTGTCGCCGAAGCGTCGCGCCGAGGTCGCGGCCGCGCTCGACGACGACCGGCTCGCCGACGTCCTGGAGGAACTGCCCGAGGACGACCAGGTGGAGATCATCGGCAAGCTCCAGGAGGAGCGCGCCGCCGACGTCCTGGAGGCCATGGACCCGGACGACGCCGCCGATCTGCTGTCCGGACTCCCCGAGGAGGACAAGGAGCGGCTGCTGACCCTGATGCGGCCGGACGACGCGGCGGACGTGCGGCGCCTCATGTCGTACGAGGAGCGGACCGCGGGCGGTCTGATGACCACCGAGCCGATCATTCTGCGGCCGGACGCGACGGTCGCCGACGCGCTCGCACGGGTCCGGCAGGCGGACCTGTCCCCGGCGCTCGCCGCCCAGGTGTACGTGTGCCGCTCCCCCGACGAGACACCGACCGGCAAGTACCTGGGCACCGCGCACTTCCAGCGGCTGCTGCGCGATCCGCCGTACGTCCTGGTCAGCTCGATCGTCGACAGCGATCTCGTCCCTCTCGCGCCGGACACTCCGCTGCCGGACGTGACGAGCTATCTGGCCGCGTACAACCTGGTCTCGGTGCCGGTGGTGGACGAGAGCGGCTCACTGCTCGGCGCGGTGACCGTCGACGACGTCCTCGACCATCTGTTGCCCGAGGACTGGCGGGAGACGGACTTCCACGGTGAGCAGGAGGCCGCCCGTGGCCGGTGAGAACCGCGTGAAAGGGGCGTCCACGGGTGCGTCGGGCATCGCGCGCCCGCCCCGTTTCCGGCTGGACCAGCCGAAGGCCCCGCGTCGGCGGCTGCTGCCCGAATACGACCCCGAGTCGTTCGGCCGGCTCTCCGAACGGATCGCCCGGTTCCTGGGCACCTGGCGCTTCATCGCCTGGATGACAGTGGTCATCATCATCTGGGTGGTGTGGAACGCCTTCGCGCCCCTGGGGTGGCGGTTCGACGGGTACCCGTTCATCTTCCTGACGCTGATCCTGTCGCTCCAGGCCTCGTACGCGGCCCCGCTGATCCTGCTCGCGCAGAACCGGCAGGCCGACCGCGACCGGGTCACCTACGAGCAGGACCGCAAGCAGAGCGAGCGCTCCATCGCGGACACCGAGTACCTCACCCGGGAGATCGCGTCCCTGCGGATGGGCCTCGGCGAGGTCGCCACCCGCGACTGGATCCGCTCCGAACTCGAAGACCTCGTGCGAGAGCTGGACGACCGCCGCCTCCTGTTCCCGGCCGAGAGTGACGAAGACCGCTGACAGGGGCTACTCACGCGTAGTGGCGGGCGCCGTAACGCCCTCCCGCCGCCCACCACCACCCTTTCAAGGAGCGCTGCGCGCACCCGTACTATCGACGTATGGCTACGGAAGACGCGGTGCTTGAGGCACTGGCGACAGTGAACGACCCCGAGATCCACCGTCCGATCACCGAGCTCGGCATGGTGAAGTCGGTCGAGATCGACGCTGACGGTGCAGTCGCTGTCACGGTCTATCTCACGGTCTCCGGCTGCCCGATGCGCGAGACGATCACCAAGAACGTGACCGAAGCGGTGGCGAAGGTCGAAGGCGTCAGCCGCGTCGACGTCACGCTCGATGTGATGAGCGACGAACAGCGCAAGGAACTCACGGCCTCGCTGCGCGGCGGCACGGCGGAGCGCGAGGTGCCGTTCGCCAAGCCCGGCTCGCTGACCCGGGTCTACGCGGTCGCGTCCGGCAAGGGCGGCGTCGGCAAGTCGTCGGTCACCGTGAACCTCGCGGCCGCAATGGCCGCCGACGGCCTCAAGGTCGGCGTCGTGGACGCGGACATCTACGGGCACAGCGTGCCCCGGATGCTCGGCGCGGACGGCAAGCCGACCCAGGTCGAGAACATGATCATGCCGCCGTCGGCGCACGGCGTGAAGGTCATCTCCATCGGCATGTTCACCCCCGGCAACACCCCGGTGGTGTGGCGCGGACCGATGCTGCACCGAGCACTCCAGCAGTTCCTCGCCGATGTGTACTGGGGCGATTTGGACGTCCTGCTGCTCGACCTGCCGCCGGGCACCGGTGACATCGCGATCTCGGTGGCGCAGCTCGTGCCGAACGCCGAGATCCTGGTCGTCACGACCCCGCAGCAGGCGGCGGCCGAGGTGGCCGAGCGGGCCGGCTCGATCGCCGTGCAGACCCACCAGAAGATCGTCGGTGTCGTCGAGAACATGTCGGGCCTGCCGTGCCCGCACTGCGACGAGATGGTCGATGTGTTCGGCACCGGGGGCGGCCAGCGGGTCGCCGAGGGCCTGACGAGGACGGTCGGCGCCGAGGTGCCCGTGCTCGGCTCCATCCCGATCGACGTACGGCTGCGCGAGGGCGGCGACGAGGGCAAGCCGGTCGTCCTGTCCGACCCCGACTCCCCGGCCGGCAAGGCGCTGCGCACCATCGCGGACAAGCTGGGGGGCCGTCAGCGCGGCCTGTCGGGCATGTCGCTGGGCATCACCCCGCGCAACAAGTTCTGAGACGTCGGGGACTGTTCTCGATCGCCGGACGGGCATGCTGTGCCAGGCTCGTCCGGCGAAACCGAGCCCGGTCGGTGACCGAGACCGCCTTCGAGACCGGTCGGCGTTCCAGGTCGTCTTCGAGCACGGCCGGCGATTCGGGCCGACGCGGCAACCAGCCTCGGGCGGTCACCGCCGTCCCTCTCGCGAGTCGTACGTCGCGACGTCGCCGACGACCGAGAAGCCCAGCCCGTATGCGCTCATCCCCCGCCCGTACGCCCCGATGTGCACCCCGTCGTGCGCCGACCCGGCCAGCACCCAGCCGAACTCGGACTCGCGGTAGTGGAACGGCACGGGGACGCCGTCCACGGGCAGTGACAGCGCCGACCACGCGGGGCCGTCCAGATCGTCGGCGAGTTCGAACGCCGTCTCCGTCTGCTGGTCCAGCCAGTCGTCGCGCAGCGAGTGGTCCAGCTGCGCGGGCCAGGTATAGGCGAGCAGACCGGACCCGGCCAGCCAGGCCGCGGAGGAGACCGTGATCGCGTCCAGCACTCCCGTACCGTCACTGCTGTGCCGTACCGGGCTGCTGCCCACCGTCACGACGACGGCGAATCGTTGTTTCTCGGTCCCCGCGTCGGCCCGTACCGACGGTTCGTCACCGTGCCCCAGGGAACCGTGCTGCACGGTGCCGTCCGCAGCGGCGGCGACCTGCATCAGCCAACGGGGTCCGGTGAATGCCTCGTCCAGTGCGTACCAGGGAAACGGAGCTGCCAGATAGCCCTCGACGACAGTCCGGGCCGCCGACACCCCTTCTGCGGCGACTGTGCCCGGCGCGTCTTCCGCGCCCACCCGACTGGTCGTCTCCATATACCCGGCCCGCCTCCTCGATCCGTTGGGTCCGGAGCGGCCCGCCCCCCACGGGCGTCCTCACAGCCGGACAGATGGAGAATAGCCATACCGTCCGGACGACTCGGGATTGACTGCCGTCAGGTGGCGTCGGCGTCGAACGGCGGGTGGTCGTCCTTCGCAGGCTGCGCACGCTTCTTGAGCAGGTCCGGAGTACCGCCGGAGCCGTTGGCGGCGGTGACCGCCGAGGCGCTCGACACGCCGCCAACGGAGTCCGCGGACTCCACGGTCGCGCTCTCCCGGCCGTTCACCGCGTCGGTGACCTCGGCCAGGTCCTTGCGCAGATCGAAGCTCTCGCGGATCTCCTTCAGCCCTAGATCGTCATTGCCGTCCATGAGCTGCTTGCGGACGAACGTCTTGGGGTTGAGGTCCTCGAACTCGAAGTCCTTGAACTCCGGACCGAGCTCCGTACGGATGTCCTCCTTGGCGCTCTCCGAGAACTCACGGACCTTGCGAATGAAGCGCGAGGCGTCCTGAATGACCTTGGGCAGCTTGTCCGGACCGAAGATCAGCACACCCATGATCGCGAGCGTCGCCAGCTCGAGTACGCCTATGTCATTGAACACCCTGTTGCTCCTTGTGTTCTCCGAGACCGTGTCGGTCGAGGTCCGGACCCGGACCACGGTACCCGCCGAAACTGCCCACGCGGTAGCGTCCGTGGCCGTCACATGCCGGTTGCCGAACCGAGGGTCAAGGAGATGGACAGGTCTTTACCACCTCGGGTCAGACCGAGGTCCAGCCGGTCGCCGGGACGGTGCGCGCGGATCTTCACAATCAGCTCCTCACCGCTGTGCACCCGCTGGCCGTCGACCTCGGTGATGATGTCCCCGGGCCGGATCCCGGCCTTGGCCCCGGGTCCGTCCGGCGTCACCGAGGGCTTGCCGGCCGCCCCCTTCGTGCCGACCTTGGCGCCGTCCCCCGTGTACTTCATGTCGAGCGTGACGCCGATCACCGGGTGGGTGGCCTTCCCGGTGTTGATCAGTTCCTCTGCGACCCGCTTGCCCTGGTTGATCGGGATGGCGAAGCCGAGACCGATGGACCCCGCCTGTCCGCCCTCGGCGCTCGAACCGCTGTCGGCGGCACGGATGGCGCTGTTGATACCTATGACATGGGCATCGGTGTCGACGAGCGGACCGCCGGAGTTGCCCGGGTTGATCGGGGCATCGGTCTGCAGCGCGTCGACGTAACTGACGTCGCTGCCGTCGCCCTTCTCGCCGCCCGCGGTGATCGGCCGGCCCTTGGCGCTGATGATGCCGGAGGTGACGGTGTTGGACAGGTCGAAGGGGGCGCCGATGGCCACCACGGGGTCGCCGACCCGCACGTTGTCGGAGTTGCCCAGCGGCAGCGGCTTGAGGCCGGAGACGCCGGTGACCTTGACCACGGCCAGGTCGTAGCCGCTGTCCTTGCCGACGATCTCGGCGCGCGCGGTCTCGCCACCGCTGAACGTCACGGTGATGTCGCCGGAGGACCCGGCCGGGGCGACGACGTGGTTGTTGGTGAGGATGTGGCCGGAATTGTCGAGCACGAAGCCGGTGCCGGTGCCGGATTCGGTGGTGCCGCTGACATGGAGGGTGACCACGCTGGGCAGCGCGCTGGCGGCGATACCCGCGACGCTGTCGGGGGCGCGGCCCCCGCTGTTCCGGCCGGCCTGCGGAAGCTCGACCTGGGTGAGGCCGCCGTTGCGCTCGATGTAGGCGCCGATGCCACCGCCGATGCCGCCCGCCACCAGTGCGAGCAGCACGGCGCCGATGAGGAGGGAGCCACGACGGTTCTTCTTACGGCCGGTGTCGGCCCCGAGCGGCGGGCCCGGGTTCGTCAGCGGCTGCCGGGGCGCACCCCAGGGGTCGTACTGGAGCCACTGCGTCGACTGGGGCTGCGTCTGAGGCTGCTGCGGGAGCGAGGGAGGGGGCGTGGGCATGTGCATGGGTGGGGGTGTGAAACCAGGTGCGGTGGGTGCTGCAGGCGGGGTGGGGCCGGTGGGGATGCCCGCGCCGTTCGTCCCGGCGTACTGCGGGGGTACGGGGGTGCCGTGCGCGGGGGTCGGGACCGGTCGCTGTACGGGTGGTGCGGGTGCCCAGGGGCCGGGTCCGCCGTAGGGCGGGGTGCTGTACTCGTCGGGCTGGTGCAGCGGCGTCGCGGGCCGCGCGGCCGGTACGGACGCCATGGGCTCGGGCGTGGGCGCTTCCGTCATGTCTGTCACGGCCGTCTCGTCCGTCGCTTCGGCCGTGGGTGCCGTGTCCTGTACGGGGGACGGCCCGTCCGGCACTGTGCGGGTGGTGCGTCCCGGCGCGGGCCGGCTCCACCATTTCGCCTTCGGTCCGGCGGACTTCCCGTCTTCCATGATCTCCCCGCAACTGCCGCAACTGGCCTCTGCACGCCCCCGCAGGGGCGTCCCTCCCGGAACTGCTCCCGGAATTCAACCAGGTTTGCGAATATCTGCGCAGACCCCGGTCAGCGCCGGGCGGAAAGCGGCAGACCGCGGTCGGCGGGGGTGGGGAGGACCGAGGCCGACGGCTGCGCCCAGGACGGCGGGGCGGAAGGGGCGGGGGGCTGCGGGGCGAGCCGCCCGAGCACCCGCGCGAAGAGCGGGGACGTGCCGGTCGGGCGTATCAGCGGTGGCGCGGACACATTGGTCAGGACCGGGACGCCGAAGGTGTTCCCGGTCAGGGTTCCGGATGTCAGGGTTCCGGGCGCGAGGGTCCCGGACGCCAGGCTTCCGGACGCGAGGTCTTTGGGCACGAGGGTTGCGGAGGAGAGCAGTGCGGGGGCCGTGGCGGGCGCCGCCGGTGTGACCTCGGACACGGACGGCGGGGCGACGGCGGTCGCGCTGTCGCCCGCCTCCGTAGCGGCGAGCGCGCCCTGACCGCCACCGTTGCGACGGCTCACCGAGCCGTTGCTCTCGCCTCGCGAAGCGGCGTCGAGCG
Organism: Streptomyces sp. NBC_01241; assembly: GCF_041435435.1. NCBI lineage: Bacteria > Bacillati > Actinomycetota > Actinomycetes > Kitasatosporales > Streptomycetaceae > Streptomyces > Streptomyces sp. NBC_01241. Next base: position 5,628,554 of record NZ_CP108494.1, on the reverse strand, counting down.
GGGTCACCGCGTTTCCGGCGCCCGCGGCGCGGGCCGGGGCGCTGGAACCCGCGCCCGTCGGCAGCGCACCGCCCAGGGCGATGGCCGCCAGCGATACGGCGCTGGCCGCGGCGAAGGCGAACCTCCGGCCGCGCCACGGCGACCGGTCCGGCTCGCGGCCCACCTCATGGATGCGGAAGCCCGAACGGGAGGACGGCCCACCCGGCAGTACGGCGGTCGAGCCGTGCGGGAGCGGAGCGAAGCCGAAGCTCCCCAGTGGTGAACTCCCCGGCGAATCGCTGCGGCTGCCGGGCTGCTGGATCACCGGGAAAAGCCCGTCGGCGAAACGCCCGGAGCCGCCGGATGGTCTTCCCTGGCCGTCGTCGTCACCCCCCGGACCCCCGGGAAGGCCCTGCAGCCGGGCAAGGAAGCCCTCGGACGGCGAAGGCGGGGCGGACTGAGCGAAGACGCTCTTCAGGCGCCGCTGTGCGGCTGCCTCGGCCTTGCACTTGGCGCAGGTCGCGAGGTGGGCGAGCACCCGCTCACGGGCATCGTGTTTCAACTCGCCGTCGATAAGCGCGGCGAGCCGGTCCCCCAGATGCTGCTCCGCGGGGGTCGGGCTTGTGCCACTCACGCCGCTCCGCCCTCCCCTGCCAGGATCGCGCCCGCCAGCGAGCGCTGCTCGGCACGGGCCTCGGGCGAACGGTGCTGCAGCGCCTTGCGCAGGTGCGAGCGACCGCGGTGGATACGGCTGCGCACGGTGCCGAGCTTCACGCCCAGCGTCGCGGCGATCTCCTCGTACGAGAGGCCCTCGATGTCACAGAGCACGACGGCGGCACGGAATTCGGGCGCGAGGGTGTCCAGCGCCTGCTGCACGTCCGCGTCGAAATGCGTGTCGTTGAAGACCTGCTGCGGGGACGGTTCACGGCTCGGCAGCCGCTCGGCGGCGTCGTCGCCGAGGGAGTCGAAGCGGATCCGCTGCTTACGACGGACCATGTCCAGGAACAGATTGGTCGTGATGCGGTGCAGCCAGCCCTCGAAGGTGCCCGGCGTATAGGTGGACAGCGACCGGAACACGCGGACGAAGACCTCCTGCGTGAGGTCCTCCGCATCGTGCTGGTTGCCCGTCAGCCGGTAGGCGAGGCGGTAGACACGGCCGCTGTGCGTGCTGACGATCTCTTCCCATGAAGGCGGCGTCCACACCTGGGAGTCCGCATCGGAGGCGAAGGTCGCGGTCGGTGCGGAATCGTTGGAAGAACGGTCAGCGATGTTGGTCACGGATTTCGGCTCACCCGCCGATCCGAGGAAGCGCCGCAGCACTCCTCTCCGATCCACAGGCGCAGCCGCACCTCCCCTATCGGCTCTGGTGGTGTCCAGCGGAGCCCCTACCATAGCCACCTCGCCCGTTAGCTCCGGATAAGCCTTTTTCCTGCTGGGGCCGGGGATCACCCCGGGAACCGCCGGCCCATGGCCCCGGACCCGATCCGCGGGCCGATTCCATGCGCTTTCCCCTGCCCTTGCACAACGCCCGGTCCCATCTGCGGGTTCCCGGGCGCAGCGGATACAGTCACCGTTGCGCCAACTACGGGGACAGGAGAGGGTCATTACCGCCAACCGGCAGACGAGCTGGGCGTTCGCCGACGCCTTTGTCGCCGAGGACGAAGCATTGCACTGGGCCCGGGACCGGGCCCGGGAGGCAGGACTTCGCTCGGTGTCCCCAGGTACCGGCGCCGCGCTGCGCTTGCTCGCTGCCACGACGGACGCCAAAGCGGTGGCCGAAATCGGGACGGGGACCGGCGTGTCCGGGCTCTATCTGCTGCACGGCATGCGGCCCGACGGGGTGCTGACCACGGTCGACCCCGAGCCCGAACGCCAGCAGTTCGCCCGTGAGGCGTTCCGGGCCGCGGGGTTCGCCGCCAACCGGGCCCGCTTCATTCCCGGCCGCGCCCTGGACGTGCTGCCGCGACTCGCGGACGGCGGATACGACCTCGTGTTCTGCGACGGCGACCGGCTGGAGAGCCTGGACTGTCTCGCTGAATCGTTGCGCCTGCTGCGGCCCGGCGGCCTGGTCTGCTTCGAGGGAGTCTTCGCCAACGGCCGTACGGTCGACTCCGCGGCGCAGCCCGCGGAGGTATTGCGGCTGCGGGAGCTGCTGCGGGCCGTACGGGAGAGCCAGGAGCTGATGGCGACGCTGCTGCCCGTGGGCGACGGCTTGCTGTGCGCGGTGCGCAGGGGCTGACGCCCCCGGAACAGGGTCGGTGCCGAGGCCGGTGCCGGGGTCGTGCTCCTGCCCGGGCGACCCGGCGCCCCAGGAGTGCCATCAATCGTCGGACGGGCTTGATCCACGGGTCCGGATCCCCGGGCGCACCGGCTGCGGATGCACCACTGCCCCGGCACGGTCACCGTGCCGGGGCAGTGGAGAAGTGTGGGCGCCTCTGCTCAGCCGACGACCTTCTTGAGGGCATCGCCGAGTGCATCGGCCTCGTCCGGAGTCAGCTCCACGACAAGCCGACCGCCGCCTTCGAGCGGAACGCGCATGACGATGCCCCGCCCCTCCTTTGTCACCTCGAGCGGGCCGTCGCCCGTCCGCGGCTTCATGGCCGCCATGCTCGTTCCCCTTCCTGAAACCAGCTCATCGCAACCGGCGGCCCCATGACAGGCGCTGTGTCACCGGCATCGAACACATTGCTTCATGGCCATTATCCCGCATCACAGACCCCGATGACCAACATCGGTCGGCATCGCTTGCGCAACGCGCTCTCTCAAAACCACCCAATTCGGCGATCGAGCTGCGATACTCCGCCCCCCGCGCCCCTTCATCGGAGCGCAATTGTTAGACGCAGGTCACATGTTCGCTCCGGCCCGAGTCGGCCATGCTTGCCTGGACAGGCATTGCCCGAGGTGCAGAGGGGACAGCGAAATGGCCGACCAGATGGCGGACAGCGTGCTCCATGAAGTGAGCGACGGACTCGCGACGATCACGATCAACCGCCCCGACGCGATGAACGCCATGAACGCCGAGGCCAAGGTGGCACTCCGTGACGCGCTGCAGTCCGCGGCGGCCGACACGGCCGTACGGGCCGTTCTGCTCACCGCGACCGGGCGCGCCTTCTGCGTCGGCCAGGATCTGAAGGAGCACGTCGGCAAGCTCGCCGAGGCCCGTGAGTCCGGCGGCGGCAACGCGCTGAGCACCGTGCAGGAGCACTACAACCCGATCGTGCGGGCCATCACCGAGATGCCCAAGCCGGTCGTCGCCGGGGTGAACGGTGTCGCGGCCGGGGCCGGTTTCGGGTTCGCGCTGGCCTGCGACTACCGGGTGGTCGCCGACACCGCCTCGTTCAACACGTCCTTCGCCGGTGTCGCCCTGACTGCCGACTCGGGCGTCTCCTGGACGCTGCCCCGTCTGATCGGGCAGAGCCGCGCCGCCGATCTGCTGCTCTTCCCGCGGTCGATCTCCGCGCAGGACGCCCACGAGCTGGGCATCGTGAACAAGCTGGTGCCCGCGGCCGACCTGGCCGCCGAGGCCGCCGGTGTGGCCCGCGCCCTGGCGTCCGGTCCCACGGTGGCGTACGCCGCGCTCAAGGAGTCCCTGGCCTACGGCGCCGCTCACACCCTGAGCGAGGCGCTGGAGAAGGAGGGCGAACTCCAGACGAAGGCGGGCGCGTCCGAGGACCACACGATCGCGGTGCAGGCGTTCCTGAACAAGGAGAAGCCGAAGTACCTCGGGCGGTAGCCGCCCTGCCGACCAGGCCTACGCCCCCGCTCCTCCGCGTGCCACGCAGTCGGCCAGGTGGTCGTCGACCAGGCCGCAGGCCTGCATCAGGGCGTAGGCCGTCGTGGGTCCGACGAACCGGATCCCGCGCTTCTTGAGGTCCTTGGCCAGCGCCGTGGACTCCGGAGTGACCGCGGCGACGTCTTCGACGGTGCGCGGGGCCGGACGGCCGGCCGGGTCGGGGGCGTGGGACCAGATCAGGTCGTCCAGCTCGCCCGGGCGCCAGTCGGCCAGGACCTTGGCGTTGGCGAGGGTCGCCTCGATCTTCGCCCGGTTGCGGATGATCCCGGTGTCGGCGAGGAGCCGCTCCTTGTCGGCATCGGTGAACTCCGCCACGGCAGGGATCTTGAACCCGGCGAAGGCGGAGCGGAAGCCCTCTCGGCGGCGCAGGATCGTCAGCCAGGAGAGGCCGGACTGGAACGCCTCCAGGCAGAGCCGTTCGAACAGGGCGTCGTCGCCGTGGACGGACTTGCCCCATTCGGTGTCGTGGTACGCGAGGTAGTCCTCGGTGGAGAGCCCCCAGGGGCAGCGCAGTCCGCCGTCCGGGGCCGTCTGTGCGCCGCCGCTCATCGCCGGGGCTCCTCTCCGGTTCGCTGGGGCTGTCCGGGCGTTTGCCACGGATCGGGCCGGGGGTCCTGCCGGAGGTCCCGCTGCGGCGCCTGCCAGGCGTCGCGCTGCGGATCGGACCGGGTGGCCTGCCAAGGGCCCTGTCCGGGGTCCTGCCGGGGTTCCTGCCGGGGTTCCCGGCCCGGCGCCTCCCACGGCGCCTTCGGGCGGTCCTCGGGGCGCTCCGTGGCCGGCTGCGGCCGGTCCTCCGGCCGCTTGAGGAGATCGGGGCCGCCGACCGCGGTCGCCTGCGCCCCGGCCAGCGCCGACTCCAGCTCCGCGATCCGCGCGTCCCGCTCGGCGAGCTCGGCGCCGAGTCTGCCGAGCACCTCGTCGACATCCGTCATGCGGTAGCCGCGTACGGTCACGGGCAGCCGCACCGCCTCGACGTCCGCGCGACCGACCGGACGCGTCGCGGGCAGCGGGTCGGTCAGCTGCTCGGGCGCCACGTCCTGCAGGACGGCGCTCTTCCCTCCGCCGACCACCGCGAGGGTGACCGCGGCCACGACCACCACCATCGCCAGCAGCAAGAACCAGAACACGCGTATCTCCCCAAGAGCGGAAACCTGTCCGAGTCCGATCGTGCCATGCGGTACCGACAGTTAGGGTCGCAGGCGACCCACGGGCGATCTATCCAGAGGAGATACACGGGATGCGAAGCGGTGCGCTCAGGCTCGGGCGGCGTGAATTCGGTGCGCACGAGCCGGTGATCATGGCGATCGTGAACCGTACCCCGGACTCCTTCTACGACCAGGGCGCGACCTTCCGGGACGAGCCCGCGCTCGCCCGGGTCGAGCAGGCGATCGCGGACGGCGCGGCGATCGTCGACATCGGGGGCGTGAAGGCGGGCCCCGGTGAAGAGGTGACCGCCGAGGAGGAGGCCCGTCGCACGGTGGGCTTCGTCGCGGAGGTGCGGCGCCGCCACCCGGACGTGGTGATCAGCGTCGACACCTGGCGCCACGACGTCGGCGAGGCGGTCTGCGAGGCCGGTGCCGACGTGCTGAACGACGCGTGGGGCGGCGTCGACCCGAGGCTCGCGGACGTCGCCGCGCGCTACGGCGCCGGTCTGGTGTGTACGCACGCGGGCGGCGCCGAACCGCGGACCCGGCCGCACCGGGTCGCGTACGACGACGTGATGGCGGACATCCTGCGCGTGACGGCGGGGCTGGCCGAGCGGGCGGTCGGGCTCGGGGTGCGGCCGGACGGGATCATGATCGACCCCGGTCACGACTTCGGGAAGAACACCCGGCATTCCCTGGAGGCGACGCGCCGGCTCGACGAGATGACGGAGACCGGCTGGCCCGTCCTCGTATCGCTGTCCAACAAGGACTTCGTCGGCGAGACGCTCGACCGGCCGGTGAAGGAACGGTTGCTCGGGACGCTCGCGACGACGGCCGTGTCGGCGTGGCTGGGGGCGCGGGTGTACCGGGTGCACGAGGTGGCGGAGACGCGGCAGGTGCTGGACATGGTCGCGTCCATCGCCGGCCACCGGGAACCCGCGGTCGCGCGGCGCGGACTGGCCTGACCGATCGGGGCTCCGCCCCGGACCCGCTCCTCGATCGCCGGAGGGGCTTGGGAACGCCCGTGCGGAGCCCCCGGTTCCAGAGGCCTGTCCGTGTCCGGCCCTGCTCCGCCGGAGAGGTGCCCGGTGGACAGGTGCCCGATGGACAGGTGCCTAGTGGCGGACCCGGCCGACCTCCTTCGTGACGAGGTTGACCGCCTCGTCGACGTCGTCGGTGACGTGGAACAGCAGCAGGTCGTGCTCCGACGCCTTGCCCTGTGCCACCACCGTGTCCCGCAGCCAGTCCACGAGCCCGCTCCAGTACGCGGTGCCGAACAGCACGATCGGGAAGCGGGTGACCTTGCCCGTCTGGACGAGGGTGAGGGCCTCGAAGAGTTCGTCCAGGGTGCCGAGGCCGCCCGGCAGGACGACGAAGCCCTGTGCGTACTTCACGAACATCGTCTTGCGGACGAAGAAGTAGCGGAAGTTGACGCCGATGTCGACGTGCGGGTTGAGGCCGGACTCGAAGGGCAGCTCGATGCCGAGTCCGACCGAGATGCCCTTCGCCTCCCGGGCTCCCTTGTTCGCCGCCTCCATGGCTCCGGGGCCGCCTCCGGTGATCACCGCGAAGCCGGCCTCGACCAGGGCCTTGCCGATCCGTACGCCCGCCTCGTAGTCCGGGCCGCCGGCCGGGGTGCGGGCCGAGCCGAAGACGCTGATGGCACTCGGCAGCTCGGCGAGGGCGCCGAACCCTTCGACGAACTCCGACTGGATGCGCATCACCCGCCAGGGATCGGTGTGCACCCACTCGGAATCGCCTTCGGTGTCCAGCAGCCGCTGGTCGGTGGTGCCGGGCTGCACCTGGTCCCTGCGGCGGAGCACCGGCCCCTGCCGCTGCTCCTCGGGGACGTGCGCTCCCTCGGGGTTGCCCATGACCTGCTCCCTCCGACGATCGATGACCATCACCGATGACCATCTGTGTCAGGTCAGGGTAGATCGACGGAGGTTACGACGAGGGGAATACCGTGGGTCAGCCGGTGAGCCAGGAGCGGAGGCGTTCCTCGCAGTGGGTGATCCGGTCGACCGCCACGTGCTCGTTGCGCTTGTGCGCGAGGAGCGGGTCGCCGGGGCCGTAGTTCACCGCGGGGACGCCGAGGGAGCTGAAGCGGGAGACGTCCGTCCAGCCGAACTTGGGCTTGGCGGTGCCGCCGACCGCCGCCATGAACGCCTTGGCCGCCGGGTGGGAGAGGCCGGGCATGGCCGCGCCCGAGTGGTCGTCGACGATGAATTCGGCGACGCCACAGTCCGCGAAGACCTCGTGGACGTGGGCGAGCGCCTCTTCGGCGGTGCGGTCGGGGGCGTACCGGTAGTTGACGACGACGGTGCAGGCGTCGGGGATGACGTTGTTGGCGACGCCGCCCTCGATCCGTACCGCGTTGAGGCCCTCGTGGTATTCGAGTCCGTCGATGACCGGGCGGCGCGGTTCGTACGCGGCGAGGCGGGCCAGGATCGGGGCGGCGGCGTGGATGGCGTTGGACCCCATCCAGCCGCGCGCGGAGTGGGCCCGCTCACCCTCGGTGCGGAGGAAGACCCGCAGGGTGCCCTGGCAGCCGCCCTCGACCTCGGCGTCGGAGCCCTCCAGGAGTACGGCGAAGTCACCCGCCAGCCAGTCGGGGTGCGCGGCGGCGACGTGGCCGAGTCCGTTGAGGTGCGCGGCGACCTCTTCGTTGTCGTAGAAGACGAAGGTGAGGTCGCGGTTGGGCTCGGGCACGGTCGCGGCGATCCTCAGCTGCACGGCGACGCCCGACTTCATGTCGGAGGTGCCGCAGCCCCACAGCAGGCCGTCGTCGTCGAGCCGGGACGGCACGTTGTCGGCGATCGGCACGGTGTCGATGTGTCCGGCGAGCACGACCCGCTCGGCACGGCCCAGGTCCGTCCGCGCCACGATGTTGTTGCCGTGCCGGTCGACGGTCAGGTGCCCCAGGGTGCGCAGCGCCGACTCGATCGCGTCGGCGAGGTCCTTCTCCTGACCGCTGACCGACGGGAAGTCGACGAGTCGGGCGGTGAGCGCGGGGCCGTCCAGGGTGAGATCAAGCGTGCTTTCGGGCATGGAACCGACCCTAGACGAACGGAACCGTCCCCGGGAGGCTGGGCCTGTCCGACCCCGATCCGCCGGACAGGCCCTGGGGCCCTCGGACCCGGCCGGGCACTCCAGTACGGTGGCCCCGTGCCTCGGAACGTCTCCCCCGCCCGCCGCCACACCCGCCGCTCCCGCCTCCTGCGCGTCACGGCCGCCTTTGGCGTGCTCGCCGCGCTGGGCGGCTATCTGACCGTGAAGTACGTATCCGGCAGCCGGGTCACCGAAGGGTGCACCGTGAAGTCCGCCGACGGTTCGCCCGGCCAGGGCCGTACGTACCGGCTGAGTCCGGAGCAGGCTTCGAACGCCGCGACGATCTCCGCGGTCGGGACCTCGCGCGGGATGCCGGAGCGCGCGGTGACGATCGCGCTGGCGACCGCGCTGCAGGAGTCGGCACTGCGCAACATCGACCACGGCGACCGGGACTCGCTGGGGCTGTTCCAGCAGCGTCCCTCGCAGGGCTGGGGCACCGAGAAGCAGATCCTGGACCCGGTCTACTCCGCCGGGGAGTTCTACCGGCACCTGGCCGAGGTTCCCGGCTATTCGCGGCTGCCGCTGACGGTCGCCGCGCAGCGGGTCCAGCGCAGTGGCTTCCCGCAGGCGTACGCGAAGCACGAGCCGGACGCGGCGTTGCTGGCGGCCGCGCTGACCGGCCGTACGCCCGCCGCGCTGAACTGCACGCCGCCGCGGACGACGGCCGCGAAGGCCGACGCGGCGAAGGTGCGGGCCGAGCTGGTGCGCGACTTCGGCAAGGACGTGCTGCCCGCGGAGCGGCCGTCGGCGCGGCGGGACGGCAAGGGCACGGCCGGTGCGTCGGCGACGGCGGCGCGCACGGTCTCGGTGCCGGTGCGGGCGGCCCGCGCTTCCGAAAGCGACGCCCCGTCACGGCGCGGCTGGGAGCTCGCGCACTGGGCGGTCGCGCGGTCCGAGGCGCTCCACTTGGACGAGGTCGCGTACGCGGACCGGGTGTGGAGGGCCGGGGACGGCTGGCGGACGGTGCGTACGGACGGTACGGACGGCAAGGGCCCGGGCACCAGCGAGGTCCGCATGGGGCTCGCGCCGTAGTCGACCGGTGCGGTAGGCGACTGATGCCGTAGTCGTCCAGCAGTGCGAGGAGTCACCCGCAGGGGTTGTCCGCTCCCTCCGGAACATCCATGCGCGCACCCCTTCCCAGAACCTCTCCCTCACCGCCCAATTGCCCTGCGCACAACGAGAAGTGACGGCTCATCTGCCGCTCCGGGAATGCACCGTCCGCCCGGGTTCGTCCATGGCGGATTATGTGACGCATTGCCGACTCTTTACCTCGGCGTACCGCAACCTCCCCCACCCTTACGACGGTTGTCATTGCGTCCGATCAACGGACAGACCGATCCCTCATCTCCCTCATTCCGTCGAAGGAGCATCATGTCCCTCCCCCTGACCCGCCGGATCGCCCGTGCCGCGCTGCTGATCGCCGCGGGTGCAGCCCCCGTGGTCGGTGCGGCCGGAGCCGCAGGTGCCGCGGCGCTCCCGCAGACCCCGGAGCTCGGCGGTCTGACCACCGTCGACGGCGCCGGCCTCGGCAAGACGGTCGACGGCGCGTCGCAGCAGGGCACCAAGGCCGCGGGCGAGACCGGCGGCAAGATCGTCGGGACGGCCCTCCCGGCGGCGGGCAGGACCGTCGGCAAGGCCGGCGCCCAGGCCGCTCCCGCCGTGCAGGGCGCCGCCGGCGGTGCCGCGGGCAGCGCGGGCAAGGTCCTCGGCGGCGCCGCCGGTGCAACGACCCAGGGCGGCCTGCCCACTCAGGGTCTGCCGATCGGCTGACCCGCACCGGCCACCGGCCGGCGCGTCACCCATGCGAGGGGCCTCGGGAGTGCGCACTCCCGAGGCCCCTCGCATGGGATGCCGGCGATCAGGCCAGCCGCTTGACCGCGGCGGCCACCCGCTCGTCCGTCGCCGTGAACGCCACGCGTACGAAGCGGTCACCGGCCGGCCCGTAGAAGTCGCCCGGCGCCACCAGGACGCCGAGTTCCGCCAGGTAGGCCACGGTCTCCCAGCACGGCTCGTCGCGCGTCGCCCACAGGTACAGGCTCGCCTCGCTGTGCTCGATGCGGAAGCCGTGCGCCTCCAGCGCCGCGCGCAGGGCCGCGCGCCGCTCCGCGTACCGGGTCCGCTGCTCGGCGACGTGCTCGTCGTCGCCGAGCGCCGCGATCGTCGCCGCCTGGACCGGGGCGGGCGTCATCATGCCGCCGTGCTTGCGGATCAGCAGCAGCTCGCCGAGCACGGCCGCGTCGCCCGCGATGAAGGCCGCGCGGTATCCGGCCAGGTTGGAGCGCTTGGAGAGCGAGTGGACGGCGACGACGCCCTCGTACGTACCGCCGCAGACATCCGGGTGCAGTACGGAGACGGGTTCGGCCTCCCAGCCCAGCTCCAGGTAGCACTCGTCACTGAAGACCAGTACGCCGTGCTCGCGCGCCCAGGCGACGATCCGGGTCAGCTCCTCCTTGGACAGGACACGACCGGTCGGGTTGGACGGAGAGTTGAGCCAGAGCAGCTTCAGCCCGGCCGGGTCCAGCTCGGTGGGGTCGTCGTAGACGACGGGCTCGGCGCCGCAGAGCCGGGCGCCCACCTCGTACGTCGGGTAGGCGAGGCGCGGGTACGCCACCTTGTCGCCCGCGCCGAGACCGAGCTGGGTCGGCAGCCAGGCCACCAGCTCCTTGGAGCCGACGACCGGCAGGACGTTCTCGTGTGCCACGGAGACCGCGCCGAGCCGCCGCTCCACCCAGCCGGTGATCGCGTCGCGCAGCTCGGCGGTCCCCCACACCGTCGGATAGCCGGGGCTGTCCGCGGCGGCGACGAGCGCCTGCTGGATCAGCTCGGGCACCGGGTCGACGGGCGTGCCGACGGACAGGTCCACGATGCCGTCCGGGTGGGCAGCGGCCGTCGACTTGTAGGGCGCGAGCTTGTCCCAGGGGAAGACCGGGAGACGGGAGGAGACTGCGGACACGGATCTCTGCTTTCTCGTACGGGGGTTCCGAGGACGACTCGGGCCGCTCCGGCGGCAAAAACGCCTCGGTCCCGTACGGAGACGAGCCGTACGGGACCGAGGCGGCGCACCTGCCTGCCGTCGACTACTGGTTCTGCGGCGGCAGCGCGGCGATGAACGGGTGGTCGCGTTCGATCAGGCCCAGCTTGGAGGCACCACCGGGCGACCCGAGGTCATCGAAGAACTCGACGTTCGCCTTGTAGTAGTCCTTCCACTCCTCCGGGGTGTCGTCCTCGTAGAAGATCGCCTCGACCGGGCACACCGGCTCACAGGCTCCACAGTCGACGCATTCGTCCGGGTGGATGTACAAGGACCGCTGGCCCTCGTAGATGCAGTCGACGGGGCACTCTTCGATGCAGGCCTTGTCCTTCACGTCGACACAAGGCTGCGCGATGACGTAGGTCACGCTGTCGTTCCTCCTCGGTAGGGCGTTGGCTCTCGCGCGGGAGCGCGGCGTCGTCGATGCCCACCCCTAGTATCTCCGTTCGCGGGCACGAACCGAACAGGAGGGGCGGAGAGAGCTGTGGAATTCACCATCGGCGGACAACTCGAAGTCCGAATTACACCGGCTGACGTGGGCAAACGGGTATCAGTCCGGCGTACGCCGGAGGACGGCCCGCAAGGGGCGAAATTCACCGACACGGTCGGTGTTCTCACATCGTGGGACAACGGTGTGCTGTCGATCACAACGAAGGGCGGAGATTCCGTCCGTATCCCCGAATCGACGCTGGTGGCGGGCAAGGTCGTGCCCGCCGCCCCGGCCCGGCGGCGCGGTCCTGCGGCCTCCTTCGACGAGCTCGCGCCCATCTGTGCCCGCGCCTGGCAGCCGGTGGAGAGCGAGCCGCTGGGCGACTGGCGGCTGCGCGCCGCCCGGGGTTTCACCCGCCGCGCCAACTCCGTGCTGCCGCTCGGCGATCCGGGCATGCCGCTCGACGAGGCGCTCGGGCGCGTCCGGCGGTGGTACGAGGAGCGGGAGCTGCCCGCGTACATCCAGACGGCGACCGGTGCGGAGGGTACCCAGGAACTGCTCTGCGCCGAGCTGGAGGAGCGCGGGTGGCGGCGTGAGGTGACGGCGGAGGTACGGATCGCCGCGCTGGCACCGGTCGGCGATCTGGACGCCGAGGTGTCCCGGGTGCGGCTGAGCCGGGACCTCGACGAGGCGTGGCTCTCCCGCTACCAGCGCTTCGAGACGCCGGGGCCGCACGTCCTTCAGGTGCTGCGCGGCGGTCCGTCGGTGTGGTTCGCCGCCGTGCCCGGTGACGCCGCAGGCGCGGCGCCCGCCGCGATCGGGCGGTGCGTGGTGGACGGGCGGTGGGCCGGTTTCATGGCCGTCGAGGTGGACCCGGCGCACCGGCGGCGCGGGCTGGCCTCCGCCGTGATGACCGCGCTCGCCCGCAAGGCCCTGGACGAGGGCGCTTCGGCGGCGTGGCTCCAGGTCGAGACGGACAACGACGCGGCACGGGCGCTGTACGAAGGCATGGGGTTCGCGGTCCATCACCGGTATCACCACTTCCGGTCGGCGTGACGGGGCGGGAGGCGCGATGAGTCCTCACGAGTCCGACCGGCCCGGGCGCCGGGGCCGGGACGAGCTGTACCGGCGGTTCGCCGAGGAGGCGCGCGCCGAGCGGCCGGATCTCGCGCTGCTCTGCCTGTTGCTGGGCGCGGTGGCCGACCCGGCGCTGGACGCGAACGGGACCGACGCCGCGCAGATCGAACTGGACGAGCTGGCGGGGCGGCTCCCGTACGGGGTGCGGGGCGGCCGGGCCTGGGCCTCGGCCCTGGCGGAACTGCTCGGCGAGCGGTGCGGTTTCGCGGGCTCGCCGGCGGACTACCAGCGGCTGGAGTCGTCGCTGCTGCACGAGGTGCTGCGGCGGCGGCGCGGGCTGCCGATCCTGCTGTCCGTGGTGTGGATCGAGGTGGCGCGGCGGGCGGGCGCTCCGGTGTACGGGGTGGCGCTGCCCGGCCATTTCGTCGTCGGGTTCGGCGATCCGGCCGAGCGGGTGCTGGCCGATCCGTTCGACGGTGGCCGCCCGATGACCGGGCAGGACGCGGAACTGCTGGTGGCGGGGGCGACCGGGGAGCCCCTCCACGAGTCGATGCTGGTGCCGGCGCCGCCGCTGGAGATCGTGCTGCGGATCCTGAACAACATCAGGGCGTGGGCGGCCACCCGCCCGGAACGGACGGACGTGGCCCTCTGGGCGGTGGACCTCTCGCTGCTGCTGCCCTCGCACCCGGCGCGGCTGCGGTACGAGCGGGCGCAACTGCTCGTGCAGAGCGGGCAGTTCCTGCGCGGGGCGGCGGAGATGGAGGAGTACGCGGAGGTCGTCGGCAAGGTCGAGCCCGACGCGGCGGAAGCGATCCGGCGGAAGGCGCGGGCGGCGCGGGCGATGCTGAACTGAGCCCCGCGGGATGCGCGGGCCCTCTCGCGCCCCCGTTCCGCCACCCCGTTCCCCTACGCCCCGTTCCTTCACCCCCCGAGCCCCCAGGCCCGTGCCTTCACCCCCGCCCAGCCCCAGGCCCGTGCCTTCATCCCCGCTCCCGCACCGCCGTCGCCAGTACCTCGGGGGCCGGGCCCTCGTGCACGATGCCCAGGCGTTGCGTGGCCCGGGTCAGGGCCACGTACAGGTCGTTCAGGCCGCGCACCGAACGGTCGAGGACGGCCGCGGGGTCGGCCAGCAGTACCGCGTCGAACTCCAGCCCCTTGGCCTGCCGCACGCCGAGGACCACGACCCGGTTCTCCAGGTCGGGCTCCTCCCCGTACGCCGTGCCGGGCACCGCACCGGCCACCGCGGCCCCCAGTTCGTCGCGCCGCGCGTCGGGGACGATCACGGCGAGCCTGCCCTCGTCCAGCGCCGCCGCCTCCTTCGCGGCCAGGTCGGCGAGGGTGCGGGCGGTGTCGTCGGTGCGCAGCCGCCAGGAAGCGACACCCGACTCCCGTACCGAGCGCGGCGGCTCGAGCCCGGGGCCGAGCGCGGCGAGCACATCCGTGGTGGACGCCATGATCTCGGCGGGCGTCCGGTAGTTGACGGTGAGCGACGCCTGCCGCCACCGGTCGCCGATGTGCGGGGTGAGTGCGGAGGCCCACGAGGAGGCCCCGGCGGCGTCGCCGGTCTGGGCCACGTCGCCGACCAAGGTCATGGAGCGCGTCGGGCAGCGCCGCATCAGCAGCCGCCAGGCCATCTGGGACAGTTCCTGCGCCTCGTCGACGATGATGTGCCCGAAGACCCAGCTCCGGTCGGCGAAGGCCCGTTCGGCGACGGTGCGGGTGGTGCGTTCCTCGTGACGGTCGGCGAGGGTCCGCGCGTCGACCAGTCCGGCGAGGCCGCCCTCCTCCTCGTCCTCGGCGTCGCCCGCCGCGAGGTCCAGGACGCCCTGCGCGTACGCGACGCCCTCGGCCCGCTCGCGGGCGGCGGCGGCCTCGGCCGCGCGGTTGTCCTGGCCGAGCAGTTCGGCGGCCTCGTCCAGCAGCGGTACGTCGGCGGCGCTCCAGCCGCCGTCGCCTTCCGGCGCGCGGAACAGCAATTCCCGTTCCGCTTCGGTGAGTCCGGGCGCGGCGGAGTCCAGGAGCGCGCGCTGTCCGTACAGGTCGGTGAGGAGCTGCCGCGGGGTCAGGGGCGGCCACAGGGCGTCGAGCGCGGCCCGTACGTCGGCGTCGGCGGCGAGCAGGCGCCGGGCGTCGTCGATGTCCTGCGCCTCGGTGCGTTCCCGCGCGGTGGCCGAGTCGTCGTCGCCGAGCAGCCCCGGCAGGGCGTCCAGGTCGGCGCGTACGGCCCGGTCGAGACCGGCCTCGGCGAGCACCTCGGCGATGTCCGCCTCCAGCCGGTCGGCGAGGTCGCGGGTGGCGGCCACGGACCGCCGGGCGAGCGCGTCCACGATCTCGCGCCGGAAGACGGGGGCGGCCAGGTTGTGCGGCAGCCGGGTCGCGCGGGCGGTGTCGGCGGCGCGTACGCACTCCTCGTGGCCGAGGCGGACGACGTCCCCGTCGAACTCCACCTCGATCCCGTACCCGGGTGCCGTGGGCACCTGCCGGTCCCGGACCGCCGCGGCGATGACGGCCGCCATCTCCGTACGCCCCTTGAGCTCGGCGGTCTCCGGTGCCTCGGCGCGGTCCGCGCGGATCCCCGGGTACAGCTCTCCGACGGTGGACAGCAGCACGCTGTTCTCGCCGAGACCGGGCAGCACCTGGCCGATGTACCCGATGAAGGTGGGGTTGGGGCCGACGACCAGCACACCCCGGGAGGCAAGCTGCTGGTGGGTGTAGAGCAGATACGCGGCCCGGTGCAGGGCGACCGCCGTCTTGCCCGTGCCGGGGCCGCCCTGGACCACGAGGACGCCGCGGTGGTCGGAGCGGATGATCGCGTCCTGCTCGGCCTGGAGGGTGGCGACGATGTCGTGCATGCGGCCGGTGCGCCCGGTGTCGAGGGAGGCGAGCAGGGCCGCCTCGCCGGTCAGCTCGCTGTCCGGCACACCGTCCCGGTCGAGCACCTCGTCGTCCAGCCGGACGACCCGCCGGCCTCGGGTTGCCAGGTGGCGGCGCCTGCGCACCCCGTGGGGGGCCGCGGGCGTGGCGACGTAGAACGCGCGGGCCGCCGGGGCGCGCCAGTCGAGCAGCAGCGGGTCGTCGTCGGCGGACTCGGCGGGCAGCCCGATCCGGCCGATGTAGTGCCGTTCCCCGTCGCGCAGGTCGAGCCGCCCGAAGCAGAGCCCGTTCTCGGCGGCGTCGTACCGCGCGACCTGCCCCGCGTACCGGGCGGCGGCGCTCTCCCGCTCCAGCCGCCCCTGCCGGGTACCGCCGGTCTCCCGCAGCACACCGGCCAGCTGACGCCCGGCGTGCTCGCGAAGGGCCTCCACGCGGGCATGAAGCATGTCGAGATGGTGCTGTTCGTGGTCGATCTCAACTCTGGACAACGGTGCACTGACTCCCTGCGGGCGGTGGTGGGCGGCAGGGAGCCAGGGTGCCTTACAACGGGGCAGAACGGGAGCCGTGCAGGTCGGCGGACGTGTGTACGGGTGGGGACGTGCCGGGGCGGCGCGTGGTAGTCAGGAGTGGTGATCAGTCGACTCCCGCTCGATGAGCAGCTTGCCGCTCATCCGCAACGAGGCACGGGGGCATCTCTGGTACGAGGAGAAGTACGGCACACCGTGCCCGCCGCACGACTCCACCGAGTCGGCGATCGACAGCTTCGCGGCGACGACGTGCTGCCTGGGCGTGCGGCTGGAGGCCCACGGCCGGTGGCGGGTCTGTGTACCGCACGGACTCTCCGATGTGTTCGGCCTGGTCGTACGGCCGAACCCGGTGCCGGCACCCCGCGAGGTGCACGAGGCGAAGGCCGCGCGCCGGCAGGGGCAGTGGCCGGCGTTGACGGTGCTGCCATGGCCGAACCGCCCGGCGTCCGTGTCCCCCACGGCCGCCGGACAGGGCTGAGCCCCACCACTGAGTCCAGCTGCGGACGGGCGGATCTCCCTGCGGCCGAGCGCTCTGAAAGGCCCGTTGAGGAACGCCGCTCGTGGAGTCGCCGGAATACCCCCGAAGACGGCCGAATCGGCCAACGACAGCTCCAGAGAGGCTGTCGTCGGCCGATTGGATCGCTGCACCCAGTTGAGCTGCCCGCCTAGGTGGTGGGGCGCAGACGCCGCCTGTTCATGACGACGATTGCCGAGCCACCCAGGGTGAGCAGAAGCGCCGAACCGGCCATGACGGCGAGTTCCGTCTTCGTTCCCGTTTTGGCCAGCTGTTCGCGGCCCTTGTCGCCCTGGTAGCCGCCACCGTGGTAACCGGCACCCTCCTTCCCACCACCTTGGTAACCGCCACCGTGGTAACCGGCACCCTCCTTCCCACCACCTTGGTAACCGCCACCGTGGTAACCGGCACCCTCCTTGCCACCACCTTGGTAACCGCCACCGCCACCGTGGTCACCGGCATCCTCCTTCCCATTGCCTTGGTAACCGCCACCGTGGTAACCGGCACCCTCCTTCCCACCACCTTGGTAGCCGCCGCCGTGGCCCTCCTTGCCACCACCATGGCCACCGCCACCGTGGTCTCCGCCGTGGCCACCGCCACCGTGGTCACCGCCGTGGCCACCGCCACCGTGGTCACCGCCGTGGCCACCGCCACCGTGGTCACCGCCGTGGCCACCGCCACCGTGGTCACCGCCGTGGCCACCGCCACCGTGGTCACCGCCGTGGCCACCGCCCGATCCGGTAGGTCCAGTAGGCCCTTCCGGACCGGCGGGTCCGGTCGCGCCCGTCGCACCGTTCGGACCCGTCGCACCCGTCGCACCGTTCGGACCCGTCGCACCCGTCGCACCGTTCGGACCCGTCGCACCCGTCGCACCGTTCGGACCCGTCGCACCGTTCGGACCCGTCGCACCGTTCGGACCCGTCGCACCGTTCGGACCCGTCGCACCGTTCGGACCCGTCGCACCCGTCGGTCCGGTCGGGCCCGTGGGCCCGGCAGGCCCGACCGTGCAGGCCGCCCTGGTGATCGTGTTGGTGTCCAGGGTGACCGCACCGTTGCGCGCCAGGGCCCGGCCCTCGATCGCCGTGCCGGTCTGTGCCGCGATGGAAGTCAGGGCCAGGATGTTGCCCTTGAAGAAGGAGTTGGTCCCAATGGTGGCCGAACTGCCCACCTGCCAGAACACATTGCACGCCTGAGCCCCATTGATGAGGCTGACATTGCTCGCCGACCCCGTGATCAAAGTGCTGGCAATCTGGAAGATGAAGACAGCACTGGGGTCCCCCTCCGCATCGAGGGTGACGGTACCGCTGTTCGCCAGCGGCCCGGTGGAGTTGTAGACGCCGGGCGTCAGCGTCACTCCGGCGAGATCCCCCGCCACGCTGGCGGTCGGAGCTCGACCGGCCGCGTCGTTGTAGGCGATGGTCAGGTCGGACTGGGCCTGGAGAGCCGCGGCGTTTCCCACGTTCTGAGAGCCGTTGACGATGCCGGGCGGAAATCCCGTCACCGAGGACCCCGGGCTGAGCCCCAGGTCTCCATTGATGACGCTGGGGCCGGTGTTGGTGACGGTCGAACCGGCCAGCACCGCGTAGCTGGTGTCGGTGCCCAGCGCCACCGGAGCTTCCGCCCCATAAGCAGCGGAAGCCCACAACGTATTGGCGCTCAGCACGGTCACGCCGGACAACACGGCGAAGGTCGCCCTGAGCCAGATGCGTCTGCACCGAGTGGGCGTACGACCGTCTGGACGAGGAGCGGACGGGATAGCAGCCACAGCCATGGAAGGTGACCTTTCTCTTTCCTGAGGAAGTGCGGCTGCCGACCCGTAGTCAGTGTGCCCAGGCCACGGAGATGCACCTGAGCCACCGCGGCCGCTGGAGCGGAAGACCGCAGAGCATGCACCACCACATTCGGAAAGTGACAGCCCGTCACTTTCCGTTCATGGAGTGCGCGGTTCATGGGAACATATGATGAAATTAAAGCCAGTAGGCGCGGGGGTGACCTGCCCGCCTTGCGCCTTACCCTCACGCCATCGGCGGCACCGCGTGACTCGTCCGGCTCACCGTTCCACAGTCGCTTCCGGGCAGACTCGCGCATGGGATGCCCCGTGGGGACGAGCCTGCTACCGGAAGTCCCCTTGTCCGGCGACCCTGCGCACCGTGTGCAGCAGGTACTCCTTGCGGTTGAGGGGATCGCGGTCGGTGCGCGGCCGGGCCGGGGGCGCACCCCTGACCGCCCGATAGGAGTCGAATTCGGATTCCAGGACCCCTTCGCCGCGCGTCAGGGCCGGGAGCCGCTGTTGCAGTCCGTGGACCCGGGCCGCCGGAATCTCTCCCTCCAGCACGCATACGGCACCGTGCGGGGCCGGTGTCCCGGGGACGGCACCCAGAGGTGCGAGTACGGGCAGGACCGGGCCGAGCAGGTCCGTGGGGAGTTCCAGCCGGAAGCGGTGCATCGGTTCGTGGACGGTGGTGCCGGCCTGCTTCAGCGCGCTCATCAGGACCAGGGGGGTCAGATTGCGGAAATCCCCGGCGGTACTCGACATGCTCTTGTCGAAGACACCATGGGAATGGCTCTGCCGGGGCCAGTAGCCGGAATGCGTCATGGTGACGACGCAATCGGTGACCTGCCAGCCGTGAATTCCTTGCCGCAGGGTCTCCCCGACGGTCTCCTCCACCGCTCTCATCAGCGAGTACGGCATCGATCCGAGTTCCACCTCCAGCCGGTATTCGATGCCGCTGCCGATCGGTGCCGGATCGACCCGAAGGCCGACGGTCGCCAGAAAGGGATTGGGGTCCTGGCCGATGATCTCGTACGCCGCACCGCTACCGTTCGGCCGCTCCAGGCAAATGGTCGTGGTCTCGCGGAAGGTGACATCGATTCCGAATTCATCGGCGAGCGTCGCCTGGATCACTTCCTTCTGCACCTCGCCGTAGAGCGAGACGGACACTTCTTTCCGGATGCCGTCCTGACGCAGATTGATCAATGGGTCCTGTTCGGCGAGTTGCGCGAGAGCGAAATGCAGCGCGCCCCTGTTCACCGGAGCACTGGGGGCCACGACCGATTCCAGTGTCGGCGGGGCGAACCAATTCCGCCGCCCGGTCGTGTCCGGTTCGCCGACCGTGTCGCCGACCCGGATGTCGCCGAGCCCCCGGAGCCTGGCGATCCGGCCGGCTCCGACCGCCGCCTCGCGCAGGGCCGAACCGCGGTCGAAGACGCTGATCGCGGTCACTTTCCCCTCACCGCGGCCGCCCCCGCCGCCGCCCGCGTGTCCGTCGCTCCGGCCGAACGGCAGCCGGTCGCGGATCCGTACCGTGCCCGAGAACATCCGGACGTACGCGATCTTCTCGCCGCCCGGCCCCCGCTCGACCTTGAAGACGGTGCCCGACACCGGCCCGTCGGCATCGCCCGCGCTCGCGGGCAGCAGCTCCCTGACCCCGCTGATCAGGGCGTCCACGCCCACTCCGGTGATCGCCGACCCGAAGAACACCGGATGCACCAGCGCCTGCCCGGTCTGTACCGCCAGCTCTTCACGCAGCCTGCGGTACGGGAGCGGCGCCGCGTTCTCGACGTACGCGGCCAGCAGCGCGTCGTCCTGGTCGGTGAGAAGCTCGGCCAGCCGGTCCGTGAAGCCCGGGTCGGCCCCGGTGTACGGCGTACAGCGGGCGTCCCGGCAGCCCCGCCCGTCGACCGATCCCATGGCGATCACGGCCGGGGTGAGTTTTTCCGAAATGCTCCGCAGAAGGGATTCCTCCTGCGCACCGCCGCGATCGACCTTGTTCACGAAAATGAGCGTCGGAATGCGCAGGCGCCGCAGCGTCCGCATCAGAACACGGGTCTGCGCCTGTACGCCCTCCACCGCGGAGATCACCAGCATGGCACCGTCGAGCACGTTGAGCACCCGTTCCACCTCGGCGATGAAATCCGGGTGGCCGGGTGTGTCGATCAGATTGACCGTGATGTCATCGATGGGAAACGAGACGACGGCGGACTTGATCGTGATTCCGCGCTCTCGTTCCAGCGCCAGGGAATCGGTCTGGGTGTTCCCGTCGTCGACGCTGCCGATCTCGTCGATAACACCGGCGGTGTGGAGCAACCGCTCGGTCAGGCTCGTCTTACCGGCGTCGACATGCGCCAGAATTCCCAGATTCAGCGTGTGCACGAAACTCCATGTCTTCAAGATCGGTGACAATTTCCGTCTGAATGAACATGAGAGTTCCGCGCATGATCTTCTCCTCGGTCGATCGAGTGCTGGACGGGGAGTACAGCAGGCGGCCACCCCGCGCTGCAACCGATTTACCAGCCGGGCATTCACTGAGCCGGGGATGCCTGCCGGAACCTGCGTGCCCGCCTCCTGCGCTTTCATACCCGGCAGCCGAGGACAAGCAGATCAGTGTCTACGCATCGGCGGGCCGCGTACGCCGTTATGCAAATTCAAGGTATGGCTCCGGGCGGAGTCCCGCCGGGCACCGCGCGCGCACGTCTCGCCGGACAAGGAGAGCAAGTCTTCTCAACTCCATGTCCCCAACGGGCCGTTCAAGCCCATCGGGGGTCATTGCCGAGCCGGGCGGCGATTGGGCCGCCGCGCCAAAGCGTCGGCAAACGAGTGGACGGTCGTCGCCCAAACCTCACGTGGCACTGCGTGCAGTCCAACGGGTGATTATTGGCTTTTCGCCACCCGAAGGGCCCACGACATGGCCCCGATGCGGCATTTTGCGCTGGCGCGAAGTGACATTCGGACTGACGGTAGATCATGTCGCCACTGCGCCACACTGAGTCGACCCCCTGTCACTCTCCGCAGTTGCGGCGGAAGGAATGTGTTCAGATGCGCTCTGCCCGCACACTGTTCGCTTCGGCCGCTGTCACCGCGGTCCTTGCCATTACCGGTCCCTCCGCCTACGCCATGGCCACGGCCGCGGATTCGGGACACCACAAGGGATCCTCGTCCTCGCACAGCGACAAGAACGGAAGGTCCGACTCTGACGAAGGCGGTCGCGGCGGCGATGAGGGTGGCCGCGGCGGCGATGAGGGTGGCCGCGGCGGCGATGAGGGTGGCCGCGGCGGCGACGAAGGCGGCCGCGGCGGCGACGAAGGCGGCCGCGGCGGCGACGAAGGCGGCCGCGGCGGCGACGAAGGCGGCCGCGGCGGCGACGAAGGCGGCCGCGGCGGCGACGAAGGCGGCCGCGGCGGCGACAAGGGCAAGCCCAGCGGCGGCGTTCAGGCCGGCGGCGGCTTCATGGCCCGGGTCGTCACCGGCGACGAAGGTGGTCGCGGCGACGACGAAGGCGGTCGCGGCGACAAGGGTGGCCGCGGCGGCGACGACGAGGGCGGTCGTGGCGGCGAGAAGGGCGGTCGCGGCGGCGACGATGAGGGCGGTCGTGGCGGCGACGAAGGCGGCCGCGGCGGCGGCGATGAGGGCGGTCGTGGCGGCGACGAAGGCGGCCGCGGCGGCGGCGATGAGGGCGGTCGTGGCGGCGACGAAGGCGGCCGCGGCGGCGACAAGGGCAAGCCCAGCGGCGGCGTTCAGGCCGGCGGCGGCTTCATGGCCCGGGTCGTCACCGACGACGAAGGCGGTCGCGGCGGCGACGAGGGTGGCCGCGGCGGCGACGAAGGCGGTCGCGGCGGCGACGAGGGTGGCCGCGGCGGCGACGAAGGCGGTCGCGGCGGCGAGAAGGGCGGTCGCGGCGGCGACGAAGGCGGTCGCGGCGGCGAGAAGGGCGGTCGCGGCGGCGACGAAGGTGGCCGCGGCGGCCGTAACGAGGGCAAGCCCAGTGGTGGCGTCAACGCCGGTGGCGGCGGGATGGCTACGACCAGCAGCAACCTGGCTGCCGGCTCGGCGCTGCTGATCGGTGGCATCGGCTTCGGTGCATACAAGCTGCGCCGTCGCCAGTCGTCGGGCGGTGCGATCGCCTGACCGGGCCCAACGGCTGACCGGTCGTTTCGTTTGTCGCGGCCGTCGTCCCTCGGGGCGGCGGCCGCGGCGGCTTCGATTGCACCACCGCCCCCACCCCCGCATCCCCTCTCCCCTCTCCAACACCGCACAACCGAAAGGCACGTTCCCATGGCCGCCCCGCAGTCTCCCGGCTCCATCCCAACCCGGACTGCCCCCGGAACCACACTGGGCCGCGCCTTGATGTGGCCCGCCGTGGCAGCCGGGGTCGGCATGCTCCTGATCTACAACTCGATCGAAACCTCGGTCGACGACAAGCCGTCGGCCCGACCCGCCGCCATCGCGCCCGCGGCCGTACCCGAGGTCCTCGGCTCCCATGCCGCGCCCCGACCCGTCACCCCGTCGGCGCCCGCCGTCGGCCCGGCGATGTCGCGTTCCGTCCCGACGCGGCTGCAGATTCCGTCCCTCGCCGTCAAGGCACCGTTCACCGACCTGTCCATCGGCGCCGACGGTCAGCTGAACCCGCCGCCCCCGAACGACAGCAACTTGGTGGGCTGGTTCAAGGGCGGTGTCACCCCTGGCGAGCGTGGTGCCGCGATCGTGGCGGGCCATGTCGACACGACGACCGGTCCGGCCGTGTTCCTGCAGCTCCAGTTCCTCAAGCCGGGTTCCACGGTCGACATCACCCGCGCCGACGGCTCGGTCGCCACATTCAAGGTCGACGCCGTCGAGACGTTCAGCAAGGCGAAGTTCCCGAACAAGCGCGTCTACTCGGACACCCCGTCCGCGCAGCTGCGCCTGATCACCTGCGGCGGCCCGTACAACAGGAAGGCCAAGCACTACGAGGACAACGTGGTGGCCTTCGCCCACCTCGAATCCTCCAAGAATGGCTGACGGCCGGTCGGCGATCGACGCCGGGGTGCGACCATCCGCCGGACCGCAAACCGTACGGGGCGGTGCGGACCCCGAGTCCGCACCGCCCTCGCGCGTGCCGGGACCGCCGTTAGGTCCTGTCCGGCGGATCACGTGGCTGCCGGGGTGGGCGAGGGTTGGGGGTTGACCTCAAGTCTGGTTGAGCTTCTAGGTTCGGGGGCGCCGATGTCGACGTACCGGAGAGGAACGGCCATGAGGACGCTGGTGCTGGGAAGGACGCCCGTCAGGGTGACGGAGGTGCTGGCCACGCTGCGCGCGGACGGCTTTGACGCGGAGGGAGTGAGCACCGACGAGGAGGCTCGGAAGCTGTTGGCGACCGAGGAGTTCGGGGTGCTGATCATTGGCGGGGGTGTGGAGCCGGACTCCCGCGCAGCGATCAAGGAGTTCGCGGCGGAGCACCGGGTGCGGCGGGTACTCGACGGCGCGCTGACGGAGCCGTTCGACACCTACGTGCGGCGGGAGTTCGAGCCGCTGATCCGGGAGGCCGCCGCCAAGGGCTGACGGCCATGGTCCGCCCGTGCGTTGATCCGGGCGGACCCCCTCACCCGCACAGCACTAGGTGTTCTGTCCGGCGGATTAAGGCGTCGTAGGCTCCAGGACATGCACGGCACCCTGACGGCGCATGCCCGGTGTCTCTACGGAGATGAGTACCGACCCACGCCGGAGTGCAGCCTCGAACACCGAGAGCACTACTTCGTCGAGGAGCTGACCTTCGCCGACGCGGATTCGATCCTCGCCATGCTGCGTGAGCTGTGCCCGCACATAGTTGATGGCCGCCTGCCGGTCTGGGTCCGCAACCTGTCCTATCGACTAGTGCTCTTGCAGCGACCGGACGAACCAGCGCTGATGCGAGAGGCTGCCGAGAACCTGTGGCTGCACGGACCGGACTGGGACGACATCGCCACAGACCTGACGAGGCAGGCAGACGCTCTTGGAACAGGCTGATCACGGCCTGAGCCAGAGGCGGATCGAGGCCACGGGGCGTTCCGGCGCTTGTACATCTCCTTGTCGAAGCCGGCGGGCCTACCTCCTCGACTGCCGCGGCGCCGGCGGTTGGCCCGCTGGTCCTTCGGTTCCGGGATGGCGTGCTTGATCTGGCGTCTGCACAGGTAGCGGCGGTTGCGCTTCACTTCATGCGTCCGGTGATTCTCGATCCCGGAGCCGCGTCGCACCATCGGTTTCCGCGGGAATCGGCAGCAGCCCGTACCTGATACGCGCGGCGCCCCCGACCAGCCCGGTCGGAGGCGCCGCGTATTCCTGGTCAGTCGTCTTCCCCGGGCGCATGAGGCCGCCATACGCCTCGTTCCAGCTTGTCCGCCGCGTCCTCGAGAAACGCCGACAGCACTGGCCCTTCGGGCACGGTCCGGTCCTTGTGATTCCAGAGACCGACCTGTCCGTAGTTGTCGCCGGGCGTGGCGTTGACGAACAGCCCGGTGAACCCGTCGGGGTCGTAGGCCGCGAACGGAATCCACGTGCGGTCGTAGAACTCCAGCCTCGTATGGAAGCCGTACAGAAGTCGTGCCGCTGACGCGGAGACGAAGGTGTCGCCCTCCGGCAGAAAGGCACGTGCCATGGCTTCCTCCTCCGGGTCGCCCCAGGCCATCGGACCGCCACTGCCGTTGCTGCACAGCCACAGGGCCTGCAGTCCCGGGGGCAGAGCGCTGCCCGTCGCCGCTTCGAGCTCTGCGAGCTCCTCGGGCCCGGCGCCCGGCTGCAGGGTGGCGTACGAGACCGGGGCGTGCCCGCGCAGCCAGGCTTGTATCCGATTCCACGCGGTGGTGACACGCGCCGGTTCGTCGGTGGTCATGAGGCCCGATGGAGCGAAAAGGCACGATGCGCTCGTAGTTCCGGACCGAGCTGATGCAACCGGCCTTCGGCCGGCCGGGCATCAGCGTGCGCGAAGCCGCCGAGTCCCCGCGTGTGCAGCCCCGCGGCGTGAGTACCTCGGTGAGCAAGCCCGCCACGGTTCGGCCGCCGACCGACGAAGTGCCGGGCCGGCTGCTGGAACCTCACAACCAGCCCTTCTCGCGGGCGATGCGGACCGCCTCCGCACGGTTGCGGACCGCCAGTTTCTGGATCGCCATCGAGAGGTAGTTGCGGACCGTGCCCTGGGAGAGATGGAGCGCGGCCGCTATCTCCGCGTTCGTGGAGCCGTCCGCCGCCGTGCGCAGCACATCGCGTTCGCGGTCGGTGAGCGGGTTCGCCCCGTCGGCGAGCGCGGCGGCCGCGAGGGTGGGGTCGATGACGCGCTCCCCGGCGAGCACCTTCCGTACCGCCGAGGCCAGTTGGGCGGCCGGGGCGTCCTTCACCAGAAAGGCGTCGGCGCCCGACTCCATGGCGCGGCGCAGGTAGCCGGGGCGGCCGAAGGTGGTGACGACGACGACCTTCACGGCCGGGAGTTCGCGCCGCAGGGCCGCCGCCGCGTCGATGCCCGTCATGCCCGGCATCTCGATGTCCAGGAGCGCCACGTCGATGCGGTGCTCGTGGGCCGCGGCGAGCACCTCGTCCCCGCGGGCGACCTGGGCCACCACCTCGATGTCGGGTTCCAGGCCGAGGAGTGCCGCGAGGGCCTCGCGCACCATGGACTGGTCCTCGGCGAGGAGGAGTCTGATCACGCTCATTCCGTGGATCCTAGGCCGGATCCGAGCGGAACGGTCAGGGTCAGGGTGAAGCCTTTGCCGGATCCGGAGCGGGAGTTGCCGGCCGGGGCGATCAGCGTGCCGTCGACCGTGGCGAGGCGTTCGGTGATGCCGGTGAGGCCGTTGCCCGGTTCCGTTCCCGAGGCGCCGACGCCGTCGTCCGCGACGGTGAGTTCGAGGACCTTGCCGTCGAGGGTCTGGCGCGGGTCGAGCGTGACGGTGCAGTGCCGGGCGCCGCTGTGGCGTACGACGTTGGTGACGGCTTCGCGCAGTGCCCAGGCGAGCACCTCCTCCGGCTTCTCGGGGAGGTCCTCGGGAGCCTCGGCGGGGATGTCGCCGGTGATGCCCGCGGCGGCGAGTGCGGTACGGGCTCCGGCCAGTTCACCGGGGAGGGTCGGACGGCGGTAGCCGGTGACGGCGCCGCGTACGTCGACCAGGGCCTGGCGGCTGACCCGTTCGATGTCCGCGACCTGCGCGGCGGCCTGCTCCGGATGGTCGGGGAGCATCCGCCCGGCCAGCTCGCTCTTGAGCGTGATGAGCGAGAGCGAGTGGCCGAGCAGGTCGTGCAGATCGCGGGCCAGCCGCAGCCGCTCCTCGTTGGCGGCGAGCTGGGCGACGGTCGCGCGGGCCTCGCGGAGCTGGATCGTCGTACGGATCATCTGTCGTACGCCGGTCATCGCGAAGCCGCCGAGGAGCGACGGGAAGACCAGGGCGGTGATGATCTCGCGGGGGTGGTCGTCGGTGAGGCCGAGGAGGACCAGGACGGCGACGACCGCGGGAATCAGCCAGCGGGCGGTCCGCAGCGGCAGTGTGGCGCCGACGGAGACCGCCACGTACACGAAGAGGACCAGCCACGCGGTGCCGAGCGTCAGGAACAGAATGATGGCGAGGGTGCCGAGGAAGGCGATCGAGGACTGGACGACGCGCCGGTCGAGGGCCTTCGACGTGTGGCGGAAGACCAGCACCAGATAGGCGCCGACGAAGACCAGCAGACCCAGTACGCCCAGCGCGGTGCCCCACGGGGTGTGGTGGCCGTCGGCCAGGTCCTTGACCGGGGCGCTCATGAACGCGAGCCAGACACCGATCCAGAGCAGCTTGATCCAGACCTGCCGACGGCCCGTCGGCGGGCGCCCGACACCCACGTACTCCTCCTCGTCGTTCACGCCTTCAGGGTGTCCTTCCGGTAGAGCCAGGCCGCTCCGCCCGCGAAGATCAGGAAGTAGACGCAGAGGACGGCGACGTCCTTGCCGTGCGGCGACCCGCCCATTTCGATCGCCTGACCGAGAGAAGCGTACGCGTGTGTGGGCAGCCATTCGGAAATGTTCTGGAGCCACTGCGGGAAGGTCGCGCTGGGCATCCACAGACCGCCGAGGATGGAGAGCCCGAAGTAGATGATCATCGTGATCGGACGGACCGCGTCACCGCTGGCGATGTAGCCGATGGCGACCCCGAGCGCGGCGAAGACCAGCGAACCGGCCCAGATGACCCCGGTCAGCGCGAACCACTGCCAGGTATCCAGCCGTACGTGTTTGACGGTGGCGGCGACCAGGAACACGACCACGATGCAGGGCAGGGTGACCATCGCCGCACTGGCGATCTTCGCCAGGACGTAGCCGCGACCGGGCAGTGCGGTGAGCCGGAGCTGGCGGACCCAGCCCTTCTCACGCTCCTTGGCGATGCGTTCGCTGTTGCCCATGAGGACGGCGGTCAGCGCGCCGAAGGAGGCCATCGAGACCATGAAGAAGGCCTGGAGGGTGAGGTCGCTGTCGGGGACCATGTCCGTGGTGTTCCGGGTGCCGGAGATCAACAGGTAGATCACCGACGGGTAGATGACCGAGAAGAACATGAACTTCTTGTTCCGCAGGGTGCGGGTCACTTCGAGCCGGATGAGGGCCCACGAGAAGAAATTCAGCACTGGGTCCTGGCCTCCTCGGCCTCGGTGATGGCGACGAAGGCCTGCTCCAGGCCGAGTCCCGCGACTTCGAGTTCGCGCGGGTAGAGGCCGAGCCCGTAGACCGCGTGGACGGTCGCGTCGGCGTTGTGCGACTGGATGCGGACCCGGTTGCCGCTGATGTCGAGCGTGGACAGGAACGGCAGGCCGCGCAGGGCCGCCTCGTCGACCGGGCCCTCCAGCTCGAAGGAGATCCGGCGGGCCCCGGCCTTCGCCTTGATCTCGGCGGCGGTGCCGTCGGCCAGCAGCCGGCCCTTGTGGAGGACGAGGACGCGGTCGGCGATCGCGTCGGCCTCTTCGAGGTAGTGGGTGGCGAACAGGACGGTGCGGCCCTGCTCGGCCTGCTCGCGCATGGTGGCCCAGAAGGCCTGGCGGGCCGTGACGTCCATGCCGGTGGTCGGCTCGTCGAGGACGATCAGGTCGTTGGCCCCGGCGGTGGCGAGCGCGAACCGTACGCGCTGCTCCTGGCCGCCGGAGAGCTTGTTGACCATGCGGTCGGCGATCTGCGCGATACCGGCGCGGGACAGCACCTCGCCCACCGGGTGGGGCCTGGGGTGCAGATCGCAGGCGAGGCGGACGAGTTCGCCGACGGTGACGTCCTCCATCAGGCCGCCGCTCTGCAGCATCGCGCCGACGCGGCCTGCGGCGATGGCGCCCTGCGGGGTGGTGCCGAAGACCCGGACCGAACCGGAGTCCGCGGTGCGCAGGCCGAGGAGCAGATCCAGGGTGGAGGACTTTCCGGCGCCGTTGGGGCCGAGGAGCGCCACGGTCTCGCCGGGGTGCAGATCGAGGGTGAGTCCGTCGACGGCGCACACCGTCCCGTACGCCTTGCTGACCCGGTCGAAGCGGACCACGGCGGTCTTGGCTCCGGTGGTCTCGGGGGCTGTCGTTGTCATGCGTTCAGAGTGGCGGAGCGGGGGGTGGGCCCGGCAGGGCCGCGGGTCGTGGAAACGGGATGACAGATGTCATGCGGAATGCGTGACGCCGGTGGCGGGGCGGGCGGCCGGGCGGGCGGCCGGAGCACTGTGGGCGCTGCGCCCGCCCGGACACGGCGCCGCCCCCGGCCGGGGGTCCGGACGGGGGCGGAGCGGTGTACAGAAGTACGGGTGTGCAGGTGTACGGGTGCGGTTATCCGTTGCCGCCGAGGTCGATCGTGACGGTCCGAGCGACGGGGTCCTTGCCGACCAGCGCGGTCTGCATGGCGGCCGCCACGTCGTCCGCGCCGAGCTGGTGCTTCTTGCCGTCGCCCTTGGTGACCATGATGCCGTCGAAGACGCCTTCGCAGAGGGTGTCGATGGCCTTCTTGTCGTAGTGCTCGACCAGCCGGCCGTTGACCGGCACCATCGTCAGGATCTTCGGCAGCGACTTGGCCGGGCCGAACTGGATCTGCTTGGGACCGGCCTTGATGGTGATCAGGCCGGACATCGCGGGCTGCGCGAATTCCTTCATCGCCCGGTCCAGTTCGGCCTGGCTGATGGTGGGTTCGCGGCTGGTGACGGGCAGTTGGACGGTGGCCGTCCGGCCGGTCTCCACCTGGGCCCGGTACGCGTCGCGCACCGAGATCAGCGACTTGTTGACGTCCAGCGCCTTGCCCGCCTTGCCGGGTACGGCGACGGCCTTGCCCGGCTCGAAGCGGATCGTGCCGTCGTTGGCCGAGCCGGAGACGCCCGCCAGGTCCGTGAGCGCGACCCCGAGCTTCTCCTCGTCCACCGGGATCACCGGGTCGACGACGCGCTTGCTGCCGAAGAGGGAGCCGATGACGGAGAGCGGGTTGTAGTCGCTGCCCGCGGCCGAGCGCACGGTCTCCTGGCTGTCCAGGCCGAGCCCCGCCTTGTCCGGTGCGAGCTCGGTCTTCTTGCCGTCCACGGACAGTTGGAGGGGGGCCTGGGCGCGCTTGCCGAGGGCGGTGTCCAACTTCGCGACGCCCTCCTCCTTCGTGCCGCCGCCGATGTCGACGCCGAGGACCGTGGTGCCCTTGGGGACGTCGGAGTGGTTCATCAGCAGCCCGGCGCCGTACGCGACACCGAGCAGGACGACAACACCGGCGCAGAGGAGGACCAGCTTGGAGCGGCCCTTCTTCTTCGCGGGCGGGGTCGGCGAGGCGCGGCGCGCGGCGGGACCGGGCGACGGGGTCGCGGGACCGCCGGGCCCGGCCGGACCGGTGCCCATCGCGTCGTCCGCGAGACCGGGCGTCAGGTCGGGCCGCCCACCGCCGGGGCCGCCCGCGAACGGGGACGGGGGCGGGAACGGCGAGCGGTGCTCCGGCGGGACGACGGGGATGCCGCTGGTGAGCGTGTCACCGGAGACGTTGCCGCCCCGGCCGGCCGGGGCCGGGGCCGGCGACTGGGGCGTCAGCACCGCCGTGTCGTCGGACATACGCCCGGGCACGCCACCGGGGGCGCCGGGACCCTGGCCCTGCGGGCCCGCGGAACCCCCGGGGCCCGCCATGTCGAAGCCGCCCGCCCGGTCGAGGTTCGGCGTCAGGGCCGACGTGCCGGTGACGCCCGTGGTCGGTCCGGAGGGGCCGGGTGTACGCACGCCGAGGTCGGGCGTGGGACGCGGGCCGCCGGACGTGCCGGGGCGGGGCGCGTCCTGCTCGCCCGTGCGCTGGGGACCGTCCGAGAAGTACGGCAGGTCGGCGCGGGGCGGGGTGGGCGCGGCGGCCTTGGGGCCGTCGGCGCCACCGGGCGCGCCGGAGCCGACGACCGAGGTGTTCGTGGGGGTTTTGCGCGGGGCGAACCAGTCGCTGCCGCTCTTCTCCCTGGCCGGCTTCTCGGCAGCCGGTTCCGCCCTCGCAGAACCGGGTCTTGCCTCGGCGGCCGGTGCGGTGTCGGCCGTGTCCGACGCACCGCTCGGCGCGGGCGAGGCGGGGCGCGGGATGCTGCTCGTGCGCTCGGCTTCGGTGGCGTCGGCTTCACTCATGGGCGTACGCATGACGACGGGCGGGATGGGACGCGAGCCCGGGATGTTGATCCGGATGCGCGTCGTCAGTGTCGTCTCGGTCCTCGGCTCTTCGGACCGAGGCGGTTCCGCAGGCTCCGGGGCCCCCTCCGGGGCGTCCTGCGAAGGGTGCAACGACGGATACTGGCGGGATCCGTACGGCGGCGTCCCCGAGGGGTACGCGGCTCCTCCACGCCCCTGGGGCCCGGAGGACGAACTGTCAGTTTCACGACTCAAAGCAGGTTCTCCCGATTGGCTCCGCCGCCCGTACTTCCCCCATGCCGCAGGCCAGGGGACGGCTCGGCGCGCGAACCACTTTACTGGCCGCCGCCGGCAGACACCGCGCCACCGGGGCAAACGGCTGCGCGACCGCCGGACGGACAAGGGGCATTACGGGATCGGACGTGGCACATTACTTGCCAGGTCGGCCGCTGTCGGCGTCCGTTCGCGGCGACCGCGACATGGTGGCACAGATCACAGCGACGACCATCCCGCCCAGCATGAAGAGGGTGAGGCCCAGTTCATCGCCGAAAACATAGTCGCCTTCCGGCCGTCCGCCGAGCAGCACGACGACCGAAATCAGCCAGCCCGCGGCCGGGGCCAGGGCGCCGAGCTGGGTGCCGAAGACGCAGCGCCCGCCGTAGAACAGTCCGGCGCACGCGGCCAGCGCGAGCAGTAATCCGGCGGGGAACCAGGCCGCTTGGACCAGTGCCCCGGCGATCCCGACGAGCGCGCCGAGGACGGCGAGGCCCACATAGGCGGCGATCCGCCCGGGGTTGAGGGGCGCGGCGAGCCCGGTGGCCGCGGTGCCCTTGGCGGGCGTGCCCGTGCGCGGCGTGCGCTGCTTGCCGTCGCTCATCGCTCGGCTCCCGACACGTCGGCTCCGTGCACGCCCGCTTCCCGTGCGTCCGCTTCCGGTGCGTCGGCCCCTGCTGTGTCCGCTTCCGGTACGCCCGCCCGCGGTGCGTCCGCTTCCGGCAGTCCGGCGAACAGGTCGTCCTCGCGGGCCCCTTGAGTGGCCCCGGAGGCGCCGCGTACCAACTCGTAGTACTCGGTGGTGAAGACGGGCTGGCCGAGGTCGTTCGAGAGAGCGAAGAAGGGCCCGTCGACGACGATCTGGGTGGCATGGGCCCGCATCGCGGCGCTCTTGGCGGCCGCGTGGGCCGAGCCGTCGATCCGCGCGGTGATCCTCGTGTCGTCGACCACACCCGGTACGTCGTCGAGGGCGGCGATCCCCGGGAAGGCGTCCGGCGCCGTCTCCCGCAGGCGCGCGAAGCCCGCTTCGGCCACCGTGCGCGGCACCCGGTTCCAGTAGATCTTTTCGATGGTGTGCGGGGCGTCCGGTCCCGTGCGGTACGCCGGGTCGGCGGCCAGCTCCGCCGCCCGCATCGCGACGCGGTGCGCCTGGATGTGGTCGGGGTGCCCGTAGCCGCCGTCGGGGTCGTACGTCACGAGGACCTGTGGGCGCACCGAGCGGATCACCTCCACGAGGTACCCGGCGGCGGCGTCCACGTCCGCGTCCCAGAAGGCGCCGGGACGGTGGTTCTGCTCGGCGCCCATCATTCCGGAGTCGCGGAAGCGGCCGGGGCCGCCGAGGAAGCGGTGGTCGGTGACCCCCAGCTCCTTCATCGCCGCGGCGAGTTCACCCTGGCGGTAGGGGCCCAGGGTGTCGTCCCGGTCCGCCGCGAGATGGGCGAGGGCGGGCAGGATGATCTCGCCCTCCTCGCCGAGTGTGCAGGTCACCAGGGTCACCTGGGCACCCTCGGCCGCGTACCTGGCCATGGTGGCGCCGTTGTTGATCGACTCGTCGTCGGGGTGCGCGTGCACCAGAAGCAGACGCCGGGCGGGATGGTCCGTCATGGGGACCACCCTACGAGCCCGGCGCCTCGGGCCCTGACCGCACACCGGCCGACCACAGGCAGCAGCACGAAACCGGGGCTCAGAACTTGAGGCTTCCGATCATGCCGGCCACATTCGTGGTCAGGTTCGAGATGCTGGGTGCAATGGACGAGCTGGCGAGATAGAAACCGAGCAGCGCGCAGACCACCGCATGTCCGCCCTTCAGTCCGGATTTCCGGATCAACAGGAAGACGACGATCGCCAGCAGCACCACCGCCGAAATCGAGAGTGCCACGGCGGTTCACCTCCATCAGTCCATCAGTACGGTCGGATCGGTCAGCACACACGGAGCCAGCAGGTTCATACCCACCGAGCGCTACGGATCATAACTATCCGTCGCACCGCATTGATCGGGGCACAGCAGCACGAGGGGCGCACGACCGGGTGGTCGGGGGCTAGGTTCGAGCCCATGACTTCGCAGAAGATCTCGTTTCCCCGCCAGCACGCCAGGACGATGCGATTCACCCTCGGCGCTCCCCGCGCGTTCACCGTTTCACCCGACGGTGAGCGGGTGATCTTCCTGCGGTCGGGCTCGGGCACGGACCGGGCGGGCCGGCTGTGGGTGCTGGACCTGCCGGAGGGCGGGGCGCCGAAGGAGCGCGTCGTCGCCGATCCCGGGACGCTGCTGGGCGGTTCGGCGGAGCGACTGTCGGCGCAGGAGCGGGCCCGGCGCGAGCGCAGCCGTGAGGGCTCCTCGGGGATCGTCGGCTACGCGGTGGACGCGGCGGCCGAGTTGGCCGCGTTCGCGCTCTCCGGGAAGGTGTACGTCGCGGAGTTGCGGGCGGGCACGGCGCGGGCGCTGCCGGTGCCCGGTCCGGTGATCGACCCGCGGCCCTCGCCGGACGGGCGGCACATCGCGTACGTGTCCAAGGGCGCGCTGCGCGTCGTGGGCGCCGACGGCGACGGGGACCGGGCGCTCGCGGAGCCGGAGGGGGAGAACGTCTCGTACGGTCTGGCGGAGTTCATCGCGGCCGAGGAAATGCAGCGCTCGCGGGGCTTCTGGTGGTCGCCGGAGTCGGACCGGCTGCTGGTCGCGCGGGTCGACGACAGTCCCGTACAGCGGTGGTGGATCGCGGATCCCGCGCACCCGGACCGCAGGCCCGCCGAGGTCGCCTACCCGGCGGCGGGGACGCCCAACGCCGAGGTGCGGCTCTTCGTGACGGGCCTGGACGGCAGCCGTACCGAAGTGGTCTGGGACCGGGCACGCCATCCGTATCTGGCTCAGGTGCACTGGTCGTCGGACGGGGCTCCGCTGCTCCTCGTACAGGCACGTGACCAGCAGAGCCAGCTGTTCCTCGCGGTGGACACGGAGACCGGGACGACGCAGACGGTGCATGTCGACGAGGACCCGGTCTGGCTGGAAATCTTCCCCGGCGTGCCCGCCTGGGCGCCGGACGGGCGGCTCGTGCGGATCGCGGACGAGGGCGGGGCGCGGGTGCTGGCGGTCGGCGACCGGCTGCTGACCGGGGCGCAGTTGCAGCTCAAGGCGGTGCTGGACATCGGTGATTCGGATGTCCTGGTGTCGGCGTCGGCGGGCGAGGAGGCCGCGGAGCCGGAGATCGGCGAGTGCCATGTGTACCGGGTCAACGAACTGGGTATCGAGCGGATCTCCGAAGGGGCGGGGGTGCATTCGGCGGTCCGCGCCGGCGGGGTGACGGTGCTGGTCTCCCAGTCCCTGGACCGGCCGGGAGCCCGTGCCGAGGTGCTCCGGGGCGGCAAGCGGATCGCCACCGTGGCGAGCTTCGCGCAGGATCCGGTCCTGTCGGCACGGGTGCACCTCACCGAAGGGGGCGCACGGCGAATTCCGTGCGCCGTGCTGCTCCCCGACGGGTACAAGGAATCGGACGGTCCGCTTCCGGTCCTCATGGATCCGTACGGCGGACCGCACGGCCGGCGGGTGCTCGCCGCCCACAATCCGCATCTGACGTCACAGTGGTTCGCCGATCAGGGCTTCGCGGTGGTCGTCGCGGACGGCCGTGGCACGCCGGGTCGTTCACCGGGCTGGGAGAAGGCCGTCAAGGACAACATCGCCCTCACCGTGGACGACCAGATCGAGGCGCTGCACGCGCTGGCCGGGCGGTTCCCGCTGGATCTCGGCAGGGTGGCGATCCGCGGCTGGTCGTTCGGCGGATATCTGGCGGCGCTGGCCGTGCTACGGCGGCCGGATGTCTTCCACGCGGCGGTGGTGGGCGCTCCGGTGACCGACCAGCGGCTGTACGACACCCACTACACCGAACGCTACCTCGGCGACCCGGCGAAGCAGCCGGAGGTGTACGCGCACAACTCGGTGCTGACGGACGACGGACTCTCCGAGGCCGCCGACGAGGTCCGGCCGATGATGATCATCCATGGTCTGGCGGACGACAACGTGGTGGTCGCGCACTCGCTGAAGCTGTCGTCGGCGCTGCTGTCGGCGGGTCGCCCGCACGAGGTGCTGCCGCTCAGCGGGGTGACGCACATGACGCCGCAGGAGCAGGTCGCGGAGAATCTGCTGCTGCTCCAAGTAGACTTCCTGAAGCGGTCGTTGGGGCTGCTGGCCTGACCGTCTCCGAGCCGGCCGGTCCCCCGTCACCAGCCCGGCGGCGGCTGGGACGGGGGCGGCGGGCCGAAGACGCCGGGCCGCGGATAGCCGTACCCCTGCCCATAGCCCTGGTGGGGCTGGGCGGGGGTGTCCGCGATGCCCCGCCGGGCCAGCACGATGAGCACCACCGCTCCGACGACGACTTCGAAGAGCCAGGTCAGTACGGTGAGTTGCTCCTCGACCGGCAGATCACCGAAGTGGTCGAGGAAGTCGTAGTGCACGGCGCGGGCCACTCCCAGCACGCCGGCGGACAGCAGCGCACCGGCCGCGATCAGGCCGAACGGCCGCGCGTGCACGGCGCGGCCGAGCGCGCTCGTCCCCGCGTACAGACAGAGCAGCGCGACGAGCGCACTGCTCCAGCCCGGCGGAGGGTCGGTCAGCGCCTGCATCACCCGGTTCCCGCCCAGGAACCAGTCGGGGTAGCTCTCGGGGAACCGCACGGCCTGGCGGATCTCCCAGGCGATCACGAGCGCTCCGGCAGCGCCCAGCAGCAGAAAGGCGCTCACCCCGGCGCCCTGGCCCGGACGGCCCGGGGTGGCCTCGGAGAAGTCGCGCGGCGGCCTGCGCCCGGCCCCCGCCGTGATGATCAGCGCGACGCCCGCCGCGAGGGCCACGAAGGCGCAGACGACGGCGCGGGTGCGGAGGCCGTCGGAGTACGCGGCGTCCATCGGGGCCTCACCGATGTTCCAGAGTCCGGGGAGCCGCATGGCGAGGGTGACCACTCCGGTGGCGACCAGCGCGGTCGCGGCCACCGAGGACCGCAGGGCGGCGACGGCGGCGACCACGTACGCCACGAGCAGCATCACGTCGTCGGCCGAGGTGGTGGGCGGCGCCGATGGCCGCACCTCGTAGTAGCCCGCCCAGTACTTCCACAACCGCCCCGGATCGTCGACGGCCTGGAGATCCCGTACGAGCCAGCCCGCGACGATCACCGCGAGCAGGACGCAGAGGACAGCGCCGGTGATCCTTGCTCCGCGCGTGAGTATCACACGATCGATACTCCCCCGGCCCGCGCCCGCCGGACAAGAGGATCGCCCGGATGATGCCTGAACGGGCAGTCGGCCGGGGAGACTTGAAAGCCACCCGGCCGGTCCACGGCACCCGCACGGCCGTACGACGACCATCGTGGCGTGTTCGTATATCGGAGGTGGGACGGCCGGGTTGCCCGCGCGTCAGCACGTTCGCGGTCAGCGGGCCCGGCTGCTCCCGGACGGCGACGGCCCGTCCTCCTGCCCCGCGGCGCCCGAGGATCCCGCCTCGCCCTCCTCCTCCGCCGCGTCGGCCTTTCCCGGCAGTTCCTCCGGCGACTCCCCCGGCAGTACCTCCGTCGGCTCCGTCGGCTCCGTCGGCAGCTCCCCCGGCGTCTCCAGCAGCCCCTCCGGCGGCACCACCCGCTTCTCCTCCGCGAAGTGACAGGCCGAGTCGTGCATGGCCGGGGTGTCCGTCAGCCGGAAGACCGCCGGAACCGCCAGCAGCGGCACCTCCAGTGCGCACCGCTCCTGTGCCTTCCAGCAGCGGGTGCGGAAGGGGCAGCCGGAGGGCGGGTTGGCGGGCGAGGGGACGTCGCCGTGCAGGATGATCCGCTCCCGGTGCTCGCGCGCCATCGGGTCCGGCACCGGGACGGCGGACAGCAGTGCCTGGGTGTACGGATGTGTGGGGTGGTCGTAGATCTGCTCGTCGGTGCCGATCTCGACGATCCGGCCCAGGTACATCACGCCGACCCGGTCGGAGATGTGCCGGACGATCGACAGGTCGTGCGCGATGAAGACGTAACTCAGCCGGAACTCCGACTGGAGCCGGTCCAGCAGGTTGACGACCTGTGCCTGCACGGAGACGTCGAGGGCGGAGACGGGTTCGTCGGCGACGATGATCTCGGGGTTCAGGGCCAGGCCGCGGGCGATGCCGATGCGCTGGCGCTGGCCGCCGGAGAACTGGTGCGGATAGCGGTTGATGTACTCCGGGTTGAGCCCGACGACGTCCAGCAGGTCCTGGACCCTGCGGCGCCGGTCGCCCTTCGGGGCCACCTCGGGGTGGATCTCGTACGGCTCCCCGATGATGTCACCGACCGTCATCCGGGGGTTGAGGGAGGTGTACGGGTCCTGGAACACCATCTGGATGTTGCGGCGCACGGCCTTCAGGGCGCGCCCCGACAGCTTGGTGATGTCCTCGCCCTTGTACTTGATCGCGCCGGCCGTCGGCTGTTCCAGATGGACCAGCATCCTGGCCATGGTCGACTTGCCGCAGCCCGACTCCCCCACGATGCCGAGCGTCTCGCCCGCCGCCAGGTCGAAGGAGACCCCGTCGACCGCCTTGACGGCGCCGATCTGCTTCTTGATCAGGATGCCCTGGGTCAGCGGGTAGTGCTTGACGAGATCGCGGACTTCCAGAATGGGTTCGCCGCCCGCGCGGGAGCTCCCCTGTTCAGCGTGCATCGAGCGTCTCCCTCCAGAAATAGCAGGCGCTCTCGCGGTTCTCGGCCACCTCGAACAGCGGCGGTACCTCGCCCCGGCAGATCTCCTGGGCCATCGGGCAGCGCGGGTGGAAGGCGCAGCCGGGCGGGATGCGCAGCAGGTTGGGCGGCAGGCCCTTGATCGCGTACAGCTCCTGGCCCTTCTGGTCCAGGCGCGGGATCGACCGGAGCAGACCCTTGGTGTACGGGTGGGCGGGTGCCCGGTAGATCTCGTGGACGGGGGCGGTCTCGACGATCCGGCCCGCGTACATCACGGCGATGTAATCGGCGACGTCCGCGACCACGCCGAGGTCGTGGGTGATCAGGATCAGGCCCATGTTCAGTTCGCGCTGGAGCTCGGCGAGCAGGTCCATCACCTGGGCCTGGACGGTCACGTCGAGGGCGGTGGTGGGTTCGTCGGCGATGATCAGCGAGGGTTCCAGCGCCATCGCCATGGCGATCATGATGCGCTGGCGCATGCCGCCGGAGAACTGGTGCGGATAGTTCCCGACGCGTTCCCTCGCGGCCGGGATGCGGACCCGGTCCATCAGTTCGACGGCCTTGCGCCTGGCGTCCTTGTGGGACATCCCGCGGTGGACGACGAACATCTCGCCGAGCTGCTCCCCCACGCTGAGCACGGGGTTGAGCGAGGAGAGAGCGTCCTGGAAGATCATGGCCATCTCCTGGCCGCGGATCTTCCGGCGTTCGTCCTTCTTCATCTTCAGCAGGTCCCGGTCCTTGAAAAGGATCTCGCCGCCGCTGATCTTCCCGGGGGGCATGTCGAGGATGCCCATGACGGCCTGTGCGGTGACCGACTTGCCGGAGCCGGATTCGCCGAGGACGGCCAGCGTCTCGCCCTCGGCCACCGAGTAGTTGACCCCATTGACGGCTTTGGCCACCCCGTCGCGGGTGTGGAACTCCACGTGCAGATCGCGCACTTCGAGCAACATGGCAGCGGGCTCCTCAGCGCAGCTTGGGGTCGAGGGCGTCGCGCACCGCGTCGCCGAGCATGATGAACGCGAGCACGGTGACCGCCAGCGCTCCGGCGGGCCAGAGCAGCATGTGCGGGGCGTTGCGGATGTACTGGGAGGCGGCGGAGATGTCGATGCCCCAGGAGACGGCCGGCGGTTTCAGGCCGACGCCGAGGAACGAGAGGGTCGCCTCCAGCGAGATGTACGTACCGAGCGCGATGGTCGCGACGACGATCACCGGCGCGATGGCGTTCGGGGTGATGTGGCGCAGCATCATCCGCGCGTTGGAGGCGCCGAGCGCGCGTGCCGCCTGTACGTAGTCGTTCTGTTTGGCGGTGATCACGGAGCCCCGGGCGATGCGGGCGATCTGCGGCCAGCCCAGCAGCACGATGAAGCCGATCACCGGCCAGACGGTGGAGCTGATGACGACGGAGAGGAAGACCAGGCCGCCGAGGACGACGGGGATGCCGAAGAAGACATCGGTGAGGCGGGAGAGCACGGAGTCCCACCAGCCGCCGAAGAATCCGGCCAGGCCGCCGAGGAAGCCGCCGAGCAGGGTGACGCCCAGGGTGGCGCAGACGCCGACGGTGACGGAGTTCCTGGCGCCGTAGACGGTACGGGTGTAGACGTCGCAGCCCTGTCCGTCGAAGCCGAAGGGGTGGCCGGGCTGGGAGCCCTCCTGGGCCTTGCCCAGGTTGCAGTTCAGGGGGTCCTGATCGGCGATCAGCGACGGCCAGATCGAGATGATCACCAGGAAGAGGATGATCAGCGCGGAGATGAGGAAGACCGGGTTGCGGCGCAGGTCCCGCCAGGCGTCGGACCACAGACTGCGCGGCTTCTCGGCGGGGCCGGTGCCCTCGGGGCCGCCCGGCGTCTTTTCGAGGGTCGCGCCCTCCTCCAGTGCCAGGTCCATGACGCCTCCCGCGCCGGCCGGTGAGATCGCCTCGTCCGGTGTCTGCTCAGGCATAGCGGATCCTCGGGTCGAGAACGGCGTACAGCAGGTCGACGATCAGGTTCGCCGCCAGGAACACGAGGACCAGAATGGTGACGAACCCGACGACGGTCTGAGAGTTCTGGCGCAGGATGCCCTGGTAGAGCTGGTAGCCGACGCCATGGATGTTGAAGATCCGCTCGGTGACGATCGCCCCGCCCATCAGGGCGCCCACGTCCGTACCGATGAAGGTGACGACGGGGATCAGCGAGTTGCGCAGCAGATGCCGGATGACGACGCGGCGCCTGGGCAGTCCCTTGGCGACGGCGGTACGGACGTAGTCGGCACGGGCGTTCTCGGCGATCGAGGTCCGGGTGAGCCGGGTGACGTACGCCAGGGAGACCGAGGCGAGGACGAGTCCCGGGATGAGGAGCTCGTTGAAGGACGCCTCCGGTGAGACGGACGGTTTGATGACGCCCCACTCCACTCCGAGGAGGAGCTGGAGCAGCAGACCGGTGACGAAGGTCGGGACGGAGATGACGACCAGGGTGAGGATGAGCACGGTGGTGTCGATGGGGCGGCCCCGGCGCAGACCGGTGACGACGCCGAGGCTGATGCCGATGACGACTTCGAAGACGATCGCGACGACGGTGAGCCGGATGGTGACGGGGAAGGCGCTGCCCATCAGTTCGGTGACCTTCTGCCCGTTGAACGCGGTGCCGAAGTCGCCGGTGAAGACGTTGCCCATGTAGGTGGCGTATTGCTGCCAGACCGGCTTGTCGAGGCCGAATTCCGACCGGAGTTGGGCTGCGGTCGCCGGGTCGCACTGGCGTTCGCCGCAGAGGCCCGCGATGGGGTCGCCCATCACGTTCACCATGAGGAAGATCAACAGCGTGGCGCCGAAGAAGACCGGGATCATCTGCAGCAGCCGCCGGATCACATAACGTCCCATGAGGGGCTCCGGGGGGTCGCGGGGGCAAAGGCTCGGGCCGGGGAGTGACGCGCCGAGGGGATGCGGAAGCCGGGTGGCCGGTGCGTTCGTTCCTGGCACCGGCCACCCGGCCTCAACGGGTCACTTGACCTTGATCTG
The DNA here is from genome assembly GCF_041435435.1 of Streptomyces sp. NBC_01241. Taxonomy (NCBI): domain Bacteria; kingdom Bacillati; phylum Actinomycetota; class Actinomycetes; order Kitasatosporales; family Streptomycetaceae; genus Streptomyces; species Streptomyces sp. NBC_01241. The sequence goes on along the minus strand of NZ_CP108494.1, from coordinate 5,587,808 downwards.
CTCGTACACCGGGACGCTGAACTGGTTCAGCGACACATGGGAGACCCGGTCCGAGTACCCGGCGCTGCCGTTCTGGTACCAGAGCGGGATGACGGGCATCTGCTCGACCAGGACCTTCTCCGCGTCCTGGAAGGTCGAGACGGCCTTGGCCTTGTCGGACTCGGCGTTGGCCCTGTTGACGAGGTCGTCGAACTTCTTGCTGCTCCACTTGCCGTCGTTGGAGGAGGCGTCGGTGTAGTACACCGGCTGCAGGAAGTTCTGGATCAGCGGGTAGTCCATCTGCCAGCCGGCCCGCCAGGCGCCTCTCAGCCTCTGCTGGGAGACCTGGCTGCGGAAGTCGGCGAAGGTGCCGACCGGGCCGCCGACGCACGCCTTGTTGTTGCCCATCACCTTGTTGATGCTGTTGCAGACGGCGTCGACCCACTCCTTGTGCGAGCCGGTGTCCGCGTTGTACGAGATCTTGAGCTGGCCGCCGGGGATGCCGCCGCCCTCCTGGATCAGCTTCTTGGCGTTCGCCGCGTTGTACTGGCAGGGCGCGCCGCACAGCCCCTCCTTGAAGCCGCCGTGCGCGCCGAGGACCGGGGAGGTCCAGTCGGAGGCGGGGGTGCGGGTCTTCTGGAAGATCTGGCTGGTGATCTGATCGCGGTTGATCGCCATCGAGAGGCCCTGACGGACCTTGATGCCGCCGGGGGTGTCCCACTTCTTGTCGTAGAAGGGGAAGGCGAGGGTCTGGATGATGCCGGCCGGGGTGTTGATGTACCGGTCGCCGAGGTCCGCCTTGACGTTCTTCAGCTGCGAGGCGGGTACGTCGTCGACGAGATCGAGGTTGCCGGCCGTCAGGTCGGTGTAGGCGGTGTTGCTGTCGGTGTAGACCTTGAGGTCGATGCCGCCGTTCTGCGCCTTGTCGTCCCCGGGGTACTTGTCCCACTTGCGCAGGTTCATCGACGAGCCCTTGGTGTACTTGTCGATGGTGTACGGGCCATTGCCGATCGGCTTGGACACCCAGGCGGCGTGGTCGGTGAAGAAGGCCTTGGGCAGCGGGGCGAAGGCCGGGTAGCCGAGGGTGTCGGGCCACAGCGAGAACTTCTGCATCAGCTTGACGGTGAAGGTCTTGTCGTTGACGAGCTTGAGGCCGGAGAGCGTGTTTGCGGAAGCGTTGCCGGTCGCCGGGTGGACCTTGTCGTATCCGTCGATGTAACCGAAGAAGTACGCGTTCTTCTGATGGCTCTTCAGCAGGGCGCCGTAGTTCCACGCGTCCACGAACGACTTCGCGGTGATCTTCTCGCCGTTACTGAAGGTCCAGCCGTCCTTCACGGTGATCGTGAAGTTCTGGTTGTCCTTGGTGTCGATCTTCTCGGCGAGCATGTTCATGGCCGCGCCGGTCTTCGGGTCGTACCTCTTGAGTCCCCGGAAGATCATGTCGAGGACTTTGCCGCCCTGCACCTCGTTGGTGTTCGCGGGTTCGAGGGGGTTCTGCGGGTCGCCCCAGGAGGAACTCACGATTCCATTGGCCCCACCGCCACCGCCACCACCGCCGCCGCTGCCCCCGCCGCCACAGGCCGTCGCCGCCAGGGCGACGGCCACCGCACATGCGGCCCACTTGGCCTGTGTGGCTCCGCGCATGGAGTGCCTCCTTTAGGTCTTCCTCACACTTACGACCTCACCCGCGATAGAGAGCGGGCTCCCGACGCCCTGCGACTCCGCCTCCGGCGTTGTCGTCGGTCAACGACTCCCCCGCGTTCGAACCTGCTCGCGCGGGAGGAACCCCCCTCGCGTCGCTTCCCTCCTCCGCCTCGGATTCGAAGCCGCAGGACGCCGCTCACTGATCCACTCTCTATCGCGGGTGAGGTCGTTAGAGCCAAATATCGCCCCGGAGCACTACAAATGCACCCTAACTTCGCCCATACGTGTGTATCTCTCACAAGAACCACCGGATGGACCGTCGCGAAAGGGGCTCGTCCGCAAAACGGCGGCCACCTCCGAGTGACCCGGACGGCCCACGACATCCGAAACCTGGACATGAGCCCTGAATGCATAGAACAGCTCCCGGAGCGATTGCTTCCGGGAGCCCTCACGGCCGCCCACCCGCAGGTCGCCCCTCACATCCGGCACAAGAAGCTCAAAGGTCCCTCAAATCGCTTTCGTCGCAAGCGAGTTGAGAGAAGGGTTAGGGCTTGCAGCACACCGAACCGCAATCAACCTGGAGAATCCGCGTGAAGCGTGCCATAGCCACTCTCGCATCCACCGCCCTGCTCGGTGCCGGCCTCGTCGGCGCGACCGCCGCGCCCGCCTCCGCGGGCGCCATGTGCGACGGTCCGGCGTTCTATTCCATCGGCGACAAGAAGACCGTCTGGGTGAACACCAACATCCACAGCGACTGGGGCAAGCCGGGCGTGACCCTCGGCTACACCAAGAACAGAACGGGCACCTGGACCGCGACCGGCACGGCGACCGTCGGCGCCGAGGCGGGCGTCATCTTCGCCAAGGCCTCGACCTCGTTCAGCGTTTCCCTCGGCAAGTCGTGGTCGAAGTCCGACACCTGGTCCTACTCGGCCACGGTCCAGAAGAAGAAGGGCAAGACCATGGGCCGCCTCATGATGCAGCACGAGGCGAAGGGCTTCAGCGTCACCAAGTACAGGTGGGTCCCCAAGAGCGGCGGCACCTGCAAGAAGGAGAAGGTCTGGAAGAAGAGCAACAACGTGGCGCCGGTCAAGAAGAACAGCAACCTGTGGGGCATTCAGTACCGGTAGCCGGACGACCACCAGTACATGACGCACTGTCATAACGCGGAGGGTGACAGTACGTGAACGCCGGAAGGCCCGGAACCGAACAATCGGTTCCGGGCCTTCCGGCTCATGTCGGGGCGGACATCATGACGCCGCGCCGACGATGTCCTTCTCCTCGGCGAAGTGGCATGCCGACTCGTGCGCGGCCGGCGTGTCCGAGCCCTTGAAGCGCTCGGGGATCGCCAGCAGCGGCATCTCCGTGGCGCACTTGTCCTCGGCCTTCCAGCAACGGGTGCGGAAGCGGCAGCCCGAGGGCGGATTCGCAGGCGACGGAACGTCACCGACGAGCACGATCCGCTCGCGGCCCTCGCGGGCCTCCGGGTCCGGAACCGGGACCGCCGACAGCAACGCCTGGGTGTAGGGGTGCGTCGGGTGGTCGTAGATCTGCGTGTCCGTACCGATCTCGGCCATCTTGCCGAGGTACATGACGCCGACCCGGTCGGAGATGTGCCGGACGATCGACAGGTCGTGCGCGATGAAGAGGTAGGAGAGGTTGAACTCGTCCTGCAGCTTCTCCATCAGGTTGATGACCTGTGCCTGGACGGAAACGTCCAGGGCCGACACCGGCTCGTCGCAGATGATGATCTCGGGCTGGAGCGCGAGCCCACGGGCGATGCCGATGCGCTGGCGCTGACCGCCGGAGAACTGGTGCGGATAGCGGTTGATGTACTCGGGGTTGAGACCGACCACATCGAGCAGATCCTGCACCTTGCGGCGCCGGTCGCCCTTCGGGGCCACCTCGGGGTGGATGTCGAAGGGCTCCCCGATGATGTCACCGACCGTCATCCGGGGGTTCAGCGAGGTGTACGGGTCCTGGAACACCATCTGGATGTTCCGGCGGACCGCCTTCAGCGCCTGCCCGGACAGCTTGGTGATGTCCTGGCCCTTGTAGAAGATCTCGCCGGCCGTCGCCGTCTCCAGCATCATCAGGAGCTTGGCGACGGTGGACTTGCCACAGCCGGACTCGCCGACGATGCCCAGCGTCTCGCCCTGGTGCAGGTCGAAGGAGATCCCGTCGACCGCCTTGACGGCACCGATCTGCTTCTTGAACAGGATGCCCTGGGTCAGCGGGAAGTGCTTGACCAGATTGCGCACCTGGAGAATCGGCTCGCCCTTCGAGACCGGCGCCTCGATGGCGGCCACGGCCGCCGCCTCGGTGGATGCGTCGACCGTCTCCACTTCGGTGACGTTCGGGGTGGCGTCCACGGACTCCTTCTTCATGTCAGCCATGGATCGTCTCCTTCCAGAAGTGGCAGGCGCTGCCGCGGCCGACCAGCTCGGTGCCGTCCTGCTCGGTCACCGGGCTGAGCACCGGAATGTCCGTACGGCAGATGTCCTGCGCGGCGGAGCAGCGCGGGTTGAACGCACAGCCCGCCGGGATGTTCTGCAGGTTGGGCGGGAGGCCCTTGATCGCGTACAGCTCCTGGCCCTTGTGGTCCAGGCGCGGGATCGACTGGAGCAGTCCCTTGGTGTACGGGTGGGCGGGGCGCTTGTAGATCTCGTGGACCGGGGAGTTCTCGACGATCCGGCCCGCGTACATCACGGCGATCTTGTCGGCGACGTCCGCCACCACACCCAGGTCGTGGGTGATCAGGATCAGACCCATGTCGAGCTCGCGCTGGAGCTCCGCGAGGAGCTCCATCACCTGCGCCTGCACCGTCACGTCGAGCGCGGTGGTCGGCTCGTCCGCGATGATCAGGTCCGGCTCCAGGGCGAGCGCCATGGCGATCATGATGCGCTGGCGCATACCGCCGGAGAACTCGTGGGGGTAGTCCCCGACGCGCTGCTTCGCGGCCGGAATACGCACCCGGTCCATCATCTCGATGGCCTTGGCCTTGGCGTCCTTGCGGGACATGCCGAGGTGCGACCGGAACATCTCACCGAGCTGGAAGCCCACGGAGAGAACCGGGTTGAGCGAGGACAGTGCGTCCTGGAAGATCATCGCCATCTTGGCGCCGCGCAGTTTGCGGCGCTCGCTCTCCGGCATGGACAGGATCTCCTGGCCATGGAAGAAGATCTCGCCACCCGCGATGCGACCGGGCGGGCTGTCCAGAATGCCCATGATCGCTTGCGCGGTGACGGACTTGCCCGATCCGGACTCACCGAGCACGGCGAGGGTCTCGCCCGCGTTCACGCTGTAACTGACACCGTTGACCGCCTTGGTCACGGTGTCGCGGACCTTGAACTCCACGTGGAGGTCCCGGACTTCGAGCAACGGTGCGGCCTCGGCCGGTCCGCTGCCGACGCCGGCTGTCTCGGCGCTGGTCATGTCATCACCTTCGGCTTGCTTGCTCAGCTTGCTTGCACTCATCGCGGTGCCTCACCGGAGCTTCGGGTCGAGTGCGTCGCGCAGACCGTTGCCCAGCAGGACGAAGCCGAGCGCGGTGACGACGATGGCGAGGCTCGGGTACGTCCACAGGAAGTCCTTGACTCCCATGAAGTTCCGGCCGGCCGAGACCATGTTGCCCCACTCGGCGACCTCCGGCGGTACGCCGACGCCGAGGTAGGAGAGGGATGCCTCGGCCACGATGGCGATACCGACGTTACTGGTCGCGTAGACCAGCACGGCCGTCAGCGAGTTGGGCAGGATGTGCTGACGGATGATCCGGAACCCGCTCGCGCCCAGTGCCCGGGCGGCGTGCACATAGTCCATCTCGCGCACCGAGAGGATCTGGCTGCGCAGCAGGCGGGCGAAGGTGGCCCAGGAGAAAATACCCAGCGACAGCACGACGGGCAGCACTCCACGGCCCATCAGCAGAATGACGACGATGGCACCGATGAGCAGCGGGAACGCGAAGAAGATATCCGCGACACGCATGATCACCGAGTCGACGGCGCGGCCGAAGTATCCGGCCACGGCGCCCAGGATGATACCGATCGTGCAGGCCAGGAGGATCGACGCCATACCGACGATCATGGCGATCCGGCTGCCGTAGATGAGACGCGACAGCTGATCGCGGCCGAGCGCGTCGGTCCCGAGCAGATGCTCGCCGCCCGGCGACTGAAGGGTGTTGGTGAGGTCCTGCTTGAGCGGATCGAACGGCGCCAGGAGTGGCGCGAAGATCGCGACCAGGACCAGGGCGAGGACGATGACGAGACCGACGACAGCGAGCTTGTTGGCGAGGAAGCGGGCCCGGATGTCGGCCCACTGGCTCACCCGCGCTACGGCGGGTTCGGCGCCCGCCGTCGCTATGCCGGGATCGGCCACCGCCGGCCCCTCCTTGCCCGTGACGAGTTCAGTCATGGTGTAACTCCTATTTCGGACGACTCGGCCGGATCAGGCGAGGCGGATACGCGGGTCAAGGGCGGCGTAGAGCAGATCGACGATCAGGTTCAGTACGACGAAGACCGCCACACTGATCGTCACGACCCCCACGATGATGGGGTTGTTGTTCTGCTGGATCGCGTTGACCAGCGCCAGCCCGATGCCGTCCCAGTTGAAGATCGTCTCGGTGATCATCGCGCCGCCGAGCAGCGTTCCGAACGAGATACCCACGTAGGTGACCACCGGGATCACGGAGTTGCGCATGATGTGCCGGAAAAGGACCGTGACGCGGGGAAGCCCCTTGGCCACCGCGGTCTTGACGTAGTCGGCACCCATCACTTCGAGCATGGTGCTCCGGGCGATCTGCGCCACCAGAGCGGCGTCGATGATCGCCAGCGTGAACGCGGGCAGGATCAGTGATCTGACGGTGCCGTCGGAGATGAGCGGGAACCATCCCAGCTGGATCACGAAGACCCACTGCATGATCATGCCGAGCACGATGGAGGGTACGCCGATAGCCAGGGTGGTGGTGAAGGTGACCGTCATGTCCCAGACGGAATATCTGCGCATCGCGGCGATCACACCGGCCGCGATACCGATGAACACGTCGAAGACGATCGCGACGACGGCCAGCTTCGCGGTGTTGGCCAGCTTCGGCGCCAGGATCTCGGTGACCGGACGTCCCTGGGTGTAGTCCTGACCCAGGTCACCGGTGGCGAGTTTGCCGACGTAGGTGCCGTACTGAACGACCAACGGCTTGTCCAGGCCGTACTGCTTGTGGAGCTGCTCGATGACAGCCGGGTCACGTGCCTTGTCGCTGCCCGCGATCTGTCCGACCGGATCGCCCGGAAACACGAACAGACAGGCGAACAACACCAGGGTCGCGCCCAGGACGACCACGACCAACTGGCCGAGCCGACGGACCACATACCTTCCCATGACTTACCTCTCTACCTCACTGCGCCTATCAGAGCAGTGCCCTCGCCCCGGATGCGGGGGGGTGGGGTTTGGGGGGCGGGGCGGTGGATCGCACCGCTCCCGACGGCCATGAAGGGCCGTGGCGTTGAGCGCATGCTCAGCACCACGGCCCCCAATTCGGTGCCGCTCTCGCGCGGCGACCGGCTACTTCAGGCTGAGCTCGGCGAGGTTCGGGTTCTCATGGAAGTCCATCTTGACGTCCGCGAACTTCTTGGTGTTGACGAGACGCAGCTGCGTACGGTTCCAGAGCGGGATGAGCGCCACGTCGTCCATGGCGACCTTCTCGGCCTCCTTGTAGATCTCGTTGCGCGCAGCGGCGTCCTTGCTGCCGCGGGCCTTGGCGAGCAGCTCGTCGAACTTCTTGTTGCTGTAACGGCCACGGTTGTCACCGGTGACCTTGCCCGACGCGTCCTTGTTGATGGACGCGGTGGACAGCAGCGGGAACAGGAAGTTGTCCGGCGTCGGGTAGTCCGCGCCCCACGCGAAGCGGTAGGCGCCCGTGGCCTTCGGCTTCTGCTGGTCGGCGAGGAGCTCGGCGAAGGGCTTGCCCGTCGCCTTCACCTTGACACCGAGGACGTCCTCCAGCTGCTGGGCGACAGCCTGGACCCACTCCTCGTGGCCCGCACCGGTGTTGTAGCCGATGTCGATGGTGGTACCGGGCTTGAGACCGGCCTCCTTCGCCAGGGTCTTGGCCTTCACCTTGTCCTGCTTGACGCAGGAGGTGCAGAGGTCCTTGGTGTAGACGTCCTTGAAGACCGGCGGCAGGATCGTCGCCGACTTCGTCATCATGTTCTGGAAGACGCCCTTGATGATGGCGTCCCGGTCGATCGCGTACGACACTGCCTCGCGGGCCTTCGCCGACTTCAGCGGACCGTTGTCGGTGATCGGCAGGAGGTAGTTCATGCCGTTCGTGTCCTCGGCGATCCACTCACCCAGCGGCTCGTACTTGGCCTTGGCCGGAGCGAGCTGCGGGGTGGGCATACGCGCCCAGTCGAACTGACCCGACTGGAAGCCCTGGTACTCCAGGGTGGTGCCGTTCTGGGAGTTGAGGATCGAGATCTCGACCTTGTCGAGCTTCGTCTTCGTCAGACCGTAGTCGTCGTTACGGACGAGCGTGATCTTCTTGTTGTGCTCCCACTTGCCCTCCATCTTGAAGGGGCCGTTACCGATGGGAGCCGTGTTGTAGGCCGCGTTCTTGGCGTCACCGGCGACCTTCGGCACCGGGCTGAACACGGTGTGGGTCGTCTTGGTGTCGAACTCGAAGTCCGGCTCGGAGAGCTTGACCTCAAGCGTGTTCTCGTCCGGAGCGCTCAGGCCGGACATCTTGTCCGCCTTGCCGCTCTGCACGTCCGCGAAGCCCGCGATGCCGGCCATGTGGTAGGCGACGTCGGAAGCGGCCTTCTTCTGCGCGACACGGTTCCAGCCGCGGATGAAGGACTCGGCGTCCACCACTTCGCCGTTGCTGAACTTGGTGCCGGCCTTGATCTTGAAGGTCCAGGTCTTGCCGTCGTCGCTGACCTGCTTCGACTCGGCGAGCACCGGGACGACCTGACCGTCGGCCGTGGGCTCGTACAGACCCGAGAAGAGGTTGTCCGTGACCAGGATGCCCTCGGACTCCTGGGCGTTGTACGGGTCGATCGCCACCGGCTCGGTGATGCCCAGACGGAACGTACCGCCGGCCTTGCCGGAGCCGCCGTCCTTCCCCTTGTCGGCGTTGTCGTCGTTACCACCACAGGCCGTCGCGGCCAGCGCAATGATTGCCGCCCCCGCGACCCACTTGGCGCTCTTGGCACCACGCATGGGTTTCCTCCTCATGAGTCCACTGATCTACAAGAAGGGCCTTGGCCGTTCGCCGACACCCCTGACGGCAATGACACCCAAGTACCCCGAGTGTGCTCGTGAGTCGGCACTCCCCACAGTGCGTGACCCATTGACCCGAGCTCATCGAGCCAACTATTAAGGACAGCCGGGCTGTAAACCACAGTTAAAGGGTCTCGGTTTGACAACATCAATCGCACGCGTAGACCCGAAATGCGGACAAAGCGATCCCAGACAGACACCCCCGAAACGGACCGTTAACACATGTTCCGGAGAGCGACGCCCGATATCCGGACGCTCGGCTCAGGAATACGGGTTGCGCATCCGAGGGGCGGCGCGCTCACATCACCGTGCCTGTGCGCCTGCTCGATCCGCTCGGTGCCCCGGTCGCACGGGTATCCCCGCCAGTACCCCGACGCACTGGAGCCTACCCGCGTAGAACCGGTACAGGACCGTCTTCGTGAGCGCATTCGTCTGCGGTGACGCTCCTGCCTCACCGCAGAGGCCCGGCCTCCCGCACAGTGCGTGCGGGAGGCCGGGCCTCAAGTGACCGGGTGCGGGTGCGCGGGTCAGCGCTTGGCGCGCGACGCGGCGCGGCCGCGCTCCTTCTGGTCCAGGACGACCTTGCGGATACGGACCGTCTCCGGGGTCACCTCGATGCACTCGTCCTCGCGGCAGAACTCCAGGGACTGCTCCAGGGAGAGCCTGCGGGCCGGCACCACGTTCTCCGTGGTGTCCGCGGAAGCCGCACGCATGTTGGTGAGCTTCTTCTCCTTGGTGATGTTCACGTCCATGTCGTCGGCGCGGGAGTTCTCGCCGACGATCATGCCTTCGTAGACCTCGGTGCCGGCCTCGGTGAAGATGACACCGCGCTCCTGGAGGTTGACCATCGCGAACGGCGTCACGGAGCCCGCGCGGTCGGCGACCAGCGAGCCGTTGTGACGGGTGCGCAGCTCGCCGAACCACGGCTCGTGGCCCTCGAAGATGGAGTGCGCGATGCCCGTGCCGCGGGTCTGCGTCAGGAACTCCGTACGGAAGCCGATGAGGCCGCGGGACGGGACGATCCACTCCATGCGGACCCAGCCCGAACCGTGGTTCGTCATGGTCTCCATACGGCCCTTGCGGGTCGCCATCAGCTGCGTGATCGCGCCGAGGTGCTCCTCGGGGGAGTCGATCGTCATGCGCTCGATCGGCTCGTGCGTCTTGCCGTCGACCTGCTTGGTGACGACCTCGGGCTTGCCGACCGTGAGCTCGAAGCCCTCACGGCGCATCTGCTCGACGAGGATGGCCAGCGCGAGCTCACCGCGGCCCTGGACCTCCCAGGCGTCGGGGCGCTCGGTGTCCAGGACGCGGAGCGAGACGTTACCGATCAGCTCGCGGTCGAGGCGGTCCTTCACCTGACGGGCGGTGACCTTGTGGCCCTTGCCGCCCTTGCCGACGAGCGGCGAGGTGTTCGTACCGATGGTCATCGAGATGGCCGGCTCGTCGACCGTGATCAGCGGCAGCGCGATCGGGTTCTCGGGGTCGGCCAGGGTCTCGCCGATCATGATGTCCGGGATACCGGCGATGGCGCAGATGTCGCCCGGGCCCGCCTTCTCGGCCGGCTTGCGGGTGAGCGCCTCGGTCATCATGAGCTCGGTGATGCGGACGTTGGACATCGTGCCGTCGCGCTTGATCCAGGCTACGGTCTGGCCCTTGCGCAGCTCGCCCTGCTCGACGCGGCAGAGCGCGATACGGCCGAGGAAGTTGTCCGCGTCCAGGTTGGTGACGTGGGCCTGCAGCGGGGCCTCGTCGTCGTACTCCGGGGCCGGGACGTGCGACAGGATCGTGGAGAAGAACGGCTCCAGGCTGTCGCTGTCCGGCGGGACGGTGCCGTCCTCGGGCTTGGTCAGCGAGGCGACGCCGTCACGGGCGCAGGCGTAGACGATCGGGAACTCGATCTGGTCCTCGTCCGCGTCCAGGTCCAGGAACAGGTCGTACGTCTCGTCGACGACCTCGGCGATCCGGGAGTCGGGGCGGTCCGTCTTGTTGATGCAGAGGATCACCGGCATCTTCGCGGAGAGCGCCTTGCGCAACACGAAGCGGGTCTGCGGGAGCGGGCCCTCGGAGGCGTCGACGAGCAGCACGACCGCGTCCACCATCGACAGACCGCGCTCGACCTCGCCGCCGAAGTCGGCGTGGCCGGGGGTGTCGATGATGTTGATCGTGATCGGGTCCCCGCCGTCCTTGGGGTGATACTTCACCGCCGTGTTCTTGGCGAGGATCGTGATGCCCTTCTCACGCTCCAGGTCGTTCGAGTCCATCATGCGTTCGTCGAGGTTCTCGGCGGCGTGCGCGGCGAAGACGCCGGCCTGCCTCAGCATGGCGTCGACCAGCGTGGTCTTGCCGTGGTCGACGTGGGCGACGATGGCTACGTTACGGATGTCGTGGCGCGTGGGCATTGGGTGGCTTGCGCTTCTCTCGGATCGTGGGATCAGGCGTCTCAGTCGCTCTCGGGTCCTCGTACGCCCGCCGGGCGGACGCGCCACGGCTACCCCCATGGTACGGGGCTGGCGCGTCCGGGGCTTCCCGGCCCGATCCGCGAGACCGCTCTTCAGCCACTCTTCAACCGGAATTCGGCCGTCCTTACCTCGTCGCCCGCCTCGGTATCCGGACTGCGCCGGGTGGGTGCGCAGGGTGTGAAAAGGGGATGCCGAGGGCGGAAAAATGGGGGATGCGGAGGGATCCGTGGGGGGATCCGTGGGGCTCCGCAAGATCCCGTGGGGGCATGTGGGCGAGGCATTCGGCTCGGGTCCGGCTGGTACCCGACCCTGCCCGCCGAGGAGTCCGGCGGGCAAGGGGCTTGAGCCAGTTCTGAGCTTCCGGTTCCGGTCTGACCTGCTACTTCTTCTTGCCTGCCGGGGCTCCGGCGGACTGCGGCTTCTTGAAGCCGATGTCCTGGTAGTGGGGAGACCCGAAGCCGAAGGCGCCGACGTTCGCCAGCTTTCTGTTCGTCGCCACAAGCTGCGGGCGCTGGTAAAGCGGAATCGATCCGGCGGCGGCCCAGATCCGGGCGTCCGCCTGCTTCATCAGATCCCGGGCGGCCCCCTCGTCGAGCTCCGCGGCCGCCTGGTCGAAGAGCTGGTCGATGTGGTCCGTACCGACGCGGGTGTAGTTCTGCTCGACCGTCAGCGAGCCGTCGGTGGCGGGCACGGGCTTGGCGAAGATCGGGCGGTCGTCGGTCGCCGGGTAGGCGGTGGCGGGCCAGGAGTACAGGGCCAGGTCGTAGTCGCCGGAGGCGATGTGGTCCTTGAAGTAGCTGTCGTCGGCGACCTTGGTGATCGACGTGCCGATGCCGATCGAATCGAGCATCGCCGAGATCCTGTCCCCGACGGCGCGCAGCGGCTCGGAGCCGGGACCGGACGGCAGGACGAAGCGCAGGGTCAGCGTCTTGCCGTCCTTGCCGAGCGGACCGCGGCGCGCGTCGGGGGCCTGGGCGGGGGCCGCGGTGCCCACGGGGGCGTACGCACCGGTGGCGCCGTCCGGCTGCTTGTCCTGGCCGGCGACCTTGGCGGCGGCTTCCTCGGCGGTGCCGGTCCCGGCCAGGCGGCCGGCCTGGCGCAGCAGGGCGGCGCTGTGGACCGCGGCTGCGGAGGCGGGGGCGAGGACCTGGGGGGCGTTGCGTGATCCGTTGCGGTCACCGGGCTTGTTGTCGTCGGGCCCGTTGCCACCGGGCTTGTTGTCGTCGGGCTTGCTCCCGTTGTCGGTGTCGGTGCCGGTGCCGGTGCCAGTGCCGGTGCCGGTGACCGGCTTGTCGGTGCCGGTGCCAGTGCCGGTGACCGGCTTGTCGGCGTCGGGCTTGCCCTGCTTCCCGGGTGTGGCCGCCTTGTCGTCCTTCCCGGCGGCGTCCTTGTCCTTCGCGCCCTTCTTCCCGGCTTCGCTGCCCGCCTTGGTTCCGTCCGGCTTCTTGACCGCGCCCTCCCGCGTCCAGCCGGCGTCGGCCAGCAGCGCCCGCGCCTCGTCGGTGTCGTGCCCGCCGAGTGCGCCGCTGTTGTCCTTGTATGCGGGCTGACCGGCCAGGGCCACGTGGCTGCCGAGCGGTGCGGCGGGCAGGCCGAGGGGTTTGAGTACGGTGTCGACCAGCTCCTGGCGGTTCAGGGCCCGGGCGACCGCCCGGCGTACCCGGTCGTCGGCGAGCGGCCCGGACTCGCCGTTCAGCGCGAGCTGGGTGTAGGCGGGCCCCAGCGACTTGCGGACCACGAACGCGCGGAGCTTGCCCTGCTCGGCCGCGTACGCCTGGGCGGCTGCCCGGTTCTTCTCCCTGGCCGCCTGCGCGGCCGCCGCCGCCGTCTCGTCCGAGCCGTGCGCCTCGGCCCAGGAGCGCAGGGCGGCGGCCGGGCCGGTCCCGGAGTCGGGGCCCTGGGCGAGCGGCTGCCCGTTCCCGCCCTTGTCCCGGCCCGCCTGCACGATGCGCTGCGCCGCCGCGGCGTCGATGTCCGCGACGTCGATCTTCCCCTCGGTCAGCGCCTGGGTGCGGTCCTGCAGCTTGACGGCCCGGAAGACCAGCGTGTCGAGCTTGGCCGGTCTCCCCCACCAGCGTGGATTGCGCTCCAGGGTGACCTCGCCGGCCTTCGGGTCCACGCCGCGCAGCCTGAACGGTCCCGCGGTGGCCTTGAGCGTGGTCCGCGCCCCGTCGTTGAAGGCGCCCGGGGTGCCGGTCACCTCCTTCGGGTAGAGCGGCGAGAAGAGCGAGCGCCAGTCCGCGTACGGCTTGGCGAAGGTGACCCGCACCTCCTGCTCGTCGGCACCGCGCTCGATCTTCTCGATCCGGTCGTAGCCGGCGTTGCGGGCGGTCCAGTACGCCGTGTCCTTGCCGTTCAGCGCCCGCCACTGGGCGACGAAGTCCGCCGCCTCGATCGCCCGGCCGTCGCTCCACACCGCCCGCTGGTTGAGCCGGTAGAGCACCACCTGCCTGGGCTCGCGCTCGACCACCTTCGCGGACTTCAGATAGTCGGCGTCGAGCTGCGGCCTGCCCTGGGCGTCCAGCGGGAAGAGCGTCGGCAGCAGGGCGCCGGTGATGCGGGTGGTGGCGCCGTCGGCGTCGGCCTGGAAGGCGTTGAGAGTGGTGGGCACGGCATCGATCGCCCAGGTGGCCGTACCGCCCGCCGCGACCAGGTTCCGGGCCGCGACCGCGATGTCCTGGGGTGCCGCGGCGGCGGTGGTGCCGCTGTCGTCGGAGGTGCAGCCGGCCAGCACGGGGAGCGTCAGCACGCCCGTCGTGAGGAGCGCGAGCGAGCGGCGCTTTCGTGCCGTCCCCCGCGGGACGCCGACGTGGGACATGGCTGATACCTCCGAGGCCGGCCCGATCCACCCGCACCGGGATGGACCGCATGTGCTTTTTAGTGGCATTTGCAGCTGATCACACTGATTCCGTCCCTCCACTGAAGGCGCCCCCGCGCGAGAGGCGGCGCAGACACGGCGCAACACCTCCGCAACCTCACCCGTGCGGCGGAGCGGACCCCGGGAGACCGGAAGGGCCCGCGCCCTCCCCAACGAGGCCCGGCCCTTGGCCCGCTTACGGCTGATCCGGCGCCCGGAGCACTTGGCGCCGTCACTGGTGGCCACGGTGAGAACGCACATTCGCCTCCGGTGCTCATCGCCTTGCCCGACTCCACCGGTGGCTATGCGGCCACTCCGCGCCCGCAGGCACGACGCTGCGGCGCTCCGCGCCGCCCGGCAAGGACGCGATTCCTCCCGGGACTGAAGTTTTCCAGGCAAGGTTGCCTGTCTGTTTTCCAGCCAGGAACCGCGACGGCCTTGCTCGTCACGCGGCCCGCGATCTAGGGTGAATGCGCTTTCAAAAGAGGGTGGTACGTGCAACAGCAGGTGCTTGGGTACGGAAGAAGAAGCGGACGGTCGGTCGAGTGAGTGCCCCAACGGTGTATGACGTCGCCGAGCGGTCGGGCGTCTCCATTGCCACGGTCTCGCGGGTCTACCGCACCCCCGATTCGGTGCGCGCCCAGACCCGCGAGCGGGTCCTGGAGGCGGCCCGCGAACTGGGCTACGTACCGAGCGGCAGCGCCCGCGGACTCGCCAGCCGCACCACCGGTGTGCTCGGCCTCTGCTTCCCCGACTACTCGGACCCGGACACCGAGAACGAGGCGGCCGCGACCGACGAGGACGACGACCACGCCTTCATGCTCTACTCCGACCAGATCATCCGGGGCATGGAGCGAGCGGCCCGGCAGCACGGCTACGCCCTGCTGATCGCCGCGTCGCTCAAGGGCGGTCCGGAGAGTCTCGTCGCGAACGTGGCAGGCCGGGTGGACGGATTCGCGGTCCTGGCCGGCACCGTCCCGACCGCCGACCTCGAAGTGATCTCGCGACGGCTGCCGGTGGTCATGCTGGCGGGCCCGCGCGGCATCGACCATCTCGACCACATCGTCGTCGCCAATGCCGACGGGCAGCGCGCGCTCACCCGGCACCTGATCGAGGACCACGGGCTGCGCCGTCTCGCCTTCGTCGGCGGGGAGGCGAACTCCCCGGACGCCGAGGCCCGGTTCGCGGGCTTCCAGGAGGCGTGCCGCGACGCGGGGCTTCCGGTGCCGGACGCCCCGGCCATGCGGGCCACGATGATGACCCAGGCCGAAGGCCTCCGGGTCACGGACGCACTGCTCGACCGGGACGGGGAACGGCCGCAGGCGATGCTGTTCGCCAATGACCAGATGGCCGTGGGCGCGCTGCGCGCACTGGAGCGGCGCGGGGTCCGGGTCCCCGAGGACATCGCCGTGACCGGGTTCGACGGGATTCCGCTGAGCCGGCTCGTACGCCCGCCGCTGACGACCGTGCGGCAGCCCATACGACAGCTCGGCGCGCAGGCCGTCGAGCTGCTGGTGCAGCGACTGGGCAACAGCGGGCGCGAGCCGGTGTCGCTCATGCTTCCGGTCTCGGTGATTCGCCGCGCGAGCTGCGGCTGCGGCTGACGGGGTGACGGGGGCGGCGCGCTCAGGCCCGCCCGGCACGTCGAGCCCGACGTGCGGCGCCGGGGGCGGCAAGGGCCGCAATCCCACAGCCGCCCCGCCCCGGCTCACCGCCCCGGCCGCGCTCCGAAGAACCGCCGTCGGGCCGTCCGCAGCTCCGCCGTCTGCGCCGCCAGCCCCTCGTACGCGAAGTGCCCCGCGCTCAGCACCTGGAGCTCGCGCTCACCCGCCAGCGCGTTGTGCACGGCAAACTGCCCCGGCGGCGGCACCGAGGGGTCGAAGAGCGCCGCGGCCACCAGCGTCGGCAGCTCCAGTCGCGTCGCGGCCGTGGCGGCGTCGAAGTACCGCAGCACCTCCGTGACCTCCGGGTGCTCCCTGTGGTGACCCCGCACCGCCTCCCCGCTCCCGGCGCACGGCAGGGTGAGCCGCAGCGGATGGTTGCCGAAGGTCGGCACCGTCAGCTGCGCGGCGCCGAACCGGTCGTCCCAGGGCAGGGCCAGCGCGCCGAGCCCGCCGCCGAAGCTCTCCCCGAGGTACCCGAGCGGTGGGGCGCCCACCCCCGGAGCCAGTTCCGGTACCAGTTCGTGCAGCGCCGACGCCGCACACCACAGGTCCGCCACGCAATCGCCGATGACGTAGGTGCCGCGCGACTGGATGCCGTGGAGCACGTGCGCGTTGGCCACGTCCGGGATGCCGGGGTGCAGGCCCCGCGCCCCCATGCCCCGTACGCACGGCAGGATCGCCGCCGCCCCGGGCAACGGCAGCGGCACATCGGGGCCCGGCTCCTGCCGTCCGCCGTAGCCGTGTCCGATGACGAAGCCGTACTCCGCGGCCCCCTCGGCGGGCAGCGCCACCCAGCCCCCGAGCCGGATACCACCCACCGAGGTGAAGGTCACCCCGTGGATCCGTACGCCGTCGCGCACCTCCTCCAGCGCGCCGAGCTCCGGCTCCGTGGCGACCTCGCGGGCCTTTTCGTACCTGGCCCGCCAGAAGGCGTCGAAGTCGTCCGGGGCGGCGGGCGCGGGGATGCGCAGCAGGTCGTCGAGCGTGCGCCCGTAGGCCGGGTCGAAGGGGAAGTCGTGCGCGAACGAAGTCATGATCACGACAATATCGCCCGTGCGGCGCCCCACCCATGCCGGTACAGACCACCGATCTCACGGATCAACCGCGCGAAATCGGTCACATCATCACCAATTCCTTAAACTTCGCGCTTACCGTGCCAAGTTGAACATTCAGATGTCCGGCACGTTGCACGAGTGTGACCTAGCACCCTCTTGCGGATTCCCGAACGCCTGCCGCAGAGTGATGTATGCGCTTACAGGCAGCGCATACATTCGGATTGCTCAAGGAGGAGCCCTCCATGCCCCGCACCGCCAGAACCGCCTCGGTCGGTATCGCAGTAGCAGCCGCGCTCACTTTCGGTGTCACCGCGTGCGGCAGTTCCGACGGCGGCAGCGTCGCCGCGGACAAGAAGCAGACGCTCACCGTGTGGGCCATGGGCGCCGAGGGCGAGAAGCTCGCGGATGTGGCCAAGGAGTACACCAAGGCCAACCCGAACGTGACCGTGAAGGTGACCCCGGTCGGCTGGGACGTCGCCCACCAGAAGCTGGTCTCCGCGGCCGCCGCCGGCACCCTGCCGGACGTGGCGCAGATGGGCGGCAGCTACCTGGGCGAGTTCGCCGAGCTCGGCGTTCTGGATCCGGTCGACACCAAGACGTTCAACGAGAAGGACTTCTTCCAGTCCGGCTGGCAGCAGGGCGAGGTGGACGGGAAGGCGTACGGCGTGCCGTGGTACGTCGACACCCGCGTCCTCTACTACCGCACCGACCTGGCCGAGAAGGCCGGCGTCACCAAGGCTCCGACCGACTGGAAGGAGATGCAGGACCTCGCCACGGCCTACCAGAAGAAGGCCGGAACCAAGTGGGGCCTGTCCATCCAGCCGAGCGGCCTGGACACGGTGCAGAACTTCTACTCCTTCCTGTACTCGGCCGGCGGCGAGATCGTCAACGACAAGGGCGAGGTCGTCATCGACAGCCCCGAGGCCGTCAAGGCGCTCAAGGAGTACGGCTCGTACTTCGACAAGGGGCTCTCCAACAAGTCCGTGCAGCCCGGCTACGACGTGGTGAAGGACTTCGGCAACGGCCGCGTCCCGATGTTCTTCGGCGGCCCCTGGCACGTCACCCTGCTGAACGAGGGCCAGCCGCAGATCAAGGGCAAGTGGGCGGTGGCCAATGTGCCCGCCGACAAGGCCTCCGTCTCCATGGCGGGCGGTTCCTCCCTGGTCATCTCCAAGGACAGCAAGCACAAGGCCGCCGCCACCGAGTTCATCACGTACCTGACGGACACCAAGGGCCAGGCCGACTGGTACAAGCGCACCAAGGACCTGCCGGCCAACACCGCCGCCTGGACCTCCGGTGACCTCGCCGACGACGCGAACCTCCAGGTCTTCAAGAAGCAGATGGACACGGCCAAGGCCAACCCGTCGCCGTCCAACTGGACCGAGATCACCGACAAGGTCGACCAGGCCATCGCCAAGGTCACCCAGGGCAAGGCGTCCGCCGAGGACGCGCTCAAGACGGCCCAGTCCGAAATCGAAGGCCTCGTGAAGTAGGAGTCATGCGCACCATGACCTCAAAGGCCGCGGAGTCGGCCACGGTGCAGGCCGGGCCGGGGGCTTCCGAGTCCCCGGCCACCGGGCCCGAGCGCCGCCGGGGTGGCAAGAAGTCGTCGATGGGCGTGCAGAACCTGGCCGGCTGGCTGTTCTCCACCCCCTTCCTCGTCCTCTTCCTCGTCTTCATGGCGTTCCCGATCCTCGCGACGCTGGTGATGAGCTTCACCGACTTCGGGCTGCGCAATGTCACGCGCCCGCTGGACGCGAACTTCATCGGCTTCGAGAACTACGTCAATCTCTTCAGCGACGGCAAGTTCCTCAAGTCGCTGTTCAACACGGCGTACTTCGTGGTGATCGGCGTCCCCCTGACGATCTTTCTCGGGCTGGTCGTCGCCGTACTGGCGAACAACGGCATCGACCGGGCGCGGACCTTCTTCCGCGTCGGCTTCTACGCACCGGTGGTCACGACCATCGTCGCGGTCGCCGTGGTCTGGCGGTTCGTGCTCGACCCGAGCGACGGGCTCATCGCGGGGCTCTTCTCCGAAGTGGGCCTCACCTCGCCCGACTTCCTGGGCTCCGAGACGCTCGCCATGCCCTCGATGATCGCGATGGCGGTCTGGCGCAACCTCGGCACGGTCATGGTGCTCTTCATCGCCGGTCTGCAGGCCATCCCCACCGACGTGCGGGAAGCCGCACGGCTGGACGGCGCCGGTGCCTGGCAGGAGTTCAAGGGCATCACCGTGCCCCTGCTGCGGCCCACGCTGCTCTACGCCACGGTGATCACCACCATCGGCTACCTCAATGTCTTCGAGGAGCCGTTCGTGATGACCCAGGGCGGTCCCTCGGACTCCACGCTCACTGTCTCGCTGAACATGTACCGCGAGGGCTTCAACTTCTTCCACATGGGCTACGCGAGTGCCATGGCGTATGTCCTCTTCGTAGTGATCATGGGCATCACGGTGCTGCAGCTCCGACTGCTGAAGGACAACACGAAATGAGCGCCACCAGTGCACCGGGCGCCGTCTCGACGGCGCCGGCGAAGAAGCCCCAGGACGCACCGGAGTCCGGCGCGAAGAAGGCCCGCAACCCGAAACGCGTCCTCGTCTACGTCCTGCTCTCCCTCGGACTGCTGATCATGTCGGCGCCGTTCCTGTGGATGGCCCTCTCGGCGTTCAAGACGTCGCAGGAGCTGACCGCGAGCCCGCCGGTGTGGATCCCGACCGAGTGGACGCTGGACAACTTCCGGGACCTGCTCGACAAGCTCGATCTGCCGCTGTACTTCATGAACTCGGTCATCGTGGCGGTGCTGGTCACCGTCTCGAACCTGGTGTTCTGCTCGATGCTCGGGTATGCCCTGGCCAAGCTGAACTTCGCCGGACGCAACAAGATCTTCGGCCTGGTCCTCGGCGCCCTGATGGTGCCCGGCAACCTGATGCTGCTGCCGCTGTTCGTGCTGATGAGCAAGTTGCACCTGATCGACTCGTACGCGGGTCTGGTGCTGCCGTTCGCCGCCGGAGCCTTCGGTGTCTTCCTGATGCGGCAGTTCATGCAGTCGATCCCGGACGAGCTGCTGGAAGCGGCCCGGATGGACGGCGCCGGTGAGTGGTACATCTTCTGGCGGATCGTGATGCCGCTGGTGAAGCCCGCCCTGGCGACACTCTCGATCTTCACGTTCCTGGGCTCCTGGAACAACTTCGTCTGGCCGCTCATCGCGACCAACGACCCCGACAAGTACACCCTTCCGGTCGCGCTGGCCACCTTCGCCACCGACCCCAACAAGGCGGGCGGATCCAACGGCATGCTGATGGCCGGGTCCTTCCTGATCGTGCTGCCGGTCCTGGTCGTCTTCATCGCGCTCCAGCGGCACTTCACCCAGGGCATCGCCACGGCGGGCATGAAGTAGTCCGCCCGGCCGCCCCACCCGAAACGTACGAGGCCGCACCCCGCACTCCGCCGGCCACACCCCTTCACGCACCAGAAAGACAGTTTGCGATGACTCACGCCCAGCTCCCGTTCCCCGAAGGCTTCCTGTGGGGTGCCTCCACGGCCGCCCACCAGATCGAGGGCAACAACACCAACAGCGACTGGTGGGTCAAGGAGCACGCCGCAGGCACCCACATCCAGGAGCCGAGCCTGGATGCCTGCGACAGCTACCACCGCTGGCACGAGGACATGGACACGTTGGCCGGTCTCGGCTTCACGGACTACCGGTTCTCCATCGAGTGGGCGCGCATCGAGCCGGCCGAGGGCCGCTTCTCCCGCGCCGAGCTCGCCCACTACCGCCGCATGGTCGAGGGCGCCATCGAGCGCGGCCTGCGCCCCATGATCACGCTGCACCACTTCACCGTGCCGCAGTGGTTCGAGGCGCGCGGCGGCTGGACCGCCGACGGCGCGGCCGAGCTCTTCGCGCGCTACGTCGCCGCCTGCGCACCGGTGATCGCCGAGGGCGTCGGCCACGTCTGCACGATCAACGAGCCGAACATGATCGCGGTCATGGCCGGCCAGGCCAAGCGCGGCGACAACAGCTTCCCGCCCGCCGGTCTGCCGACCCCCGACGACGAGACGACCGAGGCCGTCATCGCCGCGCACCACGCGGCCGTCAAGGAGGTCCGGGCGATCAACCCGGCCATCCAGGTCGGCTGGACCATCGCCAACCAGGTCTACCAGGCCCTGCCCGGCGCCGAGGAGGTCACCGCGGCCTACCGTCACCCCCGCGAGGACGTCTTCATCGAGGCCGCCCGCGGCGACGACTGGATCGGCGTGCAGTCCTACACCCGGACCAAGATCGGCCCCGAGGGCCCGATTCCGACGGCCGACGGCGTCGAGCGCACCCTCACGCAGTGGGAGTACTACCCCTGCGCGGTCGGCTACGCGCTGCGCCACACCGCCGAGGTCCTCGGCAACGACGTGCCGCTGATCGTGACCGAGAACGGCATCGCGACCGACGACGACAGCCGCCGCGTCGACTACTACACCGGCGCGCTGAACGAGGTCGCGTCCGCGCTCCAGGACGGCCTGAACATCCAGGGCTACCTGGCCTGGAGCGCGCTCGACAACTACGAGTGGGGCTCCTACAAGCCGACCTTCGGCCTGATCGGCTGGGACCCGGAGACCTTCGAGCGCCTGCCCAAGCCGTCCGCCGTCTGGCTGGGCGAGATGGGCCGCACGCGCGCGCTGCCGCGCATCGCCGACTGACGTCGGTCCCCAGACCGGGAGCGACCTGACCGCTCCCGCCCGTACGGGAACCGGCGATACCTGACGGACGCCGGTTCCCGTACAGCCGGGCCCTGTCCGGCCCGATCCGCCGGACAGGCCCATCGCCCGCGTGGGCGCCACACGTATCCAGCCCCGCAAGTGTGCGGCGCCCACGCGGGTGCCGCACGCGACACGGCGCCCCGCCCTTCAGTTACGACCGACGAACGAAATCCGCCCACCGCCCACAGTCGGTGGCTCTTCTTCGAGGGATTCTGATGGACCGTCGCACATTTCTCACCGCCGCGGGAACAGGGGCTGCCGCCCTGTCCCTCGGAGCCGTGGCCGTGCCTTCCGCAGGCGCCGCACAGCTCACGCAGCCCGCGCAAGGCGCGGGCACACCACTGCTCATGCGCTGGTTCCGCGATACGTACCGCTCGATCGAGGCGATGACGACCGACTTCGGCCTCGCCACCGACAAGATCGACGTCAGCGGCTCCGGCACCCCCGTCCAGTCGCGCCAGACCTCGCCCACCAACATCGGCTGCGGCCTCTGGTCGACGGTCGCCGCGGCCGGGCTCGGCGTGATCAGTGACGCCACGATGAAACGCAGGCTGGAGCACACCGTCCGGGCCGTCGAGAAGCTGGAGCGCCATCACGGCTTCTGGCTCAACTGGTACGACGCGCACGACGGTTCGGTCCTGACCCAGTGGCCCGGCACCGGCGACCCGGTGCGCCCGTTCCTCTCCTCCGTCGACAACGCCTGGCTGGTCACCGGCCTGCGCATTGCCGCCGACGCCGCACCGGCGCTCCGCCCCCGCATCGCCCGCATCCTGGCCACCGCCGACTGGTCCTACTACTACACGCCGTACGACCCGGCCGACCCCGTCGCCGGCCCCGGCCAGCTGCGCGGCGGATCCTGGACCGACACCGAGGAGTTCACCGGCCATCACTACGGTGCGCTCAACACCGAGCCGCGTATGGCCAGTTACCTCGGCATCGCGGACGGCTCGCTGCCCTCCGACCACTACTGGCACATGCTGCGCACGATGCTCCCCGAGCACGGGCAGGAGCAGCACCCCGGGGGCAGCTACGTCGTCATGGACGGTGTACGGGTCTGGCAGGGGCACTACACGCACCGCGGCCGGAAGATCGTGCCCACCTGGGGCGGTTCGATGTTCGAGGCCCTGATGGTGCCGCTGTTCGTGCCGGAGCCGGAGTGGTCGCCGCGGTCCTGGGGCCTCACGCACCAGCGCTACGTCCGCAGCCAGATCGAACACGGTATGGAGGAAGCGGAGTACGGGTACTGGGGCTTCTCCCCCTCCAACATTCCCGAGGGCGGGTACCAGGAGTACGGCGTCGACGCGATCGGCATGCAGGTCGACGGATACGCCTCCAACACCGACCGGACGTACACCGAGGACGGCGCTCCGCTGCCGCCCGCCTCGGCATTCACCAACGGTGTCGTCACCCCGCACGCCTCCTTCCTCGCGCTGCCCTACGCGCCGGACGAGGCGGTCGCCAACCTGCGCGCGCTCGACCGCGACTTCGGCGCCTATCACGACGGATACGGGTTCCGGGACTCCGTCAACGTCGGCACCGGCCGGGTCAGTGACTACATGCTCGCCCTCGACCAGGGCATGATCGCCGCCGCACTGGCCCAGGCGATCCGCCCCGGTCTGCTGCAACGGCCGTTCCGGACCGGCGGATTCCAGTCGAAGGTGCGTCCGTTGCTCGCCAAGGAGCGCTTCTCCATCTGACCGGCCGCGCGGCGGTGTACCAGAGGGGCCGGGTCGGTTCCAGCCCTTCCGGTACGCCGCCCGGTCGCCCTCCCGCGCCGCGAAGTCGGCGTAGAGACGCGGCACGCTCCAGGCGCAGCCCGTCCGGCCCCTCGGTGGCGAGCTTGTCGCCGGGCCGGGCCTGCACCCGGATGCCGGCATGGTGCGGCGTTCGGCGTCGAACAGCCACCGCGCCCGGTCGCCGGGTCGCGGGTCACCCAGGGTGGACATAGCCTCACAAACGTGATGCCGCTCGTGAGCCGTACCCGGATACCGATACCGGGCCGGGCCCTCCTCACCGTGCTGATGACGGTGTGCTGGCTGGCCCTGCCCGCCGCGCTGACCGCTCGCGCCGACGATCCCGTCACCCTGTCCCGGGACGGGCAGATCACCGACCGGGTCGGTGCGCTCGGCGAGCGCAAGGACCAGGTCTCGGCAGCACTCGACCGGCTGTACGACGAACGCCGCATCCAGCTCTTCGTCGTGTACGTACGGGACTTCTCCGGCCGGTCCGCGCAGAGCTGGGCCGATGCGACGGCCGACCGGAACGGCCTCGGCCGCGACGACGTCCTGCTCGCCGTCGCCACCCACGTCCGGCAGTACGCGTACACCGTCGAACAGGGCTCACGCCTCACCGACGCCCAGCTCCGGGACGTGGCGAGCACGGCCGTCGAGCCCGCACTCAGGAGACACGACTGGGCCGGCGCGGCGATCGGCGCCGCGAACGGGTACTCCGCCGTACTGGCCGGCAAGGCCGTGCCCACGCCGACGCTCACACCCGGCGCCTCCGATCCCGGAACCGGGAATTCCGGCGGGACGAGTGCCTGGGATCTGATTCTTCCGGTGGTCGTCGTCGGCGGGGCGGCAGTGGTCGCCGGCTACGCGTACACCCGGCGCAGGAAGCGGGCCACGACCCGCACCACGCCCGCCGCGACCGGCTGGGGACCGGGTTCCGCCGGACCGGGCGGGCCACGGCAGCCGACTTCGTTGCCGGAGCTCGATGCCCGGGCGAAGGAGACGCTGGTGGAGACCGATGACGCGGTCCGCACCAGCGAGGAGGAACTGGGCTTCGCCACCGCCCAGTTCGGGGAGGAGGCCGCGGCCCCGTTCACCGAGGCCGTCGGCTACGCGAAGGGCGAGCTGACCGCCGCGTTCCGGTTGCGCCAGCAGCTGGACGACGCCATTCCCGAGGACGACGCGACGCGACGCCGGATGCTGGACGAGATCATCAGCCGCTGCACGGACGCCGGCTCCCGCCTCGACGCCGTGTCCGAGGACTTCGACCGGCTGCGCGCCCTGGAACGCAACGCCCCGCAGGCCCTGGCCACGGCCGAGACCGCCTTCCGTACGCTCGCCGGCCGCGTCTCCACCGCCGAGGCCGCCCTGACCGCGATGCGTGGCCGGTACGCGGAGTCGGCCGCCGCGCCCGTCGCCGGAGCCGTCGAACAGGCCAAGGACCGGCTCGTCTTCGCCACCTCCGCCCTCAACCGGGCCCGGCAGTCGGTGGACAGCGGCGACAACGCCGCGGCTGCGGTGTTCGTACGGGCCGCCGAGGGCGCCGTCGACCAGGCGACGACCCTCGTCGACGCCGTGGACCGCCGCAGCGGCGAACTCGCTGAGGCGGCGGGCCGGTTGCCCGCCGCCCTCACCGGGATGGAGACCGACCTGGCCGATGCGGGCGGGCTGCTCGAAGGCACCGGTGCGGGGGTGCCGACGGCGGACCTGCGGGGCCGGATCGCCCGCGCGCAGTCGGTGCTCGCAGATGTGAAGGGGGAGCTGCGGGCCGGCCCGTACGACCCCATCGACGCGCTGCGCAGGGTGGAGGAGGCGGACACGGCGCTCGACGCGGCGCTGGCCGGCGCCCGCGAGCAGGAACAGGGCGATCGCCGGGCCCGTTCCCTCCTCGACCAGGCGACACTCACCGCGCGTTCGGCGATCGCCGCCGCCGCCGACTACGTCGCCACCCACCGCGGGGCGGTGGGCAGCCAGGCCCGGACCCGCCTCGCGGAGGCCCAGCGGCGGCTGGACCGTTCCCGTGCACTGGCCGGGAGCGGTGATCCGCAGGGCGCGCTGGCCGAGGCGCAGCAGGCGGACGCCCTGGCCGGGCAGGCGCGCAGCCTGGCCGAACAGGACGTGCGGTCGTACGGGGGCCGGGGCGGGCCGGGCGATGTGCGGGGCGGCGGAGGAGGCGGTGGGGTCGGCGGCGCGGTGCTCGGCGGCATCATCCTCGGCGGGCTCCTGGGCGGCGGGGGTGGCCGCGGTGGCGGGGGGTACGGAGGAGGGTTCGGCGGGAACTTCGGCGGGGGCGGCGGGCCCGGCAGCTTCGGCGGCGGGGGCACGCGTGGCCGGCGGGGCGGCGGCGGCCGCTTCTGAACGGTCGGCACGGCCCGCGGCTCAGCGCATCACGCGTACGTATTCATTCGCCCACTTCAGCCACTTCACCCGCTTCAGCCACTTCACCCACTTCAGCCACTTCACCCGCTTCAGCCACTTCACCCACTTCAGCCACTTCACCCACTTCACCCACTTCAGCGACTTCACCCGCTTCACCCGCTTCAGCGACTTCACCCACTTCACTCACAGGAGAGGCGCCATGACCAAGCAGACCATCCTCGGCCGCGTCACCCAGCTGGCGAAGGCCAACATCAACGCGTTGCTGGATCAGGCGGAGGATCCGCAGAAGTTGCTGGACCAGCTGATCCGCGACTACACGGCCAACATCTCGGAGGCCGAGCAGGCGGTCGCCGCGACCATCGGCAATCTGCGGCTGATGGAACAGGACCACCGCGAGGATGTCGAGGCGGCGCGGGAGTGGGGCGGCAAGGCGCTCGCCGCCAGCCGCAAGGCCGACGAACTGCGGGCGGCCGGAGCGGGCGCGGAGGCGGACAAGTTCGACCATCTGGCCAAGGTGGCGCTCGGGCGTCAACTCCAGTCGGAGAAGGAGGCGAAGACCGCGGAGCCGACCATCGCCTCGCAGACGGCGGTGGTGGACAAGCTCAAGTCCGGCCTGGATCAGATGAAGACCAAGCTGACGGAGCTGAAGTCCAAGCGCGACGAGCTCGTCGCCCGCGCCAAGTCCGCCCAGGCGCAGAACCTGATGATGGATTCCGTCAAGAACATCGACGTACTCGACCCGACCAGTGAGCTCAGCCGGTTCGAGGACAAGGTGCGGCGTGAGGAGGCGCGGGCGCTGGGCAAGCAGGAACTCGCCGCGTCATCCCTGGACGCCCAGTTCGAGCAGCTGGACGCCCTGGGCGACAGCGCCGAGGTCGAGGCCCGGTTCGCCGCCCTGAAAACAGCGTCATGACGGCGCTCCCGCCGGCCTCCTGAACCCTCCCTGTCAGAACATGCTCAGCAGCTGCTCGACCGTGGGCTCGGCAGCCGGCTCCCCGTCGGGCAGCGCCAGTTCGAACCAGACGGTCTTGCCGCGCGGTGTGCGCCTGGACCCCCAGGCCACGCTCAGCAGACCGACCAGCTGGAGCCCGCGCCCGCCCTCGTCGGTGTCGCGCGCCCGCCGTCGCCGCGGCTGGACGAGGCCCGCGTCCCACACCTCGCAGACGAGCGTACGGTCGCGCAGCAGCCTGAGCCGGATCTCGCCCTCCCCGTACCGCAGGGCGTTGGTGACCAGTTCGCTGACCAGCAGTTCGGTGGTGTCCACCAGCTCGTCGAGGTCCCAGGCCAGCAGTTGGCCACGGGCCAGTTCGCGGGCACGGCCGACGGAGCGGGGTTCGCGGGGCAGCCGCCAGTCCCCGACGGCGTCCACCGGCAGCCCCCGGATGCGGGCCATGAGCAGCGCGATGTCGTCCTCGCCGTGCCGGGTGTCGAGGGTGGTCAGCACGTGGTCGCAGACGTCTTCGAGCGGCCGGTCCGGTTCGACGAGCGCGCCGCGCAGGGCGTGCAGTCCCTCGTCGAGCGGATGATCGCGGGACTCGACGAGGCCGTCGGTGTAGAGGGTGAGCAGGGCGCCCTCCTTCAGTTCGACCTCGACCTCCTCGAAGGGTTCGCCGCCGACGCCGAGCGGCATCCCGGGCGGGACGTCGAGCAGCATGGCCGGTTCGCCGGGCTCGACGACGGCCGGGGGGAGATGACCGGCGTTGGCGAAGGTGCACCGCCGGGTGACCGGGTCGTAGACCGCGTACACGCAAGTCGCCAGGTACACCTCGGAGAGGTCCGCCTCGCGGGACCTGTGGGCGGCCCGCGAGGGCCACTGGGCGCCGCCCCCCGAGCCGCCGGAAGAAGATGAGGTGCCGCCGCCGGGCGTGCCGAGCCCGCGGGCGACCTCGTCGAGCGCGGAGAGCACCTCGGCGGGTTCCAGGTCCAGCAGGGCCAGGGTCCGTACGGCAGTGCGCAGTTCGCCCATGGCCACGGCGGCGCGCAGTCCGCGGCCCATGACGTCGCCGACGACGAGGGCGGTGCGGTGGCCGGGGAGTTCGATCACGTCGAACCAGTCGCCGCCGACCTCGGTGGCCGTGTTGCCGGGGAGGTAGCGGCAGGCGATGTCGAGGCCCGCGGCGACGGGGTCGCCGGGTGGCAGGAGGCTGCGCTGGAGGATCAGGGCGCGTTCGTGTTCGCGCCGGTAGAGGCGGGCGTTGTCGATGCAGACCGCGGCGCGGGCGGCGAGTTCGGTGGCCAGGGCACGATCCCGCTCGCCGAAGGGTTCGCTGCCCTTCGTGCGGACGAACTGGACGAGGCCGACCACCGCGTCGTGGGCCACCATCGGTACGGCGAGCGTGGACTGGACGAAGCCCCGGTCGTCGCTGGGCACATCCTCGACATGGCCGGTGCGCAGGGCGGTGGCACAGGGCGAGTCGTACGGGAAGCGGTGTACGGCGCCGAGCGCGGGCCGGCCGGAGCATGTGCCGGCTGCTGCGGTGTCCGTGGCAGTCGCGGTGCCGGTGGTGGGAAGACCGTCCGACACGGCGCTGGCGAGGGCGACGCGGCGCAGTTCGGCGGAGCCGCCGAAGGACTCCTGCCGGAGCGAGTCCCAGCGGCCGGGCGGCGCGTCGTCGCCGGTGAGCAGCCCCTGGTAGAGGTCGACGGAGGCAAGGTCACAGAAGCCGGGGACGGCGACGTCGAGGAGTTCGCGGGCCGTGGTCTCCAGGTCGAGGGAGTTGCCGATGCGGGCACTGGCCTCGTTGAGCAGCGCGAGGTTGCGGCGGGCGCTGGCGGCCTCGCGGGCGGCGATGTGCCGTCGGGTCACATCGGTGGCCAGTCCGGCGATACCGATGGGCCGGCCCGATCCGCTGTGCACGCGGTAGAGGTTCATCGACCAGTTGCGGTTCTCGGTGTCACCAGGCGCGGTGCCGACGAGCTGGAGGTCGGTGACGGAGGAGCCGGTCTCCAGGACGCGCTTCAGCGTGGCGGTGAGCCGGTCCGCCTCGGGGCGGGGGAGATAGTCGTCGACCGTACGGCCGCGGTGGTCGGTGGCCCGGCCACCGAAGACGGTAGCGAAGCGCTCGTTGGCGCGGATGACCGTGAGATCCATACCGAACAGCACGAAACCGAAGGGAGATTGACCGAATATCGCCTGTGACGCGGCAAGGTCCGTCTCGATGTGGCGCAGTGCTCGGACGTCCACGACGATGCAGAGCGCGGCCCGTTCCCCGCTGCCGGTCTCGCTCGGCATCACATAGATCTCGGCGAGCCCGTGCACCGGGTCGTCGCCCGGTATCCGGAAGGGGACGAGGCCCGTCCACTCCTTGCCGTCGAGGATCTCGCCGATCCGGCGGTGGCCGTCCGTGCGCAGGTCGGCAGGCATGAACGCCTCGACCGGATCCATTCCCACCGCTTTGTCCGCGGCAATGCCGAAGAGGCCGGCGGCCCGGCGGCTCCACTGCTCGATCTGGCCATCGGGGCCGATCGAGAAGGAGGCGACCCTGATGTAGTCGTAGATCGAGCCAGGCGGGCTGCTCTGCCACACAATGTCGCCCGCTGTCCCAGGTATTTCGCTCACGCGACCGTCCCCTCCAGCTCACACACCGGACCGGTCCTGCCCGCAGTATTCAGCACTATGGTCCCAACCGACACGGCGTTCACGATCACAGCACGGTCTCAGTCCCTTTCGGCCAAGTTCTGCCCGGCCTCCGGACCGGCCTCTGGTGATCGCTGCACGTCCCACCCCACTCCTAACCAGGCAGGGACAGCTCGAACCACACCGTCTTGCCGCTCTTTCCCCGCCGGGTCCCCCAGCGGCGCGCGGAACAGGCCACCAGCTGCAGTCCTCGGCCCCCCTCGTCATCGGGTCCGGCACTGCGTTCGGTGGGCGGATCCGGAAGCGGATCGGAGACCTCCACGAGCAGTCCCGGGTGGGCGGAAGGGGCGTCACCGTTGAGGTGAGGGCGTTGCAGCCGCACGCCGATGGGGCCCGTCGTGTACTGCAGGGAATTGGTGACCAACTCACTGACCAGCAGAACCGTCATGTCCCTGACGGCGTCGTCGAGCCCCCAGCCGCGCAACGCCTCATGAACGGCATGCCGCGCGGAACGCACCGCGCCCGGCACAGCCGGAAAGGTCCACTCGGCGCAATCGCCTTCGGTGTCGATCACGCCGACCACTTCCCAAGACCAGCAACGGAGAGCGTCCTGTTTTACGGGGGTTAATCAGCACATACCCGATATTCAGGGCAACCTACCACCGCGATCGACACGTGGGGCGTACGGGTGTACGAGTGCGCACACGAACAGATGTACGCAGACAGAGGGGCGCACGAGGCCACCACTGCGCGCCGCAGCCATCCACACGGGCAACGCTCGGCACCGGAGGGGCGCGCCGTGAGCGAGGCACCTCCGGACGGACACGCCTCCGGCGAGGCACAACGGCGGCCGGGCCCGGCTCAGTTCAGCTCGCCCGCCGCCTTGAGGTCGTCGAAGAGCAGCTGGTCGACCGGTGGAACGAGCGGACGGTCCGCGTACGAGAACCAGGCCATCTCCTCGATCTCGCTGCTCACCGCCAGCGTCCCCTCGTAGTCCGCGGTGTAGCAACTCATACGCACCACGGCGCCGCTCGGCAGATCGGGCGCCCCGGCCTCGTACGTACCGAGGTGTACCGCGGTGTGCGGCGCGAGGAGCACCGTCAGCTCCTCCTTGATCTCGCGGAGCAGGGTTTCGAGATCGCTTTCCGCGCCCTCCCGCTTGCCACCGGGGATGTAGAAGACATCCTTCCCCCGTGGCCGCGCGCAGAGAATCCTGCCGCCTTCCACACGCACCCACGCCACCGTGTCGATCAGGACCGACATCACTCCGCCTCCGCCATCCGGAACCCACGTCAGGCAGGACCTTAGCCGGACGGACACTGCCCACCCGGGCCACCTCGGCCCTCCAGGCCGCCGACCGCCCCGGCCGACCGCCCCTCGCCCCTGAGCCGGGGCGCGACTCCCCCGCGCGACTCCCCCGCTCGACTTCCGGTGGACGCGGCCCGGCGCCCTACGGCCGGGCGCTCTGCCCGATGCGCTCCACCCAGTAGAGCTGCTTGTGACCACGGGTATCGAGCTTGTCGGCGATCTTCTGGGCCTCGCCCTGCGTGGCATATCTGCCGACGCGATAGCGATTGCCGTTGTCGTCCTCCCTTATCACCAGCCAAGGGAGCTCGGCACCGCTGTCGGTCATCGCGCCATTCCCGAACATTGCGCCCCTCCGTCGAACGGCATGTAGGTCTCTAAGGATCCCCAGGAAACCGCAGTACGCATATGCCCGAGCCTACGCCTGACCTTCACTCAACGAATACGTAATTACACAAAGAGATACCGATCCGGCCACGGAAAAGGGGGCGCACCCGGCTGGATGCGCCCCCTTAAGGAGCGGGACATGACAAGCTAGGACGGTCGGCGACAGCCCATCGGACAAGGGGCCCGGCAGGGGGCCCGCCCGTCGGCACGGGCGCCGGACGACGCCCTGCGCCTGTCGCTCACCGGACCGGAAGGTGATAGGCGATCCGGAAGCGATCGGCGGGCACCACCACGTCCGCCGTCTCGACCGCGCGGCCCGACGCGTAATACGTCCTCTCGATCACCATCACCACATGGCCCGGAACACCGCCGAGCGCCAGGAGCTCCTCCGCCAGCCCCGGCCGCGCGCCGACCTGCTCGGCCACGTTGTCCACGACGACATCGATCGCGGCCATCCGCTCGACCACCCCGCAGCCGCCCAACGGGCCCTCCTCCGGCAGCATCACCGGCGTGCGCCCCGTCACGGCAAGCGGCTCCCAGGAGGTGGAGAGCATCATCGGCTCACCGGCCTCCCGGAAGGTGTATCGCGTACGCATCACCCGGTCGCCCGGTTCGATGCCGAGGCGCTCGGCGATCTCGCCGCTCGCACCCTCCTGCTCGCTGCGGGACTCCCACGTTCCGCACACCCCCTCCGCCGTCTGCTCCTGACGAAACGGACTGGCCCCGGCTCCGGACCGATAGCCGGAGCGGGCGATCCGGCGCGGGACGGGGCGCTCGCGCACATACGTACCGGATCCGGAGCGCCCCTCGACCAGCCCCTCGGCCATCAGCACCTTGCGTGCCTCCAGCGCGACGGTGTCCGAGACTCCGTATTCCTCGCGGATACGCGCCTGCGAGGGCAGGCGCGTATGCGGCGGCAGCGAACCGTTGGCGATCTTCTCTCTCAGATCGCTTGCAACACGCAGATAGGCGGGCTGCTCACCGAAAGTCACAGGCCACTCCCAACAGGTTGACAGTCTGCAACAGCCTGACGACCGTCGGTTGCGCACCGCAAGCACGGGCCAGAGTTTCACCCGAAGTGATGATTCATCACGGCCTCATGCATGACCCGCCGCCGGGCCCCGGAGAGAACCGGGCCGCCGAGCCGTCCTCGGAACCGCGACCAGAACCGGCACGCTCCTGCTCGGCTCGGCTCGGCTCGGCACCGGCCACCGCCGCACTCCACGCCCAGGGGCTGATCGACCGACGCCCGGCGCTGATCGCCGTACAGGCCGAGGCCGTGTCCCCGCTCGCCGCGGCCTTCCGCGCGGACGCGAACGATCTGCCGGCCGCCCCGGGCGGCGCGCCCGCCCCCACCGTCGCCCTCGCCGAGGGCATCACCACCCCCCCGCCCACCGTTCACCCGCCCGCCGCGCGCCGTGCGCCACCGCTCGGCGCGCGCGTCCATACCTTCGTACGGTGAGCCCCTCGCGCGTCTGTCTCCTCACGTCCCTCGCGTCCCTGACGTCCCTGGTCGCGGGCGCCCTGATCGCGCCGCTGCCGCCCCTCTCCTACGCGGCCGCTCCCCGCCCGCCCGCCTCCACGACCTGTGGGCGGGACACCGACCCCGCCTGGGCGCCGGCCTCCACCCGGTTCGACGAGGCCGACGGTTACGACCCCTATGCCGGCAACGGCTATCTGGCCCACCGAGTGCCCGCCACAGGCGCCGGATACGCCGCGTCGGACAGGAAGACGGGCTGGCCGCTGTTCACCCCGCGCTACGACGGCGCCTTCGTCTCCGGCCTGTTCGGGCGCGACAAGAACCTCGCCGAAGGGCGCGAGGTGATCGCCGCGCTGCCGAGCTGGACGACCCTCGACGTACGCGTCGGCAACGAGACCTACGGCTCCGGCACTCCCCCGGGCCGGATCTCGCACTACCGCCGAACCGTGTTCCTGCGCTGCGGTCTGGTGCGTACGTCGCTGCGCTGGACCACGGCCGACGGACGAGCGACCGACCTGACGTACGAGGTGCTCGCGGACCGGTCCGACGCGCACACCGGCGCCGTACGGCTGCGTATGACACCGCACTGGAGCGGCACCGCGACCGTCACCGGACGCCTCGACCCGCGGGGCGCACGCCGGATCACGCTGAACGCCGACGGAACGTTCCGCACGCAGGGCACCGGGACGGCGGGCGCGATCGTCCAGACGCTGCGCACCGGCGGATCGGAGCCGCAGGTACCCGGCGCGAACCAGATCCGCAGCACGCCCCAGGTGCGCGCCGGGCGCACGTACACCTTCGAGAAGTACGTGGGCGTGGACACCGCGCTCACCTCGTACGCCCCGCGCACCACCGCCCGCGAGGCGTCGCGGCGCGCGGCCGGCCGCGGCTGGTCGGCCGTCCTCGCCGCGAACGCCGCCGCCTGGCGGCGGGTCTGGGCGGCCGACATCTCCGTCCCGGACAGTCCCGACCTGCAGAAGTGGCTGAGGTCGGCGCAGTACGGCCTGCTGGCGTCCACCCGTACCGGTTCCCGCGACAGCATCGCTCCGACCGGTCTGACCAGCGACAATTACGCGGGCTTGGTTTTCTGGGACGCCGAGATCTGGATGTACCCGGGGCTGCTCGCCACCCGCCCCGAGCTGGCCCGTTCGGTCGTCGAGTACCGCTACCGCACGCGCGGAGCCGCCCGCGCCAACGCCCGGAAACTGGGGTTCAAGGGCTTGTTCTACCCGTGGACGAGCGCGAGCAAGGGCGATCTGTGGTCCGAGTGCCAGAGCTGGGATCCCCCGCACTGCCTCACCCAGGTCCACCTCCAGGGCGATGTCTCGCTCGCCGTCTGGCAGTACTACCTGGCGACCGGGGACCGCGGCTGGCTGGCCGGGCACGGGTGGCCGCTGCTCCGGGGGATCGCCGACTTCTGGGTCTCGCGGGCGACCGCCGACGCGGACGGCAGCTACTCGGTGAAGGACGTCGCGGGCCCCGACGAATACAGCAACGGCGTCACCGACGGGGTCTTCACCAACGCGGTGGCGGCCACCGCGCTGCGCAACGCCACCCGCGCGGCGCGATTGCTCGGGCATACCGCGCCGGCCGAGTGGACGCGGGTCGCGGACGGTCTGCGCATCCCGTACGACCCGAAGCGGAAACTGTTCCTCCAGTACGCGGGCTACAACGGCTCGACCATCAAGCAGGCCGACACGGTGCTGCTGATCTACCCGCTCGAATGGCCGATGGAGCCGGGCGCCCGGGCGGCCACGCTCGACTACTACGCCGAACGCACCGATCCGGACGGCCCGGCGATGACGGACTCGGTCCACGCGATCGCCGCGGCCGCGATCGGCGAGGCCGGCTGCGCGACGTACACCTATCTCCAGCGCGCCGTACGCCCGTTCATGCGCGGCCCGTACGCCCTCTTCAGCGAGGCCCGGGGCGCAAAGTCGGGCGCACAGGACCCGTTGTCGGGGAGTCCCGCGGAGGACTTCCTCACCGGGAAGGGCGGATTCCTCCAGGTCTTCACGCACGGGCTGACGGGCCTTCGGCTGCGGGAGGACGGGGTGCGCCTCGATCCGCTGCTGCCGCCGCAGCTGGGCAGGGGCGTCACGCTGACGGGGCTGCGCTACCGGGGTCGTACGTACGACATCGCGATCGGCCCCCTGACGACGACGGTCCGGTTGACCTCCGGCGCCCCCTTCACCGTCCACACCCCCACCGGCCCCCGCCTCCTCACCAGCACACTCGCCCTCGCCACCCGCCGCCCCGACCTCGCCCGGACGACGAACGCGGCCCGCTGCCGCCCGGCGACGGCGAGCTCCGAGACCCCCGGCCTGTACGCCGCCGCCGCGGTGGACGGCAGCCCGGCCACGGCCTGGTCCCCGGACGGCGCGACGGGCAGCCTGACCGTGGACCTGGGCCGCACGGCCCCGGTGACCTCGATCGCACCGGAATGGACGGACGCACGCGTCGTCTCGTACCGCGTGGAGACATCGGTGAACGGCAAGGACTGGCAGCCGTACAGGCCGGGTTCGGCGGCCCGCCGGGTACGCCTGACGGTCGATTCGGGAGATCCGGAGAAGCCGGTGGGCGTACGGGAGTTGAGGGTCGGGCAGCCGTAGCCGGCGCGTGCGCGCCTCCCGGACGCCGTGTCACGGCAGGCGTCGCACGTGTCCGTGCCCCGCCTACGGCTGGAAGTAGCGGGCACCCTTTTCGATCAGGTGCGAGGCGTAGACCCGCCCCAGGGCCGGCTTCCCCCGGTACATGCCCACGTAGCCCTGCGCGCTGTCGACGACGACCGGCCGCGCGAAGCAGGCGAACTGATTGTGCTGTTTCTCCTCCGCCCACGCCATCGCGGCCGGATCGATCCGGTCGCTGACCAGAACGGGGAAGGAAGCGACACCGGTCTGCATCCCGACGGGCAGACCGCCCTTGTTCTTCTTGGCGTACGCGAGCACCTGCGTGGTGAACGTGCCGATGACCGGCACGGTGACCTCGGGTACGGCGGCGGCCACGGTGAACAGATGCAGGTTGGTGGCCGCCCACCGCATCCGGAAGTCGGCCCGCCGCCCGACGAGCACAGGGACTCCGGCCCAGTCCTCCCAGCGCGGGACACAGCCGTCGGCCGCCAGTCGGCTCTCGACGGAGGCCAGGTAGTTCCGTATCGAGTCTTCGCCCATGGCCGCGATTGTCCATGGGCCGGGCGCTCTCCGGGTACCCGCCGAACCGGTTCGCCGGGCCGACCGGACCACTCAGATACCGGGTGAGCCAACTCGGGTGTAAGAAACACCGAGACTGGTGCCACCAGGGGTGACGACCCTGACGGTGACCGCGCCCACCCCGCCGGGCGGCGCCGTGGTCGTCAACTGGGTGTCGGAGACCACGGTGAAGCCGGCGGGCACGCTCCCGAACAGCACACCGGTCGTATACGTCAGTCCGGAGCCGGTGACAGTCACCGTGTTCCCGCCTGCCGACGCCCCCTGGTTGGGTACCAGACCGCTGACTACCGGGGCACTCAGATACAGGTAGGCCACGCTGTTGCTCGTGCCACCGGGCGTGGTGACGGTGACCGGGACGGTGCCGCTGACACCGGGCGGCACCGTCGCCCGGATCTCCGTGACCGAGAGAATGGTGAAGGTGGTGGCCGCCGTCGAGCCGAAGAGAACCGCCGTGGCCTGGAGGAGATTGGCCCCGGTCAGCGTCACGGCGTTGCCACCGCCCACCTGACCGGACCCGGCGACGACACTGGTGAGAACCGGTGCGCCGAGGTAGTAGTAGGCGACGGCTTGACTGCTGGTGCCCCCCGGCGTGGTGACCGTGACGGCAACCGGGCCCGCGCCGCCGGTGGGAACAACCGCACTCAGCTGAGTCGCCGAGACGAAGGTGAACGAGGTCGCCACGTTCACACCGAAGCGGACGGACGTCGTTCCGGTGAAGCCGGTCCCGGACAAGGTGATGGTGTTCCCACCCGCGAGCGGCCCCTGGGCCGGAGTCACACTGCCCAGAACCGGAGCGGCGACATACGTATAGGGGATCCCGGCACTGGTGCCGCCCGGAGTGGTGATCGTGACGTTGACGGTGCCGGTGGGCGCGGCGGGGGCGACCGCGGTGGCCTGCGTCGCGGAGACGGCAATGAACGCGGCGGCCACGGTACCGAAACGAACCGAGGTGGCGCCGGTGAAGCCGGTTCCGGTCAATGTGACCGTGTTCCCGCCCTCGACCGACCCCTGGTTGGGGGCGACGGAACTGATCGCGGGCGTCGCGATCGTGTAGGTGAAGCCAATGCCGTTGCTGGTTCCATCGGGCGTGGTCACCATGATCTGGACGGTGCCCGCACCGGCCGGGGCGACCGCGGTGATCCCGGTCGCGGACACCACGGTGAACGAAGCGGAGGGAGTACCGCCGAAGGTGACCGCGGTCGCCCCGGTGAAGCCGGTTCCGGTCAGTGTGACGACCGTTCCGGCGGCTCCCGAGAAAGGGCTGCTCACGGTGATTACGGGGGCCGCCGCGGCCGTCGATTCGCGGGGCATTGAGCTGTCGGAGCTCTCCACAGCCGTTCTCCTGTCGGGTGATGTGATCTGCGGGGTGTGATCGGGGCGTTGTGCACGGGGTGCGAAGATCGGAATGTGGTGATCGGGGCGCCGCCCGGACCTCCTGGCCGGGCGGCGGTGAGCGAGTGATGCCGAGTGGATTGCCCGCCCGGCCGGGCGCGGAATGTCCCGGACCGGGGCGGACGTCATGTACCGGAGGCGGTATCGGCGCCGGGCGCTGTTCCGCGTCGGCTGTCGGTGCCGCAGCCGTGGCGGATCAGATGCCGGGGCCTGTCACGTACGTGAAGGCGCCGACGTCCGTGGCTGTGCCCGCAGGGTTGGAGAGACCGACGTCGACCGCACCGACGGCGCCGGGCGGCGTGACGGCGGACACCGTCGTGGCGTTGATGACCGAGAACGGTGCCGGCACCGAGTCGAACGTGACCTGGCTCGTCGAGGTCAGGTTGGTGCCCGTGATGGTCACCGCCGTGCCGCCGGACGTCGGTCCGGAGGCCGGAGTGACGGTGGCGATGGTCGGGATGTCGATGTACGTGTACGACAGACCGTTGTTGGTGCCTCCGGCGGTCGTCACGCTGACCCCGACCGCCCCGGCTGCCGCACCCGCGGGCACGACAACGCTGATCTGACTGTCCGACAGCACTGTCGGCGTCGCGGAATTGGCGCCGAAGGACACCGCCGTGGCGGTGGACAGGCCAGTGCCGCTGATGGTGATGGTGTTGCCACCCGCGGTGGGGCCCGAGCTCACGCTCAGACCGGACTTGAACGGGGCGCCGACGTAGAAGAACGGGATCGGATTGCTGGTTCCGCCCGAGGTGGTCACCGTCACGCCGACCTCGCCGGAGCCGGACGGCGAGACAGCGGTGACCTGGGTGGGCGAGACGTTGGTGACGCCGGTGGCCGGCTTGGTGCCGAAGAGCACCGCACTGGTGCCCGTGAGGTTGGTGCCCGTGATGGTGACGGCGGTACCGCCACCGGTGGAGCCCTGGCTTGGACTGATTGGCATGATCGTCCTCCGTGTGCTTGAACGGGACTCCCACATAAGGGAGTTGACTTCGAGCCGGTTCCGGATCAGGACCCATGGCCATGACGTGGACCACTGGGCCGCTGTCCGGCCCCGGCCGACCTCGCTCATCTCCTGCTCGACCGGTCCCGGGGGTACGCCGCTGGGCGAACCCGGGGAATCGCCCGAAAGGTGCCTGCTGGGACAACCTCCAGCGGCCGTCGCCGCACAGGATGCATGGGGCCGTGGTGAGCCATGTCGCGGGCCGACGACCGCGCTCATGGCCTCGATGGCGAGGTACTCGGTGTGCGCGGACGGCTCGCGCACCGCTCACTTGCAGAGGCCGGGGGCTGCCTCACCAGCCCCTGCCGCTGTTCGGCAGGGGTGACTGGTCGGATCCAAGTCCTCTACAGGGGCGCCCATCGCGGCGGCCGTCCGGAGCAAACGATGCCGAGGTCCGTCATGCGTGGACGGTCGGCGAACAGAACGGTTCCGCGCTCCCCCGGAGAGGGATGGGCGGCCCACCGGTTCGGTTACTCAAGTGACCCATACAAATCGAATATGACACAAGCATCCTGACTGCCGGCCACCTGAAAGGCGGAGCGCACGAGGGCGGATCGACCAGCACGCCGGGGGAACCCGAATCCGCCGCCCCTCCCACCACGCGCCCCTCAAGAACCAGCCCGCACTTGACCGGTTTCCCGCAACGATCACACCCGGCGCGGCGCCGGCAGACCCGGTGCGGAAGCAGGGAGGGGGCCTCTCCTGACAGAGACGCCCCCGGAGACCCGCGTGATCGCCCGGTCAGTGCTGCGCTGCCGCTCGAGCCGCCTCCCGAGCCGGCTCTGTGGGCCGTCGGTGGCAAAGCGGCCCGCCCTCGCTTGCGCCTGTGACCGGGCTCCCGCACCGCGCTGAACAATCGCCTTGGCCAAGACGTACGGACACATCTCAGCGGACTGAGGGGAACCACCGAAATGGACAGAGCGGGACGTCCGGATCGCAGAACTCTGCTCGCCGGCGGACTCGTGGTCGCCTCGGCCGTACTGGCGGGGTGCTCATCGACGAGCGCCACCCCGATGGCGACCAGCACTTCGCCGGAAGCACGGCCGGCCACGCCCGCCGAGGCGCTCGCGAGGCTGATGGACGGCAACAAGCGCTGGGTGAGCGGAGACCTTCGACATCCCGACCGGGATCCGAACCGGCGCGAGTTCGTAGCCCAGAAACAGGAACCTTTCGGAGCGGTCCTCTCGTGCATCGACTCCCGGGTCCCCCCGGAGCTCCTCTTCGACACCGGACTGGGTGACCTCTACGTGATGCGCACGGGCGGGGAGGCGGTCGGTCCGGTGGTCACCGGGTCCGTGGAGTACGGGCCCATGACGAGCGGCACTCCGCTCGTCGTGGTCCTCGGGCATCAACGCTGCGGCGCCGTCGAGGCAGCGTACAAGTCCATCCGTGACGGCAAGCCGCTGCCCGGCAACCTGGAGGCGATCACCAAGGCCCTGCGGCCGGCGTACGAGCAGGCCGTCCGCGAAGGCGGTGCCGACCCGGTCGAGACCATGGCCCGCGCCCAGGTCGAGCTGACCGCAGCCGCCCTGCGCTCCAACCAGGACCTGGCCCCACTCGTAGGAAAGGGCGCCCTTGCCGTGGTCGGCGCCTACTACTACCTCGACACCGGCAAGGTGGAAGTCCTGGCCGGCGCACCTTCCTGACCCGCCGCACGATGCGCACACCCCCTCGACCACACCTGAGCCGCCGACCGCACCACCCGAGAACAACCCGACACGGGGGCGCAGGACGCACGGAGGGCGCGTGCCGGTACCGATGGCCCTTGAGGTGCGGGTGTTGATGCAGTGGGGTGTCGGTGGAGGGTGTCCTCGCGGAGGTTCGCAACCCGGTGGTGCACCTTGTTCCGCGCCCGGTTCGCCTTCTCCCAACGCTTCGATGCCTGCCGACCGGTGCGCCGGTCGGGGCCCTGACGGCGCGAGACGACACGACTGGCGCGGCGCAGCTGCTTCTGCGCGCGGTCGAGGTGGCGTGGGTTGGGTTCCGTAGCCAGGACACCGTCGCTGTCCGCGAGAACGGCGAGGGTCTTGATGCCAAGGTCGACACCGACCGACGCATCCGGACGGGCGACCTTCGCCGGCTGACGCTTCTCCTCGACCTGTAACGACACGAACCAGCGGCCCTGGTCCAGACGCACCGTCGCGGACAGGATCCGCATGTTTCCCGCGTCGGCAAGGGCGCGCAGGTCGGCCCGGTGTTCGTGGAGGCGGATGGTGCCGATCCTGGGCAGGGTGATGTTCCTGCCGTCAGGTTCGATATGGATCGTTCCGGTGGTGAACCGGCAGGTCAGGGAAGCATTCCGCTTCGACTTGAAGCGGGGGATGCCCATCCTCGGGCCCTTGCGCCTACCGCTCTTCGACTTCGCGTAGTTGTCGAACGCCGCCGACGCGCCTGCCAGGCCGGTGTTGTACGCCTCTTTGGAGTTCTCCTCCCACCAGTCGGCGAAACGTCTCGGTGATATCCCGTACGAGATCGTCGGCCGTCTCCGCCGGGTCAACGACGAGCAGGCACCGCCCCGAGGCCGAGAGGGCGGCCTCCAGGTGCTCGACGCCGAACCGGGCGAGGCGGTCACGGTGCTCGACCACGATCGCCCCCACACCCGGGTCGGCGAGCAGCCGGTGCAGCTTGCGACGGCGCCCTGAAAGAAATGGGAACTGTTGTTCACCCCCTGAGCCAGGTCCGAACATCCCGGCCCCGGATCTGTCACGGCACCGACGAAGGGACTGGCTTTTGACACCGCCCCTTCTGATCTGAATGTCAGGTCGGAAGGGGCGGTGTCTCATCCGCTCAGACGTTGAAGCGGAATGCTTGAGCCCCGATCCTGACCTGCGGCGAAGCCCCGCCCAGGCCGTGGACCTGGGATTTCACCGTTTGGGTGCGTTGGCCCCCGACGAGCGTTTACGACCGTCCTGCGGACTGTCTGCGGACCGGGCAGCCTCCCGCAAGGCGGAGGGTGGAGCGCCGCCTCCCCTGCGCTGCCATGACTATGCGCACCCACAGAGTTACGACCGTCGATAGGATCAGCACCATGAGCAGTAGCAGAAAGTACTCCATCAGCCTGCCCGAGGACCTTGCCGAGGCCGTACGCGCCCATGTCGGGCCCGGTGGCTTCTCCGCCTACGTCGCCGAAGCCCTGGAACAGCGGGTCGCCATGGACAAGCTTCGGGAGATCGTCGCCGACTTCGAGACCGACAATGACGAGCTCACCCGCGAGGAGGTCGAGGCCGCCCGCGCGCTGCTGCGCCACGACCACCGACAGGTCGGCGGTGCCGCCGCCTGATGCCCGGCACCCTGCTGCTCGACAGCGAAGGACTCTCCAAGCTCTACCGCAAGGACCGCACCGTCGTAGCGCTGGTCCAGGCGGCATCAGAGGAAGGCATCCGCGTGGCCACCAGCGCCATGACCACTCTTGAGGCCGATTACGAGCGGATCCACCCGGCCCGCATCAAGTGGGTCCTCTCCCGCGTCGACGTTCACGACGTCACCAGAGAGGTCACCGACGAAGCCGCCGCCCTCCTTCGCGCCCATCATCTCCACGGCCACAAGTACGCCATCGACGCCGCCTTCGCCGTCATCGCCCGGAACGCGCCCCAGCCGGTCACCGTCCTCACTTCCGACCCCGAGGACCTGACACTCCTGTCCGGCCCTTCCGTAGAGGTCGTCAAGGTCTGAAGCGCCGACCACAGCCACGCCAACCAGGTCGGCCGTCAGCCACAGCCCTTCACGGACGAGGACTCCCCGCGGACAGGCACCTGCGCCCGACCCGCCAAC
This sequence comes from Streptomyces sp. NBC_01241, assembly GCF_041435435.1. Classification (NCBI taxonomy): domain Bacteria; kingdom Bacillati; phylum Actinomycetota; class Actinomycetes; order Kitasatosporales; family Streptomycetaceae; genus Streptomyces; species Streptomyces sp. NBC_01241. Next base: position 5,545,903 of record NZ_CP108494.1, on the reverse strand, counting down.
AAGCGGGCCGGGCGCCGCCCTTGATGGAACGTCAGACGTTGAAGCGGAACTCCACCACGTCGCCGTCCTGCATCACGTAGTCCTTGCCCTCCATGCGGGCCTTGCCCTTGGCGCGGGCCTCGGCGACCGAGCCTGTTTCGACCAGGTCCTCGAAGGAGACGATCTCCGCCTTGATGAAGCCCTTCTGGAAGTCGGTGTGGATGACACCGGCCGCCTCGGGGGCCGTGGCGCCCTTCTTGATCGTCCAGGCTCGGGCTTCCTTCGGACCTGCGGTGAGGTAGGTCTGCAGGCCCAGGGTGTCGAAGCCGACGCGGCCGAGGGTGGCGAGGCCGGGCTCTTCCTGGCCCATGGACTGGAGGAGTTCGAGGGCCTCGTCGTCGTCGAGCTCGATCAGCTCGGACTCGATCTTGGCGTTGAGGAAGATCGCCTCGGCGGGGGCGACCAGGGAACGCTGCTCGTTCTTGAAGTCCTCGTCGACCAGCTCGTCCTCGTCGACGTTGAAGACGTAGAGGAAGGGCTTGGTGGTGAGGAGGTGCAGCTCGTGGAGGAGCTTGCCCTTCTCCGTGCCCGCGGTGATCCCTGCGGAGAAGAGGGTCTGGCCGGATTCGAGGATCTTCTGGGCCTCCTCGACCGCGGCGAGGACCGCGATCTTCTCCTTCTGGAGGCGGGACTCCTTCGTGAGGCGCGGGACGGCCTTCTCGACGGACTGGAGGTCGGCGAGGATCAGCTCAGTGTTGATCGTCTCGATGTCGTCCTTGGGCGAGACCTTGCCGTCGACGTGGACGACGTTCTCGTCCTTGAAGGCGCGGATGACCTGGCAGATCGCGTCGGACTCGCGGATGTTCGCGAGGAACTTGTTACCCAGGCCCTCACCCTCCGAAGCGCCTCGCACGATGCCGGCGATGTCGACGAAGTCGACCGTCGCGGGGAGCAGGCGCTGCGAGCCGAAGATCTCCGCCAGCTTGTTCAGGCGGGCGTCCGGGACGCCGACGACGCCCACGTTCGGCTCGATCGTGGCGAACGGGTAGTTGGCCGCCAGCACGTCGTTCTTGGTCAGGGCGTTGAACAGGGTCGACTTGCCGACATTCGGCAGGCCAACGATTCCGATGCTAGTACTCATGACACAAACGTCCGCTCAAGATCAAGAAGGGTGGGGTCGGCCGTGACTCCAGACACGCTCACCGGCTCCTCGTTTCCACAGCAGCCCAAGCGCGCCATCATCTACGTGCGCGTATCACGGTACAGGGACAAGGACGAGAAGATCTCCCCCGAACTCCAGATCGATGCGTGCAACACGCTGGCGGAGCGCGAGGGCATGGTCGTCATCGACGTCCTGCAGGACCTCAACCTGAGTGGCAAGTACTTCGCGAAACGCCAGGTAGAGCAGATCACCCAACGGATCAAACGGGGCGAAGCGGACGTCATCCTGGTGTGACGTTGGTCACGTTTCGGGCGCGGCGCGACCTTGAGTTCGTACAACACCAAGCGCCTGGAGCAGGCCGGCGGAGTGATCCGGGCGGCGAAGGAGGATATCGACACCTCCAGCGGCGGCGGTCGGCTCGGCCGGAACACGCACTTGATCGTCGCCGGGTACGAGGTTGACCGCAGTCGTGAATCCTGGATGGAGACCCACGACCACCGACGCAACCGCGGCGTCACTCACGACGGCCGGCTCCGATTCGGTTACGGAAAGTGCCGAAGCCCGCTGGAAGGGGATCCTGACTCCCGTTGCGAGAAATGCCGCGTGGGAGCTCTCCACGTCGAGGAGTCGGAAGCCGCCTACGTACGGGAAATGTTCGAGCGCTTGTCGGCCGGAGAGCCGATGAACCGCATCGTGGACCGGCTCCACGGGTCGTCGGTGGCGGTGACGGTGGCGGTGGCGGTACGAAGTTTCGGAATCGGCGGCATGCAGGAACTCCCGGCGGCAGGACGTGAACCGCGTCGCGGAACTGGCGACGGCCTGGCCAGGATCCGAAGACCCGAGGATTTCACCAGACCGGGGCACTGTGGTAGAGGCGCACCCCTGGATGGTGTCGACAAGCACTGCTCCTGGATGCCGAAGGGCGGTTGCTCCACCAGGCGCCTGGTGGAGCAACCGCCCTTTCCCGTGACTCGGGATCGCTCTCGATCTACGTCGCGTCTGATGCTCACTCTTCAGCCATGGTCTGCGGAGCCGAGCTGATCCCCGTGCCGGTGCAGACGGGGCCGTACATCAAGGCGCTGCTGACGTCGATCCACGGCCGTCGGCATCGATGACATGGACCGGTTGCGGCACGGCGCGATGGACCGCCTGTTCACCGGCGTGCACGCACCCTCCACCCTCGGGCCGTTCCTGCGAGCGTTCACCCACGATCAAGGGCCTGGACGCGCTGCTGGCCATGCTCTCCACTCCGCTCGCGGCCCCGGTGATCGCCGCGCCCCGTCTACGTAAGGTGCCGCCGTGCCGCCAGCTCGGTGCGCGGGGCCGCGTCCTTCGTCGCGGAGGCGTTGCGCACCGCACGGGCCTGCGGCGCGGGCGGGCTGCTGGTGCTGCGGGCGGACTCCGCGTTCTACGCGAGCGAGATGATCGCCGTCTGCTGACCCCTGGGCGCCCGCTTCTCCGTCACCGCTCGGATGAACGCCTCCGTCAAGAGGGCGATCGCCACCATCGACGAGGACGCCTGGCCCGCGATCCGCTACCCGAAGGCGGTATGGGACGACGAGGACCAGTGCTGGATCTCGGACGTGGAGATCTCCGAGGTCCCCGACCACACCGCGTTCACGTCCAAGCCGAAGAAGAAGCAGGTCACCGCCCGTCTGCTCGTGCGCCGCGTCAAGCGACCCAACCTCGATGCCCAAGTCCATGAACAGAGCGACCTGTTCACCACCTACCGCTATCACTGCGCGTTCACCGACTCCCCGCTCACGCTGGTCGACGCCGAGAAGGACCACCGCCGGCACGCCATCGTGGAGCAGTTGATCGCGGACGTGAAGGGCGGTCCGCTGGCCCGCCTGCCTTCCGGCGACTTCCAGGCCAACGCCGCCTGGCTCGCCATCGCAGCGATCACTCACAACCTGATGCGCGCCCTGGGCGCCCTGGCCTCCACCTTCCACACCAGAGCGACCACCACGGCCCTGCGCGGCCAACTCATCAACGTCCCGGCCCGGATCGCACGCGGAGCCCGTCGCCTGACACTCCATCGGCCCCGGAACTGGCCCTGGTAGAGGGCCTGGCAGCAGATGTTCGCCGTCCTGCACGCACCACCACGTGCCTGACTCCCCATCCGCCCCGCCCGCGAGGGCCCGAGACCTAATAGCTGTCCACGGTGACGGGTGACCCCTACTCAAGACCTGGAGCCGGACTCCTCTCCACAGGCAGAGGGCCCCGTCACCGTGCACCTGCCGAAGCGCGTCGAACATCTCCACGATGACGTCATGATCGTGACCTGAGCCGTCCGTACGGCCACCTCTCCCTCACCACGCGAGCCGCCGAGCTCCTTCCAGAGACCGGGGACCGTGCGGGGAGCTGGGGCTGCGAACTGCTCATCGGATGTCGGGCCATCGAGCCCTCCTATTAGGTCGCGGCGCGCCCTGCGCAGGCTCACACCAGGACGAGCACGAAGAGTAGGGAGCTTGAAGTTGACAATCACCTGCGGGATCGACTGGGCGGAAGACCACGTGCGCCACGAGGCGCTTGAAGTTGAGCGGGGGTGAAAGACCTTCGACTCCTGGCCGTCGCAGCGGCTGGGTGAAGCTGAGGGCATCCTGAGCCGGGAGACGCCGGGGAGGGTGGGAGCAGCCCTGACAACGCCGGGACGTGCCAGTACTGCCAGATGGCGCGGGTTCGGTCAGCGAGACGGGAAGGTGTACGCGAGGAACCAGTGTCTGACGCCCCTTAACGGCCCACCAGCTCAAATCTGGCGGATATGGGCTGGTCGCGGTGCGCACCTGCTGTCTTCGGACGGCGGGGAACTCCTTGGTCGCCATGTGATCAACGGCCAGGAGGCCACGGTGAATGTCTGCGGCGTAACCGTGGCGATGCCGCAGGGGTAGAGCTGGGCACCTCACCCGTCGATCGACTCTCAAGTGAACGTGGGAACCGTCCGGTGTCGTCCTGAACCCGTGCAGCCAGCGCGGAGGAAGGACAGGCGCGTCGTCTGCTGCTGGCGTCGGGCGGGGCGGAGGCTCCGTAGTAGTCCGAGGCCGGGAAAGCCGGCCGCGTGGCCAAGGGAGCCAGCAAGTCAGCAGTGGAAGTACTGGAAGACCGGGAGAACACTGGTGAACACGAGTGAACTGCCGCTTGGTTCTCTGCGGACCGAGCGGCGGGTACTGGAGATCCAGACCAAGCTGCACCGTTGGGCGAACGACGATCCTCATCGTCGGTTCGACGATCTTTACAACCTCGTCTGCGATCCCGGCTTCCTGGCGATGGCCTGGGAGCGGGTCGCGGGGAACAAGGGCGCACGCTCGGCCGGAGTCGACGGGATGACCGTCGCCTTCGTCCGGGAACGGATCGGTGAGGAGCGGTTCCTCGCCGGGCTGCGGGACCAGTTGAAGTCCCGCAGCTTCCGCCCGGTCCCGGTCAGGGAACGGATGATCCCCAAGCCGGGGTCGCGCAAGCGGCGGCGCCTTGGGATTCCGTCCGTGGCCGATCGGGTGGTCCAGGCGTCTTTGAAGCTGGTGCTGGAGCCGATCTTCGAGGCGGACTTTGTGCCGTGCTCGTACGGCTTCCGCCCGAATCGGCGTGCGCACGACGCGATGGCCGAGACACGCTTTCTGGCATCCAAGACATATGAGTGGGTGCTGGAGGGCGACATCACGGCCTGTTTCGACGAGATCTCGCACTCGGTCCTGATGGACCGAGTGCGGGCTCGGATCGGGGACAAGCGTGTGCTCGCGCTGGTGAAGGCGTTCTTGAAAGCGGGCATCCTCACTGAGGTGGGCACCTCCAAGGAGACCGTCACCGGCACCCCACAGGGTGGGATTCTTTCGCCACTGATGAGCAATGTGGCTCTGTCGGTCCTAGACGAGCACTTCGTCAAGGCTCCGGGCGGGCCGCAGTCCACGACGAAGCAGCGGTGGACACGGCGCCAGAAGGGGCTGCCCAACTACCGGCTGATCCGGTACGCGGACGACTTCGTCGTTCTGGTGTCGGGCACCCGAGCGCACACCGAGGCGCTGCTTCCGGAAGTGGCGGACGTCCTCTCCACCGTCGGTCTTCGGCTGTCGGAGGAGAAGACGCTGATCACGCACATCGACGAGGGCCTCGACTTCCTCGGCTGGCGCATCCAGCGTCACCGGAAGCGGGGAACGGACCGGCAGTACGTCTACAACTACCCGGCCAAGAAGGCACTTCGGTCCATCAAGGCCAAGACGAAGACGATCTGCCGGATGAATGTCAGCCTGCCGCTGGCAGTTCTGCTGCACAAGCTCAACCAGGTGCTGCGGGGCTGGACCGCCTACTTTCGCCCCGGGGTATCTGCCCGGGCCTTCCAGTACCTCCGCATGATCGTCTGGCGGCAGGTCTTCGGATGGCTCCGGCGCAAACACCTCGGAGTCGGGTGGAAGGAACTCCGCCGCCGCTACTGCGACGGTGGATGGTGGCCGCACGACGGAGAAGTCGTCCTGTTCAACCCCGGGTCGGTAGTCACCACACGTTACCGACCCCGTGGAACGACGATTCCATCGCCATGGCCCAGTACAAGCTGAGGAGAGCAACTGCCCAACGGGGCTTGTGGAGAGCCGGATGCGGGGCCAACTCGCACGTCCGGTTCGGGAGGGCGGCATGGAGAAACGGGCCGGGAGTAATCCCGGAACCGCGCTCCGTGCCGACCCCACCACGACGTGGCGCTGGTCGACGAGACGGGAAAACTGGTCGCCAAGCAGCGCATCAAGGACGACGCGGGCGGTTTCCACCAGCTGCTTGCCCTGCTCGCTGAAGCCGGTGACTGCGCTCAAGCCCCGATACCGGTCGCGGTGGAGACCGCCCGCGGCCTGCTGTTCGCCTGCCTGCGCACCACCGGCCGCAAGGTGTACTCGATCAACCCGATGGCCGTGGCACGCTACCGCGAGCGGCACCGCAGCGCCCGCGCGAAGTCCGACCACGCCGACGCGATGACACTGGCCAACATCCTGCGGACCGACGCCGACGTGCACCGGCCCCTGCCCGCCGACTCCGAACTGGTACGGGCGATCGCCGTTCTCGCACGCGCCCAGCAGGACACGGTGTGGAACCGAGCCCAGCTCAACAACCAGCTGCGCTCGCACCTCAAGCAGTACTACCCGGCCGCCCTCGCTGCGTTCGCCGTCCGCGGCGTGGGCCTGGACTCCCGGGAGGCTCGCGCGGTCCTCGCCGTGGCACCCGACCCGCACACCGCCGCCCGCTTGACCCGTGCCCGACTGCGGGCCGCCCTGCGCAGATCCGGACGGCAACGGAACATCGAGGTCTGGGCGGAACGGCTGCGCACCATTTTCACCGGCGACTACCTGCACCAGCCGTCGCTCATCGAGCAGGCGATGGGGCGGCAAACCCTCGCACTGGTGGCCCAGCTGGATGCCGCCTGCCGGGCGGCCGACGACCTCGCCGAGGCTGCGGCCGAGGCGTTCGCCACGCATCCGGACGCCGAAATCCTGGGCAGCTTCCCCGGGATCGGGCCGCTCACCGGCGCACGCGTTCTGGCCGAGATCGGTGACGACCGCACCCGCTTCGCCGACGCCCGCGCCCTGAAGGCGTATGCCGGCTCGGCGCCGGTCACCATCGCCAGCGGCAAGAGCCACCTCGTGCGCCACCGGCGGGTGAAGAACCAGCGGCTGGCCGCCGCAGGCTACGTATGGATCTTCGGGGCACTGCCCTCCCCACAGGTCAAGGCCGAATACGACCGACGCCGGGACCTTGGGGACCGGCACACCGCCGCTATGCGCAACGTCTTCAACCGCTTCCTGGGGTGCCTCTACCACTGCCTGCAGACCGGGCAGAAGTTCGATCCCGGCAAGGCGTTCCCCGCCGCGTCCACGGCGCCGGTGACGCTCGCAGCTTGACTTCTTACCAAGCTCGGATGTCTGTGGACATGTGGAAAAGCTGGGCAGACCAGCAGCTACGCCACGCCCCGAAACCCACCACCGGCCCGAATCACACCACGAAGGACCGAAACAATCACTCGGGAATCAAACCGGTGGATCCAGGCTCAGTAGCGATACCTACGCATTACGAGACCGTGAGCGATCAGGTTGCGTGGTGCTTCGGCGTGCTGTTCAGTGGCGTTTTGCCTGATCAGAGCACGTGCGACAGGTCACCCCACTGTTTTGAGGCGAATCGGCATCGAGTAACACCTTCATGAGAACCGGCCCTGTCATGCCGCGCGTCCTGATCTACAGTGCCGTCAGTCACCTACAAGGGGGAGGGGCCGTGGAGCAGGCTAGGACAGCGCTCGCTGAGCGAATCGCCCAACAGAGACGGGGAGTCGGTGACCCTCGGCCGCTGGTCGGTGAGATGCGGCGTTCGGTCCTTTTGGTGCCGACAGTGGGTGAACGCCTGTGGTCGGCGCGGTTGGGTGGGGTGCGGTGGATCTGTGGGTTCACCGACGAGTCCGCTCTGGCTCGGTTTGCTCTGCTTCACGCATCGGGTGATCAGGCCATGGACTATGCGGCGCTGCTGGGCGCGCGCATCGTGGACGAGGTCGTGCCGTCCCTGAGTGAGCCTGCCGGTCTCGCGGTCGATATCGCTACCGAGGACGGGTCGATGTTCTTCCCGCCGGTCGTCGGCATCGTTCCGGAGTCGGTCGCCGTCGACGCCGGTGAGGCACAGGGGGAGAGGTCATGAGCGGTGACGGGGCTGATCTGCGTCTCGACAAGGCATCTGTCGACAAGTTCACCAAGGGTGTGGGCGCGACCGTCGACGAGCTCGGTGATCTCGGTGGTGCCACGGGTTCGGTGATGGGCAAGGGCTTCTCGGAGTTGGCGATGACCGGGATGGAGGCCGGGCACCACGGTCTCTCGGTTGACTTCGAGGACTTCTGTGAGCGCTGGGAGTGGGGTGTGCGTGCCCTGGTGCGGGACGCCAGTGGGCTTGCGAACCGGCTCGGCCTGGCGGCGGGTACCCAGTGGGAGCACGACCAGTACCTCGCGGGCACGCTCAAGGTGGGTGCCAACTCCCTGTTCGGCGGGAACCCGCACGCGAGCGAGGAGGAGATCGCGGGGCAGGACTGGGGCGACATCTTCACGCCGGACTATCTGAACCCGGACTGGAGCAAGGAATCGTTCGAGAAGGCCGGCCAGGACATGGGGCAGACCTGGAAGGACACCGGCCGCTCCGTCCTCACCGAGGGCTACGGCGGTCGGCAGTCCGAGATGTTCAACAACGCGCTCGGCCTCTCCGACGATCAGTTCAACCAGGCGCTGGACGACACGCTCGGCCCGTCTCCGGAAGAGCGCGCCCAGCAGGCGCAGCAGCAGGGTGAGTCGGGGGAGAACTGAGCATGGGTATAGGCGACTTCCTCAGTGACATCACGCCCGACTCGATTGAGGACGCGATCGAGGACGGCGTCGAGTGGGTCGGCGACCGGGTCGAGGACGTCGGGAACTGGACCGCCGACCGGCTGGACGACGTCGGCTGGGAGTCCGGTGCGGACTGGGTGCGCGAGCAGTCCCGTTCGGTCGCCAACCGGATGGGCGCGGAGGTCGACGAGATGGACCTCGGGCAGACCGAGGACAAGACCAAGCTGATCTACGGCAGCCCAAGCAAGATCAACTCAACCGTCACCAAGCTCCGCGCCTTCCAGTCGGCCTTTGATGGCACCGGCGACGGTCTCAAGGGCCTGGACTCCGGACAGCTCAAGGGCGAGACGGCTAACGCGTTGCGCACTGCGGTGAGCACTCAGCCGCCCAAGTGGTATGCCGCCGCCGATGCCAGTGCGAAGGCGATCGGAGCTCTCGACGCGTTCGCCGACACCGTCACCTGGGCGCAGGGGCAGGCGCAGACGGCGATCGACAAGTGGAAGGAGGGCATCAAGGCCTCCGAGGACGCGGCGGACGCCCACCGTAAGAAGGTCGACGACTTCAACAGCGCGGTCGACCGCTACAACGCCCAGCCCTCCGACAAGCGCGACCCGTCGTCCCTGCCTCCCCGGCCCGCGTCGACGTTCGAGGACCCCGGCAAGAAGCTGATGCAGGATGCGCAGGACCTCCTCGCCGAGGCGCGCAAGCAGCGGAACTCGGCGGCGCAGACCGCGCGCACGGCGGTGTGTGCCGCCCGCGACATGGCGCCGCAGAAGCCGTCGTACGCCGAGCAGTTGCGCGACGGGGTCGAGGAACTGCAGGTCATGGGCATGCATGTGGACGGCGGCATCATCAAGGCCACTGCGGGCATTCTCAACTTCGTCCGCAGCGTCAACCCGATGGACCCGTACAACCTCACGCATCCGGCCGAGTACGTCACGTCCCTCAACAGCCTGGCCGCCGGTCTGGTGGTTGCCGCCAACGACCCGGTCGGCACCGGCACCACGATGGTCAAGGACTTCATGAAGGACCCGGCCGAGGGTTTCGGCCGGCTGTTGCCCGATCTCGCGCTGACCGTCGCCACTGGTGGGGGCGGCGCCGCGGTGAAGGGCGTGCGCGTTGCCGAGGAGGCCGCCGACGCCGCACGGCTGCGCAGGCTCATCGACGACGCCCCGGAAGGCACCCACAGCCGGCCCGACGGCGAGCGAATATCCGACGGCACCGACCCGGTGGACCTCGCCACCGGCCGGATGTACTTGCCCCAGACCGACATCGAACTCCCCGGCATCCTGCCGCTGGTCTTCACCCGCCGCACCGAGTCCGGTTGCACGGTCGGCCGCTTCCTGGGGCCCTCCTGGACGTCCACCGTCGACGAACGCCTGCAGATCGATGCCATCGGCGTCGTCCACGTCACCGCCGACGGGCTCCTGATCCGGTACCCGCACCCGGCCCCGGGCGCGCCGACCACGCCCGAAACGGGCAGGGGTCGCACCCTGCTGGCCCGTGACATCAACGGCGACTACACGGTCACCGACCCCGACAGCGGCCTGGTCCTCGACTTCACCACCCCGTCCGGCAGCGAACCCGGGGGCGACGGCGAGGCCTGGCTGTCGGACATCACCGACCGCAACGGCCACACGATCAGCGTCGACCGCGACGAGGACGGCCTGCCGCTGGCCCTGGTCCACTCCGCGGGCCACCAGGTGAACCTGTCCACCGCGGACGGCAGGGTCACCACCCTGTCCCTGGCCGGTGCGGGCGAGGGCGGCGCGGACCTGCCCCTGATGAGCTACGGCTATCAGGACGGCGACCTCGCCACCGTCAGCAAGCCGTCGGGCGCCACGACCACCTTCGTCTACGACGACCGCCGCCGCGTCACCGCCTGGATCGACTCGAACAACAGCCGCTACGACTACGCCTACGACGACCGGGACCGTGTCGTGACGGAGGGCGGCGAGGCCGGCCACGTCCAGATTGCCCTGACCTACACCGAACCCGACCCCGAGACGGGCCACCGCACCACCACGCTCACCACCGCCGACGGGCACGCCACCCGCCACCTGTTCGGCCCCGGCTGCCGTCTGCTGGCCGTCACCCACCCGCTCGGCCACACCACCCGGTTCACCTACGACCCGCGCGGCAACCTCCTGTCCCGCACCGACCCGCTGGGCCTGCGCACCGCCTTCTCCTACGACGAGGACGGCCGGCTCATCTCCACCACCGGCCCCGACGGGGGCGAACTGCGTACCGTGCGCGGTCCGTTCGGTCTGCCGGTGGAGGTCGTCGGCCCGGACGGCAACCGCGTGCTCCACGAGTTCGACGAACGCGGCAACCGCACGGCGGTCACCGACCCGGCCGGCTCCACGACCCGCTACACCTACGACCGGGCCGGCCGGCTCACCTCGGTCACCGACGCCCTCGGCGCCACGACACGGGTGGTGTGCGACGCAGCGGGCCTGCCCGCGGAGGTGACCGGCCCGACCGGCGCCGTCACCCGCACGGAGCGGGACGCCCTCGGCAGACCCGTCCGCGTCACCGATCCGGTGGGCGGCGTCACCCGCCTGGAGTGGCACGCCGACGGGCAGCTCGCCCGGCGCACCGGACCCGACGGCGCCACGGAGTCATGGACGTACGACGGCGAGGGCAACCGGCTGACCCACACCGACGCATCCGGTGGCGTCACCCGCTCCGAGTACACCCACTTCGACCTGCCCCTCGCCCGCACCGGACCCGACGGCGCCCGCTACGAGTTCGAGCACGACGCCGAACTGCGCCTCACCCGCGTCACCAACCCGCAGGGTCTGGCCTGGAGCTACGCGTACGACGCGGCCGGCAACATCGTCTCCGAGACCGACTTCGACGGCCGCACCCTCAGCTACCGGGTGGACGCCGTGGGCCGGCTCGCCGCCCGCACCGACGCGCTCGGCGGGACCATCTCGTTCGAGCGTGACCAACTCGGCCAGGTGGTCAGCAAGGACGTCGACGGCCATGTGACGACCTACCTCTACGACAGAGCGGGACGCCTGCAGGAGGCGGCCGGGCCGGACAGCGAACTCCGGTACCAGTACGACCGCCGGGGAAAGGTCAAGACCGAGCTGGTGGACGGCCGGCCCGTCTCCTACTCCTACGACGCCCTGGGCCGCCGCACCCGGCGCATCACGCCCACCGGCCACGTCACCTCCTACACCTACGGCACCGACGGGCAGGCCCACCGCCTCACCACCGGCGGCCACCGGATCGACTTCACGCACGACGCCGTCGGCCGGGAACTCACCCGCGCCTTCGACGACGCGCTCACCATGACATCCGCCTGGGACGAAGCCGGACGGCTTTCCGCGCAGCACATCACCGCCGGAGCACGCCCCGTCAACAGCCGCGCCTACTCCTACCGCGCCGACGGTCACCTGATATCCGTCGCCGACCGGAAGTCGGGCACCCGCACCTTCGACCTCGACCGGGCGGGCCGCGTCACCGCGGTCCACGCCCAGGGCTGGACGGAGCGCTACGCCTACGACGACGCCGGCAACCAGACCTCGGCATCCTGGCCGTCCGGCCACCCAGGCAGCGAGGCCACCGGACCACGCGCCTACACCGGCACCACCATCACCCGCGCCGGGAACGTCCGCTTCGAGCACGACGCCCTCGGCCGGGTCACCCTGCGCCAGAAGACCCGCCTCTCCCGCAAGCCCGACACCTGGCGCTACACATGGGACACGGAGAACCGCCTCACCTCCGTCACCACCCCCGACGGAACACGGTGGAGGTACCGCTACGACCCGCTCGGCCGCCGCACCGCGAAACAGCGCCTGTCAGTTGCCGACGGAAGCGTGGCAGAGGAGGTCCGGTTCACCTGGGACGGCCTGACCCTGTGCGAACAGACCAGCCACCAGCCGGACACCCCGAACACGGTCGCCCTCACCTGGGACCACCGCGGTCACACGCCCCTGGCCCAGACCGAGCGCATCCTCACGGCCGACGATCGCCAGGAAGAGATCGACCGCCGCTTCTTCGCCATCGCCACCGACCTCATCGGCACCCCCGCCGAACTGATCGACGAGTCCGGAGACATCGCCTGGCGCTCCCGCTCCACGCTCTGGGGCACCACGGCCTGGTCCCGGAACAGCGGCACGTACACCCCCCTGCGCTTCCCCGGCCAGTACTACGACCCCGAAACCGGCCTCCACTACAACCTCTTCCGCCACTACGACCCCGAAACCGCCCGCTACGCCACCCCGGACCCGCTCGGCCTCGCTCCGGCCCCCAACCCCGTCGCGTACGTGGACAACCCCCACCGCTGGACGGATCCGCTCGGCCTGTCCCCGTACTCGGATGAGAAGGTTCCGGTCTACCGGGGGACAGACTTCATGTCGGAGAACATGGTCGCGGACGAGACAGGCCGCCTCATGAGCGAGGCGGCCCGACGCGCGTACCTCGAGGGCGGTTCGGTCGAAGACGCACTTCGCGCGTCTCAGGAGGCACATGCCGCGGCGCTTAGGGAATGGGGCAGTCCAGAGGCACTCGCCCATGCCCACGCGGAGTTCGGAACGGATATGCAGAAGGCGTTCGGCGACCGGTCGGTGATGTCGTTCACGACGGACCCGGAGGTAGCGAAGGTCTTCGCCCGTGGTGGGCCTGTCTACCGTGCCATGATCAATCCGAGCGAAGGGTTCTGGCAGACCCTGCCCGGAGCAGGCGAGAGTGAAGTCCTGATCCCCCACATGATCAAGGTGGAACCGTGGGCAGGCTGACAGTGAGATTTCGCAAGTGGGACACGCGGTACTTTCCGGCAGGAGAACTGGTCAGGGCTGACGAGCCGATCGCCGGCTTCGACGAGCTGGAGGACCGCCTGCTCGCCGACCACCCTCGGATGCGCCGTATCGTGCTTCGTCTAAGTCCTGTCTCGCCGCTGCACTGCTGGTACCTGCACTGGAGCGATGGAACCGACCTGGCGTCCCTCGACAGGCGGGTCGCTGCCGGGACAGCGACCGAAGAGGACTTCGCCGGGGCCGTTGTCGGAGAGCCTTACCGCACCTCGCACCCAGCCTGCGGCGCAGAGTTCCGGGTGATCGAACTGACCACTGTTGTTCCCTTGTTCTCCGACAGTCTCGAGCGCTCACGCGCCCACTCGTACCGCAACGAGTGCCCGGTCTGCGGGGGCCGCTTCCAGGGCGGCGCGCTGGAGTTCATCACACCCGAAACGTCGTGAGGCGCATTCAGGCGTCGCCCGGCCAGGGCCAGTACGGACCTCACGGGCCGACGTCGCCTTCGCGCAGGCGGATGATGGGGGTGCCGTCGCAGATGACCATGCCCGCTGAAGCAGCCACGAAGGCAGCACTGCCCCGATGTCGTAGAGGGCAGGATTCCCGCCAAACGCGGCTGCATGGCTACGGCTGTGCAGATCCGATGAGGAGCAACCTCGGTGAGAATCACCATGGACGGCGACTGGACCGCGACCGTGACAGGCCATTCCCTGACCATCGCGCCGCGCTTCGTCTTCCGGGAATTCCTTGTGTGCATCGCGACGTACGCGGACGTGAAGGAGCGCTCGCAGTTCCAGCTCGACACTTTCGGCAGCAGGGAATGGCTGTGGGACACGCCCGACGAGCTCCGCTTCGATCCGGCGAGCCGGGAACTGGTCGGCGCGGAGATCCACGTCCCCGGTGAGTCCGCGGACGACGAGGACAGTGTCCGCGTGCCCGTCACACCCGCCGTCCGGCCGGGCGGGCTCCGTGCGGACGAGGCCCGGGACTTCCGCATGGAGACGACCACGGAGCTGTGCCGTGCTCCCGGGGACACCGTGCTGACCTGCCTGCGCGACCTCGACGTCCTCGACGAGCCGCTGGAGGCCCGCATCGGCATCGCCCCCGACGTGGCGCTCCTCGTCCAGCACGGCACAGTCGCCGGCTGGAGCCTCACGGATCCCGTGCGCTACCTGACCAGTGGGTTCGATGCCCCGGACCCGGCTCCTCCCGCCCCGGCCACCCGGGTCCTGTTCACCCAATGCATGGACCTGGTCACCACGTCGTACTACGAGATAAGCGACCGCAACCCGGCCGCCCTGAGCAGACTCTGGGCGCTCGATGACGCGCTGCGCAACCAGCGCGAGGACCGCCACCGGGCCGACGCCCTGCTCGCGCTCATCGCTGAACTGGTCGAGGACTACGGGAACCGCTGACGGTCATGGATCGGCGCAGCACATTGACGGGATCGGGTGAATACACGGACGCGTGGAGACACATTCCTCGGTGCTTACGGAATGGGGCAGTCCAGAGGCACTGGCGCGCGCCCATTCGAAGTTCGGAACGGAGATGCAGCAGGCGTACGGGCCGCCAGTCGGTGATGTCGTTCACGACGGACCTGGAGCGCGCGAAGTACTTCGCCGAGGGTGGGTCTGTCTACCGTGCCATGATCCATCCGAGCGAAGGGATCTGGCAGAGCCTGCCCGGAGCAGGCGAGAGTGAAGTCCTGATCCCTCACATGATCAAGGTGGAACCATGGGTAGATTGACAGTGACTTTTCGCAAGTGGGAGGCGCAGTACTTTCCGGCAGGTGAACTGGTCAGGGCTGACGAGCCGATCGCCGGCTTCGACGAGTTGGAGGACCGCTTGCTCGCGGACCACCCTCGGATGCGCCGCATCCTGATTCGTCTACGTCCTGGCTGGCCGCTGCTCCGCTACTACCTGCACTGGAGCGATGGAACCGACCTGGTGTCCCTCGACAGGCGGGTCGCTGCCGGGACAGCGACCGAAGAGGACTTCGCCGGGGCCGTTGTCGGAGAGCCTCACTACATCTCGCACCCAGCCTGCGGTGCGAAGTTCCGGGTAATCGAATGGGACGTTGCCGTTCCCTTGTTCTCCAACGGAGTCGAGCGCTCACGTGCCCATTCGTACTGCAACGAGTGCCCGGCCTGCGGGGGCCATTTCGACACCAATGCGCTGGAGTTCATCACACCCGAAACGTCGTAAGGCGCGTTCAGGCCCGGCCGGCCGGTAGCTGGTCAGTGCCGAGTTCCAGGTGCCGGAGGTGTCCGCTTCCGCCGAGGACTCCGCCCGCGTTCTCGTCACGCCTGCGGTACGCCCGGGCGGGCTTCGCGCGGACGAGGGCCTCCGACGCAGGTCACAGGCCTTCCCTAAGGCAAAACCGCTGGTGGCGGCAGACGAGTCGGGCTGTACGTTCGATGGAGTCTCCTTCCCCGCGGAGGGCGAGTGACGGTTCCCCTCCGCCAAAGAGGTCGTGTGGCTGGAGACCGGCCTCGCGGTTCCGCTCCTGCGCCGGTTGAGGGGCGCAGCCACGGTGAATGTGCGCCCTCTGTCGGGTCTGCACGCGATGCAGATGGTCATCGCCGGTCTGGAGGCCCGCCCGGCAGCACGGTCGCGCGCCTCGCCCCGGAGCAGGGGGGCCACTACGCCGCAGCTGACGTGGCGCGGCAGATGAGCCACCCGGCTGTCTTCCTTCCCAGGCTCGGAATGCACGACCTGGGCACGGCCGAGCTGGAAGGCTTCCTCCGCGAGCGCTGCCCAATCCGCTCGACGCCGGCCGATTCTCCAGTTTCCGGGCGGGCGCAACCGGGTACCCACAGGTCCGCTCGGGCACCGCCCCCGGTACCGGTCCGGGCACCACCCCGGTCACCGAATCCCGGCACCGTTCCGGTCGGCGTTCGGCCGTGTGGCATCGAACTCACCCCCAAGGTCACCGAAAGCGCGTGTCCCGCACCCGATTCCTCCTGCTTGGCGACCTACGTTGTCCCGGTGGAGCAGCACAGGACACGTCCCCCGCAGCGCAGGCAGTCTCAGCAGGCCCCGCTGTCCCCGCAGGGCACCATCGACGAAGCCGCCGCCGTCTATCGGGTGATGGACGCGAAGCCGGAGGGCGGCCGGTCCCGGCCGGTGCCGCCCGCCGTTCTCGCGCTGCGCAGGCTGCCGAATCCCCGGCTGACGGGCATCGGTGCGGGGCTCTTCGCCGCCGCCTCCATGTTCGTACTGGCGTGCCTCGACGAGCTGCTGCTCGACGGTTCGTCGACCGTGTTCGGTGTGCTGTTCCTGCCGGTCAGCGCGCTGACCGCGCTGTGGGTGCGGCCCGCGGACCTGGTCACCGCCCCGATCATCGTGCCGATCGCGTTCGCCGTCGGGGTCATTCCGATCTCCGGCGGCCCCGGCGGATTCGCCGGTCAGACCATGGCGCTCATCACCGCGCTCGCCGTACACGCCGGGTGGCTGTACGGCGGAACGCTCATCGCCGGGCTCATCGCGACCGTGCGGAAGGTACGGCTGATGCGGCAGCGGCAACGTCAGCGCCGGATGCTGCTCGCCGCGCAGCCGCCCCGTCGCCCCCAGCGCTGAGCGGGGGCCGGGACGGGACACACACCGTCCTACGCCTTGTCCGTCGCCGCCATCGCCGCCATCGCCGCTCCCACGATGCCGGCGTTGTTCTGCAGCTCCGCCGGCACCATCTCGGCCCGTACGTGTTCGATCAGCGGCAGGAACCTGTCGGCCTTGCGGCTGACTCCGCCGCCGATGATGAAGAGCTCGGGCGAGAACAGCATCTCCACGTGGGCGAGGTACTTCTGCAGCCGGTGCGCCCAGTGGTGCCAGCTCAGCTCCTCGTCCTCCTTGGCCTTGGTGGAGGCGTGCGTCTCGGCGTCGTGGCCGTTCAGCTCCAGATGACCCAGCTCGGTATTGGGAACGAGCGTGCCATCGATGAAGAGGGCGCTGCCGATCCCCGTACCGAGCGTCAGCACGATGACCGTCCCCTTGCGGCCGCGGCCCGCGCCGAACGTCATCTCCGCGATGCCGGCCGCGTCGGCGTCGTTCAGAACGGTGACGGGGAGGCCGAGCCTGTCGCCGAGCAGTCCGCGGGCGTCCGTGTCGATCCAGCCCTCGTCGACATTGGCCGCGGTACGGGTGCAACCGCCGGTGACGACGCCCGGGAAGGCGACGCCCACCGGACCCGACCAGTCGAAATGACCGACCACCTCGGCCACGCACCCGGCCACGTCCTTGGGCGTGGCCGGGTGCGGTGTCAGCACTTTGTGGCGCTCCTGCGCCAGGTCTCCGCGGTCCAGGTCAACAGGAGCGCCCTTGATCCCGGATCCGCCGATGTCCACGCCGAAGATCTGCATGCAATCCACGGTACGGGCAGCAGGCCCCGCCCACTTCCCGGAGCGGGAGGCCGTCGGCGCGAAGCCGTCACTCCCCGGCGAGTGCCGCGGCCTCGGCGCGCAGATCGCGGCGGAGCTCCTTGGGAAGGGAGAAGGTGATGGACTCCTCGGCCGCCTTCACGATCTCCACGTCCTCGAAACCGCGCTCCGAGAGCCATGCCAGGACGCCGTCGACCAGGACCTCGGGAACGGACGCGCCCGAGGTGACGCCGACCGTCGAGACACCGTCCAGCCATGCCTCGTCAATCTCGTCCGCGAAGTCGACCAAATGGGCGTCACCGGCGCCGGCGCCGAGGGCGACCTCGACCAGGCGGACCGAGTTGGAGGAGTTCTTGGAGCCGACGACGATCACGAGGTCGGCGTCCGCGCCCATCTGCTTCACGGCGATCTGGCGGTTCTGCGTGGCGTAGCAGATGTCGTCGCTGGGCGGCGAGATCAGGAGGGGGAACTTCTCCTTCAACGCGCCGACCGTCTCCATCGTCTCGTCGACGGAGAGCGTGGTCTGGGAGAGCCAGACGACCTTCGACGGGTCGCGCACCTCGACACCCGCGACGTCCTCGGGGCCGTCGACCAGCGTGATGTGCTCGGGGGCCTCGCCGGAGGTGCCGATGACCTCCTCGTGGCCCTCGTGGCCGATCAGGAGGATGTCGAAGTCCTCCTGCGCGAAGCGGACGGCCTCCTTGTGGACCTTGGTGACCAGGGGGCACGTCGCGTCGATCGTGGCGAGCTTCCGCTCGGCCGCCTCCTTGTGCACGGTCGGCGCGACGCCGTGCGCGGAGAACATCACGATCGAGCCCTCGGGCACCTCCGCCGTGTCCTCGACGAAGATCGCGCCCTTTTTCTCCAGGGTCTGTACGACGTACTTGTTGTGGACGATCTCGTGGCGTACGTAGACCGGGGAGCCGTACTGCTCCAGGGCCTTCTCCACGGCGATCACGGCACGGTCCACGCCCGCGCAGTAGCCACGGGGAGCGGCGAGCAGGACGCGGCGGGGTGTCGTAGCAGTCATGCGCCCCATCGTAAGGCCGCGTCGGACGGGCGGAAGATCCACGGGGTCGCGAGACTGATCCGTACGCGATCGACGGAGGGCTCATGGCGGGGACCGGCAGCGGCGACGGGGGCGGGGGCGCGGCGGTGCGGGGTGCGCATCAGGAGGCGGGCAGGCTGCGGCGGACGCTCGGCTTCCGGGATCTGGTGGTCTACGGGCTCCTCTTCATCGCACCGATGGCGCCCGTCGGTGTGTTCGGCACGCTCGACGCGAAATCGGGCGGTGCGGTCGCGCTGGTCTATGTCGTGGCGACCGTGGTGATGGCGTTCACCGCCTTCAGTTACGCCCAGATGGTGCGCGTCGCCCCGTTGGCGGGCTCGGTCTTCGCGTACGCGCGCAGGGGGCTCGGGGAGGGGCCGGGGTTCATCGCCGGGTGGATGGCGATGCTCGACTATCTGCTGATCCCTGCGGTCGCCTATCTCTTCTCCGGAATCGCGCTGAACGCGCTCGTGCCGTCGGTGTCGCAGTGGGTGTGGACGGCACTGGCGGTCGTCGTCACCACGTTCCTCAATCTCTGGGGCGTGCGGGCCGCCGCCCGGGTCGGCTTCGCGGTGCTCGCTATGGAGATCGTGGTGCTGCTGGTGTTCCTGGTGTCGGCGGTGGTGGTCCTCGTACGGGACGGGGCGCAGCGCGGCTGGCTGACCCCGCTCACGGGTGATTCCGGTTTCTCCCTGTCGGCGGTGCTGGGGGCGGTGTCGGTGGCCGTGCTGTCGTATCTGGGCTTCGACGCGATCGCCTCGTTCGCGGAGGAGGTGACGGGGGGCTCGTCGAAGGTGGCGCGGGCGGTGCTGTTCTGTCTGGTGCTCGCGGGTGTGCTGTTCGTGGTGCAGGGGTATCTGGCGGCGCTGCTGGAGCCGATGACGTCGGCGGAGCTGGCCGCCGATCCGGCCACGCAGGGCTCGGCGTTCTACTACACGGTGGACTCCGCGGTCGGGACCTGGCTGCACGATCTGGTGGCGCTCAGCAAGGCGATCGGGGCGGCCTTCGCGGCGCTGGCCGGACAGGCGGCCGCCGGGCGGCTGCTGTTCGCGATGGCCAGGGAGCGGCGGCTGCCCACGCTGCTGTCGAAGGTCGATCCGCGGTCCGGGGTGCCGCGGGTCGCGATCCTGCTGGCCGCGGTGGTGACGCTGGTGGCGGCGGTGTGGGCGGCCCGGCGCGCCGACGGCCTCGACCGTCTGGTGTCGGTCGTCGACATCGGTGCGCTGACGGCGTTCGTGCTGCTGCACGCGTCGGTGGTCGGCTGGTTCGCCGTACGCCGGATGGAGGGGCCGCCGAGCTGGTGGCGGCATGTGCTGGTGCCGGTGGTAGGTGCTGGGGTACTGATCACGGTGATCGTGGAGGCGACCGCGAGCGCCCAGGTGGTGGGGGTGTGCTGGCTAGGGGTGGGGCTGGTGGTGCTGGCCTTGCAATTGGGGCGACGCACGGCCTGATTCGAGGGGCTGTTGTGTCCCGCCGATGGGGTGGGGCTGCCGTCGTGGGTGGGGAGTCGCGGGGGAGGCTGCCGTCCCCGGCAGGGCTTGGCTGCCGTTGCCGGAGCCGGGAGCGGCTGCCGTTGTCGGCGGCTGATTGTCGGTGGGGGCGGATACGCTCGCTCGCATGGCTCTCCAAACGTCCGCGGAAGCTCCGCTGCCCGTCGGTGATGTGTCGCGGCTCATCGGCGGCTGGATCGACCGGCTCGGGGCGGTCTGGGTCGAGGGGCAGATCACGCAGTTGTCGCGGCGGCCGGGCGCGGGCGTGGTGTTTCTGACGCTGCGCGACCCGTCGCAGGACATCTCGGTGAGCGTGACGTGCTTCCGCCAGGTCTTCGACCGGATCGCGGATGTGGTGACGGAGGGGGCGCGGGTCGTCGTCCTTGCCAAGCCCGAGTGGTACGCGCCCCGCGGCCAGCTGTCCCTGCGGGCCACGGAGATACGGCCGGTCGGCATCGGTGAGCTGCTGGTCCGCCTTGAGCGGCTGAAGAAGTCGCTGGCCTCGGAGGGGCTCTTCGCACTCGACCGGAAGAAGCCGCTGCCGTTCCTGCCGCAGCTGATCGGGCTGGTCTGCGGGCGGGCCTCCGCGGCCGAGCGCGACGTCCTGGAGAACGCGCGGCGGCGGTGGCCCGCGGTGCGGTTCGAGGTGCGCAACACCGCGGTGCAGGGGGTGCACGCGGTGAATCAGGTGGTGCAGGCCGTGAAGGAGCTGGACGACCTTCCGGACGTCGACGTGATCGTCGTGGCACGGGGTGGCGGCAGCGTGGAGGATCTGCTGCCGTTCTCGGACGAGCAGCTGATCCGTACGGTCGCCGCGTGCCGTACGCCGGTGGTGTCGGCGATCGGTCATGAGCCCGACTCCCCGCTGCTCGACCTGGTCGCGGATCTGCGCGCCTCCACGCCGACGGACGCCGCGAAGAAGATCGTGCCCGATGTGGGTGAGGAGCTGGACCGGGTGCAGCAGTTGCGGGACCGTGCGCTGCGGACGGTACGGGGGCTGCTGGACCGGGAAGAGCGGGGGCTGGCGCACACGTTGGGCCGGCCGTCGATGGAGCGTCCCCTGTGGATGGTGGACGAGCGGGCCTCGGAGATCGACGCGCTGATCGGGCGGGGGCGGCGGGTGCTGGGGCATCTGCTGGACCGGGCGGACTCGGAGCTCGCGCACACCCGGGCGCGGGTGGTCGCGTTGTCCCCCGCGGCGACGCTGGAGCGCGGGTACGCGGTGCTGCAGCGGGCGGACGGCCATGTGGTGCGGGCTCCAGCCGACGCCGGGCCGGTGGGCGAGGTCCTGCGGGCGCGGGTATCGGGGGGCGAGTTCGCGGTGCGGGTGAGCGAATGAGCGTGGGTCCGGGGGCGGGAGCCCTCGAAGGTGATGACGGACGAGGCCGAAGGCTCCTCACGGGGCGGAACGTAGGGTGGAGCGCATGACGGACGACGGGACCACGGCGGCTGGTGCCACGGGCACGCTCGGCTACGAGCAGGCCCGTGACGAGCTGATCGAGGTGGTACGCCGCCTGGAAGCGGGCGGTACGACACTGGAGGAGTCCCTCGCGCTCTGGGAGCGGGGCGAGGAGCTGGCGAAGGTGTGCCGGCACTGGCTCGAAGGCGCGCGCGCACGGCTGGACGCGGCCCTGGCGGGGCCCGCGGAGAACGGCGGCGAACAGACAGCCGGCAACGAGAGCGGCAACAAGAACGGCTGAGACAGCCCTGGACGGGCCAGGGCGGGGTGCGTGGCTGCGGTCCGGGCGGGGGCGTACGCCTCGGCGCGAAAGAGCCGCCCTGTGGGCCGTCGTGGGCCGCCCTGTGGAACGGATCACCCTGCACCCGTTTTAGTTGAAAGTTAACCTACCTCTCCGTTACGGTGATCGCCGTTGCTCGATCCCCCCGCACGCCCGGAAGGTAATACGCACCATGTCGCTCGTTCTTGACCCCGCCGCCCAGGATCTCCTCTTCCGTGAGGCCCGCACCGCCAACACCTTCACCGACGAGCCGGTGACCGAGGAGCAGGTCCAGGCGATCTACGACCTGGTCAAGTACGGCCCCACCGCCTTCAACCAGTCGCCGCTGCGCGTGATCCTGGTCCGCTCCGACGAGGGCCGCGAGCGCCTCGTCAAGCACATGGCCGAAGGCAACCAGCCGAAGACCCGGACCGCCCCGCTCGTCGCCATCCTGGTCGCCGACAACGAGTTCCACGAGGAGCTCCCGGCCCTGCTGCCGCACTTCCCGCAGGCCAAGGACGCGTTCTTCTCCGAGCGCCCGGTCCGCGAGTCGTCCGCCACGCTCAACGCCGCGCTGCAGGCCGCGTACTTCATCATCGGCGTCCGCGCCGCCGGTCTGGCCGCGGGCCCGATGACCGGCCTCGACGCCGCGGGCATCGAGAAGGAGTTCCTGGACGGCGACCACAAGTTGCTGATGGTCGTCAACATCGGCAAGCCGGGCGAGGACGCCTGGTTCCCGCGCCTGCCGCGTCTCGCCTACGACGAGGTCGTCACGACCGTCTGATCACCCCCTCTGTACGGATCCGGCCCTGGAGCAGCACGTGTGCTGCTCCAGGGCCGGATCCGTAGGTGCGCGTACGGCGTCAGGGACGTCAGGACGACTTGAGTGCGGCGGCCATCTCGGCCAGCCGCTCCGTCGAGGCCGAGCCGGTGACCACCGTGGTCGCACCCTTGTCCTGGCGCACGAGGGCGTCGTACTTGTCGCCCTTCCAGTGCTGCCACGCCTCGCCCGCGACCTGCTGCGTACGCCCGGTGTCCTTGGCGTCATGGCTGACCTCGGTCACGTACTTCTTCGTCGGGGAGGTGGACTGCTCCACCGCGACGTACTTGCCCTCCGGGTCGAGGAAGCCCAGGTGCCAGCTGTCGCCGGCCTCGCGGTCGTAACGGACCGAGGTCGGCTTCCAGTCCTTGGCCAGTCCGTCCGGAGCGGCTACCGGGTACGGTGCCGCGCGCCGCGCCGTCAGGAGCTCCACCCGGTAGTCGACCGCCTTGACCGGGTTGGCGTTCTCGTCGTGCGGAACGAAGATGTAAACGAGCCCCGCCGCAGCGGAGATCACCGCCATCGACAGGAACATGTCCCGCACTGTCTGCTTGCCTCGCTTGCTAGCCACGGGTCCATGGTCGCATTAGGCCTGACGGGTCCGACCCGGGGGCAGCCCGCTCATACGTGACCCGGCCTGCTCATTTTGTCGACCTGACGATAGAGTCAGAGCACCCTCTTCCGGTCGTCGCCGTACAGAAAGGTGCGCTCCGATGTCCGAGCATCATCTGCCGTCCCAGCTAGAGGTCTCTCCGGAGGCCCCCGACCGCAACCTCGCCCTGGAGTTGGTCCGGGTCACCGAGGCCGCCGCCATGGCAGCAGGGCGCTGGGTCGGTCGCGGCGACAAGATCGGCGCCGACGGCGCCGCCGTGAAGGCCATGCGGACCCTCGTCTCCACCGTCTCGATGAACGGCGTCGTCGTCATCGGCGAGGGCGAGAAGGACGAAGCCCCCATGCTGTTCAACGGCGAGCGCGTCGGTGACGGCACCGGCCCGGAGGTCGACATCGCGGTCGACCCGATCGACGGTACGACCCTGAACGCGAAGGGCATGCCGAACGCGATCGCCGTGCTGGCCGCCGCCGACCGCGGCGCCATGTTCGACCCGTCCGCGGTCTTCTACATGGACAAGCTGGTCACCGGCCCCGAGGCCGCCGACTTCGTCGACATCAATGCGCCCGTCTCGGTGAACATCCGCCGGGTCGCGAAGGCGAAGAACTCCGCCCCGGAGGACGTCACCGTCGTCATCCTCGACCGCCCCCGCCACGACGGCATCGTCAAGGAGATCCGGGAGACCGGCGCCCGGATCAAGTTCATCTCCGACGGCGATGTCGCGGGCTCGATCATGGCCGCCCGCGAGGGGACCGGCGTCGACCTCCTCATGGGCATCGGCGGCACCCCCGAGGGCATCATCTCGGCCTGCGCCATAAAGTGCCTCGGCGGTGTCATCCAGGGCAAGCTCTGGCCGAAGGACGAGGCCGAGCGGCAGCGCGCGCTGGACGCCGGGCACGACCTGGACCGGGTGCTGTCCACCGACGACCTGGTCAGCGGCGACAACGTGTTCTTCGTCGCGACCGGCATCACGGACGGTGAGCTGATGCGCGGTGTGCGGTACCGCGCGGAGACGGCGACCACCGAGTCGATCGTCATGCGGTCCAAGTCCGGCACCATCCGGAAGATCGACTCGACGCACCGGCTGTCGAAGCTGCGCGCCTACAGCGCGATCGACTTCGACCGGGCGAAGTAGCCCCCGCCCCGGGTCCGGGGAGAGGAACGCGAAGAGGCGCCCCCGTGTGCGGTGGGGGCGCCTCTTCGCGCGTACGGACGTGTACACGGACCTGCGGGGCGCAGACGGACGCGGCACGGGTGCGTTGCGACGTAACACGGGCGCGCACGGAGCCGGACGGGCGCGCACGGAGGTACCCGGACGACGGCGCGAAGGGACCGATCGGTCCGGTCCGGTTCGATCCAGTCCAGCCCCGCCCAGCCCAGTCCGGGCCGGTTCAGCCCCTGTGCCCGCCCGGTCAGCCCGCCGCCGCGATGCGGCCCGTCGCGCCGGAGGATGCGGATGATGCCTTGAGTTCCATCTCGCGCCGTCTGCGACGGGCGAGCACCACACGGCGTTCGGCGGCGGTGAGGCCGCCCCACACCCCGTACGGTTCCGGCTGTATAAGGGCGTGTTCCTGGCATTCGACCATCACCGGACAGCGCGCGCAGACCCGCTTCGCGGACTCCTCGCGCGCAAGTCTGGCAGCAGTCGGCTCCTTCGACGGGGCGAAGAACAGCCCGGCCTCGTCCCGGCGGCACACCGCCTCCGAGTGCCAGGGGCCTGCCTGGTCCTCCCGAGCGGGGATGCGCTGGGGAGGGACGGCGGCGACCTGCAGGGGCTGATGCGGCAGTTGCAGCACGGTCTACTCCTGACGACGGCTTACGGCTTCGCGAGCGAGAGACGATGCAGCAGTCCCTACCCGCTGTGCGTGTGCCTATGCACTGCGTGGCCCCGGTTCCGGGCGGCGCCATTGCGTGCGATCAGGAATTTGGCTTGTTTTCGAAGGAGGAAGGAAGGAAGCAGGAGGGAGGGGAAGGGCGGACCACTTCACCCCTGGTCGAAGTATTTGCGCAGCCGGTTCTGGAGATCCGCGATGAACTTCCCGCGCTTGGGCTTCGCCTCGACGCTGCCGAACACCGAATAGCCATTGACGACGACCACGGGCGCTTCGGGGTCGGCGGATTCCAGTGTCGCGACTTCGAAATTACCGAAGACGCCCGTGCCGCTGCCGCGCAGCGAGATGTTCTCGGGGACCTTGATCTCGACGCTTCCGAAGATGGACGTCGCGTTGACGACCGTGAGTCTCTGGCCGAAAAGCGCCTCGGTCAGATCGATCTCCACACTGCCGAAGAGCGCGAAGGCGTTCGTACGGCCGCCGACCCGCCAACGGCCCTTGCGGGTGGAGCTGCTGAAGATCGCCACCAGGTTCTCGGCGGGGCCCGTCGGGCTCGCCTGGCCATGCACGTCGGCCGCGGCGGCCGGGCGGGAGGCGCCCGACGGGTCGGGCAGATCCCGTACCAGCGGTTCGAGCTCGCCGACGGTCTTGGCGCGGTAGACCGCGTCGACCCGCTCGGCGTGTTCCTCGGCGGTGAGCCGGCCCTCGGCCATGGCCTCGCGCAGGATGTCCGCGATCCGGTCGCGGTCCGCGTCGGAGGCGCGGATACCGGCCGGCTCTGCCGGGGCTACGGGCTGCTGGGGGTGCTTTTCGAGGTCCACCGGCCCAGCGTACCCAAACGCGATAGATCGCGACTAGCCCCCGCCCCGCCTCCGCCGTGTCGCCCCCGCGCCGCCACCCCCCGCACGGACGGCGGACTGCGGACTGAGCCCTACCTCACAGCTCCGGTGTCCGTGCGGCGTTCTACTCTGGTGGGTGCGCTGCCCAAGGGAGGGCAGCCGCCGTCTGCCGAGTGAGGAATGGCCGTAATGCCAGAGTTTGCGTACTCCGATCTGCTCCCCCTGGGAGAGGACACCACGCCGTATCGTCTGGTGACCTCCGAGGGTGTCTCCACCTTCCAGGCCGACGGTCGTACGTTCCTCAAGGTCTCGCCGGAGGCGCTGCGCACGCTGGCCGCCGAGGCCATGCACGACATCTCCCACTACCTGCGCCCGGCCCACCTGGCACAGTTGCGGCGGATCGTGGACGACCCCGAGGCGTCGTCCAACGACAAGTTCGTCGCGCTCGACCTGCTGAAGAACGCGAACATCGCCGCCGCCGGCGTCCTGCCGATGTGCCAGGACACCGGTACCGCGATCGTCATGGGCAAGCGCGGGCAGAACGTACTCACCGAGGGCGGTGACGAAGAGGCCCTGTCGCACGGCATCTTCGACGCGTACACCAAGCTCAACCTCCGCTATTCGCAGATGGCTCCGCTCACCATGTGGGAGGAGAAGAACACCGGCTCGAATCTGCCCGCGCAGATCGAGCTGTACGCCACCGACGGCGGTGCGTACAAGTTCCTCTTCATGGCAAAGGGCGGCGGCTCGGCCAACAAGTCGTTCCTCTTCCAGGAGACGAAGGCGGTCCTCAACGAGGCCTCCATGATGAAGTTCCTGGAGGAGAAGATCCGTTCGCTGGGTACGGCCGCCTGCCCGCCATACCACCTGGCGATCGTCGTCGGCGGTACGTCGGCCGAGTTCGCGCTGAAGACCGCCAAGTACGCCTCCGCGCACTACCTGGACGAGCTGCCCGCCGAGGGCTCCCCCACGGGGCATGGCTTCCGGGACAAGGAGCTGGAGGAGAAGGTCTTCGAGCTGACGCAGAAGATCGGTATCGGCGCCCAGTTCGGCGGCAAGTACTTCTGCCACGACGTCCGTGTCGTCCGCCTCCCCCGGCACGGCGCCTCGCTGCCCGTGGCGATCGCCGTCTCCTGCTCGGCGGACCGCCAGGCCACCGCGAAGATCACCGCCGAGGGCGTCTTCCTGGAGCAGCTGGAGAAGGACCCGGCGCGCTTCCTGCCCGACACCACGGACGAGCACCTGGACGAGTCCGGGAGCGTCGTGGAGATCGACCTGAACCGGCCGATGGACGAGATCCTCGCCGAGCTGACCAAGTACCCGGTGAAGACCCGGCTGTCCCTGACCGGTCCGCTGGTCGTGGCGCGCGACATCGCGCACGCCAAGATCAAGGAACGGCTGGACGCGGGCGAGGACATGCCGCAGTACCTGAAGGACCACCCGGTCTACTACGCGGGCCCGGCGAAGACGCCCGAGGGGTACGCCTCCGGTTCCTTCGGCCCGACGACGGCCGGCCGCATGGACAGTTATGTCGCGCAGTTCCAGGCGGCGGGCGGCTCGAAGGTGATGCTCGCCAAGGGCAACCGCTCCCGGCAGGTCACCGAGGCGTGCGACGCGCACGGCGGTTTCTACCTGGGCTCGATCGGCGGTCCGGCGGCACGCCTCGCGCAGGACTGCATCAAGAAGGTCGAGGTCGTCGAGTACGAGGAGCTCGGCATGGAAGCGGTGTGGCGGATCGAGGTCGAGGACTTCCCCGCGTTCGTCGTCGTCGACGACAAGGGCAACGACTTCTTCACCGAGCCCGCCCCGGCGCCGACGTTCACCAGCATCCCGGTGCGGGGCCCGGGTCTCGCCTGACGGGGCAGTCCCTCCCGTAGCCACGGTTCTCGCGGGGCGTTCCGGTCACGTTTCATCGGCCGGGACGCCCCGCTCCGTTCCGCGTCACTGAACCTCGGGTTCGGCGTCGGCATGATCCTGGCCGCGGCGGCGCTCGACGGCCACAGCCCGCCGACCGTAGTCGCCCGGTCGCACGGGGTGGCCATCGTGATCTCCGTGGTGTTCCTGATCCGGGTGTCGGGGGTGCGCGGGCGCGACCGGACTCCCGCTCACCGCTCCGGCGCCGATAGTGGCAGGCCGGTGCCGTGAGGGTTCACCTACGACGGTATTCAGCCAATCTTCGGGCGCTCCTTACGCGACCGGCCGCCCGGCCCCGCAGCGGCACGCCCGGCGCGGAGGCGCGGCCGGTACCACCGGCCCGGATCCCGGGGCCGCTGCGGCACCGCAGCTTTCGCGCAGCGGGGCGCGCCGCGGGCTTGCACCGCGCCGCGCTGCTGCGGTGGATTGTCGAACGTTCCTGACGTACCGAAGCACTCCACCTCCCCGGGGACCCGGGAAACCGCCTTGGGAACCAGGAATCAGCCGCCACCCCCCACTGATCCACCCTCACTCTTACCGTCGAACACCGGAAAGGCGGACGCCGTATGACGCCGCTTCCCCACCGCAGCCACGCCGACGACCTGCTGTCGTTCATCAGGGCCAGCCCTTCCCCGTACCACGCGGTGGCGAGCGCCGCCCAGCGCCTGGAGAAGGCCGGCTTCCGTGAACTGCACGGCACGGCCGACTGGACGGGCACGACCGGCGGCAGCTTCGTCGCCCGCGACGGCGCCCTGATCGCCTGGTACGTCCCCGAGGGCGCCCCGGCCCACACCCCGTTCCGGATCGTCGGCACCCACACCGACTCCCCGAATCTACGGGTCAAGCCCACCCCCGACACCGGGTCCGCGGGCTGGCGGCAGGTCGCCGTGGAGGTCTACGGCGGCGTGCCGCTGAACACCTGGCTCGACCGCGATCTCGGCATCTCCGGGCGGCTGGCGCTGCGCGGCCCCGGCGGCGGCGTCGGGTCCCGGCTGGTCCAGATCGACGAACCGCTGTTGCGGGTGCCCCAGTTGGCCATCCACCTGGACCGCACGGTCAATGAGGGGCTCGCCCTCGACCGGCAGCGCCATCTCGCCCCACTGTGGGCGCTCGGGGCGCCCGAGGAGGGCGCGTTGCTGCGCCGGGTCGCGGAGGCCGCGGAGGTGGAGAGGGCGGATGTCCTCGGCTGGGACCTGATGCTCCATGACATCCAGCCGCCCGGGTATCTCGGCGCGGACCGGGAGTTCGTGGTGTCCGCGCGGCTGGACAATCTGGTGTCGGTGCACGCCGGCGTCACGGCTCTGGCGGGTGCGGCGACCGCGGCGCAGGAGCCCTCGTACGTCCCCGTCCTGGCGGCCTTCGACCACGAGGAGGTCGGCAGCGGTTCGCACACCGGTGCGCAGAGCCCGCTGCTGGAACGGGTCCTCGGCCGCTCGGTCACCGCGCGCGGCGGCAGCCCCGAGGACTGGTCCCGTGCCCTGTCCGGTTCCTTCTGCGTCTCCGCCGACATGGCGCACGCGGTCCACCCCAACTACGCGGAACGGCACGACCCGGGCCACCACCCGCTGCCCAACGACGGCGCCACGGTCAAGGTCAACGTCAACCAGCGGTACGCCACCGACAGCACCGGCATGGCGGTGTTCGCGGCCGCGTGCGAGCGGGCGGCGGCGCCGTGGCAGCCGTTCGTCTCCAACAACGCGATGCCGTGCGGCACCTCGATCGGCCCGCTCACCGCGGCCCGGCTGGGTGTGCCGACGGTCGACGTGGGGGTGCCGGGGCTGTCCATGCACTCCGCGCGCGAGCTGTGCGGGGCCGCGGACCCCGGCCACCTGGCCGCCGTCCTGGGCGCGTTCGTGACGTCCGGCTGAAGTACGGCCGGGAGTGCGGGGCGGGGCGGCCCGGGTCACGAACGCCCGGGCCGCCCCGCCCCGTTCCGTATGACGCAGTTACGCGAATCGCTGGTTCGCGCCGCCGTCGCAGTTCTGCAGCTTGAGCGGGTCCTTGGCCGCCGCGAGCGTCAGACACAGTCCGGTCGAGGCCGCCGGGCGTATCGTGCCCGACTGCTTGACGAACTGCTGGTTGGCCGCACCCGAGCAGTTCCACAGGATGAGCGTGGCGCCCGCCTTGTAGTCCGCGCCCGGCACGTCCAGGCACCGGTCGTGACTCAGTTCCGTACGGATGGTCTTCGTGCCGGAGTCGTACCACCAGCCCTGGTTGCGGCCGCCGTGGCAGTCCCAGCCGCCGATCTGTGTGTTGTTGCGGGTCACCGAGGCGGGAACGTCCACGCAGGTGCCCGTGGCCTCGTTCTTCAGGGGCTTGAAGGCGTCGTCCCATGCCGTGGCCTGGAGCACCGGCTGTCCGGTGCTGGCCGGGTCGGCGCAGCCCGCCTCGCGCAGGGAGGAGTTGTAGATCTGGGTGAGGCAGGAGGCGAAGGCGGCGTGGCCGCGCGCGTTCGGGTGGAAGGACTGCCGGACGGAGTTGGAGTCCGGCGGGAAGTTCGACAGGTCGATGTAGAGGCCGCGGGCCCAGGTGTCGTCGCTGCAGACCTCGTGACCGTGGAAGAGCCGGGAGTTGTCGAGGTAGACGGCCCCGGTGTCGGCGGCGGCCTTGCGCATGCCGCGTTCGAAGGCGGGCACCGCGACGTTACGGCCCCAGGCGGCGTCGGAGTCGTATCCGGCGCAGCCGCCGGGAAGCTTGCCGGGGAAGTTCGGGTTGTCGTAGAAGTCCGGGCCGATCGGGCTCGGGTAGCCCATGACGACGAGCTTGTAGTCGCCGTTGCCGTAGCCGGCGTCGGACATGACGGTCCTCAGATCGCGCACCGTCTTCTCGACCTTGGGGACGAGTCCGTCGACGCGCGCCTGCCAGCCGCCCTCGTACTTCGGCTGGCAGGTGCCCTGGGAGAGCACCCAGCGCGTGACGCAGTCCGTCATGACCGGGCCGAACTGGAGGTCGTCATTGGCGCCCGCGACCAGCACGATCATCTTGATGCGGGTGTTGCGGGCCTTGATGGCGAGGTTGTCGCTCTGCACGAGTTCGTCGGCGTACTGCTTCGATCCGCCGATCACGATGTTGCCGGTATACGCGCCGGAGCAGGAGACGTTGTACGTGACGTCGGCCGGGATTCCGGTGCGGTGGATGGCGGAGTCGGGCGAGCGGTGGCACCAGTTGTCGGGGCCGTTGGTGCCCGCCTCGTACGTGCCGACGCCCTCGCCGGAGATCTCGCTGTCGCCGAGCGAGATCAGTCCCGTCTTGCGGTCGGCGAGCGGGCGCTCGGCCGGGTCGCCGTACAGCCGGGTGGCTTCGGCGGCGCGGATGGTCTCCAGCTCGGGCGACAGGGGGGTGGATGCGGTAGTGGTGGTAGCGGACCGGTCCGCCGCGCCGGCCGGTCCCGCGGCGGCGGCCATACCGCCGAGTGCCGCCGCCATGGCCGCGGCGGCCGCGACCGTACAGCGGAGTCTGTGCTTCGTGCGCCTCATTCAATCTCCCCGGGTTTGTGGTTACCCCCGGTATTTACTGGTCGGTAGGCGACTTGGGAATAGACAGAACAAGACAAGTGCTCAACTTTTTCAGGAGGTTGCACCCCATGGACGAGTCACAGTTCGGTCCGCAGTACCCCACAGGAGTTACGTATTTCCGCGTCGAGCACGACTCGATGGGCGAGGTGAGGGTGCCCGTGGACGCCAAGTGGCGGGCCCAGACGCAGCGCGCGGTGGAGAATTTCCCGATCTCCGGGCAGCGCCTGGAGCGGGCCCACATCGAGGCCCTGGCCCGGATCAAGGCGGCCGCGGCCAAAGTGAACGCCGAGCTGAACGTGCTCGACCCGGACATCGCCCTGGCCATCCAGGAGGCCGCCGAGGAGGTCGCCGAAGGGCGCTGGGACGCGCAGTTCCCGATCGACATCTTCCAGACCGGATCCGGCACCTCGTCCAACATGAACACCAACGAGGTCGTGGCCACCCTCGCCACCGAGCGCCTGGGCCGCGAGGTCCACCCGAACGACCACGTCAACGCCTCGCAGTCGTCCAACGACGTCTTCCCGTCGTCCATCCACATCGCCGCGACCGCCGCCGTCACCGGCGAGCTGATCCCGGCGCTGGACCATCTGGCCGCCGCGCTGGAGCGCAAGTCCGCCGAGTTCGCGACGGTCGTGAAGGCGGGCCGTACGCACCTGATGGACGCCACGCCCGTGACCCTGGGCCAGGAGTTCGGCGGCTACGCGGCGCAGATCCGGTACGGCATCGAGCGGCTGCGCGTCTCCCTCCCGCGCCTCGCCGAACTACCGCTGGGCGGTACGGCCGTCGGTACCGGCATCAACACCCCGCCCCGCTTCTCCGCCGCCGTCATCGCCGAGGTCGCCCGCGTCACCGGGCTGCCGCTCACCGAGGCCAGGGACCACTTCGAGGCACAGGGCGCGCGGGACGGGCTCGTCGAGACGTCCGGCCAGCTCCGTACCCTCGCCGTCTCGCTCACCAAGATCTCCAACGATCTGCGCTGGATGGCGTCCGGACCCCGCACCGGTCTGGCCGAGATCAGCCTGCCCGATCTCCAGCCGGGCTCGTCGATCATGCCGGGGAAGGTGAATCCGGTCATTCCCGAGGCCGTCCTGATGGTCGCGGCCCAGGTGATGGGCAACGACCAGACGGTCGCCGTCGCGGGCGCGGCGGGCAACTTCGAACTGAATGTGATGCTTCCGGTCATCGCGAAGAATCTCCTGGAGTCGGTACGGCTGCTGACCCATGCCTCCCGGCTGCTCGCGGACCGCACGATCGACGGGATCACCGCGAACGTGGAGCGGGCCAGGGAGTACGCCGAGTCCTCACCGTCCGTCGTCACCCCGCTGAACAAGTACATCGGGTACGAGGAGGCGGCGAAGGTCGCCAAGAGGTCCCTCGCGGAACGCCGGACGATCCGCGAAGTGGTGCTGGACTCGGGATATGTCGAGCGCGGCGACCTCACCGTGAAGCAGCTCGACGAGGCGCTGGACGTCTTGCGCATGACCCGCCCGTGACACGCATCGCAGCGAAGGGGCCGCGGCATCTCTAAGATCTGCCCATGGCAGGTACGGAGTACATCGAGCGCGTCGGGCACTGGGCTCCGGGCGAGCAGATCCTGTGGCGTTATCGCGGCAACGGCCCGCTGCCCGGGGAAGCCGCGCCGGGCCCCGCCCCGTGCCCGGTCCACATCTGCCGGCCCGTCACCGTCGTGCAGGACACCGACGAGTTGCTCGCCGTGTGGGTCGCGCCCGGCACCGAGTGCGTGAAGCCGGTACTGGCCGACGGCACCGAGGTGCACGACGAGCCGCTCGCCACCCGCTACACCGCCCCGCGCACCACCGCCCGCTCGGCCTGGCTCGGCAACGGCGTGCTGAAGCTCGCCCGTCCCGGTGATCCCTGGTCGGTGTGGCTGTTCTGGGATCCCGGCTGGAGATTCCGCAGCTGGTACGTGAACCTGGAGGAACCCCGCACCCGCTGGGCGGGCGGCGTCGACTCCGAGGATCACTTTCTCGACATCTCCGTCTACCCGGACCACAGCTGGGTCTGGCGCGACGAGGACGAGTTCGCCCAGGCGCAGCGGGTCGGTCTGCTGGCCCCGCGGACCGCTCAACGGGTGCGGGAGGCGGGCCGCGCGGCCGTCGAGGTCATCCGGGACTGGGGCGCGCCGTTCCGGGACGGCTGGGAGAACTGGCGGCCCGATCCGCAGTGGCGCGTTCCGGCGCTCCCGGATGACTGGGACCGTACCCCCTCCCCCATGGCCTCGTGAGACCCTTGATGCACCCCAGGGGGGCAAACGTAGGATCGTGCTCCGGAGGGGCGTGCCAATCCAACCTGCGGGCGGGGCACCGGACCTGACCGTAAGTCATCGCACGAGCAACACGCACTGCATGAGCTGTATGAGCCACATCAGTCGTATGAATCGTATGAGCCACTACGAGGGGGTGGAGACGTGTTCACTGTCGCCTGCCCCATCATCGGAAACGTTGTCGGCGAATCACCCTGCGGGCATCCGGTTTCGGCCCCTCTTTCGGGGACATCCGGTGACAGCCGTTGTTATCGCTGCTCCCGTCGGGGCACAGTAGCGCCCCACGAGGTGATTGCCTCATACAACCGGCCCGGACGGACGGAACCCCACGCGTGACGGAGCATCCCACCTCCCACGAAGGCCGGCAGCCTCTCGCCGCCCGGTCGCAGGAACGCACCCGGCCGCGGCAGCAGGATGCCGCGTCGGCCGCTTCTCCTGCCACCGCCGCGATTCCCGGCCCCGCCACGGCGCCGGGCGCCGGAGCGAATCCGGCGGCAGTCGCGGCTTCCGCTGCGCCCGCGGCTTCTGCGCCTCCGGCGGCTTCGGCGGCTCCCGCCGCGAACCCCGGCCCCGCAGGGCTCGACCCCCAGGCACCGGCCCGTCGCGAGGGCGACCGGCTGCGTTTCGTGGGGGCGGCCACCCGGCGGATCGCCCGCGGCATAGACCTGGACGAGATCGTGCTCGGCCTGTGCCGGGCCAGCGTGCCGACGTTCTCCGACGCCATACTGGTCTACCTCCGCGACCCGCTCCCGGTCGGCGACGAGCGGCCGGTCTCCCCTTTCGTGCTGCGGCTGCGCCGGTCCGACCGGCTGCGGCTGAACGAGGAGGAGGCAGGGACCTCGTCCGAGATCGAACGCCTGCGGCTGCCCGCCATCGATCCGCACGGCGATCTGCCGCCCGCGGCCGAGCTGTGCGAGGTCCGCTCGGGCGGCGCGCTCACCGAGGTGCTGCGCGGGGTGCGGCCGGTCTTCGGGGACTCCGCGGCAGCCCGCGCCGCGCTGCCCGAACTGCTCGGCGCCGGCCGGGCCGTACCCACCGGACACCGTGCGATCCTCGCTCCGCTGCGCGGCCGGCAGCGGGTGATCGGCGCCGCCGTCTTCCTGCGCGGGACCGAACGGCCGCCCTTCGAGGCCAATGACCTGCTGGTCGCCGCCCAGTTGGCGACGCACACCGCGCTCGGCATCGACAAGGCCATGCTGTACGGCCGCGAGGCGTACATCGCCGACGAGCTCCAGCGCACCATGCTGCCCGACTCGCTGCCGCAGCCGACCGGCGTCCGGCTCGCCTCCCGCTATCTCCCGGCCGCCGAGACGGCCCGGGTCGGCGGCGACTGGTACGACGCGATCCCGCTGCCCGGGAGCAGGGTCGCCCTGGTCGTCGGGGACGTCATGGGCCACTCCATGACGTCGGCAGCGATCATGGGCCAGCTGCGCACCACCGCGCAGACCCTCGCCGGGCTCGACCTGCCGCCGCAGGAGGTGCTGCACCACCTCGACGAGCAGGCGCAGCGGCTCGGCAGCGACCGCATGGCGACGTGCCTCTACGCGGTCTACGACCCCGTCGCACACCGCATCACCATCGCCAACGCCGGGCATCCGCCGCCCGTCCTGCTCCACCTGGGCGGTCGCGCGGAGGTGCTGCGGGTGCCGCCCGGCGCCCCGATCGGCGTCGGCGGGGTGGACTTCGAGGCCGTCGAGCTGGACGCGCCCGCGGGCGCCACGCTGCTGCTGTACACCGACGGTCTGGTGGAGTCCCGGCTGCGGGACGTCTGGACCGGGATCGAGATGCTGCGCGAACGGCTCGCCGCCACCGCCCGGCTGACGGGCCCGGACCACTCGCCGCCGCTGGAGGCGCTGTGCGACGACGTCCTGGACATGCTCGGCCCCGGTGACCGGGACGACGACATCGCGCTGCTCGCCGCCCGGTTCGACGGGATCGCGCCGAGTGATGTCGCGTACTGGCACCTGGAACCGGAGGAAACCGCTCCGGGGCGGGCCCGCAGGCTGGCCCGCCGGGCGCTGAGCCGCTGGGGGCTCGACGATCTCTCCGACTCAGTGGAGCTGCTGGTCAGCGAGGTGGTGACCAACGCCGTGCGCTACGCGGAGCGGCCGGTGACGCTGCGGCTGCTGCGTACCGACATCCTGCGCTGCGAGGTCGGCGACGACGCCCCGCAGCTGCCCCGGCAGCGCCGGGCCCGGGACATGGACGAGGGTGGCCGCGGCCTGTTCCTCGTGAACCGGCTGGCCCGGCGGTGGGGGGCCACGCGGCTGTCCACGGGCAAGGTCGTCTGGTTCGAGATGCCGGTCCGGGGCCAGTAGAAGAGGCGGGGAGAAGGGGCCGGACCGGGCACGGGCAGGAGCCCTGCACGGACGGTAGCCAAATGTTGCCGACCTCCTGTCGGCGGAGTTGACTTCAGTCGTGAACGAGACGACCTGACCGAAACCCCCACCGACGGGAGGACGCTCGTGCCTGAGGAAATGAAGACCAAGAACACCCCCTACACCACGAACAACGCCGGTAACCCGGTGGAGAGCGACGAACACTCGCTCACCGTCGGATCCGACGGACCGATCCTGCTCCAGGACCACTACCTCATCGAGAAGATGGCCCAGTTCAACCGTGAACGGGTCCCCGAGCGCGTGGTCCACGCCAAGGGCTCCGGCGCCTACGGCTTCTTCAAGGTGACCAACGACGTCAGCCAGTTCACCAAGGCCGACCTCTTCCAACCGGGCAAGCAGACCGCCATGCTCGCCCGCTTCTCCACGGTCGCCGGCGAACAGGGCTCCCCCGACACCTGGCGCGACCCCCGTGGGTTCGCTCTGAAGTTCTACACGGAGCACGGCAACTACGACATGGTCGGCAACAACACGCCGATCTTCTTCGTGCGCGACCCGATGAAGTTCCAGGACTTCATCCGTTCGCAGAAGCGCCGCCCGGACAGCGCGATGCGCGACCACGACATGCAGTGGGACTTCTGGACGCTCTCCCCCGAGTCCGCGCACATGGTGACGTGGCTCATGGGCGACCGGGGCATCCCGAAAACGTACCGCAACATGAACGGCTACAGCTCGCACACCTATATGTGGGTGAATGCCGGCGGCGAGAAGTTCTGGGTCAAGTACCGCTTCAAGACCGACCAGGGCATCGACTTCTACCCGCAGGCCGAGGCCGACGAGGTGGCGGGCATCGACGGCGATGTCCACCGCCGCGACCTCTTCGAGTCGATCAAGCGCGGTGACCACCCGAGCTGGACGCTGTACGTCCAGATCATGCCGTTCGAGGACGCCCCGGACTACCGGTTCAACCCGTTCGACCTCACGAAGGTGTGGCCGCACGGCGACTACCCGGAGATCGAAGTCGGGCGGATGACGCTCAACGAGAACCCGGAGGACTTCTTCGTCCACATCGAGCAGGCGTCGTTCGAGCCGTCGAACCTGGTGCCCGGCATCGGCCCGTCGCCCGACAAGATGCTGCTCGGCCGGCTTTTCTCGTACCCGGACACCCACCGGTACCGGATCGGCCCGAACTACGCGCAGCTGCCCCCGAACCGTCCGCGGTTCGGCCGGAACTCGTACGCGAAGGACGGCCCCATGCGGTACGAGCCGACGCGTACGGGAGCGGTCTACGCACCGAACTCGTACGGCGGTCCGGCGGCGGACACCGAGCGCTTCGGCGACCCTGCGGGCTGGGCCACGGCGGGCGAGATGGTGCACGAGGCGTACAAGCTGCACCGCGAGGACGACGACTGGGGCCAGGCGGGCACGATGGTGCGCAAGGTCCTGGACGACGCGGCCCGCGATCGGCTGGTGTCGAACATTTCCGGCCATCTGCTGGACGGGGTGAGCGCCCCGGTCCTGAAGCGGGCGCTGCAGTACTGGCGCAACGTGGACAAGGACCTCGGCGACCGGATCGCCCAGAAGGTCAACGGCGGCTGACCCCGTCGTACGGCAACACACGCGTCAGGGGCGGTGCCGGCCGGCACCGCCCCTGACGCACGCGTTCACTGCCTCACACGTTCACTGCCCGGCCGGGTTGTTGTTGGCCTGGTTGTTGCCCGGCCATCCGGAGCTCAGTCCGTCGCCCGGCGGGATCGGGGTCTCGCTCGGCAGCGGCACGTCCGGCGACTGGCTCGGCGGCGGCTCGGGCGACTGGCTGGCCGACTCGCTGGGCGGGGCGCTCGGGCTCTGCACCGGCGGGGTCGACGGCTGGGACGACGACGGGGCGGGGCTCTGCGACGGCGAGGTGGTCGTCGACGGGCTGGCCGGTACGGTGACCTCGCCGTGCTCGACGTCCTGCAGATCGAACCGCGCGGTGGAGCCGCCGCCCAGTGCGCCGAGGGTGTAGTCCGCCCAGATCTGCGCCGGGAAGCCGCCACCGTTGGCGCGGCCGGAGTTGGCGGTACCGGTCAGGCTGACCTGGGCGCCGCCCTTGTTGGGTGACTCGCCGAACAGCGCGACGACGGTGGTGAGCTCCGGGGTGTAGCCCGCGAAGAGGGCCGCCTTGTTCTCCTCGGCGGTGCCCGTCTTGCCCGCGGCCTCGTACGCCGAGGTCTTGGCCGCCTGGCCCGAGCCGCTGTCCACGACCCCCGTCAGGACGGAGGTGACGGTGTCGGCGGACTTCCGGCTGATCACCTGGCTGCCGATGCCCTTGACCGGCTCGACCGTGCGGTCGCGGTGCTTGGCGGACTTCACGATGAAGGGGGTGACCTTCTTGCCGTGGTTGTCCAGCGTGGCGTAGGCCCCCGCCATGTCCCAGGTCGAGGCGTTCATCGTGCCGAGGGTGATCGCGGGCCGCTCGGGGAAGTTCTTGTCCGGCAGCCCGAGGGCGAGCCCGGTCTCCTTCACCTTGGCGGGGCCGACGTCGACCACCATCTGCGCGAAGACGGAGTTGATCGACTTGTTCATCGCCGTCTGCACGGTGACGTTGCCGTAGCTCCGGTTGTCCTCGTTCTGCGGGTTGTACGGGGTGTCGCTGCCCACGACCGGCCGCCTGCTGGTGCCGTCGTAGCGGGTGTTGACGCCGATCAGATCGCCGTCCTGGGTCTTCGACTCGTTCTCCAGCGCGGAGGCGAACACCAGCGGCTTGAAGGTGGAGGCGGGCTGGTAGTCCCGGCGGGTGGCATTGGAGACGTAGTGCTTGACGTAGTCCACGCCGCCGTAGAGGGCGACGACGGCACCGGTCTTCGGGTCGACGGAGGTGGCACCCGCCTGGACGGTCGCGTCGACCTTGTTGTTCTTGCGGTCGAGCTTGGACTCCAGTTGGCGGTCGACCGCCTCCTCCAGCGCCTTCTGCCGCTTCTTGTCGATGTTGAGGGTGAAGGTCCAGCCGCCGGCCAGCCGCATCTCAGGGGTGACGCCCTGCTCGTTCAGCTCCTTGTTGGCCGCATCGACGAGGTATCCGGTCTGGCCCTCCATGCCGGGGGCGGGCTTGGGCTTGCCCGGGACGGGGAACTTCAGGGTGTCGCGCTCGGCCTTGTCGAGCCAGTGCATCTCGACCATGTTGTCGAGCGTGTAACCCCAGCGCTCCTTGACGAGCCTCTTGCCGGTCGCTGTCGCGGTCGCCCAGTCGTACTGGCTGGGGGCCTGGAGCGTCGCGGCGAGATAGGCGCCCTGCGAGACGTTGAGGTCCTTGGCATCGACCCCGTAGTAGGCCTGTGCGGCGGCCTGGATCCCGCTCGCGCCGCGCCCGTAGTAGGCGGTGTTGATGTATCCGGCGAGGATGTCGTCCTTGCTCGTCCTCTGGTCGACCTTGAGGGAGATCACCAGTTCCCTGAGCTTCCGGCTGATCGTCGGGTCCTGCGTCAGGTAGTAGTTCTTCACGTACTGCTGGGTGATGGTCGAGCCACCCTGCTTGCCCTTGCCGCTGAGGGTGTTGAGGAGGCCACGCGCGGTGCCCTTCAGATCGACGCCCTTGTCCTTGTAGAAGGACTTGTTCTCGGCGGCGACGAAGGTGTGCTGCACGTCCTTGGGGACCTCGGCCAGGTCCACGATCTGACGGTTGACCCCGTCACCGGTCCGGGCCAGCACGGTGCCGTCGCTGTACTGGTAGACGTTGCTCTGCCGCTCGGCCAGGGCGTTGGCCTTGGGTATGTCCACGTACATGTACAGCGCCACGAAGGCGCCCATGATCAGCAGGCAGAACCCGAAGAACGTGCCCAGCATCTTCCGCCAGGTGAAGAGTCTGCGTATGCCGCCGCTCTTCGCAGCCCGCCGCGACTCATGCCGCTGGGCTCGTCGCGCATCCGCTCGACCCATCTCTGTGTTGCTCCCGATTCTCTGCTCGACCAGATCAGCTCAGCCCAGCCAGCTAACACCGTCGGCAAGGACAAAATGCAAGCGATGCGGTCTTTTCCGGACGTGACAATCAGCACCCGTTCTCTAGGGAACCGACTCATGAGAGGCGCTCAGGGTTGCGAATCCCGGTAATGTGTAATCACATTGCTAGCACCGAGTAGTCTCCGCCGGCTACGGCCGGCCTTTCGAAACGGGGGATTCCATGCCCGACCAAGGCAATCCGTACACCGCGTCCACCCTGACCGCCGACCTCGCACCCGACGCACCACAGATGCCCGAACCGCAGGTGAGAGAGGTGACGGCGCACAGCATCCCCGGCGGCGTCGGCCTGCTGCTGACCGTGATCGGGGTGATCGCCGGCATCGGTCTGGCCATCGTCGGCGGCGTCGTCGGCTCGAACGGGAACAACGGGGTGGGTGTCCCGGTCTGCATCTTCGGGATCCTGCTCACCATCGCCTCGTTCTTCTGCATGACGGGTGTGAAGATGGTCGCACCGGGCGAGGCACGGGTGATACAGCTCTTCGGCCGGTACGTCGGCACGATCCGTACCGACGGGCTGCGCTGGATCAATCCGCTCACCAGCAGCCGGAAGATCTCCACCCGGGTCCGCAACCACGAGACCGCGGTCCTGAAGGTCAATGACGCCTACGGCAACCCGATCGAGCTCGCCGCGATCGTCGTCTGGAAGGTCGAGGACACCGCGCAGGCGCTCTTCGAGGTCGACGACTTCCTGGAGTTCG
Organism: Streptomyces sp. NBC_01241; assembly: GCF_041435435.1. Lineage (NCBI taxonomy): Bacteria > Bacillati > Actinomycetota > Actinomycetes > Kitasatosporales > Streptomycetaceae > Streptomyces > Streptomyces sp. NBC_01241. The sequence goes on along the minus strand of NZ_CP108494.1, from coordinate 5,505,192 downwards.
TCGCCACCCAGACCGAGGCGGCCGTCCGGCACATCGCGATCGAGTACCCGTACGACGCCCACGAGGAGGGCGGCCTCTCACTGCGCGGCAACGCGGAGGAGATCACCGAGAAGCTGGCCGTGGAACTCACCGCCCGGGTGCAGGCCGCCGGTGTGCGGATCATCGAATCGCGCTTCAGTCATCTCGCGTACGCGCCCGAGATCGCCTCCGCGATGCTCCAGCGCCAGCAGGCCGGCGCGGTGGTCGCGGCCCGGCAGCAGATCGTCGAGGGCGCGGTCGGCATGGTCGAGATGGCGCTGACCCGGATCGCCGAGCAGGACATCGTCGAGCTGGACTCGGAGCGGAAGGCGGCCATGGTCAGCAATCTGATGGTGGTGCTGTGCGGCGACCGCGCGGCGCAGCCGGTCCTCAATACGGGCAGTCTCTACCAGTGACGGAAGACCAGTGACGGAAGAGACCCCCGGGCGCAGGCCGTCGCCGCAGCGCAAGCAGATGCTGCTGCGGCTGGACCCCGCGGTGCACGACGCACTGGCCCGCTGGGCCGCCGACGAGCTGCGCAGCGCGAACGCCCAGATCGAGTTCCTGCTGCGCAGGGCGCTGGCGGAGGCGGGCCGCCTGCCGGGCGCGGCCCGCCCGATCCCGCGCCGGGGACGCCCCCCGAAGGACGGACCGGGCCCTTCCGAGGATTGAGGACCGGGGGTCCGGGGATCGGGTCCGGGATCGGGCTCCGGAGCCCGGCTCCGGGGCCGCCGGTATACACGCGATGTATACACACCATGTACAGTGCTGTGCATGTCTATCGGCCACACCTTGCTCGGGCTCCTGGAGTCCGGCCCCTGCCACGGCTACGACCTCAAGCGCGCCTTCGACGAGAGGTTCGGCCACGACCGCCCCCTGCACTACGGGCAGGTCTACTCGACGATGTCCCGGCTCCTCAAGAACGGCCTCGTCGAGGTCGATGGCGTCGAGAGCGGGGGCGGCCCCGAACGCAAGCGGTACGCCATCACCGAGGCGGGCATCACCGATGTCGGCACCTGGCTCGCGCAGCCGGAGAAGCCCGAGCCGTACCTCCAGTCGACGCTCTACACGAAGGTCGTCCTCGCCCTGCTCACCGGCCGCAGCGCCGAGGCCCTGCTGGACACCCAGCGCGCCGAGCACCTGCGTCTCATGCGCATCCTCACCGCCCGCAAGCGCAAGGGCGACCTCGCCGATCAGCTGATCTGCGACCACGCGCTCTTCCACCTCGAAGCCGATCTGCGCTGGCTGGAACTGACCGCCGCCCGGCTGGACCGGCTCGCCGCGGAGGTGCGCGCATGACCCCCGCCGGCTCCCTCCTCGTCGCCGACAGCCTGTACAAGTCGTACGGGGCGACGCCCGCGCTCGACGGCGCCTCGCTCTCCATCCACCCCGGCGAGGTCGTCGCCGTGATGGGTCCGTCCGGCTCCGGCAAGTCGACCCTGCTGCACTGCCTCGCCGGAATCGTCACCCCCGACAGGGGCACGATCACCTACGCGGGCCGCGAGCTCTCCGCAATGTCCGACGCCGAACGCAGCGCCCTGCGCCGCACCGAGTTCGGCTTCGTCTTCCAGTTCGGCCAGCTCGTCCCTGAGCTGACGTGCGTGGAGAACGTCGCCCTGCCGCTCCGGCTGAGCGGCACGAAGCGCAAGGCCGCCGAAGCCACCGCCCGCCACTGGCTGGAGCGGCTGGAGGTCGACAACGTCGCCGCCAAACGCCCCGGCGAGGTCTCCGGCGGCCAGGGCCAGCGGGTCGCGGTGGCCCGTGCGCTGGCCGCCTCCCCGAAGGTGATCTTCGCCGACGAGCCGACCGGCGCCCTGGACTCCCTCAACGGTGAGCGGGTCATGGAACTGCTCACCGAGGCGGCCAGGTCCACCCATGTCGCCGTGGTCCTGGTGACCCACGAGGCCCGGGTCGCCGCGTACTCCGACCGCGACGTCACCGTGCGCGACGGCCGGGCCCGTGACCTGGAGCACGCGCTATGACGCTGCTCGACCACAAGAACGCCCCGGCCCAGGCAGCGCCCCGCCCCACCGGACCCACCGGCTTCACCGCCCTGCTGCGCGACCTCGCCCTGGGCGTCCGGTTCGCCTCCTCCGGCGGGCGCGAGGGCTGGATCCGCACGCTGCTGACCGCCGTCGGTGTCGGCCTCGGCGTGACACTGCTGCTCGTCGCCGCGTCCGTACCGCACATGCTCGACCAGCGCTCCGCGCGCGACCAGGCCCGCTCCGAGACCGCGGTATCCGATTCGCCCGACACCGCGGCCAAGAAGTCGGACACCTCGGTGCTGCGGATCAACGCGGAGACCGAATACCGCGGCCGCACCATCGGGGGCTACCTGATGCGTGCGGACGGTACGCATCCGGTCGTCCCGCCGGGCGTCGGACGCTTCCCCGGTGCGGACGAGATGGTGGTCTCCCCCGCCCTGAAGGAACTGCTGGCCTCCCCCGAAGGCAGCCTGCTCAGGGAGCGGCTGTCGCACCGGATCACCGGCACGATCGGCGACGCGGGCCTGATCGCCCCGGGCGAGCTGCTCTTCTACATGGGCAGCGACACCCTGACCCCCGCCAACGGCGGTCACCGGATCGCCGGTTACGGCGACCCGGGCCCGCCCGAGCCCATGTCGCCGATCCTCATCGTTCTGGTCATCATGATCTGCGTCGTGCTGCTGGCGCCGGTCGCGATCTTCATCGCGACGGCCGTGCGGTTCGGCGGCGACCGCCGCGACCGCCGGCTCGCCGCGCTGCGTCTGGTCGGTGCGGACATCCGGACGACCCGCCGGATCGCGGCCGGCGAGGCGCTCTTCGGAGCGGTGCTCGGCCTGCTGTTCGGCCTCGTTTTCTTCCTGGCGGGGCGTCAGCTCATGGCCTACGTCGAGGTGTGGGACGTCAGCGCCTTCCCGGCGGACCTGGTCCCCGCACCCTGGCCGGCGGCGCTGATCGCCGTCGCGGTTCCGGTGGCGGCGGTGCTCGTCACGCTCGCCGCCCTGCGTTCCGTGGTGATCGAACCGCTCGGCGTCGTACGCAACGGCCGCGACCGCGGGCGCCGGCTCTGGTGGCGGCTGCTGGTGCCGGTCGCCGGACTGGCGGTGCTCGGGCTGACCGGCAAGGTCGGCCCGGAGTCCGAGGTCGATCCGTATCCGATCGCGGGTGGCGCCGTACTGGTCCTGTTCGGGCTCGCGCTGCTGCTGCCCTGGCTGGTCGAGGCGTGCGTGAACCGGCTGCGCGGCGGCCCGGTGCCCTGGCAGCTGGCCACCCGCAGGCTCCAGCTGAGCAGCGGGGCGGCCTCCCGCGCGGTCAGCGGCATCACGGTCGCGGTCGCCGGTGCGGTGGCGCTGCAGATGCTGTTCGCCGCGGTGGGCGACGAGTTCACCCTGATGACGGGGCAGGACACGAGGCGCGCCCAGTTTTACACGTACTCCGAAACCGTCACGGGTGACGCGGCCGCCGAGACCATCAGGAAGTTCCGCGCCACCAAGGGCGTGACCGGAGTGATCGGGATGGTCGAGACGTACGTCGTCAAGCCGGGCAAGTACAAGGGCGACGACGTCCAGCCCACCACCTCGCTGACCGTCGGGGACTGCGCCACCGTGCGCGAGATAGCCCGGGTCGACTCCTGCAAGGAGGGCGATGTGTTCGTCGTCCATCCCCCGAACGACAAGGAGATGTCCGACTGGGTGGACCAGACGGCCCGCAAGGGCAAGCCGGTCGAACTCAACTATCAGGCGGGGTCGGAAACCGGCGGGAAGTCGAAGCTGTGGACCCTGCCCGCCGACGCTCCGACCGTCGTCGCCCGCAGCGACCCGATGGGCAAGGACCACTGGGGCATCGTGGCGACCGTCGGTGCGATCGACCCGAGGACCCTGCTGCACGCGCAGACCAACGCGCAGATCCAGGTGGACCAGAGCGTCGAGGACGTCGCCGAGTACGTACGGAACACGGCGGCCGAGCTTGACCGGGGGATGCGGATCGTCACCATGACGTCGGTCGCCCGCGACCGGCAGTACGCCAGCGTGCAGTCCGGCCTCCGGGTCGGCGCGACCGCGACCCTGCTGCTGATCGCCGTGGCCATGCTGGTCTCGCAACTGGAGCAGCTGCGCGAGCGCAAGCGCCTGCTCTCGGTCCTGGTCGCCTTCGGCACCCGGCGGACCACGCTCGGCTGGTCGGTCCTCTGGCAGACCGCCGTGCCCGTGGTCATCGGCCTGGTGGTCGCGGTCGCGGGCGGCCTCGGCCTGGGCGCGGCGATGATCTGGATGATCGCCAAGGAGGTGACCAAGTGGTGGCTGTTCCTGCCGATGGTGGGGGCGGGCGCGGCCCTGATCCTGCTCGTCACCCTGCTGTCGCTGCCGCCCCTGTGGCGCATGATGCGCCCGGACGGCCTGCGCACCGAGTGACGGCGCGGTAGCCGCAAGGGGTGCGGTCCCCCCGGGGGGACCGCACCCTCACGCCTTCCCCGTCACCCGTACCGGCAGCACCCTCATCGCCTCCCGCAGCGCCGCCGCGAACTCCTCGAACTCCTCGCGCCGCGCCGCCCCCGCCCGCATCGCCAGCGCCACCCGCCGCGACGGTGCGGGCTCCCCGAAGTACCCGGTGACCAGCGCGTCGTTGCGGGCGGTCTCGACCGTCACCGCGGTACGCGGCAGCAACGTCACCCCGAGCCCGCCGGCCACCAGCTGCACCAGCGTCGAGAGCCCGGCGGCGGTCGTGGTGACCGGTGCGCCCTCCGTACGCCCCGCCTCCCGGCAAATGTCGAGCGCCTGGTCGCGCAGGCAGTGGCCCTCGTCGAGCAGCAGCAGCGGCAGCTCGCGCAGCGCCTCGCGCGGAATGTCGGTGCGCCCGCCCAGCCAGTGGTCCCGTTCCATCACGAGCACGAAGTCCTCGTCGAAGAGCGGGAGTTCGCTCACCCCCGGCACCCCGAGCGGCACCGCGAGCAGGAGCAGGTCCAGCCTTCCCGCGGCCAGCCCCTCCAGCAGCGAGGAGGTCTGCTCCTCGTGCACCTGGAGGTCGAGCTCCGGGTAGCGCTCGTGGACGAGCCGCAGCACGGTCGGCAGCAGATACGGCGCGACGGTCGGGATCACGCCGAGCCGGAGCACGCCGGTGAACGGCGCCCGGACCGCCTCGGCCTCCTCCATCAGTTCACCGACGGCCTCCAGCACCACCCTGGCCCGCACCGCGAGCCGTTCCCCGGCCGGCGAGAGCAGCACCTTGCGCGTCGTACGCTCGATGAGCTGGACACCCAGTGCCTCCTCCAGCGCGGAAACGGCTCCGGAGAGTGCCGGCTGACTCATCCCGATTGCTGCCGCCGCATCCCTGAAGTGCAGATATTCGGCGACGGCCACGAAGGCACGCAGCTGCGACAGGCTGGGCTGTTTGGTCCGACTACCCTGATTACTCTGCGCCACTGATAGGCACCTCCGATCATCACGACCAAGTATAGCTATTTCCGCGATCAATGCGCTCTGTGTCAAAGTGAAGAACGTCCAACCCCCAGGAACTCCCGTAAAAGGGAATTCCTACGCTGCAAGGAGAGCGCGTGCTCACTGTCGGTGACAAGTTCCCCGAGTTCGACCTGACTGCTTGTGTTTCGCTGGAGAGCGGCAAGGAGTTCGAGCAGATCAACCACAAGACCTACGAGGGCAAGTGGAAGATCGTCTTCGCGTGGCCGAAGGACTTCACCTTCGTGTGCCCGACCGAGATCGCCGCTTTCGGCAAGCTGAACGACGAGTTCGCCGACCGGGACGCCCAGATCCTCGGCTTCTCCGGTGACTCCGAGTTCGTGCACCACGCCTGGCGCAAGGACCACCCGGACCTGACCGACCTGCCCTTCCCGATGATGGCCGACTCGAAGCACGAGCTCATGCGTGACCTCGGCATCGAGGGCGAGGACGGCTTCGCCCAGCGCGCCGTCTTCATCGTCGACCAGAACAACGAGATCCAGTTCACGATGGTGACCGCCGGTTCCGTGGGCCGTAACCCCAAGGAGGTCCTCCGGGTCCTCGACGCCCTGCAGACCGACGAGCTGTGCCCGTGCAACTGGACCAAGGGCGAGAACACCCTCGACCCGGTCGCGCTCCTCTCGGGCGAGTGAGCTGACAGCGACATGGCACTCGACGAACTGAAGGCCGCCGTTCCGGACTTCGCCAAGGACCTGAAGCTGAACCTCGGTTCGGTCATCGGGAACAGCGACCTCCCGCAGCAGCAGCTGTGGGGCACCGTCCTCGCCTGCGCGATCGCCTCGCGCTCGCCGAAGGTGCTGCGCGAGCTGGAGCCGGAGGCGAAGGCCAATCTCTCCGCCCAGGCGTACACCGCCGCGAAGTCGGCCGCCGCCATCATGGCGATGAACAACGTCTTCTACCGGACCCGGCACCTGCTGTCGGACCCCGAGTACGGGACGCTCCGTGCGGGCCTGCGGATGAATGTCATCGGCAACCCCGGCGTGGAGAAGACCGACTTCGAGCTGTGGTCGCTCGCGGTCTCCGCGATCAACGGCTGCGGCCAGTGCCTGGACTCCCACGAGCAGGTGCTGCGCGAGGCGGGCGTGGACCGTGAGATCATTCAGGAAGCCGTCAAAATCGCTTCGGTGATCCAGGCGGTCGGCGTGACCCTCGAAGCCGAGGCCGTGCTCGCCGAGTAGGACCAGCAGTACCCTCTGTACGAGAAGGGCCCCGAGGACGACCGACCGTCCCCGGGGCCCTTCTTCTGTTCACTCGGCGGTCTTGTCGCCACTGTCCTCGTCGTCGCCGTAGTCGATGTTCTCGGGCGGCGAGCCCGGCGCGGGCGTCGGAGCGACATCCAGCGCGGACGCCCCACGTGGGGGCGGAGTGTGCCGCAGGACTTCCTCCTGCCCGTACGCGCGCAGATAACCGACCACCGTGTTGGTGACCGCCACCAGCGGCACCGCGACGACCGCTCCGCCGATGCCCGCGATCATGCCGCCCGCGGCGACCGAGAGGACGACGGCGAGCGGATGCACCCGTACCGCGCGTCCCAGGATGAACGGCTGCAGCACATGCCCCTCGATCTGCTGCACGGCGAGTACCACGACCAGCACCATCAGCGCGGTGAACACACCCTCGGTGACGAGCGCGACGACCACCGCGAGCGCCCCGGAGATCACCGCGCCGACGAGCGGGATGAAGGCGAAGAGGAAGATGAAGACGGCGAGCGGCACCGCCATCGGCACCTTCAGGAACCAGATCCCGAGCCCGATGAAGATCGCGTCGATCAGCGCCACGACGACCGTGCCCCGCACATAGGCGGTCAGCGTCCGCCAGGCCCGCGGCCCGGCACCCGCGACACCCGGCCGGGCCTGCGCGGGCACCAGTTTCAGCACCCAGTGCCAGATGCGCTTCCCGTCGTACAGCAGGAAGAGCGTCGAGAACATCGCCAGCAGCATCCCGGTGAGGACCTCCGCCATCACGGTGACGCCCTGCAGTCCGGCGGAGGTTATCTGTTCGGTGTTGGTACCGATGGTGTCGCTGAGGTTCTTGGCGACGTCGTTGATCTGCTGCTCGGTGACATGGAAGGGGCTGTCGAGCAGCCAGTTCTTCAGATCGTCGATACCCGTCCGCACCTTGTCGGAGAGGGTGTCGATGTTGTCCATGACCTGCCAGACCACGAACCAGCCGACCAGCCCGATGATGACGAAGCCCAGGATCGCGGTGACCGCGGTGGCCAGTCCGCGCGGCAGACCGTACCGCTTCAGCCGGGCGACGGTCGGCTGCAGCATCGCGGTGATGAGCAGCGCGGCGACGAAGGCCAGAACGACCAGCTGTACGGCGCTGATGACCCGCATCAACACCCAGAGGGTGCCCGCCAGGACGAGCAGCCGCCAGCCGGCCTCGGCCGCGACCCGCATGCCCCAGGGGATCGCCGCGACCGGATCGGGCCGGGCGGCCACGGAGGGGGCGTACGCGGGCGGCGGCGGGACACGGTCACCGCCGGCGGCCTCGGGCCGGGCCGCCTCGTCCGGTACGGCGGCGGCTGTCGCGGGTACAGGGGCGGGCACCGGCGGCTCGATGGGCTCGGCCTCGCCTTCCTCGGCTTCGGCCCTGCGCCGCTCCAGCCGCTCGCCCAGGTCGGTCAGTTCGGCGCCCAGACGGCCGAGCCACCCCGGTAGATTCGACATGATCGTTCCTTTTCCCCCGTCATCTCTCCCCACCGCTCCCCCACCGAGCGGTCCGGACCGACCGTACACGCGCGAAGCCCCTCACCGCAGGACGGTGAGGGGCTTCGCGAAGTCGAGACCGGGATCTCGGCTCGTTCTCGTACCAGTGGTTGGCCTAGTACCAGTGGTTGGCCTGCCAGAAGGCCCAGGCACCGCACGGGCTGTGGTACTTGGCGCCGTTCATGTAGCTGAGGCCCCACTTGATCTGGGTGGCCGGGTTGGTCTGCCAGTCCGCGCCGGCGGACACCATCTTCGAACCGGGCAGCGCCTGCACGAGGCCGTATGCGCCGGAGGACGGGTTGCTCGCCCGGTAGTTCCAGCTCGACTCGACGTTCACGATGTTGCTGAAGCACTGGAACTGGTCGGCGGGAACGATCTGCCGCGCGATCGCCTGGACCTGGGCCACGGTGTACGAGCTCTGCTGGGCGAACGTGGAGGCGCTGCGGATCTCGGAGCGGCTGGCGCGCTCGGCCGCGTCCTTCTTGTCCTGACGCTCCTTCTCCAGCTTGGCCTCGGCCGCCTGCTTCTTCGACTTGGCGTCCTTGGCGGCCTGGATGCGCGCCGCTTCCTCTACGGACTTCTTCGCCGCCGCGTCGGCCGCGGACGCCTGGGCGTCGGCCTGCTGCGTCAGCGAGGCGGTCTGCACCTGGGCCTGCTGGCCCGCAGGGATGTCGGCGAGAAGCGTCGTGTCGGCTGCGGCCGCCTCGAAGTTGTTGTCGTCGACAGCGGGAGTGCTGCCCGAGGCAACGCCTACGACGGCGCCGACGGTGGTGACCGCGGTGGCTGACGCCACGGCGAACCCCCGGACCGAGATCCGGCTCACACGGTGTCCTTCCAGCATCGCCCGCTTAGGTGACCTCGCGGACGCAATCGTGCCCCTGGCGCTGGCCTCCCTACTGCTTGGGTCACGGGAGGCACGGACCCGGTGGGCGACTCCCCGGAGGGAGTGCCGCGTGGTGCTCGCGGGCGGCATACGGACGGCGGTTGTTGAGTTGTGTGGTGCGTGGCACCTCTGGAGGTGCGGGTGTGCCGTATGCGGGGCCTGACGGAAGCAAGACTCTGCCGGAACGGCACGCCGGGAAGCAATTCTCCGTTGCGTGTGAAAGGTCACACCTCGTTCGGAGCAAGTGATTTACGGAATTGCCACCGCAGCACGGTGCCGCCCGGCTAAGCTGCTGCGCTCATCGGGCGGCACCAACTGTCGTATCCCGTATCAGATGTGGCCGTCCTCCAGCATTTCGGTCACCAGTGCGGCGATCTGCGAACGCTCGGAGCGGGTGAGCGTGACGTGCGCGAAGAGCGGATGGCCCTTCAGCTTCTCGACCACGGCGACGACTCCGTCGTACCGGCCGACCCGGAGGTTGTCCCGCTGGGCCACGTCATGCGTGAGCACCACTCGGGAATTTGCCCCGATCCGGGACAACACGGTCAGCAGGACGTTCCGTTCGAGGGACTGCGCCTCGTCGACGATCACGAAGGCGTCGTGGAGCGAGCGGCCCCGGATGTGGGTGAGCGGCAGGATCTCCAGCATGCCGCGCCCCAGCACCTCCTCGATCACCTCGCGGCCGGCGACGGCCGACAGCGTGTCGAAGACGGCCTGCGCCCAGGGGCTCATCTTCTCGGCCTCGGTGCCGGGGAGATAGCCCAGCTCCTGTCCGCCGACCGCGTACAGCGGGCGGAAGACCATCACCTTCTGGTGCTGCCTGCGCTCCAGAACGGCTTCGAGACCGGCGCAGAGCGCCAGCGCCGACTTGCCGGTGCCGGCCCGGCCGCCCAGCGACACGATGCCGACGTCCTGGTCGAGGAGGAGATCGAGCGCGATCCGCTGTTCTGCGCTGCGGCCGTGGATGCCGAAGACCTCCCGGTCACCGCGCACCAGGCGCACACTGCCGTCGGCGGTGACCCGGCCGAGCGCCTTGCCGCGCTCGGACCGCAGGACCAGTCCGGTGTGCACGGGCAGTTCGGCGGCCTCGGGTACGTACAGCGTCTCCTCTCCGTAGAGCAGGTCCACCTGCTCCGCGGCGAGGGGCAGTTCCGACATCCCCGTCCAGCCGGAGTCGGTGATGGCGAGTTCGGCGCGGTACTCCTCGGCGAGGAGGCCGACCGAGGACGCCTTGATGCGCAGCGGCAGGTCCTTGGAGACGACCGTGACGTCGTACCCCTCGGCCTGGAGGTTGCGCGCGACCGCGAGGATCCGTGAGTCGTTGTCCCCCAACCGGTAGCCGGCGGGCAGTACGCCGGGGTCGGAATGGTTGAGTTCGACGCGCAGGGTCCCGCCCAGATCCCCGAGTGGGATCGGGGCGTCCAGCCGGCCGTACCGGGTGCGGAAGTCGTCCAGCAGGCGCAGGGCCTGGCGGGCGAAGTACCCCAGCTCCGGGTGGTGCCGTTTGGCCTCCAGTTCCGTGACCACGACGATCGGGAGCACGACTTCGTGCTCGTCGAACCGGGCCATGGCGTTCGGATCGGCCAGCAGGACGCTGGTGTCGAGAACATAGGTGCGCCTGTCGAGCATGCGGCGCTTCGTGCTGGTCACCACGGAAGGACGTACCCCCTCGGACGAGGTTGGGGTGCGACGGCGTCGCGGAGCATCCCAATGGGAGAGGACGGACCGGGCTGCGGCCCCGATGCACGGGCCGAGCGCCGGCCCTCCGCGTCGGACGCACTGTATGTACGGTCCTTCGTGTGCAAAGGGCCTCCCGGGCGAGCGGACTCCATGCCGCTCACTTGGACACGACGTCCGCCTGGTTGGTGACCGGACGTCGACCTGTCAGGGGTATTCCCTCGAACACGCAAAGCCATGCCGCCCTGGGCGGGCGGTTGAGCTGGGAGTTGTGGCCCGGGTACATGGGTTCGGGCACACGGCCCGCACGGTTCCGTCCTCAAACGCCGGACGGACTGGACAGCGCCGGTGAGTGGCACCACTCAAGCCCGTCCGGCGTTTGAGGACGGAACCGGTGCCGACGGGAGCGGTGCCCCGACGGGGGACGGGTGCCCCGGGGGCCCGGCGGCGGTGTCAGCCGCCGTAGCGGCGGTGGCGGGCCGCGTAGTCGCGCAGGGCGCGAAGGAAGTCGACGCGGCGGAAGGCCGGCCAGAAGACCTCGCAGAAGTAGTACTCGGAGTGCGCGCTCTGCCAGAGCATGAAGCCGGACAGCCGCTGCTCACCGCTGGTACGGATGACGAGGTCCGGGTCGGGCTGACCCCGGGTGTAGAGGTGCTCGGAGATCAGGTCGGTGGAGACGATCTCCGCGAGCTCCTCGAAGGACGTCCCCTTGTCGGAGTGGTCCAGCAGCAGCGAGCGGACCGCGTCGGCGATCTCCTGACGGCCGCCGTAGCCGACGGCGACGTTGACCAGTATCCCGTCGACTTCGGCCGTGGCCTGCTCGGCCTCCTTGAGGACGGTCTGCGTGCGGGCGGGCAGCAGATCGAGCGTGCCGACGTGGTGGACGCGCCAGCGCCCGTCCGCCGCGAGGTCGCTCACGGTGTTCTCGATGATGCCGAGAAGCGGCGTCAGCTCGGACTCGGGCCGGTCGAAGTTGTCCGTGGAGAGCAGCCAGAGTGTGACGACCTCCACATCGGTCTCCCTGCACCAGCCGAGCAGCTCCTGGATCTTGTCCGCGCCTGCCTGGTGCCCCTGCGCGGCCGTGCCGCCGGACGCCTTCGCCCAGCGCCGGTTGCCGTCGAGGATGACACCGATGTGCTTGGGCACCTGGGTGAGGTCGAGGCGGGCCTCCACCCGGCGCGCGTAGAGCCCGTACACCAGGTCGCGCAAGTTCACTGAGTTCACCTCTCGGTTCTGTGCGGGCGCACCCGCCCCATGGCCCGGGGGCCGGGGCCGCCCCCCTGGGGGTCGTCGCACCCGTTCCGCAGGGTCCATCGCCCCACCGTGCCGTGGCGGTCCCCGAGGCCGCCACATTACTGCGCAGGCGGCACACCGGCCCAACCCGGCCTGTCACAAGTCCGTGATAGGGAGAGAAACGTGACTGATTCTTCTCTCTCCTACCGGGCCGCCGGTTCGCGCTACGACTCCATGGAGTACCGCCGCACCGGCCGCAGCGGTCTCAAGCTCCCGTCCGTCTCCCTCGGCCTCTGGCACAACTTCGGCGACGACCGCACGCTGGACTCCCAGCGGGCGATCCTGCGCCGCGCCTTCGATCTCGGGGTGACCCACTTCGATCTGGCCAACAATTACGGGCCGCCGCCCGGCTCCGCCGAGCTCAATTTCGGCAAGATGTTCCGGCAGGACTTCGCCCCTTACCGGGACGAGCTGATCATCTCCACCAAGGCCGGTTACGACATGCACCCCGGCCCCTACGGCGAATGGGGCTCCCGCAAATACCTGCTGTCGTCGCTGGACGCGTCGCTGAAGCGGATGGGGCTCGATTACGTCGACATCTTCTACTCCCACCGCTTCGATCCGGACACTCCGCTGGAGGAGACGATGGGGGCGCTGGCCTCCGCCGTGCAGCGGGGCAAGGCGCTGTACGTGGGCGTGTCCTCCTACAACGCGGAGCAGACCGCGGAGGCGGCCCGGCTGCTCAAGGAGATGGGTGTGCCGGCCCTGATCCATCAGCCGTCCTACTCGATGATCAACCGCTGGATCGAGGACGACGGTCTGCTCGACACCCTGGAGACGGCCGGCATGGGCTGCATCTCCTTCGTGCCGCTCGCGCAGGGCCTGCTCACGAACAAGTACCTGACGGGCATCCCGGAGGGTTCGCGCGCCACCCAGGGCAAGTCCCTGGACCCGGGCCTGCTCTCCGACGAGGTGCTCCGCCGGCTGAACGGGCTGAACGACATCGCCCGGCGGCGCGGTCAGTCGCTCGCCCAGCTGGCGCTGAACTGGGTGCTGCGGGACAGCCGTATGACCTCTGCGCTGATCGGCGCTTCGAGCGTGAAGCAGCTGGAGGAGAACGTCGCGGCGTTCGCCGGACCGCCGCTGTCCGCCGAGGAGTTGAAGGAGATCGACGACTTCGCCGTGGACACCGCGGGCACCAACATCTGGGCCGGACGGGGCTGACGGGGCCGACGGGGGAGGGCCGACCGCGCGGAGCCGGAACGGGGGCCGGCGCGCGGCCCGTACGGGGGACGGATGCGTACCGGTACGGGGGCCGGGTGCGTGGCCGGGACGGGGGACGGATGCGTAGCCGGGACGGGGCCGGGTGCGTGGCCGGGACGGGGGACGGATGCGTACCGGTACGGGGGCCGGGTGCGTGGCCGGTGCTGCGGCGGGTGCGTGGCCGGTGCTGCGGCCTCATGTGGGCCGGGGCGCCTGGGCACAGAACCTGGGCACAAAAAAACGGGCCGGTCCGTGGGGGGGGATACGGACCGGCCCGAGGGGGGGTTCCACCATAACCCTTCGTAAGTGATGCTGCGTGCCACGCCACTCCACAATTACTCTCCGGATTCATCGGACTGCGGTGCGAGCACGGCTCTCCGGTTGGCGTCCCCGTGGCCGCCGACCGGCTTCACGCAGCCGGTCGGACAGAGAATGATGACGGCCCGAATCGCGACCCGACCGTGCCCCGGGCCGGGCGAACGCTCACGCGGGCGCCGGGGTGCCCCGGTGGCCGCGGGTGAAGCGGATGGCCACGGTGTCGCCGCCGGCGACCACGAAGCGTCCGCCCTCGCAGCGGATGACGGCCTCGTACACCTCGCCCCGCCCGTTCCCGCGCTCCTCGGTGCGGGTGACGGTCCAGCCGCCGTCGGGGGGCTGCGGCAGGTTCGGCACGGCGGCGAACTCCCACTGTCCCGACGGTACGCACCAGCCGGGCAGCCGGGGCCAGGCGCCGGGGCCGACATGCAGGGTTCCGTCGGAGGCACAGGTCAGGAGCAGCGACTGGCCGTCGGCCAGCAGGAATTCGACCGCCTCCGGCTCCCCCATCCGCCCTTCCGGCCGGTAGAAGACGCCGAGCACTCCGACGATCCGTGCGCCTCTGAGCCAGTCGGCACTGCCCTGCTCCGGAACACGCGGTGCCTCGTCTTCGTTCCCCACCCACATGGCCGGTTCCCTCCCGTGCGCTCACCGCCAAGGGTCGCACCCTTCGGGCGGAAGCAGGGGGCGCGGCCTACTCCGGTTTGCGGGCCTCGATCAGGAATCGGGTGGTGTGGGCGACGAACGGCCCCTCGGTCTCGATCCGGTGGTGCAGTTCGGCCAGTCGCGGCCGGTACTCCTCGACGGTGAAGCCCGGCACCATCCAGATCACCTTCCGCAGGAAGTAGACGACGGCGCCGATGTCGAAGAACTCGGTGCGCAGCGTCTCCATCCGCAGATCGACGACGTCGAGCCCGGCCGCCTCGGCTTCGGACCGGGCCCGCTCCGGGTCGCGGGCGCCGCGCGTCTCGGGCGGCTGCGGGCCGAGGAAGTACTCGACGAGTTCGAACACACTGGCCGGGCCGACCTGTTGCGAGAAGTACGTGCCCCTGGGGGTGAGCACCCGCGCGATCTCCGCCCACCAGGTGGTCACCGGATGCCGGCTGACGACCAGGTCGAAGGCGTGGTCGCCGAACGGCAGCGGCGGTTCGTCCGCATCGGCGACCACGGCCGCGCCGAGCGGGTGCAGAAGGGCGGTGGCGCGGGCGATGTTCGGCGGCCAGGACTCGGTGGCGACGGTGAGCCGCGGGAGCTTCGGTACGGAGGCGAGGACCTCGCCTCCGCCGGTCTGGATGTCGAGCGCGGCCCTCGCCCGTGCCATCCGGTCCGCCATGGCGCGGGCATAGCCCCAGGACGGGCGCTGTTCGGTGGCCCGGCCGTCGAGCCAGGAGAAGTCCCAGCCGTCGACGGAGACGGTGGCGGCCTCCTCGACGAGGGCGTCGAATCGTGCGTGTTCTGCCGCTTCGGCGGGTGTTGCGGACATACGGACAGGGTGTCAGCGGGGCGGTGGCCCGCGCGACCTCAATACGGGCGACGGCCGGGCGGGCCCGTTTCTCGGGTGGTCGTCGGGCGGGCCCCGTTCTCCTGGCGGGGGCCGGTCAGGCGGACAGGCCGCCGAGCAGTATGCCCAGCAACGCACCCGTGATCATGAACGGGCCGAACGGGATGCCGGTCTTGCGCCCGGCCCGTTTCAGGACCATCAGCCCGAACCCGTACACCGCACCGAGCAGGAACCCGGCGAACCCTCCGGCGAACACCACGGCCCAGCCGTACCAGCCGAGGGCCACACCCAGCGACAGGGCGAGCTTGACGTCTCCGAAGCCCATTCCGCCTGGGTTGATGAGGAAGAGCAGGCAGTAGAAGGCGCCCAGGGCCGCTCCGCCGAGCAGGGCGGACAGCCAGGATCCGCCGTGCTCCGGGAGCAGCGCCACGACGCCCAGGAGCACGACGCCCGCCGCGGCGGCGGGCAGGGTCAGCCGGTCCGGCAGGCGGTGGACGCGGCGGTCGATCGTCGCGAGGAGTACGCCCACGGGAGCCAGCAGCAGCCACACCGCGAGTTCGGGGCGCAGACCGGTGGCCGCTGCGAGGGCGGCGCAGGCGAGGGCGGTGACGACAGGGGCGAGGACGCCGGGGGCGTACCGCGCCGCGGGCCGGGCGGTGGCTTCACCGGCCTCGCTCCGGCCTCCCGGCTCGTCGCCCGCGGGGACGCGTACCGGCACCGCCGCCGCGCACCCGGCGCATCGGGTGGAGCCGAGCCAGCCGCGGGCGGCCCCGGTCAGGGCGTGGCCCGCCGGGCAGGTGTCCCGCCAGTCGTCCTCCGGTTCGACGGAGAACCGGTAGGCGGCGCGCGGGACCAGCAGTCCGGCCGCTGCGCCCCAGAGTGCGGCGAGCACTGTCAGCATGGCGTACACGGAGCCGACCCTAGACGTGCCCCGGGTACGGGGTCATGGGTCCTGGGG
The DNA here is from genome assembly GCF_041435435.1 of Streptomyces sp. NBC_01241. Lineage (NCBI taxonomy): Bacteria > Bacillati > Actinomycetota > Actinomycetes > Kitasatosporales > Streptomycetaceae > Streptomyces > Streptomyces sp. NBC_01241. Next base: position 5,489,181 of record NZ_CP108494.1, on the reverse strand, counting down.
CCCACTGCGGAACGTTTCGGACCCAGCGGCCTTCACCGGGCGCTACCGTCTGGGCCATGGCTCAATGGCGCAATGGGAATGGGACGTTGACGGTCACCGATCCGCAGGGAGGGCAGGAGCCGGAGATACCGCTGCGGATCGCGGCCACGTACCGGGCCAGGAGCCGCGGGCTGCTCGGTCAGGACGGGATCGACGGCGCCCTGCTGATCACCCCGTGCGGGAGTGTGCACACCTTCCGGATGCGGTTCACCATCGATGTGGCTTATGTGGACCGGAAGTTCAACGTGCTCGCCGTCCGCACGATGAAGCCGGGCCGGCTCGGGTTGCCCCGCCTGCGGGCCCGTCATGTGATCGAGTCGGAGGCCGGGGCGATGGAGAAGTGGGGGCTGCGGCCGGGGGCGCGGGTGCGGATCGTCCAGACGCAGGAGGACCGGGACTGAGGGCGCCGGGCGGCCGGAATTCGCACTTACGGCGGGCCGGAGCCGAGCAGCGTCCACGCCCCGTAGGCCGCCGAGGCCATCGCGAGCACGGCGACGACCGTCACCGTGCGGGCCGTGGTGCGCAGCCGCAGCAGCGCGACGGCGGGCGGCAGGAGCAGCGGGAAGGCCGGCATCATCAGCCGTGGCCTGGACCCGAAGTATCCCGAACCGATCAGGGCGATGACGACGACGGCGATGCAGTAGGCGAGTACGGGGAGCGGCTGGCGCTGCCGTACGCACAGGGACACCACCCACCCCAGGCCCGCCAGCGCCGCGCACAGCCCGAGCGCGCCGGGCAGCGGCAGCCCGAGAATGAACGAGGCGAGCGCCACGCCTCCGTCGATGCTGTTGCCCCACTGTGCCTGGACGTCGAAGTACGCGGACGGACTGCCCTCCCGTACGGCGACGAACACCACGTACGCGAACCAGCCCAGCGGCGCGAGTGCGGTACCGATCAGCATCCGGGCGTTGCGGCGCACGATGCCGTCCGTCCGGCCGGCCCGGTACTCCCCTGCGAGCGTGACCGCGGCGGTGATCGCGAGGGCGGCGATGAGCGCCGCGGCGGAGGGCCTGGTCAGCCCGGCGAGGACGCACAGGGCGCCCGCCACGATCCAGCGCCGGGTCAGTACGGCGTACAGCGCCCAGGCGGCGAACGCGGTGAACAGCGTTTCGGTGTATGCCATCGACTGGACGAACGCCGTCGGGTACACGCCCCACAGCGCGGCCAGCACCACCCCGGTCCGGCGGCCGTACAGATGCGCCCCGACGGCGAAGATCCCCCAGGCGGCGAGGAGTGCGGCGGCCCAGGCGACCAGGAGTCCGGCGCCCGCGAGGGAGAGCGGGGTCAGCTCGGCGACGCCGCGCTCCAGAGCGGGCAGCAAGGGGAAGAAGGCCAGGTCGGGGTGGACGGTGCCGTTCGGGAGGGTGGCGGTGAAGCCGTAGCCGTTCTCGGCGATCCGCTGGTACCAGACGGAGTCCCAGCGCTCGCCGAGGAGGTGGAGGGCGCTCTTGTCGGCGTTCGACGCGGCGGCGGCGAGGACGACGAGACCGATCAGGCGCACGGCCGCGTACGCCCCGAGGGCCGGTGCCGCCGCCGCGAGCGCCGCGGCGAAACGGCCTCGGACGGGAGGCCGCGGCTGCGTTCGGTGGGCGCGCTGCCGCGCGAGCTGCGGTGCGGGAGCGATGGCCTGAGCGGCCGGATCACGGTCGGGCATGCTGACGATTATCTCCGCGGCGGGTCGCCCCACCGCACGGACGGGCGGCGGCGTCCGGCCGGGGCGTGCGCGCCGGACGGGCTCTACGGGCGGAGTTTGGTGCGGGAGAGCGGCAGGGCGGGGGCGATCGACCAGAGGACCTCGGCCTCGTCCTCACCGGGGTTGTCCCAGGCGTGTGCGGCGCGGGCCGAGAAGGTCGTCGAGTCCCCGGCCTCCAGGAGCCTGGGCTCGCCGTCCACGCTCAGCCGCAGTGTGCCCCTGACCAGGTAGGCGAAGACGGTCTCGGCCTCCAGGCTGTACGCGCCGCCCGAACCGCCGCCGGGCCGCAGGATCGTCCGCATGACCTGGACGTGCCGCTCCTCGGCCGGGGTGAGGAGGAACTCCTCGATGCCGTGCCCGCCCATCTCCAGCTTGGCGCCCAGGCCGCCCTTGACGACGCCCTGGTCCGGATAGTCGAACAGAGCGGCGATGCCGGTGCCCAGGGCCTCGCAGATACGGATCAGGGTCGGGACGGAGACCGAGGTCTTGCCGCGTTCGGCGAGGCTGACGAATCCCTTGGTCACGCCTGCGGATTCAGCGATCTGAGCGAGCGTCAGCCCCTGTGCCCGGCGGAGCTCACGCAGCCGCGGGCCGATCGTGGACATGGGGCTGTCAGGGGCTTCGGGCATGGCGGACACGCTACCTGTCGAGGAGGTCACGGTCAGTGGCCGGGGACAAATGCAGGTCGGGAAGGTCTTTACCCATCGAGTTTAGTGCTGTAAAACTTTGACGAAAGTTTAATGACGCTAAACAAGGCGTCCTGGTGGACCGCTGTGCCGCCCTCCCCTCCCCTGCCCGTCCCGCACCACCGAGGAGTAAGCCGATGAGCTCCCCGTCTTCCCAAGAGAGCACCGCACGCACCGTGCGCGGCGTCGTCTTCCGCTCCCCCGGGCAGGAGGTGACCGTCACCGACGTCACCCTGGCCCCGCCCGGCCCCGGCGAGGTCGAGGTCGCCGTCACGGCGGCCGGTGTCTGCCACTCCGACCTGCATGTCCTGCGCGGCGAGTGGGACCACCCCACCCCGGTCGTGATGGGACACGAGGGCTCGGGCGTGGTCACCGCGCTCGGCGAGGGCGTCACCGGTCTCGAACCCGGCGACCATGTCGTCCTGTCCTGGGTCCCGTCCTGCGGCACCTGCCGCTTCTGTGTCTCCGGGCGCCCGGCCGCGTGCAGCCTGGTCGCCGAGGTCGTGGCGCCCGGCGGGGTGCTGTACGACGGCACCAGCCGGCTCTCCGTCGACGGCGAGCCGGCCCACCACTATCTGGGCGTCTCCTCGTTCGCCGAGCGCGTCGTGGTTCCCGCCTCCGGCGCGATCAAGGTACGCAAGGACGCGCCCCTCGATGTGATCGCCCTCGTCGGCTGCGCCATCGCCACCGGTGTCGGCGCGGTCCGCAACACGGCGGGGGTCGAGGCCGGGGCCACCGTGGCTGTTATCGGCTGCGGCGGTGTGGGCCTGTCCTGCGTGCAGGGTGCCCGGCTCGCGAAGGCCGGCCGCATCGTCGCCGTCGACGTGGTCCCCGAGAAACTGGAGCTGGCCCGTCGGCTCGGCGCGACGGACGCGATCGACGCACGGGACGGCGATGTCGTCGAGGCGCTGCGGGCCCTGGTCCCGGAGGGCCTGGACTACGTGTTCGACGCCATCGGCAAGATCGAGACCACCGAGCAGTCCATCGCGGCACTCGGCCAGGGCGGCGCCGCCGTCATCGTCGGTCTGCCGCCGACCGGCCGCACGGCGCGCTTCGACCCGCTCGCGCTCGCCGAGGCCGACCAGCGCATTCTCGGTTCCAACTACGGCTCGGTCGACGCCGCCCGCGACATTCCGGATCTGGTGGACCTCGTGGTGTCGGGTGAGCTCGACGTGGAATCGATGATCTCGGCACGGCGTCCGCTGGACGAGGCGGGCGACGCGCTGGCCGACCTCGCCGCCGGTCACGCCCTGCGTCAGCTGCTGATGACGGCGGACCGGGCATGAGCACGGCCGGAAGGCAGGCCGCTCCCGGAAAGCCGGCCGACGGGCTGGCCCACCGCTCCGTCTCCACGTTCGAGGTCGGCGCGCAGAGCGTCGCGAATGTCGCCCCCAGCGCTGTCATCGCGTTCGCCCCCGCCAGCATGGCGGCGTCCGCGGGCAACGGCGCCTGGTTCTCGTTCTTCCTGGCCATGGCCGCCGTCCTCGCGATCGCGTACTGCATCTGCGTCTTCGCCCGCAGGCGGGCCGGGGTCGGTTCGCTGTACGCCTTCTCCCGGCTCTCGCTCGGGGCGCCCGGCTCGTTCGTGACCGGCTGGGCCCTGCTCATCGGGGCGGTGTGCATCGGTTCGGGTTCGCTCGCGGGCGCCGGGTACTACACGGCGCGCGCACTCGACCAGGTCGGCATCGGGCTCTTCACCGGCATCCCCGGCCAGATCCTGCTCGATGTGCTGCTGGCCGCCGTCGCGATCCGGCTGACGATCGCCAGTGTGCGGACGGCGGCGCGCGTCGCCTCCGTGCTGGAGGTCGTGTCGATCGTCCTCATCGTCGTCGTGCTGGTCCCCGCCTTCTTCAAGAGCGGGAACATCATCGACACCGAGCAGTTGAGCCTCAGCGGCTCCACCCTCGACGGTGTCGTGTTCGCCGTGGTGCTGGGCGTACTCGGCTTCGTCGGTTTCGAGGGCGCCGCATCGCTCGGGGCCGAGGCCACGGACCCGTACAAGGCGATTCCCCGTTCGGTGATGGGCAGTGCGGTCCTGGCCGGTGTGCTCTATATGTTCGCGACGTACGCGCAGGTCGCCGGGTTCGGCGGGGCGGACGCCCTGGCGAGGAGCTCCGACCCGATGGACGAACTGGCGGAGCTGTCCGGCCTCGGCTTCCTGAAGTTCTTCCTGCACGCCGGTTTCGCCGCCTCGTTCGTGGCCGTGGTGATGGCCTGCATCACCGTCGCCGCCCGCCTGCTCTTCGGGATGGCGAAGGAAGGGGTGATGCCGGCCCGGCTCGGTGTCGCCCACCCCCGCCACCGGACCCCCTCCGCCGCCATCTGGGCCGTCGCCCCGTTCGTCGCCCTCCCCGCGGTGTTCGTCGTCGGCGCCGGAACCGCGCCGCTGAACGCGACGACGTACATCGACACCGTCGGCGTCTTCGGCTACATGCTCAGCTACACCCTGGTGTGTCTGGCCGCGCCGCTGTTCGTACGCCGGATCGGGGCCCGCGGTCTCCTCATCACCTGGGGTCTGGGTCTGATCGGCTCCGCCGCGATGATCTACGTCTTCTACCGCAACCTGTGGCCGGCTCCGGCCTGGCCGCTGAATGTGCTGCCGTACGTGTTCGTGGGCGCGCTGGTCGTCGGCCTCGTCGGCTTCGCCGTGCTGCGGGCCCGGAAGCCGGAGGTCGCCGAACGCGCGGGAACGTTCGCGGACGATCTGGACTGACCGTCCCGGACCGGCCCCCCGCGTCCCTTCCCCGATGCCCTGCTCCCCCGCGCCCCGCGGGCGGTGCAGGGCATCGCTCATTGGGCCCGGGTTTGGGGCCAAGGGCCCAGGTCACCCGGCTCGTACACCCGTACGCTCACGCCACACCCGAATTGCGTAACTGCGGGCACAGGCATGTCGAGCAGGCGTCGGAGAGGAAGAAACGTGAGTGCTGGCGGGGGCTGGGAGAGCGGAAGCGCGGGCCGCATACCACCGGGCGGCGGGGGTGGTTCCGGCGCGGGCAGTGGCGTGTTCTTCGCCCTGACCCGTAGTTGGGCCGCCGGCGCCCTCGTCTACATCGCCGCCGGGTATCTGGTGTCGCGCGGGCTCGTCGAGATGCTCGCCACCGACGAGCGGCTGGCGAGCTTCGGCTGGCGCCTGGGCCTGCTGCACGTGCCGAACGTCATCACGACCGTGCTCACGGTCCTGGCCTCGGCCCGCGTCCTGCCCGACGAACGCCGCGAGTCCCGGCCGCTGACCCTGCTCGCCTCCCTGGGTGTCCCGCTGGCCGCGCTGGCCTACGGATTCGCCGTGTCCTGGCATCTCGTGGGCCTGGAGGGCACGTTGATGCCGGTCGTCACGCTGGTGACCGGTTCGGCCGCGGGGCTGGCCGTCGACCGGCTTCTGGACGACCGCGACGAGGAGCCCGCCCCGGCGCCGTACCACCCGTACTCCTGGCGGGACGGCGGGGCCACCGCCACGGAGTACCTCGGGGTGATCGTCCTGGTCGTCACGATGATCGGCGCGATGGCCATGGCGGGGGTCGGCGGGCAGATCGGCGAACGCATCCGCTGTGCGATCGGCTCGCTGGGCGGCGGCAGTGGCGGCTGCTCCACCGGCGGCGGGGACACCACCGCGAAGCCGAAGACGGACGCCGACTACGAGCCCAAGATGTGCCAGGTCTCCAGCATCTCCGAAACCGTCGGCGACAAGGTCAAGATCGGCTGGTTCGAGTGGGGCAACGAGTACGGCTTCCAGCAGAAGGTCAGCCAGGCCAGGACGGACGTGAACAACGACGGCAAGGTCGACGAGAACGACAAACTGGTCTACATGACGTTCACCGACGCCGCTTCGGCCGGCGTCACCGCCAGCACCCCCGGCGTCAAGCTCGGCAAGCTGGGCAAGGCCGATGTGGACGTCGGCGGCGGCATCAAGATCACCAACGGTGACACCTGGGTCTTCAAGAGCGAGGCGGACGCCCAGAAGATGCGGGACGACATCGCGGAAATGAAGATGTGGGAGGCCTCCACCAAGTACAGCGGCGGCTATGGCGGCGGCTGGTACTCCGGGATGAAGTGGGCCGACAAGAAGAAGGACGTCGAGGACAAGATCGGCGACAAGAAGATCTCGTACTCGACGATCGGCCTCAACGCGTACGCGGACGGCGGCCTCTCCATCAGCGCGGGCGACGAGGTAAAGCTCGGCGCCAAGCTCGGCGGCAAGGCCAAGTTCTCCCCCGAGGTGACCATCACCAAGGACGACGTCAACGGCAACGAGTCGTACACGTACACCGCCAAGCTCGACCTGGAGGGCAAGGTCAGCGGTTCCGTGGGCCCGCTCGGCGGCACGGCCGCCGCGAAGGACAGCCGGACCGGGGCGGTCACCGTCACCCGCGACCAGAAGACCGGCAAGATCGTCCGCATCGACATGACCCAGACCGTCGAGAACGGCTCGACATCGAACAAGGGCGACATCAGCGGCGACAACGGCGAGAAGGGCAAGGACAAGCGCGGCGGCAAGGTCAGCGGCACCGACTCCTCCGGCGGGACCGGCATCGAGGTCAGGACGAACTCGATCGTCTTCGGCAAGGACACGGACAAGGCCACCGAGGACAAGCGCGCCGTGGCCGAGCAGTGGCTGGACGGCTCCGGCAACAACACCGCCCCGTTCGAGTACCTGTTCGGCGACCACTCCCTGCAGCAGAAGCCCACCGGAACCGACCCGTTCGACCAGCTGATGTTCCAGGACGGCCTGTCGAGCACCATGAAGTACAACGGCGAGACGGACGCCCAGGAGTTCGGCTTCGAGGTCTCCCTCGGCATGAGTCTGGGATTCTCCCTCTCGGACGAGCACAAGAAGGAGACACTGACGGACGCGCAGTTCCTCGGGGCTCCGCAGGGCGACAAGCGCTCGTACCTTCCGTACAGCTACTGCGCGAAGTAGTCCGTACACCGGGTACGGCTACCGGTGCGCGGCAAGCACGCACGACATACCGGGGTACAGCTACGGTGCGCGGCAAGCACGCACGACGACGAGGCGATAGGCGATGACGACGATGAAGATGTCCCGGGCAATCGGCGCAGCTGCTGCCGCCGTCATGGGTCTCGCCCTGCTCACCGGCTGCGGCGGCGACGATGCCGCCGCGCTCCCGGACGGCTGGGACAGGCTCGACACCAGCAGCCTCTCCGTCGGCTACCCCGCGGACAAGGGCTACAAGGAGCAGTCCGCGGCCGACCGCGCCAAGGCCAACGCCGCCGTCGCGCTCAAGGAGGAGAGCGGGCTGCGCACCGGCATGGTCTCGGTGCAGCTCGATTTCGCCTCGGGCGTGGACGACGCCGACGAGGCAGCGGCCGCAGCGGGCGCGGGTATCGGGCTCGGGGCGACCCGCAAGGAGACCTCGCAGGTGCAGCTCGCGGGCGACGACGGTGCCCTCGGCGCACGCAGGATCGATTACGAGTTCACGTCGAGCGGCACGGAACAGACACCGGCGCAAGGCACCCGGATGACCGGGGTCCTGGTGGCGGGTATGGACTCCAAGGACGTGCCGTTCCTGGTCCGGATCAATGCGGTGAAGGGCTCGCTGAGCCGGCAGGACCTCGACGCGTTCGTCGAGTCGATCACGGTCAAGTAGCGGATCAGGGGCCCTCGTTCATGCAGATCCTGCCCGGTGGCACGGCCACGTTCCTGCTCCTGTTCGGCCTCCTCCTCGGCGCGTTCGCCATCCGGTCGGCGCTGCGGCTGAGCCGGGTGCTGCGGCTGGTCCGGCATGGCGAGCGCGCCGAGGGCCGGTGCGCGGACCGCCGGACGGTGGACCGGGGGCCGGGCACGGAGCGGAGTTACGTCACCGAGTACGTCTTCGCGTTCCGTACCCGCGACGGCCGCGAGATCGAGTTCACCGACCATGCCCCGGGCCCGTTCGGCTTCGCGGTCGGGGCGCCGGTCCGGGTCAGTTACGACCCGGCGGACCCGGCGAAGCACGCCACGGTGGCGGGGCCGGGGGCGTGGGGGCCGGTGGTGATGCCCGTGGTGTTCGCCGTGGTGCCGGGGGTGTTCGCGGTGGGGCTGCTGCTGGGGTTCATGGCGCTGCGCGGGTGGCTCTGACCTGCCGGCGCCCCTCCAGCACACTGTGCCGGTGGCTAACGGCTGGGGATCTCGCTCCCGAACAGCATCCACGGCGACTGGTCGTACGACGCCACTCCGGACAACTGGGGCTGTGTCGCGGCGATTTCATGGCGCACGGCGAGCGTGTCCGGCCAACTGTCGAAGAACGTCGTGCCGTTGATGACGACATCGCTCCAGTCGGTCGCCGCGGAAGCGCCCTCGCGGTCGACGACGAAGCCGATGCACAGCACGGATGCCCGCCCTATCGCCTCCCTGATCGCCCGCGCGGCCATCTCCTGCTCGTCCCGCGTCAGCCGCCCGAATCCGAATTCGAGCGCGACGACTCCGTCCCTCATCCGCCGGACGCGCGCCGGGACGTCGGTTCCGCTGTTCGTCCACAGCAGGAAGTCGACCGTGTCGATCCGTTGCAGGCCGGCCAGGAGGACGAGCTGTTCCCTGGTCACCCACGAGAGAGTGCCCCGCGGATCGGGTTCGGGGCACAGGAGCGTGACCCGCCGCGTGACGGGGTGGCTGAGCCGCAGCCCCGCAGCGTCGAGATCACCGAAGAGCGACTCGGCGTCCGGGCGGCTCCAGCCGAGGTGGTACGAGTAGAAGAAACCGTTACTCATCGATACATCACCCCAGGGAACGGATACAGGTGGAGGGTGCAGATCAACGTGCGTATGGGCGCGCCGGACGGACGCCCATGACGGGCGCCGCGGTCGGTGTGCTCACGATCGGTCACATACGAGCGTAATGAGACCCGCCTGCCCGGGCGTGGGCCCACGGGCCCAGGGTCGGGCCCCAATGGGGCAGGGGCCGGATACGCCGGAAACCCGCCACAGGACGATCTCGAACACCTGACGGGCCGTCCACGGCGCGGAGGCCGCGGCGGCCCGTTCGTCGTGTGCGCACAGCATGCGCGTGACGGTGACGGGCGAGGGGGCGGGACCTCGGCGGCAGCGGCCATCCGCTGCCCCGACATGGCCCAACTCCCTGCTGTAGCCACATAGTTCACTCCATGTCAACTCTTGATTCTTTTCGACTTCTCTATACGGTGAGATCACGCCAGGCCCGGAGGGCATTACCAGCACGACTTCGCGCGAATGGGGAACAGTGAGCACTGCTACTGTCGGTAACGAGACCCGCCTGGCCACCCTTCGGGAGACACTCGCCGAAGACGGGGTGGTGCGCATCTTCGAGGTGCACAGCCCGCTCTCCGCCATCGTCGCCGAGCATGCGCGCGGCAAGGGTGCGGAGCAGCGAGCCTTCCACGGGTTCTGGTCGAGCTCTCTGACCGACTCGGCGCTGCGCGGGCTTCCGGACACCGAGTTGCTCGACCTGCATCTCAGATTGTCATGGATAGACCAAATCTTCGCTGTCACCAGCCTGCCGTTGGTCATGGACGGGGATACCGGCGGCAAGACCGACCACTTCGAGCACGCGGTGCGTGCGATGGAGCGCCACGGCGTCTCCGCCGTGGTGATCGAGGACAAGAGCGGCGACAAGCGCAACTCGCTGCTGGACGGCGAGAACCTCCACACCATGGCCCCGGTCGACGACTTCTGCGACAAGATCCGCCGCGGCAAGGCGTCCCAGCTGACCAGCCACTTCATGATCATCGCCCGGCTCGAAGGGCTGATCACCGGCCTGCCTCGGCAGGAGATCCTCGACCGCGCGGCGGCCTACGTCGCAGCCGGCGCGGACGGCCTGGTGATCCACAGCCGGGACGCCGACGAGACCATGGTCCTCGACCTGGCCCGCGAGCTGCGGGCTCGTCACCCGAAGACCCCGCTGATAGCCATCCCCACGGCTTACCCCACCGTGACTGAGGAAGAGCTGCACGCGGCCGGGTTCAACCTGATCATCTACGCCAACCACATGCTCCGCGCCGCCACGCAGGCGATGGAGGAGGTCAGCCACCGGATCCTCGACAACAGTCGGGCCCTGGAGGCCGAGGAACTCTGCATCGCCACCTCCAAACTGCTGACGATGCCGGATGACAAGCGTCCGATCGTGCGCGCTCCGCGCGTCTAGCGGCCCGCCAGAGACCTGCAACGCGGCGACGCCGACAGGAGCCACCCATGCCTGCACAGCGCAGGGAACAGATGGTGATGGGTGCCTACGTCTCGTACGGCACCGGCCACCACGCCGCCTCATGGCGGCACCCCAGCACCGATACCACGGCCACCCGGAACATCGACCACTACGCGGCGCTGACCCGGCTCGCCGAGCAGCACCTCTTCGACGTCATGTTCCTCTCCGATGCCCCAGCCGTCTTCAACGACGACCAGGCGGGCTTCGGCGGCCGGGTGACCTCCTTCGAGCCAATCACCCTGATGAGCGCGCTGGCCATGGCCAGCGAGCACATCGGGCTGGTGGTGACCTCGTCGACGACGTACAAGGAGCCGTACAACGTAGCTCGTGAGTATGCCAGTCTCGACATCATCTCGGGCGGACGAGCTGCCTGGAACCTGGTGACAACCTCCAAGCTGGCTGCCGCCGGCAACCTCGGCCTGCCCGCGCACCCCGAGCACGCCGACCGCTACCGGCGCGCCGAGGAGTTCGTGGACATCGTCCGCGCGCTGTGGGACACCTGGGAGGACGACGCCTTCCCGGCCGACAAGTCCAGCGGCATCTACTACGACGTCACCAAGCGGCACGCACTGCACCACCGCGGCGAGTTCTTCTCCCTCGACGCGGAGCTCAACGTGCCCAGGCCGCCGCAGGGCCACCCGGTCATCGTCCAGGCAGGCTCCTCGGACACCGGCCGGGAACTCGCGGCCCGCACCGCCGAGTTGGTCTTCACCGCTCAGTCCGACCTCGAGTCGGCGGTGGCCTTCGCCAAGGACCTGGACCTGCGGGCGGCACGCCATCCGCGGCTCAATCCGGGCCTCATCGTCCTGCCGGGCCTGACCACGTACGCGGGGCGGACCCACGCCGAGGCCCGGGAGAAGGTCGAGGAGCTGCAGTCGCTGATCCGCCCCGAATTCGGTCTGAGCATGCTTTCCGACCTGGTCGGCGGCTACGACCTGACCGGCTGTGACATCGAGGGTCCGCTGCCTCGCCTGCCTCCGAGCAACGCCAACACAAGCCGCCGGGCACTCATCGAACGACTCGCCTACGACAGCGGCCTGAACGTCCGTCAGCTCTACGAGCGGATGACCACCTCGCGTGGGCACCTCACCCTGGTCGGCAGCTACGACGAGGTGGCCGACGACATGGTGCGCTGGTTCGAGAGCGGAGCCGTCGACGGCTTCAACATCATGCCTCCGCTGCTGCCCCTGGGGCTGGCGGACTTCTCCGAGCACATCCTCCCTCGCCTGCAGCGCAAGGGCGTCTTCAAGACCGGTTACCGGGACGGCACCCTGCGCCAGAAGCTGGGCCTGCGCCGCCCCGAGAACCAGCACCGCACCACCCGGCACGGGTGAACGGCCCTCCATCGTCACCGATTCTGGAAGGTAACCATCGGCATGCGCAACGACCTGATCATCGAGGACACCACCCTGCGCGACGGCGAGCAGACGCCGGGAGTGGCGCTGTCGGCCAAGAAGAAGCTGGAAATCTTCAACGCCATGATCGACGCCGGCGTCAAGTGGATCGAGCCAGGCATCCCGGCCATGGGCGGCGAGGAGGTCGTGGCCCTCAAGCAGATGCTGGAGCGCCGTGACGAAGTCACCTTGATCGGCTGGAACCGCGGTGTCCGCAGCGACATCCAGCGCAGCATCGACCTGGGCTTCAAGGCCATCCACATAGGTCTTCCCACCTCTGACAACCACCTGAAGAACTCGGTCCGGCGGGACCGCTCGTGGCTGCTCTCCACCGCCCGGGACATGGTGAAGCTGGCCAAGGACCAAGGCTGCTTCGTCAGCATCAGTGCCGAAGACATCGGCCGTACCGAGCCGCAGTTCCTCCAGGAGTACGCCGTCGCCGTCGCCGAGGCCGGGGCGGACCGTCTGCGGCTGTCGGACACCATCGGCATCCTCTCGCCCAAGGGCTACGCCGACCGGGTCCGTTCCGTGGCCGAGGTCTCCGACATCGATCTGCAGGCCCACTGCCACAACGACTTCGGCCTCGCGGTGGCCAACACCCTGGCAGCCATCGAGGCAGGTGTGCGCTACTTCCACGTGACGGTCAACGGCATCGGCGAGCGGGCCGGCATGGCCGACATCGCCCAGGTCGTGATGAGCCTGCGCCAGTGGTACGACGTGGACCTGGGCATCGACACCGCCAAGCTGACCGCGCTGTCCCGGCTGGTCTCCGAGGCGTGTGCCGTGCCGTCTTCTCCCTGGCAGCCGATCGTCGGCACCAATGTCTTCGCCCACGAGTCGGGCATCCACACCACCGGCATGCTCCGCGACACCTCCACCTTCGAGCCCTTCGCGCCGGAGCTGGTCGGCGGTGAGCGCCAGCTACTGGTGGGCAAGCACTCCGGCCGCGGTGTGATCGTCAGCTCGCTCGGCGAGTACGCCGAAGGGCTGGACGACGCCGCGCTGGACGCCCTGCTGACGGAGGTCCGGGCCGAGGCCATCGCCTGCTCCGGCGCCGTCCCGCCGGAGCGGCTGCGCGAGCTGGCCGCCAAGTTCAGGGCCACGGCCGGCTGAGGCCCGGACCACTCAGGAAGTGACGAAGAAGTGACACAGGAGCCGACGCAGGCCGCACCGCCGGCGCTGACGGCCGGGATTCCGCTGGCCGAGCAGATCATCGCGTCCCACCTGGTCGGGGAGGAGGGCCCGGTCTCCCCGGGCCGCCTCGTCACCGTGCGACCCGACCGCGTCTACGTCCAGGACGGCAATGCCCCGACCATTGCCAAGCTGTACCAGCGGCATGGCTACACGACGGTCTTCGCCCCGGAGCGGGTGAGCTTCGTCTTCGACCACTCGGTGCTGGTCGCCGACGTCGACATGGCTGACCGGATGAAGGAGGCGGAGGCCTTCGCCGCGGAGATCGGCGTGGACGTACGCCGGCGCGGACAGGGGATCAGCCATGTGATCGCGGCCGAACTCGGCTGGTTCGCCCCGGGCACCCTGGTGCTGGGCTCCGACTCGCACACCTGCGTGGGCGGCGCCTTCGGCTCGCTGGGCCTGGGCATGGGCGCCTCCGACATCACCGCGGCCATGGTCACCGGCAGCACCTGGCTCCGGGTACCGGAGTCCGTGGTGGTGCGGTTCACCGGGACGCCCGAGCGGGCCACGCAGCCGCGGGACGTGCTGCTCACCCTGTTGAACAGGATGGGCCAGGAGCCGTTCCTCTACTGCTCGGTGGAGTTCGAGGGCCCCTGGGCCCGGGCCCTGACCAGCGACGCCTCAGCCAGCCTGGCCAGCCTGGGCGTCGAGCTCGGTGCCAAATGTGTCTTCGTACCGGACGAGCAGGGCACCGTCCCGGCCGGTACGGCGACCGGACTGCGCACCGTGGAGTTCGACATCGGCGGCCTGCAGCCGGTCGTCTCACTCCCTCACCTGCCCGCCCACACGGCGCAGCTGGACGAAGCGGCCGGGACGCCCATCGACTACGTCTTCCTCGGCAGCTGCACCAACAGCCGACTGGAGGACATCGCCCAGGCGGCGGCCACGGTCAAGGGCCACCAGGTCAGTACCCGCACCCAGTTCGTGATAACGCCCGGATCGATGGGCGTCTACCGGGAGGCGATGCACGCCGGATACATCGACACCCTGATCGATGCGGGCGCAGTGGTCACCCCGCCCGGCTGCGGAACCTGCGTCGGAACCCAGGGGCCGCTCCCGGCCCGTGGTGACAACGTCCTCTCGACGATGAACCGCAACTTCCGGGGGAGGATGGGCAACGCCGAGGCCAACATCTACCTGTCCTCTCCCGCCGTGGCGGCCGCGACCGCGTTGCTGGGCGCGATCCCCACAGTGAAGGAGATCCCATGAGCGTCGTCTCCAGCCACCGGGTACGCAGGATCAGTGGCGTCGTCTCCACCGATGACATCATCCCGGCCCGCTACAAGCACATGCACACCGATCCGCAGTTGCTCGCCCCGCACCTGTTCGAGGCCTACCGGCCCCATTTCGTCGACACGCTGCTGCCGGGCGACGCGATCGTCAGCGACTCCGTCTTCGGCATCGGCAGCTCGCGGGAACAGGCGGTCACCACCCTGCTCGCCAACGCGGTGAACCTGGTGATTGCGCCCCGGTTCGGGCGCATCCTCTTCAGGAACTGCTGGAACCTGGCCCTGCCGGCCATCGAGACCGCCACGGACCGGCTGGAGGAGGGGTCGCTCGTCACCCTCGACCTCGGTCGGGGCGAGGTGCGCGGCGACGGGGAGGTCCTCGCCGACTTCGCGCCGCCCTCGGCCTTTCTGCTCGACATGATCCACGCGGGGGGCCTGCTCGCCCAGGTCGACTCCCGCCTCAGCCAAGGAGCATGAGCCACATGCCCACCCCCGATCCCAAGTTCGACGGGCTCGCCGACGACTACGACCGGACCCGGCCCCGCTACCCGGCAGAACTCTTCGCCCATGCCGTCGCCCTGCTGCCGGAGCGGATCCGGCCGACCGTGGTCGACGCGGGCGCCGGCACCGGGATCGCCCTGGAGGCGCTGGTCCCCCTCCTGCCCGCCGGAGCCGCGGTACATGCCGTGGACATCTCCGACGACATGATCCGCAGGGGCAAGGCGAAGTTCCCGCAGGTCATCTGGGAGCAGAGCACGGCTGAGGAGTACCTCGGCCGGCTCTCCCCGGTCGATCTCGTCCTGGCTGCCCAGGCCTACCAGTGGATGGACCGGCCGGCCTACCTGGCTGCCGCCGTGCGGGCGCTGCGCTCCGGCGGGGTGTGCATGGTCGTCCAGAACAACCGCGACTACGGCATCGGCGGCTTCGCCGCGGAGTACGAGGACCTGCTGGAGGAGCTCTCGCCGGGCTACCACCGCACCTACCGGGCCATCGACGTGGCACAGGAGCTGTCCGAGCGGTTCGACCGGGTGGAGCGCCGGGAGTGCCAGTGGCGGCAGGCACTGACCGCCGAGGAGTTCACCACCATGAGCTCCTCCTCCACGCAGGCGCAGCGTGCCATCGCCGCCGTCGGCCCGGTCTTCCTGGAGCGGGTGCGCGCCCTGTGTGCGCGGTACGAAGAGGCCGGGAAGGTGCAGGTGCCCTATCTGAGCGAGGCGTTCTACGGGATCGCCCGCGGATGACACGGGCCATGGTTCCGGTCAGGATCGAGGACGGCCGGGCGGCGGACGCGGAGGCCGTCGCCCGACTGGTCCGGGAGGTCTACCAGCCGTTCACGGCGGACTTCCGGCCGACCGCGCTGAAGTGGACCGCCGAGGCGCTGCACGACTGCGCCGACTCCTGGCTGCTCGCCCGCTCCGACACAGGGCTGCTCGGAGCCGTACGCCACGGCCCCGATCCGGAGGGCTACACACTCGACACCCTGTCGGTCGCCCCCTCTTGGCGCCGGCAGGGCGTGGGCAGCCGACTGGCGGCGGCCGTCCAGGAACGGGCCGCTGCCTCCGGCGCCCCGCAGCTGATCATCGCCGTACGCGACAGCCTCGCCGTGAACGTCGCGTTCTTCACGTCGCTGGGCTACCGGCGGGAGCGGCCCTTCCCGCCGCACCACCACGTCTTCACCAAAGAGATAGGTTCACCACAGTGACTCTGGTCTGCCTGGGCTACCGGAAGGGCTTCGTCGAAGCGGCTCGGCAACGCGGTCTGGCTCTCCACTTCATCGTCGAGAAAATGAAGTCCGGACTGAGCGGGCTCTCCTGCACCAAGGTCGCCGACCTCGCCGACACCGAGGAGGTGCTGCGCGCGGCCCTCGCCGCGGTCGGCACCGGCATCACCGGTGTCGTCACCGGGCACGAGCAGGCACTGTTCACGGCCGCCGCACTGCGCTCGGCGCTCAAACTGCCGGGCGACACCCATCTGCTCAGGTGCCTGCGTTTCCGTGACAAGCAGATCCAGAAGCAGTCGCTGTCTGCGGCGGTGCCCCGGACGCGGTGCACCTACCTGCCACGCGAGAACCCGTCCTTCGCGCGCCTGGCGGAGCAACTGGACGCGAAGGGCCGCCCGGTGGTCGTCAAACCGGCGGACGGCCACGGCGCCCAGGCGACGCGGCTGGTGTCCGGCCAGACCGAACTCGACGCGTACGTGTCCCAGTTCCCGGTCCGGTCCGATGTGCAGACCGTCGCCGAGTGCTTCGTGGAAGGCGAGGAGATCCACGTCGACGGGATCTGGTCGCGGGGCGAGCCGCGCTGGCTGTCCGTCAGCACCTACCTCGGCCCGCTCATGGGCTGGCACGAGGGCGCGGCCATCGGGGACGCACCGCTGGGCGGCGCCGAGCCGGAGCTGGACGCCCGGGCCCGGCGCTTCGCGACCCAGGTACTGACCGAGCTCGACGCCCCGGACACCGTGTTCCACCTGGAGGCCTTCGTACGCCCCGACGGCGAGCTGGTGCTCGGCGAGGTGGCGGCGCGGATGGTCGGCGCGCTGACCGCCGAGGTACTGGAGCTGACCTATGGCATCGACCTGTACGGCGCGGCAGTCGACCTGGCGCTCGGTCGCACGCCGGCACTCCCGGCCGAGCCCGCCGGGCCGGCGGACCTGTTCGGCTTCGTCTACCTCACCCGCAGCCCGGACCACGAGCTCTCCGAGGCGTCCTTCCGCAAGCGCTTCGACCTGATCGAGCTCGACTACCCGGCGGTGGACGAGGGTCGGCGGGGATCCTACGGCCGGTGGGGCCACGCCATCGCCTCCGCGCCCACCCACCAGCAGCTGGTCGACGAACTGCGCGCGATCGCGGCCTTCAACCGCGGCCCCGAGGGGGCCGAGGCACGATGACCGGCCGTGCACGCGTCCTGGTGCTGGGGCACGAGAAGGAACTGGCCCGCCGGGCCATGGACCGCTTCACCACGCGGTACGAGTTCGTCCGTCCGGACGCCGTGGACGCAACCACCGCGACCACGCCGGGGCCGCAGCTGCTGCAGGCGGTCGACCGCCTGGTCAGTGAGGCCCCCCTGGCCGCGGTGGTGGCCACCACGGAAAGCGCCATGCTCGCCGCGGGCTTTCTGCGGACCCAGTACGGTCTGCCGGGCCTGGGCTACGAGCAGTCCGTGCGGGCGACCAACAAGTGGCGGATGCGCTCGGTACTGAGCCCCGTCGTCCGTTCGCCGCGCGCCTGGCTCTCCGGAGACTTCCTGAGCTGCGGTGAGGATCCGGCGGCGGATGTGGTCGTCAAACCTCTCGCCTCCTCGTCCGCGCGCGGGGTGCGCCGGATGACGGCCGGTCACGCCCGGGACTGGCTGCGCGGCCATGACGGACTGTGGCTGGTCGAGGAGGCCGTGGCGGTCACCCGGGAGTTCCACTGCGACGGGGCCTTCCAGGAGGGGCGGCTGTCCTGGGTGGAAGTGTCCGAGTACGACCGGCCGGTGCTGCGATCGCACGGCACCCGGAGCACGTGCGTGCTGCGCCGGGACGACCCGGTGCGGCCTCTGCTGGCTGAGCGGGCCGGCCTCGTCATCGAGGGGCTCGGCTGCCGGGACGGGGTCTTCCACATGGAGTTCCTCCACGACGGCAGCGACCTCTTCTTCGGCGAGGTGGGTCTGAGGCCGGGCGGCACCGGGATCGCCGAACTGCTGCAGATCGCCACCGGCGCCGATCTGTGGGCCGCCTTCGTCGCCACCCAGCTCGGTGAGAACAGCGGCGGATTCGCACCCCGGCGGGCGGCGGAGGAGATAACCGGCCTGGTGATGGCCCGCACGGACCAGGACGGCCGGCCGCCGGTGCCGCCGCAGGTGGCCAGGGAGCTGCCCGGCGTCGTCGGCCTCGGCGACGGCAACCTGGAGCACGGCACGCGGCCTTCGCACATGTGCGAGTTCGAGTATCTGGCGTTCTTCGAGGGGCTGAGCACCGAGCAGGTGCCCAGGCTCCGCGCGTCCGTGGCGGTGGCCCGATGAGCCCGGCGTCGCAGACCCGTTCGCCCACCGCGGGCACCTGGCTGCTGAGCTTCTTCTTCCTCGGCAGCGCGGCCGAGATGCTGCAGGCGGTGGCCCTGCTGTGGGCCACCTACGAGCTCACCCACAACGCCGTGGTGGTGGGCGCCATCGGCGCCGCCGCGCACCTGCCCGGGGTGGTCCTCGGACTGGCACTGCGCAAGAAGGCCGACGCCGGTCAGGCCGCCAGGCTGCTCTCCCTCACCAACTGGGTGCTCTTCGCTGGTTCGTCCGCTCTGGCCCTGGTCTGGGCCGCCGGCCTGGGCCCGGGCGTGATCATCGGTGCGTTCGCCGCCGTCCAGTGCAGCCTGAGCGTGGTCAAGACGCTCAACAAGGCATATGTGGGCCGGTTCGTGCGGCAGCACTTCGCGCCGACGCACGCCGTGCGGCTGCTCGCCCGGTCCAGCGCGCTGTCACTGGTGGGCGCCCTGATCGGCGGCGGGGCCTCCGGACTGCTGCTGGACACCACCGCGGCGGACTCGTGCTTCGCCGTCGCGGCGCTGCTGTATCTGCTGAGTCTCGTGGCCGTCCGGCTCGTCACCGCGGCACCTCCCGCGGTCCGGGAGGTACCCGACAGCGCGTCGCCGCCCGCGGCCCCTGCGGCCCGTACGGTGGCGCGGGCCGAGACACCGCGAGCCGAGCCGGCCGATCCCGCCGGCCGGACGAGGCTGATCCTGCTCTACTCGATTCCGAGCAGCGGCGCCCTGCCCTTCATCTCCACGCTGATGGTCCCTCTGGCCCAGTCGGTGGCCCCCGGCTCCGGCTCCTTCTACTCGGTCCTCACCGTGACAACGGCCTTCGGCGGGTTTCTCGCGGGCATGGCCTTGTCCCGCGGCACGCTCTCCGCGGAGCGGACCCTGAACATCGCGCTGGTGGCGGGCGGCGCACTGGTCGCCTGCTTCGCCGCCACCCGGTGGCCGCCCGCGGTGCTGCTGCTCATGCTCGTCGCCGCGGTCGTGCTGACGGCGCATGTCATGGTGATGCAGGTGCTGACCAACCAGGCGCCGCCGGCAGACCAGGTCGGCCGGTTCAGCGTGGTGCGCAACTCGGTCGCGGGCTCGGCCAAGGCCGGGTTCTCGCTGCTGGCCGGCTGGCTCGTGGAGGCATGGGGGCTCGGCACGGCCTGGCTGGTACTGGCCGTGGTGCTGGCGCTCTTCGGCTGCGCCTGGTGGAGCGTCAAGGAGCGTTCGTCGATCGAGGAGCTGGCCCGTGTCGGCTAGGGAAGAATTCATCGCACACGTTCGGGCCCGGCGGCGCGGTCTGTTCCGCCCTGGGCTGCCGGACGGGGAACTGGCCGAAGCGCTGGCCCTGCTGGGCCTGGACGACGCTTCGCTGGAACGCTGGTCCGGCTGCGCGACCTCGCTGGTCTCCCTGCCGCACGCCAGCCCGAACGTCTTCGACCCCCGGACCCGGGTCGGCTGGTACGCGGGCACACTGATGCGACGCCCGGAAGCGGTCAGTACCCACCACCTGCGGGTGGTACTGACCCACACCAACTTCTCGGACCTGGGCTGGCGGCCCTACGCGTGGTGGTACCTGAGCGAGGCCGAAGGGGTCCGCTGTCACCGCCTTTTCACCCGCAACAAGAAGCGGAAGCATGTGGTGGTCGCCGGCCGGGGGCCGCTGGACTCCGTACCCGAGGGCATGGTGGGCGCGGACCTGGTCGCCGCGCGGGCCGCCCAGTGGGGCGCGGACCTGGCTGTCTCCTACATGCTGATCGACGCGGTGATCGGCCGGGCTGCCGGGATGACCGCGGCGGGCACGACCACCTTCGTCCCGCTGACGCTTGTGCTGTCCTTCGTCCGCGAACAGGCAGCCGCGGCGGCGTCCCGTCCCTCGCTGGGCGCGTGGTGCGGCGGACTGGTCGCCGCGGCCCGCGGACGCCGGATCGGACCGGACGGCACCCTGCTGGAATGCCCGGCCGACAAGGCCGATGTCTTCGACAACTACAGCAACTTGGCAGCGCTGTGCGTGCTCGGCCGCACGCAGGTGCTGGGCGGCGCGAAGATGGCCGGCTACTGGCCGGAGGTCGAGGCCGTGATCGGACGGCTCGAGGAGCTCGCGCCCGACGACTGCCGGGCTCCGAAGGTCCTGGTGGTGCCGGAGGCCGACCTGCTGGGCGTGAGCGGACCGTCGCCCGAGGTCGCGGCAGAGCTGGCCCGCCAGGGCGTGCGCTACAGCCAAGGACTCGCTGTGGCCGAGCACGGGGACTTCGCCGCACACCACAATCCGTTCGCAAGGGAAGAGCTGAGGACTACGGGAGTGGGAAAGTGACAGATCGTGTACTGCTGATCGGCGGAAAGCCGGACGGATCCGTGGAGGCGCTCGCCGCTCACGGAGCGCGGATCACCTGCGTGGCACGGCCGAAGCACGCGCGTTCGCTGCGCCGGCACGGGACGGTCGAGCAGGTGGTGGCGGTCGGTGACCCGGCGGACGTGGAAGAGGTGCTGCTCGGCCTCGCTCGCGAGGGCATCCGACTGGACGAGTTCGACGTGGTCACCAGTGGCCTGGAGAACGGGCTGGTCGCGGCCGCGGCACTCGGGGCGTGCACCGGCGCGCGGGCCCTGCCCCTCGAGACGGCCGTACTGGTGCGCGACAAGCACGCCCAGAAGACGGCGCTGCGCAAGGCCGGCATCCCGGTCGCCCGCTCGGCGGCCTTCGACGAGCCGGACGAACTGGCCGCGGCGGTGGCCGAAGTGGGCGGGGTCCCCGTCGTGGTCAAGCCCCCGGACGGTGCGGGCGCACGCGACACCCGCGTGCTGCGTTCCCCCACCGGCCTCTCCACCTGGACCGCGAGCCACAGCTCCGGCCCCTGGCTCTGCGAGGAGTTCGTCCCGGGCACCGAACTGCACCTCGACGGCGTCGTACGCAACGGCGAACTCACGCAGCTGTGCATCTCCCGCTACTTCGCCAACACGATCCAGGTCCAGGACGGCGCACTGAACGGCTCGGTCACCCTGCGGGAAGCCGACCACGCCGCGTGCTACGCCACCGCACGGCCCCTCCTCGGGCGCTTGATCCCGGCTCTGGGGCTCACCTCGGGGGTGTTCCATCTGGAGGCCTTCGAGCAGCCGAACGGCGAACTGGTCTTCAGTGAGTGCGGCGGCCGCGTCGCGGGCGCTCGCATCGACCGCACCGTCCTCCTCGCCACCGGCGTCGATCTCCACCGCGAGTGGGCCGCCGCCGCCCTGGACGCCCCCTCCCCGGAACGCGCCGAACCGGCCGATGACCACCTCTGCTACGGCTGGCTCAACCTCCTCGCTCCCGAGGGGCGCATCCTCTCCCTGCCCTCCCTCGACGAGATCCGTGCCCAGCCCGGCGTCGTCGACGCCGAACTGAAACTGGCCCCGGGCGCGGACATGACCTCCTTCCAGGACGCCAACACCCGTGCCGGCCGCGCCATCCTCTCCGGCCCCACTCCCGCCGACGTTCTGGCCACGGCCACAGCCCTCAACTCCTGGTTCCGCTCCACCGCCCGCACGACGCCTTGATCCGACACCCTGGATTCCTGCCGGGTGTGTCGATCAACGAGCGTGAGCCCGGCGCGCCGGCGCCGCAACAGGGGGGAGGAGAGGGCGCCCTCGCGTAGGGAGTGGTCGCACATGGTTATTGGATGGACAAGGGTGGGTCCGTCGCCCATGGTGTACGTCGATGACACGCACCGATTCGCCTCCCGCATGGGACGAGCGCACCCAGTTGGCCACCTTCCTCGACTACGTACGCGGCACCGCACGCGCGAAGTGCGAGGGCGTCTCACCGGACGATGCCCGCCGGGCCCCGCTGCCGGGCTCCCCGCTGATGACGATCGCCGGGCTGATCAACCACCTCAGCTGGGTCGAGTACTTCTGGTTCGAGGTGGTCTTCCTCGGCGGCGAGGACGAAGGCCCCTGGACGGACGAGGACCCCGACCGCGAGATGCGCATCGCGGTGGACGTGCCGCTCGCCGATGTGCTGGCGCAGTACGAGGCACGGACCACCCGCTACCGCGAACTGGTCGCCTCGCACGACTTGGACACGCCGGCCAAACGGTCGCGCAGGGACGGCCGTTACCCGGATCTGCGCTGGATCGTCCTGCATCTGGTCGAGGAGACCGCCCGGCACAACGGCCACCTCGACATGATCCGGGAGATCGTCGACGGCACCACCGGGATCTAGGAGCCGTCCGCCTTGCGCCATGCCGTCCGGGCTGCTGCCGCTGGCAGCCTTGCCTCGGCGGCGGGTCGCGGTCGAACCCCCGTAGCGCGGTGTTCGGCTACCCGATCTGGGCGATCGCGGGTGCGAGGTGCTCGGCGACCTGGTGGGTGAAGCTGACCGGGTGCCGGTCCGGCAGCACCTGGATCTCGCTGATGCCCAGGCTCGCGTACGCCTCCGCGTCGGCGAGGAACACGTCCGGCCGGTCCAGCACCGGGCCGTTGTACATCACGGTCTTCGTAATGGCGTCGTAGTCCCGGTCCTCCGCGGCGCAGTGGGCGCGCAGCACATCGAGTTTGTGGGCCACTTCCTCCTGGCCGGTGGCGAACAGATTGCAGGCGTCCGCGTACCGGGCGACCAGGAGCAGCGTCTTCCGCTCGCCCCCGCCGCCGATCATGATCGACGGGCGTTCGCCGATCGGCTCGGGCACGCACAGCGTTTCGGCGAGCCGGTAATGACGGCCGTGGAAGGGGCCGTTGTCGTCGCTCCACATCTGCAGGCAGATCAGGATCGTCTCCTCCAGCCGCTCGAAGCGCTCGGCGACCGGAACCACGGGCACTCCGAGCCCGTACTGCTCCCGCTCGTACCAGGAGGCGCCGATACCCAGCCTGGCCCTGCCGCCCGACAGCACATCGAGGCTGGTGACGATCTTCGCCAGCAGTCCGGGGTGCCGGTACATCACCCCCGTGACCATCAGGCCGAGCGTCATGCGCTCGCTCACCGCCGCGACGTAGCCGAGCGTCGTGTACCCCTCCAGCATGGGCTCGTCGGCGACGGTCTGCCCGGTCTCCATCTGGAAGTAGTGGTCCATCACGGTGAACGACGCGATCCCCGCCTGGTCGGCGACGCGTACCGACTCCGCGAGGGTCGGCGCGATGAGGGCGGGGTCGGCCGGTGTCGAGTAGTTCCAGTAGTGCAGACCGAGCTTCACGTCCGACCTCCGCGGGTCAAGGGAGAGCGGGCCGGGACGGCGTCGCTCCGCCACCGGGCGACTCAGCCCATGACTACCCTCCGCATTCTTTCATCACACTACGCGCATGCGTGACGGTCGGCATTTCGGTGCCGTCGCGACCGCAGGGCACACACGCACAGAGCCGATGCGCCCCCGCGTTGGGCGGTTTCATTCCGGCTGGAGGCGCGGGGCCCGTTCACGCCGATAAACCCAACAGGGTGGTATGTCGCGGACAACATGAGAAAACAACAGCTATGAATCGGCGCGCCTGCAACGCCGGAGTCGCGGCCGGGGCACTGCTCGGCGGCATGCTCCTGCCCACCCTGGGCACGCGGGGCACGTTCCCCCGCGGCGATGTCACTCGGTGAAGCTGACCCCACTTCCGCGTCGGCCACGGTCGATGGCGAGCTGGAAGACGTCCGGCCGGGCGTAGTGGCCCGCGACATCGAGATCCAGCGACTCCTCGTACCGCCGTCCGGTCTCCAGCGTTGCCGTGATGATCCGGGCCTCGTCGAAGACCGGCTCCACGATCCACGATCCGTCCGGTCCCGCGATACTCGATCCGCCGTTGAGCAGCAGTCCGCTTTCCGGCGCGTCGGGTCCCACTCCGGCCCGGTAGGCGGCGCGAAGGTCGGCGGGAATATCGTCCGTGGAGAGGACCTGTCCGGCAGACACGACGAAGCAGCGCCCCTCCAATGCGTACGAACGCGCCGCGATGCGATGGCTCTCCGGCATGTCGGGCCAGACGGCGACGTGGATTTCCTCGTTCTGCGCGTGCAGCGCGTGACGGGCGAGCGGGTTGAAGTGCTCCCAGCAGACCAGCGAGCCGATCCGGCCGGCCGGGGTGTCCACCACCCGCAGCCCCGCACCGTCACCAGCCGCCCAGACGATGCGCTCGGTGTGCGTCGGCGTCAGCTTGCGGTGCAGATTGAGCGTGCCGCCGTCCGGGCCGATGGTGATCAGCGAGTTGTAGAGGGAACCGGACGCCTTTCCCGCGCGCTCGTTGAGTCCCAGGACCACGGTGACGCCGCTCTCGCGGGCTGCCGCTCGGATCGGGGAGAGGCTGTCGTCCCCGCCCTCGGGGTCGAGTACCGGGCTCTGCTCCAGCAGCCGCGCGTGCCAGCGCTGCGCCGTGCTGTCCCGCCACCCGGCGAGGCCGAACACCCACGCCGGATAACAGGTGAGCCAGGTTTCGGGGAACACGACGAGCGTCGCGCCCGCCTGTGCCGCCTCGGTGATGTGGCCCGCGGCAAGACGTACCGATTCCTCCAAGTCGAGCAGCGCGGGCGGCTGTTGGACGATCGCGACCGTCGTCTGCGTCATGGTTGCTTCGTTCCTCGGTGTGCGTACAGTCCGGGCCGGCGGTCCGCGTGCACGTCGTTGTGTTCGCTGATTGCCTTGCAGCGCGCCTCGGCGAGTTGGAGCGTCGCGGTGACGATCGCCTCCTCGCCCAGACGCAGCGGGGTGACGGGATAGCCGTCGGCGTCGACGATCACACTGCCGCCGAGCCAGTCCTGACCCCGTTCGGTGCCGGTGCGGTCGGCGACCGCGACGAACATGCGGTTGACCGCGGCGTCCGCCTGGATACGGACGATCTCGGCTGGACGCTCATCCTCCGGCCGCGGGTACAGCGGCCAGTTCACCGGTCCGCACAGCAGCTCGGCCCCGTCCAGGGCCACCAGCCTCACCCACTCGGGGAATTCGAGGTCGTAGCAGATCATGACCCCGATACGTCCGTACGGTGTGTCGACCACGGGCGGCCGCGCGTCCCCGGGCGTGAAACCCCAGGTCTTCTCGCCGTCCCACAGATGCGCCTTGCGGTACGAGGCGCGCAGTCCCGTCTCGTCGACGAGCACGGCGGAGTTGTACGCGCGGCCGTCGGCGCCGAGTTCGGCGAAGCCGCTGACGATGACCAGCCCCAGCCGGGCGGCGATCGTCTCCCACTCCCTGATCGTCTCGCCGTCCAGTGGCTCGGCCACCGAGAGCAGTTCGTCCGCGGTCTCGAAGACGTAGCCGGAGTTGGCCAGCTCGGGCAGGACCACGATGTTCGCGCCCCGCCCGGCCGCCTCCTCGATCGCCGCACGGATCCGCCGCCGGTTCTCCTCGACACGGCCGACGCGCGGAGCGATCTGGCAGCTCGCAACCGTGACCGTCGGGCGCGCAGGGGATGTGGGCTGTGGTGTCACCGGGCAGCTCCCTCCAGTTCGGCTTCGCTCTTCGCATGGGCCTCGGCCTCCGCGTCACGGTCCAGGTTCCGTGAGAACAGCCGGTAGAACACGCCGGAGACGATCAGACCGATGACGAACGAGAAGTCCGCGCCGCCGAGCGCCTCCGCCACGGGGCCGACGTAGAAGCTCGTCGAGAAGAAGGGGATCATCGCGATGAAACCGACGATGTATGCCGTGACGCCGCGCCATGCCCAGCGGCCGTAGATGCCGTCCGGCTTCAGGATTTCGGCGATCGCATACGTGCCGCGGCGAACGAAGTAGAAGTCGACCAGGTTGACCGCGGTCCACGGCACCAGGAAGTAGAGCATCAGCAGGACGAAGTTGTTGAAGCTGCCGATGTAGTCGTCGGGGATCAGCAGGGCAACGACGAGTGATCCGGCTCCGACCATGACGAGACCCATGACCCGCAGTCGCACCGTCGGGCGCACCTTGCGGAAGCCGTCGATCGCGCTGGTGCCGGTGAGCATCGCGCCGTACGCATTGACGCCCATGATCGAGATCAGGGCGAGGACCGAGGTGATCACGACGATCAGGCCGAAGCCGGGGAAGAGCAGGTCGCCGACCTCGCGCAGGGCCAGGATCGGGTCGGGGTTCGGCAGATAGGTGGCGAGGATCGCGCCCAGCGACATCAGCCACACGGCGGAGAACGTGGCGCCCGAGTAGACGGCGGTGATCAGCTTGCGTGCGGGGGCGTTCGCCGGGAGATAGCGCGTGTAGTCGGAGACGTACACCGAGTAGCTGATGTTGTAACCGGCAGCGAGGGAGAACTGCACCAGGAACGCCTTCGAGTCCCAGCCCGCCGTCGCGGCGGGGGCGTCCACGGCAATCGGGTTCGAGGCGAAGTGGACGATGGCCACGATCGTGAGGATCGCGAAGACGACGATGAGCAGATACGTCAGCCAGCGCTGGACGAAGTGGAGCAGGTCGTGCCCCACCACGGCGATGACGATGGAGACCGCGATCAGCAGCGGGTACCAGAACAGCTTGCCGTCGGGCAGAACCAGTCCGATGCCCTGCTCGGCGAGAACGGTGTCGAAGACGAGGAACCCGACGTAGACGAACACGGTCGCGGCAAACGGCACGGTGGAGCCGCGGCTGCCGAACTGCGCTCGCGACTGGATCATCTGGGGCAGGCCCATGCGCGGCCCCTGGTTGGCATGGAACGCCATGAAGAAGGTGCCGAAGCCGACGCCCAAGAGGATGGCCAGCACGCTGTACCCGACGCTCAGGCCCATCGAAGCACCGACGAAGCCGGCGACCATGGTCGGGAGCACGAAGTTGCCGGTGAACCAGAACGGTCCCTGGTGCCACACCTTCCCGTGGCGCTCGGAGCTGGGCACATAGTCGATCGAGTGCTGCTCGATCGCGCTTTCACGATGCGGCGCGATCTCTGATGAGGACATCGTCTTCGTCCCGTCGCTGGGGAGGCCGGATATCCGGCAGGAGCAGGGGTTCGACCGGGGTCTTCGGACCCCAGGATCTATGACTCGGAGAGTTACCTATAAACAACAAAGAATGCTTAGGGGGCAACTTTCGTTCCGGGTAGTGTGGCTGCGGGTAACCACCCTGTCAAGAGCCGTCTGTGAGCCGGTCGAGCGAGGCGAGGACTTCATGAAAGCGCTGCACCCGACGCCCTCCGCCAGCCCGGTCCGTGTCGGAGCGCGCCTTCGGGCATGCCGCAAGGCGCAGGGGCTCACGATCGAACAGGTCGCCGCCGCGACCAGCCTGACCAGGGGTTTCATCAGCCGCGTCGAGCGCGACGAGACCTCGCCGAGCGTCACGACCCTGGTGACCCTGTGTCAGGTGCTCTCCCTGCCGGTGGGCTCCCTCTTCGAGGACGCCGACACCGAGGTCGTGCGCCTCGAGGAGGCGCCGAACATCAACATGGGTGGCCACGGCGTCGTCGACCGCCTGATCACACCGCGCGCGCAGTCGAAGGTCCAGGTCCTGCGCTCGCACCTCGAACCCGGCGCGAACGGTGGCGACGACCTCTACACGATCAACTGCGACGTCGAGGTACTCCATGTCGTCACCGGCGAGGTCTCCGTGCAGTTCACGGGGCGCACGGAGACGCTGACGGCCGGCGACACCCTCACGTTCCCCGGTCGCGAGCCCCACAACTGGCGCAACTCGGGCCCGTCCCCGGCCGAGGTCCTGTGGACCTTCGTCCCGGCCCCCTGGAGCGGCTCCCGCTGAGTGCGAGCCGTTCGAGCCGCGCACTCCTGCACCAGCTCTTGCCCGGCGTGCCGTACGTGACGCGGGGTCGTGCATCCACAGGTTGTCCACGACGTTGACCGAACGTCAACGTACGCCCTGCCGCCGGAACACGGGGCCGCCGATGCCGGTGGTTCAGAGGAGGTCACCCGACAGCCTCTCAGGCGGGCGCCGGCCCCCGGTGGCGTTCCAGCGGTGCCGCGGTGGCGGAGTTGCTGACGCTGAACGCGACACTGCCGGCGCGGTAGCGGTCGTCGGTCCATTCGATGGCTTGTCCCGACTGGTCGCAGGTGACATGGCGCTGGCGCAGCAGCGGGCTGCCGCGGCGTACGTGGAGCAGGCCGGCGCCCTCGGTGCCCGCGGCCACGGCGTCGATGAGGTGCTCGCCGTACTGGGCGACGATGCCCGCGTCCCGGGCGATGCTGTCCATGATCGAAACGCAGTCCTCGGGGAGCGCTTCGACCGCCGGTGCGGCCCAGTCCGCGTAGACGGTCCGCTCCACCATCGTCGGCTCTCCTTCGAGGGAGCGCAGGCGCAGGACGTGGAGGATCTCGGCGCCCTCGGGCAGGGCGAGGCGGTGGGCCTCCTCGGGTGTGGCCTCCCGCCTCGTCCGTACCAGGATCCGGCTGGTGACCTTCAGGCCCATGCTCCGGGCCCACTGGGCGAAGCTGTTCAGCTCGGCGAAGCTGTGGCGTCACTCCTGGCGCAGCACGATGCGGCGGGCCCCCTGGCGGGAGCCGATCAGGCCTTCCGACGTCAGGAGTGCGACGGCCTGGCGGACCGTACCGCGAGAGGCCGACCAGCGGGCCACCAGCTCGCTCTCCGAAGGGAGTTGGGCTCCTACGGCGTAGTCGCCTTCGAGTATCGCCCGTCGTATGGCGTCGGCGATCTCCAGATAGCGTGCCGTTCCCACGCGTCAGCCTCTCCGTCCGTTCCTGTGCACAGCCGGTTCCTCGGAGTGCCGGTCGGACGCCCACTCTAGCCGGGCCTGGACGCAGACGCGTTCCCCTCCCGGAGGCCTCAGTTTTACGGTGTTCACCTGGACTTCATGAGCGTCAGGTCTTCGTGCGGCCCTTCCCGGGCGGCCACGTGCCGTTCATTTTCGCGTCGGTCGGAACGGGCGAACTAGGGATCACTTGTTCAGACAAGTCGCCCCCCTCTCGCTTCAGGAGTCTCCTGTGCCCAGACCTTCCGGTCGTCGTGCCGCCGTCCTGCTCGGCGCCGCCGTACTCACCGCCCTCACCGCAGCCTGCGGTGCCGCACCCGACGCCCCCGCCGACGCCACCGGACACAAGGCAAGCGCGAAGAGTGCCGAGTCCGCCGCCTCCTTCGGCGGGATGAAGGCACTCGTCGCGGCAGCCGAGAAGGAGGGCCGGCTCAACGCGATCGCACTGCCGTCGGACTGGGCGAACTACGGCGAGCTCATCAAGGCCTTCGAGGCCAAGTACAAGGTCGAGATCAAGGTCGAGAACCCGGACGCCGCCAGCGCCGACGAGATCGCCGCGGTGAAGTCCCGAAAGGGCCAGGACCGTGCCCCCGACGTCCTCGACCTCGGCATCGCCTTCGCGCGCAGCGGCGCCGACGAGGGCCTGTTCGCCCCGTACAA
Source organism: Streptomyces sp. NBC_01241 (assembly GCF_041435435.1). NCBI lineage: Bacteria > Bacillati > Actinomycetota > Actinomycetes > Kitasatosporales > Streptomycetaceae > Streptomyces > Streptomyces sp. NBC_01241. The sequence continues at coordinate 5,459,548 of NZ_CP108494.1, read as the reverse complement.
GGTCGAGCCGTGGGACAAGATCCCGGACGGTCAGAAGGACGCGGACGGCCGTTGGTACAACGACTACGGCGGCTACGTCTCCATCGGCTGCGACGCCAAGCGCGTCAAAGTCTGCCCGCAGACCTTCGCCGACCTGCTCAAGCCCGAGTACAAGGGCAAGGTGGCCCTCAACGGCAACCCGACCAAGTCGGGCTCGGCCTTCGGCGGCGTCTACGCCGCGTCCCTCGCCAACAAGGGCTCCTTCGCCGACATCCAGCCGGGCATCGACTTCTTCGCGAAGCTGAAGAAGAGCGGGAACTTCATCCCCGTCGAGTCCACCCCGGCCACCGTGGAGAAGGGCGAGACGCCCATCTCCATCGACTGGGACTACCTGAACGCCGGATACGCCGACGAGTTCAAGAGCAAGGGCGTCGACTGGAAGGTGAACGTCCCCGGCGACGGCGTCTACGCCCAGTACTACTCCCAGGCCATCAACAAGGAGGCCCCGCACCCGGCGGCCGCCCGTCTGTGGATGGAGTTCCTCTACAGCGCCGAGGGCCAGAACCTGTGGCTCAAGGGCTACGCCCGCCCGGTTCTGCTGCCCACGATGGCCGAGGACGGCACCGCCGACCAGGGCTTCGTCGCCAAGCTCCCCGAGGTCTCCGGCACCCCGGCCTTCCCCTCCTCCGCGGAACTCGACCAGGCGAAGGCCACCCTCGCCGAGAAGTGGGACAAGGCCCTCTCCTGATGTCCGCCTCCCCCGCCCCCCACCCGGGGACGCGAACCGCCGGCGGCACCCGCCGCCGGCGGCGCTCCCCGCGCACCTGGCTCGCCACCCTCCCGCTCCTCGTCTTCGCCGGCCTGTGCTTCGGCGTTCCGCTGGCCGCCCTCCTGTTCGGCGCGGTCACCCGCACCGACCCCGGTTCGGGTGCCACCTCCCTCACCGGCGAACACCTGGCACGATCTCTGGAGGGCCCCTACCTCGGCTCGCTGATCGGCAGCGTCGAGCTCTCCGCCTTGACCGCGCTCCTCGGCGGGGTGCTGGGGGTCCTGATCGCGCAGGCGGTCGTCACCTCCCGCTCCCGGGCGCTGCGCGACGCGGCGCTGACCGCGTCCGGAGTGCTGGCCAACTTCGGCGGTGTCCCCCTGGCGTTCGCGTTCATCGCGACGCTCGGCATCTCCGGTGTGGTCACCCAGCTCGCCGACCTCGGCAGCCTGGGCTGGGACCTCTACTCCTTCACCGGCCTGGCCGTCGTCTACCTCTACTTCCTGACCCCGCTCATGGTCCTGGTCACCGCACCGGCCCTGGACGGGCTGCGCCCCCAGTGGCGGGAGGCGGCCCAGAACGCGGGGGCCACCTCGTGGCAGTTCTGGCGCCACGTCGGCCTGCCCGTGCTCGCGCCGTCGCTGCTCGGCGGCTTCGTTCTCCTCTTCGGTACCGCCTTCGCCGCGCATGCCACGGCCGCCGCGCTGGTCGGCGGCTCGGTGCCACTGGTCACCCTGAAGATCGCGGACGCGCTCTCCGGAAACGTCCTGGTCGGTCAGGAGAACGTGGCACTCGCCCTCGGCCTCGACATGATCCTTGTCGCCGGCCTGGTCATGGCGGTCTACCTGCCCCTCCAACGACGGAGCGCCCGATGGCTGCGATGACCCGGACCGTCCCGGACAGTGCCGCGTTCGAGGCGCACGGCCCGGCACCGCGCACCCGGCCCCGGGCCCCCCGCCGGCGGCCACGCGTCTGGCGCGGGCTCGTCCTCACCCTGGCGGGCGCGTACTTCCTCGTTCCCGTCGTCGCCTCGTTCGTCTTCACCGTGCACGTACCGGGCCAGGGCGTCTCCTTCGACGCGTACACGGAACTGCTCGCCGCCGACGGCTTCACCGGCAGCCTGCTGCTCTCGCTGTCGCTGGCCGCGGCCACCATCGTGCTGTCGCTGCTGCTGGCCGTGCCCGCCCTGATCGCCGTACGGCTCGGCTCGCCCCGACTGCGGCCGGTGATCGAGGTCGTGTGCATGCTGCCGCTGGTCGTACCGCCGATCGCCCTCGTCACCGGCATCAGCACGGTGCTGCGCTGGGGACCGGAGCACCTGTCCCGGACCCCGCTCTACCAGACCTTCATCGTCGTGCAGAACGAGTCCTTCCCCGTCGTCCTGGTCCTGGCCTACACCGTCCTGGCCCTCCCCTTCGTCTACCGTTCGCTGGACGCGGGACTGCGGGCCGTCGACGTGCCGACGCTGGTGGAGGCCGCGCGCAGTTGCGGCGCCTCGTGGACGTACACCGTCGTCCGTGTCCTGCTGCCGAACCTGCGGTCGTCGATCGCCTCGGCGGCCTTCCTCACCCTGGCCCTGGTTCTCGGCGAGTTCACCATCGCCTCACTGCTCGGTTTCCAGCCCTTCGCGGTGTGGATCGTCTCGATCTCCGGCGCCCAGGCCCGGATGTCGGTGGCCGTCTCGATCCTCAGCCTCGTCATCACCTGGGCGCTGCTGCTCGTCCTCTCCCGCACGGGAACGGCGGCATCCGATTCGGCGCCCTCGCGTAAGGAGTCCTGACCCATGTCCTCAGCAACCGCGGAGCGGTCCCAGACGCCCGCCACCACCGGAGCACGGGTCGAATTCCGTTCCCTGCGAAGGACTTTCGGTTCGACCGTCGCGCTCGACGGACTCGATCTGACCGTCGAGCCCGGCGAGCTGATCGCCCTCCTCGGCCCCTCGGGCTGCGGAAAGACCACCGCGCTGCGGATGGTCGCCGGTTTCGAGCGGCCCGACTCCGGTGAAGTCCTCCTCGACGGCCGGGACATCACCGGTGTGCCGGCCAACCGCCGCGACGCGGGCATGGTCTTCCAGTCGTACAGCCTCTTCCCCCACCTCACCGTCCGCGACAACGTCGCCTTCGGCATGCGGGTACGCAAGGTCCCGGCCGCCCGGCGGCAGGCGCGCGCGGCCGAACTCCTCGAACTCGTCGGGCTGCCCCGGCACGGCGACCGCTACCCGCACCAGCTCTCCGGCGGTCAGCAGCAACGCGTCACCCTCGCCCGGGCGCTGGCCCTCCAGCCGCGAGTCCTGCTGCTGGACGAACCGCTCTCCGCCCTCGACGCGAAGGTGCGTCTGAGCCTGCGCGAGGAGATCAGGCGGCTCCAGCTCTCCCTGGGCATCACCACCGTCTTCGTCACCCACGACCAGGAGGAGGCGCTGTCCATGGCCGACCGGGTCGCCGTGCTCGACGCCGGCCGGCTGGAGCAGTGCGCTCCCCCGGCGGAGCTGTACGAACGGCCCGCCACCGCGTTCGTCGCGGAGTTCGTCGGCACGATGAACCGGCTGCCGGGCCGTCTGACGGACGGGGACCTGGTCGAGGTCGCCGGGCGCCGCCTTCCGGTCGCCGGGGAGGTCCCCGCCGAGCGGGAGGTGGACGTGCTGGTGCGGCCGGAGGACGTGACGGTCACGGCGGACGCCGAGGGCACGGTCACGGTCGTCTCCGCCTCGTTCCTCGGCGCCGTCACCCGGCTCCACCTCGCTCTGTCCGGAGGCGACACCGTCAAGGCCGATCTGCCCTCGCGGGACGCGGGCGAACTGGTTCCCGGCGCCCGCGCGGTCATCGGCCTCGGCCCGCGGCCCGTCCTCGTCGCACCGCGGAGGCCGGCGTGAGCGCCCTGGCCGCCGTCCTGTTCGACATGGACGGCACCCTGGTGGACACCGAGGGACTGTGGTGGCAGGTGACCTCGGACGTGGCGGCCGGACTCGGCCACCGTCTGACCGACGCCGACGCTCCCGAGGTCGTCGGCCGGGCCGTCGAGGACACCGCGGCACACCTGGCACGGGTCACGGGCAGGGACGACACGGAACGCGTCGCGGCGGCGCTCGGTGACGCGTTCTTCCGCCGCGTCGACGCGGGTGCGCCCCTGCGCCCCGGCGTTCAGCGGCTGCTGTCGGAACTGGAGCACCAGGGCGTCCCGTTCGCCCTGGTGAGCGCTTCCCCGAGAACGGTGGTCGACTCGGTGACGCGGGGAGCGCTGGCACACGTGCCGTTCGCGTTCACCCTCTCGGCCGACGACACCGTACGCACCAAGCCCCATCCCGACCCCTACCGGGCGGCGGCGGAGCGTTTCGGGGCGGCCCCGGCGGCGTGTGTCGCCGTCGAGGACTCACCGGACGGCGCCGCGTCGGCCGAGGCGGCGGGCTGCGCGCTCCTCGTGGTGCCGTCCCTGCTCCCCGTGCCGCCCTCGCCGAGACGGACCTTCGCGGACAGCCTCGACGGGATCGGTGCGGCGGACCTGCGCCGCTGCGTGGAGGCGGGCCGGCACTATCCCGATGGGGTCGCCGAGCCACCCGTCGCCGGTCACCCGGCGTGACGTGGGCCGGTACCGGGTCGACTGTTCGGTCTCGGCCGCTACGGCTGGGGGCCGGCAGCCGCGGCGGTCGATGAGCCCGCGGGCCCGAGACCGAGCGGGGGCGAGGGAAGCCCGAAGTGGTCGGCAATGATCCGCACCGTGTGGGCGCCATCGGCGTTGAAGCCAGGATCGGTGTCGTACTTCGGAACGTCCCGACCGACGATCCCGGCGTCCAGCAGTTCGCGTACGAGCAGGTCGGCCATACCTCCGGCGCGCCGTGATTCGCGGCGTCGGCCGATGTTGAAGCATGTCTCCACGAACCCGCCGCGGCTGTAGGTGAACTGGCACGGGTGCTCGGCGCAGTGCGGGACCATGTAGTTCTGCCCGTGCGGGCACTCGCATGCGGGCGTGGATGCCAGGAACACGGATTCCACGCGATCCGGATGGCTGACGCGGTCCGCATGGCGATAGCCGGTGATGTCGCGCGCCAGGCCTCCGATGGACGCCCCGACCGGGATGCTGTAGGCGTCATGTGTCACCCATGCCCAACCGGACGATTCGCCGGTGGCGAGGGCAGGACGCCCCGCTTCGGTGAAGACGGCGGACACGGTGGGCAGGGTCAGGCCCTTGCAGAAGGTGACGAACGTGTTGGGGGCCGGCCAGCTCATTTCGACGTCACCTCCGGTGACAGGGGCGGCGAGGGCAGGGCGAAGTAGTCGGCGATCACTTTCACCAGACGTTCACGATCGTCGTCATCATGGTCGCAACAGTCGTGACCGGGGTCGTCTTGTTGTCCACATTCCGCGCGGGGGCCGATGAGGCCCGCTGCCAGGAGTTCGGGAGACAGATAGTCCGGGTTCGCGCCTACCCGTTGCTGGAGGTCCTCGAAGTTGAACCGGAGGGTCAGGCATCCGTCCCGGTAGTAGTCGAAGGCGGGCGGGAAGGCCTTGACGCTACAGGGTTCGGTGACGAACACGACGATCTCTGCGCCGCTCGGGCACAGGGCGCTGTAGTCGACATCGTCGTAGTCCTCCGTATCCCAAGCGAGCATGTCGTGCACCGCCCACGCCCATCCGTCCGTTTCGCCGGAGGCGAGCGGTTCTCGCTGCCGGTCGCACAGGCCTTGGGTAAGTGTGTCGAGTGGGATGCCCCGGGCGAAGACGACATTCACCTCGTGGCCACGGAACGAGCCCTGTATCCAGCTGATCATGCGAGCACCCTAGGCGCGGGGACTGACAGCCGGGCACAGACGAGCGCCGCACGCTTCGTCGCCCTGATCCCACGGACGTGGAAAGCGGCTTCGAAATGCCGCCGGGGGTAGGGGCCCTCGTCCTGGAACGTGACACCTGGCCCCCGGAGTGTCACGTTTTTCCTTGACCCCCATGCTCCGGTGGCATGCCATGAAGCTCGGCGAGAGGCCGCGCGTGGAGCGGCCCTCGGAGCGCAGACAGGGCTACGGGAACCGCGGGAGCCGCGGGAGTTGCCGGTACGGGTACGGCGGTACGGCCGAGGGCGGAATCATTCACCGTGATTCGACACCGGGGTCCGGGCTCCTCAACTACCTTGTTGCCGTGGACCAATTGATCACCGAGGATCCGACACGCATCGGCCCGTACCGCCTGATAGCTCGTCTGGGCGCGGGCGGTATGGGCCTGGTGTACCTGGGCCGCTCGGAGGCCGGACGGACCGTGGCTGTGAAGGTGGTGCAGGCCGAGCACGCCCAGCACCCGGAATTCCGTAGGCGGTTCGCCCGCGAGGTGGCGGCTGCCCGGCGGGTGGGCGGGACCTGGACGGCAGCCGTGCTCGACGCCGACACCGAGGCCACGGTGCCCTGGGTGGCGACCCAGTACATTCCCGGGCCCGATCTGACCTCCGTGGTCGCCAAGGACTTCGGGCCGTTGCCCGAGCACTCGGTCCGCACGCTCGCCAACCGCCTGGCGGTGGCTCTGCAGTCGGTCCACGGGGCGGGCCTGATCCACCGCGACCTGAAGCCGTCCAACGTGCTGGTGACGGTGGACGGCCCGCGTGTGATCGACTTCGGTATCGCACGGGCCATGGACAGCCTCGCCGGGGACAGCCTGCACACCCGCACCGGGATGCTCATCGGCTCCCCCGGCTTCATGTCGCCCGAGCAGGTGCGCGGCCTCGAACTCACGGCGGCCAGCGATGTGTTCTGCCTGGGTGCCGTCCTGGTCTACGCAGCCACCGGCCGCCTCCTCTTCGGCGCCACGGAAACCGGCCTGAACGCGCACCTCTTCCGGATCGCGGAGGAGGAGGCGGACCTGACCGGCGTACCGGAGTCGCTCGTCGACCTCGTACGGGAATGCCTGCACAAGGACCCGGCCCAGCGGCCCACGCCCGCCGACGTGGCCGCCCGCACGGCCACCGACCAGGACGGCGAATGGCTACCCGGCTCGGTGCTCGCCCAACTCGGGCGACATGCCGCTCAGTTGCTGGACTTCACCCCGGAGACACGGGCCGGGCAGCCGGACCCGCGTATCCCCGCCCAGGCCCAGCGTCCCCCGCAGCCCCAACCACTTCCCCCGCCTCCCGCGTACACCCCGACGACCCCGGCGGCGCCGGGCGGTGGTCCGCCGGGGTTCGCACCATCCGCGGGCCCGGTGCCCGGCGGCCTGCCGATGCCCCCCGCCCCGGCCGGTGCCCTGGTCCCGCACCCCAGGCGGTGGTGGGGACTGGGGGTGGCCGCGCTGGCGCAGCTGCTGGTGCTGATCGGCACGACGACCACGAGCCTGGCGCTCCCGTCGATCTACGCCGATCTGCGCCTCTCTGCCGACGACCTGAACTCGATGCCCATCGCCTCTGGACTGGCATTCGGCATACTGCTGCTGCTCGGTGGACACCTTGCTGATCTCCTCGGCCGCAAAAGGATGTTGATCACCGGTTTGGCCGGCTACGCGGTGGCGTGCGCGATCGGCGGCTCGGCCCCTTCTTTCGGCGTGCTCATCGGGGCCGGCGCCCTGCAGGGCGCGTCCGCCGCGCTGCTCTCCTCGGCCGTGCTGGCGCTGGTGTCGGCCGGCTTCACCGGTCCGAAGGAGCGGGGCAGGGCTTTCGGGATCTACGCGGCGATCGCCGGCGGCGGGACGGCGATCGGCCTGTACGCGAACGCATGGCTGATCGACGGTCTGAGCTGGCGCTTGTCCCTGTACGCCGGCATCCCGCTCGCCGTGATGGCCCTGATCGGTGCGGCCGTCCTGGTGCACGACACCCCGGTCCGCACCCCTGCCCGCCTCGACGTGCCGGGCCTGCTGCTCGGCTCCGCCGGGCTTGCCGCCCTCGTCCACGGCTTCAACCAGGCCCAGTCGCACGGCTGGACCGACCTTCTGGTCGTGATCTTCCTCGTGGGCGGACTCGCACTGCTCCTGCTCTTCGCCTGGTGGCAGACCAGGACGACCACCCCTCTTCTGCCGCCGTACGTCTTCCAGGACCGCAACCGTTTCGGCTCCTGCCTCGCCCTGACCTTCATCGGCATGGGCGTGTTCGTCCAGAACCTGGTCCTGACCAGGTACCTGCAGGGTGCCCTCGGCTATGCCCCGTCCGAGATCGGCTCGGCCCTGCTGCCCATGGCCGGTGCGGTCGTCATCGCCTCCACCCAGGTCTCGGCCCGCCTGTACCGCCGGCTGGCACCCCGCAACATCATCGTGCCGGGCCTGGTACTGGCGGCGATCGGCCTGACACTCCTGACCGGCCTCGACACCGACAGCGCGTACGCCACCCAGGTGCTGCCCGGCACTCTCCTCATCGGCTTCGGTCTCGGCCTGGCCTTCGTGCCGCTCTTCGCCACCGCGACCGGCGAGATCTCCCCGCAGGACTCCGGCGGGACCTCCGCGATGGTCAGCATGGCCCAGCAGTCGGGCGGCTGGGCCGCCTCGCCCCTGTTCGGCGGCATCCTCGCCTCGGCGGTCGCCGCCCGGCTGGATCACACATCGGGCGCTCCTGACGGCATGAACAAAGCAGCCGAACAAGGCGTCCTGCTCGGCGGACAGAAGCTTCCGGCAGCACTGTCCGGCGTGGTGAGGGAGATGGACAGGGCGGTCCTGGGCGGCTACTCCGTCATCCTCTGGTGGGCGGTCGGCCTCACGCTGCTCGCAGGCCTGCTCACCGGCCTGCTGGTCACGGCCCAGGCCCCGCGTGGTGGCCCCCGCTCCCGGTGATCCCGTACCCCAGTTCGACATCCAAGAGCCCCGCAGCACGTGCGAAGTCGTTTCGGTGGTGACCGATGAGTTTCTCCACGACCGGCGGTCAGTTCGTCATAGATAGTTGGTGCACCGCAGCCACGAAGCCGGTCGACGTGTGCACCGTCCGAACTGCTGCGAACCAGCCGCGTGACATTGGGAGATCTCAGATGCGCACCCTGATCAGCACCGCCTTCGTCTCGCTCGACGGCGTAGTGGAGGCCCCGGGCGGCGAGCCCGGATATCGGAACTCGGGATGGACCTTCAAGGACATGGAGTTCCTCCCGGAGGCATTCGAGATCAAGGGCCGTGAGCAGCAGGAAGCCACCGCGATGATGATGGGCCGGGTCAGCTACGAGGCGTTCAGCCAGGTCTGGCCGGGCATGGAGGACTTCACCGACTACAACGCGATGCCGAAGTACGTCGTCTCCACCACCCTCGCCGAGGACGCCCTGGTCTCGAACTGGGGCGAGACCACGATCCTGCGCTCGCTCGACGAGGTCGCCGCGCTGAAGGAGACCGAGGGCGGCCCGATCATCATTCACGGCAGCGCCACCCTCAACCGGAACCTCTCGGACGCCGGCCTGATCGACCGCTACCACCTGCTTGTGTTCCCGCTGCTGCTCGGCGCGGGCAAGCGTCTGTTCAGTGACACGGACAAGGACACCCAGAAGCTGAATCTGGTCGAGCACGAGGCGTACTCCAACGGTCTGCAGAAGAACGTCTTCGACGTCGTCCGCTGACGCCGGCTCCCGCGCTCGCCCTGCCGCTCCGCAGGGCGAGCCCGCCTGCGGACGTGGCACCTGTAGGAGCCGATCCGTACCAGCAGGTCGCCCACCAAGGCGGGTGCGAGGGCGGCCGGGGTGGGACAGGAGGAGACAGCCCTGGCGCTCTGGCGACTGTTCCGGCACTGACAGGAGGAGCTGACCACAAGGTTCGCTTCCCGCCGAACAACCGGCAGGGCCGACCCCATCACGCCGAGCCTCAACGCGGCAACCGCACCCACGACTTGATACCTCGCTGCGGCGCATTCGCCTCGCAGGATCCCCACTCCCCGCCCCAGTCGTCCACGACAGCCGCCAGCAGCCAGAGCGCCCGCCGACGGCGCGCCTCGCAGAGCGTGGCCATGTCCGGTTCGGGGTGGTGGGGGTGCTGATCCCCGTGATAACGCAGGCCCTCGGCGATGTTGTCCCACCCGGCCAGGCGGAGCGGTTGCCGAGGGCGCCCGGGCCGCCGTCGGTGACGGGCTCTCGGGCGTCGGTGGCAAACTGATCGAGACCGGAGGCCGGGCGGAGAAGGCGATCGGCCGGGGCTCCATCGTCCTGCACACCGTCGCCGCCGACATCGGCGGACGGCCGGACACAGTGAAGGGCGGGAGGGCGGTCATGAACGGCGATCCCGCGCACCCCCTGATCCAAACGGGGGTGTGCGGAAGGCCTCTTCCGCGCACCCCCGGTCTCCCGACCCCACCGATCCGGAAGGACCGGCCATGGCGGCAGCACCCTCCACCGCGGTCTCGTCACTCGCCTTCATACTCGGCTACGGCGTCTTCTGCGCCTCCTACATCGCGCTCACCGTCAACTGGAAACAGCGGTCGCTGCTGCTGTGGATTCTTCCCGTGCTCGGCGGCGGGCTGGCTCTGGGACGTGTCAGGGGCGAGACACTGAACCTGCTGCTCTTCGGTTTCGGTGGCTGTATCACCGCTTTGGCCTTCCGCCTGTTCTTTCCGCGTGGTAAGCGCAAGGAAGCCAACCGCCGGATAGCGGCGGGCGAAAATGTTCCCGAGAAGGAATACGAGCCGCCGCAATGGGTGGTGTGGACCTCCGTAGGCGGCATCTTGGCCTGGATCGTCTTCACGTTCATCATCTTCAGAAGCTGACCGCACCCACCTGAGCGTCCACGCCTCTCAGAAATCACTTCCGGGGGTGCCGCACGCACAAGCTGCGTGCGGCACCCCCGGCGTTGTGCGTTTCAGCCTCCGTACCGGGCCGGCATCGCCTGGTTGTCCCACATGCGTCCTACAGGAGAGAACTGATATGGCGTCCGGCGAGAAGGAGGGTCGCGAGGGCACCCGCCGTTCACCGTCATGACGTCGATGCCCTCCAAGTCCTAGGGTCTGTCCGGCGGATCTTTGATCTTCTCTGCACTAACTCCCGTGCGGGGGCCGCGGCATGACGGCTGACGCATTCTGGTGGGCGTCGCGCGGGCAACCTGACCCTCGGGACCGAGAAGGGCCTGGAGGTGGTGGCGGCCCGCGGATGTCCACAACGATCGACAGGCTGCCGGAGGACCGGGCCGGACCGTGTCAGAAGAGCTCCAGCAGTTCCGTCAGAGATGTGATGAAGGGGACCTCTGAGGTAACCGCGTTCCGGCAGACGGCGCGCCCGGCATAGCCGAGTGCGATGGCTGCGGCGACCAAGCCCGGATCATCGTCGATGAACATGCATTGCGCTGGTGCGAGACCCAGTGCATCGCTGGCGTGGTAATACATCCGCGGGTCTGGCTTCTGGCAGCCCAGCTCGGCTGAGATCGCGTACGCCTCGAAGTACCGGCGGATCCCGAGCCCCGCATGAAGCTCAGGCAGGTCGGGCCAGTTATCCGACACCACGGCCATCCGTACCTCGCGGCGGCTCAGTTCCTGCAGAGTTCCCACTACGTCTGGGTACGTCTCCAAGATCGTGGCCGGGGGGACATCGCGGCGCAGGTCCGCAAGGAGCTGGGTGGCCGGAGCCACACCGAGATAACACAAGATCGCCTGATGGTAGACGTCCCGATCGGGCTCTGATGATGAGCTGGCCAGGAACCGGTCACCTGCCGCAATGGCCGCGGTGAACTGCTCCGGGGTGATCGACGGGGCGTAGGCGAGGACGGTCTGCTCGAAGTCCGCCCGCGGGTTCCAGCGGCCACCAATCGGCTGCATCAGCACACCGCCCGAATCGAAGAGAACAGCACGGAGATCTTCATGTGCGCCTGGTCGTGTGGTCACCGCCCCAGTCTCGTGAACTTCGTTGTGAGAGTCGACTCTTGGCATGCTTCTCTGCACTAACTCCTGAAGGTGCTGAGCGTCAGCGGTTCGCCACGCGACCGTGTCTGGCCAGGTCGCGTCAGGTACGGCCGAGGAGTTCCTCGCGCCGGGCCAGCGCCCACGCGCGCTCCTCCTCGATGTCTGGAATGAAGTTCTGCCGCAGGAATGCCGCCCAGGGGTCCGCGGGCCCGGTTTTCGGGCACCGGGTTGAGCACCGGCCCACGCCCGAAGTGCAGGTGGGAGGCGTAGAAGCCGTGCACCGCCGACAGGTTGTGCGCGATCGTGACCGGGGCGTACCCCGCCGCCAGGATCCGCTTGCCGGTCTTGGGGTTCACCGCCCCGGGCGGGTACCCGCCTTCACGCTGTCTGTGCCGCTGCGGGTTGCGGGCCGACCGAAGCCAGCCGATCACCGCGGCCGCCTCGGCCTCGGTGGCCTGTTCCCAGCCGACGTCCACGGTCCACAGCACCCTTCTCTGCACCAAGTCAACTTCAAGGGCTGTGGAGTCCCACTGCCCTTGTCAGAGCTATGGATCGGGGGCAGTTCGATCAGGTGGGGACAGGCCGGCCTCAACCCGAGCTGGGGAGGCCGGCCTTCCTGTTCAGACGGCTTGGCGTCGGGAGGTTTTCAGTACTGAACGCTGACAGAGCCGAGGGTGAACGGCTGTTCCCCATCCCGGTGCCCGCTCAGGCGCAGGCCACGAGCGATGATTTGTCCGTCGGACTGACCCGCCAGATCGTCGATGGTAATGAACTCGGTGGTTGTCGGGTTGCCATAGGTCTGCAGCTTGTAGCGGAGCTGTCGGCCCCTCGGATCGCGGCAGAGAGTGATGAGCACGCGGGAGGAAACGTTCTCAAGCCTGAAGTACTTGAGGTTTCCGCTGATGTTTTGCAGGGCCTCTTCTCCGGCCTCCGGGACCGGCACGGTGACCGTCTCCGTCGCGTTGTCGGGGTGGTCGACGAAGGTGATCTGCCCGTTCATATGCACCATTCTCTGCCAGGTCGAGCCTGGCTGGGTGTTCGCCGTTCCCGGACGGGACGGCCGTAGCGGAACGCTATCGAGCCGGGGCACTGGGGGAGTTTGCGTTCTGCTCATGGCGAATGTGGCTGACTGGTCGGGATGCCCAGGGCGACCGTGGCTCTGCAGGTGAGCCGGGCGGCATCGGCCTGCTTGGTGCGGACGAAGGTCAAGGTCAGGTCGATGCCCTCAATCTTGCCGAGCCACTGCTCTTCCTCGGTGCGCTTGCGGCGCAGAACCAGGTACCTTTCGATCTCCGCGAGCCTGGGCAGAATCTTCGGGTTGACCCGCAGCATGGGGCATCGGATGCAGCCTTCTCTGGACCAAGTCAAGTGGTTCGCTCGTCGGGTCCTGACCGGTTCGTGGGCAGTGAGAGCCAGTCGTCTGTGTCGCGGTGGCGGCCGAGTCCGACTGCAGCGAACTCGTCGACGTGATTGCCCTTGGCGGCGCCGAGTCGCCTCAGCGCCTGAGAGATCGGAGTGCCGGTCGTCGGCGACGGCTCCCCTTCGGCCAGGCGCAATGGGCCAAGGACTGTCTTCCCTGCATCCCAGACCTGTGCGGTCTGGGTCCCTGCCCCGCCGAAGTAGTCGGCCTCGATGTAGGCCACCGGTCCTGTCTCCGAGCATGCGGTCAGCAGGCGATCAAAGCCGACTGGTGCCTTCCAGAGTCCGTTGAGTTCGGAGGCTCCGGCGGCCGTGACAGCATCGAACAGCGCGTCGGTCATCGGCAGGAGCCAGAGGTGTTGGCCGAGAGGAGCGAGGCATGCCTCCGTGGTGGAGCCAGCCAACTCGCGGAGCACGGATTCGGTGGCGATGACCGCCTGCAGGCAATACATCCCCTCATTCTTCCCTGGCCGCTGATCGCAGCGCGATGCCGCGTATGCCGAGGTCGACCGCCGCGAAGGGGCCATGGGCCAGCCGCTCCGTGGCCCCTTCGGAGCAATTACTTTCCCGGCTCACACGGAACACTGCCGTGTGAGCCGGGAGTTCAGCGTGATCGCGAACGTCAACGGGGCAGCACGACCCAGGACTTGGTGCCACGCTGCGGCGGAGAAGCCTCACAGGCGCCCCACTCCCCGCCCCAGTCGTCCACGACAGCCGCCAACAGCCAGAGCGCGCGCCGCCGCCTCGTCTCGCAGAGTGTGACCATGTCCGATTCGGGGTGCTGGGGATGCTGGTCCCAGACGAGGAGGCGGAGCGCGTCGTCCCGGTGGCGTAGGGATACGTACAGCTCCTTTCCGGGGCTCATCCTGGCCGTGACGGCGATGAGTTCGGCCGCAGCGTGCGTGGCCGGCCAGACGTACGGGGTCAGCCCGTGCGCCTCCAGAGCGGCGGCGATCGCCGTACGCCCGATGAACGCACTACGGACATCACCCGGCAGCGTGAAGCTCAGCGCGAGGCCGCGCGCGGAGCGGCCCCTGGAGCGCAGGTAGGGCTGCGGGAGCTGTTGGAGTTGCGGGAGCTGCTGGTGCGGGCCGCGGAGTGAGGCCGAGGGCAGATTCGGATGGGGATGGGGATACAGGCCCGTTGTACGCGCTTCGGCGAGAACCGGGCAGAGTGCGGTGAATGGAGATGAGTGCATGACTGACTCCCCTGATACGAGTGGCGAGTTGACGGCGTCTCTCTTCCGCGTGGGCGCGCACAGATGGCTCACACTGTTGCGCTGCGGATGAGCAGTGGCCTGTCTCCCTGACGCGGGCCCGCCCCTCCCAGGGAAGGAGGTTGCGGGCAGGACCGCGCGATGCACTTCCGGCTCGCTGTCGCTGTGTGAGCGGTGCGTGACCCAAAGTAGCGCAGCAGCGGCACTCGTGTCATCGAATCGGAGGCAATTACCTCCCTCTTGTTGGACTGGGTACCCAACGCGGCGGCAGACTGTGCGCACAGTCCGTGAAAGAGAGGGCCTATGCCAAGCAGTTCCACTCCGACAGAGCGCCAGAAGCGACTCGGTGCCGAACTGCGCAAGATGCGCGTCGCAGCCGAGGCAACCACCGCCTACGCGGCTGGCTTGCTGGGCATCGACCGGACGAAAATCTCCAACATGGAGGCCGGAGTCCGTCCGATTGCCCCCGCACGTGTCCGCACATTGGCCTGCAACTACGCCTGTGCCGACGCACGTTACGTTGAAGCACTTGCAGAGATGGCCGAACCACGCGAGCGTGGGTGGTGGGAGCAGTACAGGGGAACGCTCCCGTCAGGCCTCCTGGATATCGCCGAACTCGAATGGCATGCGGCCCGCATCCGTACAGCTCAGACCGTCCACCTCCCCGGCCTGCTCCACACAGACGGATACGCCCGCGCGGTGTTCGGCGCCGTTCTGCCCGAGCTGTCCCGTCTGGAGATCGAGTTGCGGGTGGCGCACCGAATGGAAAGGCAACAGGTACTCGACCGTGAGAACCCCATCGCCTACGTGGGCTACGTCCACGAAGTCGCCCTGCGCATGCAGTTCGGCGGCCGGGACGTCGCACGGGAGCAGCTGCTCCATCTGTGTGAGATGTCCGAACGCGAGCACATCGATGTACGGGTGATTCCAGTCAACCGAGGCGCATTCCCTGGAGCCGGGCACGCGCTCCTCTATGCCCATGGCGTCGTACCGCAACTCGATACCGTGCAGCTCGATTCAGCTCACGGCCCCGCATTCATGCACGCCGATGCGCAGCTGACCAAATACCGCGCGCACCTGGACTGGATGGAGAGTGCAGCGCTCCCCTCCGCCGCTTCCAGGGATTTCATTCACGCCATCTCTGGTCAACTTTAAGGAAGTTCAGCATGTCCGAGATCAACTGGGAAGAGCCTTACTGCGGCGAAGGCAACAACTGCTTCAGGATCGGCACAGACACAGAAGGCAACGGGTTCATCGCTGTCCGAGGCCAGGAGGATCGATACCTCACCGACAGCCGCGAGGCGCTCCAGCAAATGATCCGCGACATCAAGGCCGGCAAGGCCGACCACCTGCTGTAGCAAGCCACCGGGCACCCACCGCCCCCAGGGCGCTCCCCCGCGCACTGGGGGCCCGCGGACGTCCGGCGAGAGCTTTGCCACATGAATTGCTACCATTGGTTCATGGATACTCCTGCGGAATACGGACCCGACGAGGGCCCCGCCCAGAAGGTCAGCGTTTCCATGCCTGCCGGCCGGATCGCCGCCGTGAAGGCACGGGTCGGAGCCCGCGGCTTCTCGGCCTACATCAGTGCGGCCGTGGAACGGCAGATACAGCGCGATCTGCTGGAGGAGCTGCTCCAGGCCAAGGAAGCGGAGATCGGTCCACCGAACCAGGAAATCCAGGACTGGGCTGCGGAAATCTTCCGGGAAGCCGAAGGTCTGTCGATGCAGGAACGCGTCGAGTCGGCAGCGGAGGGGGAATCCGGGTGGGACGTCCACAAGGCCGGCTGAGCCACGGCATCCTCCTCCTCGACTCCGAGGGGCTGAACCGGTTCATCGACAATGATCCCCGCATCGTCGGACTCGTCCGGGCTGCTCAGTCCAAGGACACCTTGGTCGCTGTCAGCAACCTGACGCTGATCGAGACCTGGCATTCAAAGGTCCGAATGGACCGCTTTCGGTGGCACGTATCCCGTCTCGAAGTGCTGCCTGTGACCGAGGCGATCACGTGGCAGGCCATCGACCTGCTCCGCAATGCGAACCTCCACGGACACAAGTACGCCATCGATTCCGTCGTGGCCGCAACAGCACTGAGCTACGCGGGTCCACGGGTCGTCGTCACATCGGACGTGGACGACATCAACAAACTCTGCGGAGACCGGGTACGGACCGTGGGCGTCTGAGGAAGCGCATGCGAAGGGTCGGGACCTCAGTGTGTCAGGGTCCCGACCTGTAGGGTCTCGCCGCCGATGACATGTCGATCTTCTGTGACCTGCTGGTTCTCTGTTGTCTCACCGCGATGTCACCCAAAATCAGTCTCAGATCGATGCCATTTCCTCGGCGGAACGATGAGTCTGCGGCTGGGCCACCGAGCACGAGGACTACATGTGAGCTCAGATCGCGCACCGATGAGTTTCCCGCGCCGCGCCGGTCTGTACGCGTGAGACCGACTCACGGAAGACTGGCGCCATGCGGAAACTGATCTACGGCATGAACCTGACCCTGGACGGCTACATCGCCGCGCCCGGCGACGACATCGGCTGGAGCGTGCCGAGCGACGAGCTGTTCCAGTTTTGGTCCGACCAGTTGCAGGCGACCGACCTGACGCTGTACGGGCGCAAGCTGTGGCAGACGATGAGCTCCTACTGGCCGACCGGCGACCAGCAGCCCAATGCCACCCCGGCGGAGATCGAGTTCGCGCGCCGCTGGCGGGACATGTCGAAGGTGGTGTTCTCCTCGACGATCGACAAGGTCGACTGGAACACCCGCCTGGTCACCGGCGACGCGGTCGCCGAGATCACCCGGCTCAAGGCCGAGGACGGCGGCCCGATGGACATCGGCGGCGCGACGCTCGCCGGGGCGGCCATGCGGGCCGGGCTGATTGACGAGTACGTGCTGGCCACCGCGCCGGTCCTGGTGGGCGGCGGCACGCCGTTCTTCACCGCAGTGGACAACTGGGTGAACCTGAACCTGGTGGAGACGCGGACGCTTCCCTGCGGCGTGATCCTGACCAGGTACGAGACGAGGCACTGAGCACCCGTCCTGGGTGACCCGGACTACCGCCCGAGCCACCCAGACGAGTGAAGCCCCTGAACTGCAAGTCTCATGGCAGTGGCATTTCTGCCATCCATCTGCCAACTGCCGTGAGATTCTGCCAAGGCTTTTGAGACCCTACAAACCCTTTCGGTCGGCGGGTGCCTCAGGAAGAGGTGCCTCGCGGGAAGGAGACCTCCACGCGACGGTTCTTCTTGCGGCCCTCTTCCGTGCTGTTGTCGGCGATCGGGTACTGCTCGCCGTAGCCGCGGATATCGAAGGTGACGTTCGGGCCCAACTGCTTGACCAGCACCGACTGCACGGCGTTGGCGCGCTGCTTGGACAGCACGTCGCCATGGGCCGAGGAACCGAGATTGTCGGTGAAGCCGAAGACACGCACCTTGGTCGAGTTCTGCTTCTTGATCTCGGCGGCGATCGCCGCGATACGCGCGTTGGCGGCGGAGCTCAGCTTGGCGCTGTCCTTGCCGAAGAGCACTTCGGCCTGGAGCGCGAACTTGATGTTCGCGTTGCTGTCCTCGCGACGCTCGTCGCCGCCCTCGTCCTCGACCACCTGGACGATGTCGAGAACCTTGGCCGGGGCGAGCGTGCCACCTTCGGGCATCTTCAGGTCGGGATCGTTGGGGTCGAGCTTGACCGGGGGCACCGATGTCGCTTCGGTGCCGGGCGGCACGCTCGGGCCGTCATCAGCCAGAGCCGTCGTCGCGCCGAAGACGGTACTGCCGGCGAGCAGTACCGCTACAGCGATGGCCCGCCCTGCGACATGGCGTTGCCCGCGCCGTGTACGAACGCATTCCATGTCGGCCATCACCCAGAAATCTTCAGCGAGGCAGTGGCGAACGTCGGCAGCGTGAAGTCGACTTCAGTGGTGGTTTCCGGCGGTGCCGGGAACTGCATGAAGACAGAGACCGACTTTCCGGCCTGAATCGCTGTCAACCCGGTGGTGCAGAGGCATCGCCCATCCGTGTCCCGAAGAATGTAGTAACGCTTCTTGCCGATCTTGTCCACAAGCGTGGCGCCTGCTACGGAATTCGGATTCTCGACCACGATGTTTTTCTCGTTGCCCGCCCACTGGCCGCCACTGCGAATACCGTCCCCGTCATTCTTGATCACGCCACTGACAGTAACGAACCCGCCGCTATCGCGCTTTACCTCATTGACGACAAGAGTCAGCCCGTCGCGGCCATTGACCTGAGCTAGTTTCACATTCGGGTCCACATTTTCCCCGGCAGCAGTGTCCTCCTGCTCCGCCCCCTTGTCCCCGTCGGAGGACTTGGAAGGCTCGGAGGACGGCGACGAACCAGCATCGTTCGTCTTCTTGCCACCACCGTCAGTGCCGCAACCTGTGACGGCCAGAGCCAAGGCCGCCGCCAGCGAGACGGCTGCCACCGCCCTTCGGGACTTGGTAGAGCGCCGAATGCTCATGGGTTCTGATTCCTTTACTCGTCGTTCGCCGTCAATTGTCGACCAGGTGCACGTCGTAGAGAATCTTGCTCACCTCGGACCAAGGCGGGGGACTGCCCGGGGCGATTTCGACCGTCCCGGCGCTCCCGCACGTGAAGATGTACAAGTCCATGACACCGTCATCGTTGAAGTCCAAGGCCTTCCATTCGCAACGGAACTCGACAATGGCAGTGGCCGTGGCCTTCGCGACCCTCTTCTTCGTACCGGGAATCACCGACGAGTCCACCGGCTTACGGCCCTTGACCTCAACCTTGATCCGGTCTCGACGGCCGCCAAGCGTCGGCAAGCAGTCGCTGAGTCTTGCCTGATTCTCTGCGGCAAATTTGCGAGCCGCGGGGCACCCGTAAACCCGGTGGGCCCGAAGGAACTGCTCCAGCATGTCCCCGGGGAGCGACGCGAGGAACCCGGTCCCGAAGTTTTCACGATTCTGTTGAGCAGCAGCCAGTGCGGCAGCATCCGCTGCACCCTGGGCCCCATTGCGCAAGGCCGACGCCTTGCCGACGGCAAAGAATGCGAACACGAGGAAGAGCAGGCCCGCCACCATCACTACGTAGATGGGGAAGGCCTGCCCTGCGTCGCGGCGACTTCGCTCGATCACGTGCCTGCGGTGATGGAGGTCACCAGGCGGTCGATCCGCTGCGAGATGTTGCCGCCGATCCCCGTAGCCATGATCGCCCCGATGATCGCCACGACCACCAGGATGATGCCCAAGTACTCGAACGCCGTCTGGCCCCGGTCCTTGGCCTCGTAACGCTTCTGGATCGCGCTGACCGCGGTATTGGCCCAGCCGTTGACGCGCACGGCGGTCTTCAGGGTGATGTTCGACATGGAAGTCCCCTCCGGGTTCGGCCGACCGGTGGCCGGCCGACTCGCACGTTTCTTGGGCGTCGCCAGCGGTTCCGGCTTCCTCCTGGCCGGAACCGCCGGCGACGTGAGAAACATACGGCGGCACACCGTGCTCGCCGGAGGGTCCCAGGGCCCATTCCCGGGCCCAAAGCATGAGTTGGGCCTCCCGCTCCGGTACGTACGGGGCCCCACGCCCCGCACGTACCACCACGCTCCCGCTGCGACGCTCAGCCACGGCGACCACCGGCCCCGTGCGCCCCCGGTCCCGCCGTGGGAGCCGTGCCGAGCCAGCGGGCAATGGCCTCGCTGCGGGTGGCGCTGTGCAGCTTGGTGAAGATGCGGTTGATGTGGTTCTTGACCGTCTTCTCGCTGATGAAGCAGGTGGCGGCGATCTGCTGATTGCTCATGCCGGAAGCGATCAGCTCCATGACCTCCACCTCCCGTGAACTCAGCCCGTACTGCCGCCTGTTGAGAGTTACGCCCGGCCCCCCGGTCACGGAAGACTGTGCCACAACTGGTTGCAGATGCGAAAGACCCTGTGCGGTGTGGACCGGTCGCATCGCAGGTGGAGCCGGTTCGGGCTTGGGTGCATGTGCAGGCGCACCGTGTTGCTGAGCGGAACTCGGGGCGTGGCCGTCGTAGCCGGGCCCCTGGTACGGAACACCCGTGGTCAGGGCCGCGCCGAGGCCCTCCGGGAGCGCTCGTCCCTGCGGGCCGGGACCCTGGCGCATGTGGGCCAGGAGGGCGTTTGCTGCGGTGGCGGTGAAGTGGGCCCGGCCGTTCTTGGTGTCGCGTACGGCCTGCACCAACTCGCCGGCGGTGAACTCGCCGTGGACCAGGTAGCCGCTCGCGCCCAGGCGCAGCGCCTCGTGGACGATCTCGCTCTCGCGGCTGTAGGTCAGCATCATGACCGGTGCGACCTGGACGAGGTGGGGCAGGGCGGAGATGCCGTCGACGCCCGGCATGCGGACGTCGAGCAGGACGACGTCCGGGCGGTGCAGAACGGCCATGTCGTAGGCCTGGCGGCCGTCCGCGGCCTCTGCCACGACGTCGATGTCGTCGCGGCCGGAGAGCAGGACGCCCAAGCCGGCCCGGACCACCGGGTTGTCGTCGGCGACGACGACCCGCAGGACACCGGGAACAGGCGGGGGCGCGGGGAAGGGGTACATGGACTCGGATGCCGCGGACTGCTGGGGGACGGGCGCGGGGGCGGGGACGGGGAACCCCGGGGAGCTGGGCTCCGAGTTGAGCGGGGTGACGTGCGAGGTCGTGTGCTGGGAGGCGTGGTTCTGTGCGGCCCAGTTCTGGCCCGACGCGCGGGAGACGTCGTCCGGCATCTGCGACCTCCTCTCAGGGTTTTATGGGGGGTGAGGGTGGGGTGGGACGTTGTGCGGTTCAGTCGGGGTGCTGCGGTTCCGGAGCGGTGGTGAGAGCGGTGGTGAGAGCGGCGATCGGGAGTTCCAGGCGGACTTCGGTTCCCCTGGCCGCCTGGCCCTTTCCGATCCGGATGCGGGCGCCGATGGACGCGGCGCGTTCGACCATGCCGACGAGGCCGAAGTGTCCGGCCTGCCGGAGGTCGTCGAGCGTCGTGCCCGGGGGCAGGCCTTGCCCGTCGTCGTAGACGCTGACGCGCAGGACATCGCCCTTCACGCCGACGAGTACGACGAGGTAGGTGGGGTGGGCGTGGCGGTGGGCGTTCTCCATCGCCTCGGAGGCGACGGTGAGCAGCTGGCGCGCGACGGCCTGGGGGACCTGCGGAATCGGTGCGTCGTCGAGCAGCCTGAAGGTGGCGGTGAGGCCGTGGCGGCGGGTGAAGTCGTCGGCGCGTGCCCGGAGTTCGCATACGACGTCCACGCCGCCGTCGAGTCCGGACTCGCGGCGCAGGTCGGAGAGGAGCTCCCGGGATTCGGCCGCCGCGCGGCGAGCGGCGCGGGCGACCAGTTCGGCCTGGTGCTTGACGGTGAGCGGGTCCATCCGGCCGGACGAGCCGGCCAGGCCGTCGGCCGCCAGCGCGAGACCGTGCAGGGTCTTGGCGACCGAGTCGTGCATTTCTCGGGCGAGCCGGGTGCGTTCGCCCTCCACGGCCTCGTTGACGGCCAAGCGGGCCCTGGTTTCGGTGAGGGCCTGACTGGCCGTCCCGAAGCGAAGGAGCAGATTGCGCAGGGTGACGCCGACGGCGCCCGCGATGACGCAGAAGCCGGGGAGGAGGAACGTCGTGGCGTCGGCGGGTTGCAGTTTCGTGTTGGTGCCGTACACGCCGAGGACGATGACGATCTGAAGTGCGGTGAAGACCGCCGCGCCGCGCCAGCCGTAGACGAGTCCGGCCAGCAGGGGGGTGCACACGGTGACGTACGCGAGGGTGGACTCGGGGCCGGCGGTGATCAGCAGCAGGGCGCCGAAGAAGGCGTCTATGCCGAGCAGCCAGGGGTGGCGCAGGAGTACGGGGCCGAAGCGTTCCCAGTCGCGGAACAGAACGTAACTGCCCATGAAGGTGACGAGGATGGCCGAGCCGATCAGCCAGGAGGCCAGTCCCTTCGCGGTGTGACCGATCGCGAACGGTGTGGCCATGGCGATCATCGCGAGCCGGAAGCCGAAGACCTGGCGGCACATCGCCTGGAGCGCGTTGACCTGGATCGCGAACGCCGGGCGCGCTCCGGGATCGGCGATCGCCTGACGCACCTCGACATTCAGCCCGGCCTGGATGCCACCGAGTGGGAACGACATGAGCCTGTCACCTCCTTCCGATCGTCCTGCCCACCGTCCGCCTCGTTCACGTCATCCGCCCGTGAGGAAGCCGAAGTCGATGTTGGCTCCGTAGACGAAGCCGACCGTCAGCAGCACCAGCGTTCCGGGGAGCAGGAACGTCGTGACGGCGAAGGTCGCCTTGGGTACGGCCCTGGCCGCCTTGCGGCGGGCGTTCTGGGCGTCGGTGCGGCGCATGTCGTTGGCGATCTGGATCAGCGTCTCGACGATCGGCGCACCGAGCTCCTCGCCCTGCTGGAGCGTGGTCACGAACATCGCCACCTGCTCCGAGTCATTGCGCTTGCGCAGTTGCTCGAAGGCCTCGCGACGGCTGACGCCCATGTCCATCTGGCGCAGGGTGATGCGGAGTTCGTCGGCCCAGGGGCCCTCGTACTTCTCGGCGACGCGTCCCAGTGCCTGGCGGAAGCCGAGACCCGCCGAGACGACGACGGCGAGGACGTCGAGGAAGTCGGGGAGCGTCCGGTCGATGTGGTCGCGGCGCACACGGACCGCCGACCAGATGCCGACCTCGACCCAGAAGATGCCGAAGGCGATCAGCAGCAGCGCGAAGAAGATCTGGCCGCGCAGGAGCATCGTGAAGGCGCCGAGCGCGCCGAGGCCGCCGTAGACGGCGCGGCGGGCGGCGTAGCGGTCGATCGTAAGACCGCCGGGGTTGCCCGCCAGGTCGATCTGGCGGCGCTTCTTGTTGACGGCCTTGGGTCCCATCATCCGCAGGACCGCGGGGGCCCAGCGCATGCCGAGCCGGTCGATACCGGAGCCGACCGCGCTGGTGCGGGTGGCGCCGACCTCCAGGGCGATCGCGAGGTCGCCGGGGAGCTTCGCGTCGCGCCGGTACATGCGGATACCGGCACTGACTCCGTACACCGCGAGACCCATGACGCCGGCGAGCAGCAGGCCCATGTGCGCCCCGCCCATCAGACGTCGATCCGGGACATGCGGCGGATCACGATGAATCCGATCGTGTACAGGGCGATGGAGACGACCACCGCGACCTGGCCGATGAAGGCGCCGGTCATGCGGTCGAGTGCGCCGGGCATGACCGCGTTCATCAGGAGCATGGCGCCCAGGCCGAACATCGGGACGGCGTAGGCGGTGACGGTGACCTGGGAGAGCTGTGTCTTGACCTCGCGCCGGGTCTCCTTGCGCTCCTCCAGCGTCTCCGTGAGGTTGCGCAGCGAGCTGACGACCGTACCGCCGGCCCGGTTGGACAGGACGAGGGTGGTGACGAGGACGACGAGTTCGCGGGAGGGCAGCCGGTCGGTCAGCTCGCTCATCGCGTCCTCCAGGGATTCGCCGACGGCGAGGCGTCGGGAGACCCGGGCCAGTTCCTCGCCCGCCGGGTCCTCCATCTCGTCGGCCGCCATGCTGATGGACGTACGCAGCGCGAGGCCGGCCTGGGTGGCGTTGGCGAGGATACGGGCGAGTTCGGGGAGCTGGTTGATGAAGCGTTCGGTGCGTTTGGTCCGCTGCCAGTTCAGGAAGGCGTTGGCGCCCCAGAGGCCGATGAGCGCGGCGACCGGACCGAAGAAGCTGGCGAGCATGGACGAGGCGATCATCCACAGTCCGGCCATGGCGAGGAGCGAGTAGACGAAGAATTCGCCCGGGGTGAGCTCCAGGCCGGTGGCGGCCAGCTTCAGTTCGAGCTTCCGGCCCAGACCCGTCTTGCGCAGCCTGGCGTCGAGGCCGCGGAATCGGCGATGGCGCCCGGTCTCCGGGATGTGGCCGGTGTGCGAGAGGCGGTCCACCAGGGCGTCCCGGTCGGCCTTCCCGCCGGAGTAGGCGTGCAGGCCCGCGACGCCCGTGACGCCGAAGAGCAGGGTGACGCCGATCGTGAGAAGAGGGAGATTCGTCATGGCGCGGTCCTAGTTGGCCTCTCGGGTGGCGAGCTGTTCGGCGGAATCGGCGACCCCGAAGGCCTGCGGGACGGGCTGGCTGGCCATGTAGAGACGCTCGGCGATCTTGCGCGGGATCGGGAGGTACTTGAACTCGCCGTTGATCCGCCCCTCGGCGTCCATCGGCTGGGCGTCGAACCGGGCGACGGTCACGATGCGGTAGGGATCGCGGCCGTGCGAGTCGAGGACGGCGATCTCGGTGATCTTGCGGGAGCCGTCGGCGTGCCGGGTGAGCTGGACGATGACGTCGACGGCGCTGTTGATCTGGTCGTGCAGTGCTTCGAACGGGATCTTGATCTCCGACATCGAGGCCAGAGTCTGCAGACGCATGAGCGCGTCCTCGGCGTTGTTGGCGTGGACGGTGGCGAGCGAGCCGTCGTGACCGGTCGACATCGCCTGGAGCATGTCGAGCGATTCACCACCACGGACCTCACCGACGACGATCCGGTCGGGGCGCATACGCAGGGAGTTGCGGACCAGGTCACGGATGGTGATCTGGCCTTTCCCCTCGACGTTCGCAGGACGGGACTCCAACCGGATCACATGGCTCTGCTGGAGCTGGAGCTCGGCGGAGTCCTCGATGGTGACGATGCGCTCGCTGTCGGGGATGAGGCCGGAGAGCGCGTTGAGGAGCGTCGTCTTCCCGGTGCCGGTGGCGCCGGAGACGATGACGTTCAGCTTGGCCTGGACGAGTCCGGAGAGCAGGATCAGCATCTGCTCGTCGAGCGAGCCGACGTTGATCATTTCCTGGAGCGTGAAGGCCCTCGGGAACCGTCGGATGGTGAGCGTCGCACCGCTCAGCGACAGCGGCGGGATGATCACGTTGACACGCTCACCACTGGGTAGACGCGCGTCAACCATGGGGTTCGACTCGTCGACGCGGCGGTTGACGGTCGAGACGATGCGCTCGATGGTCTGCATCAGCTGCTCGTGCGAACTGAAGCGCATCGGGAGCTGTTCGACCTTGCCACTGCGCTCGACGAAGATCTGGTCCGGTCCGTTCACCATGATTTCGGTGATGGACGCGTCTTCGAGGAGCGGTTCCAGAATGCCGAGACCGAGGGCCTCGTCGACGACCCGGCGGATCAGCTGGGTGCGTTCGACGGTCGAGAGGACCGGTCCTTCGCGGCTGATGATGTGGCTGAGCACGCGCTCCAGCCGGGCCCGCCGGTCTGCGGCGGCGAGCGAGGACATCTCCGCCAGGTCGATCTCTTCGAGCAGCTTGGCGCGGTAGGTGGCCACCATGTGGCTGTCCTCCCGCGCTCCGCCGTTCTTCTCGGGGGCGGCCATGCGTGCCCGCAGACTCATTCCGTAACTCCTCGTTCCGACTTGCTGGTTGAGCCGCTGGTGAAGCAGCGGCGCGTGCGCCGGGGGGGTCAGGTGCGGGGCATCGTGGAACTGCGTTCGGCCGGACCCCAGATATGGACGCCCGGGATGATGTCGGGCACGTCGACACTGATGGTGCAGGTGACCTTGTCGAAGGAGGCGGGCTTGTCGATGCTCTTGGCCCGGTCGGCGGTCCAGCCGCTCATCGCGTCCTTGGCTGCCTGCACGTCGCAGTCCCCCGTCGACATGCTGGCCATACGGGCTCCCGCCCGGGCGCCGGTCCCCGCCTGGTTGGCGGCGTACGCGGCGAGGCCTGCCTGGATCGCGAGGAGGCCGACCAGGAGCAGCAGGGGGAGGAAGCCCAGATACTCGATGGCGACCTGGCCGCGGTCGCGGCGGGGGGTGGCGGTGGTGGGAGCGGCCGTCCGGCCGGGTGTGTGCGTGCGCTTGCTCATCGCTCAGCCCTCCAGCGGGAACGCCGCGTTGCCGGTGACCGGGAACTTCCAGTTGAGGATGCCGGGTACCAGGATTGGTACCTGGAGTTTGACCTCGGCCGTGTACAGGCCTGACTTGGAACGGCACTTCGCCGACTTCAAGCCGTCCCGCCAGGCCTTCGGCAGGTGCTTCTCGGCCGTGTTCCGGCACTCCGTGAACCGCAGGCCCTGCGAGATGGCCCCCTTGTGCGCCGTCTCGTCCGCCGCGTTCCCCGCCAGGGAGAACGTGTAGCCGATCAGCGCGCACTGCCAGAGCGCGATCATCAGCAGGATGATCAGCGGTGTGACGCCGAGGAACTCGATCGCGGTCTGGCCTCGGTCGCGCCCCCGGCCGAAGAGGCGGACGCGGATTCCATCCCGCGCCGGGGCGGCGTCACCGTAACGCCTTCCCCGTCTCTCCGTGTCTTTCGTCTCGGTAAGTGCCATTGGTCAACTTGCCCCCTAGGTCGTCGGCCGGTTCCGGGAGTCGCGGTCGCGTCGGCGCCCGATCGAGCCTCGGTCGTTCTTGAACTTCGCGCCGCTCTTCGCGCCGCTCTTCTCCGCCTTGTCAGGAACCTTCACGATGCCCAGCTCGCCCGCAAGGGCCCAGAGGGCCTGTTTGACGGTGCTCTTGGAGTCGAGTTCATGCAGCCGGCCCGAGTCGACGACGCTCTGGAGCTCCTTGAAGTTCGCGGGAACGGCCGTGTTCGCCGTCCGGGTTCCGGTGATCTTCTCGATCAGCTGCGGCTGGATCTCGGTGTTGCGGATGAACCGGTTGACCACGGTGACCGTCTCCTCCGCCTTGCGGATCTGGAGCCGGTCCCACATGCGTACGAGGCGCTTGGCGCCGCGCACCGCGATCACGTCGGGGGTGGTGACCAGCAGCGCCGTGTCGGCCATCTCGATGGCCGCGGCGCTGGCGCCCTGGAGCTGGCTGCCGCAGTCGATGACCACGACCTCGTAGCGCGAACGCAGGGCGCTGACGATCTGCCGGGCCGAGCGGTCGCTGACCTCCTCGGCGCTCTCGCCCTCGCCGGGGGCCAGGAGCAGCGCGAGGCCGGAGCCGTGGCTGAACACCGCGTCGGACAGGACGCGCGGCGAGATGTCGGTGATGGTCGCCAGGTCGACGATGGAGCGCCGGAACTGCACATCGAGGTACGAGCCGATGTCACCGGCCTGGAGGTCCATGTCGACCAGGGCGACGGTGCGTCCGGACGTCTGGGCCGCCAGGGCGAGTTGTACGGCGGTGACGGTGGCGCCGACCCCGCCCTTCGCGCCGCTGACCGTGATGACCGTACCGCCGGGGCCGGTGAAGACATCGGCTCCGGCGCTCAGGTGGCGGCGGACGCCGACGGACCACTGGGCGGCGGACTGGACCCGGCTGGCCAGTTCCTCATAGTTCAGGGGCAAGGTGATGACGCCTCGCGCCCCCGACTCCATCGCGGACGAGAACAGGCCCGGTGTGACGTCGGCGGTGATGAGCACGACCCCGATGGCGGGGAAGCGCAGGGAGACCTCCCGGATCAGTTCCAGCGCCGGCACCGGGCCGATCCGCTCGTGGACCAGCACGACCTCGGGCAGATCGTCGAGCGATTCGCCCGCGAGCCGGGCGAGGGTGTCGATGAGCTGGGTCGAGTCACCGACCGGAGTCGCTGGTTCCGCGTCGGGGAGCTGGCTGAGCAGGGTGGTGACGGATCTGGCCGCGTCGATGTCACCGACGGCCGGGAGGATCCTGGTGGTCATGCGATCCTCACTTGTCCTTGTCGAGCGTGTAGGTGCGGTCGCCCGGGCGGATGGTGGCGTCGCTGCCGGAGGCCAGGAGCGCGAGGCGTACGTGCGCCGCGAAGGACTCGGCGTAGGCGATGCGCTGGGTGTCGAGCGTGTTGAGCGCGAAGGTGATCGGGACGGCCTCGGTGCCCATGTTGGACTTGCCGTCGCGGCTCGGCTCCAGGGCGGTGAGCTTGCCGACGTCCAGCACCTTGGCGTTGGAGACGATGACCTTCGACTGGGAGGGGTCGCCGTCGCGCTCACCGGCGAAGGTGGCGTAGATGTTGACCGTGGCGCCGGGCGTGATCTTGCCCGCGACGCCGGTCGCGGCGTCGATCATGATGGCGATCTCCTGCTCCCCGGGCTGCAGTTCGGGGCGCTTCTGCATCATGTCGGACTGGAGCAGTGAGCCCTTGCGCAGCTGGGTGACGGCGATCTTGCCGTTCACCTCGGAGAGATCGGTCACCGCGTTGGTGGACAGCCAGCGCTTCGGCATCGAGATCTTCTCGAACTGACCGGAGGACAGGGCTGTATAGGGCGCCACGTCGGATTTCAGCTGGTAGGCCGAGACCTCGGGGCCGACCTTGGAGTTGACGTCGCTGATCACCGAGAGCACGCCGGCGAAGGCGCCGAAGGCGCACAGGACCGACAAAAGCAGGAGTATCACGCCGCGGCGCTGGCGGGAGTTCATGGGCCGGACAACCTCGTTCGAATCGGATGCGTGGGGCAGCGGACAGAAGGGCGTCTACGGAGGAAAGCGGAAGCGCTAGAACTGCGGTGGTGCAGGCGCTCCCTGGCTGAGGACACCGGCGGGGTGCATTCGGCTCTCGGCCGCGGGCAGCGGGGAGGAGCAGAACCCGCAGCGGTCACCGATGAGCTCCATTCCGCACCAGTGGCAGTTCTCGCGACGTACGGAGGACACCAATTGGTACAGGACGGAGATGTCTGGAAGATAGGCGGCGAATTCCACCAGTTTTCCGGTTCCCCACCAGGCCGGGGAATCGGACGGAAGCGGTGCCTCGTGAATGGACTGGACCTGCCAGGCGGGTGCGAGAGTCCGCTTCACCCATTCCGATGGGGACTGCCCCTTGGCGGTCACCAGGTCGGTGGCGAACTCCGGGCCGGTCGGCAGGACCGCCTTCGGGCCGACCTTGACGAGCTGCGGGTCCGGTCCCGCGACCACGACGAACTGGGAGCCCGGCACCCAGGACGTGGCGTGCGTCCTGAGATCGACCGGGACCCGGTCGAACTTGGTGACCGAGTTCAGCAGGGCGCCCGCGTGGATGTAGTGGGACAGCAGCCGGGCGGCGGAGGCGACCACTCCCGGGCTGAAGTCACAGATGGACAACTGGCGCAGCTGCCTGACGAGTACGGCGACACCCAAGGGGGGGAGGTCCACCTTGAGCAGCGCGATGCGGTCGCTCTCCAGGACGGAGCGTACGGAGTACAGGCGGCGCTCGTGGGCGGGCGCGATGCTGGCCGGGTAGACGGCGACGACGTACCCGTGCTGTTCGAGCAGCACGTGCATGTCGCCGATGGCCATCTCCAGCGCCTGGGCGTCGGGAGCCTGCAACAGGGCGGCTGTCGGTGTCTGCTGATCGGTCGGAGGTAGTACTAGATCAGCACTGGTCACTGCTATTGCGGTCGGCACGCTGTTCCCCGTTTCGGCTCCGGCCAAACGCCGGTCATGACGTAGGCCGCAATCGCTCCTGCTCCGCGGTTCTGCCTCAGCACTTTATCCACGTCTTACCTGGCAGAGAACACTTTTCGGAGGCCAGTACGACAACACGTATGAGATGTCCGGGCAACGCCCCCGTGCTAAATCGGACCAAATCCGAAACGGTTAACTTCTGTACCACTGCGGAGTGTTACGAATCCATCTTTCGATTATCTGCGGCCGGAATTCATTTCCGCACGTCAGGCCGGATGCGGAACCGGCGGCCCGGCGGCCGGGCGAGGGCCGGACCGTCACTGTCCGGACATCTGGGTCACGTCACCCGCACGGGGCACGCCGAGTCAACAAAACGTCAATCCCTGGGGGCCCAAGGCCGTTCCGGAACCTGCGCGGGGGCACTCGGGGGTGGCCGGCGGGTAGCCGACAGGGAGGGCGACAGAGCGGGCGGAGAGCGGGTCGGCGAACGCGGTACGCGCGGCTCTCGTTGCCAGAGGTCTTGACAACTTGATTGGTCTGGACCAGTTTATCGGCCAGCGGTGACCCCCGTCGCCCGGCTCCACTCCCCCTTCATCCCCGCGCCACTCCAAGGACAGCCCGAGGTACCGCCGGTCAACCCCGCCGGCTCGTCCCCGGGCACCCCGAGCACCCCCGCTCGGGCGCTTCCCCCAGCACCACCGCCCGGCATCCCAACACCCCTGCTCGGGCGCTTCCCCCCAGCACCACCGCCCGGCATCCCAACACCCCTGCCAGGCATCCCCCAACTCCCCCACGGAGGCAGCAAAGTGGAACCTTCCCCCATCAGCGACCACAGACTCCGCAGGCGCCACACGCGGCCGCTCCTCGGTGGCGCCCTGGCCGTCCTCGCGGCCGGCGCGCTGACCGCCACCGGCCTCGTCGGCAACGCCCAGGCCGCCGATGTCAACGTCGCCAAGAACGCGGGCTTCGAGTCGGGGCTCGCCAACTGGACCTGTTCCGCCGGCAGCGGCACCACGGTCTCCTCCCCCGTGCACGGGGGCACCGCCGCCCTCAAGGCCACCCCGGCCGGCCAGGACAACGCACAGTGCACCCAGACCGTGGCCGTGAAGCCCGACTCGACGTACACGCTCAGCTCCTGGGTGCAGGGTGGGTACGCGTACCTCGGCGCGAGCGGCACCGGAACCACCGACGTGTCGACCTGGTCCCCCGGCTCGACCAGTTGGACCCAGCTGACCACCAGTTTCAAGACCGGGCCGAGCACCACCTCGGTCACGGTGTACACGCACGGCTGGTACGGGCAGGCCGCCTACTACGCGGACGACATCTCGGTCAACGGCCCCGACGGAGGCGGCGGCACCGACCCCACGCCCGAGATCCCCGCCGCGCCCG
This sequence comes from Streptomyces sp. NBC_01241, assembly GCF_041435435.1. NCBI lineage: Bacteria > Bacillati > Actinomycetota > Actinomycetes > Kitasatosporales > Streptomycetaceae > Streptomyces > Streptomyces sp. NBC_01241. Next base: position 5,428,795 of record NZ_CP108494.1, on the reverse strand, counting down.
CCGGACTCGCGGTCGGCGCGACCACGTCCTCCTCCGTGGCCCTGTCCTGGAACGCGGTGTCCGGCGCGACCGGCTACACCGTCTACAAGGACGGTACGAAGGCCACCACGTCCACCGGGACCTCCGCCACGATCACGGGCCTGGCCGCCGACACGGCGTACCAGTTCGCGGTGTCCGCGACCAACGCGGCCGGTGAGTCCGTCAAGTCCGCCACGGTCGGCGGCCGTACGGCCAAGGACGGCGGCGGCAACCCCAACCCCGGCACCTCGGTGCCCAAGCACGCGGTGACCGGGTACTGGCAGAACTTCAACAACGGCGCGACCGTGCAGAAGCTCAGCGACGTACCCGCGAACTACGACATCATCGCGGTCTCCTTCGCCGACGCCACGACCACCCCGGGTGCCGTCACCTTCAACCTGGACACGGCAGGCCTGAACGGCTACACCGTCGACCAGTTCAAGGCCGACATCAAGGCGAAGCAGGCCGCCGGGAAGAACGTCATCATCTCGGTCGGCGGTGAGAAGGGGTCCGTCTCGGTCAACAGCGACGCCTCCGCGACCAACTTCGCCAACTCCCTCTACTCGCTGATCCAGGAGTACGGCTTCAACGGCGTCGACATCGACCTGGAGAACGGCCTCAACTCCACGTACATGACGAAGGCGCTGCGCTCCCTGTCGCAGAAGGCGGGCTCCGGCCTCGTCATCACGATGGCCCCGCAGACCATCGACATGCAGTCGGCGTCGGGTGAGTACTTCAAGACGGCGCTCGGCATCAAGGACATCCTGACCGTCGTCAACACGCAGTATTACAACAGTGGTTCGATGCTGGGCTGCGATGGGAAGGTTTACTCGCAGGGCTCGGTGGACTTCCTCACCGCGCTCGCCTGCATCCAGCTGGAGGGCGGCCTCGCCCCGTCCCAGATCGGCCTCGGCGTCCCCGCCTCACCCAGCGGTGCGGGCAGCGGCTACGTGGCGCCCTCGGTCGTGAACGCGGCCCTGGACTGCCTGGCCTCGGGCACCAACTGCGGCACCTTCAAGCCCTCGAAGACCTACCCGGGTCTCCGCGGCGCGATGACCTGGTCGACCAACTGGGACGCCAAGTCGGGCAACGCCTGGTCGAACGCGGTGGCCCCGCACGTCCACGGCCTGCCGTAACCCCGTCCGGCACCAGTGACCAGCAGCGCCGCCGCTCCCCCGGCGGCGCTGCTGCATGTACGGGGTCGGGGGCTGTCCCGGGCCGGTCCACGGGGCCGGGGTCGGGGGCCGTCCCGGGCCTGTACAGGACCCGGGCGCTTTGTCCCGGGCAGGTCCGGCCCATGGCCTCCTGGGCGCCCGCGTGCCACCGTGGTGGGAGCGCGGTGGTGCGACGGGGGGAGTGACATGGCCGGGGCGCGGGTTCAGGCGCTGGGCGCGGACGATCCGACGGTGCTCGGGCCGTACCGGCTGATCGGGCGGCTGGCCTCCGGCGGCATGGGGCGGATCTACTTGGCCCGGAGCGACGGCGGACAGGGCCCCGGGGAGTCCGGCCGGGGAGCCGAGGGCGCCGGGGGGCTCGTCGCGGTGAAGACGCTGCTCGCCGAGGGGGAGGTCAGCGATGTCGACCGGCGGCGGTTCGCCCGGGAGGTGACGCTCGCACAACGGGTCGACAGTGCGCACACGGCACGGGTACGGGACGCCGACCCTGGCGCCGAGCGGCCCTGGATGGCCATCGACTACATCGCCGCACCCCCGCTGTCCGAACTGGTGCGCACCTGCGGGGTGTTGCCCGCCTCGGCCGTGCGATGGGCGGCGGCCGGCACCGCGGAGGCGCTGGTCACCCTTCACCGGGAGGGCATCGTGCACCGTGATGTGAAGCCGCAGAACGTTCTGCTGCCGCTCGCCGGACCGCGGCTGATCGACTTCGGCATATCCCACGCCAACGACCTCACCCGCACCAGCCTCACCCTGGGCACCATCGCGTTCACCTCGCCCGAGCAGGCGCGCGGCGAGCCGTCCACGGCCGCCTCGGACGTGTACTCGCTGGGCGCGACCCTGTTCCTGTTGTCCACCGGGCGGCCGCCGTACCGCGCGGACGGCGACACCCTGCGCCTGCTCGCCCGGGTCCAGCGCGGCGAACTCGACCTCGACGGGCTGCCGAAGGAGCTCGTCCCGACGATCCGCCCCTGCCTGGCCGCCGACCCTGCCGAACGCCCCACGCCCGCCGGTCTGCTCGGCCGGTTCCGGGCGGAGCAGGCCGGAATGCCGGCGACGCACAGCGGCAGTCGCTGGCTGCCGCCGCGCTGGACGGCACTGATCGAGGAGTACGCGGCCCAGGGCCGGGACCTCGCGCGCACGAACCGGATCGAACCGGAGGCTCCGACCGTCGACCAGCGCACGAGCATGGTGCCGCCGCCGAACACCACCCGGATGTACACCGAGGAGCGCGAGGCACACCTGCGGCAGCTGCGGGAACGCGAACGGATCCTGCGGGAACGCGCCGAGCAGGAACGGCAGCGCGCCGCCGAGGAACACGAGCGCGCCGAGCGCGAACGCGCGGAGAAACGCGCCGCACGGGAACGGCAGCGCGCCGCCGAGGAACACGAGCGGGCCGAGCGGGAGCGGGCCGAGCGGCGTGCACGTGCCTCGTCGGCACGGCCGTCGTCGGCCTCGTCCACGTCATCGTCCCCGTCCTCGTCGGCGCCCCGCCGTACACCGACACCACCCGCGGCACCCGCACCACCGGCGGCGAAGAAGTCCTCCGGCAGCGGCTGGCTGCTCGTCCCGGTCGTCTTCTTCGTACTCGTGATCTGGCGGCCCTGGGAGCTCTTCGATACGAGCAGCACCGGCAGCAGCGCGTCCGGCGGGAGTGCCTACGGTTCCACCGCGAGGCAGACGCCCACCCCCACGCCCACCCCCGACGCCACGGATCTGGCGTTCCGCGCCGTGCGCTCCGGTGACTGTCTCAACGTCTACGACGACGGGCACGGGAGGTGGAGCGCCTCGACGCCCATCCGGGTCGACTGCGCATCCGCCAACGCCTATGTCCATGTCACCAGCGCCACCTCCACCTCCGGTTCCCCCGACGACTGCAGCAGCGAGAACGGCCGCGGCGAGTGGCACCACTCGGCGGACGACGGTTTCGACACGACCCTGTGTCTGTCGCGCAAATTCCGTAAGGGCCAGTGCTTTCCCGCCGATCTGAAGGGGAACGGCCAGGCCGATCTGATGGTGGTCTGGAACTGCAGCTCCGACCGGGTGCCGGTCGCGGGCTACTCCATCCTGCAGATCACCGGCTACTTCAGCGCGCCCAAGTCGTACAGCGGCCAGGTCTGTCCGGCGGGCGCCGGGGAACGGTACTGGTATTGGAAGGTGGACGGAAACAAGAACATCGTCTGTACCCGCCAGTCCTGACCCGGCACCCGTGCACCCATGCACCCGGCACCTCCCGGCACCCGTGCACCCGGCAAACACCATGCCGATCCCCCGCGCCCGCGTATGTCAGATCACCAGGCTCAGCAGCGCCGCCACCGCGAACCCCGCCACCGAAAGGACCGTCTCCAGGACCGTCCAGGACTTCAGGGTGTCGCGTTCGGAGATGCCGAAGTACTTCGACACCATCCAGAAGCCGCCGTCGTTCACGTGCGAGGCGAAGATGGAGCCGGCCGAGATCGCCATGATGATCAGGGCGAGGTGCGCCTGCGACATGTCCTGGCCCTCGACGAGCGGGACGACGATGCCGGCCGTGGTGACGATCGCGACCGTCGCCGAGCCCTGCGCGACGCGCAGCACCACGGAGATCAGCCAGGCGAGCAGGATGACCGGCAGGCCGACGTCGTTGAAGGTGTCGGCGAGTGCGTCCGCGATGCCGCTGCCCTTGAGGACGGCGCCGAAGATGCCGCCCGCGCCGACGACGAGCAGGATGTTGCCGACCGGCTTCAGGGAGGAGGTGGACACCGCTTCGAGGGACTTGCGGGACCAGCCGCGGCGGATGCCCAGCAGGTAGTACGCGAGCAGCAGCGCGATCGTCAGGGCGACGAACGGGTTGCCGAAGAACTCGATGACCGATCGGAGGGTGGAGGGGTCCAGCGCGATGGAGGAGAACGTCGCGGCGAGGATCAGCACCAGCGGGGTGCCGATGATCGTGAGCACGGTGGCGAGCCCGACCGGCTCCTCGCGCGGAGTGACCCCGGCGGCCCGCTGTTCGGCGACGACCGCGGCCTTGGCCTCCTCGGCTGCGTCGACCATGTCCTGCGGGACGTCGACGAAGATCCGCTTGCCGATCCAGGCGGCGTAACCCCAGGCGGCGAGCACGGACGGGATGCCGACGACGGCGCCCATCAGGATGACCCAGCCGAGCGAGACGTGGAAGAGCCCGGCGGCGGCGACCGGGCCGGGGTGCGGCGGCAGGAAGGCGTGGGTCATCGAGAGACCCGCGAGCAGCGGCATCGCGTAGAGCAGGATCGACTTGCCGGAGCGTTTGGCGGCGGCGTAGACGATCGGCGCGAGGACGAAGATGCCGACGTCGAAGAAGACCGGGATGCCGAAGATGAGGCCGGTCAGGCCCATGGCGAGCGGGGCGCGCTTCTCACCGAAGAGGTTCAGCAGGCGGGCGCTCAACACCTCGGCGCCGCCGGAGACTTCGAGGATCGCGCCGAGCATCGTACCGAGGCCGATGATGATCGCCACATGGCCGAGGATGCCGCCCATGCCGGATTCGATGACGGAGACGGCGGCGGACTTCTGGACCGTACCGAAGAGTTCGGTGACGGACAGACCGGCGCCCAGGCCGACGGCTATGGAAACGGCGAGCAGCGCGACGAACGGCTGCAGCCTGACCTTGATGATCAGGAAGAGGAGGAGCGCGATACCGAGGGCGGCGACGGTCAGCAGACCGGCGGTGCCGTCGATGAGCAGGAGGAGTCCACCGGTGTGGGGTGGTGTCTCGGCCGGTTGCGGGGATGCGGCGAGCAGCATGGGCAACTCCGTTGTCGGAGACGGTTTTTGGGTAGGGGGTCCTGAAGGTCTTGGCCGGATCGGGGAGCGGGGTCTGGTGCGTGCAGCTGCAAGGCGCTGGAGCGCCCTTATAGCGGAGCTATCAGGGCGTTTCGGCAACGCGGCAGATGTGCGTGCCAGGCATCGCGAGCCCGGCCAAGATCTTCAGGACCCCCTCGCGGGAGGAGCGCGGCACGGCGCTCCCGTGGTGCGGGGCGCCGCGCCGTGCGCGGTGGTGCGGTGAAGCGGGTGCGGCAAGTGGATCAGCTGGATCAGCCGAGGACCGCGAGCGCGTCGATCTCGATGAGCAGGCCCTTGGGGAGGCCGACGTAGACCGTCGTACGGGCGGCGGGGGCCGCCTTCAGGTCCTGCTCGCCGAAGTAGGTGTTGTAGATCTCGTTCATCTCGGCGAAGTGGTCCACGTCCGTGAGGTAGACGCGCATCATCATCACGTCGTCCCAGCTCGCGCCGCCCTCCTCCAGGATCGCCTTGACGTTGGCGAAGGTCTGGAGGGTCTGCTCGCGCAGCGTCGGACCGGCGGGGGTCGGGGCCTGGCCCTCTACTGCGGGGAGGAAGCCGACCTGGCCGGCGACCTGGAGGATGTTTCCCTTCTTCACCCCGTGCGAGAACTTCGCGGGCGGGGTGGTGTGGGTGCTCGGGGTGAGGGCGATCTTCTCGGTCATGGCTGTTCAGGCTTTCTTGGGTGGGTTGGTGCCGGAGTACTCCCGGCTGATGGCGTCGGCGGTGCGGCGCAACAGCGGGAGCAGGGTGAGGAGTTCCTCGGCCGTGACGACGACATTGGGTGCGGAGACCGACATCGCGGCGACGACCCGCCCGTCCGCGCCCCGGATGGGGGCACCGATGCAGTTGATGGACTCCTCGTGGCCGCCGAGGTCGGTGGCCCAGCCCTGTTCGCGGACGACGGCGAGTTCCTTGAGGAACGCACCGGCGTTCGGGATCGAACGGGGCGTGTACATGGGGTAGTCGAGCTTCTCGGCGATGGCGCGCCGCTCGGGCTCGGTGAGGTCGGCGAGGAGCAGTTTCGCGACGGCGGCGACGGTGATCGCGACGGGCTTCCCGATCCGCGAGTACATCCGGACCGGGTAGCGGCTCTCGACCTTGTCGATGTAGAGGACCTCGTGCTCCTCGTACACCGCGAGATGCACGGTGTGGCCGCAGCTCTCGTTGAGTTCGACGAGGTGGGGGTGGGCGATCTCGCGTACGTCGAGGTTCTCCACGGCCTCCTGCGCGAGCGCGAAGAGGCGGGCGCCGAGGCGGTAGCGCTGGTCCTGCTGGCGGTAGACGAGCCCGTGTTCGTGGAGCGTGCGGAGCAGGCGCAGTGCGGTGGACTTGTGGACGCCGAGCCGCTCGGCGACCTGTCCGAGGTCGGCGGGCCCCTGGGCGAGCAGCGGCAGGATGCTCAGCGCCCGGTCGACGGTCTGGCTCATGCGCGTGCCTCGCTGCCCTCGGCCCGGTCGTCGCCCGGGACGCCCCTCTTGTCCGTTCGCTCGCTGCGCCCGCTCATGTCGTACGTACCTCCTGGTCGTCCCCCGTCCACCCGGGGCCGAGACGAAGTCTCCCCCAGGCCTCGTCGTCGAGTGCGGCAAGGGCGTCGGCGTGCGCGCGGGCCGGAGGGGCGGTGAGGTCGCCGGGAACGGTGAGGACGGCGGCGGCCATGAGGTGGCCGTGCCGGACGCGCTCGCGTACGGGGAGGTCGCGGAGGGTGGCGGAGAGGAACCCGGCGGCGAAGGCGTCACCGGCGCCGACGGGGGCGACGACGTCGACGTGGAGGGCGGGGACGGTGATGACGGTGTCAGCCGCTGCGGCGCCTGAGGAGCGGGGCCCCGAGAACACCGTCGCCCCCTCGGCCCCCCGCTTCACGACCAGCACCCCCGGCTCCGGCAGCACCGCACGAATCGCGTCCGCCCCACGCACCCCCCATGCCTCCTCCGCCTCGTCCTCGCCGACGAAGACGAGGTCGGAGCGGCGCGCCAGGTCCAGGAGCACCGCGGGAGCCGCGTCGTCGTCGCGCCACAGGCCGGGGCGGTGGTTGACGTCGAAGGAGACGAGCGGGCGGCCGGGGCGCGGGGCCGTCAGGTCGCGCAGCAGCGCCAGGCAGTCGGCGGAGAGCGCCGCCGTGATGCCGGACAGGTGCAGGACGCGGCCCGCGAACAGCGCCTCGTACGGGACGTTGTCCGGGGACATCGCGGAGGCCGCGGACCCGGCCCGGTAGTACGCGACCTCGTGCACGTCGGTGGCCCGGTCCGTCGCCGTACGGAAGTAGATCCCGGTGGGCCGCACCGGGTCGCGCCGGACGGCGGAGGTGTCGACCCCGTACCCGGCGATCGTCTCGACGAGGTGGTCCCCGAACCCGTCCGCGCCGACCCGGCCGACCCAGGCCGCCCGGTGCCCGGCCGCGGCGAGCGCGCAGGCGACATTGGACTCGGCGCCGCCGATACCGCGGCCGAAGGAGGGTACGTCGGCGAGGCGTCCGGGCTGCGACGGCAGGAACGTCACCATGGACTCGCCGAGGCACACGACATCGGTGGCCGTGTCGGCGTCGGCGGTCCTGGCCGGGGTTCCGGACACTCGGGGCTCCTCGCGGGGGGTCTGCGGGTTCGGTGCTGCGGGGCAGCGGTTCGGTGGGGCGGCACGGGCTTTGGCACCGACTCGGTGCCGGCTCCGACACCGGCACCAGCGCCGGCACCGGCACTGGTTCGGCGCCCGTTCCGACGCCCGGCAGGCTTCGCCGCGCACGGCACTGGGCATTGACCCGGCGTCGGCTCGGATGTTAGACAGCCTCAAGCGATATGCGCAATGGGTGTTGCATATGCTGCAACGACACTTCGATCGAGGAGGCCCCCTTGGCCGCCGACCGTCCCGTGGCCGAACGTGCGGCCGGACTTGCCGACGAGCTGGTCGACCACCGCTTCAAGGCGCTCCCGCCCGACGCGGAGGGCCTGACCGTCGGCGCCCTCGCCGCCGAGCGGCGCAATCTCTTCACGGACGGCTTCACCACCCCGGTGCTCGCCCTGTCCGCCGAGTCGGTCGAGCACAATCTCGCCCTTCTGGAGACGTACGCGGAGCGCCACGGGCTCGCCTTCGCGCCGCACGGCAAGACGTCGATGTCCCCGCAGCTCTTCGCCCGCCAGCTGGCGCACGGCGCCTGGGGCATCACCGCGGCCGTGCCGCACCAGGCGCGGGTCTACCGGGCCTACGGGATCCGGCGGATCTTCCTCGCCAACGAGCTCGTCGACGCCGTGGCCCTGCGCTGGCTGGCCGGCGAGCTGGACCGCGACCCGGACTTCCGCTTCGTCTGCTACGTCGACTCGGTGCGCGGCGTGGAGCTGATGGACGAGGCGCTGCGGGCGGCGGACGCCTCCCGCCCGGTCGACGTCGTCGTGGAGCTGGGCGCGGGCGAGGGCGCGCGTACCGGTGCCCGCACCGAGGCCGACTGCGCGGCGGTCGCCGACGCGGTGGCCGCGACCGGGACGCTGCGCCTGGTGGGCGTGGCCGGTTACGAGGGCGAGGTGCCGGAGGCGTCCGGCGAGCGGGTACGGGAGTGGCTGCGCCGGCTCGTGGCGCTGGCCGTCGGCTTCGATCGCGCGGGCAGGTTCGACGCGGCGGTGGCGGCCGGCGAGGAGATCGTGATCAGCGCGGGCGGCAGCGCGTGGTTCGACGCGGTGGCGGACGTGTTCGCGGACGTCCCGGACCTCTCCGGTGCGGTGCTCAAGCTGCTGCGCTCGGGGGCGTACGTCTCGCACGACGACGTCCACTACCGCCACCTCACCCCGTTCAACCGCGTCCCGGAGGAAGGGGCCCTGCAGCCCGCCTTCCGGCTCTGGGCGCAGGTGGTCTCCCGGCCCTCCCCCGAGCAGGCGTTCCTCAACGCGGGCAAGCGGGACGCGGCGTACGACCTCGACCTCCCGCAGGCCCAGGTCGTCCGGTCCGGCCGCGACGGCACGGTCCGGCCCGCGACGGGTGTCACGGTCAGCGGCCTGTCGGACCAGCACACGTGGGTGCGTACGGAGCCGGGCACGGAGCTGGAGGTGGGCGACTGGGTGGGGATGGGCCTGTCGCATCCGTGCACGAGCTTCGACAAGTGGCAGCTGATTCCGCTCGTCGCGGCGGACGGCACCGTCACGGACTACATCCGCACCTTCTTCTGATTCCCCAGCCAGCCCCTTCCCGGGTCCGGGGGCTCCCGCCCCCGGACCCCCGCTCCTCGATCGCCGGAGGGGCTTGATTTGGAGCCCCCATGGACCTGGTCATCCGCAACGCCGACGTCGTCGACGGCACCGGCACCCCCGCCCGCCGCGCCGACGTGGCCATCGGCGACGGCCGGATCGTCGAGATCCACCCCGAACACGCGCCGGGGCCACGCCCCACCGCCCGCCGCGTCCTCGACGCCGACGGACTCGCCCTCTCCCCCGGCTTCGTCGACATGCACGCGCACAGCGATCTCGCGCTGCTCCGCGACCCCGACCACAGTGCCAAGGCCGCGCAGGGCGTGACGCTCGAAGTCCTCGGCCAGGACGGCCTGTCGTACGCCCCGGTCGACGACCGTACGCTCACCGAGGTACGGAAGACGATCACCGGCTGGAACGGCGACGGTTCGGACGTCGACCTCGACTGGCGCACGGTCGGCGAATACCTGGACCGCCTCGACCGCAATTTCGGCGGCCAGGGCATCGCGGTCAACGCCGCCTACCTCGTCCCGCAGGGCACGGTCCGGATGTACGCGATGGGCTGGGAGGACCGTCCGGCCACCGACGCCGAGCTGACCCGGATGAAGGAACTCGTCGCCCAGGGCATGGCGGACGGCGCGGTCGGCATGTCCTCCGGCCTCACGTACACCCCCGGCATGTACGCGGACGACGCCGAACTCACCGAACTGTGCCGGGTGGTGGCCCGGTACGGCGGGTACTACTGCCCGCACCACCGCTCCTACGGGGCGGGCGCGCTCGGCGCCTACGAGGAGATGGTGCAGCTCACCAGGAACGCGGGCTGCGCCCTCCATCTCGCCCACGCCACCATGAACTTCGGCGTGAACAAGGACAGGGCGCCGGAGCTCCTCGCCCTGCTCGACGACGCCCTCGCCGCGGGCGCCGACATCTCCCTGGACACCTACCCGTACACCCCCGGCTGCACGACGCTCGTCGCGATGCTGCCGAGCTGGGCGAGCGAGGGCGGGCCCGAGGCGATCCTCACCCGGCTCGCGGACGACGCAACGGCGGAACGGATCCGGCACCACCTGGAGGTGCTGGGCTCGGACGGCTGCCACGGCGTGCCGATCGAGTGGGACACGATCGAGATCTCGGGCGTGAGCGTGCCCGCCCTCGCCGGGCATGTCGGCCGCACCGTGGCGGAGTCCGCCCGCCTGCGCGGCGAGGCGCCCTGGGTGACTGCCCGCCGGCTGCTCGTCGAGGACCGGCTCGGCTCCACGATCCTCCAGCACGTGGGCCACGAGGAGAACGTCCGGCAGATCATGCGTCACCGGGTGCACACCGGCGGCAGCGACGGCATCCTCCAGGGCGACAAGCCGCACCCCCGCGCGTACGGCACGTTCCCGCAGTATCTCGGCCGGTACGTAAGGGAGTTGGGCGTCCTGTCACTGGAGGAGTGCGTCGCCCACCTCACCTCCCGCCCGGCGCGGCGACTGCGCCTGGCCGACCGGGGGTACGTCCGCGAGGGCTACCGCGCGGACCTGGTCCTCTTCGACCCGACGACGGTGGCGGCCGGCTCGACGTTCGAGGAACCGCGCACCCTGCCGGTCGGCATCCCGCACGTCCTGATCGACGGCCGCTTCGTCATCGAGGACGGCCACCGGACCCAGGTGCTGGCGGGCCGGGCGGTACGGGGAGCGGGCCGCATCCAGGGCCTATCGGGCCGCATCCAGGGCCTATAAGGGTCCAGGGTCTGCGAGGGGTCAGGGCCTGTGAGGGCCAGGGTCTATGAGGTCTCCGTCCCCTCCGCCGCCCGCTCCTTCGCCCAGGCCAGGTCCTCCTCGGTCGGGGCGTCGTCCTGGCCGAGGTTCGCGCGCCAGTAGCCGCTGAACTCCACGGCGGTCCCGGGCAGTCCGCGCTCCTCGACCAGGTGGCGGCGCAGCGCCCGCACCGCCCCGGCCTCGCCGGCCAGCCATGCCGCGCCGGACCCGGCGGGCAGGCCGGCGCCCCGCACCGCGTTCGTGAGCGTCTCGCCCCGGTCCCGGTGCACCCAGTGCACGGTCACCTCGCCGGGCGAGTCGAGCACCTGCCGCTCCGCCTCGTCGGCGACCTCCGCGTACACCACCGCCCGCGCCCCGGCCGGAAGGGATTCCAGGAGCGTCCCGATCGCCGGGAGCGCCGTCTCGTCCCCGGCCAGCAGCAGCCAGTCGGCGGCGGGCAGCGGCCTGGCGTACATCGACGACGGGCCGACCATGCCCAGGACGTCCCCAGGGCGCGCGGCCCGGCCCCAGCGGGCGGCGGGGCCTTCGTCGCCGTGCAGCACGAAGTCGACGGTCATCAGGCCGAGTCGGCGGTCGTACGCGCGAACGGTGAAGCTCCGCATCAGTGGGCGTTCGGGCTCGGGGATCGCGAGGTACGCCTCGTACCACCGCATGCCGTACGTGTCGTCGACATCCGGCTCCGGCAGCCGGGGCGCCTCCTGCCCCTCCCTCGGGAAGCAGAGCTTCATCTGCTGGTCGGGCCGGTCCTCCATGAGCTCTGCCAACGCGTCCCCGGCGAAGGTCACCCGCGCCGTACGCGGGGTAATCCGCTCCACGCCCACGACCCGTACATACGACACGGGCAACGCCTGCCCCATCGCGGCACCCACTCTCTTCGGCTGATACTTTACGCCGTAAGGAATTACCTCGGCGAGGTTACTTTACGGCGTAAGGAGTCGCAAGTGGTGGTCTTCGCGGGACAAGGCGACGCCCGCCGCTCCATGTCCCTGCTATGGCGCGCCGAACAGCCGGGGCAGCCACGTCGCACCCCCGGCCCGGGCCCCAGGCCGGGGCTGAGCGTGGACGCGATCGTGACCGCCGCGATCACCGTCGCCGACGAGGCGGGCATGGCCGCGCTCTCGATGCGCGCGGTGGGCGAGCGGCTGAGCCGGACGGCGATGGCGCTCTACACGTACGTTCCCGGCAAGAGCGAGCTGCTGGACCTGATGTACGACGCGGTCCACGCCGAGCTGCCCACTCAGTACGCCGATGTCGACAACTGGCGTACCGGGCTGACCGATTGGGCGCGCGACACCCTCTCCTTCCACCTCCGCCACCCCTGGGTGCTCCAGGTCTCCCAGGCCCGCCCGGTCCTCGGCCCGCACGAGTACGCCGCCCTCGACACACTCGTACGCCTGCTGAACGGGACCGGGCTCGACGCCCCGCTCCTGCGGCGACTGGTCGGCACGCTGACCCACTTCGTCCGCGGCTGCGCCGGGACGGTCGCCGAGGCGCGGCAGGCCGCGGCGGTGACGGGCGAGTCGGACGAGGAGTGGTGGTTCGCCCGCTCGGCACTGCTGGGCGAGGTGGCACCCGACTTCGCGGACCGTTACCCGAGCCTGAGCGCCATGGAGAGCGCAGCCGCCCCGCAGCCGCCCACCCCCGACGTCGATGCACTGCCGTACCTGGAACGCGAAGCGCGGGAGACCTTCACGGTCGGACTCGACGTACTGCTCGACGGGATCGAGGCGGCCATCCGCCGCACGGGCACGCACTGAGCCGACGAGCCCCGTCGCCGCCGCGACACCCGACGGGCGGCGCGGCGGCGACGGGGCTCACACGCTTACGGCCTGGGCAGGACACACCCGGGCCGGCTGAGGTCGAACTTGTTGCCGGTGCCGATGCACGGCACGATGCCGTAGGTCTCCTGGGCGTAGTTGATGCCCTGGCGCACCGTCACATTGCCGCTCTCGTCGACCTCGCACGGATTGTTGTCCGTGCAGCGCTGACCGTTCTCGTTGCCGGTGTTGTTGACGGCGACGACCTTGCCGGTCGCGTTGTCGATCACCGGGGAGCCGGACGTACCGCCGATGGTCTGGCAGGCGGAGGTGTAGCGGACCGAGTCCTTCCAGGTCCACGCACCCTCCTTGAGGCGGTAGACGAAACCGTCCACGTTGCAGGCGTACGTACGCTTCCAGTAGCCGGAGACGACCGTGATCGCAGTGCCCTGGACGGGGTGCGCGGTGTTGAGCTCCAGGGCCTTGATGCCGTAGCTGCTCTCGATCTGCGCGTAGGTGCTGGTGAGTTGGTACACCGATATGTCGGTGTCGGTCATCGTCCCGTACGCGATTTTGCTCGCCCGCAGGGTGCCGACTCCGCTGCCGGCGGCGTTCAGCAGGGTGAAGCTACGGGTGGACGGCTGATCGAACACCACCTTGCCCGGTCCCGGGAAGCCCGACTCCATGCAGTGCCCGTTGGAGAGCACGAGCGCGGGGTCGTTGGGCTGGGAGTCGGGCGTACGGACGACGGAGCCGGAACAGTTGCTGAGCGCCACGGTTCCGGCGAAGTTGACCGCCTTGGCCTTGACCTGTTCCTTGACCGTGCCGGTGGCTGCCGCGTCGTGGCCGGCGGCCGCGGTCGCGGCTGCGGGTGCGATTCCCACCCCGAGGAGCAGAACGGTGAAAAGCGCGCCGACGAGAGGCTTCTTCATGTGGGGGTCCCCTCCGGTGACCTGTCCGGGACCCCAATGGCCCCTGAAACCGAAGTTCCTTCGGTTTTGACATGCGCATGCTGGCGCACCGGAGGGGCCCCCACAAGGGGCGCTTTCAAGCCGCGAGGAGTCGGACGGTCCGGTCCCGGGCCGCCCAGCCCCGGCGGACAGCACGGTGCCGCCTCGGACGACACCCATCCACGACTCACGCGGCGCGGCGCCATACCGCGCCGCACAGGATCTCCCGTGGGGGGCTTTTCTTGGCAGGAGGCGGCGTGTATCGTTTTTCGATAACATCGATTATCGATAACTGGGGGCCGTTGTGACCGAGGACTCGAAGCTGCTCGAACCTCTCTCCACCGTCGTATCGGGCGTCCTGCGTCTGCTGACCGCGCTCCTCGTGGCCGGGTTCATCCTCAGCCTGTTCGACACGGGCGTCCATCTGGGCTGGGGCGGTGCGGACGTCTGCGTCACCTCGGACTCGATCTCCGGCGGGTCCGACGACGCCGCCGCCATGTTCGACGCCCGAGCCGGTGTGGACGTCATGACGATCCCCCGGTACTGCGCCTCGCCGGGCAACACCTACCAGCGGTTCCTTGACGCGCTCGGTTCGCTGCCGTCCTTCGTACTGCTGATAGGTGGACTGTTCCTGCTCAACAGACTGCTCCGCGGGGCGGCACGGGACGGGGTCCACCACCGGCTGACCGCACAACGACTGCGGCGGCTCGGCTGGTGGCTGCTGTGCGGCAGCCTCGCCGCCGGCATCATCGAGGCCAACGCCAGAGCGGCGCTGAGCGCGACTCTCACCCACTTGACCCCTTTCTCCCCCGGTGCTTGGCTCAGCACCTGGACACCCCCGTACCTGGCGATACTCACCGCGCTCGGACTGCTCACCTTCGCGCGGATCGTGCGGGCCGGCGTCACCATGCGCGAGGAACTCGAAGGAACCGTCTGATGTCACCCGATGCCGAGGACGGCCACGCCATCGAGGTGCACTTGGACCGCCTCCTCGTCGAACGGGGCATGACACTGGCCGAGTTGGCCTCCCGCGTGGGCGTGACCAATGTCAATCTGTCCATCCTCAAGAACGGACGCGCCAAGGCCATCCGCTTCACGACCCTCACCCGCATCTGCGAGGTGCTGGAGTGCCAGCCGGGCGATCTTCTCAGCTACCGGCCCACGGACGGATGAGGGCGCGCGCCACCGGTCACCGTCGGGGTGCGCGGTCAGGCCGCCGGTGACGGTGCCGGTGACGAACTGCGAGCGGTGGACGGCGTCCTCGGCCGGCCGGACCAGGATCGGCCGGTCGCCCGCCGTCCGGTCGGAGTGGAATTTCGGCGTCAGGGGCAGGGCGGGGTTCGAGCGGCCTGCCCGCGGACCGGGACTCGCCATGGCTCAGGGCTCGTACCTGCGGCAACGAGGAAGGGGCTGCGTTCACCGGCGCAGTGTGCCGGAGCGCGGTTCACCGCCGGAGGCGCGGCCGGCCGGCCGTCGAATATCGCCCGGACGATCACCGTCGGCGATGGCAGAATGCCCGCCATGACTGATGCGGTGAAAGGCCCTGCCAGCTATTTCCCATCGATCGAGAAGAAGTACGGCCGCCCGGTAGCGGAGTGGAAGGACCTCATCCGGTCCTCGCCGCTGACGAAGCACGTGGAGATCGTCAACTGGCTCAAGTCCGAGCACGGCCTGGGCCACGGGCACGCCAACGCCCTGGTCGCACACACGCTCGCCGAGGACAAGAGCACGTAACGGCACCCGCCCGTCAGGGCAGCGGCTGCTCGGCGTCCACGAGGATGTTCTCCCTCCCCCAGGCGCCGAGCGGCCGCAGCGCCTCGTTGAGTCCGACGCCCAGCGGGGTCAGCGAATACTCGACGCGCGGCGGCACCTCCGCATGCACCTCCCGGTGCACGATGCCGTCCTCCTCCAGCTCCCGCAGATGTGACGTGAGCACCTTCTCCGTGATACCGGGCACCATCCTGCGCAACTCACCGAAACGGCACACCTGTTCGTTGAGCGCCCAGAGGATCAGCACCTTCCACTTGCCGCCGATCACATCCATCGCCGCGTCGATCCCGCAGACGTACGCCCCCGGCCTCCGTAGGGTCCCCACGGTGCACCCCTCCCAGCTGCTCGCTCACCTGGCGGTAACCACCCACTTCGAAGTGCGTACTTGATCACTTCCGGGCCTGCGACAAGCCTAATCGGCATGACTGACAACGCCTTTGAGAAGTCGCCGCTCACTCTCCTCGGGCTCGGTGCCATGGGTACCGCACTCGCCCGCGCCTGGCTCGCCGCCGGGCATCCGCTCACCGTCTGGAACCGCGGTCCGGGCCGTGCCGAGCCGCTCGCCGCCGAGGGGGCGACCGTCGCCGGGACCGTGGCCGAGGCGGTGGCGGCGAGCGGGCTCGTCGTCGTCTGCCTGCTCGACGACTCCTCGGTCGACGAGACCCTGACCGGCATCGACCTGGCCGGAAAGGATCTGGTCGACCTCACCACCTCCACCCCCGCCCAGGCCCGCGCCCGCGCCGCCCTGGCCCGCGAGCGCGGGGCCCGTTTCCTGGACGGCGGGATCATGGCGGTCCCGCCGATGATCGGCGCCCCGGGCTCCGGCGCCTACGTCTTCTACAGCGGCTCCCGCGCCCTCTTCGACGCCCACCGCGCCGTCCTTGCCGTACCGGCCGGCACGTCCTACGTCGGCGAGGACGCCGGCTTCGCCGCCCTGCACGATGTGGCGCTGCTGAGTGCGATGTACGGGATGTTCGCCGGCGTCGCGCACGCGTTCGCCCTGATCCGCAAGGAGAACATCGAGCCGACGGCGTTCGCCCCGCTCCTCGCCGACTGGCTCCTCGCCATGACGCCCTCTGTGCACGCGGCCGCCGCCCAGTTGACCGAAGGCGACTACACACAAGGCGTCGTATCCAACCTCGCCATGCAGGTCGCGGGCAGTGCCACACTCCTGCGCACGGCCGAGGAACAGGGGGTCAGCAACGAGTTGCTGACGCCGTACCTGGCCCTGCTGGAACGCCTCCTCGCGGACGGGCGGGGCAACGAGAGCACAACGGGGGCGGTGGACCTGCTGGCCCTCCGAGCCACCTGATTGCTTACGGCCGGAACATGACATCCGACCGCGAAGCCGATCACAGCCGACGCCACCCTCCCGGCCTCGGTCTCGACGCCCGCCTCGCCCGCATCGGCTGGACCGGGAAACTCCGGCCGACCGCGGAGGCTGACGGGGGCGCCGAGGCAACACGTCACGCTCCGAACATCCTCGCTGACGTGGCGCATCTCACCCGGCCGAGTCCGTCACGTCCCCGTTCCGGCCCATTCCAAGCCCGGCCCCCGCCCAGACCGGCGTTCCCACGGTTCGGGGGCGGGGGCGCATGGGGATGGAAGCCGGGGCGGGACGTCGGGAGTACCCGGGTGGGGCAATCGGGGAGCAAAGCCCGGGCGACCCGTGAAACACGGTCGTAAGCTCCCAGACATGCAGGTCATCCAGTCCACGAAGCTCGCCAATGTCTGTTACGAAATCCGAGGCCCCGTGCTGGAGGAGGCGATGCGGCTGGAAGCGGCCGGCCATCGCATCCTCAAGCTGAACACCGGCAACCCTGCCGCGTTCGGGTTCGAGTGCCCGCCCGAGATCCTCGAAGACATACTGCGCAACCTCTCCGGGGCGCACGGCTACGGCGACGCGAAGGGGCTGCTGTCGGCGCGGCGGGCGGTGATGCAGCACTACCAGACCAAGGGCATCGATCTCGACGTCGAGGACATCTACCTGGGCAACGGCGTCTCCGAGCTGATCCAGATGTCGATGCAGGCGCTGCTCGACGACGGCGACGAGGTCCTCGTACCGGCGCCGGACTATCCGCTGTGGACCGCCTCGGTGTCCCTGGCCGGCGGTACGGCCGTGCACTACCGGTGCGACGAGCAGGCCGACTGGATGCCGGACCTCGCCGACATCGAGCGGAAGATCACCGACCGCACCAAGGCGATCGTGATCATCAACCCGAACAATCCGACGGGCGCCGTCTACGACGACGAGATGCTGCGCGGGCTGACGGAGATCGCCCGGCGCCACAACCTGGTCGTCTGCTCCGACGAGATCTACGACCGGATCCTGTACGACGGAGCGACCCACACCCCGACCGCGACGATCGCTCCCGATCTGATGGTGCTCACCTTCAACGGGCTCTCCAAGAACTACCGGGTGGCCGGATACCGCTCGGGGTGGCTGGCGGTCTGCGGGCCGAAGGCGCACGCCTCCTCGTACATCGAGGGGCTGACGATTCTCGCCAACATGCGGCTCTGCGCCAATATGCCCTCGCAGCACGCCGTGGCCAGCGCGCTCGGCGGGCGGCAGTCGATCAACGAACTGGTGCTGCCGGGCGGGCGGATCCTGGAGCAGCGTGATGTCGCGTACGACCTGCTCACGCAGATTCCGGGCGTGACCTGCGTGAAGCCGAAGGGGGCGCTGTATCTCTTCCCGCGGCTCGACCCCAAGATCTACAAGATCAAGGATGACCGGCAGATGGTCCTCGATCTGCTGCGGGCCGAGAAGATCATGGTCGTGCACGGTACGGGGTTCAACTGGCCGGAGCCCGATCACTTCCGTGTCGTGACGCTGCCGTCGACCGAGGATCTGACGGACGCGGTGACCCGGATCGCGCACTTCCTGGACGGGTACGGCCAGCCGTAGCGGCCGGCCGCTACGGTCGAGCACCCATCCCGGAATCGATTGCGAATAACTTTAGACACAATCCAAGCTAGGATGGTTCCACAGCACCACCAGGAGGCCATCCATGTACGAACCGATCCGCACCAAATCGGTCCACACACCGGCCGACCACGCCGACGACTTCCCGCACCGTTCCCGCGAGGAGGAGCTGGACATCCAGCTCGCCGGACACCTGGCCGCGCTTCTCGCGGTCACCGACGAGCTGGGCCTCGGCGTGGCGGGCGACCGTATCGCCGAGCAGGTGGCCAGGCTGCGCGGTGCGCCGCCCGCCCGGCACGCCGGTCGCACCGACACACCCGCGCTCACGCTCCACCGCCGCGCCCACGCCCTCGCGGGCCGCGCGCTGGTGGTCGCCGCGTCCCGCGCCGACACGGCCGTCGCGATTCTCGCGGCCGAGCGCATGGACGCCCACACGGCTGCGATCGCCGCCGTCCCCGCAGCCCCGTCGCGACTGGTCGGCGCCCTCTGACGGCCCCGGTCCACGGGCCGTCGAGGCGCGTGGTCCGGGTGCCACCGGGTACGGAAAAGGGCGGCCCCCGGAACCGTCAGGGGATTCCGGGGGCCGTACCGCGGTGGGCCGTTGATCCCACAGGTCAGGGCGGATATCGAGAGACCCGGCCGCGGGGCGGGCGGGGGCGCACCCGCGCGGGGTGCGCCCGGGGCGTCAGCCCAGGCGCTGGACCAGCGCGCGGTACTCGTCCCACAGTTCCTTCGGCGTGTGGTCACCGAAGGTGTTGAGGTGCTCGGGGACCAGCGCCGCCTCCTCGCGCCAGACCTCCTTGTCGACCGTGAGCAGGAAGTCCAGGTCGGAGTCGGAGAGGTCCAGGCCCGTGGTGTCCAGGGCGTCCTTGGCGGGCAGGACGCCGATCGGCGTCTCGACGCCCTCGGCCCTGCCCTCCAGGCGCTCGACGATCCACTTCAGGACGCGGCTGTTCTCGCCGAAGCCCGGCCACACGAACTTGCCCGCGTCGTTCTTGCGGAACCAGTTCACGTAGTAGATCTTCGGGAGCTTCGACTGGTCCTGCTTGTCCGCGCCGACCTTGATCCAGTGGGCCATGTAGTCGCCCATGTTGTAGCCGCAGAACGGCAGCATGGCGAACGGGTCGCGGCGCAGCTCGCCGACCTTGCCCTCGGCGGCGGCGGTCTTCTCGGAGGCGACGTTGGCGCCGAGGAAGACACCGTGCTGCCAGTTGAAGGACTCGGTGACCAGCGGTACGGCCGAGGCGCGGCGGCCACCGAAGAGGATGGCCGAGATCGGCACGCCCTTCGGGTCCTCCCACTCGGGCGCGATGATCGGGCACTGGCCGGCCGGGACGGTGAAGCGGGCGTTCGGGTGGGCGGCCGGCGTCTCGGACGCGGGCGTCCAGTCGTTGCCCTTCCAGTCGGTGAGGTGGGCCGGAGCGGTCTCCGTCATGCCCTCCCACCAGACGTCGCCGTCGTCGGTGAGCGCGACGTTGGTGAAGACGGAGTTGCCCCACATGGTCTTCATGGCGTTGGCGTTGGTGTGCTCGCCGGTGCCGGGCGCGACGCCGAAGAATCCGGCCTCGGGGTTGATCGCGTAGAGGCGGCCGTCCTCACCGAACCGCATCCAGGCGATGTCGTCGCCGATGGTCTCGACGGTCCAGCCGGGGACCGTCGGCTCCAGCATCGCGAGGTTGGTCTTGCCGCAGGCGCTCGGGAACGCGGCGGCGATGTACTTCGGGCCCTCGCCCTCGCCCTGCGGCGGCGTGAGCTTGAGGATCAGCATGTGCTCGGCGAGCCAGCCCTCGTCACGGGCCATGACGGAGGCGATACGCAGCGCGTAGCACTTCTTGCCGAGCAGGGCGTTGCCGCCGTAGCCGGAGCCGTACGACCAGATCTCGCGGTCCTCGGGGAAGTGCGAGATGTACTTGGTGCTGTTGCACGGCCACGGAACGTCCTCCTGGCCCTCTTCCAGGGGCGCGCCCAGCGTGTGGACGGCCTTGACGAAGAAGCCGTCGGTGCCGAGCTCGTCGAGGACGGCCTGTCCCATGCGGGTCATGGTGCGCATCGAGACGGCGACGTACGCGGAGTCGGTGATCTCGACGCCGATCGCGGAGAGCGGGGAGCCGACGGGGCCCATGCAGAAGGGCACGACGTACATGGTGCGACCACGCATGGAGCCGCGGAACACACCCTTCTCACCGGTGAAGATGGCCCGCATCTCGGCGGGGGCCTTCCAGTGGTTCGTCGGACCGGCGTCCTCCTCCTTCTCGGAGCAGATGAACGTACGGTCCTCGACCCGGGCGACGTCGCTCGGGTCGGACGCGGCGTAGTAGGAGTTCGGGCGCTTGGTCTCGTCCAGTTTCGTGAAGGTGCCCCTGGCCACGAGCTCCCCGCACAGGCGCTCGTACTCGGCCTCCGAACCGTCGCACCAGACCACCCGGTCCGGCTCGGTGATGGCTGCGATCTCGTTCACCCAGGAGATGAGCTCCTGGTGGTTGGTGGGGACAGTGAGGGGAGCCGCGATGTCGCGCGCCACGATCGCTCCTTGATGAGGGTGTCTGTTTGGTTGGCCCCGTGGGGGCTGCGACCCGGATGCTTCGACCCCACTGGCGCTCATCCGGTGCCGACCGCACTCATTTGATCATCCGGCCGATACGCCCATATGTCCAGGGGGCCGCACACGTGAGCATTGCCACTCCCATCCGTTACCTACGGTTGCGTAGGTACGATGCGGGAATGACTGCTGCCGCCGCCGCGCCCGAGCCGACCGGGCTGGAAACAGCCGAGTCCGACACCCTCCCGGTGAAGCCGCGCCTGCGCGGCTGGCTGCACGCCGGGATGTTTCCCGCCGTGATCGTCGCGGGGATCGTGCTGATCGCGCTGACGGGCAGCGTCCGCGGCCGGATCGCCTGCGGCATCTACGTCCTGACCGCGTGCCTGCTGTTCGGTGTGAGCGCGCTGTACCACCGCGGCACCTGGGGCCCGCGGGGCGAGGCGGTGCTGCGCCGGCTCGACCACGCCAACATCTTCCTGATCATCGCGGGCACCTACACCCCGCTGACCCTGCTCCTGCTCCCCGATTCGACGGGGACGCCGCTCCTGTGGGCGGTCTGGGGAGCGGCGGCCGCGGGCATCGCCTTCCGGGTCTTCTGGGTCGGCGCCCCGCGCTGGCTCTACACGCCGTGCTACATAGCGATGGGCTGGGCCGCGGTCTTCTTCCTGCCGGACTTCATGCGCACCGGCGGGATCGCGGTGCTGGTGCTCGTCGTCGTCGGCGGGCTGCTGTACAGCGCGGGCGGTGTCATCTACGGCATCAAACGCCCCAATCCGTCCCCGCGCTGGTTCGGCTTCCACGAGGTCTTCCACTCGCTGACCCTGGCGGCCTTCGCCGTGCACTACGTCGGCATCTCACTGGTGGCCTACAGCCACCACTGACCGCCGTCGCGGGAGGGCGCGGACGAGGGTACGGACATGGTCCGGGCACCCTTCCATGGCCGACAATGACGACCATGGCCGCAACCTCCCGTCCCTCTTCCGTTTCCGCCCCCGGCGCGCAGCCCCGGCCGGGGCTGCGCGAGCGGAAGAAGATCAAGACCAGGATCGCGATCCGCCGGGCGACGTACCGGCTGATCTCCGAGCAGGGGTACGACGCGACGACGATCGAGCGGATCGCGGAGGCGGCCGAGGTGTCGCCGAGCACCGTCTTCAGGTACTTCCCGGCCAAGGAGGACATCGTCCTCACCGACGAGTGCGACCCGGTCATGGAGGCCGAGCTGCGCAACCGGCCGGCCGATGAACCGCCGCTGGAGTCGCTGCGGTTCATCGTGACCGAGTCGCTGACGGCGTTGCTCGCGAGCGAGGAGGAGGAACTGCGGCAGCGCACCCGGCTG
Organism: Streptomyces sp. NBC_01241; assembly: GCF_041435435.1. NCBI lineage: Bacteria > Bacillati > Actinomycetota > Actinomycetes > Kitasatosporales > Streptomycetaceae > Streptomyces > Streptomyces sp. NBC_01241. The sequence continues at coordinate 5,406,600 of NZ_CP108494.1, read as the reverse complement.
ATGGTGGAGGTCCCCGCCATCCGGGCGCGGATGACGGAGACCATGTCGGACACGGCAAAGGTGCTGGCCCGGGCACTCGCCGACCGCAGCGGCCGCAGCCCCGACGACCTGGAGGTCAGGGTGTTCACCGCGGCGGTGCTGGGGGCGCTGCGCGAGGTGACGCTGTACTGGGGCGAGCACGGTCAGGAGGGCGATCTGATCGCCTTGATCCACCAGGCGCTGGACAGGCTCGAAGGCGGCCTGACGCTGTGACCGGGACACCTGCTGCGTAACACCGGGGCGACGGTTGCTGCGTAACACCGGGGCGACGGTTACGGCCGCCGTGCGGCGGCGCCCGTAGTCCTCGTACAGATCCGCGCTCTCAGTCCTCCGACGGGCCCGATCCGAGGGTCCGCGCCAGCTCCCGCGGGTCCGTCGTCGGAGCGTCGCAGACGAAGTGCCGGCACACGTACGCCGTCGGCGCCCCGCCCACCATCGGCCGGTCCGCCAGCAGCGGGAACTCCGTCCCCGCCGTCTCCCCCGCCGCCACCACCGCGCCGGGTGCCCGCCCCAGCAGCGCCGTACGGTGCAGTTCGCCGCCGACGGGTCCGGCGACCGCGACCTCGCGCGGCCCGTCGAGGAACGCCTCGGCGACCGCCAGCCCCCAGCCGATGAACCGGGGAACCCGCGGCCCGAGCGCCTTCACCACCCCCAACGCGCCCTCGGCGGCGGCGCGATGGGCCTGAGATCCGGTGTGCGCGGCGTACGAGAGCAGCGCACCGGCCGCCGCCGTCCAGCCCGCCGGAGTCGCGCTGTCGGTGGGGTCCTGCGGGCGACGGATCAGCTGCTCGGCGTCGTCCGCCGTGTCGTACAGCTGCCCGCCCTCACCGGTGAAGTGCTGGAGCACGACGTCGAGCAGGAAGCCGGCGAACTCCAGCCAGACCCCCTCGCCGGTGACCGCGGCCAGGGCGAGGAAGCCCTCCGCGACGTCGCCGTAGTCCTCCAGGACCCCGGCGTGCCCGCCGGACCGGCCGTCCTTCGAGGTCCGGTCCAGCCGGGCGACGTCGCCCATGTGGACCCGTACCAGCAGGTCCGCCGCCTCGGTGGCGCGCTCGATCAGGTCGGGCCGGCCGAAGTACGCCCCCGTCTCGGCGAGCGCGGCGATCGCCAGGCCGTTCCAGGCGGCGACCACCTTGTCGTCCCGCCCGGGACGCGGGCGCGGCTCGCGGGCGGCCAGCAGCCTGGCCCGGATGCCGGCGACCCGGTCGTCGTCCGGGTCGGTGCCGGCCCGCGCGAGCCGGAGGACCGAGGCGCCCTCCTCGAAGGTGCCCTCCTCCGTCACATCGAAATACGCGGCGGCGAACGCCGCGTCCTGATCGCCGAGGACCTCGCGCAGCTGCTCGGGCGTCCACACGTAGTACGCGCCCTCGACGTGCCGGCCGGTGCCGTCCTCGCTGTCGGCGTCGAGCGCGGAGGCGAAGCCGCCCTCCGCCGTACGCAGCTCGCGCACCATGAAGTCGGCGGTCTCCAGGGCGACCCGGCGGGCCTGTTCCGAGCCCGTCGTCCGCCACAGGTGGGCGTACACCCGGCAGAGCAGCGCGTTGTCGTAGAGCATCTTCTCGAAGTGCGGGATCAGGGGTCCGTCGGGCCGGCGCAGTACATACCGGTGGAAGCCCCCGCCCACCTGGTCGAACAGGCTCGACCGCGCCATGGCCGCGCACAGCCCCTCGGCCATGTCGCGGGCTCCTTCGGACTCCGTCCGGGCCCAGTGCCGGAGCAGGAACTCGACGACCATGCTCGGCGGGAACCGGGTGCTGCCGGCGAACCAGCCGGAGGCGGGGTCGTACTCGCGGATGAGGCCGAGCAGTGCCTCGGCGAGTTCCGCTTCGCCGGGGAGTCCGGCCTTCGTGTAGTCCAGCTGCCGGCCGGCCAGATCCCGCACGATCTTCCGCGCCACCTCGGCCACCTCGTCGGGCCGCCCGTCCCAGGCCGCCCGTACGCCCTCCAGCACCTGCATGAAGGACGGCGACCCGTGGCGCGGCTCGGGCGGGAAGTACGTACCGAAGTAGAACGGCCGACCGTCCGGGGTCATGAAGACCGACATCGGCCAGCCGCCCTGGCCGGTCGCCGCCTGGAGGGCCTCCATGTAGACGGCGTCGATGTCGGGCCGCTCCTCGCGGTCCACCTTCACGGACACGAAGTGCTCGTTCATGAAGGCCGCCGTCTCCTCGTCCTCGAAGCTCTCGTGGGCGAGGACGTGGCACCAGTGGCAGGAGCTGTACCCCACGCTCAGGAACACGGGCACGCCACGCCGACGCGCCTCCTCGAAGGCGGCGGGCTCCCACGGCCACCAGTCAACGGGGTTGTCCGCGTGCTGAATGAGGTACGGGGACGTGGCGTGCGCGAGTCGGTTGGGCATGCCCCAATCCTTGCGCACTCGGCGGGGGCGTGCCCAGGCGCCACGGGACGCCTCACGGGCGGGTGCGCGGCGGGGTACGTGCCGGGGTACGGGTGCAGCGTCGGGGCCGGGGTCAGCCCGCCCACCGTCCGGAGAGGAAGGTGACGGCGAAGACGGTCATCAGGGGTGCCGCGACGGCGAGATAGGCGGTCCTGACGTGGCGGCACCGCAGGCTCCAGACGGCGAGGCCGGTCCACAGGGGCCACCACAGGAGGGTCGCGCGCGGGATGGAGGTGTACCAGTAGGACGTACCCAGGGCCCACAGGGTCAGGGCGATGTACACGACTTCGGGCCAGCGCCGCTGCCGGATCAGGACGGCGCACAGGCCGATGCCGATCAGCATGGTGAGGAGTTCGGCCTGGGACATCAGGGCGTACCCGGTGCTCTGGGAGTGTCCGAAGGCCGCGTGCCAGGTGTTCCGCCACGCCTCCCAGGGGGTGTGGAAGTCGCGGTACCAGCCGCGTTCCTCCGCGTGCTTCCAGGCCATCCAGTCGCCGGTGCGCGTGTGCAGGTACCAGCTGTGGAGCAGCGGCGGGAGGGCGGGCAGCGCCAGCCAGGGAAGACGGCGCCATTGGGCGGGGGTGCGGGCGGTGACCAGGAAGTGGACCGCGAGGGCCGCGGCGAGGAAGAGGCCGCTGACCCGGACGGTGGTGGCCAGGCACGTCAGGGCGGCCGCGAGCGGCCAGTTGAGGCGCTGGGCGGCCAGCCAGGCCGGCAGGGCCAGGGCGAGGAAGAGCGCTTCGGTGTAGCCGGCGGCCAGGAAGACCGCGCACGGGGAGAGCAGGAAGAAGAGGGCGGCGCGCTGCCCGGCGTTCTCCTGGGGCGGGTGTCCGGCACTTCCCGCGTTCTTCTGCGGCAGGTGTGCCGCGCCCCCGTGCGGCAGGTGCAGCCGGGCGATCCGGGCCAGGGCCAGTACGGCGATGCCGCCGGCGACGAAGGAGATCAGCGCACCGGCCGCGGGCCAGCTCGGGACGATGGTGTGGACGGCCCGCAGCAGGTAGGGGAAGCCGGGGAAGAAGGCTTCTCTGTTGTCCCACTCGGATATCCAGGGGCCGGACCCGCCCGGGAAGTAGCCGTCCTGGGCTATGTGCAGGTAGTGCCACCAGTCCCAGCGCTGCCACGGCGCGAAGAACGAGGCGGGGGCGCGGTTCTGACGGTCGTCGGCGAACAGCCAGCGCACGCAGTACGCGGTGGTCCAGATACCCACCCGGGTCAGCAGGTACAGCCACAGCACCTCGCGGTCGGCGGGCCCCAGCCGGCGGCAGAGCCGGACGAACCGCCCGCCGAAGGATGTCGTGCCCGGTGACGGCGTGCCGCCGGACGGTCCGGGCGCGGTCCCGGTCCGGGCGGACAGGCGTTCACGCTGCCGCTGGGGGTGCGAAAGGGTCACAACAGAATCTCCTGGCCTGGATCGGATGTACGCGTGTCTGGTGCCCCTCCGGGCGCGGTTCGGGGCACGGGCCGAGCGGCCCGGCCGGCACGGTCCGGGGTGGGGAAAGCAGGATGTCAGGGGCGTGTGCTGGCGCTCCAGGTGGGCGTGCCCGGCGTCTCCGAGGCGGTCCGGGTGGGCGTGGCCGGTGTTCCCGAGGCGCTCCGGGTGGGCGTGGCCGGTGTGCCCGAGGCGCTCCGGCCGGGAGAGAGGGCACCCGTCGGCGGCGGGCTCGTGCGGGGCGGGGAGAGCATCGGAGAGGGCTGCGGGGCGGAGGGGGTGGTGGCCGGGACGGTGGTGCGCGTGCTGCCGGACAGGAATGTTGCCACGGCCGCGCCCGTACCGGAGAAGACCAGGCAGGCGCCGACCGCCAGCACGAGAATCCGGTGCCTGCGCACGCGCTGCCCGTGCGCGGTGATGTACGAGAGCGGAGCGGACCGGGCGCGGGACCGGCCGGTGGCCGCGGCCTCCTTGAACAGGGACCGCAACGGGTCATCGGGTTCGGACACTGGGCCCCTCCTCGGTACGCGGATCCTGCAGACGGTGCGAGAGCGTGGCCCGGCCCCGGGCGAGATGCGTCTTGACGGTGCTGGCCGCCAGCCCGGTCTCGGCGGCGATCTGCTCGACCGTCAGATCGCATACGTAGTACAGGGCCAGCGTGCGGCGCTGCTTGGCCGGCAGATCCCGGAGCGCTTCCACGAGCGCCACCGACTCCGGGCCGGGCGCCTCCGCATGGGGCGGGGTACCACTGCGCCGCCAGGCATCCGCCGCGCGGCGCCGCCCGCGCCACCGGCTCACCGCCAGGCGCCAGGCGACCGTACGGATCCATGCCTCGGGCTGCCCGTCACGGTCGAGGTGACGCCGTCGGCTCCATCCCTTGACGAAGGCCTCCTGCACCACGTCCTGCGCCTCGTGCTGGTCACCGAGCATCACGAACAACTGTCCCGTCAGCCGGGCGACCGTCTGCGCATAGAAATCTTCGAACTCCTCGACGGTCAACAAACAGCTCCTGGATCTTCTCGGTCTCACCGTGCATACGCCCGGCACCCCGCGTCCGGACTACACCGGCCCCCGAGAAACCGGCGTGACGGTCATCACGCGGCCGCCCGGGACCGGCTCACGCCACGGCCACCATGCCTCGGCCGGGCGGCCCGGCCGGCCGAAAGCCCCGAGCCGGCCGGTGCCACCGGCCGACGGATTGCCGGCCCACCGGCATGGCGGCCCGGGTACGGGGAAGTCTCACGGTGCAGAGGCTGTCGGGTGACTTCCGATGGGAAAGCGGACGCGGTCCGGTGCGTGCGATTCCAAGGCGCCGAAATGTCCTCGAATGGGGTCTCCCCTGCTCGAACGAAGTTGAGAGCTCGGGGAAGCAGCTACGAGGGCATTTCGGCAACGCGGGAGGGAGTCCCTCCCGGCCCTTAATGCCTTGGGGGAGTGCGTGCCAGGGCGTGGCCGCCCGATCGGAGGTCACCCGACAGCCTCTGGGGCGAGACGGCACACCCACATCCTCTCTCAGGCCCGGTCGGCCGACTCGTTCCCCTCGCGCCGTCGCGCCGTACCCAGGACACTGGGCGGCAACATCGGCCGAGGCGGATGTCGTTGTCGTATCAGGAGGGGGATTCACATGCGGGACAGCCATCGGGCTGAAGCCGAAGGGCTGTTGGTTCGCGCCGTCGAGGAAGAGGTAAGGCGCTCGGGCGGGCGGGCCGACGCCGGTGCGCTGACAGCACGCGGGCGGGCGGCGCTCGATTCTCTGACCGCCGCCGCGGCCGACGAGTACGCCGCGTATCTCCAGGCGCTGGACGCGGCGGAGGCAGGGCAGCAGCCGCTGTCGCAGCGGTTCAGCCGGACCACCCTCGGAACTCCCCTGTTGGTCACGGGAGTTGCCGCGGTCGCCGCCTTCGGCGCCGATGTCGCGTTCGGTACGGCGACGGGGCCGGCCCTCGGCGCGGGCGCCGTCGTCGCGGTCGCGGGGGCCACGGCGACCGTCGCCAAGGTCACCGCGTCGCACTGGCCCGCCGCCCACCGCCGCGCGGGTGCGCTCGGCCAGCCCGGCGGCGCCGAACAGCTGCGGCTGCAGTGGCTGGCGGCGCTGGAGGTACGGGGCATCCGCCCGTTCCTCGACCAGCAGCGGATGCTCACCGCGTCGTCGCGCACACCGGCGAAAAAGATCCCCGCGCAGTCGCGGACCGCCCCGCAGCTGCGGGGCGGGGACCGCAGCGCCGCAGCCCGTATGCGCGCGCTCCTCGACCAGTCGTTCGACCACCTGCCCGCCGCCGACGGGCCGTTCGCCGGCCGCCGGGCCGAGCTGGCGCAGATCGCGCAGTGGGTGCGCGAGGCCCGCGCGTCGACGGAGACCAAGCCGACCGTCGTCGTCCTGCACGGCACGCCCGGCGCGGGACGCACCACGCTCGCGGTGCGGGCGGCGCGCAACCTGAAGGATCAGTTCCGGGGTGCGTGCGTGGTGGACCTGCGCGGCAATGTGTCCGGGGAGGCGCCGCTGCCGACCCGGGACGCGCTGCTGCATCTCCTGAACCGGCTGGGCGCGCCCCGCGAGCAGTTGCTGTTCCGCGAGAGGGCCTCCGCCGAGCAGCAGGTGCGGCGGCTGAGCGAGCTGTACCACCAGCATCTGACCGGCACGCCCGTGACGATCGTCCTCGACGACGCGGCCGACGCGGCCCAGGTCCGCACGCTGGTCCCCGAGCGCTCCGACAGCCTCGTCCTGGTCACCGCCCGCGAGCCCCTGGAGCTGCCCGCCGACCTTCCGGCCCGGGTCCATCACCTGCCGGTCGGCGCGCTGGACGCGGCGGGCGCGGAGGAGCTGCTGCGCGAGGCGGCCGGTACGGCGCAGAAGGAGCCGTACGACGCCCGGTCGACGGACAGCATCGTCGAGTTGTGCGGCGGGCTGCCGTTGGCGCTGCGCACAGCGGGCTCCTCGCTCGGCGCCCGTACCCGCGGCGCCCTCGCCGCCGATCTCGCCGCGTACGGTCCGGTCGCGCCGGTCGAGCGGGCGCTGTGGCTGCGCTACACCGACCAGTCCGAACAGGCGCGGCGGCTGCTGCGCCGGCTCGCGCTGGCCGGGCGGGCCAGCCTGGGCGCCGCGGCGGCGGCCGCGCTGCTCTCCGCCGACGAGCAGGAGGCCGAGCGGCTGCTGACGGCCCTGGCCGGGGCCGGGCTCCTGGACCACGTACGGGGCTCGCGCTACCGGCTCCACGATCTCGTACGGGGCTTCGCCCTGGACCGGCTGCGGGACGAGGAGGCGGCGGCGGACCGTACGGCCGCGCAGGAGCGGCTGATCAAGAACTACGCGGAGCTGGCCGGTGCGGTGATCCGCATGGTGGACGGCAAGATGTCCACCCGGGCCGGGCAGTTCGGCTCGCACGGATTCGGTTCGCTGGAATCGGCGCTGCGCTGGCTGGACGACGAGTCGAGCTTCATCACGTCGGCGCTGCGGCACGCGGAGGGCGTCGACCAAGGGGCCGTGCTGTATCTGCTGGGCGCGCTGTGCGACTACTGCCTGCTGCGCGGCGACCTCTACCGGCTGGGCGAGATCAGCGAGTTGACTCAGGCCGTGGACAAGGGGCTGCTGGAGCGGTCCGTGCAGTGGCGCACCGGCATCGCGGCCCGTCAGCTCGGCGAGCTGGACAAGGCCCGCACCACGCTGTCGTCGGTCGTCGGGCTCTACCGCGAGGCGCAGAACGAGGCGGGTACGGCGCTGGCGCTCTGCTCGCTCGGCATCACCCTGCACCACCAGGGCAATCTGACCGAGGCGTCGGCGCGGCTGCGCGAGGCGATCGCGTTGCAGTCCTCCGAGGAGCAGGCCGAGGACCGGGCCTGGTCGCTGCACGCCCTGGCCGCCGTCGAACGGGACCGGGCCCACCTGGCCGAGGCGCTGACCCTCCTGGACACGGCGCTGGCCCTGCACCGGGAGGGCGAGTCGCTGCACGGCGAGGCGTGGACGCAGTTCCAGCTGGGCCAGACCCTGCTGCGGATGGGCGACGTGGCGCGGGCGAAGGACGCGCTGCGCACGGCCCTGGACCTGTACAGCCGCACCCGTGACGAGCGCGGCGAGGCGTGGGCGCTGACCCAGCTGGCCCGCGCGCGACTGCTCGACGACGACCCGGCCCTGGCGGCCGAGGAGCTCAGCCTGGCCCTGGCCCGCCACCGCGACAACGAGGACGCGCGCGGCGAGGCGTGGACGCGGTACTACCTGGGCCAGGCCCTGGAGGAGAACGGCGACACCGACCAGGCCGTGCGGCAGCTGGAGCGGGCCCGGACGATGTTCTCCCGGATGCGGGACGTGTACGGGCTGGCGTGCGCCCGGCACCACTCGGGCCGGGTCACCCGCGACCAGCGGGCCGCGCAGACCGGGAACCTCCGCAACTCCGGCTTCGCCCGTCAGCTCCTGGTCGACGCCCGGGCCGACTTCCGGCGCATCGGGGTCGCCCACGGCGAGGCGTGGACATGCCTGGAGCTGGCCCTGATCGACGCGGGCAACAACCGCGCCCCGCAGGCGCTGGAGCTGTGCGACGAGGCGGCGGAGCTGTTCGGCTCCTACGGCGACACGCGGGGCGCGGACTGGGCCCGTTTCCTGCGCTGCACGCTGCTTCCGTACGCGTCGCCGGGCGGCAGCGAGGTGGGCACGGTGGTGGCCCAGCAGGAACTGGCCGACCTGCTCCTGGCGGGACACCCGACGCGCGACAGCAAGCTGGAGGACTGCGCGGAGGCGTTCCGGGTGGTACTGAACCGCGGCGTGGACCTGGAGGACGGCTGGCAGGCGTGGCGCCTGGGCCTGACGCCGACGCGCCACGCCCGGGAGGTCATGGGCGTACCGGTCCCGCCCAGCACCAGCCCGTCCGGCGCCTGAGGACAGCGCTGCCCCGGCCGGGCACGACCGCCCCATCGGGGCACGACCGCCCCGCCCGTCGTCAGGCGTACGGGGCGGTCACCGGACGTCCCGGTACCGCCCCGCGCCTACTTCCGCTTCGCGGACCCCGCCGCCACCGGGGCGTCGGACGCCTCCGCCGGGTCCGGGGCCTCCACGAAGTCGACCTTGCCCATGTGCCGGTTCATGGACTTCATCAGCAGCCATACGCCGACGGCGAGTGCCGCGAAGACGATGAAGCCGAGAACGCCGGGGGTCACCTTGTTGTCGTCGACCTCCTTGGCGAGAGGGACGAGATGGGTCAGTGCCTGGGTCGCGTACATATCAGGCATTGTCGCGGATGCCCGCGAAGAGGTCGCTCTCGGGGAGGGAGGTATCGACGAGAGACTTCGCCAGCTCGTACTCCTCGGTCGGCCAGACCTCCTTCTGGATGTCCATCGGGACCCGGAACCAGCCGCCGTCGGGATCGATCTGCGTCGCGTGCGCGATCAGCGCCTTGTCGCGGATCTCGAAGAAGTCCGCGCACGGAACGTGCGTGGTCAGCGTGCGTTCGTCGCGCTCGAACTCCTTCCAGCGCTCCAGCCACTCGCCGTACGGGGACTCCAGGCCGCGGGCCAGCAGCGCCTCGTGGAGCGCGACCGTGCGCGGCCGGTTGAAGCCCTGGTTGTAGTAGAGCTTCTGCGGCTGCCAGGCCGGGCCGAACTCGGACTCGGGGTACAGCTCGGCGTCCGCCGCGCCGTCGAAGGCGATCATCGTGATCTTGTGGGTCATGATGTGGTCGGGGTGCGGGTACCCGCCGTTCTCGTCGTACGTCGTGACGACCTGCGGCCGGAACGCGCGGATGCTGCGGACGAGACGGCCGGCGGCCTTCTCCTCGTCCTCCAGCGCGAAGCAGCCCTCCGGCAGCGGCGGCAGCGGGTCGCCCTCGGGCAGACCCGAGTCGACGAAGCCGAGCCACTCCTGGCCGACGCCCAGGATCTCCCGGGCCTCGTCCATCTCCTTCTTGCGCACCTCGTGGATGTTCTCCTCGATGTACGCGTCGCCCTGGAGCTTGGGGTTGAGGATGGAGCCGCGCTCGCCGCCCGTGCAGGTCACGACCAGCACGTCCACCCCCTCGGACACATACTTGGCCATGGTGGCCGCACCCTTGCTCGACTCGTCGTCGGGGTGGGCGTGAACGGCCATCAGTCGCAGCTGCTCAGTCAAGACTCGATCCTCAGTGTTTCGGCGCGTGGGCAGGCTTCTATAGTGACCGAACCGGGGGGCGGAAAATTCCTCGATCCCCGGCACAGGAGGAACGATCATGACGGCGGTACGCGAAGCGCCCCCGGAGAACCGCTACGGCCGCTCCGCGGACCAGCGCGCGGACCGCAAGCTCACGATCATCGGCTCGGTGCTGGGCGTCGTCCTGCTCGGGGTGGTCGGCTGGATCGGTTACGCCTACATCACCGGGCAGGGGATCAGCGCCGAGGTGATCAAGCGCCAGGTCGTCTCGGACGCGCGTGTCGATGTGCACCTGGAGGTGCGCAAGGACAAGGACGCCAAGGGCTACTGCACCCTCCGCGCGCAGCACGAGGACGGCAGTGAGGTCGCCCGCAAGGACTTCCGCTTCGACGACCGCACCGACCGCGTCGACCGCGTCCTGTCGCTGCGTACGACGTCCAGGGCGACCAGTGTCGAGCTGCTGGGCTGCACCACCGACGGCGGGGCGGCGCGTTAACCGCCGCATGCCGGCGCTTCATCGCTCTTGTCGGTGCCGACCTGCGCAAAACGCGGTCCCGGCGATTACCTTCTCCCCCTTTTCCCGGGGAATTGTTAGGCTCGTGGTTTCGCCCACCCGTGAAGGCTCATGCTTACGGGTAGGGCGATGCTTTGTATACCCAGTACCGACGAGGAGCACCCTGTGACCCAGACCAGCGAAAACGTCACCTGGCTCACGCAGGAGGCGTACAACCAGCTCAAGGCCGAGCTGGAGTACCTGTCTGGTCCCGCGCGCACGGAAATCTCCGTAAAGATCGCGGCGGCCCGTGAGGAAGGTGACCTCCGGGAAAACGGCGGATACCACGCGGCCAAGGAGGAGCAGGGCAAGATGGAGCTGCGCGTGCGCCAGCTCACCCAGCTCCTGGAGCACGCGAAGGTGGGCGAGGCACCGGCCGACGACGGCGTGGTCGAGCCCGGCATGGTGGTGACGATCGCCTTCGACGGCGACCCGGACGACACCCTGACCTTCCTGCTCGCCTCGCGTGAGTACGCGAGCTCGGACATCGAGACGTACTCCCCCCAGTCCCCGCTCGGCACCGGCGTGAACGGCAAGAGGATGGGCGAGGACGCCGAGTACGAACTGCCGAACGGCAAGATGGCCACGGTGAAGATCCTCGCGGCGAAGCCGTACTCGGGCTGATCCGGCACCACTGACGTGAGAAAGCCTCCGGCCCGGTGGGCCGGAGGCTTTCTCACGTGTGCCGCGTCTCTCGGACCGCGACCTGCCGGTACCTGCGCACCGCCAGTGTGTGGAAGACCACCAGGATCAGCAGCGACCGGAGCAGCGACGCCCGGACCGGGTGCACCATCGGCCAGGCGTCCGACGGCGACACGCCGGGTTGCCGAAGAGCACCCGGCAGGCCCGGACGGTGGCGCTGGGGTGGTTCCGGTGACGGCGCTCACTTGACCGGCTCCGTACCGGCCGGCGCGGCCTTGCCGGCCGTGCCCGCCCCGGTCCCGTTCCCGCCGTTGGTCTCCGCCTCGGCGGCGTGCCCGGTGAGGGAGAGGAAGACGTCGTCGAGGGTGGGGCGGCGCAGTCCGATGTCGTCGATCTCCACGCCGCGGGCGTCGAGATCGCGGATGACCTCGGCCAGCAGCCTGGCTCCGCCGGAGACCGGGACCGTCAGCTTGCGCATGTGCTCGACGACGGTGACCTCGCCCTTGCCGAGGCGGGCGAGGACGGCCCGGGCCGAGTCGATCCGATCGCGCTGGTGCACCACGACCTCGACGCGCTCGCCGCCGGTACGGGCCTTGAGCTGGTCGCAGGTGCCGCGGGCGATGACCAGACCGTGGTCGATCACACAGATCTCGTGCGCGAGATGGTCGGCCTCCTCCAGGTACTGCGTGGTCAGCAGCAGCGTCGTACCGCCCGCGACGAGGTCCTCGATGACCCCCCAGAGCTGCTGCCGGTTGCGGGGGTCGAGGCCGGTGGTCGGCTCGTCCATGAACATGACCGGCGGGGAGACGACCAGCGCCGCCGCCAGGTCGAGGCGGCGGCGCATGCCTCCGGAGTACGTCTTGGCCGTACGGTCGGCCGCGTCGGCGAGGTTGAACCGCTCCAGCAGCTCCCCCGCCCTGGCCTTCGCGTCCCGCTTGCTCATCTGGTAGAGCTGACCGACCATCTGCAGGTTCTCGCGGCCGGTCAGATACTCGTCGACGGCGGCGAACTGGCCGCAGAGGCCGATCGAGCGGCGTACCTCATCGGGTCTCTTCAGTACGTCGATGCCCGCCACGACGGCCCTGCCGCTGTCGGGCCTGAGCAGGGTCGTGAGGACGCGCACGGCCGTCGTCTTGCCTGCGCCGTTGGGGCCGAGAAGTCCGAGAACGGTGCCTTCCTGCACATCGAGATCGACACCGCCGAGTGCTCTTACGTCGCCGAAGGTCTTCACCAGGCCTTCGGCATGGATGGCGCCTGGCATACGGGATTCCCCCAGTGCGTTCGGGGTGACTTCCTCAACAGATCCTAGGATTGACGGTCTTTCCGCGCCCGGTGAATACATCCGGCGAACACGCGCGGCCACCGGGCGGCGCGCCGGCACCGTAACGCGATACATCGCGACACACAAGGATCAGCTCATCACGAGGTAGCCCGCGTCACGCAGCGCCGTCGAGACCTCCTCACAGTGCTCCGGGCCCTTCGTCTCCAGCTGCAGCTCCACCTCGACCTCGGTGAGCCCGAGCCGCGGGTCGGTCCGCACATGGCCGATGTCGAGCACGTTGGCGTCCACGACCGAGAGCACGGCCAGCAGCGTGGCCAGCGCGCCGGGGCGGTCGGTCAGCCGCAGCCGCAGGCTCAGATAGCGGCCGGCCGCGACCATGCCGTGCGTCAGGATGCGCTGCATCAGCAACGGGTCCACGTTGCCGCCCGACAGCAGCGCGACCACCGGACCGCGGAACGACTTCGGATCGCTCAGCAACGCCGCGACCGGGCTCACGCCGGCCGGTTCCACCACCAGCTTCGCCCGCTCCAGACAGAGCAGCAGCGCACTGGACAGCTCGTCCTCGGAGACCGTACGGACCTCGTCGACGAGGTCCTTCACCAGGCCGAACGGCACATCGCCGGGGCGCCCCACCTTGATGCCGTCCGCCATCGTGTTCAGCGAGCCGATCGACACCGGATGCCCCGCGGCCAGCGACGGCGGATAGCAGGCCGCGCCCGCCGCCTGCACGCCGACGATCCGCACATCGGGCCGGAGCGCCTTGACCGCCACCGCAATGCCCGCGGCGAGACCGCCGCCGCCGATCCCGACGACGATGGTGCGCACCTCGGGGCACTGTTCGAGGATCTCCAGGCCCACCGTGCCCTGTCCCGCGATGATGTCCGGGTGGTCGAAGGGGTGGATGAAAACCGCGCCGGTCTCCTGCGCGTACTCCTGGGCGGCGGCCAGCGTCTCGTCGACGACATGGCCGTGCAGCCGGACCTGCGCCCCGTACTGGCGGGTGGCGGCCACCTTCGGCAGCGGTGCCCCGACCGGCATGAAGACCGTCGACCGTACGCCGAGCAACGCAGACGCGAGCGCGACGCCCTGCGCATGGTTTCCGGCGCTCGCGGCCACGACTCCGGCCGCCCGTTCCACCGGGGACAGCCCGGCGATCCGTACGTACGCACCACGCAGTTTGAACGAACCGGTCCGCTGCAGGTTCTCGCACTTGAAGTGGACCGGCGCGCCGACAAGCTCCGTCAGGTGGCGGCTGCCCTCCATGGCGGTCACCCTGGCGACACCGGAGAGCATCTTCTGCGCCCCGAGGACGTCATCGAGAATCAGCGGGGGAAAAGAGCCGGTCGCCGAGAAGTTCATACGGCAAGTCTTGCAGCTCGGCAAAGTGCCGGACGCCTCGCCGAGCTGCGCCCGCCCCGTTGTCCACAGGTTTGTGCAGCGCTGGTACGCGTCGCACCGAGGCCGCGTACTCTGTCCCCCACCCATCCGACACCGCACGAAGAGAGCCCCCGGCCATGCCCCCTCAGGACATGACGACAGCTGCGTCTCCTTCCGGGGGCGCGACCCCCGAATCCACGGGTTCCGACCACGTCCTCGATGCTCTGCAGCACCAGGTCGCGGTATTCGCCCGCCGTGCCGAGCAGACCCGCCTCGGCGGTGTCGGCCAAGTGCGCAATTCCATGGACCGTGCCGCCTACCTGCTGCTCAACCGGCTGGACCGGGAAGGCCCGATGGGCGTCAAGGCACTGGCCGAGGGCATGGGAATCGACTCCTCGACCGTGACCCGGCAGGTCGCACCGCTCGTCGACACCGGCCTGGTCAAGCGCACCTCGCACCCGGAGGACGGCCGGGCAGTCGTGCTCCAGCTGTCGCCGCGCGGCCAGGCACGACTGGATGAGGTCCGCGCCTCCCGCCGCGAACTCATGACGCAGGTGACGGACGACTGGACACCCGAGGAGCGCGAGACGTTCTGCACGCTGCTCACCCGGTTCAACACGGCACTGGCCGCCCGGCAGACCTCGCACCAGGCTCCCCGGACCGAATGAGCGGGACAGCGGGATCCGGCCACGCCCGGCGCCGCTGAGCGGGCGGCCGCGCGCACGCCTCTTGACCAGGAGCCCCCGCGAAGGCTCGGATGAGGACTGTGCGAGAGCGCCAAGCGGGCCGGGAGCGGCGCCGCGCCCAGGAGTTCGGGACCTTCGTGGCGGGCGCGGCCGGCCGACTGCTGCACACGGCCACGCTGCTCACCGCCGAACCTCTGCTGCCGCCCGGGGCGAATCCCCGGGCCCAGCGGTTGCTCACGGCCGCGCTGGCACACACATACGCGCAATGGGAACGGCTGCGCGGCGAGGACCCGTACGACCGCACCCGGCGGGAGCTGGCCGCCCGGTTCGCCCACGAGGTCTGGCGCCACCACCGGCCGCGCGGCGGTCCGCTGGACCGGCTGCCCCCGCAGGAACGCCTGGTCCTCGTGCTCCGGCTGTACGAAGGGGTCACAGAGGAGCAGGCTGCGGCGCTGCTGGGGCTTCCGGTGGACCGGATCCGGGCGATCTGCAACCGCGCGGTGGCCACGATGCGCGGCACCCGCCGCCCCACGGCGCGGCGCGGGTGGCATCGGCCCACGGAGGCCGCGCCATGAGCCGCGGCGGGGAGGACGAGGTCCGGCGCATGCTGGACGGTCCGCACCCGCAGGTCCCCGCCGAGCTCGCACAGCGGGCGGCCGAACGCGGCGCCCGCCTGCTGCGCCGGCGGCGCTTCGCCGGCCGGCTGATGCTGCTGCTGACGTGCGCCGCGGTGGTCGCGTTCACGGTGTGGGCGGTGGCGGCCCAGCCGTGGCAGGTGCCGCCCGCCGAGACGACGCCGCCGCTGGACGGCTGGTGAGGGCAGGTACCGGGTGACCCGTCGAACTATCCTGGAGCCCTGGAACGGGACGCCATGGGAACCGGCCGAGGAGGCTGTGATGACCAGGAAAGTCGCCGACTGCCGCAAGTATCCGAGCGTCACGAACTGCTCACTCACCATCTCGGGCGAGGAAGAGGAAGTCGTACGGGCCGCGGCGGAACACGCGGTCTCCGTCCACGAGCACACCGACAGCCCGGAACTGCGTGAACAGATCCGGGCATCGCTGGACGACGAGAAGACCTGAGCCCGATCCTGGATCTTTGATCCCGACGTGCCGCGCGCCCGACGTGCCGCGCGCCCGACGTGCCGTGCGCCGGACGTGCCGTGCGAACGGGTCCGGACATCACCGGACACATCGCTGGACGCATCGCCGGACGACGAGCGGGCCGGGGCCTGCCGGTGGCGCGTGGCCCCGATCCGCCCGGCAGGCCCTATCCGAGCGCCTGCGTCAGATCCGCGATCAGGTCGTCGACGGACTCGATGCCGACGGAGAGCCGGACGAGGTCGGCCGGCACCTCCAGCGCGGACCCCGCCGCCGAGGCGTGCGTCATACGGCCCGGATGTTCCACGAGCGACTCGACGCCACCCAGCGACTCACCGAGGGTGAACAGCTTCGCCCGGTTGCAGACGTGGACCGCCGCCTCCTCGCCGCCCACGACCCGGAAGGACACCATGCCGCCGAAGGCCTTCATCTGCTTGGCGGCGATCTCGTGGCCCGGGTGCTCGGGCAGCCCCGGGTAGAGGACCTGGGTGACCTTGGGGTGCCGGGTCAGCAGATCGGCGATCTTGGTCGCGTTCTCGCAGTGCCGGTCCATGCGGACCGCGAGGGTCTTGATGCCGCGCAGCACCAGCCAGGCGTCGAACGGTCCGGCGACCGCGCCCATCGCGTTCTGGTGGTACGCCAACTCCTCGGCCAATTCCGGGTCGTTGACGATCAGCGCACCGCCGACGACGTCCGAGTGGCCGCCCATGTACTTGGTGGTGGAGTGCACCACCACGTCGGCCCCCAGGGCGAGGGGCTGCTGGAGGTAGGGGCTGGCGAAAGTATTGTCGACGACCAGCCGCACGCCCGCCGCGCGGGCCACTGAGGCGATCGCGGCGATGTCGGTGATGCCGAGCAACGGGTTGGACGGGGTCTCCACCCAGATCGCCTTGGTGCGCGGGGTGATCGCCGCCCGTACCGACGCCACGTCCGAGGTGTCGGCGACGGAGAAGTCCACGCCCCACCGCGAGACGACCTTCGCGAACAGCCGGAACGTGCCGCCGTAGGCGTCGTTCGGGATGACCACGTGGTCGCCGGGGCTGAGCAGCGTACGGAGCAGGCAGTCCTCGGCGGCGAGTCCGGAGGCGAAGGCGAGCCCGCGACGGCCGCCCTCCAGAGCCGCGAGGTTGTCCTCCAGTGCGGTACGGGTCGGGTTGGCGCTGCGGCTGTACTCGTAGCCGCCCCGCAGTCCGCCCACGCCGTCCTGCTTGTACGTGGACACCTGGTAAATGGGCGGAACGACGGCGCCGGTGAGGGGATCGGCGGTATTTCCCGCGTGGATCGCGAGAGTCTCGAAACTCTGCTGGTCACTCATGGGGCCCGAGCGTAGTTCGTTACGAGGGTGCCCACCGGACTGCCGGGCCGTCCGGTGACAATGGGGGCATGGAGATTCTCTGGTTCCTGCTCGCGCTGTGCATGCTCGCCGCGGTCGTCGGCCCCTTCGTGCTGCGCCGCCGCGGCGGTATCCGCCAAGTCCTGCCCGGTTCGCCGGACGCCGCCGACCCGGACACGTACGGCTTCGCCCGCCAGGAGGAGCTGGACATCCGGCTGCCGGGCCCGGACCAGGATCTCCTCGATGTGCTCGACGTCGTGCAGCGCTCCCAGGACTGGCGGGCGGCCTCGCAGTTGCTGGCCGGTACGCCCAAGGAGGGCGAGGTGCGATGGCAGCGGGTGCAGGCGTTCGCCGGGGCCGCCTCGCTGGAGCTGGCGCAGCAGCCCGGTGTCGGCGGTGCGTGGCTGCGCGCGTGGCGGGCCGAGGCGCCGAAGGACGCGGGCGGCGCGGCGGTGCACGCCGAGTTCCTGGTGCAGCAGGCGTGGCGCTCCTCGACCGCGGGGACGGACGACTTCCGGATCATCCTGGAGGAGGCCCGCACGGTCTGCGGCGAGGCGGCACTGCTGGCGCCCGGCGACCCGGTCCCGTACATCGTCGAACTGGCCGTCTCCCGCGGACTCGGCTACTCCCACGAGGAGTTCGACCGGCTCTGGGCGAAGGTGATCGACCGGGCCCCGGCCCACATGGGCGCGCACATCGCCGCGCTGCACTACTGGTGCGAGAAGTGGCACGGCTCCCGCGAGGCGGCCGACCGCTTCGCCACCACGGCCGCCGCCCGCGCCCCGCAGGGCTCCCTGCTGGCCGCGCTGCCGCTCTTCGCGGTGTACGAGCATCTGCCCGAGGTCAATCTCGTGCAGGGCTTCTACCGCAGCGCGGTGGTGACGAAGGCGGTCGAGGGCGCCCTGTTCGCGGTGCACGCGGCCCGTGCGGACGACCCGATGCTCGCCCACGTCCGGCATCTGCTGGTCCTCTTCCTCGTCCGGATGGAGCGCTGGTCGGAGGCGATGAACCAGTTCGTCCACATCGACGGCCACGTGGGCGCCCTGCCGTGGACCCAGAGCCCCGACCCGGCCGCCGAATACACGGTCTACCGGGCCCTCGCCGTCGCCGGCTACGAGGCGAACGGCGGCAGCCCGGCGACGCTGCCGCGGTAGTCGTGAGCCGCGGCGCCCGGTACCTGCCGTCGATGCGCTGCCGGGCCGACTGCCTGGGCGACGGACGACTGCCCGGCGGCGGACCGGTGACACCGCCGGAGCAGCGACCCGGCGGCGGACCGGCGACATCACCGGGGCAGTAGCCCGGCACCCGTTCCGCGGGCGATGGACTGGGGAGTGGCGCGGCACCGTCCCCAGGCGATGGCCGGGGGTGACGCGACCCCGGTCCCGGGCTGCCCCCATATCGCGTTGCCGCGCCCACCCGCGGGACGACATACTCCGATTCCCCACGCGCACCACGACCACCACCACCTTTCCCGTCCCCATGGGGGAATCCGTCCGATGAGCCCCACTCTGCGCGCCCTCCGCACCGTTGCTCTTCTCACCGGCTTCTACCTGCTGGGCATCCTCCTGCTCGCCATCCTCTGCGTCGTTGACTGGGCCGCGTTCCGCTGGACGTGGACACCCATCGCCGTGCTGGTTCTCGCCCGCACCTTCGTGCCGGCGCTCCCGATCGTGCGCAGCATGTTCATGCCGCGCACGCCGGACAACAACGACGTGCGCGGACTGCGTGTCGACGACACCCGGCAGCCCCGGCTCTGGGCCCTGGTCCGCGACCTCGCCGACCGGGTCGGCACCCGCGCACCCGATGACATCGTGCTCACCGACCAGGTGAACGCCTCGGCCGTCGAGGACACCAGGCTCCTCGGCCTGGTCGCCGGCCGACGCCGGCTCCTCGTCGGGCTGCCCCTGATGGCCGGAATGTCCGAGGCCCAGCTGCGTTTCGTGCTCGCGTACGAGATGAGCCGCTACGCCAATTCCGAAACCCGCCTCGCCGCGGTCATCACACGCGGCCAGGACCGGACCGCCCGCGCCGTCACCCACTTCCGGGAGCAGGCGGACAAGGCCGTCGCCAGGGAGCGGGAACGCCAGGAGAAGAAGGCCGCGAAGGCGCGCGCCAAGGGCAGGAAGGCCAAGAAGATCGACCCGGACCACGCCGGTGCCCCGCACCGCGTGTTGGCGGCGCTGTACCAGAGGTACAGGAGTTTCTCCACGCGCGTCACGATGTCCGGCACCCACCGCGCGGAGTTCGCGGCCGATGCCGCCGCGGCGAGGATCGCGGGCCGTGACGTGAGCGCATGCGCACTGCTCGAGATCCAGGTCCTCCACGACACGCACGAGGACTACATGGAGACGTACGCCATGCTCGGTGTGAAGGCCGGGATGCTGCCCCCGCCCGGCCAGGTCCTCGGCGGTCTACGGCATGTGCTGGCCGCGCGCAGGGACGAGCTGGACGAGTTGCGCAACTCCCTGCCGTCCGAAGTGGACGCCCCTTACGCGGATCCGTGGATCATGGAACGCATTGCCCGGATCGAGGCGATGCCGGACGACGGGCGCGCGTCGGAGCCCGTGGAGCCGGCCCTGGGCCTGCTCGTCGACACCGAGCGCACGCTGGCCGCTGTCGAGGAGCAGGTGCTGACACCGGAGATGCTGCGGCTGCGCCGGGTCGACTGGCCGGACCTGGTGCACGAGTCGATATCGACATACGGGAAGTGGTCGACGCGGAAGTTCAGGACGGCGGTCGCCGGGGTGACCGGCGGCGAAGGCTCGGTGACCGACGCGCTCGACGCGATCGACGCGGGCGCACAGTGGCAGATCGCCGACCGGCTCCACACGTCCGACAAGGCCCGGGAGGCGACCGGTCGCGTGGCCCGCGAGTTCGCCAGGCCCGGACTGCGCGCGGGGCTGCGGCAGCTGGCCGAGGGCGAGTACGTACGGCAGGGGCGTGCCCGCTGGCGGCTGCCCTGGACCGACGACGACGCCTCACTGGAACTCCCGTGGGGCCACGCGGAGTTGCTCCCATCGGCGTTGGACGCGGCGGTGGCGGATGCCCCGGACACGAAGCCGCTGCGCGCGCTGCTCACGCCTGACCGCCGTACCCCTCTCCGAGCCGGCCCGGAACCCTCCCTGGCGCCCCGGCTGCTCCAGTCGGCCGCCGCTCTGTGCGAGTACCTCTGGACGAAGGTGCGGAAGAAGACGAATGGGCGGAAGAAACCGCCGCGGCCCGCCGAGAGCACTCCCGGCCCGCGCGACGAGGAGATCCGCTGCGCCGTCCGTTCCGGCGACTGGCGGGCGGGCGCCGTCTTCCTCTACGAAGCGGGCCGGGACTGGCAGGAGCGATACCGGCGCGCCGCCGTCCTCCAGGACGAGGCCGTGGCCGACGACGCCTGGCTGCTGGCCTGGCGCGCCGCGCGGCCCAAGGACGCGGGCGCGGCCCTCGTGCACGCCGGCGCGTTGATCGGCGTCGCGGCGGAGGTGCACGGTACGAATCCGACGCAGCAGCCCACATGGGAGCAGTCCTCCGTCTTCCGCCAGGTGATGGCCAGGGCCCGCGAGGCATGCCACGAGGCCCAGGCCGTGGCGGGCGACGACCCGTGTCCGTACATCGCCGAGATTCCCTGCGCCCTCGGCCTCGGCTACGAGCAGAACGAGTGCCGTGCCCTGTGGGCGAAGATCGTCGTGCGCGACGCGCCCCACCTCGCGGCCCACGACGCGGTGCTCCGGTACTGGTGCTACCGGTGGGCCGGCTCGTACAGGCAGGCCGAGTACCTCGCACGCGAGGCGGCGCGGCAGAGCAGCCCCGGCCGGCTGCTCTCGCTGCTTCCGCTGTACGCCGCGTTCAAGCAGGAGCGGGCCGACCGGAACACGCACGCGGATGTGTACTACAAGAGCCCGGAGCTGATCGCCGCGGTCGACGCCTGCCTGGTCGACGTGGCGGCAGCCGTGGCGGCCGACCTCGAGGACCGGCGGATCGTCCGGGCCCGCCACCTGCTCGCCTGGACGCTGTACTGGCAGGACCGGTACGAGGCAGCGCTGGAGCAGTTCCGCTTAATCAACGGCCCCGTCGACGACAGCACCCCGTGGTCGTACTTCGGGAATCCGAAGAATTTCTACGTCCGGTGCCGCGACTACAGCGCCATGCAGGTCGTGGGCGCGAACGGCGACTGACCGTCGCGTACGCGGCGCAGGCGCCGGAATCTCCGGCGCCCCCGGCGCGTTGTACGGACCGGAAAACCCAGCCCTCGGAGGAGCCCCCGCATGTTCCTGCAACGCCGTACCCCGCAGCTCCCCACCCCGGAGGAGGCCCTGAAGGGCCGCCCCACCCCCGAGTTCACCGTCCCGTCCCGCCACACGGTCCTCGGCAACCCGCTGCTGGGCCCGTACCCGGAGGGCCTGGAGATCGCGGACTTCGCACTGGGCTGTTTCTGGGGCGCCGAGCGCAAATTCTGGCAGACGGACGGCGTCTGGACGACGCTCGTCGGCTACCAGGGCGGCTCCACGGAGAACCCCGCGTACGAAGAAGTCTGCTCGGGCCTGACCGGCCACACCGAAGCGGTCCGCGTCGTCTTCGACCCGAAGACCGTCTCGTACGCCGAGCTGCTGAAGCTGTTCTGGGAGTCCCACGACCCGACCCAGGGCTTCCGCCAGGGCAATGACGTGGGCACGCAGTATCGCTCGGCGATCTACACCCACTCCCCCGAGCAGGCAGCGGCCGTGGCAGCCTCCCGCGAGGCCTACCAAAAGGTCCTCACGGGCTCCGGCTACGGCGAGATCACCACGGAGATCCTCCCGGCGGAGGGCCGCACGTTCTGGCCCGCCGAGGCATATCACCAGCAGTATCTGGACAAGAACCCGGCGGGCTACTGCGGCATCGGCGGCACCGGTGTGGCCTGCCCCATCGGCATCGCCAAGGCTCCTGGAGACGAGTGATCCACAGGCCAGGTACAGCCCTCGATCAAGTGCGCTGTACTGGGCCAGGAAGGACTCGTACACCTCACGGCAGTCGGCAGAGCCATCTGTCGCTGCTCGGCTTCGGCAACTGGCTGGATCGTCGACCAGGAAGCCATCCTGGCCAGTACTCCAGCCGCGGACCGCGCTCTTGTGAATGCCTGGCCTGGCGCGAGGCGCCGTGGCGTCAACTGTTCTCGCAGGCCCTGGGTTTGAACTCCGCTATGGGGACGGTGGTTGCGGACTCGTCGCCGTTGTCCGCGACGTCGACGTAGCGCACCATTCCCGGGGTGAGCCGGTCCCGGTCGGTCAGGGTGAAGGAGACGCTGCTTGATGACCACGAGTTGTCCCTGGTCCAGCCGTAGAGGGCATAGGTGGTTTCAGCAGCGAGCGGAGTGAGAGATCTGGTTGCGGCCCAGCCGGCGGAAGGAGATTCGAGGGTCCACGTGGCGAGACCGGCTGTGAGGGGGCGGTCGGCGGTCCATGAACCGACCGTCACGGTACGGTTGACGTCGGTGCTGTCCACGTAGAGGGTCGCGCCGTCGATCTGGTGCCCGCAGACCATCATGACTCCGAGCAGATGGCCGTCGCCGGTCACGGAGATGCCGGCGACGGCATCGACGGACACCGTGCACCCTGAGGAAGCGGTCAGGGCCACGCCGGCCGCGACGGCGCCGGCGAAGCGCCGGAACGCCGGCCATGAAACGGTCGACTGCACGGACCCCCCTTGCCGGGGATGACTCCTTGTACCCCCTGTACGCCGGATGGTAGCGACGCCCCGCATCGCGCCGCAGCCCCGCCACCCACCCGTTGCGCCCTCGTTGTGGCCTTGTAGCCGCTTGGCTGCGTCAGTCCTGCGGCACGGATCGTGTCGGCCGCCGGGCCTTCAGTGAGTGGCCCCGGAGGGTGGTCCGGGGCCGGAGCGGGCTCAGAGGACGGGCTCAGGGAGTGGGTTCAGGGGACGGGCTCAGCGGACCGGCTCAGCGGACCGGCTCAGGGGGCGATTTCCTTCGACACCCGTTCGCCGGAGGCGATGGCGCCGTCGAGGAAACCGTAGTTCTCCATGGAGGTGTGCTCGCCGGCGAAGTGCACGTTGCCTTCGGGGGCGGGCTGGGCGCCCCAGAGGGTGGTGTGCTGGCCGACGCGGGGGCAGCTGTAGGCGCCCTTGGACCAGGGGTTGAGGAACCAGGCGTCGCGGTACGCCTTGCCGTTGTACGCGGCCGTGACACCGGGGAAGATCGGTTCCATCCGGGACAGGAAGGTGCTGACCTGCGCCGCCGGGGCGGTGTCGAAGGCTGCGCCAGTCCAGCCGCCGGTCACCATGGAGCCGGCGGGGAACTGGCACAGGACGCCCTGGGGCAGCGCCTGGCCGACGGTGTCGTCCCACACGGTCTGCACTGTGTCGGGGTTGGTGTACGCGACACCGCCATACTTCTGGGTGACCCACGGACGGGTGGCGAACTGCACATGGAGCTTGGCGTTGGCGCCCAGATCCAGTTGCTGGATCGCCTGCGTCTTCAGCGCCGAGAAGCCGGCGCGGGTGAGGTCGCAGTCGCGCAGTGTCGTGAAGGGCAGCGCGAGGACGACCTTGTCCGCGGTGACGTCGGTGGTGGCCGGGCCGTCGCTGAAGGTGCAGGTGACCGTCCCGTCGAGGTTGGACCTGAGCGCGGTGAGCTTCTTCCCGTACTGCACCGTGCCGGACGGCAGTTGGTTGATCATCCCGGTGACGATCTGGTCGTTGCCGCCGATCACCGAGTACTTCTCGTCGTCGCCCGCGAGCGGGGCGAGGGAGCCCGGGGAGTTCCAGCCCAGCAGGTAGATCAGGTTCAGCGCGGGCTGCTGGCCGGGGTCGAGGCCGTACTCGGAGAGCACATTGGACTGCATGAGCTTGGCGAACCGGCTGCCGAGGCCGCCGGGAACGTTGGCGGTCAGCCACTCGTCGACCGTCATCAGGTCCAACTGGCGGCCGCGCGCGGTGTAGTTGCCGTAGGTCTGCGGATAGGGCGCGGCGGCCAGCTCGGCGGCGAACTTCGGCTGCATCACCTTCCAGTCGGCGTTGGCGTCCTTCGTGGTGTACAGCGCTCCGTCGATCCAGTACTTGTCGCCGTACGGTGACTGGTTGCCTCCGCCGACGACCCGCAGCGGCAGACCGAGCGACGCGGCCAGGTTGCGGGTCGCCGTGTGGTCGGTGTTGATGAAGGCGCCGCCGTGCTCGACGACCTGGCCGGCATCGAAGAAGTTGCGCAGGCTCCAGCACCGGCCGCCGGCCCGGGTGTTGCCCTCGTAGACCGTGGCGGCGACGCCCTTCCGGCGGTAGAGGTCGTGTGCGGTCCGCAGGCCGGCCAGGCCGGCGCCGACGATGACGACCCTGGGTGCGGTGGCGGCGTTGGCCGCCGGGGCTTGGAGGAGCGAGTTGACGCCGAGTCCGCCGGCCGCGGCGACCACGAGGCCGCCCGCGGCGCCGCGCAGGAACTGCCGACGGCTCGCGCCCTCGGCGGCGGCTGCTGCCCGCCGGCCCTGGATCTCCTCCACCGGCACACCTGTGCGTGCCGCTTCTTCGTGTGCCGAGAACATGGCGCGCAGTTGGGTGCTGAGACGGGTACGGCCCTGGAATCCGGCCATGCCGAAGTCCTTCCTCTGAAAGGGAGTGGTGCCTGGGGAAAGGAGGTAGTGGTACCCGACCGGTGCGGTGCACGGGCCCGTCGGGGGTTTTCCTTGCCTGGGCCCGGGACGCCCGAAGTGCGGTACCCAGAGTGGGACGCCCGGAGTGGGAGGTGCCTCCGGGGCGGGGCGGAGGCGGCTTCAGGAGCGGGGACCTCCGTTGGTGAGGCTCCAGGGCGCGCCGGCCGCTTCCCCTGCCGACGCGTTCAGGCACCGGCCTGCTCAGACGCGGGGAGTTTCCGCCGCCTCGTCGTCGGCCGCGGACCCGTCGGCGGGTGCCGGAGCGTCGCGGTCCTGGACGCGGCGGCGGTACTCCCACAGCAGGACCGATGCGGCCATCACGCCGAGCGCGATGGCGAGTTCCTTGTATCCGCCGTAGCCGGTGATCGCGAAGCCGGTGGCGCCGACGACCAGGATGACGCCCAGCAGTGCCGTGAGGACCCAGGCCAGCGGCACGAAGAAGTTCGGGAGCCGGATCGGACGCGCCAGGTCGGGCCGGTCCCGGCGGAGCAGGGCGAAGCCGGAGATCGCCAGGATGTGGGTGAGGATGTAGCCCAGGTTGCCGGTGACGATGATCGCCAGCGGGGTCTTGAGGACCACCAGCACGACCACGTTGAGCAGCAGCGCGACGGTGAGCGCGCGGGCCGGTACGCCGCGCCGGTTGAGCACGCCGACCTGACGGACCGTGACGCCCTGCCGTCCCATGCTGTACAGCACCCGTGAGCCGTCGGCCAGCCCGGTGATCATGATGAGCAGCAGCGAGGCGATGAGGAAGACGACCATCAGGTCGGCTGCCCCGCCGACCAGGTTGTGGAAGGCCCCGACGTAGAACGCGGTCGGGTCGTCGCCGATCGTCTTCTCCCCGACGTAACCGGAGAGCGCCAGCGGCAGCAGGATGAAGATGCCGAGGCAGAACAGCACGCCCGCGCGCAGCGCCCGGGAGGTGTCCCGCACGGTCTCCTTGTACTCGGGGGCGAAGGTCGCGCACACCTCCACGCCGAACGAGGTCCAGGCCATGATGTACAGCCACACCAGGGCCTCGCGGAGTCCGCTCATGCCGTGCAGGTTCCAGTGCAGCCCGGCCGTGCTCCAGTCACCGGTGAGGAACGGTCCCACGATGAAGACGGCGAGCGGGATCAGCAGCACCCCGCCGGTCACGTAGACCACCCACATCGCCGCGTGCAGGCCGTACATCGCCGCCCCGTACAGCAGCGCCATGACGACCAGACCCACCACGATCGGCAGGCTCAGCTCCGCCACGCCCAGGTCGAGCGTCCAGTTCTGACCGGGGAACCACTGCGCCTGCACCAGGGAGCCGATGATGCCCGCGTACACCGACAGCGCGGTGGTCCAGGGAAGCCAGTAGCCAATGCCGGCCAGGGCGCCGACGGCAGGGATCCGGCTGCGCCAGCCCTCGGTGGCGTAGTGCGCGATACCGCCCGACGACTCGGGGAACATCGCGGCCATCTCGGTGTAGATCCAGTTGGTGGCGGTGGCCAGCACCATCGACACCGCCCACAGGGCGATCGCGCCCCATGCGCCGAGCCCTCCGATGGAGGCCCCCAGCGATGCGATCAGCGCCGCCGGCATGGTCAGCGACATCGCGAACCCGTCGTACCAGCGCATCTTCTTGGCAAGGGCAGGTTGCTCGGACATGGGTGTCCCCTTCAGTCGGTGAGCGGGGGCTTCAGGCGGAGAACGAGAGAGCTTCAGACAGCGCGCGAGGAGCTTCGGACAGAGAGCATCGGGCCGCAAGCAGAGGCAGAGCGCGTGGAGCTTCAGACGAAGAGCGACGGCCTATGAGCCACGCACCGTAGGGCTGACGATTTCGCCATGTCAATGGATTGAACCTGCTCATTCAGCAGTGAATCAGCCTTGAGATTGTTGATTCAGCCCCATTGACACCCTTCGATTGCCCAACCGATGGTGAGGTGCGTCACTCCCCTCGCGCCCTCCCGGCGCCAGACCAGAAGGGCACCCATGTCTGCCGTGCACCCGTTCTTCATCAACGGCGGCTACGCCGACGGCACCGGTACCGAGACCTACGACGTCATCAGCCCCGCCACCGGCGCGCACATCGGTACGATCCCGCTCCCCACCGCCACGGACCTCGACGCCGCCGTGAAGGCCGCCAACGAGGCGCAGGCGGCCTGGGCGAAGGTCAACGTCTGGAAGCGGGCGGAGATCTGTCACCGCGTCGGCGACGCGCTGTCCGCCCGGGTGGAGGAGCTGGCCCGCCTGCAGACGCTGGAGCAGGGCAAGCCGCTCGCCGAGTCGGTCGCCGACATCGAGGAGGCGGCGCAGCTGTTCCATCTGCACGCCGAGGACGCGGTGCGCCTGCACGGCGAGACGATGCCGTCCACCGACAACACCAAGCGGATGTGGACGTTCTACCGGCCCGTCGGCACCTGGGGCATCATCACGCCCTGGAACTTCCCGCTGCTGATGCTTGCCGAGTTCGTCGCCCCCGGTCTGGCCACCGGAAACGCGCACGTCGTCAAGCCGCCGTCGAACACGCCGCTGACCGTACTGAAGGCCATGGAGGCGATGGTCGAGGCGGGAGTTCCGGCGGGCCTGGTCAACGTCCTGCCCGGCGAGGGCACGGCCGGGGACATGCTGGTGCGCCATCCGGGCATCGACGCCATCGGCTTCATCGGCTCCTCGGCGACCGGCGCGAAGATCGCGGCCGCCGCCGGCCTCAAGCGCTCCATCATGGAGTGCTCGGGCAACGGCCCGCTGGTGGTACTCGCCGACGCCGACCTGGACGCGGCGGCCCGCGCCGCGGTGTACGGCGCGTACCTCTGTTCCGGACAGGTGTGCTGTGCCACGGAGCGGGTGGTCGTCCACGCCGACGCGCACGACGACTTCGTGGCGGCCGTACTCCGTGCCGCCGAGGACGTCGTGCTCGGTGACCCGTTCGACGCGGCGACGAACCTCGGCCCGCTCAACAACGAGGGTGTCGCGGCCAAGATGGACCGGCACATGGCGGACGCGCGGGAGCACGGCGCGCAGATCCTGCTCGGCGGGCAGCGCCGCGCCGGGCAGCCGACCGGCCTCTACTACGAGTTCACCGTGGTGGACGGCGTGCCCGAGGACAGCCTGCTCTCCCGCGAGGAGTCCTTCGGCCCGGTCGTCCCGATCATCACCGGCGGCTCCGACGACGAGCTGCTGCGGATCGCCAATGACGACAAGCTCGGCCTCCAGGGCGCGGTGTTCACCCGGAGCATGGGTGCCGCGTACCGGTTCGTCGAGGAGATGGCCGTCGGTCAGGTCGTGGTCAACGACAGCACGTGCTTCTGGGACATCAACATGCCGTTCGGCGGGGCGGGCAGCCGCGGCACCGGCTGGGGCCGCATCGGCGGCAAGCACACCCTGCTCGACATGTCCGACTTGCGTACGGGTGTCATGAGCGTCTGAACGGGCCTGTGACCGGCGCGCCCGCAGGGGCTCCGTACCCTGGACCGACCGGACCCGGTGGCCGCTCCTGGATCAAGGGCGCGGCCTCCGGTCCGGGTCAGTCCCCTGGACGCGACCTCCGGAGCAGCCGTATGCCCCCCGCGAGCCCGCTCGACGACATCGACCGGCGCATCATCGCCATCCTGCAGACCGACGGACGCCGCGCCTACAGTCTGATCGCCTCGGACGTGGGCATCCCGGCCTCCTCCGTCCGCTACCGGGTGCAGCGGCTGCAGGATGCGGGCATCCTGCAGATCGTCGGCATCGCCAACCCGCTGACCATCGGTTTCGACCGCATGGCGATGATCGGCATCCGGGTGCGGCCCGGCATGGCGCAGCTGGTCTGCCGGGCGCTGCGGGAGCTCCCCGAGACCGCGTACGTGATCATGACGGCGGGCCGGTTCGACGTCATGGCCGAGGTGATCTGCCGGGACACCGACCACTTCACCGACCTGATGACGCGGCGCCTCCACCTGATCGACGGGATCGTCGCCACGGACTCCTTCTTCGTGCTGGAGGTGCACAAACTGGCGTACGGGTGGGGCGTCGGCGAGGTGGAGACCTCCATCCTGGACGCCCCAGGACCCCCCGACGACGCGGGCATCGACCAACGGGCCGACCGCTGACCGCGGTTCCCCGGCGGACGACGGAACGAAAGTTCACGATCCGCGTTGACCTCAACCTGGGAAGGGGAAGCCAACAGTATGGCGAGGCGACAGCGGAACCCAGGTTTAGGCGGAAACCGCACCCATCTCCGTCGGCGGCGAACGCCACTGAGAGGCGCCGACGAGGTGGGTGGCCGTTGGGTAAGGAGGGCCACCGGTGTGTTCACCTTTGTCGCGCTCGTCGCCGGCGTGGTGGGGCAGTCCCTGGGGATCTGGAAAGATCTCCTGGAACAGTTCGGCGATTCGGATTCATCACAGCCGAGTGTTTCCGCCTCGCCGCGCAATATGCCGGGCCCGTCGGCTGGTTCCTCATCCGACTGCGGCAAGTCGAGCAAAGATGTCGTTCTCAAGCTGAACGGGAAGCCAAATCATTCGGTGGCGCATGTGGTCGCGACAGTGTCCTGCGACCTCGCACCCGGTGACCACCTTGCCTGGGTGGTGCGGAAAGTTTCCGGTACGGCCGCCGCCCCGCACGTGCACTACACGCTGCGGAACGACCTGAATCAGGGACCGGGCGATTACCCCTACGACGCGAATCTCAGCACGACGACACCAGGGTCCGAGCGCACTGTTTCCGTGCTGTTGATGAACAGCGATACGTACCAAACGGCGAAGAAGACAACAGACCCCGAAACGGGCTATGTTCAGTTGCCGTCGCCACCTCCCGTCGTGTCAAACTCTGTGTTGATCAAGACGCCGGAGTGAAGTCGATGGCAGCGCACGCCGGTATGGGAGCGGACAACAACAGCAACAGCACAGCCTCCGAGAGGTAGCGCGACCTTTTGGAATGGTCTCGCCCGTAGTCACGCGTCGTCAGCGGGTCCGGGCCGGTCCACGCCGGCACCGTCTTCACGAGGGCTCATACGGCTCGCGATCGAGCGGAAGCTCCTGAGGGATCGGTGTGGGTCCGGGTGCGGGCTGCGGCGGTGCGCCAGCAGCTGGCCGGCAATAATCAAGAAGAGACCAGCGAACAGGAAGGCGTTTCCGCCGAAGAACCGGATCTCCCAGGAGACGCTCGGCAGGATTCGGAAGTAGAAGAGGCCCTGAAAAACAAGGGACGTACCCGTCAGCAGGGTACCGAGGCCGTGGAGCTGAGGTCTGGTGACGTGGCGGCGCGCCGTGGGCAGGATCCACCCTGTTCGGAGCGTCACCAGCCCCAATGCGATCAACAGCAGACCCATGAGCACGTTCGCTCCGACCACCCATGCCATGAGGGGCGCTCCATTCTCTGATGAGGTGCGGTCCGGAACGCGGGTAACGCCCGCTCCGGAGATGCCCGCATGGTCGCCGGACCTGGCGGGGCCCGGCAATGCCGGACCCAGGCAATCTCAGGCGCGTTTCCACTGCCGCCGCGATCGCCTGATGCCGACGGGACACTCTCGCCCTCTCCGTTGGTTGTCTCAACACCTGCCTGTCCAGGGCGGACTTCACCGTCCTCTCGCCCAGGTTCAGCTGCAACCTGCCGCCCGAGTGACGGCACCGGTGAAGCCCTCGAACCGCTCCTTGTCGGGACGCAACGCTTCCGCCCCGGGCTCCTTCTCCGCTGTGTTGCCAGGCGTACCCATTTGCAGGAGGGTCGGTTTGCCTCCGCAAGTGACAAGCGCCTCGCCCGGGTGGCTCAGCGACTCGGACCGGACGCTGGAGAGGCCGATCAATCGGGGGTCCTGGGTGACGGTGAAATTCACGGTGCCGTGAGTATCGCCTTCGAGGCCGATCGAGCAGCTCCACAGGCGGAAGTCTCCCGGGGTCACGTATTCCTGGAAGGTGGTGCCGGTCGTCCTGAGAGGGGTGAACCCGGGAAGGCCGCACGCCTTGCCGGGGGTGAGCGCCCGTGGTTCGAGCAGCCGAGGAGCATCCTCCGGAGCGGCGAACGCGCGGTCAGAGCACCCCAGTTGCTTGGTCAGGGTTGCTCCGGCCTTCATGAGGACTTCGGTCATCCGCTTCTGGAGGGTGCCGTCCTGCCAACGCTCCTCCTGATCGTTCACCGCCTTGATCTGCAGATACGGTGCAGCACCCTTGCCCAGTGCCCCGGCACAGCCGGAGGGAAGCAGTACCCCGGCGTACCTCCTATTGACCCAGCCGGCCACCCCGGCGATCGGCGCGCGGAACAGGGACTCGGCGGCGACTTCGTCGGCCGTCCGCCATACGCTCGTTTCGGGGGGCATGTTGTTGATGTCGAGGGTGAACTCCTCGCGCATCGCGGCCGCGCTGCCCGAGCCGCCCCACACCTTGCAGTAGGACAGCCCGGCGTCGTTCAGGCGGCGTTCCTCCGAGGCGTACCGCTCCAGCGGCTGCACGCTGAGCGCGGACACATCGTGTCTTGAGAGAGTGCCCCAGCAGAAGCTCTGCTGCTCCGGCTCCTGTTCCTCTCCGCGCAGGAGGGCGAACACCACCGTCCCGGCCACCACGATCAGTCCGGCAACTCCCGCAGCAATGAACTTCGTCCGTCGTCGACTCATCAGCCCGTGACCTTCCCCGTGCGGCCCACGCCACTGGTGAGGCCGTCGTTGTACGAGCCCGTCGCACCCTTCTGCGGCACACTCCCGAACTGCCCGGTGTCCGTTTCCGTCAGGTACCACTGGCCCTTCGGGATCTTCTCCTTGACCGCTTGCACCAGCATCGAGTTGATCAAGTCGTGGTTGACGCCCCGGCCGGGCCCAGCGGAGCGCTGGGGGCGGTGACGGTGGCAGGGTTCGCGGACAGGGCGGACAGTGCGGACAGCAGACGCGTTTCGGTGCCGCTGACGTTGCCGTCAAGGACATCAGCCTTCGACTGTTGCCACTCGTCAGCGATCGACACGTGTCTCCCCCCATCAGACGACCTGATCGTTTCTCACTGCAAACTATCGAAGCATCACCCAGAACGACAAGGAATGATCAGTTGCTGCGGGATTCCAGGGGCACCGGCATGCGGCGCCCGCCCGTGAGGAAGAGGAGTTCCCCACCGATGACGAGCGAAGGCCACGGCGTTTCCGCCGCCCCGGACGGGCGGCCCTGGTTCATGCTCAATGAAGTCGTGGCGTTTCTCGTGGAGTTGGCGGCGCTGGGCGCGCTCGGCCGGTGGGGATTCGCCACCGGTGACGGCACGGTCGCCCGGCTGCTGCTCGGGATCGGGGCGCCGGCCGTGGCCGTCGTGCTCTGGGGGCTGTTCGCCGCCCCGCGCGCCCGTTTCCGGCCGCCTCTCGTGGTGGTTCTGCTGGTCAAGGCCGTGGTCCTCGGTGGTGGTGTGTACGCGGTCCACGCGGTGGGGCATCCGGTGACTGCGGTGGTCTTCGGGGGCGTGGTGGTCGTGAACACGGGCCTGGCGGAGACCTTTCGGCGCCGCGCGCCGCGCCCCGCAATGCCGGCTGCCTGACGTGAGTGCTGGGTTCCTGGCTGGTGCGGTGGCGTGATCGCGGACCGGTAGCGGTGGTGGCGCTTGCTCAGGAGTCCGTCGGACCGCACCGGCATCGGCAGACGGATGGACGGCTCGACCCGTCGCGGTGCGGTCACGCCGACGGGGCGGCCACTGAGTCGAACCGCCCGGGCGCGCGACCAGTCCGAGCCCTTGAAATGCAGGCCCGGCAGCCACCCGGCCGACGGGCAGGCGGGACCGGCCGGTGAGACCGGCGACGGCCTCGGCCCGGCCGCGGAGCGCGGCCGGGCCGAGGCCGTCACTGACACTGTCGGACGGGTCAGATGAGACCCTGCGCCAGCATCGCGTCCGCGACCAGTTCGAAGCCGGCGATGTTGGCGCCGACCACGTAGTTGCCGGGGCTGCCGTAGCGTTCCGCGGTGGTGTAGCAGGAGTCGTGGATGTGCCGCATGATCTCCGCGAGGCGCTCCTCGGTGTGGGCGAACGTCCAGGAGTCGCGGGAGGCGTTCTGCTGCATCTCCAGGGCGCTGGTGGCCACGCCGCCCGCGTTGGCCGCCTTGCCGGGGGCGAAAGCGACGCCCGCCTCCTGGAGGACGCGTACGGCCTCCGGAGTCGTGGGCATGTTGGCGCCCTCGGCGACCGCCTTCACGCCGTTGCGTACGAGGGCCAGGGCGTCGGCCTCGTGCAGTTCGTTCTGGGTGGCGCAGGGCAGGGCCACGTCGACGGGGACGTTCCAGACACCGGTGCCGGGGACGTACGTGGCGTGCTTGCCGCGGCGCTCCGCGTAGTCCGAGACCCGGCCGCGGCCGGCCTCCTTGATCTCCTTGAGGAGGGCGAGGTCGATGCCCTTCTCGTCGACGACGTAGCCGTTGGAGTCGGAGCAGGTCACCACGGTCGCGCCGAGCTGCTGGGCCTTCTCGATCGCGTAGATCGCGACATTGCCCGAGCCCGATACGGAGATGCGCTGCTCGTCGAGGGACTCGCCCCGGCTGCGGAGCATCTCGGCGGTGAAGAGCACACAGCCGTACCCGGTCGCCTCGGTGCGCACCAGGGCGCCGCCCCAGCCCAGGCCCTTTCCGGTGAGGACGCCGGACTCGTAACGGTTGGTGATCCGCTTGTACTGGCCGAACAGGTAGCCGATCTCGCGGCCGCCGACGCCGATGTCACCGGCGGGGACGTCGGTGTACTCGCCGAGGTGGCGGTGGAGTTCGGTCATGAACGACTGGCAGAACCGCATGATCTCGGCGTCGGAGCGGCCCTTCGGATCGAAGTCCGCGCCACCCTTGCCGCCACCGATGGGCATGCCGGTGAGGGCGTTCTTGAAGATCTGCTCGAAGCCGAGGAACTTCACGATGCCGAGGTTGACCGAGGGGTGGAAGCGCAGCCCGCCCTTGTACGGTCCGAGCGAGCTGTTGAACTCGACCCGGAAGCCGCGGTTCACGTGGATGTCGCCGGAGTCGTCCGACCACGGCACGCGGAAGATGAGCTGGCGCTCCGGCTCGCAGACCCGCTCGACGATCCGGGCGTCGACGAATTCAGGTCGCTGTTCGAGGACCGGGCCGAGGGTTTCCAGGACCTCCCGTACCGCCTGGTGGAATTCGTTCTCACCCTGGTTGCGGCGGAGAATCTCCGCGTACAGCGGCTCAATGACACGCATCTGATCAAGACCTTCCGTGAGTGCCCATCGCGCGCATAAGTGCCCTCGTCCCGGGGCACCAGCGGTCCCCCTCGCCATTGAGGGCGTCGCCCGGACTCGCGCGCGCTGCGGCTCACGAAAGCGACGTACCGAACCGGTGTGGCACTTCGATTGTCCCAGTGGCCCCGGAAGATCGTCGACGTGTCCGCAAAATGGACCAATTTATGGCTGCACGCCCGTACGGCGCAGCCTCCACAGCCCCACTCCGGACGCGAGGACGACCACTCCGGAGACGACACTCAGAGCGATGTTCAGGCCGTTGTCCTCCACGAGGAAGTTCAGGAAGACGTTCGCGGCGATCGCCGCGCACAGCACGATCCAGAGCAGGGCTTTCACGGAAACCTCCAGGGTCGGGGCGGTGTCTTGCGGTGTCTTGCGGCTTGTCTTGCGGTGTCTTGCGGTGTGTCTTGCGGTGTGTCCATCCTCAACGGCGGTATCCGCCGCCACGAGGGGCCGGGCCCCCGGATCCGTGGTGTAGCCGGCTCCACCCTCGTGCGGGTACGGACGGTCCCGTTAGGGTCTGCGGGATGGGGACCACCGAGAGAACGGCGGCGCGCGGGCGGACGGGCGAGCCGGGAAGCGAGCGGTCCGGCGCCGGTCCGCGCCCGGCGGCCACGGGTACGGGTACGGGTACGGCCACGGACGCGGCGCGGTGGCGGGTTCCGGGCGTCGCGGTGCTGGTCGTCGTGCCGTTGTACGTCCTGTGGGCGCTGGCGCTGGCCACCGGCGGCGGTGATCTTGCGGCGCAGTTCGCCTGGGCCGGGTTCGCGTCCCGGCATCCCGGGTCCGCGTACAACCTCTCCTGGTACGGCGGGATGCACACCGCCAACTACAGCCTGCTGGCGCCACCGCTCATGGCGGTGTTCGGAGTGCGGGCCGTCACCGTCGCCGCCGGGCTCGGCGCATCGTGGGCACTGGGTCGGCTCTGTGTGCGGGCCGGGGTGCGGTGGCCGGCCGCGGTGTCGGTGCTGGGGTCGTTGGTGCTCTGGTGCAATGTCGCGTCCGGGCGTACGACGTTCGCGCTGGGCGTGGCGATCGGGCTGGTCGCGCTGCTGTACGTACGGCACCGGCCGGGCGTCGCCGCGGGCTGTACGGCGCTGGCGACGGCGGCGAGTCCGGTGGCGGGGCTGTTCCTCGTGGTGGCGGGTGGGGCGTACGGGCTCGACCGGCAGTGGCGGCGGGCGGCGGTGCTCCTCGTGCCGCCGTTCGTGGTGGTCGCGGCGACGACGCTCCTGTTCCCCTTCACGGGCGAACAGCCGATGGCCATGGGGAGGTTGTGGATGCCGTTGGCCGCCTGCGCGGCCTTGTGGCTCGGGGCGCCGCGCGAGGGCGGCTGGCGGGTGGTCCGGTTCGCGAGCCTGGTGTACGGGGCCGGTGTCGTCCTGACCTTCCTGATCCCCTCGCCCATCGGGACGAACGTGGAGCGGCTGGTGGGGCTGGCCGGCCCGCCCGTGCTTCTCGCGGCGGCACTGGCCGTCCTGGCGGGGTGGGCGCGGGGCGGGTGGCTGCTGCGGGTGCGAGCCGTTCTGCTCGTCGGGATGCTCGCGTACAACACCGGCTGGCTGGTCGACAAGACCGATGACGATCTGCGGGTCTCCACCACCGTGCCCGCCTGGGCGGCCCACACCGACGGCGTGGTCGCCGAACTGCGCAGGCTCGGTGCCGAACGGACCCGGGTGGAGGTCGTACCGGCCCGCAATCACCGGGAGGCGGCCGTGCTCGCCCCGCACGTGAACATGGCGCGCGGCTGGAACCGTCAGCTCGACGTGGAGCGCGGGCGGCTGTTCTACGGGAGGACGACGCCGGCCCCGGCCGCATACCGCGCCTGGCTGGACCGGTGGGGTGTGGGCCTCGTGGTGCTGCACAACGGCAGGCCGGACGGGCCGGCCGAGGCGGAGGCGGACCTCGTCCGGCGCGGCACGGACTGGCTGGAGCCGGTGTGGCACGACGCGGACTGGCGGATCTACCGGGTGCAGGGCGCCGTCCCGCTGGTCTCCGCCCCCGGCGCCGTCGTACGCGGGGACGACGCCTCCGTGGTGGTACGGATGCCCGCCGCCGGGTCGGTGACGGTACGGATCGCCTACTCGCCGTGGCTGCGGGCCGACGGCGGCGGATGCGTACGGCAGGACGGCGAGTGGACGCGGCTCACGGTGCCGCGGGGCGGCGAGTACCGGCTGGATGCGCCCTACCGGTTGTGGCCGTTCGGATCGTGCTGACGCGTACGGCGTACGGGGCGGTACGGCGCACAGGGCAGTACGGCGTAGGGGCGGAGCCGGGTACGCGGGCCCGGCTGAATGATTCCGGGTGCGCGGACCTGACCACACCGTGACGGGTAATCAGACATGATGCCGTCATGACGACGTCGCGGGGCCACAGGCGTACCCGGAGCGGTTCCCGGCCGGCTTCACCGGGCGGGCCGCCGCCGTCGGGGTACGGGCGCCCCGGACCTGCGGGCCCGTACGCCCATCCCGCTCTCCCGCCCGTCCCCGGGCAGCGCGCCGCGCTCCGCGTCCCACCGCGTGCGGGCGACATGCGCCGCTATCTCGCCGTCGCGCTCGACTGCTACCTCTGCCTGGTCACCGCGGGGCTACTGGCCCGGCCATACGTGGACACGGCCACCGTTCCCGAGGCCGCCGGTCTGCTGATCGGCCCGGCGCTCGCGTTCTCGTTCCTCAATCAGGTGGTCCTGACGGCCGTCGTCGGGGGCGGCGCGGGCAAGCTGATCATGGGGATTCGGGTGATCGGGCTGCCCGACGCCGGGCGCCCGGGACCCCGCCAACTGGTGCGGCGCTGGCTGTACGGGCTGTGCCGGGTGCCGTTGCAGCCCTGGTACGTACTGCGCTCGTACCTCGCCGGACCCGGCGCCCTCCCCCTCAGCACCTTCTGGACCAGCGGGCGCACCGATCCGGTGGGCCTGCGCCAGGTCCGCCACAGCGACCTCGCGGCCCACCGGAAAGCCGCCGCCGGCCACCTCTGAGCCGGCCACCTCTGAGCCGGCCGCCTCCGAGCCGGTCACCGGCGGCCGGACGCCCGCCACACCGCCCGGCCTCCGGCAACGACCTCACCCGCGATAGAAAGCGGGTGAGGTCGTAAGCCCTCGGCTCCCCGGCCCCCTCGGCCGCTCTCAGGCCGCCGCGTTCTCCGTGATCGTGACCCTGCCCCTGCGGATGGTCGCCAGCCGGGGCGCCCGTCGGGCGATGGCGCTGTCGTGCGTGACCATGATGAACGTCAGGCCGTGCTCCTTCCACATGGTCTCCAGCACCTCCATGACCTCGTCGCGCATCGACTCGTCGAGGTTGCCGGTGGGTTCGTCGGCGAGGAGCACCTTCGGCTGCTTGACCAGGGCGCGCGCGATCGCCACCCGCTGCTGCTGGCCCCCTGACATCTCGCCGGGCAGATGCCCGAGCCGTTCGCCGAGTCCGACGGAGTCCAGTGCCTCGGCGGCCCGCCTGCGCCGCTCGGACGCCTTGCCGCCGAGCGGTACGAGCGCCGTCTCGACGTTCTCCTGGGCGGTCAGCGTCGGGATGAGGTTGAAGCTCTGGAAGACGAAGCCGATGTTCTGCGCGCGCACCTTGGTGAGTTTGGCCTCGCTGAGCTTCGCGAGGTCCACGCCGTCGAGTTCGATGCTGCCGCTGGTGGGGCGGTCCAGGCCGCCGAGCATCTGCAGCAGCGTGGACTTGCCGCCGCCGGTGGGGCCCTGGATGACCAGTCGGCCGCCGTCCTCGATGGTCAGGTCGACACCGGCGAGCGCGTCGATCGTGGCCTTGCCGCGCGTATAGCGCTTGGTGACGTCTCTGAGTGTGTACATGGGTCAACTCCTGCTGGAACGTGGTGAGGTGGGACGCCGGGCGGGCTATTCGACGCGGCGCAGAGCGTCCGCGGGGCGCAGCCGGGAGGCCCGCCAGCCGCCGAACGCTCCGGCGATCAGCCCGCCCGCCACGGCCAGCGCGACGGCGATCAGGATGATGGAGAGCGAGACGGGCGCAGTCAGCGCGATGTCGAGCGTCTTGGACGCTCCCGGTCCGCCCGGTCCGCCCAGGAACCGGCCGCCGCCCATGCCACCGCCCGAGGAGCCGAGTTCGGCGGTGAGGGTGGGGCTGATGGCGGTCACGATGTACGCGCCGGCGAGACCGACGGCGATGCCGAGCACCCCGCCCAGCAGTCCGTTGACGAGGGCTTCCCCGACGACCTGGCGGGTGACCCGGCCGCTCTTCCAGCCGAGCGCCTTGAGGGTGCCGAACTCCCGTACGCGGCGGCTGACCGCAGAGGAGGTGAGCAGGCCGGCCACCAGGAAGGCGGCGGCCAGCACCGCGATGGACAGCCACTTGCCGACGCTGGAGGCGAGGTCGGAGGCGGTGGAGAGAGAACCGGAGACGGTGTCGGCGAGATCGGCGGAAGTGGTGACGGTCGTACCGGAGACGTTCTTCTGGATGGTGGACTTGACCTGGTCGATCTGCTTCGAGTCCGCGGCCTGCACATAGACCGTGGTGACCTTGTTCTTCGAGTCGGCGAGGGTCTGCGCCTGCTGCAGCGGTATGTAGAGATTGGCGGCCGCGTCGCCGCTGTCGGCGGTCGAGACCCCGACGATCGTGAACTTCGTCCCGTGGATGGTCACGGTCTTGCCGACGTCGAGCTTCTTCTCCTTGGCGTACGCGGCGTCGACGACGGCGACCTTCGCGTCGGTCTCGGACGCCTTGAACGTACGGCCCTTGGTGATCTTCGACGAGGTGAGCGGGCCCAGGGCCTGCTTGGTGACGTCGGTGCCGTACACGGAGTAGGAGTTGACGTCGAACGAGGCGCCGCCGCCCCTGACTTCGCCCTGCGGCTGATTGCTGCCGCCCGGTCCGCCGGGGCCGCTCCGGCCGCTCTCGCCCGTGCCGCCCTGCTGCTTGAACTCGCCGCGCTTGAACTGGCCGTCGACCTTCATGACGTTCAGGCTGAGTCCGCCGACGGCGTCCGCGACCCCGTTCTGCTTGCCGATCGTGTCGACGGTGGAGGAAGCCAGCGTCTGGAAGCCCTGGACCATGACGCGGTCGCTGCTCTGCGTCGCGTCGTCGTTGCCCTTGGCGTCGAACTCGAACTTCGGGCGCCCGTTGCCGGAACCGGGGGCGGCGGCGGCCTTGGTGACGGTCATGTCCGTACCGAGGCCGTACAGCGATTCCAGGACCTTGTCCTGGGCCTTGCTCATGCCGGAGGAGACCGAGCTGACGATGATGACCAGCGCGATCCCGAGGGCGAGCCCCGAGGCGACGACCAGCGCCGCCTTTCTGCGGCGGCGCAGCTCGCGCCGGAGGTAGGTGAAGAACATGGCGCGAGGCTATGGACGGGTCGTGATGGTGGGTTGAGGCCACGATGAGAGCTGGATGAGAACTCCCGCGTACGCCGAAGGCGGCGCCACCGCGGATCCGTGGGGATCCGGGTGCCGCCGCCTTCGAACGGGATTCGGGCTGCGCCGGGGTGGACGCGTGGGGTCGGGTCAGGCCTGGGAGCCCGCCTTCCAGTCGGCCCAGCTCATGTTCCAGCCGTTGAGGCCGTTGTCGGGGGTGATGGTCCGGTCCGGGGAGTTCTTGACGATGACCACGTCGCCGACGAGGGAGTTGTTGTAGAACCAGGCGGCGGGCTGGTTGGCGTCGCCCGCGCCCTTCACGTCGGGGAGGCCGACACAGCCGTGGCTGGTGTTGGCGCTGCCGAAGATCGACCGCGCGCCCCAGTAGTTGCCGTGGATGAAGGTGCCCGAGGTGGACAGCCGCATGGCGTGCGGCACGTCCTTGATGTCGTACTCGCCCTTGCCGTCGCCGTCGGTGAAGCCGACCGTCGCGCCGTTCATCCGGGTCTCCTTGAACTTCTCGGAGATCACCATCTGCCCGTTGTACGTGGGGTTGGCGGAGGAACCGGAAGAGATCGGGATGGTCTTGATCGTCTTGCCGTTCTGGGTGACGGTCATCGTCTTCGTGTTCGCGTCGACCGTCGAGACCTGGTTGCGGCCGACCTTGAAGGTGACCGTCTTCTGCTGCACACCGAAGACACCGTTCGCGCCCTCGACGCCGTCCAGCGCCAGCTTCAGCGTGACGGTGGAACCGCCCTGCCAGTAGCTCTCGGGGCGCAGGTCGAGGCGCTGCGGGTTGAACCAGTGGCCGACGACCTCCTGGCCGCTGCTGGACGTCACGGTGATGCCGTCCTGGACGGCCTTCTTGTCCGTGATCGGCTTGTTGAAGTTGATCGAGACCGGCATGCCGACGCCGACGGTGGAGCCGTCCTCGGGCGTGAAGTTGCCGATGAAGCTGTTGGCGGGCGACACCGTGGTGAAGGAGCCGTTCTCGTGCGCCTCGCGGCCCTTGGAGTCCTTGGCCGTCGCGCTGATCTTGTACGTGGTCGAGCGCTCCAGCTGGACGTCGGGCTGCCAGCTCGTGCCGTCGGCGGCGAGCGAGCCCTTGACGGGCGCTCCGGCCGATGTGGTCATGGTGACCTCGGACAGCGTTCCCTTGGCCACGGTGACCTTGG
The DNA here is from genome assembly GCF_041435435.1 of Streptomyces sp. NBC_01241. Classification (NCBI taxonomy): domain Bacteria; kingdom Bacillati; phylum Actinomycetota; class Actinomycetes; order Kitasatosporales; family Streptomycetaceae; genus Streptomyces; species Streptomyces sp. NBC_01241. Next base: position 5,366,376 of record NZ_CP108494.1, on the reverse strand, counting down.
CGTCATTGTTGATGCTCGCGTTGGTCGCACCGTTCTTCGGCGCGATGGATATCTGCGCGTCCGACGCGTCCTGGGCGGCGGCCTTGTCGACCTCGGCCGCCTGCGACTTCTTCGAGCTGTCGGCGCTGCTGCCGCTCGCGTCGCCGTCGTTGCAGGCGGTGAGCACCAGCACTCCGCCGAGCAGTGCGGACGCGGCCATCAGACCTTTGCGCCGCTTGCTTCCCGTCATCACACGCTTCTCCATACGTTGCCGAATCCCCAAAATCCCCGAGCGGAACCGCCGTCGATCGGCGAACCCGTCAATGTTCCTAGAACCCATGAAAAGGGTCCTCCGTTCCACATCCAAGAGAGATGTGGGGAACACCACTCATCGACGCTTGCCCGGCAGTGGTGGTTCCCGACGTCGGTCACGTATATGCGACCGGTACGTGCCACGGCCCCGGCCCGCGGAAGGAAGCGGGTCGGGGCCGTGGCACGTACTGCCTGCTAGACCCGCCGCTCCGCACCGCCGCTCACGCCGCTGTGCTCGCCGTCGTCCACCCCATTGTGCGGGATGCCGTCGGCGGCCCCCGCTTCGTGATCTTCGTACGCGGCGCCCTCTTCGTCCGCTTCGTCGTCCGTTTCGTCCTCCTCGTCGAGGTCCCAGGCGTCCGGATCGGCCGGGTCGTAATCGACGCTCTCGCTGCTCCAGGACGCGTGGGTGAGTTCGACCCCCGGCACCTCGCTGACCAGGTCGAACGGGTCGATGAGGGAGGCAAGGGCCTCGGCGCCGTCCTCCCGTACGGCGGCCTCGGCCAGCATGCGCTCCTCGGCGGCCTCACCGCCGGGCTCGCCGAACTCGGCGGCGATGGGCTCCAGCGCGGTACCGCTCAGGGCGGCGGGGTCCGTGATCTCCAACACCATTTCGACCTGAAGCCGAACAAACCGTGATGACTCAGAAGTGTTCATGATCCGGAGCGTAAACGCCTCGCACCTGCGACTTTCCTGCGACCCGCTGCTGTCACTAGCATCTGCGTACAGGCCTGACTCACGGCTGTGACAAGGGGGAACGATTCCGTGGCCGCTGCCCGTCGCCCGCTCCTGACCGCCACCGCCGCGGGCACCTTGCTGGCCGCCCTGTGGTTCGTCCCGTCCGCCAACGCGACGGACGATCCGGTCGGCGCACCGGGCACACGGAGCCGGCCGGCCACCACCACCGGGAGCACCACCACCGGCCCGAGGCTCGCCGACACCGGGGCCGGGGTCGACACCACCCCGTATCTGATCGGCGGCATGGCGTTCCTGGGCATCGGCGCGGCCTTCGTCACCTACTCGGTACGCCGCACCGGCGCTCTCTCCGCCTGATCCGGCCTGATCCGAGCGGAAGAACCCAGGAGGGTGCCGAAGCATCCTCCTAGGAGGGTGCGGAAGCACCCTCCTAGCCCAGCGGTCCGGTCACCGGCTCGACCGCCGCGACCAGCCCGCCCGCCCGTACGAACGCGTCCGCCGCGGCCAGGTCCGGCGCCAGGAAGCGGTCCGGTCCGGGCCCCTGGACGCCCGCCGCGCGCAGCGCCTCGACGGCGGCCCGCGAGGCGGGCGCGGGGGTGAGGCCCTGGGCGGCGCGCAGTTCGATGGCGCGGGTCGCCGCGTACAGCTCGACGGCGACGATCCGGGCGAGGCTGTCGACGGCGGTACGGAGCTTGCGCGCCGCCGACCAGCCCATGGAGACGTGGTCCTCCTGCATCGCGGAGGACGGGATCGAGTCGGCCGAGGCCGGGACCGCGAGCCGCTTCATCTCGCCGACCAGGGCGGCCTGGGTGTACTGGGCGAGCATCAGGCCCGAGTCCACACCGGGGTCTTCGGCGAGGAACGGCGGCAGTCCGTGCGAACGGTCCTTGTCCAGCAGCCGGTCGGTGCGGCGCTCGGTGATCGAACCGAGGTCGGCCGCGACGATCGCCAGGAAGTCGAGCACGTAGGCGAGGGGGGCGCCGTGGAAGTTGCCGTTGGACTCGACGCGGCCTCCCCCGCTCCCGGCTCCGCCCTCCCGGGAGGCATCCCCTCGGAGCACGACGGGATTGTCGACGGCGGAGGCGAGTTCGCGGTCCGCGACGGTCGCGGCGTAGTCGAGGGTGTCGCGTCCGGCGCCGTTGACCTGGGGAGCGCAGCGCACGGAGTAGGCGTCCTGCACGCGGGGCGCGGCGGCGTCCGTGATCTCGGCGTGCCGCCCCGTGAGGCCGGATCCGGCGAGGACCCGCAGCATGTTGTCGGCGCTGACGCCCTGGCCCGGGTGCGGGCGGATCGCGTGCAGTTCCGGGGCGAGCACCTTGTCCGTGCCGAGCAGCGCCTCCAGGGAGAGGGCCGCGGTGATGTCGGCGCAGGTGTAGAGGTTCTTCAGGTCGGCGAGGGCCAGGACGAGCATCCCGAGCATGCCGTCGGTGCCGTTGAGGAGGGCGAGGCCCTCCTTCTCGCGCAGTTCGACCGGGGTGATGCCGTGGGCGGCGAGCAGTTCGCCCGCGGGGCGCACGGTGCCGTCGGGGCCCTCCGCGTCGCCCTCGCCCATCAGCGTCAGCGCGCAGTGGGCGAGCGGAGCCAGGTCGCCGGAGCAGCCCAGCGAGCCGTACTCGTGGACGACGGGGGTGATGCCCGCGTTGAGGACGTCGGCCATGGTCCGGGCGACCTCGGGCCGTATGCCGGTGTGTCCGGAGGCGGCCGTCTTCAGCCGCAGGAACATCAGCGCGCGGACGACCTCGCGCTCGACCCGCGGGCCCATGCCCGCGGCGTGCGAGCGGACGATGTTGCGCTGGAGCCGGCCGCGGAGGTCCTGGCCGATGTACCGGGCGGCCAGTGCGCCGAAGCCCGTGGAGACGCCGTAGACCGGCTCGGGCCCGGCGGCGAGGGCGTCCACGATCTCGCGGGCGGCGGCGAGCGCGCCCACGGCGGCCGCGGAGAGCTCGACGCGGGCGTTGCCGCGGGCCACGGCGATGACGTCCCGGGCGGTCGTACCGGACGTCCCCACCACAACGGTGTGCGTATCCACATGCAGAAGCGTACGGACGAATCCCTCCATGTCACCAGAGGTCGTACGGCCCGCCCCGCACCGGCCTCGTCACGCGGTCAGGGGCGGCTGCCGCGCAGGTGACGGCGGTCGTGCGGGGACCTGGGCGGCGCGTCGGCCAGCCGGATGACCTCGCCGTCGCGCCCCGCCACCACCGGCTCCGTGGAGCGGGCCGCCTTCGCCCGGTACTGGGCCGCGTCCGCCAGCCGGAACAGCCGCCGCGCGGACACCACCGGGCCGATCGGATCACCGGTCGACGCGATCCCGCACGCCACCCCGTCGCCGAGCTCCAACTCGGCCGCCCGGTCGCATAGTTCGGTCGCCACCCGGATCACGTCGTCCGACTCCGGGCCGACCGCGAGCAGACAGAACTCGTCGCCGCCGAGCCGGGCCGCGAGCGCACCGGGCAGCATGGCGCCGCAGCGGGACAGCACCGAGCCGAAACGTTCCAGCAGACGGTCGCCGACCGCATGGCCGTGCGTGTCGTTGACCCGCTTCAGGCCGTTGAGGTCGCAGACGACCAGGCTGACCACCGCGCCGTCCGCCCGGTGCTGCTCCACCGCCTCGTCGAGCCGCACATCGACGGAGCGGCGGTTGGCCAGCCCGGTGAGCGGATCGGTGAAGGCGAGCTTACGGACCTCTTCGAGCCGTTCGGCCTGGGAGATCCCGGCGGCGACGACCGAGGCCAGCACGGTCGCGAAGTCCGCGTCCTGGCGCCCGAAGACCGGCTCCCCCACCGGGCGGGCCACGTACAGCTCGCCCCAGGCCCGCCCGTGCAGCACGATCGGCGCGACCACGCAGCAGCCACGCCCACGCCGGCGCAGGGCGGCCCCCCGCTGTTGGCAGTACCCACGCCCGTACCCACGCACCCCCACGCTCGGCGTTCCGCCCACCGGGCCGTCGGCGGTCTCCACCCAGGCGTCCGGTTCACCGCCGCCGGCCCACCGTTCGTGCAGGAACTCGGTGATCTCCGGGAACTGGTGCACCGGGTACGTCTCCTCCTCGGGGAACTCCTCCTCCCCTTCGGCCCGTTCGCCCGCGTTCACCAGCACGCGCAGCCGCCCGGGCCCGCGCTCCCACACGGAGAGCGCGGCGAAGCTGCCGTCCAACGCCTCGCACGCCCCCAGCGCAGCCGCTCGCCACGACCCCCGCGGGGTGTGCGCCGCCGCCATTGTCTGCGCAAGCGAAACCACGGCCCGCAGGCGTGCATCATCACCACCCATCGCTACAGCTTATGCAGTTTTGTAGTGATTTGATCAATTGGGGGTGCCGATGGTGTTCACTGCGTGTCCCTGTGAACACTCAATGTCATTCGCCGGGCCAGTTCGGCTTCCTCTTCTCGTTGAACGCGGCCACGCCCTCGGCCCGGTCGCCGGAGAAGGCCACCGACCGCCAGGCGGCGTCCTCGACTTCGAGACCGGCCCGCAGATCGAGGCCGTGACCGAGCCGCAGCGCCCGCTTGGCGGCCCGCAGCCCCACCGGGGAGTTGGCGGCGATCCGGCCCGCGAGCGCCAGCGCGGCCTCCCGGTCCCGCCCGGCCTCCACCAGTTCGTCGACCAGCCCCGTGTCGCGCGCCTCGGCCGCCTCCACGCGCCGGGCCGTGAAGACCAGCTCGGCGGCGCGCGCCGCACCGATCCGCCGCGGCAGCAACTGCGTACCGCCGCCGCCCGGGATGACGCCGACGGACACCTCGGGCAGGCCCACCACGGCCGTGCGGTCGGCGACGATCAGATCGCAGGACAGGGCCAGCTCGAATCCGCCGCCGAGCGCGAAACCGTGCACGGCCGCGATCGCCGGCATCGGCAGTTCGAGCACGCCGGTGTAGGCGGCACGGGCCGTGGGGCGCTGGCGCAACAGATCGGCGTCGGTGAAGGAGTTCCGCTCCTTCAGGTCCGCGCCCACGCAGAAGGCCCGCTCATGGCTCGACGTGAGGACGGTGACCCGTACGCCCGGGTCGGCGGCGAGCGCGGCACAGGCGGCGGCGATCGAGCGGGCCATGTCCGTGGACACCGCGTTCATCGCCTTCGGCCGGTCGAGGACCAGCTCGGCGACGTGTTCCTGCCCCTCGTGGACCCGTACGACGACGAATTCACCGAACCGCTGCTCGGACGTGACGGTCATGACTGCACCCCTCCGGTTAACGATCGTTACCGGAGGGATCCTATGGGGCGCCCGGAGCAGTGGTCCCGGGCGAGTGGTGAGTGATGGGCGGCCGGCGGTGAGCGGTGGGTCCGCGACGAGCTCAGGACGTGCCCCGGCGCGCCAGCAGCCAGGGCTCGACGACGCCGAGGCCGCGGACCGGGCGCTGCCACATCGGCTGCAGCCCGTAGCGGTAGGCCGGCAGGGACACCGGCTCCACGCCGTCCTGGCGTTCCTTCTCCGCGATCGCGGCCTCCTCCGCCGCCTGCGCCTCGGAGGCCGGGGCGTCGCCGGTGCGGGTCAGCTCCTCCGCGAACGCCCCGTCCACCAGCACGGCGTCCTTCGGCGCTATCGAGGTCAGCCGGCTGGCGAGATTCACCGTCGTGCCGAAGACATCGCCCATCCGGGTGGTGACCGTGCCGAACGCGATGCCGACGCGCAGCGCGGGCATCGTGTCGTCCTGGGCCATCGCCTCGATCAGACGCAGCGCGATCTCCGCCGCGGTGCCCGCGTCGTCGGCGGCGAAGAGGACCTCGTCGCCGAGGGTCTTGATGAGCCGGCCGCCATGGGCGGCGACCAGGTCGGCGCAGGTCGTCTCGAACGCCTCGACCAGCTCGCCGAGCTCCTCCTCCTCCAGCCGCCGGGTCAGCCGGGTGAACCCGACGAGGTCGGCGAAGCCGACGGCGAGGCGCCGGTCGACCATCTCCTCGTCGTCGGCGGCCTGTACGACCCGGCCGGTGGCGGCGGCGAGCTGGCGCCGCCACACGTACACCAGGAACTCCTCCAGCTCCGGGAGGAGCAGCTCGACCAGCGGGTACGTGACCTCGGTGCGGGTCATTCCGGGCTCGGGCGGCTCGGTCAGCCCTTCCAGGAAGGAGTCGATCTGCCACTCCGCCAGCCGGGCGGTGGTCTGCCCGGTGGACCGGGCGACCTGGATCGCCATCGGCTCGCTGAGCAGCCCCGCCTCGACGAGGCCGGCGAGCCGGCGCAGCGCCAGCACATCGGCCTCGGTGAGGGCCCTGGCCTGCCCGATGTCGGCGAAGCCCATGGCCCGCCAGAAGCGGGATGCCAGGTCCATCGAGACGCCCGCGGTACGGGCCGCCTGGAACGGCGTGTAGCGACGGTCGGCGCCCAGGATCAGCTGTTCCAGCCGGATCGCGAGGGGGTCGTCGGTCGGCTCGACCGTGTGGTCGACATCGTGATGCGGTGTCGGGTGGACCGAGGGTTCCGGCGGGGGCTCCGCGCCCGCGCCGGAGGTCGTGTCGTCGACGGTCACCAGCCGCCTCCTGCCCGTTCCCTGCGCACTGCCCTGCCGATCTGTCGGTGGATCGCCTCAACGATACGGCAGATGTGCCGTGGCTCACGTCCCCGAGTCCTCCCGAAACGTTCCCGGGCGGGCCGGGGCGCCTGGACGGTTACCGCTGGTGGGAGGTTTCCGCGAGGGCGCGGTCCTCTCCCCCGGTACGTGTCACGTCAGGCCGCCTCCGAGCCCGCGCAGGTGCACGATGTCGCCCGCGGACACGGGTTCCTGGAGGCCGTCGTCGGTGGACAGGATCAGTCGGCCGTCGCTGTCGATCGCCACGGCCTCGCCGGTGAGCGTGCGGTCGCCGGGGAGCTGGGCCCGTACCGCCCGGCCCAGGGTCGCGCAGCCCGCCGCGTACGCCGCCTGCAGGCCGCTCGCCGCCGCGTCGCCGTCCGCCGCGCGCCACTGGACGTACCAGTGCTCCAGCGAGCGCAGTACGCCGCGCAGCAGCGTCTCCCGGTCGGTGGAGACCGCGCCGGCCAGGGCCAGCGAGCCGGCCGTGGGGGCGGGGAGTTCGTCGGCCCGCAGGGAGACGTTGAGGCCGATGCCCACGACGACGCCGTCCCCGGCGCGCTCGGCCAGGATGCCGCCCGCCTTGCGTTCCTCGCCCAGCGGGGTCTCCCCTGGACGGAGCTTGCCGGAGTCCTTGGGGATGGTGACCAGAAGGTCGTTGGGCCACTTCAGGGCCGTGTCGACGCCCGCCGCGCGCGCCAGGCCCGTAGCCGTCGCGACGCCGGCGAGCAGGGGCAGCCAGCCCCACTGCCGCACGGGGATGTCGCCCGGCACCAGGAAGACGGAGAAGAACAGGCCCGAACGGGCCGGAGCCGACCAGGTCCGGTCCAGCCGGCCGCGGCCGGCGGTCTGTTCCTCGGCGACCAGCACGGCACCCTCGTCGAGCCCCTGTGCCGCTCGCCGGGCAAGGTCCGAGTTGGTGGACCCGGTGGTCTCCACGACGTCGAGCGAGGTCCACAGTCCGCCCGGCCGCAGCAGCCCGCGGCGCAGCGCGGGGACGTTCAGGGGCGGCCGGTCCAGGTCCGACCAGCGGCTGTGAGGCGCATCCGAAGGTGTCATGCAAGCCAGACTAGGTGTGGTGAACGACGCACTGCCGAACCGTATCGACGCCGATACGCTACGGATCAGTAGGTGTTGAGTACCTGATCAGTGGGTGTTCAGCAGCCCGCAGCAGCACAGTCGTCCCCGTGACCAGGCAGGGAGCCGCCACCCGATGTCCGAGCCGGAAGAGATCGACATCCACACCACCGCGGGCAAGATCGCCGACCTGCAGCGCCGTGTCGACGAAGCGACGCACGCGGGTTCCGAACGCGCGGTCGAGAAGCAGCACGCGAAAGGCAAGCTGACCGCCCGCGAGCGGATCGGCCTGCTGCTCGACGAGGGTTCCTTCGTGGAGCTCGACGAGTTGGCCCGGCACCGTTCCACGAGCTTCGGCATCGAGAAGAACCGCCCCTACGGAGACGGCGTCGTCACCGGCTACGGCACGGTCGACGGCCGCCCCGTCTGCGTCTACTCGCAGGACTTCACCATCTTCGGCGGCTCGCTCGGCGAGGTCTACGGTGAGAAGATCGTCAAGGTGATGGACTTCGCGCTGAAGACGGGCTGCCCGGTCATCGGCATCAACGACGGCGGCGGCGCACGCATCCAGGAAGGCGTGGCCGCGCTCGGTCTGTTCGCCGAGATCTTCCGCCGCAACGTGCACGCCTCGGGCGTCGTCCCGCAGATCTCGCTGATCGTCGGACCGTGCGCGGGCGGTGCGGTCTACTCCCCCGCGATCACCGACTTCACCGTCATGGTCGACCAGACGTCGCACATGTTCATCACGGGCCCCGACGTCATCAAGACCGTCACCGGTGAGGACGTCGGCTTCGAGCAGCTCGGCGGCGCCCGCACCCACAACACCACGTCCGGCGTGGCGCATCACATGGCGGGCGACGAGAAGGACGCCATCGAGTACGTCAAGTCGCTGCTGTCGTACCTCCCTTCGAACAACCTCTCCGAGGCACCGGCCTTCCCGGAGGAGGCGAACCTCACCACCACGGACGAGGACCGCGAGCTCGACACCCTCATCCCGGACTCGGCGAACCAGCCGTACGACATGCACACCGCCATCGAGCACGTGCTGGACGACGGTGAATTCCTGGAGACGCAGGCCCTGTTCGCGCCGAACATCCTCACCGGCTTCGGGCGCGTGGAGGGTTATCCGGTCGGCGTCGTCGCCAACCAGCCGATGCAGTTCGCAGGCTGCCTGGACATCAACGCGAGCGAGAAGGCGGCCCGGTTCGTCCGCACCTGCGACGCGTTCAACGTGCCCGTGCTGACCTTCGTCGACGTTCCCGGCTTCCTGCCCGGCGTCGACCAGGAGTACGGCGGCATCATCCGCCGCGGCGCCAAGCTGATCTATGCCTACGCGGAGGCGACCGTCCCGCTGATCACGGTGATCACCCGCAAGGCGTTCGGCGGCGCGTACGACGTGATGGGCTCCAAGCACCTGGGCGCCGACATCAACGTGGCCTGGCCGACCGCGCAGATCGCCGTCATGGGCGCGCAGGGCGCGGTGAACATCCTGCACCGGCGCACCATCGCTGCCGTCACCGACCCCGCCGAGGCAGAAGCCACCCGCACCGCGCTGATCGCCGACTACGAGGACGCGCTGCTCAACCCGTACATCGCGGCCGAACGCGGCTACGTCGACGCAGTGATCATGCCGTCCGACACCCGCGCGCACATCGTGAAGGGGCTGCGCCAACTGCGTACGAAGCGGGAATCGCTGCCCCCGAAGAAGCACGGCAACATCCCCCTCTAGAAAGGGTCCTGGCCATGATCAAGGTCGTACGGGGCAACCCGACCCCCGAGGAGCTGGCTGCCGCGCTGGCGGTGGTCCGGGCACGCGCGGCGACGTCCGCGGTGTCGTCCGGCGCACCGTCCCTCACGTCGGCGCTGCCGGGTCAGTGGTCCGACCCGGGGCGCATCGCCCGGCGTGAGCGCCACGTGCCGGGGCCGCGGGCCTGGGTGCGGACGTACTGGCCCGGGTAGTCGCGGGAGTATCTTTTCGCACGCGTTTCCGGAGGTCCGGGCCCGTACGGGCCGGGGCCTGCGGTGCGTCCGGGCACGGTTCTGGTCCGTTCGCACCAGGGCGCCTGAGTACCCGTACTCAGGCGCAGCCGCACGCCTGAGCAGCAGGATCGGACCCATGCTGTGGTCCGACCCCGAGAACAAGCCGCCGAAGGAACTGCGTGACGCCCAGGACATGATGCGGCGCGCGGGGCTGGTGCTGGCGCTCGCGATGGTGGTCGCGATGTTCGTGCTCGGGACGCGCTGAGTTCGTACCGGGGCCCGGTGGGGGCACCGGAACGGCGGCTGTGCCCCTGCCTGCCACGGTGGCCTTCTACGATGGCGCGTATGACTGATCAGCGCCGTCTCGTGCTCGCCTCCGCGTCCCCCGCCCGTCTCGGCCTTCTGCGACAGGCCGGATTCGCGCCCGAGGTGATCGTCAGCGGGGTGGACGAGGACGCGCTCGCCGCGCCGACGCCGGCCGAGCTGGCGCTCGTCCTCGCCGAGGCCAAGGCCACCGCGGTGGCCGGCCGGCCGGAGGCGGCGGGTGCCCTGGTCATAGGCTGCGACTCGGTGCTCGAACTCGACGGCGAGGCGCTCGGCAAGCCGGCCGACGGCGAGGAGGCCATCGCCCGCTGGAAGTCCATGCGCGGCCGGGCCGGGGTGCTGCGGACCGGCCACAGCGTGATCGACACCGCCACCGGACGCACGGCCTCGGCGACCGCCTCCACGACTGTCCGCTTCGGCGAACCGACGGACGCGGAGGTCGCCGCGTACGTGGCCTCGGGCGAGCCGCTGCACGTCGCGGGCGCCTTCACGCTGGACGGCAGGTCCGCGCCGTTCGTCGACTCCATCGAGGGCGACCACGGCAACGTCATCGGGCTCTCGCTGCCGCTGCTGCGCAGGCTGCTGGGCGAGCTGGGAATCTCCGTCACCGAGCTCTGGGTCTGAGCGGAACCGATCGGGCCGGAACGTGCGGGGCCGACCGGGTGAACCGGGCCGTACGGGTCGGGCTCTCCCCGTCGGCCGTACGGGTCAGATCGGGGCCGGAGCGTTCGGTCCGGCGTCGTCCGCGGGCCGGACGGCCTCGGGGCCGGGTTCGGGGCGGGGCCCGTACGCCACCAGCGTCAGCACGATCAGCCCGAGCACCACCATCATGAACCCGAACGCCGTCCAGCCGACGAGTCCCACCGTCAGCGCGCCCAGCACCCCGTGCACCACGGCGCAGCCGATGAGGGCGATGCGGCCGGCACGGCCGGGGGCCCGGTCGCGGATGCCGGTCAGCAGGAGGACCAGCCCGCACAGCAGCAGATACAGGCCGAAGACGCCGCCCATCACCCAGGTGCCGCTGGACATGGCGTCGGATTCCAGCCCGGCCAGTGACATGTCCTGGTTCTTGACGACCGTCGCCAGGATGCCGTTGATGAGCACGATGCCCACGGCTTCCACGAACAGCACGATCGCGGCCACGAACGCCACCGGTCTGCGCACCACGGTGCTCACCCCCTGTTACCTGCAGTACGTGCGATAGCGCGGACCCTACTAATCGGTAACGCGTGGGACAAGGGTTCCGGCGCCCTTGCTCCCGCCCCGCGCCGCCGACGCGCCCCTGCGCGCCCTCCCTGCGCTCTCCCGGGTGCGGCTCTCGTGCGTCGGGCAAAGAATCGAGTCCCCGTTAGTGGGGATTCGACAAAGAAACACCCGGCGTGGCTGCTTGCACGAACAGAGACCTGGACCACACCTCGTGGCTACTGTGCGGTCATGGATCCCGGCGTACCGTGGTCCCACTAGGGATTTCGCGACTTGAGCAAGCCTCGAATCACCCTCCGTGTGGGCAAGCTCACCATTGGGGACGGGTCGTAGGGCCGTGTCGGTAGTCCCTAAACTCAGCTTGTTTCAAGGAGGGAGCCATCGTGCGCAAGGTGCTCATCGCCAACCGTGGCGAAATTGCTGTCCGTGTTGCTCGGGCATGCCGGGATGCCGGGATCGGGAGCGTGGCCGTCTACGCCGACCCGGACCGCGACGCTCTGCACGTACGCGCGGCCGACGAGGCATTCGCCCTGGGCGGTGACACCCCGGCCGCCAGCTACCTGGACATGGCCAAGGTGCTCCAGGCTGCCAAGGACTCCGGGGCGGACGCGATCCACCCGGGCTACGGCTTCCTGTCGGAGAACGCCGATTTCGCCCAGGCCGTCCTCGACGCGGACCTGACGTGGATCGGCCCGCCGCCGCAGGCGATCCGGGACCTCGGCGACAAGGTCGCCGCCCGGCACATCGCGCAGCGCGCCGGTGCCCCGCTGGTGGCCGGCACGCCCGACCCGGTCGAGGGCTCGGCCGAGGTCGTGGAGTTCGCGAAGCAGCACGGGCTGCCGATCGCGATCAAGGCCGCGTTCGGCGGTGGCGGCCGCGGGCTGAAGGTGGCGCGCACCCTGGAGGAGATCCCGGAGCTGTACGACTCCGCGGTCCGTGAGGCCGTCGCGGCGTTCGGCCGCGGCGAGTGCTTCGTGGAGCGCTACCTCGACAAGCCGCGCCACGTCGAGACGCAGTGCCTCGCCGACCAGCACGGCAACGTCGTCGTCGTCTCCACCCGTGACTGCTCGCTCCAGCGACGCCACCAGAAGCTGGTCGAGGAGGCCCCCGCGCCGTTCCTGTCCGAGGCGCAGAACGCGGAGCTGTACGCGGCGTCGAAGGCCATCCTCAAGGAGGCCGGTTACGTCGGTGCGGGCACCGTGGAGTTTCTCGTCGGCACGGACGGCACCATCTCGTTCCTGGAGGTCAACACCCGCCTCCAGGTCGAGCACCCGGTCACCGAGGAGGTCACCGGCCTCGACCTGGTCCGCGAGATGTTCCGCATCGCCGACGGCGAGAAGCTCGGCTACGACGACCCGGCCGTGCGCGGGCACTCCTTCGAGTTCCGGATCAACGGCGAGGACCCGGGCCGCGGCTTCCTGCCCGCACCCGGCACGGTGACCGTCTTCGCCCCGCCGACCGGCCCCGGTGTCCGCCTCGACGCGGGCGTGGAGTCCGGTTCCGTCATCGGCCCCGCCTGGGACTCGCTGCTGGCGAAGCTCATCGTGACCGGTGCGACGCGTGAGCAGGCGCTGCAGCGAGCGGCTCGCGCGCTGGCCGAGTTCAACGTCGAGGGCATGGCCACCGCCATTCCGTTCCACCGCGCGGTCGTCGCCGACCCGGCGTTCACCAGCGACCCGTTCCGGATCCACACCCGGTGGATCGAGACCGAGTTCGTCAACGACATCAAGCCCTTCACCGCCGCCGCCGACGTGCAGGCGGAGGAGGAGACCGGTCGCGAGACCGTGGTCGTCGAGGTCGGCGGCAAGCGTCTTGAGGTCTCGCTGCCCTCGTCGCTGGGCATGAGCCTGGCCCGTACGGGCCTCGCGGCGGGTGCCAGGCCCAAGCGCCGCGCGGCGAAGAAGACCGGCTCCGCGGTCTCCGGCGACACCCTCGCCTCCCCGATGCAGGGCACCATCGTCAAGATCGCCGTCGAGGAGGGCCAGCAGGTCCAGGAGGGCGACCTCGTCGTCGTCCTGGAGGCCATGAAGATGGAACAGCCGCTGAACGCGCACCGCGCGGGCATCGTCAAGGGACTGGTCGCCGAGGTCGGCAGCTCGGTCTCCTCCGGGGCCGTGATCTGCGAGATCAAGGACTGATCGAGCGGTACCCGACGTTCCACCGGGGCCCCTGCGGAGTCGTACGACTCCGCAGGGGCCCCGTTCGTCACCCCGCTCGCAGCGCCACCACCGGGCAAGCGGGCGAGCGGGGTGAGGGCGAGGCCCGGGATACGGAGGAAGCCTCCGAACACGCAATGGCATCCTGGACCCTGGGGCGGAAAAAAGGGAGGACTGCGCAATGTCGATGAGCACGGCACAGACGCCGGCCCGGCCCATGCGCGCCGATGCGCGCCGCAATTACGTCCGGCTGCTGGGCGAGGCCCGTACCGCGTTCGCGGAACACGGCACGGACGCGTCCCTGGAGGACATCGCGCGACGCGCGGGCGTGGGGATCGGCACGCTGTACCGGCACTTCCCGAACCGGCACGCGCTGATGAGCGCCGTCTTCCAGGAGGCCCTGACGTCCCTGATCGACCGTTCCCGTGAGCTCGCCGGGGCGGAGCAGCCGTGTGCCGGGCTGGTGGAGTGGCTGGGCGCGATCATCACTCATGCGGGTGAGTACCGCGGGCTCGCCCAGGCACTCATGTCGACGTCACGGGACGCGACTTCGGCGCTGTCGCGGTGCAATGTGCCGCTGCGCGAGGCGGGTTCGGTGCTGCTGGCGCGGGCGCAGGCGAGCGGGGCCGTGCGGGCGGATGTGTCCATCGACGACCTGATGCAGCTGACGAACGCGATCGCACTGGCCGCCGAACAGTCGCCGGACGACCCGGAGTTGGCGGGGCGGCTGCTGATGCTGACCTTGCAGGGACTGAAGGGGCCGAACGCGGAGAGGGATTGAGGGGGCCACCCGGCCAGGCCCCTCCGGCGATCGAGGAGCTGCGTTCCGGGGGCGGCGCCCCGGTTGCGGGAAGGGGAGGGGCGGGGGAGAAGGAAACCCCCCGCGCCCCCTACCGGCGCCGCATATCCGCCACCCTCGCCCGGTCCCCCGGCCCCTGCCCCGGTTCCGCCAGCACTGCCGCGCTCCGCAGTTGCTGCGGCCCCGGCCCTCCGGGGCCACCGCGGGTACGGCGCTGGCCGGGGAGCGGCATGTCGCGGCGGGGCTGACGGCCCGGTGGGAGGGCTTCCGCCGGGGCGGGGCCGCTGCCCGCGCCGGCCACCGCGATCTGCACGCCCTGGTCCGCCAGGGCCTGGAGTTCGGCGGCGGCGCGGTCGTCGTGGCCGGGCGGTTCGTCCGTCACGAGGCGGGTGATCAGATCCGTCGGCACCGTCTGGAACATGGTGTCGGAGCCCAGCTTGGTGTGGTCCGCCAGGACCACCACCTCCGCCGCCGCCTGCACCAGGGCCCGGTCCACGCTCGCCGAGAGCATGTTGGACGTGGACAGGCCGCGTTCCGCGGTGAGCCCGCTCCCGGAGAGGAACGCGCGCGAGACCCGCAGCCCCTGGAGCGACTGCTCGGCACCGCTGCCCACGAGCGCGTAGTTGGAGCCGCGCAAGGTGCCGCCCGTCATCACCACTTCCACCCGGTTGGCATGGGCCAACGCCTGGGCGACCAGCAGTGAGTTGGTGACGACGGTCAGACCGGGGACCCGCGCAAGCCGGCGGGCCAGCTCCTGCGTGGTCGTACCGGCACCGACGACGATGGCCTCGCCCTCTTCGACGAGACCCGCGGCCAGGTCGGCGATGGCCGTCTTCTCCGCGGTGGCGAGATGAGATTTCTGCGGAAAGCCGGACTCCCGCGTAAAACCGCCCGGCAAAACCGCACCGCCGTGCCGGCGGTCTAGGAGTCCTTCTGCCTCCAGCGCCCGCACGTCCCGCCGTACGGTCACTTCGGAGGTCTGGACGACGCGGGCGAGCTCACGGAGCGATACCGCCCCGTTGGCGCGCACCATTTCGAGGATCAATTGACGACGTTCTGCAGCGAACACGAAACTGACAGTAACGTGACACCAGAGCGTTTTCAGCAGTTTGCGCCGAATAGCAGAAGTTGCGCATACAAGGGGCCGCCAAGTGGTATAGGCGGCCCCTTGTATGTTCCGTGCTGACCGGCCGACGACCGCCCGGCGCCCGCCCGGCAGTCGCTCCGCGCCCGGACGACCGTCTGAGCTGCCGCGATGCGCCACGAACTGCCGGGGATCGCGGCCGATCGCCGCGGATCGCCGGGTGTCGCGACGGTGTCTACGCCTCGCCCGCGTTCTTCCGCGTGTGCAACTGACGGGCCACTTCCGCGATCGAACCCGACAGGGACGGGTACACCGTGAAGGCGTTCGCGATCTGCTCGACCGTCAGGTTGTTGTCGACCGCGATCGAGATCGGGTGGATGAGCTCGCTCGCCCGCGGCGCGACGACACAGCCGCCGACCACGATGCCGGTGCCGGGCCGGCAGAAGAGCTTGACGAAGCCGTCGCGGATGCCCTGCATCTTGGCGCGCGGGTTGCGCAGCAGCGGCAGCTTGACCACCCTGGCGTCGATCTTGCCGCCGTCGACGTCGGCCTGGGTGTAGCCGACGGTGGCGATCTCGGGGTCGGTGAAGACGTTCGAGGAGACCGTCTTCAGGTTCAGCGGGGCCACCGCGTCCCCGAGGAAGTGGTACATCGCGATCCGGCCCTGCATGGCGGCTACCGAGGCGAGGGCGAAGATCCCGGTGACGTCACCGGCCGCGTACACGCCGGGGGCGGTGGTGCGGGAGACCTTGTCGGTCCAGATGTGGCCGGACTCCTTGAGCCGGACCCCGGCCTCCTCCAGCCCCATGCCGGCGCTGTTCGGGATCGCGCCGACCGCCATCAGGCAGTGCGAACCGGAGATGACCCGGCCGTCGGCGAGCGTGACCTCGACCCGGTCGCCGACGCGTCCCTCCTTGCCCGCCTTCGGCGAGGAGGGTCCCTCAGTGGTTCCCGGCACAACTTTCGCAGCCAACGCGCGGGAGCGGGCCATGACGTTCATGCCGCGGCGGCGGAAGACGTCCTCCAGGACGGCGGCGGCGTCCGGGTCCTCGCCCGGCAGCACCCGGTCGCGGGACGAGACGAGGGTGACGCGCGAGCCGAGCGCCTGGTAGGCGCCCGCGAACTCGGCACCCGTCACACCGGAGCCGACCACGATGAGCTCCTCGGGGAGCTCGTCGAGGTCGTAGACCTGGGTCCAGTTCAGGATGCGCTCGCCGTCGGGGAGCGCGTCCGGGATCTCCCGGGGGTGGCCGCCGGTCGCGATCAGTACGGCGTCGGCGGTGAGCGTCTCCTGCGTACCGTCGGCGGCGGTCACGACGACCGTGCGGGAGCCGTCGGCGGCCTGGAGGCCGACGAGGCGGCCGCGGCCGCGCATCACCCGGGCGCCGGCCCGGGTGACGGACGCGGTGATGTCGTGGGACTGGGCGAGCGCCAGACGCTTCACCCGTCGGTTGACCTTGCCGAGGTCCACGCCGACGACCCGGGCCGCCTGCTCCATGTGCGGCGTGTCGTCGGCGACGATGATGCCCAACTCCTCGTACGAAGAGTCGAAGGTGGTCATCACCTCTGCCGTCGCGATCAGGGTCTTCGAGGGCACACAGTCGGTGAGCACGGACGCGCCGCCGAGGCCGTCGCAGTCGACAACGGTCACCTCCGCGCCCAGCTGGGCGCCCACCAATGCCGCCTCGTACCCGCCGGGTCCGCCGCCGATGATCACGATCCGGGTCACGAAAAGTCCGCCTCGCGTGTGTCATCCCGCGGCCGTCTGCTGCCCCGGCCGGGGGTCCGGGGGGTCGCCCCGGGGAATGCAGTACGTACTTCATTGTCCCGCACGCGCCAAGGTGCTTCGCCCCGGGGCCCTCCATACGTGCGCCGGGGCGTCCGGGACGGGGTTCCCGGCCCGGACGGCGGAACCCTCGTACGGGGTCTTCCTCACAGGAATCGACGTTCCGGCCACCGCCTCCCGTACCCTCGACCCCATGTCGCTCTACGCCGCGTACGCCGGCAACCTCGACGCGCGGCTGATGACGCGCCGCGCACCGCATTCCCCGCTGCGCGGCACCGGCTGGCTCAACGGCTGGCGGCTGACCTTCGGCGGGGAGCAGATGGGCTGGGAAGGCGCGCTCGCCACGGTGGTGGAGGCCCCCCGTTCCCAGGTCTTCGTGGCGCTGTACGACATCGCGCCGATGGACGAGGACTCCATGGACCGGTGGGAGGGCGTCGGCCTCGACATCTACCGGCGGATGCGGGTACGGGTGCACACCCTGGACGGCGAGGAGCCGACCTGGATGTATGTGCTGAACGGGTACGAGGGCGGGCTGCCGTCCGCCCGCTATCTGGGCGAGATCGCGGACGCCGCGGAGTCCGCGGGCGCACCGCACGACTATGTGATGGAACTGCGCAAGCGCCCCTGCTGACCCGGCCGACCAGCGCTTTTGTGTGAATGCACGAGGAAGCGTGTGCAGACTCTACGCATGGGCATCTACGCGCGTAGGGAATATCCGGTTACCCTCATCCGCGTGAACGCATCAGTTATTCCGGACAACATCCAGGGCGACCCGTACGCCGCCGCCGCCGACGCCGCCGCCCGCCTGCGCGAGCTGACCGGTGCCGAGACCCACGACGTCGCCCTCGTGATGGGGTCCGGCTGGGCTCCCGCGGGCGATGCGCTCGGCGCTCCGGAGGCCGAGTTCCCGGTGACCGACCTGCCCGGCTTCCCGGCGCCCGCCGTACAGGGGCACGGCGGCACGATCCGCTCGTACCGGATCGGCGAGAAGCGTGCCCTGGTCTTCCTCGGCCGCACGCACTTCTACGAGGGCCGCGGCGTCGCCGCCGTCGCGCACGGCGTCCGTACCGCCGTGGCCGCGGGCTGCAAGACCGTCGTGCTGACGAACGGCTGCGGCGGTCTGCGCGAGGGCATGCGCCCCGGGCAGCCGGTCCTGATCAGCGACCACATCAACCTGACCGCGGCGTCCCCCATCGTCGGCGCCAACTTCATCGATCTGACCGATCTGTACTCGCCGCGGCTGCGCGCGCTGTGCAAGGAGGTCGACGAGACCCTCGAAGAGGGTGTGTACGTACAGTTCCCCGGCCCGCACTACGAGACGCCCGCCGAGATCAACATGGTCCGCGTGATGGGCGGCGACCTGGTCGGCATGTCCACCGTGCTGGAGGCGATCGCCGCCCGGGAGGCAGGGGCCGAGGTGCTCGGCATCTCGCTGGTCACGAACCTGGCGGCGGGGCTGAGCGGGGAGCCGCTCAACCATGAAGAGGTGCTGCAGGCGGGGCGGGACTCCGCCACGCGGATGGGCGCGTTGCTGGCTCGGGTGCTTGAGCGGATCTGAGCCCCGTCCCGAACCGGGGCGCTGCCCCGGGCCCCGCGCCTCGAACGCCGGCGACGCTGAAGACCGACGCTGAAGAGCGACGCTGAAGAGCGACGCTGAAGAGCGACGCTGAAGAGCAAGCCCCTACCGGCATCGAGGAGCGGGGGTCCGGGGCAGCGCCCCCGTAACCCATTCCATCCCGCAGAAAGGCGGACACCGTGCAGCAGGAGCTCATCGCGCAGGCCAGGACATGGCTCGCGGAGGATCCCGACCCCGAGACCCGTGACGAGCTCGCCGCGCTCATCGACGCCGAGGACCTCGATGAGCTCGCCGCACGGTTCGCGGGCACGCTCCAGTTCGGCACGGCCGGGCTCCGCGGTGAGCTGGGGGCCGGGCCGATGCGGATGAACCGCGCCGTCGTGATCCGCGCCGCGGCCGGACTCGCCGCGTATCTCGGGGACCGGGGACACACCGGCGGGCTCGTCGTCATCGGGTACGACGCCCGTTACAAGTCCGCCGACTTCGCCCACGACACCGCGGCCGTGATGACCGGCGCGGGCCTGCGCGCGGCGGTGCTCCCCCGCCCGCTGCCCACGCCCGTGCTGGCGTACGCGATCCGGCACCTGGGCGCCGTCGCGGGCATCGAGGTGACGGCCAGTCACAACCCGCCGCGCGACAACGGGTACAAGGTCTACCTCGGTGACGGCTCGCAGATCGTCCCCCCGGCGGACGGCGAGATCGCCGCCGCGATCGCCGCGGTCGGCCCGCTCGACGGCGTGGCCCGCCCCGACGACGGCTGGGAGATCCTCGGCGACGAGGTCCTGGCCGCCTACCTGGCCCGTACCGACGCCGTGCTCGCCGCCGGATCACCGCGCACCGCCCGGGTCGTGTACACCGCGATGCACGGCGTCGGTACGTCCGTGCTCACCGCCGCCTTCGACCGCGCCGGGTTCCCCGCCCCGGTGCTCGTCGCCGAACAGGCCGAGCCCGACCCGGCGTTCCCCACCGTCGCCTTCCCCAATCCGGAAGAGCCCGGCGCGATGGATCTCGCGTTCGCCACCGCACGCCGTTCCGACTGCGACCTCGTCATCGCCAACGACCCGGACGCCGACCGGTGCGCCGTCGCTGTCCCGGACCCGGCCGCCGACGGCGGCTGGCGGATGCTGCGCGGCGACGAGGTCGGGGCGCTGCTCGCCGCCCATCTGGTGGACCGGGGCGCGGCCGGTGTCTTCGCCGAGTCGATCGTGTCGTCCTCGCTGCTCGGCCGGATCGCCGAGAAGGCGGGCCTCGGCTACGAGGAAACGCTGACCGGCTTCAAGTGGATCGCCCGCGTGGACGGCCTGCGGTACGGGTACGAGGAGGCGCTCGGTTACTGCGTCGACCCGGACGGCGTACGCGACAAGGACGGCATCACGGCCGCGCTGCTCGTCGCCGAACTCGCCTCCGTGCTCAAGGAGCGGGGGCGTACGCTCCTTGACCTCCTCGACGACATCGCGGTAGACCACGGGCTGCACGCCACCGATCAGCTGTCGGTCCGGGTGGAGGACCTCTCCGTCATCGCGGACGCCATGCGCCGGCTGCGCGAGCAGCCCCCGACCGCGCTCGCCGGCCTCCCCGTCACCTCGGCCGAGGACCTCGCGCGGGGCGCCGCGCAACTGCCGCCCACCGACGGGCTGCGCTACCACCTCCGGGGCGCCCGCGTGATCGTCCGCCCGAGCGGCACCGAGCCGAAGCTCAAGTGCTACCTGGAGGTCGTGGTGCCGGTCGCCTCGACGGACGAGCTGCCCGCGGCCCGTGCGCGGGGTGCGGAGCTGCTCGCCGGGATCAAGCGGGACCTGGCGGCGGCGGCCGGTATCTGACCGGTCGCGGCGACCGGCTTCGGGTACGCATCACTCATGCTGCAGGTACCCATCAGGTACGCATCAGATACGTGTAGCCGGTGTCGGGCCACAGCCACGCCCCGGCCGACGGGGGACGTCCGGGCGATCAGGCGGGCGCGGTGTGTTCACACGCTCCGTCGCTGATCGTCCCGGGCCGTCCCCCGCTCCGTTTCGGGTGGACCGCACCGGCTACTTGGTGTTGAGCAGCTGCTCCAGCGGGTCGATCGCGAAGTAGACGAGGAAGAGCGCCGCGGTGCCCCAGAGCAGCCAGTGCACTTCGCGGGCCTTGCCCAGGCACGCCTTGATGACCACGTAGGCGAGGAAGCCTGCGCCGATGCCGTTGGTGATGGAGTACGTGAACGGCATGACGGCGATGGTCAGGAAGGCGGGGACGGCGACTTCGTACTGGTCCCAGTCGATGTGCTTGACCTGGGTCATCATCAGGAACCCGACCGCGATGAGAGCGGGGGCCGCGGCCTGGAGGGGCACGATGGTGAGAACGGGGGTGAAGAAGAGGGCGAGGGCGAACAGGCCGCCGGTGATGACGCTGGCGAAACCGGTGCGTGCGCCTTCGCCGACGCCCGCGGCGGACTCGATGTACGTGGTGGCGGACGAGGCGGAGGCGGCGCCGCCGGCGGCGGCGGCCACACCGTCGATGAGCAGCACGCGGCCCAGACCGGGGACCTGGCCGCGCTCGTCGAGGAGTCCGGCTTCGGCGGTGACGCCGACGACGGTGCCCATCGTGTCGAAGAAGTCGGACAGGATGAGGGTGAAGACGAGCAGAACGACGGTCAGCGCACTGACCTGACCGAACGAGCCGAACAGATCGAAGTGGCCCAGGAGCCCGAAGTCGGGTGAGGCGACGGGCTTGTCGGGCAGCGAGGGCTCGGTCAGACCCCAGGACTTGATGTCGGCGATCTCGTTGATGACGACGGCGACGACGGTCATCACGACGATGCTGATGAGGATGGCGCCCTGCACCTTGCGGACCAGGAGGACGACCGTCAACAGCACGCCGAGACAGAAGACGAGCATGGGCCAGCCGGTGAGGGTGCCTGTGCCGATCTGAACGGGCACGGTGGTGTTCGCAGCGTCCGGGATGCGGGTGACGAACCCGGCGTCCACGAAGCCGATGAAGGCGATGAACAGGCCGATGCCGACACTGATGGCCTGCTTGAGGGGCTGCGGAATGGCGAACATGATCGCTTCGCGCAGACCGGTCATCACCAGTACGCAGATCAGCAGGCCTTCGAGCACGATGAGGCCCATCGCGTCGTCCCAGCTCATGAGAGGGGCGATCTGGAAGGCGGTGACGGCGTTGAGACCGAGGCCCGCGGCCAGGGCGAGCGGCAGGTTGCCACCCACACCCATGATCACGGTCATCACGGCAGCCACCAGGGCCGTGGCGGTGGCCAGTTGGCCGGCATCCAGCTGGTGACCGAACTTGTCCTCGGTGCTACTGAGGATGATCGGGTTGAGTACGAGGATGTACGCCATCGTGAAGAAGGTGGCGAACCCACCGCGTATCTCACGGCCGTACGTCGAGCCGCGTTCATCGATGCGGAAGAACCGGTTGAGCGGGCCACCGGGTCTGGTTGTCGGCGCTTCGGCCGGGCCGGTCGTGCTGGTGTGCATGACTGTGTCTCCTGGACCTGCAAGTGCGAGGGAAAACATGGCAGTGGCGCCGGAAGCGTGTGTCAGTCGGTTGTACGAACACACATACGGGCGCCTTGCGAGCGGATCATACGCGGCAGGAACGTAATCTCAATCGCTTTGCGATATCCGTCAGTTGACCTTCCGACACCACCCCTGTCGGTTCCTCCAAAATCACCGACGACCTATCCAGCCAAACCGGGATGCGGGCGACAGCGGCCATGGAGTTCACCCCGGGTGACTCCTTACTCTCGGTCCGTGCATCCACCGCTCCCCTTCAACGCGCGCGCCGCCCGCATCCTGCGCGAGAAACTCGGGATGGCCCCCGGCCACGTCGCTTACGGCATGCGCGCCTCCTACGGCACGGCCCACATCACCCCCGACCACATCACCGCGTGGGAACGCGGCACCGCACTGCCCACCGCCAGCGAACTCACCGCGCTGGCCGGTGCCCTGTGGTGCAATCCCCGCGAACTCATGGGCGCTCCCCGCACCCTGCGGGAACACCGCCTCGCCCGCAGACTGGCCGCCGAGGACGTCGCCCGTGCCACCGGCGTCGACCTCGACGCCTACCACCACATGGAAACAACCGGCCAATGGACCGGCGACAAACGGCAGTCCGCCAAACTCGGCGCCCTCCTCAACCTCCCCCCACGCGACTTCATCGCCATCACCGGCCTGGAGGACGAACTCGCCCGCCTCCTCACCGAAGCCGTCTCCACCCGCTGGCAGGCCCACATCCGCGCCATCGCCCGCCTCGTCTCCACGGACCGCCGCGACCTGCAGGACCCCCTGCGCGACATGCATCAGGAGTACCAGGCCCTCATGGCCGCCACCCTCAGCCGGGCCGGCGGCACCACGGCCTCCGGCGAAAACGGGCGACGCTACATCGACGACATCGTCAACCACTTCTGGGCGCGGCTCCCGGAGAACTAGGACCGCGTCCGCACGAGGCATGCACCGGGAACGCATGAGGCAGACGGGTCTGCCTCATGACGAGCCACGGGAGGCAGGCATGGCCGAGGCGGGCGCCACCTGGAGGCGGTCAAGAGCCTGCCCCTCCAGGAGCTGCTGCCCGGCCAGGACGAGCGGGCCCGGGCCACGGCGGAACACCTGGCGTTCCGGCTCGAAGGGGCCATCGTGCGCGCGGGCCTCGAAGGCGACGGCGTACGCATGCGGCGCGCCCGCGACATTTCGAACCGGTTTCGACGGTCACCAGCGGCACGGGCGTACAGGTGTGCACCTACCGGTCGGCCACGACGGGCCGACCCGGCGGGCGGGGCTGCCTCGCGACCGGGACCACGACCACCCACGTGCGTACGGCCGGCATCCGATCGTCGTACGCGCGCTCCGGCCCGCCTCAGCCGGTCCCAGCCGGTCTCAGCCGGTCGCGAGCAGCACCACCAGCAGCACCAGGCCCACCACCGCCGGGGCGATCAACTCGTACGCCCAGCGCACCGAAACCGAAGTTTCCGAGGACGCCGAGGACGCCGAAGTTTCCGAGGACGCCGAAGGCTGTGCGGCCGCACCCGCCCCCGCCTTCGCCCGCTCCATCAGCTCGCGGAGGTCCGCCATGGTCTGGTCGGCCGGCGCCATCCGGGAGCGGCTGTCGCGGACATCGGCGTGCACGGACGTCCGGCCGTACGGGTCGTCCGCCGACTGCCGGGCCTGCCGCCTGGCGGCCTTCTTCCGCTTCCCCAGCGACACCGGCACCGCCCACAGCTGGAACTTGGCGCCGTCCTCGGTGAGCAGCTCGCTCGAATATCCGGCCCGCAGAACCGCGGCCTCGGTCCACGGCACGGTGATCGTCCGGAACGGGTTACGGATCCGGATGCGCTGGTCGTTGGCGTACACGACGGGCCGCAGCGTGAACGCGGCGACCAGCGGCACCACGGTCAGCAGCCCGGCCAGCGCCAGCCACGGCGCCCGGCCGCCGCCGCGGACCACGGCGTCCCCGCCGATCCAGCCGATGAGGAGAAGCAGCAGGACACCCCCGACGATCCCGGCGGGCGACCGGAAGGACCGGTCGGCGTAGGTCGGCTCGGCGGGTGGTGTGGGGCTCGTCATGGGACCGATTCTGCCTGACGCACGCAAGGGGCGCCGGGGCGGCCGCCCCGGTACTGTGCGACGCTCGGAGGACCCCACCCCCTGTACAGGTCGCTACGCGCGTAGATATGCTCCCCTGGTGACCATGCCCACCACAGCTCCCGCATTCTCCGACGCGACCGCGTCCGACAGTGCGCTGCGCCGCTTCCTGCACGGGCTGCCCGGCGTCGACGCCGTCGGCCTCGAAGCGCGCGCCGCGTCCCTCGGAACCCGTTCGATCAAGACGACGGCCAAGGCGTACGCGATCGACCTGGCCATCTCGATGATCGACCTGACGACGCTGGAAGGCGCGGACACCCCGGGCAAGGTCCGGGCCCTCGCCGCCAAGGCCGTCCATCCCGACCCGACCGACCGCACGACCCCGCGCACCGCCGCGGTCTGCGTCTACCCCGACATGGCGGCGACCGCCGTTGCCGCGCTGGCCGGTTCCGGCGTGAAGGTGGCGTCCGTGGCGACGGCCTTCCCGGCCGGCCGCGCCGCGCTCGACGTCAAGCTCGCGGATGTCCGCGACGCCGTGGCCGTGGGGGCCGACGAGATCGACATGGTGATCGACCGGGGCGCCTTCCTCTCCGGCCGCTACCTCAAGGTGTACGAGGAGATCCTGGCCGTGAAGGCCGAGTGCGCGCGGGCGGACGGCCCCGACGCCCGGCTGAAGGTGATCTTCGAGACCGGCGAACTCTCCACGTACGACAACATCCGCCGCGCCTCCTGGCTCGGCATGCTGGCGGGTGCGGACTTCATCAAGACGTCGACCGGCAAGGTCGGGACGAACGCCACCCCGGCGAACACCCTGCTGATGCTGGAGGCCGTGCGCGACTTCCGGGCGCAGACCGGTGTACAGATCGGCGTGAAGCCGGC
This sequence comes from Streptomyces sp. NBC_01241, assembly GCF_041435435.1. Classification (NCBI taxonomy): domain Bacteria; kingdom Bacillati; phylum Actinomycetota; class Actinomycetes; order Kitasatosporales; family Streptomycetaceae; genus Streptomyces; species Streptomyces sp. NBC_01241. Next base: position 5,341,445 of record NZ_CP108494.1, on the reverse strand, counting down.
CGGCGGTATCCGCACCTCCAAGGACGCGATCAAGTTCCTGGTGCTGGTGAACGAGACCGCGGGCGAGGACTGGCTGGACAACCACTGGTTCCGCTTCGGCGCCTCCAGCCTGCTGAACGATCTGCTGATGCAGCGCCAGAAGCTCAGCACCGGCCGTTACTCCGGCCCCGATTACGTGACGGTGGACTGATCCCCATGGCATCTGCATTCGAGTACGCACCCGCGCCCGAGTCGCGCGCGGTCGTCGACATCGCGCCCTCGTACGGCCTGTTCATCGACGGTGAGTTCACCGACGCGGCCGACGGCAAGGTCTTCAAGACGGTCTCGCCGAGCACCGAGGAGGTGCTCTCCGAGGTCGCGCAGGCCGGTGCCGCGGACGTCGACCGGGCTGTGCAGGCGGCCCGCAAGGCGTTCGAGAAGTGGTCGGCGCTGCCCGGTTCCGAGCGTGCCAAGTACCTCTTCCGGATCGCCCGGATCATCCAGGAGCGCAGCCGCGAGCTCGCCGTTCTCGAAACCCTCGACAACGGCAAGCCGATCAAGGAGACCCGCGACGCGGACCTCCCGCTGGTCGCGGCGCACTTCTTCTACTACGCGGGCTGGGCCGACAAGCTGGATCACGCCGGGTTCGGCCGCAGGACGACAGAAGGGCACGTCGGCGCGGGCCCGCGCCCCCTCGGCGTCGCGGGCCAGATCATTCCGTGGAACTTCCCGCTCCTCATGCTCGCGTGGAAGATCGCCCCGGCGCTCGCCACCGGCAACACGGTGGTCCTCAAGCCCGCCGAGACGACCCCGCTCTCCGCCCTGTTCTTCGCGGACATCTGCCGCCAGGCGGGCCTGCCCAAGGGTGTCGTGAACATCCTCACCGGGTACGGGGACGCGGGCGCCGCCCTCGTCGAGCACCCGGACGTGAACAAGATCGCCTTCACCGGCTCGACCGCGGTCGGCAAGGCCATCGCCCGCCAGGTCGCGGGCACGGACAAGAAGGTCACCCTGGAACTGGGCGGCAAGGGCGCCAACATCGTCTTCGACGACGCCCCCATCGACCAGGCCGTCGAGGGCATCGTCACCGGCATCTTCTTCAACCAGGGCCAGGTCTGCTGCGCGGGCTCGCGCCTGCTCGTGCAGGAGTCGATCCAGGACGAGGTGCTGGACGCGCTGAAGCGCCGGCTGTCCACCCTCCGGCTCGGCGACCCCCTCGACAAGAACACCGACATCGGCGCGATCAACTCCGCGGAGCAGCTCGCCCGGATCACCGCGCTCGCCGAGACCGGCGAGGCGGAGGGCGCCGAACGCTGGTCCGCCCCCTGCGAGCTCCCGTCCTCCGGCTACTGGTTCGCCCCGACGCTGTTCACGAACGTCACCCAGGCGCACACCATCGCCCGCGACGAGATCTTCGGCCCGGTGCTGTCGGTGCTGTCGTTCCGTACGCCCGACGAGGCGGTCGCCAAGGCCAACAACACCCAGTACGGCCTCTCGGCCGGCATCTGGACGGAGAAGGGCTCCCGCATCCTCGCGGTGGCGAACAAGCTCCGGGCGGGCGTCGTCTGGGCCAACACGTTCAACAAGTTCGACCCGACCTCGCCCTTCGGCGGCTACAAGGAGTCGGGCTTCGGCCGCGAAGGCGGCCGTCACGGCCTGGAGGCGTACCTCGATGTCCGATAACCGTCTGAGCGTCTTCAAGACCTACAAGCTGTACGTCGGGGGCAAGTTCCCCCGCTCCGAGAGCGGCCGGGTGTACGAGGTGACCGACTCCAAGGGCAAGTGGCTGGCGAACGCCCCCCGGTCCTCCCGCAAGGACGCGCGGGACGCGGTCGTGGCCGCGCGCAAGGCGTTCGGCGGCTGGTCGGGCGCGACCGCGTACAACCGGGGCCAGGTCCTCTACCGCGTCGCGGAGATGCTGGAGGGCCGCAGGGACCAGTTCGTCCGGGAAGTGGCCGACGCGGAGGGCCTGTCCAAGTCCAAGGCCGCGGCCCTGGTGGACGCGGCGATCGACCGCTGGGTCTGGTACGCGGGCTGGACCGACAAGATCGGCCAGGTCGTGGGCGGGGCGAACCCGGTCGCGGGCCCGTTCTTCAACCTGTCCACGCCCGAACCGACCGGTGTGGTCGCGGTCCTGGCGCCCCAGGAGTCGTCGTTCCTGGGCCTGGTCTCGGTGATCGCCCCGGTGATCGCGACCGGCAACACGGCGGTCGTCATCGCTTCGGCGGACGCCCCGCTGCCGGCCCTGTCCCTGGGCGAGGTGCTGGCCACCTCCGACCTGCCGGGCGGCGTGGTGAACATCCTGTCCGGGAGGACGGCGGAGATCGCGGCACCGCTCGCGTCCCACCAAGACGTGAACGCCATCGACCTCACGGGGGCGGACGCCGCGCTCGCGAAGGAGCTGGAGATCGCGGCGGCGGACAACCTGAAGCGGGTTCACCGGGGCGACGGCGCCTCCGACTGGTCGGCCGACCCGGGCACCCGTCGCATGACGGCCTTCCTGGAGACGAAGACGGTCTGGCACCCGACGGGCGCGCTCGGCACCTCGGGGTCCTCGTACTGACGCCTCGTACCGGCTCCTCGCACTGACCTGTGCGAGGGCCGGTCGGGCCCGCCCGCACGGACGCGGCCCGTTCCTCCGGATTTCCGGAGGAACGGGCCGCGTCCGCGTCCGTCTCAGCGGCGCGGCAGTTGTGTGACCTGCCCCACCACCGGCAGGTCCTTCAGCCCGCCGCCGCTGGTGACCGGGCCGGTGACGGCGGCCGTGGAGAGCGGCTTGAAGTCGGCGATCTGTGTCTCCACCGTGTTGTTCAGCGGGTCCGCGCCCGTACCGGCCAGCGGGTCCAGCCGCAGCTGCGTCACCGGTGCGATGCCGTTGTGGAGCGAGTGCCCGAGCCCCCCGGTCACCGCGCCGGTGGCCGCCTCACCCGCGTCGCCGAAGCCGGTGTCGGCGCCCGTGGTCGGCACGAGGGGCAGCGGCGCCGCCTGGGCCGCCGCACCTCCCGCGCCGAGCGCGGCGCCCACCGCGGTGATGGTCAGACCTGCCCGCAGCAGGGTGCGGCGCCGGGACCTGGAAAGTGCGTGACGTGCCATGGAGTTCCCACCTGATCAGAGCCGATCGAGTAATCGCTTGAGTGCGTAGAGTAGTTGAGGCGTGATGCTCGATACCAACCCGACCTCCGGGGGATCCCCTGCGCGGGTCAATGCCTCACACTCGTGTCCTGTGAATTCCCAACCGCTCCTGACCCGCGTCGTGCTGCTCGCGGGCCCCTCCGGCTCCGGCAAGTCCTCCCTCGCCGCCCGCACCGATCTGCCGGTGCTGCGCCTGGACGACTTCTACAAGGAGGGCGACGACCCCACGCTGCCGCTCGTTCCCGGAAGTACGGACATCGACTGGGACTCCGCACAGTCCTGGGACGCCGACGCGGCGGTGGCCGCGATCACGGAGCTGTGCCGCACGGGGCGGACGCGCGTCCCGGTGTACGACATCGCCACGAGCTCCCGCGTCGACCACGAGGCCCTCCACATCGACCGCACACCACTGTTCGTGGCCGAGGGGATCTTCGCGGCGGACATAGTCGAGCGGTGCCAGGAACTGGGCGTGCTCGCGGACGCGCTGTGCCTGCGCGGCCGTCCGACGACGACCTTCCGCCGTCGGCTGCTGCGGGATCTGCGGGAGGGCCGCAAGTCGGTGCCGTTCCTGCTGCGGCGGGGGTGGCGGCTGATGCGCGCGGAGCGGCGGATCGTGGCACGGCAGGCGGCACTGGGCGCGCATCCGTGCGGCAAGGAGGAGGCCCTGGGCCGACTGGCCGCCGCGGCGGCGGGACGCTGCCGCCGGGCACCGGCGGCGCGGGGGTCGGCGTAGCGGAGGCGTACACGGGGCGCCGAAGGGACCGGGCCACACGGCGACGGGGCCGGACAGGACCCCCCGGCCCGTCCGGCCCCGCAGCATTCCCCCGTGTTCCGCCGCCTCCCCCGAAGCAGCGGCCCGTGTTCCCCCGTATCCCCCGCCCCTTCAGGCCACCAGCTCGCCGAAGGACTCCTCCTGGTCACGGCCGAAGCTGAGGACCTCGTCGTCGCGCAGTCGGCGGAGCGACCGCCAGATGCTGGACTTCACCGTGCCGACACTGATGTCGAGGATGGCCGCGATCTCCGGATCGGTGCGGCCCTCGTAGTACCGCAGGACCAGCATCGTGCGCTGGAGTTCCGGCAGTCGCGCCAGCGCCTGCCAGAGCACGGCGCGCAGTTCCGTGCCGCGCATCGCGTCCGTGTCGCCCGCCGTCTCCGGCAGCTCCTCGGTCGGGTACTCGTTGAGCTTGCGCCTGCGCCAGGCGCTGATGTGCAGGTTGGTCATGGTGCGGCGCAGATAGCCGCCGACCGCCGCCTTGTCGCTGATCCGGTCCCATGCCCGGTACGTCGAGAAGAGGGCGCTCTGCAGCAGATCCTCGGCCTCGAACCGGTCACCGGTCAGGTGGTAGGCGGTTGCGTACAGGGAGGCGCGGCGCTCCCGGACGTAGGCCGTGAACGCCGTTTCGGCGTCCACGGACTGTGCCGGGACCTTCCGCTCCCCCATGACCTCCCCGTACGCGGATCCCCCGTTGCTTCCCCCGTTGGCCCCCACAGGCGCGTCGACCACCGTCATGTACGACGCGTGCTGACGCCCGGCGCCTCGAACGCAACCCCGCCCCCCGACGCCGGACTTCTCGGAGCTCCGGCCGACATCGTGGAGACGCGTGACAACTGCGCTTGCGGTGGTGCTCTGAATCGCGTTCATCTCGCGCCCCCCATCGGTGGAGTCCGTCCGTCCTTGTGCCAATGAGCTTGCCGGGGCAGTTTCATGGGGCTGTCCCCCGACTGTCACAGGCCTGTCACAGGGCCTGCCGTCGGTGCGCCGGCGGGGCCCGGGATGTATGAGTCGCCCCCAACTGTCGAACTGGGGCTCTCCCATGGGCCAGAATGGCCAGCGTGCCTTTCCTGTTGCTGATCGAGGACGACGACGCCATCCGCACGGCCCTCGAACTCTCGCTGTCACGTCAGGGCCACCGTGTGGCCACCGCGGCGACGGGAGAGGACGGCCTGAAACTGCTGCGTGAACAGCGGCCCGATCTGATCGTGCTGGATGTGATGCTGCCCGGCATCGACGGTTTCGAGGTGTGCCGGCGCATCCGGCGCACCGACCAGCTGCCGATCATCCTGCTGACCGCGCGCAGTGACGACATCGACGTCGTCGTCGGGCTGGAGTCCGGTGCCGACGACTATGTGGTGAAACCCGTGCAGGGCCGGGTGCTCGACGCCCGTATCCGGGCGGTGCTGCGCCGCGGTGAGCGCGAGTCCACCGACTCCGCGTCCTTCGGGAACGTGGTGATCGACCGTTCCGCGATGACCGTGACCAAGAACGGCGAGGATCTGCAGCTCACACCGACGGAGCTGCGGCTCCTGCTGGAACTGAGCCGCCGGCCGGGCCAGGCCCTGTCGCGGCAGCAGCTGCTGCGGCTGGTCTGGGAGCACGACTACCTCGGCGACTCCCGGCTCGTGGACGCCTGTGTGCAGCGGCTGCGCGCCAAGGTGGAGGACGTGCCGTCCTCGCCGACCCTGATCCGTACCGTTCGGGGTGTGGGCTACCGGCTGGATTCGCCTCAGTGAGCGATGCCACCAGGCGGAGCCTGCTCGCCGGACTCCGCTGGACGAGTCTGCGACTGCGTCTCGTCGTCGTGTTCGCGCTGGTGGCGCTGACCGCCGCGGTGTCCGCCTCGGGGATCGCGTACTGGCTGAACCGCGAGGCCGTACTGACGCGTACCCAGGACTCGGCGCTCGGGGACTTCCGGCAGGAGATGCAGAGCCGGGCCGCGTCGCTGCCGCTGCGGCCCACCAAGGACGATCTGCAGAACACCGCCGCGCAGATGGCGAGCAGTTCCCCCGGCTACAGCGTTCTGCTCGTCGACGAGCGCGACACCGGCAAGCCGATCGTCGGCAACTCCGATCTGGACACCTTCACGCTCGACAACGTGCCGCTGTCGCTGCAGAAGGCCGTCAACGAGAAGCAGCCGATCGAGGCGGGCAACAAGTACGAGTACCACCTGTTCTGGCAGCGGGTCAGCATCCGCGGTACGCCGTACCTGGTGGGCGGCACGAAGATCATCGGCGGTGGCCCGACCGGCTACATGCTGAAGTCCCTGGACCAGGAGCGGCAGGATCTGAACTCCCTGGCCTGGTCGCTGGGGATCGCCACCGGGCTCGCCCTGATCGGCTCGGCGCTGCTCGCGCAGGCCGCGGCGACGACCGTGCTGCGGCCCGTGCAGCGGCTCGGTGACGCCGCGCGCAAGCTCGGTGAGGGCAAGCTCGACACCCGGCTCGTGGTCTCCGGCACCGATGAACTCGCCGATCTTTCCCGTACGTTCAACAGAGCCGCGATTTCTCTGGAGAAGAAGGTCGCGGACATGCGCGCGCGGGAGGAGTCCAGCCGCCGGTTCGTCGCCGACATGTCGCACGAACTGCGCACCCCGCTCACCGCGATCACCGCGGTCGCCGAGGTCCTGGAGGACGAGGCCGACAGCCTCGACCCGATGATCGCGCCCGCCGTGCATCTGGTGGTGAGCGAGACCCGGCGGCTCAACGACCTGGTGGAGAACCTGATGGAGGTCACCCGCTTCGACGCGGGTACGGCCCGGCTCGTCCTCGACACCGTCGACGTCGCCGACCAGGTCACCGCCTGCATCGACGCCCGCGCCTGGCTGGACGCGGTGGACCTGGACGCCGAGCGCGGCATGATGGTCCGCCTCGACCCGCGCCGGCTGGACGTGATCCTGGCGAACCTGATCGGCAACGCGCTCAAGCACGGCGGTTCGCCGGTACGGGTCGCGGTACGGACCGAGGGCGACGAACTCGTCATCGAGGTCCGTGACCACGGCCCCGGTATCCCCGAGGACGTCCTGCCGCACGTCTTCGACCGGTTCTACAAGGCCAGCGCCTCCCGCCCGCGCTCCGAGGGCAGCGGGCTCGGTCTGTCGATCGCCATGGAGAACGCGCACATCCACGGCGGTGACATCACGGCCGCGAACTCGCCGGACGGCGACGGCGCGGTGTTCGTCCTGCGGCTGCCGCGCGATGCCGAGCCGCTCACCGGTTCCGCGGGAGGCGCCGGGAGCGCCGGGGATACCGACGCGGGGGTCCAGGACGAGGAGGGAGACGCGACATGAGGGGCAGCAATCGCCCGGGGTGCCGTGCGGCCGTGACGCTGGCCGGTGCCGTGACCGTGGCCGTGCTGGCCGCGGGCTGCGGGATCAGGACCACGTCCGTACCGGTGGACGCCGGGGCCGCGCCGTCGCAGGTGCCGTGCTCCATGTCCGCGGTGGACGTCGCGCCCCAGACGCTCCAGGGCGTCCCCGTACAGATCTATCTGGTCTGCTCCTCGCAACTGGTCACGGTGGACCGTACGATCCAGGTCGACGAGGCGAAGGCGGACCGGGTCCGGATCGCGCAGGCCCTCCTCGACGAGCTGGAGCAGAAGCCGCCCGCCGATGAGCGGCAGGCCGGGTTCTCCACCACCGTCCCGGCGACCCTGCAGGTCAGCGCGGCCCGCGGCGGCGACCCCCGGGGCACGCTGCGCCTCAGCGAACAGCCGGAGGACCTGCCGGCCGAGGCGCTGGCGCAGATCGTGTGCACGTACGCGGAGAGCGGGACGCTCGCCCCGGACGGCAGGGTGGTGCTGGGCGGGCCGGGGAGCTACCGGCCGCACGGATATCTGTGCACCACGGAGACGAAGGCCAGACCGAAGACGGTACCGACGCCGGGGACCGTGACGGGGACGGGTACAGGTACGGGTACGGGGACCGTGACGGGGACGGGCACGGGGGCCTGACCGGAACCAAGCCGGAACCAAGCCGGGCCGGGCTCCGCCCGGGGTCCGGCTTGGTTCCGGCTTGGTTCCGGCTTGGTTCCGGCCGGGCGGAACCGATCCTGCCGCCCGGCGCGTCTTGGGGTGCGTGCGTCATGGTTCGGGCAGTCAGACTGTCATCCGCTTCCGCGCGGCCGGGGTCCTTCTCCTCCTCGCGCATCTGCTGTTTGTCGGGTGGCTGACGCTGCGCCCCCTCGACGTGCCGTGGACGACCGCCTCGAACCTTCATCCGCTCGCCGGCATCAGAGCGGACCTGTCCCTCGGCCCGGTCGAGGCCGCCCGCCGCATCGGTGAGGGGCTGCTGCTGCTCGCCCCGCTGGGCGTACTGCTGCCGATGGCCGGAGGCCGGCTGTTCGTCTCCCCGTGGGCCTCGCTGGCCCGTACCGTCGCGGCGGGGGCGCTGATCTCGCTGGCGATCGAACTGGCGCAGACCGGCGTTCCGGGGCAGGTCGTCGACGTCGACTCACTGCTGCTGAACACCACCGGCGTGGCGCTCGCCCACCTGCTGGTCGTACCCCTGTGCCGGGCGCGGCTGCGCCGCAGGAAGCAGCAGCGGATCAGGGTGCTGCCCCACCCCAGGGACGAGGCGCCCCAGGGGTCGACCCCGACGATTCCCAGGGTCGGTATCGCACCGTAGAGCGACGCTTTGCCCCTGTTCGTCGGGTGACCATGGGATGCGTCGGGAGCACGACGGAGCTGCTCCCACAGCAACGGTTCGCGAAGGAGCCCACCATGGCCGCACTTGCCCGCCCCCGTGACGGACGCATGATCGGCGGAGTGTGCGCAGCGCTGGCACGGCGCTTCGGCACCTCCGCGGGAACCATGCGCATCATCTTCCTGGTCTCCTGCCTGCTTCCGGGGCCGCAGTGCCTGCTCTACCTGGCGCTGTGGGTGCTGTTCCCGGCCGAGAAGACGGCGTCCACCTCCTGGTGACACACGTACGCACCACACGCCTGTGGGCGGGCAACCCGGTCCGGGTGTCCGCCCACAGGCGTGTGTACGGGGAACGTCCCCGGGACGTGGGTCAGCCGCCGAGCGGGAGACCGTTGGCCGTCAGGCCGCCGGCCTGCATGCCGCCCGCGGGCAGGCCGCCGAGCAGACCCCTGACCGGGGTGGTGGCGTCGCCGACGAGCTTCTGCCGGCCGGTGCCGAGGAGCTTGGTGGCCGTGTCCTGGGCCGGCAGGGACCGGGTCGCGGTCTCCAGCGCCGAACCGGCGGCCGGCAGGGCGGTGGTCGCGGCGTCGGCCGGGAGCACGGCGGCGGAGGCGGTACCCGCGGCGGCAGCGGCGAAAGCGGCACCGACAGCGGCGACGCCGAGAGTCCTGACAGCAGACTGCTTCATGTGAAATTCATCCTTGGGGAGAGGAATGTGGGGGGGGCCTGAAACGTAGTCAGCTCCCTGCCCGTCCCGCAAACCTGCCGAATACGGGAAACGGCCGGGAATCCGCCATCCCGGCCGCATACCGAACGCGTGCCGATCAGCCCGCGGAAGCGGAAGAAATGCTGGTCGTAGCGGTCTGCTCGAAGAGCCACTCGGACTTCAGCTCGGCGTATCCGGGCTTGATCACGTCGTTGATCATCGCCAGACGTTCATCGAAAGGAATGAATGCCGACTTCATCGCATTGACGGTGAACCACTGCATGTCGTCGAGCGTGTATCCGAAGGTCTCGGTCAGCTTCTCGAATTCCTGGCTCATGCTCGTACCGCTCATCAGCCGGTTGTCCGTATTCACGGTGGCCCGGAAATGCAGCCTCCGCAGCAGCCCGATGGGGTGCTCGGCGTAGGAGGCGGCGGCGCCGGTCTGAAGGTTCGAGGTCGGACACAGCTCCAGCGGGATGCGCTTGTCCCGTACGTAGGAGGCGAGCCGGCCGAGCGTCACGGAGCCGTCCTCGGCGACCTCGATGTCGTCGATGATGCGGACGCCGTGGCCGAGCCGGTCGGCGCCGCACCACTGGATGGCCTGCCAGATCGACGGCAGACCGAACGCCTCGCCCGCGTGGATGGTGAAGTGGTTGTTCTCGCGCTTGAGGTACTCGAACGCGTCGAGGTGCCGGGTGGGCGGGAAGCCCGCCTCCGCGCCCGCGATGTCGAAGCCGACGACGCCCTGGTCGCGGTAGCGGTTGGCGAGTTCGGCGATCTCCAGGGACCGGGCGGCGTGCCGCATCGCGGTGAGGAGGGCGCCCATCCGGATGCGGTGGCCGTCCAGGCGGGCCCGGCGCTCACCCTCCCGGAAGCCCTCGTTGACCGCCTCGACGACCTCTTCGAGGGTCAGCCCGGCTTCCAGGTGCTGCTCGGGGGCGTACCGCACCTCGGCGTAGACGACACCGTCCGCCGCCAGGTCCTCGGCACATTCGGTGGCCACCCGGACCAGGGCGTCACGGGTCTGCATGACGGCGCAGGTGTGGGCGAACGTCTCCAGGTAGCGCTCCAGCGATCCGGAGTCGGCGGCCTCGCGGAACCAGATGCCGAGCTTGTCGGGCTCGTTCTCGGGGAGTCCGCCGTATCCGCTCGCGGCGGCGAGGTCGACGATCGTTCCGGGGCGCAGGCCGCCGTCGAGGTGGTCGTGGAGAAGAACCTTGGGGGCACGCCGGATCTGATCCTGGCCGGGCACATGGAGGGTCGGGCTCATCATTCGGGCACTCTAACGCCTACGCGCGTAGATTGTCGCTTGCCGATGCGTAACAGTGACCGCGAATAGGGGTGGAGTACACCTCTCCTTCTGACACTGTTCTGTCATGGCACAGCGCGCACTCCCCCTGCCTGCTGCGAGGCTGGGACGGGCCGTCAGGACGGCCGGAGCACCAACTGCGGTCAGCGGCGTGGTTCTGCTGCTCCCGGACGGCGAGGCCGACTCGCACCGCCGCCCCTCACCCCTCTCGTACGCCCTCCAGCTCCCGCTGGCCCGGACCCTGGCCCGCGCGGGCCGGGAGGACGGGCTCACCGCGCATGTCGTGCGCTACCGCTGCCGCGGCTGGAACGCGACCGACGCGCAGCTCGCGGCGGACGCCCGATGGGCGGTGGACGAGGTCGTACGACGCTACGGCGACGTCCCCGTCTGCCTCGCCGGCCACGGCATGGGCGGCCGCGCCGCCCTCCACGCGGGCGGCCACGCGGCCGTCAGCTCCGTTCTGGCGATGGCCCCTTGGCTGCCCGAGAACGTGACGGGCGAGCCGGAACCGGTGAAGCATCTGCTCGGCCGGCAGGTCCTGCTCGTCCACGGTACGAACGATGCCCGTACCGACCCCGAGCTCTCCTTCCGCCTGGCCGAACGCGCCAAGAAGGCCAACCGCGACACGTGCCGCTTCGAAGTCCACTCCGACGGCCACGGCCTGCGTCAGCACCGCGCCGAAGTAGCGGCCCTGGCCACGGACTTCGTCCGCGGCTCACTCTTCGGCCGCGCCTACGCCCGCCCGGTCGCCGACGCACTGGCGGCGCCGCCGCCGCTGGGGCTGCGGATGCCGCTGGCGGCGGGGTTCGGGAAGTCGCTGCGGGACTGAGGGGGACGGAGCCGGTGACCGGCGGCAGCGCAACCGGAGTTGAGCACGGCCGCGGGACTGCTGAGGTCGTATCGCGGGGCTGGTGACGTCGTACGTTGAGGCGTCCCGAAGCAGCAGGCCCTTTCCGCCGGGTGTGCGCGACGGTTCTCGGCCGCCGGGAGTGGCGACGGGCAGGTCGAGGAGTTGCCGGTCAGGGGCCGCTGAACAGGTCGGCGTGCGTCCGGACGAAGTCGGCCACTTCCGAAGGGGGCCGCCCGGTGACCTGCTCCACGCCGTCCGTCTTGCGGTCGTACCGGTTCTCCGCATGAAGGCGGGCCATGGTGGAGATGTGCTGGAAGACGTGGTCCGGCAGCCCCAGCGGCTTGAGATCGTGGTCGATCCATTCCTGCAGCGGAACGTCGTCGTAGCCGACCGGCCTGCCCAGGACTGCGGAGACCTGCGCCGCCATGGCGGTGATGCCCTCCGAACGGGGACCGGTCAGCTCGTAGGTCCGTCCGGTGTGCGCAGCCGGGTCGGCCAGGATCTCCTCCACGACCGCAGCGACGTCACCGGCCTGCACCGGGGAGGTCTTCGCCTCGCCGAAGGGCAGCCTGATGGTGCCCGTCTTCGCGATCGAGGAGAAGCCGACGCGGAAGAGCGGGTTCTCCAGGAACACGGTGGGCCTGATCTGGACAACGGGCAGGCCGGACCAGTCGAGGACCTGCTCGACCAGCCACTGCTGCCGCTGCTGGCCCGACTCGGAGGTACGGGTGAGGTCCATCTCGGCGACGGTCAGCTGCGACATGTTCACGAACACCTCCAGGCGCCCGTACGCGCGCGCGACGACCGCTGCCGTCAGGGCCGCCTCCAGGTACTGCGCCGACACGCCCATGCCGAAGTACATCCGCCCGCAACCGTCCAGGACGTCGGCGAGCTCGCCCGCACGCGTCAGGTCCGCGACCACGACTTCGGCGCCGGTCGCCCGCAGTGCCCGTGCGCGATCGTCCTCGCGATGTACCGCTGCCCGGACGGGCAGGCCGCGTCGCCGAAGGCCCTCGACGACGGAACGTCCTACGGCGCCGACCCTGCCCGCGGCGCCGGTCACCAGGATGGGCAGCACACCGGCTCCCGAGGGGTGATCCATAGCGGCAGCCTGCGACGCACGCGGCCAGGACGCAACCGGAGCCTCCCCCGAGGACGCGGAGCCACCCGGTGAGCCTCCTCGGGCACGAGCGGTTCGCGGCAGTTTCCGGGCACTCGGACCCTGCACCGGCGCCGTTCAGTGGCCGGGCGGGAATTGATCACGAACGAGCCTGCTGGCGGACTCGTCCCGGGTCGCCTCTTCCTCCCAGACATCCCAGTGTTCGGCGAGCTTGCCGTCCTTGATGCGCACCACGTCGGCCACAACTGCGGCCTCGGGATTGCCCGTGCCGGAGTAGCGGCCGTAGAGCATGACGTAGTCGCCTTCGGCGACCACGAGCTGGTGCTCGTAGTGCAGCGTGTCGGGCAGCGAGCGGACTAGGCCGAACAGTCCTTCGCGCCCTGGCGGGATGTGTCTGCTGTGCTGGACGTATTCCTCGGACCAGAACTCCTCGGCGGTCGCGTAGTCACGCTTCTCGAACAGGGTGTCGAACGCTTTCAGCACCAGCTCCTTGTTCTGCTCCGGGGTTGTCATATCGGTCTCCAGGTGAGTGCCTGCGGTTCTGGCGGTACGTGGTGTGCCACAGCCGCGCCTTCGCCGCGCGCGTTCGGATCACCGACGGCCAGGCTCTGCCGTGGCCCCGGCCGACGTCGCGCGGCGGCGGCCGGGGCGGCCGCGCACGGGATGCCGCGGAACGTCCTCACCGCCATGCCGCCCACTCCTTCACCGCGAACCGGTCGCCCGCGCGCCGCACTTCGGCCGCGCCCGGCCCGGGGAAGTGTGCGGGGAACAGCAGGGCGCCGCGGTCCGCGGCCTCCCCCAGCACCCGGCGCCGGCTGTGACGTGCCCGGGGCTCGTCCTCGTCGAAGCCGGGACAGTCGTCCGGCTCCACGATCTGCAGTGGGCTGTGCAGCAGATCCCCGGCGAACACCGCCCGATCGGTGCCCGACCGCAGCCATACGACACAGGAGCCGGGCGTATGGCCCGGGGCCGGCTCGATGCGGAGCCGGGCGCCGATGTCGTGGTGGTCGCCCTCCCACAGCACGGTCTGCCCGGCCTGGTGCACGGGGGCGACGCTGTCCTCGAAGACGTTGGCCATCTGAGGGCCGGAGCGGGTCCGGTGTCCGTTGGCCGGGTTCCAGTAGTCGAAGTCGGCGCGCGAGATGACGTACTGGGCGTGGGGGAAGGTCGGCCGCCACTTTCCGTCGTCCGTCCGTCGGGTGTTCCAGCCGACGTGGTCGCCGTGGACATGGGTGCAGATCACCGTGTCCACGTCCTGCGGGCGGACGCCTGCCGCGGCCAGCTCACCGAGGTAGTGGGTGTTCAGATGGTGGAAGGACGGCATGGCCGGGCGTTCCCGGTCGTTGCCGATGCCGGTGTCGATCAGGATCGTCCGGCCCTCGCTGCGGATCAGCCAGGTCTGGCTCATGGTGCGGACCTCGTCGGCGGCCGGGTCCAGGAAGACGGGGGCGAGCCAGCTCTCGTGCGCCTGCCAGTGCGCGACGGACACGTCGGGAAAGATGTAGTCACGGGCGCTGCCTCTTGCGGGCAACTCGACCACGCGGGTGATCTCCACGTTTCCAAGCGCGATGGTGTCCATGTCTCCAGCCTGCGCGCCGGATGAGGAGGGCGCTATCGGTCACCCGACCGCACCTCCGAGGGAACGGGGCGCGGCGTGATACGGCTGGGCCACCAGGGGCCGTGTTCATGGCTGTTCCGTTGTTTCCCGAGACGGAGTCCGCGCACTCCTACCGCTTCGCCGCCGCGACTCACAGGTCGGGGCGGTGCGGTCATCGAACACTCCTGGGGCGGCCGGTGGACTGCGGGACCGGACCGTGGGCCCGTCACCCTGTCACGGCCGGTACCGCACCGCAGTTCATTTTCCGGCGGGGCCCGGGTCCGTGCGGTACGGCGGGCGGGCTCCGAGCAAAGCGAGGGCGCCCCGTACGCCGCCGATCCGCTCGGCGGTACCGCCCGTCGCCCCCGGGCGCCCGCTCAGTCCGGCAGCAAATGTCCCCGCCGCGACAGCAGGAACCGCTTGAACGCCGCCACCGGCGGGGTGTCCGGGTGGCCGTCCAGCCAGGCGACGCCGATCTCGCGGGCCGCCCTCGGGGCCGTCACCGTGAGTTCGACGACGCCCGGGCGGGCCACCGCGGGCGGCGGCAGCAGGGCCACGCCGAGGCCGGCCGCGACCAGACCGCGCAGGGTCTCCGCCTCCTCGCCCTCGAAGGCGACACGGGGGGTGAAGCCTGCCTCCGCACACAGGTCGTCGGTGATCCGCCGCAGGCCGTACCCGGGTTCGAGGGTGACGAACTTCTCCTCGGCGGCCTCCGCCAGGCGGATGCGGCGGCGCGAGGCGAGCCGGTGGTCCTCGGGGACGACCAGGCGCAGTCGCTGCTCGTCGAGGCGGCGGGCGACGAGGTCGGGGGCGTCCGGGACGGGTGAGGTGAGGCAGAGGTCGAGGCCGCCGGACCGGAGTCGTTCGATCATCGCCTCGCCGTAGTTCTGCACGAGCTGGAAGCGGACCCGGGGGTGGTCGGCGCGGAAGGCGCGGATCAGGGCGGGCACGGTCTCGGAGCCCATGGTGTGCAGGAAGCCGAAGGCGACCTTGCCGGTGGCCGGGTCCGCGTCGGCCCGTACCGAGTCGGCGGCCTTCTCGACCTCGGCCAGGGCCCGCTCGGCGGAGCCCAGGAAGGTGCGGCCCGCGGGCGTGAGGGAGACGGTACGGCCCTTGCGGGCGAACAGGGCGACTCCCAGGTCCTGTTCGAGCCGGACCATCGACCGCGAGAGCGTCGACTGCGGGACGCCGAGTTCGTGCGCGGCGCGGGTGACGTGCTCGTGGCGGGCCACCGCCTCGAAGTGGGCCAGCCGCGGCGCGAGGACGGCGCGAATGTCTTCTTCGTAACTACTCGGTGACAGCCGTGGCTGTGACCTGTGTTCATGCACCATGGGATTGATTATCGCCACTTCGTGCATTGGACGCATGAAGCCGGGCGGCCTACTTTCGAACCATGCCTCCTGCCAGTACCGGGGCGTCCACCCTCACCGTGGCCGCCTCGCCCCAGCCGTCCCCCGTCGCCGCCGCTGCCACCACCACCGGCAAAGCCGCGCCGGACCGTCTCGAACCGGGCCGCCCCGGCTACCGCCGGATGAGCTTCGCTCTCTTCGCCGCCGGTGTCGCGACATTCGCACTCCTCTACTCCACCCAGGCCCTGCTGCCCGCCGTCTCCGCCTCCCTCGGCGCCACGGCCGGCCAGGCCAGCTGGACGGTCTCCGCCGCGACGGGCGCGCTGGCGCTGTGTGTGCTGCCGATGAGTGCGCTGTCCGAGCGGTTCGGGCGGCGGCAGATGATGACCGCCTCGCTGACGGTCGCCGTGCTGGTCGGGCTGCTCGTGCCGTTCGCGCCCTCGCTGGGCTGGCTGATCGCGCTGCGCGCCGTCCAGGGCGCGGCACTGGCCGGACTCCCGGCGTCCGCGATGGCGTATCTGGCCGAGGAGGTACGGCCGAAGGCGCTGGTCGCCGCGATCGGGCTGTTCGTGGCGGGCAACAGCATCGGCGGGATGAGCGGCCGTATCCTCACCGGCTGGATCGCCCAGCTGTGGGGCTGGCGGGCGGCGCTCGGCGCGGTCGGGCTGCTGGCCGTGGCCTGCGCGGTCGTCTTCCACTTCATGATCCCCAGGGCCCGGCACTTCACCCCTGGTTCGCTGAACCCGAAGGCCCTCGCGAAGACGGTGGGCGGGCACCTCGCCGACCCGCTGCTGCGCAGGCTGTACGCGATCGGCGCGCTGTTCATGACGGTGTTCGGCGCGGTCTACACGGTGATCGGCTACCGCCTGGTGGAGGCGCCGTTCAACCTCCCGCAGGGTGTCGTCGGTTCGATCTTCCTGGTCTATCTCGTCGGTACGGTCTCCTCCGCCGCGGCCGGCCGGCTGGTCGCCCGGCTCGGCCGACGGGGCGCGCTGTACCTGGCCGTCTCCACGACGGCCGCCGGTCTGCTGCTGTCGCTCGCCGACCAGTTGGCCGCCGTACTCCTCGGCCTGGTCCTGATCACGGCGGGATTCTTCGCCGGGCACGCGGTCGCCTCCTCGTCCGTGAGCCGTACGGCGACGAAGGGCCGGGCCCAGGCGTCGGCGCTGTACCAGTCCGCGTACTACCTGGGCTCCAGCGCGGGCGGCACGCTCGGCGCGGTCGCCTTCCACGCCGGGGGCTGGGCCGGGACCGTGTCACTGGGGCTGCTCGCGGTCCTCGGCGTCGTCTCGGTCACGCTGTACGGCTCGCGGGCCGCGCGCACCGAGCGGCGGCGGCTCGTGCCGGTGGCATCCGTACAGAGCTGACACGGTGGCGTCCGTACGGAACTGAGACATACGGCGCACAACCATCCACTCCCCGACGCGCGTCTAGCAGGCGGAATCACCTCACGGCGCGCGAAGGGGAGTTGGCGTACATGAGCATCGCAGGGAACATACGGGGGGTCGGGTCGCGGCGCGCGCTCGCGCTGTCCGTCGCCGGTCTGATGGCGGCGCCCGCCCTCGTCGTGGGCACCGGCGGATCAGCGCAGGCGGCGTCCTGCACGACGTCCACCGGGCCGTACCAGAAGCAGGTCGAGAAGTATCTGCACCGGCCGGTCGACGGCAGGCAGTCGGCCGCCGACTGCAAGGCGATCCGGTCGTTCCAGACCACCTACGGCGTCACGCCCACGATCGGTTACGCGGGACCGGTCACCTGGCGCACCATGAAGACGCTGACGGCCCAGAAGGCGGCCGGCAAGAACCCCAACAAGGACAAGAAGTGCCCCACGAACAAGGGGCGCATCGCGTGCGTCGACCTGACCCGGCAGCTGAGCTGGATCCAGGACGGCAGCAAGCTGAAGTTCGGTCCCGTGCCGGTGCGGACCGGGCGGGACACGTACGAGACGCGCACCGGGGCGAAGAAGATCTACTGGCGGCACATCAACCACGTCTCGTCGATCTACCACGTGTCGATGCCGTACGCGCAATTCTTCGACGGCGGGCAGGCGTTCCACTCGGTGGGCCTGAAGATGTGGAACCCGCCGGGGTCGCACGGCTGCGTCAACATGCGGCCCGCCGACGCGAAGGCGTACTGGAATCTGCTGAAGAACGGCGACGACGTCTACGTGTACGGGCGCAAGCCCGGAACGTGACCGGTAGGTGTGCGGCTCCGGCTCTTCCCGCCCCCGTTGTCAGTGGCCTGCTGTAGCTTCCGAAGTGCTGGGTGAGCGGTGTCACAGCGCAACAGGGGCGGAGCGATGAGTGATCTGACAGCGACGGCGGACATCGACAGCCGTCTGGAGGGATACCGGGTCGAGCTGACCGGCTACTGCTACCGGATGCTCGGTTCGGCCTTCGAGGCGGAGGACGCGGTCCAGGACACGCTGGTGCGTGCCTGGCGCAGCTTCGAGAAGTTCGAGGGGCGTTCCTCGCTGCGGTCCTGGCTGTACCGCATCGCCACCAACGTCTGTCTGGACATGCTGAACGCGGGCAACAAGCGGGCCCGTCCGGTCGATCTGACGGGCCCGACGCCGCTCGCGCAGGCGGCGCTCAACCCGCTGCCGGAGAACACCTGGCTGGAGCCGATGCCGGACGGACGGATCCTGCCCACGGTCGCGGACCCGGCGGAGGCCGCGGTGACGCGCGAGTCGGTGCGGCTCGCGTTCGTCGCCGCGTTGCAGCATCTGCCGCCCAAGCAGCGGGCCGTGCTGATCCTGCGCGAGGTGCTGGCCTGGAAGGCGAGCGAGGTCGCCGAGCTGCTCGACACCTCGGTCGCCTCGGTCAACAGCGCCCTCCAGCGGGCGCGCGCGACCCTCTCGGAACACAAGGGCCAGGACGTCGACACCGCGAATCCGCTCGACGAGCAGCAGCGCAAGCTCCTTGAGCGGTACGTGGCGGCCTTCGAGGGCTACGACATGGCGGCGCTGACCGCGCTGCTCCATGAGGACGCCGTGATGACGATGCCGCCGTTCGACCTCTGGCTCCAGGGGTACGACGACATCACCGGCTTCATGCTCTCCTTCGGCGCGGGCTGCGCGGGCTCCCGCCTGGTGGCGACGTCGGCGAACGGCACTCCGGCGTTCGCGCACTACAAGCCGGATCCGGACGGGCCCGGGTTCGTGCCGTGGGCGGTGCAGGTCATCGACATCTCGGAGGGCTCCATCACGGGGATGCACTGCTTCCTGGACACCCCGCGCTGGTTCCCGCTGTTCGGCCTGCCGGATCGCCTCGACGACGACGCGGCGTGAGGCGGGAGGCCGTGAGGCGGGAGGCCGTGAGGCGGGGGCCGTGAGGCGGGAGGCCGTGAGGCGGGAGGCCGTGAGGCGGGAGGCCGTGAGGCGGGAGGCCGTGAGGCGGGACCGAGGGTGAGCGGGGCGCGGACGGACGGCGCGCACGGACGGGCGAAAGCCCCCGCTGCCTCCGGGCCCCGCCCCCTCAGACCCCGCTTCCCCCGGCTTCGGCTTCGGCTTCGGCCCCGGTCCCGCACTCGACGTCCACCATGTCGGCCAGCCCCACCAGGTCCAGCAGGGCCCGCAGTTCGGGCGGTGCGTTGCGCAGCCGCAGCCGTCTGCCGCCCGCCCGGCGTGCGATCAGCCCCAGTCGCGCTATCGCCTCGACCAGTGCCAGGTCCGCCTGTACAACCCCGCCCACGTCACAGTCCACCCCGGCGTCGGGTTCGCGGACGACGTCCCCGGGGTCGTACAGCAGCGACTCCAGCTCGGCACAGAGTCCCGGCACCGTGGCCCGCGTGACGCGGCCGGTGACGACGAGAACGATCGAGGTCCTGCCTTCCACACCAGGGAGACCGGCCCGGCGGCCGAAACTCATCGCTGACCGCCTCCGCGCTTTCGCTGCGCCCCGGTCCTCCTCACGCCCTGCACCCGCCCAAGGAACCGCCCCCACCCGCCGCGCACCCGCTTCTTGCCCGCCCCTCGCCCGCCCCTCGGGCAGACAAGCAATCGATGAATATCCGTCAACTGCGTTCATCTGTGCGGTTCCTGTGAACCATTTCGATCAATTCCCCCTCTAGGCAGGTGAACCGGTCAGCACCGGCATCTCGTCGGTACCGACTGTCCAGTGGCTCCCCTCGGGGGCCGCCCGATTCTCCAGGGGGAGAGTTGCGCAGACACGTGAGAAACGCGTGTGTTTCGACCATCGCCACGGCAGCCGCCGTGGCGCTCGCGGCCGGTATGACCACCCCAGCGGTGGCACAGCCGGGTCAGGTCCGGCCGACGGGGACGAAGTCCCTGCCCCGCCATCAGCTGACGCTCATCACCGGCGACCGCGTCTCGGTGGACGCCAAGGGCCGGGTCGTGGGCTTCCAGCCCGCGAAGGGGCGTGCGCAGATACCCGTACAGCGGCAGGACCACGGTGGTCACACCTTCATCATTCCGTCGGACGCCCGTCGGCTGATCGGCTCCGGCAAGCTCGACCGGAGGCTCTTCGACGTCACTGTGCTGAACCGTCCGGAGATACGCAGGTCCCAGCAGAAGGGCCTGCGGCTGATCGTCGGTTACCAGGGCGCACAGAGCTCGTCCGCCCGGGCCGATGTCAGGGATGCCGGCGGCACCGCGGTCGGCCGGACGCTGAAGTCCCTGAACGCCGAGTCGGTGGTCACGCCCAAGCGCGATGCCGGGGACATCTGGCATGCACTCACCACCAAACCGCAGCGCAGCCCCCAGCGCACCACGGCCCCGGGAATCAACCGGGTCTGGCTGGACGGCGTACGCAAGGCGAGCCTCGACAAGAGCGTGCCGCAGATCGGCGTGCCCGCCGTGTGGAAGGCCGGCTACACCGGCAAGGGCGTCAAGATCGCCGTCCTGGACAGCGGTGTGGACGCCACCCACCCGGACCTCAAGGGCCAGATCCTGGCGACGAAGAACTTCAGCACGTCGTCCGACACGAAGGACCGGGTCGGGCACGGTACGCATGTGTCCTCGATCGTGGCCGGTACGGGCGCCAAGTCCGGCGGGAGGTTCAAGGGCGTGGCGCCGGACGCCAAGCTGATCGAGGGCAAGGTGCTCGACGACGACGGCTACGGCGACGACTCCCGCATCCTGGCCGGCATGGAGTGGGCCGCCGCTCAGGGCGCCGACATCATCAACCTGAGCCTCGGCGGCCTGGACACCCCGGAGATCGACCCGCTCGAAGCGGCGGTCAACAAGCTGTCGGCCGACAAGGGCGTCCTGTTCGCCATCGCGGCGGGCAACGAGGGCGATCTCGGCGCCGGTACGGTCGGCTCGCCGGGCAGTGCGGAGGCCGCACTGACCGTGGGCGCGGTCGACGACAACGACAAGCTGGCCGACTTCTCCAGCCGCGGCCCGCGCATCGGCGACAGCGCGATCAAGCCCGATGTCACCGCCCCGGGCGTGGACATCACGGCAGCCGCGGTGCCGGGCTCGCTCATCGACCGGGAGTACGGCCAGAAGCCGGCCGGTTACACGACCATCTCCGGTACGTCGATGGCGACCCCGCACGTCGCGGGCGCGGCGGCGCTCCTCAAGCAGCAGCACCCGGAGTGGACGTACACCGAGCTCAAGGGGGCGCTCACGGCCTCGACGGAGCCGGGTGCGTACACCCCGTTCGAGCAGGGTTCGGGGCGGATCGCCGTCGACCGGGCGATCGCCCAGACCGTCGTCGCCGACCCCGTCTCGGTGAACCTCGGTGTGCAGCAGTGGCCGCACACCGATGACACCCCGGTCACCAAGCAGGTGACGTACCGCAACCTGGGAACGACGGACGTCACTCTCTCCCTGTCGGTGACGGGTCTCGGCCCGAAGGGCAAGCCCGCCCCGGCCGGTTTCTTCACCCTGGGCGCGACCGAGGTCACCGTCCCGGCGGGCGGCACGGCCGACGTGCCGCTGACGGCGGACACCCGGCTCGGTGGCACGGTGGACGGTTCGTACTCGGCCTACGTGGTGGCGACCGGTGATGGCCAGACCGTCCGCACGGCGGCCGCGGTGGAGCGCGAGATCGAGTCGTACGACGTGACGCTCAAGGCCATCGGCCGTAACGGCGGCGTACCCACGAACGCGAACGCCGATCTCTCCGGCCTCGGCGACGCCGTCGCCGACGTGTGGCTCATGCCCCGGATCACCAACGGTTCGGTGAAGCTCCGGGTCCCCAAGGGCCTGTACTCGCTCAACGCGGAGCAGGTGCCGGGCTCCGGTGACGTCTACCGGGGCGCCGACTGGTTCGCCCAGCCGAAGCTGAACGTCACCAAGAACACCACGATCACGTTCGACGCCCGCAAGACCAAGCCGGTGAGCATCACCCTGCCCGCGAAGGGGCTCAAGCCGGGCTACGTCGCAGGCGACTACACGATCCGCGACAAGAACAGCTGGGCGTCCTTCGCCTACTTCGTGCCGGACCAGAAGAACTTCCGGACGGCACACGTCGGCCCGAAGGTGACCGACCGTTCACTGTCCCAGCACTGGACGGGCACCTGGTACAACGGTGCGTCGAGCGAGTACGACATCGTGCTCGGCGGCCCGGTGACCCAGCTCTCGGACGGCTATACCCGCAAGCTGACGGCCAAGCAGTTCGCCGCGGTCAAGGTGGCCATGGGTACGCCCGGCGTGAGCCGTAAGACCGGTGCCATCGACGCGTGGGGCAGCCTCCCCGACGGAAGCGGGTCATTCCCCCTTCAGTCGGTGGAGCAGAAGCTCCCCGGCACCCGCACGGTCCATGTCTCCACCGCCGACAAGGCCACGTGGGGATTCGACTTCGCGCAGAACGGCGGTCACGACGCGCAGGGCTTCCCGATCGTCGACTCCATGTACGTGCTCGGTGCCGAGCAGGCGTTCACCGGCGGCAAGACATACGCGAAGACCGTGAACGCCGGTGTCTTCGGACCGCGGCTGGCCAAGGGCGACGGCATCCTGCGCCAGGGCAACGAACTGGCGGCCTTCGTCCCGCTGCACGCCGACGGCAAGGGCCACGAGGGCTACATGGACTACACCTCGGTGAAGACGGTCCTCTACCGCAACGGCAAGAAGTTCGCCGAGAACCAGGATCCGCTCTTCGGGCTGGAGCCGTTCGTCCTTCCGGCCGCCTCGGCGGACTACAAGCTGACGACCTCGGTCCGGCGCAGCGCCAGAATCGCCACCCTGTCCAGCCGTATCGACGCGAGCTGGACCTTCAAGTCCAAGAAGGCGGGCTTCGCGAAGCTCCCGGCATCCACGGTCCGCTTCACACCCAACGTGACGCTGGACGGCAAGGTGACGGCGGGCAGGACTGCCTCGGTGCCGGTGACGGTGCAGGGTTCGGCCGCCGGCAAGAACCTCAAGTCGCTGACCGTGTACGTCAGTTACAACGCCGGTAAGACCTGGAAGAAGACCACGGTCAAGTCGGGCAAGATCTCCGTGAAGAACCCGGCCAGGGGCAAGTCGATCTCCTACCGGGCCAATGTCACGGACAAGCAGGGCAACAAGTCCTCGGTGTCGATCTACAACGCGTACTTCGGCAAGTAGGCGCCGACCGCATGAGAGCGGCCCGCCGGGATGGATTCCTCCGCCCCGGCGGGCCGTTCGTGTGCGGTGCGATCGAAGCTGTTACGCGATGCGCTCGCGCACGACCGGCGTCGGCGTGAACTCCGTGCCCTCCGGGGCGATGTCGTACGAGGAGGGCAGGGCGTTCAGCGCGTAGTCGAACTTCTCCGGGGTGTCGGTGTGCAGCGTCAGCAACGGCTGTCCGGCCGTGACCGTGTCACCCGGCTTGGCGTGCAGTTCGACGCCCGCGCCCGCCTGCACCGGGTCCTCCTTGCGGGCCCGGCCCGCGCCGAGGCGCCAGGCGGCGACGCCGATGTCGTACGCGTCGAGGCGGGTCAGTACGCCGGTGGCCGGGGCCGTTACGACGTGCTGTTCGCGGGCGAACGGGAGCGGGGCGTCCGGGTCGCCGCCCTGGGCGGAGATCATCCGGCGCCAGACGTCCATCGCGGAGCCGTCGGCGAGGGCCTTCTCCGGGTCGGCGTCCTTGAGCCCGGCCGCGTCCAGCATCTCGCGGGCGAGGGCCAGGGTGAGGTCCACGACGTCCTTCGGGCCGCCGCCGGCCAGCACCTCGACCGACTCGCGCACCTCCAGGGCGTTGCCCGCGGTCAGGCCGAGCGGGGTGGCCATGTCGGTGAGCAGCGCGACCGTCCGCACCCCGCTGTCGGTGCCCAGCGCGACCATGGTGGAGGCCAGCTCGCGGGCGTCGTCGAGGGTCTTCATGAAGGCGCCCGAGCCGACCTTGACGTCCAGGACGAGTGCGCCGGTGCCCTCGGCGATCTTCTTGGACATGATCGAGCTGGCGATCAGCGGGATGGCCTCCACGGTGCCGGTGACATCGCGGAGGGCGTACAGCTTCTTGTCGGCGGGGGCGAGCCCGTCACCGGCGGCGCAGATCACCGCGCCGGTGGTGTCCAGGACGCTCAGCATCGCCTCGTTCGAGAGGTGGGCGCGCCAGCCGGGGATGGACTCCAGCTTGTCGAGGGTGCCGCCGGTGTGGCCGAGGCCGCGCCCGCTGAGCTGCGGCACGGCGGCGCCACACGCGGCGACCAGCGGGGCGAGCGGCAGGGTGATCTTGTCGCCGACGCCGCCGGTGGAGTGCTTGTCGGTGGTGGGCCGGGAGAGCGACGCGAAGTCCATGCGCTCCCCGGAGGCGATCATCGCGGCGGTCCAGCGGGCGATCTCGGTGCGGTTCATGCCGTTCAGCAGGATCGCCATGGCCAGCGCGGACATCTGCTCGTCGGCGACCTCACCGCGGGTGTACGCGTCGACGACCCAGTCGATCTGCTCGGGGGTCAGCTCGCCTCGGTCCCGCTTGGTGCGGATGACGGAGATGGCGTCCATGTCCTGGAGTCCTTCCGGCCGGTACGTGACGTACGCAAGAGAGTCCCGTATGACTCTACGCGCATAGAGAGTCGAGAGGGGGGTGGCCCTCCCGGCGGGCGGGAGGGCCACGGTGGTTCGTCGGCGGATGCCGCCTGCTTCGGATGCTACGGCTTCAGGTGGTCCGGCTTCAGGTGGTCCGGCTTCAGGTGGTCCGGTCCGAACGCCTGTGGCAGCATCTCGTCGAGCGTGCGCAGCCCGTCCGGCGTCTGAAGGACCAGCTCCGGCCCGCCGAACTCGTACAGCAACTGCCTGCACCTGCCGCACGGCACCAGGATCTCGCCGGCCCCGTCCACGCAGGTGAAGTGGGTCAGCCGGCCGCCGCCGGTGGCGTGGAGCTGGGAGACCAGGCCGCACTCGGCGCACAGCCCGAGGCCGTACGAGGCGTTCTCGACGTTGCAGCCGGACACCGTACGCCCGTCGTCGACGCGGGCCGCCGCGCCGACCGGGTAGTGCGAGTAGGGGACGTACGCACGCGTCATGGCGGACCGTGCGGCGCTCCGCAGCGCCGCCCAGTCGACCTCCGGGGCGGCCGTCACTTGCCCTGGCCCTTGCGGTAGACGAGGCCGTCCGCCTTCGGCATGCGCAGCCGTTGCGCGGAGAGCGCCAGCACGAGCAGCGTCGTGACGTACGGGGCCGCGTCGACGAACTGGCTCGGCACCTGGTCCGTCAGCGCATACCAGGTGAAGAGCAGCGCGGAGACGGCTGCCGAGATCACCGCGGTCAGGTACTTCTTCTGGTACAGCTTCCAGAGCACCACGACCACCAGCAGGATCGCCAGCAGCAGCAGCATCGCGTGCACGTTCTCGGCGCCGCCGCGCAGCTTGAGGCTGTCGGTGAAGCCGAAGAGGCCGGCGCCCAGCGCCATGCCGCCCGGCATCCAGTTGCCGAAGATCATCGCGGCGAGACCGATGTAACCGCGGCCGCCGGTCTGGCTCTCCTGGTAGATGCCGGTGGAGACGATCGCGAGGAAGGCACCGGCGAGTCCGGCCATGCCGCCGGACACCATGACGGCGATGTACTTGTACTTGTACACGTTGACGCCGAGCGACTCGGCGGCCACCGGGCTCTCGCCGCAGGAACGCAGCCGCAGGCCGAACGAGGTGCGCCACAGCACCCACCAGGTGCCGGGGATCAGCAGCAGCGCGACCACGGTCAGCCAGGACAGGTTGGTGATCAGACCACCGACGACTCCGGCGATGTCGGAGACGAGGAACCAGTGTCTCTGCTGGAGATCGATCAGCCAGTCCGACAGGCCCGGAATGGTGATCCGGTCGATCGCCTCGATCCGTGGGGACTGCTTGGAGGAACCTCCCTCGACGCCGTCGAAGGCGAAGTTGGAGAGGTAGCGGGTGAGCCCGACGGCAAGGATGTTGATGGCCACACCGGAGACGATGTGGTTCACCCCGAAGGTGACGGTGATGATCGCGTGCAGCAGCCCGCCGAGGGCGCCGCCGAGGATGCCGAACAGGACACCCACCCAGGGGCCCCACTGGAATCCGGCCCAGGCGCCGAACCAGGTGCCCAGGATCATCATGCCTTCGAGGCCGATGTTGACGACACCCGCGCGCTCCGCCCACAGACCGCCGAGCCCGGCCAGCCCGATCGGGACGGCCAGTTCGAGGGCACCGGCGACCTGGCCCACGGAGGTCACGTCGTTGGCGCCGCTGATCAGGCGGACCAGCGAGACCAGGGCGAGCCCGCCCGCGACGATCAACAGGACGACGGGCAGGGTGAGCTTGCGGCGACCGCCGCCCTTCATGGGGGCGACGCTTGCGGCGGCGACTTTGCTGGCGCTCACAGTGCGGCCTCCTTCTCGGTCGTGAGGGCATGACCGG
The DNA here is from genome assembly GCF_041435435.1 of Streptomyces sp. NBC_01241. Lineage (NCBI taxonomy): Bacteria > Bacillati > Actinomycetota > Actinomycetes > Kitasatosporales > Streptomycetaceae > Streptomyces > Streptomyces sp. NBC_01241. The sequence continues at coordinate 5,315,238 of NZ_CP108494.1, read as the reverse complement.
CGGCGAGCTCCTCGCCGACCTTCTGCTGCTGGCGGCGGGTTCCGTAACGGCGGACGAGTTCGTAACTGACGACGACCGAGATCACGATCAGGCCCTGCATGATCGTGGCGATCTCCTTCTCGTACCCGAACTGGTCGAGAGAGGCGGACGTCTTGTCCAGGAAGGCGATCAGCAGCGCGCTGAACGCGATGCCTATCGGGTTGTTCCGGCCCAGCAGGGCGATGGTGATGCCGGTGAAACCGATTCCGGTCGGGAAGTCGAGGCTGTACGTGTGCGTGTCTCCGAGGAGCGTCGGCATGCCGGCCAGGCCGGCGACGGCTCCGGAGATCAGCATCGAGGTGAGCACCATCTTCTTGGCGTCCACTCCGGAGGCCTGGGCGGCGCTCTCGCTCTCGCCCGTGGCCCGCAGGTCGAAGCCGAAGCGGGTGCGGTTCAGGACGAACCAGTAGACGACACCGCAGGCGGCCGCGACGAAGGTGAACCCGTAGATCTCCCCCGCGTCGGCACCCATGGACAGACCGGGGAACCAGGCGGACTCCGGGATGTCGCCGGTGGTCAGGTTGTTGGAACCGGCGGGCTGCTCACCGAAGTTCTTCGGCAGGATCAGCCAGGCGATCAGTGCGGTCGCGATGGAGTTGAGCATGATCGTCGAGACGACCTCGCTCACCCCGCGGGTGGTCTTGAGGAAACCGGCGATGCCCGCCCAGAAGGCGCCGACCAGCATCGCGACGATCACGATCAGCGCGATCTGCAGCGCCCCCGGCAGATGGACGCTCGCGCCGACCAGCGCGGCCATCATCGCGGCGAGCCGGTACTGGCCGTCGACGCCGATGTTGAAGAGGTTCATGCGGAAGCCGATGGCGACCGCGAGGGCGGCGAGGTAGTACGTACCGGCCTGGTTGATGATCAGTACCTGTACGTCGGCGTACGTCGCCGAGTCGAACATCAGGCTGTACGGCTCGAACGGGTTCTTGCCCGAGGCGAGCAGCACCACGGTGGTGAGCGCGAAGGCGACGACCAGGGCGAGAACGGGGCCGGCGAAGCCCAGAATCAGCCGGTCCTTGTCGAATTTCTTCATCAGGCCTCGTCCTCCGGTGCTGCCTCGAGATGACCGGTGGCGGCGCCGGTCATGGCCGAGCCCAGTTCCTCCGGGGTGATGGTGCCGGGGTCGGCGTCGGCGACCAGCCGGCCGCGGTACATGACGCGCAGGGTGTCGGAGAGCCCGATCAGCTCGTCCAGGTCCGCCGAGATGAGCAGGACGGCGAGGCCCTCGCGGCGCGCCTCCCGGATCTGGTCCCAGATCTGCGCCTGTGCGCCGACGTCCACTCCGCGGGTGGGGTGCGCGGCGATCAGCAGTTTCGGCGCGTGGCTCATCTCCCGGCCGACGATCAGCTTCTGCTGGTTGCCGCCGGAGAGGGAGGCCGCGGTGACCTCGATGCCCGGGGTGCGGACGTCGTACTCGCGCACGATCCGTTCGGTGTCGGCGCGGGCCGCCTTGATGTCCAGCAGCCAGCCCCGGCTGTTGGGCCTTTCCGTGACGTGGCCGAGTATCCGGTTCTCCCAGAGCGAGGCCTCCAGCAGCACACCGTGCCGGTGCCGGTCCTCGGGGATGTAACCGATGCCGCTCTCGCGTCGCTTGCGCGTGGGGACGTGCGAGATGTCGTCGCCGTCGAGGGTGATCGCCCCGCTGTCGGGGTCCCGCATGCCGATCAGGGCCTCGATCAACTCGGTCTGGCCGTTGCCCTCGACCCCGGCAATGCCCAGCACCTCACCCTTGTGGATGGTGAAGTCGATGCCGGCCAGCACGTCGCGTACCACGCCGTCCGGGTCGGTGACGCCGAGCGCGAGGTTCTCGACACGGAGCATCGGAACGTCCGTCACCGTGGATTCCCGGGTCTCGGGCGAGGGCAGTTCGCTGCCGACCATCAGCTCGGCGAGCTGCTTGGTGGTGGTGTTCGCCGGGTCGGCGGTGCCGACCGTCGTGCCGCGGCGGATCACCGTGATGTCGTCGGCGACCGACAGCACCTCGCCCAGCTTGTGCGAGATGAAGATGACGGTCAGGCCCTCCGCCTTGAGTTCGCGCAGGTTGTCGAAGAGCGCGTCGACCTCCTGCGGGACGAGCACGGCCGTCGGCTCGTCCAGGATCAGGATGCGGGCGCCCCGGTAGAGGACCTTGAGGATCTCCACGCGCTGCCGGTCGGCGACGCCGAGGTCCTCGACGAGCGCGTCGGGCCGGACCCCCAGACCGTACGCGTCCGAGATCTCCATGACCTTCTTGCGTGCGGCGGCGCCGATGCCGTGCAGCTTCTCACCACCGAGAACCACGTTCTCCAGGACGGTGAAGTTGTCGGCGAGCATGAAGTGCTGGTGCACCATGCCGATGCCGCGCGCGATGGCGTCGGCCGGGCTGCCGAACGCCACCTCGGCCCCGTCGACCGTGATGGTGCCCTCGTCCGGCTTCTGCATGCCGTAGAGGATCTTCATCAGAGTGGACTTGCCGGCGCCGTTCTCACCGACGAGGGCGTGAACCGTGCCCTTACGGATGGTGATGTCGATGTCGTGGTTGGCGACGACGCCTGGGAAACGCTTGGTGATGCCGTGCAGTACTACGGCGGGGGGGCTGGTGGACGCGTTGATGACGCACTCTCCTTGGCCGGACAGGAGCGGGGCAAAGGGGCAGGGGGCGGGGTGAAGCTATCGCGCCGGAGGGCCGTCTACACGCGTAGCGCTGCTGAATCGTAAGGCAGCGCACACAGCATCGCGAAAGACTCGGTCCTGGGCCTGTGCGGCTGGGGCCTGTCCGGCGGATCGGGGTCGGACAGGGCGCGGCGTCTGGTGCGGTGCATCGCAGGGCGCCGGAGCGTCCTCATAGCGGAGCTATTCGGGCGTTTCGGCAACCCGCGAGGTGCCGTGCCAGGCGTCGCGACCCCGGCCATGATCTGCCGGACAGGCCCTGGTGCCGGGAGGGGCACCAGGACGCTGCGACGGGCGGAACTTCTTCGATGAGCACCCCGTGGGCCCGGAGCGGCAGGACTGCGCGCTCCGGGCCCCCGGGAAACCAGCCGTACGGCAGTTGCTACGGGGTGGTCTTGACCGTGACCGTGCCGTCGATGATGGCCTTCTTCGCCTTGTCGACAGCGGCGGTGACCTCGGTCATCTTGGCGAAGGCCGGGTTGGAGCCGGCCAGGCCGACACCGTCCTTGTCCAGGCCGAAGCGGATCTCACCGGTCTGCGGCTTGCCGTCCTTGACCGACTTGATCAGGTTGAAGACGGATCCCGAGACGTCCTTGGTGACCGAGGTCAGGATCTGCGCCTTGTAGGCCGCCAGACCCTTCTGGCTGTACTGGTCGGAGTCGACGCCGATGGCCCACTTGCCCGCCTTGGCCGTGGCCTCGATCGAGCCCGAGCCGGCGTTACCGGCCGCGGCGTAGACGACATCGGCCTTCTTGTCGAGCTGCCCCTGGGCGGCGGCCTTGCCGAGGTCGGGCTTGGAGAAGCCGTCGAAGTTCGGCGGCTGGGTCAGGTACTGCGACAGGACCTTCACCGACGGGTCGGTGTCCTTGACGCCCTGCTCGAAGCCCGCCTGGAACTTCTTGATCAGCGGGGTCTCCACACCGCCGAGGAAGCCGACCGTCTTCGTCTTGGTGACCTTGGCGGCGGCGACGCCCGCGAGGTACGAGCCCTGCTCCTCGTTGAAGACCAGGTTGGCGATGTTCTCGCCGGTCACCGAGGCGTCGTCGATGATGCCGAAGGTGATCTTCGGGAACTTCGGCGCGACCTTCTTGATGGCGGGCGCGTACGCGAACCCGACGCCGATCACCGGGTTGTTGCCGGCACGGGCCAGCGTGGTGAGACGCTGCACCTTGTCGGCGTCCGACTCACCGTCGGACGGTTCGGCCTCGGCGCCCTTGAAGCCGAGTTCCTTCTCGGCCTTGACCAGTCCGGCATAGGCGGCATCATTGAACGACTGGTCGCCGCGGCCCCCGATGTCGTACGCGAGGGCGGCCTTGGCCTCCTTGGAGTCGGAACCAGCATCTGACGAGGACTTACCGCCACAGGCGGTGGCACTGAGCGCAAGCGCCGCGGACGCAAGGCCCACGGTGGCAATCCGGGTGATCCGGCGCAAGGGAAGGCTCCTTCAAACCTGACCGAAGCGCCTCTTCCGGCGCTGGTTTCGCGGCGATCGTAACGCGCGTAGATGTCAGATAAAGCCCTGTACGGAAGCTGTTATCGGATCGTCGCGAACGAGAGGTGACCTGTCCGGTTACAGATGGTTGCCGTCCAGCAACGCGCAGGCGGTGAAGAGCTCCACGGCCACCGTGATCGCCTCCTCGTCGGCGTCGAAATCACCACGATGCAGGTCGAGCCGGGCAGTGTCGCCGGGCGTGCGGACCCCGAGCCGGGCCATGGCTCCCGGGACGCGTTCCAGGTACCAGGAGAAGTCCTCGCCGCCGAGGCTCTGCTCGGTGTCCTCGATCGCATGCGAACCGCGGCGTGCGGTCATCGCCCTCGCGAGCAGATCGATCATGATGGCGTCGTTCACGACGGGCGGGACGCCGCGGACGTAGTTGATCACCGTCTTGGCGCCGTACATCCCGGCCACCTCGTCGATCGCCGCGTGCACCAGGTCCGGCGCCTCCCGCCAGGCCGCCAGGTCCAGACAGCGCACGGTGCCGGAGAGCTCGGCGTGCTGCGGGATCACGTTGCAGGCGTGCCCGGCCTCCAGCCGGCCCCAGGTGACGGCGAGCCCGGCCCGTGCGTCGACCCGGCGGGCCAGCAGCGCGGGCACCTCGGTGGCGACCTTGGCGGCGGCGGTGACGAGGTCGGTGGTCAGATGCGGCCGGGCGGTGTGCCCGCCGGGGCCGTCGAGGCTGACCTCCAGCCGGTCGCAGGCCGAGGTGATCGCCCCGGCCCGCAGCCCGATCCGCCCCACGTCCACCTTCGGATCGCAGTGCACCCCGATGATCCGCCCGACCCCCTCCAGCGCCCCGGACTCGATCGTGTCGGGCGCCCCGCCGGGCAGCACTTCCTCGGCCGGCTGGAAGATCAGCCGCACCGGCCGCGGCAGCAGCCCCTGCCGGTCGAGCTCGGCGAGCACGAGACCGGCGCCGAGGACCGCGGTGGTGTGGATGTCGTGCCCGCAGGCATGTGCGCGGTCGGGGACGGTGGAGCGGTACGGGATGCCGGCCTTGGTGTCCGGGATGGGCAGGGCGTCGATGTCCGCGCGCAGGGCGAGCACGGGCCGCGGGTCGCCGTCGCTCCCGCCCACGTCACAGACGAGCCCGGTCCCCGTGTCCAGCACCCGAGGCGCCAGCCCCGCCTTCTCCAGCCTGGCCTTGATGGCCGCGGTGGTACGGAACTCCTGGTTGCCCAGCTCGGGGTGCATGTGCAAGTCACGCCGGAAGGCGATCAGCTCGGCACGCAAGGCCTCGGGCAGGGTGCCGGACAGCACCTCATCCCCGGGCAGCTGGGCATCGGAATCGCGGGACATCAACGGGTTCACCTGCTGAAGGGTAAGGCCCTTCCCCCGTCAACTGACCATGAAACAAGAAAAGTTCAGCCACATAGACGAATAAATGACTGGGTCGTGGCGTGTGAGGTGATGACGGGGTGGGTAAACTCACCCATTTCGCACCCTGGCCGGTCACCCCGGCCACCCGCCACGCGCACGACACCCCGGAGGGGCTCCGTCAGTGGGGCAGCCCCTGGCGTACCGGAATCAGCGCCAGCCCGATGCACAGGGCTCCGGCCGGCAGCAGGTCCAGGCTCGTGGCCATCAGTACGGTCCCGGCCAGCACGGCCACGGGAGCCCATGCCCGGACCAGGTCCCGGCGGAAGAACGCGAGCAGGGTGACGAGGCCCAGCAGCCCGAACCAGAACAGCATCGGCACCACCGTATAAACCAACGGCATCACGCCGGGTACGTCCTGCACCCGCCCGAACAGGTCGCTCATGGCCTGCTCGTCCGCCGCGACGAACCCGACCGCCAGGTCGATCACCGCCTGGACCGCCACCGCCGCCGATCCGAGCAGCCCGGCCCAGGCCGCCACCTCCACGGCCAGCCGTTTGCCGCCACGCACCACGGCGATCCTCCGCAGCCCCAGGAACACCGGCACGAACACGGTGATCCCGGCCAGGAACAGCAGATGCGCCACCGTCCACCACGCACCGGGCCCGTAATCACTGACGGCCCGCCCGATCAGCCGCACCGCTCCGTACGCGGCCATCAGGGCCGGTCCCGCCAGGAGGGCCGTACCGACCGCCTTGGCCGTCTCGCCCTGCCGCTCCGCCGCCATCCGCATCGTTGTCATGCGCTGATGCTCGCGCCCGGCCGACCCTGCCCGCTATCGGGGCTTCCCCCCAACAAACCCTGGACGTACGCCACTTACGGGTCAGGGTGATCCATGACGCCCCGCTCACGCTTGCGTACGGCATCGGCCGCCACACGCGCCCGCTCGACCCCTTGCCACGGCAGGCAGGAGCCGTCATCGGCGCACGCCTCCGGATCGCGGGGTAGACTTAGTCCAGTGGTTAGTCCACCCGTCGATCCGCCCCTGCGAGGCAGCCGTGGAAGCAGCTCGTCAGTACAACGTCCATGAAGCCAAGACCCACCTCTCGCGCATCCTGGAACAGGTGGCCACGGGCGAGGAAGTGGTGATCTCCAAAGCGGGAGAACCGGTGGCCAAGGTGGTGCCGCTCCGTGCCCGGGTGAAGCGGACCGGGCGCGGCTCGCTCCAGGGACAGATCCACATCAGGGAGGACTTCGACGACCTGCCGGACGAGCTGGCCGACGCCTTCGGGATGCGCTGATGAAAATGCTGCTCGACACACGTGTCGTCCTGTGGTGGCTCGACGACTCCGCCGAGCTCACCGACGAAATCAAACACCTGCTGGACACGGAGCCCTCGGTCTTCGTCAGCGCGGTCACCCCGTGGGAGATCGCGATCAAGCAGTCTCTCGGAAAGCTTGAGGGCCCCGAGGACCTGGCGGAACGGGTACGGGACAGCCAGTTCACCGCGCTCCCCATCACCGCGGGACATGGCGCGCGGGCGGGCAGACTGCCCGCACATCACAGCGATCCGTTCGACCGGATACTGATCGCACAGGCTCAGACCGAGGGGATGACCATCCTGACCCGCGACAAGTGGATTCCCTCCTACGACGTGCAGGTCATGCCCGTCTGACGGCTCTGCGCCACACCCGCCGGGCTTTCGCCCCCTACGCCTCCGTCACCGCCGTCGCCCGCCAGGGCGCCAGCCGTTGCACGTCACGGGCCGTTTCCGTGACGCCGGCCAGGAAGCTCTGGGCACGGGGGGATGCCGTGTCGCGGAGCCACTCCGGGGCGATGTCGCAGACGGCGACCTTGACGTCCGTGCCGGCCAGGGCCAGGGGCAGGGTGTGGACGACCGTGGAGGGGAAGCTCAGGACCGTGCGGCCGATGGGGCCGCGGCGGGCGATGAGTTCCAGGGGCAGGTCGGGGCGGACGATCTCCAGGCCGGTGGCGGCTTCCAGGGCGTGGAGCTTGTCGGCGGATTCGCGGCGGTGGGCGAAGTAGCGGGTGGCGTGGTGGGTGCGCGCCAGGCCCGCGACGGCCTCCAGGTACTGGGCCGTCTCGACCACACCCGTCTCGACGAGCGAGGTGCCGACCAGGTCCGCGCCCTTGGTCAGCAGCGGCGGGCCGAACCGGGCCCGAGTCCAGGCGAAGGTGTTGGGCGTGATGGTGACGCCGGGCGGAGCCTCGACCGGCATGGCCGTGAAGACCTCGACCGTACGGGTCGCGGACGGGGTGAAGCGGCTGCGGGCGCGGGCCGTGACCGGAGCCAGGACCAGTTCGCGCGGGCCCGAGCTGCCCTTGCGGTGCCAGCGCACCAGCCGTTCGCCGCGCGCCAGCTGGGCGACGAACTCCATGGTGGCCGTGCCGTCGTCGACCACGGTGAGGCGGCGGGCGCGGACCAGGGTGAGCAGCAGTTGGACATAGCGGGAGAACGGGTCGCCGATGACGACGCGCTCCGCCCTGCGCAGAAGTCCGGTCAGTGAGCGCAGGGTCTTCAGGGGCGCGCCCGCGCCGCCGCGCGCCTCCTGCCAGCGGACGTTGACGCCCTCGTCGCGGGCCAGCTCCGCCATCCGGCGCAGCTGGCCGCGCGACATCGGGTCGACCGGGGGGAGGACGACGACCGTTATGTCGGTGAAGACGTGGTCGTCGCCTCCCTCTGTGTAGGCCCACTCCAGGACGTTCAGGAGCTGGACCGGGCTCTCGACGAAGGCGAGGTTCACCGGTCGGCCCGTCAGACCGCGACCGGCTCGGCGACCGGGGCCGCCTCGGCGTTCTCGGCGTTCTCGGCGACGACGCCCGCGACCCGGCGGAGCTTCTTCATCGGGCCGAGCTCGGACTCGTACACCTTCTTGATGCCGTCGCCGAGCGAGGCCTCGATGGTGCGGATGTCACGGACGAGGCGGGTGAGGCCCTGCGGCTCGACGGAGGCGGCCTGGTCGGAGCCCCACATGGCGCGGTCGAGGGTGATGTGGCGCTCGACGAACGCGGCGCCGAGGGCGACGGCGGCGAGGGTCGTCTGGAGGCCGGTCTCGTGGCCGCTGTAGCCGATCGGGACGTTGGGGTACTCCTGCTGGAGGCTGTTGATGACCCGCAGGTTCAGCTCCTCGGCCTTGGCCGGGTACGTCGAAGTGGCGTGGCAGAGAAGGATGTTGTCCGATCCCAGCACCTCCACCGCGTGGCGGATCTGGCGCGGGGTCGACATGCCGGTGGAGAGGATGACCGTGCGGCCGGTGGCGCGCAGGGCGCGCAGGAGTTCGTCGTCGGTGAGGGAGGCCGAGGCCACCTTGTGCGCGGGGACGTCGAACTTCTCCAGGAAGGCGACGGCCTCGGTGTCCCACGGGGAAGCGAACCAGTCGATGCCGCGCTCGGCGCAGTGCTCGGAGATCGCCCGGTACTCGGCCTCGCCGAACTCGACGCGGTGACGGTAGTCGATGTACGTCATCCGGCCCCAGGGGGTGTCGCGCTCGATGTCCCACTGGTCGCGCGGGGTGCAGATCTCCGGGGTGCGCTTCTGGAACTTGACGGCGTCGCAGCCGGCTTCGGCCGCCACGTCGATCAGCGCGAGGGCGTTGTCGAGGTCACCGTTGTGGTTGATGCCGATCTCGCCGGTGACGTAGACGGGGTGGCCGGGGCCGGCGGTGCGGGTGCCGAGGGTGCGCAGACGGGAGGTGCTCATGAGTGCTGTTCCTTACTCGGGGGACGTGCGGGATGTGCGGGACTTGAGGATTCGAGTGGGGCTTGGGGGACTTGGGGATTCGATTGGGGCTTGGGGGACTTGAGGGTTGCCCGGGGCTTGGGGGTCCCGGGTCACTCGGGTGAGCGGGTGGGAGTCGTGGTCGTGAGGGTGGGGCCGAGCAGCCAGGCCGCGATCTCGCGGATGGCGCCGAAGCCGCCGGGGGTCGTCGTGACGGCGCGCGCCGCGGCCCGTACCGAGTCGTGGGCGCTCGCGACCGCGACCGGCCAGCCGGCGAGTGCGAAGCAGGGCAGGTCGTTGACGTCGTTGCCCACGTAGAGGACGCGCTCGGGAGCGATGGACTGTTCGTCGCACCACTGCTTGAGCGCCAGGTCCTTGCGGTCGATGCCGTGCAGGACGGGGATGCGGAGCTTGTGGGCGCGGGCCGCGACGACCGGGTTCTGTTCCGTGGAGAGGATCAGTAGCGGCATTCCGGCCTTGCGCAGGGCCGCGATGCCCAGACCGTCGCCGCGGTGGACGGCGACGATCTCCCGTCCGTCGGCGTCGATGAGGACCCGGTCGTCGGTCTGCGTGCCGTCGAAGTCGATGACGACCGCGTCGACGTCGTCGAGGGTCGGCAGCGGGGAGGGGTCCAGGAGCGGGGCGAGGGCGCGGGCGCGGGCCAGGTCGTGCGGGTCGTCGACCTCCAGGACCCGGGCGGCGTCGGTGCGCACCAGGGCGGTGTGGCCGAAGAAGCGGTGGCGGTGGGTACGGAAGCCGGCCGCGTTCATGGCGTACGCGGTGCCGGTCTCCAGCAGGTCCTCGGGCCGGTCCTGGCGCATCTGCCGGACGGACTTGTCATGGTTGACGCCGTAGTTGCCCTCTTCCAGCGCGCTGCCGTCGCGCCACAGGAAGCCGTGGAAGGGGGCGACCGTGACCGCCGTGTCGGCACCGTCGCGGGCGACCGCCGCGGCGACGCCGTCGATGTCCTCCCGTACGACGAACGGGCTGGTGCACTGGACGAGCAGCACCACGTCGGCCGTCCGGTCGTGCAGCGCCTCGTACGCGTCCAGGGCGTGCAGCACCGCGTCCTCGCTGCTCGCCCTGTCCCCCGCGATGGCCGCGGGGCGCTGGACGATGTGCACCCGCTCCGGGGCACCCAGCGTGTCGCCCGCGGCGCGGGCGGCGTCGGCGATGGCCGCGTCGTCGGTGGTCACGACGACGTCCGTGACCTCGCGGGAGGCCAGGCAGGCGCGTACGGCGCGGGCGACCAGCGGCACGCCGCCGACCTGGGCGAGGTTCTTGGCGGGGACGCCCTTGGATCCGCCGCGGGCGGGGATCACGGCGAGCACGGTCGGGGTCGGGGTCATCTCTGCTCCTGAAGTGGTGTTCACAGCTCGCCCATCCGTCGGATCACCGGGGCGACCCGCTGGACGCCCTGCCGGTACGCGCCCCGCGCCGCCTCCCGGACCGCATCGCGCACCGCGCCCCGCACCCCGCCGGTCTCGCGCGGCCGGCCGGCACCCGGCAGCGGGTGGCCGTCGGGGGCGAGGTGGTGGCGGGCGAGGATGCCGGGCAGGTAGCCGGCAGCGGTGGCGGGCGTGTAGTACGGGGCGAGGTCGGGCAGGCGCGCGGCGTCGAGCAGGGCGTCGACACGGGCGCGGGCGTGGTCGTAGGCCGTGGCGTAGGTGCCGTCGGCGGCGACACCCTGGCCGGCCAGCCACGCGGGGTCGGGCTCCGGGCGGAAGCCGCCGTCCAGGTGGTCCCAGGAGGTGAGCAGGCCGGAGCCGGTGAAGTGGTGGTTGCCGAGGGCCTCGCGGACGCCGAGGTCGGTGAGGACCGCGGTCGGGATGCGCCGGTGCAGGGACTCCAGCGCGGCGGTCGAGGAGACCGTGACCAGCAGGTCGGTGCGGTCCAGGACCTCGCCCATGTGCCCGTACACCAGGCGGAAGTTGGGCGGCAGCCCGCCGGGCAGCCGCTCCGCGAGGCGCTGGTACGGGAGCTCCTCGATGTGCGTGGTGTGCTCGCCGGGCTTGGAGCGCAGCTTCAGCAGCACCTCGCGGTCCGGGTGCAGCCGGGCGTGCTCGACGAGCCTGCGCAGCAGGTACGTACGGTCGGCGCGGGAGGCCGGTACGGAGGGCTGGGCGGCGAAGACGACGGTGTCGCGGCCCTCCTGCGGGCGGTGCGGCTCGCCGCCGAGGAACGGCAGGGCGGCCTCCGTGACGGCCGAGGCGTCGGCGCCCACCCCCTCGTACACGGCGCGGAAACGCTCCGCGTCGTGGCGGGAGTTGGCGAGAACGACGTCCGCACCGTGCCGCAGCAGCAGTCCGTCGGCGAGCTTCTCGTAGACGACGCCGACATAGCCGGTGACGACGACGGGCCTGGCCGGCAGGCGCAGCGCGGCGAGGCCGTGCAGCATCGCCTGGACGGCTCCCCCGACGAGCGCGAGGACGACGACGTCGTATCCCTCGTCACGCACCGTGTGCAGGAATTCGACGGCCGTCGCCTCGCGCACCCGCTCGGCGTCGACCCCGACGTCGCCGACCTCGGCGAGCTGGCGCGGGGTCGGGGTGGCCCGGCCGCGCAGCAGGAGTCCGGTGATCTCGACGTGCTGCGCCGACGTTCCGGACGCACCGGTGGTGAGGCGGCGCGCGGTGAGCGCGCCCCATTTCCACCGGGTGTCGGAGTCGGCGAGTACGGCTACCCGGAGGGCGGTCGTCTTATCTGTACGTGGGGGCACGTCCCAGAACTTAGGAAGGCATTTCGATGCGCGGCCCAACGTGACGGCAACAGCTGGTTAACAGCCCGACGACGCTTGGCGAATCGCCTACACAAAAGCCCCACACGGGGCAAGGGATCGACCGGTTCACCATTTCGACATTCTTCGTTCACCTGCCGTCCCTTCCGGGGCCAAGGCAAATGACGGACCTCCGCCTAGCGTGTGACGCGTGGTTAAGCTCTCCGTCATCGTGCCGTTCTACAACGTGCAGGCATATGCCCCCGATACCTTGCGAAGTCTGCGGGCCAATGCCCGAAATGATTTCGAATTCATCTTCGTCGACGACTGTTCGACCGACGGAACTCTGGAGATCCTCCAGCGCGCCGAGCGCGAGATCCCCGGTGCCGTCCTGGTCGGACACGAGAAGAACGGGGGCCTGGCCACCGCACGCAACACGGGAATCGATGCGGCGCGCGGCGAGTACCTCACCTTTCTCGACGGCGACGACTGGGTCGTTCCCGGCCACTACGAGCGGCTGCTGGCCGCCATCACGGATCTGGGGTGCGACTTCGTCCGTACGGACCATGTGCAGTTCACGGACCGGACGCGCACCGTCCATCGGGTCCCGCACGGTCTGCGCAACACCGTCATGCGGCCGCGCGACGTAATCCTGCCGTCCGACCGGTCTACGCCCGTGGACTATGCCTACGCCTGGGCCGGTGCGTATCACCGCAGGCTCGTGGAGTCGGGGCTGCTCCGATTCCGGGACGGGCTGCGCACGGCCGAGGACCGGCCCTGGATATGGCGCCTGCACCGCGAGGCCGAATCGTTCGCGGTGGTCGGCCTGCCGGGGGTCTTCTACCGGCGCGGGGTGGCGTCGTCGCTCACCCAGATCGGCGACGTGCGCCAGCTCGACTTCATCCGGGCCTTCGACCAGGTCCTCGAAGAGACGGCGCGGGATCCGGAGGCGGACCGGCTGCTGCCGAAGGCGGTGCGCACCTATTGCGCGGTCATGGCGCACCACTTGGAATCCATCGAAAGGTTCGAACCAGCAGTGGCACGGAAATTGCGCTCCATGAGTGCGGCTTCTCTGCGGCGCATGCCCCAGGACATTCTCGCCGATACGCTGAATTCGCTGGGCGACCGCCGTGCGGACCAGCTGCGCCGAGTACGCCGTCGTTCCGTTTCCCGGGAGGTCGCGGCCTGATGTCCGGCATGTACACCGCGCCGGTCGGCCGGTCCACCACCCAGATCTTCTCCGCGTGCACGCAGTACGCCGCCGCCACACTCGTCGCGGCATTGCGCGCGGGCCAGTTCGGTCCGCGCTCGGAGCACCGGCGCATCCTCGTCGTGAGCGACACCTCGCCCTCTCCCGAACTGGGCACACCGCTCCATCGCAGGCCCGGATTCGAGAAACTGGAGTCCGAATTCGACACGGTGCATTCCTGGAACGACTTCATCCGGCCGTTCCACCCGGCGGGTTGGTCGCCCCGGCAACAGGACGCCTCGCTGTGGGAGCGGGCTGTACGCCGGGCATGGAACCTCGGCGACGAACCGGTCGAGATCGCCTGCGAGTCCATCCAGGCCAACCCCTCCCAGGCCCTCGCGGTGATCTTCGGCGACAGCCCGGTGCACATCTACGCCGACGGGCTGATGAGCTACGGGCCGACCCGCAGCAAGCTCGACCAGCTGATCAGCACCCGCATCCGCCGGCTGCTCCACCTGGACCTGGTGCCGGGCCTGCGGCCGCTGCTGCTCACCGAGTTCGGCGTCGAGCCGGAGATCGTACCGACCGATGTCTTCCTGAAGGTGCTGGACGAGCTCGCCGGATCGGCGGACGTCCCCGGCCCCGACGGCGGCCCCGCCCCGGCCCTGCTGCTCGGTCAGTACCTCTCCACGCTGGGCATTCTCACGCCCCAGCAGGAGGAGGACCTGCACGCGCGGATGCTGCGCGGCGCCGTCGCTCTCGGCCACACCCGGGTCGTCTTCAAGCCGCACCCCAGCGCACCCGCCCACTGGGCGCGGTCGCTGGAGCAGGAGGCGGAACGGCTCGGCGCGGATCTCACCGTTCTCGACAGCCCCGTCCTCGCCGAGACGCTGTTCGAAACCATGCGCCCCGCCCTGGTCGTCGGCTGCTTCTCCACCGCGCTGCTGACCGCCGCCTCGTTCTACGGGCTCCCGGTCGCCCGCGTCGGCACCGGCTCCCTGCTGGAACGGCTCGCCCCGTACCAGAACAGCAACCGCATCCCGCTGACGATCGTCGACGCACTCCTGCCCGACCTGGAGGACCCGTCCGCGGTCACCGGCTGGTCGCTGCCCTCCGCCGAAGAGGTCCGGGGCGAGCCGACCGGCCTGGTCAGGGCGGTCGGCTACGCCATGCAACCGCAGATCCAGGTCGCACTGCGCCCTGAGGCCGAGCGGTATCTCACCGGGCACCGCGACAACCTCCGGCGCTACTTCAAACGGCGTCGGCTGACCGCTCTGGGGCTGCCCGGAGCCGTACCCGCACAGCTCGCGTTCATCCCGCGCAACGCGACGGTGCGCCGGATCGCCCGCAAGGCCCGCACCCTGAAGCGGGCGGCGGCGGGCTGACCCGCCCTGCCGTCCGACGAGGTGGCCGGCGGGCCGTCCGTGCTCCGCCGCCGCGATGACGGCGGATCCTCCGGCCGTCCCCGGCGCGGCAGCAGGCCCGGCCGGCCGCGCGAGCGGCCCGGGGCGGCCGGTTCCAGATTCCACACGTCCCGGTCCGTTCCGGGAGAGGAGCATCACCGTGGCCGAAGCGCCCACGACAACCCGGTCCGCTGCGGCTGCCGTGATACCCGCCCCGTCCGCACCCCCCGTCCTGCGCGATCCGCGCTCCGGCGCGGGCGCAGGCCGGATGCGGGCCCTGGACGGACTGCGCATTCTGGCCGCCCTCATGGTCTGCCTGTACCACTTCGCGGGGAAGGACGGCCCGGTCGCTCAGTCCTGGGGGCAGTCGCCGGGCCAGATGTTCCCGACCCTCTCCCAGGCGGCCGTCTACGGCTGTCTCGGGGTGCAGTTCTTCTTCGTCATCAGCGGCTTCGTCATCTGCATGAGCAGCTGGGGGCGCTCGCTGGGCGACTTCTTCCGGTCCAGGGTCGCCCGCCTCTACCCGGCGTACTGGGCCGCGATCATCCTCGTGACGGCGGCCGCGTGCGTCCTGCCGGTCGTCGTGAAGCCACTGCGCTCGGACGAACTGCTGCTCAACCTGACGATGCTGCAGCAGCCCATGGGCGCGGACCGGGTGCTGGGCGTGTGCTGGACGCTCTGGGTGGAGCTGCGCTTCTACGTGTTGTTCGCGCTCTTCGTCGTCCGGCGTGGTGTCACCTACCGCAGGGTGGTGACCTTCTGCTGTCTGTGGACGTTCGCGGGGGTGCTCGCCCGGGTCGCCCAGACCCCGCTGACGGACGAACTGGTCATGCGCGACCACGCGCCGTTCTTCATCGGCGGCCTGGCTCTGTACCTGATCCACCGGTACGGCAGCGACCTGCTGCTGTGGGGAATCGTCGTGATGAGCTTCCTCCTCGGCCAGCGCTACTCCGTCACCGCGCTCTGGCACCCGGGCATGGACGGCGACTTCCACCGCTCCCCGTACGTGATCCAGCTGATCGTCGCCGCCGCGTTCCTCTCGGTCGCCGCGGTGGCGCTGGGGTGGCTGCGCTGGGCGAACTGGCGCTGGCTGACGGTCGCCGGCGCCCTGACCTACCCGTTCTACCTGGTGCACGAACATCTCGGCTGGTTCGCCATCCGGATCCTGCACCGCGGCTGGGGCCTGCCCCCGGTCCCGACACTGCTCGGCGCGGTCGGCTCGCTGCTGATCCTCGCCTGGCTGATCCACCGGTACGTGGAGAAGCCGGTCGGCCCTCGCCTGAAACGAGCCATGACCGCCCAGAGCGCCCGGTTGCGCGCGGCATTGCGCATGGGGGCGTGAGCGGGACACGACGGAGTGGCCGTGCCGGCGGGGGCGCCGCGTCACTACTGCCGTCAGGAACAGGACACGCCTGCGGATCTCGTCCTGGGCCTCGCCGCCCGAGGGGAGCACCCAGTGCCGGTGCATGGCGTTGATCTGGGTCCGCAGGTCCCACTCGTGCCGGATAGCCCCGGTCGGCGCACCGCGCTCACACGCTGCTGAACGAGAGCTTCGCCGCGAACCCCAGGAACAGCAGACCGGCCGCCGAGGTGGCCCCCGCCGACAGCCGCCTGCGGCGGCGGAACGCGGCGGACAGCCGGGTGCCGCCGAATATCAGCATCGAAAGATAGAGGAAGCTGGCGATCTGCAGCAGGGTGCCCAGCACCAGGAACGAGAGCGCCGGGTAGGCGTAGCCGGGGTCGACGAACTGCACGAAGAACGAGATCAGGAACAGGATCGCCTTCGGGTTGAAGAGGCTGACCACCAGCGCCCGCCGGTACGGCCGCTCCATCGCGGCGGCGGCCTCGGGCCCGGCGCTCTCCTCGGTCAGCTCGGCCACCCGCCGGTGCCGCTCACGCCACATGGCCACCGCGGACCGCAGCATGCCGATCGCCAGCCACGTCAGATAGCCCGCACCCGCGAACTTGACGACGGCGAAGAGCACCGGAGTCGTCCGCAGCAGGGACGAGGCCCCCAACGCGGACAACGTCATCAGCACGGTGTCCCCGGTCCACACCCCGGCCGCGGCCACATAGCCGGTCCGCACTCCGCGCCGGGCGGCGACGGACAGCACGTACAGCGAATTCGGCCCCGGCAGCAGAACGATCAGCACCAGGCCGGCGAGATAGGTCGGAAGGTCCGTGACACCCAGCATGAAACGGAGTGTCGCACGCGGGTACGACACTCCGTTCGGGGGGTTCGGTGAGAACCGAGGTCAGTCCTCGTCGCCGTCGAGGAGACGGTCCGCGGAGAGCTTCATCTCGGCGATACGTCCGCCGGTGGTGTCGCAGTGAGCCTCCCCTGGAGAATCTCCACGCGATGCCCAGGCAGCGAGCGTGCGAGCTGGTCGGCTGCCTCGCCGAGCGTCAGCTCCGGCTGTTCCTGCACGTGCACCTGCTCCTCGTGCTGTATGACGGCCACGGCATCCTCCTTTCGGGGACCACTGTTCATGAGCTTGACCGTGGCCGTGGAGATTCAGCGAGGGATCATCCCCGCGGGTGGACACCCCCTCAGGACGCGTCCGACGGCTCATACGTCCCCCACACCCCGCGCAGCGCGTTGCACACCTCGCCCACCGTCGCCCGCGCCCTGAGCGCTTCCTTCATCGGGTACAGGACGTTGTCCGTGCCCTCGGCGGCCTTCCGCAGCTGTGCCAGCGCCGTGTCCACCGCGCCCTGGTCGCGTTCGGCGCGAAGCTTCGCCAGGCGGGCCGCCTGCTGGGCCTCGATCGCGGGGTCGACGCGCAGGGGCTCGTACGGCTCCTCCTCGTCGAGCTGGAAGCGGTTGACGCCGACCACCACACGCTCCGCGCTGTCGGTCTCCAGGGCGATGCGGTAGGCGCTGCGCTCGATCTCGTTCTTCTGGAAGCCGCGCTCGATCGCGTCGACCGCGCCGCCCATGTCCTCGACCTTGAGCATCAGCTCCAGGGCGGCGGCCTCGACCTCGTCGGTCATCTTCTCGACGACGTACGAACCCGCGAACGGGTCGACCGTCGCGGTGACGTCCGTCTCGTACGCCAGGACCTGCTGGGTACGGAGCGCGAGGCGGGCGGACTTGTCGGTCGGGAGGGCGATCGCCTCGTCGAAGGAGTTGGTGTGCAGCGACTGCGTACCGCCTAGGACTGCGGCCAGGCCCTGGACGGCGACGCGCACCAGGTTCACCTCGGGCTGCTGGGCGGTGAGCTGGACGCCCGCGGTCTGGGTGTGGAAGCGCAGCATCATCGACTTGGGGTTCTTCGCGCCGAACTCCTCCTTCATCACCCGCGCCCAGATCCGGCGCGCGGCACGGAACTTGGCGACCTCTTCGAGGATCGTCGTGCGGGAGACGAAGAAGAAGGAGAGACGGGGGGCGAAGTCGTCGACGTCCATGCCCGCAGCGACGGCGGTACGGACGTACTCGATGCCGTCGGCGAGGGTGAACGCGATCTCCTGCGCGGGCGAGGCACCGGCCTCCGCCATGTGGTACCCGGAGATCGAGATGGTGTTCCACTTCGGGATCTCGGCCCGGCAGTACTTGAAGATGTCGGCGATCAGCCGGAGTGAGGGCTTGGGCGGAAAGATGTACGTGCCGCGCGCGATGTACTCCTTGAGCACATCGTTCTGGATGGTGCCGGTGAGCTTCTGGGCCGGGACACCCTGCTCCTCGCCGACCAGCTGGTAGAGGAGGAGGAGAAGGGCGGCGGGCGCGTTGATCGTCATGGACGTGGAGACCTTGTCCAGCGGAATCCCGTCGAACAGGACCCGCATGTCGTCGATCGAGTCGATCGCGACCCCGACCTTGCCGACCTCGCCGGACGCGATCGCCGCGTCGGAGTCGTGGCCCATCTGGGTGGGGAGGTCGAAGGCGACGGAGAGGCCCATGGTGCCGTTGGCGATGAGCTGCTTGTAGCGGGCGTTGGATTCCGTGGCCGTACCGAACCCCGCGTACTGGCGCATCGTCCACGGCCGGCCGGTGTACATCGTCGGGTAGACGCCGCGCGTGAAGGGGTAGGCACCCGGCTCTCCCAGCTTGTCGTCGGGGTGCCACCCGTCGAGTGCGTCCGGCCCGTACACCGGCTCGATGGGCAGTCCCGACTCCGACTCACGCGTCATCTGCTGTGCCTCCCGCTGAAGCTGCTCGTAAAGCTACTTACTGGTAACCGAGGATTCTCGTGACGGACTGTAGCGGCGGTCACGAGACCGGTGGAGAGTCACCGGCTGGGACCTTGCTCACAGCCCTTCCCGGCGGTCCGCGCCGCCGCTCTCCACCATCATGCGCGGGCTTTGGCAACCGGGCAGAGCGGGAATCCGTCCAATGGGACACCGGAGAAACCCGGAGAAGCAGGGGGCCGAGATGGTACGCAGCATCAGCGGAAGCGCGTCACGGGGCAGGGCACGGGGCAGGGCACCGGGCAGGAAGCCTGGCGGGGCGGCGGGCAAGGTACGGGGCGGGGCGCGGGGCGGGGCGCGTCACGCGGCCACGGCGGCGCTCGCCGTGCTCGTCATGGCCGCCGCGACCGCCGGCTGCAAGGCGCAGCCCGTCGACGGCGAGCCGTCGGCACCGCCCCGGACCACGGCGGCCGACGACGCCAAGCCCGCCGGCCGGTCGCCCTCGCCGGACGCGTCGTCGCCGTCGCCGTCCTCGGAGCCCCCCGCCACGCCCGCACCGAAGCCGGACCCGCAGGGCACGACGCTGATGACGAGCGGCGCCCAGGGCAAGCAGGTACGGGAACTGCAGGCCCGGCTGCGGCAGATCGGCCACTTCGACCGCTCCCCCACCGGCTACTACGGCACCCTCACGGCCGCCGCGGTCCGGTCCTTCCAGGGCAAGCGCGGCCTCTCCACCACGGGCAGGACGGACACCCTCACCTGGCAGAAGCTGCTCGGCATGACGCACGAGCCGACGGCCGCCGAGCTGAACCCGCCGACCACCGTGCCCGTCGCCAAGCCGGACAAGCGCTGCATGACGGGCCGGGTGCTCTGCATCAGCAAGAACAGCCGGACGCTGTCATGGATGATCGACGGCCGCGTCGTCTCGTCGATGGACGTCCGCTTCGGCTCTCAGTACACGCCGACCCGCGAGGGCACCTTCTCCGTCTACTGGAAGTCACGGCACCACGTGTCGACGATCTATCACACGGCCATGCCGTACGCGATGTTCTTCAGCGGCGGCCAGGCGGTGCACTACTCGGCGGACTTCGCTGCCCGCGGCTACAGCGGCGCCTCGCACGGCTGCGTCAACGTCCGGGACGAGGGAAAGGTCGCCGCGCTCTTCGCCCAGGTGAGGACGGGCGACAAGGTCGTCGTCTACGGGTAGGGCGGGGGCCCGGCCGGAGGAAAAAGGGGCGCGGACGGGACCGGGGGAACGTGTCCCGCCCGCGCCATTGCGCTGAGCCGCAGGTACGGGGGGAACCCCGGCTCTGAGCGCTGCCGATGACCAGTCGGCTCACTCAGTACTGCGACAGAGCCTCGAAAAATGTCACACCCGGATGTCACACCCGGATGTCGCCCCCGCACGTCGCACCCGCACGTCGCACCCGGTGGCGGCGTGCAAGGGACTGGCGCGTCCGGCTCTCAGCGGAGTTGGCGCGTGGCCGCGCCGACCGCCCGGGCCACCGCCGACGGGACGGCCGAGGCCGATTTCGGGACCGGATCAGAGACGGGATTCGAGGCCCGATTCGAGGCCGACGGAGAAGGTGACGGCGACGGAGTGGAGGTGAACCAGATCCGCGGGAGCGCGCGGGAGCTCTCGGCCCCGGCCCCGTCCCCGTTCGAATCGCCGTCCTCGCCCTGGTCGTCATCGCTGCTGTTGTCGCCGCCCTGACTGCCCTGACTGCCCTGGCCGTTCCGGCCGTTCCGGCCGTTCTGGCCCTTCGCGGCTCTGGCGGCCACCCGGTCGCAGAACCGGTCCAGATTGCGGGCGCCCTGCGCCAGCGCTTCGAGCTTCCGCCGGCTGTCGGCGTCCAGCTTGCCGTTGCGGTAGTCGCGGCAGGCCTTGAGCGTCTTGGCGTACCACTCGCCGGAGGCGTCGGCTCCGGAGCCCTTGGGTGTCTGGCCGCTCTCGGTGCCGGTCGAGGACCCGCTCCCGGCGCCGTCGGACTTCCGGTTGCCCTCGCCGCTCCCGCCCTTGTCTCCCTTGCCCGTTGCTCCGCTGTCCCGGCCGTCCATGGGGGCGGAGGAGCTCGGCGGGGGCACGGAGGGTTTGGTCTCCGGGGAGACGGGCGGCGACGGGCTCGCGTCGGTGCCGGACCCCGAGCCGAGCGCGTCGGGCGTCGCCGCGACCGAGACGGACGTGGCCGGTGCGGGGGCGTGCCCGCCGAACGGTCCGGGGAGCATCCCGGTGCCCGCGGCCACGGCCATTCCGCCGATCGCGCAGCCCGCGAAGGAGGCGGCCAGCCCGAAGCGGATGGGCCGGCTCCAGCGCAGCGGGCGGGTACGGCGAGGGCCCGCAGCCGAGGTGTCCGGCGCGGTCCCGCCGGAGACGGGCCGGATGTGCACCGGGCCGAGTACGCCGGTCGGCGGCGGCCCCACGGGCTGCTCGACCGGTTGCTGGACCGCTTGCTGGACCGGCTGTTCGGCGTACTCCTTCGCCTGCGGGTTCGCCGCCTGTGTCCTCGCGCGCGCGGAGTGCGTGGCGGTGCGGAAGGCGGCCAGCGCGGCGGCTTCGCCCGGCAGTTCGCCGGTGGCCGGGCGGGCGGCCCGTGCCGCGGCGTCCAGTGCTGCCGCGAGCATCTCCGCTTCCGTACACGAGTGGCCGCCAACGGGGTCGACCGGTTCGCCGCGGAGCAATTTCTCCGCCGCGTCCTTGTCAAGCCATTCGCAGTGCTCGTCGGCCATCACATGTCCTTCTGCGTCGACAGACGCGAATGCGTCACACCGGCCGGCGCCGCCGGACCGCTGCGGGAGAGGCGCTGAGCGGGTACGGCGCCGAGATCCGCCGTCCGACCTGCCGCGCTCTCGCGAGGGGCGGCCGGACCCGCCGGATCGCCCGCGGGAGCCCGGTCCACGGCGACGCCCGCGCCGCCGTCGGGGACCGCGCCGTCCGCACCGCCCCTGTCGCCGGGAGCACCACCAGCGTCGCCCGAACCGCCCGCACCACCCGAACCGCCTGAGCTGTCCGCGCTTCCGGCACTTCCGGCGATTTCGGCGATTTCGGTGCCTCCGGCGTTTTCGGTGCGCAGCAGCTCCGCCAGCCGCTTCAGTCCCCGGTGCGCCGCGGTGCGTACCGCTCCCGGCCGTTTGCCCAGCGTCTGCGCCGCGCTCTTCGCGTCCAGGCCGACGACCACCCGCAGCACCACGGCCTCGGCCTGGTCCTGCGGCAGTTGGGCGATGAGCGACATCGTGCGGCCGGTGGCCAGGGCCTCCATCGCCTCGTCGGCGGTGTCGGATTCGGCGGGCCTGTCCGACAGCTCCGACTCGTCGCCGCCGATCGCGGGGCGCCTGCCGCGCATGCGCAGATGGTCCAGGGCACGGTTACGGGCTATCCGCGCCGCCCAGCCACGGAAGCGGTCGGCGTCGCCGCTGAACCGGCCGAGGTCTCGCGCTATCTGCAGCCACGACTCGGACGCCACGTCCTCGGCGTCCGGCTCCCCCACCAACGTCCGTATATAGCCCAGCAGCCGCGGCTGCACCGCGCGGTACACAGTACGGAAGGCGTCTTCGTCCCCGTCCTGCGCCGCGAGCACCGCGGCAGTGAGCTCCGCGTCGTCCCCCAGCACTCCCTCAACCCGCCCTGCTGTCCTGAATCGCAGCTGGTCATCACTGCCGCGCCACCCTGCGCGACTCAGCACGCTACGTCCTTCGCGGGGTTCGCGTCCATGGCTTGTACAAGCTGCAACGTTCTCCCGGCACGGTGCGGTGTGACAGAAAACGCAGCGACGGCGCTGAGAGGAGTACGGGGTCGTCCTACGGCCCCGCGGAAGACGACCGGGGCCTCTCCTGTGGGGGGTGGCGGCCCCGGTCGTCCTCGTTCCCCCTCAACTCTCTCTGTCCGGCCGGTCGTCCTCGTCTGTTCGGCCGGTCCGGGATCCCGACCAGCGCCGTTCCCCCGTCGACCAGCTCGAGAGTCGGGTGCGACGCCCATCCGCCCCAGTGACGGACCGGTCGGCGATTCAGCCGACAGCGGCCCTGTCCATTCCGCCGCTCCCGGTCCCGGTCCCGCTCCCTTTCGACGGCACCGGCCGGCCCTGCTTCTCCTCAGGCACGGCCTTCTCCACCTTCTCCTTCGCGTCCTGGTTGTCCTGGACGCTCTTCGGCTTCCCCGGTGCCGGACGTCCGAGGAGCCCGTCGCAGTAGACGCTTCGCCCACGCCTGGCGCGTGGACGCTCCCCGTCCCCTGGTCCACGCCTACACTCTCGCGGTGGCCGAATTCGCCTCTCGGAAGACCTGAACTCTCCTTGTGGGGTACGTGGTTCGGGTACGTAATGAGTGCCACGCCACAGCCGTTCCATCTCAGGGGGAAGCATGGGAGCGTCCGAAGCGCCACCACCAAAGCCGACGCACGCGCCGTCGCCCCGTGTCGCGCCGGGTGTCCCGCCACGCGACGGCCTTGTCATCAGCAAGCGGCTACTCTGGGTGCACGGGGCCGCCTACCCGCTGGAGAATATCGTCCGCGTCTACACCTTCGAGCTGACGCCGCGTCGCGGAGAGGCGTTCACGCGGTTCCTGAGGCGAGGCGGGTTCACCCTGCTCCTGCTCTTTCTCCTGATGTGGCTCTCCGATTCGTCGGGAGGGTCGTACGGATACGGATCCTCCTCCGACCTCGAAGGCGTGTTCCAGTTCTTCCTGGTGGTCGTCGTGGGCATGCTCATCTACTTCTTCGCCGAGATGGTTGGCGTGGTCTTCGCCGCGAGCCACCCCGTCCTCGCCGTCGAGACGAACGGCCGGTCCACGGCCCTGGTGACGGGAAAACTCGAGTACCTGAACGGGCTCGTGTACTCGATCGCCGAGGCGATCGACCGGCCGGACGCGGAGTTCCACGCCTCGGTGACATCGCTGGCGATCACCAACTACGGCAACTACCATTTCGGCGACTCGGTGAACATCTACGGCGGTATCGGTCACACGGGGGTGTCGAAGTGACGGGCGGGAACTACCACTTCGGAGACGAGGTCGTCATCAATGGCGGCGACGGCCACACAGGCATCGTCCACAACCATCACGCCCCGCAGCCCACTCTGGAGGACACGCTGCGGGCCGTCGTCGAGCTGGCGCGGGCGCTGCGCGGCGAGGTGCCCGAGGAGGACCAGGCGTCCATCGACAACGCGCTGCCCGTCCTCGCGGCCGGCCCGTCCGCCGAGCCGGCGACCCGGCGCCGGTCGCTGATGGCCCTCGCTGCCATTGCCGCCACCGTCGGGACGATCGGCCAGCCGCTTCTGGACTCTGTCCGGGCCGCGCTCGAACTTCTCGGACGCTAGTTTCCTGACTGATCCGTCCGGTCAGGCGCAATCAGCAAGGCACCTCGTAGATGCAAGCTACCCACACTCCGGCAGCGGTCTCTGCTGTGTTCGATGACTCGAATCTGATCGCGCAGGCCGGGCTGGTCCCGGTGATGCGGCTGGCCAAGCGGTGCGGCCTGCCGCGACTGGTGGCTGCGAAGGTGAAGCTGACCGGAGCAAGGAACGGTGCGGGGGCTGCGGCGGGTGCCAAGGTCACCACATCGTGGCCGGGATGGTCGCGGGTGTGGACAGCATCGACGACCTGGACGTCCTGCGGCACGGGGCGATGCCGGCCCTGTTCGGCGGTATTCGCGCCCCGTCCCCTGCGGCAACGCCTCGCGGACAGGGGGTGGCATCAGTGCGCCAGCCCCGTTGACCTACTCGTCGCCGTCCCTGCCCGACATCACAAGTTCGCAGTCCTCCACCAGGATGCTGACTTCGAGGCGATTGCCCGTGTCACGGGCCAGCCGGTGCGCCGCATCGGCGAGTGACAGTCGCCGAAACCAAGTGGGGCGGCGCGGAGAGCCGGCCTCCGGCTGCCGAAACTGCGGACCAGGTCAGCGCACGCCGGCGGGAAGCTCGATCTTCCCGTTGAACGTGCCCTGGTTCTCCTGCTGTACGTCCTGCTCGAAAGTGATGTCCTGTCCGCCGTAAGGGATCAGAAAGCCGAACTCGAAGCGGTGGCTCTTGATGCGGTACGTCGTCGCGTCCAGGACCAACACCTCCTCCAGGCCGGACAAGGTGAGCTGCGCGTCGCTCACCGGGATGCCGGCCGTGCGGAGCCGCTCGGCAGTGGGGTCGAACTCCCGCATCGCCTTCTTCACCCACGCACGGTCCCGGACGGCTGTCAGCTTCTGCTTGTCGCTGCCGACGCGGAGTTCGACCGTGCCGTCCACCGCGGTCAGCTTCACCTCGTCGCCGGTGGCGGCCCGCGCGTACGCCCGGAACTCCTCGATGGCCGCGACCGGGTCCTCGACCTTGTTCCGCATCTCGGCATCGGAAGCGGGCGCGTCCTTCCACGGTGCGCCCCCTTGCTTGAGGTACGCCGTGCCGTCGACGACGTAGATCTCCTCGTTCTCCTTGGCCCCCTTGCTGCTGGTGCTGACGCCCTGCGAGTGCAGCGCCTCCGGCGCCATGCCACGCCGGACCGCGGCCCGGTAGGACGCAGCGCTCTTCCGGCCCTGCAACGTCAGCCCTTCCTGCCCCTTCACGGAGAACGTCCACGCGCTTTCCTCCGCCATCGCCTTCTCGGCGAGGTCGAGGAAGTCCTCCGGCGACTCGGGCACGGGAGCGGCGGAGGGCTTCGGCGACTCCTTCGTCTCCGGGCTCTTCGACACGGCCGCCTCCGACTGCGCGTCCTCAGTGCCGCAAGCGGCGAGCGAGAGCGACAGGGGGAGGAGCAACACAGCACACCTGAAACGAATTCGCACGTACCCATTCCTTAGTCACGACCACCGAGCCTGCACGGCGGGCGGACTGTACAGCAGCATTCACCTCGCGATCACGCCCACGGACATCCCTTCCAAATCGGCCCGAATGACCGCGGAGGGCTCACCAGGGGACGTGCGGTCGCCGCCCGGCAGCTCGCACCACACTGTCTTGGTGCCGGGGCCCTGCTCCACGCCCCAGCGCAGAGCCAGTGCATCGAGCAGGGCGAGGCCGCGGCCGGTTTCGTCGTCACCGGTCGCCCTGCACAGGACAGGCAGGGCCCGGGGGTCGGGGGCGGTGACCTCCAAGCGCGTACGGCCCTGCTCGCAGGAGGCGCGGACCGTTACGGGGACACCCTCGCCCAGGTGGCGGATGACGTTGGTGATCAGCTCGGTGGCACACAACTCAAGGTCGCCACAGGGGCCGTCCAGGTACGCGCGCAGGGCGCTACGCACCTCGGGCACGACCTCGGGGGTGGCGAGAAGCTCCAGGATCAGCGGTTGTCGCATCACGCGACTCCCTTGCGCAGCGCGGCGACCAGAGCGCGTGCGGTGGGCAGGTTGCAGTTGCCCAACGTGACGAGCGGCAAAGTGCGGTAGCGGGCGGCGAAGGTCGGCAGGTCGATTCCGAGGGAGGGCAGCGTGACGCCGTGGGCGGCGAGCCCGGCCCGCAGGTCGTTCACGCAGTCCTGCATATCGGCATCCGCACCCGTGCCGTCGTGGGGGTGGTCGTTCATGGGGGTGTCACACCTTCCAGTGCGCTCTGTGACGAATCGCTCACACTCTGACGCGCCGCGGCCTACCGTGAAAGAGCGTCCGGCTCCCGGCCGTGAACTGCGCGTATGCCCTCGGGTGTTGGCATCGGCGCGGGAATCCCCGGGGCTCGGGCGGACACGCTGCGAAACGGGCGGCAACGACACCAAAGGCGGTGAACGATGGGACAGCGCAAGGACATCGACGGGTCGGCAAGCGTCCCCACCTTCTACGGCAAGGAGTTGCGCTGGAAACGGGAGGAGGCCGGACTGACCCTCCAACAGCTGGTGGAGGGCAGCTTCTACGGCCCCAGCCACCTCAGCGAGATCGAACGCGGACAGCGCCGCATGCCGGCCGAACTGGCCGAGCACGTGGACCGGACGCTGGGTACCGACGGTTTCTTCCAGCGCCGCTGCGAGGACGTACGAAAGGCGAAGAGGCGCGGCCACGCCAGCTACTTCGAGCGCGTGCTGGAGGCGGAGAAGCACGCGGAGACCATCGAGGAGTGGTGCCCGACTCTGATTCCCGGCCTGCTGCAGACGGATGCGTACGCGCGTTCGGTGGTCCGGGCGGCGCACCCGCTGGCGCCCGACGACGAGGTGGAGGAGAAGGTCACCGCCCGGATGGCACGCGCCAGTCTGTTCGAGGACGACCACAAGACCCCGGAATACTGGGCGATCCTGCCCGAGTCGCTGCTGCGCCAGCCGATGCTGCCACCGGCTCGGGCGGCCGAACAGCTGGAGCGCATCGTGGCGCTGGCAACGCGCCGCCGGATCGTTCCCCAGATCCTTCCGTGGAACTGCGGGCCGCATCCCCTCATGCTGGGCACGGCCAAGATCATGACCTTCCCGGACGCCCCGCCCCTGGTCTACACGGAGGCTCAGTACAGCGGTGACACCATCGACGATCCGGCCCTCGTGAAGCAGTACCGCAAGGCATACGATCGGCTCAGGGCCGCCGCACTGCCGCCGGAGGCGTCCCTCGCCCTGATCGAGCAAACGGCTGAGGATGACCGAAATGGCAAGCAACGGGATTGACTTGAGCACGGCTGTCTGGCGCAAGAGCAGCTACAGCAACGGCGACGGCGGGGACTGCGTGGAGGTCGCCGAGGCCTTCCCCGGCGCCGCCCGCTGGCGCAAGAGCAGCTACAGCAACGGCAGCGGCGGGGACTGCGTGGAGGTCGCGGACGGCCTCGCGGGCATCGTCCCCGTCCGCGACTCCAAGCTCACCCACGGTCCGGTCCTCACGGTCACGGCCCCCGCCTGGACGTCGTTCGTCACATCCCTCAAGGGCACGCCCGGCCGACGATCTGCGTAAGTCCGGCCCGAGGGGCTCCTGCCGTTCCGTGTGCGGACTCCTGCGCGGAGCGTCTCGCGTCACGCCCGGCCGCGGGCCTGGCGCGACACCGCCGCGCGCAGTACCCGGCGGCCCTCGGTCGACAGGTCGAGCACCCGGCGCAGGGCGGCACCGCTGCCCACCGTGCCCGTGGTCTCCGCGAGGGTCTCCAGGATCTGGATCTGGCGGCGCAGTTCACCGGCGAGAAGCGGACCGGCGCCTTCCGGACCCTCGGCGCGGCAGCGGTTCAGCAGCTCGGTGCGGTCCTCGGAATCGGCCTCGCCGTCGCCGCCCTGGGCATCGAACCGGCAGTGGATCTCCAGCGCGGCAAGCGAACAGGCGTCGGCCCATGCCCGCAACGGAACGGCGGAGAAGTCGCGGGGCGCGGCATCGAGCAGCTTGCGCGACAGGGCCGACGTATCGTCCGCGGCTTCGAGGAGCTCCTCCAGTGCGGCACGGACGTCCGCGAGGCGGTCCGGCCATCCGGACCCGTCCGCGCAGCCGGCCCGGAGCGGGCGCAGCGGATCCGGGTCGGAGTCCTCGGCGGGCTGTGGCAGGCAGCGGTCGAGGCAGGCGACCGCGCTCGCGGCGAGCCCCCGTTCGTCGGCGGCGGCGATCAGTTCCAGCAGGCTCATCGGCGTCTCCCGTCGGCCGCGTCCCCGCGCGTGCGTGCATGGGGGCGGGCGCTTCCAGTTACCGCGTTCAGCGCCGAATGGCTCAAAAGCGTCACCGCGGAGGCCGAACAGCGTCGCTCGGCGGGCGCGTCCCGCTACCCCCGGGCGCCCAGCGGATACACGCCGAGGGCCGCCCGCTCCCCCTGCATCCGGGTCAGCTTGCGTACGAAGAGGATCGCGAAAACCGCGGCCACGATGTCGAGGGCGTCGGACGCCATCACCAGCCCCGCCGCGTCGATGATCTCCTGCGTCTTCTCGGCCCTCATGTACTGCCGGGACGTGACCCAGGAGAAGGCCAGCGAGCAGACCCACGCCCCCCACCACAGATTCATCGCGGTGGCCGGGACCGTGCGCCAGCTGCCGTCGGGGTTGGTCTGGGCGCTCGCGGTCCAGATGCCGCCCGCGATCCGGCGCGGCAGGACGAGGTTGGCGAACGGGACGAACCAGGCGCCGATCGACCAGCCGGGCGACATCGGCTGCACGCTCGGGTCGAACACCTCGGCGTTCATCCGCAGGCGCCGGAACCAGAGGATGAAGACGATGCCGGTGGCCAGGGTCATGACACCCTGCAGCGCACCGGCGGACCCGTACAGATTGTCCGCGAGGGTCGCCTCCGCGTCGTCGTACGTGGCGAAGTCGTTCTCCGGCCCGTTCCCGAGCACGCGGCGGATGTTCAGCCCCGCGGCCATGGCGAGCAGATCCGCCACGGCGACCGCCATCAGCAGGACGACGACCGCCTTCGCGAGCCCGGCCGACGAGCGCAGGTACTGCTGCGGAGCGACGAAGACCGGGGCCGGTGGCATCGGGGCCGCCGGACCGGCCGGTCCGGCGCAGAGAAGACAGTGTCCGTCCGCGGTGACCGGCGGTCTGAGACGACAGGTGGAGCACGGCATGGTGTAGAACCCCCCAAGGATTCTGAGCTCGAAACGCAAGGACCGCGCGCCCCTCCCCGGTGCGCGCGGCATGCGAACGTAACCTTTGCCCACCCCCCTGTCCACGGGGAATGCGGTCCGGTCCGGCCCTCTCAGCCCACCCCGTCGATCCGCCCGGCCAGCGCCCGGAACTGATCCCAGCTCAGCTCCGGCTTCCGCGGGTCCCACAGCTTCTGGCTGGTCGCCCGCAGCGGCATCCGGATGCCCTGCGCCACCTGCGCCGGGGTCTGCGCGTTCGGGAGGTCGCCCCAGACCGCGAACCGGCCGCCGAGGATCTGGCCGGAGTAGCCCGCCGGGACGGGCCGGGTGCCGCGCAGGACGAGCGGGGTCCACTGTTCGTAGATCCGCTTGCCCGTGGGGTAGACGAAGTTGTTGGGCTGGCCCAGTACGTAATAGAGGAACTCGTCGTTGAGGTTCACCACGCGCCGCCCCTCGCGCAGATACTCCTCCGGCGGCCGGGCACCGTACTCCTTGCCCGTCCAGTACTCGACCTCGATGTCCTTGTCGGCGTGGACGACTCCGTCGCGGAAGAAGCCGTCGTTCCACGCCTTGGGCTGCTTGCCGTGCGGACGCACCACCGCCGCACGGTCGTTGAGCCAGCCGGTGGCAAGGTCCTTGATGCCGGCCCGCGGTCCGTACTTCTGCTGGGCGGCGCGTTGCAGCTGCGGGTACGAGGCGGCCGGGTCCCGGGCCATCAGCGCGCGGTATTCGTCGGCGCCGAGATGCCAGTAGCGGCCGCCGAACAGCTCGGTGAACTCGCCGAGGAGTTCGTCGATGAGCTTCGCCGCCCCCGGGTTGGAGATGTCGAGCGAGCCGGGCGAGCGCACACCCGACACATTGCGCAGCTGGAGGTCGGGGTGGGCCCGCAGGACCGCGCCCAGATGGCCGGGGGAGTCGAGCTCGGGGACGACCTCGATGTGCAGCCGGCCCGCGAGGCCGAGGATCTGCCGCACCTGCGCCTTCGTGAGGTGCTGCGGCGACACCACCTCGGGGTGGGTGTCGGACTGGATCCGGAACGCCTGGTCGTCGGAGAAGTGCAGGCCGAGCTGGTTGAGCTTGAGGTCGGCCATCTCGCGCAGCCGGTCCTCGATCCAGGCGACGCTGTAGTACTTGCGCGCGATGTCGAGGTTGAGGCCGCGCTGCGGCCGGTCGGGGCGGTCGCGCACCTCGCCCTCGGGCATGGCGCCGTCGGCGCGCACGGACTGTTTCAGGGTGCGGGTCCCGTAGAAGACGCCGGCCTGATCGGGTCCGCTGATCGTGACCCGTCCGTCGTGGGTGCTGAGGGTGTACGACTCGGGGGTGCCCTTGCCCGGGGTGAGGGCCAGCTTCACGTCGCCCGGGCGGGCGGCGACGTCACCCCGGTAGTGGATCTTCAGCTCCTGGGCGAGCAGCTGCCCCTCGTCCGCGAGCGTCCCGCTGCCGGGCGCGATGACGACCCCGGCGGCCGGGCCGGGCCGCCAGCCGGGGCCGCGGGCGGCGATGTGTTCGCGTACGGCGGGAATGGTGCGGGGCGGGGTGGAGAGCGGGTAGCTCCGGGTCGGCGAGGGGGCGGCAGAGGAGCCCGAGGGGGTGCGGGACCCCGACTCCCCCGCGGGTCCGTTGCCGGAACCTTCCGGCCAGACGACGACGGCGATCGTCGCGGCGGCCGCCACGGTGAGGACCGCACCGGCCACGAGAGTGCCGCGTGAGGGCGACATCGGTCAGAAACCTCCGATATGGGGGGAAGTCGGGCAGAGGCACGCGGAGGAGAAATAGCCAGAAACAGGGAGCCGGCCGGGCTGCATTTTCCTTGGCTCACGACCCCTCGGACGTTCCGAAACTCTCTCGTCCGGGTGAAGTTCGCGTATCCGACGGACGGCCGTTGCCCGGCCTCGTTAGCTTTGAGGCACATTCGTCTCTCCCTTCACCCTGCAACACTTCTCTCACTCCGCAACTCTCCCTTCCTTCCGCAACTCTCCCTTCACCCTGCATCCGCCTGGACTCACCCGCCCCGTTCCACTTCTGACTCCAGGTTCACCGATGCCGCTGATTCGAGGAGCCCCACGCTGTCCAGGTCCAGCGAGTCCCACGCCGGCCTCCCGAAGCGACTGAGGCAACCGGCCACCCGGACGGCCGTACCCGTCCAGACTTCCGGACCGGCGCAGAGCCCGGTCGCCCACCCGGGCCTCGACCGCTTCAACACCGCGCCGGCCGCCGAAGCCGAGGCCGCTCTGCTGGAGTGCTCCGGCAGCCGCCGCTGGGCCGCGCGGCTGGCCGCCCACCGCCCCTACCCGGACCTCGACGCACTGCTGGCCGCCGCCGACGAGGCGGGCTACGACCTGCCCCCGGCGGATCTCGCCGAGGCGCTCGCCGCCGAGGTCTCCTCCGGACTGCATCACGCCGCGCCGCACTCCGCCCATCTCGCGCTGCGGGCCGCGCACGCCGCGTACGAGTGCCGCTTCGGCCATGTCTTCGTGATCTGCCTGGACGGCTTCGAGCCCGCCGAACAGCCGGACCAGGTGCTCGCCGGAATCCGGGCCAGGCTGGGCCACGACCCCGACCATGAGCGGGTGGTCACCGCGGAGGAAATGCGGCGACTCGCCCGGGGCCGCATTATCGAGCTGATATCGGGTTCATAACGGAACGGGGCCGGTCAGCGGTGCTCACCGGTCTGCTGTAGCCCGTCCGTGGCAGTTTGATTGCCACTTTGATCACACCAGGGGCCCCGGCGCGAACGAACCGACAAAGCGTCGCTACGATGGCCGGGGCCGGTGGACCGTACCCGGCCGGGTCAGACCGACAGTCAAGCCGGCCGACCCCAATCCCCGCTCCCGGAGGGTTCTTCCGTGCCGGCTGGAACGCTGTACCGCGGCCGGGAAGGCATGTGGTCCTGGGTGGCTCATCGAGTCACCGGTGTCCTCATTTTCTTCTTCCTGTTCGTACACGTCCTGGACACCGCTCTCGTCCGCGTTTCCCCCGAGGCATACGACAATGTCGTGGCCACGTACAAGACGCCGATCGTCGCGCTCCTCGAATACGGCCTCGTGGCCGCCATTCTCTTCCACGCGCTGAACGGTCTTCGCATCGTCGCCGTGGACTTCTGGGCCAAGGGCCCGCGCTACCAGAAGCAGATGCTCTGGTCCGTCGTGGGCATCTGGATCGTGCTGATGGTCGGGGCCCTGTACCCCGTCCTCGGCCACGCCGTACGCGCAGTCTTCGGGAGCTGAGGCCAATGTCCACCGAGTCCTCCGCCGCGATCGGCTCCGTCGAGGGCGTCACCCTCTTCGACGTCGAGAACCCGGCCCCGGTCATCGAGCCGCCGCGCACGCGGACCGGCAAGACACCCAAGGGTTCGCGCACCAATTTCGAGATGTACGCCTGGCTCTTCATGCGCCTGTCGGGCATCGTCCTGGTCGTCCTGGTCCTGGGCCACCTGCTGATCCAGCTCGTGCTGGACGGCGGCGTCTCCAAGATCGGCTTCGCCTTCGTGGCGGGCCGCTGGGCCTCGCCGTTCTGGCAGCTCTGGGACCTGGCGATGCTGTGGCTGGCCATGCTGCACGGCGCCAACGGCCTCCGTACGGTCATCAACGACTACGCCGAACGGGACAACACCCGCTTCTGGCTGAAGATGCTGCTGTACACCGCCACGGTGTTCACCGTCCTGCTGGGCACGCTGGTGATCTTCACCTTCGACCCGAACATCCGCTAGGCGCCGGGCCAGAGGGACCAGAGGAAATCATGCAGATCCACAAGTACGACACCGTCATCGTCGGCGCCGGCGGCGCCGGTATGCGCGCGGCCATCGAGTCCACGAAGCGCAGCCGTACCGCCGTGCTCACGAAGCTCTACCCCACCCGCTCCCACACGGGCGCCGCGCAGGGCGGCATGGCCGCCGCGCTCGCCAACGTGGAGGAGGACAACTGGGAGTGGCACACCTTCGACACGATCAAGGGCGGCGACTACCTGGTCGACCAGGACGCCGCCGAGATCCTGGCGAAGGAGGCCATCGACGCCGTCCTCGACCTGGAGAAGATGGGCCTGCCGTTCAACCGCACGCCCGAGGGCCGTATCGACCAGCGCCGCTTCGGTGGTCACACCCGTAGCCACGGCGAGGCCCCGGTCCGCCGGTCCTGCTACGCCTCGGACCGCACCGGCCACATGATCCTCCAGACGCTGTACCAGAACTGCGTCAAGGAGGGTGTGGAGTTCTTCAACGAGTTCTACGTCCTGGACCTCCTGCTCCAGGACGTCGACGGCGTCAAGAAGTCCGCCGGCGTCGTCGCGTACGAGCTGGCGACCGGCGAGATCCACGTCTTCCAGGCGAAGGCGATCATCTTCGCCTCCGGCGGCACCGGCAAGTTCTTCAAGGTGACGTCGAACGCGCACACCCTGACCGGTGACGGCCAGGCCGCCGCCTGGCGCCGCGGCCTGCCGCTGGAGGACATGGAGTTCTTCCAGTTCCACCCGACGGGCATCTGGCGCATGGGCATCCTGCTGACGGAGGGCGCCCGCGGTGAGGGCGGCATCCTCCGCAACAAGGACGGCGAGCGCTTCATGGAGAAGTACGCGCCCGTCATGAAGGACCTCGCGTCCCGTGACGTCGTGTCCCGCTCCATCTACACGGAGATCCGTGAGGGCCGCGGCTGCGGTCCCGAGGGCGACCACGTCTACCTCGACCTCACGCACCTGCCGCCGGAGCAGCTCGACGCCAAGCTCCCGGACATCACCGAGTTCGCGCGTACGTACCTCGGCATCGAGCCCTACACGGACCCGATCCCGATCCAGCCGACCGCGCACTACGCCATGGGCGGCATCCCGACCAACGTCGAGGGCGAGGTGCTGGCCGACAACACCACCGTCGTCCCGGGCCTGTACGCCGCCGGTGAAGTCGCGTGCGTCTCCGTGCACGGCGCCAACCGGCTGGGCACGAACTCGCTGCTCGACATCAACGTCTTCGGACGCCGCTCGGGCATCGGTGCCGCCGAGTACTCCGCGAAGAACGACTTCGTCGAGCTTCCCGAGAACCCGGCGCAGATGGTCGAGGAGCAGGTCGAACGGCTGCGCAACTCGACGGGCACCGAGCGGGTCGCCACGATCCGTCTGGAGCTGCAGGAGTGCATGGACGCCAATGTGATGGTGTTCCGTACCGAGCAGACCATCAAGACGGCCGTCGACAAGATCGCCGAGCTGCGCAGGCGCTACCTCGACGTGTCCATCCAGGACAAGGGCAAGCGGTTCAACACGGACCTCCTGGAGGCCATCGAGCTGGGCAACCTGCTCGACCTGGCCGAGGTCATGGCGACCTCCGCGCTGGCCCGCAAGGAGTCCCGCGGCGGTCACTACCGCGAGGACTACCCGAACCGCGACGACGTCAACTTCATGCGCCACACCATGGCGTACCGCGAGGTCGCGGCCGACGGCACCGAGTCGATCCGGCTCGACTACAAGCCGGTCGTCCAGACCCGCTACCAGCCGATGGAGCGTAAGTACTGATGGCTACCCCGACGATGGAAAAGG
The DNA here is from genome assembly GCF_041435435.1 of Streptomyces sp. NBC_01241. Classification (NCBI taxonomy): domain Bacteria; kingdom Bacillati; phylum Actinomycetota; class Actinomycetes; order Kitasatosporales; family Streptomycetaceae; genus Streptomyces; species Streptomyces sp. NBC_01241. Next base: position 5,280,610 of record NZ_CP108494.1, on the reverse strand, counting down.
CCGGCCAGGCCGAGGCGGGCTTCGCCGACTCCCCGTACATCACGGCCACCTTCCGGATCCGCCGGTTCAACCCCGAGGTCTCCGACGAGGTCCAGTGGCAGGACTTCCAGGTCTCGATCGACCCGAAGGAGCGTGTTCTCGACGCCCTTCACAAGATCAAGTGGGAGCTGGACGGCACCCTGACCTTCCGGCGCTCCTGCGCGCACGGCATCTGCGGCTCCGATGCGATGCGGATCAACGGCAAGAACAGGCTCGCCTGCAAGACGCTGATCAAGGACCTGAGCCCGGAGAAGCCGATCACGGTCGAGGCCATCAAGGGCCTCACGGTCCTCAAGGACCTCGTGGTCGACATGGACCCGTTCTTCCAGGCCTACCGCGATGTCATGCCCTTCCTCATCACCAAGGGGAACGAGCCGACCCGTGAGCGTCTGCAGTCCGCCGAGGACCGCGAGCGCTTCGACGACACCACCAAGTGCATCCTGTGCGCCGCGTGCACGTCCTCGTGCCCGGTGTTCTGGAACGACGGCCAGTACTTCGGCCCGGCGGCGATCGTCAACGCGCACCGCTTCATCTTCGACTCGCGCGACGAGGGCGGCGAGCAGCGTCTGGAGATCCTCAACGACCGTGACGGCGTGTGGCGTTGCCGCACCACCTTCAACTGCACGGACGCCTGCCCGCGTGGCATCGAGGTCACCAAGGCGATCCAGGAGGTCAAGCGGGCGCTGATCACGCGCCGCTTCTGACCGCCACCGGCACACCTGTCACATCAGGGGCCCCGTTTTCCGCACGACCCGTGCGGGAAGCGGGGCCTTTTGCTGCGCCGTCCGGGGCTTGACCGGTACGGTCATGCCGAACCGGACACCGGTTCGCCGCCCCCGGCGCGACAAGGCCCGGGGCGCACAGGTTTGACCGAGAGCGGGAAACGTTGAGCGATCCGAATCCGTACGCGGACGACTCATACAAGTGGGGGCCTCCCCAGCAGCCGGGCAATCCGCCCACCGTCGCGGACGGCCCGGCGCCCGGGCAGGCCGGCCCGGGCGCCGGGGCCTACGGCTACCCGCAGCAGCCCGGTCCGGCGGCCCCGCCCGGATACGGCTACCCCCAGGAGCAGGCGGGGCAGCCGACCATGCAGGGTTACGGCTACCCGCAGCAGCCGGGCCTGCCGCCCGGCGCGGGCGCGCCGATGCTGGCGTTCGGCGACATCGCCGTCATGAACGACCAGATCGTGACACCGGCCGGCACGATGCCGCTCAAGGGCGCCGTGTGGACGGCCACGGACCTCTCGCGCACCGAGGAGAAGATCCCGACGGTCGCGATCGTGCTCGCGATCGTCTTCGCGCTGCTCTGCCTGGTCGGTCTGCTCTTCCTCCTGATGAAGGAGAAGGAGACGACCGGCTACATCCAGGTCTCGGTGACCAGCGGCGGCAGGCACCACTCGACGTTGATCCCGGCGACGGGCCCGGAGACCTTCCAGATGGTGATGGCCCAGATCAACACGGCCCGCTCGATGAGCATCTGACGGGCCGCGCAGATGTCCCGTCTCCAGCACACCGTCACGGTCGCCGCGCTGGACCGCGACCGGCTCCACGCGTATGCCGGGCTGGTCTGCGACCTCGTCGAGTCCACCCGGGAGCGGGGCCAGGACATCGTGCTGCCCGACGGGCGGGCCCCGTACGGCCTGGGCCTGGTCAAGGGACGCCATCTGCGACCCGGCGCCCGGTACGAGCCCTCCGGCTCCGACACCGAGGAGCTGGAGGCGACGGTGGTACGGGAGTGGCGGCGTGGCAGTGTCGTCGCCCTGGAACAGCTGGTGCGGTCACCGGAGTTCACCGGACGGATGGCCCTGCGGCTGCGCAGCCCCGAGCGCCCCAGGTGGCTGGAGATCGAGGGGCGGGTGCGGGGCCCGGAGGGGTTGTGAGCTGCTGTCGGTTTGCTGAGCTGAAGTGCGTTGTAGTGAGCAGGAGTGAGTCCTGTCGGCGGGTTCACCGAGTGGGAACAGAAGTTCTGGGGTCGAATGGGTGACCTTGGCGTCTGCTGCTCGTTGGGCAGGTGTCCAGTCTGTGGGAGGGGGCGTTGTGGTTGGTGGTGTGCGGGAGTTGGCGGCATCCTTCGTGGCGCCCGGGCCGTGCGGGGTGGCGATCCGGGACCGCCTCAAGCACCTCACACCCCAGGACGAGATAGTCCTGCGTGCGGTCGGTGAGCATCAGGGCGCGCTCGCTTCCCGTGACCTCAGGACCCGCTGTGCGGATGGTCTGGAGCACAGCGCGAACACCTGGGCGTCCCGCAAGCGGGACCTGACCGGACAGTCGTCATCGCGGATCGCCGGTGCGATCACCAAGGCCACACACGATCAGTGGGCGCTGGCGCGCCGTTGCCAGGCGGCGCACATCCAGACGCTGGAAGCCGGGATCGGGACGCTGCGGCACCGCCTGTCCCTCCCCATCGGCGCGCCGGGAACGAAGCGGGCGGCCGGTGGCTACCGCTCCAAGGGTGAGTGGTTCCATAAGTCCCGCCGTCTCGCTGTACTGGAGGCGCGGCATGCGGCCGTTGTCGCCGACCGGCAGGCCGGACGCGTCCGGGTCGTGCGGGGCGGCAGACGCCTCCTCAACACCCGCCACCACCTCACCCAGGCCCGGCTGACCGAAGACCAGTGGCGAGAGCGCTGGGAGGCGGAACGCTGGTTCCTTGCCGCCGACGGCGAGTCGGGGAAACGGTTCGGGAACGAAACGATCCGCGTCACCCCGGACGGCGAGGTCAGCATCAAACTGCCCGCCGCGTTCGCCCTGCTGCTCGCGGGCGTGCCGCTGCGGCGCGGCTTCCGTTCGTCGGTGGAGCAGGCGGCCGCGCAATGGAACGAGACTCTCGGCCGCATCCTGGCGCAGGATCTGGACGAACTCCGGACGGAGCTGGCCGATCACGTCGTCAGAGACCCTGACGACGCCGGCTGACCGCCCGGCGCCCCGCACCTCAGTCCCACTCGGCGCCGCCCCGGTCCTCGGCGACCACCATGATGCGCCGCAGCATGTCGTTGAGCAGCGTGCGTTCGTCCTTGTCGAGGACGCCGAGCAGCCGGTACTCCTCGTGGCCGAGGACGTCCATCGCGCCCAGCCAGGTCGAGCGGCCCTCGTCGGTGAGTTCCACATCGACCCGGCGGCGGTCGGCGGTGGAGGGCGTACGGCGGACGAAACCGCGCCGTTCGAGCGCGTCGAGCCGGCCGGTGACGGAGGCGGGCGCGAGGTCGAGGTCGGCGGCGAGTTCGGAGGGGGCCGCCTTCCCGCCGCGTCCGGCCAGCTTGTGGAGTGTCTCGAACTCCTGGCGGTCCAGCTCGAAGTCGGCCAGGGACTGTTCGCGTACCCGGCGCAGATGGACGGAGAGTTTCTTCATCCGGGTCACCGCGCCCTCGATATCGGGATCGAGGTGGGGAAGAACGGGCTTCCAGCGCTCCACATGTCCGTCGGTCCAGTCGCGTCGCTCCATGGGGAAAGCGTACGCCCGACGGCCAAAGATGCTTCGGTATCAAATATTTCGTTGACGAATAATTCGGTACCGAAATAGCTTGTGCCGCATGCCGCATCCCTTGCGCACGCGCGCCTTCCGCCTGCTCTTCATCGGACGCTCCCTCTCCCTCCTCGGCGACGCCGCCATCCCCACCGCCCTCTCCCTGGCCGTCTACCTGACCACCGGCTCCACCGCAGCACTCGCCCTGGTCCTGGGCTGCGCGATGGTCCCCAAGCTGCTCCTGCTGCCGCTGGGCGGTGTCGCGGGCGACCGCTTCAACGCCCGTACGGTCGCGCTCACCACGGACCTCGTACGGTGCGTCACCCAACTCTTCGTCGGCGCGGAGCTGCTCGGCGGCTCCCCCGCGCTCTGGCAGATCGCGGTCGCCGAGGCGATCGGCGGCGCCGCCGGGGCGTTCGCGATGCCGACCGTCTCCCCGCTGATCCGCGGCACGGTGGCGGAGCCGGGGCTGCTGCGCGCCAACTCGCTGATGGCGGTGGTGAACAGCGCGACCCGGCTCGGCGGCCCGACCCTCGCCGGAGCCCTGATCCTCACGGCGGGGCCGGGCTGGGCCTTCGTGCTGGACGGCGCGAGCTTCGCGGTCAGCGCGGCGCTGCTGGCCGCCATGAAGGTCCGTCACGTACCCATCCCCCGGCGCTCCGTGCTCACCGACCTCAAGGAGGGCTGGGGCGAGGTCAGGGGCCGCGACTGGTACTGGACGAGCCTGATCGCCCACGCCGTGTGGAACGGCGCGGCGGCCATCCTGATGACCGTGGGCCCGGCGCTCTTCGTCCACGAGCTGGGCGGCAAGGGCGCCTGGGTCGCCCTCCTCCAGACCGGCGCGGTCGGCCTGCTCCTCGGCTCCCTCCTGGCCGGCCGGGCCCGCCCCCGCCGCCCGGTCCTGATCGCCAACCTGGGCCTCGCCACGTACGCCCTCCCGCTCGGCCTCCTCGCCGCCCACGCGCCCGTCGCCGTGACCATCGCCGCGTACGGCATCGCCCAGGCCGGCCTCGGCTTCCTCAACCCGGTCTGGGAGACCGCGGTCCAGTCCGCCGTACCCGCGCACGCGCTCGCCCGCGTGACCTCGTACGACTGGCTGCTCTCCCTCGGCGCGATGCCGCTCGGCTACGCCCTGGCCCCGCTCGCCGCCTCGGCCTGGGGCGCCGAAGTCCCCCTGGCCGTAGCCGCGGTGGCGGTCGGCGCGGCCTGCCTGGCGACGGCGGCGGTGCGCGGCGTACGGCACTTCGGCGCACCCGGCAAGCAGACGGAACGGGCCGCCGAGGTACCGGCTTGAACGTGTTCACAAACGGGTCTACAGTCCATGACAACAGTTTTTGAACGCGTTCAAGGGAGGGTGGGGCATGGACCTCACTGTTGTCGCGTACGTCATCTACCTACTCATCAGCGTGGCGCTCACCGTCTGGGTCGCTCGCACGCTCAGCCGCAACGGCAAGGTGTTCCTCGCCGATGTGCTGCACGGGAACGAAAAGCTCGCCGATGCCGTCAACCACCTGCTGGTGGTCGGCTTCTACCTGGTCAACCTGGGCTTCGTCACCCTCTATCTGAGGAACGACGACGGCGTCGCGGATGCCCGCGGGCTCTTCGAGGCGCTCTCGGTGAAGCTCGGCGTGGTCCTGCTCGTCCTCGGTGTGCTGCACCTCGGCAACGTCTACGTGCTCAACAAGATCCGCCGCCGCGGTCTGATGGAGCGTGAGCAGACCCCGCCGGTGCCGCCGGAGGGCTGGACGGGGCCGGGCAACGGTCCGTGGGCCGCACCCGCCGCCAAGGCCTGAGCCCGCCATGACGACCGGAACCGGCGGCCGGCGGCTGTCCGTCGAACGGCTCACGGTGCTGTACGACGCGCAGTGCTCGCTCTGCGTCCACCTGCGCCAGTGGCTGCTGAAGCAGCGTCAGCTCGTCCCGCTCGACCTCGTCCCGGCCGCCTCCGAGGAGGCGCGCCGCCGCTTCCCCGGGCTCGACCACACCGGGACGCTGGAGGAGATCACGGTGATCGGCGACGGGGGGCAGATCTACCGCGGGACCGACGCGTGGATCGTCTGCCTCTGGGCACTGGCCGAACACCGGCCCAGGTCCCACTGGCTGACCACCCCGGCGGGCCGCCCGTTCGCCCGGGCGACCGTGCTCGCCGCCGCGAAGTACCGCTCGCTGACCGCGGCGCCGTGCGGTGACGGCTCCGGGGACGGCGCCTGCGCAGTCCCGGGATCCGGCGACTGACCGGGGCGGATACCCTCGGGACTGTGGTGAAGGAAGCGAAGGACGTGAAGGAAGTCAAGGCTCCCAAGAGCGAGCAGACCCGCACACTCATCCTCGAAACCGCGCTCCGGCTCTTCCAGGAACGCGGCTACGACAAGACGACGATGCGGGCGATCGCCCAGGAGGCCGGTGTCTCCGTCGGGAACGCCTACTACTACTTCACGAACAAGGAACACCTCGTCCAGGGCTTCTACGACCGGCTCGCCGCCGAACACGAAGCGGCGGTGCAGCCGGTCCTGGACGGCGACAAGGACCTCGCGGTGCGGATGCGCGGGGTCCTGCTCACGTGGCTGGACGTGGCAGAGCCGTACCACCGCTTCGCCGCCCAGTTCTTCAAGAACGCCGCCGACCCGGAGAGCCCGCTCAGCCCGTTCTCGGCGGAATCGGTCGCGGCCCGCGAGGCGGCGATCTCCATCCACCGGCGGTGCCTGGCCGGCTCCGACACCAGGACCGATCCCGAACTGGCCGAGCTGCTGCCGCAGTTGATGTGGCTGATACAGATGGGCCTGGTGCTGTTCTGGGTGTACGACCGGACCGAGCACACCGAACGCAGCCGACGCCTGGTCGAGCGTGCCGCCCCGATCGCAGCCCGCGCCATCGCGCTCTCCCGGTTCCGGGTGCTGCGGCCGCTGGTGCGGCAGATTCACGAGGTGCTGGAGGAGTTCCTGCCCGGCGTCGCGAAGCGTCCGGCCCGAGAGGCGCCGGACCCGACGGCCCCTGACCCGACGGGCGCCTGACCCGACGTCCTCTCCGGACCCGGCGGCGGGCCGGGTCCGGCCCGCCGGGCCGTCAGAGCCGCTTCAGCTCCCACAGCCGCCAGATGCCGGTGCCGTCCGAGAGGTACTGCGAACCGGAGACGTCGGTCGTGCTGACGACGTAGTCCTTCTTCTGCCACAGCGGCACCAGCGGCACGTCCTCGCCGACGATCGCCTGGAGCTCCTTGTAGTCCGCCGAGGTACGGCTGCGGTCGCTGTACTGCAGCGTGGCGCCGATCAGGGCGTCGATCTTCTTGCTGGAGTAGCCGTTGTGGAGGCTGCCGTCGCGGCCGACCAGCGGCTGGCTGAAGGTATCGGGGTCCGGGTAGTCGGGGAGCCAGCCGACGGTGTACGCGTCGAACTTGCCGGCCGCGTACTCCTTCTGGAACTTCGTCCACTCGACGGCCTTGACCGAGACCTTGAACAGTCCGGTCGCCTCCATTTGGCGGCGCAGCTCCGCGGTCTCCTTCACGTACGTCTCGTCGCCGCCGCGGTATCCGAAGGTGAAGTGCAGCGGCGTCTGGACACCGGCCTCCTGCATCAGCTGTTTGGCGCGCGCGAGGTCGGGCGCGGGGTAGGCGTCGAAGAACGGTGTGCTGTGCCCGATGTAGCCCTGCGGGATCAGCGAGTAGAGCGGTTCGACCGTGCCCTTGTAGATGTCGGTCACCAGCGGTCCGCGGTCGATGATCGAGGCGATGGCCTGCCGGACCTTCTTGTCGGCGAACGGGGTGCCGGCGCGGACGTTGAAGACGAGGTTGCGGATCTCGGCACTGTCCGCCTCGGTGACGCGCAGGTCGGGATCGCCCGGGTTCAGCTCGACGGTTGTGGCCGGCGGAAGCTGACGGTGCGCTACATCGATCTGCTTGGACTTCCAGGCCGCCAGGAGCTCGTCCGACTCCTTGTAGTAGCGCACGGTGACCGGGGCTCCGGTCTTCGTCAGCGCACCCTTGTACCGGGAGTTGGGGACGAACTCGGCGAGGTCGCCGGGCCGGTACGACTTCAGGATGTACGGCCCCGAGCCGTCGACGCTGTTCCCGGACCGGAGCTTGTCCGCCGGGTACGACTCACGGTCGACGATCGAACCGGCTCCCGTGGCGAGCTTCTGCGGGAAGGTCGCGTCACGCTTGGACAGGTTGAAGGTGATGGTCCGGCCGTCGGCCACCACGTTCTTGAGGCTCGGGAACAGCACCCACGGACCGACATCCGTCTTGATCCTGACCATGCGCTCGATGGAGTACTTGACATCGGCGGCGGTGATCTTCCGGCCGTTGGAGAAGGACAGGTCGTCACGCAGCTTGCACTGGTACGTCTGGAGCTTCAGCCCGATGAACCCGCAGCTCTCGGCGGCGTCGAGCTCGGGGACGGTCGCCCCGGACTTGAACGTCAGGAGGGACTGGTACACATTGCCGTACATCGCCCAGGAACCGGCGTCGTACGCACCCGCCGGGTCCAGCGAGGTGACTACGTCCGTCGTGCCGACGGCGATCGGGTTCTTGTTCACCTCGCCCGAGGGGAGCAGTTGCCAGGCGCCGACGCCTGCGATGACCAAAACCGCGAGAATCGCGAGAATCCGTATTCGGATCGACCGCATTGCCGTGCTCTCCCTTACCAGCCCCACCTCGGCGTCGCGCTCAGATACGCACATCACCGCATGCTCGCGCTCAGCCAATCACACGATTTTCACATCTGGAAGAGCAAATCAGAGACTCATAGCCTTTTGTTGGGCACTTGAAACCTGGAGTCCATCCGCAGGGTTCGTAACCGGCCATCGACGGAGCGTCAGGCCTGCCGGGAGGCGAGTTCCACGACGGTGATGTCGGAGGGTGCGCCGACCCGTACCGGCGGGCCCCAAGCGCCCGCGCCGCGCGAGACGTAGAGCTGGGTGTCGCCGTAGCGGTCGAGGCCGGCGACCGTGGGATTGGCCAACTCGGCCACCAAGTTGCCCGGCCAGAGCTGGCCTCCGTGGGTATGGCCGGAGAGCTGGAGGTCGACGCCGTGGGCGACGGCGTCGTCGATGACAACGGGCTGGTGGGCGAGGAGGACGGCGGCGCGGGAACGGTCCCGGTCGCCGAGCGCGCGGTGGAAGTCGGGCCCCTGCCCCTCGCTCTCCCCGGCGACGTCATTGACGCCCGCGAGATCGAATCCGGCGATCTCGACCCGGGCATTCTCCAAGGGATGGAGACCCAATTCCCTTACGTGATCAACCCATTGGGCAGCACCGGAGTAATACTCGTGATTACCGGTGACGAAGAAGCTGCCGTGGGGGGCACTCAACCGCGCGAGCGGCTCCGCGGCCGGGCCGAGGTCGGCGACGGTTCCGTCGACGAGATCTCCCACGACGGCGACCAGGTCCGGCTGGGTCCGGTTGATCGTGTCGACGATCCGCCGGGTGTGGGCGCTGCCGAGGATCGGGCCGAGATGGATGTCGCTGACGAGGGCGATCCGGAAGCCGTGCGCGGAGCGGGGCAGCTTGGCGAGCGGCACGGTGATCCGCTTGATCCGCGGTCCGCGCAGTACGCCGTACGTGCCGTAGCCGACCGTGCCGAGTCCGGCGACGGCGGCGGCGCCCCCGACGGCCCGCGCGACGAACAGCCGGCGCGTGGGCGCGGCGGGGCGGTGGTCCGGGGCGGCGGCGACTGCGACGAGGGTGTCGGCGGCGGGAACGGCGGAGGACTCACTGCCGGCGGCGGGAACGGCGGAGGGTTCACTGCCGGCGGCCGTGGCCACGGCCGCCGACTCGGGCACTTCCGCCGCGGAAGGTCGATACGCCCCGTCCGGCCCAGGTGCGCGCCTCGCGAGAACCCGGCGCAGAATCGGCCGTACCAGCTCACCCACCAGCAGAGCCAGTGTCAGGTACAGCAGCGCGGCCAGCCACAGATAGCCCGGCCAGGCCAGCACCCGCTGGAGCCAGAAGGGCGCGCCCGTACGGCCGGAGACCAGGGCGCCGACGCTCAGCAGCGGCAGGAGGTACGCGGCCACCGTGCCGGCTCGGCGCAGGGCACTGCCCTCGGCGGTCGTGTCGCCGACGAAGCGGCGCCATAGATAGCGGTGCACGCCGACGAGCAGCGCGAGCACCACGACCGCCGTCAGCGCGAGACCGGCCACTGCCATGTGCGACTCCTCCGCCTGTCGTGCGGCCTGTCAGGCACGTTCTCGACGCAAAGCCCTGACGCCACGGAACCCGATCACACCGATGACCGTCCCCAGGAGAAAGGAAGTGATGGCGAGCAGCAGATGCACCCAGAAGTACGCAGTCGGGTCACCCGCGTCGTCGAAGGCGAGTCCGCTGCCGTCCTTCCAGAGGTTCTTGACGAAGGTGACCCAGATGAACCAGCTCCACACCCCGAACGCGAGCAGGAACCAGGAGACCGGGCGGCTGAGCTTCATGGTTCCAGTATCCCGTCCGCGCTCCGGCGGCCTCGCCCGGGGTGGGCTGTCCCGGCGGCTCGCACGGCGGGTCAAGCCGTCCGTATCCCCATCCACACCGTCGCCCTGTACGTTTCCGACCGTGCCCGCTCTGAAAAAGATCTCTTTGACGATCACCTCTGCCGCCTTGTTGTCCACTTTTGTCGTCAGCCCGGCGTCGGCGGTCGACAAGGACACCTCCGACAACCAGCCGAAACCGCCCGCCGTCATGTCCCGGGTCGGTGGCGAACTACTGGGCCGGACCGGCACGCAGGTAGAGCTGGGCCCCGGCGCCCCGGTACTGCCCGAGAAGCTCACGGGCAGATCCTGGATCGTCGCGGACGCGGAGAACGGCCAGGTGCTCGCCTCGCACAACGCGCACTGGCGGCTGCCTCCCGCCTCCACCCTGAAGATGCTCTTCGCGGACACCGTGTTGCCCGCGCTGCAGCCGAAGACCCGGACGTACACGGTGCAGGACGAGGACCTCGCGGATCTCGGCGAGGGCAGCAGCCTGGTCGGCGTCAAGGAGCACCTCAGCTACACGGTCCACGACCTGTGGCTCGGGGTGTTCCTGCGTTCGGGCAATGACGCCGTGCACGTGCTGTCCGCGATGTACGGCGGCGTCCCGAAGACCGTCGCCGACATGCAGGCGCACGCGGAGGAGTTGCAGGCGCTCGACACGACGGTGGTGTCGCCCGACGGGTACGACGCGCCCGACCAGGTCTCCAGCGCGTACGACCTGACGCTGTTCGCCCGCAGCGGCCTGCAGAAGGCGGACTTCCGGGAGTACTGTGCGACGGCCGAGGCGCAGTTCCCCGGCGCGGAGAAGAAGAACGGGAAGCGCCAGAGCTTCGGGATCCAGAACACCAACCGGCTGCTCACCGGTGCGGACGGCGTCGACCCGTACAGGGGCATCGCGGGCGTCAAGAACGGCTACACCACCCACGCGGGCAACACCTTCACGGGCGTCGCCGAACGCGACGGCAAGGTGCTGCTCGTCACCGTCATGAACCCCTCTTCCAAAGAGCGGCACGCCGTCTACAAGGAGGCTGCCGACCTCCTCGACTGGGGCTTCGACGCGAGCGGCAAGGTGACCCCGGTGGGCGAGCTGGTGCCGCCGAGGTCCGCCAGTACCGGGACGGACACCGGGACGGACACCGGGACGGGGAAGGGCCCGGCGGCGAACGGGAAGAGCGGTGGCGGCAGCGGATCCTCGCCGGCCGCCAAGGCCGCCGCCGCGACCGGCGGGGGCGGCGGTGGCATCGGGATCGCGCTCGGGATCGCCGGAGGCGTCCTGGTGCTGCTGGCCGGCGCGGTGTTCCTGGTCAACCGGCGCTGGCCGCTGCCGGACCTGGTGCGTCGCCTCCCTCGTCGCTGACGGCCGCCGCGCCCTTCCCGCTGTCCTCGCTGCTCCGCGTCGCCGTCCAGGCGGCGCAGAACAGCAGCAGCTTCGAGGTGAGGTTGATCCACAGCAGCAGCGCGACCGGCACGCCGAAGGCGCCGTACATGCTCTTCGTCGCGACGCCCTTCATGTAACTGCCGAGCAGCAGCTTGAGCAGTTCGAAGCCGATCGCGCCGATCACCCCGGCGACCAGCAGCCTGCGCCGCGGGGGCTCGACGCCGGGCAGCAGCGTCAGCAGGTAGAGCAGCAGCAGGAAGTCGGCGATGGCCGCCACGACCAGGGTGGCCACCTGCAGCATCACACCGCCCGCGCCATGGTCCGAGATGCCCAGCAGACCGGCGGTCCGGCCGACGGCGACGGAGCCGGCCGAGGAGACGGCGAGCGTCGCGACCGCCGCCCCGCCGAGACCGAGCAGCAGCCCGGCGTCCTTGAGCTTACGGATGACGGGGTTGCCCTGGTCCACGTCGTCCATGCCCCACACGGCGCGCAGACAGCCCCGCAGCGCGCCGATCCAGCCGACACCGGTGAGGAGCAGCAGCGCACCGGCGACCCCCCCGACCGTGCCCGCATGAGCCACCAGATCGCCGATGCCGAGCTGCTCGGAGATGCCCGGCACCTGCTCGGTGAGCTTGTTCTCGATGGTGTGGAGCTGCTCGGTGGAGAGCAGTGCGGCACCGATCGCCGCGCCGACCGCGATCAGCGGGAAGAGCGCCAGGAAGCTGATGAAGGTGATCGCGGCGGCGAGCCTGGCCCCGTGGACCCGCTCGAGCGTCTCGTACGAGCGCCAGGCGTGCGTCGCCATCAGCCGGGAGACGATCGGCCCGACGACAGGGAGGTTTTTCAGCCAGTCCATGTCGTACGACTTACCCTCCCGGGTGCGGAAAACCGGAGGTTCGTTCACCGCCGTACGGGCCGACACTCCCTCAGTCACCCATACTGGTGAGTGTTGTAACAAATCCCTCGAAAGGGTTTTCTCGGGCGATACGGTCACCGTCATGTCTGTCGACACCGTGTCCCTGACCGGCTGGGGCCGTACCGCTCCGACGGCCGCCCTGCGCTTTCGCCCCCGTACCTACGAGGAGGCGGCGGCGACGGTACGCGGCTGCGGGCCCCGCGGCTCCATCGCCCGGGGCCTCGGCCGGGCCCACGGCGACGCAGCGCAGAACGCGGGGGGCTCCGTCCTCGACATGACCGCGCTGAACCGGATCCGCACCATCGACGCCGGGGCGGGCCTGGCGGTCTGCGACGCCGGGGTCAGCCTGCACCGGCTGATGGAGGTCCTGCTGCCGCTCGGCTGGTTCGTCCCCGTCACGCCGGCCACCCGCCAGGTCACCGTGGGCGGCGCGATCGGCGCCGACGTCCACGGCCGCAACCATCACCTCTCCGGCTCCTTCTCGCGGCACGTCCAGGAGCTGGAGCTGCTGACCGCCGACGGCGAGATCCGTACGGTCCGGCCCGGCACCGACCTCTTCGACGCGACCACGGGCGGGCTGGGCCTGACGGGCGTGATCCTCTCGGCCACGCTGCGGCTCCACCGCGTCACCAGCTCATGGATGTCGGTCGACACCGAACGGGCCGTCGATCTGGACGACCTGCTGGCCAGGCTCTCCGCCGGGGACCACCGCTACCGCTACTCGGCCGCCTGGGTCGATCTGCTCGCCCACGGCCGTGCGACGGGGCGCTCCGTCCTCACCCGGGGGGAGCACGTACCCCGGTACGCGCTCCCGCTTCACGCCCGGCGCGCAGCGCTCGCGTTCCGCCCTGGACGGTTGCCGGCGGCACCCGGCCTCGTACCGGAGGGGCTGCTCGGCCGCAGGTCCGTGGCCCTCCTCAACGAGTTCCGGTACCGCAGCGCCCCCGCGTACCGCATCGGCGAACTCCGGAGACTGTCCACGTTCTTCCACCCCCTGGACGGCCTGCCGCACTGGAACCGGATCCATGGCCGAGCCGGATTCGTGCGGTATCAGTTCGTCGTCGGGCACGGCCAGGAGGAGGCGCTGCGCCGGATCGTGCGCCGCCTCTCGCAGCGGCGCTGCCCGTCGTTCCTCGCCGTCCTCAAGCGGTTCGGCGCGGGGGACGCGGGCTGGCTGTCGTTCCCGATGCCCGGCTGGACGCTCGCGCTCGGTCTGCCCGCCGCGCTGCCCGGCCTGGCCGGGTTCCTGGACTCGCTGGACGAGGAGGTGGCGGAGGCGGGGGGCCGGATCTGCCTGGCGAAGGACTCCCGGCTGCGGCCTCAGATGCTGGCCGCGATGTATCCGCGGCTGGCCGACTTCCGGTCGCTGCGCGCCGAGTTGGACCCGAACGGAGCGTTCCGCTCGGACCTGTCACGCCGCTTGGCGCTGTGACGGCGGTGCCGCCCCTGTGATCACCAGGACGGCTGCGACGGCTGCGACGGCTGCGACCACGGTGACTGCTGCCGCCGCTGCGACTACTGCGGCCTTCCGCCGTCTTCTGCCGTCTCCTGCCGTCTCCCGCCGTCTTCTGCCGTCTCCCGCCGTCTCCCACCGTCTTCTGCCGTCTCCCGCCGTCTTCTGCCCTCCTGTTCCCCTCGTCTGCAAGGAGCGTTCCCGTGAAGGACGCCTTCGGTGCCCCGCAGTCCCTGCTCGTTCTCGGTGGCACGTCCCGGATCGCGCTCGCCACCGCACGCCGGCTGATCGCCCGCCGGACCCGTACGGTCTGGCTGGCCGGCCGTCCCTCCCCCGCCCTCGACTCGGCCGCAGCCGAACTGCGCGCCCGGGGCGCCGATGTCCGTACGGTCGACTTCGACGCCCTCGACTCCGCATCCCACGAGACCACCCTCGGCAAGATCTTCACCGAGGGCGACATCGACATGGTGCTCCTCGCCTTCGGTATCGCGGGCGACCAGGAGCGTGACGAGGAGGAGCCGCTCTCCGCGGTCCGGGTCGCGCAGACCAACTACACGGGGGCCGTCTCCGCCGGGCTGGTGTGCGCCGGCGCGCTCCAGGCGCAGGGGCACGGCTCGCTGGTGGTGCTGTCCTCGGTGGCCGGCGAACGCGTCCGCCGGGCCGACTTCATCTACGGCTCCAGCAAGGCGGGCCTGGACGCGTTCACGCAGGGCCTGGGGGACGCGCTGCGGGGCACGGGAGTGCATGTGATGGTCGTGCGTCCCGGAGTCGTACGGCCGAAAACGGCGGTCCGCCCCGCGACGCTGCGGCTCACCGCGGCACGGTTCGCCGCTGCACCGCTGGAGGCATCGCCCCTCGTCACGACCCCCGACGAGGTCGCGGCAGCGATCGTGACGGGACTGCGGCGGCGTTCGGAGACGGTGTGGGTGCCGGGGGCACTAAGGGTGGTGATGTCGGCACTGCGGCATGTGCCACGCCCGCTGTTCCGGCGGCTGCCGGTCTGAGCGGACGGCGGCCGGAGGCGCTCAGGGGGCCGCGCTCAGGGCTGCAGGGAGGGCTTGTCCACGGAAGAGCCGCCCTGCGCGGGCACGGCGGGCGCGTCGTCCCCGGCGCGGAACGGGAACTCGTTGATCTTGCGCCAGACGCTGTCCCGGCCCTGCTCGTACAGCGCGAAGGAACCGCAGGTCCAGGCAGCCTCGTAGTCGGCGAGCTCCTCGTACGCCCGGTCCATCGCCTGCTCGGGGATGTCGTGCGCCACGGTGACATGCGGGTGGTACGGGAACTGGAGCTCGCGCACCAGCGGCCCGGAGGTGTCCCTGACCCGCTTCTGCAGCCACATGCAGGCCGAGGCCCCTTCGACGACCTGGACGAAGACGACCGGCGAGAGGGGACGGAAGGTCCCCGTGCCGGACAGCCGCATCGGGAAGGGGCGGCCGCCCGTCGCGATCTGGGCGAGATGCGCCTCGATCGCGGGCAGGTCGGCCGCCGCGGCCTCGGTCGGCGGGAGGAGCGTGACGTGGGTGGGAATGCCGTACGCGGCCGGGTCCCCGAAGCTCGCGCGCCGCTCCTGGAGCAGGCTGCCGTAGGGCTCCGGGACCGCGATCGAAACGCCGAGCGTTACGGTCCCCACGTCGTTCTCCTCAATCCTCGATGTCGATGGTCCCCGGTGGTCGATGATCCGGGGGCCGATGGTCCTCGATGATCGATGGCCTGTTTTCAGCCATCTATCGGATCAACTTCCCGTCGCCAGTGTGACGCCTGCGACCGTGAAACCGCCAGGGTCCTTGGACTCAGTGCTTCGCGGGCAGAAAGCCCATCCGGTCGTACGTCCGGGCCAGAGTCTCGGCCGCGACGGAGCGGGCCTTCTCCGCGCCCTTGGCCAGGATCGAGTCCAGGGTCTCCGGGTCGTCCAGGTATTCCTGGGTGCGGGTGCGGAACGGTGTGACGAACTCGACCATGACCTCGGCGAGGTCGGTCTTGAGCGCACCGTAGCCCTTGCCCTCGTACTTCTGCTCCAGATCCGCGATACCGGTGCCGGTGAGTGTGGAGTAGATGGTCAGCAGGTTGCTGACGCCGGGCTTCTCGGCCCGGTCGAAGCGGATGACCGTGTCGGTGTCGGTGACCGCGCTCTTCACCTTCTTGGCGGTGGTCTTCGGCTCGTCGAGAAGGTTGATCAGGCCCTTCGGGGTGGCCGCCGACTTGCTCATCTTCGCCGACGGGTCCTGAAGGTCGTAGATCTTCGCCGTCTCCTTGAGGATGTACGGGTCCGGCACGGTGAACGTGTCGCCGTAGCTGCCGTTGAACCGCTCCGCGAGGTTGCGGGTCAGCTCCAGGTGCTGGCGCTGGTCCTCGCCGACCGGGACCTGGTCGGCCTGGTACAACAGGATGTCGGCGACCATCAGCATCGGGTACGTGAACAGACCGACCGTGGTGCGGTCGGCGCCCTGCTTGGCGGACTTGTCCTTGAACTGCGTCATCCGGGACGCCTCGCCGAAGCCGGTGAGGCAGTTCATGACCCAGCCGAGCTGGGCGTGCTCGGGAACATGGCTCTGGACAAAGAGCGTGCAGCGCTCCGGGTCGAGACCGGCAGCGAGGAGCTGGGCGACGGCGAGCCGGGTGTTCGCGCGCAGCTCCGCGGGGTCCTGCGGAATGGTGATCGCATGCAGGTCCACGACCATGTAGAAGGCGTCGTGGGTTTCCTGCAGCGCCACCCACTGGCGGACCGCACCGAGGTAGTTGCCGAGGTGGAACGAGCCTGCGGTGGGCTGGATTCCGGAGAGCACGCGGGGGCGTTCAGAGGCCATGTGCCCCATTGTCTCAGGTACGGAACCGATCTCCGGCAGCCGGTGGGGAAGGGGTGCCCGAGGGGTGGGGACAGCCGCCGGAGCCGTACCGGCAGTGGCAGGAACCGCACCAGCGGTGGACGGAGCCGTACCGGCGGCGGACGGAGCCGTACCGGCGGTGGACGGGCGCGCCGTGATGTGAAGGTTTCCTCGCCACGGTTCCGACCGACGATACAAAGTGGGCATCATCCCCCGCCCACGCCGCACGACGAACGGAGATCCCGTGTCGACCACGGAAACTGCCATCGCCTCCGCCGAGGCGCACAGCGCGCACAACTACCATCCGCTGCCCGTCGTCGTCGCCTCGGCGGACGGAGCCTGGATGACCGATGTCGAGGGCCGGCGCTATCTCGACATGCTCGCCGGATACTCGGCGCTCAATTTCGGCCACAGCAACCAGCGCCTGCTCGACGCGGCCAGGGCCCAGCTGGAGCGGGTGACCCTCACCTCGCGCGCCTTCTATCACGACCGGTTCGCCGATTTCTGTACCCAGCTCGCCGAGCTGTGCGGCATGGAGACGGTGCTGCCGATGAACACCGGCGCGGAGGCCGTGGAGACCGCGGTGAAGACCGCCCGCAAGTGGGGCTACCGGGTGAAGGGCGTCCCGGACGGCATGGCGAAGATCATCGTCGCCTCGAACAACTTCCACGGCCGGACGACGACGATCATCAGCTTCTCCACGGACCCGGAGGCGCGGGAGGACTTCGGCCCGTACACGCCGGGGTTCCAGATCGTGCCGTACGGGGATCTGACCGCGCTCGCGGAGGCGATGACCGAGAACACCGTGGCGGTGCTGCTGGAGCCGATCCAGGGCGAGGCGGGGGTGCTGGTGCCGCCGCCCGGCTATCTTCCCCGGGTGCGCGAGCTCACCCGGGAGCGGAACGTGCTGTTCATCGCGGACGAGATCCAGTCGGGCCTGGGCCGGACCGGGAAGACCTTCGCCTGTGAGCACGAGGGTGTCGTGCCGGACATGTATGTGCTCGGCAAGGCGCTGGGCGGTGGTGTGGTGCCGGTGTCGGCGGTCGTCTCCTCGCAGGACGTGCTCGGGGTGTACCGGCCGGGTGAGCACGGTTCGACGTTCGGCGGGAATCCCCTCGCGTGCGCGGTCGCGCTGGAGGTCATCGCGATGCTCCGTACCGGCGAATTCCAGCAGCGGGCGACCGAGCTGGGCGAACACCTCCACCAGGAGCTGGGGCTGCTGCTGAGCGGGGGTGCGGTGACGGAGGTACGGGGACGTGGGCTGTGGGCGGGCGTCGACATCGCGCCGAGCCACGGCACCGGCCGGGAGATCTCCGAGAAGCTGATGGACCGCCGGGTGCTGGTCAAGGACACCCATGGCTCGACGATCCGGATCGCCCCGCCGCTGGTGATCAGCAAGGAGGACCTGGACTGGGGGCTGGAGCAGCTCCGCGACGTCCTGCGCGGCTGAGCCCGGCGACCGGGCCGCCGGGCCGGGGTCTAGTGCCGCTCCCGGCACTAGAGGATGACGTGGGGCAGGAAGCGGGCGTACTCGTCCGTGACCAGCCCCGCCGATTCCCGGATGCCGAGCCCGGCCGCCTCGTCCTGGACGACCCACGCCCCCAGCACCACCCGGTTGCCGTCGAAGTCCGGCAGTGCCGCCAGTTCCTGATAGCAGCACGGCTCGTCCCGCAGCACGGCGGGGCTTCCCGGCTCATGGATCGTGACCCCGGCCCCCTCCCGGCCGAGCAGCGGCTTGGCGACATAGCCCGCGCCCTCCCCCGCACCCGTCGCCGCGAGTTCGCGGGGGCCGTCGAGGTAGGCGGGGAGTAGATTCGGGTGGCCGGGGTAGAGCTCCCAGAGGATCGCCAGGAGCGCCTTGTTGGAGAGGAGCATCTTCCAGGCGGGCTCGATCCAGCAGGTGGTGCCGGTGCCGCCGCCGTTGTCGAGGGTGTCCAGTACGTGCGGACCGAACCGGTCGGTCGCCAGCCATTCCCACGGGTAGAGCTTGAAGCAGCTGCGGATGAAGCGGAGCCGCTCGTCCACGAACCGCCCGGCCAGCCGGTCCCAGCCGATCTGCTCGACGGAGAGCGCCTCCGTGTCGATGCCGGCCTGTTCGGCGGTCTCCCGCAGATAGGCGACGGTCATCAGGTCCTCGCCCAGCTCGTCCCCGTCGGAGTGCGCGAAGTGCAGCGGTCCCGGCGGCAGCAGGGCGGCCTGGCGCCGCCACGCCGCGACGAGACGTTCGTGCAGGGAGTTCCACTGGTCGGCGCCCGGGAAGCGGTCTTCCATCCAGAACCACTGGGCGCTCGCGGCCTCCACCAGGGAGGTGGGGGTGTCCGCGTTGTACTCCAGCATCTTCGCCGGGCCGGTTCCGTCGTAGCGGAGGTCGAATCTGCCGTACAGGGACGGCAGTTCGTCCCGGCGTTGCCAGGACTGGGCGATCAGCGCGGCCAGCCGGGGGTCGGTGACGCCGAGTTCGGCGAAGCGCTCCCGCTCCACGATGTGCGCGGCCGCGGCCAGGCACATGGTGTGCAGTTCCTCGACGACGTCCTCCAGCGCCTCGACCTCGGGCAGCGAGAAGACGTAATACGCGCTCTCGTCCCAGTAGGGACGCAGGGACCCGTCGGGGTAGCGGGTGAGCGGGTAGACGAGCCCCTGCTCCTCCACCGTCCGCTGCCAGTCGGGACGCGGTCGCGTGGTGTGGCGTTCCATGCCGGGTTCAGCCGCCGCCGGTGCCCGAGCAGCCGAAGCCGCCGCGCTCGACGGCGGACTTGTTGAAGCTGCCGCCCTGCACCTTGCCGTTCTTGCTGCTGCCGCCGTAGTAGTACGAGCCCTTGCCGCTGCCGTTCTTGCACTCGTAACTCGGCAGCTTGTCCTGGGTCAGCGGGTCGACACACCGCTTGTCCGGTTCCGAGCCGCAGGAGGTGATCATCGCCGCGAGCACCCCCATGCCCCCGAGCACCACCGTGCTCGACCTCAGCCTTCGTGTGGCCATGTTTCCGTCTCCCCCGTCGTACGAAGCAAGCCAGTACGGCTACTTGTCAGATTAATGGCCTGCTGGATTCGGCGGGAAGCGGGTGCACCGATCGTCCGCAAGTAGAGTCCTTGATGTGCTCCTCGGGATGATCTGCGCGCTCGGCGCCGCTGTCTGCTTCGGTACGGCCTCCGTCCTCCAGGCCGTCGCCTCGCGGGCCGCGGCCGAGCCGGGGTCGGGCGCGGGGGTCGATCCCGCGCTGCTGCTGCGCGCGCTGCGCCAGTGGCGCTACGTAGCCGGACTCGCCCTCGACGGCTGCGGTTTCGTGCTCCAGATCGTCGCCCTGCGGTCCCTGCCGATCTACGTCGTGGGCGCCGCCCTGGCGGCGAGTCTCGCGGTGACGGCGGTGGTCGCCGCCCGGCTTCTCGGCGTGCGGCTGAGCGGCGTCGAGTGGACCGCGGTCGGGGTCGTCTGCGCGGGCCTGGGCATGCTGGGGCTCGCCTCCGGCGGCGAGGGCCACGCGGCCGGTCCGGCGGCCCTGAGCTGGTGGATGCTGGGGATCTCGCTGGGCATTCTGCTGATCGGCGCGGGGGCCGGACGCCTCCCGGACAAGCCGCGGGCGCTCGTCCTGGGGCTCGGTGCGGGGTGCGGGTTCGGGGTGGTGGAGGTCGCCGTCCGGCTGATCGACGACCTGTCCCCGACGGCGCTGCTCGCCAACCCCGCGGTGTACGCGCTGCTGCTGGGCGGCGGTTCGGCGTTCCTGCTGCTCACCTCGGCGCTGCAGCGCGGTTCGGTGACGACGGCGACGGCCGGCATGGTGATCGGCGAGACGATCGGCCCGGCGCTGGTGGGCGTCATCTGGCTCGGAGACCGTACGCGTGCCGGCCTCGGCGGACTGGCGGTCGCCGGTTTCGTGGTGGCGGTGGCGGGTGCGCTGGCCCTGGCCCGGTTCGGCGAGGCCCCGGCGGACGCCGCCGAACCGGACAGGCCGACGGTCCCGCACAGTCCGTGATGTCCGGGGCGTCGGTAAGCGCCGCACAGAAGAGAAGATCGCCCCGCTCGATGCTCGACAGGAGCGCAAGCATTTTTGGGTGTTCCTCGGAGTGCCCTCGTTCGACCAGATCAGGGCTCGAACGGGTGGTGAGGCCTGATCACGAATCGACGCCTGGAGCCTGCCAAATCTCCGTCCGACAAGCTGGATGCGCTCACGCGTTCGTTCAGGCAGCCTCTGCCTGGGCTTTACGGGCGAGCAGTTGAATCTCCTGGAACTGCCGCCGGTCGGTGGGCTGAGGCTCGCGAACCATCCGGGCCACCTCGGCCAACCCGGACGTGCGCAGCATCGCGGCGAGGTGATCAGGCCACCACCGATAGGCCGGCACGACTGCGTGATCGAAGACCTGCGTCGGGTGAGACGGATCGTCGCTTGCCGAAAAGCCGACCAGAAGGTGGCCGCCAGGTGCCAGCACGCGGTGGAACTCCGCCAGGATGACGGGGAGTTCCTGCGGCGGAGTGTGGATGATGGACCAACGTGAGAGTACGCCGCCCAGCACGCCGTCAGCGATGTCCGACGCGGCCATCGAGCCCACGTCGAACCGCAGGCCCGGATAAGCCTGTCGAGCCAACTCGATCATCGCAGGAGAGGCGTCAACGCCAAACGCCGTCAGCCCCAACTCGTCCAGATAGGCAGTGATATGACCAGGCCCGCACCCCAGGTCCGCGACCTCACCGTCCCCACTCGCCCTTACGACCTCGGCGAAGGCACCCAAGATCGCGCGGTCCAGGGGACTGTCACGCAGCGTGTCGCGGAACAGTTGCGCATAGGTGGGGGCAGCAGCGTCGTAGGCCTCGCGGGTGGCACTGAGGGCATCGTGTTCGACCATGCTCGCGACACTAGTTCCCGGCCCCGAGGCGAGCCGAGAGAATCACGGTCTTCCCTCCCGCCACGCCCGTTCGCCCGGGCTGTCGCCGGTTCGGAGAAGCCGGGCGTTCACGCCGCCCCGCGCTTCGTGCTCAAATTCCTGTGCGCGGGCGCAATCAGCCCCTAGTGGCTGGGACCGCACGAGGTCGTCATCACGACGCCCGTCCGGCCGAGTGCCCAGGAAGTCGCCTGGCAGGGCTGGTTCACCGGGACGGAGCTCGCATCCCTCGTGCGACAGCGGGAGTTCGTACCCGACGCCCGCGAAGCATTCGACCGGTACCGCGACCTGAGCCGGGCGGACCGGCCCTTGAGTCAGGGTCGTCGGCCCACCGCCTTCGGGTCTTCCGCGCTTCCGACCGGCCTCATGACAGCACTCGCAACAGTGCCTCCAGCGCGCCCGCCCAGGCACTGTCGGTCGGCGTCCCGTAGCCGATGACCAGCGCATCGCGCACCGGCGCCGCGTCCGGGTGCCGGAAGCGCGAGAAGCCCTCCAGTGCCAGCCCCTGCCAGGCGGCCGCCCGCAGTACCGACGCCTCGCTGCCCTCCGGGAGTTCGAGGACGGCATGCAGCCCGGCGGCGATACCGCTGATCCGGACACCGGGGGCCTGTTCCGCCAGCGCCGCGACGAGCTGGTCGCGACGCCGGCGGTAGCGCAGTCGCATCGAGCGCACATGACGGTCGTACGCGCCCGACTCGATGAACTCCGCGAGCGTCAGCTGTTCCAGCGCACTCGACGACCAGTCGCTCAGCCCCTTCGCCTCGGCCACCTCCCCCACCAGATTCTCCGGCAGCACCATCCACCCCAGCCGCAGTCCCGGCGCCAGCGACTTGCTCGTCGTCCCCAGGTGCACGACGTGTTCGGGGTCGAGTCCCTGGAGCGCGCCGACCGGCTGCCGGTCGTAGCGGAATTCGCCGTCGTAGTCGTCCTCCAGGATCAGCCCGCCCGTACCGCGCGCCCAGTCGACCGCCGCGGCCCGCCGGTCGGGATGGAGCGGCACCCCCGTCGGGAACTGGTGCGCGGGCGTCATCAGGGCCGCGCCCACCCCGCGCAGCCCGGCCAGTTCGCCCGTCCGGGCCCCGAGTCCGTCGACCGGCAGACAGGGCATGCGCAGCCCCGCGTCCGCGAGCAGCCGCCAGTGCACGTCCAGTCCGTACGACTCGACGGCCACCTCCCGCACCCGCCGCCCGCGCAGCACCACCCCCATCAGCTTCAGTGCCTGCACGAAACCGGCGCAGATCACGATGCGCTCCGGTTCCGCGTACACACCGCGAGCGCGGGCCAGGTAGTCGGCGAGTACGGTGCGCAGCTCGATGCGCCCGCGCGGATCCCCGTACCCGAAGGCGTCGTTGGGCGCTGCAGTCAGGGCGCGACGGGCCGCCTTGAGCCAGTCGGCGCGCGGGAACGTCGAGAGGTCGGGCGATCCCGGCAGCAGGTTGTGGGCGGGCCGGGAGTGCACCGGCCGGGACCGCGCCGCCCTCCTGGCCGCCGGGCGCGGCTCGGCCCGCTGCGCCACTCTGGTCCCCGAACCCTGCCGGGCGGTGAGCCAGCCCTCGGCGACCAGCTCCGCGTACGCGTCGGCGACGGTGTTCCGGGCGATGCCGAGGTCGGCGGCGAGGCTGCGGGAGGACGGCAGCCGGGTGCCGGGCGCCAGCCGCCCCGTCCGTACGGCCTCGCGCAGCGCGTCCATCAGCCCGGCCCGCAGCCCTGCCGAGCCGGTCGTTTCGAGATGCAGGTCGGCACCGAAAGTGGCCCGGGAATCCGTCATGGAAATGGACCATACCGATGCGCCACCCGCGCCGTAACGTCGTACCCATGACGACCAACGAACACAGCCATCCGACGTCCGAACTCAACCCCGAGCACACGCCTCGTACCCGCTGGGCCGAGCTCGCCCCCGATGTCTACAAGGCCATGGTCCGGCTGGACGCGGCATCCCGCAGGGGCCTCGATCCGGTCGTCGGGGAGCTGGTGAAGATCCGCTCCTCGCAGCTCAACCACTGCGCGTTCTGCCTCGACATGCACACCAAGGACGCGCTCGCGGCGGGCGAGTCCATCGAGCGGATCGTCCAGCTCAGCGCGTGGGAGGAGTCGCGGCACTTCTACACGCCGAAGGAGATCGCGGCCATCGAGCTGACCGAGGCCGTGACCGTGCTGACCGACGGTTTCGTGCCGGACGAGGTGTGGGAGAAGGCCGCCAAGCACTTCGACGAGACCGAGCTCGCCCACCTCGTCGCCGCGATCACGACGATCAACGCGTGGAACCGGTTCGCCGTGACCACCCGCATGGTCCCCGGCCACTACAAGCCGGGCGACATCAAGCACTGACCGGGCGCGCCCACCCCGTTGTACGCCCCTGCCCGTTTGTACGCGCCCCTGCCCACCCCTTCGTCCGTCGCCTTGCCGGCCCGTCCCGGGGCCCCACGATGACCGCATCCGTCCTCCGTGCCCTGCACCACGACCGCGCGCCCGGCGACCCGCTGGTCCTCCCCGGCCCGCGGGACGCGGCGAGCGCGCGCGTCTTCGCCGAGCTCGGCGCGGCGGGCCCGCAGGGCGTGGGCCAGCACCCGTGCCGCGTCGAAGCCGAGCGACGGGGCAGCGAGGCGTCCCTCTTGGACATAGAGCTGGTCGACGACAGGTAACCGTCGTCCATGTAGACACCGGCACAGAGGAGCCTGCACGCTTCGCTCACGGCGGGATGCACGGGCGGTTTCCCCAGCAGGTCGCTCTGGCCCCATGGAAGGTGAGCAGGTTAGACCGGTTCAGCAGTGCCGTGTAGACAAAAGCACGCCATTGATTCCCCATGTGGAGTGCGCCGTTCACACGTACGTCAAAAGTGCACCCAGTACGGCAAATAACGACGAAGCGCTCCCGGCAGCACGTGCTGCCGGGAGCGCTTCGTCGAGCAGGAACGATCAGATCAGGCCGAGCTCGCGGACCGCGTCGCGCTCCTCGATGAGCTCCTGCACCGACGCGTCGATGCGCGTACGGGAGAACTCGTTGATGTCCAGGCCCTGGACGATCTCGTACTTGCCGTCCTTCGTGGTGACCGGGAAGGACGAGATGATGCCCTCGGGCACGCCGTAGGAGCCGTCCGACGGGATACCCATGGAGGTCCAGTCGCCGGCGGCGGTGCCGTTGACCCAGGTGTGGATGTGGTCGATGGCGGCGTTGGCGGCGGAGGCGGCCGAGGACGCGCCACGGGCCTCGATGATCGCGGCGCCGCGCTTGGCGACGGTCGGGATGAAGGTGTCGGCCAGCCACGCCTCGTCGTTGACGAGCTCGGCGGCGCTCTTGCCGGCGATCTCCGCGTGGAAGATGTCCGGGTACTGGGTCGCCGAGTGGTTGCCCCAGATCGTCAGCTTCTTGATGTCGGAGACGGCGGCACCGGTCTTGGCGGCCAGCTGCGAGATCGCACGGTTGTGGTCGAGACGGGTCATCGCGGTGAAGCGGTCGGCCGGTACGTCCGGGGCGGCGGCCTGCGCGATGAGCGCGTTGGTGTTGGCCGGGTTGCCGACGACGAGGACCTTGATGTCGTCCGCGGCGTTGTCGTTGATCGCCTTGCCCTGCGGCTTGAAGATGCCGCCGTTGGCGGAGAGCAGGTCGCCGCGCTCCATGCCCTTCGTACGCGGGCGGGCGCCGACCAGCAGGGCGACGTTGGCGCCGGCGAAGCCGACGTTGGCGTCGTCGGTGATCTCGATGTTGCGCAGCAGCGGGAACGCGCAGTCGTCGAGCTCCATCGCGGTGCCTTCGGCGGCCTTGAGACCCTGCGGGATCTCCAGGAGACGCAGGTTGACCGGCACGTCCGGGCCGAGCAGGTGGCCGGAGGCGATGCGGAAGAGCAGCGCGTAGCCGATCTGACCGGCTGCGCCGGTGACGGTGACATTCACGGGAGTGCGGGTCATGGCGATCTCCGTTAGACAGCTGGCGGTGGGGGCTCCTGGCCCCTGGTGCTGGACATCTCTGAATCTTGATGTGAAGAGATATCCATCGATCAGGCTATCCGACCCGGATCCTCCGGGCGGCCCGGCCCCCTGTGGCACCGCACACAACCCGTCACACAGCGCTCACCCGGCCGAATCACGTCACCCGGGAGGCGGTGGCGCGGCGACGGAGCGTTTGCACCGTTGCAGGGTGGTTGGAGCGTTTGCTCCGCTGCCCGGTGGTGAGGCGTTTGCACCACGTCGGGCCGGGGCGGGGCGTCCTGCCATCGCCCCGTCATCACCGCCCCGCTCCGGCCAGCAACGCCGCTCCGGCCAGCACCAGCAACGTGCCGACCGCGCCCGCGAGGAGCACGGCCAGCCGTCTGCCACCACCGACCGGGCCGCCCGGTCGCGGTGGCTGCTGCGGCACCAGCGGGAGCGCGGCACGCGCCCGGGAGATCCTGGCCGGCTCCACGGTCACGTCCTGGCCCGTCTCGGAACGGCTCCAGGCCCGCTCGGCCAGCTCCCACATGGTCGTCAGGTGTGCCTGGTCGGTGCCGGTCGCCTCGGCGAGAGCGACGATCGCCCCCCTGGGCGCGAGCAGCCGCCCGCTCAGATACCGCTCCCACGACGTCCTGCTGTAGCCCGTGCGGTCGGCCACCGCGGCGATGCTCAGCCCCCTGCGGTCGACGAGCCTGCGCAGCTGGCCGGCGAACTCCCTCACCTGCGGATCGAGTTCGTCCGACAGCGCCTTCCAACGAGGCATTGCTTCCCCTTGCCCGGATCCGGTACGTCATTCCGTGTTCCGTTCCGAACTACCCAGGAGCCTGCGCGAACGCCGGCCGGCCGTTCCTGAATACGGGGCGCACGGGGGCGTTCGGGTCCACGCGCACGTCTCCGCGCGCCCCCGGTCGGCGGTGAGAGGTGAGAGGTGAGAGGTGAGAGGTGAGCATGCCACCGTTGCAAGTGCGATCACATCGTTGCAGAAGCGATCACGCCGTGGCGGAATGGTCACCTCCGTGCCACAGGCCACAGGGTTCCCTTGTACCGGTCTTCGCCGTCCACAAGGCTGAACGCAGGACGAGGGCAAGGCCGCTCACGTCGCAACCTTGCGGAGCGGCTGCGTTCCGGCGGCCCCGTCCCCGGGTGTCCGTCCCTTCTCGGGGGAGGGGACGGACACCCTCCGTCGACGGCGCGGCCCTGCGGGCGGCCTCAGCGGATCGCGAAGTGGACCGCGTCCTCCAGGAACGGAATGTCCAGCCACGGCTTGGGCTGCGCCACCAGCGCGAGCACCACGATGAGGAAGCCGAGCAGTCCGTACGTCACCAGGTCGGTGAAGCGGGAACGGACCGCCAGCATGCCCACCGACGGGACGACGATCCGCAGCACGGCGCCCCCGATGAGGGCCACGCCGATCAGCATCGTGCCGATCCTGAAGGCCTCGGCGAACGGGTCGACGGCCACGATCAGCAGCCCGATCCCGGCCGTGCAGAGCACGGCGAGCAGCGGCCACTGCCGGGCCGGGGCGGGCGCGGTCCCGGACGCGGCCCGGCCACCGCCCTCGGGGCGCGCGGTGTCCCGGGTGAACAACGGGAACCTCCGCGACGGGCGTGCGGCCGGGGCGCCCTCGGGGGCACTTCCGGGACCGGTGTCCGCGGCACCGGTGTCATCACCGGCAGCCGCTTCCACCTCGCCACGGCCCGCTGCGGCCTCGTCCACCACGGCCTCGTCCACCACGGCCTCGTCCACCACGGCCTCGTCCGCCACACCGTGACCGTGATCGGCGCCCGCTCCTGCTCCGGCCACGTCCGACCCCGCCCCCGCGTCCGTGTCTGTTTGCACCTCCGACGGCACCGGAGACGTCCGGTCCGCCGCGGCGGCCGGGTCGGCCGGACTCGTACCAGCACCCATGAGGTTCCTTCCGGATCGGGTCGGCCGGCTCAGACGGCGTCGGCCGCGTTGCGCTCGGCCGCCTCGACCACGTTGACGAGCAGCTGGGCGCGGGTCATCGGGCCGACACCACCGGGGTTCGGGGAGATCCACGCGGCGACCTCGGCGACGCCCGGGTGGACGTCCCCGACGATCTTGCCGTTCTCGTCCCGGCTGACGCCCACGTCGAGCACGGCCGCGCCCGGCTTCACGTCCTCGGGCTTGATGATGTGCGGCACTCCGGCGGCGGCGACGATGATGTCGGCCTGCTTGAGCTGGGCGGAGAGGTCACGCGTACCGGTGTGGCACTGGGTGACGGTGGCGTTCTCGGACTTACGGGTCAGCAGCAGCGGGATCGAGCGGCCGATGGTGACGCCGCGGCCGACGACCACGACATGCGCGCCGTTGATCTCCACGTCGTGGTGGCGCAGCAGCTGGACGACGCCCTGCGGGGTGCAGGGCAGCGGGCCGGTCTCGTTGAGCACGAGCCGGCCGAGGTTCATCGGGTGCAGGCCGTCGGCGTCCTTGGCCGGATCCATCAGTTCCAGGATGCGGTTGGTGTCGATCCCCTTGGGGAGGGGAAGCTGCACGATGTAGCCCGTGCACTCAGGGTTGTCGTTGAGCTCCCGTACGACGTCCTCGATCTCCTCCTGGGTGGCGGTGTCGGGGAGTTCGCGCTGGATGGAGCCGATGCCGACCTGCGCGCAGTCGCGGTGCTTGCCGTTCACGTACCACCGGCTGCCCGGATCGTCCCCGACGAGCAGGGTTCCCAGGCCAGGGGTGATGCCCTGCGCCTTGAGGGCCGCCACGCGGACGGTGAGATCGGACTTGATCACGGCTGCGGTGGCCTTGCCATCGAGAATCTGGGCAGTCATGTCCCCATACTCGCGGATGACCCCGCCCGCATACCAATTGCGGGTGCCGGAGGCGGTGCGAGGTTGCACTTGAGCAACAAGCAACTGCCACCACTGGACAAACTTACATTTCATTTATAACGATTGTCGCCGCAGTGCCGCAGAAGTACCGGGGGGCGGACCACTGACCTTTTCTTTCCTCCGTGCGGCCGCATCGTCCCCGCATGCACGTTGGAGGAACGCCCAGATGAGTTTCGGCGACCCGAACCCGAATCCGAACAACCCGTACGGCCAGCAGCCGAACCAGCCGCCGCAGGGCCAGCCCGGTTACGGCTACCCGCAGCAGCCGCCGCAGGGCGTACCGTCGCAGGGCCAGCCGGGCTACGGCTATCCGCAGCAGCCGGGCCAGGCCCCGTACGGTGCGCCTCCGCAGTACCCGGGCCAGCAGCCGGGCGGCACCCTCCAGGCCAACAACGGCTACATCAACGTCGCGGGCCTCGGCACCGTCGAACTCGCCACGATGGGGCGTCGCCTGGGCGCGCGTGCACTGGACGCCGTCGCGTACGGCATCCTCTACGCGATCTTCTCGGTGATCGGCGTCGCGAGCATCGTGGGCGCCTCGAAGTCCATCGACGACTGCAGCAGCACCGAGTACGGCACCGCTGCCTACAACCAGTGCATGAACGACGCGGCCGACGCCAGCGTCGGCATCCTCGCAGGCTTCTTCGGCTTCATCGCCGTGTTCGCGCTGATCGCGCTGCTCTACGAATGGCTGATGGTCTCCATCTGGGGCGCCACGCTCGGCAAGATGGTCCTCAACGTCAAGGTCGTCAAGGAGAGCACCGGCCAGGCCCCCGGTCTGGGTGCGGGCTTCATCCGCTGGATCATCCCGATGGTCGGCTCGCTCTTCTGCGGTCTCGGCACGCTGCTGGTCTACCTCTCCCCCTTCTTCGACAACTCGGGCAAGCTCCAGGGCTGGCACGACCGCGCGGGCAGCACGATCGTCATCAAGACGAAGTGAGCATGGTGAAGGTTTAACCACCCTCACCGCCTTGCGAAGGCCGCCAATTCCCCACTCGTTCCGGGGAATTGACGGCCTTCCGTCTTACCCGGGCTGCCCGGGTGCAACTCGTATCAGTGGAAGAAGTGCCGCGTACCCGTGAAGTACATGGTCACGCCCGCCTTCTTCGCAGCCTCGACGACCAGTTCGTCGCGGACCGAACCGCCCGGCTGGGCCACGGCCCTGATGCCGGCCGCGGTCAGGATCTCCAGCCCGTCCGGGAACGGGAAGAACGCGTCGGACGCGGCGTACGAGCCCTGTGCACGTTCCTCGCCCGCCCGCTCGACGGCCAGCTTCGCGGAGTCGACCCGGTTGACCTGGCCCATGCCGACGCCGACCGAGGCACCGCCCTTGGCCAGCAGGATCGCGTTGGACTTGACCGCGCGGCACGCCTTCCACGCGAAGGCGAGCTCCTTGAGCTCGTCGACGGAGAGCGCCTCACCCGTGGCCAGCGTCCAGTTGGCCGGGTCGTCGCCCTCGGCCTGGAGGCGGTCGGTCACCTGAAGCAGCGCGCCGCCGTCGATCGGCTTGACCTCGACCTCGGCGGACGGGGCGTCGGGGCAGCGCAGCACGCGGATGTTCTTCTTGCGGGCGAGCACCTCGACGGCGCCGTCCTCGTACGCCGGGGCGACGATGACCTCGGTGAAGATCTCCGCGACCTGCTCGGCCATGGCCACCGTCACCGGGCGGTTGACGGCGATGACGCCACCGAACGCCGACAGCGGGTCACAGGCGTGCGCGTTGCGGTGTGCCTCGGCGACGTCGTCGGCGATCGCGATGCCGCACGGGTTGGCGTGCTTGATGATCGCGACGCACGGCTCGGCGTGGTCGTACGCGGCCCGGCGCGCGGCGTCGGTGTCCGTGTAGTTGTTGTACGACATCTCCTTGCCGTGCAGCTGCTCCGCCTCGGCCAGGCCACCGGCGCCGGAGGTGTAGAGCGCGGCGGGCTGGTGCGGGTTCTCGCCGTACCGCAAGACGTTCTTGCGCTCGTACGTGGCACCGAAGAAGTCGGGGAAGCCCGAGTCGTCGGCGGCGGCGTAGTCGTCGGCGAACCAGGACGCCACGGCCACGTCGTACGCGGCGGTGTGCTGGAACGCCTCGGCGGCCAGCCGCTTGCGGGCGGTCAGGTCGAAGCCGCCGGCCTTGACCGCGGCGAGGACGTCGGCGTACCGCTCGGGGCTGGTGACGACGGCAACGGACGGATGGTTCTTGGCGGCGGCGCGGACCATGGACGGGCCGCCGATGTCGATCTGTTCCACGCACTCGTCGGCGGACGCGCCGGAGGCGACGGTCTCCTTGAACGGGTAGAGGTTCACGACCACCAGGTCGAACGGCTCCACGCCGAGTTCGGCGAGCTGCTCGCGGTGGGCGTCCAGGCGCAGGTCCGCGAGGATGCCGGCGTGGACGCGCGGGTGCAGCGTCTTGACGCGGCCGTCCAGGCACTCGGGGAAGCCGGTGAGCTCCTCGACCTTGGTGACCGGCACCCCGGCGGCGGCGATCCTCCCGGCGGTGGAGCCGGTGGAGACCAGCTCGACACCCGCCTCGTGCAGACCGCGGGCGAGGTCTTCGAGCCCCGTCTTGTCGTAAACACTGACCAGGGCGCGACGGATGGGCTTATTCACCGACATGACCGAGATGAACCTTTCGTCCCTCAATGCGATAGCCGTCACGGGCGAGCCGCCCTACGGCCTCGACGAGCAGCTTGCGCTCGACTTCCTTGATGCGTTCGTGGAGAGCGGCTTCGCCCTCCGTCGTGTCCTCTTCGGTCACCTCGACCACGCCCTGCGCGATGATCGGACCGGTGTCGACGCCGTCGTCGACGAAGTGGACGGTGCACCCGGTGACCTTCACGCCGTACGCAAGTGCGTCACGCACCCCATGGGCACCGGGAAAGCTGGGGAGCAGGGCGGGGTGGGTGTTGATGATCCGGCCGCCGAACCGGGCGAGGAACTCCTTGCCCACGATCTTCATGAACCCCGCGGACACCACGAGGTCCGGGCGGTGCTCGGTCGTCGCGGCCGCGAGTGCCGCATCCCATTCCTCGCGAGTGGCGTAGTCCTTGACCCGGCACACGAAGGTAGGCAGTCCGGCGCGCTCCGCCCGTTCCAGACCGACGATGCCGGAGCGGTCGGCGCCGACCGCGACGACCTGGGCACCGAAGCCCTCGGGGTCGTCGCCGATGGCGTCGAGCAGGGCTTGGAGGTTCGTACCGGAGCCGGAAACCAGGACGACCAGACGGGCCGGTGCGGGGGAAGGGGGCGGGGAGGCCACGGCTGGGCCCTTTCTCGCGTGGTGAAGCAGAGTGACGCTGATTTGTATGGTCGTACGAAAGAATCGAGCCCCGCGATACGGGGAACTCTACGAACGAGCCGACCGTCAGCAACGATACCGGCACCTCTGTGGACCCCCACGGGACGGGGGTGAGGGGGCCACGGGACGGCTACGGGGCGGTCGGGGGTCGGTGGGGAATCGACCGGGGACCGGCTGCGGAACGCGTGGGAGCGTCCGGGGGCGGCTGTCGGGCGCCCGGTGGAGCCGCTCCCCGCTTTCGGCCCCTCCTGGCCGGGAGGTAGCGTCAGGGGACAGGGAACCGTCCGCAGGGCGGAAATGACGAGATGGGGAAGACGTTCACCATATGCCGGACCGACGCCGCCGCACCGCCTTCCGCAAGCCGCTGCCCGAGCGGACCTCGCTGCTGCTGCTGCGAGAGCGCCAGTCCTCTACGGGCCCTTCCTCTCCTTCCGGTTCTTCATCTTCCGGCGCTCCTTCCGATGACAACCCGTTCGCCGCGCCGCCGGAGAACCGACCCGATCAGCCCTGGCAGCCCCGCCACCCTTCGAACGCCGGGAACGGCCGGGGAGACGGAGGCCGGGACAACGGCGACGGGTCGCCGGAGGGCGGCTCCTCCGACGACCGGCCGGTCTGGGGCAGCCAGTGGAGCAACCAGCAGCCCGGTCGCCAGAGCGGCGGCTTCGGTGGTCGTCCCGGAGGCCCTGGCGGGCCGAACGGCCAGGGCGGCCCCGAGGGCAAGCCCGGCGGACTGCGCTGGGATCCGACCGACCCCGCCCAGCGGCGCGCCCGCTACGCGCTGCTCTCCGGCATGTGGGCCTTCTTCTTCGCGCTCTTCGACTTCCCGGAGATCGCCCTGCTGCTCGGCGTACTCGCCGTGTACTGGTCGATCAGCTCGCTCCGGGCGAAGCCGAAGGGGGCATCCGCACCGGGCGGCGCCACCGGTGCCCCCGGGGCGGGCGCGGCGTCCAGTACGCCGGCTGCCGGTCCTCTTCAGGGTTCCGGTTCCGGGCATGTCCCCGCGGCCGGCGCGACCGGCGCACCCGCTCCGGGCTATGGCAGGCAGCAGACCACGGCCGCGGTCAGCGGGCTGGTGACGGCGCTGCTCGCGCTCTCGATCGTCGCGACGACGTTCACGGTGCAGCTGGTCTACCGCGACTACTACACCTGCGTGAACGACGCCCTGACCAAGTCCGGCCAACTGGCCTGCAACGACCAGTTGCCGAAGCCTCTGGAACCCTTCTTCGGCGTCAAGAAGTGACACCTCGCGCCATTCACGACGGTCCGGCCTCCTCGGGAGGCCGGACCGTCGTCCGTTCGTGCCAGGGACCGGTCGGCAGGAAGTCGTACGACTCGGAGTCCTCGCCCTTCCCGCCGTTCGCCGCGGCAGGCGGCCCCCCGGGGGTGCATACGGGGGTGGGCAGCGTTCCCGGCGTGGACACCGGCTCGGCCTTCTCGTCCGCTTCCCGGCGCCCGGACCGCGTCCACCACCGTCGGTCGTCGGCCGTCCGCTGAGGCACTGGCCCGGGCACCTCCGCAGGCGCCTGGGCAACGGGCGCGCCTTCCGCTGCTCCTTCCGCTGCTCCTTCCGCTGCCGTCGCCTCCTGCGCCGGGCCCCGCTCGCCGCCCCGCAGCCGCCAGGCCCGCACCAGGAGCGCCCCGGGAACGCCGAGCAGCGCCGTCCACGCCAGGGCCGCCGCACCGGTCAGCCACCACACCGGGCCGAACTCCGCCAGCGACCGGGTGCCGAGCGGCCCTCCCGCAGCCGCGGCCAGCACCGCCGTACCCACCCCGCACCCCAGCGCCCCCAGCCCGGCCGTCAGCGCGGTCTCGCGCAGGCTCCACACCTCGTCCCGTCCGGCATGGGCGGGCGCGGCCCGGCGCATCGTGAACCAGGCGACCGTCACCCCGGCCGCGACCGGCACCGCCGCGGCCGCCCAGTTCGGGGCCGTCCCCGGACCCTGGCCCGGCACCGCGGCGAGCAACGGGAAGACGGGCAGCGCCGGGCGCCCCGAGAACGCGAGCGGGGTGACCGTGGACGCCGTACCGAGCGCGAAACCCGGCCCGAGTCCGAACGCGGCACCCCACACCGCCGCGTTCGGCACCAGCACCAGCGCGAGCAGTACCACCGAGACCCGGCCCGCCCAGTCGCCCGAGAGCTGGACGAACGACTGCTGAGCCGCCGGGGCATGCCAGACCAGCCCCACAGCGACAAGTAGCGCCCCGCCGCCCACCAGCACCGCCACCCCGGCCACCGCCGACCGGCACACCGTGTCGGCACGCTTCCTGAACCCGGAACGCGCCAGCTCCTCGTGCAGGCGCACCGGCGCCCAGGACGGCGGCGGCCCGATCGGGCGCCCGGATGCCGTCCAGACCCCGGCCGCCGCCGCGCCCGCCACCAAAATGGCCGCAGGGAAGAACAGCGAGGGTGCGTGCACGGTCAGCGAACCGCCCCGCGCGTAGAGCGCGACAGCGGCCCCGACCAGCAGATATCCGCCGACGACCAAGGCGAACGTGGCCGCCGCCGAGGGCGCCGGACGCCCCTCGTCCTGCTCCAGGGCATCCCGGGCCGCGCGGTGCACCAGCCACACCGGTGCCACGGTGAGCAGCAGCGGGACGAGGCCCACGGGAGCGGGGGCTCCGCCGAGCGTGCCGGTCCTGATCAGTTCGGCGCCATGGGCGAGCAGCCAGAGCCCGGCCGCCGCGTGGAGGGCCCCGCCGGGGCCGTCGTCGGGGGCCGGAGAGCTGATCCACAGCACCATGACGAGCACGGTGAGGGCACCCAGCCCCAGCCCGGCCGCGAGAACCCCACGCAGGAAGGTGAAGGCCAGTACGGCGGACCGGCCCTGCTCTGCCGACAACGACGGGCTTCCTTCGGTCACTTGGGTCACCCCGTCATGCTCCCAACGACACGCGCTTATTCCGTGTAACAGGCGAACAGTCGCTGTGTCGCTCAATATGCGTTTATGTACTTTTTTGCTCAGTGCAGGTCCACGGGGGTTCATTCATGACGCAGAGTTCGCCCGATGTGGTCGCCGCCCCTCCGCTCACCTCCCCCAAGGAGCGCCGCAGACTGCGTGAGGCGAAGTCGCTGAGTGAAAAGCAGGTCGCGAAGGCGGTGGACGTCACCGGGGCCCCGTCTTCGAGCGCCCGGACCGAGCCCACCACGTCGAGCACCCGGCCGAAGGCCGCCGTCAAGCAGACGGCCCGCCCGGCGACGCCCACGACAGTCGCGTGGCTGTCCAAGCCGGTGACGTTGGCGAAACCGCCGTCCCGTCCTCCGACCCCCGCCGCAGTCACCGGGAGCTCCGCCATGGCCCCGACCGAGCCCGGCACCACCCCCGATCTGCCCGGCACCCCCGACGCATCCGGCGCGAGTGAAGCACCTGATGAGGCGACAGCGCCGGCCGTTGAGGCGGCAGCGGCGGCAGCATCGGAGGCGGCAGAGGCTGCGGCCGCTGCAGCAGAAGCCGCCGCGGTCGAGGATTTCGATGCCTTGTACAAGCACTGCGCTGTCGCCCTTTTCCGGCAGACGTTTCTGCTGACCGGGCGCCGGAGCCGCTCCCAGGAGTCCGTCGCACGGGCCTTCGCTCTGGCCTGGGACCGCTGGCCCGAGGTCGTGGCGGACCGGGATCCGGTGGGGTGGGTGCGGGCGGCTGCGTACGAGTACGCGATGTCGCCCTGGCACCGGCTGCGCCGCACACGCCGTGAGCTCGACCCGCCGCCGGCCGAACCCGGTGCGCGCGCACTGCTCGACGCGCTGCTCGACCTGCCGCCGTCGTACCGCCGCGCCCTGCTGCTCCACGACGGTGTCGGCCTGGGGCTGCCCGAGACCGCGGCGGAGACGGAGGCCAGCACTCCGGCGACGGCGAGCAGGCTGATGAACGCCCGTGCCGCGGTCGCGGAGCGGCTGCCCGAGCTGGCGGAGCCGTCGTCCCCCGCCGAGCAGTCGGCGCTCCTGCACCAACAGCTCGGCGCGCTCGCCGAGGCCCAGACCCCCGGCTCGCTCCCCTCGCCCGACGTGATCCGCACGGACAGCGAGCACCGGGCCCAGCTGTGGACCAAGGCGGTCATCTCCTTCGCGGTGCTGCTCGTCGCGGCGACGCTGTTCACCCTGGCGACGGCTCAGACGCGGTACGAGCCCCCGGAGTCACCCGCTCAGCAGGTCGAGGGGGTGCCGCCACGAAGTGGCCCGCAGAAGCTGACGCCGCAGGACCTGGACCTGCGGCAGCAGCTGCGCGGCAAACTCGTACAGGGCCCGGCCCGGCTGCTCCCCCACCCCGGCTGAACGCGAGGCGGGAACCGGCTGACGGACGGAGCCACCGCGGGAGACACGGGGGCCTCGCCCGAGGCGCGGACGGAGCAGCGGCCGCGCAGACAGAAACGGCGCGGGCCCGTATCCCTGACCGGGGTACGGGCCCGCGCCGTCTGTGCGGGTGACGCGATACTGCGGTACTGCTCCGACGCGGTGAAGCGATCAGGCGCCGAGGATCTCGCGCGCCAGCTTCGCGGTCTCGGTCGGCGTCTTGCCGACCTTGACGCCTGCGGCCTCCAGGGCCTCCTTCTTCGCCTGCGCGGTGCCGGAGGAGCCGGAGACGATGGCGCCGGCGTGGCCCATGGTCTTGCCCTCGGGGGCGGTGAAGCCCGCGACGTAACCGACGACCGGCTTGGTGACGTTCTTCGCGATGAAGTCGGCCGCACGCTCCTCGGCGTCGCCGCCGATCTCGCCGATCATCACGATGAGGTCGGTCTCGGGGTCGGCCTCGAACGCCGCGAGGGCGTCGATGTGCGTCGTACCGATGACCGGGTCGCCACCGATGCCGACGGCGGAGGAGAAGCCGATGTCACGGAGCTCGTACATCATCTGGTAGGTCAGCGTGCCGGACTTGGACACGAGACCGATGCGGCCGGGCTTGGTGATGTCGCCCGGGATGATGCCGGCGTTGGACTGGCCGGGGGTGATCAGGCCGGGGCAGTTCGGGCCGATGATCCGGGTCTTGTTGCCCTTCGAGCCCGCGTACGCCCAGAAGGCGGCGGAGTCGTGGACGGCGATGCCCTCGGTGATCACGACGGCCAGCGGGATCTCGGCGTCGATCGCCTCGACGACGGCGGCCTTGGCGAAGGCCGGCGGCACGAAGAGAACCGACACGTCCGCGCCGGTCTTCTCGATCGCCTCGGCGACGCTCCCGAACACGGGAACCTCGGTGCCGTCGAAGTCGACGGACGTGCCGGCCTTGCGCGGGTTCACGCCGCCGACGATGTTGGTGCCGTCGGCGAGCATGAGCTTGGTGTGCTTCATGCCGGTGGCACCGGTCATCCCCTGGACGATGACCTTGCTGTCCTTGGTGAGGAAGATTGCCATGGTGTTGGAGTCCCTTAGTCCCTTGTCGTGTCGGAGACGCGCAACGTCACAGCGCAGCCGCGGCGAGCTCGGCGGCCTTGTCGGCCGCGCCGTCCATGGTGTCCACGCGCTGCACGAGCGGGTGGTTGGCGTCGGAAAGGATCTTGCGACCCAGCTCCGCGTTGTTGCCGTCGAGGCGCACGACCAGCGGCTTGGTGACTTCCTCGCCCTTGGACTTGAGCAGTGCAAGCGCCTGGACGATGCCGTTGGCAACCTCGTCACAGGCGGTGATGCCGCCGAAGACGTTGACGAAGACGGACTTGACGTCCGGGTCGCCGAGGATGATCTCCAGGCCGTTCGCCATGACCTCGGCGGAGGCACCGCCACCGATGTCGAGGAAGTTGGCGGGCTTCACGTTGCCGTGGTTCTCACCGGCGTACGCGACGACGTCCAGCGTCGACATGACCAGACCGGCACCGTTACCGATGATGCCGACCTCGCCGTCGAGCTTGACGTAGTTGAGGTTCTTGGCCTTGGCGGCAGCCTCGAGCGGGTTGGCCGCGGCCTTGTCCTCGAGCGCCTCGTGCTCGGGCTGACGGAAGTCGGCGTTCTCGTCGAGAGACACCTTGCCGTCCAGCGCGAGGACGTCACCGGAGGCGACCTTGGCGAGCGGGTTGACCTCGACGAGGAGCGCGTCCTCGGCGACGAAGGTCTCCCACAGCGTCACCAGGACCTCGGCGACCTTCTCGGCGACCTCGGCCGGGAACTTCGCCTGGGCGACGATCTCGCGGGCCTTCTCGATCGTGACTCCGGAGTTGGAGTCGACCGGGACCTTCGCGAGGGCCTCGGGGGTCTTCTCCGCGACCTCCTCGATGTCCATGCCGCCCTGCACCGAGGCCATGGCCAGGAAGGTGCGGTTGGTGCGGTCGAGGAGGTACGAGACGTAGTACTCCTCAAGAATCTCCGGCGCGGTCTCGGCGATCATCACCTTGTGGACCGTGTGGC
Organism: Streptomyces sp. NBC_01241; assembly: GCF_041435435.1. Lineage (NCBI taxonomy): Bacteria > Bacillati > Actinomycetota > Actinomycetes > Kitasatosporales > Streptomycetaceae > Streptomyces > Streptomyces sp. NBC_01241. Next base: position 5,242,815 of record NZ_CP108494.1, on the reverse strand, counting down.
CCTTGATGTCCATGCCGAGAATGTCGGTCGCGCGGGCGACCGCCTCCTCGGGGGTGGCGGCCAGCTTGACGCCGCCGGCCTTGCCGCGGCCGCCGACCTTCACCTGCGCCTTGACGACCGACTTGCCGCCCAGCCGCTCGGTCGCCTCGCGGGCTGCCTCAGGCGTGTCGATGACTTCACCGGCCAGCACCGGTACACCGTGCTTGGCGAAGAGGTCCCTCGCCTGGTACTCGAACAGGTCCACGCGCGTCCGTCCCTTAATCAATGGTCTCGCGGTTCGATTTCTGCGTGGGCGTGCCGCGAGGGGCAATGTGACTGCTCTGTCACTAGGAAGGCGCACAGGGTGACCCGGAGTACGCGGCATGTCCATCTCGCAGGTTATCCCCGCGCTCCGCATGACCCTAAATCGCAGGTCGCCCCTGAGCGGTGATTACGGTCACAGGCCGGGCCGGTCACCGGGTCGCCGTGGACAACTCCGCACGGCCGTGGTCCACGGGGACGGCCCCCGAACAGGCCGGGAACGCGCTCCACGCGAGACTCTCTTCCTGCTGAAGCGCGTTTCCCTGCTGCCCCGGGTTTCCCCGCTCCCCCGGGGTCCCCTGCCGGCGCGAGCTCCCTCCCCGACGGGGCTCAGTGCTGGGTCTCCTTGTCCGGTACGGGAAGCGGCCTCTTCTCGATCGCCGCGGCCATCACTTCCGGGAAGAGATCCGGGGTGCATGCGAACGCCGGTGCGCCCAGGGCTCCGAGGGCCGCCGCATGGTCGCGGTCATAGGCGGGCGCGCCCTCGTCGGACAGTGCGAGCAGCGTCACGAACTGCACGCCGGAGGCCTTCATCGCGGCGACCCGCTTGAGCATCTCGTTGCGTATGCCGCCCTCGTACAGGTCGCTGATCAGCACGACGACGGTGTCGGCCGGGCGGGTGATCCTCGACTGGCAGTAGGCGAGCGCGCGGTTGATGTCCGTACCGCCGCCGAGCTGGGTGCCGAAGAGGACGTCGACGGGGTCGTCGAGCTGGTCGGTGAGGTCGACGACGGCCGTGTCGAAGACGACGAGTCTGGTCCGCAGGGTGCACATGGAGGCGAGCACCGCACCGAAGACGGAGGCGTAGACGACGGAGGCGGCCATCGATCCCGACTGGTCGATGCAGAGGATGACGTCCTTCTTCACGGACTGTGCGGCCCTCCCGTAGCCGATGAGGCGCTCGGGGACGACGGTGCCGTACTCCGGGAGGTAGTTCTTGAGGTTGGCCCGGATGGTGCGGTTCCAGTCGATGTCGTGGTGGCGGGGCCGGTTGATCTTCGCCGAGCGGTCCAGTGCGCCGGTGAGAGTGGCCCGGGTACGGGTGGCGAGCCGCTTCTCCAGGTCGTCGACAACCTTGCGCACGACCGCTCTCGCGGTCTCCTTCGTCGTCTCGGGCATGGCTTTGTTGAGCGAGAGGAGCGTGCCGACGAGATGGACGTCTGCCTCGACGGCCTCCAGCATCTCCGGTTCGAGGAGGAGGGCGGAGAGACCGAGCCGGTCGATCGCGTCACGCTGCATGACCTGGACGACGGAGCTGGGGAAGTACGTACGGATGTCGCCGAGCCAGCGGGCCACGGAGGGTGCGGAGGCTCCGAGCCCGGCCGAGCGGTTGTTTCCGCCCCGGCCTCCGGGGCGGGCTCCGCCGCCGTAGAGCGCTGCCAGTGCGGCGTCCATCGCGGCGTCGCGTCCGGTGAGGGTGCGGCCGGTGCTTTCGGCGCTGTCCCCGCCCAGGACCAGCCGCCACCGGCGCAGCCGTTCGTCGTCGGCCGGGCCGGGCGATGAGCCGTGGGCAGGGTGCGGTGTGGTGTCGACGGTGTTCGTGGTCATCCCGTTGCCCCCAGCGGTTCCGGTTCCTTGACGTTCTCGGCACGCTCGCCCGGGTGGACGCCGCCCGGGACCGGATTCGTGTCGGTGCCTACGCCTACGCCTACGCCTGTGCCTGTGCCTGTGCCTGTGCCTGTGCCTGTGCCTGTGCCTGTGCCTGTGCCGATGACGGTGTGCATGTGGGCGTCGGTGCCGGTGCCGGTGCCGGTGCCGGTGCCGGTGCCGGTGCCGGTGCCGGTGTCCAGACCGAGCAGGAGCCGCAGTACCGGTACCACCGCGTCGGCCCGGGCCCCGTCGAGTCCGGGGCCGAAGCCGGGCACCGCGGCCGTGGTGCCGTCGGCGCCGGCGGCCGGTCCCCCGGCGGCCGGACCGCGCCGTACGAGCTCGCCCAGTGTGCGTCGCACGCCCGCTTCGTACACCGAGAAGGTGCGGCGCAGCAGAGGCAGCACATCGGCGAAGGTGTCGGCGGGAACCCCGGTGAGCCAGGCGTCGACCAGGCCGAGCAGTCGCTCGTCGTGGACGAGGAGCATGCCTCCCCCGGCGGTTCCGCCGACGAACCCCTCGATCCAGGCCGCGGCGTCGGGCGGGGGTGTGCCGGGTGAGAGGGCCAGGCCCATCAGCCGTGCCGCTTCGTCCTCCGCGAGCCGTCCTTCGTCGAGCAGCAGACGGGCCGCGCGGCCCCGGATGACGCCCGCGACCGTGTCCCGGGCGGCGAGCTTGTGCAGTACGGCGGTCCAGCGCTCGCGCAGCCCGTCCCCGTCGGTGTCCGTCCGAACGGCCTCGCCGAGCAGGCCGATCGCGGTGTGGACCCCGTCCACCCGGCGGCGGAGTTCGGCGGCGCCGTCGGCGTCGAGTCCGGTGCACGCGGGTGGCAGTCCGACGCAGATCCGCTCGGCGAGCCCGGCCGCGACCCCGCCGAGCGCCGCGGTGTCCGTGGACCGGACGTCGCCGTAGCGCAGGGTGCGGGCCAGTGCGGGCAGGGCGTCGGCGAGGTGGCCGACGTCGGCGTCGAGCGCGGCACGGTCCGCGAGGGCCGTCATGACCACGGGCAGCGCGTCGGGCAGTTCCGCGAGGAGGCACTGCTCGGCCAGCGCCGTGACCTCGGCGAGCCCGGTCGCCGAGGTCGCCTGGAACTCGGCCTTTGCGGTGGCCGCGGAGAGCACGGTGGTGCCCCAGGTCCCGGCCTCGGCGACCTGTACGTACAGCTCGGGTTCCCAGCGCAGCCGCCAGCTCTCCCGGAAGGTGCCGGTGCTCGCCCGGCCGGTCGCGGACTCGCCCCAGCCGACGGCCAGGATCCGCAGCCGGTGGAGCAGCCGGCTGCGGGCCGCGTCGGTGTCCTTGCGCAGGTCGAGCTCCAACTCCCGCTCCAGCGCCTCCGGTTTGAGCCGGAGCGTGCGCTGCTGCCGGGTGAGGTCGCGTTGCAGGGGGACGGCGGGGGCGGTGTCCGGCACTTCACCGAGTGTCTCGCCGACGATCAGCCGGTCCCGTACGAGCGCGAGCGGCACATCGGAGCCTTCGCCCATCACGGCCCTGATCGCGTCGGTCGTCTCGCTCAGCCCGGCGAGCGGGCGGCCGCGCAGGGCGGCCAGGGTCTCGGCGAGCCGGACGGCCTCGATGACGTGGGCCGACGAGACGAACCGGTCCTCGTCGCGCAGGAGCCCGGCGACCTTGGTCATCCACCGCTCGATCGGGCGGTCGGCGGCGTCGAAGAGGTGCCCGTACCAGCCGGGCGAGTCGATGCCCGCCCCGTAACCGCTGTGCCGGGCGAGCCGACGGTGCGACCAGGGCACCCAGGTCAGCTCGGTCTTGACCTTGGGGAGCCCCTTGAGCAGGGCCCGGTCGGCGGCGAGCGTGGTCCTCGTGCCGAGCGCGGGTACGTGCCAGGCGCCGCAGACGACGGCGATGTCCTCACCGAACTCCTTTGCTGCCTTGCGCAGTTGGATGCGCATGTACGCCTCGCGGGCGGTGTCCCGGGGATGGCCGCCGTCGCCGTACACCTCGCGCAGGGCGGTCATGGCCTCGGCGAGCGCGGCGAACGGAGCCCGCGGGTCGGCGGCCTCGCCGTCCTGGGTGCGGTGTTCGACGACGTCCTCCCACCAGGCCTCCGGGTCGTCGTAACCCGCTGTTTCGGCCAGTACGCCGATGGGGTCGATCGGAGCGCGGGCGGGCGAACCGCCGGCGAGTGTCCCCGAGCCGGCTTCCCCTGCCCCTTCTCCGTCGCCTCGCTCTTCCCCTTCCCCGTTCCCGTTCCCGTTCCCGTCCGGGTCGTCCTGGCGTTCCGCTTCCCGCGTCATGGCCAGCGAGTTCGCCGCGGGCAGGTCGATGAAACGGACCGGCACGTCATGAGCCAGCGCCCAGCGGATCGCGACCCATTCGGGGGAGAACGCGGCCAGCGGCCAGAACGCCACCTGCCCCGGGTCGTCGACGGCATGGGCGAGCAGCGCGACCGGCGGGCGCATCTGCTCGTCGGCGGCCAGCGGGAGGAGCGCGTCACCCTCCGGGGGGCCCTCGATGAGCACGGCCCGCGGGCGGGCGGCGTCCAGGGCCGCACGGACGGCTCGGGCCGAGCCCGGTCCGTGGTGCCGCACCCCCAGCAGCAGCGGTCCGCCGGGCGGCGTGGCCCGGGTCATGCGGATACCTCGCGGCAGGCGCGGTAGAAGTCCTTCCACCCGTCCCGCTCCCGGACGACGGTCTCCACGTACTCCTGCCAGACCACCCGGTCGGCCGCGGGGTCGCGGACGACCGCGCCGAGGATGCCCGCCGCCACGTCACCGGGGCGCAGCACGCCGTCCCCGAAGTGCGCGGCCAGTGCCAGGCCGTTGGTGACGACGGAGATCGCCTCGGCCGTCGACAGCGTCCCCGAGGGGGACTTGAGTTTGGTGCGGCCGTCGGTGGTGACGCCGTCGCGCAGTTCACGGAAGACGGTGACGACCCGCCGGATCTCGGCCAGGCCGTCGGGCGCGGCCGGGAGGTCGAGCGAGCGCCCCATCTGGGCGACGCGCCGGGAGACGATGTCGACCTCGGCATCGGGGGTCTCCGGCAGCGGCAGCACGACGGTGTTGAACCGGCGGCGCAGTGCGCTGGACAACTCGTTGACCCCGCGGTCGCGGTCGTTGGCGGTGGCGATGACGTTGAAACCCCGGACCGCCTGGACCTCCTGCCCCAGCTCGGGAACGGGGAGCGTCTTCTCCGAGAGGATCGTGATGAGCGAGTCCTGCACATCGGCGGGGATGCGGGTGAGTTCCTCGATCCGCGCGGTCATGCCGTCGGACATGGCGCGCATGAGCGGGCTGGGCACGAGGGCGTCACGGCTGGGCCCGTGCGCGAGCAACTGGGCGTAGTTCCACCCGTAACGGATGGCCTCCTCCGGGGTGCCTGCCGTGCCTTGGACGAGCAGTGTCGAGTCACCGCTGACGGCGGCCGCGAGATGTTCGGACACCCAGGTCTTGGCGGTGCCGGGGACGCCGAGGAGCAGCAGGGCGCGGTCGGTGGCGAGTGTGGTCACGGCGACTTCGACGAGGCGGCGCGGGCCGACGTACTTGGGCGTGATCACCGTGCCGTCCGGCAGTGTGCCGCCGAGCAGATAGGTGGCGACGGCCCACGGGGACAGCTGCCAACGGGCGGGCCGCGGACGGTCGTCGGCCGCGACGAGGGCCTTCAGCTCGTGGGCGAAGGCGTCCTCGGCATGCGGGCGCAGGGCCTCAACGCCATCGGTGGCGGTGGTCTCGGACACGGTCATGGATCCCCTCCAGATCGGTCGACCTGATGTGGTTTCCACCGTGCACCATGGCACTGACAATCGGCCCCGACCGCAGGTCAGGGCCGATTCGGCCGCTACGGAACGGGAGTTCAGCCGGCCACTGGCGAGACGGCGGACACAGCCGCCCGCCGTGCTGAGCCCCTCACCCTCGGCCTCCTTGACGACTTTGCCCTTGTGCGTGATCGAGCAGGAGACGTCGGCCCCCTTCTCGACGGCCTTTTCCACCTGATCGGCGGTCTCAAAGCAGGCGCTGAGGCCCACGGCGAGCCCGAGCGACGAATCAGCAGGGCAGACCGATTGTCAGTGGCGGGATCTACCGTCGTTCCCATGCTGCTATCTCAGGGAGAACCCTTGCGTACCGCCGCCCCGGCGGCGCGCTGGACGGTGGAGCAGGTACTGGCCCTGGCTCCTGACGAGGCATCGCGCAGGGCGGGGAGCAAGCTCGGTTCGACCGGTCCTTGGTCGGGCGGTGGATGCGACGGTTCGGGCGCGGTGTGGGGGCTGTGCAAGGGAAGCGGAAGCAAGCCGTATCAAACGGTGGTCGACACCACCGGCCCTGCGTACAAGTGCAGTTGTCCCAGCAGGAAGTTTCCGTGCAAGCACGCGCTGGGCCTGCTGCTGGTCTGGGCGTCCGGCGAATCGGCCCTGCCCACGGGCGAGGTTCCGGACTGGACCGGCGAGTGGCTGACGGGCCGTCGCAAGCGCGCGGCGGAGAAGGAGGGGAAGGACGGGCCGGCTGCGGGCGGCGCCTCGGCCACGGGCCCGGCCGACCCGGAGGCCGCCCGGCGCCGTGCCGAGCGCCGGGCCGAGCGGATCACCGGCGGAGCACAGGAACTCGAGCAGCGGCTGACGGACCTGCTGCGCGGCGGCCTGGCGGCGGCCGATCAATCGGGGTACGGGCTGTGGGAGGAGACGGCGGCCCGCATGGTCGATGCCCAGGCGCCCGGACTGGCCGCCCGGGTAAGGGAATTGGGGTCCATTCCCGCGTCCGGGCCGGGCTGGCCGGCACGACTGCTGGAGGAGTGCGCGCTGCTGCATCTACTGGACAGCGCCTGGCTGGGAATCAGCCGGCTGCCGGAACCGCTGGCGGCCACGGTGCGTACCCGGGTGGGGCTGACCGCCTCCGCCGAGGGCCCACCGATCCGCGACAAGTGGCTGGTCCTCGCACAATACGACACCCCGGACGGCAAGATCGTCACGCGCCGGATCTGGCTCCACGGCAGGGACTCGGGCCGCGCGGCGATGCTGCTCTCGTTCGGGGCTGCCGGGCGCTCCCCCGGGCTGGCACTGCCTGTGGGGGTCACGATCGACGCCGAGATCACGCCCTATCCGGGCATGGGCCGGCTACGGGCGGAGCTGGGCCGGCAGTTCGGTGTCCCGTCCCCGGCAGGCACGCCACCTCCGGGGGGCACGGTGGCGGCCGCGATCGCCGCGTACGGGCATGCCCTGCGGGACGACCCGTGGCTCGACACCTGGCCGGTGACGCTGCACGAGGTCATACCCGTGCCGTCCGGGAACGGCTGGCAACTGGTCGACGCGGCGGGCGAGGCAGCCCTGCCCCTCGCTCCGTCCGCGCTGTCCCGGCCCGGGCTGTGGAAGCTCGTCGCGCTCTCCGGCGGCTCTCCGGTCACGGTTTTCGGCGAATGCGGCCACCGTGGTCTCGACCCGCTCGCGGCCTGGTCCGCGGACGGGGACGGCGCCGCAGGCAGCGCCGGTATCAGCAGCGCCGATACGGCGTCCGGGACTGTGCGGCTCATCTGACGCCGGATTCACAGGATTTGAAGGATTCGAAGGGCTCATAGGGGGACCAATGCCTCACACCATCACACCCGCGCCATGGGAAGAGCTCGTCACTGCGGCGCTCCTGGGCACCGACCGCCGGCCTGTGGAGGGAAACGACGGACCGGCCGGGCTGCTGGACGCGGCTGCGCTGCACACCGTGCGGCGCAGAGCGGGACTGCTGCCCGCCCCCGCCGCCCCCCGGCCCGGGCCGGCGCCCGTCGACCCCAGGCCGCCGCTGCCCACGGCCGCGCGGCGCAGACTGGCCCAGTTGCTCGCGGACCGGTCGGCAGCGGGCGGCTCGGGTGGTCGGCGCGGTACGGCCCCCGATCTCACGGAACTGATCCCGCAGTGGCTGGCCACCGCCAATCAGCACGGCTTCCGGGCCCCGGCCGCGCTGCTCCCGCCCCTGCTCGACGCGGCCAGATCCCGTACCGATCTGCGGCCGCAGGCCCTGGTCTTCGCCGGGCCGCGCGGGCTGTGGCTGGCCGGGCTGAACCCCGAGTGGAAGTTCGCGCTGCGCGGGTCGTCCGGCGGCTCGCTGCTGCCCGACGTCACGGATTCGGAAGCAGTCGCCCGGCTGTGGGAAGAGGGCCTGTTCGCCGAACGGGTCGCCCTGCTCGGGGCCGTACGGGCACACGATTCCGCGCAAGCGCTCGCGCTCCTCGCCACCACATGGTCCACCGAGCGCGCCGAAGACCGGCTGATGTTCCTCGACTCACTGCGCGCGGGGCTGTCCGCCGTGGACGAGACCTTCCTGGAACAGGCCCTCTCCGACCGCAGCCGCAATGTCCGCTCGACGGCTGCCGAACTGCTGTCCGCGCTGCCGGAGTCGGCGTTCGCCGGACGGATGGCGGCCCGCGCGATGTCCTGCGTGAGCCCGGACCTCGCGGACGACGGCGTCTCTGTCGCCGTGGAGGCCCCGCACGAATGCGACGCCGCGATGGAGCGCGACGGCGTGGTGGCGGTGCCGCCGTCCGGGCGGGGCGAACGGTCCTGGTGGTTCGGCCAGTTGGTGGAGGCCACCCCGCTCGCCACCTGGCCGGCCCGGTTCGGCGGGCGCACCGCGCAGGAGATCGTCGCCCTGCCGGTGGCCGACGGCTGGGCCGAGGAACTGCACGCCGCCTGGTGCCGGGCAGCGGTGCGCCAGCGGGATCCGGAGTGGGCCCGCGCACTGCTCGGCGCTCCCTCCGTCCCTCCATCGACCGGACCGGGCCCGGCGTCGCTCGCCGAGCGGTCGGAGCTCCTCGCCCTGCTTCCGGCGGCCGAACGGGGCGCATGGGTGGCCGCCTTCATCGCGGCGCACGGACTGTCGGAAGCGTTCCAGCTACTCGGGGTCTGCCCGACCCCCTGGTCCGAACCGCTCGGCCGCTCGGTCGTCGACGCCCTGGACATCGCCCGGGACGCGGGCAGCTACCCCTGGAGCTTCAGCGGCGTGATGGGCCTGGCCGAACGCTGCCTGAACCCGGCCGAGGCAGACCGCCTGGAAGTTCTCACCACCACCCCGGACGAACCGGAAAACGCCTCACCGGGTGCGAACGGCTACTGGTCGGAGGCCTTCCAACGACTGGTCTCCACACTGCGGCTGCGCGCGGCGATGGACCTGGAACTGATACCGGGCTGAGGCGAGCCGCCGGACTTCGGCCGCGGGAAGCGCGGGGCAGCCCCGGCGGAGGGCTGCTCAGCGGGCGCGAGCCTCCGGGGCCCGAGCCGTCGGCGTCCGGCGCGGAGAGGTGTCGGTCCCGGTGGCCCTGGCCACGTCCCCCCGCACGGCCACTTCCATGCCGGCGCCCCGTGCGACCGTCCCCGCACAGCCGTCCCCGGCGCCCGCCGGAGTCAGTGGGCCAGGCCGGTGCGCCAAGCCGATGCACCAGGCCGGCGGGCCAAGTACCCAGGCCGGGCTGCCGGGCCCGGCAGCACCGGTGCCTGGGCCCGGCGGGCCCGAGTGGTGGTGGGGGTCAGGCTTCCGCGGGGTGGCGGACGTTTGCGTTGACCCAGTCGACGATCGACGCCGTCGTCGCACCCGGGGTGAAGATCGCCGCGACGCCCTGCTCCTTCAGCGGTGCGATGTCCGCCTCCGGGATGATGCCGCCGCCGAAGACCTTGATGTCCTCCGCCTCGCGCTCCTTCAAGAGCTCGATCACCTTGGCGAAGAGCGTGTTGTGCGCGCCGGAGAGGATCGAGAGGCCGATCGCGTCGGCATCCTCCTGAATCGCGGTGTCCACGATCTGCTCGGGCGTCTGGTGGAGCCCGGTGTAGATGACCTCCATACCGGCGTCGCGCAGCGCCCGCGCGATCACCTTGGCCCCGCGATCATGGCCGTCCAGGCCCGGCTTGGCCACCACCACACGGATCGGACCGGTCACACCCATCACTGCCTCCACATGCGTCTCCCGTGCCTGAAGGGCCAGGGATGTGAACGAACGTTATCGACAGCATCCCGCAACCCGCCGTTTCGCGGTGGACGGGGAGGGGGAAATCACACGTGGGACGTGTTCACCGGGCGCCGTTTCCCTCCATGCGGCACACCAGCCGTACGGGACCGGCCGCCAGGGGAGCCGTTACGAGGTCGCCGTACCACCGCGCCGCCAGCCGCGCGGCACGGCGGTACGGACCGCCGGGCCCGTCGGCATCGGATCCGACAGCCGGTCGTTCACCGGTGACCATCGATCGCCACGGGCCACCACGGGTCACTACCGGTTGCCACCGGCAAGCAGGGGCCCCCATCGGGACCAGACCCCGGCCGGGCCGACCACCGGCACCTCCGCAACGGCACCCCACGAGGGCATACGGGGACCGGAGCCGCCTCCCCGCTTGCCGAAGCAGGAGGTCGGCCATGCAGATCCTGCCCTTCCCACCGCAACTGCTGCGCCGGCCGTGTCCGTGCCCCACCCGGCTGCCGTCCGCACTGGTCAAGGCCACCGTGCTCGAACTGGTGGTTCTCGCCGGGCACGTACTCCTGTACCCCACCGGCATCGCCGGGGAGCGGCGGCCCGCGCCACGCCCGGCCGGACCACCCGCCGGTACCTCGCCCGCCCGGACCCCGGCCCTGCCCGCCGAGGGCAGCGAGCGGCCGCCCGTCGTGCTCCTGCACGGTTTCATCGACAACCGTTCGGTCTTCGTCCTGCTCCGCCGCTCCCTCGCCCGGCACGGCCGGCACCATCTGGAGTCGCTCAACTACTCGCCGCTGACCTGCGACATCCGTACGGCGGCCGAGCTGCTCGGGCGGCACGTCGAGGAGATCTGCACCCGCACCGGACACCATGAGGTCGACATCGTCGGGCACAGCCTCGGCGGTCTGATCGCGCGCTACTACGTGCAGCGACTGGGCGGTGACCAGCGGGTCCGCACCCTGGTCACGCTCGGCACGCCGCACGGGGGCACGGCCGTCGCCCCGCTGGCCAGCGCTCACCCCATCGTGCGCCAGATGCGTACGGGCTCCGCGCCCATCGAGGAGCTACGCAGACCGGCGCCCGGCTGCCGCACCCGGTTCGTGAGCTTCTGGAGCGAACAGGACCGGGTGATCGTCCCCGCCGAGGCGGCCTGCATCGACCATCCGGATCTCGACGCCCTGAACGTACGCGTCAGCGGCATCGGCCATCTCGCGCTCCCGGTGCACCCGACCGTCGCCAGCGCGATCCGGCAGGCACTGGAATCCGGCGCATCATCGACCGAAACCGCAGGAACTTCCGGAGCCAGGGGAGATTCCGAGGCCGGAGGAGCTGCCTGAGCCGGGGTGGTGCTGCCGCCTCGCCCACCGGGCAGGTTCCGGCGTGGGTCGCGTCGACGGCCGAGATATCGGGTCGCCCGGCCGAGACACCGGGCCGACGGGCCGAGACACCGGGCACTCGAACTTCGATGGCGCAGCCACCCCACCGGCCTCCGCCGCACCACACGAATAGAACTGGTTTCGAACATAGAGCCAAGGCTGTGTAGACAGTCCGTCGAAAGACGGCCGATTGCCCGTTTCCCGAGCCGTCCGAACCTGTCGAAGATTGTCGACGTCGCGTACCGCCGGGTACAGTCGCGGCCACCACTCCCCCTGGGATTCGGAATTCCCCCACCGGACTCCAGCACACAGGTCCTGCTGCCGAGGCGAGAGAGAAGTTGGTGAACGACCAGCACCCCCACGCCGGGTTCGCCGGATACGACAGCCAAGCCACCGGCAGCTTCGACAGCGATCCGCTCTTCGGTTCCCTCCCCGGTCACTACGACGGCGCGTACGACAGCGGCTACGACACCCAGCAGGCCGGATACAGCGGCCAGTACGACTCCACGCAGTGGGACACGGGCGCGCACCCGACCACCGCGTACGACACCTACGCCCCGTACGCGGCACAGCCCGAGCAGCAGTACGCCGCAGGCCCGACGTACGACACCACAACCACCTGGGCCACCGCCGCCACCGCCACCTTCGCCGGCGTTCCGGCACAGGGCGGCGCCCCGGACGCCACGGGCCAGTGGGAAACCAACGGCTGGCACCAGACCGGCCAGTGGGCGACTACCGGCACGGCCGTCCACGACACCGGCGCGTACGACGCCACCGCCTGGAACACCGGCGCCACGCCCGAACACGAAGAGCAAACCGCGCAAACCACCCAAACCGCACAGGTGTTGCACGAGGCGCCAGCGGCACACAAGGCGTACGACGCACACCTTCCGTACGACCCGTACGCCCCGTACGAGGCCCACCGCACCGCCGAGTTCAGCCTCCCGGAGACGGGCTTCGACACCAACGGGCACGAAACCACGGCCGAAGCCGCCGAAGTTTCCGAAGCCGCCGAAGTTTCCGAAGCCGCCGAAGTTTCCGAAGCCACCGGCGACGACAAGACCGCCGCCGCGACCCGCGACACAGCGCACCCCGACACCGCCGACGCCGCCCCCGATGCCCACCGCCCCCTCGGCCGCTCCGTCACCCGCGGCACCGGCGGCCGTAGCCGGCGGCGTTCTCCCGCGAAGCGTTCCGCGCTCCTCACCGTCGCCGTTCCTTCCGCCTGTGTGATGAGCGTGGCCGGTATCGCCGCGGCCTCCGTCGGCGGACTGGGCGGCGAGGACAAGAAGGACGACAGCACGACCACGATGGCGGCCGCCGACCCCGGCTCGGCCAAATCGGTCGCCGCCAACCACAAGCTGGACACCCAGCTCGCCAACCTCAGGGCCGACGCAGAGAACTTCGGCGACCGCGTCAGCCGTACCCAGGAACGCATCGATCTGCGCGAACGGCAGGCCGCCGAGAAGAAGAAGCGCGAGGAAGAGGCCGCCCGCAAGGAGGCGTTGCGCCCCAAGTACGTGATGCCCGTCGCGGAGCACGGCCTCAGCGCGTACTTCGGCCAGGCGGGCGTCAACTGGATGTCCGTGCACACGGGCATCGACTTCCCCGTCTGGTACGGCACGCCCGTGATGGCCGCGACCGACGGCACCGTACGCACCCAGTGGAACAGCGCCTACGGGAACATGGCCATCGTCACCATGGCCGACGGGACCGAGACCTGGTACTGCCACCTCAGCAGCACCAGGATCCGCTCGGGCTCGGTCAAGGCCGGCGACGTCATCGCGTACTCCGGCAAGTCCGGGAACTCGACCGGCCCGCACCTGCACTTCGAGGTGCGACCCGGTGGCGGTGCGGCGATAGACCCGCTCCCCTGGCTCCGCAGCCACGGCGTCAACCCGACCTGAGCCACCACGCACCCGACGGCGGTCGGAGCAACAGCCCCGGCCGCCTGCACGTCCACCCTTCTGCCGGGCCTACAGCTTCTCGACCGGCGCGTACCGCAGCAGCAGCTTCTTCGGCCGCTCGTCCCCGAAGTCGACCGTCGCCTTCGCCTGGTCGCCGAAGCCCTCGACGGCCGTCACCGTGCCGAGCCCGAACTGGTCGTGCGTGACCCGGTCCCCCACGGTCAGCGTGATCGTCGGCTTGTCGGAGGTCCGCCGGGTCGCGAAGCCCGAGGGGCCGGAGCGCGAACGGGACGACGACAGCGACGAGGTGATCCCCGACGTCGGTCCGGCCGGGGCCGCCATCGGCCCGGTCCGCTTCCACTCCAGGTGCTGGTCCGGGATCTCCTCCAGGAACCGCGACGGCGGGTTGTACGAGGGCTGCCCCCACGCACTGCGCATCGCCGCCCGGGTCAGATACAGCCGCTCGCGGGCCCGGGTGATGCCTACGTACGCGAGCCGCCGCTCCTCCTCCAGTTCCTTGACCTGGCCGAGCGCCCGCATGTGCGGGAAGACGCCGTCCTCCATGCCGGTCAGGAAGACCACCGGGAATTCGAGGCCCTTCGCGGTGTGCAGGGTCATCAGCGTGATGACGCCGGAGCCGTCCTCGTCCTCGTCTGGGATCTGGTCGGAGTCGGCGACGAGCGCGACCCTCTCCAGGAACTCGGCGAGGGTGCCCGCGCCTTCCTCGCCGGCCTCTCCCCGCTCCTGCTCGAATTCGAGGGCGACGGCGGCGAGTTCCTGAAGGTTCTCGATGCGGGTCTCGTCCTGCGGGTCGGTGGACGCCTGGAGCTCGGCGAGATAGCCGGTCCGCTCCAGGACGGCCTCCAGGACCACCGCCGGGCCCGCGCCGGACTCGACGATCGTGCGCAGCTCCTCCATCAGCGTGTTGAACCGCTTGACGGCATTGGCCGACCGGGCCGCCATGCCGTACGCCTCGTCGACCCGGCGCAGCGCCTGCGGGAAGGTGATCTTCTCGCGCATCGACAGCGCGTCGATCATCGCCTCGGCACGGTCGCCGATGCCGCGTTTGGGCACATTGAGGATGCGGCGCAGCGGGACGGTGTCCTCGGGGTTGGCGAGGACCCGGAGGTAGGCCAGGACGTCCCGGACCTCCTTGCGCTCGTAGAAGCGCACTCCGCCGACGACCTTGTAGGGCAGGCCGACACGGATGAAGATCTCTTCGAAGACCCGGGACTGCGCGTTCGTACGGTAGAAGACCGCGACGTCGCCGGCCTTGGCATCGCCCGCGTCGGTCAGCCGGTCGATCTCGTCGGCGACGAACTGCGCCTCGTCGTGCTCGGTGTCGGCGACATAGCCGGTGATGCGGGCGCCGGTGCCGGCGTTCGTCCAGAGGTTCTTGGGGCGGCGGCTCTCGTTGCGTTCGATGACGGCGTTGGCGGCGGACAGGATCGTCTGCGTGGAGCGGTAGTTCTGCTCCAGCAGGATCGTGGTCGCGTCCGGGTAGTCCTCCTCGAACTGGAGGATGTTGCGGATGGTCGCGCCGCGGAAGGCGTAGATCGACTGGTCCGCGTCACCGACGACGCACAGCTCGGCGGGGGCGTCGGCCTCGCCCGCCGGGCCGACCAGTTCGCGTACGAGGGTGTACTGGGCGTGGTTGGTGTCCTGGTACTCGTCGACGAGGACGTGCCGGAAGCGGCGGCGGTAGTGCTCGGCGACGTCGGGGAACGCCTGGAGCAGGTGGACCGTCGTCATGATGATGTCGTCGAAGTCCAGCGCGTTGGCCTCGCGCAGCCGGGACTGGTACATCGCGTAGGCCTGCGCGAGGGTCTTCTCGAACCCGTCGGCGGCCTGACCGGCGAAGGTCTCCTCGTCGATCAGCTCGTTCTTCAGGTTGGAGACCTTGGCCGTGAACGACTTCGGCGGGAAGCGCTTCGGGTCGAGGTCGAGATCGCGGCAGACCAGGGCCATCAGCCGCTTGGAGTCGGCGGCGTCGTAGATCGAGAACGATGACGTGAAGCCGAGCTTCTTCGACTCGCGGCGCAGGATGCGTACGCACGCGCTGTGGAAGGTCATGACCCACATGGCGTTGGCGCGCGGTCCGACGAGCTGCTCGACGCGCTCCTTCATCTCGCCCGCGGCCTTGTTGGTGAAGGTGATCGCCAGGATCTGGCCGGGGTGCACCCCGCGCTCGGCGAGGAGGTGGGCGATCCGGTGGGTCAGCACCCGCGTCTTGCCGGAGCCCGCCCCGGCGACGATGAGCAGCGGGGAGCCCGCATGGACCACGGCGGCGCGCTGCTCGGTGTTCAGCCCGTCGAGGAGCGCCGCGGGGTCGATGACGGGGCGGTGCGCGCCGTCGCGGTAGTACGCCTCCCTGGGCGGCGGGGGCCCGTCGAATACGCCCGCGAAGAGGTCCTCCGGCACCGCTTCGGGTGCGGAGTCCTCGGGGGGCGGCGGGGGCTCTTCCTCCGAGTGCTGGAGGCCGGCCAGGAAGCTGTCGTCAAAGAGGCTGCTCATCGCTTGTCGAGTCTAGGCCGCCGCACCGACACACGACGGCCGCATGCCGAACCGGACCCGGACCGCAGGGCCGGCCCCACCCCCTGCCGGGCACACAAAGAGAGCGGACGCCCACTCGCGGTCAGGAATTCCGGGCCCCCCGTCCGCGCCCGCCGCCCCACTTCGCCGAGGTCACGAAGATGTATCGGGCATATCGAACATCAACCTTCACAGCAGCACCATGGGTTGGCTAGCGTGCTCGTCCGGGCGGCCCGTACCCCCAGAGGCGAACCACGCCGAGCGGGCGCCCACGCCGAATCCGGGCTGCCCTCGCGGGAGTTCGGAACCGGGGACCCACACGCATGTACCGGGGTGAATCGGTCCTTGTCCCCCACGCGGACCGTAGGGCAGCCTTCCGTTCCGCCCGAACCCGACAGCTAACCCGGTAGGCGGTCCACGGAAGGAGATGCCGGCCTTGGCATCGCATCGCAAGCCGCGCACCCGGGTGCGCACCACCACACCGGCCGTCGGGCTCACGACGGCGGCACTGGCGTCCGTGACCCTGCTCTCCACGCAGAGCGCGATGGCCGCCCCCGCTCCGAAAGCCGGCATCGAGGACGTCCAGAAGCAGGTCGACGACCTCTACCGGCAGGCGGGCACCGCGACCCAGCAGTACAACCAGGCGAAGGAGGCCGCCGCCACCCAGCGCACCAAGGTCGACGCCCTGCTGGACGATGTCGCCAAGCGCGCCGACCAGCTCAACGAGGCCCGCAGGACGCTCGGCACGTACGCGGCCGCGCAGTACCGCAGCGGCACCATCGCACCGAGCGCCACCTTCTTCCTGGCCGACGACCCGCAGTCGTATTTCGACCAGAACCAGCTGATGAACCGGATGACCAGCCGGCAGCAGAAGGCGATCACGGACTTCCGTACGCAGCAGACCAAGGCGGCGAAGAAGCGTGCCGAGGCGGTGCAGAGCCTGGAGACGCTGACCACGACGCAGACCACGCTGCGCACCAGCAAGCAGGACGTCCAGAAGAAGCTGGGCGAGGCGCGCGCGTTGCTGTCGCAGCTGACCGCCGAGGAGAAGGCGCGGCTCGCGGAGCTGGAGCGGAAGAAGGAGGCGGAGGCCCGGCGCAAGGCGGAAGAACTGGCCAAGCAGCAGGCCGCCGCCAAGGCGGAGGCGGACCGCAAGGCGGCGGAGGCCGCGAAGGAAGCGGGTTCCGGCACCGGTACGGGCACCGGTACGGGCACCGGTACGGGCACCGGTACGGGCACGAGCACCGGCTCGGACAGCAGCGCCACCACCAAGGCGGAGAAGGTCCTCGCCTTCGCCCGCGCCCAGATCGGCAAGCCGTACGTCTGGGGCGCGACGGGCCCGTCCTCGTACGACTGCTCCGGGCTCACCCAGGCGGCGTGGAAGGCCGCGGGCGTCGACATCCCGCGCACCACCTGGGACCAGGTGAAGACAGGCACCCGGGTCGCGACGGCGGACCTGCGCCCGGGCGACCTCGTCTTCTTCTACGACGACATCAGCCACGTCGGCATCTACAAGGGTGACGGGATGATGATCCACGCGCCGAAGCCGGGGGCGAATGTGCGCGAGGAGTCGATCTACTACATGCCGATCTACGGCAGCGTGCGGCCGGCGTAGCGATTCGCACGGCCATCGGCCATCGGCCGGGGCGCGGGCCGCCCCGCACTCCGGCCGACTCAGGACCCAGGCCTCGGAACCCGGCCCGGCTCGGACCCCGGCTCTCGGAACATCGGCCTCGGTTCCCCGGCCTCGGTTCCCCGGCCTCGGTTCCCCGGCCTCGGTTCCCCGGCCTCGGTTCCCCGGCCTCGGTTCCCCGGCCTCAGCTCTCCGGCCCGAGCTCTCCGGCCTCGGTTCTCAGGTCCAGAGCGTGGCGATGAAGATGTTGGCGAGCGTCAGCCCGCCCACGGCCGAGAAGGCGCCCTTGTCGACCTTCTCCTCGTCCCGCTTGATGTAGACCAGCGCGAGGATGACGACCAGGAGCAGCAGCTTGACCCCGATCTTGATGTTGTTCACGGGGTTGTCGTCGGCCTGGTTGAGCCCGACCAGTGCGACACCGGTGCCCAGCATCGTCAGCGCGCCGTGCAGCATCGCAGGGACGAACCGGGCCGTGCCCGCGCCCATCGCCTTCATCTGGGTCAGGAAACCGCCCAGCAGAGAGGCGATGCCGATGATGTGCAGGGCGACGAAGACATGAATGAGTACGTCCATGAGGCCGCAGCCTAGCCCTGCCCATATCACCACTCCGCAGGCAGGTGCGGCTTCCTGCCGCTTCGCTCGTGTCTGTACCAATTGCCTTACTCTGTTGCCATTTTTCCGATCAATCAAAGACAGTGCCGCGCCAAAATGAGGCAATAGGCGTCATTACAACTCTTCCCCGTGCCCCGGGTTTAGCGTCCCTGAGCAGGTGACCGTCTTCACCGCCGCTCCGCACCCGGACGGCACACCGGTCACCCCGCCGGGATCCGGCGGCGGGCCGCTCTCCTGTTGGTGACCCGCCGCCGGACCTCCGGCGGGCCCGCCGGTAGTCCCCGACGGGCAGTCGCCAGGAAGGACGCACGCCCCCGTGGCAGCGCACCGGAAACCCAAGCAGCGCTCGTACACCGGCTCTGCTGCCCGCACCGCGGCCACCCTGGCCTTCGCCGGGGCCGCCACCGCTGCCGTACTACCGGGGTCGGCACACGCCGACCCCCAGCGAACCCCCGCCCAGATCAAGGCCGAGGTGGACCGGCTCTACCACGACGCGGAGGTCGCCACCGAGCAGTACAACGGTGCGAAGGAGCAGGCGACCGCCGCCGCCGATGCCGTCGACACCCTGCGCGACGAGGCCGCCCGCAAAACCGAGCGCCTCAACGCCTCGCGCAACGCACTGGGTTCGCTCGCCGCCGCGCAGTACCGCACCGGCGGCCTCGACCCGTCCGTACAGCTGGCGCTCTCCTCCGACCCCGACCAGTACCTGGAGCGCGCGTCGTACGTGGACCGGATCGGCGACCGCCAGGCCGCCGAGGTCGGCGAGGTGGAGCGGCAGGTCGCCCAGATCGCCCAGCTGCGCTCGCAGGCCAAGGACGAGCTGGCGGCGCTGGCGGCGCGCCAGACCGAGCTGAAAGAACGCAAGGCGGCGATCAGGGCCAAACTGGCCGAAGTGCAACGGCTCCTCGCCACCCTGTCCCCGGCCGAACGCGCCGCCTACGAGGGCTCGGACGGCGTGCGTTCCGCCGGCCGCGTCGACCGCGGCACCGCGCGCGGCCCCGTACTGGCCTCCAACGCCCGCGCCGCCGAGGCCATCGCGTTCGCGTACGGGGCGCTCGGCAAGCCGTACGTCTGGGGCGCGACCGGCCCGTCCTCGTTCGACTGCTCCGGGCTCACCCAGGCCGCCTGGCGCTCCGCCGGCGTCTCGCTGCCCCGGACCACGTACACCCAGATCAACGCCGGGCAGCACGTCTCGCGCTCCGAACTGGCCCCGGGCGACCTGGTGTTCTTCTACTCGGGCATCAGCCACGTCGGGCTCTACATCGGCAACGGCCAGATGATCCACGCCCCGCGCCCGGGAGCGCCGGTCCGGATCGCGCCCATCGATCACATGCCCTTCGCCGGAGCTACCCGGGTGGCATAGGCTCCCGGCTTCCGACCGATCGGCAAGAGGACACCCACACATGCCCATGGACATCGAGGTCCAGACCCACGCCCGTACGCTCGCCCTGCGCTCCCTGGACCATCTGCGGATCGGCCCCTTCACCGTCCGGTACACCCCGGACTGGTCGATCAAGTACGCCAATTACGCGATACCCGACCAGGACGCCGAGCCGACGGCCGAGGACCTCGACGCCCTGATCGCGGCGTTCCGCGAGCGCGAGCGGCTGCCTCGGCTGGAGTTTCTGCCCGGCTGGGCGCCTGCGGTCGAACCCGCCCTGCTCGCCGCCGGGTTCACCGTCGAGAACCGGGCCCCGGTCATGGCCTGTGCCCCGGGCGACCTGCTGACGCCGAAGCCGGTGGACTCCCTCACGATCGCCGAACCGGTCACCGACGCGGAGTTCGACGCCGCCGCGCTCGTCCAGCACCTCGGATACGGCGGGACGGGCGTACCCGAGGAGGGACAGGCTGCCTGGCTGCGCGCGGCGGCCGGGGGCGGCGGAGTCGCGGCCCTCGCCACGGTCGACGGCGTCCCGGCGGGCGCGGGCGGCTGCTCGGTCCCGGTCGACGGCCTCAGCGAACTGGCCGGCCTCGCCGTCGCCGACACCTTCCGCCGCCGCGGCATCGGCGCCGCGCTCTCCGCCCGCCTGACCTCGACCGCCTTCGAGCGGGGCTGCCGGGTGGTGTGGCTGGAGCCGGGCGACGCCGATGTGGAACGGATCTACGCGGGCATCGGCTACCGCCGGGTCGGCGAGAAGCTGAACATCTCGCTCGACCCCGACGGTGCGGCAGGCTGAGCCCGACCGGTACGGGAACCGGTCCGTCGGCTCAGACCAGCCGTCGCGCCGTCGCCCACCGGGTCAGCTCGTGCCGGTTGGACAGCTGGAGCTTGCGCAGCACCGCCGAGACGTGCGACTCGACCGTCTTCACCGAGATGAACAGCTGCTTGGCGATCTCCTTGTACGCGTAGCCGCGGGCGATCAGCCGCAGCACCTCGCGCTCGCGCTGCGTCAGCCGGTCCAGATCCTCGTCGATCGGCGGCGCGTCCGTGGAGGCGAAGGCGTCGAGGACGAAGCCGGCCAGCCGGGGCGAGAACACCGCGTCGCCGTCCTGGACCCGGAAGACCGAGTCGACCAGGTCGGCGCCGGTGATCGTCTTGGTGACGTAGCCGCGGGCGCCGCCGCGGATGACGCCGATGACGTCCTCGGCGGCGTCCGAGACGGACAGCGCCAGGAACCGCACCGGGTTCTCCACGGCGCCCATCAGCGGGGCGCAGCGGCGCAGTACCTCGACGCCGCCGCCGCCCGGCAGGTGGACGTCGAGGAGGACGACCTCGGGGCGGGTCGCCGTGATGACGGTGACCGCCTGGTCGACGTCGGCGGCCTCGCCGATCACCTCGACGCCCGTCTCCTCGGTGCGGCCGATCTCGGCCTGGACTCCGGTGCGGAACATCCGGTGGTCGTCGACGAGCACGACCCGTACCCGGCGCTCCGGGCCCCCGGTCGCCTCAGTGGTCTCCGTCATCGCTCGCCCTCTCCATTTCCAGCTCGACTTCCGTGCCCCCACCGGGCACCGAACGCAGCCGCGCCGTACCGCCGTTGCGCTGCATCCGGCCGATGATTGATTCTCGTACGCCCATTCTGTCCGCCGGTACGGAATCCGGATCGAATCCCGGACCCCGGTCGCGTACCGAGACGAAGACCGTGCGGCCCTCGACCTCGGCGTAGACCTGGACGGCGCCGCCCTCGCCACCGTACTTGGCGGCGTTGACCATCGCCTCGCGCGCGGCCTGCATCTGCGCGGCCAGCTTCTCGTCCAGCGGGCAGTCGCCGACGACGACGACCTCCAGCGGGACGCCGTGCTTGTCCTCGACCTCGGCGGCGGCGCGTTTGACCGCCTCGGCGAGGGTCTCGGGTTCGTCGTCCTCGTCCTTGCCGGTGCCCTCGGGGTTGTACAGCCAGTTGCGCAGTTCGCGTTCCTGGGCGCGGGCCAGTCTGCGGACCTCGCCCGCGTCCTCCGCGTTGCGCTGGATCAGGGTGAGCGTGTGCAGCACCGAGTCATGGACGTGGGCGGCGACCTCGGCGCGCTCCTGGGCCCGGATGCGCATCGTGCGTTCCTCGGAGAGGTCCTGGGTCATGCGGACGAGGTAGGGGCCGGCCAGCAGCGCGATGCCGGTGAGGACGGCGATCGCGGCGGTGAGGACGTTGCCGAGCTGGGCCGCGGAGCCGCGTACCACCATGAAGACGGCCAGGCCCAGACCGACCAGGGCGACCCCGGCCAGCGCCCGGGCCAGGTGCAGGACCCGGCGGCGGCGGCCGACCTCCATCCAGCGGGCCCGCCGGGCGTTGTCGGCCTGCCGCCACACCAGCACGGAACCGGCACCGATCAGCAGCGTGGGCCAGATGTAGCGGTCGGCGCCGCTGCCCATGTCGACGTTGCCGACGAAGATCATGGCGCCGAAGAACAGCGCGATGAGGGCGAAGATCTGGCCCCTGTCGGGTTTACGGAGCCGGCGTCTGCCGTCCGGGGCGGTCTCGAAGACGGAGCGCGGCGCCTCCACGCCACCGACCCCGAGCGGGACGACGATCCAGAACACGGCGTAGAGCAGCGCGCCGAGACCGTCCGCGAAGAACAGGCCGAGGAAGACGAACCGTACCCAGACGACGGGCAGCCCGAGATGCCCGGCGAGTCCGCGCGCGACGCCGCCGAGCATCCGTCCGTCGGCGCTCCGGTAGAGCTTGCGCAGCGGCGGCTCCTCGGGGTCGGTTCCGGGGGAGCTCGCGGCGGCTCGGGGGGTGGCGGCTGGCATGACCCGATGGTCACATGCCGGCACGGGCGACGGCATCAGGGTCCGCCCCGGACCCGACCCTGAGAGAGCTCGGCCCCGCCAACGAGGCATCCGGGGGCACGGACGTCTCCCCCAGGGGTCCCGCGGGCCAAATATCAGGGATCGGCCAGGGTCGGCGCGGGTCCCGGACGTGCGCCCGGCCCGTCACCATGGAGCCATGACCGTTCCCCAGGACGCCTCCCCCGGTGTCGCACCGCCCCCGGCCCCGGGACCTCACCTGCGGCGCAGCTCGCGGCACAAGGTCGTGGCCGGGGTGTGCGGCGGGCTCGGCCGGTACTGCGACGTCGATCCGGTGATCTTCCGGATCGTGCTCGGTGTGCTGTCCGTCACCGGCGGCATCGGGCTGATCTTCTACGGCTTCGCCTGGCTGCTGATCCCCCTGGAGGGGGCGGACGAGAACGAGGCGCGCAGGCTGCTGTCCGGCCGCGTCGAGGGGGCGTCGCTGATCGCGGTGCTGCTCGCGCTGATCGGCTGCGGGCTGTTCCTCTCGATGCTGGGCAACGGCGGCACGCTGGCGTTCTCCGCGATGCTGACGCTCGCGGTCGTCGGCTTCGCCGTCTGGACGCAGAACCGCAGGACCGCGGCGCCCGAGGACCCGCTGCATCCGGCGACCGCGCAGGCGGTGGCGGACGCGCCGCCCGAGGTGAAGGCGCCGCCCCGGCCGGGCAGCCCGTCGTGGTGGCGGGACCCGATCATCAAGGACGGCACCTCGGGGCCGGTGGGCCCCGGCTATCTGTGGGGTCCGGCCGACACGGCGCCCGCCGACCGGGCGGTACGGCCCCGGGGGGCGCCGCCGGAAGATCCGTTCCGCGCGCCCCGGCCGGAGCCCGGCACCACGGGCCCGGTCTCGATCGGCGGTCTCGTGTTCCTGTTCGCGCTGATCGCGGGCGGGCTGGGCACGGGGCTGAGCTGGGACTCCCACCCCCTCGGCACGAGTCTGCAGATCGGTCTGGCCGGTGCGCTCGCGGTGTTCGGGCTGGGCATGCTGGTCAGCGCGTTCCTCGGACGGACCGGGTTCGGCACGGTCATGCTGTCGATGATCACGGCGGCCCTGCTGGCGGGCGCTTCCACGCTGCCCAAGAACATCACCACCCAGTGGGTGCGCGAGGGCTGGCGGCCGGCCTCGGTGGCGGCGGTCCGGCCGCACTACGGACTGGGCACCGGGGTGGCGCGGCTGGATCTCACGGAGATCACGGTTCCGCCGGGCGACACCGTCCGTACGGAGGTCAGCGTCGGGGCGGGCCGCGCGGTCGTCGTCGTGCCGAAGGCGGTGACGGTGAAGGTGGACGCCCGGGCGACCCTCGGCGACATCACGCTGCCGCTCAGCCGGCCGAGCGGCGCACCGGCCGGCAAGGCGCGCGAGGTGGACGTCAATCCTTCGCAGAACGAGCACAGGACGCTGCCGCCTCCCCCGGGGAGCAAACCGGCCGGCACGGTCGAGCTCACTCTCGAAGTCGGCATCGGACAGGTGGAGGTCACCCGTGCTGCGTCATGAGATCCGTCCGGGACGGGCGGTGGCGGGCGTGGTCATGCTCGCACTGGCAGCGGGATACGCGGCGGACGCAGCGGGGGCCTGGAACGCCCCGTGGGTGTTCTTCTTCCCGCTGTTCTTCGGCGGCCTCTGGCTGGCCGCCACCGCGACCTGGGTGAACTATCTGATCCGCCGCCGCCGGGCCGCGAGGAAGGCGTCCACGGAGAATGCCGCGGCCCCGCCGAGCAGCAGCGGCAGCCAGGCCATGAGGTAGGCCAGGTCGTTGCCGAAGTAGTACGGCTCGACCGACCAGCTCACCGTCAGCCACAGGCTCAGCGAGATCAGTGCCCCGCCGAGCGCGGCGAGCCGCGCCCGGAGCCCGATGAGGGTGCCGATGCCGACGAGGAGTTCGCCGATGGCGATGGCGTACCCGAAGGCGCCGGGGCTCTTCAGCGCGAGGTCGACGAGGGCCGGGATCGCGGACGAGTCGCGCACCGCGTGCATCGTCTCGCCGATGGAGCCGGCGCCGCTCGCGCGGAAGAAGGAACTGTCCGTCAGTTTGTCGAGCCCGGCGTAGATGAAGGTGACGCCGAGAAAGATCCGCAGGGGCAGCAGGGCATGCTCCCGTGCCGGCTCCTTGAGCCCTCTCGGCTCACCCAGACCGCGTACGGTCGTGTCGTACCCCTGCATGTGGCTCTGCATGCTGCTGCCCGCCTTCCGTAGACCCGTCTCCAGACCATACGTACGCGGTGAACGCACTGTTCGCCCGGTGGGACGCCCGATCGGCCGGTATTCATCGGCCGTCCGACCGGCCAATCGGTCCAACCGCCGGTGTTCATCGGCCGGTTTCCGACCACCCGGCGGGGCTCTCGTGCCGTCAGTCCGTCACATCGATCTCGACCTTGTTCGTCTCGACCCCGGCGGCGGTCACGACCTGCACCTCGACCAGCCCCGGTTCCACCTCCACCGGTACCGGCACGGTGAGCACGCCGTCGCTCGGGTTGGCGAAGCCGCCGGTGACCGGGATCAGCGGCACGTGCACATGGACCCGGCCGATCCGCACGACCATGCGGGCCAGCCGGTCCGGCGTCCCGGCGCCGGGCGGCACGAAGCCCGCACCCCGGATCTCGATGTCGTCGCCGGTGCGGATCGGCGCGTCCAGATCCCCGGCCTCCCGGGCCCGGACCACCGAGAGCACCACCGGACGCCCGCCCTCCACGTACTTCCCGGCGAAGTACGCACACGCCGAAACGGTGACCAGCAGCGCGAGGCCCCAGGGCAGGTCGGGCAGTTGCTCGGGCCGACGGGCCAGCCGGACCGCGGCGAACAGCACGGCGACAGTGCTCACCAGTACGTACTGCACATCCGTGAAGCTGCCCCGCCCCGAGTCGTCGGTGAGCAGGTCCGCGGCGCGTGGCCGCTCGGCCCGCAGCTTCTGCAGCCGCCCGGACAGGGCGCGTACCGTCACCACCCGGCGTACGACCACGGCGACGGCGCACACCAGCGCCAGCACGGTCACCACCCCCGCGCCCCGGGACAGCTCCAGCCCCTCGATCAGTTCGTCACGCTCGGCGTGGCCGGAGGCGCCCGCCAGCTGGAGCGCCAGCACGAGGACGGAGAAGACGGCGATCAGCACCCAGGACGCGGCGACCGCCCGGGAGGTGGAGAGCCGGTTGTCCTCGCCGATCACCGGGGCGAACAGGCCGCCGCGCGCCCGGTGGACGTGGGCGGCGGCGGTCAGCAGGCCCGCGGTGACGAGGCCGGCGACGAGCCCCGCCGTACGGGCGTTGGTCCAGCCCGCACCGATGGCGGTGGCGGCCTCGGCGACGACCAGCACGGCGACGCTCCCCCACACCGCGATCAGGGTGCGCCGCCACACCCGGTACAGCCAGGCGTCGCCCGCCTCCCGGCCCCGTTCGGCCACCGACCTTGCCGACTGGGTCAGCTCGTCCGAGACCCACTGTCGGGTCGCGGATGCGGACTGGGCGACCCCGGGCGGCAGCCCCTGGCCCGCGGCGAATTCGTCCCGTTTGGTCAGGAAGGCGGCCACCGCGCGCCGGTGGCCCTCGCGTGCCCCGTGCGGGCAGTCGCCGCACGTGCAGCCGCCGCCGTGCGTGCTGCTCGCCCTCGCCTCGTCCAACGCCACGGAGAACGCCGCCCTTTCAAGCCCCGGTACAGCCAACTCTGCTGTGATTGCTGCGAATTGTGCCGTACGGCAGGGCTGCGGGCCGCATCGGGGCGGTCCGTCGGCGCGTATCGTCAGAATGTGCGACTGATCCGGCGCCACAGAGGCTGGTAGTTGATCCAGGCGACCAGGTCGCTGCCGAGCTGCTCACGCGTGGCGACGGCGTCCCGGTGCTCGATCAGCACCGGCTTTCCGGCCGCCCGCGCGGCCAGTTGCACCTGGCAGGAGCGTTCCAGCGCGATGAACCACCAGGCGGCCGCGTCCACCGAGTCGCCGACGGTCAGCAGCCCGTGGTTGCGCAGCACGATCGCCTTGTGCCCGCCGAGCGCGGCGGCGATCCGGCGCCCTTCCTCCTCGTCGACCACGACGCCCGTGTACGCGTCGTACAGAACGTGGTCCTCGTAGAAGGCGCAGGATTCCTGGGTGAGGGGTTCGATGAGCTCGCCGAGCGCGGAGAGGGCCCGCCCGTGCACGGAGTGGGTGTGCGCGACGGCGACGACGTCGGGGCGGGCCCGGTGCACCTGCGCATGGACGGCGAACGCCGCCTGATTGACGTGATGCCGCCCGTCGACGACCTGCCCTTCCCTGTTGACCAGGATCAGTTCGTCCGGCGCGAGCCCGTCGAAGGGGGCCCCGAAGGGGTTGACCCAGAAACAGTCGGCGAACTCCGGGTCCCGCGCGGTGAGGTGACCGGACACGCCCTCCTCGTACCCGTACGCGCCGAACAGCCGCAGCGCCCCGGCCAGCCGCTCCTTGCGGTACGCGCGTTCCTCGTCTACCGATTGATGGACGGGCGGCAGCGCGAACTGCAGTTGTTCCATAGGTATCGGTGTGGGCTCGGGCATGGCGGCTCCTCCGGACTCCCAGGGCGTACGGAACCGGAAGTTACCGCCGGTTGCCACAGGTGACCAGAGCGATCACGCACCGATTCGGGAACGGGTCGGTCGCTCGGCACGCGGCAGGCGATCTTCTACGGGCGACGCCGGTTGATCGCGGTGAGGTCGATCTCAATGGGGAAGGGGACCGTCAGCCTGAGCTTGTCGTGATGGATGCCGGTGGCCACGTACGTCTTGAGCGCCGGGTCGAGCTCGTAGGCGTACACGACGGGCAGTCCCTCGTCGGACGCCTCCACCCGCCAGAAGTGCCGGACCCCGGCCGCGGCGTATTTCCGGGGCTTGACCTCGCGGTCGCGCTCCACGGAGTCGTCGGAAACGACCTCGACGGCGAGAATGACGTCCTCGGGCCTGAACCAGGTCTGGCGGTAGCCCGTATTCGCCTCCACAGGAAACACCAGGACATCCGGCTCCGGCCGATTCCTCTGGTCCAGCTTGATCGTCATCTCACGCAGGACGTCCAGGTGATCCGGCGCCTGATCCAGCAGAGCGTTCTCGAACAAACGCATGGCACGCCCATGAAAGACGGTCTGCGGACTCATGAAAACGAGGCTCCCGTCGATCAGCTCGGTGTGGGGCGGGAGGCCCGGAATCCGGTCGAGGTCGTCCGCTGTCCAGCCGCCCTCGGGCGGGATAGGCCACCGGTACCGCTGCTGCGCGAGCTTGGACTCGGATGCGGCGCTCATGATTGCTCCCATGCATGGAGTCTCGCCTGTATGGGAAGCGTACCCAGCTGGTACGACAATGCCGCCGCCCAAACGAATGAGCGACGGCATCAGCGTTGACCTTGCGAAAAGATCACTCCCACTCGATGGTGCCCGGCGGCTTGCTCGTCACGTCGAGCACGACGCGGTTGACGTCGGCGACCTCGTTGGTGATGCGGGTCGAGATCTTGGCGAGCGTCTCGTACGGCAGGCGCGACCAGTCGGCCGTCATGGCGTCCTCGGAGGAGACCGGGCGCAGGACGATCGGGTGGCCGTAGGTGCGGCCGTCGCCCTGGACGCCGACCGAGCGGACATCGGCGAGCAGGACCACCGGGCACTGCCAGATGTCGCGGTCCAGGCCGGCCGCGGTCAGCTCCTCGCGGGCGATGGCGTCGGCCTCGCGGAGCAGGTCGAGCCGCTCCTTGGTGACCTCGCCGACGATACGGATTCCGAGGCCGGGGCCCGGGAACGGCTGGCGCTGGACGATCTCCTCGGGCAGGCCGAGCTCCTGGCCGACCATCCGGACCTCGTCCTTGAACAGCTGGCGCAGCGGTTCGACGAGCTGGAACTCGATGTCGTCGGGGAGACCGCCGACATTGTGGTGGGACTTGATGTTGGCGGTGCCGGTGCCGCCGCCGGACTCGACGACGTCCGGGTAGAGCGTGCCCTGGACGAGGAACGCGACGTCCTCGCCGGCCGCGCCCGCCTCGGCGACGAGCTCGGCCTGGGCCTGCTCGAAGACGCGGATGAACTCGCGGCCGATGATCTTCCGCTTCTGCTCGGGGTCGGAGACCCCGGCCAGCGCGGTCAGGAACCGCTCCTCGGCGTCGACGACCTTCAGCTGAACGCCGGTGGCGGCCACGAAGTCCTTCTCGACCTGCTCGGTCTCGCCCTTGCGCATCAGGCCGTGGTCGACGTACACGCAGGTCAGCTGGGAGCCGATGGCCTTCTGTACGAGGGCTGCGGCGACCGCGGAGTCGACTCCGCCGGACAAGCCGCAGATGGCGCGCTTGGTGCCGACCTGCTCGCGGATCAGCGCGATCTGCTCGTCGACCACGTTGGTCGTGGTCCAGGTCGGCTCGATGCCGGCGCCGCGGTAGAGGAAGTGCTCCAGGACCTGCTGGCCGTGCGTGGAGTGCAGGACCTCGGGGTGGTACTGGACGCCGTAGAGCTTCTTCTCGTCGTTCTCGAAGGCGGCGACCGGTACGACGTCGGTGGACGCGGTGACGGTGAAGCCCTCGGGGGCGGCGGAGCAGGCGTCACCGTGCGACATCCAGACCGACTGCTCGGCGGGCGTGCCCTCGAAGAGCGTGGAGCCGGACTTGGAGACGGTGAGCGCGGTACGGCCGTACTCACGGGCACCGTTGTCGTCGACGGTGCCGCCGAGCGTGGTGGCCATCAGCTGGAAGCCGTAGCACATGCCGAAGACCGGGACCCCGGCCTCGAAGATCGCCCGGTCGAGGGACGGCGCGCCCTCCGCGTACACCGAGGAGGGACCGCCGGACAGGATGATCGCCCGAGGGTTCTTGGCCAGCATCTCGGCCACCGGCATCGTGGACGGGACGATCTCGCTGTAGACCCGGGCCTCACGGACGCGTCGGGCGATGAGCTGGGCGTACTGCGCCCCGAAGTCGACAACGAGGACCACGTCGGTGGCGATGTCGGGGGCGGCGAGGGGTGCTGCTGGCACGGGCGGCCTTCCGGCGGTGAAGGGGGGTCGGTTCTGTCGATTCTACCGGTCTGCTCCACCGGTCTGCCCGGATGGCGGAGTCGGCCGTCGTCCCGCCCGGGACCGGGGGTACGGAGCCGGCCGTCGTCCCGCCCGGGACCGGGGGTACGGAGCCGGCCGTCGTCCCACCCGGGACCGGGGTGTGCGAAGCACGGGCTCCGGAGCGGGCTCCGGGTGGTGTCTCAGCATCCGGGCGCCGTGTTGGTCCGCCCGGGCAGGCAAGGTCATACTGGGTTTATGCGAGAGCACACGACCTTCGTCTTTACCTATGGCATCCGGCCCGCCGGCTGCCATGGTCGTGCTGCTTGATCCACTGACAAGCAACGTTCCAGGCGCCCCGGGCCGAAAGGCCCGGGGCGTTCTGGCGTTCCGGACCGGTCGGTTTCGGGGGCCGCATCCCACGAGGAGTCACCACCATGGCCGGCACCGCCCCCACGAAGACCGCTACCAAGCAGACCGCCCCCACGAAGACCGCCGCCGAGAAGACCGGTGCGCACACCGATGAGGCTGCCGCCCTGATCGACGGCGCCAGGACCCGAATCGATGCGCTCGACGACCGGATCATCGGACTCGTCCAGGAGCGGATGGCCGTCTCGGCGGTCATCCAGGAGGCCCGGATCACCTCCGGCGGCCGCCGGATCAACCTCTCCCGCGAGATGGAGATCCTCGGCCAGTACCGGGACGCGCTCGGCAAGCCCGGCACCTCCCTCGCCATGACGCTGCTGGAGCTCTGCCGCGGCCGGGCCTGACGCCCCGTGCCCGGGGTCCGGGGGTGTGCCGACGTATCCCAGTTCGGGCCGACTCTCACCCGTACGGCGCGTGACCGGGTCCGTCGCGGCTTCGTTGGTCCCGGTGTCCGTGCCAGCCAGGGGCGGCTTTGGAGAAACCACGCGTGGCTCCGCTGGAGCGTGTGGCGTACTGCAGGTACGCCGTGGGACCGCGCCCCAGTGTGCGTGACCGGTCGGCAGGGGACAGCAGCCCGGTCACTCCAAGAAACGGTCGGCTCCGGGGACGCCCGGAGCCGACCGTATCCGGTCGGAACGGTTTGCTCGGGGAGCAGCCCGGCCGGCTCGGCGCCGAGGCCGCGTCCGGATGTTCATCCAGCAGGGCCCCCTGGACCGCTTCCGGTCCGCGGGGCCCTTGCTCATGTGCCGTGTCCGGATTCCTGGCGACCGCGGACCGGGCACGGAGGGGTATGTGAGCGGCATCACATAAAGGTTCTGTGAATAAGCGGACAACCATTGCGGCGGACCACGGGTCAATCATGCGGAACCACCGGCCCCGCTCGTGTCCCCCGCCACCGCCGGGCCAGTCCCCTTATCCGTACTGCTCACAGCGGTACGCCGGACTTCTGAGGTCATTCATGAAGCTTCGCCGCACCATGGCGCTCGCCGCCGCCACGGCAGTCATCGCTCCCGCCGCGATCCTGGCCGCCCCGGTCGCGTTTGCCGAAACGACGGACGGGACCGTTGCCGTCGAGTCCACCGAATCGCCCTCGCCGAGCGACTCCGAGTCCCCGGAGACCGAGGCGTCCCCCTCCGCCAGCGCATCCACCACCGCTCCCGCCGAGGAGACCGGCAAGCCCGGCGCGGGCGAGACGGCCGAGCCGACCGGAAGCACCACCCCGGGCGAGGTCGCCCCGAGCCCGAGCGACTCGGCGAGCGCATCCGCCTCCCCGTCCCCGTCCGTGTCCGCCTCGGCATCCGCGTCCCCGTCGGAGTCCGAGGACCCGGAGGAGCTGGTGGAGTGCTCCAAGTCCGACCTGGACATCTCCATCAACGGCCTGCCCGGCAAGATCGCCCGGGGCAGCGGCTGGCACCAGTTCAAGATGAACGTCTACAACTCGTCGAAGTCCGTCGTGAAGGAGATCGACTACTTCGCGGGCGCCTCTTCCGACAAGGACGGCTACGACCTCTTCAAGTCGAAGCACGTCAGCCTCCAGGCCCTCGACCAGGACACGAACAAGTGGGAGGACCTCAACGAGGACGGCCGCGCGGTCGGCTACGTCGGCCAGTCCGACGAGATCCGTCCGGGTTACGAGGTCGACATCCCGCTGCGCATCAACGTGAAGTCGACCGCCCCCGTCGGCGCCGGCTTCACCCTCGGCGCCGGTCTGTACGTGGGCGACAAGGACTGCCTGGGCTTCAGCGACGTCGCGTACAAGTTCAAGATCGTGAACTCCGGCGAGAGCGGCTCGACGCCGCAGACCGGCGGCACCGCTCCGGTCCCGACCACGAAGCCGGCCGACAACCCGACGGGCAAGGTCTCCGGCTCCCTCGCGGAGACCGGTTCGTCCTCCGCGGTGCCGGTGTTCGCCGCCGCGGGCGGCGCGGCCATCGTGCTCGGCGCGGGCGCGATGTTCATCGTGCGGCGCCGCAGGAACGGTGACGCCGCCGCGTAAGGCGTTTCGTCACCTTGAGCACGGAGGGGCTGCACTCGGAGGGGGGTGCAGCCCCTTCGGCTGTCCCGGTCGGCCGGGGCCCTGCCACCGCTGCTCCGCCTACTCCTGCGGATTCTTCTCCGTCTGCTCCTGCGGGTTCTTCTCCGTCTGCTCCTGCGGGTTCTTCTCCGTCTGCTCCTGCAGATTCTTCTTCGGCGGGACCGTCGGCAGCCCGAGGAACGGCAGCTTCAGCGCGCCGAACGCCTCCTTCGGTACGGCCGGTGCCTGCGGCTCGACCGCGGCCAGCCGTTCGTACGCCTCACCCTGCGCGGGGCGCGGGTCCGCCTCGCCCTTGTTGGGCCAGAAGGACATCGCGCGCTCGGCCTGTGCGGTGATGGTGAGCGACGGGTTGACGCCGAGGTTCGCGGAGACCGCGGAACCGTCGACCACAAAGATGCCGGGGTGTCCGTAGAGCCGGTGGTACGGGTCGATCACCCCTTCCTCGGCGCTCGCGCCTATGGGGCAGCCGCCGAGAAAGTGCGCGGTGAGCGGGGTGCCCATCAGCTCGCCGATGTTCGAGCCCGCGAAGCCGTTGATCTCGTCGGCGAGCAGGGAGGCGCTGCGCGTCGCCTCCTCGATCTGGGCCGGGTTGGGTGCGCCGTGCCCCTGCCGGGCGGTGAGCAGGCCCTTCCCTATTCCGCCCGGCTTGCGGTACGTGGTCAGGGAGTTGTCCAGCGACTGCATGACGAGTCCGATGATGGTCCGCTCCGACCAGCGGCGGTTGGAGAGCGATCGCAGGGCGAGGGCCGGGTGCCTGGCCATGTTGCCGAGCCAGCCCAGCACCCGGCGGCCGCCGTAGGGCACCTGGAGGATGGACATCGCGCCCATCGCGTTGGAGCCCCTGCCGTAGCGGACCGGCTCGATGTGGGTGTTCTCGTCGGGGTGGATCGAGGACGTGATCGCGACGCCCTGGGTGAAGTCGGCCTTCGCGGTGCCGTGCTTCTTGCGGTAGCGCCGGTCGCTGGTCTGCGAGCCGACGAGCGCCTCGGAGTTGGTGCGGGTCAGCTCGCCGAGCCGGTCGGAGAGCCGGGGCAGCAGACCGCGGTCCTTCATGGTGTGCAGCAGGGTCTGCGTTCCGTACGTGCCCGCCGCGACGACCACCTTGCGGGCGCGCAGCCGCGTGGGCCTCGTCTTCCTGCGGCGGTCGGTGGGTACGGTGGTGACGTGGTAGCCGCCCTCCGGGTGGTCCGCGATCGCGACGACGGAGGTCATCGGGTGGATGACCGCCCCGGCCTTCTCGGCGAGGTGGAGGTAGTTCTCGTTGAGGGTGTTCTTCGCGCCGTGCCGGCAGCCCGTCATGCATTCGCCGCACTCGGTGCAGGCCTTGCGGGCGGGGCCCGCGCCGCCGAAGTACGGGTCGGCGACCGTGCCGCCGGGCTTGACCGTGGCCGTGCCGTCGGCGTCCTTGCCGTCGCCGAAGAAGACGCCGACCGGGGCGAGATGGAAGGTGTCGCCGACGCCCATGGCCTGCGCGGCCGCCTTCAGATGGACGTCGGACGGAGTCATCGTCGGATTGAGCCGGACCCCGAGCATCCGCTTCGCCTGGTCGTAGTGCGGCTTCAGCTCGTCCTGCCAGTCGGTGATGGACGCCCACTGCCGGTCCTCGAAGAACGGCGCCGGGGGCACGTACAGCGTGTTGGCGTAGTTGAGCGAGCCGCCGCCCACGCCCGCACCGGCCAGCACCATCACATGGCCGAGCAGGTGGACGCGCTGGATGCCGTAGAGGCCGAGCGCGGGGGCCCACAGGTAGTTCTTGATGTCCCAGGAGTTCTTGGGGAGGGTGCCGGGGCCGAAGCGGCGGCCCGCCTCCAGGACCCCGACCCGGTATCCCTTCTCCGTCAGCCGCAGGGCCGACACCGCGCCGCCGAAGCCCGAGCCGATGACCAGGACGTCGTAGTCGTACGCGTCGTCGTCGGTCCCACCGGCGGGCTCGGCCTGATTCTGGGCAGGGCTGTCCTGGGACATGGCTCTCCTCGGTACGAAAAGGGCGGAACGTGCTGCGGTGTTACGGGGCAGCGCGGGCAAAACGCCTGCTCCGGGGGTCAGCGCAGGCGGAACGCCTTCATCGCCTTCAGGCTGCGGGTCATGAACGCCGCGTACTTCTCGTCGTCCATGCCGAACGCCGGGGCGAGCGGAATCAGCCGTTGCTGGGCGACGGTCTGTGCCTCCGTGTACTTGAGGATGCCCTCGGAGCCGTGCCGTCGGCCGAGACCGGAGTCCTTCATGCCGCCCATCGGGGATTGCACGCTGCCGTACGCGGGGGCATACCCCTCGTTGATGTTGACCGTGCCGGTCCGGAGCCGGGCGGCGACCTGGTGGCCGCGCCTGGCGTCCTTGGTCCAGACGCTCGAATTCAGGCCGTACGGGGTGGCGTTGGCGAGGGCGACGACCTCGTCCTCGTCAGTGAAGCGGTAGATGGAGACGACCGGGCCGAAGGTCTCCTCGCTGCACACGGCCATCGGCGCCTCGACGCCGTCGAGGATGGTCGGCTCGTAGAAGAGCGGGCCGATGTCCGGCCGGGCGACGCCGCCCGCGACGAGCCGGGCGCCCTTCTCCACGGCCTCCGCGACATGCCGGGTGACGGTCTCCAGCTGGCGCTCGCCGACCAGTGAGCCCATGTCGGCGCCGTAGGCGAGGGAACTGCCGAGCCGCATGGCCTTCGTACGGGCGGCGAAACGGGCCACGAAGTCGTCGGCGACCGACTCGTGGACGTACAGCCGCTCGATGGAGATGCAGAGCTGGCCGGCCGAGGAGAAGCAGGCGCGGACGGCACCCGCGGCGGCCTTCTCCACATCGGCGTCCTTCAGGACCAGCATGGCGTTCTTGCCGCCGAGCTCCAACGAGACCCCGACGAGCCGGGCCGCCGCGCCCTGCGCGACCTCGCGGCCAGTGCGGGTGGAACCGGTGAACGAGACGTAGTCGGCGTGCTTGACGACCTCGGGGCCGACGACGGGTCCGTCACCGAGGACCACCTGGAACACCTCGGCGGGCAGCCCGGCCTCGATCAGCAGGTCCCGGGCCCACAGCGCGGTCAGCGCCGTCTCCGTGTCGGGCTTCATCACGACGGCGTTGCCGGAGACGAACGCAGGCAGCGCATCGCCGACGGACAGCTCGAAGGGGTAGTTCCACGGCGCGATCTGGCCGATGACGCCGCGCGGCTGGCGCAGCTCGGTGACCTTGGTGAGGGTCGGTACGACTCCGGTGTGCCGCTTCGGCTTCAGGTACGCGGGGGCCTTGCGCCCGTAGTGCCGGGCCGCGACGGCGACGGCCTGCACTTCCTCGTGGGCGTGCAGCCGGGCCTTGCCGGTCTCCAGCTGGATGAGGTCGAGCA
Source organism: Streptomyces sp. NBC_01241 (assembly GCF_041435435.1). Classification (NCBI taxonomy): domain Bacteria; kingdom Bacillati; phylum Actinomycetota; class Actinomycetes; order Kitasatosporales; family Streptomycetaceae; genus Streptomyces; species Streptomyces sp. NBC_01241. The sequence goes on along the minus strand of NZ_CP108494.1, from coordinate 5,207,997 downwards.
CCTCGGCCTGGCGGCTGAGCACGAGGTCGTGGAAGCGGAGCAGGACGGCCGCCCTCGCGCGGACGGGGGTCGCGGCCCAGGCCGGCTGGGCGGCCCGGGCCTTCTCGAAGGCCGTCGCCACGTCCTCGGGGGTGGACTCGGGCAGATCGGCCAGCTTCTCCCCCGTGAAGGGGGTGTGGTTGGCCGTACGGCCGGAGCCGGCCACGCCACGGGTCAGCTGGGCGATCACCTCTGGCGTCACCACATCGGCCGCGGTGCGCACACCTGCGGGGGCGGCGGCCACGGGGTTGGTGCCGACCGGGGCTGCGGGGGTGGACGTGGAGGCCTGCGAGTCCGTCATGAGGGCGAGAGTACGTCCAGCCGCACGCTTTGGGTACCCGTGAGTAACGGGTTTTCACACTCCCCACAAACAAGCCAGTGATCACTGGCAACAAAGCCCCTGATCAGGACCCCTGCAGTCGCCGGACCCACACCCGACGGCCCCCCAGCCGTGCGATCCCGGTCCGGGCTGCCGGATCTCAGCCGGAGCTGTCGGGCGCCCGCCAGCCGCGCAGCATCGTGTCGAACTGTTCCCGGGTCGTGTCCCAGTCCGAAGCCGGACCCGTCATGTACATCGCGTACTCCGGGCCGCCGTCCTCCCCGAAGTACATCTGGTCGATCGCGTGACGCGGACCCGGGTGGTTCTTGGTCTCGGTCCAGGTGAACTCCCAGAGCGAGCCCTCCCGGTCGCGGTAGGTGTTGGATTCCAGGGTCTCGCGGTGGTAGCCGGGAAGCCGTTCGGCCAGCTGCTTCTCCAGGTTCAGCATGTGCATGTACGAGTTCTCGAAGTCGGGCGACGGGTCGATGCCGATCCGGATGTAGTGCACGCCGTTGTCCGGGGTGTAGTCGATCTGGTTGCGGTCCTCCCGGCGCACCCAGCCGTCGGGCACGATCAGACTGAAGCCCTCGGGGTCGTTCACCCGGTGCCAGCCGTCGGGTATGCCCTTCCCCGGGGTGTCCGGCTTCGGTGCCTGCGAAGTGCTGGGATTCGAGGGGGTTTCGGTCGCGTGCGTGCCCGTGCCGCCGCGCCCGGTGGCGCTGTCCGTGCGGTCCCCGTACTTCATCGCGGCAAGCCCCGCGCCGCCGCCGACCAGCGCGGCCGCGGCGATGACCAGGACCGTCGTACGCCACCGGCCCCGGCTGCGCCGGGTCACCGGGAACGACGCCGGGCCGACGACGGAACCGGCGGCCGGGGGCGGAAGCCGGGCCGTACCGGACGCACCCGCTGTACCAGGAGCAACGGAAGCACCCGCAGCCCCATCCGCGCCCGCACCCGCGCCCACACCCGCACCTGACGTGCCGTCCGGGCCCAGTGTGCGCAGGAGTTCGTCGGGGACGCGCTGCGTCGGTACGTACGCCTGCGCGGCCCGGGGCTCACGGCCCTCCATGGCCTCCAGCAGCATCCGTTCCGCCTCGGCCGCCGACGGCCGGTCCTCGGGCTCCTTGCGGAGCAGAGCGGTGATCACGGAAGCCAGCGGACCCGCCCGCTCCGGCGGCGGGGGATCCTCGGTGACAACGGCCTGCATGGTGGAGATCGGCGATGTACGGCGAAACGGCGAGCGTCCCTCGACCGCGGTGTAGAGCGTGGCACCGAGGGACCACAGGTCGGACGCGGGGCCGGGATCGCCGCCACGTACCCGTTCGGGCGCCAGATAGTCGATGGAGCCGACCAGTTCACCGGTCCTGGTGATGGTCGAGTCACCCTCGATGGCCGCGATCCCGAAGTCCGTGAGCAGCACCTGGCCGTCCCTGGCCAGGAGTACGTTGCCGGGCTTCACGTCCCGGTGCAGCACTCCCGCAGCGTGTGCGGCGCGCAGGGCGCCCAGCACGTGGAAGCCGATCCTGGCGGCCTCGCGGGGCTCGATCTCGCCGGACTCCTTGGCCGCGTCGGCAAGTGACGGACCGTCGACGTACTGCATGACGATCCAGGGCCGGTTGTCGTACTCGATCACGTCATGGACGGTGACCACACCCGGGTGCGTGATCCGGGCGGCCGCGCGGGCCTCCTTCTGTGTGCGGGCGTGCAGCACGATCCGGTCGGCCTCGGCGACGTACAGCCCGGCGGTCAGCTCCTTGACCGCGACCGTGCGGTGCAGCACCTCGTCGTGGGCGCGCCAGACCTTGCCCATGCCGCCGCGCCCGAGGACTTCACCGAGCCGGTACCTTCCGGCCAGCACCAGTCCCGCGTCCGTGCCCTGTGATCGATCCACGTATTCCGCCCCGTTCCCTCGGAGGCCAGATTACGGAGGGGACGCACGGCCACGGAACCTCGCCATCCCCCAAGAGACCGCACTGTGATGCTTGTCGCTCCGCCCACTGCCCAGATGACGCCCCGAATGCTTCAGTGCGTCACGCGGTAGGAGGCGATGGCTTGTTCATAGATGTCCGAAACCTCGTCGCGCCGGTTCTCCGGGCCGATGACCTGGAGGATGTGGTAGCGGCCGTCGACAATCATCGCGAGGTTACGGGCGTACACCTCGCGGCCACTGGCGTCCTGCCAGGTGAACTGCCCCTCGGCCATGGCCTGTCGGCCGACGTCGATCCGGCGCAGCCCGCTCGACCCCGACCAGCTGGAGTCGCGGAACGGCTGCAACTCCAGCTCCTTGTCGGCCTGGTACGCCAGCGGGTCGTTGCCGTTGGCCTTGACCGTGTCGCGTCCGGGGACGATCAGCAGGCTGAAGCCGTCGCTGCCGTACCGGATCTGCCGGTCCGCGTTGGCGGGGCTGCGCTGCCAGCCCTTGAGCACACCGATCTCGAAGCCCTCCGGGTCCTTGCGCAGAACGTAGCCGGGGGCGAGCGCGACGGCGGAGCGGCTGGTCTGCGGCTGCTGCGCGCCGGGGGGCTGCGAGGGCGACTGCCCGTCGGACACGCCGTCGCCGGGCTCGGGTGAACCGGACGCCGACGAAGCCGCGCCCGAGGGGCGGGTGCCGGAACCGCTGTCCGTCTTGGGCATGAACATCACGGCGTACGTGATGGCCGCGACCAGCGCCAGCAGGACGAGTAGCAGAAGCAGCCGTCCCAGCCGTCGCGGCGCCCGGCCCTCGCCGGGCCGGCGGCCGGGCGGGGGGGTGCGCAACGCCTTGGGGCCCTTGGGCTCGCGCGGCGCCCTGGGCGCCTTCTCCGCCCGGGGCCTGTCGTGCCGCCGGTCGGGCTTCTCCTTCGTGTGGCGGTGGCGGCCGTGGGACGTCCCCTGGCCGAGGCGGCCGCGACGCCTGCGGACCAGCTCGCCCCGGCGGCGTACGACGGGGAGCCGGGCGCTGTCGAGGGAGGGCAGGGGTACGACGTCCAGACCGGCCTCGGGCTCGGGCGCCGACCGTACGAGGGAGCGCAGCCAGCCGCGCAGCTCTTCGAAATCCGGCCGCTCGGTGGGGTCCTGACGCAGCAGGGACTCGACCACGGGGCGCAGCGGACCGCATTCCTCGGCGAAGGCGGGCGGCTCGGCGCAGACCATCTGGACAAGCTCGGCCGCGTTCTCCTCGGGGTACGGGGCGTGGCCCTGGACGGCGCGGTAGAGCAGCGCGCCGAGCGCCCAGAGGTCGGTGGCGGGGCCGATCGGCGGCGCCAGCTGCCAGTTCTCGTGGACGGGGCCGGCCTGCTCGGGCGCCCAGCGCTCGGTGACCGCGCCGACGACGGCGATCCGGGCCTGCCGGGCGCGCTCGGCGGCGAGGGTGGTGGCGGGGCCGCGGTAGGCAGGGCCCGTACGGCCGCTCGCCACGAGGTCGTCCCAGCGGGTCGGCTCCTGCCGCTGCTCGGGCCGGTGTGCAGGCAGCGCCGCGGAGTTGCCGTGGCGGCGGGCATCGGCACGCAGGGCGTCCTCGCCCGAGCCCCCGGCGGGCACGGGACGCCCGGATCCGGGGCCGTCGCTCCAGCTGCCGGTGAGGTGCAGCCGCCGGGCGGGCGGTGACTGGTCATCGCCTCCGTCGCCGTCGTCGTCCTCGTCGTCCTCGTCGTCGTACGGGTCCTCGGCGGGCCGGCTCCAGAGGCTGGTCGGCTGCGGGTGGCCGCGGTCCGGGCCGGACGGCCCAGTGGGGCGCTGGACGGGGAGGGAGCCCGTGTCCTCCGCGTCCCCCGCCTCGCCTGCCCCGGCCCGGCGCCGGTCCTCGCCGGCCCGGGCGGCGGCGAGGGCGCCCGCGCGGTAGGCCGCGATGGCTCCGGCGCGCTCGGCTCGCGACTGCGCGGCGCTCCCCGCTCCGGGGGCGGGGTTCCCCGGCCGCCGTACGGCCTCCAGCTCGCCCAACACACCGGTCTGCGCACCAATCTGCGCATCGCCACCGCCGCGCGGACCGCCATCGCGGTACGCGTCGTCACCGCCGTACGCGTCGTCACCGTTGGGATCGCCGTCGTCCGCGCCACCCGTCTCGATCGCCGCCGGGCCGCGCGAGGCCGGCACCTCGGCCGGAGAGACGGGAGGAACAGGCGGGACGGGAGGGGCGGGCGGGACGGGCGGTACGTACGGCCCGGACGGGCCCGTCTCGACCGCCGGGCGGCCGAAACCGATCTCTTCCTCGTCGTCGGGCTGCGGCGTCGGTACGTACCCGCAGAGCGCCTCCTCCGCCGCCCCGGCCGCCAGGCCGGTCAGCACGACGCGGCCGTCGTCGCAGATCAGCACCGTACGGATGGTGATGTTCCGGTGGGTCCAGCCATGGGCGTGCAGCACCCGCAGCGCCGTCAGCACGTCGGAGCCGATCTCGGCGGCCCGGAAGGGATCGAGCGGGCGATCCGCCAGCAGGGCCGCGAGGGGGCGGGCCATGACGAGTTCGCTCACGATCCAGAGCGAACCGGCCTCGGCGAACACGTCGAAGACCTGGTCGAGCCTGGGGTGGTCGGGGATCCGGGCCGCCGCCTGCGCCGCCTCGATGGCGCGCCGCACCGCCGGATCCGTGGAGCGCCGCACGGCACGCCCGGTGACCTGTCGGGCCGCCCGTACCGGACCGTCGGCGTCGAGCACCTCGGCGTCCACCACCTCGGGCAACGGCACCTGCCGGACCAGGACTTCCTGTCCGCTGTAGGTGTCGAACGCCCGGGTCTCGACCAGTTCGTACGCGTCGGACGGCGGCAGCGGAAGGCGGTAGCGGTCGGCAAGCACCCGACCCGCGTAGTCATCCACGACGCCTCCCCAGAGCGCGCTGTCCCCCGGTCACGATGACCGCACAAACCCATCAATTGCGGTCACTTACCGTGCAATTGAGCCGCCGTTCCGGCTGCGTACGGTCTTCAGGCTCTCACGATACGTGGCAAGTAACGGCCACGCGTCTCAGTCGGCGCATCCCGGCCCTTTTCACCCACGGATCAGTCGGTGGGCTCGAACGTGTCGAACGCGGTCTTGCGCAGCGTCCGGCACTCCTCGCTGTCCCATTCGCTCGCCTTGCAGCTGATCATGATCGCGTAGCCGTGGGTGGCGTCGACCTTGAAGCCCCGGTTCAGTACCCGGACCCGCTGGCCCTGCTGGGTGCGCTCGAACTGCCAGTCGGCGACGGTCGGGTAGCCGTTGTACTGGATCTTGTTCACGCCGAGGTGGTGGTAGCCGTTGCTGCTGGCCGCGACACCGCCCTTCGCGGCGTTCCAGGCCGCTGCGGCGTCACGGCCCGGCGAGTCGGTGTAGTCGACCTGGACGCGCGGGAAACCGCCGCTGGCGTTGTAAATGGCACCGGAGTTACTGCCCGAATTCTTGTCGAACCGGAAGTCCTCGGGCATGGCAATCGTGAAGTGGAAGCTCTTGTTCGTGACCGTCCGATATCCGGCGGGTGTTGCGTCGCCCGGATTGTCGCCCTTCGAACCGTCCGAACCCTTGTCCGCGCTGTCGTCCTTGCCCGTGCCCTGTTCCTTGCCCTGGTCCTTGCCCGGGTCCTGGGCCTTGTCGCCGCCGTTGTTGTTGCCGCTGTCGGTGTCGGTGTCGGCGGAGCCGCCGGTCGTCGTCGAGGCTCCGGCCGAGGTGGACTTGTCGTCCTTTCCGCTGCCGCCGCCCGCGGTGTTCTTGTCGTCCCCGCCGAGCGTGAGCGCGAGGACCGTGCCGATCACGGCGAGCGCGATCACGGCCGCGATGATCGCGAGGGTGCGGCGCGGCACCACGTCCGTGAGGGACGCGCGGGGCGGTGCGACCGGCGACGTGGCCGGGCGCGGCGACGGTACGGCGGCGGAGGCCGTGGCCGGCGTCGCCGGGGCCGAGGTCCGGGCGGACTTCGACAGGCCCGCCGCACCACCGGCCGACGGCGTGATCACCGGAGGCGTCGAGGGCAGAGGCGGCGCGGCGGCCGCGGCGACCGGTGTCGCCTTCGCGTTGCGTACGGAGCGCAGTGCACCCCGCAACCGGTCCCGCGCGCCCTCCCCCGGCTCACCGGACTTCGACGCCGCCTTGGCGGCAGGCTTGACGGACTCCCCGGGCAGCGCCATGACCTGGGTGGCGTCGGCGGGCGGGGGCAGCACCGGGTCCGGCTTCTCGGGGGCGTGGATCACGTCGTCGAGCAGGGCGCGCGCGCCCGCGTCGTCGAGCCGCTGATCGGGATCCCTGGCGAGCAGGCCGTAGATGACCTCCTCCAGCGGACCGGCGTTCTTCGGCGGGTCGAGCGGCTCGGTCATCACCGCGGTCAGGGTGGCGATGGCCGACCCCTTGTCGTACGGCGGGGTGCCCTCGACGCTGGCGTACAGCAGTCCGCCGAGCGACCACAGGTCGGCGGGCGGCCCCGGCTTGTGTCCGCGGGCGCGCTCCGGGGAGATGTACGAGGGGGCGCCGACGAGCATGCCCGTCGAGGTGACCGACGGGTCGCCCTCGACCTGCGCGATACCGAAGTCGGTCAGCACGACCCGGCCGTCCTCGGCGATCAGTACGTTGGACGGCTTCACATCTCGGTGCAGGATGCCCTCGCGGTGTGCCGAACGCAGCACGTCGAGGATGGCGAGGCCGACCTCGGCGGCACGCTTCGGCGTCAGCACCCCGTCCTCGCGGATGGCCTCGGCAAGGGACTTGCCCTCGATGAGCTCCATCACGATCCACGGCCGGTCGTCCTCGTCGACCACGTCGTAGACCGTCACCGCGCCGTTGTTGCGGATCCTGGCGATCGCCTTCGCCTCGCGCAGCGTGCGCGTGATCAGGCGGCGCTTCTCGTCCTCGTCGATGGCCGTAGGGAACCGCAGCTCCTTGACCGCGACCGTGCGGCCCAGCGTCTCGTCGACGGCACGCCAGACCGTGCCCATACCGCCCCGGCCGAGCACCTCCCCGAGCCGGTAACGCCCCGCAAGGAGACGTCCGTCCTTGTCCCGTTGGGGCTCCCGTGCCTGCTCCGCCTCCGACATGCGTCCCCTCTGCGATCAACCCGCCCTGGCAGAGCGTTCATTGTCCCTCACCCCGGGACCGGTCGTGGTGCCGGGTCCGTGGGCCCGTCATGATGTGCCCGGAGGAAGGGAAACCCTGCCATGCCGACACTCAGGGCGCTGCTCGCCACCTCGCTGCTGCTGGTGTTGTTCAGCCTGGGAACAGTGCCCCTGCCCAGCGAACCACACCTCACGCCCGCAGCCTCCTACCTTCCCCGGCTCGTCGCCGCGGGTGGCGCTCCGACGGCGGCGCTGCTGGCCCGTCACGCCTCTTCCGCACCGTACGACACCTATCGCTCGACGGGACCCGGTATCCGCAAGGAGGACCGGTTCAGGGCCGGCAGCGTCACCAAGACCTTCGTCGCCACCGTCGTGCTCCAACTCACCCGGGAGGGACGGCTGCAGCTGTCGGACACCGTCGACCGGCTGTTGCCCGGTCTGATCCGCGGCAATGGCAACGACGGCCGCCGTATCACCCTGCGCGCCCTGCTGAGCCATACCAGCGGCCTCTACGACTACACCGCCGACACCTCCGCCCACCCGGTCTCCGCCACCGCGGCGGTCCGTGTCGCGCTGGCCCACCGTCCGACGAGCACCCCCGGCCGCTACGCCTACTCCAACACCAATTACGTCGTACTCGGACTCGTTATCCGACGCGTCACCGGACACGGCTACGCCACCGAGATCCGTCACCGCATCATCACCCCCCTCCGCCTCACCGGTACCTCCCTGCCCGGCTCCCGTACCACGCTGCCCTCCCCGCGCGGCCGCGGCTTCACCCGCGACCCGGCCGACGGCAGCCTCCGCGACGTCACCGAGCTCGACCCCCGCACGGCGGGCGCGGCCGGGGAGCTGATCTCCACGCTCGCCGATCTGAACCGCTTCTACGCGGCTCTGCTGGGTGGGCGCCTCCTCCCGCCCGCCCAGTTGGCTGCCCTCCTGGACACCGGTGCCACGCACGGCGTCTACGGCCTGGGCATCTATCCGCAGAAGCTCTCCTGCGGCATCACCGTCTGGGGCCACAACGGGCATATAGCGGGCAGTTACGTCCGTACCGCCGCCACGCGCGACGGCCGGCACACCCTGACGTACCGCATTGACACGGACACCCTGGCCGATGCGGAGACGCTCGAACCGGCGCTGCTCGACGCGGAGTTCTGCAGCCACCCGACCCGGCCCCGGAACGGCCCTCGACCGGCCCTGGTCCGGTCCTAGTGTCCCTCCCGGCAAGCTCTGCCCCGTCGCGCCGCCCAGCACGCACGCTCCCTCCGGGCAAACATTGCCGGTCGCGGCACTAGATCGGCACGATGTCCGGCGCTCCGAGCCGTGCCGCGTCCGCCGTGAGGTCGTCCGGCTGCCGCTGCGACTCCCGCTCCGCCTGCACCCGCTTCTCGTAGTGCTCGACCTCCCGGTCGATCTGCCCCTCGTCCCAGCCGAGCACCGGTGCCATCAGCTCCGCGCAGATCCTGGCGCTGCGTGTGCCCCGGTCGAAGGTCTCTATGGAGATCCGGGTGCGGCGGGTCAGTACGTCGTCGAGATGGCGGGCCCCCTCGTGCGAGGCGGCGTAGACGATCTCGGCCTTCAGGTAATCGTCCGCCGACGGCAGTGGCTCGCCCAGCGTCGGATCGGCGACGATCAGTTCGAGCAGTTCCTCCGTCATGGAGCCGTAGCGGTTGAGCAGATGCTCCACCCGGACGACGTGGAGCCCCGTCCGGGCCGCGGTTCTCGCCCGGGCGTTCCACAGCGCCCGGTAGCCCTCCGCCCCCAGCAGCGGAATGTCCTCGGTGACGCAGTCCGCCACGCGCTGGTCGAGACCGTGCACCGCCTCGTCCACGGCGTCCTTCGCCATCACTCGGTACGTCGTGTACTTGCCGCCCGCCACGACCACGAGGCCGGGCAGCGGATGCGCCACCGTGTGCTCGCGCGAGAGCTTGCTGGTCGCCTCCGACTCACCGGCCAGCAACGGCCGCAGCCCCGCGTAGACGCCCTGGACGTCATCCCTGGTCAGGGGCGTGGCCAGGACCGAGTTGACGTGTTCGAGCAGATAGTCGATGTCGGCGCTGGACGCCGCCGGGTGCGCCTTGTCCAGGTCCCAGTCGGTGTCCGTCGTCCCGACGATCCAGTGCCGTCCCCACGGGATGACGAAGAGGACGGACTTCTCGGTCCGCAGGATCAGGCCGGTCGAGGAGTGGATGCGGTCCTTCGGGACGACCAGGTGGATGCCCTTGGAGGCCCGGACGTGGAACAGCCCGCGCTCCCCGATCAGCGCCTGGGTGTCGTCCGTCCAGACCCCGGTGGCGTTGACCACCTGTTTGGCCCTGACCTCGTACGCACCGCCCGCCTCGACGTCCTCCACTCGGACGCCGACGACCCGCTCGCCCTCCCGGAGGAAGCCGATCACCCGCGCCCGGTTCGCCACCCGGGCGCCGTATCCGGCGGCGGTGCGCACCAGCGTCGCGACATAGCGGGCATCGTCCATCTGCGCGTCGTAGTACTGCAATGCCCCGACCAGGGCGTCCTTCCTCAGCGCCGGGGCGACCCGCAGGGCGCGGCGGCGGGAGAGATGCCGGTGGACGGGCAGGCCGCGGCCGTGTCCCGAGGACACCGACATCGCGTCGTACAGCGCCACTCCGGATCCGGCGTAGAGCCGCTCCCAGCCCTTGTGCTGCAGCGGGTAGAGGAACGGCACCGGCTTCACCAGGTGCGGGGCCAGCCGCTCCAGGAGCAGCCCGCGCTCCTTCAGCGCCTCCCGGACCAGCGCGAAGTCGAGCATTTCCAGATACCGCAGCCCGCCGTGGATCAGCTTGCTCGACCTGCTGGATGTGCCCGAGGCCCAGTCGCGCGCCTCGACCAGGCCGGTCGAGAGACCTCTCGTCACCGCGTCCAACGCCGTACCCGCGCCGACCACGCCCGCCCCCACGACCAGCACATCCAGTTCGCGCTCGGCCATCGCGGCGAGCGCCTCGGCGCGCTCCGCAGGTCCCAGTGTCGCTGTCCTCACCGCTGCCTCCCGGGTAGATCGGGGTGGTCCGGCACCGGGCGCGCCCCGACCGATCGGTCGGACGCCCCGTGCCCACCTCTCGATTCTGTCCGCCGTCCACGACTTCGGCCACCGCCTGTGGACAACACCAGGTCGACGAGAGCCACGCAATGCGACATATAGGTCATATTTACGCCTAGTCTGACATTGCGCTGTCCCCAGCGGTTGCGCTTTCCGCTCTCATGTGTCCTGGGACCGACCGGCAAATAGAGGGTGGCGCCCTCCATATGCCGGTCGGTCCAAGGGAAGGACGGCCCATCCACATGCCCGCAGACCTCGCAGTCATCGGACTCGGCCACCTCGGCCTGCCCCTCGCCCAAGCCGCCGTCGCCGCCGGTGTCCAGACCGTCGGATACGACACCGACCCACGCGCGTACGCGGAACTCGCCGCGGGCCGCAACCCCGTCGAGGGATCACTCACCGCCTCGGACCTACGCCGGATGCTCTCGGGGGGTTTCCGGCCCACCACCGACCCGGCCGAACTGGGCCGGATCCGTACCGCGGTGATCTGCGCGCCCACCCCTCTCGGCGCCGACCGCACCCTCGACCTCAACGCCGTCGGCGACGCGGCCCGCACGCTCGCCGCCCGGCTGCGCCCGCACACCACCGTCCTGCTGGAATCGGCCGTACAGCCGGGCACAACCGAGAGCTACGTACTGCCCCTCCTCGAAGAGGGCTCGGGGCTCCGCGCCGGCCGCGACTTCCACCTCGCCTACTCCCCCAGCCGCCTCGACCCCGGCAACAGGACCCACGTCTACGCCAACACCCCCAAGGTCATCGGCGGCCTCACCCCCGCCTGCACCGAATCCGCCGCCGCCTTCTACGGCCGGCTCACCGACAAGGTCGTCCGGGCCCGCGGGCCGCGCGAGGCCGAGATGACCAAGGTCCTGGAGACCAACTTCCGGCACGTCAACATCGCCCTGGTCAACGAGATGGCGGTGCTCTGCCACGATCTCGGCATCGACCTGTGGGACGTCATCCGGTGCGCCGAGACGAAGCCCTTCGGCTTCCAGCCGTTCCGTCCGGGCCCCGGCGTCGGCGGCCACGGCGCCCCCGTCGACCCGGGCTACCTTCCGTACAACAGCCGCACCCCCGGGCACCCCCTGCGGATGGTCTCGCTCGCCCAGGAGATCAACGACCGGATGCCGCAGTACGTGATCCAGCGCTGCGCCACCCTCCTGAACGAGCACGGCAAGTCGGTACGGGGCGCCCGGGTGCTGCTCCTCGGGGTCACCTACAAGCCGGACCTCGCCGACCAGGAGGCCTCCCCCGCCCGGGAGATCGCCGCCCGGCTGATGGACATGGGCGCCCAGATCGGCTACCACGACCCGCACGTCCTGGACTGGCGGGTCCGTGAACTCCCTGTCCCGCGCGCCGACTCGCTGTACGAGGCGGCATCGAGCGCGGACCTCACGGTGCTGCTCCAGCACCACCGCACGTACGACCTCCAGGGCCTCGCCGTGAAGGCCCAATTGCTCCTGGACACCCGGGGCGCGACCCCGGCGGGGGCCGCGCACCGGTTGTGAGAAGCGGGTTCCCAGGATTCAGGAGGATCCCAAGGGTCCTCCAAGGAATTTAGTGGGCGATGTCATAGGCGGCTGCTAGCCTGCGGCGTCACTTCTCGCACAGTCGTGCGCTTCCGTCCCAGGGGGGATCCCACCCATGAGCCAGCCCGTGCCACCGCCGCACCAGCCGAACGACGCCCAGCCCGTCGACGGCAACCCGTACGTCGGCCAGCAGCCCGGCCCGTACGGCCAGCCCGGCGCCACGTTCGACGCCGCACCGTTCGCCCCGGCGGCCCCGACCCGCAACAACCTGGGTCTCGGCCTGCTCACAGCGGTGGTCACGGCGGTCGTCGCGGCCTTCCTGTACGGCGTCATCGCCGGCGCCATCGACCGCGAGATCGGCTACATCGCCGTCGGCGTCGGCTTCCTCGTCGGCTTCGCGACGAGCAAGGTGGGTGGTCAGAACCCGGTGCTGCCCGTCGTGAGCGCCGTTCTGTCGGTGGGTGCGGTCTACCTCGGCCAGCTCGTGGGCGTAGCGATCGCCCTGTCCGATCTGGTCCACCAGTCCGCGTCCAGCCTCTTTTTCGACCACTTCGACGTTCTGACGAAGGCCTGGAACGCGGGATCGGACTTCAAGACCTACCTCTTCCTGCTGCTCGCTGCCGTGGCCGCGATCGGTGGCGCCAAGAAGGCCGCGTGACCGTTCGCTGAATGGACGCGGGCGAGGCCCGGACCGCCGTTGCGGTCCGGGCCTCGCCCGCGTCCATCTGTCTGCTGAGAGCGGTCAGCGGCGGTGCTGGGAGTCCGCCACCGTCACCTCGACGCGCTGGAACTCCTTGAGGTCGCTGTACCCCGTCGTCGCCATCGCGCGGCGCAGCGCACCGAAGATGTTCATCGAACCGTCGGGGGTGTGCGAAGGGCCGGTGAGGACCTCCTCGGTCGTGCCGACCGAGCCCAGGTCCACCAGCTTGCCGCGCGGCACGTCCTCGTGGACGGCCTCCATGCCCCAGTGCCGGCCGCGGCCAGGCGCGTCCGTCGCACGGGCCAGCGGGGAGCCCATCATCACGGCGTCCGCACCGCAGGCGATGGCCTTGGGCAGGTCGCCGGACCAGCCGACGCCGCCGTCCGCGATCACGTGCACGTACCGGCCACCGGACTCGTCCATGTAGTCGCGGCGGGCCCCGGCCACATCGGCGACCGCGGTCGCCATCGGGACCTGGATGCCGAAGACGTTGCGCGTGGTGTGCGCGGCGCCACCGCCGAAACCGACGAGGACACCGGCCGCGCCGGTACGCATGAGGTGCAGGGCGGCGGTGTACGTGGCACAGCCGCCGACGATCACCGGGACGTCCAGCTCGTAGATGAACTGCTTGAGGTTGAGCGGCTCGGCCGCACCCGAGACGTGCTCGGCGCTGACCGTCGTACCGCGGATGACGAAGATGTCCACGCCCGCGTCGACGACGGCCTTGGAGAACTGCGCGGTGCGCTGCGGGGAGAGCGCGGCGGCGGTGACGACACCGGAGTCGCGCACCTCCTTGATGCGCTGCCCGATCAGTTCCTCCTGGATCGGCGCGGAGTAGATCTCCTGAAGGCGGCGGGTCGCCGACTCGACGGGCATCTCGGCGATCTCGTCGAGCAGCGGCTGCGGGTCGGCGTGCCGGGTCCACAGACCCTCGAGGTTGAGGACACCGAGGCCGCCCAGCTCACCGATGCGGATCGCGGTCTGCGGGGAGACCACGGAGTCCATGGGAGCCGCCAGGAACGGCAGCTCGAAACGGTAGGCGTCGATCTGCCAGGCGATCGAGACCTCCTTCGGGTCGCGGGTACGGCGGCTCGGAACGACGGCGATGTCGTCGAATGCGTACGCCCGGCGGCCGCGCTTGCCGCGCCCGATCTCGATCTCAGTCACGATGGTGTGGCCTTTCCCTCTACGTCTGCGCTGTCCAGTATCCCCGACACACGGCTGAGGGGCGGTCCCGGGAACCCCGGACACTGTTTGGTCAACAGTGTCCGGGACCCCCGGGCCGCCCCTCGGCTGTGCTGATGCGTTACTTCCTGCTGTAGTTCGGCGCTTCGACCGTCATCTGGATGTCGTGCGGGTGGCTCTCCTTGAGGCCCGCCGAGGTGATCCGGACGAACCGGCCGTTGGCCTGGAGCTCCGGGACGGTGCGGCCGCCGACGTAGAACATCGACTGGCGCAGGCCGCCGACGAGCTGGTGGACGACCGCGGAGAGCGGGCCGCGGTAGGGGACCTGGCCCTCGATGCCCTCGGGGACCAGCTTCTCGTCGGAGGCGACGCCCTCCTGGAAGTAGCGGTCCTTGGAGAACGACTTGCGGTCGCCACGGGTCTGCATCGCGGCGAGCGAACCCATGCCGCGGTACGACTTGAACTGCTTGCCGTTGATGAAGAGCAGCTCGCCCGGGGACTCCTCACAGCCCGCGAGCAGCGAGCCGAGCATCACGGTGTCCGCGCCGGCCACCATGGCCTTGGCGATGTCGCCCGAGTACTGCAGGCCGCCGTCTCCGATGACCGGGACACCGGCCTCCTTGGCGGCGAGCGAGGCCTCGTAGATCGCGGTGACCTGCGGGACGCCGATGCCGGCGACGACGCGGGTGGTGCAGATGGAGCCGGGGCCCACGCCGACCTTGATGCCGTCGACGCCCGCGTCGATCAGCGACTGGGCGCCATCACGGGTGGCGATGTTGCCGCCGATGACGTCGACACCGGAGGCGTTCGACTTGATCTTGGCGACCATGTCGCCGACCAGCCGGGAATGGCCGTGGGCCGTGTCGACGACGATGAAGTCGACACCCGCCTCGATCAGTGCCTGGGCCCGCTCGAAGGCGTCGCCCGCGACACCGACGGCCGCGCCGACCAGCAGCCGGCCTTCCTTGTCCTTCGCGGCGTTCGGATACTTCTCGGCCTTGACGAAGTCCTTGACGGTGATGAGGCCCTTGAGGACCCCCGAGTCGTCGACCAGCGGAAGCTTCTCGATCTTGTGGCGGCGCAGCAGCTCCATGGCGTCCACGCCGGAGGTGCCGACCTTGCCGGTGACCAGCGGCATCGGCGTCATGACCTCGCGCACCTGGCGCGTACGGTCCGGCTCGAAGGCCATGTCACGGTTGGTGACGATGCCGAGCAGCTTGCCCGCGGCGTCGGTGACCGGGACACCGCTGATACGGAACTTGGCACACAGCTCGTCGGCGTCGCGCAGCGTCGCGTCCGGGTGCACCGTGATCGGGTCGGTCACCATGCCGGACTCGGAGCGCTTCACCAGGTCGACCTGGTTGGCCTGGTCGGCGATGGAGAGGTTGCGGTGCAGCACACCGGCGCCACCCTGCCGGGCCATGGCGATCGCCATGCGGGCCTCGGTGACCTTGTCCATCGCGGCGGAGAGCAGCGGGATGTTCACCCGCACGTTCTTGGAGATGTACGAGGAGGTATCGATCTGATCGGGCGCCATGTCGGACGCGCCGGGCAGCAGCAGCACGTCGTCGTATGTCAGCCCGAGCGTCGCGAATTTCTCGGGCACTCCGTCGACGTTTGCAGTCATGACACCTTCCCCAAATGGCCTTGATCGGTGCGGATGTCCATGCTAACGGCCTCCGGGGGTGTCTCATTCCACGAGCAAGATCAACCAGAGGTTCTGTAGCTTCGTACAGACAAAACGGCCGGCGTCGGACAGACGGCTCGCACGGACGCGGCCAGGCGACTCGGACGGACCGGACAGCCGGTTCGCACGGTCCCGGACAGCCGGCTCGTACGCTCCCGGAAGGGCCCCGCTCACTGCTCCGCGAGGGCCCGCAGTCTGCTCAGCGCCCGGTGCTGGGCGACCCGGACCGCGCCCGGCGACATGCCCAGCATCTGCCCGGTCTCCTCCGCGGTCAGGCCGACCGCGACCCGCAGAACCAGCAGCTCGCGCTGGTTGTCCGGGAGATTGGCGAGAAGTTTCTTGGCCCAGGCGGCATCGCTGCTGAGCAGTGCGCGCTCCTCGGGCCCGAGCGAATCGTCCGGCCGCTCGGGCATCTCGTCGGAGGGCACGGCCGTCGATCCCGGGTGCCGCATCGCGGCGCGCTGGAGGTCGGCGACCTTGTGGCCCGCGATGGCGAAGACGAAGGCTTCGAAGGGTCTGCCGGTGTCCTTGTAGCGCGGCAGCGCCATCAGCACCGCTACACAGACCTCCTGCGCCAGGTCCTCCACGAAGTGACGGGCATCACCGGGCAGCCGGTTCAGCCGGGACCTGCAGTAGCGCAGCGCGAGGGGGTGGACATGCGCCAGCAGATCATGCGTGGCCTGCGCGTCCCCCTCGACAGCACGGTGCACCAGTGCACCGATCACCGTCGTCTCGTCGTCGCGCATCGGACCATGGTGCCTCGGAGCCGCTTCTTCCGCTCCACCGCGTCCGTAGTTGTGCACCGAAGCGTTATGAGCGGGTGCGCCCGAAGTCATGTCCTGCGCCCTCCCCTTCCGCTCGACCGAATCGTCCCCGAGGAACTCCACATCTCAAGGATGCGGCATCGGCCGGGAAGCGTCACATGCCGCGGGCGCGGAAGGCACCACCGGCGGGGTGGGGCCCGCGCCACGCACCCCCGTCGCATCGCCCCGTCCGCCGGTGTGCGGACGGGGAATCGATCGACTGCCGGCCATGGCCGTCCTCAGCGGACCAGGCCCCAGCGGAAGCCGAGCGCCACGGCGTGCGCCCGGTCCGAGGCGCCGAGTTTCTTGAACAGACGCCTGGCGTGCGTCTTCACCGTGTCCTCGGAGAGGAACAGTTCACGGCCGATCTCGGCGTTCGAGCGGCCGTGACTCATTCCTTCGAGCACCTGGATCTCCCGCGCCGTGAGCGTCGGCGCCGCACCCATCTCGGCCGACCGCAGCCGGCGCGGGGCGAGCCGCCACGTCGGATCGGCCAGCGCCTGGGTCACGGTGGCCCGCAACTCCGCGCGGGAGGCGTCCTTGTGCAGATAGCCGCGGGCGCCGGCGGCGACCGCGAGCGCGACGCCATCCAGGTCCTCGGCGACGGTCAGCATGATGATCCTGGCGCCGGGATCGGCGGAGAGCAGCCGCCGGACCGTCTCCACACCCCCCAGACCGGGCATGCGTACGTCCATCAGAATCAGATCCGAACGGTCGGCGCCCCAGCGGCGGAGAACTTCCTCGCCGTTGGCCGCCGTCGTCACACGCTCGACGCCGGGCACGGTCGCGACCGCGCGACGGAGCGCTTCTCGGGCAAGCGGGGAGTCGTCGCAGACGAGGACGGATGTCATGACCGTCCTCCGCAGCTGATGCGCGTCACCTTGAGCCTCCAGGCTGTTACAAGTCGTCACCTGAGCGGTTGACGCTCTCGGACATCTGCCCGATCGCTTTTTCTGTCAACCGCCTCCGCCCTCTCAACGATGGTCACTCGAAAGAGTTACGGGTCGGACGGCCGGGTTCGGCACTCTACGTGAGGACTCGCACACGGAGGAGAGCGGCACGACTCATCCAACGGTCAACGGAAATTTCATATGAACCTATGCCCCATTTAGCGGGTTTTCTTCCCTTTTACTGGTGTCTGTGGCTAGATTCGCAATCAGTCATATTTACATCTACTTACACCGTAGATGTAATGTCATGAGCACGGTCACAAATGGATGACAACGACGATTCCGACTCAGCATGGTTTGAGGGGACAAGCAATGGCAGATTTCTCCCGCCTTCCCGGACCCAACGCCGATCTGTGGGACTGGCAGCTGCTGGCGGCCTGCCGCGGGGTCGACAGCTCGCTGTTCTTCCACCCGGAGGGTGAACGCGGGGCGGCTCGGAGCGCCCGCGAGAACTCGGCAAAAGAGGTTTGCATGCGATGCCCGGTGCGCGCCGAGTGCGCGGCACACGCGCTGGCCGTACGAGAGCCCTACGGGGTGTGGGGCGGACTGACCGAGGACGAGCGCGAGGAGCTCATGGGACGGGCCCGTAATCGCCTGATCGCGGCAGCGGCGCCGTCGGGCGTTCCGTCCCCGTCGGGGCACGGCTGAACCCGCCCCGTCCGTACGCGAATAGAAAAACGTTTTTGCGCTTCACCCGGCCACCGAAGGAGGCCGGGTCACAGGCAGGCCCCGGTCAGCGGGCGGCTGCCAGGGACAGCTGGTCCAGGGTGGCCGCCACCGCCGGCACCTGAGCCAGGTCCGGCAGGGTGAGGGCGACGATCTCGCGCTCGATGGCCGGTTCCACCGCGACGGTACGGGCCCGCTTGGGGCGTACCGACTCGATCGCCAGCTCCGGCAGTACGGCCACCCCGAGTCCGGCGCCGACCAGGCCGACGACCGCCGGGTAGTCGTCGGTGGCGAAGTCGATCCGGGGCGTGAAGCCGGACTCCTCGCAGACCTCCACCAGCTGGCGACGGCAGCGCGGGCAGCCCGCGATCCACGACTCCTCGGCCAGTTCGGCGACGGTGACGGTGTCCGCACCTGCCAGCCGGTGCCCCTCGGGGACCAGGCCGATCAGCCGGTCGGTGAGCAGCGGGCGTACGACCAGGTCGTCCCACTCGGTGCCGGAGGCGCCGTAGCGGAACGCCAGCGCGATGTCGCAGTCGCCCTCGCGCAGCATCTTGACGGAGCGCGGCGGTTCGGCCTCGACCAGGGAGACCCGAGTGCCGGGGTGGGCCGCGCGCAGCGCCGCGAGGGCGCCGGGGACCAGGGTGGAGCTGCCGCTGGGGAACGAGACGAGCCGGACGCGGCCGGCCCGCAGCCCGGCGATCGCGGCGACCTCCTCCTCGGCGGCGACGAGCCCGGCGAGGATGCCGGAGGCATGGCGGACGAGCGCCTCGCCCGCCTGGGTGAGGCGCATCTCGCGTCCCGTGCGGATCAGCAGCGTCGTTCCCGCGGAGGCCTCCAGGGCCTTCATCTGCTGGCTGACCGCGGGCTGGGTACAGCCCAGTTCGCGGGCGGCGGCGGAGAACGAGCCGGTGGCGGCGACGGCACGCAGGACACGGAGATGACGGGCTTCGATCACCCTTCAACCATAAGCCGCTCTTGGATTGGGCGCGAATTATTGGCAGGCACCTTTGGGGGCGGGATGGTTAGCGTTCTCCGCATGAAGCCGATGAACTCGATGAAGCCGATGAAGCTGTTGACCGTGAACGCAGGGCGGCCGGAGGTCGTCGAGTACACCGACGCCGCCGGCGGCGTGACCGGGATCGGCAAGCAGCCGGTCGACGGACCCGTACGCGTCACCGATCCCGGCCCCAAGGGCACCGGGGGCAGTGGCCTGGCCGGGGACGCGGTGTGCGATCTGCGTCATCACGGCGGCTCCGACCAGGCCGTGTACGCCTTCGCCCGCGAGGACCTCGACGACTGGGAGCGGGTGCTCGGCCGCCCGCTCGCCAATGGCGCGTTCGGCGAGAACCTGACAACCACCGGTCTCGACGTGAACGGCGCGAGGATTGGCGAGCGCTGGCGGATCGGCCCCGATCTGGTGCTGGAGGTCGCGTCGAGCCGGATTCCGTGCCGTACGTTCGCCGGTCATCTCGACGAGAAGGGCTGGGTCCGGCGGTTCACGCAGGCGGCCGCCCCGGGGGCGTATCTGCGGGTGATCGAGCCGGGTGAGATCCGCTCCGGCGACCCGGTCGAGATCGTGCACCGGCCCGGCCACGACGTCACTGTGCGGCTGGACTTCCAGGCGTCGACGACGCGAAGGGAGCTGCTCCCGAAGCTGCTCGCGGCGGGCGAAGCGCTGCATCCCGAGTCGCTGCGTGCCGCGCTGAAGTATGTGGAGAAGGAGGCCACGCGCGAGTGATCGCGGTGGTCCGCGGGGCGACGGTGCCTGTCCGTTCGCGGCCGGCGGACAGGCACTAACGTGCCGCGTATGACGACTGCACTGATTACGGGCGCGACCGCGGGTATCGGGGCCGCCTTCGCGCGGCGGCTGGCGGCCGACGGGCACAACCTGGTGCTGGTGGCCCGGGACACCGAGCGGCTGCGCGAGCAGGCGACCGAACTGCACGACCGGCACGGCATCGAAGCCGAGGTGCTGACGGCCGATCTGTCACAGGACAAGGGGATCGCCGCGGTCGAGGACCGGTTGACGGATCGTCACCAGCCGGTCGATCTGCTGGTCAACAACGCCGGGTTCGGCAACAGGGGCAGCTACCTGGATGTGCCCATGGCCGATGAGCTGAACATGCTGAAGGTGCACTGCGAGGCGGTGCTGCGGCTGACCTCGGCGGCCGCGGCCGGGATGCGCGAGCGCGGGCGGGGCGGGGTCGTCAACGTGGCCTCGGTGGCAGCGTTCGTGCCGCGCGGGACGTACGGCGCGTCCAAGGCGTGGGTCGTGCAGTTCACCCAGGGCGCGGCGAAGGACCTGGCCGGTTCGGGGGTGCGGCTGATGGCACTGTGCCCCGGTTTCGTACGGACGGAGTTCCATCAGCGGGCCGGGATGGGGACCGGCAACATTCCGGGCTGGATGTGGCTCGATGCGGACAAGCTGGTGGCGACGGCCCTGGCGGACCTGGCACGCGGCAAGTCCCTCTCCGTCCCGGATCCCCGCTACAAGGTGCTGATGGGGCTCGTGAAGGTGACGCCGCGCGGCCTGCTCGGAGGGGTCACCTCCAAGACAGGCCGCAAGTACGGTCCTCAATGAGTGGTCGGTCGACGGGTGCGCGGCTGCCGGGTGCGCGGTCAGTGCACCCCGTGGCCCGCGTAGGCGCCGATGTTGGGGGCGCCGGGCGTCAGCTTCTTGCCGAAGTAGTCCCTGCCCCCGTTGTTCTCGATGACGGCTCCGGCGGCCAGGGCGGGCGAGCCCGCGCCGAGCCTGAAGTCCGCGCGGAGCTTCGGGTCGGCCGTGATGCCACCGGGGTCGGGGCGGGTCATCTCTATGCCGTAGAAGGCGTTGTGGTCGAAGGAGAGCCCGGGCGTCGGGTTCTTGAACGCGTAGCCGCCGGTGCCCTCGCTCACGAAGATGTTGTTCCGGATGGACAGTTCGTGCTGGGTGGTGGCGGGGCTGCCGGCGTCGTCCTGGACGAGATAGCCGGGGATCTGCTCCTTGTTCTGGAAGGTGTTGTTGTGGATCTTCGTGTCGAGGATCGGGCCCCAGCAGTTCTGGATCAGGCGGGCGCCGTCGTTGCGGCTGACGTTGTAGCGGGCGACCGTGCCGATGGTCTTGGCGCCGCTGTACGGGCAGATCAGCAGGAAGCCGCCCTTGTTGTCGTGGCTGTAGTTGTACTGGAAGACGGTGTTCTGCGAGGCGCCGTCCGCGTCGAAGGACATCCCGTCGTGGGTGTTGCCGCCGCCCGAGACCTCGTTGTACTCGACGGTCGTGTCGTCGGTGTTGAAGGTCCAGATGCCCGCGTTGGCGGAGGGCGAGCGGAGCTGGAAGCCGTCGACCCGGTTGTGGTCGACGCGGGCACCGCTGGTGGTGTCGAGCTTCATGCCGTCGCCCGCCAGGGACTTCAGCGTGTTGTGGTGGATACGGACGCCGGTGCTGGGTGTCCACTCCCCCGGGTAGACGTTCGGGTCCTGCTGCTCGCCTACCAGATCACGCTTGGAGAAGGTCGACTTGAAGTAGATGCCCTCGCGGTCGACGTCCTCGATGCGGTTGTGCCCGACGTCCAGGCCGTCGTACCAGCTGGCCTTCGCCTTGCCCTCGACCGCGATGTGGATCGCGCTGGAGCCGGACACCGTCTTGTAGTCGCCGCCGCGCACATCGTGGATGTAGAGGCCGGAGATGTCGAAGCCACGGGCGACGCCGTAGTCGGTGAGGCGGAGGCGGACGCCGTTGCGCTCGCTGCCGGGGTTGTCCGCGTTGGTGATCTCCAGGGCCTTGAGGTGCACGTACTGCGTGTTGGAGAGCAGGACGACGTCGTGGGCGCCCGCGCCGTCGAGCCTGGCGCGGGCCGGGCCGGTGCCGTAGTCGGCGATGGTGAACGGGGCGTGGGCGGAGCCGGTGCCCGTGGGGGCGAGGGTGCCGGTGCAGGTGGCGCCGCGCTTGAAGAGCAGCCTGTCACCGGGGCCGTAGGTGTGCGCGTTGGCCTCGGCGAGCGTGGTCCAGGGGTGCTGTCTGCTGCCGGTGGCGCCGGCCGGGTCGGCCGCGCAGTCGACATGGAAGACACGGCCGGCGGGTGCCGCTGCCTGCGCGGCGCTCTGGCCGGTTGCGGTCAGGCCGGCGGCGGCCGTCAGGGCCGCCAGCGTCGCAGCGGTGACGCGATGTCTCACAATTCCTCCGTACGAACAGTCAGGGACGGGACGAGTCGGCATCGCCGGAATCCTGGACTCGGATTGATCGAACGTCAATGGATTACGTTTGAATGATCGAAATTCCCATCGTTCGATCACGTTGGTCTAGGGTCGGACCACAGCCCCGGCACCGGCCGGACCGGGGGCCGGGCCACACACTGCGAGGGGACTGCTGCCGTGCGCGAAAGTGCTGCTGAACGTCATGACCGCCTGCTGGGGCTGGTACGGGAGCGGGGTTCAGCCCGGGTCTCGGAGCTCGCCTCGCAGCTCGGGGTCTCCGCCGTCACGGTGCGCCGAGACGTGGAGGAGCTGGCCGGCCGGGGCCTGCTCGACCGGGTCCACGGCTCGGTGTCCTGGCCGCAGGACGCCGCCTCCGCCGCGGGGCCCGGCGGCAGCGGCAGCGGCAGCGGCAGCGGCAGCGGCCTGGTTCTCGGCATGCTCGCGCCCTCGTCGACGTACTACTTCTCCGAGGTCATCCGCGGGGCCCATGAGGCGGCCGCCGGGGCGGGTGCCCGGCTGATCCTGCGGATCTCCGACTACCGGCCGCAGGAGGACCAGGCCCGCACCGAGGGGCTGCTCTCCGCGGGCGCCGAGGGGCTGCTGATCGCACCGGGCTGGCAGCACCCCGGCGACCCCGCCGCGTTCGGCGACTGGATCGCCTCACTGCCCGTGCCGACCGTCCTGCTGGAGCGCAGGCCCACCGCCGGCTCCCCGCTGGACGGCCTGGACCGGGTCTGCTCGGACCATGCGCACGGGGTGCTGCTCGCCGTTCGCCACCTGGTGGATCTCGGGCACGGGGCGCCGCTCCTGATGGCCCGGGCGGACTCGCCGACCGCCCTCGCGGTGCGGTCCGGGTACGCGGAGGCCCTGGCCGTGCTCGGTCTGCGCGCGCCGCAGGACGTGATCGAGTCCGTACCGGCCGAACTCGCTCCGGACAGGTTCGACCAGGCCGTGCGGGCGCTGCGCGAGGCGGTCCACTCGGGCGTGGCGACGGCGGCGCTGATCCACAACGACGTGGACGCGATCCAGGTCGTGCAGCGCCTTGCCGAGCTGGGCGTACGGGTGCCGGACGATCTGGCGCTGATCGCCTACGACGACGAGGTGGCGGCTCTCGCGGACACCCCGCTCACGGCGGTGGCACCACCCAAGCGCGACGTGGGCCGCCACGCGACGGAACTGCTGGTGGAGCGGCTCGGCCAGAGCGGGGGCGCACCACGGCGCCATCTGATGCTGCTGCCGCAGCTGCGGGTCCGGGACTCGTGCGGAGCGCCCCTCTCGTAGGCGTAGTGCGCGCACCCCCCGTTCCCTCACGCAGGGCGTTCCACACACTTCCGTACGCAACTTTTCTGATCTTTTTTCGATCAAACGCTCTTTCGCTCTTGACTTCGGTCACGGCTGGTCCAAGGATCACGGCGAACGCCAATGTCGTCGCTTGTTCAGGAGCCTCGCTGTGAGCCGCAGTTCGAGCAGAACGTCCCTCGCCGTAGTCGGCGCCGCCACCGCCCTCGCCGTTCTCACGGCCTGTGGTGGCGGCGGCGACGACAAAGCCGCCGCCGGAAGCGACGGCAAGCCCGTCAGCATCACCTTCTGGGGCTGGACCAAGGGGTCCAAGGAGGTCGTTGACGCGTTCAACGCCTCGCACAAGAACATCAAGGTGGTGTACGAGGAGATCCCGTCCGGCAACGCGGGCGGCTACGCCAAGATCTCCAACGCGGTCAAGGCAGGCAACGCCCCCGACCTGGTCTCCATCGAGTACCCGCAGCTTCCGGAGTACGTCAGTCAGGGCGCGCTCCAGGACATCGGCCAGTACTTCACCGAGGACATCAGGAAGAAGCTGCTGCCGCAGGCGGTCGAGCTGACGACGCTCGGCGGCAAGAACTGGGCCGTCCCGTTCGACGCCTCGCCGCAGGCGTTCTACTACCGCAAGGACCTGTTCGAGAAGTACGGCGTCGAGGTCCCCAAGACCTGGGACGAGTTCCGCAAGGCCGCCGAGAAGATCAAGAAGGCCGACAAGAAGGTTCGGATCGGCACCTTCTTCCCCGACGACCCGACCACGTTCCAGGCGATGTCCTGGCAGGCCGGCGCCCAGTGGTACAAGCCCGAGGGCGACACCTGGAAGGTCAGCACGGCCGACGCGGCCACCAACAAGGTCGCCGACTACTGGCAGGGTCTGCTCGACGACGATCTGATCCGCGCCAACGCCTCGTTCAGCCCCGAGTGGACCAACTCCCTCAAGAACGGCGGCACCGTCGGCTACCTCGGCGCCGCCTGGGGCGCGGGCGTCCTCAAGGCCACGCTGCCCGAGCAGAGCGGCAAGTGGGCCGTCGCCCCGATGCCCAACTGGGACGGCAAGCCGGCCAGCGGCATGCTCGGCGGCTCCACCTTCGCGGTGACCAAGACCAGCAAGAAGGCCGAGGCCGCGGTCGAGTTCGCCACCTGGATGTCGACCACCGAGGAAGGCATCAAGGCCCGCATCGAGTCCGGCACTTCGAGCGCCTTCCCGGCCGCGGCGGCCCTGCGCCCGGTGGCGAAGAAGTCCTTCGACGCCGGCTTCTACAGCGGCGAGGACATCTACCAGGTGTTCGAGGGCGCCGCCGCGTCCATCGGCCAGAACTGGAACTGGGGCCCGACGACCGGCACCACGAACACCACCATGAAGGACCAGTTCGGCAAGGTCGCGAGCGGCGGCACCACCATCAAGGACGCCGTGAAGGCCGGGCACGACGCCACGGTCGCCGAGCTGAAGAAGCGCGGTCTGAAGGTCGAGGACGCAGACTGATGAAGCGCGCCCGGACGACCAGAGCCGCCGCCATCCTGCTGGGGCCCTTCTTCGTACTGTTCACCGCGGTCATGGTGCTGCCGATCGGATACGCGGTCTGGCTCAGCCTGTTCACCGAGAAACAGTCCGGCCTGGGCTTCGGCGGCACCGAGACCGTCTTCAGCGGACTCGACAACTACACGGCGGCCCTGGGCGACCGGGCGTTCCGCGAGGGCTTCGGCGTACTCCTCGGATACTGCCTGTTCTACATTCCGCTGCTGCTCATCGGGGCCCTCGCCCTCGCCCTGCTGCTGGACTCCACGCTGGCCCGCGCCCGCCGGTTCTTCCAGCTCGCGCTCTTCCTGCCGCACGCCGTGCCCGGCATCATCGCCGCGCTGATCTGGGTATACCTCTACACGCCCCAGCTCAGCCCGGTGGTCAGCGCCATGGAGTCCGGCGGGATCGGCTTCGACTTCTTCTCCCCCGAAGGCGCCCTTCCCTCCATCGTCAACATCGCCCTGTGGGAATGGCTCGGCTACAACATGGTGATCTTCTACGCCGCGTTGCAGGCGATCGACCGCTCCGTGCTCGAAGCGGCGACGGTCGACGGGGCCGGTGCCTGGCGCATCGCGCTCAGCATCAAGGTTCCGCTGATCCGCGCCTCCGTCGTGATGGTCGCGCTGTTCACGGTCATCGGCTCGCTCCAGCTGTTCACCGAGCCGCTGATCCTCAACAAGGGGACCGGTTCCGCCGTCTCCTCCACCTGGACGCCGAACATGTACGCGTACACCGCGGCCTTCGAACGCAACGACTACGGTCTCGCCGCGGCCGCCTCCATCCTGCTGGCGCTCACGGCCGCGCTGCTGTCCTTCGTCGTCACCCGCTTCACCGGCCGGAAGGGCAAGAAAGCATGAACTCCCCCGCCTCCCGCAGCCGCTGGATGTCGAAGACCGCCGTCAACGGCTTTCTCCTGCTCGCCGTCGTCTACATGCTCTTCCCCCTCGTCTGGCTGGTCACCGCCGCCACGAAGGACACCGGCGGTCTGCTCGCGGGCAATGCCTTCTCCTTCGAGGGCTTCAACCTCGGCGAGAACCTGTCGAACCTGGCCTCCTACGGCGACGGCATCTACTTCCGCTGGTACGTCAACAGCCTCATGTACGCGGGCGGCGGGGCGATCGTCTGCTCGCTGATCTGCGTCGCCGCGGGATACGCCTTCGACAAGTACGAATTCCGGGGCAAGGAGAAGCTGTTCGGCCTCGTGCTGATGGGTGTGCTCGTCCCCACCACGGCGCTCGCCCTGCCGATGTATCTCCTGGCCTCCAAGACCGGCCTGGTCAACACCTACTGGTCCGTGCTGATCCCGGTGCTCGTCAACCCGTTCGGCGTGTATCTCGCCCGGGTGTTCAGCACCGGCTACATACCGAACGAGGCCCTGGAGGCCGCCCGTATCGACGGGGCCGGCGAGCTGCGCGTCTTCTGGTCCATCGGACTGCGCATGGTCATGCCGGGCTTCGTGACCGTCTTCCTCTTCCAGTTCACCGCGATCTGGAACAACTTCTTCCTCCCTCTCGTGATGCTCTCGGACCGCAAGCTCTTCCCGCTGAGCCTCGGTCTGTACTCCTGGAACACCAACACGCACGGCGAGCCGAGCTTCTATCCACTCGTCGTCACCGGGTCCCTCCTCGCCGTCATCCCCCTGATCGTCGCCTTCGTCTCGCTGCAGCGGCACTGGAAGGCCGGACTGACCGCCGGTAGCGTCAAGTGACCTCACCGCGAGCCCTGAGGAGTACGAGTTCCACCATGCCCCACGCCACTGACAACCGGCCGGCCGCCCTGCTCGCGATGGGCCCCGGCATCGCCGCCCGCCTCCTCACCGACCGCCACCGCACCCGCCTCGCCACCCTCACCCGCACCGACCCGCACCTCGTCGCCCACGACCTGGCCGACCCGACGCCCGAGGTGGCCGCCGCGCTCGCCGATGCCGAGGTGCTGTTCACCTGCTGGGGCGCGACGCCGCTCAGCGCCGAAGTACTGACGGCCGCTCCCCGGCTGCGGGCCGTGGTGCACGCGGCCGGTTCCGTGAAGCACCACATCACCGACGCCTGCTGGGAGCGCGGGATCGCCGTCACCTCGGCGGCCGGGGCCAACGCGCTGCCGGTCGCCGAATTCACGCTCGCCGCGATCCTGTTCGCGAACAAGCGCGTCCTGCACTCCGCCGACCGCTACCGCGCGCTGCGCACCGAGCACGACTGGCTCGCGGAGTTCGACGGCACCGGCAACTACCGCCGCACGGTCGGCATCATCGGCGCCTCGCGCATCGGCCGCCGGGTGATCGAGCTGCTGCGCCCCTTCGATCTGGACGTCCTGCTGTACGACCCGTACGTGGACGTCACCGAGGCGGCGCGGCTCGGCGTCCGGCTCACCTCGCTCGACGAGCTGTGCGCGAGCAGCTCGGTCGTCTCGGTGCACGCGCCGCAGCTCCCCGAGACGCACCATCTGATCGGCGCGGCGCAGTTGTCGGCCATGGCGACCGGGACGACCCTGATCAACACGGCGCGGGGTTCGCTCATCGACGAGGGCGCGCTGCTGCCCGAGCTGACGAGCGGGCGGCTGCACGCGGTGCTGGATGTGACGGAGCCCGAACTTCCGCCCGCGCACTCACCGTTGTACGAGCTGCCGAACGTGCTGCTCACTCCGCATGTGGCGGGTTCGCTGGGCAATGAGCTGCACCGGATGGCCGACGAGGCGCTGGACGAGCTGGAACGGTACGCGGCCGGCCTGCCGTTCGCGGCTCCGGTGCTGGCGGGAGCGCTGCCGCGCTCGGCGTGACCCGGCCGACACGCCGAGGCGCTCCGCCGCCCCGGCAGCACACGCCGGAGGCCCGGTACCCCGCGACGGGGTACCGGGCCTCAGTGGCTGCGTGAAGCTGTGCGTCAGTGCGAGTGGCCGTGGCCGCCGTGACCGGCCTCGGCCTCTTCCTCGGCCGGCTTCTCGACGACGAGCGTCTCGGTCGTGAGCAGCAGCGACGCGATGGACGCGGCGTTCTCCAGCGCGGAGCGGGTGACCTTGACCGGGTCGATGACGCCGGCCTTCACCAGGTCGCCGTACTCGCCGGTCGCGGCGTTGAAGCCCTGGCCCTTGTCGAGCTCGGCGACCTTCGAGGTGATGACGTAGCCCTCAAGACCGGCGTTCTCGGCGATCCAGCGCAGCGGCTCGACGGCGGCGCGGCGCACGACCGCGACACCCGTGGCCTCGTCGCCGGTCTTGTCGAGGTTGCCCTCCAGGACCTTGACGGCGTGAACCAGAGCGGAGCCACCACCGGAGACGATGCCCTCCTCGACCGCGGCGCGGGTCGCGGAGATGGCGTCCTCCAGACGGTGCTTCTTCTCCTTGAGCTCCACCTCGGTGGCGGCACCGACACGGATCACGCACACGCCGCCGGCCAGCTTCGCGAGGCGCTCCTGGAGCTTCTCGCGGTCCCAGTCGGAGTCCGTGGCCTCGATCTCGGCCTTGATCTGGTTGACCCGGCCCTTGACGTCGCCGGGCTCGCCGCCGCCGTCCACGATCGTCGTGTCGTCCTTGGAGACGGTGACGCGGCGGGCGGTGCCCAGCACGTCCAGACCGGCCTGGTCGAGCTTGAGGCCGACCTCCTCGGCGATGACGGTCGCACCGGTGAGGGTGGCGATGTCGCCGAGCATGGCCTTGCGGCGGTCACCGAAGCCCGGGGCCTTCACCGCGACGGCGTTGAAGGTGCCACGGATCTTGTTGACGACCAGGGTCGACAGCGCCTCGCCCTCGACGTCCTCGGCGATGATCAGCAGCGGCTTGGAGCCACCGGCCTGGATGACCTTCTCCAGCAGCGGGAGCAGCTCCTGGATCGCGCCGATCTTGCCCTGGTGGATCAGGATGTACGGGTCGTCGAGGACGGCCTCCATACGCTCCTGGTCGGTCACCATGTACGGGGACAGGTAACCCTTGTCGAAGGCCATGCCCTCGGTGAACTCGAGGTCCAGACCGAAGGTGTTGGACTCCTCGACGGTGATGACACCGTCCTTGCCGACCTTGTCCATCGCGTCCGCGATGAGCTCGCCGACCTGCGAGTCCTGCGCGGAGAGCGCGGCCACGGCGGCGATGTCGGACTTGTCGTCGATCGGACGGGCGGTCGCGAGGAGCTCGTCGGAGACGGCCTTGACCGCGGCGTCGATGCCCTTCTTCAGGGCGGCCGGGGAAGCACCCGCGGCGACGTTGCGCAGACCCTCGCGGACGAGCGCCTGGGCCAGCACGGTGGCGGTGGTCGTACCGTCACCCGCGACGTCGTTGGTCTTGGTCGCCACCTCCTTCACCAGCTGGGCACCGAGGTTCTCGTACGGGTCGTCGAGCTCGACCTCGCGCGCGATGGTGACACCGTCGTTGGTGATGGTGGGTGCGCCGAACTTCTTGTCGATGACGACGTTGCGGCCCTTGGGGCCGATCGTCACCTTGACCGTGTCGGCAAGCTTGTTGACGCCGCGCTCAAGGGCGCGACGGGCGTCCTCGTCGAACTTCAGGATCTTCGCCATGGGAGCTGAGCTTTCCTCTCGAACGAACTGCGCCCCTGACCACCCGGCTGGTTAGTTCGCAGGGGGCCAGGGGCGCAGAACAGAAGCAAACGTGGGTGAATTACTTCTCGATGATCGCGAGCA
This sequence comes from Streptomyces sp. NBC_01241, assembly GCF_041435435.1. NCBI lineage: Bacteria > Bacillati > Actinomycetota > Actinomycetes > Kitasatosporales > Streptomycetaceae > Streptomyces > Streptomyces sp. NBC_01241. The sequence goes on along the minus strand of NZ_CP108494.1, from coordinate 5,178,456 downwards.
CGTCACGAGCCGAGAGGACGAGGTACTCCTCGCCGTTGTACTTCACCTCGGTGCCGCCGTACTTGCTGTAGAGCACGACGTCGCCGGTCTTGACGTCGAGCGGAAGGCGCTCGCCGTTCTCGAAGCGGCCCGGGCCCACGGCCAGGACGACGCCCTCCTGGGGCTTCTCCTTGGCGGTGTCCGGAATGACCAGGCCGGAGGCCGTGGTCTGCTCGGCGTCGAGCGGCTGGACCACAATGCGGTCCTCGAGCGGCTTGATCGCAACCTTGGTGCTGGCGGTCGACACGATCCGGTCTCCCCCTTCGGAGATCTCACGGGGTAACAGTCTTTGGGTGGCGACCAGGTGGATCCGTCGTCGCGGGTGCCGGACCTGCCAGTCGCACAGTACTGCTGGCACTCTCCAGTGGTGAGTGCCAGCACCGAGACTATGACCGCGATTAGCACTCGGTCAAGCGGAGTGCCAATTCACGCGCTCGTGGCGTCCACCGGAGCCCTGCTCCGGCCCAGCACCGCGCGCCGGCCGGGGCAGCGACCGGGGTACCGTCCGGACAACAGTCCGGACAACACTGGGACAACGGCCGTACGGACCACGGCGTTCCGTACGACTGTGTGAACATGACCGAATCTCCGTACCGGCATTCGGATTCACGGGACTCGCGGCCCCGGCGCGGCTCGCGCGCCGTGAACGGCTGTCTCGATGTGGTGCTGGGTCTGCTGCTGGTGCTCCTGGAGGGGCTGATCTGCGCGGCCGCCGCCCACTCCCTGACCCTGTCCCGGTCCCGGTGGGACCCCGGTGCTTCGGAGACGACGGACCCGCCGCCGATGGACTGGACGCCCGTCCTCGTCTTCGGCGGGATCGCGGCGGCGGTCGCGCTGATCGCCGTGGTGCTGATCCGCGAGAACTGGCCCTGGGCGGGGGCGCTCCAGATCCCGGTCGTGCTCCTGCTGTGCGTGGCGGCGGTGCAGGTCGGGCACGAGGACTACCGCCGCTCGCACCCGGCGCCGGCCTCCACGCCTTCGGACGATCCCGGCCGGTCCGGCCACCAGTGCCTCAGCGGCGGCGACAACCACGCGTGCCTGGACTCCGGCGGCTGAGGGCAGGCGATGACGACCAGCGCCCCTGACGCCCCGTGACCGCCATGACCGCCACGGTCCCGGCGGTCACTGCGGCCGCTGCGATCACCCCGGTCGCCGTGCGGATGCGTCTGCGGGCCCGCTGTGGGGCTCGGCCCCGGGTGGGTCACCTTCTGTGCGGCCTTGCGGCCCAGCCGTTCGATCGGGGCGACCGACTGCGCGCACCCGGCGGTGGTGGTCAGGAGCGCACCGGCTGCCAGCAGGCCGGCGAGCAGCCGGTACGCCCTTCTCATACGTAATCCTCCAGCCGGGCCACGGCGTACCCCTGATCCGTGATGGTCTTCATGACCGCGCGAACCAGGTCCGCCATATCGGCACCCCACGCCCCCCGGCCCCGGAAATGCGTGAGGATGATGTCGCCGGGACGCAGGTCCTGGTCCCCCTCGCGCCACTCCATGTGGTCCGGGAACGCCTCCGCGTTCCAGAGCGGCACGGCCTTGACGCCGCAGGACTTGGCGATCCGGAGCGTGTCCCCGTTGTAGTTGCCGTACGGCGGACGGAAGAGGACGGGCCGCTTCCCGTACTGCTTCTCGATGGTGGCCTGCTGGTCGCAGATCTCGCGCTTCTGCTCGCTGTACGAGAGCCCGGGAAGGTACGGGTGGCTGAGCGTGTGGTTGTTGAGGCCGACGCCCAGCCGCTGCGCCTCCCCGAAGTACCCGTAGTTGTCACGCACCTCGTCGTCGGTGAGGAAGGCGCTGTACGGGATGTCCAGTTCGTCCATCATCTGGAGCAGTTCGGGGTCCTTCTCGGACCCGTCGTCCATCGTCAGGAAGACGACCCGGTCCTTGGTCGGGACGGTGGTGAAGACCGGCGGCAGCGAGTCGTCGCCGCCCTTCACCTCGAAGCCCTCCCGGGTGGTGATGTGCGGTTTGACGGCGGGCGGCGGGGGTGCGATCAGGGGTGGCCGGTCCAGCCGCCATTTCTTGGCGAGGGCCGCCCGTACGGCCGGGCCGAACTTCGCGTTCTCATAGGGCCCGGCGGGTGCGCGGCCCTGACCGGCCGGCCGCTCGGGGCCCGCTTTCTGCCCGGGACCGCCCGGAAATCCCGGACCGCCCGGAAGTCCGGCGGCGGGCCGGGCGCGGTGTTCGACGTCGGCGCCGGCCCGGCCGTCGGCCTCGGAGGCGCAGCCGGAGCCGGCGGCGACGATCAGGAGCGCGGCCAGGACAGCACACGCGGGCCGATGCCCGCCGGGGCTCCGGCCGCGCCCGGATTCGCATGCACCCGCTTCGCTCAGATTCGCTGTTAGTTTTACCTTTTGTCGTACAAGACGCATGGCGTCGCATCCTGCCAGCAGGGGACGGGCGCCCCCGCCCGACACCGCCGCCGGGTCCGCCGGTCAACCCGGCTGGCTCACAATGGGGCGGGTGAACGCTCTCGACTCCCCCCTCGCCTCCTTCATGGCCCTGCGCACCCCCGAGGGCGCGGCGCTCCTGGACGAGTTGCGGTCGTACGACCCCGCCCAGGAGCTCGCCACCGCCACCCGGCTGCGCCGCGACCACCCGGCCCCCCTGGTCTCGGCGGCGCTGGGGCAGGCCCGGCTGCGCCAGCGGGCGGTGGCGAAGTTCGGCGCCGAGGACGCGTACCGGATGTTCTTCACACCGAACGGCGTCGAGCAGGCGACCCGTACATCGGTGGCCACCCATCGCGCGCGGCGGTTCGTGGCGGCGGGCGGGGTGCGGTGCGTAGCCGACCTCTGCTGCGGGATCGGCGGCGACGCGATCGCGCTCGCGCGGGCGGGCATCTCCGTCCTCGCCGTGGACCGCGACCCGCTGACCGCCGAGGTGGCCCGCGCCAACGCCGTCGCGCTCGGCCTGGACGGTCTGATCGAGGTGCGGTGCGCCGATGTCACCGAGATCGACACCTCGCCGTACGACGCGGTCTTCGTCGACCCGGCCCGGCGCGGCGGCCGGGGCAGGATCTTCGACCCCGAGGCGTACTCACCGCCGCTCTCCTGGGCGACCGGCGCCGCGCTCGACGCCCCCCGCGCCGCGCTGAAGATCGCCCCCGGCATCCCGCACGAGGCGATCCCGGCACGGGCGGAGGCGGAGTGGATCTCGGACGGCGGCGACGTGAAGGAGGCCGTGCTCTGGTTCGGCGAGGGCTTCGCGCCCGGTTCGTACCGCGCCACCGTGCTCCCGGCCCGCGCCACCCTCTGGTCCGCGGCCCCGCTGCCCGCCCCGCCCGTCGGCCCGGTCGGCCGATATCTGTACGAGCCGGACGGGGCCGTCATCCGCGCCCACCTGGTCGCCGACATCGTGGCGCGGTGCGACGGCCGGCTGATCGACGAGACCATCGCGTACGTCACGAGCGACGAGCCGTACGACTCCCCCTACACCACCGGGTACGAGATCACCGACCGGCTGCCGTTCAACATGAAGAAGCTGAAGGCGCTGCTGCGGGAGCGGAAGGTCGGCGTCCTGACGGTGAAGAAGCGCGGCTCGGCCGTCGAGCCGGAGGAGCTGCGCCGCAGGATGAAGCTCCAGGGGCCGAACGCCGCGACGGTCTTCCTGACCCGGGTGGCCGGGGCCCCGACGATGCTGATCGGTCACCCCGTGCGGCCGGAGGCGTCTTAGCCCGACCGGCCGGCCGGCAATTGCCGGCCGGTCTCAGGCCAGGTCGGTCAGGTCCTCGGCGTATACCTGGGAGAGCGGCTGAGGACCCACGTACTGCTGGCAGTTGCACTGCCCCGACTCGAAGCGGACCGGCTTCTTCGACTCGTCCCAGGCCGTCGGCACCTCGACCCGCTCATGGCACTTGCCCCGCTTGTCGTGCTTGGCGAGATGGTGTGTGCAGCCGCAGACCGGCTCCGGCGGCCGGTGGGCCGCTTCGACGGCGAGCCGTTCCTGCTTGGCCGCCTCCAGCAGCTCCAGCTTGCGGGTGTGCCGGTTGCGCAGCGCGGTACGGACGTTGTCGACGGCCCACCCGAATCCGCCGGTCCAGAAGATGATGAGCACCCACCAGTACCACTCCATGTGACACGCCTCCCCCTGTGCGACTCATGTAGCGGTCAGGATAGGTCCGGACTCAGCGATGCGCGCCGCCCCCGGCGGAGAACAGCGGCTCCGGACGGGGCGCCCCGATCAGCATCCGCAGCGCCCAACGGCGGTGCGCGAAGGCCTTGATGATGCCGATCAGCCCGGTGAGCCAGCCGGTCATCCCGAGTCCGGTGACCAGGACGATGAGGGCGAAACTGTCCTGGGCCGCCTCGGAGGTCGCCGGGACGGCGATGCACGCGTACAGCCCGAGCGCGCACAGCGTGAAGGACATCAGCAGCCAGACGAGGCTGACGCCCGGCATCAGCAACCGCGCGTCCCGTACCGGATCGCGGTCCAAGTGCCCCCAGGCGTCGAGCAGTCGGCGCACCTCGATGTCGTAGCGCAGGCCAATGACGACGAGGAGGACCGCCGGCACCACGCAGCAGGTGCCCATGCCGACGAGGATCACGGCGAGGAAGGCGCTGAAGATGTCGTACGTCTCCTCGAACGTGATGAGCGCAGCGCCCACCAGCGACCAGCCGAGCGCGCAGAGTGCTCCCCACAACCACAGCATCGCCAGGCGCCCCGGTGACACATGTGCCCTCACCAGCTCCCCGAGCACCACGGCCCGGTCGGCGAGCAGTGCCTCGCGGTCGGGCCAGGAACGTATCTCCACGGGCGGTGGCGGCGGCGGCAGTTGTGCGCGGCGAAACATGGGCCAGACCCTACCGACCGCGCGCCCCCCTCTGCGGGCAGCACGGTGCGCGGAAGCCGCCGCGGTGCCATGCTGGAAAGAAACACACGGAGGTTCGCGATGGGGTTCTATGCCGACCGGATCGTGCCCCGGATCGATGATGCCGTCGGCGGGATGAAGCAGGTCGAACCATTGCGGCGCCGGGTCTGCGAGGGCCTGTACGGCGAGATCATCGAGATCGGGTTCGGTTCCGGGCACAACGTTCCGTTCTACCCGGACGCCGTCACCGAGGTAGCCGCGGTCGAGCCGTCCGATCTCGGCTGGAAGCTGGCGCGTGACCGGATCGACGCGGGGCACCCCCTGGTGCGGCGCGCCTGTCTGGACAGCCAGTACCTGCCGTTCGAGGACAACACCTTCGACGGCGCCCTGTCGACGTGGGCGCTGTGCACCATCCCCGACGCCGACGCGGCACTGCGCGAGGTGCGCCGGGTTCTCAAGCCCGGTGCGACCCTGCATTTCCTGGAGCACGGTCTGGCGCCGGAGGAGGACGAGAACGTACGCCGCTGGCAACGCCGCCTCGATCCGCTGGAGCGGCGGCTCTTCGCCGGGTGCCGCCTGACCCGGCCGGTCGCCGAGATGCTGACGGCCGCAGGGTTCACGATCGTCGACCTCGACGAGTTCTACGAGAAGGGCGCGCCGAAGGCGATGGCGGCCGTGTCGATGGGCGTGGCCGCGTCGTAGACCGGCGTGGCCGCGTCGTAGGCGGAACCCGGCGCGATCACCGAGGGCCGATCAGCCGGGGAAGTCCACGGCCCCCAGCGACTCGAAGCGCCACCGATGCACCGGACGAGTGATCAACTCCGGGTCCGGCTCGGGGAGTTCGGGCAGCTCGTCGCCGTACTCCCCCTCCCACCAGGTGAGGACCAGGACCCGGTCCTGCGGGGCGCGCAGCAGCTCGCGTCGCAGCGGTTCACGGGCCAGCTCGGCCGCACGGGCGCGCGCCCACTCCAGGAGCTCGGGGCCCCGGCCGGCGGTGGCACGGGCCTCCCACATCAAGGCGACGGTCGTGCCGCTCATGCCGCTCATGAGTAGAGGTTGTCCTTGCTGATCTCGTGCACATGATCGTGGTTGTGCGCGTGGGCACCGGGGACGTGGGGGTCGGTCACCGGCAGCGACGAGTCCGCGGACAGCTCCAGGTCGGAGGCCGGCCTGTTCCGGGCCACCATCTCCGCGCCCAGCGCCGCGACCATCGCTCCGTTGTCCGTGCACAGCCCCGGCCGCGGCACCCGCAGCCGGATGCCGGCCCGCTCGCACCGCTCCTCGGCCAGGGCCCGCAGCCGCGAGTTGGCCGCGACACCGCCGCCGATCATCAGGTGGTCGACGCCCTCGTCCTTGCAGGCCCGGACGGCCTTACGGGTGAGCACATCCACCACGGCTTCCTGGAAGGACGCCGCCACGTCCCGTACCGGCACGTCCTCGCCCGCGGCCCGCTTCGCCTCGATCCAGCGGGCGACGGACGTCTTCAGGCCGGAGAAGGAGAAGTCGTACGCGGGATCGCGGGAGCCGCTCAGTCCGCGCGGGAACGCGATCGCCTTCGGGTCGCCCTCCTTCGCCAGCCGGTCGATGACCGGGCCGCCGGGGAAGCCGAGGTCCAGCACCCGGGCGATCTTGTCGAAGGCCTCGCCCGCCGCGTCGTCGATGGTCGCGCCCAGCGGCCGTACGTCGTTGGTGATGTCCGGCGCGAGGAGCAGGGAGGAGTGGCCGCCGCTGACAAGCAGTGCCATGGTCGGCTCGGGCAGCGGGCCGTGCTCCAGCTGGTCGACGCAGATGTGCGAGGCGAGGTGGTTCACCCCGTAGAGCGGCTTGTTCAGCGCGTACGCGTACGCCTTCGCGGCCGAGACGCCGACGAGCAGCGCGCCCGCGAGCCCGGGACCGGCGGTGACGGAGATGCCGTCGAGGTCGCGGGCGCTGATCCCGGCCTCCTTCAGGGCGCGCTCGATGGTGGGGACCATCGCCTCCAGGTGCGCGCGGGAGGCGATCTCCGGCACGACGCCGCCGAAGCGGGCGTGCGTGTCGACGCTGGACGCGACGGCGTCGGCCAGCAGCGTCGTACCGCGGACGATGCCGACACCGGTCTCGTCGCAGGAGGTCTCGATGCCGAGTACGAGCGGTTCGTCAGCCATCAGTAAGTCTCTGTCTCTTGTGCGGGCTCTTGCACCGTCAGGCGCATGACGAGTGCGTCGATGTTGCCGGGCTGGTAGTAGCCGCGGCGGAAGCCGATCGGTTCGAAGCCGAAGCGTTCGTACAGCTTCTGCGCCCGGGTGTTGTCGACGCGGACTTCGAGGAGCACCTCGGCGCACTCGAAGGCCGTGGCGTGCTTCAGGAGATCGGTGAGGAGTTCGGAGCCGAGGCCGCCGCCCCAGTGGTCGCGGGTGACACCGATCGTCTGTACGTCGGCGAGGTCACCGGCCGCGGCGAGCCCGGCGTAGCCGACGATCCGGCCGGTGGCGGGATCCTCGGCGACGACGTAGCGGCGGGTGGCCCGCGGACCGCGGGCGTGCGCCAGCTCGGACCAGAACATGCCGGCCGACCAGGCGTCGTCCGGGAACAGCTCGTGTTCGAGGGCCAGCACCCGATCGATGTCCCACCAGCGCATTTCGCGCAGTACGGCAGTCGTGCTCGTCACTTCGGGGTGACCACCTTGTAGTTCTTCGGGACCTGGGCGTCGGGCCTGCGCAGGTAGAGCGGCCGCGGCGGCAACAATTCCGCGCCCGCGGCGAGCCGCTCGGCGGCGAGGGCGGCCAGCGCACCGGCGCTGACGTGCTCGGGGCCCCGGGCGTCCGGGAACGCCTCGGGGTAGAGCACCGCGCCCGCCCCGACGACGGGAACTCCTGCGAGCCGCTCGGCGATGTCGGCGGGCCGGTCGACGGCGGGCTCCGTGACGCACGTACGGCAGTCCTCGTAGCGCGCCCAGTAGACCTCCTTGCGGCGGGCGTCCGTCGCGACGGCGAACGGGCCCTCCAGGCCGGCCTGCCCTGCGGCGTACGCGAGACCGTCCAGGGTGCAGACCCCGTGCACGGGCACGGAGAGGGCGGAGCCGAAGGTCGCGGCCGTGACCAGGCCGACCCGCAGCCCGGTGTAGGGGCCGGGGCCGACGCCCACGACCACGTCCGTCACGGCGTCGAGTTTCACCCCGGCCTCGGCGAGGACCCGGTCGACGGCGGGCAGCAGCAGCTCCCCATGCCTTCGGGCATCGACCCGACCGGACTCGGCGACGACGGAGGTTCCGTCGTGAAGGGCGACGGTGACGGCGGGGGTGGCGGTATCCACGGCGAGCAAGAGCACGCAAACAGCCTACGGCTCCTCCGACGGGGGCACGGTGTCCCGTACGGCGTCCCGGTACGACCGGCCCCGGCTGCTACCGTCACCGGGAACGCACGCGAGTACGACGTAATCGCTAAACGTTTGTACGACATACGGAGCGAAAGGGGCGCGCACGGTGGCAAGGGGCAGCTCGGGAATCGTGGCCGGGCTCACTGCGGCGGCTCTCGCCGCGGTCGGTTTTCTGGCCTACCAGGCATCGGCGAACGCCCCTGACTCCGTCGCCGCCCCCAAGCCGAAGGTTTCCAGCAGCGCGCCCGCCGCCGGCCACGACAAGCCGAAGGAAAAGAAGCCGCCGGCCGCACTCCCCACCGCCTCCGGTACCGGAACACGGGTCGTGTACGCCCTGGCCGACCGCCACGTGTGGCTCGTCGACGCGGCTGGAGAGGTGACCAGGAGCTTCGCCGTCATGCCGAGCTCACTGAACCCGCGGCCCGGGACGTACGAGGTGGTCACACCGCGCTCGGGAGCCGCGACCAAGGGCTCGGACGGCGTGATGATCGAGCACGTGGTGCGGTTCGCGATGGTGGACGGCGTGGCCGTGGGGTTCAGCGCGGCACTGGACGGTTCGATGGAGAGCCCGGACCCGTCACTGAAGACCGGCGGCGTACGGATGTCCCGGGCCGACGGGGACGCGATGTGGGACTTCGCGCTGGTGGGTACGAAGGTCGTCGTCGTCCCGTAGCGGGACACGTTGCGCAGGCTATGCCGCGTCGCGCCGGGACGGCAGCCCGTCCGGCTCTTCCTCAACCGGCTCGGCCGGTGGCGGCGTGGACACCGCCGTGGCGGCGGCACACGAGGCCAGCAGATCCTTCATCGACAGGGCGGACGGCTGCGGCTGCGGCTGCGGCTGCGGCTGCGGCTGCGGGTCACGCTCGGACGTCGGCATGGATGCCTCCTGGAGCTCCGATGGAGGGCACGGTTAGGCACACCTAACCAATTCTCCCATCCATGTGACCACGACCGCCGCGTCCTGCGCAAGCATTTACCGACGACTTGTCGGAAAGAGTGCCGGACAGCTGAATCCGCACTCGAACGAGCCTTCAGAAGACCGGCAGCGCGGTGAGCGAGGCACCGTCCAGCAGGAAGACCCGCCCGCCATCGGCCGCGAGCCAGTAGCGGTCGGGGTGCTTGATGAGCGGGAAGACCCACGGCTCGCGCTGACGGACCAGGTCGAGGACGTTCACCCCGCCCACCGACTTGTTGACGGCCACCGACCAAAGACCGTCGCCCGCGACGACGAGCGGGCTCGGCGGGTCGCACTGGAAGAGGCCCTCGTACGCCCAGTCGCTCGGTTTCCCGTCAGCGATGCCCAGACGCCGGGGGTGGCCGAGGACGGCCGCGAACACATGGAGGCCGTGGACCGTGGGAGGGCCCCACGAGACGGGGACCCCGGACACCTCCTCCGGGCTGTCCGCGACCCAGCGCTCCTTGCCGTCGCCGAGGTCCAGCGCGGCCAGCCGGGAGCCGCTCACCACGACGGTCTCCCCCGCGACGGCGAGACCGGGCCGCTTCACGGACTGCGCTTCGCGCGCCCACACCCTGCGGCCGTCACCGGTGGCGAACGCGGCGACGTCACGGTCCCCGGCCACCACCAGGCGCCCCCGCGCGGCAACCCCGCGCGCCCCGGACTCCGCAGTGAGATCGGTTCCGGCCGCGACGGTCCAGCGCACCTTGGCGTCGGACCGGCCGATGCTCCGCACCCGGCCATCCCCCGTGACCACGTACACCGCCTCGTCGTCCGCGGCCAGGACGCAGGCCACGTCCGCGTCCGCCGTCCACTTCGGTTCACCCGTGGAGGCGACGAAGGTACGCAGCACCCCGTCCCCGTCGACAGCCGCCACCAGCCGGTCCGAGAGCGACACGTATCGGCGGCTCGCCGCCACCTCGGGCGCCTTCCACGCCACCGAACCGTCCACGACGCTGCGTGCCACGAGGCCTCCCGCCACGCCGCCGGCGACGATCACATCGCGGACCGGAAGGGGCGCCGGGGTCACCCCGGCAAGCGCCGAGGACACGCTCCACAGCGGCTCGGGCGTCTGGCCGCGGGCGTAGTCGCCCCGCTCCGGGGACAGAGCGCGGGCCGTCGGCGTCCTGGCCGCGGGCGGGATGTCGAACGGCCCGGCGCCGCGCTCCCGCATGTTCCACCACACCGCGCCACCACCCACCGCCACCGCCCCGCCGACCGCGAACGCGGTCAGCAGACGGCGGCGGGAGACGGAACCGCCGCTGCCACGGTCCGCGGCAGACACGGTGGTGAGCTGGTGCAGGCTGCGCTCGCGCGCCGTGACATCCTGCGCGAGCGGCCCCTGCCGCCAGACCCGTTCGGCACCCCGGGGCGGGGCGAAGACACCGGCCATGTGCTCGGGCGCGGGCCGGTGCGCGGGTTCCTTGGCCAGGCAGGGAGCGATGAGCGGCCGGAGCACGGCCGGGACCCGGTCCAGCCGCGGTTCGCCGTGAACGACCTCGTACTGCACGGCGGCGACGTGCTCGCCCTCGTACGCGCGCTGCCCGCTCGACGCGTACACGAGCACCGCACCGAGCGAGAAGACATCGGCGGGCGGGCCGACACGCCGACCCAGCACCTGCTCGGGGGCACCGTAACCAGGTGTCACCGGGACTTGTCCGGTCACCGTCAGGGTGAACCCGTGCTCGGGCCGGGCGATACCGAAGTCGATGATCCGAGGACCCGCCGAGGTGAGCACGATGTTCGCGGGTTTCAGGTCGCGGTGGACGAGTCCCGCCGCATGAATGACCGTCAGCGCCCGCGCCAGCGCCACGGCGAGGGCCCGGGTGGCGGGCTCTTCGAGCGGGCCGTGGGCGCGGACCGCCTCGTCGAGGGTCGGGCCGACGAGGAACTCGGTGGCGATCCAGGGCCGTCCGCCCTCGGTCCGGGCCTCCAGGACCCGGGCCACGCCCTCGCCGGTGACGGCCTGCGCCATCTGCGCCTCACGGACGAACCGCTGCGCGAGGTGGGTGTCGTGCGCCAGATGGGGGTGCAGGACCTTCACCGCGGCGGCGCGCCCCTGCGCGTCCTGTCCCACATACACCTTGCCCATGCCGCCCTCGCCCAGGACGCCACGCAGGTGGTACGGGCCGAGCCGGATCGGGTCGCCGGATTCCAGGGGCTTCATTTCCGCAGCGCTTTCCGTGAGTTCACAGCAGGGGGTAACCGGCGGCGTACGCGTCGCCGAGCGCGATGAGCGCCTTGGATGCCTCGTGGGGGTAGTAGCTCCCGGGCGCGGCCCTGAAGGGGCGGGACGAGACACCGGTACGCAGCCGAGTGGCGGTCAGCGCGGACGTTGCAGCGCTGTAGACGTAGTCGACGCCCACGGCGGGTGCCACGTCGAGGACCGTCCCGGTGTCGGCCCGGCCCTTCTCCGCCCAGCGCAGCTTCCCGTCCGAGGCGCCGACCGAGACGATGCCCAGGCTCTCCTCCACCACGTAGACCGCCTCGCCGGCCACCGTCGGCGGGCTGTACGCCGCACCGGAGCGGCCCTGCGTGAACCGCCACGCAGATCCGCCGTCGGCCAGCCGGAGCGCGCGCAAACCTCCGGACGTGGTGTACACGTGCCGGTCGTCCACCGCGAGCCGGGCCCGGGTGAACGCGTGCTGCTCCCCGTCGAGCGGGGTGTCCCACAGCCGCCGTCCGGTACGGGTGTCGAGGACGGCCAGCGTCAGCCGGCCCGCCGCGGACTGCTGGACGAGGACCAGATACGTGCCCCGGACCTGCGCGGTCAGGAAGTGCAGCCGCTCGGACCCGTCCGGCCGCGCAGGCAGCGGCCGGGTCCAGCGGATGTCTCCCGTACGGCTGTCGACGGCCAGCAGGGACCAGGTCTGGTCCCTGCGGAATCCCTCGGTCGAATAGCGCCCGTGGCCGCCCACGACGTACACGGTGCCGCCCGCGACACCGAGCACCTGGTTCTCCAGATGGCGCCCTTCCAGGCCCGGAAGCCGGGCGAAGGGTGTGGTGAGCTTTCCGTCGCCCAGGTTCACGGTGCACAGGGTGAGCGGGTCGGTCTCCTCCAAGGTGTACTCGATGGCACAGATCTGCTTGCCGTCCGTGGTGACCTGGTGCGGGCGGCACACGTCGGGATCCGTCCAGCGTCCCTCGCCCGACACCGGGTCCAGGGCCTGGAGCGAACTGGCGCTGACCGACACGACGACCAGCTCCTCCAGCAGGAGCGGCACGGGCGGCACCCGGGGGGTGATCCCGTAGTCCGCCTTCACCTGCCAGCGCATGTCCCAGGCGGGCCTCCTGGCGGGCGGGGCGCTCTTGCCCGGAGCAGGGTCGTCCCGGCCCGGCAGGTACCGGAGTCCCGCCGCGCCCGCGGCCTCGCCGAGCAGGGTGCCGCCGCCCAGGGTGAGCAGCCCTCGACGGGACAGGCCGCGGCGGCGGGGGCCGTCGGGTGCGGTGTCGGCGAGAGCGTGGTCCGCCGGGGGCGGCAGGCGGTACGGAGCGACGGCCCAGACCGCCGCCGCGCGGCGGGCGATCTCCAGGAGCAACGATTCGGGGAGATGCTCGGCGAAGGTGCCCGGGGGCGGAGCGAGCGCGGCCGCGAGTGCCGTGGTGGTGGGACGTTCGGCGGGGTCCTTGCTCAGGCAGCCGGCCAGGATCGGGAGCAAACCCTCCGGTACGCCGGTGAGGTCCGGGGCGGCGTACCGGACCCGGTAGAGGAGGTCCGCGGGCTGTCCCGAGCCGAAGGGGCCGTGTCCGCTCGCCGCCCGGGTGAGCACACCGGCGAGCGCGAAGACGTCACCGGCCGCGGTGTGGTCCTGGCCGGTGGCCTGTTCGGGAGACATGAACGCGGGCGTACCCGCGGCGGCTCCGGTGCGGGTCAGTCGCTCGTCCCCGATGGCACGGGCGATGCCGAAGTCGATGACCTTGGGGCCGTCCACCATGAGCATGATGTTGGAGGGCTTGAGGTCGCGGTGGACGACGCCCGAGAGGTGCAGCTGGGTCAGGGCCCGGCACAGCAGGGCGCCCAGGGCCCGGACGGCGGGCTCCGGGAGGGGACCGGCCAGATCGAGCGCCTCGTCGAGCGGCGGCCCGAGAACGTACTCGGTCGCCAGCCAGGGCGTGACGGCCGCGGGGTCGGCGGCGAAGACCCGGGCGCCGTGGACGGGGCCGATGACCCGGGCGGCCTCGACTTCGAGCCGGAAGCGGGTGCGGGCAACGGGGTCGGACGCGATGCGGGCGTGCATCGTCTTGAGGGCGACGGTGCGACCGCGGTCCGAACGGGCCAGGTAGACGGTGCCCATGCCGCCGCTGCCGAGCCGGGCGACCGGTTGGTAGCCGCCGAGGTCCTGCGGATCGTCGTGGCTGAGAGGAGCGAGCACCGGCCGTCAGCCCCGCCCGTTGCGGGCGACCGGGCCGGCCGGCACGGCCGGTATCGGCGGACCGGGCAGCTCGGCGGCGAGAACGGCGGCCGAGTGCCGGGCGAGCTCCGCGAGGACCCGGGGCGGAAGCGGCACGGGAAAGACCCCGTCGAGCACCGTGGCCTGCGGGGCGGACGGCGCCTGCGACGCGGGCAGCACCTGCGGCGCGGCTGATGCCGGTGCCGCGCCCGTACCCCGCGTCAGCTCCGCCGCCACTCGGGCCGCCGCCGGGCGGGCGGCCGGGTCGCGGGCCAGGCAGGCGGTGATCACGGGGCGCAGGGCGGCGGGCAGTTCCCCGTTCTCGGGCACGACCTGACCGGTGCTCGCGTACGAGAGCACCGCCCCCAGGCCGTACACGTCCCCGAGGGGGCGCGGCAGGCCGCCGGACAGCTGCTCCGGAGCGAGAGCGGCGGGCTCCAGACCCGCGAGGTCCGGGCGTCTCAGCCCGTCCGGCCCTGCGGCCCGTACCGCTCCGAAACCCGCGAGCCAGGGCCCGTCGGCCATCAGCAGGACGGCGGACGGGCTCACTCCGGCGTGCGTCACGCCCTGCGCGTGGGCGGCCGCGAGCGACTGCGCCAGGGCTGCTCCCCATGCCCGTACGAACCGCTCCGGAAGCGGCCCGCCGTGCGCCGCGAGGGCGGCGGGCAGCACCAGCGCGGGGGCGTACGGCGCCGCGTACCAGGGAGTCGGGTCCGCACCGTCCGGCACCTGCCCGCCTGCAGCCTCCGCCGCGTCCGACACCGGCAGGAAGCGCGGGACGGACGACCGGCGCGCGTGCCGCACCTCCTCGGCCCAGCGCGACGGGTCGGCGGCGGCACGCGGGACGCAGACGAGGACGGTGCGTTCGCCGTCGGCGCTGCGCGCGATGTAGCGGCGGTCGGGGACGGGGTGTCCGCCGTCCCTCTCGTCCAGCCGGGCCAGGGGGACGTACGGCCCGATCCGGGCCGGGTCGTCCTGGCGTAGGTGTTCCATGCGCGTGTCCCCCGTGGTCAGTGCCGAACAGGTTTCACCCTACTGAGCGCGCGCAACGGCCCCCTACCGGGATGCCTGCCCCGGCAGTTCGGCGGCCATGTCCTCGCCCAGTTGTGCCCAGCGCGCCCCGATCCCCACCAGCGTCACCGAGCGCCGCTCGTCGTCCGTGTCGCCGACCGCGCGGTGGATCATCACGTGGAGCCGGTCCTCGGACAGTTCCTCGACCTTGCCGTCGCCCCACTCCACGACCACCACCGACTCCGGCAGCGACACGTCGAGGTCCAGGTCCTCCATCTCGTCGAGCCCGCCGCCCAGCCGGTACGCGTCGACGTGGACCAGCGCGGGGCCGCCGGTCAGCGAGGGGTGGACGCGGGCGATCACGAACGTGGGGGACGTGACGGCGCCGCGCACCCCGAGGCCCTCACCGAGCCCCCGGGTCAGCGTCGTCTTCCCGGCTCCGAGCTCCCCGGAGAGCATCACGAGGTCGCCGGGGCGCAGGACAGCGGCGATGCGGCGGCCGAGGGCCTGCATCTGTTCGGGGGACTCGACGGCCAGGTCGACGGTGACGGTGCCCGGCGCGGTGCCCGCGTCGGCCTCAGCCGCCAGGCTGTTGTGCGGTGCTTCCATGTCCGCCAACGTTACTTCCCTGTCCGCCGACATCGGTCGCGGCGGGCACCGCCCCGATGCGTACCAGCAGGTCCGCCAGCCGGTCGGTCACCGTCTCCGGGTGTTCCAGCATCACCAGATGACCGGCGTCCGGGACGATGACCAGCTCCGCGTCCGGGAGCTGGTCCGCCATGGCCTCGCTGTGCGAGCTGGGCGTCACCAGGTCCTTGTCGCCCGCCAGGATCAGCACCGGGACGTCACGGAACGCGGGCAGGACGTGGGTCTTGTCGTGCTCGGTGAAGGCCGGGTAGAACTCGGCGACCACATCGATCGGGGTGGATTCGATGAGCCGCTCGGCGAACCGCTCGACCGCCGGGTCGACGTCCCGCGAACCGAACGAGTACCGCTTGATCAGCCCGGCGAAGAGATCGGCGGTCGCCCGCCGGCCCCGTTCCACCAGTTCGGCCTGGGAACCGAGCGCCTTGAGCACCCCGGGCAGCACCCGCCGCACCGCGTTCACGCCCGCGACCGGCAGCCCGAAGCTGACCTCGCCGAGCTTCCCGCTCGATGTGCCGACGAAGGCGATGGCGGCGACCCGGTCCCGGACGAGCTGGGGGTACTGCTCGGCGAGCGCCATCATCGTCATGCCGCCCATCGAGTGCCCGACCAGCACCAGCCTGCCCTCGGGAGCCACCGCGTCGATGACCGCCTTCAGGTCACGGCCGAGCTGGTCGATGCCGACCGTCACCCCGTCCGCCTGGGCCCGGCCCCGCTCGGAGCGGCCGTGGCTGCGCTGGTCCCAGTGGACGGTACGGACGATTCCGCGCAACGCCGCCCGCTGGAAGTGCCAGGAGTCCTGGCTGAGGCAGTACCCGTGGCTGAAGACGACGGTGACGGGCCCGGGCGCCTTGCGGCCGAAGAGCCTGCGGCGGCGCGGGCCGGCGGCGCCGGGAGCGGTCGCACCGTTCCCGGCGCTCTCACCGCTCCCGGCGGCCCCCGTACCGCCGTCGGGGTCGACCTCGTCGACCTCGTAGTACAGCTCGGTACCGTCGTCGGCGTTCGCCCGGCCCGGCAGTCCGCGCAGCGATCCGTACGGTCCCGAGGCGTCCAGCGCCAGCCTGGCCCGTCTGCGCATGCCGCGACCCACGGTCAGCCGCTCGACGGCGACACCGGCGGCCGCGCCCGCCGCGATCACGCCTATGGCGGCCCCGGCGATCCCCGCCCGGCGCCAGCCGACCGCCGTGGCGGCCGTCGTCACCGCGTCCCCCGCGCTGATCTCGCTCACCGTGCCGCGCTCCTCGTCGGTCGTGTCCGTCAGGTCAGGGCCGGTCTGTTCCGGTCGTGCTCAGATCGTGCCTGGTCAGGGGCGCTTGTTCGGTCAGGACTCGGCCGGGGTCGCATGCAGATGGACGCGGGGCACACGGCTGCCGATCCGGGTGACGATCTCGTACGCGATCGTGCCGGCGGCCTGCGCCCAGTCCTCGGCGCTCGGCTCGCCCCGGTCCCCCGGGCCGAAGAGCACCGCCTCGCCGCCCACCTCGATCCGGTCCCCGTCGAGGTCGACGACGAACTGGTCCATGGCCACCCGGCCCGCGATCCGCCGCCACACGCCGCCGACGAGGACGGGGGCGCGGCCGGAGGCATGGCGCGGGATGCCGTCCGCGTAGCCGAGCGGGACCAGGCCCAGGGTGGTCTCGGCGGAGGTCGTGTAGTGATGTCCGTAGCTGATCCCGTGGCCGGCCGGCACCTGCTTGACCAGGGCGATCGACGCGCTGAGCGTCATGACGGGGCGCAGCCCGAAGTCGGCCGGGGTGCCCAGCTCGGGGCTGGGCGAGATGCCGTACATCGCGATCCCGGTCCGTACGAGGTCGAAGTGCGCCTCGGGGATCGTCAGCGTCGCCGGGGAGTTCGCCATGTGGCGCACCTCGGGGTCGACGCCCTCCTTCTCCGCGTACGCGACCATGTCGCGGAACGTGTTCAGCTGGGCGGCGATGGAGGGGTGGCCCGGTTCGTCGGCGCAGGCGAAGTGGGACCAGAGGCCGGTGATCCTGACAGTGCCCGCCTGCTCGGCGGTGCGGGCGGCGGCGACGAGCTCGGGCCAGTCGGCGGGCTGGCAGCCGTTGCGCCCGAGGCCGGTGTCGGCCTTGAGCTGGATACGGGCCGGAATGCCGGCCTCCGTCGCCGCGGCGACGACCTCGCGCAGGGCCCACATCCCGCTCACCGACACATCGATGCCGGCCTCGATCGCCTCGCGCCAGGGCCCGCCCGGCGTCCACAGCCAGCACATCACCCGGCCGCCGAGCCCGGCCGCCCGCAGGGCGAGCGCCTCCTGCGGCGTCGCGGTGCCCAGCCAGGTCGCCCCGGCCTCCAGCGCGGCACGGGCGCAGGGCACCGCCCCGTGCCCGTACGCATCGGCTTTGACGACAGCCATGAGTTGCGCGGCGCCCGCCCGAGCGCGCAGTACACGCACGTTGGCGCGCAATGCGGCGAGGTCGATCTCGGCACGGGCTCTCAAGGACGCTGTCTCATTCATCGCGCCCAGTCTCTCAGAGGCGTACGGCAAACCCTCCGGGCGGCGGGGCGGGAGAGGTCCCCCGGCGGGGGGACCCGGCGCGTCCATCTCAGTGGTGGCGCAGCTCGTGTTCCAGATGGTCGACGAGGACCGGGACGTGGCTGTGCGGTACGTCCTTGACCGCCGTGACCAGCGTGACCGGGCCGCCCTCGCGGACCAGTTCCACCAGTTCGTCGACGGCCGCGGTGTGGACGGGGTCGGCCAGTTCGGCGCGGTAGCGGTCGGCGAACTCGTCGTAGCGGGTGCCGGAGCGGTCCTCGTGGTACCAGTCGCGGAGCTCGTTCGACGGGGTGATGTCCTTGAGCCACTTGTCGATCGCGGCCCGCTCCTTGGACTCGCCGCGCGGCCAGAGCCGGTCGACGAGGACGCGGGTGCCGTCGTCGGCCTCCTTCGGCTCGTACACCCGGCGTACGCGTACATCGCTGCTGCCCTTGCTGCTACCCACGATCGACCCTCCTGTCGGCGTCCGTCTGCGCCCAGGATCACTCAGGCCCGTACGTCCCGCCACGCCGCCGGGATCGCCTCCGCGACGTCCTGCGCGGCGACGGGAGCGCCGTCCGAGGCGTGCCGGGCGGCCAGGCCGTGCAGATACGCGCCGGCCGACGCGGCGTCGCGCGGGGCGAGGCCCGCCGCCAGCAGCGAGCCGGTCAGGCCGGAGAGGACGTCACCGCTGCCGGCCGTGGCCAGCCAGGAGGTGCCGGTCGGGTTGACCCGTACGGGGGTGGCTCCGGCGTCGGTGGCGACCAGGGTCGTCGACCCCTTGAGCAGGACCGTGGCGCGGAAGCGGGCGGCCAGTTCCCGTACGGCGGCGAGCCGCCCCGCCTCGACCTCCTCGCGTGGGACGCCGAGCAGGGCGGCGGCCTCACCGGCGTGCGGGGTGAGGAGGGTCGGGGCGGTGCGCGCGCGGACTACGGTGGCGTCGAGCAGCCGCAGCCCGTCGGCGTCGACGAGCACCGGAACGTCCGCCTCCAGCACGTCACGGACCGCCTCCACGGCGTCCGTACCGTCACCGAGCCCCGGCCCCACGACCCAGGCCTGCACCCGCCCCGCCTTCGACGGCGGCCCCGCGTGGACCAGCGTCTCCGGATGGCGGGCGATCACCGCGCCGGCGCCCGGACCGACGTACCGCACCGCTCCGGCACCGCCCCGCAGCGCCCCGGAGACGGCCAGCACCGCCGCTCCCGGATACCGCGCCGACCCGGCGACGATGCCGACGACACCGCGCCGGTACTTGTCGCTCTCGCTACTGGGGACGGGCAGGAGCGCGGCGAGGTCCGCGTACTGCAGCGCCTCCAGGCCGGGCACCTCGGGCAGCTCCGGGCCGAGCCCGATGTCGACGAGGTGCAGCGCGCCCGCCAGGCCGGCGGCCGGGTCGATGAGCAGTCCGGGCTTGTACGTGCCGAAGGTGACGGTCGCGTCGGCCCGCACCGCGTCGCCGAGCACCTCGCCGGTGTCCGCCTCGACGCCGCTGGGCAGGTCGACGGCGACGAAGGTCGCGCCGGTCGCCTCGAAGGCCCGCACCAGCGCGGCGGCCTGCGGACGCAGCCCGCCGCGCCCGCCGATGCCGGTGATCCCGTCCACGACGAGATCGACGTGCCCGCCCCAGGCTGCCGCGAAGGGGCTCACGTCGCCCGTGTCGCCGTCCCCGCCGGTTTCGCCGTGTTCGCCCGTGTCGCCGTCCCCGCCCGCCACGCGCCCGCCCGCCGCGAGCAGCGCCGCGAGCCCGCCCTCGTGGGCGCGGCCGGGCGAGGTGAGCACGGCGCGCACGCCCGCGCCGCGGCGGGCCAGCCGGGCGCCCGCGTACAGCGCGTCGCCTCCGTTGTCGCCGCTGCCGACGAGCAGGACGACCCGGGCCCCGTACACCCGGCCGCGCCGCCGCAGGACATCGGCGCACGCCGCCGCGAGTCCCGCCGCGGCGCGCTGCATCAGGGCGCCGTCCGGCAGCCGGTCCATCAGGGCCCGCTCGGCGGCCCGTACGGTCTGAACGCTGTACGCGGTACGCATGTGCTCAACCCTCCGCGATCACCACGGCCGACGCCACCCCCGCGTCGTGGCTGAGCGACACGTGCCAGTTCCGCACGCCCAGCTCGGCCGCGCGCGCTGCGACCGTGCCGCGGACCCGCAGCCGGGGCTGCCCGCTGTCCTCGACGTGCACCTCCGCATCCGTCCACAGCAGGCCGCCCGGCGCGCCGAGCGCCTTCGCGAGGGCCTCCTTGGCGGCGAACCGCACGGCGAGCGAGGCGACACCGCGCCGCTCGCCGCTGGGCAGCAGCAACTCCTTCTCCAGGAAGAGCCGGTCGGCCAGGTGCGGCGTACGCTTCAGCGCCGCGTCGAACCGTTCGATCTCGGCCACATCGATCCCGACCCCGATGATCACGCGTGTTCCCTCAACTCTCGCTACTCCACGGTCACGGACTTCGCCAGATTGCGCGGCTGGTCCACGTCGTTGCCGCGGGCCGTCGCCAGTTCGCAGGCGAACACCTGCAACGGCACGGTCGACACCAGCGGCTGAAGCAGCGTAGGCGTAACGGGGATCCTGATCAGATGGTCGGCGTACGGGACCACCGCCTCGTCGCCCTCCTCGGCGATGACGATCGTGCGCGCGCCGCGGGCCCTGATCTCCTGGATGTTCGACACGATCTTGTCGTGCAGCACCGACCGGCCGCGCGGCGAGGGCACGACCACGACGACGGGCAGACCGTCCTCGATGAGCGCGATCGGCCCGTGCTTGAGCTCGCCCGCGGCGAAGCCCTCGGCGTGCATGTACGCGAGTTCCTTGAGCTTCAGCGCGCCTTCCAGGGCCACGGGGTAGCCGACATGGCGGCCCACGAAGAGCACGGTGTCGTGGTCGGCGAGGGAACGGGCCAGCGCACGCACGGGTTCCATGGTCTTCAGGACCCGTTCGACCGCACCGGAGATCTCGGAGAGCTGGCGGATGACGGTCCGGATCTCGTCGCCCCACTTCGTGCCGCGGATCTGACCCAGATAGAGGGCCACGAGATAGCAGGCGACGAGCTGGGTGAGGAACGCCTTGGTGGAGGCGACGGCGACCTCGGGCCCGGCGTGCGTGTAGAGCACGGCGTCGGACTCGCGGGGAATGGTGGAGCCGTTGGTGTTGCAGATGGCGAGGACCTTCGCACCCTGTTCGCGGGCGTGCCGCAGGGCCATCAGGGTGTCCATCGTCTCGCCGGACTGCGAGATCGCGACGACGAGGGTGCGGTGGTCGAGGATCGGATCGCGGTAGCGGAACTCGCTGGCCAGCTCGGTCTCGCAGGCGATCCGGGTCCAGTGCTCGATGGCGTACTTGGCGATCATCCCGGCGTGGAACGCGGTGCCGCACGCGACGATGACGACCTTGTCGACCTCGCGGAGTTCGTGGGGCGGGATCCGTACCTCGTCGAGGTGGAGGGTGCCCGCGCCGTCGATCCGCCCGAGGAGCGTGTCGGCGACGGCCTTGGGCTGGTCCTCGATCTCCTTGAGCATGAACGAGTCGTGGCCGCCCTTCTCGGCGGCGGAGACGTCCCAGTCCACGTGGTACTCACGGACGTCGACGGGCCGCCCGTCGAAGTCGGTGACGGTGACGCCCTCCCGGCGCAGCTCCACCACCTGGTCCTGGCCCAGCTCGATCGCGGAGCGGGTGTGCGCGATGAACGCGGCCACATCGGAGGCCAGGAACGATTCGCCCTCCCCCACCCCCACCACGAGCGGTGAGTTGCGCCGGGCCCCGACCACCGTGCCGGGCGCGTCCGCGTGCAGGGCGACGAGGGTGAAGGCCCCCTCCAGCCGCCCGCAGATCTGCCGCATCGCCTCCGCCAGGTCGGCGCAGGACGAGTACGCCTCGGCGAGGAGATGGGCGACGACCTCGGTGTCGGTCTCGGAGACCAGATCGTGGCCGCGCTCGGCGAGTTCGGCGCGCAGGACGGCGAAGTTCTCGATGATCCCGTTGTGCACGACGGCGACCCGGCCCGCGTTGTCGAGGTGCGGGTGGGCGTTGGTGTCGGTGGGGGCGCCATGGGTGGCCCAGCGGGTGTGCCCGATCCCGGTGGTCCCGGCCGGGAGCGGGGCCTCGGCCAACGTCTTCTCCAGGTTGACGAGTTTCCCGGCCTTCTTCGCGGCGGCCAGGCCGCCGTCCGCGAGGACGGCGAGGCCCGCCGAGTCGTAGCCCCGGTATTCGAGGCGCTTGAGGCCCGCGACGACGACGTCCTGCGCCGACTGCCCACCGACGTATCCAACGATTCCGCACATACCGTTGCCTTCCTGGTCGCCCGCCCCTTTTCTCCGCATCGTCGCAGAAGGTGAACGGGGCGGCAGAAAATCGAGCCCCTCCGGCGATCGAGGACAAGGCCCCACACCCACCCGCACCGGCACACCCCGAAGCCACCGCACCCCGTCGGCTGCAACCCGTCCAGCAGTCGCACGACCGCCCCTGGTGGGCCAGGGGCCGCCCGGGAGGGCGGGGCATGACGTGCCTGCCTGCCTGCCTGGGGAGTCGGGTCCTGTGACGGAGGCCAGAAAGCCGTTGCTGATCTCGGCGCGGAGAAGGCACTACGCCCGTAGGTCCTTCCATGGCCAACAACCGACGTGGGTGTCTCACCGGCCTCCCGGTCGAGTACAGCCAGGCCGGGCCCGGCTGCGTGAGGAGCGGCGGGGGTGGAGGACCGCCGGGACCGTCAGGGCGCCAGGGGGTGGCGGCGGGGCGGCGGGAGTCAGGCGAGAGACCAGGGCCGTCACCGCGGTCTCGGCGATCGTCGCGGGGTGCAGGGTCACGGTGCTCACCGGCGGATCGTTCTCGGCGTAGGCCGGGTCCTCGCTGGCGCAGACGAGGAGGAGGTCGTCGGGGATCCGCAGGCCGTGGCGGGCCGCTGCGGCCAGGACCTGGCGGCCGCCGCGGTCGTAGACCGTGTACACCGCGTCGCAGGCGTGGGCGGCGAAGACCGCGTCGAAGCCGTGGCCCGGGTCGTCGTACGGGTCGAAGGTGAGGAGCAGTGGCGTCCGGCCGTGCTCGTGGCACCACTGCTCGTACGCGCGGGTCACGGCCCGGGTGTAGTGCTCGTCGCCGTACCCGGCGTGCAGGGCGATCCGCCGGCCGCCCGAGGCCGCCAGGTGGCCGAGGACCTCGCGGGTGGTGGCGGTGTGGTCGTTGTCGACCCAGACGTCCCCGGGCCTCGGATCGACGGGCCGGCCGTCGAAGACGAGCGGGATGCCTCGGGCGCGCAGCGCACGCAGCACCGGGTCGTCCGTGGGGCTGTCGAGGAGCAGCATGCCGTCCACGGTGAGGGTGTGCCACGGCGTCTCGGCCCCGCGGGCGGCGGGGAGGATGGTCAGGGCGTAGTCATGGGCGTGCGCGGTGGCGGTGGCGGCGGTCAGGAACCGGGCGAAGTACGGGACTTCGAGGAAGTTCCAAACCGATCCGGCGTAGGTCGTGACGGCCACGCCCAGGGTTTTCCCAGTCCGCGGGGTCCGCTGGGAGCGGTACCCGAGCATGGTGGCCACCTCGCAGACCCGGCGGCGCGTGGATTCGGTCAGCCGGCCGGTTCCGTTGAGAGCGTGCGAGACGGTGGCGGTGGAGACCTCCGCGGCGCGTGCCACATCGGCGAGAGTGGGCCCTGACATGGCCTCATCCTACGGAATCCGTCGTTCCGGGCGGGTTTTGGTTACGGCGTTAATCAAAGAGGGTCCGCCACAGCGAATGCAGCTAAACCCTTGGAGTGGTCATGACTTCTTCTCTCGCCCGGCGGACCATGCTCGCCGCGGGCGCGGCCGGACTGGTGGGTGCGGCGGCCGCCCCCGCGGCCGCCGTGCACCGGGGCGCCGCGCACCGGAGTGCCGCGGCCCTGGTCATCCACAACGCACGGGTGTTCACCGGGCTCCCCGGCGCCCGACCCGTCGAGGCCGTGGCCGTCGGGCACGACGGCCGGATTCTCGCCACCGGCCGGGGCCGCGAACTGCACCACCTCGCCGGACGGGACACCGAAATCGTCGACGCGCGCGGGGCGACCGTGATGAGCGGCATCCACGACGGCCATGTGCACCCGCTCGGCGCGGGCGACCGTTCACTGAGCCCCTCCCTGGAGGGCGCCGAGACGACCGCGGAGGAACTCCTGGCGATCCTCACCGGTTTCCTCAAGGACACGCCCGGCCAGGAGCCCGACGGCTGGCTGGTGGTCTCGGACTGGAACCCGATCGGGCTGCTGCCGCGTGGCACCCTTCCCCACCACTCCCTGCTCGACACCCTTCCCACCCGACGCCCGATCGCCCTCCTCGGGAGCGACGGCCACAACACCTGGGTCAACGGCCGCGCCCTGGAGATCGCCGGCATCACCGCGGCGACCCCCGATCCGGTGGCCGGAAAGATCGTGAAGGGGCCGGACGGGAAGCCCAGCGGGGTACTCAAGGACGACGCACAGCCCCTGGTGACTCGCCACATCCCGGAGCCGAGCGAGGCCGATCTGGTCGCCGCCTGCTCGCGGGCCCTCGCCCAGGTGGCGGCCTCCGGGGTGACCACGATGATGGACGCGAATGTCGGGCAGAGCGGGTTGTCGACGTATCAGGCTCTGGCGAACGCGGGGACGCTGCTGCAGCGGATCGTCCCCGCGATCGGGATCGACGCAGACCTGGCGAAGGACCCGAAGGCGGCGCTTGCGTATGCGCGCGGGCTGCAGCGCTCTTTCCGTAACGTACCTGGGCTGCGGTTCGGGACGATCAAGGTGTTCCTCGACGGGGTGATCGAGTACCCGGCGCAGACGGCGGCGCTCCTGGCGCCGTATCTGGACGACTCGGGGCACCCGACGGACAACCGCGGTGAGTTGTATGTCTCTGGAGAGGATTACGGGCGGCTGACCGCGGTCTTCAACCGGGCCGGCTGGCAGATGCATGCCCATGGGCTCGGTGACCGCGCGGTGCGCACGGCGCTCGACGGGTACGCGTACGCCCGGCGCGCGACCGGGCTGCGCGGTGCCCGGAACACCATCGCTCACCTCCAGCTGGTGGACCCGGCGGATCTGGGGCGGTTCGCCGCACTGGACGTGGTGGCCTGCATGCAGCTCCAGTGGGCGGAACAGGACACGTGGACGATGGATGCGCTCCTGCCGTACATCGGGCCCGAGCGGCACCGGTGGATGTACCCTGCCCGCTCCCTGGAGCGGCACGGGGCCCGGCTCTCGGGCGGTTCGGACTGGCCGGTGGACCCGCTCCAGGTGTGGAACCAGATCCGTACGGCGATCGACCGCACGGGCGCGGAGGGCGACGGGCCGCTCTACCGGGAGTTGGAGGGGTTGAGCCGTACGTCGGCGCTGCGGATGCACACGCAGGGCACGGCATGGCAGCTGCGCATGGACCAGCTGACGGGAACAGTCCGGCCCGGTCTGGCGGCGGATCTGATCGTTCTCGACCGTGATGTAACGCAATGCCCGGTGGCGGACATCAGTGACACCCGTGTCGAGCTGACCCTGGTGGGCGGCCGGGTCGTCCACGACTCGCACTCCTCGGCGGGCCGGGCCGCGGTCGCGCGACTCGACCGGGCCGCCGCCGCGCCCCGCCCGGCGGCGTACGCGGCGGTGCACGGCGGACGACACCGGGCCTGCGGCCACGGCGACGACCGACCGTAGCGGGTCCGGCCCCCGTATGGCCGCGTCCAGCTCTGCGGGCCCACACCTGGGCCCGCATGCGGAAGGCATCGAAGGCGGCCCCACCTTCCGCCCAGGGCGCGGGCGACGTCGAGGAGCCGGTACGCCTGGGCGCGGCTGATGCCGAACTCCTTCGCGTAGTGCGCCTCCCCCGAGGCGCGGCCGAGCGGGAGCCGGATGCGGGCAGTGCGCGCGTCGCCATCGCGGCCTCGGGCCCGTCCGAGCCGGTGGCGGTCACCCTGACCACACCCTGTGGTTCAGCGCTTGAGGAACTCCAGGAGGTCCCTGTTGAACTTCTCCTTGTAGCCCGGGACGAGGGCGACGCCGTGGGGGCCGCCCTCGTAGACCTTGAGGGTCGCGTCCGGGATGAGTTGGGCGGACTTGCGGCCCGTGGCGTCGATGGGGACGATCTGGTCGTCGTCGCCGTGCACGACGAGCGTGGGGATGTCGAACTTCTTCAGGTCCTCATGGAAGTCCGTGGCCGCGAAGGCATCGACGCAGGCGACGCCGCCCTCGATGGTCTCGGCCATGGCCATGTACCAGAAGGCGTCCTGGTTCCCCTGGGTGACCTTGTTGCCGTCGCGGTTGGCACCGAAGAAGCCGACCGCCGCGTCCTTCCAGAACTGCGAGCGTTCGGCGAGGATGCCCTTCTTGACGCCGTCGAAGACCGACTGCGGTACACCCTCGGGGTTGTCGGGGCCCTGGAGCATCAGGGGACAGATCGCCGAGAGCAGCACCGTGGACCTGATCCGGTCTGTGCCGTGGCGGCCGATGTAGCGGGCGAGTTCGCCGCCGCCCATCGAGTGGGCGACCAGCGTGACGTCCCGCAGGTCCATTTGGGTGAGCAGGTCGTCGAGGTCGTCCGCGAAGGTGTCGAAGTCGTAGCCGTCCCAGACCGGGGTCGAGCGGCCGTGCCCGCGCCGGTCGTGGGCGATGCCGCGAAAGCCGTTGTCCGCGACCGCCTTGAGCTGGTCCTGCCAGGCGTCCCCACTCAGGGGCCAGCCATGGATGAAGACGACGGGGCGGCCGCGGCCCCAGTCCTTGTAGAAGATGTCGACACCGTCACGCGTGGTCACCGTGGGCATGCGTGCTGTCCTCTCGGATGTGCTGCCGGCCCCCTGTCCAGGGTGTGGCCGAACGCGCGAGCCGCAAATCGGAATCGGGGGATCCGCCGGCCGCGCCCGTCGTTCCGGGCGCGGCACCACGCCGCCTCGGGCAGGGCCGGGCCTCGCGCTCCTGTCGCCGCAGCCGGCTCAGCGCGGCGTGGATCGCCACCAGCCGACGGGCGTCGTCGATCCGCCCTGCGGTCTCCTGCGCGCAATCGACCACAGCGGGCGGGTCCGGGTGGCGGGCCAGGAAAGCGAGCCGCCGGAGCCAGGCACGGTGGGCGTTCTCGGCCTTGTAGTAGGGCTTTGTTAGGTGCGGTGGTGTGGTTCGGGTGCCGGGGCGGGTTGGCCGCATATGGAGCAGGCGCCGGTCCAGGTGGCCAGGAGGGCTTGGAGTTCGCGGAGGACCGCGTAGAGGGTCAGGCCGGCGCAGGGGCTTTTGGGTCGAGTCTGAGCAGGGTGCAGAAGGCTTGGGCGAGGGAGGCGAGGGTGGTGTGGCGGTGCCAGCCGGGGAAGTTGCGGCCCTCGAAGTGGTCCAGGCCCAGGCCGTCCTTGAGTTCGCGGTAGTCGTGCTCGATGCGCCAGCGGATCTTGCAGATGCGGACCAGCTCGCGCAGTGGGGTGTCGGCGGGCAGGGTGGACAGCCAGTAGTCGGTGGGCTCGGCGGCGCCGGGCGGCCACTCGGCCAGCAGCCAGCACTCGGGCAGGGAACCGTCCACGGCGCGGCGGATCGTGCGGTTGGCCGGGCGGACGCGCAGTGCGAGGAATCGTGAGCGCATCTCGGCGCGGGGGTTGTTCCTGGTGGTCTTGCTGCCCTGGCGCCAGGTCACCGTCCGTAGCGTGGATCGTCCTTCGTCCAGGGCGAGTTGGCGCAAGGTGGTGTGGGGGTCGGGGTACGCCGGGCCGGGCGGGCGGCCCTGGCCGCTGTAGGGCGGGCGCCGGGGGACGGCGTCACCCGGGTAGGCGGTGGTGCTGCCCTTGACCGCGACCGCGTAGGCCAGCCCACGTTCGCTCAGGCCCTCGCGAAAGCCTGTCGCGTCCCCGTAGCCGGCGTCGGCGACCACCGGCAGGTCGGGCAGTTCCCAGTCCCCGCGAACCTCGTCCAGCATGTCCAGGGCCAGGCGCCACTTCTCCCGGTGCCGCTCGCTGTCGGGGATGCCGGCCTTCGTCCGGCGGCGGCGGATCGCCTCGGCCAGCAGCGCATCGTCCGCGTTCTTGGCGTCGTCCCAGCTCTCGGGCAGGAACAGACGCCAGTCGACCGCCGAGGAGGCACGGTCGGACACCAGGTTGACACTGACCCCGACCTGGCAGTTTCCGCGCTTGCCCAGCGCGCCGCAGTACATCCGCGCCACCCCCGGCGAGTCGTAGCCGTCCTTGGGGAAGCCCACGTCATCGATCGCGTACGCCTCGGGCGAGATGTGAGCCGCAGCCCAACGGGCCAGCCGCTCACGGACCTTGCCCCAGTTCCAGGTGGAAGAGGAGACGAACTGCTGGAGCTGCTGATGGTCCACACCCAGACGCTCGGCCATCGGCTGCATCGACTTGCGCTTACCGTCCAGCATCAGCCCGCGCAGGTACAACTCACCCTTGGCCCGCTGGTCCCGCCGCGCCAGTGAACCGAGCATCTCCGCCGCGAACGCCTCCAAGCGCGGGCGGACCGTCTCCATCTCCTCAGGTGTCACACCTGAAAGAAGATCACAACCCTACCCCTGGCCGAACATTCGGGGTACCTAACAAAGCCCTAGTAGGGGCGTGTATCGAAAGTGGATCTCGGTGATGCGCTTGCCTTACCTCAGAGGTAATCGTCTCGGCGTGCCCACACTGGCAGGGTTGGTGATCTCTCCGCGTCGGAGGACGCGGACCAGGACGGAGAGGTCAGCCATGTCCATAGCCGCACTTACGAACACGCGCACTGTGGTTGAGGAGTTGCTGCGCAGAATTAGCGAGGGCGACCCCGAGCGCATCGCCGAACTGTATGCCGAGCAGGGCGATTGGAAGCTCGACTGGCCGGAGGCCGAGCACGGCCGTACTGCCACGCCGTGGATCCGCCACCGGTCCACCCGGGCCGACGCGGCCGCCCACTATCGCGAGCTTGCCGAGTACCACGTGCCGGAGTATGTGGCGACTGAGGTCGAGCGCATCCTTATCGACGGAAGCGACGCGGTCGTGCTCGGCGAGATCCGTCAGACCGCCCGGCCCACCGGACGTGCCTATCAGGCGCGGTTCGCTCTGCATCTCACCGTCGAAGACGGCCTTGTCACCCGGCACCATGTCTACGAGGACAGCCTGGCCGTCGCCCAGGCATTCGAGGCGGAGAATCGGTGAAAGACCACCGGGCCAATCGCGAAGATGCTGCTCACAGCCACCCAGCAGTTGTTGCTTGCAGCCCGTATCAGTCACGGTGAAGTCCGCGATCGCCCGGCAATCTCGCGAATCGTCGGCGAGCTCATCTCTCGGCACCCCAGAGTCTCCGGAGTACGGGAACTCGCGGCGGTCATCGGACCAGGGGCGTTGCCGACAGCATGACCGCCCCGCTCCCCCAGGAGGAAGGGGAACGGGGCGGGCGTTGGTGGGCGCGGCGGTCAGTTGCCGGAGGCGTACGTGACGAACTCCGCCCAGGCGCGCGGCGCGAAGCCGAGGTGCGGGCCGGGGAGGTTCTTGGAGTCGCGTACGTGGATCGTGCTTGCGGCCGCCGCTACCTCGACACAGGCCGGGCCGTCGTTACTGCTGTAGCTGCTCTTGAACCAGGTCACTCGGTGTCCATGTGTCTCCCTGGTGGTTCAGCTTTCCGACGCATACGCCACGAAGTTTTCCCACGCCGTGGGTGCGAACTCGAGTTGAAGACCGCACACGTCCTTTGAGTCGCGGATGCGTACCGCACCGGGGACGGCCGCGACCTCAACACATTCAGGGCCATCGTTACTGCTGTAGCTGCTCTTGATCCACTCCAGTGCGGAGCCGTCTCCACCTGAGGCCTTGTGGGTCATGTCTCTCCCAGCGCTTTCTCGATGACGGCCAGAGACTCCCGTGGGGTGAGAGCCTGGGCCCGGATGATTCCGTACCGCAACTCGATGATCCGGACTTGCTTGGGGTCGGAGATCAAGCGGTTGGTCAACTGGCCCTCCCAGTGTGCCACCGCTGTGCCGTCGTCGAACTTCAGCAGTTGGAGCTGACCCCCCATGCCCGCGTGATCCTCCCGGTCCGTCGGCATCACCTGGATCTCGACGTTCCGCAACTGACCGATGTCCAAAAGGTGTTCAAGCTGTCGTCGCGCAACCATTCTGCCCCCGAGCGGACGCTTGATCGTGACTTCTTCCTGGACGAATGTCAGCGTCGTCAGAGGTCGCCGCTCGAAGATTTCCTGCCGCCCCATCCGGCCCGCGACGTGCCGATCGATCTCGTCAGGCCCGAACGACGGCCGCCGCATCTCGTAGAGGGCCCGAGCGTATTCTTCGGTCTGCAAAAGACCGTGCACATTGTGATTGCCGTACGCCCCGAGCTCAACCGCGGCCCGCTCCAGCTTCGCCAAGTCACGGACCTTCTTCGGATACCGTGCCTCCGCAACGTCCTGCTTCATCGCGGCGAGTTTGCCGCCCGCGCCCAGGACTTGGTCCGCCTTGTCCAGGAACTCCGGCTTGGGGATGCGTTTCCCGGCCTCCACCTTGTAGACCTGGTTCTCCCCATACCCGATCGCGTCGCCCAACTCCTTCGCGCGCAGTCCTGCCGCCTCACGCCAGAGCCGGATCTGCCGGCCGACCGCCGCGATCACCGCGCCCGAGTCGTCCTCGACATCGAACTCCCAGTCAGGGCCGTCCGCCGTGTTGTCTCCGTCGCCCCGGTTGTCCTCGCTCGCCATACGACACCCGCCTCCAACCGTGCCCGCACCGTTTCGCGTTGGACGCCGTACCGGATGGACAGACCCGTACAACCGCTGGACAGTCACTGTCCGTACGCACGTCATTGCTGTTCAGAGTAGGCATCTCCGGCCACGCTGAGTGACGTGAACCGAGAAATCACCCAACCGCGCGCCCGCAGCGGCCAATTCGCCGTGCAGCTCTCCGCCACCCGCCGAGGTGCCCGACTCGCCCGGCTCCTCGCGACCGAGCAACTCCGCTCCTGGGGGCTGCCGCTGGACGACGCCGGGCATGTCGTCGCCGAACTGGCCTCCAACGCCGCGCTGCACGGGCAGGTGCCGGGGCGGGACTTCCGCATCATGCTGACCGTCACCGGGGACACGCTCCGTATCGAGGTCGCCGACGC
The DNA here is from genome assembly GCF_041435435.1 of Streptomyces sp. NBC_01241. Lineage (NCBI taxonomy): Bacteria > Bacillati > Actinomycetota > Actinomycetes > Kitasatosporales > Streptomycetaceae > Streptomyces > Streptomyces sp. NBC_01241. Next base: position 5,147,752 of record NZ_CP108494.1, on the reverse strand, counting down.
TCGCGGGGACGTACTGCCCCGCGTCCCGGAACGGAACGACGAATCCGAGGCGGGGCGCGGGCTCATGCTCGTCGAGGCGATCGCCATCCGGTGGGGCGTGCGGGTGGGGCCCTTCCCACGCAAAACCGTCTGGGCGGAGGTAGCCCTCACCGGAACGTGACAGTCGCGACCCGGTCTGTCACGTCCCGGTGAACCGCGACCCGGCGCGCCCCGACGTAAAAGGCTTTTAAGGCTTTGGGAAGAAGAAATTTCCCAACCCAACCCCAACCCCTACCCCGGCCTCACACAGGGGCACGCACACGGCCCCGTCACTCACACGGGTGAGGATCACCAACTCGACTGGCTTTCTGCTCGGTTGGCAGGCATATGCTCGCCCCACAACCACAGACATGCGTCGGCCCCCGGCCGGGACTCGCAATCCCGATCGAGGGCCTGACCACCGAGGAAGAGAACGCTTCCCGATGGATACCCAGCAGGTTAGCGCGCCCTCGCGCGCCCCGTCTCCCGTTCCCGGGGACGCCACGCCCTCGTCCGGCGTCATGCACATCAACTCCCGCCACACCACCCGCTTCACCGTGGTCGGCAACCACCTCGCCCAGCACCGCGAGCTCTCCCTCCTCGCAATCGGCCTCGCCACCCACATCCAGTCACTCCCCACCGGGGCGAAGGTCGGGATCAAAACCCTCACCGAACGCTTCCCGGAAGGCGAAACCCGCATCGCCGCCGCACTACGCGAACTGGAAGCCCACGGCTACCTGAAACGCACCCGCGAACGCCTCCCCGACGGCCGCGTCATCACCCGCACCTGCTCGTACAACCAGCCAGGCTTCACCAACACCCACCCCGTCCCCGCACCCGAACGACGCCCCAAGCCCAGCCACCCAGCACCAGCCCCGGCCCCGGCCCCAGTGGCCCCGGTGCCCCCAGCCCCCGTATCCCCAGCCCCCGTATCCCCGCCACCCGAGCAGCCGCCCCACGTCCCCGCCCCCACCTCACCCAAACCCCCACCCCCACCACTCCCCCAACCCAACAACCCCCTCCCCCAACGCCACCACGCCGCCATCGCCCTCCTCGCCGACCTCCACCGCGATGCACCCCAACTCATCCTCACCGAACGCGACATCCACGCCCTCGCCCCCGCCGTCGCCACCTGGTACGAACGCGGCGCCACGCCCACCGCCATCCGCCACGCCCTCACCAACGACCTCCCCCGCCCCCTCAAACACCCCGCCAAACTCCTCCGCCACCGCCTCACCCACCTCCTCCCGCCCCCACCCACCGTGCTCCACCAACCCACCCCACTCCAGAACTGCAACCACTGCGACCGCGCCTTCCGCTCCCCCGCCCCCGGCAACTGCCGCGACTGCGAGAGCGGACTGGCGCTCATGGGGTAGCTGTGGCCGTCGCGTCCGGCGATCGGAGCCAGTCCCCCGTGCGGGCCGTATCGGCTGCGGTGCGCAGCAGGTGGGCGACGGCGGGGCGTCCCGCCCGGCCCCTGGCCAGGAGGTGGATTTCGATCGCGGCTGCCGGGGTCAGTGGCCGCCACACCAGCCCGGCGGGCACACTCGACGCCGCCGACCGGGCGGTCGCGTACCGCCGACGTCATCACGGACCTGCGGGCCCGGCAGGTGCGGGGGAAAGCGGTGCTGACGGTGGGGTGACGGCGTCGCACCAAGGCTCTCCGTATCCTGTGAACCTTTCCGCGCCCTGCGGGCAACAAGGGATGACACGCTCATCCGCCGAGCCCCCAGGAGCCGATGTGACCGGACCACCAGCCAGTCCCGATGACGATGCCGAGGTCGTCGCGCAGTCGCTGGAGCATCCCGAGATCTTCGCCGGGCTCTACGACCGCCACGCTCCGGACATCCACCGCTATGCCGCCCGCCGCCTCGGGGAGGGCGCGGCGGACGACATCACGGCGGAGACCTTTCTCATCGCCTTCCGCTCCCGGCGCCGTTACGACCGCACGCATCGCAACGCCCGCCCCTGGCTGTACGGCATCGCCGCGAATCTCATCGGCAAGCAGCGGCGCAGCGAGGAGAGGGGGCTGCGGGCCCTGGCCCGTACCGGTCGGGACCCGGTGGCCGCGTCCTGGAGCGACCGTTGTGACGACCGGATCGCCGCGCAGGCGCCGCTGGCCGGGGCGCTCGCCTCGCTCTCGCCCGGCGACCGCCATGTGCTGCTGCTCGTCGCCTGGGCCGACCTCGGGTACCAGGAGGTCGCCGAGGCGTTGGGCATCCCGCTCGGCACCGTGCGGTCGCGGCTCAATCGGGCCCGCCGCAAGGTCCGTGAGGCACTCGACATGGATCCCTCGTTCACGCCCGACGTCATGGAGCTGACCCCGTCATGGACGAAATGACCCGGCTGCGGGAGCTGCGCGCGGACGCGCCCGTTCCCGACCGTTCCGCACTCGCCCCGGGCCGGCAGCGGCTCGCTCAGGCCGTCGCCTCGGGCCGCCGTACCCGCCGGATGAGGGCCGACTGGCGGATCGCGTCGGTCGGCGCGGCCGCGGCGATCACCGTGGCGGCCGTGCTCGGCACCCAACTCGTCGATGCCGCCGCCCCCGACCGCTCCGGGCCCGCTGCGACCACCGGAACCCTGCGGCTGGACAGCCCGGCCGAGGTGCTGAACCGGGCCGCCGACACGCTGGAGAAGCAGCAGGCGGCCCCGGAGCCGCGCGACGACCAGTGGATCTACACGAAGACGGTGATGGCCCAGTCGGCCCAGTCGGCCCAGAGGAGCTCGGCCGTCGGCAGCTTCACGTACGACCCCGACAACTGGGTCCCGTACGACAACTCCGCCGCGGCCAAGAACGGGAAGGACGACGACTACCGCACGTCCCGTCAGGTCTACCGGGCCGCCAATGAGCTGCCCGACGACCCCGCACGGCTGCTGGCGAAGGTCCGCTCGTTCTACCCGACCGGCAACACCGCCGAGAACCCACCCGAGGCCGAGGCCCAGCACAGCTTCCGCGCGATGGGTCTGATGGTCGAGGCGTACCCGATCGCACCGACCGCCCTCGCTCGGATCTACCGGGCCCTGGCCACCGTCCCCGGCGTCCAGGTCACCGGCCATCTGGTGAAGGACGCCGCCGGACGCGAGGTCATCGCCATCACCCGGAAGGAGGACGGCAGTCACGGACAGCGGGAGATCCTCCTCGACCCGCACGACTTCAGGTACGCCGGGATGCGCTTCGTGGTCACCGAGGACTACGAGTACGCGTCCTCCGCGGGCAAGGTGCAATTTCCGTCGGAGAAGTTCAAGGCCGGGCAGATCATGATGAGCGAAGCCCGGGTCAAGGCCGCCGTCGTCGACGCCAAGGGCGAGAAGCCCTGAGACGCCACCAGTAGCCGCGAACCGGGGCCGGTGTCCGCCACAGGGGTGCGGACACCGGCTCCTGCCGGTCCCCCACGTGACCGAGCCCACCCCCCGCTCCGTCAAAACTCCCGCAACAATGAACATGTGATCACTTCGCCGCCACGAAGCAGCACCTCCCGACGCGCCGAGCACGCGGCGACGCCGTACGTCGATCTGTCGCGCGCCGAATGGAGCGCCCTGCGCGACAAGACGCCGTTGCCGCTGACCGCCGACGAGGTGGAGCAGCTGCGCGGACTCGGGGACGTCATCGACCTCGACGAGGTACGGGACGTCTATCTGCCGCTCTCCCGGCTCCTCAACCTCTACGTCCAGGCCACCTCGGGCCTGCGCGGCGCCCTGAACACCTTCCTCGGGGACGCCGGCAACGGGCACGGCGCGCAGCGCGGCACCCCGTTCGTCATAGGGGTCGCGGGCAGTGTCGCGGTCGGCAAGTCCACGAGTGCCCGCATCCTCCAGGCGCTACTGGCCCGCTGGCCCGAGCACCCCCGGGTCGAACTCGTCACCACCGACGGGTTCCTGTTGCCGATGAATGAGCTCCAGGCGCGCGGGCTGATGTCGCGCAAGGGGTTCCCCGAGTCGTACGACCGGCGGGCCCTGACCCGTTTCGTCGCCGACATCAAGGCCGGCAAGGACGAGGTGACGGCACCCGTCTACTCGCACCTGATCTACGACATCGTGCCGGGCGAGCGGCTCACCGTACGGCGCCCCGACATCCTGATCGTCGAGGGGCTGAACGTGCTGCAGCCCGCGATGCCCGGCAAGGACGGCCGGACCAGGGTCGGGCTCGCCGACTACTTCGACTTCAGTGTGTACGTGGACGCGCGGACCGAGGACATCGAGACCTGGTATCTCAACCGGTTCCGGAAGCTGCGCGAGACGGCGTTCCAGAACCCGTTCTCCTACTTCCGCAAGTACACCCAGGTCTCCGAGGAGGAGGCCATGGAGTACGCCGCGACGATGTGGCGGACCATCAACAAGCCCAATCTGGTGGAGAATGTCGCGCCGACCCGGGGTCGTGCCACTCTGGTGCTGCGCAAGGGGCCGGACCACAAGGTCCAGCGGCTGTCCCTGCGCAAACTCTGATTCTCCGAGCCTCCTGGGAGTGGCCGCGTGCTGCATCTGCGCCTGATCGTCCCCGCCGGCCGTACGGACGAGGTGGTGCACCTGCTGGAGAGCACCGTCGGTACGGCGCATCTCGTGGTGATGCCCGGGGTCGCCCGCGACCCGGCGGGTGACGTGGTGCTGTGCGATGTGGCCCGGGAGGCGGGCGAGGAGGTGATCTCGGCGCTGCGCGGGCTCGGCATCGACAAGTCCGGTTCGATCACCGTCGAGAACATGGACCTGACGCTCTCCGCGCACGCCGACAAGGCCGAGGAGGAGGCGCCGGGCGAGGGCGCGGACGCGGTGTTGTGGGAGGAGCTGACAGAGGCGACCCACGAGGAGTCGACGTTCAGCGTCACCTATGTGGCGTTCCTCGCGGTCGCGACGATGCTCGCCGCCTGCGGTGTGATGCTCGACAACGCGATCCTGATCGTGGGCGCGATGGCGGTCGGCCCGGAGTTCGGGCCGCTGGCCGGGATCTCCACGGCCCTGGTGCAGCGGGCCCCGCGGCTGGTGTGGCGGTCGCTGGTGGCGCTGATCGGCGGCTTCGCCGTCGCGATGGTACTGACCGCCGGGTTCGCCTGGATGATGGACGCCTTGGGGCAGTTCACGTACGCGATGATCGAGGCCGGCCGGCCCAATACGTCGTTCATCTGGAAGCCGGACCCGCTGTCGTTCGTGGTGGCGTTCCTGGCCGGGATCGCCGGGACGCTCTCGCTCACGTCGGCGAAGTCCGGGGCGCTGATCGGGGTCGCCATCTCGGTCACCACCGTGCCGGCCGCGGCCAACGCGGCGGTGGCGTTCAGCTACAGCGACTACGGCCAGATGTGGGGCTCCACGGCCCAGCTGCTGGCGAACCTCAGCGGAATCGTGGCCGCGGGGACGCTCACGCTCCTCGTCCAGAAGGCCCTCTGGGCGCACCACCGCCGCCGCCGGACAGGCCCCGTCGCGAGCCCGTCCGGCCAATAACGCGAGCCCGCACGGGCCGGGCCCGCCCGGCGACCGACGGAGCGCCCCCGATCAGGGCCGGACACTGCTCAGGACGCTCCGGAGCCCGTCCGGCCCGACCCGAACGAAAGACCTCAGGGCCTCTCGTTTGGATCATGCCGGGCTCGACCCGGACGAAAGCCCCTAGCCGAGTACCGACTTCACCACGTCGGCCAGCCGCTCGGCGATCGCCCGTGCCTGCTCGATGTCGGCCGCCTCGACCATGACCCGTACCAGCGGCTCCGTGCCCGACTGGCGCAGCAGTACGCGTCCGGTGGAGCCCAGCTCGCGCTCGGCCTCCGAGACCGCCGCGGCCAGCTCCGGGGAGGTGTCGACCCGGGACTTGTCGACGTCGCGGACGTTGATCAGCAGCTGCGGCAGCCGCTGCATGACCCCGGCCAGCTCGGCGAGCGTACGGCCGGTGGCGGCGATCCGGGCCGCCAGCAGCAGGCCGGTCAGCGTGCCGTCACCGGTCGTGGCGTGGTCCAGGACGATGACGTGGCCGGACTGCTCGCCGCCCAGGGCGTACCCCTCGGCCTTCATCGACTCCAGCACGTAACGGTCACCGACGGCGGTCTGGACGAGCTGGATGCCCTCCCGCTCCATCGCGATCTTGAAGCCGAGGTTGGACATGACCGTACCGACCACGGTGTCCTTGCTCAGCTTCCCCGCCTCGCGCATGGCGAGGGCGAGCACGGCGAGGATCTGGTCGCCGTCGACCTCCTCGCCGGTGCCGTCCACGGCGAGGCAGCGGTCGGCATCGCCGTCGTGCGCGATGCCGAGATCGGCACCGTGCTCGACGACGGCGGCCTTCAGCAGCTCCAGGTGGGTGGAGCCGCAGCCGTCGTTGATGTTCAGACCGTCCGGGTCGGCGCCGATCGTGATCACCTCGGCACCGGCCCGCGCGAAGGCCTCGGGCGAGACCCGGGAGGCCGCGCCGTGCGCCTCGTCGAGGACGACCTTCAGCCCGTCGAGCCGGTTCGGGAGGACGGTGATCAGGTGGGCGACGTACCGGTCGAAGCCCTCGGCGTAGTCGGTGACCCGGCCCACACCGGCGCCCGTGGGCCGCGCCCAGGGCTCACCGGTGCGGTGCTGCTCGTAGACCGTCTCGATCCGGTCCTCCAGCTCGTCGGCGAGCTTGTGGCCGCCACGGGCGAAGAACTTGACACCGTTGTCCGGCATGGCGTTGTGGCTGGCGGAGAGCATCACGCCGAGGTCGGCGCCCAACGCGCCGGTGAGGTGCGCCACCGCGGGGGTGGGCAGCACACCGACCCGCAGGACGTCCACGCCCGCGCTGGCGAGGCCCGCGACGACGGCGGCCTCCAGGAACTCTCCGGACGCACGGGGGTCACGTCCCACCACCGCTGTCGGCCGGTGCCCCTCGAAGGTGCCCGCCTCGGCAAGCACATGCGCCGCAGCGACCGACAGACCGAGCGCCAGCTCGGCCGTCAGATCCGCGTTGGCGACACCGCGCACACCGTCCGTGCCGAAGAGTCGTCCCACTGGTGTCCTCCGAAGATGCTCCGAAAACGCAAAACAAAACAAGTCAAAGCCAAGCAAAACGAAAGCAAGGCGAACCAGCACCGCAGCGCTGCACACGCACGCAGACGCGCGTACACACACACGCACATACACACGCACGTACACACGCACGTACACACGTACGTACACACGTATGCACGTGGGCAAGTAGGCGCATGAACGTCTTATGCCGTTATACGCCCGAGGGTGCCAATAGACGAACGCCCCGGCAAGCACGAGATGTGCCGCCGGGGCGAACGTGTAACGCAGATGAGCAGGCGGTTTAGCGCTTGCTGTACTGCGGGGCCTTACGGGCCTTCTTGAGACCGGCCTTCTTGCGCTCGACCGCACGGTCGTCGCGGGAGAGGAAGCCGGCCTTCTTCAGCGGGGCGCGGTTGTTGTCCACGTCCGCCTCGTTCAGCGCGCGGGCCACACCGAGGCGCAGGGCGCCGGCCTGACCGGAGACGCCGCCACCCGAGATGCGGGCGATGACGTCGTAGCGGTTGTCGAGCTCGAGCACCTTGAAGGGCTCGTTGACTTCCTGCTGGTGCACCTTGTTGGGGAAGTAGTCCTCAAGGGTGCGACCGTTGATCTTCCACTTGCCGGTGCCCGGAACGATCCGGACGCGGGCAATGGCGTTCTTCCGACGGCCAAGGCCGGCGGCAGGCTGCGGCTCGCCGAAGCGGGACGCCAGCGACTCGCTGGTGTACTCGCCCTCGACGGGAACCTCGGACTCGAAGGTGGTCACCTCGGCGAAAACCTCTTCGCCCTCGACGCCCTCGACGGGGTTCTCAACAGTGGTCTCGGCCACGATTCTCCTCAGATCTTTCTTTTGGTCTTGGGGGGAGGCCGGAACTACTGCGCGACCTGGGTGATCTCGAACGGGACCGGCTGCTGAGCAGCGTGCGGGTGCTGGTCGCCCGCGTAGACCTTGAGCTTCGAGAGCATCTGACGGCCCAGGGTGTTCTTGGGGATCATGCCCTTGATGGCCTTCTCGACGGCCTTCTCGGGGTTCTTCGAGAGCAGCTCGTCGTAACGGACGGAGCGGAGACCACCCGGGAACCCGGAGTGGCGGTACGCCATCTTCTGGGTCTTCTTGTTACCGGAGAGGTGAACCTTCTCGGCGTTGATGATGATGACGAAGTCGCCCATGTCCATGTGGGGGGCGTAGATCGCCTTGTGCTTGCCGCGGAGGAGGTTCGCAGCCGTGGTGGCGAGACGACCCAGGACGATGTCCTGCGCGTCAATGATGTGCCACTGGCGCGTCACATCGCCGGGCTTGGGGCTGTACGTACGCACTTCGTAGCCTTCGCTTCTTCAGTGGATGAGGTCCAGACACATGGCACCCCTGAAGCGATCATGCAGCTGGGGCCCACAATGCCGGAAACGCTGTCCGTATGCGAGCCACTGGTAACTGCTCCAGAGAACCTACGTAAGGGCTCTTCGCGTGAGAACGACGAAGCCGATACGTATAACAACCCCCGACAGTACCCGCCCCGCCTGGGACGGGTCAAAACGCGCCGGCCCTACCGCGCCCGCTCCACCCGCCGCTCGTCCCACACCGGCTCCGCCGTCTCCCGTACGACACCGTCCGAGCCGAACACCAGATACCGGTCGAAGGACTTCGCGAACCACCGGTCGTGCGTGACGGCCAGCACCGTCCCGTCGTACGCCTCGAGACCGTCCTGCAGGGCCTCCGCCGACTCCAGGTCCAGGTTGTCCGTCGGCTCGTCCAGCAGCAGCGCGGTCGTGCCCGCCAGCTCCAGGAGCAGGATCTGGAACCGCGCCTGCTGCCCGCCGGACAGCTTCTCGAACGGCTGGTCGCCCTGGCGCTCCAGCTCGTACCGGCGCAGCACGGACATCGCCCCGCCCCGGTCCTTGGCGTGCTCGGTCCACAGGATCTCGACGAGCGTGTGGCCGAGCAGCTCCGGATGGGCGTGCGTCTGCGCGAAGTGCCCCGGTACGACACGCGCCCCGAGCTTCCACTCCCCCGCGTGCGCAACCGGCTCGCCCGCCAGCAGCCGCAGGAAGTGCGACTTCCCCGATCCGTTCGAGCCGAGAACTGCGACCCGTTCCCCGTAGAAGATCTCCAGGTCGAACGGTTTCATCAGCCCGGTCAGCTCCAGGCCCTTGCAGGTCACCGCCCGTACCCCGGTCCGGCCGCCGCGCAGCCGCATCCGGATGTCCTGCTCGCGCGGCGGCTCCGGCGGGGGCCCGGCGTCCTCGAACTTCTTGAAGCGGGTCTGCATCGCCCGGTAGCGGGACGCCATGTCGGGGCTGATCGCCGCCTGCTGCCGCAGCCGGTGGACCAGCGCCTTCAGCCGGGCGTGCTCCTCCTCCCAGCGCCGCAGCAGCTCCTCGAACCGGGCGAACCGGTCCTTGCGGGCCTGGTGGTACGTGTCGAAACCGGCGCCGTGCACCCACACGTCGCTGCCCGCCGGACTCGGCTCCACGCTGACGATCTTCTCGGCGGCCCTGGACAGCAGCTCCCGGTCGTGGGAGACGAAGAGGACCGTCTTACGGGTCTCCTTCAGCTTCTCCTCCAGCCACCGCTTCCCGGGGACGTCGAGATAGTTGTCCGGCTCGTCGAGCAGCAGCACCTCGTCCGGCCCGCGCAACAGCGCCTCCAGCACCAGCCGCTTCTGCTCACCACCGGACAGCGTGCGCACCTCGCGCCACTGCGCCTTCTCGTACGGGACACCGAGCGCGGCCGTCGTGCACATGTCCCACACGGTCTCGGCCTCGTACCCGCGGGCCTCCGCCCAGTCGCTCAGGGCCTGCGCGTACGTCATCTGCGCGGCCTCGTCGTCGACGGTGAGGATCAGCTCCTCGGCCTTGTCGACCGCCAGGGCCGCCTCCCGGATACGGGGCTGGGCGACGGAGACCAGCAGGTCCCGGACCGTGCGCTCGTCCCGCACGGAGCCCACGAACTGCCGCATCACCCCGAGCCCGCCGCTCACCGACACCGAACCGCCGTGCGGCTGGAGCTCCCCGGCGAGCAGCCTCAGCAACGTGGTCTTTCCGGCGCCGTTCGCCCCCACGAGGGCGACCACGGCCCCGTCCGCGACCCGGAACGAAGCGTCGCCGAGCAGCACCCGCCCGTCCGGTAGGTAGTACTCAAGATGGCCCGCTTCAAGATGTCCCATGCACAGCATTGTCACGGGCCGCGAAGCCCTGGCCCAACCGGTTTGTGTTCCGTCTAGGATCGCCGCATGAGCTTTGGGCAAGGGGGGCCCTCCTGGGGGCCCAAAGACACGCAGACTCCGGACTGGGCAGCGCTGGCCGACGAGTCCGCCGCGCGCAACCGCCGCAAGAAGTGGCTGCTGATCGGCGGCGGCGTGCTCGCCACCGCGGTGGTCGGCGCGATCGTGGCGACGGCGGTCGTCTCGACCAGCAACCACAACTCCCCCGGCACCGGCAAGAACGCGAGCGAGCTCCCGGCACCGACCGACCTGCCGAGCAGCACCGCCGAGCCCGAGCCGTCCTTCTCCTCGGTGGCACCGCCGCCCCCGCCGGACCCGAAGGACTACATATCCGACGTCAAGAAGGACCGGGCGCCGATCACCGTCGACGCGTTCTTCCCCGGCAAGAAGCTGACGATGGGCGACCGCGGCTACGTCAAGGGCGCGACCCAGCAGACGAAAAGCTGCGCCGCGACCACCAAGGGCGCACTCGGTTCGGTCCTCGTCAACAACGGCTGCGACCAGGTCGTCCGGGCCACGTACAGCAGGGACGGCATCGCCGTCACCGTCGGCCTCGCGGTCTTCGAGACGGAGGCGCAGGCCAAGAAGGCGGCCGAGCAGGCAGGAGGCAGCATCGTCCCCCTGAGCGGCGCGGGCGTCCCGGCCTTCTGTCCTCCCGGATCGGTGTGCCGCCGTACCTCCAACTCCTACGGCCGCTACGCCTACTTCGCCATCACCGGGTACACCAGCGGCAAGAACGTCACCACGGCCGACAAGAACGCCTACGCCATCGGGGACGACCTGACGAACTTCACGTTCCGTCAGATCCGCCACCGCGGCGAGGTCCAGGCCTCGGCCGCGGCCACCGCACCCGCCGGCTGACGCAGCGCGGAGGGGGCGCCCGCAACGGGAGGGGCAGGCCTCGGCATCGTCGCCCCCAGGAAGACGAAGAAGCACAATGAATCGTCGACGAACGGCCGGCGTTCTGACAGCGGCGGTGGCCACAGTCACGCTGGCGGCTTCCGGATGCTCGTCAACCGCGGAGCGCCCCACCGCGAGCAGGCCCTCGGCATCGCCGGACGGGGCCCGCCAAGCAGTGGAATCGTATGTGCGCGCCCTCAACTCCCGTAGCGTCCCCGCTCTGATGCACGTCGGTAACGTCCCGGACAAGGCCTGGTCGCGGCGCGAAGCGGCCCAGATCCTTGCCACCGATGGCGGAAAGGACCTGAAGATCACGAACGTGCGCATCGACTACGACATGGGCCCGGAGACCGGATCCGCCGAACTCACCGCGAAGGGCCGGGCGGGCGCCACTCTCCACGACACCTTCACCGTGCTCCGGACGGCCGGTGCCTGGCACCTGGTGATCTTCGGTGATCTCCCCCTCCCCCGCGGCAAGGAGTCCTCGTCCGCGGAGCGGCCGTCGCCCTGAGGGACGGACCATCGGACGGGCCCGTCACCGCGTCTCAGCAGCAGCCCTCGCCACCGTCGCCCGTTCCGGGAAGCGTGCGCATGTTGCGCGCCTCCTTGGAGCGTGCGGCCAGCAACGCGTCGGCGGGGTAGGCCACTTCCTCCAGCGTCAGCCCGTGCGGCCGCACCACGTGCACGCCGGGATCCCGCACCCGCGCCGCCAGCACCTGCGCGGGCCACTCGGCCGGGCGGCGCCCGTCCCCGACGAACAGCGCCGCTCCGATCAGCGCCCGCACCATGTTGTGGCAGAACGCGTCGGCCTGCACGGTCGCCGTCATGATCCCGGACGCCTCGTCCCGTACCCAGCTCAGCTTCTGCAGCGTACGGATGGTCGTCGCGCCCTCGCGCTTCTTGCAGTACGCGGCGAAGTCGTGCTCCCCGACCATCCGGGCCGCCGCCTCGTTCATCGCGTCGACGTCCAACGGCCGGTCGTGCCACAGCACATGACCGCGCAACAGCGGATCCACCCCACCGGGACGGTCGGCGACGCGGTACGCGTAACGGCGCCACAGCGCCGAGAACCGGGCATTGAACCCGGCCGGCGCCTCGGCGATCCGCCAGATCCGCACATCGGGCGCCATCCGCCCGGCCATCCGCCGCAGCAGCTTGTCCGCGTGCTCGGCCCACACGTCGTCCGGCAGATCGACATGGGCGACCTGTCCCCTGGCGTGCACCCCGGCGTCCGTACGCCCGGCGACGGTCAGGTCGTACGTCCGTGAGGACCGCGTCACGGTCCGCAGCGCGTCCTCGATCTCCCCCTGGACGGTCCGCCTGCCGGTCTGCTTGGCCCAGCCGGAGAAGTCCTTGCCGTCGTACGCCAGGTCCAGCCGCAGCCGCACGGAGCCGGGCTCCACTTCGTCACTCACCGAAGGATCCTTTTCTGCCAGTACATACGGAACGGGCCCGCACCGCCCCGAAGGGTGATGCGGGCCCGTCCAGTGGTCTCAGAACGCTCAGGCGTCCTTGGACTCCACGTCGGCCTCGGCCGGCTTGGCGTCCTCGACGGTCTCGGCCGGAGCCTCGTCCTTCTTGACGGCGTCTTCCTTGACCGCACGCTTCGTGGCGGCCTCGGCCTCACCGGTGGCCTGCTGGGCCACGGTCAGCGCCTCGACCAGCTCGATGACCGCCATCGGGGCGTTGTCGCCACGACGGTTGCCGATCTTGGTGATGCGGGTGTAACCACCGGGGCGGTTCTCGTACCGCGGGGCGATCTCGGTGAAGAGCGTGTGCACGATGCCCTTGTCCGTGATCGACTGCAGCACCAGGCGACGGTTGTGGATGTCGCCCTTCTTCGCCTTGGTGATGAAACGCTCGGCGACCGGACGCAGGCGGCGGGCCTTGGCCTCGGTCGTGGTGATGCGGCCGTGCTCGAACAGCGCCTTCGCGAGGTTGATGAGAAGAAGCTTCTCGTGCGCAGCGCTGCCGCCCAGACGGGCACCCTTGGCGGGCTTCGGCATGGTTTTTCTCCTTGTGTGCTGCACCGGCCGTATCAGGTACCGGTGTCAGTTCCCGTGCGGCGGACGCCACCCGGAAGATCAGATCCGAACAGGCAAGAACCAGTCTCAAGCCCGTCCGGCGTTCGAGGACAAAGCCTCACGCCCGAACCGAACTCAAGCCCGTCCGGCGATTGAGGACAACCCCCTCACGCCCGAGCCAAAATCAAGCCCGTCCGGCGATTGAGGACAAAGCCTCACCCCGGCCCGGGGCACCCGACAAAACCCGGGCACCCCAGCCGGAGGCGTTTCAGTACTGCTCGGTCTCCACGAAACCGGCATCCGCGTCGTCATCCGCACCGAAGGCGTCCGCGGCGGCGGTCGGGTCGAAGCCGGGAGGCGAGTCCTTCAGCGCGAGGCCCATACCGGCCAGCTTCGCCTTGACCTCGTCGATCGACTTCGCACCGAAGTTGCGGATGTCGAGCAGGTCGGCCTCGGAACGAGCCACGAGCTCACCCACGGAGTGGATGCCCTCACGCTTGAGGCAGTTGTACGAACGGACCGTGAGCTCCAGCTCCTCGATCGGCAGCGCCAGATCGGCGGCGAGCGCGGCGTCCGTCGGGGACGGGCCCATGTCGATGCCCTCGGCGTCGATGTTGAGCTCGCGCGCCAGACCGAACAGCTCGACCAGGGTCTTACCGGCCGAAGCCATGGCGTCACGGGGACGCATGGCCTGCTTGGTCTCGACGTCGACGATCAGCTTGTCGAAGTCGGTGCGCTGCTCGACACGGGTCGCCTCGACCTTGTACGTGACCTTGAGTACCGGCGAGTAGATGGAGTCGACCGGGATACGGCCGATCTCCTGGCCCGCCTGCTTGTTCTGGACGGCGGAGACGTAGCCGCGACCGCGCTCGACGGTCAGCTCCATCTCCAGCTTGCCCTTGCCGTTCAGCGTGGCCAGGACCAGGTCCGGGTTGTGGACCTCGACACCGGCCGGCGGGGCGATGTCAGCAGCGGTGACCAGGCCGGGACCCTGCTTGCGCAGGTACATCACGACCGGCTCGTCGTGCTCCGAGGAGACGACCAGCTGCTTGATGTTGAGGATGAGGTCGGTGACGTCCTCCTTGACGCCCGGCACGGTGGTGAACTCGTGCAGGACACCGTCGATCCGGATGCTGGTGACAGCGGCACCGGGGATCGAGGAGAGGAGCGTGCGGCGGAGAGAGTTGCCGAGGGTGTAGCCGAAGCCCGGCTCCAGCGGCTCGATGACGAACCGGGAGCGGAACTCGTCAACGACCTCTTCGGTCAGCGACGGACGCTGAGCGATAAGCATGTTGGTTCCTTCAGTCGTGGGCGCCCACTATTTGACGCCCCCAGATACTGACAAGGGTACGGGCGGCACGACCCGAAGGAGCCGTACCGCCCGGACCCACGAGCTGCTACTTGGAGTAGAGCTCGACGATCAGCTGCTCCTGCACCTGGGTGTCGATCACCTGGCGCTCGGGCAGCGAGTGCACGAGGATCCGCATCGTCGACGGCACGGCTTCGAGCCACGCCGGTACAGTGCGCTCGCCGGCCTCTGCCTGGGCCACCTGGAAGGGGGTCAGGCCCTTGGACTTCTGGCGAACCTCGATCACGTCGTTCGCGGCGACGCGGGCCGACGGAATGTCGGTCTTCGTGCCGTTCACTGCGATGTGTCCGTGACGCACCAGCTGACGGGCGTGGTCGCGGGACTTGGCGAAGCCTGCCCGGTAGACCACGTTGTCGAGGCGGGTCTCAAGGATGCGCAGAAGGTTCTCACCGGTCTTGCCGGACTTCTGGTTCGCTTCCTTGTAGTAGTTCACGAACTGCCGCTCAAGAACACCGTAGATCCGCGAGCACTTCTGCTTCTCACGAAGCTGAAGAAGGTACTCGCTGTCCTTGGTGCGCCCGCGTCCGTGCTCACCCGGGGGGTAAGGACGGATCTCGATCGGGCACTTCGCGCTCTCGCACTTGCTGCCCTTGAGGAACAGCTTCTGCTTCTCCCGACGGCAACGCTTGCAGTCGGCCCCGGTGTATCGCGCCATTTTCCAGTTGTCTCCGTTGCTTCAGACGGATCAGACGCGACGGCGCTTGGGCGGCCGGCATCCGTTGTGCGGAGTGGGGGTGACGTCCTGGATCGAGCCGACCTCCAGGCCGGTGGCCTGGAGCGAACGGATCGCGGTCTCGCGGCCGGAGCCCGGACCCTTGACGAAGACGTCAACCTTGCGCATGCCGTGCTCCTGCGCGCGACGGGCGGCCGACTCGGCGGCCATCTGCGCGGCGAAGGGGGTGGACTTGCGCGAGCCCTTGAAGCCGACGTGGCCGGCGGAGGCCCAGGAGATCACGTTGCCCGAGGGGTCCGTGATCGAGACGATCGTGTTGTTGAACGTGCTCTTGATGTGCGCGTGGCCGTGAGCGACGTTCTTCTTTTCCTTGCGACGCACCTTCTTGGCTGCGCCCTGACGACCCTTGGGGGGCATGTCTTGACTCCAGATGGAGAGGGGAGGTGATCGGTCCTACAGCGAAGACCGCTGGTTGCTGCGGATGACCGGTGGCCCGGACGGCCGCAGTGCGTCCGCTGAGGACTACTTCTTGCCCGGCTTCTTCTTACCGGCGATCGCGCGACGCGGGCCCTTGCGGGTACGAGCGTTCGTGCTGGTGCGCTGGCCGTGGACCGGCAGACCACGACGGTGGCGAATGCCCTGGTAGCAGCCGATCTCGATCTTGCGGCGGATGTCGCCCTGGATCTCGCGGCGAAGGTCACCCTCGGTGCGGAGGTTGGCGTCCACGTACTCGCGGATCTTGACCAGGTCCTCTTCGGCCAGGTCACGAACGCGGGTGTTCGGGTTCACGCCGGTGGTGGCGAGGATCTCCTTGGACCGGGTGCGCCCGATACCGAAGACGTAGGTGAGGGCAACCTCCACGCGCTTTTCGCGCGGGATGTCAACACCTGAAACGCGTGCCATTCAATGGCTCCAGTTGTTATTTCGGGGGTCTTCCACAGTGCCGCTCCCGATCGCCGACCTCTCGTGACGAGAGGTGGTACGCCCGGGTCCCCGGCCCCCGCCGGAGGTGTCGTCAGCCGAAGCTTGGACGGACTCTGCGTATGTACGTTTTACGTGCGTCGCGCGAAGTGCTGCGAGATGCAGGTGGTCGTGCGTCAGCCCTGGCGCTGCTTGTGGCGCAGGTTGTCGCAGATGACCATGACCCGACCGTGACGGCGAATCACCTTGCACTTGTCGCAGATCTTCTTGACGCTCGGCTTGACCTTCATGGGATGTCAGGTTCTCCGGGTCGGTGCCGTCACCGCGCCGAAGCGAGGTGCAGGCAAGATCTACTTGTAGCGGTAGACGATCCGGCCACGCGTCAGGTCGTACGGGGAGAGCTCCACGACGACCCGGTCATCCGGAAGGATGCGGATGTAGTGCATCCGCATCTTGCCGCTGATGTGCGCGAGGACCTTGTGACCGTTCTGGAGTTCCACCTTGAACATGGCGTTCGGGAGGGACTCGATCACGGTGCCCTCAATTTCGATGGCACCTTGCTTCTTGGCCACGCTTCGCCTTTCGAATCGGCTACCTTGATCGACTTCTTGCATCGCATGTGGACATGTGGACACACTGATGCACGAGAGCCGACGAGTCAGTCTACGTCAGCGGACCCCAAAAGACGAATCCGTCAAGTTTGCCCACCCGGGGAGATCCTTAGACCTCCACGAGCGGGATACACCAGCCCGGGGAGGGTCTCCCCCGGGCCTCAAGGCTTTGGGAACAGTCAGCCCAGAGGATCGGGCGCCGTCTCGATTCCGTACTGGGCCAGCTTCGCCTTGCCGCAGTCGGGGGCGGTCAGGACCAGGGGCCCCTGCTCCGTGAGGGCGATCGAGTGCTCCCAGTGGGAGGACCAGGTACCGTCCGTCGTGAGCACGGTCCAGTCGTCCTGGAGCACTTCGGTCTGCGCCGTACCGAGGGAGACCATCGGCTCGATCGCCAGGCAGACACCGGGAACGAGCTTGATGCCCTTGCCGCGCTTGCGGGCGACATAGTTCAGCAGGTGCGGGTCCATGTGCATCTCCGTACCGATGCCGTGGCCGCCGTAGTCCTCGATGATCCCGTACTTGCCGGTGGCGGGGCGGGGCTGGCGGCGGATGTAGGACTCGATCGCCTTCGAGATGTCGACGAGGCGGTTGTTCACCTTCATCGCGGCGATTCCGGCCCACATGGACTCCTCGGTCACCCGCGAGAGCTCGATCAGCTCCGGAGCGTGACCGGTTCCCACGAAGGCCGTGTACGCGGCGTCGCCGTGCCAGCCGTCGACGATCGCGCCGGCGTCGATGGAGATGATGTCGCCGTCCTTGAGGACGGTCTTGTCGTCCGGGATGCCGTGGACGACGACCTCGTTGACCGAGGTGCAGATGGTCGCGGGGAACCCGCCGTAACCGAGAAAGTTCGACTTCGCACCGTGGTCGGCGATCACCTTGCGGGCGACCCGGTCCAGGTCCAGCGTCGTGGCGCCGGGGACCGCCGCCTCGCGGGTGGCCGCGTGAATGGCAGCGACCACCAGCCCCGCCTCACGCATCTTCGCGATCTGCTCGGGGGTCTTGATCTGCACCATTGCACGGCGCCTCTCTGCATCGGACTGCATCGAACGGTGACTGCGGCGTACCCAACGATACGGCGCAAACAGTCGGCCGCGGCGCCCATGGACGCCGCGGCCGACTGCACAAGTACTGCGGGTGTTGCGCTCAGCCCTGGTCGGACTTGAGAGCCTCCATCGCCCGCTCGGTCACATCGCTGACCTTGCCGAGCGCGGAGATGGTGACCACCAGGTTCTGGGCCCTGTAGTAGTCGATGATCGGCTCGGTCTGCGTGTGGTAGACCTCCAGCCGGGTACGAACCGTGTCCTCGCTGTCGTCGTCGCGCTGGTACAGCTCGCCGCCGCAGGTGTCGCAGACACCCTCGGTCTTCGGCGGGTTGTACGTCACGTGGAAGACGTGGGAGCCGTCGTTCCGGCAGATCCGGCGGCCGGCGATGCGCTTGACCACCTCGTCCTCGGGGACCTCCAGGTCCAGGACCGCGTCCAGCTTGGTGCCCTCGTCCTTCAGCATGGCGTCAAGGGCCTCGGCCTGACCCACATTGCGCGGGAAGCCGTCCAGCAGGAAGCCGTTCTCGGCGTCGGGCTGGGACATGCGGTCCTTGGCCATACCGATGGTGACCTCGTCCGGTACCAACTGCCCCGCGTCCATGTAGGCGCGAGCCTGCTTGCCAAGGTCGGTGCCCTGGCTGATGTTGGCGCGGAAGAGATCGCCCGTGGAGATCTGCGGAATCGACAGGTTCTTGGCAAGGTACGCAGCCTGCGTTCCCTTGCCGGCACCGGGCGGCCCGACGAGGACGATTCTCATCAGCGGAGGAACCCTTCGTAATTGCGCTGCTGGAGCTGACTCTCGATCTGCTTCACGGTCTCCAGACCCACACCCACGATGATGAGGATGCTTGTTCCGCCGAAGGGGAAGTTCTGGTTGGCGCCACCGAAGCCTGCCAACGCCATCGTCGGCACAAGAGCGATCAGACCCAGGTACAGCGAGCCCGGCCAAGTGATCCTGTTGAGCACGTAGCTCAGATACTCGGCAGTAGGTCGACCGGCCCGGATACCCGGGATGAAGCCACCATACTTCTTCATGTTGTCGGCGACTTCCTCGGGGTTGAACGAAATCGCCACGTAGAAGAAGGCGAAGAAGACGATCAACAGGAAGTACGCCGTGATGTAGTACGGATGGTCGCCCTTGACGAAGTTGTCCTTGATCCAGGTGGCCCAACCCGCGGTGGAGTTGGAGAACTGGACGATCAGGGCCGGAATGTAGAGCAGCGAAGAAGCGAAGATGACGGGAATCACACCCGCCTGATTCACCTTCAGCGGAATGTACGTCGAGGTACCGCCGTACGACCTGCGGCCGATCATGCGCTTCGCGTACTGCACCGGAATACGGCGCTGGGCCTGCTCGACGAAGACGACGAGGCCCACCATCACGAAGCCGATCAGGATGACGGTGCCGAACTCGATCCAGCCGTCGGCCAGCTTGCCGCTGGTCTTGATGGCCCACAGGGCGCCGGGGAAGCTGGCGGCGATCGAGATGAACATCAGAATCGACATGCCGTTGCCGATGCCACGGTCGGTGATGAGCTCACCGAGCCACATGACGGCCGCGGTACCCGCGGTCATCGTGACGACCATGACGATGGTCGTGAAGATCGACTGGTTCGGCACGATCTGGTCGGCGACCGGGCAGCCGCTGAACAGCGCGCCGCTGGTGGCGGTCGCCACCAGGCCGGTGCCCTGAAGGATGGCGAGCGCGACGGTCAGATAACGCGTGTACTGCGTGATCTTGGCCTGGCCGGACTGCCCCTCCTTCTTGAGCGCCTCTAGTCGGGGAATCACCACGGTCAGCAGCTGAAGAATGATGCTGGCCGTGATGTACGGCATGATGCCGAGCGCGAAGATCGTGATCTGCAGCAGTGCACCACCGCTGAACATGTTCACCAGGCCGAAGAGGCTGTTGTTGCCCTTGCTGGCCTGGTCAACACAGGTCTGGACGTTCTCGTAGCTCACTCCCGGTACCGGGATGTGTGCCCCGAGCCGGTAGAGCACGATGATGCCGAGCGTGAAGAGCAGCTTCTTGCGCAGGTCGGGCGTCTTGAACGCCCGGGCGAACGCGGTGAGCACGGTGCCTCCTGCGACCCCCGCGCAAAGCGTAGAGGTGACGGTCTTGAGGATCGACGAATACGTAACAGTCAAAGGTCCCCGGGCGGGTGCCCAGGGGGTTACCACACAACAACGCACGCCACCTTACCGGCGACCATGCCTCCCTAGGAACGACCAACCGGGGATGCCCCATATGAGAGGGCATCCCCGGTCGGATGTTCAGGCCATCGAGTTGTCTCAGACGAGCTCGGTGACGGTGCCGCCGGCAGCGGCAATCTTCTCCTTGGCGGAGCCGGAGACGGCGTCAACCGAAACCTGCAGCGCCACGGAGATCTCGCCCTGTCCGAGGACCTTGACGAGGTGGTTGTTGCGCACCGCACCCTTGGCGACCAGGTCGGCCACGGTGACCTCTCCACCCTCGGGGTAGAGCGTCGCGAGCTTGTCCAGGTTCACGACCTGGTACTCGGTGCGGAACGGGTTCTTGAAGCCCTTGAGCTTCGGGAGACGCATGTGGAGGGGCATCTGCCCACCCTCGAAGCGCTCCGGAACCTGGTAACGGGCCTTGGTGCCCTTGGTGCCACGACCGGCGGTCTTACCCTTGGACGCCTCACCACGACCCACACGGGTCTTGGCGGTCTTGGCGCCCGGGGCGGGCCGGAGGTCATGGGCCTTCAGCGGCTTGTTCTCCGCCATGTCAGTCGACCTCCTCAACCGTCACGAGGTGGCGGACGGTGTGCACCATTCCGCGGAACTCGGGGCGGTCCTCCTTGACAACCACGTCGTGCAGGCGCTTGAGCCCGAGCGAACGAAGGGTGTCGCGGTGGTTCTGCTTGCTACCGATGTACGACTTCGTCTGCGTGATCTTGAGGCGAGCCATTACGCACCCGCTCCCGCACGTGCACGAAGCAGAGCCGCGGGGGCGACGTCCTCAAGGGGCAGACCGCGGCGGGCCGCGATCTCCTCGGGACGCTGCAGGCCCTTGAGGGCCGCCACGGTCGCGTGCACGATGTTGATCGCGTTGGACGAGCCAAGCGACTTCGACAGGATGTCGTGAACGCCGGCGCACTCCAGAACGGCGCGCACCGGGCCACCGGCGATAACACCGGTACCGGGGGAAGCCGGCTTCAGCAGCACGACACCCGCGGCCCGCTCGCCCGTGATCGGGTGAGGGATGGTGCCCTGAATGCGCGGAACCTTGAAGAAGTTCTTCTTGGCTTCTTCCACGCCCTTGGCGATGGCCGCGGGAACTTCCTTGGCCTTGCCGTAACCGACACCGACGGTGCCGTCACCATCGCCCACCACGACCAGCGCGGTGAAGCTGAAGCGACGACCACCCTTCACAACCTTGGCGACGCGGTTGATCGCGACAACGCGCTCAACGTACGCGGTCTTCTCGGCGGCAGCTGCGCCGCCGTCACGGCCCTTCCGGTCCCGCCGCTCGCCGCCACCGGCACCGCTTCCGCGGCGCTGGGGTCCAGCCATTGGATTTACCTCTCTCTGTTACGTCCGCTGTGCGTAGGAACCGGGGCTTAGAACTTCAGCCCGGCTTCACGGGCGGCGTCAGCCAGAGCGGCAATCCGCCCGGCGTACTGGTTACCACCGCGGTCAAACACGACGGCCTCGACGCCTGCGGCCTTGGCACGCTCAGCGACCAGGGCGCCGACCTGCTTGGCCTGGGTGCTCTTGTCGCCCTCGCCACCACGGATGGAGACGTCCAGGGTCGACGCCGACGCGAGCGTGTGGCCCGCGATGTCGTCGATGACCTGAGCGACCATGTGGCGGTTGGACCGCGTCACGACCAAGCGCGGACGCTCCGGCGAACCGGAGATGTGCTTGCGGACGCGGATGTGGCGACGCTTGAGGGCGGCACGCTTGTAGGCGTCGCCCTTGGCGATCTTTACGCCGTATGCCATGGCTACTTACCAGCCTTTCCGACCTTGCGGCGGATGACCTCGCCGGCGTACTTGACGCCCTTGGCCTTGTACGGGTCAGGCTTCCGCAACTTGCGGATCTTGGCCGCGGTCTCGCCGACCTTCTGCTTGTCGATGCCCTCGACGGAGAACTTCGTGGGGGACTCCACCTTGAAGGTGATGCCCTCCGGGGCCTCGATCAGGATCGGGTGGCTGTAGCCCAGGGCGAACTCCAGGTTGGAGCCCTTCGCCTGGACGCGGTAACCGACACCACTGATCTCGAGCGCCTTGGTGTATCCCTGGGTCACACCGGTGATCATGTTCGCCACCAGCGTGCGGGACAGGCCGTGGAGGGCCTTGTTCTGACGCTCGTCGTTCGGGCGGGTGACGCTGAGGAAGCCGTCCTCACCCTTGGTGACCTCGATCGGCGACGCGACGGTGTGCGTGAGGGTGCCCTTGGGGCCCTTCACCGCGACCGTGCGGCCATCGATGGTGACGTCCACACCGGCGGGAACCTGGATGGGGAGCTTGCCGATTCGCGACATGAGCTATTCCTCCGTTCCCGACTACCAGACGTAGGCGAGGACTTCCCCACCTACGCCCTTCTTGCTGGCCTGCTGGCCGGTCAGGAGACCGTGGGACGTGGAGATGATCGCCACGCCCAGGCCGCCGAGGACCTTCGGCAGGTTGGTGGACTTTGCGTATACACGCAGACCCGGCTTCGAGATTCGCTTGATGCCGGCGATCGAGCGCTCGCGGTTCGGGCCGAACTTCAGCTCGAGGACGAGGTTCTTGCCGACCTCGGCATCCTCGACCTTCCAGCCGGTGATGAAGCCCTCCTGCTGGAGGATCTCCGCGATGTGCGACTTGATCTTGCTGTGCGGCATCACGACGTCGTCGTGGTACGCCGAGTTCGCGTTACGCAGACGCGTGAGCATGTCTGCGATGGGATCAGTCATGGTCATGAATTGGCCTTCGGCCTCTCTCGCCGGGGTTTCCTGTATGCGCCATCCCTCTCCCCACTCAGTGGCGGGACGGGTGCGGTGCGGGGACCTACGGCGTAGTAAGTCGGTCTAGGGCGGCAGGCGCCCAACCCCACAAGCCTACGGCATGTGAGGGCGGACTCCTGCCGACCAGATGCTTACCGAGAGCTTCCGTCAATTCCCAACGCCCAGAGGGCGAAGGAGAATTACCAGGAGCTCTTGGTCACGCCCGGCAGCTCGCCACGGTGAGCCATCTCACGAAGGCACACGCGGCACAGGCCGAACTTGCGGTAGACGGAGTGGGGCCGGCCGCAGCGCTGGCAGCGGGTGTACCCGCGAACGCCGAACTTCGGCTTACGGGCGGCCTTAGCGATCAGAGACTTCTTCGCCACGGTCAGTTCTCCTTGAACGGGAAGCCGAGGTGACGAAGGAGGGCACGACCCTCGTCGTCATTGGTCGCCGTGGTGACCACGGTGATGTCCATGCCCCGGACCCGGTCGATCTTGTCCTGGTCGATCTCGTGGAACATGACCTGCTCCGTGAGACCGAAGGTGTAGTTGCCACGGCCGTCGAACTGCTTCGGCGACAGGCCACGGAAGTCACGGATACGCGGCAGCGCGAGCGACAGCGTACGGTCCAGGAACTCCCACATCCGGTCACCACGGAGGGTGACGTGGCAGCCGATCGGCTGGCCCTCGCGCAGCTTGAACTGCGCGATGGACTTGCGGGCCTTGGTGACGGCCGGCTTCTGGCCGGTGATCGTGGTGAGGTCGCGCACGGCGCCGTCGATCAGCTTGGAGTCGCGGGCGGCGTCGCCCACACCCATGTTGACCACGATCTTGACCAGACCGGGGATCTGCATGACGTTCTCGAACGAGAACTCCTCACGCAGCTTGCCGGCGATTTCCTCGCGGTACTTCGTCTTCAGACGCGGAGTGGTGGTGGTAGCCATCAGATGTCCTCACCCGTCCGCTTGGCAACGCGGATCTTGTTGCCTTCGTCGTCGAAGCGGTAACCGACGCGCGTGACGACCTTGTTGCCGTCCTTCTCCACGACGAGCTGAACGTTGCTCACGTGGATGGGGGCCTCGGTCGTGACGATGCCACCGGTCTGCGAACCGCGAGCGGTCTGACCGGCCTTGGTGTGCTTCTTGACCCGGTTGACACCCTCGACGAGGACGCGGTCCTGAGCGGGGTAGGCCACGATGACCTTGCCCTGCTTGCCCTTGTCCTTACCGGTGATGACCTGAACCAGGTCGCCCTTCTTGATCTTCATGCTTACAGCACCTCCGGCGCGAGCGAGATGATCTTCATGAACTTCTTCTCGCGCAGCTCACGGCCCACCGGGCCGAAGATACGGGTGCCGCGGGGGTCGCCGTCGTTCTTCAGAATGACGGCGGCGTTCTCGTCGAAGCGGATGTACGAGCCGTCCTGACGGCGACGCTCCTTGACGGTGCGAACGATGACGGCCTTGACGACGTCACCCTTCTTCACGTTGCCACCGGGGATCGCGTCCTTGACGGTGGCGACGATGACGTCACCGATGCCCGCGTAGCGGCGACCCGAACCACCGAGAACACGGATGGTGAGGATTTCCTTCGCACCCGTGTTGTCGGCGACGCGAAGTCGCGACTCCTGCTGGATCACGTCTATCTCCTGATCGTCTGCCGGTTCCCGGCGGGGGCCACTCCGTTACCGGAGCGGACCCCCACCGAGCCTGGCGGAACCTGCCTGCGGGGAATGCCCCTCAGGAATTACTTGGCCTTCTCGAGGATCTCGACGACGCGCCACCGCTTCGTGGCGGACAGCGGCCGGGTCTCCATCAGGAGAACGCGGTCGCCGACGCCTGCGGCGTTCTGCTCGTCGTGCGCCTTGAGCTTGTTCGTACGGCGGATGACCTTGCCGTACAGCGCGTGCTTGACACGGTCCTCGACAGCGACGACGACGGTCTTGTCCATCTTGTCGCTGACGACCAGACCCTCACGGGTCTTGCGGAAACCGCGGTCGGTGTTCGTCTCAGTCACAGTCTTCTCGCTCATCAGGCGCTCTCCACCGTCTCGATGCCCAGCTCGCGCTCGCGCATCAGGGTGTAGATCCGGGCGATGTCCTTACGGACGGACTTGAGCCGACCGTGGTTCTCGAGCTGGCCCGTCGCCGCCTGGAAGCGGAGATTGAACAGCTCTTCCTTGGCCTCGCGGAGCTTGTTGAGGAGCTCCTCGCCGCCCAGTTCGCGCAGCTCGGACGCCTTGGTACCGGCCGACATCACGACTCACCTGCCTCGCGCCGAACGATCCGGCACTTCATCGGAAGCTTGTGAGCAGCGCGGGTAAGCGCCTCACGAGCAATCTTCTCGTTCGGGTAGGACAGCTCGAACATCACCCGACCCGGCTTGACGTTCGCGATCCACCACTCGGGAGAACCCTTACCGGAACCCATGCGGGTCTCGGCCGGCTTCTTCGTCAGGGGACGGTCCGGGTAGATGTTGATCCAGACCTTGCCGCCACGCTTGATGTGGCGGGTCATCGCGATACGAGCTGCCTCGATCTGGCGGTTCGTCACGTACGCCGGGGTCAGCGCCTGGATGCCGTACTCGCCGAACGCAACCTGCGTGCCACCCTTGGACATACCGCTGCGCTTCGGGTGGTGCTGCTTGCGGTGCTTGACCCTACGGGGGATCAGCATTTCGGTCAGGCCTCCGTTCCGGTGCTCTCAGCCGGAGCAGCGGCGGCGGGAGCCTCGGCCTTGGGGGCCTCGGCTGCCGGCGCGGACTGCTGCGGCTTGCGACCGCGACCGCCACGCTCGCCACCGCGGCCACCACGGCCGGCCGGGCGGTCAGCGCCGCCACGGGCCGGGCGGTTGCCTGCGCGGGCAGCAGCGTTCTCGGCGCGGACCTCGGCGATGTTCTTGACGTCGCCCTTGTAGATCCAGACCTTCACACCGATGCGGCCGAAGGTCGTCTTGGCCTCGAAGAAGCCGTAGTCGACGTTCGCGCGGAGCGTGTGCAGGGGCACACGGCCCTCGCGGTAGAACTCCGAGCGGGACATCTCGGCGCCGCCGAGGCGGCCACCGCACTGGATCTTGATGCCCTTGGCGCCGGCCTTCATCGAGCTCTGCATGCTCTTGCGCATGGCACGACGGAAGGAGACGCGGGAGGAGAGCTGCTCGGCGACGGCCTGGGCCACCAGCTGAGCGTCCACCTCGGGGTTCTTGACCTCGAGGATGTTCAGCTGGACCTGCTTGCCGGTCAGCTTCTCCAGCTCGCCACGGATGCGGTCGGCCTCGGCGCCACGGCGGCCGATGACGATGCCCGGGCGGGCGGTGTGGATGTCAACGCGGACGCGGTCGCGGGTGCGCTCGATCTCGACCTTCGAGATGCCGGCCCGCTCCATGCCCTTCGTCATCATGCGACGAATGGCAACGTCTTCCTTGACGTAGTCCTTGTACAGCTTGTCGGCGTACCAACGGGACTTGAAGTCCGTGGTAATGCCGAGCCGGAACCCATGCGGGTTAACCTTCTGGCCCATTACCGGGTTCCTTCCTTGCTGCTGACGACCACGGTGATGTGGCTGGTCCGCTTACGGATCCGGTAGGCACGGCCCTGAGCACGCGGACGGAACCGCTTCAGGGTCGGACCCTCGTCCACGAACGCCTCGCTGATGACCAGCGAAGAGGCGTCGGTGTGGTCGTAGTTGTGTGCAGCGTTGGCAATGGCGCTGTCCAGCACCTTGCCAACCGGCACGCTCGCGGCCTGCGGGGCGAAACGCAGGACCGCCTGAGCCTCCGTGGCATCCATGCCACGGATGAGGTCCACCACGCGGCGGGCCTTCATGGGCGTGACGCGGATGTACCGCGCCTGGGCCCTGGCTTCCATGGTTGTCCCTTCGGTGTGAGTCATAGTCGTTTCCACCCCGCGCTAGCGGCGCTTCGACTTCCGGTCGTCCTTGACGTGGCCGCGGAAGGTGCGAGTCGGCGAGAACTCGCCGAGCTTGTGGCCGACCATCGACTCGGTGACGAACACCGGGACGTGGATCTTGCCGTTGTGCACCGCGATGGTGTGACCCAGCATGGCCGGGATGATCATCGAGCGACGGGACCAGGTCTTGATGACGTTCTTGGTGCCTGCCTCGTTCTGTACGTCCACCTTCTTGATGAGGTGGCCGTCGACGAAGGGCCCCTTCTTGAGACTGCGCGGCATCTAAACCCGCTCCTAGCGCTTCTTGTTCGTCTTGCGGCGGCGGACGATGTACTTGCTCGATGCCTTCTTCGACGAGCGAGTACGACCCTCCTTCTGACCCCACGGCGAGACCGGGTGACGTCCACCGGAGGTCTTGCCTTCACCACCACCGTGCGGGTGGTCGACCGGGTTCATCGCAACACCGCGGACGGACGGGCGAACGCCCTTCCAGCGCATGCGACCGGCCTTGCCCCAGTTGATGTTCGACTGCTCGGCGTTGCCGACCTCGCCGATCGTGGCGCGGCAGCGGGCGTCGACCAGGCGGATCTCACCCGACGGCATACGAAGGTGGGCCATGGTGCCCTCCTTCGCCAGCAGCTGCACGGAGGCACCCGCGGAACGGGCGAACTTCGCGCCGCCGCCGGGCCGCAGCTCGATGGCGTGGATGGTCGTACCGACCGGGATGTTGCGCAGCGCCAGGTTGTTGCCGGGCTTGATGTCGGCGGCCGGGCCGTTCTCGACACGGTCGCCCTGCGTCAGGCCACGCGGCGCGATGATGTAGCGCTTCTCGCCGTCCGCGTAGTGCAGGAGCGCGATGCGCGCGGTGCGGTTGGGGTCGTACTCGATGTGCGCGACCTTGGCCGGCACGCCGTCCTTGTCGTGACGACGGAAGTCGATCACGCGGTAGGCGCGCTTGTGTCCGCCACCCTGGTGGCGAACGGTGATCCGACCGGCGTTGTTACGGCCGCCCTTGCTGTGCAGGGGGCGGACCAGCGACTTCTCCGGCGTGGACCGCGTGATCTCGACAAAGTCGGCGACGCTGGAGCCACGACGGCCCGGGGTCGTCGGCTTGTACTTGCGGATACCCATTTCTCAGTCCTCGTCCGATTCCGGACGACTCGACCTCCGTCAGGAGGTCGGGCCGCCGAAGATGTCGATACGGTCGCCCTCGGCGAGGGTCACGATGGCGCGCTTGGTGTCAGCGCGCTTGCCGAAACCGGTCTTGGTGCGCTTGCGCTTACCCTGCCGGTTGATCGTGTTGACCCCGGTGACCTTGACCGAGAAGACCGCTTCCACGGCCTGCTTGATCTGGGTCTTGTTGGAGCCGGGCGCGACGATGAACGTGTACTTGTTCTCGTCGAGCAGCGCGTAGCTCTTCTCGGAAACAACCGGCTTGACGAGAACGTCGCGCGGGTCCGAGTAGGTCTTGCTGGTAACGGTCGCCTCGCTCATCAGGCGTCGCTCCCTTCGGTCTCAGCGGTCTGGGGGCCAGACACGAAGGACTCGAAGGCGGCCTGGGTGAAGACCACGTCGTCAGAGACGATCACGTCGTACGTGTTCAGCTGGCCCGGCTCCAGGATGTGCACCTGGGGCAGGTTGCGGGCGGACAGCCACGCGGCCTCGTCGGCGCGGTCGACGACCAGGAGCAGGTTCTTGCGCTCCGAGATCTTGCCGAACAGCGTCTTGGCGGCCTTCGTGGACACCGCACCGTCGACCACGCCGGTGACGACGTGGATACGGGAGTGACGGGCCCGGTCCGAGAGGGCACCGCGCAGGGCGGCGGCCTTCATCTTCTTCGGGGTCCGCTGCGAGTAGTCACGCGGCTGCGGGCCGTGGACGACGCCACCGCCGGCGAACTGCGGCGCACGGGTCGAACCCTGGCGCGCGCGGCCGGTGCCCTTCTGGCGGTACGGCTTGCGGCCACCGCCACGGACTTCGCCGCGGGTCTTGGTCTTGTGCGTGCCCTGACGGGCAGCTGCCAGCTGCGCGACAACGACCTGGTGGATCAGCGGAACGCTGGTCTTGGCGTCGAAGATCTCCGCGGGGAGCTCGACGGTACCGGCCTTGTCGCCTGCCGGCGAAAGGATGTCAATGGTGCTCATTACCTCAAGCCCCCTTGGCCGCGGTACGGACCAGGACGAGGCCGCCGTTCGGACCGGGGACCGCGCCCTTGATGAGGAGCAGACCCTTCTCCGCGTCAACCGCGTGGATGGTCAGGTTCTGGGTGGTGACACGCTCGTTGCCCATGCGACCCGCCATGCGCATGCCCTTGAAGACACGGCCGGGGGTGGCACAGCCACCGATGGAGCCGGGCATGCGGTGCACACGGTGGGCACCGTGGGACGCCTTGCCGCCCTTGAAGTTGTGACGCTTCATGACACCGGCGAAGCCCTTGCCCTTGCTCTTGCCCGTGACGTCGACCTTGACGCCGGACTCGAACACCTCGGCGGTGACCTCCTGGCCCAGCGTGTACTCGCCGGCGTCAGGGGTGCGGAGCTCCACCAGGTGGCGGCGCGGGGTCACGTCGGCCTTGGCGAAGTGGCCCTTGAGGGGCTTGTTCACCTTGCGCGGGTCGATCTCGCCGAAGGCGAGCTGAACCGACTCGTAACCGTCGCGGTCGTTGGTGCGGACCTGGGTGACGACACAGGGCCCGGCCTTGACGACGGTCACCGGGACGACCCGGTTGTTCTCGTCCCAGACCTGGGTCATGCCGAGCTTCTCGCCCAGGACGCCCTTAATGTTCTTAGCCATCTCGCGCGTCACCTCAGAGCTTGATCTCGATGTCGACGCCTGCCGGCAGGTCGAGACGCATCAGCGAGTCAACCGTCTTCGGCGTGGGGTCGAGGATGTCGATGAGGCGCTTGTGCGTGCGCATCTCGAAGTGCTCGCGCGAGTCCTTGTACTTGTGCGGCGACTTGATGACGCAGTACACGTTCTTCTCAGTGGGCAGCGGCACCGGGCCCGCGACCGACGCACCAGTGCGGGTCACCGTCTCGACGATCTTCTTCGCCGAGGAGTCGATGACCTCGTGGTCGTAGGCCTTGAGCCGGATGCGGATCTTCTGTCCCGCCATGGCTACTAGTAGTCCTGTCTCTCGTAACGCTCTGGAACCCGAGGGCTCTGGTAACTCCGTCTCCGACCCACGCGGTCGGGCGTGTCGCATCCCCTCTACGCAGATCTCCCGAAGGATTTCCCAACCAAGGGGGTGCGGGCCCGAGGACCGCGAGACCGGGGGCGGAACACCCACCGGGTGCCTGGCCGGTGCCCCACTGACGCTTCCCGGAAGATTCCCGTACGTCCGACCCGCAGGGGGTCGACGAGTACTGTGGGACTCGCTTCCGGTCCTCCCGGCGGGAGGCGCGCAGCATTGGCACTCAACCGAGCAACCTGGTCAGTGTGCCATACGGGGCGCGAGCCTGGCCAATCGGGCGGAGGATCTTACCCCGCGCGTTCCGTTGGTCAAACGCAGGCGCGCATCCGGAGCCGTGCCGGACGCCGTTCTCCCGGTAATTCGTTCGAGCGTCCCGCACCCCCGCCCCTACAGTGACCGGCCGGGCACGCCGTCGTCATCAGGGGCTTCACATCATGCGTACGCACTATCCGCGCACCGCACATCTGCCCTGGTCCCCGGGGGCCACCTCGGACGACGTACGGATCGCGGACCTCTCCGCGCTGACCGGCCGCGAGGTCGTCGTCACCGAGAAGCTGGACGGCGAGAACACCACGCTCTACGCCGACGGCCTCCACGCCCGCTCGCTCGATTCCGCCCACCACCCCTCGCGGGGCTGGGTGAAGGCGCTCCAGGGCCGGATCGCGACCCGTATCCCCGCAGGGTGGCGGGTGTGCGGGGAGAACATGTTCGCGCGCCATTCGATCCCGTACGACCGCCTGGAGGGCTACTTCTACGGCTTCTCCGTCTGGGACGGCGAGCGCTGCCTGGGCTGGGACCGGACCGTGGTGTTCCTGCGCGGTCTGGGGATACCGGCGGCGCCGGTGCTGTGGCGCGGGGTGTTCGACGCGCGGGCCGAGAAGGCGCTGCGGACGCTGAAGCCGGACACCGGCCGGCAGGAGGGTTACGTCGTCCGGCCGGTGGACGGCTTCGGCGCACCGGAGTTCGGGCGGGTGGTGGCGAAGTGGGTGCGGCCCGGCCATGTACGGACGAGCACCCACTGGATGCACGCCGCCGTGGTGGAGAACGGGCTCGGCCCGGCCGCCGCCCTGTGGGCCGTACGGTCCGGGGCGCGGGTCGACGCGGCGGCGCTCGCCGAAGCGACGGGGACGACGGCGGGGGACGCCGGGGCCGCCGGGGCCGCCGGGGCCGCCGGGGCCGCCGGGGCCGCCGGGGCCGCCGCCGCGATGGGTGATGGACTCGACAGCTTGGGCCGGACGGGTGACGACCGGCTGACCGGGGTGCTGGCCGCGCTGCTGCACCGGTCCCGCCGCACCGGACTGGCGCCCGCGCTGGCGGGGGCGCTGGGGATGCCGCTCGCGCGCCGCGTCGCGGATCTCGTCGGACTGCACCCCGCGCTGCACCGCCCGTACCCGGACGAGGGGCGCCGGACCGGCCTCGTCCGGTTGTCGTTCGCCGCCGATCTGCCGCTGCTGCACGCGCTGGCCGCGGCGGTCGCGGAGACCGACGGGGCGCGCGAACAGGTGGAGTGGTCGGCGCTGCACGCGGCGGACGTACGGGAACCGGGCGGGCTGCGCGAGGCGTTCGCGGACCTGGAGCCGGCCGCCGCCGACCGCTGCTGGGCGCAGGCCCGGGAGGCGTACGCCCAGGGCCGGGTCGCCACCGCCGAGGAGGCCGTCGCCGCGACGTGGCGGTGGCGCACCGGGAAGTTCCCGCGCCTGGTGCATCTGGTGGGCCCGTCCGGCAGCGGCAAGAGCACCTTCGCGCGCGGACTGCCGGGCGTCGACACGTACCTCTCGCTCGACGATCTGCGCCTCGCCCGGGGATCGCGCGCCGACCAGAAGGCCAACGGTGAGGTGTTGCGCGAGGGGCTCGGCCGGCTGGACGCGGCGCTCGCCGCGGGCGGCACCGTCGTCTGGGACGCGACCTCGCTCAACGCGCACCAGCGCTCCCTGGTGCACGCGGTCGCCCGGCGCAGGGACGCGCTGCTCACCCACGCGGTCGCCCTGGTCGGCGAGGCGGAGCTGCTCCGCCGCAACGAGCGCCGCACCCACCCGGTGCCCCCGGAAGTGCTGGCCTCGCAGCTGCACCGGGTCGTGCCCCCGTATCCCGGTCAGGCGCATCGCACCTGGTACATCGGCGCGAGCGGAACCGTGGAGGACAGGGCGTAGATGCGTACCAGCGAGGAGATCTACCACCGGGTCCGCTGGGACGCCCGGTTCGACCCGGCGCGCTTCGTGATGGGCGTGGCGCAGCGCGGGACCGTGCCCGAGCGGGTGCCGCTGCACCGGTTCACGCCCGGCGGGGAGATTCCCTGGCACCGGGTGCTGTTCTTCGAGGCGGACGGTGAGGTGGTGTGGGACCGGTCCTCGGGCGTGGACCGGATCGACGCGACGGACGCCGGGCGGGTACGTGTCCCGCGCCGGCTGCCGTCCCCGTACTTCGTCTCCCGTACACCGCACGCGTTCTTTGCGCCGGAGGCCACCTGGACGCCCGTACCGCAGGACCTGCCGCCGACAGCGCCCCCCGCGGCCCTGACGCTGCTGACCTGGAACACCCTCTGGGACCGCTACGACAGCGACCGCATCGACACCGCCCGGCGCCGGCCCCTCCTCCTCGACGCCCTGCGTGCGGCGGACGCGGATGTCATCGCCCTCCAGGAGGCCGAACCCGCCCTGCTCGGCCTGTTGTTGTCGACGCCATCGGTCCGCGAGAGCTATACCTTCTGGGCCGGTCCGGCCGGCCGGGATGTCGCGGACTGCGGTCTGCTGCTGCTCAGCAGGCTCCCCGTACGGGAGGCGGGCCTGCATGTCCTCGGCCCGCACAAGGCGGTCGCCGCCGTGGTCGTGGAGACCGCGGAAGGGCCGTTCACGGTCGCGGTCACCCACCTCAGCAGCGACCATTCGCCGGACGGTGCCGCCCGGCGCGATGCCGAACTGACCGATCTGGCAGCGGGGTTGGCCGCGATCGAGGGCGATGTGGCGCTGCTCGGCGACTTCAACGACGGCGGTGACACCCCCCAGGACCGGCTGGGGATGCCGGACGCCTGGAGCCTGGTGCACGGCGCGGACGACCGGACGCCGACCTTCGACCCGTCCGTCAACCCGCTGGCCGCCGTCTCCTCGCTGACGGGGCGGGTGTCCCGGCTGGACCGGGTGCTGATCCGCTCGGAGCGGCTGCGGCCCGTGTCGGCGGTGCTGCTGGGCGAGGTGGCCACGCCGGACGGGCTGTACGTCTCGGACCACTTCGGGGTACGGGTGGAGCTGGCCGGGGCGGAGGCGGAGGACGACGGCGCCGCGGCGGCGGATCTCGTACGCCGGGTGGCCGCCGCCCTGCCCGAGGGCCGCGTCCACCTGACCGGTTCGCGGCAGATGGGCTGAGCGCTGCCCGGCGCCGATGTGGACCTGGTCGCGGCGCTGCCCGGTGACGGGGATCTGCCGCGGGTACGGGAGCGGCTGGCCGCCGCCCTGCCCGGCGCCGTCGGTCTGCGCGAGGTGACCGGTGCCCGCGTACCGGGGCTGCGCTTCTCGCTCGGCAGACTCGGGGTGGACCTGGTGACCGTGGCGACGGGCGCTCTCCTCCCGGCCGAGGCGGTGGCCCGGCTGCTGCACGGCATCCCGGAAGCGGGTCTGCGCCGGACGGACCGGGGCGGGGTACCGGAGCTGCGGTGACGGAACGGACCGTTCGCCCGGCCGTGCTCCGGGGCAGGTCGGCCCGCGCGCGTCACGAACGGCGTGACCCGATCCGCGTGTTCATGGTGCGTACGCCCGCCCGCTAGGCCGTGCGGGTTCTTGTCGCGCACCCGTAGAAACCCAGGCAACCGGCCCGGGCAATCTCCGTCTATCCCCCCGCAGCAGCGGCTCGACCCCCGCCGTCTGCACGGATTCGGCACGCAACGCAGGGCCGCACAGCCGCCCGCTGCGGGGCAAGTGGACGGAGCACGGTGTGACGGACGAACCTGCGCTGCGCGCATCTCGCACGGGAGTGCCGCGGCGCACCCTGTTGACGGCGGCGGCCGGGGCGATGAGCCTGGCCGCCCTCAGTGCCTGCACCGCACCGGCCTCGCCCCGCCGCCGCGACCCCACCGCGGACCCGATGCCCGGCCTGCCGATCAGCTCCTCGCACCCGGCCCTGATGATGCAGATCCTCGCCCACCCGGACGACGACCTGTACTTCATGAACCCGGACACCCAGCAGGCCTTCTACGGCGGGACCCCGCTGGTCTGCGTCTATCTGACCGGCGGCGAGGCCACCGGCATCAATCGCATGCCCGGCCGCCCCCTGCCCACCCCCGACAAGGCCGCGTACTCCTCCTCCCGTCACCAGGGGCTCCGCCAGGCGTACGCGACGCTGCTCGGACTCGGCCGGTTCGCGCCATGGCAGAAGTCCGTCATCACTCTGCGGGGCAACCACCGGGCCGAGATCAACCGCCTCGGCAACGCCGGCCGCAAGGTCGAGCTGATCTTCATCAACACCGCCATGCACACCACGTACGGGCGTCTCGGGCTGCCCAGTCTCTGGCAGGACCGGCGGCTCGTCCTGCCCACCGTCGTCGCCGAGAACTCGCCGCTGCAGCAGGTGGGCTCGTACACGTACGACGGACTGATCGACGTCCTGGTCGGGCTGTTCGACCGGTACCGGCCCAGCATCGTGCACACCATGGACCCGGACCCCGACATCCAGCACAGCAGTGAGCTCGTCCGGCGACGGGACAGCGAGCAGAAGGGCTACTCCGACCATCCCGACCACACCGCGACCGCGCTGTTCACCTGGACGGCGCTGATCCGCTGGGTGGCGCTGGCCACCCGCGGCGGCGACGGGGTGCCGCGCTTCGCCACCACGGCGTTCCGCGGCTACTACAACCGGCACTGGCCCAAGAACCTGCCGCCCGCCGTGCTGGCGGAGAAGGCGTCGCTCCTGGTGGCGTACGGGGGTTCGGCCGACTGGCACTGCGGCAACGCCGCGGGCTGCGGCGACTACGGCGTCGGCGGCAACCGGCCGCTGACCAACCGGAAGGGC
Source organism: Streptomyces sp. NBC_01241 (assembly GCF_041435435.1). Taxonomy (NCBI): domain Bacteria; kingdom Bacillati; phylum Actinomycetota; class Actinomycetes; order Kitasatosporales; family Streptomycetaceae; genus Streptomyces; species Streptomyces sp. NBC_01241. The sequence continues at coordinate 5,112,967 of NZ_CP108494.1, read as the reverse complement.
TGGGTAAGGTCCACCCATTACCGCTACCCGGGTCCCCGCCCGGCCGTTGCCACCGACCCGGACGGCCGGCTCGTCGCGTACGGGGTGCTGGGGCTGCGGGCGGTCCGCTGGCGTGAGAGCGCGCCGGGCAGCGCGACGTGGGACTCCCCGGACGACCTCGGCGGCGGTCCGCTCGCATCGGTCCTGGGCTGCGCGACCCTGCCGGACGGGCGGCAGTTGCTCTTCGGGCTGCGGTTCGCCGCGCTCGGCGGGCGCGGGGCGGACAACGAGCGCGAGATCGTCGTGCTGGAGCAGCGCTCCCCCGGCGGTGGCTTCCGTGTCTGGCAGGGGCTGGGCAACCCGGTGCGGGATCACGACGGCGGACGCCGGATCGGCGTCCCGGTCGCGATCGCCGCCCCCGACGGGCAGGTCCACCTCTTCGTACGGAACGCGGAGCAGGGCCTCAGCACCCGGGTGCGGGACACGGCGGGGCGGTGGAGCGGGTGGCGGGACACAGGCGGCGGCGAGATCCAGGACGGGCTGAGTGCCGTGGTGGACGGCGCCGGGTGCGTCCATGTCTTCGCGGCGGGCCGGTTCGCGGTGCATCACTGGACGCAGGACGCGCCGGGCGACCCGGTCACCGCGCGCACCCGGATCAGCGGGGTGCCGGTGCCCGGGGACGGCCCGGCCGCACTGCCCGGGGCGGACGGGACCGTCGAGCTGTTCTACCGCGCGGCGGCGAAGGCCGCTCTGACGACCGTACGGACCGGGGAGACGGCGGCGGAGACCGGCATCGACGGCTACGGGCGGCTGATCGAGGACCGGGTGGGCTTCCCTGGGTACGGGCCGGTGTCCGCCATGGGGTCGCCGGGCGGTCCGGTGCTGCTCGGCCGCACCGAGAAGGGCCTGGTCCAGCTCCGTACCGCCCAAGGGATCTCCGTACGCAAGCGCGGCCCGGTGGCGCTGGACGGGCCCGCACTGCACGTCGGGAAGGACGGGCGGCCGACGGCGGTGGCCCTGGGCCCCGACGCCCTGCCCTGGCTCTGGCGCCCCCAGCAGGCCTGACAACGCGGGTGGGCACATGCCCAGGGGCAGCGGCTGTCATCCTCTGATCATGATCAAGGTACTGATCGCCGAGGACATGACGGTCGTACGGGAGGGACTGGTCTCCGTGCTGGCGCGCGATCCCGGTATCGAGGTCGTGGCCCAGGCAGCCCGCGGGGACGAGGTCCTCGCCACCGCGCTGGCCGCCCGGCCCGACGTGGCGGTGCTGGATGTCGCCATGCCCGGCCAGGACGGCATCACCACGGCACGTCAGCTCGCCGGGTTACTGCCGTCGTGCCGAACGCTCATCCTGACCGTGCTCGACCGGCCAGGGCATCTGCGGGCGGCCAGGGAAGCGGGCGCCGCCGGCTACCTGCTGAAGTCGGCCTCGGCCGGGCAGGTACTGGCCGCGATCCGCACGGTGGCGGCGGGCGGCACGGTGTACGACTCCGGTCTGCTCGCCGAGGAACGCCACGCCGGCGCCTCTCCCCTCACCCCACGCGAAACCGAGATCCTCCGACTGGCCGCCCAGGGCATGGGCGCCGCCGAGACGGCGGCCGAGCTGTTCCTGTCCATACGCACCGTCCGCAACCACCTCTCCCTCGCCGCGGGGAAACTCCACGCGCGCACCCTCGTGGACGCGGTGCGCATCGGGGAGCGGCACGGATGGATATGACGTCCGTGTCCGGACACTCGCGGTACCCGGTACCCGCACAGGTACTACTTTGAGGCTTCCCTCCGGTTCTTGATTCTGGTGCCGATGAATGCACCGCCTCCGCCGACGGCCAATGCCATCACCGCCTGGCTGACAATTCCGCCTCCGAGCAGGAGGGCCAGCGCAGCACCAGCAGCCAGGATGCCGATGAGGATGAGCAGATCAGATACCTTCATCGCTTTTTATTCTCCCGCGCCTCCGCTTCAGCCCCTCCCAGACCTCACCGACCGCGCCCACCGAGATCGCGACAGCGAGGGCCACTTCCAGCAGGCCCCATATCAGTGACCAGTCACCCTCCTGCAGGCCGGACGGACCCGGGTGTGGCTCCCCACCTCGTACGGCGTGCAACTCCAGCCCGCCTGGCCCGAGATGCGCGGGTGCCAGCCACCCAAGACGGTGTCCGATCCGACCGCCGTGGCTGCGGGGCGGCCACGGCGGTCGGTGACCCGAGACCGCACACAAGAGCCCCGGCATGCTACCTGGGGCGACGGAACGTCGCGTCCCTCTCCGCGAAAGGGGGTCGCAGAGCAGCGAAGCTGTAGACGGCGAGGAGAACGTTAAGAAATATGAAACCCGGCGTTATGAAGAACGAGGTGTAGCTGTCCAAGCGCTCGCTGAATCCTCCACTGCTTCCGAATGCCACTCCCAGGATGAACAGCAGTGCGACGTTTACTGCGGCAAGGGCGACGAGCACGCCCAGACGCCTCGTGCGAGTGAGTTTCCCTGCTCTCGCCGCCTCGGCACGCAGCGGATTTCCCGCCTGAAACATTGGGTGAATCACAAATACCAAGATCAAGGCAAGATTCCAGAGAGGTATCTTTCCGATCCATTCCAGGGCACCACGGTTCGTCGTGATCGATGTCGCGAATACGCCGACCGATGGCATCCACAAGCGAAGTGCTGAACTGGCAGCCCTGTCAAGGACGAACCTCGGGTATGGGATTTCCTGCATTCTTGCAGCCCTCGCCGCTTTCGTTTGTGATCGCGAATTGTCAACCGGTGTGGCGCAGGACCGGGGTTGGGGTGTGTTCCGACGAACGCGGCGTAGTAAGCGAAGGACGGGCCCGCGCTCCAGGTCGGCAAGGACGGGCGTCCGACGGCGATGGTGCTGGGCGTCACTCGGGCAAGCCCCTTCTGCACACGGAGTAACAGCTCGACAAGGTCACCCATGGTTTCTCCACAGGCTCAGGTACACGTACCGCTTGGCCCGCGATATCCCGTGTAGCGACGGCAGACGGAATCCTGACTCGCTCTGGTGAGTGACTACTGAGAACTCTTTTCAGGGCCGCGAGGCCTGGCATGCCGCCCGTGCGATCTTGCGGTCAACCAGCGAATGAATGCGCCAGTCGGCCAGACCACCGGGGACCATGCACAGTAGGCGGCAGTCAATACGGCCACAACCAAGCATCCAGGTGTGACGAAAAAAAGACCAACGGCTCCGACCCTGCTGATCATGTCTCCGTTCCCCTGCAGGAGACCGGATCCAAGGACGCAAAGACCAGTTAGTCCCAGAATATAAATTCCAGCTGTAAAGCGGGACCATTTTCCGGTAGGTCTCACGCTCGCGCCCAGCGAGATGAATACAGGTCCCACCACTGGAGCCAGGGCGGCGTAAAGAAGTACAACTATCGAAACAATGATGGTCGAGGTGCGTGAAACATACCCCCAAAGATGATCGACGAAGCCTCCTGACTGTGTCGCCGTCGCGCCGGCAGCCCCGACGAGTAGCATCCATATGTACGCCAGGCAGAAAGCCACTCGATTTTTCATGTTCCTGTCGTCGTTGCCCACGCTTTCCTCAAATCCTTCCTTCACTGCCTGGCACAGAGTTCCGGTGACCGGGTGGCGCATCGGTGTGCCACCCAGTCACCTGTCTCCGCTCGGATTGGCGGTTACGGGTGCGGCGGGCTAGTGCCCCTCCCGGCAACGTTTACCCCGTCGCGCCACCCAGCACGCACTCCCCCAAGGCCTTGAGGGCCAGGGGCCCCTTCCGCGTTGGCCAAAAGCCCTGGTAGCTCCTTCCCTAAGCTCTCAACAACGTTCGAGCAGGGGAGACCCCATTCAAGGACTTCCGGCCGCCTTGCGATCGCACACACTGGGCGACGCTCTTTACGGGGCATATTGCCGGTCACGGCACTAGCAGTGGCCTCGGCGAGCGTAGCGGCCAATATGCCATCCCGCTCCCATCACCGTGGCTCCGCCCACCACGTCTCCGTTTATGCTCTTTCCTCGAGCTGCATAGCCCAATGTAGCGCCGGCGCCCCAGAGTCCTGCACCGTAAGCGAAGCAGCCCCTGGTAGAACGGCCGTTGATTCGCGGTGCCCTGTGTTTACCGGCGCGCGTGTAGCGACTGATGGAGCGAACCTTTGACGCTGCGTGCCTGGCCCTGTTTATCGTTCGGACAGTGCGATAGGTGCGGTACGCCCGTACACCCCATGCCACGGCGCCGACACCCGGGATGAATCCGGCGGCGGTGAGTCCGATGTCCCACTTGTACTTCCAGGCGATCCGTCCGGCTTTCTTGGCCACTCGCTTGGCCTTGCTCCACCAACTTTTGCCGTCGAGGTCGAACTGGTTGATCGGGTCGCCCGGGTAGGCATAAGCGTTGTCTCCGCCACCGTAGACAGGGTCGGTCGAAAGGAATCGGCCGGTGTCGGGGTTGTAGAGGCGGACGCCCATGAGGGTGAGGCCGGTGAGGGTCTCGGTGGAGCGCTGTTTGGCGCCGAGCCAGTTGTAGCGGGTGGGTGCCTGGCCGGTTCTCGGGTTGCCGTATTCGTCGTTGTCGAGCGCGACGGGGGATTCGCCGGGATCCAGCGGAAGCTGGAGGGCGATGTCGCCGTGGATGGTGGCCAGTTGGAGGACCACCTCTCCGGTGGCGTCGGTAGTGGCGGCAAGGTCGCCGCCGGCGGATTCGACGTGGCGGCTGACGGTGCCGCTGGTGGTGTCCTCGACGATCCAGCGTGGGTTGTCCCCGTCGCCGTCATAGTGGTTGAGCTTGGATGCCGACCGGGTCCAGGTGCCGTCGATGTCCGTCTCGACGGTGAAGGACCGGAAACGATGATCCGCGTCCAGCGTCCAGGCCTGGCGCTGATCGTCCGTAGTCTGGGTGTGGACCAGGTCGTTGGCGTAGTACGCGAAGGACGAGCCCGGCAGAGTCGTGGTACGGCCGAACGCGTCGTACGCGTACCCCGCGTCCACGAGCCGGTCGCCGCTGTCGTAGGCGTGCGACGTCGTCGTGACCGTGCCCGTGCCCGTGCAGTCGGCGCCCTCCGCCGCGGCCGACGACGTCAGCCGGGTGCGGTTGGTGCGCTTGTCGAAGGTGTAGGCGCGGCGCGTGCACACATCGCCCACGGTGTCGTCGACCGACGTCAGCCGTCCCACCTTGTCGTACCCGTACTCCTGCGCCGACCAGCCGGTGTGCGATGTGGCCTGTCCGTGGACGGACTCGGAGACCATGTCCGAGGCCACCAGCACACCGTCGCTGTCCCGCGTGTAGGTGCGGCCCACCGTGGTGCCGGTGGTGTCCTGGTCGACGGTGAGGGTGTAGCCGCCGGGCAGCCGCTCGGTGGCTACCCCGCCGTCCGCGTCGTACGCGGTCGTGAAGGCGCCCGCCACCGAGTCCACCGTCTTCGTGGCCAGGCCGCGGGGCTCGGCGCTGTGGTCGTAGGTGTACGTCACCGTCGAGGGGACGGAGTCCGTGACCTTCGTCCGGCGGCCGAGCAGGTCGTACGCGGTGCTGGTCACCCCGCCGTCCGCGTCCGTGTAGGACACCTCACGGCCCAGCTTGTCGAACGCCTTGGTGATCGTGCCGCCGGTCGTGGAGACCGTGCGGACCGCCTGGCCAGTGTCCGGGTCGTACTCGGTCGTGGCGTCCGGAACCGCCGCCCCGACGCCGCCGGTCGTCGCCGTCCCGACGACACGACCGGCCTCGTCGTAGCTGGTCGTCGTGGTGCGGGTGACGCCGTTCGCGGTCTCGGTCGCCTTGGCAGGCGTCCCGTGCCAACCGTACTCGGTGATGGTCACCGGCAGGCCGCTCGGGTTGCTGCCGCCTCCCGTGACTGCGCCGGCGGGTCCGGTGGAGCAGACCAGGTCCGCCCACTCGGGGCGCCCCGCGCAGGCTCCGGTGCCGGTCGCCGACCAGTACGTCGTGACGCGCGTGGCAGCGTCGGTGCCGGTGGCACCGGGCAGCAGTTCCTTGGTGATACGGCCCTGGGTGTCGTACTCCTTGGTGGCGGTCAGGGCGAGGCCGGACGGATCGTTGATCGTCTTCGTCGGCAGGCCCTTGACCCAGTCGTAGACCGTCTGGGTCACCCGCTGCTCGGCGTGGATCGCCGGGAAGTCCAGGAGCTGGGCTCCGGTGACGACCTTGGTGATCTGGTTCTCCACCGTCGCCGTTCCGTCGGTGGGACGGCCCTCGTCGTAGGTGTTCTTCGTCCAGGTGCGGGCCACCACGGACTCACCTGCCGGAAGCGTGGTCGACCCGGCGGTGACGGACGTGGTCAGGTCGACGCGGCGGGCCGGGCCGAACTCCTCCAATTCCTTGGTGCCCTTGTCGTCGTAGACGGTGCGGGTGGCGAGCAGTTCGGCGCGCGCCGCCGAGGACAGTCCGTCGAGGCCGAGGCCGGCCAGGGTCTCCTTCGCCGCCGCTGTCCTGCCCACGGCGATCTCCCGGTTGCGGGCTGTCAGCTCGCGCACGGTGTTGCCGTACTGGTCGTAATCGGTGGCGGACAGATGCCCGCCGGGCTGCGCGGTGTTGACCTGGCGGCCGGAGGCGTCGGTGTAGGTGACGGTGGCCCGCTTGTAGTCACCCGCGCCGAGCCCCGAACCCGCGTGGGAGGCGGGGACGGCGTCGGCGGGGAAGACGGCGGTCGCGTCGGTCGGCGCCGCGCCCTGGCCCCAGGCCGCGGTGTCCGAGGTACCCAGTGCGTACGGGGCCTTGGTACCGCTCAGCGGCACGTCGTAGACGAGGCTCGTGGTCGCCGTGCCCTCGGGCGTGGCGGTCGTGCCCGGCTTGAGGGCGGCACGCGACACCTTCAGGAGCATGCCGTCACCGGCGGTCGCGGCGTTGCCCGCCTTGCCGTACGTCATGGTCCACGGCAGCTCGCCCGGCGGCGTCACCTGGGTGATCCGGCCCGCGTCGTCGTACGCGTATTCCGTCTTCAGAGCGGGCGAGATCTGCGGGTGCCAGGCCTGCCGCAGCCGGCCCGCACTGTCGTAGGCGAACGTCTGCACGGCCTTCGCGGTGGCAGCCGACGCGCCCGGCGCCGTGGCCCAGAGCCGGATCTCACGCAGCTGGTCCTTGAAGTCGCCCAGCGTGCTCCCTGTGGCGGTGGTGGACGTCGCGTAGACGAACTCCAGCGAGCGGCAGCCCTTGGTGGACGGCGTGGCCGTGCAGGTGCTCGCGGACACGGCCGAGGTGGGTGCGATGACGCGGGTGGGTCGGACCAGCTTGTCCGTTCCCACGGTCAGCGTCTCGGAGACCACGGTGGTGGTGGAGTTGGCGAGGCCGTCCAGGGCGGAGGAGGCGACCTGCCAGGTGGTGGCGCCCGACGACTTGGTGAAGACCGTGACCGTGCCTTCGGTGTCCTTCAGCGTGAACGACCCGGTCAGCGAACCGGTCAGGGTGAACTCGTCGGCACCGGGCTCCGGCTTCCAGCCGCCGTTGCTGAGCTTGGTGAAGCCCAACTCCTCGCCGTCGACGTCCACCAGGGCAACCGAGGTCGTGGTGGACTGCTTGAGGTACGACCAGTCGGACTCGGTCAGCTCCGCGACCGTGCCCGCGCTCCACTCCTTGCCGTAGATCGGGAACTGCCCGCTCTGCTTCGCCCCGGCATCGGGCTTCCGCGAGGAGGCGGTGCGCGTGACGGACAGGTCGTAGGCGGAGGCGTCGGTCTCGGAGAGGGTGAGGTCGCCGGTCAGCAGGTTCACCGTGCCGGGACCCACCGACTCGCTGGGCGCGGTCCCCGCGTTGCGGTCGACCGTCACGGTCGCCACCGGGGAGTAGCGGGTCACCGAGCCGTCCGTGAAGGCGGCCCGGACGTCGACCGGGCCGTCCTCGGCGAGGCTGTCGGTGATGTTCCAGGTCAGCTTCGGCGGGCTGCCGGCCGTGGTGGCCAAAGGCCAGCCGGTCACCTTCGATCCGTCGGCGTCCTTGGTGACGGCGGCGGAGGGAACGTTGGCCCAGGTGTCCGTCTCTCCCCGTCGGTACTGGTACGTGACACCGGTGTAGGTGGGCTTGCCCTTCGCGCCGAGGCTCAGCCGCCGGGCCGGCCGGTCGCCGTCACGAGGCGTCAGAAGGGCAGCGCCGTCGCCGACGCCGAACTCGTACGCGGTGGTGGCGTTGGACAGATTGCCGCCCGAGTCGATCGTCCGCGCGTACAGGGTGTGCCAGCCGTCGCCCGGCTTGAGGGTGACGGTCAGCGGAATGCCGCCGCTGCCCTTGACCGTGTCGTCGATCCGCTTCGGGGTGGCCGGGTCGTTCAGACCGTACAGATACCCCTGGCCGTCGGTGGAGGTGGTGGAGAAGGTGCACTGGGCACCGTCGGCGTTCTTCTCCGTCCAGGTGTCCTTGGTGTACGGGACACAACTGACGCCGGGCGCGGTGGGCTTCGCCGTGTTCAGCACGAAGGTGGTGTAGCCCGTCCACGCCCCGTACAACGAGCCGTCGTAGCCCCGCACCCGGTAGCGCAGGTGCGAGCCGGACGGGAAGGCGTTCGCCGTCGGGACCGTGATCTTCGCGGTTCCGCCGGAGGCGACACCGGCACTCGTGGCGGTGTACGCGTAACCGGCCCCGTCGGTGTACTGGGGGTCCGGCGTGATCTCGAACTGCGCCTTGACCGTGTCGCCGTCCGCGTCGGTCACCTTGGCCGAGAGCTGCGGGGTGAGGGAGGTGACGTACCGCTTGCCGTTGTAGGCGTTCACCTGCGACGGCGCGATGGCCACCGCCGTCGGCTTCGCGGGGTACGAGTTGTACTTCACGGTGAGGTGCGGTTCCACCGCGTTGTCACCGGCGGCGTACTTGGATGAGCGGTAGCGGCGCCAGGTGGAGGAGTCCGTCTCGGTGACACCACGCACCTGCACGCCGTAGTTGGCTGCCCCGTCCGCCCACGCCTGCACGATGCCCGCGACATTGAAATTGACGGTGCCCGCCGGGCAGGCCGACGAGAATCCGAGCGCCTTGGTGCTGATGACCGCCCCGGTCTCGGTGGTGGACGGCTGGGCTCCCCAGGTCAGTCCGGAGTTCGTCCACGACGAGGTGACCCGGCGTATCTGCGTACCGGAGCCATTGGTGGCGCAGGTCGCGGACCAGTACGAATACAGCGACAGGTTCGCCGAAAGGATCTTCTGCCCAACGAACTTGGCGGCGTCGAACTTCAGGTACGACCGCGCCTTCGTCGAACCCGCGTCGTACGTCCCGGACTTCAGCTCCTTGGACGACGACTGCGAGTCGGGGTAGTTGGTCGCCACCCAGGTGTCGGTGGACGCCGCCAGTGTCGAGGTCGGGTCGACGGTCACGGGGTAGGTGAGCCCGGACGTCCGGAAGTACTCCGGGTCGGGCTTGAGCACCAGGGTCTGCGCGCCGTCCTTCGCCGTCTCGATACTGGTGTCCACCTGGGCGAGATGCCGGGACTCCCCGGACACGGGATCGGTGGACGAGTCCCACATCACCGGCGCCGGAGCTTCGGCGGTCAGCTTTCCCGCCGCGTCCTTGAGAAGCAACCGTCCGGTCTCGTCGTCCCTGAACAGCACAAGGCCCTTCAGCCGCAACGGAATCCGGTAGACGGGGGGCTGCTCCGGTGCCTTGTCGAGCACGACGTTCTGCTCGAACCCGTCGGCCAGCGCACGCACCGTCAGAGTCTGGCTGCCGCCCAGGTCGTAGGAAGCGATGTCGCCGTCGACCTCGGCCTTGGGCAGCGCCTCCTGCCAGCCCATGCCGAACGACTTCGCGCCACGCTCGACGGAGGCCAGCAGGCCTGGCCCGGTGGTCCCTCCGCCGGACACCGTGATGTCGGCGAGTGCCGTACGGGGCTCATAGTCCCGGCCGACCCGCTCCAGCTCGGTGTCGATGTCGGCCCACGCGCCGTCGCTCTCACGTATGCGTACCGGTGCCTGGAACAACTCGGCCGACAGGCTTCCGTCCGGCTCCGCGTACGTGGTCGAGGTCTCGGTCCGCTCGGACAGGACCTCCACCCGGTTGCCCGAGAGCCGGGCCGCGACCCGCGCCGCGTTCACGTCGGCGGCCTCGGTGACCTTCTTCGCGGGCGCGGGGGTGGTACGGGACAGTGCCTCCCCCCTGCCGACAGGCAGGCTGACGGCCTCGCCGGTCGTGGCCACAGTGACGGCCACCTCCGCGATCAGCAGGCCCGCCAAGGTCAGGGCGATCCGAGGCAGGACCCGTCTCTTCCTGGCCACATTCGGGGCTCTTTCCGTGTTCCACTCGATTTTCACCGGAGGTGACTCCCTCGTCCGACGATCACAACGCCGACGAGTCAAATCTCCGCACCACGGGTAGTGAAGTGACCACGTCACGAATACGGCTTCACATTCGGATCACCACAGGCCATGACGGACCCCGGCCCGACCCGACGTCAGCCGCTACGGGGCGCCGGCAGGGAGCGATCAGCCCCGGGGTGCGTACGACAGCCCCTTTCCCGCCGTCGGCCGCCACGGCGAACCCGGCCCCTGAACAGCCGTCGGCGGAGGGCCATGCGCCACGCGGCCCTCCGCGCGGGGATGACCCACCTCAACAGAATGGATTTCCCGGCATCGGTCACCAGCCGGTCGTACAACCTCCGCACCCCTCCCAAGTCGTGGAAGTCGATGCTCCGTTTCCGTCGCCCCATCTCTCGCCACGCCCTCACCGCCGGCCCCGCGCTCGTTCTCCTGGTCGGCGGGACCGTCGCGCTGCTCGCTCTGGACCTGGTCACGCTTCCGCTGAGCCGCCGGTCGGCCGTGACCGCGCTGATCCTGCTGATCCTCCTGCCCGCCGTGCTCCTCGGGCAGTACGCGCCCCCGCCGTACCGTCTGCGCTACCGCTTCCGATGGGCCCTCCTGGTCCTCCAGGCCCTGCTCACCTACGGACCGGTGCTGCTGCTCAAGCTGCCCTGGCTGAGCCTGCTGGGGTTCCTGGCCGGGGCCGTCCTGCTGACCGTTCCACGCCCCGCTTCCGTGCTCGTCGCGGTGGCGGTCTGTGCCAGCGGGCCGCTCCTGGTCAGCGGTCTCGAGTTCGAGAACCGCAGCGGCCTCGGCGTCCTGCTCGCCACCCTGACCACAGCGGGCAGTGTCTACGGCATCGCCCAGCTCGCCCTGTTCGTCGCCCGGCTGCACGCCGCTCAGAACCACGCCGCCCACGCGGCCGTACAGACCGAACGCGACCGGATCGCCGGCGACCTGCACGACGTCATCGGCTCGGCGCTCACCCTGATCGCGAACCGCGCCTCCCTGGGCACGGAGGACGAGGAGTCCGCCGCCGTCCTCGACGAGATCGCCGCCATCGCGCGCCGCACCCTCGCCGAGGTCCGAGCCGTCTCCCGCGACAACGTCACCCTGTCGCTGGCCACGGAGCTCGCCCAGGCGGCGCAGGTCCTCGCCACCGCCGGGATCACCGTGCGCAGCGACATCGCGCCGTTCACCGCCGATGATCTGCCCCGGGCCGTCGACCACTGTCTCGCCGTGGTCGCGCGGGAGGCCGTCGCCAATGTCCTGCATCACTCCCGCGCCGCCCACTGCTCGATCTCCCTGAGCATCGTCCACAAGGCGGCCACCGACCGGTCCGTCGAATTCTCCGTAGGCAACGACGCCCCCGACTCCCCCGGTACGGCCGCTCCGGGAACCGGCCTCACCAGCCTCGCCGCCCGCGCCGCCGCACTCGGCGGAACCGTGACCGCCGAGCGGCCGTCACCGGGACACTTCCGTCTGCTGGTGCGGTTGCCACTGCCGCTCGGTAGTGGCAACCGCACCACGGGCCGAACCCGGCGTCCGGACACGCCCCCGGGCCCCGCACCCCGGCGGGACGCCGTGGGCTGACCCGGGACCCGCATGACGTCGGACAACGCCGAAGGACCCCGGTCCACCGCTCGCGCGGCGGGCCGGGGCCCTTCTCGGTGCTCTGTGCGGAGCAACCAGGTCAGACAGTCAGGTAATTACTTGACGATCTTGGTGACCTGGCCGGCGCCCACGGTCCGGCCACCCTCACGGATGGCGAACTTCAGGCCCTCTTCCATGGCGACGGGCTGGATCAGCGAGACGTTCATGACGGTGTTGTCGCCCGGCATGACCATCTCGGTGCCCTCGGGAAGGGTCACAACGCCCGTCACGTCCGTGGTACGGAAGTAGAACTGCGGGCGGTAGTTGTTGAAGAAGGGGGTGTGACGGCCACCCTCGTCCTTCGACAGGATGTAGGCCTGGGCCTCGAACTCGGTGTGCGGCGTAACCGAACCGGGCTTGATGATGACCTGGCCGCGCTCGACGTCCTCGCGCTTGATGCCACGGAGGAGCAGACCGACGTTCTCACCGGCCTGGCCCTCGTCGAGCAGCTTGCGGAACATCTCGATGCCGGTGACCGTGGTGGTGGTCTTCTCCTGCTTGATACCGACGATGTCGACGGTCTCGTTGACCTTGAGGACACCACGCTCGATACGACCGGTGACGACGGTGCCACGACCGGTGATCGTGAAGACGTCCTCGATCGGCATCAGGAACGGCTTGTCGACGTCACGCTCGGGCTGCGGGATGTTCTCGTCGACGGCCTTCATCAGGTCGAGGACGGTCTGGCCCCACTCCTTGTCGCCCTCAAGCGCCTTGAGCGCCGAGACCTTGACGACCGGCAGGTCGTCGCCCGGGAACTCGTACTCGGAGAGGAGCTCACGGACCTCGAGCTCGACGAGCTCCAGGATCTCCTCGTCGTCCACCATGTCGGCCTTGTTCAGGGCGACGACGATGTACGGAACGCCGACCTGGCGGGCCAGGAGCACGTGCTCCTTGGTCTGCGGCATCGGGCCGTCGGTGGCGGCGACCACGAGGATGGCGCCGTCCATCTGCGCCGCACCCGTGATCATGTTCTTGATGTAGTCCGCGTGACCCGGGCAGTCGACGTGCGCGTAGTGACGCGACTCCGTCTGGTACTCGACGTGCGCGATCGAGATCGTGATACCGCGCTGGCGCTCCTCGGGAGCCTTGTCGATCTGGTCGAAGGCCGAGGCCTCGTTCAGGTCCGGGTACGCGTCGTGCAGCACCTTGGTAATGGCGGCCGTGAGGGTCGTCTTACCGTGGTCGATGTGACCGATGGTGCCGATGTTGACGTGCGGCTTAGTCCGCTCGAACTTCGCCTTCGCCACTGGGTCCTCCTGTGGAGTGGTTCTGTACGCCTTGCTTCATCGGCGCCAGGTGATCTTTGCTGGGATGCCGGAGCCGGGGGCATTCACCGCGTTGCTTGCGCTCCGCGACGAATGCCCCACCAGGCTCCGGTGACAAGCCTAAAGCGTGAGCTCGGGAGAGTTACTCGCCCTTGGCCTTCGCGATGATCTCCTCGGCGACGTTCCGCGGAACCTCGGCGTAGGAGTCGAACTGCATCGAGTAGCTTGCGCGACCCGAGGTCTTGCTGCGGAGGTCTCCGACGTAGCCGAACATCTCCGAGAGGGGCACGAGGCCCTTCACGACGCGAGCGCCGCTGCGCTCCTCCATGGCCTGGATCTGGCCACGGCGGGAGTTGAGGTCGCCGATGACATCGCCCATGTAGTCCTCGGGCGTGGTGACCTCGACGGCCATCATCGGCTCCAGGAGCACGGGGGACGCCTTGCGAGCACCCTCCTTGAACGCCTGCGAACCGGCGATCTTGAAGGCGAGCTCGGAGGAGTCGACCTCGTGGTAGCCACCGTCGAGAAGGGTGACGCGGACGCCCACCATCTCGTAGCCGGCCAGGATGCCGAACTGCATGGCTTCCTGCGCACCCGCGTCCACCGAAGGGATGTACTCACGGGGGATACGGCCACCGGTGACCTTGTTGACGAACTCGTAGGACGCGTCGCCACCCTCGAGGGGCTCAAGGGCGATCTGCACCTTCGCGAACTGGCCGGTACCACCAGTCTGCTTCTTGTGCGTGTAGTCGATGCGCTCGACGGCCTTGCGGATCGTCTCGCGGTACGCGACCTGCGGCTTGCCGACGTTCGCCTCGACGCGGAACTCGCGCTTCATGCGGTCGACGAGCACCTCGAGGTGAAGCTCGCCCATACCACCGATGATGGTCTGGCCGGTCTCCTCGTCGGAGTGCACCTGGAAGGACGGGTCCTCCTCGGAGAGGCGCTGGATGGCGACACCCAGCTTCTCCTGGTCACCCTTGGACTTGGGCTCGATGGCGACCTGAATGACCGGCGCCGGGAAGTCCATGGACTCCAGGATGACCGGGTTCTTGTCGTCACACAGCGTCTCACCGGTGGTGGTCTGCTTCAGGCCCATGACGGCGATGATGTCGCCGGCGCCCACCGACGCGATCTCCTCACGCTTGTTCGCGTGCATGCGGTAGATCTTGCCGATGCGCTCCTTCTTGCCCTTGACCGAGTTCAGCACCGCGGTGCCGGCCTCGAGGCGACCGGAGTAGATCCGGACGAAGGTGAGCTTGCCGAGGTGCGGGTCGCTCGCGATCTTGAACGCCAGGCCGGAGAACGGCTCGTCGTCCGAGGGCTTGCGCTTGATGACGACCTCGGGGTCCTTGACGTCGTGGCCCTCGATGGCCTCGACGTCCAGGGGGGAGGGCAGGTAGCGGACGACCGCGTCGAGCAGGGGCTGGACGCCCTTGTTCTTGAACGCCGTGCCACAGAACACCGGGGTGACGGTGACCGAGTCGGCACTGCCCTTCGATGCGAGGGTGATCCGACGGATCGCCTCGTGCAGCTGCTCCTCGGTGGGCTCGACGCCCTCCAGGTACAGCTCCATCATCTGGTCGTCGTTCTCGGAGACGGCCTCGAGCAGCTTCGCGCGCCACTCATCAGCCGCCTCGACGTGGGTCTCGGGGATCTCGACCGTGTCGTACATCTCGCCCTTGGGCGCGTCGTCCGACCAGACGAAGGCCTTCATCGACACGAGGTCGACGACGCCCTTGAAGTCGGCTTCGGCACCGATGGGGAGCTGCATGACCAGCGGAACCGCACCGAGGCGGTCCACGATCATGCCGACGCAGCGAAGGAAATCGGCGCCGGTGCGGTCGAGCTTGTTGACGAAGCAGATGCGGGGCACGCCGTAGCGGTCCGCCTGTCGCCAGACGGTCTCGGACTGCGGCTCGACGCCCGCCACACCGTCGAACACGGTGACGGCGCCGTCGAGGACGCGGAGCGAACGCTCCACCTCGACGGTGAAGTCGACGTGACCGGGGGTGTCGATGATGTTGATGGTGTGGTCAACATCATTGAGCGGCCAGTGACAGGTCGTCGCGGCGGACGTGATCGTGATGCCGCGCTCCTGCTCCTGCTCCATCCAGTCCATCGTGGCGGAGCCTTCGTGCGTCTCACCGATCTTGTAGCTGACGCCGGTGTAGAACAGGATCCGCTCGGTGGTGGTCGTCTTCCCCGCGTCGATGTGGGCCATGATCCCGATGTTGCGGACCTTGGCCAGGTCAAGCGAAGTGGTGGCCATATGGCTCAGTCTTCTCTCGGTCTCGATGTGGGTAGCGACTACCAGCGGTAGTGCGCGAAGGCCTTGTTGGACTCGGCCATCTTGT
Source organism: Streptomyces sp. NBC_01241 (assembly GCF_041435435.1). Classification (NCBI taxonomy): domain Bacteria; kingdom Bacillati; phylum Actinomycetota; class Actinomycetes; order Kitasatosporales; family Streptomycetaceae; genus Streptomyces; species Streptomyces sp. NBC_01241. The sequence continues at coordinate 5,097,518 of NZ_CP108494.1, read as the reverse complement.
GGGTGTCCTCGCGCTTCTTGACGGCAGCGCCAAGACCGTTGGAGGCGTCGAGCAGCTCGTTCATGAGGCGCTCGGTCATGGTCTTCTCGCGGCGGGCGCGGGAGTAACCCACGAGCCAGCGCAGCGCGAGGGTGGAGGCGCGACCGGGCTTGACCTCGATCGGCACCTGGTAGGTGGCGCCACCGACACGGCGGGACTTGACCTCGAGCGAGGGCTTGACGTTCTCAAGCGCGCGCTTCAGCGTGATGACCGGGTCGTTGCCGGTCTTCTCGCGGAGGCCTTCCATGGCGCCGTACACGATCCGCTCGGCAGTGGAACGCTTGCCGTTGAGCAGGATCTTGTTGATCAGCGAGGTGACAAGAGGAGAACCGTAGACCGGGTCGATGATGACCGGGCGCTTCGGGGCGGGGCCCTTACGAGGCATTCTTACTTCTCCTTCTTGGCGCCGTAGCGGCTGCGGGCCTGCTTGCGGTTCTTGACACCCTGGGTGTCGAGCGAGCCGCGGATGATCTTGTAACGAACACCCGGCAGGTCCTTCACACGGCCACCACGCACGAGCACAATGGAGTGCTCCTGCAGGTTGTGTCCCTCACCCGGGATGTAGGCCGTGACCTCGATACCGGAGGTCAGACGCACACGCGCGACCTTACGGAGTGCCGAGTTCGGCTTCTTCGGGGTAGTCGTGAACACACGCGTGCAGACGCCGCGGCGCTGGGGCGAACCCTCGAGTGCGGGCGTCTTGTTCTTCTCGACCTTGTCCTGCCGGCCCTTCCGGACCAGCTGCTGGATCGTAGGCACTACTTCTCCGGTTTCTGTGTGCCGTTCGTGAAACTAACCTGGAACGTCACCGACCCACGCGGTCGGGTGTGTCGAATGCTGCAGGCTCCTGCCGCAAGACAGAAAGAGCGCAGATCACGGTGGCCACTGACGGACTCGCCATGCGGTTGAGGACACGCACACGAGCCCAGACACACCCCAGGCACAAGGTCTGAGCGTACCTACCTCGTCGACTCCGGTCAAAACAAATACTGTCCACCGGTACGCGCCGCCACGGGCACTTGGCTTGTCCCCACCTGTACCCGGGCCCTCCGGAAACCCCGTACGGCCCCGTACAGGGCGCCCACGGCCCGTACAGGGCGCCCACGGCCCCGCTCGCGCGCCGCCCCGGACCCCGGCCGGCGTGCGGAACGCGCCGCGGCCGTGAGATACCACACTCCGGAGAGCATCGCGACACACCGAAGGGCGGCCACCCCGTACGCAACGGGATGACCGCCCTCCGATCAATCAAGCGACTCGCTTACTGGTTGTACGGACCGTAGTCGTAGTCCTCCAGCGGAACGGCCTGGCCGGAGCCGGTGCCGAACGGCGAGTAGTCGATGTCGTCGTAGCCGACGGCCGAGTACATCGCGGCCTTGGCCTCCTCGGTCGGCTCGACCCGGATGTTGCGGTAGCGGGACAGACCCGTACCGGCCGGGATGAGCTTACCGATGATGACGTTCTCCTTGAGGCCGATCAGGGAGTCCGACTTGGCGTTGATCGCCGCGTCGGTCAGAACCCTGGTCGTCTCCTGGAAGGACGCCGCCGACAGCCACGACTCGGTGGCGAGCGAGGCCTTGGTGATACCCATCAGCTGCGGACGGCCGGAGGCGGGGTGACCGCCCTCGGTGACCACACGACGGTTCTCGGTCTCGAACTTCGAGCGCTCGACGAGCTCGCCCGGCAGCAGCTCCGCGTCGCCGGACTCGATGATCGTCACACGGCGCAGCATCTGCCGGATGATGATCTCGATGTGCTTGTCGTGGATCGACACACCCTGCGAGTTGTAGACCTTCTGGACCTCGCCGACCAGGTGGACCTGGACCGCGCGCTGACCGAGGATCCGCAGCACGTCGTGCGGGTTGGTGGCACCCACGGTGAGCTTCTGGCCCACCTCGACGTGGTCGCCCTCGCCCACCAGCAGACGGGCACGCTTCGAGATCGGGAACGGCGTCTCGTCGCTGCCGTCGTCCGGGGTGACGACGATCTTCTTGGTCTTCTCGGTCTCCTCGATACGGATGCGGCCGGCCGCCTCCGAGATCGGGGCGACACCCTTGGGCGTACGGGCTTCGAAGAGCTCGACGACTCGGGGCAGACCCTGGGTGATGTCGTCACCGGCCACACCACCGGTGTGGAAGGTACGCATCGTCAGCTGGGTACCGGGCTCACCGATGGACTGGGCGGCGATGATGCCGACCGCCTCACCGATGTCGACCAGCTTGCCGGTGGCGAGCGAGCGTCCGTAGCAGAAGGCACAGGTGCCGACCGCGGACTCACAGGTCAGGACCGAACGGGTCTTGACCTCCTCGACGCCGGCGCCCACCAGGGCGTCGATCAGGACGTCACCGAGGTCGACGTTGGCAGGCGCGATGACCTTGCCGTCGACGACGACGTCCTCGGCGAGCATCCGGGCGTAGACCGAGGTCTCGACGTCCTCCGTCTTGCGGAGCACACCGTCCGCGCCCTTGACGGCGATCTTCAGCTTGAGGCCACGGTCGGTGCCGCAGTCCTCCTCGCGAATGATCACGTCCTGCGAGACGTCCACCAGACGACGGGTCAGGTAACCCGAGTCGGCGGTACGCAGGGCGGTGTCCGCCAGACCCTTACGGGCACCGTGCGTGGAGATGAAGTACTCCAGAACGGTGAGGCCCTCACGGAAGGACGCCTTGATGGGACGCGGGATCGTCTCGTTCTTGGCGTTGGACACCAGACCACGCATACCGGCGATCTGACGCATCTGCATCATGTTTCCTCGGGCACCCGAGTCAACCATCATGAAGATGGGGTTCGTCTTGGGGAAGTTCGCGTTCATCGCCTCGGCAACCTCGTTGGTCGCCTTGGTCCAGATCGCGATGAGCTCCTGCGTGCGCTCGTCCTTGGTGATCAGACCGCGCTCGTACTGCTTCTGGACCTTCTCGTCCTGCGCCTCGTAGCCCGCGACGATCGCCTTCTTGGCCTCGGGGACCACGACGTCGGAGATGGCCACGGTGACACCGGAACGGGTCGCCCAGTAGAAGCCCGCCGCCTTCAGGTTGTCGAGCGTCGCCGCCACGATGACCTTGGGGTAGCGCTCGGCGAGGTCGTTGACGATCTCGGAGAGCTGCTTCTTGCCGACCGAGTAGTCGACGAACGGGTAGTCCTCGGGCAGCAGCTCGTTGAAGAGCGCGCGGCCCAGGGACGTACGCAGCCGGAACGTGTCGCCCTGCTGGTACTCCTGCTCGCCCTCCTCGGCGACCGGCGGCACCCAGCCGCGCGGCGGGATGGTGCCCACCGGGAAGCGGATGTCGACCTTCGTCTGGAGCGACAGCTCGCGGGCGTCGAAGGCCATGATCGCCTCGGCCGTGGAACCGAAGGAACGGCCCTGGCCGACGACCTTGCGCTCCTCCTCGTCCGTGGTGAGGAAGAACAGGCCCAGCACCATGTCCTGGGTCGGCATGGTGACGGGACGACCGTCGGCCGGCTTCAGGATGTTGTTCGAGGACAGCATCAGGATGCGGGCCTCGGCCTGCGCCTCCGCGGAGAGCGGCAGGTGCACGGCCATCTGGTCACCGTCGAAGTCCGCGTTGAACGCGGTGCAGACGAGCGGGTGGATCTGAATGGCCTTGCCCTCGACCAGCTGCGGCTCGAAGGCCTGGATGCCGAGGCGGTGCAGCGTCGGCGCACGGTTCAGCAGCACCGGGTGCTCGGCGATGACCTCTTCGAGGACGTCGTACACCACGGTACGGCCACGCTCGACCATGCGCTTGGCCGACTTGATGTTCTGCGCGTGGTTCAGGTCGACCAGGCGCTTCATCACGAACGGCTTGAAGAGCTCCAGCGCCATGGCCTTCGGCAGACCGCACTGGTGCAGCTTGAGCTGCGGGCCGACGACGATCACGGAACGCGCGGAGTAGTCCACACGCTTACCGAGAAGGTTCTGACGGAATCGACCCTGCTTGCCCTTCAGCATGTCGCTGAGGGACTTGAGCGGGCGGTTGCCGGGACCGGTGACCGGGCGACCGCGGCGGCCGTTGTCGAACAGCGCGTCGACGGCCTCCTGCAGCATCCGCTTCTCGTTGTTCACGATGATCTCGGGGGCACCGAGGTCGAGGAGACGCTTGAGGCGGTTGTTGCGGTTGATCACACGGCGGTACAGGTCGTTCAGGTCGGAGGTCGCGAAGCGGCCACCGTCCAGCTGCACCATCGGACGCAGGTCCGGCGGGATGACCGGCACGCAGTCGAGCACCATGCCCTTGGGCTTGTTGCTGGTCTGCAGGAACGCGGAGACGACCTTGAGGCGCTTGAGCGCACGGGTCTTCTTCTGGCCCTTGCCGGTACGGATGATCTCGCGGAGGCGCTCGGCCTCCTCGTTGAGGTCGAACGACTCCAGGCGCTTCTGCAGAGCGGCGGCGCCCATGCAGCCGTCGAAGTACGTGCCGAAGCGGTCACGCAGCTCGCGGTAGAGCAGCTCGTCGCCCTCCAGGTCCTGGACCTTGAGGTTCTTGAAGCGGCTCCACACCTCGTCGAGGCGGTCGATCTCGCGCTGCGCACGGTCGCGCAGCTGCTTCATCTCGCGCTCGGCACCCTCGCGCACCTTGCGGCGCACGTCGGCCTTGGCGCCCTCGGCCTCCAGCTCGGCCAGGTCGGTCTCGAGCTTCTTGGCACGGGCCTCGAGGTCGGAGTCGCGACGGTTCTCGACCTGCTGACGCTCGACGGAGACGTGCGCCTCCAGCGAGGGCAGGTCGCGCGTACGGCGCTCCTCGTCCACGAACGTGATCATGTACGCGGCGAAGTAGATGACCTTCTCGAGGTCCTTCGGCGCGAGGTCCAGCAGGTAGCCCAGGCGCGACGGGACGCCCTTGAAGTACCAGATGTGGGTGACGGGAGCGGCAAGCTCGATGTGGCCCATGCGCTCACGGCGCACCTTGGCGCGCGTGACCTCGACGCCACAGCGCTCACAGATGATGCCCTTGAAGCGGACACGCTTGTACTTGCCGCAGTAGCACTCCCAGTCCCGGGTCGGACCGAAGATCTTCTCGCAGAAGAGTCCGTCCTTTTCGGGCTTGAGCGTGCGGTAGTTGATGGTCTCCGGCTTCTTCACTTCGCCGTGGGACCAGGTCCGGATGTCGTCCGCGGTGGCAAGGCCGATCCGCAGCTCGTCGAAGAAGTTGACGTCGAGCACTTGTCGTCAATCCCTCTTTCGGGGGTTCGAGCCCCCTCGCGTCACGCGAGAAATCGGGGCACTTCAGCAATGGTCTGAACGGGTCCGGGGAGAGCCGGCCGGATCACGGGGATCCGGCCGGCCAACCCGTCAGACCTCTTCGACGCTGCTCGGCTCGCGCCGGGACAGGTCGATACCGAGCTCCTCCGCCGCGCGGAAGACGTCCTCGTCCGTGTCGCGCATCTCGATGGACATGCCGTCCGAGGACAGCACCTCCACATTGAGGCAGAGCGACTGCATTTCCTTGATGAGCACCTTGAAGGACTCGGGAATGCCGGGCTCGGGGATGTTCTCGCCCTTGACGATCGCCTCGTAGACCTTCACGCGGCCGGTCACGTCGTCGGACTTGATCGTCAACAGTTCCTGGAGGGCGTATGCGGCGCCATAAGCCTCAAGGGCCCACACCTCCATCTCACCGAAGCGCTGTCCACCGAACTGGGCCTTACCACCCAGCGGCTGCTGGGTGATCATGGAGTACGGGCCCGTCGAACGAGCGTGCAGCTTGTCGTCGACGAGGTGGTGCAGCTTGAGGATGTACATGTAGCCGACCGAGACCGGCTCGGGGAACGGCTCACCGGAGCGGCCGTCGAACAGGTTGGCCTTGCCCGAGGGCTGGACCAGCCGGTCGCCGTCGCGGTTCGGGATCGTGGCCTCGAAGAGACCGGAGATCTCGTCCTCGCGCGCACCGTCGAAGACGGGGGTGGCGACGTTGGTGCCGGGGGCGACCTGGTCGGCGCCGATGGCCTGCAGGCGCTTGGCCCACTCCTCACCGAGACCGGAGACGTCCCAGCCGCGGCTGGCGAGCCAGCCGAGGTGGATCTCCAGGACCTGCCCCGGGTTCATTCGGGACGGGACACCCAGCGGGTTGAGGATGATGTCGACCGGGGTGCCGTCCTCCAGGAACGGCATGTCCTCGATCGGCAGGATCTTCGAGATGACGCCCTTGTTGCCGTGTCGGCCGGCGAGCTTGTCACCATCGGTGATCTTGCGCTTCTGCGCGACGTAGACGCGGACCAGCTGGTTCACGCCCGGCGGCAGCTCGTCGCCCTCTTCGCGGTCGAAGACGCGGACGCCGATGACCTTGCCGATCTCACCGTGCGGCACCTTCAGCGAGGTGTCGCGCACCTCGCGCGCCTTCTCACCGAAGATCGCGCGGAGCAGGCGCTCCTCGGGGGTCAGCTCGGTCTCGCCCTTGGGCGTGACCTTGCCGACGAGGATGTCGCCGGCGACGACCTCGGCACCGATACGGATGATGCCGCGCTCGTCGAGGTCGGCGAGGACCTCTTCGGAGACGTTCGGGATGTCCCGGGTGATCTCCTCCGGGCCGAGCTTGGTGTCACGGGCGTCGACCTCGTGCTCCTCGATGTGGATCGAGGAGAGGACGTCGTCCTGCACGAGGCGCTGCGACAGGATGATCGCGTCCTCGTAGTTGTGACCCTCCCACGGCATGAACGCCACGAGCAGGTTCTTGCCGAGGGCCATCTCACCGTTCTCGGTGGCCGGACCGTCGGCGAGAACCTGGTCGGTGACGACCCGGTCGCCCTCGGAGACGACAACCTTCTGGTTGACCGAGGTGCCCTGGTTGGAGCGCATGAACTTGGCGATGCGGTACGTGGTGTACGTGCCGTCGTCGTTGGTCACGGTGATGTAGTCCGCGGAGACCTCCTGGACCACACCGTCCTTCTCGGCCTTGAGCACGTCACCGGCGTCGGTGGCGCAGCGGTACTCCATGCCGGTGCCGACGAGCGGGGCCTCCGACTTGATCAGCGGCACCGCCTGACGCATCATGTTCGCGCCCATGAGGGCACGGTTGGCGTCGTCGTGCTCCAGGAAGGGGATCATCGCGGTGGCGACGGACACCATCTGGCGCGGCGAGACGTCCATGTAGTCGACGTCCGTGCCGGGCACGTAGTCGACCTCGCCACCACGGCGGCGGACCAGCACGCGGGGCTCGACGAACCGGAGCTCATCGGTCAGCGGCGCGTTGGCCTGCGCGATGACGAAGCGGTCCTCCTCGTCGGCGGTCAGGTAGTCGACCTCGTCGGTGACCTGGCCCTCGACGACCTTGCGGTACGGCGTCTCGATGAAGCCGAACGCGTTGATGCGGCCGTACGAGGCCAGCGAACCGATCAGACCGATGTTCGGGCCTTCGGGCGTCTCGATCGGGCACATGCGTCCGTAGTGCGACGGGTGCACGTCACGGACCTCGAAGCCGGCCCGCTCACGGGAGAGACCACCCGGGCCCAGCGCGTTGAGACGACGCTTGTGCGTCAGGCCCGACAGCGGGTTGTTCTGGTCCATGAACTGGGACAGCTGGCTGGTGCCGAAGAACTCCTTGATGGAGGCGACGACCGGCCGGATGTTGATCAGGGTCTGCGGCGTGATCGCCTCGACGTCCTGGGTGGTCATGCGCTCGCGCACGACGCGCTCCATACGGGCGAGACCCGTACGGACCTGGTTCTGGATCAGCTCACCGACGTTACGGATACGACGATTGCCGAAGTGGTCGATGTCGTCGGTCTCGACCATGATCGAGCGACCGGACTCGCCGACCGTCTCGGTCTCGCCGGCGTGCAGCTTCACCAGGTACTTGATGGTGGCGATGACGTCGTCGGTGGTGAGCACGCCGGCGTCCAGCGGCTCATTCGCGCCGAGCTTCTTGTTCACCTTGTAGCGGCCGACCTTCGCCAGGTCGTAGCGCTTCGGGTTGAAGTAGAGGTTCTCCAGCAGCGTCTGCGCGGCCTCGCGGGTCGGGGGCTCTCCCGGACGCAGCTTGCGGTAGATGTCGAGCAGCGCGTCGTCCTGGCCCTGGGTGTGGTCCTTCTCCAGGGTGGCGCGCATGGACTCGTACTCGCCGAACTCCTCCAGGATCTGCTCGGTCGTCCAACCGAGAGCCTTGAGCAGGACGGTCACGGACTGCTTGCGCTTGCGGTCGATGCGGACACCGACCATGTCGCGCTTGTCGATCTCCATCTCGAGCCAGGCACCCCGGGAGGGGATGATCTTGGCGGAGAAGATGTCCTTGTCGGACGTCTTGTCGATGGAGGAGTCGAAGTAGACACCCGGCGAGCGGACCAGCTGCGACACGACGACACGCTCGGTGCCGTTGATGACGAAGGTGCCCTTGTTGGTCATGAGCGGGAAGTCGCCCATGAAGACCGTCTGGGACTTGATCTCGCCGGTCTCGTTGTTGGTGAACTCGGCCGTGACGAAGAGCGGGGCGGCGAACGTGAAGTCGCGCTCCTTGCACTCGTCGATCGAGTTCTTCGGGGGCTCGAAGCGGTGGTCGCGGAACGTAAGCGACATCGACCCGGAGAAGTCCTCGATCGGTGAAATCTCCTCGAAGATTTCCTCCAGGCCGGACTTGGTGGGGACGTCTTGTCCACTGTCCAGAGCAGCCTCGACGCGAGCCTTCCAGGCGGCATTGCCGAGGAGCCAGTCAAAGCTCTCGGTCTGCAGCGCGAGGAGGTTCGGAACCTCGAGGGGCTCCTTGATCTTTGCAAAGGAGATGCGCAGCGGGGCGGTGCTGGCACCGTTGTTCGTATTCGCGGTCGAGGCGTTGCGCGAGGCGGCCAAGAGGGGGTCCTTCCGAGGGCTCGGACTCACTACGCGCGTACCGGTCCCAAGCTGGACACGGAGACGGTCTGTTTCTGATTCGGCCGAAAACGGCCACGTCAGAGACGGTCGGTCATGGGTGCTCAAGCGTGGGCATGCCTCTGGTGACGGGCAGGAGGCAGCTAACAGGCAGCGCAAAGGGTCAGTGTAGCCAAACGGCACACTGATGTCCAGTCGGGGTTCTCAGAGACCCACGTAGCTCTCAACAGCTGTTCTCAACACCTATGACTAGCCGGTGCGCGCGGTGCGCTCTTCATTACTGCCCTCTTCGTCCACGATCCATGCCTCGGATTCGGACCGTTGTGACGACGCGTCCTGAGAATTGCGCGCCTCGTGCCGTTCGTCAAGGCCCCCCTGCCGGGACAATGCCGCGGTGCCCTCACCCGGCCACCTCCCGGCGCCGGACGGCCGGCCCCTAGAGGCAACGGCGATGATCACCATACTCGTCGCCGCAGGAAGAGCAAGGCAGCCGTCGCGGGTACGACGAAGGGCGACCACCCGGATGGGTGATCGCCCTTCGTCGTTTGACGCCCGTGCCGTGCGGCACGGGCAGTCAGGAGGAGTCAGCGGACTCCTTGAGTCACTTGACCTCGACGGAAGCGCCGGCGGCCTTGAGGGACTCGGCAGCCTTCTCGGCGGCCTCCTTGGCGACCTTCTCGAGGACCGGCTTCGGGGTGCCGTCGACGAGGTCCTTGGCCTCCTTCAGACCCAGCGAGGTCAGCTCACGCACGACCTTGATGACCTGGATCTTCTTCTCGCCGGCGCCGGTGAGGATGACGTCGAACTCGTCCTGCTCCTCGACGGCCTCAGCGGCGGCACCGGGGGCACCCGGGGCGGCGACGGCGACCGCAGCGGCGGCGGTGACGTCGAACTTCTCCTCGAAGGCCTTCACGAACTCGGAGAGCTCGATGAGGGTCATCTCTTCGAACTGCGCGAGCAGGTCGTCCTGGGACAGCTTCGCCATGATGGCGTCCTTCCACTAATTCGGCAGGTGCCGGAGTTACATGTAGGCGGGCGTACGTTCGGCCCGCTGCGACCGTCGCCCAGTCAGGCGACGATCATTGCGCGAGCCGAATTACTCGGCACCGCCCTGCTCGGCCTGCTTGGCACGAAGCGCCTCCGCGGTGCGGACGAACTTCGACGGGAGCGCCTGGAAGACCTGAGCAGCCTGAGTCTGCTTGCCCTTCATGGCGCCCGCCAGCTTGGCGAGCAGAACCTCGCGGGACTCGAGGTCCGCGAGCTTCTTGATCTCATCCGCGGTCAGCGCCTTACCATCAAGGACACCGCCCTTGATGATGAGGTTGGGGTTGTCCTTGGCGAAGTCACGAAGACCCTTCGCCGACTCCACCGGGTCACCGGTGATGAAGGCAACCGCCGTCGGACCAGTGAACTGGTCGTCCAGCGAAGTGATCCCGGCCTCGTTGGCCGCAATCTTGGTCAGCGTGTTCTTCACCACGGCGTACTGGGCGTTCTCACCGAGCGAACGACGCAGCGTCTTGAGCTGCGCCACGGTGAGACCCCGGTACTCGGTCAGCACGGCGGCGTTCGAGCTGCGGAACTGGTCCGTCAGCTCGGCTACCGCGGCAGCCTTGTCGGGCCTTGCCATGAGCGTCGGCCTCCTTCCGGGTGATGAGGACCGCTCAGAAGGGGCCGGGAAAGACGAACGCCCCGGCGCAGGCGCCAGGGCGTAGCTCGACCGAACGAAGTCCGGGAGCTTTCCACAGTCACCTGCGCGGGTCGCCCGTACTCGACGGATCCTTCGGTTGCTGTTCCCTCTTGCGAGAGCGCAGCAACGACCAGCGGTCTTTGGCTTCTGTAGGAGAGTACGCGACCGATGTCGCGCCGGGCAAATCCGTCTCCGTTCGGGCGGTGCGGGAGGTTCGGGCCGTCCGGCGACCGGGGAACTGCGACACCCCGGTCGCCGGACGGTCTCAGCCAGCTCCCCCGGCGGCACCCTGCTGCTGCTTCACGAGATCCGTGAAATCCACCGTGTCATTGGCCGGGGGCTCCTCGACCGCGACCTTCGTGCCGTAGTCGCTGTAGTACACCGTCGAATTCAGCTCGCCGGTCTTCATCTGGCCGCGCTCGGTCTTCTTGACCAGCAGATCGTTCTCGTCGACCCAGATGTCGACCTGCTCCGTGGTGATCCCGGCGTCGTTCAGCTGCTTTTTCAGCTGGTCGAGCTGGTCGGCGTCGAGCCTGGAGTTCTTCGCGGTCAGCGCGGCGACGTCGACAGTGCCGGAGTAGTGCGTGGTGGACACGCCGCGTACGTCCTCCTGGCCGACCTTCTTCACGTCACCGGAGGCCAGCAGGGACTTCACACCCTGGTCGGGGGTGGTGTTCTGCATCTGCTGCTTCATCGCCTCGCCGGAGGCGCCGGCGAGCTTGGCGAGGTCGGCGTAGGCATAGTTGATCCAGTGCTTGCCGCCGGCCTGCCTGGCGAAGGCCTCGCCCATGTTGACGGCGTAGCCGTCCTTGAAATAGCGGGCCTGCATGGCGCCCGTACCACCGTTCTGCTTCATGGCGTCCGCCATGGTGCCGCCGGTGTACGTGATCTCCATGGTGCCGGTGAGACCGTCGGTCCAGTCGATGGTGCCGGTCTGCTTCATGGACATGATGGCGCCCATCTGCGTGGTGCCCTCGACCTTCGCCGAGCTCTCCCCACCGGTCTTCTTCTGCACATCGAGCAACGCGGCTATCGGGTCGGCCTTCACCACGGCGCTGCCGCGGTTGTCCCCGCCCTTGTCGTCCGATCCGCCGCAGGCCGCGACCGACGTCAATGCCGCCGCCACCGCTACCGACAGACCCACGCGTCGCACGGTACTGGTCCTCATGTCCGCTTCCACCCCTCGTTCGGCTCTCGGAGCCTCACGCTAACGCACAGCTCCGACACAGCCACCGGCTACGTACGGATACGAGGACGGGCCCCGCACCTCGAAAGGTTGCGGGGCCCGTCAATGTCACACGTGACGCGGCTTGCTGCCGAGCGCTGGGGCTCAGACGGAGGCCGGGTCCTCCTCGACGAGGAGGTTACGGGTGCGGTTGGCGTCCAGCGGGATGCCGGGGCCCATCGTGGTGGCCAGGGTGGCCTTCTTGATGTAGCGGCCCTTGGCGGCGGACGGCTTCAGACGGAGGATCTCCTCCAGCGCCGCTGCGTAGTTCTCCACCAGCTTGGTGTCGTCGAACGAGACCTTGCCGATGATGAAGTGCAGGTTCGAGTGCTTGTCGACGCGGAACTCGATCTTGCCGCCCTTGATGTCGTTGACAGCCTTCACGACGTCGGGGGTGACGGTGCCGGTCTTCGGGTTCGGCATCAGACCACGCGGACCGAGCACCCGGCCGAGGCGGCCGACCTTGCCCATGAGGTCCGGGGTGGCGACGACGGCGTCGAAGTCCAGACGGCCCTTCGCCACCTCGTCGATGAGCTCGTCGGCGCCGACGATGTCGGCGCCCGCGGCTTCCGCGGCCGCAGCACGGTCACCGGTCGCGAAGACCAGGACCCGGGCGGTCTTGCCGGTGCCGTGCGGGAGGTTCACGGTGCCACGGACCATCTGGTCGGCCTTGCGAGGGTCGACACCCAGGCAGAACGCGACCTCGACGGTGCCGTCGAACTTGGTGGAGGCGGTCTCCTTGGCGAGACGGACGGCCTCGAGCGGGGCGTAGTTGCGCGCCCGGTCGACCTTGGCGTCCGCAGCGCGGAGGTTCTTGCTGCGCTTCACTTCTGCTCCTGTGGTTTCAGGGTGTGGAGTCGTGGTGCGGGCCAGCGCTTGGCCCTACCACTGAGGACGTGAGGGGCTGAATCAGCCTTCGACCGTGATGCCCATGGAACGGGCGGTGCCAGCGATGATCTTCGACGCGGCGTCGAGGTCGTTGGCGTTCAGGTCGGGGAGCTTCGTCGTGGCGATCTCACGGACCTGGGCAGCCGTCAGCTTGGCGACCTTGGTCTTGTGCGGCTCGCCGGAGCCCTTGTCCACGCCCGCGGCCTTGAGGATCAGCTTCGCGGCCGGCGGAGTCTTGGTGACGAAGGTGAAGGAGCGGTCCTCGTAGACCGTGATCTCCACCGGCACGACCATGCCACGCTGCGACTCGGTCGCGGCGTTGTAGGCCTTGCAGAACTCCATGATGTTGACGCCGTGCTGGCCGAGCGCGGGGCCGACCGGCGGGGCCGGGTTGGCCGCACCGGCGTTGATCTGGAGCTTGATAAGCCCCGTGACCTTCTTCTTCTTGGGAGGCATTGCTCTCTCCGGGTCCTAGTGAGAGTTTTTCGCCGCCATCCGGTCATCCGGATGGAGGCATACCGCACAACGATAACGGGTATGGCTGCGCGACCAAAAACCGAGCAGGTCAGACCGGCCGTGGAGCCGGTCTGACCTGCTGGGTAGGCATGTGTCCAGAATCTGGCGGAAAGCCGCTAGTTCTTCTGGATCTGATCGAAGCTGAGCTCGACCGGGGTCTCGCGGCCGAAGATCTCGACGAGACCCTTGACCTTCTTCGAGTCGGCGTTGATCTCGTTGATCGTCGCCTGCAGCGTCGCGAACGGGCCGTCGGTGACGGTGACCGAGTCGCCCACCTCGAAGTCGAGCACCTGCACCTCGACCTTGCGGGACGGAACCGGCTTGCCCTCGGCTTCGGCGGCCTCGCGGGCGGCCCGCTCCTCGGCCTCCGGGGCGAGCATCTTGACGATCTCGTCGAGCGTCAGCGGGTACGGGTCGTAGGCGTTGCCCACGAAGCCGGTGACGCCGGGAGTGTTGCGGACGACGCCCCAGGACTCGTTCGTCAGGTCCATGCGCACCAGGACGTAGCCCGGCAGCTTGTTCTGGCGGACGTTCTTGCGCTCGCCGTTCTTGATCTGGACGATCTCTTCCTCGGGCACTTCGGCCTGGTAGATGAAGTCCTCGACGTTGAGCGAGACGGCGCGCTGCTCCAGGTTGGCCTTCACGCGCTTCTCGTAACCGGCGTACGTGTGGATGACGTACCACTCGCCGGGAAGGCCGCGCAGTTCCTCGCGCAGGGCCGTGACGGCGTCGACGGGGGCGGCCGGCTCGGCCTCCTCCGCGGCTTCCTCGTCGGCCTCGGCGGGCTCGGCGGGCTCGTCGCCCTCGGAACCATCCTCGGCCTCGGCGGCCTCGTCGTCGTCCTCGGTGTGCAGGGCCGCCTGCTCGGCGGGCTCACCTGCGGCGGCGTCGGCAGCTTCCGCCTGGTCCGGCTCCTCGGCGTCCGCCGCCTCGACGATGTCGAGCTCGTCCTCGGCGGACTCGAAGGCGCCCGCCGTCGGCTCGACGGCGTCGTTCAGGTTCGGGTCAGACACGGTGGCTGCTTCTTCCTGGATACAAATGGGTGGAACATGCGAAAGGGGCGCCCATGAGGCGCCCTCCGCGGGATCAGCCGAAGACGTACTTCACGACCCGCTGGAACCCGAAGTCAATCACGGTCACCAGACCGATCATGACGACGACGAAGACAATCACCACGGTGGTGTACGTCGTCAGCTGATTACGAGTCGGCCAGACAACCTTGCGCAACTCGGCGACGATCTGGCGGTAGAACAGCGCGAGACGACCCAGAGGGCCCTTCTTTCCGCGCTTGCCGCCCTTCCGAGTCTTCTTCTTCGACTCAGGTACTTCATCCTCGGCATCAGGCATGTCGATGGAGCCCACGGCGTCCGTCACGCTTCTCACCTGATTCCGGGTCATGGCCGTGCCGCGCCCGGTGGAGCCGCACGGCGGTGCATTGAAGTACGTACATGCGCACACTTCCTGGCGAGGGAGTGTGTAGCAGGGCCGGAGGGACTTGAACCCCCAACCGCTGGTTTTGGAGACCAGTGCTCTACCAATTGAGCTACGACCCTTTGTGGTTTCCACCAACCTACCGCATCTTCCCGGATGCTCCGGGTGCGAGAACGATGTGGCTGGTGAAGGCCAACGACAGGTGAGTGTACGTGTTCAGCGGCCCGGCGTCGAACAGATAGCTCCCGACAACTCCTGCTCGCTTGTTGTCCGCATGCTGTCCGAGTCCTGTCCGGTCCCTGAAACCCCTGTGCCGACAGGGATCGCGGTCTGGGACCATGGGGGCCATGAGCGCTGCAACTTCTCCGTCCGAGCGCCGGGTCTCCGCCCGCATCGGTGCAATCTCCGAGTCCGCCACCCTCGCCGTCGACGCCAAGGCCAAGGCCCTCAAGGCCGCCGGTCGTCCGGTGATCGGCTTCGGTGCCGGTGAGCCCGACTTCCCCACCCCCGGTTACATCGTCGAGGCCGCGGTCGAGGCCTGCCGCAACCCGAAGTACCACCGCTACACCCCGGCGGGAGGCCTTCCGGAGCTCAAGACCGCCATTGCGGAGAAGACGCTGCGCGACTCCGGCTACGAGGTCGACACCTCCCAGATCCTGGTGACCAACGGTGGCAAGCAGGCCATCTACGAGGCGTTCGCCGCGATCCTCGACCCGGGCGACGAGGTCATCGTCCCGGCGCCGTACTGGACCACGTACCCCGAGTCGATCCGTCTCGCCGGCGGTGTCCCGGTGGAGGTCGTGGCCGACGAGACCACCGGCTACCGGGTCTCCGTCGAGCAGCTGGAGGCCGCGCGCACCGAGCGCACGAAGGTCGTCCTGTTCGTCTCCCCGTCGAACCCGACCGGTGCGGTGTACAGCGAGGCCGACGCCAAGGCGATCGGCGAGTGGGCCGTCGAGCACGGCCTGTGGGTGCTCACCGACGAGATCTACGAGCACCTGGTCTACGGCGACGCGAAGTTCACCTCGCTGCCCGCGCTCGTCCCCGCCCTGCGCGACAAGTGCGTCGTGGTCAACGGCGTCGCCAAGACGTACGCGATGACCGGCTGGCGCGTGGGCTGGCTCATCGGCCCGAAGGACGTGGTCAAGGCCGCGACCAACCTGCAGTCGCACGCCACGTCCAACGTCTCCAACGTCGCCCAGGTCGCCGCGCTGGCCGCCGTCTCCGGGGACCTGGACGCGGTCGCCGAGATGCGGACCGCCTTCGACCGGCGCCGGCAGACGATCGTCCGGATGCTCAACGAGATCGACGGCGTGCTGTGCCCGGAGCCCGAGGGCGCGTTCTACGCGTACCCCTCGGTCAAGGAACTGCTCGGCAAGGAGATCCGCGGCAAGCGTCCGGCCACCTCGGTCGAGCTGGCGGCGCTGATCCTGGACGAGGCCGAGGTCGCGGTCGTACCGGGCGAGGCCTTCGGTACGCCGGGCTACCTGCGGCTCTCGTACGCCCTGGGCGACGACGACCTCGTCGAGGGCGTCTCGCGGCTCCAGAAGCTGCTGGGCGAGGCCAAGGCCTGACGTTCCGTGTTGCGCATAAGCGGGCTCCCGGCTGAGCCGGGAGCCCGCTTATGCGTTCAGGCAAGCGCTCGTTCGATGAATCCGGCTGCCTGGGCCGAGATCCTTGCGGCAGGATCTCCCAGTGACTCCTCCCCCAACAACAGGGGGCTTCTCATTCGGCCTGATGATCGGCCTCGTGACGGACAAGCCCTGCCCGATGCCTTTCGGCTCAGTGCGGAGCGTAGCAGCTACAGAAGGTGATCGGACATGGATCGTGACGTCCGGCTGTTGCCCAAGGCCCACCTGCACCTGCATTTCACCGGGTCGATGCGGCCCACGACCCTGCTCGAACTCGCCGACAAGTACGGCGTGCACCTGCCGGAGGCCCTGACCGGCGGCGAGCCGCCCCGACTGCGGGCAACGGACGAGCGCGGATGGTTCCGCTTCCAGAGGCTCTACGACATCGCCCGGTCCTGCCTGAGGGCCCCCGAGGACATCCGGCGGCTCGTGCGCGAGACGGCCCAGGAGGACGTCGCGGACGGCTCCGGCTGGCTGGAGATCCAGGTCGACCCCACCTCGTACGCCCCGCTCCTCGGCGGGCTGATCCCGGCGATCGAGATCATCCTGGACGCGGTGGACAGCGCCTCGCGCGAGACCGGTCTGCCGATCCGGGTGGTGATCGCGGCGAACCGGATGAAGCACCCGCTGGACGCCCGGACCCTGGCCCGGCTGGCGGTGCGGTACGCGGACCGGGGAGTGGTCGGATTCGGCCTCTCCAACGACGAGCGGCGCGGGATGGCCCGGGACTTCGACCGGGCCTTCGCCATCGCCCGTGACGGCGGTCTGCTGGCCGCCCCGCACGGTGGCGAGCTGGCCGGCCCTGCGAGCGTGCGGGACTGTCTGGACGATCTCGACGCCTCCCGGATCGGGCACGGCGTACGGGCCGCCGAGGACCCCCGGCTGTTGCGCAGACTGGCGGAGCGGGGAGTGACCTGCGAGGTGTGCCCGGCGTCGAACGTGGCGCTGGGCGTCTACGAGAAGCCCGCCGACGTACCCCTGCGCACTTTGTTCGACGCCGGGGTGCCGATGGCGCTGGGCGCGGATGATCCGCTGCTCTTCGGCTCCCGGCTGGCCGCGCAGTACGACCTCGTACGGCGCCACCACGCGTTCACGGACGAGGAGCTCGCGGAATTGGCCCGGCAGTCGGTGCGGGGCTCCGCGGCTCCGGCCGCGGTTCGGGCCGAGCTCCTGACGGGCATCGACGACTGGCTGTCGAAGTCGGCGGGCTGAGGCCGACCGGCGAGGAATGCGGCCTACGCCACGAGCCCCCGCGTCAGCGCCCCGGCCACGGACGCGGCGAACGCGTCGAGGGACTGCGGCGGTCCCCCGCCCTCCGTGGCCTCGTAGGCGAAGGCCCGCTGCGCACAGGCGCCCAGGAGCAGCGAGGCGGCCGCGTAGGTGTCCGCGTCGGCCCGCACCCGGCCGGCGGCCTGTTCGGAGCGCAGATACGCGTCGAGGCCGCGGATGGGCACGTGAGGGCCGGTGCCAAGCTCCCTCATGGCGTCGTTGTGGCGTTCTCTGAGCCTGGGCTCGGCGTACAGCGAGGCGGCGATCGGGAAGCTCTGCTCGTAGAAGAGGGCGGCCTGGCGGGCGATCTCGGTGAGGTTCTGCTCGACGGTCCGCTCCCCCGCCCCCGGTGACACGATGAGTTGCTTCAGCAGCGGGTTGAGCCTGGGCAGCCGTTCCTTGAGTACGGCCACGAACAGCTCCTCCTTGCTCGGGAAGTGCTTGTAGAGCGCGGCTTCCGAGCAGCCGGCGGCTCGGGCGATCTCCTTGGTGGTGGCGCGTGCCAGGCCGATGGTGAGCATCAGCTGGTGGGCGGCGTCGACTATGCGGACGCGGGCCGGCTTCTGCTCCATGTGCACTCCAATGAAGCTTGACGAGGTGGTGAGTATCCACTCACCGTAGAGGGTGAGTGAATACTTACCCACCCCAGGAGGGTGCGCAATGAGGATCACAGTGTTCGGTGCGACGGGCGGTGTCGGCCAGGAGATCGTCCGGCAGGCGGTGGCGGCGGGCCATGAGGTGACGGCGGTGGTCCGTGATCCTGCGCGGCTGCCCGTCCCGCTCTCCGATGTACAGGTCCACGCCGCGGCCCGTATCGACGATCCGGAGGCGCTGCGCGAGGCGGTCGCGGGCCGGGACGCGGTGCTCTCCGGGCTCGGCTCGCGCGGCCGGAAGGCCGACGGTGTCGCCGAGCGGCTGACCCGGTCGGTGCTGCAGGCGATGGAGGCCGAGGGGACACGGCGGCTGCTCGTGGTCAGCGCGGCCCCGGTCGGCCCCCGGCCGGCCGACGACCCGCTGATGGACCGGGTGCTCCGCAAGGTGGTCGGGGCGATCCTCAAGGAGGTCTACGCGGACCTGACGCGGATGGAGGCCGCGCTGGCCCGGAGTGCGACGGACTGGACGTCCGTACGGCCTCCGAAGCTCACCAACGGGCCGCTGACGGGGAAGTACCGGACGGCCTACGGCAGCAGCCCCCGCGGAGGCCGGACCATCTCACGGGCCGATGTGGCACACGCGATGCTGGCACTGATCGACGATCCGGCCGCGGTGAAGCAGGGCGTGGGCGTGGCGTACTGAGCCGCGCGCCTGCTACAGGCTCACGCCGACCGTCACGGGTTCGTTGACGAGCGTGACGCCGAATGCCTCGTACACCCCGTCGACGACCTCACGGGCGAGCGCGAGGAGGTCCTCGGTGGTCGCGCCGCCGCGGTTGGTGAGCGCGAGGGTGTGTTTGGTGGAGATGCGGGCCGGCCCGATGCCGTAGCCCTTGGTGAAACCGGCCTTGTCGATGAGCCAGGCCGCGGAGGTCTTGGTGCGTCCCCCGTCCGCGGGGAAGGCGGGGGGCGTCACCTCGGGGCCGAGCCGGTTCCTGGCGCGGGCGAGGAACGCCTCGTACTCCGCCTCCTCCAGGACCGGATTGGTGAAGAAGGAGCCGGCCGACCAGGAGTCGTGGTCCTCCGGGTCCAGCACCATGCCCTTTCCGGCGCGGAGCCTGAGCACCGTTTCGCGGGCGGCCGCGGCGGGCACGCGCTCGCCCTGCTCGACACCCATGGCGCGGGCCGTTTCGGGGTACTTCAGGGGGGCAGACAGACCGCCCGCCTCTTCCAGCTCGAAGCGGACACGCAGCACCACGAAGCGGTCGGGTTCGGCCTTGAAGCGACTGTGCCGGTACGAGAACGCGCACGCGGCGTTCGGGACGGTGACCGTTTCGCGGGTGTACCGGTCGTAGGCGACGACCTCCGTGATGGTGGAGGAGACCTCCTGGCCGTAGGCACCGACGTTCTGGATCGGCGTCGCACCGGCGGAGCCCGGGATTCCGGCCAGGCATTCGATGCCCGCGAGACCGGCGTCGACGGTGCGGGCGACGGCGTCCGTCCAGACTTCTCCGGCGGCCAGTTCCAGCGCCGTACCGTCCAGCGTGAAGCCCTTGGTCGCGATACGCAGGGCGGTGCCGTCGAAGCCCTTGTCGCCGATGACGAGGTTGCTGCCGCCGCCGATGACGAGGAGCGGGGTGCCGCTCTCGTCGGCCTCGCGCACGGCTTCGATCACCTCGGCGTCGGTCGTCGCCGTGAGGAGGCGGGCGGCGGGGCCGCCGAGCCGGAAGGTGGTCAGGGGGGCGAGGGGCGCGTCGTGGAGTTCCTGCACGGGGACAAGAGTACGGTCCGCGCTCCCGCCGCTCGGGCGGGACCACGGACCGTACGCGCGGGGCCGCGGCTCAGGCGGCGACGGGCATGCACTCCTCAGCCGTCCCGTCCGCCGTCTCCGGCGCCGGCGCCGAGGCGTGGCGGCGGCCCGGGATGAGCAGGGCGACGAGGGCGGCCAGCGCCACCACGCCGGCGCCTGTCCATACCGCCGGAACGGTCCCGTCCGTGAAGGACCGCGCGGATTCGTACCCGCCCTGCGAGGAGAAGACCGTGGCGAGCACGGCGACCCCGAGGGCTCCGCCGACCTCGCGCAGGGCGTTGTTGGCGCCGGAGGCGATGCCCTGCTCGGCGGGGCGGACGCTGGACATCACGAGGCTGGCGGCGGGTGCGAAGTACATGGCCATGCCAACGCCGCCGACGATCAGACCGGGCAGCTGCGAGACGTACGAGGCGTCGGGGCCGATGACCAGCGCGAAGAGGGCGAGGCCGGCTGCCTGGAGGGCGAGCCCGGCCACGACCACCGGGCGGCCACCGAAGCGGTCGGAGAGCATCCCCGCGACGGGCGCGACCAGCATCGGCATTCCGGTCCAGGGCAGCATCCGCAGGCCGGCCTCGGTGGGCGAGTAGCCCAGCACGCCCTGGAGGTATTGGCTGAGCAGGAAGATCGACCCGAACATCCCGAGGAACATCAGCAGACCGGCCATGTTGATCCCGAAGAACGCGCGGCTGCGGAAGAGCCGCATGGGCAGCATCGGGTTCTTCGCGTGGAAGCCGTGGTGGATGAACCCGCCGACGAGCGCGGCACCGGCGACCAGCGCGGTGAGGACGGTGGGGCTGGTCCAGCCGTCGGAGTTGGCGTTGACCAGGCCGTAGACGATGCCGAAGAGCCCGCCGCTGACCAGGAGTGTGCCGGGGATGTCGAGCCGGGAGTCCGGCGCATGCGACTCCGCCAGACGCAGTCGCGCCAGGGGGAGCAGCGCCAGACCGATCGGGACGTTCAGCCAGAAGATCCACTGCCAGGAGAGGTGCTCGGTGAGGCTGCCGCCGATCAGGGGGCCACTGGCCACGGCCAGCCCGGTGACTGCGCTGAAGATGCCGAGCGCGGTACCGCGACGGGCGGGTGGCACGGCGGCCGTGAGCAGGGTGAGCGTCAGCGGCATCATGATCGCCGCGCCCACGCCCTGGACGGCCCGGAAGGCGATCAGCTCGTTGATCCCGGGCGAGAGGGCGGCCGCGGCGGAGGCCCCGGTGAAGACGGTGAGCCCGGTGAGGAAGAGCCTGCGGCGGCCGAACCGGTCGCCGAGGGCGGCCCCGAGCATCAGCAGCATGGCGAAGGTGAGGGTGTAGGCGTTCACCGTCCATTCGAGCTCCGCCAGTTCGCCGCCGAGGCTCTTACGGATGGAGGGCAGTGCGGTGGTGACGACGAGGTTGTCGAGGGCCGCCATGAATCCGGCGACGCTGGTGATGACGAGGGCCCAGACCGCTCCTGGGCGGCCTGCCGTGTGCTGGTTCACTGCTCCCCCTGGGGGTTAGTTATCAATGACTAACTTCTCTGGGCAGAAAACCGGGCAGAACCCGGGTCGCACTGTTCAGGCGGTCGGCCTGGCCTCGTCGTAGAACCCCGACCAGACCCGGTGCCCGGCCGGGAAGCCGAACGAGGCCAACGTGTTGATGAGCATGCCGTACGCCCAGAACGTCGTCGTTTCCTTGACGTCGGCACCCAGGGCGAGATGGGTCTCGTCCCACATCTTCAGCCAGGCGGCACGCGCCGCGTCACCGAATTCGTGATCCCCGGACGCGTCGGCACTCGCGACGGCCGCATAGGTCTGCATCTGCATCTGGAGCTTGTCGGGGTCGTCGACGATGAGCCGCTGGTACGCGGCGGCCATCGCCCTCACCGCCTCTTCGCCCTCAAGCCCCTCGGCGGCGTCGGCGAAGACCTTGCGGGTGTCCGCGAGGCACCGCTCGACGGCCGCGAGGAACATGGCCTGCTTGTTGGGGAAGAGACGGAAGAGGTACGGCTGCGAGACACCGACGCGCTTGGCGATCGCCTCGGTGGAGGTGCCGCTGTACCCGCCGCGGGCGAACTCGGTGATCGCCGCACGAATGACACTCTCTCGCCGCTCTTCCGCGCTCATCCTTGCCATGGGAATAAGTTAGTGCTCAATCACTAACTTGGTCAACCGGTCCACAGGCACGGATGTTCACCAGCACGGATGAGGGGCACGGCCCCGTGGACCGTGCCCCTCACTTTTCCCGCGCGGTAGGGCCTCAGCCGAGCCGCACCACGGCGCGGGACATGCCCAGCACCTTCTTGCCGTTGCTCATGGCCGTCAGGTCCACCCGCACCTGCTTGTCGTCCAGCAGGGCGGCCACCTTGGCGCTGACCTCGATCAGGGCGCCCTTGTCGTCGTTCGGCACGACGACCGGCTTGGTGAACCGCACTCCGTACTCGACGACCGCACCGGGGTCGCCGACCCAGTCCGTGACCACCCGGATCGCCTCGGCCATGGTGAACATGCCGTGCGCGATCACGTCCGGCAGTCCGACCTCGCGGGCGAACTTCTCGTTCCAGTGGATCGGATTGAAGTCACCGGAAGCGCCCGCGTACTGCACCAGCGCCGCCCGGGTCACCGGGAAGGACTGCGCCGGCAGCTCCGTACCGACCTCGACCGACTCGTACGCCACCTTCGCCGTCATCACGCCTCCTCGGCGGCGCGCGCCACCAGCTTCGTCCACGCGGTCACGACATGCTCACCGGACTCGTCGTGGACCTCTCCGCGGATGTCCAGGACGTCATTGCCCGCCAGGGACTTGATGCCCTCGATCGTCGACGTGACCGTCAGCCGGTCCCCCGCCCGCACGGGACGCACGTAGGCGAACTTCTGGTCACCGTGCACCACGCGGCTGTAGTCCAGGCCCAGCTGCGGGTCCTGCACCACCTGCCCGGCGGCCTTGAAGGTGATCGAGAAGACGAACGTCGGCGGCGCGATCACATCGCTGTGGCCGAGTGCCTTGGCCGCCTCGGGGTCGACGTACACCGGATTGGTGTCGCCCACCGCCTCGGCGAACTCGCGGATCTTCTCCCGGCCGACCTCGTACGGCGGGGTGGGCGGATAGGACCGCCCCACGAAGGACTGGTCGAGCGCCATGAGCTCGCTACCTCCTGGTGAAAGATGAAAAGGCCGAAGAACAGCCCCATACAACGACACGAGGCCGCCCCCAGTGGGGACGGCCTCGTGTACGAGCCTGTTTCAGCGGGTTTCGCGGTGCGCAGTGTGCGAGTTGCAGCGCGGGCAGTGCTTCTTCATCTCAAGACGGTCCGGGTTGTTACGCCGGTTCTTCTTGGTGATGTAGTTCCGCTCCTTGCACTCCACGCAGGCCAGCGTGATCTTCGGGCGGACGTCGGTGGCAGCCACGTGAGTGCTCCTTGGACGGACGGATGGACGGATGAACGCAAAAAAGAGTAGCCGATCGAAGGACCGACCCCACAATCGGCTACCGTAAGTAGCGGTGACCGGACTTGAACCGGTGACACAGCGATTATGAGCCGCTTGCTCTACCGACTGAGCTACACCGCTTTGATGACGAGTCCCCCCGCCGAAGCGGGGTTTCCCGATCACCAGAGCCCCAATGCGGAATCGAACCGCAGACCTTCTCCTTACCATGGAGACGCTCTACCGACTGAGCTATTGGGGCGAGCGATGAAGACATTACACGGTCGGTCGCCGATCGCCCAAATCCGTTTCGAAGCCCCATCCGACGCCCCTGATCGACACCCCGCCGATCCCTTGATCAGCGGCCTTCCGCCCGCCCGTCAGCCGCGCTCCGGCCCGCCCATCAGCGGCCTTCCGGTCCACTGGCGGCAGCATGGTCAGCGCCTCGGCCGCCGCATGAGCCACTACGCCCCCGCCGTACACCCGTGCCCCGGATACCTCCCAGGGCCACACCGGTACGACTATTTCGCTCCTCCTCGAACCGGGCCGAACACGCCCCTAGGCTCGTCTCACTCTGCGTGATCTCGTACCCCTTCCCAGGAGCGCGATGCCCGACAGCCAGCCGCGGCAGCCGGACGACCATGCCGCCGACGCGGCCGATGCGACCAGCAGCCGCGACCCCGCCGCCACCGCCGAGACCGGCGCCCTGGTGCTCTGCGGCGCCCGTCTCACGGACGGCCGCATCGTGGACGTACGGCTCGGCGGCGGCCGCATCGAGGCCGTCGGCACCGCGGGCAGCCTGACCACTCCCGGCCCACGGGTGGACCTGCGCGGATATCTGCTGC
The DNA here is from genome assembly GCF_041435435.1 of Streptomyces sp. NBC_01241. NCBI lineage: Bacteria > Bacillati > Actinomycetota > Actinomycetes > Kitasatosporales > Streptomycetaceae > Streptomyces > Streptomyces sp. NBC_01241. The sequence continues at coordinate 5,073,396 of NZ_CP108494.1, read as the reverse complement.
TCCCCGCCCCGGCCGAACCCCACACCCACAGCGACACCGCGCTGACCGCCGATGGTGCGGGCCCCGACACCACCCCGGGGCCCGTGTCGCACCGCCCCGAGGACATCCAGCGCCGCGCCACCGAGGCCGCTCTGCTGCAGCTCGGCCACGGCGCCACCGCACTGCGCGCACACGTGCGGATCGGCTCCGTCCAGGGCCTCGCCTCCCTCGAAGCCGTGTTGCAGGCACGCGGTTCGCTGCGCGGACTCGTCGAACTGACCCCGGTCGCCGTACCCGGTCTGCTCACCGGCGTTGCGGGCGCCGACAACCTGGCCATGCTGCGCGACGCGGTGAAGATGGGGGCCGGCGCGGTCGGTGGCTGTCCCGACCTCGACCCGGACCCGGCGGGGTACGCGGAGGCCGTCCTGGAGATCGCCGCCGAACAGGGCTGTCCCGTCGATCTGCACACGGACGGCGCCGATCCGGCCCGGCTCGGCCGGCTGGCCGCCATGGCCGGCGGGCTGCGGTCCGGCGTCTCCGTCGGCCCGTGCGCGGGCCTCTCCCGGCTCCCCGCCCAGGCCGCGGCCCGGGCCGCCGACCAGCTCGCGGCGGCCGGGGTGACGGTCATCTGCCTCCCCCAGGGCGGCTGTTGCGGGATGGAAGGCCGGGGCACCGCCCCCGTACGGCTGCTGCGGGCGGCCGGTGTGCGGATCGCGGCGGGCAGCGGGGCGCTGCGGGACATCGCGAACCCGGTGGGGCGCGGGGATCCGCTGGAGGCCGCCTACCTGCTGGCCTCGCAGAGCGGGATGCGTGCCGCCGAGGCGTACGAGGCGGTGTCCTCGGTCGCGCGGAAGGCGATGGGGCTGCCCGGGATCCGGGTGGAGGCGGGCTTCCCGGCCGAGCTGCTCGCCGTACGCGGGGAGCAGCTCTCGGGCGTGCTGTCGCTCGCCTACAGCCGGATCGTGGTGCATCGCGGCCGGGTGGTGGCGCGGACGAGCGCGGTGCGCGAGTACTGCGACTCGGAGACCGTCTGGGCCCTCGGGCTGCCCCGCCAGGGGCGGCCGGATTCCGGGCTCTGCGGCGGGCCTTGAGCGCGGCGGCCCGCCGCGGCGTACGGTCGTCACCATGCGCATTGTCATCGCAGGTGGACATGGTCAGGTCGCGCTGCGGCTGGAGCGGTTGCTCGCCGCGCGCGGGTACGAGGCCGTGGGCGTCATCCGGAATCCGGAACAGAGCGAGGACCTCCGGGCGGCGGGCGCCGAGCCGGTCGTCCTGGATCTCGAATCGGCCTCCGTGGAGGAGGTGGCGGAGGTGCTGCGCGGCGCCGACGCGGTGGTCTTCGCGGCCGGTGCGGGCCCGAACAGCGGCTCGGCACGCAAGGAGACGGTGGATCGCGGCGCGGCGGTGCTGCTCGCCGACGCGGCCGAACGGGCGGGGGTACGGCGCTATGTCATGGTGTCGTCGATGGGCGCCGGCCCCGATCACCGGGGCGACGACACCTTCGACGTGTACCTGCGGGCGAAGGGCGCCGCGGACGCGTACGTGCGCTCCCGGACCGCACTCGACTGGACGATCCTGCGCCCCGGAATGCTGACGAACGACGCGGGTACGGGGACGGTCCTCCTGGCCGCCTCCACCGGCCGCGGACCGGTGCCCCGTGACGATGTGGCGGCGGCGCTGCTGGAGCTGCTGGAGACCCCGGCGACGGCGGGGCTGACCCTGGAGCTCATCTCGGGGAACGTGCCGGTGTCGGTCGCGGTGAAGGACGTGGCGGGGAACTGAGCCGTTCACGGCGATGCGGTCCCCGGTGGTCATGGCAGGGGGCCGCTCCTAGTCAGCCGCGCGGTGCCGGGCGGACCGTGATGCCGTGGCGTTCCAGCAGGGCGGCGGTGACGCCGTCGCCCTCGCGGAGCTCGCCCGTGAACGTACCGTCATAGACCGTGCCACGCCCGCACGAAGGGCTGCGCGGCATCAGCAGTGCCTCCGTGCACCCGGCCCGGCGCGCAGCGTCCAGCGCCCGTCGGGCGCCGTCCACGAACTCCTCCGTCACGTCGTGACCGGTGTCGTCGACGACACGGGCGCGGCCGTCCAGTACGTCGTGGCCGTCGCCGCCGACGATCTCGGCGGGGCGACGTGGGGTGGGCAGCCCGGCGGCCACCTCGGGGCAGAAGGCGACGGGGCGGCGGTCCCCGACCGCCTCGGCCACTGCGGCGGAGGCCTTGCCGCGGCCGTCGAAGCGGCAGGGCACACCGTGCAGACAGGCGCTGACCAGCACAGGTTCCATGTTCACGACCCTCGCAGCCGAAGCCGCGGCACACGTCGCGGCAGAAACAAAGAAGGCCCCTGTCCTAGGACAGGGGCCTTTCCATGTGGCGGCGCCAGGGTTCGAACCTGGGTAGGCTGAGCCGGCAGATTTACAGTCTGCTCCCTTTGGCCACTCGGGCACACCGCCAGGGATTGCTGCCGTGAGAACCGCTTTTCCGCGGTGCTCCGTGGCAACGACGTAAACGATACCCGATGCCCGGGGGTGCTACGCCACTGGATTGATCAGCGGCCCGATCCGGCGTGGGTGGCTAGGCTTTGACCGGCGGCGCGGCGCCGACAGGCCCACGATCGCCCGTATGCACCCCCGTTTCCCAGCACCCCGATACAAGGAGCCACACGTCATGGCCGACTCCAGTTTCGACATCGTCTCGAAGGTCGAGCGGCAGGAGGTCGACAACGCCCTCAACCAGGCCGCCAAGGAAATCTCGCAGCGTTACGACTTCAAGGGCACCGGCGCCTCGATCTCCTGGTCCGGCGAGAAGATCCTGATGGAGGCGAACGGCGAGGAGCGGGTCAAGGCGATCCTCGACATCTTCCAGTCCAAGCTGATCAAGCGCGGCATCTCGCTGAAGTCACTGGACGCGGGCGAGCCGCAGCTGTCCGGCAAGGAGTACAAGATCTTCGCCACGATCGAGGAAGGCATCTCCCAGGAGAACGCCAAGAAGGTGGCGAAGATCATTCGCGATGAGGGTCCGAAGGGCGTCAAGGCGCAGGTCCAGGGCGATGAGCTGCGGGTCAGCTCGAAGAGCCGGGACGACCTGCAGGCCGTGCAGGCGCTGCTGAAGGGCCAGGACTTCGACTTCGCCGTGCAGTTCGTGAACTACCGGTAGGTTCCCGGCGGGTCCTGCGCCTTCCGGTCGCGCTCCTTGCGGGTGCGGGGCGGGAGGCGCAAGGCCCGGATGTGATGTCCGAATACCGCCGGTCGCGGCGGCGCGGGGGACGCAGACTTGTCCGTGCCGGACGGCGATCCCGCCGACTTCCGGCAGGTAGGGCAAGGAGACGGTCATGACCATGTACGCAACGGTCGACAGCCCGCTGGGCGAACTGCTGCTGGCCGGTGAGGCAGCCTCCGTCGCGGCCGGAGGGGTCGCGCTCGCCTCACTCTCGCTGCCCGGCCAGAAGGGCGCCGCGGTCGTCCAGGACGGATGGACCCACGCGCCGGAGGCCTTCGCGGGCATCGCCGCACAGCTGCGGGAGTACTTCGCCGGGCGGCTGACCCGTTTCGACATCGTGTACGCGGACGGCCGGGGCACCGACTTCCAGCGCCGGGTCTGGGCGGCTCTGGACACCGTCCCGTACGGGGAGACCGTCTCGTACGGACAGATCGCCGAACGGATCGGTGCGACCGGGGCCGGCGTGCGGGCCGTGGGGACGGCGATCGGGCGCAATCCGCTGCTGGTCGTACGGCCGTGCCACCGGGTGATCGGCGCGGACGGGGCCCTGCGGGGTTACGCGGGCGGCCTGGAGCGCAAGGAACAGCTTCTGGGGCTGGAAGGCGCCCTGGCGGTGCGCTGACATGTCCGGGCTCTTTCCGAGGCCGCGGGCCGTCGTCGCGCCGGGGGCCGTGCACGTGCCCGAGTGGCTGCCGCCGGAGCGCCAACGGGAGCTGGTGGCCGCCTGCCGGGAGTGGGCGCGGGGGCCCGTGCCGCTACGGCACACGGTGCTGCCGGGCGGTGGGGTGATGTCGGTGCAGACGGTCTGCCTGGGGTGGCACTGGCAGCCGTACCGGTACTCGCGTACGGCCGACGACGTGAACGGTGCCCGGGTCGCCGATTTCCCCGGCTGGCTGGCCGAGTTGGGGCGTAAGGCGCTGGCCGACGCGTACGGGGACGAGAGGGCGGTCCGGACGTATGCGCCGGACACCGCCCTCATCAACTTCTACGACGACACGGCGCGGATGGGCATGCACCAGGACAAGGAGGAGCGGTCCGGTGCTCCGGTGGTGTCGCTCAGCATCGGTGACACCTGTGTCTTCCGCTTCGGGAACACGGAGCACCGCGGAAAGCCGTACACGGATGTGGAGTTGGCCTCCGGCGACCTGTTCGTCTTCGGTGGACCTTCGCGCTTCGCGTACCACGGTGTGCCGAAGATCTGCCCGGGGACGGCGGATCCGGCGACGGACATGAGTCGTGGCCGGCTCAATCTGACCCTGCGCGAGACCGGGCTGGATGCGCCGGGCGCCGGGCGTTGACGGTCGTCAGCGGCGTTCGCGGGAGTTTCCGAAGAGGAGGCGGTAGGCGATCAGCAGGACCAGCGAACCGCCGATGGCCGAGATCCAAGTGGCCGTGTCGTAGAAGTCGTTGGAGATGGGGCGGTCGAGGAAGCGCGACGATATCCAGCCGCCGAGGAAGGCGCCGACGATCCCGATGAGGGTGGTGCCGACCAGGCCGCCCGGGTCGCGGCCCGGGAGCAGGACCTTGGCGATGGCGCCGGCAAGCAGTCCGAGAATGATCCAGCCAATGATGCTCATGCGTGCGAACCTACCCGTCACTCGTTCCTGGAATCCAAGACGTTCCTGCCGGTCGGGCGGTTGCGTGGTCCGCGATCCGGGGTTCGCGGTGACGGGCGGGGCCGGCCCCCGTTCGCCCATGGGTCATACGAGGGCGCTGAAATCCGGCCAGGGCGCCATCTCGGCCCCTTCGTCCTCGGACTCCTCGCAGTACCACGCGGTGCCGTCCAGCCAGCTGTGGAGCCACTGGGCGAGGTCGGGCCGGTCCACGTACCAGGCACGCTCCGGCTCGTCGGCGTTCGACTCGAAGAGCAGCACCGTGGTGTGTTCACTGCGGCAGTCCACGCAGGAGTACATCCCGCACCCCAGGCTGCATATCGGCAGTACGCCCTTCGGCCACGGCCAGCCGCCCTCGTCGGCCGCGGCCCTGCGGTGCGCGAGGTACTGCGCGACGGCGGACTCCTCCCCGTCCGGGCCGCGGTCGCCGATCAGCGGCATCAGGCCGTACTCCGGTCCGAAGCCGCCGTTGGCGATCCGGGTGTACAGCGCGGTGAGCAGCGGCGGCAGGGTGAAGCCGAGGGCCGCTTCGGCCCGCTCGACGGCCTCGGCGGGCAGCGGGGCGGGGAGGGGGTGCTTGTCCCGGCGCGGGGCGGTGTGTGCGGTCTTCTCCACGGCTGCCAGCAACTGCTCGGTGTCGTTCATGGGTTCATGCTGGAGGACGGCACTGACAATCGCCGTCGGCGCGTGAATCGGGGCCACGATCGCCCCTCCTGCTTCACTCCGGTTCCGGCCCCGGGCGCCTGGGCCTGATACTGGGCACTGAGCAGGGCCGACGGACGAGCGAGACGGAGCGCAGAGATCATGAAGCCTCTTCAGTTGATCCTCAACATCCTGTGGGTGGTGTTCTGCGGCTTCTGGATGGCCCTCGGCTACGCGGTCGCGGCGCTCATCTGCTTCATCCTCATTGTGACCATCCCCTTCGGCATTGCCTCTCTGAGGATCGCGGGCTTCATCCTGTGGCCTTTCGGCCGGACCACCGTGGAACGGCCCGACGCGGGGGCACCCTCGTGCGTGGGCAACGTGATCTGGCTCGTCTTCGCCGGCTGGTGGCTCGCGCTGGGGCACCTGCTCACGAGCATCCCGCTGTTCGTGTCGATCATCGGCATCCCCTTCGGCTGGGCGAACCTGAAGATGATCCCCATCTCCCTCATGCCGCTGGGGCGAGAGGTGGTCACGACCGACGAGGCGTTCGGAGCCCGGTGACGGCGAAGTGCTCGCGCCTGCGGGGCACAGAGCCTGTCTCGTACGGATCATGAGGGGCCCGCGGGGCCCGGCACCGGTTGCGCCGCAGCCGTCCACCTCACCGACTTCGGGCCCTCACCGGCGTCAGGTCGATCCTGGCCCGGGTTGCGAGCCCGGTCGTCGCTATCGGCTCCGGGGTCGGCCTGTGGATGACGCGGAGCCCTGTGGATGACGCGGAGCAAAGAAGCCGCGTAGACCCTTGGGCTGCGGGTTCCCGGCTGGAGTGACGGCTCACGGCGGTCCGTCGCGGAGGCGACTGTCCTGCGCACGGCTCCCGGGCCGTCCCCCCTCAGGGGCGATGCCCTGCCATCTGTTCCAGTCGGGCGATGCGCTCCGCCATCGGCGGGTGTGTCGAGAACATCCTGGACATGCCCTGGCCGGGGCGGAAGGGATTCGCGATCATCATGTGGCTCGCGGTCTCGATCCTCGGCTCGGGGGGCAGCGGGAGCTGTTTCGTTCCCGCGTCCAGCTTCCGCAGGGCGCTGGCGAGGGCCAGCGGGTCGCCGGTCAGCTGGGCGCCCGAGGCGTCCGCCTGGTATTCACGGGAGCGGCTGACGGCCAGTTGGATGACGGAGGCGGCCAGCGGGCCGAGGATCATGATCAGCAGCATGCCCAGGATGCCCGGGCCCTCGTCGTCGTTGGACCGGCCCACCGGAATCAGCCAGGCGAAGTTGACCAGGAACATGACGACGGAGGCGAGCGCTCCGGCGACGGACGAGATCAGGATGTCGCGGTTGTACACATGGCTCAGCTCGTGGCCGAGGACGCCGCGCAGCTCCCGCTCGTCCAGGATCTGCAGGACGCCTTCGGTGCAGCAGACCGCGGCGTTGCGCGGATTGCGGCCCGTCGCGAAGGCGTTGGGGGCCTGCGTCGGGGAGATGTAGAGCCGGGGCATCGGCTGGCGTGCGGCCGTCGAGAGCTCGCGGACCATGCGGTAGAGCTGAGGCGCCTCGAATTCGCTGACGGGGCGGGCGCGCATGGCCCTGAGCGCCAGCTTGTCGCTGTTCCAGTACGCGTAGGCGTTGGTGCCGACGGCTACGAGGAGCGCGACGATCAGGCCCGTACGTCCGAAGAAGCTTCCGATGACGATGATGAGTGCGGACAGGCCCCCGAGGAGTACGGCGGTTCTCAGCCCGTTGTGCCGGCGGTGCACGGTACGCCCTCCAAGTGGTGCGGCAGGGGAACCCTTTGCTTGGTGGTCTCCACTCCCTCAGTGGAGCCTCCCGTACAGGTCAACGCCAGGCGAAGAGAGCTAGTTCCCTTGTGCCCGCGGCCGCGGGACCGGGCCTGTCCGGCGCTTTCGGCCCGGCGCCGGGCTCTGGACCGAACGGGTCAGGGCCTGTCCGGCCATGAGGGGCCGGACAGGCCCTGAGAGGCCGTGCTCATGTCGATCCGTTGTCGATCCGTGCCGGACGGCTCAGCGCTGGGCGGGGAGACCGGCGAGTACGAGGGCCTCGGGGTCCGGCTTGATCTCACTGGTGCAGTGGGCACAGCGGGAGGCGATGGCCGGGATCTCGGTGTAACAGCGGGGGCAGTCGCGCAGGGCGGCCTTGATGTCGACCTGCTCCTCCGCCTTGGAGAAGCGGTTCTGGACCTTCGTCATGGGGACGACGACGCCGAAGTAGAGCACCGCCGCGGTGATCAGGAAGGCAATGGCGGCGGCAAGGAACTTCCCGTACGGGAAGATGGCGCCGTCGACCGAGAACTCCGCCGAGCTGAAGTCGCCGACGGAGCCGGTGGCGAGGCCGATCAGCGGGGTGATGAAGGCGGTACTGAATCCGGTGACGACTGCGGTGAACGCCGCTCCGACGGCCAGCCCGATGGCCATGGAGACGACGTTTCCGCGCAGGATGAAGTCCTTGAACCCGTTCAGCACTGCTCTTGCTCCTCTGGGACCTGGGTGCGTGTGTGGGGATGTGCGGCCATGACCTTGCCCCGTGGGGACCGTTCCGGGCAAACCGATCTTGGGTATGTCAGAAGAGATTGACGGCGGCGAATCTGAGGACCGTCTGCGGAGCACCGGAGAGGACGACGCCGGCGACGGCGGTGAGAGCGATCGCGAGGGTGACGGGCGTCGGGGCGCGGTGCCTGGCGGGAGCGGGTACGGCCGTGTCCGCGGCTGTGGCCTCCTCCGCCGGGGCCTGGGTCTCTTCGGGGGCGCGGAAGAGCGCCGCGGTCCACTGAAGGTAGTAGAAGAGCGCGATCACGACGTTGACGGCCATGACGACCGCGAGCCAGCCGAGTCCCGCGTCGACGGCCGCGGAGAAGACCGTGACCTTGGCGAAGAGGCCGACGATGCCGGGCGGCAGGCCGGCCAGACAGAGCAGGAAGAAGGCCATCGCGAGGGCGACGAGGGGGCGGGTGGCGTACAGACCGCGGTAGTCGGAGATCCGGTTCCCGGGGTTCGTACGGGCGACGAGGGCGGCGACCGCGAAGGCGCCGAGGTTCACGACGGCGTACATGAGGGCGTACGCGACCGTCGAGCCGATGTGCTCGTCGCTGGAGTACGCGGCGGCGGCGATCGGAACCAGGAGGTAGCCGGCCTGGGCGACGGACGACCAGGCGAGCAGGCGTACGGCGCTGCGGACGCGGGTGGCGCTCTGGCGCAGGGCGGCGACGTTGCCGATGGTCATGGTGAGCGCGGCGAGGACGGCGAGGGCCGGGCCCCAGACGTCCGCGTACGCCGGGAACGCGATCACGGTGACGAGGATGAGGCCGGAGAAGCCGACCGCTTTGCCGACGACCGAGAGGTAGGCGGCGACCGGCAGGGGGGCGCCCACGTAGGTGTCCGGCACCCAGAAGTGGAAGGGCGCGGCGGCCGTCTTGAACGCGAAGCCGACCAGGGTGAGGACGACGCCCGCCTGGGCGAGGGTGTCGAGCTGTCCCGGTACGTCGTCGAGCCGGGCGGCGATCTCCGTGAGGTGCAGGGTGCCGGTGGTCGCGTACACGAAGCTGACGCCGAGCAGCATGACGGCGGTGGCGACGACGGAGGAGAGGAAGAATTTCAGCGCGGCTTCGGAGGACCGCCGGTCGCCGCGCTTGATGCCGACGAGGGCGAAGGCGGGCAGCGAGGCGACTTCGAGGGCGACGACGAGGGTGACGAGGTCGCGGGCGGCGGGCAGCAGCGCGGCGCCCGACGCTGAGGACAGCAGCAGGAACCAGAACTCGCCCGCGGGAAGTCTGCGGATGTCGCCGAGGGAGAGCAGGGCGGTCAGCAGGGCGCCGCCGAGTACGAGTGCCTGGATGACGAGGGCGAAGTGATCGGCGGTGTAGCTGCAGGCACCGGGGGCACCGGTGCCGGTGGTTGCCGCGGTGAGGCAGAAGGTGGAGTGGTCGCCGTCGCGCAGGGGGACGAGGAGGGCGAGTGCGGCGACGAGGCCGGCCATGGTGACCCAGCCCAGGATCTGCTTGCGCTCCGCGGGGAGGAAGAGGTCGGCGACCAGGACGATCAGAGCGACGGCCGCGACGACGACCGGGGGCGCGATCGCGAGCCAGTCGACGGACTGGACGAGGCTGGTGGTGCTGTCGGCCGCTGCGGTGACGACGCCCGGGGTGACGACGGCTGTGGTCACGACTTGCCTCCTGCGAGGAGCTTCTGCACGGCCGGGTCGGTGAGGCCGAGGAGGACGGCGGGCCACAGGCCGGCGAGGACGGTGAGGGCTACGAGCGGGGTCCAGGCGGCGAATTCGTACATCTGGACGTCGGCGAGCTGCTGCGGCTCTGCCCGCTTCTCACCCATGCAGACGCGGCGTACGACGATCAGCATGTACGCGGCGGTGAGCAGGGTGCCGAACGCGGCGATCGACATGAAGGTGAGGAAGGCGGGGCGGCTGAGTCCGTCGGCGGGGTCGAAGGAGCCGAACAGGGCGAGCATCTCGCCCCAGAATCCGGCGAGCCCGGGCAGGCCGAGGGAGGCGACGGCGGCGAAGGCGAGGAGGCCGCCGAGCCGGGGTGCCCGGCCGTAGAGCGCGGCCCCGGTGGCGCCGGAGAGGGTGTCGAGGTCTGCGGTGCCGTACCGGTCCTTGACCGCGCCGACCAGGAAGAACAGCAGGCCGGTGATGAGGCCGTGGGCGATGTTGGCGAAGAGCGCGCCGTTGACTCCGGTGGGGGTCATGCTCGCGATGCCGAGGAGTACGAAGCCCATGTGTCCGACGGAGGAGTACGCGATCAGGCGCTTCAGGTCGCCCTTGGAGCCGGGGCGGGCCAGCGCCAGGCAGGCGAGCGATCCGTAGACGATGCCGACGACCGCGAAGGCGGCGAGGTAGGGCGCGAAGGTGTGCATCCCGTCGGGAGTGATGGGCAGCAGGATCCGGACGAACCCATACGTACCCATCTTCAGCAGGACGCCCGCGAGCAGGACCGAGCCGACGGTCGGGGCGGCGGTGTGGGCGTCCGGGAGCCAGCTGTGCAGCGGCCACATCGGGGTCTTCACGGCGAGCCCGATGCCGATCGCCAGAACCGCGATGACCTGCACGGACGAGGTGAGCCCACGGCCGTTGTCAGTGGCGAGTGCCACCATGTCGAAAGTGCCGCTCTTCAGTCCGATGAGGAGCAGGCCCAGCAGCATGATCACCGAGCCGAGCAGTGTGTAGAGGATGAACTTCCAGGCGGCGGCCTGCTTCTGCGCACCGCCCCAGCGGGCGATGAGGAAGTACATCGGGATGAGCACCATCTCGAACGCCAGGAAGAACAGCAGCAGATCGAGGACGGCGAAGGTCGCGAGGGTGCCGGACTCCAGGACGAGGACGAGTGCGACGAAGGCCTTCGGGGAGGGGCCTTCAGGCATTTTGAAGTAGCTGTACAGCGCGCAGAGGAAGGTCAGCAGCGCGGTCAGTACGAGAAGGGGGAGCGAAATGCCGTCGATGCCGAGATGGATGCGGACGTCGAGCGCCGGAATCCAGCTGATGTCGGTGGTGGCCTGCATCTTCGACGGGTGGTCGTGGTCGAAGCCGGCGGCCAGCACGATCGCGGCGATGAGGACCGCTCCGGTGACGGTCACGCCGTGGCGCAGCACGGCCTGGTCGGGGCTGGTTCCCTTCAGCCCGGGCGGGGCCGGCAGGAGAGCGGCCACGGCGCCGATGAGCGGGACGACGACGATGAACGCGAGAAGGAACTGCATCACGGATTCACTGATATCGATCACGGCTCACGACCCGGCGTTGACGTTGGCAAAGACGACGGCGGCGATCGCCAGGACCAGGGAACCGGCGAGCAGTGCGCTGAGGTAGGTCTGCACGTTGCCGGTCTGGGCGCGGCGGACGGCGGTGCCGAGCCAGCGTGCGCCGGTGCCGGAGCCGCGTACGTAGGTGTCGACGACCTCGCGGTCCAGGAAGCGGACGAGGCTCGCCGCGGCCTGGACGGGGCGGACGAACAGGGTCGTGTACAGGGCGTCGAGGTGGAAGCCCGCGGCGGCGTGGCGGTGGAGCGGGCCGAGCAGCAGGCGGCCGGGGTCGGCCGGGTCGGGGGCGTCCCCGTAGGCGCCGTAGGCGGCGGTGTGCGCCGAGAGGGCCTGGGCCTCGACGAGGGCGGGTTCGGCGTCGGGATGGGCGACGACCGTGCCCACGGGGGTGCGGGCGGCGAGCGCCGAGGTGTGGCGCCAGGCACCGTAGGTGACGAGGCCGCCGGCGAGGCCGACGCCCGTGGAGAGGACGGCGGTGGTCAGGGACGGGGCGAGGCTGTGGCCGTCGAACCAGTCGGTGATCACGCCGACGGTCAGTCCGAAGGCAATGGTGGGGACGGCGAGGACCCACAGGACGGTGGTCATCGCGACGGGCTGCCGGCCGTGGTCGGGGGCCTCGGCGCCGCGGCCCCGGAAGGCGAGGAGCCACAGACGGGTGGCGTACGCGGCGGTGAGGACGGCGGCGAGCAGTCCGGCGACGAGGACGGTCCAGCCTGCGGCGGCCGGGGCGACGTGCCGTTCCCCGAGTGCGGTGTGCTCGGCGGCGACGAGGACGGCTTCCTTGGAGAAGAAGCCGGCGAACGGCGGGATGGCGGCGAGCGCGAGGAGGGCGACGGTCATCGTCCAGTAGGCGTCCGGGATGCGCTTCGCCAGGCCGCCCATCCGGGACATGGCGGCCAGTGAGTTGGTCCCGGCGGCGTGGATGACGACGCCCGCCGCGAGGAAGAGGACGGCCTTGAACGCTCCGTGGGAGAGGAGGTGGAAGACGGCGGCACCGCGGTCGCCGACGGCCAGGGCGCCGGACATGTAGCCGAGCTGGCCGATCGTCGAGTAGGCGAGGACGCGTTTGATGTCGTCCTGGGCGAGGGCGGCGAGTCCCGAGCCGATCATCGTGACCGCGGCCATCACGGCGAGGACGACGAGGGCCGCGCCGGACTGGGCGAACACGGGCAGGAGCCGGGCCACGAAGTAGATGCCGGCGGCGACCATCGTCGCGGCGTGGATCAGCGCGGAGACGGGGGTGGGGCCGGCCATCGCGTCGGGCAGCCAGGTGTGCAGGGGGAACTGCGCGGACTTGCCGGCGACACCAGCGAGGAGCAGCAGGGCGATGAGGGTGGGGTGGTCCAGTCCGCCGTTCGCGACGGCGCCCAGGATGCGGGTGATGCGGAACGAGCCGGCGTCGGCGGCGAGTGCGAACAGACCGATCAGGAAGGGGACATCGCCGAGCTTGGTGACTAGGAAGGCCTTGAGGGAGGCGGCGCGGGCTTCGGGCGTCTCCCAGTAGTGGCCGACGAGGAAGTACGAGCAGATGCCCATGATCTCCCAGCCGACCAGGAGCACCATCAGGTCGCCGGAGTAGACGACGAGCAGCATCGCGGAGGTGAAGAGGGAGACGAGGGCCGCGTACGAGGGGTAGCGGGGGTCGTCGCGCAGATACGCGGTCGAGTAGATCTGCACACAGGTCGCGACAAGCCCGACCAGGACGGCGACGAGGACCGCGAAGCCGTCGAGGTGCAGGGCCAGGTCGACCGGGACCGAGCCGGTGGGGGTGAGCCGGGTCGCCGCGTCGATGGCCCGGCCGCCGCCCTGGCGCGAGGCGACGGCGACGGCGAGGACGAAGGCGGTGAGGGTGGGCAGTACGGCGAGGGGGCGTACGTAACCGGGGGCACGGCGTCCGAGCAGGAGACCGGCCGCGGCGCCCAGGAACGGAAGGAGGGGGACGAGGACGGCGAGGGTCGTGGTGGTCACGTGGTGGCCTCTGCCTTCTTTGCCTTCCCTGCCGGAGCAGTGGCCTGGTCTTCGGTGTCGCCGGCCTCGTCGCCGGGGAGGGTTTCGGCGTCGTCGGTCTCGGCGGTATCGCGCAGGCGGTCGACGTCGGAGCTGCCGCGGTTGCGGTAGACGGCGAGGACGATGGCGAGGCCGATGCCGGTCTCCGCCGCCGCGATGGCGATGGTGAAGAGGGAGAGGGCCTGGCCGGAGTGCAGGGCGTCGCGGAGCCAGACGTCGAAGGCGACCAGGTTGAGGTTGACGGCGTTGAGCATCAGCTCGACGGACATCAGGACCAGGATCGCGTTGCGGCGGGCGAGTACTCCGTACAGCCCGGTGCAGAAGAGGAGGACGGCGAGCACGGCGGGATAGGCGAGGTGCATCAGCTCTGCTCCTTACCGCGCTTGCGGGACAGGACGATCGCGCCGACGAGCGCGGCGAGCAGCAGGACGGAGAGCGCCTCGAACGGCAGCACCCAGTGCCGGAAGAGGAAGGCGCCGGTCACCTCGGTGGAGCCCTGGGCGGGACCGTCCAGGGTGATCCAGGTGGCGCGGAAGGCGTCGACGACGACCCAGACGAGCGTGCCGGCGGCGGCGACCGCCACACCCAGGGCCGCCCAGCGGTTGCCCGAGTCGGCGTCCGGGGAGCGGCCGATGGGGGCCTTGGTGAGCATCAGCCCGAAGAGAAGGAGGACGACCACGGAACCGACGTAGATCAGTACCTGCACCCAGGCGATGAACTCCGCGGTGAGCAGGAGGTACTCGACGGCGAGACCACCGAGCGCCACGACCAGCCAGAGGGCGGCATGCACCAGCTGCTTGGTCGTGACGGTGACGAGGGCCGCGCCGAGGGTGGCGATGCCGACGAGGACGAAGGCGATCTCGATGCCGGTCGGGGAGAGGAAGCCGGAGTGGGCGGAGTCGGCCGCGAGGGCGGAGTGCGCTGCGGCGGCTGCGAGTGTCACTCCTCCCCCTCTTCCTTCTGATTCTGCTGGGTCGCTCGGGCCTGCTGGGCTTCCTGGTTCTGCTGGGTTTCCTGCGCCTGCTGGGCTTCCTGCGCCTCCTTGGCGCGCTGGGCTTCGAGTTTCTCCGCCGTCTTGCGGGCGGCGGCGATCTCCTTCGGCTCCTCGGCACCGGGGTCGAGCGCGGGCGGTTCCGGCACCGTCCACATCCATGCGCGGAGCTTGTCGCGCTCATGGGTGAGTTCGAGGATGTCCGTCTCCGCGTACTCGAACTCCGGCGACCAGAACAGTGCGTCGAAGGGACACACCTCGATACAGATACCGCAGTACATGCAGAGCGAGAAGTCGATCGCGAAGCGGTCGAGGACGTTGCGGCTGCGTTCGCGTCCGCCCGGGGCGGCGGCGGGCACCGTCTCCTTGTGGGAGTCGATGTAGATGCACCAGTCCGGGCACTCACGGGCGCAGAGCATGCAGACCGTGCAGTTCTCCTCGAACAGCGCGATGACGCCGCGGGAGCGGGGCGGGAGTTCGGGCTGGACGTCCGGGTACTGAGCGGTGACCGTCTTCCTCGTCATGGTCCGCAGGGTGACGGCCAGGCCCTTGGCCAGGCCGGAGCCGGGGATGCGGGGCCGGGAGGGCGGGAGTGGCGCAGCCATCAGTTGATCGCCACCTTCACGATGCCGGTGAGCGCGATCTGCGCGAGAGCGAGCGGGATGAGCGTGGTCCAGGCGAGCTTCTGCAGCTGGTCCTCGCGGAGCCGGGGATAGCTCACGCGCAGCCAGATGACGACGAAGGCGAGGACCGCGATCTTGAGGAGAGTCCAGACCCAGCCGAGTCCGTCGGCGCCGAACGGGCCGTGCCAGCCACCGAGGAAGAGGACGGTGGTCAGTCCGCACAGCACGACGATGCCGGCGTACTCGGCGAGCAGGAACAGCGCGAAGCGCAGGCCGGTGTACTCGGTGTACGCGCCGAAGATAATCTCCGAGTCGGCGACCGGCATGTCGAACGGCGGGCGCTGCAGTTCGGCGAGTCCGGCCACGAAGAAGACCAGGGCGCCGACGATCTGCCAGGGCAGCCACCACCACTCGAAGGCGTCGAGGATGCCCGGGAGGGAGACAGTGCCGGCCGCCATCGCGACGGAGGCGGCGGCGAGCAGCATCGGCAGTTCGTACGCGAGCAGCTGGGCGGCGGTACGGAGGCCCCCGAGGAGGGAGAACTTGTTGGCGGAGGCCCAGCCCGCCATCAGCGAGCCGAGCACGCCGACGCCCATCACGGCGAGCACGAAGAAGATGCCCGCGTCGACGACCTGGCCGACCGCGCTCTCGCCGGGGCCGATCGGGATGGCGACGAGCACGAGGAGGTACGGGAGCAGTGCGACGGCCGGTGCGAGCTGGAAGATACGGCGGTCGGCCTCGGCCGGGACGATGTCTTCCTTCTGCGCGAACTTCACGCCGTCGGCTACGAGCTGGGCCCAGCCGTGGAAGCCGCCCGCGTACATGGGTCCGAGGCGGCCCTGCATATGGGCCATCACCTTGTGCTCGGTCTGTCCCACGACGAGGGGGAGAACCATGAACACGGCGAAGACGATGACGAGCCGGAGGGCGACGTCGAGTACGTCGTTCACGCGGTATCGCCTCCGGCGGGGCGGTCGGGGGTTTCGGTTTCGGGCTGCTCGGTTTCGGCAGGGGGCGAGGTCGGGGTCGCGGGCCGGTTCGGGGTGTCCGGGTTGTCCTCCGTCGTGCCCTGCGGCTGCGACGTCCCAGGGTCCGAGGACGGTTCGGGGGTGGTGTCGAAGGCCGGGCGGGCGTGGTGCCAGGGCGCGTCGGAGCTTCCGGGGGCCGACTCCGCCGTCCCGGCCCCGGCGCCCGTTGCCGGCTTCGTTGCCTCCGTTGCCTGCTCCGTTGCTCCCGTTGCCGGCTTCGTTGCTCCCGTTGCCGGCTTCGTTGCTCCCGTTGCCTGCTCCGTTGCTCCCGTTGCCGGCTTCGTTGCCGGCTCCGTTGCCTCGCGCTGCTGGCTCGCCGAGCCCTGGGAGGCGCTGCGGGTGCGGCGCGGGGGCGCGGCGGGAGTGGTCGCGGCTCCCTCGGCTCCGGCCGCCGGTGCGGCTGTCTCCTGCCGCTGGCCGGCCGAGCCCTCGCTCGCGCTGCGGGTGCGGCGTACCGGGCGGTCGCCCGCCGCGCGTGCGGCGCGGGCCGGGCGGGACGGGGCGGGCGGGAGCTGGCCCTTCAGGGGGCCCCATTCGTTCGGGTCGGGGACGCCGGGCGGCAGCATCGTGCGCCGCTTCGGGCCGCCGTGCTCCGACTCGCCCGGCTCCTTCGCACCCGGCCAGGCCTTCGCGACGCGTGCCGCGAGCACGAAGTCCTTGCGCAGCGGGTGCCCCTCGAAGCCCTCGGGCAGCAGCAGCGGCACCAGATGCGGGTGGCCCTCGAAGCCGATGCCGAACATCTCGTGTGTCTCGCGCTCGTGCCAGGCGGCGCCCGCGTAGACGTCGATGGCGGTGGGAAGGACGGCCGCCTCGTGCGGAACGGTCGTACGGATCAGGAGACGGCGGACCCTGCCCTCGGACAGGGCCGCGACGTGGGCGCAGACCCGGAAGCCGGTGCCCGGTTCGTCGACCGCACTCAGCCAGTCGAAATAGGTGCAGCCGAGCCGGTCGCGGGCCGTTTCGAGGGCGGTGGTCCAGGAGGCGGCCGGTACGTCGACGGTCAGCAGGTCGTACGCGTACGCGGCCGTCGCCTCCTCGCCGAAGTACTCGGCGGCGGCATCCGGCAGGCGGTCGTAGCCCTCGGCGGCGGCGTCAGGGGTGCTGGTCATCGCGGTCCTCCCCCGGGGCCGGCGGGGCGGCGACCAGGCCGCTGCGCAGCGCGGTCGTGGAGGGACGGCTGCCGCCGCCCGTCGCGTACCGCTCGCCCAGCGACTCGCGGGCGATCTTCTCCTGGAGCTTGAGGATGCCCTGGAGGAGCGCCTCGGGCCGGGGCGGGCAGCCGGGTACGTAGACATCGACCGGAATGATCTGGTCGACGCCCTTCGTCACGGAGTACGAGTCCCAGTAGGGGCCCCCGCAGTTCGAGCAGGCGCCGAAGGAGATGACGTACTTGGGCTCGGGCATCTGCTCGTACAGCCGCTTCACGGCCGGGGCCATCTTGTCCGTCACCGTGCCGGAGACGATCATGAGGTCGGCCTGGCGCGGGCCCGGGGCGAACGGGATCACGCCGAGCCGGATGAAGTCGTGCCGGGCCATGGACGCGGCGATGAATTCGATGGCGCAGCAGGCGAGCCCGAAGTTGAAGACCCAGAGGCTGTAACGGCGGCCCCAGTTCAGGACCACCTTCATCGGCTCGGGGGCCAGGCGCGACAGGACGCCGAGCCGCTTGGGCTCCGGCAGGAACGTCGGAACGGCCTGCGGTTCGGAGCCCGTCTCGGGGTCCGGTCCCGGCTGCGTCGCGGGCCGGTGCTCGGGGGGCGGCGTGCTCGTCACGTCCATTCGAGGACGCCCTTCTTCCATGCGTAGAGCAGTCCTACGGCCAGGAAACCGAGGAAGATGAACATCTCCACCAGGGTCGTCGCCCCGTATCCGGGTGCGGCGAATACGGTCGCCCACGGAAACAGGAAGATCGAGTCGACGGCGAAGATCACGTACAGGAAGGCATAGACGTAATAACGGACCTGGGTATGTGCCCATCCTTCACCCACCGGGTCCACACCGCACTCGTACGTCAGGAGCTTCTCCGGCGTGGGAACCACGGGCCGCAGCAGCCGGCCCGCCCCGAAGGCGACGGCGACGAACAGCACGCCGATCACGGCGAGCAGTCCGACCACGGAATAGCCGTGGAAGTAGTCCGACGCGAGAACGGTCGATTCCGGCAGTTCCGTCACGTCCGCCCCTCGCTCCCTCAAACCCGTTCGACGATCTGTACGCAGGGGAGTCTAGGCCCTGCCAAAGAGCCCTGTTAAAGAGAGGGTAAGCAGCCGCCTCGGCCTACGGGTGGGGTTATCCCTACTTCACCCCACCCACGGGCCCCATGGCGTCCGCAGAGCCCGCCCGGCAGGCTGGGGCGCATGACCATGAGCCCCCTGGTGCCCGGCAACGACCGTCCACCGCCCGCCCGCTTCGCCCTCGACCGGTGGACGTGGAAGGAGATCGGCTACCTCCTGGCCAACCTCCCCATGGCCCTGGCCGGGTTTGTTTACACGGTGTTCATGATCGGCGTCGGCGTGGGGCTCGCGGTCACGGTGATCGGTCTGCCCCTGCTCGCCGCCGGACTGCACGGGGCGCGGCTGATCGGCAGGGCCGAGCGGGGCCGGGCGCGGGCGATGCTCGGGCTGCGGATCGACGAGCCCAGTCCGATGGTGCTGTCCCGCCAGGCACAGGGCTTCTTCCCCTGGCTGTGGTCGAGCCTCACGGACCCGGTGGGCTGGCGGGCGGTGCTGTACTCCTTCATCCGGCTGCCCTGGGGCGTGCTCACCTTCACCGTGACGTTCGTGAGCCTCTTCGTGCTGTGGCCGGTGCTCCCCTTTGTCGCGCGGCTCCTCACCCATGCCGACCGGGGGATGGCGCGCGGGCTGCTCTCCCCCTCCGACGAGCTGGAGCGCAGGATCGCCGAGCTGGAGTCGGACCGCGGGGTGGTCGTCGACACGGCTGCCGCCGACCTGCGCCGCATCGAGCGCGACCTGCACGACGGCGCACAGGCCCGGCTCGTCGCCCTCGCCATGGGCCTGGGCCTGGCGAAGGAGAAGCTGACCGACGACCCCGAGGCCGCGGCCCGCATGGTCGACGAGGCCCACGGCGAGGTCAAGGTCGCCCTCCAGGAACTCCGCGACCTCGCCCGCGGCATCCACCCCGCGGTCCTCACCGACCGCGGACTCGACGCCGCACTCTCCGCCATCGCCTCCCGCTGCACCGTCCCCGTGACGGTGGGGGTGGACCTGGCGTCCCGGCCCGCCCAGGCCATCGAGGGGATCGCGTACTTCACGGTCTCGGAGCTGTTGCAGAACGTGAGCAAGCACAGCGGGGCACGTTCGGCGACCGTGGAGGTGTGGCGGTCGGCGGACCGGATGCTGATCCAGGTCACCGACGATGGGCGCGGCGGGGCCCGGATGGACGGCGGTACGGGCATGGCCGGGCTGGCCGAACGGCTGGGCGCCGTCGACGGGCTGTTCGTCCTCGACTCGCCGGTCGGCGGCCCCACGACGGTCACCGCGGAACTGCCCTGGCGGGACCGGGACAAGGGCCGGGACCAGGGCAGGGATCCGGACAAGGGCCGGGACAAGGACCGCGTTAGATAGGGCCGGGACAGTAAGGACCAGGTCAGCAAGACCAGGAAACCAAGCGCTCCCGGGTCCCTCGCGGGGTGGGGAAAACCCCCGGTCGAAGAGGGATACCGCCCTCATGGTGCGCGGGCCCACGGCCCGGCACCTTTGATGTACCAGCGGAGAATCCGGCTCCCCGAGACGAAACGGACAGCACCCATGGCCACGGCATACAGACCGGACACTCGGGAGGACCACCAGCGGTCCGGAGCCGGCTTCGGGGATCATCCCCCGGTGAAGCACTTCTTCCCGGCCGCGCTCCGCGCGCCCTTCGAGGGCAGGATCTGGCGCGAGCTCGGCTATCTGCTGCTGAGCCTGCCGATCAGCGTGGTCCTCTTCAGCCTCTCGATCGCCCTTACGTCCCTGGGCATCGGCATGCTGGTCACCTTCCTCGGGGTTCCGATCCTGGCCGGCGCGCTGGCCATGTGCCGCGGTTTCGGCGCGATGGAGCGGGCCCGGGCGCGCGGGCTGCTGAAACTGGACGTGGCGGACCCGGCGCCGGTGCGCGGCAGGACCGGCGGCCTGATGTCCTGGGTGGGCGCGGTCCTGAAGAGCGGGGTGTCCTGGCGGCATCTGCTCTACGCGCTGCTGCACTTCCCGTGGGCGATCTTCGCCTTCATCGTTTCGCTGACGCTCTGGTCGTACGGGTGGGCCGCCCTCACCTACCCCCTGTGGCACTGGATCTTCCCGACGTACGTGGGGGTCACCGGCCTTCAGCTGTACGGCGACGGCACCCATGACGTCTACCTCGACTCCCCCTTCGACCTGGCTGCGACCAGCGTGTGCGGCCTGGTCGTCGTCCTCGTCACTCCGTGGATCATCCGTGGTCTGGCGACCGTGGACCGGGTGATGGTGTCCGAGCTGCTCGGGCCGTCCCGGCTGGCGACGCGCGTCTCGGAGCTGGAGTCGGACCGCGGGGTGGTCGTCGACACGGCCGCCGCCGACCTGCGCCGCATCGAGCGCGACCTGCACGACGGCGCACAGGCCCGGCTCGTCGCCCTCGCCATGGATCTGGGCCTGGCGAAGGAGAAGCTGACCGACGACCCCGAGGCCGCGGCCCGCATGGTCGACGAGGCCCACGGCGAGGTCAAGGTCGCCCTCCAGGAACTCCGCGACCTCGCCCGCGGCATCCACCCCGCCGTCCTCACCGACCGCGGACTCGACGCCGCACTCTCCGCCATCGCCTCCCGCTGCACCGTCCCCGTGACGGTCGAGGTGGACCTGGCGTCCCGGCCCGCCCAGGCCATCGAGGGGATCGCGTACTTCACGGTCTCCGAGCTGCTGCAGAACGTGAGCAAGCACGCACACGCGACCCGGGCGTCGGTCGATGTGTGGCGCACAGCGAACCGGCTGATGCTCCAGGTCACCGACAACGGCCGCGGCGGCGCCGAGGGGTCGTCGGGCAGCGGGCTGGCCGGGCTGACCGAGCGGCTGGACGCGGTGGACGGCGTCCTCGTCGTGGATTCCCCGCAGGGCGGTCCGACGCGGATCACGGCCGAGCTGCCGTGGCGCGGCTGAGCGCGTCCGTCCGGTGCCGTGACCGGAATCCCCAGGTCCACGGCCCCTTCAGGTCCCCTCGTCCCCGGCCGCGGTGCTGGCTCGAAATCGAGCCGGTACGGCGGCCGGGGACACAGCGCTGCCGATACTGGGATGCTGGAGGCCGTACGGGCGGGACCAGCGAACAGCGGGGATAAGGGCGTCATGGTGGAGCACAGGGTGCGGGTAGTCATCGCCGAGGATTCGGTACTGCTTCGGGAGGGGCTCACCCGGCTGCTGACCGATCTCGGGCATGACGTGGTCGCCGGGGTCGGGGACGCCGAGGCGCTGATCAAGACGGTGCACGAGCTCGCGGATCAGGACGCGCTGCCCGATGTGGTGGTCGCCGACGTGCGGATGCCGCCCACCCACACCGACGAGGGCGTGCGGGCGGCGGTCCGCCTGCGCAAGGACTACCCGGGAATCGGGGTCCTGGTTCTTTCGCAGTACGTCGAGGAGCAGTACGCCACCGAGCTGCTGGCCGGATCCAGCCGGGGCGTGGGGTATCTGCTGAAGGACCGGGTCGCCGAGGTCCGGGAATTCGTGGACGCCGTGGTCCGGGTGGCGCAGGGCGGCACGGCGCTGGATCCGGAAGTGGTGGCCCAGCTGCTGGGCCGGAGCCGTAAGCAGGACGTCCTGGCCGGGCTGACGCCGCGCGAGCGCGAGGTGCTCGGCCTGATGGCGGAGGGCCGGACGAATTCCGCGGTGGCCAAGCAGCTGGTGGTGAGCGACGGCGCCGTGGAGAAGCACGTCAGCAACATCTTCCTGAAGCTGGGCCTGTCCCCCAGTGACGGGGATCACCGCCGGGTCCTGGCAGTGCTGACCTACCTGAACTCCTAATTAGCTGACACCCTGTCAGATACCTGGCGGGAGCCGGTTCGGGCCGGTGTGCGTCGCGGACTCCGGTCGGCCGCCGAGGCGGCCGACCGGAGTCCTAGAACCAAAGAATGAGTGCACAGCGTCTTCATCGAACGGCTGGGGGGCTTGCCAAACATGACAAACCGGTATCAAATCGCGTCTCAAAACGACGTCCACCATATGATCGGTCCAGGGAAGGCGACCCTTACCGACGTAGGGTGGGCCTTGGGACCGCCGGCGGGCCGGCCGGTCCCGAGCAGCCGCCCCGAGGGAGGTCCAGTTCAGTGACCAGCCAGGTCAGTAGCCCAGCCGAACAGGCCGATGAGGCCAGCGAGGCGCTCGTCGGGGGACAGCGTGCCCCCCGTTCCCATCATGCGGGCGCCGGCGAGAAGGAGATCCGCCGTCTGGACCGGGTGATCATCCGTTTCGCGGGTGACTCCGGTGACGGTATGCAGCTCACAGGTGACCGGTTCACTTCGGAGACCGCGTCGTTCGGGAACGATCTCTCCACGCTGCCGAACTTCCCGGCCGAGATCCGCGCCCCCGCAGGCACCCTGCCGGGGGTTTCGTCGTTCCAGCTGCATTTCGCCGATCACGACATCCTGACCCCGGGTGACGCGCCGAATGTTCTGGTCGCGATGAACCCGGCCGCCTTGAAGGCGAACATCGGCGATGTGCCGCGCGGCGGTGAAATCATCGTGAACACCGATGAGTTCACCAAGCGCCCGATGGCGAAGGTCGGCTATGCGACCAGTCCGCTGGAGGACGGGTCGCTGGAGGCCTACAGCGTTCATCCGGTGCCGCTGACGACGCTGACGATCGAGGCACTGAAGGAGTTCGGGCTCTCGCGCAAGGAGGCCGAGCGTTCGAAGAACATGTTCGCGCTGGGGCTCCTGTCCTGGATGTATCACCGGCCGACGGAGGGGACCGAGGCGTTCCTGCGGGCGAAGTTCGCGAAGAAGCCGCAGATCGCGGAGGCGAACGTGGCCGCGTTCAGGGCGGGGTGGAATTTCGGGGAGACGACGGAGGACTTCGCCGTCAGCTACGAGGTGGCACCCGCCTCGCAGGCCTTCCCCGCGGGCACGTACCGCAACATCTCGGGGAATCTGGCCCTGTCCTACGGGCTGATCGCCGCATCCCGGCAGGCGGACCTGCCGCTCTACCTGGGGTCGTATCCGATCACCCCGGCTTCGGACATTCTGCATGAGCTGAGCCGGCACAAGAACTTCGGTGTGCGTACGTTCCAGGCCGAGGACGAGATCGCGGGGATCGGGGCGGCGCTGGGGGCCGCGTTCGGCGGGTCGCTCGCGGTGACGACGACGTCCGGGCCCGGGGTGGCGCTGAAGTCGGAGACGATCGGGCTGGCGGTCTCCCTCGAACTGCCGCTGATCGTCATCGACATCCAGCGTGGCGGCCCGTCCACGGGCCTGCCGACCAAGACCGAGCAGGCCGACCTCCTCCAGGCGATGTACGGGCGCAACGGTGAGGCGCCGGTCCCGATCGTGGCGCCCAGGACCCCGGCGGACTGCTTCGACGCCGCACTCGACGCCGCCCGGATCGCCCTCACGTACCGCACCCCGGTCTTCCTCCTCTCCGACGGGTATCTCGCGAACGGGTCCGAGCCCTGGAAGATCCCCGACGTCGATGACCTCCCGGATCTGCGGGTCCGGTTCGCGACCGGTCCGAACCATGAACTGGCCGACGGCACCGAGGTGTTCTGGCCCTACAAGCGCGACCCGCAGACCCTCGCCCGGCCGTGGGCCGTGCCCGGCACCCCGGGTCTCGAACACCGTATCGGCGGGATCGAGAAGCAGGACGGCAGCGGCAACATCTCCTACGACCCCGCCAACCACGACTTCATGGTCCGCACCCGCCAGGCCAAGACCGACGGCATCGAGGTCCCCGACATCCAGGTCGACGACCCCGACCAGGCGAGCACCCTGGTCCTGGGCTGGGGCTCCACCTACGGCCCCATCACCGCCGCCGTCCGCCGCCTCCGCGCTGCCGGGCACCCCATCGCGCAGGCCCACCTGCGCCACCTCAACCCCTTCCCCGCCAACCTCGGCGAGGTACTGAAGCACTACGACAAGGTGATCGTGCCCGAGATGAACCTCGGCCAGCTCGCCACCCTCATCCGGGCCAAATACCTCGTCGACGCACACAGCTACAACCAGGTCAACGGTATGCCGTTCAAGGCCGAACAGCTCGCGGCGGCACTGAAGGAGGCCATCGATGCCTGACGCCAACCCCCTTCTCACCCTGGTGCCCAAGGCCGAAGCCGAACAGTCCATGAAGGACTTCAAGTCCGACCAGGAAGTGCGCTGGTGCCCCGGCTGCGGCGACTACGCCGTCCTCGCCGCCGTCCAGGGCTTCATGCCCGAACTCGGCCTGGCCAAAGAGAACATCGTCTTCGTCTCCGGCATCGGCTGCTCCTCCCGCTTCCCGTACTACATGAACACCTACGGGATGCACTCCATCCACGGCCGCGCCCCCGCGATCGCCACCGGACTCGCCAGCTCCCGCCGCGACCTGTCCGTCTGGGTCGTCACCGGCGACGGCGACGCCCTGTCCATCGGCGGCAACCATCTCATCCACGCCCTGCGCCGCAATGTGAACCTCAAGATCCTCCTCTTCAACAACCGGATCTACGGGCTCACCAAGGGCCAGTACTCCCCCACTTCCGAAATCGGCAAGATCACCAAATCGACGCCGATGGGCTCCCTCGACGCCCCGTTCAACCCGGTCTCCCTGGCCCTCGGCGCCGAGGCGTCGTTCGTCGCCCGCACCATCGACTCCGACCGCAAACACCTCACCAGTGTCCTGCGCGCCGCGGCCGACCACCCCGGCACGGCGCTGGTGGAGATCTACCAGAACTGCAACATCTTCAACGACGGCGCCTTCGACGCCCTCAAGGACAAGGACCAGGCACAGAACGCCGTCATCCGCCTGGAGCACGGACAGCCGATCCTCTTCGGCACGGACGACTCCAAGGGCGTCGTGCGCGACCCGGGCACCGGCGATCTGTCGGTCGTCACCGTCACCGACGACAACAAGTCCCAGATCCTCGTCCACGATGCCCACGCCGCCAGCCCCACCACGGCCTTCGCCCTGTCCCGCCTCGCCGACCCCGACACCCTCCACCAGACCCCCATCGGAGTCCTGCGCAGCGTCGACCGGCCCGTCTACGACACACAGATGGCCGAACAGCTCGACACCGCCGTCGAACAGAACGGCAAGGGCGACCTGGCCGCGCTCCTCGCGGGCAACGACAACTGGACCGTCGTCGGCTGACGGTTCCCGCCCTCGCCACCCGCTGTCGCCGGACGGGCTGAATTTCGGCCCGCCCGGCGATTGCGTCCAGGGGTGCGCCCGGCCACCGCGCACCATGTGGCCATGACCCTGGACCGCCCCGCCTACCGCATCAAGCGGCGTCTGCTCGGCAGAGCTCTCACCACCGAGCGCATCAGCGAGGAGAAGCTGAACAACCGGACGGCGCTCGGGGTGCTCGCCTCCGACTGCGTCAGTTCGACCGCGTACGGCTCCGAGGAGATGCTCCGGGTCCTGGTGCCCGTCGTCGGTGTCGCCGCCTTCACGCTGCTCATGCCCGTAACCGGCGCGATCCTGCTGGTGCTGCTGCTCCTGACGCTCTGCTACAGCGACGTCGTGATGATCTACACCCGGGCCGGCGGTTCGTACGTCGTCGCCCGGGAGAACTTCGGGCCCAACATCGCGCAGATCGCCGCCGTGGCACTGCTCGTCGACTACATCGTCACCGTGGCCGTGCAGGTCTCGGCCGGTACCAACGCCCTGATCTCGCTCGCCCATCTGGTCGGCGGCAACTTCACCGGCCTGGACCATCTCCAGCTCCCGGTCTCCGTCGCCGTCATCGTGCTGCTCGCGTACGGGAACCTGCGCGGGGTCCGCGAGGCGGGCCGAGCCTTCGCGCTGCCCGCCTACCTCTTCATGGCCGCCATCGGCCTCGTTCTCCTCGTCGCCGCGCTGCGCGGGATCTTCGGCGAGCTGCCGCACGCCGATCTGCACGCCGCCGGAGTCGTGCCGCTCGGCACCCCGGGCAACGGCTGGCTCTACGGCGCCTCCCTCTTCATCGTGCTGCGCTCGTTCGCCAACGGCGGCTCGTCCCTCACCGGGCTCGAAGCGATCTCCAACGGCATCTCCACGTTCCGTGAACCCCAGGGCCGCAACGCCCGCCGCACCCTCATCACCATGAGCGCGGTGCTCGGCACCCTCGTGCTGGGCGTGTCCACGCTGGCGCACTTCACCCACGCGGTGCCGTACAAGGACGGCACCCCGACCGTGATCGCGCAGGAGGCCCACCTCGCGTTCGGCAGCGGGCCGGCCGGTACGGCCGGGCTCGTCTTCGTGCAGCTGGCGACCGCGCTGATCCTCTACACCGGCGCCAACACCCCGTTCACCGGCTTTCCGTACCTCGCCAGTTTCGTCGCCGAGGACCGGTTCCTGCCGCGCGTGCTGACCCGGCGCGGGCACCGGCTGGCGTTCTCCAACGGCATCATCTCGCTGACCACCGTCTCGCTGGCGCTGCTCCTGGCCACCGGCGCCAGCGTGGACAGGCTGGTGGCGCTGTACGCGATCGGCGTGTTCACCGCGTTCACCATGGCCGGGGCCGGTCTCACCGCGTACCACCTGCGACGCCGGGAGCCGCACCGCCGGCTGAAGATCGCGGTCAATGGGCTCACCGCGTTCATCTCGGCCGCCGTCGTGCTGATCTTCGCGGTCACCAAGTTCACCGAGGGCGCCTGGCTGGTCGTGGTGGTCTTCCCGCTCGGGGTCTGGGCACTGACGCGGATCAACCGCGAGTACCGGCACGAGGCGGCCGCGCTGCAGAGCATTACGGCTCCGGGCGCCGACCGTGCCCGGACCCGCCGCCATCTGGTCTTCGTGCTCGTCGAGTCGCTCGACCTGGCAACGCTGAAGGCCCTGCGATACGCCCATGAGCTGCGTCCGGACGAGATCCGGGCGGTGCACTTCGCGATCGACGAGGCGTACGGCAGACGGCTGGCCGCCCGATGGGAGTCGACGGCCGCCACGACCGTGTCCCTGGAGCTGGTGGCGTGCCCGGACCGGCGGCTGCGCAATGCGATGCGGCAACTGGCGGTCCGCACCACGGAGGACGGGAACACCTGGCTGACGGTGCTGGTCCCCCGGCGCACGTACCGCAACGTGCTCGGGAAGCTGCTGCACCGGGGCACGGGTGAGCAGATGGCGAAGACGCTGGCGCCACTGCCGCACGTGGCGGTGACGATCCTGCCGTTCGACGTCTCGCGGGCGCTGCGGACGCTGGAGGAGGGGCGGGCGCCTCAGCCGGACTGACCGCTGTCTTCCCGCTGCTTCCGGGTGGCCCTACGCGTCGTGCGCCTTCCGCGCGTCGTACGTCTGGCGCGCCGCGTGCACGGCGTCCAGACGGCGCTCCGTCCAGCGGGCCAGCGCCCACACCTGCTCGGCGGCCTCCCGGCCCAGCCCGGTGAGCGAGTAGTCGACCCGGGGCGGGATCACCGGCTTCGCGTCCCGGTGCACGAAACCGTCCCGTTCCAGGGTCTGGAGGGTCTGGGCCAGCATCTTCTCGCTGACCCCGCCGACCTCCCGGCGCAGTTCGCTGAAGCGGTACGAGCGCTCCAGCAGCGCGGCGAGGACCAGGACGCCCCAGCGGCTGGTGACGTGTTCGAGCACCAGCCGGGAGGGGCACATCTGCCGGTTCACGTCGGGCTTCCGGCTCGGGCTCGGGCTCGGGCTCGGGCTCAGGCCCGGGTCACTCACGCTCATGCCAGTACCTTACTTCAAAGTGGGTACTTTCGTTTGGTTAGCGCACCCCGTACGGTGAGTTCAAGAGCCCGAACGAGGACCAGCGCCACCGAAAGAGGAGAAACCCATGAGCATCGTCGTCACCGGAGCCACCGGAGAGCTCGGCCGTCTCGTCATCGACCAGTTGCTCGCCACCGTGCCCGCGACCGAGATCGCCGCCGTCGTCCGCGACGATGCGAAGGCCGCCCCGCTGGCCGCCCGCGGCGTCGAGCTCCGCGTCGCGGACTACGACCGCCCGGAGTCCCTCAAGGACGTCTTCCGGGCCGGTGACCGCGTCCTGCTCATCTCCGGCAGCGAGGTCGGCAGGCGCGTCCCGCAGCACACCGCCGTCATCGACGCGGCCAAGGCGGCGGGCGTCGCGCAGTTCGCGTACACGGGCGTGCTGGGCGGTCCCGACGCGGACTTCACGCTCGCCGACGAGCACAAGGTCACCGAGCAGCTGATCCTCGACGCCGGACTGCCGCACACCTTCCTGCGCAATGGCTGGTACACCGAGAACTACACCGCCAACCTCGCCCCCGTCCTGGAACACGGCGCCGTCGTCGCCAACGCGGGCGACGGACGGGTCGCCTCCGCCACCCGTGCCGATTACGCCGCCGCGGCGGCCGCCGTACTGACCGGCGAGGGCCACCTCGGCGCGGTCTACGAGCTGAGCGGCGATGCCGCCTGGTCGTTCGCCGAGTACGCGGCCGAGGTCGCCCGGGCCACCGGCAAGGAGATCGTCCACCAGAACGTCCCGGCCGCCGTCCACCAGGAGATCCTGGTCGGCGCCGGCGTGCCCGAGGGTTTCGCGGCGATCCTCGTCGATGTGGACGCCGCGATCGAGCGCGGGCTGCTCGCCGGCACGAGCGGTGACCTGGCCCGGCTGATCAGCCGGCCGACGACGCCGCTCGCCGAGACGGTGGCCGCGGCTGTGGCCGAGGCGGCGGCCACGGCGTAACTCCGCCGCTCCCTCCTCCAGCACCCCAGGGGCCTCATGTCATGACCGTATGTCGATACGGCTATGACATGAGGTCCTTCCGGCGCTACCGTCGTGCAGTCGACGGATCGGTCGACGCGGAGCAGCTGACACAGACATGGGGGGCGGGTCCGTGAAGGGGACGACCGACCAACGGGCCGGACTGCTGTCCGGTATCGGCGCATACGGCCTGTGGGGCATCGTTCCCCTGTTCTGGCCGCTGTTGAAGCCCGCCGGCGCGATCGAGATCCTCGCCCACCGCATGGTCTGGTCGCTCGGGGTCGTCGGCATCGCACTGCTGGTGCTGCGCCGCTGGTCCTGGATCGGCGAGCTGATACGGCAGCCGAGGAAGCTCGGCCTGATATCGGTCGCGGCAGCCGTGATCACGGTCAACTGGGGTCTGTACATCTGGTCCGTGAACAACGGGCACGTCGTCGAGGCCTCGCTCGGCTACTTCATCAATCCGCTGGTCACCATAGCCATGGGCGTCCTGTTCCTCGGCGAACGGCTGCGTCCCGTGCAGTGGGTGGCAGTCGGCACCAGTGTCGCGGCGGTGCTCGTGCTGGCCATCGGTTACGGGCGGCCTCCGTGGATCTCGTTGTCGCTGGCGTTCTCCTTCGCGACGTACGGCCTGGTGAAGAAGAAGGTCAACATGGGTGGCCTGGAGTCGCTCACCGCCGAGACCGGCGTGCTGTTCGTGCCGGCGCTCGGCTATCTGCTGTGGCTGGGCGCGCGGGGCGACTCGACGTTCGCCTCCGAGGGCCTCGGTCACACGGCGCTGCTGGCCGCGGCGGGCGTCGTCACGGCCATACCGCTCATCCTGTTCGGGGCGGCGGCGATCCGCGTACCGCTCTCCACGCTGGGCCTGCTCCAGTATCTGGCACCGGTCTTCCAGTTCATCCTCGGCATCCTGTACTTCCACGAGGAGATGCCGCCGGAGCGGTGGGCCGGGTTCGCCCTGGTGTGGCTGGCGCTCATCCTGCTGACCTGGGACGCGTTCCGGACGTCACGGCGGACGAGGGCGCAGGCACAGGCCGTTGCGGCGCAGCTGGCGGGACAGCAGACACCTCCGGCCGGGGATTCCGCCTCACCCCCGTCGACGGCGACCCCGACCCGGTGACCCAACTTCCACCTTAGTTACCGGGTTGCCTTTTTAACCCAGTTACGTTTTCCTGGGCTTCCACGGACCTACGACCGGGGAGCCCCGCATGCCCATGCCCACCGCCCAGGTACTGATCGTCGGCTCGGGCCCCACCGGCCTGACCCTGGCCTGCGATCTGGCCCGGCGCTCCGTCGCCGTACGGATCATCGACAAGTCCCCCGATTTTCCGCGCAGCTCGCGGGCCAAGGGCCCCAACCCCCGGTCCCTGGAGGTCCTGGAGGACCTGGGAATCGTGGACAGGGTGCTGGCGGCAGGCTCGACGCCGCCGCCGATGCGGAAGTACCGCAACGGGCTGCCGATCACCGACACCGACCCGTTCGAGGCGTCGCGCCCGACGCCGGACACCCCGTACGACCGGCCGTGGATGATCGCCCAGTGGCGGCTGGAGGAGATCCTGCGGGACCGCCTGGCGGAGTACGGCGTACACGTGGAACTCGACGCGGAAGCAACCGGGTTGGCGGCAGGACCCGACTCGGTGACCGTCACGCTCGCCGACGGCCGGAACCTCGCGGCGCGGTACGTGGTGGGGTGCGACGGCGGTCACAGCTCGGTACGCAAGCTGCTCGGCATCCCGTTCGAGGGGAAGACGACCGAGGAGCAGATGATGGTCTGCGGCGACGTGGAGGCGGACGGCCTCGACCGCAACTACTGGCACCAGTGGTTCGACGAGGACGGTGCCGTGCTGCTGTGCCCGATCCCGGGTACACCGTCGGGCTGGTGGTTCCAGGCCGGGCCGGAGCGGGACCGGGCGGGTGCCCCCGTACCGCCCTCGCTGGAGAGCTTCCGCCGGCTCTTCGCCCGGCACACCGGACTGCCGGGCACCCATCTGACGCGGGCCGACCTGCTGTCCACGTACCGGGTCAACGAGCGCATGGCCGACCGCTACCGGGTGGGCCGCGTCCTGCTGGCCGGGGACGCCGCGCATGTGCACTCCATCGCGGGCGGGCTGGGCATGAACACCGGGATCCAGGACGCGTTCAACCTGGGCTGGAAGCTCGCCCGGGTCGTCACCGGACAGTCGGATCCGGGCCTGCTGGACACGTACGAGGAGGAGCGGCTGCCGGTGGCCTCCTGGACGCTGGACATCACCTCCGAGCGGCTGCGGGCCACTCTCGAAGCGATCAAGCAGCCGGGCGGCGGCCTGGACGCGGCGGGCACCGCCGAGACCACGGGCCTGACGCGCGGCTACCACTGGAGTTCGCTCTCTCCCGCGGGCTCCACCCCCCGTCTGCGAGCGGGCGACCGCGCCCCGGACGCCCCGTGCCGCGACGCCGCAACAGGCGCACCGACCCGCCTCTTCGAAGCGTTCGCCGGACCGCACTTCACCCTGCTGGGCTTCGGCCCGGGCACGGCGGACACGCTACGGGCCACGGAAGCGGCGTACGGCGACGCGGTGCGGGCGTACGGGGTGGACGCGGGCGGCCCCGCCGATCTGGCCGACGAGGCGGGCCACGCCCGTACGGCGTACGGCATCGAGCCCGGCGCCGACACCCTCGTCCTGGTCCGCCCGGACAACCACGTGGCACTGATCTCACCGGCGGCGGACAGCCAGGCTGTTGGCACCTACATGGACCGCCTGAGCGATACGGCATTCAGGCGGCTCTGAGCGCGTCGCGCCGGGCAATCCCGCAACTGTCGCGCACTCATATTTTCCTGACATGCTATGAACCGATTCACGCGCGCGTGCGGGAACTCCCGCATGCTCCTGCGCACCGCCACCGCCGCCCTGTCCACGCTGTCCTTCCTGGCCTTCGGCGCCTCGCCCACGGACCACGCGGACACCGGCGCGGACCGGACCCACCCGTCCGGCCCCACCTCCCTGCGCCCCGTCCACGTCGTCGAGGCGTACCCGCAGCAGCGCTTCCCCGGCCCGTGGTCCACGGCCTCCTGACCGAGCCGGAGTTCCCGGCGTGATTGCCTGGGGCGAGCGATCCGATGGGTCGCTCGCCCTCTCCCCGCCTACCTCTCCCCCTTTGCCGCGCACTCCACCCAGAGCAGCTTCCCGCCCTGCCCCGGCAGCCCGCCACGCATGGGGTACGCGCCCCAGCTCTCCGCGTAGAGGGTCACGAGGTACAGCCCCCGCCCCCGCTCGGCCAGCTCCGCCGGGGCCTCGGCGCTCCATTGGAACGGGGCGGGGATGTGCGGATTGGTGTCCCAGACACTCAGCCTGACCCGGCTGCGCCCGGCATCGCGCAGCCGCAGGGAGTACGCCCCCGAGGAGTGCAGGTAGGCGTTGGTGACCAGCTCACTCGCCAACAGCTCGGCGATCTCGGTGAGTTCGCGCATCCCGTGCACGCGCAGGATGGTGCGAAGGGTGGCACGGGCCACACCGGGGGCGCGGGGATCCTGCGGAAGTTGGAGGGTGTACGTCCAGGGCGGCGATACCGTGGTACTGACCATGGAAGTCTCCGTTCACGGAGGGAAGTTGGAAGGTGCGTATCGGGTTGCCCAGTGACGAGGCCGCTCCGTCGAGCGGGGTACTTCCGGGCGGGTGGCCTGAGACGGAGACTAGGCTCTCCCGGCAAAGATATTTTGCGAAACTTCGAGAAAATCCATCTTGATTCCCTCGTGCGAGTGACGCCCCAAACATTCGACAGCCAGGAGGAGTTCCATGGCAGCGAGGCCAGCAGCCACGGCCCGCCGCACCCGTCTTGCAGGTGAGCTCCGCAAGCTCAGGGAGCGCGCGGGGATGACTGCCACCGAGGCTGCGAAGCAGCTGGGAACCAGTTCAGGACAGCTCAGTAACGTGGAGAGCGCTCGATTCGGCGTAAGCGCTGAGCGCGTGCGGGCAATGGCTCGCACCTATGCCTGCACCGACCATGCGTACGTGGAAGCGCTGGCCGCCATGGCAGGCGACAGATCGACCGGCTGGTGGGAGCAGTACCGGAGCATTCTGCCGAGGGGGCTACTGAACCTGGCCGAGTTCGAGCACCATGCAACCGCGTTGCGCACCGCGTACACCTGCCATATTCCTGGACTGCTTCAGACCGCAGATCATGCGCGCGAGGTATTCGGCCAGGTGGTGCCCGAGCTCTCACCGCCGGAGATCGAGCACCGCGTCTCCCACCGCATCAAGCGGCAGGACATCATCTACCGGACGTCGCCCACCCCGTACTCAACCGTCGTGCACGAGGCCGCCCTCCGGATGAAGTTCGGAGGTTCCAGCACGGCGCGAAAGCAGCTGGAACACATCCTCACGATGGGCGAACACCCGCATATCACCGTAACCGTGATTCCGTTCGACGCCGGGGCCTACCCGGGCTCTGGGCAGTCGGTCGCGTACGGGGTC
Organism: Streptomyces sp. NBC_01241; assembly: GCF_041435435.1. NCBI lineage: Bacteria > Bacillati > Actinomycetota > Actinomycetes > Kitasatosporales > Streptomycetaceae > Streptomyces > Streptomyces sp. NBC_01241. Next base: position 5,040,267 of record NZ_CP108494.1, on the reverse strand, counting down.
GGTCCTGTGCCGCAGCTCGACACAGTGCACCTCGACCAGTCCCACGGATCCGTACTGCTTGATGTCGAAGCCCAGTTGCTGAAGTACCGGACACTTCTCGACCGAATGGACGCGGTCGCACTCACCCCCAGGAAGTCTCGGGACTTCATCCGTCGTATCGCACATGATCTGTGAAAGGACGTCACCGTGCCTACATCCATCTGGCAGAAGTCGTCGTACTGCGGGGAGGGAGACGCCTGCATATACATATGCGCCTTTCCCAGCGGCACCATTGGCCTGACCGAGTCCGGCGACCCGAGCGGCGCAACGCTCCGTACCGCCCCCGCCACCCTGGCCGCCCTCCTCCATACCCTGAAGAAGGACACTCTCCATGGCTGACATCCCCACCGACCTCACCTGGGTCCGCGCCGCCCCCGAGGGTGAGGAGGGCCCCGGCCCCTGGATCGAGATCGCCTTCGGACCGGACGAACTCGTCTACCTCCGCGAGACCGGCGACCCCACCAACATCGTCACCACCACCCGCACCAAATGGGACGCTTTCACGCTGGGCGTCCAGGCCGGCGAGTTCGACCACTTCATCGAGAGCGCCGAGGGCACTCCACCCGCTCAGCACTGATCACCGTCACACCGGCCCGCAGACCCAACCCCGCGCAAAAACGTGACACCCCACGGGTCGACTGTCACGTTCGCGCAGGGGCACCTCCTGCGCCCGTGACCTCTCTCAGCGAAGGTTGAGTGGCCGCAGAGGCCGGGGCGTCTGGGGAGACGGTGGGGGACCCGTTACACGCGTACGGCGATCAAGCGCTCAGCGCCTTCGACTTGGACTTCTTGGACGGCAGACAACACCGCCGCACCGCTTTGGGTGCCGGATGGAACGTCCGCTTCGAGGATGTGCCACCGGTACGCGGGTTCCGCTGGAACAAGGGCGGCCGCAGTTTCCCCGGTTGGTACTACGCGGTGACCACCCGCGATCACATGGGCTACGAGTCGTGGCTGGAACGGGACCGGCTGATCCTTTTGGACTTCGACCCGGACGTGGTGGGGATCGCCTCCCAGCCGTTCTGGTTGCACTGGCGCGACGGCGGCGCGAAGCGACGGCACGCGCCTGACTACTTCGTACGGCTGGCCGACGGTCGCGCCCGGATGGTGCTCAGATTCCTGCCGCCAACAGGCAGACCGCCGGCGCCGACGCGAAAAGGCTGAGAACCGGACCTGTGGTGTCTGCGACTCTCCGCTCGGACCTGGCCGACGCCGCTGGTGCTCGGACCGCTGCTGCCACACTGCCTACCGCCGTCGGCGATTCGGCACCCCCAGGCAGCAGCCCACAACATGCGCCGAATGCGCCGGCCCCCTCGAACCGGGTCGCGACAATCGCATACGCCTGACGTGCTCAGCCACCTGTCGCAAGAGGCGCTCCTATCGGCGCTTGAAAAACCGGACCAGCTGCGCCGGGCCACGATAGTTGGCACTAATCGGGCTGTGTGACCTGAGGCTCCCAACAGCCTGGCCACGCTAGTTGGCACCGTCTGGCCAAGATTCTTGACATCTGTAATGAATTGCCACGTTTATTGGCACCGGCGCCATGGTTCAGCGCGGCAGCGAGGCCGACGCGCATGGGGTTGCAACGGCGACAGTCTCGTCGCTTGGTTCCTTGCCACTTTCACGTGACCTTCGGCGATTTCTACAGACCATCCAGTCGCCTGGTCACTGTGTCGAGTGTCGGCCAAGGAGGACCCTCGCGCAGCAAGCGCAGGAATTCCTCTCCGAATCGCCTCCCATTCGGAAACTGGTCGCCAAGCTCCCAACGCCACGCGGCGACCATCGCGATAACGAGCTGCCGACACTCGTCCAGCAGCCCTTGGTCAACGCTTGGGTAGTGCTCGCAGACCGCCTCGGGAACATGGGCGAGATCGAACTCGACGGGTCCACGGCAGCACGTCTCAAGGTCGATGAACAACAAGCCGTTCTTCGTGCTGAGCACATTGCCTGGATGCGGCTCGCCGTGGAGCAGCTGCTCCACGGCGCCGCGGTCGTCGATCGCTCGTCGCAGGCTTGCTAGCCTGCCGCTGAGGAACACGCGGTCCGCGTCGGTGAGCTCCGGCGAGCGATCCGGGTCGGCGACAACTTCTTCCGCCTCCGTGATCCGGTCCGTGAACCTCGGGCTCGGCACATCGACCTTGCGCATGTCGGCGTGCAGCTGCTCCAGCGCCTTGGCGTAGTCGACTGGTGAGGTGTGAGGTGTCACGGGCTCGTAGTAGGTCCACAGCGTCACTGCGAAGCCATCGCGCGTGTACACACGCGGGTCCGCCCGAGGCTCCAAGGGACACACCGGGCATCCGACCTCGGTGAGCCGCTGAGCGAGATCGACTTCGAACTGTGCAACCTCTTGTCCCACAGGGGCGACCCGGGCAAAGACGTCGCATGGCGTCAGCCGCAGTGCCAGCTTGTTCGAGTTGTGGAGAACGATTGCCTCGTTGGCTGGCAGGTCGAGCGATGCGGCGACCGAAGTCGCAGCCGCGATCGCACGCGTGACGTCGGTCATATCCACCCTCGAATCTTGGCATAGATGAGCGAGGGCGATGCCAACCAGCGTGGCCAGGTGCCAACTTTCAGCGGAGATCGATCACTCAACCTTCGCTGAGAATCGCTCAACCTTCACTGCAACAGGTCAGCCCGACAGAGTGGCCGCAGGACTCGACACCCTCGTCCTGGCCCGCCGGACAACTACGCGGGTCCGGCCGCATCGGCCTCGGACAGCCCGGCTTTCGGAGACTTCCTGGACGGTACGGCAGCCAGGCGGCGTTGCCGACGCCACCCATTCTCGACCCGGTCGAACTCACCCGGCGTCAGACCTGCGGCCCCGGGTCGGTGGACAGACGGGCATGAAGCTCGACGTCGTAACGAACACCGTCGTACACGAGCTTCTGCCGCTGAAGTCCTTCCACCGCAAACCCTGCCGCCTGAGCGACTCGGCACGAGGCCGGGTTGTTCGCGCGGTGTCCCAGCTCCAGCCGGAACAAGCCAAGCCCCTGGAAAGCCCAGGAGGCCAAAGCGCGGCATCCGCTCGACGCCACTCCTCGACCACGGGCCGAAGCCGTCGTCCAGTACGAGACCCAGCCCGTGTCATGTCGACGGCTGAGCGATCCCACCTGAACGTTGCCCAGCACGACGCCGTCGGTGCCGACTACGGCAAACGCAAAGGCCGAGCCTGCCGACCACGACTCTTCTCGCTCCGACAGCCAACGCGACGCAGCCGCCACCGAGTTGATGGGCTCAACCACCTGACGCCGCATGGCAGGTTCCACGAACGCAGCGAGCACAGCTTCCACGTCACACCCACACCAGGGGCGCAACAGCAGCCCCGAAGGGGTCTTGATCCGATCGCGCACGCCGTGAGTCTGCCAGGACTGCCACCCCACAGTCAGTCGATTGCGGGACCAGAGGTGGATGCCCACCTCCGCTGTGGCAGGGCTGAGTTACTCCTGTCGCTGCACTTCCAAGCCCGTGACAGCGTCCAGGTACACAACCGCACCCGAGGGTTCGGTTTCACCGTCACGAATAAGGTTCACGACCCAGACCGGTACCCACGTACCGGAGACTTCCTGCACGATGACGAATGCGTCGTCGCTCGCCCTGACACCGGAGAGCTCTTCAGCTCGCCGCTTGGCTGCGGACTTGTCGAGCTTCGGCTCGGACAGATGAGGATCGGGGACCGGGCGCGTGTTGGCCGCCATGACACGACCGGCCGACGAAACGGTGCGAGGGTTGAGCGCCGGGGTTCATGGCGGGCCGCGCAGCAGATGCGTCCCACGGCCGACAATCCCGCCCCCGCGCGAAAACGTGACACATCACGGGTCGACCGTCACGTTCGTACACAGTGGGGGTGCCTCCGAGACCCGGCCGAACGACCACAGGACCTCATCAGGGCCTCAAGACCTCAAGACCGCAGAGGGTTTCGGTCAGCCGAGGAATCGGTCGCGGCGTGCCGGGCCCGATGGGCCCGCACCTTGTGGAGGTTTCCGCAGTGCTCCATCGCGCACCAACGGCGCCTGCCCGGCCGCGAGGTGTCGACGAAGAGCAACTTGTATTTGTCGGAGCCGCATTCGCGGATGCGGTCGGCGTACGGGCCGGTGAACAGCTCCACCGCGTCGCGGGCGACGGTCGACAGAAGGGCGTTGCCTGTGGCGTCCGGGGCCCATGCGAGGCGGCCGGAGTCGACGTCGACACGAGGGACGAGCGGGGGCTCGGCCGCCGTGGCGTTCACCGTGGCGAGGTCGGCAGCGGCGAGGGGGCGGTCGTGCGCGCGGGCGGCGGTCAGGTTCCAGAGGGCGGCGCGCAACTGGTGCGCCCGGCGCAGCTCCTCCGCACTCACCGAAACGGACAGGCCGTCCGCCAGCCGGCTCCCGCCTGCCCATCGCACCAGGTCGGCGGGGGTTCACAACCGCTGGGCCAGCACCTTGTTTTAGCGGACATGGGCACGATTGAGTGAACGGTGTTCCGGTCTGTGGGTGTGCCTGGCGGGGTGTGCGTAGTGTGTGTGACGCGATCTGGGACGCCGGGTGTGGCGTCAGCAGTCGGGACCCCCGTATCACCGGTGTGATGGTTCGAGGCTTCCCCGTCACCTCTGGCCACACCCACATGGCCAGGTCGTAGGGATTCCGCCCGCCCGGGACGGACCGCATACGGGATATGCGTCGCCGACCAGGATGCGAAAGCGGAGGACCAGTGCGCCCAACACCGTTCGGGGCGTACCGGTGAGACAGGGCTCACTCCTGCTCACTGCCCAGAAACGGTGTGCAGCACCTCGTACGCCGCATACCGCGCATACCCGCCGGTGGGCAGCAACTCCAGGCATAGAGAACCGGGATCGAAGCGGTAGAGGCTGCCCCGCCGACTGGCCCGAGCCCGGAGATCAGCACGCCGGCGCGGCGGGCTCAGGACGCAGGGGCGAGGGCGCACGGATGACGGATGACGGTCCGGGCCGGAGCCCTGCCGCACCCTGCGGTGCGATCGGCAGGGCTTCCGCCCCGGAGCCGGGCCGCGCGGTTCAGTCCGCCACGACGTCCTGCGGATACCAGCGCAGCTCCACGGTGTTGCCGTCCGGGTCCCGGACGTACACCGACTGCGCCTCGCCCCGGGCACCGGAGCGGCCGACCGGGCCTTCCAGCACGGTGAAGGTGCCCGAGTCGATGACCTGTTGCCAGTCCAGCGGTTCGACGACCAGGCAGATGTGGTCGACGTTCGATGCGGAACGCGGCCGGTCCAGCAGATCGATGATCACGCTCGGGCTGACTCGCACCGACGGAAACGGGAACTCACCGGCCCGCCACTCGCCCACCTTGATCGGCTCCAGGCCGAGTGGGCCGCAGTAGAACTCCAGTGCGCGCTCGACATCCTGCACATTGAGCACCAGGTGATCGAAGTCCTTGACTCTTACTCGCACGACACGACCTTTCAGCCATTCACATTCGGTTCGGTTCGGTTCGGAACGGTTCAAGGAACCGCAGGAGCCGGAGGAGCCGGAGGCCAGGGGACCTCGGCCAGCAGGGGCAGGATCTGCTCCTCCTCGTCATCCAGATGCGCGTTCAGCTCCATGGACATCCTGTCCAGCTCCGCGCGGAACCGCTCGGGATCCGCGATGCCGATGTCCGCCAGCAGCGCCACCAACGCGCCCTGGATACGCGCGACCGTGCGGTGTTCGTCGGCGAGCCGGGCGAAGGTGTCGGTCAAGTGCGGGTGATAACGGGCGATTCCGGGGAACAGGTGCGCGTCCTCACTGGTGTGGTGGAATTCCAGTGCGTTGCAGAACGCCAGGCAGCGCTGCCTGATCTGGAGTCCCAGACCCGGGGCCGGTGGTTCACCATGGCCCCGGTGGGCCGCCCGTGCGGCGAAGTGGGCGTCGGCCTCCGTCTTCACCTGGCGCAACTGGCCCCGCAGCCAGGTGTGGACCTCCATGAGCTTGTCGGCAAGGCTGTTGACCTCGCCGGGAGCCTCCCAGCCGTCGGGCTCGGCGCGCTCCAGGACCACGACCGGCAGGGGCCGGGCGGTCCGGGCCTGGTAATCGCCGTAACCGGGCGCCGCCTTCACGGCGTGTGCGAACAATTCCTCGCGCCGCGCCCCTTCGGCGGGGACCGCGAGGGCCTGGAACGTACGAGTGCCGAGCTCCACCCGTACCACGGGGTGGGCGAGCAGGTTGTGGTACCAGTCGGGATCGGTCGGGGCCCCGAGGTTGGAGCCGACGATCAGGAGCGAGTCGCCGTGGCGGACGTAACCGAGAGGGGTGGTGGTCTGCTTTCCCGACCTCGCGCCGGTGGTCGTCAGGAGGAGGAGGTCGCCGCCCTCGAAGGGGCCGCCGACCTTTCCTCCGTCGGCGCGGAACTCCTCGATGACGGATTGGTTGAAAGACGTGGGCATACGGGTCTGTGTCTCCGTAGGTCGCAGGCGCGGCCGTAGCCGCGTCGAGCTGAGGCAATGAGTGATCGCGGCGCGCGTCCGGGCGGCGGTTTCGCACAGCGAGGTGCGAACGGCACGCAGGACGATGCGCGACACAGGAAGGCGTGAAAGGCGGACGAGGGCGCGCGGCTGCCGCGCTGTCGCTACGTCAGGTGCAGGGTGCGGAGCAGAAACTCATCACGGACCCCTTGAATGCGGGGTGTTCGCCCGAGCACCGGCCGGCCCACTGCTCTTTGGCCGGCGTCACGCGACACCGATTTCATTACACGCAGCCGACCGTCGTCTGTCAACGCGGACGTGTGCGCGCCCGGGCCGATCGTAGGCTTGGCCCATGCCCATTCCACCCGCATATGCCCTCGTCGCCACGGACCTGGACGGCACCCTGTTGCGCCGTGACGACAGCGTGAGTCCCCGTACTCGTGCCGCGCTCGCCCTGGCCGCCCGGGCCGGGGCGAGGCATCTCGTGGTCACCGGGCGGCCGGTGCCCGGCATACGGGGGCTGCTCGACGAGTTGGGCTACCGGGGGCCGGTGGTCTGCGGGCAGGGGACTCAGCTGTACGACGCCGGGTCCGGGCGGATGGTACGCACGGTCACCCTGGACCGGGAGGCGGCCGACACCGCGCTCGGCAAGATCGAGGCTCAGGTGGGGCCGGTCCACGCGGCCGTGGACCAGGACGGGGCCGACGGCCGGACACTGATCGAGCCGGGATATCTGATGCCCCACCCCACGCTCCCCGCCCAACGGACCCGCCACCGCCACGAGTTGTGGTCCGCGCCCGTCATCAAGGTGCTCATCCGGCACCCGGAGCTCACCGACGACGCGCTGGCCGAGGCCGCCCGTACGGCGGTCGGCGACCTCGCCTCCGTCACGCTCTCCGGCCCCGGGACCGTCGAACTGCAGCCGTACGGCGTCGACAAGGGAAGCGGGCTCGCGCTGGCCGCCGAATTCCTGGGCGTGGCCGCGGACACCACGATCCCCTTCGGGGACATGCCCAACGACCTTCCGATGTTCCGCACGGCCGGGTACGGCGTCGCGATGGCCAACGGTCATCCGGACCTGCGGGCCGCGGCGGACGAGGTGACGTCGTCGAACGAGGAGGACGGGGTCGCGGAGGTGCTGGAGCGGGTGTTCGGCTGAGTGCGCGTGACCGTACCGATCACGGTGATCGGTACGGCGGACGGTTCTCAGCCGTTCCCGCCCTCCGGCGTGCCCGGCTCCGGCGCCCCCAGCGCCCGCAGCACGTGCGCGACCAGGGCCGCGACCGTCTCCTCGTCGTGCACCGGCTTGCGCACTACATGGCGGTAGTACACCGGGCCGTACAGCATCTCCACGGCCAGTGGAAGGTCGGCATCCGATGGGATCCGGCCCTGTTCCTGGGCGCGGCGCAGGCGGGCGACGGCCTCCTCGAAGCGGGGATCGACCAGCTTCGTTCTGACCGCTTCCGCGAGTGCGTCGTCGTGGTGGACCTCGGAGAGGATCCCGGCGTACGCGGGGCCGAAGGGCGGCGTGGAGAGCAGCTTCACCGCGCCCATCACATTGGCCCGCAGGTCGGCGGCGACGTCACCGGTGTCGACGAACGGCGCCGTGCCGACCAGCGCGTCGGTGAACGCCTCCAGCATCACCGCACCCTTTGACGGCCACCAGCGGTAGATCGTCTTCTTGCTGACACCCGCTCTGGCCGCGATGGCCTCGACCGCGACCCGGCCGTACCCCTTCTCCGTGCACAGGTCGAGGGCGGCTTCCAGGATCGCCCGTCGTGATCTCTCGCTGCGGCGCAGCGAACTCGGCGATGTGATCATTCGGTGAGCATAGGTGCGTTTGTGCCAATCCTTGTTGACAGTCCGTCGCCAGAAGTCGAACAATACTGAGGCGGAAACGGAACGTGCCGTGTCGCATCGTTCCTGCTGTTCGCACCGTTCGTGCCGTTCGTGCCGCGACGAGCCGATCGGGGGACGGCTCGCCCGGCCGACGGCACGAGGGCGGTGCACCGTGCGTCAGGCGGTGATGTCCTTCGCCGTGAAACGGGCCCACGCCGCCGAGCCGAACACCGCCGCGTACAAACCCTGAAGCCCCAGGTTCTTGACCACGTCGTCCCCGTACACGGGGTCGCGCAGCAGGTCCGCGTACGACATCCAGTAGTGCGGGAAGAGATACGGGTGGATGCCGCTCAACTGCGGGATGGTGTCCACGATCTGCACGGTGATCAGCAGTCCGACGGTGGCGGCCATGGCCGCGATCCCGCTGCTGGTGAGGGTCGAGACGAACAGGCCGACCGCCGCGAACCCGATCAGCGACGCGGCGACCACCACCGCGATCAGCCCGGCCCGCAGCAGCCCCTCGCCGAAGCCGATCCGGGTGCCCGAGATGGTGGTGACCTCACCGACGGGGAACAGCAGCGCGCCGACGGCCAGCGCCGAGGCCGCCACGACCAGGGTCGCGACCAGGCAGAACGTGAGCACGGAGGCGTACTTCGTCAGCAGCAGCCGGGTCCGGCCCGCCGGGGCGACCAGCAGATAGCGCAGGGTGCCGGCGTTGGCCTCGCCCGCGACGGAGTCGCCCGCCACGACCCCGACGGCCAGCGGGAGGAAGACCGGGAGCGTCACGGCGAGGGCCGCGAAGACCAGGAAGAGACCGTTGTTGGTGACCTGGGAGAGGAACGCGGGGCCGCCCCCGCCACCGGCCGGCCCGGGCGAGGAGCCCTGGTTCGTCTCGATCCGCACCGCGATCCCGATCAGTACGGGAACGGCGGCCAGCACCCCGAGCAGCGCGAGCGTGCGCCAGCGGCGAAGGGTGGTGGTCAGTTCGGAGCGGAGGATTCCGAACGTCCACAGCGGACTGCGCGTCCTGCCCGGATGAGCTGCTGCGCCCGACCCGGCTGCGCCACCCGAACCAGCTGCCCCACCCGAACCAGCCGCCCCACCCGAACCAGCCGCCCCACCCGAACCAGCTGCCCCGCCCGACCCGGCGCGTGCGGCTTCAGCCTGCGACATCGAAACCCTCTCCCGTGAGTGCGACAAAGGCGTCCTCCAAAGAGGCCCGTTCGACGCCGAAGAACCGCAGGCGCACGCCCGCGTGCACCAGCGCCGCGCTGAGGTCCGCGAGTTCGACGTCGCCCGCCGGGGCCTCGGCGCTCACCCGGTCGCCGTCGACCGTGACGCCGGTGACACCCCGTTCCTTGAGGACGCGGGCGGCGTCACCCGGATCGGGGGTGGTGACGGCCAGCCGGCCGCGGGCGCCCGCCGCCAGATCCGCCACCGGCCCCTGGGTGATCAGCCGCCCCCTGGCCATCACCGCGGCATGGGTGCAGACCTGCTCGATCTCGTCGAGGAGGTGGGAGGAGAGGAAGACCGTGGTGCCCTCCGCCGCCAGCTCCCGGACCAGCGTGCGGATCTCGCGCATGCCCTGCGGGTCCAGGCCGTTGGTCGGCTCGTCGAGGACGAGCAGGCGGCGCGGCTGGAGCAGGGCGGCGGCGAGACCGAGGCGCTGCTTCATGCCGAGCGAGTACGCCTTGGCTTTCTTGCCGGCCGCCGCGGCCAGTCCGACCCGGTCCAGGGCCTGTCCGACGCGGGCCCGGCGGGTGCGCGGATCGGCGGTCGGGTCGGCGCAGTCGTAGCGCAGCAGATTGTCCCGGCCGCTCAGGAAGCCGTACAGCGCGGGCCCCTCGATCAGCGCCCCGACCTGCGGGAGCACAGAGCGGGCCGCGCCCGGCATGGGGTGGCCGAGGACCCGCGCGGTGCCGGACGTCGGATCGATCAGGCCCATCAGCATCCGGATCGTCGTGGTCTTCCCGGAGCCGTTGGGGCCGAGGAATCCGAAGACGCTGCCCGCGGGCACGCCGAGATCGAGACCGTCGACGGCGAGCTGGCCGCCGCGGTACCGCTTGGTGAGGCCCCGTGTCTCGATCACGGTCGCCGTCCCCGGCTCGATCACGGTCCCGGGCTCTGTCATACGTACTCCCCCTCGATCGGTCGGGGATTGGCGGACCGCCCCGCCGTACGGAGCGTACGGCGGGGCGGGTGGATGCTGCCGGGAAGCGCGGCGCGCCCCGGCTCAGGAGGCGTCGTTGGCCGCCTTGACCAGCGCGTCCGGGGTGACCGCGCCGACGTACACCTTGCCGTCGTCCGTCACCAGCGCGTTGACCAGGCGGGTCTTGAAGACCGTGCCCGAGCCGAACGGACCGGAGACCTTGTCGCCCAGCGAGTCCAGGAACTGCTGTGCCTCGGCCGGTACGTCACCCGACGCCTTCGAGGGGAGTCCGGTGCCGCCCGGGGTCCGGATCTCGGCGATCGCGTTCCAGCCCTCGCCGATGACCTTCATGTCCTTGCTGTCCGCGCCGCCGGCGCCCAGTCCTTCGGCACCCGGGAACATGCCCAGGCCCTCGGCCCCGTCGGCCTTCCGCTGCGCCTTCGCGTCGTCGGCCTCGGTCACCTTGGCACCCTTGGGCGGGGTGAACGTGAACGAGGAGGCGGCCGGCTTCGAGAAGTCGACCTTGGTGAACCCGGCGTCGACGACGGCCTTGCCACCGCTGCTCGGAAGCAGCGTGAACTTCAGCGGCACACCGTTCTGCGCGTCGACCGCGACCGTGACCGAACGAATCGTGGAGCCGCTCTGCCTGGGCTTGATGAGCAGCTTGTACGCGTCACGTCCGGCGACCTGCGCCGTGCCGTCGACCGTCACCGAGGTGGTGGGGCCCGCGGCCTTCAGGACCTGCTCCGCGAGCGCCTTGGGCGTGGTCGGCACGCCCTCGGGGGCCGGGGTCGCGTGCCCGGACTTCTCGCCGGGCTTCTGCCCGGCCCGGTGCTCGGTCCCGGCCCGGTTCTCGGTGGCGTGATAGGCCTCATTGGACTTGCTGTCGTACGCCCAGACCTGATCGCCGTTGTGGATCAGGCTGTACTCCGCCGCGTTGTCCAGGATCGACACCCGCTGCTTGTCGGGGCCGTCGGCGGCCACCCGCAGGGTGTGCGTGCCCGACGCCAGCTCCGTCATCCTCGACTGCGGATCGGCGCCCGATTCTCCCTTGCCGCCGCTGCCACCGCCCTGGGCGAAGGAGCCGGCCAGACCGCCGAGCGACGGAATGCCCAGGTCCGTGCTGATCTTCACCGTGCCCGAGAGCTGCTGGGTGTCCGAAGCGGCGATCTTCTCGATGAGCTGCTGCGCGGTGATCTTCGGCAGATCGGGGTCACCGGTACTCGCGAGCGCCGGAACGAGCCCGATCGTCGCAGCCGCCACTCCCGCCACCGCGACCGGGACGATGTAGCGCGCCGCCTTGCGGCGGCCGACGGCGGTGCCCCTGGTCCCGCCGTTGCTCTCAACGCTGTCGTTCGGTGCCATATGTGCCCTACCTCCGTGGTCGGCGGCTTCCGTCCGGATGCACTCGTCCACTCCGTGCCGCCATTCTCACCGTTTTGCTCAGGAGTGGTTGTTCTCCATCTGACCAAAACGGCGGCGCGGAATCGTCAGCCCCGGGGAGCAACTCCGCCTACCTCTTCGGTATGACACCGCACGAGCGCATCTCCCACGTCCCGTAGGGGAGGTACCCGACTCCAGGGCCCGCCACAACCGCCGGGGCCGTCCGGGAAACCGCGTCGTACGCCTGCCGATCGGGTCACGGCGTGGCGGGAAAGGTGATTTTCGCGCCAACTCTTGACGATTTTCAGTCATGCGTCCACACTTCCAGGCATACTCAGTCACTTTTCCACGAATCCAGTCAGCGAGGTTGCCGGGATGCTGCCAGCCGAACGTCACCGTCGAATCTCCACCGTCGTGGAGCGCAGCGGCACGATCAGCACCGAGAGTCTGGCCGAGCAGCTCGGCGTCTCGGCCGAGACCGTGCGCCGGGACCTGGCACAGATGGAGAAGCAGGGGCATCTCATGCGGGTGCGCGGCGGTGCGGCGGCGCTGTCCGTCGTCCGCGGTCTGAGTGGCGAAGAAGCATCCTTCACGGAACGGTCCGCTTCGCAGCAGCAGGCCAAGACTGCGATCGGGCGAGCCGCCGCGGATCTGGTCCATTCCGGCATGACCGTCGTGATCGACGTCGGCACGACGGCCTTGCAGGTCGCCTGTGCCCTGGCGCCGGATTTCCGGGGGACGGTGGCGACCCCGTCCCTGCTCGTCGCAGCCGAACTGTCCACCCGCCCCCATGTCGACGTACTGGTCCCCGGCGGACGGATCCGGGGCGGCGACCTGGTCTGCTCCGGCCCTCTGACAGTGGACTTCTTCAACGGCCTCTACGCCGACATGGCGTTTCTCGGCTCCGGCGGCGTCGACAGCGCAGCCGGGATGACTGACTTCTACTTCGAGGAGAACGCGACCAAGCGTGCGATCCTCGCTCACAGCGCACTCAGCTACGTGCTGGCCGACGGAAGCAAACTCGGCCGGGTGGCTCCGCACCGCGTCTGCGGATTCGACGACTGCACCGGTCTGATCACCGACCAGGCGCCCGAACAGTCCCTGGCTTCGGCCATCGAGCAGTCAGGCGCAGTGGTGATCTCGGCCTGACAGTCCTGAGCGCCACGGCGCTCTCTCCCCGGCGGTGTCTCCGTGTGAGACCCGCCCCGTGCAGCGAACGGCAGTTTCCGCAACGAAGCGGTAGTTTCCGAAAGGACAGCAGTGCCATGGTCACGACCAACACCGATGTCGGACAGCATGACGACCCGTCATCCGCAACGGGCTCCGGCTACAAGCAGGAGATGCGCCGGGAGCTGAGCCGGTACGCCTCCTTCGCCATGGCCTTCGGCTTCGTCTCGATCGCCACGGGCATCTTCACCACCTACGGCTCCGTGCTGAACAGTTCGGGCCCGCGCGGCATCTTCGCCTGGCCGATCAGCGTCATCGGCCAGCTGTCGGTCGCGCTCGTCTTCGGCGCTCTCGCCGCCCGTATCCCCATCAACGGATACGCCTACCAGTGGGTGTCCCGGCTGGTGAACCCGGTCTGGGGCTGGGTCATGGGCTGGATCTCGTTCTCCTTCCTCGGAGTCGTAGTGGTCGCGGTGGACTACACCGTCGCCGCGACGATCCTGCCGGAACTTCTCCAGTACCAGGGGACGATCCAGAACGCCTGGGCGATCACCGCCGTGGTCATCCTGTTCCAGGCGATTCTCGTGGCCGCCTCGACGCAACTGACGCACAAGGTCAACAAGGTCGCCGTGACCGTGCAGCTCATCGGCATGATCTCGCTGACCGTGCTGCTCTTCGTCGTCGGAGCGTTCACGGGCAAGCTCGACTTCTCCACGCTGTTCAGCGCCGCGCCGGCCACGAGCGACGGCTACTACGCCCTGGGCACCGCCACCGAGGCGGGGCCGTTCGCCCTCGCGTTCCTGCTGGGCGCCTTCACCATCGTCGGATTCGAGTCCGCGGCCAACCTCGCCGAGGAGACCAAGGACCCGGCCCGGGTGATCCCCAAGGCCATGGCCCAGGCCGTGCTCTCCCTCGGCGTCCTCGGATTCCTGTTCCTCGTGGCGATCACCGCGCTCATCGACGACCCCGCGAAGCTCGCCCAGTCCGCCACCCCCGTGGCCACCGTGATCACCGCCGTACTCGGATCGACGGTCGGCAAGGCGCTCCTGGTCCTCGTCGTGGTCTCGATCTTCTCCTGTGGTCTGGTCATCACCATGAGCGGCACCCGGCTGGTGTGGGCGATGTCCCGCGACGAGCGCTTCCCCGGCTGGCAGGCGCTGCGCAAGGTCAACCCCTCCCGTGGCACCCCGCTCAATGCCACGCTGTTCATCTTCGTCGTCGCGGAGCTGATCCTCGCCTGCTTCTCCGTCTCGACCGACGCCCTGTTCTCGCTCTTCTCCGCCGCCACGCTGCTGCCCGCCATCATCTACGCCGGCACGGTGCTCATGTACATCGTCAAGCGGAAGTCGCTGCCGCCCACGCAGGGGTTCTCCCTCGGGCGCTGGGAGATACCGGTCATCGTGGTCGCCTCCGTGTGGCTGGGATACGAACTCCTCATCTTCCGTGACCAGTCGTTCCGCGACCCCTGGCTCTACGTCCTCGTCCTCTTCGCCCTCGGGGCCGCCTACCTCGCCTACCTCCTGGTCCGGCGCGGTGTGTCCGGCATGTCGATGCCGGACATGATCAACATCGACGAGACCCTCGACGTCACCGCGGCCCCCGCCACACCGGGCACGGCGAACACGACCGCCAAGGAAAGCAAGCGATGAGCACTATTCTGGCCATCGACCAGGGCACCTCCGGTACGAAGGCAATCGTGGTGGACGAGCGGGGCAAGACCATCGCCATCGCCGAGGAGGAGTTGCGGCCGGCCTACCTCAGCGGCGGCGGCGTCGAGCAGGACCCGCAAGAACTGCTCGACTCGGTCCTCAACGCGGGACGGCGCGCCGTCGCCGCCGCGGGCCGGCCCGTGGACGCGGTCGCCCTGGCCAACCAGGGCGAGACCGTGCTGGCCTGGGACCCGCGCACCGGCACCCCGCTGTCCCGGGCGATCGTCTGGCAGGACCGCAGGGCGGAGTCGATCTGTACCGCTCTGGCCGAGCACGCCCCGTGGGTGGCCCGGCGCAGTGGGCTCGTACTCGACTCGTACTTCTCGGCGCCGAAGATGGCCTGGCTGCGACGACACGTCACCACCGAAGGGGTGGTGACGACCACTGACACCTGGCTGGTGTACCAGCTGACCGGCGAGTTCGTCACCGATGCCTCGACCGCGAGCCGGTCGCTGCTGATGGGCCTCGACGAGGTCTCCTGGGACCAGGAACTGGTGGATCTGTTCGGTCTCGGCTCCGAGAAGCTGCCGCGGATCGTGGGCTGCGACGAGGTCGTCGGCACGACCAGTGCCTTCGGGCGCGAGGTGCCGGTCGCCGGCCTGGTCGTCGACCAGCAGGCGGCTCTGCTCGCCGAGGGCTGCCTGGAGCGGGGAACCGCGAAGTGCACCTACGGCACGGGAGCGTTCCTGCTGGCCAACACCGGTGAAACCGCCCTGCGTTCACAGGCCGGGCTCACCTCCTCGGTGGCCTGGCGGACCGCGGAGCAGACGGCGTACTGCGTGGACGGCCAGGTGTACACCGCGGCGTCGGCCGTCCGCTGGATCCGGAACCTGGGATTCATCGGGTCCGCGAGCGAACTCGACGCCGTAGCGGCGAAGGAGTCGGACGGCACTCTGTGCGTACCGGCCCTGGCGGGCCTCGCGGCACCGTGGTGGCGTCCCGACGCAACAGCCACGTTCACCGGAATGACCCTGTCCACCGGCAAGGAGCACCTGGTCCTCGCCGTGCTGCAGGGCATCGCCGCCCAGGTCGCCGCCCTGTGCGGCCTGGTCGAGACCGACCTCGGTGCGCCGCTGAGCCGACTGCGCGCGGACGGCGGGCTGACCCGCAGCCGCACCCTGATGCAGGCCCAGGCCGATCTGGCTCAGGTACCGCTCGACATCTACGCGTCCTCGCACGCCACCCCGCTCGGCGCGGCCGCGCTGGCCAGGCTGGCCCTCACCCCGGGCCTGAGCCTCAAGGAAGCCGTCGGTGACTGGAACCCGGTCACCGTCTACGAACCGGTCTGGTCGGCCGACCGGGCCGCGCACTACCGCAGTACATGGGCGGCGGCCGCCGAGGCCACCGCCCGCAAGGGAGAACTCGGATGACCGACACCACACCGCACGAGCCGGACCATGTCTACGACGTCGTCGTCATCGGCGCGGGCATCGTCGGCTCGGCGATCGCCCGCGACCTGTCCGGCCACCAACTGTCGGTCGCGCTCGTCGAGGCACGCGACGACGTCGGCGACGGAACCAGCAAGGCGAACACCGCGATCCTGCACACCGGATTCGACGCCAAGCCGGGCACGCTGGAGTCCCGGCTCGTCAAGCGCGGATATCACCTGCTGTCGGAGTACGCCCGCTCGACCGGAATCCCGGTCGAGCACACGGGCGCGATCCTCGTCGCGTGGAACGCCGAGGAGCTGGCCGCCCTGCCCGGTCTCAAGGAAAAGGCCGAACAGAACGGTTACGACCGGTGCCAGATCGTCGGCGCGGACAAGGTCTACGAGCTGATCCCGGCCCTCGGCGACGGCGCCCTCGGCGGGCTCACGGTCCCCGACGAGTCGATCATCTGCACCTGGACCACGAACCTGGCCCTGGCCACCGACGCGAGGCAGCGCGGCACCGAGGTGCTGCTCAACCATGCCGTCACCGCAGTCTCGGTGAACACCCACTCCACCACGCTGACCACCACGGGCGGCTCCGTAGAGGCCCGTTGGGTGGTCAACGCGGCGGGCCTCGGCGCCGACCGCATCGACCGGCTCTTCGGCCATGAGCGGTTCACCGTCACCCCGCGCCGCGGTGAGCTGTTCGTCTTCGACAAGCTCGCCCGCCCGCTGGTCGACAAGATCGTCCTGCCGGTGCCCACGTCCCGTGGCAAGGGAGTGCTCATCTCCCCCACCATCTACGGCAACGTCATGCTGGGGCCCACCTCGGAGGACCTCACCGACCGCACCGCGACCGGAACGTCCGAGGACGGTTTCGCCTTCCTGCTGGACAAGGGCGAGCGACTCATGCCCCGGCTGCTCACCGAGGAGGTGACCGCTTCGTACGCGGGGCTGCGGGCCGCCATCGACCACGGGGACTATCTCATCGAGCCCACCCCCTCACAGCGGTACCTCCTCGTCGGCGGAATCCGCTCGACCGGGCTGACCTCCGGCATGGCCGTCGCCGAGCACGTCCACGAGGTGCTCGAAGAGGCCGGACTCGTACTCACCGCACGCACCGAACTGCCCGGCCCTCCGCGGATGGCCAACATCGGCGAAGCGACCGTGCGTCCCTACCAGGACGCCGATCGCATCGCCGCCGATCCCGAGTACGGCAAGGTCGTCTGCTTCTGCGAGCGCGTCACCGCCGGAGAGATCCGCGACGCCTTCCAATCTCCCCTGCCTGCGCGCAACCTGGAGGGGCTGCGTCGCCGTACCCGGGCCATGAACGGCCGCTGCCAGGGCTTCTTCTGCGGTGCGGCCGTCAACCGACTCCTGAACGAAGACGGCTGCGGCGGCGCGGCCGTCGCGCCGGCACGGCCCGAGGTGAACTCCTGATGACCAGCACCACACTCACTCCGGACGTCCTGATCATCGGGGGCGGCCCGGCCGGTCTCACGGCTGCCGCCGCCCTCGCGCCCCGCGTACGCGGCGAGGTCCTGGTACTCGACCGGGAGAAGGACGCCGGAGGCATCCCCCGCCACAGCGACCACACCGGATACGGCCTGCGGGACCTGCGCCGGGTCATGACCGGCCCGAAGTACGCCCGCCACCTCGTCAAGCAGGCCACTTCGGCCGGAGCCACCATCCGCACCGAGACCATGGTCACCCACTGGGCGGGCGACCGGGCCGTGGAGGTCACCGGTCCGCAGGGGCGGCTGCGCGTGGAGGCCAAGGCCATCGTGCTCGCCACCGGCGCGCGCGAACGGCCCCGCGCGGCCCGGCGCATCCCCGGTGACCGGCCGCAGGGCGTCTACACCACCGGGCAGCTGCAGAACATCGTCCACCTCCACCACGGCACGGTCGGCAGCCGGGCCGTCATCGTCGGAGGGGAACTGGTCAGCTGGTCCGCCGCCGTCACCCTCCGTGAAGCCGGCTGCGCAACCGAGCTGATGGTCAGCCAATACCCCCGGACGGAGTCGTACGCCGCGTTCAACGTCGCCGGCCGCGCCCTGCTGCGCGTACCCGTCGCCAACCGCAGCCGGGTCACCCGCATCATCGGCAAGGGCCGGGTGGAGGCCGTCGAGATCGAGAATCTCGACACCCGTGCACGGCGCACCGTCGCCTGCGACACCGTGGTCTTCACCGGGGACTGGATCCCCGACAACGAGCTCGTCCGCAGCGGCGGACTCGACCTGGACCCGGGAACCCTCGGCCCGCTGACCGACACCGCTCTGCGGACCAGCCGCCCCGGCGTCTTCGCCGCGGGCAACCTCCTGCACCCGGTCGACACCGCCGACATCGCAGCCCTCGACGGTCTGCACGTCGCCGACCAGGTCGAGGCATGGCTGACCGGGACCGGCGAGCCTGCCCCGGGCCTGCGCATCCTCGCCGATGCGCCGCTGCGCTGGGTGGCACCGGGGCTGCTGCGCCCGGGTGACCCGGCTCCCCCGCGTGGGCGCCTGCTGCTGTGGACGGACCGGTCCATCCGGTTCCCGCACGTCGTCGTCCGTCAGAACGGGCGGGTCGTCTCGGAACGGACCCTGCCGTGGCCCGCCGCACCCGGCCGTGTCTTCCGCGTGCCGTGGTCCGTGATGAAGGGCCTCAGCCCCCAGGGCGGCCCGGTCACCATCGGCCTGCGCTGACGACCGGCCCGCACCCGGAGTACGAACGTGTCCCGGGAGCGGGCCGGTCGCAGTGCCGCCCCGGCATCTGCGGGTGATCGGCGGCCAGCGCCGCGTACGTCCTTCACACGCCCGGGACAGCGACCCTCGCAGTCTCCGGTGCGTGCGCCATGCCTCGGTCGACGGCAGGAAGTCCCGCCGGACCGAGGCACGGCCATGCCCGGAATACGGCGCCAGGGGCGCCCGCTTTCCGCGCGGTCACATCGGCGGCGCCTGCCAGGCGCCGGCGCCGAGCCGGGTGAAGCGCCACTTCCCGGCCCCAGCAGGGGCCAAAGGCACATCCGGACCGCGCCCCGGTCCGGTCGGGCCGGGCCGCTGTCGCCCCCCGCCCGGTGAGCAGGCGTTCGGCCTCGGCGCCCGCCCGATCACCGCGAGGGCGGTGCACAGCGGCTGGGACGGGCTCTCAGCCCGCGCGGTGCACCACCGCGTCGCACATCTCCTCCAGCGCGGACTTCGCATAGCCCTCGGGCAGCGGCGCCAGCGTCGTGCGCGCCTCCTGCGCGTACCGGATGGTGTCCCGTCGGGCGTGCTCCAGCGCCGGGTGGGCGCGCAGCCTGCGCAGCACCTCGGCGTGCCGGGTGTCGTCGCTCAGGTCGCCGTCGAGCAGTTCGACGAGCTCCAGGTCGTCCGGCTTGCCCTCGGCCGCCGCCCGGGCCCGCAGGTGGAGCACGGGGAGCGTCGGGATGCCTTCGCGCAGGTCGGTGCCGGGGGTCTTGCCGGACTCGTGGGAGTCGGAGGCGATGTCGAGTACGTCGTCGGCGAGCTGGAAGGCGACGCCGAGCCGCTCCCCGTACTGGGTGAGGATGTCGACGGCCGACTCGTCCGCACCGGACATCATCGCGCCGAACCGGCAGGCCACGGCGATCAGCGAGCCGGTCTTGCCGCGCATCACGTCGAGGTAGTGCTCGACCGGGTCGCGCCCGTCGACCGGGCCTGCGGTCTCCAGGATCTGGCCGGTGACCAGCCGCTCGAACGCCTCCGCCTGAATGCGTACGGCCTCCGGACCGAGGTCGGCCAGTATGTGCGAGGCACGGGCGAACAGGAAGTCGCCGGTCAGGACGGCCACCGAGTTGCCCCAGCGGGTGTTGGCGCTGTCGACGCCGCGGCGTACGTCCGCCTCGTCCATCACGTCGTCGTGGTAGAGCGTCGCGAGATGTGTCAGCTCGACGACGACGGCCGCGGGCACGACACCCGGTGCGTCGGGGTCGCCGAACTGGGCGGCCAGCATGGCCAGCAGCGGCCTGAACCGCTTGCCCCCGGCGTGCACGAGATGCTGCGCGGCCTCTGTGATGAAGGGCACGCCGCTCTTGGTGGCGTCGAGCAGACCCGACTCGACAGCAGCCAAACCGGCCTGGACATCGGCCTCAAGAGCGTGGTCCCGCACGCTCAGTCCGAACGGCCCGACGACGGTCACGAGGGGATCTCCTGTCTGCTGACGATCACACGGAATGTCGATGTGTCGCTGTCATCACTCAAGTCAGCGTATCCGGTCCCCTTTGGATCACCGTGGGCGCCTTCCCGCCACCGCCGGTATGTTCGAGATCAGCTCATACGATCAGGAGTTCTCCCTTTGTCCCACACGGCTACCGACACCGAACCGACCCAGCCGCCGCCCGGCGACGACCATGCCTTTTTCGGCCAGCCACGGGGCCTGATGACCCTCTCCGGCCTGGAGGTCTGGGAACGGTTCTCGTTCCTCGGCATGCAGGCGATCCTGGTCCTCTACTTCGCCGACACCGTCGCCCGTGGCGGCATGGGCATGGAGGCGGGCACCGCGGCGTCCGTCTCCGCCGCCTACGGCACCCTCGTCTACCTGGTCTCCGTGGCCGGCGGCTGGCTGGCCGACCGGATCCTCGGCTCGTACCGCGCCGTCCTGTACGGCGGCATCCTCATCGCCTGCGGGCATTACGCCATGGCGGTGCCCACCGACGTCATGACGTGGACCGGTCTCGGTCTGATCAGCGCCGGAACCGGTCTGCTCAAGCCCAATGTGGCGACCATGGTCGGCAAGCTGTACCGCACCGAGGACCAGCGCCGCGACGCCGGCTTCGCGCTGTATTACATGGGCATCAACATCGGAGCGTTCCTCGGCCCGCTGGTCACCGGCTGGCTCGGGGACCACGCGAGCTGGCACTGGGGATTCTCGGCCGCCGCCTTCGGCATGACGATCGGTCTGGTCCAGTACGTACTGGGCCGGCGTCACCTGGCCGGACGAAAGCACAGCGCCGAATTCGCACTGGCACCGGCAGCGATGCGCCGTGCCGTACGGCTGATCGTGATCGGCGCCGTCGTGGTCGCCGCCGTCGCCACCGCGCTGGCCCTGGCCGGCTGGCTCACCATGGGCCGGTTCGTCGACGTGCTCACCCTCGTCTCGGTGATCGCACCGGTCGTCTACTTCGCGGTGATGTTCCGCAGCCCGCGGGTCACCAGCGAGGAGCGGGGCAGGCTGCGCCCGTACGTGGTGCTGTTCCTGGCCTCCGTCGTCTTCAACTTCATCCTCTTCCAGGCGTACTCGACGATGATCCTGCTCGCGTCGACCAACGCCCGTACCGAGATCTTCGGCTTCCACTTCCCGGCGAGCTGGTACGCCTCGGCGCTCGGCGCCTTCGAGGTGGCGCTCGCCCCGGTGGTCGCCGCCGTCTGGGCCCGGATGGGTCCGCGTCAGCCGCACGCCTCCAACAAGATCGCGATCGGGGTGATCCTCGGCGGGCTGTCGTTCCTGCTGATGGTGCTGCCCACCTCCGGGCACACCGGCGACACCTTCAAGATGGCCGCCTGGTGGATCGTCGGCTCGTACCTGCTGCTCGGTCTCGGCGACATCCTGCTGGAGACCTCCGGCATGTCCGCGACCACCAAGCTCGCGCCCAAGGCGTTCGCCAGCCAGACGATGGCGCTCTGGTTCCTCTCGCTGGCCCTCGCCAACGGCATCCAGGCCCAAGTCGTGAAGCTGTACGGCGAGGTCTCCAACCCCGCCTACTTCGGTGTCAATGGCGCGATCGCGGTGGTGGCCGGTGTGGCCGTCATCGCCGCCGCACCCTGGCTCAAGCGCACCATGCACCCCGTCCACTGAGGTACCGCCATGCACATCCGCAGCACGTTTCCGTACGACACCACCCATGAGGACGTCCGCATCCCGCTGCCGGACGGCACCCGGCTGTACGCCCGGATCTGGCGCCCCGTCACCGACGAACCCGTCCCCGCGCTCCTGGAATACCTGCCCTACCGGCTGAGCGACTGGACGGCGCCGCGCGACTGGCAGCGCCACCCCTGGTACGCGGGCCACGGCTACGCCTCCGTCCGGGTGGACGTACGCGGGCACGGCAACAGCGAGGGCCTGCCGGGCGACGAGTACGACGCGACCGAACTGGCCGACGGGGTCGCGGTCATCCACTGGCTGGCCCAGCAGGAGTGGTGCTCCGGCCGCGTCGGCATGTTCGGCATCTCCTGGGGCGGCTTCAACTCGCTCCAGATCGCGGCGCTGGCCCCCGAGCCGCTGAAGGCGATCGTCACCGTCTGCTCGACGGACGACCGTTACGACAACGACGTCCACTACATGGGCGGCTCGGTCCTCGCCGTCGACATGCACGCCTGGGCGGCCACCATGCTGGCCTTCGTCTGCCGCCCGCCGGACCCGGCGCAGGTCGGCGAGGGCTGGAAGGACATGTGGCTGAAGCGGCTGGAGGCCGTGGACCCGTATCTCCACACCTGGCTGGCGCACCAGACCCGCGACGACTACTGGAAGCACGGCAGCGTCTGCGAGGACTACTCCGCGATCCGCGCGAACGTCCTCGCGGTGGGCGGCTGGCACGACCCGTACCGCGACACCGTCCTGCGGCTCGTCGAGCACCTCGATCCGGACAAGGTCCGCGGGCTGATCGGGCCCTGGTCGCACCAGTACCCCGACCGCGGTCTGCCGCCGGGCCCGGCGATCGGCTTCCTCCAGGAGACGCTGCGCTGGTGGGACCAGCACCTGAAGGACAAGGACACCGGCGTCATGGCCGAGCCGCTGCTGCGGTCCTGGATCAGCGAGTCGCACCGGCCCGCCACGGTGTACGAGACGATGCCCGGCCGCTGGGTCGGGGACACCAGCTGGCCGTCGGAGAACATCGCGCCGGTCGCCTACGCCCTCCAGGGCGGTCCGCAGATCGTCGACTCGCCGCAGCAGACGGGGCTGGACGCCGGGCGTTTCTTCCCGTTCGGCAACGCCGCCGACCTGCCGCCCGACCAGCGCGACGAGGACGCCAAATCGGTCTCCTTCGAGTTCCCGGTCGAGGACGCCCCGATCGAGATCCTGGGCCGCCCCCGGGTGAAGCTGCGCATCCGGATGGACGCGCCCCGCGGCCAGGCGATCGCCCGGCTCTGCGACGTCGCACCGGACGGCTCCTCCACCCTGGTCACCCGCGGCGCGCTCAACCTCTCCGCCCGGCACGGCCGCGACCGCGCGGACGACTGGCCGGTGGGCCGGTACGAGGACGTGACGTTCGACCTCAACGGCATCGGGCACACCTTCCCGCCCGGCCACCGGATCAGGCTCGCGATCTCGTCCTCGTACTGGCCGTGGATCTGGCCGCAGGCCGGGTCGGTGGGCTTCACCCTGGACGCCGACGGCAGCTTCGTCGAACTGCCGGTGCGCCGGCACACCGAGGATCCCGCGATCCGGTTCGAGGAACCGGAGCAGTCGGCGCCGCTCGGCGTCGTCCACCCCGTGACGCTCGACGAACAGCGCCCCGAGCGGCTGGTGGTCCGCGACGTCGCCAAGGGCGAATGGCGGCTGGAGGTCGACCCGCGCTACGGCGGCACCCGCGTCTACCCGGACGGCCTCGAATTCACCGAGGACGCCCTGGAGACGTACACGATCCAGGAGGACGACCCGCTCTCCGCCCGTACCCGCTCCGACTGGGCGATCCGGCTGCACCGGCCGGAGATGGCATGGGACGTACGGATCGAGACCCGCTCCGAAATCAGTGCGGACGACACCGACTTCATCACGTCCAACGAGGTGGTCTGCAAGGACGGCGGCGAGGTCGTCTTCCACCGCACCTGGGAGAAGCGGATCCCGCGCACGGCGGGGTGAGAGGGCCCGGCAGCAGGCAGCCCCGCGACGCCGCGACGCCTGCTGCCAGGTCCTCTGAATCACCGCCGTGCCCCCGCATCCCCCGGGGCACGGCGGAACTTTCCGGGCATCAGGAGCAGTTGGGACACTCCCGCGGGGGAGCAACACCGACGTAACGTGTCCCCCAAGCGACCTGGAAAGCGAGGCAGCAACACATGCCCGAGCAGAGCAGCCCGCTCGATCTGGCCGAGGGCGACCCCTTCGGCCCGCACAACCTTCCGTACGGTGTGTTCTCCATCCCCGGCCACCCCGAGGACCGCCGGGTCGGCGTCCGCATCGGCAATCACGTACTGGACGCCGGAGCCGCGGCACACGCACTCGGCTCGCCCTACGCGCAGCTCCTCGCCCAGCCGGACCTGACCGCGCTGCTGTCGGCGGGCCGCACCGCCTGGCGGGACGTCCGGCGGGCCCTGACCGCCTGGGTGACGGTCCCGGCACACCGCGCGGACATCGAACCGCTGCTGCACGCGGTCGAGTCCGTGACGCTCCACCTGCCGTACAAGGTCGCGGACTACGTCGACTTCTACGCGAGCGAACACCACGCCACCAACGTCGGGAAGATCTTCCGGCCGGACGGTGACGCGCTGACCCCCAACTGGAAGCACCTGCCGATCGGCTACCACGGCAGGTCCGGCACCGTCGTCGTCTCCGGTACGGACGTGGTGCGCCCCTCCGGCCAGCGCAAGGCGCCCACCGACCCTGCGCCCGTCTTCGGTCCGTCCGTCAAGCTCGACATCGAGGCCGAGGTCGGCTTCGTCGTCGGAGTCGGCTCCACGCAGGGCCGCCCGGTCCCGCTCGGCGACTTCCGCGACCACGTCTTCGGGCTCTGCCTGCTCAACGACTGGTCGGCGCGGGACATCCAGGCCTGGGAGTACGTCCCGCTCGGCCCGTTCCTCGGCAAGTCCTTCGCCACGTCCGTATCGGCGTGGGTGACCCCGCTGGAGGCCCTGGAGGCGGCCCGGATCTCGCCCCCGGCCCGCGACTTCCCGCTGCTCCCCTACCTGGAGGACGCGGGCGAGGAGGAGGCCGGCGGGCTCGACCTGCGGATCTCCGTCGCGATCAACGGACAGCCGGTCGCCGAGCCGCCGTTCGCCACCATGTACTGGACGGCGGCCCAGATGCTGGCCCAGATGACGGTGAACGGCGCCTCGCTGCGCACCGGCGATCTGTACGGCTCCGGCACGGTCAGCGGCGCCGAACCCGGACAGCGCGGCTCGCTGCTGGAGCTGACCTGGAACGGCCGCGACCCGCTGGACCTCCCGGACGGCAAGCGGACGTTCCTGGAGGACGGCGACACCGTGACGATGACGGCCTGGGCACCGGGCCCGGACGGTACGAGGGTCGGCCTCGGCGAGGTCACGGGACGGATCGTGCCCGCGTCATGAGCCCGGTCGCCCCGGAGCTCACGCTCCCCGAAGAACTGCTGCTGCTCGCGCTGGACCCGCAGCGCGGCAAGCCGTACTGCCGCAACCGCTTCCTGGAGTACGGGGTGGCGGGCGCGGTCCTCGCGGAGCTGGAGCTCCGGGGCCGGATCAGCGAACAACTCGGCCGGATACGGGTGATCAGTCCGTCGGCTCCCGAGGTCCCGCTCCTCGCCCAGGTTCTGGGCAGCCTGCCTCCCCCGGACAAGGGCCGGCTCCTGGGCGGCGTCAGCGCGAAGCGGTGGATCCGGCGGACCGGCCGGCACGTCGAGGAGCTCTGCCTGGAGCATCTGGTGGGCCGCTCGGTCCTGCGCAGGGAGACCCACCGGTTCCTCGGCCTGCTGCCCTACCACCGCCACCCGGCGGCGGACCCGGCCCTGCCGGCCGCAGTCCGGGAACGGTTCGCGGCCACCGAGGCAGCCGGCTTCCCGGACCCGCGCGGCCGCACCCTGGCCGCGCTGGTGTCGGCGATCGGCCTGTCGGGCGCGGTGGCGCAGGGCGGCATGAGGAGCCGTTCGACGATGCGCGGCCTGGTGCGCGACGAGTGGACCGCGTACGCGGTGCGCCAGAACGTACGCCAGGACAAGGCGAACCGGAGCGGCAAAAGCGCGGGAGGTGGTGGTGGAGGAGGAGGAGACGACTGACCTGGCGGGGGCGAGGCGGCGGAGACCGAGGCTGTCAGCAGTGCGCGGGGCGTCCACACGTTCGGGGGAGCCCTATCCCGTTTCCGGCGGATACGCTGGAAGATCCCGCGAGACTCTGCGTCATGGGAGCACTGATGAGCGTCGAACCCGAGGCCCCCGAGCCGCGGTGGGCGGTTCCGCCCGTGGGCGGCTGGACCGCCGATGACCTGGACACACTCCCGAATCTGCCTCCGCACACGGAGCTGATCGACGGGAGCCTTGTTTTCGTGAGTCCGCAGACCGTGTTCCACGAGCGCGCGATCGACTATCTCAAGTGGCAGTTGCAATCGCTCGCGCCGCTCGACTTCGAAGTCTTTCGCGAATTCACCATCGATGTCGACTGGCAGAACCGGCCCGAACCCGATGTGGTCGTCGTGCGGGCGGACGCGGTCGAGGGTCTGCGGCAAACACGGTTCCCCGCCGAGGCGGTGCTGCTGGCCGTCGAGGTCGTGTCCGACGAGTCCCTGACCCGGGACCGTGAGACCAAGCCCGTGAAGTACGCGCGGGCGCGGATCCCCCACTACTGGCGGGTGGAGAACCAGGACGGCAGGGCGGTGGTCTACGTCTTCGAGCTGGAGCCGTCGACCAGTGCCTACACCTCCACCGGCATCTTCCACGACCGGATGAAGGTCTCCGTTCCCTTCCCGGTCGATCTCGACCTCACCGCCATCACCGCACGCCGCCGGGCAGCGGCTCCGGAGTAGCTCCGGAGCCGCCACCGCCCGGCCCCGACACTCACTCGTACTCGGGCGGTTCCTCGTCCCAGCCCCACTCCGGATCGGCCTCGGGGACCGTCACGGATACGGCCGGGCGCGGGGCCGGTGCCTGCGCAGCCGGGCGCGGGGCCGTGGGCGGCTCCACGACCGGGGTGGCCTCGCCGACGGCCTCCGGCAGTTCGGCCGCAGACGCGACCCGGCCCCCCGGAGCCGCCGAAGCCGCCGGGACCGGTGCGGCGGGGACCACCGCAGGACCGGGCTCCGGTGCCGGAGCGGTTTGCGCCGTGGGACCGGCTTCCGGTACGGGCAACGGTTCCGCACCGGCTGCCGGCACCGCCGTGGCCTCGCCGAACGACGCGAGCACCGCCAGCACCCCCTCCCCGTACGTCGCCAGCTTCTTCTCACCCAGGCCGCTGATCCCGCCCAGCGCGGACACCGAGTCCGGCCGCACCGTGGCGATCTCGCGCAGTGTCGCGTCGTGGAAGATGACGTACGCCGGGACGCCCTGCTCCTTCGCCTGGGCGCCGCGCCAGGTCCGAAGCGCTTCGAAGACCGGGACGGCCTCGGGGGCCAGTTCGACGCCGGCCGCCTGGGACTTCGCCTTGCGTTCGCCCTTCGTGGAGCGCGACGCAGGCTTCGGCGCCTCCTTGCGCAGCAGCACCTCGCGCTCCCGGCCCAGCACCGAGCCGCTCTCCTGCGTCAGCACCAGCGTGCCGTACTCGCCCTCGACGGCGATCAGCCCCTGGGCGAGCAACTGCCGTACGACTCCGCGCCATTCGGCCTCGGCCAGCTCCTCGCCGATGCCGAAGACCGAGAGCTGGTCGTGGTCGAACTGGATGACCTTCGCGGTCTTGCGGCCCAGCAGGATGTCGATGATCTGGCCCGCACCGAACTTCTGTCCGCGCTCCCGCTTCAGCCGTACCACGGTCGACAGCAGCTTCTGCGCGACCACCGTGCCGTCCCAGGTCAGGGGCGGGGTGAGGCAGGTGTCGCAGTTGCCGCAGGCCGCCGCCACGGGCTCCTGGCCGAAGTACGTCAGGAGCTGGGCGCGGCGGCACTGGACCGTCTCGCACAGGGCCAGCATCGAATCCAGGTGGGCGGCCGCGCGGCGGCGGAAGGCTTCGTCGCCCTCGCCGCCCTGGATGAGCTTGCGCTGCTGGACGACGTCCTGGAGCCCGTACGCCATCCAGGCCGTGGACGGCTGCCCGTCACGTCCGGCGCGGCCGGTCTCCTGGTAGTAGCCCTCGACCGATTTCGGCAGGTCGAGGTGGGCGACGAAGCGGACGTCGGGCTTGTCGATGCCCATGCCGAAGGCGATGGTCGCGACGACGACCAGGCCCTCCTCACGCAGGAAGCGGGACTGGTGGACGGCGCGCGTGCCCGCGTCCAGACCGGCGTGGTACGGGATGGCTTCGACACCGTTGCGGCAGAGGTACTCGGCGGTCTTCTCGGTCGAGTTGCGCGACAGGCAGTAGACGATGCCCGCGTCCCCGGCGTGCTCCTCCTTGAGGAAGGAGAGAAGCTGCTTCTTCGGGTCGGCCTTCGGCACGATCCGGTACTGGATGTTCGGCCGGTCGAAACTGGCGACGAAGTGCTTCGCGTCCGGCATGCCCAGGCGCTGGGTGATCTCCTGGTGCGTCGCGCCGGTCGCGGTCGCCGTCAGGGCGATGCGCGGTACGCCGGGCCAGCGCTCGCCGAGAACGGAGAGGGCCAGGTAGTCCGGGCGGAAGTCGTGGCCCCACTGGGCCACGCAGTGCGCCTCGTCGATCGCGAAGACGGAGATCTCGCCACGGGAGAGCAGACCGAGCGTGGCGTCCAGGCGAAGCCGCTCCGGGGCCAGGTAGAGCAGGTCGAGCTCACCGGCGAGGAACTGGGCCTCCATCGAACGGCGCTCGTCGAAATCCTGCGTGGAGTTCATGAAGCCGGCTCTGACACCGAGCGCCCGCAACGCGTCCACCTGGTCCTGCATCAGGGCGATCAGGGGCGAGATGACGATGCCCGTACCGGCTCTGACCAGGGCCGGGATCTGGTAGCAGAGGGACTTTCCGCCACCGGTCGGCATGAGCACGACGGCGTCGCCGCCCGCCACCACGTGGTCGACGACCGCTTCCTGCTCCCCGCGGAACGCCTCGTACCCGAACACCCGGTGCAGCGTCTGCCGCGCCTCGCTCTCGGTCACATCCATGGTCCCGCCCGTCACGCTCATCGTTCTGTCCCCCGAGATCCCGGGCCCGTCGCGGGACCGTCCCGTTCCGTCCTGCCGCCGTCCCCTGCCACGATAGGCGCCGCCTACGACAACGCCGGACGGGCTTGACTTCGGGGGCCCGTCCGGCGTTGTCGTGGCTGCGTACCGGCTGTACGCGTGTGCGCTACCTCACGAACACTCCCGCCTGACCGGCCAGGTCCAGGAAATACTGCGGGGCGAGGCCCAGCACCAGCGTGACCGCGACGCCGACCGCGATCGTCGTCATCGTCAGCGGGGACGGGACGGCGACCGTCGGTCCGTCGGCCTTCGGCTCGCTGAAGAACATCAGCACGATGACCCGGATGTAGAAGAACGCGGCGATCGCCGACGAGATCACACCGACCACGACCAGCCCGACCGCGCCACCGTCCGCCGCCGCCTTGAAGACGGCGAACTTTCCGGAGAACCCGGAGGTGAGCGGGATGCCGGCGAAGGCCAGCAGGAATACCGCGAAGACCGCGGCGACCAGTGGCGAGCGCCGGCCGAGCCCCGCCCACTTCGACAGATGCGTCGCCTCGCCGCCCGCGTCGCGCACCAGGGTGACGACGGCGAACGCGCCGACCGTCACGAAGGAGTATGCGCCGAGGTAGAAGAGGACCGACGAGATGCCTTCCGGGGTGGCCGCGATGACACCGGCGAGGATGAAGCCGGCGTGGGCGATCGAGGAGTAGGCGAGCAGGCGCTTGATGTCCGTCTGGGTGATGGCGACGATCGCACCGCCCAGCATCGTGACGATCGCGACGGCCCACATGACCGGGCGCCAGTCCCAGGCGAGGCCCGGCAGGACCACGTACAGCAGGCGCAGCAGCGCACCGAACGCGGCGACCTTGGTGGCCGCGGCCATGAAGCCGGTGACCGGGGTCGGGGCGCCCTGGTAGACGTCCGGGGTCCACATGTGGAACGGGACGGCGCCGACCTTGAACAGCAGACCGGTCAGGATCATCGCGCCGCCGATCAGGAGCAGCACGTCGTTGCCCATGGTGTCGGCGAGCGCCGGGTCGATCTGTGTGACGGAGCCGTCGACCACGTTCGCGATGGTGGCGTACGAGACGGAGCCCGCGTACCCGTACAGCAGGGCGATCCCGAAGAGCAGGAACGCCGACGAGAAGGCGCCGAGCAGGAAGTACTTCACCGCGGCCTCCTGCGACATCAGCCGCTTGCGGCGGGCGACGGCGCACAGGAGGTAGAGCGGGAGGGAGAAGACCTCCAGGGCCACGAAGAGCGTCAGCAGGTCGTTGGCCGCCGGGAAGACCAGCATGCCGGCCACCGAGAAGAGGACCAGCGGGAAGACCTCGGTGGTGGTGAACCCGGCCCTGACCGCGGCCTTCTCGCTGTCGCTGCCGGGGACCGACGCGGCCTGGGCGGCGAACGAGTCGACGCGCTTTCCGTGCGCGGCGGGGTCGAGCCGGCGCTCGGCGAAGGTGAAGACGGCGACCAGCGAGGTCAGCAGGATGGTGCCCTGCAGGAACAGCGTCGGACCGTCGATCGCGAGGGCGCCCATCGCGGCGATGTGCGCCTTCGTCGTGCCGTATCCCCCGGCCGCCAGGCCGACGACCGCGGCGAACGCGGCGGCGAGGGCGACGACCGTCAGGAAGACCTGCGTGTAGTAGCGGGACCGGCGCGGCACGAAGGCCTCGACGAGTACGCCCACCACGGCGACACCGATCACGATGAGGACCGGGGTCAGCTGGGCGTACTCGATGACCGGTGCCTTGAACTTCTCGGCCGGGGCCGCCGATGTCACCCCGCCCGCCATTGTCCACAGGCTGTGGACAGCTGTTGCGCTCACTTGGCGGCCTCCACCTCAGGCTGGGGGTCCTTCTTCTGGACGTCCGACATGGTGTGCTGCACCGCCGGATTGACGATCTCCGTCAGCGGCTTCGGGTAGACACCCAGGAAGAGCAGCAGCGCGATCAGCGGCAGTACCACCACCAGCTCCCGGACCTTGAGGTCCGCCATGCCCTGGACCTCGGCCTTCACGGGGCCCGTCATCGTCCGCTGGTAGAGGACGAGGACGTACAGCGCGGCGAGCACGATGCCGGTCGTGGCGATGACGCCCGCCGCCGGATACGCGCTGAACGCGCCGACCAGGACCAGGAATTCGCTGACGAACGGGGCGAGTCCGGGCAGCGACAGGGTGGCCAGACCGCCGATCAGGAAGGTGCCGGCCAGAATGGGCGCCACCTTCTGCACCCCGCCGTAGTCGGCGATGAGCCGCGACCCGCGCCGGGTGATCAGGAAGCCCGCCACCAGCATCAGCGCGGCGGTCGAGATCCCGTGGTTGACCATGTAGAGCGTGGCGCCCGACTGGCCCTGGCTCGTCATCGCGAAGATGCCGAGGATGATGAAACCGAAGTGCGAGATCGACGCGTAGGCGATCAGCCGCTTGATGTCGCGCTGGCCGACGGCGAGCAGCGCCCCGTACACGATGCTGATCAGCGCCAGGACGATGATCACCGGCGTCGCCCACTTGCTGGCCCCCGGGAAGAGCTGGAGGCAGAAGCGGAGCATCGCGAACGTGCCGACCTTGTCGACGACCGCGGTGATCAGGACGGCGACCGGGCTGGTCGCCTCGCCCATGGCGTTGGGCAGCCAGGTGTGCAGCGGCCACAGCGGGGCCTTCACCGCGAAGGCGAAGAAGAACCCGAGGAAGAGCCAGCGCTCCGTCCCGGTCGCCATGGAGAGCGAGCCGTTCGCCCGGGCCTCGGCGATCTCGGAGAGCGAGAACGTCCCCGCGACCACGTACAGCCCGATCACGGCGGCCAGCATGATGAGCCCGCCGACCAGGTTGTAGAGGAGGAACTTCACCGCGGCGTACGAGCGTTGCGCCGCCGCGCTCTCGTCGCTGCCTGCGTGGGCCCGGTCCCCGAAGCCGCCGATGAGGAAGTACATCGGGATGAGCATGGCTTCGAAGAGGATGTAGAAGAGGAAGACGTCGGTGGCCTCGAAGGAGAGGATCACCATCGCTTCGACCATCAGGATCAGGGCGAAGAAGCCCTGGGTGGGGCGCCAGCGCGAGGACTTGGTCTCCAGGGGGTCGGCGTCGTGCCAGCCGGCCAGGATGACGAAGGGGATCAGCAGCGCGGTGAGCGCCATGAGCGCCACCCCGATGCCGTCCACGCCCAGTTCGTACCGGACGCCGAAGTCCTTGATCCAGGCGTGCGATTCGGTGAGCTGGTAGCGGGCGCCGCCGGGCTCGAAGCGGGCGAGCGCGAGGCCCGCCAGGACGAGCGTGGCCAGCGAGAAGAGCAGCGCCAGCCATTTGGCCGCGGTGCGTCGCGCGGCGGGGACGGCGGCGGTGGCGACCGCGCCGATCGCCGGGAGCGCCGCCGTCGCTGTCAGGAGAGGAAAGGACATGTGATCAGACCGCCCTCATCAGCAGGGTCGCGGCGATGACAATCGCTGTACCGCCGAACATCGAGACCGCGTAGGAGCGGGCGTAGCCGTTCTGCAGCTTGCGCAGCCGGCCGGAGAGCCCGCCCATCGACGCGGCCGTGCCGTTGACGACGCCGTCGACCAGGGTGTGGTCGACGTACACCAGGGAGCGGGTGAGGTGCTCGCCGCCGCGGACCAGGACCACGTGGTTGAAGTCGTCCTGGAGGAGATCGCGGCGGGCGGCCCGGGTGAGCAGCGAGCCGCGCGGGGCGACGACCGGCACCGGCTTGCGCCCGTACATCGCCCAGGCGATCGCGA
Source organism: Streptomyces sp. NBC_01241 (assembly GCF_041435435.1). Taxonomy (NCBI): domain Bacteria; kingdom Bacillati; phylum Actinomycetota; class Actinomycetes; order Kitasatosporales; family Streptomycetaceae; genus Streptomyces; species Streptomyces sp. NBC_01241. Next base: position 5,007,622 of record NZ_CP108494.1, on the reverse strand, counting down.
CACCGATGACGAGCACGACCATGGTGGCGGCCGTGACGGTCGTGGCGCTGACCGGGGCGTGTCCGTGGCTGTGTCCGGTGACGGGCTCCAGCCAGTTCAGGAAGCGGTCGCCGATGGAGAAGAGGCCACCGGCGAAGACGGAACCGAACGCCAGGATGATCATGGGGATGGTCATCGACTTCGGGGACTCGTGCGGATGCGGCTCGTGCCCCTCGGCGTCCGGCTGCCAGCGCTTCTCGCCGAAGAACGTCAGCAGCATCACGCGCGTCATGTAGAACGCGGTGATCGCGGCGCCCAGCAGGGCCACCGAGCCGAGGATCCAGCCCTCGGTGCCGCCCTTGGCGAAGGCCGCCTCGATGATCTTGTCCTTGGAGAAGAAGCCGGACAGACCGGGGAAGCCGATGATCGCCAGATAGCCGAGGCCGAAGGTGATGAAGGTGACCGGCATGTACTTCCGCAGGCCGCCGAACTTCCGCATGTCGACCTCGTCGTTCATGCCGTGCATGACCGAACCGGCGCCGAGGAAGAGCCCGGCCTTGAAGAAGCCGTGCGTCACCAGGTGCATGATCGCGAAGACATAGCCGATCGGACCGAGCCCGGCGGCCAGGATCATGTACCCGATCTGCGACATCGTCGACCCGGCGAGGGCCTTCTTGATGTCGTCCTTCGCGCAACCGACGATCGCACCGAAGAGCAGCGTGACCGCGCCGACGACCACGACGGCCAGCTGCGCGTCCGGCGCCAAGTTGAAGATCGCGCCGGAGCGGACGATGAGGTAGACGCCCGCCGTCACCATGGTCGCGGCGTGGATGAGGGCGGAGACCGGGGTCGGGCCCTCCATCGCGTCACCGAGCCAGGACTGCAGCGGCACCTGGGCCGACTTGCCGCAGGCCGCGAGCAGCAGCAGCAGGCCGATCGCCGTCAGCTTGCCCTCGCTCGCCTGGCCGGTCGCCCCCAGGACGGGACCGAAGGCGAACGTGCCGAACGTGGTGAACATCAGCATGATCGCGATCGACAGGCCCATGTCGCCGACCCGGTTGACCAGGAATGCCTTCTTCGCGGCCGTGGCCGCGCTGGGCTTGTGCTGCCAGAAGCCGATGAGCAGGTACGACGCCAGACCGACGCCCTCCCACCCGACGTACAGCAGCAGGTAGTTGTCCGCGATGACCAGGATCAGCATCGCCGCGAGGAAGAGGTTCAGATAGCCGAAGAAGCGGCGCCGGCGCTCGTCGTGCTCCATGTAGCCGATCGAGTAGATATGGATCAGGGTGCCCACACCGGTGATCAGCAGCACGAACGTCATCGACAACTGGTCGAGCTGGAAGGCCACATCGGCCTGGAAGCCCTCGACCGGAATCCAGCTGAACAGCTTCTGGTGCAGCGCCCGGTCCTGTGCGCCCTTCCCCAGCATGTCGAGGAAGAGCACGACACCGATGACGAACGACACGGCGGCGAGCAGGGTGCCGAGCCAGTGTCCGGACCGGTCCAGTCGTCGGCCGCCGCAGAGCAGGACCGCGGCTCCGAGCAGAGGCGCCGCGACGAGCAGCGCAATCAGGTTCTCCACGATTCAACGTCCCCTTACAGCTTCATCAGGCTGGCGTCGTCGACCGAGGCCGAGTGGCGGGAACGGAACACCGACACGATGATCGCGAGTCCGACCACGACCTCGGCGGCGGCGACGACCATCGTGAAGAAGGCGATGATCTGCCCGTCGAGATTGCCGTGCATCCGGGAGAAGGTCACGAACGCGAGGTTGCAGGCGTTGAGCATCAGCTCCACGCACATGAACACCACGATCGCGTTCCGCCGGATCAGCACCCCGGCCGCACCGATGGTGAACAACAGAGCGGCGAGATAGAGGTAGTTGACCGGGTTCACTTGCCGACCTCCTCATCTTCGTTGTCACGGCCGAGGCGCTCCTCGGAGCGCTGCTCCAGCGCCTTGAGCTGGTCCAGCGACTCGTGCGACACATCGCGGATCTGGCCTCGGTTGCGCAGCGTCTGCATGACGGTGAGCTCGGACGGTGTGCCGTCGGGGAGCAGACCCGGGATGTCCACGGCGTTGTGCCGGGCGTAGACACCGGGGGCGGGCAGCGGCGGCAGCTGCTTGCTGCGTACGCGCGCCTCGGACATTTCCCGCTGGGTCCTGGCCCGTTCGGTGCGCTCCCGGTGGGTGAGCACCATCGCGCCGACCGTCGCCGTGATCAGCAGGGCGCCGGTGATCTCGAAGGCGAAGACGTACTTGGTGAAGATGAGGCTGGCCAGCCCCTCGATGTTCCCGCCGTGCTCGGCGTTGGCGGTGCCGAGCCCGTTGAAGCTGTTCAGCGAGGCGTTGCCGATGCCCGCGATGAGCAGGACGCCGAAGCCGATCCCGCAGCCCGCGGCCAGCCAGCGCTGGCCCTTGAGGGTCTCCTTCAGGGAGTCGGCCGCCGTGACGCCGACGAGCATGACGACGAAGAGGAACAGCATCATGATCGCGCCGGTGTAGACGACGATCTGGACGACGCCCAGGAAATAGGCGCCGTTGGCCAGATAGAACACCGCCAGGACGATCATGGTCCCGGCGAGGCTCAGCGCGCTGTGCACGGCTTTTTTCATCAGTACGGTGGACAGCGCGCCGAGCACGGCGACGATGCCCAGCACCCAGAACTGGACGGCCTCACCGGTCGAGGTCTGGGAGGCCGCCGCGGCCAGGCCGGTCATGCGTCCACCTCCCGCGCGGAGCCGCTGTTCTCGTCGGTGCCGTCCGCCGGCTTCTCGCCCTTGGAGATTGCGACCTGACGCTCCGTACCGGGCGCGGCCTCGGTGACGAGACCCCGGTAGTAGTCCTGCTCGTCCATCCCCGGGTAGATCGCGTGCGGGGTGTCGACCATGCCCTCCTCCAGGCCCGCGAGCAGCTCGTCCTTGGTGTAGATGAGGCTCTCGCGGGTGGTGTTGGCGAGCTCGAACTCATTGGTCATCGTCAGTGCCCGGGTCGGGCACGCCTCGATGCACAGACCGCAGAGAATGCAGCGCGCGTAGTTGATCTGGTAGACGCGGCCGTACCGCTCACCCGGGGAGTAGCGCTCCTCGTCGGTGTTGTCCGCGCCCTCCACGTAGATCGCGTCCGCCGGACAGGCCCAGGCGCACAGCTCGCAGCCGACGCACTTCTCCAGACCGTCCGGGTGGCGGTTGAGCTGATGCCGGCCGTGGAAGCGCGGCGCCGTCACCTTCTGCGTTTCCGGATACTGCTCGGTCAGCCGCTTCTTGAACATGGCCTTGAAGGTCACGCCGAAGCCGGCGACAGGGTTCTGGAACTTCTCGCCCGAGGGCTCTGATGACTCAGACACCGTCAGCCTCCTTTCCGTCACTCGAATTTCCGTCACTCTGAGTATCCGACCCGCCACTGACAACGAGCTCCTGCTCGCCCCGCGGCCTGCGACGCGGCACCGGCGGCAGGGTCTGTCCGGGCAGCGGCGGCACCGGGAATCCGCCCGCCATCGGGTCGAACCCCGGCTCCGGTCCGGCCTCCGCCTCCGCGGCCCGGCCCTTCTTGTCGCGGAAGATGTCGGCGACGAAGGAGATCAGCAGGATCGCGATCACGGCCCCGGCCACGTACAGCACGATCTTCGAGAAGTCGTACCCCTCGTTGCGCAGCGCCCGCACCGTCGCGACCAGCATCAGCCAGAGCAGCGAGACCGGGATCAGGACCTTCCAGCCGAGCTTCATCAGCTGGTCGTAACGGACCCGGGGCAGCGTGCCGCGCAGCCAGATGAAGAAGAACAGCAGCAGCTGGACCTTGAGGACGAACCAGAGCATCGGCCACCAGCCGTGGTTCGCGCCCTCCCAGAAGGTGCTGATCGGCCACGGGGCCCGCCAGCCGCCCAGGAACAGGGTCGTGGAGACCGCGGAGACGGTGACCATGTTGACGTACTCGGCGAGCATGAACATCGCGAACTTGATCGACGAGTACTCGGTGTTGAAGCCGCCGACCAGGTCGCCCTCGGACTCCGGCATGTCGAACGGGGCCCGGTTGGTCTCGCCGACCATCGTGACGATGTAGATGATGAAGGAGACCGGCAGCAGCAGGATGAACCAGCGGTCCTGCTGAGCCTCCACGATCTTCGAGGTCGACATCGACCCGGAGTAGAGGAAGACCGAGGCGAACGCGGCGCCCATCGCGATCTCGTAACTGATCATCTGGGCGCAGGAGCGCAGGCCGCCGAGGAGCGGGTACGTCGATCCGGACGACCAGCCCGCCAGCACGATGCCGTAGATCCCGACCGAGGCGACCGCGAGGACGTAGAGCATCGCGATCGGCAGGTCGGTGAGCTGCATCGCCGTACGGTGCCCGAAGATCGAGACCTCGTCGGACGGGCCGAACGGGATCACCGCGATCGCCATGAACGCCGGGATGGCGGCGACGATCGGCGCGAGCACGTACACGACCTTGTCGGCGCGCTTGACGACGACGTCTTCCTTCAGCATCAGCTTGATGCCGTCGGCGAGCGACTGGAGCATGCCCCAGGGGCCGTGCCGGTTGGGGCCGATGCGCAGCTGCATCCAGGCGACGACCTTGCGCTCCCACACGATGGAGAAGAGCACGGTCACCATCAGGAACGCGAAGCAGAACACCGCCTTGATGACGACGAGCCACCACGGGTCGGTGCCGAACATCGACAGATCCTCGGCGGCGAGTACGGCACCGCGCGGAGCCGTGGCCAGTTGAGCGAAGGCAGTCACGCCCCCACCTCCGGTGTGACGTCGGGAGTGCCCGGTGCGGCGGGGCCGATCCGGACCAGGCCGCCGGGCCGGGCGCCGGTGTCGGCCGGGACGCCCCGTCCTACGGAGTTCAGCGGCACCCAGACCACCCGGTCCGGCATGTCGGTGACCTTCAACGGGAGTTCGACGCTGCCCGCCGGGCCGGTGACGGCCAGCAGATCGCCGTCCTTCACGCCCGTCTCGGCCGCGGTGGCGGCGGAGAGCCGGGCGACCGAGGCGTGCCGGGTGCCGGCCAGCGCGTCGTCGCCCTCCTGGAGCCGGCCCAGGTCGAGCAGCATCCGGTGGCCCGCGAGGACCGCCTCGCCGTCGCCGGGCCGGGGCAGCGGCCGGGCCGGCTCGTTCGGGTCGGTGGCGTGCGCACCGGCCCAGCCGCCGAGCCGGTCCAGCTCGCGGCGTACGGACTTCAGATCCGGCAGCGCGAAATGGGTGTCCATGGCGTCGGCCAGCATGTGCAGCACCCGCGCGTCGGCCGGCGCGAGCGACCGCGTCATCTGCTCGGGCTTCAGCGCGGCCTCGAACATCCGCGCCCTGCCCTCCCAGTTGAGGAAGGTGCCGGCCTTCTCGGCGACCGCGGCGACCGGGAAGACCACATCGGCCCGCTCGGTCACCTCACTGGGCCGCAGCTCCAGCGAGACCAGGAAGCCGACCCGGTCCAGGGCCTCCAGGGCCCGGGCCGGGTCCGGCAGGTCCACCGGCTCGACCCCGGCGACGAGCAGCGCGCCCAGTTCGCCGGTGGCCGCGGCCTCCACGATCTGGCCGGTGTCACGGCCGAAGCGGGACGGGAGTTCGGCGACGCCCCAGACGGCCGCCACCTCGTCCCTGGCCCGCGGGTCGGTCGCCGGCCGGCCGCCGGGCAGCAGCGAAGGAAGCGCGCCCGCCTCCACCGCACCGCGCTCGCCGGCCCGTCGAGGCATCCACACCAGCGCGGCCCCGGTCGCGGTGGCGGCCCGCACCGCGGCGGTCGGCCCGCCCGGTACGCCCGCCAGCCGCTCACCGACCACGATCACGGCACCTTCGCCGCGCAGCGCCTCGGCCGCCGCGGCTCCGTCGCCGTCGAGCCCGACGCCGCCCGCGATCGCGTCCAGCCACTCGGTCTCCGTACCGGGGGCGGCGGGGAGCAGTGTGCCGCCCGCCTTCTCCAGTCCGCGCGTGGCGTGCGAGGCGACGGCGAACGTGCGCTGTCCGTGCTTGCGGTTCGCCTTGCGCAGCCGCAGGAAGACGCCGGGCGCCTCCTCCTCCGACTCGAACCCGACCAGCAGCACCGTCGGGGCCTTCTCCAGCGAGGTGTACGTGACACCCGAGCTGTCCAGGTCCCGGCCGCGCCCGGCCACGCGGGCGGCCAGGAAGTCGGCCTCCTCGCTGCTGTGCACCCGGGCCCGGAAGTCGACGTCGTTGGTGTCCAGCGCGACCCGGGCGAACTTGCTGTACGCGTACGCGTCCTCGACGGTCAGCCGGCCGCCCGTGAGGACACCCGCCCGGCCGCGTGCGGCGAGCAGACCGGCGGCCGCGGCGGCCAGGGCCTCCGGCCAGCTCGCCGGTTGCAGGACACCGTCCGCGTTGCGCACCAGCGGGGTGGTGAGCCGGCCCGGCTGCTGCGCGTAGCGGAAGCCGAAGCGGCCCTTGTCGCAGACCCACTCCTCGTTGACCTCGGGGTCGTTGGCGGCGAGCCGTCGCATGACCTTGCCGCGCCGGTGGTCGGTACGGGTGGCGCAGCCGCCCGCGCAGTGCTCGCACACCGACGGCGACGACACCAGGTCGAAGGGCCGGGCGCGGAACCGGTACGCCGCCGAGGTCAGCGCCCCGACCGGGCAGATCTGGATGGTGTTCCCGGAGAAGTACGACTCGAACGGGTCGCCCTCGCCGGTGCCGACCTGCTGGAGCGCGCCGCGTTCCAGCAGCTCGATCATCGGGTCACCGGCCACCTGGTTGGAGAACCGGGTGCAGCGCGCGCAGAGCACGCACCGCTCACGGTCCAGGAGCACCTGGGTGGAGAGCGGGACGGGCTTCTCGAACGTGCGCTTCTTGCCGTCGAAGCGGGAGTCGGCGCCGCCGTGCGACATCGCCTGGTTCTGCAGCGGGCACTCGCCGCCCTTGTCGCAGACCGGGCAGTCCAGCGGGTGGTTGATGAGCAGCAGCTCCATCACACCCTTCTGCGCCTTCTCGGCGACCGGCGAGCTGAGCTGCGAGCGCACCACCATGCCGTCGGTGCAGGTGATGGTGCAGGACGCCATCGGCTTGCGCTGGCCCTCGACCTCGACGATGCACTGCCGGCAGGCGCCGGCCGGGTCGAGGAGCGGATGGTCGCAGAAGCGCGGGATCTCGATGCCGAGGAGTTCGGCGGCGCGGATGACCAGGGTGCCCTTGGGCACGCTGATCTCGATGCCGTCGATCGTCAGCGTGACGAGGTCCTCGGGCGGGACGGCCGCCTCGCCGCCCCCGGAGGGCGCACTCGTGGTGACTGTCATGCGTTCACCCCCTGGTGAGCGTTCTTGTCGTCGGCCCAGGCGGTCGACCTGGCGGGATCGAAGGGGCAGCCCCTGCCCGTGATGTGCTGTTCGTACTCCTCGCGGAAGTACTTGAGCGAGGAGAAGATCGGCGAGGCGGCGCCGTCGCCGAGGGCGCAGAAGGACTTGCCGTTGATGTTGTCGGCGATGTCGTTCAGCTTGTCGAGGTCGGCCATCTGTCCCTTGCCGGCCTCGATGTCGCGGAGCAACTGGACCAGCCAGTACGTGCCTTCGCGGCACGGTGTGCACTTTCCGCAGGACTCATGGGCATAGAACTCGGTCCAGCGGGTGACGGCCCGCACGACGCAGGTCGTCTCGTCGAAGCACTGGAGCGCCTTGGTGCCGAGCATGGATCCGGCGGCGCCGACGCCTTCGTAGTCGAGCGGTACGTCGAGGTGCTCGTCGGTGAACATCGGGGTCGAGGAGCCTCCCGGGGTCCAGAACTTCAGCCGGTGGCCGGGGCGCATGCCGCCGCTCATGTCGAGCAGCTGGCGCAGCGTGATGCCGAGCGGGGCCTCGTACTGGCCGGGGCTCGCGACATGCCCGCTGAGCGAATACAGCGTGAAGCCGGGGGACTTCTCGCTGCCCATCGACTTGAACCACTCCTTGCCCCGGTTCAGGATCGCGGGAACCGAGGCGATGGACTCGACGTTGTTCACCACAGTGGGGCAGGCGTACAGACCGGCGACCGCGGGGAAGGGGGGCCGCAGCCGGGGCTGGCCGCGTCGCCCTTCGAGCGAGTCGAGCAGTGCGGTCTCCTCACCACAGATGTACGCGCCCGCGCCCGCGTGCACGGTGAGTTCCAGGTCGAGCCCCGAGCCCAGGATGTTCGTCCCGAGGAAGCCCGCCTCGTACGCCTCGCGCACGGCCTCGTGCAACCGCCGTAGTACGGGGACGACTTCACCGCGCAGATAGACGAAGGCGTGCGAGGAGCGGATCGCGTAGCAGGCGATCACGATGCCTTCGATGAGGGAGTGCGGGTTGGCGAAGAGGAGCGGGATGTCCTTGCAGGTCCCGGGCTCCGACTCGTCGGCGTTGACGACGAGGTAGTGCGGTTTGCCGTCGCCCTGTGGGATGAACTGCCACTTCATCCCGGTGGGGAAGCCCGCGCCGCCGCGGCCGCGCAGACCGGAGTCCTTGACGTACGCGATGAGGTCGTCGGGCGACATGGCGAGGGCCTTGCGCAGCCCCTCGTATCCGTCGTGGCGCCGGTAGGTCTCCAGGGTCCAGGATTCCGGCTCGTCCCAGAAGGCGGAGAGGACGGGGGCGAGCAGCTTCTCGGGGCTGTCCCCGCTGCCGTTCCCGTTGTCGTTGATTTCGGTTGCCAACGTCATCACTCTCCCTCCTCGGCTGTCGGGCCGGCCGCGTGGTCCGGGTCCTGCGGGACATCTGCAGGTCCGGACTCGCGCGTGCTCCCGGCGCGGGGGGCGACGACGCGCGGGTGCGGTTCCTCGCCCCTGGCGAGGCGGAGGCCGATCAGTGAGGCGGGGCCCGCGCCGCCGGACGCCTCGACGGCGCCGGGGCGCTCGTCGGGGAAGCCGGCCAGGATCCGGGACGTCTCCTTGTACGAGCACAGGGGGGCGCCGCGGGTGGGTTCGACGGTGCGTCCGGCGATGAGGTCGTCGACCAGGCGCGTCGCGCTCTCGGGCGTCTGGTTGTCGAAGAACTCCCAGTTGATCATCACCACGGGGGCGAAGTCGCAGGCCGCGTTGCACTCGATGTGTTCGAGGGTGACCTTGCCGTCCTCAGTTGTCTCGTCGTTGCCGACGTCGAGGTGCTCCTTGAGCCGGTCAAAGATGGCGTCGCCGCCCATCACCGCGCACAGGGTGTTGGTGCAGACACCGACCTGGTATTCGCCACTCGGCTTGCGCCGGTACATCGTGTAGAAGGTGGCGACGGCGGTGACCTCGGCGGTGGTGAGGCCGAGCAGCTCGGCGCAGAACGCCATGCCCGTACGGGAGACGTAGCCCTCCTCGGACTGCACCAGGTGCAGCAGCGGCAGCAGGGCGGAGCGGCTGCCGGGGTAGCGGGCGATCACCTCCTTCGCATCCGCTTCGAGCCTGGCGCGCACCTCGGCCGGGTAGGCGGGGGCGGGGAGCTGCGGCATCCCCAGACTGACTTCCTGACGTGCTTCGGTCACCGGTCGACGCCTCCCATCACGGGGTCGATGGACGCGACGGCGACGATGACGTCGGCGACCTGGCCGCCCTCGCACATCGCCGCCATGGCCTGCAGATTGGTGAAGGACGGGTCGCGGAAGTGGACCCGGTAGGGGCGGGTGCCGCCGTCCGAGACGACATGGACGCCGAGCTCGCCCTTGGGCGACTCGACCGCGGTGTACGTCTGTCCGGCCGGGACGCGGAAGCCCTCGGTCACCAGCTTGAAGTGGTGGATCAGGGCCTCCATGGAGGTGCCCATGATCTTCTTGATGTGGTCGAGCGAGTTGCCGAGCCCGTCCGGGCCGAGTGCGAGCTGCGCCGGCCAGGCGATCTTCTTGTCGGCGACCATCACCGGTCCGGGGGCGAGCCGGTCGATGCACTGCTCGATGATCCGCAACGACTGGCGCATCTCCTCCAGCCGGACGAGGAAGCGGCCGTAGGCGTCGCAGCTGTCGGCGGTGGGGACGTCGAACTCGTAGTCCTCGTACCCGCAGTACGGGTCCGTCTTGCGCAGGTCGTGCGGGAGTCCGGCGGAGCGCAGGATCGGGCCGGTGGCGCCGAGTGCCATGCAGCCGGTCAGGTCGAGATAGCCGACGTCCTGCATGCGGGCCTTGAAGATCGGGTTGCCGGTGGCGAGCTTGTCGTACTCCGGCAGGTTCTTCTTCATGGTCTTCAGGAACTCGCGGAGCTGGTCGATCGCGCCGGGCGGCAGGTCCTGGGCGAGTCCGCCGGGCCGGATGAACGCGTGGTTCATCCGCAGGCCGGTGATCAGCTCGAAGAGGTCGAGAACGAGTTCACGATCACGGAAGCCGTAGATCATGATCGTGGTGGCGCCGAGCTCCATGCCGCCGGTGGCGATGCACACCAGGTGCGAGGAGATCCGGTTGAGCTCCATGAGGAGTACGCGCAGGACGGTGGCCCGGTCGGGGATCTGGTCCTCGATGCCGAGCAGCTTCTCGACGCCGAGGCAGTACGCCGCCTCGTTGAAGAACGGCGTCAGGTAGTCCATGCGCGTCACGAAGGTGGTGCCCTGGGTCCAGTTCCGGAATTCGAGGTTCTTCTCGATGCCGGTGTGGAGGTAGCCGATGCCGCAGCGGGCCTCGGTGACGGTCTCGCCGTCGATCTCCAGGATCAGCCGCAGCACCCCGTGCGTGGACGGGTGCTGGGGGCCCATGTTGACGATGATGCGCTCGTCGTCGGACTTGACCGCCGACTCGACGACCTCGTCCCAGTCGCCGCCGGTGACTGTATATACAGTCCCCTCGGTCGTGGCCCTGGGCGTTGCATGGGGAGTAGACATCAGGAGTACGACCTCCGCTGGTCCGGAGCCGGGATCTGGGCGCCCTTGTACTCGACGGCGATGCCGCCGAGCGGATAGTCCTTGCGCTGCGGGAAGCCCTGCCAGTCGTCCGGCATCATGATCCGGGTGAGGGCGGGGTGCCCGTCGAAGACGAGCCCGAAGAAGTCGTAGGTCTCGCGCTCGTGCCAGTCGTTGGTCGGGTAGACCTCGACGAGCGAGGGGATGTGCGGATCGCTGTCCGGGGCCGACACCTCCAGGCGGATCAGCCGGCCGTGCGTGATCGAGCGCAGGTGGTAGACGGCGTGCAGCTCGCGGCCCTTGTCGCCGAGGAAGTGGACGCCGCTCACCCCGGTGCAGAGCTCGAAGCGCAGCGCCGGGTCGTCGCGCAGGGTGCGGGCGACCCGGACGAGGTGCTCGCGGGCGATGTGGAAGGTGAGCTCGCCGCGGTCGACGACGGTCTTCTCGATGGCGTTCCCGGGAAGCAGGTCCTGTTCCTCCAGGGCCCCTTCGAGTTCGTCCGCGACTTCGTCGAACCAGCCGCCGTACGGACGCGACGTGGCGCCCGGCAGGGTCACCGTGCGGACGAGGCCGCCGTAACCGGAGGTGTCGCCGCCGTTGTTGGCGCCGAACATGCCCTTGCGTACGCCGATGACCTCGCCGGTCTCGTCCCGCGGCGCGGGCACGCCGTTGTTGCTCTGCTCGGGGTTCTCGCTCATCGCAGCAGCCCCTTCATCTCGATCAGGGGAAGTGCCTTGAGCGCCGCGTCCTCCGCCTCGCGGGCGGCCTCCTCCGCGTTGACCCCGAGCTTGGAGCTCTGGATCTTCTGGTGGAGCTTGAGAATCGCGTCCATCAGCATCTCGGGCCGCGGCGGGCAGCCCGGCAAATAAATATCAACCGGGACAATATGATCAACACCCTGAACAATGGCGTAATTATTGAACATTCCGCCCGATGATGCGCAAACCCCCATGGAGATCACCCACTTGGGGTTGGGCATCTGGTCGTAGACCTGCCGCAGGACGGGCGCCATCTTCTGACTGACCCGCCCCGCCACGATCATCAGGTCCGCCTGGCGCGGCGATCCGCGGAAGACCTCCATGCCGAAACGGGCCAGGTCGTAGCGCCCGGCCCCGGTCGTCATCATTTCGATGGCGCAGCAGGCGAGGCCGAAGGTGGCCGGGAAGACGGAGGACTTCCGTACCCAGCCGGCGGCCTGCTCGACAGTGGTCAGCACGAAGCCGCTGGGCAGCTTCTCTTCGAGTCCCATGGTGTGCCCCTCAGCCCCTCAGTCCCATTCCAGGCCGCCGCGCCGCCACACATACGCGTAGGCGACGAAGACGGTGAGCACGAAGAGCAGCATCTCCACGAGCCCGAAGATCCCCAGGGCGTCGAAGGTGACCGCCCAGGGATAGAGGAAGACGATCTCGATGTCGAAGACGATGAAGAGCATCGCCGTCAGGTAGTACTTGATGGGGAAGCGGCCGCCTCCGGCTGGAGTGGGGGTGGGTTCGATACCGCACTCGTACGCTTCGAGCTTTGCCCGGTTGTACCGCTTGGGGCCGATAAGCGTGGCCATGACCACGGAGAAGATCGCAAACCCTGCCCCGAGGGCGCCGAGCACGAGGATGGGCGCGTAGGCATTCACGCTCCTCGCTCCTTCCAGTCGTCCTTGACCGTTGGACCGCATCGGGCGATTCGGCTCGCCACCCCACCAAGATCGTGCACATGTGAGGCAGTTCACAAGCCCGACTACCCCGCATCCTATGCCCGCCGTCCTGTGATCTGCGACACGGGGTACGACAACGAGTTTGTGATCTCCACCACCAGGCGAAGAGCCGCGAAGTCACCTGAGCGGTGATCTTCGTACGCAAAGCGGCCGAGTGATCACGAGACGTGACATCCGATGCTGTCTTCGCTGGTCAAGAAGGTTTTCCTCTAACAATCAGATACCCGGGGAAGCAAATTGGCAATGGATGGCGAGAGCGTGATAGGAGGATCGACCCGCCCCGGACTCACTCCGACGAGGGGCCCCGAGGAGCGAAGTGGACGTGTGCACGCATTCACGATCTTCGGGGCGAATGGGAGAGGTGACGGCGCAGGGCCGGCGGACGGCCCGGCCGGCACCCGGCGGCCCTTCGGACGTCGGGCACACCCGCACCCCCGCATCGCGGTCGCACCTTGATCACGCTGTGACCTGCGTCACCCCGCACGGACTTCGACAAAAGCGGGCTTGGCCATCGGTGTAAACGGATGGTAAGCGGCGGGCAATTCGGACGTATTGCCGAAAGTCCGTGATCACAGCACTGATCAAGCCTGTCCGGTTTGCCCGTTACGGCGTCAATAAGGGCCGCCGGAAAGCGGATTCACAGATTCCGGACGTAACTGTGTCGCAACACACCTTTCTTGATGGGAGCCCCGGAGCCCTGATAGCGCTAGTACCCATGTCCCACACCGCTCACATACCCAGCCACCGGAAGCCCCGCCGAAACGCGCCGAAGACGGCACTGCGGGCCGGAGTTGCCGGTGGCGTCCTCAGCACCATCGCGGTCGCAGGCGCTGCCGGTCCGGCCCAGGCCGAGCCGGTGACCCAGACCATCGAGATGCCCACCATCACCTCCGGGCTCTCCACCGCCGTCGCCGCGTCCGCCCAGGCCACGCAGCAGGTCGCCCAGGACCTGCAGACGCAGGCCCAGGAGGACGCCGCAGCCGCCACCGCGGCCAAGGCCGCCAAGAAGGCCAAGGCCGAGGCGGTCCGCAAGGCAGAGGCCAAGAAGAAGGCGGAAGCCGCCGCCAAGGCCAAGGCGGAAGCCGCCGAGCGCGCTTCCCGCACCGCCGCCCGTACGACGCTCAGCGCGACCTCCGGCTCCACCGCGACCACCGCCGTGGCCTCGTCCTCCGCCTCCTCGTACACGTCGAGCGCGACCGGTTCCGCCGCGTCCGTCATCGCCTTCGCGAAGGCCCAGGTCGGGGACGCGTACGTCTCCGGCGGCACCGGCCCCAACTCGTGGGACTGCTCCGGCCTCGTCCAGGCCGCGTTCCGCTCGGTCGGCGTCGACCTGCCGCGCGTCTCGCAGGCCCAGTCCACCGCCGGCACCCAGGTCTCCCTGAGCAACCTCCAGCCGGGCGACATCCTGTACTGGGGCGGCGCGGGCAGCGCGTACCACGTCGGGATCTACGTGGGCGGCGGCGAATTCGTCGGCGCGCAGAACTCCAGCACCGGTGTGGTGCAGCGTCCGCTGTCCTACGACCCGCCGTCGGGCGCGGTCCGCGTTCTCTGAGTCCCGGAGTTCGCCGAGTTCTCGGATTCACAAGCGCCTTCCCGGCGCGCGGCACAGGGCCGTCACTCCCCCGCTCGGGAGCGACGGCTCTGTGCCGCTCCCCGTCGTACCGGAATCCGCATGGGTTAGGCTCGCCGGGGCGCAGTGAGGGGCCTCGACCGGGGCCCGGCCTTCAAATACCGCCGCGCCGGACTCGCCACCGGCCCCGTCCAACCCTGAGCAGCGGCGCCGGAGGAACCGGAAGAAACTGTTCAGGTATCGGCCTGCTGCTGGGCCGGGATGTGAGGGCCGTCCGTGCGGGACTACTTGCTCATGCTGTTCATCACGGCGGCGGTGACCCATCTTCTGACCGCTCCTGTGCGGAAGTTCGCCATCTCGATCGGAGCGATGCCGGAAATCCGGGCCCGCGACGTCCATCGTGAACCGACTCCGCGCCTGGGCGGCATTGCCATGTTCGGCGGGCTGCTCGCCGGATACGTCGTGGCCTCCCACATGCCGCACCTGAAAGAGATCTTCACGCAGAGCTCGACACCCGGGGCGCTGCTGTCCGGTGCCTCACTGATCTGGCTGCTGGGGGTGCTCGACGACAAGTGGGAGCTGGATTCGCTGGTCAAGCTCGGCGGCCAGGTGCTCGCCGCCGGTGTGATGGCGTTCCAGGGGCTGACGATCCTCTGGCTCCCGGTGCCGGGCACCGACGGGATCTACCTCGCCGACTGGCAGGGCACCCTGCTGACCGTGGGACTGATCGTCTTCACCATCAACGCGGTCAACTTCGTCGACGGGCTCGACGGGCTGGCCGCCGGGACGGTGGGCATCGCGGCGACAGCGTTCTTCCTGTACGCCTACCGGCTCTGGTACGGCTACGGGATCGAGTCCGCCGCGGCCACCACGCTGATTTCCGCGATCCTGGTGGGCATGTGCCTCGGCTTCCTGGTCCACAACACGCACCCGGCCCGGATCTTCATGGGGGACTCCGGGTCCATGCTGCTCGGGCTGCTCATCGCCGGGTGCGCGATCTCCGTCACGGGCGAGGTCGATCCGAGCCTCCTCAAGCAGACCGTCGACGGTACGTCCGGGTCGGCCGCGATGGTGCCGGTCTACATTCCGCTGCTGCTTCCGCTGTCCGTCATCGCGCTGCCGGTCGCGGACCTCGTGCTCGCCGTCGTCAGGCGTACGTGGAACGGACGGTCCCCCTTCTCCGCCGACAAGGGGCACCTCCACCACCGGCTGCTCCAGCTCGGACACTCGCAACGCCGGGCCGTGCTTCTCATGTACTTCTGGTCGGCGCTGTTCTCGTTCGGGATCGTGGCCTACTCGGCGCGGGGCGCCAAGTCCTGGATGCTGTTCGCCGTCGCGTTCGTCAGCGGACTGGGCCTGCTTCTGCTGCTCCAGCCCCGCTACGACTTCGCCATCACCGACCTGCTGGCCCGGATGCGGCTGATGCAGCCCCGGAACGGGGGGCGTGTGGTCGCCGCCGGCGGCCGGCGCGCCGAGGAGCACGCGGACGACCGGCGTCCGCGCGCGGACGCCGGGCAACGGGCGTAGGACACGCCGCGAAGCCTGCTTCAGTGTCGGCGGACTGATGTTGCGGATGGGCGCTGCGTCGCTGCCGCATCACGGCGACCGCCGGCGCCCGCGGAGCAACAACTGTTCCTCCGCGGGCATACGTGCACAAAGAGGACCGGCCACGGCCGTGCTCACCGACTGAGCACGGCCGTGGCCGGTCCGGGGGCGGCTCAGGCCTTCGGGGCCACCTTCGACAGACCGTTGATGATCCGGTCCATCGCGTCGCCGCCCGTAGGGTCGGTCAGGTTGGCGAGCATCTTCAGCGTGAACTTCATCAGCAGCGGATGCGTCAGCCCGCGCTGGGTGGCGACCTTCATGACCTTCGGGTTGCCGATCAGCTTCACGAAGGCGCGGCCCATCGTGTAGTAGCCGCCGTAGGTCTCCTTGAGCACCTTCGGGTAGTTGGTGAGCGCCAGTTCGCGCTGGGCCGGGGTCGCGCGGGCGTGGGCCTGGACGATGACGTCCGCGGCGATCTGGCCCGACTCCATGGCGTACGCGATGCCTTCGCCGTTGAACGGGTTGACCATGCCGCCCGCGTCACCGACGAGCAACAGGCCCTTGGTGTAGTGCGGCTGGCGGTTGAAGGCCATCGGGAGGGCGGCGCCGCGGATCGGCGTCGTCATGTTCTCCGGGGTGTAGCCCCAGTCCTGCGGCATGGACGCGCACCACGCCTTGAGGACCTCGCGCCAGTCCAGCTCCTTGAATGCGGAGGAGGAGTTGAGGATGCCGAGACCGACGTTGGACGTGCCGTCACCCATGCCGAAGATCCAGCCGTAGCCGGGCAGGAGCCGGTCCTGGGGGCCGCGGCGGTCCCACAGCTCCAGCCAGGACTCCAGGTAGTCGTCGTCGTGGCGGGGCGAGGTGAAGTACGTACGCACGGCCACGCCCATCGGGCGGTCCTCGCGGCGGTGCAGGCCCATCGCGAGCGACAACCGGGTGGAGTTGCCGTCGGCGGCGACGACGAGCGGGGCGTGGAAGGTGACCGGGGTCTTCTCCTCACCGAGCTTCGCGTTGACGCCGGTGATGCGGCCGGTGCGGTCGTCGACGATCGGAGCGCCGACGTTGCAGCGCTCGTACAGCCGCGCGCCCGCCTTCTGCGCCTGGCGGGCCAGTTGCTCGTCGAAGTCGTCGCGCTTGCGGACCAGTCCGTAGTCCGGGTACGAGGCGAGATCCGGCCAGTCCAGCTGGAGGCGGACGCCGCCGCCGATGATGCGCAGGCCCTTGTTGCGCAGCCAGCCGGCCTCTTCGGAGATGTCGATGCCCATGGAGACGAGCTGCTTGGTGGCGCGCGGGGTGAGGCCGTCGCCGCAGACCTTCTCCCGGGGAAAGGCCGTCTTCTCCAGCAGCAGGACGTCCAGTCCGGCCTTGGCGAGGTAGTACGCGGTCGTGGAACCGGCCGGGCCAGCCCCGACGACGATCACGTCCGCGCTGTGTCCGGAGAGGGGCTCGGTCACGGTCGGATCTCCCGAGGACTCGAAATCGCGTGCCGCGCGGCACCTGTCCCATGCAGTCTATGGGTGCCCGCGGGGCAGCCTTCCGAAGGGCTCCCCGATGTCGGCCGGGCCCTTCGCGCAGCTGCGGGCCCGAGCGCGGAACCGGCCGGCCCCCGCCTCCCGGATTCCCGTCAACGGGCTGCACCGGCCCGTTGCTTCAAGGACGTACGCCCCGGTGCAGCGCCACCACACCGCCGGTGAGATTGCGCCAGGCGACCTTCGACCAGCCGGCCTGCTGGAGCTTCGCCGCGAGCCCGGCCTGGTCGGGCCAGGCCCGGATGGACTCGGCGAGATAGACGTACGCGTCCGGATTGGACGACACCGCGCGCGCGACCGGCGGCAGCGCCCGCATCAGGTACTCGGTGTACACCGTGCGAAACGGCGCCCAGGTCGGCTGCGAGAACTCGCAGATCACCACCCGGCCGCCCGGCTTGGTCACCCGGTACAGCTCGCGCAGCGCCGCGTCCGTGTCCTGGACGTTGCGCAGCCCGAAGGAGATGGTCACCACGTCGAAGGTCTCGTCGCGAAACGGCAGCCGGGTGGCGTCGCCCGCGGTGAAGGGCAGCCAGGAGTTGCGCTTCTTGCCCTCCTGCAGCATGCCGAGGGAGAAGTCGCAGGGCACGACGTACGCGCCCGTCGCGGCGAACGGCAGCGACGACGTCGCCGTGCCGGCCGCCAGGTCGAGGACCTTCTCCGCGGGCCGGGCGTGCACCGCCTTCGCGACCTCCTTGCGCCACAGCCGGGCCTGGCCGAGCGACAGCACGTCGTTGGTGAGGTCGTAGTTCGCCGCCACGCCGTCGAACATCGTGGCGACTTCGTGCGGCTGCTTGTCCAGGGAAGCTCGGGTCACCCACCCATTCAAGCAGCCCGGTCCGAGAGCGGCGGGACAGGCCCGCCATCCGGGAACGCAGTGGCGCCGATCAGCGACGCAGTGCCTCGGCGGGCTGGATGCGGGACGCCCGCCACGCCGGATACAGCCCGGCCAGTACGCCGGTGACCAGGCCGATCACGGGGGCCGCCGCGGCCGTGGCCGGGTGCACGACCGGCGTCCAGTCGCGGGCCAGGGCCACACCCACCACCGTGGCCACCCCCAGCGAGGTCCCGATGAGACCGCCCAGAGCTCCCAGGACTCCGGACTCGGCGAGGAACTGCACGGTGATGTGCCTGGCCCGGGCGCCGAGCGCACGCCGCAGACCGATCTCGCCGGTGCGTTCCAGGACCGACACCAAGGTGGTGTTGGCGATCCCGACCGCGCCGATGACCAGGCAGATACCCGCCAGCAGCAGGAACAGCTGGCTCAGGTCGCCGCTGACTCCGGAGCGCAGCGTCCGGGGGTCGGGCGGAGGAAGGGCCTTGAGATATTCGGGGTGGTCGGGCCGCAGCGCGGTCGGGGCCAGCCTGGCGACCTGCTGGGCGGCGCCCAGTTCCGTCGAGATCAGCATCGTCGCGCTGCTGCCCTCGGGCGGACCCCAGATCTTCTCGGCTGTGGTGCGCGGGACGACCACCGACAGAAGCAGGTCGGCCTTGCGTTCGGTTTTCTCGATGATCCCGGTGACGGTGAACGGCTGGTCGCCGACGAAGACGGCGGGCCGGGTCTCCAGCGTGGTGATACCGAGTCGGGATGCGACGCCCGACCCGATGACCGCGACGTACGCCCCGTCGTCGGACATCAGGTCGTCATAGATCCGCCCCTGGGAAAGAGTGGGTTCGGCCGCCTCCAGTACGCCGGGGGACGCGGCAACCACTTCTGCCTTCCCGTCGCCGACGACTTGGCCCACCGGGGCGGAGCGCACGGTGACGGCGGCGTCCAGCCGCACCGGCCAGTACACCCCGGCACTGCGCACCCCGTTCAGTCTCTCCACCCGGTCGTCGGCGTCCGGCGGAAAGGCGGGTCCCGCGAACTCATTCTGTTGCGAGGCCTTGTCCTCGAGCGAAACCTCCGTGGCGGTGAGGGAGTTGAAGCGGCCATCGATCTGCGAGGAGGTGGTAGCGATCAGACCGAGAATGGCCACGAACGTGCCCACGCCGAGGACCGTACCGAGCGCGGTCAGCGCCGAACGGGCCGGGCGCTGCAGCATGCCGGCGAGTGATTCACCCAGCAGGTCACCGAAGGAGAACACCGAGGGCTCCACCGGACGGGTTCGGCGCGTCCGCAGCACGCCGCGGATCACCTCGTCGCTCCTTCGGGCTCGCACAGCACCCCGTCGCGGATCGTGACCGTACGCGCGCCGCGCCCCGCCACCTCCGGATCATGAGTGATCACCAGTACGGTCATGCCATCGGAGTGCAGCTCCGCCAGCAACGCCAGCACCGACTGCGCGTTGACCGTGTCGAGATTGCCGGTCGGCTCGTCGCACAGCAGCAGGGAGGGCCTGCCCACCAGCGCCCGCGCGATCGCCACCCGTTGTCGCTCTCCACCGGACAGCCTGGTGGGCAGGGACTCGACACGGTGCCCGAGTCCGACCCGTACCAGCGCCTCCTTCGCCCGCTGCCGCCGCTCCTTGCGGGCCACGCCGCTGTAGACCATGGCCAGCGTGACGTTCTCCAGGGCGCTGCGGTGCGGCAGCAGATGGAAGGACTGGAAGACAAAGCCGATCCGGCGCCCGCGCAGCGCTGTGCGGTCGCCGTCCTTCATCGCCCGGGTGTCCAGGCCGTCGAGGAGATACGTCCCCGCGGTCGGGGCGTCCAGCAGACCCGCAATGTTGAGGAACGTCGACTTGCCCGATCCGGACGGGCCGACGACGGTCACGAATTCGCCCCGGTCGATCACCAGGTCGCAGGGCCGGAAGGCAGCGACCGGCGGGGGCCCGGGATACGTCAGTGCAACCTGCCGGAACTCGATGACAGGCACAGTCATTCCCGCACCCCGGTGACCACTCTGTCACCCGCATGCAGGGCGCCCTCGACCACGGGTACAACCGCCACGAAGCCGTCACCGGACGTGCCCGGGCGTATCTCGACCCGCTTCTGCTCGCCGGAGCCGGCGACCACGGTCACCACCGTCCTGCCGTCGGCACCTGCGGTGATCGCGGTGATCGGCACCACCAGGGCCTTACCGCCGGTGGAGGCCGCTTCGATCGTCAACCGGACGTCCTGGCCGGCCAGTTGAGCGTCAAGCGCCTTGTCCGGGGTGATCTGCACCAGATAGCCGGTGCGGCCGGCGGCCGGGCCACCGCCGCTGTCACCGCCCTCCTGCCCAAAACCGGCGGCGCCGGCCTGCGCCGGGGCCGTCTGCGTGTCGGCGACGCGGGAGACCTTCGCCCCGGCCGACACCCCGGTGACCTCCGAGTAGATCCTCACGTGCTGACCGGCGCGCAGCAGCCCCTTCTGGTACTCGGGGACGTACGCCTGCACGACCAGCCGGCCCGAGGAAAGGGTCATGGCCGTCCCCGACACCTTGCTGCCCACGGTGCCCTGCACAGCGTTCACTCGGGCCGGGAAGCTCTCCAGGAACACCGCCTCGCCCGCCGGCAGCATCGGGCCCGACTTCGCCTGCACCTCGGCGTAGGCGGCGCGTGCCTCGTTCAGGTCTTCCGCAGCTCGGTCCACAGCCCTGTGCGGATCGCCGGGCGCATCGCTCTTCACCGCACCCTGGGAGTCCTTGGCATCCTCCAGCGCGCGCTCGGCCGACCGCACCGCGGCGCCGGCGGACTTGAGCCCCTCACCGTCGTCGCCCTGAGCCGGCAACGGGTCGTAACCGATGGACGCGTAGAAGGAGTTGAGCGCCGACTTGGTCCCCGTACCGAAGGTGCCCCGCACATCCGGTGCGGTGGGGCGACCCAGGTTCTGCAGCGCCTTCTGGAGCTGCTCGACATCGTCACCCGCACTGCCGGGGCGCAGGTCCCGGTAGACGGGCAGTTTCCCCTGCAGTACGAACACGGGGCGGCCGGAGACCTCCATGAGCAGCCGACCGCTCACCAGGACGTCCTGAGCCTTGACCGCCAGCTTCGTGATCACCGCTCCGGCCGCACCCTCGTCGCCGCCGGACACCTGCGGGGAGACATTCACGGTCTGCCCCGCCCTCACCTCACCCCGGGTGATCACCGAGGACACCAGCACCCGATGTTCCACAGCCGCGGTGAGCACATCCTCCTGCGGTGCGCGGGCCTCCGCCACCACCTGCCCCGGCGACTTGATCACCATCGACGCGCCGACACCGACGGTGCCGAGCACCGCGGCTGCGACGGCGACAGCGACCACCCAGCGACGGCGCCGCCCCAGAACACCGTCCCGCCCGTCCCCGTCGTTGCCGCCATCGCCGTCGTTGCCGCTATTGCCGCTCTTGCCGCTCTTGCCGTCGTTGCCGCTGTTCTCGCTCATCGAAGCCCCCTCCCCTCCGGACGCGTCAACCGCCGACTGTGACGTCGCCGCCTTCGGACCTGGGATCGCACTCCCGCTGCGCCTTGCGGTAGTCGGGGTTCGTCTTCATCTCCTCGATCAACTCGTCGCTGGGCCAGGTGTTCCCGTCCGGGGCGGGGTCCGGATAGCCCTTGACGCCGTGCTCCCGCAGGCACGCGCTCATCTTCCGCTCCAGCTCCATCTGTTCCTTGGGCGGGGCCTGCTGAGCGGGAACGAGGTGAGCACACTTCTTCTCCGCTGCCAATATGGCCGCGCTGCTGTCCTTCCCCTTCTCGACCCGCAGCGCTCCACCGTCGGTCGTCTCCAGCGTGAGCCCGTGGTCCTTCAGGCACGTGTAGTACGCCTTCTCGCCTACCCGCTGGGTAGCGCCCGCCGACGGCTTCGCCGACGTCGAGTCCGAACATCCGACGGCCACAAGGGAGAACAGCACCAGCGCCGCGGCAGTTCTGGCGACAGCAGGGACAGAGCGCATACGGGAGCTCCCGGGAGAGGGACAGAAGCGAAGGAGACGGCCGTCGCGCATGATGCGCAAGCAGCCCATCATGCGCCCAACGATCGGCTTCAGTAAGCAACTTGGCGGTAAGCGACAAAGCCTCTGACGGCTGACGCTACAGAGACGGTCTGTCGACAGCAACTGTCCCCCGGGGCAGTAGACGTGTCGATGCATGTCTCATTGAATTGCTGGCGCTCGCGACCCATCGACCCCATGCGCATCCCGAGTGACCCACCAAGGAGAAGCGGAATGACTCGATCAATCGTTACGCGGCGCCTGGCCGGCATCGCCCTGACCGCGACCGCGATCACCGGGCTGACGCTCGTGACCGCCGGCACCGCGACCGCCGCCACCCACAAGAACGGCAACGTGGAGAGCGGAGAGTTCGGTCTCTACTACAACTCGAACTACGTCGGCTGCGTCTTCGACCTCCTCAGCTCGGACGCCAACTTCTCCAACGACCACTTCATCTCGTCGACGTCCGCCAGCACCTGCCCCGGCCAGGGCCAGACCACCAACGACAACACCGCTTCGTACTGGAACCGCGACGTGACGGCCTGGGACGTGTACACCGACGCCAACCGCGGCGGCATCCGCGGCTCCCTGCCGCTCGGCTACTACGGCAATGCCTCCGCCACGTTCAAGAACGAGATCTCGTCGGCGTACTACTTCTGACCGTCCCGGTGAAGTACACCGCCCGCAACACGGCACCGCTGTTCTGCCCGTAAGCGCCGGGCAGAACAGCGGCTGCCACATCGTACGACCCGGTCGCCCCCGAAGGATCCGCATGCACCCGCTCTCCGGCCGCCGCCACATCCACCGTTCGATCGGTGTGGCCTGCGCCGCCGTGCTTCTTGCCGCCTGTTCCTCCGCCGCCGACGTGGGGCAGACCGACGAGAAGTCGGAACCCGAGGTGTCAGCCACCCCCACGATGCTGAGCACTGTGGGGCTGCGGCTCCCCCTGGACGCCTACGACGCCACCCGGGAGGAGCTCGCCGCGGTACAGGAGGGCCAGGACGCACTCATCTCCCAGTGCATGGAACGCTTCGGCTTCCGCTACAGCCCTCCGCGACGCCTGGTCTCCGCCGCAACAAGCAAGCCGAACGCGCGGATCTTCGGAGTGGTGGACCCGAACGAAGCGGCCCAGTACGGCTACGGCGTCCCCGGAGAAGCGGAAGCGCCCGCGCGGACCCCGCAGAATCTCACTGCGTCCGAGGAACTCGCGTTGCACGGCGCACCCGATCTGGTTCCGGCCGACATGCCGAAGAACCAGGCGGAGGCCGAGAAGAAGGGCGGCAGCAAGCAGAAGGTCAACGGCAGGGCGGTGCCCATCGGCGGCTGCGGCCGTGAGGCGTTCCTCAAGCTGTACGCCCCCGAGCCGAACGCCGTGGATGCGTTGTACGTCTTCAACCTCAAGTCCCAGGCGGAGTCCCGGACACGCGAGGATTCCCGGACGAAGGCCGTCAATAAGTACTGGTCCGACTGCATGGCGAGGAAGGGGCACACCGTGGCCGACCCGATGAACGCCACAACGGAACTCGGCATCGCCGACAACGCCCTCGCATCCCCCGCCGCCATCACCGCCGCCAAAGCCGATGTCAGCTGCAAAAAAGAGGTCAATCTCGTCGGCGTCTACTTCGCGGTCCAGTCCGCCTACCAAAAACGGCAAATCAACAAGAATGCCGAGACGCTCAACCTGGCCAAGCAGCAACTCAAGGATCGGTTGAAGCTCGCCGCCTCACTCATTTCACAGCCCTGAACATTCCTCCCGATTCAACTCCCGACACACTTCTCAAGGCCGCAGGCATCGCGGCCCACAGCCGGAAGATCCACCCCACGTGCTACATTTCTGCCGCTCTTGAACCAGCACCCTGGGGGGGATCATGACGGTTCATTGCCTTGTCTGCGCCGGCCCAACCCTCGACAACCCGCACGAGAGTCCGCCCGCAGCCCGTCCCGCACCCAGATCTCTCCGTCGGCTCACACCCACGGAAGAGCAGCTTTTCGTCACGTTGCACAGCGCTCCCTCAAACGAGGAAGTCGCGGCTCGTCTGCACGTCACTCCGCGAACGGTGAAGTTTCACATGGCCAATATCCGGTCGAAACTCGGCGGCATGACAAGACTCCGGCTCTGCCTGTTGTCCGCCTTGCATCACAGGGGCCTTTTGTCCCTCTGCGGTGACTGCACGCTGTTGTTCACGAAACTGCCGACCGGCTCCACATCCATTGCAGCCTTTCCGGCACAAGCACACGCAGAATGAGTCGCGGACACTGGCCGGCCCACTGCCACGAGACCTGCCCCGGCAGGGGCCGCGCCTTCCCCGCGATGCTGCGGCAGATCTACGGCCCGAAGGGATGCGTGCCCAACGCCCGGCCGTACGACGCGAACGGGCAGTACCTGGGCAGCCCGTCGGTACCGTGACGCCCCGCCGGGCATGCGTCCTGCCTGTACCCACCCCGTGACCGAGTGGACTGAACCAATCGGCTCCGGCAACGGTCATAACAGGGGGTACGGAGCCACCGAGTACGGGGGAGGGGCGCGAATGGCCGGATGGCATGTGCGTCGGCGGGGGCAGCAGGAACGCGGCCGGAACCGGCCGTTCGTCATAGCTGTCGTTCCGGCCGTGCTGGTCGCGGCCGCCGTCGTGGGTGTCCGGTGGAACAGCGAGGGTGCGGCCGGTCCGGATGCTTCGGCCGCCTCCGGCTCCTTCACCATCGCCCGCGCGGGCGCCTCCGACTCCTCGGACGCCCGTAAGGGCGACACCCGCACGGGCAAGGCCTACCGGGTCGAGGTGGAGGACGGTTCGGGCGTCGACCCCGACCGGGCCGCCGCCGAGATCGCCCGCATCCTGGCCTCGCCACGGGGCTGGTCGCACCACGGCGAGCACACCTTCCGACAGGTCGCCGACGGTCCGGCGGGACTGGTCATCCGGATCGCCACGCCCGGGACCACCGACGCCGTCTGCGGGCAGAGCGGCCTCGACACGCACGGCGAGGTCAACTGCCGGGTCGGCGCCGACGTCATGGTCAACCTCAAGCGCTGGCAGCAGGGATCGCCCGAATTCCACGGCCCGCTCGCCGACTACCGGGCCCTCATCATCAACCACGAGGTCGGGCACTGGCTGGGCCACGGCCACGAGACCTGCCCGGGCAAGGGCCGCCCCGCCCCCGCGATGATGCAGCAGATCTACGGCCTGAAGGGGTGCGTCTCCAACGCCTGGCCGTACGACACCAAGGGCCACTACCTGGGCGGCCCTTCCGTACCGTGACGTCCCTCAGCTGCGGCGGAAGACCAGTCGTCCGCCGAGCACCGTCGCCGCGCAGCTCACGGCGCCCGCGGTGCGCAGCGCCGCCGCGTCCCGTACGGCGAACACCGCCAGATCCGCGGGCCCGCCGACGGCCAGGACCGCGGCGAACGCGTCGGCCGGCACCGGTACGGACGCCAACGGGTCGAGCGACACGTGTTCCGGCGCCGGGCCCGGAGCGTGCACGCGCAGCCCCGAGCGGGCGACCGCCGTGCGTACGGCGGGGCGGGTGAAGGGGCCGCGCACGGCGGTCGTGCCGTGCCGCAGCATGCGTTGCAGTCCGCGCCGGGCACTCGCGCCCCAGCGGGCGTCGTCCATGCCGAGGGCGGTGAGCGCGTCACCGGTGAGCGGATCGCTGCCGAGCGCGTCCGCCTCGCGCGGGTCCGGGTGGTAGGCGGCCTCCAGCAGCGCCGGCGCCCCCGCGTTCAGCAGTCCCGGGGTGATCAGGCCGGACCAGCGCCGGATCCGGGCCTGCGGACGGGCGGCGGTCAGCTCCCCGTACGCACCGATGGCGACGAGCACGCCGCCGTCCACGGCCACGGAGTCCACCCCTTCCGGGGCACCGTGCACCGCGTCGGCGGCGTGGATGGTCAGCACGGACGGGCTAGTTGGCGTCGAGGAGCTTCAGCTCCGGGTGTGCCGTGCCGCCCTCGATCGCCGTGGACGAGATGTGCGAGACCACCCGCTCGTCGACCGGGTCGTTCGCCGGGTCGTCGTGCACGACGAGGTGCTCGTACGTCGTGGCGCGCTGGGCCGGTACGCGGCCCGCCTTGCGGATGAGGTCGATGATTTCGAGCCGGTTGGAGCGGTGCTTGGCACCGGCCGAGGAGACGACGTTCTCCTCCAGCATGATCGAACCGAGGTCGTCGGCACCGTAGTGCAGCGACAGCTGGCCGACCTCCTTGCCGGTGGTCAGCCAGGAACCCTGGATGTGCGCGACGTTGTCCAGGAAGATCCGGGCGATGGCGATCATCCGCAGGTACTCGAAGAGCGTCGCCTGCGTCCGGCCCTTCAGCTTGTTGTTCTCGGGCTGGTACGTGTACGGGATGAAGGCGCGGAAGCCGCCGGTGCGGTCCTGCACGTCACGGATCATCCGCAGGTGCTCGATGCGCTCGGCGTTGGTCTCGCCGGTACCCATCAGCATGGTGGAGGTGGACTCGACACCGAGCCGGTGGGCGATCTCCATGATCTCCAGCCAGCGCTCACCGGACTCCTTGAGCGGGGCGATCGCGGTACGCGGCCGGGCCGGCAGCAGCTCGGCGCCCGCGCCCGCGAAGGAGTCGAGCCCGGCGGCGTGGATGCGCTGGATGGCCTCCTCCACGGAGACCTTGGAGATCCGGGCCATGTGCTCGACCTCGGAGGCGCCCAGCGAGTGGATGACCAGCTGCGGGAACGCCTTCTTGATGGCGGAGAAGTGCTCCTCGTAGTACTCGACGCCGTAGTCCGGGTGGTGTCCGCCCTGGAACATGATCTGCGTACCGCCGAGTTCGACGGTCTCCGCGCAGCGGCGCAGGATGTCGTCGAGATCGCGGGACCAGCCCTTGGCGGTGTCCTTGGGCGCGGCGTAGAAGGCACAGAACTTGCAGGCCGTGACACACACGTTCGTGTAGTTGATGTTGCGCTCGATGATGTACGTCGCGATGTGCTCCGTACCGGCGTAACGACGACGGCGTACGGCGTCGGCGGCCGCGCCCAGTGCGTGCAGCGGCGCCGAACGGTAGAGGTCGAGCGCCTCCTCCGGAGTGATCCGACCGCCCTCGGCGGCTCGGTCGAGGATGGGCTGGAGGTCGGCCTTCTCGGTCACCGGGCTGTCACCTTTCGGCGGTTTTTCAACGGATCTACGGACCGGTTCACCCTACGCCAGCGCTCGTGCGCGCCTCTCGCCGCACCCTCGCTGCGAAGCGGCGCCCCGGAGCCCGCGCCGCTCACACCAGCGCGCCGGGTCAGCCGGTCGCCGCATCGGCGTCACGCCAGGTCGGCAGCAGCTCGTCCAGCAGCGCTTCCGTACGCGGCGGCAGCCCCCGGCCGACGTCGCCCGGCTCGTCGGCCCGGGCGACGAGGGACGCGGCGAGCACTGCCAGGCGCTCGGTATCGCCCGTGGCGTGGGTCGCGCGCAGCAACTCGTTCCACAGCCGCTCGTCGTTCGGCGACGAGGACAGTGCGACGGTGAGCGCGGCGACGGCCTGCTCGGGCCGGCCCTGTTCGAGGTGGTGTTCCGACAGGGCGAGGGCCACGTCCGCGACGAGCAGGGGCAATTGGGCATCGATGATCTCGTGGGCGAGCCAGCCGTACCGGCCCTCCGGCCGGTCCACCAGCAGCGGGCCGCGGACGAGCCCGAGCGCGTCGGTGAGCAGCCGCTCCCGCACGGCCGCGTTCCGGGCCCCCTGCCCTGGGTCGCTAGTAGTCGCACGAGTACCTCAAGGCAGACCAGGGTGCCCGCGACGCCCACAGGGCCCTTCACCCTTCACCCACCCCGTGATGCACACGGCTCCCACGGATGTCGCCTACGCACTCGTGAACCGGGCTCTCCCCAAGCCCGGACACCTTCGATGCCGCCGATCGGCGCGGCAGCACCGATGCGAGCCCGGAATCATGACGGCAAGCGCGCTTCGACCGCCCGCCCCAAGAGCGGTGCCCCTGAGGCCAGGATCCCCCGGTCAGGCTTCGACACTGAGGATCCGGAGCAAGCGCAAGGGCCGCGAGGTCCGCGCTATATTCGGCAACTCCACCGAAAGCTGACCACTTCAGTCATCCGATGACGGCTCGGGCGCTACTCCAGCGGTACGAGCCCACACTTCCTCGAGTTCCGCCCATTGGACGACATCCAGTTCCCCGCTCTGTGGACGAGTCACAGTGACGCCCTTGGCCTGCGCGGTAGCGAGAAGGCTCTTCACCATGGCAGGGCTGGTGAGCAGGAATGCGGTCGGGTAAAGGCTGGCGGTAGAGGTCTTGTTCCGTCCGAACCGTCCCCGATAGCTGATCTCGCCGGGGATGAGGACATCCTGCATCGTTCCCGAGCCTTCGGCGGACGCCAGGTGGTTGAACAGCAGGGTGGTCAGGGCCTCCGCCACACGTTCCAGCACCCAGTCGCGCCCGGGCACGCCGATCAACACGCTGCGAATGACGTCGAACTGAGCGTTGATCAGGTCCTTCGTCAGCGAGCTGGTTCAGCCCAGATTTCTGGGCGACGTTCTTCCCCGGCTCTTCGATGGTTCCTCTGGCGGATTTGACCATGTTCGTGATGGTGAGTGCTTCGACCACGACCGTGCCGTAGGTGCGGGCGATGGCGGTGGTCGTCCGGTGCTGCCAGTCCAGGGCCCGGCGCTTGGCTTTCGCGCGGAGTCCTGCGATCTGGTCGTAGGTGCGGTGCAGCCGGCGGCTGGTGCGCTCGCCGGGCTTGCGGTGCCGCTTGCGCTGCGCGGCGCGCCGCTCCAGGTGCAGAAGCCTGGCCTTCTCCTTCTCCGTCAGCCATTCGCCGTGCTCGTACGTCTCGCCGTCCGAGAGGGCGATGGGCACGGTGACGCCCACGTCGATGCCGATCTCCGGCCCCTGGTGGGGCTCGGGCTTGACCTCAACGCTCTGGACACGGAAGGCGATGTGCCAGCCAATGGGGCCTCCCCTGCTCGAGCGAAGCCGAGAGCTTGGGGAAGCGTCCTTGACCAGCCGTGCCCCGGTGATCCGGTTCTCCGCGCCTGCACGCTTGCCGACCGGCAGGTCTTTGGTCCACCGGAAGCGGACCCGGCCCACCTTGGGAAGGTTGCCCTGCCCCCACCGGCGATGCACGCGGGTGATGTTCAGGTCCCGGCCCTGCGGGATGTCCACGGACATCACCGTGCGGAACCGGCCCTTGAAGTTCGGGGCGTCGGCGCGGCCCTCCCAGCAGTTCTTCCACGCCTGGAAGTACGTCTTGAGTACCGCTTGCGCGGCCTGCGCGGGAAGGACAGCAAGGAAGTCGATGTCCTTGCGGGCCTGTCGTACGGCGGCATCCGCGTGTCCGAGAGTCCGCTTTTCCTTCGGCATCATCTGCCACCAGGCGTGCAGCAGGTTCCACATGGTGCGGGCCGCGTGCGCCTGGCTATCAGTCCTCAACGCCTCGGCGGGCGACAGCGCAAGCCGGGCACGATGCCCGAACTGCCGCTTGACCATGGTGTCTTGACTCACGATCGAGACCATAGCATTGGTTTATGTCACCGCGCTGGAACCCTCATCCCGATGTCAGAACCGGTCGCCATGTTGTCTACAACCTGCACGTTCATTTGGTTTTTGTCACAAAGTACCGGCGTGAAGCGTTCACCGACGCCATGCTGACCCGCACCGAAGAGATCATGCGGGAGGTCTGCGCCGACTTCGAGGCCGAGCTGAAACAGTTCAACGGCGAACAGGACCACGTCCACCTGCTCGTGCACTACCCGCCGAAAGTCCAGCTCTCCAAGCTGGTCAACTCCCTCAAGGGCGTCAGCTCCCGGCGGCTCCGCCAGGAGTACACCACGCATGTCCGCCGGTACCTGTGGGGCGGACACTTCTGGTCCGGCTCCTACTTCGCAGGATCATGCGGCGGGGCACCCCTGACCGTCGTCAAGCAGTACATCGAAAACCAGCAGCGTCCCGTCTGACCCTCACCCCAAAGGCGCACAGCACTCCGGCGCTCCGCGCCTCCGGGCCAAGGATGGCCTTCACCCCCGCCCTGAAGGACTCTGCTGAGGAATGCGTGATTCGAGCAGGGCTGGGTCGTTGGTCCTCCACGATTGTTATGGCGTGAGCGGGAGGGCCGAGAGATGTCACTGGAGCCACGGGCTGGTCATGGGGTGCCGGAGCTGACGGCCCGGGTGGTGCGGGCAGCGTTCCCGAAGGGGACGATGGCGGTGCGGATCCGGGAGGCGTTGGGCCCGCTGTTTGAGGACGAGGCGTTCGCAGGGGCGTTTGCCGTCCGGGGACGCCCGGCTGTCTCGCCGGGGGCGTTGGCTTTGGTGTCGGTGTTGCAGTATGCGGAGGGGCTGACCGATCGGCAGGCCACTGACCAGGTGCGGGCCCGGATGGACTGGAAGTTTCTGCTCGGCCTGGAGCTGGACGATCCCGGGTTCGAAGCCTCCGTGCTGAGCCTGTTCCGTTCCCGTCTCATCGAGCACGGACTGGAACAGACGACGCTGGAGCTGGTGCTGGAACGCCTGCGCGGGCTGGACCTGCTGAAGGCCGGTGGCCGGCAGCGGACCGATTCCACGCACGTGCTGGCGGCGGTGCGGACGCTGAACAGGATGGAGTTCGTCGGCGAGACGCTGCGGGCCGCACTGGAAGCGCTGGCGGTCGCCGCCCCGGCATGGCTGTCCGGCCTGGTCACACCCGAGTGGGCCGAGCGCTACGGGCCGCGCGTGGACGCCTACCGCTTCCCCAAGGGCGAAGAGGTCCGTGAACAGTGGTCTGAGCAGGTCGGACGGGACGGGTTCGTCCTGCTGGACGCGGTCTACGCCCCCGCGGCTCCGGACTGGCTGCGCGAGATCGAGGCGGTGCAGGTCCTGCGGGTCTCCTGGGTCCAGCAGTACCACCGCGACGAGAAGGGGGTGCGCTGGCGGGAGGGCAAGGATCTCCCGCCGGTTCATCACCGGTTGTGCTCGCCCTATGACACCGATGCCCGTTACGGGATCAAGCGCGGCTCGGGCTGGACCGGCTACAAGGCGCATCTGACCGAGACCTGCGAGCCGGATGCGCCGCACGTGATCACGCAGGTGGCCACCACCGATGCCGTGGTGGCCGACACGGAGATCACCGAACCGGTCCACCAAACGCTCGCAGAACGGGAGTTGCTGCCGCACGTGCATGTCGTGGATGCCGGCTACACCACTGCCGCCCTGTTCCTGTCCGCGACCGAGCGGGGTATGGAACTGCTCGGCCCGGCCCCGCACGACAGCAGCCGCCAGTCCCAAGAGGATCAGGGCTTCTCCCGCGCCGACTTCACCATCGACTGGGACAACGAGAGCGCCACCTGTCCAGGCGGGCACCAAAGTTTCGAGTGGTGGGAACAGAAACACCACCGCAACGGCACTCCGGTCCTCAAGGTGTTCTTCTCCGCCGAGCACTGCCGCCCCTGCCCGAAGCAGACGGCATGCACCAAGCCCCCGTCCGGCCGCCGGGGCAGGGGCATCACCTTCCTGCCCCGCGAACGGCACGAGGCCCTCGAAGCCGTCCGCCAGGCCCAGGAGACCGACAATTGGAAGAACCGTTACGCGATCCGGGCCGGGGTCGAAGGCACGATCTCCCGGGCCGTCCGTGTCACCGGCCTGCGCCGTACCCGCTACCGCGATCTACCCGCGACCCGCCTCGGCCACGTCTTCGCCTCCACCGCACTCAACCTCATCCGCATCGACCGATGGCTGACCGGCACCCCACTCGGCGGCACCCGCACCTCCCGCCTCGAAGCTCTGATGCTCGCGGCCTGACCACCCGAATCACGCATTCCTCAGCAGAGTCCTTCAGGGCGGAGCACCGGCCAAGATCAGAGGTAGAAGATGCTGACAGCGGTCAGCAGGAGGAGACCCGCAGTGATGTCGACGGTGCTCTCAGTGCTGTTCCGCTGGTCCGGGCTGTCGGGCAGCCGCGGGGCGAGCAGGCCGAGCGGGTCCTTGCGGATCTCGACGCGGTCGCCCGCTTTGGCCCGACCGAAGCAGTTCTGCTGCTGGGACACCTCGTATTCCTTGTGGTCGCCGCCGACCTCCTCGACGGTGCAGAACCAGTCCGCGCCCCGCCGGTTGTGCTCGTTGGTCACCTCGGTCACCACGGCCGCGACCGGATCGCCCGCGGTCTTCATATAGACCTCATACATCGCGGGCCCCGCGAAGAGCATCAGTGCGAAGCCACTGACCGAGGCCAGCGTCGCGGCGCCGGCACGGTCCCAGGCGCCACCGATCAGGCAGGCGGCGACCGCGACGGCCGCCAGCATGACGACCACGCCGGCCCACGTCACCCACTGGGCGATCCCGGCGCCCAGGATCAGGAAGCCGGGCAGGAGCACGGCCCACATCAGGGAGCTGAAGACCCTCGAAGACGGCACCAAGATCGGTGCGCCGCTCTCCAGGGCGCATAGTCCGGTTTCGGCGTGTAGGCCGGTTTCACGGTCAAGGTGCGGGTTTGGGATTTGAGGCAATATTTCGACCCGGAAGAATCGGTTGTCCGACGAATTACGGAATGGGTACAGACTTCAATCTCCGGTCGAGCATCTGCACGTGTCCGGCAGAGGGAAAAGCCTTCCGTTCATCGTGATGCCCGTTCCCAACCGGACTACGGGCATGCATACCATGGAAGTGATATCCCGGGGTAACAAACAATGGACATCCGGGCGACCGGGGGCATGCCGGATTCCGTCCGGCGAATTCCCAGAACGTCAAGTCCCGAGCACCACACCACGGGCACGGCGAAGACCGCCTCCTGGTCATCCGGGGCGGCGGGTCCAAGGCCACGAGTTGTGTGCGGGGCAGGGGGAGGGAGTACGGCTCGATCGCGTGGATCAGCCGACAGGTGCGGGGCCCTGCCCCGTCGTCCGGTCAGCCGCCGAGCAGCTCTACCTTCACATCCGCCGGGAAGCCGGTCGTCGGACCGACCCGGCGTGCGAACTCCTGTACGCCGGCCAGCTGGTCCGGGCCGAAGCGGAAGTCCAGGGTCGTGAAGTACCGCTCCAGCACCTCCGCGTCGAAGGCCTCCCAGCGCGCCGCCTGCTCCGCGACCTTGGTGACCTCCTCCAGGGAGACGTCCCGCGAGGCCAGGAAGGCCTCGTGCGCCTTGCTCACGTGGTGGGGTTCGGCCGCCAGGTAGTCCTTGCGGGCCGCCCAGACCGCGAAGACGAAGGGGAGCCCGGTCCACTCCTTCCACATCTGACCCAGGTCGTGGACCTGGAGGCCCAGCCGGGGCGCGTCGTGCAGGTTGGCGCGCAGCGCGGCGTCGCCGATCAGCACGGCGGCGTCCGCCTCCTGCATCATCAGGCCGAGGTCCGGCGGGCAGGTGTAGTAGTCCGGGTCGACGCCGTACCGCTCGGCGAGCAGCAGCTGGGCCAGGCGCACGGAGGTGCGCGAGGTGGAACCGAGTGCCACCCGGGCCCGGTCCAGCTGGTCCAGCGGCACCTGCGACACGATCACGCACGACATGACGGGCCCGTCACAGCCCACCGCGATGTCCGGGAAGGCGACCAGGTCGTCGGCGTTGCGGAGGAACTCGACCAACGTGATGGGGCCGATGTCCAGATCGCCCCTGACCAGCTGCTCACTGAGCTTCTCCGGGGTGTCCTTCGAGAGCTCCAGGTCGAGCAGGGTTCCGGTTCTCGCCAGTCCCCAGTACAGGGGGAGGCAGTTCAGGAACTGGATGTGGCCGACGCGCGGCCTGCTGCGACGGTCGTCGCCTGCGACGGTTGAGACGATTGAATTGTCCACATCGCGAGGCTAGACCCGTGGTGCCGCCCGGGCGGCACCGGGTACGCGTGGCGTCACCCGATCCCGCCCCGGCAACGTGCCGAAGCCTTGCCCGTATCCCTGTCCGTACCTTTGCCGTACCCCTTGAAGGCGCCTTCGTGAGCCGTTCACGACACCTTCACGACACCCTCCGGGACACCCACTTCGTCAGGTCATCGGCACGGCAATCAAACATCCGGGTGAAGTGATCTTTCCCTCTACCCTTCCCCACATGCTGCGTGCTAGGCTCGACGCAAGTTGCAGTTTGGTTTCCCTTGCAGTACAGAGCCTGCGGAGCATGTAACCCGCAGGCTTTTGTAGTTTTCAGACTTCTTTGCAGGTTCTGGAGCAGGGCAACCCTTTGGCCCAAGGAGGGCTTATGGCTACCGGAACCGTCAAGTGGTTCAACGCTGAAAAGGGCTTCGGCTTCATCGCCCAGGACGGCGGCGGCCCGGATGTCTTCGTTCACTACTCCGCGATCAACGCGTCCGGGTTCCGCTCCCTCGAGGAGAACCAGGTCGTGAACTTCGACGTCACTCAGGGACCCAAGGGTCCGCAGGCTGAGAACGTCACCCCGGCCTAGTTGCCCGGGTCGGCCGATCGCGGCCGGTAAGCAGTACCCAAGGAGCCCCGCTCCTCCGCTTCGGCGGAGGAGCGGGGCTCCTGCCTGTGAGTGGCCGCCCCGTGGGTGGCCACCCCGCTGCTTCCCTACTTCTTCGGCGTCTCGTCCCGGCTGTTCACGACGTCGCGGTCGAGCACGGCCTGCATCTCGGTGACGGTGCCCTTCTTGCCCAGCTCGGTGTTCCGGACCAGGTAGGCGCGCATCCCCAGGTAGTCGTAGCTGTTGGCATCGAACACCAGCTCCCTCCGCTCGTGCGTCCGCTCGTCCGTACGGGCCAGTGCCACACCGGGTCGGCCGTCGCCGTCCTGCGCCTTGTCCAGCGCGACGACGCCGGGGATCCGCGCTGCGGCACGGTAGAGGGCGGCACCCGTCTCCGGCGGCAGGATCGACTCGCTGATCAGGCCGCCCACGTAGTCGAAGAGGTTCTGGTCGGACGAGCCGGAGTACGCGGCGTCCGCACGGAGC
This sequence comes from Streptomyces sp. NBC_01241, assembly GCF_041435435.1. Lineage (NCBI taxonomy): Bacteria > Bacillati > Actinomycetota > Actinomycetes > Kitasatosporales > Streptomycetaceae > Streptomyces > Streptomyces sp. NBC_01241. Next base: position 4,972,889 of record NZ_CP108494.1, on the reverse strand, counting down.
TTCTTCAGCAGCGCACCGGGTTCGGTGGGCAGCTTCTGGAGCGCGGCGTAGGTGTGATTGCGATTGTCCTGCGCATGATCCTCGGAGCGTGGAGCCGACCAGATGAGGTCGTCGCCCGGCTGCTTGAGCCGGCTCTGCACCTTGTCGGGGTTCTGGGACGTCCACGACTCCCGGTAGTACGTCTTCAGCTTGAAGGGACTGCCGTCGACCGCCTGCATGTTGGAGTAGTGCGAGCGTACGTACACGAACTGGTTCGGGCCCACGCGGTTCGCGGGAGCCTGTGAGGCGCGCTCTGCGACGTTCTCCATCAGCGCTCCGACGCCGTTCGCCGAGCCGACCTCGACCTTGACCACCGGGGCCGCGCTGAGGTGGAACCCGTCGTCGCCGCCGCTCCGGCCGGGACCGGCCAGGAAGGTAAAGGCGAGCGCTCCTGCGGCGGCCATACCGACAGGCACGACGTACCACGCGCGGCGGCGGCGCGGCCGCGCGTCCTGCGGCGCCTTCTGGGCCTGGACCTGGGCCTGGTGGATCTCGTTCATCAAGTGCTCCTTGAGCAGCCGGTGACGGTCGTCCGGCAGGGCCGGTCCGTGCGGCTCGGGCAGTAGCGCCCCGAGCTCGCCCGCAACCCTCTTCGCATCGGCACTCATCGGTTGCCCTCCCATGCGTTCGACCGGACCGCAGCGGCGCGGTCACTCCGGTACTGTCCGGCCGCTCCGGGTAGTTCCATGTTTCTTGCGATTTTCTTTATTTCGTCCGCGGTGAGTTCCCTCAGCCGCTTCCTGGCCCGGGAGAGCCGCGAACGGATGGTCCCGACGGGGACACCGAGCGCCCGTGCGGCGCCCCGGTAGTCCAGGCCGTCCCCGACGCAGAGCAGGAACACCTCCCGCTCCTTGGGTCTCAGCCGTCCCAGCGCGGCCTGCACGGCGCCGAGCTGTTCCGCGTCATGGATGCGGCCCACCAGCTCGTCGGCGAAGTCCGGCACGGCCGGTCCGGCCGGCATCCGGGTCAGTGCCGCGTCATGCCGTTTGGCGGCGCGGCGGACGTTGCGCAGGACGTTGGTCGCGATGCCGAGCAGCCAGGGCTTCAACTCCTCGTCCGAGTCCCGCAGGGTCTCGCGCAGCCGCCACGCTTCCAGGAAGGTCAGCGATACGGCGTCCTCCGCACCGGCCCAGTCGCCGGTCGAGCGGACCGCGTACCGGAACACCGTCTGTGCGTAGTCGTCGAAGAGGCTGCCGAACGCGTCCGGGTCACCTGCCCGTATCCGGGCTCTCAAGGAATGCTCCACATCTCGTCCTGTCCGCAGCAGGACAGGAGTTCCGGTGACCTGTGTCATATTCACGCCGGGGCGCTGCGGCGCGGTCGTCGTCCACGCCGGGGTGACGGTCTCCGCCCCGGTGGGCCCGCTGGATCGACGTCAACGGCTATCGGTCCACGGGATACGTCCTCGAGATCAGTCTGGAATGCCCCGGGGACCAGGACGAGTGGGTGACGGAACTCCCGGAGCCGATCACCAGGGCCTGACCCGCTCCGGACACCCGTGGGTGGAAAAGAACGTGACACTCGATGCCTGGAGTGTCACGTTCTTTTCCGCCCCCTACCGTCCTCCTCCGGGCCCCGCCCACAGGCCGTCGTCCGTCAGCCCCAGCAGGTCGATCGCGTTGCGGCGCACGATCCGGTCCACGACGTCGGCGTCCAGATGTCCCATCTGCGCCTCGCCGACCTCGCGCGACTTGGGCCAGGTGGAGTCGGAGTGCGGGTAGTCCGTCTCGTACAGGACGTTCCCGACGCCGATCGCGTCCAGGTTCTTCAGGCCGAAGGCATCGTCGAAGAAGCAGCCGTAGACGTGCTCGGCGAACAGCTCCGACGGCGGACGGTGGACCTTGTCGGCGACGCCGCCCCAGGCCCGGTTCTCGTCCCACACCACATCGGCGCGTTCCAGGATGTACGGAATCCAGCCGATCTGGCCTTCCGCGTACATGATCCGGAGGTTCGGGAACCGTTCGAACTTGCCGCTCATCAGCCAGTCGACCATCGAGAAGCAGCAGTTGGCGAAGGTGATGGTGGATCCGACGGCGGGTGGCGCGTCGGCCGAGGTGGACGGCATCTTCGAGGACGAGCCGATATGCATCGCGATCACCGTGCCCGTCTCGTCGCAGGCCCGCAGGAACGGATCCCACTCGTCCGTGTGAATCGACGGCAGCCCCAGATGCGGAGGTATCTCGGAGAACGCCACCGCGCGCACACCGCGCGCCGCGTTGCGCCGGACCTCGTCCGCGGCCAACTGTGCGTCCCACAGAGGGATCAGGGTGAGCGGGATGAGCCGGCCGCGCGCCTCGGGCCCGCACCACTCCTCCACCATCCAGTCGTTGTACGCGCGCACCCCGAGCAGCCCCAGTTCGCGGTCCTTCGCTTCGGTGAAGGTCTGGCCGCAGAAGCGGGGGAAAGTGGGGAAGCACAGGGCGGACTGGACGTGGTTGACGTCCATGTCGGCGAGCCGGTCGGGGACCGAGAACGACCCCGGACGCATCTGCTCGTACGTGATGACCTCAAGCTTGATCTCGTCCCGGTCGTAGCCGACCGAGGTGTCGAGCCGGGTCAGCGGGCGGTGCAGATCCTCGTACACCCACCAGTCGCCGATCGGGCCGTCGTCCCCCTTCGCACCCATCACGGGCGCGAACTTTCCGCCCATGAAGGTCATTTCCTTGAGCGGTGCGCGGACGATGCGCGGGCCGCGGTCGAGGTACTTGGACGGGAGCCGGTCCCGCCAGACATGAGCGGGCTCCACCGTGTGGTCGTCCACCGAGATGATCTTCGGGAAGGTCTCCATGCCCACCACGGTAGCGCTGATCTGACGTACCGTCAGCTCTCCGTGCCGTTCCTCGTTCCACAATCGTTGTCGAGGGCTTGTGCAGAGAGTCACCTGCTGCTGACGTGTCCGCCCCTGACAAGGCAGACTGTTGAGCGCGATACCAGCGGTACGGAGCAATCCGGATCCGTCCGTCCCGACCGGTACATGGGCGGCAGATCCGGAACGGACAGCACCAGCGTGATCGGTAGGACCGGCGGGGCGAGCAGGGCAGGGGGCATCAATGGACCGTGACCACGGGCCGCGCATGCATGTTCCGGAGCAGCGAGCTCCACAACAGGAGGCGGCCGACGGCGCCGATCTGCGCTTCGCCGTGCTCGGCCCGGTACGGGCATGGCGGGGCGGCAAGACGCTGCCGTCCGGTTCACCGCAGCAGCGCGCCCTGCTGACGGCGCTGCTCCTGCGCGGCGGCCGTACCGCCACCGCCTCCGAGCTCATCGACGCCATCTGGGGCGAGGACCCGCCCTCGCAGGCGCTCGCCGCGGTACGCACGTATGCCTCCCGGCTCCGGAAGGTCCTCGACCCGCAGACCCTGGTCAGCGACGCCGGTGGATACGCGATCCGGACCAGGCGCGGCGCCCTCGACCTGACGGTGGCCCAGGAGCTGGCGGCAGAGGCGGACAAGGCCCGTGCGACCTGCGACCGCGCCCAGGCCCGCACCCTGCTCAACAAGGCGCTCGGCCTGTGGGACGGCGAGGCCCTGGCCTCCGTGCCCGGCCCGTACGCCGAGTATCAGCGCAGCCGGCTGGAGGAGTGGCGGCTCCAGCTCACCGAGACCCGCCTGGACCTGGACCTGGAGGTCGGCTGCCACGCGGAGGCGGTCTCCGAACTGACCGCGCTGACCGCCGCGCACCCGCTGCGTGAACGGCTGCGCGAACTCCTCATGATCGCCCTGTACCGCAGCGGCCGCCAGGCGGAGGCGCTCGCGGTGTATGCCGACACCCGCCGGCTGCTCGCCGACGAACTGGGCGTCGACCCGCGCCCCGAGCTCTCCCAGCTCCAGCAGCGCATCCTGCGGGCCGACGAGGAGCTGGCCCGTCCGGCCGACGAACCGGCTCCGGCCCCCGCACCCGTCCGCCCTGCCCAGCTCCCGGCCACGGTCCCGGACTTCACCGGCCGCGCCTCCTTCGTACGCGAGCTGGGCGACCGGCTGGCGACCGCCGAGGGTTCGGTCATGGCCGTCTCGGCGCTGGCCGGCATCGGTGGCGTCGGCAAGACGACCCTCGCCGTGCACGTCGCCCACCAGGCACGCCAGCACTTCCCGGACGGCCAGCTGTACGTGGACCTCCAGGGCGCCGGCGCACGGGCGGCAGAGCCGGAGACGGTCCTCGGCGCGTTCCTGCGCGCCCTGGGCACGGCGGACTCGGCGATCCCCGACTCGCTGGACGAGCGTGCCGCGCTCTACCGCTCCACGCTCGACAGCCGCCGCGTCCTGGTCCTCCTCGACAACGCCCACGACGCGGCCCAGATCCGCCCCCTCCTCCCCGGCACCGCGGGCTGCGCGGCCCTGGTCACCAGCCGCGTCCGGATGGTCGACCTGGCCGGCGCCCACCTGGTCGACCTGGACGTGATGTCCCCGGAAGAGGCGCTCCAGCTCTTCACCCGCATCGTGGGCGAGGAGCGCATCAACTCCGAGCCCGAGGCCGCCCTCGACGTGGTCGCCGCCTGCGGCTTCCTCCCCCTGGCCATCCGTATCGCCGCCTCCCGCCTGGCCTCCCGCCGCACCTGGACGGTCTCGGTCCTGGCCGCCAAACTCGCCGACGAACGCCGCCGCCTGGACGAGCTCCAGGCCGGCGACCTCGCGGTGAAGGCCACCTTCGAACTCGGCTACGGCCAGCTGGAACCCGCCCAGGCCCGCGCCTTCCGCCTCCTGGGCCTGGCGGACGGCCCGGACATCTCCCTGGCCGCGGCGGCGGCCCTGCTCAACCTGGAGTCCCACGCGGCGGAGGACCTGCTGGAGGCCCTGGTCGACACGAGCCTGCTGGAGTCGGCGGCGCCGGGGCGGTACCGGTACCACGACCTGGTGCGGCTCTACGCGCGTTCTTGCGCCGAACGCGACGAACAGCCTCCCGCGGAGCGCGAGTTGGCGCTGTCGCGGCTGCTGGACTTCTATCTGGCGACGGCGGCGGGGGTGTATGCGCTGGAGCGGCCGGGGGATCGGTTGGTGGATCACCTGGAGCCGACGGGGCACGAGGGGCTGGCTTTCGACGACAGGCATACAGCACGGGACTGGCTGTACACGGAGGCCGGCCCCCTGCTCTCCTGCGTGCGCCAGTCGTCCAGCCCGGGAACGCTGCCACGCGCCGTCGACCTACTCTGGTGCGCGCTCGATCTGGGCGAGTCCGGAGCGAACTCGAAGCAGTACGAATCCACCGCGTTCGCGGTCCTGGAAGCTGCCCGCGCGGGGCGTGATCAACGCACGGAAGTACGGGCCCTCATGACGCTGGCCGATGTGCATCACACATCGGGACGCTTCGACCAGGCCGAGAACGAGGCCGAGAAGGTCATGCAGCTCGTCGAAACGGCATGCGACCCCTTGCCGGGTTGCTGGGCTCCGAATGCCCTCGGCATCATGGCGCTCTATCAGAACCGTCACGACGACGGCGAGAAATACCTCACGGTGGCTATCGACCGTTTCCGTGAGATCCAAGACCGCCCCGGTGAGGCAAGCGCGTTGTGCAACCTCTCCCGCATCCATCTGGCCACCCGCCGCACCGACAGCGCGGTTTCACTGGCCCAGCAGGGCATAGACATCTACGACAGCATGGGGCATGCCCTCCGTAGCGCGAACGGGCGCTACGCACTGGGAATGGCTCTTACCCAGAGCGGCCAGTTCACCACCGCGACAGAACGCCTTCTGGAGGCGCTGGACGTATTCCGGGACAGCCGCCAACGCCTGTGGGAGGGAATGACCCTCTTCCGCCTCTCCGAGGTCGACCTCGCGTCCGGAAGTTCAGCCGACGCGGCGACCAAGGCCGAACAAGCCCTGACTTCCCTGCGCGGCATCGGCGGCGAATGGCGTCGGGGCAACGTGCTCACGGTACTCGGCCGTGCCCTCGACGACATCGGCCAGTTCGGGCGGGCGCAGGTGTGCTGGCGTGAAGCACTGACCATTTACGACCGACTCGGCTCTCACGAAGCCGCCGAGGTACGCACCCTGCTGGCGTCCACGGCTTCGTCGTCGGCCACGTGACTCGCACCTGAACGGCGTTCATCGTTCGTTTATCGCGGCCGGGCACTCTGATGAATGTCGATCCGCCGCGTCGGGGGGCAGACGGATTGACGCCAAGGCCGTAGCACTAGTGTGAACGGCCCTGAGACGCCCGCCCGGCAGTCCACGGGGGAACAGCCGGGCGGGCCTCGCCGAACCACCACCTGAGACGCCTAGGGGAGCAGACGAACATGGCTGACGCGAAGAAGGACCTGGAGATCAAGCCGCAGGACATGCACGCCACTGGCGAGGACGCCGGGCAGATCACCACCAAGGACATGCATGCCACCGGCGGAACCGTGAAACCGCTGGACATGCACGCAACGGACGGCGTCGCCACAACCGACGACATGCACGCCACGAGTGAGCCGGCCAACTGAAGCGTCAATCGACGGGGTACGGGGGAGCGGCCGCGGCGGCGCGGAGGGGGAGCCGTCGCGGCCGCTGTATGTTTAGTGCGCACAGTCAACGTAATCGCGCCAACGTTCGACCGCTTCCCGCCAGAGGGGTGCCGCCATCGCCCCCTCCCTGTCACTAGCGTCACTTCACGTCCGGAAGATCGCTCCCATCACAGGAGTTGGAATGACCCGCACGAAGAAGACGCTCGTCGCCGCCGCGTTCGCCGTGGCCCTCGGCCTCGGCGCGGCCACCCCGGCCCTGGCCGATCAGCATGCGACGTGCGGTGACACAACCACTCAGGATCAGCATGCGACCAGCGGTGACGCAACCGCTGACGATCAGCACGCCACCTGAGTCATATCCGCGTAGGCAGAGGGGCACGAGCCACCGGCTCGTGCCCCTCTCCGCGATTACCGTTACAACCCCCTGACCTGTACCCCTGCCCCGCACAGCTTCCGCATGTCGTCCTCGTCCGAGGTGAAGACCGCCACCCGCCCCCGCTGCCGCCCCGCGATCACCGCGAGTGCCGCGTCGATGGCGTACTTGTGGCCGTGCAGGCCGGTATCCGCGAGCAGCGCGATCGCCTCGTCCGCGACCTCCCTGGTCACTGGTTCGACGACGATCCGGGACATGGCCCAGTTCCACTCCGAGCGCCGGATCTTGCTGTGATACGCCTCGATGAGGGTCATGGAACTGGTCACGACCCGGACGGACGCCCGGTGCGCATCCTTGAGCCGCGCTTTCATCTCCAGATCTCCGAGGGCAGCCCGCGAGAGCGCTTCGCAGTCCAGCACGTAGCAGACACCCGCCATCAGGCAGCGTCCCGGTGCGTCTTCGCGCTTGCCTCCTGGGCATCGAACCACTGCTCGATCTCGCGACGCTCAGCCTCCGCCGCCGCCAGTTCGGCATCCGTCACCTGCCCATGCCGCTCCTCCATCCACGCCACCAGCTCCCCCAGGCGGTCATGCTCGCGCTGGCGCTCTATGGCGTGGGTGACATACGCACTGAACGCCCCCGGACCCACCTCGCTGCGGATCTCCTCCGCGAGCTCCTCCGGCAGTGTGACTGTGTACTTCTTGGTTGCCATACCCATCACCATACCCACTGGAGTCAGCATCCGCTGATGCCCGCATGGCAGAAGTCGAGTTCCAGCAGTGGCGACCCCAGTTCCGACTGCATCGAGCTCGCCTGGGGCCCGAGCGGCAGCATCCTGTGCCGCGAGAGTGACACTCCGGACACCGTCCTCACCACGGCCCCCATCGCGTGGGCGGCACTGATCCGCAGCACCCGAATCGCATCCTTCGGCCCCGCCGAGGAGGCGGTCATCCAGGCAATCGCCGACGGCATCCTCGACCGCACTGGCCCCACCCGCTCCCGTACCGCTGCGCAGACCGCGCTCATCCGCACGGCGCCCGCCTCCCCCGAGGGGCATGTACTCAGTCGCGCCCTGCAAGAGCTGCGGATAGTGAGGGAGAAGCCTGATGCGCGAAGCCCTCATCCTCCAGCCGGAGCGGACCCCGGCAGCCCTCCGGATCGCCCTCGCCCAGTTGGCACCGTACCGGCTGGCCGAGATGGAGCGGCAGAAGGACGAGGTGCTCACCCTCGCGGCACGGATGGACTCACCCGGCCCGCTCCTCCAGTTCCTTGAGTCATGGGCCGTCGTCATCGAAATTGCCCGCTTCCCAGCCGTGGCCGGCCGCCTGCACTCCGCCGAGTACACAGCGCAGATCCTTGACAAGGACGACCCGGCCTGGCGATCAGCCATGGCCGAGATCCGCACCATCCACACCTCTGCCCACAAGTCGCTCGCGCGTGAGTGAGTGAGCGGCACTGGAGTACGGATCCAACGAGCAGCACGTCGTCGGAGGTGGCAATCCCCCTCCGCTGCTGATCGTCGAGCCAGTCACCGCGCCCGCCCCCGCAGCTCCCCCTTCACCACCTTGCCGCTCGCGTTGCGCGGCAGTTCGTCCACGAACTCCACCGCCCTCGGGACCTTGTAGTTCGCCATTTCCCGCCTCGACCAGGCGATCAGGTCGTCGGCCGTCACCGTCGCGCCCGGTCTGCGTACCGCGTACGCCTTGCCGACCTCGCCCAGGCGGGGGTCCGGAACGCCGATCACCGCCACGTCGGCCACATCCGGGTGCAGGCCGAGGAGTTGTTCGATCTCGGCGGGGTACGCGTTGAAGCCGCCGACGATGAACATGTCCTTGATCCGGTCGGTGATCCGGAGGTTGCCGTCCTCGTCGAGGACGCCCACGTCGCCCGTGTGGAGCCAGCCGTCGGAGGTGATCGTGGCGGCCGTGGTCTCCGGGTCCTCGAAGTAGCCCCGCATCACGTTGAAGCCGCGGACCAGGACCTCGCCGGGGGTGTCCGGGGCGTCGGCCAGGACGCGGATCTCCGTGCCGGGGATCGCCCGGCCCGACGTCGAGGCGATCGTCCGCGCCGGGTCGCCGCGGCGGCACATCGTGACGATGCCGCTCGCCTCGGAGAGGCCGTACGCGGTGAGGACCGTCGCTATGCCGAGTTCCGCGCGCAGGCGTTCCACCAGTTGGAGCGGAACGACCGCCGCGCCCGTCACGACCAGGCGGAGGGCGGAGAGGTCGTGGGCGTCCCGGGCCGGGTGGTCCAGGAGGGACTGGTGGAGGGTGGGCGGGCCCGGCAGGACCGAGATGCGTTCGGCGGCGATGTTGGCCAGGACCGTATCGACGTTGAACACCGGTTGCGGGACCATCGTCGCGCCCCGCATCAGGCACGCGATGATGCCCGCCTTGTAGCCGAAGGTGTGGAAGAAGGGGTTCACAATCAGATAGCGGTCCCCCTCGCGCAGATCCGCCAGCTCGCTCCAGATCGCGTAGCAGCGCAGGGTCTGGGCATGGGTGATGACCGCGCCCTTGGGCCGGCCGGTGGTGCCCGAGGTGTAGATGATGTCGGAGGGTGCCGAGGGGGCGATGGCGGCAGCCCGGGCCCGTACCGCCTCCGGCGCCACCCCCTCCCCCGCGGCCAGGAAGTCCTTCCAGGTGACGTAGTCGTCCGGGGCGCTGTCCGCCAGTACCACCACCCGTTCCAGGTGCGGGAGCGGTACGTCGGCCCGGCGCAGGGACGCCACGTACGACGTGCCGAGGAAGGTCCCCGTGACGAACAGCAGTTTCGCCCGGCTGCGCTGCAGGATGTACGCCGCCTCCGCGCCCTTGAAGCGGGTGTTGAGGGGGATCAGGACGGCCCCGGCCGTGACGGCGCCGAGCGCGGAGACGATCCAGTCCAGGGTGTTCGGGGCCCAGACCGCGACCCGGTCCCCCGGCTCGACGCCCGAGGCGATACAAGCGGCGGCGGCCCGATCGACGCGGTCGCCGAGTTCGGCGTACGAGATCCGGGTCCGGCCCTCGACGACCGCCTCCCGGTTCCCGTACCGTCGCGCCGCCGCCCGTACCAGCTCCGGGATGCTGCCCCACTCCTCGTCGCCGCGCATCGTTCGCCCTCTCTGACGCAGTAGCCGACCCATTAGCTGACTAACCGTCAGATTAGCTGTAGCCTCAGCCGCTGTCAGCAGTCATGACGGTCTCGGAGGTGGCGGTGGCGGCACTCAAGGACGTGACAGCGATAGCCGGCATAGGGCAGACGGCCTTCGCGAAACAACTCCCGGAATCGGAGAAGACCTTGGCCTGCCGGGCCATCGTCGCGGCGCTCGATGACGCGGGCATCGACGCCTCGGAGGTGGACGCCTTCGCCTCGTACACGATGGAGGAGACCGACGAGGTCGAGATCGCCAAGTCCATCGGTGCGGGCGACGTCACCTTCTTCAGCAAGGTGGGGTACGGAGGCGGCGGTTCGTGCGCGACGATCGCGCATCTCGCCGCGGCCGTGGCGACCGGGCAGGCGAGTGTCGGTGTCGCCTGGCGCTCGCGGAAGCGGGGATCGGGGCCGCGGCCCTGGAAGAACACCGCCGTACAACTGCCCACCCCCGCCCAGTGGACCCGGCCGTACGGACTGCTGCGGCCGGCCGACGAGATCGGGATGCTGGCGCGGCGGTACATGCACGAGTACGGGGCGACCCGCGACCATCTCTTCAACGTCGCCCTCGCCTGCCGCAACCGTGCCAACCAGAACCCGGACGCGGTGATGTACGAACGGCCGCTGACCCGCGACATGTATATGACCTCGCGCTGGATCAGCGAGCCGCTCTGCCTCTTCGACAACTGCCTGGAGACGGACGGCGCGCTGGCCTGCGTCATCGTCTCCGCCGAGCGGGCCCGCGACTGCCGGCAGAAGCCCGTCTACATCCACTCCGTCGCCCAGGGGCTGCCGGCCCAGCACCACGGCATGGTCAATTACTGGAACGACGACCCGCTCACCGGTCCCGCCTGGACGGCCGCCCGGCAGCTGTGGAAGCAGGCCGACTTCGGCCCCGACGACGTGGATGTCGCGCAGATCTATGACGCGTTCACCCCGCTCATTCCGCTCTCGCTGGAGGGTTACGGCTTCTGCGGGCGCGGCGAGGGTGCCGCGTTCACCGAGGGCGGGGCGCTGGAGAGTGGCGGGCGACTGCCGATCAACACCGGCGGCGGCGGGCTCAGCGAGGGGTACGTGCACGGCTTCAACCTGATCAACGAGGGCGTGAAGCAGTTGCGCGGCGTCTCCACCGCCCAGGTCCCGGACGCCGGTACGTGCCTGGTCACCGCCGGGGAGGGTGTGCCCACCTCCGCCGTACTGCTGAGGAGTTGAGGAGCCGACATGGATGCTCTGCTGATGCCCGTCGTGGACGAGGACGGCGCCCCCTTCTGGGAGTACGCGGCCCGCGGCGAACTCCGCGTCCAGGCGTGCGCCGCCCCGGAGTGCGGACGGCTCCGCTTCCCGCCGCGGCCGTGCTGCCCGCACTGCCGGTCCTTCGCGAGCGAGTGGCGGCCGATGAGCGGACGCGGCCGTATCTGGTCGTACGTGCTGCCGCATCCGCCACTGCTGCCCGCGTACGCCGCGCAGGCCCCGTACAACGCCGTCGTGGTCGAGCTGGCCGACGCCCCGGGGATCCGGCTGGTCGGGAACGTGGTGAGCGGTCCGGACGCCCCGCTGGACTCGGTCGATCCGGGACGGCTGCGGATCGGGGCGCCGGTGCGGGCGGTGTTCTGCCCGTCCGGGTCCGGGGTGACGCTGGTGCGCTGGCTGCTGGAGCGGTGACCGGCGATGACACTGCGGACGGAGACGGACAAGGAGACCGGGGTCGCGCTCGTCACCCTGGACCGGCCCGAGAAGCACAACGCGATCGACCTGGCAACGGCCGCCGAACTGACCTCCGCCTGGCGGGCGTTCCGCTTCGACGACGGGGTGCGGGCCGTCGTCGTCACCGGTGCGGGCGGCCGGGCCTTCTGTACGGGGATCGACCGGGGCGTGACGGTGCCGCAGCCCTCGTCCCCGTACACGATCGACGATCCGCTGATCGCGATCGGGCCGAAGGCGAACGACCTGTGGAAGCCGGTGATCGCGGCCGTGGAGGGGATGGCCTGCGGCGGGGCGTTCTATCTGCTGGGCGAGGCGGAGTTCGTCATCGCGTCCGAGGAGGCGACGTTCTTCGACCCGCACACCACGTACGGCATGGTCAGCGCGTACGAGGCGATCTCCATGGCCCAGCGGATGCCGTTCGGCGAGGTGGCCCGGATGTCCCTGATGGGTACGGCCGAACGGGTCACGGCCCGGCGGGCGTACGAGACCGGGCTGGTCAGTGAGGTGACGGCGCCCGGCGACGCGGTGGCGGCAGCGCTGCGGGCGGCGGCGGTGATCGCCTCGTATCCGACGGAGGGTGTGCAGGGAACGGTCCGGGCGGTGTGGTCCGCGAGGGAGGCAGCCAGGGCGCAGGCCATGGCGCACGCCCCGCACCTGATCGCGCTCGGGAACCTGGCGCCGGAGCGGCAGGCCGAGCTGTTCCGGGGGCGGGGCGGCAGCGGCTTCCGGCTGCGCTGAGGTCAGTGAGTCAGCTCGGCCTCCACCCGGCACGTCTTCACCTTGGAGACCTTGCCCGGGCTGTCCATCCGTACGGAGACGGTCTTCGTCTCGCCGCCCTCGGCCTCCACGCTCGCCTCACCGCGGTCGATGGTGTTGCCCCGCGCGTCGAGGAAGGCCACGTCGACGTCGTACGTGTGTGAGCCGAGGGCCTCCGCCGTGAGTTTGACGGTGGAGGTCGTGACGGCCTTGCGCTTGCCCTTGCGGGGCTGGGCACAGCGCACGACGTACGCCTGGGGCGCGTCCGAGGCGCTCGGGGCCGGTGTCTCGTAGCCGACGTTGCCGGAGGAGCCGCTCGACGAGTCGTAGCTGTCGTTGTTGTCGTTGTCGTCGTAAGTGCTGCGGTGGTAGCCGCCGTTGCTCTTCTTGGAGTTGGAGCAGCCGCCGCCGCTGCCGCTCGATCCCTTGCTCTTGCCGCTTCGGCCGCCGTGACCGGAGGTCGAGAAGCCGGTGAGCGCGAGTACCACCACGACCAGTACCGCGGAAAGCCTTATGTGCTGCCGCATCATCGATGCAGCCCCCCTTGAGTTGTGGTCCGTCTCTGCTGCTGTCGAACGACCGCGCGACACCGTAGCGCACGGATGCGGGCGTCAGAGGCCAGGCGTAGCGTCGGGGGCGGTAGCGGTACAGACCCGTGACGCCGGTCCGCGCACACGCAGGAGGCCGATGATGATCCGCAACGTCCTCGGCTCCTTCCTCGCTCTCCTGGGAGCGGCGGCCGCCGTGCTGAGTCCCTTCCGTCAGTGGTACGACGGCCGTCTCGGGCGTCACTACCGGGTCGACGAGCTGTTCACCGGTATCACCGGCAACCGGCCCGGACCACTGAGTTCGATCCTGGTCGTCTTCCTCTTCGCCGCTCTGCTGACGGTGGTCGGCGTGGTACTGCGGTCGCGGCTGCTGGTGGCGGCCGCGGGTGTGGTGACGCTCGGGTTCACCGTGCTGTGGATGGTGCGCCAGGGGGAGGCGGTGGGCAGCCTGACGGTCTCGGGCGACGGTTCCGGGCTGCGGTGGGGAGCCGCGGAGGCGACGGTGGGCGCGGTGCTGATGCTGCTGGGCGCATGGGTGATGCCGGGACGGCGCGGTGGCGGGCGGCGGCCTGCCCGCGGGGGCCATGACCAGCCGTACCCCGTCCCCGATTCCAAGAACCCGGACACCTGGCCGCCGACGCAGGAGCCGGGGCCTTCCGTACAGACGAGTCCGTTGCCGGAGCCCGAGCCGGACCTGTACACGGGGCCGCCTCCGGAGGACCGCCGCCCTGGTCCGGAGGACCAGGACACGCCCCCGCACCCCGTCCTGCCGGACGAGGGGCCCGAGGGGCGCGGTCCGCGCCGCCCTCCGTCCTCCTGAAGCCCTCCGTGTGAAGCCAGCCCTCCGCGCCGAGGGTTGTGCCCTCGAGCGCCGGACGGGCTTGATGTGGCCGACGCGCTACGCCCGGGCCCGGTTGCCCGTGCCCGTGCCCGTGCCCGTGCCCGTGCCCGTGCCCTTCAGCGCGTCCAGCGCGTACACGCAGCGGTCCTTGCTGCACGCGTAGACGACACCGCCCCGGGCGACCGGCGAGCCGGTGATCTCGCCGCCCGTCGCGAGCTTCCAGCGGAGCTGGCCGCCCGCCGCGTCCAGGGTGTACAGGACGTGGTCGGCGGAGCCGAAGTGGACCCGGCCGTCGGCGACCACCGGGGCCCCCACCACCTCGCCGCCCGCCGCGAACCGCCACTTCGGGGTGCCGGTGACCGCGTCGAGCGTGTACAGGGCGCTGCCGCTGCCGACGTGGACGTTCCCGGCCACCACCAGGACCGGTTCGATCGACTGCCGGGCCTCCGTGGCGATGCGCCAGCGGTCCTTGCCGGTCGCGGCGTCGAGCGCGTACACCGTGCCGAGGTAGTCGGCCAGGTACACACCGCCGCCGGTGACGGCGGGCCCCGGCGCGAACGCGGGCGGGGAGAGGAAGACCGCGGGCGACTCGAAGTGCCAGCGGACATGACCGGACACCGTGTCCACGGCCAGGACCCGGGCCCCGGCGCTGACGTACACGAAGCCGTCCGCCGCCGAGGTCACCCGGACCGGCACTCCACCGCAGGAGGCGGCGTCGCCGATGGGGTACGACCAGCGCTCGATGCCGGTACGGGCGTCGACGGCGCGCAGCCGGGCGTCCTGCCAGAGGTAGACCGTGCCGTCGTGGATCACGGGCCCGGCCTCCGGCGTCTCGAAGTCGGTCTGTACGCCGCCGTTCTCCCACAGCTTCTCGCCCGTGGACGCCTCCCACGCCTGGACGCCGCCGCCCCGGGTTCCGGTGACGACGGTGCCGCGGTCGGCCTTGAGGGAGTACACCCAGGCATCGGTCTGCAACCGCCACCGTTCGGCGCCGGTCGCCGCGTCCAGGGCGTACAGCGACGGTCCGTCGGAGGCGTGGATACGGCCGCCCTCGACGGCCATCACCCAGGCCACGTCCCGGGTCTTGAACTGGCGCCTTCCGTTGCCGACGTCCAGGGCGTGCACCTCGAACGACGTGACGTAGAGGAGGTCCCCGGCGACGACGGGGGTCCCCCAGACGTCGTTGGACATCCGGAACCGCCAGGGCCGCCATCGGTCGGGGCCCGGGGGCGCGGACTCGGGGGCATGCGCGGGCCCGGGCAGGGGGGCGGGCGGGGCGGCGGGGACCGCGCCGTTCACCCCGGCGGGCGGGCGCACCCAGCCGGTCGCGGGGCCGGCGTCCGCGGTGGCCGTGGCGGCGGCCCGGACGTCCTGGGCGCGCGGGCCGGGGCCGATCGGCACCTTCGCCCCGGGCAGCCGCACCGGACCGCCCCCGTCGGGCAGCCGGGCCGCGGCGGCGGCCGGGGAGCGCAGGTCGGCGCCGCTGCGCCAGGTGGTGTACCGGTCGGCGCCGGGCGGCTGCTGGGGCGGCGGCGGCATGGGGGCCGGGGCGGGAGCGGGAGCGGGAGCGGGTGCCTGAGCGGGCGCGGGCGCCGGAGCCGCGACTCTGCGGCCGCCGCCGCGGCGCAGCTCGATCATCGCGGTCGCGGAGGTGGGCAGCCAGGCCGAGGCCGTACCGCTGTCGTCGCCGCCGGAGGCGAAGAGATGCGGGGCGAGCTGGGCCTGCAGGTCGGCGGGGGTGGGCCGCAGCCCGGCGTCCATCTGCATGCAGGAATCGATCAGCGGCCGCAGCTCGTCGGGCAGACCCTCCAGGTCGGGGCCCTCGCGCAGCAGCATGAAGACCGTCTCGACGGGATTGGCACCGTGGAACGGCGCATGGCCGGTGGCGGCGAAGACCAGCGTCGACCCGAGCGAGAAGACATCGCTGGCCCCGGTGACGCTGCGCGAGTCCCGCGCCTGCTCGGGCGACATGTACGCGGGCGTGCCGACGGCGACGTTCGTCATGGTCAGCCGGGTGTTGGAGACCCCGGACGCGATCCCGAAGTCGATCACCCGCGGGCCGTCCTCGACGACGAGCACGTTCGACGGCTTCATGTCGCGGTGGACGAGACCCGCACCGTGGATCGACTGGAGCGCCTCGGCGATACCGGCGGCCAGCCAGCGCACCGCCTGGACCGGCATGGGCCCGCACTCATTCACTATCTCTTCGAGCGACGGTGCGGGCACATAGGCGGTGGCAAGCCACGGCACGGCGGCCCGCGGATCGGCGTCCACCACCGCGGCCGTGTAGAAGCCGCTGACGGCCCGGGCGGCCTCCACCTCACGCGTGAAGCGGACCCGGAACAGCTGGTCCTCGGCGAGCTCCGTACGTACCGTCTTGATCGCCACCCGTCGGCCCGAAGCCGAGCGGGCGAGATAGACCAGCCCCATGCCACCGGCCCCGAGCCGTCCCAGCACCTCGAACGGGCCGATCCGTCTCGGGTCGTGCTGCGTCAGCTGCTCCACCACTTGCCCTGCCACCTCCCCGTACGGGCCTCAGGAACAGAAGCCCGCGAAAACCCGCCCTGTACGGCGTCTCACCACTGGGCACCACCCGGCGGTGCGCACCCCGATTGTTCCTGGCTGAGCCCCTGGTTGCGAACCCGGGGGCCGACCGGGGTGTCCTAGCTCACTCTGCCCTGTTCCCGGACACAGGGGGCTGAAGTACGGCGAATACGGCACCCTGGTCGTCCTGGAGGACCGCCATCCGTCCGTACGGGATGTCGAAGGGCGGCGCGGAGATGCGGCCGCCGAGGCGTACGGCGTGTCCGGCGGTGGCGTTGCAGTCCTGCACGGCGAAGTAGCTCAGGAAGTAGCTGGGCATCTCGGCCGGGAAGGCGTCGGTGATGACGCTGCGCCCGCCGATCGCGGTGTCCGGTCCCGGTTCGGTGCCCGCCGGGGACCACATGCGGAAATCGACGCCGGGTTCGGGGGCGCCGGGCTCGGCGGCACCCGCGGTGTCGAGGTCGGTGCCCTGGAATCCGAAGACCTCCTCGTAGAAGGCGTCGACGCGGTCCTTCTCGCGGGTGTACACCTCGGTCCAGCAGAAGGAAACCGGTTCGTGTCGCTTCTGGAAGCCTTCGCGTTCACCGGCCTGCCAGAGCCCGAAGACCGCTCCGCCGGGGTCGGCCGCCTGGGCGAGCGCTCCGGCCCGGCCGGCCCGCACGGGGTCGGTGATCACCTGCCCGCCGGCCTCCCTGATCCGGGCGACGGTCGCGACGATGTCGTCGGTGGCGAAGTAGACGCCCCATGCGGTGGGCATCCGGCCGTCCTGCTTGGCGGCGAGCGCGGCGACGAGCCTCCCGTCGCTGAAGGCGTCCGCGTACGGGCCGTCGCCGGCCCGGAAGGTCCAGCCGAACAGCTCGCCGTAGAAGCGTTTGCCCGCTTCGAGGTCGGGGAGCTGCACATCCACCCAGCACGGCGCGGATCGCGCGAATGCGGCCATGGGCCCGGGTCCTTCCGTCACAGTCGTACGCGGCGAGTGACGCTCGTCACGGCAAACGTAACCGGCGGCGGCACGCACCGCGCCCCAACCCGTCCACATCGAACTAATTTTCGAGAGAGGACTTCCTTGCCCACGGCTTCACCGAAAGTTATCCACGGAAGTTATCCACAGGGTGTTGATAAGACTTACCTACCCCGCGGGTCGCATCCGTCGATATCCGGCCACTCCCCCCACCCCGCCTGCGGCGCTCCCCATTTGCAGTCGGCCGAATCGCGCTCCGATCCCCCCTCGGTAAGCTGACGGCATGACAGGACAAGTACGCACCGTCGACGGCCGCGTGGCCGGTCGACGCGGACAGGCGACGCGGCAGAAGCTGCTCGACTGCCTCAGCGAGATGCTCAGTTCCTCGCCGTACCGGGACGTCAAAGTCATCGACGTGGCCCGGAAGGCGGGGACTTCACCCGCGACGTTCTACCAGTACTTCCCCGACGTCGAGGGCGCCGTCCTCGAAATCGCCGAAGAAATGGCCAAGGAGGGTGCCGGATTGACCGAACTGGTCGCAGGCCGCTCCTGGGTCGGCAAGGCCGGCTGGCAGACCGCCGAAGAACTCGTCGAGGGATTCCTCGACTTCTGGCGACATCACGACGCGATCCTGCGCGTGGTCGACCTCGGGGCGGCCGAGGGCGACAAGCGTTTCTACAAGATCCGCATGAAGATTCTGAACTCGGTCACCAACTCCCTCACGGATTCGGTGAAGGAGCTCCAGGCCAAGGGCAAGGTCGACAAGGACGTGAGCGCCGCCGCGATGGCGGGTTCGCTGGTCGCGATGCTGGCCGCGGTCGCCTCGCACCAGAAGGGCTTCACGACCTGGGGCGTCAAGCAGGCCGAACTCAAGCCGAATCTCGCACTGTTGGTGCATCTGGGCATCACCGGCAGGAAGCCGACGAAGTAGCGCCGCGCCGGGCCCTTCCCCGTACTGGGGCACCGCGCGGTGATTCCGGGCGCCCCAGGTCCTGTCTCACCGACGGCGGACCACGGAAGTGGTCCGCCGTCGGCGCGCCCGGACCGTTCCGGTGATCACCCCAACAGCCGTTCCCCCACACGGTGTTCGCGCACGCGGCGTCGACGCACACGGCGTTCGTGCACACGGCGTTCGTGCACACGGCGTTCGTGCACACGGCGTTCGTGCACACGGCGTTCGTGCACACGGCGTTCGTGCACACGGCGTTCGTGCACACGGCGTTCGTGCACACGGCGTTCGTGCACACGGTGCTTCGTGCACACGGCGTTCGTGCACACGGCGTTCGTGCACACGGCGTTCGTGCACACGGCGTTCGTGCACACGGCGTTCGTGCACACGGTGCTTCGTGCACACGGTGCTTCGTGCACACGGTGCTTCGTGCACACGGTGCTTCGTGCACACGGCGTTCGTGCACCGATTCCGCGTTGCGAATCCGGCGCACCGATTCCGCCTCCGGCCGCCCCAGGCCGCTGCCTCCGGTCGTCTCAGGTCGCGGCGTCGTCCCGGCGTTCCAGCCGGAAGAGCCGGATCTCCCGCTCGATCCGCGCCTGGTATGCCGCGTACGGCGGCCAGAACTTCAGCGCCGCCTGCCACACCGCTTCCCGTTCCGCACCCTTCAGCAGCGTGGCGCGCACCGGAATGTCCCGGCCCTTCCAGTTGATGACGGCCGCGTCGGGACCGGCCAGCAGATTCGCGGTCCAGGCCGGGTGTCCCGTACGGCCGAAGTTGCTGCCGACCAGGATCCAGCTCTGCTCCGCCCCGTTGCCCTTTCCGGACCCCGGTCCTTGTTCCGGCATGCAGGCCAGCGGAGTGGTCCTGGGCCGCCCGCTCCGCGCGCCCGGCACCGTCAGGATCAGCCCCGGCAGCATCCGGGCGCTGAGCAGCACCTTGCCGCGCGTGAGCCGGTGCACCGCACGGTCCATGGCGGGCACGACGTGCGGGGCGATCCTCGCGAACGTGCGGGTCGAGGAGACCTTCTGGATCAGCCGGACGCCGGGCGCCATCAGACCGCCACCTGCCCGGCCGAGCCCGGGGTGACCGGTTTCGGGGCGGCCGGTTCGAGTGCGGCGAAGAGCCCGGCCCGCTGGGCCGCATGGTCGCGGAGCCGGTGGACGGGGCCGAAGAGCAGTTCGTCGGCGGCGGCCCGCTTGAAGTAGAGATGCGCCTCGTGTTCCCAGGTGAAGCCGTTCCCGCCGTGCAGCTGGACGGCCTCGGCGGTGGTGATCCGCAGCGCCTCCAGGGCCTGGGCGAGAGCGAGCCCCCCGGCCGTGGCCGGATCCCAGGCCGCGTAGTACGCGGCGGAACGGGCCGCCTGCACCCGTACGTACAGATCCGCGAGGCGGTGCTTCACGGCCTGGAAGGAGCCGACCGCCCGGCCGAACTGCTCGCGCGCCCCGACGTGTGCGACGGCCCGCTCCAGCGCGCCCGCCGCCGTCCCCACCACCTCCGCCGCGAGCACGGCGGCGGCCCCCTGTCCGACCGCGGCGAGGGCGCCGGTCACGTCCGCGGTGTCGTCCGCGCCGAGCAGCTCGGCCTCCGTGTCGCGGAGTTCCACACGGGCCAGCGGGCGGGTCTCGTCCAACGAGGTCCGGCGGGTGCGGACGACTCCGGCCGCCGTGTCCGGGCGGACCAGGAAGAGGAGCGTACGGCTGCGCGGGAAGCCGCCGGCATGGGCCGCGACCAGGAGGAGCCCCGCGCTGTGTCCGTCGAGGACCTGGTCCGCCTCCCCGTACAGCCGCCAGCCCGCCCCGCCGCCGACCGGCCTCGCCTGGACGCCGCCCGCCCGGCCGCCACCCGCCCAGGCGCCGCCGGTCGGGTCACCGGTGAGACCGAGAGCGGTGCCGAGCGAGCCGCCGGGGACGACCGGCGTCGCGGTCAGTTCCCCGGCGGCGATGCGCGGCAGCAGGGCGGCGCGCTGGGCCCCGGTGCCGAGTGCGACGATCAGGGGCGCGGCGAGTGCGGCGGTGGCGATCAGGGGTGACGGCAGCAGCGCGTGGCCGGTCTCCTCGCAGGCGACGGCGAGGTCAGCGAGGCCGCGGCCGACACCTCCGTACTCCTCCGGGAGGGCGAGTCCGGGCAGCCCGAGGTCCTGGGCGAGCTGCCGCCACAGGGCCGCGTCGTACCCGTCGGCGGTCCGCACGGCGCTCCGGACGTCGTCGGAGCCGCCGTGTTCGGCGAGCAGTTCGCGCAGGGCGCGGCGGATCTCGTCCTGTTCCGCGGTGAAGGCGGCATCCATCGTCGGGCTCCTTCTCATCAGGGCGTTCGGCCTCTGATCTGACGGCCCGTCATGCTAGAGGTGAATCTTCGAGATGCCCAGAGCCGCGCACATCGGCAGCCCATTCGGCGCCCCGCACCTCACCGCCCCGCCCCGCCCCGCCCCGCAGCTCACCGCCCGGCCCCGCACCTCACTCCGCAGCCCACCCCGCCGCCCACTCGGAGGTCCGCTCGGCGCGTATCTGATGTACCGTCAGATTCATGCCTTCTTCCCACCGCAAGGTCGCTGTCGTCGGCATATCCCTCGCCGACTGCGGACGCGTCGACGAGGCCACGCCGTACGCCCTGCACGCCCAGGCCGCCCGCCGGGCCCTGGCCGATTCGGGGCTGGACCGGTCCGTCGTCGACGGTTTCGCCTCCGCCGGGCTCGGTACGCTCGCCCCGGTCGAGGTCGCCGAGTATCTGGGGCTGAAACCCACCTGGGTGGATTCCACCGCGGTCGGCGGCTCGACCTGGGAGGTGATGGCGGCCCATGCGGCGGACGCCGTCGCCGCCGGGCACGCCAATGCCGTACTGCTGGTGTACGGGTCGACGGCCCGGGCGGACATCAAGGCGGGCCGTCGGACGTCCAACCTCTCCTTCGGTGCGCGCGGCCCGCTCCAGTTCGAGGTGCCGTACGGGCACTCGCTGATCGCCAAGTACGCGATGGCCGCCCGCCGCCATATGCACGAGTACGGGACGACCCTGGAGCAGCTCGCCGAGGTCGCGGTCCAGGCACGGACGAATGCGGCGGTCAACCCGGACGCGATGTTCCGTGACCCGATCACCGTGGACGACGTGCTGTCGGGGCCGATGATCGCGGACCCGTTCACCAAGCTGCACTGCTGCATCCGCAGCGACGGTGGCTGCGCGGTGCTGCTGGCCGCCGAGGAGTACGTACCGGACACGGCGAAGGAACCGGTGTGGATCCTCGGTGCCGGCGAGCACGTCTCGCACTCCACGATGTCCGAGTGGGACGACTTCACGGCCTCTCCCGCGGCGGTCTCCGGCCGGCTGGCGTTCGAACGGGCCGGGGTGCGGCCCGGCGATATCGACCTCGCCGAGATCTACGACGCGTTCACCTATATGACGCTGGTGACGCTGGAGGACCTCGGTTTCTGCGCGAAGGGCGAGGGCGGCGCGTTCGTGGAGAAGGGCCGGACCGGCCTGACGGGCGAGCTGCCGGTCAACACGGACGGCGGCGGGCTGTCCGCCTGCCATCCCGGGATGCGAGGGCTGTTCCTGCTGGTGGAGGCGGTACGGCAGCTGCGCGGCGAGGCGGGCGATCGCCAGGTGCGCAGGGCAGGCGGCCGACTGCCGGAGCTGGCCGTGGCGTCGGGGACGGGCGGCTGGTTCTGCTCGTCGGGGACGGTGGTGCTGGGACGGGGGTGAGGTCCCGGGCCAGGCCCCATGCGCTGCAATGGGGCCATGAGCGACGTACAGAAATCCAACGCGCAGCAGACCGGCGTACCGAAGACCGATGTACCGAAGACCGATGTACCGAACACCGGCGCGTCGAAGGCCGGCGTGGCGCAATCCGACGCGCAGCAGACCGATGCGCGGAAGGCCGGCGCGCAGCAGAGCTTCCTGGACCTGCTCCACGCCCAGCGCGTCTGGGACGTGGAGCTTCCCGCGTTCGACCCGGCCACCGCACCCCCCGCCCCGCTCCCCCTCTTCCACGCCTGGTTCGCCGAGGCGGTGGCGGCCGGGCAGGCCGAGCCGCACACGATGTCGCTGGCCACTGTCGACACCGCCGGCCGGCCCGACGTGCGGACGCTCATGCTGCACGACGCGGACGAGCGCGGCTGGCACTTCGCCACGCACCGCACCAGCACGAAGGGCCGCCAGCTCGCCGCCCACCCGTACGCCGCGCTCAACTTCTACTGGCCGGTACAGGGCCGGCAGGTACGGGTACGGGGGCCGGTCACCGAGACGAGCCGGGCGGAGAGCCTGGCCGATCTGCACGCCCGCTCGACCGGGGCGCTCGCGTCGGCACTGACCGGCACCCAGAGTGCGGTGCTCGACTCGCAGGCGGAACTGACCCGGGCCGCCGACGCCGCCTGGGAACGGGCGCGGGCCGAGCCGGACGCGGAGGTCGCGAGCTGGTCGCGGTACGTGGTCGAACCGCGGGAGGTCGAGTTCTTCCAGGGCGACGCGCGGCGCAGGCACGTACGACTGCGCTACCGCCGGGAAGGCGCGGACTGGACGCGGGAACTGCTCTGGCCGTAGGGAGGGCGCTCACCGCGGGACCCCGATACCAGCCGCTCCCCTCCGTTCCGTCTCGGTCCGTCTTATTCGGTTTCAACAGTGAAGGGGCACTATGGGAGACAGGCGGAGAGACAGGTCCCGATGAGGGCTGGAGGCACCGATGAGCCGAACCCCTTCCCGATACGCCGCGGACCGCGGTCTGACCACGCGCATGGTGACCACCATGTTCCTGATCGGCCTGCTGTACGTGGTCCTGGTCGGCGTGCTGCTCGCGGTGCTGCGCGGCGCCTGGCCGATCATTCTGATCCTCGTCGGCGGCATGTTCATCGCACAGTTCTGGTTCAGCGACCGCATCGCGGCCTTCAGCATGGGCGCCCGGGAAGTGACCCCCGAGGAGGCGCCGGAACTGCACGGCACCGTCGACCGGATCTGCGCGCTGGCCGACATGCCCAAGCCACGGGTGGCGATCGCCCAGAGCGATGTCCCGAACGCCTTCGCCACCGGCCGGAGCGAGAAGACCGCCCTGGTCTGCGCCACCACCGGTCTGCTCCGCAGACTGGAACCGGAGGAGCTGGAGGGCGTGCTCGCGCACGAGATGTCGCACGTCGCGCACCGGGACGTGGCCGTCATGACGATCGCCTCGTTCCTCGGTGTACTCGCCGGGATCATCACCCGCATAGCCCTGTGGGGCGGCCTCTCCCGCAGCAGCCGGAGCAATGACCCCGTCGGCATCGTGGTCATGCTGATCCCGCTGATCAGTGCGGTCGTGTACGCCCTGAGCTTCCTGCTCACCCGGCTGCTCTCGCGCTACCGCGAGCTGTCCGCCGACCGCGCCGCCGCCCTGCTCACCGGCCGTCCCTCGGCGCTCGCCTCCGCCCTCACGAAGGTGACCGGTCAGATGTCCCGCATCCCGACCGAGGACCTGCGCAAGGCGGAGCCGTACAACGCCTTCTACTTCGTCCCCGCGTTCTCCTCCAAGGAGAGCCTGAGCCGGCTGCTCTCCTCCCACCCGACTCTCGAACAGCGCCTCGACCAGCTGGCCCGCATCTCCGCCGACCTCTCCCGCCCGTAAGGAGTGTCCATGGGTCTTCTCGACACCATCCTGGGCCGCAGCAAACCGGTCCGCCCCGATCTCGACCAGCTCTTCGCCGTGCCCTCCGCCGCCCTCACCCTCCAGGCGGGCGCCGGGTTCGAGCCCACCGGTCTCGGCTCGGTGTGCTTCGCCGGCGCCGAAGGCGGCACCTTTGCCCGCATCCAGCAGGACGTACGCGAACTGCTCGACGCCGACACGGACCGGGGTGGCATCCCGGTGGAGTTCAGCCAGGACTCGTACGGCTACACCTGGCTGCTCGCCCGCCAGCCGGCCGAGGACACCGCTTCCCTGGTCAACGACCTGCACGCGGTCAACACCCTGCTCCAGGACGGTGGCTTCGGGCCGCAGCTGCTCTGCTCCCTGATCGGTTTCCGGGACGCGCGAGACCGTCCGCTGGCCCTGGTCTACCTCTACAAGCGCGGCACGTTCTATCCGTTCGCGCCGGTGCCGGGTGGCGCCGAGAAGCGGGACAACCAGCTGGAGTTGCAGGTCAGAGCGGTACTCGGGGACGACCTGCGGATGGAGAAGGACCTGGCCCGGTGGTTCCCGGTGTGGGGGGCGCCGGGGCTGTGACGGGTCAGCGCAGAGGCCGGAAGACCGGCACCGTCTCGCACCCCTCGTCCCGCCGGAAGGCCACCCGCAGCGCCATTCCGATCGCCAGGTCCGGCTCCTCGCACTCCACGATCTCCGTCATCATCCGCGGCCCCTCGGCCAGGTCGACGACGGCGGCGGTGTACGGCACGCGGGCACCGAACGGCGGCAGGTCGTTGCGGTGGACGACGGACCAGGTATAGAGCGTTGCGTGTCCGCTCGCCCGCTCCCAGGTGACGTCCTCGCTCCAGCAGTGCGGGCAGAACTCGCGCGGGTAGTGGTGGGCGCGCCCGCAGGCGCGGCAGCGGCGCAGCAGCAACTGCCCCTGGGCGGCGGTGTCCCAGTAGGGGCGGGTGAAGGCGTCGGGCTCGGGAAGGTCGAAACGTACGGCTGCCGGGGTCACAGGAAGATTCCGATCGCGTCGTCGAGGGACCAGGTCTGCCAGGACATCGCGAACAGCGCGACGAGCGAGATGAGCGCCATCATCGCGTTCTGCCCCTGCTCGGCCCAGTCGTGGATCATCAGCACCAGGTAGAGGAGGTTGAGCAGGAGGCCGGCGACGAGCGCGACGGGTGTGAGAAATCCGGTGATCAGGCCGAGACCCAGGGCGAGTTCGGCGTACACGACGAGGTAGGCCATGGCCTTGGGGCGCGGGGCGACGACCTGCCGGAAGCCCGTGCGTACGGCCGCCCACCTGTGTTTGCCCGCGACGTCGGCGGCCCAGGCAATGCCCGTGCCGCGCTCGAACCACCCCTTCTTGTCCTTGTGCCGCCAGCTCTCCAGCCACCACAGGCCGAGGCCTATCCGGAGGACGGCGAGCCACTCGGCGCCACCGAGCCAGATCGTCTGCATGGGTCTCCCGCTCACTGGAACCAGAAACTGACGGTACGTCAGTTCACCTGATGGCGAGGCCTGCCGCAAGAGGCATGCCCAATCAACCGGCCCACGGAAGCGTTCAGGAACGCGCACGCGTGATCAATTCGCAATCGATTTCCCTCTTGACCGAGATCCATCAAGTACGTGCGCGATTACGCTCCGGACCATGCCCGACAGCGCACCGACCGCCGGTAACACCACCCCTGCCCCGACCGGCCTCACCGAGGACCGGCCCGTATACGTCATCGGCGGCGGCCCGGGCGGCCTCGCCGCCGCCGCGGCCCTGCGCGAGCGGGGGGTACGGGCGGTCGTACTGGAGAGGTCCGAGAACGTGGGCGCGTCCTGGCGCCGCCACTACGACCGGCTGCACCTCCACACGACCCGGCGCCGGTCCGCGCTGCCGGGGCTGGCGATGCCGCGCCGGTTCGGGCGCTGGGTGGCCAGGGACGACGTGGTGCGCTACCTGGAGAAGTACGTCGAGCACCACGAGCTGGAAGTGGTGACGGGCGTCGAGGTGTCCCGGATCGACCGGACCCCCGACGGAGCCGGCTGGCAACTGACCGCGACCGGTGGCCGGATGCTGACCGGCCGGGCCGTCGTCATCGCCACCGGCTACAACCACACCCCGCGCATCCCCGACTGGTCCGGGCGCGACACCTTCACCGGCGACCTCGTGCACGCCTGCGACTACCGCGATCCGGCCCCGTACGCGGGCCGGGACGTCCTCGTCGTCGGCATCGGCAACACGGGCGCGGAGATCGCCGTCGACCTGGTGGAGGGCGGGGCGTCCCGGGTACGCATCGCCGTACGCACCGTGCCGCACATCGTGCGCCGCTCGACCGCGGGATGGCCCGCCCAGGCGACCGGCATCCTGGTACGCAGGCTGCCGGTCCCTCTCGTCGACCGGGCCGGGGGCCTGATGGCCCGGATCGCCGTGCCCGATCTCGCCGCACAGGGGCTCCCGCGCCCCGACACCGGCCTGTACTCACGGGTCCGGGACGGTGCCATCCCGGTGCAGGACATGGGACTGATCGACGCGGTGAAGGGCGGCCGGGTGGTACCGGTGGCAGCCGTCGAGTCGTTCGACGAGGACGCGGTGGTGCTGGCCGACGGGGACCGGATCACCCCGGACGCGGTCATCGCGGCGACGGGCTACCACCGGGCCCTGGAGAGCCTGGTCGGCCACCTCGGCGTCCTGGACGCCCGGGGCCGGCCGGTGACGCACGGCGCCCGCACGCCCAAGCGGGCCCCCGGCCTGTACTTCACCGGGTTCACCAACCCGATCAGCGGCATGCTCCGCGAAATGGCGCTGGACGCACGGAAGATCGCCAAGAGAGTTTCACGCATCCGCTGACCGGCCACTCCGGGATCGGACCTCCGCACGGTCGGCAGGCCCATTTCCGGGCGGCGCGGCGCATTCCGGGCGGCACGTTCCAGGTGGCGCATTCCGGGTGGCACGTTTCCAGGTGGCGCATTCCGGGCGGGCGCCGGCCGAGATCGCCCACTCGTCGATGCTGAAGCCCTCGCTGCGGTCGCCGCGCCCGGCACCCCTCGCGTGCGAACGTGACAGATAGCCCCTGCGATGCCACGTCCACGCGCAGGGGGCAAAGGAGCAGAGGCCGTTGCCGCTCGGAGAGGAGCGCCCGGGCCATGCCCGGAATCCGGTCCAGGTATCCGGACACCGGGACCTCTGGACACCCGGACCTCTGGGCAGCCGGACCTCTGGGCACCGGGACACCCGGGCGTCCAGGCACCCGGGCGCCGAAGCACCCGAGCACCCGGGCATCAGTGCGCCCGGTTCAGCCTTTGCCTGCACACCCATTCCTGACGGGCCGTCAGTTCAGTAACCTGACAGGGTGTCAGCTTCAGGCTGGCCGGGCACGATCACCCGACGAACCCCGAGCAGGAGTGGGCGGAACGATGCTTGGATCGACTCACGGCACCCTCACCACCGACTTCCGCGCCAGGGTGGTGGCCTGCGGCGAGGAGCCGCATGCCATCGTCCACAGCATGGCGGCCGCCGCCGCGGAGGGCGATCTCGATGTCAGCGGCCGCCCGCTGCACGCGTCCGTGCCGGATCTGGACCGGTTCTTCCGGCCCGAGTCCGTGGCTGTCATCGGCGCCTCCGACACCGAGGGGCGGCCCAATACCGGGATCACCCGGCAGCTGATCGGCTGGGCCGAGCGGGTCGGGGCGCGGCTGCATCCGGTGCATCCCAGCCGGAAGTCCGTGTTCGGGCGGGCCTGTTCTCCTTCTGTCGCGGACCTGCCGGAGCAGGTCGATCTGGCGGTGCTGCTGGTCGGCGATCCGCTCCCGGTGGTCGAGGAACTCGCGCAGGCCAAGGTGAAGTTCGCCGTCGCCTTCGCCTCCGGGTTCGCCGAGACCGGCGAGGAGGGCGCTGCCGCCCAGGCGCGGCTGGCCGCGGCGGTGGAGCGGTCCGGGCTGCGGCTGCTCGGGCCGAACACCAACCTCAACGCCTTCGAGAAGTTCCGCGACGATCTGGACGGGCCGGCGATCGCGCTGATCACCCAGTCCGGTCACCAGGGTCGCCCCGTCTACGCCCTTCAGGAGCTGGGCGTGCGGCTCTCGCACTGGGCGCCCACGGGCAACGAGGCGGATCTGGAGACCGCCGACTTCATCTCGTACTTCTCGCAGCGTCCCGAGGTCGGGGCCATCGCCTGTTACGTGGAGGGGCTCAAGGACGGGCGTTCCTTTCTGCTGGCCGCCGACCGGGCGGCGCGGGCCGGCGTTCCGGTGGTGGCGGTCAAGGTGGGGCGTACGGAGGCGGGCGCCAGGACGGCCGCGTCACACACCGGCAAGCTGACCGGCGCCGACCAGGTGGTGGACGCGGCGATGCGGCAGTTCGGCGTGATCCGGGTGGACGGGCTCGACGAACTCCAGGACACCGCGGCCCTGCTGGCCCGGGCACGAAAGCCGCAGGCCGACGGCGTCGTCGTGTATTCGATCTCGGGCGGCACGGGCGCGCACTTCTCGGACCTGGCGACCGGCGCGGGGCTGAGGCTTCCCACTCTGTCCCAGGAGAAGCAGCGCGAGCTGCACGAGTGGATTCCCGACTATCTGAACGTGGCGAACCCGGTCGACAACGGCGGCCATCCGGTCGGCGACTGGCGTGGCCGGGAGATCATCGACGCGATCCTCGCCGACCCCGCCGTCGGCGTGCTGATCTGCCCGATCACCGGCCCCTTCCCCCCGATGAGCGACAAGCTCGCGCAGGACCTGGTGGACGCGGCGGAGACCACGGACAAGCTGGTGTGCGTGGTGTGGGGCTCGCCCGTCGGCACGGAGGACGCGTACCGCACGACGCTGCTCGGCTCGTCGCGCGTCGCCACCTTCCGTACCTTCGGCAACTGCATCACCGCCGTGAAGGCCTATCTGGACCACCACCGGTTCGCCGCCTCGTACCGCTCGCCCTTCGACGAGGCGCCGCACACGCCGTCGCCCTCGTTCCGCAAGGCGCAGGCACTGATGCGCCCGGGCCGACAGCTGAGTGAGCACGCGGCGAAGCAGCTGTTGCGGGCGTACGGAATCCGCGTTCCGCGCGAGCAGTTGGTGACCAGCGCGGCGGCGGCCGTCCGGGCCGCGGGGCAGGTCGGCTACCCGGTCGTCATGAAGGCCTCGGGCGCCCGGCTCGCCCACAAGACCGAGCTCGGCCTGGTCAAGGTCGGGCTCACCTCCGCCAGCCAGGTGCGGGACACGTACCGCGAACTGACCGACATCGCGCGGTACGAGGGTGTCGAGCTGGACGGGATCCTGGTCTGCCAGATGGTCGAGCGGGGCGTCGAGATGATGGTCGGTGTCACGCAGGACGCGTTGTTCGGACCGACGGTGACGGTCGGGCTCGGTGGCGTACTGGTCGAGGTGCTGCACGATGCGGCGGTACGGGTGCCGCCGTTCGGCGAGGACCAGGCGCGCTCGATGCTCGGCGAACTGCGCGGCCGGGCCCTGCTGGAGGGTGTACGCGGCGGTCCGCCGGTGGATGTGGACGCGCTCGTCGAGGTCGTGCTGCGGGTGCAGCGGATGGCCCTGGAACTGGGCCACGACCTCGCCGAACTCGACATCAACCCGCTGATGGTGCTCGGGCGGGGGCAGGGCGCGGTGGCGCTGGACGCGCTCGCCGTCTGCCGCTGACCTGTCCCGCCGTTTCCCCGGCCACCCACCCAGGAGCTGCCTCATGCCGTCCTCCCCCGAAGACATCGCCGACCCGTCCGGATCGCCTGAATCATTGATACTCCACACCACTGACAACGGCGTCTCCCGGATCACGCTGAACCGCCCCGAAGCGATGAACGCCCTCACCTGGGACCAGCGCGAACGCGTCATCGACCTGCTCTCCGAGGCCTCCGCCGACCCGGCGGTCCGGGCCGTCGTCCTCACCGCCACCGGCCGCGGTTTCTGCGCGGGCGCCGACCTGCGCGGGGCCCCAGCGACCGGCGACCGGGTGCCGGGGGATGTGGCCCGTACGATCCGGCTCGGCGCGCAGCGGCTGATAGCAGCGGTCCTGGACTGCGAGAAGCCGGTCGTCGCGGCCGTCAACGGCACGGCGGCGGGCATCGGCGCCCACCTCGCGTTCGCCTGCGATCTGGTGCTGGCCGCCGAGTCGGCGAAGTTCATCGAGGTGTTCGTGCGCCGCGGGCTCGTACCGGACGGCGGCGGCGCATATCTGCTGCCGCGCCTGATCGGCCCGCAGCGCGCCAAGGAGCTGATGTTCTTCGGCGACTCGCTCCCGGCGAGAGAAGCGGAACGCCTGGGTCTGGTCAACCGGGTGGTCCCGGACGAGGAACTGACGTCGACGGCCCGCGCGTGGGCCCAGCGGCTGGCCGACGGCCCGACCCGCGCGATCGCCCTCACCAAGCAGTTGGTGAACGCCTCCCTGGACTCCGACCGCGCGACGGCGTTCGCGGCCGAGGCGATGGCCCAGGAGATCAATATGACGACGCAGGACGCCAACGAGGGCGTGGCGAGCTTCGTGGAACGGCGTACACCGAAGTACCAGGGGCTGTGAGGACTCCGAGGGCGCTCACGTCGTCCTCCACCGCTACGGAGAGGCTCCTGCAGTCTGTGCGGCCGGGACTCACCGGTCGGCGGGCCACCGGCAGGCCCCGGCCGCAGTCCGCCTACTTCTCAGTGAAGACGTCCTCGACGGATGTCGCAGTGGGAACACGCAAGAGCCAGCGGCTCAAGGTGTCGACGTCGGTGCAGCCCCTGATGCGTTCGCGGGCCTCGTCGGGTACGTCGATGCCGACCTGGGCGAGGAGGAGCAGAATGCTCTTCGCGACGCCCTCTGCACGGCCTTCCGCGCGGCCTTCATCCCGGATTTCTTCCGAAAGAGGTGACTTGTAGAAAGAAAGGTCCACGGCCACCAGGTTCCTCCACTGTTGTGCGGCCGGACGGTTGCCCAGGCCCTGTGCGGTGAGTTCGACGATGGGATCGGCGA
The DNA here is from genome assembly GCF_041435435.1 of Streptomyces sp. NBC_01241. Taxonomy (NCBI): domain Bacteria; kingdom Bacillati; phylum Actinomycetota; class Actinomycetes; order Kitasatosporales; family Streptomycetaceae; genus Streptomyces; species Streptomyces sp. NBC_01241. Next base: position 4,942,076 of record NZ_CP108494.1, on the reverse strand, counting down.
TGGTTTCCGGTACATCACGCAGAGCGGTCGACAGCGTTTTCAGTATGGCACCGATGTCCGGATCGCCTGCGTGTGTGATCGCGGCCAGCGTGGCCAGCGCCAGGTCCTTACGGGCCTCGGCCACATCCGTGATCACCGGCATGTTGTGCGGGCCCGCGACAAGTGCTTGCAGGGTGAGCACGGGTAATTGCGGGTGGCCGACGGTGAACGGGCGCGTCGCCCATTCGGCGGTGGCTCGGTCCCGGCATACGACCAGCAGCATGGGCGGCAGTTTGTACTTCGCCTGGAGGTACGACAGGTAGTACATCCAGCTCGCCGGCTTGTCCGGGTCCTTCTTGCCCTGGGCCTCGATCGCCAGGAGATAGGACCGGCCGTCCTCCATGTCGATGCGCAGCAGGGTGTCGACACGGCGTTCGAGGGGCCGGTTCTCGGTGAGGTCGGTGGGCATGACGGTAGCTGAGGCGGGTGGGCCGATCGCGACCCCCAGCACCTCGGAGACTCGGGAGAACAGGCCCGGGTACTCCTGGAAGATGCGGTGCATCGCCTCGTGGGACGAGCTGACCATGTGGTGTTCCTAGAGCTCTTGAACGGTCGGATGGGAGTTGGTCCGGCAGTCGGGGCACTCTCCTGGCTCCGCCGCGCGGAATGCCCGGTCGCAGCCCTCGCAGTTCTGCAGCGGGATCGGCCTGGGCAGGAGCGCGGCCGGAGGCCGGAACGGCGGCGGTGGCGGAAGCCTGGCGGTGAGCCGGTGAGCGAGGAGACCGGCGGGACGGCGCAGCCCTTCGGGTGGGAGTTCGCTGGTCAGGGCGTGCTGTAGGGCGGCGGGGCCGGCCTCGCGCTCCAGCCATGCGGCGACCCCCGGGGCCAGGGCGTCCACGTCCTGCACGGAGAGCAGCAGGCGCGGGTCCTGATGGTGCAGCCCGGCGAGCAGGTCGGTGGCGGTCCGGAGGAGGGACACGGCGGGGAAGGCCGGCTTCGGTACGAGCAGGGGCGCGGGCTCACGACGGGGCGCAGGCTTGGCGTGGGTCCGGGACCTGGCCGGATGCGCGTCGCCGGCCTCGGGCTCGCTACAGGGCCGGACGGGCGCGGGCGGGCGCGGGCGGACGGACCGTACGCTGCGGGCGGTCGCGGCCCGGCAAAGCGTCCGTGCGCCGCTGGTCCGAGGGCTGGTTGCAGGAGACCGTACGGGTGACGATCCGGCCGTTCGACAGGCGCGTCCGGGTGCGTCGAAGGTAGCCGTGGGCTTCGAGTTCGCGTAACGCTGCGGCGATCCGGGCCTCGCTCTCCGGGAAGCGGCCGGCGAGATCCTTGATGCCGATCCTGACCCCGGCGGGCAGCGACTGGATGTGTGCGGCGAGCCCGATCGCGGTGAGGGAGAGCTCGCGGTGCTGGGTGAGGTGGTTGCCCATGACCGTGAATCGGCTGGTGTGCCGGGAGTTGTCGTGCACGACACCGGACGAGGCGCGCGCGGGCGCGCTAATCTGCTGGGTATCCATCGGGAAGGTCACTCTTCCTCGTTGGTCAGGCCCTCGATCGGGATGCCAGTCCCGGCCGGGGGCCGTCGCATGTCTGGGGGATGTTCGGGATGTTCGTCGCGGCGAGCATATGCCAGCCAATCAGCCTGATATCCAGCTAAGTTGGCCATTTTCACCCATGTGGGTGACGAGCGGCAGGGTGGGGTTGAGAAGGTTCATTTCCCGAGTTCTTCAAGGTTTTTGATGTCGCGCGGAGCCGCGACCCGGTGGCGGCGGTCACAGTACGAGGTCGAGCTCGACCCAGACGGTCTTGCGGGGGACAGGACCGGGGCTGACGCCCCAACGGTCCGCGAGCGCCTCGACGATCAACAGGCCGCGCCCGGACTCGCAGTCGCCATCCGGGAAGGCCGTGCCGCCCGGACCGGGCGGAAGGCATTCGCCACGGGCGTCGCTCACCTCGATCCGCAGCAGCGCACCGCCGTCGTGGATCGTGAGGTCGAGCCGGAAGTCCCTGCCCGGTACGCGGCCGTGCACCACGGCATTGGCGGCCAGTTCCGCGACAATCTGCACAGCCGACTCCGACGGGATCCCCCACTCGCCCAGATGCGCGGCGGTGAGCAGCCGGGCCAGCCTGGCTCCCCGGCGGGTGGGCGAGAGCAGCACGGTGAACGTGCGGCTGGGGGCGGGAGGTTGAGGGAGGGTGATTTCTTGTTTCACGTCACTCAGCGTGGCCGGGCAGGCATACGCTGATCAGTGATCGACTGGATGCGTACGGTGACCGTCCGGTGGTTGTCCGGAGCTGTCCGGGCTGTCCAGAGGGGGCGTGCGGGTAGAGGGCGTCAAGGTGTAACGGCACGTCGGAGGTGGCGCGGATGCGGGTGGATACAAACGGTACGGAACGGCCCGGGGGCGAGGCGGACGAGCCCGGTTGGGACGTCGACCCGGACGACGAGTCGGGTGCGGCGGTCGTCGCCACGGTGGGGCGGCAGCTGAGACTGCGACGCGAGGCGGCCGGCATGCGGGCGGTCGAGTTCGGCGTGGCGATCGGGTACGGGGAGGACCAGGTCTACAAGGTCGAGGCCGGGAAACGGATTCCGCGCCAGGAGTATCTGGACAGGGCGGACGAGGTGTTGGGCGCGGGCGGGCTGATCGCCGCAATGAAGAAGGACGTGGCGGAGGTCCGGTACCCGAAGAAGATCCGGGATCTGGCGCGGATGGAGGCGCGGGCGGTCGAGGTCGCCGTGTATGCCAACCACGGCGTTCACGGCCTGCTGCAAACGGAAGGGCACGCCCGGGTGTTGTTGGAGACGCGGCAGCCCGCGTACTCCCGGAACGAGGTGGAGCGAGGTGTGGCAGCACGCATCGCCCGCCGCTCGATCTCCGACCGCTCACCCGCGCCGGCGCTCAGCTTCGTTCAGGAAGAGGCGGCTCTGCGACGCCCCATCGGGGGCAGAATGGAATGGCGCCGCCAGCTCGAACGCCTCTTGGAGGTGGGCCGGTTGCGCAACGTCTCACTACAAGTAATGCCCCTCAACTGTGAGACCCACCCTGGGCTGGACGGCGGGATCGAGGTGCTGAAGTTCGGGGACGGCACAGCCGTGGGACGCTCAGAAGGCGCGTTCAACGGTCGCCCGGTCTCCGACCCGAAACAGCTTCGGATCCTCGAGCTGCGATATGGGATGATCCGGGCCCAGGCTCTCGCGCCAGGGGAGTCGCTGGCCTTCATCGAGCAAGTGCGGGGAGAGACATGACCCGAAAGACCTCAGTGGGGGAAGGCACCGCGCTGGAGTGGCTCAAGAGCAGCTACAGCGACAGCAGCAGCGGCAACGACTGCGTCGAGGTCGCCACCACCCCCAGCACCGTCCACGTCCGCGACTCGAAGAACGCGCAGGGCCCCCGGTTCGCCGTAGCCCCCGCCGCATGGGCGCACTTCGTGACGTACGCCGCCGGTAGCTGACCGCCAACGCCCGCCCCGACCCCGGCACCGGCTCGGGCGGGCTCGGGGGCCGGTCACCGGCTGAGCGTGTACCAGCCCGGTGAGTCCGGATCGCCGTACTCCCGGTCGAGTTCGGGCCGGTCCGACGTGCCGCTGATCCGCCGGCCGTCGGAGTCACCGGCGAAGGAGCAGCCCTCGATGTCGAGCCGCACGCTCTGCTCCCACGTGGTGGAATTACCGGGCTCGTAGGACCACGTCCCCCGCCCCGAGCAGCGATACTTCAAACGTCTTCGCCCCAACCCTTCCGATCTGACACTGCGTCAGTTTCAATGGAAGGCGTGATGGGACACGCAGGCATGGCCGCCACCGCCGTCCGGTACCTCAGGTCCGTCGGCGCCGCCACCACCGCAGGGACGGCGCCAGTCGACCCACTGCCGCGCCCGGATCTTCGGGCCGTCGCCGACGGCGAGCGGCTGCCGGTCGACCCGGCCGAATTCCGCCGCGTACTGGGGCACTTCGCGAGCGGGGTCACCATCGTCACCGCACACGACCCGGACGACGCGCAGGGACCTGCGGGCTTCGCCTGCCAGTCGTTCGCGTCGCTCTCGCTCGACCCGCCGCTGGTCACCTTCATGGTCGCCCGTACGTCGACGACCTGGCCGCGCATCGCTCGTGCCGGGGCCTTCTGCGTCAACATCCTGGGCGCGGACCAGGGTGCGCTGTGCCGGAGCTTCGCGGTGAGCGGGGCCGACAAGTTCGCAGGGGTGGCGTACGAGGCGGCTCCCGCAACCGGATCGCCGCTGCTGGACTCCGTACCGGCCTGGATCGACTGCCGCGTCCAGGCCGTCCACACCGGGGGCGACCATCTGATCGTGGTGGGCCGGGTGGAGGCACTGGGGGCGGCGGACGGGGACGGTCCGCTGCTGTTCCACCGGGGGGTGTTCGGGCAGTTCGGGCCGCTCGGCGGGTGAACGTTCACCGTGCCCTGACGGTCGCCGAGCACCTCTCCGCCTGAGACCGGTCGGCACTGTCAGCCGAGTCCCGCGGCGGCGCCCGAAGGCTCTCGGACCCGCCGGATCACCAGCGCCATGAGTGCCGCCAGCGCGCACAGCGCCCCGGACGCGTACCAGACCACGTCGTACGAGCCGAACACGTCACGCGCCACACCGCCCAGGAACGCCACCAGCGCCGCGCCCACCTGGTGGGAGGCGAGGACCCAGCCGAAGACGATGGCGCTGTCCTCGCCGTACTGCTCGCGGCACAGCGCCAGCGTCGGCGGGACCGTGGCGACCCAGTCCAGGCCGTAGAAGACGATGAAGAACACCATCGGCGGATGGACCGTCGGCGCCATCAGCATCGGCAGGAACAGCAGCGAGGCGCCGCGCAGCGCGTAGTAGACGGCGAGGAGCCGGCGGGCGTCGAAGCGGTCGGTGAGCCAGCCGGAGAAGACCGTGCCGATGACGTCGAAGACCCCGATGACGGCGAGCAGCGAGGCCGCGGTGGTGATGGGCATGTGGTGGTCGTGGGCCGACGGCACGAAGTGCGTACGGATCAGGCCGTTGGTCGAGGCCCCGCAGATCGCGAACGTACCGGCCAGCAGCCAGAACGGTCCCGTGCGCGCCGCGTCGGTCAGTACGCGCAGGGCCCGCCGCGCCGCCCCGCGAGCGGGCGCGGGCTTCTCCACGTAGCTGCCGCCGTACGGGGCGAGGCCCACGTCGGCCGGGTGGTCGTGCAGCAGGAACCAGACGAACGGGACGACGGCCAGGGCGGCGAGCGCGACGGTCACCGAGGCCGGGCGCCAGCCGTGTTCCGCGACGATCCACGCGCACAGCGGCAGGAACACCAGTTGGCCGGAGGCGCCCGCCGCGGTGAGGATGCCGGTGACCAGGCCGCGCCGGGCCACGAACCAGCGGTTGGTGACCGTGGCGGAGAAGGCCAGCGCCATGGACCCGGTGCCGAGGCCGACGAGCAGCCCCCAATAGAGCATCAGCTGCCAGGAGGCCGTCATCCAGATGCTGGCCAGCGCCCCGGCCGCCACCACGCTCAGCGCGGCGACGACGACCCGGCGGATGCCGAAGCGGTCCATCAGCGCGGCGGCGAACGGTGCGGTGAGCCCGTACAGCGCCATGTCGATGGAGACGGCGAATCCGATCTCCCCGCGCGACCAGCCGAACTCCGTGTGGAGCGGGTCGATGAGGAGGCCGGGCAGCGAGTTGAAGGCGGCGCCGCCGATGATCGTCACGAAGGTGACGACGGCGACGATCCAGGCACGGTGAACGCGCCGGCGGGAGCGCCGGCCGGGTGCTGCGGGGGTGGCCTGCCGGTCGTCGTCCCGGGCGGCGCTTTCGGTTGTCTGGGTCACGTCACTCAGCATCGGGTCGCGGCACGGCTGTTCACGAGTGGCCGGAGAGCCACCCTTCGCAGGGATCGGGCCACACGCCGCGAGCGGCCCCGACACTGCGCGTACGATCACCTGTCGCCCGGCGTCCGTACACCGCACCGCCGTCGCGCGCAGAAACCTTCGCCACGTACCGAACCGGGGGACCTCATGCAGTGGGTAGCACGCCAGCAGTTCCACCACCGCTCCGCGCTGATGCAGGGCTGGGGTGCCGTGCTTCTGATCGTCGCCTGCGCGCTGTGGATCTGGCTGGGCTTCCTGCTGGTCGAACAGCAGGACGCGTACTGCTACCGGGTCACGAACGACTGCGAGATGATCACTGAGTGGCCGAAGCAACTGGCCATTCTGGGGATCTCCGCGCCCTTGTCCGTGTGCGGTGCGGCGCTGCTCGTCTGCGGCAGTGTGCGCAGGCAGACGAGCGCCCATGTCTTCCAGGTCATCGAGATGCAGCGGTCCGAGGAGCGCTCCCGGAGCAAGTAGCCAGGGCCGCCACGGCCCAGGCGCACCCCGCCCCCACCGCGTACCAGCACAGGTCGGGTGCGTTGAAGGACGAGCCGAGCACCAGCCGCGCCACCGCGCTGTGCCGGGAGAGTTCCGCAGGCACCCCGGTCAGTTGCAGCAGCTCGACCACCCAGCTGAACGCGAGCGCCGCCCCGGCCGTGACGGCCGGCCGCGCACGCGGGGCGATCACGGTGGCCAGGGCGCAGATCAGCACGGTGTAGAGCGCGTCCCCGGCGTATTTGGCGACGGGACCGTCCGCGACCGCCCTGACCCCGAACCCGGCGGCGACGGTCAGCGCCGCGGCCCCGGCCGCGACCGCGCGGGCCCGCAGAGCCGTCGGCGCCGCCCGGGGAACGACCGCCTGCGGCCCTCCCGCGGTCATCCGATCCGCTCCAGCCGCCGGATCGGCCGGGCCGCCAGCAGTGCCGCCACCACCACCATGTTGATCACCGCTCCGGCCAGCAGCACCTCCGGTGCGCCCACCCGGTCCGCGACCGGTCCGGCCAGCGCCCGGCCCGCCGCCAGCATCAGCAGCGAGCCCGCCACGTCGTACGCGTGCAGCCGGTTCAGCGCCTGCGGCGGCACGTGAGTTTGCACCGTCGTCGACCACATCACCAGCCAGAACGCGAACGCCGCTCCCGCCACGAACTGCCCCGCCCCGAGCGCGGACACCGGCATTCCGAGGCCCAGCACCACCAGGTTCACACAGACCGCGGTCAGCGCCACAGCCCCCGCCGCGAGCGGGCGGCGCGGTCTCAGGCGCAGGGCGAGCAGCCCGCCGACCACGCTGCCCGCGCCGTTCACCGCCATCATCACGCCGTACGTCCCCGAGCCGTGCGCCTCGGTGACCTCGACCGCGGTGAGCGGCAGCATCGGGCCGAGCACCGCGAAGCCGTACACCGTCCAGATCGCGATCACCCCCCACAGCCAGCTCCGGGCCCGGAACTCCCGCCACCCGTCGACCAGTTCGGCGACGAAGGTGCCGTGCCGAGCCTCGTCCGCCGGGGGCGGGGCCAGCCGCAGCAGGAACAGGCACAGGCCGGAGACCAGGAACGTCGACGCGTTCGCCGCGTAGACCGCCCCGGCGCTGGCGAATCCGACGAGCATGCCCGCGAAGGCCGGGCCCGCCATGGTCATCAGCGCCTCGGAGACCCGGAGCACCGCGTTGGCGCGCTGCACGTCCGAGGCGACCCGTGGCACGGTCGACGCGACGCCCGGCTGGAAGAGCGCGGCGCCCACACCGGCCACCGCGCTGAGCGTGTACACCGCCCACAGCGGCGGGTTGCCGGTGGCGAAGGAGACCGCCAGCACCGAGGCCCCGACCAGCCGCAGCGCATCGGCGATGATCATCATCCGGCGGGGGGTGAACCGGTCCGCCAGTACGCCGCCGAAGAGCACGAAGAGGGCCAGCGGTCCCATCCAGGCCGCGAGCGCGAACCCGACCGACGAGTGCGGCCGGCCCGCCCCCAGCAGGCCCGCGGTGAGCGCCACCGGGATCATGCCGTCACCGAAGAGCGCGGCGGTACGGGCGACGAAGAAGAGCCGGAAGTTACGGTTCCAGAGCTCGGCCGGCCGGCCGCGGCCGATCAGCTCCGGATCCGGGCCCGGGCCTGGAATTGGACCCGGAACCGGGCCCTGGGCCTGGCCGCGGCCAGGGATAGGGGTCGAATCCGACATACGGGGCGACGGGGACGGTATGCCCGCGCGCTCCGTGGCGGGAATGCGCGGATACTCCGCTGACTTTTCCTTCACGGCAGTGACATGTATCAGCTGGAGGTCTATACCAGCTAGGGATGAAAGGGGTCCGCCCGTGCCGCACCGCATCGCAGTCCTGGCCCTCGACGGGCTGCTCCCCTTCGAACTAGGCATCCCCCAAAGGATATTCGGCCGTTCGCTCGGTTCGGATCCGCGCACCAAGGGCCGCAATCTCTATGAAGTCGTGACCTGTTCCGTCCGCCCGCCGGGCCCGGTCCGCACCGACGCGGACTTCACGATCACCGTGGAACACGGCCCGGAGGCCCTGGCCACCGCCGACACGGTCGTGATCCCCGCCAGTTACGAACTCGGCCCCGTCTACGCGGAGGGCAGGCTCACCGACGAACTCGCCGCCGCGTTCGCGCACATCAGGCCGGGCACCCGGATGGTCTCCATCTGCACGGGCAGTTACGTGCTGGCCGCGGCCGGATATCTCGACGGGCGGCCCGCCACCACGCACTGGTCCTCCGCCGACCATTTCCAGCGGCTCTTCCCCAAGGTCCGCGTCGACCCGGACGTCCTGTTCATCGACGACGGCGATGTCCTGACCTCCGCCGGAGTAGCCGCCGGAATCGACCTCTGCCTGCACATCGTGCGCCGCGACCACGGCACCGCCGTCGCCAACGACGTCGCCCGCCGCACGGTCGTACCGCCACACCGGGACGGCGGGCAGGCGCAGTACATCCAACGACCGGTGCCCGAGACGCAGTTCGCGGCCACCACCACCGCGCGCGCCTGGGCGCTCGGGCGGCTGGAGCGACCGATCCTGCTGCGCGACATGGCGCAGCAGGAGTCGATGAGCGTACGGACGTTCACCCGCCGCTTCCGGGAGGAGGTCGGGGTCAGTCCCGTCCAGTGGCTGACCCGGCAGCGGGTCGAACGGGCCCGGCAGCTGCTGGAGTCGACGGACCTGTCGATCGACCAGGTGGCACGGGACGCGGGCTTCGGGACACCCACCTCGCTGCGGCAGCATCTCCAGGCGGCGCTGGGGGTGTCACCGACGATGTACCGGCGGACGTTCCGGGCCGGCCGGAGCTAGTGCCCCAGCCGCATCCGGCTGATCACGCGGCGCGGCGGGGGCACCGCCGTCCCCCGCCACCTCAGCCGGCCCGGGAGGACAGCGGGGCAGCCGGCCGACCGACCGGCTACTCGTCGCCGAGGGTGCCGGCCAGTCGCTCACGGGAGCGACGGATGTGGCTGCGCATCGCCGACTCGGCCACTTCGGCGTCGTGTTCGCTCAGCGCTTCCAGAATCCGTGCGTGCTCCCGACAGGTTTCGGCGACCATGTCGTCGCGGAAGTGCAGCCGGTACAGGTGGGCGTGCGCGTGGAGCCGGTCGAGCATCTCGCGCATCAGAGCGCTGCCGCACACCTCGGCGATCCGGGCATGGAAGAGCGAGTCGTGGTACATAAAGGCGCGACGCGCATCCCGGTCGGCAGGGGGCCGGACTTCGCGCATCCGGGTGAGGTGTTCGTCGAGAGCGGCCAGGTCGGCCTCGCGGATACGGTGCGCCGCTCTGGCGGTCGCGGCCGGCTCCAGCAGGATACGCATCTCGAACATCTCGCTGAACTGCACGGCATTCAGCAAGGGGGCCGCGGTGTAGCCGGCGAGGGAGCGCCGCGCGAGCAGTCCCTCGGCCTCCAGGCGCGCCAGTGCCTCCCGGACAGGGGTGGGGGAGACATCGAGCTCCTGGGCCAGTGCGTTGATCTTGACCTTGCCGCCGGGCTCGATGTCGTGATCGACCAAGAGCTGCCGCACCGCGTCGTAGACCGTGTCCGTCAGCATCTGGCGCGGCGCCACGCCTTCCGCCATCTCGCCACCTCATCCCGATCAACTACCGTCAATCATAGATCCTACACGATTTCGCACTATGCGCGTAGCGCGTCCGGAGTCCGCCCGCCGCGTCGGCCGCAAGGGCCGCACGGCTTCACCGCAACGCCTCCCGTCAGCCAAGGCGCCACCTGAGGGCCGATTTAGCCGATGGACGCGAACACCATCCGCGAGCCACGTTTCCGCTTGGTAACGGATCTTGACCGCGCTGGCCGGCGTACCCCATGGTTCTCCTTAAAATATACGATCCGTGATTCGAAGTGAGAACCATGAAGCGTGCACACGCGAGACCTGCGACGCTCATCGCCGGGATGTCCGTTCTCCTGCTGGCGGCGACCGGCTGCAGCACCAAGGGCGGCGACGCCCCCGCCGGACAGGCCCGGGGCAGCGCCACCCCCGTGTCGGCGGTCAAGATCGCCCTGGTCCCGGGCGGCTCGCACCCGTACTTCCAGCCGTGGCGGAACGCCGGCACGAAGGCGCAGAGCGACTTCGGTCTCGGCGGCGTGACCTTCAACGAGACCGCCGAGTGGAACCAGGCCAAGCAGAACGACCTGCTCACCTCACTCGCCGCCCAGGGCTACACCGCCTTCGGCGTGTTCGGTGTCTCACCGACCGACATCAACAGCACGTTCACCGACCTGAAGTCCAAGGGCTTCGCGGTGGCTTCGCTCGGCTCGTGCCCGGCCGGCACCACGAACAACGCCGACTTCTGCCTGTCGACGGACGTAGAGCAGGCCGCCTACAGCGCGGCCAAGGCAACCATCCAGGCCATGGGCGGGAAGGGCACCTTGGTCCACCTGACCGGTATCAATGCCGACTCCAACACCCAGCGCCGGATCACCGGCGTGAAGAAGGCCATCGCCGAGACCGGTGGCAAGGTCACGCTGCTCACCACGGTCACCGATGTCGACACCGACCTGCAGACCGCGCAGAAGGCTGTGTCCGACCTGCTGACCGCCCACGGCAGCAAGATCAACGGCATCGTCAGTACCGCGTACAACCCGGCCGTGGCCGCGGCGGCGGCGGTCAAGGCCGCCAAGCTGCCGATCAAGGTTGTCGCCATCGACGACGACCCCAAGATCCTGGCCGGCCTCAAGGACGGCTCGATCGCGGCCACGGTCGCCCAGAACCCCGTCGGCCAGGCCTACGTCGGCGCCTGGGCGCTCGCGCAGTTGCAGAGCAAGAAGTGCACCGTGAGCAAGCCGGGCAGCGTCATCGACTCCGGCTCGTTCGTGGTGACCAAGGACAACGTCGCCACCTACGACGCCGACCGCCAGGCGAAGACGACACAGCTGCAGAACGACTTCAGGACCACCGTCCTGTCGTGCTCCTGACGCCGGAGAGACGCACAGATGACCAAGATCATTGAAACCAAGGCGTATCTCGTCGACCTCGAGGTCGAGACCGAGCGCACGGACGCGGTCCAGTCGTTCCTCAAGCAGGAGACCATCTTCGTCGAGCTGCGCACGGACGACGGCGCCGTCGGGATCGGCTACTCCTACACGATCGGCACCGGCGGCAGCTCGGTGCTGGCGATGCTGCGCGAGCACCTGCTGCCCCGGTTGCACGGCCAGGACGCCCGGCAGGTCGAACACCTGTGGAACGACCTGTTCGCCTCCACCCGGGCCACCACGACCGGCGCGATCACCTCGCTGGCGCTGGCAGCGGTCGACACCGCCCTGTGGGATCTGCGCTGCCTGCGCGCCGCGGAGCCGCTGTGGCGCCTCGCCGGCGGCTTCCGCCGCGAGATACCTCTGTACGACACCGAGGGCGGCTGGCTGCACCTCTCCACCGCCGAACTCGTCAAGGGCGCGCTCACCTCACAGGCCGCGGGCTGGCCGGGCGTGAAGCTCAAGGTGGGCAAGACGCGCATCGAGGAGGACGTGGAACGGCTGCGGGCTGTGCGCGACGCGGTCGGCCCGGCCCTGGACATCATGGTCGACGCCAACCAGTCGATGACCGGCGCCGAGGCCCGTCGTCGTGCGGCCGCCTTCGAACCGATCGGCCTCAGCTGGTTCGAGGAACCCCTCCCCGCGGACGATGTCGAGGGGCATGCGACCCTCGCCCGCTCGACCTCGATCCCCGTCGCGGTCGGCGAGTCCCTGTACTCGGCCGCGCAGTTCCGTGAGTACCTGGCCCGGGGCGCGGCCTCCATCATCCAGGTGGACGTCGCCCGGGTCGGCGGGATCACCCCCTGGCTGAAGGTCGCACACCTCGCCGAGACCTTCAACGTCCATGTCTGCCCGCACTTCCTGATGGAACTGCACGTCTCGCTGGTGGCCGCGGTGCCCAACGGCCGTTACGTCGAGCACATTCCGCAGCTGCGCGCCATCACGAGCAGCGAGCTGACGATCCGCGACGGCTACGCCGTGGCGCCCGACCAGCCCGGACTCGGCATCGACTGGGACCCGGACGCGATCGAGGACCGGAGGGTGGCATGACGGCACCGACCGCCGAACTCGATGACAGCGCGGCCGACGCCGCCGGGCCGCAGGCGGCACAGCCGGCGAGGCGCGGCCGCTGGAACGCCGGCACCGTGCAGCGACTCGGGCTGCTCGTGGTGATCGTGGGGCTGATCCTGGCCTTCGGTTCCGCCAACGCCGCGTTCTACGACGAGCAGCTGACCGTGTTCCCGATGCTCCGTCAGATCTCCATCGTCACCGTGGTGGGCCTGGCCCAGCTGGCCGTGATGTCGATCGGCCACATGAACCTGGCGGTGGGCCGGATGGCCGCGTTCTCCGCGATGTTCATGGGCCTGGCCTACCAGAACTGGGGCCTGCCGCTCTACCTGGGCCTGCTGATCGGCCTGTTGGCGGGTGCCGCGATCGGTGCATTCACCGGCTGGACGATCGCCGTGACCCGGGTGAACTCCTTCGTCGTCACGCTCGCCATGGACTTCGCCCTGCTCGGACTGGTCTCGCTGGTCTACGCCCAGACCACCACGGCGGCCGCGTTCACCGCCAAGCCCGCCGGCATGGACGCCCTGCGCACCTACTCGCTCGCGGAGGTGTGCGCGGGCCCGGTGTGCGGCTCACCCGCAGTACCGCAGCTCCTGCTCTTCACGCTGGTGGCTATGGCGCTCACCGGCTACCTGTACCGGAGCACCCGGCCCGGACGCGAACTGCTGCTGGTCGGCTCGAACATCACCGCGGCCGAGCTGTCCGGTATCCCGACCGGACGCAGGGTGATCGCGGCACACGCGCTGTCCGGGGCGCTCGCCGCGCTGGCCGGCTTCATGCTCGCGGTGACCACCGGATCGTTCACTGCCAACATCGGCGCGGACTTCATGCTCCCCTCCTTCCTCGGCCCGGTGCTGGGCGGGACGCTGCTCACCGGCGGCGCGGTGTCCATCATCGGCACTCTGCTGGGCACCACCCTCACCCAGGTGATCCGACAAGGCCTGGTCCTGCTGGGCGTCGGGCTGGAGAGCCTCAACATCTACCTCGGCGCGACCCTGCTGCTGGCGCTGTCCACCGACCGCATCAGGAACGTGCTCCTCTCGCGAAGGGCGGTGAGCCCCCGATGAGCGTTCTGAGCCGGTTCGGCCGCTCGACCGAAATGACCCTGCTCACCATCGGCGTACTCGGGTTCGCTCTGCTGGCCATCGACTCGCACGGCGATCTCCTGCAAGGAAGCTCCATCCGGAACGTCCTCGTGTATCTGACCGTGCCTCTCCTGATCGGCCTGGCACAACTGGTGGTCATGGCCGCCGGGCAGATGAACCTGTCCGTCGGAGCGCTCGGTGGGTTCCTCGCCGTACTCACCGCGAGCCTGATGGCGGACCACGGAGTTCCGGCGCCGCTCGCGGTCCTGATCGCGGTCGCGTCGGGAGCTCTGGTCGGCGCGCTCAACGGCGCACTGGTGGTGGCCACCCGGATCAACGGGTTCATCGTCACGCTCGCCACGATGACCATCCTGCTCGGCGTGCAGTACCGGCTGGTCGGCACCCGGACCATCAACGTGGACTCGGCGGGCCTGCGCCGCCTCGGCACCGCGGCCGTGCTGAACATTCCCGTCATCCTCGTCATCGCACTCGCCGTCGCCGGTGCACTCGCCTTCTTCCTGAGGCGCGCCGTGGCGGGGCGGCGTCTGCTTGCCTCCGGCGGCAATCCACTGGCCGCGCAGCTGTCCGGCATCTCCAACGACCGGGCCCTGATCCTGGCGCACACGCTGTCCGGGCTGATCATCGGCATCGCCGCGGTCGTCACGGTCGCCTCGGCCCCGGGCGTCAACAAGAGCATCGGCGGTGACTGGATCCTGCCCAGTTTCGCCGCGCCGATCATCGGCGGTGCCGTACTGGCCGGCGGAGCGGTCTCGGTCCTGGGCACGGTGCTCGCGGCATTCATCGTCCGGACCGTCGACATCGCCCGCGCCCAGTTCTCACTCGACCCGAGCTGGGTCAACTTCACGGTGGGAGCGGTCGTCCTCGGCACCGTTGTCATCGGCCGGATCCGTGAGACCCGGCACACCAGTGGACGCGGCAACAGGAGCACGGCATGACCTCCACCGCCACCCCCGGTCCGGCCGCACCGCTGCTGCGGGCGGAGCGGCTCGTCAAGACCTTCCCCGGCGTCAGGGCGCTGGACGGCGCGAGCCTGACCTTGGAAGCCGGCTCCGTGCACGCCCTGCTGGGCGAGAACGGCGCGGGCAAGTCGACGCTGATCAAGATCCTCACCGGGCTTCACCGCCCCGACGGTGGGAGCCTGTCCGTGGCCGGGCGCCCGATCGTCCTGCACTCCACCGCGGACTCCGTCAAGGCCGGGATCGCCGTGGTCCACCAGGAGCGCAACCTGATCCCGGAGTTCTCGGTCGCCGAGAACATCATGCTCCGTCAGGTACCCAGCAGGGGCGGGCTCGTGGACCGCGGCGCCGTACGCGCCGGAGCGCAGCGCAGTCTCGACCAGCTCGGCCTCAGCCTCGATCTGGACGCCCCGGTCAAGGGACTGTCGGTCGCGCAGCGACAGCTGGTGGAGATCGCCAAGGCGCTTTCCACCGAGAGCCGGGTGCTGCTCCTGGACGAGCCGACCTCGGCGCTCACGCTGGCCGAGGCCGACCGTCTCCTCGAGGTGGTCAGACGGCTGCGCGAACAGGGAACCTCGATTCTGCTCGTCAGCCACAAGCTGGAGGAGGTGTTCGCCGTCTGCGACACCGTCACCGTGCTGCGCGACGGAGCCTCGGTCCTGGAGGCGGCGCCGCTGTCCGAGCACAGCCAGGACGATGTCGTCTCCCTCATGGTCGGCCGCTCCCACATCGCGGCGCGGTTCGAGCCCCGCCCCCTTCCGTCCGAGGAGGGGGTGCCGGCGCTGGAGCTGGAAGGGGTCTGCACCGCCACCGGTCACCGGGACATCTCGCTGAGCGTACGAGGAGGCGAGATCGTAGGACTCTACGGTCTCGTCGGAGCAGGGCGCACGGAACTGGCCAAGGCCCTGCTGGGAATGGACCGGGTGGTCTCCGGCGAGATCCGGGTGAAGGGCGAACCGGCCCGGATCAAGGACGTACGCCGGGCCCTGGGCACCTACGGCATCGGCTATGTGCCGGAGAACCGCAAGGAGGAGGGCCTCTTCCTCGACCAGGCGATAAGCATGAACATCGCGGTCACGGTGTGGCGGCGGATGGCTCGCGTTCTCGGCTTCGTTCCGCGGCGGCGAGAGCGCGAACTCGCGCTGACGTACACCGAGCGGCTCGGCATCCGCAGCTACGGGCCCGACCAGCTCGCCGGAAACCTCTCCGGCGGGAACCAGCAAAAGGTCAGCCTCGCCAAGTGGCTGGCCGCCAACACCGAGATCCTCATCATCGACGAGCCGACGGTGGGGATCGACATCCGCACCAAGACGGCCTTCCACCAGCTCATCCGGCAGCTCGCCGAGGATGGCCTCGCCATCCTGCTGATCACCAGTGATCTCCCCGAGATGGTCGCGCTGGCCGACCGCATCGCGGTGATGCGGGACTTCCGGATCACCGGAACGATCGCCAACGACCATGAGTACGCGTCGACCAGCCGAGCCGTCATCGGGCTCATCCACGGGCGCGACCCGGTCCCCCACGAGCTCTCCCCCCACTGATCCCGTTTCACCGTCACCACAGTCCATGGCAGTGCACTGAGCCACTGGTGGAACCCGCGGCCCGGCTGCGAATCCGCAGCCGGGCCGGGGGCCGGACAACCCCATTCGCGACCCCTCGGGTCGCCCCTCGAAGAAAGGCGGAACGACGTGAGCGTCGACATGACCGGGCTGTGCGCCCTGGTCACCGGCGGTGCCTCCGGTATCGGACTGGCCACCGCCCAGCAGCTGAGCGAGCGCGGAGCATCGGTGGCCGTGCTCGACCTCTCGATCGAGCACCTCGCGGCGCCGCTCCGGGGATTCCGTGCGGATGTCAGCGATGCCGCCGGTGTCGGCCGGGCCGTCGAGGCGGCAGCCGAAGCACTGGGATCGATCGACATCCTCGTCAACAACGCCGGAATCGGCGCGGCCGGCACGGTCGAGGACAATCCCGACGAACAATGGCACCAGGTCCTTGACGTCAACGTGCTGGGCGTGGTCCGCACCACCCGCGCCGCGCTTCCCTATCTGCGGAGGTCGAAGCACGCCGCCATCGTGAACACCTGCTCGATCGCAGCGACCGCCGGCCTGCCCCAGCGGGCGCTGTACTCGGCGAGCAAGGGCGCGGTGCTCTCGCTCACCCTGGCGATGGCGGCCGACCATGTCCGCGAGGGCATCCGCGTAAATTGTGTCAACCCCGGCACGGTAGACACCCCGTGGGTGGGCCGGCTGCTGGACGCAGCTGACGATCCGTCGGCCGAGCGCGTGGCGCTCAACGCCCGTCAGCCGACGGGGCGTCTGGTCACCGCCGAGGAAGTGGCGGCCGCGATCGTCTATCTCGCGAGCCCTGCGGCGGCGTCGGTCACCGGTACGGCGCTGGCCGTCGACGGTGGCATGGCCGGGCTGCGGCTCCGCGCGGCAACGTCATGAACGGCCGATCCGACCCGGGCACGGAGGCGCTGGGGCACAGCCGCGCCACGGTCAGCCGCCTGGGCTTCGGCGCGGCGGCGATCGGCAACCTGTTCGACCCGGTCAGCGAGGAGGCCGCCGCGGCCGCCGTCGACGCGGCCTGGAACGAGGGCTTCCGCTACTTCGACACCGCGCCGCACTACGGACTCGGGCTGTCCGAGCGTCGCCTCGGGGCGGCCCTGGCGGGTCGTCCGCGCGCGAGTTTCACCGTGTCGACGAAGGTCGGCCGGCTCCTGGAGCCACTCTCGCACGTCCAAGGAGACGACCTGGCCAACGGGTTCGCGGTCCCCGCGACGCACCGGCGGATCTGGGACTTCAGCGCCGACGGCGTACGGCGCAGCATCGAGGACAGCCTGCTGCGCCTGGGGATGGACCGCATCGATGTCGCCTACCTGCACGATCCGGACGATCACGCGGAGCAGGCCCTGGAGGAGGCTTATCCTGCGCTGGAACGCCTACGTGCGGAAGGGGTCGTGGCCGCGATCGGGGTCGGGATGAACCAGACCGGCCTGCTGCACCGCTTCGTCCAGGACACCGACGTCGACGTGGTGCTGCTGGCCGGCCGCTACACGCTGCTGGACCACGGCGCGCTCGACGACCTGCTGCCGACTGCCCTGGAGCGCAGCGTCGCCGTCGTCATCGGCGGAGTGTTCAACTCGGGAGTTCTCGCCGACCCCCGGCCCGATGCGACCTATGCCTACGCGCCCGTGCCGCCGGAGATCCTGGTCCGCGCGATGCGCATCAAGGAGGTCTGCGCACGGCATGACGTGCCGCTGCGCGGGGCTGCGCTCCAGTTCCCGTTCGGGCATCCGGCGGTGGCAAGCGTTCTGGTCGGGGCCCGGTCGGCGGCCGAAGTCCGGGACGCCGCACGACTGCTGGACCGGCCGGCCCCGGCCGGTCTGTGGCCCGACCTTCAGGCGTCCGGGCTGTTGCCTGCCTCCGTCCCGACACCGAAGGGCAGCTGACGATGCGCATCGCCTCGTTCGTCATGTGCTTCGACCCTGGCCGTCGTCGTGGACCACTCCCCGAAGTCGCCGTGAACGCCGCCCGCTCCGTCCAGACACCTGCACCTGTCCCCAACGCACCAGAGGTGATCCGCACGTGATACCGGATCCGATCGTCGACGCGCACCACCATGTCTGGGACCTGTCCGTGCGCGACCAGCCCTGGCTCATCGGCGA
This sequence comes from Streptomyces sp. NBC_01241, assembly GCF_041435435.1. Classification (NCBI taxonomy): domain Bacteria; kingdom Bacillati; phylum Actinomycetota; class Actinomycetes; order Kitasatosporales; family Streptomycetaceae; genus Streptomyces; species Streptomyces sp. NBC_01241. Next base: position 4,923,994 of record NZ_CP108494.1, on the reverse strand, counting down.
GGCCCTCGAACCGATCCGGCGCAGTTTCACACTGGCCGACCTGGAGAGCGAGGCCGCCACGACCGGGGTCACCTCGACCGTGCTCGTGCAGACGATCGCCGTCGCCGCCGAAACCCCCGAGTTCCTCGCGTTCGCCGCAGCGAGCCCGCTGGTGGCCGGGGTTGTCGGCTGGGTCGACCTCACGGCGCCGGACGTCGCGGACACCATCGACTCCCTGCGGGGGCTACCGGGAGGCGAGAAGCTGGTCGGCATCCGCCACCCGGTGCAGGACGAGGCGGACCCGGACTGGCTGCTGCGCCCGGACGTCTCCCGCGGACTGGCCGCTGTCGCCGCGGCCGGCCTCACCTACGACCTGCTCATACGGCCGCCGCAGTTCCCCGCAGCCGTACAGGCCGCCGCAGCCCTGCCCGGACTCGCCTTCATCGTCGACCACCTCGGCAAGCCTCCCATCGCGGCAGGCGAACTGCACCCATGGGCCAAGGACATCAACGCGCTGGCGGCGCTGCCCAACACCGTGTGCAAACTCTCCGGCATGGTCACCGAAGCCGACTGGCAGGCCTGGTCCCCGCACGACCTGTATCCCTTCGCCGAGACGGCGCTCCAAGCGTTCGGACCGGACCGGCTGATGTTCGGCTCCGACTGGCCGGTCTGCCTGCTCGCGGCCTCCTACGAGGACGTGGTCAACGCCGCCAGGACGCTCACCGGCTCGCTGAGCCCGGCCGAACGAGCAGCCGTCTTCGCCGGAACAGCGACCCGGGTCTACGGACTTACGGAAGGAAACCGGTGAACGACATCACGGGCGGTGACGTCCGCCGGATCGCGTCGGTGATCCGCCTCAAGCCGGAGAAGCGGGAGGAGTACCTGCACCTGCACGCCGATCCCTGGCCCGGCGTTCTCGACCGGCTCCGGGCGTGCAACATCGCCAACTACTCGATCTTCCTCCACGGGGATCTCCTGTTCAGCTACTTCGAGTACCGGGGGTCCGACTTCGAGGCGGACATGGCCTTGATGGCCCAGGACCCGGTCACCCAGGAGTGGTGGAAGCTGACCGACCCCTGCCAGGAACGCCTTCCCGGGACACCCGAGGGCCGCCAGTGGACCGAGATCCCCTCGGTCTTCCACATGGACTGACCGCCCCACTGCGAACTCCCCACTACGAAAGGACATCTGAGATGAAGCTGCTGCGCATCGGCCCCGCCGGGAGCGAGCGCCCGGCGATCCTGGCGGCGGACGGACGGCTGCTGGATCTGTCGGCCGTCACGACGGACATCGACTCCGCGTTTCTGGCCTCCGGCGGCGTGGCCCGGGCCCGCGCCGCCATGGAGGCCGGGCAACTGCCGGAACTCCCCGCCACCGGACGAATCGGCGCACCGGTCGCCCGGCCGGGCAAGGTCGTGTGCGTCGGCCTGAACTACCGGGACCACGCGGAAGAGACCGGCGCGGCGATCCCGACGCGGCCGGTCGTCTTCATGAAGGACCCCGGCACCGTCGTCGGCCCTCACGACCCGGTGCTGATCCCTCGCGGATCGACCAAGACCGACTGGGAGGTCGAACTCGCCGTCGTCATCGGCAGCCGCGCCCGCTATCTCAGTTCGCCGGACCGGGCCGCCGACGTGATCGCGGGGTACGCGATCAGTAACGACGTCTCCGAGCGGGAGTTCCAGCTGGAGTACTCCGGGCAGTGGGACCTCGGCAAGTCCTGCGAAACCTTCAACCCACTCGGCCCCTGGCTGGTCACTGCCGACGAGCTCGGCGACCCGCAGTCGCTCACCCTCGGGCTGTCTGTCAACGGCGTGCCGCGACAGGACGGCAGCACCAAGAACATGATCTTTGATGTGGCGTACATCGTCTGGTACCTGAGCCAGTACATGGTTCTCGAACCCGGTGATGTGATCAACACTGGAACCCCGGCAGGCGTCGCCCTCGGGCTGCCGGGAACTCCCTACCTGCGCCCGGGCGACATCGTCGAGCTAGAGATCGAAGGACTCGGCACCCAGCGCCAGATCTTCGCACAGGCATGAAGACCAGCGGTCCACCGACGCCGGCCGTGGCCACAGCACAAGGCTCTCGCCGATCACCTTGATCGCCTTGACCGCGAGGACGTCGACCACGCCGGCGGCGCTGCACCCGAGCAGTTCGCCGGCCTCGTCCAGGATCGCGGGCACCGCCCGCTCCCCGCGTTCCGCAGCGTCGACCGGCTCTGCGGCAGCGAGTGGCCAACCCGCCGCCCCGCGCATCCCTCACGCCCCAGGACCACCGGACCCGTCCGGCCCCGGTCAGGCAACCGGCCCCGACATCACGCTTCAAGTCCAGGTAGCGAACCGGCCTCCTCGCCAGGGGAAGAAACCTCAAATCATATAGGATTTACCATTGCGGGAAGGAAGGATGGGCGTGCCGCCAAAGGTGCGCCCGACATTCACGAGGCCGGTTCGGATGCCCCCTCGGCGGCACCCGGACTCCCCGGGCGGCAGGCACCGGCCGGCAGCCACGAAGCCCTCAAGCCCCTACCAGCAGGCCCTGCACGCTACTGCGGCCAGTACGGCGAGGGCGCCTGGGCGCGGCCTGCGCACCGAGGCCTGCAGGACGGCGGGCTTCAGCCGGTCCCGAGCGGATCTTTCCCGCCCCACATCTTGACGTTCTCCCGTAGACGGCAAATCATATAGGAAACCCGGCTACCCCGTAGCAGGGAAACCTTCCCATACCTTCGACAGCACGGTCGATCGGCGCTCCGGCGATCGCCGTACCTACGACAGCCGCAAGAACGCTCCGCCACCCGGCAGCGGGGTGCGCAATCCCGCGTCCGGCATACCCGCCACTCGGAGCAGAACCTTCCACGGCGGCCACGCGGCGCGCACCGTGTGCACCACCCCGGCGCTCACGGATCCACCCCGCTCTGTAATCGGGCGGCGGATGCGTTGTCGACGCAGAGGGGCCCGTGCATGTCCTCACCCGTCGATCCGGACAGGGTGAACCGCTCGGCCCTGCCGTCGCGGTTCACCTCACCCATCACTGCACTGCGAGTCAGACCGCAATCCCCCACGGACACACGTGTGAGGCGCCCGATCTGCCCGGTTCGGCGCCTTACGGAGGCTCGGGGAGCTGCACCTCGGTGCCAAATCTCCTCCCCATTGCTCAACTCCACCAGCAGGTAATGGCACAGGGCACGTTGAGGAATCTCAAAAGGGGCCGTTGCACGACGAAGAGCCCCAAGGACCGAAAGGAGCTGGCCTTGACCGGCAGCAATGGCATGACGCGGCGCAGAGCGCTCACGACGATATCGGTGGCTGTGGCCGCCACCTCCCTCAGTGGACCGGCGGCCCTGGCCGCCACCTCTTTCGGTGAACCGGCGGCCGCCGATCACCCGACCGGACCGTCCTCCCCCGATTTCCAGGCAGCGATCCAGCCGGTCGACCCATCGGTGCAGATCTTCGGCACCGATGGCTGGTACACCTGGGGCGGCTCCCCCATCCGCGGCCGCGACGGAGCGTACTACCTCTTCTATTCACGCTGGCAGCACGGTTCGGCCGGCCGCGGCCCCGACCCCTCGGAGAAGATCTTCCACGGCTTCAGCGGTTGGCTGAAGTACAGCGAGGTCGCCGTCGCGGTCTCCCCGGGCCCCCAGGGTCCGTACCGGCACTTGCGAACCGTCGTTCAGGGTTCGGGGGACCCCGGCCGCTGGGACCTTTACAACGCGCACAACCCGCACATCCGCTACTTCCGAGGCCGCTACTACCTCTACTACATCGCCAACAACCCGGCGAACACCCCCGAGCCGTGGTACTCCAAGCAGCCCTCCCTCTGGCTGCAATACCATGCCGGCCAGCGCATCGGTGTGATCAGCGCCCGCACCCTGGAGGACCTGATCGCCGGCCGCGGTACCCGCAGCGACGTCCCCATCGCCGGCCCCGACTACGTGAACACCTTCCAAATGGTGGTCAACCCGTCCGTCACCGAGGCCCCCGCCGTGGGCGGTCGGCCCCGCTTCCTCATGACGTACAAGACCTGGAACGCCAAGGGCGTCTACATCACCGTCGTCGGCGAGTCCGACCGTCCCGAGGGTCCCTTCCCTTACACCGCCACCGCCCTGGGCACGACCGAGACCCAGGCGGAGGATCCGTATCTCTGGTACGACCGTGCCGACCGCCGCTTTTACGCGATCGTCAAGGACTTCTATGCGGGAGCCGACCGGTCCAAGGCGCTCACTCCCCAGTACGGGGCGCTCGGCCTGGTCACCTCGGCGGACGGCCTCGCATGGGAGCCGGCCGAGCACCCGTTGGTCTCGCTGAGGCAGTTGAGGCTCACCGACGGCTCGCTGATCACTCTCGGTTCGCTGGAGCGACCCCAGCTCCTCTTCGACCACAACGGCCGCCCGATAACACTGCATGCCGCCATGGCCCGCGGCAGCAACGCCGCTGGATCCCAGAACGTCGCCATCCCGCTGCGTTGGTCGTAAGAACGCAGTCCGTGATGCCGTATCAGCGCCTGCAGAGGTACGGCCGATCGGGGAGTGTCATGAATGAGGCGTGAGCAGGTGGCCGGCCTGTTGGGGCGCTGCCGACGCCGGACGAACCGGCTCACCGACCTGCTCGGCTCCGTGGTCAAGGAGTGCGCGGGCCGGGCGGGCGCCCGCCTGTCCCGCGCTCTGGCGGCCGCGGTGTGGCGCTCGGCCGCTCTGCGGATGCTCATGCGGCTGCCGTTGCCCTCGCTCCGGGCGCCTGTGCCGCTCGGAAGGTCGTCGCCGCAGGTCACGCCGCGTATCTGTACTCGTTGACGAGGCCGCCGAGGGTCCGGGTGCGCAACAGCCTGTGGGTGTCGATACGCCGACCTGCCGCCCGCCCAAGTGCGGGCGGCAGGAGCTATCTCGCCGGCCTCCATCTCCGCACCTCGATGATCTGGATCGACGACCTCCTGCCGGCGATTGGTTGATCACAACATCACACAGGCCTGATGCCCTTCCGCCTCAGAAGACCAGCACCCCCCGCGCCACCCGGCCGTGGTGCGCGTCGTCCGCCGCCTTGGCGAAGTCCTCCACCGGGTAGGTCTCGGTGACGAGTTCGTCCAGCAGCAGCCTGCCCTCCCGGTACAGCTCCGCGTAGAGCGCGATGTCCCGCTGCGGGCGCGAGGAGCCGTACCGGCAGCCCAGAATCGACTTGTCCAGGAACAGCGACGAGACGAGGAACGAGGCCTCCGCCGTCGCCGCGGGAACGCCCAGCAGGACCGCCTGGCCGTGCCGGTCCAGCAGGTCGACCGCGGTACGGATCAGTTCCGTACGGCCCACGCACTCGAAGGCGTGGTCGGCGCCGCTCGGCAGGATCTCCCGTACGCCGTCGGCCGACGTCAGGAAGTGCGTCGCGCCGAACTGCCGCGCCACCGCCTCCTTCGCCGGGTTGGCGTCGACGGCGGCGATCGTCAGGGCGCCCGCGATCCGGGCCCCCTGGATGACGTTGAGCCCGATGCCGCCGGTGCCGATCACCACGACGGAGTCGCCCCGGTCGACCTTCGCCCGGTTGAGTACGGCTCCGACTCCCGTCACCACCCCGCAGCCGATCAGGGCTGCCGAGGTGAACGGCAGGTCCGCCGGGATCTTCACCGCCTGCACGGCCTTGACCAGGGTCCGTTCGGCGAAGGCCGAATTGGACGCGAACTGGTACAGCGGTTTCCCGCGCCGCGAGAACGGCTGTCCCGGCATCCCGATCGCCTTGCGGCACATCGTCGGCCGGCCCCGGTCGCACTGGGCGCACGCCCCACAGCTGGCCAGTGTCGACAGCGACACATGGTCGCCGGGCACCACATGGCCGACGCCCGCACCGACCGCCTCGACCACGCCCGCGCCCTCGTGCCCGAGCACCACCGGCGACGGAAACGGAATCGTCCCGTCGATCACCGACAGATCGCTGTGGCACAGTCCGGCCGCGGCCACCGCCACCAGCACCTCGCCGGGGCCCGGATCGCGTATCTCCAGATCGTCGACGACCTCGGTCCGTCTGCCGTCGAAGACGACGCCTCTCATCTCGGCTCCCTCGGTAGGCCGAGCGCTCGCTCGGCGATGATGTTCCGCTGGATCTCGTCCGAGCCGCCGTGGAGGGTGTCGGACCGGGTGAACCGCCATGGCCGGGGGCTCCGCCTCTGAGCCCCCGCTCCTCACAGGCCGGAGGAGCTTGTTCTGTTCGGCCGTGCCTTCGCAGCGGCCGCCTCGGCCATCTCCTCCAGCCGCGCCAGCATCGGCATCGGGTCCGAGCCCACCGTCCCCGGCAGGAAGTCCGCGATCCGTTCCGGGGTCCACGCCCCGTCCGCGTACCCGGCCCGCAGCTCCCTCGGCTGGGCCCAGACCGCGATCTTCGGGCCGGCGATCGTGTACACCTGGCCGGTGATCTTCTCCTTGCGGGCCCGCTCACTGAGCAGGTAGACGACGAGCGCCGCCACATCCTCCGGCTCGCCGATCTCCTTGAGTTCCATCGGCACGTTGGCGGACATCCGGGTACGGGCGACGGGTGCGACGGCATTCGCCGTGACGCCGTACTTGTGCAGGCCGAGCGCCGCGCTCCGTACCAGCGAGATGATCCCGCCCTTCGCGGCGCTGTAGTTGGCCTGGGCGACGCTGCCCTGATGGTTGCCGCTGGTGAAGCCGATCAGTGTGCCGCCGTCCTCCTGCTTCCGCATCACCGCCGAGGCGGCCCTGAAGACGGTGAACGTGCCCTTGAGGTGCGTGGCGACCACCGGGTCCCACTCCTCCTCGGACATGTTGAACAGCATCCGTTCCCGCAGGATGCCCGCCACACACACGACCCCGTCGATCCGCCCGTACTGTGCGAGCGCCGTGTCCACGATCCGCTGCCCGCCCGCCATCGTGGAGATGTCGTCGGCGACGGCCACCGCCGTACCGCCCGCCGCCTCGATCTCCTTGACGACGGACTCGGCTATCTCGCTGCTCGGCTCGCCGCCCTCGATGGACACGCCGTAGTCGTTGACGACGACTCTCGCCCCCTCGGCCGCCGCCGCGAGCGCGACCGCCCTCCCGATGCCGCGCCCGGCTCCGGTCACGGCCACCACTTTGCCTGCCAAGAAGTTCCCCATGTCCGGCCCCTTCCCGCGGTTTCTGACGGACCGTTAGATTTTATGGGCCATGAGGTCCACGAACACAAGCCCCGGGAGGCTCCATGTCACTGCCGGCCGAGTTCCACGACATCGCCAAGCGGGTGAACAACTGGGGCCGTTGGGGCGCCGACGACGAGATCGGCACGCTGAATCTGATCACCGACGCGGTCGTACGGGAGGCGGCCGGCGCCGTCCGCACCGGGCTGCGCGTGCCGCTCGCGCTGCCTCTCCAGCAGGACGGCGTCCAGAGCGGACTGATCCCCGGGCGGATCAATCCGCTGCACACCATGATCCAGATCAATCAGGAGCTCTTCGGCCCCGGCACCGTCGCCACCAGCGACGACACGGCGGTCCTGAGCCTCCAGACGGCCACCCACTGGGACGCCCTCACTCATGCCTCGCACTCGGGGAAGATCTACAACGGCCGCCCGGCCGCCACGATCACCGCCCACGACGGAGCGCGGTTCAGCGGGATCGACAAGGCGCCGCACATCGTCTCGCGCGGGGTACTGCTCGATGTGGCTCGCGCTCACGGTCTGGACAGGCTGCCCGGCGACCACGCCGTCACCCCGGAGGACCTGGACGCGGCCGAGGATCTGGCGGGGGTCCGGGTCCGGGCCGGTGACATCGTGCTCGTGCGGACGGGGCAGGTGCAGGTCTACCTGGCGGGCGACAAGCAGGCGTACGGCTATCCGTCGCCCGGCCTCTCGATCCGGACGCCCGAGTGGTTCCGGGCGCGCGATGTGGCGGCGGTCGCCAACGACACCCTGACCTTCGAGATCTTCCCGCCCGAGATCGAGGATCTGTGGCTGGGGGTGCACGCGCTGGACCTGGTCGAGATGGGCATGCTGCAGGGCCAGAACTGGAACCTGGAAACGTTGTCCACAGCCTGTGCGGACGAGGGGCGCTCCAGCTTTCTGCTCTCCGCGATGCCGGAGCCGTTCGTCGGCGCCACCGGCACCCCGGTCGCCCCGGTCGCCATCCTCTGAAGACGCTCGGACCGGCGCCGGACCGCTCGGATCGGCGCCGAATCAGCTGCTTTAACCTTTATCCAGCTACTTTGACCTCTATGCGGGATTCGTCACAGCGTGCGACGTCTTGCGCGCTCCGAGGTCCGCATCGCCCGCGCCGTGAACGCCCGGTACGGCCTGGATCAGCGCGGCGTCCCGGTCGACCTCGCACCAGATGCGCTTGCCCGCGCCCTCCGGCTGCCAGCCCCAGCGGTCGGCGAGGCCGTCGACGAGCTCCAGGCCCCGGCCGCCGGTGTCCTCGCCCTCCGCGTGGCGCTGCTGCGGCGGGCGGCAGCTGGCGTCGGCCACCTCGACCCGTACGGTCCCGGCCGTCCCCGCCGTGCCCGTCGAGCCGAACAGCATGTGCAGCACGGCCGGGCACCCGGTGTGGACCACCGCGTTGGTGACCAGCTCCGAGATCAGCAGGATGAGCGTCTCGGCCAGCGGCTCGTCGTCTCGTATCCCGGACCCGACCAGTCTCGATCGCGCCCATCTGCGGGCCCGCCCGACCTCTGCGGGATCCGGCCCGACCTCCAGCTGAACCTGAAGCACCTGCACCGCTCACACCATCCGAACCGGCGGACACATCGCCTCGCGCCTCCTCAGGGTCACGGAACGTGATTCCCTTACGAGACAGCATGGTTGACGTACAGTCACCGCAACAAGCGCTTCGGGCATATTCCAGCGCGAAGGAGTACGCGTGGTACATACTGTGCGACGCGCGCTGCGGGAAGTCGAACAGAGGCGCATCGAGGCCGTGGGAGTCGCCCTCCGGGCAGACTCGGCGCTTCTGCGTGGAAGGCGATCAGGGCATCTCTTCCGGACCGGAGCCGCCCCACGGGCAACACCCGGATTACCCGGTTCCAGATCCTGTCGCATCCAACGGAGCGTACCCGAGCCCGGCGCCGACTCCACCCCGTGACGAATCACGCAAAGGACACAACCCGGCTCCGGAGTCGGCCGACTGCACTGCGTAACTCCGCTGCGTGAGGCTCAGCGGCCCGCTTGTCCCGCGCGGACCCCGCGCGGCTCCCCGCCGCCGTGCGGCGGAAAGCTGCACGGAACCCGTCCGGGATCAGCACAGGTCGGCCGCAAGTACCTCCTCGGCCGTCGCCGCCGTCAGCCACTGGCCCGAGCGCAGCCAGGCGCGCTTGAGGTGCAGATGGACGTCTGCCTCCCAGGTGAAGCCCATCCCGCCGTGCACCTGGAGGCAGTCGCGCGCGTTGCGGACCGCCGCGTCGTCGGCGAGCAGTTTGGCGCCCGCGATCTCGACCCGGTCCGCGGTCACGGCCGCCGCGTAGACGGCGCCGCGGGCCAGTTCGGTGCGGACCAGCATCCCTGCGCACAGGTGTTTGACCGCCTGGAAGGACCCGATCGGCGATCCGAACTGTTCACGTTCACCGGCGTGTTGGACGGCCATCTCGGTCGTACGGGCGGCGCTGCCGAGCTGTTCGGCGGCAGCGAGCAGGGCACCCTCGGCGCGCAGCGCCCCGCCGGGCAGGTGCGCGACGGCGCCGACGCGGCCCGTGACCCGCCACAGGGGTGTGAACGGGTCGAGCGACCGTACGGGCTCGGCTGCCTCCCGTATCCCTACGACATCGCGCAGGATCCCGTCGGCCGGGCCCGGGGCATCCCAGGCCCCGGACCCGGCCCCGGACCCCGACCCCGGCCCGGCCCCGGACCCTGCGTACCCGGCCCCGAGCACGAGCAGCCCGTCCGCGTCGCCCAGGTGCCCCACCGGCCGCCCGGCGTCCAGTGCGGCGATCACCGCCTCGCCCTGTGCCGCCCCCTTCACCGCACCGGCGGCGAGGTGGGTGGCGATCAGCGGTCCGGGCAGCAGCGACCGCCCCACCTCCTCGAAGAGGAGGACCGACTCGGGCAGGCCGAGCCCGACACCGCCCGCCGCCTCCGGCAGCCGCAGCGCGAAGAACCCGGCTTCGCCGAGCTCCCGCCACAGGGCCCGGTCGATGCCCGTACCGCCGTCGAGGGCCGCCCGCATCCGGTCCCTGCCGAAGCGTCCGGCGAGGAGTTCCCGTATCCCCGTCCGCAGCGCCCGCTGGTCGTCCGAGAGCTGGAAGTCCACCGTCCGCTCACCGCCCCTTCGGCAGGCCGAGGATCCGCTCGGCCACGATGTTCCGCTGGATCTGCGAGGTGCCCGCGGCAATGGTGTACGAGAGCGAGGAGAGCCGGTCCAGGACCCATTCCCGGTCCAGATCGGCGCCGTCCGCGCCGAGCACCTCGGCGGCCGCCTCGTACAGCTCCTGGCGGGCCTGCGAGTAGCGCAGCTTGAACACCGAGCCGCCCGTCCCCGGCACTCCCCCACTGCGCTGCGCCTCGCTGACGTTCCACTGGGTGAGCCGCCACAGTGCCCGGAATTCGGCGTTCAGCCCGCCCAGCCGGCGGCGCAGGACCGGGTCGTCCCAGCGGCCGTTCGCCCGTGCCTCGGCGGCCAGGGCGGCCAGGGTGCGGCGGCAGGCGACGACCTCGCCGACGAAGGCCGTACCGCGCTCGAAGGAGAGGGTGACCATGGTGACCCGCCAGCCGTCGTTCTCCGCGCCGACGCGGTGCGTGACCGGTATCCGCACCTCGTCGAGGAACATCTCGGCGAACTCGGTGGACCCGGCGAGGGTGCGCAGCGGGCGGACGGTGACACCGGGAACGTCCATCCTCATCGCGAGCCAGCTGATCCCACGGTGCTTGGGCGCCGCCGGGTCCGTGCGCACCAGCAGTTCGCACCAGTCGGCGACCTCCGCGTGCGAGGTCCAGATCTTCTGCCCGCTCACCACGTAGTCGTCGCCGTCGCGCACCGCCCGGGTCCGCAGCGAGGCGAGGTCCGAACCCGCGTCGGGCTCGCTGAACCCCTGGCACCAGATCTCGTCGCCGCGCAGCACCGGCGGCAGCCAGCGGGCCCGCTGCACGGCGGTGCCCTCGGCCGCGATCGTCGGCCCGGCGTGCAGCAGCCCGACGAAGTTCGCGCCGACGTACGGGGCGCCGGCCTTCTCCGTCTCCTCCAGGAAGATCAGGTGCTGGGTCGGAGTGGCGCCGCGCCCGCCCGCGTCGACGGGCCAGTGCAGGCCCGCGTAGCCCGCGTCGTACAGCATCCGCTGCCAGGCGGTGTCGTACGCGCGGCGGCCCGGCCAGTCGTCGGGTCCGGGCTTCGCGGGCAGTGCGGGGAGCACGGCGGCCAGCCACTCGCGCAGCCGCGCCCGGAACTCCTCTTCTTCCTCCGTGTACGCGAGATCCACTTCTTCCTCCGGGTACCCGAGATCTGCCGCGCGCCTACTTGTCGAGGTCCAGATCGAGCATCCGGATCGCGTTTCCGCGCATCAGTTTGTAGACGGTCTCGTCGTCCAGTCCCTTGACGTGGTCGAGGGCGACCTCCTTGGTGTGCGGGAAGGTCGAGTCGACGTGCGGGTAGTCGGTCTCGAAGGTGGCGTTGTCCCGGCCGACGACGTCGAGCGAGGCGACCCCGTGCTTGTCGCGGAAGAAGCAGCAGAACATCTGCCGGTAGTAGTACGTGGACGGCGGCTCGGGGATCAGGTCGCGCACCCCGCCCCAGGCCCGGTGCTCCTCCCAGACGTCGTCGGCACGCTCCAGGGCGTACGGGATCCAGCCCATCTGGCCCTCGCTGTAGGCGAGTTTCAGCCGGGGGAACTTCACCAGGACTCCACTGAACAGGAAGTCCATCATCGAGGCCATGGCGTTGTTGAAGGAGAGGCTGGCCTGCACGGCGGGCGGGGCGTCCGGTGAGGCGGCGGGCATCTGCGAGCTGGACCCGATGTGCATGTTGACGACCGTGCCGGTCTCCTGGCAGACCGCGAAGAACGGGTCCCAGTAGCCGGTGTGGATGGACGGCAGCCCGAGGTAGGTGGGGATCTCGGAGAAGGTCACCGCCCGCACGCCGCGCGCCGCGTTCCGCTTGATCTCCGCGACCGCCAGGCCGATGTCCCAGAGCGGGATGATGCAGAGCGGAATGAGCCGGCCGCCGCTGTCGCCGCACCATTCCTCCACCATCCAGTCGTTGTAGGCGCGGACGCAGGCGAGCGCGACTTCTTTGTCGTGCGCCTCGGCGAAGGTCTGGCCGCAGAAGCGCGGGAAAGTGGGAAAGCAGAGGCTCGCCTCGACGTGGTTGAGGTCCATGTCCTTGAGCCGCTCGGCCGGGTCCCAGCAGCCGGGCCGCATCTCGGCCCGGGTGATCCCCTCCAGCGTCATGTCGTCGCGGTCGAAGCCGACGGCGGCGATGTTCCGCTTGTACGGGAATTTCAGGTCCTCGTAGATCCACCAGTCGGTGGGCGGCCCGTCCGGGTCCATCGTGATGACGTACTTGCCCCCCGTGTACGCCAGCTCCCCGATGCCCGCGGTGAGCGGCTGCGGGCCGCGCTCGCGGTACTTGGCGGGCAGCCAGGTCGAGAAGAGGTGCGGCGGCTCGATCACATGGTCGTCGACGCTGACGATCCGAGGCAGTTCCGCTGACGTCATGGTGTCCCCTTCGGCGCACACTGAACGTATCTGATGGTTCGTCAGATTCAGTTTCGGCACAGGTTAGCCCCGCACCCCTGGACCGACAAGGCGCAGCGCTCTACGCTCTCGGCACTATCTGACTACCCGTCAGCTGTGAGGGGTTTGCCGTGAACGAGACCGCACACGCGCTGAGCGCATCGGGCACCTTCTGGGAGCTCGTCGAAGGCCGGGCCGCCCTGACCCCGGACCGCCCGTTCCTGATCCAGGACGACCGCACGCTGACCTTCGGCGAGCTGCGCAGCCGCGGCGAGCGGGTCGCGGCCGGGCTGTGGGGGATGGGCGTGCGCCCCGGCGGCGTCGTCGCCTGGCAGCTGCCGACCCGGATCGAGACCGTGCTGCTGTCGTTCGCACTGACCCGGATCGGGGCCGTGCAGTCGCCGGTCATCCCGTTCTACCGGGACCGCGAGGCGGGGTTCGCGCTGCGCGAGTCGAAGGCCGGCTTCTTCGCCGTGCCGGGCACCTGGCGCGGCTTCGACCACACGGCGATGGCGCGGCGGCTGGCAGCGGAGGCCGAGCAGCCGCCGCTGGTCTTCGAGGCGTACGAGTCGCTGCCGGACGGCGACCCGTCCGTGCTGCCGCCGCCGCCCGCCGACGGCACGGCGGTGCGCTGGATCTACTGGACCTCGGGAACGACCTCCGACCCGAAGGGCGTCCTGCACACCGACCGCAGCCTGATCGCGGGTGGTTCGTGCCTGGCCCACGCGCTGCACCTGTCGGCCGACGACGTCGGTTCGGTGGCGTTCCCGTTCGCCCATGTCGGCGGGCCGGACTACGCGGTGATGCTGCTGCTGTACGGGTTTCCCGCGGTCCTGTTCGAGCACTTCGCGATGCCGGACGCGCTGGCGGGCTACCGGCGTCACGGGGTGACGGTCGCGGGCGGGTCCACGGCGTTCTACTCGATGTTCCTGACCGAGCAGCGCAAGGCGCCGGAGCGGAAGCTGATCCCCACCCTGCGGCTGCTGGCGGGTGGCGGTGCGCCGAAGCCGCCGGAGATCTACCACGCGGTGGTGCGGGAGATGGGCGTCCAGCTCACCCACGGCTACGGCATGACCGAGGTCCCCATGATCACCATGGGCGCCCCGGACGACACGGTGGAGCACCTGGCCGGGACGGAGGGCCGGCCGCCCGAGGGCATGGAGATACGGATCACCGACGAGGACGGCAAACCACTGCCGTACGGCACCGACGGCGAGGTACGGCTGCGCGGCGAGGCCGTCTGCTCGGGCTATCTGGACCCGGCGGCGACGGCGGCGGCCTTCGACGCGGACGGGTTCCTGATCACCGGCGATGTCGGCCATGTCGAGGCGAGCGGGCACCTGGTGCTCACCGGCCGGCTGAAGGACATCATCATCCGCAAGGGCGAGAACATCTCGGCCAAGGAGATAGAGGACCTGCTGCACCGGCACCCGGGCGTCGGCGACGCGGCGGTGATCGGGCTCCCGGACCCGGAGCGCGGCGAACGCGTCTGCGCGGTCGTGGAACAGCCGGCGGGGGCGGCCCCGCTGACGTTGCCGGACATCACGGGGTACCTGCGCGCGCAGGGGCTCTCTGTGCACAAGCTGCCGGAACAGCTGGAGGTGGTGGCCGCGCTGCCGCGCAACGAGGCGCTGCGGAAGGTGCTCAAGTACCGGCTGCGCGAACAGTTCTCCTGAGACGCCCCCGGACGGGGCGGTCGCCGGTGCGGTCCGCCGCACGACGACCGTCGGACGGGACCGGCCCTGCTCCGGCTGCCCCGGCCCCGGCTACGCGTCCGGTGCGATCACCGTGAAGTAGTCGGCGAACGCCGCCACCGCCGCGTCCTCGGCGACCTTGCCCTCGTGGTCCGCGTCCAGGCTCCGCGCCGCGAACGCCGCCGTCTGCGGGGTGGCGCCCAGCACCCGGAGCGCCCGTTCCACGGCGGGTACGGAGGCCGCGCCCTCGTTGTCCCGGTCCGCCACGGCGAGCGCGGCGCGCAGGAACGGGCGGGCGATCTCCGCGAAGCGCTCGGGGTTGTCGCGCAGCCGTTTCACGGCTCCGCCCACGAACTCCTCACGGGTGACGCGCTGGTCCCCGTCGACGTCCGCGATGCCCGCCATGCCCTGCCAGAGGGCTTCGGCCCCGGTGTAGAGCGCCTGGCCCTTGTCGCAGCGGGCCGTCGTACCGAATTCGGCGAGCAGACGGGCCGCGGCGGCACTGAAATCCGCGCGATCGATGTATCCGTTGCCGTCCTGGTCGAAGGCGGCGAAGCGGAAGGCGACCTTGCGCTCATACTCTGCGCTGTCCATGCGGGGAGCGTACGCCGCCCCTCAATTGCCGGTCGGTCTTACGCGCACTCACGCCGAGAGCGGTTCGGCCTCGTCGTCGACGGCCGCGTACCGGTCGGGGTAGACGTCGAAGAGCCGGCGCACGCCGAGGGCGGCGAGCACCCGGTTGACGTGGGAGCCCTCTTCCGCGCCGCGGGCCGGGAGGATCAGCCGCAGCCGGCCCCCGCAGGAGCGCATCAGACGGCGGGACGCGATCAGCACGCCGACACCGCTGGAATCGCAGAACAGAACCTCGGAGAGGTCGAGCACCACGTCGTGGCGGCCGGTGGCGACCGCCTCATGGACGGACTGGCGCACGACGGGCGACGACACCAGATCCAGTTCGCCGCATATGCGCAGCACCGTCCAGTCGTCCTGCACGGTCTCGGCCACTTTCAGTGTCACGCGACTGGGCCTCTCGTTCCGGGGATTCCGACGATCCGGAAGTTTCCGTTCCTCCTCGCGGCTGCCCACGCCGCAGAGCCATGAAACACCGCACCGCTCGACAGACGCGGCCGGGTTCGGACCGAAATGATCGATTCGGGTCCGATCCCGTCATCCGTGGAGGGCGCATTCCCTATCATCTCCGGCCTCTTCAGGGATGTACTTGCCGTAAAGGGACGTGCATGGCCGGTGCCGCCGACTACATTCGATGTGACGAGGGGAACAGGGCTGGGGGTCGCATGGCGAGAAACGCACCACCCCGCTGGGACCGCAAGATGCAGCAGCGGCTGGCACGCGGTGAGGCGGCCGCGCTCGGCGAGCTCTACGACCGGTTCGCCGCGCTCGTGCACAGCCAGGCCCACCGGATGCTCGACGACGAGACCGCCGCCGACCTGGTGACCCGCGAGGTCTTCGGTTACGTGTGGGAGAACCCCGACGCGTACGACCCGAAGCAGGGCTCGATGCGATCCTGGGTGGCCCGGCTCACGCACCGCCAGTCCGTGCGTCGGCTGCGCGAGGAGGCGGACAGCCTCCCGGCCGGTACGGCCGGTACGGCCGGTACGGGTGAGCGTTCCGGGGCCGCCTCCCCCGCCGGTCTGGAGGACCGGGTGCGCCGGGCCACCGCCGCCGCCCGCGCCGACTACATCGTCGAGTCCATGCCCGCCCCGCTGCGGGCCGCGCTGGAGCTCGCGTACGTCCAGCGCCGGGACTACCGGCAGACCGCGACCGACCTCGGGGTCACCGAGGACGAGGCCCGCCGCCGGCTGCGGCTCGGGCTCCAGCTGCTCTCCACCGCGCACACCCGCCCGCTGGAGGGGTTCTCGCCACCCGGATACGGACGGTCGCTGTGAGCAGTGACGACGACGACGCGAACGGACGCGAAAGCGCCCGCCCCGAGGACGGCGGACGCGGCGACGAGGTGCGGGGCGCACGGCGCATACCGGGACCGCGGGCCGCCGCGGACGACTTCGACCTCGGCACCGTACCCCTGCCGCCGTCCGTTCCCCCGACCGAGCCTCAACCCCAGTCCTCGCGGCCGACCCCGCGGCCGACGACACCGGAACCGGAATCTGTCGTGGCACCACCGGACCCACCGGGCTCACCCGCCCCCTCGGACCCGCCCGCCGCCCCGGCCCTGGTGCTCCCCCACCGTGTCCTCAAGGCCCTCCTCGGCGCCTGGGCGCTGGCCGCCTGCTCGGCGGAGGAGACCGAGGCCGTCGAGGCGCATCTGACCGAGTGCGCCGCCTGTGCCGACGAGGCCCTCCGGCTGCGCGACGCGGTCGGACTGCTCCAGACCGACCGCAGTCTGGACCTCGATCCGACGCTGCGTTCCCGGGTCATCGACACCTGTCTGAGCCGCCGTCCGGCCAGGATCCCGGTACCGGACTGGGCCGCTCCGTACGAGGCGGAGACCGCGCGGCTCGACGCGCTGCTGCGTGACATAGGCGGCTCGGAGTGGCACGCCCCGTTGCGGCTGAGATGGTTCGACGGCGAGAGGGAAGTCAGCCGCAAGACGACGGTCGCGGGTGTCATCGGTCATCTCATGACCGTCGACGGGCTGGTCGCCGCCGCCCTCGGCCTCGACGTACCGCTCGGCGACGGCACCACGGGCCGGGGCGACGACTGGCCGCTCCCGCCCGCCGCACGCACCGAGAAGTACTGGTCCGCGGCCCGCCGGCCGCCCACCCGCGCGATCCACGAACCGTGGCGCGGGCAGAGCCACACCCTCATCCGTACGGTGTCCTTCGCCGGCCGCGGCGTCGCCGAACTTTCCGTCTCGTACGGCGACTTCGCCCTTCCGATGCACGACGCGCTGCTGGACCGGGCCTTCGAATGCTGGGTGCACGGCGGTGACATCGCACATGCGGTGGACTATCCGTACGAGACGCCGTCCGCCGCCCATCTCCACCGGATGGTCGACCTGGCGGCCCGGCTCGTCCCGGCCGCCCTCGCCGATCGCCGCAGGTCGGGGCTGTCCGGCCCGGCCCGCCATCTGGTGACGGCGGGTTCACCGGGCCGTTCGCTGCATCTGGAGATCGAGGGCACGGGCGGCGGCGACTGGTACATCCCGCTGGACTCCCCCGCCGCGGTCGGCTCGGCCGCCCACGCGGTGGCGCAGATCGCGCTGGACGGCGTCGAGTTCTGCCAACTGGTGGCCGGACATGTGCCTCCGGTGGAGGCTGCGGCCGGTCAGGAGGGCGACCGCGAGGCGATCCGCGACGTACTGTTCGCGGCGGCGTCCCTGAGCAGGCTGTAGGAGCTCTGCCATCCGGCTTCCCCGGTGCCGCTCCCGGCCGGCCCGGCCCCGCAACCGCGCTACGCGAAGATCACCGTACGGCGGCCGTTGAGCAGAATGCGGCGTTCCGCGTGCCACTTCACCGCGCGCGCCAGTGCCTGGCACTCCACGTCGCGGCCGATGGCGACCAGCTGGTCCGGGGTGACGCCGTGGCCCACCCGCTCGACCTCCTGCTCGATGATCGGTCCCTCGTCGAGGTCGGCCGTCACATAGTGCGCCGTCGCACCGATCAGCTTCACTCCGCGGGCGTGCGCCTGGTGGTACGGCTTCGCGCCCTTGAAGCTCGGCAGGAAGGAGTGGTGGATGTTGATGATCCGGCCGCTCAGCTGCTTGCACAGATCGTCGGAGAGGACCTGCATGTAGCGGGCGAGGACGACCAGCTCGACGTTCTCCTCGCGGACCAGCTCCAGCAGCTCCGCCTCCGCGGCGGCCTTGGTCTCCCTGGTCACCGGGATATGCCGGAAGGGGACGTCGTAGGAGGCGACGAGCTCGGCGAAGTCCGTGTGGTTGGAGACGACGGCGGCGATCTCGATCGGCAGCGCCCCGATCCGCGAACGGAACAGCAGGTCGTTGAGGCAGTGGCCGAACTTGCTGACCATCAGCACGACCCGCATCCGCTCCGAGGAACGGTGGATCTGCCAGTCCATCCGGAAGGAGTCGCCGACCGCGGCGAAGCTGGCCCGCAGCTTCTCCACCGTCACCGGGCTGTCCGCCGAGAAATGGACCCGCATGAAGAACAGACCCGTGTCGTGGTCGCCGAACTGCTGACTGTCCTCGATGTTGCAGCCGGTCATGAAGAGATAGCTCGACACGGCGTGCACGATCCCCTGTTTGTCCGGGCAGGAGAGAGTGAGGACGTACTGCTCCGGTGCGGTTTCAGCAGGCTGCGGCGCGATCATCCCCGTAGCGTGCCATATCGGGCCGGTATCAGGCCGACCTGGTCAGGATGCGGAGCACGTCCAGGGAGCGCGGCGGGGTGTCCGGGTCCTCGCCGTCGTTGGTGGCGAGCAGCACATGGGCCTCACGGGCGGCCCGTACGGCCTCCGGCCAGCCATGGTGCTCCAGATACGCCGAGACGGGGGCGTCCGCGCCGACCTGGTGCATGATGCGCAGCACCCGGAGCACGGCGACGTCGACGAGGGCGGACTCGTTGGCGTCGCGGAAGATCGTCCCGATGTACTTCTCGGCGGACCAGTTGTCCAGCCAGGTGTCCTCGACCAGGCGGTACACGGCGTCGGTGACGTCGCCGTACCCTTCCCGGCCGGCCAGCCAGCACTCGTGATGGAAGACGGGGTCGGAGAGCATGTGCAGCGCCGAGCGCACGTTGCTGCGCCAGCGCCACCAGGGCATGTCATTCAGCGGCATGCCGCCCATGGTGGAGGAGCGACGGCCGCGACGGGAAGTGTTCTCCGAACCTTGCTGCACGATTGTCGATCGTACGTTCCCTTTCCGGCTCCCCGCGCAGGCCCCCGCAATTCACCCGGATGTCACCGAGCGTTGCACCGAGCACACTGCGGCGTTACCCCGCGGGCGGAAATGTTCATTCCCATGACCGGACGGCACCGCCCCACCTCACACCGCCCCTACAAGTTCCTCACGAGTACGGCGGCGGCCGGGGCCTTGTTCGTCACCGGCTGCGGTGTACTCCCTGGGGCCTCGGGGAACTCCAGGGAGCCCCTCACCGTGGTGACGTGGGCCCCCAGTGGCGCGGCAACACCGGACACGGTCAACACGGTGAACATGTCGGGCATGACCGCCATGGCGCGTGCGTACGCCCGCTGGGTCAACAACAACGGCGGGCTCGACGGTCACCGGCTGCGCGTCGTGACCTGTGACGAGTCGGACACCTCGACCGGCGCGGGGAACTGCGCCCGGCTGGCCGTCCGGGAGAAGGCGGTGGCGGTCGTCGGCTCGTACAGCCGGCACGGGTCGTCGTTCCTGCCACCGCTGGAGACCGCCGGAATCCCCTACATCGGCGGATACGGGGCCTCCGAGGAGGAATTCAGCAGCTACACCTCCTACCCCGTCAACGGCGGCCAGGCGGCACTCCTCGCGGGCAACGCCCGGCAGCTCGCCCGCAGTTGCGAGCGGGTGTCCGTGGTGCGGCCCGACACCCTGGGCGGCGACGGCCAGGCCTGGCTCCTGCGCACCGGTCTCACCGACGCCGGCCGGCCCGAGCCCGTCGACATCCGGGCGGATGAGGCGGCGACCTCGTACGACGCCGCCGCCGGGCAGGCGCTCCAGGCCGCGGGGGCGGACGGCGGCTGTGTGACGGCCGTGCTCGGGGACCGCACGGAGACGTTCTTCGACTCCTTCCGGCGGCTCGAACCGTCGTACGGGAACGTACGGATCTCGTCCGTCCTCGGCAGCGTCGCGCAGCCGCTGATCGACAGCACCGGCGGCCGGAACAGCCCGTTCGAGGGGGCGTACGTCACCGGCTGGTACCCGAACTCGGGCGACGCCCGCTGGGACCGGATGCGGGAGGTGATCCGTGAGCACGCCTTCGGCGACAACCGGATCGACCCGGCCGACACGGGCGTCCAGACCACATGGATCGCGTACACCGCGCTGAGCGAGATCGTGAAGGCGATCGACGCCCCGCGGATCACCGCCTGGAAACTCACCTCCGCGCTCAACCACGGCACCCCGGTCGACACCGGCGGCCTCACCCCGAAGCTGCGCTGGCGCTACAAGGACATGCTCGGCTCGTCCGCGTACCCGCGCGTCGTGAACACCAAGGTGACGTTCCAGACGGTACGGGACGGGCGGCTCGTCGCGGACAAGAAGGGCTTCGTGGATGTCGCGAGGACGCTGTCGGACGCGAGCGTGAAGGGGTGAGGTGCCGGGGGCCGCGCCCCCGGCACCTCACCTCCCGGGGGCGCGGTCCTCAGAGCTCGGTCGCCGCCCGGCGGGTCAGCCCGTACTTCGACGCGATCGAGTTCCACAGCCCCGACGCCTCGCGCTTCGCCGTGCTCGCCTCACCGCTCTTCACGGTGGCCTGCTGGAACTCGGAGGAGTTGGTCCGGGCCTTGCCGTGCTTGCAGAACTTCTTGCCGTTCTTGGCCTGGCCGGCCCACGCGGCGTAGTGCTCGTCGGCGGAGGCGGACGCCTGCCAGGCCTTGGTGAGGGAGGCGGTGAGCCGTTCGTGGTCCGGCAGCTTGTCGACGCTCAGCCCCTGGAGCCGGGTCACCAGGTCACGGCGCTGCTGGGCGGCGCCCTTCAGATCGGTCACGGCCTGGTCCAGGTCCGTGCAGTTCTTGGTCTTCTCGACGGCCCCGATGACCGCGGCGCGGCTGTTGTTGCTGTCCGCCAGGAGCTTGTCGAGCGCTTCGGCCTGCGGCTTCGCCGGGTCGCCCGCCGCCTGCGTGGAGGGCTGACCGTCGGGTGAACTCGCTGCCGCCACCGGCTGCTTGTTGTCCTTGCCCTTGTCGTCGCCGCCGCTCATCAGCGCACCCGCGCCGAGGCCGACGACCGCGCAGCCGGCGACGACCGCCGCGATGAGCGTGACGTGCGCCGGTCTCTTGCGCTGCCCGGCCCGTCCCTGCGGCCCGTCGTCCACGGGCTGGTACTGCGGCTGCGGGGCCTGTGACGCGTGGGGCGCCCGCGGGGGCTGGTAGCCCCCTTGGTGCTGCTGTCCGGGATCGAACTGGGGCATCTGCTGGGTGGCGCCCGCGGGCTCCTCGTTGCGGAAGAGGTTGTCGAACTCGGAGGGCGGCTGCCGGTCGCCGGGGGCTCCGGGCCTGATGCCGTACGGGGTGGCTCCGGGGACGGGCGGGATGTACTGGGTCGCGTCGGCGTCGCCCCCGTGCACGGGCGGCTGCTGCTGGTACGCCTGGGTCTGCGGCTGCGGGGCTCCGTGGGCGAGGAACTGGGTCGCCTCGGCGGGACTCTCCGGCGGCAGCCCGCCCGGCGCGGGTCCGGGGGGCACCGGCGCGATGTACTGCGTGGCGTCCGCGTCCCCGCCCATGCCCATTCCGGGCACGGCCTCGGGCGGCAACGGCTGCGCGTACGGCTGCTGGGGCTGCTGGGGCTGGTGGTGTTGCTGGGGCTGGTGGGGGGGCAGCGGCTGGGCGGCCTGGGGCTGGCCGTACGCCTGCGCCGGCTGTCCGTACGCCTGCGCCGGCTGCCCGTACTGATCGACGCCCTGCCCGTACGGCCCCTGCGGCTGCGACGAGGCGTCCTGGTGCGCCGCCTGCGGCCCCCACGGCTGCCCCCATGGCTGGCCGCCCGCCGGGGCGGCCTGATCCGCGGGCCCCCCTGGTATCCAGGGCTCACCGCCACCCGCGGGCAGCACGACACCTTCGTGCGCGGGCCGTACAGCAGGGAGCTGCTGCTCGTCACCCTGTCCGCTCTGCGTCACCGGGACTCCTACGTGTATACCTACTGAATCGTCGGCTCACGCTATCGGGTGGCTGCCGCCGTTCGCCAAGCGCGTGTCGTCACTCACGACCCCTTCACACGAGCTGTAACACCCAGCGCCCTCACGACGCAGTTAAGGGGGCACCCGGGCGTGATCCCCCGGTCCGGCCTCCCCGTCACGCCGCCTGGAGCTCCAGCCGCGCCCCGAACTCCCGCACCGCCGCCTCGTCCCCGTAAGGCACCAGCCGCTGCTGCAGATCGTCCAGATACTCCGCGCCCCGGGTGGAGCGCACCGACCCCAGCAGCTCCATCGCCCGGGTGCCCGTGTGGCAGGCCTGCTCCACCTCGCGCAGCTGGACCTGAGCCGTGGCGAGGAGCACCAGGCCGATGCCTCGGCGGCGGGTCCGGGACTCCGGGTGGCCGTCCAGGGACTCCTTCGCCCGGCGTGCGGCCGCCTCCGCCTGACCGAGGTCGCGGTGGCAGTGCGCCAGCTCGTCGGCGAGGTAGGCGTGGTCGAAGTGGGCGATCCAGTCGGGGTCGTCCCCGGTGTCCGGTTCGGCGCGCTCCATGGCCGTCAGCGCCCGGCCCGTCACCGCCTGGCAGATGCGGGCGTCGCCGAGCAGGGCGTGTCCGCGCGCCTCCGCCGCGTAGAACATCGCCTCCGCCCTCGGGGTGACCCGCCCGCGCGCGCCCTCCTGCGCGGCCCGCGCCAGCTGAGCGATCTCGCGCGGATTGCCGAGCTGCGCGGCGAGATGGCTCATCGACGCGGCCAGGACGTAACCGCCGTACGCCCGGTCGCCCGCCGCCTGCGCCAGGCGCAGTGCCTGGATGTAGTAGCGCTGCGCGAGACCCGGCTGGCCCGTGTCGACGGCCATGTACCCGCCGAGTTCGGTGAGCCGGGCGACCGCCGCGAACAGCTGCCGGCCGATCGATTCGCGGTACGCCCCCGAGAGCAGCCCTGAGACCACGCTGTTCAGGTAGTGCACCAGGACCGGCCGCACGTGTCCGCTGCCGAACCGGTGGTCGAGGTCGACGAGCGCGGCCGTCATCGCCCGTACCGCCGCGACGTCCGACATCCCGACGCGGGCTCCGGCGGACCGCGCCACCTGCGGGTCGGCACCGGTGATCAGCCAGTCCCGGCTGGGTTCGACCAGCGCCGAGGAGGCGACCGTCGAACCGGACAGGAAGTCGCGGCGGCCGACGTCGCTGCGCCACAGCTCACAGACCTGCTCGATCGCGCCGATCACGGTCGGGGCGAACTGCAGGCCGACGCCGGACGCCAGATTCTTGCCGTCGGCCATGCCGATCTCGTCGATCGTGACCGTACGGCCGAGCTTGCGGCCGAGCGCCTCGGCGATGATTCCCGATGCCCTGCCGCGCGGTTGCTGTCCACGCAGCCAGCGGGCCACGGAGGTCTTGTCGTACCGCAGATCGAGCCCGCGTTCCGCGCCGACCATGTTGACGCGGCGGGCGAGGCCGGCGTTGGAGCATCCGGCTTCCTGAATGAGCGCCTGGAGCCGTTCGTTCGGCTGGCGGGCGACGAGAGGCCTGGCTGCCATGTTTCCCCCTGAGGCCGCAGTGATCGATGAGCGGATCACTGCCCGGCAATTGCACGGAAAATGCGCACATTCATCGTGATCGTCAGGTCCGTCGTGTTCCTTGTCATTCGTGTCGGCATACGTTCGGCATACGTGCGTCATACGTGTCGGCATATGACAGAGGCCGACCGTTCCGAAGGTGCCCGTAAGGGGCTACCCGCCCGGCCGGGCACCGCCTCACGCGCGCCCCCGTCCATGCATCCGTGCGCCCCGTATGCCGGATCGGTACGCCGTCACCGCGCTCGCCACGCCCGTAACCCCGGGTGGTGGCGGTAGTTGTGTTGTGCGTGGAAGAGCCCATCGGAGCCGAAGAGCCCATCGTGATCACTGAAACCGCGCAGGTTCCCCGCCAGCGGGGCGAGCAACTGCTCGACGCCGCCGCGCGGTACGCGGAGGAACGGCACTGGGACGTGTGCCCCGGCACCTGGCTGGAGGCCGCGGAGGGGGCCGAGCGGTGCTCCTGCGACGACGCGGACTGCGCCTCCCCCGGCGCCCATCCCGCCGGACCCGACTGGGCGGGGCAGGCGACCGGCAGCGGCGCCGCGGCCCGCCGGATGTGGTCCAGGCACCCGAGGGCGTCGATCCTGCTGCCCACCGGCCGCGCATTCGACGCGATCGAGGTACCGGAGTCCGCCGGGTTCCTGGCGCTGGCCCGGATGGAGCGGATGAGACTGCCGCTCGGGCCCGTCACCCGCACCCCCGACCGGCGGATGTACTTCTTCGTCCTGCCGGGCGCGGCGGCCAAGGTGGACGATCTCGTACGGAAGTTGGGCTGGCGGGCCGCCTCGGTCGGCCTCGTCGGCCGCGGTGAAGGCCACTACGTGATGGGGCCGCCGACCCGGGTCGGCGGGCTCGGGGCGGTGCAGTGGGCCCGGCGGCCCACCCACGCCAACCGGTGGCTGCCGGACGCGGAGGAGCTCATCAGCCCGCTCGCCTACGCCTGCGCGCGGGAATCGGCCGATGCCCGGGAGCGCCTTTCGTAGAGCGCCCTTTCGTAGGGTGGTCCCGATACACGGGGACACCGAAAGGCAGCACACATCATGCAGGACCGGACAGAGACGGACAGAACGGCACAGATCGGGACCGCGGAAGAGGCGGGCGACGCGCGGACGGCGCCGCCCGCCGTTCGCGTACAGGGGCTGTGGAAGCGGTTCGGGGAGCAGACCGCGGTCGCCGGGATCGATCTGGAGCTGCCCGCGGGCAAGTTCATCGGTCTGGTGGGACCCAACGGCGCGGGCAAGACCACCACGCTGTCGATGGTCACCGGACTGCTCCGCCCCGACCAGGGGCTGATCGAGGTCGGCGGCCATGATGTGTGGCGCGATCCGGTCGAGGTGAAATCCAGGATCGGTGTGCTCCCGGAGGGGCTGCGGCTCTTCGAACGCCTCTCGGGACGCGAACTCCTCGCGTACACCGGCAGATTGCGCGGACTGCCGGGCGCCGAGGTCGACAAACGCGCCACCCAGCTCCTCGATGTGCTCGACCTGGCGGGCGCCCAGCACAAGCTGGTCGTCGACTACTCGACCGGCATGCGGAAGAAGATCGGGCTCGCGGCAGCACTGCTGCACAACCCCGAAGTGCTCTTCCTGGACGAGCCGTTCGAGGGCGTCGACCCGGTGTCGGCGCAGACCATCCGCGAGGTTCTCGAGCGGTACACCCGCTCCGGGGCGACCGTCGTCTTCTCCAGCCACGTGATGGAGCTGGTGGAGTCCCTCTGCGACTGGGTGGCCGTCATGGCAGCCGGCACGATCCGGGCCCAGGGCACCCTGGAGCAGGTACGCGGTGAGGCGTCCTCGCTGCAGAACGCCTTCCTCGAACTCGTCGGCGCGGGCTCCCGGACCACCGGCGAATCCCTGGACTGGCTGGGCGGCAACCGATGAGCGTGCTCGACACCCCCGTGGGCGCCGCCCCCGGCCGGGACACCACGCGCGGCGGCGGCGAGGGACTCGTCCCCGTCTTCGTACGGCTCAAGCTGACCCTGCTGCGCAACGGGCTGCGGCAGTCGACGGGCCGCCGGGCCGCTTACATCACCTCCGTCGTCTTCGCCCTGCTGATCGCGGCGGGCCAGCTGATCGGACTGATCGCGCTGCGCGGGCACGCCCACGCCGGTTCCCTCGTCGTCCTGCTGACCGGGGTGCTGGCGGTCGGCTGGACCGTGATGCCGCTGTTCTTCCCCAGCGGTGACGAGACCCTCGACCCGAGCCGTCTGGTGATGCTGCCGTTGCGGCCGCGCCCGCTGATCACGGCGCTGCTGGTGGCGTCGCTCGTCGGGATCGGTCCGCTGTTCACGCTCTGCCTGGCGGCCGGTTCGGTGTTCGCGGTGGCGCACGGCACGGCGGGTGCGGCGTTCGCCGTGGTGGCCGCGCCGCTCACACTTCTGCTGTGCGTGGCGCTGACACGGGCCGTGGCCACGGCCAACACCCGGCTGCTGACCTCACGCAAGGGCCGCGATCTCGCGGTGCTCAGCGGGCTCGTGATCGCGGTGGGCTTCCAGGTCGTCAACTTCGGTGCACAGCGGCTCGGCCGGGCGGGCGGCCTCGCCGCGCTCGATCCGGTCGGGGACGTGCTGCGCTGGCTGCCGCCCGCCTCGGCGATCGGGTCCGTGGACGCGGCGTCGCAGGGCTCGTACGGGCAGGCGGCCGTACAGCTGCTGCTGTCCGTGGCGGCGCTGTTCGCGCTGTTGTGGCTGTGGCAGCGGAGTCTGGTGAAGCTGATGACGGCCCCGGACGGGTCGACCCTCGCCGCCGCCGGGCCGGCCCGCGAGAAATCCGGCAGGAGCGGCTCCGGGCTCGCCGCGCTGCTGCCCGCGGGGCGTACGGGTCCGGTGCTGGAGCGCAGCCTGCGGTACATCGCACGCGACCCGAAGACCAAGGCCTCCTGGGTCACGGCGCTGGCGATCGGGCTGATCCTGCCGATGGTCAACGCGTTGCAGGGCACCGGTTCGCTCTACTTCGCCTGCTTCGCCGCCGGGATGCTCGGCATGCAGATGTACAACCAGTTCGGGCAGGACACGTCCGCGTTCTGGATGGTGACGCTGACGATCTCCTCCACCCGGGACGCGTACCTCGAACTGCGTGCGCGGGCGCTGGCGTTGCTGCTGATCACGCTGCCGTACACGGTCCTGGTGACGGTGGCGACGGCGGCGGTGCTCGGCGACTGGGGCGCGCTGCCGGGGGTCATGGGCCTCTCACTCGCGCTGCTGGGCGCGATGCTGGCGACGGGGGCGGTGGCGTCGGCGGCCTTCCCGTACTCGATCCCGCAGGACGGGGCGTTCAAGAACGTGGCACCGGGGCAGGCCGGGCTCGCCTGGATCTCGATCTTCGGTGGCATGGTCTCGGCGGCGGTGCTCTGCGCTCCGGTGATCGCGGTGACGATCTGGCTGCGTGTCGCCGGTATGGATCAGTGGCTGTGGCTGCTGCTGCCCGCGGGGGCCGGGTACGGGGCGCTGATCACCTGGGCGGGGCTACGGCTCGCCGCTCCCCGCACGGCGAACCGGCTCCCGGAGATCCTGGCGGCGGTCAGCAAGGGCTGAGAGGAGCGGGGGGATTCGTGCCCCTCTTACGGGATACGGGCGCGCGGCCGCTTACGGGGATACGCCGGCGCGGCCGCTTCCGCGAATACCGGTTACGCGGATACCGGCGCGCGATCGCTTACGGCGATACGGGTTCGCGTTCGTCCTGCGGGTCCTCGGCGAACTGTTCCAGGAAGGGTTCGACCGCCGCGCGCCAGCCCTCCGGCTGGTCGTAGTGGACGAGGTGACCGGCGTCGGCCACCTCCGCGTACTGCCCGCGCGGCAGGACGCGGACCATCTCCTGGGCCTCCGCCCGGCCCAGCTCGCCGTCGAGGCCGCGGAGCACCAGGGCCGGGCACCGGACCTGTGCCAGCTCCTCCCAGTGCGCGTCGAACACCCAGGTCGCGCGGGACTGGAGCATCTGGCGGCGGGAGAAGACGGGGCGCCAGCCATCGGCCCGCTCGGCCATCAGCTCGGCGAAGAACTCGCCGCGGGCCGGGTTGGGCCGCTCCACCCAGGGGTCGTCCTCGCCGAACCACTTGCGTACGTCGGAGAGCGTCGCGAACGGCACCGGCCAGGACGTGAACCAGTCCTCCCACTCCCGCTGCGAGGCCGCGCCGAGGGCGGAGGCCCGCATGTCGCAGATGACCAGCGCCCGGACGAGATCGGGGCGCTTCGCGGCGAGTTGCCAGGCGGTGAGCGCTCCCATGGCATGGCCGACGAGGGTGACGGGGGCGAGGCCGAGCTGTTCGATCGCCGCCTCGACGTCGCAGACGTACGCCTCACGGGTGTACGGGCCTTCGGCCAGCCTCTCGCTGCGGCCGTGCCCGCGCTGGTCGAGACCGACGGCACGGTACCGCTCGGCGAGCCAGCGGGTGGTCGGGGCCCAGTGCGCGGCCCGGCCCATCAAGCCGTGGAGCAGTAAGACCCCGGGGGCGCTCTCACCCTCCGTGCGCCCCTTGGGCGGGTCGGCGAACTCCCAGGCAGCGAGGCGTACGCCGCCGGTCCCGGTCACATCGATGCGCCGCACCATATGTCCTGGCACCCCCTTCTGGTCCTCGATCATCGCTTGATCCCGTTCGATCACCGCGTGGTCGCACTCCCGCAGACTATCGAACCTTTATTCGAAAACCGGGTTCCGCCATCCAACACCCCTCGTTCGAGTGACCAGCGCCAAGGATTGACCCCGGCTGCGGAGGGGAGATCTTCACCGGGAGGCGGGCCACTCGGGGATGAGGGCCCGCGGGAACCGACCTTGAGAGCTCGGGGCTCCGGGTCGGAACAGGGGAGGACAGGCCCCGGCGCCGCAAGGCGCCGGGGCCCTCTGCGTGCGCAACCCGGACGCGCGCAACCCTGACGTGCGAAACCCCGACGTGCGAAACCCCGACGTGCGTAACGTACGGAACGAACCGAACATGCCGAACGAGCAAGTACCTCGGGCGCATGCGCCTGCTCCCTCCCCGACCCGCACGGTCAGGTGGCCGACACTCTCAGGTATGCCTCAGCCACAGCCTGGCACGCGATCCGTCCGAGCGCTGCGGTTCCGGACGGAAAAAAGGGAAGCGGACGTCACGCTTCAGCGTCCGTCCGCGGCCACGAACCCGTCAGCGCTTGGCCACGAACACATGCGAGGCGACCTCGGCGTCCAGCTCCGCCGCCTCGCCACTGCTGCCGACCAGCACCCCGCCGGGCGACTGGGTCACGCTGACCACGGAACCGGGCTGCACACCCGCCCGCCGCAGCGTGTACATCAGCTGGGCGTCCGTCTGGATCGGCTCACCGATCCGGCGCACGACCACGGTCTTGCCCTCGGCGCCCGGGTCGAGCTCCGACAGGCTCACCATGCCCTCGTCGAGGAACGGGTCGGCCTCGGCCTTCTCGCCCAGCTCTTCCAGGCCCGGGATCGGGTTCCCGTACGGCGACTCCGTCGGGTGGCGCAGCAGCTCCAGCACCCGCCGCTCCACGGCCTCGCTCATCACATGCTCCCAGCGGCATGCCTCGGCGTGCACCTGCTCCCACTCCAGGCCGATCACGTCGACGAGCAGGCACTCGGCGAGCCGGTGCTTGCGCATGACGCGGGTCGCGAGGCGGCGCCCCTCGCCGGTCAGCTCCAGGTGGCGGTCGCCCGCGACCTGCACCAGGCCGTCGCGCTCCATGCGCGCCACCGTCTGGCTGACCGTCGGACCGCTCTGGTCCAGCCGTTCCGCGATCCGGGCGCGCATGGGGACCACGCCTTCCTCTTCGAGTTCGAGGATGGTGCGGAGGTACATCTCCGTGGTGTCGATCAGTCCGGACATTCGTGCCCCTCGATGCTGTGACATGAAAAACGTCTTTGCGCTGGCCCTGACCCAATTCTGACGCATACCGCTGACAACCGTGCCGCGCCGACCGAACACCGTGCAGCGGAGCGGCGTGGACGGTATTGACAGGTCACTGGTCCAGACCGCAACGTGATCCGCGGCACGGACACCCCACGGATCATTCTCACCGCCGGAAAGGGCCTCCTCGATGAGCGACAGCAAGCTGGCCGGTCAGTTCTTCGATGCAGCGATCGGCCTGCTGGAACGCGTACGCGACGAGGAGTCCGGCAACATCGCGGCCGCCGGTGCCGCGATCGCCGACACGGTCGCCGCGGGCGGCCGGCTCTTCGCCTTCGGCGCCGGGCACTCCTCGCTCGCCGCGCAGGACGTCGTCTACCGGGCGGGCGGACTCGCCCTGATGAACCTGCTGGCCGTCCCGGGAACGGTCGGTGTCGACGTCATGCCCGCGACCCTCGGCTCGGCGCTGGAACGGGTCGACGGACTGGCGAGCGCGGTCCTCGACTCCAGCCCCGCCGAGGCGGGCGACGTCCTCGTGATCATCTCGCTCTCCGGGCGCAACGCGCTGCCGGTGGAGATGGCGATGAACGCGCGCGCGCTCGGCCTGAAGGTCATCGGCGTCACCTCGGTCGCGTACGCGGAGGGCACCCGGTCCCGGCACATCTCGGGCGGCTTCCTGCGGGACCACTGCGACATCGTGCTCGACAGCAAGATCTCCATCGGCGACGCGGAACTGACCACCGAGGGGATCGAGGCACCGTTCGGACCCGCGTCGACGGTGGTCACCAGCGCGGTGATGCAGGCGATGACGGCCGCCGCGGCGGAGCAGCTCGTGGCGCGCGGGATCGAGCCGCCGATGCTGCGGTCGGGGAACGTCGACGGCGGCCACGAGTGGAACGGGCGCGTCATGACCGAGTACCGGGACCGGATCTTCTACCGGCGCTGAGAAAATAAATGGGTTGTGTCAGCCCCCGCCCCTTCCTAGGCTGCTGCCAGCGAAGAAAGGAGGTGTTCCGGAAGTGATTTCTTCTCGGACTCGTGAGGTGACTGCGGGCTGACGCCCGTTGTCGCGCTCTTTGCAGTGCAGGCCGGTCATCGGCCAATTCCAAGCAGTCACCGACCCGCAGGCTCGCCGGTAAGTCCGGCCGGCTCCTCCGCAAGGAGGGACCAGAGCCTGCGGGTTTCTGCGTGTCCGAACCGGTTCGCTACGGGCACAGGCGCTCGACGCGCCAGTTCTCGCCCTCGCGTACGTACCTCAGACGGTCGTGCAGCCGGTTCTCGTGGCCCTGCCAGAACTCGATCGTGTCGGGGACGACCCGGAAGCCGCCCCAGTGCGGGGGCGCGGGGATGTGTTCGCCCTCGGGGTAGCGGGCGGCCAGTTCCTCGTAGCGCCGGATCAGCTCGTCGCGGGAGCCGATCACCGACGACTGGGCGCTCGCCCAGGCGCCGAGCTGGGAGCCGTGCGGGCGGGTGCGGAAGTAGGCGACCGTTTCCTCGCGGCCGACGCGGGACGCCCGGCCGGTGATGATGACCTGGCGGGCCATCGGATGCCAGGGAAAGAGCAGCGAGACGTAGGGATTGGCGGCCAGTTCGCGGCCCTTGCGGGACTCGTAGTTGGTGAAGAAGACGAAGCCGCGTTCGTCGTACTTCTTCAGCAGCACCGTGCGTGAGGACGGGCGGCCCTCGGGAGTGGCGGTGGAGACCACCATGGCGTTGGGCTCGTACAGCACCCCGCCCGCGGCGACCTGCCGGAACCAGTGGGCGAACTGCTGGATCGGGTCGGCGGCCAGCGTGTCCTCGGTGAAGCCCTCGGAACGGTACTGCTCGCGCATCGCGGCCGGATCGGTGGTGGAATCGGAGGAGGAATCTGCGGTGGGCACGGGGTCATCCTGCCGCAGCGGCCGAGTCCGCCCGTCAAGGAGGGCCGTCGATCCGTCACCGGTGAATGGGGAAGCTGTGCCGGATGTCACGCTTCCCCGCGTCGTGGGAACCCGCCAATACTTGGGGCAGGCCACTGTGGCCTCCGTGCAGCCGCCGACCGAGGGAGCCGCCATGTCCGACTTCGTACCGGGACTAGAGGGAGTCGTCGCGTTCGAGACGGAGATCGCCGAACCGGACAAGGAAGGCGGTTCGCTCCGTTACCGGGGCGTCGACATCGAGGATCTCGTCGGCCGTGTGTCGTTCGGAAATGTCTGGGGTCTGCTGGTCGACGGGGCCTTCAACCCCGGTCTGCCGCCCGCCGAGCCGTTCCCGATCCCGGTGCACTCGGGTGACATCCGGGTCGATGTGCAGTCCGCGCTGGCGATGCTCGCTCCCGTCTGGGGCCTCCGGCCGCTGCTCGACATCGACGAGGCGAGGGCGCGCAACGATCTGGCGCGGGCCGCGGTGATGGCGCTGTCCTACGTCGCCCAGTCGGCGCGCGGGCAGGGGCTGCCGATGGTTCCGCAGAGCGAGATCGACAAGGCGCAGTCCGTGGTCGAAAGGTTCATGATCCGCTGGCGCGGCGAGCCGGATCCCCGGCACGTCAAGGCCGTCGACGCGTACTGGACGTCGGCCGCCGAGCACGGAATGAACGCGTCCACGTTCACGGCCCGTGTCATCGCGTCGACCGGCGCCGATGTGGCGGCGGCGCTGTCGGGCGCGGTGGGCGCGATGTCGGGGCCGCTGCACGGGGGTGCGCCGTCCCGGGTCCTCGGCATGATCGAGGAGATCGAGCGCACCGGGGACGCCACCGCGTACGTGCGCAAAGCCCTGGACAAGGGTGAGCGGCTGATGGGATTCGGGCACCGGGTCTACCGGGCGGAGGACCCCCGGGCGCGCGTTCTGCGGCGTACGGCCGAGGAGTTGGGTGCGCCGCGCTTCGAGGTGGCGCTGGCGCTGGAGAAGGCCGCGCTGGAGGAGCTGCACGCGCGGCGCCCGGACCGGGTGCTGGCGACGAACGTGGAGTTCTGGGCGGCGATCATGCTGGACTTCGCGGAGGTTCCGGCGCACATGTTCACGTCGATGTTCTCGTGCGCGCGTACGGCGGGCTGGTCGGCGCACATCCTGGAGCAGAAGCGGACGGGGCGCCTGGTGCGGCCTTCGGCGCGGTATGTCGGGCCCGGGGCGCGTGATCCCCGGGAGATCGAGGGGTACGAGCAGATCACGGACCTGCGGAACTGAGACCGGCCGGCCTGGCCCCGTGGCGTGAGGTCCGGGTCCGGCCGGGGTCCTGGCCGACCGGGGGCCGGTCCCGGTCCCGGACGCGGAATCGGACTGTCGGGCTCGGACTGTCGGGCTCAGCCGAGTGCGTCGTCCAGCAGTGCCGCCCACTGCGTCACGACCCGTCGGCGCCGGGCGGTGTCGTCGGTGAGTACGTTGGCCAGACCGAGGCCGCGGGCCATGTCCAGGAGGCCCTGGACGGTTTCGCGTACGCCGGGCCGCGTCTCGTCGGCGGCGAGGAGTTCGACGGCGATGCGGTGGGTCTCTCGGCCGACGCGGGCTTCGAGTTCGGTGACGCGGGGGCGGAGTTGTTCCTCGTTGGACGCGGCGACCCAGAGCTGGAGTGCCGCGCGGAAGAGCGGGCCCGTGTAGAGGTCGACGAGGGCGGCGACGACGGCCATTCGGCCCTGGACGGGCAGGGCGCGCAGGGCGGCGGAGCGTTCCTCGGCGACGTATTCGACGGCCGCGGTGAACAGGTCCTCGCGAGTCGGGAAGTGGTGCTGGGCGGCGCCGCGCGAGACGCCCGCGCGTTCGGCGACGACGGAGACCGTGGAGCCCGCCCAGCCGTGTTCGGCGAGGCAGGCGACGGCGGCTTCGAGAAGCCGGCGACGGGTGGCCCGGCTACGGTCCTGCTTGGGGGTCCGGTCGGTGGGGGGCGTCACAACTCCCATGCGGGGTCCCGTCGTTCGAGGAAGGCCGTCATTCCTTCCCGGGCCTCGGCGGAGGCGAAGAGGGCTGCCGAGCGGGCGATGAGGTCTTCGGCGTGCTGGTCGAAGCTTTCCAGCACAGTAGCCGTGACCAGCTCCTTCGATGCCGCCAGCCCCTGAGGTGACGCCTTGCGCAGCCCGTCCAGGACGGGGACGAGGCCCTTGTCCACCTCCTCGGCGGCGAGTGTGATCAGGCCGATGCGGGCGGCTTCGGCAGCGTCGAAGCGTTCTCCGGTGAGGTAGTAGCGAGCGGCGGCGCGCGGGTCGGTGCGGGGCAGCAGCGGCAGGGAGATGACGGCGGGGGCGAGGCCGAGCCGGGATTCGGTGAGCGCGAAGGAGGCTTCGGGGCCGGCCGCGGAGATGTCGCAGGCGCCGAGCAGGCCGAGGCCGCCCGCCCGTACGTGTCCGGTGACCCGGGCGACGACGGGCTTGGGCAGGGCGACGATCTGCCGCATCAGGGCGACGAGGGCGTGCGGGTCGGGCGGTGCGGCGAGGTCGGCGCCCGCGCAGAAGGTGTTGCCGGTGTGGGTGAGGACGACGGCCCGTACGGCGTCGTCGGCCGCGCACGCCTCCAGGGCGGTGGACAGTGCGCCGACCAGCCGTGCGGAGAGTGCGTTGCGGTTGGCCGGCGAGTCGAGGGTGAGGGTGGTGATGCCCCGGTCGTGGACGGGGGCGGCGAGCGGCGACGTCATGTGCGGGTCCTGTCTTTCGAGCCCGGGCGGTTCCGCGTGGGCACGCGTCAGTACGACTTGGGCAGCCCCAGGGACTGGTGGGAGACGTAGTTCAGGATCATTTCCCGGCTGACGGGGGCGATCCGGGCGACGCGGGCGGCGGTGATCAGGGACGCGAGGCCGTACTCGCGGGTGAGGCCGTTGCCGCCGAGGGTGTGCACGGCCTGGTCGACGGCCTTGACGCAGGCTTCGCCGGCCGCGTACTTCGCCATGTTGGCGGCCTCGCCCGCGCCGATGTCGTCGCCGTCGTCGTAGAGCAGGGCGGCCTTCTGCATCATCAGCCGGGCCAGTTCCAGTTCGATGTGGGCCTGGGCGAGGGGGTGGGCGATGGCCTGGTGGGAACCGATGGGTTCCTTCCACACCTGGCGGGTCTTCGCGTAGTCCACGGCGCGGTCGAGGGCGTAGCGGCCCATGCCGATGCCGAACGCGGCGGTCATGATGCGTTCGGGGTTGAGCCCGGCGAAGAGCTGGAGGAGTCCGGCGTCCTCTCCCCCTCCGACCAGGGCGTCGGCGGGCAGCCGTACGTCGTCGAGGACCAGCTCGAACTGCTTCTCCGGGGCCTGGAGTTCCATGTCGATCTGCGAGCGGCCGAAGCCCGGGGCGTCGCGGGGGACGATGAAGAGGCAGGGCTTGAGCCTGCCGGACCTGGCGTCCTCGGTGCGGCCGACGATGAGGGTGGCGTCGGCGATGTCGACGCCGGAGACGAAGACCTTGCGGCCGGTGAGCAGCCAGTCGTCGCCGTCCTTGCGGGCGGTGGTGGTGATGCGGTGGGAGTTGGATCCGGCGTCGGGTTCGGTGATGCCGAAGGCCATGGTGAGGCTGCCGTCGGCGAGGCCGGGGAGCCACTGCTGTTTCTGGCTGTCGGTGCCGAAGCGGGCGATGACGGTGCCGCAGATCGCCGGGGAGACCACCATCATGAGCAGCGGACTGCCGGCGGCCCCCAACTCCTCCAGGACTATGGAGAGTTCGGCCATGCCGCCGCCTCCGCCGCCGTACTCCTCGGGGAGGTTCACGCCGAGGTAGCCGAGCCTGGCGGCCTCGGTCCACAGTTCGCGCGGGTGGGCGCCGTCGCGGACGACGGAGGTCATGTAGTCGCGTCCGTAGCGCTTTCCGAGTGCGGCGACGGCGGCGCGCAGGGCCTGGTGCTCTTCGGTTTCGAGGACGGTGCTCATTGCTTCGGTTCCTCCTGTACGTCGTGCACTACGGCGAGCAGGGCGCCGACCTCCACCTGGAGGCCGGGTGCGGCATGGAGCGCGGTGAGGGTGCCGGAGGCGGGGGCGAGCATGCGGTGTTCCATCTTCATCGCCTCCAGCCAGATCAGGGGCTGTCCGGCCGTGACCGCCATCCCGGCGGTGAGGCCGTCGGCGACGCGGACGACGGTGCCGGGCATGGGGGCGAGCAGGGAGCCGGGTTCGGCCCGGTCGGTGGGGTCGGTGAAGCGGGGCAGGGCGGTGAAGGTGTACGAGCCGGTGGCGGTGTCCACGTACACCTTGTCGCCGTGGACGGCGATGTCGAAGTGCCGGGTGACGCCGCCGGTTTCGAGGGTGACGCGGTCGGGCCCGGCGGCGACGACGCGTTCTCCGGTCCCGGGGACGGGGCCGGTGCGGGTGGTGCGGTAGGCGGCCTCGTGTTCGGTGCCGTCGGGTTCGGCGCGGTAGCGCTTGGTCCGGGGCTGCGAGGAGATGTTGCGCCAGGCGCCGAGGCGGACGGTGCCCGGTCCGGGGCCGTGCTGCCGGGCGGCGGCGTCGGCGAGCGCGGCAGCCAGGGCGGCGAGGCGTGATGCGGCCTCGTCCGGGGACGGGGTGAGGGTGTCCAGGTGGCGGTCGTAGAAGCCGGTGTCGAGGCGGGCGGCGAGGAAGTCGGGGTGGCGCAGGGACCGTACGAGCAGGTCGCGGTTGGTGACCGGGCCGTGGATGCGGGCGCGTTCCAGGGCGCGGGCGAGGAGGCGTACGGCTTCGGTGCGGGTGGGGGCGTGGGCGACGACCTTGGCGAGCATGGGGTCGTAGTGCACGCCGATGGTGTCGCCGCCGGTGTAGCCGGTGTCCAGGCGCAGTCCGGGTTCCTCGGGTATGTGGAGCGTGTGCAGTGCTCCGGTCTGCGGCTGCCAGTCGCGGGCGGGGTCTTCGGCGTAGAGGCGGGCCTCGACGGCGTGGCCGTGCGGTGCGGGGGGTGCAGTGGCGGGCAGCGGTTCGCCTTCGGCGATGCGGAGCTGGAGGGCGACGAGGTCGAGTCCGAAGACCGTTTCGGTGACGGGGTGTTCGACCTGGAGGCGGGTGTTCATCTCCAGGAAGTACGGGCGCCCGTCGGCGGCGAGGAGGAATTCGACGGTGCCCGCGCCCCGGTAGCCGACGGCCTGTGCGGCGGCCACGGCGGCGTCGTGCAGCCGGGTCCGCAGTGCGTCGTCGAGACCGGGTGCGGGGGCTTCCTCGACGACCTTCTGGTGGCGTCGCTGGAGGGAGCAGTCGCGGGTGCCGAGCGCCCAGACCCCGCCGTGCCCGTCGGCCATGACCTGGACCTCGACGTGCCGGCCGCGTTCCACGTACGGCTCGGCGAAGACCTCGCCGTCCCCGAACGCGGCGGTCGCCTCGGCCGTGGCCGCCGTCACCTCGGCCGGCAGATCGGCGAGTTCGCGTACGACCCGCATCCCGCGCCCGCCGCCGCCCGCCGCCGCCTTGAGCAGCAGCGGCAGGTCGTCGGCGGTGGCCCGTTCCGGGTCGACGGGAGCGAGCAGCGGCACCCCGGCGGCGGCCATCAGTTCCTT
The DNA here is from genome assembly GCF_041435435.1 of Streptomyces sp. NBC_01241. Lineage (NCBI taxonomy): Bacteria > Bacillati > Actinomycetota > Actinomycetes > Kitasatosporales > Streptomycetaceae > Streptomyces > Streptomyces sp. NBC_01241. The sequence continues at coordinate 4,887,160 of NZ_CP108494.1, read as the reverse complement.
GGCGCGGGTCTTGGACGCCATCAGCTCGATGGCCTTGACCGGCGGGCCGACCCAGACGAGGCCGGCGTCCTGCACGGCGCGGGCGAATCCGGCGTTCTCGGAGAGGAAGCCGTAGCCGGGGTGGACGGCGTCGGCGCCCGCCGCGTGCGCGGCGCGTACGACGAGGTCGCCGCGGAGATAGGTGTCGGCCGGGGCGGCGCCGGGCAGCCGTACGGCGATGTCGGCCTCCCGTACGTGGAGCGCGTCGGCGTCCGCGTCGGAGTACACCGCGACGGTGGCGATGCCGAGCGCACGGCAGGTGCGGAAGATCCGGCAGGCGATCTCGCCCCGGTTGGCGACAAGCAGTGTGGAGATCATCTCCGTCATCCCTCGCCTCACATCCGGAAGATTCCGAAGCCGCCGCGGGCGCCTTCGACCGGGGCGGTGTGGATCGCGGACAGGCACATCCCGAGGACGGTCCTGGTGTCGCGCGGGTCGATGACCCCGTCGTCGTACAGCCGCCCGGACAGGAACATCGGCAGCGACTCGGACTCGATCTGCTGCTCGACCATCTCCCGCAGCCCGGCGTCGGCCTCGTCGTCGTAGGGCCGGCCCTTGGCGACGGCGGAGGCGCGGGCGACGATGGAGAGCACCCCGGCGAGCTGCTGCGGACCCATGACGGCGGACTTGCTGCTGGGCCAGGCGAAAAGGAAGCGCGGGTCGTACGCCCGGCCGCACATGCCGTAGTGCCCGGCTCCGTACGAGGCGCCCATCAGCACGGACAGGTGCGGGACCTTCGAGTTCGACACCGCGTTGATCATCATCGCGCCGTGCTTGATGATGCCGCCCTGCTCGTACTCCTTGCCGACCATGTAGCCGGTGGTGTTGTGGAGGAAGAGCAGCGGGATGTCGCGCTGGTTGGCGAGCTGGATGAACTGGGCGGCCTTCTGCGACTCCTCGCTGAACAGCACCCCTTGCGCGTTGGCGAGGATGCCGACGGGATAGCCGTGGAGCCTCGCCCAGCCGGTCACCAGGCTGGTCCCGTACAGCGGTTTGAACGCGTCGAAGTCGGAGCCGTCGACGAGCCGGGCGATGACCTCGCAGGGGTCGAAAGGCACCTTCAGGTCGCCGGGCACGATGCCGATCAGCTCGTCCTCGTCGTACTTCGGCGGCTGTGCGGGGCCCGTATCGGCGTGTGCCTTGCGCCAGTTGAGGCGGGCGACGATCCGGCGGGCCCGGCGCAGCGCGTCCTGTTCGTCGATGGCGAAGTGGTCGGCGAGACCGGAGGTGCGGGCGTGCATCTCGGCGCCGCCGAGCGATTCGTCGTCGCTCTCCTCACCGGTCGCCATCTTCACCAGGGGCGGTCCGCCGAGGAAGACCTTGGACCGTTCCTTGATCATGACGGTGTGGTCGGACATGCCGGGGACGTACGCCCCACCGGCGGTCGAGTTCCCGAAGACGACGGCCACGGTCGGGATGCCGGCCGCGGACAGCCGGGTGATGTCGCGGAACAGCGCCCCGCCGGGGATGAAGATCTCCTTCTGCGAGGGGAGGTCGGCGCCGCCCGACTCGACGAGACTGACGCAGGGCAGTCGGTTGGCGAAGGCGATCTCGTTCGCCCGCAGGGCCTTCTTCAGGGTCCAGGGGTTGGAGGCGCCGCCGCGTACGGTCGGGTCGTTGGCGGTGATCAGGCACTCGACGCCCGACACCACTCCGATCCCGGTGACGAGCGAGGCGCCGACTGTGTACCCGGGGGCCTCGCTGCCCCAGGCGGCGAGCGGCGAGAGTTCCAGGAACGGGGTGTCCTCGTCGATCAGCAGCTCGATCCGCTCACGGGCCAGGAGCTTGCCGCGCGAGCGGTGCCGTGCGACGTACTTGTCCCCGCCGCCGGCCTGCGCCTTGGTGTGTTCGGCTGCCAGTTCGTCGAGTTTCGCGAGCATGACCGTGCGGTTCGCGGCGTATTCGGGGCTCGCGGTGTCGAGCGCGGTGGGCAGGACGGTCATGCGTGCGCCTCCGGTGCGTGGACGGTCTCCAGCAGCGATACGGGAATGGGCAGGTGCCGGGAGCGCAGCCACTCCCCCACCGCCTTGGCCTGCGGGTCGAACCGGTGCTGGGCGGCGACGCCCTCGCCGAGCAGCCCGTGGACGGTGAAGTTCAGCGCGCGCAGGTTCGGCAGGAGGTGGCGTACGACGGTGAGGGCGGCGGTCTCCGGCAGCAGCTCCCGGAACCGTTCGACGGTCAGCTCGTGGGCCAGCCACCGCCAGGCGTCGTCGTCGACGGCCCACACGCCCACGTTGGCGTCGCCGCCCTTGTCGCCGCTGCGGGCGCCCGCGATCCGGCCGAGCGGGGCGGGCCGGGTGGGGCCGGGGTCCGGCAGGGGTGCGGGCAGCGGCGGTTCCTCGGCGTCCCGGAGCGGCTGCGTCGTCGCGTGAGGTGTCGGACTCAGTCGCCGCCCGTCGGGGAGCACGGCGATGTGCGGGACCTCGCCGGCCGGTACGTACCGCGCCTCGAACACCCCGTACGGTGCGCCCTTTCCGGGCGGGGCGGTGACATGGAAGCCCGGGTAGCTGCCGAGCGCCAGCTCGACGGCGACGCCGGAGACCGCGCGTCCGACGGCCTCCGGATCCTGGTCGCGGACAACGAGCCGGAGCAGCGCGCTCGCGCTCTCCTCGGTGCCGGCGTCGGCCCGGTCGGTCCGGGACAGCTCCCACCGCACCTCCTCGGGTTCGGCGCCGGAGCGGGCGAGCGCATCCGCGAACTGGTCCCGCACCAGCCGTGCCTTGGCCTCGATGTCGAGCCCGGTGAGGACGAAGACGACCTCGTTGCGCCAGCCGCCGAGCCGGTTCAGGCCGACCTTGAGGGTGGGCGGCGGGGCCTCGCCGCGTACGCCGGAGATCCGTACCCGGTCGGGTCCGTCCTGGGTCAGCCGTACGGTGTCGAGCCGGGCGGTGACATCGGGTCCGGCGTACCGGGCGCCGCCGGTCTCGTACAGCAGTTGGGCGGTGACGGTGCCGAGGTCGACGACGCCGCCGGTGCCGTCGTGCTTGGTGATGACGGACGAGCCGTCGGCGTGGATCTCGGCGACGGGGAAGCCGGGCCGCCGCAGGTCGTGGTCGCGGAAGAACGAGTAGTTCCCCCCGGTGGCCTGGGTGCCGCACTCCAGTACGTGTCCGGCGACGACGGCCCCGGCGAGCGCGTCGTGGTCGTCGGGCCCCCAGCCGAAGCGGGCGGCGGCGGGCCCGGTGACGAGGGCGGCGTCGGTGACCCGCCCGGTGACGACGACGTCGGCGCCCGCGGTGAGGCAGGCGGCGATTCCGGCGCCGCCGAGGTAGGCGTGGGCGGTGAGGTACCCCTCGGGTACGGGGAGGCTGTCGCCCTCCACATGGGCGACCCGCACGGGCACGCCCACCTTCCGCGCCAGCTCCCGTACGGCGTCGGCGAGTCCGGCCGGGTTGAGCCCGCCGGCGTTGGTGACGATCCGCACCCCTCGCTCGTGGGCGAGCCCGAGGCCCTCTTCGAGCTGGCGCAGGAAGGTGGTGGCGTACCCGCGCGCGGGGTCCTTGAGCCGGCTCCGGGCGAGGATGAGCATGGTCAGCTCGGCGAGGTAGTCCCCGGTGAGGATGTCGAGGGGGCCGCCGGTGAGCATCTCGCGCACGGCGTCGAAACGGTCGCCGTAGAACCCGGAGGCGTTGCCGATCCGCAGGACCTGCCCGGTCACTCCTCACTCCCCCCGGGGTGCGCGGCCCGGTCCGGCGGGTCCGGCGAACGCCTGGGCGATGTCGAGCCACCGGTCGGCGTCGGGTCCGGTGGCCCGGACGGCGAGGTCGTCGCGGTGGGCGCGCTGGGTGACGAGAAGGCAGAAGTCGACCAGCGGCCCGGTGACGCGCTGCGGTGCACCCTCGGCCCCGAATGCGATCAACTCCCCGCCAGGGCCCATCAGTTCGACCCGGAACTCCTCCTCGGGCGCCTTGATGCCGCGTACCCGGTAGGCGTAGTCGCGGGCCCGCACCCCGATCCGGGCGACGTGCCGCAGCCGGGCGGTGGGGGTCCTGGCGGCCCCGAGGGCGTCGGCGATGTCCTGGCCGTGCGCCCAGGTCTCCATGATCCGGGCGGTCGCCATGGATGCGACGCTCATCGGCGGCCCGTACCAGGGGATACGAACCCCGGCCGGAGCATCCCGCAACACGGCCTCGAGCCCCGCCCGCCCGTTCCGCCACCGGGCGAGCAGCTCGTCGGGCGCCGACGCCGCCAGCTCCTCGGCACCCCGGTCGACGAAGGACTCGGGCGCCTTCATGGCCTTGGCCACCTCCCCGGCGAAGGCATCGGCGTCGGTGGCGGCCAGCAGCGCGACCTCGTCGGTCCAGGTGAGATGGGCGATCTGGTGCGCGATGCTCCAGCCGTGGGCGGGGGTCGGCGCGGCCCACTGCCCGGCGCTCAACCCCCGTACGAGCAGGTCGAGTTCCTGACTCTCCTCGCGCAGATCGTCGATCACGGCTGCGACATCGGGCACGGTGCGCTCCCCTCGGGGCAAGGCGGTGTGCCCAGGAGCATGGCAGCGGGTCCATAAACAAGCAAGCATGCTTGCATTGTTTTCCGCGGCTCGCCTGGCCACCGGCAGCCTGCGCGACCATCACATCAGTCGGCGACCCGGGGCACGTTCGAACCAGATGGTCCTACCCCGACCCGCGATGGACGCTCAGCCGTCCGTCTCGCCCGGATACACCGCCGCGTGGACCGACTCGAAGAGAGCGAGGACCTCCTGGCTGCTGAGGCCCTGGGAGCGTGCCTCGTTCAGCCACCCGGCCAGCGACGCCCGCAACGGCGATTCGGAGGCCGCCTGCGCCGGCGCGAGGGAGCGGGTGACGAAGGTCCCCGCTCCCTGCCGGACCTCGGCGAGGCCCGCGCGTTCCAGCTCGCGGTACGCCTTGAGCGTCGTGTTGGGGTTGACCTTGGTGTCCGCCGCGACCTGTGCGGCCGTGGGCAGCCGGTCCCCCTCCTTCAGAGTGCCCATCCGCAGCGCCTGTTCGACCTGCCGCACGATCTGGAGGTACGTCGCCACTCCGCTGCGTCTGTCGATGCGGAACACGACCACTGCCTTCACCTCCCGTGGGACTGCCGAAACGATACGCACCTGCGGTGGTATGCCCTAAAGAGGGCGCCGGGAGGTCCACCACAGGGTAAACGCGGTGAGGGCGATCGTGCCCAGGAGCAGGAAGCCCGCCCCGGTCCACTGCATGGACGGCATCTGGTCGTACCCCAGGTACTTGACCACGTTGTCGACGATGCCGTTCTCCTTGAGGCAGGCGTTGGAGGCCGCCTCGGTCTCCAGGCCGCAGTGGGCCCAGCCGAAGAGCTGGCCGTCGGAGTTGCTGACCCAGCGATCCATCTCGTACATCTGGTCGAGCTTGGCCGGGGAATTCGCGTTCAACGGGTAGTTGATCAACCGCGGCGAGGCGAGGGATTCGCGCACCAGGCCCCAGGCGACTTCCACGGCGACGGCGAAGCCGAACGTGACCACCATGGACATGAGGACGCGACGCAGCAGCATCCCGATGGTGATTCCGGCCGCGGTCAGGAAGAGGCAGAGCGCCGGGAGTACCGGACCGGTGTTGTCGAAGATCGGCCCGGTGTACCACGCGAAGGAGAACGCGGCACGATAGGGCTCCCACCACCAGGTGAAGAGCGCCGAGATGACCACGCCGCAGACGAGGACCATCAGATAGCACCAGAAGAGCTTGGTGGTCAGCCAGCGGCGGCGCGACACGGACTGGGTGGTCACCAGTTGCGCGGTGCCGTGCTCCTGGTCCGCCGAGATCAGGGTGGCCCCGAGGAAGACCGCGAGGACCACGGGGAGCGCGCTCAGGGCGTTGACGGTGAGAATGAGCCCCCCTGAGGATATCGACTGTTCGAGGGGCTTCTCCGGCCAGCCGGCCGCCACGAGCGCGTCATGCATCTGGCCGCGCTGGTAGAAGATCCAGAGCGCGCCGAGGACCGTCAGCGCGAGCACGACGAGCACCGAGGCGCGGTGCTGGCGCACGACGAGCCAGTTCAGCCCGTGCAGCAGACGGATCCGGGGCTTCCGGCCGGTCCGGGAGGCTTCGGTCAGGGTGGTGCTCATGCGGTGCGGATCCCTTCCTCGATACGGGCACCGGGGGTGAACAGCGAGGGTGCGTCCGGCGAGCGGAGATACGCGAGCAGCACTTCCTCCAGGCTGGGCGCGGCGACCACCCAGTCGCTCGGCAGAGGGCCGTTGGGCCGCACCAGAGCGTGGAACTGCCGGCCCTGGATACGGGTCTCGATGACCGTGTGGGGAGCCAGCAGATCGGCCGGGTTCCCGTCCGTGAGCAACCCCGTCACCAGCGCGTGGGCCGGGACCAGTGCGTCGGCGTCACCCGCCATCCGCAAGCTGCCCTCGGAGATGACCAGCAGGAAGTCGCACATGTCCTCCAGCTCGGAGAGCATGTGGGAGGACATCACCACCGTGGTGCCGCGCTCGGCGGCCTCCGACATCAGCAGTGCGCCCATGTCGTTGCGGGCCAGCGGGTCGAGGTCGGCCATCGGCTCGTCGAGCAGCAGCAGGTCGGGCCGCTTGCCGAAGGCGAGTGCGAACGCGACGCGGGTGCGCTGACCACCGGAGAGCGTGCCGACCCGGGCGTGCAGAGGCACCTGGCCCGAGCGGACGATCCGCTCCGCCGCGGCCATGTCCCAGCCGGGGTTCAACTCTGTACCCAGCCGCAGCGTCTCCGCCACGGTGAACCTCTTGAACAGCGGCTTGTCCTGCCCGAGGAATGCGAACCTCGGCATCACCGCGGGGTCGTCGACGGGCACACCGAAGACGCGGAGTTCCCCCTGCGTCGGCTGTATCTGCTGTGTCACCATCCCCAACAGGGTGCTCTTTCCAGCGCCGTTGGGGCCCACGAGACCACAGATCCGCCCGGCCGGCAGCCGGAAGGAACAGTCACGCAGTGCCCAACCGCGCCGGTACTGCTTGCCGAGTCCGCGGGCCTCCAGCGCCCAGGCGCCCGAAGCACCTGCACCTGCACCTGCACCTGCCGGAGTGAATGCGTCTGCCATGCGCTTCGCCTCAATTCCACTACTCAATTAATGGAATCATGGTCTGGTGCGAGAGGGACTGTCAAACCACCTCGGGCGTCCGCCGCGGCGGATCGTGGCGCGGGTGTCCGCAATGAACCTGTTCGGGGTGTGTGTCGCACTCCCTGAGGCCCACGCCACCGCCGCGTAGTGCCCACAGGTCGTTGTCGGGACGGCGTTGGATGAGGATGCGCCGGTGGTTGTCGGTGACGACGACGGGGACAGGGTCTGGACAGCCCCGACCCTCGGAACCCGAGCTCCGGGTGTCAAGAGTCGGGGTTCGAGGGTCGGGGTTCGAGCTCCGGGACCGGCTGGTTCACTCTTTCGTGGGTACGGGGAGGGGCCCGGGCCCGGCGCTTGAGCTCCGGGATCCGGGGGCCGGGATCCGGGCTTCGGGATTCGAGTGCCCTTGTTCAACCGGTAGGTAAAAGAAGGGGTTTGGGAAAACCTCCCCACCCTCTCGGACCCGTTACGGCCAGCAAGTATGACTAATCCTGCCCAGCTTGCGGCGCGCTGTCGCGGCTGCTTACGGTGCCCCAACGAAACAACCCCGACACGGTGTAGTAAGCACCGGGCCGGGGTCTCACCCCAAGATCGACGGAGACCCGATCTCGTGGCTACCGAGAACCTTAGCCCCGCCCTGTGTACGCCCGCATCCTCACGCCCGTACGCGAAGGCCAACAGCGGATACGGCAAGCGATCCGCACCGGACCAACGCCCGCCACGCGCCGACGACTTCATGCTGCTGCCCGAACGCGAGCGCTACGTCGCCGGGTACGTCGACCACCTGCCCGACGGCGCGGCCATGGACATCAAGTCGCTGGCCAAGAACATCCCCCTGTACGGGCAGATGGCCATCGGAAGCGCCCTCAGAGCACTGGGAGTCGCCGGTCACCTGCGATACGCCCAGTGCCGCGTCGAGGAACACGGCCAGATCCGCTGGGTCACCCGCACCTTCTGGTCCCGCACCGCCCGCGACAACGAATGGTGGGCCATCTTCCTGGACACCGAGAACAACCGGGCCACCCAGGAAGCAGCCGTGACAACCGCTACCCCGCCACCGCCTCCGATCCCCACACAAGCACCCGCTCCCCCAGCCGGGGCAGAACCGCAGGCCCCCGCCCCCGCGCCACCGGCCGAGCCCACAACACAGCCCACCACACCCAGTCCCACGCCCGCCGTACCGCCCGGCCACATGCCCGCCGTACCGCCCGGCCTCACACCCGCCGTACCGCAGCAGCGCACCCCCGAACCGGCCCCCGGACACCCCTCACCCGCGTACCTCGCCCTGGCCCAACTCGGCCGCATCGAACCACGCCTGGCCCTCTCCGCCGCTGACTGCACCACCCTGGAACCCCTGGCCACTCAGTGGTTCACCCGAGGCGTGGACACCGACTACCTCACCCACGCCCTCACCACCGGCCTCCCCACCCACGTCGACTCCCCCATCGGCTTCGCACGCCGCCGCCTCAACGACAAAATCCCACCCCACCTCCCCACCACCCCCGCCGCGACCACCACCCCTGTCCGCCGCCTGATGCTGGAATGCACCCAATGCGGCACACCCGGCCACCCCGAAGCACTCCCCGACGGCCTCTGTCGCCCCTGCCGCACACCCACCCCGGACCACACCCCAACAAGCCCCGCCGACCCGCCCGCCGAACGCGACATCCACGCACTGATCGGCAACCTCCGCAACCTGATGCAAACCCCCTGAATCCGACGCACAGCAGGGTCAGCAGGGCGTACGCCTGCGGTTCATCCGCCCCGCTCGACCTTGCGGACGGTCCCGTGTCCGTGGTTGTGCGGGGTTGTTGCCGTCAGCTACTGCCGTCAGCCGATTCAGCCCAGGTACGGCCTCTCACTCTGTTCCAGGAAGTGCTGGATCCTGAGCCGTTGGGTGCGGTGCATCGGCAACTGCTCGATCTCTTCCGGCGGCACGAACCGGAGCTCAGTGGACTCGTCGGAAATCTCCAGCCGGCCGCCGGCGATGCGGGCGGTGAAGCAGACGACCGGAAACACACCGAGACGGGCACTATTGACGGCAACGAGCCGCCACCCACGCCAGCGCCTGTCCGCTGACGTTGCCGTCAGGTACTGCCGCCACCTACGCCGAAGCCCCGCCAGACAATTCCCGGCGGGGCTTCAACTTCACTATCGCTACCGGTCAGCCCGCACTCGGAAAACCTGGCCACCCTTAATTGCGCCAGGTTTCGGAGATTCCTGCATCAGAGGGCTTCGTTCGGTAGCGAAGATGCAGACTTCGGCCCAGAAGATATATCCTGCAACGATGTAATCGAGCGGGTGATCCGCGGAAACGCGGAAGAGTTTGGATCCACGCCATCTACGCCCATTCTTCTGCTCTTCGGCTCGCAAAACATCTAGCCCTGCGTCCGACACACAGAGACCCGAGTACTGATCGGCCAGCGAGATCCGAGAAACATCCTGGAATAGGACATCGAAAATCCTGGGGACGTCTCCGCCCTCACCACCCAAGGATCCGCGTAGCAAGATCTTGCTATGACCTACCTCAATAGCCCACGGCTTATAAATTCCCCGCAGGCTTAGAGGAAGATCACCCTCTACCAGTCGATATGTCACTTGAACTTCACCCCAGTCCAGCCTTCAGCACGTAGATTCCATCGACAGAAGTCCACTTTCCCATGAGGCCGGCCCCATCGATCTGCATCAATTCCCACTGAGTATGGAGACGCTGTGCAGGGGCCGTATTCTGTGCGATTTTCAGGGCCTTTGCCGGGCCCTGACTCGCACCGGGAAGACCGTCGAGCATGAAGGATATGCGTCCTTCGCCTCTACCCGTCCTAGCAATTGCACCCAGAACCTGGTCACGCCAAGTTGCGTCCGTCGCTCCGGGGAGGTGACGAGCTTCAACAGTCTCAGCGAATCCCTTCAGACCATGGCCTCGCATACCAAGAGCAACATGGTCAACCGGCCCTTCTGTGTTGCAGTTGTGAACGAGAGCCGGAGTGGCGCCCGCCGGCACATAGTACGTACGGAGGTTGCTGACCGTGAGGTTGCGAACAGTGGCCTCGGTTGCCGTCCAGCGCTTGACCGCGGTGTTCTGGACGTGCGTGCCGGCGTTGGTCCGGAGCCACTGGCCGGAGCGGAGGTCGGTGGCGTCAATCCAGGCGTCGAGCTCGGGAACCCAGAAGGGGTGATCGTCGGTCGCGGTGACCTCGGCGGTCTTCACGACGGCCCGGATGCCGACGCGCGGCACGAGCCCGCCGGACTGCTTCTCGGGCACCCGCCCGGATAGACGCCCTGATCCAGCCGATCCGTGAAGGGCTTCAGAACTGGGACATACCTCTGGACTGGGAAACGGCTCCGCGCCCGGCCGGGTTGATCTGTACGAATGTCCAACGGGCTCTGGAACAGCGCCGCCAGGCGCAGTACACAAACATGGTGCACGACCTGCCGGCGCTGATCGACGAGTCGGTGCAGGCAGTGCACGCCAGTACCGGGGAGGAACAGCGGCTGGCCTACGAGTGCCTGGCGGAGACGTTCCGGTGCGTGTTCACCGTGGCGTGGAAGCTCGGCTTCCTCGATCTCGCGACCATCGCGCTGGATCGGCTGGCGTGGACCGCTCCGCGCGCCGACGAACCCGGGCTGGCTGCCATGCATGCCTTCCTGCGAGCGCAGACCACGATGTCGTCGGGGCGGTACGACGTGGGTCTGCAGGTGATCGACCGGGCCCTGAGGGACCTCGATGGCCAGGAGTCACGCCGCCCGGCGGGCATTGAGGCCATGCGGGGCATGCTGCACCTGCGTGCCGCGACGATCGCGGGACGGATGAAGGACCAGGACCACGCCGACGCCCGCCTGGCCGAGGCCCGTGCACTTGCCCGGGTCACGGGCGAGTTGCCCGACTTCGGCGTCACCTGGGGGCCGGTGAACGTCGGCGTGCATGCCGTGGCCATTGCCTCGGAGAGTAACGACTTCGGGCGCGCGATCGAACTCGCCGAGGATGTACGCATCCCACGAGGCTGGACCCGTTCCCGGGCCGGGCATCACTGGATGGACCTCGGCCGGGCCCACGCCTGGGCGGGCCACCCGCAGCAGGCACTCGACTGCCTGCACCAGGCCCGGCGCATCGCCCCGCAGCAGACCCGCTACCACCCGACCGTGCGGGAGACCGTGCTGGCACTGAAACGGCACGGACGGACACGGAGCGGCTCACTGACGCAGTACGCGGAGTGGGTCGGCATATAGCGAAGTACGGGCAGGGGAAGTTGCACTCTTCGATGCAACTTCCGTGCATCGCCGGGCGACAAGCTGGCGCTCAGTCAGGCGCCCCGCGACCGGGTGCACGGTCCGGGGGCGTAGCCAACGCTGGCAAGGAGCGTCGACATGCCGCACTGTATCGCCCACGCCTTCGAACCGCTGTTGCGGATTCTGTGCTCCTCAGAGGGCCGACATCGCAGGGCCGACCGCCGTTCCGCCGCAGTCAGAACCGGCAATCCGGGCGTGCTGGTCACGCAGGATCGGCAGAAAGCCCGCCGCCGGCATGCTCGGCGACGCGCACTGTGGCTCGCCGTGCACGGTGTCGATGTCGGACCACGGCTGATCCACAGGGGAGAGGTGACGGCCTGATGGGGCTCACTGATCGGGTGCGACTCTTGCCGTGGGCGGGACCGGAGGGGAAGCCGTGCTATCTCTCCAGTGACGGCAGTGGGTTCATGTCGCGTCTCGTCGACAGCATGGAGGCGACTCAACTCGGCCTGGCCGGTGACCTCATCGACGATGCGCAGCGGGTGCTTGCCGAACGCGCATGGACGCCCGGCGAACTGCACCTGTTGACCGTCCAGTTGACCGAAACGCTGGTGAATGTGCACCGCATCGCGGTGAGCCGGGGTGCACGCCTGCTCTTGCCTGCGGACGATGCCCTCGATGCATTGGACGGTGGAGACGACATGATGTGAGCCTCGCGTCCACACGCGTCCGCCACGGTTGGACCGGCGTCACGCGCCGACACAACGGCCATAAGCCGAAGCGCCCCCGGGATGGCACCTCCGGGGCGCTTCTGCGCTACGAACACACTCCCAGGACGTCCGCACCTTCCTTGACCGCCTCCGCACCACCTGCCAGTGCTGCACGCGCGGCCTCGTCCAGAGCTTCGCCGTCTTGGGGCGGCTCTACGGAGCCTCCCGGCAACTGCCAGCGGCCAGGGGCGACCATGGTCGGCGACATCCTCGCCGCCAGTACGCGACAAGCGCGAACCCTCCGGGGAAGACCGTCGTCTCCACGGACTGGAGCGATGTCAAGGCCTTCGGCTGACGCCTCCTTCGCCGCAGGGCGTACCGGCCCCGTCAGGCACGTTCAGGGGCCTTCCCGCCACGTGCTGTCGCTGTGCCGCGCACCTGACTGCGTACCGCCCCCATGCTCGCCCCGATGACCAGGGCGATGGCCAGGGCGTCCGTCGTGGAGAGGGCCTGGTCGAGGATGAGGAAGCCGGCCGTGGCCGCGATCGCCGGTTCCAGGCTCATCAGGATGGCGAAGGTGGGCGCGGGCAGGCGGCGCAGCGCCATGAGTTCAAGGGTGTACGGAAGGACGGAGCTCAGCAGCGCCACCGCCGCGCCCAGGCCCAGCGTGGACGGGACCAGCAGTTTCGAGCCCGACTCCAGGATGCCGAGGGGCAGGGACAGGAGTGCGGCGACCACCATGGCCAGGGCCAGGCCGTCCGCCTGGGGGAAGCGGCGTCCGGTGCGGGCACTGAAGACGATGTACGCCGCCCACATGACGCCCGCACCCAGTGCGTACGCGGCGCCGACCGGATCGAGCCGGTCGAAGCCACCCCCGCTCAGCAGCACGACGCCGCCCAGCGCGAGGCCCGCCCACACCACATTGATCAGGCGGCGGGAGGCGATCACCGAGAGGGCGAGGGGGCCCAGTACCTCCAGGGTGACGGCCGCGCCCAGCGGAATGCGGTCGGCGGCCTGGTAGAAGAGTGTGTTCATGCCGCCCATAGCCACGCCGAACGCGAGGACCGTGCCCCAGTCGGCGCGCGAGTGGCCGCGCACCTTCGGGCGGCAGACGATCATCAGGGCGAGCGCGGCGACGGCCAGGCGCAGGGTGACCACCCCGAGCGCCCCGGCCCGCGGCATCAGCAGGACCGCGACCGCCGCGCCGAACTGGACGGAGAGGCCGCCCGCGACCACCAGCGCGACCGGGGCGAGCGCCGCCCCGCGGCGCCGGGGGCGGCCGGCTTCCGCCGCCGCGTCCAGGGCGTCCGCCGCCTCCGGTACGGCGACGGCCGCGGCCCGCTCCGCGTCCGCCGCCCCTGCTGCACTGCGCTGGTCGTTCACCTGCGGCGTTCCTCCCAAACCTAAAAGTTCACTTCAATGCACTGCTCGATTGAAGATACTGCACTCTCGCCCTGTGGCGCCTTCTCTCAAGGTAGGTATCTCCGCGCGGCACGTAAAATGCCTGCTGCGCTCCCGTTATGCTCCCCACGCATGAGCCTGGGACGCAGTGGTGACAGCCGTACCGGAAGCCCGTCGAGCCGCGGCATCGAGATCCGCCATCTGCGCGCCTTCCTCGCCGTCGCCGACGCGGGCAACGTCACCCGCGCCGCCGCCCGGCTCCGCCTCACCCAGCCCGCGGTCTCCCGCACGCTCGCCGCCCTGGAGCAGCACCTCGGCATCCGGCTCGTCGACCGGTCCACCCACCATCTCGTCCTCACGCCCGAAGGCATCGCCTTCCGGGACAAGGCCGCCGCCGCGGTCGCCGCGTTCGACGAAGCGCTCGACGCGGGCGGGCCGCACCACTGGCCGCTGCGGATCGGGCACGCCTGGTCCGCGTTCGGCCCGTACACCACGCCGCTGCTCCGCCGCTGGCAGGAGCGGTATCCGCAGATCCCGCTCGAACTGCTCCGGATCGACGACCGCACCGCCGGGCTGACCCGCGGCGAGGTCGATGCCGCGCTGCTGCGGGGGCCCGTCGAGGCACCGGGGCTCGTCACCGAGGTGCTGTTCGACGAGGACCGGGTCGCGGCGGTGGCGGCGGACGGGCCGCTCGCCGCCCGCGCCACACTCCGGCTCGCCGATCTGGCGGGCGGCACCGTCGTCCTCAACACCGTCTCCGGCACCACCACCATGGACCTGTGGCCGCCGGACGCGAGGCCCGCCGCGACGCTCACCGTCGCCAACACCGACGACTGGCTGACCGCCATCGCGGCGGGGCGCGGCGTCGGAGTATCCGCCGCGTCGACCGCCGGGATGCATCCGCACTCCGGGGTCGCCTACCGCCCGCTCGTCGACGCCCCGACCGTCCCCGTCCTGCTCGCCCGGCGCGACGCCCCGGGCCATCCCGCGCTGCCGCAGCTCGCCGCGCTCGCCCGCGAGATCGTGCGTTCGGCCGCCCCGTGACCGGGGCCGGCCCCTCAAGCGTCGGCAGGTCCGGCGGGCGGTCCCGGAGCGTCGAGCCCCTCCGCCAGCACCTCCGCCAGGTGTCGGGCCCGCACGCCGCCCAGCTGCTCCAGCTGCGTCCGGCAGGAGTAGCCGTCCGCCAGGAACTCCGTGCCGGGTTCCGCGGCCCGCACCGCCGGCAGCAGGGTCTCCTCCGCGCAGGCCGCCGATACCTCCCAGTGGCCGCGCTCGAAGCCGAAGTTTCCGGCCAGTCCGCAGCAGCCGCCGCTCAGCTCACCGGTCAGTCCGGCCCGTTCGCGCAGGCGGCGGTCCGCCGCGTCGCCCAGGACGGCGTGCTGGTGGCAGTGGGTCTGGCCGGTGACCGGGCGGTCCAGGCGGGGTGGCTGCCAGCCGGGGGCGTACTCCTCCAGATACTGGGCGAACGTCCGCACCGAAGCGGACAGTTCGGCGGCTCTCGGGTCGTCGTGGAGGAGTTCGGGCAGGTCCGTGCGGAGGGTCGCCGCGCAGCTCGGTTCGAGGACGACCACGGGGTCGCCGAGCGTGCCGCCCAGCCGGTCCAGGGTGCGGCGCATGACCTTGCGGGCCTTGTCGAGTTGGCCCGTCGATACGTAGGTCAGGCCGCAGCACAGCCCGCGCCCGGCGGGGATCGCGTGGCGGCCCGCCGCCTCCAGGACCCGCACCGCCGCCCGGCCCACCTCGGGCGAGAGGTGGTCGGTGAAGGTGTCGGGCCAGACCATGGCCACCTCGTCGTTCGAGAAGATGAACGTGCCCTTGCCCCAGCGCCGGTTCAGCCACCGGGTGAACGTCTCCCGCGCCAGGACCGGAATCCCGCGCTCCGGTGCGACGCCCGCCAGCCGCTTCGCGAGGGCGGCCAGCGGGCGCACCCGGGCCAGCGCGTTCAGCACGCCCGCGAACGGAGCGGCGAGGCGCAGCCGGTCCGGCAGCCGACCCATCGCGTAGTGGGCCGCCGGGCGCAGCCGTCCCCGGTAGTGGTGGTGCAGGAACTCCGCCTTGTACGTGGCCATGTCGACGCCCGCCGGGCAGTCGCTGCGGCAGCCCTTGCAGGACAGGCAGAGATCGAGCGCGTCGCGCACCTCCGTCGACCGCCAGCCGTCCGTGATCACCTCGCCCGCGAGCATCTCGTGCAGCAGCCGGGCCCGGCCGCGGGTGGAGTGGGCCTCCTCGCCGGTCGCGCGGAAGGACGGGCACATCACGCCCGCGCCCGCCTGCTCGGCCGTACGGCACTTGGCGACACCCACGCACCTGCGTACCGCCGAGGAGAAGTCCGCGCCGTCGTGCGGATAGCCGAACGTGACGTCCACCGGGCGCTTCGGCAGCACGTCGAAGCGGAGGTTCTCGTCGAGCCGGGCGGGGCGGGCGAGGATGCCGGGGTTCATGCCGCCGTCCGGGTCCCAGATGTCCTTGAACCGGGAGAAGAGGGCGACCAGTTCGTCCCCGTACATGCGCGGGAGCAGTTCGGCGCGGGCCTGGCCGTCGCCGTGTTCGCCGCTCAGGGACCCGCCGTGCGCGACGACCAGGTCCGCCAGTTCCTCTGAGAAGCGGCGGAAGCGGGCGATTCCGTCGGCGTTCAGCAGGTCGAAGTCGATCCGTACGTGGATGCAGCCGTCGCCGAAGTGCCCGTACGGGGTGCCGCGCAGGCCGTGGGCGGCGAGCAGGGCGCGGAAGTCACGGAGGTACGGGCCGAGGCGGGCGGGCGGTACGGCGCAGTCCTCCCAGCCGGGCCAGGCCTCCGTGCCGTCCGGCATCCGGGTGGCGGTGCCCGCCGCGTCCTCACGGATGCGCCACAGGGACCGCTGCCCGGCCGGATCGGTGACGACCACGCCATCGAGCGCGTCGGCCGCCCGGAGGATGCGCTCGGCGTGCGCCCGCGCCTCGGCCGGGGTGGCGCCGCCCGTCTCGACGAAGAGCCAGGCCGCGCCGCGCGGCAGCCCGGCCGGTTCCCGTACGAGGTCGGCGGCCATGCCCTCCACGGTCAGCGGGTGGTACGGGAGCAGGCCGGGGGCGGCTTCGGCGGCCGCGGACTCGTCCGCGTAACCGAGTACGGCGAGCGCGCGGGCCGCCGGTGCCTCGACCAGCCGTACGGTCGCCTCCGTCACCACGCCGAGCGTGCCCTCGCTGCCGCAGAAGGCGCGGGTGAGGTCGGTTCCGCGCTCGGGAAGGAGCGCGTCCAGGGCATATCCGGAGATGCGGCGCGGGAGTTCGGGGAATCCGGTACGCAGGAGGGCGAGGTGCGCGGCGACGAGCTCGGGGAGGCCGGCCAGCGCTGGGGGCAGGGGGGACTCCCGGCCCAGCCGCAGTGTGCCGCCGCCGTAGCGGGCCACGGCCAGGCCGTGCACGTTGTCGGCGGTGGTGCCCCACGCGACGGAGTGCGCGCCGCAGGAGTTGTTGCCGATCATGCCGCCCAGTGTGCAGCGGCTGTGGGTGGCGGGGTCGGGGCCGAAGGTGAGTCCGTGCGGGGCGGCGGCGGTGCGCAGGTCGTCCAGGATCACGCCCGGCTGGACGACCGCGGTACGGGAGCCGGCGTCCAGCTCGACGATCCCGCGCATATGGCGCGTGAGGTCGAGGACGATGCCGGTGCCTGTGGCCTGCCCGGCGATGGAGGTGCCGCCGCCGCGCGGGACCACGGGCACCGCGTGCGCGCGGCAGACGGCGAGCGCGGCGGCCACGTCGTCGGCGTCGCGCGGGGTGACGACACCGAGCGGTACACGGCGGTAGTTGGACGCGTCCATCGTCGTCAGCGCCCGTGCGGTACGGCCGAAATCGGCCTCTCCGCGGACCGCGGAGCGCAGGGCCTGGGCGAGTGCGTCGCGCTCCGTCGGTCTTCTCTGTGCGGCCATGGGCCCAGGATGCCGCCGATCCGGCCACCCGGCGGCCCGCACCCGTGCGAGTCCCCCGAAATCGTCCATACGAATACGTCAATACGTCGGAATACGTCGGATGCGTAGTCACATACGTGACAGAGAACGCTACAAGCACTTCCCAAAAGAAGCGTCAATTCTCATATAGTGACCACGACTTGTCTGGTAATCATCAGCTCCAGTTGTCGCGTTCGCCCCCGCCGTACCGATCTGTCCTCATCGGGCCCGTAGGCCACGCCTGCCCCGTAACCCCCCGGTAAGCCCCTTAAGCACCGCGTACATCCAAGCCTCGTAAGCCCCCCGTTCGTACCGTCCGCCCCCAAGGACTCCACTTGCGCCCCTCATCCCGGCCGACCGCGCTGGCCCTGCTGATCTCACTGGTCGTCACCGGTTCCCTGTGCCTGTGGGCGGTCGTCGCCGCCCCCGACTCGGTGCGGACCACGCTGGCCTGGGGTGCGGGCGCCGCCGCCGTGGCGTTGTCCGCCGCCGTGGCCACCGCCGTCCACGCCCGCGCCACCGCGAACCGCCAGCGGGCCCGTCTCGCGGCGGAGACCCAACGGTTCACCGGCGAAATCAGCCGGCTCGTGTCCGCCTCCGCGGCCGAGGGCCAGCGGTTCACCGCCGAGACCGCCCGGATCAAGGCCGCCGCCGAGGCCGAGACCGCCCGGATCACCACACAGGCCGCCGCCGACACCGAACGGTTCACCGGCGAGGTCGAGCGGCTCACCGCCCGCGCGGCCCGCAGCGACACCGAGCGGTCCGCCGCGATCGCCTCCTGCGCCAACGCCGCCGGCCGGATGCAGGCCCTGGCCACCAGCATGCTCGCCGACCTGCGCGAGATGGAGCACCGGCACTCCGCCGAGGACGTGCTCGGCGATCTGCTCCATCTCGACCACCGCACCGCCCAGGCGGGCCGGCTCGCCGACTCCATCGCCGTGCTGACCGGTGCCCGCTCCGGGCGGCGCTGGGCGAAGCCGATCGTGATGGAGTCGATCCTGCGCGGCGCGATGGGGCGGATCAGCGGCTATCAGCGGGTACGTCTCCACTCGACCAGCGACGTCGCGGTCGCCGGCCACGCCGCCGAGGGCGTCATGCACGCACTCGCCGAACTCCTCGACAACGCCGCCAACTTCTCGCCGCCGACGGCCGAGGTCCATGTGTACGTCGAGGAGGTGCCGGCCGGCATCGTCCTGACCGTCGAGGACAGCGGCCTGGTCATGAGCGATGTGCAGCTGCGCCGCGCCGAGCGTGCGGTGTCGGCCACCCACCAGGACCTGACGGGGCTCTCCGGCACCCGGCTCGGCCTCGCCGTCGTCGGCCGGCTGGCCCGCAAGCACGGTCTGACCGTGTCGTTCCGGCCGTCCGCGCGCGGCGGCACGGGCGCGCTGATGATGCTCCCGCAGGAGCTCCTCACCCGGGCCGCGGTGCCGGTACCGGCGCAGGTGCCGCCCCCGGCCCCGGTCGCCGGGCAGTCGTCCGGCCCGGCGTCCGAGCCGGAGCCCGCGCACACAACGGCCACCACGGCTCCCGCCGCCGACGTCCCGGACTCCCCGGACTCCCCCTCGTCCGAGACCACCCGCAACCTCCCCCGGTTCGGCGAGAGCGGGCTCCCCAAGCGTTCCCGCGGCCGCACCCTCGCCGCCGCCGAGGCCCGCGCCCACGCCCACTCCGACGGCGCCGCGACCCCCCGGCCCCGTACCGCCGACCCCAAGGAACAGGCAGCCCGCTTCAGCAGCTTCCGCCAGGCTGTCCGGCCCAATCCCCCGCACCCGGAAGAAGGCAACACCCGATGACCGCGACCACCGACGAGAAGCTCAACTGGCTGCTGGAGGGGCTCCTGGAGCGCACCCCCGGCACCCGTCACGCCCTCGTCCTGTCCAGGGACGGCCTCAAGCTGTGCCGCACCCCCGAGCTCTCCGTCGATCAGGCCGATCAGCTGGCCGCGATCTCCGCCGGTATCCAGAGCCTCTCGCACGGCGCGTCCGTCGAGTTCGGTGACGGCACCGGCGGCGTACGGTCCGCGATGGCGGAGTTCTACGGCGGTGTGCTGTTCATCGTCGAGGCGGGCGCGGGCGCCCATCTCGCGGTCGTCGCGTCCGACGAGGCCGACGTCGGCCTCATCGGCCACAACATGAGCGAACTCGTCGAGCAGCTCGGCGAGCACCTCAGCGCCCCGCCGCGCTCCCCCTCGGCCACCGACGCCGCCGCAGCCGACGCGACCGCATCCGTATGACTCGCCCCCGCCCCGGCCGGGACGACGCCCCGGACCGGCTGTACACCCTCACGGGCGGCCGCAGCCGGTCCGATTCGGACGCGTTCGACCTGGTGACGCTGGTGGTCTCCGAGTGCGAACCGGCCCCCGGCATGCAGTCGGAGCACGTCACCATCCTGCGGATGTGCCAACTGCCCACCGCGGTCGTGGAGATCGCGGCGGGCCTCGGCCTGCCCGTCAGCATCGTCCGGATCATGCTGTCCGATCTGCTGGACACCGGCCGGATCAGTGCCCGCCACCCCCGTACCGCCCGTGTCGCGGACCGGCTCCCCGACCCCGACATCCTGGAACAGGTGCTCGTTGGACTCCGCAACCTCTGACCGTGCCGCCCTGCGGCCGACGGCCGACAACGGACTGAAGATCGTTGTCGTCGGCGGCTTCGGGGTCGGCAAGACCACCATGGTCCGGTCCGTCAGCGAGATCCGTCCGCTGAACACGGAAGAGACCATGACCCGCGCGGGCGAGGCCGTCGATCACCTCGACGGTGTGCACGCGAAGACGTCCACGACCGTCGCCTTCGACTTCGGCCGGATCTCGCTCGACGAACGCTCAGTGCTGTACCTCTTCGGCGCCCCGGGCCAGGAACGGTTCTGGTTCCTGTGGGACCGGCTGTTCTCGGGCACGCTCGGCGCCGTCGTCCTCGTCGACACCCGCCGGCTCGCCGACTCCTGGTACGCGATCGACCGCCTGGAGCACCACGGCACGCCGTTCATCGTGGCGTGCAACGACTTCGGCGGCCCGCTCCACACCGAACAGCAGATACGCGAGGCGCTCGACCTCTCGGACGACGTGCCCCTGGTGGAGTGCGACGCCCGGGACCGTTCGTCCAGCAAGTACGTACTGATCACGCTGGTCGAGCACCTGCACGCCCTCTCGCAGCGCAAGGCCGCCACCCCGTCCACCGCCGGTCCGTCCGATTCCGGTCCGTCCACCGCCAGTCCGTCCGCCGCCAGTCCGGAGATCACACCGGCGAAGACCCCGGAGCCCACCTCGTGACCCAGCCCCCGGCGCCACCCGCCGGCTGCCCCGTGTCCCAGGGCCGCGCGCCGCTCTCCGGCCCCCGGTTCCAGACCGAACCGACCCGGCTGTACCGGGAGATGCGCCGCGATCACGGGGCCGTGGCACCCGTCGTCCTCGACGGCGACGTGCCCGCCTGGCTCGTGCTCGGCTACCGCGAACTGCACCAGGTCACCGGTGACCCGGTGCTGTTCAGCCGCGACTCCGACCTGTGGAACCAGTGGGACCGCATCCCGGACGACTGGCCGCTGCTGCCGATGATCGGCCGCAAGCAGCCGTCGATCCTCTACACGGTCGGCCCCCGGCACACCGAACGCGCCGCAATGATCAGCAACGCGCTGGAGTCCGTGGACCCGTTCGCCCTGAAGCGGTACGCGGAGGAGTTCGCCGACGCGCTCGTCGACCGGTTCTGCTCCACGGACGGGACGGAGATCATCGCCGAGTACGCGATGCTGCTCCCCGCCCTCGTCCTGGCCAAGATCTACGGCTTCAGCAACACCGTCGGCGCGGAGCTCGTCGGCTCGATCAACGACATGATCGACGGCCGGGAGCGGGCGCTGGCCGGGCAGCAGCACCTCGCCTCGTCCATGGTCCAGTTGCTGGTCGACAAGCACGCCACGCCCGGCGACGACGTCGCGACGCGGATGCTCGCCGACACCGGCGGCTTCACCGACGAGGAGGTCGCCCAGGACCTGATGGTCATGATGGCCGCGGGCCACCAGCCGACCGCCGACTGGATCGGCAACTCGCTGCGGCTGATGCTCACCGACGACCGGTTCGCCGCCTCCCTCTCGGGCGGCCGGCACAGCGTCGCCGAGGCCATGAACGAGGTGCTCTGGGAGGACACCCCGACGCAGAACGTGGCGGGCCGCTGGGCGTCGCGCGACACCCGTCTCGGCGGGCGCCACATCGAGGCGGGCGACCTGCTGCTGCTGGGCATCGCCGCCGCCAACGCGGACCCGCAGGTCCGTACCGACGGTTCCGCGCTGACCGGCGGCAACAACGCGTTCCTCTCCTTCGGCCACGGCGAGCACCGCTGCCCGTTCCCGGCCCAGGAGACCGCCGAGGTCATCGCCCGTACCGGCATCGAAGTGCTGCTGGACCGGCTCCCGGACATCGACCTCGCCGTCCCCGCCGAGCAGCTCACCCGGCGCCCGTCCCCGTGGCTGCGCGGCCTGACGGAGCTGCCGGTGGTCTTCACGCCCACACCCGCACTCAAAACCACCAACGGAAGCACCCTCAAGACCGCCCTCGGAGACCAGAGATGACCCGGATCACCCTCGACCCCTTCGTCACCGACCTCGACGGCGAGAGCGCCCGGCTGCGGGCCGCGGGCCCGCTCGCCGAGGTGGAACTGCCGGGCGGGGTGCACTGCTACGCGGTCACCCACCACGCGGAGGCGCGGCAGCTGCTCACCGACAGCCGGCTCGTGAAGGACATCAATGTCTGGGGCGCCTGGCAGCGCGGCGAGATACCGATGGACTGGCCGCTGATCGGCCTCGCCAACCCGGGCCGCTCCATGCTCACCGTCGACGGCGCGGACCACCGCCGGCTGCGCACCCTGGTCGCGCAGGCGCTGACCGTGAAGCGGGTGGAGCGGCTGCGGGCCGGCATCGAGGCGCTGACCACGGCGAGCCTGGACCGGCTGGCCGCGCTGCCCGAGGGCGAGAAGGTCGACCTGAAGGCGGAGTTCGCGTACCCGCTGCCGATGAACGTGATCAGCGAGCTGATGGGCGTGGACAGCGCGGACCACCCGCGGCTGAAGGAGCTCTTCGAGAAGTTCTTCTCGACGCAGACTCCGCCCGAGGAGGTCCCGCAGATGATGGCGGACCTCACCGCGCTCTTCACGAAGATCGTCGACGCCAAGCGGGAGAACCCGGGCGACGACCTCACCAGCGCCCTGATCGCGGCCTCGGAGGACGGCGACCACCTCACCGACGAGGAGATCGTCAACACCCTCCAGCTGATCATCGCGGCCGGTCACGAGACCACGATCAGCCTCGTCGTCAACGCGGTCGCCGCGCTCCAGACCCACCCCGAGCAGCGCAAGCAGGTGCTGAACGGGGAGGTGCCGTGGGAGAACGTGATCGAGGAGACGCTGCGCTGGAACACCCCCACGTCCCATGTCCTGATCCGGTTCGCCACACAGGACATCGAGGTGGGCGAGAAGGTCCTGCCCAAGGGCGAGGCGCTGATCGTCTCCTTCGGCGCGCTCGGCCGCGACGAGGCGCAGCACGGACCGACGGCCGGTGACTTCGACATCACCCGCTCCCCCAACCGCCACATCGCGTTCGGCCACGGCCCGCACGTCTGCCCGGGTGCGGCGCTGTCCCGGCTGGAGGCGGGCGTGGCGCTGCCCGCGCTGTACGAGCGGTTCCCGGACCTGGAGCTCGCCGTTCCGGCGGCCGAACTGCGGAACAAGCCGATCGTCACCCAGAACGACCTGTACGACCTGCCGGTGGAACTGGGCTGAGCGGCGTCCGCCACGGCCTCCCCGTAGGCCGGCCACGTAACCGGAGCGGGTGTCTCATCCGACGGACACGGTCCTTGACTCCGTCCTTGAGGTACTACGCTCCGGTTCGTGGCCGATATCCAGATTCCCGCTGACATCAAGCCCGCCGACGGACGCTTCGGCGCCGGTCCTTCCAAGGTGCGGACGGAGGCGCTCGACGCGCTGGCCGCCACCGGTACGTCTCTTCTCGGTACGTCCCACCGCCAGGCCCCGGTCAAGAACCTGGTCGGCGCGGTGCGTCAGGGCGTGCGCGACCTCTTCTCCCTCCCCGAGGGATACGAGGTGATCCTGGGCAACGGCGGCTCCACCGCCTTCTGGGACATCGCGACGCACGGTCTGATCGAGACGAAGTCCCAGCACCTCACCTTCGGCGAGTTCTCGTCGAAGTTCGCGAAGGCCGCCAAGCTTGCCCCGTGGCTCGCCGACCCGAGCGTCATCGCCTCCGACCCGGGTACCCACCCGGACCCGCAGGCCGAGGCGGGCGTCGACGTCTACGCGTTCACGCACAACGAGACGTCGACCGGTGTCGCCATGCCGATCAAGCGCGTCGCGGGCGCCGACGAGGGCTCCCTGGTCCTGGTGGACGCCACCTCCGGCGCGGGCGGCCTGCCGGTCGACATCACCGAGTCGGACGTCTACTACTTCGCCCCGCAGAAGTCCTTCGCCTCCGACGGCGGGCTCTGGATCGGCGTCTTCTCCCCGGCCGCCCTGGAACGCGCCGCGCGCGTCCACGCGTCGGGCCGCCACATCCCGGAGTTCTTCAGCCTGCCGACGGCGATCGACAACTCCCTCAAGAACCAGACGTACAACACCCCGGCCCTGGCCACGCTGTTCCTCCTGAACGAGCAGCTGACCTGGATGAACACCCAGGGCGGCCTGGACTTCACCACCGGCCGCACGGCCGCCTCGGCGCGGAACCTGTACGGCTGGGCGGAGGAGTCCAAGTACGCGACCCCGTTCGTCACCGACCCGGCGAAGCGCTCCCAGGTGATCGGCACGATCGACTTCGCGGACGAGATCGACGCCGCGGCCGTCGCCAAGGTGCTGCGCGCCAACGGCATCGTCGACACCGAGCCGTACCGCAAGCTGGGCCGCAATCAGCTGCGCGTGGCGATGTTCCCGGCGATCGACCCGTCGGACATCCAGGCGCTGACGGCCTGCATCGACTACGTGATCGAGAAGCTGTAACGCGTACGCGGTTACGCGTCCGGAGGGCCCCACGCACATCAGGTGCGCGGGGCCCTTCGCCGTTCACTCGGCCGGGTGGCGGAACGGCTTTCGGGCGTGGGCGGCGGTGTCGTCCGACGACGATGACCTCGACAACACCGAGTCAGGAGGCCCGCAATGGAATCGTTGCTCCAAACAGCCAACAGCCTCATGGAGCAGCATCCGGGTTACCGCGTCGAGATCATCGGAGGCATCATCACTGTGGCCCCACTGCCGGACGGCCGGCACGCCAACGCGCTGGCCAAGAGCATGATTCCGTTCCTGGCCGCAGACCTCCACGGCAAGGAGACCAGAGTCCTTCAGGGCATCGGCCTGTGGCTCCCGGGCGGCCCCGAGGACTACGCCATCCCCGACCTGGCGATCGTCGACGCCGACCGCGACGAGCATCTGATCGAGAACAACTGCTACGACCCCGCCATCTTCCGCCTCGTACTGGAGGTCACCTCCAGCAACTACAACAACGACCTGCGCAACAAGGTCGCCGCCTACGCGGAGGCCAAGATCCCGGTCTATGTGATCGTCGACCGCAAGCACGGCCGGGTGCATGTCCTGACCGAGCCCATGGGCGGCGGTTACGACAGCCACCAGGTGTACGCCCCCGGGCAGACGGCCACGCTGCCCGATTCGATCGGCGCCCCGGTGACCCTCGATGTCGCCGAGCTGATCCGGGCGGGGCGTCCCCGGAGCTGATCAGCCGGCCGCCGCCACCAGGATCTCCCGTAGCCGGGCTATGCCCGGGGCCCACGCCTCGTCCCCCGCGTCGTCCCACAGCTCGCGCAGCTCCGACGATTCGCCCAGCACACGGTCAAGGGCCTTTACCGCAAGGGGGCGCAGGTCCGCCGGAAGTGCGGGCAGCGGCCTGTCGGGGCCGTACGGCGTGGTGATGGCTTCCCCGCCCGGGCACTGGGAGGCGACCAGCGCGGCCGCCGCGACCGCGACCGCCCCTTCGTCGCTGTCCAGGTAGTCCGTCGTCGCGATCGCGAGGTTCAGGGGGATACGGATCACCGCTGCCCGCTCGGCCTCAGGAGCGTCGTCCAGGTCTCCCGAGAAGTCCGCAGCGGTGTCGTTGTCGAAATGACCGGTGTCCCAGGTGCCCATGAGGTCCCCTCCGCAAGTGGCGTCCGCCGGTGCTCTCCACCGACGGATGTCATCCTCGCAACCGCCACTGACAACGCCGGGTCTGCGTCAGCCCACTCCGCCCCGCTCCCAGCGCCGTTCGCCGTCGCACCACTCCTCCGTGGGCACCAGCCCCGCCGCGGCGGCCACGGCGGCGGAGGCGTCATGGTCCGGATGGATATGGGCGACGACGGTACGGACCTCCCGCACCCCCGCGAGGTGGGCGACCAGACCCACCGCGGCCTCTTTCGCGTATCCCAGTCCCTGCCACCGCGTCCCGGCCACCCAGGCGATCTCCGCCTCCGCGTCCTGCTCGTTCACCGTCGCCTGTACGTAACCGGCCAGGCAGCCCTCGTCCCGTACGCGCAGCACCCAGTTCCACCAGCCCACCCCGGGGTCCGGCGAACCGGCGGTCTGGCGTTCGTAGCGGGCCCGCAGCTCGTCGGCGGTCTCCGGGGCGCCTCCGGTGTAGGTGTGCAGGGCCGGGTCGTCCAGCACCGCGGCCATCTCGTCCGCGTACGCGACCCGCAGCGGCAGCGCGTCCAGCCGGGCGGTGGCGAAGGGAATCATTCGGTTCTCCATAGCTGCCCGACCCTATGCGCACCGTGGCGGCCCGGAACGTCAGTTCCTCTTCCGCCGCCTCCCTATGAGCACCAGGACGCCGATCCCCGCGAGCACCAGCACACCGGTCAGGGTCGTCCCCTTCGCGTCCCCGTCCTTCGCCCCGGCGGACGACGGGGACGCGTCGCCGCCCGGGGGCGGCGACTTCCCGGCGTCCCTGCCTCCGCTTCCGCTTCCGCCTCCGGCTCCGTCCAGGTCCACCCGCACCACATCGCTCCGCTTCCCCTCCGAGCCGAACATCAGCGCCGAGCCGTCCGCCGTGTACGTCACCGACTCGGCCTGCCGCTGCAGCGGAGCGCTGACCGCGTGGTCGGCGCCGAGCCTGCCGTTCTCGAAGACGTACCCACGGGCGCTGAAGTACGAGCGCAGCACCAGCTCCTTGCCGTCCGGCGAGAACGCCCCGTCCGTCACCCACGGCACCTCCCCCACCCGGCGGAAGACGTTGGTGGCGCCGGTGGTGAGCTTCGTGGGGCCCTCGTACAGTCCGCCGCCGTCCTCGTTCTTCGACGCGATGTAGACCCGCCCGGTCGTGGGGTGGACCATCAGCGCCTCGGCGTTGCGCGGGCCGTCCGCGTACTTCACGTCGAACTGTGTGGCGTCGACGGTCGCGTCCCGCAGCTGCTTCGGTTCCGGGAAGCGGTAGATCCAGACGTGGTCCCAGCTGCCGTTCAGGTTGTCGCCGATGTCACCGACGTACAGATTTCCGTCGGGCCCGAGCGAGATGGCCTCGACGTCGCGCGGCCGCCCCACCCCGCGCATCGTGATCGTCGCGACGGTCTTCCCGGTGCGGGAGTCGACGGCGTAGACGTACGGGCCGTAGCCGCTGTCGTTGTGCGTCCAGTAGATGCCGGGGTGGGCTCGGCTCGCCGCGAGGCCGCTGGACTCGGTGATCCGGGGGTCCTCGATCGTGAAGCTCTGATCGGCCCCGTCTCCGGCCACGGCCGGAGCCGCCCCGGCGAGGAGGAGCAGCGCGGCGGCTCCGGACACAGTCAGGTACGAAGGCATGACCCAAGTGTCCATCGTCACGTCGCAGGTCGCAGGAGTGATCCGCGATGATGACGCCATGCGTTTCACGTTTGTCGGCGATTCCATGACGATCGGCCGCGCCGGCGACTTCACCTGGCGCTACCGGATGTGGCAGCACCTCGCCGCCACCCTCGGTGCCCCGTTCGCGATCGTCGGCCCGCGCAGCGAGCTGTACGGCACCGGGGCGGACGCCCCCGTCGGTGACGAGTACGGCGCACCGGACTTCCCCGCCGAGGCCCGCACCCATCTGGCCGGCTGGGGCGAGGGCTGGCTGCACATGGCCCCGGTGATCGCCGACACGGTCACCGAGCACCGTACGGACGTCCTGCTCGTCTCGCTCGGCCTGATAGACCTCGGGTTCTACACGGACAGTGGCCAGACCGCCCTGAACGCCAGGGCGTTCATCACGGCGGCCCGCAG
This sequence comes from Streptomyces sp. NBC_01241, assembly GCF_041435435.1. NCBI lineage: Bacteria > Bacillati > Actinomycetota > Actinomycetes > Kitasatosporales > Streptomycetaceae > Streptomyces > Streptomyces sp. NBC_01241. The sequence goes on along the minus strand of NZ_CP108494.1, from coordinate 4,859,614 downwards.
CGCGAACCCGCACGTCAAGATGGTGCTCCTGCCCGTGATACCGAACGTACGGGCCGAGTCGGACGCCCCGTTCGCCGCCGAGTGCGACCGCTTCAACGAACTCCTGGCGAAGGCCGTCGCCGACCTCGACGACCCGATGTCCCCGATCCTGCTGGCCTCCCGCCCACCGGGATACGACATCCACCGGGACACGTACGACGGGACGCACCCCGGTCCCACCGGCGAACACAAACTGGCGGCCGCCTTCGCCGACGCGATGCACCAGGCATGGGGCCTGGGCGGCCCGTACGCGGCCCGGCCCTGACCGGCCGCGACACAACATGACAGGAGCGGCCACCCGCTACCTCTGTCTCGCCCGGCACGGCGAGCTGCGCTGGACGGGCTTCTCGCCAAGCCTCCGCCCCTGAGCCCTGCCCCACACGGCCGTTCGGCCCCTGAGGGCCCCGCTCCGTACGGCGTTCGCGCCACCTCACCGCCCCGTGGGCCGGGCCCTCACATGCATCCGCTCCCCCTGCTCCCCGAACAGACTGAGGAATTCGACCGGCCCGGGCCCGGCGCTGGCCCACGCATGCGGCGTACGCGTGTCGAACTCGGCGACCTCACCGGCCGTCAGCACCAGATCGTGTTCACCCAGTACCAGTCGCAGCCGCCCCGCCAGTACGTACACCCACTCGTATCCCTCGTGCACCCGCTGCTCCAGCGGACCCGTGGCCCCGCGCCCGCCGGGCAGGATCTGCTTGTACGCGTGCAGCCCGCCGAGGTGCCGGGTCAGGGGCACGAAGGTCATGCCGTCCCGGGTGAAGGGGCGGAAGTGGATGCGCGGGTCGCCGGTGGCCGGGGCGCCGACGAGTTCGTCCAACTGCACGCCGTACGCCTTGGCCAGCGGCAGCAGCAGTTCGAGCGTGGGTTTACGGCCGCCCGACTCCAGGCGCGAGAGGGTGCTGAGGGAGATCCCGGTCGTCTCGCTGAGCTGTGCCAGCGTCGTGCCGCGCTCCTGGCGCAGAGCGCGCAGCCTCGGCCCGACGCCGGTCAGGACGGCCGAGATCTCGTCGTCCGTACCCGCTCCGGGCTCTCCGCGTTCTCCGTCTTCGTCCATCTCGCCATTATTCGCCGTCCCCCGTTGCCGGGACGGCAACGGGGCGTGTCAGGACGGCAGGATCATGGCCAGCGAGAGCCGGGTCAGCTCATCGGTCAGCCACTCGGCGTCGACCTGCCGGGGCCTGCGGCCGTGATGGGCCATGAGTTCGTCCACCGAGTGGTTCAGCACCGTGACCGTCACGGTGTGATCGCTCGGCACCGCCTCGCCCCGTCGCACGGCCCGCTCGGCCTCGGAGGTCAGGAACTCGATCCACATCGCCCGCCAGGTCGCGAGATGGTTGTCCACCTCCCTGCTCACCCCCAGCACCTCGACGAACGCCACCCTGGCCGCGCACGGGTCCTCGGTGACGGCCCTCACATAGGCGTCGAAGAGCAGCCGGACTCGTTGCGCCGTCGGACAGTCCTCCATCCCCTCGGCCATCAGGGCGTTCTCGGCGGCGCGCAGCCCGTGGGTCGCGACCTCGTCGTAGATCGCCATCAGGAGCACCTCCCGCGAGACGAACTCCTGCCGGAAGATGTGGACGGGCACCTTCGCCTGTTCGCACAGGGACTCGACGCTCGTGTGCGCATACCCGTACGCGGCGAACAACTGGCGCCCGGCGCGCAGGAGTCGGTCCCGCGGCCCCGGCCCCTCCATGGCCTGTCCGGGTACCCCGTTCCGCCGGTTCGCCACGACACCCACCATCGGTCCTCCTTCGTCGTCGGTACCGCTGCCCCCACTCTCCACGCTCCACCCGGCCGGTGGGGTGTCCGCCACGCGCTCGACCACACGGAGGGGAACGCGCCGATCAAGTCCGAATGCGCATCGAACCGTTGCTACCAGGGTGAAAACTCCTCGGTCCCGGCCCGCGCCCGGCACACAAGCGGAACGGGGAACCCAGAACGCGAAACTCGGAGCATCGCGAAAGAAACAGACCCCTGGAGAGCCGGAACAGCCCCCTCCCTGCCCCTCCATGGTCGCCCGCACCCCCGAAAAGCCCAGGCGCGAGGGGGGATGCAGGTCCGTCGACGCGGGGGCGGCAAACGCTCGCACGGGGCCTTTGGCGGACGTTGTCGACGGGTGCGGAACTGGGCTCCGGAGCCGAGCGGATCTACGCTTTCACCCTCCGGGGAAGGGGGTCGCGTGGACCGCGACATACGCACGGTGGACGACGTACTCAGGCTTCTGGACAACCTGTTCGCACGGGAGGCGGACCGCTGGACGGCCGACGGGGCGCCCTGGTGGGACAGCTTCTACGCGGACCGGACGAAGCCGGTTCCGTTCTTCGCGGCGAAGCCCGACGAGAGCCTCGCCTCGTACCTGGAGCGTGGCCTGATCACCCCGGGGCGCGCCCTGGATCTGGGCTGCGGCCCGGGCCGCAACGCCCTCCACCTCGCGTCCCTGGGTTTCGAGGTCGACGCGGTGGACCTGTCCCCGGCGGCCATCGCCTGGGCCGAGGACCGCGCGCGGGAGGCGGGGGCCGACGTACGGTTCCACTGCGGCGACGCGTTCGCCCTCACGGGGGCGGAGCTGACCGGCCCGTACGACCTGATCTACGACTCGGGCTGCTTCCACCACCTGCCGCCGCACCGTCGCATCAGCTACCTCGGTCTCCTCGACAACGTCCTCGCGCCCGGCGGCCACTTCGCCCTCACCTGCTTCGCGGCCGGTGAGAAAGGCATGGGCTCGGAACTCCCCGACGCCTCCTTCTACGAACAGACCGGAGGCCTCCATGGCGGCCTGGCCTACACGCCGGAGTCGTTGCGCAGGATCTTCGCCGACCTGACGGAGATCGAACTGCGCCGCATGCACGACGAACCGTCCGGATCGCCGCACTTCGGCGAGCCGTTCCTCTGGACGGCCCTGTTCCGCAGCGCACGCGCCGGTGCCGGTGCCGGTGCCGGCTAGGACCGTGCCACGGAGCTGGCGTCGCGGGACAACCTGAAGGCACCGCACGGCCGGTGAAGCATGGGCCTCACCGGCCCAGGGGCGACCCGGACCGTCAGGACTTGGCGGTGCAGATCGTGTTGTACGGCCTGCCCGGGCTCGGGAACAGGTCCAGGGGGCGGTCGGTCCCGGACGGGCATTCCTCGGCCGTCTTCGTCAGGTCGAGCACCTTGCTCACACCACTGCCCCCGCTGCCGCAGGGGACTTCCTTGGCCTGGTCGTCCACGCAGTCACCCTTCACCAACTGGCCGCCGCCCGCACCCGCGTCGCCGGGGTGGTCGCCGGAGAGGTTGCGGCCGCAGATGGTCTTACTGGGGATGCCGGCGCTCGCGTGGCCGGAGCCGATGGCGACCTTCACCGAGATGATCGCGTCCGTCCTGGCCGGGCACTGGATGGAATCGGCGAAGATGGCACCGTCCTTGATGACGAGAACCTTGATCGTCGCCTTGGAGTCGTCGCAGTCCATGGCCTGGTAGCCGTCCTTGGACTCACTGTGGTCGGGCCCGGCACAGTCGCCGACCTTCCAGTCCTTGGCCTTGTGACTCCCACTGTCGGACGACTGACTGCAGGCGGTGGCGGCCCCCAGGACGAGTGCGAGGGCGAGCACCGCCTTCGCGCAGTCCAGGAGAGCCGTACGAGAACTGCGCCGCGCCGTGGAAACGGTGCCGCCGTTGCTCCGGCTGCCGCTCCGGGATCGCGTGCTGCCGTCAACGCTCATGCTTCTGCTTGGGTCCGCGAATGGGGTGGGGCCCGCGTGGGGGCGCGCGTGAGGACGACAGGACCGGGCCCCGCGGTTCCCGGAACGAGCCAGCCATCTCATGAGCGGCGTGCGACCACCTCCCCCTGCACGTAGTCGTTTTGGCGCATCAGCGCCGCCGGGGCGGGGCCGCGAACGCGACGTCCGCGGCGTGCGCGACGACCTCCAGCTCGCTGCCGAGGGCCCATTCCGGCGACCCGGGAGACCGCGGCGGCCGGGACCGCGTCGCTGATCCCCGGTGCGGCGGGAATGTCGTGCGTCGCGTGGCCGTCGTGCGGCATGACGACCCGGTACCCCAGCGCCAGCGCCGTACGGGCGGTCGCCTGGACACACATCTCGGACATCACCCCGCAGATGGCGAGCGCCCGCACCCCGGAATCGTTCAACAGGCCGCCCAGCGGCGTCTCGTGGAAACCGTCGTCCCGGGTCTTGCGGATGACGACCTCCGCTGGGCCCGCCTTGACCTGGTGGTGGAGTTCCCAGCCGGGCGTGTGCGGCTCGTCGCCGGCCCCGGGCGCCCCGTCGTTCTGCACGTGCACGACGAGCGCCCCACCCCGCCGGGCCCGTGCGATCAGGTCCGCGGTCCGGTCCACGAGCCGGTCCGTCCCGGGCACCGCCCTGTCACCGGAGACGGCGGCCGACTGGACGTCCACAACGAGCAGGGCCTCTACGGGCATCGCACGACTACGGGTCATCCCGCCATCTTGTCCGTCCGCGCCGGGCTCTTCCACATGGTTTTGCGCGCAGGTGTGCAGTTGAGTGTCCGGTCGCTGCTGCGGCGGATGTTCTGGGCGCGGCTGGTGCTGGTCCAGGCGGTGCTGGGGACGCTGTGCGCGGTGGCCATCGCGGCGGTGCCGTGGACCGACCGGGGTGTTCCGCGGGTGGTGTTCTGGGTGGGGCTCGTACCGACACTGCTGACGATCTGGTTCGACCGGCCGCGCACGCGGTGAGCCCCGGCGTGCCCGAACCCTCGCGAGCCCCGGGCAGCCTCGGACCGCTGGTGAGCCCCGACGGCCCAGGCCGCTCAACGGGCGAGGCAGCCCAGGCCGCTCAGCGGGCGAGGCGGCCCAGCAGCGAACCGGCGGCGACGATGCCGACCAGGGCCGCGAAGGCGAGGACCGCGAGGTCGAGGGCGAGGTGGGCGTGGGTGCCGATGAGGAGGCCGCGCAGGGCATCGACCTCGTAACTCAGCGGGTTCACCCTGCTGACGGCCTGAAGCCAGCCGGGCATCAGCGCGACCGGGTAGAGCGCGTTCGAGGCGAAGAAGAGCGGCATCGTGATGGCCTGGCCGATGCCCATCAGCCGGTCACGGGTGAGCACGATCCCGGCGATCGACATCGACAGGCAGGAGAAGAACGCCGAGGCGAGCACGACCACCAGCACGACGCCCAGCAGACGCAGCGGGTTCCACGTCATGCCCACGCCCAGCAGGGCGGCGATCACGATGACGACCGCGGCCTGGATCACCGCCTTCACCCCGGCGGCGAACGCCTTGCCCGTCACCAGGGCGGTACGGGGCGTGGGGGTGACCATGAGTTTGGTGAGGACGCCGGAGTCCCGCTCCCAGATGATCATGATGCCGTAGAAGATCGCGATGAACATGGCCGACTGGGCGATGATGCCGGGCGCGAGGAAGTCGAGGTAGGGGACGCCCCCGGTGGGGATGGCGTGGATACGGGAGAAGGTCTCGCCGAAGATCAGCAGCCAGAGGGCGGGCTGGACGGCCCGGGTGTAGATCTCGGTGCGGTCGTGGAGCAGCTTCTGGAGTTCGACGGCGCACATCGCGGCCACTCTCGCCGGTACGACGCGCCAGGCGGTGCGAGGCGGTGGCGGGGTCAGCAGCAGTGCGAAGCGCTGGTCGGGCGGGGAGCCGGACTCAGCCGAGGCGGGATGCGGTGCGACGGGTACGGCGGACATCTCGGAACGCTCCTTTCCCTTCGTCGGAGGCCGAGCCCGGGTCGTTCAGTCCGCTTCCGGAGTGGTAGCGGAAGACGTCCTCCAGGGACGGCGGCAGAAGACCCGTCTCGCCGGATTCCCGGCGGTGGGCGACGAGTTCGTTCTTCAGCTCGGCGGGCGTGCCGAGCGCGCGGAGTCTGCCGAGGTGCATCAGGGCGAGCCGGTCGCAGCGCTGGTCAGCCTCGTCCATCGAGTGGGTGGTGACCAGCACGGTCATCCCGGTGCCGGTCCGTATCTCGGTGATGCGGTCCCAGACGCTGTCCCGCGCGATCGGGTCGAGGCCGATGGTCGGCTCGTCCAGGATCATCAGCCGGGGCGCGCTGACCAGGGCCTGGGCGAGTTCGAGGCGGCGGACCATGCCGCCGGAGTACGTGCCGGCGAGCCGGTTCGCGACCTCGCCGAGGCCGACCGCGTCCAGCGCCTGGGAGACCCGCGCGGCGCGCTGGCGGCGGGGTACGTCGAAGACGCGGGCGAAGAGCTGGACGTTCTCCCGGCCGGTGAGGCTCGCATCGGCCGACAGCTGCTGCGGTACGTAGCCGAGCAGGCGCCGTACGGCCATCTTGTGCCGGGCCGCGTCGTGGCCGAAGACCTCGATGACGCCGGGCGGTACGGGCAGGAGTGTGGTGATCGCGCGCATGGTGGTGGTCTTGCCCGCGCCGTTGGGCCCGAGAAGGCCGAACACCTCCCCCCGGCCGACCAGCAGATCCAGGCCGTCGACGGCTTTCGCATCGCCGAAGCTGTAGCTCAGGCCGGTGCAGTTGAGGGCAGGTGCGGTTTCCGTGGTCACGCGATCTCATCCCCTTCGCGCAGCGGGTCCCCCTCGCGCAGGGAGTCGGCCAGTCCGCGCAGGGCCGGGAGCGCGGCGGCAAGCGCCGCCCGGTCGTCCGGGCCGAGCCGGGCCAGGTGTTCGCGGAAGAGCGCCTCGCGACGGGCGCGCCAGTCGCGCAGCTTCCCGACACCTGCGGAGGTCGGGTACAGCAACGCGGCACGCCCGTCTCCGGGGTCCTTCTCCCGTCGCAGCAGTCCTTCGGCGACGAGGTGGTTCACCAGGGTGCTGACCGAGTTGGCCGCGAGACAGAGGCTGTGTGCGGCCGTCGAGACCCGGATGCCGGGCTCGGCGGCCACCAGCCGCAGCAACTCGGCGTGCGCCCCGCGCAGCCGGGGGGCGCCCATGCCACTCCACAGGCGTCGCCGGGCGAGCCTCTGTATACGGGGCAGGAGTCCGGCGAGCTCATCAGGGAGATCACCCGCCGCCATCTGTCCATTTTAGCTCTGTATACGAGGTAATGCCCCTATGTATTTTGTCCATGCGGAAGGACTGGAAGGATCCGGGAGGCCTTGGCCCCGCGCGGCGGCGAGCAGGCCGGGCCGGATGTTCAGCAGTCCGGGAACCGCTCCCCGCACCGGCTGCAGAACACCGGTTCCGGGTCCTGCGAGAGCCGGCCGCACTCGGGGCAGACCCGGTCCAGCATGCAGGGCGCCTCGCCGCCCTCGTGGGCCGTCGAGGGCTTGATGGTCAGGCCGGGGCGGCGGCGGTGGACCGTCACGTACGCCAGCCCTTCCGGTCCCGCGACGAGCGCACGGCGCGAGGTGCGGGGCAGCCAGACGACCGTGGTCGGGGCCAGGTTCAGTACGTCGCCGCCCCCGGCCACGACCCGGCCGCTGCCCGCGATGACGACGAGGAGGACGTCCAGGACGTCCTCCTGATGCTCACCGACCTCCGCGCCCTGCGGAAGACGCACCAGATTGGCGTCCAACTCCCGACCCTGCTCGGCCAGTTGCCACAGCGCACCGCGGTCGTCATGGGCGGCGGCGGTCAGCAGTTCATCGAGTACGGCCAGTACCCGGGGTACGGAATTCACAACGAACAGGCTACGCCCGCCCTACGCTGGCCCCTTTGCCCGCCAAGTCTGCCCGCCGAGCCGAAGGAGCCGCCGCGCCATGGACCGCGAGCCCGACGAGAAGTACCCGCCGATCGAACCGTACGAGCACGGCATGCTCGATGTCGGGGAAGGCAACCTCGTGTACTGGGAGGTGTGCGGCAACCCGGACGGCAAACCCGCGGTCGTCGTGCACGGCGGTCCCGGCTCGGGGTGCACCGAGCGCTCCCGGCAGTACTTCGACCCGGACCGCTACCGCGTCGTCCTCTTCGACCAGCGGGGCTGCGGCCGCTCCACCCCGCACGCGAGCGACCCGGCCACCGACATGCGGTACAACACGACCGACCGGCTGATCGCCGACATGGAGCGGCTGCGGGTCCGTCTCGGTATCGACCGGTGGCTTCTGTACGGCGGTTCCTGGGGCTCGACGCTGATCCTCGCGTACGCCGAGCAGCACCCGGAACGGGTCTCGGAGATCGTGATCCCGGCCGTCACGACGACCCGGCGCTCCGAGATCGACTGGCTGTACCGGGGCGCCGGACAGATCTTCCCGGAGGCATGGGACCTGTTCCGGGCCGGGGTCCCGGAGGCCGAGGGGGACGCGACTCCGGACGTCCTCGCCGCGTACGCCCGGCGGATGGAGAGCCCCGACGCCGGTGTACGGGAGCAGGCGACGGCCGACTGGTGCGCCTGGGAGGACGCGGTGCTCTCCCAGGAGACGTACACCGGTCCGCCGCCGTACAGCGGGCGCCCCGATCGGGCGCGGCAGGCGCTGGTACGGATCTGCTCGCACTACTTCTCCCGGGGTGCCTGGCTGGAGGAGGGGCAGCTGATCCGGGACGCGGGGCGGCTGGCGGGGATTCCGGGCGTGCTGGTGCACGGGCGGTTCGACCTGGGCGGGCCGCTGATCACCGCGTGGGAGCTGACGAAGGCGTGGCCGGACGCGGAACTGACCGTGATCGGCGGTGCGGGGCATCTGGGCGGCCCGGCGACGAGCCGGGCGGTGCTGGCGGCGCTGGACCGGTTCGCGGTCCGGACCCGGCCGGAGCGTCCCTGACGTACCACCCGGCGCTCCCCGGACCGGGGCGATGCCACCCGCGTAGACACCACGGCGTCGGCACATGGCAAGCTGTGTCTCCGCTGCATGCGCGCGCTAGCACCCGTACCCCCCACTGGTCCTGTGACGACCGGTGCTGTCGCCTGCCGCAGCCCCTGACGCAATGACCGTCCTTAAGCGATCCTTGGGGTACGACTTGAGATCGAAGAAGAGAATCTGGGTCACGGCTGCCGTGGCCACCTCCGCCCTGGCGGGCGTCCTGGTCTTCGAGGGGGTGACGGGCAACCCCTCGGTGGACTCGGACACCAAGTCCGCCCCGGCCAAGGCCGATGTCCGCGCGACCGCGCTCAAGGTCGGCGGCGACGGTACGTCCGCCTCCCTCGACAAGCGGGACACCGCGCCGTTCAGCATGCTGGGCATCACCTGGACCGACCCGGCGGCCAAGGTCGCCGGAGCCGTGGAGGTACGGACCCGGTCCGCCGCCAACGGGAACTGGACGTCCTGGCTTCCGCTCGAAACCGACGTCGACGGCCGTACGGAGACCGGCCGGGCCGGCGTACGTGGGACCACCGAGCCGCGCTGGGTGGGCCCGTCCAACGGTGTCGAGGTACGGATCAACGCGGGCGGCAAGGTCTCCTCGAAGCTGCCCGCGGGGCTGCGGCTGGACACCGTGGACCCGGGCCGCAGCGGCACCCTCGACGCCGACCCGGCCGCGTTCGCCGCCGACCTCCCCACTGCGGACGACCCCTCGGCCACGCCCTCCGCCGACGAGACGGACTCCACCACCCCCGAGTCGCCCGCGCCCGACGACAGCACGGAGCCGCCCGCCGAGGCCACTCCGTCCGAACCGGCGTCGCCCACCCCGTCCGCCCCTGCCACACAGGCGCCCACTCCCCCGGCGAGCCAGAGCCCCTCGCCGTCCGCGAGTCCGACCCCGTCCCAGACCCTGCCGTCCGCGCCGCCGTCGACCGTGCCGAAGCCGCCCATCACCTCGCGGGCGGGCTGGGGTGCCGACGAGTCGATGAGCCCGGAAGCGCCGGAGTACCTGGACACCATCAAGGCCGTCTTCGTCCACCACACCGCGGGGAGCAACACATACTCCTGCGCCGACTCCGCGGCGATCGTGCGCAGCCTGTACGCGTTCCACGTCAAGGCCAACGGGTGGAAGGACCTCGGTTACAACTTCGTGGTCGACAAGTGCGGGACGGTCTTCGAGGGCCGTAAGGGCGGCGTGGACCGGCCGGTCCTCGGCGCGCACACCTACGGCTTCAACCGCGAGTCGACCGGTATCGCGGTCATCGGTACGTACACGGACGCGACCGCTCCCACTGCGGTGACCACCTCCGTGGCACGGATCGCCGCATGGAAGCTCGGCCAGTACAAGGGCGACCCGGCGGGCACCACGACGCTCACCGCGGGCGCCAATGGCTCCAACGGCTTCAGGAAGACGTTCACCGCCGGTACGAAGTACCCGTTCAACCAGATCTCCGGGCACCGCGACGGCTTCAACACCGAGTGCCCCGGCACCAAGCTGTACGGGCAGCTGCCCGCGATCCGCAGCCTCGCCGCGGGCCCCGTCACCGGGCTGGCCATCAAGTCGGTGACCGGCGCCGGGCTCTCGGGCACGACGTACTACACCAAGTCCGCGGTCACCGTGGGCTGGTCGGCGAGCACCCCGAGCGCGTTCGTCTCCAAGTACGAGCTGCTGGTCGACGGCAAGTCCGTCGCCACCACCGCCGGGACGGCCACCTCGGCCAAGGCCACGATCGCCGTCGGCTCCCACAAGGTCCAGGTGCGCGCCACCCACCAGTCGGGCAAGGTCACCACGTCCACGGCGGCCACCGTCGTCGCCGACCAGACGGCGCCCTCCTTCACCACCAAGCCCAGCCTGGCCCTGCGCACCGGCACGGTGAACACCACGGCCGTACCGCTCACCCTGAAGTGGAAGGCCACCGACGCCGCCTCGCTCAAGGAGGTCAGGCTCACCGCCCCGGTCGCCAAGACCTACGGCCCGACGACCACCAGCGCCTCGCACACCGCGAAGTCGGGCGCGGCGACCAGCTGGGCCATGACCGCGTACGACCTGGCCGGCAACACCGCCTCCGCATCGGTCTCCGGCACGCCGGTCATCGTCCAGGAGAGCTCGGCGACGAAGACCGGCACTTGGACGACGAAGTCCTCGTCCAGCTACCTCGGCGGCAAGTCGTACTCCAGCTCGTCCAAGAACGCGAGCCTGAGCTGGACGTTCACCGGCCGCTCGGTCGCCCTGATCGCCTCCAGGGCCACCACCTCCGGCCAGGTGTACGTCTATGTGGACGGGGTCAAGGTGTCCACGGTGGACCTGAAGTCCAGCACCACCAAGTACCGCGACGCGCTGTGGACGAAGAGCTGGACCAGCAGTGCCAAGCACACCGTCAAGATCGTCGTCGTGGCCACTTCCGGCCGGCCGACGGTCACCACGGACGGCATCGTGTACCTGAAGTGACGTAGCCGCTCCCGCGAGGCATTCGCGCGACGCCCTGCCCCCGGCACTGCGCCGGGGGCAGGGCGCGTTCCGGGCCGCTCTTGCTTCGAGCGGACTCGAAGGCGTTGGCTTGGTGCCCATGGAGTACACGCAGCTCGGACGCACCGGACTCAAAGTCAGCCGTCTCGTCCTCGGCACCATGAACTTCGGCCCGCAGACCAATGAGGTCGACAGCCACGCCATCATGGACGCGGCGCTGGACACGGGATTGAATTTCTTCGACACCGCGAACGTATACGGCTGGGGCGAGAACAAGGGCCGCACCGAAGAGATCATCGGCACCTGGTTCGCCCAGGGCGGCGACCGCCGCGACAAGGTGGTCCTGGCCACCAAGATGTACGGGAACATGGCCGCCGACGGCGAGGCCTGGCCGAACCACGACAAGCTCTCCGCCGTGAACATCCGGCGCTCGGTCGAGGCGTCGCTGAAGCGGCTCCAGACGGACTACATCGACCTCTACCAGTTCCACCACGTCGACCGGAACACCCCCTTCGAGGAGATCTGGCAGGCGATCGACGTCCTGATCCAGCAGGGCAAGATCCTCTACGCGGGCTCGTCGAACTTCGCCGGTTACAAGATCGCTCAGGCCAATGAACTGGCCGCCCGGCGCGGCTCGTTGGGCCTGGTCAGTGAGCAGTGCATCTACAACCTGATCGAGCGCCGCGCAGAGATGGAGGTCATCCCGGCAGCGCAGGAGTACGGACTCGGCGTCATCCCGTGGTCCCCGCTGCACGGCGGCCTGCTGGGCGGTGTGCTGAAGAAGGAGCGCGAGGGAACGGCCGGGCGTTCGGCCTCCGGGCGCAGTGCGGACGCGCTGAAGAACTCGGCGCAGCGCGAGAAGATCCAGGCGTACGAGGACCTGCTCGACAAGCACGGCCTGGAGCCGGGCGAGGTCGGCCTGGCGTGGCTGCTGGCGCAGCCGGGGGTGACGGGGCCGATCGTCGGGCCGCGCAACCAGGAGCAGCTGGACTCGGCGCTGCGGGCGGTGGAGCTGGACCTCTCCGCGGAGCTGCTGGCGTCGCTCGATGAGATCTTCCCGGGGCCGGGGCCGTCGCCGGAGGCGTTCGCCTGGTGACAGTGATCCGACGGATGGCCGGGCAGCCGGTCGGGCGTTCGGCCAGGCAGCCGGTCGGGCGTTCGGCCAGGCAGCCGGTCGGGCGTTCGGCCAGGCAGCCGGTCGGGCGTTCGGCCGGGCAGCCGGTCGGGCGTTCGGCCGGGCAGCCGGTCTGACGGACCGCCCGTCCGGCAGGTACGGGCCGCCGTTGCCTCGCCCCCGCGTCGTCGGGGGGCGAGGGCGACGGCGGCCCGTACCCGTACCGGCCCTCGGAGCGGCGTTCCGAACCTGGCCCTCGGGCACCCTCCTAGGGCCGCTGCGGCGCCTGCGCCGACGGATCGGGCGTCTGCGGCACGGCCGCTGACGCCGGCCGTCACTGACCCACGGCGGCTGCCACGGCTACTACGACGAACATCAGCACGAGTACGGACGCCATGATGCGGTTTCTGGTCTTCGGATCCACCCTTCGAGCGTAACCGCCGGTCTCAGTGGCCCAGCGACCAGGATCCGATCACCTCGTACCGCGGCCGCTCCCCGGCCACCCCGGTGACCGGCAGATTGCTGCGCACGAGGGCGACCTCGCCGACCTCCCACGGGGTGCCCTCAAAACCTTCGAGGGCCGCGGCATAGGGGCGCAGGTCGGTCTCGGTGCGGCTGCGGGCGAGGGTGAGGTGCGCACTGTAGTGGCGGTGCTCGTCCATCGGGACGCCGGAGCGGCGGGCAGCCGCGTCGGCGCGTTCGGCGAGGAGGCGCAGCGTGTCGAGTCCGCCCGCAGCCCCGACCCACAGCACCCGCCCACCGAACCGGCCGCCGCTGTGGAGGCGCAGCGGGAAGGGCTCGGTGCGGCCGGCCGCCCGCGCGAGGCGCACCCGCAGCTCGGGCAGCAGCTCCTCGTCCACGGCCCCGAGGAACGCGAGCGTGAAGTGCCACCCCGGCTCACCGGTCCAGCGCAGTCTCCCGGCACCGGGGAGCGCGCGCAGCGGGGCGACGGCACGGCGCAGTTCCTGGAGGGCGTGGTCGGGCGGCAGAACGGCGACAAAGAGTCTGAGACTGCTCATGGGCCGAGTGTCGCACCGTACCGGCGTGTCTTCGTCTCCGTGCGTATCGTTGTACTACGCGGCTGCCCGCGCCCGTGCGGCAGCGGGGAGGAGCGGCACGATGACCGTCGTGGACACCGACAGGATCGAAATGGCCGACATCAGCGACGAGCGCACTCTGGACATGATGTTCGAGTGGCTTGAGCCCACCCCCGAGGGATTCAAGGTCGAGATCGTCGAGGGGAACATCTACATGTCGCCGCAACGGGACACCCACTGGGACGTCATCATCGACATCATCGAGCAACTGCGTGCCAGGTACCCGCGGCAACGGCTCAAGTCCGACGTCCGCATCGACTTCCCGGGCCGTCTCAACGGCTTCGCTTCCGATGTCGTAGCCCTGGCCGAGGACGCCACCAAAGACGCCAAGGGCCGTTGGCGCTACCAGGACATCGAGTTCGTGGCCGAGGTGATCTCCAAGGACACCGCCGACAACGACTACGGACCGAAGAAGGCCGCATATGCCACCGCCGGTGTGCCGGTGTACGTCATCGTCGACCCGTACACCGGCACGTGGCATCTCCACACGATCCCGAAGGACGACGAGTACCGCAGCGTACTGAGCCTCGACTTCGGTACCCCGATCGACCTCACTTCGACCGTGGTGGGCCTCACCCTGGAGACGGGCGGATTCCCCCGCGACTGACACCCCGACGCGCGGCGACAGCGGCACGGCCCCGACCGGGGGACAACCGGTCGGGGCCGTGTGGCGTGCTGCGCGGACGACCCTCAGGCCGCCGTGGCCAGCTCTTCACGCGGGACGAACCGCACGTGCGGGCGCCCCGGGCGGAGGTCGACCCGGAGGCGCAGGCCGCCGACGCGGGCCAGCATGAGGCCGACGCCGACCGCTGCGACCAGCGAGAACGCACCGCCGACCGCCATGCCCGTACGGACCCCGTACGTGTCGCTGATCCAGCCGACGATCGGGGCGCCCACCGGCGTACCCCCGGCGAAGACCATCATGTACAGACTCATGACGCGGCCGCGCATGGCCGGGTCGGCGGCCATCTGGACGCTCGTGTTCGCGCTGATGTTGGTCGTCAGGCCGATCATGCCGATCGGGACCAGCAGGATCGCGAAGAGCCAGACGGACGGCGACAGGGAGGCGATGATCTCCAGCAGTCCGAACGCGGTGCCCGCGGCCACCAGCATCCGCAGCCGCGAGGAGCGGCGGCGGGCGGCGAGCAGGGCGCCCGCGAGGGAGCCGGCGGCCATGAGGATGTTGAAGAACGAGTACATCCCGGCGCCGCCGTGGAAGATCTCGTCCGCGAAGGCCGTGAGCCAGATCGGGAAGTTGAATCCGAACGTGCCAACGAAGCCGACCAGGACGATCGGCCAGACGAGCTCGGGGCGGCCGGAGACGTAGCGCAGGCCCTCGCGCAGCTGGCCCTTGGCGCGGGGTACGACGGTGGCCTTGTGCAGCTCGCTCGTGCGCATCAGCATCAGGCCGACGAGCGGGGCGGCGAAGGACAGGCCGTTGAACATGAAGGCCCAGCCGCTGCCGACGGTGGTGATCAGGACACCGGCGACGGCGGGGCCGATGAGGCGGGCGGACTGGAAGTTCGCCGAGTTGAGGCTGACCGCGTTCCGCAGCTGGGCGGGGCCGACCATCTCGGAGACGAACGACTGGCGGGCCGGGTTGTCCACGACCGTCACCATGCCGAGCAGGAACGCGATGAGGTAGACGTGCCACACCTGGACGACACCGGAGAGCGTGAGCACCGCGAGGGCGATCCCGCACAGGCCGAGCGCCGCCTGGCTGACGAGAAGGAGCTTCCGCTTCGGGAGCCGGTCGGCGATGACGCCGCCGTACAGGCCGAAGAGAAGCATCGGGAGGAACTGAAGGGCCGTGGTGATGCCGACGGCGGTGGCGGATCCGGTGAGGCTCAGGACGAGCCAGTCCTGCGTGATGCGGGACATCCAGGTACCGGTGTTGGAGATCACGGCGCCCGTGGCGAACAGGCGGTAGTTGCGGATCTTCAGCGACGAGAAGGTCCCGCCGGGCTTGCTCTCGTGGGTGGAAGTCGGTGCGGGGGCGGAGTCTGCTCCGGATCCCGTACTCAAAAGGGTTCGCCTCCTCGGGCGTCTACAAGTCACTGACTGACAAGGGTGCGGGCGGTGCGCCGGTGGTCCGGCGCGGCCGGCCCGCTACAGGTGGGCGAGCTTCTCCAGCACGGGCGCCGCCTTGCGCAGCGTCTCCCACTCGTCCTCGTCCAGGCCCTCGGCGAGGGTGGCCAGCCAGGCGTTCCGCTTGGAGCGGCTCTCTTCGAGCATGGCTTCCGCCCGCTCGGTCTGGCTGACCATCTTCTGACGACGGTCATCGGGGTGCGGTTCCAGTCTGACCAGCCCCTTCGCTTCCAGCAGCGCGACGATGCGGGTCATCGACGGAGGCTGCACATGCTCCCTGCGGGCCAGCTCACCCGGTGTGGCCGAGCCGCAGCGGGCGAGCGTGCCGAGCACCGACATTTCGGTGGGGCTCAGTGACTCGTCGACGCGCTGGTGCTTCAAGCGACGGCCGAGCAGCATCACGGCTGAGCGGAGGGAGCTCACGGCGGCCGCACTGTCGCCGTCGTGGATCAGGTCAGGCATGTTTATTAGGGTACCTCATTACCTACCCTAAAGACCATTCGTGTTACACGCGCGAGAGGCAGACTGCCCAATCGATCACCCGAACGAGTGAGTCGGATCCGGAAAGTGACGCGAACCGACCTCTTGGGCCGTAACCCTGCTTGCCATGGGATCGACTGTGCTCAGCCTGCGGATAGACGGTGAGCTGCTCGACCGGCTCCGCCGACATGCCGCCAAACGCGGAATGAGCGTCCAGGACTATGTGGTCCGGACGCTCATTCGCGATGACTTCGACGAGCGCTTCAAGGCGGCCGTCGACGAGACGGAGAAGTTCTACGGGTCGCAGGAGACCGCGGGGATCAGGGCGGAAGAGGTCACGTGAGCCTCCAGGCCGCGCGGATCAGGGCGGCAGCGGTCACGACGTGAGGCCGAGGGCCGGCATCGCGTAGTAGAAGACGAAGACCGCGGACACCACGTACATCGCCGCCGGCACCTCGCGCCAGCGTCCGGCCACGACCCGCAGCACGGAGAAGGCGATGAAGCCGATGCCGATGCCGTTGGTGATCGAGTACGTGAACGGCATCATCAGCATGGCCAGGAAGGCCGGGATGGCGAGCGTGTAGTCGCTCCAGTCGATGTCCCGCACCGAACCCGAGATGATCAGGAAGCCCACCGCCAGCAGCGCCGGGGTGGCCGCCTGGGACGGGACCATGGTGGCCAGCGGCGTCAGGAACAGCGCCACCGTGAACAGCAGACCCGTCACGATGCTCGCGAAGCCGGTGCGGGCGCCCTCGCCGACCCCCGCCGTGGACTCCACGAAGCAGGTCCCCGCGGAGGCGGAGCTCGCACCGCCCGCGGCGACCGCGATGCCGTCGACGAACAGCACCTTGTTGATGCCGGGGAAGTTGCCGTCCGCGTCCGTCAGCTTCGCCTCGTCGCCGACACCGAGGATGGTGCCCATCGCGTCGAAGAAGCAGGACAGCAGCACGGTGAAGACGAACAGGATGCCGGTGAGCACGCCGACCTTGCTGAAGCCGCCGAACAGACTGGCGTGGCCGATCAGCCCGAAGTCCGGGGTGGCGACCGGGTTGCCCGGCCACTTCGGGACGGTCAGCCCCCACGCCTCGCCCGGCAGATCGGCGATCGCGTCGATGATCAGCGCGAGGACCGTCATCGCGACGATGGAGATCAGGATCGCGCCCGGCACCTTGCGGACGATCAGCGCGAGGGTGAGCAGCGCACCGATGACGAAGACGAGCACCGGCCAGCCGGTGAGGTGACCGGCGCTGCCGAGCTGGAGCGGCACGGTGGTGTGCGCGGCGTCCGGGATGCGGGAGACGAAGCCGGAATCGACCAGGCCGATCAGCAGGATGAAGAGACCGATACCGATCGCGATGCCCTTGCGGAGCGACTTCGGTACGGCGTGCATCACGCGTTCGCGCAACCCGGTCGCGACCAGCAGCATGACCACGATGCCCGCGAGGACGACCATGCCCATCGCGTCCGGCCAGCTCATCCTGGGGGCGAGCTGGAGGGCCACGACGGTGTTGACGCCGAGGCCGGCGGCCAGCGCGATCGGCACATTGCCGATGACGCCCATCAGGAGCGTGGAGAACGCGGCGGTCAGCACGGTCGCGGTGACCAGCTGGCCGCTGTCGAGCTGGTGCCCGTACATGTCCTTCGCGCTGCCGAGAATGATCGGGTTCAGCACGATGATGTACGCCATCGCGAAGAACGTGGCGAATCCGCCGCGGATCTCGCGCGCGACCGACGACCCCCGCTCGGAGATCTTGAAGAAGCGATCCAGGCCGTTGTGCGGCTGAGGGCCCGAGGACTGCGTGGAATCGACCGGAGCGGTGGCCGAGGGGGACATGTAGGACCTCAGTCGTACGTAGGGGGATTAAAAGTGGTCAGCTTTGGACGTTCAGACGAATAATTCGAGACAGTCGCAAGCAGATTCAGTATGAATACATAAGGCGAAGATCGCTATCTCCGCGCGTAGACCCTTGGCCCACCTGGGCCGGGAGTCTTTATGTATGCGGTCTTTACGGGGCACGGGAGGGGGGCGAGGGGAGCCCCATACACTGAGGTCATGGCGAAGTGGACACCGAAGCACGAGGCACCCGAGCCCCTGGAGGGGCCCGTTGTCGCCACCATCACGGGCGGCACGATCCTCTGGTTCGTCCTCTTCCTGGTCCAGCTCCCGTTCTACGGCTGGTTCGACGACCACGGGCACGCGTGGTGGGTGTGGACCTGTCTGGCCGGTGCGGGTCTCGGCCTGATCGGCATCTGGTACGTGCGGGGACGGGACGCGGCGATCAAGCGGGCCGCAGCCGCCGCCGAGGAATCGGCCGGGGTTCCGGCCTCGGGAACCGGGCCGGACGACCGGGGCACCTCGGACACCCCCGCGTGATGTGACACGTCCCACCAGGCAGTCCGGGGTTTTCCGGGGTTTCATCCCCCCGTAGGACCATTCCCCTCCTTCCCCGGTCTGATCTTCGGATCTTCGTTGGGTGATTCGAACGTTCCACCCGTACCGTCGGAACCATGACGCAGCGGGCACCCCATTCCTCCGGCGAGCAGCCCCCCGGGGCTTCCGGTTCCGCCGACCGCCCCGGACCGGCCATGATCGACGCCGGGTCCGAGCTCGACCCGGTCCACCCCGTGAAGCTGCCGGCCCCGGCGGTGAACACCCGTGGGCTGACCGCCGCCGAGGTGGCCGAGCGGATCGCCCGGGGCGAGGTCAACGACGTACCCGTCCGCTCGTCGCGTTCCATGAGCGAGATCGTCCGCGCCAACGTCTTCACCCGGTTCAACCTGATCATCGGCGTGCTCTGGCTGATCATGCTGTTCGTCGCGCCGATCCAGGACAGCCTCTTCGGCTTCGTGATCGTCGCCAACACCGGCATCGGCATCGTCCAGGAGTGGCGGGCCAAGAAGACCCTGGACGGCCTCGCGGTCATCGGCGAGGCAAAACCCACCGTGCGGCGCGACGGGGTCTCGGCCGAGATCTCCACCTCCGAGATCGTCCTCGGCGACCTCGTCGAGCTCGGCCCCGGCGACAAGGTCGTCGTGGACGGCACGGTCGCCGAGGCCGACAGCCTGGAGATCGACGAGTCGCTGCTCACCGGCGAGGCCGACCCGGTGCTGAAGCACCCCGGCGACCTCGTCATGTCCGGCAGCTTCGTCGTCGCGGGCGGCGGCTCGTTCGCCACCACCAAGGTCGGCCGCGAGGCCTACGCCGCGCAGCTCGCCGAGGAAGCGTCCCGCTTCACCCTCGTCCAGTCCGAGCTGCGCACCGGCATCTCCACGATCCTCAAGTACGTCACCTGGATGATGGTGCCGTCCGCGATCGGCCTGGTCATCAGCCAGTTCGTCGTCAACAACAACGACATCAAGGGGTCGGTCGCCCGGACCGTCGGCGGCATCGTTCCGATGATCCCGGAGGGCCTGGTGCTGCTCACCTCGGTCGCCTTCGCGATCGGTGTCGTACGGCTCGGCCGCAAGCAGTGTCTGGTGCAGGAGCTCCCCGCCATCGAGGGGCTGGCCCGCGTCGACGTCGTCTGCCTGGACAAGACCGGCACGCTCACCGAGGGCGGCATGGACATCGCCGAGGTGCGGGCGCTGGGCGGTACGGACGACGCGTACGTACGGCGCGTGCTGGGCGCCCTCGGCGCCTCCGACCCACGGCCCAACGCCAGCCTCCAGGCCATCGTCGATGCCTACCCCGACGGCGAGGAGTGGCGGTGCACGCAGGCACTGCCGTTCTCCTCGGCCCGCAAGTACAGCGGCGCCGCGTTCGACGAGGGCGGCGGCCGGGCATCGGTCTGGCTGCTGGGCGCCCCCGATGTCCTGCTGCCCGAGCACGACCCGGCGCTCGCCGAGATCGAGCAGCTCAACGAGCAGGGGCTGCGGGTGCTGCTGCTGGCTCGCGCGCAGGGCGAGCTCGAAGGCCCGGACGCCGCCGGCGGGGCCGTACCGAGCGCGCTGGTCGTCCTGGAGCAGCGGCTGCGGCCCGACGCAGGCCGGACGCTGGCCTACTTCGCCGACCAACGGGTCGCCGCGAAGGTCATCTCCGGCGACAACGCGGTCTCCGTCGGCGCGGTCGCCGGGAAGCTCGGCATGCCGGGCGCCGGGAACACCCTGGACGCGCGCCGGCTGCCCACCGACCCGGACGACATGGCCACGGCCATGGAGGAGAACGCGGTCTTCGGCCGGGTCACCCCGCAGCAGAAGCGGGACATGGTCGGCGCGCTCCAGTCCCGCGGCCACACCGTCGCGATGACCGGCGACGGCGTCAACGACGTACTGGCGCTCAAGGACGCCGACATCGGCGTCGCCATGGGGTCGGGCTCCGAGGCGACCCGGGCCGTCGCCCAGATCGTGCTGCTCGACAACAGCTTCGCGACGCTGCCGTCCGTCGTCGCCGAGGGCCGCCGGGTGATCGGCAACATCACCCGGGTCGCCACCCTGTTCCTGACCAAGACGGTCTACTCGGTGCTGCTGGCGATCCTGGTGGTCTGCTTCCAGGTCGACTACCCGTTCCTGCCGCGCCACCTGACGCTGCTGTCGACACTGACGATCGGCATCCCGGCGTTCTTCCTGGCCCTCGCCCCCAACAAGGAACGGGCCCATCCGCACTTCGTGCGCCGTGTCATGCGGTACGCGATCCCGTCGGGTGTCATCGCGGCCGTCGCCACCTTCGTGACGTATATGGCCGCCCGGCACTACTACTCCGGTACGGGCGCGCTGGACGCGGAGACCAGCGCGGCGACACTCACGCTGTTCCTGGTCTCGATGTGGGTCCTGGCGATCATCGCCCGTCCGTACACCTGGTGGCGGGTGTGTCTGGTGGTGGCGATGGGGCTGGCGTTCCTGATCGTGCTGGTGGTGCCGTGGCTGCAGCAGTTCTTCGCGCTGAAGCTGGTGGGAGCGATGATGCCGTGGACCGCGGTGGGGATCGCGGTGGTGGCGGCGGCCGGCCTGGAGTGCGCCTGGCGGCTGGTCGGCCGCCGCTTCCCGGTGTAGTTCCCCGAGTACTTCCCCGACCGCGGGGTGACTACGGGATGCTACAGATCTACTTCACGTCGACGAAGTCGCCCGCGGTCGTGATGGCCGGGGTGGTGGACGTACCGGCGAAGCTGTAACGCCAGTAGCCGTCGACCGACGCCTTGACGGTCGTCTTCAGGTTGCCCGTGCTGTTCGTCTTGATCGTCTTGATCGTGGTGTACGTGGAGCTGGTCTTCTTGCGGAACTGGAGCTTCACCGGCTGGGCGGTGTAGCCGTGGTACTTGTGGTCCTCCCAGTTCGCCCGCGACAGCTTGCCGGTGACGGTGATCGTCCCGCCCTTCTTCACGGGCTCCGGAGCGGCGTTCACCGTCAGCTTCGACAGCCGCTGCACACGGGCGGTGCTGTAGGACTGGTTCTCGGCGGCGCTGGTCTCATCGCCGGAGAGCACGGCCACGGCGACCTTCCAGGTACCGGCCAGGGAGTTCTTGTACAGGTCGTAGCGCGGGTCGATCGTGAAGGTCAGCTTGCACGTGGAGGTCGTCGCGTTGACCTTGGCGCACTTGACCACGTCCTCGTTCGGCACGACCGCCCCGTCCACGGTGTCCGGGGAGGACAGGTCCTTGCCGTGCCACAGGGCGACGAAGGCGTCGGAGATGCCGGAGGGGTGCGAGGCGGTGATCGAGGCGGAGACCGTCTTGGAGGCGGTGGTGCCCAGAACGATGTCCTTGCCGCCGTTGACGACGACCTTGGAGATGACGGGCTCGGACGTGGCCGCCGCACGGGCGGCCTTCGACGCGCCCTGCGGGGCGATGCCGAAGATCTCGGCCGCCGACGTCGGGATGTTCGGCAGGTTCGCGGCGTCATCCGCGTGGGCGGCCGGGACGGCCAGGGCGGACAGGGCCAGGGCGCCGGAGACGGCGGCCACGGTGGCACGAATACGCATGTATTTCCCCAGTGGAGAAAGGGCCCCGCGAGTATGTGATGCGACCCGAGCGGGGCTCGTTCGGTCTGAGAGTCTGCTGACTCGACAGACCAGACCCGCCACACTTGTGAAGGGTTGTACGCCAAACTGGCACTTCTTGCGAAGATCCCCCTCCCTTCGGGTGCCCATGGGCGCGCCGCCTCAGTCGAACCAGCGGTCCCGGGCCAGTTCCTCCGTACGGGACGGGTCCTCCAGCAGCGCCGCGACCTCGAAGCGGCGCGGCCACTGCCCCGCCGCCCAGGCCAGGCCCGCCGCGACGCCTTCCAGCGTGGCGGCGTGCACGGCCCCGTCGGGGGTGCGGCGCCAGTCCAGCTCGACGCCGCCCGCGCGCAGTTCACCGTGCTCGACGTACGTGTCCGGAGTCCGGGCGCCGAGCAGGACCCGTACCGCATCCGGTACGTGATGCTCCTCGCCCTCCGTCGTCACCTCGGCCGCCACGGTCTCGCCGAGCCGCCGCACCTGCAACAGCTCGGCAAGATCGGCCGCGCGCGCCGGGGCGACCGGGAGCAGCGGGAGCCCGGTGGTCAACGGCAGCAGATCCGGGGCGTCCGCGATCACGGCGTCCGCCGCGTCGACGACCCGGACCTCGCCGTCGACCACGGCCCGCAACGCGTCGGGCAGCGTGACCTGTTCGGGGTCGAGTTCGGCCAGCGCGGTGTACAGGGCGTGCAGTTGTACGGGGCCGACCTCGCGGTCCTCGTCCGCGAGCCGGCCGAGGAGTTCGGCGGCGCCGCCGGGCTCGTCGAGGAGGGCGGCCACGGAGGTCCGTACGCCGAGGGCGCGCAGCACCTGGGCGTCGTCGAAGCCGGTCGCGTCGACGGATTCGTACAGTCCGGCCAGCCGCGGGTCGCCGGACGCCGCGCGCAGGCCGGCCGGGCGACGGCCGTCGATCACGGGGTGGTCGCGCAGCCACCAGGCCGTGTACGGGCGGACGGACCGGGTCGTGCCGTCGGGCAGCAGCACCCGCACGGGCTGGGTCAGCGCGTCGCGCAGCGGCGGCCGGGCGAGCAGGGCGAGCGCCTGCGGCCAGGCGTCGTCGTCGACGAGGTCCAGGTCGCGGACGGCGACGAGTTCGGTGGCGACCGGCGGCACGGTTGTGTCCGGCAACTGGTCGAGGACGTCCTCGCACCACACGTCGACGGCATCGAGCAGACCGGCGTCGTCGGGCTCGGCGAAGTCGCCCTCACGGGGCTCCAGTTCGTCCGGGTCCAGAACGACATCGGTGGCCCTCACGAGGGCGAAGGTGGCGAGCACGCCGCAGGCGGTGAGCGGCTGTTCGCCCCAGCGTTCGGCCAACTCCTGCTCGCAGAGAGCGAGTTCGCCTTCCCGCATGATGGCCGCGAACGGACTTTTGGGCAGCACGAGTTCACCGGCGGGGGCCGGTTCGCCGTCCTCGTCGGGGAGGGCGAGCGCACCGAGCCAGGGCTCGTCGCCGGGGGCCAGGTCGGCGTCCCGTACGAGGGTGAGGACGGTCTCGGCGAGCTCGTCGACGTCCAGCGCGTCCTCGTCCCAGATCTCGCCCGCGTCCAGCGATCCGGCGACGGCGGCCCGCACCTGAGGGGTCGACAGCACGGCGCGGGGCGTGGCGGGCAGGGCGCCCAGCTTCTCCAGCAGCGGATGGGCGGCGTCCGGGTGCGCGACCTTCAGCCCGAGCCGGGCGAGCCGGCCGAGGACGGGTCCGGTGAGCGCGCCGGGGAGCGGGAGGAGGACCTGGCGGGGGCCGATGGTGGTGCGGGGCGCGGCCGGGGCCTGCGATTCCGGTGTCTCCGGCTTCCCGGCCAGCGGGACGGGCAGACCGGAGAGACGGTCCGGGTCGACGCCGGACAGGCTGTCGTACAGCCGCCGCCACCAGCCGGGGTCGCGTTCGAGCCCGGCGAGCCGGTCGATCGCCTCGGTCAGCGGGACGCGGGCGATGCCGAGGGTGCGCAGTTCGCTGCGGCGCTCCAGTCCGGCGGGCAGCAGGCAGGGCAGGACCTCGGAGAGCACCCGCACGGTCTCGGCGCCGACGCCCTCCAGCACCTCGGCCTCGATGGGGCGCAGCGCGGTGGTGACCGCCTCGCGGATGCCGTCCGGCTGCGCGTCCCAGGTGTCCCACCGGTCCACTTCGGCCGTGGCGTCGCGCGGGGCGGCGGGCGCCAGGAACGCGACGCGCGGCAGCCGCGCCAGGATCGCGCCGCGCAGGGCGCCGTCCAGTTCGCCCTTGCCGAGCGGTCCGGGGACGAGGTCGATGGTGTCGACCGCCACCGGCTGCCAGCCGGCGAGCAGTTCGGCGTACGCGTCGGCCGCGCGCTGCACCAGGAAGTCGGTGAGCGGGCCGGGCGCGGGGTGGCGGCGGGCGGTGTCGAGCGGCAGCGACGCGATGAGCAGCGCGGGAATGCCGAGGGGTTCGTCGGTGGGGGTCGGCGCGTGGACGACGGGGGCGGTGCGGGGGCGTACGGGGGCGCCTTCCGCGTCCACGGGGACGGCCCAGGTGACCGACCAGTGCGGGCGCAGCCGTTCCTCGCGGGGCCGGTCGGCGAGCAGCGCTGCCTCGACGGGGCCGTGGTGGGTGACGGTGCGCCAGCGGTGCGTACCGTGCGCGGAGTCCTCGACGTGGGTGTACGGGCCGTGCTGCGAGCGGCGCAACGTCCGCACGGTGTCCGGGGTTTCGATCACGATCTCGTCGAGCCCGCGCAGGGTGAGCAGGAGGGCGTCGTCGACCGCGTCGAGCAGCCGGACCACGAGGTCCTCGGCGCCACCGTCGCGCAGCGGGAGGACGACGACGGTGTCGTACCCGTCGGGTGCGGTGCCCTCGGCGGGCAGCGGGAGCCGCAGCAGCGGTACGTGGCCGTCGCGGCGGCGGAGCTCGTCGCCGAGGCCGGGACTGGCGACGGCCGCGCGGGCGGCGAGGTCGCGGGCCTCGGCGAGGGACCAGCGGACGCCGCCGTGCCGGCCGACGAGGGCGGGCTCGTCGCTCACCGCGAGCACGGCGGCGAACCCGACGCCGAACCTGCCGACGGCTCCCTCGTGGCCCTCGCGCTTGGCGGAGGCGCGCAGGGTGGAGAGCGATTCCACGCCGGTGGCATCGATGGGGGCGCCGGTGTTGGCGGCGGCGAGTACGGCAGGGGCGTCCGCGGTCGCCGCGTGCAGGGTGAGGCGGAGCCGCCCGGGGACCCGGGCGCGGGCGGCGGCGTCGGCGGCGTTCTGGGCCAGCTCGACGACGAGGCGGTCGCGATAGCCGCCGAGCGCGAGGTCCTCCTCGGCGTTGGCGTCCTCGCGGAATCTGGCGGGGCCGGCGCCCCAGGCGTCGAGCACACCGCGTCGCATCCGTACGGTCCCGAACGGATCGGCCCCCTCGGTCGCATTCATGCTCACGCTCTGACTCCGCTCTTTCCGGTTACGCCTTGCCCGTGCCGCCAGTGTGCGCCTGAAGGTACCGGGTCCTCTCGCCGGGCGGGCTCCGCGAACGGCGCTCCCCGCGGGTGGCAAGGCGTCCGCCCCGGTTCCGGGCAGGGCTTGTCGACGTACGGGCGACAGATTCAAGCCCGTCGAGGGGGTCTCCTCATGCCCTTGAGGCTACGGGGGAGTTTGAGGACAAAACCGGTTCGCCGGGCGGGCCCGCGGTCTTGGTCACCGGCCGCGCCGGAGCGCCCGCGAGCCCGGCCCCGGTCAGGAGTGGCCGAGATCCTCCGTCGGAGCGTCCGGCTCCGCCGGGACCGAGCCGGAGTCCCGCGCCGGCCGCAACGGGTACTCGTCCACCTGCATCGTGTCCAGCGCGTGCGGCGTCGGCTTCGGCGGCTTCGGCATCACCGCCGCCTCCGAATGCCCTCCGCACCCGTACGACAGCGACACCACGTGTCCGTCGGCCGGGCCGAACTCGTTCGCGCAGACCCCGAACGCCTGCTTCAGCGAACCCGCCAACGGCACCAGGAACGCGCAGGTGACACACGACGCGGGCGCCGCCTGGGCCATCGGCGTCTTCGCGCCGAACTCCTCGTCCCACCGGTCGGCCGCCGTGTGCAGTCCGTACCGCGACAGGACCCGCGCCCGCCGCATGCCGAGCTCCTCGGCGACCGCCGCGATCGAGCCCCGGCTGGTCGTCGCGGGGCGCGTCGTCAGCTCCGCGTCCTCCGCGTCGACGAGGTCGGCCATCTCCTGGGAAACCTCGGAGACCGCGGAGTCCGGCGGCGGCTCGTCCTCGCCGGTGTAGCCGGGCTCCAGGCGGAGGTCGTCCGCCTCGGTGGGCAGCAGATCGCCGGGCCCCATGTCGCCGGGGCGCAGGCGCTCGCTCCACGGCACCCACTCGGGGGCGAGGAGCGCATCGCTGCCGGGCAGCAGAACCGTCTCGTCGAGGGTGACGTTCTTCGCGCGGGACGCCCGGGCGACGGTCACCGCCCAGCGCCAGCCCCGGTAGCCGGGCTCCCGGCACTCGAAGAAATGCGTGACGACCCGGTCACCCTCGGAGACCAGGCCCACATGCTCACCGACGACCCCCGGCGCGGCTGCTTCCTCGGCCGCCGCGCGCGCGAGGTCTACCGCCTCGGCGCACAGACGGTCGGGGGCAGGGGTACGGGCCGTACGGCTTCGCGTCGTCGCAGCACTCACAGGTCTCGCTTCTCTCCTACGCCAGTCTCACGAGTGCGCCAGCACATCCATCGATTTCGGCCGTGACGGCTGCGGGCGGAGCGGACCTGGGGGCCGCGTCGACGTCCACACCCGTTGTGCCTGCCTCGGGCGCACCTTCTGCAATCCATTCTGCGGGATCGCCGATAGGCGCGCGGCCGAGGACAACCGCCGGTGGCGCGCTACGCACGCTACCCTCTCCGCCGCCCCCCGCCCACCTGCCCGTCCGGAACAGGGTCGTATCCGGTGCCGTGTCCGGTGCGAAGAAGGCCTCGCGGCCCGTACGAAGACAGCCTCGCGGCCCGTACGAAGACGGCCTCGCAGCCCGTACGGAGACGGACCGGACAACCGGTCGACGACCAGCCGGACACCGGCCGGACGACCAGCCGGTTCGAGCCGGGCGGACTGGGCGGAGCACTGACCCGACAGGGCGGAGCGCTCCGCGTCCCGGACCGATGCCGGTTCGTCACCGCGACGGCTGGGGCACTATGTCGAAGTGACTTCCGCCAGGTCGCACAGGGATTCCGGCCCGCTCCGCAGGACGGGCCGGGCGATCGGTCATGCCCTCCACACCCCGTTCACCGGCACCGCGAAAGGCATCCGGAAAGCGACGCACGCCCATGGCGCCGGGGAGTCCGGGCTCGGCAAGCTGATCGAACTGCACGCCGTGAACGGCGCGGGCGATGTGATGATCACGGTCGCGCTCGCGTCGACGGTGTTCTTCTCCGTGCCGACGGACGAGGCCCGGGGCCGCGTCGCCCTCTACCTCGCCATCACCATGGCGCCCTTCACCCTCCTCGCGCCCGTGATCGGCCCGCTCCTGGACCATCTGCCGCACGGCCGCCGCGCCGCGATGGCCGCTGCGATGCTGACCCGTGCGGTGCTCGCGCTCACCATGTCGGGCGCGGTCGCCACCGGCGGCCTGGAGCTGTATCCGGCCGCGCTGGGCGTCCTGGTCTGCTCGAAGGCGTACGGGGTGGTCCGCAGCGCCGTCGTGCCGCGCCTGCTGCCACCGCGCTTCTCGCTGGTGAAGGCGAATTCCCGGGTCACCCTGGCCGGTCTCCTGGCGACCGGCGTCGCCGCCCCGATCGGCGCGGGGCTGCACACGATCGGGTCCCCCTGGCCGCTGTACGGAGCGTGCGTGATCTTCATCGGGGGTACTGTCCTCGCTTTCACGCTGCCGCACACGGTCGACTCCGCGAAGGGCGAGCGCAAGGCCCGGCTGGTGCCGACGTACGGCGCGGCGGCCCCCCGGCCCGGTACGAAGCGGAACGGGAGGACGAGGGGCCGGGAGAAGAACGGCGAGAAACGGCCCGGGCTGCGGTCCGTCGGACCGTCCGTGCTGAACGGCCTCCAGGCCAACACCGCGCACCGCGCGCTCTCCGGATTCCTCATCTTCTTCCTGGCGTTCCTGCTGCGCGAGCAGCCGCTCGCCGGGCAGAGCGCCGCCGTCTCGCTCGGCATCGTCGGTGTGGCGGCCGGTGCGGGAAACGCGCTCGGCACGGCGTTCGGCGCCTGGCTGAGGGCCCGCGGCCCCGAGGTGATCGTCGCCTCCGTGCTGACCCTGGCGCTGGGGGCCGCCGTGCTCGCCGCGCTCTTCTTCAGCACCGTCATGGTCGCCGCGCTCAGCGCGACGGCGGGCTTCACCCAGGCCCTGTCGAAGCTCTCGCTGGACGCGATGATCCAGCGCGACGTGCCCGAGGAGGTACGGACCTCCGCGTTCGCCCGGTCGGAGACCGTGCTCCAGATGGCGTGGGTGGTCGGCGGCGGCATCGGCATCGTCCTCCCCCTCAACGGCGTACTGGGCATGTCGGTCGCCTCGGGCATCCTCGCCCTGGGTGCGGCCACGTCCGTACGGGGGCTGCTGGTCGGCGCGCGGCGCGGCTCGCCGCACCCCCGCGTGGCGTGAGCCGGAGCGACCGATAGCCTTCGGCCCATGACCGTTGCGTTCTTCTCCGGTAAGGGCCGTCGAATCGGCGTCGCTCTTGGTGCCGTGTCCGCGGGACTCCTTGTCCTCTCCGCCTGCGACAAGCCGACGCCGCTCGCGACCGTAACGGTCGGCGGCAACGTGGTGACGTCCGAGGCGGCCTGCTACAACGACGGCAAGCCCCTCAAGTCCTCCGAATACGAGAGCTGCCTCAACAAGAAGGCGGAGAAGTCCGTCGAGGTCGCCATGGACGACAAGGTCCGCTTCGGCGTCGACCCGGAGATCGCGGACAACGGCTGGACGCTGTTCATCAACGGCCAGCAGGCCGAGCAGGAGCCGTACAAGAAGACCTACCGGTCCATCCCGGGCAGCGCCTTCTTCTCCAGCCAGACCGGCGAGACGTCGAACAAGACGCAGGTCAGCATCGTCGAGACCAAGGGCAAGAAGCTCACGGGCGTCTGGCACTTCGAGCTGAAGAAGACCAGCTGATCCTCTCCTGACCTCGGAGGACTCCCCCCCGTGCGTGTGCTTGTCGTGACCGCTGTCCCGGTGGAACGGGACGCGGTCACGCGTGCGTTCGGGGACGGTTCCGCGGCGCCCGTGCGCGAGGCGGGGGGTGCGGAGATCCACCGCGCCGGGCCCTTCGACGTCCTCGCGGGCGGCGCGGGACCGGCCGCGGCCGCGGCCGCGGCCGCCTTCGCGCTGGCCACCGCGCCCGAGCCGTACGGTCTCGTCATCTCGGCCGGCATCGGCGGCGGGTTCGCCCCCGCCGCGCCGCTCGGCTCCCTCGTCGTCGCGAGCGCGATCGTCGCCGCCGATCTGGGCGCCGACACCCCCGACGGATTCCTGCCCGTCACCGCCCTGGGCTTCGGGCGCGACCGCTTCACGCCACCGCCCGCACTGGTACGGGAGGTGGCCGCGGCCACCGGTGGGACGACCGGGGAGATCCTCACCGTCTGCACCGTCACCGGCACCGCGGAGCGCACCGCCGCACTGCTCACCGCGCACCCCGCGGCCACCGCCGAGGCCATGGAGGGCTTCGGGGTCGCCGAGGCCGCCGGGCGGGCGGGCGCGGCGGTGCTGGAGATCCGCGCGGTCTCGAACGCCGTCGGCCCGCGCGACCGCGCCGCCTGGCGCATCGGCGACGCGCTGACCGCGCTCACCGGGGCGTTCGGGAAGCTCATACCCGTGCTGGAAGGCTGGACCCCCCATGACCGAAACCACGCGTGACCGGCTGGACATCGCCTTCTCGCCGTGCCCGAACGACACGTTCGTCTTCGACGCCTGGGCGCACGGACGGGTCCCCGGCGCGCCCGCTCTCGATGTCACCTTCGCCGACATCGACATCACCAACGGCATGGCCGAGCGCGGCGAGCTCGACGTCCTCAAGGTCTCGTACGCGGTACTGCCCTGGGTCCTTCACGAGTACGCGCTGCTGCCGTGCGGCGGGGCGCTGGGGCGGGGCTGCGGGCCGCTCGTCCTCACGAAGGAGCCGGGCACGGACCTGACGGGCCGGACCGTCGCCGTGCCGAGCGAGCGCTCCACCGCGTATCTGCTGTTCCGGCTCTGGGCGGCCGAGGTGGTGCCGGGCGGGGTCGGCGAGATCGTCGTCCTGCCGTTCGACGAGATCATGCCCGCCGTGCGCGACGGGAAGGTGGACGCCGGTCTCGTCATCCACGAGGCGCGTTTCACGTACCAGAACTACGGGCTGCACAACCTCGCCGACATGGGCCGGCACTGGGAGGACACGACCGGGCTGCCGATCCCGCTCGGCGCGATCATCGCCAAGCGGTCGCTGGGCGCGGACACGCTGAAGCTGCTCGCCGATTCGGTGCGCACCTCGGTACGGATGGCCTGGGACGACCCCGAGGCGTCCCGGCCCTACGTGCTGGAGCACGCCCAGGAGATGGACCCGGCCGTGGCGGACCAGCACATCGGGCTGTACGTCAACGAGTTCACGGCCGACCTCGGCGAGGACGGCTACGCGGCAATCCGCGGACTGCTGACGCGTGCCGCGGCCGAGGGGCTGGTACCGCCCCTCGGCCCGGATGCGCTGTCGTTCGTCTGAGATCCTCCGGGCCCCATTCGCGTGCGAGATCCGCCGGGCCCCACACGCCGGGTGAGACCTCGCCGGGGCCTACACGTCGAGCTGGTCGGCGACCGCGCGCAGCAGGCCGCCGATCTTCTTGCCGGCCGCCTTGTCGGGGTAGCGGCCGCGCTCCAGCATCGGCGTGATGTTCTCCAGCAGGGTGGTCAGGTCCTGCACGATGGACGCGAGTTCGTCCGGCTTGCGGCGCTGCGCCGCCGCGACGGAGGGCGTCGGGTCCAGGATCGCCACCGACAGCGCCTGGTCTCCGCGCTGACCTGCGACGACGCCGAACTCGACCCGCTGACCGGGCTTGAGTTCGTCGACGCCGTCGGGGAGCACGGAGGAGTGCACGAAGACGTCGCCGCCGTCATCGCGGGAGAGGAAGCCGAAGCCCTTCTCGCTGTTGAACCACTTGACCTTGCCAGTCGGCAAAGTACGCACCCCATCTCAACCCATGTGCCGGAACAAAGCCTCTGCAGGTCAGGCTATCCAGTGGTGGTGCTCCCCTGCTGGCAGCAGCCTCCCCAGGGGGAGTACCCCTCGTCAAGCCTGGTCATCCGGACTCTGTCCAGAAACGGTGCTTGTTTCTGTACATCGCCTGCCGCGGGGTGGTTCGCCGGTGTCGGGAACTACCCTGGCGGGGTGAGCACTACTCCTTCTGGCGCAGGTGACCGGCTCGTCCGGATCGGCGCGATCGTCTTCTTCATCGGAGCGCTGGCCACACTGGCCACGATGGCCCCGCTGTTCCTCGGGACCCATCCGCTTCCGTCCATCGCGTGGTCGCTGTGCATGCTGATGGGCGTCGGCTTCCTGATCGCCGCGGCGGGCGTGGTGCGGTCGGTGTGGGCGGGGGCGCCGAAGCGGTAGGGCTGGGGCGCTACCGAGGGGGTCCGCTGCCCGGCGGCAGGTGGCAGATGCTGCCGGAGCGGCCGGCGGCGCTGGAGATGTACGGGGAACTCGACCGGCTCGGCGCTCTCGGCGTCACACGATGGCTGGACGGGGTGCAGTGCCCGCTGCTGCTGGTGCAGGCCGCATCCGCTTCCTTCGGCGGATTCCGCCAGATGATGTAGCGGCGGATCATGCTGCCCTGCTCCTTGTGGCTGGCGTGGCCGGTGCCGTCGAGGGCGAAGTTGCGCAGGACGGTGAACTGGGCCTCGATGCGGTTCAGCCAGGAGCTGTTGGCTGGCGATCCACCCCCGAGCGCCGCTCGACGGTGCACTGGGCCCGCCGCCGGGCCGGGGAGATCCGCCAGCTCCAGGCTGCGGCGCCGAGGTAGGCGCAGCCTTCACAGGGCTCACGGGTGGTGCGTCGTCGAACGGGACGTAGACGACGTCCGGCCGTGGTAGCGGTCGAGTTCATGCTGGTCAGAGGCATTGCCGTCCTGTGCAGGTGCCCACGTTGCATGAAGTATGCGCTGAGCATCGGCAATCGTGGTTCCCGAACCCCGGAGTCGGGCACGGGGCAGCTTCGGCCCTTCTCCCGTCGTCGGGAGCGGATCCCAGCACTTCCCGCGGCTGCGCCCCGCCTCAGTCCGTTGTCTCGGTCGCCAGCTCACACGCGCGCACGTACTCCTGCACCAGCGGGCGGCGGTCGTCGGCGCGCCAGGCCAGGGCGAAGCGGCTGGGCGAGATGCCCCTCACCGCACGGGTGACGACTCCGCCGAGGGTGATCAGCGAGGTGTTCCCGTCCGCCAGCAGGACCACGCCGAGACCCGCGATGAGCGCCTCGTACGTCTCCTCGGTGCCTGCCACCTCCGCGCCAATGAGTGCCGGCTTCCCGCCGCGGGCGTCGGTGGCAAGCCAGTAGTCCCGCAGCGGCCCGGCGCTGTCGGGCAGAGCGAGAAACGGCTCGTCCAGCAGGTCGGTGAAGTCGATGATCTCCCGGTCGGCGAGCGGGTGAGTATCGGCCATGGCGACCAGGCGGGGTTCCTCGGCGACCACCACCCACCGGTAGCGGTCCGGATCGGGCAGCGGGAGCCAGACGAACGCCGCGTCGCACGTGCCGTCCGCGAGCCCGGCGGTCGAGTCGTGCCAGGGGACCTGGCGAAGTCTGAGGCGGGCGTCGGGGCGCGCGGCGGTGAAGCGGGAGCGGATCGCCGGCAGCACGCCCCCGCGCCCCGGGCTGGTACTCATCCCCACGACGAGGACGGCCGCCCGGTCGGCCACGACCCGGGCGACTGCCTCCTGGGCTGCCTCCCACTCGGCGAGAATGCGCTGAACATGCGGCAGCAGCGCTGCACCGACCGCGCTCAGGCGCACTTCGCGCCGGCCGCGCTCGAACAACGCGGCCCCCACCTGTTTCTCCAGCATCCTGATCTGCTTGCTCAGCGCGGGCTGCGAGACGTACAGCCGCTCGGCTGCACGCGTGAAGTGCAGCTCCTCGGCCACTGCGGCGAAGTACCTCAGGTCCCGTCCGTGAACGTCCATAACCATCGGCTATCACAGCGGATCTTGGACGGGCAACCGGTGTGCCCCGCAAGGTAGTTCACACACGGACCGCCGAGAACAGCGGACCACTTGGCACAAGGAGAAGAACATGAACAAGGTATGGCTGGTCACCGGGGCGAGCAGTGGGTTCGGCCGGGCGATCACCGAAGCGGCGGTGGCTGCGGGCGACATCGTGGTCGCCGCCGCCCGCCGCACTGCGCTGCTCGACGACCTGGTCGCCGCGCACCCGGACCAGGTCGAGGCGCTACCGCTGGACGTCACCGACATCGCGGGCGTCCAAGCCGCGGTCGACGGCGTGGCAGCCCGGCACGGCCGGATCGACATCCTGGTCAACAACGCCGGACGCGGCATGGTGGGGGCGGTCGAGGAGACCACCGACGCGGAGCTGCGGGATCTGATGGACCTGCACTTCTTCGGCCCGGCCGCGCTCACCCGGGCCGCGCTGCCGCACATGCGCCGCCGGGGCTCGGGCGCCATCGTGCAACTGACCAGCATGGGTGGGCGGTTCGCCTTCGCCGGAGTCGGCGCCTACTGCGCCACCAAGTTCGCCCTGGAGGGGCTCTCCGAGGCCTTGGCCGCCGAGGTCGTCCCACACGGCATTCGGGTGCTGATCGTCGAGCCCGGCGCGTTCCGAACCGGCTTCGCCGGCGCCGCAGCACTGCGGCCCTCCCCGGCCCTGGACGCCTACCAGGACACCGTGAGTCCCGTCCTTTCTGGGCTGCCGGGCGGTAGCGGCCAGGAACCCGGGGACCCGGCCAAGGCCGCGGCCGCCATCCTCACAGCTCTGGACGCCGACGAACCGCCGCTGCGTCTGCCGCTCGGCAACGACGCCGCCGACGCGATCACCGACCACCTCGACCGTGCCCACACCGAACTCCGCTCCTGGGAAAAGCTCACCCGCTCCACCGACTTCGACGACTGACACCTCCAGCCGCCTCCGCCCCTGTTCCCGCCCACCGTCTCCACGCAGGCGTGGCGGTAGACCCAGGCGGCGGGCGCTGCGGACGGTGTGCTGCCCATACAGGGCGCCGCGGTCGGGGACGCGTAGCTTCCGGCTGCGATCGTCGCGACGCGCTCCGACCAGCGCATTCCGGCCCAGTGATGACAGCGGCCTGGGGTGACGGCAACTGCCCACACAGGCAGCAGGCTGACCGCACGTACCGCTACGCCGGGCGGCGGAGCCCTGTCGCACCCGGCACGTGGCTCCCCGCTGCAGGCCGGTCTGTCCGTGGTCGCTCCCTGGCTTCCAGTCTCGGTCGCATACCTTCAAGAACGCCTCAGGAGTGTCCTGATGAAATCCCTGCTCAAGTCCTCCCCGGCCGCCCGCACCGCGGGCTCGGCTCCGGAGGTGGCCCGGGGCGGATCCCCGACGGTGCTCGGTGCCGCCCTGCTGGGCTTCTTCCTCATCTCCCTGGACGCGTTGATCGTCACCGTCGCGCTGCCCGACATCGGCCGCAGCCTCGGCGGCGGCATGTCCGGCCTGCAATGGGTGGTGGACGGATACACACTGATCTTCGCCGCCCTGATGCTCTCCGCGGGCGCCCTCTCCGACCGCATCGGGGCCAGGCGGGCGTACGGCGGCGGCCTTGTGCTCTTCGCGCTGGCCTCGGCCGCGTGCGGACTGGCGCCCGCGCTCGGCGTGCTGGTGGCGGCGCGACTGGTACAGGGGGGTGCGGCGGCGGTGATGATGCCGACGTCGCTGGCGCTGGTCCGGCAGGGCTTTCCCGACCAGGCGAAGCGGGCTCGGGCCATCGCCATCTGGACCGTGGGCGGAGCGGTCGCGGTGGCCGCCGGGCCGGTGCTCGGCGGGGCACTCACCGCCTCCGCGGGCTGGCGATGGATCTTCTTCCTCAACCTCCCGGCGAGCCTGCTGGCACTCGTCCTGCTCGCCCGCGTGCCCGCCTCCCCGCGGCTGCCCTCGCGACTGGACTCGGTCGGGCAGCTGACGACGGTGGTCGCGATGGGCGCGCTGACGTATGGCGTGATCGAGGGCGGCGCCGAGGGCTTCGGCCGGCCGTTCGTGGTGGTGTCACTGCTGGTGGCCGCGGCCGCAGCAGCCGCCTTCCTCGCCGCGCAGGCCAGGGGCGCGCACCCGATGCTGCCGCTGCCGCTGCTCCGCTCGCGGGTGGTGGTGGTGTCCTTGGTGGTCGGCTTCATGCTCAATGCCGCCTACTACGGCGGGGTTTTCATCTTCAGCCTGTACCTGCAGCAGGAGCGCGGGCAGACCGTGCTGCACGCGGGCCTGATGTTCATTCCGATGACGGCACTGGTCGCAGTGGTCAACCTGGCCTCGGCGAAGCTGGCCGAGCTGTTCGGCCCGCGGGTACCGATGGTGGCGGGACAACTGATCGGGACGGCCGGGCTACTGGCGCTGCTCACCGTCGGCGCGCACACCAACGTATGGGCGGTGGCGGTGCTGATGGTGCCGGTCGGCCTCGGCGGGGCGCTGACCGTGCCGGCGCTGACCGCGATGCTGCTGGACGCGGTGCCCGCGGACCGGGCGGGCACCGCCTCCGCCGTGCTCAACACCGGCCGCCAGGTCGGCGGCGCGATCGCGGTGGCAGTCTTCGGGGCGCTGCTGGCGGGAGCGGACACGTTCCTGGCCGGCATGCGGTGGAGCATGCTGCTCGCGGCGGCCGGGCTCGTACTGACGGCGGGCGCAACGCTGACGCTGCCGCGGGACGGGCGCCGGGGTGTGGAGATGTGAGCCGGACGGTGTGTCACGGCAGGGCCGCGGGTCTCCTCGCCACCGGAACGGTGCGGACCGAGTTCCAGCGGGTCCTGCCGCCGCCCACCGGGAAGTGCAGCGGTTCAGGTGCTTTCCCTTCCACGCACCCTCGACCAGCCGGTGCGGGGCCCTTGCGGGTCAGCGCCGGGTCATCGTGGTGATGAGTGCCCAGTTCAGTGACACGACGCGTATGTCGCTCACCGTGGGTCTTCCACTGCACTACCGCGGCCCCTCTCGTTGAACTCCTGGCATCGCAGAACGCAGCGGGACGTCAGCCGTGGGCGCGGTGGTCCTTGAGGGTACGCACGAGGGCGGCCCAGGCTGCCGGTGTGGTGCGGAGTATCGCTCCGGTGGAGTCGCTGCTCTCGGTGAGGCTGACCGTGCTGTTGTGCGCGGCGACGTGCAGGCAGGATTCGCCCTGTCCGCAGTACGAGGACCTCTGCCATGCGTGCTGGTGCATATCCAGTTCCTTCACTGGTCGGCGATCAGACTGTGGATGAAGTCCCGGGAGTTGTCCGGCGCCAGCGCCACGGCCTCCATGCGTGCCAGCAGGAGACGGTAGGCCTCCAACTCCGCCTCGGCATCAACCAGGACAGGGCCGTGTGACTGGTCCAGCGAAACGGTGTCGAGGCGGGGCACCGAGCCGTGTACGTACAGGATGGTCTGCCCGGATCCGGGGTAGGCGCCGATGGCGAACGGGATTACCTGGACCGTGATGTGTTCCCGCTCGCTCTGCTCAAGCAGATGTCGAAGCTGGTTCCTGGCGATGGCGGGGCCGCCAACCGGCACGCGGAGGGCAGCTTCATGAATGACTGCCCGGTACGTTGGCGGATTTGGTCGTTCCAGCAGGGCCTGGCGTTGAAGTCGGTGACTCACGCGGTGCTCGATGTCTGAGCGAGAGAACTCCGGCACCACCTGCCGGAAGATCTCGCGGGCATGGTCCGTGGTCTGGAGGAGACCCGGGACGTGGGACGTATTGGCAGACCGCAGCCCGGTTGCGTGGTGCTCCAGTTCCGCGATGTCCAGCAAAGGGGAGGGCAGCACCTCACGGAATGTCTCCCACCAGCCCGACGAGCGTTCCCCGGCAAGATCGAGCAGTCCCGCGATATACGCGACGTCCGAGCAGCGATAGTTGCGAGCCATCGCCCGCAGCCGTTCCGCACTCACACCGAAACGGCTCGCCTCGATGTTGCTGAGCTGAGCCTGGCTGATGCCGAGCAGGCGGGCGCCCTCAGTGGCCGTGAGCCCAGCGCGGTCCCGCAATCTACGCAGCTCGGCCCCAAGGCGCAGGCGTCGCACGCCGGGGGTGCTTCTGGACGCCATACGTCAACTCTCCTTAATCAGGAATGTGTTGGCAACGTCACCCACACGAGTGCACATCTCAATCAATTGCCGATCTCGCAAATATTTTATGTCTCATGTCGCTAGTTTGGATCCAGGCCACCCGCCCGGAAGTACCCCGCTCGACGGAGCGGCCTCGTCACCGGGCAACTCGAAGTGCATCCTTCAACTTCCCTCCGTGAACGGAGACTTCCATGGTCAGTGCCACGGTATCCCCGCCCTGGACGTACACCCTCCAACTCCCGCAGGATCCCCGCGCCCCCGGCGTGGCCCGTGCAACCCTCCGCACCATCCTGCGCGTGCACGGCATGCGCGAACTCACCGAAATCGCGGAGCTGTTGGCGAGCGAGCTGGTCACCAACGCCTACCTGCACTCCTCGGGCGCGTACTCCCTGCGCCTGCGCGACGCCGGGCGGAGCCGGGTCAGGCTGAGCGTCTGGGACACCAACCCGCACATCCCCGCCCCGTTCCGGTGGAACGCCCAGGCCCCGGCGGAGCTCGCCGAACGAGGGCGGGGGCTCTACCTCGTCACCCTCTACGCGGAGAGCTGGGGTGCGTACCCCATGCACAGTGGTCTGCCGGGGCAGGGCGGAAAGCTGCTCTGGGTGGAGTGCGCGGTGAAGACGGACGATGCTCCGTCGTACGGCGCTCGGTAAACCCGCACCCGTCGGAAGCCCTACGCCGCGTAACCGGCCAGCCAGGACGGGAACTCCGCCAGCGACGACAGGACGACATCCGCCCCCGCCGCCCGAAGCTCCTCCGCGTCGCACGGGCCCGTGGTGACCGCCACCGACAGCGCCCCGGCCGTGCGGGCGCCGCGTACGTCCCCGGTGTGGTCGCCGACGTACACGTGCGCCCCGTGCTCGCGCAGGGCCCGCCCCTTGGCCTCCGCCCACAGGCCGCCGATCACCGCGTCGGGCTCGATCCCCAGGTGGGCCAGGTGGAGCTCCGCGCTCGGCCGGTGCTTGGCGGTGACGACTATCGCCCGGCCGCCCCGCTCCCGGATCGCCGCGACCGACTCCCGGGCGCCCGGGAGCGCGAGGCTCGGGGCGATGGCGTGTGTGGGATAGATCTCGCGGTACCGGTCGGCGGTCGCGGCCACCACATCGGCCGGAAACCAGTTCCGCAGCTCCTCGTCGACCGGCGGTCCGAGCCTGCTCACCACCAGGTCCGTGTCGATCGGCGTCCCCGTCTCGGCGGAAAGCGCCAGGTAGGCGGCCTTGATGCCGGGCCGGGAGTCGATGAGCGTCATGTCGAGGTCGAAGCCGACCGTCAGGGGGTGCGAGGGCATGGAGTCCATTGTCGCGGGGCCGGGCACGGAGCCGAAACGCCGTAACCGTCCGGTACGGCCCTCGGGCCCGAAATCGGCGGTGCTTAGACTTAGCCAAGCCTAACTTTGCTTCGCTTTCGATTGGGTCCGATGTCAGCCGCCGCACCACGCCGCTCCAGACGCGCACTCGCGACGGCGGCGGCCGTCGCGGCGCTGCTGGTGGCGGTACTTCTCAGCCTTGCCGTGGGGGCCCGTTCCATACCCCCGTCCGAGGTGATCGACGCCCTGCTGCACGGCGGGCACTCCGACGCCGCCGAAGTCATCCGGAACATGCGGGTGCCGCGCACCCTGATCGGGCTGATGGTCGGCGCGGCACTCGCGCTCGCGGGCACGGTGCTCCAGGGCATCACCCGTAACCCCATCGCCGACCCCGGCATCCTCGGCATCAGCCAGGGCGCCTCCGTGGGCGTGGTGCTGGCCATCGCGTTCGCCGGAATCCACAGCCTGACGGGGTACGTGTGGTTCGCCTTCGCGGGGGCCGCGATCGCCTCCGTCGCCGTGTACGCCGTCGCCTCCAGCGGGCGCGGGGGCGCCACCCCGGTGAAGCTCGCCCTCGGTGGCGCCGCGGTCAACGCGCTGCTGGTGTCGGTGACGACGGCGGTGCTGACGACCAGGGCGTCCGCGCTGGACGAGTTCCGCTTCTGGCAGGTCGGCTCGATCGGCGGGCGCGAGTCCGACGTGGTCCAGCAGATCTGGCCGTTCATGCTGGCCGGAACCGTGCTCGTGCTGTCCGTCGCCCGTGGGCTCGACGCGCTGGCGCTCGGCGAGGACGTGGCGAAGGGGCTCGGGCAGAACGTCGCGACCGTACGGATCGTCGGCGGGGTCGGGGCCACGGTGCTGACCGGGGTCGGTGTCGCGGCGGCCGGGCCGATCGCGTTCATCGGCCTCGCCGTCCCGCACATCGCCCGCGCGATCGTCGGCTCCGACCACCGCTGGGTGCTGCCGATGGCGGCGCTGATCGGGCCCGTCATGCTGCTCGTCTCCGACGTCATCGGCCGCGTCGTCTTCCCGCCGAGCGAGGTCCCGGCGGGTGTGATGACGGCGCTGATCGGCGTTCCGTTCCTGGTCACCCTGGTACGCCGGAAGGCGGTGCCCGCATGAGTGCCGACACCTCGGTGCGGGTACGGCCCGCCGGGTACCACGTCGTACGGATCGGGGCACGGGGCCGGTTCCTGCTGCACCGGCGGGCGGCCGTCGTCGCCACCACCCTCGTCGTGCTGCTGGCCGCGCTCTGTGTCGCGTACCTCTGCGTCGGCGAGAGCTTCGTCGCGCCCGGGGATGTCGTGAAGGTGATCCTGGGGCAGCCGTCCCCCGACGAGCTGGTCGTCGGCACGCTGCGGCTGCCGCGGATGGTCGTGGGGCTGCTGGTCGGCGCGGCGTTCGGGATCGCCGGTGCGCTGATCCAGACCGTCGCCCGCAACCCCCTCGCAAGCCCCGACATCATCGGCATCAGCCAGGGGGCGAGCGCGCTCACGGTCGGCGCGATGACCTTCGGCGTCACCTCGTACACCGTGCTGCCGTATCTGTCCGTCATCGGCGGGGTGGCCGCGGCGGCCCTCGTGTACGTCTTCGCCTGGCGTGGCGGGCTGCACGCCACCCGCTTCGTCCTGATCGGCATCGGCTTCGCCATCGCGCTGCGGTCGGTCACCACGCTGTTCCTGACGAAGGGCGACTATCTGGTCGCCCAGCAGGCGCAGATCTGGATGACGGGCTCACTCAACGGCCGCGGCTGGTCCGAGGCCGCACCGATCGGCTGGACGCTGCTGGTCCTGCTGCCGGCCGTCCTGTGGGCTGCCCGCGCCCAGCGCACCGTATCGATGGATGACGACACCGCGACCGCGCTCGGGGTGCGTCTGGGGCGCGCACGGCTGGGTCTCGTCGCCCTCGGGGTGATCCTGGCGTCCGTGGCGACCGGGACGGCCGGGCCGGTCGACTTCGTGGCGCTGCTCGCCCCGCAGATCGCCCGCCGGATGACCCGGACCGCGCAGATCCCGCTGTTCTGCTCGGCGCTGCTCGGTGCGGTGATCGTGGTGTTCGGGGATCTGCTGGCGCGCAGGCTCTTCTCGCCCACCGAACTGCCGGTGGGTGTTCTGACGGCGGCGGTCGGCGCCCCGTATCTGATCTGGCTGATCGTCCGCGGTCAGGGCGGCGGCCGCGGCCGTAGTGGAGGCACCGCATGAGCTCGACCCGTACGTCCGACGCGTCCGACGCCGCGGCGGCCCCGTCCGCGACCAGCCGGCTCACCGTGCGGGAGCTGACGCTCGCGTACGAGGACCGCACCGTCGTCCACGAGCTGGACCTCGCCGTGCCCGACGGCCGGGTCACCGTCATCGTCGGCCCGAACGCCTGCGGCAAGTCGACCACCCTGCGCGCGCTCGGCCGGCTCCTCAAGCCGCGCGGCGGGGCGGTGCTCCTCGACGGCACCGAGCTGTCGAAGATCCCCACGCGGAGGATCGCCCAGTCGATCGGGCTGCTGCCGCAGACCCCGGTGGCCCCCGAGGCGATCACCGTCTGTGACCTTGTCGCCCGCGGCCGGCAGCCGCATCAGCACTGGTGGCAGCAGTGGTCGGACGAGGACGAGCGGGCGGTGACGGACGCCATGGCGCGTACGGACATCACCGCGCTCGGCGACCGGTCGGTGGACGAACTGTCCGGCGGGCAGCGCCAGCGGGTCTGGATCGCGATGGCACTCGCCCAGGAGACGGATCTGCTGCTGCTCGACGAGCCGACCACGTACCTCGACATCGCACACCAGGTGGAGGTCCTGGACCTGGTGCGCCGGCTCACCGCCCCGGCCGCGGACGGCACCCGCGGCCGGACCGTCGTCACCGTGCTCCACGACCTCAACCAGGCCGCCCGTTACGCGGACCACCTGGTCGCCATGAAGGCGGGCCGGATCGTCGCCGAGGGACACCCGAGGGACATCGTCACCGCCGGTCTCGTACGCGAGGTCTTCGGCCTGGACGCGGTGATCGTCCCGTGCCCGGTGACGGGGTCGCCGCTCGTGGTGCCGGGGGCGCCCTGGCAGGCCACGCCCGCGTCGTGAACCCGGGGTGAGGGAGAGAAGTGACCCCCCGGCCTACCCCGCCCGCTTCCGCGCCCGCCACACAAGGAACGCCGCCGACGCCACCGCGGCCGTCCGGACCACCACCGGCCACACCCCGCTCAGCGCGTCCGCCATCCCGTCCTGCGGGATCGGTTCGCCCCAGCGGCCGTCCGTCCGGCCCCAGAGCCAGACCAGGGCGCCCGCCACGACCACGCCCGGCAGACCCATCGCGGCCCACTTGGCCTCCGCGCGCGACAACGTGCGTGAGCCGTACGCGAGCAGCCAGCCGCCCGCCAGGGCGATCCAGGAACCCGTCACAGCACCCGTGACCAGCAGCGCGGCGGCGAGCAGCAGGAAGGGGTGGGAGAAGCCCCGGGCCGTCGGCGCCGACTCGCGGGGGGCGCGGCGGCGCAGGCGCGGGAGCCGTCGGCGGCGGGGTGCGGCCTCGTCGGTGCCGGCCTCCTCGGCGGGCGTGCCGTCGTCGTCCGCGGCGTCCTCCGCCGCGGTACGGGGGCCCGGAACCGCGTCCCGCGACGACGGCGGCCGCATCATGTCCGGGATCTCGACGCCGCCGACGAACCCCGGCACATCCACCCCGTCACCGAACGGCTGCGGCTCGATCCGCCACCAGTCGGGCTCGCTGCCGGACGGCCCCAGCTCGTCCGTTCCGGCCATGTGCGGCGGCGACGGGACCCGCCCGGCGGCCACGTCCGGAACCCCGGAGTCCGCCGAGCCCTCCGATTCCCCGTCCGACATCTCCGCCCGCGACGCGCCCTGGCCGGAACTGTCTTTCCGGAGCATCCCCTTGCGCGGCCGGGGGACGCCGCGCCCCTCCCCCGCGGCGGGTTCCGGCCGCTGGGGCAACTGGACCGTCCCGTCCGCCGACGCGGCCGCGGCGGCGACCAGTTCGTCGGGGGTGCCGAGCCTCCCGATGATGCGGCGGACGGCCGCCGGGCTGTCCGCGGACTGCTTTCCGCGCTGCCGGTCGATCTCGCCCCTGAGCGCCGAAACGAGCCTCATCCGGCCGGCCGAGGACAGCTGTTGCTGCTGCGCCAGGTCCCCGACCCGGCTCAGGTAGTCGTAGACGAGCTGGTCGCTCTCGATCCCCACGCGATGGTTCCCCTCTGCCGCCCTGCACCGACGGTAGCGCCCTCGCCCCCGTCCGGAGCGACTACCGTGGGACGGATGGGGATGACCACACCACCGCGGACGCTCGCCGAAGCTCTCCGCACCCGGGACGACGAGTCGTTGGCAGGGCTGCTGCGCGCCCGCCCCGATCTCCTCACCCCCGTACCGGGCGACATCACTCAGCTCGCGACGAGAGCCGGCACGCGCGCCTCCGTCGTACGCGCGCTGGAACACCTCGACCGGTTCTCCCTGCAGACCGCCGAGGCGCTCGCCGTGGCCCCCGACCCCGCCCCGTACGAGACGCTGCTCGGCCTCCTCACCGGCGACGGCCGGGACGACGGCGAGCACCGCGACGACGCGGACGCGGCGATCGAGGACGCGCTGCC
The DNA here is from genome assembly GCF_041435435.1 of Streptomyces sp. NBC_01241. NCBI lineage: Bacteria > Bacillati > Actinomycetota > Actinomycetes > Kitasatosporales > Streptomycetaceae > Streptomyces > Streptomyces sp. NBC_01241. Next base: position 4,816,680 of record NZ_CP108494.1, on the reverse strand, counting down.
CGCCGCCCTGGCCACCCTGCGCGAACAGGCCCTCGTCTGGGGCGAGAACGACCGGCTGCGGCTGGTGCGTACCGCGCGCGAACTCCTCGCGCCGTCCCCGCAGCACCCCTCCCCCACCGGTCTCGGCCCGACGGTCGCGGAGGCGACCGCCGGTATGTCGCCCGGCCGGCTCCAGGAGATCCTGGTGGCCGCCGGGCTGCCCGCCACCCATGACCCGGTGTCCGCCGTGGCGGCCCTGTCCGCGCTCTTCACCGACCGGGCCAGGATGGGCGAACTGCTGGACACCGCCCCCGCCGAGGCCCTGTCCGTACTGGACCGGCTGGTGTGGGGGCCGCCGTACGGGGAAGTGACCCCGAACCCCACCCCGCCGGTGAAGTGGCTGCGCGACCACGGGCTGCTGCTGCCCGTGTCGACCCGCACCGTGGTGCTGCCGCGCGAGGCCGCCCTGCATCTGCGGGCCGGGCGCGCCCACCGCGTACCGGAGCCCCGGCCGCCTGCCGTGGAAGCGGTCGCCGTCCGTGATCCCCAGGCTGTGGACAGCGCCGCGGCCGGTCAGGCGTTCCTGGCGGTGACCACCGTCGAGGAGCTGCTGAAGAACTGGAACGGCGGCGGCCCCCCGATACTGCGCGCCGGCGGGCTCAGCGTCCGCGACCTGAAGAAGACCGCCACCGCCCTCGACGTCTCCGAGCCGCTCGCGGCGTTCTGGGTCGAACTCGCCTACGCGGCCGGACTGCTGGCCTCCGACGGGGAGGCCGACGAGCGGTACGCGCCGACGCCCGCGTACGACGACTGGACCGAACTCCCCGCCCAGGACCGCTGGGCGCGCCTCGCGACCGCCTGGCTCGCCGCCACCCGTACCCCCGGACTGGTCGGCGGCCAGGACGCCAAGGGCCGGGCCCTGTGCGCCCTGGGCCCCGGCCTCGACCGCTCCGCCGCCCCCGAGGTGCGCCACCGGGTCCTCGCCCTCCTCGCCGCCCTGGAACCGGGCACCGCCCCCGACCCGGAGACCGTCCTCGCCCGCCTCCGCTGGGAACGCCCCCTGCGCGGCGCTTCCGCCACCGCCGGGGACACCACCGACCTGCGGTCCCGGATCGCCCTGTGGACGCTGAACGAGTCCGAGCTCCTCGGCATCACCGGACGCGGCGCGCTCGCCTCGCACACCCGCGCCCTGCTCGACACCGGGCCGGCCGAGGCCACCGCGCTGCTCGCGCCGCTCATCCCGGAGCCGCTGGACCACGTCCTGCTCCAGGCCGACCTGACGGCCGTCGCCCCCGGCCCGCTGGAACGCCCCCTGGCGGACCTGCTCTCCGCCCTCGCGGACATCGAGTCGAAGGGCGGCGCGACGGTCTACCGCTTCACCCCCGGGTCCGTGCGCCGCGCCCTGGACGCCGGACAGTCCGCGGCCGATCTGCACGCGTTCCTGGCCACCCACAGCCGTACGCCGGTGCCGCAGCCGCTCAGCTACCTCATCGACGACGTCGCCCGCCGCCACGGCCATCTGCGGATCGGCGCCGCCTCCTCGTACGTACGCTGCGACGACGAGGCGGTGCTGAACGAGATCCTCGCCGACCGGCGCTCGGCCACCCTGCGCCTGCGCCGCCTCGCGCCGACGGCCCTGGCCGCCCAGGTCGACCCGGTGTCCCTGCTCGACGGGCTGCGCGAGATGGGCTACGCCCCGGCGGCCGAGTCCGCCGAGGGTGACGTCCTGATCACCCGCGCGGGCGCCCGCCGCACCCCGCCGCGCACCGCCCCCGCCCCGGTGCCGGAGGGCCCGCCGGTCCCGGACGCCACGCTGCTCGGCGCGGCGGTACGGGCGATCCGCGCCGGGGACACGGCCGCCACGGTGGTCCGCAAGGACCCGGCCGACGCCCCCGACGCCCCGGCCGGCGCCCTGCCCCGTACGACCCCGGCCGAGACCCTCGCCACCGTCCAGGCCGCCGCGATGACCGGGTCGGCGCTCTGGATCGGCTACGTCAACGCGGACGGGGCGGCCAGTCAGCGGGTCATCGACCCTGTCCGGGTCGAGGGCGGCTTCGTCACGGCGTACGACCACACGGCGGACGAGGTCCGCACCTATCCCCTGCACCGGATCACCGGTGTCGCCGAACTGGCCGACGACGCCGCACACTGAGGTCCGGAGCCCGAAACCCGGAACCCGAGACCCGAAGGCCGGAACCCGAAGCCCGGAACCCGAGATCCGGAGCCCGGAGCCCGGAGTTCGTACGTCCCTGTGCCGAGCAGCACACCCCACCGTGGCCCCCACATGCGGCACACTGGACGTTTGGCCGTTCCCGGCCGTCCCCGCAGCAGAAAGGGCCGACGCGCGTGACCGGACCCCTCATCGTCCAGAGCGACAAAACGCTTCTCCTGGAAGTCGACCACGACCAGGCCGATGCCTGCCGTCGTGCGATCGCGCCCTTCGCCGAGCTGGAGCGCGCACCCGAGCACATCCACACCTACCGGCTGACGCCGCTCGGGCTGTGGAACGCGCGCGCCGCCGGGCACGACGCCGAGCAGGTCGTCGACGCGCTCGTGCAGTACTCGCGCTATCCCGTACCGCACGCGCTGCTCGTCGACATCGCCGAGACGATGGCCCGGTACGGCCGCCTCACCCTGTCCAAGGATCCGGTGCACGGTCTCGTGCTGACCTCCACCGACCGGCCCGTGCTGGAGGAGATCCTCCGCTCGAAGAAGGTCCAGCCGCTGGTCGGGGCGCGGATCGACCCGGACACCGTGGCCGTGCACCCGTCCGAGCGCGGACAGATCAAGCAGACGCTGCTGAAGCTGGGCTGGCCCGCCGAGGACCTCGCGGGATACGTCGACGGCGAGGCGCACCCGATCGACCTGGCCGAGGACGGCTGGGCGCTGCGGCCGTACCAGAAGCAGGCCGTCGAGGGGTTCTGGCACGGCGGCTCGGGTGTCGTCGTACTGCCCTGTGGTGCGGGGAAGACGCTGGTCGGGGCCGGTGCGATGGCTCAGGCCAGGGCGACGACGCTGATCCTGGTGACGAACACCGTCTCGGCCCGGCAGTGGAAGCACGAGCTGGTGAAGCGGACCTCGCTGACCGAGGACGAGATCGGCGAGTACAGCGGTACGCGCAAGGAGATCCGGCCGGTCACCATCGCGACCTACCAGGTGCTGACGACCCGCCGCAAGGGCGTCTACCCGCACCTGGAGCTGTTCGACTCCCGTGACTGGGGTCTGGTGATCTACGACGAGGTGCATCTGCTGCCCGCGCCCGTCTTCAAGTTCACCGCCGACCTGCAGGCCCGGCGGCGCCTCGGCCTCACCGCGACGCTGGTGCGTGAGGACGGCCGCGAGTCGGACGTCTTCTCGCTGATCGGGCCCAAGCGGTTCGACGCGCCGTGGAAGGAGATCGAGGCGCAGGGCTACATCGCGCCCGCCGACTGTGTCGAGGTGCGGGTCAATCTGACGGACTCGGAGCGGCTCGCGTACGCGACCGCGGAGACCGAGGAGAAGTACCGGTTCTGCGCGACGACCGCGACGAAGCGGAAGGTGACGGAGGCGCTGGTACGCAAGCACCGGGGTGAGCAGACCCTCGTCATCGGGCAGTACATCGACCAGCTCGACGAGCTGGGTGAACATCTGAACGCCCCGGTGATCAAGGGCGAGACGAGCAACGCCCAGCGCGAGAAGCTCTTCGACGCGTTCCGGGAGGGCGAGCTCAGCGTCCTCGTGGTGTCGAAGGTCGCGAACTTCTCCATCGACCTGCCGGAGGCGACCGTCGCCATCCAGGTGTCGGGGACGTTCGGCTCGCGCCAGGAGGAGGCACAGCGGCTCGGCCGGGTGCTGCGGCCGAAGGCGGACGGACACGAGGCGCGGTTCTACTCGGTGGTCGCCCGCGACACGATCGACCAGGACTTCGCGGCGCACCGCCAGCGGTTCCTGGCCGAGCAGGGGTACGCGTACCGGATCGTGGACGCGGACGAGCTGCTGGCCGACAACTGAGGCCGGTGGCCGGTCCGCGTACGCGGACCGGCTGCGTCTTGACGGGATCAGCCGCCGAGCGTCAGGAGCAGGGCCAGGCCGCCCACCGCCATCAGCCCCGGCAGCACGGCGATCGCCGCCGCCCACCGGCGGGCGGTGGTCCAGCGGGGACGCCATGGCAGCGCCCAGGCGGTGATCAGGGCGGGGGGCGTGATGAACGGGGCCGCGTACAGCCCGTAGGCCATGAGGCTCAGCGGAACCGTGATGTCCGAGGAGCAGTCGTCCGGGCCGCAGCTGTCGGTCGCCATCACCGCGAAGCCGATGGCGAACATGCCGAGGCTGGTCAAGAAGAAGGAAAGGACCGTGGCGACCGTGGGGGCGATCCAGGCGTTCGGGCTGCGCGCGGGGACGACGGGACCGGCGGGGGCGGGACGCATCACGTGGACGTGGCTGTTCTCCATGCCGCTACCCAACCGCGGGGCAGGGCCGGGCCACCTCCGGTCGGATACTCACACCGGGGAGGTTCCGGGTACTCAGTGCTCGCGGCGGTGGACGCCCGCCTCTTCCGCGTACTCGCCGAGGACGACCACGCCGAACGCGACGCGGGCGTAGACCTTGACGGCGCGCAGTGCGTCTCCGACGCGATGGCCGTGCCGGTGACCGGTGGCCGCGGTCGCGCCGTGCGCGGGGCCGGTCCTGCGGGCGTTCAGGGTGACTGTGCTCATGTAATCCATGGTCCTGCGCCCGGCCCGCGACGGCATCGCTCCCCGGGCGGAATCCGGGAGCGGTGCGCGTAGGTCTCGGGTCGCATGCCGTCCCCTACGGGGTGGACCCGGCGGCGGACCGGCGCTGAAGCGGCCTCAAATCCGTTCGACCCGGATGAGCACGGTCGATACAATCGCCGGTCTGCCCGCCTCCCGCACCGTGGTACCGGCCATCGCCGGCAGCCGGGGGAGCGCCGCCGACCGGACGGAAACCGGCCGACAGCCGTACGCGCCACCTGTGTGCGTACCCCGTGATCGATCCCCGAGCGGACCGCATCGCCCCGAGCAGTGCCCCGGAGCGAGGTGCGGTCCGTCGTCCTGCGTTGAAAAGCCGGAGGCAACACCGTGCCCGCGCACGCACACGAAAGCGACACCACCACCGATCCCCTGGCCCTTGAACGCGCCCATCTCGCCGCGTCCCGCTCCGCGTTGCGCGCCATGCGCGAGGACGCCCAGGCCCTCGACATCCGCGACGTCACCGCGAACTGGGTCAACGCGGCCGTTCTGCAGGCCCAGATCGACGAGCGGATCAAGTCCCTCGCCGATTTCGCCCACACCCCGCTCTTCTTCGGGCGCCTCGACTATCTGCACACGGTCGGTGCCGAGCAGGCCGAGGGTGCATCAGAAGGGGCGGCGCACAGCGCCTCGGCCAAGGGTGGTGGTGGGCGGCGGGACGACCAGTTCTACATCGGGCGCCGCCACGTCCACGACGCCGACGGCGATCCGATGGTCATCGACTGGCGTGCGCCCGTCTCGCAGCCGTTCTACCGGGCTTCCAGGAAGGACCCGCAGGACGTCGGCCGGCGCCGCCGCTTCGGCTACACCGGCGGTGAGCTGACCGCGTACGAGGACGAGCACCTCACCGACCCCGCCGAGGCCGCGCAGACCAGCAAACTCCTCCAGGCGGAGATCGAGCGGCCGCGCGTCGGTCCGATGCGTGACATCGTCGCGACGATCCAGCCGGAGCAGGACGAGATCGTCCGCAGCGGCCTCGGCGGGACGGTCTGCGTGCAGGGCGGGCCCGGCACCGGCAAGACGGCCGTCGGCCTGCACCGGGTCGCGTATCTGCTGTACGCGCACCGGGAGCGGCTCGCCCGTACGGGCACGCTGGTCATCGGCCCGAACCGGTCCTTCCTCCACTACATCGAGCAGGTGCTCCCGGCCCTCGGCGAGCTGGAGGTGAAGCAGGCGACCGTCGACGATCTGGTGACGGCGGGCGTCGAGGTGCGCGGCACGGACTCTGCGGCCGCCGCCGTCGTCAAGGGCGACGCCAGGATGGCTGAGGTGTTGCGGCGGGCGATCCGTTCGCATGTGACGCTGCCGACGGAGCCGGTGATGGTGGTGCGCGGCTCGCGGCGGTGGCGGGTGCCGGCCTACGAGCTGGAGGAGATCGTCACCGAACTCCTGGCCCGGGACATGCGGTACGGGGCCGCCCACGAGGCGCTTCCGCAGCGGATCGCGCACTCCGTCCTGGTGCGGATGGAGGAGGCGGGCGAGGCGCCCGACGACCGGGTGCAGAACGCGGTGGCCCGCACCCCCGCCGTGAAAGCGGCCGTGAAGGCGATCTGGCCGGCCGTCGAACCGGCCAAGCTGGTGCTTCGGCTGTTGTCGGACGCGGAGTTCCTGGCCGCGCACGCGGCGGGGCTGCTCACCGAGGACGAGCAGAAGACGATCCTGTGGACCAGGCCGGCCCGCAGCGTGAAGTCCGCGAAGTGGTCGGCGGCGGACGCGGTGCTGATCGACGAGGCGAGCGATCTGGTGGCGCGTACGCATTCGCTCGGCCATGTCGTGCTCGACGAGGCGCAGGACCTGTCCCCCATGCAGTACCGGGCGGTGGGCCGCCGCTGCACGACCGGTTCGGCGACGGTCCTCGGTGACCTCGCGCAGGGCACGACGCCGTGGTCGACGGAGAGCTGGGCGCAGGCGCTGCACCATCTGGGCAAGCCGGACGCGCTGGTGGAGGAGCTGACGGCGGGCTTCCGTGTGCCGCGCGAGGTGATCGCGTACGCGTCACGGCTGCTGCCGGTGATCTCGCCGGGCCTCGCGGCGGTGGAGTCGGTGCGTGAGTCGCCGGGTTCGCTGGAGGTACGGGAGGTGGCCGGTCCGGCGGAGCTGGACGCGGCGGTGCTGGCGGCGTGCGAGGAGTCGCTGCGGCACGAGGGGTCGATCGGCCTGATCGCGGCGGACGCGCGGATTCCGGCGCTGGCGGACGCGCTGTCCGCGGCGGAGCACGCGTATCTCTCCCCCGGTGAGGAGACGACCGCCGAGTCCCGCCTGACCCTGGTCCCGGCGTCGCTGGCGAAGGGCCTGGAGTACGACTACGTGGTGCTGGACGAGCCGGCCGCGGTGGTGGACGGCGAGCCCGACGAGCGTACGGGGCTGCGGCGGCTGTACGTGGCGCTGACGCGTGCGGTGTCGGGGCTGACGGTGGTCCACGCGGCGGAGCTGCCGGGCGAGCTGGCGAAACCCAGCCCCTCAGAACCAAGCCTCGCCGGCGTTTGAGGCGCGGGGGTCCGGGGGCGGAGCCCCCGGTTACGGGGAGGGGCGGGCAGGGGAACAGCCCCGCCGCAGGCGGCCCGCCCCTCCCCGCCCCTCCCCGCTACGCGTCGAGCACCGTGCGCCACTTCCGTACCGCTGCCGCGTCCACCGGTCCCGACCAGCCGTGCGGGCGGGCCGCGCTGCCGATGTGTACCGCGTCGATGCCCGCGTCCAGCAGCTCCGGCAGGTGGTCCAGGCGGAGGCCGCCGCCCACCAGGATCCGGGGCTCGTAGCCGGGCTCGCCCGCGCGGGCCGCCTCGACGAGCAGCGTCGGGATGCCCTCGTCGACGCCCTTGGGCGAACCCGCGGTGAGGTACGTGTCCAGGCCGGGCATGTCCGCCAGCTGCTTGCGCAGGGCGTCCCGGTCCGCGGCCCGGTCGATCGCGCGGTGGAAGGTCCAGCGGCAGCCGTCCAGCTCGGCGACGAGCCGTTCGACGGCGACCAGGTCCGGGTGGCCCTCGGCGTCCAGGAAGCCCATGACGAACTCCTCGGCGCCCTCCGCCCGCAACTCGCGCGCCCTGGCGACGAGTTCGTCGATGTCGCCCGCGGCGAAGCCGTCCTCCAGCCTGAGCATCACGCGCAGTGGAATGTCCACCGCCGCCCGGATCTCCGCGAAGGCCGCGCGGGACGGGGTCAGGCCGTCCGCCGCCATGTCGGTGACCAGCTCAAGCCGGTCCGCACCACCCGCCTGGGCAGCGACCGCGTCCTCCGCGTCGAGAGCGATCACCTCCAGGACTGCACGGTTGCTCATGGGATCCCAATCCTCCAGGAAGCGGCAATAGGTCTAGTCCAATGACCAGCCTACGGGGCGGCAGGCCGGCGGTGCGGCCTCCACGTGACGTGAAGATACGTGAGGTCAGACGCACTTCCGGTGAACGGGTGCCGGGCGGACGCGCGCACTCCGGACCCCTCCCCCATATCCACCCTTGCATTTTATAGGGGTGGGGGGTATACCTGACTCCGGAAGGCATACCCCCCAGGGGTATAACGTCAGCGTCAGGGAGGACACCGTGTCCGCGCAAACCGCCATAACCGGCACCGGTACCGGCACCACCGCAGAGGTCGAGCTCGCGATCGGCGGCATGACCTGCGCCTCCTGCGCGGCCCGTATCGAGAAGAAGCTCAACCGGATGGACGGCGTCGAGGCCACCGTCAATTACGCCACCGAGAAGGCCAAGGTCAGCTACCGGGGCGAGGACGTCTCCGTACAGGACCTGATCACCACTGTCGAGAAGACCGGCTACACCGCGCACGAGCCCGCGCCTTTGGCAACCGTCGAGGGCGAAGGCCCCGCTGCCGCGGAGGCCGACGAGCTGCGGCCCCTGCGGCAGCGGCTGTTCACCGCCGTGGTGCTCGCCGTGCCGGTGATCGCGATGTCGATGGTCCCGGCACTCCAGTTCGACTACTGGCAGTGGCTCTCGCTGACCCTGACGGCCCCCGTCGTCACCTACGCCGCGTGGCCCTTCCACCGCGCCGCCTGGACCAACGCCAGGCACGGCGCGGCGACGATGGACACGCTGATCTCGGTCGGCACCTCGGCCGCGTTCCTGTGGTCGCTGTGGGCGCTGTTCTTCGGCACCGCCGGGATGACCGGCATGACGCACCCCTTCGAGCTGACCATCGGGCGGAGCGACGGCGCGGGGAACATCTATCTGGAGACGGCTGCCGCAGTCACCGCCTTCATCCTCGCCGGGCGCTTCTTCGAGGCCCGTTCCAAGCGGAAGGCGGGCGCCGCCCTCAAGGCGCTCCTGGAGCTCGGGGCCAAGGAGGTGACCGTGCTGCGCGACGGCCGTGAGGTGATCGTGCCGACCGCCGACCTCCAGGTCGGGGACCGGTTCCTGGTCCGCCCCGGCGAGAAGATCGCCACCGACGGCACCGTCGTGGAGGGCGCGTCGGCCGTGGACGCCTCCATGCTCACCGGCGAGTCCGTCCCCGTGGAGGTCGGCGTCGGTGACTCCGTCACCGGGGCCACGCTCAACGCGGGCGGCCGGCTCGTCGTCGAGGCGACCCGGATCGGCGCCGACACCCAGCTGGCCCGGATGGCGAAGCTCGTCGAGGACGCGCAGAACGGCAAGGCGGCGGCCCAGCGCCTCGCGGACCGGATCTCCGCCGTCTTCGTCCCCGTCGTCATCGCCCTCGCGCTCGGCACGCTCGGCTTCTGGCTCGGCAACGGCGCGGGCCCGAGCGCCGCGTTCACCGCAGCCGTCGCCGTGCTGATCATCGCCTGCCCCTGCGCCCTGGGCCTCGCCACCCCGACCGCCCTCATGGTCGGCACGGGACGCGGCGCCCAGCTCGGCATCCTGATCAAGGGCCCCGAAGTCCTGGAGACCACCCGCCGCGTCGACACGATCGTCCTCGACAAGACCGGCACGGTCACCACCGGCCGGATGACCCTGCTGGACGTACACACCGCGGACGGCACCGACGAGAACGACGTACTGCGCCTCGCGGGCGCCCTGGAACACTCCTCCGAGCACCCCATCGCGCAGGCTGTCGCCGCCGGAGCCGCCGAGCGCACCGGCGCCGCGCTGCCCACCCCCGAGGACTTCACCAACGTCGCGGGCCTCGGCGTCCAGGGGATCGTCGAGGGCCACGCCGTCCTCGTCGGCCGTGAGCAGCTGCTCGCCGAGTGGGAGATCCACCTGCCGGTGGAGCTGGCCCGGCACAAGGCCGCGGCGGAGGCCGCCGGACGGACGGCCATCGCGGTCGCCTGGGACGGCGAGGCGCGGGCGGTCCTCGCCGTCGCCGACGCGGTGAAGGACACCAGCGCGGAGGCCATCGAGCGGCTGCGGGCCCTCGGCCTGACCCCGATCCTGCTGACCGGCGACAACCGGGCGGTGGCCGAGGCGGTCGCGGCCGAGGTCGGGATCGAGAAGGTGTACGCGGAGGTCATGCCGGAGGACAAGGTCGACGTCGTCAAGGGCCTCCAGGCCGAGGGCCGTTCGGTCGCCATGGTCGGTGACGGGGTCAACGACGCGGCCGCCCTCGCCCAGGCCGACCTGGGCCTGGCGATGGGCACGGGCACGGACGCCGCGATCGAGGCCGGTGACCTGACGCTGGTCCGCGGCGATCTGCGGGCCGCGGCGGACGCCATCCGGTTGTCGCGCAGGACCCTCGGAACCATCCGCACGAACCTGTTCTGGGCCTTCGCCTACAACGTGGCCGCCCTCCCGCTCGCCGCGACCGGACTGCTGAACCCGATGATCGCGGGCGCGGCGATGGCGTTCTCGTCGGTCTTCGTCGTCGGCAACTCGCTGCGGCTGCGGAAGTTCAAGGCGGCGTAGGACCGGTTCCCGGCCCGCCCGCACGAACCGCACCCGGGTTCCCGGCACCGCCCGTGCCGCACCCGCGCGTGCGGTTTCGCGCGCGTGCGGTTTCGCGCGCGTGCGGTTTCGCGCGCGACACCGACGACCGGGCAGGCCCCGGTCGTCGGACGGTCGTCGAGTCCGTCCGCTGTCGCACGAGCGCCAGGCGGCCCGCGCGGCCGACCGCAGGCATGTCGCGGAGCCCCGGATGCCGGGAGAATTCCCGGGCCGGTGCCGTACAGGGCACTAGGGTCGTCCCATGACCGACAGCTCGCGCGAAAGCAGTGTCCCGGGGGCCGCCGCTCTCCGTGACCGCTGGCAGGAGGCGCTCGTCGGCGCCCGGGGCGGGGCGTCCGGTCCCGATCCGGCGCCCTACGCCGACAACCTCCTGGTCCGCTGGTCCGAGCCGCAGCGGCGGTACCACACCACCGCGCACCTGACCGCGGTGCTCGATCACATCGACACGCTCGCCGGGTACGCGGCCGACGCGGATGCCGTACGTCTCGCCGCCTGGTTCCACGATGCGGTCTACCGGCCCGACCGGTCCGAGAACGAGGAGCGCAGCGCGGCTCTCGCCGAGCGTGCCCTGCCGGAGGCCGGAGTGCCGGACGGTGTCACGGCCGAGGTCGCCCGGCTCGTCCGGCTCACCATCACCCACGACCCGGCGGAGGGCGACACCAACGGCGAGGTGTTGTGCGACGCGGATCTGGCGATCCTGGCGGCGTCCCCGAGGGAGTACGCGGCGTACGCGGCGCAGGTGCGCGAGGAGTACGGCTTCGTGCCCGACGACGCGTTCCGGGAGGGGCGGACGACGGTGCTGCGTCAGTTGCTCGGGCTTCCCCGGCTGTTCCGTACGCCGCACGGGGTCGAGCGGTGGGAGCCGCGGGCGCGGCAGAACCTGTTGACCGAGTTGGAGCTGCTGAGCCACTGACCTGTGGCATCGGGGAATGCGGGGGCCGTGATCGCTGTTGGCAGCTGTCGTGCCCGACTCTGCCGCTCGCCGCCCTCGCATGCCCCTTGCCGTCTACATCCTGGGTCTCTCCGTCTTCGCTCTCGGTACGAGCGAGTTCATGCTCTCCGGACTGTTGCCGCCCATCGCCGACGACATGAACGTGTCGATCCCCCGTGCCGGACTTCTCATATCCGCCTTCGCGATCGGCATGGTGATCGGCGCCCCGCTGCTCGCCGTGGCCACGCTCCGGCTGCCGCGCCGCACCACACTGATCGCCCTGATCTCCGTTTTCGGCCTCGGTCAGGTCGCGGGTGCGCTGGCCCCGACGTACGAGGTGCTCTTCGCTTCCCGTGTCGTGAGCGCCTTCGCCTGCGCCGGGTTCTGGGCGGTGGGGGCGGCGGTCGCCATCGCGATGGTGCCGGTGAACGCGCGGGCCCGTGCGATGGCCGTGATGATCGGCGGTCTGTCGATCGCCAATGTGCTGGGCGTACCCCTGGGTGCGTTCCTCGGTGAGAATCTCGGCTGGCGGTCGGCGTTCTGGGCCGTGGGCGCGGCGTCCGCCGTGGCACTGGTCGGGGTGACGACGCTGATTCCGCGCATTCCGCTGCCGGAACAGAAGCCGCGGCTCAAGCAGGAGATGAGCATCTACCGGGACCGGCAGGTGTGGCTGTCGATCGTGATCACGGCACTCGCTGCGGGCGGTGTCTTCTGTGCGTTCAGCTATCTGGCCCCGCTGCTGACGGATGTCGCCGGTCTGGACTCGGGCTGGGTGCCGACGGTGCTCGGGCTGTTCGGGATCGGTGCGCTGGTCGGTACGACGATCGGCGGCCGGGTCGCGGACGCGCATCTCTTCGGGGTGCTGATGAGCGGTATCGCGGCCTCGACGGTGTTCCTGGTCGCGCTGGCGCTGTTCGCGTCGAACCAGGTCGCGGTGGTCGGGCTCTCGTTCCTGCTGGGTCTGTCGTCGTTCTACACGGCCCCGGCGCTGAACGCCCGGATGTTCAATGTCGCGGGCGCCGCCCCGACGCTGGCCGGCGCGACGACGACGGCCGCGTTCAACCTGGGCAACACGGGCGGCCCCTGGCTGGGCGGCACGGTGATCGACGCGGACTTCGGTTTCGCGGCGACCGCGTGGGCGGGAGCGGCGATGACGGTGCTGGCGTTGGTGGCCGTGGTGTTCTCGCTGCGACTGCAGGGCAGGGGCAGGTCGCGACGGGTGACGGGGTCGCCCACCACGGTGTCGTCGGGGGCGTCCGTGCAGGAGGAGTCGTCCGTGCGGGAGGAGTCGTCCGTGCGGGAGGAGTCGTCCGTGCGGGAGGAGTCGTCCGTGCGGGAGGAGTCGTCCGTGCGGGAGGGATGTGTCTGACAGAGGTGGCGCCTGTGACGGAGGGGACTCCTCTGACGGAGGCATGCGCGAACACGGGCACCTCCGCCGGCTGACACCGCGCGGCCCCGTCCGTGACCGCCCGGCCCCGGCCGTCACCTCCCGGGGGCCGGACGCCCCTTGGGCCGCCGCAGCCCCGCCTCCGTGATCCGTCGGACGAGTTCCTTCGAGCCGATCTGCCGCGCCCCGGCCCGTACCGCGTCCTCGTACCGCGATTCCGGTACGTCGTAGTGGTCCCGCTCGAACGCGCGGGGCGGGCAGCCGACGGAAGCCGCGAAGGCGTGCAGCTCGTCGAAGGACACATCACTGACCAGATGCGACCAGAACCGCCCGTGCCCCGGCCAGTCCGGCGGGTCGATGTAGACCGTCACCGCCGCAGTATCCCGCTCAGCGCACCGACCGGCGCGACGGCCACGGCGGCCTTGGTGCAGACCCAGTGCGGGTCCGGGCCCAGTTCCGGTTCGACGTCCAGGGCGTGCGGGTCGCCCGCGTCGCAGACCGGGCAGAGCGGCCAGCGCCCGTACCGTTCGAGCAACGCGTCCTGCACGTCCTGCGCGACGAGACCGACGACGAACGAGACACCGTCGGGCCACTGTTCGACCCACCAGCGCCGGTGGGTCACCGCGTCCTCGACCAGCGAGACGATCCCGGCCTCGGCGACGTCACCGGCGGCGAGATCGGCCATGACCAGCGCGCGGGCCGTGTGCAACGCCTGTTCCAGGGGATTCATCTCCATGGGCCCATTGTCACCCGCCCACGAACCCGCCTCTCGCGCCCGCCCCCGCCCTTTCCGCGCTGTCAGAGGTAGGGACCAAGCTGTCAGAGGTAGGGACCAAAAGGGGGTTGACGGACAACAGGGTTGAAAATATCTTTCAAATGTGACCAATGACCTGAAGGAAAGTTTCAGCGCTGATTCCCCGCCCGCCCCGGCGGCTCTCGCGGCCAAGGTGCGTACGCTCGCGCCGTCCATGACCCGCTCCATGCAGCGCGTCGCCGAGGCCGTCGCCGGTGACCCCGCGGGCTGCGCCGCCCTCACGGTCACCGGTCTCGCCGAGCTCACCGGCACGAGCGAGGCGACCGTGGTCCGCACGGCCCGCCTCCTCGGCTATCCCGGCTACCGCGATCTGCGCCTCGCCCTCGCCGGGCTCGCCGCGCACCAGCAGTCGGGCCGGGCTCCGTCCGTCACCGCGGACATAGCGGTCGACGACCCGATCGCCGATGTGGTCGCCAAGCTGGCCTACGACGAGCAGCAGACCCTCGCCGACACGGCCGCCGGGCTCGACACCGTCCAGCTCGGTGCAGCGGTGACCGCCGCCGCCACCGCCCGCCGCATCGACATCTACGGCGTGGGCGCCTCCTCCCTCGTCGGCCAGGACCTGGCGCAGAAGCTGGCCCGGATCGGCCTGATCGCGCACTCCCACACGGACCCGCACCTTGCGGTGACCAACGCCGTGCAGCTCCGCTCCGGCGATGTCGCCATCGCGATCACGCACTCCGGCTCCACCGTCGACGTCATCGAGCCGCTGCGGGTCGCCTTCGACCGCGGTGCGACGACGATCGCGATCACCGGCCGCCCCGACGGTCCCGTGACGCAGTACGCCGACCACGTGCTGACCACGTCCACCGCCCGGGAGAGCGAGCTGCGGCCCGCCGCCATGTCGAGCCGTACGAGCCAACTGCTCGTCGTGGACTGCCTGTTCATAGGCGTGGCGCAGCGCACGTACGAAACGGCCGCCCCGGCGCTCGCCGCCTCCTACGAGGCGCTGGCCCACCGCCACACCCCACGCCCCCGCTGATCCCGCCCCGAACACCGAAAGCCACAACCCCCGCACCCGCAGAGCCGTACGTGTACGCGACCGAGAAAGCAGAGCCGCTCTCCATGACCTCCACCCCCGACGCCGACACCACCACCCCCGACGGATACGGGGAACTGCGCGCCCAGCTCGAAACGCTCACCACCGAGGCTTTCCGGCCCGAGCTCGCCGAGATCGACCGCCTGGACACCCTTGAGATAGCCCGGATCATGAACGGCGAGGACCGGTCCGTCCCGGCCGCGGTCGGCGCCCGGCTGCCCGAGATCGCCGCCGCGATCGACGGCACCGCGGAGCGCATGGCCCGCGGCGGCCGGCTGATCTACGCGGGCGCGGGCACCGCGGGCCGGCTCGGCGTGCTGGACGCCAGCGAGTGCCCGCCCACCTTCAACACCGATCCCGCCGAGGTCGTCGGCCTGATCGCGGGCGGCCCGTCCGCGATGGTCAAGGCCGTCGAAGGCGCCGAGGACAGCAAGGAGCTGGCCGCCGCCGACCTCGACGCGCTGGACCTCACCGTGGACGACACCGTGGTCGGCATCTCCGCCTCCGGCCGTACGCCTTACGCGATCGGGGCCGTCGAACACGCCCGTGCCAAGGGCGCGCTGACGATCGGGCTGTCCTGCAACGCGAACTCCGCCCTGGGCGCCGCGGCCGAGCACGGCATCGAGGTCGTCGTCGGCCCGGAGCTGCTCACCGGCTCCACCCGGCTCAAGGCGGGTACGGCCCAGAAGCTCGTCCTCAACATGCTCTCGACGATCACGATGATCCGGCTCGGCAAGACGTACGGGAACCTGATGGTCGACGTCCGCGCCTCCAACGAGAAGCTGCACGCCCGCTCCCGCCGGATCGTCTCGCTCGCCACCGG
Organism: Streptomyces sp. NBC_01241; assembly: GCF_041435435.1. NCBI lineage: Bacteria > Bacillati > Actinomycetota > Actinomycetes > Kitasatosporales > Streptomycetaceae > Streptomyces > Streptomyces sp. NBC_01241. Next base: position 4,801,113 of record NZ_CP108494.1, on the reverse strand, counting down.
GGCGTCCGACGAGGAGATCGAGGCCGCTCTCGCCGCGACCGACGGCGAGGTGAAGAACGCCATCCTCACCATCCTCGGCCAGGTCGACGGCCCCACCGCCGCCACCCTGCTGACCGCGGCCGACGGCCATCTCCGCGCCGCCCTCGCCACCGCCCCCCGACACACCTGACCCTCCGGCTCCACCCGGTACCCCCGCACAGCAGGGCACCACGCACCATGGCAACAGAAGACAAGCACCGCGCCACCGCCGCCGCGGTCCTTGGCCGCACCGCCGGCCGGCCCCGGCGCCCGGCGAAGGAACCAGCGGGGGTCTGACCCCGGCGCATGGTATGGAAGTGGGCGGCACCCCGAAGGCCGGGTGCCGCCCACTTCCATGCCTTCTCAGACCGGGAACTCCTCCGTGAGCAGCGTCGTCCCGAACGGCTGCGGCAGCGTGAGCGGCTTCCCGAACGGCACCGGGTCGGAGTGCTTGTACGTCCCGTCCTCGTTCGGCTCGGTGAACAGGGTGGCCATCGCGCCACGCGTGTCGAACCGGTCGATCAACAGGTACATGGGTACGCCCGCGCGCGCATAGGCGCGGTACTTCTTCGTCCGGTCGTCCCTGGCATTTCCCTTCGACGTGATCTCGACGATGAGCAGCGCTTCCGACGCGTCCACCGGGTCGTTGGTCTCCGGGTCGGCTGCGGCGATCACCTCGGACGGCATGACCACTAGATGCGGCATGTAGAGCTTGTCGATCGCGGCCACGTGGACGGCGAGGACCTGGTAGATCCCCCACTCTTCGGGCAGAACTTCGTAAAGCCTGTGCTGCACCCGGCCGACGATGGCGTGGTGGTGCGCGTGCCGCGGAGGTGTCAGGACGATCCGCCCTTCGTCGATCTCAGCGCGCCACCCCTCGGGCACGTCCAGTTCACGCCATGTCTGCAGCAAGTAGTCCCACGGGCGGCCCTCAGGGGCCTGGCCGTTCTCGACCATCGCAGCAGTCATCGCGGTCCCTTCTCTTGTGGCCTGTCAACGGAGGGTAGATCGACGGTTCGGCGACTGTTCACCGCTCCCACCGGAGTCCCACGATCGCGTGACGTACACAGCGACCCTCCGCTGTGCGCCCGTCGGCGTTAACCCACCGCTAACCCTCCGCGACCACGGCGCTGGCCGGTGGGTTTCTAGCGTCGCGGTGGAGACGGCATCCCGGTCGGCTCCTTCGCTCGCGCAGAGGTGTTCCCCATGCGTCGTACCTTGTCAGCGGTGGTGACCGGCCTGGTGGTCGTCACCGGGGCCGCGGCCTGTTCCCCCTCTCCTTCCTCCTCCGGTTCGTCCGGTTCCTCGCACTCGTCGTCCTCCACCGTGGCCGCGCCTCCGAAGGAGGTGAATCCGGCCGGTGACATCCCCGACGACCAGGTGTACGTCGCGTGGTCGCCGTCCGGCGGCGGCTACACGGTGAAGGTGCCCGAGGGATGGGCCCGGCAGCAGGTGGGCGGGGCCACGGTGTTCAGCGACAAGTTCAACAGCGTCCGGATCGACCGGAGTCCGGCGGACCGGGCCCCCACGGTCGAGTCGGTCCGCTCGGTCGATCTGCCGGCCGTCCAACGCAGCGCGAAGAACGTCACGGTGGGGAAGATCGCCACCGTGAAGCGCTCGGGCGGCACCGCCGTGCTGGCCACCTACCGGGCCGACTCGGCGCCCGACCAGGTGACCGGGAAGAGCGTGCGCCAGGATGTCGAGCGGTACGCGTTCTGGCAGCACGGCACCCAGGTCGTGCTGACCCTGTCCGGTGCCGTGGGAGCCGACAACGTCGATCCCTGGCAGATCGTGACGGACTCCTTCCGGTGGGCGTGATGACCGCGCCCCGGCTCACCGCCGATTCCCTGTACCGGTTCTTCCGCGCGGGCGAGGAGGAGACGTTCGCGCTCCAGGGCGTGGGGCTCCAGGTCGAGCACGGCGAGATCGTCGCGGTGACGGGCCCTTCCGGTTCCGGGAAGACCACGTTGCTGAGCTGTCTGGCCGGGCTCGACGAACCCGACGGCGGCACCGTGCACGTCGCCGGTGAACGCCTCTCCCACCAGCAAGAACACCTGCGCAGCCGGCTCCGTGCCCGCTACATCGGCGTGTTGTTCCAGTCCGGCAACCTGCTGGAACACCTCACCGTCCGCGACAACATCCGGCTGGTGCAGGGAATTTCGGGCGACACGGACCGCCCCGAAGTGCACGAGCTGCTCAGGGACGTCGGCATCGCCTCCCGTGCGGGCGCACTGCCCCGGCAGCTGTCGGGCGGTGAAGCCGCCCGCGCCGGGCTGGCCGTCGCACTGGCCAACAACCCGGCCGTCCTGCTGGCCGACGAGCTGACCGGCGAGGTCGACGGGGAGACGGAGCGCCGCGTCCTCGCGCTGCTGCGCGAACGCGCGCGTGCGGGCACGGCGATGGTGCTGGTCACCCACTCGCGCGCGGTGGCCGCCGTCGCCGACCGGGTGCTCCGACTGCGTGACGGGAGGTGGGTGCGATGACCGGCGCCGGTCCCACGTCCGCGAAGCCGCTCGTCGTCTGCGTGGACGCGGCCCGCACCTACGGCTCGGGGCCGAACGCCGTCGTCGCCGTGCACGGCGCGAACTGCGTCGTCCCCGCCGGTGCGCGGATCGCCGTGGTCGGCCCCTCCGGCTCCGGCAAGTCGACCCTGCTGCATCTGATGGCGGCCCTCGACCGGCCCACGGCCGGTACGGTCGGCCACCCCGGGCTGACCGTGGACCCCGCAGGCACCGCGGACATCCTGCAGGCCCGGGACATCGGGGTCGTCTTCCAGGGGCCCAGCCTGCTGCCGCCGCTCACCGCCCTGGAGAACGTCGCCCTGCCCCTGCTCATCGACGGCCTCACGGCGGACGAGGCCGCCGACCGGGCGTCCGCCGCCCTGGCCGAACTGGAACTCGGCGCGCTGGCCGCCAAACTCCCGGACGAGATGTCCGCGGGGCAGGCGCAACGCGTCGCGGTCGCCCGGATGCTGGCCCGCCGGCCGCGGCTGATCCTGGCCGACGAGCCGACCGGCCAACTCGACCGCGAGACCGCCCGGCACGTGCTGGAGGTGCTGCTGTCAGCCGCCGACTCGCTCGGCGCGGCCGTCCTGATCACCACCCATGACGCCCGGGTGGCGGGCGCCCTCGACGAGCGCTGGTACATGGCCGACGGCCGTCTCGTACAGCCAGAAACCCCCGACCGGGAACGTGAGTTGCGATGATCGGAATATGGCTCTCGGGCCTGCTGCGGGTGCGCGGCGGACGCCTGACCGGGACAGCGCTCGGTGTCATGGTCGCCGTCGCGCTGCTCGCGGCGCTCGGCGGTTTCCTGTCCACGACCCGCGCCACCATGACGTCCCAGTCGGTGCGTTCGGTGTCCGTGGACTGGCAGGTGGAGGTGGCCACCGGCGCGGACGCACAGCACGTGCTGTCCACCGTACGGGGCCTGCCCGGCACCAGGGCGGCCCTGCCGGTCGGGTACGCCCGGACCGGTGGTCTGGGCGCGCACACCGGCGGAACGACACAGAACACCGGCGCGGGGTCGGTCCTCGGCCTGCCTCCCGGTTACGCCGCCACGTTCCCCGGCGAGATCCGGCTGCTGGCCGGCCGGGAGCAGGGCGTGCTCCTCGCCCAGCAGACCGCCGCCAATCTGCACGCGGCGCCCGGCGACACGATCACCGTCGAGCGGGCGGGCGGGCTGCCGCCCGTGCCGGTGAAGGTGGCCGGTGTGGTCGATCTGCCGTTCGCGGACTCGTTGTTCCAGAAGGTGGGCGCCCCGCCTCAGTCGCAGCCCTCCGCGCCGCCGGACAATGTCGTCCTGATGCCCCGGCAGACCTGGGACTCGGTCTTCGGTCCGCTCGCCTCGGCCCGCCCCGATCTGGTGCAGTCGCAGATCCACGCCCTGCGCACCCACTCCCTGCCGTCCGACCCGGCCGCCGCGTACGCCACGGCCACCGGCAACGCCCACCACGCCGAGGTGCGGCTCGCCGGTACCGGCCTGGTCGGCGACAATCTCGGTTCGGTCCTGGACGCCGCCCGGTCCGACGCCCTGTACGCACAGCTGCTCTTCCTCTTCCTCGGCGTGCCCGGGGCCGTGCTGGCCGCGGCCCTGACCTGGGCGGTCGCCCAGTCCGGTGCGGGCCGTCGCCGCAAGGAGCAGGCGCTGCTGCGGACGCGCGGTGCGACCGTCGGCCGGCTGATGGGCCTGGCCGGTGTGGAGGCGGCCGTGGTAGCGGTGCTCGGTGCGGCCGGTGGTCTGGGGCTGGCCGCGCTGGTGGACCGCTGGGCCTTCCACGGCACGGGCATTCCGCTGTCCTGGATGCTGATCGCGTGTGTCGTCGGTGCCCTCGTCGCGGCGGCGACCGTGCTGGTGCCCGCCCACTACGACGCCCGCCGGGCCACGATCGTCTCGGGGCGCACGGCGGTTCAGCGGCGCACGGTGGCGCGTACCGCGTGGTGGGTGCTGGGACTCGGCCTGCTCGCCGGTTCGCTGGCCGTCTTCCGCGCCACGAGCGGCACCAACTACGCCCTGGTCCTGGCGCCCGAAGGCACCCCGACCCTGTCGGTGGACTACTGGGCGTTCGCCGGTCCCGCGCTGCTGTGGGCGGGCGGCGCGGTGGTGGTCCGGCTGCTGGTGGATCTGCTGCTGCGCCGCGGCAGGCCGGTCCTCGCCCGGCTGTTCCGCCCGGCGGCCGGCGTCCTGTCCGGCACGGTCGCGGCCGGCCTGTCCCGGCAGCGCGGCACCGTGGTCCGCTCGGTGGTGCTGCTGGCACTGGCCTGCGCGTTCGCCGTGTCGACCGGCGTCTTCAACTCCACGTACCGCCAGCAAGCCGCGGTGGACGCGGTGTTGACGAACGGCGCCGATGTCACGGTCACCCAGCCGGCCCTTTCCGCGGCGGACACCGCGAAGCTGGCGGCAGTGCCGGGGGTACGGCACGTGGAACCGCTCCAGCACCGGTTCGCCTATGTGGGCGCCGACTTGCAGGATCTGTACGGGGTCCGGCCCGCGAGCATCGTGTCGGCGGGGCGGCTCCAGGACGCCTATTTCTCCGGCGGCACCGCACGGTCCCTGATGGACCGGCTGGCCCAGCGCCCGGACGGACTGCTGGTCAGCGCGGAGACGGCGCACGACTTCCAGTTGCACCCCGGCGACCAGGTGCGCCTGCGCCTGACCGACGCGCGGACCGGCCGGCTGCGTACGATCCCCTTCCATTTCGAGGGTGTCGTCAAGGAGTTCCCGACCGCCCCGAAGGACAGCTTCCTGATCGCCAACGCCTCGTACATCGCGCGTACGACGGGCAGCGGCGCCGCCGGGACGCTGCTCGCCGACACCGGGGGCACCGGCCAGCGTCAGGTGGCGGACCTGGCGAAGGAGGCGTTGGGCCCGAGCGCCCACGTCACGGATCTGCCGTCGTCGCAGGCCGTCGTCGGCTCCAGCCTGACCGCGGTCGATCTCGCCGGACTCACCCGGGTCGAGCTGGGCTTCGCCCTGGTGATCGGTGCGGCGGCGGGCGGTCTCGTCCTGGCCCTGGGCCTGGCCGAACGGCGTCGCACGCTGGCACTGGCCTCGGTGCTGGGGGCCAGGGGCAGGCAACTGTCCGGGTTCGTGTGGAGCGAGGCGGCGCTGGTCGCGGTGGCGGGCGGCGCGGCCGGTGCGGTGGTGGGATGGGCCCTGTCGCAGATGCTGGTGAAGGTGCTCTCCGGGGTCTTCGACCCGCCCCCGGACCAGGTCGCGGTGCCGTGGGCGTATCTCGTCGCGCTGGCCGGTGTCATCGCGGCGACTCTGGCGGCGGCTGCCTGGGCGGCGGCGCGGCACGCGCGCAGACCTCCGCTGACCGAACTACGGGAGCTGTGAGGTTTCTTGCTCCTCCACCGGTGCCGCCGCCAGGAGCCAGGTGAACCGGGGCCGGGGCCGGGGCCGGGAGACGAACAGCCTCCCGCCCTCGGCCTCGGCCAGTGACCGGGCCAGCGCGAGTCCGATCCCATGGCTTCCGGCGGCCGGCCCGCCCGCCCGCGCGGCCTCACCGCCCGAGCGGCCTCCCTCACCGCCCGAGCGGCCTCCCTCACCGCCCGAGCGGCCTTCCTCACCGCCCCGCCGCTCGAAAACACCGTCCGTCCCCGCTTCCGGGATTCCGTCCCCCTCGTCCTCGACGTCGACGGCGACGACCCCGGCCGTCTCCTTCGCGTGCACGGTCACCGTGCCCCGGCCGTGCGTCGCCGCGTTGGAGAGCAGTACGTCGAGGATCTGCCGGGCGGCCCGCCGCGAGCCGAGCGCCTGCGGCAGGGCGTCGTCGACCCTGATCTCCAGGCGCCGCCCCTGTGCGGCGAGCGGCCCGTGCCAGTCCTCCCGGGCGCGGGCGAGCAGAGCCGCGAGGTCGAGCGGCGCCCGTTCGGGTACGTCCCTGGCGAGGGCGAGCAGATCGTCCAGGGTGGCTTCCATGCGTTCGAGCTGCGCCAGGGCCGAGCGGACGGCCGCACGCGACCCGGCACCCGCACCGCCCTCCACCACATCGGCGTCCGGAACATCAACGTCCGGACCGGCCGCGAGGGACATCTCCAGTTCCAGTCGTACGCCGGTCAGTGCCGTACGCAGCTGGTGCGAGGCGTCCGCGCTGAACGCCCGCTCCCGGCGCAGGAGTTCATCGATCCGGGCAGCGGCCCGCGCCAGCGCATGGCCGACCGCGTCCGGCTCCGGAAGCCCGGACGGCTCCGCCCTGGCCGTCAGATCGCCGCTTTCCATCTCCCGGGCGACCCCGGCCAGCTCCTCCAGCGGGCGGCCCAGCCGCCTGCTCGACCGTACGGCCAGCAGGGCGCCCACACCCACCGCGACCGCCGCCAGCACCAGCATTCCGGCCCAGGTCAGCGCGGCCCGCCGCAAGGGCTCGGAGGCCGGGGAGGCGACCCGCACGACCGCCCGCACCTGCTCCGATCCCCCCACGGGAACGGCCACGACCAGGCTGTCGCCGATCTGCCGGGTGACGACCCGGCCCGCCTCCGCCTCCCGTACCGGGGCGTCAGCCGCGCCCGGACCCGTCCCGAGGACACGGTGGGAGCCGGTCCCGTACACCGCGATGTCCGTACCGGACTCGACGGGCGGCAGCTCGACCGGGTCGCCCGTGGCGGTGAACCGCTCGGGCAGGCTGAGCGCGACCCGTTGGCCCAGCGACTGCGCCTCCCGCTCCTCGTCCTGCTGGTACAGCCGCAGCGCCGCGTAACCGAGCGGCAGCGCGAAGAGCAGCACCGCGCACGCCACGGCGAGAACGGTCGCTCTCAGAATGCGACGCCGCACGGCACGCCCTTTCTCATGACCGGACCACGGTCACGTCCTCCCATGACCGGACCACGGCCACGGCTTCTCATGACCGGACCACGGTCACGTCCTCCCGTGACCGGACCACGGTCACGGCTTCTCATGACCTGGCTGCGGTCACGGCCCGGTGGGATCGTCCAGCCGGTACCCGAACTGCCGCAGCGTCGTGATGCGCACCTGGTCACCGAGCTTGCGGCGAAGGGCGGCCACGTGAACGTCGAGGGTCTTGGTGGGGCCGAACCAATTCTCGTCCCACACGTCGCTCATCAGGTCCTCCCGGCTCACCGCCTGCCCCGGGCGGACCGCGAGCCGCACCAGCAGGTCGAATTCGCGGGGCCTGAGTTCCACCTCGCGGGTCGGGGTGGTGCAGCGCCGCGCCGACCGGTCGATCACCAGCGCCCCGACCCTGAGATGAGGTGCGCTGCCGGACGCGCGGGGCGCCGCGCGCCGCAGATGGGCGGTGACCCGTGCCTGGAGTTCGGCGAGCCGGAACGGCTTGGTCAGGTAGTCGTCGGCGCCGCATTCCAGCGCCTGGATGACATCCATTTCCGCCGTACGGGCGGTCAGCACGACCAGCACCGCGTCCGGCGCCCGCTCCCGGAGCCTGCGGCAGAGTTCGAAACCGTCGATGTCCGGCAGCCCCAGATCGACGAGGAAGAGATCGGCGGCGGGCCGCCGCTCCGTGACGGCGAGGGCGCTCGCCCCGTCGGGGCACCACTGGCCGTCGTGGCCCAGCACCCGCAGGGTGGCGACCAGCCGGCTGCCGATCGCCGGGTCGTCCTCGATGACCACGATGCGCGCCACCCCGTCACGCTACCGCGACCGGGCGGCGCCGGTCCGTCCGCTCATACTGCTCCGCCCCGGCCACGCCCCAATGGTGTCGCACGCCACCTGAACAGAACCTGAACGCGCGTGCGGACCGGGTAATACTGGCCGGGTGACCGCTGCACGGATTCTCGTCGTCGAGGACGACCACGGCCTGCGCGATGTCCTGGCCCGTGGCCTGCGCGACGAGGACTTCGACGTCGTGACCGCCGTCGACGGCGCCACCGCCCTGAAGACCGTCGACGAGTCGGTGCACGCGGTCGTGCTCGACGTGGGGCTGCCCGACTCCGACGGGCGCGACGTGTGCCAGGCGATGCGCGGGGCCGGGGTCACCGTCCCGGTGATCTTCCTGACCGCCCACGGCAATCTCACCGACCGGCTCTCCGGTTTCGCCTCGGGCGGCGACGACTACCTGGTGAAGCCGTTCCACCTCAGCGAGCTCGCGGCCCGCGTCCGCGCGGTCCTGAACCGCACCGGGCACCACGAGAGCGCCCTCGCCGACAGTGCGGGCGCGATGCGGCTGAACCCGATGAAGCACGAGCTGACGGTCCACGGGCGGCCCGTGGCCCTGACGCCGACCGAATTCCGTCTGCTGGCGTGCCTGATGTCCGGCCCCGGCAGCGTGGTGCGCCGCCGGGCCCTGCTGCGGGCGGGCTGGCCGGAGGGGGCGCAGGTCAGCGACAACACCCTGGACCAGTACCTGACCCGGCTGCGCCGCAAGCTCCGCGAAGCGGACAGCCCGCAGACCATCGGCACCGTTCGCGGCATCGGCTACCGCTTCGGCTGATGAACCGCTACTTCACCCCCCGCACTCTTCGCGGCCGACTCGCCCTGATGGCCCTCGCCGCCAGTGCGCTGTGGGTCGGCGTCCTGACCATCGTCTTCAACATCGCCCTCGACAACCGGCTCCACGGACAGGCCGACGACGTCCTGCGCACCCGCGCCGAGGCCGTGGCGGCGACGGTGGACGTGCGCCCGGACGGCCGGCTCGTCGTGCGGGAGCCGGCCGAGGACCGGGCCCTGGACGTAGGGGTGTGGATCTTCCGGGGCGCCGCGGTGGTCGAGAAGCCTCCCACCGCACCCGCCGGCCTGGAGACCCGGGCGGCCCGGCTCGCGGGAGGGCGCGAGACGTTCGCCGACACCGAGGGCCCCGGGGCGTGGCGGCTGTACGCGTTTCCCATCGACACCCCCGCCCGGCCGGGACACCCGCCCACGCAGGCCGGCACCGTCGTCAGTTCCGTGAGTCTCGACCCGTACCGCAGTACGGCGAACACCGCCCTGGTCGGTTCGATCGCACTGGCCGTGCTCCTGCTCGCCACCATCTATCTGCTGACCCGCCTCGTCGTACGACGGGCCCTGCGCCCCGTGACGTCGATGAGCGAACAGGCCAACCGGTGGAGCGCCGCGGGCGCCCCCGAACGGTTCGGTGCCGAGGACCGGCCCGCCGAACTCGCCGCCTTCGCGACCAGCCTGGACGCCCTGCTGGACCGGCTGGCCGCCGTCCTGCGCCACGAGCAGCAGCAGGCCGCCGAGCTCTCCCACGAACTGCGCACTCCGCTCGCCCGCATCGCCGCCGAAACCGAGTGGCTGGCCGGACGCCCGCGCTCCGAGCAGGAGCGGGAGACCTCCCTGGAGGCCATCGCGGGCGCCGCCGCGACCATGCAGCAGATCTGCGACTCACTGCTCTCGGAGGTCCGTACCCGCAACGCGCAGACCCCCGGCCGCTCCCGCTTCGCCGACATCGCGCACCGCCTGGCAGAACGCAACGCGACCCTGTTTCCCGCGGCCCCGCCGGTGACCGTCGCGGCGGACAGCACACCACCGCCCAGCACACCACCGTCCAGCACATCACCACCCGGCACACCGGCGCCCGACATGACCATCGGCGTCTCGCAGGACGTCGCCGAGCGCATCCTGACGCCGCTCCTGGACAACGCCCGCCGCTACGCCGCCCACTCGATCACCCTCACCTGCGCGGCGAGCGCGGGCGAGGTCACGGTGTACGTGTGCGACGACGGCCCCGGAGTACCCGAGGACTTCGTCGCCTCGCTCTTCGAACCCGGCCGCCGCGCCCGCCCCGAGGACGGACACGACGGCGCGGGGCTCGGTCTGGCCCTGGCCCGCCGACTGGCCAGGGCCGCGGGCGGCGACATCGCGCTGGACGCCGCGGCCCCCGGCGCACGATTCGTCGTCACCCTTCCCGCGGGCTGACTCCGACGGCACCGGTCTCTTGCGCCACATCGCGCCGGGTCCGGGTCAGGAAGACGACCAGGCCGAGGATGACGACGAGGAACAGAATGCTGGTACCGACCGTGCCCAGCCCCAGCCCGCCGTCCGCCGTGGGCTGCGACAGGTAGTCGCCCAGCGAGGCACCGAGCGGCCTGGTCAGGACGTACGCGATCCAGAACGACCACACCGCGTTGAAGTCCAGCGTGCGGTGCGCGAGCGCCACGGCCGCGATCAGCGCGGCGAACAGGACCGCGGAGAGCCAGTACCCCAGGTTCAGCTTCTCCGCCGTGAGGTCGCCCGCGGACGTGCCCAGCGCGAACGTGAACAGGATCGCCAGCCAGTAGAACGCCTCACGGCGCGTCGTCCGGATCGAGTGGATGGACAGCGTCCGCTCGCTCGCGTACCAGGCGATGAACGTGACGGCGAGCGCCACCGCGAACACCACGGTCGTGGTCTGGAGCGGAACCCCGAGGTTGTCGGTCAGGTTGTCGCTGATCAGCGTGCCGACGACGCTGATCAGGACCACGGTCAGCCAGTACAGGCCCGGCACGTACGCACGCGCCCGGAACTGGAAGAACAGGGTGACGACCAGCAGCGCGCCCATCAGGTACGAGGTGTTGGTCAGCCCCATGCCCAGATTTGCGTTGAGCAGGTCGGCCGCGGTCTCACCCACGGTGGTGCACAGCACCTTGATCACCCAGAAGTAGAGGGTCACCTCCGGGACCTTGTTCAGCATCTGCCGCGCCCGGGAGCGCGTGCCCGGCGCATACGTGTCAGTCGTGTCCGTTGTCATGGAACGGCACGTTGGCAGGGCCTCCCTGAAATTTTCCTGACTGCGCCCGGCCCCCGTTCCAGCACCGATTGCGACTTCGGGTCGTCATTTCATTACATTGCGCGACGAGCGGCCGTGCCGTACGTCGAGGAGTGTCGACCGGACCGACCGGCCCGATCGAAGGGCGGCACCCACCCTGGGCGTCGCCCTTCCGCACCTCCGCCGCCGTGTCAGACCTGCCCTGCCGGCACCCTCACGGCAGCCGCCCCTCCCGGTTGACCTCCCTGACCCTGGCCCGCAGCACCTCCGCGAGCGGCGCCGGGCGCACCGATTCCGGCGGACAGTCCCACTCCGCCCCGCCCCCCGGCGCCCGCAGCTGTACGTACGGCCCGACGCACCCCATCACGCGCCCCACCCGCCCGTCCCGGGTGTCCACCGCGAACGACCCGAGCTCCGGCTCGCACGGCTCCTGCCCCTCACCCGTCATGACCGGCCAACCCCTGTGCCTCCAGCACCACACTCAGCCGCAGCGCCGTGTCGAGGTTGCACCGGCCGAGGTCAACCAGCGGCGACGACGATTCACTCCCCGCGCACGTCACCGGGTCGATCCGCAGCGACGGCAACGTGATCCCCACCCCCGAGAACCCCTCCTTCAGCCGCGCCACCGCGTCCTCCGCCGCCCGCACTCTGCCCTCTGCCGCCCTGCGCCGTTCCTTGATCGCCATGGCCCATTCCTTTCCACGCTGAGTAATGACAATGCATACCCAGCGTGTCCAACGCGTAGCTAGCCTGGAAGAGGCGCAGAGCCAACAACCGCACGTGTGTCACAGGGAGTTGTCATGCCAGGACCCAAGAAGCTCGACCCCTCCTCCTCGCCACGCGCCCTGCTCGGCGCCGAACTCCGCCACCGGAGAGAGGCCGAGGGCCTCTCTCAGGAGGAACTGGGCCTTCCGCTGTTCGTCAGCGGCTCCTTCATCGGGCAGCTGGAGTCCGGCACGCGACGGATCCAGGTGGATCAGGCCGAGAAGCTGGACGAGATCCTGAGAGCGGACGGGTTCTTCGTACGCAACTGCACCGCCCTGAAGAAGTCGAAGTACCCGGACCACTTCGCCGAGGCGGCCGAGGCGGAGGCCGTAGCGAAGGCGATCAAGGAGTACGCGCCCCAGCTGATCCCGGGGCTGTTGCAGACCGAGGCGTACGCACGAGCGGTGTTCCGGGCGTACCAGCCGATGGCTGTGGAAGACGTCATCAACGATCTGCTCGCGGCACGACTCGAACGAACCCAGCTCCTGGACGACCCAACAACGCCCTTGGTTTGGGCGGTGCTGGACGAGGCCGTGCTGCGTCGAGCGGTCGGCGGACCGGCGGTCATGGCCGAGGTGCTCCGGCACATCGTGAAGCTGGCCCAAGAACACCGAATCATCGTGCAGGTGCTGCCGTTCAGGGCGGGTGCGCACGCGGCACTGAACGGCGCCCTCAAGCTCATGTCCTTCACCGACGCACCCACGCTTGCCTACCTCGAAGTGCTGGGAACCGGGCGCCTGGAAGACGATCCGGCAACGGTCGCCCGCTACGAACTGTCATACGATCTGGTCACGGCCAACGCCTTGTCACCGGAGTTGTCCCTAGCCCTGATCGAGTCGGTGGCGGAGGATTACGCTCATGAAGATCAGCAGTTCTGACTACGACCTGTCCACCGCGACTTGGCACAAGTCCTCCTACAGCGGCGGCGAGGGTGGCGACTGCCTCGAAGCCGCGACCTGGCGAAAGTCCACCCACAGCGGCGGCGAGGGCGGCAACTGCCTCGAAGTCGCCGACGGCCACCCCGGCATCGTCCCCGTACGCGACTCCAAGGCGACCGAGGGCCCGACGCTCGTGTTCCGAGCCGCCGCGTGGGCATCGTTCGTCGCGGACCTCAAGCACACCTAGTGCCCCTCCCGGCAAGCTTTGCCCGGTCGCGGCACTGGACGAGGCCGGCGGCCGGCTGGGCCGGTGCCCGAATTCAAAGGCTCAGCACGATCGCGGCGCCAATGCCGCCGACGCACAGGGCGAAGGCGGCTTCCGGCCAGCCGTCCTTCCCCCAACTGCCTCCGGTGCGCGGGGGCTGGGCCATTCCGGGGCGTGCCGGGTCTGTGTACAGTGGGCGGCTGCGAAGGGGAGTAGCCCCGTAAACCGGTCGTCGACATGCTGGAGCCCTTGTGGCTCCCGGTGGCCGGGCCCGTGCAGAATCTGCCGGGCGGGCGAGACCTTCGGCTCTTTGTCGACGATGTACGTACGTCGCGGGGCCGAGGTCGTACGCCGGGACTCCTACGCGTATCGCCCAGGAACCCGCGGCACGGGAAAGCCGGGCGGTCAGTGTGATCCATTTCGTTTTGCTCATCGTGTGTGCGGTGGCGATCTATCTCTCGTGCGAGTGGTTCGTCAACGCGGTCGAGTGGCTGGGCGAGCGCCTCAATGTGGGGAAGATGGCCGTCGGCACGATCCTGGCCGCGTTCGGCACGGCGCTGCCCGAGTCGGTGGTGACGCTGGTCGCGGTCACCACGGGCGCCAATGAGGAGGCCAAGAACATCGGCGTCGGCGCGGCGATGGGCGGCCCGCTGGCGCTGGCCACGGTCGCCTACGGCGTGACCGGCCTGATGCTGCTCCTCAAGCGCCGCAAGGAACGCAGCGTGGTCCTGGCCACCACCGGCATGCCGGCCGGCGGCCCCGACGGGGTCGAGACGCTGGGTGATGAGAAGGACATGAAGCGGCTGGCCAAGGACCAGAAGTGGTTCCTGCCGATCTTCATCGTCAAGGTCGCTCTCGGCCTGGTGGCCTTCGCCTTCAAGCCCGCCCTCGGCCTGTTGTTCTTCGGTGCCTACGCCGTCTACTTCTGGCGCGAGATCCGCAGCGACGACGACGGCGAGGAGGAGGACGAGGGGCTGGAGCCGTTGAAGCTCCAGCCCAAGGCCGCCATCCCGGCGACGTGGGCCGTGGTGGTCCAGAGTCTGGCGACCGTGGTCGTGATCTTCTTCGCGTCCCAGCTGTTCGTGAAGCAGCTCGACGCGATCGGCCCGACGCTCGGTCTCTCGGCCGCGGTCACGGCGCTGCTCCTTTCGCCGATCGCGACGGAGCTGCCCGAGATCATGAACGCGATCATCTGGGTCCGTCAGGGCAAGACCAGGCTCGCCCTGGCGAACATCTCCGGCGCCATGATGATCCAGGCGACCGTTCCCAGCGGTCTGGGGCTGCTGTTCACGACCTGGAAGTTCGACGGCGCCCTGCTCTGGGCCGGGCTGATCACCATGGCCGCGATCGTCTACCTCCTGTTGACGATGCGCGCCCACAAGCTCACCCCCGGACGCCTGGCCGTGGCAGCCCTCTTCTACGTCGTCTTCGGCCTGGGACTCATCCTGATCCTGGCCTGACGGCCTGCCCTGAAATCCCAGGCACAGGCCCCCGCCCCACTCTTCTCCGCATACCAGGACGCGCCGGCGCACAACGCCCGTGTCACCCACCGAGATTGACGCGTCAAAAGCTCTGAAGAACATGACATTCCATGCAGTTGATCAGCCACGTCGGGCAACAGGTCGGCGGTTGCGTCGCGGTGTGGGGACTCGCGTCAGGCCGCGGAGCGGGGAAGGCCGATGGAGCGGCCTTCCTCCACGACTTGGTAGCCGGCGCTCGTGTACAGGTTCATGGCCACCTCGTTGCCGCCCCACACGGTGAACATCAGCGCCGAGTCGCCGGCTGCGAGCGTTGCCTGTTCGCCGGCCGCCATCGCGGCCCGGCCGTACCCTTTGCCGCGGTGCTGCTCCTCGATGTGCAGCGAGTAACCATAAGTGACCCCCGGGAGGTGCCGGTGCTTCACCCAGCCGGTGCCGATCTGCTCGCCCGCCGCCTCGATCACCAGGAGCGTGGTGTCGGGCGTCGCCAGGCCCTCGGGTATCAGCTTCGCGAAGTCGTCGTCGGACTTGCGTACGGCCTCCTCGGGGCTCAGGGCTCCCGCCCGGACGATGTCGCCGACGTAGGCGACCTTCTCGGAGGCGAGCCACTCGGGATATTCGGCCTGTGTCATCGGCCGCGCGATGACACCATCGACTGGTTCCGGCGGGGAACCGACGGGCCGCATCCTGAGCTGGGCGCGGACGAAGTAATCGTCGAACAGCTCCCCGGCGGGTTCGGTGAGCCGGATGTCCAGCCGGCGTGCGCCGCGCTCCGCGCACCATCCCTCGGCCCAGCTCCGGGCGGCCTGCTCGTGCCCCCGGCCGGCGTGGAGCGCGTCGACGTGGAGGTCGCCGATACGGCCCGCGGGCGCACCGTTGTCATCGGTCACGACCACGGCGACGTATCCCACTCGGGTCCCGGCGTCCGTGATCTCGGCGACGGTCCAGTCGCCGATGTCGGCGCATACATCCTCGAACATGCGCTGCGCCGCAGCCGCACCCAGCCCGGCCGCCATGTACGAGGCGCGTAGCCGCAGTTCGAAGCCCTTCTGCCATTCCGCGTTGTCACCAAGGACGCTCAATTCTGTCATCCGATCACACTAGTCATGGTGGTGTGGACCTGAGCGAGTGAATTCGGTGTCGATACGTTTCCGGGGCTCGCGTACTTCCCAACGTGCTACCGGCAACCGGCCGATGGGCCGGACGGAGATCTCCGTGTCCGGCCGCAACGCCAAAATCGGATCCTCGACGGACGGGCCTGGTTTTCTCGATCGGGTGAACGTTCCCGGCCACAAACGTGATTCGGGCCCCGAACGGCTCCTCAAAACGCAATCATTCGGTCGTGATGTCATCAAACCGGACGGCTCACCGTCCCAAGTCCCTGCTCCCGGCCGGGCTCGGCGCACTCGCCGCGCTGACCCTGCTCCCGGCGCTGCCGGCCACCGCCGCGACCGCGACCGCACCCGCGAAGGACTCCTCGTCGCGCGTCGCCGCGTTCGCGTCGCCCCGTGTGGTGACCGCCGCCGAGCGCAGGACCTCCACGTACCTGGACTCGTTGCGGAACAGGCCCGCGAGGCTGAAGTCCTTCTTCAAGGCGCTGCCCAAGGGGGGCGACCTCCACAACCACCTCTCCGGCGCGGTCACGACCGAGTACCTGATCAAGCTCGCGATCGAGAACGGCCTGTGCATCGACGCGACGATGACGGCGGTCGCGTCGCCATGCGCACCGGGCACGAGGCCCGCCGCCGACGCGCGGACCGACGCCGCGTTCAAGCGGGAGATCATCCGGGCCTGGTCGATGCAGGACTTCCCGGCCGGTCAGTCCGGGCACGACCACTTCTTCGACACGTTCAACAAGTTCGGCATGGCGACCTGGTACGCCCGCGGCAAGATGCTCGCCAACGTGGCCAACACCGTCGTCGAACAGAACCAGTTCTATCTGGAGACCATGGTCTCCCCCGCGTCGGACAGCGCCAAGGCGCTTGCCGATTCCGTGGGTTACGACGCCGATCTGGCGGCGTTCCACCGCAAGCTCGTGGCCGACGGGAAGCTCGACCGGGTCGTCGACGAGGCGGTCAAGGAGGCCGACGACTCCGACGTGCAGTTCCGCAAGGCCGCGCACTGCGACACCGCGCGCCCCGACCCGGGCTGCCGGCTCCCCGTCAGGTGGATCTCCCAGGTGTCCCGGGGCAGTTCCCCGGCGCGGGTGTTCACGCAGATGGAGGTCGGCATGCGGCTGGCCAAGCGCGACCCGAGGTTCGTCGCCGTCAACCTCGTGCAGCCCGAGGACTGGGACAGCTCGCTGGCCAACTACAGCCTCCAGATGCGGATGCTGAAGTACCTGCGTGGCCAGTACCCGCACGCCCACCTCACCCTGCACGCCGGTGAGCTGGCCCCCGGCCTGGTCAAGCCCGAGGACCTGACGTTCCACATCCGCGAGGCCGTGCTCGTCGCCGGAGCCGAACGCATCGGACACGGCGTGGACCTGGTCCACGAGGACAACTGGCGCGAGCTCGCCCGGACGATGGCACGGCGCAAGATCGCGGTCGAGGTGCCGTTCAGCAGCAACAAGCAGATCCTCGGCATCGCGGGCAACGACCACCCGTTCAACGCGTACCGCCGCTACGGCGTCCCGGTGGTCCTGGCCACGGACGACCCGGGGGTCTCGCGGATCGACATCAGCCACGAGTACCGGTACGCGGCCAGGACGTACGGCCTGCGCTACACCGAACTGAAGGACCTGGCGCGCGCCTCGCTGGAGTACGCGTTCCGCAACGGCCGCAGCCTGTGGGCCTCCGGCTCCGCCCCCTCCGGCTACCGCCTGGTCGCCGCCTGCACGGGCAACCGTCCGGGCACCGCCCACCCGAGCGCGCGCTGCGCCCGCTACCTCGCCGACAACCCGAAAGCCGCGACCGAGTGGCGCCAGGAGACGGCCTTCGCCACGTTCGAGAGTCGTCACCGGTAACACCGCCCACAGGCCACGCGTTCGGGCCCGGGGCTTGAGTCCCGGGCCCGAACGCCGTTCCAGGAACCGCTGTTCCCACCACTCCCACTACTCCCACTACTTCGGCGCGGACTTACCTATCGGAGGCCACAGTGACGACAGCAGACAGCGCACCCCTCGCCTATCCCTTCAACGCCGCCGACGGGCTACGGCTCGCCGACGAGTACGAGCGCGTCCGCGACCAGCCGGGCCTGTTACGCGTCCAGATGCAATACGGCGAAGCGGCCTGGCTCGTCACCCGCTATGCCGACGCCCGGCTCGTCCTGGGCGACCAGCGCTTCAGTCGAGCCGCGGCCGCCTCCCACGACGAGCCCCGACAGTCCGAGGGGCAGCGCGACGGCGGCATCCTCGGCATGGACCCGCCCGACCACACCCGGCTGCGCTCCCTGGTCGCCAAGGCCTTCACGGTCCGCCAGATCGAGAAGCTCCGCCCCCAGGTCCGGGAACTGACCGCGGGCCTTCTCGACGACCTGGAGGCGGCCGGACAACCCGCGGACCTGGTCGACCTCTACGCGCTGCCGCTGCCGGTCGCGGTGATCTGCCGGATGCTGGGCGTGCCCGCCGAGGACCGTCCGCGCTTTCGCGTCTGGAGCGACGACGCGCTGTCGACCACCTCGCTCACCGCAGCGCAGTTCGATGCCAGCCGCGAGGAACTGCGCGCCTATATGGCCGTGTTGATCGATCAGCACCGCCGGGCCCCGCAGGACGACCTGATGACGGCACTCATCGAGGCCCGCGACGGCGGCGACCGGCTCTCCGAACGCGAACTCGTCGATCTGTGCGTGGGCATCCTGGTGGCCGGACACGAGACCACCGCGTCCCAGATCCCCAACTTCGTCCTCACCCTGCTGGACCACCCGGACCAGTTGGCCAGGCTCAGGGCCGAGCCCGACCTCATCGCGAACGCGGTGGAGGAGCTGTTGCGCTTCGTGCCGCTCGGCAGCGGTGCCGGGCAGCCCCGTTACGCCACCGAGGACATCGAGGTCGGCGGCACCCTCGTCCGGGCGGGCAGCCCGGTCCTGATCGCCACCGGCGCCGCCAACCGCGACGCGCTCCGGTTCACCGCCCCCGGCGTGCTCGACATCACCCGCGAGGGCAACCAGCACCTCGGCTTCGGCCACGGAGTCCACCACTGCCTGGGCGCCCCGCTGGCCCGGCTGGAACTCCAGGAGGCACTGATCGCGCTCATCACCCGCTTCCCGGGGCTGAAGCTGGCCGGCGATGTGACGTGGAAGTCCGAGATGCTGGTGCGCGGCCCGCGCGTCATGCCGGTCGGGTGGTGACCGCCATGACCTGGAACGTACGCGTCGATCCGCAGCTCTGCCAGGCGTCGGGCATGTGCGCCGGGAGCGTCCCCGAAGTGTTCGCGCTGGACGGCGAGCACGCCCGGGTACGGGCGGACGGGACCGAGCCCGACGAGCGGGTCCTGGACGCCGCCGACATCTGCCCGGCCCAGGCGATCACCGTGCACGACGGAAAGTCGGTCATCGGCCCCCGCCACGACTGAGCCCCCCACACAGCCGCCCCGTGCCGGGAAGAACGATCCCGGCACGGGGCGGCTGGCTGCGCGGCCGAACAGGTCGGTCCTAGCCGAGCCGCTCCAGGACCCACTGGGGCCCACCGTTGGGGAGAAGGACGACGCGCCGGCCCTCCGGCGTCAGGGAGCCGAGCTCCCCCCGGCCGAGGGCGATGTTGACCGGCTCTTCATCGGCCGCGCCCTGGATCGACCACTGGTCGGGCTGCTTGCCGCACTGGTCCACCCACACGGCCGGCGGGAAGATCCGGATCGGTGAGAGCGCCAGGCAGCGGTTCTCCCGGTTCACCTCGACGATCTGGGCCAGGCCGTCGCCCTGGTTGCGGATCTCCCACACGGTACGGGGGCTGCAGGGCTCGACGTGACCGCCGAGCGGGCCTTCGCCACCGGCCAGACACTGGCCGGAGCGCAGGTCACGGATCAAGTACGCGCCGTCGGCGGCGTCCGCGGCCTGGGCGGGGGTCGCCAGCGCCGCCACCGCGACGGCGGATGCGGCGAGGGACAGGATCGAACGAATACGCACGGGACTCCTCGTACGGGAGAGAAACATGGAGGACGGGCCCCGTCGGCGGCGGCCCGGAGCCTCCAAGATCACAAAGACGCGCGGAAGTTCGCACGCCTCGAAGGCCTGCGGCGCGGTTTTCCACTCCACCGGGGGCGGGCGCACGGCATCACGCACGGCGCACATGCACCACGCACGCGCGCCCCTGACGACCAGGCGAATTCCTCCGGAGCTCAAGCCGCGAAGTCCGAGCGCTCTTTCCGAGGAATGGGAGGTGGGCCACTTCCCACCCCCCTCAGCGAGTGCCGCGCCCCCGGCCACGCGGAGGCCCTGATCGGCGGTCGCTGCGGACCGTGCCGGGGCAACCCCGTCGACACCCCCACCGGCCCGGCCGGAGCCGTCCCGTCCACGGGCGTACGCAGCCGCATGAGCGAGGTCCGGGCCGCGATGACCCCGCGCTCCGCAAGGAGACAGGGCGGAGGTCCCCCAAGCTCACCGGGTGTCCGAAACCGGCCCCCACCTGGGAGTGGTTTGATCCACTTTCCCCATTCGGTCGCTACGTTCCGCGTTTCTCTTGACACGGAACGTAATCGGTCGACCCGAAGGGGAACGCACCATGTCCGAACCGACCCACGAGCAAATCGTCGCGGCGCTTCACAGCGCGTCCGCCATCACCCTGGCCCCCGGCCCCCGCCTGGAAGCCGAGCCGCACGGCGCGCTCCCGTTGCCGCCGAGCACCGTGTGGGACCTGCCGGGCGGCACCGCATGGGTCTACTACGGCGAGGGGAACAAGGGCCTCGTACGGCCCGTGATCTTCGCCGACGGATTCAACACCGGGCCGAGCAGCCTGGACTTCTCCTGGGAAATCATGGAGTTCGGCGACTACGCGCTCATCAGCGAGCTGCGCCGCCGCGGACACGACGTCATCCTGCTCGGCTTCCACGAACGCAGTGCATCGATTCTGGACAATTCCGTCACCGCGCAGGCGGCGATCACGCAGGCCATCATGGAGCGGCAGGGCGACCCACCCCTGGCCGTCGGCGGGTTCAGCATGGGCGGGCTCGTCACCCGGCACGCGCTGGCCAAGATGGAGAGCCAGAGCATCGACCACCAGACCGCGCTGTACTTCTCGTACGACAGCCCACACCGCGGCGCCTGGATCCCGATCGCACTCCAGGCGTTCGGGCACTACATCCGCGATCTCGACAGCCGGTTCTCCGACCAGATCAACAGCCCGGCCGCGCGTCAGCTGCTGTGGCGGCACATCGCGAAGTGGGACGGGACGCCGGACCGGAGCGACGAGCGCGCCGCGTTCCTCGCGGAGATGGCGGCCCTCGGCGAATGGCCGCGGCGGCCGCGGCTGATCGGCGTCGCCAACGGCGTGGCCGACGGCACCGGCACCGACGTGCGGGCGGGCGAACTGGCCCTGGAGGGCAAGGGCCTGTCGGTCGTCGGCACAAAGATCTACACCCAGCCCCCCGGCGACGACGAACTCATCGCGAAGTTGCGGGTGGTGACGCTCAAGACCAACGAGGTGCATACGTCCGGACTCCCGTCGATCGACGGCGCACCCGGCGGCTCGCTGGAAGGCTTCGGCATCCTCGCCGACGTCTTCAACGCCCTCAACCCCATCCTCGGCTTCAAGACCGACGTCCGTATCCGCTCGCACTGCTTCGTGCCGGCCGTCAGCGCGGTCGACATCCGCGGTCTGGACACGGACGAGGAGCTGTACGCGGACATCTCCTCGCTCCCGGAGGAGGAGAGCGGGCTGGACGAGTTCAAGCTCGCGTCCCGCAACGAGGGACACACCCTCGTGACGGAGGAACTCAGCACCTGGCTCCTCGACCGGCTGCCGTAACGACCAACCACAACGGACCGCAACGGACCGGGGCGGACTGCGCCGGACGCCGGCGGAACGACATCGACCCCCGGGACCTGTCGGTCCCGGGGGTCGATGGGGAACAGCTGTACAGGAACTACCGATCCGTCAGGATCAGAAGTCCATGTCACCGCCCGGCATGCCGCCCGGAGCGGCCGCGGAGGCCTTCTCCGGCTTGTCGGCGATGACGGCCTCGGTGGTGAGGAACAGCGCGGCGATGGACGCGGCGTTCTGCAGGGCGGAGCGCGTGACCTTCGCCGGGTCGAGAATGCCCTCGGCGATCATGTCGACGTACTCGCCGGTCGCGGCGTTCAGACCGTGGCCGATCGGCAGGTTGCGCACCTTCTCGACGACGACGCCGCCCTCAAGACCACCGTTGACGGCGATCTGCTTGAGCGGGGCCTCCAGCGCCAGCTTGACGGCGTTGGCGCCGGTCGCCTCGTCACCCGAGAGCTCCAGCTTCTCGAAGACGGCCGAGGCCTGGAGCAGAGCCACGCCACCACCGGCGACGATGCCCTCCTCGACAGCGGCCTTGGCGTTGCGCACCGCGTCCTCGATGCGGTGCTTGCGCTCCTTGAGCTCGACCTCGGTCGCGGCACCGGCCTTGATGACGGCCACGCCGCCGGCCAGCTTCGCGAGGCGCTCCTGGAGCTTCTCGCGGTCGTAGTCCGAGTCGGAGTTCTCGATCTCGGCACGGATCTGGTTGACGCGACCCTGGACCTGGTCGGTGTCACCGGAGCCGTCGACGATCGTCGTCTCGTCCTTGGTGATGACGACCTTGCGGGCGCGGCCGAGCAGGTCGAGACCGGCGTTCTCCAGCTTGAGGCCGACCTCCTCGGAGATGACGGTGCCACCGGTGAGGATGGCGATGTCGCCGAGCATGGCCTTGCGGCGGTCACCGAAGCCCGGGGCCTTGACGGCGACGGACTTGAAGGTGCCACGGATCTTGTTGACGACCAGGGTCGACAGGGCCTCGCCCTCGACGTCCTCGGCGATGATCAGCAGCGGCTTGCCGGACTGCATGACCTTCTCCAGCAGCGGAAGGAGGTCCTTCACGTTGCTGACCTTGGAGTTCACGATCAGGATGTACGGGTCGTCGAGCGACGACTCCATGCGCTCCATGTCCGTGGCGAAGTACGCCGAGATGTAGCCCTTGTCGAAGCGCATGCCCTCGGTGAGTTCCAGCTCCAGACCGAAGGTCTGGGACTCCTCGACGGTGATGACGCCTTCCTTGCCGACCTTGTCCATGGCCTCGGCGATGAGCTCGCCGATCTGGGTGTCGGCGGCGGAGATGGAGGCGGTCGAAGCGATCTGCTCCTTGGTCTCCACGTCCTTGGCCTGCTCCAGGAGGGCGGCGGAGACGGCCTCGACGGCCTTCTCGATGCCCCGCTTGAGGGCCATCGGGTTGGCACCCGCGGCGACGTTGCGCAGGCCCTCGCGGACGAGAGCCTGGGCGAGAACGGTGGCGGTGGTCGTACCGTCGCCGGCGACGTCGTCCGTCTTCTTGGCGACCTCCTTGACCAGCTCCGCACCGATCTTCTCGTACGGGTCCTCCAGCTCGATCTCCTTGGCGATGGACACACCATCGTTGGTGATCGTGGGGGCGCCCCACTTCTTCTCAAGGACGACGTTGCGACCCTTGGGGCCAAGGGTGACCTTGACGGCGTCGGCGAGCTGGTTCATGCCGCGCTCGAGACCGCGCCGGGCCTCCTCGTCGAACGCGATGATCTTGGCCATGTGAAGTGGTCCTCCCGGACAGGGGTGGATTGCTCCGGACCGAGTGGCGCCCGCGACGGACGGCCTGCCTGACCGGTGGTTCCTTGCCCCACCGGACCTGCGGGCCTCACCGGCCCGGTCCAAGTTCTGTCACTCTCACCTGGAGAGTGCTAACGCCAATGATTAGCACTCGACCCCGGAGAGTGCAAGCGTCCGCCTCGGGATGTGGACAACGACGACCGCGCTCGGACAGCCCCGTACGCACGGACACACAGATGCGCGGCGCACGGACACGCGAACGCACGGAGGGCCCGTACCCCAGGGGTACGGGCCCTCCGTGCGTGAGTAGTGTCGTTGGCCGACCGCGTCCGAGCTCAGCCGACGGCGAGCTTGACCATGTCCGCCTGCGGCCCCTTCTGGCCCTGCGAGATCTCGAATTCAACTCGCTGACCCTCTTCGAGGGTGCGGTACCCGTCCATCTGGATCGCGCTGTAGTGGACGAAAACATCCGCACCACCGTCGACCGCGATGAAGCCGTACCCCTTCTCCGCGTTGAACCACTTGACGGTGCCCTGAGCCATGCCTAACTCCCCTATTACTGGCCCTTGCACAGGACCGCACTTCGCGGACCCGGGTCAGAACTCACCCTCCGACAGGAGAGGGTGCGTGCGCCGGAACGCGTCGACCGCGGCCGAATGTATCTGCCCAACTGCCCTCTGCAACAGGTCAATCGGACGAGAAATCTGGGCAGCACCGAACGCCCGAATATGAGGAATTCATGAGATTCCAGGGCAAGTCGGGCCGGGCAAAGGTGATTTATGGCGCAAGGAGATCGAGCACTTTGGCTACTTCTTGTCGCGACCCGGCGCATTCTCATATGCGGGCGGCACGGGCAACTGGGGGGGCTTCCCACACTGTACCGCGCTCAACCATGCAGAATTGCCCCCTCCGCTTCTCTCGCAGAGGGGGCAATTCCGGTGACACGGTGAAAGCCGGCCCGGGAGCCGGACGGGGGGTCAGCAGCCGCCCGCGACCGCCGGGATGATCGAGATTCCGGCGCCGTCCGGCGTGGCCGTCTCCAGGCCGCCCTCGAAGCGCACGTCGTCGTCGTTGACGTACACGTTCACGAAGCGGCGCAGCTTGCCCTGGTCGTCCAGGACGCGGGCGGCGATGCCCGGGTGGTTCTGCTCCAGGGACTGGATGACCTGGGAGAGGGTCGAGCCCTCGGCCGGGACCTCGGCCTGGCCGCCCGTGTAGGTGCGGAGGATGGTGGGGATGCGGACCTTGACGCTCATGGTGGGTGCCCTTCCTGGAGTCTCGGGTGGTCAGCTGGTGGCGAGTCCGGCGGCGCGGAACGCGTCCAGGCTCGGGCGGATCGTGGCGGTCGCCTGCGAGGTGGCGGCCACCGCGTCCAGGGTCTTGAGGCCGTCACCCGTGTTGAGGACGACGGTGGTCAGCGCCGGGTCGATCAGACCGGCCTCGATCAGCTTCTTCGTGACGCCGACCGTCACACCGCCCGCCGTCTCCGCGAAGATGCCCTCGGTGCGGGCGAGGAGCTTGATCGCGTCGACGACCTGCTCGTCGTTGACGTCCTCGACCGCGCCGCCGGTGCGGCGGGCGATGTCCAGGACGTACGGGCCGTCGGCCGGGTTGCCGATCGCCAGGGACTTGGCGATGGTGTTCGGCTTCTGGGGCCGTACGACGTCGTGACCGGCCTTGAAGGCGGTGGAGACCGGGGAGCAGCCCTCGGCCTGGGCGCCGAAGATCTTGTACGGCTTGTCCTCGACCAGGCCCAGCTTGATCAGCTCCTGGAGACCCTTGTCGATCTTCGTGAGCTGCGAGCCGGACGCGACCGGGATGACGATCTGGTCGGGCAGCTGCCAGCCGAGCTGCTCGCAGATCTCGTACGCCAGGGTCTTGGAGCCCTCGCCGTAGTAGGGGCGCAGGTTGACGTTGACGAAGCCCCAGCCCTCGCCGAGCGGGTCGCCGATGAGCTCCGAGCAGAAGCGGTTGACGTCGTCGTAGTTGCCCTCGATGCCGACCAGCTCACCGCCGTACACCGCGGCCATGACGACCTTGCCCTGCTCCAGGTCGTGCGGGATGAACACGCAGGAGCGGAAGCCGGCGCGGGCGGCGGCGGCGCCCACCGCACCGGCGAGGTTGCCGGTGGAGGAGCAGGACAGGGTGGTGAAACCGAAGGCGCGGGCGGCCTCGACGGCGATGGCGACGACACGGTCCTTGAAGGAGTGCGTCGGGTTGCCGGAGTCGTCCTTGACGTACAGACCGCCGGTCACGCCCAGTTCACGGGCGAGGTTGTCGGCCTTGACCAGCTTGGTGAAGCCGGGGTTGATGTTGGGCTTGTCCGCGACATTCGCGGGGACCGGCAGCAGCGGCGCGTAACGCCAGATGTTGTCGGGTCCGGCCTCGATGCGCTTCTTCAGCTCGTCGGGGGAGCCGCTCGGCAGGTCGTACGCCACTTCGAGCGGCCCGAAACAGGACGCGCAGGCGAAAATGGGACCGAGTTCGAAACGCTCACCGCACTCGCGGCAGGAAAGCGCCGCGGCGGGACCCAGGTCGACAACCTCGGCGGAAGAGTCGGTGCTTACTGCAACAGTCTGCGCAGCCATGGAGGCGAGGCCCTTTCTCCTCATCTTCCTCGCGGCGCATCTCGCCACGAGACGGAATTGGCACCTTCCCCACCTGACCTCGCGGTCGGCAGGAGGGTTGCCGGGACTTCAACGGGCCGTTCCCTCAGTCCCTCTGGATGAGCGCTATGGCACTGGATCTCCGATCCAGGCGTTTGTCTGCGGACCGACCCCGACATGCGAGGGCCGTCCGCGTTGTTCAAGACTGTAACCGAAGCACCGGACGGTTGAGAGAGTCGTCCGAACCGCGAGATGGATCACATACAGGGAGTATCGACCGTGCTGGAAGAGGTCGAAAGCTGGCTGGCCAGGCGTTCCTGGTCGGTCGCCGACCGCCCGCTGGACCGGCTCCTCGCTGCCAAGGAGCCGGGGCGCGGAAGCGTGAGCGTCGTGCTGCCCGCACTGAACGAGGAGGCGACGGTCGGCGCGATCGTCACGACGATCCGGCGCGAGCTGATGGAGAAGGTCCAGCTGGTCGACGAACTCGTGGTGATCGATTCCGGTTCCACGGACGCCACCGCGAAGGTGGCCCGGGAGGCCGGCGCGCGGGTGGTGCACCGGGACGACATACTGCCCCGGATACCCGCCGTGCCCGGCAAGGGCGAGGTGCTCTGGCGGTCGCTCCTGGTGACCGGCGGCGACATCGTCTGCTTCGTCGACGCCGACCTGAAGGAATTCTCGGCCGACTTCGTCTCCGGCATCGTCGGCCCGCTGCTGACCGATCCGGACGTCCGGTTCGTCAAGGCGATGTATGACCGCCCGCTCGGTGACACCGCAGGTCAGGGCGGTCGCGTCACCGAGCTGGTGGCCCGTCCGCTGCTCAATCTGCACTGGCCGCAGCTGGCCGGCTTCGTCCAGCCGCTGGGCGGCGAGTACGCCGTACGCCGCTCCCTCCTCGAACAGATGCCCTTCCCCGTCGGGTACGGAGTGGAGCTGGGCCTCCTCGTCGACGCGCTGCACACCGTGGGCCTGGACGCACTCGCCCAGGTCGACGTGGGGGTGCGCAAGCACCGCCACCAGGACGGGCAGGCGCTCGGCCGGATGGCGGCGGCGATCTACCGGACCGCGCAACTCCGGCTGTCCCGCGGGCACCTGGTACGGCCTTCGCTCACCCAGTTCGAGCGCGGCGAGGACGGTTTCGTACCGCGCACCCATGCGGTGGACACCGAGGAGCGGCCTCCGATGCGTGAGATCGAGGAGTACGTTTCACGCCGCGCGGCCTGACGCGGCCCGACTTCGCACGTGTGCACGTTTGGACGGTTCGTGATCCGGCTAGATTCCGCAACATGGTCTCCGAGCACGAAGCCCAGTCCACTGCCCAGTCCGCAGTTCAGTCCGCTGCCCGGGTTCTCGTCGCGTCCAACCGCGGGCCGGTGTCGTACACCCTGGAGGCGGACGGATCACTCGACGCGAAGCGGGGCGGCGGCGGACTCGTCTCCGGGCTGAGCGCCGTCAAGGACAAGCTGTGGGTGTGCGCCGCGCTCGGTGACGGGGACCGGGAGGCGGTCCGCCGCGGGGTCGGTGAGCCCGGCGTACGGATGCTCGACATCGACGCGGCCGTCCACGCGGACGCGTACAACGGCATCGCGAATTCGGTGCTCTGGTTCGTCCACCACATGCTGTACCAGACCCCGCTGGAGCCCGTCTTCGACGCGGAGTTCCGGCGGCGGTGGGCATCGTTCGAGACGTACAACCGGGCCTTCGCCGAGGCGCTCGCCGAGGAGGCGGACCCCGGGGCCGCGGTGCTGGTGCAGGACTACCACCTGGCACTGGTGCCCGGCATGCTCCGCGGTCTCCGCCCCGACCTGCGGATCGGCCATTTCTCGCACACCCCGTGGGCGCCCGTCGACTACTTCCGCCTGCTCCCCGACGACATCGCCGAGCAGCTGCTGCACGGCATCCTGGGCGCCGACCGGGCGGCCTTCCTGACCCGGCGCTGGGCGGACGCCTTCATCGGCTGCTGCACGGAAATCCTGGGCGGCACCGGGCGGACCAGGATCGGGGTGCACGGGCTCGGCGCGGACGCCGGCTTCCTGCGCCGGCGCGCGCACGAGGCGGACGTGGACGAGCGGATGGCGGCGCTGCGGGAGCAGATCGGCCCTGGTCGGAAGACGATCGTACGAGTGGACCGAACGGAACTGTCCAAGAACATCGTGCGCGGGCTGCTCGCCTACCGCGCGCTCCTCAACGAGCGGCCCGAATGGCGCGAGCGCGTCGTCCACATCGCCTTCGCGTACCCCTCGCGGCAGGACCTGGCCGTGTACCGCGACTACACGGCCGAGGTGCGGCAGGTCGCCGACGACATCAACGCCGCGTACGGCACGGCGGGCTGGACGCCGGTCGTGCTCCACGTCAAGGACGACTTCGCCCGCTCGCTCGCCGCGTACCGGCTGGCCGACGTGGCGCTCGTCAACCCGATCCGCGACGGCATGAACCTGGTCGCCAAGGAGGTCCCGGTGGTCTCCGACCACGGCTGCGCGCTGGTGCTGTCGCGGGAGGCGGGGGCGTACGAGGAGCTGGGCAGCGACGCGGTCGTGGTGAACCCCTACGACGTGTCCGCGACGGCCGCGGCGCTGCACGAGGCGCTCACGATGGCGGACGACGAACGGGCGGCGCGCACGGAACGGCTGGCCGCGGCGGCGGTGGCGCTCCCGCCGCAGCAGTGGTTCCTCGATCAGCTGGACGCGCTGCGGCGGGAGTGAGCCGGTCAGATCCGTTCGGCCAGGGCGGCCAGAAAGCCGACGACGGCTCCGGGACCGTTCAGCAGCAGATCCGCGCGTTCGGCCAGTTCGGGTACTTCGGCGCTGCCGCTGCAGACGAGCAGGCCCGGGATGCCGTCGGGGCCCTCGGTGCGGAGTTTCTCCACGGCGGCGTACGCGGCGAGGTCGCCCAGGTCGTCGCCCGCGTACAGGACGGACTCGGCGTCGGTCTCCCGTACGTACTGTGCGAGCGCCACGCCCTTGTCCATGCCCGGCGGGCGCAACTCCAGGACCAGGCGACCCGGTTCGACGATCAGCCCGTGCCGGGCGGCGAGCTCGCCGAGGGGTTCGCGCAGGGCGTCGAACGCGGCCTGCGGGTCGGCGGCGCGGCGGGTGTGGACGGCGAGCGCCTGGCCCTTCTCCTCGATCCAGGTGCCGTGCCACGTGCCGAACCGGTCGAGCACCCCCGGGAGTTCGGCCCGGACGGCGGCGACGCCGGGGTGCGGGGCGGGGGTGCGGACGGTGCCGGACACGGCGTCCCAGCGTTCGGTGCCGTAGTGGCCGAGGACGACGAGGTGGTCCAGTCCCCGCACTCCGGCGAAGCCGCCGTGCCGGACCGCGACGCCGGCCGGGCGGCCGGTGATCACGGCGATGGATGCCACTTTCGGGGCGAGTGCGACGAGCGCGTCGACGGCGCCGGGGTGGGCGCGGGCCTGCTCCGGGTCCGGGACGATGTCGGCGAGGGTCCCGTCGAAGTCGAGCGCGATGACGGCGCGGTCGGGGCGCGCGAGGATCGCGGCGAGGGCTTCTCGGCCGGGTGGGGTGGTGGGGGCGGGGAGCTCGGACGGGATTTCGCTCGGCGTGGGTGCGTGCGGGTTGCTGCCCATGGGGGCGAGCCTATAGCGGGGCGCGCGGGTTGGGGGTGCGTAGCAGGAGGCCGGGGGTAGGGCGCCCGCGTCGGGTGTTTCCGGGGGCGGAGCCCCGGTCGGCTCCGACCAGAAGGGGGCGCCCGGAACGCCCTGCAGTCGGGCCGGGGCGGAGCCGCGGTCGTCGCCGACCAGGGGTGGGGCGCCGAGGCGGAGCCATGGTCGGCGCCGCGCCGGCATCAGCGCCGCCCCGGTCAGCGCCTGCCCCGCCTCGCCTCCCGGACCCGGCGCAGGCGGTTCACCGTCACCGGGTCGGCCTCCAGGGCGCGGCGGTCGTCGAGGAGGGCGTTCAGCAACTGGTAGTAGCGCGTGGGCGAGATGCCGAGCTGTTCGCGGATCGCGCGGTCCTTCGCCCCGGGTCCGGCCCACGACTGCCGCTCGACGGCGAGCACGGCACGGTCCCGGTCGGAGAGGCCGCCGGGGCTGTCCGTGGCGTCGGGGCCATTCGGGGGGGTGGTCATATCAGCCAACATATCGCCCGGCCGGAGGGCCGCCACCGGTTCGCCCGTTGCTCCGCGCCCTGCGCTGCTCCCCGTCCTGCGCTGCTCCGCGCCCTCCGCCGCCGGCTCCCGTGCGATCCGGCCGAGCACGCTCTCGGGGCTGGCTGCCGCCCGGGCGCCGCCCACGCCCTCGTGGGGGCTTCCGAATGAGCGGTGAACCTCTCCCGGACGATCTCCGAAGGTCTGCACCGTCGGAGTATCGCTTTCGCGACGCGTCAACGGATCCCTGTTGACGGCCCGTTGACAGCCCGTTGCCGGTCCGCCGGCAGCCCGTTGGCGCCGATTTTGTATGGATGCGCAACAAACCTCAATAGTGGACTAGACCTTTTTCGCTCCTCGGGCGAAACTGTTTCCCGTGAAACACGTCATCGCCCTCGATGTGGGCGGCACCGGAATGAAGGCCGCACTGGTCGGGGCCGACGGCACCCTGCTGTACGAGGCGCGGCGGGCGACCGGCAGAGAGCGCGGTCCCGACGCCGTCGTGGAGTCGATCCTCGCCTTCGCCGCGGACCTGCGGGCGTACGGCGAGGAGCACTTCGGCGAGAGCGCCGTCGCGGCCGGTGTCGCCGTGCCCGGCATCGTCGACGCCGAGAACGGGATCGCGGTCTATGCCACGAACCTGGGCTGGCGCGACGTACCCATGCGGGTCCTGCTCGGCGAGCGGCTCGGTGGCGTCCCCGTCGCGCTCGGCCACGATGTGCGCACCGGCGGGCTCGCCGAGGGCCGGATCGGCGCGGGCAAGGGCGCCGACCGGTTCCTCTTCGTACCGCTGGGCACCGGGATCGCCGGGGCCATCGGCATCGCGGGCACCATCGAGCCCGGCGCTCACGGGTACGCGGGCGAGATCGGGCACATCGTGGTCCGGCCGGACGGCCCGGACTGCGACTGCGGCCAGCGCGGCTGCCTGGAGACCCTGGCATCGGCCGCCGCCGTGACCCGCGCCTGGGCCGCCGCGTCCGGCGATCCGACGGCGGACGCGGCGGACTGCGCGAAGGCCGTCGAGTCGGGCGACCCGGCAGCCGTGGAGGTCTGGCGGAACGCCGTGGACGCACTCGCCGGCGGGCTGGTCATGGCACTGACCCTGCTCGATCCCCGCACGCTCATCATCGGTGGCGGGCTCGCCGAGGCCGGGGAAACCTTGTTCACACCACTGCGTGCGGCCGTCGAGGAACGCGTCACGTTCCAGAAGCTGCCCCACATCGTCCCGGCGGCCCTCGGGGACACCGCCGGATGCCTGGGCGCAGGGCTGCTCGCCTGGGATCTTCTCTCCACGGAGGTATCCGCCTGATGGCCGAACGCGCAGACAGCACCGTTCTCGCAGGTGCCCGGGTGGTGCTTCCCACCGGAACCGTCGAGGACGGCCGGGTGATCGTCGAAGGCACCCGGATCGCCGGCTCGACGCCGGAGGGCGCCCGGTCCATCGACCTGAGCGGCCACTGGGTGGTCCCCGGCTTCGTCGACATGCACAACCACGGCGGCGGCGGCGCGTCCTTCACCTCCGGCACCGTGGACGAGGTCCTCACCGGCATCCGTACCCACCGCGAGCACGGCACGACCACGCTGGTCGCCTCCACCGTCACCGGCGAGATGGACTTCCTCGCCCAGCGGGCCGGCCTCCTCTCCGAACTGGTCGAGCAGGGCGACCTGGCCGGCATCCACTTCGAGGGGCCGTTCATCTCGCCGTGCCGCAAGGGCGCGCACAGCGAGGGTCTGCTGCGCCACCCGGACCCGGCCGAGGTCCGCAAGCTGATGGACGCGGCGCGCGGCACCGCGAAGATGTTCACACTCGCCACCGAACTCCCGGGCGGCATCGAGTCGGTGCGGCTGCTCGCCGAGCACGGGGTCATCGCCGCGATCGGGCACACCGACGCCACGTACGAGCAGACCGTCGAGGCGATCGACGCGGGCGCCACCGTCGCCACGCACCTCTACAACGCGATGCCGCCGCTCGCCCACCGCGCACCCGGCCCGATCGCGGCGCTGCTGGAGGACGAGCGGATCACCGTCGAGCTGATCAACGACGGTACGCATCTGCACCCCGCCGCCCTGCAGTTGGCCTACCACCACGCGGGCGCCCACCGCGTCGCGCTGATCACCGACGCCATGGACGCGGCGGGCTTCGGTGACGGCCGCTACCAGCTCGGCCCGCTCGCAGTCGAGGTCAAGGACGGCGTCGCACGGCTGGTGGAGGGCAACTCGATCGCGGGCTCCACGCTCACCCTGGACACCGCGTTCCACCGGGCCGTGACGATCGACAGGATTCCGGTCGGGGACGTCGTGCAATCCATCTCCGCCAACCCGGCCCGGCTGCTCGGTGTCTACGACAGGGTCGGCTCGCTGGAGCCGGGCAAGGACGCGGACCTGGTGGTCCTGGACGCGGACTTCACGCTCAAGGGCGTCATGCGCAAGGGCGAATGGATCATTCAGCCCCACATTGGCTGATTTGACCCATTACTGACAGTGAGCCGAATACGTAACGAAGAGACGGCGGTTGATCCGGAGGTCTGGGCCGACCGCCACCTCTTTGGCATGATCGCCTGGGAAACAGCCAGAGAAAGCGCATTCCATCCACGGATTCGCGCTTCGGAGCAGGGATCGAGGGAGCGGCCGCGGTGATCCTCACGGTCACACTGAATACGGCACTCGACCTGACGTACGGCGTCCCGGAGCTCGTTCCGCACGCCAGCCACCGCGTCGGTGACATGGCCGAACGACCCGGCGGCAAGGGCCTCAACGTGGCCCGGGTGCTCTCCGCCCTCGGGCAGGCGACCGTAGTCACCGGCTTCGCCGGAGGCTCCACCGGAGCCGAACTGCGCGAACTGCTGGCGCAACTTGCGCCGCGGGACACGTCGGGAACGGATACCAGGGCCGCCGCCGCAGCCGCAGCCGTCACGCCAGCAACCACCACGCCCATATCCACACCCGCCCCCGCGCCGATCACCGACGCCCTCGTCACCGTCGCCGGGAACACCCGTCGCACGATCGCCGTAGTCGACCGGGCCACCGGCGACACCACCCAGCTCAACGAACCCGGCCCGCTCGTCACCGCCGACGAATGGGCCGCCCTCCTCGACCGGTACGAGGAGCTCCTCACCGGGGCCGACGCCGTCGCCCTCTGCGGCAGCCTGCCACCCGGCATCCACGTCGGCGCCTACGCCGAACTGATCCGGCCGGCCCGCGCGGCGGGCATCCCCGTACTCCTGGACACCAGCGGCGAACCGCTGCGCCGCGGCATCGCCGCCCGCCCCGACCTGATCAAGCCCAACGCCGAGGAGCTCGCCCAGCTCACCGGCTCCCGCGAACCGCTGCGCGCCACCCACGACGCCCGCCGCCGAGGCGCGCAGGGCGTCATCGCGTCACTGGGCCCGGACGGCATGCTGGCGGTCACCCCCGACGGCGTCTGGCGGGCCTCGCCGCCCGCCAGGGTCCTGGGCAATCCGACCGGGGCGGGCGACTCCGCGGTGGCCGGACTGCTGTCCGGCCTCGTCGAGGGACTGAGCTGGCCGGACCGGCTGCGGCGGGCGGTGGCACTGTCGACGGCGACCGTGCTCTCCCCGACGGCCGGCGACTTCGACCGTACGGCGTACGAGGAGCTCCTGCCGGGCGTCGACGTCGAGGAACACACCGCGGCGGTCTGAACCGCCACCCGTACCGGACCGCCCGACCGGTCCGTTCAGCAGAAGCAACAGAGGTCAGCATGCCGCTCGTCAGCACCGGTGAACTCGTCCGTGCCGCACAGGCCCAGGGACGCGGGATCGCCGCCTTCAACGTCATCACGCTGGAGCACGCGGAGGCCATCGCGGCCGGCGCCGAGCGCGCCGGAGCACCCGCCATCCTGCAGATCTCCGAGAACGCCGTGAAGTTCCACGGCGGCCGGCTCTCCGCGATCGCCGCCGCGGCCGCCGCCGTCGCCCGCGCCTCCGACGCCCCCCTGGCGCTCCACCTCGACCACGTCGAGTCCGTGGAGCTGCTGCACCAGGCGCACACGGAGGGCTTCGGCTCGGTGATGTTCGACGCCTCCAGGCTCGGTTACGAGGAGAACGTGCGGGCCACGGCCGAGGCGGTGGCCTGGGGGCACGAGCGCGGCATCTGGATCGAGGCCGAGCTCGGCAAGGTCGGCGGCAAGGAGGGCGAGGCCCCGCTCGACGCCCACGCCCCCGGCGTCCGCACCGACCCGGCCGAGGCCGCCGCGTACGTCCGCGACACCGGCGTGGACGCGCTGGCCGTCGCCGTCGGCTCCTCGCACGCCATGACCGAGCGCACCGCCGCCCTGGACCACGCCCTGATCGGCCGGCTGCGCGACGCGGTCCCCGTCCCGCTGGTGCTGCACGGCTCCAGCGGCGTCCCGGACGAGGAGATCCGCCAGGCCGTCGCCTCCTCCGGCATGGTGAAGATCAACGTGGGTACGGCGCTGAACACCGCGTTCACCGGCGCGGTACGGGCGTACCTGGCCGAGAACACCACGGGCGTGGACCCGCGCAAGTACATCGCACCGGGCCGCGGGGCGATGGCCGCGACGGTGGCGGGGTTCTTGAGCCTGATGGGCTGACGGCCCGCACGCAAAAGCGGTCCGGCCCCCACATCCGAAGGCGTGGGGGCCGGACCGCTCGCGTACGGGTCAGCGCTTCACGTGACCGGCCTTCAGCGACAGCTGGTCCAGGTTGGCGTCGCACTGGTCACCCTCGTTGCACGAGATCGTGATCGTGTTCGGGCCCTTGTTGAGCTGGATCCAGGAGAACGTGGTCGTCCAGCCCTTCTCCAGGTCACCCTCCGGCGCCTCCGCGAAGTTCTTCATCCTGATCTCGCGGGGAGCCTCGGCATTGACCGTGAGGGACGTCTTGGCGTCCTTGCCCGGTACGCCGTACGTCACGAACAGCGTGTACTCACCGGCCTCCGGCACCTCGACCGACCAGGTCGCCGACCTGCCGACCTCATTGAGGTTGATGTACTGGCCGTTGGCGCTCTCCGCACCCTTGACCGAGTTGTCCAGCTGGGCCGTGCCGCCGAGCTTCAGCGTCGCCGCGTCCTGCTTGGGGAGCTCGGCCGGGGCCTCGGAGCTCGCGGACTCCTGCGGCTTCGGGGACTCCTCGACCTGGCTGCCGGGACCGGCGGAGGTGGTGGCCTCGTCCTTCTGCTTGTCCTTCTTGTCCTCGCCCGTGAGCAGCGCGGCGCCGATGCCGATGAGCACGACCAGGACCACCGCGACCGCGCCGATCAGCAGACCCTTGGTATTCGGGCCGCCCTTGCCGGGGCCGCCGGGGCGGCCGCCCTGCTGCGGGACCTGCGCGGTGGGGGCGCCGGGGTACGTCTCCGGGGCGGCGTACTGCGCCTGCGGCTGACCGTACGGCTGCTGGTGCGGCACCTGCTGCCCGTACTGGCGCTCGCCGACAGTCCGCACCTGGTTGTACGAGGTCCGGGGCACCCCGGGCTGCGGTGCCGCCGGGCCCGGGTAGCCGTAGCCGCCCTGCCGCGGCGGCTGGGCGCCCGCTGCCTGTCCGTCCTCGTACAGATAGCCGAACGGATCGTCGTCCTCGGGCTTGTTTGCGCCATTGTTCCCGGCCGTCATCCCTGGTCACTCCTCACCATGTCGCCAGCCGTCGCCGAATATCGCCAGCCGTGGCCGACCGGCCGAGCCTACCCCGAACGGACCACACCAAGAATTGCCGACGCCCGTCCCGGAACCGCCCCCGGGGTGGCGGAGCAGCACCGCCGTGAACGTCAGCCGGCCCTGCGGTGAACCTTCGACCGCGACCGCTTCTCCACGTACATCCGCTGGTCGGCGGAGCGCAGCACTTCTTCCGCCGTCATCCCGCAGGCGGCCCAGCCGATGCCGAAACTCGCCCCGACGCGCACCGCCCGGCCGTCGACCCGAATGGGCGGAATGATGGCGTTACGCAGGCGTACGGCCAGGTCCGCGGCGTCCGCGGCACCGAGCCCGTCGGCGAGGACGACGAATTCGTCACCCCCGAGCCGGGCGACGGTGTCGCCGTCGCGGACACAGATGGTGAGGCGGCGGGCGACCTCGATCAGTACGGCGTCACCGGTGTGGTGGCCGAAACGGTCATTGATGGACTTGAAGCCGTCGAGGTCGCAGAAGAGGACCGCGAGGCCCTTCGCGCCGTCGTCGTCCCCGGTGTCGGGCGCGACGGCGTGCACATGGTGGTCGTACGGACCGCCGGGCGCCGAGTCCACGTCGTAGCCGTGCGTCCGCGTGTCCGGATCGTCGACATCGCCGTACGCCGCGTCCAGCGCCTCGACCGCCGTGGTGGCCACGGCGTGCGGCCGCTCGCAGAGCCGGGAGCCGAGCCGTGAGCGGAGCTCGGCGCTGTTGGGCAGGCCGGTGAGCGCGTCGTGCGAGGCGCGGTGCGCGAGATGCAGCTCGTGGCGCTTGCGCTCCTCGATGTCCTCGACGTGGGTGAGCAGGAAGCGGGGGCCGTCCGTGGTGTCGGCGACGACGGAATTGCGCAGCGAGACCCAGAGATAGGTGCCGTCCCGGCGCCCCAGCCGCAGCTCGGCGCGGCCGCCCTCGGCGGAGGTGCGCAACAGGGTGCCGACGTCCTCGGGGTGGACGAGGTCGGCGAAGGAGTAGCGGCGCAGGACGGACGCGGGGCGGCCGAGCAGCCGGCACAGGGCGTCGTTGGTGCGCAGCAGCCGGCC
Organism: Streptomyces sp. NBC_01241; assembly: GCF_041435435.1. Classification (NCBI taxonomy): domain Bacteria; kingdom Bacillati; phylum Actinomycetota; class Actinomycetes; order Kitasatosporales; family Streptomycetaceae; genus Streptomyces; species Streptomyces sp. NBC_01241. Next base: position 4,764,489 of record NZ_CP108494.1, on the reverse strand, counting down.
GTGCTGGTCGCCGCCCATCTCCGCGATGGCCATGCCGCTGGGCGCGTATTCGAAGGCCTGACGGAAGGATTCCTCGCTGGCCCGCAGCGCCTGCTGCTCACGCTCCAGACGGACCAGGGCGCGCTGCATGTTTGCTCTCAGCCGGGCGTTACTGATCGCAATGGCCGCCTGTGACGCGTACATCTGGAGGGCCTCACGGCCCCAGGCGCCGGGGCGGCGGCCGTTGCGCGGGCGGTCGACGGATATGACGCCCAGGAGATCGAGGCCGCCGCCGGACGCGTACATCGGGGCGTAGAGCCGGTCCTCGGGGTGCCACTCGTCCTCGAAACGGGGCTCGGGGCCCTCGGTGTGCCACTGCGGTACGTCGTCGTCGAGGAGGACCCAGCCGTCGGTGTGGGGTATGAAACAGAGCTCGTCCCAGGCCTCGCCCATCGACAGCCTGCGCTCCCAGGAGCTGCGCGAGCCGACGCGGCCGGTGATCAGGGCTTCCGCGGCGCTGTTGCCGGCGAAGGAGGCGACGACGAGATCACCGTCGGGTCGGACCAGGTTCACGCAGGCAAGCTCGTAGCCGAGACCGGCGACGATTCCGTCGGCCACGGTCTGCAGTGTGTCGGCCAGGCTCCGCGCCGTGTTGAGATCGGCCACGGCCTGGTGCAGCTGCCGCATCGTCGCAAGACGGACGTACGGCTCCGACTCGGCCTCCATTGCTCGCACTCCCCGAGACCTCGACAGCACTCCAGGTTTCATATCGACGCACTTACCGCAGTGTCACGGCCACTGAATCACACTGAGCTGTGCAGTCGGTACACAGGGTCAGCGAATATTGCACCCTGTGACTCAAGTCACAACAGATGGTAAAGAGGCTCGGGTGGCGCGCGCCCCCGGTCCGTCCTTTTCCTGAACGCAAATCCGGGCGTTGCAGTGCCGGCCCCCGGGGCTCCGGACCGCGGGTCCTAGGACCAGGCTGGTCCCCTGGCCCGATGCGGAGGCGCGCCGTCCGCGGCTAGCGTGCCGGATGTGTTGCAGACGAAGCCTCCCGCCCCGCGTTCCGAGCCCATCCCCCATGCTGAGGGGGTGAGCAACGATGAGTTCCGGGCCGCCCTCGCCCGGCTGGCCGCCGGTGTCGTGCTGATCACCGCCGAAGAGCCGCCGCTCGACGAGGACGGCCGGGGCGAGGACGTCGGGATGACGGCGACCGCCTTCATGTCCGTGTCGCTGGACCCACCGCTGGTCCTGGTCAGCCTGCGCAACGACTCACGGATGGACGACCTGCTGTCCGAACAGCCACTGTGGGCGGTCTCGGTGCTCGCCGAGAGCCAGCGGCACATCGCCGGACGGTTCGCGATGAAGGGCCGGATCAGCGACCGGCTGCTGTTCGAGGACATCCCCTGCAAGAGGGGAGAGGTCACCCGCGCACCACTGGTCGGCGGCGCGCTGGCCACGCTGGAGTGCCGTACCGAGCAGCGGGTCCTGGCGGGCGACCACACCCTGGTGATCGGCCGGGTCCTGAGCGCGGCCCTGCCGAGCGGGGACGGCTCACCGCTGACGTACTTCCGGGGGCGGTACCGGCAGCTGGGGTGACGGGGCGTCGGTGCCGCGGGGCCGGGGTGACGAGGCCGGGGCGTCGGTGCCGGGGTGACGGGGCGTCGGCAGCGCGCGGCCGGGGTGAGGGGGTGCCGGGCCTCCGGGCGCTGCTACCAGTCGCGGCCGGAGCGGCCTCGCTTCGTCTCGCCTCGCTGCTTCTTCTCGCGCAGGCGGCGTTCGTTGATGCCGCGCGGAATCCTGGTCTTGCGGCGCGGCCTGGGGGGCGGCGCCGTGGCCTCGGCCAGCAGGGAGGCGAGCCGCACGAGAGCCGTCTCGCGGTTGCGCCACTGGGAGCGGTGCTCGGACGCCCGTACCGCGATCACGCCGTCCACGAGCCTGCCCTCCAGGCGCTGGAGCGCCCGCTCCTTCCACACCGGGGGGAGCGCTTCGGTCGCCGCGACGTCGAAGCGGAGCTCCACCTGGGAGTCGCTGGTGTTGACGTGCTGCCCGCCGGGCCCGGAGGACCGCGAGAAACGCCACATGAGCTCGGCCTCCGGCAGGGAGACCGAACCGCGGATGACATAGGGCCCGGACATGACCCCCATGTTCCCCGGCCCACCGGGCGTTCGTCACCTTCTTTTGCCACACGGGTGCCGTACGGGTGCCGTACGGGTGCCTGACGCCGGGGGACTTCGGTAAAGAAAGTAAAGGGAGCAGGAACCTCCCGGTCCCCTGCTCGCGTTATGACCTGTGACGGTAGCTTCGTGGTGGCACGAAGCCCGCACTCGACGATGAAAGGGACTTCCCATGGCTGTAAGCCTGTCCAAGGGCGGCAACGTCTCGCTCACCAAGGAGGCCCCGGGCCTGACCGCCGTCACGGTCGGCCTCGGCTGGGACGTCCGCACCACCACCGGTACCGACTTCGACCTCGACGCCTCGGCGATCGCGGTCGACCCGGCCGGCAAGGTCGTCTCCGACGGTCACTTCGTCTTCTTCAACAACAAGTCGACGCCGGATCAGACCATCGTCCACACCGGCGACAACGTCACGGGCCAGGGCGAGGGCGACGACGAGCAGATCAACGTCAACCTGGCGGGCCTGCCGGCCGACGTCGACAAGATCGTCTTCCCGGTCTCGATCTACGACGCCGAGACCCGCAGCCAGAACTTCGGCCAGGTGCGCAACGCGTTCATCCGCGTCATCAACCAGGCCGGCGGCACCGAGATCGCCCGCTACGACCTGAGCGAGGACGCCGCCACCGAGACCGCCATGGTCTTCGGCGAGCTCTACCGCAACGGCGCGGAGTGGAAGTTCCGCGCCGTCGGCCAGGGGTACGCCTCGGGTCTGCGTGGCATCGCCCAGGACTTCGGCGTCAACCTCTGACCCACGGCGTCGGCCTCTGACGCGAGAGCTCGTCCCGCGAAACCCCCGGCCGTCACGGCCGGGGGTTCCGCATGCGCCGACGCTGACACGGCATCAATTCCCGCCGTCGCACAGCGAGCACGAACCTGTCCGAGGACAGCGGCGCGAAGGCGATCAACGGCGTCGACTACGACTCCCCGACCCTCGACGGCTCCACGGTCACCGGCATCGGCCGGGACAAGGCCGTCCAGATCTGGCACAAGGCCCTCTCCGAGTACATGACGTCGACCACCGACTACGCGGCCGCCCGCACGGCGACCGAGAAGGCGGCGTCCTATCTGTACGGGGCCGACAGCGCCGAGCTCGCGGCCGTAGACGCCGCCTGGAGCGGCGTCGACGTGAAGTAGCGGCGTCCAGGTGAAGCAGCGCCACTGCCGTACTTCTTGTGCGCGGGAGCCGGTCAGCCCTTCGAGGCGGGCCGGCTCTTCCCGTACAGCCAGGTGTCCCACAGCTCCGTCAGATCCTGCCCGGTCGTCTTCTCCACGTACGCGGTGAAGTCGGCGGTCGACGCGTTGCCGTGCCGGTGGGCCTTCGTCCAGCCCTTGACGAGCGCGAAGAAACGCTCGTCGTCGTCCACAGCCTGCCGGATCTTGTGGATGACCATCGCCCCGCGCCCGTACACCGGCGCCTCCGAGATGTAAGCGGCCATCGGCGGATCCGCGGGCGGAAAGGCCCAGTTGTCGTCGTCCTCGAAGGCCGCGTCGAACCGGTCCTGGACCGGCCTGCCCTCCTTGTCGTCCTCCCACAGCCACTCCGCGTAGGTCGCGAAGCCCTCGTTGAGCCACATGTCCCCCCAGCTCTCGGGCGTGACGGAGTCCCCGAACCACTGGTGGGACATCTCGTGGACGAGGAGCCCGGCGTCCGGCGTACCGGGGAAGAACGGCCGGTTCTGGGTCTCCAGGGCGTATTCGGAGTCCCCGGAACGCCCGATGATCGCCCCCGTCGCGGAGAAGGGGTACGGGCCGAAACGTTCCGCCTCCCACTTCACGATCTCGGGGACCCGGGCGAGAATCGGCGCGCTCCGCGCCGCCACCGACACGTCGGCGGCGCTGAACACCTTGATGCCGTCCGGGGTGGTCGACGTCTTCGTGTCGAAACGGCCGATGACGACCGTCGCGAGGTAGCTCGCCATCGGTTCGGCGACGTGCCAGTGGTACGTGGCGGTGGCGCCCGCGGTCCTGCGCGAGGTCAGCTCGCCGTTGGACACGGCCGTCAGACCCTTCGGGGCGGTGACGGTGATGTCGTACGACGCCTTGTCGCTCGGGTGGTTGTTGCCGGGGAACCAGGCCATGGAACCCGTCGGCTCGCCGAGCCCGACCGATCCGTCCGCCGTCCTCAGCCAGCCCTCCTTCGACGTGTCGGGGTCGGTGAGGGTCTGCGGAGTGCCGGAGTAGCGAACGACCGTACGGAACGTCCTGCCCTTGCGGAGCCGGTCCCCGACCTCGGCGTCGGGGCGCAGCGTCAGCTCGTGGCCCGCCCGGTTGACGGTGGCGGGGCGGCCCTCGACGGTCGCGGACCGGACGGTGAGCCCGGCGAGGTCGAGGTTGAAGGCGCTGAGGTCCTGGGTGGCGCGCGCGGTGATCGTGGCGGTGCCGCTCAGGTGGTGGGCGGCCGGGTCGACGTCGAGGGCGAGGTCGTAGTGCGTGACGTCGTAGCCGCCGTTGCCGAGCTTCGGGAAGTACGGGTCGCGCAGACCGGCGGCGCCGGGGGTGCCCTCGACGCCACCGGCGCAACTGGTGGAGGTCGTCAGAGCCAGCAGGACGAGGGCGGCGGCGTGGGCCATGCGGCGTACTGGTGTTCGCTGGTTCACGCCTGTGATCCTAGGCCGACTCCCGGGGCGAAACCTGTCAATCACCCGGAACCGGAGTCCCGGGCTTGCCGCGTCTTGGCCCGGATGCGCAAGCCCCGGCCCATTCTGACCGACCGCGAACGCGACATCCTCGCCCAGCTCTCCCAGGGCCTGGGCAACCGGGACATCGCCCGCGCCCTGTTCCTCAGCGAGGCCACGGTCAAGACCCACCTGGGCCGCATCTACGAAAAACTCGGCGTCGACACCCGCGCGGGCGCCGTCGCCGTGGCGAAGGAGCAGCGGCTGCTGCCGCAGATCACCCTTCCGGAACGAAGAGGTCGTCGGCCGTCTGCACCGTGAACGCGCGAGCGGCCCGCCCCTCACCCGGTCGGGCGGCCGGCCGCCGCGGCGTTGACGCGTCCCCGGGCATGGCACCATCGAACTGTGCTCGACATCGGCTACTCCCTCTCCCGACGCTTCCCCGATCCCCCGCAGACCGACTACCGCCGCGCGGACGTCCACGCCCTGCGGCACGATCTGTTCTCCGGGGACGTCTACCTCGCGGACACCAAGGCGGACCGCGAGGTGTCCACAGCCTGGGGATGGGTGCCGGTGCTCGACTTCGCGTGGGCGCTGTGCGACATCGTCGAGCAGATCGACCAGGACCCGCGCGGCAACCGCTCGCACCGGCAGCAGTTCGCCGAGCTGGACTTCACCGAGTCGTCCGACCGGATGCTCTTCGAGCGCCGCTTCGGCTGGGTCGACGTCGAGGCCGACTGGATGCCGGGCGACGAGCCCCCGCTCACCTTCAGTCACTCGCTGCTGCGCCGCGAGGCCCGTGACTTCCTGCACGATCTGATCGCCGACCTCGCCGACCTGCACGAGGGTCTCGCCGACAATCCCGTGATCTGGGACCTCCAGGCCCGCTTCCCCCGGGTCTGACCCCCTGCCTCGCGCGCCGGGGCTACGCCTCCACCCGCACCCCGATCTGCGCCGCGAACGCCGGTGCCAGCTCCATCAGCTGCGCCGGGCTGATCACCGCACCCGCCAGCCGCTCCACCCCGCGCGCGATGTCCAGCTCCGCGACCGTCCGCAGATCCACCGACTCCATCCGCACGGAACTGAAGTCGGCCCGCTTCAGCACACAGTCGCGGAACTCCACCCGCACCAGCTGCGCCTCCCCGAAATCCGGCTCCGACAGCACACAGCCCTCGAACACCACGTCCTTCAGCCGCGCCTTCCGCAGATTCAGGTAGTCGATCTTCCCGCCGCGCACCAGCACCCGTTCCAGCACCGCACCGTGCAGCTGCACCCCGCCCAGCCGTGCGTCCACCACCTCCACGTCCCGCAGTGACGCCCCCGCGAGATCGGTGCCCACCCCCCGTACGCCCGTCAGTACCGAGTCGATGAAGCGGGACCTGACCAGCTCCGTACGGTCCAGGGCGCAGCCGTCCAGCGCGCAGTCCATGAACCGGGCCCCCGGACCCGACTCGTCCGCGAGATCCGTCCCTTCGAAGCGGAGCCCGTCGTAGTCCCCGTCGGGTTCCAGTCCCTTCCCCTCGTACGGAACGAGCGGCGGCAGCCGCACCTCCGGCCGCCGTGCCGCTGCGCCGGTGTCCGTCTTCCTGCTGCTGCGTACCATGCCCCCATCCTGAACCACCCTACTGACAACGCCCCTCCCGCCCGGCCTACCGCCCGCCGAGCTCCGCCAGCGCCCCGTCCGTCAGCCGGTACACCGTCCACTCGTCCTGCGGCCGTGCGCCCAGCGACTCGTAGAACGCGATGGACGGGGCGTTCCAGTTCAGCACCGACCACTCCAGGCGCTCGTAGCCGCGCTCCACGCAGATCCGCGCCAGCTCCGTCAGCATCGCCTTCCCGTGCCCGCCGCCACGCCGCTCGGGACGTACGTACAGGTCCTCCAGGTAGATGCCGTGCACCCCGCGCCACGTGGAGAAGTTCAGGAACCACAGCGCGAAACCGACCGCCTCGCCGTCCTCGTCCGACTCGGCGATGTGCGCGTACGCGGCGGGCCGCTCGCCGAACAGCGCCTCGTGCAAATGCTCCTCGGTGGCCTTCGCCTCGTGCAGGGCCTTCTCGTAGTCGGCCAGCTCACGGATCATGGCGTGGATGACGGGGACATCGGCAGGGGCAGCGGTACGAATCATGAAGGCAGCGTAAGCACGGGCGGTATCTCCGCTACACCCGCCCCAGCAGCTGCCGGGCGATCTCGGTCTGCTGCGGCTCCAGCCGCCGCTCCCCGTCCGACACCTCCCACAGACCGTTCTGCAGCAGCCGCCCCAGCGTCCACGCCCGCGCCCGCTCCCGGTCCAGGCCCAGCGCCCCCGTCATCAGGTCGAACCGCCACCGCACCGCCGCCGCGTCGAACCTGTTGACCAGCGCCGGAAGCAGCTCGAATCCCGGATCGCCGACCAGCGGCTTCGGGTCGATGACCACCCACCGGTGCGCCTCCTCCGTCCCGGCCAGCACATTCCCGTAATGCAGGTCCCAGTGCAGCAACCGGTCCCCCGGCTCCCCCGCGACCTCCCGCACCGCCGCCGCGCAGTCCGCCAGCAGCCGCCGCTCCTCCGCGTCCGCCAGCTTCTCCACCGCCCCCGGCGCCGCCTCCAGCATCCGCGCCGCGATGTCCCCGAGGCCCCGCAGCCCCCGATCCGCCGGAGCCGGGACGGACGACAGCCGGGCCAGCAGGCCCGCCAGGGTCCGCGCCGCTTCCCGCTCGTCCGCCACTCCCGTCAACGAGCGGTGGCCGTCCAGCCGCTCCAGCAGCAGCGTCCCCGTCGCCGCGTCGTGGTCCAGCAGCTCCACGGCCCCCGCACCCGCCTCGCCCCACACCCGCAGCGCGACCGGCTCCCCCACCGTCTCCTCGTCCACCGGCTGCAGCTTCAACGCCGCCCGGCGACCGTCCGCCATCCGCACGACCGGAAGCACCAGCGCGCACACCCCGTGGAACGCCGCACCGTCCTGCCGGAGCCCCCACCGCTCCAGGAACCCGGCGGCCCGCCCCGGCAGCGCCGCGACGAAGGCACGCCCAGCTGCTCCGTTGTATGCGGACTGGGTCCGGATCAGCCCGGCCGGAATGTCGATCACGCGGACCATCGTAGAGGCGTGCGTCAATCGGATATGACTCCGAGCCGCCCCGCCCCGCCCACCCGGCGCCGTACCACCGCCGGTTCGTGGATCCGCAGCGCCGGCTCCTGGATCCGCAGCGCACCCGGCACCTACATCTGGCTGGCCGCACTCTTCGTCACCACCTTCATCATCCACCAGATGTCACCGGACTTCGAAGAGGACTTCCTGCGCCAGCACTCGACCAACATCCACGAACTCTCCCGGGACCCCGTACGCGTACTGATCGCCAGCGCCTTCTGGATCGACAGCGGCCGCTGGGCCCCCTACGCCGTCCTCTACACCGTCTTCCACGCCAACGCCGAACGCTGGCTCGGCACCCTGCGCTGGCTCGCCGTCGTCATCGCCGCCCATGTCCTGGCCACCCTCGTCAGCGAAGGCGTCCTCGCCTGGGCCATCCGGCACGGCCACGTAGCGGAGTCCGCCGCCAACACGCTCGACATCGGGGTCAGTTACGCGCTCGCGGGCGTCGTCGCCGTCCTCACGTACCGCGTCCCGCAGCCCTGGCGGTACGTGTATCTCTTCGCCGTCGTCGTCTTCTACGGCGTCCCCCTCATCACCGGCCGCACCTTCACCGACCTCGGCCACTTCGCGTCCGTACTCATCGGCCTGGCCTGCTATCCACTGGCAAGGTCCCGGTCCCGGCCGCAGACGAATACCCCTCCGGCGCAGTAATCTCCCGCCCCAGAGAGAACAGCTGCAACCACGGCGTCACACCGGACAAAGCAGGGGCAACATGAGCACCGTCAGCACCGCCAACGGCGGCATATCGTTCTGGTACGCGGACCAGGGCACCCCCGCACCCCGGGAACCCCTGCCCGGCGACACCACCGCCGACGTCTGCATCGTCGGCGGCGGGTACACCGGTCTGTGGACCGCCTACTACCTGAAGAAAGCCGTCCCCTTCCTCAACATCACCCTGCTCGAAGCCAAGTTCTGCGGCTACGGCGCCTCCGGGCGCAACGGCGGCTGGCTCTACAACGGCATCGCGGGCCGCGACCGCTACGCGAAGCTCCACGGCCACGAAGCCGCCGTACGCCTCCAGCAGGCGATGAACGACACCGTCGGCGAAGTCGTCCGCGTGGCCGCCGAGGAGAACATCGACGCCGACATCCACCGGGGCGGTGTCCTCGAAGTCGCCTACACCCCCGCCCAGCTGGCCCGGCTCAAGGATTTCCACTCCGTGGAGATCGCCTTCGGCGAGAAGGACCGCGTCCTGCGCGGCGCCCGCGAGACCGGCGAACGCATCAACGTCACCGGAGCCGTCGGCTCCACCTGGACCCCGCACGGCGCCCGCCTGCACCCCGTCAAACTCGTCAAGGGCCTCGCCGCCACCGTCGAGGCGCTCGGCGTCACCATCCACGAGTCGACGCCCGTCACCGAGATCAGGCCCAAGCACGCCCACACCCCGTACGGCACGGTCCGCGCCCCGTACATCCTGCGCTGCACCGAGGGCTTCACCGCGAACCTCAAGGGCCAAAAACGCACTTGGCTCCCCATGAACTCCTCGATGATCGCGACCGAGCCGCTGCCCCGGTCCGTCTGGGACACCATCGGCTGGGACGGCCGCGAGACCCTCGGCGACATGGCCCACGCCTACATGTACGCCCAGCGCACCGCCGACGGCCGCATCGCACTCGGCGGCCGCGGCGTCCCGTACCGCTACGGCTCCGCCACCGACAATGACGGCCGCACCCAGCCGGCCACCATCGAGGCCCTCCGCGACATCCTCGTCCGCCTCTTCCCGACCACCGTCGGAGCCCGCATCGACCACGCCTGGTCCGGCGTCCTCGGCGTCCCCCGCGACTGGTGCGCCACCGTCACCCTCGACCGCTCCACCGGCCTCGGCTGGGCCGGCGGCTACGTCGGCTCGGGCGTCGCCACCACCAACCTCGCCGCCCGGACCCTGCGCGACCTGATCCAGCAGGACTCCGGCCAGTCCGGTCCCACCGACCTGACCACCCTGCCCTGGGTGAACCACAAGGTCCGCCGCTGGGAGCCGGAACCCTTCCGCTGGCTCGGCGTCCACGGCATGTACGCCGCCTACCGGACCGCCGACCGGCGCGAACTCACCTCGCCCCGCCCGGGCACGGACCCCGTCGCGAAGGTCGCGGACCGGCTGGCGGGGCGGCACTGACCCTCTCGTTCGGATCGGACGGGGCCCACGCACCGGGGCGGAGCCTGCCTGCGTGGCCGGCGGGCGGAACGTAGGAGAAGCCGGGCCGGATGTGATCCGGCCCGGATTCTCAACCCTCCCGGCGGGCGGCTACTTGGTGCACTCCACCCGGATCGGCGCGGCGGCGTGGTGGGCGTTCGCCCGTGACGACGAGCTCCAGTCGTCGCCGCGGTCGTGCAGTTTGACGCTCAGCACGCCGCTGTTGATCTTGTACGAGGGGGCTGCGATCCACTGGCCGAGGTGGCTCACCTGGGTGATCGTGAAGTGGCCGAGCTGGGTGGAGCCCGCGGTGCTCGTGCCGTCGTGGACGGTGTAGTACGTGGGCTGGCCACCGACGTGCCCGATGTTGCTGTCGTTCGGTATGTAGACGCTGACCTTGCAACTGCCCGAACTCACGTCACCGGTACGGAAGTTCCAGACCACACTGTTGTCGCTGTCGTTGGAGTCGCCCGACATGGGAATCGAGCGGTACCAGCCGTTGCAGCCGCCTGCGGCGTAGGAGCCGTCGTGGGTGGTCCAGCCCTTCTGGCCGTCGGTGTACTTGCCGCGTTCGGTGAAGGTGACCGCGCTGCTGGTGCAGTGCAGGCCGCCGACCGCCGAGAAGAGCACCGTGGGTGAGGCCGCCGGCTTCTGCGGGGTCGTGGCGGCGCCGTTTCCCGTCGAGGGGTCCGTCTTCGTTTCGGTCTGCTTGCCGGAGTCGGAGCCCGTCTTGGTCTGCGTGGTCTTGTCGCCCGTCTTGGTCTGCGTGGTCTTGTCGCCCGCCTTGTCCTTCGGGGCCTTGTCGCCCGCCTTGTCCTTCGGGGCCTTGTCACCCGCCTTGGTGCCGGTGGACAGCTCACCGGAGCCGCCGACGTTGTCCGCCGACGCGGCTTCGATGATGGGGGGAGCGTTCACGCCGCCCGTCGTCCCCGCCGTGCCTCCTGGGGCCTTCGGACTGCCCTTGCCCAGCGGCCCCTTGGAAGCATCCGCCTGCGGTACGTAGCCGTCCGTACCCGGGGCGGGGTCCGTGTATCCGGCGGCGGTGTTCCTGCTGTTGTGCTTGGGGCCGTCCCCGCCGGTCGAGGAGGCGACGACGAACGGGAGGGACAGCAGCACTACGCCGCCGATCACGGCAGCCGCGACCATCGGCCGGGAGACCTTGCCGGGCGCCGGTCCTTCGTCCTTCGCGCCGACGCCTTCGGGGCCGTTGCCCGCACCGTCGGTGGTGATGGCGGTGGTCGCGGAGGCGGTACGGGTGCGGGTACGGGTCCGGGTGAGGGTGCCCAGTACGGCGGTGAGTGCCGGAAGTCCACGGGACGTCGTGGCGGCGGCCGTCGCGGACGCGGTGGTGGTGGCTGCTGTGGCCTCCGGAACGCTTGCTGCCGCTGTGGCGACTGGTTCCGTGGCCGGTTCCGGAGCCGGTGCGGGCTGCGCGACGGCCTGCGGCCCGGACTTCTCGGCGGCAACCGGCTCGGCTGCGGGCGTCGAGGACGCGGTCGCTGCCTTCGCCGTCTTGGGCTCCTTCGCGGCCTTGGGGTCGGGTGTCGGTGCCAGCGTCGGTGCGGTGCTCTCCGTCACGCGGGCGGCGGCAGGCACCTCCGCGCCGATCACGCCCCCGGCGAGCACCACGGCGGCTCCCTGCGAGGAACCGGCCCCGGACTCTGTCACCTTGGCGGAACCGGCCGTGGGGGGCGCACTGGTCGCCGCGGCGGGCTTCGGTGTTCCGGCTCCCGTCTCCGTACCCGCTTCCGGTACCGCCTCCTCCGATGTCTCCGCAGCAGCGGACACCTCGCTGTTCGACTCGGGTTCCGTGTTCGCCATGGCCACCTCGCCTCTCCTGCTTCTCGTCCTGCTCAAGTGCATCGCTCATGTGCGTCGGTCGCGTGCATCGCTGGCGTGCGTCGGTCGTGCGCGTCGGTCATACGCGTCGGTCGTGTGTGTCAGTCGTCCGTGCCGGACAGCGTGGCGAAGATCTGTGAGGACAGTGTCGCGGGTGGGCCTTCCTCCCGGAACACGCCCCCCTTGTACTGCCTGTCCAGCTGCGTCAGCTGGTGCTGGACGAACTGCTTGTAGAGGGCCAGTTCCTCCGCCAGTTTTTGGGGTAGTGGCCCCGACCGCTTGGCGAGTTCCACCGTAAGGAACAGATCGGCCTGGAATTTCCCATTCTTGCGCGGGTCGAAGTCCGCGGGCACCTGGTCGGTGCCGTCCTTCGTCTCCTTACGCCAGTGCTCCGCCAACTCCCGCAGGCGCTGATCCGTGAAGACGTCGAGGCCCAGGTGCTGCGCCTCCTTGGACCAGTGCATGAAGGAGCGGAATCTCTGCTCCGTGCGGGTGGGTTCGCTGCCCAGCAGTTCGTTGGCGAGGGTGTCGAATCGTGTGTGGTCGCGGGCGAGGCGGATGTCCTCCTGTTTTTCGCGCTCGCTGTTCCGGTAGTTCTGCCCCACGGTCTCGGGTGAAAGGGGTTGCTGCCAGAAGGACTTGTCCTCACCCAGCTTGTTGACGTCCTCCGGGCGCACCTGAAGGGCGTCCGCCAAGCGTTGCAGGTAGCTCGGGTGTACGCCCAGCGCGTAGGCCTGGTCCTCCGTCTTGTGCGGGATGGGCGGCAGTGGATGGGTGCGCGAGTCATTGAGCAGCTTCCGGGCCCCGGCCAGGTCCATGCTGACCACGTCGGACATCAGGCCACGCTTGGTGTGCAGATACGACGAGAAGTGCCACCACTCGGAGAGCGGCGACCCGAGTTCCGACATCCGCCGGACGAGCGCGCCCGTGTCCCCGGCCTCCAGCCGGGCGGCCAGCTGGTCGAGTGCGTCAAGGGCCGGGCGGAGCGGGGCCGAGCCCTGCAGGACGACCTCGATGCTGGTGAGATCGGAGGGGCCCAGTCCGAGGGCGTCGGCCGCCGCGGCCGTGCGGCCGGTGCCGGTGCCGGTGCCCGTGTTCTCGTTCCCGCCCGTATGCGTGTTCGCGTTCGCGTTCGTGAGCGGGACGGGCGGCTCCTGGTTTCGGTGCTGCGCCAACAACTCCCTTACGCCCGGCTCGTCGAGCAGCTCGGCCCGGGTGCGGCGCACCGAAGTCGTCACGTCCGACTTCCAGACCGGGTCCTGCTCGTGGTGCGGCTGCCCCTGCGGGCCCTGCCAGTCGGCCAGTGTCTGCGGTACCGGCGGCAGTTGCTCGGCCATGCCGAGCAGGAGGTTTTTCAGACTCGACTGGTCGGTGGGGTCGACCGTCATCAGGTCTGTCAGGGTGCTCGTGTCCGAGTTGTCCATCATGATTTGGAACAGTTCTGAGCGGCGCGTGAGCTTCATCGCCGGGGTGTCCACCGGCGACAGTTCCACGTCGAAGGTGACCCCGCTCAGTTCGCGGCGTTGGAGCGGGTCAGGACAACTGAATTCGGCGGCCAGCTGCTCACGTACCCCCGGCAGCTGCTGGTCGACCAGCCGGCTGCGCTGCTCCGGGACCAGTTCCGGATGCGGCAGGACCCGGGTGACGCGCATCCCCAGGGTGCCGTCCTTGTGGATCACCCGCTGGATACTGAACAGCGCCGTCGTGCCATCCGGTTTGGGCGCGCCGTATTCCATGGAAGCGGTGACCGCGAGTATCTCGGGTGAGCTGTGCCGGAGCGGTGGCTGGTACGAGGAGGGCCGGACCCACAGCTGCTCGCCGTCGCGGACGTGTCCGTGCATCCGTACGCCGTCGTGCACGCCCTCCCACAGATAGCCGCCCTCCGGGACCTCCACCCATGAACCGGAGCCGCGCGCGTTGCGGTGGGCCACGACAATCGCGTTCCGGAGATAGGACGTCGACCAGCGGTCGGGGAAGAGCAGTTGGCCGGTGCCCGTCGTGCCGTCGGCGCCGACCACGGTCCCGCTCTCCCGGTCGCCGAGCTGCCATTCGGGAGGGGGCGGGGTGCCCTTGGCGGCAGCCTGTGCCGTCCGCCCCCGCAGGTTCGGGTCCCTGAACCAGACCGTGGCCCACTGGGTGCCGTTCGGGTGCGCGGTCCACAGCGGGTTGATCAGGACGCCCTGGCCGTCCTGCGCGCGGGCCCCTGCCGTCCCGGGCAGCGCGTAGTGGACGCCGGTCCTGTCGTGGGTGGAGCCGTACGTCACGAAGCGCAGCGCGACGTCCCCGATCGCGGGTTCGTCGGTGGGCTCGCGGGGTGGTGGCGGTTCGAGGTGGGTGGGCGGCTGCAGGCCGCTCTGGTCGGGGTGCGGGGCGAAGTCGGTGAGGGTGCCGGTGGTGTCGGCGGTGCCCTTGATGCGTACGCCCTGGTAGACACCGTCGAAGGTCTGGCGGCCCGAGCGTTTTCTGTCCGCCGTCAGACTGCCGGTCCTGACGTGGTCGAGGTAGACCTGGCGGGTGGCGTGCAGGACTTCTTCGGGGCTCCAGTGGTCCGGGAACATCGTCTGGTCCGTGCCGTCGGGGCGTTTGCCCGCCTGGTACGTGCCGTTGGGGTTGCGCGGCCCGGTGGGTTCGGGGCGGAAGCGTCCGGACGGGCCGCGCGGGGCGAGGAGGCCGTTGGCGCCGGTGCGGGTGTTGCCGCGCAGCACCTGTTCCCGTACGTCGAGCGGGATGTGCACCCTGGCCTTGTCGTGCGGGCCCGCGCCCACGCCGGGGGCGTGCGACCAGGCGGTGTCGACGGCCGTGGAGAGCAGCAGCAGATCCCGCGGCACGATCCGCAGCGTCGGCGAGAGCCGCCCGGAGGAGGCCATGTGGTCCATGTCGAACTGGATGAGTCCCGATTCGTCGATGCCGTATCCGGACATCAGCGAGTGGTCGTCGTGCACCGGCCGGGGCGGACGGCCCTCCTTGGCCTCGCGGTACTGGTCCTGGAAGCCGAGGAGGTGGCCGGTCTCGTGCGCGATGACGTACGACTTGTCCTTCGCGTTCTTTCCGCCCTCCGAGACGTACCAGGTGCCGCTGTTGTCGCGGCCCGTGCCGTCCAGGTCCGGGTGCAGCCGCACCTTGCGGTGCGCCTGTGCGGGATCGTCGACGAACTCCATCTTCACCCGCAGCAGATCACCGTTCGACAGCCGGTGGTTCGGGGCGTTGTAGTACGTGTCGATGCCGCGCTTCGCCATCTCCTTGGCGTTCGCGACGTGGTTCGGGGTGGCGCCCGGCTGCACGTCCAGATAGACGCGGACCGTGATGTCGGAGCGCACACTGCCGTCGCTGAGCTCGGTGCGCTCGACGGCGAAGGCGCGCTCCCAGACGGACGCGGCGGCCCCGCCCCTTGCCCTGCTCCGGGCACTGGGCGGGAGAATCTCGGCCTTGCCCAGCGGCTTGACGTCGATGACCGGCTTGGGAAGGGGAGCCGGGGGAAGTTCGACGACGGCGTACTTGGCGGCGGGCGTGAGCGTGGGTGTGAGGGTGGGAACCGGGGGCTCCTGCGGGCCGGTCTGCTGCGTGTGGAGCGGGGTGCTCGGCGAGGAGTTCGGCTCGATGAGGGGCGGCTCCGTCGTCCCGTCGACGTGCGAGTTGCTCTGCGGGGGGACGTTGGGCGGGGACTGGTGGAGCAGGCGCGGGCTCGGGGTCATCACGATGTCCCCGTCCGGGTCCACCGGGGCGTCCTCGCCCATCACGATGTCCTCGTCGGCGACCGGGTGCGTCGGTGCGGCCGGTTGCGCGGGAGGCGTCGGTGCGCCCGGAGTGGCGGGAGGCGTCTGTGCGCCCGGAGTGGCCGGGGTCATGGGGTTCTGCGACCACAGCTGGGCGAGCCGCAGCCGCAGGTCGGCGCGGTGCCTCGTGACGTAGGGGTGCAGCTGGTTCAGGGTGGCGCGCGCCCTGTCGAGCGCCGTCCGGTCTCTGGCCCGGCCCGCTTCGACGGCCGCGAACTTGGCCAGGTTCCGCCGGTGCTCCAGCTCGTCCAGATGCCTCCGGTAGAGGGCGGGGTCGAAGCCGGGCGGCGGCTGTGGCCCGGTGTCCCGGTACGGCGCCCAGTTGCCGACCAGGAAGTCCAACTCGATTGCGCTGAAGGGCCGCAGACCCTCGTGGGCCACCCCGGTCCAGTACAGGAAGCGGTGGTAGTCGAGGTCGCTCTCGCCCATGTCGTGTCGTTCCGGGCCGAGGACGTCGTCGGCGACCTCGTCGAACCGGTCCCGGTCGATCGCGGCGCGGAGGTTCTCGATCTCCGTGCGGTGCCCGACCAGATACTCCAGCGCCAGCTCTTCGGGGGGAACGGGGCGCTGCCAGAAGTCGGCGTCCACAGTGAGCCGGGTGACGTCCGAAGGGCTGGGCAGCCGGACGGCCCTGGCGATCCGGGTGAGGGCGAGCGGATGCACGCCCAGCTCGTGTGCGGTGGTTCTGGTGGACTCGTCGGTGTGGGTCACATCGCTGAGCCGCCACTCGTCGATCCGCCGCTGGACCTCCGGGGTGTACGGGCCGAGCACGTGCAGCATGCTCTCGCCCCGGCCGGTCAGGTAGCTCGACAGATCCCACCAGTCGGCTGCGGGAACCTGGAGTTCCGACATCCGCCGGACGAACCTGCCCACCTGCGGTCCCGAGCCGACCCGCTTCGCCAGCGTCTCCAGGGCGTGCAGTGCTTCGCTCGGAGTGGCGGCATGGTGCAGTACGGGCAGGGCGCTGTGCAGTTGCGCGGGGGTCAGGCCCAAGGCCCGTGAAACAGCGTCCAGATGGACCGGATTGACGTGGGTGACCGAGCCGATCGGACTGACGGGTGTGACGGGCGGGACGGGTGTGATCGGATCGTTCGGGTGCGTGCCCGGGGCCTGGGTGTGTCCGGCCGGGGCCGTCGGCTGCGGCAGCCTGACGATCTCGGCGCCGAGGACGAGCAGCGAGGTGCTGTCGATGCGGGTGGTGAGCTGCATGCCCGGTTCGGGCGTGGTGACGAGGGTGAGGGTGCCCGGCTGGTGGAGGTCGGGGGTGCGTGGTGCGCTGCTGCGGGCTGCCCGCAGTGCGGCGAGTCGCAGTCGGTCCGGGGTCCAGCCGTCCGGGAGCTGGTCGTCCGGGGTGTGGGTGTAGTCGGGCGCGAATTCGTCCTCGGTAAGGGCCGCCAGCGCCGCTTCGGTCGATTCCTTGGTGACGTGCGGGGCGTGGTCCTGGGACCGGCGGGCGGCCAGCAGTTCCAGCACACCCGGCTCGTCGAAGAGCCCGGCGTGCGTGTTGCGGCGCAGCGCGGCTTCGACGTCCGACGTGAGCAGCGGGTTCGGCGTTCCGCCCTGCTCGTGCGGGGCGTCCCAGGAGTCGGTGGACTGCGGTACCGGGCGCCGGTGTTCGAGGACCTGGCGTACGAGGTCCTGGCGGCCCGCGTCCGGGTCCACGTCGAAGCCCAGCAGCTGGGCCGCCGCGTCCTCGGCGCTCTGCGTGGACAGCGCTCCGATGTCCGCGCCGTCCTCCCGCTGGCCGGGCCGCTTCGTCGGGCGCAGCTCCACGGTGAACCGGGTCTTGGGCAGCCGGCCGTTCTCGTTGGCCTCTTCCGGGGAGTTGTAGGTGTCGTCGATGTGATCCTGTACGTCGGACAGCTTCTCGCGCAGTTCGGCGAGGGCCAGCGGGTCCATGCCCCGCGGGTAATGGACGATCCGGGTGAGGTTCAGCCCGCGGTCGCCGTTGGCGAACACGACGTGCGATACCCGGAAGTCGGCGAGCCCGCCGGACGCCCTGGCGTAGGTCACCGGGGTCTCGGAGGTGGTCGCCGCGATGTCCTCGGCGTGCCACTCCGGGTGCGGCTGGAAGCGGGTCGGACGGAACCAGCGGTGCTCGCCGTCCTTCACGACCCCCTGCATCCGGACGCCGCCGGCCGAGCCCTCCCACAGGTAGCCGCCGTCGGGCAGCACTTCGAAGAGGCCGTTGGCCAGGGCGTTGTTGTGTGCGTCCCGTACGGCCTCGCGCAGATCACCGGCGGTCCACACCTCCGGGAACAGCGTCCGCGGATGGCTGCCGAGACCGTCATGAGTGATCACCTCGGGCGAGTCGCCCTGGCCGATCTTCAGGATCGCCCTTCCCGGTCCCGTCGGCGGGTTCCGGAACCACACTTCGGCCCGGCGCACGCCGTTGAAATCGGGGTCCGACAGCTTGTCGAAGCGGATGCCGCGGTCCGTCTGGGCCAGCTCGCGCCGGTCCTTGCTGTGGGCGTACTGCACCCCGGTGAGCGTGGAGGGGTCGCCGCGCAGCACGAACCGCATCGACGTCTCGCTGAACGCGGGTTCGTCGGACAGCTCGCGGGGCGGCGGCGGTTCGAGGTGGGTGGGCGGCTGCAGGCCGCTCTGGTCGGGGTGGGGGGCGAAGTCGAGGATGGTGCCGGTGGTGTCGGCGGTGCACTTGATGCGTACGCCCTGGTAGACACCGTCGAAGGTCTGGCGGCCCGAGCGCCTTCTGTCCGTCGTCAGGCTGCCGGTCCTGACGTGGTCGAGGTAGACCTGGCGGGTGGCGTGAAGGACCTCGTCGGGGCTCCAGTGGTCCGGGAACATCGTCTGGACGGTGCCGTCGGGGCGCTTGCCCGCCCGGTAGGTGCCGTTCGGGTTCAGCGGTCCGGTGGCTTCGGGGCGGAAGCGCCCGGAGGGGCCGCGCGGGGCGAGCAGACCGTTGGAGCCGGTGCGGGCATTGCCGCGCAGGACCCGTTCCCGTACGTCGAGCGGGATGTGCACCCTGACGTTGTCGTGCGGGCCCGCCCCTGCGCCCGGAGTACGCGACCAGGCGGCGTCGACCGCCGTGGAGAGCAGCAGGAGATCCCGCGGCGCGACGCGCAGCGTCGGAGAGATCTGCTGGGAGGGGCCCATGTAGTCCATGTCGAACTGCACGCGTCCCGCGTCGTCGATGCCGTAACCGGACATCAGCGAATGGTCGTCGTACACCGGCCGGAACGGCTCGCCCGGCTCGGCCTCGCGGTAGTGGTCCTGGAAGCCGAGGAGGTGGCCGGTCTCGTGCGCGATGACGTACGACTTGTCCTCACCGTCCTCACCGTCGTCCGAGACGTACCAGGTGGCGCTGTCGTCGCGGCCCGTGCCGTCCGGGTCCGGGTGCAACCGCACCCGTCGGTGCGCCTGTGCGGGATTGTCGACGAACTCCAGCCTGACCCGCAGCAGATCACCGTTCGGGAGACGGTGGTTCGGGACGTTGAAGTACTTGTCGACGCCGCGCTGCGCCATCTCCTTGGCGTTCGCGACGTGGTTCTCGTTGGCGCCGGGCTGGGGGTTCAGATGGATGCGGACCGTGATGTCGGAGCGCACACTGCCGTCGCTGAGTTCGGTGCGCTCGACGGCGAACGCGCGCTCCCAGACGGACGCGGCGGCCCCGCCCAGCCTCTGCGTCAGGCGGCTGGGCCGCCGGATCTCGGCTGTGCCCAGCGAACGGACGTCGGTGACCGGCCTGGGGCGCGGGGCCGGGGGGAGCGGGGCGACGGAGTAGTCGACGGCGGGGGTGAGCGTGGGCGTGGGGACATCGGTGACGGGGTGGTCGGCGGCGGGCATGAGCGTGGGCGTGGGTGCCGGGACCCTGTGCGGGCTGGCGTGCGGCGTGTGGAGAGGGACGTTCGGCGAGGCGTGCTGCTGAGTGGAGGACGACTGGGCGGGGTTCGGGGCCGTGGGCAGTGTCACGGGCGGGCCGTCGTCCTGATGCACGTCCCCCTCGTGCCACAAGTCCAGCAGCGTCAACTGGGCCTTGATGTCCGCGTCGCGCCTGGCCAGGGCCTTCTCCAGTTTTTGGGGTAGCGGTCCCGACCGATGGGCGAGTGCCACCATATGGAGCAGCTCGGCCTGGGGCTTCCCCGCCTTGCGCGGATCGAAGTCCGCGGGCACCGGGTCGGTGCCGTCATTCGTTTCCAGACGCCAGTGCCCCACCAACTCTCGCAGTCGCTGATCCGGGAGGACGTCCAGGCCCAGGTGCGCGACCGTGGACCAGTGCATGAAGGAGCGGAACTCCTCCTCGGTGCGGGTGGATCGGCTGCCCAGCAGCTCGTCGGCGGCGTCGTCGAAGCGTCTGTGGTCACGGGCGAGGCGGGCGTCTTCCCGCTTTTCGCGCTCGCTGTCGAGTTCGGCTCGGAGCTTCTGTCCCAGGGTCTCGGGTGACAGGGGTTGCTGCCAGAAAGGCTTGCGCTTGCCCAGGAGGGCGACGTCTTCCGGGCCTACTTTGAGGGCGTCGGCCAACCGCGTGAGATAGCGCGGATGCACGCCCAGCGCGTGCGCCTGGGCCGACGTCTCGGCCGAGACGTTCGGCACTGGATGGGCGCGTGAGTCGTCGAGCACCGGCTGGACCCATGTCCGGTCCAGGGCGACCATGTCGGACATCGAGCCCATCTTGGTGTGCAGATACGAGGAGAAGTCCCACCACTCGGAGAGCGGCACATTGAGTTCTGTCATCCGCTTCACGAAGGGGCCTGTGGGCCCGGCATCCAGTCGGGCCGCCAGCTGGTTGAGTGCGTCGAGGGCCGGGCGGATGAGGGCGGAGCCCTTCAGGGCGCTCTCGATGCTGGTGAGGTCGGAGGGTTGCAGTCCGAGGGCGCCGGCCACCGCGGCCATGCGGTCGGTGTGTGTGCCTGCACCCGCGCCCGCGCCGACGGTGTGTGTGTCTGCGCTCGTGTCGGTGGTGTTGGTGTCTGTGTTCGTGAGCGGGCTGGGCGGTTCCTGGCCTCGGTGCTGCGCCAACAACGCCTTGACTCCGGGCTCGTCGAGCAGTCCGGCCAGGGTGTTGCGGCGGACCGAAGTCGTCACGTCCGACTTCCAGGCCGGGTCCTGCTCGTGGTGCGGCTGCCCCTGCGGGCCCTGCCAGCCGGCCGGTAGCTCCGACACCGGCGGCAGCCGGTCGGCGGCCTTGCGCAGGAAGGTGTTCACGGCCTCCTGGTCGTTGAGGTCGAGCACCATCAGGTCCTGCACCATGTTCGGATTGAAGAAGTCCGTCGCGATGTTCGACAGCTCCGGGCTGTACTCGGTCATCGCCGGGTCGTCCGTCGGCGAAAGCTCCACGTCAAAGGTGATAAGGCTCAGTTCGCGGTGTGCGCGTGGGTCGGGCCGGTTGAGTTCGGCGCCTACTTGCAGCTTTACCTCGCGCAGCGGCCCGGCCAGTTCGTTACTCTGCTCCGGGGACAACGCCGGATGCGACAGCACCCGGGTGATGCGCATCCCCAAGGAGCCGTCCAGGTGGATTACCCGCTGGACACGGAACGGTGCCGGTGTGGTGCCCGGTCTGGGCATCTCGAAATCTACCGGGGCGGTGACCGCGAACACCTTGGACGAGTGGTCCGGGGATGGTGGTTGGTCCGTCGAGGGCCGGGCCCACAGGTGTTCGCCGTCGCGGACGTGGCCGTGCATGCGTACGCCGTCGTGCACGCCCTCCCAGAGGTAGCCGCCCTCCGGGACCTCCACCCATGAACCGTTGCCGCGCGCGTTGCGGTGGGCCTCGACGATCGAGTCCAAGAGCTGGTGCGTCGACCAGTCGGAGGGGAAGAGCAGATGGGGGGTGGCCACCTCGCCGTCGACGCCGACCATGGCGTCGCTCTCCCGGTCACCGCGATGCAATGCGGGCGGCGGCGGGGCGCCGTTGGCGAGGGCCCGTACCGTCTGCTCCCGCAGGTTCGGGTCCTTGAACCAGACGGTGGCCCACTGGGTGCCGTTCGGGTGCGCGGGCCACAGCGGTTCGATGAAGACGCCGTGCTGGTTCTGCGCGAGGGCCCCGTTCGGGCCGGGCAGCGTGTAGTGGACGCCGGTTCTGTCAGCGGTGGAGCCGTAGGTCAGGAAGCGCGTGGCGACGTCCCCGAACGCGGGTTCGTCGGACAGCTTGCGGGGTGCCGGCGGTTTGAGGTGGGTGGGGGGCAGCAGCCCGCTCTGGTCGGGGTGGGGGGCGAAGTCGATGATGGTGCCGGCGGTGCCGGCGGTGCCCTTGATGCGGACGCCTTGGTAGACGCCGTCGAAGGTCAGGCGGTTCGAGCGTTTGCGGTCGGTGGTCAGGCTGTTGGTCCTGACGTGTTCGAGGTAGACCTGGCGGGTGGCGTGCAGGACTTCTTCGGGGCTCCAGTGGTCGGGGAACATCGTCTGGTCGCTGCCGTCGGGGCGTTTGCCCGCCCGGTAGGTGCCGTTGGGGTTGCGTGGTGTGGTGGGCTCAGGGCGTACGCGTCCCGAGGGACCGCGTGGGGCGAGGAGGCCGGTGGCGCCGGTGGTGGCGTTGCCGCGCAGGACTCGGTCCCGTACTTCGAGCGGGATGTGTGCCCTGGCCTTGTCGAGCGGTCCCGCGCCCACGCCGGGGGCGTGCGACCAGGCGGTGTCGACCGCGGTGGAGAGCAGCAGCAGGTCCCGCGGCACGATCCGCAGCGTCGGCGAGAGGGGGTGGGCGGGGTAGATCCCGTGGTCCATGCTGAACTGGATGAGTCCCGCGTCGTCGGTGCCGTATCCGGACATCAGCGAGTGGTCGTCGTGCACCGGCCGGAGCGGACGGCCTGTCCTGGCCTCGCGGTACTGGTCCTGGAAGCCGAGGAGATGGCCGGTCTCGTGCGCGATGACGTGTGACTTGTCGGCTGAGCCCGCCCCGCCCTCCGAGACGTACCAGGTGGCGCTGTTGTCGCGGCCCGTGCCGTCCAGGTCCGGATGCAGTGCCACCTTGCGGTGTGCCTGCGCGGGGTTGCCGACGAACTCCAGCTCCACGTGCAGGAGATCACCGTTGGGGAGACGGTGTTTGGGGTCGTTGTAGTAGGTGTCGATGCCGCGCTTCGCCATGGCCTTGGCGTTCGCGACGTGTTTCTCATTGGTACCGGGCTGGCGGTCCAGGTGGATACGGACCGTGATGTCGGAGCGCACACTACCGTCGCTCAGCTTGGTGCGTTCGACGGCGAACCCGCGCTCCCAGACGGACGCGGCGGCCCCGCCCTTCACCATGGTCCGCATACTGGGCCGCTCGATCTCGGCCGTGCCCAGCGAAATTTCGGGGCGGGGGACCGAGGCGGAGGGGCGTGGGGGGATCTCGACGACGGAGTAGTCGACGCCGGGTGTCGGGGCGTGGACGGGTGCAGTGGTCCCGTGCGGGGTGGGGAGATGCGGGGACGAGTGGGGCCGGTGCGGGCTCGGGGTCATCACGATGTCCCCGTCCGGGTCCACCGGGGCGTCCTCGCCCATCACGATGTCCTCGTCGAAGACCGTGTGCGTCGGCGTGGCCTGGTGGGAGGAAGGGGTCTGCGCGCCCGGAGTGGCGGGGGTCATGGGGTTCTCGGACCACAGCTGGGCGAGCCGCTGCTGCACCTGGGCGCGGTGGTCCGTGACGTAGGGATCCAGCTGAGCCAGGCGTTCCTGCGCGCTGCTGAGCGCCACCGGGTCCTGGGCCCGGTTCGCCCTGATGACCGCGAACTCGGCCATGTTGCGCTGGTGTTCCACCTCGTACAGCTCGCTCCGGTGGTCAGCGAGATCGAAGTTGGGCGGTGGCGGCACGATGTCCCTGACCGCCGACCAGTTGCCGATCAGGAAGTCCAGCTCGGCTGCGGTGAAGTGCCGCAGACCTTCGAGGGACATCCTGCTCCAGTGCAGGAAGCCGTGGTAGTCGAGGTCGGGATCGCCGGTCTCGTTACGGTCCTCGCCGAGGAGGTCGTCGGTGATCTCGTCGAACCGCTCCCGGTCGATCTCGGCGCGGAGCTCCTCGATCTCCGTGCGGTGCCCGGCCACATACTCCAGCGCCAGTTCCTCGGGGGTGGCGGGGCGCTGCCAGAAGTCGGCGTCCATGTTCAGCCGGGTGATGTCCGAAGGGGAGTACAGCCGAAGGGCGTCGGCGAGCCGGGTGAGGGCGAGCGGATGCACGCCCAGCTCGTGTGCGGTGGCGTCGGTGACTGCGTCGGTGTCCACCACCTCGGTGCGCTGCCACTCGTCGATGCGCTGCTGGCTCTGCTGCAGATCCGGGCCCAGCAGGCTGCGCATGCTGTCGCCCTGGCTGTGCTGGAAGGTCGACAGGTCCCACCAGTCGTCGGCGGAGACCCCGAGTTCCGACATCCGCCGGACGAACTCGCCCAGCTGCGGTCCCGCGTCGAGCCGCGTCGCCAGCGTCTGCAGGGTGTGCAGCGCCTCGCTCGGCGTGGCGGACTGGTGGAGTACGGGTAGGACGCTGCGCAGATATGTGGGGTGCAGGCCCAACGCCCCTGATATGGCGGCCAGATGGACCGGGTTGACCGGGGTGACGTTGCTGTTCAGGTCGACCGGGGCGTGGTTGCCCGGCTGGGGGGCCGGGGCCTGCGGATGCCCGGCCGGGGCTGCCGGCTGCGGCACCCTGACGATCTCGGCGCCGAGGACGAGCAGCGAGGTGCTGCTGACGCGGGTGGTGAGCTGTACGCCCGGTTCGGGCGTGGTGACGATGGTGAGGGTGCCCGGCTGGTGGAGGTCGGGGGTGCGTGGTGCGCTGCTGCGGGCTGCCCGCAGTGCGGCCAGTCGCAGCCGGTCCGGGGTCCAGCCGTCCGGGAGCTGGTCGTCCGGGGTCCGGGTGTAGCCGGGCGCGAATTCGTCCTCGGTGAGGGCGGCGAGCGCTGCCTCGGTCGATTCCTTGGTGACGTGCGGGGCGTGGTCCTGGGAGCGGCGGGCGGCCAGCAGTTCCAGTACACCGGGTTCGTCGAAGAGCCCGGCGTGCGTGTTGCGGCGCAGTGCGGCTTCGACGTCCGCCGTGAGCAGCGGGTTCGGTGTCCCGCCCTGCTGCTGGTTCGGGGGATTCCAGGAGTGGGTGGACTGGGGCGTCGGGCGCCGGTGTTCGAGGACCTGGCGTACGAGGTCCTGGCGGCCCGCGTCCGGGTCCACGTCGAAGCCCAGCAACCGGGCCGCGGCGTCTTCGGAGCTGTGCAGGGACAGCGTTCCGATGTCGGCGCCGTCCTCCGACGGGTTGTTCCTGCTCGTCGGCCGGAGCTCCACGGTGAACCGGGTCTTGGGGAGCCGGCCGTTCTCCTTGCTCTCTTCGCCGGTGTTGTAGGTGTCGTCGATGTGATCCTGTACGTCGGACAGCTTCTCGCGCAGTTCGGCGAGGGCCCCCGGGTCCATGCCCCTCGAATACCGGACGACCCGGGTGAGGTTCAGCCCGCGGTCGCCGTTGGTGAACACCACGTGCGACGCACGGAATTCGGCAAGCCCGCCGGACGCCCTGGTGAACGTCATCGGGGTCTCGGAGGTGGTCGCCGCGATGTCGTGCGCGTCCCACTCCGGGTGCGGCTGGAAGCGGGTCGGACGGAACCAGCGGTGTGTGCCGTCCTTCACGACGCCCTGCATCCGGACGCCGCCCGCCGAGCCCTCCCACAGGTAGCCGCCGTCGGGCAGCACCTCGAAGAGGCCATTGGCCAGGGCGTTGTTGTGTGCGTCCCGTACGGCCTCGCGCAGATCACCGGGGGCCCACTCCTCGGGGAACAGCATCCGCGGATTGGTGCCCCAGCCGTCCTGGCCGACCCCGTCGGGCGAGTCGCCGTCGCCGACCTTCAGAGTCTTCGGCCCGGGTCCCGTCGGCGGGTTCCGGAACCACACCTCGGCCCGGCGCACGCCGTTGAAATCGGGGTCCGACAGCTTCTCGAAGATGATTCCGCGGTCCGTCTGGGCCAGCTCGCGCCGGTCCTCGCTGTGCGCGTACTGCACCCCGGTCAGCGTCGGGACGTCGCCGCGCAGCATGAAGCGCATGGAGGCGTCGCTGAACGCGGGTTCGTCGGTGAGCTCGCGGGGCGGTGGCGGTTCGAGGTGGGTGGGCGGCAGGAGACCGGTCTGGTCGGGGTGGGGGGCGAAGTCGAGGATGGTGCCGGTGGTGTCGGCGGTGCCCTTGATGCGTACGCCCTGGTAGACACCGTCGAAGTTCTGGCGTCCGGAGCGTTCGCTGTCGGGGATCAGGGTGTTCTTGCGGACGTGGTCGAGGTAGACCTGGCGGGTGGCGTGGAGGACCTCGTCGGGGCTCCAGTGGTCCGGGAACATCGTCTGGTCCGTGCCGTCGGGGCGCTTGCCCGCCCGGTAGGTGCCATTGGGGTTGACCGGTCCGGTGGCTTCGGGGCGGAAGCGCCCGGACGGGCCGCGCGGGGCGAGCAGGCCGTCGGCGCCGGTGCGGGCATTGCCGCGCAGCACCCGTTCCCGTACGTCGAGCGGGATGTGCGCCCTGGCCTTGTCGTGCGGGGCCGCGCCCGCGCCTGGAGTGTGTGACCAGGCGGCGTCGACGGCCGTGGAGAGCAGCAGCAGATCCCGCGGCGTGATCCGCAGTGACGGCGAGAGGGTGTGGTCGGACGTCATGTGGTCCATGTCGAACTGCACGAGTCCCGCGTCGTCGATGCCGTATCCGGACATCAGCGAGTGGTCGTCGTACACCGGCCGGAACGGATTGTCCTGCTTGGCCTCGCGGTACTGGTCCTGGAAGCCGAGGAGGTGGCCGGTCTCGTGCGCGATGACGTACGACTTGTCGATCGAGCCCGCCCCGCCCTCCGAGACGTACCAGGTGGCGCTGTTGTCGCGGCCCGTGCCGTCCGGGTCCGGGTGCAGCTTCACCTTTCGGTGCGCGTCTGCGGGATCGAAGACGAACTCCAGCTTCAGCTGGAGCAGATCACCGTTCGGGAGACGGTGCTTCGGGTCGTTGTAGTACTTGTCGATGCCGCGCTTCGCCATCTCCTTGGCGTTCGCGACGTGGTTCGCGGTGGCGCCCTGCTGGAGGTCCAGATGGATGCGCACCGTGACGTCGGAGCGCACACTGCCGTCGCTGAGCAGGGTGCGCTCCACGGCGAACCCGCGCTCCCAGACGGACGCGGCGGCTCCGCCTTCGTCCATGGTCCGGTCACTGGGCGGCAGGATCTCGGCCGTGCCCAGCGAACTGACGTCGGCGACCGGTTGGGGGGCCGTGGCCGAGCGGTGCGGGGGGATTTCGACGACGGAGTAGTCGGCGGTGAGCGTGGGCGTGGCGGCAGGCTTGTGCAGGGGAACGGGTGCCGGGGCCTCCAGCGGGCCGGTGTGCCGCGTGTGGAGCGGGGCGTTCGGCGAGGCGCTCGGGACACGGAACGATTCGGTCCGCGGACGGGCGGTCGGCTCCGTCGTCCCGTCGAAGTGCGAGCCGTTCTGCTGAAGGTGTACGGAGAGCGGTGCACCACCCCCGGGCGGGGGCCGGAACCGGTCCGACCCGCCGGGGTTACCGCCGGACGGCGGGGTGTGCACGGTGAGGTCCACCCCGAAGGTATCGGCCAGCAGCGGCAGGAAGCTCTGGGACCAGGGGGAGTCCCCGCTGTGTTCCCACGCGGCGACGGCCGTCTTCACCTCCTTGAACATGAGGTTCACGGCCCGGTGCATGGAGCGTCGGTTGCCCTGGGTGAACTGCGGGACGAGGTGGGGCATCCGGATGGCGAGCCCGCGGGCGCCCAGCTCCACCACATGGGCGTGCACGGCCTCCTTCATGCCGAGCACCAGCGTGTGCAGGTCCTGGTGGTGCTCGACGTCGGACGCGGCCGAGGCGGTGGCCCGCAGCTCGTCCGGGGAGTCGACCAGGGAACGCAGTCTCTGGCCAAGGTGAGGGAGCTTCGGCCCGACCGCCGAGGGGGCGCTGACCAGCAGCGAAGTGAGCTGCGAGTAGCCGTCGTCCGGCACCTTGAGTACCGGGCGGGCCGTGCCCGGCACGGGCTCGACGTCGGACCCGTCGTCCGAGACCGAGTCGTGGTCGGACAGCGAGTCGTGGTCCGAGACCGAGTTGTGCTCGGATTCCTCGTCGGAGGGCGTTTCCTGCGGAGGCTTCAGGTTCCCGGTCTGATCGACGTGCCGGTAGTGGCCGTCCTTCAGCAGCAGCTCGACGCCATCGGCACCCTCGTGGCCCGTCGCCTCGCTCCCGTCGGGCATGAACGTATGGCGCCTGCCGTCCACCAGCACCGTCACCGGCACCCCGAACAGCTGGGCGGCCAGCGGCGGGTACAGGTCACCTGCGCTGTCCTTGGCCGCGGACTTCTCGTTGGGCGGCCGTTGAGTCTGCGACGCGGCGAGCGCGGTCCGCTGCTCCGGGGTCAGTACCGCACGGTGGTTCACGGTGGGGGCGCCCGCCGAGTGCGGAATCCACTTGCCCTCCGTGTACTCCTTGCCCTGCGGCGTCGTCGTGTCCAGCAGGTTCGCCAGCCCGGCCGTGCTGACCTCGTCGCGCTCGAACGTGTCGGTGAGGTCCGGGTGGATGTAGTCCGCCAGGGGGTTGTCCCCGCCGTCGCGGAGGGTCTGCCCGAACAGCGCACGCAGGTCGTTCGCCACACCGGTGAGGTCACGGTTCTCCGGGACGGTGATGCCCTGCTGCGCCAGCAGGTCCGGATCGATCCGGACCAGGTGCTCGGCGAGGGAGTGGAAGAAGCCGTTGCCGTCGTGGAAGACCGGGCCGACCGGGTGGACCTTGCCGGAGGAAACGTCCTCCACGCCGAGGAGTTCACCCTGGTCGTCGGTGAACTCCGTGTACGTGGCAGCGGGGGGTTCGGGCTTCTCCACGCCGTGGGCGTGCTCCACGGTGGGGTCGTACGCCACCGCCTTGGGCGCCTCGGTGCTCGTGCGTTCGTTCTCCGGGAGCCGGTGCCAGTCGTTGAGGGCATCGGCGGCCGACCGCAGGGCGTGGTAGTGCTCGCCCGCGAGCTTCAGCTTCTGCTCCAGCGCCTCCAGCTTCGGCCCGGCCGTCTGCCGTGCCGCGTCCAGTGCGGACTGCGCCGCGTCCAGTGCCTGCTGCGCCGCCTGTTGGGCCTCAGGGGTGGTCGCCACGTCCAGCCGGTGCTGCGCGTCCTTCACCACGAACGCCAGGTCGGTCAGGGGGCGGTACGCGCTCCAGTACGCGTCGTGGTTCGCCTTCCACGTCTTCCACCCCTTGGTCACGTCGTCCCACTGCCCGGACAGCTTCTCGGGGAAGTTCGTGTCGGTGATGAGCCCCAGGTCGCGGGCCACGTCCTCGCGGATCCAGGCGAGTACCTCGGTGTCCGCCGTACCGGCCTGGACGCCCGGCGGGTCGTAGCCCTCCCAGTTCAGCCCGCGCGTTACCACCTGGCCGACCGAGCTGTCCTTGAAGTGGCGGTGCACCCCGGCGACGGCCAGCCACTTCGTGGGTACGGAGAAGAGGAAGGCCCGCCCGGTGTCCGGCTTCATATTGATCTTGGCGGCGGTCGCCTCGTTGAACTTGTACTCCTCCGACGAGTTGACGCCCGGCGCGATGACCGGGGTGATCCGGTACGTCGTCTTGTGCGAGTCGGCCCCGATGGCGTCACCGCCCAGCCCGCGGTTCTTGCTGTCGGAGTCGCCCTCACCGACGTCGTGACTCTCACTGGTGCCGGTGGCGTACTCCATCCGTACGTCGGCCGTCGCCAGCAGCTTGGCCCCCGACAGGTCGAAGGACGGGTGGAGTTGGAGGGATCCGGTGGAGCCGCCGATGAGGGCGTCGTCGACCAGGCCGAGCGGCTGGTAGCCGTTCTCGCCGAGCGCCGAACCGTCGATGAGCGAACCGGTCAGGGACAGCTCGTTGGTGCCGGACGTCAGGGTGTCGCCGCCGCCCTTGCCGGGCGCCAGCAGCTTGGCGTTCGCGGCCTTGGCACGGGCCTGGACCAACTGATCACCGGTGAGCACCCCGTGGGTCTCCGGCCCCTTGCCCGCGTGACCGCCGTTGAGGTGCGGGGTCTGGGCCTTCGCCAGGGTGATGTGGGCCAGCGCCTCGACATTCTCCGAGCCGAGCACCCGCGTG
This sequence comes from Streptomyces sp. NBC_01241, assembly GCF_041435435.1. Lineage (NCBI taxonomy): Bacteria > Bacillati > Actinomycetota > Actinomycetes > Kitasatosporales > Streptomycetaceae > Streptomyces > Streptomyces sp. NBC_01241. The sequence goes on along the minus strand of NZ_CP108494.1, from coordinate 4,734,862 downwards.
AAGTGCACCCCGTTGCCGGGGACCAGTGCTTCGGGGCGTTTGGCGCCGGTCACATGGTCGGTGACGAGCCGACCGACGTTCTCCGGAGTCACGTTCCTCGACGGCAACACGTCCACGGAGAGGGGCGGCACCGTGTACACATCGCCCGCGCGCTCCCCGCCCGGCCTGAGCAGGGCCAGCGGCTCCTGGCTGTCCGCACTGCCCGCTTCCCAGGTGTGGGTCAGTACGGTGTTGCCCTTGTTGTCCACGATCGTGACCACGACGTCGTACGAGGTGGAGACGGTGGCGACAGGGCCGGGGAGCACCGTGGTCTGCGACACCGTGTCCGACTGCGAGGTGCTCTCGGAGGCGCTCTTACCCTGCGAGTCACCGGCGTTCAGCAGTGGACCGCCCGTCGAACCGTTCGGCCCGGTGATGCGTTCGGTGATGTTCGCGGAGACACCCTTGGAGCGGTTGACGCCCCGGGACGCGCTGTTGCTGGTGGCGACGGAGTGGCCGTTCTCCACATCGCCGAAGCCGAAGTCCTTGACCGTCCGGGTGCCGGGGACCTGCTGCACCGTGACCCGGTAGTTCTTGCCCCCGAAGGGGAGGCTGTCGCTGAAACCGCGCCAGGGGGCGCGGCCCCGGTACTGCTGCGGGATGCCGGCTTCGACCAGGGCCTGCCCGTGCCGTTCGGACAGCAGGGTCCTGATGGACTCCAGGCTGTTGCGGGTGAACCGCAGATTGCGCAGCGTCTGGTTGAACTGCGCCCGCCCCGCATCGGTCCCGTTCGGCGCCGACACCGGGAAGACCCCGAGCGGGCTCTGCTTGAACCATGAGGGGTGCGACCAGGTGCCCGCTCCCGTGGCGAGGCTGGGCACCGTGTCGACACCGGTCCGGAACAGACCCAGCGCGTGCGCCGCCTGCTCGGAGACCAGCCCGCGCCAGGCGTTCGCCTTGTTCACCAGCTGCCCGGTCCATGCGGGCAGCGCCGAGCGGAACGGGGTGAGGACACCGAGCTTGTCGCTGCTCATCTCGAAGCGGTACTCCGCGTCCGTGGTGACCGGGACCCAATAGCCGTTCTCCGGGACCACATTGACGGACCGTCCGGTGGTCCGGCCGGCGCCCTTCGAGGTCATGGTGGAGCGCTGGAACGGGGTGTAGCCCACGCCGTACCGCGTCGTGGTGGGCGGATTCGTCTGCTGCGCCGGGAAGTGCCCCGCGTTCAGGTCGATCGACAGCACCCAGCCCTTGCCGTCTCCCCCCGAGATCGCCAGGTCCAGACTCCGGTTCTGCTCCGGCTTGAGATCGACGGGGCCGCCCACGGCGGTCGGCTCCCCACGCCGTCCGACGAGGCGGATGTCGCCCGTCGCGCCGTACAGGAAACCGGGGGCGCGTACATCGTTGAGCTGCTTGCCCGTCGGGGAGAACACCTGGTCGGCGTCGGAGGTCAGCGACATCGAGCTGAACGCGTTCTTCATCCGCTCGTGCTGGCTGGTCCCCGGAGTGGTCAGCGTCCACTCGCCGCGGGTGGCCCGGTTCGCGACCAGCGGGCCCGCCGACTGGATGTGCGTGTCCGTCGGCACGAAGAGGGTCATCACCGGGATGTTCTTGAGCGAGTCACCGCGCTGCCACTCCGACGGCGCCCACAGATCCTCGGTCTCGTCCGGCCGCAGCTCCCGGGAGGTGGTCTCCCGGTCGGTCGCGTACGGGTTGAACGCACCCTCCGCGTGCGGGTCGACCTTGGGCGCGTGCTGCTCCGACAGGTGGAGCATCACACTGAAGTCCCCGAGTGTGGCGCCGTGGCCGCCCACGGTGGCCGGCCCGTGGATCGTGCGGTTGGCCCGGCCGAGGGTGACGGCCCGGTACGGCGAGTGCCACTGGTCCACGCCCACCAGCGTGGCCCTCAACGTGCCGGTCGCCCGGTAGGAGTGCACCCCCGCCGGAGTGGCCGTCACGTCCTCGCGGCCGGCCGTCCCCATGCTGCCGGTGCTCCGGGTGTGCTGGCGGTTCGCGCCGCCCTTGGCTCCCAGCACACCGATGTGCTCCGGCGTGCCGTTCGGGAGCGTCGCCCCGGAGCGCAACTCCAGGGTGGCGGCCACCTGGGCCCCGTAGGTGTGTGTGGTGCTGTGCGAATTGCCCACGCGTTCACCGGCGTTGATGGCCTGACGGGTCATCTCGTCACGGTCGGTGCCGTGGTAGACCGGCGGGTCGAGATCGACCTTCAGGTTCAGGTCGAAGAAGCGCTGCTTGGTGAGCGAGCGGCCGAACAGCTTGACCGACAGCCCGTCGTGGGCCAGTTCGTTGAGCGTGGCCGCGAGGTTCCGCTCGTCGAACTTGGCCATGATGATGCGGGTGTTCTGCCCGGCCCGACTCCGCTCACCGCTGATGTACTGGGTGAACTTGTTCCACTGCCCGCGCAGGTTGGCCCGGTCCGTACCCGGGCGGGGGGCGACCAGCACCGAGTCGCCGTGCGTCCGGCCGATCCAGTCCAGCACCTGGTCGACGAGTACGTGCGGGGACGCCGGATCGTCGGAGTGGCGGTTGCCGATGACGAGGTCGGTGGCCCTGGTGTGCGTCAGGTCGTAGTCGCCGTTGCGCCAGCTCGCGGGCAGCGGCGGCTCGCTGCCCTCGGGACGGGTATGGATGTCGGGGTCCCAGCCCGCCCGCTCGCGCGCCTCGCGTACGGGCAGCCGTACGAGGCTCCAGGTGTCGAGGGTGTGCGAAACGCCGTCGATGGTGACGGGGACCTTCATCTCCTGGAGGTAGAGGGCCGTCGGGCTGCCCTTCACCCGGCCGGTGATCTTGCGCCCCACGTTCCCGCCCTGGAGCGAGACCTCGCTGGAGTCGTGGCTGTAGTGCAGGGTGAGCCCGAGCTGCATGAAGAGGTTCGGAGCGTGCTCGGTCGGGATGGCGAACCGCGAGCCGCCGAAGAAGGTCACCACGTAACGCCGGTTGTCCTGGACCAGGACCTCGTTCTTCACGGTGATCTGATCCGTGATGCGCAGCTCGGCGTCGTCCACGACCTCGATCAGATGGTGCTGGCCGGACTCCGCCTTGCCCACCTCGAAGCGGCCTGCGGACGTGCCGTTGCTCTTGCGCACGTCGAACGGTGGCAGCGGACCGCGGGCCAGCTCGTCGGCCATGCCGTGGAAGTGCTCCGTGGAGAAGTAGTCGCTGAGCTGCTGGTGTTCGCGCGTGCCCGGCTTGGCGTCGATCCTCTGGACGGCCCACTCGAAGAGCGACTTGACCGGCCCGAAGCCCTCGGTGCTCGGTGAGCCGAGGTGCGCGTCGGGCTGCGGGGTGAAGTGCTTCGGGACGCGCAGCTCCGTCGCCTTCGGCACGGCGGAACCCTTGGAGACCCGGGTCGTCATCCCGTTCTTGACGCCGGTACCGAAGGATTCCACGCCCTCCCTGTGGAACTCGACCCGGTAGTACACGTCCTGCCGGAAGAACTCACTGCCACCCGTCGTACGCGTCTCCCGCTGGTACGAACGCTGGTCATGGGTGCCCACGACATGCTTCTGGTTGTGGGCGGCGTTCGCGCCGACCTCCACCACCACACGGGTCGTCGACGGCAGTGCCCCCGTGTTGAGCTTGACCTGAAGGTTGGTGCCCCGGGAGGTGCCGGTGTTCGTGCCGGTCTGCTGCTGGAACTGCTGGGACGTGTCCAGCTTGTGCGGGTCGCGGGCCTCGGAGTCCGGATGGTGGGTCCACACGTCGGCGTACGGAATGGCCGTGACGGTCATCACGGTCCGCTTCGCCTTGGTGAGGCTCGCCTTGAGGGAGTTGGGGACGCTGTGCTTGGCCACGAAGCGGCGGCCCTCGCCGAGGAACGAGCTCGGGTTCCGGGCCAGCGCGTCATCGATCTGCTTGGCCAGGGCGGCGTCGGCGCGCTCGCGGCCGAGCCTGGTGTTGAGCATCGTGTGGAGCTTGCTGCCGATGCTCACGTCCCCGCGCGGCTGAAGCAGCTTGGTGCTGCTGTGGCCTGCGGCGGAGCCGGTGGGGAGCGGATTCGTCGAGGGACGGGGAGTTTCGGGGTTGGGCCTGACGTACTGGCTCACGTCGTGCTGCCAGAGGGGAGGACGGGGGGAGCCCTCGGCGGTGTCTCTGGGGTTGTTCTCGGGGGGCGTCAGGGTGTCGTCGTACTCGGGGTCGCCGCCCGGGTTCTCTTCGTTGGTCTGCTGGTTGGTCTGTTCGGTGATCTGGTTGTTGGCCTGGTCGTTGGCCTGGCTGTTGTTCTGCTGGTCGGTGTTCTGGTTGGGCTGCTGGTTGTTCTGCTGATCGGTGTGGTGGCCGGACTGCTGCTGTTGTTGTTGCTGTTGTTGTGCGGAGTTCTGGTCGGACTGGTCGTTCCGCAGCTGATCCGTGTCGAGTCCCGAGTTGTCCCGGTGCTCGGTGGAGACGACGTTGTCGTGGGGCAACTGCTTCGGCGGGGGCGGTGTCTCCGAAACCGTCGCGTTGGCATCAACCGTCTCGTTGACCGTCTCCGTGACGTTGTTCGCCGTCGGCTTCGGGGCCGTGACCGACTCGTTGTTCGGCGTGAGCGACGCGTCGAAGTCGGTGGAAGTGGAAGTGGTCTCTGTCGCAGTCGGGCGACGCAGGGGCTTCAGCTCGATGTTGTTGCTGCTGCCCTCGCCATTGTTCGGCAGAAGGGGGGACTGGTTCGGACGGCGGGGCGAGGAAGCTGCATGGGGGGTGTTGGGCGACGACGCGTGCGTGGACGACAGGTTCGGCGAGGTGGTCGATGCCGTGTTGGGTGGGGGCACGGAAGTGTTCGGTGCGACCTGCGGGACGGGAGCGACCGGTGCCACCGGGTTCTCGGACTGGTTCTGCGAGTTCGAAAAGTCCGAAGTGTTCGTGTGCTGAACGTCGTTCGTGTGGTTGCCCGTAGGGACCGTCGAGTCCGAGGAGGTCGTCGCCACCGGCTTCACCGGCGTCACCTGGTCGTGGGACGTGTGGACGGTGCTGGTGTCGCTGTACAGCGAATCCGTGTCGCTGTCGCTCATGTTGAAGTAATCGGGATCATCTTCCACATCGAGATGATCGAGGTGTTCGTCGAGGTCCCCGGCTACGTTCTTGTCCAGGCCCTTGGGCAGGTCCAGGTCGAAGTTCTTGTCCAGGCCCTTGTCGAACCCGCCGCCGAGCCCCGAGGTGTCGAAGTGGTGGGACATGGCATGCACGACGGGATGGACGAGATAGACGTGTCCGCCGTGACTCAGTCCGCCGGTCAGCATGCCCGCGACGAAGGTGTCCCACGACGTGGAGAAGCCGTCCTGGTAGATCAGGTTGTAGAAACCCTCACCGAGGTTCTGGCCTATGGACTCCACGAGCAGCCCACTGCCGACCATGCCCAGCCGGAAGCGCTTGTTGCCCTGGAAACCCATGTGCATCAGGGTCTGGGGCATGTCGTGGGCGAGCACCTTCAGCGCGTTCTTGTCGAGCGTGCTGCCCAGTTCCTTGGTGAGTTCCTTGCTGAGTGCTTCCGCCGCGCCCTTGGTCGGGCCCGACCAGTGCTCGGTGACGGTCTTGGCCCAGGTCTTGCCGATCTGACGGGACTCCTCCTTCGTCAGCCCGTTGATGGGGGACTTGGCGAACTCCTTGCCCATGTTCTTGATGAAGTTGTCGGCCGTGGCCTTGGCGCCCTCCTTCCCACCGAGCTTGGTGAAGCCCTTGGTGAGGCTGAGGTCGTGATCGCTCAGCAGCTTGGCCACGTTCTTGGCCAGGTCACTGGCTCCGCCCTTGCCCCCGACCTTCTCCAGGGTCTTGAAGAGCGTCTTCAGCTCCGTGGTGAGGAGCTTCGACAGACCCTTGCCGAGCTTGTTGCCCAGCCACTTGCCGATCCCCGGGGCGAGCAGGCTGAGCGGCCCGGTGACCAGGCCCTGGATCGCGCCGAACTTGATCGCGTCCAGCAGCAGCTTGTTGTCGAACTTGTCCCGGTTGCCCTGGCCTATCTGGACCATCTGGATGATGCGGTCCATCGCGATACCCATGCCGACCCCGAGGGCGACGTGCTGGGCGATCCTCTTGAGCAGCTCCTTGATCAGCATCTTGAGGAACACCCGGGTGAAGAGCGTGCGCCAGCTCAGCCCCTCCAGCAGTGCCTCACCGAAGCCGGGCACCCACGAGAACGCCATGGCGTACATGAACTCGGCCAGCAGCTCGATGAGCTGGGCGAGCATCATCCATTTCGTGTACTCGGCCTGGGTCGCGGTGTCCCGGGCGGTCTTCGCCATTTGCTGGGACTGCTCCGCCGCCGCATCGAGGAACGAGTCCTTGCCGCCCGCGATGACCTGGCCCAGATTGAGGAACGCGGTGGCCGCGTCGCCCTCGAAGTTCTGCTGGATGCTCTGGAGCAGCTGTACGAGCTGGTCGTCGAGCTGCTTGTAGTCGTTGCCCACGGAGTCGTAGAGATCCGCTGCGTTGCGGAGCTCGTCCTCGTTGGCCTGTGGCCACTTCATGCCCGTGAGGGCATGCATGATCCACTCGATCGCGGGGGAGGGCGTCAGCATCCGTGGGTTCTCATCACTTGGAGTCGTTCGACCAACTGGTCGCGAGTGACTTGGCTTCGTCCTCGACCCGGTCGAACAGGGCCATCACGTCGGATCCCGAGTACCCGACCTGTTCGACCAGGGTCTTGAGCAGGGTCAGCAGGTCGTGCAGGTGCTTCATACCGGGGTCGATGGTCTCGTGGTACTGCTTGGCGATCTCGTCGTCCTGGCCGCCGCCATCGATATTGATCTTGTCGATCTGGGCCAGGTAGTCGCCGATCTGCTTGATCAGCTCCCCGATCTGTGGGTACTGGGCGAACTGCTGCTTGAGCTGGTCGATGGTGGTGATCTTCTCAGCCATCCGAGGTACCGCCCTTCCCCTTGCCCGTGCCGTTCCGTCCGGCGCCCGGTGTGCCGCCCGGCCCCTCGGGGCCCGGCCACATCTCCCGCAACGGGCCCATCAGGTCGTCGAATTCGCTGCCGCCCGTCATCGACTTGCGCATGGCGGCGCCCGCCCCCTGGAACGGCGACATGGTCTCGCGGACCTTCTGCCCGGCCTGCTCCCTGGCCTTGCCGATGACATCGACCAGGGCCGCGCCCAGCTCGGCGGGCGCCATGTCGCGGTACGCGTCCGTATGGAACTTGATCTCCCGCACGTCGCCCTGGGCGCCGGCGACGACCGTCAGCATCCGGTCCTTCGACTGCACGGTGACCGTGTACTTGGCCAGCTCCCGCTGGGTCGCGAGGAGGGAATCGCGGTGCTCCGCGAGCTTTCCCATCATCTCGTCGAGCTGTTCCTGGAATCCGTTACCCATCAGCCGATCACTCCCGGTGCTGCTGCCTGGGAGGTGCCCCAGGTCTCTTCGTCCTCTGCCAGCCAGGTGCGGCGCTCACGGTCCCGCTCGCCGCCCCCGCCGCCGCCTCCGCCACCCATGGGAGGCATCATCGGCTGGCCGTTGGACGACGTGCGGTTCATCGCGGAGGACTGCCTGACCGCGGACTCCTCCGCGGCCAGATTGGGCTCGTTGGCCGAGGTGCGGGTCCGGACGCGCTCCGAGACCGAGGTCTTGGGGTCGCCGATGCTCCGGCTGTTGGGGAGCCGCTCGTTGACCCGGGGCGGCAGCTCCTCCAGGTTCAGCTTGTTCTTGCCGCCGCCTCCGGTCTTGTTCCCGTACCCGTTGCCGCTGCTCTCGGTACGAGCGTCACCGCGAATCTGGGAGAGGGCCTTCTGGTAGGCCTTCTCCTGCTCGACCTCCTGGGCCTCCTGCGCCTTGCGCTGCTTCAACTGCTGCTGCTGGTTGAGCTGCTGCTGCTTGAGCTGCTTCTCCTGCAGTTCCTGTTGGTCCTTCAGCTGCTGCTGCTGGTTGACCTTCTGCTGCTTGATCTGCTTCTCCGCCAGCTCCTGCTGCTCCTTCAGCTGCTGCTGGCTGCTCTTGCTGTTGCTGTTGCTGTTGCCGGTCGTCGTACCGGGGCCGATGTGGGTGTTCGGCGGAGCGATGAGGGGCTTCTTGTCGGCGCCCAGCACCGGCTTGCCGTCCGGCCCGATGATCTGGCCCGTTTTGGGGTCTATGTGCGACCCGGGCGGGATGTCGGGGGTGTTGCCCTTCGAGTCCTTGATCGGCTGGTTGTTCTTGTCGAGCAGCGTGTTGCCGGCGCCGTCCCCCGAGTTGGTCTGCGGGGGACCGGTCGTCTTCGACTGCGGCGGCGGGGGCGGGACGTTGGATTCGGTCTTCGGTGGCCCGGTGATGCCCGACCCCGGCGGCTTGTCACCGGTGTTGGTGTCGTCGCCGGGGGGCTTCTTGTCGCCGGTGTTGGTGTCGTCGCCGGGGGGCTTTTTGTCGCCGGTGTTGGTGTCGTCGCCGGGGGGCTTCTTGTCGCCGGTGTTGGTGTCGTCGCCGGGGGGCTTTTTGTCGCCGGAGTTGGTGTCGTCGCCCGGCGGCTTCGGCGCGTCGAGGTCGCGGTACGGCGGCCTGGTGAGGGCGGACGCCGGGATCACGTCGATTGCGGCCTGGTAGGCGGTTTGCACGTAGCCCATCTGGGGCTTGGCGACGATGTCCAGCACGTCCGCCACCCCCTTCAACCAGGCGTCCTTCGACTTCTGCTCCAGCGTGGACCAGAATTCCGGCTTGGCTGGATTTCCGAGTTCTGGTACGTCGAGAGTGACGGAACCCCTGTCCGAGCTGAACGTGAGATTCGCGCCGGCCATGGCGTTGAAGAAAATGTCGTGGACATGGGTGGCGGGCCAGCCGCCCGGGGCGTTGCGGAAGGTGTCGGCCGCGGTGACCAGCGCGAACATCGCATCGTGAAGCTTGACACGCGCACTGTCGATGAGAGCCGGGATGTCCCCGCGGTTCACCACCTCCTGGTGGAGGTACGCCACCTGCTGCTGCACGGCCACGAGGACCCGCTTGAAGGCCCCGGCCGCCGTGCCCTGCATCTCGGAGTCCGGCACGTTGATGTCTTTGACCCACGTCTTGATGTCGTTCTCCACGAAATCCATGTGATTGAGAACGTTGCGCAGCATCATCGCACCGTCGTCGAAACTGCCGACGCTGATCGAGGAGTTGCCGATCAGGGTGTTCAACGGCGGCCCGATGATGGCCCAGGGTTCGTGGATGAACTTGGACAGCGCGGTGTCCGGGCCGTTATCTCCGACTTCGGGCGTCAGGCTGAACCCGACCTGGTACGTGTATCTTTTGCCGCCACTGGCTGCCCAGCCCTGCGACCAGCCGTAGTCATAGCCTGAGGGGGGGCCGGCGTCGCCACTGGTATCCGAGACTGCCACGTGATCGGTCTTGAACCACGGATCCTTGGTCACATCCGTGCGGTTGGTCACCTTGGCCAGATCGCCGTCTTTGGGGGCGACGAACGCGAGTGCGTCCTCCCACTTCCGGTCGGGGAATGAGTCCTCCGGCTTCGGGGGGGTGGCCATGGCGGGTTCCTTACGGGTGTGATGCAGACGGTTGCGCAGTGCGGAGGCTGAGCGGTGGAGGCGCTGGACGGTCCGGCACCGCCCGACGCTGACGTCGGACGGTGCCGGTGCCGCGTAACGGAGTTACGGGTTGGGAGGAGCGGTGGGAGCGCCGCCGAACTCCTTGAGGGCGTTCGCCAGCTCCATGTTCATCTGCTCCGCCGTCAGGGCGGCGTCGTCCTCGCTGTTCTGGAGAATGGTGTCGACGGTCGCCATGTCGATCGACAGGGTGGTGAAACCGTCCCCGAGGATGTCCAGCTGCGTCTTGAGGCTTGAGCAGAGCTGAGTGAACACCTTGTGCAGAGTCGCGTCGGCGCCCAGGGTGCCCGAGCCCGCGAGGAGTCCCTTGTGGACGCCCGACTCGGTTGCGTATTCGCCCAGCGTCGCGTAGTCGGGGCCCGACTGGAGCCAGCCCTGGAGCCCGAGGACCTTGTTGCGGGCCTCACCCTTGAGCCAGCCCTCGGTCACCTTGAAGGTGCCGGTGCCCCCGTCTTCGTTGTCGGCCATGGTCAGAACATCCCTGAGCCGCGCTTGTCACCCGCGACCTGGCCGTCGACCATTTCCTTCAGGGCCTGCGCACCCGTGCCGAACTGGGCGTTCATCGTCTCGATGGCGTTGTTGGCCTGGTTCTGGAAGTCCTGGTACATGACCGCGGTCTGACCGGAGAAGGACGCCTTGAGGGCGCCCAGCTGGCTGAGCAGTTCCGTGAGCGCGTTCACCATGTCCGTGTTGGCCCTGACCATGTCGTCGATGGCCGCGTTGGCGCGCGAGACTTCGAGTGTGACGTCCGCCATGTCCGGTCGTCCTTTCAGGAGATGAGGGAGGGGAAGGGGCAGTGCTGGTGGCGCTGAGGTTCGGTGGGTCAGCCGGAGAGGGCCTGGTAGTAGCCGCTGCCGCCGCCGTCCCACGCGCTCGCGTACTGGGAGGCGTCCATCTCACTGGTGTTGTGGATGACGTCGGCCGCCGACAGCGAGGCGTGCAGCGCGTCGACCTTGCCCTTGACGTCTGTGTACGCCTGCATCCACTGCTGGAGCTTGCTGCTGAAGATGCTGGAGGAGTCGGCGACGTACGCCATCCGCACGTCGTCGTGGATCGCTGACACCGTCGCGCCTGCGCGGGCCATGGTGGCCACGTGGTTCTCCAGGGCCGTGCGGGCCTTGTCGACGTCTACTTGCTGCCGGTTGAACAGTCCAGGCGTGCTGTCACCCATGGTCGGCCTCATTCACATCAGGATTCGGACATGTGTCGCCACGATACTCAGCAGAAGTGCTCAACTGACCCTGCAGGATCAATATTTGATCTTCACTTGAGCATTGGCTTCAATTGTTGACGCATCGTTCATTGGATTGTTTCCCCGTGCGTGCAACGCTTTCGCTCCCGGTGCCTTCCGAGGCGGATTGGTCGGCGCGCACGATTCCGTCCTGAGCCAGCGCCTGCGGGTCGAGACTCGGTCCGGTCGGCAGCAGGTCGAGCAGCGGCGCGGGCAGCCGTACCGCCTCGTCCGCCGAGTAGCCGAGCTGCTTGAGAGCGTCGTCGTCGGGTACCGGGTAGGCGGCGCCCGCATCGGTGACCAGGTAGCGGCTGGCGCCGGTCCCGGCCGTGGAGTGGGCCGTCACCAGGGCGCCCGAGCCCGGCCGCACCCAGATCCGGTCGGCCGCCAGGCACCCGGCCCGTACACCCGGTTCGGCGTCCGGCGCGCCGCCCGGCACCTGCGCGGCGGCGACCAGCGCCACCGTCGTGGTGTGCCCGGAGCCGCTGGAAGCGACCCGCGCGCACACATCCTGACCTGCGGCGGCCGACACCGGGTGCGGTGCCTTGGCGGGCAGGTCGGCGGCGAGCGCCGCAGCCGCCGACGCCGGAACCTGATGGGCGGCCAGATCGGCGGCACCCACCGTGCGTTCGCTCACCACGCCGCCGCCGTACGCCTGCGCCTGGGTGCGCGGGTCGCCGAGCACCAGCCGGTGCAAGGTGTCGGTCAGCGGTACGAGCCCGTCCTTGCGCAGCAGGTAGTGCTGGCCGCCGTCGGCGGTGAACAGCTGGCCGGTCCGGCTCGCCGCCCCCGCCAGCTGCGGACCCGCCCCGCCGCGGCCCGGCACCTCGGGCGCCGCCAGGTCGGGCCCGGCCGCCAGCGAGGCGAGGAAGGCGTCACCGACCGGGTACGGGGCCGTGGTCCCCGCCCAGCCGAGCGCCGCAGCCGCACCGTGCTTGGTGTCGACCGCGAACCGCCTTCCCTGCCAGAGGAGTTGGACCCCGCCGTGAGGTGACGACACCAGTACGCCGTCCTTCGCGCCCAGTCCGTCGCCGCCCGGTTCGGTGCCGATCACCACGGAGGTGACCGTGCTGGTGCCGCCGGTCCCGGTGTCCTTGCGGCCCGCGCACACCGACCAGGTACCCCGGTCGAGCGCGCCCTTCGGCAGCCCGTCGGGCGCGCCCACGATGCCGAGCGGCGTCCCGCGCGGGGTGTCCCCGAGGGAGGCGGCGGCGACCTGCTGGACGGAGAGCTTGTCCCCGGCCAGCAGCCGCGCCGACGCCTCGTTCAGTACGGGGTGCAGCGTGCCGCCGACGTAGAGGTACCGGGCCCCCGAGTCCTTCACCACCACCAGCGCGCCGTCGGTGCGCCAGGAAGTCGCGCCGCCGGGCGAGATCAGCCCGTACAGCGTCGTGACCACCGCGGCGAGGGCGGCGACCAGCAGGCCCCACATGATGCCGCGCCAGGTACGGGCGGTCGGGGTGTCCGGCGCATCCGGCTCGGCGCGCTGCATGCTGGAGGAGAGCCGGCCCATGACGAACATGTGGGCCTGGACCTGGTCACGCCTGGACTGCATGGGAGTTCCTCACTGCTTCCTCAGTGTGCTGGCCGTGAGTGTGCTGAATGTGAGCGTGCTGACCGTGCTCGGTGCGCTCACGGGCTCACTGGATCACCGGGGAACCGGCCCCGGACCTGCCCTGTCGCGCTGCTGGTAACCGGGCGGCCGGTTCCCGGGGCCGGTCAGCCCCAGATGCCTCGCAGCGTGCCGAACACCCCGGCCAGCAGCAGCGCGAGCGGCAGCAGCACGAGTGCGGTCAGGCTGTGCAGGATGTCGGCCGCGCGGCCCCAGTACGGGACCAGCCTGCGGCCGGGCACGGTCCAGGCGGCAATCACCGTGACCGCTGCCGCGGCCGTCAGGAACCCGGTGACCTCCAGCCGGCCGGGCATGCCGGTCCCGGCCGCGTCCGTGCAGGCGGCGAGCACCAGGGCGTACGCCCCCGGCAGTGCCAGGGCCAGGCGCTGCAGGGCACCGCCGACGGTCCGGGTGTGCAGCAGCAGCAGTACGCCGAGCGCCACCGCGAGGACCGGCGCGGGCCAGCCGTCGGAGTCGGGCCCGGTGAGCAGCGCCGTCACACAACCCGCGAGGACCAGTCCGAGTGCGGCGGAGCAACCGGTGGCGTACGCGTCGGCGGACCGGGCACGCACCCGGACCCGCTCGGCCTCGAAGGGCTCGATGCCCTCCTGGAGTTCGTCGGCGCTGGACGGCAGTGGTGGGAGCCGCAGCCCCGCCAGGCGGAAGGCGAGACCCGGTACGAAACTCCCGGTGGCGACCGCGCCCACCGCGAGGTATCCGGCGGTGTGCGACAGCGGCACTCCGCCCGCGCAGACCAGGCCGCCGACCGCCGCGAACAGGGCGACGGCGAAGGCGCCGAGGAACAGTGGAGCGAACGCGCCGACCGCGGCCAGCGCGAGGACCGCGGCGCCGGCTGCCGCCGCTCCGCCCGCCAGCAACCGGGGGCCGAACACGTCCTCACCGTGCCCGGCGGTGGGCAACAGTGCTCCGGCCAGGGCCAGATGCGGCACCGCCATCAGCCCGAGAGCCGCGCCCGCCCCCGCGTCCCCGACGGCGCGCGACGCGGCCGTGGCCCCGGCGAGCAGCAGTACGGCGAGCACGGCAGCCGCGCCCGCCCGCCAGCCGGTGGGGCCGGGCAGCGCGACGGTGAACAGGGCCGCGGCCAGCCCGGCCACGGCAAGGCCGATCAGTAGCCGTCTGCTCAGCGCGGGGCGCCAGGTGTCGGGGCGGGCCCGCAGCGTCTCTCCGATGCCATCGACCAGATCGTCGAAGTCGACCTCGGGCAACGCCTCGTGACGGGCCCGCAGATACAGCGTCTCGCCGTCGCGCAACTCGAGCGACTGCGGGGTTCCCTCCTCGTCGAGCGGCGCGGCGCCCAGTCGCTGGAGGGTCCAGCCGCCGTGGGCGGCGCCCTGCTCATGCAGTTCACCGCCGGCGTACTCGACCAGGACGGGGATGAGATCGGCGAGCGGCACGTCGACCGGGACGCCCAACTCATAGGAATTTTCAGGCGCTCTTACAGCTATTCGGCACAATCCGACGGTGGTGTCGCTCACGGCGTTTCGATTCTCTCCCGTCCGTGGGTGCGGGTCGACCCGGGAACGGGGCGAACACTATCGTGAGTTCGAACCGATCATCGGATCAACCACCTGGCCAGCAATGGTGGGTGGCTGATGAAATTGCCCTGTGGCACAACGGACAACTGTTTCTTGTCCGCCCGTTGACCTGCGGGTAATTCACCTGTCTCCTTGGACCAGGAAGGCCCTGCCCTCTTGAGCACCGTCACGTTCCGGCGCCCGCCGCGCCGGCCGGGCCCGCAGCTGCCACAGGGCGAGCTGACCCTCCAGGAACCACCCGCGCTGCCCGAGTCCCAGAGCGCCATGAGCGGCGTCATCACCTATCTGCCCATGGCGCTCAGCTCGCTCGGCATGGTCCTGATCTTCATCAGGCCCGGCGAGAGCAGCGGCATCCTGATGTGGGTCGCCATCGGGATGATGCTGCTGTCCGCCGTCGGCATGCTGATCAGCCAGTTCATCCGCGCCGCCGGTGACCGCAAACGGCGGCTGCGCGGCGAACGGCGCGATTACCTGCGCTACCTCGCCACCAGCCGCCGCCGTATCCGCAAGGCCATCGACGAGCAGCGGCGCGCCGACGCCTGGCACCACCCCGAGCCCGGCTCGCTCGTCTCCCTGGCGCGCAGCGGACGGCTGTGGGAGCGCCGCACCACCCATGAGGACTTCGCCGAGATCCGGGTCGCCACCGGCACCCGTCAGCTCGCGCTCACCCTCAACCCCCTCTCCACCAAGCCCGTCGAGGACCTCGAACCGCTCTGCGCGCACGCGCTGCGCCGCTTCATCCGCGCGTACTCGACGGTGCCGGGGCAGCCGATCGCGGTCCGGCTGCGCTCCTTCGCCCGGGTGGTCCTGCTGTCCGGCGGCCCGGACACGCAGGAGGCAGTGCCCGAGGGGGCCACCGCCACCCCGGCCGAACGGAACCTGGAGGCGGCCCGCGGCGCCGCCCGCGCCGCGGTCGCCCAGCTCGCCGTCCTGCACGCCCCGGAGGACCTGGCCCTTGTGGTCGTCGCCGACGGCGGCGCGCTCCCCGGCTGGGAGTGGGTGAAGTGGCTGCCGCACGCCCAGCACCCGTCCGACACCGACGGTGCGGGCGCCGCCCGCCTCGTCGCCGAGGCCGTCTCCGAGCTGGAGCCACTGCTGGGCGAGGAGTTCGGCGGGCGTCCGCCGTTCGAGCCGGGCTCCGAGCCGAGCCGCGACGAGCCGTACACGGTCATCGTCCTGGACACCGCCGCGGTGCCCGCCGGGGCGCGCATCGCCGGGCCCGGCTACCGCAACGCCCTGGTCATCGACGTACGCGGGGCCCTCGACGCCGCCCCCGCACGCGGCACACTCCGCTTCCGGGTCACCCCCGACGACCTCTCGATGGTCACCACCGACCCGGACGGCAAGTCCTCCGAGACCTCCGTGGGCCGCCCCGAGACCCTGGGCCCGCACGCCGCCCGCGCCCTGGCCTCCGCCGTGGCCCCCTTCCGGCTGGGCATCACCGCCCGCTCCGAGCAGCCGCTCCAGGAGGACATGGAGCTGACCGGTCTGCTCGGCATCCACGATCTGCACTCCGCCGACTTCACCAAGCTGCACGAACGGCGCGCGCCCGGCGACCGACTGCGGGTCCCCATCGGTCTCGCCGCCGACGGCAGCCAGGTGACCCTGGACATCAAGGAGTCGGCGCAGGGCGGGATGGGCCCGCACGGCATGCTCATCGGCGCCACCGGATCGGGCAAGTCGGAGCTGCTGCGCACCCTGGTGCTCGGTCTCGCGCTCACCCACTCGTCCGAGACGCTCAACTTCGTACTCGTCGACTTCAAGGGCGGCGCGACCTTCCTCGGCCTCGATCGGCTGCCCCACACCTCCGCCGTCATCACCAACCTCGCCGACGAGACGGCGCTCGTGGAGCGCATGCGGGACGCCCTGCACGGTGAACTGATGCGCCGCCAGGAGCTGCTGCGCAGGGCGGGCAACTACGCCTCGGTGCTGGAGTACGAGAAGGCCCGCGAAGGCGGCGCCGACCTCGCACCGCTGCCCACCCTCTTCGTCGTCGTCGACGAGTTCAGTGAACTCCTCGCCGCCCACCGGGACTTCCTCGACCTGTTCGTCATGATCGGACGGCTCGGCCGGAGCCTCGGCGTGCATCTGCTGCTCGCCTCGCAGCGGCTCGACGAAGGCCGTATCCACCAGCTGGAGTCCCATCTCTCCTACCGGGTGGGGCTGCGGACCTTCTCCGCGATGGAGAGCCGCGGTGTGCTCGGTGTCCCGGACGCGTACGAGCTGCCTCCGCAGCCCGGAAGCGGCCTGCTGAAGAACGACGTCGGCACGCTCACCCGGTTCAAGGCCGCCTTCGTCTCCGGTCCCTACCGAGTGGTCCGCCCCGCAGTGCGCCAGGCGGTCGTCGCCGGGCAGGTCGTGCCGTTCCACGCGGGCTGGGTGCCGCCGCGGCAACTGCCGCAGACCGAGCCCGATGTGGCCACGCCGGAAGCCGGTCCGACCGAGGAGGCCGCTGCCGCCAGCCTGCTCACCATCGCCGTCGAGCGGCTGGAGAGCTCCGGCCCGCACGCCCATCAGGTGTGGCTGCCCCCGCTCACCGAGCCGCCCACGCTCGACCTGCTGCTGCCCCCGCCCGGCTCGGCGACGCCACGCCGCCCGCTCACCGTGCCGGTCGGCATCGTGGACCGGCCGTTCGACCAGCGGCGCGACGAGCTGACCGCCGACCTGTCGGGGGCGGGCGGCCACGTCGGCATCGCGGGCGGACCGCAGAGCGGCAAGAGCACCCTCGTGCGTACGCTCGTCACCGCCATCGCCCGCACCCACACCCCGCGCGAGGTGCAGTTCTACTGCCTGGACCTGGGCGGCGGCGCGCTCTCCGCGCTCTGTGGCCTCCCGCACGTCGGCGGCGTCACCGGACGCCTCGACCCGGACCGGCTGCTCCGTACCGTTGCCGAGATCACCGCGCTGATCGCTCGCCGCGAGCGGCAGTTCGCCGACCGCGGCCTGGGCTCCATGGCCGACTTCCGGCGCAAGCGCGCGGCCGGTGAGTTCGCCGACGACCCGTACGGCGACGTCTTCCTCGTCGTGGACGGCTGGAACACGATCCGCCAGGACTTCATGGACCTGGTGCCCACCTTCACCCTCATCGCGTCCCGCGGGCTCAACTTCGGCGTCCACCTGATCATCGCCGCAACCCGCTGGGGCGAGGTCGGCAGCGCCCTGCGCGACCAGCTCGGCACTCGCTTCGAACTGCGGCTCGGCGACCCGGTCGACTCCGCGATCAACATGCGGGCGGCGGCAACCGTACCGAAGATCCCCGGCCGGGGGCTCACCGACGAGCGGCTGCATTTCCTGGCCGCACTGCCCCGTATCGACGGGGACCCTTCGGTCGACACCCTCTCGGACGGCGTGGACGCGCTGGTCCGCGAGACGGCCGCCGAGTGGGACGGGCCCAAGGCCCCGCCCGTACGGATGCTGCCGCTCACCCTGCCCGCGTCCGAACTGCCCGAGCCGGACGGCGACCTGCGCGTCCCGATCGGCCTGCGGGACGTCCAACTGGACACCTTCCACCACGACTTCGAGGAGAACCCGCACCTGGTCGTGGTCGGCGACGCCGAGTCGGGCAAGACCAACCTGCTGGCCATGGTCTGCGAAGCCGTCACCCGGCGCTACGGGCCCAGCGAGGCCCGCGTCATGGTCACCGACTACCGTCGCCGCCTGGCCGGAGCCGTACCGGAGCCCTACCGCCTCGGGTACGCGGTCGGCCCGGCCCAGCTCCAGGAGATGGTCAGCGGCTCCGCCCGCGCCATGGCCGACCGGGTGCCGGGGCCGGAGATCTCACCGGAGCGGCTGAAGCGGCGCGACTGGTGGAAGGGGCCGCGGCTGTTCGTGGTCGTGGACGACTACGAGCTGATCGGCAGCGGCGGTCCCGACCCGTTCGCCCCGCTGCTTCCGTATCTCGCGCAGGGCACCGAGGTGGGTCTGCACGTGATCGTGGCTCGCAGCGCCAACGGCGCGTCCCGCTCGATGATGTCGGACCAGCTGCTGCGCCGGCTCGTCGAGGCCAACACCCCGGTCCTGCAACTGTCCTGCCCGCCCACCGAGGGCCAGATCATCGCCGGTACGAAGCCCCGTCTACTCCCGCCCGGACGCGGTCTGTACATCACGCGCCGCAACACGGTGCAGGTGCAGACGGCGCTGCGCGGTGAAGAGGCAGAGGAGGCGGAGGAGGCAGTGGGGACGGAAACGGAGTAAGCCCTCCGGGACCACAGGGCCCGGGATCCTGTGGTCCCGGCTCTGTGGTCCCGGCTCTGTGGTCCCGGCTCTGTGGTCCTCGGGGTCCCACGCTCCGCGGCTCCGGGGCCCCGTCGTTCCGGAGTCCCGAGCCCCGGATCAGACCCCGGGGCGCCAGCCCCGGCGGCGGGCGCGCGGGAGCACCACCGCGAAGAAGGCCGTCAGCGCGACGATGCCCGCCGCGCCTCCGGCCACCGCGACCGCGCCCGCATGGGCGCTGTCTCCGGTACTTGCCGCGAGCTGCGGGGCAGGACCGGGCCGCGCGGGGCGGGGTGCCGACGTGGGCAGCACGGCCGTCACCGCACCCGCCGGATCGACCGTCCCGGCACCCGTCAGCGCGCGGCTCCCGGCACCCGGGTACGCCGTCGACGTCAGCCGGTCCGTGAGCTGCTGGACGGTCAGGCCGGGACGGTATCCGTCCACCAGCGCGGCCGTACCCGCCACGAACCCGGTCGCCAGATCGGCCCCGCTGCCGCTGAAGTGCCCGGTGCCGCCCGGCCCGATGCTCATGACACTCGTGCCCGGCGCGGCGATGTCGGGGGCCGTCGCGGGCGCGGCCTTCTGGTCGGGGCCGCCCCCGGGAGCCAGCCCGGCGACAGCCAGCACACCGGGCAGCGCCGCCGGATAGGCGGCCGGGGCCGCGTCCCCCGGCGAGGTGGGACTCCCGTACGCCGGGGCCACCACGAGCACATCGTGGCTCACCGCGTCCCGTACGGCCGAGGTGAGCGAAGCACTGCCGCGGTCCAGCGCGAGGGGCACGTCCACCACCCGAGCCCCGCCGGCCACCGCGGCCCGGATCCCGGCCGCCACCCGGTCGGCGGTCACCGACCCGTCCTTGGCGGTCACCCGGACCGCCAGGATCAGTGCGTCGGGCGCGACCCCCGCGAAGCCGACTCCGGGCTTCTGCCCGGCCGCGATGATCCCCGCCACGAAGGTCCCGTGTCCGGTGCAGTCCTTCCCGGCGGTCCCGCCCGAGGCGACATCGGGCCCGGCCTTCACCCGCCCGGCGAGCGCAGGTGTCCGCGCGGCATCGACCCCGGTGTCGACCACGGCGACGGTGACACCCGCGCCCCGGGACAACGGCCAGGCCCGGGACGGCGCAATGAACCGCTGCGGCCACGGAGTGAGATCGGAGTGCTTCGTGGACGGCTTGACACAACTGCCGTCGTCGGGCGGAGCGGCGCTGACGGCGGGGAGGCTGGGACTGTCCGCGGCCTCGGCGGGGCCGGCTGCCGAAACGCTCACGAGGAGGGCGAGGGCGGCGGCCGGGAGCAGTGCGGTGCGGGGCTGCATGGCCGTGATCCTATGACCTGTTGGGCCGCCACCCCAGCCCCGTACCTCACCCGCCGGACAGGTCCGAAGGGACCACCAGGTCCTCGGGCAGCAGCATCCGCAGTTCCTGCGGCCCGGCCTCCGGCATCCTGCTCAGCCGCCCGGCCTGCCGGGTCATCATCGACTCCAGCACCCGCCGTGCGAACCGCGCGTTGCCGAAGTTCTCGTCGCGCGGTACCTCTTCGAAGTACCGGGCGAGCAACTCCACCGTCTCCGGTGCGCAGTCGTACCCGTCGCGTTCGCACTGCCGCCGGACGATCTCCACCAGATGTTCCGCCGAGTACGAGCCGAACGTCACCCGGCGCGAGAACCGCGAGCCCAGCCCGGGGTTCGACGCGAGGAAACGGTCCATCTCCCGTTCGTAGCCCGCCACCACCACCGCCGTGTCGTCCCGGTGGTCCTCCATCAGCTTCACCAGAGTGTCGACAGCCTCCTGTCCGAAGTCCGCGCCCGAACCGCCCGCCGGGGTCAGCGCGTACGCCTCGTCGACGAACAGCACCCCGCCCCGCGCCCGCGCGAAGACCTCCTGGGTGAGCTGCGCCGTGTGCCCGACGTAACGGCCCACCAGGTCGGCCCGTGCCACCTCCACCAGCTGGCCACGGGGCAACACCCCCATGGCGCCCAGCAGTTCGCCGTACAGCCGGGCCACCGAGGTTTTGCCCGTGCCGGGCGGGCCCGCGAAGACCAGGTGGTGGCCGACCGACGGCGCGGGCAGTCCGGCCGCCCGGCGTCTGCGGGCCGTCGCCAGCAGGTTGACCAGGTCCTGCACCTGCGACTTGGCTTCCTCCAGGCCGACCAGCGCGCCCAGTTCGGCCATGATCGCGTCGAGCCGGGTGGTGTCCGTGGGCTCGCCCTCACCCGCGCCGATGGCTGCCGCCGCCTGCTCGCCGACGTCCGAGGGAAGCAGCGTCGTCAGATCGTCCTCGGAGACCTCCGGCATCTCGGCGAGCCGCAGCGCCTGCCGGTCGATCAGCTCCTCGAAGACCTTGCGGGCGGCGCGCGCGTTGCCGAACGAGGCGTCCTTGTGCATCCGCCCGAAGTGCACGGCCAGCGCCCGCTCGGTGTCCTCGCCCAGCGTGTAGCGATTCTGCTCGCACTGCTTGCGCACGATGGTGATCAGCTCGGGGACCGTGTAGTTCTCGAACTCGACGGTACGGTTGAAACGCGAGGCCAGCCCGGGGTTGGACGCCAGGAAGGTGTGCATCTCGGACGAGTAGCCCGCCGCGATCACGACGACGTCGTCCCGGTGGTCCTCCATCAGCTTCACCAGGGTGTCGACCGCCTCCCGCCCGAAGTCGGCACCGGACGACCCGCCGCCCTGGGTGAGCGCGTACGCCTCGTCGATGAACAGCACACCACCCATGGCCTGTTCGAAGACCTCGGTGGTCTTCATGGCGGTGCCGCCGACCACCTTCGCGACCAGATCGGCGCGGGCCACCTCCACCAGATGCCCGGAGCGCAGCACACCCAGGGCGGCGAGGATGCTCCCGTACAGCCGCGCGACACTGGTCTTGCCGGTGCCGGGCGGGCCCGCGAACACCAGGTGGCGGGCGGTGGCCGGGACCGGGAGGCCCGCGTCGCGGCGGCGCCGGGCCAGCCGGTTGAGATTGACCAGGGTGGCGACCTGCTCCTTGACGGCACGCAGCCCGACCAGTTCGTCCAGCCGGGCGAGCGGCCCGCGCGGGTCGCCGGGGGCGCCGTCCGGGGCGTCGGCGTCGCCCGTGATGTCGGGCTCGCCGTTCTCCTCGCTGGTCAGCCGGTCGAGCACCAGCTCGCCCTCGGTGGATGTACGGCGCACACCCGCGCCCTTGTTGCCGGTGATGGTGCACCCCGCGGCGCGCACCCGCAGCCGGCTCACGGTCCGCAGCCCGTCCCCGCCGCCCGCCGTCAGGACGCATTCGGTCAGCTCGGCCGTCGCCTCCGCCCCGATGCTCGCACCATGCCGTCCGGCAGCCCGCACCCGGACCCGTACCGCCGTCAACTCGGCCTCGGAACCGTCCACTTCCAGCCCGTCGCCGCCCGGTCCTTCGACCTCGCAGTCGACCAGCATGAGGACGCCGCCCGCCAGGACCGACACCCCGGCCCGCGCGGCGGACCGTACGGCCGTGCCCTGCAGAGCCGGTCGGGCGCCGTCGACCCGGACCCCGCAGCCGCCCGCCGCGGTCACCGCGGACGCCTCGATCTTCCCGCGCGCCCCGCCGCGCAGCTCGATGCCGTGCCCGCCGGTGTCCGTCACCTCGACCCGCCGCAGCACCGGGTCGGCGCCCTCCGCGACGACGATGCCGTGCCCCGCGACGGCGGTCACGGTGACCCGGTCGAGGCGGGCGGTGCAGCCGCCGGTGAGGAGGACGCCGTCCGCCGCGCCATCGACGATCTCCGTACGGAGCACGGTCGTCGACGATCCGTCCTGCACGAGCAGCCCGGCCGAACGGGCCCCGCTGATCCGCGCATCGACGACCGTGCCCCGGGAGCGCCCGGTGACGGCGATGCCGTGACCGCCCGGACGGTCGATCCGGATCCGGTTCAGCTCGGGGTCGGTCGCGCCGGAGAGGGTGACGCCGTGGGTCGTGGAGCCGATGGCCGCGCAGTCGGTCAGTACCGTCTGCGCGGCCGTCGATATGTGGAAGCCGATCACACAGTCCTCGACCCGTACATCGGTGAACCGCGTCGTGGCGTTCTCCTCCACGGCGACACCGGGCTTCACGGTCCGCTCCACCGTGACGTCCGTGAAGCTGCCGCGCGCCCGCCCGTTGGCGAGTACGCCGTTGCCCCCGGCGTCCCGCACGGTGCAGCCGCGCACCTCGGTGGACGCGTCCTCGCCGAGCACGATCCCCGAACTGCCCAGCCGCTGCAGGACGCAGTGCTCGACGACGCTGGTCCGCGACGACAGGTCCACGATCCCGGCGCCCGCCGGATTGCTGACGGTGGTGTCGCGGATGGCGAGCGAACCCTCGTCGCGCGAGAGCACCGCGGCCCAGGAGTTGCCGTACACCTCGCAGTCCTCCAAGGCGGCCTGACCGCGCGGCACGTCCACCACCGGTTCGTCCTCGTCCCCGCCCCCGCCCGCCATCAGCCGCAGCCCGGAGAGCTTGACGGCCTCCGCGAGCACCTGCACCGCGCTGCCGCTGCGCGGTGCGATCTCGACCGCGGAACCCGGCTCGTGGGCGACGACCGTGACCAGCTTCGTCACCACGAGGTTCTCCTCGTACCGCCCGGCCCTGACGCTGATCACCGAGCCCCCGCGCGCCGCGGTCAGCGCCTCGCCGATGGTGCGGTGGTCGCCCGACCCTGCCGGGTCAACGACGATCAGATGGCGCGCCACAGCGGCTCCCTCGTGCTCGGTAATCCGGTGGGCCGACGGCCGACCGACCGGACCCATCATGCCAAGGCATCTCCGGCCGGTGGGGCGCCGGACCTGCACCGCCTGCCCACCGTCAACCACCCTGCTGACGGCTCGGACCACTGACCGAGGGAGCGCCATGGCAACCGCCCAGGAGATGCCCGACATTCTCTCGCCGGAGTTCGCGGAGACGGGCCCGGACACACCACGTACCGAAGGCCGACCGGCCGTGACGGGAGCCGGCGGCGCCTTCGGGGCACGCCTCGGCACGACGGGGCCCGTACCGGGCGAGCAGCCCAACGCCACGGCAGGCTCCGGCCGGTCCGCCCCGGCCCAACCGAAAAGCCAGAGATCCCGCCCAGCGTCTCCACAAGCATGGGGAGGGGTGTCGCACCCATGAAGTCCCAAGAGCGCAGAGCAGCACCGCGAGAGCAACCGGAGGGGCGAGCGCCTCGACCAGGAGGCAAAAAAAATCCCAGGCCAGCAAGGCGCTGACCTGGGAACTTGAGCCGCCTGTCGGAATCGAACCGACGACCTGAACATTACAAGTATCCTGCTCTGCCAACTGAGCTAAGGCGGCACCGCGCACGCCAAAGCCGCGCGCGCAAGTTCCCTCACTCTACACAGCCGCTCGCGCTCCGATCCACGAAGTTCCGCTGAGACCGTGACCATCCGAGCACCCGTGCGTTAAGAGGACTGACGCACTGTTCCGCATATCGGACAGTCGGGTTGGGGAGAAGCCGTGACAAACGCTACGGAAGAGCCGATACGAGTAACGGGCGACGAGGCCAAGCGCATCAAGCGCGAGGCCCTCGGCATTGCCGACCGTAAGAAGCACCACGGTCGGGCGTCGACCGCGATGAAGAGCCGGGCCAAGGAGCCAGGCACGCAGCAGCGGGTGTACCGCTACCGCTTATTCGGCGACCTACGTCCGGACGGGCTTCCGGTGGGTGGAGGACCCGGAGCGGCCCGGGACGGGTCTGGTGACACTGGCCAAGCAGTCGGAGCCGTTGGATGTGCGATGGTCGCGTCCGCTGCCGGCCGGAGTCGAGCCGGTGAAACTGTCGGTGACGCGGGACCGGGCGGGACGCTATTTCGTCTCGGTGCTGGTGGAGGAGCGGATCCAGCCCTTGCCTGCGGTGTTTGTGCCGGATGGACGCGCACCGAAGGCAGTGGGGATCGATCTGGGTCTGGCGGCATTGGTGACGTTGGACGACGACACGAAGGTGGACCATCCGCGGCTGCTCAGGAAGTACGAGAAGGAGCTGGCGCGGCTGCAGCGGGGGCTGCATCGCAAGAAAAGGGGCTCGAAGAACCGGGCGAAAGCCCGGGAGCGTATTGCTCGGCTGTATGCGCTGATCAGCGATGTACGCAGGGACATGCTGAACCAGTTGACCACCCGCCTCGTGCGCGAGAACCAAGTGCTTGTGGTGGAGGATCTGGCCATTGCGAATCTGTTGCGGTCGTCGGCCGGGAAGGGGCGTCGGCGGAAGGCCCGCCTGAGCCAGTCGATCATCGATGCGGCGTGGGTGAGCTGCTGCGGCAGCTGCGTTACAAGTGCGCGTGGTACAGGCGGACGCTGGTGATCGTGGACCGGTTCTTTCCGTCGACGCGCCGGTGCTCGGCCTGCCATGCGAAGGGCCCGTCACTCGATGTGTCGGTGCGGGAGTGGACGTGCGCGGAGTGCGGTGTGGCGCACGATCGGGATGTGAATGCGGCGCGCAATCTCCGGGATGAGGGGATGAGGCTGTACTGGCTGGTGGCTTCGGCGCTGCCGCCGGGGCGGGTGTCGCCGCCGGTGATCAAAGCGTCGGAGCTGGCAGACGTGCTGCTGGCTGCGTAAGAGGTGGTTCGGACCGACGGGCCGTCGGCCGTCCTGCCTGTGGAGCCCATGTAAGACCGGTCGGGCGCGCCTCTCAGGGGTGTGTCGGGGCGGCGGTGGGCGTTGAAGCAGGAAGTGCCACGTGTGGGCATCGGGCCAAAATCCGGTGCTCTGCCCAGGGCGCAGGGTCAAAAGTGGGGTGCTCTGCCAGTTCACCGTTACGGATAGGAAATTTCGCGTCCCCCGAACTACTGACAGATTTCAAGTGGCCAGGTAGCGTCGCTGAGGATTCACCCAAGTGGACCAGACCACTCCCTTACTCGGATCGTCCGGCACGTTCCTGCCGGTGGAGGAGAAGATTCAGCATGGCCAGTGTCACGTTCGACAAGGCGTCCCGCGTCTACCCCGGCTCCACCAAGCCGGCCGTGGACCAGCTCGAGATCGACATCGCGGACGGTGAGTTCCTCGTCCTCGTCGGTCCTTCCGGTTGTGGCAAGTCGACCTCCCTGCGCATGCTCGCGGGTCTTGAGGACGTCAACGGCGGTGCGATCCGCATCGGTGACCGCGACGTCACGCACCTGCCCCCGAAGGACCGGGACATCGCCATGGTGTTCCAGAACTACGCGCTCTACCCGCACATGACCGTCGCGGACAACATGGGCTTCGCGCTCAAGATCGCCGGCGTGAACAAGACGGCGATCCGGGCGAAGGTCGAAGAGGCCGCCAAGATGCTGGACCTCACCGAGTACCTGGACCGCAAGCCGAAGGCGCTCTCCGGTGGTCAGCGTCAGCGTGTCGCGATGGGCCGCGCCATCGTGCGTGAGCCGCAGGTCTTCCTCATGGACGAGCCGCTGTCGAACCTCGACGCCAAGCTGCGTGTCTCCACCCGTACGCAGATCGCCTCGCTCCAGCGCCGTCTGGGCATCACGACCGTGTACGTCACGCACGACCAGGTCGAGGCCCTGACCATGGGTGACCGTGTCGCGGTCCTCAAGGACGGTCTGCTCCAGCAGGTCGACTCGCCGCGCAACATGTACGACAAGCCGGCGAACCTCTTCGTGGCCGGCTTCATCGGCTCCCCGGCCATGAACCTGGTCGAGGTCCCGATCACCGACGGTGGCGTGAAGTTCGGCAACAGCGTCGTCCCGGTCTCCCGCGAGGCGCTCTCCGCCGCCGCGGAAAAGGGCGACACGACCGTCACGGTCGGCATCCGCCCCGAGCACTTCGACATCGTCGAGCACGGCGGCGCCGCCGCGAAGTCCCTCTCGAAGGACAGCGCCGACGCCCCGGCCGGTCTGGCCGTCTCGGTCAACGTCGTCGAGGAGCTCGGCGCCGACGGCTTCGTCTACGGCTCCGCGCGGGTCGGCAGCGAGGACAAGGACCTGGTCGTCCGCGTCGGCGGCCGCGCCGTTCCGGAGAAGGGCACCAAGCTGCACGTCGTGCCGCGTCCGGACGAGCTGCACGTCTTCTCCACCTCGACGGGCGAGCGTCTCACCGACTGACGTCCCGCACCCCGCGTGCACACGCATCGCAGCGGCCCCGCACGTTCTTCGTGCGGGGCCGTTCGCGCGCCGCACGGCATGTCCGGGTTTGAATCCGTACGGCGCCGGATTCCTCGGCACACCGGGCATTTCACCGCGGTCCGTCAACACGCGATTCGAAAAGCACTCTCGAACCATCCCCCGCAAGGGTGACGAAATGTCGCCAAATCATCACTGCCCGCTACGCTCGCTGCGTGACCCACACCGCTCGCCGCATCGGCCGATCCCTCGCTTTCGTACTGCCCGTCGTGATGGTCCTCTCCGGGACCCTCGCCGTCACCAGCGTGCCGTGGGCAGCGCACAACTCCGAGTCCCGGGTCCTGGCCGCGTCGGCTCAGGACGTATCGGAGCGCGCCAAGGCACGCACCCCGCAGGACGTCCTGCGGGACCGGCTGCTGCTGGAGCTCCGGG
This sequence comes from Streptomyces sp. NBC_01241, assembly GCF_041435435.1. NCBI lineage: Bacteria > Bacillati > Actinomycetota > Actinomycetes > Kitasatosporales > Streptomycetaceae > Streptomyces > Streptomyces sp. NBC_01241. The sequence continues at coordinate 4,708,304 of NZ_CP108494.1, read as the reverse complement.
CGAAGGACCCGGGTGTCGCGCTGACGGACCTGCAGCGTTCCGTCGAGGCCCGTCCCTCGCTCGCCCGGCACTGCATGTCGATCGCGAGGGCGCTGGGCCGTGCGGCGGTCGAGCAGTACGGTCCGACGCGCGCCCACCGGTTCTCGCGTCCCGTCTGCGACACGTCGTTCGCCTCGGGCGTCGCCCAGTTCAGCTGACCGGCCGGTCCGGGCACGGCATATCGTGCCTGGCATGCATACGTATCCGACGCAGGCCGTGATCCTGGCAGGTGGCCAGGGATCACGGCTGCGCCCGTACACCGACGACCGCCCCAAGCCGATGGTCGAGATCCCGGGCACCGGGACTCCGATCATCGGCCATCAGCTTTCCTGGCTGGCCGCCGAGGGCGTGACCGACGCCGTGGTGTCGTGCGGTCATCTGGCCGAGGTGCTGCAGGAGTGGCTGGCCTCGGCGGTGCTGCCGCTGCGCGTGACGACCGTCGTGGAGTCCGAGCCCCTGGGCCGCGGTGGCGGGCTGAAGTACGCCGCCGCCCGGCTGCCCGATCCGGGCGAGCCCTGGTACGCCACCAACGGCGACATCTGGACGCGCTTCTCGCTGCGCGAGATGGCCGCGTTCCACGCCGAGCGCGACGCCACCGCCACCCTGGCCCTGGCCCGTCCCCGGATCCCGTGGGGTGCCGTGGAGACGGACGCGTTCGGGCACATCACCGACTTCATCGAGTCGCCGCCGTCCCCGTATCTGATCAACGCCGGTGTGTACGTCTTCTCGCCGACGTTCACGACGCTGCTGCCGGACCGGGGCGACCACGAGCGGACGACGTTCCCGCGGCTGGCCCGCGAGCGCAGGCTGGCCGGGTACCCGTTGCCGCACGGGGCGTACTGGCGGGCCATCGACACGGCGAAGGACCTGACCGAGGCTGCCAAGGAGCTCGACGGGCACTAGAAGTAGCAGTCTGAAGTAGCAGTCGGAAGTAGCAGTTGCAGTAGCGAGAGCCCCGGCAGACGCACGCGACGAAGGGGCGGCCATCGGATACGTGTCCGGTGACCGCCCCTTCGTCGTGTGCCGACCCGGCCTCAGCCGAGCAGGCCGCCGATGGGGTTCTGCCCGCCGCCGGAGGAACCCCCGGAGGAACCTCCGGAGGAGCCGCCGGAAGAGCCGCCGGAGGAACCGCCGCCGTTGTCCGTACCGCCGCCGCCCGTGGGGCCACCGCCGGTGCCGGTGGAGCCGGAGGAGCTGGGGCCGGAACTGCTGAAGGACGGGGGCTGCCGCGGGGTCGTGCGCTGCGGGGGCTGCTGGACGGTGCCCTGGGTCTGGCTGGGCTGTCCCGCACCGGCCCCCGCCTGGCCCGACTCGCGGACGGAGCCCGCGGCGGGCGTGGCCTCCTTGGCGGAGGGGGAGCCGGCGGCATCGCTGCGGGAGGGCGCGGGACGCTGCCCGGCGGGCGCGTGGGAGGCCCGGCCGCTGCGGGACTCCTGCGGGAGCGGGGAGCCGGGCAGCTGGTTGGTCGGGTTGCCGTTCGGGCCGGGCACGGTGACGACCTCGGAGGAGCGGACCGCGCCACCGAGCATGGAGCCCACGAGCAGGGTGAGGCCGACGACGACGGTCGCGACGACGGCGCCCCGCCGGAGCACCCGGCGGCGCAGGTCCCAGATCGCCGAGCGCGGGCCGAGCCTGCGCCATGCCTCACCGGCGAGGCGTCCGTCGACGGAGTAGACGGGGGCGCCCGCGATGATCAGCGGGCTCCAGGCGGCGAGGTAGATGATGTCCGGCGCGTCGTAGGCGGCGACGGCGCGCCAGCTGACGGTGACCAGCAGGACGGCGGAGAGGAGGGTGCCGAAGGAGGCGGCGACCCGCTGCCAGAGGCCGAGGACGGTGAGGATGCCGACGACGACCTGGAGGAAGGCGACGGTCAGCCCGGCGCCGACGGGGTGCGAGAGCGCGAAGTCGCGCAGCGGCTCGGCCAGTGTCCAGGGGTGCAGCGAGGTCAGCCACTTGACCATCGAGCCGCGCTCGCCGCCGTCGAAGTAGACGGGGTCGCACAGCTTGCCCATGCCGGCGTAGATCGAGATGAAGCCGAGGAAGACCCGCAGGGGCAGCAGCACGACGCCGAGGTTCATCCGGTGGCCGGGGTAGTACGCGTGCCGCACGGAGTCGTTGCCGTGGCGCGGGCCCCGGGCCTCGGCGCCGTCGCCGTAGTCGTCCTCGTCGTACGCGTCGTCCCGGTCGTGGGCGCCCCGGCCGTACGGTCCGGTGTCGACGGGGTCGTAGGCGCCGACCGCCCGGCGCATGGGCGGCAGCAGGGGGCCGTTGCCGTGGCGGCCCGGCCGGCGGGGCGCGGTGATAACGGGGTTGGGCCGGGTCTCTTCGAGGCGCTCGATGACCTGGGTGCCGCCCGTGCCGAGCCCGCCGTCGAACTCGTGTCCCGTGTGGGCGGGTTGGGGCGCATACGGGTCGTAGGGGTCATGCGCGGTGGCCGGGCGGCCCGCGGTGGAGTTCCGTACGGCCTGCAGGAGTCCGGTGGCGCCGGGGTCGCCGGGGGCGGACCTGCCGCTCCATACGACGGGCGAGCGCCTGCCGCGCGCCGCTCCGGTGCCGCCGCTCATGGCGGGGATCCTGGGCACGCCGACGGAGGCCAGACCGCGCAGCCGCGCGCGCTGGCCGGGGGCGAGCCGCACCCGGAAGCTGGCGTGGTTGACGATGACCTGCGCGGGGTCGCAGTCCACCTTGGTCATGCTCAGGGCGGGTTGTTCGTCGAACCGAGGCGTTCTGGTGTCCACACTCATCTAACCGTGTGATGTGTGTTTAGGACACTGCCTTGACGGGCCCGAAGTGTCCGAGGCCCGTCAATGGCCTCCGGCAGGGGGCGCCCCGGTCGGCCGCCCCCCGTCCGGGTGTACGTCAGGCCCGGCGCCGGGCGACCTCGTAGAGGACGATCCCGGCCGCGACACCCGCGTTCAGCGACTCCGCGCCGCCCGGCATCGAGATGCGGACCTGGTAGTCGCAGGTCTCGCCGACGAGGCGGCCGAGGCCCTTGCCCTCGCTGCCGATGACGATGACGACGGGACCGGCGAGTGCCTCCAGGTCCTCGACGGTGTGCTCGCCGTCCGCGGCGAGGCCGACGACGGTGATGCCGGCCTTCTGGTAGCCCTCCAGGGCGCGGGTCAGGTTCGTCACCCGGGAGACCGGCGTGCGGGCGGCCGTGCCCGCGGAGGACTTCCAGGCGCCCGCCGTCATTCCGGCCGCGCGCCGCTCCGGCACGACCACGCCGTGGCCGCCGAACGCGGAGACGGAGCGGACGATCGCGCCCAGGTTGCGCGGGTCGGTGACGCCGTCGAGGGCGACGATCAAGGGGTCCTCGCCCTTGTCGTACGCGGCGGCGGTGAGGTCCTCCGGGTGCGCGTACTCGTACGGCGGGACCTGGAGGACGAGGCCCTGGTGGTTCAGGCCGTTCGTCATCCGGTCCAGCTCGGGGCGCGGGGCCTCCATCAGGTTGATGTTGCCGCGCTCACCGGCGAGCTGGAGCGCCTCGCGGACCCGCTCGTCGTTGTCGATGTACTGCTGGACGTACAGGGTCGTCGCCGGGACGCCGTCGCGCAGAGCCTCGTAGACCGGGTTGCGGCCGACGACCATCTCGGACGTGCCCTTGGCGCCGCCGCGCCGGGGGGCGGGGCGGCGGGCCGCGGCCTGCTTGGCCTGGGCGTTGGCGACGCGGTTCTTCTTGTGTCCCTTGCGGGCGGAGGCGGGCGGCGTCGGGCCCTTGCCTTCGAGGCCACGGCGTCGCTGCCCACCGCTGCCGACCTGCGCGCCCTTCTTGTTGGACGTGCGGCGGTTCCTGCGCTGGCTGTTCCCGGCCATGACCTACCTGTTTCGTTGCTTCTCAGACGTGCGTACGTATAAGTGAAGTGTGCCGCCCGGATCGCCGGGCGGCACATGGGGGGACTACTGGCGCGGGCCGAGTGTCCACCGTGGTCCGGCCGGGCTGTCCTCGATGACGAGCCCGGACTGGTTGAGCTGGTCGCGGATGGCGTCGGCGGCGGGCCAGTCCTTGCGTTCGCGGGCCGACTGCCGCTGGTCCAGGACGAGGCGTACGAGCGTGTCGACGACGCCGTGCAGATCGTCGCCGCGGTCGCTCTCGCCCGCCCAGTGTTCGTCGAGCGGGTCGAGGCCGAGGACACCGAGCATCGCACGGACCTCCGCGAGCCGGGCGACGGCGGCTTCCTTGTCGTCGGCGGCGAGTGCGGAGTTGCCCTGGCGGACGGTGGTGTGGACGATCGCGAGCGCCTGCGGGACGCCCAGGTCGTCGTCCATCGCCTCGGCGAACGCGGGCGGCACCTCGGTGGCGGGCTCGACCGTCTCGCCCGCCTTCTCGGAGACGCGCTGTATGAAGCCCTCGATCCGCGCGAACGCGGACTCGGCCTCGCGCAGGGCCTCCTCGCTGTACTCGATCATCGACCGGTAGTGCGGGGTGCCGAGGTAGTAGCGCAGCACGATGGGGCGCCAGTGCTTGACCATCTCGCCGACCAGCACGGAGTTGCCGAGCGACTTCGACATCTTCTCGCCGGACATGGTGACCCAGCCGTTGTGCACCCAGTACTTGGCGAACTCGTCGCCGTACGCCTTGGCCTGGGCGATCTCGTTCTCGTGGTGCGGGAAGATCAGGTCGATGCCGCCGCCGTGGATGTCGAAGGCGGTGCCGAGGTACTTGTGGGCCATGGCGGAGCACTCCAGGTGCCAGCCGGGCCGGCCGCGGCCCCACGGGGTCTCCCAGCTGGGCTCGCCGGGCTTGGTCGCCTTCCACATCGCGAAGTCGCGCTGGTCGCGCTTGCCGGTCTCGCCCTCGCCGGACGGCTGGCGCAGATCGTCCAGGTCCTGGTTGGAGAGCTCCAGGTAGCCGGGGAAGGAGCGCACGTCGAAGTAGACGTTGCCGTCGGCGGCGTAGGCGTGACCGCGTTCGATCAGGCCGCGCATCATCTCGATCATCTCGGGGATGTGGCCGGTCGCGCGCGGTTCGTAGGTGACCGGGAGGCAGCCGAGTGCGTCGTATCCGGCGTTGAACGCGCGCTCGTTCTCGTACCCGATGGCCCACCACGGGCGGCCCTGCTCGGCCGACTTCGCGATGATCTTGTCGTCGATGTCGGTGACGTTCCGGACGAACGTGACGTCGTAGCCGCGGTACTCGAACCAGCGGCGCATGATGTCGAAGTTCAGCCCGGACCGGATGTGCCCGATGTGCGGGGCGGCCTGGACGGTAGCGCCACAGAGGTAGATCGAGACACAGCCCGCTGTGAGCGGGACGAAATCACGGATCTGCCGGGCGCTGGTGTCGTACAGGCGAATAGTCACGTCTCAAGGGTAGTGGGCGCGCACCAGTGCCCCGCGACCCCTTGGGGATCGCGGGGAAAAGTTCGGGGACGCCGGGCACCCTCCTAGATGCGTCCGACGACCTTGCGGGGCGTGATGCGGACGACGACGCGCTCGTCGTCGTCCCCGGCCGTGGGGTTGAATTCCGCGTACTTCTTGCCGGTGTACTTCACGGACAGCTCGTCGATGAGCGCCTGGCCGCCCTCGGTGGTGAGTGTGGCGGTGCCGCGGATCTCGGCGTACGTGTACGGGGCGTCGAAGGGCTGTACGACGACGGAGACACGCGGGTCGCGGCTCAGGTTCTGCTCCTTGCGGCGGCCGACCGTCGTCGAGATGAGCAGGTCGTCGCCGTCCCGCTTCACCCATACCGGGGAGACCTGCGGGGAGCCGTCGGGCTGGATGGTGGCGACGGTGACGAAGACGGGCGTGCCGAGAAGCGCCTTGAGTTCTGCGGAGAGTGCGGCGGTCATGGCGTACGTCCTCCAGTTGGCATCGGTGGTGCTCCTACCCGTACGACAACCCCGCGTCACGGCTTCCGCTTCCCGTTCCTGCCCCCGTCGCGTTCTTCGCGGTCCGCGGCAGCGCGGGGCGACGGCGTCGGGGCGTGAGCACGGCAGCGGCAGCGCGGCGGTCAGCCGGTGCGGTAGACCAATGCGGTCGCGATCCCGGCGAGGCCCTCGGCCCGTCCGGTGAAGCCGAGGCCGTCGGAGGTGGCGGCGGAGAGCGAGACGGGCGCGCCCACGGCGGCCGACAGCACCCGCTGCGCTTCGTCGCGCCGCTTGCCGATCTTCGGCCGCACGCCGACGACCTGCACGGCGACATTGCCGATCTCGAAGCCCTCGGCCCGCACGATCCGCGCCGCCTCGGTCAGCAGGGTGACCCCGGCGGCGCCGGACCACTCGGGCCGCCCGGTGCCGAAGTGCTGGCCGAGGTCGCCGAGCCCGGCGGCGGAGAAGAGCGCGTTGCACGCGGCGTGCGCGACGACATCGGCGTCGGAGTGCCCGGCCAGACCGGGGCCCTCGCCCTCCCACAGCAGCCCCGCGCACCACAGTTCGCGGCCCTCTTCGAAGGCGTGGATGTCCGTGCCGATCCCGACGAGCGGGATCACGGGCCCGGTCCGTTCCTCAGAAGCCATCGTTCGCCCTCCTGCGTGCGAGTACCGCCTCGGCCAGCACCAGATCCAGCGGCCGGGTCACCTTGAACGCCTCTTCGTGCCCGGGTACGACCACGACCGGCGCCCCGAGCCGCTCCACCATGCCCGCGTCGTCCGTGGCGCCCTCGCCGCTGACCGCGACGGTCTCGTGCGCGCGCACCAGCGTGTCGCGGTCGAAGCCCTGCGGGGTCTGTACGGCGCGCAGCCTTGCCCGCACGGGCGTGCCGAGCACCGGCTCCGGCTCCCCCGGCGCCCCCGGCTCGACCTCCTTGACGGTGTCGGCGAGCGGCAGCGCGGGCACGACGGCGGGCGCGCCGTCCCGTACCGCCTCGATCACCGCGTCCACGGTGTCGACGGGCACCAGCGGGCGCGCCGCGTCGTGGACGAGGACGGTGGTGATGCCCTCGGGCAGGGCGTCGAGGCCGAGCCGTACCGACTCCTGGCGGGTCTCACCACCGGGCACCACGAGGTAGTCGGTGCGCTCGGGCAGGGCGTGCTCGTCGAGCAGGTTCTTGACCTCGGGGGCGCCGTCCGGCGGCGCCACGACGACAACCAGGGAAACGGAACGGGACGCGGCCATGGCCCGTACCGCATGGATGAGCATGGGCGTCCCGCCCAGCGCACGGAGCGCCTTGGGGGCGCCCGGGCCGAGCCGCACGCCGCGGCCGGCCGCGGGGATCACGGCGGCTGTGCGGTACGGACGCGATTGATCAGACATCGGTTGCACTCCGAAGCTTCGGCATGTTTGTTTCCACGGCCGACATGGGTATGGCCACAAGCGAGCCGGGCGCCACGCCATGACTCGACCGGGCCCTTTCCGTGACACCCGGTCGACGACGGACACGCCGCACCGGCCGCTCGGGATCGGCTGCGCAAGATCGCGAGCAACGTATCCGGGGGATTGCCGATGAAGCCAACGCATCGGTGAGTCGGGGCGAAATCCGGCCATGCCGTGGCCGAATCCAACATGCCGCAGCGCCCGACAACATCCCGTGAATACGGTTGTCAGCGGGCACCGCGGCACATTATTTACGGTCGGCGTGAGCCGGTTCAGGACGCGAGTACCTCGTCGAGCAGAGCCTCGGCCTTGTCCTCGTTCGTGTTCTCCGCGAGAGCGAGCTCGCTCACCAGAATCTGGCGAGCCTTGGCGAGCATCCGCTTCTCACCTGCGGAGAGTCCGCGCTCGCGCTCACGACGCCACAGGTCGCGAACCACTTCGGCGACCTTGATGACATCGCCGGAGGCGAGCTTCTCCAGATTTGCCTTGTAGCGCCGGGACCAGTTCGTCGGCTCTTCGGCATACGGTGCGCGCAGCACTTCGAAGACCCGGTCCAGCCCCTCCTGCCCGACCACATCGCGTACGCCCACGAACTCCGCATTGTCCGCCGGCACACGAACCGTCAAGTCGCCCTGGGCGACCTTGAGCACCAAGTAGGTCTTGTCCACGCCTTTGATCTGGCGAGTTTCGATAGCCTCGATCAGCGCGGCCCCGTGATGGGGATAGACCACGGTGTCGCCAACCTTGAACGTCATGTGACAGGTACCCCTTCCGTGGCTATCAAGAGTAACACGAGAACAGCTTCTCCTGAATGGCGTTTTCGCAGGTCAGGGCATATCTCAGGGCTTGACAACAGCAACACGTACGTGCTGCGGAAGGCTCACGGGGGACGGTATTCGCAGGTCGGAGCGGCTGTACGGGCGAGGCGAAACACGCACGTCACACACACCGGAACCCGGCCCCGAAGTGGTTGAACGTCCCGTTTTGCCTGGTTCAGGATGATGAACTTTACGTACTCCGTTCGGAGATCGATCACCCGCTCGGACGCACGTGTGGTTGATCAATGGATATTGATCAGCACTCCGATGCGATCGGTTAATGCGAACGGAATGCGCCACGCTCCATGACGCGCTCCATGACGCGCTCCATGAATTGATCACCCGCGATATGCGAACGGCACGTGTCGATGGTTTCGGATGGTTCGGCGGTGCCCCGTTCCGGGAACCCCGGCCCCGGGGCGGGTCCCGAACGGCACCGGCCCCGGGGAGTGCCGGAACACGAAGGAGCGCGTAGGGGCGGGTCGGGTGCGGGGCGGGAGAGACGGCTCGGTAGCCTAAGGCCGCTGACAGACCCTTAGGGCGGCTTTACGCCGCTCGCCCCTCCCGTCCGCAGTCCGAACGATCAAGGAGTTGCCGCCGCCGTGAGCCGCAGCCTTCGACACGGCGCTCTCGCCGCCACAGCCATCGTGTTCTCGATCGCCTCGCTCGCCGCGTGCGGTGCGGGCAATGACGCAGCGACGCTCAAGGTCAGGCCGGACAGTGCTGCCGCCAGGTCCGGTGACATCAGCATCCAGAACGCGAACGTGATCACCCAGCCCGAGCGCAACGCCGAGGGCCCTGCCGTCGTCTCCGCGACGCTCTTCAACAACGGCACCAAGCAGCAGACCCTGGACGCCATCACCCTGCCGGGTACGAGCGCCGCGGTGCAGCTGCACGCCGCCGGGGGCGCGGGGCCCGTCGTGGTCCCGGCCGGCGGCAAGGTGGTCCTCGGCGGCAAGGGCAACGCGTCCGCCGTGATCGAGAAGGGCCGCGAGGCCGCGCAGGCGGGCAATGTGCAGGCCGTCGTCTTCAAGTTCAGCTCGACGGGGGAGATCCCGCTCGGCGCGCTCGTCGTTCCGGCGACCAGCTACTTCACGGGCTTCGGCCCGAGTTCGTTGCCGGTGGCGCCGTCGCCCGCAACGCCTTCCGGTTCCGCCTCCGCGACGCCGGGGACGCCGGGCGAGCCCGGGGCCGAGTCCGGTTCCGGCTCCACGGACGAGGCGGTCACCCCGACCGACGCCGCGTCCGCCTCGGCGCAGACCGGCTGACGGGCCGACCTACGCGGGTACGCGCGTACCCAGGCACGTGAACGGCGGAGGGCGCCCTCCCTTTCGGGGGGCGCCCTCCGCCGTCGTGTACGGGCCGGCCTACGGCTCGAACTTGTACCCCAGGCCCCGCACCGTCACCAGGAAGCGCGGCGCGCCCGGGTCGGGCTCGATCTTGGCGCGCAGGCGCTTGACGTGGACGTCGAGGGTCTTGGTGTCGCCCACGTAGTCCGCGCCCCAGACCCGGTCGATCAGCTGCATGCGGGTCAGGACCCGGCCCGCGTTGCGCAGCAGCATCTCCAGCAGGTCGAACTCCTTGAGCGGGAGGTCGACCTTGCCGCCGGAGACCGTGACGACGTGGCGGTCCACGTCCATCCGGACCGGGCCCGCCTCCAGGGCGGCCGGCGTGACCTCCTCCGGCTCACCGCGGCGGCGCAGCACCGCGCGGATGCGGGCGACGAGCTCCCGCGAGGAGAACGGCTTGGTGACGTAGTCGTCGGCTCCTATTTCCAGGCCGACGACCTTGTCGATCTCGCTGTCCTTGGCCGTGACCATGATCACGGGGACGTTGGAACGGCTGCGCAGCTGACGGCAGACCTCCGTACCGGGCAGGCCCGGCAGCATCAGGTCGAGCAGCACGAGATCGGCGCCGTTGCGCTCGAACTCGTCGAGGCCGTCCGGGCCCGTCGCCGCGATGGCGACTTCGAAGCCCTCCTTGCGGAGCATGTACGACAGGGCGTCGCTGAAGGATTCCTCATCCTCGACGACAAGCACTCGGGTCACGGAAGGACCTCCGGGGCAGGAAATGGTTCGGGGGTGTCGGGGTGAGCGGGTCCGTAGGGGCCCTCGTCGCCGTTGACGATGAGTGGTCCGCCCGGGCTGCGGTCGCGTTCCCGTACGGAGCCCGCTTCGGGCAGCCGCAGGGTGAAGGTGGAGCCCTGGCCCTCCGAGCTCCAGACCGTGACCTCCCCGCCGTGCGAGGCGGCCACGTGCTTGACGATGGCGAGGCCGAGGCCGGTGCCACCGGTGGCCCGTGAGCGGGCCGGGTCGACGCGGTAGAAGCGTTCGAAGACCCGCTCGCGGTCCTTCTCCGAGATGCCGATGCCCTGGTCGGTCACGGCTATCTCGATCTGGTCCCCGCCGGGTACGGACAGCCGCCTGGCGGCGATGCCCACTCGGGTACGGGCGGGGCTGTAGTTGACGGCGTTCTCGACGAGATTGCCGAGCGCCGCGGCGAGCTGGCCGCGGTTGCCCCAGATACGGAGCTCCGCGGTGCCGCCCGACGCCATGGTGATCTGTTTCGAGCCGGCCTGCTGGCGGCAGCGGTCGATGGCCTCGGCCACCAGCTCGTCCACCCGGACCGGCTCGGCGTCCTCCAGCGGGTCGTCGTTCTGCACCCGGGAGAGGTCGATGATCTCCTGTACGAGGTTGGTCAGCCTGGTCGCCTCGATCTGCATCCGCCCCGCGAACCGCTCCACCGCCTCCGGGTCGTCGGAGGCGTCCATCACGGCCTCGGAGAGCAGCGAGAGCGCGCCGACCGGGGTCTTGAGCTCATGGCTGACGTTGGCGACGAAGTCCCGCCGTACCGCTTCGATACGGCGGGCCTCGGTGAGGTCCTCGACCAGCAGAAGCACCAGCCGGGAGCCCAGCGGGGCTACCCGGGCGGAGACCGCGAGGGCCTCGCCGCGCCCCGTACCGCGCCGGGGAAGGTCCAGTTCGACCTGGCGTATCTCACCGTCACGACGGGTGTCGCGGGCCATGGTCAGCATCGCCTCGACGGCGAGCCTCCCGCCCCTGACCAGTCCCAGCGCATAGGCGGCGGAGCTGGCCTTGACCACGCTGTCGCTCTCGTCGAGCACGACCGCGGAGGAGCTGAGCACGGACAGGACCGTGTCCACCCCCGGAGGAAGGGGGGCGTTGCTGTCGGGCCGCAAGGACGTGCGCGTCGGCTTCTTCTGGTCGCGCTCGCTCCAGCGGAACGCCAGCATGGCGATCACGCCGGTACACGCACCGCCGATCGCCGCAGCTGCGGCGACTGCCGCGTTCACGTCCATACGTCAAGGTTATGCGGGTCCGGGAGGACTCTCCCAGCCATCCGAGCGCCTATCCGAACACTCGTCGCCCAGAGTTCACCGAGGGGCAAGGGTTGGTTCACTTGGTCGGCCGGAACCCGACGCGTACGCCGCCCAAGGTGGCAGCGTGGGGTTCATACCTGGCCCCGGCCTTAGACAGAGGACTGGAGAGGGACTTCCATGCGTGACGCCTACCACGAGGAACTCGACTCGATCGGCGAGGGACTGGTCGAGATGGCCCGGCTCGTCGGGTCGGCGATCGGCCGGGCGACGACGTCCATGCTCGACGCCGATCTCAAGCTCGCGGAGAGCGTGATCGCCGCGGACCAGAAGGTCGACGACCTCCAGCACGACCTGGAGGCGCGGGCCATCGCCCTGCTCGCGCGCCAGCAGCCCGTGGCGACGGATCTGCGGATCGTGGTCACGTCGCTGCGGATGAGCGCCGACCTGGAGCGCTCCGGGGACCTCGCCCAGCATGTCGCCAAGCTGGCCCGGCTGCGGTTCCCGGAATCGGCGGTGCCGCACGACCTGCACGCCACCATTCTGGAGATGGGGCAGCTGGCGCAGCGTCTGATGGCCAAGGCCGCCGAGGTGATCATCACCAAGGACGTCGATCTGGCGCTTCAGCTGGAGCAGGACGACGACGAGATGGACCTGCTGCACCGCACGCTGTTCCAGCACCTGATGGACGACCGCTGGAAGCACGGCATCGAGACGGCCGTCGACGTGACGCTGCTCGGCCGCTACTACGAGCGCTTCGCCGACCACGCGGTGTCGGTCGCCAAGCGGGTCGTCTACCTGGTGACGGGTGAGCACGCCGACGAGATCCAGCAGCAGCAGGCGGCGGTGGAGGGCGCGTAGCGGGGCTGCTGTCGGGGCGGGTGCGAGTGTCGTGGCGGATGGGGGGGCTGTCGGGGCGTGTGGGGAACATGAGGCCGCCAGACCGTGGGGCCGTGACGCAGGGTTGCCGGGCGTACGCGGTCGCATTCGGTCGCACATGTGTCTCTGCGCGTGTGCGCCGTTGATGCGCCCGCCCGGGTGGGCGTGCAATGGGGTGGGGCGGCACGTCTTGTCCGTACGCCCCGGTCGTGCGCGCGTCGCTGTGGCGTACGGCCCTGTCGTACGTCCAGAGGAGGAACCATGACCGATTCCCCCACGACCGACCCCCAGCAGGAGGCACCCGCCGACGTGGTGCACCTGACCGTGCTCGGCGCCTGCGGCTGCGGCTCGGGCTGCGGATGCGGCTGCCAGTCCGGGGCCCCGTGCCAGTGCGGTGGCTGCTGCGGCTGACCGGCCGTCACGGAAGCCGAAGGGCGCCCCGCGCGGAGCAGGCTGCTCGCTGCTCCGCGCGGGGCTCGCCGGCCGCGACAGCCGGCGCGGCGAGCACGGCCCCGTAACCGCGAGCAGGCGGGCGGGACGGGCCGGGACGGCCGGGCGGTTGTCGCGCTGCCGCCCCGGCCCGTCCCGTCCCATCCCAGTCCGTTTCGCTCAGCCTCGCCCCGGCCCGCCTCGTTCGGTCTCAGCCCGCCGGCTCGACGGAAGGCTCGGCACCGGCCCCGGCGGCGGGGACACCGCTCCCCTCGCCCCCGCCGCTCTCCGCCACCCGGCTGCCGCCCCCGGAGGCCGCCCCGTCCTCCCCCGGCAGATTCCGCATCAGCAGCCAGTACCCGAGCGCGGCCCCGGTCCCCAGGACGGCGCAGGTGCCCCACAGCCACTCCGCGCCGAAGCGGTCGATCACCACACCCGACATCAGTGGTGCGATCAACGCCGCCGCGGACCAGGACATCGTGTACATGCCTTGATAGCGGCCGCGGCCCTGGGCCGGCGAGAGCCGGACCACGAGCCCGGTCTGGATCGGCGAGTTGACGATCTCGGCGACCGTCCAGACGCAGATGGTCAGCGCGTACACGGCGACGGACCCGGCGAACACGGTCAGCCCGAACCCGTACCCCGCGAGCAGCGACGACACGACGAGCAGCCGGCGCGGATCGCGGTGCTGGATGAAGCGGGTGACCGGGATCTGGAGCACCACGATCAGCACCCCGTTGACGGCGACGGCGGTACCGAAGTCGGAGCTGGAGAACCCGTCCGCCCCCATGGCCACCGGCAGCCCCACGTACCCCTGCTGGAAGATCAGCGCGATCACGAAGGACAGCCCGACGACGCTCATGAACCGTCCGTCACGCAGCACCGTGGAGAGCCGGACCTCGTCCGCGCCGCCGACCGCGCGGCCGGGCACCGCCGCCGCCTTCTCGGGCCGCGACTCGGGCACCTTCATGAAGACGACGAAGGCGCAGGCCAGCGTCATCGCGGCCTCGCCCAGGAACCCGGCGAGATAGCTGTACTCGGCGACGAACCCGGCCCCGGCCGAGGAGACGGCGAAGCCGAGGTTGATCGCCCAGTAGTTGAGCGAGAACGCCCGCACCCGGTCCTCGGGCCGGACGATGTCCGCCATCATGGCCTGCACGGCGGGCCGCGAGGCGTTGCTGGCCATGCCGACGACGAAGGCGACGCCCGCGATCGCCACCGGGTGGACCATGAACCCGAGGACGGCCACGGACACGGCGGTCGAGGTCTGCGCGATGAGCATGGTCGGCCGCCGGCCGAGCCGGTCGGTCATCACCCCCGCCCCGAGCGAGGAGACGACCCCGCCGAGCCCGTGCAGCGCCGCGACCAGACCGGCGTACGAGGCGGAGTAGCCCCGGTCCAGGGTCAGGTAGAGCGCCATGAACGTCGCGACGAACGCCCCGAGGCGGTTGACCAGCGTGCTGGTCCACAGCCACCAGAACTCCCTGGGGAGACCGGACACGGATTCACGTGCGGCCCGTCTGAAACCGGCGACAGACATACGGAATCCCCCAGGGAAGTACAGAACGGACACCATCGGTAAGAGGTCCGACAGTCACCCGAACATTACGAACCCCGGATTCCGGTCCGCTACTCAATTGACGCCGCCCGTCAATCGTCACGCCCCCGAGCCCGTCACACCCCCCTCGTCCGCCCCGCGTCCCCCATCCATCCCCGCCTGCTCCCCGCGCCTGTCCGCTCCGTGACCGGCCGCGCAGCGCCCGTACGGCGTCGATTACGCTCGGAGCCATGGCCGACGCACCGTACAAGCTGATCCTCCTCCGCCACGGCGAGAGCGAATGGAACGCGAAAAACCTGTTCACCGGCTGGGTGGACGTCAACCTCACCGAGAAGGGCGAGAAGGAAGCAGTCCGCGGCGGTGAGCTGCTCAAGGACGCCGGCCTGCTCCCCGACGTCCTGCACACCTCCCTCCAGAAGCGCGCCATCCGCACCGCGCAGCTCGCGCTGGAATCCGCGGACCGCCACTGGATCCCCGTCCACCGCTCCTGGCGGCTGAACGAGCGCCACTACGGCGCCCTGCAGGGCAAGGACAAGGCGCAGACGCTCGCCGAGTTCGGCGAGGAGCAGTTCATGCTCTGGCGCCGCTCGTACGACACCCCGCCGCCCGCCCTGGAGGACGGCACCGAGTTCTCCCAGAGCGACGACCCGCGCTACGCGACGATCCCGCCGGAGCTGCGCCCGCGCACCGAGTGCCTCAAGGACGTCGTCGTCCGCATGCTGCCGTACTGGTACGACGGCATCGTCCCGGACCTCCTGGCCGGCCGCACGGTCCTGGTCGCCGCCCACGGCAACAGCCTCCGCGCCCTGGTCAAGCACCTCGACGGCATCTCCGACGCCGACATCGCGGGCCTGAACATCCCGACCGGCATCCCGCTCGCCTACGAGCTGGACGCCGACTTCCGCCCGGTCAAGCCGGGCGGCACGTACCTCGACCCGGACGCGGCGAAGGCCGCCATCGAGGCCGTGAAGAACCAGGGCAAGAAGAAGTAGGTGGCGTGATCATGCCCCCGACCTGCGCTTATGGTGCGGATCGGGGGCATTTTCACGGCCCGGGCCCACTGTGGGCCCTCAGTCCCCCGAGCCTTGCGGCCGGAGCGCCTGGCCGAGAGCCTTCCGGGCGCGGTCCCGGCTACTGGGCATGAGCCCTTCAGGGTCAGGCCAGGGTCGGAGTGCCCGAGGTACTCGCTCACGGCCTTGATGCTCTCGCGTCCGTCCAGGAGGACGGACGCGTAGAAGTGCCGCAGGGCGTGCATGCCGTGCTCGCGGGCGGCGGCGTGCTCGCGGCTCTCGGCCTTCGGGATGACGCCGACCTTCGCGAGGGCGGGCTTCCAGTGGTCCTCGTTCAGCGACGTACGCCAGACGTGCCCGCCGTTGGGCCCACTGAAGATCAGGCGTTTGGTCACGGGCTGGCCGTTCGCCCGCATCCAAGGCAACGTGACCCCCAGCGAAATATCCGAATGCTCAACAACGAGCAATAAGGAGGAAGCAGTCCCGGCTCGATCCCTACAAGTCGCTGATCGACGGCATGCTGCGGGCTGACCTGGATGCTCCTCCCGAACAGCGGCGCACTACCCAGCGCATCCATGACCGCTTGGTGGAGAGCCACCGGCTTGTCACCCTCGGCGCGCCCCCTGGGTGATGTAGCGGTAGAGCAGATTGAGTCTGCCGGTGTATCCGAGCTCGCGCGCCGCTCTGTCCCGTGCGTGGGTGAACGAGGTCTCCACCCTGAAGGCCGTTTGAGTGACTGGAGCGTCACCTTCTGCACGCGGACACGCAACGTGTGGTGCGATGCCCACGTGAAATCCGGGGGTCGGGCTCGGAAAGCGACGGCCGCCCTGGATCCGTGGACGATTGAAGGGAAGCCCATGGTGCTCCGTGCGCTGGCCGCGACTGGTGTCGCCACATCATTGTTCGGCTCGGCCTTCGGCGGCAACCCGTCCCCGCCGCCGGACCGGATCGTCATCGACACCGTGGCGGTCAACGGTTCCGGCTGCCCGGCGGGGACGGCCGCCGTGACCGTGTCCCCTGACAACACCACCTTCACCGTCACCTACAGTAACTACCTCGCCCAGGTGGGGCCCGGGTCGGCGCCGACCGACCGGAAGAAGAACTGTCAGCTCAACCTGCGCGTGCACGTCCCCGGTGGCCACACCTACGCGATCGTGTCCGCCGGCTACCACGGCTTCGCGTCACTGGCGCCGGGTGCGTCCGGGACCCAGCGGGCCAGCTACCACTTCCAGGGCAACGCCCACACCACCAACTCGACCCATCACTTCAAGGGCGGGTTCAACGGCAACTGGCAGACGACCGACACCGTGGACGTCGCCGCCCGGGTCTTCGCCCCCTGCGGGGAGGAGCGCAACCTCAACATCAACACTGAACTGCGGGTCGAGCGCGGCACTTCGAGCCCGAGCGCCACCAGCTTCATGGAGATGGACTCGACGGACGGCGGGATCAAAACCAAAACCGTGTACCACCTGGCCTGGAAGCAGTGTCAGTGATCTCCTGGGCTGCGATCGGCGGGTGCGTCCAGGCCAACGGCTCTCGTAATCGGTGGTAGCACTGTGTGGTGATCACTGGAGGAGGATGCGCTGGCGGAGCAGGGGTAACTCGGCTCGCCCGTGCATCTGCCGCTTGCGGCACGCGAGCCGCCGAGTGACATCAAAAGTCATTAACGTTGATCAAGCCGACACCTCCTTGAGTGACTCCCGAAGTCACCGCCAAACGACTCCCGAAGAAACAGGCACAGTCACCCTCCCGTTTCTGATCAGGAGCGTAAGTGCCTGAGCCGTCTCAGGCACCGGGCGTTGCGCTGCCAAAGACGGCGGCCACGGCCTTGCGGGTGCGCTCCTGGCTGGACGGCATGAGGTGCGCGTACACGCGAAGGGTCAGGCCAGGGTCTGAGTGGCCGAGGTACTCGGCGAGGGCCTTGATGTTCTCTCCGGCGTCCAGGAGCAGCGAGGCGTAGAAGTGGCGGAGCGCGTGCATACCGTTCTCGCGAGATTCGGCGTAAGACCCGCCAGGCTTCCGCTTGGGGATCACCCCGGCCGAGGCGAGGGCCCGCTTCCAGGCCTCCTCATTGAGCGACGTCCGCCAGACATGCCCCCGCGCGGCCCGGTGAAGATCAGCCGCTTGGTCACCGAAGGCCCGTCCGCGACCAAGGAAAGCCCAGCTCCCCAAGATCCCCGGCAAGAACTGGAAGAACGAGCCAATACGTGATCCAACGCCGAGTCCCTGCTGGAGCATTGTCCTACCGGGCAAAGGTGGGCAGCATACGCTTGCACTCAGGCATCACCCCGCGATGACAGAGGGCCATCATGGCAGTTGAACCACGGCACGATGTGCGTCGGCTGCGTGTGCGTCTGCGCAGCTACTTCCTCGCCGTGCCGATCTCCGCCGCCTGTGCGGTCATAGGTCACTGGTGGGTGCCTGAACCATGGTCAGCGAGCATAGAGACCGTGCTCTTCATACTTGCGGCATCCGTGCTCTACGGCGAGATCCGCGCCTATCGACTCCGTCGTATCCACCGTATGCCCGATTGAGCGGGAATCGGGGCAGCAACAGTGAGTGTCTGACTGCGTGACAACGCCGCCGAACAGCGGCGGACATGCACGCGCACCGGTGGACCGTCGCCGCAGGTGAGAAGCACACCAACCCAAGTTCAAGCGCCCGCCCAAGTTGCTTCGGGACGAAGAGGTCGTGGGTTCAAATCCGGCCGCCCCGACAGGTGAAACACCAGGTCAGGCCCCCCTCCTTTCAGGAGGCCGGGCCTGATGCGTCCTTGGAAGGCGTCTGGGGAGCGAGCAGGGAATGAATCATGGAAATCTCACCTCTCCAGTCAATTAGGTCAGAATCTGGCCTCTACGGCCCCTAGCGTCCTCCTTGCCCGGCGGAACACAAACCACGGAAGGCAGCGACCATGAGCGAGACCGTGACTGTCAACGAACTGGCCACCCACGACCCGGCCCATGAGCCGACCGCCACCGTCGAGCGCGCCGACTTGCTGGAGGCGCTGGCCAACCATCGACGTTTCCTGCGATTCACCACCCGCGACCTCACCGACGAGCAGGCCGGGCGCCGGACCACTGCCAGCCAGCTGTGCCTGGGCGGCCTGATCAAACATGTCACTGCGGTCGAGCGGACCTGGGTGCAGTTCATCCTGGACGGCCCGTCGGCGATGCCCGACTTCACCACCATGACCGAGGCCGACTGGGCCCGGCGGGCCGACGAGTTCCGGATGCTGCCCAGCGAGACGCTGACCGGCGTGCTCGCCGACTACGCCGAGGTAGCCCGTCAAACCGACGAACTGGTCGTCACCCTGCCCGACCTGGACGCCACACAACCACTACCGAAGGCCCCGTGGTCCGAGTCGGGCGCGCGATGGTCGGCCCGCCGGGTGCTGATGCACATCATCGCCGAGACCGCCCAGCACGCCGGCCACGCCGACATCATCCGCGAGTCCCTGGACGGGGCCAAGACTATGGGTTAGCCAGCGGCGCGGCAGGGCGTATCGCCACCACACGGTCGGGGGCGATAAGCCCTGTGACCCCGCAAACGCCTTGCCCCATGATCCGACCCCTGTTCCGGCGACGGCAGGGGTATACGGGTGGCACTTCAAGCAGTCACCCCATCCGGACCTGGACGCCGGGCGTCTGCTCTACGTCGGAATAGCCCCGCGGTACATGGCGAACCGGACCAGTGCCCAGAACCTGCGCAAGCGGGTGCGCTATCACTACCGAGGCAACGCGGCCGGCTCGACGCTGCGGCTCACTCTGGGGTGCCTGCTCGGACTTGAACTGCGCCGCGTGGGCAGCGGTAAGCGGATGACCTCCGGCAAGGCAGGCGAAGCCGCCATGAGCTACGGGCCCAAGCACGCCGGCGAGCTCGCGAGTTGCCCATCAGCTCCTAGGCCGACGGGTAGCTGTCTGGGGCCGTCCGAGGTTGCTCAAGGGCACCCGATGACGACCGATAGCGACTACTCACCCGGAGTCGATCAGCGTCCCCACCTGCGAAAACCCTGGTCGGCGAGATCTCCCGCAAGACGCCAGGGCAGGAAGAAGTAGTTCGACCGCTTCCGGCCCCCTACCCGCGGTTTTCCCGCAGGCAGGGGGCTTGTTGCTTTTCTGGGGCCGATCCCGGGCCGTACTCGCGGCCCGGTCGTTCCGTGATCCAGCGCGCGGCGAGCAGACCGGACAGCGCGGTGCGGGCGGCGGCATGGACGGTCACCTGCAGACCGAGTGCGCCGGCGAGGGGTAGACGGTCGCCTGCAGACCGAGTGCGCCGGCGAGGGGTAGACGGTCGCCTGCAGACCGAGTGCGCCGGCGAGGGGTAGACGGTCGCCTGCAGGCCGAGTGCGCCGGCGAGGACGCCCGCGAGGAGAGCTCCGGCCGCGTAGCCGAGAACTGAGCCCAGTTCTCCCGGAGGCCCAGCCGCACTCCACCCGAGGAGGGCGGGGCGAGACCGCGCCCGTCCGCTGTTCCATCGCCCCGCCCTCCCTCTCAAGATCCGATCACTCGCAGGGTCAGTATACCCCCATGGGTATTTTTCGCGTGTGGCGGGAAATACCCATGGGGGTATTTGACTTCCTGTCGCGACCCCACCTACGGTCGAAGACACACATACCTAGGGGGGTATCTGGAAGCGAGGAATCTTCATGCGCGAGGTGGATCTGAACGTCTTCGCGGCGGAGCTCGCGAACGGCGCGTTCGTGATCGACGTCCGGGAGCCGGACGCGTACCGGGCCGGCCACGTGCCCGGCGTCCGCCTCGCACCGCTGTCCACGCTCGACGCCGTCGTGAGTGCTTTGCCCAGGGACCGGACCGTCTACGTGATCTGCGCGAGCGGCAACCGCAGCGGCCGGGCCGCCGAGCACCTCCAGGCACTCGGCGTGGACGCCGTCTCGGTCGCGGGCGGCACCGCCGCCTGGGCCCGGGCAGGTCGCCCCATCGACCGCGGCGCTGCGACCGAGGCCGTCTGAAGCCCGGACCCCGGGCCCATCAGGAAGGCGCCACCGCGCCTTCGACCAACTTTCCGCACCCGGCCGGGTGCGCGTCCCCCGACGGAGGGTTTGCCGTGTTCTTCACCCAGTACTACCTCGACTGCCTCTCCCAGGCGTCGTACATGATCGCCGACGAGACGACCGGCCGGGCCGTGGTCGTCGACCCGCGCAGAGACGTCTCGGAGTACCTGGCCGATGCCCAGGCGCGCGGCTTCACCGTCGTGGGCGTCATCAACACCCACTTCCACGCCGACTTCATCGCCGGCCACCTGGAGCTGGCCGACCACACCGGTGCCTGGATCGGCTACGGCCACCGTGCCGAGACCGAGTACCCCATCCGCAAGCTCACCGACGGCGAACGCGTCTCCCTCGGCGACGTCACCTTGCAGATCATGGAGACCCCCGGACACACCCCCGAGTCGATCAGCGTCCTGGTGTACGAGCACGCCGACGACACGGTTCCCTACGGAGTGCTGACCGGCGACGCGCTGTTCATCGGCGACGTCGGCCGCCCCGATCTGCTCGCCTCCGTGGGCGTGACCGCGGACGAACTCGGCGCGATGCTTCACGACAGCGTCCAGAACAAGCTGATGGCGCTGCCCGACGCGGTCCGGGTCTTCCCCGCCCACGGTGCCGGCTCCTCCTGCGGCAAGAACCTCTCCACCGAGAAGCAGTCCACCATCGGAGAACAGCGCGCCACCAACTACGCCTGCGCGCCGATGAGCCGCGAGGACTTCGTCGCACTCGTCACCGCCGGCCAGTCCGCCGCACCCGGGTACTTCGCCTTCGACGCGGAACTCAACCGCAAGGACCATGTCCTGTTCGACTCGGCGGCGGCGCCCCGCCCGCTGTCCCTGGCCGAGTTCACCGAGCTGCGGCGGGCGGGGGCGGTCGTGGTCGACGCCCGGGACCCGCAGGAGTTCGCCAACGGTCACCTGCGCGGGGCGGTCAACGTACCCGCCGAGGGCCGGTTCGCCGAACAGGCCGGCACCGTCCTCGACCCGGCCGACAAGCTGATCGTCATGGCTCCGGAGAACCGGGAGGAGGAAGTCGTCACCCGCCTCGCCCGCATCGGCTTCGACCGTGCAATGGGCTACCTCCGCAACCCCGAGGACGCCCTGAAGGAACTGGCTGAGGAGGCCGCTCCCGCGAGCCGCCTGACCGCTGCACAACTGCGCACCGCCCTGCGAGGAGAGAACCCCCCGCTCGTCGTCGACGTACGCACCTGCGGAGAGCGCGGCGCGAACGGCTTCATCGAAGGCGCCACGCACATCACCCTGAGCGAACTGCCCACCCGCCTGGACGAGATCCCCACCGACCGGCCCCTCGTCCTGCACTGCGCGGGCGGCCACCGCTCCTCGATCGCGGCCAGCCTGCTGCGCCACCGCGGCTTCGAGGACGTCTCCGACCTTCTCGGCGGCTACGCCGCCTGGGCCCTGTCGGCGGAACCCGCCGGCGTCTGACCGCCCTCCTCCCGCGACCTCCCGGCACGTCCCGGGCGGGGGTCATCCCCCGACCGGGACGGTCACCCAGCCGATTCCGACGAATACCCCCTGGGTATCCAACTCTCTTGAACGGAGCCTCCCATGACTGAGAAGTCCGCCCAGATCTCCTCGATCACCCCCGCCGTCCTGCACCGCCTCGTACAGGAGGAACGCGCACCGCGAATCCTCGACGTGCGCACGCCCGGCGAGTTCCGCACGGTCCACATCCCCGGCGCCTGCAACGTGCCTCTCGCCACCCTGCGCGAGCACCGGAACGAACTGCTGACCCACCTCGACGAGGACGTCATCCTGGTCTGCCGCTCCGGAACCCGTGCCGCCCAGGCCGAAAAGGCTCTGGCCGAGGCCGGCCTGCCGAACCTCCGTGTGCTGGAGGGCGGCATCAACGCCTGGGAGATGGCAGGCGCTCCCGCGAACCGCGGCGCCGATCGCTGGGACATGGAGCGCCAGGTCCGGCTCGTCGCCGGTTCGATCGTCCTTGCGACCGGAGTGGTGGGCCTCTTCGTTCCCGGCTCGCACCTCATCGGCACCGCGGTCGGCGCCGGCCTGACGTACGCGGCGCTGAGCAACTCCTGCGCCATGGGCGTCCTGCTGTCCAAGCTCCCCTACAACCGCGGACCGCGCACCGACATCCGCAGCGTGATCGCGGAACTGCGAGGCACGTCATGACCGCCCTGGTCATCGCGGCGCCCGTGTTCGTCGTCGGTGTGGCCCGCGTGGCGCGCTGATCCCGCACGCGCGCGCCCACGGGGTGCGCGCGTGATGTCGCGCAGAAAGCGCCGACGACGCCCCCCTGTCGGAAGAAGAGCTGGAGAAGCTTTTCCTCGATCTGGCCTGACCACCGCCAACATTGCGGGCACACCTACCGGACACGACGGCGCGAGCCGTCGATCACGCATCCCTGGTGTCGCACCGTCTAGTCGACCGGATCGTCGTCCCGCGGGAGAGGCGTTACGGTACCCGCCGTCCAGTCGCGGCGCAGGATCGCATAGCCGACGGTGTCGTGAACCGTTCCGTCGTGTGCCGGCCACGCGTCGCGGTAGTGCGCTTCCTTGACGTAGCCGCAGCGCAGGAAGACGCGCCGCATCGGGATGTTGTCCTGTCGGGTAGTGCCCTCGACGCGACGTACCTCCGGGAACTCCGTGAACAGGTATCGCGTCAGCCACGTCACGGCCTGCGCGCCGATGCCGTTGCCCCGGTACGCGGCCCGGATCCGGAGATCGAACATGGGCGTATCGTCGGTCAGCTCCATGAGCCGGACCAGACCGACGGGCGTCCCGTCCGCAACGATCCAGAAGCTGCGGTTCTCCTCGCCCGTAAAGCGACCCTCGGTGGCCCACTGACGCGCTGTCGCATCGTCCACCTCGCTGATCACGTGGAAGGGCCACCTCTCTCCGGTCAGAAAGCGGATGAGGGCATCAGCGTCGGAATCGCCCAGGCGCCGGAAGCCGATGTTCATGCAACCGCACCTTACGGGTATGACCGCTCGGCGACACCAGGCCGTGCGACCCCGCCGGTCACACCAGGTGCGACGCGACGGCCGCCGACAACTACGCCGACGTCAGGTAACGGTGAGCCGACCGGGGCGGCGCGAGCCGTCCCGGTAACGTCCCGGCGGCGGGCAGCGGGCAGCGGGCGGCAGGCGGACGACACGGTTGGCGGTGGTGCGTCGACGTCGCGATCGTTGCTTCCTGCTCGATGGCGAGCTGTGCGATCTCGGGAATGCCGTCGAATGAGTGGAGGCCGGGATGGCATTCCGCCGCCGTCACGGCCTCGACGGCGCTCACCACGTCGTCGAAATCGGCCACGAATCCCTCCGCGTCAGCGGCCAATGGGCGGACCGTCCGGCTCTCTCGCCGCCACCTGACGCTCCGTCGAGCAGCGGTATGTCCCATGATGATCCGGTCCCGGCGCAAACGTATCGCGTGGGCTCCGCCCTCACCTCCGGACCTGGCGCTAACGTGACCCAAGTACTGGCCCGCGCAAGGGCGGAGCCGACCGGGCGGACCGTGCGGAGAGAGCAAGGAGAGCGGGGAGACCAACCATGGGCGAGCCCCTGAAAACCTTCGTCGGCGGTGCCGAAGTCGACGTGCCCAACAGCATCCCGGACATCCGGGCGACCCTTCCCGCGGAGAGGCGCGAGGAGTTCGACCGCGCCATCAACGACGCCGGCGTGAGCGAGATCCAGGCGGTCATGCGGCACTGGATGCTGGAGGCCGTGCCCGATCCGGAGGCCGAGAAGATCCTGGACCGGCTGGCGCAGGACGAGGCCGAGAGGCGGACCGTCGCTTGAGCTTCCGCATCTCCTACGCCCCGCCCGCCGACGACACCCTGGCCAAGATGCGCGAAGGCGAGACCTTCCGCGACGAGATGGCACGCACCCTGGGCCTCGCCCCGTACGGACACGGGTCGTCGGCCGTCAAGAGCGAACGCGACCGGCGCGAGGCGACGGTCGCCGGGGCGATCGTGCTCTATTACGTCTCCCGGTCGGTCCTGACCGTCACCGTGGTGAGACTCGTTCCGCTGCCCTGAACAAACCGGTGCCGGGCGCAGGCCCCGGCGCCCACGCGCGGGGCCTGCTCACTCCCCGGAGCCCGATGGAACGTCGATGATCCTGCCGTTCTCGTCCACGGAGTGGGTCTCCCAGTACGTGTCCCACTTGTCGCCCACGTGCTCGGGAACCTTGCCCTTCGGATACCTGACGTATCCCTTAGGCGGATCCTCGCCATTGGGCACGCACGCCGATCCGGTGCTCCCGACCGTCATGACCGGGTATTCGCCGCCGCCGCAGATCGCGTCCTGGAGCGAGCAGCCCGCGGTCAGTACCGCCGCGGTCACGGAGACCAGGGCGATGCCGACCGCGACCCGGCCCGCGCGGCCGCGTCGCTCACTTCCGTGCACATCTGCCTCCCTCGGGGCGGCTGGCGGACCAGTCTGTCCGGAGAACGAGACATCGATCATGAGTACGCATACTCACTTATGTCCGTACAGGAACCCTACGCCAGCTTCGCGGCCTGAGCCTGGACCACCGCGGTCGGCAGTTCGAAGTCCCCGCCCCCGCCCATCGCGGCCAGGTTCATCGAGGAGAACGAGGCGAACGTGGCACCCTGGCGCAGGCCCACCAGCTTCAACTTACCCTTTTCCCCGCCCTGTTCCAGCTGCACCGTCCAGGCGACCGCTTCCTCGCCGCCCTTGATCTGCTCCTCGGTGATCTTGCTGACCTTCTGCTTCTCACCGGCCGCCGTGAAGTCGAACCCGCCCGCGCATTCGGTGGCCGCGGTACGCAGAGAGGCGACCGACTCCTCCGCACCCTTGCCGTCGTACGAGCCGAGGGCCAGCTGCGTCGTCGTGATGTCGAAGGCCGCCTTGAACGCCTCTTCGGCGTCCGCGCCGTCCTTGTCCATGCTGCCCTTCTTGGGCTCACTGACGACGGTCCGCTTGGTGAACGCGCCGGGCGCGCCGACCTCCGCGCCCATCAGTGCGTGCGCGAGGGGGGCGCAGACCTCCTTCGCGACCTTGATGTCGTCGACGGGGACCACATCCTTGGCCGCGGCCGCGGAAATCTTGTGCCCCTTGACGTCACCCTGGGCGAGCGTGACCTTCTCCAACTCGGCGGTGGTCAGCGCCTTGGCCGCCGGCTTCGCGGCTGCGGACTCCTTGCCCTTGGCATCCGCACTCTTGCCGCCGGAACCGGAATCGGAGTCCGAGCCACCGCCGCAACCGGCGGCGAGCAGGGCCAGGGACGCCGCGGCGGCGGCAACGGCGGTACGGCGTATGGCGGTGGATCGCATGGGTCCGGTCCGTCTCTCTGAGCTGGGGTATTCAGGTTTTGCCCACTCTATGAGCGGGAGTTGGTTTGCTGATCAACAAAGGAGGGCACGGCATGCGATCGTGACGGCGCCGTGATCATCCCGTGAAGGCGCAGCCCATCACCGCAAGCCCTAAAGATTTCTGACACAGAGGGGCATTTCGAACCATGCAGATGAATGAGACAACTTCGCGCGTTCTCCGGGCTGTTGGCGTGACGGAGGAACGGATCGCCACATGCACTCCCCTTGCAGGAGGCACGTTCAACGCCGTGACCCGGGTCGCTCTCACCGACGGCAGCGACTGGGTGGTGAAGATACCGCCGCCCGCCGTCGCCGGAACCCTCATGAGCTATGAGCGCAACCTGCTGGTCAACGAGATCGAGTTCTACGGCCGCGCGGGTGCGTCGACAGCAGTGATCCCCCACGTCCTGCACAGCGAACTCGCCCCACGATTCACGCAGTTCCCGGAGTCATCCGCGCCCCCCGCGTCCCCTGCATCCCCCGCGTCTCCCGCATCCCCCGCATCCCCCGCATCCCCCGCGTCCCCCGCGTCCCCGACCGGTCCGTACGTGATCATGTCGGCGTGCCCGGGCCGGCCCTGGAACGAGATCGCCCCCGGCGCCATGTCCGACGCGGAGGAGCGCCGGCTCAGGAACGAGCTGGGACGGATCGTCGCCCGCCTGCACACCGTCACGGGCCCCGCCGGATTCGGTTACCCGGGGCAGGCGTTGGGGCCGCTGTCGCCGACCTGGCGGCAGGCCTTCACCGCGATGACCGACGCCGTCCTCACCGACGCCGACGCCTACCGCGCCCGGCTGCCACGCTCGACGGCCGGTATCCGTGCGCTGTTCGCCGCCGCGTCCCCCGTACT
This sequence comes from Streptomyces sp. NBC_01241, assembly GCF_041435435.1. NCBI lineage: Bacteria > Bacillati > Actinomycetota > Actinomycetes > Kitasatosporales > Streptomycetaceae > Streptomyces > Streptomyces sp. NBC_01241. The sequence goes on along the minus strand of NZ_CP108494.1, from coordinate 4,681,809 downwards.
CGACGACGTCACCCGGCCTGCCCTGGTCCACTTCGACCTGTGGCAGGGCAACCTGCTCGTCGACGGGGAGCCCGGCGCGCGCACCATCGGCGGGATCATCGACGGTGAGCGGATGTTCTGGGGCGATCCGGTCGCCGACTTCGTATCGCTTGCGCTGTTCGCGGACATGGAGGACGACGCGGACTTCCTCGCCGGGTACGCGCAGGGCGCCGGACGCCCGGTCGTGTTCGACGCGTCCGTGCGGCTGCGGCTCGCGCTGTACCGCTGCTACCTCTACCTGATCATGCTGGTGGAGACCGTCCCGCGCCGCGTTCCGCGGGAGCACCTGGACTGGGCCTGGACGGAGGTCGCCCCGCAGCTCGTATCGGCGCTGGAGGACGTGGAGTCGCTGCGGGCAACGGGCTGACCCCGCCGGCCCGGCCGTTGGCGACCCGGATGTTCCAGTGGGTGAAGCGGGCGCCGAAGAGCGGCCCCGCGCTCGCGTCGCCGCCGTGACGCCCGTTGTTGTTCACCGTGATGTCCGTACGGACGTCGGTGAACGGCATGCCCCGGTGGGAGTCGAACGTCCCCATCTCCATCACGCCGCGCGACCACACGTTGTGGCTGGACAGGCCCTCGACGTTGATGCCGTGCAGCTGCGTCCCGGCGGGCGCCGGTACGGTGCGCTGCTCGATCGTGAAGTCCTCGATCGGGTTGTCGTGCGAGCCCTCGCGGCAGTAGTACGGGTGGTGCGAGCCGCGAACCGCGCCCCGCGACCCGGCGGAGACCGGTGGGCCGGGACGTTTGGCGAAGGCCGGCGGGCCGGGACGCCGAACCGCTGCCGACGGTCAGCCGGCCGGGCGCTGGGTCAAATGCGTGAACGCGTCGAGGTTCCGCGTGGATTCACCGCGCGACACCCGCCACTCGTACTCCTTGCGGATCGCGCTCGCGAAACCCAGCTCCAGCAGGGTGTTGAACGAGCCGTCGGCCGCTTCCAGGACCGTGCCGAGCAACCGGTCCAGCTCCTGCGGGGTGACGACGGAGAGCGGCAGCTTGCCGACGAGATAGATGTCGCCGAGCGGATCGATCGCGTAACTCACGCCGAAGAGGCGGAGGTTGCGCTCCAGCAGCCAGCGGTGCACCGCCGCGTCGTTCTCGTCCGGATGGCGGACGACGAAGGCGTTGAGGGAGAGCGAGTGCCTGCCGACGCGCAGCGAACAGGTGGTGGACAGCTTGCGCGTGCCGGGCAGTGTGACGACGTAGCCACCGGGTTCGGGGCTCTCCCAGGCGAGCCCGGCGTCCTCCAGGGTCGCCTCGATGACCTGCGCGACCTGCGCGGCCTGCGTCGTCGCCGCCACGGCCGTTGCCGCTTCGTCGGGTACGTCAGCCATGGTGCGAGCGTACGCGACGGCGGCGTTCGTGCATCGCGGCCGTGTACACGTCGGCGGTCGCGGACGCGGCGGTGTCCCAGCCGAAGCCCTGGGCGTGCGCGGCGGCGGCCGCGCCCATCCGGGCGACCAGCTCCGGCGCTTCGGCGAACCGGCCCAGCGCCTGGGCGTACGCCTGCGGGTCGTGCCCCGATATCAGGAAACCGCTGACCCCGTCCCGCACCGCCACCGGGAGCCCGCCGACGGCCGCCGCGACGACCGGGGTGCCCGCCGCTTGGGCCTCTATCGCGACCAGGCCGAAGGACTCGCTGTACGAGGGCATTACCAGCACGGACGCGGCCCGGAACCAGTCGGCGAGCTGGTCCTGCCCGACCGGCGGGTGGAACCGTACGACGTCCGCGATGCCGAGCCGGGCGGCCAGCTTCTGCAGCCCCTCCGGCTTGGCGAGCCCGCTGCCGCTGGGGCCGCCCACGACCGGTACGACCATGCGGGTACGCAACGAGGGATCGCGGTCCAGCAGGGCGGCGACGGCCCGCAGCAGCACGTCCGGGGCCTTCAGCGGCTGGATGCGCCCGGCGAAGAGCGGGATCAGGGCGTCCCGCGGCAGTCCGAGGCGCGCACGCGCCGCCGCCCGTCCGTCGGCCGGGCGGAAGCGGTCCAGGTTGACCCCGGGATGGACGACGGCGACGGCCCCGGGATCGGCCTCGTAGAAGCGGACGAGCTCGTCCGCCTCCCCGGCGGTGTTCGCGATCAGCCGGTCGGCCGCGCTGACGATCTGGGTCTCGCCGATGACGCGGGCGGCCGGCTCGGGGGTGTCGCCCGCGGCGAGCGACGCGTTCTTGACCTTGGCCATGGTGTGCATGGCGTGGACGAGCGGGACGCCCCAGCGCTGGGCAGCGAGCCAGCCGACATGACCGGAGAGCCAGTAGTGGGAGTGGACCAGGTCGTAGTAGCCGGGGCGCTGACCGGCCCACGCCTGCATCACGCCGTGCGTGAAGGCGCAGAGCTGGGCGGGCAGCTCCTCCTTGGCCAGACCCTCGTACGGTCCCGCGTCGACGTGCCGGACCAGGACACCGGGCGCCAGCTCGACCACCGGGGGCAGCCCCCCGGTGGTGGACCGGGTGAAGATCTCGACCTCGATGTTGATCGCGGCGAGGCGCCTGGCCAGCTCCACGATGTAGACGTTCATGCCGCCCGCGTCACCCGTGCCCGGCTGGTGCAGCGGCGAGGTGTGCACCGAGAGCATCGCGACACGGCGGGGTTTGCGGTGGCCGCCGGGGAAAGCGGTGGGGAACCTGAGGCGCGGTGCGACACGGCTGCTGCCGAGCCGGGAGACGTACTGACTCACGTCGTCCGGTCCTCCTCACTCAGGGCATGACAGCGCGGGGACTCAAGCCCCTCGCGCAGGGGCTGCAACAGTGGAATGCCTTCTTTCATTTCCGCTTTACCAAATCATTACGGTGCGGGAGCCGCGCGCCGGGACCGGGAAGCGGGGCCGGGCCCCGCGCCACCTGCCGGCCCCGCGGAATCGTTACGCTCGCTGTCATGCGCCCCATCGGCACCGCGACCCGCGGGACCACCAACCCGAACCGGCTCCGCCGCATGGACCGCTGGATCGCCGCCACCCACGGCCCGGCCCTGCGCCGCGCCGACGCCCCCGTCGCCGTCGACCTCGGGTACGGTGCCGCGCCCTGGACCGCCGTCGAGCTGCTCCAGCGCCTGCGCACCGCCGAGCCGCGCACGACGGTGACCGGCATCGAGATCGACCCGGAGCGCGTCGCGGCGGCGAAACCGTACGAACGCGAGGGCCTCACCTTCCTGCACGGCGGCTTCGAGATCCCGCTCCCCACCCGCCCCGACCTCATCAGGGCGGCGAACGTGCTGCGCCAGTACGACGAGGACGAGGTCGCCGCGGTCTGGCAACGACTGTGCGGCCGCCTCGCACCGGGCGGGCTGCTGGTGGAGGGGACGTGCGACGAGATCGGGCGCCGGCACGTCTGGGTGGCGCTCGGCCCGGAGGGTCCGCGCACGGTGACGTTCGCGACCCGGCTCGGCTCCCTGGAACGCCCTTCCGACCTCGCGGAACGCCTGCCCAAGGCGCTGATCCACCGCAATGTGCCGGGCGAACCGGTCCACGCCTTCCTGCGGGACTTCGACCGGGCCTGGGCCGCGGCCGCCCCGTACGCCTCGCTGGGTGCTCGGCAGCGCTGGATCACCGCGGTGCGGTCGCTGTCGGCCGACTGGCCGCTGGCGGACGGGGTGCGGCGCTGGCGCCAGGGCGAAGTCACGGTGAAATGGGACGCCGTCCGGCCCGGCCGACAGCCCAGCACGCGCTGAACAGGCCCGGCGAACGCGCGTACGGGGAAGCGGGCGGGAACACGGGCGGGGCATCGTTCGTCCAGATGAAGGGAAGCGACAGCGATCACGGGGCCGCCGGGACGGCGGAAGCGCCCATGTGCCTCTGTTCCTTTTCGGGACGGCATGGCACGATCTCGTCATCGACCAAAGTTACTGACGGTAAATCAGATTCAGTGGATCTACCGGTTCCATAGGTTTCATCGGGTTTGTTTCGGAGGGGGATCTCGTGAACCGACGTCACTGTGCCGCAGCCGCGATCACTCTGGCCTGCGCGCTGACCGTACTCACCGCGCCGGTCCAGGCATTCGCCGCGCCCGAGCCCCCGCCCCCCTCCGCCGCCGCGTCGCGGCCCCCTTCCGGGTCCGAGGCGACGAAGCCGAAGAAGACCCTCGAAGAGGTACGCAAGGAGATCGACGCCCTCTACCGCAAGGCCGGGGCGGCCACCGACGCGTACAACCTCGCCGAGGAGAAGGCCGAGAAGCAGTCCGGCGAGATCGTCAGGCTGGCCCGGGCCATAGTCGCGGGCCAGGCGAAGATCGCCGAACTCAAGAGCCAGGCGGGCGCCCAGGCCCGCGAGCAGTACCGCTCCGGCGGACTGCCGCCCGGCGCCCAGCTGATGCTCAGCGACGACCCGCAGCTGTTCCTGGACGGCGTGACCCGGGTCAGGGAGGGCCAGCAGGCCGCCCAGGGCGTCCTCGGCGAACTGACCAGGACCCAGCAGGACTTGGAGACGTACACCCAGGACGCGAGCATCAACTGGGAGAAGCTCGAAGCGAGCCGCCTCAAACAGGCCGAGGCCAAGAAGAAGATCAACGCGCAGATCGCCGCGGCGAAGAAGCTGGAATCCCAGCTGAAGAAGGAGGAGCGGGCCCGCCTGCTGAAGCTGGAGCAGGAGGCGGAGTACAAGCAGCAGACGGCCTGGCTCAGCTCCGGCGCCCTGAAGGACATCAACCGCGAGGCGAGCGCCGGCGGCAAGAAGGCGGTGGCCTTCGCGACCGCGCAGATCGGCAAGCCGTACGTCTGGGGGGCCGAGGGCCCCCGTTCGTACGACTGCTCGGGGCTGACGTCACAGGCCTGGGCGGCGGCGGGCCGGCCGATCCCGCGCACCTCGCAGGAGCAGTGGCGGCTGCTGCCGCACATCGCCGTCAAGGACATGCGCCCCGGCGACCTGATCATCTACCACGGCGACGCCAGCCACGTGGGCATGTACATCGGCGACGGGGCGATCGTCCACGCCCCCCGCCCCGGCCGCAACGTCACCCTGGCGGGCGCGGGCTCGATGCAGATCCTCGGAGTCGTACGCCCGGACAAGTAGGGAGACCGGCCGAATCCGCAGGCGCGTCCGGACGCGGGGACGCGGCCGGACGCGGGGACGCGGGCCGGACGCCGGGACGCGGACCGCGTCGGGCGCGGCCCGCGATCGAGGACGAAGCGCGCCCCGACACCCTGGCGAAACCTCTCCGACCCTCGTGGGAGTGACGCGCGCTCTCGTGGGAGTGACCCGCGCCACCGGCCCCCACCACCTCGCGTGACCTTTGTCATGCCCTGATATCCGGCTCCATGCCCGCGCATCTCGCCGGATCCGTGACCTGACGCGGCTTATGGCGGTGCATATGACAGAGGCCGATCGCGGAACGCCATTCCGTTCCCCCGCCGTGGAACGCTATCGTCCCCGTCTGGCGGGTCGTCGATCGTCGTTCCGCCGCGCCCTCGGGGGGAGGGAAGGAAACCCGAAACCGATGCCCGTACCCGTACCCGTACCGCAGCAACAACAGCACACCGTTCCCGCTGCGGAGACCTCCCACGGCGCCCACCTCACCCTCCTGGTGATCGAGGACGACCCGGCGGGCACGTTCACCGTTCCGGAGCTGCCGGCCGTGGCCGGCACGCGGGTCCGCATCCGCACCGCCCGCAACCTGACCGAGGCGGGCCGGCTCCTCACCGACGACGTGGACTGCATCCTGCTGGACCTGGCCCTGCCCACCGGCAACGAGACGCGCTCGACCGGGCCCGAAGGGGCCGAGGGCGCCGAGCGGGCCGACGGGCTCGCCACCCTCACGCACGTTCTGCGGATCGCCCCGCGACACGCCGTCCTCGCCCTCACGGCGGAGGACGACGCCGAACTGGGCGCCGAGGCGGTACGGGTCGGCGCCCAGGACTACCTCTTCCGCGGCGAACTCGACGGACTGCTCCTCAGCCGTGCCATCCGTTACGCCGTCGAACGCAAACGCGCCGACACCGCCCAGCACCAGCTCACCGAGTCCCGGCTGCGCGCCCAGGAGAACGCCCGTCTCGAACGCGGCCTGCTCCCCACCCCGCTGCTCGAAGGCTCCGATCTGCGCTTCGCGGCCCGCTACCGCCCCGGCCGCAGCCGCGCGCTGCTCGGCGGAGACTTCTACGACACGGTCCGTACGCCCGACGGCACCGTCCACGCGATGATCGGCGACGTCTGCGGGCACGGCCCCGACGAGGCGGCGCTCGGCGTGGAACTGCGCATAGCGTGGCGGGCGTTGACCCTGGCCGGGCTCTGCGGGGACGAACTGCTCTCCACGCTCCAGCAGGTCCTGGAGCACGAGCGGGAGAGCGAGGAGATCTTCGCGACGCTCTGCACCGTCGACATCGCGCCCGAGGGCAGGCGCGCCGGGCTCTGCCTGGCGGGCCACCCAGCCCCGCTGATCGCCCGGCGCGGACAGGCCGCGCGCCTTCTCCCGTACGAGGACGGCGGCCCGGCCCTCGGCCTGCTGCCGCGCGCCCGGTGGCCGCGCCGGCAGGTGGACCTCGGCGGCACCTGGAGCCTGATGATGTACACGGACGGATTGATCGAGGGGCGCGTGGGACCGGACGGTACTCAGCGGCTCGGCCAGGACGGCATGGTCGCGATGATCAACCGCCGGCTGGCGGAGGGGTTCACCGGCGAGGGCCTCCTGGAGGCTGCGGTCACCGAGGCGCGGGAGCTGAACGGCGGCGAGCTGACCGACGACGTCGCGGTCCTGCTGCTCGACCGCGACCAGGAGCACAGCCGCCGGTGGGGCGCGAACGGCGAACGGGGCCGGAGCATCCCGCGCCCCCGCCCCGAACCGACACCACCCACGCCCTCCGCGGGCGCCACAACCGCCGCGAGCGGTCAACGCCCGCCGTTGTAGGGACCGTACGGCCCGTCGCTGCTGGAGCCACCGCGCCGGCCACCGCCCGAGACCGCCTGCAACGCGGGTCGCACGTCCACCAGGAAGACGATGGACGCGACGGCTCCGGCAAGCTGCAGGAACAGCATCGGGACGAAGAGATTCACGGCTACGGTGATGCCGAGGATGATCAGCCAGAAGGACTTCTTCTGCTTGTCCGCGGCCCGGTAGGCGTCCTCACGGGCCGTGGCAGCCATGATCAGCGCGACCACGGCCAGGACGAGCATGCCCATGTAGAGCAGCCAGACGAGTGTGCTGAATCCTGTGAGCAACATGGTGTGCACCGCCTAATAAGTGGATGAGCGCCTCGCGGCCAAGGTACCGGGACAACGAGCCGGGCACCCCGAAAGGTGCCCATCCCGTGCCCCGGTACACCGTCCGGCCGGGGCGTCGAGGTCCTACTTCGCGGTCGGCGGAGTGGTCTTCTTCGCGGTGGGCTTGCGCACGGGCTCCTTCTTGGCGGGCGCGGCCTGAGCCTTGCTCTCCGGCCGGACGGCCTTCGGGGCGGGCGCGGCCTTGGCCGGACCGGGCTTCGCGGCCGGACCGGGCTTGGCGGCCGGCTGCGTCTTCGCGGTGCCCGTCGGCCGTGACTCCTTGCGCGGCTCGACGACGACGGCGATCTCGACGATCTCGTCGGCCGTCTCGCCACGCCAGTTCTTCACGGTCTGCTCACCGCGCTCGGCGACCTTCTCGTACGTCTCCCGGGCCCGCACCGCGTACTCCGCGGCCACGCCCAGGCCCCGCAGCGCCAGGTCCTGGGCGTTCTCGCCCAGCTTCCGCAGGTCACTGTCGAACGACCCGATCACCTCGGTGACCTTGGCCTGCACGGTGGCCTGCGCCTCCTTGGCCTGCGAGGCGACCTTCTCCTGCACGGCCTTGGGGTCGGTGTTGCGTACCGCCTCGATACGCTCCGGCGCCTCCGCGCGCAGCTGCTCGATCAGAGCCGGAACCTTGCGCGCCTGCTCGACGGCGATGTCGGCCGTACCGGCGGCGAAGTAGAGGGGGGTCGGGTCGGTGAGGGTCTTGCGCAGGTCATCGGTGATGGCCATGACTGTGGTCCTCCCGGATCATCAGACTCAGTGTGAGGGTTTTGAAGACTTTCAAGGCTTGGAAGCCGCGTCGGCATCGCTGCCGCCGGCCCTGTGGGGGCCGTCGGCACCAGCACCCGCTCCGGACCCGCCGCCGGTCTCCGATCCGGCTCCGACGCCGGATTCCGGTCCGGGCTCGAACCCGTTCTCCTTGCGAAAGGACTCGTAGATCTGCAGCAGAACGCTCTTCTGCCGCTCGTTTATGGACGGGTCGGCCAGAATCACCGCCCGCGTCTCCAGCTCCTCCCGCTCCCGCTCATCCAGAATCCCGGCCCGCACGTAGAGGGTTTCGGCGGAGATCCGCAGCGCCTTGGCGACCTGCTGCAACACCTCGGCGCTCGGCTTGCGCAGCCCGCGCTCGATCTGGCTGAGGTAGGGATTGGACACCCCCGCGGCATCGGCGAGCTGCCGCAGCGACAGCTGCGCGTTGCGCCGCTGCTCGCGCAGGTATTCACCGAGATTGCCGACGTTGAGTGATGCCATACCTCGATAATGCCCCCGCCCTGCTAACTATTGCAAGCACCCGCTTGCAATAGTGCACCACACCACCCACACGGCCCTCTGAGCCTGAGCACGATAGGTGTCGTATTTGCAGGACAACTGTCGTCATCCGCGTGCGGCCTCCTGGTGCAGATGCTTTTGGGCCAGCCTCCGCGAGTCGCCGAGAAACGGCGTTGTCGGTGGGCTCTGCCAGGGTGTGCGTCATGGATGAATTGGTGGAGCGTGTCGACGGTCAAGATCGCGTGCTGGGGGTGGTCAGCCGTCGGGAGGCCATCCGGAAGGGTTGGCTGCATCGGGTCGCCGTGACGGTGTGTCGTGATGATCGTGGCCGGATCCTCGTCCACCGGCGGTCGGAGCAGGTATCGCGCTTCCCCGGGCTCTATGAGGTCGGGGTCGGTGGCGCCGCAAATGTCGGCGAGTCCTATAAACAGGCCGCCGCGCGGGAGCTGGCCGAAGAGCTGGGCATTCGTGCGCTGCCGCGCCTGCTGTTCACGTTCATCAACCGCAGCGGCTTGAGCCCTCACTGGCTCGGCGTGCACGAAGCCGTGGTGCCGGATGCCGTGGTCCCCGATCCCGATGAGGTCGCCTGGCATGGCTGGCTGACCGAGCCGGAGCTGCGGTCGGCTTTGCTGGAGTGGCGCTTCACCCCCGACAGCCACGAAGCCTTCAGCCGGTATCTCGCGTTCCGGACCTCGCAGTCCTGACCTCTCTCGCCTCTCGGGCTGGGATGCCTGCTTGCGGCCAACGCGCCTTGTGAGAGGGGATGTTCGTGATAGGGAGTACGGATGTTTGGTCGACTCCCTCTCGTTGAGCAGCTCGATGGCTTGCGGTCCGTGCTCTCCCGGAACGAGGTCCTGACCGACGTGATGACCAGGGCGGCGACGTTGGAGCTGCCCGGCTGGTATGTGACGGCGGGGTGCCTGTTCCAGACGGTGTGGAACGTGGTCACCGGCAGGCCCCCGACCAGCGGCATCAAGGACTACGACATCTTCTACTTCGACGACACCGATCTGTCCTGGGAGGCGGAGGATGCCGTGATCAAGGCGGGGCAGGAGGTGTTCGCCGGTCTGCCGGCCGAGGTGGAGATCCGTAATGAGGCCCGTGTCCATCTCTGGTACGAGCAGAAATTCGGCGTGCCCTGTCCCCCGCACGACTCCACCGAGGCTGCGATCGATTCGTTCGCCGCGACGACGTTCTGTCTGGGGGTGCGGCTGGAGCTCGACGGTGAGTGGCGCGTCTATGCGCCCCACGGGCTGTCCGACGTGTTCAACCTCGTGGTCCGGCCCAACCCGGTGCTTGCCCCGCGGGAGGTCTATGAGGCCAAGGCGGTGCGCTGGAAGGACGAGTGGCCGGAGCTCACTGTGATGCCGTGGCCGAGCTGACGCTCGGGTGCGAGTGGTCATGCGGCGAGTTCCTCTCCGGCGGGCCAGTTGTCCTTGACGGCGGCCCGCAAGGGCTGCGAGATCCATGCGGGGCGTCGCAGGTAGGTGCTGAGCGCGCGGTCGGCGTCGCGAAGGTGCTGGACGAGCGGGGCCAGACGCTGTCGCGCTTCGTGTGGGTCGGGGGCTTGAAGGAGCTGGGAGGCGATGTCCAGGACGGCGCCGGTGGCCAGGGAGTCCATGGGCGGCGCGGCGTAGGGCTTAGAGGTCTTCTTCTTGCCCGAGGTGTTGATCAGGGGCTCGGCCTGCGCGACGCGAGAGGTGTACTCCGCGTCGAGGGCAGCGGTCAAGCGGGGCGTGCTGGCGTACTCGCTGGCCGCGGGCCAGGTCCGGAAGATCATGGCGACTGTGGCTCGCAGGTCGGCGAAGTAGTGGGCGACGGGGACCGGTGAGCCGGCGCTCATCGCTGTTGGGGGGCCGCTTGCGGTGAGCAGGTCCATGAGCTGCTGCTGGACTCGTAGGAGCACGCTCATGGTGGCTGTGTCGGGGGCGGGGTGTGGATCAGGCCGGGTGAGGTCGGCTGCGCAGGCTGTTTCGGGCTGTTGCAGTGGTACCGGTCGCGGGGTGAAGCGGCACTGTGTTGGGTGGAGTGTGTCGTCGGTCAGGCGCGCGATGGCGCTTGCCGTTCGGACGGACTGGGCGGGCGTTTTGCATCCGGGGCATTCGCGCTGAAGGAGGCGTCGATGCCGCAGGCAGAGAAACGCCACGGGGAGGCGCCAGATCCGCTTCCAGGCACCGCCGTGAAGTGCCTGAATAGAGTCTCCGTCGCCTGCGAGGCAGAGCGGGCAGTAGCGGGTGGAGCGGGTCAGGATCCATGGGTTGTCGTAGATCATCCGCCCTGGTGTGCTCCGTGGGGTAAGCGCGGAGTTCAACGGTCCGTATCGCTTCCCGAGCGGGGCGAGGAGCAATCCTTCGACTTCGCCAGGAGTGAGGTGGGTCGTGTGCGCGAAGTCGGTGAGGTGTCCCCCGCTGAGGTGGTGCAGGAAGCCGAGAGGCAGACGGGTGGGCAGGCCCGGTCGGCCTTGAGGTGCCAGGCCAGTGCGGACGGCGATCTCGCCGGGTGTCGTGCCCAGTCGGTGGGCGAGTCGCAGGACGAATCCGGTGAGGGTCTCGTCGGCCAGGGGATCAAGGCTGCGGGGCAGCGGCCGCTTGTGGTTCACTTCTCGGCTCCTGCTGCCTGCGGAGGGCGGTGGGGGAGGTCGACGGCAGCGCGAGGTGACAGGGGGCCGAAGGAACGGCGCAGGCCCGGCGAGATTCCGGGCGCCTTTCCAATTCTCGCGCTGACGCCAGGGTGTATCTGTGCCGACCGTTGATAGATCTCCGTGAGAGCCGATCGGTCCCCGGAACCGTCGGCGGCGCTCAACAAGCGTTCAGCGATCCCCAGAACGGCCCCGACGGCCAGCGGCCGCGAGGGAGGCTCATGGAAGAAGTCACCAATGGGCCCATGTTTCACCCGTTTTCGCTGGTCCCAGACGCGTAGCCGACGGCGTTTGGCTTCACCGCCGACCGCCCTCGCCAGGGTCTCGGTGATCGCCAGAGGACGCGCCTGGGGCCAGGAGATGAAGATCAGCGCGGTGACGGCACGCAGGTCCATGAAGTACTGAGCAACCGGAACGAGTTCCCCGCAACTCGCGGTCTCATCGGGCTCGTTGTCGGACAGCTGGCAATCGATGCGCCTCTGGAGGGCGAGGCTGGCGTACCAACGGCCGCCACGTGTGCTTCCTCGCCCGGCTGCTTCGGAACCTGCGGACGATCAGCGGCCGCTGCCCGAGCCTGTGTGATCTCCCGAGCGTGCTGGATCCGCTGGGACTTGGTCATCTGCGACGGCCAGCCCTCAACGGGATCGACGGCTCCGATCATCTCCAGGAGGACTGGGAGGAGATCGGTATCAGAGCGCGGCTTCAGACCGGCCTGGCGCACCCGTGTCAGGAGCTCTTCCACGCGGGCGTCACCGAAGGCGGGAACGTCGTCTTCGGACGGCAGGCCCGTCCAGCGCAGGGTGTGCCACTCGTGCGATTCGGGATCTTGGAAGAACACCACGCGCCGGTCACGGGGTTCGCGGTGGATGACCCACTGCTGCTTGTACCGGCCGCCCCGCGTGGAGTGCCGGTCGGGGTCGCGCAGGATCTCGGCGTCGTACCAAAGTCCCTTGATCTTCACGCCCCGCCGGTAGATGCGCTTCACGTGGTGCTCGGGCAGGAAGCGGTAGTACGTCTCCGGCGACGGAATGTCCATCGCGAAGCCCTCCTGAGCGAAGGAGGCCGCGAACAGGCTGTTGGGGCTGTGGTCGCCGCCCGGGTCCCAGCAGGGTGCGAACTCCCCCAGCCTGCGGTTCTGCCACACCTTCACGACCCAGGTCGCAACCAAGTGCTCCATCTCGCTCAAGGTCAGCACCGCGTCGCCCTCCGGGTCGGCGCCGCGATCGGCAACGTCGATCCCCGTGTAACCGGCCAGCTTCTCGAACAGCAGCGAACGAGCACTGCCGAACACACGTTCCACCGCCTGCTTGTCAGTAGGGCGCAAGACGCGGGCCGGCAGAATTCGGCAGCCCATCGCCTCCTGGACATCCACGAGATGGTGGTTGCGATAGACGGAGCCGTGGTCGGAGGTGACCGTCTCCGGGGTGAAGAACGGCAGGGCAGCCACTTTGTGCCCGGCGAACTCCGCGACCACTGCGGCCGGCAGGCCCGGATAGGGCCACTCCATCTCGTCGTCCCATTCCGACCGCATCGGCAGCGGCAGCATGACGTCCCGCAACACCATCGCCACGTCCACCGAGGAGTCGGACACGAGCGTGAGCCGGAATGCACAGATCGAATGGGTATAGACATCCAAGGCCAGGGTCAGGTGAACGGTCACCGGGTCGCCGAAGACGTTCTCGCGGACCATCACCGGCAAAATCGTGGTGTCCAGGGCGACGACCTGTCCGGGCCGGGTCACCACCACATGCCCGTTCTTGGTGGGCAGTTCGGCCGACCGGTCGTAGCGCGGCCGGGCCCCGCCCGGCCCGAACCACTCCTTCCAGATCCGAAGCAGTGTGTGGTAACTCGGGATCTCGATCTCCTCCTCCGGGAAAGTCTCCCGGAGGTAGCGGTGGATCACGTTCTCCCGGGTGCGTCCACTCACCCTGGAGCGGTGGTGGCGCGTCTCCTCCCTGACCGCCAGGATCGCCTCACGGACCCCCTCACCGACGCTCGGATGGCCCCCGCTCTCCCGCAGCCAGCGGTGATCGGCGCAGCCGACCATCCCGTACTTCCTGCGCCGGCGTTCCCACCGCTCCAGCGTGCGCACCCCGACGTGAGCAACGCCCAGCAGCAGCTTGGCCTCCTGGGGGCGCAGGGCCGCCAGTTCAGCGGCCTTCGCCGCCCGGCGCGCGGTCAGCGTCGTGCGGTCCGGGTCGTACTCGGGTCGCGGTTCACCCGGCGCGGGCCGCATCGGATCGCCGCTGCGGTAGCCGCACTTCACCTCCATGAGGTGCTCGAAACGCTGTTCCACCTGCGGGCGTTTCTCCGGTTTGACGTCACTCACGTAGCCGGCTGACGCCCTCGGTTGCCCCCCTCCGCGGCCGTGCGCGACGACGGACGGCACCTCGGATGGTTGACCAGGAAGCGGAAGGTCACCCGCTGCCTGCCACCGTCCGGCCGCACCAGCTGCACCCGGCCCAGATGCGGTTCCTGCCGCTCGACCCGCCACTCCACGTCATCCAGCACGATGCCGGCTCCGGGTGAAAGGTCCAGCGCGGCCAACGCGTTCACGAAGCACCTCCCGCCAGCACCACTCGTGAGCTGTCCGTCAGCGGCTGAGAGAGATCGACACCGAGGCGGCGGTGCCACAACAGGTGCAGCAGGTGAGCGCGGGCCACCGGCCAGTACGTCTCCGTCAGGGCCAACTCCCCGAACGGCAGTCCCGCTTGGGCATGGGCAAGCAGGCCAGGCTGGACACCGAGCACGTCAAGGAGCGGCCGGCGACGTGCATACATCGCGCTGAGCGTGGACTTCACATGAGGACGCCACTCGGCCGCCACCACGTAGTGCCACCCACAGATCAACGCCACCTCGGCAGCCGCAGCGAAGCTCTCAAAATCTTCCGGCTCGATGAGCTTCCTGGGCCGCACGTCGATCAGCCAGACCCCCGCCTTCGTGACCGCGAAGAAGTCCGGCGTGTGCTTGCGCCACTTCTCCTGCGTACGGAACCGGATGCACAACGGCTGCGACAGCACCTCGACCAGATCACCAGCAAAGTCCAGGGCCACCAGCAGCTGGTCCTCCTCCAGGCTCTCAAACCCGTGAAGGCGCCCCGTCGCCAGCAGCGGCTCCAGACCGGGCCGGTGCCGCTGGTCGCGCCGCCAGGTGAACCCCCGCATCGGCGCACGGCCCGTCACCGGCGCCTGCCCCAGATGCCGCACCGGCCCCGTCACGTCGTCCCCGGCGTACTTCCACGTCGCCGTCCACCGGTCCACCCAGCCGTCCGACACATCCAGGCCAGCCCGACCGGCGTCCACCGAGACCGGTATGAGCAGGTCCTCCCACGTACACCGGTGGGACCACACCGGCCCGGCGCTGTACGACGCACTATCCCCGGCGTACGGGGCGGCGATGCCTTGCAGATCAGTCATGTACCCAGACAAACGGCACCCCCTTCCCGGGAGTCGGTGATCTTCGGAGTTGGCGACAACTTGCTTGCAATAAGTGCGGTACATGCCAAGAACGATGCGAATCTGACGACAGTTGTCGTGCTCAGCGGTCCAGAAACCTCCTGGTCAGGGTGCCGGGTTGACGACAACTAGCTCGCTCCGTCTCAGCCCTCTGTGACTTCCAGCGTTAGGTGTCACCTTCCAGGGCTTGTTGTCACCGGCAGCCGCGCGGGCGGCATGGGGTTCGACATAGGTGATGTCCTGTCGCGCGGGAACTGTCGGATTCCCACTCGTTCTCGTTCGCGCTGTCGGGTTCTCCTTCGTGGCGCTCTGAGCGGCTGTCCGCTATCACCCAGCGGCTGGTCAGGGCTCCGGCGGATCAAAATCCAGGTGCGTATGAGCCGGTTCGCACTCGTATACTCGTGCGACCTCATGGAGGGGGAGGCGGAGACAGTGAAGCTTGCTGAGGCACTGGCAGAACGTGCGGAGGCGACGCGCCGTGTAGAACAACTGCGAGCGCGTGTCGTCAGCAGTGCGCGGTACCAGGAAGGGGAGACACCCGCCGAGGATGCAGCTCAGCTGTTGGCTGAGGCCGGTGAGGTGCTGGACGCTCTGGAAACGTTGATCCGGCGGATCAACCGCACCAATGCCAACGTGGAGATGGGTCCGGACGGCACGCTCACCGATGCCCTCGCACGCCGGGATGTCCTGCGGTTGCGTCACTCTGTGGTCACCGCGGCGGCGGACGCGGCGGCGGGTAAGGGCGAGCGGGGATACGGCCGGCAGCTTCGGTCCGAGCTGATGATGCTTTCCGCGCTTCCGGTCGCAGAACTACGCGGTCAGGCGGATGCGCTCGCCCGGGAGATCCGCGAGGTCGATGTGCGGATCCAGCGTACGAACTGGGAGGTCGATCTGCTGGACTGAGTAGTCCAGCAAGCTGGGACGATGTGGAGCAGGTAGCAGCTTCGGAGGCGTGCACACACCGAGGGCTGGCGGTTTTCCAGCCCACTCCTGGCGCGTGAAGAGCAACGCGGGGGTTCGACTCCCCTTATAACAGTGCAGCTCAGCACCGCGTACAGGTAACAGTGCACATCGCACAGCACATCACCACGTGCAGATCCAGGCTGCGAGGGCGGGTTCGGGGCTTTCCACATCGCAGCACCATGGGGAACAACGATCTCCGGCAGACGCTGTTGGCGATTTTGGTGGTGCTCCTGCATCTGTCGCGAACGAGACTTCCGCGATAGCCGGGTCGTTTGAGAACGCTGGTCACCGGCGGTCTCAAACGACCTGGCAACCGCGCAGGTCAGCAGCCCACCACACGCCAGACACAGTGCGACAGGACAGGTGACCTTGATCTTGGTTGTTGGCGCCACCCCGAGAAGCGCCGAAGCCGTTCCGGATTTCTGCTGCGCCCGTTCCCGCGGCCCGCACAGCGCTAGCGTGGGCTCCCATGATCGTATGGCTAAACGGCACTCACGGCGCGGGCAAGACGACGACCAGTGCGTTCGTGCAGCAGCTGATCCCAGATTCACGGGTGTTCGACGCCGAGAAGGTCGGTGAGACACTCATGGACATCAAGCCGGGGCTGCCCTGGACGGGCAACTTCCAGGACTGGCCGCCGTGGCGGCCGCTCGTGGTCGAGACCGCCCGCCGCGTACTCGACTACACCGGCGGCACCCTGGTGATGCCCATGACCGTCCTGGTCGAGCAGTACTGGCGCGAGATCAGCTCGGGCCTTGCCGAGCATGCCATTCCAGTCCGGCACTTCGTCCTCCATGCCGACCAGGACACCCTCCGCGCGCGCATCGCGGGCGACACTGTTCTTGGCCCCAACTCCCCCTTCCGTCTCCAATACCTTGAGCCCTACGCCGAGGCGGCACGCACATGGCTGCACGGCGAGGCCGAGGTCGTCGACACCACGCACCTCACGCCCGCCCAGGCCGCCCTGCAGATCGCGGAGGCCGTCAAGAGTTGAGGTCCGCCCAACAAAGCCAGGCACCCCTACGCGGGCCTACCAGTCCTGCGGCCGAAGCGAAAACACTGCTTGACCTTCACCCCGGGGGAAGCCACAGCATCGGTGGGGCCGGGCGATGTGCTCGGCATGAGGAGGAGCGAACATGGGGTTGCTGACCATCGGGACGTTCGCGAAGGCGTCCCGCCTGTCACCGAAGGCGCTGCGTCTTTACGACGAGCTCGGACTGCTGACCCCCGCTCGCGTCGACCCGGTGAGCGGCTATCGCCTCTACACACCGGAACAACTGGACCACGCCCGGCTGGTCGCCTGGCTCAGGCGCCTAGGGATGCCCCTGGCCCGCATCCAGCACGTCTGCACGCTGGAGTCAGCCGCGGCGGCACAGGAGATCCGCGCGTTCTGGGCCCAGGTCGAGGCCGACACCGCCGCGCGGCGGGACCTCGCTTCCTTCCTCATCGACCATCTTTCCTGGAAGGACCCCGCTATGTCTCCGATCACCAAACCCCTGGGAATCCGTTACGCCGCCCTTTCCGACACGGGCCTGGTCCGCGAGAGCAACCAGGACACCGCCTACGCCGGGTCACGCCTGCTCGCCGTCGCCGACGGCTTCGGCAGCGGAGGAGCCCCCGCGAGCGCTGCCGCCGTCGACGCCCTCAAGCATCTCGAAACGGACAGCATCCCGGCGGGCAATCTCCTCAACGTCCTCGAAAACGCCATCGAGCAGGCCAAGCAGGCCGTCAACGGCGTCGCCGGATCCGGCTCGTCATCCGAAGGGGCCGGCACCACACTCACTGCGATGCTCTGGACCGGATCGCAACTGGCCCTCGTCCACATCGGCGACTCCCGCGTCCACCTCCTGCGCGACGGAGAGCTGTTCCAGATCACGCACGACCACACCTTGGTGCAGTCGATGGTCGACGAAGGACGCCTCACCCCGGGGGAAGCCGCCTCTCATCCCCAGCGGTCGCTGTTGATACGAGCCCTGGGTCAAGGAGCCGATGTCATCCCCGACATGCGCCTTCACGACGCGCAGCAGGGAGACCGATACCTGCTCTGCTCCGACGGCCTGTCGACCGTCGTGCCGACCGAAGAAATCCGACGGGTGCTCTCCGATGTCAGGGAGCCTGAGCGGGCCGTCCGCGAACTCATCGCCCTCGCCAACGGCTCCGGCGGCCCCGACAACATCAGCTGCGTGGTCGCCGACGTCGTGGAGCTCCAGCAGTAGGAACGAGCGGCATGCACTTCGAGTTGCCCCAGATCCGCTCTCAGGAACTCATCCGCGAAGTCGACGAATACCGTCTCGTCCAACAGGCCAAGGGACCCGAGCCGGCTCCCCGAGGTAGGGCAGCCAGCACCTCGCAACCGACTCCACGTCGTCTGCTGGCCCGGCTCCGCGGATGAACGCTCACGCTGCCTACGGTTGAGCGGGACACCAACCACCGATCCGTCCCACTGAACCGTAGGCAGCGCAGGTCAGAGCATCACCCTGCCCACAGTTATCTGGGACAGGACACGTCCGTTCCCAGTGCTTGTGAGAGTTTCCCGCTGGATCTGCTCCGCGAAGTGATCGAGTCCCGATCAATCTGCCCGGCGAGGCTTCTGTGGGTTGGCCTACAGCCGTCGCGCGACGAAGACGAACTCCTTGCCGGGTCTGTCGGGCGCGTCGCGAACGCCCTCCACCTCATAGCCCTGCGTGATCAGCTCCGTCTCGACTTCCTGCCGCTCACGGAAGCGCAAGGTGGAGTCCGACGTGAGTACCTGCCCGTCGGCAGCGAACACGTAGGTCCAGCGGAACGTCACCAGCGGCTCGCTCACCTCGATCACCTGGACCCAGCTTTCGACGGAGCCGACATCCGGGATCTCCGTCACACGGCGGTTTCTAGCGGTGATTGCGAATCACGGAAACTGTGATGCTATGCCCCAGTCTTGCATGACCTCGGACGGAGTACGGTCTCCCAGGACCATTCGGGGGCGCTCGTTGAGCTGACGGGCCACGGCCGTCAGGTTGCGCAGGGAGTGGACCGTAAGGTCGGTGCCCTTGGGGAAGTACTGCCGCAGCAGCCCGTTGATGTTCTCGTTGGTGCCGCGCTGCCAGGGAGAATGAGGATCGCAGAAATAGATCCGGAAGCCGGAGAGGGCCTCTATCTCTTCATGGAGGACGAGCTCGCGCCCCTGGTCCCAGGTCAGGGTCCGCCGCAACGCTCGTGGCAGATCGGCGGTCTGCGAGACCAGGGCGTCGCGCATCGGCTGGGCCTTCCAGCCGTGCGGCAGGTGGATCAGGCGAACGAAGCGGGTCGTGCGGTCGACGAGGGTGCCTATAGCGGACCGCTGAGCGCGTCCGATGATGAGGTCTCCCTCCCAATCGCCGGGCGTTTCACGATCGTTGACCGTGGCGGGTCGGTCATGGACGAGCGTCATGTTCTTGATCTTGTTGGGTGAGACGACGCCACGGCGTTGCCGCTTGCGGCGGGTGCGTCCGGTGCGCAGTCGGCCCTCACGCTTGCCCAGAAGGCCAGCGAACAGGCCACGGTAGATCGTCTCCGGACAGGCCCGCATGCGAGGGTTGTTCGGGTGCTCGCGTGCGAGGTGTCGAGCAATCTGCTGCGGGGACCACTTCTCGTCGAGCTTCTCGCGCACTGCCGCGCGCAGGGGTCCGTGGTCGCGGAGTTTCTCTTCTTTGGGGCGTTGGCGACGCAGGAGCGCCTGGTTGTGTGCCCACCAGGGTTCGTACTCCCCGTTCTCCTTCCGGCCGCGTCCAATCTCCCGGTAGACCGTCGAAACGCTCTTGCCGATCTCGGCGGCGATGACGACCGGGCTCCGCCCGGCGCGCAGACCGTCGGCGATGGCGATCCGGTCGTCCTGGGTCAGGAAGCGTGGCGAGATGGGAGGGTCAGGAATGATCATGCTTCCAGCATCGATGAACCAGTTGGACCCGCAGCTCACCGATACGCCCACTTGGCGGGCGGCCGCTGCCCCCTTCAGGCCCTTGCGCCGCAGCTCGAAGTACCGCCGTCTGGCCGACGACGGCATGCGATTGGCTCCTCCACGAGGCATGCGAACCATCTCCCCTTGGATGTTCGCAACCACCGATCGAATTCAAGCACGATATGAGGCCTCGCGATTCCACTCTTCCCAAGCGCGTCTGGCTGGATCACGGGTCTCGAACACCAGACGGCCGCCAGGCTGTAGTGCTTGGTACGCGCCGCGCAGGGTCTCCCGCCATGCCTGCGGATCGAGGATCTGCTGGGCGGCGTTCGCAGTCATGGTTGCCAGGTCCACCCGCATCGGCGGGAGTGTGGCGGCATCGCCACAGATCCAGCGCACTCGCCCGCTGCCCGGTTTGGCTCGGGCCACGTCGATGGACGCCTGGGCGGGATCGACGCCGACGACCTCGATCTCGCGTTCAGCCAACAGAAGCGCGAACACGCCTGTCCCACAGCCGATGTCCAGTACCTGACGTGCCCCGAACTCCTCCGTCATCTGGATGTACGCGTCGAGATCGCTGCGATCGGGGTCGAGTGGGTCATAGATCGCGGCGAGCCGTGGATGCCCGAAACATTCGTCAGCCATGCGGCCGAACGTATGGGCTGCTGAGCTTGAACGCCTGCTCATTTTCGCCGTATGCCAGCGGTGTTCGATCAACCGGATGAGGGGTTTGGTCCCATTCTTTCTTCTCGGTCCCGCCGCTTCTGCACAGTGGTTCATATGGGGGAACAAGGAACAGCACAGCAGGCGTTGCCAGCCGTGGACCAGTTCGAGGCCGGTTGGCGGGATGACGAGGGTGAGCATCGGCGGCCGTTGGCGGATGTGGTCTCGGTGGAGTTCGAGGCAGGGCTGCCGGTGCGGGGGTTTCCGTCGTATCGCGGGCAGCGGCATTTTCCGGGGTTGTATTGGTCGGCGACGACCGGCGGGCACGTGGGGTTCGAGTCCTGGCTGGAGCGGGATCACGCAATGCTGCTCGACTTCACCCCGGAGGTGACGGGGCTGCTGTTCGCAGCCGCTGTGGCTGTTCTGGAAAGACGAGCGGGGCAAGCGGATCTCGCACGCTCCGGACTACTTCGCTCGGTTCGAGGACGGGAGGGGGCTGGTGGTGGACTGCCGACCGCTGAACCGGATCGACTCACGGTCGGCGGCCAAGTTCGCGGCGACGCGCACGGCTGGTGTGCGCTGCAGTTGCCCTGCGGAGCGGCCCAAGCGGCCTGGCGGCTCCGCCTGCCTCGATGCCGTACCCCGCTTCTATGCTCCTGCGATGACGTCTCACGAAGGAACGCATCCGACCGTTCTCGTCCGGGTGGGTAGCCGCCACGCCCAGGTCGACGAACAGCTCGCACCCACGATTCAGGCGATCTGGAAGTGCGGCCTCGACACGTTCACCTGCTGCCAGGACCTGGCAGAGAGCAACGCGGGCTGGCCGGAGAAGCTGCCGCACATGGCGGACTGGGTGGAGTCCCGCCGCGGCTGGATGCTCGTCGACTTCCCGGTCGACAGCGGCCTCGCCTTCCTCTCGGCCGCGGCGAACGCCGGCCCGCGAGACGCCTTCTACGTGCGGATGACTCACTGGGCCGCCCCGGACGCCTGGGATGTGAAGATCAAGCCGATGGACACGGCGATGTTCCAGGAGGACCAGCCATCGCACTTCGGCCTGCGCCTCCTCCAGGTGAGCTTCCCCGCCTACGACCTGCCGGAACTGACCCGGCGCCTCCGCGAGCACGCCGCAGGCCGTACGGTGCCGCCCGCCCCCGCCGATTGGAGCACCGTCGGCCGCTAGCCTCTGGGCCGGACCCGGTCTGCGCTGCAAGCTCCGGCTGAGCACCTACCTGGCCAGACGGGCCAACTGGCTGTGTTCTTGAGGGAGTCGTTTGTCGGTGAGTTCGGGAGTCGTTCTGGGCTCGCGGGCGTGATCAATGTCAGTGAGTTGTGACGTTACTCGCGGCTGATGGCGCTCTTTAGAAGTGGCCAGCCCCCGCTCGTTGCCCCGCTGGCTCGCCGCTCAACAGCGGAGAGACTCGAGCGGTGAGCCGCCGGGTCAGGCGGTGTGGTGGCCCGTGTCGGCGTCATGCGCGGCGGAGCGGGCTGCCGTGGCAATGGCACGGAGCGTGTCGAGGTGGGCGGCCAGTGCATCGCCGCCGTCGGCAGTCAAGGAGAGCCAGGTGCGGGCCCTGCGGCTGACACGGCCCTTGCGGACAACGACGTAGCCGGCCTCTTCCAGTGTCCTGGCAATCTTGCTCAGCGCCGAGTCGGACAATTCGCATCGGTCGCGGACGAGCGCGAAGTCCGCCTCGATGCAGCCGGAGAGAAAAGCCATGACGGCCAGCCGGCTGGGGTGATGAATGAGTTCGTTGAAGCCCGCTTCAGACAGGCCCCCCTCAACGGGCATGGCCGCCCTTGGCACCCGGAGTCAGGTTCTGGTTGCGACGGACGAAAACGCCCCAGGCCGCCACGGCGCCAACAATGGCAGGGATCACGATGCACGTGACTCGCCCGCCGCCACCGAGCTGGCACCCCGCCCAGACAGCGATGCTCAACGCGACGATTCCCACGGCCTCCCCCACGATCCGCAGGTTGCGCAGGCGTTCGGAGAACGCCTCCTTCACACCTCTGGCCTGGACGCTCATCCGGCGAACCAGCCACGCGATGCACCAGGTGAGTACTACCGCCGGGAGAGAAAGCAGCGGAACCTCCTGTGAGGTGGCAAGCGCCGCCACATCCAGACCGACGAGCAGGGCCGCCACTGCCGGGAACCATCCGGGAGCGCGTCGCCCTCGCACTTCCCCCCGAACCGACTCCACGTGAGCCAGGGCGTCCGTCGCCTGTGCTGCGGACACCACCGCATGCTGTGAGCCGCTGCCATGAGCACCAAGAGACACGGAACCGCACGACCTTCCTGGCCAGATAACGATGAGGTTGCCAGCATGGCACATGTTTTCCTAGCGAGAAAGTTCCATGGCGAGTCTCGGGAAACGGACTCCAGAGGGTGACGTCGGTGGGAGATCCATCAAGCAACTGCGGCCATCCCTGAGCCGGTGATGCCGGTTTTCAACAAGCGCCATCCCGGCAGTAGGTGGTGCTGTGGGGACGCCCGTGTGGGCATGATGCGAGCTGGCGTGTCCCGTCAAGGGCGCCTTGGGCGTCGCCGAGGCGATGACCTTCGGTCACCCTTGAGGGTCACTCCGGCTCTGGATCGGGCTGGTTATCGGGGGCCTCTCGTGTGGCGGCCGGTCAACTTGCTTCGGCGCGTTCGGCCTGGGCCTTGGTGTGGGCCAGGCGGCAGGACTCGGTGCCGGTCTGGATGATGACGCCGTTGAAAGTCGCGGGGCCACGATGGCCGCGCAGAGCCGGGGGGTCGGTGAAGGTCTTCGTCCAGCCGCTGAAGGACTCGTTGGAGGCGATGGCGACGCTGTTCCTCGCGTTCGGTCAGGACCTGGAACAGCAGTTCCGCGCCGCGACGGTCGAGCTCTCGTTCAGCTCCGCCAGCGTGGCGACCTTGGGCACCGGCACGAAGTGGTTGCGGTGGAAGTACCCGATCTGCCCCTCGACGCCGCCTTTCTCATGCGCCCCTTCGATGCCGGGCCGGCAGTAGAACGCGTCGATGCCCCAATGCGAGCGGAACGCCGTCCACCGGTCGGATTCCACCCTGGCGCGGGAGAACCCCAGTACCCGCTCGACCGCTGCTCGCAGGTTGTCGTAGCGGATGCGTCCGCGCGGCACGCCTCTAATATGCGGGTCTCGATGTCAAGTCACCGGTCGTGGTGGGGGGCCAGGTGCCCAGCCTCACTCGCTCCGCTCCGATGTCATCGAGGGTGGGCCGGTCCGCGGCAAGATGTCACTAAGACTGCTCCGCAGCCGGAGGAAAGCATTGGCAGCGCCGGGTGATACTGGCGCGATGAAGGCGTCCTCCTCAACCACAGTCGGTTCAGCCGAATCTTCCCTCACCTGGGTCGAGTCGATGGGCGGCCCCCTGATCGCCGTACCAGTTTCCGTATTGGATAAATGGCGTGGCTGCACGGAGTCGGGGATGGTCATTGGCGACGGGGATGTCTCGGACGACTACGACCGCGCTTGCGAGGTGGACGAACTGGCGGGCGTGATTGCTATCGACGGGGAGGGCGCGAAGGGACTTGTCCTGGCAGACCAACCCGCAACCACCTGCTACCTGCAGGAACAGCAAGCCTTCGTCCGCTGGCTCGGCGCCGACTCCGAGGCCGACCTGATCGCCGCAGCCAAGGCTGTACTCACCGACCCCACCACCCCCTGGGAGAAGTGCGGTGCCTGGGAGACGGATGGCCCGGCGGTGCTCATGGACTCTGTCACCGCCGGAGCTGAATTGGACGTCGAGTACCCAAACGGCGGAGGACTGCCGGAGCAGGCCCCCCTCCCGATACGAGCAGGTCGCTGGACAGTCCGCGTCGTCCACGCTTCCCCGAACGACAACACTTCGGTGGGTCTGGTCCAGCTTCTGCCCCTTGACGCAGACCCATTCGGATAGGGGATCAGGAGGCATCCTCATCAAGTCGACTGAGAAGTCCGTCAAAGATCTGTTCCCGTGCCACCTGCCCCTTGGCTGCCGCGCCGTCGCGCCGGCGTTGGAGAGTGGGGCGGAACTCGATCGTGGTGACGAAGAACGTGCAGGATTCGCAGACCGACTCGAAGTGGCAGTCCATCTCGACGGGGCGAGCGCAGTAGCCGTTTCCGAGCATCCGGCGATGCATCTCCCTGCGGAGCTTGGCCATCTCCGAGCCCTCAGCCTCGGCCGGCAGCTGGCGCGGGGCGTCATAGAGGGCCTCGACCTTCTCCGAGACCGCGAAGTACTCATCGGCGAAAGTCCGGTCGGCGATCCGCGCGTAAACACGGGTCATGGACAACGACCTGTGTCCAAGTAACCCGGAGCCCCCTGCCCGCGGTTGATCGTGTCCTGCTTGACCCGGTTCCGCAGTCCCTCGGCGCCGACCCCGATCTCCCGGGCCACCTCGGTGACGGTCTTGCCGAAGGACCGAACCAGCGCGACCACGTCGCGCTTGAACTCCTCCGCGTACCGCCTACTGCGGTTGCTCTTGCTTCCCACCTGGCACTACTTCCTCTGGAACCTCACGTCCCAGTCTCCGGGTGTCCAACATCAAGGGGAAGCTTCACCCACCATGCCCACAGTTATCCGGGACAGGACACTGCCGTCCTCGTGTCCCGTCTTGAGCGGCCCACTCCCATCTCACCAAAGCCGATCCGATCCGGGCCCGCGTCTCAGCGAACCTGCTCTGCGACTAGGCGTCCCGGTGTCGGTCCCGGACCTCGGGGCGCTGCTGGAAGCCGGCTGACTTGTAGGTGGCGACGGCGCCGACATTGGAACTCGGGGCGCAGACGATCGCGCTCGACGAGCCCAGCTCCTGGAGTGCGGCCGCCGCGGCGACAGTGATCGCCTCGCCGTAGCCGTGACGGCGATGTTCCCGGTGCACGCCCATCGGTTCGAGCAACCCGGGCCTACCCGGACCGGCCGACCACACCGTCACCGCCGCCACCGCGTTGCCCTGGTCGTCGTACGCGACCAGACACCGGGCGTCGGCGTACGGCAATCCGGCCGCCATCGCGTGCCAGCGCTCATCCGTGAACCTCGACCCGTCGAACGCTGCCCGATGTACGGCGGCAAACACGTGCGCCTGCTCCGGCCCGACCACCTCGATCCGTACGCCTGGGTCGTTCACCGGCTCCGTGAGGTCGCGGCACAGCGGCGTCCACGGCTCGTCGGCGTTCCAGCCGTCCTCGAACAGCAGATCTTGGACCAGTGCACCCATCGGCGCCTCGATGTCCGCCTTCCCCTCGGGCAGCACGCCGCGCTCCGGC
Organism: Streptomyces sp. NBC_01241; assembly: GCF_041435435.1. NCBI lineage: Bacteria > Bacillati > Actinomycetota > Actinomycetes > Kitasatosporales > Streptomycetaceae > Streptomyces > Streptomyces sp. NBC_01241. Next base: position 4,656,434 of record NZ_CP108494.1, on the reverse strand, counting down.
TCGGTCACGTCATCGACCAACTGCTGCGCCAGCGCCTCCTCCCGCTGAGCGTCCGGCGCGATCGTCAGCCGCAACAACCGGGGGCCGTCCAGCAGCCCGACGGCGAGAATCTGTCCGTCCCGGCTCCACGTCCTGACCGCCGCAGCGGTCGCTTCGGCACTCAACCGGCAGAACCAGCCCAGGTCCCCCGGATGCAGTTGCATCGGCGCCCCGTCGTACTGCCACCCCCGCAGCACGCCCACGGCCTCGCTCAGCCCGTCGACCCCCGGCTTGCGCAACACAATCGCCATGCCCTCGATCACACACCACCGCGCCGACAGTCCGCACCCGGTTTCCGACTGGCCGACGTGGTGCGGGTTCGGGGACTCGGGAGTCTCGGCCGATCCGAGGTACCGGACGCCCCCGGTTCGGCGGTCGTCACGCCTGGTCACCGTCGAATGGTGGCCGGTAAAAGACCTGCCGGCCGGAATACGCCCACGCGCGACGGGGGGCCGGGGTTACCGTCCTCAGCCATGACCGAAGCCGTAGCGCCGCCCTGCCGCTATCCTCGACCGGGGCCGGGCCCACACCCGCGGCGTGTCCATGATCGCGGGACGGCCGAGGCCCACGAGGTCGACGCGCTGCCGCAGGAGCGGAGCGACCGGTGCGCCCCGCGCACCGGCTTCGACCCGTGCGCCGCCCACCCCGTACCACTGGTTCCGCTTCTCCCCGCGCCGCGGCTGGCCTGGCGCGAGGGGCGACCGGGACGCCCGGCCGCGAGCCGTTGCACGACGGCCGCCGGCCGGTCGACGCTTCCTTCGGCCGGGCACGCCGCGTGGCCGGGGCCCAGAAGCTTCACGGGCCGAAGCGGGCGGAGCGGCCGGAGCGAAGGAGAACCAGGCGTGCGGCTCGAAGCCAAGCAGATCGAGCCGAGCGATGCCGACGGGGACCGCGAAAGCGGCCCCGCCCGACAGATGGAGACACGATGAGCATGGCCCCGAGGACGGACACGCAGTCGTCCGCGCCGCACACTGCCGACAGCCACGACCTGATCCGCGTGCACGGCGCGCGCGAGAACAACCTCAAGGACGTCAGTATCGAGATCCCGAAGCGCCGCCTCACGGTGTTCACCGGCGTCTCCGGCTCGGGCAAGAGCTCGCTGGTGTTCAACACGATCGCCGCCGAGTCGCAGCGGCTGATCAACGAGACGTACAGCGCCTTCGTGCAGGGCTTCATGCCGACGCTGGCGCGTCCCGAGGTCGACGTACTCGAAGGGCTGACGACCGCCATCGCCGTCGACCAGCAGCGGATGGGCGGCGACCCCCGCTCCACGGTCGGCACCGCCACCGACGCCAACGCGATGCTGCGCATCCTCTTCAGCCGGCTCGGGAAGCCGCACATCGGCCCGCCCAGCGCGTACTCCTTCAACACCGCCTCGGTCCGGGCGAGCGGCGCGATCACCGTCGAGCGCGGCGCCAGGAAGGCGGTGAAGGCGACCTTCTCCCGCACCGGCGGCATGTGCACGCGCTGCGAAGGCCGGGGCACGGTCTCCGACATCGACCTCACCCAGCTCTACGACGACTCCAAGTCGCTCGCCGAGGGCGCGTTCACCATCCCCGGCTGGAAGTCCGACAGCTTCTGGACGGTCCGGGTCTACGCCGAGTCGGGCCTCCTCGACCCGGACAAGCCGATCCGCAAATACACCAAGAAGGAGATGCAGGACTTCCTGTACCGGGAACCGACCAAGGTGAAGGTCGAGGGCGTGAACCTCACCTACGAGGGGCTGATCCCCAAGATCCAGAAGTCGTTCCTGTCGAAGGACAAGGAGTCGCTGCAGCCGCACATCCGGGCGTTCGTGGAGCGGGCGGTCACCTTCACCACCTGCCCCGAGTGCGACGGGACGCGGCTGAGCGAGGGGGCCCGGTCGTCGAAGATCGAGCGGATCAACATCGCCGACGCCTGCGCGATGGAGATCCGCGACCTCGCCGAATGGATCCGCGGCCTGGAGGAGCCCTCGGTGGCGCCGCTGCTCACCGCGCTGCAGGAGACCCTCGACTCGTTCGTGGAGATCGGCCTCGGCTACCTCGCGCTCGACCGGCCGGCGGGCACGCTGTCGGGCGGCGAGGCGCAGCGCGTCAAGATGATCCGCCACCTCGGTTCCTCGCTCACCGATGTCACATACGTCTTCGACGAGCCCACCGCGGGCCTGCACCCCCATGACATCCAGCGGATGAACGACCTGCTGCTGCGGCTGCGGGACAAGGGCAACACGGTGCTCGTCGTCGAGCACAAGCCGGAGATGATCGCGATCGCCGACCACGTCGTCGACCTCGGTCCCGGCGCCGGTACGGCGGGCGGCGCCGTCTGCTTCGAGGGCACCGTCGAGAAGCTGCGGGCCGGTGACACCGTTACCGGCCGCCATCTCGACGACCGGGCCGCCGTCAAGGAGACGGTACGCAAGCCGACCGGCGCGCTGGAGATCCGCGGCGCGACGGCGAACAACCTGCAGGGCGTCGACGTGGACATCCCGCTCGGGGTGCTCGCCGTCATCACCGGCGTCGCCGGCTCCGGCAAGAGTTCGCTCGTGCACGGGTCGGTCCCCGCCGGTGAGGGTGTGGTGTCGGTCGACCAGAGCCCGATCAAGGGCTCGCGACGGAGCAACCCGGCGACGTACACCGGACTGCTCGACCCGATCCGCAAGGCGTTCGCGAAGGCCAACGGCGTGAAGCCGGCCCTGTTCAGCGCCAACTCCGAGGGTGCCTGCCCCACGTGCAACGGCGTCGGCGTCGTCTACACCGACCTGGCGATGATGGCCGGTGTCGCCACTCCCTGCGAGGAGTGCGAGGGGAAGCGGTACCAGGCGTCGGTGCTGGAGTACCACCTCGGCGGCCGCGACATCAGCGAGGTGCTGGCGATGTCGGTGGCCGAGGCCGAGGAGTTCTTCGGCGACGGCGAGGCGCGCACACCGGCCGCGCACCGCATCCTCGAACGGCTCGCCGACGTCGGGCTCGGCTACCTCAGCCTCGGCCAGCCGCTCACCACGCTGTCCGGCGGCGAGCGGCAGCGGCTGAAGCTGGCCACCCACATGGCCGACAAGGGCGGTGTCTACGTCCTCGACGAGCCGACCACCGGCCTGCACCTCGCCGACGTCGAGCAGCTCCTCGGCCTGCTCGACCGGCTCGTCGACTCCGGCAAGTCGGTCATCGTCGTCGAGCACCACCAGGCGGTCATGGCGCACGCCGACTGGATCATCGACCTCGGCCCCGGCGCCGGTCACGACGGCGGCCGGATCGTCTTCGAGGGCACGCCCGCCGACCTCGTCACCGCCCGCTCCACCCTCACCGGCGAGCACCTCGCGGCCTACGTCGGCGCCTGACCGGGGCATGGCCGCCGGCCGGCAGACGCTCGACGAGGACGACATGGCGCTGCTCGGATCTCGCGACCAGCGGGAGGGCTGCATGGAACGGTGCCGGACATGCGGCCCGGCGGCCGACCGCGCTCGCCTAGGATCGCCTCAGCAGCTCCGCCTCCGCCCGCCGGTCCGGCCCTGCGGCATCGCGCACCACACCGGCCGGAGGCGGCGACGCGGAAAGCCACAGAGAGGCAGGCACGGCATGAAGGTCCTGATCGCCGGAGGCGCGGGCTACATCGGCAGCACGGTCGCGTCCGCATGTGCGGACGCGGGGATCACTCCGGTCGTCCTCGACAACCTGGTCACGGGCAGACGGGAGTTCACGACGGGGCGGGCCTTCTACGAGGGCGACATCGCGGACGGCCCGCTGATCGACCGGGTCTTCGCCGAGCACCCGGACATCGACGCCGTCGTCCACTGCGCGGCCCTGATCGTGGTCCCGGACTCGGTCGCCGACCCGGTCGGCTACTACCGGGCGAACGTGGCCAAGAGCCTGGAGTTCGCCGGCCACCTCCTGCGCAACGGCTGTACCCGCATGATCTTCAGCTCGTCCGCCTCCATCTACGGGGCGGACACCGATCTGACGGTCGACGAGGACTCCCCCGTCGCCCCGCAGAGCCCGTACGCGCGCACCAAGGCGGTGTGCGAGGCGATGTTCACCGACATCGCCGCCACGCAGCCTCTGCGCGTTGTGTCCCTGCGCTACTTCAACCCGATCGGCGCAGATCCGAAGATGCGTACGGGACTTCAGCTGCGGCGCCCGAGCCACGGCCTGGGCAAGATGATCCAGGCGCAGGAGGAGGGCACCGCGTTCCAGGTCACCGGAACCGGCTACCCGACGCGCGACGGTTCGGGCATCCGCGACTACGTCCACGTCTGGGACCTCGCCGTCGCGCATGTGGCCGCGCTCGGTGCCTTCGACACCGTCCTGCCGGAGGCGGGGGCCGGGCCGGCGGCCACCTCCACCGTCATCAACCTGGGCTCCGGCACGGGCACCACCGTGCGCGAGCTCCTCGACGCCTTCAACAGCGTGGTCGAGGCACCCGTGCCCGCGGTCGACGCCGAAGCCCGGCCGGGCGATGTCGCGGGGGCGTACACCCGGAGCGACCGGGCGAAGCGGCTGCTGGGCTGGCAGCCGCGTTACTCGCTGGCGGAGGGCATCCGCCACTCCCTGGAGTGGGCCGACGTACGGGAGGACGTGCTCGGCCGTTCCGTGTAGGCGCGCAGGGCGGGTGTACGCAGGGGAAGGGAACGGACCTCGTACGCCCGCCCCCGGAACCACACGGCCTAGGATCCCGCCCATGGATATCGACCCCGGCTACACCTGCTCCTGCTGCGGCGAACACCACGCGGAACTACCGATGGGGTACTCGACCATGGCACCCGACGTCTGGGACGCGAGCCTGGAGAACGATCCCGACAGCATGCTCTCCTCGGACCAGTGCATCGTCAGACACGAGCACTACTTCATCAAGGGCCTGATCGAGATACCCGTCCTCGGCAGCGAGGAGCCCTTCTCCTGGGGTGTCTGGGTCTCGCTCAGCCGGGAGAACTTCGGGCGGGCCCTCGACGTGTGGGAGACGCCCGGCCGGGAGTCCGAGCAGCCGTACTTCGGGTGGCTGAGCACCGAGTTGGGGCTGTACTCGCCCCGCACGACCAACCTCAAGACGAACGCCCACACCCGCCCGATCGGTCTGCGTCCCCGGATCGAGCTGGAACCCACCGACCATCCCCTCGCCGTGGAACAGCGCACCGGTATCACGTTCGACCGGGTACGCGAGATCGCCGAAGCGGTGGTGCACGCCGGCGACGTCCCCGCCTGAGCGGCCCCGTGCCCGGCGGGCGGCCGAGGCCGCGCACCACGCCGGCCGCTACTGCGCGCCGAGTCCCGACCGCAGTTGCACGAAGGCGAGTTCGGCCGCTTCGACCGCGCCGTCGTACACCTGATCCGCGCTCTCCCCCGCTTCGATCCGCCGCCAGTTCTCCAGGGCCAGGATGCGCAGTACGGCGATGATCTGGCCCGCGGCCAGCCTGTCCCGCACCCGGTCGCCCAGCGCGCGGGCGAGCGCCGCCTCCGAGCGGCCCTGGTAGGTGTACATGCGGGCGACCAGGGACGGCGTCCCGTACAGCATCCGCTGATACGCCAGCACCTGCGGCACGTCGCAGAGCCCGGTCACCGGGTCGCGTCGCTCCAGGCCGTCCAGGTAGTTGCGACGCAGGGCGTCCAGCGGGGACTCGTCGTCCGCGCGGGCGGCGACCACGCGGGCGGACTCGTCCTCGTGGTCGGCGAACCGGTGCAGGGCCAGGTCCTCCTTGGCCGGGAAGTACCGGAACAGCGTCGGCTTGGAAATGTCCGCGGCAGCCGCCACCTCCGCCACCGAGACCTTGTCGAAGCCCCGCTCCACGAACATCGCGATCGCGGCATCGGAGATCGCCTGGTACGTCAGCTGCTTCTTGCGCTCACGCAGGCTCATCGGCGCATGTGGCGCGGGCGCCGCATGCTCCGCCGTCGCGGGCGGCTCGGGTGTCTCTCCGCTCATGACCATGAAGCGTACGCCTTGACCTCAACCGGACTTGACGTCCGAGAACGGTCGCACGGGCGACGGGCGGGCCGGACGCCGACAGCCGGAAGCGCCTGGTGGACGGACCGCAGGGTCATCGTCTCGCCGCCCCGCCCCCGCGCCCGCGCCTCCACCAGGGACTCGGTCCCGTCCAGCACCCGTTCGAGACCGAACCTGAACTCGTGGTCGCGAAGACCGGTGCCTTCGTCCCCACCGGCAGTTGGCATCCGGTGGCGCGACCTGCCGTCGGCGGCAGGCCGGGGCCGGTCCTAGAAGATGTCCGGGCACCAGGCCCGCCGCGCCGCCCGGAACATCCCCTCCGCCAGCGCCACCGCTCCCGGCGTGCGTTCCTCGATGGGGCCCAGTGCCGCCAGCCGGACCGGCGACTCGTCGCCCAGGTAGAGCGCCCCCAACTCCCTTACGTCCAGGGCGAGATCGGCTTCAGCCGAGGTGGGGGTGCAACTCGCGCCGGACGGGGAGGCGTCCAGGCGGTAGCGGCCGGCGGTCAGGCCCGTGGTGTCGTGGACGTCCAGGGTCAGCGCGCCGGGCACCGCGTACGTCCGGGCCTCCAGGGCGCGTACGACGTCCAGGACCCGCACCCACAGCCAGTCCGCGTGGGTCACGATGCGGGCCGCGCGCGGGTCCGGGAGCAGGAGGGGCAGCAGGTCGTCGGGGGCGCGGTAGCCGGTGCGGACCGTGGTGATCCAGTCGATGGAGCAGACGAAGTGCCACAGCACGCGGTCCGCGGCCGGGGTGACGGCGATCTGCCCGAGCACCGTGGCCCGGTTCAGCGGCTGCTTGGCATCGCCCCAGTTGTCGTCGGCGCGGTAGACGATCAGACCGTCCGGCTCACCGGCCGCGTTGCTGTAGACCGCGTAGAACGGTTCCTTCCAGACCTCGGGACCGGACGGGATCTCGCCGGTGTTCACTTCCCACCAGCGGGCCTCACGGTCGACCGCACCGTGCTGCCGGGCCCGCAGCCGGTCGTGGAGGGCCGGGCCCAGCTTGCGTACGTCGGCACCGCTCACCAGGTCGATCCGGCCGCCGTCCTGCGCGGAGGGGCCCGACCAGCGCGGGTCCAGGCCCGCCCTCGGTACGTCGATCTCCCACTCGGTGGTCCACGTCGCCGGACCGAAGCCGTACCGCCCGTAGATCGGGTACTCGGCGGCGATCAGGGTGGCGACCACGTCGCCGCGCTCCTTCGCCGCCGCCAGGTCCGTGGCCATCATCCGGCTGAGCAGTCCGCGACGGCGGTGCGTGGGCGACACCGTGACGTTGGAGATCGCGTCGGCCGGCACCACGGCACCGCCGACGACCGTGAGCTCCTGCGCGAACGAACGGAACGTGGCCACGCACCGCCCGCCGTCGAAGGCGCCCTGCGTGCGGGCGAGGTCCGTGTACGGGAGCCGCCGTTCGGACTCTTCTTCCGTTCCCGTCGGCGGGTGCAGAAAGCCGGTGTGCTTGGCGCGCAGCCAGTCGGGGAACTCGGCAGCGGTGATCGTACGGACGTCAGGAGCCATGTGATCCACGCTAGGCACCCGACTCCCGGGTTGTCGCCCGGTTTTCCGGGACCGCTTGTCACCCGGTTTTCCGGGACCGCGGAACCCGGTCAGAACGCCGCCCTGATCTCGCCGACCTCACCGCCGCCGCCCAGCAGCGGCGTGCGTCCGATCCGGGAGACCACCGGGGCGTCGATGCCGAGCAGGCGCAGCGACCGGGCCAGCACCGGGCCGAGCGCCCGCGTCGCGCCGTCGTCGATCTTGAAGGCCAGGGCCCGGCCGTCGGCCAGCGCCACCGCCTGCACCGCCTCCGCACCCATCTTGGAGAGCGTGCCCGGCACCTCCCGCATCAGCCAGGTGTCGGGGCGGCGCGTTCCCGCCACGTACTCGGGGTGGGCCCGCATCGCGTCGCCGACCCGGCGCTCCGCCGTCCCCGGCTCGGCCAGCACGAACGTGCGGAAGGCCCGCGCCAGACCCACCAGGCTTATCGCCATCAGCGGCGCCCCGCACCCGTCCGTACCGACCTCCGCGACCGGCTCGCCGGCCGCCTCCTCGACCACCTGGTGGACCAGCTGCTGGAGCGAGTGCGACGGGTCGAGGTAGGACGCCCGGTCCCAGCCGTTCAGCGCGCACGCCGCGAGCATCGCCGCGTGCTTGCCGGAACAGTTCATGGTGATCCGCTCCCGGACGTGGCCGGCGGCGAGATACGTCTCCGCCTCCGCCGGGTCCAGCGGCAGATCGGGCGGGGTCTGCAGATCACCGGGGGTCAGTCCGTGCTCGGCGAGCATCCTGCGTACGAGTTCGAGGTGGAAGTCCTCGCCGGAGTGGCTCGCGGCGGCCAGTGCCAGCCGCTCCCCGGACAGGTCGAGCCCGGCCCGCAGCACGGCCGCGGCCTGCATCGGCTTGTTGGACGAACGGGGGAAGACCGGCGCCGTCGGATCGCCCAGGACCCGTTCCACGCTGCCGTCGGCGGCCAGGAGGACCAGCGAGCCCCGGTGCCGGCCCTCCACGAAGCCGGACCGTACGACCTCGGCCAGGACGGGGTGGGCGGGGGATATGGCGGAGGGGGCGACGGTTGCGGCGCTGGAGGTCATGGTGGCCTTCCGGGGACGGGCGGAACCCGCCCCCGGAAGGGTCGCTTCAGGCGAGCAGGTCGTCTACTTGTGCTTCACCGTCACGGTACCTGCGGGCGATCTCCGCACTGCAATCGTCAGCGGTGCGTTGCAGTCGGTGACGGCGGCGGGAGACCTGCTGCTCGTAGCGGACCAGGCGCCCCATCGCGATGTGCAGCTCGTCGTCCGTACGGGCGTCGAGGTCGGAGAGTTCGACCTCGGCGAGCGTCTCGGCCGCAAGCCGGCGGTACTCGTCGCTGCGCGGCGGAGTGAGCGTGACGTGCCGGGCGGAGGAGCGGTGCTGGGACGGAGTGTCGGCGAGGATCTCCGAGAGCCGGTCCACGACCGGTGTCTCCGGATCCCGTCTGCGGGCCAGCTCGGCCCGCAGGATGTCGATGCGGCCCTGGATCAGTCGCCGCACATAGCTGAGGTCGGCCTCGTCGCGCTGCGAGTCGCGGCGCAGGGTGCGCAGCTCCGGCAGACGCAGGCCACCCAGCTCCGGCGGCGGTCCCACGGACGGGCCGTCCAGGTGTCCGTGACCGGTTCGCTGGACGGGTGGGCGCAAGGTGCTGGTACTGGCACTCGTACTGATGCCGGTACTGGTGCTGGTGCCGGTACTCGTACTGGTACTGGTGCCGGTACATGTGACCGGCACGGCGCCGGGGGACTGCCCGGTTCCATAGGTACTCATGCTGGTGTCCATCCCCTCGACCGGTGCGTCGGCACACCGCCTTCCCAGCATGGTGCCACTCCGGTAGGGCATATGTGGATGCTCTGTACCCGTTCAGCCCAAGACAGGTTGGCCAGGATAGGTTGGTCCATATGCGTGCAGTGGTGCAGAGGGTGGACGGTGCGAGCGTCACGGTGACCGACGGCACGGGCGCGACGGGTGGGCCCGAGGTCGTCGGCGAAATCGTCGGTGAAGGGCTGTGTGTGCTGGTCGGGGTCACCCATGGGGACACCCCGGAGAAGGCGGCGCAGCTCGCCCGCAAGCTCTGGTCGGTCCGCATTCTGGAGGGCGAGAAGTCCTGCTCCGACGTAAATGCGCCGCTTCTGGTGATTTCCCAGTTCACCCTCTACGGGGATGCCCGGAAGGGGCGCAGGCCCACCTGGAACGCCGCGGCGCCCGGCGAGGTCGCCGAACCGCTGGTCGACGAGGTGGTGGCGCAGCTGAGGGCGCTGGGCGCGCAGGTGGAGACCGGCCGGTTCGGCGCGGACATGCGGGTCTCGCTCACGAACCACGGCCCGTTCACCGTCGTCGTCGAGGTCTGAACCGGCCCACGGCCCGACCGCGGACAGGACGGAGGCCGGGCCGTGCGGTCGGTGCAGTGCATCGGTACGGACGCCGCAGAAACCGCAGACACCGCAGACGCTCGCGCGTAGAGAATCTGCGTGCGATTACGGCTCCACGACCGTCTCCTGGGCAGCGGCCGTATCCCCCGCGAGCAGTTCCGCGTCCACTGCCACGTTCCGCTTGACCAGGGCCAGCGCGATCGGCCCCAGCTCGTGGTGGCGGGCGGACGTCGTGATGAAGCCCAGCTGCCGGCCCTCGGCGCCGTCCGCGGCGAGCCGTACGGGGGTGCCGTGTCCGGGCAGCACGACCTCGCTGCCGTCGAGGTGCAGGAAGACCAGCCGCCGCGGCGGCTTGCCCAGGTTCTGCACCCGGGCCACGGTTTCCTGGCCCCGGTAGCAGCCCTTCTGGAGATGGACGGCGGTACCGATCCAGCCCAGCTCGTGCGGGATGGTGCGGTGGTCGGTCTCGAAACCGAGGCGCGGGCGGTGCGCCTCGACGCGCAGCGCCTCGTACGCCAGAATTCCGGCCACCGGGCCGTGCGCGGCCGCGTACGCCTCCAGGTCGGCGCGGGGCAGGAACAGGTCCCGGCCGTACGCCGTCTCCCGTACCGTCACCCCGTCCGGGACCTCCGCGATGGAGCCGGCCGGCAGGTACACGACGGCGAAGTCCTCGGTGCGGTCGGCGACTTCGACCCGGTAGAAGAACTTCATGGACTCCAGGTAGGCGACGAGGTCGCCCTGCGTGCCCGGTTCGGCGTGCATCCACACGGTCTCGCCGTCATCGACGAGATAGAGGGCGTGCTCGATGTGTCCGTGCGCGGTGAGGATCAGGGCCTCGGTGGCCTGCCCCGGGGCGAGTTCGCTGACGTGTTGGGTGAGCAGCAGATGCAGCCAGGCCAACCGGTCGCTGCCGGTGACGGTGATGACGGCGCGGTGCGAGAGGTCGACGAGGCCGGAGCCGTCGGCGAGGGCGCGCTGCTCGCGGAACAGGTCGCCGTAGTGCGCGGCGACGCCTTCATCGCGGCCTTCGGCGGGAACCGCGCCGGGCAGGGACAGCAGAGGGCTCTTCATGCGACCAGCGTACGACGCGATTTACGGCTCGGGAGGGGGCGGTCCTACGCCTTGGGTCCGGCCGCGTCGGCCGTCCGTGCCGCGTCGGCCGTCCGTGCCGCGTCGCCGGACGCCGCCTTCGCCGCGCAGTCGGCACAGCGGCCGAAGATCGCGAAGTGCTTCATGTCCGTCTCGAACCCGAAGCTGTCCTGCAGCTTCGCGGTGAACTCGGCGACGACCCCGACATCGGCCTCGATGACGTTCGTACAGTCGCGGCAGACCAGGTGGATGTGGTGGTGGCGGTCGGCCAGGTGGTACGTCGGCGCCCCGTGCCCCAGATGGGCGTGGCTGACCAGCTCCAGCTCCTCCAGGAGTTCGAGCGTCCGGTAGACGGTGGAGATGTTCACGCCGGACGCAGTCCTGCGCACCTCGGCGAGGATGTCGTCGGGCGTCGCATGTTCCAGCGTGTCGACGGCTTCCAGGACAAGCTGCCGCTGCGGCGTCAGCCGATAGCCGCGCTGCCGGAGATCGGTCTTCCAGTCGGTGCTCACCACAGGCCCAGTGTAGGACCGGGTGCACGCCTGGCCACAGCAGTGTCCGGGAGGATTCCGTGAACTGTTCCGGCGTGGACCCGGCCCCGAAGGGCCTCTTGACCGGCTTCTCGAACTACTTGAAGAAGGCGATGCCGTCGTCCGGGAGGTCACCGAGGCTCTTCGCCATCGCCTCGACCTCTTCCGGGGTGACGACCTTCTTCAGGTGCGCCGACATGTACGGGCGCAGCTCCACCTCCGGGGTGGCCTTCTCGCCGACCCACATCAGGTCGCTCTTCACATAGCCGTAGAGCCGCTTGCCACCGCTGTACGGGCCGGAGGCCGCGGTGCGCGCCACCGCGTCGGTGACGAGGTCGATCTGCGGCTTCCGGTCGGCCAGCTCCCCGTACCAGATCTCGATGACGCCCTGGTCGCGGACCATGACGACCTCGACCTTGCGGTCCTTGTCGATGCGCCAGTAGCCCGACTCGGACTCCAGCGGCTGGACCTTCTTGCCCTCGGAGTCGAGCACCCAGGTGTGCGAGGTGTACTCCAGGAAGTCCCGGCCGTCGTGGCTGAAGGAGACCTCCTGGCCGAAGTTGCACTGCTCAGCACCCGGGAAGTCGGAGACACCCGCGCCCGCCCAGTTGCCGAGGAGGAAGGCCAGCGGGACGAGGTCCGGGTGGAGGTCGGACGGGATCTCGATCATGAGCGGCTCAGACGATCTGTGAGGGAGGGGTGGGAACGGGGAAGGTCAGCGCTGACCCTGGTAGAGCTTTTTCACGGTCAGGCCGGCGAAGGCGAGAACGCCGACGCAGACCAGCACCAGCAGGGCGGAGAAGAATGCCTCAAGCACGGGAACTCCTTGGAACGAGCGGTAGGCCAGCAGTACCGGGCCGGGCCCCAGCCTAATGGGTTGGGGCCCCGCCCGTCGGTTCGGGGCTTGTGTGGAGGCCGCCGGGGAACGGGTCAGCCCAGCAGCTGATTCTGCAGGATCAGTGTCTGGTGGAACGGAACGCTCTCCGTCCCCTCCCTGCCCCTGCGGGCCTGGACGACGAGGGCGAGCGTGTCACCGGCGACCAGGTACCCGTGACGGACCTGCGCCTCGCCGTACGGTTTCGCCTCGTCGTACACGTACGACGTGGTGCCGTTCACCTTGCCGTAGCCGCTCCAGCCTTCGTCGAGAACCGTCTCGGGCGCACCGACGAGCGGCACCCCGGATCCGCTTCTTCCGACAATCGAGTCCATGAAGCCCTGGGCGAAGGCCGTCGAGTTGAACCGGACGAGATAGATCCGGGTCGACGTGCCGTCCGGCATGGTCCAGCCGCGAGCGGCGACGTGCCGCGGAGCGAAGTCCTTCAGTGTCTGCGTGATGTCGGAGCGCTTGCCCTTCACGTACTCGGAGAGGTACTGCTCCGTGCTCACCCAGCCGCCGTCGAGCTTCTTGTCCACGGTCGCTCCGGCCGGGGCGGGCAGCAGCAGACTCCGCAGGTCGGCGTGGTGGATCTCGGCGACATTGCCGTCGCTGTACGGGCGGGGCGAACCGGCTGGGAGCGCGGGCAGGCTGAGCTCGGGATAGTCCCAGCGGCCATCGCTCTCGGTGGCCAGACCGGGCACGTCGGTGCGCTCCATCGAGGTGATTCCGGCGGCCGCGCCGGCACCGAAACCGCCGCACACCAGAACGGCCGCCGTCCACCGGGCGACGGCCCGCAGGACACGCCGCGGCGGCTTGGGCGGCAGCGACGGGAACGGCGAAGGCGGAGACAGGGGCGGCTCGGGCGTCTGCGGTACGGGGGCTTCGGCGGGTGCCGGGTCGGTGGGGGCCGCTTCGGCGCGTGCCGGGTCGGTGGGCGCCGGGTCGGCGGGGGCCGGGTCGGCGGGCGCCGGGTCGGCGGGCGCCGGGTCGGCGGGGGCCGGGTCGGCGGGCGCCGCTTCGGCGCGTGCCGGGTCGGCGGGCGCCGGGTCGGCGGGGGCCGCTTCGGCGCGTGCCGGGTCGGCGGGCGCCGGGTCGGTGGGATGCGCCTCGGGTGCGTCCGGCGTTTCCATCGTCTGCTCGGTCATACGTACTCCCCCGGAGACGTGATGTGGTTGAGCTGGTCCTTCAGCAGTTCGGCGACGGCCGTCCGGTCGAACGGCTTGGTGCCGGACGCCGAGAGGCTGATGCTCAGCTCGCCGTCGTACGCCAGGCAGTTCATCGACTCGATGGAGTCCTTGCTGCCCTTGCGCAGGACGTAGCACTTGGCGTTCCTCGTGTGCCCCTTGATCTTCGGGTCCTGGCGGAAGATGCCGAGGGACTCCAGGAGGCCCGTCCTGAAGGTGTAGAGGTTACGGACGGCCTTCTTGTCCTTCATCCGCACGATCTCGGTGCGGATGACCAGGTTGTTGTCGTCCTCGGCATAGGAACGGACGGCGATGCCCTCGACACGGAGCTTGTCGATCCGCTTCTCGTAGGCCCGGCGCTCCTTGCCCGCGAGACCGTGGGCGCTCTCCTTCATGGCGGCGGTCGCCTTCTTGCCGCTCTGCTCGCCGTCGTTGCCCAGCTCGCCGTTGTCGGGGCCGAGCCGGTAGCCGCTCGGGACCGGCAGCAGCAGCTTGCTGAGTTCGGTGGAGGCCCTGCCCCGGGCCACGTCACCGGCCGGGTCCTTGCCCGGCTTGTGCGCGGGCTCCTCCCAGAGGGCGGTCCTGGCGCTGCGGTCGGCGTCGTCCACCACGTTCTTGGTGTATGCGGCCGCGCCTCCGACCGCGGCGATCACCAGCACGACGGGAAGCGCCGCGCGGATCACCCGGCGTGCCCGGCCGGAGGCGGCGGTCCCGGAAGCGTCGGCGTTCTCGTCGGGCGTGGTCACCTGCGTGGTCACGTCGTTCACAGGCGCTCCAGCTGTCGCTCGGCCAGCGTCCGGATGTCCTTCTTGCTGATCGGTACGGTGTCGAAGATGTGGATGTCGGCCGCGATGCCGCCGCGGTACACGGTGGCCCTGGCGTGGTAGGACGGCAGATAGCCCGGCTTCCGGTCGACCTCGTAGAGGTAGTAGCGGCCGTTGCCGCTGCCCTTGATCGCATCGCCGTTGTTGCCCGCACCGATCTCGGTTCCGGACATGTACGCAAGCTGGCCCTCGGCGAAGTCCTGGGCCCCCTGGACGGTTCCCGAGCCGAACTGCACGAGATATGTCTCGGCGGTGCGGTACTGCCCGCGCTTCCAGGCGGCGCCCGCGATCCGGCGTATGTCGGACTCCAGGAAGTACTCGAACATAGGGCCCTCGTCCTTGAAGAAGCGGGCGTAGTGGTCCACGCCCAGCCATCCGTCGCCGAGGCCCGGCACAGACCTGTCTTCGCTCCAGCCCGCGGGCCTGTCGGCGAGCAGCTTGCGCAGGTCGCCGCCCGTCTTGACCTGCCGGTCCTGGGACGCGGGCAGCGGGTCCGGAACCTTGTCCGCAGGCAGTGCGTTCGCCGGGTACGCCAGATCGGGCTGCGACAGGGCGGGCAGCGTCGTCGGGGCGCGTCCGGCCTGGACGTCGTAGCCCACCGCTGTGCCACCGGCGATACCGAGCACCGCGGCAGCGGCGATCAGCAGAGCCGTACGCCCGCGCGGGCGCCTCGCGACGGCCGCAGGAGCGGGCACGGGCTCAACCGCGGTCGCGGGCGCAGCCCCGGGCGCAGCCCCGGGCGCGACCACAGGCCCGGCCACAGAATCCGGCGCGGCCACCGGCTCCGGCGCGGGTGGCTCCGTCGCACCGAGCGGTATCTCTTTCTCGGCGAGCAGCCCGGCCTGCCCGTCAGGAATGGTGTCTTTCGGTTCCAATTGGGTCCCCCATGAGACCAGAAGCGCTGATTCCGTTATCCGCGCACACACCTGACCGCCACCGGGGCCATGAGGTTGCCCACCCGACGATTACAGTTCGGCCTATGCCGAAGAAGCTCGTGATCAAGGTGACTGCCGGTGCCGACTCAGCCGAGCGCTGCTCGCAGGCGTTCACGGTGGCCGCGGTCGCCGTCGCCAGCGGCGTGGAGGTCTCCCTCTGGCTGACCGGGGAATCCTCCTGGTTCGCTCTGCCGGGCCGCGCCGCGGAGTTCGAACTGCCGCATGCCGCGCCACTGCCGGATCTGATCGAGTCGATCCAGGCGGGCGGGCAGATCACCCTCTGCACGCAGTGCGCGGCCCGGCGCGACATCACCGAGCAGGACGTCCTGGAGGGCGTACGGATCGCGGGCGCCCAGGTCTTCGTCAGCGAGATCATGGCCGAGGGCGTCCAAGCCCTCGTCTACTGACGCGCCACGCGCATCACGAGCACGCGCCCCCACCCCGCCCCCCATTAGTGCCGTTTCTTGCCGTCGAGTTCGTCCCACCACTCGTCGGACTTCGGGTCGCCGGACGGATCGTCCCACCAGCGGTCCTCCGGGCCCCGGCGGTTGGCGATCATGGCCGCGACGGGCGGGATGACCATGGCGACGAGACACATCGCTATCGCGGCGGGCATCGACCACAGCCGGACGACTGCCCAGGCCGATACGAAGAGGACGATGCAGCCGCCCATCATCAGGAAATAGCCGCGACGGCGCCGGGCGTACATGAGTCCAGCGTAGGCCCGTTGTCCGCCCACGCGCCCATGCGAACGGCACGAAGGGCCGTACCCCGCTTCAGAAGGCGTCCAACCCCTGGGGTACGGCCCTTCGGCCGGTGAGGTGCCGGGGGCCCGCCGGACCGGTCGGCCGGGCGGGCTCCCGCGTACGTGCTAGACGGCGATGGCGACCTCGGAGAGGCCACCGGTCTGCGCCACGACCGTGCGGTCGGCGCTGCCGCCCGGGACGAGGGCGCGGACCGTCCACGTGCCCTCGGCCGCGTAGAAGCGGAACTGTCCGGTCGCCGAGGTCGGGACCTCCGCGGTGAACTCGCCGGTCGAGTCCAGCAGGCGCACGTAGCCGGTGACGGGCTCGCCGTCGCGGGTCACGCTGCCCTGGATGGTGGTCTCACCGGGCTTGATGGTCGAAGCGTCGGGGCCGCCGGCCTTTGCTCCACACATGGTGTTCTGTCCTTCTGGGTCGGGGGGCGTCCTGGTCCGGGTGGTGCCGGTCCGGGGCGTGCGGAGTTGCTTGGTGGTTACTTGTTGGCGCCGAGCTCGATCGGCACGCCCACGAGGGAGCCGTACTCGGTCCACGAACCGTCGTAGTTCTTGACGTTCTCCTGGCCGAGCAGCTCGTGCAGCACGAACCAGGTGAGCGCGGAGCGCTCGCCGATGCGGCACAGGGCGATGGTGTCCTTCGACAGGTCGACCTGCTCGTCCTCGTAGAGGGCCTTGAGCTCGTCGTCCGACTTGAAGGTGCCGTCGTCGTTGGCGTTCTTCGACCACGGGATGTTGCGGGAGGTCGGCACATGGCCGGGACGCTGCGACTGCTCCTGCGGCAGGTGCGCCGGGGCGAGCAGCTTGCCGCTGAACTCGTCGGGCGACCGGACGTCGACAATGTTCAGATTGCCGATCGCTGCCACGACCTCGTCGCGGTAGGCACGGATCGACTCGTCCTGCGGCTGGGCCTTGTACGCGGTGGCCGGGCGGGACGGGATCTGGTCGCCGTCGACCAGGTCGCGGGAGTCGAGCTCCCACTTCTTGCGGCCGCCGTCGAGCAGGCGGACGTCCTGGTGACCGTAGAGCTTGAAGTACCAGAACGCGTAGGACGCGAACCAGTTGTTGTTGCCGCCGTACAGGACGACCGTGGTGTCGTTGCCGATGCCCTTCTCGGACAGCAGCTTCTCGAAGCCCGCCTGGTCGATGAAGTCCCGGCGGACCGGGTCCTGGAGGTCCTTGGTCCAGTCGATCCGGATCGCGTTCTTGATGTGGTTCTTCTCGTACGCGGAGGTGTCCTCGTCGACCTCGACGAGGGCGATCTTCGGGTCCTCGATGTGGGCCTCGACCCAGTCGGCGTCTACCAGGACGTCACTGCGGCTCATTCTGTTCTCCTCCGGGGCAGTCTGCGGCGAGATGTGCGAGACGGTGCGTGATGCGGATGCGTGATGCGGCTGTACGGCGACACAGGGTGCGGCGCACGTGCGACATGCGATCGGGATGGGCCCTGAATCGGTCGAAGGGCCGGGGGAATGCGGGGTGCCGAAGGCTCCCGCTCAGACAGTGCGACAGAGCATGGCGGCGACGCGGCACAGGTCCACTGCCCGCCGCTTCGTGAGATCCGCCCGTCCCCACTGGGGGAGACCGCCTATAGAGCACTGCATGGGACCGATCGTAGGGAGGTACGGCCGGACATGTCACCGTCGTGTCGCATCCTGAGACTCGATCGTCCGCACTACGAGACACCGCCTGGACGGCGTCACCTCCCGCGCGGTTCCCCCACCGTCCGCAGCCGTCGGCCATCTGCGGATCGGACACGGCCGTCTCAATATGTGGCCCGAAGTGGTCTGCTCGGCCGAGGTCGAGGCCGAAGTCGAGGCCGAGGCCGCTGCCCGGACCTGGCGGCGCTCAGCCGTCGAGCTGTACGTCCGTGCCCGTCACCGAGATCTCCAGGCCGTCGACGGTCGGCTGGATCTTCTGCAGCTTCAGGCCGCTGGGCAGGCCGCCGACCTCCCGCTCGAAGTCGGTCTTCCGGCGCACCAGGCCCTCCAGCCCCGGGATGCCCTCGCCCGGTACCTTGTCGGCACGCACCTTGAGGATGTGGCCGTCGACGAGGGTGACGGTGGAGAGCACACTGCGCGACAGCGGGCGGCCGAGGATGTCGACCGTGCCGGTCACCTTCACCTTGCCGTTGCCGCCGTACTCGACGACGACGCCGTCGCCGGCTGCCTTGGTCAGGTCCTCGTACGAGATGACGGCGGTACCGGTGGCGCGGGCGGCGGTGGCGCCGGCGTAGCCGTCGGCCAGCTTCACCTCGTGCAGCGCGGCGTTCATCCTGCTGATCCGGATCCGGCGGCCGTTGGCGTCGGTCTCGATGCCGGTGATCTCGACGTCGACCTCGTCGAGCCGCGAACCCGCGAGCTGGGTCAGGAACGGAAATCCCTTGATGGAGATGTCCGTGGAGCCGATCGTGGCACCGGTGACGTGGACTCGGCCCTCGGCCTCCGACTCGACGAAATACACCGCAACCCGGTCGACGACGACGAAGATCCCGCCCAGAACCACCACGATGACCAGCAGTATTCGCAGTGCGCGCATGCCCGCTCTTTCCCCCACCCTGCATCCGGCCGGACCCCCGGGCGTGCCGTGCGTCCGGTACGGATGCACGGCACGCCCGGGGTGATCGACGAGCGGACACCCCTCTTCGGTTCCCGTCCGGTTCCCGAAGGGGGCGGCGGCGGTGCGTGCTACGAGATCGCGCGGCCGAGCAGATAGACGGCGGGGGCGGCAGCGGTGAGCGGCAGTGCCACACCGGCCGTCATGTGGACGAACCGCGACGGGTAGTCGTAACTCGCCACCCGCAGCCCGATCAGCGCGCAACCGCCCGCCGCGAGGCCGAGCAGCGCACCCTTCGTGCCGAAATCGGTGAACGCCCCCGCCGCGGCACCGGCACCCGCGGCGGCGAGCAGCGCCACCACGACCGAGGCCGGTCCGGGCAGCGGCAGCGCGCGGACGAGGACGGCGACCGCGACGGCCACCCCGCCCACCGTCACCGCTGCCGGGACCGCCGCGAGGTGTCCGGCGGCCAGGACCGAGAGCGCGGCCGAGGCGACGGTGGCCATCAGCCCCTGCATCCGCTCGTCGGCGCTCGCGTGGCTGCGCAACTGGAGGACCACGGTGAGCAGCACCCAGATGCCGAGGGTGCCGAGGATGGCGGCCGGTCCGTTCTCGCGGCCTGCGGCGAGCAGCGCGATGTCGGCGACGAGGCCACCGGCGAACGCGAGCGCGATGCCCTGCCGGGCCGGCCACATGCCGTTGAGCCGGAACCACCCGGCCGCGGTCACGGCCTGGAGCAGCACCAGCGGTACGGCCAGGGCGTACGGACCGATCGCGGCACCGAGGGCGAGGAGCAGCCCGAGTCCCGCGGTGATGGCGGCGGGCTGCATGCCCGGCGCGATGATCGGCGAGCGGCCCTCGGCGCGGGCGCGCTGGGCGTCGGTGATCCGGCTGTTGCCCAGGGTGGTGGGGACGCTGTATCCGGCGGCGTCGAGCGCGGACGCGGTATCGGCGGGAGGCTGGTCCGCGGGTACGTCCGCCCGGACCGGCTCGGCCGGGGCCTCGGGTGGCAGCGGGTAGGAGCCGGTGGCGCGCCGCGGATGCGAAGGCGACGGACAGGCGGTCTCGGCGGCAGCCGGAACGGGCTGCTGCACAGGCTGTGCGGGCTGCATGGACTGGGCAGGCTGCACGGGCTGTGCTTGTTGCACAGGCTGTGCGGGCTGGATGGTCGGCTGGTACTGGGTGTCCCAGGTCTGGCCCTCCCAGGTCTGCGCGACACCGGGATCCTGCGGCCCGTGCGCCGCCGGTACGCCGGACTCCGGCAGATGGCCGGTCGGCCATGCGGACACCGGTCCGGCCGGCTGCGGGGCTCCGTACGACGCCTGCTGACCGTACGACTGGCCGCCGTACGACTGCGCACCATGGGTCCCGTCGCCGTACCCCTGCTGACCGTAGGGCTGCTGACCGTACGGCTGCTCCCCGTACGGCTGATCCCCGTACGGCTGCTGTCCGTACACCTGCTCCCCGTACGGCTGCGGCTGCGGCTCCTGGCCGGGCTCGTACCCGTACCCGTAGCCGTGCCCCGGGTCCTGTCCGTACGGATGCTGTTGATCGTTGCTGCTCATGTTCTGCGGTTCACCCTCCTGCGAACGGCGGGAGCACCTCGACCGTGCCGCCCTCGGCGAGACGTACGGTCTCATGACTGCGGGTCCCCACGGGGTCACCGTCGACGAGGAACGAGCACCGTTGCAGCACTCGGGTGAGCTCGCCGGGGTGCCGTTCGCGCACCGCGTCGAGCGCCTCGGCGAGCGTCGCAGCGGTATACGGCTCCTCCGCGATCCCGGCGGCGGCCTTCGCGGCGGCCCAGTAGCGGATCGTTCCGGCAGACATGGCGGAGCTCCTCTCGTCTCGCATCAGCTGTCCATCATGAATCACCGCGCCGCCACCCAGTCGCCGATGCGGCTGAGCAGGCTCTCGTCCGCGGCGTTCTCGGCATGGCCCATGCCGTGCTCCAGCCACAGCTCGGCGCCGTCGCCCGCCGCTTCGGCCAGCATCCGGGGGTGGTCCAGCGGGAAGTACGGGTCCTGGTCGCCGTGCACGATCAGCAGCGGGGCCGGGGCGATCAGCCGCGCCGCCCCGACCGGGGAGAGCGGGACCGGGTCCCAGTCGTTGTGGTCGATCCGGGTGCGGAAACCACAGCGGCCGACCAGCCGGCCGACGGGACGGGTGACCACCCAGTGCAGGCGGCGCATCGGGGCCGTGCCCCGGTAGTACCAGCGGGCGGGGGCGCTCACGGCCACCACCGCATCGGCGCGCGCCTCCGCGTGCACCCCCTCGTACGCTTCGATGCGCCCCCCGCGCTCTGCACTCACCCCGGCTCGCCCTTTGCACAGCGCCCCGTGCCGCAGCACCACGGAGCCGCCCATCGAGAACCCGACGGTCACGACCCGCCGGTGCCCGAGCGCCCGCGCCCACCGCACCGCCGCCGCCAGATCCAGCACCTCGCGATCGCCCACCGTCGACCGCCCGCCGGACCCGCCGTGGCCCCGGAACGAGAACGTGACCACGGCCGCGCGCCGGCCGAGAACCCCCGCGGCACGCCGTACCGCGGGCCGGTCCGCCGATCCGGTGAACCCGTGCGCGACCACGATCGCAGTACCGTCGAAGGATGTTTCCGCAGCGGCCCCGGCATCTGCCGTGCACGGCTCGTACACCGCCTCGATACGGACCCCGTCATCGGTCCGCAACGTGGTCCGCAAGGGGGTGCGCGGATGTCCGGGCGTGATCAAGGGAACAGAGGAACTCCGAAATCGCCCCTCGGACACAGAACTCATGTGGGCTATTCTGCTGGGAAGAGGATCCGGGCAAAGCAGCCCCCGGGTCCTTTAGTGCTTTCCGGGCGTTGTTACGGCGACGTTTCCACAAGCTCAGCGGTCCCGGGGCGCGGGGCCGCACCCGTAGAAAACGTAGGACGGACGAAGACGAACGTCGTACGGAAAGCAGTGATGAAGCCAGCACGAACCGTACGAAGAAGTGCCGCATACTCCCCCGGGCCGAGCCCGGGAGTGCCCCTCTCGCAGGGAACGAGGAGGACCGACGTAATGGGCGAGCGAACCGCGCACGAACATCGACCGACGACCCAGGCAGGTGGGTGGCGATGAGTTCACTGCTGCTTCTGACAAATGCCCTTCAACCGTCGACGGAGGTGCTTCCGGCCCTCGGTCTCCTGCTGCACAGCGTGCGGGTGGCGCCGGCCGAAGGCCCCGCCCTCGTCGACACCCCCGGCGCCGACGTCATCCTGATCGACGGCCGCCGCGACCTGCCGCAGGTGCGGTCGCTGTGCCAGCTGCTGCGGTCCACCGGACCGGGCTGTCCGCTGATCCTCGTCGTGACGGAGGGCGGTCTCGCGGCCGTCACCGCCGACTGGGGCATCGACGACGTGCTGCTGGACACGGCGGGCCCGGCCGAGGTCGAGGCCCGGCTGCGGCTGGCCACCGGCCGGCAGCAGATCGGCTCCGACGAATCCCCGATGGAGATCCGCAGCGGCGATCTGTCGGTCGACGAGGCGACGTACAGCGCGAAACTGAAGGGCCGGGTCCTGGACCTGACCTTCAAGGAATTCGAACTGCTGAAATATCTGGCGCAGCACCCGGGCCGGGTCTTCACCCGCGCCCAGCTGCTCCAGGAGGTCTGGGGTTACGACTATTTCGGCGGTACGCGGACGGTCGACGTCCATGTGCGCCGGCTGCGTGCCAAGTTCGGCCCGGAGCACGAGTCGCTGATCGGCACGGTCCGTAACGTCGGCTACCGGTTCGTCGCACCGGAGAAGGTGGAGCGCGCGGCCGAGGAGGCCAAGGCCCGGGCCGCGACGGAGCGGGCCGCCGGACCTGTAACCCGTTCGGAGCAGCCGATCATGTCCGAGGCCCCGGGAGAAGCCCCGGTCCGGCCTGCCAACAGGTAGGTATATCCGCGTAGACTGCCGCGCGTGGCCAAGGTGACGCGGGACGATGTGGCGAGACTGGCGGGTACGTCGACCGCGGTCGTCAGCTACGTCATCAACAACGGACCCAGGCCGGTTGCCCCGGCCACGCGCGAGCGGGTGCTCGCCGCGATCAAGGAGCTGGGCTACCGGCCCGACCGGGTTGCCCAGGCTATGGCCTCGCGGCGGACCGACCTCATAGGGATGATCGTGCCGGACGCCCGGCAGCCGTTCTTCGCGGAGATGGCGCACGCGGTCGAACAGGCCGCCGCCGAGCGCGGAAAGATGGTTCTCGTCGGCAACTCCGACTACCGCGACGAGCGCGAGGTCCACTATCTGCGGGCCTTCCTCGGCATGCGGGTCTCCGGGCTGATCCTGGTCAGCCAGGGCCCCAGCGAGCGGGCGGCAGCGGAGATCGAGGCGTGGGACGCGCGAGTCGTGCTGCTGCACGAGCGGCCCGAGGCGATCGACGACGTCGCGGTCGTCACGGACGACGTCGGCGGCGCCCAGCTCGCCACCCGGCACCTGCTGGAGCACGGCAACGAGTATGTGGCGTGCCTCGGCGGCGTGGAGTCGACCCCGTCGGTCGGTGACCCGGTGGCCGACCACGTCGAGGGCTGGCGCCGTGCGATGCACGAGTCGGGGCGTTCGACGGAGGGCCGGCTCTTCCAGGCTCCGTACAACCGTTACGACGCCTATCAGGTGGCGCTGAAGCTGCTCGCGGGGCCGGACAGGCCACCGGCGATCTTCTGCTCGACGGACGACCAGGCCATCGGTGTGCTGCGGGCCGCGCGTGAGCTGCGGATCGATGTGCCCGGGGAGCTCGCGGTGGCGGGCTTCGACGACGTGAAGGAAGCCGGTCTGACCGATCCGCCCCTGACGACGGTCTACTCGGACCGCCCGGCGATGGCCCGGGCCGCCGTGGACCTGGTGCTCGACGACTCGTTGCGGGTGCAGGGGTCGCGCCGGGAGCGGCTGAGGCAGTTCCCGTCGGCGCTGGTGGTACGACGGTCCTGCGGCTGCGGGGAGCCCACGGACGGGGCGCGTTAGACGGGACGCGTCAGGCGGGGCGGGCGACGCCGGGCCCCGGGCCCCGCCTCGTTCGTACTCCTCCACGACCCCGTACTCCCCCACGGCCCGACGGAAGCGTTACTCCCTTATATCGGGCATACGAGGTTCTGCCGGGCTTCTCAGCGCGTGCTCAGGCTTCTCTCATCTTCGGCCGTCACGCTCTTTTACATGACAGAGAGCCAGCGCCCGAGCGGCGAGTACCCGATGTACCCCTCGTACGGCAACGGTGACGCGTCCTACCCGCCGCCGCCCTCCTACCCGCCCGCCCCCGAGCCGGCCGCGCACCGGCGCCGGGCCAAGCGGCCGGTGGCCCTCCTGGCGGCCGTGGCCATCGCGGCGGGCGTCGTCGGCGGCGGCACCGCAGCCTTCGTCGGACAGCTCACCGGCAACGACACGAACAGCACGGGCGGCGGCATCGTTCCCGGCACCACCGTCTCGCAGAGCAGCAAGGGGACCGTCGCCGGTGTCGCGGCGGCCGTCTCGCCGATGATCGTCGAGATCAACGCGACCTCGACCGCGGGCGAGTCCACCGGCTCCGGCGTGGTCATCACGTCCGACGGCGAGATCGTCACCAACAACCACGTCATCTCCGGCGCCTCAGCGGTCAAGGTGACGCTCAGCACCGGCCGGACGTACACCGCGAAGGTCGTCGGCACCGACGCCGACAAGGACCTCGCGCTCATCAAGCTCCACGGTGCGAGCGGGCTGAAGACGGCCACGCTGGGCGACTCCTCGGCGATCGCGGTCGGCGACCAGGTCGTCGCGATCGGCTCGCCGGAGGGCCTGACCGGCACCGTCACCAGCGGCATCGTCTCCGCCCTGAACCGCGATGTCACGGTCGCCAAGGACGACGGCGGCAGCCAGGGACAGGGGCAGGGCGGAATGGGCGGCGGCGGACAGTGGCCGTTCGAGTTCGGCGGTCAGCAGTTCAACGGCGACACCGGCGACTCCACCACCACGTACAAGGCCATCCAGACCGACGCCTCGCTCAACCCCGGCAACTCCGGCGGCGCGCTCATCAATATGAACGGCGAGATCATCGGCATCAACTCGGCGATGTACTCGGCGAGTTCGTCCGGCGGATCCAGTAGTTCCGGTGCGGGCAGCGTGGGGCTGGGCTTCGCGATCCCGGTGAACACCCTGAAGGCCGACCTCCCCACCCTGCGGTCCGGCAACGGTTCCTGAGGAGACGAGACGGACATGCACCCTTCCACCCCGATCCCCGCCGGCCCGGCCGACCTGGCCCTGCCACTCGCGCTGGTCGCGGAACTGGCCGGCCGCAGGACCTCCGAGCCGCCCCGCATCCCGGAGGTCCGTACCACCACGGCCCGCAAACGCCGGGCCGCGCGACGACGTGCCGCGGCCGTGCGAGGCTGAAAGCAGCCCGGTCCGCACGGAACGAGAAGAGGAAAACGAGCGATGAGCCCCGCCGAAGACGATCCGCAGCGCATCCTGATCGTCGACGACGAGCCCGCCGTGCGTGAGGCCCTGCAGCGCAGCCTCGCGTTCGAGGGATACGGCACCGAGGTCGCCGTCGACGGTCTCGACGCCCTCGCCAGAGCCGACGCGTACGCGCCCGACCTCATCGTCCTCGACATCCAGATGCCGCGGATGGACGGACTGACGGCGGCCCGCCGGCTCCGCTCCGCGGGCACCACCACCCCCATCCTGATGCTCACCGCCCGGGACACCGTCGGCGACCGGGTCACCGGTCTCGACGCGGGCGCCGACGACTACCTGGTCAAGCCCTTCGAGCTGGACGAGCTCTTCGCCCGCATCCGGGCCCTGCTGCGCCGCAGCTCGTACGCGGCCGCGGCGGGCGGCTCCGTCCCCGACGACAATGTGCTGGCCTTCGCCGATCTCCGGATGGACCTGGCCACCCGCGAGGTCACCCGGGGCACCCGCCGGGTCGAACTGACCCGTACCGAATTCACCCTGCTGGAGATGTTCCTGGCACACCCGCGGCAGGTGCTGACCCGCGAGCAGATCCTCAAGGCGGTGTGGGGCTTCGACTTCGAGCCGAGCTCCAACTCCCTGGACGTGTACGTGATGTACCTGCGCCGCAAGACGGAGGCGGGCGGCGAACCGCGGCTCGTGCACACGGTGCGGGGGGTCGGTTACGCGCTCCGCTCCGGCGGCGGTGACGGATGACCGGCACCCTCCACCGGCTCCGCGCCCTGCCCCTGCGGACCCGGCTCGCGCTCCTGGTGGCGGTGGCGGTCGCGGTGGCGGTCGCGGCGGTGGCGGCGGCCTGCTGGTTCGTGACGCGGGTGCAGCTGGAGAACCAGCTGGATGCCTCGCTGCGCAATGTCTCGGTCAGCGACGACTACATGCAGAAGCTGTTCATCGCCTGCACCCGCCCCGACCGGGCGACCGTCCCGCCGGTCGGGGGGACGTACACCGTGCAGCTCGTCACCGTGTCCGGGAGCACCTGCACCTCCGCCGGGGCCTCGCCGATCGGTGTGACGGCCGCCGACATCGCCGTGGCCGCCGGTGTGCGGGACAACGCCCTGCACACGGCCAGCACGAAGAGCGGCAAGAAGATGCGTGTGTACACATACGCGTACGAGACCCACAACCCGGCGCCCGGCCTGGCTCCGGGAAGCTTCGCGGTCTCCGTCGCCCGTCCGATGAGCGAGATCGACGCCCCGCTCTCCACCCTCGCCTGGGTGCTCCTGGCCGTCTCCGGCATCGGCGTCGGCGGCGCCGGCGCGGCCGGGTTCTGGGTCGCGCGCACCGGGCTGCGCCCCGTCGACGAACTCACCGAGGCGGTCGAGCACGTCGCCCGCACCGAGGACCTCACCGCACGCATCCCGGTCGACGGCGAGGACGAGATCGCCCGGCTGTCCCGGTCGTTCAACTCGATGACCGCCTCCCTCGCCAGCTCCCGCGACCGTCAGGCCCAGCTGATCGCGGATGCCGGCCACGAACTGCGGACGCCGCTGACCTCGCTGCGCACCAACGTCGAGCTCCTCGCCCGCAGCGACGACACCGGCCGGGCCATCCCGCCGGACGACCGCAGGGCCCTGATGAACTCGGTCAAGGCGCAGATGACCGAACTGGCCTCGCTCATCGGCGACCTCCAGGAACTGGCCCGCCCCGACGCGGCGCACCCCGGCCCGCTCCAGGTCGTCGCCCTGCACGACATCGCGGACACGGCCCTGGAACGCGCCCGCCTGCGCGGCCCCGAGCTGACGATCAGGGCCGACCTGACGCCCTGGTACGTACGGGCCGAACCGGCGGCGCTGGAGCGGGCGGTGGTCAACGTCCTGGACAACGCGGTCAAGTTCAGCCCGCCCCGCGGCACGGTCGAGGTCGCGCTGCGGGGCGGCGAACTGACCGTACGGGACCACGGCCCCGGCATCCCCGCCGAGGAACTCCCCTACGTCTTCGAACGCTTCTGGCGCTCCCCGTCCGCCCGTCAGCTCCCCGGCTCGGGCCTGGGCCTGTCGATCGTCGCCCGCACGGTCCAGCAGGCGGGCGGCACCGTCACCCTGCGCCCGGCGGCAGAGGGAGACGGCACCGAGGCGTCGATCATGCTGCCGGGGGCCCCGCAGCCGCCGCCGGAGCTGTGAGGGGGGAACCGGCGAAGCGAAGGGGGTGGAGATTCGTCGCGAATTCCCGATCCCCGTCACTCGAACCCATGTACCGCTCGAGTTCCGACTCGGTCCTCTCGCACACACCACGATGCTTCTTGGGGAGCGCGATGCCGTACGGGCTCTCGGGAACGTGCCGCCCGGCCGGTCAGACCCCGGGATTGTGCCTGATCAGCGATTCGACCAGCCCGGACCGGGTGGCGGGAAAGTCCAGCGGGACGATCCCGAGCCCGGTCCAGCCGGATGCCTCCGACCCGTTCAGGAACGACTGCACCTGCGGGTTGAGCCGGTCCGCGTTCCAGCGCGGCGGCATCAGGGCCGCGGTGCTGACGTAGTTCATGAACAGCTTCCCGGGCTGCTGCGCGGCCCTGCGGAACTGGGCCTCGATCTTGGGGTACTTGGCGAACGGCTCCGCCATGTAGTCGTCCTGGATGTCGAAGAGTTCCGAATCGGCGTAACGGACCCCGGGCAGACCGCCGTTGTCGGCAAGCAGTACGACCTTGCCGCGCGCCTCACCCAGCGAGGGCAGCGCGGAGTCGATACGGAACAACGGCCGCCACCCCTTGGCGTCGAGGTAGAGGTCGAAGATCCGCCGAAACTCCGCGTCGCTCTCCTCGGAGTACTCCTGCTTGACCCGCATCAGCACGGTCTCGCCCGGGTGAGCCGCCAGGAAGTCCCAGCAGGCGCCCAGCACATCGCCGAACATCAGGTTCTGGTACGAGGCCCCGTGGTGGATCGCGAACGAGTCACCGGTGACCCGGCACCGCACGTCGAGGAACCGCAGCCCGCTGTTCAACTGGTCGGCGATCGTGGTGTTCTGGCACTCCGTCCAGGGACCTCCGAACCGGGCGCCGGAGTCGTGCGAACCGGGGATCGTGAGGCGTTGCAACGCGGTGGCGTCGAGGACGGCGCCCATCCAGTCCTGGGTGCCGAGGACCTGCCGGGCCCCGGCGGTGGCGGGGCCCGCGCCGACGACAACGGTGGCAGTGGCGGCGAGAGCGCCGGCCAGGAAATTCCGGCGAGTGGCGGTGTACGGGCTCATGCGGGGTATGCCTCCGTCTGCCGTGGGGGGGGTCAGCCCGCAGATTATGACGGGTGCACGACACCAATGGAACAGGGCCGCCAGATGCTCGCCCAGCCGCTCAGAGCGCTTCTCGACATCGGGCCTTCCTGGCGTGCCATGGGGGCAACGCGGCCCCATGCTCCGCCGGGACAGCGGCCATCCCCGGCACGTCGGCGACCTCGACCACGTCGCTGTCGGACGCTGGGGCGACATCGTTCAGATCGGCGACCCGGCCTTCGGTGAGGAGGGCATCCTCTCCACCCACCTCGACGCCGCGTTCGACGTCCAGGTCGATACTCACCCCGAGGCCCGCATCACCGCCGTATGCGAGAGGTACTCGGCCGAGACCTACAGCAAGTACCTCACCCATGTTCCCGGGCCGCCCTGTCCGTCGGCTCGGACCGGCCGAACAGGGCCGACCTCGCGGAAGCCCGCAACGGCTCGGAAACGCGACAGGGCGCCTCCGTCGACGGAGAGGCCGGTCCCGGAGGCAGGTACCGCCAGGTGAGGTCCATCCCGACACCCATTGGCGTACATGACAGTCTGTTACCGCAAAAACCACATAAAGTGACTGCTATTGATGCGGGCATGAACCGAAGGAAGTACTCACCGTCGTCCGGTGGACGCGCGCCGCGCGCACGGACTGCCCGACTCGCTGCGGCGGTGTTGGCGCTCGTCGTCGGCGCCGGAGCGTCGCTGGCGCTGGACACCGGCGCCCAAGCCCAGCCGCGTGCCCTTGGCTCCCCCCTGGTCGATGAGACGTTCACGCAGGCCACGGCCCCGGAGTTCACCGGTGTGGGATCGGCCTGCCTCACCGGCGCCCCGGCCGCCGCCGCGCCGGGTCCGGGGGACCACCCGCTGGGCGGTTGCCCGGCGGGGGTCGGCCCGGTGCCGCCCCCCAACGGCGCGCCGCACGGATACCTGCGGCTGACGGACGCCTCGAACGACCAGTCGGGGGCCGTCCTCTACAACCACGCGCTGCCCGCAAACGAGGGCCTCGACGTCACGTTCGACCAGTGGCAGTACGGAAGTACGACCCCGGCCACCCCCGCCGACGGCATCTCGTTCTTCCTGGTGAACGGTGACGGCGCGCTGACCCACCCGGGCGCCTTCGGCGGCAGCCTCGGGTACGCGCAGAAGCTCCCCGACGACGATCCCACCGCCACGTTCCTGCCCGGTGTGGACCGCGGCTACCTGGGCGTGGGGCTCGATGTCCTCGGGAACTACTTCGGCGACTGGGAGCACCGCGGGAACGGCTGCGCCAACCGCTCGCCCGCCGGGACGGGGTTCCGCGTTCCCGCTCCCGGGGCCAACATGGTCACGGTGCGCGGTCTCGGCGACGGCACCGAGGGCTACTGCTTCCTGACCGCCACCACCAGCAACTTCACCACCACCGGGCCCTGGCCGTCGACGCTTCCCGGAAACCTTCAGGGTCCGCTGACCGTGCTGCCCCCGGGAGCCACCCCCGCCGAGGCCGAGGCCGCGCTCGAACCGTCGCGCCGCCGGGTCCACGTGCAGCTCACCCCGGCACCCAACCCGGTGCTCACCGTGTCGGTCGACTTCAACGACGGTACCGGCCCCCACCAGGTGCTGAGCACGCCCGCTCCGCAACCGGTACCCCCCACCTACAAGTTCGGATTTGCCGCCTCCACGGGTCTGTTCACCGATGTCCACCTCATCCGCAACGTGGTCGTCACCAGTGCCCAGCCGCTGCCCCGGTTGAACCTCGTCAAGCAGGTCAGGCAGCCGCTCCCCGGTGACCTGGTGGCCGGGTCGCAGGTGCCGTACGACTTCGTGGTCACCAACTCGGGCGCGACGGACATCACCGACCTCGCCGTCACCGACCCGAAGATCGGCCCGGTGAACTGTCACACGACGACGCTTGCGAGCGGTCGGACGATCACCTGCACCGCCACCTATACAGTCACTGCCGCCGATGTGGCGCACGGTTCCATCGACAACACGGCCATCGCGACGGGCACGTCGAACGGCGAGGCGGTCATGTCGCCGCAGTCGTCGCAGAGCGTGCCGATCGAACAGCCGCCCGGTCTCGTCGTGGAGAAGAAGGCCGAGACGCCCGGCCCCTACTCCGTCGGGCAAACGGTCACCTTCTCCTACACCGTCCGCAACACGGGCGGGGTGGAGCTGACCGATGTCGCGGTGAACGACGACCATGTCACCGACATCACCTGTCAATCGACCACATTGGCCCCGTCGGAGAGTCCGGGCGACAGCACGACGTGCACCGGCACGTACACGATCACCGCGGCTGACGGTACGGCTGGTTCCGTCACCAACACCGCCACGGCGACCGGCAGGACGGGCGGCGAGACCATCATCTCTCCGGAGACCCAGCAGACGCTGCCGGTCGGGGCCCCGCACATCACCCTGAAGAAGCGGGTTGTCACGCCCGGTCCGTACACCGTCGGGAAGAAGGTGCAGTACTCCTACACCGTCACCAACACGGGCAGCACAACGTTGCACAATGTGCTGGTCAGCGACGACCGCGTCACCAACGTCATCTGCGACGCGACCACGCTGGCGCCGGGCGCCAGGACGACCTGCCACGGTACGTACACCATCACCCAGGCCGACGCCAATGCCTGCAAGAAGACCAAGGCCGGCGGCGATGACGGCAGGCTCTGCCCCGTCACCAACGTGGCGATGGCGGCGGGAACCGACCCGCAGGGGAACCAGATCGCCAGCAGGCCCGCCAGGGTCACCATCGACATCAGCAAGCCGCGGCCGCCCAAGCCCCCGCAGCACAAGCCGCCGCACAAGAAGCCCCCGCACCACAAGCCTCCGCACAAGAAGCCGGTGCACCACAAGCCCTCGCACCACAAGCCGGTGCACCACAAGCCCGCGGACAAGAGGACGCTCAGCGAGGAGGGATCCAACGGTCAGGGACAGGCCTGACAGCCGGCAGCCGGCAGCCGGCAAGCAGGCAACCCCGACGGCCGGCGGAATCCTGATGCGTAGGCCGTTCACCTCGCGCCCCGCCCCGGAAGGAACGTCCGGAGCGGGGCGCGAGGCATGTCCCCCGCGTCGGCGCCGCATCGCCCGCGAAGGCGTCATGCGAGGCGTGCCACCCGGCTCGCCCGGGACTCCAGGTAACGCTGCTCGGCGATGCTGGCGGTGGACTTCGCGGCGCGCCGGTAGTGCTCGTACGCCCCGGCCGTGTCGCCGGTCCTCGCCAGCAGATGCGCCCGTACGGACAGCAGCCGGTGATGCCCGGCCAGCCGCCCGTCACTGTCCAGGGTGGACAGCAGGGCCAGCCCGGCCGCCGGGCCCTCGGTCTCGGCGAGCGCGATCGCCCGGTTGAGGGTGACCATCGGATTGGGCGCGATCCGTTCCAGGACCAGGTAAAGGGCGTGCACCTGCGACCAGTTGGTCTCCTCGGCCGTGGCCGCGTCGGCGTGCGTGGCGGCGATGGCGGCCTGCAACTGGTAGGGCCCCAGCGTCGGGCCGGCCAGCGATGCCTTGACCAGCTCCAGCCCCTCGTCGAGCAGCCCGCGGTCCCATGTCGTACGGTCCTGCTCGTCCAGCGGCACCAGGTCGCCGGCCGCCGTCGTACGTGCGTCCCGGCGGGCGTGGGTCAGCAGCATCAGCGCGAGCAGCCCGGTCACCTCGCCGTCCTCGGGCAGCTGCGCGTGCACCATCCCGGCCAGCCGGATCGCCTCGTGCGCGAGGTCGGCGCGGTGCAGCTCGCTGCCCGAGGAGGCGGTGTAGCCCTCGTTGAAGATCAGGTAGAGCACGTGCAGGACGACCCGTAGCCGCTCCTCGCGCTCCGCGCCGTCCGGCAGGGTGAACGAGCTCCCGGCGGCCTTGATGCGCTGCTTGGCCCGGCTGATCCTGGCCGCCATCGTGGCCTCCGGCACCAGGAACGCGCGGGCGATCTCGGCCGTGGTCAGGCCGCCGACCGCCCGCAGCGTCAGGGCGGTCTGGGAGGCCGCGGTCAGCGTCGGATGGCAGCACAGGAGGAGCAGGACGAGAGTGTCGTCGGTGTCCGGTACATCCTCGGGCACCACTTCGGTGGCCGTCGCCGACTCGCGCTCGCGGCGCGCGTGGTCGCTGCGCATCTGGTCGATGAGCCGCCGGGAGGCGACCGTCACCAGCCAGCCGCGCGGGTTGTCCGGCACCCCCTCGGCCGGCCACTGCACGGTGGCGGCGAGGACGGCCTCCTGCACGGCGTCCTCGCACCCTTCGAACCGGCCGTTCCGGCGTACCAACGTGCCGAGGACCTGCGGCGTGAGCTCACGCAGCAGGTCCTCGATGGCTGGTGCTGTCATGCCTCCAATTGTCCGTCGGCGAACATCACCTGCCGCACCTCGACACCCAGGCCCTCGACAGCGGTGTCCGGGATCCGCGCTGCCAGCTCGATCGCCCGTTCCTTGTTCTCGCAGTCGATCAGGTAGAAGCCGCCCAGATACTCCTTGGCCTCCAGGTAGGGTCCGTCGGTCACCACCGGCCGGCCGTTGCGTACGGACACCACAGCGGCCTGTGACGGGTCGACCAGCGCCTGTGTGGTGATCAGCTCGCCGGACGTCTTCAGCGCCTCGATGAACGTGCCGTGGCCGTTGCCGATCGCCGCCTTCTCCTCGTCGGTCAGCGCGTCCAGCACGGCCGGGTTGATATGCAGGCTGATCAGGAACTGCATCTCGTACTCCTCGTGGTTCGCGAGCCCCGGATCGGGCCCTTCGACCGGTTGGTCGGAGCCGCCGTCGTCGTCTTGACATCCTCCGCCAGAACTTTCGCACGGAGTTTTCCGGCGTCGCGTCGCCCGGACCGCGAGGTCGTCATTTCCGGTGAAACCCCTCCGTGGCAGCCCCTCCGTGGCAGCCCCTCCGTGGCAGACGCGAAAGATGTCCGTCCGTACCGATGTCAAGAAGCTCTCCACCGCTCCGACCAACCGGCGAAACGTCGGGAGAACAGGGAGTTTCGGATATGCGAGTCAACCGGGCATGGCTGGGACTGGTCGTCCTCATGCTGCCGACCTTGCTCGTCGCGATCGACGCGACGGCGTTGCTGCTCGCGCTCCCACGGCTGAGCGCCGACCTGGGTGCCACCAACGTCCAGCAGCTGTGGATCAGTGACAGCTACGGATTCATGGTGGCCGGCCTGGTCATCACGATGGGTACGCTCGGCGACCGGATCGGCCGCCGACGGCTGCTGATGATCGGCGCAGCGGCGTTCGCGGTGTTCTCGGTCGTGGCCGCCTTCGCGGTCGACCCGCTGATGCTGATCGTCGCACGTGCGCTGCTGGGCGTCGCCGGCGCGACCCTGGCACCGTCCACACTTGCCCTGATCACCAACATGTTCCGCGACGAACGGCAGCGCGGGAAGGCCATCGCGATCTGGGCGACCTGCCAGTTCACCGGCGGCGCGCTCGGGCCCGTGCTCGCCGGATTCCTGCTCCAGTACTTCTGGTGGGGATCGGTGTTCCTCGTCGCCGTACCGGCGATGGCGTTGCTGCTGCTGGCCGGGCCGGTCCTGCTGCCGGAGTTCCGCAGCGACCGGGCCGGCCGGCTGGACCCGGCAAGCGTCGGGCTGTCGCTCGTGGCCGTGCTTCTGATGGTCTACGGCATCAAGCAGCTGACCGTCGAGAGCGTGCCGGTCGTGCCGGCGGTGGCCCTCGTCGTCGGCGCAGCCACCGGATTCCTCTTCGTACGCCGGCAACTGCGGCTTCGGACGCCGCTGCTGGACCTGCGGCTGTTGCGCAGCCGCCCGTTCGCCGCCGTGCTCGTCGCGCTGGTCTTCGCCGGTATCGCCATGGCCGGTACGGGCCTGCTGGTGACCCAGTACCTGCAGAGTGTGCTGGGCTTCTCGCCGGTCACGTCGGCGGTGCTGTTCGCCCCGATGGGCCTGGGCGTGGCCGTCGGCACCATGACCGCACCGGCACTGGCCCGGCGGATGAAGCAGACCACCGCGATCGCCGGCGGGCTGGCGGGGTCGGCGCTGGGCAGCCTGCTGCTGGTCGGCGTCGGCGGTGCGGGCGCCCTGCCGCTGGTGATGACCGGGATCGCCGTACTGGCGCTGGGCACCGGTCCGCTGTTCGCGCTGGGCACCGGGCTGGTCGTCGGGTCCGTGCCGCCGGAGCGGGCCGGCTCGGCGGCGTCGATGTCGGAGACCGGCAACTACTTCGGCGGTTCGCTCGGCTTCGCGCTGCTCGGCGTGGTGGCCGCAGTGGTCTACCGCAGCCGGACGGACGGCACGTCCGACTCGCTGGCCGGCGCGATCGCCACCGGCCGGCACCTTCCCGCCGACCGGAGCGCGGAACTGCTGCACACCGCGCGGGAGGCGTTCACCGCCGGCCTGCACGTCACCGGCGTCGTCGCCGCGGTCGTCTTCGCCGGGTCGGCCGCGCTGATCCTGACCATGCGCCCGGCAACCCGGACCACCCCCGCCGCGCTCCCCGACTACGAGGCGACTCGCTCATAGAACCCGGCCGAGGCCGGGGCCGACGCCGTGGTCGTCCTGCCCGAGACCCCCGAGACCCCCGTCACCCGGTCGAACGCAGTGGGGCGGTGGGCCCGCCGGCCCACCGCCCCACTTCACCCGCGTACGGGAGTTACGCAGTTACGGGAGTTACTGGATGACCGTGATCCGGTCCGTCGCCGGCGGGGCCAGCGGCGCGGCGGCCGTCGAGTGGGCCGCCAGGTAGGCGTTGAAGAGGTCCAGGTCGGACGCGCCGACCAGCTTGTTGGTGCCCTGGCCGAGCGCCGCGAAGCCGTCGCCGCCGCCTGCCAGGAACTCGTTCATCGCGACGCGGTAGGTCTTGGCCGGGTCGATCGCCGCACCGTTCAGCTTGATGGTGTCGGTGACCACGCGGGCCGCGCCGGACTTCGTCATGTCGAGGGTGTAGGTGAGGCCCTTGGAGATCTGGAGGATCTTCGGGCTGGCCTCGTTGGAGCCGCTGACCTGCTGCTGGAGTGCGGTGACCAGCTGGGCGCCGGTCAGGTCGACGACGTTCATCATGTTGGTGAAGGGCTGCACGGTGAAGGACTCCCCGTACGTCACCACCCCGTCGCCCTCACTGCCGGACGCCTTGTAGACCAGGTCCGCGCGGATACCGCCCGGGTTCATGAAGGCGACGACCGCCCCGCCCTTGTCCGCCGGGGCCAGGCCCTCCAGCTGGGCGTCCGCGATCAGGTTGCCGAGCGGCTTCTCGGGGGCCGTGGAGCCGCGGCCGTCGATGTCGGCGGTGATGTAGCCCTGCGGCCTGTTCGCGATGGGTGCCGCGAGGGTGTTCCAGCGGGCGATCAGGTCCGTCATGTCGGTGGCCCTGGGCTGGTCCCGGCTGACGATGTGGTTCACCGACTTCGGGTTCGAGGCACTGGCCGACTTCACCGACGTACGGACGATGTCCTTGGTGCCGCGGTCGTAGGTGAGGGTCGTGTCGGTGTAGATCTTGCCGAACGACGCCGCCGAGGTGACCATGCGCGGGTTGCCCGCCGGGTCCGGGATGTTGCACACGTACGCCTGGTGGGTGTGGCCCGTGACCAG
Source organism: Streptomyces sp. NBC_01241 (assembly GCF_041435435.1). Lineage (NCBI taxonomy): Bacteria > Bacillati > Actinomycetota > Actinomycetes > Kitasatosporales > Streptomycetaceae > Streptomyces > Streptomyces sp. NBC_01241. The sequence continues at coordinate 4,620,674 of NZ_CP108494.1, read as the reverse complement.
CGCGTCGACCTTCGGCGTGATGCCCTTGGCGATGTCGACGATCGGCCCGGAGATGCCGTCACCGGCGCCGGAGCTGTCGCAGTCGTAGTTGTACGAGGTGGAGGCCGGCGCCCCGCCCTCGTGGATCAGCGCGACGATGGACTTGACGCCCTGCCGGTCCAGCTCGGCGGCGTACTTGTTGATCGTCTCGACCTCGTTGTGGAACTTGAGGCCCTTGACACCGTTGGCCGTGACGATGTTCGGCGTACCCTCCAGGGTCACACCGATGAAGCCGATCTTGATGCCGTTCTTCTTCCACACCGTGTACGGCTTGAGGATCGGCTTGCCGGTCTTCTCGCTCGTCACATTGGCGGCGAGGTACGGGAAGTCGGCTCCCTTGAACTTCTTGCCCGTCTCGTAGCACCCCTCGACCGGGTGGCAGCCACCGTTCTGGAGGCGGGCCAGCTCGACGGCGCCCTCGTCGAACTCGTGGTTGCCGACGGCCGTCACATCGAGGTTGATCTTGTTGAGTGCCTCGATGGTCGGCTCGTCGTGGAACAGGCCGGACAGCAGCGGGCTCGCGCCCACCATGTCGCCACCGGCCGCGGTGATGGAGTACGGGTGACCCTTGCGCGCGGTCCGGAGCGAGGACGCGAGGTACTCGACACCACCCGCCGGAATCGCCTTGGTCGTGCCGTCGGGCTGCGTCTCGTTGACCGTGCCCGCAGAGCCGGCCGGCGGCTCCAGGTTCCCGTGCAGGTCGTTGAAGGACAGCAGCTGTACGTCGACGGTGTTGGCCGGCTTGTGCTGCCCGTTGCCCTGGGCGCTGGCCGGCATCGCGGCGACGAGCGCGCCGACGGTGGCGAGCCCGGCCGCGGCGGCGAGCACCCGCCGGGATGCGCGGTTCTTCTGCGGTGTCGCTGACATCGGTCCCCTTGTGATTTCTGCGGGAGGTTTGAGGGTGATGGCGAGTCTGGAGACTTCGTGCCGCAGCCTAGGGTCAACGCGCGTAGCGCGACAGGTGTCCGGGGTTACGAACTGGTTGCCATGCGGTCTGAATCGGGACCAACTGGCGCCTATCACCCGCATGGCTCACATATGCAGGCAGAAACGTCACGGCCCGTACGACTGCCGGAAGCGTGCGCGTCATGGAGAACGAATTCACGGCAAAGGCGGTCGTACCGGCCCAACGGGCCGCAGGACGATTCCGCACCCTCGCGGCGCCCACATCCCGGCCCCACCCCCGTACGCTCGTACACATGACGACTGACGCACCCCTCCCCGCCCCCGGACGTGAGATCCAGACGCTCGACGTCCTCTCTTCCGAGCAGGCCGAGGCCGTGTCCGGGCTGCTCGCCGAGGCGGCCCGGTCCGACGGCAGGCAGGCCGTGTCCGAGCAGGGGCGGTTGCAGTTGCAGGGCGGGCGGCGCGAGGGGGTGCGGCATCTGCTGCTCACCAGTGGGGGCACCCTGGTGGGATACGCGCAGCTGGAGGACACCGACCCCGTCGAGGCACCGGCCGCCGAGCTGGTCGTGCAGCCGGCGTACCGCGGACAGGGGCACGGGCGGGCGCTGGGGGCGGCGCTGCTCGCCCTGACCGGGAAGCGGCTGCGGGTGTGGGCGCACGGCGGGAAGGCCGCGGCCCGGCATCTCTCGCAGGTCCTCGGCCTCTCCCTCTTCCGCGAACTGCGCCAGCTGCGCCGCCCGTTGGGCGCGTCGGACATCGCGGAGCCGGTCCTGCCGCCCGGTGTCACCGTCCGCACCTTCGTGCCCGGCAAGGACGACGCCGCCTGGCTCGCCGTGAACCGGGCCGCCTTCGCCCACCATCCCGAGCAGGGCTCGCTGACCCAGCGCGACCTGGACGACCGCAAGGCGGAGCCGTGGTTCGACCCGACGGGGTTCTTCCTGGCCGAGCGCGGTGGCGAGCTGATCGGCTTCCACTGGACGAAGGTGCACGCCGAGGAACAGCTCGGCGAGGTGTATGTCGTCGGCATCCGGCCCGACGCGCAGGGCGGCGGCCTCGGCAAGGCGCTCACTGCGATCGGGCTGCGCCACCTGGCCGCCGAGGGGCTGCCGACCGCGATGCTCTACGTCGACGCGGACAACAAGGCCGCGCTGGCCGTCTACGAGCGGATGGGCTTCGTGACGCACGAGGTGGACCTGATGTACCGCACGGAGTCCTGAGCGGCCACGACTCCCACCAGGGGCGGTGTCTCTTGACGCCGCCCCTGCTTTGCGGCACCCTTTCACTACTTAATTAGTGAAAGGGGGATGAGCATGGCAGAGTCCGCAGCGGTCGAGTACCGCATCGACCGGCGCAGCGGCGTCGCCACGTACCTCCAGATCGTCCAGCAGACCAAACAGGCCCTCCGCCTGGGCCTGCTGGAGCCCGGCGACCGGCTGCCCACCGCACGCGAGGTCGTCGAGGCCACCGCCATCAACCCGAACACCGTGCTCAAGGCCTACCGCGAGCTGGAGCGCGAGGGCCTCGTCGAGGCCCGGCGCGGGCTCGGCACCTTCGTCACGCGGACCCTCGGCGGCGCGGCGGCCGTCGACGACGCGCCGCTGCGCGCCGAGCTCGCCGACTGGACCCGCCGGGCCCGCACGGCCGGGCTGGAGAAGGACGACGTGAGCGCGCTCTTCACCGCCGTACTGGACAAGACCTTCGAGGGGGATCACGCCGGATGACAGGCGCTGCGATCGAGGCCGTCGGCCTCGGCATGAAGTACCGGAGCAGGGGCGGGAGCTGGGCGCTGCGCGACTGTTCGTTCCGGCTGCCCGCCGGGCGCGTGTGCGCTCTCGTCGGCCCCAACGGTGCCGGCAAGTCCACCCTGCTCGCCCTCGCGGCGGGCTTCCTGCGGCCGGCGGAGGGGATGGTACGGGTGCTGGGCACAGCGCCCGGCGGGGCGCGGGCCCGGATGGCCTTCGTGGCCCAGGACAAGCCGCTGTACCCGCAGTTGACGGTCGCCGGGACCCTCTGGGCGGGCGCCGAGCTGAACCCGGGCACCTGGGACCAGGACACGGCCGAACGCATCGCCGGGGAGCTCCCGCGCGACGCCTCGGTCCGCACCCTCTCGGGCGGCCAGCGCACCCGGCTCGCGCTGGCCCTCGCCCTCGGCAAGCGGCCCGAACTGCTCCTGCTGGACGAGCCGATGGCCGATCTCGACCCGCTCGCCCGCCACCAGCTGATGGGCGCGCTGATGGCGGAGGCCGCCGAGCACTCCACGACGATCGTGATGTCCTCGCACATCCTCACCGAGCTGGAGGGTGCCTGCGACTACCTCCTGCTCGTCGACGGCGGCCGGGTCCGCCTGGGCGGCGAGACGGACGCCCTGCTCGCCGCGCACGCCCTGCTCACCGGTCCCGTACGGGACACCGCGCCGCACACCGTCGTCGAGTCCCGCACGGCGGGACGTCTGCAGACCGCGCTGGTACGGCGGGAGGGCCCGGTGGACACCGCGGTCTGGGAGGCCGCGGAACCTTCGCTGGAGGAGCTGCTGCTGGCACATCTGCGCGCACCGCAGGCGCCCGCCCTGCTGACGCCGAGCGCCGAGGCCGGCCTGGAGGTGGCGGCCGTATGAGCACGATCGCCTTGCGCGGCCCGGAACGGGTCGTCATTCGTCAGCACCGTTGGACGCTGTGGACCGTCGGCGTCCTCACGCTCGCGGGGATCGCCGCCGTGGTCGCCGCCTACCTGTGGATGGCATCCGCCTCCGACACGTTCGCGAACAGCGGCTGCTCGGTGGAGAACACGGTCCGGGGGTGCGGTGACACCGTCCGGCACTTCCTCGACGCCGAACTCCGTTTCGGCCGCGCCGTCGATTACGCGGACCTGGTGATGATGCTCCTGCCGCCCTTCGTCGGCATGTTCGTCGCGGGTCCACTGATCGGCAGGGAGCTGGAGAGCGGTACGTACAAGCTGTCCTGGTCCCAGTCGGTGTCGCCCGCGCGCTGGCTCGCCGCCAAGCTCGCCGTACCCGGCGTGCTGACACTCGCCGGGGTCTCCGTGCTGTCCGCCGTCTCCGCCTGGGCCAGGTCGCGAACAGCCGGGACGCACTACCCGACAGGCGACTGGTACGAGCGGCAGGTCTACGGCGCGATGGGCACGGTCCCCGTGGGCTACGCCCTCCTCATGCTCGCCTTCGGCTCGCTTGCCGGGCTGCTGCTGCGGCGCACCGTCGCCGCGATGATCGCGACCGTGGTCGGGTACGGCGTACTGGTCGTCGCCCTGAACAACGTCCGCATCCACCTGTGGCCGGTCCGGACAATCACCTACCCGGTAGGAGGCGACTTCCGGTTCCCCGACTCGGCCGCTGTAGTCGGACAGGGCTGGCTGACCAGCGGGGGCACCCGGTTGTCCTCCCCCTCCGACGTCTGCCTGGACGCGCCCGCCGACCTCGACAAGTGTCTGGCCGACCACGACATCACCCGTAACTACATCGATTACCACCCGGCCTCGCACTTCTGGCCGCTCCAGCTCGTCGAGACCGGCATCCTGCTCGTCCTCGCCGCGCTCGCCGTCACCGTCGCCTTCCGGGTGCTGGGCCGCCGGCACGGCTGAACCCTCCCGGTGGTGTCCGGGCCTCTGCCGGGGACCCGGACACCGCCCGCAGGACCGGTCCGCGCACCCGCACACCGCTTCCTGCACGTCATGTCGCCGTTACCGGCCATTCAGAAGGGCTTGCGACCCTCTCAGGATGCAGCCAGTCGTGCCGACCCCCCGCAACGGGAGAGATCCCGGTGGAGACGACACGGGCCGTGGAGGCCGTGGCAACCCCACGGACCGCGCGTTTCCCGCGATCTCCGTGCCCTCCGGCGCGCCCTCGGAGCCCCGGACGCGGAAGAATGGGTTCATGAGCCAGCAGCCCAGCTCCGAGGTCCCGGCCCAATCCCCCGTGCAGCCGTCCGTGGGCTCGCTCGCCGCCCAGCGGCCGCGCGCCGTCGCCGCGGCGGCGGCGGCCAACGGCGCGGCGCTGTCGACCAGGGCCGACCTCGATCCCGACATCGACGCCGACGTCGACGCGTACGAACCCGACGCCGAAGGCGACGAGCTGCCCCGCGACCGCTTCCTGGACCGGGAACGCAGTTGGCTCGCATTCAACGAACGAGTGCTCGAACTGGCCGAGGATCCGGCGACCCCCCTCCTCGAACGGGCTAATTTCCTCGCCATCTTCGCCTCCAATCTGGACGAGTTCTTCATGGTCCGGGTGGCCGGGCTGAAGCGCCGTATCGCCACCGGGGTCGCCACCCGCTCCGCCTCCGGGCTCCAGCCCCGCGAAGTCCTCGACCTGATCTGGACCCGCTCGCGCGAGCTCATGGCCCGGCACGCCGCCTGCTACCAGCAGGACATCGCCCCCGCCCTGTCCGACGAGGGCATCCAGCTGATCCGCTGGCCCGAACTGACCGAGAAGGAGCAGGCCCGCCTGTTCACCTTCTTCCGGCAGCGCGTCTTCCCCGTGCTGACCCCCCTCGCCGTCGACCCGGCGCACCCCTTCCCGTACATCTCGGGCCTCTCGCTCAACCTCGCCGTCGTCGTACGCAACCCGGTCAGCGGCCACCGCCACTTCGCCCGGGTCAAGGTGCCGCCGCTGCTGACCCGCTTCCTGGAGGCGTCGCCGCAGCGGTACGTGCCCATAGAGGACGTCATCGCCGCCCACCTCGAAGAGCTCTTCCCGGGCATGGAGGTCCTCGCCCACCACACGTTCCGGGTCACCAGGAACGAGGACCTGGAGGTCGAGGAGGACGACGCCGAGAACCTCCTGCAGGCCCTGGAGAAGGAACTCATGCGGCGCCGCTTCGGCCCGCCGGTCCGCCTGGAGGTCGAGGAGTCGATCGACCCGTACGTGCTGGACCTGCTGGTACGCGAACTCAAGGTGTCCGACGCCGAGGTCTACCCGCTGCCCGGACCGCTCGACCTCACCGGGCTCTTCGGCATAGCGTCCCTGGACCGGCCCGAGCTGAAGTACCCCAAGTTCATCGCGGGCACCCACCGCGATCTCGCCGAGGTCGAATCCGCCGCCGCGCCCGACATCTTCGCCGCGCTGCGCGAACGCGACGTACTCCTGCACCACCCGTACGACTCGTTCTCCACCTCCGTACAGGCGTTCCTGGAGCAGGCCGCCGCCGACCCCGACGTCCTCGCCATCAAGCAGACCCTGTACCGGACTTCGGGCGAATCCCCGATAGTGGAAGCGCTGGTCGACGCCGCCGAATCCGGCAAGCAGGTCCTCGTACTCGTCGAGATCAAGGCGCGCTTCGACGAACAGGCCAACATCAAGTGGGCGCGCAAGCTGGAGGAGTCCGGCTGCCATGTGGTCTACGGCCTCGTCGGCCTCAAGACCCACTGCAAGCTCTCGCTCGTCGTCCGCCAGGAAGGCGACACGCTGCGCCGCTACTCGCACGTCGGCACCGGCAACTACCACCCCAAGACGGCCCGGCTGTACGAGGACCTCGGCCTGCTGACGGCCGACCCGCAGGTCGGCGCGGACCTCTCCGACCTCTTCAACCGGCTCTCCGGCTACTCCCGCCGCGAGACCTACCGCCGCCTCCTGGTCGCCCCGAAGTCCCTGCGCGACGGGCTGATCGCCCGGATCGACAAGGAGGTCACGCACCAGCGGGCCGGGCGGGCCGCCTACGTCCGCATCAAGGTCAACTCGATGGTCGACGAGGCGATCATCGACGCCTGCTACCGGGCCGCGATGGCGGGCGTGCCGGTGGACGTCTGGGTACGCGGCATCTGCGCGATCCGCCCCGGCGTCGCGGGCCTCTCCGAGAACGTCCGGGTCCGCTCGATACTGGGCCGCTTCCTCGAACACTCGCGGGTCTTCGTGTTCGGCAACGGCGGCGAGCCCGAAGTGTGGTTCGGTAGCGCCGACATGATGCACCGCAACCTCGACCGCCGGATCGAAGCACTGGTCCGGGTCACCGACCCCGCCCATCGCGCCGCGCTCAGCCGTCTCCTGGAGACCGGCATGGCCGACACCACCTCCTCCTGGCACCTGGGCCCCGACGGGAACTGGACCCGGCACGCCACGGACGCGGACGGCCAACCGCTGCGGAACGTACAGGAAATGCTCATTGACGCCCGGAGGCGCCGGCGTGCGACGCCATGACCACCAGACGACGCAGGCGGACCTTACGGCAGGGGCGGTGCTCGCGCCCTACCTTCAGGAACAGGCCGCCGAATTCCTGCGCAGCCTGCGCCTGCACCGCGAGAACAGCGCCCCCACGGATGCCGGGAGCCACACCGCCGAGGAGGCCGCCGGTGCGCTGCGCCGCTCGTCCCGCCGGATCGGCGGCACGCTGCACACCTTCCGGGCGGCCCTGGACACGGCCTGGGCCGAGCAGCTCCGCACCGAACTGGCCTGGCTCTCGGGCACCCTGGCCCGGGAACACGCCTACGCGACCCGGCTGAACCGGCTCCTCGAAGCGCTGCACCACCTGTCCGGCACCTCGCTGCCCACCGCCCGCACGGCATCGGGGTCCGGCACCGGCTCCGCCGGTGACAAGGAGCGCGCCGTCCTCGGCGTCGGCGCGGCCCGGGCCGGCGCGCTGCTCGAGCGGCAGCTGACCCTCGCCCGGACCCGCGCCCACTCGGCGGCGCTCCAGGCGCTCGGCTCCTCCCGCTTCCACGCGGTGGCCGACGCGGTCGCGCTGCTCGCCTCCGAGGTCCCGCTCGCCGCAGCGGCCACGGCCCCGGCCGAGGAGATGCTGCACGGCCCCGCCGACCGGGCCGAACAACAGCTGCTCGGCGCGGTGGCCGCGCTCCCGTCGGACCATGCGGCCGAGCCGTACAACGAGGCGCAGGACGCGCCCTGGCACCGGACCCGGCTGCTGCTGCGCCTGCACCGGTACGCCCACGAGGTGGTGCGGGGCGCCCCCGATCCGGTCCTGGCCGCGCCGGGGCACGCCCTCGATCTGCACCGGGACGCGTCGGAGGCGGCCGCGGCGGCGGCATCGGCGGCCCGCACGCCCCGGATCGCGCCCGCGACCGCGTACGCCCTGGGGGTGCTCCACGCCGATCAGCGGCACGCGGTGGAGGCGGCGCGCAACGGGTTCCGGGAGAGCTGGCCGTACGCGAACGCGCCGGTGATCGCGCCATGAGCGGGCCGTACGCGAACCGGGCGGTGATCGCGCCATGAGCGGGCCGTACGCGAACCGGGCGGTGATCGCGCCATGAGCGGCGAGCCCGCCCCGGGTCCCGTGCTCGCCGCGGGGTGTGTGCTGTGGCGCCGGGCCGCGTACTCCGGCGAGCTGGAGGTCTGCCTGGTCCACAGGCCTCGCTACGACGACTGGTCGCATCCGAAGGGCAAGCTGAAGCGCGGCGAGTCCGCGCTGGACTGCGCCCGGCGCGAGGTGCTGGAGGAGACCGGCCACCACTGCGCGCCCGGCGCCGCGCTCCCCACGATCCGGTACACCGTGAACGGGCGCCCCAAGGAGGTCGCCTACTGGGCGGCCGAGGCGACCGGCGGCGCCTTCGTACCGAACGCGGAGGTCGACCGGGTGAGCTGGCTCTCCCCGGCGGCGGCCCGGACCCTCCTCACCCGGCCCCACGACCGGGACGTGCTGGACGCCCTGCTCGCCCGTCTGCCGGGCACACCATCGAGCCCGTCCGGTGATTGAGGACCAAGAACCGCACCCCGAACCCGCGCGGCAGAACCGGGCCGCCCAGCACGGTTCACCTTCCGTTCACCCGCCCCCGCAAACCGCTTCACCTGTTCTGCCTAACTTCGGCAGTGCACGGTGCACGGCGCCAATGCCGGAGCACCCACCACAACGCACGCCGTCGTAGAACGAAGACACCTCGGCGGCTCCTGGAAGGAACACCCGAAAGTGAAGCTTCAGCGCAAGAACCGGCTTCGTGCCACCGCGCTCGGTGCCCTCGCCGTCTCCAGCGCCCTGGTCCTCACGGCGTGCGGTTCGGACAACAACAGCGGCGGGACCACTGGTGGCGACGGCGGCAAGACGAGCGCCGCGTCGGACATCAAGTGTGACGACGCCAAGGGCCAGCTGCTCGCCTCCGGCTCCAGCGCGCAGAAGAACGCCATGGACCTCTGGGCCAAGAACTACATGGCCGGCTGCTCGGGCGTCGAGATCAACTACAAGTCGTCCTCCTCCGGTGAGGGCATCATCGCCTTCAACCAGGGCACGGTCGGCTTCGCCGGTTCCGACTCGGCGCTGAAGCCCGAAGAGGTCGCCGACTCGAAGAAGATCTGCAAGACCGGCCAGGGCATCGACCTCCCGATGGTCGGCGGACCGATCGCCATCGGCTACCACCTGGAAGGCGTCGACAGCCTCACGCTGGACGCCCCCACCCTCGCCAAGATCTTCGACACGAAGATCAAGAAGTGGAACGACCCGGCGATCGCCAAGCTCAACAGCGGGGTCAAGCTTCCGGACAAGGCCATCCAGCCCTTCCACCGCTCCGAGGACTCCGGCACCACCCAGAACCTCGGCAAGTACCTGGGCGCCGCCGCCCCGAAGGACTGGAAGTACGAGGCCGAGAAGAAGTGGCCGGCCCCCGGTGGCCAGGCCGCGTCCAACTCCTCCGGTGTCGCCGCCCAGGTGAAGCAGGTCGACGGCGCGATCGGCTACTTCGAGCTCAGCTACGCCACCTCGCAGTCGATCCCCACCGTCGACATCAACACCGGTGGCTCCGCCCCGGTCAAGGCCACCCCGGAGAACGCCTCCAAGGCCATCGCCGCCGCCAAGATCAAGGGCACCGGCAAGGACCTGGCGCTCGACCTCGACTACACCACCAAGGCCGAGGGCGCGTACCCGATCGTCCTGGTGACGTACGAGGTCGTCTGCGACACAGGCAACAAGGCCGAGACCCTGCCCACGGTCAAGTCCTTCCTGAACTACACCGCCAGTGACGAGGGCCAGAAGCTCCTCACCGAGGCCGGTTACGCGCCGATCCCGACCGAGATCAACAGCAAGGTCCGCGAGACCATCGCCTCCCTCTCGTAACCAGCACGCCGGACCGGGCCGCGTGATCGGGGGACACGCAGCCCGAAGCACGTAAGCACCACAGGCAGCACAGGCAGCACAGGCACCACCGCGAGCAACACCAGTAACACCAGCAACATCCGCGTCACCCAGCAGGCCGGTCCGGCGCACCCCTCCGGGCCGGCCCGCGACCACCCATCCGGTGCACCGCCGCCAGGGGAGCCACGCCGCTCCCCCACACAGACCGGAAAGACCATGGCTTCCACCACACCGATAGACACGCCACCGCCGCCACCGGCCGTGCGAAACCGCGACAGGCCCAGGACCGGGCGCGCGGGCGACAAGGTCTTCCTGGGCCTCTCCAGGGGCTCGGGCATTCTGCTGCTCGTGATCATGGCGTCCATCGCCGTGTTCCTCACCTACCGCGCCGCGCTCGCCGTCTCCAAGGACCAGGGCAACTTCTTCACCACCTTCGACTGGAACCCGGCCGGTGATCCGCCGGCCTTCGGCATCGCGGTCCTCCTCTTCGGCACGGTCGTCAGCTCGATCATCGCGATGGCCATCGCCGTCCCGGTCGCTGTCGGCATCGCGCTGTTCATCTCGCACTACGCGCCGCGCAAGCTGGCCGCGCCCCTCGCCTACGTCGTCGATCTGCTCGCCGCAGTGCCGAGCATCGTGTACGGCATCTGGGGCGCCCTCTTCCTCGTCCCGTACCTGGAGGGCCTGAACCTCTGGCTCGACCAGTTCTTCGGCTGGACGTACCTCTTCGAGAAGACCGAGGTCGGCGTCGCCCGCTCGCTCTTCACCGTCGGCATCCTGCTCGCGATCATGATCCTGCCGATCGTGACCAGTGTCAGCCGCGAAGTCTTCCTCCAGGTCCCGAAGACGAACGAGGAGGCCGCCCTCGCCCTCGGCGCCACCCGCTGGGAGGTCATCCGCCTCTCGGTGCTCCCCTTCGGCCGCTCCGGCGTGATCTCCGCGTCGATGCTGGGCCTGGGCCGGGCGCTCGGCGAGACGATGGCCGTCGCCACGGTCCTGTCGCCGAGCTTCATCATCTCCGGACATCTGCTCAATCCGGGCGGCGGAACGTTCGCCCAGAACATCGCCGCGAAGTTCGACGAGGCCGATCAGTTCGGGCGGGACGCCCTGATCGCCTCCGGCCTCGTCCTCTTCGTCCTCACCCTGCTGGTCAACGGCGCGGCCCGGCTCATCATCGCCCGCCGCAAGGAGTACTCGGGGGCCAACGCATGAGCCAGGCAGCCAACACCGGCACCCAGGAACGCCCCACCCCGACGGCGCCCGCTCGCGGGACGAGCCTCAGCAGCCGCGCCCTTCCCCGCTGGGCCCCGTTCGGCTTCGCGGCCGTCGCGCTCGCGCTGGGCGTGGGCATCGGCGCGGCGGCGGGCTGGCGCAGCCACACCCAGTGGGGGCTGTTCTCCGCCCTGCTCTTCGTCGTCATCTCGTACGTCACGACGACGGTCGTCGAGAACCAGCGCCAGGCCAAGGACCGGCTCGCCACCAGCATCGTCTGGGTGTGCTTCCTGCTGGCCGTCGTGCCGCTCGCTTCGCTCCTGTGGACGACGATCAGCCGGGGCGCGGCGCGCCTGGACGGGTACTTCCTGACCCACTCGATGGCCGGCGTGCTCGGCTCCGAGCCGACCGGCGGTGTCTATCACGCACTGATCGGCACGCTGGAGCAGGTCGGCATCGCCACCCTGATCTCCGCCCCCATCGGCATGCTGACCGCCATCTACCTGGTGGAGTACGGCAAGGGTGCCCTGGCGAAGACCGTGACCTTCTTCGTCGACGTCATGACGGGCATCCCGTCCATCGTCGCCGGTCTCTTCATCCTCTCGATCATGCTGATGACGAAGACCGCCCCGTCCGGTCTGATGGGCGCGCTGGCGCTCACGATCCTGATGATCCCGGTCGTGGTCCGCTCCACCGAGGAGATGCTCAAGCTCGTCCCGAACGAGCTCCGCGAGGCATCGCTCGCGCTCGGCATCCCGAAGTGGCGCACCATCCTGAAGGTGGTCCTCCCGACCGCGATCGGCGGCATCACCACCGGGGTGATGCTCGCGATCGCCCGCATCGCCGGTGAGACGGCGCCGATCATGCTGCTGGTCTTCGGCAGCCAGTTGATCAACGCCAACCCCTTCCAGGGCGCACAGTCCTCGCTCCCCTTCTACATCTGGGAGCAGTACAAGGTCGGCACCGATCAGTCGTACGACCGCGCCTGGGCCGCGGCTCTGGTCCTGATCGCCTTCGTCATGATCCTCAACCTGGTGGCCCGCGGCATCGCCCGCTGGAAGGCCCCGAAGACCGGCCGCTGACCGCGGCACGAAAGAAGCAGTGATTCAGATGGCCAAGCGCATCGACGTCAGCGGCCTGTCCGCCTACTACGGCTCCCACCTCGCCATCGAGGACATCTCGATGACCGTGGAGCCCCGCTCCGTGACCGCCTTCATCGGCCCGTCCGGCTGCGGCAAGTCCACCTTCCTGCGCACCCTGAACCGCATGCACGAGGTCACCCCCGGCGGCCGCGTCGAGGGCAAGGTGCTGCTGGACGACGAGAACCTGTACGGGCCGAACGTCGACCCGGTCACCGTGCGCCGCACGGTCGGCATGGTCTTCCAGCGCCCGAACCCGTTCCCGACCATGTCGATCTTCGACAACGTCGCGGCGGGCCTCAAGCTGAACGGCTCGTACAAGAAGAACCAGCTGTCGGACATCGTCGAGAAGTCCCTGCGCGGCGCCAACCTCTGGAACGAGGTCAAGGACCGGCTGAACAAGCCCGGCTCCGGACTCTCCGGCGGCCAGCAGCAGCGCCTGTGCATCGCCCGCGCGATCGCCGTCGAGCCCGACGTGCTGCTGATGGACGAACCGTGCTCCGCCCTGGACCCGATCTCCACCCTCGCCATCGAGGACCTGATCGGCGAGCTGAAGGAGCGCTTCACGATCGTCATCGTGACGCACAACATGCAGCAGGCGGCCCGCGTCTCGGACCGCACGGCGTTCTTCAACCTCGCGGCGGTCGGCAAGCCCGGCAAGCTCGTGGAGATCGACGAGACGGAGCGCATCTTCTCCAACCCGTCCGTCCAGGCCACCGAGGACTACATCTCGGGCCGCTTCGGATAAACCCCCATGAACGCCTTTGGGTGCTGCATGGCGGTGCCACCCGTAAGGCAAAGGGTCCGCCCCGCTCCCCTTCACAGGGAAGCGGGGCGGACCCGTCTCCATACCGCCGCGTCGCTGCCGGACGACCCCGGCAACCCCGCTTCGTCACCCGAAGAGCAGCACCACGACCCCGTAGCTCGCGGCGGCGACCAGGCCCGCGGCCGGCATCGTGATGAACCACCCCAGGATGATGTTCTTGGCAACCCCCCAGCGCACGGCGTTCACCCGCTTCGTGGCGCCCACACCCATGATCGCCGAGGTGATCACGTGCGTCGTGGAGATCGGCGCGTGGAACATGAACGCCGAGCCGAACATGATCGACGCACCCGTCGTCTCCGCGGCGAACCCCTGCGGCGGGTCCAGCTCGATGATCTTCCGGCCGAGCGTCCGCATGATGCGCCAGCCGCCCGCGTACGTACCCAGCGAGAGCATCAGCGCGCAGACGAGCTTCACCCAGACCGGAATCGGGTCGCTCGGGCTCTCGACATCGGCGATGACCAGGGCCATCACGACGACACCCATCGTCTTCTGCGCGTCCTGCAGACCGTGACCGAGCGCCATGCCCGCGGCCGAGACCGTCTGGGCGATCCGGAAGCCGCGCTTGGCCTTGTGTGGATTGGCTTTCCGGAACAACCACATGATCGCGACCATCACGAGGTAGCCGACGACGAGGCCGATGACCGGCGAGAGGAACATCGGGATGACGACCTTGTCGAGCACCCCGTCCCAGTGCACCAGCGTTCCGCCGGCGAGCGCCGCACCGACCATGCCGCCGAACAGCGCGTGCGAGGAAGAGGAGGGCAGCCCGAAATACCAGGTGACAAGGTTCCAGATGATCGCGCCGACCAGCGCGGCGAAGAGGATTCCCATCCCCTTGTGGCCCTCGGGGGTCGCGATCAGTCCCTCGCTCACGGTCTTGGCGACACCGCTGCCGAGGAACGCGCCGGCCAGGTTCATCACCGCGGCCATCGCGAGTGCCGCACGCGGGGTGAGCGCACGGGTGGAGACGGACGTGGCGATGGCATTCGCCGAGTCGTGGAAGCCGTTCGTATAGGTGAAGCCGAGCGCGACACCGATGGTCACGATCAGCGCAAAGGTGTCCACGTGGTTCAGGACTCCTTGACCGCGATGGTCTCCACCGTGTTGGCGACGTGCTCGAAAGCGTCTGCCGCCTCTTCCAGTACGTCCACGATCTGCTTGAGCTTCAGCACCTCTATGGCGTCGTACTTGCCGTTGAAGAGGTGGGCGAGCAGTTTGCGGTGGATCTGGTCGGCCTGGTTCTCCAGACGGTTGACCTCGATCCAGTACTCGGTGAGGTTGTCCATCGTGCGCAGACCCGGCATCGCCTCGGCGGTCAGCTCGGCCGCGCGGGCCAGCACCTCGACCTGCTGGGCGACGCCCTTGGGAAGTTCCTCGACCTGATACAGCACGACCAGGTCGACGGCCTCCTCCATGAAGTCCATGATGTCGTCGAGCGAAGAAGCGAGGTTGTAAATGTCCTCGCGGTCGAAGGGCGTAATGAAAGAGGAGTTCAGCTGGTGGAAGATCGCGTGGGTGGCATCGTCCCCCGCGTGCTCCGCTGCCCGCATGCGCTCCGCGATCTCGACTCGGGAGGCAGAATCCGCCCCGAGCAGTTCCATCAGGAGTTTCGAGCCCGTGACGATGTTGTCCGCGGATGCGGAGAACATGTCGTAGAAGCTCGTCTCCCTGGGGGTCAGACGAAAGCGCACGTGGGGTCCTCGGGGTGCTTTGGATTCGGTCAGGCTGATGCTAGGTGCATCATCCGGCCACGGCTAACCGGCGTTCTTCAGTGTCGCGCATCGGGCACAGTGATCAGCACGGGCCCCCGGTCACGTTTCGGCAGAATTCGTTAGGATATACCCACCAGGGGTATGCAAACGGCAGGGTAAAGGGAAAGCGGGAGGCAGAAATGACCACTACCGAGGCTGCCGGGACCACCGCCGCCGGCGCGGCGACGGAATCGGTCGCGGAACCGGTCGTCACCGACCACGACCGGGGTATACACGGCTATCACCACCAGAAGGCCGAGCACCTCAAGCGGCTGCGCCGGATCGAGGGCCAGATCCGCGGCCTCCAGCGCATGGTCGACGAGGACGTCTACTGCATCGACATACTCACGCAGGTCTCGGCGTCCACGAAGGCGCTCCAGTCCTTCGCCCTCCAGCTGCTGGAGGAGCATCTGCGGCACTGCGTCGCCGACGCGTCGGTCAAGGGCGGCGCGGAGATCGATGCGAAGGTCGAGGAAGCCACGAAGGCCATCGCCCGGCTGCTCCGCACCTGATGCGGGGCCCCGTACCCAGCCCCGTCCTCACCCCCGGTGGTCGGCCTGCCGGGGGACGGTGGCCCGTTCCGCGATCACCCGGACGTTCAGCACCTCGTCGATACGGTCCGCGCTGAGCCGTTCCCCGTGCGCGGCCGAAGCGGCGATCATCAGCTCACCGCAGAGCTCGATCTCGGCGAGGGCCACATGGTCGGATACGGTCCGCGTGCCGAGCATCACCGCGTCACTCACCTCTCGCCGCCGTCACGGGCTTCCTAGCGTAGGGAGCGGACCACACGCCGCGCATGGCACGGACGGACCATTTCCCACCCGCCGCCCTACCTACGCCGCACCGCCCCCGCCCCCACCCCCCACTCCCCGTCCTGCTGTTTCTGCCTATTTCTGCCTATCTCTGCCGGATCTTCCCGGTGTAGATGTCGCTGTCGTCCGGCAGCCGTACGGAGACCGGCACTCCGAATCCGTACAGCAGCGTCGTCGACACCACCTCCACCGCCGGCCCCTCGTTGGCGAAGCTGAAGCGGTGGCGCACCTTGCGCAGCCGCCCCTGTTCGTCGATGTACGCGTCGAACGGCACCGTGTGCGTACGGAAGCCCTTCGCCGCGGCGGCCAGTGCCCCGCGTGATTCCGGCGAGACCTCACGCGCCGCCCGCCCGATGTCCGAAACACCCCGGTAGTGCCGCACGGTCACCCCGGCGAGCTCGGTCCTCTCCACGTACGTCACCTGCCGCGCCCCCAGCAGCAGTTCGGCGGCGGCCATCGGATCGGTCACACCGCCGGTGACCAGGTTGCCGTCCTCAAGGGTCGTCGTGTCGACCCTGACCCACTTGTCCTCCGGCAC
The DNA here is from genome assembly GCF_041435435.1 of Streptomyces sp. NBC_01241. Taxonomy (NCBI): domain Bacteria; kingdom Bacillati; phylum Actinomycetota; class Actinomycetes; order Kitasatosporales; family Streptomycetaceae; genus Streptomyces; species Streptomyces sp. NBC_01241. Next base: position 4,604,431 of record NZ_CP108494.1, on the reverse strand, counting down.
TCCGGCACCGCGGTTCATCATGTAGAGCGCGCCGGGGGCCAGCAGCTCGATGATGGGGCGGTGCTCGTCCTCGCCCGCGGCGTCCTTGGGCAGCACGACCGTGAGCCGGCCCGTCCGGTGCCGGAAGTCGTACGTCCCCCGGCCCCTGATCGTCACCCGCGTCCCGCCCGCCGCGGTCTCCATCGACGTACGCACCTCGGCGCTTCCGGCCACGACCCGGCCTCCGGCACCGGCCTCGGCACCGTGGGCGGCCCCGGCCACCGTCGCTGTTCCGGTACCGGTACCGGTACCGGTCACCGTCGCCGTTCCCGCGAGCACCGCGGCAGCACGGTGCACCGCGTCGAGCGAGCCGGCCCCGCCCCGCTCGTCGGCCATGGCACGGTCGCCGCCGCCACCGCCGCCACCGCATCCGGCGGTCGCCGCCATCACGCCCACCACGGCAAGGGCGCAGACAGCGCGCGCCCCGCCTCCGGACCTGTGCTGCTGCACCACCATCGCCTGCCAACCCCCAACGACGTACCGCTTGCCCGAGCCCCCCATCTGTTCCGCATAACGACAGCCCGTGTCCCCCGTCACGCCGCTCCCGTACGCCACACCGCCGGGTGGCCGTGCCCAGTACCGTGGACGGGTGTACGTCCAACGCCCCGAAGAGGCCCCGCAGACTCCCCCCACCACCGCGTCCGCCGGGCATGATCCCGCGACCGTGGAACGCGGCTCGTTCTGCACCGCCCGCTGCCGTTGCGGCTGGTCCGGGCCGGCCCGCCGCTCCCGGGACCGGGCCCGCACGGACGCCGCGGAACACCGCGCCGCACCCTGACCCCGCTCCCCAACGCCCGTCCCTCTCCCCCTTCCGATCCGTCCTCTCCTCCCCTCTGATCCGCCTTCTCCCGGTATCCCCCCACCGACCGGCCCATGAGCGCCCGACCCGGAGGTCCCATGAACCCGCTGCCCCTGCCCGACCGGCGCACCCTGCTCCTCGCGGGGGCCGCGGCAGCCCTCACCGGCGCCACCGCGACCGCTTGCAGCGGCGCACCCGGCTCGGGTTCCGACTCCGGCAGCAACCCGTCGGGCGCCACAGGCGCAACGGGCACCACAGGCACCGCGGATGCCACTGCCACCTCAACGGCCTCACCGGTCCCGTCGAAGTCCGCGCCGTCCGGCCCCGCGGACTGGTCCGCCCTGGCCAGAAGCCTCGACGGCGCCCTCGTTCGCCCCCAGGACGCGGCCTATCCGACCGCCCGTCAGCTCTACAACACCCGTTTCGACAGCCAGAAGCCCGCCGCCGTCGCCTACGTCAGGCACGAGGCGGACATCCGCGAGTGCCTGGCCTTCGCCCGCCGCACCGCCACCCCCGTGTCCATCCGCAGCGGCGGCCATTCCTACGCGGGCTGGTCCAGCGGCGACGGACGCCTCGTCGTCGACGTCTCGTCACTGTCCCGCGTCGAGGCGAGCGGCACGATCGGCGCGGGCGCCAAGCTCATCGACGTCTACCAGGGCCTCGCCCGGCACGGCCTGACGATCCCCGGCGGCTCCTGCCCCACGGTCGGCATCTCCGGCCTCACCCTCGGCGGCGGTCATGGCGTCGCGTCCCGCGCGTACGGCCTGACCTGCGACAGCCTCACCGCGGCCACCGTCGTCACGGCCGACGGCAAGACCCTCACGGTGGACGCCAAGCACCACCCGGACCTGTTCTGGGCGCTGCGCGGCGCGGGCAACGGCAACTTCGGCGTGGTCACCGAGCTGAGGTTCCGTACCCGCCCGGTCCCGCAGACCGTCGCCGCGTACATGTCCTGGCCCTGGTCGCGCGCCCGCTCCGTCGTCACGGCCTGGCAGGAGTGGGGACCGTCCCAGCCCGACGAGATCTGGTCCTCCGCGCATCTCGACGCAGGCCCGGGCGGCGTCAACCCGACCGTCTCGGTGGCCGCGTTCGGCCTCGGTACGTACGGCGACCTGCAGAACGCCGTCGACCGCCTCGCCGACCGGATCGGCGCTTCGGCCTCCTCCGTATCGCTGCGCCGCCGCAGCTACCAGGAGTCGATGCTCGTGTACGCGGGCTGCTCGGGCATCACCGAGGCCCAGTGCCACCTGCCGGGTACGACGCCCGGCCGCACCCCGCAGGGCACGCTCCAGCGCGAGACGTACGCCGCCGCTTCCGACTTCTACGACCGCTCCCTGTCGCCGGCGGGCGTGCAGGCCCTGCTCGAGCGGGCCGAGGCGTTCACCCGGATTCCCGTGACCCAGAGCGGAGGCGGTGGTTCCGTCACGCTCACCGCACTCGGCGGGGCGATCAACCGCGTCTCTCCGGACGCGACGGCCTTCGTCCACCGCCGCTCACGCGTGCTCGCCCAGTACATCGGTGCCTGGCGCGCCGGCACGGCGGGCAGCGCGCAACAGGACTGGCTGAAGGACACTCATGCGGCGATGCGCCGGTACGCGTCCGGAGCGGCGTACCAGAACTACACGGACCCGACGCTGACCGACTGGCGCCGGGCCTATTACGGCTCGGCGGCCGACCGGCTCACCCGCCTGAAGAAGCAGTACGACCCCGGGCGCCTCTTCGCCTTCCCGCAAGCACTCTGACATCACCGCGCCGCGGGGGACTTCCTCTCCCCTGCCCGCACGCGTCTCCCGGACGATTCCTACGCGGCCAGGTCCTTCTCGCCGTCCCCGCCGCCCGTGCCCGGCCGCGGTTCCGGAATCCCGACGGCGCCGGTCCGTCCGCCGGACGCCACCGACGGCGCCGGCCGACGCGACCGTACGAGCCACCCGAGCCGGTCCGAACGGGAGACGGCCGCCGTCAACGGGGTCAGCAGCATCATCGCCAGCGGGGCGAGCAGCAGGACGGCCGCGGTGCCGAGCGCGAACCCGCCGATGACGTCGGTCGGGTAATGGACGCCCATGTAGATCCTGCAGAACCCTTCCAGCAGGGCGAGGGCGATCGCCGCGACGCCGAACTTCCGGTTGGCCACGAAGAGCCCGACGGCCAGGGCCATCGCCATCGTGGCGTGGTCGCTCACGAAGGAGAAGTCGTTCTTCCCCGCCACCAGGACGTCCAGCCCCTGGTGGTCCCTGAACGGGCGCGGTCGCTGCACGAAGTCACGGATCGGGATGTTGATGAGCAGCGCGATCCCGGCGGCGAGCGGTGCCCAGACGATCCCGGAGACGGCCGTCACCGAATCGTCGGCCGTGCCGCGCCGGCGCACGCTCCACCAGCACCACAGGACCACCAGGACCATCCCGAGCATGATCCCGTACTCGCCGACGAACTCCATGACCCGGTCGAACCAGCTGGGAGCGGACTTCGCGAGCCCGTTGATGTCGTAGAGCAGGCTGACATCGGGGTTCGACCCATCCAGTACGAGTCCAGCCATCTGCTGCGGCCCCTTGCCTTGTCTGCTGCCGCGGGGCACGCCCATGTGCACCGCCTTGACGAACCCCCGTATCGATTCGATCACTGCGTGGATCCGTACTGCGTGGATCCGTACTGCGTGGATCCGTACTGCGTGGATCCGTACTGCGTGGATCCGTACTGCGCGGGCGCTCCGCCCGTGAAAGCTTCCCCGGTCGGCGCCGCGTGGTCAGAGCACCGCTGTCCCGGTCGATCCCGCCCACCAGGGAACGACGTGCTCCGTGCGTGCGTTCCACTCTCCACCGAAAGATCACCATGACGTTATCGAAGAGTGACTCATCGTCGCTGCTCAGGGCCCAGGCTTCACGGAGAGTTCCGGCCACCGCCGCCCCTGCGTCATGCCGCCGGACGGGCGGTCGGAAGGGCCGCGGCCCCGTCCTTGGTCACCCGTGTCGCACCGAAGTAGTCGGGCGTGTCGATCTTGTCGAACCGGATCACGGCGCCGGTGTACGGCGCGTTGATCATGTACCCGCCGCCAACGTACAGCCCCACGTGATGGATGGCCCGCGAGTTGTTCAGATCGTCCGAAAAGAACACCAGGTCGCCAGGAAGCAGTTCCTCGCGCGAGGGGTGCGGCCCGGCGTTGTACTGGTCGTTCGCCACCCGGGGCAGTTCGATGTCCACGGTGCGGTACGCGGCCTGGGTCAGCCCCGAACAGTCGAACCGTCCGCCCTGCTCGGCCGTGCCGTTGCCGCCCCACAGGTACTTCGTACCAAGCTTCTTCTGCGCGAAGTAGATCGCCCCCGCCGCCTGCTCCGAGGGCTGCACCCGTCCGACGGGCCGGGCGAAACTCTTCTCCAGGGACCGGATGATGGTGACGTAGTTCTGCGTCTCCGCGATGTTCGGCACCCCGCCCGCCCGGATCACCCGGTACGCACCGGCGTTGTACGCGGCCAGCATGTTGTCCGTCTGATCCCCCGGCACCTTCTTCACGTACCCCGCCAGTTCGCAGTCGTACGAGGCGGCGGACGGAATCGCGTCGGCCGGGTTCCATACGTCCCGGACCCCGTCCTTGTCCCCGTCGATTCCGTGTCCGGCCCAGGTGCTCGGGATGAACTGCGCGATGCCCTGAGCCGCGGCGGGACTCTCGGCGCGGGGGTTCCACCCGCTCTCCTGGTACAGCTGGGCGGCCAGGAGGGCCGGGTTGATGGCGGGGCAGAGGTTGCCCCACTCCTCGACCAGGGGCTGGTACTTCGCGGGCACGGCCCCCTTCGCCAGCCCGACGGCCCCGCTCCTGCCGGAACTGACGAGTCCGGCAGCGGCGGAGTACGTACCGACGACGAGCAGAGCCACGAAGCACATGGCCATGCCGACGCCGATGCCACCGATCATCCAGAATTTACGCACCCCTCAACCTTCCCCCATCGGAGGCGGGTTCATGGGTGGTTTCGCGGGTGTGTACGAATCACCGGGGTCGCGAACAGGCCAGTTCTGTGCGCCGGCCGACGAGTCCCGTGCGCTGACTGCCCCTCACGATGCCCCGGCGGACCAGTAGTCGGAGTGCACGTTGGGACGCGGGAGGGGGTAGACCCCCTCGTACGCCGGGCCGTTCGGCTTGGAGGCGGGGTCGGCGACCTTGGACTCCTTCACGCAGGGGCTGTCCGCTTCGAAGAACGCCTGGCCCTTGCCCCGGAAGCTCACGCTGATACCGAAGCCGGCCTTCGTCTGCGCGTAGACCGCCGGGAACTCCTTGTCATTGTTCTTCGCCTTGATGCGGTAGTCGTTCCCGCGCCAGAACTTCTCGACCTGATCCAGGAAGTTCTGCCGTCGCTCCGCCGACACGATGGTCATCACTGTGCGCCTGCGCGTCACATCGCAGCTGCCCGTCGTGGTCGGACCGTGCGCCCACTGGACCTCGGGGTTGATCTCCTTCAGTACGGCGTCGAGCATCGCGTCGGACCGTTCGGCGGCCTCCTGCATGTTCATACCGCGCTCCTTGCCGCTCGTGCTGCTCTTGGCGCTCCCGGCGCTTCCGCTGCCGTTCGATTGTCCGCTGTCGTTGCCGCAGCCGGACAGTGCGAAGCCGAAAGCCAGGGCCACCGCAACGATCTGGAACCTTCGCTTCATCGCTGTTCCTCCATCTTGAGCCTGTCGGAGTGTCCCGACACGATCAGAGCGATGCTGTCCGCCGACATAGCGTCTCGTACCGGATCGAAGTAGTTGGAGTGCGCGTCGAAGCTCACCCCGCTCGTGCTGATCAGGGGCTGGCCGGGGGCCACCGGGAACCGCTTGGCTCCGAAGGCCTTGCTCGCCGGGTCCTTGCCGAACCAGAGGTCGTCGTCGCCCGGATCGGCCAGGTCTCCGGCGATGTACGCGCCGGCCGGGCCGCCCAGAATCATCCCTATCACGCCCGCGGCGGCCTGTGTCTTGGACGGGAGCTTGGTCACCGGGTCGTTGGCCGCGGCACCGACGAAGACGTGTCCGCTGCCGACGCCGAGGTCCACGGCACGGTCCACCCCCACCCCCGGACTGCCGACCAGGATGATGTCGTCCACCCCCGGAATACCGCCGTCGCGCTGCGTCGCCGCGCCCACGGTACGTGAACCGTAGGAGTGCCCGATGGCCGTGATGTGCGGGTCCGCGTTCTGGTTGGTGGCCGCGATACCGCCCATGAACTCGCTGTAGGCCACGCCGCCCTTCTCCGCCCGGGCGGTGCCCGCGACGGCCAGGCTGTGCAGCCCGTCCGGTGTCTGCGGTGCGTCGTATCCGAGCCAGACGATCGACGCGGTGGACGAGTCGTACCCCTGGGCGCCGATCGCCGTGTCACGGGCCCGCTTGAGGTCGTTCTTCGCGAACTCCTCGTCCAGGGAGGTGTTGAGCCCCGGCACGTACGCCGACACGTTCTTCGAGGTGTCGGGGTTCCCGTAGGAGACGATGGCCCGGCCGTTGCCCTCGTCGCTGATGCCGATCAGGTATATCGGCGGCTGGCTCCCCTCCTTCAACTGCCGGTCGATCTCCCGCAACCCCGCCAGCTGGTCCTTCGACTTGGAGTCGGTCTTCCCCTCCAGCTTCGAGATCAGGTCCGGGAGATTCTTCCGGTTGGCCGCGTCCCTGTCCGCCACCGGGATGCCGTCCAGACTGCCGATCCGGTCCGGGGAGAGGTCGAGGTACTGATCGCGCTGCTGCTGCGTCAGCCCGTTCCACCAGTCCTTGCGCTGGGCCGCGGTGGCATTGCCCGGGATGCGGTCGTTGAGGTACTCGCGTTCCTTGTCCCGTACCGCCGCCTCGACGCGCGAACCGGATCCGGGCAGTCCGGCGACCGCGCCACCGCCTCCGCCGGACGCCTTGGTCATGTCCCAGATGGCGCCCGCATGGTCGCCCTTGCTCCACTTCTCACCGGCACCGCGTGCGGCCTGGGCGTACTGGTCGACGATGCCCTTGACGCTGCCCACGGGGTGGATGACGGTGTCGATGGCACCGCTGACGTCGCCCCACAGGCCGCCGTCACCGATGACGCCGGAGATGAAGTTGCCGTCCGAGGGGCGGGAGGAGTTCGGTTCCGGCTTCTGTCTACCCGCGTCGACCTGCGGAGAAGAATCACCGCCGGTCGAACCGCCGGAACCGCCGGACGCGCCGGACGCGCCGGACGTATCTGCGCCGCCGGAGGAGTCCGTACCCCCGGATCCGCCGGAACCGGAGCTGGAGCCGCCGGACGCGCCGGAACCTCCGGACGCGCCGGAACCTCCGGATGCGGTGGAGCCGCCGGAGCCCGTGCCGCCTGTCACAGTGGAGCCCTCGGAGCCGGCACCACCACCGGCATCCGCGCCCTTACCGGCGACCGCTTCGACGTCGGGTGCCGGGCAGGCGCTACCGGTGAGTTGGCAGATGGCGTTCCGGATCTCCCCGGTCAGCTGCCCACCGATCCCCGTCGCCACGAGCCCGCCGATGAGGGCCACGACCACGAGGACCATGCCCAGGTACTCCATCGCGGTCTGACCGGCGTCCCGACGCCACTTGGTCATCCGCGCGATGCTGAACGGCCGCTGTTCGACGCGCTGTTCGGGGCTGAGCCGGAACCATTCACGGGAGCCGGACCGGAACAGCAGCACGACAACAGCGACCGGCATCACCAGCTGCGCCACCCCCTGCCCGCCGGTGCCCTCGCCCAGCGTCGCCAGGGCGCCGACGGTGAGCCAGGCGTGTACGGCAAGGAGCCCGCGCCAGATCCAGACGCCGCCGGTCCGCACGTACAGCGACAGCACGAACCCGGTGACACCCGGCAGCGCCGCGTACAGCAACATGCCCAGCAGCCGTCCGTCCACCGCGTCGACGGACGAGGCCACGACGAGCGCGTCGAGCACACCGCCGACGGTGACGACGAAAAGCAGCCGGACGAGAATCAGCACCGCCTGCAGAGGACGCGACAACGACCGCCTGCCCGAACGGGGCTCGGCGGCACTCATGTCAGCGCCACCCGGAATCGCTAATTCTCGTATGCCAGACACGACGGGTCTCCCAGCTTGGTGAGTGGGCGCAGTGACAGTTCAACCGGTCTCTGTATGCGACCACACCAACACCGGGCGCGGCATGGGTCCCAGGACCCAATGCAAGACTCAAAGTCCCAGGTGGTCAGCGCGTCCCCTACCGCCACCGACTGGCCTGATATGGGCCATTGGTGAAACAGACGCGACGTCAGGGGGCTCCGGCGGAGCAGAGGTCGGAGGGGGCGTTGGGGCGGGGATGATCTCGGATTCCGCGTAGCTCGGTCCGTTGGGTTTGGCAGTCGGGATCCGAGAAAGTGCACGGTCCCCGCCCCGGACTGTCCGGAGCAGGGACCGCGCACTTCGCTGGAAGGAACGACTCCGTCAGGAACCGACCCGCTTGTAGCGGAGGGCGGTGTAGCCGTGGACGTCGGAGTAGACCTGGCCGACGGTTGCCGTCCCGACGGCGTCGATCCGCTGGGCCTGCAGCCGGATCGTCGTCGCCTTCTTCACTCTGATCACCTCGCTGATCGGCGCGGTCTGGTTGCCACCCGCCTGGGTATTACCCGCGTTGTTGTCGATGATCTGGTTGACGAGTCGCTCGCTCGTCGGCACGGTGGTGCCGGACGTGACGTTCCACAGCCGTGCGGTGATGTACGTGTTGATGGGGGGAACACCTGCGAGACGCCCGCGGACGTCTGCGTCGAGTTCGTAGGTGCCGGACCTGGGGAGGGTGACCTCCACGGGAGTGTTGGTCCAGGCGCCGGCCGGCAGGTCGACTTGGGCGCGCAGATGCTCGACTCCTGTGACCGCTGATGATGCCGGCGAAGCCGTGCTGGCGTCGCTCTGCGCAGCTACCGCGGTAGTGGCGCCCACAAGCAATGTGGCTGCTGCGATGGCAGTGAAGCCGGTACGCATGGTCGGCATGGTTCCTCCTGGACATAGGCCGATGCGATGTGCCGCTATCAAGGTAGAAATCGCCATACGGGGAGAAGTAGCCGCTGAAAGAGTGACGACAGCTCCCGAGGTAGCCACTCACAAGCGGGCGTACGCTCCCTGTTCCAGGCAGAGCTGGTGGCTCGTCATGCCGCCTTGGTCAGGTGATCGGTCCATGAACGGATCGGTGAGTCGGGCGCACCCGGTGGGACGGAGTTCTCGTCGCCCTGACCGGCTCCCGGTACCGGACCGTTCGCATGGGGGACCTGTGGCGCGGCCGCCGGTCACAGGAGTGCCGAGTCCGCTCAGCAGACCGCGCCCGGCCCCGCCGCCGTGGCCGTCGCCCGGAGCAGATCCCGCACCAGGGCGTAGTCGATGGCCTCCGTCTTACGGAAGCGCAGACAGCCCTTCCCCATGTCCTGCCCGGCCAGCCGCTCCGCGAAGGCCTCACGTACGTCGCTGCGCATCAGGTAGAAGGAGATGTACTGCTTCTGCGAGGCGAACGCGATCTCCGCGGTGCCGTCCCGCTCGTACGCGGGCATCCCGTACGCCATGACCTCGTCGAACCCGGCCAGCTCCGCCCGGCACAGCTCCCGCAGCCTCGTCAGGGCGTCCCTGCGCTCCTCGGGTACCTCGGCCAGATATCCGGCCACGTCCTTCGCCTCGCTCCGCACCATACAACGAGGCTATGCCCGCCCCGTACATCTGTCGCCCGGCCCACACTCCCCCTCGTCCTCCCCCTTGGCCACGCACTCCACCCAGAGGAGCTTTCCGCCCTGCCCCGGCAGCCCGCCGCGCATGGGGTACGCGCCCCAGCTCTCCGCGTAGAGGGTCACGAGGTACAGCCCCCGCCCCCGCTCCGCCAGCTCCGCCGGGGCCTCGGCGCTCCATTGGAACGGGGCGGGGATGTGCGGATTGGTGTCCCAGACGCTGAGCCGGATACGACTGCGCCCGGCGTCACGAAGGCGCAGGGAGTACTCCCCCGAGGAGTGCAGGTAGGCGTTGGTGACCAGTTCGCTCGCCAACAGCTCGGCGATCTCGGTGAGTTCGCGCATGCCGTGCACGCGCAGGATGGTGCGGAGGGTGGCACGGGCCACGCCGGGGGCGCGGGGATCCTGCGGAAGTTGGAGGGTGTACGCCCAGGGCGGCGATACCGTGGAACTGGCCATGGAAGTCTCCGTTCACGGAGGGAGGTTGGAAGGTGCGCTTCGGGTTGCCCGGTGACGAGGCCGCTCCGTCGAGCGGGGTACTTCCGGGCCGGTGGCCTGACACCCAAGGTAGCGACCGATCGCTAACGTGTTAACCGATTCCTGACGAATCCATGAACTGACACCCTTGTGGGTGACCGGCCGCTCAAGGAGGCGAGCAAACCCGTGAGAACCCGCCCGACGGGCCGTCAACTCCGGTTTGGCGCCGAACTGCGCAAACTCCGTGAGCGCGCGGGCCTCACCGCCACCCAGGCCGGTCAACTCCTGGGTGTGAAGCAGAATCAGATCAGCAACATGGAGGCCGGTCGCATCGGCGTGAGCCTGGCACGGCTGCGCGCTCTGGCCGGCCAATACGACTGCGCCGACAAGGACATCGTTGCCGCGCTGGGAAACATGACCTCCGACCGCACGCGCGGGTGGTGGGAGGAGTACCGGGAGATTCTGCCCGCACCGCTCCTGGACCTGGCGGAGATCGAGCACCACGCTCGTCGGCTGCGGACCGCCGTCACCGTTCACATCCCCGGCCTCTTCCAAACGCCGGAATACGCGCGCGAGGTCTTCCGCCAGGACGTGCCGGAGCTGTCGCCTCCGGACATCGAGCACCGCATCTCCTTCCGTATCAAACGGCAGGCCGTGCTGTTCCGGGAATCACCGACCCCGCACCAGGCCGTTGTCCATGAGGCCGCACTGCGCATGCAGTTCGGCGGCCCGAAGGTGACCCGCAAGCAGCTGCAGCACCTTCTCGGCCTGAGCGAGCATGAGCACATCACCCTCCAGGTGATCCCGTTCTCCGCAGGAACCATTGCCGGATCGGGCCAGTCGATCTACTACTTCATCGGACCGGTTCCGCAGCTCGACACCGTCAACCTGGACCAGTCCCACGGTCCCGTCTTCCTCGACGCCGAGGCCCAACTGGAGAAGTACCGCGTACTGCTCGGCCGCATGGAAGCCACCGCGCTGGACCGTGACGGCTCCAGGGACTTCATCCACAACATCGCCCGCGACCTGTGAAGGAACCCGAGATGTCCGCACGCACCTGGCAGAAGTCGTCCTACTGCGCCCAGGGCAACTCCTGCGTACACGTGGCCGCGCCCACTCCCGGCGCCGTCTGTCTGACCGAGAGCGGCGACCCGACCGCGGCGATACTCCGCACCACCCCCACCGCCTGGGCAGCCCTCGTACGCGCCGTCAAGGTGGGCCTCCCCCGGAGCTGACAGCCCCACCCCCTCGCGAAAACGTGACACATCAAGGGTCGACCGTCACGTTCAAACACAGGGGATACCTCTGGACCGGCCATCCCGCCGCCGGATCAGGGACCGTCAGTCCACCCTGAGCAGGTCGCGGAGGTTGCCGACGAGTGCACGGATGTCGCGCTCGGCGAGCGGTTCACCGAGGGCCGCATCCAGGGCGGTGTCCGAGTCGGTGTCCGGGGCGGATGTGCGGCAGGGCAGGCAGAGGCCGTCGGGGAGCGCTTCGGGTCGGCCGGGTGCGCCGCATTCGGTGCATTCCACCATGAGGCGGCGGACGGGGGTGCCGGGCGCGGCCGGGGTCGGGGCGGCGGGCAGGCGGGGCGGAATCTTGTCGAGGAGCCGACGCCTGACGAATCCGACGGGCGAGTCGACCCGGTCGGGGAGGCCGGAGGTGAGGGCGTGGGTGAGGTAGCCGGTATTCACGCCACGTGCGAGCCACGCACCGGCCAGCTCTTCGAGCACGCCACAGTCGGCGGCGGAGAGAGTCAATCGTGGCTCATTGCGGCCGAGTTGGGCCAGAGCGAGGTACGCGGGTGAGTGCGGCTCCTGCGCCGATTCCGGGGTTCGCTGCTGCGGTACGGCGGGGGCGGCGGGGGCGGGGGCGGGGGCGGCGGGGGCTGATTCGGGCGGGGCCGTGGACGGGGCCAGGGCCCCGGACGCAGACGGAGACGGGGACGGGGACGGCGACGGGGTCTCCGCCTCGGCCGACGACGCGGATACCACCGCCGTCGACGCCGGCGCGAGGGCTACCGCCTCCGGCGCCGAGCCGCTGCCCTCGGCAGTGAGGAAGGCGTCCCACCACTCGTTGTCATGGGCGGTCCGGGACCAGAAGGTACGTGTGACCCAGCGGACTTGATCGTCTCCGCTCGCCAGGCACCGCACGTGACGCAGGTGACCGGCCACTCCCAGGGCCTTCAGCGCACCGGCGACGGCCATCTGCCCGTACAGGGGAAGGTTCTTGGCCAGCGACTTGATGTCCATGGCCGCGCCGTCGGGCAGACGGTCCACGTACCCGGCGATATACCGCTCCCGCTCCGGCAGCAACGCAAAGTCGTCGTTGCGGGGCGGGCGCTGGTCCGGTGCGCATCGTTTCCCGTAACCGGGCTTGGCTTTCGCGTACGGGCGCGAGGATGCGGGCGCGTGCAGGGCAGGGCTAAGGTTCTCGGTAGCCACGAGATCGCTCTTTTCGATCTTTGGGTAAGACCCCGGCCCGGTGCGTAAACACCGCGTCGGGGTCGTTTCGTTGGGGCAACGTAAGCAGTCGCGACAGCGCGCCGCAAGCCGGTCACGAATAGTCACACTTGCTGGCTGTGACGGGGTAGGTAGGGCGGGAAGGTATTCCCAACCACCCTGTATTCCCTGCCGGTTACCGAAAGCGCTCGAATCCCGGAGTTCGGCTCCCGGCACCCGAATCCCGAAACTCAAGCTTCGGGCCGCAGAGCGTCCTCCGTACCCACGAACGAGTGAACCAGCCACTCCCGGCGCTCGACCCCTGAGACCCAAGACCCAAGACCCGAGCTCCGGGCCCCGAGACAGCCGTGGATGCCGACCGGGCGCCCTCCGAGCCACATACTTCGTGTGTCGATATATGCTTCGGATCATGGAGAGACGCCAGCCGACCCTGACCGAGCCGCAGTACTTCATCCTCGCCGCACTTATGGACAGGCCTTTGCACGGGTACGGGATCATCAAGGCCACCGAACGCGCCACCGACGGACGGCTCAGGATCGCCGTCGGCACCCTGTACGGGGCGCTGGAGCGGATGGAGCGGTCCGGGCTGGTGGCCGCCGACCACGAGGAGGTCGTGGACGGGCGTCCGCGTCGGTACTACCGGCTCACGCAGGACGGCACCGGCACGCTTGAGCAGGAGGCGCTGCGCATGCAGCAGGCGGCGGCCGTCGTCACCGGTCGGCTCAAGACCTTCAAGGCGACCCAGGCATGAACCGTCTGCTACTTGCCGCGTACCCCAAGGCCTACCGCGACCGGTACGGGAACGAGCTGCTGGCCTGCCTGGCCGAGGCACACCCCGGACGCGACTGGCCGCCGCCCCGCGAGGTCGCCGCCCTGCTGCGCGGTGGAGTCCAGGCACACGCCCGGGACGCCGCCGACGATCCGGCCCGGCCGTGGTGGCTGGACGGCATTCATCTGGCCGCCCTCTCCCTGGCCGCGCTGGCGCTGGTGCCGTATCTGCAGGACGTATGGGACTGGGCACTGCGCATCGACCCCGGCAGCCGTGCCATCGGCTTCCATTCGCCCGGCTGGTACCCGTGGGCGCAGGGGCCCGGCACGCAATCGCGGATGCTGCCGTACGGTCTGCTCCCGCTGGTCGCTTTGGTCGGGTTGCTGCGCGGCAGGCCGTGGATCGCGCTTCCGGCCTCGGCGGCGATGATCTACGCCGGTGCCACGCTGGGCAGCTCGACGTTCTTCGGCGACGAGGGCGTGGTGGGCACGGGCTACTACGGGCTGGGCACTCCGGTCCTGGCCAACAACCTGGTGCTGTCGGTGACGCTGTTCGTCGCCTGCGTGGTGCTGGCGGCGCGTGCCCCCGGCCGGTTGCGCCGCCGTTCCTACGGCTGGCTCGTCCCGGTCGCGGGCGCCATGTTCCTGGCCGGAGGTCTGCACCTCGCCTCGTACGATCCGTGGTTCCAGCGCGGCCAGTTCGCGCTCGAAGCCGCCGCTCTGGTCGCCGCCTGGTGGGCGACGAGCACCACCGGCGACTACCGGTGGACGATCCCTGTCGCGGCGCTCGCGCTCGTCCGCGTCCACGTGATCCTGGCCGGGTCGACACCGCTGGACTTCCGGCACGTGTCGAACGCGTCCGTTCTCCTCGTTCTGATCGCCGTCCTCCCGACGCTGGTCGTCGCCGCGTGGGACAAGCGAAGCCGCAGCCGTCTCAGATAGCGACGGGCGTCCGGCCCAGATCGCGACGGGCGTCCGGCCCAGATCGCGACGGGCGTCCGGCCCAGATCGCGAAGGCGTCCGGCGCGGGCGCCTCGGAGCACAGGATTCCGCGCGAGCGTCCGATTCACCGACCCTTGGAACGAGAGAGCAATGGAACCGCGAGGCCTTCCGGACGCAGCCGAGTCTGCCGCCGGGCAGAGGAGCGCCACCACCTCCGGAGCACGGCGTCCCACGTGCCTGACGGCTCCGGCGGCCCCGGCCGTGCTGTTCCTCCTCGCGTTCGCGGCGCTCTACCTGTTCGCCGTATGGACGCCGATCGGGCAGTCGGCGGAGAACGCCCTGGTCGTCGGGTACGCCGATCAGGCGCGCATCTTCGAGTGGAGCCAGTCGGTGGGCCCGCCGCCACTGACGGCGGAGTACGCGACCTTCGGCGCCGGGATCGCACTGATCGCGGTGGTCACCCTGGTACGCCGATGCCGGCGTGAGGGCTGCGCGGCTGTCGGCGTCGCGGTGGTCACGATCGCGGCGACGGAAGCACTGAACATGTTCGTCCTGCCCCGTCCCGACCTCGTGAACGCGCCGAGCAACCTCACCGAGGCGAGTTTCCCGAGCGGTCACGTCGCCATCGCCGCCGGGCTGGCCCTCGGCGCCGTTCTCGTCGCCTCCCCGCGCGCCCGCCCCTACGTCGCCGCCGCCGGCGCCCTGTGGCTCGCGGTCACCGCCGCCGCCGTACAGGCGCTCTACTGGCACCGGCCCAGCGATGCTCTCGGAGCCACACTGCTGGCCTGCGCCGCTTACACCATCGCGACCCGGCTGCTGCCCCCGGCCGAGCCGGGCGTCGCACCGACTACCGCCCCGGCTGTCACCCCGCGCCGCCGCGCACTGCCGGCTCTGGCCCTCGTCCCCGCCGCTGTCGGCGCGCTGATGGCAGGGTCACGGATGGACGCCGTCGCGCGCCCGCTGGTGTTCGCCGGGGCGGCGTTCGTGTGCGCGGTACTGCTCTGGGCCACCGCCACGGAGCGAATCGGAAGGCCGGCACCACGACTTCGGCGGTGACGTGTCGCCGTCGCGGTCACCGCCCGACGCGATTTTTGCGCGCAGGGCGTGGTGCTCGGCGTGTCCACCCACCCGCGCGGTGACCGACACGGCCGCGCGTCCGGCCACGTGTCCGCCCGCGCCAACGCGGGCATGATCCACGGCATGGACGACGACCCGGGCCGGATACTCCGCTGGAACTTCTTCATCGGCGGACACCTCAGCGCCTCGGTGCCCGTACGCCTCGTCGAACGCACCGAGGCGGGCCAGCTGGTGTGGATGGAGACCGGCACGCCGATGTGGCGCACCAAGCTTCCGCGCGGCGCACACCTGCGGGACATCGCCCCGCACGAGCGCCCGGCCGGCGGGTACCCCCTGGTCGCCGACCGGTGGCCGATGGGCAGCGCACTCTTCTACCAGCCGACCGGCGCAGCGCACTCGGTGCTCTGGCTCTTCGGCCGCAGACAGAAGTTCCGTGGCTGGTACGTAAACCTGGAGCGCCGGGTCCACCACGGCGACGACATCGACATCACCGACCACGAGCTCGACATCAATGTGGAGCCGGACCGGAGCTGGCGATGGAAGGACGAGAAGTCCTTCGCCGAGAAAACCGGTGACCCGGCCTACTGGACGGCCGACGAAGCGTCAGCCATCAGGATCGAGGGCGCGTCGGTCGCACGACTCGCCGAGGCCGGAACGTTTCCCTTCGACGGCACCTGGTGCGATTTCCGGCCGCCACCGACCTGGACGACGCCGCCCCGACCACCCGTCCCGCGTCACCCACTGCTCTGAGCACCCACCGCTCCGACCACCCCCCGCCCCGACCAGGGCGTGCGCCGGCCAGGCCCCGCGCGAGAGTCTCGGCCAGGGTGGCGGGATGGC
This sequence comes from Streptomyces sp. NBC_01241, assembly GCF_041435435.1. Classification (NCBI taxonomy): domain Bacteria; kingdom Bacillati; phylum Actinomycetota; class Actinomycetes; order Kitasatosporales; family Streptomycetaceae; genus Streptomyces; species Streptomyces sp. NBC_01241. The sequence goes on along the minus strand of NZ_CP108494.1, from coordinate 4,588,389 downwards.
AGTCATTGCCCGGGGTCACACCCCGTGATACACAGAGTAACCATACATATTCGGTCATACGCCGATTCGAACCGCAGGTCAGGACAGTCGGACCGGTCAAACGTGCGAGAGCCGGGTAAAGAGAGCCGTCAAGGCGTCGTATGGAAGCAGTTTCATCAGCGAAGATAGAGAGCGACCCATGTCGTGTGGCAGGGGCAATGAACTACCCAACAGGGGCGGTGACTTACATGATCCTGGCAGCTGAAAAGGGCGACATCACCACCATCATCGGCGGAATCGCCCCGAATTGGGGGCCGTTCGGGACCTTGGGCAACGAGGCCCGCGTAATGATCGAGGTCGTGATGGCCATTGCCATCCTGCTCTGCCTCGGCATCGCGGTCTGGGGCGCGGCGAAGCAGCGTATCGGGGCCACGGCGCTGCGCGACACGTTCAGCGCGGAGCAGGGCAAGGGACTGATCGTTGCCGGTCTGACCGGTGTGTTCATCATCGGATCGCTGGGAACCCTGTTCACCATCGTCTACGGGATGGCCGTCTGACCGGCTGTCATCCCACGCCAGGGGCAGTCCCGCCCACTCCCACACCATCCGTCCGTCGTGCCCACCGGCAGAGGTTGCGTCTCCCTGATGTCGAGTCACCACACCGCGCCCGAGCGGGAACCCGCACGGCTACCGTCGTACTACCCGGTTCAGGAAACGGTTGAGGGGGCGTTCGCGGCATGAGCCTCGGCGACGAGAACGACTACGGCACCGGCTCGGGCCGTACGGACGATGGATACAGCACCATCGGCGGTACGCGCCAGACCCGTACCCGCTTTCCCGACGGTGAGGGCGGCGACGGCTACACCACCCCCCGCCGCCCGGCCCGCAACTCCCGCTCCCTCGTCACGGTGGTCGGCGTGGTCGTCCTCCTGATCGCGGCTATCGCGTTCGCGAACGTGGGCGGAGGCGGCGGACACGGCAACGGCGGCGGCTCGGGAAACGCGGGGAACAAGCCGGACTCGTCGTCCACGGCGGCCACGGGGACGAAGCCGGTGACGGGGAAGAACGGCTCGATCCCTTCGGGCTTCGCCCATGACGAGCAGGGGGCGCAGAGCGCGGCGGCGAACTACGCCGTGGCGCTCGGCTCAGCCGACATGTTCGACAAGGACCGTCGTCGCGCGGTCGTCACCGCTGTGTACGCCCCTGCCGTCGCCGCTGCCCGCCAGGGTGACCTCGACAAGGTGTATTCCGGTCAGGACTTCCTCACCAGTATCGGGCTGAACCCCGACGGCACCGCACCTGCGGGCCTGACCTTCATCTCGCGCTCCAACCCGGCCGGCACCAAGGTCGTGAAGTTCAACGGCGACACCGCAAGCGTCGCCGTTTGGTACTCGGCATTGTTCGGGCTTGCCGGCGAAGGTTCCAAGAACCCTGTCTCCGAGAGCTGGTTCACCAACACGTTCGACCTGGCATGGATCAACGGAGACTGGAAGATCACCGCCTTCACGCAGAAGGACGGTCCTACACCCGTCGGCCGGGACCAGGCCGCGTCCCCCGCTGAGGAAATGGCCAACGCTGTAGAACAGTTCGGAGGGTTCACGTATGCCCGGTAAACGATCCAGCCGAGCCCTCTCACTAACGGCAGCAGTAACCAGCCTGCAGATCGCTCTCGTCATGCTGGCCAGCCGCGCATTTGCTGAGCCCTCTCCCAGCCCGACGCCCAGCGAGAGCAACAAAGCGTGCGACCTGATCCGCGGCCCCGCCAAGGACTACTGCGAACGAGGCGACGCAGGCGCCGGAAAGACCAGCCCCTCCACCACCCTCGACAACTCCCAGGACCCCCTCTCCTCCCTCGCCCGCGGCTGCGCCGACGCCGCCGCCTGGATCATCAACAAGCTCAGCGACGCCGTGAAGAACACCGCGAACGTCGACTTCACCAACCCGACCTTCCGCCAGCAGTACGCGATCGTGTTCGCGGCCTCCGCCATCCTCACGCTCGTCCTGTGGCTGTTCGCCGTAGCCAAGCGCGCCATCCGTGGTGTCCCGCTCACCACCGCGATCTCCGAAGCCGTCGGATTCCTCTGGCTGACGGTCATCGCCTCAGCCTTCACCCCGCTCATCCTCTACGTGGTCGTATCCGCCACCGACGGCGTCAGTGACGTGATCGCCTCGGCCACCGGAAACAAGGCCGACCTCTTCTTCGGATCGTTCGCCGAAGCGCTCAAGGGCGGCAAAGACATCGGCGGCGGGCCGATCATGCTGATCATCGTCTCGCTGGTGTCCACCCTCGCCGCGGGCGTCCTCTACCTGGAGCTCGTCATCCGGGCAGCCCTGCTCTACGTCGGCGCCCTCCTCGGCGTTGTCGTCTACGCAGGCCTCGTCGACAAGAACATGTGGGGCCACGTCCGCCGCTGGGCAGGCATCATGATCGCGGTGATCATGGTGAAACCGGTCATCGTCATCGTCCTCGGACTGGCCGGCGCCCTCTCCACCGACGGCGGGCCCAACGCGTTCTCCTCCGTCGTCTCCGGCCTCGCCATCATCCTGCTCGCGATCTTCGCCTCCGCGATGATCTACCGCTTCGTCCCCGGCTTCGGCGACGAGATCCAGGGCGCCCGCACCAACCGCAAGCAGGCCACCGACGGATCCCAGGCCGCCGCGATGATCAGCTCCCCCGCCGCTCTCGTCTCCCAGGGCATCAAGACCCACAGCGGCCGCGGCGGCCAGAACTCCGGCGACAGTGGCAGCGGCGGCGCCCGGCCCGCCAACCCGGTCAGCGGCGGTGTCGCCGCGCACAGCTCCCGCAACTCCGGCAGCGGCGGCGCAGCCGGCGGCGGATCCCCCGCCGCACCCCCGCCCCGCAGCGGCTCGGGCCCGACCTCCGGCACCCCGCACGGCAGCCGCACCCCCCGAGGCGGCGGATCAGGCAGTTCAGGTAACAAGAGCACGGGAGGTGGAGGGCGTTGACGACTCCGTCCCACACGATCACGCCCCGCCGTACGTATCTCATCGGCCGCGCCCGGCCGAACGCGATCGTCGGCAAGAACCGCGAGACCGGCGAGATCGCGCTGATCATCGCCGGGGCGTTCCTCGGCATGATGAGCGGACTGGCCGTCCCCTACCTCGGCCCGCGGATCATGCTGCTCGTGGGCTTCCCCATCCTCGCCCTGGCGATCGTGTACCTCCCGTACAAGCACCGCACCTTCTACAAATGGTTTGAAATCAACCGCAGCTACAAGCGCACCCTGCGCCGCGGTACGACCTACCGCTCCGCCGCCATGGAAGCCGGCGTCGGCGCCGACGGGCGCGAGGTCGAGATCGGGCCGCCCCCCGGCATCGGCCGGATCAACTGGCTCGCCGCCCCCTTCGGCCCGGACGAGATCGCCGTACTCCTGCACGCCGACCGCCGCACCGTCACCGCCGCGATCGAGATCGAGGGTCCCGGCGTCGGCCTCCGCGACAGCGAGGACCAGGAAGCGCTCGTCGACCGGTTCGGCACGCTGCTGAAGCACGTCGCCAACGGCGACGGCTTCGTGACCCGCATCCAGATGCTGGCCCGCACCCTCCCCGCCGACCCCGACGCCCACGCCAAGGATGTCGCCCAGCGCGGCGACAAGACGTCCCCGGGCTGGCTGCAGGAGTCGTACGACCAGCTCCAGTCCATGGTCTCCACCTCCAGCGAGCAGCACCGCGCCTACCTCGTCGCCTGCATGCACTACACCCGCGAGCTGGCCGCCGAGGCCAACGCCATGGCCCGCGCCGCCCGCCCCCAGGCCGGCCGCAAGCTCGACCGGGACGCGGGCCTCGCCGTCGTCATGGCGCGCGAACTCACCGACATCTGCGCCCGCCTCGCCGAGGCGGACATCCGGGTGCGCCAGCCGCTCGGCCAGAGCCGGCTCGCCTCCCTCGTGCACTCCATGTACGACCCCGACCACCCCATCGACCACATCCAGGCCATGACGAAGCGCAACGCCTGGCCGGCCGAGCTGGACGCGGTCGAGCCGACGTTCCTCCAGGCCAAGACCCGCGAGTCGGCCACCCGCGCGCCCTGGTGCCACTCCACGGCCTGGGTGAAGGAATGGCCGATGACACCCGTCGGCGTCAACTTCCTGGCCCCGCTCCTCGTCCACACGCCCGATGTGATCCGTACGGTCGCGGTCTGCATGGACCTCGAACCCACCGAGATCGCCATCGAGCGGATGCTCACCGAGAAGACGAACGACGAGGCGGAAGCCAGCCGCCAGGCCAAGATGAACCGCACCGTCGACCCGCGCGACATCGCCGCCCACGGCCGTCTCGACCAGCGAGGTGAAGATCTCGCGAGCGGCGCGGCCGGAGTGAATCTGGTCGGGTACATCACCGTGTCCTCGCGTTCGCCCGAGTCCCTCGCCCGCGACAAGCGAACGATCCGGGCCTCGGCCGGCAAGTCGTATCTCAAGCTGGAGTGGTGCGACCGCGAACACCACCGCGCCTTCGTGAACACCCTGCCGTTCGCCACCGGCATCCGTCGCTGACCACACTCGGCAGACCACCGAGAGAATCGAGAGGGAGGTCGGTCACGCCATGCGAGATCCGCTGTCCGCGCTGTCGGACGCCTTCACCGCCTTCCTCTTCGGGAAGGTGGAGACGACGAGGCTGCCCGTCCGTACGTCGACGGGACAGGCCCAAGCCGTCTACCTGCCCACCGCGGCCCCCGGCCTCGGCGACTCCGGCGTGATCATCGGCCGTGAGGTGTACTCCGGCAAGGGCTACATCTACGACCCCTTCCAGCTGTACGGGCAGCAGCTTCCCGCCCCGCACTGGCTGGTGCTCGGCGAGTCCGGCAACGGCAAGTCCGCGCTGGAGAAGACGTACGTGCTCCGCCAGCTCCGCTTCCGCGACCGCCAGGTCGTCGTCCTGGACGCCCAGGGCGAGGACGGCGTCGGCGAGTGGAACCTCATCGCGCAGGAGCTCGGCCTCACCCCGATCCGCCTCGACCCGACCTCCGCGCTCAACGGCGGCATCCGGCTCAACCCGCTCGACCCCGCGATCACCACGACCGGCCAGCTCGCCCTGCTCCGTACGATCATCGAAGTCGCGATGGGACACGGCCTGGACGAACGGTCCGGCTTCGCGCTGAAGGTCGCCCACGCGTACGTCAACGAGACGATCACCGACCGGCAGCCGGTCCTGACCGACATCGTCGACCAACTGCGCCACCCCGAGCCCGACTCCGCCGAAGCGATGAACGTCGACATAGACGACGTACGGGCCTGGGGCCTGGATGTCGCCCTCGTCCTGGACCGGCTGGTCGACGGTGACCTGCGCGGCATGTTCGACGGACCGACGAGCTTCGGCATCGACCTCGACGCCCCGCTGATCGTCTTCGACCTCTCGCACATCGACCGGAACTCGATCGCGATGCCGATCCTGATGGCGATCGTCGGTGTCTGGCTGGAGCACACCTGGATCAGGCCCGACCGGAAGAAACGCATCTTCCTGGTCGAAGAGGCCTGGCACATCATCAATTCCCCGTTCGTGGCCCAGCTCTTCCAGCGCCTGCTGAAGTTCGGGCGACGGCTGGGGCTGTCGTTCGTGGCCGTCGTCCACCACCTCAGCGACGTCGTCGACGGAGCGGCGGCCCGGGAGGCCGCCGCGATCCTCAAGATGGCCTCCACCCGCACGATCTACGCCCAGAAGGCCGACGAGGCCAGAGCCACCGGACGCGTGCTCGGCCTCCCCCGATGGGCGGTCGAGATCATCCCGACCCTCACCCCCGGCATCGCGGTCTGGGACGTCAACGGCAACGTCCAGGTGGTCAAACACCTGATCACCGAGGCGGAACGCCCGCTGGTCTTCACCGACCGCGCGATGACCGAGTCCTCCACGGCCGAACTCCTCCCGGAGGACGTACTCGCCGCCGACCTGGAGGCGGAACAGCGGGCGGCACGGATCGAGCACCAGCAACGACTGAACGAGTCGTCCGAGTCAACGGTGGCATGACATGGCGGGGCGCGGCGAGGTACGGACCGACGGCAGCACAGGCGCCGGAAGCGGCGGCATCCCGGACGGTCTGCTGATCGGCCTGCTGGCCTTCCTGCTCGGGCTCACGCTCCTGGCGTGGACGGCCACCGGCCTGGCCGGACTGTTCGCGCACGGCGCCTGGCCGGAGGGGGTCACGCTCACCGAGACCCCGCTGGCGATGCGTCAGCTCGTCACCACACCGCACGATCTCCCGGCCGCCTGGCCGAACACCCCGGCGGACGAACTCTCCGGGTACGGACTGTTCTGGGGCCTGTTCATAGGCGAACTGATGGTGCTGCTGGTGCTGACGGTGTTCGTGCTGGGCGTGGTGGCCCGCTGGCGGGCGGTACGAGCGCGGCGGCGCAGCGAACGGTACGGGGAGGAGGACGGTTACAGGTACGGGGACGAGAACGGCTCGCCCGTACAGTCCCAGGACCACAAGCCCCGGCCCGAGGCCCACACCCCACAGCGACGACAGCCACAACCAACCCCGGAGCAACACCCGCACCCGCACTCGCACTCGCACCCGGAACCCACCGCTCCGGATCCCACCCCGCCCCCCGCACCCGCGCCCATGCCCGCCCCCGTCGAGCACACCGCATCCGCGACAACTCTCCTCCCCGCTCTCCCCACGCTTCCGTCCCCCCGTACCCCCCTCGTCGTCTACGGACCGGCCGCCACCCGCCGCCCCACCGTCGTCCAGGCGATCCAGGAGGCCGACGGGCCCGCGCTCGTCATCACCTCCGACCCCACCGTCTGGAGCGAGACGAAGGACGCCCGCGCCAAGCTCGGTCCGGTCCTCGTCTACGACCCGGGCCACCTCTGCGACACCCCGGCCCGCCTCCACTGGTCCCCCACGGCCGGCTGCGAGCAGCCCGACACGGCCGCCGCCCGCGCCACCGCACTCCTCGCCCCGGTGCGGCCCCAGGCCCGTATCGACGCGGCGACGGCCGACACCGCGGAAACGCTCCTGAAGTGCTGGCTGCACGCCGCCGCCATCGACGGCAGGCCCTTCCGCCAGGTCCACCGCTGGGCCATCGGCGGCAGCGCCCACGAACCGGTGCGGCTGCTCCGTACCCACCCCAAAGCGGCCTCCGGACTCGCCGGCCTGCTGGAGTCCGCACTCACTGCCTACCCCGAACGCCGGGAGGTAGCACAGGAGTTGACGGTACGGGCCTTCGCCGCGCTCTCCTCGGTCCACATCCGCGAGGCCTGCACACCCAACCGGGCCGATTCGCTCGCGCTGGAATCTTTCGCGCGCGAGGGGGGCACTCTCTATGTGGTGGGCGAATCGATCGAGGATCCCCGCTCGGGCCCCGGAGCAATGCCCCTGCTCACGGCACTCGCATCGCACGTGGTCGAGCACGGCCGCCGCATGGCCGTACGGTCAACCGACGGTCGGCTCGACCCACCAATGACGCTCGTGCTCGACGACGTCGCCGCGGTGGCGCCGCTGCCCCGGCTCCCCGAGCTGCTGTCGACCGGCCAGGCCCAGGGCCTGCCGACGCTCGCCCTCCTCCGCTCCCAGGAACAGGCCCGCGCCCGCTGGTCCCAGGACCTCACCACCGGCCCACACTGACCGCGCGCGCCCCACCGCCCGCGCCCCACCCGCCCGCACCTACATCGCCGGCCGCTCCACCGCGTACTCCAGCTCCCGAGCGGACGGGTCGCCCGGCATGGGCACCGACTGCCCGGTGGCCACGAACCCGATCCGCCGATAGAGCGCCGCGGCCCGCGCGTTGCTCTCGTGCACATACAGCCGCACCCGCTCGATCTGCGGCTCCCCCAACGACCACGCCCACTCCGTCGCGGCCCGGAACAACGCCTCGGCCAGGCCCTCGCCCCGCGCCTCGGGCCGTACGAACACGCCGACCACATGCGCCTGGTGGACATCGGTCGCGTCCCCGAACCGCACCTCCGCGTCCGGCCGCTCGATCAGCACCGTGACGCTGCCGTCCCACCGCCCGTCGGGCGCGACGGCGACGAATTGCCGCACCTCACCACTCCCGGCCTCGGAAGCGCCGAGCGCCCGGTCCTGCCAGAACTCGTCGGACCGGCCCGCAGCCTGCGCGTGCGTCTCCAGAAAGGCCACCGGCGCCACCGGGTCCCGCAGTGCGGCCAGCCGCAACTCCTTGACCAGGGGCCATTCATCGGCGCGGACGAATCGGATCACATGTTCCATCCACCGATCCTGTCCCGCCCGCCCGACCCGCGCAAACCACTTTTCACGGCCCACGACCACCGGGGCGCCGTCCTGCCCAACCGTTCCCGGCGGCCCCGCCACCCTGGACGACGCATCGCGGCCCTCACCGAACGGGAGAGGGAGATCCTCACGGTCATCGACCGGGACTGGATCAACACGGAAATCGCCGATGACAGCAAAAAGGGGTAAACGCAGAAAAGCCCCGTGCCACAAGGGCACGGGGCTTTCCCGTAAAAGGAGTTCGGCGGCGTCCTACTCTCCCACAGGGTCCCCCCTGCAGTACCATCGGCGCTGAAAGGCTTAGCTTCCGGGTTCGGAATGTAACCGGGCGTTTCCCTAACGCAATGACCACCGAAACACTATGAAATTAACCAACACCGGAACAACACGGCCGTTCGTTATTTCAGAACAAACACAGTGGACGCGAGCAACTGAGGACAAGCCCTCGGCCTATTAGTACCAGTCAGCTCCACCCGTTACCGGGCTTCCACATCTGGCCTATCAACCCAGTCGTCTACTGGGAGCCTTAACCAATCAAGTTGGTGGGAATACTCATCTCGAAGCAGGCTTCCCGCTTAGATGCTTTCAGCGGTTATCCTTTCCGAACGTAGCCAACCAGCCATGCCCTTGGCAGAACAACTGGCACACCAGAGGTTCGTCCGTCCCGGTCCTCTCGTACTAGGGACAGCCCTTCTCAATATTCCTACGCGCGCAGCGGATAGGGACCGAACTGTCTCACGACGTTCTAAACCCAGCTCGCGTACCGCTTTAATGGGCGAACAGCCCAACCCTTGGGACCGACTCCAGCCCCAGGATGCGACGAGCCGACATCGAGGTGCCAAACCATCCCGTCGATATGGACTCTTGGGGAAGATCAGCCTGTTATCCCCGGGGTACCTTTTATCCGTTGAGCGACAGCGCTTCCACAAGCCACTGCCGGATCACTAGTCCCGACTTTCGTCCCTGCTCGACCCGTCGGTCTCACAGTCAAGCTCCCTTGTGCACTTACACTCAACACCTGATTGCCAACCAGGCTGAGGGAACCTTTGGGCGCCTCCGTTACTCTTTAGGAGGCAACCGCCCCAGTTAAACTACCCATCAGACACTGTCCCTGATCCGGATCACGGACCGAGGTTAGACATCCAGCACGACCAGAGTGGTATTTCAACGACGACTCCACAACCACTGGCGTGGCCGCTTCAAAGTCTCCCACCTATCCTACACAAGCCGAACCGAACACCAATATCAAACTGTAGTAAAGGTCCCGGGGTCTTTCCGTCCTGCTGCGCGAAACGAGCATCTTTACTCGTAGTGCAATTTCACCGGGCCTATGGTTGAGACAGTCGAGAAGTCGTTACGCCATTCGTGCAGGTCGGAACTTACCCGACAAGGAATTTCGCTACCTTAGGATGGTTATAGTTACCACCGCCGTTTACTGGCGCTTAAGTTCTCAGCTTCGCCGACCCGAAAGTCGGCTAACCGGTCCCCTTAACGTTCCAGCACCGGGCAGGCGTCAGTCCGTATACATCGCCTTACGGCTTCGCACGGACCTGTGTTTTTAGTAAACAGTCGCTTCTCGCTGGTCTCTGCGGCCACCCCCAGCTCGGAGAGCAAGTCTCCTCACCAGTGATGGCCCCCCTTCTCCCGAAGTTACGGGGGCATTTTGCCGAGTTCCTTAACCATAGTTCACCCGAACGCCTCGGTATTCTCTACCTGACTACCTGAGTCGGTTTAGGGTACGGGCCGCCATGAAACTCGCTAGAGGCTTTTCTCGACAGCATAGGATCATCCACTTCACCACAATCGGCTCGGCATCAGGTCTCAGCCTTAACGTGTGACGGATTTACCTACCACACGGCCTACACCCTTACCCCGGGACTACCACCGCCCGGGCTGGACTACCTTCCTGCGTCACCCCATCGCTTACCTAGTACAAGTCTGGTTCGTCGGCTCCACCACTACCCTCAACTCCGAAGAGATCGGGCCGGCTTCACGGACTTAGCATCGCCTGATTCAGTATTGGGCGTTTCAAAGCGGGTACCGGAATATCAACCGGTTGTCCATCGACTACGCCTGTCGGCCTCGCCTTAGGTCCCGACTTACCCTGGGCAGATCAGCTTGACCCAGGAACCCTTAGTCAATCGGCGCACACGTTTCTCACGTGTGTATCGCTACTCATGCCTGCATTCTCACTCGTGAACCGTCCACAACTCGCTTCCGCGGCTGCTTCACCCGGCACACGACGCTCCCCTACCCATCCCAGCAGGCGTTGGCCCTATACGCTGGAATGACACGACTTCGGCGGTACGCTTGAGCCCCGCTACATTGTCGGCGCGGAATCACTTGACCAGTGAGCTATTACGCACTCTTTCAAGGGTGGCTGCTTCTAAGCCAACCTCCTGGTTGTCTCTGCGACTCCACATCCTTTCCCACTTAGCGTACGCTTAGGGGCCTTAGTCGATGCTCTGGGCTGTTTCCCTCTCGACCATGGAGCTTATCCCCCACAGTCTCACTGCCGTGCTCTCACTTACCGGCATTCGGAGTTTGGCTAAGGTCAGTAACCCGGTAGGGCCCATCGCCTATCCAGTGCTCTACCTCCGGCAAGAAACACACGACGCTGCACCTAAATGCATTTCGGGGAGAACCAGCTATCACGGAGTTTGATTGGCCTTTCACCCCTAACCACAGGTCATCCCCCAGGTTTTCAACCCTGGTGGGTTCGGTCCTCCACGAAGTCTTACCTCCGCTTCAACCTGCCCATGGCTAGATCACTCCGCTTCGGGTCTTGAGCGTGCTACTAAAACGCCCTATTCGGACTCGCTTTCGCTACGGCTTCCCCACACGGGTTAACCTCGCAACACACCGCAAACTCGCAGGCTCATTCTTCAAAAGGCACGCAGTCACGACTGTTGCTCCGAAGAACAACAGCGACGCTCCCACGGCTTGTAGGCACACGGTTTCAGGTACTATTTCACTCCGCTCCCGCGGTACTTTTCACCATTCCCTCACGGTACTATCCGCTATCGGTCACCAGGGAATATTTAGGCTTAGCGGGTGGTCCCGCCAGATTCACACGGGATTTCTCGGGCCCCGTGCTACTTGGGAAATTCTCAAACGAGCCGTTAATGTTTCAGCTACGGGGGTCTTACCCTCTACGCCGGACCTTTCGCATGTCCTTCGCCTACATCAACGGTTTCTGACTCGTCGACCAATCGGCAGATTGATCAAGAGAACTCCCGCAACCCCGCATGCGCAACCCCTGCCGGGTATCACACACATACGGTTTGGCCTCATCCAGTTTCGCTCGCCACTACTCCCGGAATCACGGTTGTTTTCTCTTCCTGAGGGTACTGAGATGTTTCACTTCCCCTCGTTCCCTCCACACTGCCTATGTGTTCAGCAGCGGGTGACAGCCCATGACGACTGCCGGGTTTCCCCATTCGGACACCCCCGGATCAAAGCTCGGTTGACAGCTCCCCGGGGCCTATCGTGGCCTCCCACGTCCTTCATCGGTTCCTGGTGCCAAGGCATCCACCGTGCGCCCTTAAAAACTTGGCCACAGATGCTCGCGTCCACTGTGCAGTTCTCAAACAACGACCAGCCACCCACCACCCCGCCCAAACAGGCGAGTTCACTGGGGCCGGCAACTGAAGGCGACCTCACGGCCGTACCCTCAGATACCCAACAACGTGCCCGACCCGACAAGCCATCCCCACGTTCCACGCCGAAGCAGTACTAGTGAACAACAACCTGTCGTGCCGAATAGTCAACGTTCCACCCATGAGCAACCACCGTCGAACATTTGCCGACGTAGTGGCCTCTGACCAGGCAAGCCCGGTAAGAAGTGCTCCTTAGAAAGGAGGTGATCCAGCCGCACCTTCCGGTACGGCTACCTTGTTACGACTTCGTCCCAATCGCCAGTCCCACCTTCGACAGCTCCCTCCCACAAGGGGTTGGGCCACCGGCTTCGGGTGTTACCGACTTTCGTGACGTGACGGGCGGTGTGTACAAGGCCCGGGAACGTATTCACCGCAGCAATGCTGATCTGCGATTACTAGCAACTCCGACTTCATGGGGTCGAGTTGCAGACCCCAATCCGAACTGAGACCGGCTTTTTGAGATTCGCTCCGCCTCGCGGCATCGCAGCTCATTGTACCGGCCATTGTAGCACGTGTGCAGCCCAAGACATAAGGGGCATGATGACTTGACGTCGTCCCCACCTTCCTCCGAGTTGACCCCGGCAGTCTCCTGTGAGTCCCCATCACCCCGAAGGGCATGCTGGCAACACAGAACAAGGGTTGCGCTCGTTGCGGGACTTAACCCAACATCTCACGACACGAGCTGACGACAGCCATGCACCACCTGTACACCGACCACAAGGGGGGCACCATCTCTGATGCTTTCCGGTGTATGTCAAGCCTTGGTAAGGTTCTTCGCGTTGCGTCGAATTAAGCCACATGCTCCGCTGCTTGTGCGGGCCCCCGTCAATTCCTTTGAGTTTTAGCCTTGCGGCCGTACTCCCCAGGCGGGGAACTTAATGCGTTAGCTGCGGCACCGACGACGTGGAATGTCGCCAACACCTAGTTCCCAACGTTTACGGCGTGGACTACCAGGGTATCTAATCCTGTTCGCTCCCCACGCTTTCGCTCCTCAGCGTCAGTAATGGCCCAGAGATCCGCCTTCGCCACCGGTGTTCCTCCTGATATCTGCGCATTTCACCGCTACACCAGGAATTCCGATCTCCCCTACCACACTCTAGCCTGCCCGTATCGACTGCAGACCCGGGGTTAAGCCCCGGGCTTTCACAACCGACGCAACAAGCCGCCTACGAGCTCTTTACGCCCAATAATTCCGGACAACGCTTGCGCCCTACGTATTACCGCGGCTGCTGGCACGTAGTTAGCCGGCGCTTCTTCTGCAGGTACCGTCACTTTCGCTTCTTCCCTGCTGAAAGAGGTTTACAACCCGAAGGCCGTCATCCCTCACGCGGCGTCGCTGCATCAGGCTTTCGCCCATTGTGCAATATTCCCCACTGCTGCCTCCCGTAGGAGTCTGGGCCGTGTCTCAGTCCCAGTGTGGCCGGTCGCCCTCTCAGGCCGGCTACCCGTCGTCGCCTTGGTAGGCCATCACCCCACCAACAAGCTGATAGGCCGCGGGCTCATCCTTCACCGCCGGAGCTTTCAACCCCGTCCCATGCGGGACAGAGTGTCATCCGGTATTAGACCCCGTTTCCAGGGCTTGTCCCAGAGTGAAGGGCAGATTGCCCACGTGTTACTCACCCGTTCGCCACTAATCCACCCCGAAGGGCTTCATCGTTCGACTTGCATGTGTTAAGCACGCCGCCAGCGTTCGTCCTGAGCCAGGATCAAACTCTCCGTGAATGTTTTCCCGTAATCGGGACAACACAACACGAGAGCGGAACGATCAGCCGGAATAAGACCGATCGTTCACAGCGTCCTCGCTGTGTAATTGCCTACCGGAACCGTGAGGCCCGGCAGGACTTTCAAAGGAACCACCAACCTGCCGAAGCAGGCCGGGGTATCAACATATCTGGCGTTGACTTTTGGCACGCTGTTGAGTTCTCAAGGAACGGACGCTTCCTTTGTACTCACCCGCAGAACATTCTCTGGGGCTTTCCTCCGGGCTTTCCCTTCGGTCTTGCGTTTCCGACTCTATCAGACTCTTTCGTGTCCGATTCCCGGTCGAAGCGGGTTTGCTTTCCAGTTCTTCGCTTTCGCGTTTCCCTTTCCGGCGAGTCCGACTCTATCAGATCCTTTCGGGCCTGATTCCCAGTCAGCGGGGTTTGTCTTCCCGGCTGTTGGGCCGTTCCGACGTCCAAACTCTAGCGGATTTTCCCGGCGACTCATAATCGAGCCTTCGAAATTAATTTCGGCATGCCGAAATTGTCCCGAGTGGGAGATCGTGCTGAGTTTTGGTTGCCGCATTCGCGGCGGGATCGGTCGTCGCAGAACCGTTCCGGCTCGGTGACAACTCGAAGAACTTTACGGGTCGTGGAGGGGGGGTGTCAACCCGGCCAGGTCAAGCCGTTTTCCTGCGTGTCCGGCACGGGTTCAGTCCAGGTCGGTGAGGCGGCCGCCGGCGTCCGGCTGGGCGTGCTCCACCCGGCGCAGGAGGCGGATCAGCATGTCGCCGAGGACTCCGCGTTCGTCGCCGGAGAGGTCCTGGAGCAGGTCCTCCTCGAAGGCGGTGGCCATGCGCATCGCCTCCAGCCACTTCGTACGGCCCTCATCGGTCAGCTCGACGATGACCCGCACCCGGTTGTTCTCGTCCCGGTCTCGGGTGACCAGGCCCTCGCCCGCCATGCGGTCGATGCGGTGGGTCATCGCGGCCGGGGTGAGACCCAGGCGCTTGGCCAGCTCTCCCGGGCCCAGGCGGTACGGGGAGCCGGCCAGGACCAGGGTCTTGAGGACCTCCCACTCGGCATTGCTGATGCCGAGGGCGGCGACCTGGCGGCCATATGCCACGTTCATCCGGCGGTTCAGCCGGCCCAGGGCCGAGACGACCTGCTCGACCTGGGGGTCCAGGTCCCGGAACTCGCGCTGGTAGGCGGCGATCTGCTCGTCGAGGCTCGGCTCCTGCGGGCCGGGCTGCTCGGTGGTGTCAGACATGGCGGGCAGTATGGCATGTCCTCCAAAGCCGTCGAAGTCCTTCGGTTTGAATTGTTGAGCATCTAACTTTAGTGCTAAAGTCTTCGGGTTCGAGTCGTTCGGTGGCTCGGCAAGTGGCTTCGAGACCTTGAGGTAGGTGAGTGTGACCAGGGAGATGGGTGCAGCACTGCGGCGAATCCAGCTGGGGAGCGCGCTGAGCGCGTTCGGGCTGGGGTTCACCGTTCCGTATCTGTACGTCTATGTGGCACAGGTACGGGATCTGGGTGCCGGCACCGCGGGAGTCGTGCTGGCGGTCTTCGCCATGGCGGCGCTGGCCGTTCTGCCGTTCACGGGGCGTGTCATCGACCGGCGCGGGCCGCTGCCCGTGCTCGTCGTCGCCTCGGTCGTCGCTTCCCTGGGCTCGATCGCCCTCGGCCTGTCGTCGGGCGTGACCGCCGCCGTACTGTCGGCCGCGGTCCTCGGGGCCGGTACGGCGGTCATGCAGCCGGCGCTCGCCACCATGCTCGTGTGGTGCTCCAGCACCGCCACCCGCACGCGCGCCTTCGCCATGCAGTTCTTCCTGCAGAACCTCGGGCTCGGCATCGGTGGGCTGGTCGGCGGACAGATCGTCGACACGAGCCGGCCGGAGACCTTCACCCTGCTGTTCCTCATCGAAGCCGCGATGTTCATCGTGCTCGGTGTCATCACCGCCACGGTGCGGCTGTCCCGTACGCCGTCCTTCTCCGGCGCCAGGCCCACGGACGGGTCCAAGGCGCCGGGCGGGCTGCGGACGCTGCTGTCGCACCGGGCCATGGTGCAGTTGTGCGTGCTGGGCTTCGTGCTGTTCTTCGCCTGCTACGGACAGTTCGAGTCCGGACTCGCGGCGTACGGCACCGAGGCCGCCGGGATCCAGCCCTCGACGCTCGGCATCGCGCTGGCCGCCAACACGGCCGTCATCGTCGTGGCGCAGTTCGTCGTGCTGCGTCTGGTGGAGCGGCGCAGGCGCAGCCGGGTCATCGCCTCGGTCGGTCTGATCTGGGCGTTCGCCTGGATCGTGGCGGGGTACGCGGGGCTCGGACACGGCAGCCAGACCATGGCGACGACCGCGATGATCTCCACGTACGCGCTGTTCGGACTCGGTGAGTCGATGCTGTCGCCGACCGTGGCGCCGCTGGTCGCCGATCTGGCGCCGGAGTCGATGGTCGGGCAGTACAACTCCGCCTTCGCCCTGTGCAAGCAGCTCGCGCTCGCGGTCGGTCCGGCCGTGGGCGGGCCGATGGGGGCGACGCTGCACGGGCCGTACATCGTGACGTTCGTGCTGTTCTCGCTGGGCATCACGGTGCTGGCGCTGCGGCTCGGCCGACGGCTCACGCCCGTACAGGATCAGCCTTCGATCGAGGCGGCGCCGTCCAGGGTGGTGGCCGTGTCACTGCCGGAGGCCGAGCCGGTGACCGCCGCCTCCGCCGTCGCCACTCGCTGAGTCCGGGTCCGAGGCGGTAGGGGACCTGCTGTGACAGGGGCCCCTAGCGCGGCAGGGCGAATTCGCACCAGACCGCCTTGCCGCCGCCCGGTGTGCGGCGGCTGCCCCAGGACGTGGCGATCGTCGCGACGATGGAGATGCCGCGGCCTGCTTCGTCCGCCGGATCGGCGCGGCGGCGGCGTGGCAGGTGGTCGTCGCCGTCGGTCACCTCGATGATCAGGCGGCGATCAGTGCGGCGCAGGCCCAGGCGCATCGGCGGGGTGCCGTGCTTGAGGGAGTTCGCGACGAGTTCGCCCGCGGCCAGGACGCCCAGGTCGCAGAGCTCGACCGGGAATCGCCACGACGTCAGGACGCCGGTCGCGAACGCGCGTGCGCGCGGGGCCGCCTCCACGCCGCCGAGGAGTTCGAGCGAGGCGTTGTGGAACAGCTCCGCATCCGCCCCGGTACGGGCGGGGTGCTGGACCACCAGCACCGCCACGTCGTCGTCGTGCTCCGCGGTGACGCCGAGGGAGCGGATCAGCCGGTCGCAGACCACCTGGGGTGAACCCTTCGCTCCGGAAAGAGCGCGCTCCAGGGCGGCGACACCCTCGTCGATGTCCTCGCTGCGGCGCTCCACCAGGCCGTCCGTATAGAGGACCGCGGTGGAACCGGGCGGCAGCGCGATCGTGCCCGATGTGTGGATCCAGCCGCCGGTGCCGAGCGGCGGTCCTGTCGGGTCCTCGGCGCGGTGGACCGTACCGTCCTCGTGGCACACCAGGATCGGGAGGTGCCCGGCGGAGGCGTAGACGAGCCGGCCCTCGTTCGGATCGTGGACCGCGTAGGCGCAGGTGGCGATCTGGCTGGCGTCGATCTCGGCGGCGAGACCGTCGAGGAGCTGGAGCACCTCGTGGGGCGGGAGGTCGAGGCGGGCGTAGGCGCGCACGGCCGTGCGGAGCTGGCCCATGACGGCGGCGGCCCGCACCCCACGTCCCATCACGTCGCCGATGACCAGGGCGGTGCGGCCCGCGCCGATGGTGATGACGTCGTACCAGTCGCCGCCGACCGCGGCGTCCGTGCCACCGGGCTGGTAGGTGGCGGCGATCCGCAGGTCGTCGGGCTGCTCCAGCTCCTGCGGGAGCAGGGAGCGCTGGAGGGTGACGGCCGTTTCGCGGTGGCGGCGCTCGCTGGCGCGGAGCCGTTCGGCCGCTTCGGCGTGGTCGGTGACGTCGGCGGCGTACACGAGCACTCCGGCCTCGGTGCCTCTCTTGCTCTTGTCCTTGTTCTTGGTCTGCTTGTTGCCCCTGGCCCCTTCGCCGTCGGTTTCGGCATCGCTGTCCCGGTGTACCGGGGTGCAGGTCACGGTGTACGAATTGCCGCTGCGGGCCTTGCGGGACTTGACCGTACGGGGTGTGCCACTGCGCAGGACCTGGTCCATGAGGGGCAGCAGGCTGAGCTCGGCGAGCTCGGGCATGGCCTCGGCGGCGGGGGCGCCGGCCGGGCGGGGGCCGAAGGCGGCGGCGTAGGCGTCGTTGACGTACGCGATCCGGTGGTCGGGGCCGTACACCAGGGCCACCAGGGCGGGCAGCTGGCCGAGGATGTCCTGGGCGGAGAGATCCTCCAGGGCGGGGTCCCGGTCCCCGGGAGGATTGCCGTGCGTGTCGCCCTGCGCGCCGCCGTCCGGTGGGCGGGGCCCGGTCCCGGGCCGTGCGTACTCGGCGCGGGCCGAGGGCACGGAACTGTGCTCGTCCCGTGCGGCGGCGCGACGCTGCGTTCCGGGGAGGCGGGCGCTCCAACGCGTGAAGTTCACGGAATTTCTGGCCTCGTGTGTCGGTCTGGTCCGCTGGGGCGGGCTGCTCGCTGTCGGTCACTGCCGGCCGGGTCACTCTGTGCAGATGTGGGCCCACCTATGGTCACACGTCCAGTGTGGCGGACCGTACTGACAGTCGTCGGTACGGTCCGGCCCCGGTCGGGTGACGTCGCGGGCCGACGGGCAGTCAGCCGCCGTTGCCCGGCGGGCCGTCGGAGGCCGGCGGGTGGTCCGGCCCGGGGCGTTTACCTCCTGCGGCGAGTTCGAATTCGGCGCGCGGGTGTTCCAGCGAGCCGAGCGAGACGATCTCGCGCTTGAAGAGCCCGGCGAGGGTCCATTCGGCAAGGACGCGGGCCTTCCGGTTGAACGTCGGAACCCGGCTGAGGTGATACGTACGGTGCATCAGCCAGGCCGGGTATCCCTTGAGCTTGCGACCGTAGACGTGGGCGACGCCCTTGTGGAGGCCGAGTGAGGCGACGGAGCCCGCGTAGCTGTGCCGGTACTTCGTGAGGGGTTCGCCGTTGATCGAGGCGAGGATGTTGTCGGCGAGTGCCTTGGCCTGGCGTACGGCGTGCTGGGCGTTGGGCGCGGTCTCCATGCCCGTTTCCGCGGCGGCCAGATCGGGTACGGCCGCGGCGTCCCCGGCGGCCCAGGCGTGCTCGGCCCCTTCCACGGTGAGCTCTGCCGTGCATCTGAGCCTGCCGCGCTCGTTGAGCGGCAGGTCGGTGGCGGCGAGGACCGGCGCGGGTTTGACGCCCGCGGTCCACACGACGGTGCGGGTCGGGAAGCGGGAACCGTCGCTCAGGACGGCGATCCGGTCCTCGCAGGACTCCAGCCCGGTGTCCAGGCGTACGTCGATATTGCGGCCGCGCAGCTCACGGATCGCGTAGCCGCCCATCGCCTCACCGACCTCGGGAAGGATGCGGCCCGACGCCTCGACGAGGATCCACTTCAGGTCGTCCGCCTTGATGTTGTGGTAGTACCGCGAGGTGTAGCGGGCCATGTCCTCCAGCTCGGCGAGGGCCTCGACGCCCGCGTAGCCGCCGCCGACGAAGACGAAGGTGAGGGCGGCGTCGCGGATGGCCGGGTCGCGGGTGGTGGAGGCGATGTCCATCTGCTCGATGACGTGGTTGCGCAGGCCGATGGCCTCCTCGATCGTCTTGAAGCCGATGCCGTGTTCGGCGAGGCCGGGGATCGGGAGGGTGCGCGAGACGGAGCCGGGTGCGAGGACGAGTTCGTCGTACGGGATCTCGACGGCGCCGGTGCCGTCCTCCCCGGTGGCGAGGGTGGTGACGGTCGCCGTGCGTTTGGCGTGGTCGATGCGTTCTGCCTGACCGATCACGATCGTGCAGTCCGCCAGGACCCGGCGGAGCGGCACGACGACATGGCGCGGCGAGATCGAACCGGCGGCCGCTTCGGGCAGGAACGGCTGATACGTCATATAAGGCTCGGGGGTGACGACGACGATCTCGGCCTCACCGCTTCTGAGTCTCTGCTTCAGCTTCCGCTGGAGACGCAGTGCGGTGTACATCCCGACGTAGCCGCCGCCGACGACGAGAATGCGCACACCCGGAGGGGGGCCGGGGGGTGTTCCCCCGGAATCTGAAGCCATCACCACCCCATGACGCAACGTGCTCAAGGGTTTGTCCACAGCCCCGGCAAATTGTGTGACCGGAGGTTCTCGATAGGCCACTGCTGCTGATCGCCGTGGGGATACGGAAGCTGCGCAGGTCAGGGGTTGGGGTGGGGGTGGTCGGCCGGGGGCGAATCAGTGACCAAGCGGTCCTTGCTCCGATCGGGGGGCGCTCCGTGCGGAACTACCCCCTTCTGAATTGACCCGGGCTCAACTATGTTCGTATGTCGTCGGGGTGCCGGGTGAAGACCATGATCCGCGCTCCGGCTCAAACGGCGGGAAGTCTCCGGGGGGAGACGTCATAACCGGGGGAACAGTTATGCACATTCAGGATTCTCATTGGCAGACCGCTGCGGCGGTTACGTCCCATTCGTCCGACGGAACCGGGCGAAACGGTGCAGTGGGGACGGTGGACACGGTAGGTCCGGTCGGCGCGGCCCCGGCGACCGGAACAGGCGGGACGGGCGCGACAGTCGGGGCGGGCGGAGCGATTGCGGCCAACGGCCGCTCGGCTCCGCTGCGCGTGGACGCGCAGCGCAATCTGGAACATGTGCTGCGAGCCGCACGCGAAGTGTTCGGCGAGCTGGGATACGGGGCTCCGATGGAGGACGTGGCGCGTCGCGCCAGAGTCGGAGTCGGCACGGTGTACCGGCGGTTCCCGAGCAAGGACGTGCTGGTGCGGCGGATAGCCGAGGAGGAGACCTCCCGGCTGACGGACCAGGCGCGGACGGCGCTGGGCCAGGAGGACGAACCGTGGTCGGCGCTGTCGCGCTTCCTGCGGACGTCCGTGGCCTCGGGCGCGGGGCGGCTGCTGCCGCCCCAGGTGCTGCGGGTCGGAGTGGATGTCGACTCCGCTGTCGATTCCACGGCCGCTGCCGCCGTTTCTGCCTCCGGCACCGCCGCCGCCTCGGCCGTGGTCGAGGAGTCGGGGGACGTGGTGGCCTCCGTACCGGAATCAGGCCCGGGCAGCGTTCGGGACGAGACGTGGGTGCCTCAGCAGAGGCAGGGCGCGGGCCACGCCGGTCCCCGGCCGGACGACGAGCGTTCCGCCGTGGAGACCGGCCTCGATGACGACGGCACGGGAGCCGGTGAGCTGCTGGAGGTCGTCGGCCGTCTGGTGGAACGGGCGCGGGCAGCCGGTGAGCTCCGCCGTGACGTGACGGTGGCGGATGTGCTGCTGGTCATCGCGACGGCTGCGCCTTCGCTCCCCGATGCGGCTCAGCAGGCCGCAGCTTCGAGCCGGTTGCTGGACATCCTGCTGGAGGGGCTGCGTTCGCGGGGCGTTGCCTGAGCCGTGAGCCGTGAGCCGTGAGCCGTGAGCCGTGAGCCATGAGCCGTGAGCCGAGTATTTCTCGCGGGGCGTGTGTGGGTGGGGTGGTGCGCGGACGGGGTGCGTGCGCGCACCGCCTCTCCCTCTCCGAGGCTGACGGCCGGGGTGCGCGGTCTGGCCCGGTTGCCGGGGTGTGCGGTCGGGGTGAATAGCCGGTGCGAATCGGCTGACGTGAATGACCGACGTGAATGACCGACGTGAATGGCTGGCGTGAATGGCTGGCGTGAATAGGTTGCTGCGTTCGGTGGTTCGCAATCCGGGGTCCACAGTCCGCGTGGGCGTTTCGGTGAGTCGGGCTCGGCGGCTCAATATCGCTCGTCCGCTCGCACATTCGGCTTATATGTCCGATCTCTATGTCCGGCTTATGTGTCCGGCTTCCGTGACTGTCCTTGTCGGCTCCGGATCCGGCTCCGGCTCCTGCACCCGCATCCGCACCCAGCCCATAGGCCCGGCGCTCCACGGCTCCTGATCGGTGTCGGTCCGGTGTCTGGTCAGCGCTTGATCGGCGGCGTGTCGACTCCCCGCGGCCCTCGTCGGTGGAGCTGCCGCCCGTTGCCTGCGGTCCACCCGCACAAAAGAGCTCAATGACCCTTCTCCGAATGGGTGATCACTAGTGCTCACATTCGGGAAAACGCCCCGGATGAGTGGTTGCAGGGGCTGAAGGGTCGGCGTGATTGCGCCATGTGGCACTCTTGCCCGGTGTTCGGGTCCGACAGCGCAAACGGGGGCTTCCGCAATGAGCGGTGACGGGCAGCAGGAAGAGTCGTTCGACGACGTCTCCGCCACGGGCGGTGTGACGGAAGCCGGTGGGCTGCCCTCGCGGCAGGTACCGAGCCAGGCCGGGCCCGAGCGGTCGGTCGGTGACGTCGTGGGTGGCACCGTCCTGCCCGGTCCGTGGCCGGCACCCGCCGACGCCGCGGTGCCGATGCAGCGGGCGGGCGGCAACACCAGCGCCGCCGACGCCCCCGCCGCCGCGTTCTCCGACGCCGAGCTGATCGCACAGATGCGGGACGGCAACGGTCTCGCGTACGAGGAACTGTTCCGACGGCACGCGGACGCGGTGCGCCGCTACGCGCGGACCTGCTGCCGGGACGCGCACACCGCCGACGATCTGACGGCCGAGGTCTTCGCCCGCACGCTGCAGGCGGTACGCAGGGGCAAGGGGCCCGAGCAGGCGGTACGGGCCTACCTCATGACGGCTGTCCGGCACGTCGGAGCCGCCTGGACCAAGACCGCGAAGCGGGAGCAACTGGTCGACGACTTCGCGGTGTTCGCCGCGCAGGCGTCCCAGGCCTCCCAGGTGTCGGACGCGGACACGCTCGACCTCGGTGCGGATGTGCTCGCGATGCACGACGCCGAGCGGTCGATGGCGATGCAGGCGTTCCGCAGTCTGCCGGAGCGCTGGCAGGCGGTGCTGTGGCACACCACCGTCGAGGAGGAGTCGCCCAGCGAGATCGCCCCGCTGTTCGGGCTGACCGCCAATGCCACGGCGGTCCTGGCCAGTCGGGCCCGCGAAGGGCTCAAGCAGGCATACCTGCAGGCGCATGTGAGTCAGGCGCTCACCTCGGGCGGCGACTGTGCGCGGTACGCCGACCGCCTCGGCGCGTATGCCCGGGGTGGGCTCCGGATGCGGGCCGAGCGCGGGCTGCGGGGACATCTGGACGAGTGCGCGAAGTGCCGGCTCGCCGCGGGCGAACTGGCCCATGTCAACGCGGGGATTCCTGCGCTGCTGCCGGTCGCGGTCATCGGCTGGTTCGCCGCCGGGTACGCGCTCAAGGCTGCCGGAATCGTCGCCGGTGGCGCGGCGGGAGCCGCGGGTGCGGGTGCCGCCGTGGCGGCGACCGGTGGGAGTTCTTCCGGGGGCGCCGCCGGTGGTGCCGCGGTCTCGGAAGGGCTCGGTGCCCCGGCGAAGGCCGGTATCGCGGCGGCGGTTGCCGTGGCGGTGGCGGCCGGAATGGTCTGGGCGCTGGCCGGCGACGACCAGCCGAAGCCCGAGGCCGAACAGCGGGCCGAGCCCGCTGTCGTGGCGCCCGCCGCACCCACGCCGACGTCCCCGAAACCGACACCGCCGCCGAAACCCACTCCGCCCCCACCGCCGGCGCCCGCGCCGAAGCCCGAACCCAAGCCGACACCAACGCCCACTCCTGCACCGACACCGACTCCCACTCCCACTCCCACGCCCACTCCGACCCCCACTCCCACGCCCACTCCGCCCCTCACTCCCGAGCCGACAACACCCACGCCGCCCCCGCCGCCCCCGCCGCCTCCATCGCCCGCACCGACCGCGTATCGGCTCAGCGAGCTGAGCTACTCGATGCTGGGTGACCACACCGGGCCGGAGGTGGTGATCAACGAGAGCAACTGGGTCTGGCAGCGTTCCGGTCTGTCGATCGGCGGCACGCAGTACGCGCACGGGGTCACCGTCCACGGCAAGTCCTCGGTCACCATCCAGCTGAACCGGCAGTGCACGCGTTACGAGGCCATGGCCGGGGTCGACGACATGACCACGGGGCTGGGCTCCGTGCGCTTCTCCGTCTTCAACGGTGACGGGACACGGCTGTGGCAGTCCCCGGTGATGAACGGCAACGACCCGGCCGTTCCCGTCGGGGTCGGCATCGCCGGTCAGGAAAAGATCCGGCTCGTCGTCGAGCGGGCACGCCCCGTCGGCGGTGCGACACTTGCCGACTGGGCGGATTCGACCATCAGCTGCCGGTGAGACGACGGGCGGTGAGGCGCCGGCTGTCCCCCGCCGCCAGAAACCGTACGGCTTCGCCATGGCGTCCCGCCTTCGACAGCACCGCCCCGGCACCGTCCGCCAGATGTCCGGTGACGAGCTCGGCGCACCGGGCATCCCGCGCCCCGCGAAGTGCCGACGTCAGGCCGCGTACCCCGGCCGCCGGACCGCTCCCGGGCCCCGGCTCGTACACGGGGATCCGTGCATCCAGCCCCTGGACCACCGCGGTGAAGTGCGACGGCGGGCTGCCCCGCCCCGTCGCCGTCTCCGCCTCGGTGACCAGCCGTCGCGCCTCCGCGATCTCACCGCGGTGGGTACGGAACACCAGCGCGACGGCGTACTCCCAGGCGCCGCTGTGGATACAGGCGTAGGCGACAGCCGCCGCGGCCATCCCGTGCGCCTCGGCGGTGGCACGGCTCACGAACAACACGGCGCGCCCGGTCGCGGGCGCCCGACGACGAGAGCAACACCGCACACCCGGTAGCGCGCACCCGCCGGCGGGTGCGAGGCCCCGCCGAAGGCCCCGCCGAAGGCCCCCGACGGCACCGCCCCACCCCGCCCGCGCCTACGGCTGCAGCGTCCGCCTCGCCGGAACGATTCCGCCCGCGACCGCGCGCTGGCGCGGCGCCGCCGTGCCCGTCCAGCAGGTGCCGCGCCGTGACACGAGTCGGCGGAGCCACAGTTCCATGGACGCCAGATGCGCCAGTCCGTCCAGCGGGAGCGGTTCGCCCTCCGAGGCGGCGCGCAAGGCCTTTCGTACGACGCGGGCCTCGATCAGGCCCGCGTCGGCGAGCAGCGGTGCGTCGAAGAGGGCGATCAGGTCGGGGAGCGCGGCGCGCAGGCCGGTGCGGGCGGTGGCGTTCGCAGTGGCGAGGGACGGGGTGCCCCAGCCGGGCGGCAGCTCGTGGATGCCCGCGCCCGCGAGCACTCGGCGCAGGATCGCGGCGCGGGCGCCCGGCTGGACGCGGAGCGATTCGGGAAGCGCACGGGCGGCGCGTACGACCTGATTGTCGAGGAACGGGGCGTGCAGCCGCTGGCTGCGGTTCTCCGCGGCCTGCTCCAGGATCCGGTGGTCGGCGGCGAACCGGGCGAGGGCCGCCCGGGCGCGGGCCTCGCCGGGGCGCGGGACGGAGGCGGGGCGGATCGCCGCCTCCTGCAGACGGAACGCCACCTCGGCGAGCGCCTCCCCGGTCAGCCAGCGCGCGGCGGGTCCCGGCCGGGACCAGGCGAGGGCGGCGAGCGACGCGTCGGCGGGCGTGTCGAGGTCGGGGGCATGGCGGTTGGCGTCCGGCAGCCGGTCGGCCGCCGCTTCGAGGCCGGTGCGGTACGACGTACGGGACAGGCGGCGGGCCGCCCGGTAGACGGTCAGCGGGACGAAGAGGGAGTGCGCGGTCGGGCCTTCGGCCTTGGCCAGAGCGGCGACGGGGCGCAGCAGATGGCGTCGGCGCCGGTCCATCAGCAGGTCGGCGAGGCGGGCCGGATGGGCGTCGAGCACCTGCCGGGCGCCACCGCCGACGAAGTGGTCGGCGCTGCCCGAGGCGAGGCGGCGGCGATGGCGCTCGGCGACGACGAGGGACGGGGCGGGCTCATCGGTGAGCGGGCCGCCACCCAGGTCCGCGTAGGGCAGAGCCTCTTCCCCGGCGGCGACGACGACATGGTGCAGGCGCGGGTTGGCGGCGATGACGCGGGCGCGTTCGAGTTCGTCCTCGTGCCCGTGTGCGGTGAGGTCGTTGAAGGTGACGGCGAGCAGCCGCTCCCCCGCTCCCGTGCCGTGGCCGAGGAGGGTGCCGGGCAGGCCGGGCAGTCCGGCGGCCAGGAGGGCGAGGGTGGCGGAGGAGCTGCCTCCGGAGAGGTCGGCACCGATGCCGGGTACGGGGGCGCCGCGGGCGGCGCGCCGTTCGGCGGGCCCCATGCCAGGGACCGGCCCGGGGTCGGGCGGCAGGGTTTCGGGCGCGTGGCGCGGGGCCGTGAGCCTGGCGCGTACGGCCTCGACCAGCGCGTCGCGCACCCCGTCGACGGCGCTGACGGGGTCGAGTTGGGGCGCGGCTACGGCGAGGGAGGCCACCGCCTCGTACCCGGTGATCTCGCGCGAGCCCTCGCGGAGGATGAGTGCGTGCCCCGGCGGGATGCGCTTCACTCCCTCGTACGGGGTGCCGTCGCGCAGCGCCTCCGGGGTTTCGGGGCAGGCGAGCAGGGCGGCCAGATGACCGATGTCGAGCTGGGCTTCGATGAGGTCGGCGAGCGGGAGTGCGGCGGTGGCGTACGCCGTGCCGCCGGCCCAGGGGGTGTAGAAGACCGGGCGAGCTCCGGCGAGGTCTCCGATGACGGTGATGCGGCGGCCGACCTGGACGACGGCCGTGTAGCTGCCGGGCCAGGAGGTGAGGTGGCGCAGGGCTCCGCCGCGGGCGGCGAGGAGCCCGACGCGCAGCTGTTCGTCGGTGGCACTGCAGCAGCCGAGGACGGCGAGCCGGGCGGTGGGCGCGCCTTCGGCGGTCTCGGCCTTGCTCGTACGGATCTCGTCGGGGCGCCAGTCGCCGACGGCCCAGAGCGGATCCGGGTCGCCCCACAGGAGTTGGGATCCGACGGGGTGCATCGTGCGCCCCTCGTCGGCGTCGCCGACGGCGCCGGCCGTGCCGAAGCGCGCGGCGATACTGCTCCACCCCACCAACCAACGCATCGCCGCCTCCACAGGCTGTGGACAAATCGGCGCAGCAGGACATTATCGGGAGAACTCCGCCGGCCTGCGGCGCCGTTGCGAACATGCTGCCACGACAAACGCGCGCAGGAGGGGCTACGGACGGCGCACGTCGGAAGGGCATGCGCCCCTGGCAAAGACCGAACCGGGCCGGGCGCCTACGGGCGCACGTCGGGCGGCAACCTGCGCCGGGTCTCCCGCGGGAATGACCGGCGCCCGGCGTGCGCGAGGCGGGTCAGGCGCCAACGCGCTTATGGGTCGGGCGTGTTGCGT
Organism: Streptomyces sp. NBC_01241; assembly: GCF_041435435.1. Taxonomy (NCBI): domain Bacteria; kingdom Bacillati; phylum Actinomycetota; class Actinomycetes; order Kitasatosporales; family Streptomycetaceae; genus Streptomyces; species Streptomyces sp. NBC_01241. The sequence goes on along the minus strand of NZ_CP108494.1, from coordinate 4,561,666 downwards.
ACCTCGTACGAGCGAGATCCACCGGGCGAAATCCGGCCACGGCCCGAACCACCCACGGACGGATGCCGTCAGCGAACTGACCGATGACGGACGATCACCGGACGGTCGACGAGATGTCCGCGAATCGGCCGCCCCAACCTCGGTCGACCGATGATATTCGGCCATTCTCCGAGTGCGGAGCAACGCGACGGCAAGGACCTCACCGCACCAGAAGTCCCCTTTCGTCCTGCTTCAATCCCCGCCCACTCCCCGCTTCGTGGACTCGGGACGGCCCGATGCCGGCCGGGCGCCGATCGCCTGCCGGTCGCGTCCGGGCCGTGTGCGGGTCGCATGCCGGCTTCGACGCACAGCCCGGCGCACCGTCCGATGCACCGTCCGATGCTCAGTCCGGGAGGCGCGGTTCACCTCCCGGACCGGTCCGCCGCCTGCGGGGAATGAGGCGGCAGTGTCCCCCAGCCCACTGAGTCCAACGCAGTGGGCCGACCCACGCAGCAACCATGGAAGCGCCTCCGAAACGGCCGGACGAGAGCGCACGGCCGGGCGCACGGCCACACACCAGGAGCACGTACGGAGCCCGACGGACGGGCGCCGCCATCCCGTCCGAGCGGTCCCTCGCACGGGGTTCGAAGCCGGGTCGCCGACCAGGTCCGGGCCGGGTCCGGGCCGGGTCCGGGCCGCTCCGCGCGACGACGGAGCGGCACCGCGCCCGCGACCGGAGCTACGCCCCACAGCCGACCGCGAACGCACGGACAACAATCCCGCCATACGGACGTCTGCCCCTTAACGGTAGGGATGCGGCGAACTACCCTGTGTTTACTGAGGTTCTCGGCAGGAGGCATATTCCTCGGGGCTCGGCCATATGCGTGTGCGGCGGAGTGCCGGGGCTCGTCCCTGGGGAGGACACGGTACGAATGCCGCGCGCCGCAACGGTGACGCGGCGGCCGTCTGTGTGTCGAGGGGTGACGCATGTCCAGGGAGCAACGCGGACCGAACGAGAAGCTCGGAACCGTTCTCGCCCTCGCGGGAATCAGCAACGCCGGGCTCGCCCGGCGGGTCAATGACCTCGGGGCGCAGCGCGGACTGACACTTCGGTACGACAAGACCTCGGTGGCCCGGTGGGTCTCCAAGGGCATGGTGCCGCAGGGCGCCGCGCCCCATCTCATCGCGGCGGCGATCGGCGCCAAACTCGGCCGGCCGGTCCCGCTGCACGAGATCGGGCTCGCGGACGCCGATCCGGCACCGGAGGTCGGACTGGCGTTTCCGCGCGATGTGGCCGAGGCGGTCCGCTCGGCGACCGAGCTGTACCGGCTGGATCTGGCCGGGCGGCGGGCCGGCAGCGGCGGGATCTGGCAGTCGCTGGCGGGCTCGTTCTCGGTGAGCGCGTACGCGACGCCCGCGTCCCGCTGGCTGATATCCCCCGCCGACCCGTCGGTGGAACGCGACTCGACAGCCGCCGAGGCAGCCGTCCTCGGCACCCCGGGTGCAAGAGGCGCACGTACCGGCGCAGGGGCGCAGAGGGCACCGGCCGCGACGGGAGAGAGCGCGGAGGCGGAACCCGGCATTCCCGGCACCACAGCCGTGCCCGGCATGGCGGGTGCTCCCGTCACGCAGACAGCGCTGAACGCACGGGCGGCTCAAGCGGCACTGGGAACCCTGGGAGCGATGGGGACGAAGCAGACACCGTCCATCCCCGCCCAGCCCGGCCCGGAATCCACGTCCACGCCGTCCTTCACGTCCCCCGCCGCCGTCTCCCCCGCCGCACCGGTCGGCCCGGTCACGAGCGACATCTCCCCACTGCGGGTCGGCCACAGCGATGTCTCCAAACTGCGCGAGGCCGCCCAGGACGCCCGCCGCTGGGACTCCAAGTACGGCGGCGGGGACTGGCGTTCCTCCATGGTCCCGGAGTGCTTACGGGTCGACGCCGCACCACTGCTGCTCGGCTCGTACAGCGACGAGGTGGGCCGGGCGCTCTTCGGCGCGGCAGCCGAGCTGACCAGACTCGCCGGGTGGATGGCCTTCGACACCGGCCAGCAGGAAGCCGCACAGCGTTACTACATCCAGGCGCTGAGGCTCGCGCGGGCCGCGGCCGACGTACCGCTCGGCGGCTACGTCCTCGCCTCGATGTCGCTGCAGGCGACCTACCGCGGTTTCGCCGACGAGGGGGTCGACCTCGCGCAGGCCGCGGTCGAGCGCAACCGGGGGCTCGCCACGGCCCGCACCATGAGCTTCTTCCGTCTGGTGGAGGCGCGCGCCCATGCAAAGGCGAGCGACGCAGCGGCCGCGGGGGCCGCGCTGAAGGCCGCCGAGGGCTGGCTGGAGCGTTCCCGGGACGGCGACGCGGACCCGTCGTGGCTGGGCTTCTACTCGTACGACAGATTCGCCGCGGATGCCGCGGAGTGCCACCTCGATCTGAAGGCGCCCCGGCAGGTGCGGCGCTTCACCGAGCAGGCCCTGTCCAGACCCACCGAGGAGTTCGTCCGTTCGCACGGGCTGCGGCTGGTGGTGTCGGCGGTGGCCGAGCTGGAGTCCGGGAATCTGGACGCGGCCTGCGCGGCGGGCACCCGGGCGGTGGAGGTGGCGGGCCGCATCTCTTCGGCGCGGACCACGGAGTACGTACGGGACCTGCTGCACCGGCTCGAACCGTACGGGCACGAGCCGCGCGTCGCCGAGCTCCGCGAGCGGGCGCGACCGCTGCTGGTGGCGCCCGTGTAGCCCTACCGACCCGGACGACCGGCCTCCGCCACACCTCCGCACACCTCCGCACAGCGTCGCCAGGATGTCCTTGCGAATGTCCTGGCGGCATCGTGGATGTCCTAGCGGGTGTCCCTACGGCATCGTGGATGTCCCTGCGGCATCCGAACGGTGTCCGGGCGGCATCCGGCGCGCGCCCCTGTCGCCGCCGGGCGTAAAAGATCCGGCGCCACGCTGGGCCGCGCTGGTTTGAGTGCGTTGTCAGTGGGTCAGTGCACTATCGGGGTGGGAGGTGGCGTGATGATGACGCGCGCGGCGTACGACTGCGATGTGCTGGTGATCGGCGGCGGGATCGTCGGCCTGTCGACGGCGTATGCGATCACGCGCACCGCTCCGGGCACCCGGGTGACGGTGCTGGAGAAGGAGTCGGGCCCCGCCCGTCACCAGACCGGGCGCAACAGCGGAGTGATCCACAGCGGAATCTACTACCGCCCGGGTTCGCTCAAGGCCCGCTACGCCGTGCGCGGCGCCGCGGAAATGGTCGGCTTCTGCGCCGAGCACGGCATCGCGCACGCGGTGACCGGCAAGCTGATCGTCGCGACCGAGCGGTCCGAGCTGCCCCGGCTGCACGCCCTGGTCCAGCGCGGCCGGCAGCACGGGCTGCCGGTGCGCGAGCTGGGGCCCGCCCAGATCGCGGAGTACGAGCCGCAGGTGCGCGGGCTCGCCGCGATCCGCGTCGGGACGACCGGGGTGTGCGACTTCGGGGCGGTCGCGGCACGGTTCGCAGCCGAGGTGAGCGGGGCGGGCGGGGTGATCCGTTACGGGGCGGAGGTCACGGCGATCGACCGCCGCCCCTGGGGCGTGGCGGTGCGTACGGCGGACGGCCCGGTGGTGCGGGCCCGGGTCCTGGTCAACTGCGCGGGGCTGCACTGCGACCGGGTGGCGCGGCTCGCGGGCGACGACCCGGGGGTGCGGATCGTGCCCTTCCGGGGGGAGTACTACGAGCTGGCGCGGCCGGAGCTGGTGCGCGGCCTGGTCTATCCGGTGCCCGATCCGGCGTTCCCCTTCCTCGGCGTGCATCTGACCCGGGGCCACGACGGCAGCGTCCACGTCGGGCCGAACGCGGTGCCGGCGCTGGCCCGCGAGGGGTACGGCTGGCCCGTCGTACGCCCCCGTGAGCTGGCGGACACCCTGACCTGGCCGGGCACCTGGCGGATCGCGCGCAGACACTGGCGGTACGGGGCGGGCGAAGTGCACCGGTCGCTGTCGAAGCACGCGTTCACGACAGCCGTACAGCGACTGCTGCCCGAGGTCACGGAGGCCGATCTGCGGCCGGCCCCGGCCGGGGTCAGGGCCCAGGCCGTACTCCGGGACGGCACCCTGGTCGACGACTTCCTGATCCGCGAGGCGCCGCACACCGTCCATGTACTGAACGCTCCGTCGCCCGCCGCGACGGCTTCCCTGCCCATCGGGCGGGAGGTGGCACGCAGGGCGCTGCTCCGGGCTGGGGGGACGGGGTGGAAGCCGCCCGCCGTAGAATCGGGGCATTGTGTCTGAGCCCTTGAACCCCTCCTCGTCGGCTGCCGGGATTCCGGACGATCTGCGCGCCGCCTCCTTCGAGCGGCAGCGCAGGCTGCGCCAGGAGCCGCGCTTCCCCGGCGGACCCGCAATCGATCCGGCCGGATCGCACCACGAACGCCGGATCCGCAGCTTCCAGCCGCGCCGCAGCCGCGTCACGCCCGGCCAGGAGGACGCGCTGCTGCGGCTCTGGCCGCAGTGGGGCCTGGACATCGACGGGCAGCGCGTCCTCGATCTGCCCGAGCTGTTCGACGGGCTCCCGGTCGTGCTGGAGATCGGTTTCGGCATGGGAGAGGCCACCGCGCAGATGGCGGCCGACGACCCGGGCACGGGCATTCTCGCCGTGGATGTGCACACTCCCGGCCAGGGCAATCTGCTCGGACTCGCGGACCGGAACGGACTGTCCAACATCCGGGTCGCCAATGGTGACGCGATCATCCTGCTGCGCGAGATGCTGAAGCCGGACTCGTTGGACGGGCTGCGGGTGTACTTCCCCGATCCCTGGCCCAAGAAGCGCCACCACAAGCGGCGGCTGATCCAGCCGGAGTTCCTCGATCTGGCGGCGCAGCGGCTGAAGCCGGGGGCCGTGATCCACTGCGCGACCGACTGGGAGCCGTACGCCGAGCAGATGCTGGAGGTGCTGACCGCGCACCCGCTGTTCGAGAACACCCAGGCGGACGGCGGCTATGCGCTGCGGCCGGCGTTCCGGCCGCTGACCCGGTTCGAGGGACAGGGCCTCGACAAGGGCCACGTCGTGCACGACCTGCTCTTCGCCCGCCGCTGAGACCCGCCGCCGAGACCCACGTACGGAGCCGGAACCGGAGGAAGGAACCGGAGCCGGAGGAAGGAACTGGAGCCCGGACCGGGTCCGGTGCCGGAACCTTCCCCGGGCCCGGTGCCCCATGGCCAGTGTCAGTGCTGCTCGTTAGGGTCATTGGGTGGTCTCCGACGGGTCTGTCCAGCAGCGGCACTCACAGCCGGCCGTCCCGCTTCTTGAGGAGCAGCGGGTCGGCGAGATCCTGGCTGCCGTGCCGGAGCGCAGGCACTGGCGTTACCGGCCGCGCCGCGTCGGCATGGTGTGGCGCAGCAGGACGTTCCGCATCGCGACCGTGTGCACGGTGCTCGCACTGTGCGGACTGGCGATCCTGGCCCTGGTCCGCGATCAGACGGGCAGCGAGGGATTTCTCGTCGGGCTGGGGCTCGCCGTGCTGCCCGTCCCGCTCCTCATGGCGACGTTCCGCTGGCTGGACCGGGTCGAACCGGCGCCGTGGCGGAATCTGCTGTTCGCCCTCGCCTGGGGCGCGTTCGCAGCCGCCCTCGTCGCGATCCTGGCGAATTCGTTCGCGACCCGCTGGATAGCCACGGCCACCGCCGACCCGTCGAACGCCGACACCCTCGGAGCCACGGTCATAGCGCCGGTCATCGAGGAGAGCGCCAAGGCCGCGGCCGTCCTGCTCATCTTCCTTTTCCGAAAACGGGAGTTCAACGGGATCGTCGACGGCATCGTCGTCGCCGGCTTCACCGCGAGCGGCTTCGCGTTCACCGAGAACATCCTGTACCTGGGCAACGCCTTCGGTGAGGACCAGCAGATCGGTACCTCGGGCGTCGTCTCGGTGACCGCCGCGACGTTCTTCGTACGGGCGGTGATGTCGCCGTTCGCGCATCCGCTCTTCACGGTGCTGACGGGCATAGGCTTCGGGCTCGCCGCGGCCAGCGCGCGGCGCCGCCGGTTCCGCCGCGTTGCGCTGCCACTGCTCGGTCTCGTCCTCGCCATGGGCATGCACGCCCTGTGGAACGGGTCGGCGACCTTCGGCCCGTACGGCTTCTACGCCGTGTACGGGGTGTTCATGGTCCCGGTCTTCGGCCTGGTCACCTGGCTGGCGATCTGGTCGCGCCAGCGGGAGCTGCGTACGCTTTCCGCCGAGCTGTCCGCCTATGCGGCGGCCGGCTGGCTGACCCCGGCCGAGCCGTTCGCCCTCTCCTCGATGCGGGCGCGCGGCATGGCCCGCGACGCGGCACGCCAGCGGCACGCCGCCGCGTCCGGGGGAAGCTGGAACAGCCCGTACGGACCGGCATCCTGGCCACCGCCGTACGCCCCGGGGCATGGGCCGCCGTACGACCCCGGATACGGGCCTGGGTACAGGCCGCCGTACGACCCCGGATACGCGCCAGGGCCGGGCCCCGGACCGGGATACGCTCCCGCATACGCGCCCGGATACACGTCGGCGCGTACCCCGGGGCGCGGGCCGGCGGCGCAGGTCAGGGCCCATGCCACAGCACAGGCCAAGGCCCATGGCAGGGCTGCCGCCCGCACCGTCGCCGAGTACGAATCGTTCGCGACCTCACTGGCCTCGCTGCGCCGGCAGGCCCGCCGCGGGGCAGCGGGCCCGGACTTCGCCGAACGGGAGCTGGAGCTGCTGCACCACCTCTGGCAACGCAGGGACGTGGCCGCCCCCGCCCTGACGTACGCCGCGCAGGCGACAGGCCGCCTGCGTCCCCCGTACATGTCCCCGGTCCCGGGGGCTCCACCGCTGTACCAGTCCTACGACAGGGGCCACAATCCGTACCGGCTACCGCCGCGGTAGCCGGTACGGACGGGCCGGTTCAGCACCGGGCCACCGGGGCTCCGGCGCACCGCGCCCGTCAGGCGGATGCCTCGGTGAGCTCCGCCAGTTCCTGCTCGGTCAGCCGGAGGTCGGCGACGGCCAGCAGCGCGGGCAACTGCTCGACCGTACGGGCCGAGGCGATCGGCGCGGCGACCGTCGGCCGGGACGCGAGCCAGGCCAGGGCGACGGTCGCGACCTCGGCGTCGCGCTCCTTGGCTACCTTGTCGAGTGCGGCCAGGACCTTCTGCCCCCGCTCCGACGCCAGGTACTCACCGGCCTTCTCGGCGCGGGCGCTCTCCACCGAAGCCCCCGGACGGTACTTGCCGGTGAGGAAGCCGGAGGCCAGGGCGAAGTACGGGACGGCGGCGAGCCCGGCCCGGGCGGCCGTGTCCTGGAGCTCACCCTCGTAGGTGTCCCGCGAGACCAGGTTGTAGTGCGGCTGAAGGGCGACGTACCGGGCCAGCCCCTCGCGCTCCGAGAAGTCCAGGGACGCCTGGAGCCGCTCGGGGCCGATGTTGGAGGCGGCGATCTCCCGGACCTTGCCTTCCTTCACGAGTTCGTCGAGGGCGGTGATGATCTCCTCGACCGGGACGGTCTCGTCATCGAAGTGTGTGTAGTACAGATCGATGTGGTCGGTGCCGAGCCGGCGCAGCGACTCCTCGGCCGCGGCCTTGATGTTCGTGGCGGAGAGCCCCTTGTACGAGGGGTGCGCGCCGACCTTGGTCGCGACGACGATGTCGGAACGGTTGGAGCGGGCCGCGAGCCACTTTCCGATGACGGTCTCCGACTCGCCGCCCTCGTTGCCCGGGACCCAGGCGGAGTAGGCGTCGGCGGTGTCGATGAAATTGCCGCCCGCCGCGGCGTAAGCGTCCAGCACGGCGAACGACTGCGCCTCGTCGGCGGTCCAGCCGAAGACGTTGCCGCCGAGGGCGAGCGGGAAGACCTGGAGGTCGGAAGGGCCCAGCTTACGAAGAGAAGTCATAAATGGATCAACGGATTCCGGCACGCCCGCTATTCCGACGGACCGGCAGCCCTGACGTCGGGGGGGAGCGTCAGGGCTGCCGGAGTTCAGCGGCGGGTCCACCGGATCACGGGATCGCTCGGAGCAGCGGAGCGCTCCGGTCACACGGCCCGGAAGAACCGGGAGGGCGGCCTGCGGATCAGGGGGTGAGGCCCTTGTCGCGCAGCCAGGCCATCGGGTCGATGCCCGTACCGGAGGGGGTGTGGACCTCCAGGTGGAGGTGCGGGCCCGTCACGTTGCCGGTCGCGCCGACCCGGCCGATGGTCTCACCGGTGGTGACCTGCTGGCCGACGCTCACGCCGATCGAGGACTGGTGGCAGAACCACAGCTCCGTACCGTCGTCGAGCTCCAGCACCGTGCGGTAGCCGTACGAACCGGACCAGCCGGCCGACTTGATGGTGCCGCCGTGTATGGCCTTGATCGGCGTACCCGTCGGCGCCGCGAAGTCGAGGCCGGTGTGGTAGCCGGAGGACCACATCGAGCCGGCCTGGCCGAAGGTCGAGGTGATCGTGTACGAGGAGGTCGGGATGGCGTAGCTGGCGGCGAGCTTGGCGAGCCGCAGGGCCTCGGCCTTCGCCTTGGCTTCCTCCTCCGCCTTCTTCTTCTCGGCGGCGGCCTTGGCCTCGGCCGCGTCCTGCTGCTTCTTGGCCTCGGCGGCGGCCTTCTCCGCGGCCTCCTTCTCCTGTGCGGCCTTGGCCTCGGCGTCGGCGGCGTCCTGCTGCTGCTCCGCCTGCTGGAGGATGCGCGCGCGGAGCGCCTCGCCCGCGTCCGCCGTGCCCTGCTCGGCCTCGGTGGTGGTGAGGCCGGCGGTGGTCAGCGGTGCGGCAGCGGCGGCGACAGCGGTGTTGTCGGCTTCGGGCTCCGCGGAGAACAGAGCACCCACGCCGGGAAGGGACTTGGCGTCGGGAAGCTTGTCCGCGATGGAATCGGGAAGGGAGATGGAGACCGGCGGCTTGCTCTGCGCGGTGGCCATGCCCCCTGCACCGACCGCCGCGATGACACCGACCCCGAGCACCGTGGAGCTACGGGCAAGTCCGTTGCGCTGCTTGGCGACGCGGTGCCTGCCGCGTACGGGGCGGACGGACTCCTCGGTGGGGTTCCACTCGTCCCAGCTGCGTTCGGGCTCACCGTCGCCGTTGACGCGGAATTCGCCACCGAAGTCACCGGCGAAGTCACCGCCCGGCTCGGTGCCGTACGCCGCTCCCGTCCCACCGGTCCCGTAGTCGGAGGCGGTCCCGTAGTCGGGGCCGAAGCCGGAGTCGGAAGCGAAGGGGGAGTCGGAAGCGAAGCCGGAGTGGGAACCGGATCCGAACTCGGTGCCGAAGTCGGAACCGAAGTCGGGGTTGAACCGAGAGGGAGCCTCGGGGGCAGGCTTGTTGGACGCCACGGGGGCGCACTCCTTTCCTTCCTTCTCGCCTACCGGGTTAGCTGACGGGTTCGGAGCAGGAAGGTCTCCTACGGGCTCCTCTGCCTCTCACGAGACACAGGTGTCCGATTCACCCCATGTAGGTGGTTCCCCGGTTCCCTTGCGGAATTCGGCGCTCGCGCGCGGTGCCGCCACTGACGACGGCTGGGACGACCGCGCTGCGTTATCGAACGTTAATAGACACCGGGGCCTGATTCCAAGCTGTTCCCACTGATCGTTCACGTCTTTGGCCTGGACTTTACGGTGCACAACCGGGCGGAATGGGATGAGTTGATCGACCCTCAGCGGCCACCAGATTTCTGACGTTGCGTCAAATGTTATGCGGAGCGACGCGCTTCGGTTACGTACGGTGGTATCCCGCACCCAAGGTCGACCCGGCTCGCACGAAGCCCCCGCCCCACCCGTCACACCCCTTCGCGACCGACGATCTTCACGGTCCTGCGCCGGTCCGGCTGCCCCTCCGCGGGACGTACGACCGCGAGCAGCGCCATGTCGTCGGTCGTCTCACCCCCCGTGTGCAGCCGTACGTCATCGGTCAGTGCGGACAGCAGCTCCTCGGGCCCCGGGAAGATCCGCCCGCGCAGCCGGGCCGCCGGGTCGTAGAAGACCCCGTCAGTGTTCCGCGCCTCGGAGAGGCCGTCCGTGTACAGGAGCAGGGTCGCCCCCGCCGGCAGGTCCCACTCGTCCGACCTGTCGGGCCACGCTCCCAGGTCCATCCCGAGCGGCAGCGCGGGCACCGTCGGCCCCAGCACATCCAGCGCCCCGTCGGGGTGCAGCAGGATCGGTTCGGGGTGGCCGCGGTTGACGACCCGCACCCGGGACAGCCCGGCCGGGATCTCGGCCAGCACGGCGGTGATGAAGCCCTCGACCGCGTCGAGCCCGCCCCGCCGCGTCCCCTCCCGCGCCAGCGCCCGCTCCAGCCGCTGCGCCACGCCCTCCAGCGAACGCTCCTGCTCGGCCGCCTCCCGGAACGCCCCGATGATCACCGCCACCGACTCCACGGCGTCGAGCCCCTTCCCCCGTACGTCCCCGACCACCAACCGCACCCCGTACGGGGAGTCCGTCACGGCGAACAGGTCACCGCCGACGAACTCGTCCGCCTGCGCCGCCTCGTACCGCGCCGCCACGTGCAGCCCGCCGATCCGGTCGGACGGCTTCGGCAGCACCGCCCGCATGGCGGTCTCCGCGATGACCCGCGCGGACGCCAGCTGCTCACTGCTGCGCCGCACGACCCCGTTGATCACGACCGCGAGGACCGAGACGGTGGCCAGAGTGAGCAGCTCGATCAGCGGCACGATGTCCGGCAGCGTGTTGCTGTACAGCCGCAGCACGACAACGGCCAGCATCGAGGCGACGCCGGTGCAGATGGTCCTGGACAGCGAGAAGAACGGCGCGGCGATCAGCGGCGCCGCCACGAACAGCGGAATGGCGGTGAAGGTCGGCGGGGTGAGGAAGTCGAACACCAGCCCGCCGAGAATCATCACGGCGGGCATCGCACGGACGAACCGCCGGGTACGGGTGCCGCCCTCGGCATGTCTGCCGCGCCCCTTCAGCCGCTTCCACACCTGTGGTCTCCTGCCCGGTACGCGCACGGCTGCGGACGGTACCGCGCCCCACCCCAGGCTCGCCGGAGCGGAGTCGCGCGGCGACTCCTCGTCGGCCGATGGGGGTACGTACGTGGCACAGCTCGCACACCGCCCGGACCTGCCCCTTCGGGAGTCCATGGCGGGAACGAACCAGGCCCGGCACGCTGCATGCGTGCCGGGCCTGGTTTTTCAGTAGCGGGGACAGGATTTGAACCTGCGACCTCTGGGTTATGAGCCCAGCGAGCTACCGAGCTGCTCCACCCCGCGTCGGTAAACACAACTGTACGGCATGCGCGGCGGGCTCATGACCACTGAGCGAATCACTGGGCGAATCACCGGGCGAACCGCTGAGCCACTGAGTGAACCGCTGAGCGAATCACCGACCGCTCGGCACCCGTCCGCCGCTCGCTCGGTACTCCGGCCATGCGCCCGGCGACCAGCCCGCGTCCCCGCACCCCGCCGCCTCAATTCGTGTCGGTGATACGGGGAGCGGCCTTCCCGTTGACCGCCGGGGGCTTCATCGGATTCGCGCCGCGCTGCAGGGAGCGGAGGATCGCCAGCCCCTGGCCGACCACGCCCGCCGCCATCTCATTGACGCCGTCGGTGCCGTTCAGAACGGTCAGGTCCGCACCCGACATGCCCCGGGCGGCCGCGTCGGCCAGGGCGGGCAGGTTCTCGACGATGCGGTTGGCCGCGATCAGCTCCTGGTTGCCGTCGCGCAGCGAAGCGGCGCGCGCACTGTTGGCGTCGGCCTGCGCCTGGGCGATGGTCCGCTCGGCGTACGCGTTGCCGTCGGCCTCGAACTTCACCCGGTCCCGGGCCGCCTCCGCGAGGGTGCGCTGGCGGTACGCCTCGGCGTCCGCCGGGCGCCGTACCTCCCCTTCGAGCCGTTGCGCGGCGAGTGCGGCCTGCCGCTCGGCCAGTGAGGTCTGCTCCTCGATGACCTCGTGCGAAGCCCTGGCCTGGGCGAGCGGTCCGGCCTGCGCGGCGCGGGCGTTGTACTGCTCGGTCTCGGCGAGGAAGCCGGCCCGCTTGATCGCGGTGTCCCGTTCGTACTCCGCCTTGAGCGCGGCGGCCTGCTGTTCGCGCTGGCTGGCCTCCTGGTCGGCCTTGGCCTCGGCGATCCGGGCCTGGCTGGCGACCGCGGCGGCGTGCGGGGCTGCGAGGTTCTTGATGTAGCCGGTGGCGTCGTCGATCTCCTGGATCTGGAGGGCGTCCACCACGATGCCGAGCTTCTCCATCTCGCCGTGGCTGCCCGCGATGACCTCCTGGGAGACCCGGTTGCGCTCGCGGATGATCTGCTCCACGGTCAGTCCGCCGACGATGGAACGCAGGTGGCCCGCGAAGATCCGGCCGGCGAGCTCCTCCATCTGTTCCTGCTCGGTCAGGAAGCGACGCGCCGCGTTGGCAATGGACACGGCATCGTCGCCGACCTTGAAGACGGCGACGGCCCGGACGTTGAGGCGGATGCCCTGCTGCGTCACGCAGTCCTCGGTGATCTCCGCCTCGCGCAGCGCCAGGGAGAGCATGCGTGCCTTCTGTTTCACCGGGAGCACGAAACTGCCGTGACCGGTGACGATCCGGAACTGGGTGTCCAGCGTCTGTCCCTTGGAACCGGATATGAGCATCGCCTCGTTGGGGGCGGGAACGTGCCAGAAGAACATCGGAAGACTCCTGCCGTACGTTTCTGCTCGGAGTGGGTGCACCGTTGCTTCGGCTCAGGGCGGCAGGCGTTCCACGATCACGCCGCGCGCCGAGACCGAGTCGACGACAACGACGCGTACGTCCTTGTCGATCGACGTCGTCGACCATGCGGTGTAGGCCTCCGACCCACCCCGTACGGCCACCAGTACTTCGCCCGGGCCATCGGACGGAATCGGCACGGTGACACGGCCGATCGCTCCGACCGGGCTCCGGGCGGACTCATCTGCCGTGTGCATGCGCCCTCGCGAGCGTCCATGCGTACGCCTGCTCACACCGCCGCTCACGCCGCTTCATGAACACAAGGCCCGCCTCCTGGAGGCCAGGACGTCCCGAGCCTCCCTCGACATCTCCACGGTACTCCGCACCCGCGACGGAGGACGGCCCGAAGGACGGCCGGGGAGGAGCCTGGAGAACGCCGGGAGGCAAGCTCGGATATGCGGTGATATGACTGATTTACCGTTCAGCCAGTCGACGTAACGAACTCGCGATGATCAGGGAGCCGACCGTGGACCATTACCCCCTGCTCGACCTCTTCTGGACCATGCTCTGGTTCTTCCTCTGGATCATGTGGCTGTTCCTGCTCTTCAAGGTCATCGGGGACATCTTCCGCAGCGACGACCTCGGCGGCTGGGGCAAGGCCGGCTGGCTCATCCTGGCGCTGCTGCTGCCGTACCTCGGCGTCCTGGTGTACGTGATCGTGCGCGGTAAATCCATGGGGAAGCGGGACCTCAAGGAAGCGCAGGAACGCGACGCCGCTTTCAAGGCGTACGTACGGGAGGCCGCCGCGGGCGGCTCCGACGCGAAGGCCCCGAGGGAGGGCAAGCACGTCGACGACCTGGCGAAACTCGCCGAGCTCAAGGACCGGGGCGCCATCACCGAGGAGGAGTACCAGCGAGCGAAGACGAAGCTCCTCGTCTGAGCGGAGCGCACCCCGCCGGAGTGTCGGACCGTCTACATCCGTGTAGACGACCTACCTTGCGTAGACGCAAGAATGCGGCAACAGGCCGGCGCGCAGGCGCGCTCGTGACCAGGAGTGCGTTTTGGGACAGTCGGAATTCCTCACCTCGGTGGATGTGGCCAGTGAGCGCCGTTCCGTGATGAAGAAGCTCCCCGAGGTCACTCTGGCCTTCTGGGTCATGAAGATCGCCGCCACCACCCTCGGTGAGACGGCCGGGGACCTGTTCTCCCAGACGCTGCGGCTGGGCTACTTCCTCACCACGATCGCGCTGTTCCTGGTGTTCGTGCTGACGCTGGTGGTGCAACTGCGGTCCCGGCGCTACAACCCGTTCTTCTACTGGACGGTCATCCTGTCCACGAGCATGGCCGGCACCACGATGTCGGACTTCATGAACCGGGACGCCAGTGCCGAGTACCTCACGGCGGGCACGTCCTCGCTGGGCCGGGGCCCGCAGGGCCTGGGCCTGGGGTACCCCGCGGGCGCCGCGATCCTGATCTCCCTGCTGATCGCCATCTTCATCGTCTGGAAGCTCACCGGACAGACCTTCGCCACCCAAGACATCGTCACCTTCCGCGGCGAGGCCCTCTTCTGGTCCGCGATCCTGGTGTCGAACACACTCGGCACATCCATGGGCGATTTCCTCTCCGACAGTTCCGGTCTCGGCTATGCCGGCGGCGCCCTGCTCGTCACGGCTCTGCTGGCCGTACTGGCCGTCCTGATGCGGGTGCCGGCCGTCCCGAACGTCGTACTGTTCTGGATCGCCTTCGTCCTCACCCGGCCCCTGGGCGCCACCGCCGGTGACTTCCTCACGAAGCCTGCCGCCAAGGGCGGCCTCGATCTCGGCACATTGGGCTCTTCGGCTGTGCTCCTGGTCGTCCTCCTCGGCCTCATGGCCTACGCCAACGTGCAGGAGCACAGGAACACCGCCCAGCCGTCGTAACCGCGTCGGGCCTCACCCGCGCGTCCTCGTGCCCCGGCAACTTCTTCCGTGAGGGCGACTCCCAGGAGCATGCCGGCGGCGATGGCGGTGACGGTCGTGACCATCTTCAGCAAGTCGCCGAACCCGCCCACGACGTAACAGCCCGACAGCGCCGTCAGTCCGCGCATGCCGAGCGAGCCCACGGTCAGCGTGAAGAACCCGGGCAGCAGCACGAGCCGAGGCGGCCGTCGCGGGCTGCGTGCCAGTACGTTCGCCGCCGCCGCGAGGTTCACCGCGGCGACGAACGTCCCACCGGTCTCACCGATCAGCTCGGTGGCGAGCAACGGCACGCCCACCGTGACGTGGACGAGAACCAGCATGGGCAGCTACAGCCGGTACGGGATCGCGAGCACGAGCCCGGGCACATCGACGTCGTTCGTGCGGAGGGCAGCGCGGTGGCCTGCGGTTGCGGATCCGACATCGCCGTCGTACGAAGCGGGGCGACGGCGTCCGGCTGAGCCCCCGGCGGCGTGGTGTGGAGCGGAGGCGGTGGCGTACTGCAGACGCGTGAGGTCAGGCGTGGGCGGCGTGGGTGAAGAACGGAGCGTGTCGGGCAGGAAGTGCCGATGTCGGGCGGGTGCCCTGCGCCACCAGTTCCTGGACGGCGCCGGAGCCCGGGCCCTTCGGCCCTGTGCCGCCTGTGACTGGTCGCCGGGCGTCCGGTCCGTCGAGGCCAGGGTCAGGCCGCCGCTTCCGCTCAGGAAGAAATACACGCTGTCGTGCACGTGCCGTGCAGTTTGGCGACCAGCGCCGATGACGTTCGTCGCAAGACGCGGTGTCGCTGCAGGCTTCGGGCTCGGCATCGCTTGCCACCCTGGAGTTCGAAATCCGGGTTCTTCATGGTGCAATAACCAACGCCTTCGACCCATAGAGCCCGAAGGGCGCATAGTCGACTGATTTTCTCATGCCGGGCTTTTCGCCCAATTGATGAGCCGGGCCCACCAGCCACCCCTCGACCGGCTTGGTGAACTCTCCGGGCGCCGAGGGACCTCTGCGTGTCGCAGCGACTCGCCCTGTCGAGCCGGCACCGATTCCGATCGAGTCGCCGCCTCCACTGCGCGCGCCCCCCTGCGCTCCGCAGACTCACAGATGCACCGCTGAGCCGTCGGCACACCCATGAGGACTTGGTCCACATGCCTCCCGCAGCCCTCATAGGTCATCTTCCGGCACGACCGACAGACAGCACGCTGGCACATAATTCTTCTCCATTAGCTCTTCATTTGAGATCCACGATATCCACGCCACCATCACAAGGGGCTCCAGTATTTTCACCCTCTCCGCAAACAGCTGACTTGCATCAGTACGGACTGCGGCCATGGGGTCGAATAGTGATCCAAGTGACCTAATTGCCGGTTGTAAGTATCCAGACAAGAGGGACAGAAGCCACATGTCCGTTGCGCGGAATATCTCACCACGTAGTGTCAAGTCGCCCGATTGAAAAATACCCTGAATTTGCTCGGGACATCGAAACAGTGATTGCATCACGCCCGGTCGCGGAATGGAGGCACAGAGCCTCATTGTCACGGCCCGTCACCGCGTTGCTTTGCAGATCGTCGACCGAGCGCGGCGAGGGCAAGAATCGAGAACGGCAACCGCTCTCCCCGAACGGAGTGGTGTGCGCCGATCAGGAGGGAGCAACGTGAGTTGCTCACACGCCGCAGGATGCCCCCTTTTCCCCCTACTTAGGGCGAGCTTGCGAGGTTGGCGCGAATATTACTGCGACAGCGACGATCGGTGGCTCGACTGTGCGCGCTACCAGGTGTCACTCACCGGCGAGCGCGTGCCAATCAGCTTGCTGCCCAACGGAGCCCGCGCGCGACACCTCGAAGACGTCGCCGAGGCGGACCGGTCCGGCGCCGCCAACCCAGGGGAGGTACCCCGGCAGGCCCCGCCACCACAGTCCGATCCGTGGTCACCGGAGGCCGCGCCCTGGTCCCAGCCAGCGCCGCCCCACCCATATGAGCAGTCAGAAACCGGAACCGTGACACCGGGGGCCACGGCACACTTCGGGGCGACATCTCCGCCAGCACCTGCCTGGCATCACCAACCGTCACCGCCCCCACAAATTCCCGAACCTTCAACCAGCCTCGCTCGACGAGCGCGGCAAGCCCCCAGCTCGAAGCGCGGCTGGTTGGCTCGATTCGCCGATTGGATGAGAGGACCCGCATGAGTACCTACTGGCCCTGGTGGGCGGGCGCTATCGGGCTCGCTCTGGTCACCATCAACTACACCCTCATCACCGATCGGTCTTTCGGGGTGTCGTCCGCGTGGGATCGCGTGTTGCACTGGCGCCGCGAACGCCACCTCGAGGAGATGGACGAGGAGTTCGCCGACGATCAAGCTCTCGTTGAGGCGCTCGCCGCAGCTACGGCGGAGCACTTCGGCACCGGCGCGTCCGCCCTGCCGCAGGTTCCGCACGGGAATTCACAGCCACTCGAAGCGGATACCGAACCAGCGGTGAGCGAGAGCCCCGCGGCCACGAGCCTGCGCCCGGCCCCACTGGCCACCCAGGCTGCCCTGCTGATATCGATCTTCCTCGGCGGATTGATCGCCGCGGTCACCTCCGGGCGGTTCCACCTCCGCTACGACATGGGCCCGGGTTTCCGGAACCTGGTCACCGCCAATCCGACCACCATGATCGCCCTGCTGTTCGTGGGAGGCGTGCTGGTCGGCTTTGGCACTCGGCTGGCCGGTGGGTGCAGCTCCGGCCACGGTCTCAACGGCTGCGGCCGTCTACGCCCGGTCAGCATCGTCGCGACCGCCGTGTTCTTCGGCACCGCCATCCTGGTGTCGTTCCTCCTGTGGAAGGTGATCTGATGCGTACCCGGGGCGCGATTCTGCTGGCCAACATCATCACCGGACTGGCCCTCGGTTATACCGTCACCAACATCGGCTTCGGCGACTACGCCGAGCTGAACCACATGTTCACCTTCCAGGACCTGCGCATGCTCCTCTCCTTCGCCGGCGCCGTGGTGATCATCGTGTGCGCGTTCGCTCTGCTGCGGGTCCGCCGCACGCCAGGGCGTATCCACAGGGGCGTGATCCCCGGCGCGGTGCTGTTCGGTACGGGCTGGGCGATCTCAGGTGGGTGCCCTGCAATCCCGATCATCCAGGTCGCCAGCGGATACCTGCCCGCCCTGGTCACAATCGTCGGAGTCATCGTCGGTATCCGGCTGTGCCGCTGGGCCAACGCCCGATACTTCCACCTCGACCGCGGCTCCTGCGGGCTGTAACCAGGGACGCCCACCGACACGAGCCGTGGAGGTAGGGGCTCTCGCTTGGACGATCCCCCCTGCCTCACCGAGGTCCGCTACCAGGAGAACTACCGCGAGGGGCGACGCCTGGGCGAGGTCGCCTTCAACTTCGACACCCGGCCCGACCTCCCCGCGTTCCTGGAGATCGAGGGTCCCGACGAGACGTCGGTACGGCAGGCCGCCGCCTTCCTGGAACTCGACTACTCCGAGGCCCGGTTCGGCAGCGTCGACGAGATCCACAAGAGCGAGGCCGGCCGCGACATCCTCGCCGAGCACACGCCACCCAGACGGGGAGGGCGGCGGGGCGTCCACAGCACCTGCTGCGGAACCATCCGCTCACGCAAGAGGCCGGGTACGGCGAAGCGCCTCGGTCGGCCGAAGCCACCCGAGGCGCTAAGCCGCAGGTCAGAGGATTCCTCCTCGACCTGTGATCGGTAGGCCGTGTGGGACTCGTGCCGACGCCTGTCAGGATATGCAGGTCAGCCACGTGATTGACGCGCCCTCACCTTGCCCGTCCTGTCAGATGCTGCCGCTCTGTGTCAGGCACTGCCAGGACGTACGGGCGAGCCACGGGCGAGCCAGAACCCTTCTCCCGCCCGGATGACCACGCTATTCCTCGGCCGGTTCCGGCGCGGCCATACGCCTCCGCGCCCGGGGAACAGCAGCCGCCGACCGTTCCACCAGTGACTGTGCGTACTCGGTGAACAAGGGCGTGTAAGTGTCCGCGGTGAGCACCACCTTGGAGTGCCGCAACTTCACCATCGCGTCATGGATGTCGCCTCCACCCGCCTTGACGAGGCCGGCCGCACAGTGCCGGAGGTCGCGGAGGTTGATCGGCGGCCGGTCGGTCCAGCCCGTGATGCGGCAGGTCGGTCCAGCGCATGATCCGGTCGAACTCACGAGACACGACATCCGGATGTATCCAGGACCCGTCTTCCGATACGCGGGCCGGCCAGGGGGAATCCGTTTTCGTGAACTTAAAGGTCCCGGGCGTACTGAACTGGACGACCTTCCGGAGGCCCATCGTGCCCGGGTTCAAGCAGAGTTCGCCGGTGTCATCGACGTTGAAGTACTCGCCGCATGCGCAGACCGCAGCCATGACCTGACCCCTTCCAAGAGGTCGCAGTGAAGCCCGGCCCATAACCAGCAACTGCATTGAGCCTAAGGCAAGGCGCCTTGGGGCTTGAGCTTCCCCGGCCCTGCGGCCAGGATCTGTACGGAGCGACACGCACAGCATGGACACCCGGCTGCTTCTCGGTGAAACCTCCGGGCGTACGGGCCTGCCTGAAACACGAACCGTGAAGGGATGCTGATCATGCGCATAGAGGCTGCTCGCACTACTCTCGCGGCCGTCACCATAGTGGCCGCTCTGGGGACCGCGGGGACGACCCCGGCCGCCGCCGGTACGGCAGCTGCTGCCAAGTATCCGGGGCAGGTCAAATGCCCCAAGGGCGACTACCAGCTCTGCATCGATGGCGGTCCCGGTGGATTCACCATCAGTGGTAAGACCTTCTCCGGCCATCAGAACGCGATCCGTCTCAAGAACGTCTCGAACGTCACGATCACCGGGAACACGTTCAAGAATCTCAGGGGCTCCGACGGCTTCGGCGGGGTCCACGTTCTGAACTCCTCCAAAATCGTGATCAAGAAGAACAACTTCTCCAATCTGAGCAACAAGGGAAAGATGCACGGGGTCTACCTGGTCAGGACCTCGGGCAGCATCGTCACCAGCAACAAATTCTCATCCATCAGCGGTGACCCCGTACGGATCAGAGACCGAAGCAGCAAAAACACGGTGAGCGGAAACACCTTCACCAAGTCCGGCACCTACGCCATGTTCAGCGAGTGGTACGACCCGTCAAAAGGCGAGGCCTGCGGGAGCGGCAACATCTTCAAGAACAACAAGTACGGAACCGGATACTCAGGCAAGGTCTCACTGATCAAGTGGGGCGGCTGGACCAAGAAGAATAAGGTCACCTGGGGCCACTGCAAGAATGCGAGCGTCGTCAACAAAGGCGGCAACACCAGGATTTAGCCTCGATCCGCCAAAGTTGCTGTGAGGTGGACGTCGACGCCGGCAGCGGGTACGGCGGGCAGCAGCCCCAAGACCGAGGACCGGCCGGGTACGCCACACCCGCACCGTCACAGTGGCGCCGGTGACGGTCAGCGGCCCGTCCTCACCCCGCTCACGGTCGACCGCGATGGCACTGATGACAGGCGGTGCCGGCAGCGGGGGGGTCGAGGAGCCATGTGGCGCGGCCGTGGTGGTCGGTGACGACCACCACGGCGGCCGGGGCGGGACCTGGCTGCCCTTCCGGACCCGGCGGGCCGTGGTCGCTTCGGCCCGCCACGGGGCGTGGCTTGGGCTGGTGCTCGATGGACCGGGTACGCCGGTCAAGGTCGTGGAGTACGCCCCCGAGGGGGTTGCCCGGTGAGCGCCTGGCGGCGGAGCCTCGCAATGCCGTGGTCACACTCCTGCCGGGGTGAGCTGCAACGAGACCTTCTCCCTGTCGCCGTCCTCGGCGACTTTCACCGTGGCGATCTTGAGCCTCTGGGAGATGGTCCGGCAGGTCTGGGTGGTGGTGACGTCCACACACCAGCCGGGCACGAGGGCCGGTACGCGAACGGCGGCAGCAACGTGAGATGCGGCTGTTGAAGTGCTCTCCCGGCTGAAGCCGGGAGATTCCTGCTTACCTTGCGGTAGCGGGCTTGACGCGCTGCGCGCGCCTGACGACTGCCCTCCCGGCAGCCGGGATGAGCGCGAGGCCCATCCGGTACAGGTGCAAGACGTTGCAGGCTGCGTTGTGGTCGGCGTTACCCGACCAGCCGCAGTCCGGGTTCTTACACACGAACACGGCCTGGCTCTCCCGGCTGCCGGGCGTGGTGATGCCGCACGCCGAGCAGCGTTGGGAAGTTCCGGGGGCGGGAACCTTGTGCAGGGTGCCCCCCAGCCTGGCGGTCTTGTACGTCAGCATGGTGACCGTCCGGCCCCACGCCTCCCCGCTGATGGAGCGGTTCAGCCCAGATTTCTGGGCGACGTTCTTCCCCGGCTCTTCGATGGTTCCTCTGGCGGATTTGACCATGTTCGTGATGGTGAGTGCTTCGACCACGACCGTGCCGTAGGTGCGGGCGATGGCGGTGGTCGTCCGGTGCTGCCAGTCCAGGGCCCGGCGCTTGGCTTTCGCGCGGAGTCCTGCGATCTGGTCGTAGGTGCGGTGCAGCCGGCGGCTGGTGCGCTCGCCGGGCTTGCGGTGCTGCTTACGCCGGGCGGCGCGCTGATCCAGATGCAGGAGCTTGGCCTTCTCCTTCTCCGTCAGCCACTCGCCGTGCTCATACGTCTGCCCGTCCGACAGGGCGATGGGCACGTTGACGCCCACGTCGATGCCGACTTCCGGCCCCTGGTGGGGCTCGGGCCCGGCCTCCAAGGTCTGGACACGGAAGGTGATGTGCCAGCCGAGCACGTCCTTGACCAGTCGGGCCCCGGTAATCCGGTTCTCCGTGGTGGCGTGCTTGCCCACGGGCAGGTCCTTGGTCCAGCGGAAGCGGACCCGGCCCACCTTGGGAAGGTTGACCTGCCCCCACCGGCGATGCACGCGGGTGATGTTCAGGTCGCGGCCCTGCGGGATGTCCACGGACATCACGGTGCGGAGACGGCCCTTGAAGTTCGGGGCGTCGGCGCGGCCCTCCCAGCAGTTCTTCCACGCCCGGACATACGTCTTGAGCACCGCTTGCGCGGCCTGCGCGGGAAGGACGGCCAGGAAGTCGATGTCCTCGCGGGCCTGCCGGATCGCGGCATCCGCGTTGGCGAGAGTCCGCTTCTCCTTCGGCAGCATCTGCCACCAGGCGTGCAGCAGGTTCCACAGGGTGCGGGCCGCGTGCGCCTGGTCATCGGTCTTCAACACTTCGGCGTGTGACAGTGCAAGCCGGGCACGGTGCCCGAACTGCCGCTTCACCAGGGTGTCTTGACTCGCGATCGAAACCTAACATTGGATTATGTCGCCACGCTGGAACCCACACATCCCGATGTCAGAACCGGTCGCCATGTTGTCTACAACCTGCACGTTCACTTGGTTTTTGTTACGAAGTACAGGCGGAACGCGTTTACCGACGCCATGCTGACCCGCACCGAGGAGATCATGCGGGAGGTCTGCGCCGACTTCGAGGCCGAACTGAAGCAGTTCAACGGAGAACAGGACCACGTCCACCTGCTCGTGCACTACCCGCCGAAAGTCCAGCTCTCCAAGCTGGTCAACTCCCTCAAGGGCGTCAGCTCCCGGCGGCTCCGCCAGGAGTACACCACGCATGTCCGCCGGTACCTGTGGGGCGGACACTTCTGGTCCGGCTCCTACTTCGCAGGATCATGCGGCGGCGCACCCCTGACCGTCGTCAAGCAGTACATCGAAAACCAACAGCGTCCCGTCTGACCTCACCCCGGAGACGAAGAGCACTCCGGCACTCCGCGCCTCCGGGCCAAAGATGGCCTTCACCCCCGCCCTGAAGGACTCTGCTGAGGAATGCGTGATTCGAGCAGGGCTGGGTCGTTGGTCCTCCACGATTGTTATGGCGTGAGCGGGAGGGCCGAGAGATGTCACTGGAGCCACGGGCTGATCATGGGGTGCCGGAGCTGACGGCCCGGGTGGTGCGGGCAGCGTTCCCGAAGGGGACGATGGCGGTGCGGATCCGGGAGGCGTTGGGCCCGCTGTTTGAGGACGAGGCGTTCGCAGGGGCGTTTGCCGTCCGGGGACGCCCGGCTGTCTCGCCGGGGGCGTTGGCTTTGGTGTCGGTGTTGCAGTACGCGGAGGGGCTGACCGATCGGCAGGCCACTGACCAGGTGCGGGCCCGGATGGACTGGAAGTTTCTGCTCGGCCTGGAGCTGGACGATCCCGGGTTCGAAGCCTCCGTGCTGAGCCTGTTCCGTTCCCGTCTCATCGAGCACGGACTGGAACAGACGACGCTGGAGCTGGTGCTGGAACGCCTGCGCGGGCTGGACCTGCTGAAGGCCGGTGGCCGGCAGCGGACCGATTCCACGCACGTGCTGGCGGCGGTGCGGACGCTGAACAGGATGGAGTTCGTCGGCGAGACGCTGCGGGCCGCACTGGAAGCGCTGGCGGTCGCCGCCCCGGCATGGCTGTCCGGCCTGGTCACACCCGAGTGGGCCGAGCGCTACGGGCCGCGCGTGGACGCCTACCGCTTCCCCAAGGGCGAAGAGGTCCGTGAACAGTGGTCTGAGCAGGTCGGACGGGACGGGTTCGTCCTGCTGGACGCGGTCTACGCCCCCGCGGCTCCGGACTGGCTGCGCGAGATCGAGGCGGTGCAGGTCCTGCGGGTCTCCTGGGTCCAGCAGTACCACCGCGACGAGAGGGGTGCGCTGGCGGGAGGGCAAGGATCTCCCGCCGGTTCATCACCGGTTGTGCTCGCCCTATGACACCGATGCCCGTTACGGGATCAAGCGCGGCTCGGGCTGGACCGGCTACAAGGCGCATCTGACCGAGACCTGCGAGCCGGATGCGCCGCACGTGATCACGCAGGTGGCCACCACCGATGCCGTGGTGGCCGACACGGAGATGACCGAACCGGTCCACCAAACGCTCGCAGAACGGGAGTTGCTGCCGCACGTGCATGTCGTGGATGCCGGCTACACCACTGCCGCCCTGTTCCTGTCCGCGACCGAGCGGGGTATGGAACTGCTCGGCCCGGCCCCGCACGACAGCAGCCGCCAGTCCCGAGAGGATCAGGGCTTCTCCCGCGCCGACTTCACCATCGACTGGGACAACGAGAGCGCCATCTGTCCCGGCGGGCACCGAAGTTTCGAGTGGTGGGAACAGAAACACCACCGCAACGGCACTCCGGTCCTCAAGGTGTTCTTCTCCGCCGAGCACTGCCGCCCCTGCCCGAAGCAGACGGCATGCACCAAGCCCCCGTCCGGCCGCCGGGGCAGGGGCATCACCTTCCTGCCCCGCGAACGGCACGAGGCCCTCGAAGCCGTCCGCCAGGCCCAGGAGACCGACAATTGGAAGAACCGTTACGCGATCCGGGCCGGGGTCGAAGGCACGATCTCCCGGGCCGTCCGTGTCACCGGCCTGCGCCGTACCCGCTACCGCGATCTACCCGCGACCCGCCTCGGCCACGTCTTCGCCTCCACCGCACTCAACCTCATCCGCATCGACCGATGGCTGACCGGCACCCCACTCGGCGGCACCCGCACCTCCCGCCTCGAAGCTCTGATGCTCGCGGCCTGACCACCCGAATCACGCATTCCTCAGCAGAGTCCTGAAGGGCGGAGCACTGGCCAAGATCAGAGGTAGACGCAGAGGGCCGTTGACAATTCGCGACGTTGGGCACATCACTCGGTGGTCGCGTACTGGGCGGCGAGTTCGGGGTTCTCTTCCTGGAACCGCTTCGCCGCGAAGGGGCCGTTCTGCTTCCACGACCAGGCGGTGCTCTTGCCGCACTTCGCGACCTCGGAGGTCTCCGAGGTCAGCCGCATCTCGTTCTCGATCAAGGTCCGCTGCTGATCCAGCTCCTTGATCTGCTCAATCAGCGACGCGCGCCGCTTGCGCAGCTTCTCCGCCTTGGTGCTGGGCACCTCGACGACCTCGTCCGGCTTCGCCTTCCAGAGGCGGCCGAGGAGTTCCTTCGTCGTCTCCAGCCCGTCGGCGGGCGGCGGAAAGCCCTCGATCACGTGCCGCTGGTACCAGCGACCGCACACGTCGATCAGGGTCTCGCTCAGTTGCGATTCTTCAGTTCGACAGGGGCGACGACGGCGCCGGTCTTCGGGTCGAGGGCGTACCGGTCGACGTTGCACCGCATCCACGGGCGGTCGACGTTCGTTGCTACGGCGGCAACAGATCGTAGTCGCCGAGACGATCAGCCGCTCCCGTTCGCGGCGCCGCCGAGAAGGACCTTCCCCGACACGTCCCGTTCGGCACCGTCGGGCCGCCAGAACAGTGCGCTCGCACTTCGGGCGAGCCACGAGCGAAGAAACGGACATGACGGACAACGAGAGAAGCCCCCGAACGATCGGGGGCTTCTCTGATTTAGCAGGTCAGGGGGGGCACAACCCCCCTCTTGCCAGGAGTAGGCCGTGTGGGACTCGAACCCACAACCAACGGATTAAAAGTCCCGGCAGGGCCCTGCCGGGACTTCCGCCAGCTTCCACGCTGGTCCAGAAATGCCTAGTCAGAGGCATGTCGCATGCTGGCCGGTCCAAGGTTGTGTGCGCCATGTCAGCACGTCCGCTCACGCATCGCTCACGCATCCAGGCCCCATCGAAGACGGCCGAGCCAACACACCTTCCAAATGTTCATCAGGGATCCGAGGTGGGTCGGTGGGCGTGCCGGCCTGGAGCGGAGAGGTCGGCAGGTGGGTTCCTCAACGATCCCGGACACCGGTGGATGGGACCAGAACTGAGACCGCGGCGCGGCCGGAGCCTTGCCGGTCAAGAGCAGACAGCAGTCAGCCGTGGCGGGTTCGAGTTTGAACCAGCGGCCCCTTTGTCCCAAATGAGGTTCGGCGAAGATCGTGACCTGCGAGGAAATCCCGGGCGCTCCGGCGCGCGCTGGCAATGCATGCCGTGGAGAGGGCAGTTGCCACGTTGACGCTCATTGTGTTCATCAGGCCACCCTGGTCTCTGGATCGTCACGCAGGTCCTATCTGGCGGCGCTTGTGCCCGGCCTGCGGTGTGTCAACCGCACGAGCCCGCGCGTGTCCTGAGCGATCATCCGCATGGCCAGACGTGGCGAATGCGGTGTTCGCGGCGTCGAGGCTGCGCGTAACGGCGCTGGTCGGAGCGGGCGAGCCTGGCTGGAGCGGGGCCGCCGCACACCCGTTCCGTGACCGAGGCCGACTATCTCTCCGCCCGGGTACGGAAATCTATGTCAGCCGGAGTAGACATTGGGTGGTGGTGTGGCTATGGTTTCTCTCGTAGCCCAGAGAGACAGCAGGGCCCGGCAGAGACGAACTGCCGGGCAGCAGTAACCGCAGTTGCAGTTCGCAGGACGGTGCGGTGGTGGAGTTCCGAAGCCAGGGTTGTTGCAGGACGGCGACGGGACTGGCGACCGGACCGGGTGGCCCGCAGTGATCAGGGGCCGCCGTGAGCAGTACCCGCAAGTGCAGTACGCAGCAGTGAAGTCAGTGAGCAGCACCTCGGTGAAGGCGTCGGCTGCGGACGCGCGCACCGGGAGGTTCGACAGTGGGGTTCTAAGCCAGAGCAGATGCAGGACGGGCGACGGGGCTGGCTGTCGAAAAGTGGCGCTGGCACAGGCCACAGAGCAGTACGCAGGAGAGCAGTACCAGCAGTAGGTAAGTGACGATCCCAGAGGGAAGAACGGAGGAGCCAGGCGCCATCAGGATCGCCCGGGTGGAAGTTTTGAGCCCGGGTACCGCAGGACATCGATAGCGAGGTGGTCTCCGGTCAAGCAACCGCGATCCCCGCACCCCCGACAACTTCCAGGTCGGGTCAGCGGAAATAGAAGGCCGGCGCAGTATCAGGGTCGGCAGATGGTGTAGCAGTTCCTTCGGGGCTCGGGTGCCGTACGGCACCCGAGCCCCTCCACGCGTTCCACAGAGAGGTGCAAATGACAGCAGACGACTCGTTCGGCCGTCTCAACGACGACGACTACCCTGCCTACACGATGGGCCGGGCCGCCGAGATGCTCGGTACCACACAAGGTTTCCTCCGCGCCATCGGAGAAGCCCGCCTGATCACCCCGCTGCGTTCCGAGGGCGGCCACCGGCGCTACTCCCGCTACCAGCTGCGCATCGCCGCACGCGCCCGCGAACTCGTCGACCAGGGCACCCCCATCGAGGCCGCCTGCCGCATCATCATCCTCGAGGACCAGCTCGAAGAAGCCCAGCGCATCAACGCCGAATACCGCCACGCCGCCGAATCAGAGAACCCGACGACCGCGGGCTGACGCGTGGCTTCTGGGTCAACTGCCTTGACCAGGATGTTCCCTTCGCCCACATCTTCGTCGTGGGCGTTCTGCTGCGGCGGAGGAGCCAGGGTGATCGCCTCCGTCTGCCGCATATCGTAGGACGCTTCATCGGCAGGAAGGTGTGAGGCAAGGGCCGCGGGAACTGTGAAGTGGTTTGACGCGCAGAACGGCTGCGGCTTCACCGCCCGGACAGTGGCGGCTCGGACGTGTTCGCCCACCGTACGGCGATCAGCCCGCGCGCGGAGCGCACTGCTGCCCCGGGCAGGTCCTGCTGTCCGACTGGTTCGCACGAACGGTGGGCGTCGGCCGCCTTCAGTCTCAGTCCATGGTGGTGGGATCTGGGGCACTCGTGAGAGCGCCGCGCAGCAGCGCTGCGCTGATCTGCGTCGGGACCCTTATACGGGCTGATGGGCCGCCGTATAAACGACGACCGCTCTTCCTGGAACGCCGCGTTCCGGGTGGATCAATATCTATGACCGCGAGACGAGAGTTTAATGTGCCGCGCGGACAGTGTGTTTACTGCAACGGGCAGAGCGGAATTATTTACCGTACGCAGGCCGCTACCGCATGCTACTGTCGATCTCAGTTGCAGTCGTGGTTCCCAAAAACTTCAACGCCTTTCGTCGGCATTTTTAGCCGCGGGGAGCGTTTTGTATTTCCGGTCATCTCCGGGCGGGGCATCATCGCGGCGACCCGGTATCCGTGGATTGCGGGTTCCGGCGTACTGCCCCACAAGGAGATATGACATGGCGTCTGGCACTGTGAAGTGGTTCAACGCGGCCAAGGGTTTCGGCTTCATCGAGCAGGACGGTGGCGGCGCTGACGTGTTCGCCCACTTCTCGAACATCGCCGCTCAGGGCTTCCGTGAGCTGCTCGAAGGTCAGAAGGTCACCTTCGACATCGCGCAGGGCCAGAAGGGCCCGACGGCCGAGAACATCGTTCCCGCCTGACGCTGACGCGCACTTCGTAGCTGGGGCCCGCATCCCTCGGGGTGCGGGCCCCAGCTACGGGCATTCCCCGGGGCTTCCCTGTGGGGCAACGACGCCCGCAGATCCCTCTCCAGGAATGCGGACCTCTTTGAAGATGCACCCGTAGACGTCCGGGATCTCACGTCCGCATGACGTCACCCATTTCATCGCCTGCACTTGCACCGGATTCACCGCGGGCCAGATCTGCTTTCGCATTTCGTTCGGCTCGTTCTTGTGATTCCCCGCGCTGTTCTTCTGCTGCGAGAATTCCTTGATACGTGCCGTATCAAGGAAGGTTCTGAATGAACCCCTCACGTACGAACAACCGCTCCTCCCGCAGCCGTACCGGCGGTCCCGCCTTCGGCTCCGGCGCCGGTTCGCACCGGGCCAACCGCTTCGGCACGCCCGCCCCGAGCCGTTCCGGAGGGCCGAGCCGCCCAGGCGGCCGCGGCCGGCGGCCCGCGGCGGCCTCGGGCGAGTTCGCCCTGCCCAAGACGATCACTCCCGCGCTGCCCGCCGTCGAGGCTTTCGCCGACCTCGACATGCCCGAGCAGCTGCTGGCCTCGCTCACCGCGCAAGGCATGCGCGTCCCATTCCCGATCCAGGGCGCGACCCTGCCCAATACCCTCGCGGGCCGCGACGTCCTCGGTCGCGGGCGCACCGGCTCAGGCAAGACCCTCGCCTTCGGCCTGGCCCTGCTGGCCCGCACCGCCGGACAGCGCGCCGAGCCCCGCCAGCCGCTGGCCCTGATCCTCGTGCCGACGCGTGAACTGGCACAGCAGGTGACCGCCGCTCTCACCCCCTACGCCCGCTCGGTGAGGCTGCGCCTGGCCACCGTCGTCGGCGGAATGCCGATCCGCAGGCAGGTCAGTGCACTGCGCAGTGGCGCCGAAGTCGTCGTCGCGACGCCGGGCCGCCTCAAGGACCTCATCGACCGGGGAGACTGCCGGCTGAACCAGGTCGCGATCACCGTCCTGGACGAGGCCGACCAGATGGCCGACATGGGCTTCATGCCCCAGGTCACCGCACTCCTGGACCAGGTCCGCCCCGAGGGCCAGCGGATGCTGTTCTCCGCCACCCTCGACCGCAACGTCGACCTCCTGGTCCGCCGCTACCTCACCGACCCGGTCGTCCACTCCGTCGACCCGTCCGCAGGGGCGGTCACCACGATGGAGCACCACGTACTGCATGTCCACGGCGCCGACAAGCACCGTACGACGACCGAGATCGCGGCCCGCGAAGGCCGGGTGATCATGTTCCTGGACACCAAGCACGCCGTCGACCGGCTGACGCAGGACCTGCTGAACAGCGGGGTGCGGGCCGTCGCCCTGCACGGCGGGAAGTCGCAGCCGCAGCGCACCCTGACCCTGGCCCAGTTCAAGACCGGGCATGTCACTGTGCTCGTCGCGACGAACGTCGCGGCGCGCGGTATTCACGTCGACAATCTCGACCTCGTTGTCAACGTCGACCCGCCGACCGACCACAAGGACTACCTCCACCGCGGCGGCCGTACCGCGCGGGCCGGCGAGTCCGGCAGCGTCGTCACTCTGGTCACCCCCAACCAGCGCCGCGACATGAGCCGCCTCATGGCAGCCGCCGGCATCGTGCCGCAGACCACTCAGGTCCGCTCGGGCGAGGAGGCACTCAGCCGGATCACCGGCGCCCAGACCCCCTCCGGCATTCCCGTGACGATCACCACGCCGGTGGCCGAGCGACGTCAGCGCAGCCGCAGCGCGGCCTCCCGCGGTCGACGCAGCCCCGCTTCGACTGCCCGGCGCACGATCGTGCGGCAGTCCTCCTTCGACGCGGCGGCCTAGAACCCTTGATCAGGAAACTGGCCCATCTCTGCAGGAGGCACATCTTGGCACTGGTTCAGATGCAACCCCGCCCGGCGAGCGCCACCCCCGCGCACAGGACAGTGGCCGACACCATGGACACGGCCGGACCGCAGGTCTGCGACGACATGACCATCGAAGTCGCCCTGGCCGTCATGACCAGTGCCCGCACCGAGCACCTGCTCGTCTGCGACAACGACGGCCTGTGCACCCAACTGGTCACCCAGGCCCAGCTCGCCGCGGTCCGTGACAGCCCCGCGTACACGGACCGGGTCCAGCTACGCGACATTCTCGACAACCGCGGGCCGTTCACCTCACCCGCTACCACGATCGCCGAAGCCCAGCACGCGATTCGCGGCCGCCGGCCCGGTGCCCTGCCGGTCGTCGACGAGCAGGGCAGCGCTCCGGGCGTCCTCGCCCTTGCCCACTGAACCGCCTCACCGCGGCGAAACCATTCCCCTTCATTCTTCTCCCTGTGAGGCATCATGCGCTGTGTCATCGCCCGCTTCCCGTTCGACCTCACCAAGAGCGGCGTCCTGGAATCCATGAAGGGCATCAAGCCCGAACAGGTCATCGGCGAGTCCGTGATCATCGGCCGCCGCACCTACCCCGTCAAGCAGGTCGGGCAGGTCATCACACGCCAGGACCGCCGCGATTTCAGCGCCGGCGAAATCCTCCGGGCCATGACCCAACTCGGCTTCACCTGCCCCGGCCCTCCCCACACCACCGCGCCTAGGCGGGCCCTCAGCCCGTTCCAACAGGCTTCCGCGATGCTCGGCGCCCCTGCCGCCGTCTGACCGACGGGCAGGCGCAAACCGCCACCAAAACAACAGCGAGGGTTCGACCGGCAGGCGCCGGTCGGACCCTCACCGCGCGCCGGGAGCTTCCTCAGCGCGCAGCAGTGGATTCAGTGGTCGGAGTCGCCCATGGTCCAAGCGCTGACGTCATCGATCGCCACGCGGTATATCCCGCCCGTCTCCGGGATTCCCACCGTGCCCTGCAGAATCCGCGCCACATGGAAATACAGATGCGTAGGCGGCTCCTCCTCACGCGCCGTAGCGGTGAAGGCGGCGGAGAATCGAGAAGGCGCCGATCCAGGCGAGTCAGCGGTGGCACGTCGAGCACACCCACGCCTGGCAGAACGCCTTCTACCGGCTCGCCCGATGCTACGAACGCCGTGTCGCGGTCATCGACGCGTTCTTCGACCTCGCCGATACGATCATCACCGTCCGTAGCCTGCTCCGCAGGGCGTGGACGACCCACCGCTGGGACAACCGCCCGCACCGCCGCCCATGAGCGAGTGCCGATCTACGCAGCGTCCGAGTGCAGCAGTTTGGGCATCTTGATGCCGACATGATCGGTACGTATGCCTGCCGGCGTATAGGTACGGCCGCCACCGCCCCGGTGGACGTGTGCAGCACGTCGTCACGGCAGTAGAGCATATTGCCCCTATATGGGCGACGATCGGTATGTGGATGACGATCGGTGTGGCTGGTGCGGAGCTCCACTGCCGGAGTCGGCAGGCCCGGGTCGGCGGTATTGCCGTCAGGCGCATCGGCAGGCGGCCTGGCGAGCCAGGCGTCGCTGGCAGGCGACGGCGGAGGCGCGGCAGGCGCTGGTGTTCGCGGAAGCGGATCTCCTGACGCAGGTGCAGGCCGCAACCCAGCAGGCGAGCGACTCGCGCCCGGGGCGAGGAGCGGAGGGCTGCCATGTTGCCGCCGTGGCGGAGGTGCCCGGGTTGGCCGGGCAGCTGGTGCGCTGTGCGGTGTTGGCGGACCGACGAACCGGGGCGAGCTGGGCGCAGATCGGTGCTGGCCTGGGCATCAGCGCGGAGGCGGCCAGATGCCGCTTCAGGCGCCTGGAGGGATTCCTGCCTGGTGCCGCTCGGGAGGGTGAGAGCATGAGGGACCTTGTCGGCTCCGGCACTGGCACAGGCTCGGACATGCATCTACTCTGCGCCGCTTTGGACCAGTTCATGCGGGAGACAGACGCTTCCGGGGCCCTGGTATACCTGCTGCCGCCAGGCGAGCGGGTGCTGCGGCTGGCGGTGCTGAGGGGGGTTCCCCGGCAGATCGCCGCGCACTGGACGCAGGTGCCGCTTGCGGCCCGCACCCCGGCGACCGACGCCGTGCGCGAGCGGCGTCTGGTGTGGATAGGCGGCCAGGAAGAGATGGCGCGCCACTACCCGCAGATGGCACTCGCGCTCCCCTACCCCTTCTCGGCGGCCGCTGCCCCGATCACCACCGGCACCACCGCTTGGGGCGCCCTGGTGGTGCGGTGGCCCAGCTCGCATCCATCGCCGCTGACCCGACACGAACGCAACGCGGTCCGTACCTCCTGCCGCCGCCTGGGCCTTCTCCTGCGGCAGGCCGCCGACAGCGGCCACCCGATGCTGCCCGGGTCCGAGCCGCAGGTCCTGGCCCCCCTGCGTGCCCGCGCTCGCGGGCCGACCCAGGAGGCGGCAGCGGCGGACTTCGCCGAGCGCCTGCCCGGAGGATGCTGCACCTTGGACCTTGACGGCCGGATCACCTTCATCACAACCACCGCCGCCGACCTCCTCGGCGCCAGCGCCGTCGACCTGCTGGGCGTCCTGCCACGGCAGGTCCTGCCGTGGCTGGACGACCCAGTCGTCGAAGACCGCTACCGGGCTGCGGTGCTCAGCCAGAAGGCCACCTCCTTCACCGCCCTGCGCCCACCGGACCGGTGGCTGGCCTTCCACCTCTACCCAGACGTCTCCGGCATCAGCGTCCGCATCGCCCCGGCTTCCCCGTCCCCTGCCTCGGAGACGTCAGAGGTTCTGCACCCCGCACCGTCGGCCGCACCGGGTCGGTCGACCGCCCACCACCTCCTGATGCACCTCGCCGCCACGCTGACCGAGGCCGTCGGGGTCATGGACGTGATCGCCCGGATCGATGACCTGGTCCCGACCGCCTTCGAGGCCCAAGCCCTTGCCCTGATGATCGCCGAGGAGGGCCGGCTGCGAATCATCGGCTACCGCGGCTACCCCGCCGAACTCATGGACCGCTTCGACGGCACCCCCCTGGCCTCCAACACCCCTGCCGTGCGTGTCCTGACCAGCGGCGTCCCCAGCTTCTACGCCACCTTCGCGGACCTCAAGCGCGCTCATCCCCCCGCCGTCCTGCAGGACGGCAAGGCCGCCTGGGCCTTCCTGCCCCTGATCACCTCCGGCCGCCCCGTCGGCTCGCTGGTCCTCGCGTACGACCGGCCGCATTCCTTCACGCCCGAGGAACGAGCTGTCCTCACCGCGACCGCCGGGCTGATCGCCCAGGCCCTGGACCGCGCCCGCCTCTACGACGCCAATCAGGCTCTCGCCCACAGCTTGCAAGCCAGCCTGCTGCCCCAAGCACTGCCCCGCGTCCCCGGCCTGGACGTCGCCACCCGCTACCTCCCCACCGCTCACGGCATCGACGTCGGCGGGGACTTCTACGACCTCATTCATCTCGACACCGACCTCGCCGCCGCAGCAATCGGCGACGTCCAAGGCCACAATGTGAACGCCGCCGCCCTCATGGGGCAGGTCCGCACCGCCGTCCACGCCACCGCCGGCGCATCGCCCGGCCAAGTCCTCGCCCGCACCAACCGCCTGCTCACCGACCTTGACCCCGGCCTGTTCACCAGTTGCCTCTACGTCCAGCTCGACCTGGCACGCCACCGCGCCTGCCTGGCCACCGCCGGCCACCCGCCCCCACTCCTGCGCCACCCCGACCTACACACTGAGATCCTTCCGCTGACGCCCGGGCTCCTGCTCGGCATTGACCCCGCCGCCGACTACCCGGAGACCGACATCCCCCTACCGCCCGGGGCCGTGCTTGCCCTGTACACCGATGGGCTCGTCGAAACCCCCGGCATCGACATCGAGGACGCCACCGCCGACCTCGCCGCCCAGCTCGCACAGGCCCAGGGCCAGACCCTGGACGCCCTCGCCGACACCCTCATCCACCACGCCCAACGGTCCGCCCCCCGCAACGACGACATCGCCCTGCTCCTCATCCGGCCTCAACAACACGGCCGCTGACACCAAAGGCCCCCCGGCTCGGCGGGGCTCCCGTCTCCGCCACGCCGACGCCGCCGGGCCCGGTGAAGCATGCCTCCCTTTCCGAGCCCACCGCCGATCGGAGCCGGTGGAAGGCGTTCTGCCAGACGTGCGCGATCTGTTTGAGCCGGGCGAAGACGCCGAGCCGGATCCACTCGTTGCGGCGGTTGCGGATCGTGGTCGCCGAGCAGGTCGTGTCGGAGACCGCCTGGCAGGAGCAGCCGAACCGCAGGAGCTGGAGCAGCTTGTCGAACACGATCCGGTCGCTGATACGGGTGCGGTGGCAACCCAGCGGGTGGGCCGGATCGACCGCAGGGCGCTTGGGCAGCAGTGCCACGAATTGATCCCAGAGCGGGTCGGTCAGCCATGATGGAAGGACGGGCACAGATCTCCCCAGTGGTCACAGAGCGTCGCAACTCCATGATCACCGGGACCTGTGCCCACCTTGTTGCCGGGGCCGCCCACGCCGCCTATCTGCGCGAGCTCCTGGTCGGAAAGGGCTCAGCGCCCCGCCAGTCGCGTGCCATGCCGCACCCGCCCCGGGGCATCGCTTCAGACTTCGCCCGTCTGAGTGCGGTCCTGGCCAGAGGACGGCTGGCTCGGTCGTCGGGGAGTTGTTGGAGCGCTCGGAGTTCCTGTCCGAATGGACCGTGGAGAGCTGCGAGGTATGACCACGCGCTTCACCCAGGGGCCTTCCCGTCGCTGAGCTGCTTGGCCGAGGAACTGGCCCTGCGGCTCCCGCTGAGCGAGGCCAAGGTCATGCTCTTCGAGACGTTCGATCTGGGCGCAGGAGACCTTGGGGTGGACGGCTGAAGAATTGCCTCGTCAAGGGGGCCAAGACCAGGTGCAGGGTCGTGTGGTCAGCTGAGGAAAGACAGCCGGACTTGGCGTTCTGGGTTGTCCCGGTCGGTGTTCACGAGTACGACGGACTGCGAGGTCCCCAGCTCCAGCTCACCGTCGACTACGGGCAACGTGGCGTGTGGTGGGACCAGAGCCGGGAGCATGTGCGCGCTGCTGTGGCCAGGACTGCCGTGGCGGTGTTGCCAGCGGTCGTCCGCGGGAAGAACGTCACGGAGGGCCGCCAACAGGTCATCGTCGCTGCCCGCGCCGGTCTCGATGATGGCCAGGCCGGACGTCGCGTGAGGGGTGAAGATGTTCAGCAGTCCGTTTCGCCCGTGAGCCACCTCTCGGAGGAACGCGGAGCATGCGTTCGTGAGGTCGTGCAGGGTCTCGGTGGAGCCGGTTGTGATGTTGATCGTGCGGGTGGTGAAGGTGCCAGTCATGGTTCACCGGTACCCGTCGCGGAGCCTGAGCGCTAACGGCCGGATGGGTTGTTCCTCCGGAACTCCACGAGTAACGGCGACGGGCCGCGAACGCGGTGAGCGGCGAGGCAGCCGTCGAGGCTTCGACGCTCCTTCGGTGAGGGGGATGCAGGTTGCCGCGAAGCTGCGGCTTGGACAGGCACCCATAGGAGACACTCTGCTATGTGGCGCATGCGCAGAGTAATGGTGGGGGGTCGGTGTGGCGCGCTGAGCACGTCGGCCGTCCTGCCGGGGCTCGACAAGGAGCAGCTGCGGCTGCTGCGTCGGGTGGGGCGTGAGTGGGGGCGGGTGTCGGCTCCCGAGGCGTGGCACCGGGCACTCCCCGTGGATTCCGATCTGGGCAGATTTCCGCCCCCTGCGGAGATCCAGCCTGTCGGTTGGGATCGTCTGGTCAGCGTCTCGCCTCTCGGCGGACAACCGTTCGCCCCCGACGAGGCCGCGGGGGAGCGGCCCCCTGGCCGACTGGGCCGCTTGGCTTATCACGTGCGGCGCGTTGTCCTCGGAGCCGCTCTGAAAAGCACGGCGAGCACTACCTCGCGGCACTCAACGCCGGTGAATCAGCAGACGCACACGAAGCCGCTATCGCGGTTAATCAAGTACTGAAAGAGCAGGGCGTCGGCGGAAACGAGATGGGTCCGTAACTGGAAGCCTGACCGCCCCGCCGGCCAGCCCCTGCTTGCCTGACCCACACGCCACCCAGACGGGGAGGACGGTGCGGCGCCCGCCTCATCGCCCTCTCCAGGGTCACTACCCCTTCAGTGGTCTGGACACCGGCGCAGTTCGGCACGTTCCTGGACGCGGCCGAATCCGATCGGCTCTACGCCCTCTTCCACCTCGTCGGCACCCGTGGCCTTCGCAGGGGCGAGGCCGTTGGCCAGAGCTGGACCGACGTCGACCTGAACGCCGGCCTCATCACCCCGGCCAAGGAAATCGTCGTCGACGGCTGGGACACCTACGAGTCCGCCCCCAAGACCGACGGCAGCGCCAGCACGATCGCGTTGGACAGCGTCAACGTCGCTCTTCTGCGCGAGCACCACAAGGCGATGCTGAGCGCCCGGGAGAAGTGGGGCGACGCCTGGAACGAGACCGGCAAGGTCTTCACTCGCGAGGACGGCTCCTGGCTGCACCCGGAGACGGTCTCCGAGACGTTCCGCCGCATCCTCGCCACCACCGACCTGCCGCCGATCACCCTGCGCGACCTGCGTCACGTCGCGGCCACTCTCACCCACGGCGGGGGTGGTGATCTCCACACGATCAAGGAGACACTGCGTCACTCCACCATCACGCTCACGTCGGACACGTACACGAGCCTGCTGCCCGAGGTCGACAAAGCCGCGGCAGAAGCCGCCGCCGCGCTGGTGCCACGTGCCCGTAAGGCCCCCGCCGTAGCCCCTGCTGTCGGACCGTCCGCTCACGCATCGCTCACGCAAGAGGCCGGGAACGACGAAGCGCCCCGACCGGACGAAGCCGATCGAGGCGCTAAGTAGCAGGTCAGATGGGGTTTCCCCTCCCTGCTTCGCGTAGGCCGTGTGGGACTCGAACCCACAACCAACGGATTAAAAGTCCGCTGCTCTGCCAATTGAGCTAACGGCCCCCGGCGAATCACCCCTGAGCATAGCCCGCCGGGGCCCGGCCGCCGATCGGGTATCGGTTACCGGGCCCTGTCACGGTGGGATCCGCGTGGGTTCTGCAGGAAATGTGCGGGGGCTCACGGGGTACGGACAGGGGCCTCAGGGGTGGTTGTGCGTTTGTGATCCGGCGTGAGGAACCAGTGCCGGGCCGACGCCAGCCACCACGTCGTCGCGAAGCCGAGGACCACCAGGACCGCGATGGGGGCGTAGTTGAACGTCTCCCAGGTGACCGGTGAGACCTGCGGCAGCATGAAGAGCACCGTGATGATCACGACCCAGGTCACCGCGATGATGCCGATCGGACGGGACCAGCGGCCCAGGTGCCAGGGGCCCGGGGTGAAGTCGTCGCCCCGGAGCAGGCGGAGCAGGGTGGGGATGACGTAGGCGATGTACAGGCCGATCACCGCGATCGAGGTCACCGCCGCGTAGGCCGTGACGTTGATCAGGTACGGGAGGCCCAGGGCCAGAGCACCGATCGCGGCGAGCCAGACCGCGGCGACGGGGGTGCGGGTGCGCGGGCTGACGGTGTGCCAGACGCGGGACCAGGGCAGGGCCCCGTCGCGGGAGAAGGCGTAGATCATGCGGCTGTTGGCGGTGACGGACGCCATGCCGCAGAAGAGCTGGGCGCCGATCACGACCAGCAGCAGGAGCTTGCCGGTGGTGGCGCCGAGGGCGTCCAGAAGGATCTGGGCGGGCGGGGCGTCGGTCGGGGAGTTCAGCGCGCCGTCGTACGACTGGATGGCGAACGTGAAGCCGAGGAGCAGGACGAAGCCGGCGATCCAGGAGGTCCAGATGGACCGGACGATGCCGCGCGGGCCCGCTGTCGCCGCGTCATGGGTTTCCTCCGTCATGTGGGCGGAGGCGTCGTAGCCGGTGAAGGTGTACTGCGCCATCAGCAGACCGATCATCACGACGTAGAAGCCGCTGCCCCAGCCGGTGTTGTTCACGAACTCGGTGAAGACGAACGACGCCGACTGGTGCGAGTCCGGCACGAAGGTCAGCGCGCCGACGATGACGGCGACACCGATCACATGCCACCACACGCTCACGCTGTTCAGGATCGCGACGATGCGGACGCCGAAGGTGTTGAGCAGGCCGTGCAGCAGCAGGATCGCGGCGAAGAGCAGGATCGTACGGGTGGGGGTGACCTCGAAACCGAACTGGAGGTTCAGATACGCGCCGAGGAACGACGCCGCCCCGAAGTCGATCCCGGCCGTGACGGCGACCTGGCCGAGGACGTTGAACCAGCCCGTGAACCAGGCCCAGGCCGCCGCCGAACGCGGCGGGGCCAGCCGGTGGGCCCAGAAGTAGAGGCCGGCGGAGGTCGGGTACGCCGAACAGATCTCGGCCATCGCCAGGCCGACGAACAGCGTCATCAGGCCGACGCCGACCCAGCCCCAGGTGATGACGGCGGGGCCGCCGGTGTTCATGCCGAACAGATACAGCGTCAGGCAGCCGGAGAGCACCGAGATGATCGTGAACGAGACGGCGTAGTTGGAGAATGCCGACATACGCCGGGCCAGCGTCTGCGTGTACCCGAGCTGCGCGAGACGCTCCTCGTCGGAGACGCCCGTGGGCGGCCTGTCCTCGCCGGTGTCTGTTGTCATGCCCCCAGCGATGCCCCCGCTGCGGAGGACACATGCGGTCGCCGTGGTCACGACTGGGAAAACACCACCGGCAGACATGCCCCGCGACGGACTTCACGGCAACAGGAAGGGCGCGACCCGCAGGCCGCGCCCTTCCTGAGCTCCCACCGCCTCTTCTTCGGCTCTCGCCGGATCGGCTGATCCGTATGTCCCGCGCCTCAGCCGAGTCGTGCGTCCCGCGCCTCAGCTGATCCGCGCGTACTTCTTCCAGCGGGTGTCGGCCAGCTTCTTCGGCGCCGAGAAGCCCCCCGTGTGGTTCGCGTTGTAGAGGTACACCGCGCCCGCGGGCGTCCGCGCGAGGATGTCCTGACGCCCGTTGTGGTCCATGTCGCCGCTGCCGACGATCGCGTTGTACTTGCCCCAGCCCGATCCGATCTTCGTACGTGGGGAGAAGCCGCCCTTGCCGTTGCCGCGGTAGAGCCAGAGCACCCCGGCGCCGTCCCGCGTCACGATGTCCGCGCGGCCGTCGCCCGACAGGTCCCCGCGTCCCGCGATGGCGGTGTAGCTCTTCCAGGTGGTGACCTTCGTACGGCCGGCCAGGCTGCCGTCGCTCCTGCCGCGGTGGAGCCAGACCACACCCGAGGTGTCACGGGCGAGGATGTCGGGAAGGCCGTCTCCGCTGAGGTCGCGGGCGGCGACGATCTTGTTGTACTTGGACCAGCCGGTGCCCAGTTTCACCTTCGGGGCGTCGCCGACCTCGCCGTACGCGAGCGGGTTGGGAATGCGGTAGAGCGTGCCGCCCGGTGTACGGGCGAGCAGGTCGCCCTTGCCGTCGCCGCCCAGATCGCCCAGTTGCGTGAGGAAGTCGAAATCGTCGTCCCAGTCGAGCATCGAGCCCATTCTGTCGACGTAACAACCGTCCAGCTTGCCCTGCTGGTTCGTGGTGCAGAGGTCGATGAGGTCGCTGGGTTCCCGCGCCAGGACCGAGCCGCTGATCCGTTCGTCGAGGTCGACGTCACGGGCCCAGTCGGTGATCGTGGACCGGTAGGAGGAGATCCGGGTGTAGAGGCGTACCCCGCCCGCGACACAGCCGGTGGCCCTGGTGGCCGATATGGCGATGAGCTTGCCACCGCCGACGAGCGCTCCGCCCGCGTCGCCGAAGCACTGGTCCTCGTCCGCGACGGGGGGAGCGCCGGGCGCCGGTACGGTGCAGAGTGTGCCGCCCGGCAGCGTGCGGCCGAGCAAGGTGGCGCAGGTCGCGGCCGACTTGAGCACGACCTGCTCGGTGTGACGGACCCGCGGGGCGTCGTCCAGGTCCAGGCCGGACCACGAGTAGAACGTCGCCTTGGCGCCCGTGGCGTACAACGCCGTGTCGCTCGGCGAGGCCATCACCGGCTTGCCGTACGAGGCCGGCGTCGCCCGGATCGCCACCGAGACGGCGCCCCGCCGCGTGGCGGCGTCGTACGTCGGATGGCTCCGGTAGCGCGGATCGCTGCTACCTCCCCGCAGCAGGCCGCTCTTCAGGTCGTGGTCCCACTCCATGTCCGCGTGGCTGCGGCCGGTGAAACAGTCGGGCGTGGCCAGCGTCCGGGTCTTGGACAGGGTGATGCCCGTGCAGGCCCGGTGGGAGCCGTCCGCGTCGTCGGAGTAGTGGAGCGGTATGAGCCACGAGGGAACCGTCGTGGCCGCATGGGCCTGTGGTGTGGAGCCCAGCAGCCCGGCGAGTACGGCACCGGCTGCCGTCACGGTGGTGAGCGCCCGGCCGCTCCCCGGTCGTATCCGCTTCCTCATACGCATCAGAAGATCCCCTTGTAGGCCTGCCACCCCGTGGCAATCTTCGTACGCGAGCCGAACGATCCCTTGCCGTTGCCGTTGTTGCGGTAGAGATTGCCGGAGCTGTCCCGCTCGACGAGGTCGGCCTTCCCGTCACCGGTGATGTCTCCCACCCCGACGATGGTGTTGTACGAGGCGCCCCACGCGGAGAAGACCTTCACCCGTTCCTTCAGCTTCCCGGTGGCGGTGCCGTCGTAGCGGTAGAGCGTGCCGTCCTTGTGACGGGCCAGCACATCGCCGTACCCGTCGCCGTTGAGGTCTCCGGCGCCCACGATCTTCGTGTAGGCGGTCCAGGCCGAACGGATCTTCACGCCGGCCTTCAGCTTGCCGTGGCCGTCGTTGGCGAAGAGGTAGATGTCGCCGGTCGACGCCTTGCGCGCGAGCAGATCGGTGCGTCCGTCACCGGTCAGATCGCCGGGCGCGGTCAGGACGTTGTACGCGTTCCAGCCCGTGCCGAGCGAAGTGTGACTGCTGTTCGGGGTGTATGGGGCGCCGCACTTTCCGGCGTACCGGCGCAGCTCCCCGTTCGGCATCCGTACGAGCATCTCGGAGCACCGGTCGCTGCCCATGTCCCCGAACGGGACGGCCACCGTGCCCTTGGGCCAGCCGGAGCCGGAGCGCTTCCAGTCGAACTTGCCCTTGCCTTCGGTGTAGTGGAGGGTCAGCGCGCCCGCGGAGTTGAGCGTGACCAGCTCGCCGAAGTCGTAGCCGCCCTGGTCGTGATGGCCCTGGACACCGCCGGAGACCGAGATCTTCCCGCTCGTGGTGTACGTGCCGCCGCCCTTGGCGGCCCTGGCGGTCAGCGTCCAGGTGTGGACCCCGTTGGTCGGGTAGCCGCCCTTGTCTGTCCGGCCGTCCCAGTTGACCCCGACCTCGGCACCGGGACCGCCGGAGAGGGTACGGATCGCCCGCCCGCGGATGTCCTTGACCACGAACGTCCAGGTCGCGGGCGCGTTGAGCTGCCAGGTGCTCTCCCAGTTCTGGCCGCCGCCGCTGTTCTTGAGATCGATGTACCAGTCGTTGAGATCCGATTCGATCTTCGCGAGTGGCTGCGCGGGCACCCCGCTCTCCACGATCCGGATCGACTTGTCCGGGCCGACATACGCGATGTCGCCGCCGAACTTGTCCACGGCCCAGGTCAGCCGGCGCTGGTCGGCGGTGCCGCCCGCGGGCAGGTCCGCGATCTCCCGGGGCGGTGCGGCCTTCCCGGTGTGGAAGTCGGTGAGCAGCAGTTTCCCGGCGGTCCGGTCGTGCCGGACGAGATAGCCGTCGCCGACGAGCGCGGCGCCGGACGGCACGGTGACGCTCTTCTTCGCCGTACGGTCGTACACCCCGGCGGCACCGCTCGGGCCGCAGCTCCAGTAGATCCAGCGGCCGATGGCCTGGAGTTCCTTGATCACGCACGGGGCGCCGGTGGCGACGGTCTGGACGACCTTCTTCTGTTCGAGGTCGATCGCGGTGACGGCTCCGGCGGTGGAACTAGCCGTCCACAGCACCGCCCCCCATACCGAGGCAGCGGTGATGGACCGGGTCATCCGCACATCCGACCTGCGGACCCCGACGTCGTCGATGTACTGCTTGCCGGTCGATGTCGCGTTGTAGACGAAGTAGCGTCCGGTCGCGTCCACGAACTGACCACCGGTCACAGCGGGTTCGTCGGAGCTGTGGTAGCTGTTCCCCGTCAGCCAGATCTGGGCGGTTTCCCGGCTGTTGTTGACGAAGAAGCGGCCCATATGGCCGTTGCCGGTGGCACGCAGGAGTACGCAGGAACCTGCGTCGCACGGCACACGCTTCGCATGCGCACCGGTGGCGTAGGTGTCCACGTATCCCATCGAGGTGGGAGCGCCCACCGTCATCCCGCCCGGGGAGACCTGACGGGCGAACGCGAACTGCCAGCCGCTCGGGGCGACTTCCACCGTGTTCAGCACTCCACCGGCGAAGTCGATGCCCCAGACACCGTTCGTCGCGATGGGTGCCGGCGCGTCCGCGGCGACGGCGCCCGGCACCGTGCCGAGACCGGCCGCGACCACGGTGAGAGCGGCCAGCGCGGCAACACGGCGCCGGGCGCCACGACCGCGTGGAAAGGCAAGGCGAGCCAAAAGGGTCAGTCCTCCCCGGAATGCCCGAAGGCATGAAGGGCACAGGTGATCGACGGCGGCCCGCCGCAAAGGAATCACGTAGAGCTCGCAAAGCCCCCCGGCCGCCCCTGTGCAAGTGGCCGGATGCTAGCAGTGGTCACTCATGTGAGGGAAGCGAAAAGAAAAGCGGGCCCGCTCGCAAAGAGCGGGCCCGCTTTCCGTGGACCTTTCAGCGGACCTTCAGCAGGTCCTCACGGCGTTCAGCCGTTGCGCTTCCAGCGCGGCTTGTCGTCGCGGCGGCCGAAGGAACCGGTGTTGGTGCCGGTGCCGGTGCCACGGTGGTCGTCACGGCGGCCGGTCGGGCGGTCGCTGCCACCGGAGCGGAAGCCGCCCGACGGACGGTCGTCACGACGGTCACGGTTGAACGGACGGTCGCTGCCGCCGGAGCGGAAGCCGCCCGAGGGACGGTCGTCACGACGGTCACGGTTGAACGCCGGACGGTCGTTGTCGCGGCGCTCGAAGGAACGGCCACCACGGTCGTCCCGACGGTCGCTGCCACCGGAGCGGAAGCCGCCCGAGGGACGGTCGTCACGACGGTCACGGTTGAACGCCGGACGGTCGTTGTCGCGGCGCTCGAAGGAACGGCCACCACGGTCGTCCCGACGGTCGCCGCCACCGGAGCGGAAGCCGCCCGACGGACGGTCGTCACGACGGTCACGGTTGAACGCCGGACGGTCGTTGTCGCGGCGGAAGCCACCCGACGGACGGTCGTCACGACGCTGGAAACCACGGTCGCCACCGCGGTCGTTGCCACCGCGGTAGCCGCCGCGGTCGCCGCCACGGTTGTCCCGGCGGTCGAAGTTGCCGCGG
Source organism: Streptomyces sp. NBC_01241 (assembly GCF_041435435.1). Classification (NCBI taxonomy): domain Bacteria; kingdom Bacillati; phylum Actinomycetota; class Actinomycetes; order Kitasatosporales; family Streptomycetaceae; genus Streptomyces; species Streptomyces sp. NBC_01241. The sequence goes on along the minus strand of NZ_CP108494.1, from coordinate 4,518,750 downwards.
TCGTCACGACGGTCGTCACGCGCGGAGGGCTGCTCCGGTACGGAGACGGCGGCCTCGATCGCGGCCTCCGCCTCGGCGGCGGCCTCGGCCACCGCGGTCTCCGGGTCGTCGCCCCGCTCGCGCGCGGCACGGGCGACGAGGCGGTCGGCCTCCTCGCGCAGCTCACCGGCGCGGCGCTGGACGCGCTCCAGCTGCTTGGTCAGGTCGGCGACCTCGCGCTCGGCCTGCTTCGCGGCGTTGCTCGCGGAGTCGGCCTGGACCTCGGTCAGCGAACGGGCACCGGTGATCTCGGCGACCTCCGGCTCGAAGACGCCCGCGCCCTGCACGATATGGCGGGAGGCGTCGACGCCCGCGTCCTCCATCAGGCGGAAGATCTGGCGGCGCTGGTGCGGCAGCGCCAGCGAGACGACGACACCGGACTTGCCGGCCCGGGCGGTACGGCCCGAGCGGTGCAGGTAGTCCTTGTGGTCACCGGCCGGGTCCACGTTCAGGACCAGGTCGATGCCGTCGACGTGGATACCGCGGGCGGCGACGTCGGTCGCGACGAGCGCGTTGACGTAACCCTTCTTGAAGTCCTCAAGAACGCGGGTACGGGCGCCCTGCGTCATACCGCCGTGCAGCGCGTCCGCCTTCACACCCGACTCGATGAGCTGCTCGGCGATGCGGTCCGCTCCCAGCTGGGTACGGACGAAGATGATCGTGCGGCCCTTGCGGGCGGCGATGGCGGAGGTGACGGGCGCCTTGTCCTTCGGCTTCACGACGAGGACGTGGTGCGACATGGTCGTGACGTTGCCCTGGGCGCTGTCGACCTCGTGGCTCACCGGCTTGTTCAGGTAGCGCTTGACCAGCGTGCCGATCTCGTTCTCCATCGTGGCGGAGAAGAGCATGCGCTGACCGCCGACCGGAACCTGGTCGAGCAGCTCGGTGACCTCGGGCAGGAAGCCCAGGTCGGACATCTGGTCGGCCTCGTCGAGGACGGCGACCTGGACGTTCTCCAGGGAGCAGGCGCCCCGGTTGATGATGTCGCGCAGCCGGCCCGGGGTGGCGACGAGGATGTCGACACCGCGCTCCAGCGCGTAGATCTGGTTGCCCATCGACGTACCGCCGCAGACGACCTTCATCTTCAGGCCGAGGACGTCGCCGTACGGCTGCAGCGCGTCCGCTACCTGCATCGCGAGCTCACGGGTCGGGGTGAGGATGACCGCGCGGGGCTTCTTCTTCTCGGTGTGGCCGCCGGCCAGCGTGGCCAGGGTAGGCAGACCGAAGGAGAGGGTCTTGCCGGAGCCGGTACGGCCGCGGCCCAGGATGTCCTTGCCGGCCAGGGCGTCCGGGATGGTCGCGGCCTGGATCGGGAAGGGCGCGGTCACACCGTTCTGCGCGAGCTTGCGGACGATGCCCTCGGGCAGGCCCAGGTCCCCGAAGGTGACGGTCGGCTCGGCGTCGACCGCGTCGACCGCGTCGACGGCGGAGTCGGTACCGGCCTCCTCGGCCTGGGGTGCGTCGGCCTCGACGGAGGCAACGGCCTCGGCGACGACGGCCTCTGCGGCCTCGATGAGCTCGTCGTTGTTGACGTTGTCGATGTTCTCGACGTTCTCGGGCATGACGGTGTGGTCAGAACTGGAAATTGACATGCGAAATGCGAAACCTTCCGGAGTCTCGGCACGCGCCCGTAACTCCGTGATTCGCAATTTCGACCGCCTCAATGCGGTCCAGCCACGGCAAGGGAGAGTACGCGCCACACGGCGCGCTTCTGTTTCGGCGCCGGGCAATGGGATCAAACGATCTACTACCATACGCACTCCCCCCCACATCGCGCAAACCGCCCTCCTCCGGCCCCCCGCTACACCGGCTCCACCTGCGGCGATACGTCCGGCGTCCGCAGCGACGACGGCTCCGCCGACGCACTCATCGCGTCGTTACGGAGCTGAGCCCCCGACGAAGCGGAAGGCTGCGGCGACGGTTCCGAGGGCTCCGGGTCCGGGTCCGGCTCCGAGGAAGCGGGCGGCTCGGGGGTGGCGGGCCGGGACGGCGGCAGGGATTCGGGCCGCTGCGGCGCGCCGGGCCCCGGCTGCGAGGCCGCGGGCGCGGGCAGCCCGCCACCCGGCGCCGCCCCCGAACCCCCCGGCTCACCGGGCTCCGCGCCGGGGCGTACGCCGCCGGGCTCGCCCGACGGCTCGGCGGAGCCGCTCGGCTCCGGGGACTCGGCCGCCTCACGCTCGGAGTGCGCCTCGGCACGGCCACCACCGGTGCGGCCGCTGCCCGTGCCCGCCACGGTGCCGCCGTCCGGCTCGGCCCCGCCGCCCTTCGAGTCGGACGACCGCGACGGCGACGGTTTCCCTCCGTCGTCGCCGACGCTCATGCAGCCTGTGGACGCGGCGACCGTCACTGCGATGACGGACGCCCACCGGACGGGGGCGGAGAACTGGCGCACGGGAGGCACCTCCGGGGGACGAAGAGGGGGCGGGGCGGTACGGAAAAAGTGGGGACGCTGTGCCCAACTCCCTTAGCCCCGCCGGGGACACGCCCCGCCGCCGGCCCGCACACCTCCCGCACACCTCCCGCGTACCACCCGCACGGCGCCCTCGGCCCCCGCACGCCACCCACGCGGCCCCCGCACGCCACCCGCACGCCACCCACGCGGCGCCCGCGCGGCGCCCGCGCGCTCAGCCGTAGCCGAGCGCGTGCAGCCTCTCGTCATCGATGCCGAAATGGTGGGCGATCTCGTGAACGACCGTGATCTCGGTCTCGGCCACGACGTCCTCGCGCGACTCGCACATCCGCAGCGTCGGCCCGCGGTAGATGGTGATCCGGTCCGGCAGCACCCCCGCGTACCACTCGCCGCGATCGGTCAGCGGCGTGCCCTCGTACAGCCCGAGCAGCTGCGGATCACCCGGGTCCGGTTCGTCCTCGACGAACACCGCGACGTTGTCCATCAGCCGCGTCAGCTCCGGCGGGATCCGGTCCAGCGCCTCGGCGACCAGTTCTTCGAACTCTTCGCGCGTCATCTCCAGCACCCGGCCATTGTCCCGTACGCCCGATCGGCGAGCCCCGGACCGCACCGCACACCGCGTGCCGCCCCGGCCCGACACGGGCGGCGGCCCAGGTCAGCCGTCGTCCGCGGGGGAAAACTCCGGCCGGAGCGACCCCTTCGCCTATTCGGTTTGGCTGACGCCGAAACGCCGTAGTACAGTCTCCGACGTGCCCAAGGGCGCCGGTCAGGGCTTGACCGTTCTGAGACCCCAGAGGTTGAAGGAAAAGTGGAACCTCTTGAGGGGAAGCGGAGCTCAGACGCTTCTGACACCCTCCAGGGCGACAGACACAGAAGCAGCAGCACCAGCAGTTCTGCCCTCATCGTCTAGTGGCCCAGGACGCCGCCCTTTCAAGGCGGTAGCACGGGTTCGAATCCCGTTGGGGGCACGCACAACCTTGTGCGACACTTAGTCGCACAACAGCTTGGTCCTGTGGAGCAGTTTGGAGTGCTCGCCACCCTGTCAAGGTGGAGGCCGCGGGTTCAAATCCCGTCAGGACCGCTGCAGCCCTTATGAGCTGCGTGGCTGGGTAGCTCAGTTGGTACGAGCGATCGCCTGAAAAGCGATAGGTCGCCGGTTCGATCCCGGCCCCAGCCACCACCCGAAGGCCCCGTCCGATGGACGGGGCCTTCGCCGTGTCAGGCCTCTTCCCGGTCCGCCGAGTTCACGCCCCGGCCGCGCCACGCCCGTACCGCCAGCACCAGCAGCACCACCGCGACCACGGCCACCAGCGCCATGGCGTCCGGCACGTGCTCGCCGATGCGCTGGGCCCACTGCTCGACGGCGAACGAATCGTCCACATTCAGAAGCCCGGGCAGCGCGGTCGTCCCGTCGTACGCGAGGAACAACGCGCCGAGCCCGGTGAAGAAGAGCCCCGACAGCAGCGTCGTGGTGTGCAGCTCGAAACGGCCGAGCCGGAAGGTGCGCCCGCGCAGCCAGGCCCGGCGGCCCAGGTCGAAGCGTTCCCAGAGCAGGGCGAGCAGAAAGAGCGGGACGGCCATGCCCAGGGCGTAGACGGCGAGCAGCAGCCCGCCGTAGACCGGGCTGCCGCTGACCGCCGCGACGGTGAGGACGCTGCCGAGGATCGGTCCCGCGCAGAAACCGGCCAGTCCGTATACGGCCCCCAGCGCATAGACGGATACGGCGGTGGTCGGGCGGATCCGGCCGCTCAGCGCGGCGATCCGGCGCGAGGCGAAGCCCAGACCCACGATCTGCGCGATGCCGAGCACGATGATCAGCCACCCGGCGCCGAGGACGAGCGCGTCGCGGTGGCTGTAGAAGAGCCGTCCCGCGTACGAGCCCGCGGCGCCGAGCGGGACCAGGGTGGTGGCCAGACCGGCGTAGAAGATGCCGGTGCGGGCCAGGAGCCGTGAGGTGGAGTCGATGGAGTACGCGAAGAAGGCCGGCAGCAGCAGGGCGCTGCACGGGCTGACCAGGGCGAGCAGTCCGCCGAGGAAGGCCGCGAAGTAGCCGATGTCAGCCGTCATTCCGCACCGTCCTCGGTGCCCCGGGTGCCGCCACCGGTCTTGGCGTCCGCCGTGCCGCGTGCCTTCTCGGCGGCCGCCTCGATGACCCGGGCGAAGGTCTCCGTCCGCTGGGCTCCGGCGATCGGGCGGCCGTTGATCAGGAACGACGGGGTGGAGGTCACCCCGATCCCGTATCCCTGTTCCTGGTCCTTGCCCACCGCGGCGGAGGCGGCGGAGCTGTCCGCGTCGCGCGCGAACCGGTCGAGATCCGGCACGCCCGCCTGCTGGGCCAGCGCCTTCAGCCGGTCCTTGCCGAATCCCTTCTCCTTGCCCCCCTCGGCGTACGCGGCACGGTGGAACTGCCAGAAGCGGCCCTGCTGTCCGGCGGCCCAGGCGGCCCGGGCGGCGGCCTCGGACTCGGCGCCGAAGATCGGGAAGTTGCGCCACTCGATGCGCAGGGTGCCGTCGCCGACGTACTTCTTCACCAGGGCGGGTTCGGTGTCGCGGGCGAACTTGGCGCAGTAGCCGCACTTGAAGTCGGCGTACTCGATGAGGACGACAGGCGCGTCCACCCGGCCCTGCGCGAGCTTGTCACCGGCGTCACGCCGGGCGAGCCCGGCCAGCTCCGGATAGACGCCGGCGTCCGGGTCGGTGGTGGCATCGGCGACCGACGAGGAGGAGGGAGCGGACGAACCGGAGTGGTCGGGGGCGGTGGCCCAGTAGGACACGAGGCCGAGCAGCGAAGCGGCGAGGACGACTCCGGCGCCGTAGATCAGCGGCTTCCTGGACGACGACGCCGCTGTACGTGACGCCGTCGCACGTGAGGACGAGGACGAGGGTGTGGATGTGGGCTTGGACATGCGGGACTCCGTGCTGGCTATGCAGGGGATGAGGAACGGCCGGGCGGGAGGGGCCGTCTACACCCGCAGTACGGAGAGCTCGACCGGAGAGGGCGCGGCGGACACGGGACCGCGCGGCCCTATCTGTACGGGTGGGTGGGCCGGTCCCGGTCCGGTGGCGGCGGGCAGGCCCCACACGGCGAGGCCGGGCGCCTGGTCGTGCGCCGCACGGGACCGGCCCGGCAGAGCCGGCTCGCCGCCCTCGTCGCGCTTCCGGCTCTTGCCGCACCCCGGAGTCCCGTGCCTGTCCGGGGCCGACGCGACGATCGCCCCGGGACCGTCCGGAACAGCGCCCTTGACGGGGCCGTCCGAGGCCACCGGCCTTTTGCCGTCGGCCCCGGCACCCACGACGGCCGTCGCCGGTCCGCAGAACAGCCCCAGTACGACCGCGAACACCGCCACCAGACAGCACCACTGCGTACGGGACACGGACACGGCGACCGGCCTTTCCGGGCAGAGGCAACGGTTGATCAGCTGCCCGAAATGGTACGTGCTGTGATCCCTCGCCTCCGCGCAGTGCCGGTCCGGTGACCAGGAACGCACAAAATGCGTTCGCCGTTCATCGGGCCCGGGTGCGATCCTGGGACCCGTATGTCTACTTCCTTCGCTGATCTCCAGTCACAGCTCGGGCATCTCTCGCTCCGCGATGCGCACCGGCTCGGCCGCCGTCTCGAAGGGGCGCGCCGTATCCGTAAGCCCGAGGCCCGCCAGTCCGTGCTGGACGAAATCGCCACCGAGACCGCAAAGGCAGCCGGGCGGACCGCGCTGCGCGCCGAGCGCATGCCCGTCGTGTCCTACCCGGAACAGCTCCCGGTCAGTCAGAAGAAGGACGAGATCCTGGAGGCGATACGCGACCACCAGGTCGTGATCGTCGCCGGGGAGACCGGCTCGGGCAAGACCACGCAGATCCCGAAGATCTGTATGGAGCTGGGGCGTGGGGTCCGGGGCATGATCGGGCACACCCAGCCGCGTCGGATCGCGGCCCGTACGGTCGCCGAGCGCATCGCCGACGAGCTGAAGACCCCGCTGGGCGAGGCGGTCGGCTGGAAGGTCCGCTTCACCGACCAGGTGAACCCCGATGCGACGTTCGTCAAGCTGATGACGGACGGCATCCTGCTCGCCGAGATCCAGACGGACCGCGAGCTGCGCGCGTACGACACGATCATCATCGACGAGGCCCACGAGCGGTCGCTGAACATCGACTTCCTGCTCGGCTATCTGGCCAGGCTGCTGCCCGAGCGCCCGGACCTGAAGATCGTCATCACGTCGGCGACGATCGACCCCGAGCGGTTCGCGCGCCACTTCGGCGAGGCGCCGATCGTCGAGGTCAGCGGACGTACGTACCCTGTGGAGGTCCGTTATCGCCCCCTGCTCGAAGAGGAGGGCGACGACTCCGACCGCGACCAGATCACCGCGATCTGCGACGCCGTCGACGAGCTCCAGTCGGAGGGTCCGGGCGATGTCCTGGTCTTCCTCTCCGGTGAGCGCGAGATCCGCGACACCGCGGACGCGCTGAACAAGAAGAACCTCCGCCACACCGAGGTCCTCCCCCTCTACGCCCGCCTGTCGCACGCCGAGCAGCACCGGGTCTTCCAGCGCCACACGGGACGCAGGATCGTGCTGGCGACCAACGTCGCCGAGACATCGCTGACCGTTCCCGGCATCAAGTACGTGATCGACCCGGGCAATGCCCGGATCTCCCGCTACAGCCACCGCACCAAGGTCCAGCGGCTGCCGATCGAGCGGATCTCGCAGGCCAGCGCCAACCAGCGCAAGGGCCGCTGCGGCCGTACATCGGACGGCATCTGCATCCGGCTGTACTCCGAGGACGACTTCCTGACCCGTCCGGAGTTCACCGACCCCGAGATCCTGCGTACGAACCTCGCCTCCGTCATCCTGCAGATGACCGCGGCCGGCCTCGGCGACATCGAGAAGTTCCCCTTCATCGATCCGCCGGACCACCGCAACATCCGCGACGGCATCCAGCTCCTCCAGGAGCTCGGCGCGCTGGACCTGGAGGAGAAGTCCCCCCGGGAGGGAAAGAAGGGGCAGCGGCTCACCCAGCTCGGCCGGAAGCTCTCGCAGCTGCCCGTCGACCCGCGTCTGGCCCGCATGGTCATCGAGGCCGAGCGCAACGGCTGTGCCCGCGAGGTCATGGTGATCGCAGCCGCGCTCTCCATCCAGGACCCGCGCGAGCGGCCCTCGGAGAAGCAGACGCAGGCCGATCAGCAGCACGCCCGCTTCAAGGACGAGACCTCCGACTTCCTGGCGTTCCTGAATCTGTGGCGGTACATCCGCGAGCAGCAGAAGGAGCGCGGCTCGTCCAGCTTCCGCCGGATGTGCAAGCAGGAGTATCTGAACTTCCTGCGCATCCGCGAATGGCAGGACATCTACGCGCAGCTGCGTACGGTCGCCAAGCAGATGGGCATCCACCTCAATGAGGAGGACGCGCCCGAACAGTCGGTGCACACCTCGCTGCTGGCCGGGCTGCTCTCGCACATCGGACTGAAGGACACCGAGAAGAACGAGTACCTCGGGGCCCGCAGCGCCAAATTCGCGATCTTCCCCGGCTCGGCGCTCTTCAAGAAGCAGCCGCGGTTCGTGATGTCGGCCGAGCTGGTCGAGACGTCCCGGCTGTGGGCGCGGGTCAACGCCAGGGTCGAGCCGGAGTGGATCGAGCCGCTGGCCCAGCATCTGCTGAAGCGCACGTACAGCGAGCCGCACTGGGAGAAGGACCAGGCGGCGGTGATGGCGTACGAGCGGGTCACGCTGTACGGGGTGCCGATCGTCGCTCAGCGCAAGATCAATTTCGGCCGTATCGACGCCGAGACGTCCCGCGATCTGTTCATCCGCAACGCTCTGGTCGAGGGCGACTGGCGGACGCACCACCAGTTCTTCCACGACAACCGCAAACTCCTCGGCGAGGTCGAGGAGCTGGAGCACCGCGCCCGGCGCCGCGACATCCTCGTGGACGACGAGACGCTCTTCGACTTCTACGACCAGCGCATCCCCGAGCACGTGGTCTCCGGGGCGCACTTCGACTCCTGGTGGAAGCACAAGCGCCGCGACGAGCCGGACGCGCTGGACTTCGAGCGCTCGATGCTCATCAACGAGAAGGCCGGGGCCGTCACCAAGGACGACTACCCGGACTCCTGGCGGCAGGGGAAGCTCAAGTTCCGTGTCACGTACCAGTTCGAGCCCGGCGCGGACGCCGACGGTGTGACCGTCCACGTGCCGCTCCAGGTGCTCAACCAGGTCACCGCCGAGGGCTTCGACTGGCAGATCCCGGGCCTGCGCGAGGAAGTGGTCACCGAGCTGATCCGCTCGCTGCCCAAGCCGATCCGCCGGCACTACGTCCCCGCGCCGAACTACGCGGACAAATTCCTCGACCGGGCCGTTCCGCTGCAGGAGCCGCTGCCGGTCACGCTCGCCCGTGAGCTCCAGCGCATGGTCGGCGTCCCGGTCACGGCCGACGACTTCGACCTGACCCGCGTCCCGGACCACCTGAAGATCACGTTCCGGATCGTCGACGAGCGGCGCCGCAAGGTGGCCGAGGACAAGGACCTGGACGCGCTGAAGCTCCAGCTGCGCCCCAAGGCCCGTCAGGCCCTCTCCAAGGCCGCCGCGGCCACTGCGGGGCCCACGGGCGAGTCCATCGAGCGTTCGGGCCTCACGGACTGGACGATCGGCACGCTGAACCGCGTCTTCGAGACCCGAAGGGCCGGGCAGCCGGTCAAGGCGTATCCGGCGCTCGTCGACCAGGGCGGGACAGTGGCCGTGCGGCTCTTCGACACCGAGGCCGAGCAGCAGCGGGCGATGTGGCTCGGTACCCGCAGGCTGATCATGCTGAACGTGCCGGTGAATCCGGCGAAGTTCGCCTCGGACAAGCTGACGAACCAGCAGAAGCTGGCGCTGTCCCGCAATCCGCACGGCTCCATCCAGGCGCTCTTCGAGGACTGCGCGACGGCGGCCGCCGACCGGCTGATCGGCGCGCACGGCGGCCCGGCGTGGGACGAGGAGTCGTTCCGGAAGCTGTACGACAAGGTGCGCGCCGACCTCGTCGCCCTGACCGAGCACACGGTCAAGCAGGTCCAGCAGGTGCTGGCCGCCTGGCAGTCCTGCGAGCGGCGCCTGAAGGCCACCAACAGCCTGGTCCTGGCCGACAACGTCACCGATGTGCGGGACCAGCTCGCGGCCCTCGTACCACCGGGCTTCGTCACCGCGACCGGGCTGCGCAGGCTGCCCGACCTGATGCGCTATCTGGTCGCCGCGGACCGCCGGCTCCAGCAGATGCCGACGGCCGTCCAGCGCGACACCACGCGCATGGCGAAGGTCCACGAGATGCAGGACGAGTACGCCTGGCTGCTCGAACAGCTGCCGCAGGGCAGGCCCGTGCCGCAGGAGGTCCTGGACATCCGCTGGATGATCGAGGAGCTCCGGGTCAGCTATTTCGCGCACGCCCTGGGGACGGCCTACCCCGTCTCCGACAAGCGGATCGTGAAGGCGATCGACGCGGCGGCACCGTGAGCGCGCCCCGTCCGCGCCCGTAACGGAGTCACCACCTTCGGTGAGGTCGACCGGACCCTCTGACCTGCTGTACAGTCTGTCTTCGCAGCCAGCCGCAAGGCAGCCGCGAAAACCTGGTCCTGTGGAGCAGTTTGGAGTGCTCGCCACCCTGTCAAGGTGGAGGCCGCGGGTTCAAATCCCGTCAGGACCGCAATAACGAAAGCCCGGATCCTTCTGGATCCGGGCTTTCGCGCGTCTTGACTCCGACAACCGCCGGCGAGTACTCAGACAGCAGGCCCGCCCCTCTTCCCCCGCGCTCCTGCGCGCGGGGCGGCGGTCCGCCGGGAGGTGGGGGGTATGCCGGCGTCCGCCGGGCACGAGATCCGCGCGCTCCCGCGCGCCCGTCCGGCCGCCGCTTCCGGCTTCCATCACCTCGCTCGCCACCGTCCGGCCCACCATCGGCTTCTGCGGCTCGCCATGGGGCCTGTGACGGCCTCCCGGGCCGCTCTCCCGTCCAAGCCGCCGGACCGGCACGCCCGGCGCCAGGACGGGGCCTCAGGGGCCCGGAACCAAAGCCCCTCGACCGGGTGACCGAGCGCGGGGCAACCCGCTTCCCGAAGGCGGCGGGCTCGCACTTGGCAAGGCTCATGCAGTGTGACGGGAGTCACCGAATGAGTTTTAAGAAGGGGGGACTTTACGCCCGTCCTACAACTAGCGAATTTAATATGTGCAATTGCACTCCGAGGACGGAAGCGTCGCGGGACCTTCCGGACCGTCACATCCCGGCTTCCGCGGGGCAGCCGGGAACACTCCCGCACAGACCCGCGCAAGCTCGCGCGGCACCCCGCCCGGCTCCCGGCCGGAGCCAACCGGACGCCCGGTTTTCAACGGCGCCGGAGCCGCCCGGAACCCCGGAGGGCACGGACGGCGAGGGCCGCGGGACCGTCGGCGGCCCCGGGGACGATCACGGGGATCCCAGGACCGCGAGCGCACAAAAAAGATCGCGCTGGACCCGGCGGAGTCCAGCGCGATCGAATGACGCACCCAGGGCACAGGTATGGCGCCCGTTGGGGCGGGCGCCCGTCATTTGGAGCTATGGGTGGGCAGTGCGGGTTGGGGGACCCGAACTCCCAGTTGTGACGCGGCGACAGGGGTGTGTCAGGCCTCGCTGCGCTGCTGCGGAATACCCGCAAGCAGTGCGCGGACCTCTGCCTCGCGGTACCGGCGATGTCCACCGAGCGTGCGGATGGACGTGAGCTTGCCTGCCTTGGCCCAGCGTGTAACCGTCTTCGGGTCCACGCGGAACATCGTGGCAACCTCAGCCGGGGTCAGCAGCGGCTCGGCATCAGGGGTGCGAGCGGTCATGAGCGGCCTCCTCGGGAGAACCGAACCATCTCGGTTCTTTCCTCTAAATTCTGCACCTTGACCCACGTTGCCCGAAATGGCGGACGCGGGCCGAGTCGGTTATAGGACGAACGGCTTGTCCTCGGCACTACAACTACACCATCCGTCCAGCCACGTCGGCCAAACCGATGGAATTGCCCTCCCAGGTGTTCATCAGCGACGGAAGCCGATGGACCATGCCATAGCGGACAGTCACACCGCTGTGACGATCAGTCACAGAGCGATCAGGAGTCACCAGACCCCCCATAGCGTGCAATGCAGAGCGATCCGCCCATAGTTGGACGGATGGAGCCCTCCCCGGGCTCCTTGTCCTATTTTGGCACGAGGAGTAGGGAAGGGCGCAAGAGCCCCGTTAGTGCTATCCGTCACGCTTGAGGCAAAGGCCCGGTTCAGGACGTAGGTCCTACGACCACCGAGGTAGGCTCCCGCCCCTTCAGTCTCACGTGTCACACGGGGCACAGGTTCAGACGCGGACGAGACCCTGTCAGTTCGCGAATTGACGGTCTTTCACCGCTCGCCAGCGCTCCGCCAGCCGCCCGTACGCCTCACTCGCCCCTTCGGCGTCGCCGGCCCGCAGCGCTGCGATGCCCTCGGCCACGTCGGCCGCCGACCGGTCCCCGGCGAGCTGCTCCGCCGGTAGTGCGTGCACCAGACCGCCGTAGTCCAGTTCGACCAGTGCGCGCGGATGGAACTCCTCCAGCCAGCGCCCCACGTCCACGAGCCCCTCGGTCAGCGGACCCTCGTCCACGGTCTCGCGCAGCGTCTTCAGCGTCCTGGCCAGCCGGCGCCGGGCCTGGACCATCGGCGTCCGGTAACGCAGCACGGGCGGCTCACCGTCCTCGCCCGCCGCCGCGTACTCCCGCTCCTCGTCGGAGAAGAGCACGAACCAGCGCACCGGGACCTGCCACACCGAGGAGAGGATCCAGGGCCTGGCGTCCGGATTGCGCTCCGCCCACCGCTCGTGGTCCGCGACCGCCTGCCCGCGCACCACCGGCGGCAGCACCACGTCCAGCACCGGCCCCGGGAACATGTCCATCAGCTCGTCCAGCGCCAGCCAGCCGCGCAGCCTGGTCCGCCACGGACAGACGCACACCACACCGTCGGCCTCGGCGACGAACGCGTCCCCGCTCTCGTGCACCGGCACGACGACCGGCGGCGTGGCCACCAAGTCGGCCAGCGAGCGGCGCAGTTCGTCCTGAGCCGTGGGGATGTGCGAGCGCCCGGCATAGCGGGCCCAGTGGGCGCGTTCGGACTCCGGGAAGGCGGCCAGCGGCTCGTACACCCGGAGGTAGGACGCGTAAGGGACGAGCACCGAAGAGGCCACCGACATGCAGCAAATCGTGTCATGCCCGTACTCCGCCGGGGGGTGATCCTCGGCACTGGAACAGATCTACGTTCGCGTAGGACTTACGCTCGTGCCCAGTCGGACCGGCCGTGCCGGCCGGTCCGCGACCCTCCCCACCTTCAGGAGGGTCCTCCGCCGCTTCGTACTTGGGAGTCACCACAGTGACCGATGTGACCGACGGCATCCTGCACACCCTGTTCCACTCGGATCAGGGGGGGCACGAGCAGGTCGTGCTCTGCCAGGACCGTGCCAGCGGACTCAAGGCCGTCATCGCCATCCACTCCACCGCCCTGGGCCCGGCCCTCGGCGGTACCCGCTTCTACCCGTACGCCTCCGAGGAGGAGGCCGTCGCGGACGCGCTGAACCTGTCGCGCGGTATGTCGTACAAGAACGCCATGGCCGGCCTCGACCACGGCGGCGGCAAGGCCGTGATCATCGGCGACTCTGCGCAGATCGAGGGCGACCGACGAACGGAACTGCTGCTGGCCTACGGCCGGTGCGTGGCCTCGCTCGGCGGCCGCTACGTCACGGCCTGCGACGTCGGCACCTATGTCGCCGACATGGACGTCGTCGCCCGCGAGTGCCGCTGGACCACCGGCCGCTCCCCCGAGAACGGCGGCGCCGGCGACTCCTCGGTCCTCACCGCGTTCGGTGTCTTCCAGGGCATGCGGGCCTCCGCCCAGCACCTCTGGGGCGACCCGACTCTGCGTGGCCGAAAAGTGGCGGTCGCCGGAGTCGGCAAGGTCGGTCACCACCTGGTCGAGCATCTGCTCTCGGACGGTGCCGAGGTCGTGATCACGGATGTGCGGGACGAGTCCGTGCGCCGCGTCACCGGGCTGCACCCCGAGGTCGCCGTCGCCGCGGACACCGACGCGCTGATCCGTACCGAGGGCCTCGACATCTACGCCCCGTGCGCGCTCGGCGGCGCCCTGAACGACGGCTCCGTGCCGGTACTCACCGCCAAGGTGGTGTGCGGCGCGGCCAACAACCAGCTCGCGCACCCCGGCATCGAGAAGGACCTCGCGGACCGGTCGATCCTGTACGCACCCGACTACGTGGTGAACGCGGGCGGTGTCATCCAGGTCGCCGACGAGCTGCACGGCTTCGACTTCGACCGGTGCAAGGCCAAGGCGTCGAAGATCTTCGACACCACGCTGGCCATATTCGCACGTGCGAAGGAAGACGGCATTCCACCGGCGGCCGCAGCCGACCGGATCGCCGAGCAGCGCATGGCCGAAGCTCGCTGCACCGGTTCGTAACCGACGGTTGCGGAGCCTCACTCGGCGTCCTCGCCGGTCGGCGGCCCGTCCGCCCGCCGACCGGCGAGACAAGACTCACGTCGGTCGGCGGGTCGCACGCCGAGAAGAGGTTAAAATCGCAGTTGACCAGCGAGGACAGGGCTTCTCGCCGGTTCTCTTCCGGGGTGCGTGACGAGGGCGGCGTACCGTACGGCCGCGGAAGCAGGTACCGTTAAAGCCCTACGGGCACGGTCTCTCTACCGAGAGTCCGTCCTGAAACATGAACGCGTGTCAAGACTCTGGGGCCGTCGAGCCCCGTCACCGAGGGGGTCGAGCCATGGGGCGCGGCCGGGCAAAGGCCAAGCAGACCAAGGTCGCCCGCCAGCTGAAGTACAGCAGCGGCGGGACTGACCTGTCGCGTCTGGCCAATGAGCTGGGCGCATCGCCTTCGAGTCAACCACCGAACGCAGAGCCGTTCGAGGACGACGACGAGGAAGATGACCCGTACGCACAGTACGCGGATCTGTACAACGACGACGAGGACGAGGACGAGGACGACAAGTCCGGTCCGTCGTCCAAGCGCCGCGGCGCTTGACCTCGCGCTGACACATCAACCCGGTCCGGGCCCGTCCCGGACCGGGTTCTGTGCTACCCCGATCCGGTTCTTCCGTACTGCTCTGGTCCGCTTTGGTTATGGGCCGAGCTGGGTCCGGCGTATGCGGGCGTATGCCGTGCGGCAGGACCCGAGCCGTCCGACGAATGAGGGCTTGAAGGACATCTCTCGGATACCTCGCTCGGGTACGGAGCGTACGGAACGGCCACCGGGCGTCCCCGGTGGCCCCGTGACTATCGCGCGTATCCGCCCACCAGCTCCGCGCCCGCGGCGTGTGCACCGCGCTCCGTGATCTCGCCCGCGACCCAGGAGTCGACCCCACGGTCGGCCAGCGTCGTCAAGGCCACGTCCACGGACTCGGCCGGAACGATCGCGATCATGCCGACGCCCATGTTGAGCGTCTTCTCCAGCTCCAGCTGCTCGACCTGACCGGCCTTGCCGACCAGGTCGAAGACCGCGCCGGGCGTCCAGGTGGAACGGTCGACCCGGGCGTGCAGCCCGTCCGGGATGACCCGGGCCAGGTTGTTGGCCAGGCCGCCGCCGGTGACATGGCTGAAGCCGTGCACCTCGGTCGTACGGATCAGGGCCAGGCAGTCCAGCGAGTAGATCTTGGTGGGCTCCAGGAGCTCCTCGCCGAGCGTCCGGCCGAACTCCTCGACCTCGCGGTCCAGCGCCCAGCCGGCCCGGTCGAAGAACACGTGCCGGACGAGCGAGTACCCGTTGGAGTGAAGACCGGACGACGCCATGGCGATCACCGCGTCACCCTTACGGATACGTTCCGGGCCGAGCAGGTGGTCGGCCTCGACCACGCCCGTACCGGCGCCCGCGACATCGAAGTCGTCCGGCCCGAGGAGACCCGGGTGCTCGGCGGTCTCGCCGCCGACCAGGGCGCAGCCCGCGAGGACACAGCCTTCGGCGATGCCCCTCACGATGGCCGCGACACGCTCGGGGTGCACCTTGCCGACGCAGATGTAGTCCGTCATGAAGAGCGGCTCGGCCCCGCAGACGACCAGGTCGTCGACGACCATGCCGACGAGGTCGTGGCCGATCGTGTCGTACACGCCCATCTTCCGGGCGAGGTCGACCTTCGTGCCGACGCCGTCGGTGGCGGAGGCGAGCAGCGGACGCTCGTAACGCTTGAGTGCCGAGGCGTCGAAGAGTCCGGCGAAACCGCCCAGGCCACCGAGGACCTCGGGGCGGCGCGTCTTCTTCACCCACTCCTTCATCAGCTCGACAGCGCGGTCGCCGGCCTCGATGTCGACGCCCGCTGCAGCGTAGGAAGCACCTGTTGTCTCAGACATTGCCTGGGATCTTTCGTGTGGAAATACGGGGCTGGTGGCCAGGGGGGTACGGCTGGACCGTCACGGACGACGCAGTGCGTCGGACGCCGCGGTCGCCGCGGGGCCTGCCGCCAGCTCGGTCTCCAGCAGCTGCTTGCCGAGCAGCTCCGGGTCCGGCAGCTCCATCGGGTACTCACCGTCGAAGCAGGCCCGGCACAGGTTCGGCTTGGCGATCGTCGTCGCCTCGATCATCGCGTCGAGCGAGATGTACGCGAGCGAGTCGGCGCCCATCGACGTACAGATCTCGTCGACCGACATGCCGTTGGCGATCAGCTCGGCGCGGGTCGCGAAGTCGATGCCGAAGAAGCAGGGCCACTTCACCGGCGGGGACGAGATCCGGATGTGGATCTCGGCGGCCCCGGCCTCGCGGAGCATCCGGACCAGTGCGCGCTGGGTGTTGCCGCGGACGATCGAGTCGTCGACGACCACCAGGCGCTTGCCCTTGATGACTTCCTTGAGCGGGTTCAGCTTGAGGCGGATGCCCAGCTGGCGGATGGTCTGGGACGGCTGGATGAAGGTCCGGCCGACGTAGGCGTTCTTCACCAGGCCGGCGCCGAACGGGATGCCGCTGGCCTCCGCGTATCCGATGGCGGCGGGGGTGCCGGATTCCGGTGTCGCTATGACCAGATCGGCCTCGACGGGGGCCTCGGCGGCCAGCTTGCGGCCCATCTCCACCCGGGAGAGGTAGACGTTGCGCCCGGCGATGTCGGTGTCGGGGCGGGCCAGATAGACGTACTCGAAGACACATCCCTTGGGCTTCGCTTCCGCGAAGCGCGAGGTGCGCAGGCCGTTCTCGTCGATGGCGACGAGTTCGCCCGGCTCGATCTCGCGGACGAAGCTGGCACCGCAGATGTCGAGGGCGGCGGACTCGGAGGCCACCACCCAGCCACGCTCCAGCCGGCCGAGGACCAGCGGCCGGATGCCCTGCGGGTCACGGGCGGCGTAAAGGGTGTGCTCGTCCATGAAGACCAGCGAGAAGGCGCCCTTCACATCGGGAAGCACCTTGGCGGCGGCCTCCTCGATGGTGAGCGGCTTGCCGTCGTCATCGGTCTGGCCGGCGAGCAGCGCGGTCACCAGATCGGTGTCGTTCGTCGCGGCGACCTGGGTGGCGCGGCCGTCCTTGCGGGGAAGGTCGGCGACCATCTCGGCGAGCTGGGCCGTATTGACCAGGTTGCCGTTGTGACCCAGGGCGATCGAGCCGTGCGCGGTCGCACGGAACGTCGGCTGCGCGTTCTCCCACACCGAGGCACCGGTGGTGGAGTAGCGGGCATGACCGACCGCGATATGGCCCTGGAGAGATCCCAGAGACGTTTCGTCGAAGACTTGCGAGACCAGTCCCATGTCCTTGAAGACCAGGATCTGGGACCCATTGCTCACAGCAATACCCGCGGACTCCTGTCCACGGTGCTGCAGGGCATACAGTCCGAAATAGGTGAGCTTGGCGACCTCTTCACCCGGAGCCCAGACACCGAAGACGCCGCAAGCGTCCTGGGGGCCTTTCTCTCCGGGGAGCAGGTCGTGGTTGAGTCGTCCATCACCACGGGGCACGCCACCGAGTGTAGGCGAGATCGACCACTGGTCCGAATTCGGGATACCGGACCCGAGCGCCGGGGAAGCGCTCCCACGAGTGGCTCGGGGACCGTTCCGGACGGTCACTCGGAGTGATCGCTTCCGGGGTGTGGCGAGGTCCGGGACGGGACACGGCACGGGGTGCGGACCGGCCACAGGGCGGTCGGTGCCCGGACCAGCGGCCATATACCGATGGGTTCCGGCCACTCGGGGCGCGGCGGTCACCGGGGCCCGGCGGTGGCGCTCGGTGAACCGGTCGGCGCCCCGGCGCGGAGTCCGGCCGAACGTCCGTTTCGTGGTGAGCCTCACACCCGGGGGCCCGGTATGCGGCTTCTCGGAGGGCCGTGGACGGACGACCGTGCTCAGCCCATCAGGGGCAGCAGCATGGCGAGATCGGCGCGCTCGCCGCTGGCGCCGACCTTCGCCGCGTCGAGCGCCGACGTCCACTCCGTACGTCCGGTGGCGAGACGGATCCAGGTCAGCGGATCGGTCTCGACGACATTGGGCGGCGTACCCCGGGTGTGCTTGGGACCCTGGACGCACTGGACGACGGCGAACGGCGGTACGCGCACCTCGACCGAGCCGCCCGGTGCCTTCTCGGCGAGGGCGTCGGCGAGCAGCCGGGTGCAGGCGGCGAGGGCCTGCCGGTCGTACGGGATGCCGAGGCCGGCCGCCTCGTTCAGATCGTCGGTGTGCACGACGAGTTCGACGGTACGGGTGACCAGGAAGTCGGCCAGCCGCATCGTGCCGGCCGGGGTCGGCAGCAGCCGGTCACCGGGGTCGCCGGGCACCAGCTCCTCGAACCCCGCGGCGGTCTCCCCGTACAGCACGTCCAGATCCGGCCGGTCCGCGGCGAGCGCCCTGGTGCCGTCGGCGATGCGCTCGGCCCGGTCCGCGGTCGAGAACGGCCACGCGAGGAGCGTCAGCTCGGGCTTCGGCCCGGCGGGTTCGGGCAGCTCCAGGCTCCGGGTGACGCGCGAGAGCCCCATGGTCAGGTGTACGGCCAATTCGCGCACGGTCCAGTCGCCGAGCCGGGTCGGCAGCGCGAGCTGTTCGGGCGTCAGTGCGCGGACGGCCTCCCGGACATGGGCGAACTGAGCCAGGACCGCGGCGCGGGTCCTGACCGGGTCGTAGCGGCGGGCTCGTTTCTGGGAAGGCGGCATGGTCCGCGAGCCTAACGACCTCACCCGCGATAGAGAGCGGATCAGGTCGTACCGGACCTGTGGCCGGTCGGGGCCCGGACGGACACGCCCTGAGCCCGGCCCCGGAGCCCGGCGCGGCCCGCCGGGGGATCAGCGCCGGGTGGCGAAGTCGCCGAGTCCCTTGTCCAGCAGCTCGAAGCCGCGCTCGGCGAGCGCGACGGCATCCGGCGCGACCGCGTCCGCCGGCTCCCCCGCCAGCAGGCGCAGTTGGTTCGCGCCGATGAGGGAGTTGCGGGTGGCAATCAGCTGGGCGGCCGCGATCCGGGCGATGGACGGCTCCTCCCCCTCCTTCACCAGGACGTCGGCGAGCAGGTCGAAGGAGCGCATCGAGAAGGCGTGGGCCCGGATGAGCAGCGCCGGCGTCTCCTGGATCAGCCGGCGCAGCCCGAGCACCAACGGCGCGTCGCTCATTCCGGCCGAGGGGTCACGGGCCTCGACGGCGGCCAGGAACTGGCGCCGCACCGCGGCCACCGCGGACTCACCGGGTGCCCGGTCCCGGACCACCCGCGCGACATCGCCGACGTGCTCCTCCATGGGAGCGAGGACGAGGTCTTCCTTGCTCGCGAAGTAGTTGAAGACGGTCATCTTCGACACCTCGCCCGCTTCGGCGATCTCGGCGACCGAGACCTTGTCGAAGCCGCGCTCGGCGAAGAGCTTCGTGGCGACGGTCAGCAGACGGTGTCGCGTCCGGAGCTTCTTGCGCTCGCGCAGACTCATCCCCTCAGTCATGGCCTCACTGTACCAGGATGAAGATTGATCCCAGATCAATTCTTGACTCAATACATTTGCCTGGGGGGTGGTGGCCCGGGGCCGAACCCTCTCCGTACCGCCCGCATATCTCCCGTACCGCCGTAGGCACAGGACGGCCCCGCCCGGGAAAAATGAACCGGGCGGGGCCGTCCTCGTCAGGGACCGGTGTGTCAGGCCAGCAGAGCCGGAATGGTCGCCTCGTGCGCCGCGCGCAGCTCGCTCAGCGCAATGCTGAACTCGCCCTGGATCTCGATCTCCTCGCCGTCCACGACACCGATGCGGGTGACGGGCAGACCCCGCGCCCCGCACATGTCGTTGAAGCGAAGCTCCTCACTCCGCGGAACGGAGACGACCGCGCGCCCCGCCGACTCGGAGAAGAGGAAGGTGAACGCGTCCAGACCGTCCGGCACGACCAGCCGGGCACCCTTCCCGCCGCGCAGGCAGGACTCGGTGACCGCCTGGATCAGGCCGCCGTCGGAGAGGTCGTGCGCCGCGTCGATCATGCCGTCGCGGGAGGCCGAGATCAGGATCTCGCCGAGCAGCTTCTCGCGGCCCAGGTCGACCTTGGGCGGCATGCCGCCCAGGTGGCCGTGAACGACCTCGGACCAGGCCGAGCCGCCGAACTCCTCACGCGTGTCGCCCAGCAGGTAGAGGAGCTGGCCCTCTTCCGCGAAGGCGACCGGCGTACGCCGGGTGACATCGTCGATCACACCGAGCACGGCCACGACCGGGGTCGGGTGGATCGCCGTCTCACCGGTCTGGTTGTACAGCGACACATTGCCGCCGGTGACCGGGGTGCCCAGCTCCAGGCACCCGTCCGCCAGACCACGGGTGACCTCGGCGAACTGCCACATGACGTCCGGGTCCTCGGGCGAACCGAAGTTCAGGCAGTCCGAGATCGCGAGCGGCTTGGCGCCGGAGGCGGCGACATTGCGGTACGACTCCGCCAGCGCGAGCTGCGCACCGGTGTACGGGTCGAGCTTGGTGTACCGGCCGTTGCCGTCGGTCGCCATGGCCACGCCCAGGTTCGACTTCTCGTCGATCCGGACCATGCCGGCGTCCTCGGGCATCGCGAGCACGGTGTTGCCCTGCACGAACCGGTCGTACTGGTCCGTGATCCAGGACTTCGACGCCTGGTTCGGCGAGGCGACCAGCTGGAGGACCTGCTCACGCAGCTCGGCGCCGTTCGCCGGGCGGGCCAGCTTGCCCGCGTCGTCGGCCTGCAGCGCGTCCTGCCAGGACGGGCGGGCGAACGGGCGGTGGTACGTCGGGCCCTCGTGCGCGACGGACCGCGGCGGTACGTCCACGATCTGCTCGCCGTGCCAGAAGATCTCCAGCTGGGAGCCCTCGGTCACCTCACCGATGACGGTGGCGATGACGTCCCACTTCTCGCAGATCTCCAGGAAGCGCCCGACATGCTGCGGCTCGACGATCGCGCACATGCGCTCCTGCGACTCGCTCATGAGGATTTCCTCGGGCGAGAGGGAGGAGTCGCGCAGCGGCACGGTGTCCAGCTCGACGCGCATACCGCCGGAGCCCGCGGAGGCCAGCTCGGACGTGGCGCAGGACAGGCCCGCACCACCGAGGTCCTGGATGCCCGCGACGAGCTTCTCCTTGAAGATCTCCAGGGTGCACTCGATGAGGAGCTTCTCCTGGAACGGGTCGCCCACCTGGACGGCCGGACGCTTCGCGGGGCCGGTCGACTCGAAGGTCTCCGAGGCCAGCACCGAGACGCCGCCGATGCCGTCGCCGCCGGTGCGGGCGCCGTAAAGGATCACCTTGTTGCCGGGGCCGGAGGCCTTGGCCAGGTGGATGTCCTCGTGCTTCATCACGCCGATGCAGCCGGCGTTGACCAGCGGGTTGCCCTGGTAGCAGGCGTCGAAGACGACCTCGCCGCCGATGTTCGGCAGGCCCAGGCAGTTGCCGTAGCCACCGATGCCCGCGACGACGCCGGGCAGGACCCGCTTGGTGTCGGGGTGGTCGGCCGCGCCGAAGCGCAGCGGGTCGACGACCGCGACCGGGCGGGCACCCATGGCGAGGATGTCGCGGACGATGCCGCCGACGCCGGTCGCCGCGCCCTGGTAGGGCTCGATGTACGAGGGGTGGTTGTGCGACTCGACCTTGAAGGTGACCGCGTAACCCTGACCGACGTCGACCACACCGGCGTTCTCGCCGATGCCGACGAGCATCGCGTCGTTGGCGGGAACCTTCTCGCCGAACTGCTTGAGGTGGACCTTGCTGCTCTTGTACGAGCAGTGCTCGGACCACATCACGGAGTACATGGCGAGCTCGGCGCCGGTGGGACGGCGGCCCAGGATCTCGCGGATCCGGGCGTACTCGTCCTCCTTGAGGCCGAGCTCCTTCCAGGGCTGCGCGACGTCCGGGGTCTCGGCCGCGTGCTTGACCGTATCCAGGCTCATGCGTTGACCAGCTTCTTGATGATCGAGGTGAAGAAACCGAGACCGTCGGTGCGGCCGGTGCCGATCAGCGGCTCGACGGCGTGCTCCGGGTGCGGCATCAGACCGACGACGTTGCCCGCGGTGTTGGTGATGCCGGCAATGTCGCGCAGCGAGCCGTTGGGGTTCACGTCCAGGTAGCGGAAGGCGACCCGGCCCTCCGCCTCCAGCTCGTCGAGCACCCGCTCGTCGGCGACGTAACGCCCGTCCATGTTCTTGAGCGGTACGGAGATCTCCTGGCCCGCGGAGTAGTCCGCCGTCCAGGCCGTCTCCGCGTTCTCGACGCGCAGCTTCTGGTCGCGGCAGATGAAGTGCAGGTGGTTGTTCCGCAGCATCGCGCCGGGCAGCAGATGCGCCTCGGTCAGGATCTGGAAGCCGTTGCAGATGCCGAGGACCGGCATCCCCGCCCACGCGTTCTCAATGATCGTCTCCATGACCGGCGAGAAGCGGGAGATGGCTCCGGCCCGCAGATAGTCGCCGTAGGAGAAGCCGCCCGCCAGGATGACCGCGTCGACCTGGTGCAGGTCCTTGTCGCGGTGCCACAGCGATACGGGTTCGGCGCCCGCGACCCGTACGGCCCTCAGACTGTCCTTGTCGTCGAGCGTGCCGGGAAAGGTGACGACTCCGATACGAGCGGTCACTTCGGCTCCTCGGCCTTCTCCACCTTCACGGTGAAGTCCTCGATGACGGTGTTGGCGAGGAAAGTCTCGGCCATCTCGTGAATACGACCGAGGGCGGCGTCGTCGACCGGACCCTCGACCTCCAGCTCGAAACGCTTTCCCTGACGTACGTCCGCGATTCCCTCGAAGCCGAGACGGGGCAGTGCGCGCTGCACCGCCTGTCCCTGCGGGTCGAGGATCTCGGGCTTGAGCATGACGTCGACTACGACGCGTGCCACTGGCACTCCCGGTGGTGGTGTGATGCGGCTGTTTCTCCGGGGGGCTCCCCAGACCCCCGCAGGTCCCCCTCAGCCTACCTGGCCAGAATTTCTACGCGGGTAGATATGGAGAACCGTCGTTCACTCCCGGATATCGACGCGACAACACATGGGGAAAGTCCTGCAAAAAAATCCTCACCGGTGACACACATAGAAGACTGACACGCGGAGTTAATTGGATGGACTTCACAATGCGGCACCCACCGCTGTACAAATGATTGCCGGGGAATGCAGAATTGCCCTAATCGGTCGACGCCGGCCGACTCGCATCCCCCACATCCGCCCGACAGCCGGAAGGCCGGCATCAGCGCATGTCAGACGCGCCGATGCCGTAGGAAAGGACCGATATCCGTGGCTCAGCGCGTGGTGGTCACCCTCTTCGACGACATCGATGGGGGAGCAGCGACGGAAACGGTCACCTTCTCCCTGGACGGGAAGTCGTACGAGATCGACCTCAGCCAGTCCAACGCAAAGAAACTGCGCAAGATTCTGGCGCCGTACATCACGGCGGGCCGAAAGCAGACAAATGCCAGTAAGCACGGCAGGACTCCCGCCTCGTACCGGCACACCTCGCTCGCACCCGCTCCGGCGGCCGTGCGCGCCTGGGCCCGCTCGCACGGGATGGAGGTGCCGGCCCGCGGCCGGATCCCCAAGAAGGTCTACGAGGCGTTCAACGAAGCCAGTTGAGGCTGCGCCCCCGGGGCAGGCCGCTCGGCCAGTTCCCCGCGCGGGTCGCCATGACCAGGCACCGGGACGATCTTCGGGCGCTCCCGCGCACCCCTCGACGACACCGCGCGGCCACCGACTTGCGCTACACCCCCGCAGGTCGGCTAAAGTCTGGAGCACGCCGAGGGGCAAGGCCGCAAAGCCGAACCTCACGCAGCGTGCGGGTGTAGTTCAGTAGTAGAACATCCCCCTTCCAGGGGGAAGGCGCAGTGTGCAATTCCTGTCACCCGCTCTGCATCGCTCTTATCGACCACTCCGGTGAATCGGGTAGAGTAGTGCTCGCACCGCTCGAAAGATCCCCTTACGGGGAGTACAATCAGCGGCAGCAATGCGGACGTGGCTCAGTTGGTAGAGCATCACCTTGCCAAGGTGAGGGTCGCGAGTTCGAATCTCGTCGTCCGCTCTTGATCGGTTTGTTCGAAGGCCCTGGTCGATATCGACCAGGGCCTTCGTCGTATTCCCTGGTTCGCGGCTCGGCCTCATGCCCCATGACGTTTGTCATGAGCAGTGATGACAGCTCGCACTGCTCGCGGCGACGATCCGACGGAAATCTGTAGGCATGACGAGCGACGACATTCCCAGCGACCATGCGGGCGGCGCCGTGGCGGACATCACAGCCGGCTCCATGGCGCCGGATTCCGCGACCACTCCCTCCGTGGCCGATTCCATGGCCGCTTCCGTGATGGATTCCGTGATGGATTCCGTGATCGAGGCCTACGGGGTTCGGCGGCGCTATGCCGGTGGCTTCGAGGCCGTGGCCGGCGTCTCCTTCTCGGTGGCGCGCGGTGAACTCTTCGCCCTGCTCGGTACGAACGGCGCCGGAAAGACCTCCACCGTCGAACTGCTGGAAGGCCTGGCGCGGCCCGACGCCGGCACGGTGCGGGTGCTCGGACACGACCCGTACCGCGAGCGTGCCGCCGTCCGGCCCCGGATCGGGGTGATGCTCCAGGAGGGCGGCTTCCCGTCCGAGATGACCGTCACCGAGACCGTACGCATGTGGGCGGGGTGCACGAGTGGCGCGCGGCCGACCGGTGAGGCGCTGGACCTGGTCGGGCTCTCCCATCGGGCGCGCGTACGGGTCAAGCAGCTCTCCGGCGGCGAGCGGCGCCGCCTCGACCTCGCGCCGGCCCTGCTCGGCCGGCCCGAGGTGCTGTTCCTCGACGAGCCGACCACCGGACTCGACGCCGAAGGACGGCGCGACACCTGGGAGTTGGTACGGGAGCTGCGCGACGACGGCATCACCGTCCTGCTCACCACGCACTACCTGGAGGAGGCCGAGACGCTCGCCGACCGGCCGGCGATCATGCACCGGGGGCGGATCGTGACGGAGGGCACCACCGCCGAGGTGACGGCGGCCCGCCCCGCCCGCATCCGGTTCGAGCTGCCCGAAGGGGTCCCGGCGGCGCGGCTTCCGCTGTCGCTGCGGGCGGCCGCCGAGGGTCGCGGCGTCGAGATCCGTACCCACCACCTCCAGGAGTCGCTGGGTGAACTGCCACGAGCATCTGATCCGCGGCGCGCTGGCCGCGCTGCTCGCCCTGGAGGACGACCTCGTGGTGGTCGCGGAGGCGGCGACCGGCCCGGAGGCGCTGGCCATGGCGCGGGCCCTCCGCCCCGATGTGGCGGTCCTCGATCTGGAAATGCCGGGCGCCGACGGTGTGAGTGTCGCCACATCCCTGCGCGCCGAACTGCCCGGCTGCCGGACGGTGATCGTGACGAGTCACGGTCGGCCGGGCCATCTGAAACGGGCACTCGCGGCGGGCGTGCGGGCCTTCGTACCGAAGACCGTCAGCGCCCGGCAGCTGGCCGGGATCATCCGTACCGTTCATGCCGGAAACCGTTATGTGGAACCGGAGTTGGCGTCCGACGCGATCTCCGCCGGGGACTCGCCGCTGACCGCGCGCGAGGCGGAGGTGCTGGAGCTTGCGGCCGACGGGGCGCCGGTCGCGGAGATCGCGGAGCGGGCGTCGCTGTCGCAGGGAACCGTACGGAACTACCTCTCGGCGGCCGCCTCGAAGCTCGGGGCGGAGAACAGACACGCGGCGGTACGTCTCGCACGCGAGCGGGGATGGGTATAGTGGTTCTCGCGCTTCGGCGCTTGCGGACGTAGCTCAGTTGGTAGAGCGCAACCTTGCCAAGGTTGAGGTCGCCAGTTCGAACCTGGTCGTCCGCTCGGTTCAGCAAGAAGCCCCCGACCTTTCGGCCGGGGGCTTCTTCGTTCGCCGAGCCGCTGCTTCGTTTCCGAGCTGCTGCTTCTCCGGTTTCCGAGCCGCTTACGACCTCATCCGCTCTCTATCGCGGGTGAGGTCGTTACTGCCAGGGCGTGCCGGTGAGGTGTTCGTACGCCTCCAGATACTTCGCCCGGGTCGCGTCCACGATCTCCTGGGGCAGCGCCGGGGGCGGCTGCTCGCTCCGGCGGTCCCAGCCGGAGGCCGGTGAGATCAGCCAGTCGCGCACGAACTGCTTGTCGTAACTGGGCTGGGCCCTGCCCGGCTGCCAGGTGGCAGCGGGCCAGAAGCGCGAGGAGTCCGGGGTCAGCACCTCGTCCGCGATGATCAGCTCCTCGCCGCCGTCGGCGGTGAGGGCGAAACCGAACTCGAACTTGGTGTCGGCGAGGATGATCCCGCGCTCACGCGCGATGTCACGGGCCCTGCTGTACACGTCCAGCGTGGTGCCGCGCAGCCGGTCGGCGGTCTCCTCGCCGACCTGGCGGGCCACCTCCTCGTAGCTCACGTTCTCGTCGTGGTCTCCGACGGCCGCCTTGGTGGCGGGGGTGAAGATCGGCGCCGGGAGCTCGGAGCCGTCGACGAGGCCCTCGGGCAGCGCGAGGCCGCAGACGGTGCGGGACTCGTTGTACTCCGCGAGGCCCGAACCGGTGAGGTAGCCGCGGGCGACGCACTCGACCGGAACCATCCGCAGCGACTTGCAGATCAGGGTGCGGCCGGCCCAGTCCGCGGGGGCTCCGGCGGGGAGCTCCGTGGACAGGACGTGGTTCGGTACGAGATCGCTGAGCTGGTCGAACCACCACAGCGAGAGCCGGGTGAGCACCCGGCCCTTGTCCGGGATCTCGGTGGGCAGGACCCAGTCGTACGCGGACATGCGGTCGCTGGCGACCATGACGAGGTCACCGGCCTCGTTCCGGTACAGGTCGCGCACCTTGCCGGTGTGGAGGTGGGTGAGCCCCGGGACCTGCACTGGCTCGGGCTTTTCTACAAATCCGGACACGCTGCCTCCGCGTAGGTTGATCCAGGAGTGGTTCCGATTCTCCCGTATCGGGGTGCGGTGGGGTGGAGCGGGGCGTCCGTGGAGCGTCCGTGCCGCGTCCGTGACGCCGGGTGCGGTGCGTGCCACGGCCTCGGAGAGGTGCCGGGCGTGGGCCGAGGAGATGTTCCGGATCCGGATCGAGGAGCTGCGGAGATGTTCCGGGGCCGGATCGAGGAGCTGCGGAGATGTTCCGGGGCCGGGCCGAGGAGGCGTTCCGGGCATGGGCCGCGGAGGCGTTTCAGGCGCGCTTGCAGATGCGGTCGAGGAGGTTGGCGGTGGCGCGCTGGATGCGGGGGTCCACATGGCCGGGGCGGTCCAGGGCCGGAGACCAGGCGAAGGTCCCGGAGGCGAAGACGAGGGCGCCGGACGGGGCCCGGTACAGGGACGTCTCCTGGTGGCGCTTGACTCCTTCGCTGTCGAGGTACGGGGAGTGGGCGAGCAGGATGCGGTTCTCGTGCTCGGGGAGCGCGGTGCGCGGGAAGTAGCGGTCGGCCTCGCCCGCGACCAGGCCGTCGATCTCGTCGCCCTCGCCGGCGCCCGTCGCGTCCCACAGCCAGTGTTCGGCGTTCCGTACGACCAGTGGGTGCGGATCGGGGACCCGGCCCGCGTACTGGATGCCGAGGAGCTGCTGCTCGGGGCGGTCGATCTCGCGCCAGAGCGCGGGCTTTCCCGGGCCGCGTCGCTTGCGGCAGGTGAGCAGCCGGTCCGGGACGCCGGACGGCGACGGGGAGAGGCTGACCTGCCAGTACATGGTGTTGGCGGAGAGGAAGACGAGCGAGGTGCCGTTGTCGCGGGCGAGTTCGGCGGTACGGCGCATGGGCACCGACCAGTACTCGTCGTGGCCGGGGAAGACGAGACCCCGGTAGCGGCTCGGGTCGATCCGACCCGCGTGCAGATCGCGGGTGTCGGCGTACGCGATGTCGTAGCCGTAACGCTCGGCCCAGCGGATGAAGTCATAGGCATGACCGACGTGGAGCGGCAGGCCGGCGCCCGCGTACGGACGGTCGAAGGAGACCGTGACCGCCGCGTCCTCCTCGCCCAGGAGGCGGCCCTGCTCGTCCCAGGCGTGGTAGAGGCTGGCACCGGTGCGGCCGTCCTCCGGGTAGAGGTTGTACGCCTGCCAGGTGATGTCGGGCAGGACCAGCAGCAGATCGGCCGGGTGCGCGTCGCGGACGGTGAACGGGATGTGGGAGCGGTATCCATCGACCGTGGTGAGCACCGCGACGTACGCGCCGATCGACCAGTACGAGGGGATCTGCAGCCGCCAGGACTGCCACCAGTGGTGGCAGGAGACCGTGCGGTCGGCGGTGAGCGGGGCCGGCTGGACGATGCCGGAGAGCCGGGGGCTCGTGGTGATCTGGGCGGCGCCGTCGCCCCCGTAGTGACCGATGCGGTAGATGTCCACGGAGAACTGCTGGGGCGGGTCGACCGTGACATGGAAGTCGATCGCCTCGCCCGGGGCCGCGGCGCCCGTGGAGATGAAGCCCTTGATCTGACGGTGCACGTCGTCGGCCGTATGCGTACCGCCGTCGGTCGAGCCGCGGGCCAGCGTGGGGTCCGCGTACCAGGGGACGACATGGCCGGTGTCGTCGAAGTAGTTCTCACTGCCGCGCAGCCAGGGGAGGGGACCCTGACCGAAGGGATCGGAGACGGCATGTGCGAGAGCACCCGACTCCCATCGGCGAATCTGCTCCGCCCCCATATCGCTTCCCTCCCTCGGTCCCCCGGACAACAACGGTGAGACACCGGCCGCTCGGCACCGGTGACGGCCGACGGCGATGTCACCGGTGACCGCTTCCGGCCGTGCGCCATCGGTGCGCCAACAGTGATGCGCCGACTGTCAGCGTCGATCCCCAGCACATCACATAACGCACGCAGTCCGTCACCGTTCGTCGTGAATCGACGTGAACGGAACCTATCCTTCCGGGTATTGGAGGGGTGCGATGGCGCCCGCGGCGTTACTTGTGAGGGGGTGGGGCCGCTGTGGTCCGGCTCTGTTGCCGTGTCCGACTCTGTTGTCGTGTCCGGTTTTGTCGTCGTTTCCGGTTTTGTCGTCACGGTGCGGGTCTGTTGCCGCGGTGCGGGTCTGTTGTCGCGGTTCGGGTCCGTAGGCGAGGCCGGCTTTGTTGTCGCGGCCGGGTCGGTCGGCGAGGCCGTTGGGGAGTCCGGCTCCGCTGTCGAGCCCGTGGGCGAGATCCGTGGTTCAGACGAGACGGACGGGTTTGTCGGTGCGTACGCCGACCGACGCGAGCCAGGAACACAGTGGTTCCGCGTCGCCGTCCTCGACCAGGCTGAGGACGGAGACGCCCAGATCCGACCGGCGCTCGCCGTCGACCAGCAGCGCAGGACCGTCGAGCCAGTCGAGTCCCGGCGCGGCACCCGCCGTGTCGACAGCGGCGCAGCAGACCATCGCCGCGACGTGGTCGGCGAGCAGCTCCCTATCCGTACGGGGCGGCTGGAGGCGGAAGAGGGGGAGGGGGTCGGGGCCCCAGATGTCCGGGGCGTCCCCGCCCGCGTGAACGTGAACACCACCGGAAACGCCCGCCAGGCCCGCTGTGCCGCCGGCCGGGGGCCGTTGGGTCGCGGCCTCCTCGCGGGCCATCGCGGCGCTGATCCCGGCCGCGAGCTCGTCCCCGCTCCCGCTGCGGCCCGCCAGATGCTCGACGACACGCGCCAGCGTGGGCACTCCGGCGTTGATGTCGGTGGCACCGATGTCCATGGGGAATGCGGGACAGTGGGAATCGGGGCCGGGGCCGTGACTGTCGGCGGCCGGTGCGGGCGCCATGCCCATCGCGTCGAGGACTCGGTGCAGGCGTGCGGCCTCGGTGCGCCACTTCCGGTCGACCACCTCCTCCGGATACTGCTGCCAGTCGACGGGCGACCAGCCGGGACCGGACTCCGCCGGGCCGCCGTGGAAGAGCCGGGCCGCGAGCAGCGACGCGGCCTCGTCGGCCGCGCCCGGCTCCTCCAGGAGGTCACAGGCGGGACGTTCGCCGAGGCGCGAGGTGAATCCGTCGGCGAGCCGGTCGCGCCGGGAGAGCTCGGTGAGTGCGGATACGACGCCCGCGTCCAGCCGGGACGGCCAGCGGCCCATCTGCCAGGCGGGCAGCGCGACCCGGGTGAGCAGCCGGTCCCAGCCCGCGTAGGCGAGGCCGACCTGCTCCTGGGCGACGATCCGCAGACCGTAATCCACAGCCTGTGCCCGAACCGACGCGGCGGCGGCGACGCCCCGCTCCATCTCCGCGGCATGACCGCGACAACTGCGCAGCAGCAGCCGGGCGATCCAGCCGACGAAAACGCGCGGCACCCCGCGGACCCCGGACAGCGGCCCGGGAACGGGCACGGCGGCGTTGGCAATCGCTCCGTCCAGCCCCCGTACGAAACGGCGCGCCGCGGCTATGTCGGGATGCACGGAGGGGCCCGTCCCCGCGACGACCGGGGCGAGCACCGCCCGTAGCTCCGCGACCCGCATCCACCACAGGAACGGCGAACCGATGACCAGCACCGGAGCCGCCTGGACCGGGCGACGGGTCCGGCCCGCCGGACGTGCCGCTGGATCCGCCCCGCGATCCGCTCCGGGGCCGGCCGCGGGCTGCACCGCGGGGTGCGTACGGTCCTCCAGCCAGCTGTCGCAGTCGGGCGTGAGGGCTATCGCCGAGGGCGCGGGGACTCCGAGCCGTTCGGCGAGGTCCCTGACCAGGCGGTAGAGATCGGGGGCGGCCTCCTCGGCGAGCGGAACGGTCGGGCTGACCGCCGGCCTCGCCCGTACGACCGCGAGCGCGACCGCCGTGGCGAGCAGGAGCACGACGACCGCGCAGGCCGTCACGGCCCAGCGCGCCGTGTCCCAGCCGCTGCCGACGGCAAGGCCCTGGGCGCCGGCGACGAACAGCACGACGGCGGCCGCCGCGGGCAGGATGGCGGCGGCTGTTGCTCTGCTGCGGATGCGCAGCAGAGCGAGGGCTCGGGCGCGCGCACTCTGCGCACCCAACTCCTCACTTGTACCGGTACCGGACACGGCCGGACGTCACCCCCTCTGCCCCCGCGGCGGTGTTGTTCACTCCCCCACTGTGGCACCCGTCACTGACATCGCAATGCCAGTGGGCCAAGTGCCGGAATGCTTGCGCCGCACCCTAGTTGGGCGTTCGGCGGGCGTCATCCGGATGGCTCAGCCGTCACTCGATGGAATGGCTTTGGGCAAAGCTGCTGACGCGCCGCTGTTCTTGGGGAAGCGGCGCGTCAGCGGGCGTGGCGTGGTCGTCCGGTCTCAGGCTTCCGCGGTCGTGCTCAGGCTTCTCGGCAGCCCGTGCTCAGGCACCCGCGGCCGTGCTCAGGCTTCTCCGCAGCCCTGCCCGGACTTCTGCGGCAGGCCGTGCCCGGACCGTCGGGTCTCAGGCCTCTGCGGCCTTCCGGGCAATGTCCGTACGGAACTGCGAACCGTCGAGGCGGATCCGGGACAGCGCTGTGTAGGCCCGCTCGCGGGCGGCGGCGAGATCCTTGCCGGTCGCG
Organism: Streptomyces sp. NBC_01241; assembly: GCF_041435435.1. Lineage (NCBI taxonomy): Bacteria > Bacillati > Actinomycetota > Actinomycetes > Kitasatosporales > Streptomycetaceae > Streptomyces > Streptomyces sp. NBC_01241. The sequence goes on along the minus strand of NZ_CP108494.1, from coordinate 4,487,503 downwards.
GTTACGGACAGCACCCGGCCGCCCGCGCTGACGATCGTGTCGCCGTCCCGCCTGGTCCCGGCGTGCAGGACGTACGCATGCGGGGCATCCTGCGCCGCCACGTCGTCGAGCCCTTCGATCGGGTCGCCCGTCCGCGGCGTGCCCGGGTAGTTGTGCGAGGCGATGACCACGGTGACGGCGGCCTCGTCGCACCACGCGAGCGGGGGCAGCTCGTCGAGGGAGCCGTTGGCGGAGCCAAGCAGGACGCCGGCCAGCGGGGTCTTCAGGCGGGCCAGGACCACCTGGGTCTCGGGGTCACCGAAACGGGCGTTGAACTCGATCACCCGGACGCCTCGCGACGTGATCGCGAGGCCCGCGTACAGCAGCCCGGAGAACGGGGTGCCGCGGCGGCGGAGCTCGTCGACGGTCGGCTGGAGCACCGACTGCATGACCTCGTCGACCAGCTTGGGGTCGGCCCACGGGAGCGGGGAGTACGCGCCCATGCCACCGGTGTTGGGGCCCTCGTCGCCGTCCAGGGCACGCTTGAAGTCCTGCGCGGGCTGGAGCGGCAGCACGGTGGTGCCGTCCGTGATCGCGAAGAGGCTGACCTCGGGGCCGTCGAGGAACTCCTCGATGACCACGCGGTCGCAGGCCAGCGCGTGGGCGCGGGCCTCCTCGACGTCGTCGGTGACGACGACTCCCTTGCCCGCGGCGAGACCGTCGTCCTTGACGACGTACGGGGCGCCGAAGGCATCGAGGGCGGCGTCGATCTCGGAGGGGGTGGTGCAGACGTAGCTGCGGGCGGTCGGGACGCCGGCCCCGGCCATCACGTCCTTGGCGAACGCCTTGGAGCCCTCCAGCTGGGCCGCCTCACCGGAGGGGCCGAAGCAGGGGATGCCCGCGGCACGCACGGCGTCGGCGACACCGGCGACGAGCGGCGCCTCCGGGCCGACGACCACCAGTTCGGCGCCCAGGTCGGTGGCGAGGCGCGCGACGGCATCGCCGTCGAGTGCGTCGACCGGGTGCAGTTCGGCCACCTCCGCGATACCGGCATTGCCGGGAGCGCAGTACAGAGCGGTGACATCGGGGTCGAGGGAGAGAGAGCGGCACAGGGCGTGTTCGCGGGCGCCGCCGCCGATGACGAGGACCTTCACGGGGTGCAGCCTAGCCGCCGGGCCGCGGCGGCCTTGACGGACGGCCGCTCCGTGGACACCTCCGGGCACACCGACGAGGCGACCCGAGCAGGCCCGAGCGCACCGGAACGCACCCCGCCGATCGCTGCTACGCGGCCCGGAGCGCAGCCCGGAACACATCCCGCTATTCGTTGCTACGCGGCCCGGAACGCAGCCCGTCATTCGTTCATTCGTTCATTCGTCGCTACTCGTTGGTGAATTCCTCCACGACCGTGGCGCCCAGCTCGCGGACGATGAGGTCGTGCCCGGAGAGCGCCGAGTCGACGAGGTCCGGGTCGTCGGCCTCCGGGGTGTCGTCCTCGGGAGCGACGGATCGCGGGGGCTCGGACGTGGAGTACGACTGCGGTGCGGGCTCGGCGGCGGGTGCGGCGCCCGGCTGCTGGTGCGGGGCGGAGGCGGGCCGGGGTTCGTCATTCTGCTGGGGCGCGGGGGCCGGGCGCTGCGGCGGCGGAGGGGTGGCGGCGGAGGGGCGGCCACCACCGGTCTGCGGGGGCGTGCCCGCGCCGCCCGACGGGTCGACGATCGCCTCGATCTTCCACTGGGCGTTGAACCGCTCGGCGAGAGCCTGCTTCAGCACGTCCTCGCTGCCGCTGCTCGCGAAATTGTCGCGGGCGCCCGCGTTCAGGAAGCCGATCTGGAGGGTGGCGCCGTCGAAGCCGGTGACCTGGGCATTCTGGCTGAGCAGGATCCAGGTGAACCGGCGGCGGTTCTTCACGGCCTCCAGGATGTCCGGCCACATGTTCCGTACCTGGCCGGCGCCCTGCATCGTTCCGGGTCCCGAAGGCGTGGCGGCGGGCCCCGGTGTCGCGGGTGGCGGCTGTACCGGGGCGGCGGGGGCCTGCACGGCCTGCGGGACCGGCGACTGGCCGGGGGCGGAAGCGGTCGGCCAGCCACCGGGACGGCGGCCGGAATCCGGCGCGGCGGCGGTGGGCCAGGCACCGGGACGCTGCCCGCCCGCGGAAGCCGCGGCCGGGGCCTCGGCAGGCGGCTGCGGAGCGGCAGGGACGGCGGGTGCGGCGGGTGTTACGGGCTGCGCGGGTGCTGGGGGCGCGGCAGGTGTGACGGGGGCGGACGGTGCCGTGGGGGCGGGCGCCTCCCCCCGTGCCGCCGCACGCGCGGCAGCGGGTCCGGCGCCGGGCTGCACGCCCGGTGCGACGGGGGCGGGGTCATGGGCGTGGGTCAGGGCCTCCGGCCCGGGTACGTACCCCATGGCGGGCCCCGGTCCCGTGGTCGCGAAGGACGCTCCGCGCTCCAGCCGGTCGAGCCGGGCCTGCAGTGAACGCTCGTCGTCGAAGGCCGCGGGCAGCAGCACCCGGGCGCAGATCAGCTCGACCTGGAGGCGCGGCGACGTCGCCCCGCGCATCTCCGTCAGCCCCTCGTTGACCAGGTCGGCGGCGCGGCTCAGTTCGGCGGCACCGAAGACGGACGCCTGGGCCTGCATCCGCTCGACGACATCGGTGGGGGCGTCGATGAGGCCCTTTTCCCCGGCATCCGGTACGGCCGCGAGGATCACCAGGTCACGCAGCCGCTCCAGGAGGTCGGCGACGAAGCGGCGCGGGTCGTTGCCGCCCTCGATCACGCGGTCCACGACCTCGAACGCCGCGGCCCCGTCGCCCGCCGCGAAGGCGTCCACGATGGAGTCGAGCAGCGAGCCGTCCGTGTAACCGAGCAGCGAGGTCGCCATGGCGTATGTCACACCGTCGTCGCCCGCACTGGCCAGCAGCTGGTCCATCACCGACATCGAGTCACGCACGGACCCGGCCCCGGCCCGCACGACGAGCGGCAGCACGCCGTCCTCGACAGGGGTGTTCTCCTTGGCACAGACCTCTACGAGGTAGTCGCGCAGCGTGCCCGGCGGAACCAGGCGGAACGGGTAGTGGTGCGTACGCGACCGGATCGTGCCGATGACCTTCTCGGGCTCGGTGGTCGCGAAGATGAACTTGAGGTGCTCCGGCGGCTCCTCGACCACCTTCAGCAGGGCGTTGAACCCCGCCGAAGTGACCATGTGCGCCTCGTCGATGATGTAGATCTTGTAACGACTCGACGCGGGCCCGAAGAACGCCTTCTCCCGCAGATCACGGGCGTCGTCCACGCCACCGTGCGATGCGGCGTCGATCTCGATCACGTCGATCGACCCCGGCCCGTTGCGCGCGAGGTCCCGGCAGGACTGGCACTCCCCGCACGGCGTGGGCGTCGGCCCCTGCTCGCAGTTCAGGCAGCGGGCCAGGATGCGCGCGCTGGTCGTCTTGCCGCAGCCGCGCGGACCACTGAACAGGTACGCGTGATTGACCCGGTTGTTCCGCAGGGCCTGCTGCAGCGGGTCAGTGACATGCTCCTGCCCGATGACCTCGGCGAACGACTCGGGGCGATAGCGGCGGTACAGCGCAAGGGACGACACACATACGAGGTTATCCGGGCGGACCGACAACCGGCCCCGGACCGGACGAAGCGCAGCCCCGCGCCCCCAGGAAACACAAGGGCCCCCCACGCACCCGCCAGAGCCGACCTACCCTTGCTGCCTTCCGGCCCTGGGGGAGTTCAGTCAGATAGCGCCACGTGAGGGGCTGACGCCCACCTTAACCGATCCCCACCCCTCCCGGTCCACTCCCCACCCTCCCGAACCACCCCGGACGAGCCCGAGCGGATGCCCGACGGGAAGTGGTTCGCGAGCACTCCTCAACGTCTTGTATTGTTTGCCGCGGAGGATTCGCCTAGTGGCCTAGGGCGCACGCTTGGAAAGCGTGTTGGGGGCAACCCCTCACGAGTTCGAATCTCGTATCCTCCGCCATTGCTCTCACCGGGCAATACGTTGAAGGGCCCCACCGCTTGCGGTGGGGCCCTTCGACGTTGGTGGTCTCAGTCTTGGTCTCAGTTATTTCCGACATTCAAGACATTTCGCCCATGCGGCGAACGCGCCCTCTGCCGACAATCAGCGGTCACGCAACGACGTGCGGCCCGGCCTCGGTCAGAGGGGCCCCGAAGCGGCTCTCCTCGTTCCATCAGGCCAGCGGGTAGCCCAGGGCCAGGGCGGCCTTGCGGAACGCCGGCAGACGGTCGGGGGAGACCGCAAGGTGGCGCTCGCCGATTCGGGTACACAGCACGCGCAGGCGGCGGTCGCTGACGATGAGGGCTGCCAGTGTCTCGTCCGCGCATTCGATGAGATGGGTCTGACCTGCATCGCGGAGTCGGCCGGTGCGACGGCCAGTGTCATCGAGCAGGGTGGTGACGGTCTGGGGCACGGGGTGCGAGGCGGCCTGGTCCAGGTAGCCACGGAGTTCGTCGAGGGTGTGCCCGCGGTCGAGGGCGTGCAGAAGAGAAGCGGTGGTGAGCGTCCAGACCCGTTCGGTTTTCCGGTCGGAGAAAGCGTCCAGGAGAAGTGTGTCGGCGGAGGGCAGCCCGTCGAGGGCGACGATGTCGAAGTTCGCCAGGACGGTGACGCTGCCCGTCGGGACGGCCGAGCCGGGGTCTTGGGCAGGGGCGTAGTCGCCCGTGAGGCCGGCGGCGTGGGCGCCCAGGGGATTGAGGCGGAGTGCGGACAGGCCGTCGTAGCGGCTGAGCTGGTCGAGGTAGTCGCCACCCCAGTTGTCCCGGTAGTCATCGCGGGCGCCCGCCGGGGGGACGTACTCGATGTCGATGAGGCCGAGCGTGGCGGCGTACTCGAAGAGCACCGCCAGGGTGTACCGGCCCTGGAGGAGGGACCAGCCGTGGTGGCCGTCGTAGCCGAGGCTGCCGTATTGCGGATCCTCCAGGTACAGCTTCCACAGGGCGCGTTCACTGCGGTGGACGACTGGATTCAGTCCGGCCGCGCGCATGTCTGTGAACAGGCCGTCGATGGACATCCACTCGCCCGGGGTGAGGCCGGCCAGCGCTTGGCCGACGAGCTTGCGGCGCGGTTTGGCGGCGCTCAGGACGTTCGCCGAGCGCTGGCCCTTGATCTCCTCGACGCGGGAGAACTCGTCCAGGAGGCTGTTGTTCAGCCAGCGTTGCCACAGCTGAGGAATGGTCAGGTGCGGTGGCCGGGTCAGCGCGGCCCGTCCGCGCGTGGTCAGCACGAGCCGACCGCCAGTGAGCTGGGCGAGGCCGCCTGCCTGGAGCAGCATCGGCCAGGCGAAGGCGGCGATGGCGTCGTGCGGATAGAAGTCGCCGCCGTCCAGGACGTCGGCGACCGCCGAGACGGTGGCGGCGCTGGGGCGGCGGGTCTTTTCGCTGCACCGCAGCTTCTGCGTCATACACAGGCGCAGCACCGTCAGCAGGTTGACCGGCGCCTCGTGCTCGGTGCGCCGGACCCGTGGAGCGCCGCTGGGCTCCTTTTGCTGTTCGACCGGTATCACTGCTCGTGCTCCCCGCTTCGTGCCGCTCGCGTCCCGTTCCTACAGATGGGCAACGTAGTCGTAGTTGCCCGGACCGCAGGTGCGCTCGAGGATCTGGACCATCTTGCGCGGGTTGTCGTAGGGGCCGGAGAAGTAGAACGGCTTGCCGCCCCTGCCGAAGCCGATGACGGGCCGGTCGCCGGGCGGGGCACCCAGGTGCACTGCTGCGTCCGCGAAGCCGCCCGCGGGCTCGAAGCCAAGACCGCGGGCGTAGGCGACCGCATCGTGCACGATCGTCTGCGCCTGCTCCACGCCGATCGGCAGCGGCCGATGATCGAAGGCCGAGTAGTACATCGGTACGTAGGTGGTCAGGGATCCGGACCCCATCACCTCGGGGTCGGTGACGTTCTTGACTCCCAGGCAGTAGACGTCCACCAGGAACCCGGTGACTGTCACCCTGCTGGCACGTTCCTGGCGGGCCAGGAGAATCTGGGCGAAGCCGCCCGTGCCCGGGTCCGGCTCCTGGCCGAGGGGGTCGGCCGCCGCCCAGTCCGGGGCTTTGGCCATGCCCAGTCCCGCGCTCCAGCCCGCGTTGACCCAGCAGCCCACCACCGGCCGCTCATCCGGCGCGATGTTCCCCAGCGCCGCCTCGGCGACCCGTCTGACCAGCGCGGTGGCCTGGGCCGGGCGTAGCCCCAGCGCCTTCGCGATCTGCTTCGGCGCGCTGCCGCGCTCCCTCATCTCCCGGACCCGGGCCAGCAGTTCCTCGTCGCGTGTTGTCACCGTCACAGTCTGGCACCTCCGTGTCGCCCCATGCGAAGCACAGGGTGCGCCGGCGGTGCTGCCATCCTGGGTTCGGGTGATACGGGATACGAACCGGAACAGGCAGGTCGGCATGGGTGAGACAGTGGGCGGGACCGTCGAGCAGGTGCGAGCGCTGGTCGGTTGGGTCGGCGCGGGCCGCAAGCTGACCCAGACCGGCCGTGTGACGCTTGCCGACGCGCGAGCACTGGTGGAGGTTCTGGACACCGGCGACCGGATGGACCCGGTGATCGGGGACCGTACGTTCAAGACGAAATCCAGCGAGGAGCTGTACCACCTCACACTGCTGGTCGAGTGGGCGAAGGCGGCACGACTGCTGCGGACCGCGGGCGGGCGCCTGCTGCCGGTGAAGAAGAACGCCAGGCTGCTGGACCGCCCCGACGAGCTGCGTGGCGCGCTGTTCGCCGCACTGCCGCGCATCGGCCCGGCCGTGACGGTCTCCGGCTGGCTGGAATCCCTACTCTCGCACGAGTACGGCCGGGGTCTGCGGGCGTTGCTGCAGCGGCTGTACGCGACAACCGTCCCGGTGCCACTCAGCGACCTGTACGAGGTGGTGTGGCAGGCGGTCAGCCCGCTGTACGTGCTCGACGACCTGTCTCCCGACCGTCTGGGGCATCTGCGTACCGCCAATGACCACGACATCCAACGGGTCCTGAAGGCCCTGGTCTCCCTGGGCGCTGTCCATCTCACCGATGAATGCGCCGAGTTGACGACGGACGGCCGTACCGAGACGGCCCGGATGCGCGGCGAGCCCGAGCCCGGCGACGCGGTGTTGCGGATCCTCGTCGAGCTCGCCGACGTAGACGACCCCCCGGTTTGGCGGCAGTTGCTGGTGCCCGCCGCGATCCGCCTGGACCGGCTTCATTCCGTGATCCAGGACGCGATGGGCTGGCAGAACTGCCACATGCACGCGTTCACCATCGACGGTGTCCAGTACGGCCGTCCCGGCGGCGAACTCGGATTCCGCGACGAGCGCACCGCCACACTGGCCGCCCTGCTCAAACCGGGCGTCCACTTCGTGTACACGTACGACTTCGGGGACTCCTGGGAGCACCTCATCACCGTGGAGCAGGTCCAGACAGCCTCAGCCGGGCTTCACTATCCGTACTGCATGGACGGTGCCGGGACGTGCCCGCCCGAGGACTGCGGCGGCACCCCCGGCTACAGCGATCTCAAAGTGATCCTCGCCGACCCGGCACATGACGAACACCACGCCATGCTGGTGTGGCTCGGACTTCGGTCCGCCACGGAATTCGCCCCGGACCGTTTCGCGCCGGACGAGGCCAACGCGCGGCTGCTGCGCCTCACGGCACCATGAAGGACGAGCCGTCCGGCCACGCCACCGTTCGCGGCCCTGGGCGCTACCGACTGGTCCACCGACCCGGCTACGCCGCGCCGAGACAAGACGTACGGGCCGACCTTGCAGCCTGACGTTCAGGTCTTGGGCGTCGACTACACGGCGACGAGGCGCACTCTGTCGCCGCACAGCTTCGTCATGTCGTCGATGTCCGAGGTGAGCATGACGACCAGGCGGCGCTGCCGCAGCGCCATCTCGGCCACGGCGGCGTCGACGGCGTATTTGTGACCATGAAGCCCAGCATTGATCAGCATGGCTGAGGCGGCCTTGGCCTCCTCGTCACCGATGTGCACGATCCGCACGCCGGACAGGACCCAGGCGAGCCGCGCCTTCTCGGTCCGACGATGCACCGCTTCAATGATGGTGAGTGCGCTGATGACCACCTCCATGCCCCGCTTGCGGGCTTCCGCGATGAGGGCGACGACGGGCTCGTGATCACTGACGAACTTCGAGAGGCCCTCGCAGTCGAGAACGAGGGTGCCTTCGTGGCTCAGCTTGCGGCGGGCCACTGCCCCTCCTCGGCGAACACCTCGTCGAAGACCTGGCGTGCCCGCTCCTGCTCATGCTCGGAGATCGGCCCCTGGCGGCGTTCGTAGTCGGCCAGGTACTCATCCAAGATCTGACCGCGCAGCTCGCGCTCCACCGCTTCGGTGATGAACGCGGAGAACTCACGCTTGCCGACCCGTCGGCGAATCGCCTCCGCCGTCCCCTCGGGGAGGGAGAGACTGACCCTGGTGGCCGGTCCTTCGCCGACGCTGTAAGGAATTTCGCTCATGGAACCGACATTATCAAACAAGTAGGAATTTCGTCGCGCAGCATCCGCCGAACGACGCGAGCCACCCATCCGGCACCTCGTGGTCTCAGTTCTGGTCTCATTCGCCTACATTCAGCCGCGTCCGGACGCCGCTGAACAGTCCACTCCGCCCCAGGTCAGAACGCCCCTGTCCCTCCCCGAACCCCCAGACGAACAGTTGGGAAGCGTCTTGGCAATACGTCGAAGGCCCCCGCAGTGGGGGCCTTCGACGTTGTTCCCACTCCGGACAGGCACTCCGGACAGGCCGTACGACCGCACTACGATCGCCGGTCATGGACTGGCTGGAGCGCACCGCGAAGCTGAGGCAGTAGACCAGGAGCGGGGCGTGTGCTCCGCACAAGCCGCTGCTGTTCCTGTACGCCCTGGGCCGGTTCCAGCGGGATGCCGACGGCGAACTTCGCTACAGCGCGGTGGAGGAGGATCTGCAGCGGCTGCTGGCCGAGTACGGTCCGCCCAACAGGACGACGCCCGCGTACCCGTTTCATCATCTGGTGAGCGACGGGGTGTGGGAGGTACGCACCGACCGCGGAGCCGGCAGCCCCGGCAGCCGGGTACGGGAACTGCGGGCGGCGGGGGCCGCCGGACGACTGGCGCCGGGACTGCGGGCAGCCCTGCGACGGGAGCCGTCGTTGCTCGGCCGGATGGCGCGGGTACCGCTCAACCTCTGTGGACAGAACACCTAGCGCTCGCGGGCCGTGCGCTCACCGGCCCTCAACCCGGGGCCCGCCCCGTCGCCGCGGCGCACCGCTCCTGGCATACCAGCCAGGTCTTCCACGGCAGCCCCCGCCCGCCCCGGCCGCCTGACCGTGCCGCGGCGGGTTCGCCCTCCCACGAAAACGGTCCACACACATGCAGTCCCCGGTAGTCCTTCGGGGTTCCGTGAATTTCAGCCGTCGCTGAAAACTCCGGGATCGAGAGGATCTGCCGGGGGCCTGGCCAGAGCCACGAGTTAGTCACGCGTATCCGTGAACGTCTTCACCGATGGTGCGGCTCGCTCTGGTTTTCTGGTGTATTGATGATTCTCCTCACTATTTGAGCCAGGTCAAGGGGTTTTTCATCCTTTTCTGATAAATGTTCCGCCCTCCTGCGCGCGGGCTGGTGGGCGCCTTCAGTCGTCGGCGCCCCGCGCGCTCCGGGCCGGTGATCGATGACCCCATTGGTCCGCCACTGCTCGCGGCTGCTGCGAGGCCCCCGCCACCTGAATACCGCGTTCGACGGGCTCCGCGCCCCGTAGTGGCTCCCGTCGGGGACCGCCGCCCATGATGGGTGGATGCCTGCGCACGAACCGGACCGGCCCGACGCGTGGCCCTCGCTGGAGCAGCTTCTCGGGCTGATCGCGCCCGGGATGCTCAATGTCGTCGTCGCCCCGCGTGGCACCGGTGTGCCGGTGACCGACGTGGTGCTGCACGATCCCGGCGAGGAACGGGACGACGACGATGCCTGGGCGGCGCCCGGGGCCGTCCTCCTCGCCGTCGGGGTGGAGGTCGCCTCGCCCGATGCGATCGACGTGCTGCGCGACGCGGAGCGGGCCGGGGCCGCGGCCGTGGTGCTGCGACGGGGCGGTCGCGGGCCGCGGACGGCGCTGGTGGAGGCGGCCGGCCGGGGCCGTACGGCGTTGCTGACCCGGCGGCCGGAGCAGCGGTGGGCGGAGGTGCTCGGTCAGTTGCGGACGGCTCTGGTGCACAGCGCCCCCGCCATGTGCGCCGGGATGAACGGAACCGCCGGGGTGGACTCCGCCGGGACGTACGGGGCAGCCGGGACGTACGGGCTGCGGCTCGGCGACCTTTCGGGGCTGGCCAATACCGTGGCGGACCTGGTCGGCGGTGCGATCACGATCGAGGATCCGCAGTCGCGGGTGCTGGCGTACTCGCGCATGGACCACGAGCCCGATCCGATGCGGCGGCTGACGATCCTGGGTCAGGAGGTCCCTCGCTGGCGGGTCGTCGAACTCCGCGAGAGCGGCTTCTTCCAGGCGCTCTGGGGCACCGACGACGTGGTGCGGCGCCCCGCCGACGAGCGGTCCGCCGAGCGGCTGGCCATCGCGGTGCGCCACGGATCCGAGGTGCTCGGGTCCCTCTGGGCCGCCGCCGACGGCCGGCCGCTCGCCGAGGACGCGGTGGCGGCGCTGCGCACGGCGGCCCGGGCCGCCGTGCCCCACCTCTTCCACCACCGGACGTGGGGCCGGGCCGCGGCCGGAGCCCGCGAGGAGGCGGTGCACGCGCTCCTGAAGGGGAGCGTCCGGGCCGCGCACGACGTCGGCGTCGCACCGGGCCGCCCGTACGCGGTGCTGGTCGCCGAGGCGCACGACAGCGAGGATTCCGGTGCGGCCTTCGCCGCCGGGCAGCGGGTGCTGGACGTACTGGCGCTGCGGGCCGCCGCGTACCGGCCCGGATGCGTGACCGCGCGGTCCGGGCGGCGGCTGTACGTCCTGGTGCCCGCCGGGGACGGGGAGGCCGATCCGGCGCGGGCCCTGCTGGCGACGGTCCGCTCGGTGCCGCGCAGCGCGGTGTTCGCGGGCGTCGGGCCGGTGGTGGCGGACCTGTCGGGGCTGCCCGCGTCGCGCGAGGCCGCGGAACTGGTGGTGCGGGTGCTGCGGGAGCGGGCCGCAACGCTGCCGGCCGTCGAGGTGGTGTCGGCGGTGGCCGGGTACGCGGAGGTGGGCGCCGACGCGGCGCTGCTGCGGTTGCTCGACGGGGTGGAGCCGTTGTGGGAGTCGCTGGCGGGGCCGGTGCACGCGATGGTGGAGCACGATCGGGTGCACGGCTCGCAGTACGGCGATTCGGTCGCCGCCCACCTCGACGCGTTCGGGGACACGAGCAGGGCCGCGCAACGCCTCAACGTGCACCCCAACACCTTGCGGTACCGGCTGCGCCGGGCCCGGGACCTGTTCGGCGTGGATCTGGCCGACCCCACCGTGCGGCTGCTGGCGGACATCGGTCTGCGGCTCGCCCGGCGGACGGGCTGAGGACGGGCCCGCCGGGCGATCATGGTGATCGTTCCGCTGTCGGACGGCACAGCCGAACCGGTTCCGCGTGGTCGCCCAGGACGAAGACATACCGGGCCTCGCGCACCGAAGCTGTGCAGGACGGTCTGCCGCTCCCGCGCCGACGCTGTGCGGGACGGCCTGCCGCTCGCGCACCGAAGCCGTGCGGGACGGCCTGCCGCTCGCGCACAGAAGCCGTGCGGGACGGCCTGCCGCTCGGCGGACGCAGTGCACCACCGACCTACGGAGTGTGGTTCATGTGACTTCCGGTTCGGCCCATCAGCGCGGCAGCGCCCGTGCGGCGGCGCTGGCACGTGCCGTCGAGGACGGGCTGCTCGGCCCCGGCGCCCCCCTCGTCGGCCTTCTCGACGTCGACGCCGTGCTGGCCTCGGTGGACGCGCTGAACGAGGCGTTCGACGGTCCGGCAACCGTGCACCACACGTTCGCGGCCAAGGCGTGCGGCCTGGTGCCGGTGCTCCGGCTGCTCGCGGATGCGGGGATGGGCTGCGAAGTGGCCTCGCCCGGTGAGCTGGAACAGGCCCTGGCGGCCGGATTCCCGTACGACCGGCTGGTCTTCGACAGCCCCGCGAAGACGGTCGAGGAGCTGGAGACGGCCCTCGCCCATGGCATCGCGTTCAACCTGGACAACTTCCAGGAGCTGGCCCGGGTGGATCGCCTGCTGGCCGGCCGGGAACCCGCCGGACCGATCGGGCTGCGGGTCAACCCTCAGGTGGGCGCGGGTGCCATCGGTGCGATGAGCACCGCGACGGCGACCTCGAAGTTCGGTGTGGCGTTGCGCGATCCGGGGGCCGTGGACGCGGTGATCGACGCCTTCGCACGCCGGCCCTGGCTCAACCGGCTGCACGCGCACGTCGGTTCCCAGGGCTGCCCGCTGCCACTCATCGCCCAGGGCATCCGCGCCGCCTACGAACTGGCCGAACGCATCAACGCCCAGCTGGGCCACGCCCGGATCACCGGGCTCGACATCGGCGGCGGCCTGTCCGTGAACTTCGCCGGCGAGGACGACCGGCCGACGTACGCGGACTACGTGGCCGAACTCCGCGGCGCCGTACCCGGACTGTTCGACGGCCGCTACACCCTGGTCACGGAGTTCGGACGCTCCCTGCTCGCCAAGAGCGGAACGATCGCAACGGTCGTCGAATACACCAAGTCCGCCGGGGGACGGCGGATCGCGGTCACGCACGCAGGGGCCCAGGTCGCCGCCCGTACCGTGTTCATGCCCGAATCCTGGCCGCTGCGCGTCGGGGTCTTCGACGCCGCGGGCCGCCCCAAGCAGGGCCCGGCCGAGATCGTCGACATCGCGGGTCCCTGCTGCTTCGCCGGGGACCTCACCGCGGCCGCGCGCGAGCTTCCCGTCATCGAGCCCGGCGACGTGGTGGCGCTGTACGACACCGGGGCTTACTACTTCTCGTCGCACTTCTCGTACAACTCGCTTCCCAGGCCCGCTGTTTACGGCTATCGGACCGGGACCGACGGACGGGTGCGGTTCGCGCTCGTGCGGGAGGCGCAGAGTATGCGCGAGGTAGTCGAGGAGAGCGGTCTCGCCCACGCGGACGCGCTGGTGGGCCTGGGCACGGACTGACGCCGGGAGCCGGAGCGCGGGCCCTGGTCCCGGCGCGGGGTCTGGTCCCGGCGCGGGGTCTGGTCCCGGCGCGGGGCCGCGGGTCCCGTGGCGCCGCCCGGGTCAGCGGACCCGCGCCACCCCGACGTACACGCCACTGGGCTCGTACTCCGGAGCCTCCGTGTCCTTGTACCACTCGGGGCCCGACACCAGTCCGGGGGCCACGAATTCGAGCCCCTCGAAGAACCTCTCGACCTGGGCGCGGTTACGGGGGAGCAGCGTCATGCCGCCCTGCCGGTACGTACCGCTGATCCGGTCCGACAGCTCGGCCGGGAGGAAGTCCGCGGTGCCGTGCGAGAGCATCAGGTAGCTGCCGGACGGCAGGGCGCCGACCAGGTGCCGGGTGATGCCGTACGGGTCATCCTCATCCGCCATGAAGTGCATCAGCGCGATGAGGGACAGCGCGACGGGCCTGCTGAAGTCCATGATTTCGCGGGCGTGTCCGAGGATCGTCTCCGGGTCGCGGACGTCCGCCTCGATGTACGAGGTGACGCCCTCCGGTGTACTGGTCAGCAGGGCCTCGGCGTGCCGCAGGACGATCGGGTCGTTGTCGGTGTACACGACCCTGGCCGCCGGGTCGACCGCCTGGACGACCTGATGCAGGTTCGGCTCGGTGGGGATGCCGGTGCCTATGTCGAGGAACTGGTCGACGCCCGTCCCGGCCACCCAGGCCGATGCGCGGTGCATGAACGCCCGGTTCAACCGGCAGGCCCGCCGGGCCACTTCGGGGAGCTTCTCGCCGACCTCCTGGTCGACGAGGTAGTTGTCCTTGCCACCCAGGAGGTAGTCGTACACCCGTGCCGGGTGCGGCCTGCTGGTGTCGATCCGGGACACGGGCGTATCCGAACCTGCGGTCATGAAGGACTCCGATCACGGGGAACACCGCCGAGCGGGCCGTACGGCCGTACCCGCGAGGAGGGGCAGGGGCGTACGCATTCTAGGAGGACGCGAAGAGCACTTCACGGCCTTCGGCCGAAGAACTCGACCTCGGCGACGGCGAGTCGGCGGTCCTTGCCCGCTCCGTAGGTGGTGTCGGTGGTGAGCCTGGCCCGGACGACCTCCGAACCGCGCAGGTCGAAGGTCTGCTGGCCGGGCTGGTCCTTGACCCGCAGCTTCCTGGTGACCCGGGTTCCGTCGGCGGAGGTGAGCTGGACGGTGATCCTGGCCGGGCGTGCCTGGGTGAGGAACTCGTCCATCTTGGTCGACGTACCGGAGAAGACCACCAGCTTCAGCACCCGTACCGGCTGCTCGAAGTCGCACTCCAGGTACTGACCCACCCCCGTTTCGGGGCCCGCGGCCGACGGCGCCCAGTAACGGTTGGTGAAACCGTCGAACGCCGCACCCGCCGAGTGGCCCGGCGCCGTACTGGAGGCCCGGAACCGGGTGGGCGGCACCGCCTCCGGCGTTCCGGTCTCGTCCTTGGCGAAGCCGAACCAGCCGGACAGATGCGGAAGAGCGAACCAGACGCCGCACGCCACCACGATCAGCAGGATCGGAAGTGTCAGTCGGGGGCGGCGCCACAGCCTGCGCCGCGGCCGGGTACCGGCGGTGGGCGCCTGGCGCGGTCGTCCGCGGAGGATCCGGCGCCACCACGGAGGCCGGATCCCGGGCGGCGCACCCGGGTCGAGGAGCAGTGCGCAGCGGATGCACAGGGTGCGGTCCGGGTCGTTCTCCGTACGGCAGTAGGGGCAGCGGACGGGGGTGGCGGGAGGCGGGCCCGGAGGTGTGTGCGGGGGGTCCGGAGGTGTGTCGGGCAGCGCCTCGGGGCCGGGCACCGACTCGTCCGGCTCGTCTCCGGGACGACGCGGGGCGGCCGGGGTGGTCGGTGCCGTCGGGGTGGTCGGGGCGACGGGGGGCTGGGGGACGGGGTGGGGTTGCGGTTGTGGTTGGGGTCCTGGTGGTGGCTGGGGCGCTGGTGGTGGCTGGGGCGCGGTGACGGACGTAACCGGCGCGTTCGACGTAACAGGCGCCGGCGGCGTAACCGGCGTAACAGAGGGGGCAGAAGGAGATCCGTCCCCCGTCTTCTCCCACTCCAGGAACGCCTGGCACGACGTGCAGAACTGCGTCCCCGGCGCGTTGCTCTGTCCGCACGCCTCGCAGATCACGAGACCTCCAAGTCGAAGCCCACATGCGCCGGAATCTCCGTACGGATCAGCTCCTCCAGCCGCGCCCGGTCGACCTGGTACGGCTGGGCCGCCCGCACCCGGACCGTCACCCACGGCCGCGGGCCGCCCGGGAACTGGGTGTGCGGCGTCGACGACCACGCCGTACCGCCGCTCTCCACGACGTCCGGCTCGATCCCGGTCTCCAGGAACACCGCCTCCGCGAGACCACGCCGGGTACCGCGCCTGCTGTGCCGCTCCACCGCGCCGCGTACCGTCGCGCGCCGCTGCTCGGCCGGGTGGTCCGGGCGGATGTCGACGGCCACCCACTGGGCGAGCCAGGCGAGGAAGTCCTCGGGCGCGCTGCGGGGGTCGAGGTGGGCGGGCAGATTGTCGATGGCGAGCAGGACCGGGGCGAGTACCTCGTCGAGCGCCGCGAGGAACCGTCGCAGGAAGTCCTGCTCCAGATAGACCGCCGGGAGCTGTTCGATCAGCGGGTGCGGTGTCGGCAGGCCGTTCACGGCTGTACGCATGACGGTCAGGCCTCCTGTACCCGGAGCTGGTGCTCGTAACTGAAGACCAGGGCGTGCCGGTCCAGCGCGATCTTCGTGGTCGGTTCGCCGCGCTGCCCGGTCACGGGGTCCGCGGGGAAGAGCCGTACGTCCTCCACCAGATCCACGCCCGGCACCTGTTGCAGGACGGCGAACGCCTCGCCCGACTGGATCGGCCGGCCGAACGGCCAGCCCTCGCCGCCCGGTCCGCCGCTCAGCGGGTTGAAGTAGCCGTACAGGGCCGCCAGCGCTTCCTCGCGTACCCGTTCCAGCACGACGCCCCGGCGGGCCTGGACCGAGGCGACCACGGTGACCCCCTGGTAGTAGGGCGGCTCGACCACCAGCCGGGCACCGATGGGCCGCCGTTCGTCCAGATGGCCCGCGATCAGGGCGAGGGTGTGCTGCGGCGGGATGAGTTCGTCGAACTGGATCCGGCCCTGCTCGTCGCTGCGCCCGGCCGGCACGACGAGCAGCCGCACCCCGCCCGCCTCGACGTCCGAGTCCCCGCCGGCCGGGATGCACTGGACCCGGGACGCGTCGGGGGCGACCTCGCGGGCCAGCAGTTCGTAGTCGTGCGGTACGACGGCCCGGTGCAGGGTCCGCAGCGTCATGGGCCCGCGCACCCGCGCGCTGTCCACCGTCTCGCCGTCGACGCCGCCGAGCGCGGGCCGCCGGTTCTCCACCCGGGCCACGTACGGGATGGCGCTGCGCAGCACCCGGAGGGTGGAGCGGGCGACGTTGCCGCGCAGGCCACCGCCCGTGCGGTACGAACGCACGCGTACGGTGGCGCCCTTCGGCGGGACCGCGCCGTAGTGGCGGACGGAGCCGTCCCGCTCCCGTACCGCCGGACCGAATTCGACCCGCCCCGAGTTCGGGTCGAGCGTGATGTGCCGGTCGTCGGGGCCGGAGTGCGCGAAGTCGTCGACGCGGGTCCATTCCGTGCCCTGCGGACCCCCCGCCGGATCCGCGACCTCCACGACGAATTCGCCGGGGACGACCGGTGGGCGGCTCACGGTGAAGGTCTGACCGGGTACGCCCTCGGCCGCGCCGAGCACCTCGTCGGTGACGGTCTCGGCGTGGACGGCCCCGACGGTGGCGCCGATCGTGAACGCCGTGATCCGGCGCACCACCGGGGACGCCATGTAGGTGGGCCGGCCAGGGGCGGCCTCCACCAGACGGCAGCGCAGCCAGCCGCCGGTCCGGCGCACGACGACGGCCGGAGTGTGGCCCTCCGGCAGGTGCAGGATCAGCTCCCCGGACCGGTTGAAGCCGCCGGTGTCGTCCTTCTCGACCTCGCAGACCGTCCAGGCACTGCCGTCCCAGGCCTCCCAGATCAGCGGCGGTCGCAGCGGGTCCACGCCGACGCCCTCGACCGCGCAGTCCATCCGCAGTACGACGACGCCCGACGGAACGGCGGCCGACAGGCCCAGATAGAGGGCGTCGCCGGGCGTGGGCGTGGTGTCGAAGCAGGGGACGGCCCGGCCGAGCGTGAGTTCCTCCGTACGGTCGGTGGCATCGCCGGACGTCGGCCAGACGGCGAGGTGGGCGAACTCGCACGGTACGACCGACAGTTCACGGGCGGTGGTGAACACGACCGCTTCCTCGGTCTCCGTACGGACGGTGGCCACCTCCGTACCGGCCCGCACCCGCACCGGCTCGGGCTGCGGCGCGGAGAGCCGGAACGTCACATCGGTGCGGGCGGCCGTGGGCGGGTACAGCCGGACCCCGATCAGGTCGAGGAAGGTCAGGTAGCTCTTCTCCGGCACCCGGTTCACCCGGTAGACGAGCTGGTCGACCATGGTCGCGAAGGCCTCGATGAGGGTCACGCCGGGGTCGGACACGTTGTGGTCGGTCCACTCGGGGCAGCGCTGCTGGACGAGCCGTTTCGCCTCGTCGACCAGGCCCTGGAAGTGGCGGTCGTCCAGATGCGGACTGGGCAGCGTCACGCGCCGTCCCCCTCCTCGTGCTGCGGGATCACATAGAACGGGAAGACCAGGTTCCGGGGGTCGTTGGCGCCCCGTACGGTGTAGCCGATGTCGATGTACAGGACCCCGTTGTCGACCTCGTCGAAGCGGACGACGACCTCCGTGACCTCGATCCGGGGCTCCCACCGGTCCAGCGCCAGCCGTACCTCGTACGCGAGCTGACCAGCCGTGCCCGCGTCCGCCGGAGCGAACACGTAGTCGTTGATGGCGCAGCCGAACTCCGGCCGCATGGGCCGCTCGCCCGGTGAGGTCGCGAGGATCAGCCGGATCGACTCCTCCAGCTCGTGCTCGCCGCGCACCAGGGCGATGGAGCCGGTGGCGTCCGTACGCGGTGGGAAGGCCCAGCCCGCGCCGATGAACTGCTGGCCCATGACGCTCAGTCTCCGATCAGCACCGTCGGACAACCGGACACGACGGGTGAGCCGCAGGCGGCCAGGTCCCCGACGCGGGCGGCGGGCTGCCCGCCGATCAGCACCGAGGTGCTGCCGGGCGGCGCGAGCGCGGACGGCGGGTGCACCGCGGGCGGTGGCGACGCACACACGTGCGGGGTGCCCACCGTGGCGGCGGGGAGGCCGCCGATGAGCACGGACGGGACACCGGGTGACTCGACCTTGCCCGGGTGTCCGGTGGGGTCCCCGACCCGTGCGGCCGGCGCCGCGGCTGCTGACATGGAAGTCCGGTCCTCTCATTGGTCCCGCGCAGCGGGCTCGACGCTTCCGCGCCGTCAATTGATCTTCACGAGGGGCGCGTTGATGGCCAGGGAGCTGCCGCCCTTGATGTCGGTCCGCTGCGTTCCGCTGACGGCGACCTGGGCTCCCTGGACGTGTACCGTGCCGCCGGCGGTGAGCTTGACCTCGCCGTTTCCGCCATCGACCCGTACTCCGCTGCGGGACGTCAACGTGACGCTGTCGCCGCTCAGTTCGAGCGTTCCCTGCCCGCCGTCGAGTGCGACTCCGCGGGCCGCCTTGATGGACACCTGCTGCTTGGCCTCGATGTGCACGCTGCCGTCGCTGTTGATCACGATCACGGTGCCTCTGCTGTCGAGGTCGATCTTCAGTTTTCCGTCGCCGGTGAGCAGGCGTACGCCCTGCGGTCCGTTGGCGTCGTCGAGGAGTTCCAGCTGGTTTCCGCTCTTGGAGGCGAGGGAGCGGCGGTTGACGGCACCGCTGGTCGGGTCGACCAGCGGGGTTCCCGGGGTGGATTCGGAGGTGGCGGCCGATGCGGCCGGGTCGCCGGCCACGGCACCGGCCACCGCGGCGGCCACTCCGCCGCCCTGACCGCCGCCGCTCCCGCTCCCGCTCCCGCCGCCACCACCGCCGCTGCCCTGTGACGGCCGGTCCTTCCCGTTGTACAGACCGGCGAGGACGTATGGACGGTCCAGGTGCCCGTGCTCGAACCCCACCAGGACCTCGTCCCCGACCTCGGGGATGAACGCCTCGCCGCCGCTCGTCCCGCCCGACTGCGCGGTGCGCGCCCAGTCGCTCGCGTACTCGTCCGACAGCCACGGAAACCGCACCTTGACCCGGCCCGAGCCCTCCGGATCGTGGGTGTCCGTGACCGTCCCGCTGACCAGCCCGGCACACCGCGACCCGCCACCGGACCCCGCCCCGGACCCGCCGGAACCCGGCCCTCCGCCGGTCAGCCCGAACAACGAGCGCTCCTGCTGCCCGGAGACCGTGAGCCAGGTCTCGTACCCGCGCACCGGGTCGAAGACGTGCCGCGACGACGTGACCGTGTACCGCCCCTCGAAGGGCGCCCCCACCGCGTTGAGCGCCACCGTGCTGCCCGCCCGCACCTCCGGGTTCCCCCGGATCACCGCCTCCAGCTCGGCGAACGATCCGGCGATCCGCTCCGCCAGGGCCTTCGCCGCCTGGTCCACCTGCGCCTGCGCCCCGTACGCCGCGTCCGTGACCACGAAACGCGCCTCGCCGAACGGCGCGGACACCTCGGCCGCGCTCACCCCCAGATCCAGCCTCGCCGACTTCCCCGCGGGCGCCCGCCCGACGAGCGGCTGCTTGGTCTTGACGTCCCAGCCCCGCACCTCGACCTCGGAGACCTGTTCCGCCGACGACACCCCGGCCCGGCAGCGCAGCAGATTGCTCCCCATCTCCAGGACCAGCGGATTCCGGTCGGCCCGCGCCGAGCCGTCCGGCGCGCCGCTCGCCTCCGCGGGGCGGGTGATGTGCAGCTGCCCGTCGACCACGTACGCCTGCGCGCCCGCCTCCTCCGCGAGATCGCGCACGAACTCCCAGTCCGTGACGTTGGGCTGGGCGATGTGTTCGAGTACGGGGCCGGCCACGTCGACCGTTCCCGGCTTCAGTCCGGCGCGCTGGGCCACCTGGGCGCAGATGTCGGCGAGCGTCATGTTCTGGTAGCTCGCCACCCGGCGTCCCCGGAACAGCCGGTGCGACTCGTCGAGCCCGCGTACGACGGTGAAGGTACCGGTGTCGTCGAGCTCCACCTCCAGGGCGGTGACCACCCCTTTCAGCAGCGGTTTCGGTGCCGTGCCGCCGCCCGCGCGGGCCAGCAGCCGGGCCTCGCTGCCGATCTTCAGCCCGGTCTGTTCCAGCAGCACCCGGTCCGGGTCGCGGAAGCGCAGGAGAAACAGGTCGGGGAGTGTCCGGCTGTCGTCGACGTACCCCTCGACCAGCGTGTTCACGAACTTCGGCGGCAGTGGCCGGCCGCCGAACTCCACCACCAGCGCCGTCGCGACGCCCGGCTGCGCCATCAGAACCGCCCCCTGTCCCGGGTCCCTTCGAGCCGGGACAGCTCGTCGAGCGCGGGGAGCAGCAGCTGCTGTCCGGGGGCCAGGCGCATCGGGTCGTCGATCCCGTTCGCCTCCGCGATCACCCGCCAGGCGGCCGGGTCGCCGTACTCGCGCTGGGCGAGCGAGGGCAGCGAGTCCCCGGCGCCCAGCCGGTGCACCCGGCGGGCCGCGAGGGCGCCCGAGGTCGGGTTCTGGCCGGGGGTGTCGCCGCTGATCTCCTCCATCGTCACCTGGCAGACGGCCCGGATCGGCACACCCGACGTGGTGAACAGGGTGTATTTCGCCTGCACTTGGCTGACGTAGCCGGGGAACCCGGTCAGCCCGCCCCAGTGGAAGACGACCCACGGCGGCGACGAACGCTGTTGCTGACGGGTCTCGTTCGTCGGCACACAGCACGCGAAGAGCTGCTCCACCGAGGTCACCACGCGGGTGTCCTGGGTGTCGCTGGCGTCGAAGAACATCTCCACGGTGAGCTTGCTGGGCTGCGAGCCCTGGTACTCCGGCGGCCCCGAACTCTTGGCGCCCTTGGCCGGACTCCGCTTCCAGGAGGCCGCCTTGGTGAGGCTCAGCTCCTTGGGGTTGAACTGGAAGTCGATCCGTCCGCACGGGCCGCCGGGCGTGAGGCCGCCGCCGGTCGGCGGCGTCCGCAGCTCCAGATAGGCGTGCTCCAGCTTGGGCCGGGCCGAACCTCCCCTGCCCGCCTTCGCCCCCGCCGACGCCCCGGACGTACCGGCGGCGCTGAACGCGATGGGACCCGCACCACTCACGGCGGTCAGCCCTCCATCACATAGCCGTGATGGGCGATCTCGATCGTCTCCATCGCGACCTTGGGCGATTCGGGGGAGAAGGAGGGTCCGGTCCAGCGGACGGGCACGACCTCCAGCAGCCCCCACTGGGCCACCTTCTGCCCGTCCCCGGTCCGCGCCTCGATGTGCGCCGTCTTGCGGCTGAACCCGGTCGTCATGGTGGCGAACCAGCGGGCCACCTTCTCGGTCTCCTTGGTCAGCGGCCTGGACAGCTTCACGTTGGAGTACTTCAGGCGGGTCGGCAGCTGCCACAGATGCCCGTTGTTGCCGCCCTCCTCACGTGTTTCGAGCACCACTTCACAGCCCAGCCCGTCACATGTGTTGAACGACCCGAGCTCGATGTCGTCGATCGTGACGACGAAGCACACGCTGACGGCGGGATCGTTGTCCTGGGCGGTGGCCATGGCACGTACCTCTCAATTCCCTGTGGTGTCGCTGCTGTTCATCGCCGTTCCTCAGTGTCGGGTGTTGATGAGAAACCCCGCTCGCTCCCGTTCCAGCCGCAGATCCGCCTTGAAGAGCCTGCTGAGTGGCGCGTACAGGGCGCGTACCAGCTCGTCGGTGACGACGGGGGGCCCGCCGGGGGATCCCGGTGTGCCGTGGTCCCCGGCCGCGGGTCCGGGGGCCGGCGCCGCTTCCGGCTCCGGTTCGGGCACGGGTTCCGGTCCGGACTCCTGGGGCGGCTCCGGAGGCGGTGGTTCCGCGGTCTCCGTCTCGCGCTGGACGACGGGTGGCGAGTACGGCGGTGACGCCGCCCCGAAGACCACACTGCCGTCCGCCATCCGCTGGGCCACCCCCGCGGCCACGGCGACCGAACCGGCCGTGGGAAAGGCGGAAGCGAGTGGCACGGCGGGTGTGGAGGGTAAGGAGGATCCGGAAGTTACGGAGGAGGTGGTACTGCTGCCGGAAACCGGCAGCGAGCGAGGCACCGGCGGCCCGCCGACTGCCTGACGCTGGAGGGCGGGAAGGGGCGGAGCGAGCGTTCCCGGTGCGTTCCCGGGAGGCGTGACGGTACGTTGCAGAGCGGCGGCTGCCGGTGCTGACGCTGTGGCCGGCGCCGTCGGCGCCCCGGCTCCGGCCGATGTCCAGCGCACCGGCACGACATCGGGCGACGGCGGTACCGCTCCGGCCGACGGAGCCGTCGCTCCACCGCCCGCGACGGAACGCTGAACGTCGACAGCCCCACCTGTTCCACCTGTTCCACCTGTTCCACCTGTTCCACCTGTTCCACCTGTTCCACCTGTTCCACCTGTTCCACCCATCCCATCCGTCCCTCCTCCGCGCTCCTGCGAGCGGAGCGTCAGGGGCCGGTCGGCGAGCAGCGGCGCAACCGGGCCGGTGGCCGGTGGCGGCGGCACAGGGGCGTGTCCGGGCCCGACGGGGGTCCGCTGCACCGCCGGGCCGGAGGTGGGTGCGGGTGCGGGTGCGGGCGCGGGGTCCGACGGGGCGGGTAGCAGCGGGTCGTCGCCGAGCAGCGGGGCGGTGGGCGCAGGGGCGTCGGAGACCGGCTCGGGGGTCGCGGGCGCGTCCTGGGCTCCAGTGGTCTCAGGGACCCCGCTGTCGTCCCCACTCCGGTCGGCCGGAACCGCCCCGGCCGCCCCCTCCGGAGCCGCAGCCTGGCGCTGTGCCGTGGGCGGCAGGGCGGACATGGGCGCCCCGAGACCGGGCGCCCGCCGGGGCCGCTCCGCGACCGGAGGCGTCACGGCCCGCTGAACAGGCGCGGGCGTAGGCGTGGGCGCAGGTGCGGCCGACGCCGGTACGAAGGTCTGCTCGCCGACCAGGTGGCGTACCGGCAGCGTCGCCGCAGCGGCCGACTCCCCGGCCGACGTCATCGCAGACGTGCCACCGTCAACCGTGCGCTGCACGGGACCGGACACAGGACCAGGCGCAGGCACGGACACGGGCGCGGACCTGCTCCGAACCGGCCATTCCACAGCCCGCTCCACGGACCGCTGCACCGGCGAAGGCCGTTCCACCGACGCCGGGGTGGTGATCCCGTGCACGAGTCCCGTGGGTGCGTCCGGACTGACCAGGTGCCCGAGGGGCGTACCGAGCGCGGTCTCCTGCCGGGTGGCGAGCGCCCCGTGGAATCCACGAGGGTCAAGGACCAGATCCGGACTGCTCAAGACCCTCTGAATGGGGGGAAGTTCGCCGAGATCGACGCGCTGACGCCGGACGGACCCCGGAGCGACATCCCCCGCCCCCACCTCCGTACCCGTACTCATCCCCGTTCGCCCGCCACCGCGCAGCCAGGACATCAGGCCCATGGATTCTCCCGCCCTCCCTGCGCTCTTCGCTACTGCCCGTTGAGGCGAGCGATCTGTGCGACAAACCTCAGACGTTCCTGGTGCTCCAGGTCCAGCAGCTCATCGAGCGGCCAGTGGAAGTGGTAGGCGAGGTACGCGACCTCCTCGTAGAGCAGGTCGGCCGCGTACGTCACGATTCCCCCAGGCGGCCACCGGCGAGATCCACCGCGAACTCCTCCTGGCAGGACGGACAGGTGACGGCCGCGCGGGTATGTCCCTCGGCGTTGATCCGCCGGTAGAAGTCCTGCAGAAAGGCCAGGTCGGAGGCGAAGAGGTCCTCGATGATGCCGGGATGGATGTCGTCGATCGTGCCGATCCGGGTGACCACCCTCGCGATGAGTACGACCGACAGGTACGCGGAGTTCTCGCGCACCCGGTCGTCCCGCAACGGCACGAGCTCGTCGCGCGCGGTCGCGAGCCGCATGACTCCGGTACGGTGCACGGCGCCCGACTCGTCGACGTACCCGCGCGGCAGCTCGAAGGCGAACTCGGTACGGAGCGTGTCCTGTTGGCCGGCCCGTCCGGTACCGCCGGCCGGAAGGTGTGCGTCCGGCCGTTCAAGGGCCTCCGCCGGAGCCGTACGTCGCATCAGTCGACTTCCATGCTCTCGTAAGTGATCGCGAGCTTTTCCGTCAGGACCGAGGTGTCACCGGCCTTCAAGGTGCCGATCTCCAGGGACTTCGGCCAGGCGTTGATGAGTTTGTAGCGTTTGATGGCGACGCCTTCGTGGTCGTACACGATGACGGCGCCGTTGCGGCGGGCCGCCGTCATCCGGCCGAACCGGGAGTCCTTGATCCACCGTTCGAAGCTGTTGTCCTCGGTGAGACCCCGGGTCACGGTCACCTCACCGGCCTTCGGCCGGCCCGGGAGCTTCTTGATGGCATAGCGGCCGTCGGCCGTGTTCTGCTTCAGCTCGATGACGTCCTGTTCCATCTTCAGACCGCTGACCTCGGTGATCTGCTTGATGACGACGCTGTCGAATTCGAGGCCGAAGGAGGCCCCGACGGTGCTGTCGAGATCGGGAAGTGGCACAACAGACTCCTTTACGGCTCAGCGGACCACGGTTCGTCCGCACGGCTCGGCCCGGCTTCCGGCGGTCATTCGTCGACGCCTCCGGTACCCCCGGTCAGCTGGGAAAGACGGAAGACGACGAACTCGGCCGGCCTGACCGGTGCCACCCCGATCTCGCAGATGACCTGACCCGCGTCGATGCTTTCCGGCGGGTTGGTCTCACGGTCGCACTTGACGTAGAACGCCTCTTCCGGCGTGAGCCCGAACAGCGCTCCCTTGCGCCACTCGTTGACCAGGAACGCCGAGACCGTGCGCCGGATACGGGCCCACAGGGCGTCGTCGTTCGGCTCGAAGACGACCCACTGCGTCCCGGCGAGGATCGACTCCTCCAGGTAGTTGAAGAGGCGCCGGACGTTCAGGTAGCGCCAGGCCGGGTCCGAGGCCAGCGTGCGCGCCCCCCAGACCCGGATGCCGCGCCCGGGGAAGGACCGGATGCAGTTCAGCCCGATCGGGTTGAGCAGGTCGTGTTCGCCCTTGGTCAGCTGCGTCTGCAGGGCGACCGCCCCTCGTACGACCTCGTTGGCGGGGGCCTTGTGAACGCCGCGCGACTCGTCGTTGCGTGCCCAGACCCCGGCGATGTGACCGCTCGGCGGAACGAGCTGCGCACGCCCCGAGGAGGGGTCGGCGACCCTGATCCAGGGGTAGTAGAGCGTGGCGTATTTGGAGTCGAAGTTGGCGCGGTCGGTGCGCCAGGCGCGGATCTGCTGCGGGCTGAGTCCGGGCGGCGGGTCGAGGATGGCGACGCGGTCGCCCATCAGCTCGCAGTGGCTGATCAACCCCTGCTGCACGGCGATGACCGACTCCAGATCCAGCAGTCCGCGTTCGTACGCGCTCATCAGGTCCGGCACGGCGATCGTGGTGACCTCTTCGACGGCTTCGAGCCCGCCGAGGCCGGTCCGGCGGTCGGGATCGCCGACGTACACCTCGGGGGTCAGCGCCCCGGCTCCGGGGGACGCGGGCGCCGCGGGGGCCAGGGTGACGGTCTGCGGCTCCGGCCTGGCGGGCGCGGCGCCGCGCCCGGACTCCCGTATCTCGATGAGCTCCGACTTGGCGTTGACCCGGGTGGCGACGTTTTCCTTGCTGCGCTTGGTCGTGACGCCCGGGTACGTCTCCGCGACCTGCCCGTCCCGCTTCACGATCAGCTGGAAGACGTCGGAAGGCGGATCGTCCCCCTCCACCTCGGCCACTTCGACGGTGATGTCACCGGCCACGCCGGGGCGGGGCTTCACCGCGTACGGCCCGACCTGCGTCTCCGATCCGGCGGGCAGTTGTCCGGCGGCGCCGTTGCTCCCGTCCTCCGCCGGGGGCTCCGTACCGTCACCGATGCGCACCACGTAACAGACGCCGCCGCCGTTGGCGAAGAACCCGTAGACGGCGGAGGCCAGGTACGTGCCGTCGACGAAGTCACCGAATGTGCCGGCGAACTGGCTCCAGTTCGTGATCAGCGTCGGCTCGTCGAACGGGCCCTTCTGCGCGAAGCCGACGAAGGCGGCGACCGAGGTGCCCACCCCTTCGATCGGCCGGGATCCGGACTCGATCTCTTCGACGTAGACGCCCGGGGACAGGTACGACGGCATGTGAGTCTCTCCTTGGCCGGGGAACGCCCGCAATTCTCGCGAGAGCCGCGATCACCGGGAACGGACACACGGCCGCCCGCCCGTGCACCGGCCGCTGCCCGATCAGGCAACGTTTCCGCGCTGGACGGCCCAGCGGGCGCTGCCCCCGGCCTCGTCCCGGCGTGCTGCGTACGCGATCCACCGCCCCCGCACTCTGGGACGGCGGCAGGGCCCTCATGCCCGTCGAGTGCCGACTGTCCGGGGAATTGGTGGGCCGGGAGGACGGATGAAGGCGGTTCCGGAGAAGGACCCCGCCTCCGGGTCCGGCGTGTCCGGCCGTGGGGGTACCCCCCCTCGCGAGAACGTGACACTCACGCCCGAGGTGTCACGTTCGCAAGCACCCTCATCCCACCGCCCACTCGGCGACCGCCCCGCCCCGGACCCGCGCAGCCTGCAGCGGTTGCAGCGGGCGGCGGGCAACGCGGCCGTCTCCCGCCTGGTCGCCCAGCGCTACACCGCCCCGGTGAAACCGTCCCCCGCCCAGGCCCCCGGCTTCCGCAAGGTGAAGGCGGATGTGGCGGCGAAGAAGGTCCGCCTGGTCGCACACGCCCCCGCCGCCACCGAGTCAAAATCGGCACAGGACGCGGCCGTCGCGCCCCCGGACGACAAGGAGGCGCAGGGCAAGGCCGCGAACGCGGAGAAGATGAACGCCGCCAAACCCGGCGAGTTCAACAAGCAGGCGTTCATCGACGCGGTGAACAAGGCGATCGACGCCCAGGCCCCGAAGAACCTCGACCAGGCCGACAAGTTCTCCAAGTCCGGCAAGGCCGACAAGATCAAGGACGAGGTCGACGGCAAGGTCACCGACGGCAAGGAGTCCTCGGCCAAGGACATCGACACGGCGACCAAGGCGCCGCCGGACACGTCGGCGGCCAAGGACAAGCCGGTCATCCCGATGACCCCGGACCAGCCACCGGCCAACCCGGGCGCCCCGCCCGCCACGGACGCCATCCCCGCCCAACAACCCGCCTCCGTCACGGACTTCTCCCAAGGCCCGGCCGCCAACGACAAGACCATGGCGGATGCCGAGGTCACCGAGGACCAGCTCGCCAAGGGCAACGAGCCGGAGTTCAACGAGGCTCTCTCCGCGAAGAAGACGGCAGAAACGGACTCGGCGAAGGCCCCCGCGAAGGGGAAGACGGCCGAGGCCCAGCAACTGAACACCGCAAAGGCAGGCGCCGCCGCCTCCGGCGCCCAGGCCATGAACGCCCTCACCGCCACCCGCACCTCGGCCGGGAAACACATCGACGGCGGGAAGGGCGACACCAAGTCGAAGGACGAGAAGAGACGCGCCGAAGTCACCGCAAAACTGCAGAAGGTCTACGACGGCACGAAGAAGGACGTCGAGGAGACCCTCTCCGGCCTGGACAAGAAGGTCGACACCGCGTTCACGCAGGGTGAAAAAACAGCCAGGGACGCATTCACCGCCGACCACAAACGCCGCATGAAGGCGTACAAGGACAAACGCTACTCAGGCATGTTCGGCCCGGCGAAGTGGGCCAAGGACAAGCTCATGGGCATGCCGAAGGAGGCCAACGACCTCTTCCAGGAAGCCCGCAAGCTCTACGTCGCGAAGATGCAGACCGTCATCTCCTCGGTCGCGGACATCATCGGCGCCGAGCTCGGCAAAGCGAAGGCCCGCATCGCCAAGGGGCGCGCCGAACTGAAGGCCGAGGTCGACAAACTCCCGGCAGACCTCCGCCAGTTCGGCGAGGACGCGGCGAAGGACTTCGCGGGGAAGTTCGACGACCTCGAAGCCACCGTCAACGAGAAGTCCGAGCAGCTCGTCCAGGACCTCGCCACCAAGTACACCGCCGCCCTGAACAAGGTCGACGAGGAGATCAAGAAGCTCCAG
Organism: Streptomyces sp. NBC_01241; assembly: GCF_041435435.1. NCBI lineage: Bacteria > Bacillati > Actinomycetota > Actinomycetes > Kitasatosporales > Streptomycetaceae > Streptomyces > Streptomyces sp. NBC_01241. The sequence continues at coordinate 4,459,344 of NZ_CP108494.1, read as the reverse complement.
GAAGCCAACAAGGGCCTGATCGACAAGGCGAAGGACGCGATCGTCGGCGTCATCAAGACGATCAACGAACTGAAGAACCTCCTCCTCGGCATCCTCGCCAAGGCCGCCTCCGCGATGATGAAGATCATCAAGGACCCCATCGGGTTCCTCGGCAACCTGGTCAAGGCAGTCGGCGCCGGACTTCAGCTCTTCATCACCAACGTCGCCGAACACCTCAGGACAGGCGTCGTGTCCTGGCTGCTCGGCACCGCAGTCAAGGCCGGTCTCGAACTCCCCCAGAAGTTCGACCTCAAGGGCATCATCCAGCTCATCGGCGCCCTCCTCGGCCTGACCTGGGCCAACATCCGCACCCGCATCACCCGCAAAGGCCTCCCCGACCAGGCCCTGGCCGCCGTCGAACAATCGGTCCCCGTCGCCAAGAAACTCGCCGCCGAAGGTCCCGCAGGCGCCGTCAAAGAGATCGAAACCGAGGCCGGCGACCTCAAAGCCACCATCCTCGAAAAACTCACCAGCTACCTCATCCCCACCGTCATCATCGCCGGCATCACCTGGATCATCTCCCTCCTCAACCCCGCCTCCGCCTTCATCCGCGCGGTCAAGGGAATCATCGACATCGTCACGTTCATCGTGAACCAGGGCGCCCAAATCGTCGAATTCGTCAACTCCGTCCTCGACGCCGTCATCGCCATCGCCAACGGAGGTTCGGCGGGCGTCCCCAAGATGGTGGAAGCCGCACTAGCGGCCAGCGTCCCACTGCTGATCGGCTTTCTCGCTTCCCTGCTCGGCATCGGCGGCCTGGCCAACAAGGTCAAGAGCGTGTTCCACGTGGTGGCCAGGCCGGTGAACCGAGCGATCGACAAGATCGTGGACTTCATCACCAAGAAGGGAAAAGCCCTCTGGACGAAACTTAGAGGAAAAAAGAATAATGACGCCAGGGGAAACCCGGATGGAGACTATGAGAAGAAATTCATTCGGGCCACTCAAGAGCTACCAGCCCGATATCACAACCTTTTCAGCTCCAGCCCGAGTCGAAATGAAATAGACTCGAAAAATCGACGCTGGAAGAGTGAATTCGGGATAAGGCACCTATCCGCAAATGGTCAGACAGACCGCCTCTTGATTGTCGCGCGCACCACCGAAAAAACAGTGGGCAGCGCCTATAACGTGCAGAGACAGGACGTTCAGCGCGTGGTCGACGCAAGGGGGCTGAATCTCCACATAGAAATCCGGCAGATGGCAAAAGAACTGGAAGAGGATCCGCGGGTAAGAAGTCAGTACCAACAGATACAGGACGACTGGGTGCAGGGACACGGCCGGACTCCACAATCACCTCGGACTCGCCAAAGCCCTGCAGCGGAAGCGCTCGCTATCCGTGAGAATGAATCAGTTTACTATGACGAATACTTGAAGCACCCGATAGAGACAGGAGAGGACCAAAGCAACCGCAACGCGCTCGGAAAATCAGTTCGCTACGAATACGACAATGAGTATATCGAGCATGAAGTCGGTAGTCCCACACGCGAACAGCGGTCACGGATTCAAAATCAGGCGATACGTACACGGTGGGAAAAAGCCCAGACCGAAGCGCGAGAGAATGCCGAGGCCCAAGGAAGGAAACCAGCACCGAGAGACAAATACCCACCTAGCATCCCCGGTCTGATATTCTTCCAGAGCTTCCCTGGAGATGGATCATACGCAGAGGTGAAGAAAAATATCGATACCGTTAAGAGTCAAACCGGATTGTCCGATCAGGAAATTGCAAGGGCAGTCCTCGAAACTGCAAAAGGTAATAAACCGCGCAGGTCGATCACGCGTCAGCCAGAAGCGCTGGCGCTCGTCAATAACCTCACGCGCCTCGTCATGGACATTGAACCCGGACGACACCGAGGGTCACTTACGACGAACTACATGTCTTTCTCCGCCTTAGCTGAAGGCGAGGGCGAACTATCGGATTCCATTGACCACCTCATCCCCATGACCGATGAGAAGGCTGGTGAGAGGGCCCGGAATACTGACAAGACCCTGGTGCGTCAGGAAAACTCCCAGAAGAAGAAACTCGAAAAATACGAAGCAAAGATCGCTTCTCAAAGGCACCGAGTAGAACCGAAGATACCAAAAATGCCGGAAAGGCTGAGATCTACCGTTCAGCAAGAGATGATCGAAAAAGAAAAGGCCGCTACCGTCTCCTATGTCTACGCAAAGACGAAAAAGGAGCAAATAGTATACGAGAGTGAAGAGCAGTTCCACGCAGAAGTGTCAGAACTGGTAAGCAAACAACTCACCGATCGCCTCCGTCGCGAATTGCGTCGCTACATGGGAAGAATCTAGGCATGATTCGCATTCTTTTTAAAGAGACGGTTCCTCCTGAGGATTTTGAGAATTTTGCGCAAAATCAATCATGGAAGCTCGTTGAGCACTTCCCGGAGACACCCGAACAAGAAGAGGAATTCGTCTGGGAAACTAGCTCGGGAATAGACATTCATCGCGTCCACAACCGAACAATGGGCCTCTCGTACACCGTGATCGAAGGGGACCCGGAAGAGACTCGTGTGAGGGATGTCGTCATCTCCTTCGAATCGGCATTTTCGCTGTACTCACACACGGAAGTTCTCGAAATGTATAGAACTTCTTCCTTCTGGGACGAGAAGGTACTCACCATGCCAATGGTGGCTTTGAGCGCTCCTCATAATTTCAACGAGGAAACCTTCAATACTATCCTGTCCTCCTTTGAGGATTCCCATGAGAACGTCCGGTACGCCGGCGTGGTTGCCACGTACTATGTCCCTTGGAAGGAATTTATTCCTCCTCTGTTGCTTGTCACACAGAATGACCCCGACGCAGATATCCGCATGGCAGCAAATGACGCGGTGGCGAATCTCCGGCGCCATAACGCATAGGCTCTCGATAGATCTCCGGCTACGCTGTTCATAACGCCGATACCAGCCGCAGCACCGCCCAAAATCGCAGCGAGCGACGACCGCTTACCGGGAAAGCCTCATTGCCGCCATGCCCCGATCGGGTGTCCGAAGGCCCGCGCCTGGTGGCTCACCGGCCGCCTTCTCGTGAAGGCGGCGGTACAGCGTTCTCTCGTTGACCCGTAGGTGCCTCGCAGCCTCCACCGGCATCGTAGGCGGGGCCCGCGTGTCCACAATCGATCGACTTCCTTGGCTGGGAGACGCGCGCCCACAGGACCCGGCGCGTTCCCAGTGGAGCCGTTGCAACGCGAGACCCTCCGCAGGCAGCGGACCAGACGGATCAAGGCGCGCACGGCAGATCCAGCGGCTGGCTACCTGTCGATGAGGTGGTCGAACTCCCCCGCCTTCACGCCCTTGATCCAGGCGTCCATCTCTACAGCGGTGAAAAACACGACCCCTGCATCAGGGTGGTTACTGTTGCGTACGGCTATGCGACCGTCTGGCAATGGGGCGGCCTCCACACAGGCACCTTGATCACCGCTGAAGGTGGACTTCCGCCACGCCAGTGCGTTCAACTCGGCGTACGACAGAGGCTGTTCTTTGTCGTTCACACGTGCTCCTTCGCAATTTCTCGCACCATCGCCACCGAGTCCTCCGGACTCAACGCAAGCGCTACGAGGTGCTCGAAGGCCACAGTATGCGCCTCGATCTCGTGGGCACGTTCGAGGTAGCAGGCGCCCGCCCGATGCTCCACATACGCCACACCAGGATCGGCCGGCCACGGGAAGCCGAGGATCTGGAACGGGCCTGCTGCCATGCCCGGGTGTGCTCCGTGCTCGTACGGGAGTACCTGCACGGTGATCTTGGGATGGCGAGTCATCTCGGTCAGGTGAAGGAGCTGATCCCTCATAGTTGCCGAACTGCCGACCACTCGGCGCAGCACCGCTTCGTTGAGCACGGTCCAGAGCCGCAGTGGGGCGGATTCCCGACTCAGCGCGGCCTGCCGAGTCATGCGCAGGTCGACGAGGCGTTCCACCTCGTCGTCTCCCCGCTCCGCGGTACCCCGCCGTGTGATGGCATCGGTGTAGGCCCTGGTCTGGAGAAGCCCCGGGACGGCCTCGCTCTCGTACGCCCGAACTTGCGATGCTCCCTGTTCCAGTCCGACGAACAAGGAGAACCAACTCGGCATGGGCGTGCCGTCGCCTCCTTCCCACCAACCCTTCCGGCGCGCGTTCCTTGCCGCCCGGAGATAGTCGTCCCAGCGGTCCTCCGGGACGTTGTAGAGCGGAAGCAGGACTTCATTCAAGTCCCGGAGTACAACCGGGCGTTCGGATGTCTCGTAGTAGGAAACTTTTGCCACCGTGCAGCGCAGTGCCTTGGCCACGTCTTTCTGGTCGAGCCCAGCTTCCTTCCTCAGCCGGACCAGCTCAAATGCAAGCCAGCGTCGCCACACCGTAGGACTGGATGTCTCGGTCACTGCACTCTCCTTGCCACGTGTGACGCAAGTGCTAGACGTGCGTCTTGGTGAGGTACTTGCTTGCCCTACAAGAAGTCCTGTTTGCAAGCGAGCAGTTGGGCATCACCTGTTTGAGCGACTGCACTCTGTTGAATTCAAATTTAGACTCAACAGTATCGTCGTCCACCTTGGAGGCACGCCATGAGCGAGAACCCACGCCCTGCTGACGAACCCAGCATGGACAGCGCAGACTCAGAGGAGGTGGAGCCGTTCGGCAGGCGGGAGTTCGAGTTGTTGGCGGAGGACCTTGTGCGAGAGACCGCGCCGCGCGTCTTCGCTGTCGTGCAAGAACTCGGAGAACGTGAGGACGGCGTAGTGGCAGCCTGGGGGCTCGCGTTCGAAGATCGGGCCGAAGTTGTCCTCACCGAGGGCGTCTCACGCCTCAGCGCCCGTACCCCGGAATCGGCCCTTCGATTCTTCAGCGGCGCCAACGGGAGCCGCGCCCGTCTGATCTGGCTGCTGGATCTCAGCTGAGGAAGTGCGTACGAAGCTGTCCGAGTTCCTCCGTCGCTGCACTCCGTGTCGGCCAAGGCGAGGCGTCGGTCGAGTACCTGCGTTGCGCGTGCAGCTGCCACCATGGGGAACGCCCGACCTCGACCTGATGAGTCAGCTTCCTTCGGAGTCATCCTCCCTCCCGGATGACCAGAAAGGCGCGCCTGAATGAACGCTTTCCATTCCTGGGACTCGGTGAAGCGCGAGATCTTCGATGTCGAGGATCTTGATGAGATCGAGCTCGGCGCCCGGCGCTTGGTCGCTGAATCGCGAGCGCACCGACTCGTCGAGATGCGCCAAGAACACGGACCGGATGTCAGGAGCTGACCACCCGCACCGGCAGCGACTTCAGGCCGTTGATGAAGTTCGACACCAGGCGGCGTGGCGGGGCCGTGAGTTGGAGTGGGCCGGGTGGCAGAGCTCGGCACGTCTCCTCGTACAGGGCCCGTAGTTGCAGGCGCGCGAAGTGGGCGCCCAGGCAGACGTGGGGGCCGTCGCCGAAGGAGATGTGGGGGTTGGGGGTGCGGGAGAGGTCCAGGGCGAACGGGGTGGGGAAGACGCGTTCGTCGTGGTTGGCCGAGGCGTGGAAGACGACCACCTTGTCGCCGGTGCGGATGCGCGTGCCCGCCAGGTCCGCGTCCTGGGTGGCGGTGCGGCGGAAAGTGAGGACTGGTGGGTGGCGGCGTAGTAGTTCGTCAATGGCGGTAGTGAGCGCCACCTCGCCGTTGCGCAGGCGGCGGTACGCCTCGGGTTGCTCGGCCAGAAGGTGCAGGCCGCCGGGGGCTGCGCTGCGTACCGTGTCGTTTCCTGCCACCACCAGCAGGAAGAAGAACATCTCCAGTTCCGGCGCGGTCAGTTCGGAGTCCGTGGCCAAGGCCGTCATCACGTCGTCGCCGGGGTGTTGGCGCTTGTATGCCGCCAGGGTGTGCGCGTAGTCGAACATGTCACGCAGCGACGCCGGGGATCGCGGGTTGACCGGCTTGCCGTCCGGGCCCAGTACCGGTGTCCCGGCCTCGTCCGGATCCTGGTAGCCGATGACGCGTTGGGTCCAGTGCAGGAGAAGGCTCCGGTCGCTGTCCGGTACGCCCAGCAGGTCGGTGAGGTTGAGCAGGGCGTAGTCGTCGGTGACCTGGGTGACGAGGTCGCAGCTGCCATCGCCGGCCCGCGCCTCGGTGACCGCCCGGGTGAGCAGGGAGCGGGCGCGTTCACGGACGACGGTCTCGAAGTGGTCGACGCGCTTCGGGGTGAACGCGCGGCTGACGAGCGTGCGCAGTCGTCGGTGGTGCGGTGGGTCCTGGTTGAGCATCATGCGGCGGATGAACGGCAGGTCGGCGGCGTCGGGGTCGCGGATCTGGGTGGCGCCCAGGTATGAGGAGTACGTCGAGGAGTCCTTCAGGACCCGGACCGCGTCCGCGTGCCGGGTGACCGCCCAGAAGCCGGGGCCCGCCGGCCAGCCGAGGACCTCCGGCTCCTCCTGCCACGCCACCGGGTGGTGGTCGCGCAGCTGGCGGTAGCGGTCGTGGGGGATGCCCCGCCCGTACTGCCTGGGGTCGAAGACGTCCGGTACGGGCATTTCGGGGGCGGGATCGCTCATGCCTCCGCGCCCTCGACGTCCTCCGCGTCCGCCCGTAGGAAGTCCTCCATCACGCGGATCAGGTCGAGCGGGGCCTCGTCCATCGCGTAGTGGCCGCACGACGGCAGCTCCACCAGTTCGGCCCGCGGGAACCAGCGCAGCCAGGTGGCGCGCTGCAACTCGGCCGACAGCGCCGGGTCCAGCGCGCCCACGACGGCCAGGGCCGGCACGGGCGAACCGTCGATCCGGTCGTGGAAGTCCTCGCCCGCCCAGGAGTCCAGCCAGGCCCGGAACGCCTTGGCGTCGCTGCGTTCGAGCGAGCGGCGCACCATGCGGTCCAGCCAGGCCGCCGGGCGCCGGCCGCCGGTGGTGGTGGTGTCGAGGATGGTCCGGCGGTTCTGTGGGGTGTGCGCCGCCGCGGAGAACAGTTCCCACTGCTCGGGCGGGAGCGGCGGGCCGGACGCGGGGGCGGGTGAGACCCCGACGATTCTGCGCACCCGTTCCGGCGCGGCGGCCAACGTCCGCTGAATAACGGAGCCGCCCATGGAGTGACCGATCAGCGAAAAACGCTCCCAGCCGAGCCGGTCGGCCAGCGCGAGCACGTCCGCGGCCCCCTCGGCCGTGGTGTACGAGCCGTCCACGTCCCGGGCCTCGCCGTATCCCCGCAGGTCCACCACCGCGTACTGGAACGAACCGAGGTCGAGATCCGGCAGCACGGGGGCGTACGCGGAGCGGTCGGCGAGCCAGCCGTGCACCGCGATCACCTTGTGCGGGCCGTCGCCGTGCAGTTCACGGGGCAGAACTCCGTGAGGCAGAACAGGCAATGCGGTCACACCGGCTCCCGTCACCGTGCGGAGCGGACCGGTCGGTCACCGGCCCGACCCCGACCACGGTGGCGGCAACGCGCATCCCGCGCAAGGGGACGTGCGAGAGCCCGCGGTGTCAGGCCCGCGTCGTTACGTCAGCAGCCCCAGATACGGCCCGAACTCCGACGCCAGCGTCAGCCGGCCCAGCTTCTGGTACTCGCGCTGGATCGCGTGGATCAGCGTCGGCATCGTCACCGGCTCGCCCGTGTCCGCCGCCAGGTATGCGGACGTCACCGCGATCGAGCGGATGTTGCCGCCCGCCAGCTCGAAGTTCTCCGCGCAGAACGCGAGGTCCAGGTCCTTGTCCCGGGGGAGCGCGGGGCCCAGGCAGCGCTCCCAGAGGACGAGGCGCTGTTCGGGGTCCGGGACCGGGAAGTCGATGACCAGGTCCAGGCGGCGGGTGAAGGCGTCGTCCAGGTTGGCCCGGAGGTTGGTGGCGAGGATGGCCAGGCCGTCGAAGGACTCCATGCGCTGGAGGAGGTACGCACTCTCGACGTTCGCGTAACGGTCGTGGGCGTCCTTCACGTCCGAGCGTTTGCCGAAGATCGCGTCCGCCTCGTCGAAGAGGAGGACTCCGTTCACGCCCGCCGCTTCGGAGAAGATCCGTTCCAGGTTCTTCTCCGTCTCGCCCACGTACTTGTCGATCACCGTCGCCAGATCGACCGTGTAGAGGTCCAGGCCCAGGTCCGCGGCTATGACCTCGGCGGACATCGTCTTTCCGGTGCCGGAATCGCCCGCGAACAGGGCGGAGACGCCCCGGCCCCGGCCGCCGCCGGGGCGCATGCCCCACTCCCCCAGGACCCGGTCGCGATGGCGCGCGCGGGCGGTCAGTTCGCGGAGCTGGGCGTGGGTGTCCGGCGGGAGGACCAGATCGTTCCAGGTGACGGTGGGTTCGATACGGCGGGCCAGGCGGTCCAGTCCTGCCGCGTTCTGGGCGCGGGCGCCCTGGCGGACGTGGTCGGGGGTGAGGATGCCGCCGTCCAGGTGCGTGGTCTGGGCGGCGGCCCGGGCGGCGCGGGTGATCTGTTCCGGGGTGAGGAGGAACGGCGAGAGCAGGCGGTCCACGTCGATGGTTTCGGGGACGGGGGCGTCGTACGCGTCGGTCCACAGGGCGGCCCGGGTCGAGGGTTCCACCCGGGGGGCGTGCAGGAGGAGCGGCGGGGCGGCGGACCAGGCCGCGTCCCAGGGGGCCCGGCCCACCAGGACCGTGGGGACCGGGGTGGCGGTGAGGAGCCGGAGGAGCTCCGGGTGTTCGCGGCAGACCGCGTCGATCGGTGCGCAGACCAGGCCGGCGCCGGTCAGCCGGGCCTCGCGGACCAGCGAGCGGACGGCCTCGGCGGGGGCCGGGTCCTCGGCCAGTCGCGCCAGGTCCAGGCCCAGGACCCGGTGGCCCGCGTGGGTCAGCACGGAGGCCGCGAGGGCCGTGCCCGCGCCGCCCTGGTCCTCCCGGAGGTAGGCGAGCGGGGTGCCCCGGGCGAGGGCCGCGGCGAGCGGGGCCGGGTCGCCGACGCCCGGTACGGCGTGCCAGGGGGCGAGGAGATCCGCCAGGCGCGGGTCGGGGGTGTCGTCGCCCAGGAGGTGCGCGGTGACCCGGTCGGGGACGCGGAGCGCACGGCTCAGGAACGGGCGGTCCAGGTCCTCGACCAGGAGGAGACGGCCTTCGCGGAGCGGGGCGCGGGCCGACAGCCGGCCGCGCGCCACCTGGTCGGCGGGGGACAGTCCGCACAGGCCCAGCGCCAGGCCGATGGACGGACGGCGGCGGGTGACGTCGTCGTTCAGGTAGCCGTAGAAGGCCTCGAAGCGGTCGTCGAGATCCGGTACGAGCGTGATGAGGAGGATCTCGATGTCGAGAGTGGTGAGGCCGAACTCGTCGGCCAGGGAGGTGAGTCCGGACTGTTGCGCCGCCTCTTCGCCGCATCCCGGAGCGGAGCCCGGTACGTGGTCCGGAGCGGATCCCGGAACGTGGTTCGCAGTGGCGTCCGGTACGGGGTACGGGAAGGCGCGGGCCTCGTTCTCGTCCAGGAGTCGGGCGATGTTCTCGTCCGTGAGATAGAGGCCGCGGAAGGCGTCGTCCGGGTCCGGGTCCGTGAGCTGCCGGGCCTCGACCGCTCGTCGGATGCGCTGCTCCACCGCTACCGCACGGGCGAGGAGATGGCGCAGGTTCGGATCACCCGCGGTGGTCATTCGGCGCCTTCCTCCGTACGGGCCTTCCGGGTCTCCGTGATGCGGAGGGACAGGCCGCGTCGTCGTTCCGCATCGGGGGCACGTGAGGCGGCGTCCCTGCCCGGCCGTCCCGGACGGCCTCCGTACACCGGGAGGCCCCCGCGGCCCGGTATCTCTTCCGATACGGACTCGGCCCCCTCGGGCACGTCCCCGAACCGGGTCTGCAGCCCCTCGTCCCCCACCGGCGGACCGACCGCATAGCTCGGCGACGCCGTCACCGGCACGCTGATCACCAGGTCGAGCGAGGGTTTCAGCTCTCCGCCCAGCGCGCTCCACACGTCGGCGAACGAGCGGTCCTCCGGCGGCGGCAGCGCGATCGACATCGGTACGGCCGCCCCGATCTCGGCCAGGGTGCCCGACAGCCGCTCGGGGGGCAGCGCCTCGTAACGCAGCAGGCAGCCGAGCAGCGACGAGAGCAGCCGGTGCTCGTCCTCCGGGCGCTTCGTCCATGCCGTGATCAAGTACGACAGCTTGAAGAAGCGGGGCGGGCGGCGGCGCGCGATGATCGTGCCCCGCTCGTCGTAGTCGTTGTGCAGACCCCGCTCGCGCCTGCGCATGTCCTCGCGGATGTCGTAGAGATACAGGTTGACCATGGGCGCGTTGACCTTCGCCGCCCATTCCCGGGTCGGGGCGTCGAAGACCACCGCGATCTGGCCGCCTTCGAGTACCTCCGCCCTGATCAGCGCCCGTAGTACGTCGTCGACCTCGTGGATCACCCGGTCACTCCCGTGCGGTCATCGGCACTCATGCGCGGCCCGCGAAGTCCGGTGGCTGGAGATTCCGCTGCACCACCAGGACCGGTTTCTGCAGCCGGTCGAGGTCGTACGAGTCCGCCCGCAGCTTGCGCGGACCGAGCTTGTCCTTGCGCAGGACCAGGACCTGCACCTCGAAGGTGCCGTCGCGGCCCACCGTGGCGACCGCTCCCGCGGGACTGATGCCGATGTTCCACGTGAAACGTACGGTCGCGCCCGGCGGGTAGTCCTTGCCGCGGGCCAGCACCGGCTGGCCCGGCTTGGCGACCTGCGGCGTGACGGTCAGCGAGGGCTTCAGGACGCGCAGCCGGTCGCTGTCCTGGTTGTTGGCCTTCCGGCGGTCCGGCAGCGTGCCACGCACGGTGGCCCGTACGTTCCCGGTGATTGCCGCACGGTACGTCGCGGTCTCGGTCACCTCGATGCGGCCGCCGGCCGGAATGGTGCACGGTTTCGCCGCTGTGCAACGGGTCAGGGCGGGCAGGCTGCGGTCCGTTCCCTTGGACGGTTTCGGCCAGGCGGAGCCGATGACCACGCCTGTCGCCGGGTCCGGGCCGGCGTTGGTGAGGGTGAATCGCGCACGGGCGGGGCGGCCGGTGTACGTACGGTCCGGGCTGACGTCGACCTTCATCGCCACATCCGCCGAGGGCGGGACGGGGGCCTCCAGGACCTCGATCTCCGCCGTGTCCGTCCCCGTGTTGCCCGCCGAGTCGGTCGCCGAGCAGGTCACCGTGGTGCGGCCGACCGGGAAGAGCGAACCGGAGGCAGGGGTGCACGTCACCGGAAGCGTGCCGTCGGTGGCGTCCTGGGCGGTGGCGTCGTACATCACGCGTGCGCCCTTCTTGTCCTTGGCCCGGACGGTCAGATCGTCCACGGTGACGACGGGCGCGTCGATGTCGTTCACGTCGATGTTGATCTGTTCCTGGAACTCCGGGTCGGCTGCGGCGGCCGGTCCGATCGTGTCCGTGCCCGGGATCTGGGTGCCCATCAGGAACTGGACGGTGCAGTGCAGCCGGGTGCCCTGGGGCGCGTCCGCGGAGACGTCGATGTTCTCGGCGAAGTGTGCCGTGTCCCCGCTGGTGAGCTGACGGGTGGGTGGGTCGAGGCTGACGGACAGATGCGGATCGCAGTTGTCCAGGCGGTAACTCACATGGGTGGGGAGGTTGCTGAATCCCTCGATGATGGCGTCCACGACGTCATCGCCCTCGATGCCTTCGATCATCCGGCCGTTGGTGGCGTCCGCCAGTCGCAGGGCCTGGTCCGGATCGTGTTTTTCGTCCTTGGGGTACTCGGGCGTCCGTCCATCACCGTTGAGGCCGTCCCCCCTGTCACTGGTCAGACCGACCGCGATCAGCCGCACCCCCGCGTCCTGAAGGGCGAACTCGGCGTCGCTGAAAGAATATTTGTAGTTGCTGGGGTCGTGGCTGGACGCGTCACCGACCAACACGATGACGGGGCTGGAGTCGGAGCGGAACACAGTCTTTCCGTCACCACCGTTGGCCAGCTTCCACAGGGCATAGATCCAGTCCTCGGGCGGGCCGATGCTGTAGCTGCCCATGTCGGAGTCGAGCTGGTTGACGCCCGTCTGCACCTCGTTCAGGTCGTAGGTCAGTCCTTGCAGCACCTTGAAGCCCGCGTCGGGATCCACCTGCTGGTCGCCGAAGGTGGCCACGGCGAAACGCGAGTCCGCCTGCTCGTCGCGGATCGCCTTGGTGATCTCGGGGATCCGCTCCTTCACCCGCTGGATCGGGACATCCATGCTGCCCGTGCCGTCCACCAGCAGGATCACATCCGGCCTCGGCGGAATCGCCGGCGTACGCACCTGCTTGTCCACGCCCGTGGAGCCGCCCGGGTCGACAGCGTCGGTGAACTCGGCCGGCGTGACCCAGGGTTCGGGTACCGCGAGCGCCGGCGTACCGGAGGTGACGGCCGAACCGGGCGCGATGCCGGTGACCACGAGAAGCAGCGCGAGGGCCGGGATCCGGAGCGTGGTGAGAGCGCGGCGCGAGGTGGACGGCCGGGCCCGGGTCGATCCGTCCCGCCGCGACCGCGGCACCCGCCGAAGCGGCTGGAACCAGCGCACGGAAGTCCTCCCCCACCCTCGCCCGATCGGCACACCGGACGTCAGGGTCCCGCACCGGCGGCGGTCACACATCGGTGCGGGAGTCACACCCTCGGGTAGGCTCCGCTGCCCGAAAGGGCAGCGGGGAGATCCGCCGGAGCTGCCGGCTATCCGCGCGCCGGTCGGCTCAGATCAGCCCTTGCCGCATCGCGTACGCCACCGCGTGCGACCGGTTCCGCAGTTGCAGCCGGGTCATCACCGAATGCAGCACGTTCTTGATCGTGCGCTCGGAATAGGCCAGCTTCGTCGCGATGTCGGCGGTGTCGTACCCCTCCGCGACCAGGCGCAGCACATCCACCTCGCGCGCCGCGAGACCGGTGAAGTGCAGTCCGCGCGGACCGAGCACCTGATTCTGGAGGCGTCCGACCTCCTCCAGCAGCCTGCCCAGCAGGTCGGACGGGAGATGGCCTTCGCCCCGCGCCACCGTCCTTATGACCTGGACCAGATGCTCCGGGGTCGACTCGGAACGCCTGACCACACCGGCGACACCGCACTCCGCGGCGCTCACCAGCTTCTGCTCGTCGATGTCCGTGGTGACGAGGACGGTGCGTGAGGTGCTGGTGCGCTGGATGTGGCGCAGCATCGTCAGCACCTCGTCATCGACCGCGTCCACGACGACGACCACGATCTGGGGTGAGGAGTCGCCCTCGTCCCAGTCCGTAACACTGACCTCCGGCCGGGCTCGTAACTGACTCGCCACACCCGCCTGGGAGATCGGGTCCTGGGCCCGTAATGCGACAGTGGTGCGCTCCATGGCAATGCTCCCCCTGGGAAACAGCCGATGGCATCACACTGAGCACAACCATCACGGCTGTTCTTGTGTGCCTCATTCGTCTTGAGGCGGTCAAACGATTCCCGCGTATACCTACAGGGAAACAAAAAAGCCGATCCGGGCACAGAATCTGCCCGGAAGTATTCCTTCACGGTCGGTGTCGGCGTTCGGCGCCGACCCTACGGTGCGCCCTATGAGTCTCACGGCAAGCCTCGACGATTCGTCCGTCACTGCCGCACCGGGCGAGGAGACGGCCCTCCCCCTGCGGATCCTCAACTCCGGCAGCACCGTCGAGGAATACCGCTTCGAGGTGGTCGGCGCCTGTGCCGCCTGGTCGACGGTGGAGCCGGCGAGCCTGTCGCTGTATCCGGGCGACACCCAGGCCGTTTCTCTCGTCCTGCGTCCACCCCGCGACTCGACCGTACTCGCCGGGGAGACGCCCTTCGGGATCCGGGTGGTGCCCACCAGCGAGCAGGGCGACACGGTGGTGCCCGAAGGACGGGTGACGGTACTGCCGTTCACCGAGACGACCGCCGAGCTGGTACCGCGCAGCTCGCACGGCGCGTGGCGAGGCCGGCACCAACTCGCCTTGGACAACCGGGGAAATACCCCAGCGACCGTGCGGCTGGGAGCCCAGTCGGGCACGGAGCGGGCCCGGGTGACGTTCGCGTCGGACACGCTGCAGATCGCGCCCGGCCGGGCGGAGTTCGGGAAGCTGCGGATCCGGCCGGCGAAGCGCGTGTGGCGCGGCACGCCGGTCACGCATCCCTTCCAGGTCATCGCTACTCCGGATATGGCGGAGGGGCAGGACCCGGTCGCGCCGGTGGTCCTGGACGGTTCGTACCAGCAGGAGCCGATCCTGCCGCGCTGGCTCCCCCGGGCCCTCATCACCGCGGCTGTGCTGCTGATCGCGCTGGTCGGGCTCTGGTACGCGCTGCTGCGACCGGCCGTGAAGTCGGCGGCCCGGGAGGCGATCACGCCGGAAGCGGTACGGTCCGCCGCCGCGGCCGACAAGAGCAACGCCCCGAGCCCCAACCCCACGGCCGGCACGGATTCGGGCGGCGGCGACTCCTCCGGCGCGAACGGCGCCTCACCGAAGCCGAATACCTCGCCGAACCCCGGCGTGTCCGACGGCGCCTCCGACGGCTCGGCGGCCGCTGCCCCGACCAGTGCGCAGGTACAGGTCAGGGACGCGGTGGGCGGTGGGTCGAACACCTCGACGGCCCTGCAGGTGCCCACCGGGCACACCTTCCAGCTGACCGACATCGTGGTCCAGAACCCGCAGGGCGACGCGGGCACGCTCGTGGTCTCCACCGGGCGGGACACGCCCGTGCTCCGGCTCGCGCTGGAGAACTTCCGCGACTCCGACTACCACTTCGTCACGCCGATCCTGGTGCCTGCGGGTGGCAAGGTCGCGATGACCGTCGACTGCCGGAAGGTGGGCAAGCCGGTGAACGCGCCGACGCCTTCGCGGTGTGCGGAGTCGCTGTTCCTCGGCGGCACGATGCGGACGGACACCGCGGGCTGACTCCGGTCAGGCCGGTGGGGTCTCTTCCTCCTCCTCGGCCCCTTCCGTCGCCCGTTGGACGAAGGAGCCCTGTACATCGGCGGGTTGCTCGTCCTCGTCCTCCGTCGCCGCCCGCTGCACAGCGGGGGACGCGTCATGCCCGACCGCGCCGGTCGCAGCCGCCTGAGCCGAATCCGACGCCGAGCCCGACGCCGAATCCGATGCCGTAGCCGGGTCCGAGAGCACCCGGTCGGCATTCGCGACGGCCTCCCGCTCGAAACGGTCGGACGGGTCGCTCACCCGGATACCGCCCGGCGCCTCCGTGCCCTCCACCGGGCCGTTGCGCTGCTGGATCACATGGGTGAGCTCATGCGCGAGCGTGGTGCGGCCCTGGGGCGAGGACGGATCGTAAGCGTCGCGCTGGAAAACGACGTTGTTGCCGACCGTGTACGCGTGGGCACCCACGCTCTTCGCCGATTCGTGCGCGGCGGAGTCGGTGTGGATGCGCACATCCGAGAAGTCCGCGCCCATCCGCCCCTCCAGGTCGGTGCGGGTATCTGTGTCCAGCGGCTGCCCGCCGCCGGACGAGATCACGTTGTGCACAGGGGAGCGCTCGTCCTCCTCCTGCCTCTGGAGCATCGATCCCACGGCGCTGTTGCCGACCGCCCGTTGGAGCACGCTCATGCCGCCGGGCCCGACCACGTCGGCCCGCCCGACGGCCGCCGCACGGTAGAGGTGCGGGGTGTCCGCCGCGTCCCGGCCCTCGGCCGCTCCCGACTCGCGCGAGGTGTCGTCGTGCACCTGCTCCTGGCCGTGCCCGTGATCACGCTCGTGGTCGTGTTCCTGGTCCCATTCCTGTGCGTGCATCGTCATCTCCCCTGACCGCGCCCCGGTCGAAGGCGCGTCGTGATGGCCCCACCACTCCACCTTCACGACGTGCCACTGCCTCGTCCAGCCCGGATCCCGTCGGCCGGGGGCAGCCGCCGCTGCCCCTTCGGGCATCCGGGTCCCACCACGGGGCCCGGTGGGCGGCCGGGCCGAACGAGACATCACCCTTCCGTGCGGGTGCGCAGGACCGCGACAGCGGTGACGGTGGTACGCCCCTCGCCCGGCCCCGGTGGCCTGATCCACGACCTCGCCGCCACTGGGTGCAACCGCCCGCTCCTCAGCGCGAACCGGGGCATTGAGACCCCTTACACCGCCGCGATCGCGTCGAGCGCGGGCCCACCGGAAGCGAGCGCGTCGAGCGGCGCGAGAAGCGTGCCCCGCATCGTGGGCCCGTCGCCGTCGATCGTGTACCCGTACGCCTCCTGGCCGTCCTCGGCTTCCTCGGGATCGAGCAGCTCCCGGGCGGCGACCCGGCGCCTGCTCCAACACTCCAGAACTAACTTCCAGTTGTCGACGTCCACATTCCCGATCCTCCCATCCACCACTGACAGTCACGCCCGCGTACCGACATCGCTCCGCCCCCGCCGCCTCCGCCCCCCTCTCCTCCTCCGCGCCTCCTCTTCGCCCCTCGAACGGAATTCGGAGGCAAACGGCTGCATCGACGGGCGGTGGAGTAGCCGGGCCACGCCACCGTCGGGATGATCGAAGGCATGACCAAGAGCAACAAGGACCGGGATCTCACCCTGCAGATCGCCCAGGAGCCGGCGGCGGACGAGCTCCTGGCGCGCAGCCCGCTCGCCGCTCTGGTCGGCATGCTGCTGGACCAGCAGGTGCCGATGGAATGGGCCTTCTCCGGCCCGTACACCCTGGCCGTGCGGATGGGCGGAGACGACCTGGACGCCCATGAGATCGCCGCCTACGACCCGGAGGCCTTCGTCGAACTCTTCACCACCAAACCCGCCCTGCACCGCTATCCGGGCTCCATGGCCAAGCGGGTGCAGCAGTTGTGCCAATACCTGGTGGCGGAGTACGACGGCGACGCGAGCGCGGTGTGGAGCGATGTCTCCACCGGGGCCGAGCTGCGGAAACGGCTGAACGCCCTGCCGGGGTTCGGCACGCAGAAGGCGCAGATCTTCCTGGCTCTGCTGGGCAAGCAGTTCGGGGTCCGTCCGACGGGCTGGCGGGAGGCGGCCGGACCGTACGGCGAGGCGGGCTCGTACCGGTCGGTCGCCGACATCACCGGCCCGGAATCACTCGCCGAGGTCCGCGCGTACAAGCAGCAGGCCAAACAGGCGGCCAGGACGGTCAAACGCCCAGCCGACAAGTAGGAGACGCCAAGTAAGAGACGACACCGAGCAGGCAACACCACTTCGACGACACCCAGTCGACAGCACAAAGCAGACCACGCGCTACGACGCCGCGCGCCACGCACCGTCCCAGAGCAGCGCGCCCAGATCGAGTGCGGCCGCGGAGACGGCGTACCCGTCGGCAATCTCCTGCGCCTGCGCCGACAGCACTACGGCGCCTCCGGTGTCCGAACCCGGGCCTCCACCCGTGCTGTCACTGTCACTCATCACGGCCTCTATTCCGGAATGCATGGGTTTGCAGCGATATCGCCAGCATCGCAGTCCCGCACCATGGCTGCGCCCGGAGGCTCTTGCCCGGTAGGCTTTCCGTGTGATCTTCAAGCGCATCGGAAATGGGCGGCCTTATCCCGACCACGGCCGGGAAAGCACCCGGCAGTGGGCGGACGTCGCGCCGCGCCCGGTCCGCCTCGATCAGTTGGTGACCACCAAGGGCAACCTGGACCTGGAGACCCTCCTGGCCGAGGACTCGACGTTCTACGGCGACCTCTTCGCGCACGTCGTGAAGTGGCAGGGCGATCTCTACCTGGAGGACGGACTGCACCGCGCGGTCCGCGCCGCGCTTCAGCAGCGCCAGGTACTCCACGCCCGGGTGCTCGAACTCGGCTGACGAAGGCTCTCGGGCGATCCGGGCGATCCGGGCGGTCCGCGGACACCCTGCGGATTCTCTGCGGATTCCCGTACGGACCCGTAGGCCCTTCGGACGCCTCGCGCCGGGTTCGTTCGGGTGCTTTCACACCCGGACGGGCGCGATCCATTGATCATTTAGTAGGCATCATCACCAGGCCGCACTACGCTGCGCCCATGAGCATGCTCACTCCCCCCGGCATGGGCGGAAAGTACCGCATCACGGGCGACAAGTACCCGCGCATGCGCCGCCCCAGGCGTCGCGGCAAACTGATCCTCGCTGCCACCGCTTCCGTGGTCGCCCTCGGGCTGGCCGGATGGGGCACGCTGCAGCTCATCGACGTCTTCACGGGCGGCGACAGGCAGGCCAGCGCCGCCGACCACAAGACGGACTGCTCGTCGGCCAAGCCGTCCACGCCCGCGAAGGCGCTGCCGAAGCCCGCGAAGATCACCGTCAACGTCTACAACGCGACACCGCGCAGCGGCCTCGCCAAGAAGGCTGCCGACGAGCTGAAGAAGCGCGGCTTCACCATCGGCAAGGTGGGGAACGCCCCGGCCGCGTACGACAAGAAGGTCGCCGGCCCGGGGGTGCTGCTCGGCGCTCCGTCGGCCACGAACGGCTCGTTCCCGGTCCTCGGTACGCAGTTGCAGGGGGCCGTCCTCAAGACCGATGCCCGCAGAACGGCGGACGTCGATCTGATTCTCGGTACGAAGTTCACGGCGTTCAGCACGCCCCAGTCGGCCGCCGACGCGCTCACGGCCCTGACGAATCCGTCCCCGGCGCCGTCCTGCTGACGGCTGCCGGGCCGGACCCGGCAGCCGCACCCGACCCGCTCGGGCCCGATCCGGACGACGGTCCTAGCCGACCGTGCCGTACATCCGGTCGCCCGCGTCACCGAGGCCCGGGACGATGTAGCCGTTCTCGTTGAGCCGCTCGTCGACCGAGGCGGTGACCACGGTCACCGGCGTACCCGCCAGCTCGCGCTCCATCACCTCGACGCCCTCGGGCGCCGCGAGGAGCACGACCGCGGTGACATCGTCCGCGCCGCGCTTGATCAGCTCCTGAATGGCCGCGACCAGCGTGCCTCCGGTGGCCAGCATCGGGTCCAGGACGTACACCTGGCGGCCCGAAAGGTCCTCCGGCATCCGCGTCGCGTACGTGGACGCCTGGAGCGTCTCCTCGTCCCGGATCATGCCCAGGAAGCCCACCTCGGCGGTCGGCAGCAGCCGCACCATGCCGTCGAGCATACCGAGACCGGCCCGCAGGATCGGTACGACCAGCGGCCGCGGGTGCGACAGCTTCACACCGGTCGTCGGTGTGACCGGTGTCTCGATGTCGACCTGTTCGGTGCGCACATCCCGGGTGGCCTCGTAGGCGAGCAGGGTGACCAGTTCGTCGGCGAGCCGCCGGAAGGTCGGGGAGTCGGTGCGCCTGTCGCGCAGGGTGGTGAGTTTGTGCGCGACCAGTGGGTGGTCGACGACGTGGATCCGCATGGGCTCAACAGTAACCGGGCCTCCCGCACCCGTGCGCTGGCATCAACCGCATGTTCGGAGGGAAGGTGGTGGCATACGGACCCAGCCTTGGGGTGATGAGCCGATGCCGGACGGGGAACAGCGGGAGCGGGACCAGCCGGACACGCCGGTCCCGCAGAACGCCGAAGACCCGCGGGAGACCGAGACGGCGCGCCGCAGGCGGCGCGCCCAGTTCCTGCGCGAGCTTCATGAGGCGAAGGCGCTCCGCGACCGGGTCCAGCCACGCCGGGTACGGGCCGCCCGAATGCGCCAGGCCATGCGGATGCGAACCTTCCGTTGGTAGGTCGGACGGCGGCCCGGCGTCCCCCTGGTGGCGGCGTCCAGGAGAACTGATGGCCGACGCAACGGCCGAACTCCTCTCGCAATGGCCTTGTTTCTGCCACGATTCCGGTGGGCGGGACGCAGGACAGCCGGACCACCGACTGCCCTCCCGCCGGACCGACACCCCTATGACCAGTGGGAGAGTCACGGTGTACTTCGCCGCACTGCTCGCGCGCACCGAAGACGGGTGGGAAGCGAGCGACACGGAACTCGACGATGTGGAGACCCTGTCCGACCTGACGGATCTGGCCCGCGCGGCCTCGGTGGACGAGGACACGGTGCTCGTCTTCATCGAGCAGGAGGACGCCTGGTTCGGCGTCGTCCGGGTGGATGGTGAGGAAGACCCCCGTATCTTCGTCTCCGATGCCACCGCCGCCGCCCGCTCCTCGTACGGGGAGATCCTGCTCACCGATGAACTGCTCGGCCGCGAACCCGGGGCCGACGACACCATTGCCGCCCTCGAAGAGCTCGTCGGCCTCGACGGTACTGAGGACGACGAACCGGACATCACCCCCGACAACGACAACGACGACACCAACGACGATGACGACGACGGACTCGATGCCGACGCCGTACCGGCGGGCCCGCTCGGTGACACCGGGGTCCTGGCCGACCTCGGGCTCCCCGAGGCGGAGCTGCTGATGCTGCGTACGGACGCACTGGTGGAGATCGCGGACGCGCTGGGTGCGGCCGAGGTCATGGAGGCCGTCCGTTAGGGTCCGCGGGTGAGCGAACCACCGCACCCGCAAGGACCACCGGCACCGCGTGAACCACGCGAACCGCGCGAACCATGTGAACCGCGTGAGCCATGCGAACCGTGCGAGCCCACAAGAGGCCCGCACGACCCCGTAGAAGATCCGCACGATCCCGTAAGAGACCCGTGGCGGGCGCACATGCGCCACGCCCTGGCCGAGGCCGACCTGGCGGCGCGGGCCGGCGATGTGCCGGTCGGCGCCGTCGTGCTCGGCCCGGACGGCGCCCTGCTCGCCGCGGGGCACAACGAACGCGAGGCGACCGGCGACCCGACCGCGCACGCCGAGATCCTCGCCCTCCGCCGCGCCGCCGCGGCGCTCGGCCGGTGGCGGCTGTCCGGATGCACCCTGGTGGTCACCCTGGAGCCCTGCACGATGTGCGCGGGCGCGCTGGTCCAGGCCCGCGTGGACCGGGTGGTCTACGGGGCGCGCGACGAGAAGGCGGGGGCGGCGGGCTCGCTCTGGGACGTCGTACGCGACCGCCGGCTCAACCACCGTCCGGAGGTGATCCACGGAGTGCTGGAGGACAGCTGCGCCGACCGGCTGACGGCGTTCTTCCGCAACCTCTGACATTGGATTTCTGTCCACGCCCCGGGATGGTCTAAGCTCTCTCTCGGTAGCGTGTCCGAGCGGCCGAAGGAGCTCGCCTCGAAAGCGAGTGTGGGGAAACTCACCGAGGGTTCAAATCCCTCCGCTACCGCTCTTGTGAAGGGCCCGGCGCATCGCGTCGGGCCCTTCGAGTTTCCCGCACCGCCTCGTACCGACGCGTACCGACGCGTACCGACGCGTACCGACGCGTACCGACGCGCCATACGCACGCGGACCGGCTGTGGTCACGGGCGCGACGGTCGTCGTACCCGGGACCACAGCCGGTCCGGGAAGTCCTGGTCGGGGGAAGCGGCATCGGGGGGACAAGCCGCTTCCCCCGAGGGAGAACAGGCCGTTCAGGCCCTCGCAGCGGTCAAGGAAAAGCTCGCGGCGAGGACCCCACAGTGACGTCCTGTCCCCCGCCCCTCGGAATTCCTGTCGGATCCGCAGGGCTCACCCTCCATCCTGCGGCCTCACAGAGGCCTCAGGAGAGGGCAAAGGACCCCCATGACCGGGCCCTTGGTCCTTAAAGGCCGCGGAGTGGTCGCAAACAACCGAGGGATACGGCCATCCGTGCGGATAGAATCGCCACACTGCACAGGGGATCGAAGGGGAAGCAGGGGTTGATGGTGCAAGCGAAGAAGATAGCTCTCATCGTGGTAGTCGTCTTCGTTATGTACACGATCATCGCGTCCCCGGAGCGGTCGGCGGATCTCGTCCAGATAGGGTTCGAGGGCGTTTCGAGTGCCGCGCAGAGCGTCGGGGACTTCATGTCCGCGCTCGTGAACTAGGAGTACCCCGTGATCCGCCATCTGGTCCTGTTCAAGCTGAACGACGGCGTCGAGCGGGACGACCCGCGGGTCGTCGCCGGGGCGCAGGCCTTCCGGGAGCTGGAGGGGCAGGTCCCCGAGCTGGAGTTCTGGGAGTGCGCCTGGAACATCACCGACCGGCCGATCGCGTACGACTTCGCCATCAACTCCGCGGTCGCCGACGAGGACGCCCTGAAGCGCTACATCGAGCATCCGGCCCATCAGGCCGCCGCCGGCCAGTGGCGCGCGTTCGCCACCTGGGTGATTGCCGACTATCCGTTCTGATCCGCCCGCTCCGCCTGCCGTAGCCGGTCCTCCGAGCCCCTCACCATTGCGGTGAGGGGCTTTTTTTAGTGTTTAAACCAAGTTGACCCCAACACGACGTCATGCGGTGCTTGCACACAGTGGACATGTCTTGTGATGCTATGACCGCTTTTGACGGATGAGTTGACCGAAGTTGACCGCAGAGGGGTGGCGTCATCGTGCCGGCCAGTACAGCGCCTCAAGTGCCTCCCCAGACCGTCCAGACCGTCCAGACGGTCCAAGCAGCGCAGACGATCCAGACCGAGACCCCCGACAGCACCGCGACAACGCCCGGCAGGACCAGGGGCGCGGACACCAGGGCACTCACCCAGGTCCTCTTCGGCCAGCTCAAGAACCTGGAGCCGGGGACTCCGGAACACGGCCGGGTACGGGCTGCACTGATCGAGGCGAACCTGCCCCTCGTGCGGTACGCCGCCGCGCGCTTCCGGAGCCGCAACGAGCCGATGGAGGACGTCGTCCAGGTCGGCACGATCGGTCTGATCAACGCCATCGACCGGTTCGACCCGGAACGCGGCGTCCAGTTCCCGACCTTCGCCATGCCGACCGTCGTGGGCGAGATCAAGCGGTACTTCCGGGACAACGTACGCACCGTCCACGTCCCGCGCCGGCTGCACGAGCTCTGGGTCCAGGTCACCGGCGCCACCGAGGACCTGACGACCGCCCACGGCCGCTCGCCCACCACCGCGGAGATCGCCGAGCGGCTGAGGATCTCCGAGGACGAGGTGCTGGCCTGCATCGAGGCGGGGCGCTCCTACCACGCGACCTCACTGGAGGCCGCCCAGGAGGGCGACGGCCTGCCCGGACTGCTGGACCGGCTCGGCTATGAGGACCCGGCCCTCGCCGGGGTCGAGCACCGCGACCTGGTCCGGCACCTGCTCGTACAGCTGCCCGAACGCGAGCAGCGCATCCTGTTGCTGCGCTACTACAGCAACTTGACGCAATCACAGATCAGCGCGGAACTGGGGGTCTCCCAGATGCACGTGTCAAGACTGCTGGCCCGTAGTTTCGCCCGACTTCGATCCGCAAACAGGATCGAGGCCTAACCGGTTCGGGTAGATCACTCGAAGTCCGGTTCGGATGGCCGGAATTGCGTCACACCCCCCGTTAACTGCACAGATGCCACAAAGACTTGTCGACATGTCACTACAGCGTGTTGCCGACATGTGACATTCTGCGGGAACCGCGTTTGCCGTGGCCCCGCCTCCGGTATTCAGGTGGAGGCTGCGTTCCTCCGAAGGTCGCGGCTCCACGCGACCGTCCGCGACCTCAAGGGGGTGGCATGTCCGCAGAACAGGGCAGCTCGAAGGTGCTCACGCTCACGAAGAGCGCACCCGCACCCGTTGTGCTCACCAGCTCGCCGGAAGCCATCGACACCCGCACTCTGTCCCGCTCACTGTTCCTGCGGCTCGCCGCGCTGGGGCCCGCACCGGGCCCCGATGGGACGGACAGCCCGGAGCGTGCCTATGTACGGGACACGCTCATCGAGCTCAACCTCCCGCTGGTGCGGTACGCCGCGGCGCGGTTCCGCAGCCGCAACGAGCCGATGGAAGACATCGTCCAGGTCGGCACGATCGGCCTGATCAAGGCGATCGACCGGTTCGACTGCGAACGCGGCGTGGAATTCCCGACGTTCGCGATGCCGACCGTCGTCGGCGAGATCAAACGCTTCTTCCGCGACACCTCGTGGTCCGTGCGCGTCCCGCGCCGGCTCCAGGAGCTGCGCCTCGCGCTGACCAAGACCAGCGACGAGCTCGCCCAGAAGCTCGACCGTTCGCCGACCGTGCCGGAACTGGCCAAGGCGCTCGGCGTCTCCGAGGAGGACGTGGTCGACGGCCTGGCCGTCGGCAACGCGTACACCGCCTCCTCGCTGGACTCGCCCTCGCCCGAGGACGACGGCGGCGAGGGCTCCCTGGCGGACCGGCTGGGGTACGAGGACTCGGCGCTGGAGGGCGTCGAGTACCGCGAATCGCTCAAGCCGCTGCTGGCCAAGCTCCCGCCGCGCGAGCGCCAGATCATCATGCTGCGGTTCTTCGCCAACATGACCCAGTCGCAGATCGGCGAGGAGGTCGGCATCTCGCAGATGCACGTCTCGCGCCTGCTGACCCGTACGCTCGCCCAGCTCAGGGAAGGGCTCATCGCCGACTGACCGCCGCGGGCTGCCACACCGCAGCGCGAGACTTCCGATTTGACGGACCGTCAGCCACACTGGCGCGATGCGACGTCAGATACGCGACTCGACCGGCCGCCGGGGCACCGTGATCGCCGCCTCGGCGGCCGTGCTGTGTCTGGGCGGCACGCTGGCCGCCTGCGGCGGCGGTACGGCGAACGACGGCTACGTGGCGGTCGGCGCGGCGGGCACGGGCCCGGAAAGACCGCTTGCCGGGACGGTGGCGCCGTCGGGGAAGGTGACGCTGGTGCCACTGGACAGGGGCGGCAAAGCCGGCGGGGATACCAAGGACAGCAAGGGCGACAAGGGTGGCCGGAGTGCCGAGGGCCGGGCCGACGATGACGGCGGGCCCTCGCCGGACACCTCCGCCGATGCCTCCCCCGGCGGGGCTACGGGTGCCGTGGGCGGCAAAACCGGCCAAACGCCGGGGGCTCCTGGCACAGCCGGTACGGGCGGTACGGGCGGTGCAGGAGAGGCGGGCAGTACCGGCGGTACGAGCGGCGGAAGCGGAAGCGGCGGAAGCGGAAGCGGCAGCACCGGCGGCTCAGGCGGTGCGGGAAGCGGCTCCACGGAGCCCGCGCCCCCATCCGTACCCGCACCCGGCTCCACCCCGCCCGCGGGGCCTGCCGTGCTGGTGGCGGGCGCCCCGGAGCGGGCGGCCACGGACGAGCGCTGGTGCGAGAAGGTGACGGTGGAATTCCGTAACACCGGAGGATCACCGGCGCGGTCGGGGACGGTCACCTTCGCCACGCACGTCATCGGCGGGCTGGGGATCGACTGGGCGACCGTCGAGTCGTCCGCGCCGCTGCCCGCGCCGATCGACGCGGGAGCCGCACGGACGAAGACGTACACCGTCTGCGTGGACGCCTGGCGGGTGCCCCTGGGAATGCATGTCGAGACCCGGGACGTCACCGCCGTATTGAAGTGACGGGTGGAAACGGAAGCGCTACGGGGAAACCGGTGCGCCGGTCAGCCGAGCGCGAGCCAGGCGACCGCTCCGAGGACGACGACCACCGCGACGACGGCGGCGATCACTCCGGTCTTCGGTCCGGACGAAGCGGCCGGCTGCTGACGTCGCTGCGGCTCGCCCTCGTCGACGAAGGCGCGGAACATCTGAGTGCTGCCCGCAGGGTCGTTGTTGCCCTCGGGGCCTTGGGGGTTGCCATTTACCGGCGGCTGATTACGCATGGATACGTTCCCACTCGATCGGGTGAAGTGCTCGTCGGATACTGCGATATGAAGCCTGTGGAACTGTAGCGTCGTCACGTGCGAGAGGGTCCTGCGGCCAACGCTCGACCCCTCTCGCACCAGGGACTCTGCCCGCTGCGGGCTGGATCACGCGCGTGACGCGTGCCGCCACCGCGGTGCGAAAGCGGAGAACCAGGTCATCCAAGACCGTTCGGGATGGCCCGCCAGACGCACAGCTCCTCCCGCCGGGCGCCAAGGAACGGTTGTGTGCCATGGGTCAGGACCCTAGCGGTCCGGCGGCACCTTGTGCCCTACAGGGCGACGGCCCGGCCCCGAGTAACACTCGGGGCCTACTGCCGTTTCGGGGCCACCGTCCACGCCTCCGGTGTGGCACGAGACACACCCGCCACGCCGGCCCCCCACACGCTGGGCGTTTGACCCGAGCCCTACGCAGCCTTTTGCGTTCCTTTACTTCTGCAAGCCCTTTTTCGTTTGCCTTCAGCAACCAACGGCTTCTATGGTTGCCCTAAGCAACAAGATGGACGACGAGATGTCTGGGGGGCCCGTGGCCGTACGAGGTCAGTACGAAGAACTGGCCCGGCACCTCAGCGCCGTCGGAGCCGTCAAGCGGGGTCTCGCCCGCATATTGCCCCCCGAATGCCCCGCCGGCTCCGCCGCCGTACTGGCTCTCCTCCGTGACCACGGCGAAATGCGGATCAGCAGGCTGGCCGAGCTGATGTCCATCGATATGTCCGTGACCAGTCGTCATGTCGCCCATGTGGCAGAGCATGGATGGATCGAGCGGTCCTCGGACCCGGCGGACAAGCGGTCCCGCATCCTGCGGCTGACCCCCGCCGGACGCGACCTGCTCATCGATCTGAACCAGCGGGTCACGGAACTGTTCGTCCACAACCTCTCCGACTGGTCCGACGACGAAGTCGGACAGCTCAACACGCTGCTCGCCCGGCTGCGCACCAGTTTCGCCTGCCGCGGCCCCGGGGGGTGCGCCCCCGGAAAGCACATCGGCGACTGCCGTCCGCGGCCCGCCGACAGCGACAACGACCTGCACACCCGTACACCTGTGTAACAGAAGCAAAGACAAGGAACTCAATGGCTACGACCACACCAGCCGGTGTGCGGGGCGGCCACGCCAAGCACGGGGGATCGTCCGATACCCCGTCCGGCACGCCGATGACACACCGTCAGATCATGGAAGCGCTGGCCGGGCTGATGCTCGGTATGTTTGTCGCGATCCTGTCGTCGACGGTCGTCTCCAACGCCCTCCCGGAGATCATCTCCGACCTCGGCGGCGGCCAGAGCGCCTACACGTGGGTCGTCACGGCCTCGCTGCTGGCCATGACCGCCACCACCCCCCTGTGGGGCAAGCTCTCCGACCTGTTCAGCAAGAAGCTGCTGGTCCAGATAGCGCTCCTCATCTACGTCGCGGGCTCGGTCGTCGCCGGTCTCTCGACCAGCAGCGGCATGCTGATCGCCTGCCGTGTCGTCCAGGGCATCGGCGTCGGCGGTCTCTCCGCCCTCGCGCAGATCGTGATGGCCGCGATGATCGCCCCGCGTGAGCGCGGTCGCTACAGCGGATACATCGGTGCGGTGTTCGCCGTCGCCACCGTCGGTGGTCCGCTGCTCGGCGGTGTCATCACCGACACCAGCTGGATGGGCTGGCGCTGGTGCTTCTACGTCGGTGTGCCGTTCGCCGTCATCGCGCTGATCGTGCTCCAGAAGACCCTGAAGCTCCCGGTCGTGAAGCGTGAGGTCAAGGTCGACTGGACCGGCGCGTTCTTCATCAGCGCCGCCGTTTCGCTGCTGCTCCTCTGGGTCACCTTCGCGGGCGACAAGTACGACTGGCTGTCCTGGCAGAGCGGCGTGATGCTCCTCGGTTCCGCCGCGCTGGCACTGCTCTTCATCGTCGTCGAGTCCAAGGCCAGCGAGCCGATCATCCCGCTGCGCCTCTTCCGTAACCGCACCATCACGCTGGCCTCGCTGGCCTCGCTGTTCGTCGGTATCGCGATGTTCGCGGGCACCGTCTTCTTCAGCCAGTACTTCCAGCTGGCGCGCGGCAAGTCGCCGACGATGTCCGGTGTCATGACGATCCCGATGATCGCGGGTCTGTTCGTCTCCTCGACGGTCTCGGGCCAGATCATCACCAAGACCGGCCGCTGGAAGGCCTGGCTGGTCAGCGGTGGCTTCCTGGTCACCGCCGGGCTCGGACTGCTGGGCACCATCCGGTACGACACCACGTACTGGCACATCGCGGTCTTCATGGCCGTCATGGGCCTCGGCATCGGCATGATGATGCAGAACCTGGTGCTCGCCACGCAGAACCAGGTCGCTCCGTCCGACCTCGGCTCGGCCAGCTCCGTCGTCACCTTCTTCCGTTCCCTCGGTGGTGCGATCGGCGTCTCGGCGCTGGGCGCCGTCATGGCGAACCGCGTCACCCACTACGTCAAGGACGGTCTCGCGGAGCTCGGCCCCAAGGGCGAGGCCATGGGCCACGGTGGCACCGGCGGCGGGGGCATCCCCGACGTGCACGCGCTGCCCGAACCGTTCCGTACGGTCGTGGAGAGCGCCTACGGGCACGGTGTCGGCGATGTCTTCCTCTACGCCGCCCCGGCCGCGCTGATCGCCTTCCTGATCACGATCTTCATCAAGGAGGTCGCGCTGAAGACGACCGCCGTGAGCGACGCCCCGGCCACGGCCGAGGCCCCCGTCGCGGAGGCGGTCGAGGCCCTGGCCACCGTTCCGTCCTCCCCGGTGGTGTCCCCGGCCGCATCGGTCACCACCCTGGAAGCCCCCGTCGCCACTCTGCAGGGCACAGCCGTGCACGGTGTGGTGCGCGGCGCCGAGGGTGCACCCGTCGCCCGGGCCGCCGTCACGCTGATCTCGCTGGCCGGCCGGCAGCTGGGGCGCTCCGTCGCCCAGGCCGACGGCAGCTACGGTCTGGACGCGCCGGGCTCCGGCTCCTACGTCCTGATCGCGTCCGCCGACGGCTTTCAGCCGCAGGCGTCCACCGTGGTCGTCGGTGACGAGCCGCTCTCGTACGACATCCTGCTCTCCGGTACGAGCGGCCTGGCCGGGATCGTGCGGACCGCCGAGACCGCCGCGCCCGTCGAAGGCGCCATGGTCATCGTGACCGATGTGCGCGGCGACGTGCTGGCCGCCGGCAAGTCCGGTGGGACGGGCGAGTTCGCCTTCGGTGAGCTGGTCCCCGGTTCGGTGACCGTCGCGGTGAACGCCGCCGGGTTCCGTCCGCTGGCGCTGCCGGTGGAGATCGGCGGCCAGGGCGTCACCCGGATCGAGGCCGCGCTGCAGTCCGGTGCGCTGGTGCAGGGTGTCGTGCGGGCCGGTTCCGGCCGGCGGCCGCTGCCGGACGCGCGGGTCACACTCGTCGACGCGGCGGGCAATGTGGTCGCCACCTCGACGACCGGGGAGGACGGGGCGTACGCCTTCACCGACCTGGACGCGGGCGAGTACTCGGTCGTCGCGACCGGCTACCCGCCGGTGGCCGGCGCACTGACCGTGGCCGGTCGCGGGGTCGACGGCCACGACATCGAGCTCGCCCACCCCGGCGAGTAACCACAGACCCCTGGCGGGTCGGCGTATCGAGCGGAGACGCTGTACCGGCCGGTGGAAATGGGCCCCGGTGGTGGGGACGGCAGGCAGGGGACGGCCTGCCGTCCCCGCCCCGGGGCCCGACTCATTGAGTCATTGAGCAAGGAGAGAAAACGGGATGGGACTTCGCGCACAGGTACGTACGCGGGACGGCTGGGCGGTCCAGCACGCGGTCGTGACGGTCACCGACATGACCGGCACGCAGGTGCTGCGGGCCGCCGCCGACGAGGACGGGGCGGTGCGGACCGACACCCCGCTGCAGGCCGGCGCGTACACGGTGATCGTCACGGCGGTCGGGTACGCCCCCGCCGCCTCCACCGCCCTCGTCACGGCGAGCGGGCGGGTCGAGGCCGGCACGGTGGTGCTGGCCCGCCAGGGCGGCGTGGAGCTGCCACCGCCGGGCGCCTGGTCGCTGGACCCGGCGCACTGCTCGGTGGCCGCGGTCGCGCAGCACCTGGGGATCTCCAGCGTGCGCGGCCGGTTCACCGAGTTCAACGGCCGGATCGAGATCGCGGAGGACGTCGCGCAGTCCCGGGTCGACGCCGTCATCAGCGCGGCCAGCATCGACACCGGCAACGGCATGCGCGACAAGCACCTGCGCTCGCCGGACTTCCTGGACTCGGACCGGTTCCCGGAGATCACGTACCGCTCGAACGGGCTGACCCCGGCGGGCCCCGACCGCTGGCTGGTCCACGGCGAGCTGACGATGCGCGGCGTCGTGCGCCCCGTCGACCTGGACCTGAGCTACCTCGGGACGGGCCCGGACCCGTGGGGCGGGGTGCGCGCGGCGTTCAGCGCGACGGCGGAGCTGCGCCGCGAGGACTTCGCCATGAACTACAACCAGGTGGTGCAGGCGGGCATCTCGGCGATCGGTACGACGCTGCGGGTGGAGCTCGACATCCAGGCCGTGCAGGGTGAGTCCCTGCCGTCGTAGTCTGCGGACATGGCACCCCACATCGCTACGAACACCGCCGTGGAACTCGACGCGTTGCTGACTTTCGTACGGCCCAGGCACCGGGCGATCCTGCTGACCACCCGGTCCGACGGCCGCCCCCAGGGCTCGCCGCTGACCTGCGGCGTCGACGACACGGGCCGGATCGTCGTCTCGACCTACCCCGAACGGGCCAAGACCCGCAACGCGAAACGGGACCCCAGGGTCAGCGTGATCGTGCTGTCGGACGACTGGAACGGGCCGTGGGTGCAGATCGACGGCTCGGCCGAGGTGATCGATTCACCCGATTCGGTCGAGCCGCTCGTCGAGTACTTCCGGAACATCTCGGGTGAGCACTCGGACTGGGACGAGTACCGGGCGGCGATGGTGAAGCAGGGGAAGTCGATCATCCGGATCACCCCGGAGCGGTGGGGTCCGGTCGCCACCGGCGGCTTCCCCGCCCATCTGGCGTCCGACATCTGACGGCCGGATGCGCAACCGTATACGTGTTCCGGCACCGGACCTGCTCGCGCGGTGCCCGGTGCCGGCAGCTGCCCCGTACGGTGATTCTGAGGGACGAGCGGGGCCTCAGTGGCTCTCGCGGTCCCGCATCGCCTCGATGCCCGCGATCAGCAGGTCCAGGGCGAAGGTGAAGTCCCGGTCGCGCATCTCCTCGACCGTGTCGCCGCCGCGGGCGTCCATCAGGTCCTGCGAGTCCTCGACGATCCGGCTGAGCTGCGGCTGGCTCCGGATGGCGCCCAGCGCCTGCTGGAAGAACTCGTCCTGGCTGAGCCCCGTCTCCGCGCTGCGCTGCACGAAGTGGGCCTCGATGGTGCCGAATCCGTAGACGAACTGGAAGACCGCGGAGAGCGCGCCGGTCTGCTGGTGCAGCGGCAGACCGGTCGCCCGGATCACGTCCTGGATGGCGTGCGAGAACAGCATCGAGTACGGGCCCATGTTGAGGAAATGACCGGCGAGCGGTGACGCCCAGACATGGCGGACCAGCAGTTCCCGGTAGGAGACGGCGAGTTCGCGCAGCCGGTCGTGCCAGTGCGCGTCCTCGCGAGGGGGCGCGATCTCGCGGTAGACCGAGTCGAGGGCCAGCTCCAGCAGATCGTCCTTGGTGTCCACGTACCAGTAGAGGGACATCGCGGTGACGTCCAGCTCGGCAGCGAGCCGGCGCATGGAGAACTTGGCAAGGCCCTCCGCGTCCAGCAGCCGGACCGTGGCCGCGGTGATCCTGTCCCGGTCGAGGCCGGCCGGCTGGTCCGGTTTACGGGCGCGCGACGGTGTCCGCTGTTCCAGCCACACACTGGTCCTGGCAGGGTTCTTCACACGGTCGGCCGCGGACACCATGGCGCACTCTCCTCGTCTTGCCGGCGGGGCGGATCGGATCGGATACGTAGCTTTCGCGCGCCCTTCGCGCGCACGACCGGTTGTGTACCTGCCCGTACGGCCCGGTTGCGTACCTGCGCACCCGACGCGAATTCGTACGGTCCGATGCGCCCCGCCTCGATGCTATGCCGCCGTCTCGGCCCCGGCCGAGTTCGCCCGGGCGGATTCCCCCTGCTCCGCACGGCGCAGGAGCGCCGCGGCCAGCAGGCCGCCCGCCAGTACCGCCACCGCCCCGACGAGCTGGCTGGTCTCCAGTCCCGAGGCGAAGGCGTCCGTGATCCGCGCCCGCTCGCCGGCATCGGTGGCCGAGGCCAGTGCGGCGGGCAGCGAGGCGGCCCCGACGACCGCCGGCACGAGCGCCGCGAACCGGGAGTTCAGCACCGCGCCGAGCACGGCGACCCCGAGCCCGTTGCCGAACTCGGCGAGCGTGCCGTTGACCCCGGCGCCCACGCCCGCCTTCTCCGGCGGAATGGCGCTCATGATCGCGTTGGCCATGGCGGGCATGGCGAGCGCGATGCCCGCGCCCATCACGACCAGGCCGAGCAGCATGCCGCCGTAGCCGTTGCCGCCGAGCAGCGCGATCGCGGCGAGTCCGGCGGCCAGCAGGCTCATGCCGGCCGCGATGGTGACGGGCGTGCCCAGCCTGGGCACCAGCCTGGCGCCCAGTCCGGTGAGGTTCAGGGCGACGACGCTCAGCGCCAGCGGAGCCGTACGCAGACCGGCCTCCAGCGGCCCGTAGCCGAGGACGAACTGGAGCTGCTGGGTGAGCAGGAACAGCGAGCCGCCCATCCCGAAGGCGACCAGGATCGCGCCTGCGACCGCGCCGATGAACTTCTGGTTCCGGAAGAAGTGCATGTCCAGCATCGGGTACGGGATGTGCAGCTCCCACAGCACGAACCCGGTCAGTACGGCGACCCCGACGAAGGCGGTCAGCAGCACCTGGCCCGACGCCCAGCCGTGCTCCGGACCGGAGATGATCGCGTAGACGACGGACGCCATGCCGATGGTGGAGAGCAGCGCGCCCAGCAGGTCGGGGCGCTCGCTGCTGGGGGTCTTGAACTCCGGGACGAGGCGGGCCACGGCGACCAGGCCGATGACCGCGACCGGAATGTTGATCAGGAAGATCGCGCCCCACCAGAAGTGGTCGAGCATCACGCCGCCGATCAGCGGACCGACTGCGAAGCCGAGCGAGCTGACGGTCGACCAGATACCGATCGCCTTGACCCGCTCGGAGTCGTCGAAGATCTGCACGACGACGGCCAGGGTCGTCGTCAGCAGCAGCGCACCGCCGATGCCCATGCCCGCGCGGGCGGCGATCAGCTGCGCGGACGACTGGGCGAGTCCGGCCACCAGCGAACCGATGCCGAACAGGGCAAGCCCCGCGATGAGCATCTTCTTGCGGCCGTAGCGGTCGGCGGAACTGCCGGCCGTGAGCAGCAGACCCGACTGGACCAGCGAATAGGCACTGATCATCCACTGCACGTCGGCAGTGGAGGCGTCCAGCTCCCGGGTGAGGGAGGGGATCGCGACGTTGAGGACGGTGTTGTCGAGCAGCACGGTGAGCTGGGCGAGACAGATGACGCCGAGGATCAGCCAGCGCTGCGGGTGGCTCGGTGGCGTGAGGCGGTTCTGCTCGGCGGCGGTCGCCGTCATGCGGACTCCTGATTCCTTATACGGTGTACAAGTAAGAGATGTACACCGTATGGCCAGCCTTGTACGGTGTACAACTCGTTTTCGCGCGGTACGGTGCTCGCCGCTGATCCGACAAGGGATGGAGTGGTATGACACTGCGTCGTCGTACGGTGGAAGTGCTCATCGCAGCGGGCCTGTTGGGGGTCGCCCTCGCGCCTCCCGCGTCGGCTACCGGGCAGGGGCACGAGGTGTCGCTGCGCGTGGCCACGTACAACATCCATGCGGGCGCCGGCATGGACAATGTCTTCGATCTCGACCGGCAGACCGCCGAGCTCCGCTCACTGGACGCCGATGTGATCGGGCTCCAGGAGGTCGACGTCCACTGGGGCACCCGCAGCGAGTGGCGCGATCTGGCGGCCGAGCTGGCCGAGCGGCTGCACATGCAGGTCTCGTTCGCCCCGATCTACAGCCTCGACCCCGATACTCCGGGTGCGCCCCGGCGTGAGTTCGGTGTCGCGGTGCTGTCCAGGTACCGGATCGTGAGCGCCGAGAACCACGAGATCACCCGGCTCTCCACCCAGGACCCGAACCCGGTTCCGGCCCCCGCGCCCGGCTTCGGCGAGGTGGTCCTGCGGGTGAAGGGGCTGCCCGTGCATGTGTATGTGACGCACCTCGACTACCGCGGCGACCCGTCCGTACGGACCGCCCAGGTCGCCGACACCCGCCGGGTCATGGCCGAGGACGAGGCACCGGGGCGGCAGAAGGTGCGGCAGATCCTGCTCGGCGACTTCAACGCGGCACCGGCCGCTCCCGAACTCGCCCCGCTGTGGAAGGAACTGACGGACGTCGAGCCCGGTGGGCCGACGTACCCGGCGCAGGATCCGGTGCAGCGGATCGATTACGTGGCGGTGTCGAAGGATTCCGTACGGGTACGCGACGCGGCGGTGGCCGAGACGCTCGCCTCGGACCACCGCCCGGTTGTCGCGGATCTGCTGCTGCGGCGCTGAACCGTTGCCCAACTACTCGTCCACCCGTCGCTCTTCGGGCGGGACAGGTCGCAGAAGGTGGCGCCGCCGGCGACGATCGGCGTCACCTTCGAGACCACGATCCGGGTCCGTAGCGTCCACGGCCCCCGCCGCCGCCGGTACACGCGCCTACTCACCGGGCTTGATGAGATACCCCGCCCCGCGCCGGGTGTGGATCATCGGCGTCCGTCCGGCGTCGATCTTCTTACGCAGGTAGGAGATGTACAGCTCGACCACGTTCGCCTGCCCGCCGAAGTCGTAGTTCCACACCCGGTCGAGGATCTGCGCCTTGCTCAGCACCCGCCGCGGATTGCGCATCAGGAAGCGCAGCAACTCGAACTCGGTCGCGGTGAGGTGGATGGACGTACCGCCCCGGCTGACCTCGTGGCTGTCCTCGTCCAGCGCCAGATCGCCGACGACGAGCGTCGACTCGCTGTGTACGGTCGCCGTACCGGAGCGCCGGATCAGCCCGCGCAGCCGCGCCACGACCTCCTCCAGGCTGAACGGCTTGGTGACGTAGTCGTCGCCGCCCGCCGTGAGCCCCGCGATCCGGTCCTCCACCGCGTCGCGCGCGGTCAGGAACAGCACGGGGACCTCGGACAGCTCCCGCCGCAGCCTACCGAGCACGGCGAACCCGTCCGTGCCGGGCAGCATCACATCGAGGATCACCACGTCGGGCCGGAAGTCACGCGCCATCCGTACGGCACCGGCCCCGTCCCCGGCGCTGCGCACCTCCCAGCCCTCGTAACGCAGGGCCATGGAGAGCAGCTCGGCGAGCGGAGCCTCGTCGTCCACCACCAGCACACGGACCGGGGTGCGGTCCGCACTCAGCAGTTCGGTACGCCCCTGGGGCGAGGTCGTCGTCATGGCTCCCACCCTGTGAGGCTCCTCTGAGAGGGCCCTTTCCCGATTCTGTGAATTCCCTGAGAAAAGCGGCTCTCCTGTCGCTTCCATGCGTCGTCGGCCTGCACTGACCCCGAGGCCGCTGAGGCCCGCAGTCTGCGACGGGACCGCTGGGCGTGGGCCGCGGACACCGAATTCGACGGGTCGTGATCACGTGCGCTCGCGGACTCCCCGCGGCCCAAGCTTCGGGATTCGGGAGCCGGACCCCGGGATCCGAGCTTCGGGATCCGAGCCTCGGGACCGGCTGATTCACTCTTTCGTGGGTACGAAGAGGGGGCTGGGCCCGAGTCTTGAGCTTCGGGACCCGGGCGTCGGGACACGAGCTCCGAGGTTCGAGCTTCTTCGGTAACCGGTAGGGAAACAAAGGAGGTTGGGAAAACCTCCCCACCCTCCCCGACCCGTCACGGCCAGCAAGTACGACTATCCGTGACCGGCTTGCGGCGCTGAGTCGCCGCTGCTTACGGTGCCCCCAACGAAACGACCCCGACACGGTGTTCAACGCACCGGGCCGGGGTCTCACCCAAAGATCGAAAAGAGCGATCTCGTGGCTACCCAGAACCTTAGCCCTGCCCTGTGCGCGCCCGCATCCTCGCGCCCGTACCCGATGGCCAAGCCCGGTTACGGCAAACGGTCGGTGCCGGACCAAAGTCCCCGCCGCGACGACTTCATGCTGCTGCCGGAGCGGGAGCGTTACATCGCCAGGTACGTCGACCACCTCCCCGACGGTGCGGCGATGAACGTGAAATCGCTGGCGAAGGATCTCCCGCGGTACGGGCAGCAGGCCGTCGGCTCCGCTCTGACCGCGCTGTCGGTGGCTGGACATCTGCGTCGCGTCCGGCGCCCGGCCGGTGAGGGGGAGCAGGTCCGCTGGGTGTTCCGGACCTTCTGGTCGCGTACCGCCCGGGACAACGAGTGGTGGGCTGCCTTCCTGGCGGCCGAGGACAGCAAGGCCGTCCCGGAAGCGGCGTCGACCACAACCGTCGCCCCGCCGCCTTGGGTTCCCGCGGATCCGCCCGCGCCCCTGCCCGCCGGGACAATCGCTGCCGACGCCCCGCTGCCGGCTCCTGAGCCGGTCGCACCGCCGCAGCCCGCAGCGGAACCGGTCCGCGTACCGGCCGTGCCCCCACGGCCCATCCCGTATCCCCACTGCCTCTCGCCCGCGTACCTGGCCCTGGCCCAACTGGGCCGCACCGAACCCCGCCTGGCGCTGTCCGCCGCAGACTGCTCGGTGTTGGAAGAGCTGGCCGCCGCATGGCTCGCACGTGGTGTGAACACCGATTACCTCATCCACGCTCTGACGTCCGGACTCCCCGCAGCGGTCGGCTCACCCGTCGGCTTTGTCCGCCGCCGTCTCCTCGACAAGATCCCGCCGAGCCTGCCCGCCGCCCCTGCCCCGGCCGCACCGGGTGCCCCCGAACGCCGCCTGATGGTGGAATGCACCGAATGCGGTGCCCCCGGCCGCCCGGAAGCTCTCCCTGACGGACTCTGTCTCCCCTGCCGCCAGGCCACTCACGGCACAGCAGCCGCCCCCATCGAACCCGCCATCGAACGCAACATCCAGGCCCACATGAGCAACCTCCGCAGCCTGCTCAAAGCCCCCTGAGCCCACGATTCAGCTACTCATGGGGCGTGGGTGGCAGGGCAGGGAGGGGGCCCTCCACCGACCGTCAGTCCACGGCGAACAACGCGCTCGCGTTCCCGTGGCAGACCGCGCGCAGCCAGTCGTCCCCCAACTCCAGCCGTTCCAGGGCGTGCAGCTGATGCGCATACGGATACGGAATGTTCGGAAAGTCCGTGCCCAGCAGAATCCGGTCCCCGAGCGCCGCGAGCCGCCCCCGCTCGGCCACCGGAAACGGCATGAAGTCCTCCGTGAAGTCCGTGAAGGCCATCGTCGTATCGAGCCGTACCTCCGGGTACGTCTCCGCCAGCGCCAGGAACTCCGCGTACTCCGGCATCCCCATGTGCGCCACGATCAGCCGCAGCCGCGGATGCCGGGCGAGCAGCCGGCCGACCGGTTCGGGCCCCGTGTGCTTGCCGGGCGCCGGCCCCGAGCCGCAGTGCATCACCACCGGCACCCCGGCCTCCGCGAGCAGCCCCCACACCGGCTCCAGCAGCGGGTCGTTGGCGTCGTACGCGCCCACCTGGACGTGCGACTTGAAGACCCGCGCCCCCGCCTCCACGGCCTCGCGCACGTACCGCTCCACGCCCTCCTCCGGGAAGAAGGTCGCGGTGTGCAGACAGTCCGGCACCCGGTGCGCGAAGTCGGCCGCCCAGCCGTTCAGCCAGGCCGCCATCCCGGCCTTGTGCGGGTAGAGCATCGACGTGAACCGGAGCACACCGAACGAGCGCAGCAGCGCGAGGCGTTCGTCCTCGTCGTGCCGGTACTCGATCGGCCACTCCATCCCGGTCAGCGGGCCCGCGGAGTCGAAATACGCCCAGACTTTGCGCAGCACCCGTTCCGGCATGAAGTGCGTGTGGACATCGATGATCCCGGGCAGCCCCAGCCGTTCCCGGAACCGCACGACGTCGTCGGCGTCACCACTCATTCCGCGCCCCCTCTCTCTCCGTCCGGACGGTTTCCGACTCCCCCCGAACGGTTCCGACGATCTCAGAACAGCCCGCCCTGTACGCCACCGGCCCCGATGCCGACCACCGGCACCCCCACCCCGGCCCGCGCGTCGGCGCCCTCCAGTTCCCAGCCGGTCATCAGCCGGGTGTCCAGCACCACGACCCCGTGCGTCACCGTCTCCAGATGCAGATCGGGCCCGGCCGCCGCCACCAGCCGCCCCGCGACCGCACCCCCGTCCACCAACTCGGTGACCGCCCACGCCACCTCGACGGCGCCGTCCAGCCCGAACACCCCGGCGTGATCGACCGCCTCGAACGGCAACCGCTCCAACGACTCCGGCCACCCGGCCCCCTCCAGCGCCGCAGCCCGCGCGTAGAGCTCCGCCACCTCGGCACGCCGCTCCGCCGCCCCCGGCAGCACCGCGCGCACGGCCCGCTTCCTGGCGTACGGAATCCGGTCCGGCACCCCGAGCGCCGACCGCAGCAGCTCCTCGGTCCGCCGCGCCGCCATCAACGGCCCCCGTCCCAGCCAGCTGAACACGACGGCCCCCTGCTCCCGCAACCGCGCCGCCTCCCGCTCCTCGGCGGTGATCCCGACCTTCACCATCCCCGGCCCGAACCAGGCGAGATATACGCGGTACGTCCGGGGGTCGTCGGCGATCGTGTCGGCGGCCACCGAATGCGCCCGGTCCAGCCGCGCACACTCCGGGCACCGCGCCCCCGTGCTCCGCCCCGCCACCACGGCCGCCACCGGACACGCGTTCCCGCGCGCCCCGACACAGTGCCGCCGCCCGACGGCCCGGAACCCGAGCTCCGTCCCGTACGCCGGCGCACTCACCCGCACGACCCCGCCCCGCCGCCACCCCAGCACGGGCACCCCCTGCGCATCCGGCCACCGCAGCCCGGTGCACTGCCACCCCATGCACCCCATGTGTGAACTCCCGGATTCCGATACCTGCGGGGGAAAAGCCAAGAGGCCCCCGGACAACGGCGGATGGCGAATCCGAGGGGCCTCTTGCCACTGTGCGTTCGGCAGGATTCGAGGCTGCGACCATCTGATCCGTACGGCCATCAAGGCCGTTGCAAGGCCCCGGAGAAACGGTAGCGGACGGATGAAGCGTTCGATCCGGTCACCGCGATCCACTGCGTCCGGCAAGTCGAACAGCACCGGTCGTGCGGCGCAGGGCCGCAGCCCAAGGTCCGCCGCGCGCCGTGAAGGCTAGGATCCGGGCCATGGCTCTGACCACGAACCACATGGACCGGTTCGAGGCCTCCATGCCCCGCCTGGAGGCCATCGCCTACCGCCTCCTCGGCTCCGCGAGCGATGCCGAGGACGCCGTGCAGGACACGTTTCTGCGCTGGCAGGCCGCCGACGTCGACCGCATCGAGGTCCCCGAGGCCTGGCTGACGAAGGTCCTCACCAACCTGTGTCTCAACCAGCTCACCTCGGCCCGCGCCCGGCGCGAGACCTATGTGGGCCAGTGGCTGCCAGAGCCGCTGCTCGCCGGGGACCCGATGCTCGGCCCGGCCGACACCGCCGAGCAGCGCGAATCGGTCTCGTACGCGGTCCTCGCCCTCATGGAGCGCCTCTCCCCCAACGAGCGGGTGGTGTACGTGCTGCGGGAGGCCTTCGACTACCCGCACCGGAAGATCGCTGAGATCCTCGACATCACCGAGGCCGCCAGCCAGCAGATCTTCCACCGCGCCAAGAAGCACGTCGTGGACGGCAGGGCCCGTACCGAGATCGACGAGGCCGCCGCCCGGCGGATCGTCGAGGAGTTCCTCGCGGCCGCCACCAGCGGCCGGACCGAGCCGCTCGTGCGGCTGCTCACCGAGGACGCCCTCTCGATCGGCGACGGCGGCGGGAAGGTCCCGGCCCGTGCCAAGGCGTTCGAGGGCGCCCTGGCGGTCGCGAAGTTCATGCGGGGCCTGTTCAAACCCGGCAAGGCCAAGCGCGCCATCGCCGGCGGCTCCCCCGAGGTCTACGCCACGACCGCCAACGGCGCCCCCGCCGTCGTGGCGGTCGTCGACGGCCGGGTCATCGGCATCATGTGCCTGGAGGTCACCGCCGAGGGCATCGCCGCGTTCCGCAACCAGGTCAACCCCGACAAGCTCGAACGGGCGACCCGGCGGTGGGCGGCCACCGACCACGGGGAACCTCTGTTCCACGCCTTCTGACGCCGATGTGAGGTGCTTCACATCCCGTTCCTGTCAGGAAACGGCGGGCTGCCCGGTTCAAGGGGCGAACCCGCGCGAGACAGGAGCCAGGAAATGCAGCACCGCATCATCGTCATCGGAGCCGGATACGCCGGAGCCTTCGCCGCCGGGCGCCTTGCCAAGCGGCTGCGCCGCGAGGACGTCGCCATCACCCTCGTCAACGCCGAGCCCGACTTCGTCGAGCGCGTCCGGATGCACCAGCTGGCGGTCGGCCAGGACCTCGAACCCCGGCCCTTCAGCGAGATGTTCGCAGGCACCGGCGTCGAACTGAAGCTCGGAGAGGTCACCGGCGTCGACGTCGACCGCAGGACCGTCACCGCCCTCGACGCGAACGGCACCGAGGAGCTGGAGTACGACAGCCTCGTGTACGCCCTCGGCAGCGGCTGGAACACCCAAGGCGTCCCCGGCACCGCCGAGCACGCCCACGAGATCGCCGGCCGCCCCGGAGCGCTCCGGCTGCGCGAGCGTCTGGCCGGCCTGGACGCCGGACAGTCCGTGGTCGTCGTCGGCGGCGGCCTCACCGGCCTGGAGGCCGCGACCGAGATCGCCGAGGCCCGCCCGGACCTCGACGTCGCCCTCGTCGCCCGCGGCGGGCTCGGCGACTGGCTCTCGCCCAAGGGCCGCCGACACCTGCGGAAGGTCTTCGACAAGCTCGGCGTCACCGTGCACGAGCACACCGCCGTCACCGGCGTGGAGGCCGACCGCGTCGCCACCGCCGACGGCACGTCCGTCCCGGCCGCGGTCACCGTGTGGACCACCGGCTTCGCGGTCCACCCGATCGCGAAGGCCACCGCTCTGGAGGTCACCGGCACAGGCCAGATCGTGGTCGACGGGACCATGCGCTCGGTCTCGCACCCGGACGTGTACGCCATCGGCGACGCGGCCATGGTGATGGGCCCCGGCGACAAGCCGCTGCGGATGTCGTGCGCCTCGGGCGGCCCCACCGCGTGGCAGGCCGCCGACGCCATCGCGGCACGCCTGACCGGCGGAAAGCTCCCGAACACGCCGCTCCGCTACTTCAACCAGTGCATCTCACTGGGCCGCAAGGAAGGCGTGATCCAGTACGTCACCGCCGACGACCGCGCCGTCCGGGCGGCCCTGACCGGACGGCTCGCCGCCGTCTACAAGGAGCTGGTCTGCAAAGGCGCGGCCTGGGGCGTCGCCAACCCGACGTTCGGGATGCCGACCCGGCGCCGCCGCGTCGTGCAGAAGCGGGCCCGGGCGGCCTCGGCCGTCAAGGCGTCGGCCTGACCCTGCCGGGCTTCTGCGTGCATGAACGACAACTCGGGCCCCGGCCCGAACAGGTGGGTGAAGGCACGCAGGCCGGCCGCCCCGGCAACGGGGCGGCCGGCACTCGCGAAGGATCACCACGAATTCCGGCTCGCCGATTCGAACAGGGCGCTCGCCCCGGCCGCCCGGCCTCGACCCGCTTCTGCTCCACGGCCCGTCAAGACTGCCGTCAACGCAAAAGCGAGAGGCCCCCGGGATTTCTCCTGGGGGCCTCTCGTCTGCTGTGCACTCGGCAGGATTCGAACCTGCAACCTTCTGATCCGTAGGCGGGTGCGCACACGGATCATTCGGTCTGTCACGGCTAACTGGACCCGTTGACCATGATGCACCTGTACGCCGGTGTATCCCTGCGTGCACCGACGTTGATGTCAGGTGCTGATGTCAGTCGCTGCTCGCCCAGGGTGTGGACGCCCGCACGATCGTGGAAACCCTCGGCCACAGCACGATCACCATGACGCTGGACACTTACGCCCACGTGATGCAGACAACCCTGCGCGCGGCTGCCGAGCGCATGGACGACGCACGGGGACTCGAGGACGTTAACGAGGAGACTGGCTAGGGGAACCGAATCAATCGCGATGCCGTCGAAGGGGCAATTGAGCTGCTGAAAGGCCTAACCGTGACGAAATCCGGCATGTACCTGCTCGTCGCATCCGCTGCGCTTGCCCTCGCCGTGGTCGGCTGCGACGCAGGGTCCACACCGGCCACCGCCGGAGGCGGTGGCCAGGCAAAGGCAGCCCGATGGTCCGAACCGCATCGGTATTCCTTCCGGCTTCTCTCCGAGTCCGGAGAGCGGAGCGGCCTTGGGGAGTACCGGATCACCGTGGGAAACGGGAAGGTCGTCAAAGCGATCGGCCTCGACGAGCCGGCCCGGCGCACGGTCGAGGAGAATCCGCAGGATGTCCCGACGCTTGGCGGTCTCCTCACTGATGTCCAGAAGGCCCGTGCAGGCCAGGCTGAAGTCGCGGAGACGGTATTTGCCGCAGATGGACACCCCACTGAGATTCACATCGACTGGCTGGAGAATGCCATCGATGACGAGGCCGACTACCTCATCACCGAATACCGCGAGCTCCCCTGACTGGCGCGGCAAACTGCCGTCTACCGCGGGGACCGGCGCCTGCCCCACCTGTCACCGCGACGTACCAGCACTCGCACCGACCTGACCAAGCCCTACTAGTGCCGCGGATCGAACGGCGAGATCTTGTAGGCGGATGCCCCTATGACGTCGTCGGCGCGGCCGATGTAGGCGAATGGCCGGAACAACGAACGGCAGCCGCAAACGACGTTGATGTCACCCGTTGATGTCAGAAGCCCCTCGGGATGATCCCGAGGGGCTTCTGAACTGTGTGCACTCGGCAGGATTCGAACCTGCAACCTTCTGATCCGTAGTCAGATGCTCTATCCGTTAAGCTACGAGTGCTTGTGCGTTCCGGGCTTTTCTGCCTGGTCGGCGTTGCGAGAACAACATTACATGACCTGCGCCGTAGCGCGAAATCCTTAAGCCACACCACCTCCGACCTGCGAAAACACTCCGTTTTGGTGGTGCCGGGCGGCGCCCGCCGTACGCCGCCCCGGTCCGGATACGACCGAAGCCCCGTGCCAGTGGCACGGGGCTTCGGTGATGGGGCGGAGGCGGAGGGATTTGAACCCTCGATGGGCTTTAAGACCCAAACCGCATTAGCAGTGCGGCGCCATAGACCGGACTAGGCGACGCCTCCAGCACACCTCGCGCGAGCGCGAGTGGTGTGTCAGATGATGACACAGCTGAGCGCCGCGTCACCAACCGGTGCCTACGGTACTAGGCAGTCGGGCACGAGGGCAAAGCGCCTGCGGTTGCGCAACGCCGCGGCGTGCGGAGCGTTAGTGGGGGTGGAGGCCGTTCGCCCCCGTCGAAGTGCACGAACACAGGAGTCCGCATGTTGCGCCGTCTCGCCCTCACCGCCGTCGTGTCCCTCGCCGCGCTGTCCGCCGCCGTGCCGGCCGCGACCGCGGCCACCGGGCCCCTGCCACTGCCACTGCCGCTCCCGCTGCTGCATGGGGACGATGCCCGTACCCGGCTGACGGTGACGGTCTCGGATTCGGGGGACCCCGCGGCCGACGGCGTCTTCGAGCTGGAGTGCGGACCGTCGGGTGGCAGCCACCCGGCGGCGCAGCAGGCCTGCAACCGGCTGGACGAGCTGGCGGACGAGGGCGCGGCCCCGTTCGCACCGGTGCCCCGGGACGCGATGTGCACGCAGCAATTCGGGGGACCTGCCACCGCCCGGGTCACCGGGACCTGGCGCGGGCGGAGCATCGACACCGTCTTGACGCGGGGCAACGGCTGCGAGATCTCGCGCTGGAACAATCTGCGGCCCGTGCTCCCCAGCGTCCGATGAGCGGCGGTCTGTACGCCTTTCCGCAGTACCCCGTGCACACAACCTTGGTGAGAGCTCCCCCTCATCCGCCGACCTACGCCCCTTCCCTGCCTTTAGACTCCTTCCGTGACAGCCTGCGGCCCGAGGGGCAAGATGGGGCCCGCTGTCGGCAAGGTGCGGTAACCAGGGAGGAAGCGTCGTCGTGAGCAGCAGGCCATCCCGAGGCGCTGCTCGCCTCGCAGCCATACTCGATGCACTTCCTGACGGGCTGCTGCTCGTCAACTGCAACGGCACGGTCGTCAACGCCAACACCATCGCGCTGGAAATGTTCGAGACGCCGGGCACGGCACTCGTCGGGCGCGGGCTCCTCGATCTGCTGCCGGAGTTCGACTCCACGCTGATCCCGGGGTCGATGCGCCGCCCCGAGTCCGCCGACGACCGGGGCCGTACGAAGCCGACGCGGATGACCGCACGGCGGACCGACGGCACCGAGTATCCGGTCGAGGTCACCAGCGCCAGCCTGGAGGACGGGCAGGCCGCGTACAACGACTTCCAGAGCACGTACAGCGGCAGCTATACGGGTGACGAGCTGCTGATGCTCGTCGTACGGGATCTGTCGGGCACCGTCGACACCGAGGCCGAACTGGCCCGTTCGCAGCGGCAGACCGAGATGATCCTGCGGGCCGCGGCCGAGGGTGTCGTCGGTACGGACACGGACGGCCGGGTCGTCCTGGTCAACCCCGCCGCCGCGCAGATCCTCGGCTTCCGCGCCAGCGACCTGGGCGGCCAGGACCTGCATCCGCTGATCCTGCACTCGCGGGCGGAGGGCGAGCCGTTCCCGTACGAGGAGTCGCCGCTCGCCGACACTCTCAGGTCCGGCCGCAAGCACCGGGTGCGCGGGCAGGTGCTGT
Organism: Streptomyces sp. NBC_01241; assembly: GCF_041435435.1. Classification (NCBI taxonomy): domain Bacteria; kingdom Bacillati; phylum Actinomycetota; class Actinomycetes; order Kitasatosporales; family Streptomycetaceae; genus Streptomyces; species Streptomyces sp. NBC_01241. Next base: position 4,415,192 of record NZ_CP108494.1, on the reverse strand, counting down.
GGTCCAAGAGCGGTGCGCAGGTGCCGGTCGACCTGACCACGGCGCCGGTCCGGGACGGGGACCAGCTGGTCGGTGCGGTCATGACGTTCACCGACCGCCGGCCGTACGAGGAGCTCGCCGAGCAGCACCGGGCCGAGGTCGACGAACTGACCGCGAGCCACACCGCCGAGGTCACCGCCCTGACGGAACGGCACAGCGCGGAACAGGCCGACCGGTCCGAGCGGTACACCGCCGAGCTGGAAGCGCAGGCCGAACAGCTGGCCGCGCTGACCGCCCGGCACACCCAGCTCACCGCCGTGCTCGGCGAGTCGCTGCGCGGGCCGCTGGAGGAGCTGCGCGGCGAACTCTCCACGCTCGCCGCCGACCCGGCCGGCCAGCTGTGGCCGGAGGCCAACCAGATCCTGCACCACCTGGCCGCGGGCTACGCCCGGATGACCACGCTCGTCGACAACGTGCTCGGCTACCAGCGCCTGGACGCCGGCTCGGAGGACCTGGTCAAGGCGAACGTGCTGCTCGACTCGGTCGTGACGGCCGGTATCGACGCGGCCGTCGAGCTGATCGGTCCCGGGCGGGCCCAGTTCGCGGTGCACGCGCCGCCGATCGAGGCCGAGGTGGACGCGGCCCGGATGGTGACCGCGCTCGCCCATCTGGTCGCGGATGTCGCCGGGGTCGACTCGACCGGCAAGGCCCGCGTGGTGCCGGGCGGCGGCTACGTCGACTCGACGGTCGTCGTCGCGGCGGCGCAGCGCGGTGAGGTCGTACGGATCGAGGTGCGCGGACCGTTCGCCGGGGGAGACCCGGTGCACGAGCCGATCGTGCGCGGGATCGTACGGGCGCACGGCGGCGTGCTCCAGACGCACGAGGTGCCGGGGATGAGCGGCAGCGCGTACGTACTCGAAGTGCCGCTGGGCAAGGGCTCGGGAACGGTGATGCCACCGGCGCCCGAGCCGGAGGCGGGTTCTGCGCCTGAGCCGGGCTCCGAGGCGGGGGCCGAGTCGATGGCCGGTCAGGGTGCGGCGGGCGGTGGACGGCGGCGGGGACGGCGGGCCTCCACGGACGCGTTCCTGGAGAGCCCTGTGGGTGGTTCCGGGGCGGGCGGCGAGTCCGGTTCCGGTTCCGGTTCCGGTGATACCGCGGCAGCCGAGCCGACGGGGCGGCGCCGGGCGCGTCGTGAACCCGCGGCTCAGGAGACACCGGGCGCGCACGACATGATTCCCGTCCAGCAGGGCGAGGGATCGGGGCGCAGGCGGGGGCGGCCGAGCCCGGCCGAGACCGGTACTCAGCACGCGCTTCCGGCTCAGCTGCCCGAGCAGGGCCGGCGGCCCGGGGAGCCCGCTGACGAGCAGCAGGGGGCCGGGACGGGGCAGGCGTTGGCGCTGCCTCCGGCCGCCTCCGCGCCGTCCGAAGGGGCGGTGGTGACGGCGGCCGAGGGCGCGCAGGGTGGCGGTGGCCGTCCGCAGCGTGGCCGGACGGTGCCGCCGCAGGGTGTTCCGGTGCCGGCGGGTGGCCACCGGGCGCACCAGGGCGGCGAGAACCAGTTGGCTCTGCCGGCTCCCGCTTCCGCTTCCGCTGTCTCCTCCGATTCCGCTTTCGCCTCCGCTTCCGCCTCCGAAGGCCTCTCGCAGGGCGAAGACCTCTCAGCGGGCGGGGAGGGGGCTGTGCACGCATCGGCGTCTCAGCCGACCGGGCGGCGGGCGCGGCGGGCGTTGGCGGCCGCCCAGGAGCGGTCCGCCCAGGCCGAGCCGGCCGGGCCCCGTACCGCGTTCGCTCTGCCGCCCGCGGATGCCGACCGGATCCCGCCCGCGGCCGTCGACGCGGACGCCTCGCTGCCCGGACGCCACGACGCCGTACGCATCGCGCCGGACGAGGAGCACACTCCGCCCCAGGCTCACCCCGTACCGACCGGGCGGCGCCGGGCACGTCACGCCGACGCGCCCCCGCAGGTCCCGCAGACCGCGCAGGTCCCGCAGACCCCGCAGGTCCCGCAGACCGCGCAGGCCCAGCAGCCCGCGCAGACCGATGACCGGCCCGACAGCCACCCCGGCGGCGATCCGGAGTGGCCCACGGCCGGACACACCACGAACACCACCGGCACCACGCCCGTCACGGAGAGCCGTCCCCGGAACATCGCGCCCGTGCCGGACGCGCGCAGGCAACCGCTGCCCGCGGAGGCTCCGATGCCCGGTGACTCGTCGGACTCGACGCAGGGGCGCGCGTTCAGCGTGCGGACGCTCGGGCAGGGCGTGCCCTTCGCCCAGCACATCGCGCACCAGCAGAACCAGACGCTCGGCGGTGCCGGACGGCGCCGTAAGCTCGCCGCCCCGCCGGAGGACGAGCACACCCCGCAGGCCGCACTGCCGCAGGCCGCGTCGGCCCCGGCCGCTCCTTCCCCGGCGGCCGTGTCGCAGCCCGCTGCGTCGCCGGCCGCTCCGTCCGGCGCCGTACAGGTCCCGAACCCGGGTTCGGGGCAGCTGCTGTCGGCTCCTGCGGAGGCCGAGGGACGCGCGTATGCCATAGGGGCACCCGACGAGGGCGCCGAGGGGCCGGAGCCGCTGGACGGTCCGGGTGGCGCGGTCGAGGTCGCCAATCGTCCGTCGCCGCAGCCGGTCGACGACGAGCTGCCCCCGGAGCCGCTGGACAACCCGCGCCGGCTGCTCGTCTGGCCCGCGCCCGATGTCTCCACCCAGCAGGCGCTGAGCGACCGCGGCTACCGGCCGGTGATCGTGCATTCCCGCGAGGAGGTCGACGCCCAGATCGCGGCGTTCCCCGCCGCGCTCTTCGTCGACCCGCTCACCGGTCCCATCACCCGCAAGGCGCTGCAGTCACTGCGTCAGGCCGCCGTGGCCGCCGAGGTCCCGGTCCTGGTGACGGCCGGTCTGGGGCAGGCGACGCGGGAGGCGGCGTACGGTGCCGACCCGGCCGTACTCCTCAAGGCGCTCGCCCCGCGCGACAGCGAACAGCATCCGCCGCGGGTCCTGTTGATCGAGGAGCACGAGGAGATCGCGCTGGCGCTGACGGACACGTTGGAGCGGCGCGGCATGCAGGTCGCGCGGGCCTCCACCGACAACGAGGCGGTGACGCTCGCCACCCGGATGCGGCCCAACCTGGTGGTGATGGACCTGATGCAGGTACGCCGTCGCCGGGCCGGGATCGTCGACTGGCTGCGCGCCAACGGCCAGTTGAACCGCACCCCGCTGGTCGTCTACACCTCCGCCGACATGACCGGGTCCGAGCTGCCGAAGCTCGGCTCGGGCGAGACCGTACTCTTCCTGGCCGAACGTTCCACGAGCGACGAGGTGCAGTCGCGCATCGTCGACCTGCTCGCGAAGATCGGCACGAACTGACCGGCGGTCAGCCGGGGATCACGACGAGGGCGGTACGGGTTCTTCCGTACCGCCCTCGTCGTACACCCCGTCCGGGCCCGGGCCCGGTCAGAGCCGGGTGATGTCCAGCCCGCCCTCCGCGTACTGTCTGCGGATCACCTTCTTGTCGAACTTGCCGACGCTCGTCTTCGGCACCGCCGGAATGACCGTCCAGCGCTCCGGCAGCTGCCACTTGGCGATGCCGGACTCGGCGAGGAACCTCTTCAGCGCCTCGTAATCGGCGGCGGCGCCGTCCTTGAGCACGACCGTGGCGAGCGGGCGCTCGCCCCACCTCTCGTCCGGGACGGCGACGACCGCAGCCTCGGCCACGTCCGGGTGCGCCATGAGCGCATTCTCCAACTCGACACTGGAGATCCATTCGCCGCCGGACTTGATGACGTCCTTGGCCCGGTCGGTCAGGGTGAGGAAGCCGTCGTCGCTGATCACACCGACGTCACCGGTCTTCAGCCAGCCGTCCTCGCTGAACTTGTCCTCGGGGCGCAGGTCCTCGCCGTCCGCGCCCCCGTAGTAGGCCCCGGCGATCCAGGGGCCGCGTACCTCCAGCTCACCGGCCGACTCGTTGTCCCACGGCAGCAGCTCGCCGCCGGGGCCGGCCAGGCGTGCCTCGACGCCGGCCGGGAAGCGGCCCTGGGTGATGCGGTAGGGCCACTCCTCTTCCTCGGCCAGCCCGGCGGGCGGGTTGGCCATGGTGCCGAGCGGTGACGTCTCCGTCATGCCCCAGGCGTGGCAGAGCCGGACGCCGAGCTTGTCGTACGCCTCCATGAGAGACGGCGGGCAGGCGGCGCCGCCGATGGTGACGCGGGCCATGGAAGTGAGGTCGCGCGGGTTGGCGATGACCTCGGCGAGCAGCCCCTGCCAGATGGTGGGGACGGCCGCGGCGTGGGTCGGCCTCTCGCGCTCGATCATGTCGGCGAGCGGGGCGGGCTGCAGGAACCGGTCCGGCATGAGCATGTTGACGCCGGCCATGAACGTCGCGTGCGGCAGCCCCCAGGCGTTCACATGGAACTGGGGGACGACCACCAGCGTGGTGTCCTTGCCGGTCAGCCCCATCGACTCCGCCGAGTTGACCTGCATGGAGTGCAGGTAGATGGAGCGGTGGGAGTAGACAACGCCCTTGGGGTCGCCGGTGGTGCCGGAGGTGTAGCACATGGCGGCGGCCTGGCGTTCGTCGAGCTCGGGCCAGTCGTAGCTGGTCGGGCGGCCGGCGATCAGCTCCTCGTACTCATGCACCCGGGGCGCCGCGCCGTCCAGGACGGAACGGTCGCCCGGCCCCGTGACGATCACGTGCTCGATCGACGTCAGATGGGGAAGGAGCGGCGCGAGCAGCGGTAGCAGGGAGCCGTTGACTATGACGACCTTGTCGTCGGCGTGCTCGACGATCCAGATCAGCTGCTCGGCGGGGAGCCGGAGGTTGAGGGTGTGCAGGACGGCGCCCATCGAGGGGATCGCGAGATACGCCTCGACGTGTTCGGCGTTGTTCCACATGAGGGTGCTTACACGCTGGTCGCCGTCGACACCGAGCTCGTCGCGCAGCGCGTTCGCCAGCTGGGTGGCCCGTCGGCCGATCTCGGCGAAGCTGCGCCGCTGCGGCTCGGGCTCGCCGGTCCAGGTCGTGACCTGCGACTTCCCGTGAAGGGTCATCCCGTGTCGGAGGATGCGGGTGACAGTCAGCGGTACGTCCTGCATGGTGCTCAGCACGGCGTCCTCCCGGTGGGCGCTACGCGGCAGTAAGGTTCCGCTGATTCTGCTCACATACCAGGCGGTACGTCACTAGTCCCGGGAGTACGAATCGGTATCGTCCGGCAGAACCGGGTCCGCCCGGCACGCCGTCGTCGCCCGGGGTCAGCGGACCGGAGCCAGCTCCGGGTCCTCCCTGAGCTTGCCCAGCGCCCGCGACACCGCGCTCTTCACCGTGCCGACGGACACCCCGAGCACCTCGGCCGTCTGGGCCTCGCTCAGATCCTCGTAGTACCGCAGGACCACCATCGCGCGCTGCCGGTCCGGGAGCTTCAGCACGGCACGCCACATCGCGTCGTGCAGCGTCTGGTGCTCCGCCGGGTCGGGGGCCCCCGGGGTCTCCTGCTCGGGCAGTTCGTCGCAGGCGTACTCGTCGACCTTGCGCTTGCGCCACTGCGACGTCCGGGTGTTCAGCAGCGCCCGGCGGACATAGCCGTCGAGCGCCCGGTGGTCCTCGATCCGTTCCCAGGCGACATACGTCTTGGTGAGAGCGGTCTGCAGCAGATCCTCGGCATCGCTCGGGTTCGCGGTGAGCGAGCGGGCGGCGCGCAGCAGTACGGGCCCCCGTGCCCGTACGAACGAGGAGAACGACGGATACGGGGCGTGCGGAGCCCGTGAGGCGTACGACGAAGCGCGCGGGGCGAACGGCGTGTGCGCGGTGTACGTCGTGTGCGCTCCGTGCGGCGCGTTCGCGGTGTGCGGCGCGTTCGCGGTGTGCGGCGCGTTCGCGATGTGCGGCGCGTTCGCGATGTGCGGCGCGTTCGCGATGTGCGGCGCGTTCGCGATGTGCGGCGCGTTCGCGATGTGCGCTCCGTGCGTCGTGTACGAGCCGTGCGGGATGTGTCCGGTGATAGCAGCTCCCCCGGAGGTGCCCGTGCAGACTGACGTGGTCATGGCTCCACGCTAGGAGCGGGCGCCGCCCCGGGGATCGGCCCCAGGTCCCGAAACGGCGTCCGCCTCAGGGTGTAGGGGTGGGGCCTGCCCGACCTCCTGTAGGTGGAGCCGTCGTCTTCGGGGCTCAGGGTCGACCCCCCAGTCATTCGTCCGCGCCCAGTATCAGCGCAGAGGTGGGTACGCCGGTGCCTGCCGTGACCAGGGTGCGGGCCGCCCCGGACAGCTGGTTCACCGACGAGCCCCGGATCTGCCGGACCGCCTCCGCGATGCCGTTCATCCCGTGCAGGTACGCCTCCCCCAGTTGGCCGCCGTGCGTGTTCAGGGGCAGCGCGTCGGCCGCGACGAAGTCGGCCGCCTCGCCCGGTGCGCAGAAGCCGAACTCCTCCAGCTGCATCAGGACGAACGGCGTGAAGTGGTCGTAGAGGATGCCCACATCGATGTCGGCCGGGGAGAGGCCGGAGCTCCGCCACAGCTGCCGGGCGACCACCCTCGTCTCCGGCAGCCCGGTCAGATCGTCGCGGTAGAAGCTGGTCATCTGTTCCTGCGCCCGCCCGGCCCCCTGTGCGGCGGCGACGATCACGGCGGGCGGCTGCGGCAGGTCCCGGGCCCGTTCCGCGCTGGTGACGACGATCGCCTGCCCGCCGTCGGTCTCCTGACAGCAGTCGAGCAGCCGCAGGGGTTCGACGATCCACCGCGACGCGGCGTGATCGGCCAGGGTGATCGGCTTTCCGTAGAAGTACGCCGCGGGGTTGCGGGCGGCATGGCGCCGGTCGGTGACCGCGACATGGCCGAAGGCCTCCGGCGTCAGGTTGTACGTGTGCAGATAGCGCTGGGCGGCCATGGCGACCCAGGAGGCCGGCGTGAGCAGCCCGAAGGGGAGGTTCCAGCCGAGCGCCGTGCCCTCCGCGGTGGGCTCCCGCTGCTGCACGCCGGAGCCGAATCTGCGCCCGGAACGTTCGTTGAACGCGCGGTAGCAGACCACGACGTCGGCCACTCCGCTCGCCACGGCCATCGCCGCCTGCTGGACGGTGGCGCAGGCCGCCCCACCGCCGTAGTGGATGCGGGAGAAGAACGACAGCTCACCGATGCCGGCCGCCTGGGCGACAGTGATCTCGGGGCTGGTGTCCATGGTGAAGGTGACCAGACCGTCGACGTCGGCGGGGGTCAGCCCGGCATCGTCGAGGGCGGCCCGCACCGCCTCGACGGCCAGTTTGAGTTCGCTGCGACCGGAGTCCTTGGAGAACTCGGTCGCCCCGATCCCCACGACCGCCGCTCTGCCACCGAGCGAGTCGGCTCCGCGCAGGCTCATGCGGCCCCCTGAGAAGCGCTGCCTGTCATGGTCGCAGGCGCAGGCTCATGCGCAGGCGTGGTCACCGTCAGCGTCACCGTGCCCGTGACATGCCTGCCGAGACCGTTGGTTCCGACGACCGACACCTCGGCCGTCCCGTCGTTCCCGAGGGCGGTGACCGTGCCGCTCAGGACCATGGTGTCCCCCGGGTAGTTGGGCGCGCCCAGTCTGATGGCGACCTTGCGGAGCACGGCCGACGGGCCGAAGCGGTCGGTGACGTACCGGCCGACCAGGCCGTTGGTCGTCAGGATGTTCATGAAGATGTCCGGGGAGCCCTTCTCCCGGGCGAGTTCCGCGTCGTGGTGCACGTCCTGGTAGTCGCGGGAGGCGAGGGCGCCCGCCACGATCAGGGTGCGGGTCACCACGATCTCCAGCGGTGCCAGCTTCTCGCCGACCTTCACTCCGGTCCCTCCTTCACCAGTGACTGGCCGAGTTCCTGAAGTACTTCGCTGCCGCATCCCAGATAGGCGTCGAGCTGACGGCCCCAGAGGAAGTGGCGGTGTACGGGGTGGTCGAGGTCCGCGCCCGTTCCGCCGTGCAGATGCTGTCCGGCGTGCACGACCCGTGTCCCGGCCTCCGACGCCCACCAGGCGGCGGTCAGCGCCTGCGTCCCGTACGGCAGCCCCGTGTCATGGCGCCATGCCGCCTCGTACGCGGTGACGCGTATCGCCTCGGTGTCCATATGGGCGTCGGCGGCCCGCAGCAGAACCGCCTGCTTGGTGGAGAGCGGACGCCCGAACTGCTCCCGGGTGTTGGTGTGGGCGACGGCCCGGGCCAGCGAACCGGCGCACACCCCGGCCTGCAGCCCGGCGAACGCGATCCGGCTTGCAGCCAGCACATGTTCGTACGCTTCGGCGCGACTGACGTTCTCGACGTGCCCGAGCGGTTCCCCGTACGCCCCGGCTCCCCTGAGCCGCTCCTCACGCGCCCGGTCACCACCGAGCCGCTCCCCACGCGTTCCTTCACCACCGAGCCGCTCCCCACGCGTTCCTTCACCACCAAACCCCTCCCCACGCGTTCCTTCACCACCGAGCCGCTCCCCGTGCGCCCGGTCCAGGACGAGCCGCGCGGCCGACCACGGTGCCGTCGTCTCGACCGGCTCCGTCGCCACACCCGGATCACCGGTTCGTACGATCCACAGCCCCCGGTCCGAGTCCGCGACGAGGACGAGGGACGCGTCGCGCAGCCACGGCACGTACGGCACGCTGCCACTCAGCCGCCCCTCGCCGTCCGCCCGCATCCCGCCGCATGCCGGGAACGCCCCGGTTGCGACGGCCGTGCCGTCCCGCAGCGGGGGCAGCAGCCGGTCCCGTTGTTCGTCGGTGCCGTGCGAGGCGACGGCGAGCAGCCCGTACACACAGCTCGCCGCGAACGGCACCTGCGCCGTCGTTCGGCCCTGCTCCTCCAGCAGCAGCACCAGGCCGAGCAGCCCGATCTCCTCGACCGCCGCGGTCAGTCCGGCCGCGCAGAGCTCCTTCCACAGCTCGGTGTCCGTCCCCGTGCCGGCCCCGGCCAGGCGTTCGTGCGTCGACAGATCCCCGAAGATCCGCGCCGCCAGCCCCTGCGCCGCGGTCTGTTCCTCGGTGGGTACGAAGTCCATGTCACCCCTCGCCTCCCCGGAAGACCGGAAGCTCCAGCTCCGGGTCCGCGCGGAGGAATTCCAGCCGCACCGGCATCCCCGTCCGCACCTTGTCGTACGGCACCCCGATCACATTGCTGACCATCCGTATCCCCTCCGCCAGCTCTATCAGCGCCACCGCGTACGGTCCGCCCCCGTCCGAGGCGCTGAAGGCGGGGAAGGGCGGGTGGTGCATCACGACATGGCTGAAAACGGTGCCGTCGCCACTCGCCTCGACCGTGTCCCATTCCTGGCAGCCGCACGCGTTGCAGCCGGGCAGCCAGGGGAAGCGCAGCGTGGCGCACTCGCCGCACCGCTGGATCAGCAGCCGGTGCTCGGCAACGCCCTGCCAGAACCCGGCGTTGTCCCGGTTGATCACCGGCCTCGGGCGCGGGCTCCGGCCGCCCGGACGCGTCGCCCGCTTCGCCGCGGCCGGGCCGTACTTGAGGATCCGGAAGCGGTGCGTCCCGGCGAGCTCTCCCTCCGCCCGGACGTCCATCCGCGTCGTCACGAAGTACCCCGTCCCCAGTTTGGTCGTCTTGCGCTCCGAGACGGACTCGATCACCGCGTCGAACGTGATGCGGTCGCCGGGCCGCAGCGGCCGCAGATACTCCTGCTCGCAGTCGGTCGCGACCACCGAGGTGCAGCCCGCGCCGTCGAGCAGCCCGAGCAGCTCCTCGTACGCCTCGGAGCGGTCGGTGTGCCCCGACAGACCGCCCATCGTCCACGCCTGGAGCATCGTCGGCGGGGCGATCGCGTCCGGTCCCGTGTAGGCGGGGCCGGTGTCCCCCATCGCCTCGCACCAGTGCCTGATCATCGGCTCGTTGACCGGGTCCTTGCCGACGCCCGCGGTCGCGGCAGCCCGCCCCTCGAACTCCTTGAGCCGTTCGTACAACCGGTCCGGCCCGTCCCGTTCCCCCCGCTCCTCCCGTCGTTCCCGCACGCCCGTCACCGCTTGCCCCTCTTCATGCCGAGCCGCATGGTCGCGACGATCTCCCGCTGCACCTCGCTCACTCCACCCCCAAAGGTGTTGATCTGCGCCGCCCTGTTCATCCGCTCCAGCTCCCCGTCCCCGAAGGCGCCGGGCGAACCGCCCCGGATCGTCCCGGTCTCGCCCGTGATCTCCTGGCAGATCCGGTACACCTCGACCGCGCTCTCGGTTCCCGCGAACTTCACGCCGCTCGCGTCGCCGGGGGCCAGGGAATCCGCGCCGACATCACCCACCAGGCGCCAGTTGAGCAGGCGTGTCGCCGCCAGCCGGGCGTACGCCTCGGCCAGCCGGGTCCGCACCCACGGCTCGTCGGCCGGACGCCGGCCCGTGACCGGGTCGGGGGTGCGGGCGAAGGCGAGCGCCGACTCGTAGCAGTCCTCGGCCTGCATTCCGATGGCGGCGAGGGCCACCCGTTCATGGTTCAGCTGGTTGGTGATCAGCCCCCAGCCGTCGTTCTCCGCGCCGACCAGATGGGTGGCGGGCACCCGTATCCCGTCGTAGTAGGTGGACGTGGTGGTCAGCCCGCCCACGGTCTCGATCGGCGTCCAGGAGAACCCGGGGGCGTCCGTCGGAACCAGAATGATCGAGATGCCGCGGTGTTTCGGCGCATCCGGGTCCGTACGGCAGGCGAGCCAGATCCAGTCCGCGTTCTGCGCGTTGCTGGTGAAGATCTTCTGCCCGTCGATCACCCAGGAGTCACCGTCCCGCACCGCCCTGGTGCGCAGCGCCGCGAGGTCCGTACCGGCCTCCGGCTCGCTGTAGCCGATGGCGAAGACGAGATCGCCGCGGAGGATCCTGGGCAAGAAGTACGCCTTCTGCTCGGCGGTCCCATATTTCATCAGCGTCGGTCCGACGGTATTGAGGGTGACCATCGAGACGGGCGCTCCCGCCCGGTATGCCTCGTCGAAGAAGACGAACTGCTCGTCGGATCCGCGGCCCTGGCCGCCGTACTCGACGGGCCAGCCGAGCCCGAGCATCCCGTCCGTGCCGATCCGGCGCAGCAGCCGGCGCTGTCCGGCCGGGTCCTCGGCCGCGGACGCCGTCCTCGCGTCCCTCCTGGGCATCACCTTGTGGAAGTACGTGCGGAGTTCGGCGCGCAGCTGTTGCTGACGCTCCGTCTGGGCAAGGTGCACGACAGTTGCCTCCCGGACACAGGCGTGCGGATACGGACGTATGGATCCGGGCACGCACTCAAGGTTTCTGACTGTCCGTCAGATTCACTCGCCCTGTCAAGGTCGACGACACCCCGACCCGATCGCCGACCCAACGCGAAGCGGCCTGCGCGAGTGCACCCAAGTGCCCTCGCGCAGGCCGCCGTTCCACCAGCCATGACCCGGCCCCCCGACCGGCTCATGGCCGGGCGCCGGCTCACCAGAGCTTGGTGAAGTTCACCGCGAGATTCGTGTTGCGCTGGTCGACCACGGTGAACCCCGAGCCGTTCACCTGCGCGGAGTTGCTCTGGTTCGACGCGCCGGAGCCGACGGCCTGCTGCTGCGACGTGGACGAATTGCCGGAGTTGTTGCCGCCGACGCCGCTGCCGACGACCGTGGCAACAGCCGCGTTCGATCCGTCGTTCGCGAACGAGCCGCTGTCGGCCTGGGCCACGCCACCGAAGAGTGCGGCGGCGAGAGGCAGGGCTGCAACGGCGGCGAGGGCACGAGCGGTACGGATGCTTGCCATGTCAATTCCTCCAGGAACCGAAAGTACTGCTTTTTCCGGGGCAGTTGGCCGACCGCCCCGGCTTGGTCACGACGTCGCGACAGCAGAGTTGCCCACCTGATCACCGGCGAACCACCCACGCGATCCGATTCCCCCGCAAGTGTGAGGAACATCCAATAAACCCACTCGCGCCGCCAAAGCCCCAGCTCACACCCTCACGCGCCCCCTCCAGTAGCCTCCAGCCCCACCCGATCCCGTACCCCGCAAGAGAAGAGGCGTTCCGGCGCCCTAGTCGACCGGCACCTCCACCCCTTCCCTTCTTCGAACATCTGTACGACCATAAAACCATGGCCACCATCGACCGGCAGACCGCCACCCTGGCCCTGGCCCACGCGCTCTCCGCCGCCGAGCGCGGGCTCCCCGTCATCCCGCTCTCCGCCGGAAAGCTCCCCGCCCTGCCCTCTCCGCACCGCAACGAGGACCGGCCGGTCACCTGCCGGGGCGCCTGCGGCCTTCCCGGACACGGCGTCCACGACGCCACCACGAACCCCGCCGCCGTCCGGGCCCTCTTCGCCGCCGCCCCCTGGGCCACCGGCTACGGCATCGCATGCGGCCGGCCCCCGCACCACCTCATCGGCATCGACCTGGACATCGGCACCACCGGCAACGACTCCGCCGCATCACTCCAGCAGCTCGCCCTGCACCACCTGTTCACCATCCCGCCGACCGTCATCGTGCTCACGCCCAGCGGCGGCCGCCACATCTGGCTGAACCGGCCCGCCCGGCGTCCGCGTACCGAACTCCGCGAGCCGCCTCGCCCCCGGCATCGACGTCCGGGGCGCCGGCGGCTACCTGGTGGGCCCCGGCTCGGTCACCGCCCATGGCACGTACCGGCTCGCCCCGGGCACCGCCGACCTCCCGCCGGCCTCCTGCCCCCGCGCACTCCTGCACCTGCTCAAGCCCCCCGTACGCCCTCACCACCCCACGGCCCGGCCCGAAGAGGGCCGGGGACTGGTCCGGTTCGTCCTCGCGGCCCACGAGGGCCAGCGCAACACACGGCTCTTCTGGGCAGCCTGCCGCGCCTACGAACACGGCTTCGGCGACGCCCTGGCGGACGCCCTCACCCACGCCGCCGTCCGCACCGGCCTCACCGAACGCGAGGCCCGCGCCACCATCGCCTCGGCGGCCCGCCTCACCACGAGGTACGAGGACGAGACCGAGAACGAGAACGGGCCCGGAACCGCCCCGTCCGGACCATCGAGCCCGACGATGTGACAGGCAACGAGATCGACTGCACCTGGTCTCTCGTCGAGCGGGCACAGACGTACTTGACGGTCCCCACCCGGACGCCGGGCCGAAGGTGTACGGGGGCACTCATGAAGAACACCAGGAGCACAGCACCGTCGCTGCCCGTACCACCGCCGCAGCAGCCCGGACCGTTCGGAGCGGCCCCGCAGGCGCACTGGCCGAACGGCTTGTAAACCACCGGCCCAGAACGCCCGGCCACGAGAAAGGGGCGCCCCTGATGAGGGGCGCCCCTTCTGGTCAGCGTGCTCGCCGACGTGTGGCGGTGGGTGTGGGATTTGAACCCACGGTGACATCGCTGCCACGACGGTTTTCAAGACCGTTCCCTTAGGCCGCTCGGGCAACCCACCCGCGTCATCGGTCCAAGGACCGATGACGCGAGACAGCCTAGCCGGTCAGCTGTCGCCCTTGCGCTCCCCCAGGGTGACTTCGGTCGTTGCCGTCCTGCCGTCGCGCTTGTAGGTCACGGTCACCCGGTCGCCGGGCTTGTGGGTCCAGATCTCACCGATCAGGGTGGGACCGCTGTCGATCACGGTGTCGTTGAACTTCGTGATGACATCGCCCGCCTGGAGGCCGGCCCTGGCCGCGGGGCCGTCCTTCGACACGGCTGATGTGCCGCCCGCGCCCCGGTCGGAGATGACCGCGCCGCCGGTCTTGTCGTCCATCATGACCGTGGCACCGATCACCGGGTAGACCGGCTGACCGGTCTTGATCAGCTGCTGGGCGACGTTCGTCGCCTGGTTGATCGGGATCGCGAAGCCGAGGCCGATGGAGCCCGCCTGGGTCTGACCGACGCTGCTGCCGGCCGACTGGATGGCGGAGTTGATGCCGATGACAGCGCCGCGCGAATCGAGCAGCGGGCCGCCGGAGTTGCCCGGGTTGATCGAGGCGTCGGTCTGCAGGGCGCTCATGTACGAGTTGCTGCCACCGGAACCGTCACCGGAGGCGACCGGCCGGTTCTTGGCGCTGATGATGCCTGTGGTCACCGTGTTGGACAGACCGAACGGTGCACCGATCGCGATCGTCGAATCGCCGACCGCGACCCGGTCCGAGTTGCCGAGGGACAGCGGGGTGAGCCCCGACGGCGGGTTCTTCAGCTTCAGAACGGCGACGTCGTAGCCCTGCGCCCGGCCGACCACCTCGGCGTCGTACTTCTTGCCGTTGGAGAACGTCGCCGTGAGCTGGCCGCTGTCCGCCGCGGAGGCCACCACGTGGTTGTTCGTGAGGATGTGGCCCTCCTTGTCGTACACGAAGCCGGTCCCCGTACCGCCCCCGCCGTCACCACCCTGCGCATCGATGGTGACCACGCTGGGCAGCGCCTTGGCCGCCACACCCGCGACCGTGCCAGGGTCACGCTTGAGGTCTTGCGGATCGACCGACGCCGAGACCGTGGTCGAGCCGCCGCCGTTCCGGTCGGCCGCCCAGTAGCCGAGGGCGCCGCCGATACCGCCGGCGACCAGCGCCGCCACCGCCACCGCCGCCACCAGGGCGCCGCCCGTGCCCCGCTTGCGCGGGCCATCGGGGGAGTGGAGCTGAGCCGGGGCACCCCAGACCGGACCGCCGCCGTCCGCACCGTGGTGTGCGTACGCGGGGACGGCGGGAGGGGGCGGGGGCCAGTTGGCTTCGGCGGCCGACTGGAACCCGGGGGGAGGGGTGGGCGCGGCCGGAAGGGGAGCCGTGTGCGCGGTCGCGTCGGCCGGCTCGCCCATCGGGGCGACCGGCTGCCGCGCGGTCGCCGCATCCGGAGCTTCCGGGTGCGCCGGGGCGGGCGTGGGTCCCTGTGGGGACGCGGGCGTGCTCCCGGGCGGCTCCTGACGAGGAGCGTCGGCCGGCACTGGAGGTACGGACGGAACGGACGGAACGGCCTCGCCCGCAGTGCCCTCGTTGCCCTCGTTCTCTGTGCTCACAGCTCTTTACTCCTCGGTTCCACATCATTTTCGGCAAGAGATCCGCTGTGTACGTGTCCCGGGACAGCTTTTCCCAAGACACGTCAGGCCACTGTAAGCAGGACCTGTGCATCCGCACGCCAATCTTTACATCCGGCAAAACGGACCTCCGGTGCGAGGCGTGCGGAGTCGCGGCGCGAGCTGTACCCAGCACTCCCTCCTCGGTGACACCATGACGCAGTGACCCACGCACGGCAGCAATCCACGCACCCTCCCATCCAGGTCATCGCCCACCGGGGCGCGTCCGACGACGCTCCCGAGCACACCCTGGCCGCCTACCGGAAGGCGATCGAGGACGGCGCCGATGCCCTGGAGTGTGATGTACGCCTCACCGCCGACGGTCACCTCGTCTGCGTACACGACCGCCGGGTGAACCGCACCTCCAACGGCCGCGGCGCCGTCTCCGCACTGGAGCTCTCCGAGCTCGCCGCCCTCGACTTCGGTTCCTGGAAGGACCGCGAGGAGTCGGAGTCCCCGGACTGGGACCCGGTGCCGGGGGAGCTCACGTCCGTACTCACCCTGGAACGGCTGCTCGAACTGGTCACCGAGACGCGGGCCGCCGGGCGCCCGCTCCAGCTGGCCATCGAGACCAAGCACCCGACCCGCTGGGCGGGCCAGGTCGAGGAGCGGCTGCTGCACCTGCTGAAGCGCTTCGAACTCGACGCGCCGCCGGCCGACGGCCCGTCACCGGTGCGGATCATGAGCTTCTCGGCACGCTCCCTGCACCGCATCCAGGTCGCCTCACCCACCCTGCCCGCCGTCTATCTGATGCAGTTCGTCTCGCCACGTCTGCGTGACGGGCGGCTGCCGGCGGGGGCGCGGATCGCCGGTCCGGGGATGCGGATCGTACGCAGTCACCCCGGCTACATCGAGCGCCTGCACCGTGCGGGCCATCGCGCACACGTCTGGACGGTCGACGAACCAGAGGACGTGGAGCTCTGCATCGACCTCGGAGTCGAGGCGATCATCACGAACCGCCCGAAGCAGGTTCTGTCACAACTGGGACGCTCTTAACATCAGTTACACGGAGTGCACCGGCGCATTCGAACCGTATTCGATCGTTTCGAGTGCGTCACTGGCAGGCGATTGGCCGGTTTCCGGTCCAGCCCAGGGGGGCATCCACTCCGTGGCGTGGGGCAAAGGAGGTCTCGGGGGTGGCGTTGGTGGTGGCACAGGAAGTGCCCACGTCGTCGAGCATGGCCGTACCCCATGGTCCTGCGGGCGTGGGTCAGGCGCGGCACCGGATGCGTGAGCAATTGCGCAACTACGGGGTGTCGGATTCGGTCGTCGACGATGCTGTATTGATCCTTTCCGAACTACTCAGCAACGCCTGCCGGCATGGCAGGCCACTGGGGCGGCACACCGATGTGGGTGAAGGCGACATCCGCGCCGCGTGGCGCATGGACCGAACGGGCGGGCTGACCGTCGAAGTGACGGACGGAGGCGGTCCGACCCGACCGATTCCTGCCACACCGTCGGTGACGGCGCGCGGCGGCCGCGGGCTCAACATCATCAGCGCGCTCGCCGAGGAATGGGGCGTACGCGACAGCGTTTCCGGCGAAGTCACCGTGTGGGTCCTCGTCAGCGAGGGGCACGGGCGGGTGTCGGGAGTAGCGGGTGTACCGGGCCTCGACGGGCTGGGCTTCGCGGACGCCTTCGACGACGTGGGCTGACGTTCCCGCCCAGGCGCGGACACGGGAGTGTGCGACGGCTGCGGTACGAGCAAGGGTGCGGGAGTATGCGACGGCTGCGGTACGCAGCACACGCACCGGCACACGCACCGGCACACGGATCGGCACACGCACCGGCACACGGATCGGTGGGCGGATCGGTGGGCGGATCGGTGGGCGGATCGGCGGGCGGATCGGCGGGCGGATCGGCGGGCGGACGCACAAGCGCCCAGGCCGGCGGGCATACACGCGGGCGTTCCGTACCTCCGCAACCGCCGGGCGGGCGGGCGCATGTGCCCCGGACGCGACACGGGCCGCTAGGCTCGCGGCCCAGACCGCACTGTCGCAATCGGGAGAAAGCCCACCATGGCCAAGAAGCGCCCTCAGACCAAGGCCGGGAAGCAGCAGCTCAAGGATGGCGAGATCCCGGTGGTGGGGGCTCGCGAGCCCTGCCCGTGCGGTTCGGGCCGCCGCTACAAGGCGTGCCACGGCCGCGCCGCCGCCCAGGCCGTGACCGAGCTCGTCCACCGGCCCTTCGAGGGGCTGGCCGGTGAGTGCGACTGGGTCGCTCTGCGCGAGCTGGTGCCCGCCGCCACGGTCGAGCTGACTCTGAAGGACGGACTGCCCGAGGGCGTGCCCTCGGTGACGCTCGCGACCGTCCTTCCGATGGCATGGCCGGCGCTCCGCCGCGACGACGGTTCGGTGCTGCTCGCCCTGCAGAACGACACCCCGTCCGGTGACCTCAGCCGCGACCTCGCGGACACGCTGCAGCGGGCGCTGGTCGCCGATCCCGGTTCGCCCGTGGCCGCCCGGCGCGCACCGGCGGAAGGTCCGCGGCTGCAGGACCTGCTCGACCCCGGCGCGACGTTCGAGCCCGTGGTCCACTCCGGCTTCGAGTTCTGGGTTCCGGACGCGGAGAACGCCACGCCCGAGGTGTCCGCGTCCCTGGAGCGGGCGAACGAGGCGGCGATCCCGACATCGCGACTCTCCGGCGTGGACGCCGCGTACTGGTGCGAGACCCCGGAGAAGAACCACCTGCGCTGGGTCATGCCCCACCCCGAGGAGCAGCTCCTCGACGCACTCGCCCGGCTGCACGCCGCCGGCACGTCGTCGCTGGGCGAGGGGACGCGGCTGGTCGGCTCCTTCCGGGCGCACGGGCTGATGGTCCCGGTCTGGGATCTGCCGAGTGCGATGGGGGCCGCGGAGTGCGAGAAGCCCGCGGCCGAGCTCGCCGAGCGGCTGACCGCGGCGCTCGCTTCGGACGCTCCGCTCACCGCCGAGGAGCGGCGGGCCCGCGGCGGGCTCACCAACCGCCAAGTGACGCTCAGCTGACAGTGACGATTCCCGGGGCCATGCGGTGATGCACGTCACAACTCCCCGCACTCGCAGGTAAATCGCTGTCCGAATACATGAGATCGAATTTGCGAACGGCAGATCTCTTGTTACCGTTCTAGAAGCCCGGTCGCTGGTGCATCCCCCGTCGCCAGCGACCGGGCATCCTCATTTCCGGATACGGCGCACAGCGCACGACGCGGCGCACGAGCCCGCGCACATCCCCCTCTCGCCGGTACGCCCCCCCGGGGGGGCCACCGAGCCTCTCCGTCCCCGACCGCCGCGGCTCCACAGCACCTGCGCGCCACCGTCAACCCGGCACGCCAGAGCCCGGATTGACGGTACGCCCACCCTTCACAGCGGCCGCACACCCGGAAATGCTTCGCGCATAGCCTCCCGCAGAGTTATTCGAATAGATTTTCGAGGAATCCCTCGGGGGATTCGGAAGATCCATCAGAAAGCCCTGCACCGGCCCCCTTCACACCGGCCCACTTTGCAGCGGCAGACTTTGTATGGGCCGACAAGAGAACGAGGGTGAGAGAACCGGGGCGGAGAGAGGATCCGGAAAAGTCTCACGGCCTCATCCCCAGACACCTGTCGCCCCCATTGACCCGTGGATACCTGCCACTACTGACGACAGGTATCGGTTCCGCCCGAATTCCTGATGACCTGACGGGGATATCTACGGAATATGAACGTCCCGGCCTCGCGCGCCCCTTTTGTTACGGTGACTCGGGTCGGCTCACACCCGAAGGAATGAGCCGACCGCGTGTCCCGCGCGTCAGTAGGCGAGCCGACTGCCGCCGTCCGGCGCTCCGTTGCTCGCCTCGACGAGCGCGTCGAGCACCGCACCCACATCCGGCAGCCACGGCGCGGCGGGCCCGAGGACGGGGACGGAGGCTCCCCGGTTCGAGCCCGGCCGGGGGCCCGCCGCGGGAGCCCGCTCCCAGCGCACCTGCCCCGCGCCCACCTCGGACGGCGGGAGAACGAGATAGCCGCCCTCGCCATGGAACCGCAGCGAACTGGGCACCCAGTCCTGGGCGTGCAGCAGCTCACCGAGCCGTTCGAGGGTGTACGGGGCGACCAGCAGCGACCACCGGGTCGGCGTCGCCACCACGGGGCCGAGCCGCGTGCCCATCCGGTCCAGCTCGGCCAGCGCCCGGGCGGCGGCCACGGCCGGCAGGCTCAGCGCGCACGGGGCACGACCGCCGGTGGCCAGCACGATCGGAGCGGTGGGGCGGTTCGTCCACCACCAGCGCACCATCCGTTCGTCGGTGGTCGCCGCGAGGAGACCGGGATCGAAGGGGTGTGCGCCGGGTACGACGCACTCGGGATCGGGACAGGCGCAGCCACGGCCGCGGTCACCGCGGCCACCGGCCGCCTCCGGTCCCACTCCGGGGAGCACGGGCCACTGCCATGCGGTGGCACAGGTCAGGACCGCGTCGAGCTGGGCGGGCCTTCCCCTGCGCCGGAGCCGGAGCCGGAGCCGGAGCCTGCGTCGCCTACCGAGGATCTCGCGCATGAGCGCTCGTTCCTTTCCGTTGAACGCCGAGGGTCCACATCACACCACGTGCACGTCACAACACGTGTTCGTCAATTCACTGTGCGTACATGCTCTTCAAATCTGCGGTACGGGTGGGTCGTCGGTACCGAGCATGGGCCGAGCCTGGTCGAGCAGAGGCGAGACGGATCCGGATACGATCATGGCGGGGAGCGGCGCACGTATCGCGCCTGTCGTCCCACGGTGCAGACCCCGCCACTCGGGGGTGGGGCGCGGCCGTCACAAGAGAGGACGTCCGGGCCCGCTGCCGGGTTCCGGGGCGATCAGAACTGCCCCTGGTCATCATCGATTACGTACCCAGCACGCCCGAAATGACGCTTCCTCCGGGACTTCACCCGGAGAACACCCCTTGTCGGGCACACCCAGTCGACCGCAAATAGCCGCCACAGGGTGCGTTTTTCAGCCAACTTGACAGTAGCTCGGACACCATAAATCCCGCAGGGACAATGCTGGACATCGCGTTACTTGTACGTGTACATGTGGATGCTACGTGTACATGTGGATGCACTGATAGCGGCGCAGAATGACATGGGGGTTTGCGATGCTATTCAACGAATCGCACCGGCGGGAAAGCCGACTGCCATGAGCGCCCCGCACCTGCCAAAAGTGGCTGGAATCGATCCCGTGGTTCCTGTTTCAGCGCACACTGTCGATTCTCTGTCCGGAGTGTCGGCCGCCCCCGGAGGCTTCATCCAGGACCGGCTGGCCGCCTGGATCTCCGATCTCACCACGCTCCACGAACTCACCGAGCGACTGGCCAGAACCAGCACGCTCGACGACGCCCTGCACGAACTGCTGGACGCCGGAGCCGCCCTGGTCGGCGCCCGTCGCGGACTGGTCGTGTTCGAACCGTCCGACCGCCGCGGCCCCGTCAGCACCATTGGCCTCGGCCTCGCCCACGCAGAGCTCGGACACCTTGAGACAGTGCCGCGCAGCGCCACCTCCTACGGCCGGATCCTGGAAGGCCTCCCGAACGCTGAAAGCGCCCTGACCACCCCCGATCTGCTCGGCGACAGCAGCCTCGACCCCCACCGCCGCGAGGTCGCCGCCCGGCTCGGATACGCCGCCAGCCACGCCCTGCCGCTCACCGCCGAAGCGACCGGCAGGCTCGGTGCCGCCGTCTGGTTGTACGACGAACCCGCCGAACCGCTGGAACGTCAACGCCATCTCCTCGGCCTCTACGCCGGACACGCGGGCGAGCATCTGGCCAGGCTGCTGGAACTGGAGCGGGCCAGGGCCGATGTCGCCACCATCACGGAGGAGCTGCTGCCCACCCGGCTGCCCCGGGTCCCCGGCGTACAGCTGGCCGCCCGCCATCGCACGGCACCGCAGGGCGGCGGCGACTGGTACGACGCGCTGGCGCTGCCGGAAGGCGCACTCGGTCTCGCCGTGGGCTCGGTCAACGGCTCCGGGCCGAGCGCCCTGGCCGCCATGGGCCGGCTCCGCGCCGGCCTGCGGGCGTACGCCGTGATGGAGGGCGAAGATCCGGTCGCCGTGCTCTCCGATCTGGAGCTGCTGCTGCGGCTGACCGAACCCGCCCGTTCCGCGACTGCCCTGTTCGCCTACTGCGAACCCGCCCGCCGCACGATCCTCCTGGCCGGCGCCGGCCACACCCCGCCGCTCGTGATCGGTGACCGGCGCACCGAGTTCATCGAGACCTCGGTCTCCGCGCCGCTGGGCATGCTCGCCTGCTGGGAAGCGCCCAGCGTGGAGATCATCCCGGCGCCCGGCGAGACCGTACTCCTCTACACCGACGGGCTGCTGCGCCGGACCGGCGACTCGATGGACCGGGCGTTCGCACGGCTCCACTCCGCGGCGGCGCGCGTACCGAAGGCGCTGCGTGACGACGCCGGATCCGTCGCCGACCACGTACTGCGGACCGTCCTGCCCGACGGGCTCGACCAGGACGACAGCGCCGAGGACGTGGTCGTTCTGGCCGCGCGCTTCGAGTGAGAGCGCAACGGCCCGCCCCGGCCGACTCGTACGGCCCGCTCCCGGCCGGGCTCGGTGTAACAGCTCTTCCGGCCCTGTGCCCCCTTCCGTACGCCCGTACGATGGACGGGGTCCAGTGTCGTATCAAGGAGAAACAAATCGTGGCTGAGGAGCTCATCCCGGAGACCCCGGAGACCGAGGAAGAAGAAACGGTCAAGCAGCGGAAGAACGGCCTGTACCCGGCCGTCTCCGATGAACTCGCCGCGAACATGAAGTCCGGTTGGGCCGATACGGAACTCCACGGCCTCGAACCGATCGCCCAGGCCGAGCACACCGCCGCCCGCCGCGCCGCGCTCTCCGCGCGCTTCCCCGGTGAGCGTCTGGTCATTCCCGCGGGCAACCTGAAGACCCGCTCCAATGACACCGAGTACGCCTTCCGCGCCTCCACCGAGTACGCGTACCTCACCGGCGACCGGACCCAGGACGGCGTCCTCGTCCTGGAGCCGACCGAGGACGGGCACGAGGCGACCATCCACCTGCTGCCGCGCTCCAACCGCGAGAACGGCGAGTTCTGGCTCGACGGCCAGGGCGAGCTGTGGGTGGGCCGCCGTCACTCCCTCGCCGAGGCCGAGCAGCTGCTGGGCATCCCGGCGAAGGACGTGCGCGAGCTGACGGCCGCGCTGACCGAGGCCACCGGCCCCGTCCGTAACGTCCGCGGCCACGACACCGGCATCGAGGCCGCGCTGACCGACAAGGTCACCGCCGAGCGCGACGAGGAACTGCGCGTCTTCCTCTCCGAGGCCCGACTGGTCAAGGACGCCTTCGAGATCGCCGAGCTGCAGAAGGCCTGCGACGCCACCGCACGCGGCTTCGAGGACGTCGTGAAGGTCCTCGACAAGGCCGAGGCCACCAGCGAGCGCTACATCGAGGGCACCTTCTTCCTGCGCGCCCGCATCGAGGGCAACGACATCGGCTACGGCTCGATCTGCGCCGCCGGCCCGCACGCCACCACCCTGCACTGGGTACGCAACGACGGCCCGGTACGCTCCGGCGAGCTGCTGCTGCTCGACGCCGGTGTGGAGACCAACGACCTCTACACCGCCGACGTGACGCGCACCCTTCCGATCAACGGCACGTTCACGCCGCTGCAGCGGAAGATCTACGACGCCGTGTACGAGGCGCAGGAGGCCGGCATCGCGGCCGTCAAGCCCGGCGCCGACTACCGCGACTTCCACGACGCGGCACAGCGCGTACTCGCCGAGAAGCTCGTCGAGTGGGGCCTGCTGGGCGACCTGTCCGTGGACAAGGTCCTGGAGCTGGGCCTCCAGCGCCGCTGGACGCTCCACGGCACCGGCCACATGCTCGGCATGGACGTCCACGACTGCGCCGCCGCACGCACCGAGACGTACGTCAACGGCACGCTGGAGCCCGGCGTCTGCCTCACGGTCGAGCCCGGTCTGTACTTCCAGGCCGACGACCTGACCGTGCCCGAGGAGTACCGGGGCATCGGTGTCCGGATCGAGGACGACATCCTCGTCACCGAGGACGGCAACCGGAACCTCTCCGACAAGCTGCCGCGCCGGGCCGACGAGGTCGAGGCGTGGATGGCGCAGCTCAAGGGCTGATCCGAACGGCCCGGCCTGCCCGGCAGGCCCGGTCACGGGTTCCACGCGCCGAAGGGCGCCCCGCTCAGGACACCATGAGCAGGGCGTCCTTCCGCCATTTCAGGACCTTGTCGAAGCTCACCACGGCTCCACAGCCGGGACGGTTGCCGAAGTGCACATGGTCGGCGAGCTGCTCGATCAGACAGAGCCCCCGGCCGTCCTCCGCGCCGAGCGGCGGGTACTGCAGGGGATCGCGCTGCTGCGCGGACGTGCGCAGCGTCCGCCTGGCGGGGAAACCCGGCCCCGAATCGGCGACTTCGATACGGCACTTCTCGCCGTCCAGATAGGCGGTGACCCGGTACTGCCCGGAGGCCGTCCCGGGCAGCTCGTCCCATACGTCCCACGGATCCCGGTCGTCGCTCTGCTCACCCTGGACCCTGTGGTCGCCGCCGTGCTCAACGGCGTTCGCACAGGCCTCGGTGAGCGCGACCGACAGGTCGAAGGAGATCTCCGGATCCACGCCCGCGGTCTCCATCGTGCCCAGCAGGAAACGCCGGGCGAGCGGAACGCTCGCAGCCTCGCGCCGCAAATGGAGGGACCACCAGATGCTCATGCTCCAGCCTCCTGGCTGCGGCTCGACATACCGATACGTATTGCCGCGCAGGGGCGTTCGTAAGCACAGACCGGATGTGAGACCGCTCATTCGGCGGATACCAGCACTCCGTACACCCGTGTATGCCGAACCCGGCTGATCTCACCGCCCGGTGTCCGAACCCGGCCACAGCAGCCCCGACCGCATCCCATCGGATGGAAGGTGACCTTCCGGACCTGCCGTACGGAGGCCCCAGGCGCGGTGCGATGATGGCCCCGCCATGTCTATGCCTGTCGCACGCGCGGGAGCCGGTCTGCGGCTTCTGAGGGCCGCGGTGTTCACCGCGGTCTGCATCGCGCTGTCCGCGGCAGGTCACTCCCTGGCTTCCTGCGCGGCCGTTCCCTGGTGGACCCTGCTCGCCGGATTCCTGGGGGTCTTCGCGGTGGTGGCACCGCTCGCCGGACGCGAGCGCTCGCTGCCGTCCATCGTCGCCGCACTGGCCGGCGGACAGGTCGCCCTGCACACCCTCTTCGGCGTGGGGACGCACCCCGCCCCGACGGACACCGCGGCGGGCGAGGACCCACTGATCCGGTTCGCGGCCGGCCTCGTGTGCGGCATGGGCCCGGCGCAGTTGAACGCCGCCGAAGCGCACCGCATCGTCACCACCGCGGGCATCGACCCGGCGTCGGTGGTGCCCCGGGGCCACCAGCACATGGCCTCCACAGCCGTCTCGGACCCGGCCGGCCTCGCCGGTCTGCTGCCCAGCCTGCCCATGCTGCTCGGCCACCTGCTGGCCGCCGTGGCCAGCGGCTGGCTGCTGCGGCGCGGCGAGATCGCCCTGTTCCGGCTGGCCCGGCTCTCCGCACACGGCGCCCAACAGGTCGCCGCCGGGGCCCGGCTGCGTGCGCTGCGCGCCGCGCTCGCGCTCGTGAACGCCCTGCGCGCCGGACTTCCCGGCGGCCCGGCGACCGGGCCGCGCACCCTCCGTACCGCGGCCGACGCCCCGGCTCCCGCTACCGGGGACCCGTTGCAGCACATGGTGATCAGGCGCGGGCCGCCACCCGCATACGCACTCGCAGCCTGACGCGACACCCTCCGCCCGATGCACGCACCACTGACGTACGCACCACTCGACGCACGGACCACCCGGCGCACGGACCACCCGGCGCGTTCGAGCCGGTGTCGCACCAGTCGGTGCCGTACACGTTGTGCACGTACGCCGCATGTGGGGAAGAGGTGTCGCGATGCCGTCGCGCACCCGCGCGCCGGACCACCTTTTCTTCGTGCCTTTGTGGAGTGATCCCTGTCATGAACGTTTCCCGCATCGCCCTCGCCGGCGGCGTCGCCGCGTCCACCGTCCTGATCCTCGCCGGTACGGCCTCCGCGCACGTCAGCGTGCAGCCGCAGGGCGAGGCCGCCAAGGGCGGCTACGCCACCGTCAACTTCAAGGTCCCCAACGAGCGCGACAACGCCTCGACGACCAAGGTCGAGGTCAACTTCCCGACCGACCACCCGCTGGCCTCCGTCATGCCGCAGGCCGTGCCCGGCTGGGACATCCAGGTCACCAAGAGCAAGCTGGCCAAGCCGCTGGACATGCACGGCCAGAAGATCAACGAGGCCGTTTCCAAGGTCACCTGGACCGCCACGGGCGACAAGAACGACCGCGGCATCCGCCCGGGCGACTTCCAGCAGTTCCCGCTCTCCATCGGCCAGCTTCCCGAGGACACCGACCAGTTGGTGTTCAAGGCCATCCAGACGTACGACAACAAGGAAGTCGTCCGCTGGATCGAGGAGCAGAAGGACGGGGCCGAGGAGCCCGAGAGCCCGGCACCGGTCCTCAAGCTGACCGCGGCGACCGCCGGCGAGCACGGCGCGAGCGCCGGCGACAAGAGCGGTGCCGACGCCACCGCGCAGACCGCGGACAAGCAGACGACGGCCGCGGCAGCCGCGTCCTCCAGCGACACCACGGCCCGCGTCCTCGGCATCGTCGGCATCGTCATCGGCATCGCGGGTGTCGCCTTCGGCGTCCTCGCAGGCCGACGCCGCGTCGCCTGACCAAAGCCCACCAGTCCCACGCAGCAACTAGCTCCCGGATCTCCACCAGTCCCACAGCCCTACCGACCCATCAGGAATCAGTGCTCCATGCGTAAGAAAACTGTGCTGGCCGCGGCGTTCGTCGCCGCGGCCGCACTCACCCTGTCCGCCTGCGGCGGCAGCGACGACAGCGGCGCGAAGAAGCCCATCGCCGATGTGTCCGTCCAGCCCAAGACCAAGGCCGCGACGGTGCTCGACCAGCCGTTCACCAAGCCCGACCTCGTCCTCACCGACACCCACGGCAAGAAGTACGACCTCCGCGCGCAGACCAAGGGCAAGCCGACGCTGATCTACTTCGGCTACACCAACTGCCCCGACGTCTGCCCGCTCATCATGAGCAACATCGCCATCGCCAAGAAGTCGCTCCCCGAGGCCGACCAGGAAAAGCTCCAGGTCGTCTTCGTGACGACCGACCCCGAACGGGACACCCCGTCCTCGCTCGGCAGCTGGCTCAAGTCCCAGGACGCCTCCTTCATCGGCCTCACCGGCGACTTCCCGACCATCCAGGCGGGCGCACGCCAGATCGGCATCGGCATCGACGCCCCGAAGAAGGAGAAGGACGGCACGGTCGTCTCGATGCACGGCTCCCAGGTCATCGCGTTCTCCCCGAAGACCGACCAGGGATACCTCTTGTACAGCGAGGACACCTCGCCCGACGACTACACCAAGGACCTCCCCAAGATCATCAAGGGGGAGACTCCGTGAACCGCCGCACCACCCTCGTCGGCGTCGTCGCCCTCGCCACCGGGCTGACGCTGGCCGGGTGCTCGTCCTCGGACAGCAAACCCGAACTGAAGGTGACCGGCGCGTTCATGCCGCAGCCCGTCAGCGACATGGCAGCCGGATTCCTCGTCGTACAGAACAGCGGTGGCACCTCCGACCGGCTCACCTCGGTCACCAGCTCCCTCTCGGACGACATCACGATCCACGAGACGAAAAACCAGACGATGCGCATGGTGACGTCCTTCGACGTACCCGCGGGCGGCGAGCTGGATCTGGAACGCGGTGGAAGCCACATCATGTTCATGAAGCTCAAGCAGCAGCCCAAGCGGGGCGAAAGCGTACCCGTGGAGCTGCACTTCGAGAAGGCCGACCCGATAAAGGTCGACCTTCCCGTGAAGGAGACCACCTACAACCCGAAGAAGCAGTGAGGGACTGACTCGCCATGACAGCCGCCACCGCCCCGCACTTCGGACCGCCCCCGGCCGCTCCCGCACCGCGCCGACTGCTTGCCGCGGCCGCACTCCTCGCCACCCTCGTCGGCATGGTGTTCGGCCTGCTGCTCGGCGGCGCGGGCCCCGCGTCCGCGCATGCCGCACTCACCGGGAGCGATCCGCAGGACGGGGCGGTGGTCGACACCGCACCCAAGCAGGTCACGCTCACCTTCTCCGAACAGGTCGCCATGAGCGACAGTTCCGTCAGGGTCCTGGACCCCGACGGCAAACGCGCCGACACCGGCGCCGCACCGCGTGATCTGCAGAGCGGCTCCACCGTGAAATACGGAGTCTCACTGCACAGCGGACTGCCCGACGGCACGTACACCGTCGCCTGGCAGGCCGTCTCCGCGGACAGCCACCCCGTCTCGGGCGCCTTCACCTTCTCCATCGGAGCCCCCTCCAAGACCACCGTCGCCCTCCCCACGAGCGAGGCCGGGGGCGGCCTCGTCGGCACCCTCTACGGCATCGCGCGCTACGCCGCGTACGCGGGTTTCATCCTGCTGGCCGGTGGCGCGGCCTTCGTGCTGGCCTGCTGGCAGCGCGGGGCCGGCGCACGCCCGCTGCAACGCCTGGTCGTACGCGGCTGGATGACCCTCACCGTGGCCACCCTGGCCATGCTGCTCCTGCGCAACCCGTACACCGGCTCCGGGAAACTGGCGGACGCCTTCGACCTCGACGGCCTGACGGCCGTGCTCGACACCAAGCCCGGGGCAGCGCTCGTATCCCGGCTGCTGCTGCTCGGCGCTTCCGCGCTCTTCATCGCCGTGTTGTTCGGGGCGTACGCGAAGCGTGAGGACGAGCGCGAGAAGAAGGACCTCACCTTCGGACTGGCCATCGGCGGCACCGTGATCGCCGCCGGGATCGCCGGGACCTGGGCACTCGCCGAACATGCCTCGACCGGGATCCAGCCCGGCATCGCCATGCCGGTCGACGTGCTCCACCTGCTGGCCGTCGCCGCCTGGCTGGGCGGGCTGACGGCCCTGCTGGTCGCGCTGTACCGGACGCCGGACATCGGAGCGGCTGCCGTACGACGCTTCTCCCGGGTCGCGTTCGGCAGCGTGCTCGTGCTCGCGGCCACCGGGATCTACCAGTCCTGGCGCCAGGTCGGCACCTGGTCCGCGCTGAGCGGCACCGGCTACGGACAACTGCTGCTCGTGAAGGTGGGGCTCGTCGCCGTCCTGATCGGGATCGCCTGGATCTCGCGCCGCTGGACCGCACGGCTGGTCACGAGCAGCGCCGACGTGGTGGGAGCAGAGGCGGAGGTCGGGGCCGGGGCCGACGTCGCGGTCGAGGAGTCCCGGACCCCGGCCACACCGTCGTCCGCCGTCGAGGACCCCGCGCGGGCGGCTCAGCTCGCCCGGCAGCGGGCCGCCGTCGCCACCGCCGAGAAGAAGCGGGTCCGCGATGCCGACCCCGACCGGTCCGGGCTGCGCCGTTCGGTGCTGGCGGAAGTCGGGGTCGCCGTGGCGCTGTTGGCCGTGACGACCGTGCTGACCTCGACCGAGCCGGGACGTACCGAGGAGGAAGCGGCCCGCGGCTCGACGGCGGCAGCCGCCCCGGCAGTCGAAGGCCCGGTCAATCTGACGCTGCCCTTCGACACGGGCGGCCAGAACGGCAAGGGAACGGTACGGATGGACGTCGAGCCCGCCCGTACCGGTGCCAATGAGATCCACATCTGGGTCGACAGCACCGACGGCAAGGCCATGGACGTCCCCGAACTGAAGCTCGCCTTCACTCTGGAGTCCAAGGACATCGGCCCGCTTCCCGTCACCCCGGTCCGGCTCACCGAGGGCCACTGGACCGCGAGCGGCGTCCAGATCCCGATGGCGGGCACCTGGAAGGTGGCGGTGACCGTACGTACGTCGGACATCGATCAGACGACCATCGACAAGAACGTGAAGATCGGCTGAGCAGCATCGTGAGTGGAAACAGCGCAATCAGCGGAACGAGCGGAGCCAGCAGGTCCGGCGGGTCCGGCGCGAAAAGCCGCAGGACCTCCCCCGGCAATGGCAAGACCTCCGCAGGCAGCAGGGACGGCGAAGCGCCCGGCAGCGGTGCCATCTCCCGGCGGCGGCTGCTCGGCAGCGCCGGTGCGGCCGGTGCGACCGGGCTGGTCCTGGGCGTGGCAGGCGGTGCTACCGGCTATGCCGCGACCCGGCCCGACGAGCCGACCGCGCTGACCGCGGTCGGCTCCACCCGGTTGATGTTTCACGGGAAACATCAACCGGGGATCACCACTCCGCTTCAGGCACGCGGCCATCTCGTCGCCTTCGATCTGGCGCCCGGCGCGGGACGGAAGGAAGCAGCTGCCCTGATGCGCCGGTGGTCGGCCGTGGCCGGCCGGCTGATGGCCGGTGAACCCGCCGACAGCGGTGCTGCGGACGGCGCGGGCCATGACACCGGGATCGCGCTGGATGCCGGACCGTCCTCGCTGACCGTCACCTTCGGATTCGGCCGCACCTTCTTCGAACGCACGGGCCTGGTCGGCCACCGGCCACCGGGACTCGACCCGCTGCCGCCCTTCTCCTCCGACCACATCGACGCCAAGCGCTCCGACGGTGACCTCTGGGTACAGATCGGCGCCGACGACGCACTCGTCGCCTTCCACGCGCTGCGTGCCGTGCAGAAGGAGGCCGCCCCGGCCGCCAGGGTCCGCTGGCAGATGAACGGCTTCAACCGCAGCCCCGGCGCCACCGCGCGGCCGATGACCGCCCGCAACCTGATGGGCCAGATCGACGGCACCAACAACCCCGAGCCCGCCGAGAGCGACTTCGACCGGCGCATCTTCGTCACGGACGGGACGGACAAGAAGCACGACTGGCTGGCCGGCGGCTCGTACGCCGTCGTACGCCGGATCAGGATGCTGCTCGACGACTGGGAGAAGCTCCCGGTCGAACGGCAGGAACAGGTCATAGGGCGCCGCAAGAAGGACGGATCTCCGCTGAGCGGCGGCACCGAGACCACCGCGATGGACCTCGACAAGGCGGGCCCCGACGGCAAGCTCCTGATCCCGGACAACGCCCACGCCCGGATCTCCTCCCCCGAGAAGAACAGCGGCGCGGCCATGCTGCGGCGCCCCTTCTCGTACCACGACGGCATCGCGGCGGACGGCACGCCGGACGCGGGGCTGCTGTTCATCTGCTGGCAGGCGGATCCGCTGCGGGGGTTCGTTCCGGTGCAGCGCAAGCTCGACCGGGGCGATGCCCTGTCGCCGTTCATCCGGCACGAGGCCAGCGGCCTGTTCGCGGTGCCGGGCGGTGCGGCGGACGGCGAGTACGTGGGGCAGCGGCTCCTGGAGTCCTGAGCGACCGGGGCGCATTAGGGTGACGGTATGTCCGCCACGCGCTACGCATATCTCGGCCCCGAAGGCACCTTCACCGAGGTCGCCCTCCGTACGCTCCCGGAAGCCGCCACCCGCGAACTCGTCCCGATGGTCTCCGTACCGGTGGCTCTGGACGCGGTGCGCAACGGCGAGGCCGCGGCAGCACTCGTACCGATCGAGAACTCGGTGGAAGGCGGCATCACCGCGACGCTCGACGAGCTGACCACCGGCGCACCGCTGATGATCTACCGCGAGGTGCTGCTCTCCATCAGCTTCGCGCTGCTGGTGCGGCCCGGTACCAAGCTGTCGGACGTCAAGTCGGTCACCGCGCATCCGGCCGCGCAGCCGCAGGTGCGCAACTGGATGGCCGCCCATCTCCCGGACGCCGTGTGGGAGTCCGCGGCCTCCAACGCCGATGGCGCCCGGCTGGTGCAGGAGGGCCGGTACGACGCCGCCTTCGCCGGTGAGTTCGCGGCGGCGACCTACGGGCTCGAACCGCTGGTGACCGAGATCCATGACGCGGTGAACGCGCAGACCCGGTTCGTCCTGGTGGGCCGTCCGGCCCGGCCGGCGGCGCCGACGGGTGCGGACAAGACGTCGGTGGTCATCTGGCTGGGCGAGGACCACCCCGGCGCGCTGCTCGAACTGCTCCAGGAGTTCGCGGTGCGCGGGGTGAACCTGATGCTGATCCAGTCGCGGCCGACGGGGGCCGGAATCGGGAACTACTGCTTCGCGGTGGACGCCGAGGGGCACATCTCGGACCGCCGGGTCGGCGAGGCGTTGATGGGACTGAAGCGGATCTGTCCGAAGGTGCGGTTCCTCGGGTCGTACCCACGGGCCGGGGTGGCGCGGGAGGACGTACGGCCGCTGCGGGCGGGTACGTCGGACGCGGAGTTCATGGAGGCCTCCGACTGGCTGGCCCGCAATCTGGACGGGCGGGGCTGACGGTCCGGGGCCGGTGGTCATGGACCGGTGGTCATGGACCGGTGGTCATGGACCGGCGGTCATGGACCGGCGGTCCGGGGCCGTCGTTCATAGGCCGACGTACGCGGATCGGCGGTCGTGGGCGGGGAAGCGCGGGGCAGGGCAGGGCAGGGCAGGGCAGATCCAGTGGTACGGGCCGCCACGGATGTCGGCCCGTACGCACCATCAGTACCGCGGCGCGTCCGCACAGCCACCAGTGACCATCTGCCGATCCGAGAATCCGCCGATCCGTTCTGCCGATTCTCGGCATCCACAGAGTTATCCACAGGGGTGGTTCTCGACCTGGGGACAAGTCGACACTCACCAGCACCCCAATGCGACATGGTCGACATATCGCTCCAGTCACCCCAGGTGCATCCACAGGCCGACAGGTCACGCCGGAAGCCCTGTGTCGCACCAATTCCGTTGATCAACTCTTCAGGATGGAGAATTCCCACCCGAACGAGCGTCTGAAGCGGGTTTGAGCGGGTAATCCGTGAGCCCCGAAGCGACTTTCGGAACGATCTCCTCCGGTATCCACAACTCTTCTTCACAGCCTGTGGATAACTCTGAGAAGCAGCCGCGCCTGTGGACAAGCGAGCGTCAACTGCCCTTCCAGGCAAGGAAGATACGTCAAGGCGGCCGACGCCTTCCGCCCCCTTTTAGGGGAATAAGCTCTTTTTTATTGACAGCCGAGAACAGTCGGAATCAGCCGCGCTCGATCGGGATCGAGTTCAGTCAATGCCCCACCCATCAGCATTACTAATTCGGTCAATTCGGGCAAAATGACACGCCTGGCAATATCGGTTCGAGCTGGAGAAGCACACACCGGTAGCCTGGAGGGGTGATTGACCTTCGCCTGCTCCGTGAGGACCCCGACCGTGTTCGCGCCTCCCAGCGCGCCCGTGGAGAGGACGTCGCGCTCGTCGACGCCCTCCTCTCCGCCGACGAGCGGCGCAGGTCGTCCGGTGTCCGCTTCGACGAACTCCGCTCCGAGCAGAAGGCGCTCGGCAAGCTCATCCCCAAGGCTTCGCCCGAGGAGCGCACCGAGCTCCTGAAGAAGGCCGAGCAGCTGAAGGCCGACGTCAAAGCGGCCGACTCGGCACAGGACGAAGCCGACGCAGAGGCCAAGCGCCTGCTGCTCCAGCTCGGCAACATCGTCCACGAGGACGTGCCGATCGGCGGCGAGGAGGACTTCGTCGTCCTGGAGACACACGGCACGATCCGTGACTTCGGGGCCGAGGGCTTCGAGCCCAAGGACCACCTTGAGCTCGGCGAGATGCTCGGCGCCATCGACATGGAACGCGGCGCCAAGGTCTCCGGTTCGCGCTTCTACTACCTGACGGGTGTCGGCGCGCTGCTGGAGCTCGCCCTCGTCAACGCGGCGATCGCGCAAGCCACCGAAGCCGGATTCGTCCCGATGCTGACGCCGGCGCTGGTCCGCCCGCGCGCCATGGAAGGCACCGGTTTCCTCGGCCAGGCCGCGGAGAACGTGTACCACCTGGAGAAGGACGACTACTACCTGGTCGGCACCTCCGAGGTCCCGCTCGCCGCCTACCACATGGACGAGATCATCGAGGCCGACAAGCTGCCGCTGCGGTACGCGGGCTTCTCGCCGTGCTTTCGCCGCGAGGCCGGTACGTACGGCAAGGACACCCGAGGCATCTTCCGCGTCCACCAGTTCGACAAGGTCGAGATGTTCTCGTACGTCGACCCGGCGGACGCCGAGGCCGAGCACCGCAGGCTCCTGGACTGGGAGAAGCAGTGGCTCACCGCTCTTGAGCTGCCCTTCCAGGTGATCGATGTCGCCACCGGCGATCTGGGGGCCTCGGCCTCCCGGAAGTTCGACTGCGAAGCGTGGATCCCGACGCAGGGCAAGTACCGCGAGCTGACGTCCGCATCGAACTGCGACAGCTTCCAGGCGCGCCGCCTGTCCGTCCGGATGCGCGAAACCCGCGACGGCAAAAAGGTCCTCCAGCCGCTGGCCACACTGAACGGCACGCTCTGCGCCGTACCGCGCACGATCGTGGCGATCCTGGAGAACCACCAGCTGGCCGACGGATCGGTGCGGGTGCCGGAGGTGCTCCGGCCGTACCTGGGCGGGCGCGAGGTTCTGGAACCGGTCGCCAAGTGACCTTTCCGTACAAGCTCATCGCGACCGATCTCGACGGCACGCTGCTGCGTAACGACGAGACGGTCTCCGAACGCACCCGTGCGGCGCTGTCCGCGGTCACCGCGGCCGGTGCCGCACACATCATCGTCACCGGCCGCGCGGTTCCGTGGACCCGGCACATCCTGGACGACCTGCACTACGAGGGGCTCGCGGTCTGCGGCCAGGGCGCGCAGGTCTACCACGCGGGCGAACGCAAGCTGCTGACCTCGCTGACGCTGGACCGGCAGCTCGCCGGTCTCGCGCTGTCCAAGGTCGAGGCCGAGGTCGGCCCGTTGGCACTGGCGGCGAGCCGCGACGGGCTCGACGGCGATGTGCTGGTCGGTCCCGGCTACCGCGTACAGGAAAGTCCCCTTCCGGCCGTCTTCGCCGAGGACCCGGCCGAGTTGTGGTCGGCCCCCCTGAACAAGGTGTACATCCAGCATCCCGATCTCGACGACGACGCACTGGCGAAGGCCGCGCGAGCGGCTGTCGGGAATCTGGTGGACGTGGTCATGGCCGGTCCGGGCGTGGTGGAGATCCTGCCTCTGGGACTGAGCAAGGCGACCGGCCTCTCGCTGGCCGCGCGCCGGCTGGGTGTGACGGCCGCGGACACCCTGGCCTTCGGCGACATGCCGAACGACATCCCGATGTTCGCCTGGGCGCAGCGGGGTGTCGCGATGGCCAACGCGCATGCGGATCTGAAGGCCGTGGCCCAGGAGATCACCGCGTCCAACGAGGACGACGGCATAGCTGTGGTGCTGGAGCAGCTGCTGTAGCCGTACGGGTACCCGTACGGCTGGTCGTACTCGACGGCGCTGGGCTGGTCGTACTCGACGGCGCTGCTGCTGCGGAGGATGCGCGGATCGAACGCGCGCGGGGTTCACCGCCCCGACGACGGCTTAGCAAGCCGCTGCCTTACCACTCGGCCAATCCTCCGGGAGGGCGGCCGCGCGATGCGCAGAGAAACCGCCCCGGGCGTCCTGCTCCGATCGGCACGGCGGAGTCGTCGGTGACTACTCCGGTGCCGGCTCGGGCCCGCCCTGCTGGGAACTCGACGGACTCGGACTCTCGGTCATCGTCGCGCTCCTCTCCCGGCCTGTGGAGTGCATGTCGGCCTGTGGACGATCCTGTCGGGGCGTTCTGCACCGCCTTCGGCATGTGCCGCACCAACTACTGTGCCCGGCGCTACCTTTCGGTGCCACCCAATTTCCGGGCAGCACCGAAGGGCCGCGCACGTCCGTCGGATCAGCGCTGCTTGTTGCCTCGGCGGCTCAGATCCTTCAGGTGGCGGACGAGATCATCCATCCTGCCGTCGATACGGACGAGGTCCTCGGACACGTGCCCCAGCCGCACGCTCATGGCTCCGACGACCTGATGTGTGACGTCCAGCCTCCGGTCGAGGCTGTCGAGTCGGAGCAACATCCGATTGAGGACAGGGCCGAGCTCCTGAAGCGCGCTGCCCACTCCGGCGAGGCAGCTCTCGACCCGGGTGACGCGGTGTTCGAGCGAGGCGTAGCCCGCGCGCAGGTCCTGCTCGACGTCGAGCAGATAGGTACGGACGCATCGGGCGATGTCGCTGTCGCGAAGAAGCATCGCGACGTTGAGCACGGTCCTGCGGGTGTAGAGGGTGAGCCGAGTGGCGGCCTGTGGATAACTTTCGTCCTCCCCTCCGCCCCATAGGGACAACATGTCCCTATGGAATTCCCGCAGCTCAGAGGCGCGCAGAAGCGTGAGCCCATTCTCTGCAACCTCGACTCGATGCCGCTGGGTCACCTTTTTGACGACCTCTGCTGTTTCACGAAAGCTACGACACCACGGATTCCAGTTGCCTCCACGCACCCTGCCCAACGAACCGATAACCGTACAGTTACGCGTACTACTGTCCGAAATGCATCAACCCCCGCCCTGAAGGCGAGGGTTGATGAGTGATGAGTGCGGCTGTGATCAGAAACGGAACACAGAGCGAGGTGTCCGAAGGGAAATCTCCGGAGGATGCCCTCCAGTCACTCTTCCCCGGTCACTCTTCCCCGGTCGCTCCTACCCGGTCGGTCTTCCCCTTCACTCTTCCCCGGCCAGCTTCAGCGCGCGCAGCTTCTGCCCTGCGTACCAGGTCGCCACGACCGTGACCGCCGCCAGCAGGACGGTCGCGACCGGCAGCCCGACGTCGGAGGTGATCGTGCCCGCGCCGCCGACCTTCTCGGCGACCGCGAGGGACCACTGCTGCACGCTGAGCGTGCGCGCCCCCGGCACCAGAGTGCCGAACAGGGCCTCCCACACCAGGGCGTAGACGAGGCCGAAGACGACCGCGTGCCTGCTGACCGTGCCCAGCAGCAGGAACAGTGAGCTGTACGCGATCGAGGCGACCAGTGCGGCGATGGTGTACGCCACCGCGATCTGCTGGCCGTTGCCGTTGAGGATCAGTCCCGCGATCAGCGTGGGCAGCGCGGAGAAGACCATCGTGACGGCGATGGCCACGATCAGCTTGGTGAAGATGATCGTCGGCCGCTTCACCGGCTTGGCCAGCAGATAGACGATCGATCCGTCGTCGATCTCGGGACCGATGGCTCCGGTACCGGCGATCACGCCGATCAGCGGCACCATCGTGGCGATGGCGAAGCCGCCCAGCACATCCGAGGCGACCTGGTCATCGGCTCCCGCGAACATCCGTACCGCGACGGCGATGAGCACCAGCAGGGCGGGCAGGACGAAGAGGATGGCGGCCCGGCGCCGGCCGAGCAGGGCCCGGTAGGTGAGCCGGGCGACTGTGGGGTCGTACATGACGCTTCACAGCTCCTTTCAGGCCACTACTCAGGCCGCTACGAGATAGGAAAAGACCGATTCGAGGGACTCGTCGGACGGCGAAACGGTCAGAAGGCGAATTCCGTGTTCACGTGCGACCTTCGGCAGTAGCTCGGTGAAACGTCCGAAGTCGACCGCCTGGATACGCAGGGCCTGTTCTCCCAGGTCCACCTCGATACCGGCCGTGGACGGGTCGGCGATGAGCGCGGCGGCCAGGGCGCGGTCGTCGCTGGAGCGTACGAGATAGCGGTGCGGGCGGTCCGTCATGAGCCGGCGGATCTTCCGGAAGTCACCGGATGCCGCGTGCCGTCCCGCCACGATCACCTCGATGTGCGAGGCGAGTTGTTCGACCTCTTCGAGGATGTGGGAGGAGAAGAGCACCGTACGGCCCTCGGCCCCCATCCGTCGCAGCAGTTCCATCAGCTGCATCCGCTGGCGCGGGTCCATCCCGTTGAACGGCTCGTCGAGCAGCAGTACCGACGGTTCGTGGACCAGGGCGGACGCCATCTTCACGCGCTGGCGCATGCCCTTGCTGTACGTCGAGATCTTGCGGTCCTGCGCGTACTCCATCTCGACCGTGGCCAGCGCCTTCTGCGCCTCCGAGTCACTCAGCCCCTGCAATTCGGCATTGGCGACGACGAATTCGCGGCCGGTCAGGAAGTCGTACATCCCTTCCCGCTCGGGCACGATCCCGATCTCCTTGTACACCGCTTCGTTGCGCCAGATCGTCTGCCCGTCGAGCGTGACGGTGCCCGTCGACGGGGCGAGGAAGCCGGCCATCATGTTGATCAGCGTGGACTTCCCCGCGCCGTTGGGGCCGAGCAGCCCGGTGACACCCGGGCCCACCGTCATGCTCACGTCGTTGACGGCGACCACATTGCCGAACCAGCGCGAGGTGTGGTCGATCTCGATGGTGGTCACAGCCCGACCCTCCGGTAGCGGCGCATCAGTACGGCGTACGAGCCGGCGACGAGCGCGAGAACAGCGATCAGATAGACCACGCCGGCCCCGGCCCCCGGGCCTTCCCCTCCGGGGAAGGCCGAATTGGCCCCGAGGAACGCGGTCTGCACACCGTCGATCAGCGTGATGGGGGAGAAGAGCCCCAGCCACTCGATGGCCCCGGCGGAGTCCGTCTGCCAGGCGATGGCCTGGACCGTGGAGACCGCGCCGTAGGAGATGGTCAGCACGGCGATCACGGCGGCGACACCGAAACCGCGGCGTGGTGTCAGCGCGGCCATCACCAGCCCCAGACCTGCGAAGAGTACGGAGAGCAGCCCCACCGACACCATCCCCTGTCCGAACCCCTTGGTCTGCTCGACGAAGTCGAACTTCCCGAGCAGCGCGCCCGCATAGAGGATGACGAGCGGCGCCCCGGTGAGAATGAAGAGCGCGGACGCCATGGCCGTCAGCTTCGCGACGACATAGTCGACCCGCTCGATCGGCCGTGAGAAATACAGCGGCACGCTCTTGAAACGCAAGTCCCGGGAGACCGACTGGGGTGCCTGCGCGGCAAGGAAGAGGCCGATGACGGCCTGCAGATAGATCGCGTACGCCGTGTACTTGATCGGCAGAGCCGTGCTTCCCGGGGTGGCAATGGCGACGGCGACGATGATCGCCGCGATCATGCACATCACACCGAAGAGCAGCATCGGCAGCACCTTGGACTTGGCGGACCGCCCCAGTCCGAAAGAACCTCGCAGGGACTGCGAGTAGAGCGAGCGCCGCGCATAGCCGCGGCCCAGCCGCGCGCCGTCGTAGGAGCGGTACCCGATGTTGTGGATCCGGGAGGTCTCGCTCCCGCTCACGGCCCCGGTCTCAGTGCTCATCACCGACCGCTCCCCTTCTGCTGTACGGCCCCGACAACCGCGGGCGCGGTGTGTGCCACGGCTGCGGCCTGCGGTTCCCCTTCGGTACGGAAGACCTCGGCGATGTGATGGCGCCGCTGCTCCATCCGTACGAGACCGAGTCCGAGCGCGGCGACGCTGTCTCGCACGATGTCGTACGTCTCCTCGCCGGTTGCCTCGATCAGCAGGATGTGGCCCGCACCGGGCAGCCCCTGCCCGTCGAGACCGTCGTGGCCCACGAGCTTGACGCCGGCCCCGGTGAGGGCCTGGCGCAGCGCGTCGGTGCCGTCCGGGTGGGTGTCGCTGTCGGTGACCTCGACCGCGAGGGTCGTGGTGGTCTGGGTGAAGTCGCTGGTGGAACTGGAGCGCAGCAGTGTCCCGCCGTCGATGACGACGACGTGGTCACAGGTGCGTTCGAGCTCGCCCAGGAGGTGCGAGGTGACCAGGACCGAGATGCCGAAGTCCGTGTATACACGGCGGATCAGCCCCAGCATCTCGTCGCGGCCGACCGGGTCCAGACCGTTGGTCGGCTCGTCGAGCAGCACCAGCTGCGGGTCGTGGACCAGTGCCTGGGCCAGTTTCACGCGCTGCTTCATGCCGGTCGAGTAGCCGCCGATGGGGCGGTAGCGCTCTTCGTACAGACCGACGTGGCGCAGGGTGTCGGCGGTCCGCTCGCGCGCCGCCGTCGGTGGCAGTCCGGACATCCGCGCCATGTGAACGACGAACTCGGTGGCCGAGACGTCCGGTGGCAGGCAGTCGTGCTCGGGCATGTAGCCGACGCGCTCCCGGATGGCGGCGCCACTGGTGGCGACGTCGAGCCCAAGCACCGCGGCCCGGCCTTCGGTGGCGGGGGACAAACCCAGCAGGATCTTGATCAATGTGGACTTGCCGGCCCCGTTGGAACCCACCAGGCCGGTCACACCGGGTCCGATGTCCAAGGAGAGCCGGTCAAGCGCGGTCACCCGGGGGAACCGCTTGCTCAGGCTTTCGGTCGCGATCACAGTCACGTCTTCGAAGATAGTGGCGCGGGCCACAGTGGGCGTCAGCCCAGGCGGCTGGATCCGCATCAGACTCCAGGCGTACGGACCCGTAGGGGGCCACCACAAGGGAGGAGTTCCGGAGTCGGGGGCGGGCCGGAGCCGGGGTGAGGGCCGACGTCGGGGCGCTGGCCGGAGCCGAGGGCAGAGGCCAATGTCGGGGCCGGGGCCGGAGCGCGAGGGGGAGGGCCGGAGTTGTCCACAGGTCTTCACACACCTCTTGACGTAGTCGCCGGACATTGTCACATTCATCAGTGTCACGTTACGGACACGTACCGCACACAGCAGGGAACGGACGGTGGCATGGCCTCGGCAGTGAAGGACGAACAGGCCCCGGAGCTGCGGGGGTTCAGAGAGGTGCAGCGTCTCGCGTACGACTGCGCGGAGGCGGTCGCCGCCCGGCTCCGGCCGGGGGTGACCGAGCGCGAGGCGGCCCGGATGCAGCGCGACTGGCTGCGCGAGCGCGGGGTGCGGGACTGGTTCCACCTCCCCTTCGCCTGGTTCGGGGACCGCACGGCCTTCGCCGGCTTCAAAGTGCCCCTGCAGTTCTTCCCGACCCATCGGAAGCTGGAGCCGGGGATGCCGTTCATCCTCGACATGGCCCCGGTGTACAAGGGGTTCACGGCGGACATCGGCTATTCCGGCTGCCTCGGTCTCAGCCCGCTGCACGACAAGCTCCTGGCCGATCTGGAAGTCCACCGCGAGCTGATTCTGCGCGAAGTGCGGGAGCGGCGCCCGCTGCGTGAGATCTACGAGGACGTCGAACGCCTGATGATCAAGCAGGGGTACGCCAACAGACATCGCGCGTATCCCTTCGGCGTCATCGCGCACAAGGTCGACCGCGTCACCGAACGCCGCTGGTCCCCGCATGTGTTCGGCTTCGGCACCCAGTCGCTCAAGGGGCTTGTGAGCGACGCACTGCACGGACACCGGGACGGCTGGTCGCCGCTGTGGAGTCCGTACCGCTTCTCCGACCATCCGCCGCAGCCCGGGCTGTGGGCGGTCGAACCCCACCTCGGATTCCGGGGTACGGGCGCCAAGTTCGAGGAGATCCTGGTGGTCACCGACTCCAAGGACCCCGAACAGAGCGCCTTCTGGCTGGACGACGATCTGCCGCATGTGCGGCGCTGGGCCGAGGAGAGGGTGACGGCATGAGTCCGCAGAGTCTGCCGGGGGCGCGCGAGCGCCGGGTCCGTACGGGCGGAATCGAGCTGTGCGTCGCCGAGTTGGGTGACGAGTCACGGCCGACGGTCGTGCTCGTCCACGGCTACCCGGACAGTAAGGAGGTCTGGTCGGACGTGGCGAGGCAGCTGGCCGATCAGTGGCACGTCGTGCTGTACGACGTACGCGGGCACGGCCGGTCCACGGCGCCGAAGCCGCTGCGCGGGGGCTTCACCCTGGAGAAGCTCACCGATGACTTCCTGGCCGTCGTCGATGCGGTGAGCCCGGACCGGCCGGTGCACCTGGTCGGGCACGACTGGGGGTCGGTCCAGTCCTGGGAGTTCGCCACGGTCAAGCGGACCGAGGGCCGGATCGCCTCGTTCACCTCGATGTCCGGGCCCTCCCTGGACCACTTCGGCCACTGGATCAAGCAACGGATGGCCCGGCCCACCCCGCGCCGCGTCGGCCAACTGCTGGGACAGGGCGCCAAGTCCTGGTACGTCTACATGCTGCATACGCCGGTCCTGCCCGAGCTCGCCTGGCGCGGCCCGCTCGGCAGGCAGTGGCCGCGGATCCTCCAGCGGCTGGAGAAGGTGCCTCCGGGCGACTATCCGACGTCCTCCCTGCCCAGCGACGCGGCGCACGGCGCCTGGCTCTACCGCGACAACGTCCGAACCCGGCTGCGCCGACCGCGTACCGACGCCTATGCGCATGTACCGGTCCAGCTGATCACACCGACCGGCGACATCTTCCTGTCGGAGAAGCTGTACGACCAACTGGAGCTGTGGGCACCTCAGTTGGTACGCCGTTCGCTGCCCGCAAAGCACTGGGTGCCGCGCACCAGGCCGGACCGGATCGCCTCCTGGATCAGCGAGTTCGTCGCCGCCAACGAGTCGGCGCGGGCCGAGGGCCGACCGGTGCAGGACACCGCGCCGACCGGGGCGTACGGGGACCGGTTCGGCGGACAACTGGTCCTCGTGACGGGCGCGGCCGGGGGCATCGGCCGGGCCACCGCTTTCGCCTTCGCCGAGGCGGGTGCCCGGGTGGTGGCCGTGGACCGGGACGCGGAGGGCGCGGCCAGGACGGCGGAGATGGCCCGGTTGATCGGCTCCCCGGCGGCCTGGGGCGAAGCGGTCGACGTCAGCGACGAACAGGCGATGGAGAAGCTCGCCGAGAAGGTCGCCGGCGAGTACGGCATCGTCGACGTCCTGGTCAACAACGCCGGGATCGGTCTGTCCGGCTCCTTTCTGGAGACGACGAGCGAGGACTGGAAGAACGTCCTCGACGTCAATCTGTGGGGGGTCATCCACGGCTGCCGGATCTTCGGCAGGCAGATGGCCGAGCGCGGTCAGGGCGGCCACATCGTCAACACGGCTTCCGCCGCCGCCTATCAGCCCTCCCGGGCGCTGCCCGCCTACAGCACCTCCAAGGCCGCCGTACTGATGCTCAGCGAGTGCCTGCGGGCCGAGCTCGCCGACCGGTCGATCGGAGTCAGCGCGATCTGCCCGGGCATCGTCAACACGAACATCACCGCGACGACGCACTTCGCCGGTGCCGACGCCGAGGAGGAGAAGCGGTTGCGGAAGCGGACCAGCCGCTTGTACGGGCTCCGCAACTATCCGCCGGAGAGGGTCGCCGACGCGATCCTCAAAGCGGTGGTTCGCAACCAGGCCGTCGTGCCGGTGACCGCGGAGGCCCGCGGCGCCCGGTTCCTGTCCCGTTTCAGCCCCGGTGCGCTGCGCGGGATCGCCCGGCTGAAGCCGCCGCTGTGAGCGGCCGCGGGTACTCGTCGGCGGCGGCCGGCCGGTCCGCCGCCGCCGAGTACCGGATCGAGGACCTGGCGCATGCGAGCGGCGCCACGGTCCGGACGATCCGCGCCTACCAGGACCGCGGCCTGCTGCCGACGCCGGAACGGCGCGGCCGGGCCAACGTGTACCGCGACACCCACCTCTCCCGGCTCCGGCAGATCGCCGATCTGCTGGATCGCGGCTACACCCTGGCCAGCATCAAGGAACTCCTGGAGGCCTGGGACACGGGTCGCGGCCTGGGCGGGGTGCTCGGGCTCGTCGCCGAGGTGCACGGCCCCTGGACGGACGAGCAGGCCGACCGGATCACCCGGGCCGAGCTGAACGCCAGGTTCGGCGGCAATCCGGACGACGAGGCGGTCGCCGAGGCGGTGGACCTCGGCGTGCTCGAACGCATACCGGGGCGGGATGACGAGTTCCTGGTCCCGAGCCCGCAAGAGCTGGCCGTAGCAGTCGAGTTGCACGCCGCCGGCGTACCTCTCAGCGCAATCTCCGGCCATCTGAGGGAGCTTCGCGGCCAGGTCGAGCACATCGCCTCACGCTTCCTGGAGTTCACCACCGAGCACGTCTTCGCGCGGTATCTCGGTCATCGCCCACCGACGGACTCGGACGCGGCGGAAGCGGCCACGATGGTGCGCAAGCTGCGCCCGCTCGCCCAGCAGACGGTGGACGCCGAACTGGCACGTGCGATGCGGGTGTTCGCCACCCGGCATCTGGAACACCACCTCGGCTCGGACAGGCCGCTCACCTCGGCAACCTCGCCATCCGCCATGTGCCCTGTGGGTCTGCCACCGGAGACAATTCGGTCCGTACAACGCCTGGTTGGATCGGAGAACGTATCCGCCTTCATCGCAGCTGCGGCAGAACGCGAGGTGCAATCACGGACATTGGACACACTTGCCTCATTTACCAACGAAGTAAAGTGTATTACTCACAACGATTGATTCCTCCGCCACTTGTCCACAGAATCGCCAATTCGACTGTGGATAACTTGAGTTGGCTGTGGATCAAACCTGTGGACAGAAATTGCTACAGCGAATAAAATTACTGTAGTGAATCGAGGTGAAATCCGGATGCGCGTGAGCGAGCGCCACGGGCACTCTGACGGAATGGACGAAAGACGCACCGTCAAGGTGTCCAAGTACCTCTCCAAACACCTTCGGCACCAGCCGGCGCGGATCGGCATCACGCTCGACGCCAACGGCCGGGTGCCGATCGGCGAACTGCTGCGCGCCACGGCCCGCAACAACTTCCCGATCACCCGGAGCGAGCTCGACCATGTAGTTGCCGTCAACGACAAACAGCGCTTCGCCGTCGAGAACGGCCGTATTCGCGCCAGCCAGGGCCACACCGTCCCGGTGGACCTCGCCCTCCCGCCGGCCGAGCCGCCCGCGTACCTCTACCACGGCACCGTCGGCAGCGCGCTGGACGCCATCCGCAGGGAGGGGCTGCGACCCATGAACCGCACGCATGTCCACCTCTCGCCCGACCGTGAGACCGCGACCAGGGTCGGGGCCCGGCGCGGCCGCCCCGTGGTCCTGTCCGTGGACGCGGGCGCCCTGCACCGCGCGGGCCACACCTTCTACGTCAGCGCCAACGGAGTCTGGCTCACCGCTGCCGTGCCGCCGGCGTTCCTGAGATTCCGC
Source organism: Streptomyces sp. NBC_01241 (assembly GCF_041435435.1). Classification (NCBI taxonomy): domain Bacteria; kingdom Bacillati; phylum Actinomycetota; class Actinomycetes; order Kitasatosporales; family Streptomycetaceae; genus Streptomyces; species Streptomyces sp. NBC_01241. Next base: position 4,371,580 of record NZ_CP108494.1, on the reverse strand, counting down.
GGCTGATCCGGCGACCGGCGGGCCGAGGGCCTGTGCGCTTCCGCGGAGGCGGACCCACCCGTTTCTGGCCCCGTATGGTCAGGTCCAAGACATGCGTCTGAGCCCTGTCATTCTGCCGATCCACCGCCGGAGCGAGGGCCAAAAGCTCTGGCAGCGCGCCGAGGATCTGGGGTTCCACTCCGCCTACACCTACGACCACCTGGCCTGGCGGACCTTCCGCGATGGACCGTGGTTCGGTGCGGTACCGACCCTCACCGCAGCGGCTGCGCCGCACCCTCGTCACCTCGGTCAGGCTTCGTTCGCCCATCGCAGCCTGCCCAGCGGTTGGCTTCTCCGCACAGGCGCTCAGCGCCGTCCCGCACCGAGCAGCTCACTCAGGCGGTCGCCGATAAGGGACACCCCAGGGCGCGGCTCGTTCTCGTAGTACCAGGGCTTGCGCCGGCGCAGCAGCGCATCACCGTGCTCGCTCCAAGTGAATCCGGGTTTCCGCAGGAGCTTCCGGAACACCACGTCGGCCGCCTCCGGGTGAGCGGTGGCCAGTCGGCGGATCGGCAGTGGCGTGATTGACTCCTCGCGCAGGTACGTGCGCAGCAGGTCCTGGTGCTCTCTGCGGCCTGCGAGGGCGGGGTCCTCGAAGAGGTCCTGCAGCATCCCGTAGTCCGCGTAGAAGTTGAGCCCGTCGACACGATCGTAGATGACACCGATGGTGTCCGAGTCCGCGAGTTCCCACGGCAGTTCGAAGAAAGGCAGGCCCAGGCCGGGGAGCCGCCTGCCCCGGGCACGACCGGGCTGTCCGCCGACAGTTGCCTCCTGGCGTCGGCGGTAGTAGGCGTTGAGTCGTTCCTCGGCTTCGGCAGGCGGAAGGACCAGTTCGTCGCTGCCGCAGAACTCGATGAATGCGGCTCGGTCCTCCCGCATCCGCTGCCATCCCTGCTCGATCTTCGCGGGGTTGCGGAAGACCAGCTCGGGCTGGCTGGTGGCAAGGCGGAGGGCGGTTTGGGCGATCTCGACGGCGCTGGACCTGGGGTAGTACGACATCGCCCCGGACACCAGCCACGCCCCGCCTGTCGAGTGCACGGGTACCAGGCAGGTGTGGAGAAATCCTCCTTTGGACACTCCACGGAACGCGGTCGGCCCGACATTCGAGTACGTGCGAAATTCCAGGTCGTTGACCAGGTTGAGCAGGACGACGGCATCCCTTTCCTTGCGCCGGATCTCGAAGACTCCCTCGACCGGGTCACGCCAACCGAGCAGCATCTCCCGGTCGGAGGCGGTCAAGTCCTTCCGTGCGGCGACGAACCGGTCCACCACCGTCGAGCCGCCCGGCAGGCGGTATCGCAGGATGAAGTGGTCGGTGATCCGGATCGCCTCGCCCTCGTCCAACTGCCGTTCAGGCCCTGCGGCCTCCAGTAGGAGGGGCGTCAACCACCGGTCGAAGCGGGCGCTCTGCGCGAAGGCGACCAGTCGCCCCTTCAACGTGGCACTGCGCTCGATGAGATCCGTCAGCGACGGTCCACCGGCGCCCTGATTCGCGCCCTCTTCGGGGTCAGCCATGTCCAGCCCTTCCGTGCACACCGGTTCCGCTTGAAGTGTGAGGTGTCCGGCCTCAACCCGCCCAGTGACGGTATGCCTCGATCCACTCCGAGCCCTCAGGCGCCGGGACGGGCAGCGGCAGCTCCAGGATTCCGATCGACTGCCGCATGCCGCCACGAGAGCACAGGGTGACGATCCGGCCGTCCGGTGTGAGGTCGATGCCGCGCACGGTCACCTCGACGCCGAGGACCGCGGTGGTGAAGGGCAGGCCGAGGTGTTCCTCGATCTTGGTGAACAGACCGGTCAACTGCTCGTCCTCGCCATAGGCGTCGACAGTCGCCTCGTCGATCAGGGCTTCGAGTTCGGCTTCGCCCGGCATGTCCATGAAGCCACCGTAGCGGCCTCCATTGCGACGCCGACGCGGCTTCCTGGTTCTGGCTCCGGCGGCACATCCGTGGCAGCGGAAAGCCCCGCGTATCGTCTGAGGCATGCGTCTGAGCACTGTGATTCTTCCGATCCACCGCTGGAACGAGGGCCAGAAGTTCTGGCAGCGCGCCGAGGACATGGGGTTCCACGCCGCCTACACCTACGACCACCTGTCCTGGCGGACGTTCCGCGACGGACCCTGGTTCGGCGCGGTACCGACTCTCACCGCCGCGGCCGCCGCCACCCAACGGCTGCGCCTGGGCACTCTCGTCACCTCCCCCAACTTCCGGCACCCCGTCACGCTGGCCAAGGACCTCATCACTCTGGACGACGTCTCCCGCGGACGCGTCACCCTCGGCATCGGCGCCGGCGGCAACGGATTCGATGCCACGACGCTGCGCCGGAGCGACGAGGAGGCCTGGACGCCGCGCGAACGGGCTGATCACTTCGACGAGTTCGTACCGCTGCTCGACCAGCTGCTGCGGGAGTCCTCGGTGACGTACGAAGGCCGGTTCTACGCTGCGAACGAGGCCCGGAACATCCCCGGCTGTGTGCAGCGGCCGCGGCTGCCCTTCGCGGTGGCCGCCACCGGGCCGCGCGGGATGAAGCTCGCCGCGCGGTACGGCCAGGCATGGGTCACCACGGGCGACCCGAAGCTGTACGAAGCGGGCACCCCGGAGCAGTCCGTGGAGGCCATGCGCGGGCAGCTCACCAAGCTGGGCGCGGCCTGCGAGTCCAGCGGCCGGGATGTCGCCGAGCTGGACAAGATCCTTCTCACCGGTTTCACACCGGACCGTCCGCTGAAGTCCTTCGACGCCTTCGTGGACTTCGCGGGCACCCACTTCGCGCTGGGCTTCACGGAGATCGTCATTCACTGGCCGGTCCCCGACTCCGACTTCGCCGCGGACGAGAAGATCTTCGAGCGCATCGCCACCGAGGGCCTGTCCCAGCTCGGCCGCTGACCGGACACCCGGACCAGCACGAGCGGCCCGGGCGGGCCCGGGCGGGCCGGCCCGCGGGCCCAGTACGGGCCGGCCCGCACCGGACCGGTCGGCGCGGCCCGGACCTCGCGGACCGACTCGGACCCGACCTGCTGGCATATGCGTCAGGCATGTCCCCCGGTCAGGGGCGCGCATCCTCATGTGCGCGCCCCTCTGCACGCCCGTGCACCGTCGTACGCGAGAATGAGCCCGTGACCTCAGCTACCGACTCGCCTTCGCCTGCCGCTCCCCGGCTGATTGCCACCGACCTGGACGGCACCCTGCTGCGCGACGACAAGACCGTCTCGGACCGTACGGTCGCCGCGCTCGCCGCCGCCGAGGAGGCCGGGATCGAGGTCTTCTTCGTCACCGGACGCCCGGCGCGCTGGATGGATGTCGTCAGCGACCATGTCCACGGCCACGGCCTGGCGATCTGCGCGAACGGCGCCGCGGTGGCCGATCTGCACGCGGACGGCAAGCTCGTCAAGGTCCGCCCGCTGGCACGCCACATCGCCCTCGACGTCGTGCACACCCTGCGTGCCGCCGCCCCCGGCACCTCCTTCGCCGTCGAACTGACCACCGGCATCCACTACGAGCCGGCCTACCCGCCCTTCCACCTGGACCCGGGTGCCACCGTCGCCGTCGCGGAGAAACTGCTCCACGAGGAGACACCGGGCGCCGGCGCCCCCGTACTGAAGCTCCTCGCCCACCACGCCGAACTGGCTCCGGACGACTTCCTCGCCCTGGCCCGTACGGCAGCCGGCGACCGGGCCTCGTTCACCCGGTCCAGCCCCACGGCCCTGCTGGAAGTCAGCGGCCCGGGGGTCTCCAAGGCCAGCACCCTGGCGCTCTGCTGCGCCGAGCGCGGCATCTCGCCCGCCGAGGTCGTCGCCTTCGGCGACATGCCCAACGACGTGGAGATGCTCAGCTGGGCGGGCACCTCGTACGCGATGGGCAACGCCCACCCGGCCGCGCTCGCCGCCGCGTCCGGCCGGACCGCCGCCAACGGCGACGATGGCGTCGCGGTCGTCATCGAGCGCATCCTCGCCGAGCACCGGACGTCCGACGCCCCGCGCTGAGGCGCGCGCTGCTCCCGATACTCCACGCCGACGCGCACCGCTGGAACCCACGCTCCGACACCCCTGCGGGGCCGGGCCCCGGAGCTCCCGGCGGCCTCAGATCGGCGCTTCCCACACCACCGTCGTGCCGCCCCCGTCCTCCCCGATGCCGGGTCCGAACCAACTTGCGCCACCGAGCGCTTCCGCCCGGCGTGCCAGATTCCGCAGGCCGCTGCGCCGGCCGCCCTCCGGGATGCCCACCCCGTCGTCGGCGACCGACAGCCGCACCGCGTCCCTCCCGTCGGGCAGTGCGACGGTCGCGTCGACGACCACATCGATCGACGAGGCCTCCGCGTGCCGGAAGGCGTTGGAGAGCGCCTCCCGCAGCGCCGCGATCAGGTTCTTGCCGGTCAGCTCGCCGACCAGCGAGTCGACCGGGCCGAGGAAACGGTGCGAGGGTTTGAACCCCAGCGGGACCGCCGCCATGTTGATCTCGCGCAGCACGCGGGTGCGCAGCCCGGACGGCACCTCGGCCGGTTCCTGCTGCAGCGCGAAGATCGCGGTACGGATCTCCTGAATGGTCACGTCCAGTTCATCGACCGCCCGGCCGACACCCGTCTGCACCTCGGGCACGACCGACCGGCGCTGGGCGCTCTCCAGCATCATTCCGGTGGCGAACAGCCGCTGGATGACCAGGTCGTGCAGATCACGGGCGATCCGGTCACGGTCCTCGTACACCGCGAGCCGCTCCCGGTCCCGCTGCGCCTCGGCCATCATCAACGCGAGCGCGGCCTGCGAGGCGAACTGGGTGGCGAGGGTCCGTTCCGTCTCCGTGAACGGCCTGTCGCCCCGGGCGCGAGGGGTGGCGAGCGCCCCCAGCACCCGTCCTCCACTGCGCAGGGGCAGCAGCATGCTCGGGCCGAAGTGCTGGGCGAGCCTGGTGATCATGCGGGGATCGGTGGCCGAGTCGTCGATGAAGACCGCCTCGCCGCTCAGCAGCCTCGCCACCACCGGGCTCTCCGGCCCGATGATCACCCCCAGCGGGGCGCAGGAGTCTTCCGCGGAGACGGCGACGATCTCCAAGCCGCCCCCCTCGGCCGGCAGCAGCACGATCCCGGCGGCGGACGCGGCGAGGTGGCGGGCCTGTTCGGCGACGACGGAGAGCGCGTCATCGGCGTCACCGCCGGAGAGCAGGGCGGTGGTCACCGCCACCGACCCGTCGATCCACCGCTCACGCCGGCGTGCCGCCTCGTACAGCCGGGCGTTGCCGATGGCGATTCCGGCCTCCGTGGCGAGCACCCGCAGCATGTGCAGGTCGTAGTCGCTGAACTCGCCCCCGCCGTTCTTCTCCGCCAGATACAGATTTCCGAAGATCTCCCCCTGGACCCGGATCGGGACGCCGAGGAAGGTCCGCATCGGGGGATGGCCGGGCGGGAATCCGGCGAACCGGGAATCGGCCGTCAGATCGGCGAGCCGCACCGGGACAGGGTCGTGGATCAGCGCGCCGAGCAGTCCGTGGTGCCCGTCGGGGCGGCGGCCGATCTCGTGCGCCACCTCGTCCGGCACTCCGTAGGTGACGAAATCGGAGAGCCCCTCGCCCTCCTCGTCGACGACGCCGATGGCGGCGTAGCGGGAGTGGGCGAGTTCGGCCGCCGTCTGGCAGATCCGGTCGAGGATGGAGTGCAGTTCGAGGCCCGTGCCGACGGAACGCATGGCTTCCAGCAGCTGCGGTACCCGGGCGGTGAGTTCGGTGGACAGGCCCTGCAGGCTGCGGGTCGCCCGGGTCGCGGCTTCGAGTGAGTCCTTCGGGTCCGGCTCTGGCATACCCCGAGACTAGTTAGTGCCTATTAGTGAGGAAAGTCCTCATTGGTGAGGAAAGTCGACTTCCGTGCCGCCCCGCTCACACCCGCACACCGACGGCCCCCTCAAAACCTCTGCGCGATCCCGCTCACACCCGCGCGCCGACGGCTTCCCCCGAAGCTCTGCGCTCTCCCGCTCACGCCCGTACGCCCAGCGCCTCCTCGGCCACCCCTTCGGTCTCCCGCTCGCGCTCCAGCATCCGGCGCAATGGGCCTTCCTCGGCGGTGAGATCGGCGTACGGGCCCCGCTGCACGACCCGGCCGGCCTCCAGCACCACCACCTCGTCGACGGCTTCGAGTCCTTGCAGACGGTGGGTGATCAGTACCGTCGTACGCCCCCGGGTGGCGGCCAGCAGGTCCGCGGTCAGGGCGTCCGCGGTCGCCAGGTCGAGGTGCTCCGCGGGCTCGTCCAGAACGAGTACGGGGAAGTCGGCGAGGATCGCACGGGCCAGGGCGAGACGCTGGCGCTGGCCACCGGAGAGGCGTGCGCCGTGTTCGCCGACGAGAGTGTCGAGCCCGGCGGGCAGCGCTTCGGCCCAGTCGAGCAGCCGTGCCCTGTCGAGGGCGGCTCGCAGTTCCTCGTCCGTCGCGCCGGTACGGGCCAGCCGCAGGTTCTCCCGGATGGAACTGTCGAAGATATGGGCGTCCTGGGCACACAGCCCGACGAACCCCCGCACCGTGTCGCCCTCCAGCACGCAGGCGTCGACGCCGCCGATCCGGTACGTCCCCTCCCGTGCATCCAGGAAGCGGAGCAGGACCTGCGCGAGGGTCGTCTTCCCGGAGCCGGAAGGCCCGACCACCGCGATCCGCCGACCGGCCGTCAGGCGCAGGTCGACGGAGTCCAGGGCGTCCCTTTCCGCTCCCGCGTACCGGGCGGACAGCCCCCGTACCTCCAGCGGGAAGGGCGATGCGGGCGTCCCGGCCGGGCTGTCCGGTTCACGCACGGGCGGCGGGGCGTCCAGCACCTCGTACACCCGCTCCGCGCTGCGCTTGACCCGCTGCCGGTACTGCACGGCGAGCGGCAGACCGGTCACGGCCTCGAAGGCGGCCAGCGGCGTAAGTACCACGACCGCGAGCTCCACACCCGCGAGCCGCCCATCGTGCACGGCGGGAAGGGCGACGAGTGCGGTGGCGACGACGGTGAGGCCGCCGATCAGGGCGATGAGGCCGCCGCCGAGCGCGGTGGCGGTCGCCGCACGGGCGGCGATGCGAGTCAGGACGCCATCGGCCTCCCGGGTCCGCGCCTTGCGGGCGGGCAGGGCGCCCGCGACAGTCAGTTCGGCGGTCCCGCCGAGCAGATCGGTGATCCGGGTGGCCAGATCGGCACGTGCAGGGGCCAGTTGGCGTTCCGCGTGGCGGGAGCAGGCGCCGCTGACCAGGGGCACCCCCGCTCCGGCGAGCAGCAGTCCGGTGGCCAGCACAATGCCCGCCGCCGGCAGCAGCCAGCCGATGAACCCGGCGGTCGCCGCTCCCACGACGACGGCGGTCCCGGCGGGCAGCAGCCAGCGCAGCCAGTAGTCCTGCAGGGCGTCGACATCGGCGACGAGCCGGGAGAGCAGGTCCCCGCGCCGGCTCCGGCGCAGGCCGGCCGGCGCGATGCGTTCCAGCCCGCGGTAGACCGCGACGCGCAACTCGGCGAGCATCTTGAGCACCGCGTCGTGCGACACCAGGCGCTCGGCATAGCGGAAGACGGCCCGTCCGAGGCCGAAGGCGCGGGTCGCGGTCACGGCGACCATCAGATAGAGGACCGGAGGCTGTTCCGAGGCGCGGGAGATCAGCCAGCCGGAGACGGCCATGAGCCCGACGGCCGAGCCGAGGGCGAGGCTTCCCAGCAGCAGCGCGAGTGCCAGCTGTCCGCGCTGCGCCCCGGCAGCTTCCCGGACCCTGGCGAGGACCTGTCCGGGGCGGGCCGCGGTGTCCCGCAGCGTCTCGGGCTCCGGCACCGCGGCACGTCCTGCGGCGGATGCGTCCGCAGGACGTGGCACGGCAACGGATCCCTCGGGCTTCTCCGGCCGGAGTGTCGCTCCAGGTTCCAGTCTCACCACCCGGTCGGCCAGCGGAAGCAGCGCCGGGCGGTGCACGACCAGCAGCACGGTCCGCCCCTGCGCCAGTCTCCGTACCGCCTCGACGATCCCCGCTTCCGTCTCGCCGTCCAGGCTCGCGGTCGGCTCGTCGAGCAGCAGCAGCGGGCGGTCGGCGAGGAAGGCGCGCGCGAGTGCGAGCCGCTGGCGCTGACCGGCGGAGAGGCCCGCACCGTCCTCGCCGAGGAGCGTCTGTGCGCCGTCCGGCAGTTCCGCCACGAAGTCGTACGCCCCGGCGTCCCGCAGCGCCGCCGCCACCGCGCCGTCGTCCGCGTCCGGCCGGGCCAGCCGTACGTTCTCCGCGATCGTGCCCGCGAAGAGGTACGGGCGCTGCGGGACCCAGGCGATCCGTTCCCGCCAGCGTTCCGGGGCGAGGGTCGCCAGATCGACGCCGCCGACCCGTACCCGCCCCTCGTCGGGTGCCGTGAAGCCCAGCACCACATCGAGAAGGGTGGACTTCCCGACGCCGCTCGGGCCGACCAGGGCAACGGTCTCCCCCTCGTCCACCACCAGCGAGGCATGGTCCAACGAAGGCTCGCCGCGGCCCTCGTGCCGTACGGTCACACCCTCCAGCTCCAGCCGCAGCGACTCCGGGACGTCCGCCGTGCCACCCCGCCGGGGCTCGGTCTCCAGGACCGAGAAGATCTCCTCCGCGGCCGAGAGCCCCTCGGCGGCCGCGTGGTACTGCGCTCCGACCTGGCGGATCGGCAGATACGCCTCGGGGGCCAGGATCAGCACCACCAGACCGGTGTAGAGGTCGAGTTCGCCGTGCACGAGCCTCATGCCGATGGTGACGGCGACGAGGGCCACCGACAGGGTCGCCAGGAGCTCCAGGGCGAAGGACGACAGGAACGCGATCCGCAGGGTCCGCAGCGTGGCCCGCCGGTACTGCGAGGTGATGGCGCGGATGGATTCGGCCTGCGCCTTGGCACGGCCGAACACCTTCAGCGTCGGCAGTCCGGCGACCACGTCGAGGAAGTGCCCGGAGAGCCGGGACAGCAGCCGCCACTGGCGGTCCATCCGCGACTGGGTGGCCCAGCCGATGAGAATCATGAAGAGCGGAATGAGCGGCAGCGTGACCACGATGATCGCTGCCGAGACCCAGTCCTCGGTGACGATCCTGGCCAGGACCGCCACCGGCACGACCACCGCGAGTCCGAGCTGGGGCAGATAGCGTGCGAAGTAGTCGTCGAGCGCGTCGACGCCCCGGGTGGCGAGCGTCACCAGGGAACCGGTGCGCCGGTCGCTCAGCAGGCCGGGCCCGAGTTCCGCGGCCCGGTCCAGCAGCCGGCCGCGGAGTTCGGACTTGACCGCGGCGCTGGCCCGGTACGCGGCCAGTTCGGTCAGCCAGGAGACCAGCGCGCGGCCGAGCGCCACCGCCGCGAGCAGGATCAGCGGGGTCCGCAGTCCGGAGACGGTCAGCCCGTCCTCGAACCCGCCCACCACCACGTCGGCGACGAGCATGGCCTGGGCGATGACCAGCGCCGCCCCGACGACTCCGAGCGCCACCACGGCGGCCAGGAAGAAGCGGGTGGCGCGCGCGTAGCGGAGCAGGCGCGGGTCGATCGGTTTCACGTGAAACAGCCCCTAGCGAACTCGGTCGATGGGCCGGGGCCTGTCCGCCGCTCCGGGTCCCGACAGGCCCCGGATGCGTGCCCGGTGGTTCGGGCGAGGACAGGCCCCGGATACGTGCCCGGCGTTTCGATCCCGGACAGGTCCGGGATGCCTGCCCGGCGGATCAGCACCGGACAGGCCCCGGGTGCGTTCAGTGCGCTTCGGCGATGTGCTGCGTGCCGATGCGCTTGCGGAACACCCAGTAGGTCCAGCCCTGGTAGAGCAGGACGACGGGGGTGGCGATCCCCGCACACCAGGTCATGATCTTCAGCGTGTACGGAGTGGACGAGGCGTTGGTGACCGTGAGGCTCCAGGCGTCGTTCAGCGAGGACGGCATGACGTTCGGGAAGAGCGCCAGGAAGAGCATGGCGACCGCGGCCGCAACAGTCACGCCGGAGAGCGCGAACGCCCAGCCCTCGCGTCCCGCCGCGGTCGCGCCGATCGCGGCGATCAGGGCGACGGCGGCGATGATCAGCGCCAGCAGGCTCCAGCCGTCGCCGTTGTCGATCTGGGTCCAGATCAGGAAGCCGAGCGCGAGCACCGCGGTGACCGGTCCCAGCTTCAGCGCCAGCTTGCGCGCCCGCTCCCGGATGTCCCCGACCGTCTTGAGCCCCGCGAACACGGCACCGTGGAAGGTGAAGAGGGTGAGCGTGACCAGTCCGCCGAGGATGGCGTACGGGTTGAGCAGATCCCAGAAGTTACCCACGTACTCCATGTCGGCACCGATCTTGACGCCGCGCACGATGTTTCCGAAGGCCACGCCCCAGAGCAGCGCCGGGATGAGCGAGGTCCAGAAGATCGCGTGCTCCCAGTTGGCCTGCCACCTCTCCTCGGGCCGCTTCGCGCGGTACTCGAAGGCGACACCCCGCACGATCAGGCAGACCAGGATGATCAGCAGCGGCAGGTAGAAGCCGGAGAACAGAGTGGCGTACCACTCGGGAAAGGCGGCGAAGGTCGCACCGCCCGCGCTGAGCAGCCACACCTCGTTGCCGTCCCAGACGGGTCCGATCGTATTGATCAGAACCCGCCGCTCCTTGCGGTCGCGGGCCAGCAGTTTGGTGAGGACACCGATCCCGAAGTCGAATCCCTCCAGGAAGAAGTAGCCGGTCCAGAGGACGGCGATGAGTACGAACCAGACGTCGTGGAGTTCCATCTCTCAGCTCCTCTGCTCTCAGTAGGAGAAGGCCATCGGCCGGTCGGCGTCGTCATGGTCGCCGCCGATCTTGGTGGGCGGGTTGAGGTCGGCCTCCGTGAGCTCCGGCGGTCCGGCCTTGATGTACTTCACGAGCAGCTTGACCTCGATCACTGCGAGCGCGGCGTAGAGCAGGGTAAAGCCGATCATCGAGGTGAGCACCTCGCCCTGCGAGACGCCGGGGGAGACCGCGTCGCGGGTCTGGAGCACACCGAAGACGACCCAGGGCTGACGGCCCATCTCGGTGAAGATCCAGCCCCAGGAGTTGGCGATCAGCGGGAAGAGCATCGTCCAGAGCGCGAGGATCCAGTAGCACCTGGCGAGTTTCGGACTGAGGGCCTTGTTCTTGAAGAGAACCAGATGAGGAACCTCGTCCTCACCGGTCCGCATCGCCGTCGGCAGCATGAACTTCCGTCGCGTCAGCCACAGTCCGAGGATGCCGAGGGCGAAGGACGCCATCCCGAAGCCGATCATCCAGCGGAAGCTCCAGAAGGCGACCGGGATGTTGGGCCGGTAGTCGCCGGGGCCGAACTTCTCCTGCTGGGCCTTGTTGATGTCGTTGATGCCGGGGACGTACGAGGTGAAGCTGTCATCCGCGAGGAAGGACAGTACCCCCGGGATGGAGATCTCCACCGTGTTGTGCCCCTTGGCCACATCGCCGACCGCGAAGATCGAGAAGGGGGCCGAGTTCTGCCCCTCCCAGAGCGCCTCGGCGGCGGCCATCTTCATCGGCTGCTGCTTGAACATGACCTTGCCGAGCTGGTCACCGCTGATGGCGGTGAGAAGTCCGGCGATCACGACGGTGACCAGTCCGAGCCGCAGCGAGGTCCGCATCACCGGGATGTGCTTCTTGCGCGCCAGATGGAAGGCGGCGATGCCGACCATGAACGCGCCTCCGACCAGGAAGGCGGCGGTGATGGTGTGGAAGAACTGGGCAAGCGCGGTGTTCTGGGTGAGTACGTGCCAGAAGTCGGTGAGCTCGGCCCGGCCACGCTCCTTGTTGATCCGGTAGCCGACCGGGTGCTGCATCCATGAGTTGGCCGCCAGGATGAAGTAGGCGGACAGGACGGTCCCGAGGGAGACCATCCAGATGCAAGCGAGATGGATCTTCTTCGGCAGCTTGTCCCAGCCGAAGATCCACAGCCCGATGAACGTGGACTCGAAGAAGAAGGCGATCAATGCCTCGAACGCGAGCGGGGCACCGAAGATGTCGCCGACGAACCGCGAGTAGTCGGACCAGTTCATACCGAACTGGAACTCCTGGACGATGCCGGTGACGACACCCATGGCGATGTTGATGAGGAAGAGCTTCCCCCAGAACTTCGTGGCTCTGAGGTACTTCTCGTTGTTCGTCCGCACCCAGGCGGTCTGCAAGCCGGCGGTGAGCGCGGCGAGAGAGATCGTCAGGGGGACGAACAGGAAGTGGTAGACGGTGGTGATACCGAACTGCCATCGCGCCAGGGTTTCCGGCGCCAGAGCTAGCTCCACGTCGTCGTCTCCTTACGTCGCCGTAGTCACAGCGGCAGTCTGCCCTTGAAATCCGACTAATCACGGGAGGAACAGGACACGCTTGTGAACGCGTTCACATTCACAAGCAATTATGGCGCACGGACTTTCGGGACGTTCGGGCGGGGTACCCCTCTTGGGATGTTCCGATCAATCACCCCGAAGCAGACACTCCCGGAACACCCCGGTCCGGACACCTCCCGGCCCCGAACGCGAAGGCCCCGCACCTCGCCGAACGAGGTACGGGGCCCTGGACCTTCCGGTGCCCGCAAGCGGCCTGCGCCGCTCTACAGCTCCCTGCGGTACGACTCCGCGACCTTCAGGAACAGGTCGTTCGCCTCGTCCTCCCCGATCGAGACCCGCACCCCCTCGCCCGCGAACGGCCTGATCATCACACCGGCCCGCTCACACACCGCGGCGAAGTCGGCGGTACGGTCCCCGAGCCGCAACCAGACGAAGTTCGCCTGGGACCGGGGAACGGTCCACCCCTGGTCCGCCAGCGTCCGCTGCACCCGGTCCCGCTCGCACACCAGGGAGCCGACCCGTCCCAGAAGTTCGTCCTCGGCACGCAGCGAGGCGACCGCCGCGTCCTGTGCGAGCTGGCTGACCCCGAAGGGCACCGCCGTCTTGCGCAGCGCGGCCGCCACCGGCTCGTGGGCCACGGCGAAACCGACCCGCAGACCCGCCAGGCCGTACGCCTTGGAGAACGTCCGCAGCACCGCCACGTTGGGCCGGTCCCGGTAGATCTGGATGCCGTCCGGCACCTCGGCATCGCGGATGAACTCCCGGTACGCCTCGTCGAGGACCACCAGGACATCGCCCGGCACCCGGTCCAGGAACCGCTCCAGCTCGGCCCGGCGCACCACGGTGCCGGTCGGGTTGTTGGGATTGCAGACGAAGATCATCCGGGTGCGGTCCGTGATCGCGTCCGCCATCGCGTCGAGGTCGTGCACGTCACCCTCGGTCAGCGGGACCTTCACCGAGGTCGCACCGCTGACCTGCGTGATGATCGGGTACGCCTCGAAGGAACGCCAGGCGTAGATGACCTCGTCCCCCGGACCCGAGGTGGCCTGGAGCAGCTGCTGCGCCACACCGACCGAGCCGGTTCCGGTGGCGAGGTGCGAGACGGGCACACCGAAGCGGTCGGCCAGCTCGTTCATCAGACCGGTGCAGGCCATGTCCGGGTAGCGGTTGAAGTTCGCGGCCGCCGCCAGGGCGGTCTCCATCACCCCGGGCAGCGGGGGATAGGGGTTCTCGTTGGAGGACAGCTTGAACGCAACCGGTCCACCGGCAGCAGCCGGCTTGCCCGGCACATAGGCGGGGACGCCGTCCAGCTCGGCGCGCAGCTTGGGGCTCGTCTCGCTCACCGCAGGTCCTCCTAGACCGTCTGTACACATCAATACTGCTCACCTTATGAGGATTGGGCTCCGCTGCGAATGGCCGGAGCGTCCCGAACGCCCCGCGCGGCCGGGACCGGAGCTCCCCTCGTCCCGCGCGGCCGTGGACGGGGGGAGCGCTTCCCTCTCTGACGCGCGCCGGTGGCTCACTCCGTGGCGCGCGTCCCTCGAAGAGGTGAGATGAGACCTCTTCGAAACATCGACCATTTAGTAGGCCCATCGGGTTCGATGCATGACACACTACGGTCAGTCTCGCCAATGCCCTTGTTTTTCAAGGCATTTGATATTCCATGATCATGCAGAAACGTGCCTGTCAATGAGTGAATATGCGGCCGGGCCAACCTCCCTTCCGAGCCCTACTATCGGCTCGCCATGACAGCAGCAGGAAAGCACCAGGTGAGCCGGTCGGAGACACCCCGGCGCGGCGGTCGGCAAGGACGAGCGGGAATCCGGGATGTGGCCGCCGCCGCCGGGGTCTCCATCACGACCGTCTCCGACGCGCTCAACGGCAAGGGCAGGCTCCCGGACGCCACCCGCCGCCATGTCCGCGAGGTCGCAGAGCGCCTGGGCTATCGCCCTTCCGCCGCGGCCCGAACCCTCCGTACCGGCAAGTCCGGCCTCATCGGCCTGACCGTGACGACCTACGGGGACGAACCCTTCACCTTCACCGAGTTCGCCTATTTCGCCGAGATGGCCAGAGCGGCCACCTCCGCCGCGCTCGCCCGCGGCTACGCCCTCGTCATCCTGCCCGCCACCTCACGCCACGACGTCTGGTCGAACGTCGCTCTCGACGGCACCGTCGTGATCGACCCCTCCGACCAGGACCCGGTCGTCACGGAACTCGTACGCCAGGGGCTGCCCGTCGTCTCGGACGGCCGTCCGGCCGGCACCCTCCCGGTCACCGCCTGGGTCGACAACGACCACCGGGCCGCCGTGCTCGACCTTCTCGACCATCTCGCCGCCGCCGGAGCGCGCCGCATCGGCCTGCTCACCGGCACCACCACCGACACGTACACCCGTCTCTCCACCACCGCGTACCTCCACTGGTGCGAGCGCGTGGGCCAGGACCCGGTGTACGAGTCCTACCCCGCCCACGACCCGTGCGCGGGCGCAGTCGCCGCCGACCGGCTTCTCGCCCGCCCGGACCGGCCCGATGCCGTCTATGGGCTCTTCGACCCCAACGGCACCGATCTGCTGGCCGCCGCCCGCCGATACGGCCTGCGCGTCCCCGAGGACCTGCTGCTGGTCTGCTGCAGCGAGTCCACCGTGTACGCGACGACCGAGCCCCCCATCACCACCCTCTCGCTCAAGCCGCGCAGGATCGGCACGGCGGTCGTCCAGCTCCTGATCGACGCCATCGAAGGCGTGCAACACGACGGGCCGGTGGAGCAGGTCATACCGACGGAGCTCATCGTCCGGACGTCCTCGCAACGCCGTCCACCCCGCACCACGGTCAGTGCGCCTCGCTCCCCCACCGGGGATTGATCAGGCGATTTCGGACCAATCGACCGGTGAACCTGACGTGCGCCGGGATTCACCACCCCTGGTGCGTCACAGAGCACGATTCGCATTCCTATGATGGGCGCACGACACCGCGGACCGCCCCGACCAGCAGGGCCCGTCAGGTGTACGGCGGCGCGACGGTGGTGGAGGGGTCGATGACACAGGGGGCCGGTCAGGAACCCGTGGTGCGGACTGCGACGTTGCGTGACTTCCGCGTACCGCCCTATGCGCAGACTGCGGTGCCGCCTTCACCGCCGCATCCGGGCAACGCCGTTCCGGGAGACGAGCTGCCGGAGGGGTACACCCCCACCGCACGCGACCTTCCGGTGATCAACCGCGGTGACACCGTCCAGGTGCGGGCCTTCCCCGACCCGCGGCCCGCCCCGGAGCCGGGGCTCGGACCGCTGTACGTCGTCGGCGACGTCCACGGCTATCTGGACGAGCTCCACGCCGCCCTCGCCGAGCAGGGCCTCATCGACGCCGAGGGCAACTGGTCCGCGGGCAATGCCCGGCTCTGGTTCCTGGGCGACTTCACCGACCGGGGACCCGACGGCATCGGCGTCATCGACCTGGTGATGCGCCTCTCCGCCGAGGCCGCGGCCGCGGGCGGTTATTGCAAGGCCCTGATGGGCAATCACGAACTGCTGCTCATCGGCGCCAAGCGGTTCGGCGACACCCCGGTCAACTCCGGCGCCGGCACCGCCACCTTCCAGGCCGCCTGGCTGCTCAACGGCGGCCAGAAGAACGACATGGAGCGGCTCCAGGACGTCCACCTCCAGTGGATGTCCCGGCTTGACGCGATCGTCGAGGAGGACGGGCATCTGCTGACCCACTCCGACACGACGGCATACCTCGACTACGGCAGTACCATCGAGGACGTCAACGACACCGTGCACGCCATTCTCACGCGTAACGACGCCGATGAGTGCTGGGACCTCTTCCGGAAGCTCACGAAGCGGTTCGCCTTCCGCGACGAGTCGGGGCCGCAGGCCGTACGGGAGCTGCTGTCGGCCTACGGCGGACAGCGCATCGTCCACGGTCACAGCCCCATCCCGTACCTACTCGGCGAGGTCGGCTCGGAGGACGGAGAGGACGCTTCCGGTCCCGTGGTCGACGGCCCGCACGTGTACGCGGACGGGCTCGCCATCGCCATGGACGGCGGAGTGACCATGGCCGGAAAGCTACTGGTCGTCCAACTGCCTCTGCATGACTGACGTCCATCCGGGAAGACGCTTCACGACCTGACCACGCCGACCACCGGGCCTATTTACGGAAACCCCCTGTCACCCCGTGCCGTGGGCGCTCTACCATCGGCGTATCAGTAGCAGGCTCTCCTCCGTTTCCGCCCAACTGCCCGGTCCGAGCGGGCATTCAGGCCCAACGGAGCATCGGGGGATGCACATGAACAGCGCTCCGCACCTGCTGGCCGAGGACCGCCCCGAGTACGAGCGGATCCTCGACGACGCACTGCGCCATGCCCATGAACGACAGGATCTGGCCGCGGTCGGTGAGCGGCTCAACGCCGTGCAGCTGCGCACCATGGCGCTGGACGCCACGGCGCTGATCACCGCGACGGCCGCCACCGAGTACGAGCACTATGTGAAGGCCCGCGAAGAGCTGCGCGGACCCGACGAGGAAGTGGACGAGGACGCCGGTCCCGGGTCCGGTATGAACCCTCAGAGCCAGTCGGGCGCCGGCATAGGAGCTGTCGTCACGGTTCTGGCCCCCGTGCTCGCCGGCACCGCCGCGTTCATATTCCTGCTGGCCGGCTATCTGCTGAAACTGCTCAGCCCGCCTCCGTCCTTCGCCTCCACCATGGTCGCCGCGGGCTGGTTCTTCGCGGCGGTCATGGCCGCCGCCATCCTGGTCGCCGCCGTCGGACTGCTCGTCACCGCACTGCGCAACGGATCGACGTCGCAGCCCGCCGAAGATCCCGGGAGCGAGCTTCCGGAGGATGTGGCGCGTGCCAGGGAGGCGTGGCGCCACGCACTGCTGGAGCGCGGCATTCTGCCATTCCTCAGAGACGCGCTCGCCGACCCCGCGGCCGGCCCCGCGGCACGCACCCCGCACCGCTCGGAGCACCGCATTCCGAAGATCGGCTACAGCCGGCCGGACTTCACCAGCCCCGACGACGGCCCGGCGGCGGGCCCCCGCCCGACCTTCACCAGCCCGGACTTCACCAGTCCCGACTTCGGCGGCCCGGAGCATGAACCGGACTGACAGGGCCTGGGGGACACGTTCCCCCACCAGGAACACCGCGTCGGCCGACGCGCCCGCGCGCCGGGACCAGCGTGGGTCAGCGGTCCCATGGCTTCGGGCGCGCCAGCGCCTCCCACTCGGGGCGGAGCAGTGAGAGCACCGCGACGTCATGGCGGCGCCCCCGGTGCAGACACGCGGATCGCCGTATCCCCTCCTGGACGAACCCCGACCTGACGAGAACGGCGAGCGCGGCCGCGTTGTCCGTGTGGGTGACCGCCTGAAGGCGGTACATGGGCAACTCACCGAAGTGCCCGTCAGAGCAGGGAGAAGAACACCGACCGAAGCCGCCAGCGGTGCGCTTCCACGGGGCAGGGGGATAGAACGCGAAGACCCCGGCACAGGGGAGGAGTGCCGGGGTCAGGATGGGGTGGCAGTCAGGCTGAGACCTCAGCCGGGGCCGAGACCGGTGGACGAACCCCAGTCAGCTCTTCAGCGCGGATCAGCAGGAGAGGCGCCAGCTTGGGGTAGAAGCCCCGCGCCACGGCCTGGAGCATTTCCGCGAGTGCGGCCAGCTCGCCGATGCGGCCGGCGGGGATGTCGAGGACGGAAGCGAACTGACTGCGGATGCGGGTGACCACGAGTGGCACGCGGAGGCTGTATGCGTGGAGGAGGCCGGGGTCGTAGCCGACCGGCACACGGCCCCAGCGCTCCCAGTCCAGCAGGGTCAGCGGCATTCCGGTGAGATTGCCCCAGTGGAGGTCGCCGTGACCGGTGACGCGCTCGATCTTGGACGGGGCGGGGATGCCGAGGAACTGGGGGAAAGCCCGCTCGATCCACTCGTCCCGCACTGTTTCCTTGGCCCCGTCCACTTCCGCCAGGCGATAGAGCGCCCGCCTCAGCAGCCCTCACTGCTCGGGCAGGGCAGGGTTGCGGACGAGGTCTGGGCTCCGGGGCGAGACGACTGGGTGCTCCACCAGGTCGAGCACCTCAGCCTCGAAGGCGTACTCACCCTGCGCCCAGTCATACGTTCCGTGGAGTACCGGACGCGGCACGTCGCGCGGTACCAGGAGATTCGCGCCGACGATCCCTTGCCCGTGCTTGCGTCCGGCGTTCTTCACCAGGCTGCGGCTGACACGCAGCCAGTACGGGCCCGACCGGCGGCCCAGAGTGAAGCCCGCGAAGCCCCACGCCATCGGCCCCGTGCAGGTCAGGCCGATCGCTTCGGCGGCCCGTCGGTGCGCGGCCTCCATCAGCGTCCGGGTGGCCTCATCCGGTGGCAAGTTCATCGGTCACTCTCCTGAGCTGTTCGCGGGTGAGGGGCGCGGCCAGAGCCTTGGCAGCATCGTTCCAGTGGTCGAGGCTGCTGACCGAGGTCAGCACGACATCCAGGGCCGGGCAGGAACCGGCGGTCAGCAGGCCGGCGGCGCCAGGTGAGAGGCCGGGGCGGATCAGGTCCATCAGTTCGGGTGTCATGGCGTCGAGGAGTTCGCCGCCATGCAGGGGCGCGGAGCCGAAGGTGATCATTCCAGCATCCTGTGCCTCGACCAGCGGGCCGCCGCCGTTGAGTGCCTGGGTGATCGGCGCGTCCGTGATCAGGCTCACGGGCATCTGTAGGCCGATCAGGTGGTGCCCCTCCCTTGCCGCACTCGAACCGTTCTTCAAGGTCAGCGGAGACCTGGATCGATGGGAGATCAACGAGGCTGATGCAGCGCGAATGCTGGAGGAGATGAATCGGGCTCGGTGAGGGTGTAGGCCAGTGAACGATCTGGATCGCCACTCACCCGGTCCTGGAGCCAGTGGACCAGGTGTGGACCGCCGGTGGCGGTAAGGGCACCAGAGGGCCGGGTACGCGCAGGTCAGCCACGAGGTAGCGGTTTCCCGCAGCACCCTCTTGAAAACCGTGAGGACGTGAAAGCGTCCCCGTGGGTTCGAATCCCACCGCCTTCTCAGGTCAGAGACGTGCTGGTCAGAAGGGGTGTCCCTCGGTTAGGGGCACCCCTTCTGCATGAAGGCTGTCTCACCCTGGTTCGGCCTTGTCGCGTCGTGGATCAGTACCTGGCTGCCTCATGAATCGCCTTTAGTCCTTGGCGTCGAGCAACACGATCAGCAGCGTGGCTACGGGGCCGAGAATCAAGGAGAGTAGGAACCAGTTCAGCCCCCGACGGTTCTTCCCTTGTGCCAAGCCGGCGTTGATCAGGCTGAGCGTGCCCCAACCTACGGCGTAGCCGCTTCCTGGTCCCGTCACGACGCCCCCCCGCTCCTTCTCGCGGACCGCGGCCTCTCAGCAGTACCCCGCCATGCCCCCTACAGGGACCTCAACCTAACAGTCGTGCGCGCAGGGCCCTAGGGTCCATCCACCAAGTGCTCTTGCCCGAAGCAGGAATGAAGCGAAAGTGAACGCTGCTGGTGCACGCCGACTTTCGCCGCTGTGCATCAGCGTTGATGTCAGCCTCATCACCAGTTTGGAAGATCTCGTATGCGGATGTCTGCTGAGCTGGCAGGACGCCGACCTGCAGATGAGTCCAGCGCTTACCGCTATTCCCTCTGTTTCCCCGTCCCTGTCCACCGAATCAGGCGCGCAGCGGGCACGCGACCTCGTCGGTTCGCCTCGCACGGCCCAACACCGCATGGAAGCTTCGGCGGCCTTCCTCGTCAGAAGCCAGCAGGGCCGTTCGGGATCGGCGGCTGCCCCGGAGCTCCGTCCCCCTGGTGACGGCCGGCTATGGCTGCGGCGAGCGCCAGAAGCGCCTCCACCTGAGCCATCTGCAAGCGGTAGTCCGGCTGGACTGTTCCTCCCATGGCACCTCTCAGCGGCGCCAAAAGGTCGATGGCAGCTTGCTCGTGTTCTTCGTAGCTGGCCATGTATGCCTCCGGCGTCAAGTTGGGCAGCGCGGCACGCTACCACGCGGGCGGCGGAGCGGCTTTGGCCAGGAGCTGCTTTGGCGCGAGTGCTCACGGCCCAGTGAAGTGGCAAGCTGGTGACGGCTGAGTGCCCCTACGTGTGCTGAGGGACACTCAGCCGTCAGAAGATCAGTCCGCAATAGGCAGGTAGACGCGGTGGCCCGCCTCAGCGAACTCCTTCGACTTGGCGAGCATCCCCGCTTGAACATCATCGTCGCTGGTCACAGCAAGATCCGGGGCGAATTGCTCTGTGATGCTTCTACTGATCTTCATCGAACAGAATTTCGGCCCGCACATCGAGCAGAAGTGCGCGGTCTTCGCCGGTTCGGCGGGCAGCGTCTCGTCGTGGAACTCCCGTGCCGTGACCGGGTCGAGAGCCAGATTGAACTGGTCCTCCCAGCGGAATTCGAAACGGGCGTCGGAGAGCGCGTCGTCCCAGTCCTGCGCCCCCGGGTGCCCCTTGGCGAGGTCCGCCGCATGGGCCGCGATCTTGTACGTGATGACGCCGGTCTTCACGTCGTCGCGGTTGGGCAGGCCGAGGTGCTCCTTGGGCGTGACATAACAGAGCATCGCCGTGCCCCACCACGCGATCATCGCCGCGCCGATGCCCGAGGTGATGTGGTCGTACGCCGGAGCGACATCGGTGGTCAGCGGGCCGAGCGTGTAGAACGGCGCCTCCTCGCAGATCTCCTGCTGGAGGTCGATGTTCTCCTTGATCTTGTGCATCGGGACATGGCCCGGGCCCTCGATCATGGTCTGGACACCGTGCCGCTTGGCGATCGTGTTCAGTTCGCCGAGTGTGCGCAGTTCGGCGAACTGGGCCTCGTCGTTGGCGTCGGCGATCGAGCCGGGGCGCAGACCGTCGCCCAGCGAGTACGTCACGTCGTACGTGGCGAGGATCTCGCAGAGCTCCTCGAAGTGCTCGTACAGGAACGACTCCTTGTGGTGCGCGAGACACCACGCCGCCATGATCGAACCGCCGCGGGAGACGATGCCGGTCTTGCGCCGGGCGGTCAACGGGACGTACGGCAGGCGCACGCCGGCGTGGACCGTCATGTAGTCGACGCCCTGCTCGGCCTGCTCGATGACGGTGTCCTTGTAGATCTCCCAGGTCAGCTCCTCGGCCCGGCCGTCGACCTTTTCGAGCGCCTGATAGAGGGGAACGGTGCCGATCGGCACGGGGGAATTGCGCAGTACCCACTCACGGGTGGTGTGAATGTTGCGGCCGGTGGACAGATCCATGACGGTGTCGGCGCCCCAGCGCGTCGCCCACGTCATCTTCTCCACCTCCTCCTCGATGGAGGACGTCACCGCGGAGTTGCCGATGTTGGCATTGACCTTCACCAAAAACCGCTTCCCGATGATCATCGGTTCGATCTCGGGGTGGTTGACGTTGGCCGGCAGTACGGCCCGGCCTGCAGCGATCTCCTCGCGCACCACCTCCGGCTCGACGTTCTCCCGGATCGCCACGTACTCCATCTCCGGGGTGATCTCACCCCGGCGGGCATACGCGAGCTGGGTCACCGGCTGCCCGTCCCGGCTGCGGCGGGGCAGCCGGGGCCGGCCGGGGAAGACCGCGTCGAGGTTGCGCAGTCCTTCCCCGAGCTCTCGGCTTCGCTCGAGCAGGGGAGACCCCACCCGCGGCGAGGTGTGCTTGAGCCCGTCGTCCTCGGGGCGTGCGGGACGGCCCGGGTACTCCTCGGTGTCGCCGCGCGCGGTGATCCAGTTCTCCCGAAGCGGTGCGAGTCCGCGACGGACATCGGTCTCGGTGGTGGGATCGGTGTACGGCCCCGACGTGTCGTACAGCGTCACGTCCTTGCCGTTGGTGAGGTGCACCTGACGGACCGGCACCCGGAGGTCTGGGCGTGAGCCCTGGACGTATCCCTTGTGCCAGCCGATGGACTTCCCGGCCTCGGCGCTCTGGTTCGAGGCAGGCGTGTGTGCGTCCGCTGTGGTCATGAGACCTACTCCCTACGCCGGCATTACCCGGTAACAGGTTCGGCGGTCGGCGCAGCCTGTCCCGTACGGATGTACGGATATCAGCGCCCTCTCAGCCCGGTGCTCCGAGCTCCCGCGTGTGCAAAGGTCCCTCAACGCTAGCGCCCCGTCCGGCGCAATGAACAGAGGGCCCCTCTCACTTGCGATGATCGGCCGGTGACGTCCCCCCAAATCGACTCCGAACCGCGAGGCCATCAGCACGGCCACTCGCACAGCCATGGCCCCGCAGCGCCCGTCTCGAAGCATCTGCGCAAGGTCATCGCGGCCGCGCTCATCCCGTTCGCCACCGCGGTCGTCGTCGGCCTGGTGGTGCTCTGGCCGGGTGGCGCGCCCCCGCACGATCGGACCGGTGTCGGTTTCGACCGGCAGACCCAGCAGGCGAAGGTGGTGAAGGTCGACAAGGTGGACTGCAAGGACGTGAACGCCTCCCAGATGCCCATCAGCGGCGAGACCACCCCACCGTCGGGGAGCGGGCCGGGGCTGTGCGAGAAGGCCACCGTCGAGGTGACGACCGGCCACGACAAGGGCCGGGCCTTCGTCGAGATTGTCCAGCCCGACGCACCGCGTCAGTTGCGCCAGGGTCAGGGCGTGGTCGTGGCGTACGCCCCCGACGCGCCCCATGATCTGCAGTACTCGGTGACGGATGTGAACCGGAAGTTCCCGATGGCGCTGCTGGCCGGGGTCTTCGCCCTGGTCGTGGTCGCGGTGGGCAGGATGCGCGGGGTGATGGCACTGGTCGCGCTCGCCGTGTCGTTCGCGGTACTGACCCTGTTCATCCTCCCGGCCGTCCTTCAGGGCTCGAATCCCCTGCTCGTCGCGGTGATCGGGGCCAGTGCGATCATGCTGATCGCGCTCTACATGTGCCACGGCTTGACGGCCCGCACCTCGGTCGCGGTGATCGGCACACTGATCTCGCTCCTGCTGATCGGGCTGCTCGGATCACTCTTCATCGGCTGGGCGAGCCTGACGGGCAACACCGACGACAGCACCGGTCTCATCCACGGCCTGTACCCGCGCATCGACATGAGCGGCCTGCTGCTGGCCGGTGTCATCATCGGTTCGCTCGGGGTCCTCGACGATGTGACGGTCACCCAGACATCTGCGGTCTGGGAGTTGCACCAGGCGAACCCGATGATGGGTGCGCGGGGGCTCTACAAGGCAGGGATCAGGATCGGGCGCGACCACATCGCCTCGGTCGTCAATACGCTGGTGCTCGCCTACGCGGGCGCGGCGCTGCCGCTGCTGCTCCTGTTCTCGATCGCCCGGAGCAGTGTGGGGACGGTGGCCAACAGCGAGCTGGTGGCGGAGGAGATCGTACGAACGCTGGTCGGCTCGATCGGACTGGTCGCCTCGGTGCCGGTGACGACGGCGCTCGCCGCGCTGGTCGTCTCCGCGGACCGCACAGGGCTCGGCGCGGAAGCCGGGGCTTCAGCACCCGTACGGGCCGGGAGAGGCCGCCGTCGTAGGGCGAAGTCTTGAACGCCTCCATCACGGAGAGCGATTCACCCATTCGGCAGGTGTCGCGTTCGACCGGCGGGCCGGTCCGAGACCCCGTACTCTTCAGCCGGCGTTCTGTTCCTCGGCGAGGATCCGGCCCAGGGCCTCTTCCAGATTGCCCTCGAAGTCACCCAGCGTGCACTCCTGCCCGAGCGGCACGAGTTTGTCCGTCCGGTCGAGAAAGGCCACAAGTGGCGCGGTACCGGCCCGGAAGAGGGCGCGGTCCTCGCCGACCTGGAGCCGGATATGTACATCGGAAAGCCCCTCGGGCTCCGTGGGTCCGATGTGCACATCGCCGTCGCCACTGGGGCTGTTGAGGCCGTCGAGCAGCAGCTCACGACCGAATGCCCAGGTGACGGGGGCGTCGCCGGGCAGATGGAAGGTCATCCGGATCGCATACGGATCACACACTTCGTACCGGAGCTCCACCGGGATCCGGAAAGAGAGCTCCTCGGAAACGAGGAAGCTCATCATGACCTCAGCTTGAACCGACTCGCGCATCGTTCAACCCCGCAGTAGATGAATCTGGCCAGGAATGATCCCCCATGGCCCTATTGACGCCATCGTGGTGCACGCGATAGCAGATCACAAGGAGTGATTTTTCAGATACTGATAGAGAACACGAACGAACGCAAGAGGTTGGCCACTTCGCCACGTAGTTGTTCGACTGCGGGGAGCAACCGGTCTTCCTGCTCCAGGGGTACCGAAATGGCCATCGCGGCGGCGGTGAATCCGGCAGTGATCGGGATGGCCGCGCAGACCGTCCCCAAGGCGTACTCCTGTCGTTCGATGACAGGTTCCATTCGTTCCAGCGACCGCAACCGCTCGAGGAGCGCCGCGCGGTCCCTCACCGAGTAGCGGGTCAGCGGCCGTACCGGGTGCCGGTCCAGATGATCCTCACGAGCCTTCTCGTCGAGCCGGCTCAGCAGACACTGACCGATGGCATGGGCGTGCCCGGTCTCCCTGAAGGACGCGCACTCGTCCACCGCGGGGGTAACCGGGGTGTCGGCGACGGCGACGAGTTCGATCTCGCCCTCGCGGTAGACGGCGCAGTACACCGGCGCGCCGATGACGTCGCGCCAGCGGCTCAGCGACTCCGCCATTCTGCTGCGACGATTCTGCAGGGAACCTTCACCGACCAGGCGTTCAGCGGCGGTCCCGAAGAGGAAAACGCCGTTCTCCCTGCGCAGATAGCCCTCATGGGCCAGGGTGCGCAGCAGATGGTAGGCAGTGGGAAGGGGAAGGCCCGCTTCCCTGGCCAACTGCTTCGCGGGCGCCCCGTCTCGATGGGCACCCACGGCTTCCAGCAGCCTCAGCGCTCGCTGAACCGAACCGATCAACGTCGGGACAGCAGTGCTCGATGCCGTGGTCAACAGTCACCCCCAGGCATGGTGACGGGCGGTCAGCCCGCCTGTGGGGGCCGCCCCCACAGACCGCCGCATGACTGGGGTTCGCAGACCGAATGCCGCACAAACCACTGGTCAGGGTGGTGACGGACAGTTAATTCCCAGGCCGTGGCGGCGGACTGCCACCATATCGGCAGCATCCGCGAGAGGGGGCGTTTCGTCTTCTGCTTAGCTCAGCTGGGCTAATCGCCCCGGCCGTCTTCAGATCGTCCTACCAGTCACCACGCGAGGAGGACGACGACATGAACTTGCGTACGACGAAGACGAGTCCGCCGACCAGGATCACGAAGACGAGAACCTTGAAGAGCAGACCGATCACGAACCCGACCACGCTGGCGATCAGACCGCCGAACACAACGATCGCGATGACCGGCACCGCGATCCACTTCACCCACCAGGGCATCCCCGCGAATATCTCCCGCACGGCCATCGTCCTTGCCTCGTCTCTGTGAGTTCCTGTTTCCGCTGCTCCGATACTTCGATGCTAGACGCGCGGAGGGGGTCGGCGGGGGCTCGCAGCCCTTGAAGTCCCCTGATCGACCCCCTAGGGATCCCTGATACCGGAGCCCGGCCCTCCGGGGAGCGCGGCTCAGCTCTCCGGCGGCGAGAAGACCACCATGACCCGCAGGTCCTCGGTGATGTGGTGAAACTTGTGGGCCACCCCGGCCGGGACGTACACCACGCTCCCTCTTCCCACCTGGGTGGTTTCCATGCCGACCGTGATCGAGGCGCGGCCGCTGACGATGAAGTAGACCTCGTCCTCCTTGTGCGGCTGCTGCGGGTCAAGGTCGCCGGCGTCCAGTGCGTACAGGCCGACGGACATGTTCCGTTCCTTCACGAACTGCAGATACGCACCGTCGTTCGCGGCCCGTTCCGCCTCCAGCTCGTCCAGTCTGAATGCCTTCATGGCCCGTCCGCCCCTTGCCTCTGTTCCGCCGGTGTCCGCCACCGATCCTGTCTGCCACGATCAGACACATGAAGAATTTCGTAGTCAAGACGATCGCCAACGCGGGTGCGCTGGCCGTGGCCATCTGGTTGCTCCAGGACATCACGCTGAGCGGCGGCAGCACCGGGCGCAAGGCACTCACGCTGATCGTGGTCGCCCTGCTCTTCGGCCTGGTGAACTTCGTGGTCAAGCCGATAGTGAAACTGCTCACCCTGCCGCTCTTCATCCTCACGCTGGGTCTGATCACCCTGGTGGTCAACGCGCTCATGCTGCTGCTGACCTCCTGGCTGGCCGGGCAGTTCAACCTGAGCTTCCACGTCCACGGTTTCTGGACCGCCGTACTCGGCGGCCTGATCATCTCGATCGTGTCGTGGGCACTGAACGTGGTCCTGCCCGACGAGGACTGACCCGACACCTCTTGAGACAGTGCAGTCCGGACCGGTGGCACGCCGGGGAGGGAAGTGAGGAACGGTATGAGCACCATGGGTGACGGAACCCGGGCGGTACGGGCCGGGCTGCCCGAACCGCAGCAGTTCGAGCCGACGCTGCCCGGTCCCGCCTTCGCCGCACACTTCCATCTCTCCGGTGAACCGGTCGGCCCGTACACCTACGGCCGGGACACCAATCCGACGTGGACCCACCTGGAGCGCGCCATCGGCGAGCTGGAGGCGCCGGGCGAGCCGGTCGAGACGACCGTCTTCGCCTCCGGAATGGCGGCGGTCTCGGCCGTGCTGCTGTCCCAGGCGCGCTCCGGCGACGTGGTCGTGCTGCCCGACGACGGATATCAGGCGCTGCCGCTGGTGCGTGAGCAGCTGAAGGCGTACGGCGTCGAGGTACGGACCGCACCAACCGGCGGCGACGCCCAGCTGGCGGTCCTCGACGGCGCCAAGCTGCTATGGATCGAGACCCCGTCCAATCCGGGGCTCGACGTCTGCGACGTACGCCGGCTCGTCGGGGCCGCGCACGCGGCCGGCACGCTGGTGGCCGTCGACAACACCCTCGCCACACCGCTCGGCCAGCGCCCGCTGGAACTGGGGGCCGACTTCTCCGTGGCCAGTGACACCAAGGGCATGACCGGGCACGGAGACATCCTGCTCGGCCATGTGACCTGCCGCGATCCCGAGCTGGCAGCGGGGGTACGGCGCTGGCGCAAGGTCGTCGGTGCGATCCCGGGTCCGATGGAGGCCTGGCTCGCACACCGTTCGCTGGCCACGCTGGAGCTGCGGATCGACCGGCAGTGCGCCACCGCCCTGACCCTGGCCGAGGCGCTGGGCAAGCGCGAGGGAGTGACCGGTCTGCGGTATCCCGGACTGCCCACCGACCCTTCGTATCCGAACGCCGTACGGCAGATGCGGCGCTTCGGCTCCGTGGTGTCGTTCGTGCTGCCCGACCGCGAACGGGCCGAGCGCTTCCTGACCGAGCTGCATCTGGTCGACGACGCGACGAGCTTCGGCGGCGTGCGCTCCACCGCGGAACGACGGGCGCGCTGGGGCGGTGACGCCGTACCGGAGGGCTTCATCCGCTTCTCGGTCGGCGCCGAGAGCCCGGACGACCTGGTGGCCGACGTGGAGCGGGCACTGGACGCAGCGCTCGGCGGGAGCTGAGCCGGCACCGGCGGTACGGACGGTCCGAGCCTCCCCCCCTCGTGGCTCGGACCGTCCTGGTTCCCATACGAAGAACCACCCGAACAAGGCTAATTGACTCTCCGTCAGTGTCCAATCGCAGTAGCGACAGCGACCTATCGACATATTTATAGTTGTACGGAACCGAAGCATCGCGAGGGCTGGAGGGGACAGGACATGGACCTGGCCCTGCTGCGCACATTCGTCACGGTGCACCGAGCCGGCTCCTTCACCAGGGCCGCCGCCCTGCTCGGCCTCTCCCAGCCCGCCGTCACCTCGCAGATCCGCACCCTGGAGCGGCAGCTGGGCCGCCCGCTCTTCCTGCGCCGGGCCCGCGGCGTGACCCCGACGACCATCGGCGACGAACTCGCGCACCGGGCAGCGCCCCATCTGGACGCGCTGATCGAGATCGCCGAGACCGAGCTCGACGAGGAGTCGGGCGTACGGACCCTGCATCTGGCCGGACCGCCCGAGTTCACGTCGTCGCGCGCCCTGCCGGCACTCACCCCGCTCATCGCCCAGGGTCTGGCCTTGCGCAGTTCGTTCTTCGCCGACGCCGAGGAGACGTTAAAGGGGCTGGCCGCCGGGCACCATGACCTGGCCATTGCCACGGCCCGTCCGCGCGGTGAGCTGCTCACCGCGACGCCGCTGTGCGACGAGGAGCATGTACTGATCGCGGCGCCGCGCTGGGCCGGGCGGCTGGGACCTGGGACGCTGCGGCACAAAGGGCCCGTGGTGCTGGACCAGCTGCCGGTCGTGGAGGTGCACGAGAGCCTGCCGCTCGTCTCCCGGTACTGGGCCGCCGTGTTCGACAGCCGGCCCGTCGTCGCGGGAACCGTCATCGCACCGGATCTCCGGGCGGTCCTCGAATGCGCGGCGGCCGGTGCCGGGATCGCCGTACTGCCGCGCTATCTGTGCGAGGGGGCGCTGGAACGGGGCGAGGTGGTGGCGCTCCTCGATCCCCCCGTGCCCCCGCTGCGCACCTACTTCCTGGCCGTGCGGACCGGCACGCTCCCACTGCCGCACATCGCGCGGGCGCATGAGTGGCTACTGCGTGCCGCCGCCGCCTGGTGAGCGCAGGGCGGCCCGGCACGGGTCAGGTGTTTCAGAACCCGTTCCGTGGGCCACGCTCTTGCCATGACCGAACGTCCCGTGGTCAAGCGCACCGCACGCGCCATCCTGCTCGACGGCAACGACCTCATCCTCATCAAGCGCACCAAGCCCGGGGTGGATCCGTACTGGCTCACACCAGGCGGCGGGGTCGAGCCCGAGGACGCGACCGTCGTCGACGCCCTGCACCGCGAACTGGACGAGGAGCTCGGCGCCAAGATCACCGATGTGGTTCCCTGCTTCGTCGACACCGTGGAGCACATCGAGGGCGGCGGGGTGAAGGGCGTGAAGGTCCAGCACTTCTTCGTCTGCCGGCTGGAGTCCATGGACCTGTCCCGGCGCCACGGCCCGGAGATCGACGACCCCTGCGGGGAGTACGACGTCGTACGGGTGCCGTTCAGCCGGATGGGGATCGCCGCGGTTCATCTCGTGCCACTGTCGCTGCGGCACTACCTGGACGGCAATATCGAGGGCGTACGAGCGATGCATGCCCCTGACCTGGGCTGACCGGCTGCCGCTCGTGGGGCGTGGCCGGTGGGCTGCTGCTCCTCGGGTCAGGCGGGCCGGTGGCCGCCAGTTCCTCGACTGCGTCGTGCCGGATGCGCTCGGCCGGCATGCCGATGCCCCTGAGCACGTCCACACTGCTGCGGATCACGCCGGGCAGGCCGGAGAGACAGGCGTCGTACTCGTGCCACGGCCCGTACGCGCGCACCGCCTCGGGCAGCAGCCCCTTCGGACCGCCCGCCGTTCCCGGGCCGGTGGAGACCACCGGCCGCGACCGCGAGCCAGGGACAGGTCTTCTGGAGCCGCATCATCGTGTCGATGTCGTACAGATCGCGATCGGTACGCGCCCCGTAGAACACCTCCACAGGTCGCCGGTCGCCGTGCTCGGCGACATCCTCGACGAGCGCCTTGATGGGCGCGATGCCCGTGCTACCGCCCAGGCAGAGCAGACCACTGTGGGAAGCCTGATCCGATACCGGATCAGGTAAAGGAGTGGACGAACGATCAACGCGTCGGACAGCCTGACCTTCATGACCGTCCCACAGTCGCGTCCGCTCGCCGCATTGCCTGTCCGACGTCTCAGCCCGGGCGACCTGGTCGCCTGCGCCGACCTCTGCGAGAACCGCGGCTGGCCACGCGATGAGCACCGGTGGGGCCTGCTCCTCTCCGCAGGAACCGGCTACGGCCTGGACGATCCCGGCGGCGAGGGCCTGATGGCCGCTTGTGTGGTGACCTCCTACGGACCGCGACTGGCTGCCATCGGCGTGCTGCTCGTCGCCGAACGGTACGCGCGGCAGGGAGTGGCCCGGCTGCTGATGGGTCATGTCATGGACGAGGCCGCGGACACGCCTCTCAGCCTGTACGCGACATCTGCGGGTCAACCTCTCTACGAACAGCTCGGGTTCTCGGTCGTGGGCCGCGTCCAGCGGGTCACCGGGTTCTTCCGGCCGCCCGGGGACGCGGTGATTGCCGCGGCCGTACGTCCGGCCACGGCAATGGACCTGCAAGCCATCGTCCGGCTGGACGCGGACGTCTTCGGCACGGACCGGACACATGTCCTCGCCCGGCTTCCCGCGTATGCCGACCACATCCGGATCGCGGAGGCCGGCGGAAAGCTCGTCGGTTACGCGACGACCTGGCCGAGCGACCGTACGCATGTGGTCGGCCCGCTGGTCGCGCCCGACACGGCCACGGCTCAGGCCCTCGTCACCTCGCTCGCCGAGGCGACGGATCTGCCGTTGCGCGCGGACATCGACGCACGCCATGCGGACCTGCTCGCCTGGTTCAAGGAGTGCGGTCTGCAGGCGGGCTCCGGAACCACGGTGATGACGTATGGGACTTCGGACCTGCCGGGCGACTGGACCCGTCGCTACGCTCCGCTGACCGTGGCGATGGGCTGACGTACCCGGCTCGGCGAATCGGCGGCGCTGCGGCCGCCGAGATGAGCACTTCCGCGTCCGGGAACATCAGCGGGCGGCGGAGACAGTGAGGGTGCTCATGGGGTGACTTCATGGTGCGGCACGATGCGGTGCCTGGTGGGTGTGAGAGCGTCAGTGGTGGGCCGTGGGTGCCGCGAGCGGTTCCGGACTGTGCCGGGCGACAAGTCGGCTCCGGGGGACCGTGCGATGTTCCAGAGCACTGGAGACGAACGCGAGAACCAGGGCGCTAGCGGCCGGAACGGCGCCGACCCAGTTGGGCGCGGTGAGCCGAGGCCCGCTGCGATGACGAGACCGCCGAGCCGGGCCGACAGCGCGTTACCCAGGTTGAAGGCACCGATGGTGATGGCGGATGCGAGAGTCGGAGCACCGGAGGCCTGGTCGGGCACCCGCTTCTGCAGCGGCGGCACGATGGCGAAGCCCAGTCCCCCGCGCTGACCGCCCTGTCCCAGGGCTGGTGCGCGACTCTCCTTGCTCCACGGGAAGATCGAGGCCCGTATCGAGCGGGCTCTGCAGAGCGGGCACGGGCTCAGCGTGCGGGAGTACTCCCTCCTCGACGTCCTGAGCAGGCAGCACAGCGGCCCAGGCGGCCATCTTCAGATGAAGCAGGTTGCGGACGCCGTCGTTCTCAGCCAGAGCGCCACCACCCGCCTGGTCACCCGGCTCGAGGACCGCGGACTGCTGCCCCGGCACCTCTGCGACACCGATCGCCAGGGCATCTGCACCGACGTCACCGAGGCCGGTCTCGCCCTGCTCGCAGAGGCCCGGTCGACCAATGACACCGCGCTGCGCGCCGCACTCGACGAAGCCGCCAGGAACCCCGAGCCGGCCTCGCTCGTCCGGGCGGTCGAAGAGCTCAAGGCCCCCGTACCGGTCGCACGAGTCGCCCCGCAACCGTGGCCGGTCCCCGCACAGGCCGGGAAAATAGTCCGCCATGCGCATGGGCTGCGTAGGGTGCCGATCATGAGCGATCTGGAAATACGCCCCGCGGCCCGCACCGACATCCCCGCGATCGTGGCCATGCTCGCCGACGATCCACTCGGTGCACAGCGTGAGTCACCGGACGACCTCTCCCCGTACCGCGCCGCGTTCCAGCGGCTGGCGGACGACCCGAACCAGCACCTGGTGGTCGCCGTGCGCGGGGACCGCGTCGTCGGAACTCTGCAGCTGACCGTGATCCCCGGACTCTCCCGGCGCGGCTCGACCCGCGCGGTCATCGAGGGCGTCCGCGTCCACGCCGCCGAACGCGGCAGCGGTCTCGGCACCCGGCTGATCGAATGGGCCGTGGACGAATCCCGGCGTCTGCACTGCCAGTTGGTCCAGTTGACATCCGATGCAACCCGGACCGATGCTCATCGCTTCTACGAGCGGCTCGGCTTCACTGCCAGCCACGTGGGCTTCAAGCTCACGCTGTGACCGGGGTCGGACCGGCCCCTGCCGTTTCACGTGAAACGGCAGGGGCCAGCTGCGTGCTGCGCAGGCAACGAGGCGTTCTCAAGTGGCGTGGCACTCAGGCTCCGAGTCCTCGCCAGCCGCCTTCGTCCACACCGCCGGGAATGGCCGCCGCGGAGTCGTACGGCTCCCGCGTGAAGACGAACGAACCCAGATCGAGATGGTTCACGCTGCCGTCGCCGTTGCGGACGACGCGCAGCGTCTCCCCTGCGTAATAGCCGTTGAGACCGACCCAAGTTCCGTCGGGCCGTGCGGTGAAACGGGCACCTCGGCCATTGCCTCGCAGGGGCTGAAGCTCCAGCCCACCGTCCGAGGTCAGTCGCAGGACGTTCGCGCGCGTGCCCCAGTACCAGGGGCCGGTCAGCGCGAGAAGCTCCGCGTCCGCCTCGGGCAGGGGGCGCCAGGGGTCCGGAATGCGCGGCTCGGCCTCGGCGACGATCTTCACGAGGTCTGCGGCAACATCTCCGATCATCGGCCCGGACGTGGTGTTGGTGAGGACGACGGCCGTCACGTCGTCCTCGACGCTGAACCACAACGCGGCCAGGAAGCCGGGCAGCGAGCCCGTGTGCCCGAAGAGCGTGCGGCCGTCCCTCCGTACGAGCTGAAGACCCAGGCCGTAATGCGACTCCCAGTCGACGGACTCGATCGGCGCGGACGGTTCACGCATCTGCTCCACGGAGGCGGCGCAGAGCACCCGGTCGTCTCCTTCGGCAAGAAAGGCCGCGAAGCGGAGAAGGTCGCCGGTGGTGGACCAGAGCTGGCCGGCCGCGGCCATCAGCCCGAGATCCTCGGTCGGTTCGGGCAGCATGACATCGGCCCAGGGATGCACGGCCCAGCCCCCCGCGTGCGGTGCCTGCGGCTGGGGGCTCGTGCGGTACATGCCGAGCGGTTCCAGGATCTCGCGTCGCAGCACGTCCGCCCAGCCCGCCCCGCGCACCTTCTCGACCAGCGCGCCCAGCAGGCTATAGCCGGGGTTCGAGTAGTGGTGCCGGCGGCCCGGGACGTGCATCCTCGTCTGCTCACCGAGTACGTCCGCGAGCTCGGGTCGCAGGGCGCCGGGGGTCCTCTCCCACCAGGGGGCGGGCGACTCGGCGCCCAGTCCCGCGCTGTGGCCCAGGAGTTGGTGAACAGTGACTCCGCCGACGCCCGTGCCGGGCAGATGCTTCTCCAGCGGGTCGTCCAGGTCCAGAAGCCCCTCGTCGCGCAGCCGCAGAACCAGCACCGCGGTGAACGTCTTGGTGATCGAGCCGATCCTGAACTGTGTGTCGGCGTCGGGGGCGTGGTCGTCCACGCAGCTGCGGGAGCCACTCCAGACGGTCTGCTCCTGCCTCTGCACCGCGGCGACGAGCGAGGGCGCGCGGCCTTCCGATTGCGCGGTGGCGATGCGGTGCAGCAGAGCGCGCTGCGTACCGGGGAGCAACTGTTCAGATGGGGTGGTCATGTTCAACAACTACCCGCAGAACCCGAGCTGTGGCGAACGCATTTCACGTCACCTGAGCCACGCCCCGCCACCGCCGTCGTCGCCGCCCGACCGCCCGTTCAGCACGTCCGGCTGTAGGACCTGACCAGGGCGCCGTTGTCGAAGATGTGAACCGAGTCCAGCGCGAACACGGTGGGCGCGAAATCCGAGCCGAACATCGGCATGCCCGAACCGTAGACGATCGGATATGTCTTGATCACCAGCTCGTCGATCTCGTCGATCAGTTCTCCGGCGAGCTGGGAGCCGCCGCAGAGCCAGATCCCGAGCTCGCTGTCCTCCGCCTTGAGTTCCCGGACCCTTGCGACCACGTCGTCGGAGACGAGCTCGACGTTCGGGTCGGGTGACTCCCTGAGGGTCCGCGAAGCCACGAGTTCGCGGAGCTGGGCGTACGGGCTGGTGATGTTGACGTCCAGTGCCAGTTGGTAGCTGGCCCGCCCCTGGATCACCGTGTCGAACCGCTGGTTCGCGGCGTCGTGGAAGCCGAGAGCCTTGCGACCCTCGGTCGATACCGTCTCCGGGTACTGCGTTCTCAGGAACTCGAGGAACTCCTCGTCCACGAACTGGTAGAAGGACGACGCGTCACCGCTCGGATCTCCGATGAAACCGTCGATGGAGCAGGCGATGAAGTAGGTCAGCTTGCGCACAGGATCCCCGTTCCGGCGCGGCCTATCGGAGCCGCAACCACTTCAACTAGAGTGCTTCATGTGTAGTGGTTATGCAATCCCTTTCCGCGAAAGAACCGAAGAGAAGATGAGGGAGGCCTACGCATGGCCAGGAACCCCGAGCGCAGGACAGCGCTCGTCGATGCAGCCATCGAAGTGCTGGCGGACGACGGTGCGCGGGGACTCACGTTCCGCGCCGTCGATGCACGCGCCGGTGTCCCGGTGGGCACCTCGTCCAACTACTTCGCCAACCGCGACGACCTGTTCATGCAGGCGGCCGCCCGTATCACCGTCCGGATGACCCCCGATCCGGCCAAGGTCGAAGAGGCCATGCGCCCGACGCCCTCGCGTGCGCTGGTCGCCGACCTGATGCGCTGGCTGGTGCAGCGCATGGACGACGACCGCACGGGCTACCTCGCCATGCTGGAACTCCGCCTGGAGGCAACCCGCCGGCCGGCGCTCCGCGACCGCCTGACGCAGACCGTCCGCGCCAACGTCGACGAGAGCGCCCGGTTCCACCGGGCAGCGGGCCTGCCGGGCGACGCGGACGCCTTCCTGGTCCTGTACCTGGCCATGACGGGCCTGCTGCTGGAGCACTTCACCCTGCCCGCCGTCCTCACCGGCCCCGAGAGCGGTTCCCCGACCGAAGCCACCGTGAGCCAGCTGGTGGAGCTGGTGGTCACGCGCGTCATCCCGCTGTCCTGAGCGCGCCCGGGCCAAGCAGTCCGAAACCGGAAAGGCTCGCGGGCGAAGGCGGATCTTGTGGGTGCGGGCCCATCGGAACCTGTTCGAGGCGCTCCTCCGTGGGGCTGTAGGATCTCGCCGCTCGTGGCACCGGCCATGCTCGCTGACCAGCGGTTCTTCCGCTGTCTCAGTTCGGGGGGAACCGCTCAGTCTCACGAACATGGCATTTCCTTACGCCACCACGACGAGCGGTGAAGTAAACCGAGCGTGACGATAACGACGGCTCTTCCAGCGTCAGTCGAGGGACCGTTCATCCGTGCCCACAGATCGGACCCCCTGCGAACGACGTCGGCCGAACCCGGGCATGCGGGTTCAGCCGACAGGCAGTGCGCGACGCTACGCCGCGGGGCGCAGCAGCCTGCTTCTCCGGGTGTGCGGGGACGCTGTGCGCCGGCGTACGCGCAGGTGTACCAACTGCGGGCGCTCCGGTGTCGTCCAGCAGGGTGGCGACGGTTTGCGACAGCGGCTGCGAGGACGCCCGGGCAAGGCAACAGCGCCACGCAACGCTCACCTACGCAACACGAAGCGGGAGGCGGCGACCCCGAAGGGTGATCCGCCTCCCGAACTACCGCAAGCAGGCGCGTTGCCCACGGTCCTACTTTCCAGCCCACTTCC
This sequence comes from Streptomyces sp. NBC_01241, assembly GCF_041435435.1. Classification (NCBI taxonomy): domain Bacteria; kingdom Bacillati; phylum Actinomycetota; class Actinomycetes; order Kitasatosporales; family Streptomycetaceae; genus Streptomyces; species Streptomyces sp. NBC_01241. Next base: position 4,335,859 of record NZ_CP108494.1, on the reverse strand, counting down.
CGCTCGTAGCGATCGACTTCAGCTGCTGCATGGTCAGCGCGGGTGCCTGCCGTGTGGCCTTCGCGTTCTGGGACCCGGAGTTGAACGCGGACACCACGACCCGGAGGCCGTCCGTACGGATGGTGTCGGCGGTCCACATCACCACGCCCACGCCGCCCTTCTCGCCCGGGCCCTGCTGCGTGACGACCTTCGTCCCGTCCGGCAGCACCTCCGCCCCGGCCCCGAACAGCTCCCCCTCCACGTCCGACATGTTCGGCTGCACGTTGATCTGCACCAGGCTCGCGCCCTTGCCGTCATTCACGACGACGTACGCGTATCCGTCGTCACCGCGCTCGGAGGCTACCTTCGCGGACACGGGCAGCAGCGACTTGAGCTTTCTCAGGATCGCCCGGCCGTCCTGCCCCTGAGCCGGCGGCTGCTGTACCGGCTCCGGGGCCGCCTTTCCCAGAGCGTTCATCACGGGCCGCCACTCGTCGGAGGTGACGAGTCCCTTCAACTGCGCAACAGTGAGCGGGGGCTCGGCCCGTGAAACGGCGGCGCCCTTCTCTGCGGGCGCGTTCCACTCGCTGGCATCGACCGTGTATCCGTCGGGGGTCACGAGATAGGCGTGCCACCACTTGGTGTCCACGCGCTTGTCAGGGTATTCGTACCCGCGCAACACCATCAGGCGCGAACCGTCGGCAAGCGTCTCGTTCCGGCAGGAGTCGTACGGCACGAAGGTCTTGTCGGGGCATTCGAGCTGTTGCTCCGCCTCCGTGCCGTCCGGGTCGATGGCGCCGACGCTCACGCCGATCGCAGCTTTGCCCTCGCCATCGTCGAAGACGAGCTGCGCCGATGGCCCGAACCGGTCGGCCGTACCGCGCCCTGCCCGCCCGCTGACCTTCCCCTCCGGCAGCAGCCCCTCCAACCTCTCGATCACCTGCTGCGCCGAGAGCTGCGGCCCCTTGCCGGGCGACGACTTCGTCGAAGGGCCGGTCTCCTGTACCTTCGGCTGCGCGGCCACGCCCGCCCCACCCTGCCCCGAGCCGCCGCCGAACGCCCCCGTGGTGTACGACGCCCCGAACCCCACAACGGCGAGCGCCGCGACACTGCCCGTCACGGCCGCGACCCGCCTGCGCCGCAACCCCCGCCGGCCGCGCACGACGCCGCCGTCCACCAGCGGGCGCCCCTCCACGGAGAAGACCTCCCCGGTGCGGCGTAGCGCGTCACCGAGCCCGCCTTCGAACGCGTCCAGGTCCTCCTGCGTTCCAGACATGCCAAACCACCACCATTTCTCGTCATAGTCAGTCGGGCTGATCAGTGCGCGGCGAACTCTCCGATGCTGCCGCCCAGTTGCACCCTCAGCCGGGCGAGCGCACGGGTGCTGCGGGTGCGTACGGCTGCGGAGCTGACGTTGAGGACGTCCGCAGTCTCCGTGACGGACCGGTCCTCCCAGTACCGCAGCACGACCACCGCCCGGTCCTTCGCCGGCAGCTTCCGCAGCGCGTCCAGGAGCATGAGCCGCAGCGAGGCGTCACCCTGCGCGGCCGTCTCCGAGACCTCGGGAATCTCGTCGCTCGGCCGCTCTCCCGCCGAACGCCGCCGCTGGTGCGCCAGAAAGACACGCACAAGAACGGTCTGCGCGTACGCCGCCGGATTGCCGAGCTTCGACGACCTACCCCACACCACATACATCCGCCCCAGCGTCTCCTGCACCAGATCCTCGGCGAGATAGGTGTCGCCGCTGGTCAACAGGCACGCCGAACGGAACAGATGCCCCATGCGGACCGCCGCGAACTCCCGGAAGGCGCTCTCCTGGGACCGTCTCATCCGCCGCCCTCCCCCCTTGGCTAGTCGCCTACACCATTTAGATGCGGTGGGGGCGGCGGGATGTTTCACCCGAGTTGCTTCCTCTCTCCGCGAACTCATCGGCGAGTAGTTCCCGCAGCCCCCGACCACCGAGGTGCCGGTCCCCTCCAGCGCTCAGACCGCTTTTGAGATCTGCGGGGTCTTTACCGAGCACGCCTGCAAGATCGCCCCCTTCACGTATTACGCGGCCGGGAAGCGCCTGGCCAGGCCCTCGGCCCGGCAGCTGCGACGCCGCACTCAAGGAGCTGATCAGCGGTGTCCATCAGGCCAACTTTCGTGTCCACGGGGGCGAGGAAGGTCTGGCGCGAGCTGCACCGGCAGGGCCACACGGTGGCCCGGTGCACCGTCGAGCGGCTCATGCGCAAGCTCGGGCCGGCAGGCACGGTCCGCGGCAAACAGGTGGTCACCACGGTGCCGGACGCGAGCGTGAAACGAGCCCCGGACCTCGTGGACCGCGGCTTCGCCGCCACCGCTCCGACTGGTACTGCCACCGCCGACTCCACGGTGAGAGAGGGCACATCCCGCCCGCCGAATACGAGACCAGCTACTACCGCGAAACCCCAGGGCACAGTCAGAACCTGGAGTCTCGATCGAACCCGGAACGATTCACTCCAGCTGGCTGACGATGTCCTTCTTGGACGCCACGTCCAAGGTCTCCGGGAGCTTGTCGAAGGTGTCGGGGAGGACGTCGAGCAGGTCCCGGATCTGCTCGCCGGTCCTGACGGTCAGCAGCAGTCGGCACCTCGACCGTGGCGACACTTCGGGACGGTGGCTGAGCCGGTGCACGAGCTGTAGGGTCTCGCCGCCGATGGCGGACGCCGAGGCCCTGAACAGGAACGTTGTCCGCTGTCTCAGGCCGTGGCGGACATCCGCCGTCTCGCGATGATGACGGTTCCTCACGTCGACCGGACCAGCCCGAGTTTCTGACCTGGGGCTTCTCGCGATCCGCCGGGCATCCGCCTGAATCCACAAGATTCCGCCACGGATCGCGAGACCCCACAGCTGGGGCCGCGCTCAGGTCTGTGCCATGTCCACGAAGCGCGAGTAGTGGCCCTGGAAGGCCACGGTGATCGTCGCCGTCGGGCCGTTACGGTGCTTGGCCACGATCAGGTCGGCCTCGCCGGCGCGGGGGGACTCCTTCTCGTAGGCGTCCTCGCGGTGCAGCAGGATCACCATGTCGGCGTCCTGCTCGATGGATCCGGACTCACGCAGGTCGGAGACCATGGGCTTCTTGTCCGTGCGCTGCTCGGGGCCACGGTTCAGCTGGGAGAGCGCGATGACCGGGAGCTGCAGTTCCTTCGCGAGCAGCTTGAGGTTTCGGGACATGTCCGAGACCTCCTGCTGGCGGCTCTCGGCGCGCTTCGAGCCGCCGGACTGCATCAGCTGCAGATAGTCGATGACCACGAGCTTGAGGTCGTTGCGCTGCTTGAGGCGACGGCACTTCGCCCGGATCTCCATCATGGAGAGGTTCGGGGAGTCGTCGATGTAGAGGGGGGCGGCCGAGACATCCGGCATCCGGCGGGCCAGCCGCGTCCAGTCCTCGTCGGTCATGGTGCCGGAACGCATGTGGTGCAGCGCCACCCGCGCCTCGGCCGAGAGCAGTCGCATCGCGATCTCATTGCGGCCCATTTCGAGGGAGAAGATCACGCTGGGCAGGTTGCTCTTGATCGAACAGGCCCGTGCGAAGTCCAGCGCCAGCGTGGACTTACCCATGGCCGGGCGGGCCGCGATAACGACCATCTGGCCCGGGTGCAGGCCGTTCGTCAGGGCGTCGAGGTCGGTGAAGCCGGTCGGCACCCCGGTCATCTCGCCGCTGCGCGAACCGATCGCCTCGATCTCGTCGAGAGCGCCCTCCATGATGTCGCCGAGCGGCAGGTAGTCCTCACTGGTGCGCTGCTCGGTGACGGCGTAGATCTCGGCCTGCGCGGAGTTCACGATGTCGTCGACATCGCCGTCGGCCGCGTATCCCATCTGCGTGATCTTCGTCCCGGCTTCGACGAGCCGTCTCAGGACGGCGCGTTCGTGGACGATCTCCGCGTAGTACGAGGCGTTGGCCGCGGTCGGCACGGACTGGACGAGGGTGTGCAGATACGGAGCTCCGCCCACCTTGGTGATCTCACCGCGCTTGACCAGCTCGGCGGCCACGGTGATCGGGTCGGCCGGCTCGCCCTTGGCGTAGAGGTCGAGGATCGCCTGGTAGACGGTCTCGTGGGCGGGGCGGTAGAAGTCGTGCCCCTTGATGATCTCCACGACATCGGCGATGGCGTCCTTGGACAGCAGCATGCCGCCGAGGACCGACTGTTCGGCATCGAGGTCCTGGGGCGGCACCCGCTCGAAACCGGGGGAGCCGCCCTCCCATCCGCCGCTCTCCCGGCCGCGTTCGTGCTGTTCCGCGCGGTCCCCGCGTTCGCCACGGCGCTGGCGGGTGACGGGCAGACGGTCGCTGGGACCGGTGTCGGCCCAGGGGTCGTCCAAAGGCTCGGGAATGCTCACCGGGCCGCCTCCTCCCGTCCGCTCCGCGGACCTCGCCATGCCACTCTTTCTTACGGCACAGCACCGACAAACAAGACGCCCGACTCCGGTTCCGGTGCGTCGAGTTCTGCGGGGTTCCAGGGCCGGAACGGGGTGCGGGCGCCGGACCACGGTAGGCCGCTCAGCACCGTCAGCCAATCTGGTTATCCACAGGGCATGTGGACGACCGACCAGATGCTGTGGAGAACCCCGCGGAACCTGTGCACGGAGCGGGGGACAGCACTGTGGACAAACTCATAGCACCCTGACCAGCAGGGCCCTGACCTGGGCTTTCTCCATCCACGGGCTGTGGGGGAGAAAAACTTTTCAAGTCGGCACAAGATCACGACAAACAGCACACGAGAGAACGCCGACCGTGAGTAAATGTAAGGGCTGCATAGCCATTGCATCCATTACCTGTGGAAGATTAGATTGACCCCCATGATCCAGGCCCCGGCAACCTCTCCGCCCAGCCGCCGACGGCACGACCGCGAGATCATCTCGCTCGCCGTCCCTGCCTTCGGCGCACTCGTCGCCGAGCCGCTCTTCGTGATGGTCGACAGCGCCATCGTCGGCCATCTCGGCACACCGCAGCTGGCCGGTCTGGCCGTCGCCGCCGCCCTGCTGACCACCGCCGTCAGCGTCTTCGTCTTTCTCGCGTACGCCACCACCGCGGCAGTGGCGCGACGGGTCGGTGCGGGCGATCTGGCCTCCGCGATCCGCCAGGGCATGGACGGCATCTGGCTTGCCCTCCTGCTCGGCATCGTCGTCATCGCCCTCACGCTCCCCGCAGCACCCTGGCTCGTGGACATCTTCGGCGCCTCCGACACCGCGGCCCCTTACGCCACCACGTATCTCAGGATCTCCAGCCTCGGCATACCGGCCATGCTCATCGTGATGGCAGCGACCGGCGTACTCCGCGGACTGCAGGACACCAGAACCCCGCTCTATGTCGCCGTCGGAGGTTTCGCAGCCAACGGAGCCCTCAACGCGGGACTCGTCTACGGCGCCGGCCTCGGCATCGCCGGGTCGGCCTGGGGCACCGTGATCGCACAGGTCTCCATGGCCGCCGCCTACCTGATCGTGGTGGTGCGAGGGGCGCGCCGGCACGGCGCCTCGCTTCGTCCCGACGCCGCAGGCATCAGAGCCAGCGCCCAGGCGGGCGTTCCGCTGCTGGTCCGTACGCTGTCGCTCCGCGCCGTCCTGTTGATCGCCACAGCGGTCGCCGCCCGACTCGGTGACACCGAGATCGCCGCGCACCAGATCATCCTCTCGCTCTGGAGCCTGATGGCCTTCGCGCTCGACGCCATCGCCATCGCGGGGCAGGCCATCATCGGCCGCTATCTGGGGGCCGAGGACGCCAAGGGTGCACGCGAGGCATGCCGCCGCATGGTGCAGTGGGGCATGGCTTCCGGAGTGGTGTTCGGGGCACTGATCGTCCTTGCCCGGCCACTGTTCGTCCCCCTGTTCACCAGCGACCGCTCCGTACAGGACACACTGCTCCCGGCATTGCTGGTGGTGGCACTGTCCCAGCCGATCGCGGGCGTGGTCTTCGTCCTGGACGGGGTACTGATGGGTGCCGGAGACGGGCGGTATCTGGCCTGGGCCATGCTCGTCACGCTGGCTGCCTTCGCCCCCGTGGCTCTGCTGGTGCCGGTATTCGGCGGCGGCCTGACCGCACTGTGGTGGGCGATGGCCCTGATGATGACCGTCCGCATGGCCACACTCTGGCTGCGCACCCGGTCGGGCCGGTGGATCGTCACCGGCGCCACCCGCTGAGCCACCGGGCGACGCCCCGTTTCACGTGAAACAGTGAAGGGCCGTACCCCGCGGGGTACGGCCCTTCACCTGCTCTGGTGAGCTGTGCCCTTAATCAGGCAGCAACGACCTCGATGCCGAGCTGAGCAGCGACCTCGGGGTGCAGACGCACGGACACCTGGTGTCCGCCGAGCGTCTTGATCGGCGAGCCGAGCTCGACGCGACGCTTGTCGACGTCGGGGCCACCGGCAGCCTTGATCGCCGAGGCGATGTCGGCCGGGGTCACGGAGCCGAAGAGACGGCCGGCGTCGCCGGAGCGAACGGCCAGACGGACCTTCACGGCCTCGAGCTTGGTCTTGATCTCGTTGGCCTGCTCGATCGTGGCGATCTCGTGGATCTTGCGGGCGCGGCGGATCTGCGCCACGTCCTTCTCGCCACCCTTGGTCCAGCGGATGGCAAAGCCCCGCGGAACCAGGTAGTTACGGGCGTACCCGTCCTTGACGTCGACGACGTCGCCCGCAGCACCGAGGCCGGAGACCTCGTGGGTGAGGATGATCTTCATGATTCGGTCACCCTTCCCTTATCGCGCGGTGGACGTGTAGGGCAGCAGCGCCATCTCACGGCTGTTCTTGACTGCCGTGGCGACGTCACGCTGGTGCTGCGTGCAGTTGCCGGTCACGCGGCGGGCACGGATCTTGCCGCGGTCGGAAATGAACTTCCGCAGCATGTTCGTGTCCTTGTAGTCCACGTACTGGGTCTTGTCCTTGCAGAACGCGCAGACCTTCTTCTTAGGCTTGCGCACAGGCGGCTTCGCCATGGTGTTTCTCCTGTGTGATCAAGAAGTGGGGGTACGAGCCGCCCTAGAAGGGAGGCTCGTCCGAGTAGCCGCCGCCGGAACCGCCGGAGCTTCCGCCCCAACCGGCTCCACCTTGCTGGCCCCCGCCCTGCTGACCGCCGGACGGCGCGCTCGTGGCCCACGGGTCGTCGGCGGGAGCGCCGCCGCCACCCTGCTGGCCACCGCCACCGGGACCGCCGCCCCAGTTGCCGCCGCCCTGCTGGCCACCGCCGTATCCACCCTGGCCGCCCTGACCACCGCGACCGGTGGTCTTGGTGACCTTGGCCGTGGCGTTCTTGAGGCTGGGGCCGACTTCCTCGACATCCAGCTCGTAGACCGTGCGCTTGACGCCCTCGCGGTCCTCGTAGGACCGCTGCTTCAACCGGCCCTGCACGACAACGCGCATGCCTCGCTGGAGCGACTCGGCGACGTTCTCCGCCGCCTGCCGCCAGACCGAGCAGGTGAGGAACAGGCCTTCGCCGTCCTTCCACTCATTGGTCTGCCGGTCGAAGATGCGGGGAGTGGACGCGACACGGAACTTCGCGACCGCCGCACCGGACGGGGTGAAGCGCAGCTCGGGGTCGTCGACGAGATTGCCGACGACCGTGATGACGGTCTCGCCTGCCATGGGTGAACCTCTCGGCGGGGATTGCTTCTGGCTGCTTGCTGCTACTCGAACCCGATGACCGCTGAGCTAGATGCTCAGTGGATCTCGGGACGGAGGACCTTGGTCCGGAGGACCGACTCGTTCAGGTTCATCTGGCGGTCGAGCTCCTTGACGACCGCAGGCTCGGCCTGCAGGTCGATGACCGAGTAGATGCCCTCGGGCTTCTTCTTGATCTCGTAAGCGAGACGACGACGGCCCCAGGTGTCGACCTTCTCAACCTTTCCGTTGCCCTCACGGACGACGGAGAGGAAGTTCTCGATCAGCGGGGAGACAGCGCGCTCCTCGAGATCGGGGTCGAGGATGACCATCACCTCGTAGTGACGCATGTGGAACCCACCTCCTTTGGACTCAGCGGCCACGGTCGTTCCGTGGCAGGAGGGTCGTGATGCGTAAGCATCGATGTCTCCGAGTAAAACAGCCGCCACTGACAACACCCTCCATCGAGAGGGGGCTGACATGCTGGCCTGGGCAGACACCGGTGCAGACCATACAGAGTACCCGCACACCGGCTTCCGGTTGAAATCCGGTGCCCAAGAGACGCAATCTGGACACATCGGGTGTGAGTGGCGCCACATCGCGCCACCTTCCGGCCCAGGAGGTCTCCATGGCACAGGTCACACGATCCCGTCCCCGTCCCCGGGTTTCTCTTCTCGCCACGGACGGCAGGCCCCATCCGCTCCAGACAATCCTGGTCGCGGTGACGCTTCTCCTCGGGGCGCTCGCCTTCGTGACGGCGATGTTCCACAACCTGCATCTGGTCAGTTCGTGGGCCGGACTCGTCGGAATCCTGACGGGTGCGTACGGGCAGTACATCTCGGTGACCACACGGGAACGGTTCCCCCTGATCATCGGCATGGGCGCGTCCGCCATCGGGTTCTTCCTGGGCATGGCCCACGGCGGCCTCTTCGGCGGCGTGGTGGGTTGATCCGAGACGGACACAACCGGATACAGCCGGTACCGCGAGGCCCGGCGCCCGGAAGGGACGGGGCCTTGCCTGTCCGTCCCTTCCCGTCCAGGCCGGACCGGCAAGGCCCCATAGGGCCAGACGGGGCGCTCCCCGGTCACAGTAGGCTTCGGCGCGAGAGCCGGAGCCCCTGACCGATGGGGACACACCTGCCGAGGAGCGCCCCGCATGAGCCTGACCCTGAGGACCATCAGCCGAGAGCAGCATCTGGCTTACATCCAGAATCTGCCTGCGGCGAGTCACATGCAGGTTCCGGCATGGGCGGACGTGAAGGCCGAGTGGCGCTCGGAGAGCCTGGGCTGGTTCGACAAGAACGGACAGCTCGTTGGCGCCGGCCTGGTGCTCTACCGGCAGTTGCCCAAGATCAAGCGCTATCTGGCCTATCTGCCCGAGGGCCCGGTCATCAACTGGTACGCCCCGAACCTGAGCGACTGGCTGCAGCCGATGCTGGCGCATCTCAAGCAGCAGGGCGCCTTCTCCGTGAAGATGGGCCCGCCGGTCATCATCCGTCGCTGGGACGCGGCCGCCATCAAGTCGGGCATCCAGGACCCGGACGTGAAGCGGCTGCGCGACGTAGAGGCCACCCACATCGAGCCGCGTGCCTTCGAAGTCGCGGACCGGCTGCGGAAGATGGGCTGGCAGCAGGGCGAGGACGGCGGCGCCGGTTTCGGTGACGTACAGCCCCGCTACGTCTTCCAGGTACCGCTGGCGAACCGGTCGCTCGAAGACGTCCACAAGGGCTTCAACCAGCTGTGGCGACGCAACATCAAGAAGGCCGAGAAGGCCGGCGTCGAGGTCGTCCAGGGCAGCTACGCGGAGCTCGCCGAGTGGCAGCGGCTGTACGAGATCACGGCGGAACGCGACCACTTCCGGCCGCGTCCGCTGGGCTACTTCGAACGCATGTGGACGGCCCTCAACAACGAGGACCCCAACCGGATGCGGCTGTACTTCGCCCGGCACGAGGACGAGAACGTCGCGGCCGCGACCATGCTGATCGTCGGTGGGCACGTCTGGTACTCGTACGGCGCGTCCGCCAACCACAAGCGCGAGGTCAGGCCCTCGAACGCGATGCAGTGGCGGATGCTGCGCGACGCGTACGCCATGGGGGCCACCGTCTACGACCTGCGCGGCATCTCCGACTCACTCGACGAGACCGACCACCTTTTCGGCCTGATCCAGTTCAAGGTCGGCACCGGCGGGCAGGCTGCCGAGTACCTCGGCGAGTGGGACTTCCCGCTCAACAAGCTGCTGCACAAGGCGCTCGACATCTACATGTCGCGCCGCTGATACGCGTCGTCCCACTGACGAAACCTGCTTCATTGGTTTCAATGGGACTTCGACTCCGTACACCTCCCACACACCGCAGCCACCAGAAGGGTTCCGGACCGGCCATGGCGCTCTCCCTCTACGTCGACACCGCGCGCTGGCGGGCGCACCAGAAATCCGTCCTCGACCAGTTCCCCGGCCTCGTCCCGGTCTGCAAGGGCAACGGATACGGCTTCGGTCACGAGCGCCTCGCCGACGAGGCCATCCGCTTCGGCTCCGACATGCTCGCCGTCGGCACCACCTATGAGGCGGCCCGCATCAAGGACTGGTTCAGCGGCGATCTGCTGGTCCTCACCCCGTTCCGCCGGGGCGAGGAGCCGGTGCCGCTGCCCGACCGGGTCATCCGGTCCGTCTCCTCCGTGGACGGTGTGCACGCCCTGGTGGGCGCGCGGGTCGTCATCGAGTGCATGAGCTCGATGAAGCGCCACGGGGTCAAGGAGGAGGAACTGGGGCAGCTGCACGCCGCCATCGAGGACGTACGCCTCGAAGGCTTCGCCCTCCATCTGCCGCTGGACCGTACGGACGGCTCGGACGCGGTCGAGGAGGTCATCGGCTGGATGGACCGGCTGCGCGCGGCCCGGCTGCCGCTGCACACCATGTTCGTCAGCCATCTGCGCGCCGAGGAGCTGGGCCGGCTCCAGCAGCAGTTCCCGCAGACCCGTTTCCGCGCCCGCATCGGTACCCGGCTGTGGCTCGGCGACCACGAGGCGACGGAGTACCGCGGCGCCGTTCTGGACGTCACACGCGTCGTCAAGGGCGACCGTTTCGGCTACCGCCAGCAGAAGGCCGCCTCGGACGGCTGGCTGGTGGTCGTCGCGGGCGGGACGTCGCACGGTGTGGGCCTGGAGGCCCCGAAGGCCCTGCACGGCGTGATGCCGCGCGCCAAGGGTGTCGCCCGCGCGGGCCTGGCCACCGTCAACCGCAACCTGTCCCCGTTCGTCTGGGCGGGCAAGCAGCGCTGGTTCGCCGAACCGCCGCACATGCAGGTGTCGATCCTGTTCGTTCCCTCGGACGCGCAGGAACCGAAGGTGGGCGACGAGCTGGTGGCCCACCTGCGCCACACGACCACCCAGTTCGACCGCCTCGTCGACCGCTAAGGCCGCTCGTTCGGATCATGCAGGGGCGCTGTCCGGGACTCCGGAGAGCGCCCCGTCTCAGTCCGCGACCGGACCGTGGGCCTCGCCCCAGTCCACCCGCGGCCCCTCCACGGCGGGCACGGCATGGCGTGGCGGATGCGCCGCCCGCCGCAGTACGAACACGTCCCGAGCGCCGTCGAGCACCCCGCCGGACGGATCGTCCGACCCGTCGCGTCGCACGACGTCCCGCTCCGGCATGAGGATGTCGCGTACGACGACGGCGCATAGGTACAGCGTGCCCAGCAGATGCAGGATGATCGCCAGCTGGTATCCGTCCACGGGGAGCCCCTGGTGTTTGTCCCCGCTCGTCGTGTACGCGAGGTACATCCAGATGCCCAGGAAGTACATGACCTCGCACGCCTGCCAGATCAGGAAGTCTCGCCAGCGCGGCCTCGCAAGGGCGGCGAGGGGGATCAGCCACAGCACATACTGCGGCGAGTAGACCTTGTTGACGAGGATGAACGCGGCGACGACGAGAAAGGCCAGCTGTGCGAAGCGCGGCCTGCGCGGCGCCATCAGCGTCAGCGCGCCGATGGCCGCGCACAGCACGAGCATCAGCAGGATCGACAGGTCGTTGACGGTCGAGACTTCGATCGTGTTGCCGGTGCGCTGGGTGATGATCAGCCAGAAGGAACCGAAGTCGATGCCCCGTTCCTCACTGAACGTGTAGAACTTGTTCCACCCCTCGGGCGCGAAGGCCATCACGGGCAGGTTCACCACCAGCCAGGACGCCGCCGTCCCGAGCGCCGCCAGGCCGAGCTCCCGCCATTTGCCCGCCCGCCAGCACAGCACGAAGAGCGGCCCCAGCAGCAGCACGGGATAGAGCTTGGCAGCCGTGGCGAGCCCGATGAGGATGCCGAACGCCACTGCCCGTCCCCGGGCCCACATGAGCACCGCCGCGGCCGTCAGCGCGACGGCCAGCAGGTCCCAGTTGATCGTCGCAGTGAGCGCGAAGGCCGGCGCGAGGGCGACGAGCAGCCCGTCCCAGGGGCGGCGCCGGTGCGTACGGGCAACACAGACGGCGATGATCACGGCGCAGATCATCAGCATGCCCGCGTTGACCATCCAGTACATCTGCTCACGGTGCTGAATGGATCCGCCCGGCGTCAGCCAGGACGCGATCTGCATGAACACGCCCGTCAGAACGGGGTACTCCAGGTACTGCATGTCGCCGGGCAGCCGGTCGAAGTACGGTACGAGGCCCTCGGAGAAGCCACGTGCCACGTAGAGATGCGGAATGTCCGAGTAGCAGGCGTGCGTGTACTGCGAGCCGGCGCCCCTGAACCACGCCCAGTTGTAGCAGGGCAGCTTCTGCACCATGCCCAGCACGAACATCCCGAGGGCCACCAGAGCGATGACGCCCACGGGCGTGAGTGCCGTGCTGCCGAGCCGTGTCCAGCGCCCCGACCGCCCGCCGATCAGCTCGCTGCCGGCCTCGGCGATCTCGTCCTGGTGCGTGGGCCGTACGACGGGCCGTTCCTCGTGCACACTCGTCTCTTCTGCGCTTGGCATGCCGCTCATCCTGCCGTACGGGGCAGCGGGAACGACGAGGGCCGCCGCACCGTGTGGTGCGGCGGCCCTCATGACCGGACCGGGTCGCCGGTCTCTGCGGGCGGACGGGCGTCAGCCGCCCGGACCTCCGAAGATCCCGCCATTGTTCCCGCTGCCGTTGCCGTTCCCGTTGCCGTTGCCATTTCCGTTGCCATTTCCGCCGTCCGGTGGGGAGGCGGACGTCGACGGGTCGGTGCTGGGACCGCCGACGTCTCCGCCGTTCGCAGCGCCGGTACTGGTCCCGCCGTTGCTGTCCTGGCAGTTCCTGTCCCATGGGCGACAGGTTTCGCTGGGGTCGGGAGCGGGCGGGGACGGGGTCATCGAGGGCGACTCGGACGGCGAGGCGGACGGCGAGGGCGACTCCACGGCGGTGGGCGTGGGCTTGGGGCTCTGCGCACCGCCGCCGTAGACCTTGTCACCGATCGGCTGCGGCTCCGGGAACGTCACAATCGGCTGCCCCTTCATCGCGTCCGCCATGTAGTCGTGCCAGACCTGGGCCGGGAACGAGGCACCGTGGATCTGCTTCTCGCCACCCGTGCCGTACATCTTCTCGAACTCGCGGTCCTTGTTCTTCTCGTCGTCGTCCAGCCGGTACATGCTGATGGCCGTCGACAGCTGCGGGGTGTAGCCGACGAACCAGGCCGACCTGTTGCCGTCCGTCGTACCCGTCTTGCCCGCTACGTCGCGGCCGGGAAGCTGCGCGGGGGTACCGGTTCCGTGCTCGACGACGTTCTTCAGGACGTCGGTGACGTTGTCGGCGATATTGGCATCGAAAGCGCGCTTGGTGACGTCCTTGTGCCGGTAGATGGCTTCACCCTTGTACTTCACCTCGGTGACCGAGTAGGGCTCGCGCTGCTGACCGCTGGCGGCGAAGGTCGCATACGCACCGGCCATACGGATCGCACTCGCCGAGGACGTACCGATGGAGAACGACGGTACGTGTGAATCCGCCATGGTGTCGTCGTCCTTGAGCCCGGCGGCAATGGCGACGTCCTTCACCTTGTCGGTGCCGACGTCCATGCCGAGTTGTACGTACGGGGAGTTGGCGGAGTGCTGCATCGCCTCGCGAAGGGTGATGTTGCCCCTCGACTCATGGCCGTCGTTGGTCTGCAGCCACTCCTTGCCCTTCTCGTTGACCCAGATCTCGCCGTTGTACTTCTTGATCTTCAACTTGTCGTTGGCGTTGTAGATGCTCAGTGGCGAGACCTTCTCGCGGTCCGACAGACCCTGGTCCTCCCCCTTCAAGGGGTCGCGTCTGCCGTACTCCATCGCTGCCGCCAGCACGAACGGCTTGAAGGTCGAGCCGACCTGCGCACCGGTGGGGTTGGCGTTGTTGGTGTAGTGCTTGGTCGCGTCCTGACCACCGTAGATCGCCTCGATGGCACCGGTCTTGGGATTCACCGACCCGCCGCCGAACTCGACGTGTGTGTCCGTGTCGGGACGTTCCTTCGGCTTGATCTTGCTGTCGTAGACCTTCTTGACCGCGGCGTTGAGCTCGTCGACCTTCTTGTGGTTGAAGGTGGTGTGGATCTCGTAGCCGCCCTGGGCGAGCTTTTCCGCCGTCATGCCCTTGACGTTGCTGATGGCGTACGTCTTGGCGAGGTCGACCAAATATCCGGTCTGGCCGCCCAGCTGGGCGTTCTTCCTCGGCGGCTTGGGCATCGGGAACTCGGTGTACTTGTCGCGCTCCGCCTGCGAGAGGCGCTTGTCCTTGACCTCTTCGTCGAGGATCCACTTCCACCGCTTCTTGGCCCGTACGGTGTTCTTCGCCGCGGTGGCCTGCTTGGAATCGACCTCGGCAGCGCCCGCCGGATCATAGTAGGTGGCGCCCTTGAGCAGCGTGGCCAGGAACGCACACTCGCTCGGGTTCAGTTCTGTGGCGTCCTTGTCGTAGTACGTACGGGCCGCCGCCTGGATCCCCCACGCACCTCGTCCGTAGTACGAGATGTTGAGGTAGTCGGTGATGATCCCGTTCTTGTCCTTCTCGTTGGTGACCTTGAGCGTGATGAAGATTTCCTGGAACTTCCGGCTCAGGGTCTGGTCCTGGGACAAGTAGGAGTTCTTCACGTACTGCTGGGTGATCGTCGATCCACCCTGGGTCTGGCCGCCGGTCGCCATGTTGTACAGAGCACGGGCGATGCCCATGGGGTCGATGCCCCTGTCGTGCTCGAAGGACTTGTTCTCGGCCGAGATGACCGCGTTCCGCATGGCTTCAGGGATCTGCGCGTACCCGATGATCTGACGGTTGACCTCACCGCCCGTGGCGACCATCTGCTTGCCGTTGTCCCAGAAATAGACGTTGTTCTGCGCTTTCGCGGTTTCGTTCACCTTGGGCGTGGTGACCATCGCGTACGCGATGCCGGCCAGGCCCATGAGCAGGCCGAGGAAGCCGATGCAAAGGCTGGAGACGAGCTTCCAGGACGGCACCCAGCGCCGCGCGCCGTACTTCCCGGCGCGCGGGTAGTCGATGAAGCGCTTCTTGACGGGACCCTGGCCACCGCGGCCACGCCCCCGTCCCGGGCCCTCGTATCCGCTGTCACCGCCACCACCGCGACGACGACCGCCACCTCCACCACCGCCGCCGTCACGGCCGCCGCGCTGGGCGGCCCGTCTGGCCGCCGCACGCCCGCCGTACGGGCTGTCCCCGCCCCGCGAACCGGAGGGCGACTCGGACGGTGACTCGGAACTTACTCCGCGTGACGGGGCGGCTCGGCGTCCGGAGGACTGCTGGGCGGCTCGTCTGGCCGCTGCCCGCCCGCCACCTTGCGGTTGGGGCGATTTGCGACGGTGCTCGCTCATGGAACGACTACTCCTCGGGCAGGCAAGAACGCCTGGAAGCGGCGGCTGAGATCCGGTCCCCCCGAATGACGGCCCAGCCCTGCGACAGGCTCATCCGCAGTACCTCCGACTGGTCCGCGAAGACTGACGCGCGCGGCCGTCTCGCGGTTCCCGGTGGTCTGCATGCCGCACAGACTACGCACGGTCAAAACCCTCCTAGGGCCGAACTTCACCCCAAACAACGCAAGTCGGTGCCTATGAATTCGCGATGTGACGCCGTTCACGAAGCCCCCTCTTGTCCCAGGGCGACGACCGATCTATCGTCATGATGTATCGAGTCGATACATCAGCTCGGTACATCAGCTCGGCACAGGGCTCTGCGAGAGCACTCGGAGAAGGAGGAGGCGAAGTTGAGCAGACGCTCCGGCATCCTCGAATTCGCTGTTCTCGGTCTGCTCCGCGAGTCCCCGATGCACGGGTACGAGTTGCGCAAACGCCTCAACACGTCGCTGGGGATCTTCCGCGCCTTCAGCTACGGCACCCTCTATCCCTGCCTCAAGACGCTGGTCGCCAACGGCTGGTTGATCGAGGAGCCGGGAACAGCCCCGGCCGTCCTTCCGCCCGCCGCCGGCCGTGCGGTCGCCCCCGCCTCCTCACTGGCCGGGCGCCGCGCCAAGATCGTCTACCGGCTGACGGCGGAAGGTAAGGAGCACTTCGAGGAGCTGCTTTCGCACACCGGCCCCGACTCCTGGGAGGACGAGCACTTCGCAGCCCGTTTCGCCTTCTTCGGGCAGACGGAGCACGAGGTGCGGATGCGGGTGCTGGAAGGCCGGCGCAGCCGGCTGGAGGAGCGCCTGGAGAAGATGCGGGCCTCTCTGGCCCGCACCCGCGAGCGTCTCGACGACTACACACTTGAGCTGCAGCGGCACGGCATGGAGTCCGTGGAGCGCGAAGTGCGCTGGCTGAACGAGCTCATCGAGAGCGAGCGGTCGGGACGGGATCAGCGACGGTCCTCGCCCGGGGGCGAAGCTCAGCAGAACACAGCAGGAGAGACGGGCGGCCTGCCCCGGCACCGGGGTGACACCCTGCCGGATCCGTCCGACGACACCTCAAAGTGAGGTCCCCGCAGATCCGCGGGACTTCATCGGGAACATCCATTACACACAGGGAGCAACCGGAATGGGTTCGGTTCGCGTAGCCATCGTCGGCGTGGGCAACTGCGCCGCCTCGCTGGTCCAGGGCGTCGAGTACTACAAGGACGCCGATCCGGCCGGCAAGGTGCCCGGCCTGATGCACGTCCAGTTCGGCGACTACCACGTGCGGGACGTCGAGTTCGTCGCCGCCTTCGACGTCGACGCGAAGAAGGTCGGCCTCGACCTCGCGGACGCCATCGGTGCGAGCGAGAACAACACCATCAAGATCGCCGACGTTCCCAGCACCGGCGTCACCGTCCAGCGCGGCCACACCCACGACGGCCTGGGCAAGTACTACCGCGAGACCATCGAGGAGTCGACCGAGGCCCCGGTCGACGTCGTCCAGATCCTGAAGGACCGTAAGGTCGACGTCCTCGTCTGCTACCTGCCCGTCGGGTCCGAGGTCGCCGCGAAGTTCTACGCGCAGTGCGCCATCGACGCCAAGGTCGCGTTCGTCAACGCTCTCCCGGTCTTCATCGCCGGCACCAAGGAGTGGGCGGACAAGTTCACCGAGGCCGGTGTCCCGATCGTCGGCGACGACATCAAGTCGCAGGTCGGCGCCACCATCACGCACCGCGTGATGGCGAAGCTCTTCGAGGACCGGGGCGTCATCCTGGACCGCACGATGCAGCTGAACGTCGGCGGCAACATGGACTTCAAGAACATGCTCGAGCGTGAGCGCCTGGAGTCCAAGAAGATCTCCAAGACGCAGGCCGTCACCTCCCAGATCCGTGACCGCGAGCTCGGTGCGGACAACGTCCACATCGGTCCGTCGGACTACGTGGCCTGGCTGGACGACCGCAAGTGGGCCTACGTGCGCCTCGAGGGCCGTGCCTTCGGTGACGTTCCGCTGAACCTGGAGTACAAGCTCGAGGTGTGGGACTCCCCGAACTCCGCCGGTGTCATCATCGACGCCGTCCGCGCCGCGAAGATCGCCAAGGACCGCGGCATCGGTGGCCCGATCCTCTCTGCGTCCTCGTACTTCATGAAGTCCCCGCCGGTCCAGTACTTCGACGACGAGGCCCGCGAGAACGTCGAGAAGTTCATCAAGGGCGAGGTCACCGACTGACGCGACCGGACACGGCGCGTCGACGCGGCTCGGTGACGAGCGGCAACGCTCCTTCCTTTCCGCACCGTTGAGGGTCCCCGGGTCATCCACCCGGGGACCCTCAACGTATGTGACCCTTGATCACATGCCAGTCGTCGGTGATCTGCGCGTACTCCTGCGCCTTCGGAACTTCCGTCGCCTGCTCGCCGTACGGCTTCTCTCCCAGTCGGCGGACGGCGTCTACCAGGTCGCACTGGCGGCGCATGTCGTCTTCTCCCCCGAGAAACAGGCATCGGCGGGGGCCATCGCCTCCGCCATGGCCGTGCTGCTCCTTCCGTACTCGCTCATCGGCCCCTTCGCCGGCGTCCTGCTGGACCGCTGGCCACGCCGGCAGGTCTTTCTGTACGGCAACCTGCTGCGCGCCGCACTCGCCTGCTGCACCGCATTCCTGATCCTCGGCGCCGCACCCGACTGGCTCTTTTACGTCTCGGCGCTGTGCGTCACCGCGGTCAACCGCTTTGTGCTGGCCGGGCTCTCGGCCGCGCTGCCGCGTGTCGTCGACAGCGACCGGCTGGTGTTGGCCAACTCGCTCTCGCCGACCGCGGGCACGCTCGCCGCCACGGCCGGTGGCGGCCTCGCGTTCATCGTGCGGCTGCTGCTCGCCGACTCCGACGCTGCGGTGGTGCTGCTGAGCGCGGCGCTCTACCTCGCTTCGGCACTGGCCTCCCTGAGTCTGGCCACCGGACTCCTCGGACCGGATCAGGACGGGAGCCGCATCCGGCTGCGGAAGGCTCTGGCCATTACAGCTCGGGGGCTCGCCGACGGGCTGCGCCATCTGGCGGAGCGAAAGCAGGCCACCCGCGCGCTGGCCGCCATGACCGTGATCCGCTTCTGCTACGGGGCACTGACCGTGATGGTGCTGATGCTGTGCCGGTATGCCTGGTCCGACAGCGAATCCGAAGGCCTGGCCCTCCTCGCGTTGGCTGTGGGGATATCGGGTGCGGGCTTCTTCGCGGCGGCCGTGGTGACACCGTGGGCGGTGGGATGGCTCGGGCGGTTCCGCTGGATGGCGGTGTGCGCGGCAGCGGCCGCCGTCCTCGAACCCGCGCTGGGGCTGTGGTTCGTTCCCGCGCCGATACTCGTCGCGGCATTCGTCCTCGGACTCATCACTCAGGGGGCGAAGATCGCGACGGACACGGTGGTGCAGACCTCGGTGGACGACGCCTTCCGCGGCCGGGTCTTCTCCCTCTACGACGTGCTGTACAACGTGGCGTTCGTGGGCGCTGCCGCGGTCTCCGCCCTGATGCTGCCTTCTGACGGGCAGTCGTTCGCAGTGGTGATCGGAGTGGCCGTGCTCTATGCGGTCGTCGCCGTGCCGCTGTTCCGGTGGAGCCGCACCGAGAGGGCGCTCCGGCATACGTGAGAAGCGCTGTGGCGAGGGGCGCTGTTTCACGTGAAACAGCGCCCCCACCGAAACGGGTGCGGTCATGTTTCACGTGAAACATGACCGCACCCGTTTCCGATCTCCGACCGATCAGGCCTCAGCCGCCTCAGCCCTGCGCGGCCCACCACGTTTTGAGCTTCTCGACCGCCACATCGTGTTCCATCGGCCCGTGCTCCAGCCGCAGCTCCAGCAGGAACGCGTAGGCCTTGCCGATCACCGGCCCGGGACCGACACCCAACGTCTTCATGATCTCGTTGCCGTCCAGGTCGGGCCGGACGGCATCCAGCTCCTCCTGCTCCCGCAGCTGCGCAATGCGCTCCTCGAGCCCGTCATAGGTCCGCGAGAGGGCGGCAGCTTTCCGCTTGTTCCGCGTGGTGCAGTCCGAGCGGGTCAGCTTGTGCAGCCGCTCCAGCAGCGGGCCCGCATCACGCACATAGCGGCGCACCGCGGAGTCGGTCCACTCGCCGTCGCCGTAACCATGGAAACGCAGGTGAAGCTCCACGAGCTTCGAGACGTCCTTGACCGTGTCGTTGGAGTACTTGAGCGCGGTCAGCCGCTTCTTGGTCATCTTGGCGCCCACCACCTCGTGGTGATGGAACGAGACGCGCCCATCCTTCTCGAAGCGCCGCGTCCTGGGCTTGCCGATGTCGTGGAGGAGAGCGGCAAGGCGCAGAACCAGATCGGGCCCGTCCTCCTCCAGGTCGATCGCCTGCTCCAGGACGGTCAGCGAGTGCTCGTAGACATCCTTGTGCCGGTGATGCTCGTCACTTTCCAGACGCAGTGCGGGGAGCTCCGGCAGTACCTGCTGTGCCAGACCCGTACCGACGAGCAGTGCCAGACCCTTGCGAGGGTTGGCGGAGAGCAGCAGCTTATTGAGCTCCTCCCTGACCCGCTCGGCGGAGACGATCTCGAGACGCCCGGCCATTTCCGTCATCGCCGTGACCACGTCGGGGGCGACGTCGAAGTCCAGCTGCGCGGCGAAGCGAGCAGCACGCAGCATGCGCAACGGATCGTCGGAGAAGGATTCCTCCGGCGTTCCGGGGGTGCGCAGCACGCGGCGGGCCAGGTCCTCAAGACCGCCATGAGGGTCGACGAAGTCCTTCTGCGGCAGCGCGACGGCCATGGCATTGACCGTGAAGTCACGACGGACGAGGTCTTCCTCGATGGAGTCGCCGTAGGACACCTCGGGCTTGCGTGAGGTCCTGTCGTACGCCTCCGATCTGTATGTGGTGACTTCGATCTGGTAGCCGTCCTTCTGGGCACCCACGGTGCCGAAGGCGATCCCGACCTCCCACACCGAGTCGGCCCACGGCCGGACGATCTTCAGTACGGCCTCGGGCCGGGCGTCCGTCGTGAAGTCCAGGTCGTTCCCGAGCCTGCCGAGAAGCGCGTCCCGGACCGAGCCGCCGACCAGAGCGAGAGTGAATCCGGCATCCTGGAAACGGCGTGCGAGATCGTCGGCGACCGGTGACACCCGCAGTAGTTCGCTGACTGCGCGGTGCTGCACCTGGGTCAGGGCACGGGAGCTGTCTTCATTGGCGTTCGACACAACAGAAAAGGGTACGTGCCCGGACCGGCCCGGTCGTCCTGGTTTCGTCCCGCCCTGCGAGACTCTTCCGATCACGTAGCGGACTCCCCAGCACTTGGCACTCGCGCACATCGTTACCATGCGGGGACGCAGCAACCGACAACCATCGACACCAGCTGACGACGACGAGGGACGGGTAGGCGCGTGGCCGAGGCGGCAGACATTCAGGGGATCGGTCCCTCTCCTGCCCGCCGGTGGCTGCGGCGCACAGCCGCCACGATCATCGGGGCGCCGCTCGTCGCCGTGCTGCTGGCCGGACCGACCGCGTCCGCCGCGCAGGCCGGTGGGACCGCCAAGGCCCCCACCGGCTCCGAGACGGTCGATGTGTCCCTGGACACTCTCGCTCCGAGCGCACCGGTGAAGGGGGACACGCTGACTGTCTCCGGCACCGTGACCAACAGGGGCAAGGAGACGATCACGCAAGCGGAGGTCGACCTGCGAGTGGGGCCGAGGCTCTACGGCAGGATGTCGATCGACGCCGCGGCCAAGCGCACCGGCTACGTCCCCGGCAGCGACCCCGCCCCGCTCGGCGGCAAGTACACGGTGAGGTTCGCGAAGCTTTCTTCCGGAATCAGCCAGGACTTCACGCTGTCCGTCCCGGTCGACAAGCTGGGGCTCGGCGACGACGGCGTCTACCAGCTCGGTGTCTCGCTGTCGGGGCAGACCTCCCGGGCCCGGTACGACCACGTGCTGGGGATCCAGCGCACCTTCCTGCCCTGGCAGGAGGAGGAGCGTGACTCCAGGACGAAGGTCACCTATCTCTGGCCGCTCATCGCGTCGCCCCACGTCACCGCCGAAACGGGCTCCGACGATCAGCAGACACCCGTGTTCGCGAATGACGACCTGGCCGCCGAACTCGCGCCGGGCGGGCGCCTGGAACAGCTGGTCTCGCTGGGCAGCCAGCTGCCTGTGACATGGGTCATCGACCCGGATCTGCTGGCCAGCGTCGACGCGATGGCACGGAACTACCGCGTGAAGTCCGGCGACACCACCGTCGCCGGGAAGAACCAGGCCGTCGCCAAGAAGTGGCTGACCTCGCTGGAAGCCGCGGTGTCGGACGGAAAGGTCGTCGCGCTGCCGTTCGCCGATCCCGATCTGGCGTCCCTCGCACACCGTGGCAAGAACGTATCGGGCACCCTCGGCCACCTGCAGACCGCCACGGATGTGGCCGGGACGACGGTGCAGACCATCCTGCATGTGAAGCCGTCGACCGACTTCGCGTGGCCCGTCGACGGGGCGGTGGATCCGTCGATCGTCGACGTGGCCACCTCGGCCGGCGCACACAACGTGATCGCCCGCAGCGACAGCCTCCAGGAGACCGGCAGTCTCCCGTACACGCCGACCTCGGCCCGTCCCATCGGCGGTGGTACCACCGCCGTCGTCGCCGACGCCCGGCTCTCCACGGCCTTCCAGGGCGATATGTCGAAGGCGGGGAAGTCCACCCTCGCCGTACAGAAGTTCCTCGCGCAGACCCTCGCCCTGACCGAGCAGGACACGGACGAGGAACGGAGCATCGTCGTCGCGCCGCAGCGGATGCCGACGGTCGCCCAGGCCCAGTCGATGGCCGCCGCTCTGCACTCCCTCGACGACGAACGCTGGACCCAGCCCCTCGGGCTCGTCGACGCGGCCGAGGCGAAGCCCGACGCGGACGCGACGACCAGCATCCCCGGCTCCTCCAAGTACCCGAAGCGGCTCCGCAGCCAGGAGCTGCCCACCCAGGCGTTCCAGGACATCAAGTCCACCCAGGCCTCGCTCAACAACTTCCAGGTCATCCTTGCCCGGCCGGAGCGCGTGGTGACCCCCTTCGGCAACGCAGTCAACCGGTCCATGTCGACGTCGTGGCGCGGCCGGCCGCTGGAGGCCCAGCAGTACAGGGACTCGGTACGCACCTACCTGCAGGGTCTGATCAACGAGGTACAGCTCATCTCGAAGTCGGACGTCACCCTGTCCGGCCGCAGCGCGACGATCCCGGTGACCGTGCAGAACAGGCTGTTGCAGGGCGTGGACCACCTGGTCCTCCGGCTGAAGTCGGAGAACGCGACCCGGCTCAAGCTGAACAACGGCGGGGCCGTGGCGGAGCAGCCGATCCGGATCGCCGGCGGGCACAGCCAGTCCGTGAAGTTCGACGCCGCGGCCAACATCAACGGTCAGGTGCAGATGACCGCACAGCTCTACACCGAGGACGGCACGCCGTACGGCGGAGAGATGACCTTCACCGTGAAGGTCTCCGAGCTCACCCCGACCGTGCTGCTGGTGATCGCCGGCGGGCTGCTGCTTCTGGTCCTCGCAGGCATCAAGATGTACACCCGGCGCAAGCGGGCCAACGCCGGTGGTGCGGCCGGCGGCGACGGCAGCGATCCCGAGCAGCCGAGTGACCCGACGCCGGACACCGGTCCGGAAAGCGGGGCACCGTCGGGCCCGGGTGAGAAAGTGGAACGTTGAGCGATGTCTGTCGTGGCCGGTCGGCCGGGGACGATGAGGTGGGGTTTCGATGAACGCGCCGTACGACGATGACCGCGGTCAGGGTGCGGGCGGAGCCGGGTCTTCCGGTGGGCCTCCGGTCCCTCCCGCACCGGACCAGGTTCCGCCGACGCGCGATCCGTACCTGCAGTCCGCGTACGCCTACGATCCCTACCGGGCCCAGGACCTGTCCGTCCAGGATCCGGTGACCGAGGCGCTGTACGACCGCGCCGCGCACCCGCCGCCGCCCCCTGGCACCTACCAGCAGCCCCAGCCGCTCTACCAGCAGCCGCCCGCGGCGCAGTACCCGCCCGACCCGCGTATCTGGGCACAGACCCCACCCCCCGAGCCCGACGGACCGTCGCGGCACCTGCCGTACGGCGACAACCCGGCGACCACCCAGTTCGTCGGGGTCGACGATCTCGTCAGCCAGGCATCCCACGACCGTGAACAGCCTGACGCCTTCGCCCACCTGTTCCGGGACCAGGAGGGCCCGGCAGGCCCCTCCCCCGTCCCGGCCGAGCCCGAGCCTGCCCCGGCCCCGGCGCCCGCACCGCCCAAGTCCGGCGGCCGGGCCTCCGGCGTGCTGAAGTCCAGTGCGGTGATGGCGGCCGGCACGCTCGTGTCCCGGCTCACCGGATTCGTCCGCAGCCTCGTGATCACCGCCGCGCTCGGTGCGGCACTTCTCGGCGACAGCTTCACCATCGCGTACACCCTGCCGACGATGATTTACATCCTCACCGTCGGTGGCGGGCTGAACTCGGTCTTCGTTCCCCAGCTCGTGCGATCCATGAAGGACGACGAGGACGGCGGCGAGGCCTACGCCAACCGTCTGCTGACGCTGGTGATGGTCGCGCTCGGTGTGATCGTCGCGCTCGCGGTCTTCGCCGCTCCGTGGCTGATCCACATGATGTCGCCCACGATCGCCGGGGACACGGCCGCCAACAGCGTCGCCGTGACGTTCGCCCGGTACTGCCTGCCCACCATCTTCTTCATGGGCGTGCATGTCGTGATGGGCCAGATCCTCAACGCCCGCGGCAGGTTCGGCGCGATGATGTGGACCCCGGTCCTCAACAACATCGTCATGATCTTCACGTTCGGCATGTTCATCTGGGTCTACGGCACCTCCGCCGAATCCCAGATGGGGGTTCAGACAATCCCGCCGGAGGGCGTCCGGCTGCTGGGCATCGGCACGCTGCTCGGCCTGATCGTCCAGGCCCTGGCCATGATCCCGTACCTGCGCGAGGCCGGCTTCCGCTTCCGGCCGCGCTTCGACTGGAAGGGACACGGGCTCGGCAAGACGATCAAGCTGGCCAAGTGGACCGTCCTGTTCGTGCTGGCCAACCAGGCAGGCGTAATCGTCGTCACCCAGCTCGCGACATCGGCGGGCAAACTGTCCGGCAAGGACGGCACCGGTTTCCTTGCCTATTCCAACGCTCAGCTCATCTGGGGCATGCCGCAGGCGATCATCACCGTGTCGGTCATGGCGGCCTTGCTGCCCCGCATCTCCCGCGCCGCCCACGACGACGACCCGGGCGCCGTCCGCGACGACATCTCCCAGGGCCTGCGGAACTCAGCCGTGGCGATCGTGCCGGTGGCCTTCATGTTCCTCGCCCTCGGCCTGCCGATGTGCACCCTGCTGTATGCCTCCGCGGGTACCGAAGCGGCCCGGTCCATGGGCTTCATCCTCATGGCATTCGGTCTCGGCCTGATCCCGTACTCCGTGCAGTACGTGGTGCTGCGAGGCTTCTATGCCTACGAGGACACCCGGACGCCCTTCTACAACACGGTCATCGTCGCCGCGGTCAACGCGGCCGCCTCGGCTCTCTGCTACGTAATCCTGCCGGCGCAGTGGGCCGTGGTCGGCATGGCTGCCGCGTACGGACTCGCCTACGCCGTCGGCGTGGGCATCGCGTGGCGACGGCTGCGCAACCGGCTGGGCGGCGATCTGGACGGCGCCCACGTCGTCCGCACCTACGCCCGCCTGTGCCTGGCCGCCATCCCGGCAGCGGCGCTCGGCGGCGGCGTCGGCTTCGCTGTTCTCATGGGCCTCGGTGAAAGCGCCTTCGGCTCACTCGTCGCGCTGATCTGCGGTGGGGCCGTTCTGCTGGGCGTCTTCTTCGTCGCCGCCAAGCGGATGCGGATCGAAGAGATCAACGGCATGGTCGGCATGGTCCGAGGGCGGCTCGGGCGCTGAGGATCACAGCCGCACAACCATCACCGCTCCTTGCGTGTCGTGCATAACGCCGGAGTGTGGGCACAATTGGCGTGACTGTGCAGGGCTGGCTGGCATCGCGCAACGGATGGGGAGGCAGGAACGACGGTGGCGGAACGTAGCACGGCTGCCGTCGACGTGGCCGACAACAGCGGTGATGAACCGCTGGCCGCCAAGGCGGACGAGGCCACGACCGACGGGACGGCGAAAGCTCAGGACACAACGGGCAACGAGCCTCAGGACACGGACGGTGAGCGCATCAGCCCCGAGGCCACTCTGCCGACCCCTGATCTGCACAGCGGGCACAAACTGGCCAGACGTTACCGACTCGAAGAGTGCGTCACCCGTCTGGACGGGTTCAGCAGCTGGCGCGCTGTCGATGAGAAACTGCGCCGCGCGGTCGGCGTCCATCTGCTGCCCGCCGACCACCCCCGAGCCCGCTCGGTGCTGGCCGCGGCCCGCTCCTCCGCGCTGCTCGGCGATCCGCGCTTCGTGCAGGTGCTCGACGCGGTCGAGGAGGACGACCTCGTCTACGTCGTCCACGAGTGGCTTCCCGACGCCACCGAGCTCACCTCGCTGCTGACCGCGGGGCCGATGGAGGCGCACGACGCGTACCAGCTCGTCAGCCAGGTCTCCCAGGCCATGGCCGCCGCGCACCGCGAGGGTCTCGCGCATCTGAGGCTGACCCCGGGCGCGGTGCTGCGCAGCTCGACCGGGCAGTACCGGATCCGCGGCCTCGCCGTGAACGCCGCACTGAGGGGTATCACCGCCGACGGCCCGCAGCGCGCGGACACCGAGGCGATCGGCGCCCTGCTCTACGCCGCACTGACCCAGCGCTGGCCGTACGAGACCGATGCCTACGGTCTGTCCGGCCTGCCCAAGGGTGTGGGGCTGATCGCGCCGGACCAGGTACGGGCCGGTGTCCACCGTGGCCTGTCCGAGATCGCCATGCGCGCACTCGTCAATGACGGCGCCACTGCCTCCCGGCAGGAGCAGCCGTGCACCACCCCGGACGAACTGGCCAAGGCCGTCGCTGCGATGCCCCGTATCCGCCCTCCGGAGCCCACCTTCACTGCGCCCCCGGAGTACCAGCGCACGACCTACCAGCAGGGCACCTACGGGCGCCCGCCCGCCGGCCCCGGTGTCACTACGCAGCCGGTGATCGCCGTGCCCCCGGCCCCGCTCCAGAGCCGCACCGGCAAGGTCCTCAAGTGGGCGGTATCCGCGCTACTCATCGCCGCACTGGGCCTCGGCAGCTGGCAGCTCGCCGAGACGCTCCTCAGCAAGGACTCGGGAAACGACGACACCACGCAGACGACCCCGGAGAACGACGACAACAAGCCTCCGGCCCCGCTCAAGCCGCTGCGGATAACCGGTGCGACGGAGTTCATGCCCAGCGGTTCGGGGATGAAGCCGGAGGACGCGCCTAAGGCCATCGACGGCGATGCGAGTACTGCCTGGATCACTTACCGCTACAAGGGCTACGCCAACTTCGGCAACATCTCGAACCGCCGGGACGGCAGCGGCATAGTCGTCGATCTGGGCAGTGTCCAGGACGTCAACGGCATCAAGGTCGAGATGTACCGCAGCGGGCAGAAGGTCGAAGCACTCGCGGCCGATGCGAACGCATCGGCCCCGTCGTCCCTCTCGGACTTCCCTCAGCGCCTCACCAAGCTCGCGACGGTGGGGAGCGAACTGAAGGAATCCCTCGCCAAGCCCGTACGGACCCGCTACGTGCTGATCCACATCATGGAGCTGCCGTCGGACGGGACGTCCGACGGCTTCCGTGGCGGCATCTCGGAGATCTCGGTACTCGGCTGACGCGAAAGGCCGGTGGGAGCCCGCTCCCACCGGCCTTTCGCGCACCGTCCGGGCCGGCCTGTCGATCTCGTACTGTTCGGCTTCCGCCCTCTGCCCCTGCCCACTCGAATCGTGATAGACAGACGCACCTTGACGCAGAGAGGGAGGGAGGGGAGGTGGCCGCCGAGCCGTCGGAACCACTCAGCGACTCAGACCTCCTCGCTCGCCATGTGGCCGGTGAACCCGACGCCTTCGGCGAGCTCGTACGACGCCACCGCGACCGGCTGTGGGCCGTGGCACTGCGGACCCTGGGCGATCGTGAGGAAGCCGCCGACGCCGTCCAGGACGCGCTGGTCTCCGCCTTCCGGGCCGCCCACACCTTCCGTGGCCAGTCCGCCGTCACCACCTGGCTGCACCGCATCACCGTCAATGCCTGCCTCGACCGGGTCCGCAAGGCGGCCACCCGCAAGACCTCGCCGGTCGATGACACCGAACGGTTCGACCAGCTACTCGAACCGCACGAGTCCGCGGAGGCCCCGGCGGAGCGCCGGGACCTGCACCGCGAGCTCCTGGCCGCACTGGCCACTCTCCCCGCGGAGCAGCGCGCCGCCCTGGTCCTCGTGGACATGCAGGGCTACCCCGTGGCGGAGGCGGCACGCGTCCTCGACGTACCGACAGGCACCGTGAAGAGCCGCTGCGCGCGGGGCAGAGCCCGGCTGGCTCCTCTGCTCACCCACCTACGCAGTGAGGACGCAGGAGCCGAGGAACCCGCCGTGGCAAGGAACCGGACGCCGCGCGCATCCGTCCCATCCGCACCGGGGCCGAGGGACGCGGGGACAAGCGACGATCCTGCTGCAGTGAAGGGCGGAGGTGGGCGCGCATGACATCAACGACCGAAACGACCCAGCACCCGGATGTCTCGGAGATCTCCGATCTCACGGAGGGGCTGCTGCCGCCGTCACGTGCGGCAGAGGTACGGGGCCATGTGGACGACTGCGAGCTCTGCGGCGATGTCCATGCCTCACTCGTGGAGATCCGCGAGCTGCTCGGCACCGTGCCCGCACCCCAGCACATGCCCGACGATGTCGTGGACCGCCTTGACACCGCGCTCGCCGCCGAGGCTCTCAGCACCACGGCGCCCATCGGCGCAGTGCCGCATGTTTCACGTGAAACAGAACCTTCCATCGCGCAGAAGCCGGACGCGGAGCCCAGTCTCTCGGACCGCCCTGCCGGGCATCCCCGGGCGAACACCGGACCCGGCCGCCGGTCGGCCCGGCGCCGCCGCCGCACCGCCGTGCTCGGCACCGCCCTCGGCGCGGCCGTGGTCGGCGTGAGCGTCTTCATGCTGCAGAACGTCCAGTCGTCCCAGGAGGATGCCAGCCTCAAGGCAACGGACCACGGCTCCAGCTCCACAGCAAAGCGCACAGGAACCTTCACGCCGTCCACCCTCGAAGGCCAGGTCCAGACACTTCTTCTGAGTGCCGGCACAAAATCATCGGGTCCGGACGGAACCGACGCCGAGAAGCAGGCATCGCCTTCCGTCGACAGCCAGTCGACGCCCAGGAACGACTCTCCCGGATCCGAGTCACCCCGAACGCCGTTGCGTGCGCCCGTCGTGTCCGTCCCGCTCTGTGTGGAGCAGGGCATCGGACGGAAGACCGCGGCCCTCGCCGTGGAAGAAGGCACCTACGAGGGCACGGACGCCTTCCTCGTCGTCCTGCCGCACCCCTCCGACGCGACCCGCGTCCAGGCGTATGTCGTCGACGCCGCCTGCGTCCGGGAAAAGCCCGCCACCAAAGCGAAACTACTGCTGATCCACGCCTACGCGCGCCCCTGAGAATCAGGCCGGAACGCCGCCCCGGCACGTCGGGAATGCATCCCCCGTAGGATCCGTTGGGTTGGGTGAGAGTCGTTGAACCGACCCCATCAGGCGTGGACAGTAGGCAGTCTGCAGAGACGAGGAAGAAACCCGTGAGCGACGTCCGTAATGTGATCATCATCGGCTCCGGCCCCGCGGGCTACACGGCCGCCCTTTACACCGCACGCGCCTCGCTGAAGCCGCTGGTGTTCGAGGGCGCCGTCACCGCCGGCGGTGCTCTGATGAACACCACCGACGTGGAGAACTTCCCGGGCTTCCCGGACGGGATCATGGGCCCTGACCTCATGGACAACATGCGCGCCCAGGCCGAGCGCTTCGGCGCCGAGCTCGTCCCCGACGATGTCATCTCCGTGGACCTCACCGGCGACATCAAGACGGTCACCGACACCGCCGGCACGGTGCACCGCGCCAAGGCCGTCATCGTGACGACCGGCTCCCAGCACCGCAAGCTGGGCCTGCCCAACGAAGACGCCCTCTCCGGCCGCGGCGTCTCCTGGTGCGCGACCTGTGACGGATTCTTCTTCAAGGACCAGGACATCGCAGTGGTCGGCGGCGGCGACACCGCGATGGAGGAAGCAACCTTCCTCTCCCGCTTCGCCAAGTCCGTCACCATCGTCCACCGCCGTGACTCGCTGCGTGCCTCCAAGGCCATGCAGGACCGCGCCTTCGCCGACCCGAAGATCAAGTTCGCCTGGGACAGCGAGGTCGCGGGAATCCAGGGCGAGCAGAAGCTGTCCGGCCTGACCCTTCGGAACACCAAGACCGGCGCGACGTCCGAGCTCGCGGTAACCGGTCTGTTCATCGCAGTGGGCCACGACCCGCGCACCGAGCTCTTCAAGGGGCAGCTCGAACTCGACGACGAGGGCTACCTCAAGGTCGATGCCCCCTCCACGCGCACCAACGCGACCGGCGTCTTCGGCGCCGGTGATGTCGTCGACCACACCTACCGACAGGCCATCACCGCTGCCGGCACCGGCTGCTCGGCCGCTCTCGACGCCGAGCGCTTCCTCGCTGCGCTCGCCGACGACGAGAAGGCCGCCGCAGCCACCGTCTGACTCACGTCTCTCACCCCACACACCCCTAAGAAGTTAAGGAGGCCGCCGTGGCCGGCGACCTGAAGAACGTGACCGACGACTCCTTCGACGAGGTAGTCCTGAAGAGCGAGAAGCCGGTACTGGTGGACTTCTGGGCCGCCTGGTGCGGTCCGTGCCGCCAGATCGCACCCTCCCTGGAAGCCATCGCTGCCGAGCACGGCGACGAGATCGAGATCGTCAAGCTCAACATCGACGAGAACCCGGCCACGGCCGCCAAGTACGGCGTCATGTCCATCCCGACCCTGAACGTCTACAAGGACGGCGAGGTCGCCAAGACCATCGTCGGAGCCAAGCCGAAGGCCGCACTCCTCCGCGACCTCGAAGGCTTCATCAGCTAGAAGAGCCGTGGTTCGATGTTTCACGTGAAACGGGTCCATCCCCTGGCAGGGGATGGACCCGTTTCACGTGGTCATGTTCGTTCGGATCACAGCGGCCGCAGCGCCGGTTCCTTCTGGACAGCACCCAGCAATCGATCCAGTGCCAGCTCGACGTCTTCCTTCCACGAGAGCGCCGTCCGCAGTTCGAGTCGCAGCCGCGGATGGACAAGATGCGGCCGTACGGTCTTGAAGCCGACCGCGAGGAGATGATCCGCGGGAAGCACGCAGGCAGGCTCCGTCCACCGGGCATCGCCGAAAGCCTCAATCGCCTTGAATCCCCGACGCAGCAGGTCCTTGGCGACGGTCTGCACCATGACCCGGCCCAGCCCCTGCCCCTGGTACCCCGGCATGATCCAGGCAGTCATCAGCTGCACGGCATCGGGGGAGACGGGGCTCGTAGGAAAGGCAGTCGAACGCGGTACATAGGCCGGTGGTGCGTACAGAACGAAGCCCACCGGCACATCGTCGACGTGGACGACGCGACCGCACGAACCCCACTCCAGCAGAACGGCCGAAATCCATGACTCTTTCTCCAGCTCGGACGTTCCCGCCTTTACTGCAGCTTCGCCGCTGACCGGATCAAGCTCCCAGAAGACACACGAGCGGCAGCGCTTCGGGAGATCGGAAAGATTGTCCAGTGTGAGCGGTACGAGCCGGCGCCCCATGAAAGCTGTTCCTCGCTTCCTTCGCCCGCCGCATCGTGTGCGGCCGTCAGTGCACTCCGTTCCAGGAGCAGACTGCCGGCGAACCCTCCGACGGCGGCCCCCAGGCCCAGCCCCACTGCCACCCGTCGGCAGTGGCTCACTGATCGCATGGCCCTCCCCCCACCGAGGTGGCTCAGAACGGATGTGCCATACCAGAACGCATCGTATCCACCCACGGATGAAGCCGATACCGAGAGAAAGCAAAGGGTGGGCTGTGTTCCGGTATCCATCGGAACACAGCCCACCCCAACACTCATCCGGCAGAGATCAGCCCTCGTCGTCCTCGGCAGGGTTCTCAGACGGTTCCCGGTCCAGCACCCGCCCCTCGCCCGGTGCCAGACTGCCGAGAATGCGGTCCAGATCCTCCATGGACGCGAACTCGACGACGATCTTTCCCTTCTTCTGCCCGAGGTCGACCTTCACTCTGGTCTCGAAGCGGTCCGAGAGCCGGGAAGCAAGATCGGACAACGCCGGCGACACCCGTCCACCGGCCCGCGGCCCCTTGGACTTGGCAGGACTCGTCGGCCTGGACCCCATGAGGGTCACGATCTCTTCGACCGCCCGCACAGAGAGCCCCTCGGCCACAATGCGATGCGCCAGCCTGTCCTGCTCCTCCGAGTCATCCACGGACAACAGTGCCCGCGCATGCCCCGCCGACAAGACCCCGGCCGCGACCCTGCGCTGCACTGGAGGCGAAAGCCTCAGCAGACGCAGTGTGTTGGACACCTGCGGACGGGACCGCCCGATCCGGTCCGCCAACTGGTCATGCGTGCACTTGAAGTCCTTGAGCAACTGGTCATAGGCGGCCGCCTCCTCCAACGGATTCAGCTGAGCCCGGTGAAGGTTCTCCAGAAGTGCGTCCAGGAGCAGCTTCTCGTCGTCCGTGGCCCGGACGATCGCCGGGATCCGCTCCAGACCCGCCTCACGGCACGCCCTCCAGCGCCGCTCACCCATGATGAGCTCATAGCGCTCCGGACCCGTCTTCCTCACGACAACGGGCTGGAGAAGGCCCACCTCCTTGATGGAGGTGACCAATTCGGCAAGGGCATCCTCGTCGAACACCTCACGGGGCTGACGCGGATTAGGGGTGATGGAGCCGAGAGGAACCTCGGCAAAGTACGCCCCTGCGGCTCCCACCGATGCTGCGGACGCCTCGGGCTCCGAAACCGGCGCACTCGGCTCCGGCACAACCGGAGCGGACGCAAGAGTGGCCACCTTCGCAGCGGCCACCCCCCGCTCTGCCGTCATCACCGGACCCGCCCCGGAAGAGGCCGATCCCGCCCCCGCGGACGGCATCTGCTTCTCCTGCGGAGCGGCGGGGATCAGGGCACCTAGCCCACGCCCCAACCCTCTTCGGCGCTCACTCACTGGATCCCCTCCGAAATGCTCTGCTGGCTGTTCCCGCTGCCCGTGTGGGCATGCTGGGCCTCGTACTGCACCCCGACACCCCGCAACGCGATCTCACGCGCAGCTTCGAGGTACGAAAGCGACCCGCTCGAACCCGGGTCATAGGTCAGCACGGTCTGCCCGTAGCTCGGTGCCTCCGAAATCCGCACCGACCGCGGAATGTTCGTCCGCAGCACCTCCTTACCGAAGTGACTGCGCACCTCCTCCGCGACCTGCGAAGCGAGCCTGGTTCTTCCGTCATACATGGTGAGCAGAATCGTGGACACATGAAGGTCGGGGTTGAGATGCCCCCGCACCAGGTCCACATTCCGCAGCAACTGCCCCAGCCCCTCCAGCGCGTAGTACTCGCACTGAATGGGGATCAGCACCTCGGCGCCGGCGACCAGGGCGTTGACCGTCAGCAGGCCGAGCGAGGGCGGGCAGTCGATCAGAATGTAGTCCAGCGGCTGCTCATACGCCTGGATCGCCCGCTGCAGTCGACTCTCCCGCGCCACCAGCGACACCAGCTCGATCTCCGCACCGGCGAGATCGATCGTGGCGGGTGCGCAGAAGAGGCCTTCGACGTCCGGAACAGGCTGAACCACCTCGGAGAGCGGCCGACTCTCCACCAGGACGTCATAGATGGAGGGAACCTCGGCATGGTGATCGATACCCAGAGCCGTAGAGGCATTCCCCTGCGGGTCGAGGTCCACCACCAGAACACGTGCGCCGTGAAGCGCTAGCGAAGCTGCAAGGTTGACCGTCGTGGTCGTCTTGCCCACTCCACCCTTCTGATTGGCCACCACCATGACGCGCGTCCGGTCAGGACGGGGCAGGCCCTCGCCAGCGCGGCCTAGGGCCTCGACCGCCAGCTGGGCCGCGCGACCGATGGGTGTGTCATCCATCGGCGGCGGTGTTTCACGTGAAACACCCTCCTCCGCCGATTCGGTTCGGGGACCGGGGACCGGGTCGGTCATCGGTCCCGCGATGTTGGCGTCGGACCGCAAGGATTCACTCTCCTCGACTTCAGGCTCACAATGCACAGAGCCTGCCATGCTTTC
This sequence comes from Streptomyces sp. NBC_01241, assembly GCF_041435435.1. Lineage (NCBI taxonomy): Bacteria > Bacillati > Actinomycetota > Actinomycetes > Kitasatosporales > Streptomycetaceae > Streptomyces > Streptomyces sp. NBC_01241. The sequence goes on along the minus strand of NZ_CP108494.1, from coordinate 4,302,236 downwards.
GGGGTCGTGAACCAGCGAGGCCCGCTCTTCTGTGGATGAATCCACTTCTGTGGACAACTCCATAGCTCTAACGGGCTTGCGATGCCGCGGCGCGGCAGCCGCACGACCGCGGCTGATGATCCCATGCAGCAGAGAGCGACGTTTCACGTGAAACACGATGCCCCCGCAGCGTAACTACGGGGGCACGACACTCCGCGTGGGGCACATACGACTACTTACCGGGAGCATCACCAACAGGCGGCGCAAACTGCATGTACCGGCTGATTCCGCAACGTGGCCGGAGCGTGTCAGCGACGGCGCCTCGTACGGCTCGCCCTCGCGGCCTTGGCCCTCTTTGCGGCGAACCTCACACCGCCCGGACTCTCCCCGACCACCACTCGCACCACCGTGGACATCGGATCGACGATGCCCTCGCCGACATGCAGCACCTCGGTCTCCACCACACCGAGCTTGCTCAAGGCCGCCCGCGCGCCGACGATCTCCTCCTCGGCGGTGTCCCCCTTGAGCGCCAGCATCTCTCCGTACGGACGCAGCAACGGAACGCCCCAGCCAGCCAGCCGGTCGAGCGGTGCCACAGCCCGAGCCGTAACGACGTGAACCGGTTGAAGGGTCCCCAGAACCTCCTCGGCCCGACCGCGCACAACCGTCACATGACTCAGCCCCAACAGTTCGACGACCTCCTGAAGGAAATTCGTCCGCCGCAGCAAGGGCTCCAACAAGGTGATCTTGAGGTCCGGACGCACCAGTGCGAGCGGAATACCCGGAAGGCCCGCGCCAGAGCCCACATCGCAGACCGTGACGCCCTCGGGCACGACCTCGGAGAGCACGGCACAGTTCAGCAGATGCCGCTCCCAAAGCCGCGGTACCTCACGTGGACCGATCAGTCCCCGTTTCACCCCAGCATCCGCCAGCAGTTCCGCGTACCGGACAGCCTCCGGGAAGAACTCGCCGAAAACCGCCCGCGCGCCTTCAGGCGCCTGGGGAAGCTCTACTTCCGCCGTCACGGGAACCGTCCTTCCATACCGCACTACCGCACTGTGGGTGGCTGACTATCAGGCTGACAAAGATCGGCCCCGCCTGCGAACAGACGGGGCCGACAGAACAAGGGTCTGGTCAGGCCGGGAGAACGACGACGAAGCGCTGCGGCTCCTCGCCCTCGGACTCGCTGCGCAGACCGGCGGCCGCAACCGCATCGTGCACAACCTTGCGTTCGAACGGCGTCATCGGGTCCAGCTTCACCGGCTCACCGGTGCTCTTGACCTCGTCCGCGGCCTTGGCACCCAGCTCGGCGAGCTCGGCCCGCTTCTTGGCCCGGAACCCAGCAATGTCCAGCATCAGACGACTGCGGTCACCGGTCTCCCGGTGCACAGCAAGCCGCGTCAGCTCCTGGAGCGCCTCCAGCACCTCACCGTCGCGGCCCACGAGCTTCTGCAGATCACGTGCCGAGTCACTGATGATCGAGACCGCGGCCCGGTCCGCCTCGACGTCCATGTCGATGTCGCCGTCGAGATCGGCGATGTCGAGCAGACCCTCGAGGTAATCCGCTGCGATCTCACCCTCCTGCTCGAGGCGGGTCAAGGTGTCGCTGCCCTCAGCGGCCGTGGAGGTGGTGCCTTCCGTCACGGATGGACTCCTTCTTACTTCTTGGACGGGTGCTTGGGCCGCTGCGGACCCTTGCGCTGTCCGGACTTGGCTTGGCGTGAGGAGCCGGACGCGGGCTTGCCCGCCGGCTTGGGCTTGTCGTCGTCCTGTGATGCGTCCCGCTTGTCCAGGGAGGTCTTGGACTCCGGCTCGGCAGAACCGGCCTCCTTGGCCTGCTGGGCGGCGGTCTGGCGCTGGGCCTTGGTCTGCCGCTTGGGCTGCTGACGCCGCTGCGCGGCTCCGCCCTCGGCCTCGGCAACAGCCGTGTCGCTCTTGATCACCGTGCCGTCTTCCTGGGCGGCGAGGCCCAGCTTGGCCAGTCCCGTGATGAACTTCCGCTCGATGTCGTTACGGTCCGGACCCTTGGACACGATCCGCTTGACCGTATTGCGCTTGGTCCTGCCACGCACCTCACCGTGAGCGGTGACGCTCTTCAGCAGACGTCCCAGGTACTGGTCCTGCGCCTTGCTGCCCGGGGTCGGGTTCTGGTTGATCACGTACATCTGCTGACCCATGGTCCAGACGTTGGTGGTCAGCCAGTAGACGAGGACACCGACGGGGAAGTTGATCCCCATGACGGCGAAGATCAGCGGGAAGATGTACATCAGCATCTTCTGCTGCTGCATGTACGGCGTCTTGACCGTCAGGTCGACGTTCTTCGTCATCAGCTGGCGCTGGGTGAAGAACTGCGACGCCGACATCATCACGATCATGACCGCGGTGACGACCCGGACATCGAGCAGAGAGGCACCGAGAGCGCTGACGTCCGACGCGCTGTCCATGAACTTGGCAGCGAGCGGAGCACCGAAGATGTGTGCCTTACGGGCGCTGTCGAGCAGCGGCTGGTCGATGACACCGATCGTCTTGCCCGAGGCGATGGCCGAGAGCACGTGATACAGGGCGAAGAAGAACGGCGACTGCGCCAGGATGGGAAGGCACGAGGAGAGCGGGTTGGTGCCCGTCTCCTTGTACAGCTTCATCATCTCTTCGGACTGACGCTGCTTGTCGCTCTTGTAGCGCTCCTGGATCGCCTTCATCTTCGGCTGGAGCACCTGCATGTTCCGGGTCGACTTGATCTGCTTAACGAAAAGCGGGATCAGGCAGATCCGGATCAGTACCACCAGGGACACGATGGACAGGCCCCAGGCCCAGCCCGTGTCATCGCCGAAGATCGCTCCGTACAACTTGTGGAACTGGACGATGACCCATGAAACGGGCCAGGTGATAAAGCTGAACAGACTGGCAATCGTGTCCACTAATCAAGCTCCTTGAGCATTGGGCGAGGTCTCTGCGGCCGGGCTCGGGGATTCGGAAACCGACCCCCCGGGAGGCACATCAGCGGCGGAGTCCCCGCCCTTGCCACCGCGTATGGCAGTACGCAGCAGTTCGTGCCAACGCGGACGTTTGCGCGGTGGAACATGGTCCACGCCACCGGGTGACCACGGATTGCACCGCAGGATGCGCCAGGCCGTCAGCGCAGTTCCCTTGATCGCTCCGTGCCGGTCGATCGCCGTATATCCATAGTGGGAACACGACGGGTAGTAACGGCAGACAGGCCCGAGAAGTGGGCTGATCGTCCACTGGTACAACTTGATAAGAGCCAGCAGCGGGTACTTCATCGCGCGCCCCCTCCCAGCAGCCGCTGAAGAGCGGCATCCAGGTCTCGGGCCAGCTGTTCATGGTCGGCGTCACCCGCTCCGGGCAACGCTCGTACGACAACCAGGCTACCGGGGGGCAGCAGGGCCAGTCGTTCGCGGACCAAGTGGCGAAGCCTGCGCTTCACCGCTGTGCGTACGACCGCTCCACCCACAGCTTTGCTGACAACGAAACCCGCACGCGGCGGGGGAGCACTCTCCCCAGTCACGTGCGGGTCCGTTGCACCGCTGCGTAGATGAACGACGAGTAGCGGGCGGCCGGCCCGGCGTCCTCGACGTACTGCGGTCGCGAAGTCCTCGCGCCGCCTCAGCCGATTCTCGGTAGGCAGCACGTCATGACCTGTAAGCGATCAGGCGGACAGGTTGGCGCGACCCTTGCCACGGCGGGACGCGAGAATCGCGCGGCCGGCACGGGTGCGCATCCGCAGCCGGAAGCCGTGGGTCTTCGCGCGACGACGGTTGTTCGGCTGGAAGGTGCGCTTGCTCACTCGGGGGCTCCAGAAATGACTCGTGTGTTGGCGGGACATCGCCTGGCTGTCACCGTGCGCCCACGAGAGACTCGCGTAAACGCTCTAGTGCACCGCTTCACGATCACAGATCGTGATCTTTGCCCATCGGAGGCAGGCGGCAGCAGCCATCGACAACTCGACCTGGCCACGGTACGCGCGGCCAGACCATCCGGTCAAACCAGCTCTAGCGCACCCCGCGCTATGCACAGGCTGTGGACAACAACTTGAACCACGCGGGTCCGCCTGACTACCGTGGTTGAACCCCGGTTCTTTTTCTTCCTGCCTGCCGGTCCTCACCCATCCCGAACCATCCCGTCCCGAGAACCACACATTCGTGGGACCAGCGAGAGAGCGTGCCTTGTGGCTGATGTACCTGCCGATCTTGCCGCAGTGTGGCCACGAGTGCTGGAGCAACTCCTCGGGGAGGGCCAGCAGGGCATCGAGCCGAAGGACAAGCAGTGGATCGAGCGCTGCCAGCCGCTCGCACTGGTCGCCGACACCGCGCTGCTCGCCGTCCCCAACGAATGGGGCAAGCGCGTACTGGAAGGCCGGCTCGCGCCGCTCATCAGCGAGACGCTGAGCCGCGAATGCGGCCGCCCGATCCGCATCGCGATCACCGTCGACGACTCCGCGGGCGAACCTCCGAACCCGCCCGCGCCCCCGATGCACCAGTCCCCGCAGCCTCAGCAGCACCGCTACCAGGGACCGCAGCACGATGAGCGTCAGCACAATGACGCGTACGACGGATACGGGCACCGGCCCTCGGACGACGGCATGCCGACCGCCCGGCCCGCCTACCCCGACTACCAGCAGCGGCGCCGCGACCCCGGTGCGTGGCCGCGCACCCAGGAGGACCTCTCCTGGCAGCAGCCCCGGCTCGGCGGATTCCAGGACCGCGACACCTCGGCGGAGCAGTGGCGGGAGCCGTACGCCGGCGGCCGTCCCCAGCAGCCGCAGCACGACTACCGGCCGCAGCCGTCCGAGCGTCAGGGTTACGAGCAGCAGCGCCCCGAGCGCCACGACATGCAGGACCCCCAGGCCCAGCACCGGCAAGGCGGCGCCGGCACCGGACGGCCCGGCGGCGCCACCGGGCCGATGGGCGCGCAGACCGCCGCCGCGCCCGGCGCCGGTGAGCCGGCGGCCCGGCTGAATCCGAAGTATCTCTTCGACACGTTCGTCATCGGCGCGTCCAACCGGTTCGCGCACGCCGCGGCGGTCGCGGTCGCCGAAGCGCCCGCCAAGGCGTACAACCCGCTCTTCATCTATGGGGAGTCGGGACTCGGCAAGACCCATCTGCTGCACGCCATCGGGCACTATGCGCGCAGCCTCTACCCGGGCACCCGGGTGCGGTACGTGAGCTCCGAGGAGTTCACCAACGAGTTCATCAACTCGATCCGTGACGGCAAGGGCGACACCTTCCGCAAGCGCTACCGCGATGTGGACATCCTGCTGGTCGACGACATCCAGTTCCTGGCGAGCAAGGAGTCGACGCAGGAGGAGTTCTTCCACACCTTCAATACGCTCCACAACGCCAACAAGCAGATCGTGCTGTCCTCGGACCGGCCGCCCAAGCAGCTGGTGACCCTGGAGGACCGGCTGCGGAACCGTTTCGAGTGGGGTCTGACCACCGATGTCCAGCCGCCGGAGCTGGAGACGCGGATCGCGATCCTCCGTAAGAAGGCGGTGCAGGAGCAGCTCAACGCCCCGCCGGAGGTACTGGAGTTCATCGCCTCCCGTATCTCCCGGAACATCAGGGAGTTGGAGGGGGCACTGATCCGGGTCACGGCCTTCGCGAGCCTCAATCGCCAGCCGGTCGATCTCGGGCTGACCGAGCACGTGCTGAAGGATCTGATCCCCGGTGGCGAGGACTCGGCCCCTGAGATCACGGCCACGGCCATCATGGCGGCGACCGCGGATTACTTCGGTCTGACGGTGGACGATCTCTGCGGAACCTCGCGCAGCCGCGTGCTGGTGACGGCCCGCCAGATCGCGATGTACCTCTGCCGGGAGCTGACCGATCTTTCGCTGCCCAAGATCGGGGCGCAGTTCGGCGGCCGCGACCATACGACGGTGATGCACGCGGACCGGAAGATCCGCGCGCTGATGGCGGAGCGACGCTCCATCTACAACCAGGTCACGGAGCTCACCAACCGCATCAAGAACGGCTGACGGGCCGCCGCACGCATACGCCCCGTACGCGCCGGAAGGGCGCCTGCGGAACCTTCACCGGGTTCCGCAGGCGCCCTTCTTCGTTGTCCGGAGTCCCGCGCCGCAGTCCCTCCGAAGCCCCTCCGAGTCCTTCCGAAGGCTCTACGAAGCCCCGTCCGAGCCTCTCCCAAGTGACTCCGAAGCCGCCGAAACCCGCTCCGGAGTCACTCCAACCCCCTCCGAGACCGTTGCGAAACCCGCTCGGAAGCCCCTCCCGCGCCGGACTCCGCGGCTCCGCAGCGGTCGCGGTGTTCGAATACCTGCCGTCGGGCGCCCGTTCTCCACAGATCTGGGGAGATTTTCCCCTCCACAGCCTGGGGACCCAGAAGTTGTCCCATATTGCTTCCACAGGGGCGACTGCCGATACTCCATCAGGCCAGGTCAAGGGCCTGGGGATTTGTGGTCAACAATGATCCACAGCCTGTGGACAACATCTTCGTCCACAGGGGGTCGATGATGTTGTCCACCGGCGGCCCACAGCGCGGGCTGTGTTGTCCCCAGCTTGATCGGGCTTCTCCACATCCCTGTCCACTGTTCGGCAACGCGACGGCGCCTTTCACTGTGCCGAGTGAAAGGCGTCACACCGAGAGGGTCGGTTGGGCTGTGGGGAACCTGGGTAAAGCTGGGGACAGCCCTGGGGAGAAACCCCCTTGCCCTGTGTACCGGGTGTGCAGAACTTTCGGCCGTCCACAGAAACACCGAGTTGTCCACTGGTGCCACCCACAGGGTCGGTGGACAAAAAACTGGGCCTGACCTGCGAAAACGACGTTATCCACCGTTTCCACAGGCCCTACTACTACTGCCACCTATAGTTAGCCCGGAATCCGCTTCGAAGTGGGGCCTGTGCACAACTCGGGGCCGGGACGCTCCGAGCCTGTTGTCGCGACTTGACCCCGAGCAGCACCGAGTGTCGGTGCCGTACGTCAGACTGGTCCCGTCGTCCTCCTGCTGTCATCGGCGGGAGACGCGATCGGACGACGAAGGCCAGCAGGGCGAGCGAGCAACAGCAGGAGGCGGTTCCGGTGAAGATCCGGGTGGAGCGCGATGTACTCGCGGAGGCTGTGGCCTGGGTGGCCCGTAGCCTCCCGGCCCGTCCGCCGGCGCCCGTTCTTGCGGGTCTTCTGCTGAAGGCTGAGGACGGCGTTCTCAGCTTCTCCAGCTTCGACTACGAGGTCTCGGCCCGGGTCTCGGTGGACGCGGAGGTCGAGGAGGACGGCACGGTGCTGGTCTCCGGCCGGCTGCTTGCCGACATCTGCCGGGCCCTTCCCAACCGCCCGGTAGAGATTTCCACAGACGGTGTACGGGCGACCGTGGTCTGCGGCTCCTCGCGGTTCACACTCCACACCCTTCCTGTGGAGGAGTACCCGGCGCTGCCCGCGATGCCGACCGCGACCGGCACGGTCCCCGGTGAGGTCTTCGCCTCGGCCGCCGCCCAGGTCGCCATCGCCGCGGGCCGTGACGACACGCTGCCGGTCCTGACCGGTGTGCGGATCGAGATCGAGGGCGAGACCGTCACCCTGGCCTCCACCGACCGTTACCGCTTCGCGGTCCGCGAGTTCCTCTGGAAGCCGGAGAACCCGGATGCGTCGGCTGTCGCCCTGGTGCCCGCCAAGACCCTGCTGGACACGGCCAAGGCCCTGACCAGCGGTGACACGGTGATGCTGGCGCTGTCCGGCTCGGGTGCCGGTGAGGGACTGATCGGTTTCGAGGGAGCGGGCCGGCGCACGACCACGCGACTGTTGGAAGGCGATCTGCCGAAGTACCGCACGCTGTTCCCCACCGAGTTCAACTCGGTCGCGGTCATCGAGACCGCGCCGTTCGTCGAGGCCGTCAAGCGTGTGGCCCTCGTCGCCGAGCGGAACACACCGGTGCGCCTCAGCTTCGAGCAGGGTGTGCTGATCCTGGAGGCGGGTTCCAGTGATGACGCACAGGCTGTGGAGCGGGTCGACGCGGTGCTGGAGGGCGACGACATCTCGATCGCCTTCAACCCGACCTTCCTGCTGGACGGGCTGAGCGCGATCGACTCCCCGGCCGCCCAGCTCTCCTTCACGACGTCCACCAAGCCCGCGCTGCTCAGCGGCCGCCCGGCCGTGGACGCCGAGGCGGACGAGGCGTACAAGTACCTGATCATGCCGGTCCGTCTTTCCGGCTGATCAGGCCATCGGTCCCGCATGGACAGCTTCCGACGGGCACGCTCAGCGCCGAGCATGCCCGTCGGTCTGTCCCCGGCCGGGCGTAGGCTCGGCTTCGGGTACGAATCGGCACAACGCTTAAGGAATCTCTGATGGAGCTCGGTCTCGTCGGCCTCGGCAAGATGGGCGGCAACATGCGCGAGCGCATCCGCCGCGCAGGCCACACCGTCATCGGTTACGACCGCAACCCGGACGTCTCCGATGTCCGCAGCCTCGAAGAGCTCGTGGGCAAGCTGAAGGGCCCGCGGGTCGTCTGGGTGATGGTGCCGGCCGGTGCCCCGACCCAGGCCACCATCGACGAGCTGGCCGGCCTCCTCTCGCCCGGTGACATCGTCGTGGACGGCGGGAATTCCCGCTGGACGGACGACGAGAAGCACGCGGTCGAGCTGGGCATCAAGGGCATCGGCTTCGTGGACTGCGGCGTCTCCGGCGGTGTCTGGGGCCTGGAGAACGGCTACGCGCTGATGTACGGCGGCGACGCCGAGAACGTGGCGAAGGTCCAGCCGGTCTTCGACGCGCTGAAGCCCGAGGGCGACTTCGGTTCCGTCCACGCGGGCAAGGTCGGCGCCGGCCACTTCGCGAAGATGGTCCACAACGGCATCGAGTACGCCATGATGCAGGCCTACGCCGAAGGCTGGGAACTGCTGGAGAAGGTCGACTCCGTCACCGATGTGCGCGAGGTCTTCCGTTCCTGGCAGGAGGGCACGGTCATCCGTTCCTGGCTGCTCGACCTGGCGGTCAACGCGCTGGACGACGACGAGCACCTCGACAAGCTCCGTGGTTTCGCCGCCGACTCCGGTGAGGGCCGCTGGACGGTGGAGGCGGCGATCGACAACGCGGTGCCGCTGCCCGCCATCACGGCGTCGCTCTTCGCGCGTTTCGCTTCGCGGCAGGACGACTCCCCGCAGATGAAGATGATCGCGGCGCTGCGCAACCAGTTCGGTGGCCACGCGGTCGAGAACAAGAAGTAGATCGGCGAGAAGCAGGTCGACAAGAAGTTGATCGGCAAGAAGCAGAACACGAAGTAACCGCAACGAGGAGCGGGCCGGGCCGTCAGGTCCGACCCGCACCACGGAGCACGGAGCAGGAAGCCGGGAAGGTCGGCGTACACCATGCATGTGACGCATCTCTCGCTGGCCGACTTCCGCTCGTACGCCCGGGTCGAGGTACCTCTCGAACCGGGCGTCACCGCTTTCGTGGGGGCCAACGGGCAGGGCAAGACGAATCTGGTGGAGGCCGTCGGCTACCTGGCGACGCTCGGCAGCCATCGGGTCTCCTCCGACGCGCCGCTGGTGCGGATGGGAGCGGACCGGGCTGTCGTCCGAGCGGCTGTCACAGAGGGCGAGCGTTCGCAGCTGATCGAGCTGGAGGTCAATCCGGGCAAGGCCAATCGGGCCCGGATCAATAGGTCGTCGCAGGTCAGGCCGCGTGATGTGCTGGGAATCGTACGTACGGTGCTGTTCGCGCCGGAGGATCTGGCGCTGGTCAAGGGCGATCCCGGGGAGCGTCGGCGTTTTCTCGACGAGCTGATCACGGCGCGTTCGCCGCGGATGGCGGGGGTGCGTTCGGACTACGAGCGGGTGCTGAAGCAGCGCAACACCTTGCTGAAGTCGGCGGCGATGGCGCGCAGGCACGGTGGCCGGTCGATGGATCTGTCGACGCTCGATGTGTGGGACCAGCATCTGGGCCGGGTGGGTGCGGAGCTGCTGGCGCAGCGGCTGGATCTGATTGCCACGTTGCAGCCGTTGACCGACAAGGCGTACGGGGATGTGGCGCCGGGCGGTGGTCCGGTGGCGTTGGAGTACCGGAGTTCGGTCGGTGCGGGGGTGGGTTCGGCGCGTACGCGAGAGGAGCTGTACGAGCAGCTGATCGCGGCCCTGGTGGAGGTCCGTAAGCAGGAGATCGAGCGGGGTGTGACGTTGGTCGGGCCGCACCGTGATGATCTGCTGCTGGGGCTGCGGGGTATGCCGGCCAAGGGGTACGCGAGCCATGGTGAGTCCTGGTCGTACGCGTTGGCGCTGCGGCTGGCTTCGTACGATCTGCTGCGCAGCGAGGGCAATGAGCCGGTGCTGGTGCTGGACGATGTTTTCGCGGAGCTGGATGCGCGTCGTCGTGAGCGGTTGGCGGAGTTGGTGGCTCCGGGTGAGCAGGTGCTGGTGACGGCGGCGGTGGACGACGACGTTCCGGGGGTTCTGGCGGGGGCGCGGTATGCGGTGTCCGCGGGTGAGGTGGAGCGGCTGTGAGCGGCCGTGAGGTGTCCGGGGCCGCCGGGGCTTCTGGGGAGCCGCCGCAGGGGCGGCCGGTGGAGGAGAAGCAGCCGGAGCCGTCGGGGGTGGATCTGGCGCGGGTGGCGTTGCGTGCGGCGAAGGAGCAGGCGCGGGCGCGTGGTGCCGCGGCGCAGCAGAAGAAGCAGGCCAGGCGGGGTGGTGGGCTGCGTTCGGGGGCGCGGGCGGACGGGCGGGATCCGTTGCCGTTGGGTGCCGCGATCAATCGTCTGATCACTGAGCGTGGCTGGGAGACACCGGCGGCGGTGGGCGGGGTGATGGGGCGTTGGCCGCAGATCGTGGGTGAAGATCTGGCGAATCACTGTGTGCCGTTGCGGTACGACGAGGATCCGGACGAGCGGGTGCTGACGGTGCAGTGCGATTCGACGGCGTGGGCGACGCAGCTGCGGTTGCTGGCGCCGCAGCTGGTGGCCCGGCTGAATGCGGATCTGGGGCACGGCACGGTGCGGATGATCAAGGTGTTGGGGCCGGGGGGTCCGCAGCGCAGGTTCGGTCCACTGCGGGCGCCAGGGAGCACCGGTCCTGGCGATACATATGGCTGAGGGCGTCTGAGCTGGGGTTTTCGCGTCCCTGAGAGGTCTGTGGGGTGTGCTCGGAAGGCGGTCGGATTGCTGTGCCGTCTTCTCGGTGGTGCTGTCCGTCGCATCCGTGTTGTACCGGTATGTAGTGATTGAAGCCGCACGGGGGGAGTGGGGCGTCCCTCACGGTAGCGAAAGGTTGACAGGCCGAAGCGCTCAATGCCCGCGTGGGGCTCTTGGGAGCCCTTCCTGAATATGGGGAGTCGTCAGGCGCTCATTCAGGGCGGCACATGCGTACTCAGGTACCGGCAAACCCCCATTCGTGTCGGCGCTACCGGTAGACTGGTGAACAATCCCGCACCGTTGCGGGAGTCGTCGATACAAGCCGAACGCAGCCGCTCCCGACTGTCCGGAGAACGGCCTGTGCTGTGCCAGAAAGGGCGCTTCGTGGCCGATTCCGGCAACCCCAACGAGAACATTCCGTCCACACCCGGTGAGAGCGGCGAGGTGATCGCCTCGGCCGAGGCATCCGCTTCCGGCGAGGTCACCCCCTCGTACGACGCCAGCGCGATCACCGTCCTCGAGGGCCTGGACGCGGTCCGCAAGCGACCTGGCATGTACATCGGCTCGACCGGTGAGCGAGGCCTCCACCACCTCGTGCAAGAGGTTGTCGACAACTCGGTCGACGAGGCGATGGCCGGGCACGCGGACACGATCGACGTCACGATCCTCGCCGACGGCGGGGTCCGTGTGGTCGACAACGGCCGGGGTATCCCGGTCGGCATCGTGCCGTCGGAGAAGAAGCCGGCGGTCGAGGTCGTGCTGACCGTCCTGCACGCCGGCGGTAAGTTCGGCGGCGGCGGTTATGCCGTCTCCGGTGGTCTGCACGGTGTCGGTGTCTCCGTGGTGAACGCGCTGTCGTCGCGTCTCTCCGTCGAGGTCCGGACGGACGGTTACCGCTGGACCCAGGACTACAAGCTGGGTGTGCCCACCGCTCCGCTGGCCCGTAATGAGGCCACCGACGAGTCGGGTACGACGGTCACGTTCTGGGCCGACGGGGACATCTTCGAGACCACCGAGTACTCCTTCGAGACCCTGTCGCGCCGCTTCCAGGAGATGGCGTTCCTCAACAAGGGTCTGACGATCAGGCTCACGGACGAGCGTGAGTCGGCGAAGGCGACGGCGGGTGCGGAAGTCGCCGAGGTGGCCGAGAGCGCCGAGGAGGAGCAGGTCCGTACGGTCACGTACCACTACGAGGGCGGCATCGTCGACTTCGTGAAGTACCTCAACTCCCGCAAGGGCGACGTCATTCACCAGTCGGTGATCGACATCGAGGCCGAGGACAAGGAGCGTCTCCTCTCGGCCGAGATCGCGATGCAGTGGAACACGCAGTACAGCGAGGGTGTCTACTCCTTCGCGAACACGATCCACACGCATGAGGGCGGCACCCACGAGGAGGGTTTCCGCGCGGCGATGACCTCCCTGGTCAACCGGTACGCGCGGGACAAGAAGCTGCTGCGCGAGAAGGACGACAACCTCACCGGTGAGGATGTCCGCGAGGGTCTGACTGCGATCATCTCGGTGAAGCTGGGCGAGCCCCAGTTCGAGGGGCAGACGAAGACCAAGCTGGGCAACACCGAGGCGAAGACCTTCGTCCAGAAGGTGGTCCACGAGCAGCTGACGGACTGGTTCGACCGGAATCCGAACGAGGCCGCGGACATCATCCGCAAGGGCATCGCGGCGGCCACGGCCCGTGTCGCGGCCCGCAAGGCGCGTGATCTGACCCGTCGTAAGGGGCTCCTGGAGAGTGCCTCGCTGCCGGGCAAGCTGAGCGACTGCCAGTCCAACGATCCGACGAAGTGCGAGATCTTCATCGTCGAGGGTGACTCCGCCGGTGGTTCGGCGAAGTCGGGCCGTAATCCGATGTACCAGGCCATCCTGCCGATCCGGGGCAAGATCCTGAACGTCGAGAAGGCCCGGATCGACAAGATCCTGCAGAACACCGAGGTCCAGGCGCTGATTTCGGCCTTCGGCACCGGTGTCCACGAGGACTTCGACATCGAGAAGCTCCGCTATCACAAGATCATTCTGATGGCGGACGCCGATGTCGACGGTCAGCACATCAACACCCTGCTGCTGACGTTCCTCTTCCGTTTCATGCGTCCGCTGGTCGAGGCCGGGCACGTGTACCTCTCCCGCCCCCCGCTGTACAAGATCAAGTGGGGCCGGGACGACTTCGAGTACGCGTACTCGGACCGGGAGCGCGACGCCCTGGTGGAGCTGGGCAAGCAGAACGGCAAGCGGATCAGGGAAGACTCGATCCAGCGCTTCAAGGGTCTCGGCGAGATGAACGCCGAGGAGCTGCGCGTCACCACGATGGACGTCGACCACCGGGTCCTCGGCCAGGTCACGCTGGACGACGCGGCGCAGGCCGACGACCTCTTCTCGGTGCTGATGGGCGAGGACGTCGAGGCGCGGCGCTCGTTCATCCAGCGCAACGCCAAGGACGTCCGCTTCCTCGACATCTGAGTCGGCCGTACCAGCAAGCCGCAGCTCGAAAGGACTTTGACCAGCAATGGCCGACGAGAACACCCCTGTGACACCCGAAGAGGAGCCGGCCGCCGCCGGCGTAAGCATGCGTGTCGAGCCCGTGGGGCTCGAGACGGAGATGCAGCGTTCCTACCTCGACTACGCGATGTCCGTGATCGTCTCGCGTGCGCTGCCGGACGTGCGGGACGGTCTCAAGCCCGTCCACCGCCGGGTGCTGTACGCGATGTACGACGGCGGTTACCGGCCCGAGAAGGGCTTCTACAAGTGTGCCCGTGTCGTCGGTGACGTCATGGGTACGTACCACCCGCACGGTGACTCGTCGATCTACGACGCACTGGTGCGACTGGCGCAGCCGTGGTCGATGCGGATGCCGCTGGTGGACTCCAACGGCAACTTCGGTTCTCCGGGCAACGACCCGGCCGCCGCCATGCGGTACACCGAGTGCAAGATGATGCCGCTGTCCATGGAGATGGTCCGGGACATCGACGAGGAGACCGTCGACTTCCAGGACAACTACGACGGCCGCAACCAGGAGCCGACGGTCCTGCCGGCGCGTTTCCCGAACCTCCTGGTCAATGGTTCTGCCGGTATCGCGGTCGGTATGGCGACCAACATCCCGCCGCACAACCTGCGCGAGGTAGCGGACGGTGCGCAGTGGTACCTGGAGCACCCGGAGGCCTCCCAGGAGGAGCTCCTGGACGCGCTGATCGAGCGGATCAAGGGCCCGGACTTCCCGACGGGTGCGCTCGTCGTGGGCCGCAAGGGCATCGAGGAGGCGTACCGCACCGGCCGTGGCTCGATCACGATGCGGGCGGTCGTCGCGGTCGAGGAGATCCAGAACCGGCAGTGCCTGGTCGTGACGGAGCTTCCGTACCAGACCAACCCGGACAACCTGGCGCAGAAGATCGCCGACCTGGTGAAGGACGGCAAGATCGGCGGGATCGCGGACGTCCGTGACGAGACCTCGTCGCGCACGGGTCAGCGTCTGGTGGTCGTGCTGAAGCGCGACGCGGTTGCCAAGGTCGTTCTGAACAACCTGTACAAGCACACCGATCTGCAGACCAATTTCGGCGCCAACATGCTGGCCCTGGTCGACGGTGTGCCGCGGACCCTGTCGATCGACGCGTTCATCCGGCACTGGGTGACGCACCAGATCGAGGTCATCGTCCGGCGTACGAAGTTCCGTCTGCGCAAGGCGGAGGAGCGGGCGCACATTCTGCGTGGTCTGCTCAAGGCGCTGAACGCGATCGACGAGGTCATCGCCCTCATCCGGCGCAGCCAGACGGTCGAGGTGGCGCGCGAGGGCCTGATGGGCCTGCTGGAGATCGACGAGATCCAGGCGAACGCGATCCTGGAGATGCAGCTGCGCCGGCTGGCCGCGCTGGAGCACCAGAAGATCACGGCCGAGCACGACGAGCTCCAGGCGAAGATCAACGAGTACAACGCGATCCTGGTGTCGCCGGAGCGGCAGCGGCAGATCGTCAGCGAGGAACTGGCGGCGATCGTCGACAAGTTCGGCGACGACCGGCGTTCCAAGCTGGTGCCCTTCGACGGTGACATGTCCATCGAGGACCTGATCGCCGAGGAGGACATCGTCGTCACGATCTCGCGCGGCGGCTATGTGAAGCGTACGAAGACGGACGACTACCGCTCGCAGAAGCGCGGCGGCAAGGGCGTGCGCGGTACGAAGCTCAAGGAAGACGACATCGTCGACCACTTCTTCGTGTCGACGACGCACCACTGGCTGCTGTTCTTCACGAACAAGGGCCGGGTGTACCGGGCGAAGGCGTACGAGCTTCCGGACGCCGGCCGTGACGCCCGTGGTCAGCACGTCGCCAACCTGCTGGCCTTCCAGCCGGACGAGCGGATCGCCCAGATCCTGGCGATCCGTGACTACGAGGCCGCGCCGTATCTGATCCTGGCCACGCAGGGCGGTCTCGTGAAGAAGACCGCGCTGAAGGACTACGACTCACCGCGTTCCGGCGGCGTCATCGCGATCAACCTGCGGGAGACGGCGGACGGCTCCGACGACGAGCTGATCGGTGCGGAACTGGTGTCGGCCGAGGACGATCTGCTGCTCATCAGCAAGAAGGCCCAGTCGATCAGGTTCACCGCGACGGACGATGCGCTGCGCCCCATGGGCCGTGCCACATCGGGCGTCAAGGGCATGAGTTTCCGCGAAGGCGACGAACTGCTCTCGATGAATGTTGTCCGGCCGGGTACGTTCGTGTTCACTGCCACCGACGGCGGGTACGCGAAGCGGACTCCCGTCGACGAGTACCGGGTTCAGGGTCGTGGTGGCCTGGGCATCAAGGCCGCCAAGATCGTGGAGGACCGGGGCTCGCTGGTCGGCGCGCTGGTGGTCGAGGAGACGGATGAGATCCTCGCTATCACGCTCGGTGGTGGTGTGATTCGTACGCGAGTCAATGAAGTCAGGGAGACGGGCCGTGACACCATGGGCGTCCAACTGATCAATCTGGGCAAGCGCGATGCCGTCGTAGGTATCGCACGCAACGCCGAAGCCGGTCGTGAGGCCGAAGAGGTCGAGGGGTCCGAGGACGCCGAGGCCGCGGCGGCGGGTGCTGCCGAGAGCACGGTCGAGGGCAACGTCGAAGGCACCTCGCCTTCGGCCGGGGAGCACGAGGAGTAGAGCGTGAGTGGAGCCACGGGCGCCGGTTCGGCCGCTTCCGGAGCTGGAGCGAACGGTGCCCGTGGCCCTGCCACGGACTCCCAAGGGGGCACTGTGACGGACACCCGGGGGCCTCAGCCCCAGTACGAGGGTTACGCGACCGGGCCGTTGCCCGGTGAGCGCGAGCCCGCAGCGGGGCAGGCGAGTGGGCCGTACCACCCGCCGCAGGCGTATCCCTCGCCCGCGGGCGGGACCCAGGGCGGCAGGCCGCACGGCACGCAGGGCGGTGCGCAGGGCGCCGGCGCCGCGCAGGCGTCCCGGCTGCCGCGGACGGGGGCGCGGACGACTCCGCGTACCCGCAAGGCGCGACTGCGGGTGGCCAAGGCCGACCCGTGGTCGGTGATGAAGGTGAGCTTCCTGCTCTCCATCGCGCTCGGTATCTGCACGGTGGTGGCGGCGGCGGTGCTGTGGATGGTGATGGACGCGATGGGCGTCTTCGAGACGGTGGGCGGCACGATCAGCGAGGCCACCGGTTCGAACGACAGCGGCGGCTTCGATCTTCAGTCGTTCCTGTCGCTTCCGCGGGTCCTCATCTTCACCTCGGTCATCGCGGTGATCGACGTGGTGCTGGCGACCGCGCTGGCAACGCTGGGCTCGTTCATCTACAACCTGTCGGCGGGCTTCGTGGGCGGCGTCGAGCTCACGCTGGCCGAGGACGAGTAGCGCGCGGAGTATCGATTTTGGGACTGGCCCCGACGTGCGCTAATCTTCAGAAGTCAGCGCGCAGCGCGGCGGGGCTATAGCTCAGTTGGTTAGAGCGCATCCCTGATAAGGATGAGGCCACAGGTTCAAATCCTGTTAGCCCCACAGTGATAACAGAAGGCCCGGTATCTCCTCGGAGACACCGGGCCTTCTGCGTGTGATCGGTGCGGTACACGCCTGGTGTGGATGGCGGTGCGGGTACGGGTGGCGGTGCGGGTTGCGGGTGGAGGCGTCGCGTCGGGAGGGGCCGGGCGGGGCGTGGAGCGCACGAAGCGGGGCGTGGAGCGCACGTAGAAGCCCCCGTCCGGTGTGAACCGGTCCGGGGGCTCTGTACGTCAGTTGTGCGGCTCTCACGGGGGGAGGAGGGACGCGTCCCCCGCCGGGGCTCCGTGGGTGGCGTGGGCGGTGTTCCTGGATTCCGCGGCGTCCGTCGTGTCGGCGGACAGCTGGCGGGCGGCGGGTGAGGAGCCGTGTGCCTCGGCGCGGATGCGCTGCTTCGTCGTGGGTGGCAGCGCCCTGTCACGCGGAAGGGTCCAGCGGACCGACGGAGTGGTCGCGGTTGCCGCGGTCGCAGCCGTGTGCTCCTGGTTCGTGGTGGTCGGCTCCGGGGCGTTCTGCTCCGCGGCCACCGCCGGGGTGCTCATGAGCCCCAGCGCGGCGAGGAGGGCGAAGAAGGCGGTGATGAAGGCGGTCCAGAGGTTCTTGGCCTTGAAGGTGCTCATGGCCCCTCGCTTTCGGGTAGTCCGGTTTGCTTACCTTTCCGATGATGTGGATGTGGCCCTGGATTTCGCGGACCGACGCCGCGGATCCGCCGATCTTCAGATGAACACCACTCGTCTGGTGCAACCGGCCTCGACGGGTCCCCGCGGGGCGGCCGGCGGGGGCGTGATCTCCGGCGGAGCGATTCCCCGCGTGATCGCTTTTCCCCGGGCGCCAATTGGGTCGCAGGTAGGTCACCGATCGATATCGGCCGGTGTGTATAGTCGGGCGGCAGAAGTCCCCTACGTCAAGGAAAGACGAGGTCGCGCGGTGAAGAAGCTTCTCCTGGTCGCACTGGCCGCCATCGGCGGGCTCCTCGTGTACCGCCAGATCCAGGCGGATCGCGCCGAGCAGGATCTGTGGACGGAGGCGACTGACTCCGTGCCCGCAGGTTCGGGTGTGTGAGACAGAACAGCCTGATTGCGGGCCCCGGTCGCCGAGCGGCCGGGGCTTCGTGCTGTTGCGGGACCGTGACGCCTGTGCTCTTGAGTTCGCCTAAGCAAATCAATAGGTTGCTGGAGCAAAAGGGTCGGGTTTTTCGGTCGGGGGGCACGCGTGAGGACACACGACCACTGCCGCCGCACTGCGGTTGCGGGGGCATGGATCGGCGGGGCGCTGCTCGCCCTGGTGGCGGGGACGATGCCGGTCGCGGCGGCCACGCCCGGCGCTTCGCGGGAGGCGGGCGCCGGTCCGGGCGGCAGCCCGGTCATGGTGCTCGACTCGTCCGGCTCCATGGCGGACGACGACGGTACGGGGCGCACCCGGATGGAGAGTGCCCGTACGGCCGTCGGCTCCGTCGTCGACAACCTCCCCGAGGGGTATCCGACCGGGCTGCGGGTGTACGGCGCCGACCGCCCCCGGGGCTGCGCGGACACCAGGCTCGTACAGCCGGTCCGCAGGCTCGACCGGGCGGCCGTGAAGCGGGCCGTGGCGGCCGTGGAGCCCCGGGGTGACACTCCTGTCGGGCTGTCCCTCCGCAGGGCCTTTGAGGACCTCCCACGACCCGCGGGAGGGGTCGTCGGTACGCGCACGATCCTGCTGATCTCCGACGGCGAGGACAACTGCGGTGCGCCGCGGCCCTGCGAGGTCGCCGAGCAGCTGGCCCGGGAGGGGACCGGGCTGCGGATCGACACCGTCGGCTTCCAGGTGAAGGGCGCGGCCCGCGAGCAGCTCGAATGCGTCGCGGCGGCGGGCAACGGCCGCTACTACGACGCGCCGGACGCCGCCGCGCTGGCCCGGCAGCTGCAACGGGCGTCCCAGCTCTCCGCGGACGGCTACCGGTTCCGGGGCGAGCGGGTCGTGGGCGCGGCGACGCGTGCGGGGGCGCCCGTGCTCGTACCCGGGCAGTATCTCGACACCATCGGGCCCGGTGAGAAGCGGTACTACGCCGTCGGTCTGGATGCCGTTTCGACGGCGGACTTCTCGGTGACGGCGGTGCCGCAGCCCGGGGCGGCCGTCGATACGTTCGACGCGCTGCGCACCAGCATCGCGTACGGTACCGACAGTTCGTGCGTGACGGACACCGCGCGCTTCTACCAGAAGGAGGGCGCGACCCCGCTGACCTCGGCGGTCGCCCGTATCCCGGCGGAGCGGGGCACCCGCGCCTGCGACCGGGCGGGGCGGTACTGGCTGGTGGTGGAGCGGGAGAGCAAGAAGGGTTCCGACGACGCGCGTTGGCCGCTCGAACTCGTCCATGGGGTGGAGGCGCCGCCGGCGAAGGGGGTCGTCCTCGGCCAGTCGCAGTCGGAGTACGGCAAGGGCGGCAAGGACGCCGTGCTGCCCGCCGGCGACCCCCGCGATGTACGAGGCGGTACCGGCTTCAACGACGCCGAGGAGCTCGGCCCGGGTGTCTGGCGCGACCGGATCCTTCCGTCGCAGACCCTCTGGTACAAGGTCCCGGCCGGCTGGGGCCAGCAGGTGCGCTACGACGTGGAGTTCGGAGACGAGCCCACGGTGGGGAGAGGCGTCGCCACGTACTCGTACGGCGCGACGCAGCTGTTCACCCCTGCTCGGTTCCCGCTCACCGGTGGCGGCGAGTTCACACCGAGGACCATGTACAACGGCCGTCCGTCGGCGGTCAGGATGGGCGGGGTGCCGGTCGCCTGGACCAATCGGTACGAGTACCGCTCCGCCGTCCAGCCCGTGCACGCCGGGGGCGACTTCTTTATTTCGGTGACGCTGGGGGCGGGGGCCGCCGAGATCGCGCAGAACGCGCGGATCGGAGTGGTGCTGCGGGTGTCGGTGCTCGGCGACGAGCTGGCCGGCCCCGAGCACCATGCCGCTGTCGTGGCCAAGAAGAAGGACAAGCGGGGCAATTCGAGCGCCGTCGGAGACAGCAGCGGTACGGGCGGGGCAGGATGGACCGGCATTGCGGCCGCTGCCGGGGCGGGCGCCGTGGTGGTGGTGATCGCGGGGCTCGCGTTCGTGCGCGGGCGTCGCGGGCGCGCCGCACAGACGACGAGGGGAAGCGCGTGATGAGGCAGCGCAACAGGGGCCGGGTGGCGCTGGCCGCCGTCGCGGCGATGTGCGCGACGGCGGCGCTGCCGGGGCAGGCGTACGCGGCCGGGGAGGACACCGCGTACACCTTCGCTCCCGGGGCGAAGACGGTCAGCGGCGCGGAGGTCAGCACCGAGGCGTCGGCACTCACGCCCGGATCGGTCTACAAGAGCTCGATCAAGCGCGGTGAGAAGCTCTACTACCGCCTGAACCTCGACGCGAAGACGGACGCGTACGTCTCGGCGGTGGCCGTGCCCACGGACGGCGGACAGGTCGCCTACGGGGACGGCATCAAGGTCAGCATCAGGGACAGCACGGACCGGCAGTGCAGTTCGGAGGACGCCCGGTTCGAGTCGGCGGAATTCCCGCGTCCGATCGCGGCGTACGCCTACCGGAACGTGGAGAAGGACAGCAGTACCTGTCAGGAAGCGGGCACGTACAACGTCCTGATCGAGCGGGAGAGCAAGGCGACCTCGTCACCCGGCGAGTGGGACCTGGAGCTGCGCTACGAGTCGGAACCGCAGCTGAAATCGGCCGGTTCGATGCCGACCGAGGCACCGGAGCACTGGCCGTCGGCCTCCCCCGAGCCGCCCACGGCCGCCCCGCAGAAGCGCTCCGGCGGTACCAGCTACTACAACGCGACCAGCCTGGAAACCGGCGAGTGGCGTGACGACATCGCGCCGGGGCAGACCCGCTTCTACCGGGTGCCGGTGGACTGGGACCAGCAGATCTTCGTCACGGCCGACCTGAGCAACAACAACGCCTCGGACGAGTACATCGGCAACGCGCTCGCGATGTCCCTGGACAATCCGGCCCACGGCCACGTCGACGACGTGAGCCCGCTGTCGTACTCCGGCAAGCCCGCGTCCGTATCGCTGGATCCGCTGCCCCCGGTGGCGTACGAGAACCGCTACGCGTCCACCAGCAGCGTCAGCGCCATGCGGTTCGCCGGCTGGTACTACCTGTCGGTGACGCTCAGTCCGAAGGTCGCGAAGTCGTACGGTGACCGGGCGATTCCGCTGGTCCTCAAGATCAAGGTGGAGGGGAAGGCGGGGACGTCGCCGTACGCGGGGGGCGCGGGGAACTTCTCGGTCACGCAGAACGACAGGGACATGGCCAAGAGCGGCCGGAGCGATCCCGAGGCCGCCAGGAGCAACACCATGAGGGCGGTCGGCGTGGCCGGGATCAGCGCGGGTGCTGTGCTGGTGCTCGGGCTCGGCGTGTGGACGCTGCTGGCACGGCGCCGCGCGGTGCCCGCCCCAATGGGTCCGGCGGCCATGGCGGGTCCGGAGGCTTTCGCGGCTGCGCAGGCTCCGGCGGTTCCGCCCGGTTCGAACGGTCCGGCCGCGGGCGGTCCGGGCGGGGGCGGACAACCGCCTTACGGAGGCCCGCCGCAGGCCTGGTAGCCGGGCCAAAGCCGCTGCCGCGTACGGCGGCGGGGTTCCGGCCGACGGCGCACTCAGCTCTGGGTCAGCGCCCAGACACCCACGGCGAAACAGATCAGCGCCACCAGCAGGACCGGGACCGCCACCTTCGGGGGCGGTCCCGGCCGCTTCCGCGGCATGTGCGCGGCAAACCCTGCTCCCGGAGCGGGGCCCTGCGGCTGCCCGGCGGTGTACGCCTGGGTGAGTGCCGGCTCGTGGTGCACCGGGGTGGTGGGGGCCTGCGAGGGATCGGGTGCGTGCGCGGCGACCGGGGCAGCCGCGTGCGCCGGGAGCGGAGTGGGAGGCGTGGCTGCCTGTGCCTGCTGGGGCGTCGGCGTGGGCTGCTGCGGAGGCGGCGGAAGATGGAAGCTGCCCGTCTCCGACATCGGGACCGGAGGCGGTGTGTAGGGCTGCTGTACGGCGTGCTGAGCCGCGGCGCCGGGGTGTGCGGGTTGTACGGGGTGCGCGTCCTGCACGGCCGTTCTGGGGGGCGTGACCGGTCCGTCGGGTCCGAAGCCGGTGGGCAGCGGCCCGAGTTGGTCGAAGACCTCCACCGGATCGTCGTCGGCGCCGAGCTCCGGCAGCATGTCGACCGCGGCCGTCAGCGCCTTGCGCGCGCCCGTGGCCGTACGGAATCTGGCCTGGGGGTCCGGCTGCAGCAGCCCCGCGAGGACCTGCCACAGCGGCTCGGGAATTCCCTCCGGGGCGCTGGGAGTTCCGTACGCGGCGAAGTGCTCGACGATGGCCTGCGCGTCCGGCTTCTTCCCCTGCAGCAGATACAGCGCCACCAGCCCCACCGCGAACAGGTCCGCGGGGAAGTCGGGCTCCGCGCCCATCATCTGCTCGGGCGCGAAGTAACCCGGCGTTCCCACCACGTAGTTGGTCTCGGTGAGGCGCGGCTCGCCCTTGCGCATGGAGATGCCGAAGTCGGACAGCCGCAGATGCGGCCGCCCGGTGCCGGTGGCCTCCATCAAGATGTTGGCGGGTTTGATGTCCCGGTGCACGACGCCCTCCGCGTGCACCGTCGACAGCCCGGACAGCAGCTGGTCGAGCAGCGTGCAGACGAAACGAGGGGGCAACGGCCCGTAGTCGCCGATGACATGGGCCAGCGAACCGCCGCTCACCAGATCCATGGTGAACAGGACCTTGTCGTCGTCCGCGGCCCAGCTGGCCGGGGCGAGGACATGCGGATGCTCGATCCGCAGCGCCTGCTCGCGGACGAAGCGCAGCAGCGTGTGCGCGTCGCTCTGCTGGAGGACCTTGGCCGCCACATAACGGCGGCGCCGGTGGTCCCAGGCGCGCCAGACGGCGCCGACCCCACCACGTCCGATCGGATCGATCAGTTCGTACCGACCGGCGAAGACCTCACCCATTGCGCTGCGCCCGCTCCCAGTTCCTGTTCCGGCTCGTGCCCGGTTCTCGGGGGTAGTGCCCCAGGGCCTGTCGGACAGGCCCTAGCTCTGGTGTCCCTCGTAGTGCGCCACCGCGTCCGCGGTGCGCCCCGCGCCGTACACCTTGAGGAACTCTGCCAGCTCCGGGTGGGTCGGGGCGAGGGAGCCGGCGGCATCGATGATGTCACCGGCGGCCGCGACGGACCGCAGCAGCGACTGGATCTCCCGCACCACGCGCCGGACGGTCGGGGCGCTGCCGGAGTGGGAGGTCTGGCTGGTGGCGGTGAGGACGGAGCCGCCCTGGGACTTCTTGACCTCTTCCATGCGGTCGGTGGCCTCTCCCGCGCTGACGCTGCCGTCGGCCACCTGACCGGCCAGTTCCTGGAGCGCCTGGACGCGCTGGACGACCGCGGGGTTGCCGATCTTCGCCCGCTGGCCGCTCATCAGCTGGGAGAGCATGGGGGCGGACAGCCCGAGGATCGCGGCGAGCCGGGCCTGATTCAGGCCGAGATCATCGATCAGCCGGCGGAAGAGCGCCCCGAGAGGCTCTCCGTACCAACTGCGCTGAAGTTCCCGGGCTCTTGCTGTTGCCTCTTGCTGAGCTGCATCCATGGCGCGTCTCCCCTTCGCTGCGGCTTCGCTGCTGCGAACCTCGTCGAGCATCTTACGGAGCGTGGTCGCGGACCGGGAGTCCCTGTCTTTTTGCAAGATTCCGGGGGGTACCCGGTACTCTGGTCTGCGGCGGTCGCCGAGACGTTGAAGCGTCCGGTGCTGTCCGTTTTCGGGGCCTTAGCTCAGTTGGTAGAGCGCTGCCTTTGCAAGGCAGATGTCAGGAGTTCGAATCTCCTAGGCTCCACATCGACAGAAGGGTCCCCTGGACTGCGGAAACGCGGCCAGGGGACCTTTTTTGCGTGGCTCGGGGCACTTTTTTTGTGTTCATGACGTGTCGGGTGAGGGGGCCATCGGCGGCGGAGCGCCCGGCGCCGGCGTGGGTACCGCGGGCTGTCCCGCCCGGGGCGCGATCGACCGGCCCCTGGCCGCTCCGGTCGGCGTCCCGGAGCCGGCCGGCGTACTGCTGGGAGGGAAGACCGCCCGCGCACTGCCCACGCGCAATCTGAAATACGCCCAGGTCATCACCCTGTTCGCCCTCGCGCCCTACCTCGCTCTGCACAGCTGAACAGGGGGCCTCATCCGCCGCTGACGGCCGTCATGCGCCGGCCGTCAGCGGCGGATGAGGCCGAGGTCGGTGGCGGTGGCGACGGCGGCGGTGCGGGAGTCGACGCCGAGCTTGGCGTAGATGTGGGCCAGGTGGGACTTGACGGTGGCCTGGGTGAGGCTGAGCCGGTCGCTGATGCGCTGATTGGACAGGCCGTCGGCGACCAGACCGAGGATTTCCGTCTCGCGGCGGGTCAGGGCGGTACGGGGGGTGCGCAGGCGATTCATGAGCCGGTCGGCGACGGTGGGGGCAAGGGTGGTGCGCCCGGCGGCGGCGGTCCGTACGGCGGCGGCCAGTTCCTCGGGCGGGGCGTCCTTCAGGAGGTAACCGGTGGCGCCCGCTTCGATGGCGGGCAGCGTGTCGGCGTCGGTGTCGTAGGTGGTGACGACCAGGACCCGGGGTGCGCCGGGGCGCGCGGTGATGGCGGCGGTGGCCTGGGATCCGTTCATGCCCCGGCCGAACTGCAGGTCCATCAGAACGACGTCGATGTCGAGTTCGCCGGCCAGGGTGACCGCTTCCTCGGCCGTGGCGGCCTCGGCCACGATCGTGAAGTCCGATTCGGTCTCCAGTACGGCGCGCAGTCCGGCCCGTACGACCGGGTGGTCGTCGGCGAGCAGCAGACGGATGGGGGTGTCGGTCACGGCTGGGCCTCGTCGTCTGGTCGGGGTGCCGGGTGGGCGGGGAGTTGCGCTGCGAGGGCGCTGCCTCGGCCGGGGGCGGATTCGATGCTGAGGGTGCCGCCGAGGGCGTGCGTGCGGGCGCGCATGGCGGCCAGTCCGAAACCGCCGGTGGCCGGATCGGGAGCCGGCAGGCGGGTGGGGTCGAAGCCGGTGCCGTCGTCGACGACATCGAGGGCAACCTCGTCGTCGAGGTAGCTGAGGGTCACCTCGGCCGTGGTGGCGTGTGCGTGACGGACGGTGTTGGACAGCGCGGACTGCGCGATGCGCAGCAGGGCGACTTCGTGGGCGGTGGGCAGGGGTACGGGCTCGCCGGTGAGGCGGAAGCGGGCGGTGAGGGGATGCTGGGTGCTGGTCGTGGCGCACAGCCGTTCCAGGGCTCCGGCCAGGGTGGTGCCTTCCAGGGCCGGCGGGGTCAGCGCCGCGACGAACCGGCGGGCTTCGGCGAGGTTGTCCACGGACGTCTGGCGGGCCTGGTCGATGTAGCGCTCGGCGGCCTCGGGCCGGGCGGGCAGGGCGCGTTCGGCGGCGCGCAGGAGCAACTGGATGCTGGACAGGCCCTGGGCGAGGGTGTCGTGGATCTCGCGGGCGAGGCGTTCGCGTTCGGCCAGGACGCCGGCGGTGTGCTGGGCGGCGGCGAGGTCGGCGCGGGTGGTGGTGAGTTCCTCGATCAGCCGTCGGCGCTGTTCGCTCTCCCGGTACAGCGCCTGGTAGCCCCACACCACGGCCACGGCGACGGCCGCGCCCAGTGCCGGGCCGATCGCGTTGGCAGCGGCGAAGGCGCCCTGGTGGGCGGAGAAGGCCACGATCGCCGCGACGGCGGTGGCAACGACCGAAATCAGGCCGCTGCGCCGGGGCAGCAGATGGAGCTGGAGGAAATACAGCGGGAACGCCAGCCACAGCGCGTCGGCGGTCAGGACCAGCAGAACCAGCCAGACGGCGCCCACCACGCCCAGCCACAGCGCGGCGGCCCGGCGGGAGCCGCTGATACGGGGCAGCAGCGGGCCCACGGCGTACGCCACCCCCAGCGCCGTACAGACGGCGACGATGAGGCCCGTTCGGGATTCCCCCGTGCCCAGGGCCCGGACCACGGTCAGGGCGAGCAGGCCGATGATCAGCAGGTGCAGGCACCAGGTCAGGGCCCTGGTGGTGGGAGTGAGGGTGCTCATGAGATACCCAGTCTACGGAAACGGCTCATACCGGGCATCAATCAAAAGGTGGAGGGCAGGCGCCGTCCTTTGATTCCAAAAGTCCGATCCTGGGCGCGATGCCTCGGCATGGGGGCGGCGGCGAGAGTGGGGACGTACCGATCCCACACGTGGGGATGTACCGATCCCACACGTGGAGACGTACCGATCCCACACGTGGAGACGTACCGAATCCACAGGGGAAGACGTACCGATTCCACCGCGTGAAAGGACAGGCCTGAAATGTTCGTCGCCTGGAGAGACCTCCGGTTCGCCAAGGGGCGCTTCGCCTTGATGGGAACCGTCATCGTGCTGATCACGCTGCTGGTCGGGCTGCTGTCCGGGCTGACCGCCGGGCTCGGCCGGCAGAACATCTCCGCGATCACGGGCCTGTCCGCGGACCGGATCGCTTTCGCCGCTCCGAGCAGCGGGCAGGACGTGTCGTACTCCAATTCCACGGTCACCCGTGAGCAGTGGCAGCGGTGGGCCGAGGCGCCCGGGGTGAGCAGCGCCGAGCCGCTGGGCATCTCCACCACCAGGGCCACCGCGGGTGACCAGAACGAGGGCGTGTCCGTCTTCGGCGTCCGGCCCGGCTCCGGCCTGGCCCCCGACAGCGGGAAGATCGACGACCGTTCGGTGGTGCTGTCCACCGCCGCCGCCGACGGTCTCGGTGTGGAGCCGGGCGACACGGTCACCGTCGCCGGCCGGCGGCTGACCGTCGCCGCCACGAGCGGGGACGCGTCCTTCAGCCACACCCCCGTCGTCTGGACCAGCCTCACCACCTGGCAGAGGATCGCCCCGCCCACCAACGGCTACGACGGCCCCGTCGCGACCGTCATCGCCCTCACGACCACGTCGGGCGCCACGGTGGACGCGACCGACGAGGCCGTGGGCACGAAGACGGTGTCCAAGGACGACTCGCTGTCCGCGATCGGCTCCTACACCTCCGAGAACGGCTCCCTGCAGATGATGCGCGGTTTCCTGTTCGCCATCTCCGCGCTGGTCATCGGCGCCTTCTTCACGGTGTGGACCATCCAGCGCAGCGGTGATGTCGCTGTCCTGAAGGCCCTGGGAGCCTCCACCGCCGACCTGTTGAAGGACGCCCTGGGCCAGGCCGTCGTCCTCCTGGTGGGCGGCACCCTGCTCGGCACCGGAATCGCCGCCGCTGTCGGCGCCGTCGTGTCCGGCTCGGCCGTGCCCTTCCTCCTCACCCCGGCAACCGTCCTCGTCCCGGCCGCCGTGATGGTCCTGCTCGGCGGGCTCGGGGCCGCGCTGTCCATCCGCCGCATCACTTCCGTCGACCCGCTGACCGCCCTGGGGAGCGCACGATGAGCCTGAACCTGACCGACATCACCCTGACCTACCCCGACGGCGAGAGCCGCCTCACCGCCCTGGACCGGGTCGGCCTCGACGTCCCCAAGGGCAGCCTCACCGCCGTCGTCGGTCCCTCCGGCTCCGGGAAGTCCAGCCTCCTCGCCGTCGCCGCCACCCTCATCACCCCCGAGGCCGGCACTGTCACCATCGACGGTGTGAGTACCACCGGCATGACCCGCGGCGAACTGACGGCCCTGCGCCGTCACAAGATCGGCATCGTCTTCCAGCAGCCCAACCTGCTGCCCTCCCTCACCGCGGCCGAACAGCTCCAGGTCATGGCCCGGATCGACGGCCGTTCCCCGTCCAGGGCCCGCCCGCGCGCGATGGAACTGCTGGACGCCGTCGGCCTGGCCGACCAGGCGGGCCGGCGTCCCCACCAGCTCTCCGGCGGCCAGCGCCAGCGCATCAACATCGCCCGCGCCCTGATGAACGACCCCACCGTCCTTCTGGTCGACGAACCCACCAGCGCTCTCGACCACGAACGCGGCGCCGCCGTCATCGACCTGATCACCCGGCTCACCCACCAAAAGGCCACCGCCACCGTCCTCGTCACCCACGACCGCGCGCACCTCACCGCCGTCGACCAGATCGCCGAAGTCCACGACGGACGCCTCACCCTGCCCGCACCCGCCCGCTGACCACACCGACGCCGACGGCGGGCCGCGCGCGGCCGGGTGCGGCGGCCGGCAGGCCGCGGCCCGGACCCGCGCAGACCTCCCCGATGGTGGCGCCGCTCCGGGCACGGCGCGATGGACGGGTGACGAAGCACCTCCTTCCGCACGGTCGGGCGGGACTGCCCCGCCGCCGGGGCCGCAGCGATGGCCACCGGCATCCACCAGCTCGCAACGGCCGGTCGCGCTCTGCTGTGGATCGCCGTCCTCGCGTGGCTGCTCATCCTCGCCGGACTGCTGCCACAGATCCGGCGGGGAGCAGACGGATGTCGACCAGCGCACGGCGCGCGCCGGCGCGCGCCGTGCGCGCGCCTGATCCACCGCATGGTGACCTCACGGGGCACGGCGCCCCGCACGGTGTGACCGACCGCGGGGGACGACGACGCGAACCGGCGCGCAAGCCCCCGCGGCGGGGGCTTGTGCACGCCCCTGTGATGCCTGTGCGCGCTGCCCGGAGAGTACTCGCCGGGCAGCGCGCACAGGTGGTTCAGGCCAGAGGACCGGTAACGGACTCGGCCGCGGCGATCGCACTGCCGGAGGCGACGTACTGCACGGTGGCCTCGATCTCGGGAGCGAGCCAGCGGTCGGGTCCGGGGCCCTCGACCGTTTCGCGCAGGCCGTCGCGTACCGCCGCGGTGGCGGGTGACGGCGTCAGCGGGGCGCGCATGTCCAGCGCGCGGGCCGCGGTGCAGACCTCCACCGCGAGGACGCGGCCGAGGCCGTCCAGCGCGCGGCGCAGCTTGCGGGCCGCGGACCAGCCCATGGAGACGTGGTCCTCCTGCATGGCGCTGGAAGGGATGGAGTCGACGGAGGCGGGGGTGGCCAGCCGCTTCAGTTCGGAGACGATCGCGGCCTGCGTGTACTGGGCGATCATGTGGCCGGAGTCGACGCCCGGGTCGTCCGCCAGGAAGGCGTTCAGCCCGTGGTTGCGGGCCGGGTCCAGGAACCGGTCCGTACGACGCTCGGAGACCGAGGCCAGGTCGGCGACGGAAATGGCGAGGAAGTCCAGCACACAGGCGACCGGCGCACCGTGGAAGTTGCCGTTGCTCTCCACCCGGCCGTCCAGCGTGACCACCGGGTTGTCGACGGCGCTCGCCAGCTCGCGGGCGGCCACCAGCTCGGCGTGCGCGAGGGTGTCGCGGACCGCGCCGTGCACCTGCGGCGAGCAGCGCAGCGAGTACGCATCCTGTACCCGCGTGCACTCCGGCGTGCGGTGGCTGGCGACGATGCCCGAGTCGGCGAGCAGGGCCCGCAGGTTCGCGGCACTGTCGGCCTGGCCCGGGTGCGGGCGGAGCGCCTGGAGGTCGGCCGCGAACACGGCGTCCGTACCGAGCTGGCCCTCGACGCTCATGGCGGCGGCGATGTCGGCGGTGCGCAGCAGCCGGCGCAGGTCGTGGGCGGCCAGCACCAGCATGCCGAGCATGCCGTCGGTGCCGTTGATCAGCGCGAGGCCCTCCTTCTCCTCCAGCACGACCGGGGTGATCCCGGCGGCGGCGAGCGCCTCGGCGGCCGGCTTGAGCATGCCGTCGGCGTCGCGGACCGTGCCCTCGCCCATGACGGCGAGCGCACAGTGGGCGAGCGGGGCCAGGTCGCCGGAGCAGCCGAGCGAGCCGTACTCGTGGACAACGGGGGTGATGCCGGCGTTGAGCAGCGCGGCATAGGCCTCGGCGGTCTCCGTGCGCACACCGGTACGGCCGGTCGCCAGCGTCGACAGGCGCAGCAGCATGAGCGCGCGGACGACCTCGCGCTCGACCTCGGGGCCGGAACCCGCGGCATGCGAGCGCACCAGGCTGCGCTGCAGCTGCGCGCGCAGCTCGCCAGGGATGTGGCGGGTGGCCAGCGCCCCGAAACCGGTGGAGACGCCGTAGTGCGGCACCACCTCGTCGGCCAGGCCCCGGATCACCTCGCGGCTGCGGGCGATCTCCTTCAATGCCTCCGGCGACAGGGCCACCGGAGTTCCCAGGCGGGCAACGGACACGACATCGTCGGCAGAGAGCGGGCCGACACCAACATCAACAGTCATGTCTCCATGAAGCCGGTTGCGGGGGCACACCGCGACTGGCTGCCCCAAGGTTATGTCTGGGATCCCAGACACCTGCACTCCCTGTGTCTGGGATCCCAGACACAGGGTCCACACGACGCCGGGTCTATCGTCGGAGCATGAGCATCGTCCCGGCTGCCGCGCAGGTCCTGGCCGTGCTGCGCTATCTGGCGACCCAGGCCGCCCCGGTGCCCGCGGCGGCCATCAGCCGCGACGTCGGGCTGCCCCGCTCGACGACCTACCACCTGCTGGACACCCTGGCCGCCGACGGCTTCGTCTCCCACCTGCCCGAGGAGCGGCGCTACGGTCTCGGCGTCAGCGCCTTCGAGCTCGCCTCCGGGTACGCGCGCCAGGAGCCCTTCCAGCGGCTGGCCCGGGTGCCGCTGGCCAAGCTCGTGGACCGCACCGGGCACAACGCCAACCTCGCGGTGCTGCACGGCCGCGAGGTCATCTACGTCATCGAGGAACGGGCCCCCGGCCGCGCTCCCCTGGTCAGTGAGGTGGGTGTGCGGCTGCCGGCCCAGCTGACCGCCAGCGGCCGGGCGGTGCTGGCCCATCTGCCGGCCGCGCAGGTGCGGGCGCTCTTCCCGGACCGGTCGTCCTTCGTCCAGCGCAACGACGCGGGGCCCACCTCGTTGACCGCGCTGCGTGCCCTGCTGGCCGAGGTGCGCCGTAGGCAGTACGCCACCGAGGAGGGCGAAATCACCGTCGGCCTGTCCTCCATCGCCGCCCCCGTGTTCGATCACCACGCCCATCCGATCGCCGGCGTGTGCGTCACGTTCCCGAGCCGGCCGGGGAGTGCCGCCGAACGCCAGGAGATCGCGGGGCACGTCGCGCAGACCGCCCGCGAACTGACCCGCCGCGTGGGGGGCGTCCCGAAAACACCCCGATGACGACCCGGCCTCGCGAACTGTCCGCTGCCGCTACCGCCCTCGTTGCCGTCCCCGTCCCGTCTCCGCTGCCGCTTCCGCTTCCGCGTCCCGCGGACTCCGCGGACGGCGGAGCGGGCGTCGGAAGACCTCAAGGCCTTCCGACGCCCGCTCCGCCGTCCGGGGACTGCTCAGCGGCGGTCGTCGCGATCGGTGCCGTCGACACCCTCCGGACCGTCCGTCCCCTTGCTCTTCTTGTTCTCCGCGTCGGCCTGCCTGACCTCGTCCTCCGGGTCGAGCGAAGACGGACCGCTGCCGTCGACCGAGGTCAGCGGTGCGCGGTCGGAGACCTCCGTGGGAGCGGGCGGCTCGACCAGCCAGTCCGGGTTGGCCTGCTTGTCCCACCACCGCCAGGCGGCGTAGGCGGCAGCCGCCACGATGCCGGCCACGGCGAGACCCTTGAAGCACCGGCCGGCCTTCGCCCGCCGCTCGTGCTTCCTGGCGAGCTGCCTGATCTCCTTCGCGGTGACCTGCCCGCGCAGTGCCGCCAGCGCGGCGGCGCTGCGGACCGAGGCCTCCTCCGCCACGGGCTGGGCGACGGCCATCGCGTGCTCGACGCGCGGAACGGTGTAGTCCGCGGCGCTGCGCGCGACCTGTCGGGTGCGGAGCGCGGCGCGCTGGGCCACCTCGTCGACCTTGGGGGGCACATGGGCACGGGCCAGTTCGATACGTGGCGCGAGATGCGTGCCGTATTGGACTCGGGCCTGCTGGGCTGCCTTCGACACCTTCGGCGCGAGCCGTGTGCGGGCCTCGTACGCGAGATGTGCGGCCTGGTCCTTGGCCGAGTCGGCGTAGGGCGCCACCACTTCCGCGGCGTGCTGCACGCTGTCCTTGGCCGAGTCGGTTGCGGCGCGCACGCTGTCGATGCGGGTCACGGGATCCTCCTCCTTGGTGGCGGGTAGGTACTCCGCCTTTCCACCCATTTCGAGATCATGCCCGCCGAAGGCCTGCACGGCATGCGGGGCAGGCATACGGGTCATCCGGGGTCATGACTGACGCTTTCGGGCAATGCGGTGCAAGGGGAGCTTGCCGACGACAATGCCACGGTTCGGTCCAGCCCGCGCCGGTTGGTCACGCACTTGGCCGCATTTGTTCCTGCGGGGAGCGGCACGCACGGGGC
Source organism: Streptomyces sp. NBC_01241 (assembly GCF_041435435.1). Classification (NCBI taxonomy): domain Bacteria; kingdom Bacillati; phylum Actinomycetota; class Actinomycetes; order Kitasatosporales; family Streptomycetaceae; genus Streptomyces; species Streptomyces sp. NBC_01241. Next base: position 4,270,002 of record NZ_CP108494.1, on the reverse strand, counting down.
ATCGGGGAAGCCGCAGGCGAAGAGGGTGGCGGGCGCGGCCTCGGCGCGACGGGGACCCGATCGGGCAGGACGGTTCTACGGGCAGCACGGGCGCTCTATCGGGCAAGAAGGTGAGCGGAGGGCGTTCGGGGTGGCGGTCGGGCGCCGGAGCGGAAGGTCCGTGCGAGGATCGGTGGAACGTCACCGCGGACCTGACGTCATCCCTCGCGGACCCGACGTCACCGAAGACTCACCGAAGACTCACGGAAGGCAGATCGTGGCCGAGCAGCTTTACGCCACCTTGAAGACCAATCAGGGCGACATCGAGATCCGGCTCCTGCCGAACCACGCGCCCAAGACGGTCAAGAACTTCGTCGAGCTCGCCCAGGGCGAGCGTGAGTGGACGCATCCCGAGACCGGTAAGAAGTCCACGGACCGGCTGTACGACGGCACCGTCTTCCACCGCGTCATCAGCGGCTTCATGATCCAGGGCGGTGACCCGCTGGGCAACGGCACCGGTGGCCCGGGGTACGAGTTCGGTGACGAGTTCCACCCCGACCTCGGCTTCAACAAGCCGTACCTGCTGGCCATGGCCAACGCCGGCCCGGGCACCAACGGCTCGCAGTTCTTCGTGACCGTCTCGCCGACAGCCTGGCTGACCGGCAAGCACACCATCTTCGGCGATGTCGTCGACCCCGCCAGCCAGAAGGTCGTGGACGCGATCGCGGCCACCAAGACCAACTCCCGCACCGACCGTCCGCTGCAGGACGTCGTGATCGAGTCGGTCGTCATCGAGAACCGATGATCGCCGGTAGTCATCGAATGGTCACGCTCTGATTGTCCTTTCGGGAACCAACCGCCCTGCTCATCCGTACTTGTTACATAGCGGACGAGCAGGGCTGCGTTGTGAGTGCTGCCGCCACGACGAGCACCGAGGGGACCGGGAAGTGATGGGACCGATGGACCAGCAGCCGCCGGGGGACCAGGACCGGTCCGCCGCCACGGACGGCTCGCTCAGCTGCTACCGCCACCCCGGTCGCGGTACGCACATCCGCTGCACCCGCTGCGACCGCCCGATCTGCCCCGAGTGCATGGTCAACGCCTCGGTCGGCTTCCAGTGCCCGGACTGCGCCCGCCAGGGAGCCGGTACGGGACACGGCCCGGGCGCCGCCCGGCCGCGCACGGTCGCCGGCGCCCCCATCACGGCCGACCCCCGGCTCATCACCAAGATCCTGCTCGCTCTCAATGTCGCCGTGTTCATCGTGGTGTACGTGAAGGGGTCGCTGCTCCAGGACCTGACGCTCCTCGGCCGGGCCAACTTCTACTACGGCGGCCCGCCGGAGGGTGTTGCGGAGGGCCAGTGGTACCGGCTGGTGACGTCGATGTTCCTGCACCAGGAGGTGTGGCACATCGCGTTCAACATGCTGGGACTGTGGTGGCTCGGCGGCCCCTTGGAGGCGGCGCTCGGCCGCGCCCGCTACCTCACGCTCTATCTGCTCTCCGGCCTGGCGGGCAGCGCTCTCACCTACTGGCTCGCCGCACCGAATCAGCCCTCGCTCGGCGCCTCCGGCGCCATCTTCGGCCTGCTGGGCGCCACCGCCGTGCTCATGCGCAGGCTCAACTACGACATGCGCCCGGTCTTCGCGCTTCTCGCGGTGAACCTGGTCATCACCTTCAACCCCTGGGGCGGAATCGCCTGGCAGGCACATGTCGGCGGTCTGATCGCGGGCACGCTGATCGCGATCGGCATGGTGCACGCACCCCGCGAGCGGCGCGCACTGGTGCAGTACGGCACCTGCGCCCTGGTCCTGGCGACTGTGGTCGCCATCGTCGTCGCCAGAACAGCCGCGCTGACCTGAGCGGACGCCGTTCCCTGGCGCTCCCTGGACGTTCCCCCGGTCAGTTGTCCACAGCGCGTGCCGGATCTTGTGCATTCCGTGGGAACAACTGTGCCCCTTGTCGCTGAGCTGGGTTTTTCCAGCAGGGACAAGGGGCGTGCCATCCCTCGATGAGGGAGGCTGCAGTCACATCGGCGTCAACAGCCAAGGGGTTATCCACAGATCGTCTGACCTTTTCCCCCGCCTGTGGATAACGCTGTGGGTAACTCGGGGCAAGGGTTGCGGAACCGGACCCCGCTGTGGGATCAGGCGCCCTGCGGCACTACTTCCACTGCGTGGAGACACCGAAGCCGCCGGCGATGAAGCCGAAGCCGACGACGATGTTCCAGTTCCCCAGCGACTTGATCGGCAGATCGCCGTCGGTCACATAGAAAACGACGATCCAGGCCAGACCGATCAGGAAGAGCGCCAGCATCACCGGCGCCACCCAGCTGCGGCTGGTCAGCTTAATGTTGGTTGCCTGCTTCGCCGGAGGGGGCGTGAAGTCGGCCTTCTTGCGGATACGTGACTTCGGCACGAGGAACTCTCCTGTCGATGCGCTGCGTTACCGCGCAGGGAACTGTGGCTGGCGCCGGGCGGGGCGCGAGGGGGAATGCTGCCTCCCCCGGGCGTCCGTTAGCGTAGTGCTTCCGCGGCGCCGAAGGAGATAAGGGTACGTTGAGCAATTCTGCCGACTCCTCCCGAGGACCGGTCCGGCGCACCTTCCGGCACCCGGTCCGGGTGCTCACCGCCGCTGTCTTCGCCCTTGCCGGACTGATCTTCGTCACCAGCGCCAACACGGCCAAGGGCACCAACATCCGCACGGACTCTTCGCTGCTGAAGCTCTCCGACCTCATCCAGCAGCGCAGCGGCAAGAACGCCCACCTGGACGAGACCAATGCCACCGCGCGCGGGGACATCGACGCCCTCGTGCGGCGCGACCGCGGCAGCACCGAGGCGGAGGACGCCCGGCTCAAGGAGCTCGCGCGTGCCGCGGGCACCACAGAGCTCTCCGGCCGGTCCGTGTCCGTCACACTCAATGATGCACCGCTGGGCGCCACCGCGAACCCCGGCTACCCCGACCCGCAACCCAACGACCTGGTCATTCACCAGCAGGACCTGCAGGCGGTCGTCAACGCCCTCTGGCAGGGCGGTGCCCAGGGCATCCAGGTCATGGACCAGCGGCTCATCTCCACCAGCGCGGTCCGCTGCGTCGGCAACACCCTGATCCTCCAGGGCCGTGTCTACTCCCCGCCGTACAAGATCACCGCAGTGGGTGACCCGGCCGCGCTCAAGCAGGCCCTCGACGACTCCCAGGCGATCAGCAACTACCTGCTGTACGTGAAGGCATATGGGCTCGGCTGGAAAGTCGACGAGCACGAGGCGGTGACTCTTCCCGGCTACTCGGGCACAGTGGATCTCCACTATGCGGAGCCGTCGAAGTAGCGAGCAGCTGTGGGGAGGCCGACGCGGTGTCGGTGCGACTGATCGTGAGGACGTTCAGCGAACTCTGCATCACCGTCGGTGCCCTGATTGTGCTCTTTGTGGTGTACGTGCTGTTCTGGACCGGCGTGAAGGCCGCCGACGCGACCGAGGGACAGATCGACACCCTGCAGAACCAGTGGGCGCGGGGCGCGGTGTCCGCCCCCGCGCCGGGCGCGTCCCCGGCGCCGGGCACCTCCCCGACACCGTCGGCGCAGCCCGCCCCCGCGGCGTACCGCGACGGCAAGCCGTTCGCGATGCTGTACATCCCCCGCTTCGGCAAGGGCTGGGAGTGGCCCGTCCTGGAGAACACCGAGGTCAGGACCTTGCAGAAGGGGCTCGGCCACTACCGCGGGACCGCTCGCCTCGGCGCGACGGGCAACTTCGCCGTGGCCGGACACCGTCGCACGTACGGGGACCCGTTCAAGGACTTCCCGAAGCTGCGCCCGGGCGACGCGGTGCTGCTGACGGACGGGACGACGTGGTTCACGTACCGCATCGACAAGAAGCCCTACCGGACGGTGCCGAGCGACATCGGGGTCATCGATCCCGTACCCCGCAAGTCCGGTTTCGACGGGCCCGGCCGCTATCTGACGCTGACCACCTGCGACCCCGAGTGGGGCAGCAGCCACCGGCTGATCGCCTGGGCGCACCTCGACGCGACCCAGCCCGTGAGCGACGGCAGGCCGGCGGCTTTCCACAGCTGACCCACGCTCGTGCCCCGGCCCTTTAGTCTGGTCCCGTACCGAATGGAGGGGACAGCATGTACGGCTGGATCTGGCGGCATCTGCCGGGCAACGCATGGGTGCGTGCGCTCATCTCGCTCGTGCTGGCGCTGGCTGTCGTCTACGCGCTTTTCCAATACGTCTTCCCGTGGGCGGAGCCGCTGCTTCCGTTCGGCGATGTGACGGTGGACGGCTCGACCGGAACGGGGGGCGGCCAGTGAGTGCCCGCATCCTCGTCGTGGACAACTACGACAGCTTCGTCTTCAACCTCGTCCAGTACCTCTACCAGCTCGGCGCCGAGTGCGAAGTGCTGCGCAACGACGAGGTGACCACGGCACACGCCCAGGACGGCTTCGACGGGGTGCTGCTGTCGCCCGGCCCCGGCACCCCGGAGCAGGCGGGTGTCTGCGTGGAGATGGTCCGCCACTGCGCGGCCACGGGCGTCCCGGTCTTCGGGGTCTGCCTCGGGATGCAGTCGATGGCCGTGGCGTACGGCGGTGTGGTGGACCGCGCCCCGGAGCTGCTGCACGGCAAGACCTCGCTGGTGACCCATGAGGGCACCGGGGTCTTCACCGGCCTGCCGTCCCCCTTCACCGCGACCCGCTACCACTCGCTCGCCGCCGAACCCGACACGGTGCCGGCGGAGCTGGAGGTGACCGCGCGCACGGCCGACGGCATCATCATGGGGCTGCGCCACCGGGAACTGGCGGTGGAGGGTGTGCAGTTCCACCCGGAGTCGGTGCTGACCGAGCACGGCCATCTGATGCTGGCCAACTGGCTGGCGCAGTGCGGCGACACAGGAGCCGTCGCGAGGTCGGCGGGGCTCGCGCCGGTGGTGGGCAAGGCCGTCGCGTGACCGCACTCCGTCCCGAGCACGACGCCGGACAGGACGGCCCGTACGAGCAAGGAGCGTACGAGGCCGCGGGCGCGTTCGAGGCGGCGGTCGACCAGCTGGCGGATCCGCTGAACGATCCGCTGCCCGGGCAGCATGCCTCGCAGTGGTCCTCCTCCGACGGCATCCCGTCGGAGGAGCCGGGGCGGGGACTGCACCGGGCGCCGGATCAGCCATCCCCGGCGCAGCCGCAAGGGCCGGCCCACTCACAGGCGCCACAAGGGGCGCAGACGCCCGAACAGACCCCGCGGGAGTGGTACGACCCCGAGGGGTTCGAGCGGGACTGGTACGGGCAGCAGGCGCCCGCGCAGGTACCCCGAGCGCAGCCCGCCCCCGTTCCCCTCCCGCCGGACGACGAGACGGTCGGACTGCGGGCTGCGGCCGCGCGTCACCTGGCCGATCAGGCGTTGACGGTCCGGCAGCCGGTTTTTGTGCCGGAGCCGGAGCCGGAGCCGGAGCCGGAGCCGGAGCCGGAGCCGGAGCCGGTGTCGGGCCTGGGTTCGGAGTCGGGCGCGGGACCCGAGAAGGCCGATCCGGAACCGCGCACCGGAGGCCGTGCCGAGCGCCGACGCGCCGCGAAGGGGCGTGGCCGCCGACGTGCCGAACCGCGGCCGGAATCCGCGGCGTCGGCCACGGCATCTGCGTCGGCCGCCAAACCGATGTCGCGCGTCGAGGCACGACGCGCGGCGCGCGCGGCCAAGGACAGCCCGGCCGTTGTCGCCAGCCGGGTCGTCGGAGAGCTGTTCATCTCGCTCGGTGTGCTGATGCTGCTGTTCGTCACGTACCAACTGTGGTGGACGAATGTGCGCGCCGACCAGTACGCCGGCAAGGAGACGCACAAGATCCAGGACGACTGGGCGAAGGGCGACCGCAACCCGGGTGTGTTCGAGGCGGGGCAGGGATTCGCCATCATCCACATCCCCAAACTGGATGTGGTCGCTCCGATCGCCGAGGGCATCAGCAAGGAAAAGGTCCTCGACCGGGGCATGGTCGGCCACTACAGCGAGGGCACGCTGCGCACCGCGATGCCGTCCGCGAAGAAGGGCAACTTCGCGCTGGCGGGCCACCGCAACACGCACGGCGAGCCGTTCCGCTACATCAACAGGCTGCGCCCCGGTGACCTGATCGTGGTCGAGACGCAGGACGCGTACTACACGTACGAGGCGACGAGGACCCTTCCGCAGACTTCGCCGTCCAACGTCTCGGTGATCGGCCCGGTTCCGCCCGGTTCGGGGTTCACCGGGCCGGGGCGGTACATCACTCTGACGACCTGTACGCCGGAATTCACGAGTACGTACCGTCTGATCGTCTGGGGCAAGATGGTCGACGAACGACCGCGCAGCAAGGGCAAGCCCGACGCGCTCGTCGGCTGAAACATCATCACGACAGGGACGGGTGCGGTGGCAGCGAGGACCGAGCACGAAGAGCGAATCGGGGAGTCCGCGCCCCCGCCGCGGCGCAGAGACCGCCATCCCGTCGCGACGGCGGTCAGTTTCTTCGGCGAACTGCTGATCACCGCAGGCCTGGTGCTGGGTCTCTTCGTCGTCTACTCCCTCTGGTGGACGAACGTGCTCGCCGACCGCGAGGCCTCCAAGCAGGGCCACACTGTCCGGGACCGCTGGGCGGGCGGACCGGGTGCGCTGGACACCAAGGACGGCATCGGCTTCCTGCACGTTCCGTCGATGAAGAACGGCGAGGTGCTCGTCAAGAAGGGCACCGACACCGAGAACCTCAACAACGGCATCGCGGGTTACTACACGGACCCGGTGAAGTCGGCTCTCCCCTGGGACAAGAAGGGCAACTTCACGCTGGCGGCGCACCGCGACGGGCACGGTGCCAAGTTCCACAACATCGACAAGGTGAAGACGGGTGACGCGGTCGTCTTCGAGACCAGGGACACCTGGTACGTCTACAAGGTCTTCAAGGAGCTTCCCGAGACGTCCAAGTACAACGTCGATGTACTGCAGGCGGTGCCGAAGGGATCGGGCGCGAAGAAGCCCGGCCGCTACGTCACGCTGACGACCTGCACACCGGTCTACACGTCGAAGTACCGCTACATCGTGTGGGGCGAGCTGGTGCGTACGGAGAAGGTGGACAAGGACCGCACGAAGCCGGCGGAGCTGCGGCAATCGTGACTGAGCTCCTTCGAGGAGCTCAGTCGTTCTAGGATGGTGAAGGCCCGAAGTCGCAACTAGTCTTTGCGACTTCGGGCCGCTTCCCTTCCCTGCGACGGCTACCTCAGGATCCGCAGCGGTACTCCGGCGCTCCACTTTTCGAGGTGAGCGCGGTCGACGAGGGTGATGCCGTAGGTCTCGGCGATGGCGCGTGCGTCGGGTGTGAAGGACGTCGTGGCGACGAAGAGAGCCACATCGGCCCCGTGCTGGACGAAAGAGGCGCCGAGGAACTTCTGCAGCTCTCCGCTCCACACCGGACGGTAGGGCGCGAAGCTCTTGCACTGCACGACGATGCTGCGGCCGTCCGCGGTCACCGCTGTGACATCCACGCCTCGGTCGCCGGGGCCGCCGTGCACCACGACGTCCGTGCAGCCGTCGCGGCGGAGCAGTACGGCGACGTGGTGCTCGAACTCCCGCCAGTTCATGGCGTCGATGGACGCCATGATTCCGGTGTACGGGCGCGGGCCCTGGGCGTGCTCAAGGTGCCTCAGTCGGTGATGGTGATTGCAGAGCTTCTGCTCGACTTTCGCAACGTCGTCCCGGAGCGAGATCAGCTCCTTGAGGTGCTCACCGGAGGCCTCGATGAGGGCGTTGAACATGGGGACGACGGTCGTCCCGAGGATGTGGGTGATGCGTCGGTCGATGCGGTCGTCGAGGGACTCCGGTCCCCTGTGGACAGAGTTATCCACAGGCTGATTCCGTGCCACGTACTCCATATCGAGCAGATATGTACGTGTCTGACGTGCGACTTCGCTGTCCCGGAGGAGCATGGCGACGTTGAGGACGGTGCGCCTTGAGTAGAGCGCGAGGGCTCTTGACCGGGACTGAATCCCACTGACCTCCTTGAAGGAGGTCAGTTCTGTACCTGTCAAAACTCGGTAGCCGTTGGCTTCCAGTTCCTGTCGGTGGTCGACTACCAGGGATTCGATCGCTTTGATGCCGACCTGGAAGTACGCTGCCACCATCGCAGTCGTGACATGCATACCGTCCGGCAGCAGGGATAGCACTTTGACCCTGTCCAGCGCTTCCGTTCGCTCCACGATGCTTGCTCGTAGAGACCTCGACTCCAGCAGTACTGCATCGTTGATCACGAGCAGTACTGCATCGTTGATCACGTTCATGCCCTCTCGGCTCGTCTCGGATGTTGGTGCGAGCTGGGAACGGGGCTTGATCCCCACGTCACCCCATCCGTCCAACGAGTCAGCACATATGAAGACACGATCGGTTTGCGGCTGCATGTGCGGTATGCCGGGCCGGAGGCGTCGTGGCAGGGCATAGCAAAGGGCCCCGGTCACCGTTGCGGTGCCGGGGCCCTTTGGCAGTCGGGACGATTCGGGGTCAGTGCCGGCGTGAGCCGGACGGGCCGCCGAAGATGTTGCCGTCTCCACCGCCCTGCACGGTCCGGACGCTGACCGCGCTGTTCTTGTCGACCTGCTGGCCCACTTGGGGCTGGTAGAGGACGACTCTGGCGTTGTCGTCATTCGGCCCGTCCACCTGGCCGAGCTGCAGGCTCGCCCCGGCCAGCAGGTCCTTCGTCTCGCCGAGGGTCTTGCCCTGCAGGTCGGGAACCGTGGTCTGCTCCGGCTGCGGCGGGCCCTTCGAGACCTTCAGGACGATCGGGGCGTCCTTGGCCTGCTTGCCGACTCCGGGGGACTGCTCGACCACGATGTCCACCGCCTGGGGCGAGTCGATGTCGACACGCGAGATGGTTGTGAACCCGATGCCCCTGAGCTGGGCCTCTGCATCCTGGTACGTGCGGGTGCGAACGTCGGGGAGTTCCAGCAGGGCCTGCTTGGCGACCGTGATCGTGACCTCGGAGTTCTTCTCGGCCTTGGCGCCGCCCTCGGGGTCCTGCTTGATGACGGTACCCTCGGTCATTTCGGACTCGACCGCGGTGACGTTCACGGTGAAGCCCTTGTCCTCAAGCTCCTTACGGGCGGTCGCCTCGGTCTTCTCCACGACGGCCGGGACCTCGACCTTCGGCGCGCCGGTGGAGACGACGACCGTGACGGTGTCCTTCTTCGCCATCTTGCCGTCCGCAGTGGTCGGGGTCTGGCTGCAGATCTTGCCCTTGGGCTGGTCCTCGCAGGGTTCGTTCGAGTCGACCTTGAGGACGACGTCGGCGTTCTCCGCGTGTTTCTCTGCCTGCTGCACGGTCAAGCCGACCATGTTCGGCACATCGACCTTGCTGCTGTCGTTGTTGGTGTCGCTGAAAAGCTGCCGGCCGATCAGGATCGCGCCGATCAGCACCAGGACGCCCGCGACGATCAGCAGGATCGTCGAGATGTTGCTCTTCTTCTGGCGCCTGCGGTCCGGTCGGTCGTCGTAGCCGTAGCCGCCGTCGTCCGGGTTGACCGGGGGCAGCATGGACGTGGGTGCGCCGTTCTGGTCCGTGGCACGCAGTGCGGTGGTCGGCTGGTCGTTGCCGTATCCGTCGTAGCCGCCGTAACCGGGCGCGCCCATCGCCGCGGTGGCGGCGACCGGCTGGCCGTCGAGGCAGGCCTCGATGTCGGCGCGCATCTCGTCGGCCGACTGGTAGCGGTAGTCGGGGTCCTTGGTCAGGGCCTTCAACACGATCGCGTCCATCTCGGGCGTGATCTCGGGGTCGAAGTTGCTCGGCGGCTGCGGCTCTTCCCGTACGTGCTGGTAGGCGACCGCGACGGGTGAGTCCCCGATGAACGGCGGCCGGACCGTCAGCAGCTCGTAGAGCAGGCAGCCGGTCGAGTACAGGTCGGAACGCGCGTCGACCTGCTCGCCCTTGGCCTGCTCCGGGGAGAGGTACTGGGCGGTGCCGATGACGGCCGAGGTCTGGGTCATCGTCATGCCGGAGTCGCCCATGGCGCGGGCGATGCCGAAGTCCATGACCTTGACCTGGCCGGTGCGCGTCAGCATGACGTTCGCCGGCTTGATGTCGCGGTGGACGATGCCCGCGCGGTGCGAGTACTCCAGTGCCTGGAGGATGCCGACGGTCATCTCAAGGGTGCGCTCGGGCAGCAGCCTGCGGCCGGAGTGCAGAAGTTCCCTGAGCGTCGATCCGTCGACGTACTCCATGACGATGTACGGGATGGAGACCCCGTCGACGTAATCCTCGCCGGTGTCGTAGACCGCGACGATCGCCGGGTGGTTGAGCGAGGCGGCGGACTGGGCCTCACGGCGGAACCGGGCCTGGAAGGACGGGTCGCGGGCCAGGTCGGCCCGCAGCGTCTTCACAGCTACGGTGCGGCCGAGCCGGGTGTCGTGTGCGAGGTAGACCTCGGCCATGCCACCACGGCCGAGCACCGAGCCCAGCTCGTACCGGCCGCCGAGGCGACGCGGCTCTTCCATAACTGTTCCAGCCCTCTCCGTCAGTCCCGACCGCACCGGTGTGTGGTCCGGCGGTGTGCTGCTCGCGCATACGCTACCGGCCGCGCACTACCTGATCGGCCCGGAGTCCGGACCTGATATCTGACCGGTATCCCAATGTGCAGGTATGGCACCCGATGTGATGGGCATCACCTCCTGCTGTCGATGACCGCCTTCATCACAGCCTGCGCGATCGGGGCGGCCAGACCACCACCGGAGATGTCGTCACGGTTGGCCTGGCCGTCCTCGACGACCACGGCGACGGCGACCGGGGAGCCGCTGCCGGTCTTGGCGTACGAGATGAACCAGGCGTACGGCTTCTCGCTGTTGTTCAGACCGTGCTGGGCCGTACCCGTCTTGCCGCCGACGGTGACGCCCGGGATCTTGGCGTTCTGCCCTGTGCCGTTCGCGACGACGGTCTCCATCATCTGCTGGAGCTTCTGGGCGTTTTCACCCGAGAGGGGCTGGCTGAACTGCTCCTTCTCGTGGGTGTAGATCGGATCCAGGCCGGGGGCCTGGCGCTCGGCGACCATGTACGGCTGCATCAGCTTGCCGTCGTTGGCGACCGCGGCGGCGACCATCGCCATCTGCAGCGGGGTGGCGCGGTTGGACGCCTGGCCGATCCCGGCCATGGCGTTCTGCGGCCGGTTGTCCTTGGGATAGACGCTGGCGTCGGCACGTACCGGAGTGAAGATTTCCTTGTTGAAGCCGAACTTATTGGCCTCGTCGATCATCTTCTGGTTACCGAGGTCATCGCTGATCTTGCCGAAGACGGTGTTGCAGGACCACCGCAGTGCTTCCCGGAGCGAGGCGTTTTTGCACGGGATGTTGCCCTCGTTCTCCAGGTTGCCGGTGGTCTGCGGGAGCCGGTAGGGCAGCGGCGATCTGGTGGCCTCGTCGATGCTGGTGTACAGCCCGTTCTCCAGCGCGGCCGCGGCGGTGACGACCTTGAACGTCGAGCCCGGCGGGTAGGTCTCGCGCAATGCCCGGTTGAGCATCGGCTTGTCCTTGTCGTTCAGGAGCTGCTGCCGGGCTTCCGCGTCCTTGAGGGAATTGCCCGCGAAGACCGAGGGGTCGTACGAAGGGGTGCTGACGAGGGCCAGGATGGCGCCGGTCTGCGGGTCGAGCGCGGCTACGGCACCCTTCTTGTTGCCGAGCCCCTTGAAGGCGGCCTTCTGGGCGGCGGCGTTGAGAGTGGTGACGATGTTGCCGCCGGTCTTCTTCTCACCGGTGAAGAGGGACAGCGTGCGGTCGAAGAACAGCTGGTCGCTGTTGCCGGTGAGGATTCCGTCCTCGATGTTCTCCAGCTGCGACGCGTCGAACGCCTGCGAGGAGTAGCCGGTCACGGGCGCCCACATGGGGCCGTTCTTCCAGACCCTCTTGTACTTGAAGTCGCTGCCCTTGGTCTCGACGGACCCGGTGACGGGGTTTCCGTCGACGATGATGTTGCCGCGCTCGTGTGCGTACCGCTCGATCTGGACGCGGCGGTTGTGCTTGTTCGCGTTCAGTTCGTCGGCACGCACGTACTGGAGCCAGTTGACACGGACCAGGAGAGCGAGGACGAGCAGCCCGCAGAAGATCGCGATCCTGCGAAGGGGCTTGTTCACGGTCGGACCACCTGGGTCATCTCGGCGTCGGAGGACGGGGCGGGGGCCGGGGCGGGGCGGCGGGCGGTGTCGCTGATACGGAGCAGGATTCCGATCAGGGCCCAGTTGGCGATCACTGACGATCCGCCTGCCGCGACGAACGGCATGGTCATACCGGTCAGCGGAATGAGTCCCATGACACCGCCGGCGACGACGAAGACCTGAATGGCGAAGGAGCCGGAGAGCCCGATCGCGAGCAGCTTGCCGAAGGGGTCGCGGGCGGCGAGCGCGGTACGGACACCACGCTCGACGATCAGACCGTAGACGAGAAGGACGGCCATCATCCCGGCGAGGCCGAGCTCCTCGCCGACGGTGGCGAGGATGAAGTCGGAGTTGGCGGCGAAGCCGATCAGGTCGGAATTGCCCTGGCCGAGGCCGGTGCCGAGAGTGCCGCCGGAGCCGAACGCCATCAGGGACTTCGCCATCTGCTCGCTGGCGGCCACCTTGCCCCATCCGGCGAACGGGTCGAGCCAGGCCGTGACACGCTGCTGGACGTGCGGTTCGAATGCGGCCACACCGACGGCGCCGACTGCGGACATCAGCAGACCGAAGACGATCCAGCTGGTGCGCTCGGTGGCGACGTACAGCATGACGACGAACATGCCGAAGAACAGCAGGGACGAGCCCAGATCGGTCTCGAAGACCAGGATGAGGATCGAGAAGGCCCAGACCATGAGGATCGGCCCGAGGTCCCTGCCCCGCGGCAGATAGAGGCCCATGAAGCGGCGGCTGGCCAGGGCCAGCGCGTCGCGCTTGACCATGAGATAGCCGGCGAAGAACACCGCAATGATGATCTTGGCGAACTCCCCTGGCTGGATTGTGCCGACGCCGGGGATCTTGATCCAGATCTTGGCGCCGTTCACCGCGGGGAAGAACATCGGAAGGATCAGCAAGAACAGCGCGACGACCATGGAGATGTAGGTGTAGCGCTGCAGGATGCGGTGGTCCTTGAGGGCCACCAGTACGACGACGAGCAGCCCGACGCCGACAGCGGAGAACATCAGCTGCTTGGACGCAGCGGGTGCGAAGGTCTTCAGTGCCTGGAACCTTTCCGACTGGTCCAGGCGCCAGATGATCGCCAGTCCCAGACCGTTGAGCAAGGTGGCCAGCGGCAGCAGAAGCGGGTCCGCGTAGGGGGCAAATCTGCGGACCGCGAGATGTGCGACGCCTGCGAGCAGGGCGAGCCCGAGTCCGTATCCGAGCATGCCGGAGGGCAGTTCGCCGTTGAGGGCGAGGCCCACGTTGGCGTACGCGAACACCGAGATGAAGACGGCGAAGAGAAGCAGAACCAGTTCGGTGTTGCGACGGCTCGGTGCGTCGATCGCGCCGATCGTGGTCGTGTTGGTGACAACGCTCATGGTGCTGAAGGCTCCCTACGGCTTACTGCTTACCGCACTGCGGGACCAGCTTTTTCTCTTCCTCCGAGAGGCTGGGACCAGGAGTGGGAGTCGCTGCGGTCGGCTTGGTCTTGGTGGCGTCGGAGGTGCCGGACGTCTTGGCGGCGTCGGAGTCCGTGCCACTGGCTTGGCCCTCGTCGGAGCCGGCCTTCGCGGCCGCGCGTCGCTGGGCGTCCTTCTTGCAGGCGGACGCCTGGACGGAGAGTTCGCCGATCTTCTCGCGCGCGGCGGTGAGGTTGCCCTCGGCGATGGTCGCCTCGACCTTATTGCGCTGGTAGGGCGGCAGGTACTTGAGTTCGATCTCGGGGTGGTCCTTCTCGACCTTCGAGAGCGAGACCCACGCCAGGTCCTGGCTGATGCCGCGGAACAGCGCGACGTGTTCGTTCTTCGCGCCGACATAGAACTGGTTCTGGGTCCAGCGGTAGCCGCCGTAGAGACCGCCGCCGACGACGGCGAGGGCGAGCACGGTGTAGAAGGACCGCTTGAGCCACCTGCGGCCGCCGCGGGGCTTGACGAAGTCGTCGTCGGTGTACGCGTCGAAGGAGCCGTCCGGCATTCCACCGTAGCCGACGTCGTCGCCGCTGCCGGGCGGGCCGAAGCCGCCGGCGGGCGGCGGGACGGGACGGCCGAGGCCGGCCGCTCGTCCGGCGGGGGTATGCATGGCGCCGCCGTCGTTCTGCTGGGCGGCCTGGTTCTCGGCGACCGCGCCGACGATGACCGGGGTGTCGTTGAGCTGCCCGGCCAGGGTGTCGTTGCTGTCGACGTCGAGGACATCGGCGACGATGCAGGTGATGTTGTCCGGGCCGCCGCCGCGCAGAGCGAGCTGGATCAGCTCCTGGATGGTCTCCTGGGGACCCTGGTAACTGGCGAGGGTCTCTTCCATCGTCTGGTGGGAGACGACGCCGGAGAGACCGTCGGAGCAGATCAGGTAGCGGTCGCCGGCCCGGACCTCACGGATGGAGAGATCGGGTTCGACGTGGTCGCCACTGCCCAGCGCACGCATCAAGAGAGCGCGCTGCGGGTGGGTGGTGGCCTCTTCCTCGGTGATCCGGCCCTCGTCGACCAGCCGCTGCACCCAGGTGTGGTCCTGGGTGATCTGGGTGAGTACGCCGTCACGCAGCAGGTACGCGCGGGAGTCGCCGACGTGGACGAGGCCGAGGCGCTGGCCGGTCCAGAGCAGGGCGGTGAGCGTGGTGCCCATGCCCTCCAGCTGGGGGTCCTCCTCGACCATCATGCGCAGCTGGTCATTGGCCCGCTGGACCGCCGTACCGAGCGAAGTGAGGATGTCCGAGCCCGGGACGTCGTCGTCGAGCTGGACGAGCGTGGAGATCACCTCGGAGCTGGCGACCTCACCGGCCGCCTGGCCGCCCATGCCGTCGGCGATGGCGAGAAGGCGCGGACCGGCGTAGCCGGAGTCCTCGTTGCCCTCTCGGATCATGCCCTTGTGCGATCCGGCGGCGAAGCGCAGGGAAAGACTCATGCGCACCTCACCCGTCGGCTCGGGGTACAGCCGGTCTCGAGCCACACTGCCCACCCTCCGGTCGGGAGCCGGGCCGGGTCCGTTGCCCGGGCCGTCGCGGCTCGCTCGCTCCGCTCGCTCATTGTCGTACTACTTCCGCAGCTCGATGACGGTCTTGCCGATCCGGATCGGCGCGCCCAGCGGAACAGGCGTCGGGGTGGTGAGTCGGGTCCGGTCGAGATATGTGCCGTTGGTGGACCCGAGATCCTCGACGATCCACTGTCCGTCACGGTCGGGGTAGATCCTGGCATGCCTGCTGGACGCGTAGTCGTCGTCCAGCACGATCGTTGAGTCATGGGCCCGGCCCAGCGTGATGGTCTGTCCCTGGAGCGTCACCGTGGTGCCGGTGAGAGTGCCTTCGGAGACGACCAGCTTTGTGGGTGCCCCCCGGCGCTGGCGGCCGGGCTGTTGGCGTTGCTGCGGCGGTGCCGCAGGATTCTGGCGCGTCTGTGGCGGTCGAGCGTCGTTCGCGGTGCGGCGTGAGCCGCGCTGCGTGACGCGCGTACCGAACAGGTCGCTGCGAATGACCTGGACGGCCACGATTACGAACAGCCACAGAACAGCCAGGAATCCTAGCCGCATGACCGTCAGGGTCAGCTCTGACATTGCCCCCGCTTCACCCTTCGGCTTGCCGGTAAACGATGGTGGTGCTGCCCACGACGATCCGCGAGCCGTCGCGGAGCGTAGCGCGGGTTGTGTGCTGCCCGTCTACCACGATGCCGTTGGTGGACCCGAGATCCTGGATCGTTGAGGGCGTTCCGGTCCGGATCTCACAGTGCCGACGCGATACGCCGGGGTCGTCGATCCGCACGTCGGCGTCGGTGCTGCGTCCCAGCACCAGCGTCGGGCGGGAGATCTGATGGCGGGTGCCGTTGATCTCGATCCAGCGCCGCACCTGCGCGTTCGGCAGGGGGCTGGGTCCGGCCGGCGGGTGCCGGTCGGTACTGGGCGCTCCGGGCCTGCCTGCGCCCGGCGGCGGCGCCGCGGGCATGGGCGGGGCGGAGCTGGGCGGATAGCCGTAACCGCCGGTGGACTGCGCGGGACGCCCCGGGCCCGGGTGGGGGGGCTGGCCGGGCTGTCCCGGCCGGCCCTGGGAATCCTGCTGCTGTGACGAACTCGACGCCAGGGTGCGGCTGCGCACCCGGTAGAGCCCGGTGTCCAGGTCGTCGGCCTTCTCCAGATGGACCTTGATGGGGCCCATGAAGGTGTACCGCTGCTGCTTGGCGTAGTCGCGGACCAGGCCGGAGAGTTCGTCGCCCAACTGTCCCGAGTACGGGCTGAGTCGCTCGTAGTCGGGGGTGCTGAGCTCGACGATGAAGTCGTTGGGGACGACGGTCCGCTCGCGGTTCCAGATCGTTGCGTTGTTGTCGCACTCGCGCTGGAGGGCTCCCGCGATCTCGACCGGCTGGACCTCGGACTTGAAGACCTTGGCGAAGGTGCCATTGACCAGACCTTCGAGACGCTGCTCGAAACGCTTCATGACTCCCATGGGGCACCTCCTCCGTTGTAGTCGTCCCTGTACTGCTTACTGATCGTATCCACGCGTCGGGAAATCGGCTGGTTCCCCTTGTCTGCCCTGTGGATGAGTGTCACCTCTCACACGGATCGTAGAGGCGGCCTCCTCACAGTGTCCCGCACGAGGGGTGCACTGAGGAGGAGTGGGGGCGGCCGCTGGGCGTTCCCGTTTCCCGCCAGGCGTTCGGTGAAACAACGGATGTGAATCCACCCTGTCCAGCGTGCTAATCTTCCGGATGTCGCCAGGCGCTCGCACCAAACGGTGAGAGAGTCTGAAAACACCACTCTTGCGCGAGTGGCGGAACGGCAGACGCGCTGGCTTCAGGTGCCAGTGTCCTTTGGGACGTGGGGGTTCAAATCCCCCCTCGCGCACAAGAGAGAAGCCCCACAGGCCAAACGGTCTGTGGGGCTTCTTCGTTCCCACGGGTGCACGTCGGCTCCCACGGGTGCACGTCGGTTCTTGCTGGTGCTCGAGGGCGCTCGGCGTGCCTGTTATGTCGGTCGCCGGCCATGCCCGTCGCGTATGGCGTGCTCGCTGTCTCCGTGGCCGATGGGCTGCGACCGGGGTGTGGCTGCTTTCGTCGTGAGCGGGTGCGACGAAAGTGAGGCGTCGCGGGTGTGCGGGGCTGCCCAGGGTGCGGGGCGTGTACCCGATATCGAAGCTCCGGGCGGCCGGCAGTGGTGTGCGGCGCCGGAGCTGTGGTCCCGGCGCAGAACGGCCGGAGAGGCCGTGCCGGCCGTGGTGCTCGGGCTGCTGGCGGGCCGGGACGGAAGAACTGCTGCGCAGCGGAGAGCCGCGGTTGTGGACGCTGTCGGCCGCCGTAGTGGTGCTGTCCTTGATGAGGCGCCGGATGCCGGTGACCGTGCTGGTGATGACGGCCGCCCTGGCCGGGCTGTCCGGCGGATTCACGCTGCTGCTGATAGTGCGTGAGGTCGTCGGCATCCTCCGGGACGGTGTCGAGGTACCGGCGCGGGGCGGTGAGGGCGGACAGCCGACGGCGCGGGGTACCGCCGGCATCGAGGAGTTGACGGCGGCGGCGCGGGCTGCCGGAAGCGCCGTGGAGCTTCGCCGTACGGGAAGGATCCGGGCACTGGCCGCGGCCGCGGACCATGCGGCGTACCACGTCGTCCAGGAAGCACTTATCAATGCGTACAAGCATGCGCCGGGTGGGGCGATCACGGTCGAGCTGCGCTACGAGCCGGATTCCTTCGTCGTCGAGATCGTCAATGTTCCACAGTGGCATGCGCAGCCTGCGGGTGAGGTGGTGAGCGGTGGGCAGGGGCTGCCCGGTCTGCGTGAGCGGGCCCGGCTGGTCGGCGGCATGGTGTACGCCGGCCGGACCCAGGACGGCGGCTTCCGGGTGGCCGGGGTGCTTCCCTATGGCGCCGAGGGCGTGCCCGGCGGTGCGGCGGGCACGCCGTTGGCCGATGCGGAGGACGACTTCCGGCAGCAGTCCCGGATGGCCCCGCTGGGGAACGGTGGTCCGGTCATGGACCGGACGGTTTCCGAGCGGGAGTTGGCGATGAGCGGAAGCAGAAGAAGCAGAGGCGGCGGTCGCGCTGGGCTGCGGGGCAGGAGCCGGAGCCCTGGTGCTGTGCCGCCGGCCGGCGGCTTCGGCCTCCGGCCGAACTGATCCAGGCGGTGCGAGCAGCGGCGGCCGGGGATGCCCATCTCTCACCCGGTGTCACCCGGCACGTGGTGGATCAGCTGACCCTGGGCCGGACGGCGGTGCGGGGCGAGGACGCGCGACAGCGGGTGGCGGCGCTCAGCGGGCGGGAACGCGAGGTGCTGGCGCTGCTCGGGGAGGGGCTCTCCAACGCGGACGCGGGCAGGCGGTTGCACATGAGCGAGGCGACGGTGAAGACGTATGTGAGCCGGATCCTGGCGAAGCTGGGTTTGCGAGAACCGGGTGCAGGCTGCGGGTGCAGGTCAGGTGTTCTGCGGGGTGGTTGCGCCGGCGTCGCCTGCCGAGTTGTAGCGCAGTAGGTACTCCGCGAACCTGGCGAGGTCGTCCGTTGTCCATTCGGCGAGACGCTGCTGGTACGCGGCTTGGCGGCTGGCCTGCGTCGAGGCGAGTGCCCGGGTTCCTGCCTCGGTGGGGTGCAGTACCTGGATGCGATGGTCGTCCGGGTCCGGGTGGCGCTCGACCAGGCCCAGCTTTTCCAGAGTGCCGACCTGCCGGCTGACCGTCGATTTGTCCAGCATGTAGTGCGCGGCAAGATCCGTTGCCCGGCAGCCGTGCTGGTCGTCGATGTGCGCCAGCAGCGTGTACGAGACCAGGGGCAGTTCCGGATGGAGGCGGGCTGCCGCGGCCCGCGCGCGACGCGCGAAGGCGGTCAGTTCGCGCTGGATGACATTCAGCGATTCTTCGCGTTCTACGGGGTCGCCTGGCACTGGTTCGCCTTCCGTCTCGTCTCCCTGGGGATTCAGTTGTATAGTACAACGGGTTAGGAGTTGTAAAAGCCAACTATTGGAGTGTCCGCATGTCCTCAGGCCCGAGTGCCGCCGCCGGCTCCACCGCAGCCGCTCTGCGTCATGTGCTGAGCCATCTCGTCACGCCGCTGCTGATGTGCATCGGCATGGGGCTCGCCTACCTCGGGGCGTTTCACGCCCCTGAGCCGCACGAGCTGAGGGTGGACGTGGTCGGGTCGGGGCCGAGCGCGCAGGTGCTCGCGCAGACGCTGCAGGACAAGGGCGACGGGGCGCTGAGTGTGCACACGGTCCCCGATCGCGCAGCGGCGGTGAATCACCTGAAGACACAGGCCAGTTACGGTGCCTACCTGCCGGGGAAGCACCCCGAGCTGCTGGTGGCCCGCGCGGCGTCCGACACCAGCGCCACGGTGGTCGAGAAGATCTTCACCAAGGTCGCCGCCGAGCACGGTCATCCGCTGAAGGTGACGGACACGGCACCGACCGCGGACGGCGATCCGACCGGCCAGGGCATCTTCTTCCTGCTGGTTGCGGTGAGCATCGGTTCCTACGCCTCGGTCGCGGTGATCGGCGGCGCGGGCGCGGTGCTTCCGCTGCGGATCAGGGCCGCGCTGACGGCTGCCGCGTCCCTCGTGGTGAGCCTGATCGGAGCGGTCTTCGCCGGTCCGCTGTTCGGTCTCGTGGACCACGGGCTCGGCGGTCTCTGGGCGATGGCCTGGCTCTACTCGGCGGGCATTCTGCTGATCGGCGTCGGGCTGCACACCTTCCTCAAGCGGTGGACGACGCTCGGCGTGATGGTGCTCTTCGTGATGCTCAACTTCACCAGCTCCGGCGGCATCTTCCGGCCGGAGCTGCAGCCCGGCTTCTTCGGTGCGCTGCACTCCTTCTGGAACGGTGCGGGCTTCGTCGAGGGCGTACGCAGCCATGTGTACTTCGGCGGACATGCGCTCGGCCGGAATGTGCTGGTGCTCGTGGTGGGTCTGGCAGTGATGGGTGCGGCAGGGCTGGTCGAGGCGAGGAGGCGGAAGGTCGCGGTGGAGGCTGCTCCGGCAGGGGCGGCCGGGGGAACGGTCGAGGCCGGGGCCGCACAGGGACGGGGGCGACACGTCAGGGCCGAAGCCCGGACCGAGGTGGACGACGAGGAAGAGCTGGAAGGGGAGTTGGAAGAGGAGCTGGAAGAGGCCGTCGGCGTCTGACCAGGGCAGAGCGTTGCCCATGGGGTGTTGTCCACAGGCCGGAACGTGAGTTCTCCACAGGGGCAGACGGCTTTTGGCGGACGGCGGTACCTTCGTCGCAATTGATCTGCGACAGGGCGTCGGGCCAGGAGCGCAGGGCGAGGGTGGGGGAGGCCGCGCGCCATGGGCAAAATCGAAGCGACAGTGCCGGTTCAGCGGGCTGTACAAGGGAATCCGCGTATTCCGGTCGTGCCCGGATTCGCTCGCCGGGAGGATGGGGTGGCCGCGGTGGGCGGGAGCGCGCCGCAGTCGCCCAGGAGGGTGGGCAAGGCTTTGCGGGAGAGAGTGTCCAGGGCCTCTCACTCCTCTCTGGACCTTCCGGCCCGGCGGCCCGATGCCGTGCAGGCGGTCGAGGAGTCAAACCGCGGCCGGGTGCCCGGGCTCACCCCGATCCGGGTGGGGCGGATGGCGGCCACACCGTTCGCCTTTCTGCGAGGCTCGGCCGGGCTGATGGCCCATGACCTGGCGGGCACGCCCGTCAGCGGGGTGGGCGCTCAGCTCTGCGGCGATGCGCACGCGGCCAATTTCGGGCTGTACGGCGATGCACGTGGCAGCCTGGTCATCGATCTGAACGATTTCGACGAGACCATGTTCGGTCCCTGGGAATGGGACCTCAAGCGCCTCGCCACATCGCTGGTGCTCGCCGGGCGGGAGGCCGGGGCGGACGAGGACACCTGCCACCAGGGTGCATACGACACGGTGGGCGCCTACCGGCGGACGATGCGGCTGCTGGCCAAGATGCCCGCGCTCGACGCCTGGAACGCCATCGCAGACGAGGAATTGGTTTCGCACACCGATGCGCGGGATCTGCTCGGCACCCTGGAGCGGGTATCGGAAAAGGCCCGTAACAACACCAGCGCCCGTTTCGCGGCCAAGTCCACCGAGGGTTCCGGGGGCGGCGGACGTCGCTTCATCGACGCGCCGCCGGTGCTGCGGCGGGTACCGGACGACGAGGCCGCGGCGGTGGCGGCGGGGCTCGGCGATTATCTGGGCACGATCTCGGAGGACCGGGTGCCGCTCCTCGCCAGGTACGCGATCCACGACGTGGCGTTCCGGGTGGTCGGCACGGGGAGCGTCGGCACCCGGTCGTACGTGGTGCTCCTGCTCGATCACCGTGGCGAGTCCTTGGTGCTGCAGGTGAAGGAGGCGCGGCCCTCCGTACTGTCGCCGTATCTGCCGGCTGCCGGGTTCGACGTGCCGGGGGTGGCGCACGAGGGGCGCCGAGTGGTGCTCGGACAGAAGCGGATGCAGGTCGTCAGCGACATCCTGCTGGGGTGGGCCACCGTGGAGGGGCGCCCCTTCCAGGTGCGGCAGTTCCGGAACCGCAAGGGCAGCGTGGACCCGGCGGCCCTGGCAGCCGACCAGGTCGACGATTACGGCCGGATGACCGGTGCGCTGCTGGCGCGGGCCCATGCGCACAGCGCCGATCCGCGACTGATCGCGGGTTACTGCGGCAAGAACGAAGAGCTGGACGAGGCGGTGGCGGCGTTCGCGGTGACGTACGCGGACCGGACGGAGGCGGACCACACGGAGCTGGTACGGGCCATCGGGGCGGGGCGAATAGCCGCCGAACCTGGCGTGTGAGGGGCATTGAGCCGACCGCGCGTCATCGGGGTGTCGGAGGTGGCCATACGCTGGACGAGTGACCCACGAAGCCGCCGGGGTGCCGACCACCCGGAACGACGATGACCGGCAGGACAACGACCGGCAGCACGATCAGCATGCGCCGGATGCGCCGGATGCGCCGGACGGCCGGTCAGCCGGTGTCGGTGCTGGTGAGGGCGCCGGTGCTGCTGATGGGACCGGCGGCGCTGTCGGCGGGCATACGGAGGGGGCTCGGCCCGAGGCTCGGCTCGCCAAGGCGGTACGGGCGGCGGAGCAGGCATTGATCGAGTTCGAGATCGCGGTGGAGACCTTCCGGGTCGAGGTCGAGAACTTCTCCCGGCTCCACCACCAGAAGCTTGGGCCGATGTACGCCCGCCTCGATGAGCTCGACGCGCAGATCGCGGAGGCCCGGGCTGCCAGGACCGGTGATCCCGAAGACCTCCGCAAGGCTCAGGAGGCCCGGGCGATCGTGATGCCGATGCCGGGTGTCGACGAGCTGTTCCACGACTGGATCGACTCCGACGGGCTGTCCCCCGAGGCGGCGGCGATGCTGACCGAGCAGCCGGTCCGGCCTCCCAAGCGGGTCCGGCCGACCGAGGAGGCGCGCAAGCTCTACCGCGAGCTGGCGCGCAAGGCCCACCCGGACCTGGCGCAGGACGAGACGGAGCGGGCACGCAGGGACGAGTTCATCACCCGCGTCAACGCCGCTTACGGGCGTGGTGACGAGGCGCTGCTGATCGAACTGGCGCAGGAGTGGGCGGCGGGGCCGGTGACGCCGGAGACGGAGCTCAGCGAGAGCGAGGAGCTCTACGCCCGGCTGAACTGGCTGACCCAGCGCAAGGAACTGCTGACGGTGCTCGCTCAGGAGCTTGAGGAGAGCGCGATCGGAGCCATGCTGCGGATGGCGCCCGACGATCCGGACCGGCTGCTCGACGAGATCGCCGATCAGCTGCTGGGCGAGGTCGCTCAGCGTGAGGCGGAGCTGGCGGGTCTGGTGCAGTAGCGTTCCTGGTGACTCTGGAGCGTACGTACGAGAGAAGGCATGACCCATGAATTTCGTCCCGCTGCCCTCGGTGGATGTCGCGGCGGTTCCGTCGGGCGGCTTTGTGCTGGATGTCCGCGAGGACGACGAATGGGCGGCCGGGCACGTCGAAGGCGCTCTGCACATCCCGATGAGTGACTTTGTGGGTCGCTTCGGTGAGCTGACCGAGGCTGCTGAGAGCGGTCAGCGCGTGCACGTGATGTGCCGGGTCGGTGGCCGGTCCGCCCAGGTCACCCAGTACCTGGTGCAGCAGGGCATCGACGCGGTGAACATCGACGGCGGGATGCTTGCCTGGGACGGTGCCGGGCGGTCGATGGTCACCGACAACGGCACCCCGGCTTTCGTGCTCTGAGCCGGGTGGCAGCTCGGTTGCCCGGCTGCTGGGTCCTTCGGGCCGCGCGACTGCTCGGCGGCTCGGGCGGCGTCGGCTGAGGGTCGGGTCGGGGGTCAGCCGAGGAGGTGTGCGGCCAGGAGGTCACCCAGTGACTCCTCGTGCGCCGCAGCCGGGCCGAGGGAGAGCTCGATCTGCTTCGCCCAGGCGTGGAAGCGGTGCAGCGGGTAGTCGGTGTCGGCGCCGAAGCCGCCGTGCAGATGCTGTGCCGTCTGCACGACCCGACGGACACCGTCCGATGCCCAGATCTTCGCCACGGCGATGTCGCCCTCGGGGGGCAGCGCGCTGTCGGCCCCGGTGGAGATCCGCCAGGCTGCTTGCCAGAGCGTTACTTCCATGGCCCGCAGGTCGATGTAACGGTCCGCGGCCTGCACGGCGACGGACTGGAAGGTCGCGACCGGAAAGCCGAACTGCTCGCGTTTGCCGGTGTATTCGCTCGTCATGGCGAGCACTGCCTCGCCCAGGCCGAGCGCGAGCGCGCACGTCCCGGTGGTGAGCAGGGCGCGCAGCCACTCCCAGGCCCCGGCGGTGTCGATCAACGAGCGGCTGTTGATCCTTACCGAATCCAGCCGGACCTCGGCGAACAGCTCACCGCTGGTGGAGACCTGTTCTGCCAGGGTGACGCCTTCGTCGGCGGGCCGGATCAGGGCGAGAACGGCCCGGCCATCCCCCGTGTGGGCGGGAACCGCGATCCAGTCCGCGGCCTGCGCCCAGGGCACCCCTGACTGCACCCCGTCGAGTACCCAGCCCGCGGCGCCACCAGAGGCATCGCCGGTCGCAGCGCCAAGAATTTCGTCGGGAGCCTCGTCAGGCCCCTTGCCGGATACCTCACCGGGCCGGTCGCTCCGCGTGGGGACGTCGCGGTGCGCAGTGACGGCGAGCTCGGCCGGGTCGTGGCCGGAGCGGCCATTGGCCCCGACGGTGAGGACCAACTCGCCGCGGCCGACGAGGGGAAGCAACTCGGCAGCCAGCCCCGGGTCGCCATAGCGCTGGAGCGCCATCGCGACCGTGCACGTCTCCAGCAACGGCACCCGCGCAAGCACCTTGGCGGACTCGCGCAGCACCAAACAGAGCGCGACGAGATCGAGCCCCGCCCCGCCGTGCTCCGGCGACAGCGTCAGGCCCAGCAGGTCGCCTGTGGCGAGCCTGGCCCACAGGGTCCGGTCGATGTCCTCGGCCACCGCGCCCGGCACGAGAGCCGGGCTGGGAACCCCGTCGGGCGCTACGCCCGAGAGGACCGCCCTCGCCGCCTCTGTGGCTGCCTGCTGTTCCTCGGTGAAGGTGAAGTCCACTGCCCTGGCCTCCCGCGAACCGCTGCTCCTGTAACCGGACCTGACGGAGCGTCAAGATAGAACAGGTTCTATGAGAAGGGAACAGGAGGAGGCCGGGAGGAGATGTGGAGGCGGGTGACATGGGGTGTGGCCGGTGGTGGCCGGTCGGCGGTCAGCGGTCGAAGTCCAGTTCCACTTCTGGAGTGGCCGGATGCGACTGGCACGCCAGCACATAGCCCGCGCCCGTCTCTTCGGGTTCCAGCGCGAAGTTGCGGTCCATTCGCACTTCGCCCGAGACCAGGAACGCCCGGCAGGTTCCGCACACGCCGCCCTTGCAGGCGTACGGAGCGTCGGAGCGGCTGCGCAGTACGGTCTCCAGCAGTGATTCGCCGTCCTCTACCGGCCAGGTGCCGGAGCGGCCGTCCAGGGTCGCGGTGAGTCTGCTGTGAGCCGGCGTTTCGGCCCGGGGGCGGGCCGGCGCGTTCGGGCCGTCGTCCACGTGGAAGATCTCCTGGTGGATACGGGGCCGGTCGACGCCCAGGCCGTGCAGCGCGCCTTCGGCCGCCTGTACCAGTCCGAACGGCCCGCACAGATACCAGCCGTCCACGTCCGCCACCGGAAGCAGCGCGGGCAGCAGTTCGGTGAGCCGCTCGCGGTCCAGCCGGCCGGATGGAAGGCCTGCCTGCTGCTCTTCCCGGGAGAGCGCCGTGACCAGCTGAAACCGGTCCGGGTAGCGGTCCTTGAGGTCGGCGGTCTCGTCCAGGAACATCGTCGAGACCGCCGTCCGGTCGCTGCGGATCAGACAGAAACTGGCGTCGGGCTCACGTGCCAGCAGTGTCGCCGCGATCGACAGCACCGGGGTGATCCCGCTGCCCCCGACGATTGCCGCGAAATGTCCGGCGCGGGGCGTGAGTACGAAGCGCCCCATCGGGGCCATCGCCTCGACCAGATCACCGACGGCGAGTTCTTTCAGCGCGTAAGTGGAGAACGCGCCGCCGTCGACGAGCCGAATGCCCACCCGCAGCACCGGATCGGCCGGTTCCGCGGTGGCCGGGGAGCAGATCGAGTACGAGCGGCGGATCTCTTCGCCATCGACGGTGTAGCGCACATTGAGGTGCTGACCGGCTTGGTGACGGAAGGTCTCGCGCAACTCGGGCGGTACGGCGAGGGTGACGGCCACCGAATCGTCCGTGAGCCGTTCGATCGCGCGGACCCGGAGCGGATGGAACATCTACAACTCCTTGAAGTGGTCGAACGGTTCGCGACAGGTCACACACCGGCGCAGCGCCTTGCAGGCGGTGGAGGAGAACCTGCTCAGCAGCTCCGTATCGGTCGAGCCGCAGTGCGGGCAGCGCACCGAGAGCGTGAGCGGCACCGGGCTGCCTGCGGGAGCCGTGGCGTCGTGCGGGCGCGGGGGTGCGATGCCGAACTCGGCCAGCTTGCGCCGCCCTTCCGCGCTGATGTCGTCCGTCGACCAGGCCGGCGAGAGCACGGTGACCACGGAAACCTCCGGTATGCCGTGGTCATGCAGCACCCGCTCGATGTCGGAGCACATGGCCTCGATCGCCGGGCAGCCGGTGTAGGTCGGGGTGAGACGCACGGTGACCTTGCCGGGCGCGAGTACGTCCACACCCCTGAGCACTCCGAGCTCGTCCAGGGTCAGTACGGGCAGTTCGGGATCGGGCACAGAGCCTGCGAGCCGGTACAGCTCCTCCTTCAGGAGGGTCTCGGTCACCATGTTGCCCCCGGGTGGCTGCGATGCAGATGCTGCATCTCCGCGATCATCCGGCCGAATGGTTCGGTGTGGATGCCCTGGCGGCCCGCGCCCGCCGTCCACGCTCCGGACTGCGGCCCGGTCGGAACGGTCAGCGTGGACTTCTCCAGCACCGCGGTGACGGTCTCCAGCCAGCCGTTGTGCAGCGACTGCCAGTCGATCTCCACACCCTCGACGGGCTGGAACAACTCTCCGGTGAAACGCCACAGGGCATCCACCGCGCGCTGCATCCGCCCATGGCTCTCGTCCGTGCCGTCGCCGAGCCGCAGTGTCCAGTGCTCCGCGTGGTCCTGGTGGTACGCGACCTCCTTGACCGCCTTCGCCGCCAGCCCGGCGAACCGGCTCTCGCCGGCCGCCAGCTGTTCGTACAGAGGGCGCTGGTAGGCGGAGAAGTAGAGCTGGCGGGCGATGGTGTGGGCGAAGTCGCCGTTCGGCTGCTCGACCAGCTGGACGTTGCGGAATGCGCGTTCCTCGCGCAGGTACGCCAGCTCGTCCTCGTCCCCGGCGAGGGAGAGCAGCACCCGGGCCTGTCCCAGCAGGTCCAGGGCGATGTTGGCCAGGGCCACTTCCTCTTCCAGTACGGGGGCGTGGCCGGCCCACTCCCCCAGGCGGTGCGAAAGCACCAGCGCGTCGTCGCCCAGGGCGAGGGCCGCGGTCACAGGTGCTTCACCCCCTCCGGGATCTCGTAGAACGTCGGGTGCCGGTACGGCTTGTCACCGGCCGGCTCGAAGAAGGAGTCCTTCTCGTCCGGCGAGGAGGCCGTGACCTGTGCGGACGGGACCACCCATATGGAGACGCCCTCGGAGCGGCGTGTGTACAGATCGCGCGCGTTGCGCAGGGCCATTTCCGCGTCCGGGGCGTGCAGGCTCCCCGCGTGGGTGTGGGACAGCCCGCGGCGTGAACGCACGAACACCTCCCACAGCGGCCAATCGGTCGAGCTGCTCATGCTGTCGCCTCCTCGTTCCGTACCGCGTTCCGTACTCCTGTGTGCTTCTCCGCGTACGCGAGTGCCGCGTCCCGGACCCAGGAGCCCTCCTCGTGCGCCCGCCGGCGCTGGGTGAGGCGCTGCTCGTTGCACGGGCCGTTGCCCTTGAGGACTTCCTGGAACTCCTTCCAGTCGATCTCCCCGAAGTCGTGATGTCCACGCTCCTCGTTCCACCGGAGATCCGGGTCCGGAAGGGTGAGCCCCAGCGCTGCGGCCTGGGGAACGCAGATGTCCACGAAGCGCTGCCGCAGCTCGTCGTTGGAGTGCCGCTTGATCTTCCAGGTCATCGACTGCGCCGAGTGGGCCGATGCGTCGTCCGGCGGGCCGAACATCATCAGGGACGGCCACCACCAGCGGTTCACCGCGTCCTGAGCCATCTCGTGCTGCGCCGGGGTGCCGCGGCTGAGGGTGAGCAGCAGCTCGTACCCCTGGCGCTGGTGGAAGGACTCCTCCTTGCAGATGCGGACCATCGCCCGGGCGTACGGGCCGTAGGAGCAGCGGCAGAGCGGCACCTGGTTGGTGATCGCGGCGCCGTCCACGAGCCAGCCGATCGCGCCGACGTCCGCCCAGGTCAGCGTCGGGTAATTAAAGATCGATGAATATCTCTGGCGGCCCGCGTGGAGCTTGTCGAGCAACTCCTCACGGCCGGTGCCGAGGGTCTCCGCGGCGCTGTACAGATAGAGCCCGTGCCCGGCCTCGTCCTGCACCTTGGCCATCAGGATCGCCTTGCGGCGCAGTGAGGGCGCTCGCGAGATCCAGTTGGCCTCCGGCTGCATGCCGATGATTTCGGAGTGGGCGTGCTGGGCCATTTGCCTGACCAGCGAGGCGCGGTACGCGTCCGGCATCCAGTCGCGCGGCTCGATGCGCTCGTCTGCCGCCACCGCGGCGTCGAAGGCCGCCTCCAGGGCATCGTCGGCCCCTGCAGGCCTGCCAATTCCTGCCTGCGCCGCTTGGTCCGCAGTCACTGCCGTCATCCCGGACTCCCTACCGACCGACCGATCGTTCGGTTCATTGCCTTCAATGGTGAGTCGGCGGCCCGTAGGGTGTCAACCCTGTGGATAACTGGCCGGGGGTCGACGGGGATCGGGGCGGGATGGATTCGTACGACGACAGGGGTGTCGGAGGCGGGAACGGGAGCGCCGGACCAGGGCCGGGGCAGAGCGAGGACACGCCGTCCGGCACCGGTCAGGAGCCGGGTTCAGGTCTCCGTGGCGGCATAGCTGCCCTGTCCCTTCCGTACCAGATCGTTGCCGCGATCGCGCTGTCCGTCATCGGGCTGTTCGCATGCGGCCAACTGGCCATGGTGTTTCTTCATGTCGCCCCCTCCAACACGCTGACCAAGCAGCACGGCCAGGCGGTCGACGACTGGATCTATCCAGAGTTCGAACAGAACTGGAAGCTCTTCGCTCCGAACCCGCTCCAGCAGAACGTGGCCGTTCACGTACGCGCCGAGACAGCCGGCGCCAGCGGCCGCCGCACCACCCCCTGGATAAGCCTTTCCGCTGAGGACGGCAAGGCGATACGCGGCAATCTTCTTCCCAGCCACATCCATCAGAACGAGCTGCGCCGCAGCTGGGACTTCTACGTCGGTTCCCACGACAACGAGAACCGGGCGAACGGCCTGCGCGGTGAGCTCTCCGAGCGCTACATCCGCCGCATCGCGATGCGGCGCCTCGGTGAGCACGACTACGGCGGCACCGTAGAGCGCATCCAGATCCGTTCCGAGGTGCGGTCCATCGCGGCGCCCGGCTGGAGCGAGGAACGGATCAGTACGAAGCCGTCCTACCGGGTGCTGCCGTGGTGGACCGTAACCGACGCAGACCTCTCCGAGAGCGACAAGGGAGCGGACAAGTGATTACGTCCACTTTCGATCGCAAGCTCGCCCGTGGCATCCAGCGCATCACCTCCTCGGCCCTCGGCCCGTACCAGAGTGCCGTCATCCGGATCGGTTTCTCCACCACCTACCTGCTGTTCCTGCTGCGCGAACTGCCGCACCGCCACGAGATGTACGGCCCCGACGCCCCATGGCGCTGGGACATGGCGCAGCAGCTCATATCCGGCAATCGAGCCTTCACCACGCTCATGTGGTCGGACAGCACGGTCTGGTTCGAGGCCGTGTACGCGGTGGCTCTGCTCTCCGCCGTGCTGCTCATGGTCGGCTGGCACACCCGCGCCACATCGGTCCTCTTCATGGTCGGTGTGCTCTCCCTGCAGAACCGCAGCATCTTTCTGGGCGACGGTGGCGACAACGTCATCCACCTGATGGCGATCTATCTCGTGCTGACGCGTTGCGGGCAGGTCTGGTCGTTGGATGCCCGGCGTGCTGCTCGTGCGGGGCGGGCGGGTCGTGTGGGCCGCGCTCCGGGCCCGCCGGCTGGTGCAGATGTGGATGCGGACGTCGAAGGTCATCGGCGTTCGGTGCGGGGGGATGTGGCCGGTCCGGTTCTCTGGGTGGTGCTCGGCCTGGTTTTGACGGTGACCACCGTGACAGACGGTCTCGGCGGTACCTCGTGGCTGCCGGTGCTCTTCTGGCTCCTCTGGGTCGGCCACGGCGCCTGGTGGGTCGTGAATCGTCGCGCACCGGAGAGCGAAGCGCGCACCCTGCTCGACGTCATCGCCAACCTCGCCCACAACGCGACCCTCGTCGTGATCGCGGCCGAGGTCTGTGTGATCTACGCGACGGCAGGGTGGTACAAGATCCAGGGTTCGCGGTGGCAGGACGGCACGGCGCTGTACTACCCGCTAAAACTCGATTACTTCACACCGTGGCCCGGACTGTCGGACATCCTCGCGTCCAGCGGTGTGATGGTGATGCTGCTGACGTACGGCACGGTCATTGTTCAGGTCGCCTTCCCCTTCACCCTGTTCAACCGGCGGGTCAAGAATGTGCTGCTCGTCGCCATGATGTGCGAGCACGCCGGCATCGCGTTGCTGCTCGGACTGCCCTTTTTCTCGATGGCGATGATCGCCGCCGACTCCGTCTTCCTGCCGACCGTCTTCCTGGTGTGGTTCGGCGGCCGCGTGACTCTCGGGCGGGAGCTGCTGTTCTCGCGCATGGGCAAGGTGCCGGGGCAGCGGCGTGCCGCAGATGACGAGGAGGCCCCGCAGCACAGCGACGACGGGGGCCATACGCTCGTCGGGTGAGTAGTGAGAGCGGCAGCAGCATCGGCGGCATTGGTGGCACCGGCAGTACCGGCGGCAAATCGCTGATCGAGGAGTCCCCGGGGCTTGAATCGCCCGGCGCGTCCGTACCGGCCGGAGAACCTGGTACGGCCGCGGAACCGATGCAGTACGACGACGGGTTCGGAATGGAGATCGGCGTCGGGCCGCACCCGCTGCCCTGGCCCGTGGACGAGCGGTACGACCCCGAGCTGCTCGCTCACGGCGACCGGCGCAACGTGGGTGACGCCTACCGGTACTGGACGCGGGAAGCGATCGTCGCCGATCTTGATCTGCGGCGGCACGACTTCCACGTGGCGGTCGAGAACTGGGGCCACGACTTCAATATCGGCTCCGTGGTGCGTACCGCGAACGCTTTCCTCGCCAAGGAGATCCACATCGTGGGGCGGCGGCGCTGGAACCGGCGCGGCGCGATGGTCACCGACCGTTACCAGCATGTACGGCACCACCCCGACACGGAGTCGCTGACCGCGTGGGCGGCGGCGGAGGGTCTGCCGATCATCGGGATCGACAACCTGCCGGGCGCGGTGCCGCTGGAGCGGACCGAGTTGCCGCGGCGGTGTGTGCTGCTCTTCGGGCAGGAGGGGCCCGGACTGACGGAAGAGGCCCGCAAGCACGCGGCGATGGTGTGCTCCATCGCGCAGTTCGGGTCGACGCGGTCGATCAACGCGGGGGCCGCGGCTGCGATTGCCATGCATGCGTGGGTGCAGCGGTATGCGGATATTCCGGGGTAGGTGTGGGCCGGGTGGCGGTGCCTGTGGGTGCCTGGGGCGGGCCGGCCCTGCCCGCCCCTTCTCCCGGCCCCTTTCCGCGACCGGGACTCCGCCCCCCGAACCCCCGCTCCTCAAACGCCGGAGGGCTGGAAAGAAGCCCGCGGCGGGGGTGAACGATTCCGTGAGGGACGGGAGAACAGGAGAGCGAGGCGGGGTTATGCCTGGCGGCGGACTTCCACTGTGCGGAAGCGGTTTGCTACGAACGCTCCGTCGCACAGGGCCGCATTCGCTGCCGGGTTGCCGCCCGAGCCGTGGAAGTCGGAGAACGCCGCAGTCTGGTTGACGTACACCCCGCCGGTCAGGTTCAGGGAGAGCTGGGCCGACTCGTCCAGGCAGACGTCCTCCACCGCGCGCTCCACCTCCGGTGAGGTGGTGTACGCGCCGACCGTCATCGCGCCCTTGTCGCGGATCGTGCGGCGGAGCAGCTCCACGGCGTCGGCTGTCGAGTCGACCGCTACGGCGAAGGAGACCGGTCCGAAGCACTCCGACAAGAAGTGGTCCTCGTCGTCCGGCTTGGTGCCGTCCAGTTTGACGACGACGGGAGTGCGGACCACGGCATCGGGGAATTCCGGATTGGCCACCTCGCGCGAGGGCAGGGCGACTTCACCCAGTTCCGCCGCCGCCTCCAGGCGGGCCTTCACATCGGGGTTGACCAGGGCGCCGAGCAGTGCGCTCGCCCGGGCGTCGTCGCCCAGCAGCCCGTTCACCGCGGCGGCGATGTCGTCGACGACTTCGTCGTACGACTTGTTGCCGTCGTCGGTCGTGATGCCGGCGCGGGGGATCAGCAGATTCTGCGGAGTGGTGCACATCTGACCGCTGTACAGGGAGAGGGAGAACGCCAGGTTGGCAAGCATTCCTCGGTAGTTGTCCGTGGAATCGAGGACGATGCTGTTGACGCCGGCCTTCTCCGTGTACACCTGGGCCTGGCGGGCGTTGGTCTCCAGCCAGTCGCCGAAGGCGGTGGATCCGGTGTAGTCGATGATCTTGATCTCCGGGCGCATCGCGAGAGACTTCGCGATTCCCTCGCCCGGCCGTTCGGCGGCCAGAGCGATCAGGTTGGCGTCGAAGCCCGCCTCGACGAGCACCTCGCGCGCCAGCTGCACC
This sequence comes from Streptomyces sp. NBC_01241, assembly GCF_041435435.1. Classification (NCBI taxonomy): domain Bacteria; kingdom Bacillati; phylum Actinomycetota; class Actinomycetes; order Kitasatosporales; family Streptomycetaceae; genus Streptomyces; species Streptomyces sp. NBC_01241. The sequence goes on along the minus strand of NZ_CP108494.1, from coordinate 4,237,663 downwards.
GTGAGCGCGAGCGGAAGCACGGCGCGCGGGTGCGGCTTGACCAGGACGGGATTGCCGGTGGCCAAGGAGGCGAAGAGGCCCGGATAGCCGTTCCACGTGGGGAACGTGTTGCAGCCGATCAGGAGCGAGACGCCGCGCGGCGCCGCGGTGAACGACTTGTGCAGCTGGAGCGGGTCGCGTTTGCCCTGCGGCTTGGACCAGTCGGCGCTCAGCGGGGTGCGGATCTGCTCCGCGTACGCGTACGCCACGGCTTCCAGGCCGCGGTCCTGCGCGTGCGGGCCGCCCGCCTGGAACGCCATCATGAAGGCCTGGCCGCTGGTGTGCATCACGGCGTGGCCGAACTCATGGGTCCTGGCGCTGATCCGCGCGAGGATCTCCAGACAGACCAGGGCCCTGGTCTCGGGGCCCGCCGCACGCCAGGCGGCCATGCCCGTACGCATCGCCGGCAGCAGGACATCCAGGTCGGCGTGCGGATATTCGACGCCGAGCTCCGGCCCGTACGGGGAGATCTCTCCGCCCGTCCAGCCGTCGGTGCCCGGCTGGCCGAGGTCGAGCCGGGTGTGCAGCACGGCGTCGAACGCGGCCTTGCCCTCGGCGGCACTCAGGCTGCCGGGGGCGCCGCCCTCGCCGTATGCCTTCGGATGCTCGGGATGCGGAGACCAGTAGGCGCGCGTGCGGATCGCGTCGAGGGCTTGGTCGAGCGTGGGGCGGTGCTTCTCGGACAACAGGTGCGGGGAGAGCTCGGCGGCCATGACGGACCAACTCCTCATCGAGCTGGGCAGGGACGGGCGGACAGAGTTAGAGTAACCGAACGATCGGTCGGGACAAGGGGGCCCGCCAAACCTGTGGACAACTCGTAGGGGAGGATCGCGGACATGACCACGGCCAAGCGGGACACGTACACCCCGGAGACTCTGCTCACCGTCGCTGTCCGTGTTTTCAACGAGCGCGGCTACGACGGCACGTCCATGGAGCATCTCTCCCGGGCCGCCGGCATCTCCAAGTCGTCCATCTATCACCATGTCGCGGGCAAGGAGGAGCTGCTCCGCCGTGCGGTGAGCCGGGCGCTGGACGGGCTCTTCGGCATTCTCGACGAGGCGGGGGCGACGCAGGGGCGGGCGATCGAGCGGGTCGAGTACGTCACCCGTCGCACCGTCGATGTGCTGATAGCCGAACTGCCCTATGTCACGCTGCTGCTGCGCGTGCGGGGCAACACGAAGACCGAGCGCTGGGCCATGGAGCGGCGACGCGAGTTCGACCACCGGGTGACCGATCTGCTCAGAGCGGCGGTCGCGGATGGCGATCTCCGCTCCGACGTGGACATACGGCTGGTGACGCGGCTGCTCTTCGGGATGGTCAACTCGCTGGTGGAGTGGTACCGGCCGCAGCCGGACGGTGGCGTCGATGGTGAGCGGCTGGCGGACATGCTCGTCCTGGTGGCCTTCGAGGGGATGCGGTCCAGTCGTTGAGCGGATCACCGCTGAGCTGAAACGTTGACGAGCGGGCAGGCCTGGGCGACTGCGCCTTCGGTGTGACCGCTGCCTCGGGTGGTGTGAACGGGAGGTTCCGTCTCGGTCCGGAGTCCGTATTCCATCCCGCTTCGTCTTCCGTCCGCTTCGTTCCATTACGTGAGCTCGGGGGGCCTGGCCGGGCCCGTGGCCAGGTCAGTCTCCTCGAACACCAGGAGTGTGCGGGTGGAGAGCACCTCCGGGATGGCCTGGATCCTGGTCAGGACCAGTTCGCGCAGCGACCGGTTGTCCGGGGTGTGCACCAGCAGTAGGACATCGAAGTCGCCGCTGACGAGTGCGATGTGAGTGGCCCCGGGCAGTGCCTGGAGCTGCTCGCGCACGGTGCGCCAGGAATTTTGGACGATCTTGAGCGTGATGTACGCGGAGGCGCCCTGTCCTGCCCGCTCATGGTTCACGCGCGCGCTGAAACCGCGGATCACACCGTCGTCGATGAGCCGGTTGATCCGGGCGTACGCGTTGGCGCGTGAGACATGGACGCGGTCTGCCACCGACCGTATCGAGGCGCGGCCGTCCGTCTGGAGCAACCGCAGGATGTCGCGGTCGACGGCGTCCAGCGGGCGCGCGGGCGGAACCTGGCCGGGTTCCTCGCCCCCGTCGGCCATTTGTTCAGCTGACATGTGCCCGCGCCTCCCTGTCCTGGACGACCTGCCCCTATCCCAGGCTGTGGAGAACCGTTTGTCCACAGGCTGAAGGCGCCTGTAGCCAAAATGCGCTCGCGACCGAACAATCGGTAGGTGAGGCACGGCATATCCGCGCCTCGGACAGCGCTCGACATTTCGATGTATTTCGACACCCCTCGGCATCGGACGATCCCCCGATGCCGACAGACGCCGCTCGAAACCCCTCGATGCCAGGAGGTGCTTGTCATGACGGTCCAAGAGCTGCCCGGCGCGGCCGCTTACCGGCCCACGCCGCCCCCGGCCTGGAAGCCGCTCACCGATCCCGCGCCGCTGCTCCCGGACCCCGAGCCGTATCGCGTGCTCGGTACGGACGCCGTGGCCGATGCCGACCCCGCGTTGCTGCTGCGGCTCTACGCGGAGCTGGTGCGCGGACGCCGGTACAACGCACAGGCCACCGCTCTCACCAAGCAGGGCCGGCTCGCTGTCTACCCGTCGAGCACGGGGCAGGAGGCCTGCGAGGTAGCGGCCGCACTGGTGCTGGAGGAGCGGGACTGGCTGTTTCCCAGCTACCGCGACACGCTGGCGGCCGTGGCGCGCGGCCTCGACCCGGTCGAGGCACTGACGCTGCTGCGCGGTGACCGGCACACCGGTTACGACCCGCGCGAACACCGCATTGCCCCGCTCTGCACCCCGCTCGCCACTCAGCTGCCGCACGCCGTGGGCCTGGCACACGCGGCGCGGCTCAAGGGTGACGACGTGGTGGCACTGGCCATGGTCGGTGACGGCGGGACCAGCGAGGGCGATTTCCACGAGGCGCTGAATTTCGCGGCCGTCTGGCGGGCCCCGGTCGTCTTCCTCGTGCAGAACAACGGTTTCGCGATCTCCGTGCCGCTGGCGAAGCAGACCGCGGCTCCGTCCCTGGCACACAAGGCCGTGGGGTACGGGATGCCGGGTCGGCTGGTGGACGGCAATGACGCGGCCGCCGTGCACCAAGTTCTCGGTGAGGCGGTGGCACGGGCCCGGAGCGGTGCCGGGCCGACGCTCGTCGAAGCGGTGACGTACCGCATGGAAGCCCATACGAACGCCGACGATGCCACGCGTTACCGCGTCGACAGCGAAGTGGAGGCGTGGCGTGCACACGATCCGATCAAGCTTCTGGAGCGGGAGCTGACCGGACGGGGACTGCTCGGCGACGACGGGATCGAGGACACGCGTGCGGACGCGGAGAGGATGGCGGCAGCTCTGCGCGAGCGGATGAACGCCGATCCGGAGCTTGAACCGATGGACCTCTTCACCCATGTCTACGAGGAGCAGACCACTCAACTGCGGGAGCAGGCGTCCCGCTTGCGTGTCGAGCTGGAGGCCGAGCAGGACCAGCACGGCCACAACGACCTGGAGGGCGGGCGATGACCACCGCAGCGGCGCCGGCCGGAGAGCGGACGGCGAAGGCCAAGCCGGCAACCATGGCGCAGGCGCTCGGGCGAGCGCTGCGCGATTCGATGGCCGAGGATCCGACGGTGCACGTCCTCGGCGAGGATGTCGGCACGCTCGGTGGGGTTTTCCGGATCACCGACGGTCTGGCGAAGGAGTTCGGCGAGGACCGTTGCACGGACACCCCGCTGGCCGAGGCGGGCATCCTCGGCGCGGCCGTCGGTATGGCGATGTACGGGCTGCGGCCGGTGGTGGAGATGCAGTTCGACGCCTTCGCCTATCCGGCGTTCGAGCAGCTCATCAGCCATGTCGCCAAGATGCGGAACCGGACGGCCGGCGCCATGCCGTTGCCGATCACGGTCCGGGTGCCGTACGGCGGCGGGATCGGCGGGGTCGAGCACCACAGCGACTCCTCGGAGGCGTACTACATGGCGACGCCCGGTCTCCACGTCGTCACGCCCGCCACGGTCGAGGACGCGTACGGGCTGCTGAGGGCCTCGATCGCCTCCGACGATCCGGTGGTCTTCCTGGAGCCGAAGCGGCTCTACTGGTCGAAGGCGGACTGGTCGCCCGAGGCGCCGGTGGCCGTGGAACCGATCGGACGGGCAGTCGTCCGCCGGACCGGGCGCAGCGCGACGCTGATCACGTACGGGCCGTCATTGCCGGTCTGCATGGAGGCCGCGGAGGCGGCCGTGGCAGAGGGCTGGGATCTCGAAGTCGTCGACCTGCGCTCATTGGTTCCGTTCGACGACGAGACTGTCGCCGCCTCCGTGCGGCGTACGGGGCGTGCGGTCATCGTCCATGAGTCCTCCGGTTTCGGCGGCCCGGGCGGCGAGATAGCGGCCCGGGTCACCGAGCGCTGCTTCCACCATCTGGAGGCGCCGGTGCTGCGGGTCACCGGATTCGACATTCCGTATCCGCCGCCGATGCAGGAACGGCACCATCTGCCGGGTGTGGACCGGGTGCTCGACGCAGTCGCCCGCTTGCAGTGGGAGGCGGAGAGCTGATGCCACAGGTACTCGAATTCAAGCTGCCGGACCTCGGCGAAGGGCTGACCGAGGCGGAGATCGTGCGCTGGCTGGTGGAGGTCGGCGATGTCGTCGCCATCGACCAGCCGGTCGTCGAGGTCGAGACGGCCAAGGCGATGGTGGAGGTGCCGTGCCCCTATGGGGGCGTGGTGACCGCACGGTTCGGCGAGGAGGGCGTGGAACTTCCGGTCGGGGCACCGCTGTTGACGGTGGCTGTGGGGTCCGAGGGGGGCCTGGGGGCTGCGGGATTGGTGGGTTCGGGGGCAGGGGCGGTGGTGTCGGCCGTGAGGCCCGGGGCCGGTTCGGGCGGGGCGGGTTCCGGTTCCGATTCCGGGGCCGGAGATGGGGCCGGAGGCGGGGCCGGTGAGGTGGAGTCGTCCGGCAATGTGTTGGTCGGGTACGGGACAGGTGCGCCCGTGGCACGCCGTCGACGGGTCCGGCCCGAGGCGGTGGTGGCGCATGCTGCCGCGTACATGACGGCTGCGCCCGCGGCATCTGCTTCTGTTCCCGCTCCGGATGCGGTGAAGGGGCCGGTGGCCGTTGTCTCCCCGCTGGTGCGGAAACTGGCGCGGCAGCATGACCTCGATCTGCGGCAGCTGGTGGGCTCCGGGCCGGACGGGTTGATCACGCGTGCCGATGTCGAGTCCGCGATCAGGGCGCAGGCAGAGGGGGCGGCGGCCCCTTCGGCGGACGCGGTCCCGGTGCCCGTGTCGGCACGGGTGCCCGAGCCGGGACAAGGGCCGTTTTCGGTGTCGACGTCGCTGCCTCCGGCACGGCCGTCGGCGTCGCAGAGGGCCACGGGTCAGGCCGTGGAGCGCATTCCGCTGCGCGGCGTACGGGGCGCGGTCGCCGACAAGCTGGCGCGCAGTCGGCGAGAGATCCCCGATGCGACGTGCTGGGTCGACGCCGATGCCACCGAGCTGATGGCAGCCAGATCCGCGATGAACAGCGCCGGCGGTCCGGCGGCCGGGCCCAAGGTGTCGGTGCTCGCCCTGCTGGCGCGTATCTGCACCGCGGCGCTGGCCCGGTTCCCCGAGCTCAACGCCACGGTGGATCAGGAAGCGCGGGAGATAGTGCGGCTGCCGGAGGTCCATCTCGGGTTCGCGGCGCAGACCGAGCGGGGCCTCGTCGTCCCCGTCGTGCGGGATGCGCAGGCCCGGAACGCGGAGTCGATCGGGGCCGAGATCGTCCGGCTGACCGAGGCGGCCCGGGCGGGGAGGCTGACCCCGGCAGAGCTGACCGGTGGCACGTTCACGCTGAACAACTACGGCGTGTTCGGGGTCGACGGTTCCACCCCGATCATCAACCACCCGGAGGCGGCGATGCTGGGAGTCGGCCGGATCGTGCCCAAGCCATGGGTGCACGAAGGTGAGCTGGCCGTACGCCAGGTTGTCCAGCTCTCGCTGACCTTCGACCACCGGGTCTGTGACGGCGGTACGGCGGGCGGATTCCTGCGCTACGTGGCCGACTGCGTGGAACAACCGGCGGTGCTCCTGCGCACGTTGTAGGCGGATTCGGCTGCGGGCTCCCGTTGCTTCCCCGGTGGATCTGCCGGATTGCGGACCGGGGAGGATCGGCGGGGGCCGTGGCCCGCATACTCGGAGCATGACCGCGTATGACGCCATCGTCCTTGCCGGAGGAGCCGCCAAGCGGCTCGGCGGCGCCGACAAGCCCGGCATCCGGGTCGGTGGCCGTGCGCTGCTCGACCGGGTGCTCGCGGCCTGCACCGACGCCTCGACCACCGTGGTGGTGGGCGGGCGTCGGCCCACCCTGCGTGCCGTGACCTGGACGCGTGAGGAACCGCAGGGCGGCGGCCCGTTGGCCGCGCTCGACGCCGGTGTCCGGCGTACCGGCGCGGAATGGGTTCTCGTGCTCTCCGCCGATCTGCCGTTCCTCGCGGAGAGCACCGTCGGGGCGTTGTTGGCCGCCGCTCGTGATGGTCGGCGGGACGGGGCCCTGTGCACCGACCAGGACGGTCGCGATCAGCCTCTCGTCGCCGTCTACCGTGGCGAACCGCTGCGCCGCGAGCTCGCCCTGATCGCTACCGAGCACGGCGCTCTGTCCGGGCTTCCCTTGCGGTTGCTGACGAACGAGCTCGATCTTGCCCGGGTGGAAGCAGGCCCCCTCGCCTCCTTCGACTGCGACACCTGGGAGGACATTGCGTCGGCCCGGGCCCGTATCAGAGAGCATGGGACCGTGCTGAATGAATGGATCAACGCAGTCAAGAACGAACTGGGTATCGAACTCGACGTCGACACCGACGTCCTGCTCGATCTCGCCCGTGACGCCGCCCACGGCGTCGCCCGTCCCGCCGCGCCCCTGACGACGTTCCTCGTCGGGTACGCGGCGGCGAAGGCGAGCAGCGACGGCGACGGCCCGGCAGCGGTGACCGAGGCCGCCCGCAAGGCCGCCGCGCTGGCCCTCCGGTGGGCGGATGAGAACGAGACCACATGACGGCCGGCAACGACAGGTCCGACCCGCTCCCGGTGATCGACGCCGCATCGATGGGCGTTGCGCCGGTGGACGCGGGGGCCTCGGTGGACGCGGGGCCTTCCGAGGGTGGCGGGGCCTCGGCGCGTGACAGTCCGGCGTCGGGCGAGCGGTGGCCGACCCAGGAGGAACTGCGGGCCGCCGAGGAGGGCCGGGCTGCCGGGGAGGGCCGGGCTGCCGAGGAGGACCGGGCCGTTGAACAGGCCCTCGCGCTGGTTGGGCGCCGGTCGTTGGATGAGCCCCAACCGTCACGACGGCCTCACTCCGTGGATCAGCCTCGGCCTGCGGATCGGCTCGGCTTCACGGATCTGCCTCGGTCCGTGGACCGAGCTCAGTCTGCTGGTTGGCCCCTCTTCATGGAGCCCTGTCCCGTGGGGTCGTCGAACTCCACGGACCGGCCCCGCCCCGCCGAAGAGCGCGCATCCGCATCCCCGTACCCGTCTCCGGCCGGCCGGGCGCACCCCTGGCGGGAGGCGCGCGCGCTCGCCGCGCGGTCGGGCCGTGACGTTCCCGTCCGTACCCGGCGGCTCCCCCTCGATCAGGCACTCGGACACGTCCTCGCGGAACCGCTCGTCGCACTCACCGATCTGCCGTCCTTCGACACCTCCGCCATGGACGGCTGGGTCGTCACCGGACCGGGACCATGGGCCATCCGCGAAGTCGAAGGAAGCGGAAGCGAGGAGGGCGACACAAGCCCACGCCCGAGTGCCCGCCTCAGCCCACGTCCGAGCCGAGAACAGGGCATCCTGGCCGGGCACCACGTCCCCGCCGCGCTCCCCGACGGCGATGCCGTACGGATCGCCACCGGCGCACGCATCCCGGCGGACGCCAACGCGGTGATCCGCAGCGAGCACGCTCGCGTGGACGAGTCCAAGGGGCTGCTCCACGCGACGCACCAGGTGCATCCAGGACAGGACATCAGGCCCCGAGGCTAGGAATGCCGTTCCGGCGATCAACTCCTGCCCGCCGGCGCCCTGGTGACGCCCGCGGTCCTCGGCCTGGCCGCCGCCGCAGGGTACGACGAGCTGGGCACCGTCCCCCGCCCCCGCGTCGATGTCCTCGTTCTCGGTGACGAACTCCTGACCAGTGGGCTGCCGCACGACGGGCTGATCCGTGACGCGCTCGGCCCGATGATCGGCCCCTGGCTGCGCGCCCTGGGTGCCGAGGTCTCCGCCCCGCAGCGCCTCGACGACGACGCCGTGGTCCTCCGGCGCGCCCTCACCGCCTCCGACGCGGATCTGATCATCACCACCGGCGGTACGGCCTCTGGCCCTGTCGACCACGTCCACCCGGTCCTTGCCGAGATCGGGGCCGAGCTGCTGGTCGACGGCGTCGCCGTCCGCCCCGGCCACCCGATGCTGCTGGCCAGGCTCAGGGCGGAGGGGCCGAATGCGGGCCCGTACCTCGTCGGGCTGCCGGGCAATCCGCTGGCCGCCATCTCCGGGCTTCTCACGCTCGCTGAGCCGTTGCTCCGCGGGCTGGCCGGCCATGCGCCGGAGGCGCCGTATTGGGCCGTGGTGCGCGACGAGGTGCACGGGCACCCGCACGACACCCGTCTGGTACCCGTTGTCCACCGCGCGGGCGGCCGTGACGACAGTGCCCGTAATCTCGGCAACGTGGGAGCCGGCAGCGGTGCCGAGTACGTCGTACCGCTGCATTACAACGGTCCGGCGATGCTCCGGGGGATTGCCGCGGCCGACGGACTGGCCGTCATACCTCCGGGCGGGGTACGGTCCGGCACCGGGGTGGAGATCCTCGACTTGCCGTGGGCCTCGGCGACGCCGTGGACGGAAGGGTGTTTCACGTGAAACTTCCCGGCCACGATGCGATGGCCAGGCACGCCGACGAGCATGTCGCGCCCACGCGGGTGGAGCTCCCGCGCAGGGTCGTCCAAGGACCGGCGCGGCAGGTCGCCAAACGGCTGATGATGGCGTTGATAGTGCTTGCCGTCACCGTGCTGATCGTCTGGCTCGACCGCAGTGGGTATCACGACGCCGCCGATGACAACGTCGACCTTCTGGACGCGGTGTACTACGCGACGGTCACCCTCTCCACCACCGGATACGGCGACATCACCCCGTACGGGGACGCCGCCCGGCTCACCAATGTGGTGCTCGTGACACCGTTGCGGGTGCTGTTCCTGATCATCCTGGTCGGTACCACTCTTGAGGTCCTTACGGAACGGACCCGGGAGGATTTTCGGCTGAAGCGTTGGAGAGCCAACTTGCGTGACCACACCGTTGTCGTCGGCTTCGGCACGAAGGGCCGTTCGGCCATCCAGACCCTGCGGGCCACCGGCCTGAAGAAGGAACAGATCGTCATCGTCGACCCGGCGAGCAAGGTGATCGAGATCGCCAACGCCGAAGGCTTCGTGGGTGTGGTCGGCGATGCGACGCGCAGCGAAGTTCTTCTGCGTGCCGAGCTCCAGAAGGCGCGTCAGATCATCATCGCCACGCAGCGCGACGACACGGCGGTGCTGGTGGCGTTGACGGCGCGGCAGCTCAACCGCGGCGCGAAGATCGTCGCCGCGGTGCGCGAGGAGGAGAACGCCCCGCTGCTTCGGCAGTCCGGCGCCGACGCGGTGATCACCAGCGCCAGCGCGGCGGGACGGCTGCTCGGCCTCTCCGTCCTCAGTCCCAGCGCGGGCACGGTGATGGAAGACCTGATCCAGCAGGGCAGCGGTCTCGACCTCGTCGAACGGCCGGTGATAAAGGCCGAGGTGGGCAAGAGTGTCCGGGAGACCGAGGACCTCGTCGTCAGCGTGTTGCGGGGGCATCGACTGCTCGGATACGACGATCCGGCGGCCAGCCCTCTGCAGCTGACGGACCGTTTGATCACCATCGTGCGTGCCTCGAACGAACCACCGCCGAGCCACCCGGTGCCAGGCGCGCCCCGCCCGTAGCCGGGCACCGCGCGGGCGGCGCGAGCTCGTCATGGGCGTCATCCTCGGGTCGATGGTGGGCACTTTACCGATTCGGCTCGCTCTCGCTGCTCTCGCTGCTCTCGCTGCTCCCGTCGTTCCGGCTCGCTCCCAGCGCTCGGCCCATCGCGTCATGGAGTCGCCTCCTGGCGCCGCATGGTTGCCCGTCCAGCTCCGCGGCTCCGTCCGTTCCGTGCCACGGAGTAGCCTCGCCGCCATGTATGCGATCACGATCCCCGAACCCGGTGGCCCCGAGGCGCTCGTATGGGCCGAGGTGCCCGATCCGGTAGCCGGCGAGGGCGAGGTCCTCGTCGATGTCGTGTCCAGCGCGGTCAACCGCGCCGATGTGCTGCAGCGGCAGGGGTTCTACAACCCGCCGCCCGGTGCTTCCCCGTACCCGGGCCTGGAGTGCGCGGGCCGCATCTCGGCGATCGGGCCCGGCGTCAGTGGCTGGTCGGTCGGCGACGAGGTGTGTGCGCTGCTCGCCGGTGGCGGTTACGCGGAGAAGGTCGCCGTACCCGCAGGGCAGCTGCTGCCCGTACCGGACGGAGTCGATCTGGCGCTGTCGGCGGCACTGCCCGAGGTGACGGCCACGGTCTGGTCGAACGTGTTCATGGTGGCCCATCTGCGCCCCGGCGAGACGCTGTTGGTGCATGGTGGATCCAGCGGCATCGGCACTATGGCGATCCAGCTCGCCAAGGCCGTGGGCGCACGGGTCGCGGTGACCGCGGGCGGACCGGAGAAGCTGGCGCGCTGTGCGGAGCTGGGCGCCGATATCCTGATCGACTACCGGGAGCAGGACTTCGTCGAAGAGCTGCGCAAGGCGACGGACGGCGCCGGTGCGGACGTCATCCTCGACATCGTCGGCGCGAAGTACCTGGACCGGAACGTGAAGGCACTTGCCGTCAACGGCCGGCTGGCCATCATCGGCCTCCAGGGCGGCGTCAAGGGTGAGCTGAATCTGAACGCCCTGCTGCACAAGCGGGCCGCCATCACCGCGACCTCACTGCGCGGTCGTCCGCTCGCCGAGAAGGCCGCCATCGTCGCCGCCGTGCGCGAGCATGTCTGGCCGCTGATCGCCGACGGTGTCGTACGGCCGGTCGTGGATCGCACGCTGCCGATGCCCGACGCCGCCGAGGCCCACCGGGTGCTGGAGTCCAGCACGCACATCGGGAAGGTGCTTCTGCGGACACCCGCAGGCTGACTCCCGCAGGCTGACTCCCGCGGGCTGACACCCGCCCCTGTCCCTGCGCCCGCCACCGGGCACGCTCGCACGCACCGCACAACGGGGCCCGGCACCCAGGTCGTCGACCATGTGTGCCGGGCCTTGGCGTGTGCCGGGCCTTGGCGTTGCTACGTCATCGAAACGTACGGACCGGAGTGCCGTACGGGCCGGAGCGGCGTACGGGCCGGAGCACCGTACGGGCCGGAGCGGCGTATCGACTACAGATAGCGGCGTATCGACTACAGATACGGCCCCGACCGGATGGCCCCGTGCTGGTCCCCGCTGCCGTCCTCGTCCTCGTGGCCGCTCCCCGGCGGAAGGGCGCGGCGCATCTGCTCCAACTGGGCCCGCGCCGCCATCTGCTGGGCGAACAGCGCCGTCTGGATGCCGTGGAAGAGGCCCTCCAGCCAGCCGACCAACTGGGCCTGCGCGATCCGGAGTTCCGCCTCGGAGGGCACCGACTCCTCGGTGAACGGCAGGGAGAGCCGCTCCAGCTCCTCCACCAGCTCCGGCGCGAGGCCGTCCTCCAGCTCCTTCACGGAGCTCGCGTGGATCTCCTTGAGCCTGACCCGGCTCGCCTCGTCGAGAGGAGCAGCCCTGACCTCCTCCAGGAGCTGCTTGATCATGCTGCCGATGCGCATGACTTTCGCGGGCTGTTCGACCATCTCCGTCACCGGGACCTCACGCGACTCGTCGTCAGTGCCACCGCCGCCGATCGCCATGCCGTCCTGCCCCACCACGAGGACTTGGGGGTGCTCCTGCGACCGTTCATTCCTCGGCATTTCCATGGCGCCATTGTCTCGCACACCTGCCGCACTACACGGTGGTGCCCCCGCAAACGGTTGATCCACCGTTTTCGGGGGCACCGAATCGGCCGGTCGGCCCACGGCAGCCGGTCCGGCCGTAGCCGGTCACACCGCCGACCGCACCGCTGGCAACCTCACCCGGCCCGCCGTGCCAGGGCCAGGCGCGAACGGGTCAGCGCTGCCGCGAGGAGCCCGGCCAGCAGCGGAACGCAGACGACGAGCAGACCGATGGCCGTCCAGGGAAGCACGATCGGCGTGTACGCCGACTGGGTGGGGTCCATCCGCATCTGCGCCAGTGCTTCCCGCAGGTCGACGAGACGTAGCGCCACCGCGGGCACCAGACCCGCCAGGGTGCCGAGCACCACACCCGTGAGGGCCACCACCACGCACTGGAAGCCGGACAGCCTCCGCCGCACGCCCGGTGGCGCGCCCACCGCGCTCAGGGTGTTGAGGTCGGCCTCCGCGTCCGCCTTGGCGAGGCCCGTCGTGATCGCGGCCGCGCCCAGGGTCACCACCCCGGCGAACAGGGTCAGGATCAGCAGTACGGTGTTGTCCTGCCGGCCGGGGCCGTAATCGGACCGCATCCACATTCCGCCGCCGGCCTGCGCGATGGCACCGGAAACCCGCTGGTCCTCGGCGTTCGTCGGGGCGTGGGCGACGGCATACACGCTTCCGGCCGCCCTGGTGTGCAGACCGAGCCGCTCCGCGGTCCGCTCCGGAAGGATCATGCGGATTCCGGGGGTGGCGGCGTACCTGGCGGGGGCCACGTACACCTTCAGCTGGTCGACGGCGGTCCGTGCCTTGCCCGGGTGCTGCTTCCAGTTCTTCTTGTCTTTCTCGCTGTACTGGTGGACCGACTTGATGGTCACCTCGCCGTTCTTCGCGTACACCGGGTTGAGGAGTACCGGTGTGCCGGCGGCCAGCGCCTCGGCGGCCGCGGGGTCGTCGAGCTTCACATACGTGTCGAGCAGGGCCGCATCCGCGACGACGATGTTGCTCTCGTCCGTGCTGAAGAAACTCGATGCCATCAGGTCGGTCAGGCAGGCGGGGGAACGCGTCAGCTTCTTGTGCTCGTCGGCGGAGAGCCGCGCGGCGAGTTCCTTGGCCCCCTTGCGGGTGAGCGGACAACTGTGTGCATTGCCGTCGGGCTTGACCAGTTTCAGCGTGCCGCAGTGGTTGTCCTCGTAGAGGCGGCAGTCGCTGCCCGCCCAGACCCGTCGGAAGTCCGCGTGTCCGCCGGTGACGGCCGTGTTCCGCTCCACGGCCGTCCGAGCCAGCGGTAGCCGCTCGGCCGACTCCTCGTCGAAGGACGAGAGAACGATGGTTCCCTTGGTGAGCAAGGGGACGTAGTTGTACTCGTACTCGGCCGAGTAGCTGGACATGTAGGTGGCGATGCCCACCGAACCCGCGACGGCCGCCATGACCGCGGCGACGGCGGGAGCGGTACGACCACGGTTGCGGGCGGCGTCGCGCAGCGCCATCCGGGGCGAGAGGGGCAGCCTCCTGCCGAGCCGCCCGAGGAAGCCGACGATCACCGGGATGCAGGCGAGCAGACCGAGTTCGGCGACGATGGATCCGCCGGCGACCAGTGCCGAACCTCCGATGGTGCCGCCGAAGAGGGCGATCGCGCCACCGAGCGCCAGCACGCAGGTGCCCAGGACAGGCAGCACCCGGGAGGAGCGGCGGACGCCGCGCCGGCCGGTCAGCGACTCCAGTACGGACTGCCGGCTCGCCACGATCGCCGGGGCGAACGCCGCCAACAAGCCGGTGATCAGGCCGATCGCGGCGATGCCCAGCAACTCCAGCGGCGGCATCGTCAGAGAGCCGAACCGGTGTCCGGCCCAGCTCTCGATCACGGGCTGGAAAGCCGCGGTGAGCCCGAGACCGACCACGACACCCGTCACCGCTCCGATGCCACCGAGCACCAGACCGCCACCGAGCACCACGGCCCTGACATGGCGCCTGTCTCCGCCGCAGGTGCCGAGGAGGCCGAGCTGACGGCGGGAACGGCGCGCACCGACCGCGAAGGCGGGTCCGGCGAGCAGCACGATCTCCAGGACCGCCATGGCGATCACGGTGACGAGTGGCGTACTGAGCTCTTCGGAGCCCCTGTCGCCGGTCTGTGGGTTCCTGGCCATCAGCGGGATCTCGGAGTCCGGCGGCGGGTCGAGGGCGACCTGCCGGGACGTGACGAGCACGCCCGACTTATTGGCCGCCATGACGTGCGGCCAGGTCACGCCGACCCCTGCGGGGCCTTTGACCAGCCAGTCCATGGACCCGGCGTTCGGCGGAAGCACCTTCTTGTCGTGGTCGGCCTCGGCCTTCCACGGAGCGATGACCGCACCGGGGTCGGCGTAGAGCGCTTCGGTCTTCAGCTCGCCGGGCAGCTCGACCACGCCGGTGACGGTGTACGTCCGGCCGGAGTTGCGCACGGTGGTGGTCGAGCCGACGTGCAGCCCGGTCGCCTTCATGAACGGCTCCGTGGCGGCCATCTCGCCCTTGCCGTGCGGGTAGGCGCCGCGCACGAGGTCGATCTTGCCGCGGGCCATCGTGTCCGACGTCCGGATCTCGACGATGTCGGTGTTCGTGATGCCGTACCGGGTGGTGACACTCGCAGGGACGGACTGGATGCTGATCGCCCGCGAACCCTTGGGGAACGTCGTCCTGATGTCGAGCGGGTCGCCGTTCTCCACGGGCGGCGCGTCGTCCACGCCCATGTAGGTGTGGCTCACCGCCCCATCGGGGAGCTGCTCGATGGGCCCCATCGTCTCGTCGCTGAACAGCGCGTCGGCGGAGCCCATTATGTTGGTCAGCTGCTCGGCGACGGTCGGCGTCATGCTCCGGTACGTCACATCGAGGGCCGTCACGCCGAGCACCGGTACCGCGATCATCGCGACCACCAATGCACTGCGGCCCTTCGCCCGCGTCGCGTCGCGCCTGGCGATGCGGAGGGCGGCGCGCCAGCCCGTGAAGACGCTCACTGGGCGCCCTCGGCGGTCAGCAGCGAGTCGGCGTCGGCGGGGAGCGTCTGGTCGACGATCGAACCGTCCCGGAGGAACACGACCCGGTCCGCCCAGGCGGCGTAGCGCGGTTCGTGCGTCACCATCACACCGGCCGCACCCTGGTCGCAGCGGTTGCGCAGCAGTGCGAGCACGGCCTCGCCGGTTTCGGAGTCGAGCGCCCCGGTCGGTTCGTCGGCGAGCACGAGGCGCCGGTCCCCCACCAGTGCGCGGGCGATCGCGACGCGCTGCTGCTGACCGCCCGACATCTCGTCCGGGAACCGGTCGGCGATCTCCAGGAGTTTCATCTCCTCCAGGGCCGCCCGCGCCTCCTTGCGGGCCTTGCGCACGGAGACCCCGTCGAGCTCGCGCGGCAGGGCGATGTTCTCGGCGGCGGTCAGCGCCGGGATCAGGTTGTAGTCCTGGAAGACATAGCCGACGCTGCGGCGGCGCAGGGCTGCGACGCCCTTGCGGCCGAGGCCGGATATGTCCTGGCCCTCGATGATGACCTGGCCGCTGGTCGCGGTGTCGAGACCGCCGGCGATGGTCAGCAAGGTCGACTTGCCGGAGCCGGAGGGGCCCATGACGGCGACGAGTTCACCGGTGTGTACGGCGAGGTTGACGCCGCGCAGGGCGTGTACTTCGGCGACGCCGGTGCCGTGGGTGCGGGTGAGCGCTCGGAGTTCGAGCACCGGTGCGTCGACCGACAGCGGTGTGCCGGACGAGGACGCGGATCGGGACGGGGCGCGTGAGGACATGGTGGGTGGTTCCCCCCTTGGAACAGGTATGTCGGCCGGCGGCGGACCCGGATGCGGTCCGTGGCCGGCGCCGGGTGCGTATGCGGGCGCTGCGGAGTTTGTGCCGGGCGGCGGGCGGCGGGCGGCGGGCGGCGGGCGGCGGGCGCGGGGCGCCGGGTTCCGGATAGTCCGGGTACGTGCCGGGTGTACGCGGGTGGTTGGTGGTCAGTGCCGGCTGCGCGGACGGGTGATACGGGCAGGGACGCGGCCTGCCGGGGTGCGGCCGGGCGTACGTACCTCGGCTTCCGGCTCCGTGGCGGCGGCCTCGGCGAGGCGGGCCAGCCGGGACTCGCAGTGGTCCAGCCAGCGGGCCTCCGCCTCCGCCTGGAAGATCAGCTGTTCCACTACGAGCAGCCAGGCGACCTCGTCGCGGTTGGCCGGGACATCGGCCAGGGCCTGTGCCTTGAGGCGGGTGTAGTCCTGCATCGCCTTCAGGGTGTGGTGGCGCTGGGACTGGATGACGGCCCGGATGTCCACATCGGGCGCGCCGACCGCCATGGCGAGCTTGATGGCCAGCTCGTCGCGGGGCGGACTAATGCGGTCGACGGGCGTCTCGAACCAGTTGCGCAGCTCGGTGCGGCCGTCGTCGGTGATGGCGTAGAGGGCGTGCCCCTGGTCGTCCTCGTCGTCCTGGACGACCAGGCCGTCGCGCTCCAGCCGGCTCAGCGTCGTGTACACCTGGCCGACGTTCAGCGGCCAGGTGGAGCCGGTGCGCGACTCGAATTCGGTGCGGAGCTGCGAGCCGTATCGGGGCCCCTGCTCCAACAGGGCCAGTAGCCCGTGACGGATCGACATACTGAGTATGTATACCCAGTATGTTGGTCGATGCAAATGCCGCTCGGCGTGCCTGCGCGCCGGTTGCGGGACCGTGGGGCCATCTCAGGCCGAGCGGCGCATACGGATCGCGAGGAAGCCCAGCCCCAGCCCTATCAGCGCGATTCCCGCGCCCAGGGACATCCGCTGCACGCGCTGTACGGCCGGCCTGTCGAGGGCCTGCGGCGCGAGTCGGCCGGGCTCGGGGGATGTGCTCGCCGCGGGTATCGCGGCGGGGACCGGCTCCGGATCGGTCGCCGTGGGCCACGTGTCGGGTGTGTCGGGTGCGTCGGGCTGGACGGGCTCGGCGGGCGCTTCGGCCTCGTCGGCCTCGGTGGAAGAACTGTCCGCGGGTGCGAGCGGCCGTCCGGGTCGCAGCCGCCCCTCACCGGCCTCGCGCCCGGCGAGCGGGGACTGTGCTTCGCGGGGCGGCGACTTCGTGTTCGCGGCGGCGGACGGCGGGCCGGAGGGGGAGGCCGAAGCGGAACCGGATGCTGGGGAGGAGGGCGGCGCAGGCGCCGGGGGCGCGGGGGCGGGGGCGGCCGAGCCGCCGTCCGAGGGGGTGGTCGTCGGTATGGCCGAGGGTTCGGCCGAAGAGGTGACCGAAGGGATGGCCGACCCCACGTCCGACGGTTGGGCGCCTGGGGCACTGGGGTCGGTGGACAGGTGGGCGGAAGGTGCGGCGGAGGCCCTCGCGGGAGGAGTCACCGAGCCGCTGACCGCCCCTGGCGCCCCGCCTGGGGCGCGGCGGTCCGCGTGCGCCTGGCCTGGCGCGGCCCCCAGTGCCGCGCCCGCCGAGAATATGAGGCAGACCACACACCTCGTGGGTCGCGATGGGAGAAGTCCTTGAGCCATGCGGTCAGCGTCACATGTGGCGATATGTCCGGCATCTCGGATATGTGACGCCTTCGGGGGGTCGCCCTCACCCCCGTCATTGCCGCGTACCGCGCCCGCCGTGCACGCGCGTACCGCGCCGGCTCAGGACGGGGTCAGGCCGGGTCGCCCGTCGCGATGCGGAGTTCGAAGTGGGCGCCCGTCTTGGGCACGGCGGTTCCGGAGGTCGGGAACTGGTCGATGACCTGGTCCTCCGCGTAGGCGTTCCCCGGCACCTTGATCTGCTTGATCGTCCAGCCCGCCGCGTCCGCGCACGCCTTCGCGGAGAGGATGTCCTTGTAGAGGAAACTCGGTGCGTCGACCTTGTTCGGGTCGTCGCTGTTCTCCATGGGGTCCGTGCACGCATCGGTCTTCATCGTCCGGTTCCGTTCCGGATCCTTGTGCTCGCTCGACGCCGACGACTCGCTGGGGGAGGCCCCCTTCGTACCCGGGTTGTCCTTCAGCATGAGCACCGTGATCAGCCCGCCTATCGCGACCAGCGCGACGACGATCGAGCCGACTATCACCGGCATGTTCCGCCTGGTGCCGCCCCCGCCGGAGCCGCCCTGCGTCTGGGGCTGCGGCGCGATCGTGTACGGCGGCGGGGTCTGCTGCCGCATCGGGGACATGGGAGACATCGGCGCCTGGCTCTGATACGCCGGAGCCGACTGCGGATAGCCGTATGACGGGGCCGGAGTGGGCGCCGGGGCCGGCGCACCGTACGGCCCCGACTGGTACGGGCCCGGCTGGTACGGCATCTGCACGTTCTGCGGCGCCGGAGTGGACTGGTCGACCGGCGGGAAGACCGCCGAGCCGACGCCCGAACCGCTGTTCGCCGGGGCGCCGCCGCCCGCGACGATCACCGGGGCACCCGGCTGCCCGCTCGCGCTCAGCACGCGCGCGATCTCGTCCTGCATGGCCGCGGCGCTGGGGAAGCGCTCGTTCGGGTTCTTCTTCAGCGCGCGGGCGACGAGCGCGTCCATCGCCGGGGTGATCGACCGGTTGATGGTGGAGGGCGCGACCGGCTCCTCCTGGACATGCGCGTACGCGATGGCGAGCGGCGAGTCCGCGTCGAACGGGATGCGCCCGGTCAGCAGTTGGAACAGCATGATGCCGACCGAGTACAGGTCGGAGCGCGCGTCCACCCCGCGGCCCAGGGCCTGCTCGGGCGAGAGGTACTGCGGGGTGCCGACGACCATGCCGGTCTGCGTCATCGAGGTGACGCCCGACTGCATGGCGCGGGCGATGCCGAAGTCCATGACCTTCACGACACCGCGCTTGGTCACCATCACATTGCCGGGCTTGATGTCGCGGTGGACCAGGCCCATCTCGTGGCTGGTGTCCAGCGCGGCCAGCACATCGGCCGTCACCTTGAGCGCCTTGTCGGCCGGCATCGCCCCGTAGTGCTGGATGTCCGCCTGGAGTACGGAGCCGAGCGGCTGCCCCTCCACGTACTCCATGACGATGTACGGCATCACCGCGCCGCCGAGCTCGTCCTCGCCGGTGTCGAAGACCGAGACGATGTTGGTGTGCTGCAGTTTGGCAACGGCCTGTGCCTCGCGCCGGAACCGCTCGCGGAACGACTGCTCGCGGCCCAGCTCCGTGTGGAGCGTCTTGATCGCGACCTGGCGGTCCAGAGCGGAGTCGTAGGCCAGATATACGGACGCCATCCCGCCTTCGCCGAGCAGGTCGCGAAGCTGGTATCGGCCGCCGGCGACCGAACCGCCCGCGTAGCGCCCCTGAGCGCCGTGTGCGCCGTCCTGGCTCATGACTTGCTTCCCCCTCGGCGCGCGACTGACGCGATGATCCCTAATTACGCGCCAAGTCTGCCCGAGGGGTACGACACGTCAAGCCGGGTGCCCGTTCCGTGACCCTACGCACAAGAAGCGTCTCGGAAGCGTTACAGGATCCGCATCGAATTTGCCCGGGCGGCGCGCCGGGCGATTGGATGACCGGTCCCTCTCGGAAACGGTGTGCCCGGCAGAGGCTGTAGCGTGACGTGGCAATGCAGCTAGACACCGTGAGAACCCGCGGACGCGCGGACAGATACGACGGCGAGGACTGATGGCACCCGATTCCGAAGCAAACGGCGGCGGAGTTTCGGATGGCACCGACTCCTGGGGCATCGACGGCGTCGTCGGTGACGGACGTTACCGGATGACCCACCGGCTCGGCCGGGGCGGAATGGCGGAGGTCTTCGCGGCCGAGGACGTCAGGCTGGGACGTACGGTCGCGGTGAAGCTCCTGCGTTCCGATCTCGCGGAGGACCCGGTCTCCAAGGCCCGGTTCACGCGCGAGGCGCAGTCGGTCGCGGGCCTCAACCACCATGCCATCGTCGCCGTGTACGACTCCGGCGAGGACGTGGTGGGCGGCCAGACCGTCCCCTACATCGTGATGGAGCTCGTCGAGGGCCGCACCATCCGCGAACTGCTCCTCAGCGCCGAGGCGCCGCCGCCCGAGCAGGCCCTGATCATCGTCTCGGGCGTGCTGGAAGCCCTCGCGTACTCGCACCAGCACGGCATCGTGCACCGTGACATCAAGCCCGCCAACGTGATCATCACGAATTCGGGCGCGGTCAAGGTGATGGACTTCGGCATCGCCCGTGCGCTGCACGGCGCGCAGTCGACGATGACGCAGACCGGCATGGTCATGGGCACGCCGCAGTACCTCTCCCCCGAGCAGGCGCTGGGCAAGGCCGTCGACCACCGATCCGACCTCTACGCCACCGGCTGCCTGCTGTACGAACTCCTGGCGCTGCGGCCCCCGTTCACGGGCGAGACGCCGCTCTCCGTCGTATATCAGCATGTGCAGGACATTCCGGTCCCGCCGTCCGAGGTGTTGGGCGCGGTGCCGCCGGAGCTGGACGGGATGGTCATGCGCTCGCTCGCGAAGGACCCGGACGACCGGTTCCAGAGCGCCGAGGAGATGCGCGGCCTCGTCCAGTACGGCCTGCAGATGCTCCAGGTGCAGGGCGGCCACACGGGTACGTGGAACACCGGCCCGGTCGCGATGCACGAGGGCGGCCACACGCCGGCGATGGGGATCACCGGTGGCACGATGGCGATGGGCCACCCGCAGCACGGGGACACCTCGCAGGGCCCGATCCTGCCGCCGATGAACCCCGACGACGGGGGCTACGAAGGCGGACACGGGGGCGGAGGTGGGGGCGGCCGAGGCAAGCTGTGGCTGTTCATCGTGCTCGCGCTGATCGCGATCGGGGCCGGTGTCGCCATCGCGGTCTACGCCGCGGACATCGGCGACACGAAGCAGGAGAAGACGCCCGCGACGACCTCCAGTTCACCGTCCTCGCCGGAGAGTTCGCCCGAGCCGAGCGACCAGCAGAGCGAGCAGAGCCAACTGCCGGAGAGCTCCACCGGCAATCAGCAGAACTCGCCCCCGAAGCAGCGGCCCTACACCCCGCCGGTCACCCCGAGCCAGTCGTCCGAGCCTCCGTCGACGGAACCGTCCGCGCCGAATACGGGCGACGGCGGTACGGGTACGGCGACCGGCGGCGCGGGAGGTACGGGCGACGGCAGCACCGGTACGAGCGGCGACAGCTCAGGTACGGGCGACGGCAGCAGCTCGGGTGCGGGTGACAGCGGCGGCACCGATACGAGTACGGGCAGTACGGGCGCTACGGGCAGCGATGCGGCCGGGGGGTCCCTCGGCGGACCTGGCGGCAATCCCGTATCGGGCGGCGGCACCACCCCGTGACCCCGCAGCGTTCACGGCGGGCTCCCACTCCGTGAACGCGCGAGGTCTCACCCCGTGAACGCCTCGCACACCGCCTCGTACTCGCGCGTCCACCAGACCGCCAGGGCCGACACCGCAGGGAACTGCGGGTCGGCCCTTCGGTCGTGCAGGCAGTACCGCCAGCGCAGTATCCAGAAGTCGTTGAGCCGCTCCCACCACACGCGGTGCACCGCCGCGGCCAGTTCCGCCGCCCCCGCCCCGGCCGCCCGCCGGTAGGCCCCCGCGTACGCCCGTACCTTCTCCAGCTCCAGCTTCCCGGCCGGCTGCACGAAGAAGATCGCCGCGGCCCGTACCGCCTCCTCCGCGCGGGGCTGGACCCCCAGCCGGTCCCAGTCGACGATCGCGACCGGGTCCGTGCCCCGGTAGAGGACGTTCAGCGGGTGGAAATCGCCGTGCACCCACCCGGTGGCCGGGACGCCGGGGGTGGGCGGTCTGCGGTCGGCATGCTGTTCCAGCAGGGCCCGCCGCTCCAGGAGACGGTGTTCGGCCAGCTCGTCGAAGGAGTCCCGGGGGCGGCGCCCGCGCGCGGCCGCCAGCAGGTCGTCGATCAGCGCGAACGTGTCGGCGGCGTCGGGGCTCCGGTACCCGCCGGACCGCCCCGCGAGCCCCGTGCCCGCCTCCATGACCTGTTCGAGCCCGGTGTGCACGGCCCCGAGCAGCGCCCCGAGCCGCTGAGACTGGGCGGCGGTGAGCTGGGCGCCGGCCCGGTGCAGCCCGTCGACCCAGGGGTGCAGGGCGTAGCACCGGCCGCCGATCTCCGTCACCGTGTCGCCCTCGGTGTCCTCCACGGGCGGGGCGACGGGCACGCCGAGTGACTGGAGCCGCTGGGTGGCGCGGTGCTGGCGGACGATCGTGGCGCGGTCGGCGGTGGCGTCGTCGAGGTGGTGCTTGAGGAAGTAGCGGCCGCGGGTGGTGGAGACGCGGTAGCCGTGGTTGAGGAGGCCTTGAGTGACTGGTTTGCAGGTGAGGGGTTCACCGGCGTCCGGGTAGCGGCGCAGCACCTCGTCCACCGGAGGAACGGGTGGCCGAGGCACTGCGGAGCGGGGCGCGGAGGAGCACAGCACCTCGCCGACCGGCGGAGCAGACGGAAGGGTTACAGATGAGCGCGGCACTTACCAGATGTTAGATCACGCTGCGTTGCGGCTCGGCTGACTTGCGTGGGAGGCCCAATGTGTGCACGGAGGCGAAGTGCGGGTCGACCCCGAGGTAGGCCGGGGCGAAGGGCTCCCCGTTCATCCGGGTGGGGTCGGCGCCGAAGCGCTCCCGCTGTTCGGGGGTCGGGTGCACGATCTCGGCGGGACCGGTGAACTGTACGGACCACAGCTCGCCGTCGTCCCCCGAGGGCGTGGTGTTGAAGTTGTCGGCCCCGTACGCCACGACCGTGCCGTCGCAGGCCTCGTGGTAGCCGAGGCCGCGGTGCATCCGCAGGACGACGCGGCCGTCGACGACGATGTGACGGGCGATCGCCAGTATCGGGAGGGCTCGCATGCTCGTCGCCAGCCGGCCGTAGGGGACGCGGCCGAGCAGATCGATCGCGTGGAGTTCCTCAGAGGACATGCCCTTCACTCTCCGCCACCGGGGAGACCGTAGAAAGAGGCCGCAGCCCCAGGTGGGCCGGGACCAAAGTCCCGAAGACCACCGACGACCACGGCCGCTCCGTGCGCGCCCGGGTGCTTCCGGCCGCGCCCCGCAGCGTCCGGCTGCCGCGCCGCCCCGCCGCTTCCCGCCGCCTCTCGCTGTCCCGCCTCGTTCTCAGCCCTTCTCGGCCTGCAGCCTGGCCACGTACGCGGCGGCCTGCGAGCGCCGTTCCATGCCCAGTTTGGAGAGCAGGCTGGAGACATAATTCTTGATCGTCTTCTCGGCGAGGTGCAGCCGCTCGCCGATCACCCGGTTCGTCAGCCCCTCCCCGATCAGATCGAGGATCTTGCGCTCCTGATCGGTGAGACTGTCGAGCTTGTCGTCGCCCCGGCCCTTCTTTCCGTCGCGCAGCCGCTCCAGCACCTGGGCGGTCGCGACCGGGTCCAGCAGCGACTTCCCGGCCGCCACGTCCCGAACCGCGCTCAGCAGTTCGCTGCCGCGGATCGCCTTCAGCACATACCCCGAGGCGCCCGCCATGATCGCGTCGAACAGTGCCTCGTCATCGGCGTACGAGGTCAGCATCAGGCATTTGATGCTCTCGTCCTGGGAACGGATCTCCCGGCAGACCTCCACCCCGCTCCCGTCCGGCAGCCGTACGTCGAGCACCGCCACGTCGGGGCGGGTCGCGGGGATGCGGACCAGCGCGTCCGCCGCCGTGCCGGCCTCGCCGACGACCTCGATGTCGTCCTCGACCGAGAGCAATTCATGGACTCCGCGCCGGACGACTTCGTGGTCGTCCAGCAGAAAAACGGTGATTTTTCCTTGTTCGCGCACAAAACGCAGTCTCACACACTCGCCTCTTCCCTGCCGCCGAACGGCGGGATAACGTGCCGTTGTCCCGGCAGCCTGCAAGGCTGTTCCCAGTGCTGTGACCAGCGAGAGTTCCCGACTTTTTCGATTTACTTGGAAATCCAAGCAAAATTGCAGGTCAGATAGGGTTTCGCAGTTATGCGGCGTACTGGGTAACGTGCTTTTGGCAGGGCGCTCGCCGGGGCACCTGTCACGCCTGTTTCCCGGACCGAGCGGCACCCACCCCGTGCACGGGTACGGACACAGGCGAGCCGCACTGGTTTCCCGGCAGACCCCGGGGGCCGGACCGACGGAGGAGCACGCACGTGACCGTGGAGAGCACTGCCGCGAGCAAACCGCGACGCAGCAGTAAGCGGACCAGCGCCGTGAAAACGCCCGCTAGGACGTCCGCCAAGACGCCCGCCAAGACGCCCCAGAGTTCCGAGCCCGAGCTCGTGCAACTGCTGACGCCCGAGGGCGAGCGGGTGGAGCATCCCGACTACGAGATCGACCTGACCGCCGAAGAACTGCGCGGCCTGTACCGGGACATGGTCCTGACCCGCCGCTTCGACGCCGAGGCGACCGCCCTGCAGCGCCAGGGCGAGCTGGGCCTGTGGGCCTCGCTGCTCGGCCAGGAGGCCGCCCAGATCGGCTCCGGCCGGGCCCTGCGCGACGACGACTACGTCTTCCCGACGTACCGCGAACACGGTGTCGCCTGGTGCCGGGGTGTCGACCCGACCAATCTGCTCGGGATGTTCCGCGGTGTGAACCACGGCGGCTGGGACCCGAACAGCAACAACTTCCACCTGTACACGATCGTCATCGGCTCGCAGACCCTGCACGCCACCGGCTACGCCATGGGCGTCGCCAAGGACGGCGCGGACTCGGCCGTGATCGCGTACTTCGGCGACGGCGCCTCCAGCCAGGGAGACGTCGCCGAGTCCTTCACCTTCTCCGCGGTCTACAACGCCCCGGTCGTCTTCTTCTGCCAGAACAACCAGTGGGCGATCTCCGAGCCGACCGAGAAGCAGACCCGCGTCCCGCTCTACCAGCGCGCCCAGGGCTTCGGCTTCCCCGGAGTCCGGGTCGACGGCAACGACGTACTCGCCTGCCTGGCCGTCACCAGGTCGGCGCTGGAGCGGGCCCGCCGGGGGGAAGGGCCCACGCTCGTCGAGGCGTTCACCTACCGGATGGGCGCGCACACCACCTCCGACGACCCGACGAAGTACCGGGCGGACGAGGAGCGCGCCTCCTGGGAGGCCAAGGACCCGATCCTGCGGCTGCGCACCTACCTGGAGAAGCAGGGCAGCGCCGACGAGGCGTTCTTCACCGCCCTGGACGAGGAGAGCGAGACCCTCGGCAAGCGGGTGCGAGAGGCGGTACGGGCGATGCCCGATCCCGACCCGATGGCGATCTTCGACCACGCCTACGCCGACGGGAACCCGCTCGTCGACGAGGAGCGCGCCCAGTTCGCCGCCTACCAGGCATCGTTCGCCGACTCCGACTCCGCCGAGGAGGGCAAGTAGCCATGGCCATGGAAAAGATGTCCATCGCGAAGGCTCTCAACGAGTCGCTGCGCAAGGCTCTCGACACCGACCCCAAGGTCCTCATCATGGGTGAGGACGTCGGCAAGCTGGGCGGTGTCTTCCGGATCACCGACGGACTCCAGAAGGACTTCGGCGAGGACCGGGTGATCGACACCCCGCTCGCCGAGTCCGGCATCGTCGGTACGGCGATCGGCCTGGCCCTGCGCGGCTACCGGCCCATCGTGGAGATCCAGTTCGACGGCTTCGTCTTCCCCGCGTACGACCAGATCGTCACGCAGCTTGCGAAGATGCACGCCCGGGCGCTCGGCAAGATCAAGCTGCCGGTCGTCGTCCGGATTCCGTACGGCGGCGGCATCGGTGCCGTGGAGCACCACAGCGAGTCCCCCGAGGCCCTGTTCGCGCACGTCGCGGGCCTGAAGGTGGTCTCGCCCTCGAACGCGAGCGACGCCTACTGGATGATGCAGCAGGCCGTCCAGAGCGACGACCCGATCATCTTCTTCGAGCCGAAGCGCCGCTACTGGGACAAGGGCGAGGTCGAGACCGACTCCATCCCCGGTCCGCTGCACCGGGCCGCGGTGGCGCGTACGGGCTCCGACCTGACGCTCGTCGCGTACGGGCCGATGGTGAAGGTCTGCCTGGAAGCGGCCGCGGCCGCCCAGGAGGAGGGCAAGTCGATCGAGGTCCTGGACCTGCGCTCGATGTCCCCGATCGACTTCGACGCCATCCAGACCTCGGTCGAGAAGACCCGCCGGCTCGTCGTGGTCCACGAGGCGCCGGTGTTCTACGGCTCCGGGGCCGAGATCGCCGCCCGGATCACCGAGCGCTGCTTCTACCACCTGGAGGCACCGGTGCTGAGGGTCGGCGGCTACCACGTCCCGTACCCGCCGGCGCGGCTGGAAGACGAGTATCTGCCGGGTCTCGACCGTGTGCTCGACGCCGTCGACCGTTCGCTGGCGTACTGAGGACTGGGGCGTGACAACGATGACCGACACTTCCAACGCTGCTCGCTTCCGTGAGTTCAAGATGCCCGACGTGGGCGAGGGACTGACCGAGGCCGAGATCCTCAAGTGGTACGTCCAGCCCGGCGACACCGTCACCGACGGCCAGGTCGTGTGCGAGGTCGAGACGGCGAAGGCGGCCGTGGAGCTGCCGATCCCGTACGACGGGGTGGTGCACGAGCTGCGCTTCCCCGAGGGCGCGACCGTCGACGTCGGCCAGGTGATCATCGCCGTGGACGTGGCCCCGGGCACCGGTGACGCGGCCCCGGCGCCCGAGCCGGCCGCGCAGCCGGAACCGGAGCCCGAGGCTCCCAAGGGACGTCAGCCCGTCCTCGTGGGGTACGGCGTCGCCGAGACCTCCACGAAGCGGCGCGCCCGCAAGGGCGCCGAGGTCCCGGCGCCCGCCGCGGCGGCCGCGATCCAGGGCGAGTTGAACGGCCACGGCGCCGCGACCGTCCGGGAGAGCAGGCCGCTGGCCAAGCCGCCGGTGCGCAAGCTGGCCAAGGACCTGGGCATCGACCTGGCGACGATCGTCCCGACCGGCGAGGGCGGGATCATCACCCGCGAGGACGTGCACGCGGCGGCCACGCCCGTACCGGCCCAGGCGCAGGTCCCCGTCGCGGTGGAGGCGGCGCCGGTCCCCGCCGCCGAGGCGCCGGCTTCCGTCGCTGCCGGTGTGCGGGAGACCCGTATCCCGGTCAAGGGTGTGCGGAAGGCCATCGCCCAGGCGATGGTCGACAGCGCCTTCACCGCGCCGCACGTCACGGAGTTCGTGACCGTCGACGTGACGCGCACGATGAAGCTGGTGGCGGAGCTCAAGGAAGACAAGGACATGGCGGGGGTCCGGGTCAACCCGCTCCTGATCATCGCCAAGGCGCTCCTCGTCGCGATCAGGCGCAACCCGGAGATCAACTCCGCCTGGGACGGGGCGAACCAGGAGATCGTGCGCAAGCACTACGTCAACCTGGGCATCGCCGCCGCCACCCCGCGCGGTCTGATCGTGCCGAACATCAAGGACGCGCACGACATGACCCTGCCGGAGCTCGCCGCGGCGCTGGGCGAGCTGGTCTCCACGGCGCGTGAGGGCAGGACGTCCCCGGCGGCCATGGCGGGCGGCACGGTGACGATCACCAACGTCGGCGTCTTCGGCGTCGACACGGGTACGCCGATCCTGAACCCGGGCGAGTCCGCGATCCTCGCGGTCGGCGCGATCAAGCTCCAGCCCTGGGTCCACAAGGGGAAGGTGAAGCCCCGTCAGGTCACCACGCTGGCACTGTCGTTCGACCACCGTCTGATCGACGGCGAACTCGGCTCCAAGTTCCTGGCGGATGTCGCCGCGATCCTGGAGCAGCCCAAGCGGCTGATCACCTGGTCCTGATGGCCGTGTGAGACGGAAGAAGCGGGCCTGCGCGGGGATTCCTTCCGCGCAGGCCCGCTTTTCTGCCGGGTCAGGTCACTCGGCGGGGGCCAGGATCACCCAGTCCGCGGAGGGCGCCGACCGGGTGTCGTCGGCGTACACGGCGGTCACCCGGTAGAAGTGGGTGGTGCCGGTCGGGGCGGTGGCGTCCGTGTACGACACGTCCGTGACGGGATCGGCGGTCAGCTTCTCGTACGCGCCCGCGGTCGGGTTCCACCGTTCGACCAGGTAGCCCGTCGCATCGGCGACCGTGTTCCAGGACAGGTCCACCGAGGTACCGGTGGTGCCCCGGGTCGCGGTGAGCGTGAGCGGGGAGCCCGCCGGGGTCTCGACGGACGGAGTCAGGTCCAGCTCGGTGACGACGGCGACCTCGGCGCTGTGCGTCATCCGGAAGCTGGAGTTGCCGGAGGTGTCCTCGACGTCGATGAAGTAGCACCGCTCCTCACCGTCGGGCAGCCGCTCGTCGGTGTAGGACGTGGTGGCCGCGTCGAGGTACTCGGACGAGGTGCCGTAGCAGACCCGCTCGTCCTCGCCGTCGATCAGCTCTCCGCGGTACACCACGTACCGCTTGAGATCGGGCTCGGTGTTGGCGTTCCAGTGCAGCTCGATGCCGTACTCGGTGGCCTTGGCGGTGAGCCCGGTGACCGGCGCGGGCGGGGTCCAGTCCCTGGCGAGCGTGGTGACCTCGACCGTGGCCGAAGGAACCGACTCCCTGCCCGAGTTGTCGTAGGCCTTGATCACGTAGTGGTAGGTGAGGCCGCCGGCCGGGGAGGTGTCGGTGCAGGTGTACTGGAGCCGCCCGTCGCCGAGCGTCTTCCAGGTGGTGCTGCAGCGGATCGGTGCGGCCGAGGTGTCCACGGGGAGCGTCTCGGAACGGTAGACGTGGAAGTCGTACACATCGCCGTCGACGGAGTGATCGGTCGTCCAGGTGAAGGTCGCACTGCTGATCCCCGGCGTCGCGACGATGTTCCGCGGCGCCGCGACCGGACGGTAGGCCGTGACGGCGGGGCCGTACGCGGAGGCGCGTCCGGCGCCGTCCACGGCGGCCACCTGGTAGGTCCACTTCTCGGAGCGCTTCACCGTGGTGTCGGTGAAGGCCGTGGCGGTGACGGAGCGGACCGACACGTGACCGTGCTGGTCGTCGCGCTTCAGGTTGTAGCGGACCGCGCCCGGGACAGGCTTCCAGGTCAGCACGATCCCGGCGTCGATGCCCTTCGCGGCAAAGTCCGCCGGGGGGATGACGGCGACGGTGGTCAGCGGTATGTCCGTACTGCCGGTGGAGACGTTCCCGGCCTTGTCATAGGCGCGGACCTCGAAGTAGTACGTTTTCCCGCCCTCGGGCGGGACCCCCGCGTACGAGGTTGCGGTGGTCGTCTTCACGAGGGTGAACGTGCTGGATCCCTTGGGCCGGCGGTAGACGCGGTAGCCGGCGAGGTCCATTTCCTTGTTCGCGGACCAGGTCACCTTGGCGTTCGCCGTGGCGTTGTCGAGGACCGCCTTCACGCCGACCGGGCTGAGCGGCTTGACCTTGTCGACGGTGGCCGACGTCCTCGGTGCGTAACCGAACTTGACGTTGGCCGGGCCCGTCCAGTTGACGAAGTCGATGCGCAGGGAGTGCTTCCCGGCGGGGACGGTGACGTTGACCGTCTTCTTCTGGGTGGTGGAGACGTTCTTCCAGATGTCGACCTTGCGCACCCCGTCGAGGTACACGCGAATGCCGTCACGGGTCGCCGCGGTGAAGGCGAAAGGGCCGCCGGAGCCGAAGTCCCGGGTCAGGGACCAGCGGACACCGAAGTTGTCCTTCGGCAGGCCGGAGGCGGGGGCGCCGGTGCCCCAGTTCTGGTCGATGACAGAGTCGCAGTCGGTCTTCTTCGGCGTACCGGAGAACGACGTGTTCGCGAAGAACTGCCGCTTGAAGACCGGCGAGGTGCAACTGGTCGCCGCAGCAGCGGGCGTGGCACTCACGGCGGTGAGCAGACTGCAGGAGGTCGCGGCGACCGACAGCGCGGCGACGCTGCGAAGCCGCCCACGAGGAATGGTGGTCAATGTGCGTATTGCCCTTTCAGGCAGAATGACGGGGGGAGAGAGCCCGCGGCCGGGTGCAGGAAAGGGCCCGCTGTACGGCACGGCGGGCCCCTCCTCGCGACCCGGGGAGCGGGGTTGGAGGACTACTTCTTGAAGGAGTAGTCCATGATCTTCTTCATGTCCGCGGTCCGGGTGGTCGCGTTCGTGGAGGCGAGCACCGTGCCGATGATCGTCTTGCCGTTGCGGGTCGCGGCGAAGACCAGGCAGTACTTGGCCGTCGGGCCGGAACCGGTCTTCACGCCGATCGCGCCGCTGTAGCTGCTGAGCATCGTGTTGGTGTTGGACCACGACATGTAGCGGTAGCCACCACTCTTCGTGGTGACCTTCTGCTTGGTCGACTTGGTCTTCACGACCGTGCGGAACGTGGAACTCTTCATCGCGTTGCTCGCGAGCTTCGTCAGATCGCGCGGCGTCGAGTAATTCGAGCCGTTCCCTATGCCGTCGAACGAGTCGAAGTGGGTGTTCGTCATTCCGAGCGACTTGGCCTGGGTGTTCATCTTGCCGATGAACGACTTCACGCGGGCCGCCCGGGTGGTGCCGGAGCCGAACTTGTCGGCCAGCGCGTACGCGGCGTCGCAGCCGGACGGCAGCATCAGGCCGTACAGCAGCTGGCGGACGGTGACCTTGTCACCCACGATCAGGTGGGCCGACGAGGCGCCCTTGGAGACGATGTAGTCGCTGTACGCCTTCTGGATCGTGACCTTGGAATCCAGGTTGAGATTCTTCTGTGCCAGGACGACCTTGGCAGTCATGATCTTGGTGGTGGAGCCGGTGGAGCGACGGGTGTCCGCGGCCTTGGAGTACAGGGACTTCGCGGTGCCGTTGTTCATCACGTAACCGCCCTTGGCGGTAATCGTGGGGGTGGGCAGTGTCGCGGCCTGCGCCGTGGAGGCGAACGCGCTTCCCGCGATGACAGCACCCGCGGTGAGGGCCACGGTGGCAGCGGCCGAAATACGGTTTATACCCTTGATGCCGATTTTCAACTTGAACGCTCCAAATGCCCCTGGAATGCGGCCTCATAAGGATGCCGCTCGGTAATCAGACTCATGAGACCCGGGGATGGATGTGCTGATTCCTGGGGCAATTCCGGGGCCACGGGTGGTTCAGGGCAAGGCTCGGCGCGTCGTCCGGTGCGCCCCCGCCGGATCCGGGCCCCATCGCCCCGTACGCGATGTCGTTGATGTCGATCGCGTCACGCCGTGCGGGTCCGTCCCGCTCCATCGGTCGGTTCCGACGCGGTCGGCCGAGGTTTCACCGTCCGGATCCCGGACGTGTGCCATCGTGCACGCATCTTGTATCTATGCTGTGTACATGCCTGCCGCACCCCCAGTCGTGAAGCCCCGTGTGAAGCCCGCCGAGAAGTCCTCCGCCGCCGAGCGCGTCTACGCCCATATCAAGGAAGCCGTCCTGGACCGCCGCTACGAGGGCGGCACGCTCCTCACCGAAGGCGATCTCGCGGAGGCCGTCGGAGTCTCCCGTACGCCCGTGCGTGAGGCGCTGCTGCGGCTGGAGGCCGAGGGGCTGATCAAGCTGTATCCGAAGAAGGGGGCTCTCGTGCTCGCCGTCTCCGCCCAGGAGATCGCGGACGTGGTGGAGACCCGGCTGCTGGTCGAGGAGTTCGCGGTCCGCAAGGCCGTGCCCGCCTCCGCGCGGTTGATCGGGCGGCTCGAAGAACTTCTCGAAGAGCAGCGGCAGTTGGCCCAGGCGGGGGATCTGGCCGCGGTGTCAGTGAAGGACCGCTGCTTCCACGCCGAGATCGTGCGCAACGCGGGCAACGACATCCTCTCGCGCCTCTACGACCAGCTGCGCGACCGTCAGCTGAGGATGGGCGTCGCCGTGATGGAGGCGCACCCGGGGAGGATCGCCGCGAACATCACCGAGCACGGTGAGCTGCTGGAGGCCATCAGGTCCGGCGACGCGGACGGTGCCGCGCAGGTCGTGCGGCGTCATGTCAGCCGGGTCAAGGTGCTCGTCAGGGGTGAGGACCGATGAGTTCCGCCGCGGCGCCCACCCTGTCCCTGCCCGGTGATCCGCCCGGCGGCCGGCGGGCCGTGTGGGTCTGGGGCATCGGTGTCGCGGTCTACTTCGTCGCCATCATCTTCCGCACCAGCCTGGGTGTCGCCGGACTCGACGCCGCCGACCGGTTCCACGTCAACGCCTCCGCGCTCTCCACGTTCTCCATCCTTCAGCTGCTCGTCTACGCGGGCATGCAGATACCCGTCGGCCTGATGGTCGACCGGCTCGGCACCAAGAAGGTCCTCACCCTCGGGGCCGTCCTGTTCACCCTGGGGCAGCTGGGCTTCGCGCTCTCCCCCTCGTACGGCATGGCGCTGGCCTCCAGGGCGCTGCTCGGCTGCGGCGACGCGATGACGTTCATCAGTGTGCTGCGGCTCGGCGCCCGCTGGTTCCCGGCGCGGCGCGGTCCGCTGATCGGGCAGGTCGCCGCGCTCTTCGGGATGGCGGGCAACCTCGTTTCGACGCTCTTCATCGCGCGGGCCCTGCACGGATTCGGCTGGACCACCACCTTCGTCGGCAGCTCCGCCGCCGGGGTTCTCGTCCTCGTACTCCTTCTGCTGTTCCTGAAGGACCACCCCGAGGGCCACGAGCCGCCGCCCGCCGAGCACGCGGGCGCCGCCTACGTACGCCGGCAGATCGCCGCCGCCTGGCGGGAGCCCGGCACCCGGCTCGGTATGTGGGTGCATTTCACCACGCAGTTCCCGGCCATGGTGTTCCTGCTCCTGTGGGGGCTGCCGTTCCTGGTGGAGGCGCAGGGGCTGAGCCGGTCCACCGCCGGTGAGCTGCTCACCCTGGTGGTGCTCTCCAACATGGCGTTCGGGCTGGTCTACGGGCAGATCATCGCCCGCCACCACGCGGCCCGCGCGCCGCTGGCCCTCGGGACGGTCGCGGGGACGGCGCTGCTCTGGGCGTCGGCCATCTTCTACCCGGGCGACCACGCGCCGATGTGGCTACTGATCGTCCTGTGCGTGGTGCTCGGCGCGTGCGGTCCCGCCTCGATGATCGGCTTCGACTTCGCACGGCCCGCCAACCCGCCGGAGCGCCAGGGCACCGCGTCGGGCATCGTCAACATGGGCGGCTTCATCGCCTCGATGACCACGCTGTTCGCCGTCGGCGTGCTGCTGGACGCGACCGGGGACAACTACCGGATCGCTTTCGCCTCGGTCTTCGTACTGGAGTCGCTCGGCGTCGTACAGATTCTGCGGCTGCACTCCCGAGCCACGCACCGGGAGCGGGACCACCATGTGATCAGCCGCGTGGAGGCCGTGCACGTGCCCGTGTGACGCGCCTGTCGCGCCGGATCGGCGGCGCGCCCGTCCTCGCACGACGGGCGCCGCCGATCACCGGGGTGCGGCGCCGGGGCGCTACGGCGTCACGGCGAAGTTCTGCAGGATCGCCGCCGCCAGGTCCGGGTCGCCCTCGATCTTGATCCGGTCCGCGACCGCGGCCGCGCGCACCCGCCCGCAGGCGAGGCGGTAGTACGTCTCCCAGTCCATCGCCAGCGTCACCGCGGGCCCGAGCGACGGCGAACCGTCCACCGAGCCGTGGCCCTCCGCGTCGACCCTGACCGTGCGAAGGAACTCCAGCGCCCCGTGCACATCGAGCACGATCGCCGAATTGGCCGGTGCGCCCGCGTCCTTGGCGACCACCTTCGGCAGCCCGGCGAGCAGGGTGTCCCGGACGACGAAGGCGCCGGGGGAGTCCAGATTGCCAGGCCGCCCCAGCGTCGTCCGCAGGTCCTGCTCATGCACCCAGACGTCGAAGGCCCGCATCCGAAGCGCCAGTTCGAGGGTCTGCTCGGCGCCCAGCGGCGCCCGGACCGTGGTCTCGGGGGCACGGGTCTCGTTACGCAGCTGACGTGCGCGGCGAATGATCGTGTACTCCAGCTCGGAGGTCATCTCCGGCGCGGTGTGGTGACGCCGCACATCGACCTGCATCTCCATGTACCGGGCGAAGTCGCTCTGTACGTGGAAGAGGTCGCGCGGCAGCGTGTGGATCGGACGCGGGTCGCCGAGCTGCTCGCTCTCCATGCCGATGACGTGCGAGACGATGTCACGCACCGACCAGTTGGGGCACGGTGTACGGCTGTTCCACTCTCCCTCGGCGAGTGGCTTCACCAGCTCGGCGATCGACTCGATGGAGTGGGTCCAGGCATCGGCGTAGGTCTGGAGGCTGGGATGGACGGTCACGGGACCCCTCGTGCGGTTCTGCGGTGCATGGGCTGGAGTGCTGGGCGCGGGCGGCGGACTGCGTGGGAGGTTCGATCGCTAAGTTACGCTGCGAGCAGGCACCCCGGCAGTGCTTTCGTGTGACGATCGTAGGCCCGTGTTGACGGCTCGAATGCCAGGACGGTGGTAGTGTGCGCGCCTCCCTCATCCAGATCGCAGTAGACCCGGACGAATCGGTCAATTCCCGTAGGCAGCGCGCGGCTTCGCTGATCGCGGACCAGCGCGGTGCGGATCTGGTGGTTCTACCAGAGCTCTGGCCGGTCGGTGCCTTCGCGTATACCTCCTTCGCCGACGAGGCCGAACCGCTCCAGGGACCCACCCACGACATCATGGCCAAGGCCGCGGCCGACGCCGGGGTCTGGCTGCACGCGGGCTCCTTCGTCGAGCGCGCCGCCGACGGCACCCTCTACAACACGGCGCTCGTCTTCACGCCCGAGGGCGAGCGGGCCGCCACGTACCGCAAGGTCCACCGCTTCGGCTTCGACAAGGGCGAGGCGGTCATGATGGGCGCCGGCGAGGACCTCGTCACGGTCGCCCTGCCGCAGACCACCCTGGGCCTCGCCACCTGCTACGACCTGCGCTTCCCGGAGATGTTCCGCGGCCTGGTGGACGCGGGCGCCGAGACGCTGATCGTCGCCGCGGGCTGGCCCGAGCGCCGCCGCGCCCACTGGACGCTGCTGGCCCGGGCCCGCGCCGTCGAGAACCAGTCGTACCTCCTGGCCGTCGGGACCGCGGGCACCCATGCCGGAATCCAGCAGGCCGGACACAGCATCGTCGTCGACCCGTGGGGCGAGGTGCTCGCGGAGGCGGGCGCCGACGAGGAGGTGCTGAGCGTGGAGTTCGACCCGTCGAAGGTCGCTGCCACGCGCGAGCAGTTCCCGGCGCTCAAGGACCGGCGGCTGGGGCTGGCTCCGCCCGAGACGGGCGAGTAGTCACGTTTCACGTGAAACCGGGTTCGATGTCATCGCCGGACCCACCCGCTGATCGTTTTGTCCTCAAGTTCCCTATGGCCTTAAGAGCATGGGGGACCCCCTCGACGGACTTGTTTTTCGAGTCCGTCAGTCCTCGTACTCCTTGTCGGCGAGCACGATGACGCACACTGATACGGCGATGAGCAGCGCCACGTCGGCGTCCTCCCGTACGACGTCGATGCCGTACGTGTCCCGGACGGTCAGCCACCGCCGCGAGACCTGGGCCAGCAGCTCCCCGTCGTAGTCGATGGCGAACTCCCGGTCCAGGATCTTGCCGCTGACATCGAGCTCGGTACCGTCCACCAGCGTGACCCGGTAGTGGTTGCGCAGCAGCGACAGTCGCTTGCGCTTGACTTTGGCGAGCTGCTCGCCGTCCCGCTCGATGAGCATCGTGTCGCGCAGACTGAGCAGCTTCTGCCGGATCTCGACCAGAATCCGGCCCTGCGCGTCCTTCAGCTCGAAGGTGTCACGCACCCGCATGGCCTTGCCGTCGACGAGGAAGACCTTGCGACCGTCCGCGTCCTCGATCCAGTAGTCGTCGCCTACAGAGAAGAGCCGTTCACGCACCAGGAATCTCATGGCTCACAGGTTCCCCCAGGACCGCCCGGAATACGTGGACCCTCCGGAATGAGTGCGGGCCATGGTGTTGTTGACTGTCCACATGGCAACACGTGCGCGCGTCCGGGCCCCGGAGCTGATCGGCAAGGGGGGCTGGCTCAATACAGGCGAACAGCAGTACACCCTCGCTGACCTGCGAGGACGCATTGTGATCCTGGATTTTTGGACCTTCTGCTGTGTGAACTGTCTCCATGTTCTCGATGAGCTGCGCGAACTGGAGGAGAAGCACCGCGACACCGTCGTGATCATCGGTGTGCACTCGCCGAAGTTCGTCCACGAGGCCGAGCACCAGGCAGTCGTCGACGCCGTCGAGCGGTACGAGGTCCACCACCCGGTCCTCGACGACCCGGAGCTGGCGACCTGGAAGCAGTACGCCGTACGCGCCTGGCCCACGCTCGTCGTCATCGACCCCGAGGGCTACATCGTCGCCCAGCACGCCGGTGAGGGCCACGCGCACGCCATCGAGAAGCTGGTCGAGGAGCTGGAGACCGAGCACGGGGCGAAGGGCACGCTGCGCCGCGGCGACGGCCCCTACGTCGCACCCGAGCCGGTCGCCACGCATCTCCGGTTCCCCGGCAAGGCCCTGCTCCTGCAGGACGGCGGCTTCCTCGTCTCGGACACCACCCGGCACCGCCTGGTCGAGATCGAACGGGACGGTGAAACGGTTCGCCGTCACGTCGGAACAGGGGACAGGGGGTTCACCGACGGTGGGCCCGACGAGGTCCGGTTCTCCGAGCCGCAGGGGCTCGCGGTACTGCCCGACGGCCGGATCGCGATCGCCGACACCGTCAACCACGCGATTCGCGCCCTCGACCTCACCACCGGGGTGACGACGACCCTCGCCGGCACGGGCCGTCAGTGGTGGCAGGGTTCGCCGACGACGGGCCCGGCCCGCGAGGTCGACCTGTCCTCCCCCTGGGACGTCGCCTGGTTCGCGGACCGGCTGTGGATCGCCATGGCGGGCGTGCACCAGCTGTGGACGTACGACCCCGCGACGGGGACCGTGCGGGCCGCCGCGGGCACGACCAATGAGGGCCTGGTCGACGGGCCGGCCGACGAGGCCTGGTTCGCCCAGCCGTCCGGCCTCGCCACGTCGGCCGACGGGGAGCGGCTGTGGATCGCCGACTCGGAGACGTCCGCCCTGCGGTACGTCGAGCGGGACGGCACCGGCTTCGTCGTCCGTACGGCCGTCGGCACCGGACTCTTCGACTTCGGACACCGCGACGGCGGAGCGGAGCAGGCGCTGTTCCAGCACCCGCTGGGCGTGACCGCGCTGCCCGACGGGTCCGTCGCCGTCTGCGACACCTACAACCACGCGCTGCGGCGCTACGACCCCGTGAGCGGCGAGGTCACCACCCTCGCCACGGATCTGCGCGAGCCCAGCGACGCCGTCCTGGCCGACGGCGATCTCGTCGTCGTCGAGTCCGCCCGGCACCGGCTGACCCGGCTGCGGCTTCCCGAGGAGGCCGTGCGCGTCGCCGGCCAGGCACACCACACGCGGCGCGCGGCCACCGAGATCGCCCCGGGCACGCTCCGGCTCGATGTGGTCTTCCAGGCGCCCGCCGGGCAGAAGCTGGACACCCGGTACGGTCCCTCGACCCGCCTGCTGATCTCGTCGACCCCGCCCGAGCTGCTGGCGAAGGGCTCCGGTCCGGGCACCGATCTCTTCCGTGACCTGGTGCTGGCCGACGGTGTCACCGAGGGGGTCCTACACGTGTCCGCGATGGCGGCGTCCTGCGACGACGACCCGGCGAACGAGTACCCGGCCTGCCATGTCCACCAACAGGACTGGGGCGTCCCCGTCCGCGTGACCGCGGAGGGAACGCCCCGGCTGCCGCTGGTGCTG
Source organism: Streptomyces sp. NBC_01241 (assembly GCF_041435435.1). Lineage (NCBI taxonomy): Bacteria > Bacillati > Actinomycetota > Actinomycetes > Kitasatosporales > Streptomycetaceae > Streptomyces > Streptomyces sp. NBC_01241. The sequence goes on along the minus strand of NZ_CP108494.1, from coordinate 4,200,226 downwards.
GCAGGGATGGACGAGCAGGCCTGACGGCGCGCGGAGCCCCGGACACGGAGGGCCTTCTGCGCCGGGTGCGGTGTGTGCGGCGGGGTAGGGGCCGCGTCCCGCGGGGCTCGTCGTACGGCCCGGCTCAGCGGGTCAGGAGGTGCCCGCCTGCTTCATGGAGCTCACCGCTTCGGCGACCGTGCTCCGGTACAGGCCGAGCTTCGGGTCGAGCACCTTCACATCGGGGCCGAGCTCGAAGTTCTGCGTCTCCGCGTTGGCCATGTGGTCGCCGTCGGCGAGCACGTTCATCTCGTCGATCCAGGTCAGGCCGTTCGCACCGCTCGGGTTGAGGTCGATCACCGCGATGGCGGCCGTCTTGGGCTTGACCGGGTACGCGGGTGCGCCGCCCAGGCCGCCCGGTACGGCCGGCTTGATGTCGCCACTGTGGTCCGAGGCCTTCGAGGCGCCCAGTCTGACCTGCGGGAAGTAGCTCAGGCCGCAGGAGTTCGCGCCGGTGTTGTTGACCTCGATCACCTGCTGGGTGGCCGAGCCCTCGCGGGGGTACACGCGCACCGACAGGTCCCCGCTCTTGCACGGGTGCTTGTAGGCGTAGCTGTCGCTGGTGTCGCCGCCCGTCGTGGTGCTGCCGCCCGCCGTACCGCTGCCCTTGGCGGTGTCGGTGTTTGCGGCGGAGGCGTCCTTCGGAGTCTCCGGCGAAGAGGCGGCTGCGGAGTTGCCCGACGCCGGGCCGGCGGACTTCGTACCGGAGTCGTCCCCATCGCAGGCGGTCAGGGCCAGGGCGAGCACCGCGGTGGTCGCGGCGGCGAGGACAGTGGTGCGGTTGCGGAGCGTGCTCATGGAATTTCCCCGAGTGTGACGGTGCGGCGGACGCCTGGTCACTGGCGAGCGCCACTGACCTGCTGACATGTATGAGTCTGGGGTGCTTCGCTCACGTTCCGCTGGCGTCCCGCTGACGTCCCGCTGACGTCCGGGACCGCCACTCTCACGTCACCGCGGGTGAGCGGCTCAGCCGCCGTTGATGAGCCGCCGGACCGCCTCGTCGTACCGTTTGCGGTACTCCGTCCGTGCCGTCACCCGTAGCAGCGCTTCGAGGGCCCGGACCGCGCCCTCGTCGTAACCGGCGGTTTCCGCCTCCCTCGCCGCCAGGTCCAGCAGCCGGATGCCGTCGTCCTCCTCGCCGAGTGCCAGCCGGGCCTCGCCGCTGACGGTCAGCAGCAGCATCCGGAGCGTGGGCTCCTCGTGCTCGGGCCCGAGGTCGAGCGCCGTCCGGGCGGAGTGCAGGGCGTCCTGCGGGCGGTCGGCGGTGAGCTGCATCCGGGCGAGGTGCTGCAGGGCGAGCATCTCGGTGTGCGCGTCGGATTCCTCGCGGGCCAGGCCGACGGCCCGTTCGCAGCCCTCCAGCGCCAGGTCGAGCTCGCCCTGTTCGGCCTGGACGATGGCCAGGTTGATCAGCGCCGTCGCCTCGCCGAGCCGGTCTCCGGCCTGCCGGGCGAGGGCGGGCGAGCGCTCCAGCAGGGCGACGGCCTCGGCGTGCCTGCCCTCCTCGGTCAGCACCCAGCCCAGCAGATTGAGCACCCGCGACTCGGCATACGGATCGTTCTCGGCACGGGCGGAGTCCAGGGCCAGTTCCAGCAGCGGGGCCCAGCCGTCCCGGACCCGCCACACCACCTGCGGCCACTGGAGCAGGATGATCCGCCAGGCCCGGTCGTCGAGCCCGGCGGTCCGGGCCGCGACGGCGGCCAGGGCCAGATCGTCGCGTTCGGCGGCCAGCCAGCTCATCGCCGCCGCCCGGTCGGTGAAGTCCCTGACGGCGGCGGGGCGGTGGTAGCCGTCCGGCAGGACGAAGCAGGGCTCGCCGGCGGGTTCGGCCGTGTCGGCGGCGGCGAGCGCGGTGGCTATGTAGTGGTCGAGGACGCAGACGAGGGCCTCGGGTCCGCACGCGGGGTCCAGGCCGCGCGCGTAGAGGCGGACCAGATCGTGCAGTCCCCAGCGGCCGGGTGCCGTTTCGGTGACGAGGTGGGCGGTGGCGAGCCGTTCCAGCGCTGCGGCGGCGGCGACCGGGTCCGTGCCGGCGAGTGCGGCGGCGGTGTGCGGGTCGAAGTGGCTGCCGGGGTGGTGGCCGAGCCGGGTGAACTGGTGGACGGCGTCCGGCGGAAGCTGTTGCACGGTCAGCCGCAGCGCGGCCGAGACACCGGTGTCGTCGACGTCGAGGTACGTCAGCCGGCTGCGTTCGTCTGCCAGTTCGTCGGCCATCCCGGCCAGCGTCCGCTGCGGACGTCCGGCAAGCCGGGCCGCGGTGACGCGCAGGGCGAGCGGCAGTCCGCCGCAGAGGCCGGCGAGCCGGCGGGCGGCAACGGGTTCGGCGAGGACCCGTTCCTCGCCGAGCACACCGGCCAGCAGGGCCGTGCCGTCCTGCGGTTCGAGTACGTCGAGCGGGACGGGGCGGGCCGCCTCCGAGGCGATGAGACCTTCCAGCCGGTGCCGGCTGGTGACCAGCGTGACGCAGTCGGTGCCACCCGGCAGCAGGGGCCTGACGGTGGCGGAGTCGCGGGCGTTGTCGAGGACGACGAGCAGCCGGCGCCGGTCGGTCAGGGACCGGAAGAGCGCGGCCGCGGCGGGCACGGACTCGGGGACGCGGCGCGGTGCGACGCCGAGCGCCAGCAGGAACTCGCGCAGGACCTCGATCAGCGCGGGCTCTCCGGTGTCGCTGAACCCGCGCAGATCGGCGAAGAGCCGTCCGTCCGGGAAGGCGGCGGGGTTGCGGTGCGCCCACTGCAGGGCCAGCGCGGTCTTTCCCACTCCGGCCGGTCCGGTGACCAGACAGACGGGTGCCTCGCCCGCCGCGGCCCGGGTGAGCGCGGCCAGTTCGGGGACCCGGCCGTGGAAGCCGCGGGGTGCGCGGGGCAGTAGATCGGTGGGGTGCGGCTCCCCGACGAGAGGCGGCGGCGGAGCCAGGGGGCAGGGCGGCGGCGGCGGGCCGGGCGTGCTGTCCGTACGGGCTCCGGCCCCGGCTCCCGTACCGGCTCGCGCTCCGGCTTCCGTACGGGCTCCGGCCCCGGCTCCCGTACCGGCTCGCGCTCCGGCTTCCGTACGGGCTCCGGCCCCGGCTCCCGTACCGGCTGCCGGCCAGGTTTCCGTACCGGCTCCGACGCCGGCCCCGGCTCCCGTACCGGCTCGTCCTCCGGCTTCCGGCCGGACACCGGCTCCTGTCCCGGCGCCTCTTCCCCCCGTACCGCTGCTCAAGACCCACGAGCGGTCGGCCGGTTCGGCGCGCACGTCCGGGCCGGGCTCGCCGCGCAGGATCAGCGCGTACGCGTCGGCGAGTTCGTGGCCCGGGTCGATCCCCAGCTCATCGGCGAGCAGCCGCCGCGTGCGGTGGAACCAGTCCAGCGCCTCCGACTGACGCCCCGCCCGGTACAGCGCCGTCATCAGCGCCGCCGCCAGCGACTCCCGCATCGGATGGGCGACCGCTTCCGCCCGCAGCACCGATGCCGCCCGGCTGTGTTCCCCCAGCGCCGCGTAGGCGCATGCCAGTTGCTCGACCGCGGCCAGCCGCGACTCCTCCAGCGATTGCGCGGCGGCCTGGAGCGGCGGGCCGGCGAACGCGCCGGTGAGCGCCGGGCCCTGCCACAGGGACAGGGCCTCCTTGAGCATCAGCACGGCGTCGGCGGCGCTGCGCTGTTCCCGCGCCAGGATCAGCAGTTCCTCGAACCGCTGTGAGTCCAGCAGGGTTTCCGGCAGCCGCAGCACGTACGCGTCGCCGAGCGTGATCAGTTCCACCCCGTACGCCTCCGCGTCCGCGCCCACCAGGAGGGCGCGCAGCCGCGACACATGCCCCTGGATGATGCTGCGGGCGTGCAGCGGCGGCTCGTCGTCCCACAGGGATTCCGTCAACCGGCCGACGGATATGGGTGTGTTGGCGGACAGCAGCAACGCGGCCAGCAGGCTGCGGCGTTTGGCCGGGCCGAGCGGCAACGGCCCGGTGCCAGTGTCGACGGAGACGGTGCCGAGCAGCCGGAACTCCACGTACCGGTTCCCTTCCGGGCGGGGTGCACCCGAGATGGGGGCACGGGCAATGACCCAGGGTATCGGGGGTGCCGTGGAGCCGGCGAAGGGTTGCGCCCGGTCGGCGCGGCCGGCGCGCTCAGCCCACCAGGAAAGCCGCCAGCGCGTTGGCCAGCAGGTACGGGTCGTCCGCACCGCACAGTTCACGGGCGCTGTGCATCGACAGGATCGCGACGCCGATGTCCACGGTCTGAATGCCGTGCCGGGCGGCGGTGATCGGGCCGATCGTGGTGCCGCACGGCATCGAGTTGTTGGAGACGAACGTCTGCCACGGCACGTCCGCCTTCCGGCACGCCGCCGCGAACACGGCCCGGCCGCTGCCGTCGGTCGCGTACCGCATGTTGACGTTGACCTTGAGGATCGGTCCGCCGTTGACCACCGGGTGGTGGGTCGGGTCGTGGCGCTCGGCGTAGTTGGGGTGGATCGCGTGGCCGGTGTCGGAGGAGAGACAGACGGTCCCGGCGAAGGCCCGGGCGCGGTCCTCGTACGCACCGCCGCGGGCAAAGACGGAACGCTCCAGGACCGTGCCGAGCAGCGGTCCGTCGGCGCCGGTGTCGGACTGCGAGCCGTTCTCCTCGTGGTCGAAGGCGGCCATGACCGGGATGTACGGAAGCTCGGAGTCCGGCTGCCCGGCGACGGCGGCGAGCGCGGCGGTCGCCGCGTGCACGGAGAGCAGGTTGTCCATCCGGGGCCCGGCCAGCAGCTCGCGGTCCCGGCCCAGGTAGGCGGGCGGCTCGACGGGGTGCGGCATCAGGTCCCAGCCGGTCACGTCCGCGGCGTCGACGCCCGCCTCCTCGGCGACGAACCGGATCAGGTCGCCCTCCTCGACGTCCCCGAGCCCCCAGATCGGCTGCATGTGCTTCTGCCGGTCGAGCTTCAGCCCGTCGGGGTTGGCCGACCGGTCCAGATGCACGGCCAGCTGCGGTACGCGCAGGAGCGGCCGGTCGATGTTCACCAGCCGGTGCGTGCCGTCGCGCAGCGAGATGCGGCCGGCGAGGCCGAGGTCACGGTCGAGCCAGGTGTTGAGGAGCGTTCCGCCGTAGATCTCCACGGCGACCTGCCGCCAGCCGTACGCCCCCGTGTCGGGCAGCGGCTTGACCCGCAGGTTCGGCGAGTCGGTGTGCGCTCCGACGATCCGGTACGGGGTGTGCGCCGCGGCGCCCTCCGGCACGTACCAGGCGACGATCGCACCGCCGCGCAGGACGTACTTCCCGCCGCTGGTGCCGTCCCAGGCCGCGGTCTCCTCGACCTGGCGGAATCCGGCCTTCTCCAGCCGCTCGGCCGCGGTGGCCACGGCGTGGTACGGGGAGGGGGAAGCCATCAGGAAGGCCATCAGGTCGTCGGTGTGACCGCGGTCGAAGCGGAGGGAGGAACTCATGTTCTTCACTGTAACGAGGCCGGACGGGCAGGTTTCACCGTCGTCCGCGGGCCATACCGCGGGGTGTCCACCAGGCCGGGGCGGGGGCCTACAGCCGGTCGATGGCGGTCAGGTCGATGTCGATGTCGTACGGATCGGAGAGCTTCAGCCGGTCGTGGTGGACGCCGGTGGAGGCGTATGCCTGTGTTGACCGGGTCGAGTGCGTAGGTCCAGACCACGGGTCGGCCGTTCTCGGTCATCTCGACGAGCCAGAAATTCGGGATGCCCGCCCCTGCGTACTTGTGCGGCTTGGTGTCGCGGTCCCTGGCCTCGGAATCGGGCGAGACGACCTCGACGGCGAGCAGGACATCGGCTGCCTGGTAGCTGCCTCGGCGGTCGTGATTTCTCGGCCGTGCGTTCAGCGTATCCAGCTGATACGACAGCACCGCCACCCGAAAGCGTGTCCGGGTGACGGTGCGTGTTGACGATCTTGAGAGGGAGAGCCTAGAACGCGGCCTCGTCCAGCTCCATCAGCGAGTTGTCGACGGACTCGGCGAGCGCCCGCTCGGTGGAGACGCCCGGCAGGACGTTCGCGGCGAAGAACTTCGCGGCGGCGATCTTGCCCCGGTAGAAGGCGACGTCCTTCGCGGCGGCGGCCGGCAGCTTCTCGGCCGCGACGGCCGCGCCCTTGAGCAGCAGGTAGCCGACGACGACATCGCCGGAGGCCATCAGCAGGCGGGTGGTGTTGAGGCCCACCTTGTAGATGTTCTTGACGTCTTCGCCGGTCGCGGTCAGGTCGTTGATCATCGTGCCGACGATCGCCTCCAGGTCCACGGCCGCCTTGGCGAGCGAGTCCAGCGCACCGGACAGCTCCTCGTTGCCCTGGGCGCCCGAGAGGAACTTCTTGATCTCCTCGGAGAGCGCGTTGAACGAGGCGCCCTGGTCGCGGACGATCTTCCGGAAGAAGAAGTCCTGGCCCTGGATCGCCGTCGTGCCCTCGTACAGCGTGTCGATCTTGGCGTCACGGATGTACTGCTCGATCGGGTACTCCTGGAGGTACCCGGAGCCGCCGAACGTCTGGAGCGACTGCGCCAGCTGCTCGTACGACTTCTCGGAGCCGTAGCCCTTCACGATCGGGAGCAGCAGGTCGTTGAGGCCGTGTAGTGCCTTGGCGTCCTCGCCGGCGGCCTCCTTCTCCTGGATCGCGTCCTGGACGGAGGCGGTGTAGAGGACGAGGGAGCGCATGCCCTCCGCGTACGCCTTCTGCGTCATGAGGGAGCGGCGCACGTCGGGGTGGTGCGTGATGGTGACCTTGGGGGCGGTCTTGTCCATGAACTGCGACAGGTCCGTGCCCTGGACGCGCTCCTTGGCGTACTCCAGCGCGTTCAGGTAACCGGTCGAGAGGGTCGCAATGGCCTTCGTGCCGACCATCATGCGGGCGAACTCGATGATGCGGAACATCTGGCGGATGCCGTCGTGCCTGTCGCCGATCAGCCAGCCCTTGGCGGGGTGCTGGTCGCCGAACGTCATCTCGCACGTGTTGGACGCCTTGAGACCCATCTTGTGCTCGACGTTCGTCGCGTACACGCCGTTGCGCTCGCCCAGCTCGCCGGTGGTCCAGTCGAAGTGGAACTTCGGGACCATGAAGAGCGAGAGGCCCTTGGTGCCGGGGCCGGCGCCCTCGGGGCGGGCCAGTACGTAGTGGATGATGTTCTCGGACATGTCGTGCTCGCCCGAGGTGATGAAGCGCTTCACACCTTCGATGTGCCAGGAGCCGTCCTCCTGCTCGACGGCCTTCGTACGGCCCGCGCCGACGTCCGAACCGGCGTCCGGCTCGGTCAGCACCATCGTCGAACCCCACTGCCTCTCGACGGCGATCTCGGCGATCTTCTTCTGCGCCTCGTTGCCCTCGTCGAAGAGGATGCCGGCGAACGCCGGGCCGGAGGAGTACATCCAGACGGCCGGGTTCGAGCCGAGCAGCAGCTCCGCGTAGCCCCAGATCAGGGAGCGCGGGGAGGTGGTGCCGCCGATCTCCTCGGGCAGGCCCAGACGCCAGTACTCGGAGTCCATGAACGCCTGGTACGACTTCTTGAAGGTCTCCGGGACCGGTGCGGTGTTGGTCTCCGGGTCGAAGACCGGCGGGTTGCGGTCGGCGTCGGCGAAGGAGTCGGCCAGCTCGTTCTCCGCGAGGCGGGCGACCTCGTCGAGGATGCTCTTCGCCGTCTCGACGTCCATCTCGGCGAACAGGCCGGTGCCGTACGTCTTGTCGCGCCCGAGGACCTCGAAGAGGTTGAACTCGATGTCGCGGAGATTCGACTTGTAGTGCCCCATGGGAAGGCTCCGTAATCAATAGCAGTGGCGTGCAGCACCCCGGGAGGGGGCGTGGGCCGGGTGGGCGACGAGCTGGCGGTGCGCATATCAGCTGACCTCTACGATGATGCTACCCGCCAGTAATAAGACGCAACCCCTCAAGGGCTTGATGTGTCCGATTACTCTTTGCGGCATGTACGGCTACGACCAGAACCCCGGCGCACAGCAGCAGATGGGTGGCGGCTACGGCGAGCAGCCGCTGTATCCCGAGCCCTCGCCGCCGTCCCTGGGGGACGCGGTACGGGCCTTCACGACCGGCTCGCTGTCCGCCGAGGACTTCCAGCAGATCTTCGCGACGTCGAAGGTCTACTGCCCGCGCGGCGACAACCCCGGATTCCTCGCGCTGCACAACACCCAGCAGCCGGTGATCCCGATGTTCACCACGCTCAAGGAGCTGCGGCTGTACGCGGGCAAGGAGTCCAAGTACTTCGTGATCACCGGGGCCGAGGTGATCGACCTGCTGCCGACCGGCTACGGCTTCGTCCTCGACATGGAGGGCGAGCACCGCATGGTCTTCGACGCCAAGGCCGTGGAGCAGATGGTCGACTTCGCGATGCGCCGTATGTACGGCTGACCTCCGGTCTTCGTTCGAGAAGGGGCCCGTACCGCCAGGTACGGGCCCCTTCTCGTCGTGGTGGCGGGGTGCGGGAATGAATGTCGCCTTGCGGGATGTTCACCATTCAACTAAATTGAGCTCAGGACAATCCCGGAGGTGGCTCCCATGCCCGCAGTGACCGTCGAAAACCCGCTGACCCTGCCCAAGGTCGCCGCCTCGGGCGACGCCACGGCCCGTCCCGTGCTCGCCGTCACCACGGCGCTGAGCGGATTCGAGGGCGAAGGCTTCCCGGTTCGCCGCGCGTTCGCCGGGATCAACTACAAGTACCTCGACCCGTTCATCATGATGGACCAGATGGGTGAGGTGGAGTACCAGCCCGGAGAGCCGAAGGGCACCCCGTGGCACCCGCACCGCGGCTTCGAGACCGTGACGTACCTGATCGACGGAACCTTCGTCCACCAGGACAGCAACGGTGGCGGCGGCACCATCCAGAACGGTGACACCCAGTGGATGACCGCCGGATCCGGCCTCCTGCACATCGAGGCGCCGCCGGAGTCCCTCGTGGTGTCGGGCGGCCTCTTCCACGGCCTCCAGCTCTGGGTGAACCTGCCCAAGGCCGACAAGATGATGGCCCCCCGCTACCAGGACATCCGCGGCGGCCAGGTCCAGCTCCTCGCCTCCCCGGACGGCGGCGCGCTGCTCCGCGTCATCGCCGGTGAGCTCGACGGGCACGAGGGCCCCGGCATCACGCACACCCCGATCACGATGATCCACGCCACCGTCCGCCCCGGCGCCGAGGTGACCCTGCCCTGGCGTGAGGAGTTCAACGGACTCGCGTACGTCCTCGCCGGGCGTGGCACCGTCGGCGCGGAGCACCGCCCCGTCCACATGGGGCAGACCGCGGTCTTCGGCGCCGGTTCCTCGCTGACCGTCCGTGCGGACGAGAAGCAGGACGGCAACACCCCGGACCTGGAGGTCGTCCTGCTCGGCGGACGTCCGATCCGCGAGCCGATGGCGCACTACGGACCGTTCGTGATGAACAGCCAGGCCGAACTGAAGCAGGCCTTCGAGGACTTCCAGGCCGGCCGCCTCGGTACGGTGCCCGCGGTCCACGGAATGTGACACCCGTGGACGGAGTGGACATCACACCCGCACCGTGATCGGGTGGGAGGGTGCAGACCCCCAAGCCCCTCCTGCCCGATGGTGCGCGGCGCACAGCCGCCTGGTGCGGTGTCGTTCTCCTCGTCACCGGGGTTGCTGCGGTTGCCGTCTGGCTGTGCGTCATCTTCAAGACCGCGGTCACGCCCGTACTGCTCGCGCTGCTCGGTACGGCGCTGCTCGGACCGGTCCACCGTCGGCTGACCGCCCGCGGAATGAACCGTTCGCTGGCCGCGGGGCTCACCTGCGCCCTGCTCGTCGCGGTGGTCGGCGGGGCCGGTTACATCGTCGTCACCGCGCTGGTCGACACCGGCGACCAGATCCTCCGCTCGCTGAAGGACACCGCGCAGTGGGTCGTCGACCACTTCGGGATCAGCAAGCAGACCAATGTGAACGACCTCGCCGTGAACGCCCAGAAACTCGTCCAGAAGTTCGGCGCGAGCGCCGCGGGCGGGCTCCTGTCCGGGATCAGCCTGATCGGCTCGCTGATCGCGACCAGCGTCCTCGCCCTCCTGCTGACCTTCTTCTTCCTGCGCGACTCCGACAAGGCCGCGGGCCTCGCCCACTCGATCGCCCCGCGCGGCACCGGGGACCTGGTCGAGGCCATGGGGCGGCGGGCCTTCGAGGCCGTGCAGGGCTTCATGCGCGGCACCACGTTCATCGCGCTGATCGACGCGGTGTGCATCACCGTGGGTCTGCTGATCCTGAGAGTGCCGGGTGCGGTGGGGCTCGGTGCGCTGGTCTTCGTCGGCGCCTACATCCCCTACCTCGGGGCGTTCATCTCCGGCACGGTCGCGGTGCTCGTCGCGCTCGCCGACCGGGGGTTCGTGATCGCGCTCTGGGCGCTGGGGGTCGTGCTCGCGGTACAGGTGCTGGAGGGCCACGTCCTGCAGCCGATGATCCAGAGCCGTACGGTCCAGATGCACCCGGCCACCATCATGATCGCGATCACCGCGGGCGCCAGTGTGGCGGGCCTGCTGGGCATGCTGCTCGCGGTGCCGGCCTGCGCGGCGGCCTTCGGCATCCTCGGTGAACTGCGCGGAGAGCGGGGCGGGCGCTCCAGCCCGTCCGGCGCCTGAGGACGGAACCGTCGTGCGCGCCGGTGGTGCCGGGTATTGCCCTACTCCGAGAAGGTCTGCGCTGCGGACACCACCGTGGGCAGCCGCCCGAGGCCGTTCCGGGCGCGGAACGGGAACGGTCCGGGCACCCCTCGGAGGTCGTCTCCCGGCCCTCGGATGATCTTGAAATGTCAATGTCAATGATTTGGTACGGGTGCGGGCGGTAGCCTGGGGAGGCTGAATCCACCCCGAACCGCGAAGACTGGATGAACGAGAATGCATCGGTACAGGTCCCACACCTGCGGCGAGCTCCGCGCCTCTGACGTCGGCACCGACGTCCGACTGAGCGGCTGGCTGCACAATCGCCGAGACCTGGGCGGCATCCTCTTCATCGATCTGCGCGACCACTACGGTCTGGTGCAGCTCGTCGCCCGTCCCGGCACCCCCGGCAACGAGGCCCTGGCGAAGCTCACCAAGGAGACCGTCGTACGGATTGACGGCAAGGTCTCCGCGCGCGGCGCCGACAACGTGAACCCGGAGCTCCCGACCGGCGAGATCGAGATCGAGGTCACCGAGGTCGAGGTGCTGGGCGAGGCCGCCCCGCTGCCCTTCACGATCAACGCCGAGGACGGGGTCAACGAGGAGCGGCGCCTGGAGTACCGCTTCCTGGACCTGCGCCGCGAGCGCATGCACCGCAACATCATGCTGCGCTCGGCCGTCATCGCCTCGATCCGCGCCAAGATGGTGGCGCTCGGCTTCAACGAGATGGCGACCCCGATCCTCACCGCGACGTCCCCCGAGGGCGCCCGCGACTTCGTCGTCCCGTCCCGCCTGAACCCGGGCAAGTTCTACGCCCTGCCCCAGGCCCCGCAGCAGTTCAAGCAGCTGCTGATGATCTCCGGCTTCGACCGCTACTTCCAGATCGCGCCGTGCTTCCGCGACGAGGACGCCCGCGCCGACCGTTCGCCCGGCGAGTTCTACCAGCTCGACGTCGAGATGTCGTTCGTCGAGCAGGAGGACGTCTTCCGGCCGATCGAGAAGCTGATGACCGAGCTCTTCGAGGAGTTCGGCAACGGCCGCCACGTCACCTCGCCGTTCCCGCGCATCCCGTTCCGCGAGGCGATGCTGAAGTACGGCAACGACAAGCCGGACCTGCGCGCCCAGCTGGAACTGGTCGACATCTCCGACATCTTCGCCGACTCGGAGTTCAAGGCGTTCGCCGGCAAGCACGTCCGCGCCCTCCCGGTCCCGGACACCGCCGGCCAGTCCCGGAAGTTCTTCGACGGCCTCGGCGACTACGCCGTCCAGCACGGCGCCAAGGGCCTGGCCTGGGTCCGCGTCGGCGAGGACGGCGGCCTCACCGGCCCGATCGCCAAGTTCCTCACCGAGACCGACATCAAGACCCTCACCGAGCGTCTGTCCCTCGCCCCCGGCCACGCGGTCTTCTTCGGCGCGGGCGAGTTCGACGAGGTCTCGAAGATCATGTCCGCCGTCCGCGTCGAGGCCGCCAAGCGCGCCGGCCACTTCGAGGAGGGCGTCTTCCGGTTCTGCTGGGTCGTCGACTTCCCGATGTTCGAGAAGGACGAGGACACCGGGAAGATCGACTTCTCCCACAACCCCTTCTCGATGCCCCAGGGCGGCATGAAGGACCTGGAGGAGAAGGACCCCCTCGACATCCTCGCCTGGCAGTACGACATCGTCTGCAACGGCATCGAGCTGTCCTCCGGCGCCATCCGCAACCACGAGCCCGATGTGATGCTCAAGGCCTTCGAGATCGCCGGCTACGACCGCGAGACCGTCGAGCACGAGTTCGCGGGCATGCTCCGCGCCTTCCGCCTCGGCGCCCCGCCGCACGGCGGCATCGCCCCGGGAGTCGACCGCATCGTGATGCTCCTGGCCGACGAGCCCAACATCCGCGAAACGATCGCCTTCCCGCTCAACGGCAACGCCCAGGACCTGATGATGGGCGCCCCGACGGAGCTGGACGAGTCCCGCCTGCGCGAGCTGAACATCCAGCTCCGCAAGCCGGCGGCATCGGCGAAGGACAAGGCGGAGAAGTAGCAGCCGCCCGTACAACCTGGTTCCACGTGAAACATCCCCCGGCCGGGTCGGCCGGGGGATGTTCGCCGTTTCCGGCAGACGTGGGAGCGGCGCGCGGTCGACTCGGTGCCTGCTGAGATGATCGCGAGACGCGACCACATCAGGGGGAATGATGGAAATCATCGAGCGCACCCTCAGTGAGCCTTGCGAGGGTGTTCTGGTGGAGCCCGAGGGAGGCAGCGCGGTGGGGGTGCTGGTGCTGGCTGGTTCCAGTGGCCGTATTGACACCGACCGCTGTCGTGTTCTCGCCCGCGCGGGGATGACCGCCCTGTCGATTCGCTGGTTCGGTGGTGAGCGCCAGCCAGAGGGAATCTGCGAGATTCCCCTGGAGACCTTCGTCGAGGCGATCGATTTCCTGAAAGCCCGGGGAAGCGGCAGAGTCGGTGTGCTGGGATTGTCGAAGGGCGCCGAGGCGGCACTGCTCGTGGCGGTCCGCGATCCGCGTGTCGATGCGGTGGTGGCCCTGTCGCCCACCTCCGTGGTCTGGGCGAACGTCGGCCCCGGAACCGACGGGGATGCCTACCCCTATCGGTCGTCGTGGACCTGGAAGGGTGAGCCCGTCCCGTTCGTTCCCTACGACGAGCACTGGACCCCGCAAGAGCCGGAGGGCGCGCCGATCGCCTGCCGGACGCTCTACGAGCAAAGTTGGCAGGCCTTTACCGAGGCTGCGCAGAAGGCCGCGATCCCCATCGAACGATCCGCCGCGGAGATCGTGCTCGTTGCGGGCGGGGACGATCAGATGTGGCCGTCGCTGGAATTCGCGCAGGAACTGGCCGCACGGCGCGCGTTGGCAGGGCAACGCCCAGCCAGGCTCGTGACCTCATCCGATGCCGGACACCGACCCCGTTTGCCCGGGGAAGGGCCTGCCAGGCACTCCGGGCAGTTCCGCTACGGCGGCACCGCGGAGACCGACGCGGCCCTCGGTGCCAGGGCCTGGTCGGACATCGTTGCCGCGCTCCGTGGAGATCTCCATGGCGGAGACTGACCGGCCACGCCAACGGCGACCGGGAAGTCGGCGAGCCTGACCAGGCTCCAGGTGGAGAACGGCAGGGGTTGCTCGGCCGGTTTCGATCTGGTGGACCTCTTGATTTCCTGGTGATCGGCCAGGGTGTCAACTCACAGTTAGATCAAGGTTGGTTGATACGGCATTGGGACGAGGACCGGAGCAACTCATGCTCCGATAGAGGCAAGTTCGCACCAGACGAACTTGCCTGAGTTGCCGTTGCTGCTGAGCTGATACCAGCCCCAGCCATCAGTGCAGTTGCGGACGAGGTCGAGCCCGCGCCCGTTTTCGGCTTCTGCGGATGCGGACAGCGGTGGCGCCGGTGGGGTGGGGTCCGCGTCCCAGACGCCGATGCGCAGTACGCGGCTTGCCCAGCGCAGACGTAACGCGGCCGGGCCCTTGGTGTGGCGTACCGCGTTGCTGACCAGCTCGGTGGCGACGAGCTCGGCGGTTTCGGAGAGGGGGAGCAGGCCGTGCAGGGTGAGGATCAGGCGCAGAGTGCGGCGGGAGACCGTGACCGCGCGGGGGTCGTGAGGGATGTAGAGCGTGTATTCCCAGGGGGCGTCGGTGCTCGTGGGCGAGTTCGGCATACGGGAACTCCCGTTGGTGCGTGAGGGGTTGTGGGCGCGGCAGTCTGTGGGCGGTGGCATGCCGTACCCGTCATGGCATGGCGGGGCGGTGCGCTTCCGGGGTCCCGGTTTCGCAGCGTGTGCGTCGCGTCACAAACGGTAGGGGTTCAAATGAACCCCGGTCAAGCGGTGGTGGGATACTGCGATCACTCAACTCGCTTGGAGGGAGGGCTGTATGCCGGCGAGAAGTATCGTCACTGCCCGTCAGGAACGGCTCGGTGTCGAGCTGCGAAAGCTCAGGGAGCGAGCGGGTCTGAGCGGTCGTGAAGCGTCGCGGGTCATCGGAATCGCCGAGACCAAGATCTCGGCGATGGAATCGGCACGCGTGGGTGTGAGCGCGGAGCGTGTCCGTTACCTCGCCAGTCACTACGCGTGCGACGACGTCGCACTCGTCGAGGCCCTCGCGGCGATGGCGGCCGAGCGGGCCCGTGGTTGGTGGGAAGCGTTTCGGGAGTCGGTGCCTTCCGGCTACCTCGATCTGGCTGAACTTGAGGACAGCGCTACCCACCTGAGAACGTTTCAGAGTGTGCAGATTCCCGGGCTGCTTCAGACCGAGGAGCAGATCCGGGCCATCTTTGCCTCCACGGTGCCGGGCCTCTCGGATGAACAGCTTGAGTTGCGCGTACGGTTCCGGCTGCGGCGCCAGGAGATCCTGGCGGGTGACCGTCCCGTGCCCTATCAGGCGGTGATTCACGAAGCGGCGCTGAGGATTCGAGCAGGCGACAGCAAGATTGCCCGGGGGCAGCTGGAGCACATTCTTCAGCAGTCGGAACTACAGCATGTATCTGTGCGCGTGGTGCCATTTGCTGTGGACGGTTTCGCTGGAGTCTGCGACCCGCTTGTCTACGCCGGCGGATCGGTGCCGCAGCTGGACACCGTACTGATGGACACACCGCATGGTGGTGCTCTTCTTGACGCGGAGGCACAACTCAGCCGCTACCGGGAGCTCATGCGCAAGGTGGAGGGCGTAGCGCTCGGGGTCGTAGAGTCACGGGACTTCATTCATCGCCTCGTGCAAAGCGTGTGAAAGGTCCCGGCATGACTCCGGACACCATGTGGCAGAAGTCCTCGTTCTCCGGCGGGGGTGATTCCTCGGACTGCGTCGAGCTCGCCGCCGCCGGGGACCGGATACGGCTCCGCGAGGGCGATGATCCCGGTACGGAACTGGTGGTCACGTCCGTGGCGTTTGCCGGGCTCGTCCGGGATGTGAAGGGCGGGCGGCTCGGCCGGGTGTGACGGCCGCGGCCTCACCGCAACGCACAGCCCGCACGCCACTCCCAGCTTCCCTGTCTGGCCTCGGCGTTCATGACAGGGACTCAACGGCCCGCGCACAAGAAGGACATGACGCGGCGCAGGATGGTGCTCGCCGGGGATGCGACGATCGTGGCCGCCGGGATCGGGGCCAGTGCCGTTGCCAGTGCCTCGGCCGACGAGGAAACGGCCGGTGCCAAGAAGTCCGGCGGTGGATCGGGAGAGGTGTGTTACCGGCTCACCTCGGAGACGACCGAGGGGCCGTACTACATCGACGCCGACAAGTTCCGGAAGGACATCACGAGGACAAGGAGGGCATCCCCCTCACCCTCCGGCTCAAGGTGATCGACTCCGGCACCTGCAAGCCGGTCGCGCACGCAGCCGTCGACATCTGGCACTGCGGCGCGCCGGGGATCTACGACCGGAGCGGGGCCACGGGCGGGCTGATGAAGCTCTCGTACCGCAAGCGCCACATGGCGCGGGGTGTCGTCGGCTCGATCACGATGGGTGTGGACCCGGACGAGGCGTACGACGGCACGGATCTCTGACCTGTCCTCAGGCCTCCGCGCCCCTACGGGCGGGAAGGGACCGGAACCTACACGACCGACATGGTTCCGGGCCCCTTTCATGTGTGTGTCCGGCGGGCGGTACAGCCGTATGGCCCACGTGCGGATTCGCGCATCGGCGACGCGGCGTTAACTGGGTTCGGCGGGGCGAAGCATGACGGGGAGCCCCGCCTGTGCCGTCTTCACCCACGACCGCTGAGGAGTGCCCGTGTCCGCGAACCGTCCATCGGCCGCCCGGCGTCCCCCGTACGCCATCTGTGCAGGAACGATTCTGCTGCTCACTGCCTGCGGCAATACCTCCCAGACCGCCGGCGGCACCCAGGAGGTCCGGGCGGCGTCCTCTGCTTCCGCCGGTGTCGCGGGTCCACAAGCCGCCGGGGACCGGGGGCGGGCCGCCCCCGGTCCGTACGCGCCACGCCTCGTACCCCGTGAGATCCCCGCGCTGGGGCCGCGCACCAGGGGCGGGATCCCGGCGGGCGCCCGGCAGGCGCTCGTCGTCACGGGCGATTCCTACGACTCCAGCCTGTCTACTGCGGTCCTCTATACCCGTGACGATCCCGCCGGGGGCTGGCGCGCGGCCACGGGCCGCTGGCCGGCCCACAATGGCCTGAACGGCTGGACCGACGAGCACTGGGAGGGCGACCTCCGCACCCCGGTGGGGGTCTATGGACTGACGGCGGCGGGCGGTCGCTTCGAACCCCCGGAGACCGCGTTCCCGTACGAGCAGCGCCCGGAGTTCGCGGTGAGTGGTGAAGGGTTCGAGGGGGAGACCCTGGAGGGTTCCTTCGACTACGTCGTCGCCGTCGACTACAACCGGGTCCCCGGCGCCTCCCCGCTGGACCCGGTGCGCCCGCTCGGCCAGGAACGCGGTGGCGGCATCTGGATCCATGTGGACCACGGCGGTCCGACCCAGGGTTGCATCTCACTCCCCGAGAACCGGATGAGGGAACTGCTCCGCATCCTCGACCCGGAGAAGAAGCCGGTCGTCGTCATAGGGGACGTGGAGGGGCTGGAGCGGTGAACCGGGCACGGGCCGGGTGGCGGGCCCGTACGCTGGAAGCAGCCCGGTTTCCTTCAGGAGGCAGTGATGGGTGTGGTTGAGGAGAGTGTGCTGACCCAGGAGGTCTTCGAGGACCTCGCCCGCCACGCCATACGCACCGAAGAAGCACTGCGTCTGGAGTTCGTGAACGGAAAACTGGGAGTCAAGGCTGCGCCGGACGGGGATCACGGGCGGATCATCGAATGGCTGACGCGCCTTTGCATGCAGGCCGATCCGGACCGTTGGCTCTACGCCGAACAGGGCCTTCGAATCGAGACGTACCGCAAGGGGAACGCCCGCCCGGACGGTGCGCTCGCCCGCAGTGGCGCCTTCGTCGGCCAGGGCGAGTGGGCCGGCCCCGACGGTGTCCTGATGGTCGTCGAAGTCACCTCGTACGACGAGGACACCGACCGCCGGGACCGCGTGGAGAAGCCGCGTGCGTATGCCGAGACCGGCATTCCCGTCTATCTGCTGATCGACCGTGACACCTGCGAGGTCAAGGTGCACTCGCAGCCCGACGGCGTGCGGTACGAGCAGGTGGTGACGGTTCCGTACGGGAAGACTGTCGAACTGCCCGACCCCGTGGGCATCGAACTGGACACGGAGCCGCTGAAGAACTGGGTCCGCTGACCCGAAGGCGGCGGAGCAGTGGAAAAGGCCGGGACCGCTCGTGTCGTCCCGGCCTTTCCTGTGCGTTACGCCGGCTTCTCCTCCAGGCGGGGGAACAGCACCGCGCCCTGCGTCACCGTCGCGCCCACCGGGAGGCGACCCCAGGCAGCAACGGCGTACCACCGTCGGCAAATCTTCGCAGGAGCACCACAAGGGCTGCGCACCACGTTCGGCCGGTGCCGTTAGCGTTACTGGCCGCTCGACCCCGCGTGCGAACGTGAAACAGGTCGCCGGTCGACCGGCGGCACAGTCAGCACAGA
Organism: Streptomyces sp. NBC_01241; assembly: GCF_041435435.1. Lineage (NCBI taxonomy): Bacteria > Bacillati > Actinomycetota > Actinomycetes > Kitasatosporales > Streptomycetaceae > Streptomyces > Streptomyces sp. NBC_01241. The sequence continues at coordinate 4,182,145 of NZ_CP108494.1, read as the reverse complement.
AAGATCGCAGATGGACTACTGCTCCACGTGCCGCCGGAATCTCAACGGGGCACTCGTGTGTCCAGGGTGCGGCGCATACGCTCCGGACATCGCCCCACCTGCCCGACGCATCCACGGCACGGTCGCCACTATCGCGGCGGCGGGGGAGGCCTGGCGTCCGGAGGAGGTCCCCGCTTCGGTGTCCTACCGTGGCATTCATCGCTCCGATGCGGCATGGATGGGTAGCGCCGCGTTCGAAGACACGATGTCGGACGCGTCGGACACTGTGCCGGGCACTGAATCGGTCACTGCGGTGAGCGCTGAATCGGGCGCCGAATCGGTCACTGCGGCGGGCACTGAATCACTCAGCGGCTTCGAAGGCGCCGTCCCCATCGGTACCGGTCAGGGCCGGGCGGCCCGGCGCCGGCAGCTGGCGCGCTGGAAGAAGCACCGGCGTCGGGCCCTGGCCGCTACGACCATTGCTCTTGTCGGTGGCGGCCTGACCGTTGCCGCGATGCCGACCACCAGGCCTTCGGCCGGCCACACGCAGGCGGCCTCACCGCCGGACCCGGTGACCGCGGCGCCACGTACGACGACCACCGACTCGGTGTCGGAGCAGCCGGAGACCAGGGTTTCGGGGGATCACGGCTCTCATCCGTCCACGCCGACGGGCCGGCACCGGAAGATCACCGTCGCCACGCCCGCCACGGTGCGGACGGACCGGCAGCCGGCGGCCGCCGCCGTGGCTCAACCCCCCGCGACCACGAGCGCGACGTCGCACAGCGCACCCGCGTCGTCCAAGGTGACGCACGTCGACAACGCCGTCGCCACAGACCCCGCCCCGGCTCCGGTCCCGGCCGCAGTCCCCGATACGACCGCGCCCGCTTCCACCGAGCGGACCGGTGCGGACGCATCGGCTGCGAATCCCCCGCCGGACACGTCGGTGGCCGAGCCGGCACCTCGGAAGCAGCTGTGCCTGCTCGTTCTGTGCGTCGGCTGACTGCCCCGTTGTCCTCGCACGCCGGCGTCTGCTAGCTGTGACGGAAACATGCACCGCCCGGCCGGACTTGTGCGGCCGGGCGGTGCATGCACACGCCGCGAACACGGCCGGTCTCGCGAACCGCACGCTGTATGAGGGCTCTCGACGGGCCATCAGGCCGCGTGGATGTGAACATTCCGCGTCAAGAGTGCAACTGGCGTGTTGGTCTTGACATTTCCCAGACAGGCCGATGCTAAGATCATCTTACTTCCAGTGGGCTGATGGCGTATGGGGGCATTCCGGAAGGGATGAATTCCTCGGCCCCACTTTCGGAGGGGCCTTCCCCGCGTGATCCATGCCGTGACTCAATGAGCCTGGTTTGCATGGCACATGAGGAAGCGTCAAGCCGTTTCCCAGCCATGGCACTTGAAGTGAGTCTCATGACATTTGCACAGGGCCTGCTCCTCTGGGCGCTGGTTGTCGTAGCACTGGTAGCTGTCGGTGCCGTCCTGCGGGCTCGCAAGACCAATATCGGGCTTCGCAGACAGAACTCCCGACTACGGGAGGAGCGGGACGCGCTGCAGCGGCAACGGGACGAGGTCCACGTCGCCCACACCGGTCTGCTGCACCGGCAGGCCGCTGAAATGGCCGAGGTCCGCAAGGACGCCGAAGAGGAGACCAAGGCCGTCCTCAAGGCGGCCGTGCGTACTCTTCAGGGGCTCGCGGACGAGCAGCAAGTGGTCGTACAGAACGCCCAGAAGAAATACGGCGACGACCCCAACATGCTCGCCGACCTGATGGCCATCGACCACGCCAACAGCCAGTTCGGCCGCCGGGCGCAGGGCATCGCGGTGCTGTGCGGCGGCTGGCTCGGACGCCGGGAGACCGTCGCGTCCGTCTTCGACGTCGCCCGCAGCGCCCAGGGCCGCATCCGGCAGTTCGACCGGGTCCGGGTCAACGGACAGGTCAACTTCTCCGTCGTCAGCAAGGCCGTGGAACCCGTCGCGGTGGTCCTCGCCGAGCTGCTCGCCAACGCCACCAACTACTCCGCCCCCGGCACTCCGGTGGAGATCAACATCCAGGCCGTCCCGAAGGGCGTCTGCCTCATCGTCGACGACGCGGGCCTCGGCATGGGCCAGGAGGAGAAGGACCGCGCCGCGGCTCTCCTCGCGCCCCGGGCCGCGATCAGCGTCTCCAGCCTGGGCATTCCCCCACAGTTCGGATTCGCCGTCTCCGGCATGCTGGCCGCCCGCTACGGGTTCAAGGTCTCGGTGGACTCCGTATCCCCTTATGGAGGCGTACGCGCGGTGGTTCTCCTGCCCGACGAGCTTCTCACCGGCGACGCGCCCGCGCCCCCGGCCGCCGTCGCGGCCCCCGCGGCCGCCGGTGGCCGTGACGCGGACGTGGCGGCGCTTCCGTACCGCCAGGCGCCCGCGCCCGCTCCGACTCCGCTGTTCCCCCCGGCCGCACAGCCGGCCCCCGCTCCGCAGCCCGCCGCGTCCTTCACCACCGCCGGCGGCCTGCCCAAGCGTCGTCGCAAGAGTCCGGTGTCCGTGGTGCCGTCGGCCGAACCCGAGCCGGCGCGCAGCAACGAGGAGACCGCCTCCCGCCTGGGTGCGTTCCAGCGCGGAACCCGGTCCGGACGTGACACGACGACGATGGAAGGACCCGAGATCCAGTGAACCCCGATCTGTCCTGGGTGCTCAACGATGTGCTCCAGGTACCCGGCGCTCGGCACGCGATCCTCGTCTCCGCCGACGGCCTGCTACTGGCCAACTCCAGCCAGATCGGCCGGGACGACGCGGAGACCGTGGCAGCGGCGATGAGCTCCATGCAGTCGCTGAGCCGGGCCGTCGCCCCCTTCATCGGCACCCAGACCCCCGGTCGCTGGCGGCAGACCCTCCTTGAGTACGAGCACGGCTGGATCTTCCTGATCGCCGCGGGTACCGGCGCCTACCTGGCGGCGGCCGCCGCGGCCGACGTGGACATGGAGGCCATGTCCTTCCGTATGCAGCAGCAGGTCACCGCGCTGGGGAAGGCGATGACCACGCCGCTCCGCCAGAACGCCGGAAGCGAAGCATGACGACGCCGGGCGAGGAGCAGGCGGTCAGCAGCGGGTTCGTCCGGTCCTACGTCATCACCGGCGGACGCGGCCTGCCCGACGCCGAGGGCCTCTCCCTCGTCACTCTGGTCATGATCGCCCCCGACCGTCAGCGGCCCCCGAACCCGAGCCCCGAGGTCCGGGCGATCTGGGACCTGTGTTCCGGCGGCTATCTGTCGGTGGCCGAGGTCGCGGGCCATCTGGAGCTGCCCGTCGGAGTGGCTCGGCTGCTGCTGAACGATTTAACGGAACAAGGACATCTGATACGCCGCAAGGCGCCACCGCCGGCTCAACTCGTTGACAGGAAGATCCTCGAAGAGGTGTTGCATGGACTCCACGTCCGGTTCGGCTGAGAGCATCTATGTGTCGGACGCGGTACAGCGTGCGGCGAAGATCCTCGTCGTCGGACACTTCGCCGTGGGCAAGACGACGCTCATCGGCACCCTCTCCGAGATCACTCCGCTGCGCACCGAGGAGCGGATGACGCAGGCCGGCGCGCACATCGACGATCTGCGCGGCGCGCCCGGCAAGGTGACCACGACGGTCGCCCTGGACTTCGGACGTCTGACCCTGAGCGACGAGCTGGTGCTGTACCTGTTCGGTACGCCGGGCCAGCAGCGCTTCGTCGAGCTGTGGGAGGACATGGCGCGGGGTTCGCTCGGCGCGCTGCTCCTGGTCGACCCGGCCCGTCTCGCCGACACCTTCCCGGTGATCGACCTGGTCGAGACGTACGGGCTTGAGTACGCGGTCGCGGTCAACAGCTTCGACCCGTACTCCCGGCATGCCGAGGACGAGTTGCGCGAAGCGCTCGACCTGCTGCCGGACACCCCGGTCGTGTACTGCGACGCCCGGGACGAGAAGTCGTCCGCGCAGGCCCTGATCACCCTGGTCCAGCACCTGCTCGCCCGGGTGGCCTGACCCTGCTCCGCCCGCCGTCTTCCGGTACGGATGGCCCGACCCCCGTTCTCCGGCCGCCGGTACCCACGTAAAGGGTCGCCCGATCCCCGTTCTCCGCCCGCGGTACGAACGGGGCGGGCGGCCCGATCTCCGTTCTCCGTTCTCCGTCCGGGTCCCGCGAGGCCCGCGATCACACCGAGGAATCACACATGGACTCGTCGCCGGGAGCCACCCCGTACAGCGCCCCCACCGGGTGCCCGATGCGTGGTGAGCGTCAGACGTCCCTCTACGGACCGGAGTTCGCGTCCGATCCGCAGCGTGTGTACGACGCGTTCCGGGCGCACGGGCTCGCCGCTCCGATCGAGCTGGCCCCCGGCGTGGAGGCCACCCTCATCGTGCAGCACGAGGCCGCGCTCCGGGTCCTGCAGAACCCCTCCTACTTCGCCCGGGACTCGCGGCGGTGGGCGGCACTGCGGGAGGGACGCGTACCGCTCGACAGCCCGGTCGTGCCCATGATGGCGTACCGGCCCAACTGCCTGTTCACGGACGGCACCGAACACCTGCGGCTGCGCAAGGCGGTCACCGAGAGCCTCGGCCGGCTCAACACCACCCGGCTCAGCCGGGACGTCGAGCGCATCGCCGACTACCTCATCGACCAGTTCATCGAACGCGGCTCCGCCGACCTGCTGGGCGACTACGCCAAGCTGCTGCCGCTGTTGCTGTTCAACCAGCTCTTCGGCTGCCCCGGCGAGATCGGCGACCGGCTGACCCGCGGCATGTCCGCGATCTTCGACGGCGAGGACGTACTGCGGGCCAACACCGAGCTGACCGAGTGCCTGATGGAACTCGTCGCGCTCAAGCGGCGCCAGCCCGGCGAGGACATCACCTCCTGGCTCATCCAGCACCCGGCGGGCCTGCGGGACGAGGAGCTCAAGGACCAGCTCGTCATGCTGATGGGCGCGGGCATCGAGCCGGAACGCAACCTCATAGCCAACGCGCTGCTCCTCCTGCTGTCCGATGACACCGGGAATTCGCAGCGGCGAGGTACCGGGCTGCTGGTCGAGGACGCCCTCGACGACGTGCTCTGGAACAACCCGCCGATCGCCAACTACGCGACGCACTACCCGGTCCAGGACATCGACCTCGGCGGCGTGACGCTGAAGGCGGACTCCCCTGTACTGATCAGTTTCGCCGCAGCGAACAGCGATCCCGCGCTCACCGACGCCCGCCAGACCCTGAGCAAGGGCGCCCATCTGGCCTGGGGCGCGGGTCCGCACGTCTGCCCGGCGAAGTCCCCCGCGCAGCTCATCGCCCTCACCGCGATCGAGAAGATCCTCAACTCGGTGCCGGACCTCACCCTCGCCGTTCCGGCCTCCGGGGTCGAGTGGCGGCCGGGACCGTTCCACCGGGCCCTGGTATCGCTGCCGGTCCGGTTCAGCCCGAGTCCGGCCCGCCAGGCGGCGAAGGCCGCGAACACGGCACCCCAGCCGTCTGTTTCGTCCCGTACCGCCCCTCTTGAGGAGGTTCCCGCCGCGCGGTACGACCAGATCGAGCCGCAGAAGAAGACGAAGGGCTGGTGGAGTTCCTTCCTGGACGTGTTCCGGGTGTGACGCCGTCCAGCGACCGGAATTCGGACGGCATGTACGCATAACTCGCCTGGAGAGCAAGGGAAGTTGACGGCCTGTCGGCATATAACAAGGGGTCAGCGACACATTTGCCTGTGATGCGGGCAACAAAGATCGACGCTTGGCAGATATATGCGGAGGGGTAGGTTCTGGCCGTAACCATGAGCCCAAGGCGAGGAACTCTGCGTGAGCGCTATATGTGGCACCGACCGGCCTGCCGTCGACCGCCGTGCCCTCATCTCCCTCTTGCGACGTCTCAAATCACCGGAGGGGCAGGCTGATCCCTACGCCCTTCTGGGGGAACTGAGAGCCATGGGGGATGTCGTACGCGCTCCTTGGGACGCGTACTTCGTCACCGGTTTCGACACGTGCAGCGAGGTGCTTCGCGGTCGCAACTGGCTGGCGCCGGACTTCGCCTGGCAGGAACGCCAGGAGGACGCCCGGCAGTGGGACGCCATCGCCACCCAGGAGATGACCAAGACGCTCGCGCGCCTCAACGCGCCCGAGCACACCTGCCAGCGCCGCAGCCTCGGCAACCTCTTCGACCGCTCCACCATCCAGCGGCTGACCCCACAGATCGAGGAGCACGTCACCCGCCTTCTCGACGAGCTCGCCGACAAACTGCGCTGGGGCGAGGCCGACTTCGTCAGTACGGTCAGCGAGCAGCTCCCGATCAGCACCATCGGCACCTGGCTGGGCATCCCGCCCGAGGACTACGCCCACATCCTGGAGATCACCCACAACCAGGTGCACGCCCAGGAGCTGCTGCCCACCAAGAGCGAACTCGCCGTATCCGAAGAAGCGACCCTGCATCTACGCGCGTACTTCACCGAGTTGGTGAAGCAGCGCCGCGCGAACCCCGGCAACGATGTCGTGACCGGCTGGATACACACCTGGGACGCGATGGCGCCCGACCGCGAGGCGGCGGACGAGATCCTCTACCGTCTGACCATGTTCGTCACCATCGCCTCGCTGGAGACCACCGCGACGCTGCTGTCGTCCATGGTGGGCCTGCTGCTGGCGGAGCCCGGCCGGTGGGAGTGGCTCCGGGAGAACCCCGGCTACATCGACGCGGCCGTCGACGAAGTTCTCCGTTACGACCCGCCGATCCAGATCAACACGCGGATCGCCGCCGATGACACGGTCCTGGCGGGCGTGCCGATCGCGAAGGACACCATGGTCCACGTCGTGTTCGGCGCCGCCAACCACGACCCCCGGCGCACCGAGGACCCGGACGCCTTCGACGTCACGCGCACCGGCACCAACCTCACCTTCGGGGGTGGTGTGCACTACTGCCTGGGCGCGGCTCTCGCCCGCCTGGAGGCACGTACGCTCCTGGCCCAGCTCCTGAAACGTTTCCCCACCCTGCGCGCCGTGACGGCGCCCAACTACGCGTCCCGTCTGGTCTTCAGACGTGTGACCTCGATGAATGTAGCCATATGAAGTTCTCTCTCACCGAGTACCTGTCGCCGTACCGGGCGGCACCGAGCCCCATACGCACCGCGCGGGAGGGCGGCATCCTGCGCGTGGAGCTGAACAGCCCCGACACCGGCAACGCGGTCACCGAAGCGATGCTGGACGATCTGCTGGCGATCCTGACCCTGCCGGACCCCGATGTCCGGGTGGTGGTGCTCAGCGGGGCCGGCGAGCACTTCTCGCTGGGCGGCGACCGCAACGAGTTCGTCGACTGGCTCGACGAGGACCCCACCGGGCGGGGCATCCGCATCGCGGCCGAGAAGGGCCGCCGCGTCTGCGAGGCGCTCACCACCAGCCAGGCCGTCACCATCGCCCGGGTCCAGGGCAAGGCGATCGGCGCGGGCATGGCACTGGCCCTCGCCTGTGATCTGCGCGTCGGCGCCGACACCGCCGGATTCCGGCTGCCGGAACTGGCGCTCGGCCTGCCCACCGCCTGGGGCGGAATGCTGCCGCGCCTGCTCCACGAGGTCGGCGCCGCCCGGGTGCGCGAACTGATTCTGACCGGGCGTCCCTTCAAGGCGGCGGAGGCGTACGAACTGTCGGTCCTCCAGCGCGTCGTGCCCGAGGACGAACTCGACGCGGCGGTCGACGCGTGGGCCAAGCCCATCGTGCGCCGGCCCGAGGCGGCCCTGCGCGTCACGAAGGCCCTGCTCAACTCGTACGCAGCCGCGACGCGGCTGGCCGACTCGTCCGTCCTGGACGCGGAGCTGATGGCCACCGTCGCGGCCGCGACCCGCCGGACCCGCGACGCCGGGGGGACGGGCGCGGGGGCCGTACCGGTGCGTTAGCCCTCGGCGAGGCGGTCGAGGACGTGGTGGGTGCCGGGTTGGTGGTCCGTGCTCGCGTGGCACTGGGCGTGGACGAGGACTCGGACGCGGTACGCGTGCGAGGCCGGACCGTCCGCTCCGCACCGTCGACGCCGGAGCCGGAGGGTGCGCAACCGGCGGGCGACACCGGCCGCCGAGCTTTTTGCCACTCAAAACACTGATGGGTAGCCGCCACTTGGACGGCATGGTGATGTCTGTCCGCCTCGGCGCAGGTATACGCGCGCTACGTTCCTCGGCATGCGCCCCGCCAGGCACTCCCGCCCACCTGTCGGTTGGACGGACCCGGGCAGTACTTCCGCTTGCCGCCCGTTCCGGAAGCCGGTCCAGGAACGACGCTGTACGGGGCCGCTCCGCGACTATTGAGCGAGGTCACGCATGAGGAAGCACCGCAGGAAGACGTCCCACCGGAAGATCACCGCCGCCGTCGTCACCGTCGTCGCCGTGGGGGCCGTGGGTGTGCCCTCCGCCGCCATGGCCTACACCCCCCAGGACACGCCGGCTGTGGGGGCGGGGTGGCCCCGCACCGCACAGGGGAGCGTCCCGAAGTCCGTCGCACCCGTGAGCGTTTCGGAGCCCGCGGCTCCGGCGTCCCGTGCCGCCGCCCGCGTACTGACGCTCGTCAACCGCGTACGCGCCGAGGCCGGGTGCTCGCCGCTGGCCAAGAGCGCGAAGCTGACGAAGGCGGCCCGGGCCCACAGCGCGGACATGGCGTCCCACCGCAACATGTCCCACACGAGCTCCGACGGATCGGCCGCGAGCGACCGCATCACGGGCTCCGGTTACGACTGGAGGGCGTACGGCGAGAACGTCGCCCGCGGCTACACCACCCCCGAGGACGTCGTGGCGGGCTGGATGAACAGCCCCGGTCACCGGCGCAACATCCTCGACTGTTCGTTCAAGGAGATCGGCGTGGGCGTCGCCCAGCCCGGCAACTACTGGACGCAGGACTTCGGAGCGGCCCGGTGAACAACCCGCTCGGCCACGGCCGGGTGAGGCCCTCGGATGGTGTTGGTGCACCGCCGGGGCTGCTCTGTGCGCACAGTGACGCACAGAATGTGATGACTTCGCCACCGTGCCGCCTCTTCTCCATGTGCCGCCACGCGAACGGGATTTCGCGCCATCGGACGGCGACGCGAGGGCGAGGACCGGCCTACGTACCGGGCTCCCCGACCGCCACGGGTTCCCCTTCTCCGTCCCCCGCGCCTCGGCAGCCGCACGAGTGCCGGGTCTCCGCGAGGTCCGCCTCGATGGAGTCCAGGGCCCGGCGAGCTGCGTCGATCTGCGCCCGGAGCGCTTCGGCCGTGTCGGCGGGAGGCAGCCGGGGTCCCGGGGGCGTCGCGTCCCGGGCGCTCTCTTCCAGCTCGCGTTCCTTCTCCAGCTCGCGTGCCTCTTCGAGGGAGTTGATGACGACGCCGATGAGGAGGTTGACGAGCAGGAAGGAACCGAGCAGGACGAACGACGCGAAGTAGAGGATCGTCCAGCGGGAGATCTCCAGGGCCGCGCGGACCGCGTCACCGAGGCCGTCGAGGGTGATGAGGAGGAAGAGGGTGAGCGCGGCTCGGCCGAGCGAGCCGAAGCGCTCGGGATTGTCGCCGGCGAAGAAGACCCAGCCGACCATGGCGTACACGTAGAGCAGGAGCGCCCCGACGAGCAGGAAGCTCAGCGTGCCGGGGAGGCTCTTGCCCACCGCGACGATCACGATGCGCAGCTGGGGCAGGAACCTCGCGGCGCGCAGCACCCGGGCCAGCCGCAGGAGCCTGAGCACCGTCGCGTTCTCGCGGGCGAACGGCAGGAAGGCCAGCGCGACGACGAGTACGTCGAACACGTTCCAGGGGTCGCGGAAGAAGTCCCGGGGCCGGTCGGCGTGAGCGGCGGCGCGGAGCAGGATCTCCGCGGTGAACGCGGCGAGGAAGGCGTGCTCCGCGACCTTGAGGACGTCGTGCCACTGCTGCACGACGCCGCTGTACGTCTCGACTCCCAGCAGCGCCGCGTTGGTCACGATGAGGCAGAACACGATGCCGTCGAAGGCCGAGGAGTCCAGGATCCGACGGCTGCGTACGGCGATCTCACGCCGTAAGTGAGCGGCGACCTGTTCGGACATGGTGTGATTCGTTTCCTCGCAGAAGTACGGTCCCCGCAGGCCGGTTGCCGCTCGTTGCCACTCGCCAACAGAAGTGGATCTTAAAGGGCGTCGTCACGGGCCTCGCACCGGACGCCGAGGCGGGCCGGTCGCGGTGGGCCACGAGCGGCCTTCCCCGGCTCCACCCGTTCGCATCCGTACCGCTACGCCGTCGGTGTGGCGGCTCGCGTCCGGCGCGCGGGGAATCGGTGGGCTGGCTAGCGTGAAAGGCCGTACCACCCGCCGAGCGCGCGTACGCGCGAGTACGCAGAAGACGAAGGAGTCGACGTCATGGCTGTACAACCGGAGGGCACCCCGTGCTGGGCCGATGCGATGTTCCCCGATCTCGACGGCGCGAAGAGCTTCTACGGTGATGTGCTGGGCTGGACGTTCGGCGAGTCCTCGACGGAGTTCGGCGACTACACGCAGGCGTACGCCGACGGCAAGGCGGTCGCCGCCGTCGTGCCCCCGATGCCGGGCCAGGAGGGGCAGCCGTCCTGGTGTCTCTACCTCGCCTCGCCGGACGCCGCCGCCACCGCCGCGAAGATCCGTGAGAACGGCGGCGAGACGCTGATGGACCCCATGGAGGTCGGCGAGTTCGGCACGATGCTGCTGGCCCGCGATCCCAGCGGTGTCACCTTCGGCGTGTGGCAGGCGGGCGCCCATGAGGGCTTCGAGGCGCAGGGCGTGCCCGGTGCGTACTGCTGGGCCGAGGTGTTCACCCGGGAGCCCGAGAAGTCCGATGCGTTCTTCCCCGCCGTCTTCCCGTACAGCGTGGTGAAGATGGAGGACGAGCACGTCGACTTCAGGTTGTTCAACCTCGGCGACAAGACGGTCATGGGGCGGATGAAGATGGGCGACGAATTCCCGCCCGAGGTGCCGCCGTACATGAATGTGTACTTCACCGTCCCGGACTGCGACGCGGCCGTCGCGAAGGCCACCGAGCGCGGCGCGGTCCTGCGGTTCGGCCCGATGACCATTCCTTTCGGCCGCTTCGCCGCGCTGACGGATCCGCAGGGCGCGCCGTTCTCCGTGATCGACGTCAACACGACCGAGGGCGAGATGCCCAGGACGTCTCCGGTGTCCTGACGTGGTCCGGGGCCACGCGTCCGTGCCCCGGCTCATCTCCCGGTCCGCGGCACCACCAGACCGGATTCGTACGCCGCGACCACCGCCTGGGTGCGGTCCCGCAGACCGAGTTTGTTCAGGATGCGGCTGACATGGGTCTTGACCGTCTCCTCGCTGACGCTCAGCCGGGCCGCGATCTCCGGATTGGACAGGCCCTCGGCGATCAGGCGCAGTACCTCCGTCTCACGCGGGGTGAGCGCCGTGAGCGGGGCGGTCGGCGAGGCCGGGGCCGGGGCCGTGCGGCGCATGCGGGCGAATTCGCCGATGAGGCGACGGGTGACGGTGGGCGCGAGCAGGGCCTCGCCCGCGGCGACCACGCGTACCGCGTCGAACAGACGCTCCGCGGTGACGTCCTTCAGCAGGAAGCCGCCCGCCCCGGCGGCCAGCGCGTCGTAGACATGCTCGTCCAGGTCGAACGTGGTGAGGACGAGAATGCGCGGGCCGCCGCCGTCCGGGGCGGCGGCCCTGATCCGCGCGGTGGCCTCGATGCCGTCCGTGCCCGGCATCCGGACGTCCATCAGCACGACGTCGGGGCGCTGTTCCGCGCAGACGCGTACCGCCTCCGCGCCGTCGGACGCCGTCCCGACCACCATGAAGTCCGGCTGGGTGTCCAGGAGTCCGGCGAATCCGGCGCGCACCACCTCGTGGTCGTCCACGACGACGATCCGGGTGGTCGTCGCGGTCACCGCAGGGCCTCCTTCGTGTCGACGGGGAGCCGTGCTTCGACGAGGAAGCCGCCGCCCGGTGCCGGGCCCGTGCGCAGTTCGCCGCCGACCGCCGCGACGCGCTCGCGCATACCGAGCAGGCCATGGCCCCGGGCGCCGGAGCCGGAGCGGTCCGGTCCCGGGCCGTTGTCCCTGATGCGCAGGTCCAGGGCCTGCGGGGCGTAGCGCAGCTCGACGTCCACGGCCGCGCCGGGGGCATGTCTACGGGCGTTGGTGAGGGCTTCCTGGACGATCCGGTACGTGGTGAGCTCGATGCCCGGGTCGAGCGGGCTCACGGGGCCGCTGACGATCAGCCGGGCGCCCGCACCGCCGACCTCACGGGCCTCGTCCAGCAGCTCGTTGAGCTGGGTGAGGCCGGGTTGGGGCTTCCGGGTGACCGGTGGTGTGCCCGCGTCCTCGCGCAGTACGCCGAGCAGTCGTCGCATCTCCGTCAGTGCGGTGCGTGCCGTGTCGCCGATGTCCCGCAGCCGTTTCGCCCCGGCCTCGGGCATGCCCGGGGTGGTGAGGCGGGCCGTCTCCGCCTGGACGGAGATCACCGAGATGTGGTGGGCGACGACATCGTGGAGCTCGCGGGCGATGCGGGCCCGTTCGCCGCGCGCCACGTGTTCGAGGAGCGTGTCCGCGATGGCCCGTTCGGTGGCGTCGCGGGCCACCGCTTCGGCCCGGGTGCGGCGGCCGATGCCGTCCGCGACGGCCGCCGCCGAGAGTACGGCGGCCGTCACCGCGTACACGCGCAGGACCGTGTCGTCGGGGTCGGTGAGCGCCACCGCGACGTACGGCACCACGAGGAGCACGGCCAGGCGGCGGGAGCCGCGGTTGCCGAGGCGGTGCAGGGCGAGCAACTGGGCGACGAGCCCGGCGAGGGTCAGGTCCCGGTAGCCCGCGAGTGCCAGGAGACTCGCCGCGGTGACGGCGGTGGCCGCGGCGGCCGGGTGGACGCGCAGAAGCGCCAGCGGCAGCGTGGTGCACAGGCCGAGCAGTATGGCGAGCGGCAGCGTGAGCGGAAGATCCGGCTGCCCGGCGCCGGCGCGGCCGGCGCTCTCCACGGCCGCGAGCAGCCCCAGTGCCACCGCGGCCACCACCGGTCCGTCGGGCGAGAGGGCAATCCTCCGCGCCTTCCGCATGATTCCTTCGCTCATGCACGCGCCATCGCTCATACACGCCATTGTCATGGCGTCGGCGCCCCTTGGCGTCCCCCTCACCGGTCGTCCCCGCCATCCCTTGCGCGAGGGATGCCGGCAGCCGCAGTGGCTGCTGCTCGCCGTCGTCGCACTCACGGTGGCGCTCGGCGCCGCGGCCACCGGCCAGTGCCCGTCCCCGGCCGAGTGCCACGAGGACACCGTCAAGCTCTGCCTGACCGGTGTCTGGCTCGGCCAGGCGGCGGTCGCCGTTCTCGCGGTGCTGGCGATGAGCAGCGAGTACGGCACGGGCACCATCCGCGTCACGCTGGCGGCGGTGCCCGGCCGCGTCCGGGTTCTCGCCGCGAAAGCGACCGTCGTCACCGGGGCCGTCGTGGCGGCGGGCACACTCGCGGTCCTCGGCTCACTGCTGGCCGGCCGCCTCCTCCTTCCCGGCAACGGCTTCGGCACGGCCGCACTCTCCCTCACCGAGCCCCCGACCCTGCGTGCCGCCGCGGGCTCGGTGCTCTACCTGGGGCTCATCGCCCTCCTCTCCCTGGGAACGGCGACGGCTGTACGGGACACGGCCGGCGCGATCACGGCCGTGCTCGGCCTGCTGTACGCCTTTCCCGTGGTGGCGCTGATGGTCGCCGACGAGACCTGGCGGGAACGCCTGCAGGAGCTCGCCCCCTCGTCGGCGGGCCTGGCGGTCCAGGCCACCCGGAACCTGGACATCCTGCCGATCGCCCCCTGGCCGGGCCTCGGCGTCCTCACTGCCTGGGCGGGAGCGGCGCTGCAGGCGGGGGTGGCGGTGTTCCGGCTGCGGGACGCGTGAACGGGCGGGGTGCGGGGCGCGTGAGGGGTGGGCGCCGCCCCGGCCGTCACGCCCCCAGCCGCTCCAGCAGGGCCGGCAGATCGGCGAAGGAGTCGATCACGTGGTCCGGGGTGCCGGTGGCCGCCCGGTGGGTCTCGGGGAGGTACTTGCCGGTTCTCACGAGCACGCCGGTGAGCCCGGCGTGCTGGGCCGCCAGGACATCGGTCTCGATGTCGTCGCCGACCAGCAGGGCCCGGGCCGCAGTGGCGCCGAGGTGGGCCAGGGCGGCGGTGAAGAACGACCCCGCGGGTTTGCCGGTGATCTCCGCCTCGACGCCGGCGGCCCGCTCCAGCCCCAGGAGGAAGGCCCCGGTGTCGAGGTCGAGGCCGGTGGCCGTGCGCCAGTACAGGTTGCGGTGCATGGCGACGAGCCGGGCACCGCGTCGAACATGGCGGAAGGCGCGGTTGAGCGCCGCGTAGGTGAAGGCGTCCCCGGCCCCGCCGAGGACGACGACGTCCGGCTCGGCGCCGTGACCCGGACCGCATTCGTCCTCGTCGACGAGTGTCACGCCCGTCAGGTCGTCCCGGATGTCACCCGTGTTGATCAGCAGGCAGCGGGCGCCGGGGTGGTGTTCTCGCAGGTGGGCGGCGGTGACGGCGGGGGCGGTGAGGATGTCGTCGGCCGAGACGGGGAAACCCTCGGCGGCCAGTTTCCCGGCGATCGTGGCGCGGGTGCGGGAGGTGGTGTTCGTGACCAGGGCCAGCGGGAGCCCCGCCTCGCGCAGCCGCCCCATGGCTGCCACGGTGCCCGGCAGCGCCTTCCAGGACACCGTGAGAACACCGTCGATGTCGATCAGGACCGCTCCGATTCCTTCCATGTGACCGACCCTGCCCGAGTTGCGCGCCCGCCGCACTTGGGGTTGTTTCGAAGAAGGGAAGCGAAGGGGACACCCACCTACTCGTGCACGTACCCGTGCCGTCCCTCTCTCCCCTGGTTGGGGGTGAACCGCCGTGCTGTTCGCCGACCGTACGGACGCGGGACAGCAGCTGGCCGAGGCGCTCCGGGAGCTGGAGCGGGAGAGCCCCGTGGTGCTGGGCCTGCCCCGCGGCGGAGTCCCGGTGGCCTTCCAGGTGGCGCAGACACTCGGTGCCGAGCTCGATGTGATCGTGGTCCGAAAACTCGGTGTGCCGCACCACGAGGAGGTGGCCTTCGGGGCCATCGGCGAGGGCGGCGTACGCGTCCTCAACGAGGACGTCGTCAGCCATATCCGGGTCGGGAAGCAGGATCTCGCGGCGATCGAACGCGTCGAGGCGGCGGAACTCGCACGGCGCGCGCAGGCGTACCGCGCGGGCAGGCCGCGGACGCCGGTCGAGGGCCGGACCGTGATCGTCGTGGACGACGGCATCGCGACCGGCGCCACGGCCGAGGCCGCCTGCCGAGTGGTACGGGCACAGCACCCGGCACGCATCGTGGCAGCCGTACCGGTGGCGCCGCCGGACGCGGTCGTCCGGCTGCGGGAGAGCGCGGACGACGTGGTATGTCTGTTCATGCCGCGCCTGTTCTACGCCGTCGGCGAGTGGTACCGGGACTTCGGGCAGACCTCCGACGCGGAGGTCATCTCCCTGCTGGCGCAGGCCCGGCATCGCGGACATGTGACGCCGGGCACCGACTGAGGAACGGGGATAACTCTCGTTCGTTCAGCGGCTGTTCCTGCCGAAGAGCAGCTTCCACGGGGCGATGGCGGACTCGATCTGCACGCCCAGGCCGAGCTTCGACTCGCCCTCGACCCGCTCCTCGAAGCGGATCGGTACCTCGACGATTCTCAAGTGGCGTTGGACCGTGCGGTAGTTCATCTCCACCTGGAAGGAATAGCCGTTGCTGCGGACCGAGGGCACATCGATCGTCTTCAGCGTCGACGCCCGCCAGGCCTTGAAGCCCGCCGTGGCGTCCTTCACCCCCAGCCGCAGGATCGCGTTCACATAGAAATTCGCCCAGGCGGAGAGCGCCTTGCGGTGCCAGGGCCACTCCGTGGCGAGGGAACCGCCCGCGACGTAGCGGGAGCCGATCACCACGGCGGCGTCCTCGGCGAACAGCGTCTCGATCATGACCGGGAGCCTGGACGCCGGGTGGGAGAGGTCGGCGTCCATCTGGACCACCACGTCCGCGCCCTCGGCGAGCGCACGCGTCATCCCCGCCACGTAGGCGCGCCCCAGCCCGTCCTTCTCCTTGCGGTGCAGCACGCCGACCACCCCGGCGGTGCGGGCCACGAGCTCGTCCGCGACCTCGCCCGTACCGTCCGGCGAATTGTCGTCCACCACGAGAATGTGCAGGCCGGGCAGGCCCAGATCCATCAGAAGGTCCACGAGGACAGGCAGGTTCGTCCGCTCGTTGTAGGTGGGCACGACCACCACGGTCTTCGGTGAGGTCTTCTCCACGGCCATTCCCCCATGTCCGCTTAAGGTGCTTTTGCGTCGTTCTTCGCGCAGGATCGCGCGAGCCTAGCATCCGCCGCCCGGGCCTCTCGTCACACTTCTCCTCCGGCATCCGTCAGTGCGGTGAGGGCGCGGCAGGGGCGCCGCTTCCGGGGCCCGTCCGGGCCCGGGGCCGACAGACACCGCGGGCGAACAGCCACACCACGAACGCCGTGCACGCCCCCCGGACCCGGGCCGTACGGGTGGCGGACCCAGGGTCTGTCCGACGGGGGAGTCGGTCGGCGTCCCCTGCCGCCGCGATGCGAGGCGGTGGCAGGGGAACGCCGTTGGGGAGGAACCGCCACCGGTCCCGGGCGATTCAACCCGTTCCACGCCGGCAGCGGTCCGTCAGCCGCCGACCCTAGGCTCGGACGCACCGCCCCGTCGCACACCACGCCCGTGGTCCGCCGGGTGCCACTCCAACGGCAGGCGTTCTCCGTACGATGCGACGTGCACACCCGACCCGAGAGCGAGAGGTTCCTCCCGTGGCAGTCGGCAACACCGCTCCCTCGCCATCGCGCCCCGTCACCGTCGTCACCGGCGGCAGTCGCGGCATCGGCGCCGCCACCTGTGTCCGGCTGGCGTCCGAAGGCCACGACCTCGCCCTGGGCTTCGTGCACGACGCCGAGGCCGCCGAGCGGACCGCGGCGGCGGTGCGGGCCGCGGGGGCGCGCTGTGTCACGGTGCGGGTGGACACCGCCGTGGAGGCCGATGTGGAACGGCTCTTCGACACCGCGGCCGTACAGCTCGGCCCCGTCACCGGACTGGTCAACAACGCGGGGGTGACGGGCCCGCTCGGCCGGCTCGCCGACACGTCCACCGAGACGCTGCGCCGGGTCCTCGACGTGAATCTCCTCGGCTGTCTGCTGTGCTGCCGCCGGGCCGCGAAGGACATGACGGCCAACGGCTCCGGCGCGATCGTCAATGTCTCCTCGGCCGCGGCCACCCTCGGCAGCCCCGGGGACTTCGTCCACTACGCCGCCACGAAGGCGGCGGTGGATGCCCTGACGATCGGGCTCTCCAAGGAACTGGGGCCCGACGGCATCCGGGTCAACGCGGTCGCCCCCGGGATGATCGACACCGACATGCACGCCACCGCGGGCGACCCCGGCCGTGCGACCGCGGCCGCGTCCGGCATCCCGCTCCGCCGCCCGGGAGCGGCCCCGGAGATCGCGGCCGCCGTCGCGTGGCTGCTGTCGCGCGAGGCGTCCTACGTGACGGGGGCGGTGCTGCGGGTCGCGGGCGGGCGGTAGCGGACGAGGGAGAGGAAGGACCCGAACTGCCGGCGCACGGTCGGCGGCCCGGGGCCGTCCGGATCGCCGAACGCGCTCCGCCCGTCCGGAACTTCCGGATTTCTTCAACCCCGTCGTCCCACTGACTGTGCGGTCAGTTGATGCCGACCTGACCAGCAGCCATAATGAGTGGGTAGCCCTTCACGCATCCCCCGTCGTGAAGGGCTACACCAATGTGTGGCGCATGTCCCTTTTATTCGGGCCTACTTCGTGGGCAGGGGACTCCCCTCGTGGCCCCCTGCCCATGTTTTTTCGAGTTAACAGTGACTTAGAGTATTTACGCAAGCCCACTCCCGTACGGCCTCGCGCGCCGCCTCCTGGTTCGCCCCAGGATTCCGCCTCCCGCGCCGATAACGCCGTGGCTGGGTTCGTTACAGTACGACCCCGTTGACGGAATCGAGGACCGTGCGGCACCGGTCGGACGGGGACGGATGCGTGGGGGGCCGGATGGGCAGCGGCGAGGAACGCATGCCGGAGCTGCGGACGTTGCAGCAGAAGGTCGAGTACATGGTGGAGAAGACGTTCCCCGGTCAGAAGATCTCGGGGCGGGTCTTCGCCGATCTCGTCAAGGAGCGCGGCAGCTCCCTCTCGCACAGCTACTTCTCCAACATCCTGGCCGGAAAGGTCACCCAGCCGTCCGAGGACATCCTCAAGGCGCTCGGCCTGGGCTTCGGCGTCGACTGGCGGTTCTTCAAGGAGGAGTCGGAGGTCGTCGACGACGTCGTCGCCGGTCTGCAGTTCCTCGCCAAGCGGCGTACGGGGGAGATCAGCGGACTGGCCGGGCGCGGCGTCGACGCGGACGGACTCCCGCCGGAGCTGCTGCAGTTCGCGCTCTCCCTGCTGGAGGACGCCAGAGACCGGCAGGACACGGGCGGCGGCGACGCCGCGCACGGCGCGCCGGAGAAGTAGGTCTGCATGTCCCTGCGCGAACTACGGAAGGAGTGCGAGGCCGGGCTGGCCGACCTGCCCATCCCCGCACCCTTCTCCGTCGACGCACTGGTGGCGAACATGGAGGCGGCCCGTGGCCGCACCATCGTGCTGCACGAGATGCCCGACCGGCTGGCGCGCGTCAACGCCGCCTGCGGTCTGCGGCTGAAGACCGGCGGGACCAGCTTCGTGCTCTACCGGCGCCGGCCGACCGCGTACCAGACCCAGCACGTCATCCTGCACGAGCTGTGCCACGAATGGTTCGACCACGGCACCTCGCTCGACCCGGAACAGCTGCGGCGGCTGCTGCCGGTCTTCGACACCTCGCTGATCAGCCGGGTCCTGGGAACCGACCCCTCGCCGCGGCCCACCGGCACCGGCGCGCCGCCGGTGGCCGCCTCGATCGCCGACGCGATCGTGGCGGGGAACGGCAGCGTACAGGCCCGCGCGCAGTACGACACCCACGACGAACGCATGGCAGAGTTCGGCGCGTCGCTCATTCCCCGGATGGCCAGGGACGTCACGAGCGACGACATGGTGGGGCGGCTGGCCAACTCCCTCTCCCGCCCCGTCGCCAGCCGCCGCCGCGGCCTGTTCCGCCGCGCCTGACACCGCAGCTCCCCCACTTCCCACCCCGAGGATTCCGCCGTGACCCCGCTCGACCTCGCCGGCTATCTCGTAGCGGCCCTGATGACGGCCGTCGCCCTCTGGCGCATGCCGGCCGCGCTGTGGGGCGACGAAGAAGACAAGCGCCGCCGGGCCCTGTGGGGCTGCTACGCGGGCTTCGCCGCCGCCCTGTGGACCAAGACCCGGGCCGTGCGTATCGCGCTCAACGACAGCGCCGTCACCGACCTCGCCGTCCTGATCAAGCACTACACGGCGACGATCGCGATCCTGGCGATCCTCAGCTACATCGTCGCGATCTACGGCCGGTACCCCGACGCCGGGACCGTCCCGCGGCACGTACGGTTCGCCCGCGCCATCCAGCAGGTCGCGGCCAAGGCGTCGATCGCCACGCTGATCCTGCTGACGGTGCTGTTCTTCACCGTCGTCGACCGGTCCGTGCCCTCGGACCGCTTCGTCGCCGACCACGCGGGACAGTGGGGCGCCACGCTGTACATGAGCGTGTTCTATCTCTACCTGGGTGCCGCGTCGGCCGTCTGCGCGTACCAGTGGGCGCTGGCCACCGCCGGTGCCGGGACGCGCCATCTGCGCGTGGGCCTCGGAATGATGACCTTCGCCATGTTCATCGGGGTCGGATACACCGTCAGCCGGACCCTGTTCCTGTGGGTCAGCGTCGTCGACACCCCGAGCGAGTCCTTCGCCCTCCGGTTCGACGAGGTCACCGAGGCCGCGCAGGTGGTGCTGTTCGCCTTCTTCGCGGTGGGCGCGTCCATCCCCGCCCTCGGCAAGGGGCAGCGCCGGGCGAAGCTGTGGCGGGCCCAGGCCAAACTGCACGGCCTCTGGCGCGAGTTGATGACGGCCTTCCCCGACCAGCCCTTCGACCCCCCGGCCTCGCTGGCCCGCGAACTGACCCGCTTCGGCACCCCCGCGGACCTGCGCGTCGACCGCTGGGTCGCGGACATCGCCGACGCCGTCGAGAAACTGCGCCACTACGTCCCCGACACGCTGCTCCCGGCCGCCGAGGCCGCCGCCGCGGCGGGCACCCCCGACCGCGAGAAGGCCGGACCGCTCGCCGACGCGTACTGGATCAAGGCGGCGCTGCGGGCCAGGAACGCCGGAGCGCCCGCCACGACCGCCGCCACGGTCGGGACCCAGCACGCCACCGACCAGGACGGCGAGGTGGCCTGGCTGGTACGGGTGGCCGCCGCCTACCGGACGGTCACGGAGGACCGGGCCCTGCGCGTACTGGAACACGCCGGGGCCGCGGCGACCGCCGACGCCACCGGGACGCCCCCCACGCCCTCCCTGGAGGAGACCGCATGACCACCACCGGCACTGCCGACACCGCCGAGAGCGCCGACGCCCCCGTGTCGCCGCGCATCGGCACCGCGCGCACCGTCACCGACATATTCCAGCCCCGCAACGTCCTGCTGGTCGGCATGCTCGGCATCGGTCTGGCCGCCGCCGGTCACTGGACCGGTCTCCTCTGGGGATTCCTCGGCGCCCTGTGTGCCGGACTCGTCCCCGCCGGCTACATCGAATGGGAGCGCGGGCGCGGCACCTGGGGCGACCGCCATGTCGTCGACCGCACCAAGCGGGCCCCGATCTTCTTCGTCATCCTCGGCTCCATCGGCGCCGGTTCGCTGGTGATGGTCCTGGGCCGCGCCCCCACCGGCATCCTCGTGGCGATGCTCGCCCTCTGGGCGATGACCGTGATCCTCCTGGCCGTCAACACGGTCTGGAAGATCTCGGTGGACGCCGCGGTCGCCTCGGCCGTCGTCGCGCTGTCCGCCGCGGTCCACTCGCCGTGGTGGCTGCTCGCGTACGCGATGACGGTCGCGGTGTGCTGGTCGCGGGTCGCGCTCGGGTACCACTCGGTGGCGCAGACGGTCGCCGGTGCGTCGCTGGGGGCCGCGACGGCGGGCGCGTTCCTCCTCGTGTGATCCGGGCGCGGGCGACCGGCCTGGGGGCGGGCGTCGAACCGATCGCCCGCGGGTACAGGTGCCCCGTGCCGAATTTCGAGATCACCACCGCAAGCGCCGACGGCCTCACCACGCTGGCCGAATGGGCCCACGCGGAGGGCTGGAACCCCGGGCTGACCGACCGTCACGCCTTCTTCGCCGCCGACCCGCGCGGATTCCTGATCGGCCGGCTCGACGGCGACCCGGTCTCCTGCGTCTCCGTGATCCGCTACGGCTTTGGCCATGGGTTCCTCGGCTTCTACCTCACCCGCCCCGAGCTGCGCGGGCAGAGCTCACAACTGCTGGTCCGGTACCTCGTTTTGGCGAACATGGGCACGATTGAGTGAACGACGCGACGTTCCGTGGGCGCGCCTGGCGGATGTGCGTAAGTGTGACGCGATCTGGGACGCCGGGTGTGGCGTCAGCAGTCGGGGCCCCCGTATCACCGGAGTGATGGTTCGGGGCCTCCCCGTCGCCTCTGGCCACACCCACATGGCCAGGTCGCAGGAATTCCGCCCACCTGCGACGGACCGCATACGGGATATGCGTCGCCGACCAGGACGCGAAAGCGGAGGACCAGTGCGCCCAAGACCGTTCGGGGCGTGCCAGTGCAACTTATGTTCACTGCCCAGGAACGGTTACGGCAGCCGGCTCTGGCAGGCAGGCATGGCACGGCTGAACGGGCGCAACGTCGGACTGGACGGGGTGGTGGCGCAGCAGCCCAACTACCGTAGATCCGGCTTCCGTCCGGCCTGGACGACGATGCGTTACGAGGGCCGGCCGCCCGCCGGTCTCCCCGTCCCGCCCGGCACCGACATCAACCCGGCGGCCGTGCGCCTCGCGGAAGAGCTGGGCCTCAGTCCGTCGTTCGAGACCGCCCGGATGTACACGGGTCCGTCACCGGACGTCGACCACACCGGCCTCTTCGGCATCACGAGCCTGGAGCTGGGCTGACGCGTCGTCCCTCCGGCGACGGCCCGGATCAACCGGTGGCGCAGGTGATGCCCACACGCGGCCCGGGCGGGTGGATGCCCGGGGCTCCGCGATCCCGGCTCAGGTCAGCGGGTGCGACGTCCGGCCGGACACCTCGTCGATCTCGTCGTGCGCCTTCGTCAGCATCTTCATCGCCAGCTCATTGAGTGCTCTGGCCCCCGCGATCTCCTCGCCGACCCTCGCCTGCTGCTTGTCGGAAGGGTGACGGCTCGCATATCCGTGGGCGCGCACCTCGGCCCCGTCCGGAAGCCGCACCAGTGCGGCCGCACGGGTGCGCTGACTGTCCTCCTCGAATTCCATCTCCACATGCCACCCGACTGCTGTACGCATCATGACGATCACCTCCCTACCAGGGTGCTCCCGTTCCCCCGCCCCTGCACCACGAACGGGACCGGCTCCGGGCGGTCGTGGTCCGCCCGGGGAGGCGAGAATCCGGGGGGCCGGACCGTCCACAGGCTGTGGACAACTGGGTCCGAACAGCCGTCCGGCATCAAAGGCGAGTAAAAGATTGCCGTAACCCGGCAGTGTCCGTTGCCTGGTGTATATGGGATCATCCAGCCAGTTCGATGGAATTCGTGGATCGGGGAGGGTGATCGCGTGACCTTGTTTCTCGGTCTCGGCATTGCGGGAATCGTTCTGCTGGCCCTGTCCCTGATCTTCGACGGCATTCTCGAAGGTCTCTTCGGGGGCGTACTGGACGGCCTCTTCGACGGCCTTCTCTCCCTCCCCGTCATCGCGGGCTTCCTCTCGATGCTCGGCTTCGGCGGCGCGATCGTGCTCGGCACCACCGGCGTCGGTACGGTCGCCGCGACCGCCGCCGGAGTGCTCGCCGGGATCGTCGCGGCCTGGCTGACCTGGAAATTCAGCCGGGCGCTGATGCGGGACCAGACCAGCACCACCCCGCGCGGCGAAGATCTCGTCGGCACGTCCGGGTCGGTCGTCACCGCGATCCCGGCCGACGGCTACGGCGAGGTCCTGCTGCGCCTGGCGGGCCAGACCGTGAAGTTGTCGGCGAAGAGTCCGGAGCCGGTCGAACGCGGCACCGAGATCTGGGTGGAGGCCACGCTGTCGACCACCTCGGTCACGGTCCGCCCCGTCGAGCGCTGATCACCGCAGGCCGGTACACCGTCCGAAAACAAGCTGCCGTCCCCACAGGGAGGCAGGGGGGACACCCTTATGAGCCCAGTCGTGACCGCAGTCATCGGAGTCGTCGTACTCCTGATACTGCTCGCCCTCGTCGTCATCACCCGCTACAAGGTCGCCGGGCCCAGCGAGGCGTTCATCATCACCGGACGCCGCGGCAAGAAGTCGACCGACCCGGTGACGGGCCGCACCAGCATCGACAACAGCGGCCAGAAGGTCGTCGTCGGCGGCGGAGTCTTCGTCGTCCCGTTCGTCCAGCAGAAGTTCACCCTCGACCTGTCCAGCCGGCACATCCCGGTGGCCGTCCGCGGAGCCGTCACCCTGCGCGGAGTGAAGTCGAACCTCGAAGGCGTCGCGATCGTCAAGGTCGGCGGCAGCGAGGAAGCGATCCGGGCCGCCGCCCAGCGCTTCCTCCAGCAGCAGAACGGCATCGTCGGCTTCACCCAGGAAGTGCTCTCCGGCGCGCTGCGCGCCATCGTCGGCCGGATGTCGGTCGAGGACATCATCCGCGACCGTGCCGCGTTCGCCGGCCAGGTCGCGGAGGAGGCGGAGGCCAGCCTCTCCGGGCAGGGCCTGATCCTGGACGCCTTCCAGATCCAGGACATCACCACCGAGGGCTCCTACCTCGAAGACCTCGGCCGCCCCGAAGCCGCCCGCGCCAAGCAGGAGGCGGACATCGCCGAGGCGATCGCCAAGCGCGCCTCGGAGCAGGCCCGGCTCAAGGCGGCCGAGGAGATCGCCATCGCCGAGCGGACCTTCTACCTCAAGCAGGCCGAGATCAAGGCCGAGACGGAAGCCGCCGCGGCCAAGGCCAACGCGGCGGGCCCGCTCGCCGAGGCGGCCCGCCAGCAGGAAGTCCTGGAGGAGCAGGAGAAGGTCGCCCAGCGCCAGGCCGCGCTCACCGACCGCGAACTCGACACCAAGGTCCGCAAGCCCGCCGACGCCGCCCGCTACCAGGCCGAGCAGGAGGCCGAGGCCCGCCGGATCGCCCAGGTCAAGGAGGCCGAGGCGGACGCCGAGCGCTCCCGGCTGACCGGTCAGGGCGAGAAGCTGCACCGTTCGGCCCTCGCCGACGCCGTGCGCATCGAGGGCGAGGCGGAGGCCGCGGCCATCGCGGCCAAGGGTGCGGCCGAGGCCGAGGCCATGCAGAAGAAGGCGGACGCGTTCGCGCAGTACGGCGACGCGGCCGTGCTCCAGATGCTGGTCGAGGTGCTGCCGCAGGTCGTCGCCAAGGCGGCCGAGCCGCTGAGCGCCATCGACAAGATGACCGTCATCTCCACGGACGGCGCGAGCCAGTTGGCGCGCACGGTCACGGACAACGTCGCCCAGGGCATGGAACTCCTCAGCTCCACCACGGGAGTCGACCTGGCAGCCCTGCTGAAGAACCTCAAGGGCGGTGCCGCAGCCGTGACGTCGGCCTCGAACGGTGCGGTCGCGTCTCCCGCAGCGTCCCCGGCGGCATCCCCCGACGGGAAGATCGAGATCACCGACTGATCCGGCCGACACCCTGTTCGTGCCCGGCCGGCACCGCACCGGCCGGGCACGCGCATGTCCGGGGCCCGCGAACGTCCCGCTTACGAGGATGTCCCGGGTACGAGCATGTCCCGGATACGAGGACGTCCCGCTTACGAGCATGTCCGCTTACGAGCATGTCCCGGATACGAGCATGTCCCGGACACGAGCGTGTCCAGGGCGCGCGTACGTTCCCGATACACGCACTTCCCGGCTCGTGGCGGTCGCCGCCCCGGCGTCACTCCGCCAGATCCACCCGTACCGTCAGCAGGTTCGTCCCCAGGGCCCGCACCGCCGCGCTGTTGCCACGCGGGAGCGCCTTGAGCCGGGCGAGCGCGTCGTCCTCGGGGAGCAGGTGGGCGGTGCCCGAGTACCACTGGCCCTTGATCCGGACCCGGACCCGGGGGTCGGCCCGGATGTTGCGGACGTACTGCGACTTCTCGCCGTACTCCGAGACCAGCCAGAACGCCTGGCCCATGCGCCGGCCACCGACCGGGGTGCGGCGCGGGAGGCCGGACGTGCGGCCCGTCGTCTCCAGGAGGGTCTGGGAAGGCAACCGCCTGGTGAGCGGGTTGGCGACATGCCGCTGGAACGACGTGACCGCCCGGAACTTGAGCTCTCGGCTACGCGACATTCTCGGCCCTTCCGCCGGTTGCTGCGATCGCCCGGACGGCGGCCCCGGCCGCCGTCCGGCCCGGGCGAGTGTAGCCGTGGGCCCCGCTCCGCGCGCGTGTGCCGGGACCGGTGGAACCCTCCGGATAAAGTAATGCGCAACTAAAGAGATCACCAAGTGCGTCGCCATGCCGTCGCACCACTCGGGAGGAAGCCATGGGAACCCACCGCACCACGCTGCCCGGAGTCGGTGTGCAGTACGACTACACGACCGAGTCGGGACAGCACATCTCCGTCGTCGTCCACCACGACGGGCGGCGGTTCATCGGCTTCTACGACCAGGACGATCCCGATTCGTGCCGCCTGTCGGTACCCCTGACACCGCAGGAGGCCACCGGCCTCGCACACCTCATCGACGCCGCGCCCATCGACGCGGTACGGACCGAGGGCATCGATCTCGTCACCGAGCACATACCGCTCGGGACGCGCTCCCCGTACGGCGGGCGACTGCTCGGTGACACGAAGGCGCGGACGCGGTCGGGGGCCTCGATCGTGGCCGTGCTGCGGACACACAGTGTGCATCCGTCACCCGGGCCGGACTTCCGGCTGGCCATCGGGGACACGCTCGTCGTCGTCGGTACGAGGGAGGGCGTCGATGCGCTCTCCGAGATTATTGCGGAGGGCTGACCGTGCACGACACGACCGCACTGCTGGTGGAGCTCGGCTCCGTCATTCTGGGACTGGGCATCATCGGGCGGTTCGCCGGGCGGATAGGCCTTTCGCCGATTCCGCTCTATCTGCTGGCGGGGCTCGCCTTCGGGGAAGGCGGGCTCCTGCCGCTCGGCGCCAGTGAGGAATTCACCGCCGTGGGCGCCGAGATCGGCGTCATTCTGCTGCTGCTCCTGCTCGGCCTGGAGTACAGCGCATCGGAACTGGTGACCAGTCTCAAGACCCAATACCCCTCCGGTGCCGTGGACTTCGTGCTCAACGCGACCCCGGGGGCGGTGGCCGCGCTGCTGCTCGGATGGGGGCCCGTGGGAGCCGTCGCACTGGCCGGGGTCACCTGGATCTCGTCGTCCGGGGTCATCGCGAAGGTGCTCACCGACCTGGGGCGGCTGGGAAACCGGGAGACGCCCGTCATCCTCGGTGTGCTGGTCATCGAGGACCTCTCGATGGCCGTGTACCTGCCGTTGCTCACTGCGATGCTCGCGGGCGTGGGATTCGCCGGGGGCAGCATCGCGCTGCTGGTCGCGCTCGGCACCGTCGGGTTCGTGCTCTACCTGGCGCTGCGGCACGGGCGGCTGATCAGCCGGGCCGTTTCCTCCGACAATCCGGAGATGCTGCTCCTGGTGGTGCTCGGGCTGACGGTGCTGGTGGCCGGTGTGGCGCAGGAGTTGCAGGTCTCGGCGGCCGTCGGGGCGTTCCTGGTCGGGATCGCGCTCTCGGGCGAGGTCGCCGAGGGCGCGCGCAAACTGCTGACGCCGCTGCGGGATCTGTTCGCCGCCGTCTTCTTCGTGTTCTTCGGACTCTCCACCGATCCGTCCGCGATTCCGCCGGTGCTGCTCCCGGCGGCACTGCTGGCCGTCGTCACTGTCCTCACCAAGATCGGCACCGGATGGTACGCGGCTCGGCGGGCCGGGATCGGTTCGCGCGGGCGGTGGCGGGCCGGTGGAACGCTCGTCGCCCGCGGTGAGTTCTCCATCGTCATCGCCGGTCTGGCCGTGGCGACCGAGCCGCGTATCGGGCCGATAGCCACCGCGTACGTCCTCATCCTCGTCATCGTCGGACCGCTCACCGCCCGCTGGACCCAGCCGGTCGCGGGCAGGATCCAGGCGTGGCGGGGCCGGGACGGCGGCAGCGGTACGGGAAGCAGCGGTACGGGAACCGGCGGTAAGGGAGTCGGCGTCAAGGAAGGCGACAGCGTTCCCGCGGGCCTTCCGGCGCCCGCCGCGCAGGAAGAGTTCGCCTCCTCGGCCGACTGAGCCGAAACGGCGGCGGCGCGGCGGCGCCCGGCTGCTTCGTACGGCTCACAGCGGGGTCGCCGCGTGCAGGATCTGTACCAGCGACACCGTCGCGTTGAGCGACGACAGCGCCGAGCTCGTCGTGCCCGCCGCTGCGACGAGCGGTGCCAGGGCGGCATGGGCGGACGACGGGGGCCACAGCCGCGCCTGCGGAACGGGGGCGAGCAGCGCCGCCACCCGGCGCGGTACGGGGCCCGCCGTCGAAGCGGTAGCCGAGTCCGGGGCAGGAGCGGAGGAGGCGGCGGAAGCAGGGCCGGCGGCGGCGAAGGCAGCGAAGCCGACCGAGGCGTCCGGCGCCCCGTGCGAGAAGAGTGCCGCCTTGCCGACCGCGACGGCCACCACCCGCCGGTCGCCGACCGCTCGCGCGGCCTCCTCGTCCGCCCACCGTTCGGTGCTGAACGCCACCGCCGTACGCAACGGCAGAAGGAACGGGTTGGCGCGCGCCGCGAGTTGGACGGCCAGCAGGTAGCGGTGGTGGCGGGCGGCCAGATGGGCCCGCTCGTGGGCGATCAGGGCCCGGCGCTCACGGGCGTCCAGACACTCGGTCATCGCGGTCGAGATGACGACCCGGCCCGGATTTCCGGGCAGCGCGTAGGCGTACGGCTCCGGGTCCGGGAGCACCGCGACGTCGCCGGTGGTGACGGAAGGAGATCCGGACAGGGCGCGCCCGGCCCGGACCCGCAGCCGCACATGGCGGTACACCGTCCATCCGCACGCCCCGAGCACCGCCGCCAGCACCCCGATCGCGACGATGCCCGCCTTCACCTCGTACGGCACCGCGTTCCGCACCTCGGGGTCCGACCAGCCGTCCGGCAGCGGATTGCCCGGGAGCTGGGCCGTGCCGACCACCATCAGCAGGGCCAGGCACAGTGTGCTGCACAGGGCGAGCAGCGCGCCGACGACGGTGAGCAGCAGAGTCGCGCTGCGCGGGTGCAGATGCTGTTCGGCGAGGCGCGCGACCGGCAGCGCGGTCAGCGGGAGCACGAGCGGCAGACAGACGAAGAGACCCATCGGACCGCTATCGGCCTTCCGCGTCGGGGGAGTTACCCGGATCGGACGGATCGCGCGGACCGCACGGACTGTCCGGGCCGGCCGGCTCACCGGGGTCGTCCGGTGCCGCCGCCCGCGCCAGGAGCGCGCGCAGCCGTTCCTCGTCGCCGGGGGAGAGGGCCGAGATGAAGTGGGCGAGCACGGCGTCCCGGTCCCGTTCGCCGTCCAGTACGCGCCGCATCCGCAGGGCCGCCAGACCGGCCTCGTCGGAGGCGGACGTCCAGGTGTAGGAGCGGCCCTCGCGGGACCGGGTCACGGCGTTCTTCGCGTAGAGGCGGGAGAGGATCGTGATGACGGTGGTGTACGCGAGGGCGCCGTCGAGGTGTTCCTGCACCCAGCCGGCGGTCGCGGGGCCGTTCGCCGAGTGCAGTACGGCGAGGACCTGGGACTCCAGTTCGCCCTGCCCGCGCCGGCGAAGCCGCCGGGTGTCCGGGCCCACGCGGCCGGTGCGTGCCGCATAGGGGCGTACCGGGTCGGGCACTTCTTCGTGGGGCGGTTCGTTGTCCGGTGGGTGGCCGGGCCTGGCCGAGTCCATCTGATCCGCCCTTCTGCGATACCGCGTCAGCCGCGGCGTCGCAGCATCCTACTTACTGCTGTTTCCGGGACACAGCGGGCACCCGCCCTGCTAACTTCTACACGTCTGTAGAGTTGGTTCTCATTCCGGCAACACAACGCAACGCAACGTATGGAGAAGACGACATGGCACTGTGGGATCGGATCAAGGAATCCGCTTCGTCGATGCAGTCGCAGCTGGAAGCAAAGAAGAACGACCTGAAGAGCGGGGCGTTCCGCGACGCGAGCATGGCCATGTGCGCCCTGGTCGCCGCCGCCGACGGTTCCATCGACCCGTCCGAGCGCCAGCGCGTCGCCTCACTGATCTCCTCCAACGAGGTCCTGCAGAACTTCCCGGCGGACGATCTGCAGCGCCGCTTCAACGACTACGTGAACAAGCTCACCGCCGACTTCGCCTTCGGCAAGGTCAGCGTGCTCCAGGAGATCGGCAAGGCGAAGAAGAAGCCCGCCGAGGCCCGTGCCGTCATCCAGATCGGTATCGTGATCGGCGGTGCCGACGGCGACTTCGACAAGTCGGAGCAGGCCGTTGTGCGGGAGGCGTGCTTCGCGCTCGACCTTCCGCCGCACGAGTTCGACCTGTAGGTCTCTCCCCTGCAGGGCGGCCCGTCGGCCGGCCCCCCGGCCCCTCCCGCCCTGCCCCGTACCGCCGGAAGACCGCGGACCGACTGACCAGCGGTCCGCGCCCGGCAGGCCGGAGGTGCGCTACTCCCCCCGATGCGCACCTCCGGCCACCTTCTTCCGGGCCCCGGCCTCCTGGAACAGGCCCGCTGTCACACCTCCTTGGCCGGCCAGTCCAGCAGCCGGGCGCCGATGACCGCCGTCTGCAGTGTGTAGCGGTGCATCGGGTCGGACGGATCGGCGCCGGTCAGCTGTTGGATCCGCTCCAGCCGGTAGGTCAGCGCCCGCACGCTCAGCGACAGCCGGCGCGCCGTCTCCGCGGCCACACAGCCCGCGTCGAAGTAGACCGTGAGCGTTTTCAGGAGGGGCTCGGCACCGCCGCGGGCCTGCTGGAGCGGGCCCAGCTGACTGCGCACCAGATCGACCATCGCCTGCCGGTCCCGGGTCAGTACCGGATAGACGAGCAGGTCTGCGGCGTACAGCACCGGCTCGTCCAGATCCATCCGGTCCCCCAGGTCGAGCGCTTCGAGCGCCTCGTCGTAGGAGTGGACCACGCCCCCGGGGCCATGGTGAGGGCGGCCGACCGCGACCCGGCCGCCGTCCGTCGCCGCGTGCGCCTGCTTGGCGAAATACCGCAGGACATCGGGCTGGCTGGCGGGGGCGATGCAGACCAGCCGTCCGTC
This sequence comes from Streptomyces sp. NBC_01241, assembly GCF_041435435.1. Lineage (NCBI taxonomy): Bacteria > Bacillati > Actinomycetota > Actinomycetes > Kitasatosporales > Streptomycetaceae > Streptomyces > Streptomyces sp. NBC_01241. The sequence continues at coordinate 4,151,877 of NZ_CP108494.1, read as the reverse complement.
CTTCGTCGTGATCAGGATCTTCCGGCCGCCGAAACGCGCGAGGAGCGCCGCCTCGACGACGCGCGGCACGGAGTCCGTCTCCGTGTACGCCTCCGGGCCCGTCGCCACCGCGACCGCGTGGGCGCGCGAGAGCCGCAGCCCGAACCGGGTGGCCCGCTCGGCGAGCCGGCCCAGATCACTGCGCCCGTACAGCAGATCGTCGATGAACTCGCGCCGCGCCGCCTCCTCGCGCCGCACGGTGAGCCGTTGGGCCCGCTCGAAGCCCTCGGCGAAGGCGTCGACGGCCTGCTCGACCGCGGCCAGCACGCAGTCGGTGGACGCGGCGTCGGTGGAGGCGGTGCGCGGCCAGGCGGTACGGGTCGCCGCGAGATGGAGGCCGACCAGGGCGCGCAACTGGAATCCGGCCTCGGCGGCCTCCCGGCCCAGCAACCGGCGCGCCTCCAGCTCCTCCCGGGTCAACCGGCGGCCGGTGGCGGCTACATCGGCCAGTATGCGGGCGTAGTCCTCCACATACTCGTCGGGAATCTCCGGCTCCGGCACGAGCACTCCTCAAGTCCTGGCACGACGTCGACACCCACTCAACGCATAAGGGCCGGTGCCGGTGCCCGGCATCAAGGACCTATAAAGATTGCCGGATTCCGGCAGTGCGACGGACGGCCCCGACTGAGACGATCCGGTCAGCACCACACGGGGGAACACGGGGGATACGGGGGTACGGGGGTACGGGGGAGATCCGGCTGCTGTGGCACCGCGATGCGCGGCGCCACAGCACCGGAGTCACCCACCACCGGATCGCCTCCCACGAACGAACCCCGCACGAAGATCGCCCGCACGAACAGACAGGGGGTGGACCGATGCAGGAGTTCCTGAACGCGGGAACCGCCTTTCCGGCCGTCCTGTTCGGCGCCGCGCTGGCCGTGGTCGTCTTCTTCTGGCTCCTCGTACTGGTCGGCGCGGCCGACCACCATTCCTTCGACGGGGATCTCGGCACCGGCATGGCCGGGGCCGGCGGAGTGCCGGTCACCGTCACGGTGTCCGTGATGGTCGTCGTCGGCTGGTTCACGAGTCTGACCGGTACGGTCCTGCTGCACCGCAGCGGTGTCACCGGCCTCACCCGCGCCGGACTCGCCTGCGCCGTGCTCGCCGGGGCGCTGCTGATCTCCTGGACCGTGACGCGCGTGCTGGTGCGCCTGGTGCGCCGGCGCTTCCCGGAGGAGCCACCTCCGTCGCGACAGGACTTCCTCGGCCGGATCTGCACCATCCGTACGGGCTCCGTCAGTTCCGACTTCGGCCAGGCCGAGGTCGCGGCGGCCGACGGTTCCACCGCGATCGTCCAGGTCAGACTGCTCGGTTCGGCGAATGCCGTGCATGGCGCGGACGGCGCGAAGGGCGCGCACGACGCGGACGGTACGGAACTCACCGCGCTCACCTCGGGCAGTGCCGGGCTCCTGTACGCGTACGACGACGAGGGCGAGTTCTTCTGGGTCTCGCCGTACGACAAGGCGCTGGATCCGGGACCACCACGCTCCGGCTGACCTGCCCGTCTGCCCGTCTGCCCGTCTGCCCGACTGCCCTCCTGCCACCGCCACCGCGCCGGTACCGCCCTGCCGAAACGTCTCGCCGGTACCGCCGCGCCGAAACCGTCCGGCGGACCCACCCGCCTCTTCACTTTCCTCTCATCAGCTGCCAAGGACTGCCATGGATGCCATCACCCTGGGCTTCGGTGTGCTCGTAGCCGTCGTTCTGCTCATCGCCGTCGCCCTGCTCCTCGTCATCAGCCGGCTCTTCCGCAAGGTGGAACAGGGCAAGGCACTGATCATCTCCAAGACGAAGAAGGTCGATGTCACCTTCACCGGGGCCGTCGTCCTGCCGGTGCTGCACAAGGCCGAGTACATGGACATCTCGGTGAAGACCATCGAGATCCGCCGCACCGGGCGCGAGGGACTGATCTGCCAGGACAACATCCGCGCCGACATCCACATCACCTTCTTCGTCCGCGTCAACAAGACCGTCGAGGACGTCATCAAGGTCGCCCAGTCCATCGGTACGGGGCGGGCCAGCGACAAGGTGGCGATCCAGGAATTCTTCGCCGCGAAGTTCGCCGAGGCGCTCAAGACCGTCGGCAAGCAGCTGGACTTCGTCGATCTCTACACCAAGCGTGAGGAGTTCCGGGACCGGATCATCCGGGTCATCGGCACGGACCTGAACGGCTACCACCTCGACGACGCGGCGATCGACTTCCTTGAGCAGACGCCCATGACACAGCTCGACGGCGGCAACATCCTCGACGCGCAGGGCATTCGCAAGATCACCGAGCTGACCGCGATCGAGCACGTCCGCACCAACGAGTACCAGCGCACCGAGCAGAAGGAGATCACCCGGCAGAACGTCGACGCCCGGGAGACCATTCTGGAGCTGGAGCGCCGGCAGGCCGAGGCCGAGATCAAGCAGCGCCGCGAGGTCGAGACGCTGCGGGCCCGCGAGGAGTCCGCGACCGCCCGGGTCCAGGAGGAGGAACGGCTCGGCGCCCAGACCGCGTTCATCCGCACCGAGGAGCAGCTCGGCATCCAGCGCGAGAACCAGGCCCGGGAGATCGCCGTCGCGCAGAAGAACCGCGAGCGGGTCATCGCCGTGGAGAACGAGCGCATCGAGAAGGACCGGCTGATCGAGGTCATCGGGCGCGAGCGGCAGACCGAACTCGACCGGATCGCCGCGACGAAGGAGGTCGAGGCCGAGCGCCGCGAGGTCGCCGACGTGATCCGGGAGCGGATCGCCGTGGACCGTACGGTCGCGGAGCAGGAGGAGTCCATCAAGACGCTGCGGGCCGTGGAGGAGTCGGAGCGCACCCGCAGGTCGGTCATCATCGCCGCCGAGGCGGAGGCCCAGGAGAAGCTGGTCAAGGACATCAAGGCCGCGGAGGCCGCCGAGGCGGCGGCCACCCACCTGGCAGCCGAGCAGCTGACGCTCGCCGAGGCCCGGCTGAAGACCGCGGACCTGGACGCACAGGCCAAGCTGCGGCTGGCCGAGGGCATCCAGGCGGAGTCCGCGGCGCCCGGCCTCGCGGAGGTCCAGGTGCGTGACGCGGAGGCCGACGTCATCGAGAAGACCGGTCTCGCCGAGGCCGAGGCCACGTCCGCCCGGCTCAAGGCCGAGGCGGAGGGGTCCAGGCTCAAGGCGCTCGCCGCGGCGGAGGGTATGCAGGCCCAGGCCACGGCCGACGCGGCGATGATCGGCGAGAAGCTGAAGGCCGAGGCGGCGGGGCTCACCGAGAAGGCCGCGGCGATGGCGGCGCTGGACGACGCCTCGCGCGGGCACGAGGAGTACCGGCTGCGGCTCGCCGCGGAGAAGGAGATCCGGCTGGCCGGGCTCGACGTGCAGCGGCAGGTCGCCGAGTCGCAGGCGACGGTGCTGGCCACGGGGCTGGAGAACGCCGACATCGACATCGTCGGCGGGGAGTCGGTCTTCTTCGACCGGCTCGTCTCGTCCATCTCGATGGGCAAGAGCTTCGACGGGTTCGTCGAGAACTCGGACACGGCGAAGGCGCTCGTGGGGCCGTGGCTGAACGGCACGTCGTCGTTCACGGACGATCTGACGCGGGTGCTGGGATCGGTGTCGACGGGCGACGTGCAGAACCTGACGGTGTCGGCGCTGCTCATGCGGATGATGCGGGCGCCGGGGACCGGGGTCGCGCCGGGGCAGGTGCAGCAGCTGCTGGCCGCGGCCCGGGAGTTGGGACTGGCGGATGTGCCGGTGTCCGCGCTGGGGGGTGCGGAAGGGGTGCCCGGGGTGGCCGCCTCCGACGTGCCCGCCCCGCGCAACGGGTCGCCGGTCGCGTAGGGCCGACCCGAGCCCGTCCGGTGGCCGCTTTGTCCTCGCTCGCCGGACGGGCTCGATTTTGCCGGACCGTTCAGTGAGCCGGGCCTGCTCCGGCGAACCGTCCGTCCTCAAACGCCGGACGGGCTGAGTGGCCCGCACCGCACACCTTGTAGGGAGAGTCGCACGGATGGAACCCGACACCACAACCGCACCGGCCGCCGGCGGCCCCGTGGACGCGGGAACGTACGACGTGCTGCGGCGCCGGCTGAACGACCGGGCAGCCGAACTCGCGAGCCGCGCCGAGGCGCTGAACGCGCGGCGCACCGAGGAGTTCGGCTCGACCGAGCTCCGGCTGACCGGCACCGAGCAGATCCGTACCGAGCAGGCATCCGTACCCCGCGATCTGGTGGCCGTCGGCGGCCGGCTGCTGTTCGGGTTCGAACGGGGGCCGGGGGCGGCGGACCCGGCCAGGGTGGGCGACGTACTCGCCCTGTACGGCCCCGAGCTGGAGGAAGTGCCCGCGGACGGGGGCGGCCTGCTCGACGACGAGGCCTTCGTACGCGAATTCACCGCCCTGCACCGCTACTACCGCGACGCCCGGCTCCTGCGGCTGCGCCGGGTGGACGGCCGGCTGCTCGCCGTCTTCCGTACCGGGGAGAGCGCCGACGGCATCCGGGTGCTGCGCTGGGCGCTGGCCGCGGACGGTTCGCCGGGTGCGTTCCGCGACGCGCGCGGCGACCGCGACCACGTCTTCCCGCCGTCGCACGACTTCAGCTGGACCGTCGCGGGCCGCGAGTCCCACGTTCTCGGCCGGCACCCGCACATCGCGGTGGGCGGCGACGGCGACGGCACGGGCGCCGTCCTGTTCGTCGACACGCTGGGCGGCACCCTCACCGTCAAGACGGTCAACGACACCGACACCCCCGACGGGATCTACGAGGAGCCGGTTTCCGAACCCCTCCAGTCCCTCGCCGACGCGGACGTCGAGCATGCCGTGATCGGCCCGCTGGTCCTGCTCCGGGTCCGCCCGTACAACGAGGAGTCCTGGCGTCACCTGGTCTTCAACTCGCTGCTCGGCACGGTCCTGCGCCTGGACCTCATCGGGCCCGCCTGCCACCGGCTCCCGGAGGACCAGGGGATCATCTTCCCCGGCGGCTACTACCTCACCACCGGCACCGCCAAGACCTTCGACATCGCCGAACCGCTCACCGACCCGGTCTTCGAGGGCACGGTCCGCTCCCCGAACGGCGAGGACGTCCTCTACGTCTTCCGCTCCCCCGACGACGGCCGCAGTCTGCTCCTGCCCTACAACCTGATCCGGCAGGAGGTCGCCACTCCCCTCCAGGGCCGCGGCCACGCCCTGCTGGACTCCGGCACGCTGGTCCTCCTGCGGGCCGGCGCCACGGGCGACGAACCGGCCCGGGTCCATCCGTTGCAGCGCTGGCAGACCCCGTACGTCTCCGACACCTACGCCGCCTCCCGCCCGGCCGGGAGCGGCCCCCTCGCCCGGGTCGGCAACGCCGACCTGGTGCGCGGCATCTCCGACTGCCTCGCGCTCGCGCACAGCGCCGCCGAGACGACTCCGACCGCCGCCGTGTACGCGCGGCTCGTCGCGGACTGCGCCCGCGCCCGCGACCGCTACCACTGGCTGACCGATCCCGAACTCGGCTCGCTCGCCGAACCGTTGGCTGAACTGCGGGACACCGCGCAGCAGGTCCTCGGCGAGTTCGAGACGGTGCGGGAGCTGACCCGGCAGGCCGCCGACGCACTCACCGAGACGGCCGACCGGCTCACCGCGCTCGTCCGCCGCATCCGGGGCGAGGCCCCGGGCTCGGCCGCCGCCTGGATCGACCGGATCACCGAACTGCGCCGCGCGCACGGTCATCTGGCGACGCTGGCCGAGATGCGGTACGCGGACACCGAGCGGATCGCCGAACTCACCGCCGCCACGGCCGAGGACATCGAAACGGCCGCCCGGCGCGCCGTCGCGTTCCTCGGCCGCGACGACGCGTTCGCCGGCTACCACGAGGACATCGCCCGCCTCACCGCCGAGGCGTCCGCGCTCACCGGAGTCGTGGACGCGACGGCGCTCGGCGACCGGCTGACAGAGATGACGGAGGGCCTCGGCACCGTCACGGACGTCGTCGCCGGGCTCGACATCGGTGACGCGACGGTCCGCACGTCGATCCTGGAACGGATCGCCGAGGTCCTCGGCGGGGTCAACCGGGCCCGCGCCACCCTCGACGCGCGCCGCCGTGAACTCCTGGACCACGAGGGCCGCGCCGAGTTCGCGGCCGAGTTCGCGCTGCTCGGGCAGGCCGTCACGGGGGCGCTGGCCGCGGCGGACACCCCGGACGCCTGTGACGATCAACTCGCCCGACTGCTCCTCCAGTTGGAGAACCTGGAGTCGCGGTTCGCGGAGTTCGACGACTTCCTCGCCGAGCTGGCCGAGCGGCGCACGGAGGTCTACGAGGCGTTCTCGGCCCGCAAGCAGACCTTGCAGGACGCCCGTGCCCGGCGGGCGGAGCGGCTGGCGGATTCGGCGGCCCGGGTCCTGGAGACGGTCTCCCGGCGGCTGGCCGCCCTGCCCGACCTGGACGCCGTCCACACGTACTTCGCCTCCGACCCGATGGTCGCCAAGGTCCGCCGCACCGCGCAGGAGCTGCGCGAACTCGGTGACCCGGTGCGCGCCGAGGAGCTGGACGGGCAGCTGCTGGCCGCCCGGCAGGAGGCCGGGCGAGCACTCCGTGACCGCAGTGAGCTGTACGCGGACGGCGGCGCCACGATCCGCCTCGGCCGGCACCGGTTCGCCGTGAACACCCAGCCGTTCGACCTGACGCTCGTCCCGCACGGGGACCGGCTGGCGTTCGCGCTCACCGGCACGGACTACCGGGCGCCGGTCACCGACCCGGAGTTCGAGGCGACCCGCCCGTACTGGGACCGGACGCTGCCCTCCGAGTCCCCGCAGGTCTACCGCGCCGAACACCTGGCCGCCCGGCTCCTGGACGAGCGCGGCGCCGACACGCTTGCCGGCCTGGACGCCGACGAACTGGCCGCACTGGTGAGGGAGTCGGCGGCATCCGGGTACGACGAGGGCTACCAGCGCGGAGTCCACGACGAGGACGCCACCGCGATCCTCACCACTCTGCTCGCGCTGCACGCCGGGGCCGGCCTGCTGCGCTGCCCGCCCACCGTACGAGCGGCGGCGCAGCTCTTCTGGGCGTACGGGACGGACGAGTCCCGGCGCGCCTCCTGGACCCGTCGGGCCCTCTCGCTGGCCCGCGCCCGCGAGACGTTCGGCCTCGCCCCGGCCATCGCGGCCCTTCAGGAGGAGTGGGCGGACGTCATCCGGGCCGACGGCTCCCGGGGCGGGGACTCCGGGGGAGGAGAATCTCGGCCCTCCCGGTCCGACGCGTCCGGCCCCGATGCCTCCCGGGCTGTCGCCGCGTACCTCTTCGAGGAGCTGACGAGCGGCCCCGCCGGATTCGTCACGAGCGCCGCCGTCGTGGAGTTCCTGGACAAGTTCCGCCGTGCGACGGGCTCTTCGGCGTACGACGAGGACCTCGCCGCCCTCCGCGACGACCTCCCGGCCCGGCGCCAGCTGGTCGAGGGCTGGCTCGCCTCGTACGCCGCCGCGAGCGGCACGGAGACCGACGCGGGCGATCTGGCGGAGGCCGTCGCCGTGGAGCTCTGCCCGGAGCCGGTGCTCGCGCGGTACGAGTGCGAGGCGCCGCTCACCGCCACCGTGGACGGCCTGCTCGGCACCCACCCGCGCGTCGACCGGGGCCGGCTCACCGTCCGCCTCGACGAACTCCTCGCCCGCGCCGCCGAGTTCCGTACCACCGCCGTGCCCGGCTTCCGCGCCTACCAGCGCCTGCGCACCGCGCTCGTCACCACCGAGCGGACCCGGCTGCGGCTGGACGACCACCGGCCGCGCGTCATGTCGGCGTTCGTCCGCAACCGGCTGCTGGACGAGGTGTATCTGCCGCTGATCGGCGACAGCCTCGCCAAGCAGATCGGCACCGCCGACGCCGACCGGCGCACCGACTCGCAGGGCCTGCTGCTGCTCGTGTCGCCGCCCGGCTACGGCAAGACGACGCTCATGGAGTACGTCGCCGACCGGCTCGGCCTCGTCCTCGTCAAGATCAGCGGACCCAACCTCGGGCACGACGTGACGTCCCTCGATCCGGCACAGGCGCGCTCCGCGACCGCCCGCCAGGAGATCGAGAAGATCAACTTCGCCCTGGAGGCGGGCAACAACACGCTCCTCTACCTCGACGACATCCAGCACACCTCGCCCGAACTGCTCCAGAAGTTCATCCCGCTCTGCGACGCCACCCGCCGGATCGAGGGCGTCCGGGACGGCGAACCCCGCAGCTACGACCTGCGGGGCAAGCGGTTCGCGGTGTGCATGGCGGGCAATCCGTACACCGAGTCCGGGGCGGCGTTCCGGGTCCCCGACATGCTCGCCAACCGGGCCGACGTCTGGAACCTCGGCGAGGTTCTGAGTGGCCGCGAGGACGTCTTCGCGCTGAGCTTCATCGAGAACGCGCTGACCGCGAACCCGGTGCTGGCACCGCTCGCCGGACGGTCCCGCGAGGATCTCGCGCTGTTCGTACGGCTCGCTTCCGGCACCGAACCCGCAGCAGGCGCGGACCGGCTGGACCACCCGTACACACCCGCCGAGGTGGACCGGATCGTCGCGGTCCTGCGCCACCTGCTGAGGGCCCGGGACACGGTCCTCGCCGTGAACGCCGCGTACATCGCCTCCGCCGCGCAGACGGACGCGACGCGCACCGAGCCGCCGTTCCGGCTCCAGGGCTCGTACCGCAACATGAACAAGATCGCCGAGCGGATCGTGTCGGTGATGAACGAGGCGGAGCTGTCCGAGGTCATCGACGACCACTACGCGGGCGAGGCCCAGACGCTGACCACCGGTGCGGAGTCCAACCTCCTGAAACTCGCCGCGCTGCGCGGCCGTCTCACCCCCGAACAGTCCGCGCGCTGGTCCGCGATCACCGCCGCCTACGTCCGTACGCAGACGCTCGGCGGCCCGGACGGAGATCCCGTGACGCGAGCGGTCGCGGCGCTGGGGCTGCTCGCGGACCGGATCGCGGCGGTCGAGTCGGCGATCGTCCGGGTCGCGGACCCGCGCCATCTGCTCACCAACCCGCAGGCCCGGCACGCGGCGCCGCCGCGCGAAGCCGCCGAGGAAGATCACTGATCGGCCAGGTGCGACGGAGAGGAGCAAGGCATGCTGGGTCCCGTGCCTCCACTTCCCCAACAGTCCCATCAGCCCCAACGCTCCCCGTTCAGCGGACACATGGTCGTCTGCGGCGACGACGCGCTGGCCCAGCGGCTCGCCGGCGAGCTGCGCTATGTGTACGGAGAACGGGTCACCCTCGTCCTGCCGCCCGGACGCGACGAGCACCGGCCGGAACTGCCACTGACCGGGCGGGGCCGGGCGGCGGCCCTGTTCGGCCGGATGTCGCAGGCGATGAACCGCAACGGCGGGACCAGCTGGCCCGCCGCTCCGGGGAGCGGCGACACCAACGCCGGAGTGGAAGCGGTGCGCATCCTGGAGGCGGCGGAGCCCTCCGACGAGGTGTTCGAGGAGGCCGGCGTCGCACAGGCCGCCGCGCTGGCCCTGGTCTACGACGACGACGAGCGCAACATCCGCGCCGCGCTGGCCGCCCGCCGTCTCAACCCCCGTCTCCGGCTGGTCATCCGGCTCTACAACCGCAAGCTGGGCCAGTATCTGGAAACTTTGCTCGACCAGGCCGCCGCCGTCGCCGCACCCGGTCTCGACCGGGCCGCGCTGGACACCTCGACCACCGTCCTCTCCGATGCCGACACCGCCGCGCCCGCCCTCGCGGCGACCGCCCTCACCGGCTCCAGCAAGGTCATCCAGGCGGAGGGCCTGCTGCTGCGCGCCGCCGAACGCACCCCGCCCCAGGGCGGCCGGACCGCCGACCCCGGCCTGTGCACCCTCGCGCTGCTCTCCTCCACCACCCACGACCCGGCGGGCACGGAGGGCTCCGACAGCAGCGGCGACGAAGGGCCCCAACTCCTGCCCGACGAACGGCAGGTGGCCGCTGCCACGGGCCGCGGCACGGTCGTCCTGGAAGCGGTCAGCCAGGCGGGCCCGGCCGGTCCGTCGCCCCGGATGAGCGGCAGGGGAGCGCCGCTCAGCCAGTTCTTCTCGCGGCGGCTGCGCTGGTCGGCGCTGGGGGTCGGGCTGGCCGTGCTGGGCCTCGCCGTCGCGTCCACGCTCACCACCGGCGACGACCCGTTGCACGCCGCGTATCTGACGCTGCTGGACCTGTTCGCGATGGGCGACCCGGCGATCGGCGACCCCACGGCCCGCCAGCTCATCCAACTCCTCTCCGGTGTCGCCGGGTTGATGCTGCTGCCGCTGCTCGTGGCGGGTGTGCTGGAGGCCTTCGGCTCGCTCCGGACGGCATCGTCCCTGCGCCGCCCGCCGCGCGGCCTCTCCGGCCATGTGGTGCTGCTGGGCCTCGGCAAGATCGGTACACGGGTCCTCGTCCGGCTGCGTGAGCTCGGCATTCCCGTGGTGTGCGTGGAGGACGATCCGGACGCGCGCGGCATCCCCGTGGCCCGGCGGCTGCACGTGCCGGTGGTCCTCGGCGACGTCACGCAGGAGGGTGTCCTGGAGGCGGCGAAGATCCAGCGCGCCCGCGCACTCCTCGCCCTGACCAGCGTCGACACCACCAACCTGGAGGCCGCGCTGTACGCCCGCTCGGTCAAGCCGGATCTACGCGTCACCCTGCGCCTGTTCGACGACGAGTTCGCCACCGCCGTCTACCGCACCCTGCGCACCGCCCACCCGCAGGCCCTGACCCGCTCCCGTTCCGTCTCCCACCTGGCCGCCCCGTCCTTCGCGGTCGCCATGATGGGCCGGCAGATCCTGGGCGCGATCCCGGTCGAGCGGAAGGTGATGCTGTTCGCGGCGATCGAGGTCGCGGGGCATCGGCAGCTGGAGGGCCGCACGGTGGAGCAGGCGTTCCGGGCGGGCTCCTGGCGCGTCCTCGCCCTGGACGCCACCCCGCCCGAGGACCGCCGCCCGGACCTGGCCATGCCCGCCCCCGCGTCCCCGGACCGCCCGTCGGGCCTGGTCTGGGACCTGCATCCCGGGTACGTGCTGCGCCCCGAGGACCGCGTGGTGATCGCCGCGACCCGCCGGGGCCTGGCCGAACTGCTCGGCAGGCGGGGCTCGTTGACGCACCGCTGAGCCACGGGTGGCCGTGCGGCCCGCGAGATCCGGGTGCCGGCCCGCGTCCCCGTTCCCTGCCCGCCGGGCCCGGATGGCGCCCATCCGGGCCCGGCGGGCCCAGGCCCTGAAGGTGGCGGGCCTCCCCTGGAGGGCCGCCACCACAGCGGCGCGGACGACGCCTGGAACATCGCGGCACGGATCCTGGAGGTGGCGGCACGGGGCGCCTGGCCGGAAGCCGCCACCTGACCGCCCGCCGCTACAACACCCCGCCCATCACCCCCCGCACCTCGTCCAGCGTCGCCCCGGCGATCTCGTGGGCGCGCTCGTTGCCGGCCCGGAGCACCGACCGTACGTACGCCATGTCCTGCGCGTACTCCGCCCGCCGGGCCCGGATGGGCGCCATCCGGCTGTTGACGGCATCGGTCACCGTCCGTTTGAGGGCGGCGGCACCCCCGCCGCCGATCTCCTCGGCCACGGCGTGCGGATCGCGGTCCAGGCAGAGCGCCGCCAGCAGCACGAGCGAGGACACCCCGGGCCGGGCCTCGGGTTCGTACGTGATGTGCCGCTCGGCATCCGTCTTCGCGCCCTTGATCAGCCGCGCGGTCTCGTCGGCGGTGGCGCCGAGCGCGATGGAGTTGCCCCGGCTCTTGCTCATCTTGGTGCCGTCGGTCCCGAGCAGGAGCGGCGCGGCGGAGAGCAGCGCGTCCGGTTCGGGGAACACCGTCCCGTACCGCTCGTTGAAGCGGCGGGCGACGGTCCTGGTCACTTCCAGGTGCGGCAGCTGGTCCTGCCCGACCGGCACCAGGTTGCCCTTGCAGAACAGGATGTCGGCCGCCTGGTGCACGGGATACGTGAACATCAGCCCGCTGACGGCGGACTGCCGGGAGTGCACGATCTCGTCCTTGACGGTGGGATTGCGGTTCAGCTCGGCGACGGAGACCAGACTCAGGAACGGCAGCATCAGCTGATTGAGCGCGGGCACGGCACTGTGGTTGAAGACCGTCGAGCGTGCCGGGTCGATCCCGACGGCCAGATAGTCCAGCAGCATCCCCTCCATGTGTTCGCCGAGCCGGTCGGCGACGTCCCGGTCGGTGAGCACCTGGTAGTCGGCGATGATCACAAAGACGTCCACCCCGAGCTCCTGGAGCCGGACGCGGTTGTGGAGGGTGCCGAAGTAGTGCCCGAGGTGCAATGGCCCGGTGGGCCGGTCCCCGGTCATCACCCGGAACTTCTCCGGGGCCTGCCGGATCCGCGCCTCCAGGTCGGTGGCGCGCTGCTCGGGCGGTGCGGTGGTGACGGTGCTGCCCATGGGGTTCCTCTCCTCGCGAGTGCTGGTTGCGTGGAGGACGGCCCGCCGGGACCACCGGCATCCGCACCCGTACGAGGGCAGAGAAAAGGGCCGTCCGTTTCGAACGGCCCTGTTCCGTGCAGATGGAGGTGGCCGCTCCTAGAAGGAGCGCCACCAGTTTCGGCACGGTACGGAGGTCATGGGCCGAGCTTAACGGAGCCGAACTCCGCCCACACGACCTTTCCGGGCCCGCGCCGCGCCCCGTACCCCCAGCGGTCCGCCAGCGCGCCCACTGACCCGCTTCAGCTCTGGGCCATCGTGGACGAAGCCGCGGTGCGACGCCTCGTGGGCGGACGCGATGGTGAAGCCGGGCTCGAACCGCTCGGTGCGCTGCCCGTCACGCCAGTGAGCGAAGCCGTTCATGCCGTCCCCGCCCAGCAGGACACTGAAGGTCTCCGTGCCGTAGGACAGCGCGGACAGGGGGCCTGGCATCATGCCCATGACCCCGCAGTCCTCAAAGCAGAACGACCAGTCGCCCAGCGCCCCGGCACGCAGAACTGATCCCTCCGGCAGGCTGCTGTCGTACAGATGGGCGGCTTGCTGTCGGGTGAGGAACTGGGCAGTTCGGCGTCAGCCCCGTACCGGGCGCGACGATGTCGACGCTGTACTTCTCGGTGTCGAGGACGCGCTCGTTCGTCACGAACGCGCCGTACTTGCCGCCGGCGGACTCGTTGGCGTCCAGGCCCGGTGGCCCACCGGCCGAGCGGTGGTGCATCGACGGGCGTGGCCGACCTGTCCCGGAGCTGCTGGTCACCAGCGGTACAACGGCCACAGGAACCACACATGCTTTCTTCACGTCTAGGACGGCATCCAAGGCCACAGCGGTACCGACTCCGCCGACTCCGCCGGCTTCGATGTCGCCATCCCCGTCCAGGACCGCTACCGCACCCACTCCCAGCCCCGGTCTCTCGAAGGAAGAGCAGAAGGTCGTCTCGCGGTGCGGTCAGCAGTCAGCAGTAGGCAAGCCGTGAGGGGCTCTGTCACACGATGAGCAGTGCTACGAACACGTCGGCGCACCACACATCCACGGTCGGCGCGCCGAGCCGCCGCAACACCGAGCTCGCGCTGCTGGTGTTCGCCGTCGTCATCCCGGTGTTGGCCTACGTCAACGTGGGCCTGGCCATCAACAACCAAGTGCCGTCCGGCCTGCTGAGCTACGGCCTGGGCCTGGGCCTGCTGGCCGGGGTCGCTCATCTCGTCGTACGGAAGTCCGCACCGTACGCGGACCCGCTGCTGCTGCCGCTGGCCACGCTGCTGAACGGACTCGGCCTGGTCCTCATCTGGCGGCTGGACCAGTCCGAGCTGCTGCAGTCGATCAAGCAGGCGGGAACAGCCACGCCACGGCAGCTGATGTACACGGCGATGGGCATCGCGCTGTTCGTCCTGGTGCTGATGTTCCTCAAGGACCACCGTGTCCTACAGCGCTACACCTACATATCCATGGTGGGTGCGCTGTTTCTGCTGCTGCTTCCGCTGGTCCCGGGCCTTGGCGCCGACATATACGGCGCCAAGATCTGGATCCACGTCGGCAGCTTCAGCATTCAGCCCGGTGAGTTCGCGAAGATCGTGCTCGCGGTCTTCTTCGCCGGCTATCTGATGGTCAAGCGCGACGCGCTGGCCCTGGCCAGCCGCCGCTTCATGGGCCTGTACCTGCCGCGCGGCCGTGATCTCGGCCCGATCCTGGTCGTCTGGTTCCTCTCGATCCTGATCCTGGTCTTCGAGACCGACCTCGGCACGTCGCTGCTGTTCTTCGGAATGTTCATCATCATGCTGTACGCCGCCACCGAGCGGACCAGCTGGATGGTCTTCGGTCTGCTGATGTCCGCGGTCGGCGCCGTCGGCGTCGCTTCCTTCGAGCCGCACGTCCAGCAACGTGTCCAGGCCTGGCTCGACCCCATGCGCGAATACCTGCTCAGCCGCCAGGGCGTGGACGGTCACTCCGAGCAGTCGATGCAGGCGCTGTGGGCGTTCGGCTCCGGCGGCACCCTCGGCACCGGCCTCGGCCAGGGCCGCTCCGACCTCATCCGGTTTGCTGCCAACTCCGACTTCGTCCTCGCCACCTTCGGCGAGGAACTGGGCCTGACGGGCATCATGGCGATCCTGCTGATCTACGGCCTGATCGTGGAGCGCGGCATACGCACCGCCCTCGCGGCCCGCGACCCGTTCGGCAAGCTGCTCGCCATCGGCCTGTCGGGCGCGTTCGCGCTGCAGGTCTTCGTCGTCGCCGGGGGTGTGACGGGCCTGATCCCGCTGACCGGTATGACGATGCCGTTCCTGGCGTACGGCGGTTCCTCCGTCATCGCCAACTGGGCCCTTGTCGGCATCCTGATCCGCATCAGCGACACCGCACGCCGTTCCACCCCCAACCCCGACGCCGACGGCTGATTCAGAACCGAAAAGAAACCCAGCATGCCGTGCCGCGCTCCTTCCAGTGCTCGCTCTCGCTGCCCTCGCCTCACGGCCCGCCTCCGTCCGACAGGGGCGCACCCGGCCTCCGCGGCGTGTCCAGGGTATGCACTGCCCCGGCCCGCCCCGCCGGTGCGGAATAGGTCAGGGGGGCGTTCCGTTGTAGGGTGTGTTCACATAGTTCAACGTTCAACAAAAACGGAGGCGGGCGCCATGGAGTTCGGGATCTTCACCGTCGGAGACGTCACCACCGACCCGACGACCGGCAGGACACCGAGCGAGCACGAGCGGATCAAGGCCACCATCGCCATCGCGCAGAAGGCGGAGGAGGTCGGTCTGGACGTCTTCGCGACCGGCGAGCACCACAACCCGCCGTTCGTCCCGTCCTCCCCGACGACCACGCTCGGCTACATCGCCGCCCGCACCGACCACATCACCCTGTCCACGTCCACGACGCTCATCACCACCAACGACCCGGTGAAGATCGCCGAGGACTACGCGACGCTCCAGCACCTCGCGGACGGCCGCGTCGACCTGATGATGGGACGCGGCAACACCGGCCCGGTCTACCCCTGGTTCGGCAAGGACATCCGCCAGGGCATCCCGCTCGCCATCGAGAACTACGCCCTGCTGCACAAGCTGTGGCGCGAGGACGTCGTGGACTGGGAGGGCAAGTTCCGTACGCCGCTCCAGTCCTTCACCGCGACCCCCCGCCCCCTGGACGGCGTCCCGCCGTTCGTCTGGCACGGCTCGATCCGCTCCCCGGAGATCGCCGAGCAGGCCGCGTACTACGGCGACGGCTTCTTCCACAACAACATCTTCTGGCCCATCGAGCACACCAGGAAGATGGTCAACCTCTACCGGCAGCGGTACGCGCACTACGGGCACGGAACCGCCGAGCAGGCCATCGTCGGCCTCGGTGGCCAGGTGTTCATGCGGAAGAACTCGCAGGACGCGGTACGGGAGTTCCGCCCGTACTTCGACAACGCGCCGGTCTACGGACACGGGCCCTCGATGGAGGACTTCACGCAGCAGACCCCGCTGACCGTCGGCTCGCCGCAGGAAGTCATCGAGCGGACCCTGTCCTTCCGGGACGCCGTCGGCGACTACCAGCGCCAGCTGTTCCTGATGGACCACGCGGGACTGCCGCTGAAGACGGTCCTGGAGCAGCTCGACATCCTCGGCGAGGAGGTCGTCCCGGTGCTGCGCAAGGAGTTCGCCAACCTGCGGCCGGCCGGAGTCCCGGACTCCGCCCCCGTGCACCCGGCCGTCGCCGCCGCCCGTACGGCCACGAAGGAGATCTGATCGCCGTGTCCACCACGTCCACCGTGTTCGCCACCGAACCCCTGCGGATCGTCGCCGTATCGGCCGGGCTCTCCAGCCCCTCCTCGACCCGGCTGCTGGCCGAGCGGCTGGCCGGCGCCGCCCGCGAACGCCTGCTGGCCGAACAGGACCGCACGGTCGAGGTCCGGGTGATCGAGCTGCGCGACCTGGCCGTCGACATCGCCAACCACCTGGTGGCCGGGTTCCCGCCGAGCGCCCTGGAGCAGGCGATCAAGGAGGTGGCGGAGGCGGACGGACTGATCGCCGTCTCGCCCGTCTTCACCGCCTCGTACAGCGGACTGTTCAAGTCGTTCTTCGATCTGATCGACAACACGGCGCTGACCGGCAAGCCCGTCGTCATCGCGGCGACGGGCGGCACCGCCCGCCACTCGCTCGTCCTGGAACACGCGATGCGCCCGCTCTTCGCGTACCTGCGGGCCACCGTCGTACCGACCTCCGTGTACGCGGCGTCGGAGGACTGGGGCTCGTCCGGCGACGAGTACACCGACGGCCTGCCGTCCCGCATCCGGCGCGCGGGCGGCGAGCTCGCCGCCATGATCGCGGGTGGCCGGGCGGTCTCCGGGGCGCCGAGGACGCTCGGGCTCGACGACGAGGTCGTGCCGTTCGAGCAGCAGCTCGCCGATCTGCGGCTCGACTGAGTGGTCATGGCCGAGTGGTCATGGCCGAGCGGTCACGACGGAGGGGTCACGGCCGAGTGGGCCCGCCCAGGTGGCCCCGCCGCCTCAAACCCTGTCCGGTTTGATTAGAGTTGGAATGAAAGACGCGTCGTGCGGGGATTTCTCGCACGACGCCTCTGCGCACTGAGCCGAACCGAGCTGGAGGCAGAGATGGGCAGGATCGTGGTGGGCGTTGACGGCTCCGAGTCGTCGATCAAGGCGCTGCACTGGGCCGTACGCCAGGCGGAACTGACCGGCGACACCGTGGAGGCCGTGAACAGCTGGGAGTACCCCGCGACGAGCTGGGCGTCCATGATGCCGGGCATGCCGGAGGACTTCGACCCGCAGGCCGTCGCGACCGTGGCCCTCACCGAATCGCTGGAGGAGGCCCTGGGCGCCGAGGGCGCGGCCGAGGTCAGCAAGATCGTGGTCATCGGCAACCCGGCCCAGTCCCTGCTGGAACGCGCCAAGGGCGCGAACCTGCTGGTCGTCGGGGCGCGCGGCTACAGCGGCTTCAAGGCGACGCTGCTCGGCTCGGTCAGCCTCCACGTCACTCAGCACGCACCATGCCCGGTGACGGTCGTACGCGACTGAGCGCGACAGAAGGACATGAGGACGGGCCCGCGCCGAGCGCGGGCCCGTCCTCATGTCCCGATGCGCCGGGAGCGCGCTCACGTCCGCTCGTGCGTGTAGAAGATGTAGAACGTCGTGATGAACATCCCGAGGCCGACCGCCAGTCCCAGCGCCGAGGACCGCAGCACACTCGAACCGGTCACCCCGACCAGCAGGCCGATCGCCGCGGCCGTCAGCGCGCCGTACGCAAACCCCCGCACCAGGGGCAGCAGGGTGTGCTGGATCCGGCCCAGCGCGAAGCACAGGACGGCGAGCACCACCGCGGTGATCAGGCCGTACCAGAACTGCCGGCCGCCGCTCGCGCCGTGGTTGCGGAGGATGAACGACATGTAGAGGCCGTACGCCGCACCCAGCGTGACGGGAATGGCCCAGGTGGTCGCGCTGTGCTGACGTGTACGTGACCGTCTCCGGGCCCGTCCGCGTGTCGGCATCGCTGCATGAGTGGCCATGGCGGAGAACTCCTTCCGTCGCCCTCTTCGTCCCTCCAGAGCACACCCCGCCGCGCCGCCCGGCAACTCGGATGGCGTACGGCCCGCAGCGCACCGCCTCCGTACGGGATTCCCTGGAGGGATGCGGACGTATCTCTCGGCGGTCACGGCGGCGGTGGTGCTGGTGCTGCTCGCCGTGCTCGTCCCGCTGAGCGCGCTCTCCGCCTGGGTGGATCTGGAGATCGACAACACGGACCGTTACGTGGCCGCGGTCGCCCCGCTCGCCGCCGACCCGCATGTGCAGAGCACCGTCGGCGACCTCATCACCGATGCGACGATGCAGCAGATCGACGCCGGTCCGCTCCAGAGCACCGTGCGGGACTTCCTCCACCAGGCGGTCATGTCCTTCACCACCACGGACGCCTTCCGGGCCGCGTGGAACACCGCCAACCACACCGCCCACGAGGCCGTCACCGCTGCCCTGAACGGCAACACCGGCCAGGCCGTGACCATCGACCTGGCACCCGTCACCCAACAGGTCAAACGGAATCTGGAGGGGAACGGGGTGCCGTTCGCCGACCGGATTCCGGTCCAGCACACCGACATCACGCTCATCTCCGCCGACCGCGCCGACCAGCTGCGCGAGACCTTCCGGTGGCTGCGCGCCGCCAGTATCTGGCCCGCCGTGGGCACGGTCGTGTTCGCCGCCCTGACCGTGCTCGTGGCGTGGGCGCGCGGTGGTCCGGGGCGCGGGCGCTCCGGGCGCGCCGCGCTCTCGGCGGCGGCGGTGGCCGGGGCCGGTTTCGCGCTCGGGGCGCTCGTGCTGCGTGCGGTGATCGCGGTCGCCCGCGACCGGGTGCTCGCCGAGGTGCCGGACAGCGAGACGGGCGCCGCGGCGGCGGTGTACGACGCGCTCACGGGCTCCCTGCGCACGACGGCATGGATCGTGTTCGGGACGGGGCTGGCGGTGGCGGTGTGCGCGGTGCTCGGGAAGCGGTGGGCGGCGCGGCGGCGGACGGTTCCGTAGCAGGCCCGGTTCGACGTGCGGCGGCGGGCGCGCCGGGGAAGAGTGGTTCTCGTGACTGCCGGATCGGGGGCGACTGAGAGGTCTTCCGTATGCGAGCCATAGCCGTCAGCACGTTCGGGGCCGAACCCGCACTGGTGGAGCTGCCCAAGCCCGAGCCGGGAGCCGGGGAGGTCAGGGTCAGGATCGAGTACGCCGCACTCAACCCGTGCGACTGGCAGGCCGCCCGGGGCTCACCGGACGCCGGACCCGCCCCGCGCGTGTTCCCGCTGGTCGTCGGCGTGGACTTCGCGGGCCGGGTGGACATGATCGGCTGCGGCGCGAACCGCTTCCGGGTCGGCGACCAGGTCTTCGGCCGGATCGGCGACGCCCAGGATTCCGGCCGGGCCGGCGACCGGGTCTTCGCCCGGGCCGGGGGGCCGGCGGCCCGCGCCGGTACCTACTGCGAGTTCGTGTCCGTCCCGCAGGACTCCGCCATCACCTTCGTGCCGGCCGGCCTCTCCCTCCGTACCGCGGCCGCCCTGCCGTCCGCCGGGATGACGGCCGCCCAGATCCTGGAGGCCGTGGTGCTCCGCGGCCACGAGAGCCTGTTGGTCATCGGGGCGGCGGGCGGTGTCGGCAGCTGTCTGACCCAGCTCGCCTCGGCCCGCGACGTGCGCGTGATCGCGGCCGTGCACGGCGACGAGCACCAGCGGATGGCGGCCCTGGGCGCCACCGTCACGATCGACACGACGGAACGACCCCTCGAAGCGGCAGTACGGGAGAGCTGCCCGGACGGTGTCGACGCACTGGTCGACCTGGTCTCCACCACCCCCGACGCCTTCGCCGCCCGTGCCGCGCCGGTACGCGCCGGCGGGATCGCCCTCACCACGCGGGGCGTCGCCGCCGGGGCCGCGCTCCCCGCGGACGTGACCGGCATCGACTTCCGGCTCGAACCCAGCCCGGTCCTGCTCGACGTCCTGGCCGCGGGCGCCGCCGAAGGCGTACTGCGCGTGCCGATCGACATCGAACTCCCGCTGGAGAAGGCCCCGCAGGCCCTCGACCGGAACCGTACGGGCGGCGCACGCGGCAAGACCGTCATCGCGCTCTGAACCCGGACCACGCGCCGCGCAGACCCGAAGGAGACGCAGACCCGAAGGAGACGCGACCCGAAGGAGACGCAGACCCGAAGGAGACACCATGGACGACCGGGAACGCGACATCGAGCACGACATCATCGACAACATCGGCGGACTCATCGCCGAGGAACGGGACCTGCGCAACCGCTCCACCGGGGAATCGGGCCTCAGCGAGGACGAGAGATCCCGCCTGCGTACGGTGGAGGTCAGGCTCGACCAGTGCTGGGACCTGCTGCGCCAGCGGCGCGCTCTCAGGGAGTTCGGCGAGGACCCGTCCGCGGCGACGGTACGGCCGGCCGACGAGGTCGAGGGCTACCGGGGCTGAACGCACCACACAGGGGGACGCATTGACCGACACGGAGGCCGGACCCGGACGCAGGCGTGCCGCACCGCCCCCCTGGCTGCTGAGCGGACTCCGTCCCCAGCCGGCCACGCCCATTCCCTGGGCCGCGGTCGTCCGCGCCTCCCTCGCCCTGGCCGGCCCGCTGGCCGTCGGCTTCGCCCTGGACCGGCCGGTGTACGGCGCGCTCGTCTCCATGGGGGCGCTCTCCGGCGTCATCGGCGACACCGCCGACGCGTACCGGATGCGCATCCTCAACATCGCCGTACCGCAGCTCTTCGGCGCGCTCGGCATCATGCTGGGCACGCTGGTGTTCGGGACCGGCTGGACGGCCGTCGCCGCGCTGACGCTGGTCGCTCTGGTCTCCGGCATGATGTCGACGATCGGCGCCGTCGCCTCCGTGTCCGGGCTGCTGCTCCTGCTCAACGCGGTGGTCGGCGCGGGGCTCCCGATGCCGAAGCCCTGGTGGGTGGCGCCGCTACTGCTGACGGTCGGCGGCCTGTTCGTCCTCACCATGACGCTGCTGGCGTGGCCGCTGCGGCGCAAACTGCCGGAACGGGTCGCGGTCGCCGACACCTACCTCGCGGTCGCCGACCTGCTCGCCGCCGCGGGCACCGACTCGTACGAGGAGCAGCGGCACGCCGTCACCCAGTCCCTCAACACCTCCTACGACCTGATCCTGGCCCGCCGAGCCCGCTACCACGGCCGCAGCAACGCCATGGTGCGGCTGCTCGCCCAGCTCAACGTCGTCATCCCGCTCGTCGAGGCGGCGCCCGCCGTACACGTCCGGCGGCGCCCGCTCCCGGACGAGATCCCGGCGGCGGTACGCGAACTCGCCGCCGCCGTCGAGGAGAGCCGCACCGGCGACGCCGAACTCACCCTGCCCGCCCCGGACTCACCCGCCACCCGGGCGGTGGACATTGCGCTGCGGCACGCGGCCGCCGTCGTGCACAAGGCCGACCCCGACCCGTACAACGTCGACGACCGGCTCGGCCGCCCCGCCGCGCTCGGGGTACGGATCCGGCGGACGGCGCGCGACGTGCTGCTCTCCGGGCCCTCGTGGCGGTACGGGCTGCGCCTGGCCCTCTGCATCGGCCTGGCGCAGGCGCTGACCTCCCTGATCCCGGTGCCCCGCTCCTACTGGGTCGCGCTGACCGTCACGTTCGTCCTGAAGCCGGACTTCGGCTCGGTGTTCTCGCGGGCCGTGCTGCGCTCGGTGGGCACCGCGGCCGGTCTCGTGATCGCTGCGCCGATCCTCGCCGCGGTGCCGATCGGCTGGTGGGACGTGCCGGTGATGGTGGTGCTCGCCGCCCTGATCCCGGCGTTCACGGCGAAGGGGTACGCGTTCCAGACCGCGGCCATCACCCCGGTCATCCTGCTCCTGTCCGACCTGCTGAACCACCAGGGCTTCCACCTGGTCTGGCCGCGCTTCCTGGACAGCCTGATCGGCTGCGCCATCGTGCTGGTGGCGGGCTATCTGCTGTGGCCGGAGAGCTGGCACGTCCGGATCGGCCACCGGCTCGCGGACGCGGTGACGGACATCGCCGACTACGTGGCGTACGCGTTCGAGCCGGGCGGCCCCGGCGACCGGGCGGAACGGGTGCGGGCCAGGCGTCGCATCTACCGCGACCTGTCCGTCGTACGTTCCGAGTTCCAGCGCGCCCTGACCGAACCGCCGCCGGTCGGCAGCCGGGCCGCTGCCTGGTGGCCGCTGGTCGTCGCGGTCGAACGCATCGTGGACGCGACGACGGCGGCCCGGGTCCGCGTCGACCACGGAGCACCGGAACCGCCCGCCGCGGAAGTGGCCGGGATCCAGCAGCAGCTGCGGGAACTGGCCGAGGGGATACGCGCGAGCGAGACCCTGGTCGGCGTACGCGCGGAACTCCCGGGCGACGAGGAAGGGGTACTGGCTCCGCTGCGCCAGGAGGTGGCGGCGGCGCGGGCGATCGCGTCACCGCAGCCGTAGCCGTGCCGTAGTCGCAGCCATGGCCGTGGCCGCGGCCCGCGCGTTCCTCGTCAGGGGGTGGGCCCGGCCCCCCGCAGGCGCTCCATCTCCCGCCGGTCCCGCTTCGTGGGACGCCCCGCGCCCCGGTCCCGTACCGGAACCTGGATCGCCGCCTCGCGCGGCGGCGGGGGCGGGCTGTTGTCGACGAAGCACTCCGCCGCCACCGGAGGGCCGACCCTCTTCTTGACCAGCTTCGACACGACGACGATCCGGTCCCGGCCCGCGTGCCGGAGCCGTACCTCGTCGCCGACGTGCAACGCCTGGGCGGGCTTGGCGCGCTCACCGGCGACCTTCACATGACCCGCGCGGCAGGCGGCAGCGGCCTGCGAACGGGTCTTCGTCAGCCGGACCGACCAGATCCAGACGTCGACCCGAACGCTGCCCTCCGCCTGCGGCGCCTCACCGGAAACCATGCAGCCGACTCTAGTGCGGCGCGGGCCCCGGGTCAGGTCCGGTGGGCGAGGACTCGGTACCCGGTGGAGGGTCGGCCACGGCCGGCGCTGCGGAGGGCGGGGCAGCCGCCTGGGCGGCGGCTGTGCCGACTGCCGGAACGAGGCCGGAAAGCATCGCCCCTGCCACCAGGGCACAGGCCGCGAACCGTGTTCTGCGAGAGCGTTTTCCCACGTGGGAGCCCTTCTTGACGGTACATGCGGATAAAACGGGCAACGGTGCGCCTGACGGTTCGTCAGATGTGCGTCCGCTCACGCCAACGAGACAACTCGGGACCAGGTGGGCACATTTGAACGACGTACATCAGGTCGGCACGGCATGCGCACAGGACTCGGTCGGAACTCGGTTGCGGCTCAGTTGTCCCACGGGCGGGCCGCACCGCCGAACGGCCGGATCCGGCCGCTAACCTTACGTATCCGCCCTGGCCAGGGATGAATCCCGCAGGTCGGACATTTATCGCACCCAACTCACGCGAAAGGCCTCGCCCATGGGCATTCGGAGCTTGCTGCGCAAGGTGTTCGGCCGCGACCGCGCGGAGCAGGACGCGCCGGCGCCGACGGCCACGGTCCCGCCCCAGACCGAACGCACCGCGCCCGCGGAGTCGGAGCCGGTCACGACGACGGTGGACGAGCCCGCCAAGGAATCCGCCCCGGTGCGCGAAACCGCCCCGGCCATCAAGGCCTCGGTGCCGGCCCCCACCTCGCCCCGGTCCGCCACCGGCGACAGCGGTCTGGCATCGGACCTGGTGGCGGCGGCCTTTGACAAGGCGTCCCTGTCCACGGTCCCCTCCCAGGGCTCGGCTCCGAAGCCGAAGCCGAAGCCGGCGGAGGCCGAGGCCACGGAGCCGGTGGCCGCACCCACCACTGAGACCGAGCCGGAGCCGGTGGCTGCGGAGGCCACCGAGACCGGGGCCGAGCCGGAGCCGGTGGCTGCGGAGGTCACCGAGACCGGGGCCGAGCCGGTCGCGGAGCCGGAGTCCACGGCCGTCGCCGAGGCCGACGTTGCCGTCGAGGACGAGCCGGAGGCCGAGCCCGTCAAGGCCGAGGCCCCGGAGGAGGCCCCGGCCGAGCCCAAGGCCGCTGCCGCCACCGAGACCGAGACCGGGACCGAGCCCGCTACCGCTGAGGTCGAGCCTGTCGCCGTTGTCGCCGAGCCGGAGCCCGCCACCACCGAGGCCGAGCCCGTCGCTCCCGTCGCCGAGCCCGAACCCGCCACGGCGGAGGCCCCCGCCGAGCCGGAGACCGCAACCGCACCCGCACCCGAGACCGAGCCGGAGCCGGAGCCGGTCACCGCTGCAGTACCCGCCCCCGAGCCTGAGCCGGAGGCCGCACCCGCCCCCGAGACCGAGCCGGAGCCGGTCACCGCTGCCGCACCCGCCCCCGAGCCTGAGCCGGAGGCCGCCCCCGCCCCCGTCCCTGCCCCTGAGCCCGAGCCGGAGGCCACGTCGGCCCCCGCCCCGGCGTCCGAAGCGACCCCCGCCTCCGACGCAGCCCAGCCCGCCCTCCCCCTCGCCCGGGTCAAGTCCAGTGCGCCCGGGCTCGTCGAGCCGTACACGGCGGCCCGGGCCGCGCTGGAGGCGCACGGGCTGACCGGGCTGCGCGCCACCGTCTACCTGGTCTTCGACCGCTCCGGCTCCATGCGGCCGTTCTACAAGGACGGCAGCGCCCAGCACCTGGGCGACCGCACCGTGGCCCTCGCCGCGCACCTGGACGAGAGCGCCACCGTCCCCGTCGTCTTCTTCTCGACCGACATCGACGGCACCGGCACGGTCGACCTCGCCGCCCACGAGGGCCGGATCGACGAACTGAACGCGGGCCTGGGCCGCCTCGGCCGTACGAACTACCACCGCGCCGTCGAAGAGGTCGTCGCGCACTACGAGAAGTCGGAGGCGACCGGCCCCGCGCTGGTGATCTTCCAGACGGACGGCCCGCCGGACGCCAAGCAGCCCGCCAAGCAGGCGCTGGCCGACGCGGCGCGGCTGCCGCTGTTCTTCCAGTTCGTCGCGTTCGGCGACGAGGACGCGAAGGGCTTCGACTTCCTGCGGAAGCTGGACGTCCCGAACGCCGGGTTCTTCCACGCGGGCCCGGCCCCCCGCGAGGTCGCGGACGCCACGTTCTACCGCGAGGTCCTCGCCGCCCTCCCCGCCTGGGTCGCGGCGCGCGAAGCGGCGCCCGAAGGCTGATCCACCGGCAGGCGTACGGTCACGGCGAGCCCACCCACGGGGCCCGGCACCGCCGTGACCGTACCGCCGTGCGCCACCGCAATAGAACGCACGATCGAGAGTCCGAGTCCCGACCCCCGTCCCATCCGGTCCTTGCCCTCGCCCCGCCGGAACGGCTCGAACAGCCCGGGGATGTCCGCCGCGTCGACCAGGGGCCCGGTGTTGCGCACCTCCAGCAGCGCCTCGCCGCCGACCGTCACCAGGGACACGTCCACCGTCCCGTCGGGCACGTTGTACGTGACGCCGTTGGCCAGCAGATTCGCCACCAGCTGGGCGAGCAGCAGCCGGTTCCCGCGTACCGCGCACGGTCCGGCGTCGACGTTCACACCCGGGTGCCGCGCCGCCTCCTCCGCCACCACCTGCGCGAGGTCCACCGCGTCCCGCTCGCCCGTCGCGAGTCCGCGTTCGCTGTGCGCCAGGACCAACAGCCCCTCGATGAGCCGCTCGCTGCGCCGGTTGTTGTCCAGGAGCGTCTGCCGGGTCCGCACGAGATCCTCCTGGGACGGGTCGTCCAGACCGATCTGGATCGCGGCCCGCTGGGTGGCGAGGGGGGTGCGCAGTTCGTGCGAGGCGTTGGCGATGAACCGGCGCTGGCTGTCGAACGCCTTCTCCAGCCGGGCCAGCAGCGCGTCGAGCGTGTCGCCGAGCTCCTTCAGCTCGTCGTCGGGGCCGGTGGATGCGATCCGTTCGTGCAGGGTGTGCTCGGAGAGCCGGCGCGCCTTCGCGGTCATGGCGTGGACGGGCCGCAGGACCCGCCCCGCGGTCCACCACCCCACCGCGACCGCGCAGGCCGTCATGACGAGCAGCGCGGCCACGGACCAGATGAGCAGCTGATGACCGGCCGCGTCGCTGACGTGGTCGGTGAGGTCGTAGACGGTGGGCGGGCCGAGAGTCCGCCGGGTGACGAGGGGACCGTTCACCGCGTAGCCGGGCTGGACGACCGCGGCGGTGCGGGCGATGGCGCGCGCCTGGGAGTCCGTACCGGCGCGGGAGGCGAGGTTGACGGTGGCGAGCAGCGCCGTCCCGAGCACCAGGAACACCCCGCCGTACACGAGCGCGATCCGCGTCCGGATCGTGGAGTGCTGGACGTGCGGGACACGCGCGGCGCGCAGGACGATGCGCGGGAGGCGTGACGGGCGCTTCACAGGGCGTACCCCACGCCCTGCACGGTACGGATCAGGGCCGGTTCGCCGAGTTTGCCCCGCAGCTTGCTCATGCAGACGCGTACGGCGCCGGTGAACGGATCGGCGTTGGCGTCCCAGGCCCGCTCCAGCAGCTCCTCCGCGCTGACGGTCCCGCCGTCCGCCTCCAGCAGTAGCTGGAGCACCGAGAACTCCTTCGGCGAGAGGTCGAGCTCCCGCCCCTCCCGGGAAGCGGTGCGCCGCACGCTGTCGAGCCGGATGCCGTGCCGCTCCAGCTGCGGCGGTACGGGGCGGGCGCTGCGCCGCCGCAGCGCCCGTACCCGCGACACCAGCTCGGGGAACTCGAACGGCTTGCCCAGATAGTCGTCGGCGCCGAGATCGAGCCCGGCGACCCGGTCCTCCATGGAACCGGCGGCGGTGAGCATCAGGATCCTGGTCCGGGAGCCGGAAGCGACCAGCCCGCGCGCCACGTCGTCACCGTGCACCCGTGGCAGATCGCGGTCGAGGACGACGACGTCGTAGTCGTGCAGCCCCAGGTAGGCGAGGGCGGCGTCGCCGCTGTACACCGTGTCGACGGCGAACCCCGCACGCCGCAGCCCGGTGGCGACCAGCTCCGCCAGCATCTCCTCGTCCTCGGCGACCAGTACCCGCATCGTGATGTCCCCTGCCTCGTGCATGCGCGTCCACTCTCTCCCAGGATGCGTCTTTGTTACGGGAAAGCATGTTTCGCAAAGGTCTCCGCACAGCCTGTCACCGGGCTCCGGCGAAGGACCTGGCGGAACTGCTGGGCCAGGTTCCGGACCACCATGGCGTGGACCGGCCGTCGGTGGCCCGCTCGGTGACCCCGCCGCCCTCGGCGGACCCCCCGGCGGAGTTGCTGGACATGATCGCCTTCTCCGTCCACGCCGAGGACCCCTTCGGCCCCGGGCCCGAGGGCGGCCGACCCTGATCGGGGTGAGTGGATCTTCCGCAGGCCGTTAGGATTTCGACCATGGCGGCCACTGGATCCGAGAAGCAGGGGGCGACGGCGTACTACGTCTCGACCCCCATTTACTACGTCAACGACGCTCCTCACCTGGGCCACGCCTACACGACCGTCGCAGGCGACGTGCTCACGCGCTGGCACCGCCAGCGCGGCGAGAAGGTGTGGTACCTCACCGGCACGGACGAGCACGGTCAGAAGATCATGCGCACTGCCGAGGCGAACAACGTCACCCCGCAGGAGTGGTGCGACAAGCTCGTGGAGGAGGCCTGGAAGCCCCTCTGGGAGCACCTGAACATCGCGAACGACGACTTCATCCGTACGACGGAGAAGCGGCACACCGACCGGGTGCAGGAGTTCGTGCAGGACCTGTACGACAAGGGCGAGATCTACAAGGGCGGCTACGAGGGCCCGTACTGCGTGGGCTGCGAGGAGTACAAGCTCCCCGGCGACCTCATCGAGGACGAGAACGGCGTCAAGCTGTGCCCGATCCACAAGACGCCGGTGGAGATCCTCAAGGAGGAGAACTACTTCTTCAAGCTGAGCGCCTACGGCCCGAAGCTGATGGAGTTCTACGCCAACAACCCCGGCTTCATCCAGCCCGAGTCCGCCCGCAACGAGGTCGTGAACTTCGTCAAGCAGGGCCTGCAGGACCTCTCCATCTCCCGCTCGACCTTCGACTGGGGCGTCCCGGTGCCGTGGGACGAGAAGCACGTCATCTACGTGTGGGTCGACGCCCTGCTGAACTACGCCACGGCGGTCGGCTACGGCGCCAACCAGGAGAAGTTCGACGGAACGTTCCCGGCCGACGTGCACCTGGTCGGCAAGGACATCCTGCGCTTCCACGCGGTGATCTGGCCCGCGATGCTGATGGCGCAGGGCCTGCCGCTGCCGGGCCGGGTCGCGGCCAACGGCTGGCTGATGGTCGGCGGCGAGAAGATGTCGAAGTCGAACCTGACCGGCATCAAGCCGCAGGACCTGACCTCGCACTTCGGCGTGGACGCGTACCGCTGGTACTTCCTGCGCGCCATTGCCTTCGGCAGCGACGGCTCGTTCTCCTGGGAGGACTTCTCCGCCCGCTACACCTCCGAGCTCGCCAACGACTACGGCAACCTCGCCTCGCGCGTCGCCGCCATGGTCGGCAAGTACTTCGGCGGGGCGCTCCCCGAGGCCACGGCCGCGGGTGACGCCGAGAAGGCGGTCCAGGAGGGGCTGGCGAAGGCCGTCGCGACGGCCGACGAGAAGATCGGCGAGGAGCTGGACTTCCAGGCCGGCATCCTGGCGGTCTTCGACTTCGTGAAGCAGGTCAACGGCTACATCACGGAGCAGGAGCCCTGGAAGGTCGCCAAGGACACGTCCCCCGAGGGCCAGGCCCGCCTCGCGACGATCCTGTACACGGCCGCCGAGTCGCTGCGCGGCGTCGCGGTCCTGCTGAACGCCGTGATGCCGGAGACCTCGCAGAAGCTCTGGGACTCCCTCGGCGCCGAGCCGTCCCTGGGCGCGCTGTCCGACCAGCGCGTACAGGACGCGGGCACCTGGGGCCGGCTCCCGGTGGGCTCGACGGTGACGAAGGGCGCGGTGCTGTTCCCCCGCCTGGAGGAGAAGCCGGCGTAAGCACGTACCCACGGCGAGGGTCCGGGATGCGTACAGGCGCCCGGCCGGGGTTTCCCGGCCGGGCGTTCTGTCGTCGAGGTACCGGACCGGGCCGTCGTGAGCACAACGGTCGGTCGGGCCGGGCCGCGGTGCGACGGATCAGGGCGCGGGCGTCACCGGCGTGGCCTCCCAGACGAACCCGTCCGGGTCGGTGAAGGACCCGGCATCGCTGCCCAGCACGAGCCGATGCGAGCCGCTGCCGTCGACGGGGACACCGGCGTCCTTGGCGAGGGCACGGCGCCCGTACAGGGCCAGCTTGACGGAACTCGCCGGCGAGGCGAACTCGACGTACTTGCTCCCGAAGCTCTTCGCCACGGTGAGGCCGCGGTCGACGTAGAACCGCTTGCTCGCGGCCACGTCCGTGGCCCCCAGCAGAACCACGGTCTGCTCGATCCGCCCGGTGGCCGGGCCGGTGTCCTTCTTCGCGGAGGTCGCGACTTTCCAGATCGTCCCGTCCGGAGCCTGTACGACGCCGCCGTAGCCCCAGAACGACTTCGAGACAGGCTTCAGTGAAGTGGCACCGGCGTCGAGCGCGGCACCGATGAAGCCGGTGACGTCGGCAGGCCGGGGCACCGTGAGCGACAGCGTGAACCCACGGAACCCGGTCGTCGGTGCCTCCGAGGCTCGCAGGTGCACCTGAGCACCCGGACCGAAGGCGGTGCAGAAGCGGTCGGCGGCCGTGGGATCGGCCACCTCAAGGGTGATGGACTCGATGGAGGTCATAGTGGTCAAGCTAGTTACGGCTCGTCGCCCGCGCTTCTCGATTCCTGACCGGTCTGGTCACCTGTTTGGCCACGCACGACGGCATCCCCGCCGCACCGCTCGCCTCCCGGCGCCGGTAGACGCTGGGAGACACACCGACCAGCTCGGTGAAGCGACTGCTGAAAGTGCCCAGTGACGAGCAGCCGACCGCGAAACAGACCTCGGTGACGCTGAGGTCGCCACGGCGCAGGAGCGCCATCGCGCGTTCGACGCGCCGCGTCATCAGATAGGCGTACGGCGACTCACCGTAGGCCAGCCGGAACTGGCGACTGAGGTGTCCGGCCGACATGTTCGCGCCGCGGGCGAGCGCCTCGACGTCCAACGGCTGCTCGTACTCCCGGTCGATCCGATCGCGAACGCGGCGCAGCCGCGCGAGGTCGCTCAGGCGCTGCGCCGCGGTGAGTGCGCTCATCCAGGCAGGATGACACATGGGGGAACTCCCGTCATCGGTGTTCGTGAGCACATGGGTTGCCTCCCGAGACGGGCGGCGAGGCGGTCGTGGCACCGGCCATCGAGGCCGAACCGACTACCGGGCGCCTCAGCGCACCTCTTGGATACGGATCAGGTTGCCCGCCGGGTCGCGGAAGGCGCAGTCGCGGACGCCGTACGGCTGCTCGGTCGGCTCCTGCACGACCTCGGCGTCGCCGGCCTGCACCTTCTCGAACGTGCCGTTGAGGTCGCGGGTGGCCAGGAGGATCCAGCCGTAGGTGCCCTTGGCCATCATCTCGGCGATGGTGCGCCGCTCGTCCTCGGTGACCCCGGGGTCGGCGGCCGGTGGCGCCAGGAGGATGGAGGTGCCGGGCCGGCCGACGGGACCGACGGTGATCCAGCGCATCTTGCCTTGTCCGACATCGTTGCGGATCTCGAAGCCGAGGGTGTCGCGGTAGAAGGCCACGGCGGCGTCCGGGTCGTCGTGCGGGAGGATGGCCGTGTGAATGGTGAGGTCCATGGCCATCACGTTAGTTGCGGCCCGGTGACCGGTGCTTCTCGATTCCTGACCGGTCCGGCCACCAGCCCCGGTCGTCCGGCCCGGTCATCCGCCCCGGTCATCCGGCCCGGAGTTTCGGCGCACGAGCGGGCGAAGAGAGCCGAACTCGCCTTCCTGGCTTGGGAATCAACGGTGCTGATACGTCGCTCTGGAGGTTCTCCCGGCGTGGTCTCCCGGCGCCCCTGTTCACCGCTGCTGACCGCTCTGCAGGTCGAGTGCCAGGAGCGGCTTCCCACCGATGTAGACGAATCGGGGCCTCTGTCGGAGAGAGGGCCGAGGTGGCGTCGGAGAGGACACGTCGGGGTCAGAGGCGCTGGTCGGGCCAGTTGAGGAGGCGGGCGCCGATGACGGCGGTTTGGAGGGTGTAGCGGTGGTGGGGGTCGGTGGGGTTGGTTCCGGTGAGCTGGTGGATGCGTTCGAGGCGGTAGGTGAGGGCGCGGACGCTGAGGGAGAGCCGGCGCGCTGTTTCGGTTGCATTGCAGCCGCTTTCGAAATACGCGGTGAGGGTGTCGAGGGAGGTTTTGGGGCCGCCTCGTGCTTGGAGGAGGGGGCCGAGGGCGGTGCGTACGAGGTCGGCCATCGCCTGGCGGTCGCGGGTCAGGACGGGGTAGACCAGCAGGTCGGAGGTGTGGAGGACAGGGGCGTCCATGCTGAGGCGGATAGCGAGGTCGAGGGTGTTGAGGGCTTCTTCGTAGGAGTGGACGACGCCGCCGGCTCCGCGGTGGGTGCGGCCGATCGCGGTGCGTCCGCCGTCGGTTGCGGCATGGGCCTGTTTGGCGAAGTAGGTGAGCACGTCGCGCTGGTCGCCGGGGGCTATGCAGATCAGCCGTCCTTCCTTCGTGGTGAGGAGGATCTGTCGTGCCCCGAAGCGGCCGGTCACCGCGCGTTCCACCTTCCGGGGCACCTCGTCGCCTTCGGCGTAGGGGACGGCACCTTGGGCCACGGCGACGGCATGGGCGTGGGACAGACGCAGGCCGAAGCGTTCCGCGCGTTCGGCCAGACGGCCGAGGTTGCTGCGTCCGTAGAGGAGGTCATCGATGAATTCGCGGCGGGCGGCTTCCTGCTGCCGGATGGCGAAGTGCTGGGCCTGGTCGTATCCCTCGGCCAGTGCGTCGATGGCCTGGGACATGACGGCGAGGGCGCTGTCGACCGGTACGGGTGGGCCCGGCCAGGCCGAACGAGCGGCTTCGAGATGGTTCGAGACGACCTGGCGCAACGCCGCCCCGTTTCCCGCGGCCTGCTCGCCGAATGTGCGCAGGGCATCGAGTTCGCGGCGAGTGAGACGGCGTCCGGTCGCGGCTGCCGTGGCCAGCAGGTCCGTGTATCCATGGAAGCAGTCAGTGGTTGCCTCGGGGGTGCTCACCGGTGCTCCTCGTGTCGTGGCTTGTCGTCGGGGTAGCTGAGGGACCGGTCCAGGCCCATGCTGTGCAGAACGGTTCGCACGCGGTGGTTCGCGCCGGTGGCGACGACCGGCACGCGCTGTTCGCGCCGGCAGATGTCCGGGATGCCGTCGGCGATGAAGAACAGGGCGGTGATCAGGATCGGGCCGAGAGCGTCGGCCACCGCAAAGGCCGGCAGAAACGCGCGCGGCGCCCAGGGAAGACTGGTGCCGAGGACGGCGAGGACGGCCGGCGTGAACGCCATGCCGGTGGCCATCGGTATCGCCCACCCCGACGGTGAACCGCCCCCCACCGCCGAGACGCTCGCGTACGAGAGAGCCGGAACGGCCATGCCGCACACCTCGGCCACCAACGGAAGCGCCGCTGTCGCCGGGGTCCGCAGCTCACCGACGGCCGGCTCGCGCTTCAGCTCGATGCCCGCGACCAGAAAGCAAACCGTCAGCAGGCCGTCCGAGGCCCGGTGCCCGACCGACAGGCCGAGCGCCAGGGAGCTGACCCCGGCATGAGCATCGCCCACCGACTCGTACGCACCGCGCCCGGCAGAATTCGCCCGGATCAGGGCCACGACCGCCACGGCCGGAAGGACCGGACCGCCGGCGGTTCCGGTCCGCAGCGTCTCGCTGACCGCCGGGCGCTCGTCCCACGGCAAGAGGCCGAGCAAGGGGAAACGCTCGCGTGGGGTATCCGGCATGGGGTAGTCCTCCGGGGACATCGGCAAACGTCGGGAGACACCTGTCTCCAGACCGCCGACCAGACTTCCCGGCACACCAGCGCGCGATTCCTGACGCGTTCCGCACAGCCTATCCAGCACGAGCGGAGTCCACGAGGGCAGCGCATGCTCCCGGGAGGGCGCAGCCCGACATGCAGCCAGTGCGAGCGGGGCCTGCCTGCCCCGACACTGCCGGCGGTTCCGCCGTGTCACGGTAGCGGCATGCTGAGCGGCTCTCCTGGCAATTGCCGACAGATCCGTTCAGTCCTGTCGACGTCCAGCTCCGACGCGGCTGCGGACGATGACGCGTGTTGGTGACAACAGACGCGTGTTGGTGACAACAAGAGAGCGACAATGGTGGGTGGGTGCCGTGCTGGTCGGTTCATGGAGTCAGGTCGCGAGGGCCTGCCCGGTGGACCGGGTGCCGGGCCGACGGGAGACGACGATGAACGGCTCGGTCCGTGTCGGACAAGTTGTCGGGGTACCACTGCGGATGCACTGGAGCGTGCCGCTGCTGGTGGTTGTGTTCGCGTACGGCCTCGGCCGCCAGACCCTTCCCGCATGGACTCCAGGGCGCCCGGACGCGGTGTACACCTTCGCCAGTGCCGTGGGAGCCCTGCTGCTCATGGGCAGCCTCCTGCTCCACGAGACGGCCCACGCCGCGACTGCCCGCAGGAAGAAGATCGCGGTACAGGATGTGACGCTGTGGGCGCTGGGCGGGATGACCCGGATGGGGCGACCGCCGACGGCCGCGGTGGCTTTCGCGGTGGCGATCAGCGGGCCGCTCACCAGCCTGGTCATCGGAGGCGCCGCATTCGGAGCGGGAATCGGGCTGCACGCGATGTCCGGCTGGGCGGTGCCCGCCGCCGTTCTGGTGTGGCTCGGCTGGGCGAACCTGTTCCTGGGCGCATTCAACCTCCTTCCCGCTGCGCCGCTCGACGGCGGAAGGGTGGTGCAGGCGCTGTTGTGGTGGCGTACCGGAGACCGGGAACGTGCGGATCGGGTGGCCTCCCGAAGCGGTCAGGTCGTGGGCGGGCTGCTGATGGCCTTCGGCTGGATCTCCTTCCTGCGCGGGGCGCCGGGCGGGCTGTGGCTCGTCTTCGTCGGTCTCTTCATCACGGTCGTCGCCGGCGCGGAACGGCAGCGTGCCGTGATCCACACAGAACTGCGGGGCGTCAAGGTCGCCGATGCCATGTCCAGCCCGGTGACCACCGGCGCCGACTGGCTGACCATCCGGCATTTCATCGCCGAAGTGGCAGTGAACTCCCGCCATTCCGCCGTGCCGCTGCTCGATTTCGAAGGTCGTCCCAGCGGGATCGTTCAGATACGCAGGCTTGCCCGGATACCGGGAGCGCGCCAGGAGGCGCTGCGCGTGCGCGACGTGGCGATCCCGTTGTCACAGTGCGCGGTTGCCGCCCCGGGTGATCTTCTGAATGAGGCTCTCGACAAGCTCCGCCCGGGTACTGGCATGCGCATTCTCGTCGTGGACGGGAACCATCTGGTGGGGATCGTCACCGCGAAGGACATTTCACGGCTGATCCAGCGGCGCACACTGGGGGGCCAAGGGCCCGACTGAGCCCGGGGGCCCGCAGCGTCGTCGGCGATGTGCCCCCGCCCGAAGCCGTTGTGGCGCTGTCCCGGGCAACTACGGCACCGGCGGTCCGGAGCTCGTCAGTGGACGAGCCGCACCACGGGAGGCACTCGCGAGGTGAGGTCGGCCAGCAGCCGCTCGGCCTGCGGCAGTACGCGGGGCCCGAGGGCGGCGGCGCCGACGGCGACGGCCACGCCGGCCCACGCCAGAGGGCCCAGCGGCGTGCACCCGAAGAAGTGGCTGACGACCGGCGTCTGGACGAGGGCGATGAGCACGGCGGCGGTGCCGAGGACGGTGCCCAGGACCAATGGGCTGTGGCGGCGTCCGACGACGGTCTGGGTGAGCTGGGCGCCGACCACACCGCACAGGGCCATCGTGCTGGTGCGCCGCGCCGAGCCCGGAGTGAGCCTGCCGAGCAGCCATGCGATGGCCGCGCCGATTCCGGTGATCACGCCACGGTGGCGGATCTGGCGGGTCAGTGGCGGGCCGAGGACGGCGAGACCCACGGGTGCGCCCTCGGCTGCGCCGGGCTCACCGGTGGGTTCCGGATCGTGGGGAGTGACCGCGACCGCCATCGCCGGGAACATGTCGGTGAGCAGGTTGACCAGCAGCAGCTGACGCGTCGACAGTGGCGATGTACCGGACAGCAAGGTGCCGAGTACGGAGAAGCCGACCTCGCCGGCGTTCCCTCCGAGCAGAATGCTGATCCCGTCGGCCACGCTGCGCCACAGGGCACGGCCCTCGCCGATGGCATCGATGAGAACCGACAGTTCGTCGTTGGTGATCACGAGGTCCGCGGCGTTGCGCGCGGCGGCCGATCCGCGTGCCGCGATGCCGATCCCGACATCGGCGGCGCGGATGGCGGCGGCGTCGTTGGCGCCGTCCCCGACCATGCCCACGACGCGTCCCGCCTCCCGGAGCGCCTCGACCACCTGCAGCTTCTGCTCGGGAGCGACGCGGGCCACTACACCGCAGTCCCGGAGCAGGCCCGCCCGCCCCGCCCGGTCGAGCGCGGCCAGCTCGTCGCCGGTGACGACCGTGACATCCGATGGCCAGCCCAGAGCCACCGCCACGGAACGGGCGGTCTGAGGGTGGTCGCCGGTGAGCATGACGGGTCGTACGCCGATCTCGCCGAGACCGGCCACGAGCGGGGCCGAACTGGCGCGAGGGCTGTCGGCAAGTGCCACGAAGCCGATGAGTTCCAGCAGTTCAAGAGGCTTGTCCAGGGCCTCCGCCGCCTCGTCCGCCGCGAGGCGGCGCTGGGCGACGGCCAGCAGCCGCAGGCCCTGGGCGGCAAGAGCATGTGCCGTCTCGACGGCTGTCGGATCCGCATCGGGGCAGCACGGCAGCATGACTTCAGGCGCCCCCTTGACGACCAACATGTCCTCGCCGTCGGCGTCCCGCCCGATGGTGGCCGCGTAGCCCCGGCTCGCCTCGAAGGGCTGGGCCCGCACGCTGGTCCACCCGGTCTCGCGCGGGGCGGCCACCAGGATGGCCTCGTCGGTGGCGTGAGCGTGGACGCCCGGCTGCTCGGCGACGCGGGGGCAGGCTCGGGCGGCGATGCGAAGGATCTGTTCCGCTTCGGGGCCGGACGCCGGGTGCTCGGCGCCGTCGGCAGTGACCAGACGGACCACCCGCAACCGGTTCTCGGTGAGAGTCCCGGTCTTGTCGAAGCACATGGTGTCCACGCGTCCCAGGGCCTCCAGGCTGCGCGGCGTGCGTACCAGGACACCCAGCCTGCTGAGCCGCCGTGCCGCGGCCATCTGCGCCACCGTCGCCACCAAGGGCATGCCTTCGGGGACGGCGGCCACCGCGACTGCCAGCCCGCCCTGGAGCGCGGTGCGCACCGGGCGGCCGCGCAGCAGGGACAGCCCGGCCACCGCGGCGCCGCCGGCGAGGGTGAGGGGCAGGACCCGGCGGGTCAGCTGGTGCAGTCGTGCCTGGACCCCTGCCGAGGTGGGGACCCGGGCGGCGAGGGACGCCGCGCGGCCGGCCTCCGTCTGGTCGCCGGTGCCCACCACCACGGCGCGGGCACGGCCGGCCACCACAGTGGTGCCCTCGAAGGCCATGGAACTGCGGTCGGCGACGGACGCCTCCGATACGGCGGCCACTTGTTTGCGGGTGGGCAGTGACTCGCCGGTCAGCGAGGACTCGTCGACCTCGAAGCCGCTGACCTCCAGCAGGCGCACGTCGGCCGGCACGACGTCGTTGGTGCGCAACTCGATCACTGCGCCGGGCGCCAGTCGTTCGGCCTCGACGACGGACGCCTCATCTGCTGACACGTCGGGCAGAAGCCGGGCTGTTCGCCGTTGCCCTGTGACGAGCTCGGACAGCGCCTGCTCCGCGCGCAGCCGCTGTACTCCGCCGACCACGGCGTTCCCCGCGACGGCGCCGACGACGAGGAACGCGTCCACGGCGGATCCCAGCAGTGCGGACGCGGTGGCACCGATCAGCAGGATGGGGGTGAACGGATCGTCGAGTTCGGCCCACGTGGCGCCTGCCAGACGTGCGCCGAGCCGCGCCGGCGCGAAGGCCGGGTGGGTGGCTGCGGCGCCCACGACGTGGTCGGCCCGGGTCCGCACCGTCGCCCATGCGGTGGGCGCGGCCCGCGGCGCCCTCGCCAGCCGGGCCATGACCTCCTCCGGATGCAGAGCGTGCCAAGGCACCCGCGGCCTGGGGTGCGGGGGCGTACCGGTGGCAGTACCCAGTGCGGTGCACCAGCCCGACACCAGAGCCGCGGCGGTGGCGATGTTGACCGGGCTGATCCGCAGTTCGAGGGGGAAGGGGACCCGTTGCGTCCGGGCCCCGCGGGTGAGCACCAGGAGCTCGGAGAGCGTGGCGCCCGCCTCGGCGAGGAACTTGGCCCGTCGGCTGACCGCCCGTGCCGCGGGCACGGCGGACAGCAACCGCCACGTACCCTCCAGCCCGCGCAGGGGCAGAATGTCCGCGTCCCAGACGACAGCGCTGCGCTCGTCGGCGACGGCGACGGCGATGTCGCTGCGGAGCAGCCCGTTGAGTACGTCGCGGGCGGCAGCGGTCAACGCCCTTTGCGGTGTCGCTCGGTCGACCGGCACGCGCGCCACCGTGAGGACCGTCCGCCCGTCGCTCTGCAGGCCGGCCACCACGTCGGCCAACGGGAGTTCGACGGAGGCGAGTTGGTCGGCCAGGGTCCCGAACTCACCGAGTGAGTGGTCGTCCAGTACAACAACGTGCAGGCCGGCCCGGCGTGCCGCGTCCAACACGGCCTCGGCCATCGGGTCGACCTCCCGGCCGACCAGGACCGTACCGACATCTGTGCCGCGCACCGACGCGATCATCAGTCCCGTGTCCGGCAGTCCCGTGTCCGAAAGAACCGTGCTCGACGCCATCTCGTCGGGCACCGGTCGCAGGCCGAGCCTCGGCTCCCCGGACGGCATTGCCCCGTCCCCGGGCGCACTCAGGGCTGCGGTGGACGCCCGCCACAGCCGACGGTGATCCCAGCCGGTCATGCTGGGATGGACCTCGAGCACGGTGCGCCGGGTGCTGCGCAGCGCTTCGGGATGCAGGACCACGGTGTCCACGAGCTCCAGTCTCCGCAGCCGCTCCGGGTTGCGGACCAGCACGTCCTCGCGCGCCAGGGCACTGCCGAGCGCCGCGGTGAAGGCCGCCGGACCGTAGCGCGCAGCCTTGGGCGAACCGGCCAGTGCGGTCTCGGCCGCCCCATCGAGGCTGCGGGTGAACAGGAGCGTGGTGATGGCGCCGCCCAGCATCCCGTTGATCGCGGCGTCGGCATACTGCTCGCCGGGGCACGAACGCAGCGGCGGACGTACGACATCGTCGTCGGCCACGGTCGGCCTGTCCGGGGCACACAGCGTGTCGTGCAGGGCGTCGAACGTCGCGAGCTGGGCAACCGACTCCACCAACTGGGCGGTCCGCAGTGCCGCGTCGAGCAGGAGCGGACTCGGCGACTGCCCGATCCCGCAGACAGCCGCATGGGCCGCGGCGAGCACCAGATCGGCCAGGTCCGAGCCCAGCGCGCGGCTCAGCACCGTCCGTACCCGGGAGTCCTCGCGCATCACGACGACCGCGGCCACGACGACCTCCGGCACGGGCTTCAGAAAGGCCGTTCTCGCCGCGAGGGCGGTGGCGATGCCCGCCGCGTCGCACGCCACGGCGACAGCATTGGCGCGCACGCCCCCGGCTGCACCCGGGTGCGTGTGTTCCAGCGTCTGGTCGGCGACGTGCACCAGCCCGTGTTCGGCGGCGAGTTCGGACACCCGGTCCACCAACTGCTCGTCGACCGCGCCCTCGGTGGTCTCCATGACCAGACGCCCCAGGCCGCCGTCCCAGTAGGCGATCAGCACATCGGGGTGCTCGGCCAGCTCGACGGCCACCTTCTCGCAGGCGGCTTCGAGGCGCTCCACGGTGGACTCCTGCGCGTCCGGATGTTGCCGCAGTGCGAGGTGCATGCGGGACCCGGCACGCCAGTAACCGACCTGAGGGGTCACGGCGTTGCGAGCGACCCTGCCGACCCGCAGTGCGGTCGCCGACACCGCCGCCGCGCCGCTTGCAACGCCACGCGCACCGGCGCTCACAAGCTCAGCGACCATCCGCGCCGTGTCGGTGGCCGGCGGGGCGATCCGGCGGGTGGCCTCGACGGGGGCAGCCAAGGCGTTCTGGAGGGCCACGGCGGGCAGCCCGGTCAGCAAGCGGAGAAGCATGTCTCACCTTCGCGGGCGTACCGCACGGGCCGGGGACGGAACGGTCGTCGGAGCGGGTGG
This sequence comes from Streptomyces sp. NBC_01241, assembly GCF_041435435.1. Taxonomy (NCBI): domain Bacteria; kingdom Bacillati; phylum Actinomycetota; class Actinomycetes; order Kitasatosporales; family Streptomycetaceae; genus Streptomyces; species Streptomyces sp. NBC_01241. The sequence goes on along the minus strand of NZ_CP108494.1, from coordinate 4,112,867 downwards.
AAGGCCGGCGTCTAAGGCTTCTTCCGCCCACCTGCCTTGGTGCGCGAGGTGTTCGTGGCGCTCGTGGTGGCGCGCTTGGTCGAGCGGGCCTTTGCCGTGCCCGAGGTGCTCGTCGACTTGGGCGCGCGGGTTTTCGCCGTCCCCGACGTGGCCTTGCCCGGACGGGTCTTTGCCTTCCTGGTGGCGGTCGACGCCTTGGCCGACTTGGCGGCGTGCTTCGCCTCCAGTCCTTCGGCGCGGGCCTCGCCTGCTGCCTGGACCGCCGCCGCATCCTTGGGACGCGGCTGCGTGAGCCACACCACGGCAGCGCCCGCCGCGACCACTGGCCACTCGACCACACCGGCCACGCCGAGCAGCCCGGCACCGGTGTACGCCGCGACACGCCGTGCATGGGGCGAGACGATCCCGACGGAGTCCAGAACACCGTCGAAGACCACCTTGACCTTCTCGGCGCCAGGGACCTTCTCCACTGCCGTCGTCACCATCTGCACGGGGTGCGCCAGCGTCTCCTGGACGGGGTGCCGCACCTTCGTGTCCCCTGAGCCATGCGCATGGGAACTGCCAGTCATGGTCGCTCTCCCTCTGTAGGGCAGGTGAGACATGCAAGTGAGGTCGTGACGCATCTCACCTTTCCGACAACCTTGACCATATCCGGCAAATTCGGCAAGTCTGGACATATTTATTGCCGCCGTATGACGTAGTCGGCGGTGAAGTCCGCTGGGCCGTGAATCTTCGAACCCGCGTTCTGAGCTTGGGAATCCATGGCACGCTGGGCGTCGAAGTAGCCCTTGACCTGCGGAAACGGTGGCCCTGGTGGCTCACTCCCGAGGTGGGCGAAGGTCCCGTATCCACCGCTGGTCACCGCTCTGAGGGGCACGGGTGGGGCGCGGTGCGGCGTGCGAGTTGCTTCGCGGCCTCGATCGCTTCCCTGTGGAGTTCCTCGACGGAAACGCCCCGGCTCTTCTCCTGGCCGCCCAGGTGGTGAGCGCAGTGGACCAGTGCCTCCGGGTCTTCGGGACGGTCGACGTCACAGGCGACGTCTGCCGGGATGGGATGCGTTCCGGCAGCAGGGTCGCGTACGTGGAGGTGCGGGCGCTCGCCGGGTGGAGCGTCGCCGGGGGGGCGTAGAGCGACGCATTCAGGGGCATGTGGCATTCCTCACAGTGAAAGCGCAGGCAGTGAAAGCAACTGCACCCTTTCGTCTTTTCTGTCTGTCCCGGTGTTGTGGTGTCGGCCGAAACAGGTGAAAAACTTGTGACGGTCGACCGTTGCCCCGGCCATACGATCACCTCAAGTCGCATCTGCGTGTCCCATTCCGCTGCGACCCTTTCTTCTCTTTTCGGACCCCGAAGGGCTCTTGTGAAGATTCGCCGGATTCTTGCCACAGCTGTTGCCGCCGCAGTGACCACGCCTGCCCTCCTGCTGTCGGTCACCCCCGCGTTCGCCGACGACAAGCCGGCAGCGCAGACGCAGCACCTGCCGTCCATCACGGAGCTGGAAGAGGCCGTCGCAGCAGCGGAGGCGGCGTACGACGATGCCGTAGCGGCCGAGAGCGCCGCCCGCGCGGCTCTGGAAGCGGTCATGTCCGACACCGCTCCCCTGGCCGTGGCGGCCAAGGCCGCCGAGGCCGCGGCGGCCGACGCCGCCTCCGCGAAGACCGACGCCGACCAGGCGGTCGTCGACGCCAAGGCGGCGGTCGACGCCCTCCCGGAGACGGCCACCGAGGAGGAGAAGACCGCCGCGGCGACGACTCTCACCACGGCAGAAGCCGCCGCCGTAGCCGCCGGTGCGGCCAAGGCCGCCGCCGATGCCAAGGTCGTGGAGGCCCTGGACGCGCGTGACGACGAGCGGTTCGCCGCAGCCCGGACGCTGGACCAGGCGAAGAAGGCCACCAAGGCGGCGCTCGCTGCCAAGACCGCCGCCAACGAGGCACTGTCCGAGGCGAGGGAGTGGGACGGCTCGGGCTGCTTCGCCGAGGCCAAGCTCACCATGGTCCTCGCGGGTCTGCCGTCCACAGTCGCCGCCGGCACGAAGGTCAACTTCAATCTCCGGGTGACCAACGGCACCGACGAGACGATGGAAAAGGTGCTTCCGTTCGCCCACATCGAGGCGACCGACCGGAGCGGGCTCAAGGGCATCGACGACCTGGTGCACCTGCAGTGGTTGTCCGCCTCGTCCTCGACGTGGAAGACCGTCGACAACAGGAACTACATGGACGCCATCGGCCCGCTGAAGGCGGGCGCCCACGCCGACGTCAAGATGCGCCTCACGATCGACGCCTCGGCCCCCGCGGGCAACGGCGTCACCTTCGTCGGCGGTGACTACTTCAACGACGACGGTCGCATCTGCGGCAGCGCGGACTTCGAGGGCTACGAGTTCCTGATCGCCGCCGCGGGAAGCAAGCCCGGCAAGGTCGACGACGCCAAGCCCGGCAAGGTCGACGACGCCAAGCCCGGCAAGACCAAGCCGAACACCGCGGACCTCAAGCCGCAGAGCGGCGCGTCGGCCAGTCCCGTGAGCGGCAGCCTCGCCGCCACGGGCTCGTCCTCCGCGACGTCGCAGCTCGCCCTCGCGAGCGGCGCGGCCCTGGCGATCGGTGCGGGCGCGGTGTTCGTCGCACGCCGTCGCAAGGCCGGCTTCCACGCCTGACGCATGAGCCGGGGTGCCGACCAGGCGCCCCGGCCCACGCGCCGACCGCCCAGCGGGCCCGACACCGAGAGGTGTCGGGCCCGCTGCGGTGACAAGGCCGCCCCGGCGCGTAGCCACCTGCGGACCAACGCCTACGGGCCCGGAGTCCGGAGCGCGGCGGCAGGGCCCGTAGCAGGCAGTCCAGACCTTTCTCTGCAGCCCGCCCGGCATCTGCTGCACTCCCGCACCGAGGCGTCGGCCGCCTGCGGCACACCGCCCTCGTGCCCAAGACGAGTCATGCCTCTCCACTTGCTTCACGACCCACTCGCGAATAAAGCCATGTGCCCGTCCGGTCCGCCACCGCGCAGGGATCGGGCTCGGCGGCTGCTCTTTCCCTCCATGCCGGTCCGCGCTGTCCGTAACGGGCGGCGAGGGCGGTACTCGCACGCAGTGTCGCCGGCCGGGTTGCTGTTCGTGGGGGGAGCGCGGAGCGGCTTTCGATGCTCGGCCTTCGGACGTGAATGGACGAGTGCCGGCGTGCTTTGAACCGTGACCCCCTATCGGTCGATGGAAAGTGACCCCTTCCGTGATCAAGGCGAGTGGAGCGGTGATCCATCTCCGCGCGGACGTGAACCGAACGTCGGAGCGGGCCGGCCCAGGTGACCACTGGCGGACCGTTTCGGCGGACGAGACCGAGGTGCCCGATTTCCGCACGTACACGCACCTCTATATGGGACTCCCATATATGGGGACTCCCACGAACCTGCCCACGACTTTCGATCCCTTGCTGCGCAAGGTCGCAGACTTCGAGACGGCGGGCGTCATCCTTGCGCCGAGGAAACTCGGATGACTTTTCCGACCATGCGACGGTGGGATCGACATCATCAACGCGATCCCTGCCGAACGGGATGCACAGCGCGCGCCACCCGGATGGGCTCTCGCAGCATCCCTGGGGCCTGTAACACCGCTGTCAGCCGCGTACGCTCTTGTCCGTCAATCGTTGCGGAGTGGCCGTCGGCCGGCCAACAACAAATAGGTCCCGGTGTCTGACTAGCGCCTCCATTGTGGATCGCGTGACGAGAACCGAACGCGCGTAATGTGCTGGTGCGGATCGATTGGATTGGGAGCGCCGGTACTACTCCAATCGATCCGCCTGGGCCGTGGGTGAAGAGACGGCGGCCCCGCGAAGGCGGCCGTAGGGGCGAGGCGTGAAGTGCCCTGTCGGAGAGGCGACCGCCGTGGTTCGCTCGATTGGGTCGCCGGGTTGCCATTCGGCCAAGACCGCTCGCATTTCACTTGGCGGCCGACTTGATTCCGAAAGCCCGCCGAAGCGGTGAGCCACCTCTTGGGCCTCACCGTATTTCTCTACGGGTTGCGTTTCGTCGGCGATTCGAGAGGATTTGTCTGCTGTTCTGTCGAAAGGAATTACTCGGAGGGTTGCCTGTACTATCGTGAACGCGAAGGTGTGCGTAAAGGGACCGACTGTTCGCTTTCATGGTATAGTCCTAATGAATTTACAGGACGCCGCGAAAAAAGGGGAATGGCGTGAATACCGAGAAGGTTACGGCTCGACGTCTTACGGCCGGAGAGGTTTCAGAATTGGGCCTCCAGGACGACATCTTCGTCTCGGCGGAGATGGATGGCCTTCCTCTCGACTGCTACGCTCCGGCTTTCCTTACGAAGCCGGGTAAGAATTTCGAAGGAGGGTCCTTCATCGCGAGGACGATCTTCGGTGAGGAAATGCATGTCCTCCCGGACAATGTCGAAGAGCGCGGGATCTGGATTGCCGACAAGGCAGGGGAAGAAATCGAGGTTCTCCAGAGCGCCGGCGTCCTTCTGAACCTCGCCCTCTTCGTGCCCGACGGGAACAAGGAATCCCTGGATTCGCTCTACTCCGCTGCGCGGGACGCGTTCGGCGCGGGGATCGTTCAGCGCTGGAGCGAGGAATCCGTCGCGGTGCCGGACGTCAAGGTCGACCTGTACGAGGAGCCGGCCCGGGGGCGGAAGAACACGAACAGCCAAAACCGCGACCGCCGTGCCCTGGACATCTACCCGACCCGAGTGCGGTTCCTGGAGCCCAGCGATGGCTGGAGGTTCATTGTCGAACCGCACAAGGAGATCGTCGATGACACACCGACGATCTGACCTGATGGCAGGTTAGCCTCGATCTTTCGCGAAGAGCCCGTCAGCTTGCTGACGGGCTCTTCTTCGTCCGTTGGGGCGTGTGCGCAGGCCGCCGGCCCAACGGCATCCAGGCCGGCAGGTCGAGTGCGAGCTGGGCGATCTCCAGCCAGGCCTGGTTCTGGGCCGTGCAGGGGAGGGGAGGTTGCGTGGGCCGGTGGCGCGCGCATTGCTGATGCGGTCCTCGACACGGCGCTGTCGGTGCCGCAGTGCCGGCTGCGCGATCGGGATGTCCTTGGTGTTGGTGCTCATCTGTCGCGGAGCTCCTGCGTTTGTCGTCGGCCCCCTGCGAATTCGTCAGCGATCGGTAACAGAGGGATCTTTTACGGGCGTTCGTATGTCTTCATGGGGGCACGGCATCGGCGGAGACAGCAAAGGGGCGGGCGGACATGGCAAGGCATAAGGGAAGGGGATGGCACGGTCGGCTTCTCGCGACGGCGCTCGGGGTGACAGTGATGGCCGCCGCCACCTCGGTGTGGACCGCACAGGCCGGCCCCGTCGGAGGGGGTCCTCAAGCGCGTGTCTCCGCGCCGGACGCGCAGCACCAGGACCAGGTGGCCAAGGTGTCGGCGGACATCGCGCACGCCTCGGACCGCGGCGCCCGGGGCGTCAACATCACCATCGACGATGGACCGGACCCGGTCTGGACGCCGCAGGTGTTGCAACTGCTGAAGGACAGCGGTGTGAAGGCTACGTTCTGCATGGTGGGCACGCAGGCCCAGGCGTACCCGAACCTGGTCAAGGAGGTCGTGGCAGACGGCCACCGGCTGTGCAACCACACTGTCTCGCACGACACCACCATGGACACCAAGTCCGAGACGTACCAGTCCCAGCAGATCCTGGATGCCGAACGCATGATCACCAAGGCGTCCGGAGGCGTCCGGCCGCAGTATTACCGGGCCCCGGGCGGTGCTTTCACCCCGTACAGCCGACAGCTCGCCGCGTCCCGGGGGATGCGGCCGCTGGGCTGGAACGTCGACTCCAAAGACTTCGAGCGTCCCGGTGTGGACACCATGGTCGCCACCGTCAAGAGAGAGATCTCCAACGGGCCGACCGTCCTCTTCCACGACGCGGGAGGGGATCGCTCCCAGACCTTGGCCGCTCTGCGCGAGATCCTGCCCTGGCTGAAGCAGCAGGGGTACTCCTTCGGCCTCCCTGTGCGGTGAGTAGGGCTCGCCCGCACCGGCATCGGACCCGGCCCCCGGCACCGGCGGACAGACATGAACAAGGTGGTCGTCGCAACCTCCGACCAGTCTCAGGTGATCAAGAACGGGACCAGTCTCAGGTGATCAAGAACGGCCGGACGGCCACGTTCCGCACACCGCAGGCCGACGGTAAGCAAGTCTCCACCCTGGGCGAGTGCAAAAGAAGCCCCTGGCCACCGGCCTGGGGCTCTTTCATGGAGCGGATGACGAGAATCGAACTCGCGCGCTGAGCTTGGGAATCACCGGTGCTTACGGTGGCGCACCTTCGCGAAGCGCGCCGGCGAGATGGAGGGAGATGATCCGGCCGTGGGGTAACGGGGTGTGGTGGCGCAGGTTCCGGGGTTTCCCCGCTGTGCGGGGCGGGGCCGCGGGTGAGGAGTCGTTCAGGCCCCGTGCGTCAGCCGTACGTCGTCCACGCCCAACAGGCCGAGGAGGGGCACTTTGCCGACCCGCTGGTCCGGGTCGACCACCAGTCCGGAACCGCGGATGAGGTCCAGCAGCAGTTCGGCGAGGGGCATCACCATGTGCCGGCCCCAGCAGCGCTCCGACGAGTGGCCGAAGGGCAGGTAGCCGGGGGCGGTGTCGGGGTCGAGGTCCTTCCAGCGTTCCGGGCGGAAACTGTCCGGGGCGTCCCACAAGGCCGGGTCCCGGTGCGACAGCAGGGGCAGCAGCAGGACGTCGTCCCGCTCGCCGATCCGGTCATCGATGGCGGGGTATTCGGGCGAGGCATTGCGCAGGATGTTCCAGGAGGGCGGCAGCAGTCGCAACGCCTCATGGATGATGTGGCGGTTGGGCGTGCTGTCGCCGAAGGGCGATCCGAGCCACAGGGCGTTGGCGACGAGCGTGGAGACGGTGAAGCACACGGGGGCGGCCGCTCGGCGGTACATACCCATCGCGTACCGGCGTTCCTGGTAGCCGGTGGCCCCCGCCGCCCGTCCCGCGAGCCCGGTGAGCCGCTCGCTGGGCCGGGGCCAGCCGGGCAGGGCGGCGCCGACCGCGATGACCGACCAGGTGAGCTTGGGGGTCAGTTCGAGGTTGCGGCTCATGAGCAGGCGCAGCCGGTAGGGATCCTGTCCCAGGATGAGGTCGCGCAGGAAGAGGTGCCCGGTCAGCGGCCAGGAACCGGAGAGGTCCACGTCTTTCGGCGCCGGCTTGGCCAGCGCCTCGCGTACGTCATGACCGATCGTGCGGGTGACGCCGGAAGCCTCGCCGCGCGATATGGAATGTCCGTGCAGCGGTTTGAAAGTGGGGCGTTCCGTCTCGGTGGCCCGGCGTGCGGCGAGGATGCGGTCGGCGACCTCGAATCCCGCGACCCCGATCGTGTCGGGTTCCAGCCGGAAGACGTCCCGGCCCATGTGGTCGTCGATGAGGGCGGCCAGGCGCGGGGCGAACACGGTGGTGCGCGGGCGCACTGTGGATGACGGCGGCATCGTGGGCTCCGGTGCGGTGGGAAGGGGTAGCCGGGAGGAACCTTGCGGCTGAGCATTGTCCGGCGCCGCCTCCCCAGGGCAGGCGTCGGACAACGGTGTCGCCTCGGCCGCACAGCAGCGGCGCGCGCTCAGTACCAGAGGTACCAGGCGTTCGCCTTGAGGCTCTTGGTAGCTGCGACCTTGTTACGGATAGCGAAGAGAAGCTTCATCACTGCACCTCCTCTCGGGGGACGTCACACATCTCGGCGGTACCGGAGAGCCGTGAAATGGTCCGCAGGCTCAATAACGCGCAGTAGCTACCCCACCCGGTCACACGGTAACCACAAGCAGCCAGAAACCTCGGCAGGCCCCTGAAACACCACAGCCACAAAGGCTCCTGACGGTCCATCACCATGCGTCCCGTACACCGATATACCGACCCCGGCAGGCACACCCAGTGGCGCGGGCCCGCGCTGACCGGCGTGACCGGCCCCGGCGCGGACGCGTGGTGTCCTGGCCGTCCGGCGTGCGGATCGGGTGCTGGGACGTACGGCCGAAGTCCGGCGCTACGGACGCGAGGTGTTCGCGAAGAACTGGCGCTTGAACACCGGGGATGCGCAGGTGACAGCAGCCGAGGCCGGTACGGCGGCAAGTAGGCCACCCGCTGTGGCGATGACGACAGCGGCGGACACGGATCTCAGCCGGATACGGTGCTTCACGTAGAAAGAGGCCCCTTCAGGCCCGGCTCGCCCCCACAGAGTTACGCCAGGGCGAGTGGGCTTTTCGGGCAATTCGCGGGTCAGTGGGCTCGTCCTGGGGTGTGCCCCGAACGTTCCGTTTCTGCATGGGGAGCGGGCCAACCTCGCCCTGTACCGCCGTCGCCCCCGCCCGAAGCCGTTGTGGCGCTGTCCCAGGCAACTGCAGCACCGGCGGTCCGGAACCCGTAGGACAACCGAGCTCTATCGCACGGTTGGCAGCGGCGGCCACTCGATCCGTGCTGCCAACGTCCCCGGCGTATACCCGCCGGGGGCGCCCTTTCAGGTCGTTGCGCGTGAGAGTGCGCGGACCCACCTCTTATGGTATTCACGGGATATTTACCGCACAAGTGGGCATTCCGTGTCGATGGGGTGCCTCGGCCCCCGGAGCCGTCTTTTGCGTGGTGTCAGCTCTGTTCCTCTTCTTCGGCCTCCATGAGCCGGATTCCCTGGTGCGTCAGTGTGACCATCACGGGTGTGTTTCCTTGTGCCCAGTCGACGGTGACGAGCCCTTCGCCCACCAGATATGCGCAGGCTGCTGCCAGGTCCTGCTCAGGGATTTGAAGACCGTCGCGCAGCTTTGCCCCGGTAACGCCAAGGAAGCGATTGCCTTCCGTGGTTTCATACAGGGCCTTCATGATCGCGTCGCGGTAGTGCTTCCGCTCTTGCAGTGTTGCCATGATCGCCGCCCACTCGTGCCGGGCACCGAATCGGAGCCTGTGGGACAGGTGCGGCAGGTACGCCTGCCCCGCCGCCCCTTGTGGGCCCTCGCTTCAGATTTCGTCCGTCTGTGTGCGGGCGTCCTGGGAGGTTTGGCTGGATACCAGCCAGGGCCGTGCCGGCTGTGGCGTGTGAGTGGTGTCGACGGTGAGGTGGAGGCGGGTTCCGCCCGCGCCGTCCACGGGGTAGCTGCGCTGTTCGGTCGCGCCGAAGCAATGACGGAGAGCTTCTGCGACCTCACGGGCGACTTCGGGGGACTCGGCGACGATGCGCACGTCGGCGTTGCCGGGCGAGGGGAGTTCTGGTGACTTCACGGTGACCTCGCTCATCAGGGATGACAGGGATGACGTGTCGGTGGGTGTGATGCCGTCGCGCCACACCCAGCGCCCCCAGCGGCCGGTGTCCTCCAGGGCCCCCCGGCGTGGTGCTCGCGGTGGGTGGCTACGGGCGGCTCAGAGGGCTCGGTCTGCTGCGCGGGGAACCGATGGATCAGGAACCTTTCCGCGCTGACCGAGTTGGTGATCACGGTCACGGCGGTGATCGTCTCCACGCCCCTCACTTCCCTCGGGCTGAGGACAGGAGCCCGGTCGGGTTCCCTGCCGCCGAGGCGGCTCCGCCTTCGGTCTCCCACCCTTCTTCCTGCCACAGCGTCTCCCGCGCGTCACGGGTGGCGTCCTCGCTCGCCATGAGAGCGCTGGCGGTCAGGAGGCCGCCGGGAGTGGCTGCGGCGGACATCAGCCGGGCGGCGGCGGCAACGTCGGTCTCCGGCGGGATCACCAGCAGGTCCCAGCGTCCCGCGGTGTAGGAGAAGAGGATCAGTTTGTTCGGGTCCTGCTCTTCGGTGAACCAGCCCACGTGCACCGTGTGCCCGGTCACCGGCACTCTTCGCGGCACCACGGGCCAGTAGGTCGGGTTCACCGTGACATGAGTGATCCGGTCCCAGCGCGCGTCCAGCGCGTCCGTCAGAGCGGGGAGTTCGCGGGAAAGATCGCGAGAGCGAGGCCACCAGGAGCCGTCCAGGAGACCCGGAGGCGATCCTGCCGGAGTGAAGGAAAGGCGGGCCTGTGACGAAGGTACGCGCTCGCTGATGATCGTGCGGTCGATGGTCGCGGTCATGACGCGAACCTGTCCCCGGGGCTCGTCTTCGACGTCCCGGTATTGCTGCTCGCCGAGAACGACACCGGCGAGAGAGCCCGTGTGCGAAGTACTCCCGGTCTCTTCACTTTACTCCGGCCGACGGTCCGTAAAGGCGCGCGTGACCAGGAACCTTCCTGGCGAACGCGGGTCCGGCTCAGCCGCCGCGCGGCGCGCTCCCCGGCACGCGGAGTACGGTGAAGTGACGAGGTGACCTCGCCGGGCGGACGCACCGCCCCGGAAGGCGGGTGAACACACATGGCCGAATCCGACGCTTCCTGCGACCCGCACCTTCTGCCGGACGCGGACCACCAGGCCGTCAGACCCGGGACGGCCCTCTTGAGACTGGCGACCACGCACACCCGCGAGCAAGTTCTCGACGGCGCGTGGTGGCCGCGTTCTCAGGACATCGGCGCTGAGCTCCCCGGTCTGATCGCCGCGCTGACCGAGCACCTCGGTCCCATCCTGCGCGTCGGCCTGGACGCCGGTGCCTGGGAAGAACTGCCGACCCGTCTGGTCATCGACGACCGGGTCGTCCACATCGACTCCTTCCCGGTCGGTGACGACACCATCCTGATCACCCGAGGCGACCAGGACCACTTCACCCTGCTGGTGGTCCCGCCGCACGCGACACCTGAAGCAGCCCGCGCCGCGATGGGCAGGGCCGTCCAGGCCGGCAACGTCACGCAGGCCGAGCAGATCCTCATCGATACCGGCACCCGTCGCGCACACCCGGTTCCCGCGGAGGAACCGCGGACGGGCCGCGAACGCGGTGAGCGATGAGTGGTGTGCATCGTGAAGTAGCAGGTCACGGGCCTGGTGTGCGTCGGTGTCGAGGCGCTCGTGCTGGTCGCGCGCGACAGTCTGCCGTGTAGATCGTCGGGCAGGGGGGTCTTCGCGGGTTCTGGTCCGTTACCGCCCGTGCGGCTCCTACGCTCCCGGGCATGGTGGATCCTGAGGTGCGGGAACGGATCGCCGCGCGCCGCGCGGAACTGAACGGACTGGAAGAACAGCTGGTCAAGCGGCTGGACCAGGTGCGGGCCGAGCGGAACGAACTCGCCGTCGCCGAGCGGGTCCTGGCGCGGGTGAGCGAGCAGATCGCTGGGGAGCGAGCCGCCTCCGCGCCGGCGCCTGCGCCTGCGCCTGCGCCTGCGCCTGCGCGGGTGGCGGGGCGTGCGGTGCTGTTGGTTCCGCACCGCGGCGACAGCGTGGACGAGACCGCGCTACCCGGCGACTACCGCCGGATCCTGGTGATCGTGCGGGCCGCCGGCGGTCCGGTGCAGGTGCGGGCGGTGGGCGAGGAGCTGGGCCTACAGGTGGAGGTGCGCGGGAAACTGGAGCCGCTGCGGGCGAAACTGGTCAAGCTCGCGGACCGCGGCTGGCTGCACAAACGCGGCGACGGGAAGTTCACCGCACGCCTGTAGCCGTGCCACCGTAACTGGAAGGCCCCCGGCGGCAGTTGAGTTTGTGTGAAGAAAAACAACAGTCTTGCCGAGGGCCCCGACGGTCTTGTCTACACCGCCCGCCTGCCGCTGTCGAGCGCCACCTTGAACTGGCTCGCCGACCTGATCCGCGGCCACTGCAAGAAGATCGGATCGCGGTGGCGGGCCCTGCCCGCAGGGAAGATCGCCGGCCTCGTGCTGGCCGTGCTGCGCTGTGACCAGCGGCCCGGCGACCTGGCCGGCGGGAACGGGGTGCACCGCACCACTGTGACCCGGTGGGTGCGGGAAGTCGTCGGGCTGCTGGCCGCCCGCGCCCCGCGCCTGGACCGCGCGCTCAAGAAGATCGCCCGATCGGGTGGCGGGGTGGTGCTGCTGGACGGCTCCCTGATCCGCACCCGCCGCCGCACCGGGACCGAGAACCGCAAGAACTACTCCGGCAAGCACAAGTGCCACGGCCTGCTCGTGATCGCGCTCACCGACGACAAGGGACGCCTGGCCTGGGTGAGCGCGGTGAGGCCCGGACGCACCTCGGAGATCACCGCGTGCCGCCACGACAAACTGACCGCCCATCTGCGCGCGGCCGGCCTCGGAGCGATCGCAGACCTGGGCTTCGTCGGCCTCGACGACAGCGGCCCGGACGCCGACCCGGCTGTGATCACCGGCTACAAGGCTGCCCGCAACAAGCCACTGACCAGGGGACAGAAGCTGTCCAACAAGGCGCTGGCCGCGGTCCGGGCCCCGGTCGAACACGGCTTCGCGCACCTGAAGAACTGGCGCGTGCTCGGCAAGGTCCGCACCGACCCGAAGTGGGCGACCGCGCTGGTACGGGCCCTGCTGGTCCTTACGAACCGGGAAGTCGCCCGCTGACCGACGATCTCCACCGAAGTCACCCGCCCACCACCAGCGTGAGCACCTCGATACCGACGCACACCAGGCCCGTGACCTGCTACTTCACGATGCACACCACTCGATGAGGAAGCCGTCGAGGCTGCGGCGCTCCTTCGGTGAGAGGGATGAGGGTTGCCGCGAAGGTGCAGCTTGGGCAGGCGCCCATAGGGGACACTGCGCCATATGGCGCATGCGCAGAGTGATGACGGTGATGGAGGTCGGTGTGGTGCGCTGAGCACGTCGGCCGTCCTGCCGGGGCTCGACAAGGAGCAGCTGCGGCTGCTGCGTCGGGTAGGGCGTGAGTGGGGGCGGGTGTCGGCTCCCGAGGCGTGGCACCGGGCACTCCCCGTGGATTCCGATCTGGGCAGATTTCCGCCCCCTGCGGAGATCCAGCCTGTCGGTTGGGGTCGTCTGGTCAGCGTCTCGCCTCTCGGCGGACAACCGTTCGCCCCCGACGAGGCCGCAGGAGAGCGGCCCCCTGGCCGACTGGGCCGCTTGGGCTACCACGTGCGACGCGTCGTCCTCGGGGCCGCTCTGAAAAGCACGGCGATCGCGCAGGAGCGGATGCGCAAGCTGGTGGCGTTGCCCGTCCTGTCCGCCGACGCCCTTTCCTCGGTTGCCTACGGGCCCGAGGCCATGCTCGCCGTCCTTGTGCTCGGCGGCGCCGCGGGACTCGCCTACTCCGTGCCGATCGCCGCAACGATTGCCTTCCTGATGCTGGCGGTGGGGGTGTCGTACCGCCAGACGATCCGCGCATATCCACACGGCGGTGGCTCGTACATCGTCGCCAGCGACAATCTGGGCCGCGTTCCTGGGCTGATCGCCGCCGCCGGCCTGATGACCGATTACATCCTCACGGTAGCCGTGTCGATCGCCTCCGGGGTCGCGGCGATCGCCTCGGCGGTTCCCTCACTCGCCACCGATGCCGTCCCGATCGGCGTCGGCGTGATCGCCCTGCTGCTCGCCGGGAACCTGCGGGGCATCCGGCAGGCCGGCGCACTGTTCGCCGCGCCGACCTACGCCTTCATCATCGCGGTGTTCGCGCTCGTCGCCGTGGGCCTCGTCGACGCCGCAGGCCGTGGTTTCCACCCCACTGCGGCTCCGCACCTGAACGCCACGGAGAGCGTCGGCGTACTGCTGGTGATGCGCGCCTTCGCCTCCGGGTCCACGGCGATGACCGGTATCGAGGCCATCTCCAACGCGGTGCCGGCATTCAAGCCCGTGGAGTGGCGCAACGCCCGCACCACGCTGACTTGGATGGTTGGTCTGCTCATCGTGCTGTTCGCCGGCACGGTCGCCATGGTCCGACTCGACGGTGTCGTGCCCAGCACCCAGGAGACGGTCCTCTCCCAGCTCGCCCACCGCAGCTTCGGCTCTGGACCGCTGTACATCCTCACGCAGGCCGCCACGGCCGCGGTCCTGCTGCTCGCGGCGAACACCGCTTACAACGACTTTCCCCGCGTGCTGTTCCTGCTCGCCCGTGACCGACACGCCCCACAGATCTTTCTGCGCCTGGGCGACCGCCTCGCCTTCAGCAACGGGATCATTCTGCTGTCGATCGCGGCGGCGCTGGTCTACGTGGCCTTCAGCGGCATGACGGCATCCCTGATCCCGCTGTACGCCGTCGGTGTCTTCCTGGCCTTCACGCTGTCCCAGGCCGGAATGGTGGTCCACTGGTGGCGCCTGCGTGACCGCCACTGGCGCAAGAGCCTGTTCTTCAATGCCACTGGTGCCCTGCTGTCGGCCGTCGTCTTCCTCACCGCCGGCATCACCAAGTTCACCGAGGGCGCATGGGTCGCCGTGCTCGCCGTCGGACTGTTTCTCGTGGTGACGATGCGCATCCGGCGCCACTACGAGACCGTCGGCAAGGCGCTTCGTCTGCACCCGCACGCCATTGAGTTGCCCACCCCCATCATCCCCGCACACCCCAGCCGCGGCGCGGCACAGTCCCCGGCGACAACTTCGCAGCTGCCCGAGGGTGTCCCCGACGCCTGGACGGAAGAAGAGGACGAGGAGACACCCGAGGAGATCCGCCACCTATCGGTCGTCCCCATCGCGACCATGGACTTGGCCGGCATGCGCGCACTGGCCTACGCCGCCTCGCTCCACCAGCCCGTACTCGCACTTCACGTCAGCGCCGAGGAGGACGAGGCCGAACGCTTCCGCGAGTACTGGACCCTGTGGGGCGACCACCTCCCGCTGGAAGTAGTGGTCTCCCCCTATCGCGCGATCGTCGCACCACTGGTCCACTACATCGAAGCCCTGCACGCAAAGCGCCCGGACCTCACCTTGACGGTCATCCTGCCGGAGATCGTCACGATGCGCTGGCGGTACCGCCTGCTGCACAGCAGGATCGCCCCACGGCTGCGACACGCACTGCGCCCGCTGCCGAAGATCGTCATCACCACCGTCCCTTTCCACGTGTAGCCACCTCCCCGTGGCCGCGCTCGTGGCTTTGCGGCATGCCGATCACCACATCGCCCACCTCGGCCTGAATCCCCGACTGCCGCTTGACCGATGTTTCTCAGGGTGTTCAGCGACGGGCGTGCAACCACGGATCGCACGATCCGTACTGGTCAGAGGGCGACTGGCGTGCCGGAGGAACTGCGGCCGTTCTTACGCTCTTCCCGGCAGGCGGGCACGATCGAGGCTCTGACCAGGGCCTACGTCTTGGAGCGGGTGACGAGAATCGAACTCGCGCTCTGAGCTTGGGAATCACTCGGTGCTTCGGCAGGCGAGTGGCCTCTGAACTGCGGGAATGATGACTCCTGGCCCCACTCCGGCTGCCCTGGCGAACACTGTGTTGTCCGCTGTTCACCGCCCTTACTGGCACGTCGTGGTACGGCCTTCCCGATGTGGGGGCGGCCTTGCCGCAGGCGCCATCAACCGTCTCGCCTGAGGCGTCGGTTCGGAGTCAGGTCAGCGAGCGACCGGTAGGCGCGAGCCGGAGTACCTGAGGTGCTGCCGTCTGTTCACGCTCGACACCCGGCAGGATCTCGTTTCGTGCGAGGGGATGGGCTTGCATGTCGGCGAGGTGCCGACAGTGCGCACTCTCGTCGGGGTACGAGGTGAAGATCGCGGCGACGTTCTCGTCGGCGCGGACCGGCAGCCCGGCGAATGTGTTGTGCGCGTGCTCGGTGGTCAGGAAGGCGAGCGGCGCCGGTCCCGTCTCCTGGAGCGCGGGGAGGAGGCCGTCCCGGATCAGCGCGATACCGTCCTGCCGTCCGGGAGGGAAGGACCACACGGTGGCGGACATGAACCGGTCCGGCGTCGGCGCGCTGACCGGGGGCCGCCCGGAGAGGGAGCCGGTGAAGCCGCCCTCGGCCGACACGGGGCGCAGGAGGAGGACATCGTCGGAGTCGATCATGGTGTCGTTCGCCTGCGGACCGTGCTCGGCCCAGACGGGTCCGCCGTAGAAGTCCGTGAGCGCGCGATGGCGCGCCTCCATGTCCCGGAATCCGCGCAACCAGACGAAGCGGTCCGGATCGTCGAGGTCCCGGAACTGGCCGAGCACACTCATCCCCACGTCTTCCTGGGATTCGATGAACTCCCGGTCGAACAGCTCGATGAGTTCGTCGCGCCGGCGGGGACGCAGCGTGTACTGGCGAAGCTCGATCACGGCAGGCGGGCCGAGGAGTTCGGTGGGTGGCACAGCAAGACTCCTGTTCGGTGTTCTCCATGCAGGGCTCCCGGCCTGTTCGGTCGTAGCCGGGAAGTGGTTCGACGGTAGGGGAGCTGTGTGACAGGTGCTGTCAGGGTTTCCGAGGAGAATGCGCGCATGTCTGCCAGTCGACTGCTCTCGGTGCTGCTGTTGCTGCAATCGCGGGGCCGTATGTCCGCGCGGGGAATCGCCGACGAGCTGAACGTGTCCGTGCGCACCGCCTACCGTGACGTGGCGCGCCTGCAGTCCGCAGGGGTCCCGGTCTACGCGGAGCCGGGCCGCGGGGGCGGCTACCAGCTGCTCGACGGCTACCGCACCCGCCTCACCGGGATGAGCGAGGGCGAGGCGCGGACACTGTTCTTTGCCGGACTGCCCGGGCCCGCCGCCGACCTGGGATTCACGGCCGAGATGTCGGCAGCCCGGCTGAAACTGCTCGCCGCGCTGCCGGCAGGACTGCGCGAGGAGGCGGCACGGGCCGCGGCAGTGTTCCACCTGGACGCCCCCGGCTGGTACCGGGAACCCGAACAGACACCGCATCTCCCCTTGTTCGTCGACGCGGTGCTCACCCGGCGTGCAGTGGATGTGCGCTACCGCCGCTGGCACGCCCCGCAGGAGGTGGATCGCCACCTCCACCCCTACGGCCTGGTACTCAAGTCCGGTACCTGGTACCTCGTGGCCGCCACGGAGAAGGGGCCCGCGACTTACCGCGTCGCTCAAGTCCTCGACGCGGTGCTGGGCGATGAGCGGTTCGACCGGCCGCAGGACTTCGACCTGGGCGCGTACTGGGTCTCCTACCTCGATGACTTCCAGGCTCGCCGCTACACCGGCAGAGCCACCGTCCGCCTGTCTCCCCGGGGGCGTCGGCGCCTGCCCGACAACGTCCCCCCGGAGGTGGTGCGGGCAGTCGACTCCACCGCGACCGCCGTCGGTGACGACGGATGGGTCGAGGCGGTCATCCCGGTCGAGGGCAACGAGCATGCCTGCGGCGAGCTGCTGAGGCTCGGTGGGGACGTCGAGGTCGTTGCACCGGCCGCACTCCGCCAGGCTATGGCCGCCACCGTAGGCATACTCGCCCGAGCCTACGAGAACAAGGGGCCAGGTGGTGCGCAGGTGGTCCGCGACGCCTAGAGAGGTCTGGGCAACGACGAGGCCCCAGGTCGCTGACCTGGGGCCTCGTGGAAGAGCGGGTGACGAGAATCGAACTCGCGCTCTGAGCTTGGGAATCAACGGTGCTTGCTCAGTGTGCAGGTCGCTGACCTGCTTGTTTGGTGCTCAGAGGTGGGGATGGTGCGGGCTCTGGTGGCCGTGCTTGACCGCTGTTGTCCGCTCCGAAGGGCACGGATGGGGCACGGCAGCTGCAGGGTGGGGCAGCCTGTCGCGAATCGCATCCTTGCCGAGCGGTCGGTATCTGTGAGGTCGTCAGTCATCGTGCGGAGTCTCCAGCTCCTGGAGCCGTTCCACGATGTCGTCGGCCCATGTCTGTGCCCACTGCCGCAGCCTGGTGATTGCCTGCTCGTCGAGTCCGTAGGCGGCGAATTCCGTGTCGTCGATCCAGTCGGCTCCGCCCAGCCGCGCTTGAAGCTCGCTCAGGTCGAAGGAGTCGCGGGCGTGGCGCCGTCCGAGCTCTTCGAGTTCGATGGGGCTCCAGCGGTTCGCGGCGGCCTGTACGTCGATCAGGTCCCTGGCGAGTCCGCGGTCGGCCAGCGCGCGGACCTTGGTTCCGACGACGTCCTCGAGGGACAGCACCAAGCCGTGCTCGGTGTGTACGGGCGGTCGCCAGAGTGCTTCCTTGAGGATGTCGACCTCGCACTTCTCACGGGTGGCGGGGTCGGTGACGATCAGGCGCGCGGACAGCGGGTCTGTCTCCAGAGCGCTGACCTGCCACCCGCGTTGCTCCAAGCCGATACGCACGGCAGTAGCGATGTCGTCCATGCGATCGGCGTTCTCGGTCGCGACGTCGAGGTCCTGGCTGAGCCGGTCGACCAGACCGTGCGCTTGGACCGCGTAGCCACCGGTAAGCGCCAGAGGGTAGGCACCGCCTACGGCGAGTACGTCCGCAAGCAAGCGGCGGTGGAGATCCGTGAGATTCACGCAGCGGCCTGCGCGCTGTGAGCCAGTTCGTCGAAGGAGCGTTCCCACACTTCACGGACATCACGGCTGATCAGTGTGCGCAGTGTGGGCCACAGGTCGATGAGGAGGCCGCGATTGAGGTATCGGACCAGATCGTCGTGCTGGCCCTCGGCCAGGACGATGCGGTAGTAGCTCATCCGCAGCCGGGGCTGATCGAGGTTGAAAGTGGTCAGTCCCGACCACGCCAGGTGGAGCGGCAGGCTCACTGTGCCGTGCTCGGGGCCGGCAAGCTCGGTGAGTGCTGCGGGCACGCGCCGGGCGAACTTGGCACGGCGGAGATCGGAAATACTGGGCTGTGATGCCATGCCTCGATTATCCAGGAAGAGGCCCCCGGGTACTCGGTCAGTGGTGACACAGCGCTGCAAACAGAGAAGCCCCCGGCCGCCGGCCTGGGGCTTTCACGTGGAGCGGGTGACGAGAATCGAACTCGCGCTCTGAGCTTGGGAATCACTGGCGCTCAGCCCCCATAAACCGCTCTGAACTGCAGGAATGCCCTTGAGGGGGCGCCATCCGGGGGCGCCTCAGTACCGCTATTGACCGGTGCTGACCGCTCTGAAGGGCACGGATGGGGCATGAGTACCGAAGGCGGCTGTTGGCCCGGGGCTTTCTTCCGGCGCGGGACGGGAATCGATGCCGCGCTCTCGAAGGTTTCCACGATACTCAGATACCTTCCACCGCATCTGGTACCTGAGCAACGATTGCTTGGGCGGGGGAACGTGATGTCGGCAGGCTTGCTCCATGGCCGCCTTCGGAGTCCCAGACCGAAACCAGGGACAGCTCCATCTCCTCCGCGATCCGGCGTTGCTCCGCTTCCTCCATCAGGGCGCTCGCGGTGAGGGTGCCCAGCGGATAGGCGGCCTCCGCCATGAGCCGGGCGGCTGTGGCGGGGATGGTCTCCGGCGGAATCACCAGCAGGTCCCAACGGCCGGTGCTGTAGGAGAGCAGCAGCAGCTTGTGGGGATCTTGCTCGGCCTTGAACCAGCCGACACCCACCACATGCCCGTCGACGGGCACCTTCCGTGGGATGACCGGCCAGAACGTGGGGTTTACCGTGACGTGGGTGATCCGCCCCCACAGCGGGTCGAGGACGGCCGTCAGTGCGGGAAGTTCTGCCGTGAGGTCGCGGGAGCGGGGCCACCACGCACCGTCGAGCAGAGCCGGAGCGGTACCGGCCGGCGCCAGCATGAGTCGGAGGGGCAGTGAAGAGGTCCGGCCTTCGACCGCATGCGTATACCGAATGGTCGTGATCATGACGCGGACCCTGCCCCGGGCCGATCGAAACCCGCCCGGTGTCGTGAATCGCCGAAAACGACACGAGCACGGAGACTGGTGTACGAAGTGCCCTCGGTAGTTCCACCTTACTCGTGGTAAGACCCGCCGGACCGATACGGAGCCTCCCGTGCGGGCAACTGGACGGTCTCGTACGGCACCGGCTGCCGGCAGGGGACTGTCAGCCGCAGGGCCGCGTGGGTGGTGTGGTCAGCTGAGGAAAGACAGCCGGACTTGGCGTTCGGGGCTGTCCCGGTCGGTGTTCACCAGTACGACGGACTGCGAGGTCCCCAGCTCCAGCTCACCGTCGACTACGGGCAATGTGGCGTGTGGTGGGACCAGAGCCGGGAGCATGTGGGCCCTGCCGTGGCCAGGACTGCCGTGGCGGTCTTGCCAGCGGTCGTCCGCGGGAAGAACGTCGCGGAGGGCCGCCAACAGGTCATCGTCACTGCCCGCGCCGGTCTCGATGATGGCCAGGCCGGACGTCGCGTGGAGGGTGAAGATGTTCAGCAGTCCGTTTCGCCCGTGAGCGACCTCTCGGAGGAACGCGGAGCATGCGTTCGTGAGGTCGTGCAGGGTCTCCGTGGAGCCGGTTGTGATGTTGATCGTGCGGGTGGTGAAGGTGCCAGCCATGGTTCACCGATACCCGTTGCGGAGCCCGAGCACTGACGGCCGGATGGGTTGTTCCTCCGGGACTCCGCCGGTGAGGGCACACGCGCTCCCGTACCTGGACAGGTCCCTCATGCCGTCTCATCCGAGTCCCGTAAGCGAGACCTGGACCGCGACTTCCTCGCCTGCCCGGCCCCAGACGCATCCCTTTGCGTCCAGCCCCCGGCCAACGGCACCTGGAGTACCTGGCACCGCGTAGTCCGGGCAGCTCGGACTACGCCCGGGCTCCGCGTCAACCGTGCTCTTCCTCTTCAGACTCCATACGTCGAATGCCTTGGTGCGTCAGCGTGATCATGACCGGCGTATTGCCCGCGGCCCAGTCGACCGTGATCAGGCCCTCGCCGACCAGATAGGTGCAGGCGGCCGCCAGATCCTCTTGGGGGATCGCGAGTTCCTGGAGCAGCTTCGCCCCGGTGATCCCCAGAAGGCGGTTGCCTTCAGTGGCCTCGTACAGAGCCTGCATGATCTTCTCGCGGTACGCCTTCCGGTCGGCTAGTGATGCCATGACTGCCACCTCTGGGAGAAAAGGCGCCGTGCTTATCGCGGCGGAGGGGTGCTGGGATGCCCGGCGAGGCGCCGATTCTGTCGCAGCTGCTTATCTGAGGCCCGGCTCCCTCAGACCTCGTCCGGATGCGGGCGGTCACGCGCGGCTGACTTGCTGGTCACCAGCCACGGCAGGGCCGTCCCATTGGGCTCGGGCGTGTGCGTGGTGTCCACAGTGATGTGGAGCCGGGTCCCGCCATCGTGGCCGGCGGGGTAGCTGCGCTGTTCGGTGGCAGGGAAGCAGTGCCGCAGAACTTCTGTGACGCGGCGGGCGGCCTCGGGGGATGCGGCGACGATACGGACCTCGGCCATCCCTGCCGAAGGCATCGGTTCTACAGGTCTCATGCCAGCCTCTTTGCCAGGCGGGTGAGGTGCCCACGGGGTGAGGCGAAGGCTCACACCTACCGCCAGTCATGGAACGGTTGGCGTCCTCACCGCCCTTATCGTGCTGTCCGCGGCGAGTTGCCGATGGACGGAGGGATGAACCGGCCGGACCCACCGCCGGTCTTCCTGCTCCGGCAAGACATCGCTGCTGTGAAAGCTTGCGTCCCTCTCGCTTTCACCGAGAGGGATACCGGCAAGCGGTGGGAGCGCTCGAAATATCCCGATGGGTTCACCGTACTCCGGCCGACGGTCCACCGAACCCACACGAGACCAGGCGTTCGTGGGGGCGGCCCGTGCCCTATCGCCCTCGGCGGTCGGGGCGTGAGAAGAGGTCCTCCAGCGCTGCGGGGGGTGTCGGTGAGGGCACTTGGGTACACCACCTCTGCCAACGCTGACCACGACCGCCGCGTCGGACCGCGCGCCGACGGTACAGACGACCGCGCCGAGGGTCGTGAGGGCGTCGCTGAGCTCAGTGTTGATCACGTTGCTGACCTCGGCATCACCGGCCGGCAACCGGCCATACCGGCACTGAAGGCGAGGCGGGCCGAGCCGGGGCGGCCGCCCTCGCTCACTGGGTGACTGCGGTGAGCAAGTCGGCTCCCGGAAGCTCTGCCGGCGCGGTAGTGATGTTGGTGAGGGGCTCTCGCGAAGCCGACAAGGCGTTGCGCATGTCGACCGCATCCGGTCCGGCGGCCGACTGGACCACTGGTACCTGCGCCGTGACCTGTCGATCGCCCTGCTCCACACCGATACGACCCTCACCCTCCGGGAGCTGGCCGACTTCACCGTCACGGCCAACGGCAGGCAGCTGATGCTGAACGTCGCCGACATCATCGACAGCGTCCGCCACGTGCTGGCCCCTGACCGACGGTGGCCTGCTGGGCTGACGCAGGGGGACCCCACCGAACCCAACATCGCCGACCCGCTGTGCTGGCTCGACTTCGAGTTCGCCGGCCGCTACACCGCCGCGGGCGAAGCCGCGAACCTGCTCTGGTACCTGATGGCTTTGGGCGGCTGGCTCGTTCCCCGCGACCAGCCTGACGTGTACGCCCGCACCCTCCGCCTCGCCCTGCTGCCCCAGTCCCGCCCACACATCGAGCACTTGGAGCTGCTCAGGGCACCCGGCACATCGACGTCCGGTACTCCTGGCATACCGGGCCCGGCCGCCGCGCGGCCATCACGCGGTCCCTGGACGGTCTGCGGGGGCAGGGCGCCGGCCCGGACGGGCTCCACGCCTTCCTCGCCCTGCGCATCCTCGGCGTCATCCCGGCAGCCCGGCTGACCGGCCACGACCTCCTGCTCGTACTGATCAAGCTCGCCGAGAGCCAGGACCCCCTCACGACCCTCGACACGTTCTTCACCACCGAACCGGCCCCTCATTCCAACCCTGGCGAACGGAGCAGCAATGTCCCTGCCCCTGCTTGAAAGCCTTCTCCAGGCCCGGCCCCTGCAGGGCCGCATCGCCCTCGTCACCGGCGGCGCCACCGGCATCGGCGCCGAAATCGGACGGGCACTCGCTACCGCGGGAGCCACCGTCGCCGTCAACCACCTCGCCCAGGACCCCGACGCCATGCTCCCCTCGCCGCCTTCGAGCGAGACGGCAGCCCCGGGATCGCGGTGAACGCCGACCTGACCGACCCCGGCGCCGTCCAGACCATGACCGACCTCGTCCGCGCCGAGATCGGCCCCATCGACATCCTCGTGAACAACGCCGGCTCCTACCCCCGCGTCCCCTGGCAGGACACCGACGAGGCCGCCTGGAACTACTCCCTCGACGTGAACCTCACCGCCCACTACCGCATCTGCCACGCGGTGACCCCCGGCATGGTCGAACGCCGGTGGGGCCGGATCGTCAACATCGGCAGCGTCAATGCCCGCGCCGGCCGCACCAACCTCGTCGCGTACAGCACCGCGAAGGCCGGGCTGCTGGGCTTGACCCGTTCCCTCGCCCGCGAACTCGGCCCGTACGGCGTCTGCGTCAACACCGTCCTGCCCGGAGCCATCCAGGTTGAGGCCGAGACCGCCATCCCGGCCCAGTTCCGGGCCCGCCCTGCAGACCAGATCCAGCGGCAGTGCGTTCCCCGCCGTGGGCGGCCCGAAGACGTGGCGGCCCTGGTCGCGTTCCTCGTCGGCCCCTCCGCGTCGTTCATCACTGGGCAATCCGTACACGTCGACGGCGGCTGGCTGCTGCACTGAGACCGCCAACAACCAAGGAAAGAGCACCACATGATCGAGCGAGTCCGCGCTGTCCTCGTCACCCCGAACGACACGATGCTGGTCATCCGCCGCACCCGGCCCGGCATCCCCGTCTACTGGGTCCTGCCCGGAGGCGGCGTCGAGGCCACCGACGAGTCCCGGGAGGCCGCCCTCCACCGGGAGATCCATGAGGAGATCGCCGGCAAGGCCGACATCGTCCGCCTCCTGCACACGCTGGAGACTGACGACGAGCGACAGCTCTTCTACCTCGCCCGCATCGAGGCATGGTCCTTCGATGACCGAACCGGACCCGAGTTCAGCGCCGAAGGCCGGGGCGAATACGCGCTGGAGGAGATCCCGCTGACTGCGGCCGGGATCGGCGGCATCAACCTCAAACCCGAAGAGATCGCACACATCCTGCGGGACGCCGTCGGGGACGGGGTCTTTGCCGAGGCGAGGGTCATCCCGAACTAGGCGGACAGAAGCGGGGAATGGACTGTCTCAACCGGCGAGGTCCTCCATTCGGGAACCCGGCACGGCGACGGCCGCGGACGCTCGCAGACTCGCCGTGGCGTGTCCTGGTCGAGGGGCCTCGCCGACGCCCCGTCTCGTTCCGCCTGGGCTGCCGTCACACTCCATCGGGTGATGCTTCCGGGCGCTGCCCCGGCCCGACTTGGGCTGGGGCAGACTCGCAGCCATCGGTTCCCGTGAACCCAAGGGCCAGAGCCGCCGGACAAGGCTGAAGACCAATGAGTTCGCCCCAAAGCTCCTTCAGTTCGCACGAACTCATGGGCCTCACGGCCCCGTCCTCGTATAGCTACCGCCAGGTGGCGTGTAGCGCTGAGTAACTACTTGGGGCTGCGGTCGCGCTGCTGGAGGGCGGCGAAGTCGGCGTGCGCCGTCTCGACGGCCTCCGGGCACGCCTGGGTCTTCTCGTGCTCGGCCAGCGCCCGGCAGATGCTGGAGAGGCTGGGGCTCTGGCCCTTGCGGCGGCCGGTGGGGATGAGCAGGTCCCTGACCAGGGCGGGGGTGCCAAGCCCTGTGGGCGCCGCGCTGCTCGGCGGTGGCCCACGAGGCATGAGGACTCATGGCGGTGCAGATTGCCCACTTCCGCCGGATTCGAGGAGTCCCCGAAGCAGATTTGGGAGATGTCCAGGATGGTCTGCCGACTGCCCTCATGCCGGGCATCGGCGAGTGCCTCATGCAGACAGGGCACCGTCTCCAGGTCGAATCGCTGCGCCGGCTGTGAGGAGGAGGGGCGGTGTACGTCCCCGCATCCATTATCCGCCGATGGGGCGTTCTGGCTTTATGCGCGAGAGTGGGCTCTGGCCTACTGTGAAGTAGGCACGCTGAGTGACGAACGCCCGCCTGGGATGAGCCCACAGCGCAGACAAGCAAAAGTGGCGTCCGGAGGTTCAACAGTTCCGGCGGTGACGGCTGCCCTCGTCCTCCGGGCCGAGGGCGGCTTGGCGAACGGCGGATGGGCTGCGGGGGCTTCGGCTCCGTCGGCTCCGTAGCGGCGGTGGCTGTCGGCTCAATCGAGGGTGGCGAGATGATCGGCGTCGCCGCCGCGCCACTCGATGAGGAAGATGGTCGCGTCGTCGCTGGTGACGCCGCCTCGTTCCTGTTTCAGGGCGTGGGAGAGCGCGCGCACCACCGGCCGCACCGCCGTGTGGTCACGGACGGCTCGGTTGGTCCACTCGATGAGTTGCTCCTCACCGAACTCTTCACCACCGGCTTGATGCTCTTCAATCAGGCCATCGGTGAAACACAGCAACCGGTCCCCGGGCTGCAGCATCCGCTCGCTGACTACCGGCTCCTCACCGCCGAAGCCGACCGGCAATGTGGTCGGGCTCTCCAACCGATCCACCACGGCGCGGCCACGGATCAGCAGCGGTGCCGGGTGGCCGGCATTGACCCATTGCAGCCGGCCCGTGGCGATGTTCAGACACATCATCTGGGCGGTGACGAAGTGGTCGGGGCCGAACTGCTCATTGATGGCCTTGTCCATGAATGCATACACCTGGGACAGACCGGTGTTGGCCCGTCGCGCGTGGCGGTAGGCCCCGATGGCCACCGTCGCCATGGTCGCCGCGTCCAGACCGTGGCCCATCGCGTCGATCATGGCCACATGAAGGATGTCGCCGTTGAGGGCGTAGTCGAAGCTGTCGCCGGCCACGTCGTAGGCGGGCTCCAGAATTCCGGCCACCTCGACCTGCGGAACAGTCATCGACAGCGGGGGCAGCAACGACCACTGGATCTCTGCGGCCACGCTCATCGGGGCGCTGCGTCGGGCCTGGAAGAACAGGTCGGTGTAGGCGTCTTTGGTGACGATCATGTCCGCGACCAGCCCGGCGAGTCTGCGCAGCAACCGCCGGTCGTCGTCATCGACGCTGTCCAGGGTGACGGCCATCGCCCCGACCTGGTCACTGCCGTCCAGCAGTGGCAGATACATCCGCACGGTGCCGTCCTGCGGTACCTCTACCGTTCTGCGGCTCAGGAACGCCTTGCCGGCGGGTGAGTCCTCGACCGGTTCGGGGTCACCGACCGTCAGCCGCTGGCCCGGCAGCGGCACCAGCAGCATCTGTTCGTAGTCCTGCAAGAGGATCGAGAGGTCCCGGCCACCGACCCTGGCCACCTCTTCCGCAACGAGCGGGGCGATCAACTGCGGCGGCATCTCGTGAGCCCGGTCCAGCAGCAAACCCAGCAACCGCTCACCAAACCCCTCCGACCGGTCCACCCCGAACTTGCTCGGCTTTCGCCCGCCTTCGGACATCGGTGCTTGCATCCCTTCGTGTCGCGGCATGGGAATTCAGTGGGCGGTCGGTTGTGTGGAGCCGGTACGAAGCGGTACGAAGCGGTGCCACCCCGGATGGGGAGCAGCTTCTCCCTCCCTCTAGGCGCCGACGCCTTCAGCACCCCAGCCACATATTCCGGCTCACGGTGCCCCCGACCCGACGCACATCCCGACATACTCGGATCCAGCGGGCAGTCAACGGCGATCCGCTCGAAAGAACGTTCACACGCCCCATACGCACAGGGCTCCTCGCACGACAGTGATCAACCCGTACAGCCTGACACCGCCAACCGGCCCAACGAGCCGATTACGCCAGAGGCGGCATGTCCCACCCGGTCAGAACAGTTGGCATGCATGGCCCCTGCTCAAACGGGTCCTCCTTCCGCGACCTGGCTGCGGCCGGCCGGTACAGGGGTTCGCGGTGTCGGCGCCGAATAGCTGCGGTGCCGGCAGTGGCGCCCCCGGCCCGAAGGGCGCCGGTGTCCGCGGTGTGGCCGATGCGCATGATGACCTCCGACCAGGGGAGTCATGAGCATGCATCTGGCATGGGCAGGGGTCGGTGTCCCCAGATACCGCCTCCGGCAAGTGTCCGCCCAGGCGCGGCAGGTGTCTCGTGCAGGCGCCCCCCGCCGTCGCTGACTGCGCGGGGCACCCGCAGCTTCTCAGCTTTCCAGGGCGTGGTCGATCATGTTGCCGTTGCTGCAGTTGTTGGTGTGGTCACCGACCCAATCACCGATAACAGGCACGGCGGCGACTTCCTGCAGGCACGCCACGGACTCGGTGAAGTTCCAGTTGTTGGCGGCGTTGACGCCGCTGCCGAAGTTGCTGTCGTTGTCGGCGTGCGCCGGGGCCGCCATGCCGACGATCGCGAGCGGCAGGGTAGCGAGCATGATGATCTTCTTCATGTCCCGGAGCAACGAGCGCCACCACCACAGGATGCGCCGCTTCTCGCGGCTCACTCGCCGAGCGGTCGATTGTGGGCCGCGCCCAGCGGGGCTCATTCGACGGCGGTTTTGTAGGAGCGAATTCGCGCGACGTGACTGGCGTATGTCGCAGGTCACGTGAAATGGGTCTCGTGATTTGAGAAGGTCCGGCGGGCAGGTGGTGCAAGTGGTGCGTCGCGCCCCCTCCGAGCAGGGAATTCCGGCGAGTTGGGGCACGCGGGGGGCACGGAGAGGTCGAAGAGGTCTAGACAACAAACAAGGCCCAGGTCACTGACCTGGGCCTTCGTCATGGAGCGGGTGACGAGAATCGAACTCGCGCTCTGAGCTTGGGAATCACCCGGCGCTTCGGCAGGTGAGTGGCCTCTGACCTGCGGGAATGATGACTCCTGGCCCTGTTCTGGCTGCCCTGGCGAACCCTGTGTTGTCCGCTGTTCACCGTCCTCACTGGCACGTTGTGGCACGGCCTTGCTGCAGGCGCCCTCGACCGCCTCTCCCCAGGCGCCGGTTCGGAGTCAGATCAGCGAGCGACCGGTCGGCCCGAGCCGGAGTACCTGAGGTGCCGCTGTCTGTTCCCGCTCGACACCCGGCAGGATCTCGTCCCGTGCGAGGGGGTGGACTTGCAGGTCGGCGAGATGCCGACGGTGCGCACTCTCGTCGGGGTACGAGGTGAAGATCGCGGCGACGTTCTCGCCGGCGCGGACCGGCAGCCCGGCGAATGTGTTGTGCGCGTGCTCGGTGGTCAGGAAGGCGAGCGGTGCGGGTCCCGTCTCCTGGAGCGCGGGGAGGAAGCCGTCCCGGATCAGCGCGATGCCGTCCTGCCGTCCGGGAGGGAAGGACCACACGGTGGCGGACACGAACCGGTCAGGCGCCGTAGCGCTGACCGGGGGCCGCCCGGACAGGGAGCCGGTGAAGCCGCCCCCGGCCGACACGGGGCGCAGGAGGAGGACATCGTCGGAGTCAATCATGGTGTCGTTCGCCTGCGGACCGTGCTCGGCCCAGACGGGTCCGCCGTAGAAGTTCGTGAGCGCGCGATGGCGCGCCTCCATGTCCCGGAATCCGCGCAACCAGACGAAGCGGTCCGGATCGTCGAGGTCCCGGAACTGGCCGAGCACACTCATCCCCACGTCTTCCTGGGATTCGACGAACTCCCGGTCGAACAGCTCGATGAGTTCGTCGCGCCGGCGAGGACGCAGCGTGTACTGGCGAAGCTCGATCACGGCCAGTGGGCCGACGAGTTCGGTGGGTGGCACAGCAAGACTCCTGTTCGGTGTTCTCCGTGCAGGGCTCCCGGCCTGTTCGGTCGTAGCCGGGAAGTGGTTCGACGGTAGGGGAGCTGTGTGACAGGTGCTGTCAGGGTTTCCGGGGAGAATGCGCGCATGTCTGCCAGTCGACTGCTCTCGGTGCTGCTGTTGCTGCAATCGCGGGGCCGTATGTCCGCGCGGGGAATCGCCGACGAGCTGAACGTGTCCGTGCGCACCGCCTACCGTGACGTGGCGCGCCTGCAGTCAGCAGGGGTCCCGGTCTACGCGGAGCCGGGCCGCGGGGGCGGCTACCAGCTGCTCGACGGCTACCGCACCCGTCTCACCGGGATGAGCGAGGGCGAGGCGCGGACACTGTTCTTTGCCGGACTGCCCGGGCCCGCCGCCGACCTGGGATTCACGGCCGAGATGTCGGCGGCCCGGCTGAAGCTTCTCGCCGCGCTGCCGGCAGGACTGCGCGAGGAGGCGGCACGGGCCGCGGCTGTGTTCCACCTGGACGCCCCCGGCTGGTACCGGGAACCCGAACAGATACCGCATCTCCCCTTGTTCGTCGACGCGGTGCTCACCCGGCGTGCGGTGGATGTGCGCTACCGCCGCTGGCGCGCCCCGCAGGAGGTGAATCGCCACCTCCACCCCTACGGCCTGGTACTCAAGTCCGGTACCTGGTACCTCGTGGCCGCCACCGACAAGGGGACCGCGACCTACCGCGTCGCCCAAGTCCTCGACGCGGTGCTGGGCGACGAGCGGTTCGACCGGCCGCAGGACTTCGACCTGGGCGCGTACTGGGTCTCCTACCTCGATGACTTCCAGGCTCGCCGCTACACCGGCACAGCCACCGTCCGCCTGTCTCCCCGGGGACGCCGGCGCCTGCCCGACAACGTCCCCCCGGAGGTGGTGCGGGCAGTCGACTCCACCGCGACCGCCGTCGGCGACGACGGATGGGTCGAGGCGGTCATCCCGGTCGAGGGCACCGAGCACGCCTGCGGCGAGCTGCTGAGGCTCGGTGGGGATGTCGAGGTCGTTGCACCGGCCGAACTCCGCCAGGCCATGGCCGCCACCGTGGGGATACTCGCCCGAGCCTACGAGAACAAGGGGCCAGGGGGTGCGCTGGTCCGCGACGCCTAGAGAAGTCTGGGCAACGACGAGGCCCCAGATCGCTGACCTGGGGCCTCGTGGAAGAGCGGGTGACGAGAATCGAACTCGCGCTGGACGATATGTGAGGCGTCACCGGGTACGGCGGTCCCGCCGATCTCCTCGGTGATCGTGCGTGCCTTGGCCTCGTCCAGGTCGTTCACCACCACCCGGGCACCCTCCGCGGCGAATCGGCGGGCCAGCGCGGCACCTCCGCCGCCCGCCCCGGTCACCACAACTCCCGCACCGCGCACCGTGTCCGCTGTCAGCACTCCCTTGGCCGGACGCCACCGAGGCGCATACTAAGCGGTCGGTTTGCTCCCCTGGAAGGGGGCGTACCGGGGTGTCGGAGGCGCGGATGGCGTCACGCGCACAGCAAGCAGCGGGGTGGGGCTGCCTCCACCCCCTGGTGGACCCAGCCCCATCGCCGGTGGACCTAGCCCCACCCCCGGATCCGGGAGTGGGGTGGATGGATCATCACCGGGCCGCTCGCCACGCTGGAAGCCATGACACGACTAACGCGAAAGCAGAACAGGCTCCTGGTCTCCGCGGCCCTGTGCACCAGCGCACTGGTGGTGGCCGCCGCCCCGGTCCAGGCGATGGGGCCGGCACCGACGCACGCCCCCGCCACCACCTCCGCGGCTCACCTCCGCGGCCCGGCCACCCCCGGCGATCCGCAGGAGAAGGACGCGGTGCGCGCCATCGAGCGCGCCGCGCATCCGCTGCTGTCCACCGAACCCACCGGCGGCTTCCGCGATCTGCGCCCGTTCGGGCGGATGGTGGGGAACGCCACCATCGTGGGCATCGGCGAGGCCACCCACAGTTCACACGAGTTCTTCTCCTTCAAGCACCGCGCGTTCCGCTACCTGGTCCAGGAGAAGGGCTTCCGCACCTTCGCGCTGGAGGCGCCCTGGAGCACCGGTCAGCGACTCAACGACTATGTGCAGTACGGCAAGGGCGACCCGCGGCAGATCATGCGGGACGAGTTCCGCAACTCCTACCAGGTCTGGCAGAACCAGGAATACCTGCGGCTGATCGAGTGGATGCGCTCGTGGAACGTGGCGCACCCCGGCGACCCGGTGCAGTTCATGGGCGATGACTTCGGCTACGCCGGGCCCGACCTGTACGACCGGGTGGCCTCGTACGTCGGGCAGCGCTTCCCCGCGCTACTGCCCCAGTTCACCGCTCTGTACCAGGGGCTGCGCCCGACCACCGACGTGGACACCTATGTCCACGCCTATCTGGCCAAGCCGATCGCCGAGCGGAAGGAGATGGCGCAGCGCACCGGGCAGGCGCTGGCACTGTTGCAGGGCCAACGGCCGGGCGGCGGGAAGGCCGAGCAGGAGGCGTACACCTGGGCGGTGCAGCATGCCCGTGCCATCGACCAGACCGCCACCGGGTACAGCTACGACTTCACCGAGCCCACCCAGGGCGCCGCGGCCATGCGCTACCGCGACCAGGTGATGGCGGACAACACGGTGTGGTGGCAGCGGCACACCGGGGACCGGGTGCTGCTCTCCGCGCACAACGCCCATGTCGCCTACGACACCTACTCCCCGAAGGAGTACCCG
Source organism: Streptomyces sp. NBC_01241 (assembly GCF_041435435.1). Classification (NCBI taxonomy): domain Bacteria; kingdom Bacillati; phylum Actinomycetota; class Actinomycetes; order Kitasatosporales; family Streptomycetaceae; genus Streptomyces; species Streptomyces sp. NBC_01241. Next base: position 4,081,951 of record NZ_CP108494.1, on the reverse strand, counting down.
AGGATGCAGGGCGCGTTCATCCGCGACAAGATCGGCTCGTCCTATCTGAGCGTGGGGTTCGCCTTCGACCAGGGCTCGTTCAACGCCGACGGGCCGAACGGCGCGCTGACCCGGTACACCGTCGGTCCCGCCGAGCGGGGCAGCAACGAGCGCACCCTGGACGCGGTGCGCTACCGGGACTACATGGTGGACCTGCGCACCGCGCCGACGGCGGCCCGCAACTGGCTGGCGGTCGCCCGGCCGACCCGCAGCATCGGCACCTCGTACCCGGATCACGCGGTGTACCCCGTATCGCTGCTGCCCTCGCACGATGTGCTCATCCATCTGCACCGGATCAACGCGGCCGGTCTGCTGGACCACTGAGCTCGGCGCTCTGGTGGCGGGCGTGCTCGCGGCGCAGGCCGCCCCAGAGCAGATTGAGCGGATGGCCCGGGGCCAGTGCGGTGCGCTCACCGGCCCGTACGAAGGCCCCGGACAGCACCGCGAGTCCGGAGGAGACATCGTCCACCAGCTCCAGGGTGCGCAGCCCCTTGTCTGCCAGCGACCGGGACGCGCCCCCTGGGATGGGCTGGACGTTCTCCTCCAGGAGCCAGCCGTCGGCCAGCGCCTCGCCGATCCCCTGGGTGACCAGCAGGCAGCCACGCAGTACCCGGGAGGTCAGCAGTTCCAGACCGTACGGGAGGGTGTCGATGGCGGCGGCGATCCGCAGCTCCTCGCGGTAGCGCCCGCCGAACCAACCGTGCAGGAAGCCGGCGATGAGACCGTCCGAGGAGACCGCGAGGGGGCAGTCGGGCAGTTCGCTCACGGCCACTGTGGGGCAGGGCAGGCGCCGCTCGAAGAGGTTGGAGACCAGCGCCAGACCGCTGCGCCGCCACTCCAGCACCTCATAGCGGGCCAGGCGCTCATCGCCGGCGCCGGTGGTCAGGGTGCTGCCGCAGACCAGGTCGAGGTCATGGCTGTCGAGTTTGCCGAGCAGTTCGGCGGTACGTACATGAGCGACCGTCAGCCGCACTCCTTCCGATTGGAAGGTGTCCGTCACTCGTTCCACCGCGTTCAGCAGGAAGCCGAGGGTGTAGCGGGTGGAGCCGACGGCGAGCCGGGCGCCGGATCGGCTGCGGCAGCGCTCGGCACCCTCCGCCCACCCGTCCAGGGTGCCGCGTGCCAGCTCGGCGAGGGCCACGCCGGTGGCGGTGAACAGCACGCTCTCGCCACGGCCCCGCTTGCGTACTAGGGGCTCGCCGCAGAGCTCGCCATAGCTCCGGTTCATGGTGTCGAGCTGCTTCTGCACACTGGACTGGCTGCGGCCCAGTAATCTCGCGGCGCCCAGCGCGCTGCCCGTCTCGCGTACCGCGAGCAGGGTGCGGAGCTGGTCCATGGTGGTATCGAGCAGCGCCGGTGGGTAGTCCCATCGGCCGGGCACGGAGGTGGTGTCTGCCTCTGCCTGCGTTCAGCTCATCCTCTTCAGCGGGCTGCGATCGGGCAACTGCCCTCCACGCTCGGCCGGTTGGGGTACCGGCCGGGTGCCTCGATTCCGGTGCCGGATCAGCGGTGTGCGGGGGAACTCCACCACCTGCTGGTAGGTGGGCCGGTTCTGCCAGTTGATGGTGTTCTGGCTGATCCCGCCGATCGGGCGGTGGATGACGGCGTCCGCGCACCACTGGTCCCCGGCCGCGCAGTTGGCGTCGTCGGGGTAGACCTCGGTGGCGGGCTTGTCCACGGCCTGCCGCAGCGCGCCCAGCAGGGTGTCCCCGGCAGGCGCTCAGCTCACCGTTGCCGCAGTAGGGCTTGGCCAGGCCGCCCTGTACCGGATCGCCGAGCACGGCACGCAGATCATTGTCGGCGTAGGGTGCGTCCGCAGTCGCCGTCGAACGCCAGCACGCTACGCAGTTCGGTGGCGCCGGCTGCGGTGCTGTTCATGGCGGTGCCGTCCCTCGTTGAGGTGGCCTCGCGGCCCCTGCGGGTGCGGCGGTGGAGGACCTCGTCGAAGGTGGCGCGGGCGCCAGTGGGGTCGATGTAGTGCATGGCCAGGAGGGCGGCGATGACGGCGCCGACGAGGTCGTTCTGGACCTCGGACCAGGCGTGGTCGTCGCCGCAGGTGGTGAGGCCCTTCAGCCCGTGGAGGGCGTGCATGGCCTCGCCGGCCTCTTCGGCGACCTTGCCGACCTGGAGGCTCTTGAGTTCTTCGTCGGGCAGATGGGCGCCTGCCGCTCGGCAGACGGCGGAGAGCTTCTCGATGTTGTCCCACAGGGTGTCCACGTCGGACCTCCGATCGATGGGTTCGGCTATTCCTGTGCGGGTCGTCCGAGCTGGCGCACGGTCCATCCGGCCATGCGCCAGGCATCGGCGTCGATGAGGTTGCGGAGGTCGACGAGGACCGGGTCCGCGACCAGTGGGGCGAGGGCCTTGGGGTCGGCCTCGCGGAAGTGGGGCCATTCGGTGGCCAGGACGATCAGTTCGGTGCCTTGGACGGAGTCGTCGAGGGCGTCGGCGTAGTCGAGTTCGGGGTTGCGGCGCAGCGCGGTGGGCACGGCGTGCGGGTCGTGGACGGTGACGATGGCGCCGCGCTGGTGCATCAGGGAAGCGACTGCCAGGGCGGGGGATTCGCGGACGTCGTTGGTGCCGGCCTTGAAGGAGGCGCCCCAGATGGTGACGCGCACGCCCTCGACGGAGCGGCCGAGGGCCTGCTCGATGAGTTTCAGGGCGGCGGTGGGACGGGACTCGTTGACCTGCTCGGCGGCCCGCAGAAGGGTTGCTGCCTCGGTGGCTCCGAGGGCGCTGGCGGAGGCGGTGAAGGCGGAGCACCGAGGGCACCGCTTCCGTCGCAAGCACCTCGTCCCGGCGCCGGAAGGGGACGCTCTCGCGGATCTCCACGAGCGCCTGGCGGCGATCGACGCAGCGAAAGACACCTGGCAAGGTCGTCGTGGAGACGCTGCCCGAGCAGTTCGAGAAGGCGCTCGCCCATCTCCTCGCCGCCCGCGCGACCGCCGACGTGGCCCTGCAGTGGCCTCGCTCATGTCACCCTCTACGCCACAGATGTCGCCGACCAACGCCCCACGCGGTCGAACTGGGTTGCATCTGACGGTGGTTGGCAGTCGTGACTATCTCGCGATGGCCGTGATCGGCGTGGTCCGCCTCTGGGACGATCAGTGCTTGGTCGAGCTGGACGGCTTCGCCGTGGTACCCGGAGAGTCGTCGGTGGGAATCGAGCCGTCGGCCGGGATCTGCTGGCTCCGGTCCGTGTGCGGCTTGAGACTTTTCGCCTTCTGGTTGACCTGCGGGTCTACGAAGTACTGCCAGCGCGAACTCGTCACGATCGCGCGCAACTCGTCAAGACTCAGTGGTGGGTGGAGATCGACCACGGGCCCATCCTCGATGTCCGCGCCGTTGGACGTGCCCACGACGACCCGCGTGCCGTCCGTACGGAGCAGATCCGCGTGCCGCCTCAGCAGCAGCCCGGACCGGTCCTCGTACACCATCAGCACCGAGCCGTCGCGCAGGTTGGAGACCCGGCAGGCGGACATCTTCCCGCCCTCCGGCACGCGGTGCTCGCAGGAGTAGAACCCCTTCAGGGTGTGCGCCAGCTCCGCCCCGTGCTGCTGGACGAACATGTCGCGCCCGAAGCTCGGCTGCAGATTGACCTGCACCTCCGCCCCGGCCGGCCAGCCCTCGGTGTTGAGCCGGCCGAAGACCTCGTACCCCATCGGGGGACTCTGCTGGCTCTCGTACCCCGAGGTCCGTTCCTGGGGCATCAGCTCTTTCAGCGTCTGCACGGTCGCCCGCCCCGTGATCCGCTCTGTCCCGGCCGGCGGCTGCGGATTCTTCGGCAGCTTCGAGAAGTCGGGGATTGTCACCTTGCCCGGCTTGGCGCCTGGCCCTGCCGAAAGCGTCTCCACACCGTCCGTATACGTCGGGAAGTACGCGCCGAACAGCGACGCTCCCGCCACCACCCCGGCGACCGCGAGCACGCCCGCGCCGACCGCGATCCGGCGTCGGCTGCGCATCCGCCTGCCCTGGCGCGTCGCACCGTCGACCAGGGCGCGCGTCGGCGGTCGCACATGGCTGACGGCTTCCCCCATGACCTTGTTCAGTTCGTGCTCGTCCAGCTTCATGTCCGTCCCTGCCCTTCTCTCAGATCGTGGTGAGCGATTCGCGCTCGCTGCCCAGCAGTTCGCGGAGCCTGGCCAGCGCGGCCATGCTGCGATTGCGCACCGTGCCCGGGCGCAGGCCGAGCTCCGAGGCGGTCTGCTCGACGCTTCGGTCCTCCCAGTAGCGCAGCACCAGCACGGCCCGGTCCTTGGGCGATAGCTGGGCCAGGGCCGCGAGCAGCGCCACGCGCAGGGCCGGGTCGCCATGAACGTCCAACGCACTGTCGGGCACCCCCTCGACGGGCCGCTCCGTGCTGCGCCGCAGCCGTCGTTGCGAGAGATGGACGCGGACCAGGACGGTGCGGACGTAGGCGTCCCGGTTGTCCGCGCGCCGCACTCGTCCCCAGGAGGCGAAGGCCCTGGCCAGCGCCGTCTGCACCAGATCCTCCGCCTGGTGCCAGTCCCCGCCGGTCAGCAGTAGCGCCGTACGGAAGAGCCAGGGGCCGGCCGTGCTCGCGAACTCCTGGAACTCCGCCAGCCGGTCCTCGTGTCTGCCGCCGAACGCGCCCATGCGATCCGTGTCCTCCCCTTCCGGCCGCGCTCTCGCGAACCGCTCTCACCCCTAAGACGCCATGGACGGTTCACCTTGTCACTGGCGGAGCGGGGGAACCCGTTCCGCCGTTCCACCTTCGGGCGAAAGTGGCGAAGTGCTCGGCCGCAGGTTGGCCGCCCGGCAACTTCCGCTTTTACGATCTCCGTCACACCGGGCACACCCTCACGACCTGCTCCAGCCCGACGCTGAAGGACATGATGGTGCGGGCCGGTCAGTCGACCGAGCGGGTCGCGCTGATCTATCAGCACTCGGATCACGAGCGGCAGAAAGAGGTCGCGAGTGGGCTGGACAAGATGGTCAGGGCCGCTCGGGGGAAGGCCTCTGAACAGCGGAAAGACGGTCAAGGTGGTGCGGAGGTGGTGTGTGACGCTTAGACCGGTCTAGACAACAAAGAAGCCCCGGGCCACTGGCCTGGGGCTTTTGTGTGGAGCGGGTGACGAGAATCGAACTCGCGCTCTGAGCTTGGGAATCACCGGACTGTCAGGGGGAGTCTTGACGCTGACCAGTGCGAACGGCTGCTGATGATCAGTTGTGAGACGTCCCGCTTGACCGCTCTTGACCGCTGGGATCCGCCCCTTCTGGCACGGATGTGGCACGGGCTTCCATCCGCGGCAGGGCCGCTTTCCTGAGTGCGTGATTCACAGCGCGGTTACCGTGATCGCGTGCCAAGCCGCTGTCATCGATTGCCTGTTGGAGAGTGGCCTTGGCCCTCTCGCACGTCTGCTGCAACACGGCCCCTGCAGCCCTATACCGATGCCGCCGGCGGGGGCGCTCAGACGCCGGGACAGATTCGGGCACCGTTCGCGAGTGCGGGCCGGAGCGTGGCGCGTGTCGCGGGGCTTCCATCTTGACCACCTTCGACCCAGGCAAAGCCGAGACGTCGCGGCCCAGGGCGGAAGGGATGGGAGCTGATTTAAGAGTGGGTAGCGCTTGCGCGGAGTTGCAAGTAGGGGCACATGTCCGCGACACAAGAATTTTGGTCACCATCTGCCTATTTCTCCCAGTCCTGCACGAGCGGCTCAAAGGGAACGTCGTGCCAGGGGCGTGCCCACTCACGTAGGTATAGGACGTCACTGGATGATGGTGGCGGGTGCGCGTGGTCAAGTCGCACACGAGATGGCATGACAGCAGCATCCCCGATGAGTAGAGCTTCCCCGGAAGACAGCATCGGAAGGGCGTCTGTTAGGGGCCCAAGCGAATCAGGAATTAGCCGCTTCACATAATTCTGATCTTCGGGATTCGTTAGCCGCATAGCAAGAAAATTGTTGCATTGCGAGAAAATTGTTTCAGAGATTTCGGCCGGACGTTGGCTGACAATAGCTGCTGTAATGCCGTACTTTCGCCCCTCCTTTGCAATTCGTTCGATTGCGTTTCGCGAGGAACTGTATTTGGACAGTGCACTCTTTGGAACGTACTTGTGCGCCTCTTCGTATACCAACAATAGCGGCGTTTCGCTACGCCCCTCCGCGTTGCTCTTTTTGAAATAGTAAGAATAGTCGAAAAGCAATCTAGACACCAATGAAACTGTCAAACTCAGGACTTCGAAGGGAACGCCACTTAGGTCGATTACCGTTACATTGGAGTGCGCCCCTTTCACGTACCCAGTGAACTGACGCAGTACCTCCTCCAACTTTGTACTCTTTGCCCGGGCGCCTAGCAAGAAGTCCAGGCGGCGATCGTTTCTCCTGTTTTCCAGACGCGTGAGGAAGTTGTCAAGCTTGCCGAATAGAGGGCCCGCCTTTTCACTCGGCTTTCCGGTGGCCGTAACAGTTGTGACTCGCTCTTCATTTTTGGCTTTGATGTCACTGAGGACCTTGTCGATATCGAAGAACAGTGGCGAATCGTAGTGAATCAGATCCTTTCGCTCGTCGGATCCGGAGAAGGAGAGGCGCTTCCCTTCAGTGATGCTCTTTTTCAAGATCGCAATCTGATTGTGAGACTGCTCCTCATTGCTTTCGATAAATAGGTCCTGTAGCTCTTCAGAGTTAAGTAGCCAATATGGAAGAACTAGAGAGTCAACACCGATCTGGTTGGCCTCCGGAAAGGCACTTCGATACTCTGCGTGAAGGTCAAAAATGATGACATGCGTATTGTTCAATGCGTATTGCTGGCCTGCTTCCTCATCTCTAATCTCCGTGGCTTTCTGAATGATGCGGGCCATTGCGTGAGATTTTCCAGAACCGGTGGAGCCAACAACAGCAATGTGCCTACTGAAGAATCTGTTACCGTCGACGGGAACATCGACTTCCTCGTCTTGAGCCAACTGGGCGAAGTGGAAGCGATTCTTTCGGTCAACGGTGTTGTAGATCTTTTGAACTTCGTTCTTCAACGCAATTGAAACGGTTTTGGGCGGGATGGCGATACCTCCGCCACCGCGCTCGAAATGCCCATCCCTGTCGATAATTCCCAGAGGGACTGCTTCAATCATATAAACGCGATCGAGTTGACCATCCTTCGATGGACGCAACTCGATGGAGTAATTCTCAATGATGGCGATAATCGCACTCTCAGTGCTGTCATAGACCTTCAAGTAGGAACCTACTTCGACCAAGTCATCATGGGCGAGGGCTTCTATGTCGTTAACAGCGATCTTTACCCGGTTCGGGTAGACAGCAACTACTTCAGCCATCGGTTCCGGTGTCATTTTCGTCTCACTTCTCAAAGGACTTGCAAGAGGTCTTCAAAGCTCCGGAGAAACACATGCGATGCCTTGGCTGCATTTTCTGGCGTCCGGAGAGGGCTGCCCAGGTAAAAGTCGTGAAACTCTCTGATTCGAACTTGCTCCAGAAGCGCAGGCAGGTGCGTTGGCGCAACTACCTTGAGCTTCAGGTCTCGTGCGGGAGGGTCAATGAGTTCGTCCATCCGAAAGATGCCACCGTGGTAGCCCGTCCCATCATTGAATCGAGCGCCTGCATCCCAGAGAGCCTTTTTGATTCCGAGTTCATCCGGTGCTCCCCGGAATGTCAGGTACGGAGCTTTCCCACCCACTTTCAGACTGCAGTATTTATTCTGCAACATGACAGCAACCTCAGCTAGCGACTCGGCGTCGGTCATGGGGTCGCACTCGAAGGAGAAGACTCGTTCGGCCGCAACATTCACTGTTCGAAACGTGTAGCGCTTTCTCACCGACTTAAGGTATCGGTCGTATCCACGCTGCTCAGCATAGGCAGATTCGAAGATCGCGGTTCGGGCGGCACTAGTAGCTGCACGCAAGGAACGAAGCGAGATCTCTCGACTTCCGATCGGATTCGAAAGAATGATGTCCCGTACGTACCCATGCAGAATCGCGTGAAAATAGGTTGCCTCATCCACATCTCGTGTCCGAAAGTGTTGCGATATCTTCGCTAGTACCTCATTAAACTGATCGATGTAGTTTCCTCGGAACCCAATTCGACATGCACTGAGGAACTTGGCGCTGATAGAACTATCAAAGTCCTCCGGAAAGTCTGCGAGGATTCGGTCCAGCTCCTGCGCCGTCAACTCTCGCTCTGAGCCAGGATTTTGGTCAGCGAAGTGGCAGTGCAACAAAAATTGAGAACCGTTGTCCGAAATGAACTGACGGAACATAAGCTGCACTGCAGGTGCAATAGCCGAGATCGAAAAACGATCAGTGCGATGCTTGACCTGGATGTGGTAATTTTCCACGGCCAAGTCCTGCTTCCCTTCAAGTTCAACCGTGGCATTCGGGTTATCGAATGCACGGAGAAGGGATGCATCAAACTGATACGCGAAACCTTTAATGGCGTGGTATCCGCCATCCCTTTCCTTCTTGACAGCGGTACCAATCACAGGTGCGGCTCCATCGGTGACTCATCGGCTAAACGTAGACGGCAAGTATGGGGCGGAAAGTACACAAGTGGCCGATGAGGACTGATAGTAGGTCGTCACGTCGCTGTTTGCGGTGGCTTTCAGTAAGTTGCCCTTCGGGTTGGGGTGACGGGGCCAGGCGCGGACGTATTCGCACGTATGTTCTATTATCACTACAGGGGTGCCGCATGGATGCGCGCCTCAACCACCCCAGGGCGTCGGCATTCATGCCTTACCCAGGCGTGGTACCTGTCGGTCACGGGCTGCCCCCTTTGGCTGACGGTGAATCCGATCGCGTCCATGCGGTTCACGACTCCAGCCCCGGCGTGTGGCCCTCCTTCGGGGAGGATGACGAGTGTGCCGGCAGTGGGTCGTACGGCTCCCAGCTCGTCGACAGCTGCACGGGCCTGCCGTCCGCCAGGAATTCGTACGTCGTACGCACGCACAGCTCGCCCTCGGCGATCCCGAGCCGCGTCGCGATCTCTGCTGGGGCCGGCACTTTCGCGTCGGTCCGGCTCTCCCAGTGCCCTGCCTGCCGAGAGCCCCTTCTAGTGCGGATGTGGTGCGGCCCGTCGCTCTAGGTGGTGGGTCGCTGGGGACGGCGCGGCCGGTCAGCGGTCGTCCCGCAGTCGGTGCACGCTGTTTGGGGTCACTGCGGTTGCTGTAGCGAGATCGGCTGGCCGCATGCTCAGCGATGCAGCAGCCCGAGGCAGGCACGATCACCGGAGCGCTGACCCTACGCATCGCAGCCAGGGTCAGCCGCGATGACGAGTGGCGGGAGCAGCCGATCGGGCCGTTGGTTGTCAGGGCCTGTGCTGTCAAGGGCGTTGTGACGGATGTTCGCCTCAGGACCTGTGTCACCGCGTTTTCGCGACTGATCGAAACCAGGACGCTAAGCTATCCGATGCCGGGGCTTCAGAGGCTCGAAATAGTTTCAAGTGTACCGGTGGCCACTGAGTTCCCGTAATGGGGTAATTGAAATTGAAAGCTGGGTTGTGGACCCAAAATGAGCGGCCCGGGGGGGCAATGGCGGGGTGCAAGAATGCGGCAAGGGCGATAGGCGCTAACGACATAAGGAATCTGTATGCAGACTCGGCAGGGCGTTGCCAAAACCCGAGCTGCCTGAGCCCTGTCTTGGTTAGGGCCGTGAATAAAGCTCGGGTTAATGTCGGCGAGATGGCGCATATCATAGCCGCGTCTCCCAAGGGGCCCCGAGCTAATTCTGCAATCAATCCCAGCGCGTTGGCGCTCGAACGAAATCTGATACTTCTTTGCTTGATCTGCCACAAGGTTGTGGACTCGCAAGAAGCGGCATATCCCGTCGATTTGCTGCGAAGCTGGAAAAGTTCACACGAGGAGCGAATCTCTGGCGCTTTCGGTGTGCGTTCATTTGATCGACGTGAAGAAGTTAGGTCTGTGCTTGAACCCTACTTTCGCTCTAATCGGGCTACGTTCGAAGCCTTCGGGCCTGACTCGGAATCTTCATGGAACCCCTTGTCGGATGCTGTCGACGTTTGGAGGGTGCGAGTGCGCGAGGTGATTGTCCCTAACAATCGAATGATTCTTAGGATCCTAGACTCTAACGTGCATCTGTTGTCCTCCGTCGAGGTTGCGGTGCTGGAAAAATTTCGCATACATGTCGAAGAGTTCGAGCGGAAACATGCATTTGGCGCAACTTCGTCCGCGGTTCCTAGGTTTCCTGAAGAAATGAACCAGATTCTTTACTGAGAAGAGATTATGGCATGCCAGAAGGAAGTCGAAGCGACAGGTATCCGCACCCGGAATCGCTTAAGGCGGTACGGCGGGCCTTGGGCGCAAATAATGCCGTTTCTGACTATACGGAAATCACTCCGCAGGTCTATAAAATCGTCCGCACGAGCAAAACTGCTGTGGTGCTTTATGTCACCAATGTCTACACCGTCGGTGTGGCCGACGTGCAGGAAATTCTAGAAGAGCACCCATCTGTTACGTGTATTCTCACGGTCAGTGCTTGGAATCATTACACGGGCCAAGCTAAGGATTATGCGAAGTCGATCAGTGTTGGGCTGTTTAAGTTTTACGAGTGGATGGGGGCGTTGAACTATGATGGAGATGCGTTCCTTGATTACATTGCTCCGCGAGACCGCGAGTAGCGAATTTTTGGACTCTTCCTGGGTTGTCTACTTGTTTGGGTCCTCGCGTGGCGGGCTTCGCGCGGGCTCTGATGTTGACCTAATTCTTGTTTATGGGCGTGGTCGAGAAGAGATGGCTCGCAGGTTTCGCGTAAGCGCCTGTCGGCGCGCATGGGATGCTTATGGGGTGCAGCTTGATATCACCTTGTTGAATAAGGAGGAGGAGGAAGATGTGGGCTTTGTTGCAAGAGAGAGCGCAGTGCTAATTCTGGGCAGCAGTGAGTCACATTTGAGGTGACGGGCCGCGGGCCGACCGCCCCAGCCACAGCGGGTTTTCTCCCCACCATGGTGCTCGCTTCAGCCGCGCGACCGGCGTAGCCGGGGCCAGAGCGGGCCGAAGGCAGAAGCGTCAGGCCCCGGCGGTGAGCCGGGGAGCGCGCGGCGAGCAGAGCGAGCCGCCTTGATGAAGTAGGGAAAGTTCTACCGCGCTGGGAGCAGGTGCCTGCCGCAGCTTGTGTGCCGGACGTGGCCGTCGACCGCGCTCACCTGGAGCGGTCGACGGCCATGTCCGGAATTCGTCAGGCCGGAGCAGCGGCTTCGCGACCCCTGCGCGTCCGCCGGTGGAGGATCTCGTCGAAGGTGGCGCGGGCACCGGTGGGATCGATGTATTGCATGCCAGGAGGGCTGCGATGACGGCGCCGACGAGGTCGTTCTGGACCTCGGACCAGTCGTGGTCGTCGCCGCAGGTCGTGAGGCCCTTCAGGCCGTGGAGGGCATGCATGGCCTCGCCGGCTTCCTCGGCGACCTTGCCGACCTGGAGGCTCTTGAGCTCCTCGTCGGGCAGATGGGCGCCAGCCGCTCGGCAGACGGCGGAGAGCTTCTCAATGTTGTCCCACAGGGTGTCCATGGCGGACCTCCGGTTCGATGGCTTCGGCTATTCCTGTGCGGGGCGTCCGAGCTGGCGTACGGTCCATCCGGCCATGCGCCAGGCATCGGCGTCGATGAGGTTGCGGAGGTCGACGAGGACTTGGTCCGCGACCAGTGGGGCGAGGGCCTTAGGGTCGGCCTCGCGGAAGTGATGCCATTCGGTGGCCAGGACGATCAGCTCGGCTGCCGCGATGGAGCCTTCAAGGCTTTCGCAGTAGTCGAGCTCCGGGTGGCGGCGCAGTGCCGTGGGCACGGCGTGCGGGTCGTGGACGGTGACGGTCGCGCCGCGCTGGTGCATGAGGGCGGCGATCGCCAGGGCCGGGGATTCGCGGACATCGTCGGTGCCAGCCTTGAAGGAAGCTCCCCATACGGTGATGCGTACGCCGTCGACGGGGTGGCCGAGAGTCTGCTCGATGAGCCTCAGCGCGGCGGTGGGCCGCGATTCGTTGACCTCCTCGGCGGCTCGTAGAAGGGTTGCTGCTTCGGTGGCGCCGAGGGTGCGGGCGGAGGCGGTGAATGCGCGGACGTCCTTCGGGAGGCAGCCGCCGCCATAACCGGGACCGGCGTTGAGGCCGCTGCGGCCGATACGGGGGTCGAGGCCGATAGCCTCGGTGAGCTGCTGGACGTCGGCTCCGGCGGCGGTACACATGTCGGCGACGCCGTTGATGAAGGAGATCTTCATGCCGAGGTAGGCGTTGGCGGCGCCCTTGATGAGTTCGGCGGTGGCGGGGTCGGTGACGAACAGCGGGATCCCGTTCGCCAGGAGAGGTGCGTAGACCTGGCGCATAGCGTCCTCCGCGCGGACCGAGGGGACGCCGACGACGATCCGGTCCGGTCGCAGGGTGTCGTCGATGGCGTGGCCCTCGCGGAGGAACTCCGGGTTCCAGACGACCTCCACGTCCTCACCGGCCGGGGAGAGACGCGCGAGGAGAGCGCCGAGGTCGCGTGAGGTGCCGACGGTGACCGTGGACTTACCGATGATCACGGTCGGACGGGACAGGTGCGGGGCCAGGACGCGGGCGGCGCCGAAGACCTGGCCGGTGTCGTAGCTCCGTCCGTCCGCGTCGATGGGCGTGCCCACGGCGAGGAAGTGGACGTCGGCGAACTCGGCCGCCTCGGTGAGGCTGGTGGTGAACCGCAGTCGCCCGGATGCGGTGTGGGTGGCGAGGAGTTCCGGGAGGCCCTCCTCGTAGATGGGGCACTCGCCGGCGTTGAGGCGGTCGATCTTCGCCTGGTCCAGGTCCACGCCGATGACCTCGTGGCCGATCTCGGCCATGGCAGCGGCGTGGGGGATGCCCAGGTGACCGCAGCCGATGACGGATACGCGCATGGGGTCGACGCTCCTTTCCTTGCCTCTCGCCCGCCCGGTGAGTCCGGGCCGGCCGGGTGCGTCACGCTAGCGCCACCACCCGGCGCGGCCCTCTTCGCGCAGGTCAATCAACCAGCGTGCTGTTTCAGGAGATTGACGAGTGCGGGCAGCGCCTCAGCGGCGGTTGCTCGGCACACCAGATCGCCGTCCTGGGGCCCCTCCAACGGGTACGGCATGAACTGGCCGTCGTGCCAGAAGCCCTCCGGATCCAGGTAGACGATCTGCATGCCGCGATCACGGGCGCGAGCCTGGACCTTGCGTCGGTCCGCGTGCAGGCCGACGACGAGGAGGGCCTTGGCGCCGTCGACCCACTCGACGTCGGGTACGGCCTGGTCGTAGCGGCGCATGAAGCACTCGTCGAGCCCGGCGCGCGCGGCGAGCACGTCGTAGTTGTTGGTGATGACCGGACCGACGAGGTGCCCGGCGTCCTTCAGTTCCTTCAGTGCCCACATGGCTGGGGTCGGCTCGGACAGGAAGCAGGCACGGAACATCTCCACGAATTCCGCCGTCTTCTCCTCCGGCTCCGTCAGCACCTCATGGAGGAGTGTGTCCGCTGTCGGGGAGAGGGTGAAGCGGTGCTCCCGCGGCTCGTGGCCCTGGCGGTCGGTGACCCGGTAGATCTCGTGGAGCCGGTGCAGGGGCGGGATGCCCGCCTCGACCGACGTACCGCATCCGATCTCCACCTGGAACGGTCGCAGGTTCGCGAGGACGGACAGGTCCGGCACGCGGGTCGGCGTGCCGGGGCGGTCTTTGAACCGGATTCCGGTGGAGAGCACGTTCCACGGCAGTTGCCGGACAGCGGGCGGCGGCGCGTAGGGCACAGAGGCGATCTGCACGTCCAGGCTCCGGTAGCCGGCTGGGAGGGTGCGGCCCGCAGCGGGGTCGTCCGAGCTGGCGTACGGTGCATCCGGCCATGCGCCAGGCGTCGGCGTCGATGAGGTTGCGGAGGTCGACGAGGACCGGGGCCGCGACCAGTGAGGCGAGGGCCTTGGAGTCGGCCTCGCGGAAGTGGGGCCATTCCGTGGCCAGGACGATGACTTCGGCGCCCTGGACGGAGGCGTCGAGGGTGTCGGCGTAGTCGAGTTCGGGGTTGCGGCGCAGTGCGGTGGGCAGGGCGTGCGGGTCGTGGACGGTGACGGTCGCGCCGCGCTGGTGCATCAGCGAGGCGATCGCCAGGGCCGGGGATTCGCGGACGTCGTTGGTGCCGGCCTTGAAGGAGGCGCCCCAGACGGTGACGCGTACGCCGTCCACCGGGCGGCCGAGGGTCTGCTCGATGAGCTTCAGCGCGGCGGTGGGGTGTGACTCGTTGACCTCCTCCGCCGCGCGCAGCAGGGTCGCGGCCTTGGTGGCACCCAGGGCGCGGGCGGAGGCGGTGAAGGCGCGGACGTCCTTCGGGAGGCAGCCGCCGCCGTAGCCCGGGCCGGCGTTGAGGCCGCCTCGACCGATGCGCGGGTCGACGCCGATGGCCTCGGTGAGCTGCTGGACGTCGGCACCGGCCACGGCGCACATGTCGGCGACGCCGTTGATGAATGAGATCTTCATGCCGAGGTACGCGTTCGCGGCGCCCTTGATCAGTTCGGTGGTGGCCGGGTCGGTGACGAAGAGCGGGATGCCGTCGGCGAGGAGCGGCGCGTAGACCTGGCGTACGACGTCCTCGGCGCGGGCCGAGGGGACACCGACCACGATCCGGTCGGGGCGCAGGGTGTCGTCGATGGCGTGGCCCTCGCGGAGGAACTCCGGGTTCCAGACGACCTCCACGTCCTCACCGGCCGGGGAGAGCCGGGCAAGGAGTGCGCCGAGGTCGCGGGAGGTGCCGACGGTGACCGTGGACTTGCCGATGATCACGGTCGGGCGGGTCAGGTGCGGGGCCAGTGCGCGGGCGGCGCCTGGTCGCCGGCGTCCACCGCACTCTGCGCGAACTCGGCTGGGACCGCCTCAACTTCGTCGATCTGCGGCTCCACGAGGACGACAACGAAGCAGTGGCCGAACGATTCGGAACGCTCGCCGCCCTGTGGGAGGAGGGGCCGATCCGGCACCTCGGCCTCAGCAACACGACCATCGGGCAGCTCGCCAGTGCGCAGCGGATCGCTCCGGTGGCGGCGGTGCAGAACATGTACGGCCTCTTCCACCGCCGACATCCGGAAGTCCTCGACGCCTGCACCCGGCAGGGCATCGCGTTCGTCCCGTTCTTCTCCTTGAAAAGCCTGGGGCGCCCCGAGCCGACCGAACCTCTCGCCCGGATCGCCGCCCGGCACGGAGCCTCTCCCGAACAGGTCAAGCTCGCCTGGACGCTGGCCAGGTCACCGGTCGTACTCGCGATCCCCGGCACTTCCTCGGTGGCCCACCTGGAGGACAACACCGCGGCAGCCGACCTGCTCCTCGACCCGGAGGACCTCGCCGCTCTGGACGCCATGTCGACCTGATTGGCGGGTCCCACAAAGACGAAGCCCCAGGTCGGCTGACCTGGGGCTTCGTTCAAGAGCGGATGACAGGAATCGAGCCAGCTGTGCTAGCAAGGCCCTTGCTCCGCACCATGCCTGTTCTCCGCGTCGTCAAGGATATTCGCCGGGTGCTGCCTTGTGTCGCGACGCAACCGCTTCCGCAGCAGAGCGCCCGCGGTCACCACAGCCATGGCTGCGAGCGACCCCAGCGCTTCGGCAATCACACCTTCACTGACTGCGGTCCAGGAAACCCCCAACACGGCAACTCCTTCAGGTCGTTCGATGTATCCGCTCCAGCGTGTGCCGTCCGGGGGTTCCCAAGACGCTGATGGACGGCGCCTGGCAACGTCGGACAGAATCGGACGGACTCTGACGCCGAGGGACACAGGGGGAGAGCGTGGCGCGTTTGAAGAGGCCGGACCTGCCCTTCGGCCCGCTGCGTGACCTCAACAACGCTCTGCACGACCTGCACCAGCGCGCCGGGCTACCTTCGGTTCGCGACCTCACCAGAAGCGTTGGCGCCGGGGTGGCCAGCAGGAGCCGCATCCACGACGCGTTCACTGGTAGTCGGCTTCCGTCATGGGGTCTAGTGCAGCTGCTGGCTCGTGCACTTGCGCAGACGGTGCCAGCTGGTGACACCGCCAAGGAGGAGAGAGACCTTCATGCTCTGTGGCTGATCGCCTCGGGTGCGGCCCACGTCGATCACCCGATCGAAGAACCCACGGATCCACACCCCGCCGTAGGGGCACGTGCCATTCTCGCCATGAGGGTTGAGTGGGAGAGTCCAACTATGGTGGAGATTGGAGAGCGCCGTCTTCTTCGCCAGTACGTGACCAGCGCTCTTCAGGACACCGGCTACCAAGATGCTGCTATTTATCGGCACGATGGCAGTGCTGGCAGCACAGTCGCCTTGGCCCCCACCAGGGAGCGTCCGTCCCTCACGGCAGCGACGTTCTTGGCGTCAGTGGACTTCGAGCATCGCCGGCAAACCGAAAAGATGCGATTCATGGCTCACTTCACCCATTCCGTGGGTAATTCAACGCATGCCGGATTCGGGGTCGAGCAGGCTGTCGCAGAGCTCGAATCCTTCTGCTTCTCGTCACTTATCGAGCCGCACTGGCCTAAAGGGGCGGAGATGTCTATGTATAATCGCGACCGTCCAGTCTCCGCCATTGTGCACGGCATGGACTCTGGCCAAATCGGCGACTTCTGGGGTGGATGGACGTTGGTGCAGGTCGCTCTGCGCCCCGGATTTAGACCTGCCAATTTCTGGTTGCGAGAGCATGCAGAGACGCCCTTCTAGCAGGCGGACGCAGGGGGAATGAGTGTTGCTGGGAGTCTTCGTCAACCCGGCCCAGGGAGTCTCGGCTGCAACTTTTCAGCCGTGTGGCATGGGGCTTCACATGAACTATGCGAGGCTGGCGGCCTAGACGTAGCTGGGGACGCTCTCGTAGTACCGGTAGTGGTCTGCGTCGTAGGCGTCGTGACCCCGGTTGACCTTTCTGAAGGTGATCTCGAAGTTGTCGTATTGTCCGTCATCAAAGGAGACGCCATCGTCGCCAAGCTGCTGACGCAATGTGTACTCATTCATCGGCGGCTCGATCTCCTCGCGCTGCCAACTTCGATATCCGTGCAAGTAGTCGAGGTACCAGACGAACCCGCCGTGCTTGTCGTCGTAGAAGACACCCCGGGGGCGAATTTCGTGCCCAACGGGCAATGCGATCGAGGCGACTCTGTCCAGACGTTCGTCGATCCATTTGAGTGGGAATCCGACTGCGCTTCCGTGTCGGTTGGCGACACGGAGGTAGAAGCCGCGGGTGATACCGATGAAACGGTTGGGCTCGCTCGTGGCGAAGACTTTCCACCCGCTGGCTTCGGCGCTCACCGGGAAGAACCGCTGGGCCACCGCCCAGCCTCGGGGAGTGGCGAGCATGCGTTCAAGTTCCACTCCATCCCACACGTGGGTGTGCACGCCCTTGGTTCGCTCGATCGATTCCAGTCTGGACACCAGGGCGCTTGAGGGTTGGGTGGAGCAGACGAGGAGGAAGCCGTCGGCGTCGTGCTGCGCAACGGCATCCACGATGCCGCCGATACTCCCTACGTCTTCACCGTTGACCGAGCGCCCTGCACCATCCTTGGCATGTGCCATGTGCTTGCACGAGATCACCCATTTCCGCGTCTTCGCTCCCAGCAGGGCGACCCCAGGTTCTTCCAGCAGAAGGTCACGTCCGCCGTCCGCTCCCCGGCCGGACCACTTGGCCCTGTAGCCGAGAGCCAGTGCCAGCTCTCGGACTAGTTGCTCCAGGCCCTCGCCGTCCGGCGCCAACTCGTGAAAGTCGAGCATGGTGATCCTTGTCAGTGAAGTGCGGTGTCGGTCCGCGTGGTGCATGCACCCCGCACCGACTGGGCGGTTGACCTTCAGGTGGTGCCGGGCTGATTGGCTGAAGAACAGGCTTATCACCCGCTACTGACAGAGTTGGCACCGAGATCAGCCTGAGATGCGCGCTGCCTGCTCGCGGAGTTGCTGGGCCTCTGGAACTCCGGTGTACCGGCGCAGGCGGACTCGCATGTCTTGCAAGGCGGCCTGGACCTTCACCGAGCGGATGCCGTCGGCGCAGTCCAGGAACTCGCTCCAGGTGGCCATGGCGCCATCGACGTCGCCTTGGCGCAGGCGTACGCCGCCTAGGTCGGCGAGGACGATGGCGCGGGTGCGGCGGCGGTCGAGGCCGTGGATGTCGAGGGCGAGGTGGAGGTGTTCCTCGGCGGCGTCGAGGTCGCCGAGGCGGGAGAGGATCATGCCGGATTCGTGGGCCCAGCGGCCGGGGGAGTAGTGGGCGGCCCAGGAGTCGCCGGTTGCGGCGGTCGGCTTGCCGATGGCGGTCTCCGACAGGGCGAGGTGCTTCGTGGCCATGCGGCGGTCGTCGTCCTGGGCGGCGGCGTTGGCGAGGGTGGCCTCGTAGTAGGCGACGGCCCGCTGGTTGTCGAGCTGGTGACCGTACTCCACGCAGGCTTCGCCGAGCTGGACGGCTTCGGCCCGGTAGCCGAGGTCGACGCACTGGACGGCGAGACCGCGGAGAGCCGTCGCAGACAGCTCCGGATCGCCGGCCTCCGCCGCCAGGCGGAAGGAGTGGGCGTAGTAGCGCTGGGCGAGTCCGCGCAGTTCGGGGGTGTCGCCTTCGTCCTGAGCCATCCAGCCGGCGAGGTGGACGAGCTGGGAGGTGGCGGCGAACAGGTCGCGGCCGGTGGCTTCGGTGAAGTGGCCCTCCAGCCAGGGGGCGACGTCCTGGGTGAGGTAGCGGACGGCCAGGTGGCGGGCGTGCCCGCCACCAAGTTCGGAGGCGGAGTCGCCGAGGGCCTTGACCATGTGCCGTACGGCGGCCACCTCGCCCTGGCCGACGCGGACCGCTCCGGGAAGGGCGGTCTTGGTTCGGCGGGTGATGCTGTCCATGTCGGGCAGGCCGAGTGCGGACAGCGCGTATCCGCTGGAGGCGAGGATGAACTCCCGGCGTTCCACGTCGCTCCTTCCCAGGTTCAGGACTGATGCAACGGTATCTGTGTGGGGTGCCGCAGGCGTGGGCTCCGGGAGGTTGATCGCTTCGGGATCCAGTGCCAGCACCTGGGCGATGTAGGGCCACCAGTGGCCAGGGGTTCGTTCGCCTTCTATCCACCGCCGGGCGTGCTGGCGTTGCAGGCGGCGCGGGTCACCGCATTCGGCGAGGCCGAGGGCACGCGCCAACTCCGAGGGCCCCCAGCCGCGTTCTTGGCAGGCCCGCTTGATCAGTTCCGCGACGGCCGGGTTCTTCGGCACCCCGTCACCCTCCCCACCTGGATTACGCGGGATTACGCAGGACTACATCGTGGGCCCTGTCTCGGGAGTGCGGCCCGTCGTTCACTGAACATCACTCCGCAGATCTCCGAATGGCTCGAATAGGCCCTGAACAGGGCCTGTTGGCGCTGCCCGGACACGTTGAGAGGAACCGACAGTGGCGATGCCCATGGACAACACACGGACCCGCACGATTCCGCTCTCGCGCCAGCCCAGTGCGTCACAAGGCTCCGCTGCGCGAGAGGCGGCCCGATGGAGCCGTGCCCACGTACCCGACCCGCTGGAGACCCACCTGAGCTGGGTCTGGGCCCTAGGCACGGCTGCCGGGCTCGCCATGGTCGGACTTCTGGCCCACACCGAGCTCTCCTCCGCACAGGTCCCGTCGGCGCAGCTGACGCTCAGCGCCGAGGACGTTCCGTTGGCCGACGGCCCCGTATAGGCATTTAGGCATTCCGGCCCGTCCTTGCCTCTCGGCCGGGGCGAGGACGGAGCCCCATCGAGTTCTCGCCGCAGGGTGCTCATGGCGCCTTGCAGGCGTACCCACTGCGCATCACCAGTGAAGGGAAGCCGATGTCCAGTCCGTACAACAGCGACACGTATCCCCTCCCCGTGTCGGTCGCGTTCAGCGGCCCCGACAACACCGGGAAGACCAAGCAGATCGGAATCCTCGGCCGGCGCATGGGCCCGGCTGCGACCTCAGCAGGCCCGCTCCACCACTACGACCCCCGCTGGACCGCCATCAAGGCCGATGGCATGGCCCGCTGGTGGTTCGAGACCGGCCCGGTCGAGGAGGTCGCCGATGTCCTCGCCACCTCCTACCTTGAACGCTACCGGCACCCCTTCTCCGCTCCGGTGCGCCTGCTGGACCGGGGCATCCCGATGCTGGAGGCGTCCGTCGCCGCGACGGTCGCCGTACGAGATGGCCTGGACGCCGCGCAGGCCGCAGACCGAGCCCGACTCCTGCTGGCCCCGTACGAGACCGACCTGCGAGCCGCCGAGGAGAGCGAGCACGCCCTCGTCCTCCTGCATTGCGACGACCCGGAGGAAGGTACCCGCCGGAGCCTGGCCCACGAGGTGACGGCCACTGGGATCTACGCGGCCTACCAGCGCCACCTCCACGAGCAGGTCAACCGGCTCGTCGACGACGGTCGCTTTCCGATGTCCATCCGCATCGGCGACCGGCCGACCATCGCCGTCCAGGACGAGGTCCGCGGGCTCCTGGCGCCCCTGCACCCGGAGGTGCCCGGGAGGGCTCTGGCAGGAGTGCATGTCATCGCGCTTGGCGGCATGTCGGAGAGCGGCAAGAGCACGGCCGGCGAGTACCTGCGCACCCAGCACGGCCACGCGCGCCTCAAGATCGGGTACCTCATCGAGGACGCGGCCGACCGGGCGGGGATCCATGACCCGTATCGGCTGGGGTCAGTCGTGCAGGCCGAGTTGATCGTGGACTCACTGGACCGCTTCTGCCAGGCCCACCACTTCCTCGACTCCGTCAGCATCGAGTCGCTGCACGACTTCGACTCGACCGCCGAACTCGCCCGGATGCTCGGACCTCAGCTCACCGTCGCCTACCTGAACGCGTCTGAGGCCAGGCGCACCCGGCGGGGCACCGCCGGCGCCCAGGACGTCGCCGACCGCGACCCCATCAAAAGGGAACGAGGCGCGGACAAGATCGTCTCGATCGCCCATGAGGTCATCGGCAACGACGGGCCGCGCCTGGAGCTGGAGCGGCGGTTGGACCGCATCGCGCTCGATCGCCGCTGGCCGGAGCACCAGCCCTCCACTATGCCGGTCAACGCGCTCGGACTCCCCGTAAACCTGGAGTCCTACCTGGCCGAATTTCTCGACCGCACCACCGGCCTGCGCCCGTTGATCGATCTGCTGGCCGTCACCGGCAGCGGTGCCCGGGGCAAGTACCAGCACGGCTGGAGCGACCTTGACGTCCTTGTCGTGGCCGACACCTCCTCCCTCGACGAGATGCGCCAGATCCTCTCGGATCTGGAGACCGAACTCGGCGGGGTCAAGCTGGGCATGACCGTACTGACCCGCGCCGAGTGCCGGGCCGGCGCCATCACCTCTCGACTCCTTCACGTCCTCGCTCTCATCGGCAGCGGGTCGCTGGTCCCCTTGTGGTCCACCCCCGGCCTGGCTCTGCCCGCTCCGGACGCGGCCACCGACGTCGCTGCAAGCCTGCGCGACGGCATCCAGGCCGCCATCGAGATCCGCCGCCAGTTCCTCAAGGGAAGCCCCGACCTCCGCGCCCTCTACAAGGTCACCGCGCTGCTCGCGAAGATTCAGCTCCGCTTCAGTGGGATCGAGTGCCCCTCCGACAGCGACGCCCTTACCGTCCTCCTCGACGCCACACGGCAGGACACGAGCCTGGTCACGACCGCCCGCACCGAGCCGCTCGCTGCCGAAGCGCTCGCACTCCTCGTTCTCCAGGCTTGGCTGGACACCCTTCCTGGAGAGACGCGGTGAGCGCGAACGTCCGACGGTCCATGGCAACAACGGGTGTCTTCCGCAAGCCGGTGGCCACCCGGGAGCGGGCCGAAGCCGAGGCGAAGGGATGGGCACGGCTCGCCTCCCGCATGGCAGTTCCGGCCCTTCACGGGCAGATCGCGTTACCGGACAGGCAGCTCCTCGTCTACGAGAACGTCTTCGCTACCGCCCGGTGCGAGCTGCTAATGGGCGACGTGATCGCCCTCGCCGACCGCGAACCGGCGGTCCAGCCCCGCCTGGACCGCCTCGTGGACGGCGTCTGCGCCGACCTGCGGGCAGCGGCCGAGGAGACCGGGAAGAGCGTGCCGCTGGCCGAGTGCGTCCCGGACCTCTACCTCGACCGCATCTGCCCCGGTAGCCGACTGGACCGCTGGTACCTGCGCCGTGACCTGCCGCTCGCTCTGCCCCACACCGATACGACCCTCACCCTCCGGGAGTTGGCCGACTTCACCCTCACGGCCAACGGCAGGCCGCTGACATTGAACGTCGCCGATGCCATCGACAGCCTCCGCCATGCCCTGGCTCCCGACAGCCGCCGGCTTGCCGGTCTGACGCAGGGCGACCCCACGGAACCCAACATCGCCGACCCGCTGTGCTGGCTCGACTTCGAGTTCACCGGGCGCAACACCGTCGCGGGCGAGGCCGCCAACCTGCTCTGGTACCTGATGGCACTGGGCGGCTGGCTCGTCCCCCGCTACCAGCCCGACGTGTACGCCCGCACCCTCCGCCTCGCTCTGCCGCCCCTGGCCCGCCCGCGCGTCGAGCACTTGGAACTGCACCGGAGCAGTCGGCACATCGATGTCCGGTACTCCTGGAACACCGGCCCCGGCCGCACTGCGGCCCTCACTCGCGTCCTGGACGGTCTCTGCGGCGAGCACGGCAGCTGCCTGGAGGAGATCCGCGCCTTCCTCGCCCTGCGCGTCCTCGGAGTCATCCCGCCCTCCCGGCTGACCGGACACGACCTCCTGCTCGTCCTGATCAAATTCGCCGAGAGTCAGGCCCCGCACATGACACTCGACACCTTCTTCACCACCACACCGGCCCCTCACCCCCGCCCCGGCGAACGGAGCAGCAATGTCCCTGCCCCTGCTTGAGACCCCTCTCCAGACCCGGCCGCTCCAGGGCCGCACCGCCCTCGTCACTGGCGGGGCCACCGGCATCGGCGCCGAGATCGGACGGGCGCTCGCCACCGCCGGAGCAACCGTCGCGGTCAACCACCTCGGCCAGGACCCCGGCGCCCACGCCCTCCTCACCGCCTTCGAACGCGCGGGCAGCCCCGGTATCGCGGTGAACGCCGACCTGACCGATCCAGGCTCCGTCCAGACCATGGCCGACCTCGTCCGCGCTGAAATCGGACCCGTCGACATCCTGGTGAACAACGCCGGCTCCTACCCCCGCGTTGCCTGGCAGGACACCGACGAGACCGCCTGGAACTACTCCCTCGACCTGAACCTCACCGCTCACTACCGCACCTGCCACGTGCTCACCCCCGGCATGATCGAACGCCACTGGGGCCGGATCGTGAACATCGGCAGTGTCAACGCCCGCGCCGGCCGGACGAACCTCGTCGCGTACAGCACCGCGAAGGCAGGGCTACTGGGACTGACCCGCTCCCTCGCCCGCGAACTGGGCCCGTACGGGATCTGCGTCAACACCGTCATGCCCGGTGCCATTCAGGTCGAGGCCGAGAACACCCTCCCCGCCCAGCACCGTGCGCGGCCGGAGGACCAGATCAAGCGCCAGTGTGTCCCGCGCCGTGGTCGGCCCGAGGATGTCGCGGCCCTGGTGGCGTTTCTCGTGGGCCCCTCCGCCTCGTTCATCACGGGGCAGTCCGTCCACGTCGACGGCGGCTGGCTGCTGCACTGAGACCACCAACAAGCAAGGAGACAAACCGAAATGATGGAACGAGTCCGCGCCGTCCTCGTCACCGCAGACGAAACGATGCTGGTCATCCGCCGCACCAGGCCCGGCATCCCCGAATACTGGGTCCTGCCCGGCGGCGGCGTCGAACCCAGCGATGAGTCCAGGGAGGCGGCCCTCCACCGGGAGATCCACGAGGAGATCGCGGGAAAGGCCGACATCATCCGCCTCCTCCACACGATGGAGTCCGACGATGAGCGGCAGCTCTTCTACTTCGCCCGTATCGCGACTTGGTCCTTCGACGACCGCACCGGTCCCGAGTTCAGCGCCGAAGGCCGCGGCGAATACGCACTGGAGGAGATTCCGCTGACCATGGAGGGGCTCGACGGCATCGACCTCAAGCCCGAGGAGATCGCCCACGTCCTACGGGGAGCCATCAAAGCGGGAAGCCTCGGAGTCGAGACATCGCTCTGAGCCTTCGAGTACGTCATCACGTCATCAGGGCCGACTCTGAGTTGAGTCGGCCCTGATGACGTCCGTACGCGCTACTGGCTTAACGTCGGCTCGATGCCGCAAGCTCTGGGCGTAGCAACGGGAGAGAGCCGCGCCCACGTTTCCTCGGGCCGAGCGGCGCTGCTATTGGACCAGCCGGAGCACCGGCTTCTGTTCCTGAACGTCCAGCAGGTTCTGCACCCTCTCGCTTGTCCACGCCAGCTCATGAGCCAGTCGGGAAACCGATAGGCCCGCTTCCCTGGCAGCCAGCTCGAATGCTTGCCCAAGCAGCGAAGGCCGTTCACCGGGGAAGTTCGAGACGGATTCCGCGGTGAAGCCCGGCTGGCCGTCGAGAGCGCGTAGACGCTGATACGTCCGGCTGGCAGTTGCGTCGGAGATCAGCCCCAGCTCGCGGCATCGGTAGACGAGCGAGTGGAGGGAGACTCCCCAGACTCCCCTGAGCTCGGCCAGGCGTGCAAGATCCATTCGCCGCGGCAGGAACGGCAGGATGCTGTCCTGGGGGGTCAGGAACTCGGCGGCGAAGGCATCAGCCTGCTTCTCCTGACGGCTGTCACCGGTGGCATCGGCGTGAAGCACAAGGTGGCCCAGCTCATGGGCGGCCGTGAACCGGTGCCGGTAGATGTCGTCGGCCCGAGCGGCGGTCAGAACGACGAGTGGCCGTGCTGCCCGGGTGGAAAAGGCGTCCACGCTCGCGGCGGAGGGATCACTGGCAGGCGGTATGACCACCACGATCCCGTGGGACTCCATCCGCCTCACCAGATGCGTGACAGGGCCGTCGCCGAGACCCCAGCGCCTGCGAAGCTCGCGGGCAGCGGATACAGGATCGGTGGACAGCTCTTCGCCGGGATGGACCTCCCCACCGGCGAAGCCGGGGAGATCGACGAGGGGCAACTGGACCCGCTGTTCCAGCGCGTACGTAAGCTCCCAGACCTGCTCGGCGAACGCGAGCGCACGTTCCCGCTGGGACTTCGGTGTGCTGCGCAGACTTCGGAAATGCGCCATGGAAGCGTCAAGCCGATTCGCCGGCCTCCCCAGCAGGAAGAACGTCACGGGAACCCCGAGGACCTCTGCGAGCCGGGGGATCAAGTCAGGTCGTGGCTTCGACACCCCTGTCTCGTACTGCCCCACGGCTGCAGGCGTCACCCCGAGCCCGGCCGCCACGTCCTTCTTCGTC
Organism: Streptomyces sp. NBC_01241; assembly: GCF_041435435.1. Taxonomy (NCBI): domain Bacteria; kingdom Bacillati; phylum Actinomycetota; class Actinomycetes; order Kitasatosporales; family Streptomycetaceae; genus Streptomyces; species Streptomyces sp. NBC_01241. Next base: position 4,056,726 of record NZ_CP108494.1, on the reverse strand, counting down.
ATCTCCGCCAGACGACGAGCTTGCGTCACCCGGGTGGGATCGAAGGCGTCGTAGACGGCGCGCGGCGTTGCGCCTCGTTCTTCCGTACCGGGAATGAGGTCATGCTTGATGGGTCGCATCGTCTTCGCTGCTCTGGTCCTCAATGGGTTCTGCCTCGGTCTGCACGGGTACGTGCAGGGCCTGGTCCGAGGCGGCACGAGAGGACAGCGTAAGGGTGGGTTCGATTCCTTCGGCGAAGCCGGTGTGTGCCGTGACCTGGCTCGGAATGCTGATCGGGCGCAGCGTGTACGAGGTGACCTCCTGAGGCAGGTGGAGCGGCTCGGGATCGGTGGCCCACTCCAGTTGCCGGTTCATCCCGAGCGCCGCGATGCCCCAGTACGCCTCCAAGAGCTCGGAGGCGTTGCAGGCGAAGGGAACCAGAACCAGCTGGGTGCCCTCCGGGACTGTCGCCAGAGCGCCGCGCGGCTCGGCGATCGGGACGGCCGGCCCGAAGTCGAGGTCGAACGGGTCCTGGATGTGCTTCGGCGTCGGCGCGAACGTGAAGAGCTCCTGCACCAGCCGGGACTGGCTGGGGATGCGTGCGCTACGTACGTCTGACTTGGTCTTGGAGTACCGGAACGGGTAGAGCAGCCCGTTGCCGATGAGCATCAGCTCGTACGAGAAGCCGAACGGCTTGACCGCACGGGCGCCAGGGACCTTCATGAGTTCGTCCTGAAGCCGCTCGTACTGGTTCTCGTACCGGCTGGTGCCGTAGACGCGGGTGGTGCGGGAGGCGGCTTGTTCCTGTGCGGCCTGTGCGTTGGCCTGCATGTTGCGAAGGCCCTGCCCGACGCGGCGGCGGGCATCTGCTGCGTGCTCGCCGAACAGGTCGGTCGTCCACGACGACGAAGGCATACTCATGCGGACGACTCCTCGGGTCGGACTACGCATTGAAGCATTCCAGTGCGGCTCTGACTTTAGTTGATGTCGGAGATTTTGCACAACTGCTTTGGTGCTCGGCGTGTCTGTTGCCCATTTGTCACCAGCGCGGCCCCCAGGAGGCCGTGGCGCGTGGGGGAGTTGCTGGGCCATTGGTCATTGGTGCTGGTCTGTGCTCCTTGCCCCGGGAGCCGCCTGTGTTGGTCGGGCGGTAGGCGGCCGGCCGGGGTGCCGCGGCACTGCTGGTGGTGTCGGCGGTCAGGTCGGCGAGACGGTGGAGGCGCCAGGTGAGGACTTCGCTGAGGCTGGTGGCAGTGTCGGTTTCCCGCCGGGCGGTGGCTTCGGTGAGGAGAGCGGTGGGCTTGTGGCCGACGGCTTCGGCCCGCGCGAGGGTGGCGGCGAGAGTCGGCCAGCCGGGCTCCGCGAGAATCTGTTCGGCCAGCTCGGGAAGGGCCCGGCGCAGGGTGTTCTCCTGTCGGCGGCGCAGAGTCTCAGTCAGCCGTGCCCCGCGCTGCCGAAGCGTGGTCAAGGGCTCGGTGGCCGTGGCCCGGTAGGCGGTGCGGAGGTGCGTGATGGTCTGGCGGGCGGCTTCGGCCTGCTGGTGGTGTTCCCGGGTGCGATGCCAGTGCTGGGCGGCGATGACCGCGAGCAGGAGGGCGTCGAGGACGATCGTGAGGAGGGCTCCGTCCTGCGGGGCGGGCTCGCGCAGGACCGCCTTCACCGCGCAGCGGGTGGCCTGGGTCTGCTGGTGCTGGGCGCGGATACGGGATCGGGCGGCGCGCTCGAAGATGGTGGCGGCCTGGAGGAGCTGCGGACGGAGGCCGACAGGAGCTACCAGAGGGAGTGCGTCTAGGGCCTCGGCAAGGACGGTGATGTGGGCCTGTCCTGCCTCGTCCTCGTCTTGGGCGAGGTGATCGGGCGTCTGGTCGACGGCGAGGGCGAACCGCCGCCAGGCCGTGGCGCCAGTCCGCACCGCCGGTATTGCCTCGGTGGCCGTCAGGCGTTCGGCGATCCTGGGATAGGAGAGGTCGAGGGCGAGGGTGGAACCGGAGAACCACACCGGCTCGCCCTGGGCGTTGGTGTCGTCGTTGAGGGCAATCTTGTAGCCGCGGACGTCGCCGGACGGGAAGTACTGGACGTCGACGAGGGCGCCGGTCCCCTCGATGATCCGGAAGAACTCCGCTGTGGTCGTGGCCGCTGAGGCTGCGGTGCGGACGATGGTGCCCAGGTGCTCGCGGGAGGTGCGGGCATTGCCCATGCGGCGGGCCTTCTCCTGCTCAGCGCGGGTGGGGCGTTTGGCGGCGGTGCGGTCTCCGTGCGGCACCTGTCGGAGCCCGTATTCCTTCTCGATGGCGGCGAGTTCTTTGTCGGCGCGCAGGAAGTCGTTCCAGTTCCGTGATGGGCGGAGGTCGCCGCGGACCTTGGTGGCGACGATGTGGATGTGGTCTTCGGCGTGGCGGACGGCGGCCCACCGGCAGGCGTCGGGGTCGCCGTCCGGAGCGATGCCGGTTGCGTTGAGCAAGCGGCGGGCTACGGCGGCCCACTCCTCGTCCGACAGGCTTCGGTCCTCGGGTGCGGTCCGGACCGAGCAGTGCCACACATGCTCCTTCGGTGCCTTGGCACCGGCCTGTTTCACGCGCAGGTCGAGGGCTGTGCTGAGTTGGGCGAGGGTGGCCTCCGGGTCGCGGCCGGGGTCGGGGGCGAAGTCGTCCCACGAGGCGACGAGGTGAGGATCGGTGTGCTCGTTGGCACGGCCGGGTCCGTAGAGGTAGTTCAGGACGCCGCGGGTCTTGTGGCCGGGCTTGACGATGTTCGCGATCAATCAGACCGCCCGGTGCTGTGTGGCGGCCACGTCGGCGGCGGTGTCGATCGTTGTGGCTGCCTGGCGGGCCAGGACCAGAATCCGCGCGGCCTCCGTCAGCACCGTCTTGTCCCCAGGGTGTGGATCGCCTCCTGCGTTGAGGCGGTGGGCGATCTGGTTGACGTTCGTACCGATCCGCGCGACCTGCGTACGCAGCGCGGCCAGCTCGTCGATCAAGTCGTCCACCGCAGTGCGCCGGTCGAGCAACGCGTAGTCGCCGTGGAGGTGGGCCATGATCAAGGCCCCGACGAAGTGAGCGCCGGCCAGCCCGAGCCGCTGTGCCTCGGCCTTGATCTCGCTCTTCTCCTCCACGCTGTAGCGGACATCAACCCGCTCGGTGCGCTGGACGTCCTGGCGCGCACGACGGCTGGCGACTCGGTGGAGCGCGGCCTCTTCAGCGGCCCGCACCGCGCCGTCGTTCGTCCTGGGAGCGCCCTCGCTCCCAGGTATACCCGCCACCCCTGGGGCGGGCACTGTGGTGGACCGGCCCTTGGACGGTCCAACGCCATACCTTGCTCCGCCTGGTGCCTGGGGGCGATTCATCTGCTGTCTCGGTCTGCTGGGGGGCTCGTGCTGCGCGCCGTGCATGGGACTCTTTCCGAGGTGGGGGTTGGGTGTCGAACGTTGACTGGTCGTCGGCCCTGGACGGCTGGGCTGGCCGGAACTCGGTCAGGGCCTTGCGGGTGAGGGGCGACCGGGGAGGATTGCTCCATGGGCCACGTCATCGATCTCGATTCGGCCGCCGCCGAGATCACCGAGCGCCTCTCTGCCTGGAGTGCGGCGGGACTCGCTCCCCGTCCGATCACCTGGCGGGACGGCCTTGCGCCTTGGCCGCAGCCGCTGGAGACCGACCGGGCCCGTGTAAGCGATCCGGATTCGATCGGTCTGCGCATCCAAGGCAGTGACGGATGGGCAGAACTACACCTTGTCCTGTATCGCGGAGGCTGGGCAGACCTCGATGCGCTGACCGAGTACGAGGTCCTCACCGAAGGTCCCCGGATCAGCACCCCGGCAGAGTTCGGCCGTCTCCTCGACTCCGCCGTCACACGCTTCGCCAGCACCCGTTGGCAGCTACCGGCATGAAGCACGATGCCGATCCGAGGGACCTGGGCACGGCTCGTTGCACACGCGGCGGGGACCGACTGCGTCGGCTGCCGGCCCCCGCTGGCCTGGTCCCGCAGCTCTGAGCCCTGAGGCGTGAGCTCGGGGGCCGACCGTATGGCGTAGACGGTCCGCACTGACCTGCGGTTTCCCTGCCTCTTCGGGGACCGGTCCCCGAAGAGGACGGAGTTATCCGGGGACCGGTCCCCGAAGAGGCAGGGGACAGGGGTGAACTTGGTGGGGACCGGTCCCCACCTGAGTCGGGGACCGGTCCCCGACTGCCCGTCAGGGGGACCGTCCCCAGCGAACCGAGCTGTGCGGGGACCGGTCCCCACTGTCCCCGCACCTCGCGGACCGGCCGGGCAGGCGAGGGCGCTACACCGTCGGGACCGGTTCATCGAGGGCTGCCAGCAGAGCTGTCAGGTGCGCCTCCGACCGGGTCATTTTGGGGCTCGCTGACCCGCCACTGGGGCTGGCGGCTGCGTGGGGCGCTACTGGGGCGGGGCTCCGCTCGCGAGTGATCCACGCTCGCCAGTCGGCACCCCACGCGGCACCCGAGCGTGGAGACGCGCCGGCCCGGAAGGCCCGCCACTTGTCGTCCGCCACTCGTACGCCCTCCTCGCCAAGGCGGGTGAGGTGCCCCTCGCTCCGCAGCCAGGAGTCGCTGCCCGCGTCGATCTGCCATTGAGAGGCGGGGATGGGTGCACTGCTGCTGTACCTACTGGTTCCTATTGGTTCACTTCTGTTCTGGGGGTCGGATTCTGCTCCCCCGAGGTATCGGAATCCGGCACCCCCCGGGGTTGGATTCTGTACCCCGGGGTCGGATTCCGGCCCGTCCGCATTGCTGCTGGAGGTATCGGATTCCGGTACCTCGGGGGTTGGAATCTGGCCCTCCTGATGGGTCGGATTTCGAACGTCCTCGGTCATGAAACGGGCGGCTTCGGGGAGGCGGTAATACGATTCCCCGCGAGGCCCTTTGCGTCCGTCGAGGCGGACTATCTCGCCGCTGGCGACCAGTTTGTCCAGCGCGTCCCGAACGGCGCTGCGCGACGCGTTCGCGCGTCGCATCAGGGCTGGGACGGAGGCGTAGGCCGTGCAGGTGTGGTCGATGCAGCGATCGGCGATCAAGGTGAGGACCATGCGGGCAGTGCCTTTGCTGAGGCTGTGGTCCCATACCCAGACGCGGGCATCGTGGCTCATGGTTCGGCGGCTCCTCGAAGCAGGGGGTGGTGGTGGCCGCGAATCGTCGCGACGGCGGTGCTGCCGTCGGACGGAGCTGGCGCACCGAAGGCCGATCCGGGCGGCCTTCATTTCAGCGACTGGATCAAGAAGGAAGCCACATCGCCTCGCGCAAGTCCAGGGTTACTTCGCACAAAGCGAGCAGCCGACGGCGAACGCCGGCGGAACGCGGTCCAAAAACGATAGACCCGAATCGGCCGTTCACCAAGAAGTTCATGCTGATGGCGCCCGTGACCGATTCACCTTTGGCTTCAGGTCAGCAAAATTTGGGCCGGATCCCCAACTCCGATACTCCCGAAATCTGCTGGGAGTCGAGGCAACATAGACGCACATCGCCGGTTAACCAAACCGGCGATGCAGAGGTATCACTTACGGGATGCCGAAATAGTCCCAGCGGGGGAAGCGCGATAGCTCGAAGCGGTCGCGATGCCCGTACGTCTGCCTCAGCGGGCGTGCCCCCGCATGGGCGCATCGGTTGTTGACCCGCCGCCTCGTAGAAGGAACATCCTTGCCCCGACCCGCAGTGATCGCCGCCCCGTGGCCCGCCGACCCGTGGGAGGAGGTGGTCTCGAATGGCTGATCGTCTTCTCAGCGTGGCCGAGGCAGCCGAACGCCTCGGCGTCGGTGAGCGGTTCATCCGTCGCCTCGTCTCCGAGCGCCGTGTCCGGTACGTCAAGGTCGGCAAGCACGTCCGCATCTCCGACACCGCGCTGGATGCCTACGTGGAGGCGCGGACGGTCGAGCCGGTCCGTACTCGCCGCTCCGGATTCAGGGCTGCGGCCTGATGGCCCGTCCGCGCCAGAAGGCTCCGCGCCGCACATTCGGTGCGATACGGCAACTGCCCTCGGGGCGCTATCAAGCCCGCTACCCCAGCACGGCCGATGACACCCTCCGGCCCGCGCCGGAAACCTTCGAGACCAAGCGCGACGCGGAGGCGTTCCTCGTCCAGGTCCAAGCGGATCAGATGCGGGGCGACTGGCTCGCCCCGACCGCCGGGGAAGTCTTGTTCGCCGACTACGCCACGCGCTGGATCGCGGAACGCGGCCTGGCCCCGACCACGGCTGAGTTGTACCGCCGGCTGTTCCGGCTTCACCTGGAGCCGACGTTCGGCGAGATGAACGTCAACATGATCAGCCCCGCTCGGGTCAGAGCCTGGCGGGCGGAGCGGTTGTCCGCCACCGGTGCCACCACGGTGGCCAAGTCGTACCGGCTTCTCAAGGCCGTGATGGAGACCGCCGTCGAGGACGACATGCTGCGCAAGAACCCCTGCCGTATCCGCGGGGCAGGTCGCGAGGATGCTGACGAGCGACCCGTGGCGACGGTCGACCAGGTCTTCGCCGCGGCAGAGGTGATCGGCCTGCGCTGGCGCCTCATGGTTCTGCTCGGAGCCTTCGCCTCGATGCGACCCGAGGAACTCGCCGAGCTTCGGCGGCGGGACGTGGGCCTCGACTCCAGTGCGCTTTGGGTTCGCCGTGCCGCACCGGAGCTCAACACAGGTCGCCGCGTGGTCGGCGCTCCCAAGTCCCGGGCGGGCCGACGGGAGATCGTGCTGCCGTCATTCCTCCACGAGGACGTTCGCCGACACCTGGAATGGTTTGCCCAGCCGGGGCCGGACGGGCTTGTCTTCGTCGGCGAGAGGGGGGCGGTACTGCGCGGCACTACGTTCGGCCGCAAGTGGCGCAGGGCCCGGGACAAGGCCGGGCTGCCCGAAGGCTTCCGCTTCTACGACCTACGGCACACAGGCAACACGCTCGCGGCCGACACCGGTGCCAAGCTCAAGGACCTCATGGTCCGAGCCGGCCAGTCCTCCGAGCGCGCGCAACTGATCTACCAGCACTCCACCAAGGAACACCAGCGCAGGCTTGCCGCCAACATCGATCTCGACGTACGCCGCCAGCAGTCGGCCGCCGCCACGGGGAGTGGTGGCGCGACCGTTCACCCGCTGGTGCCGCGCCCGCTCGGACCATCCGCCCCACGGGCCGCGCGGCGTTGATCGGGCAGGAGCAGACCGTCCGCACCGTGTATGTGACGCAGGCGACTTGGAAGTGATCTCACGATGCGGGACCCGGTAGCGGAGCGCTCGGCCTGGGGAGTGACGGATCCACTATTGATGCAGGTCGGGAGGGTCGTTATGGCACGCGAATGGCACGGGCCCTAAAAGTGGTCTAGACAACAAACAAGGCCCTGGTCTCTGACCAGGGCCTTCATCAAAGAGCGGGTGACGAGAATCGAACTCGCGCTCTGAGCTTGGGAAGCTCATGTTCTACCATTAAACTACACCCGCGAAGCGCATCGTTGATCCGTCGCGCACCGTTGCACACTCTACCCCATGCCAGGTCCCCGGCGTTTGAGCCGCGGGGCCTTTTTGTTGCGAGGGAGGGTGGATGCGGGTGCCGGGGGCGGGAGTTGGGGGCGTAGCGTGAGGGGTCGGAGTGCCGCCTGGAGTGGCGTCCTGTTCATCCCCTAATGTGGCGTTCTCGTCCACGGTTTGTTGGGGAAGGGACTTGATGGACTCCATGGAGCGCACCGTCGTCCGCTGTGCCGAAGGGCACGTTTTCGCTACCGCTTCGTTCCCGATGCAGCAGCTCGGGTCCGGGCGGATCGGTCCCGGGCGGCTCATTCGCTGTCCTCGTTGTGCGCGGCTTCGGCATGCCGTGCCTGTGGTGTTCGAGCAGCGGTAGGAGCGGTGTCAGGCGCGCGGGGCGGTCCCGGATTGGGGCGGGCCCGCGCGTTCTGCGTATCCTCGGGGCGTGCTTCTCTCAGATAAGGACATCCGGGCCGAGATCGACGCCGGACGTGTACGCATTGATCCGTTCGATGTGTCGATGGTGCAGCCGTCGAGCATCGATGTGCGGCTCGACCGCTACTTCCGGGTGTTCGAGAACCACCGCTATCCACATATTGATCCAGCCGTCGAGCAGGCCGATCTGACGCGCATGGTCGAGCCGGACGGGGACGAGGCGTTCATCCTGCACCCCGGTGAGTTCGTGCTCGCTTCCACGTACGAGGTCATCTCGCTGCCCGACGATCTCGCGTCGCGGCTGGAGGGCAAGAGTTCGCTGGGGCGGCTCGGTCTTGTGACGCATTCGACCGCCGGGTTCATCGACCCCGGTTTCTCCGGGCACGTGACCCTGGAACTGTCGAATCTCGCGACGCTGCCGATAAAGCTGTGGCCGGGGATGAAGATCGGGCAGCTGTGCATGTTCCGGCTCAGTTCGCCCTCGGAGTTCCCGTACGGCTCCGAGCGGTACGGATCGCGGTACCAGGGCCAGCGCGGACCGACCGCGTCGCGGTCGTTCATGAATTTCCACCGAACCCAGGTGTGATGCCGGATGAGCGGTGAGATGCGGGAGAACCTGACGTACGAGGGTTTCGGTCATGCCGTGCGTGAGCTGGCGCAGACCGTTGCCGACGACGGGTTCGAGCCCGATGTCGTGCTGAGCATCGCGCGGGGCGGGGTGTTCGTCGCGGGCGGGCTCGCTTATGCCTTGGACTGCAAGAATATTCATCTGGTGAATGTGGAGTTCTATACCGGGGTGGGTACCACCCTGGAAATGCCGGTCATGCTGGCGCCCGTTCCGAATGTCATCGACTTCTCGGACAAGAAGGTTCTGATCGCCGACGACGTCGCCGACACCGGGAAGACGCTGAAGCTGGTGCGCGATTTCTGTATCGATCATGTCGCCGAGGTGCGCAGCGCGGTCATATACGAGAAGCCGCATTCGCTGGTGAAGTGCGAATACGTGTGGAAGAAGACCGATCGTTGGATCAACTTCCCGTGGAGCGTGGACAAGCCCGTCGTACGGCGCAGCGGGCAGGTTCTCGACGCGTGAGCGTGACGCGTTACGCGTGGCGTGTGTGCTTGCTCCTGGCTTCTGCAGATGTGAAGGAACCCCTGGTCCCAGGACCAGGGGTTCCTTCACATCTGTGCGGGCGGGGGCGTCAGATCGTGCCCAGCTTGATGATCGACAGCAGTGCGAGCAGCTGGATCGCGGACGCGGCCAGGGCCTTCGGCCACGGCAGGTCGTGCGACTTGCTCACCATCGAGGTGAAAAGCGCGGCCGAGGCGAGCCAGGTGATCCAGCCGAGGATCTGGACCAGGGAGTTCTCGCCGCCGAGGAAGAGCGCGAATATCAGGCGCGGGGCGTCCGTGATCGACATGATCAGCATCGAGAGGCCCACGGTCGGCTGCCAGGAGCCGTCGCCCCCGAGCTGGCGGGCGAGGGTGTGCGTGACCGCGCCAAGGACCAGGCCGCCGATGACGAAGCAGATGCCGGTGATGACGACGTAGGGGACCGCCGTGGAGATCGTCGCGTGGATCGCGTCGTCCCGGGCCTGGTCGAAGCCGAAGAGGGCGAGCAGGCCGTACAGGAACGTGACGATGAGCGCCGGGCCCCAGACCGGGTAGTCGCGCATCTGCCAGAACGTCGGTCCCGGGCGCAGCACGATGCCGGTGAGCAGGTCCTTCCACGGCAGCCGCGGGCCTGCGGGCTGGGCGGGGGCTTGGCCGGCGCGGTAGGTGTTGCCGTCGCCGTACGGGTCCTCGCCGATGCTGAACGCCTGGGTGTGGCCGGGGGAGTTGGCGTACGGGTCGCCCTGCTGGGGTGATCCGTGGGGGTGATGGGGCTGCTGGTACGGGTCGCCGAAGTACTCGGGTTCGCCGTGGCCGCCTCCGCCGTTGTAGCCGCTGCCGTTGCCGTAGCCGCCGTTGTTGTACGGGGGCGGGGCGCCGTTGCCTCCCGTCGGCGGCCATGGCTGCTGCGCGTACGGCGGTGGTGCCTGTGTGCCGTACGGCTGCTGCTGCGGTTGCTGCTGCGCTTGCTGCGGGGTGCGGTTGTCCCGGCCGCGTCCGATCCTGAATCCAGCCACGTCATCGAACGTACCTGGTCCGCGCGGGTGTGGTGAGAGGGCCCGGGAATCCCACCCGCCATTGCGGCCGAGCTGTGACATCCCCTAGGGGATGCTCCGGAGGGATGCCCAGGGGGTGGAGGCAGAAGCGGCCGGTCCTGCCCCCGAGGCAGGTCCGGCCGCTTCTGTCGCACGACAGCCCGAGCTACTTCACCGGCTCCGGCTCAGGTGCGTCCGCCGTCTCCGTCTCCCCGGCCGGGTCGGCCGGGGTCTTCACGGAGTCCAGCAGCAGCTGCGATACGTCGACCACCTGGATCGACTCCTTCGCCGTGCCGTCGTTCTTCTTGCCGTTGACCGAATCGGTCAGCATGACCAGGCAGAACGGGCAGGCCGTGGAGACGATGTCGGGGTTGAGCGACAGAGCTTCGTCGACGCGCTCGTTGTTGATGCGCTTGCCGATCCGCTCCTCCATCCACATCCGGGCACCACCGGCGCCGCAGCAGAAGCCGCGCTCCTTGTGGCGGTGCATCTCCTCGTTCCTCAGACCAGGGACCTTCGCGATGATCTCGCGAGGCGGGGTGTAGATCTTGTTGTGACGGCCCAGGTAGCACGGGTCGTGGTAGGTGATCAGGCCCTCGACCGGCGTCACCGGGATCAGCTTGCCCTCGTCGATGAGGTGCTGGAGCAGCTGGGTGTGGTGGATGACCTCGTACTCGCCGCCGAGCTGCGGGTACTCGTTCGCGATGGTGTTGAAGCAGTGCGGGCAGGTCGCGACGATCTTCTTCGACGACTTCGGCTTCTTCGTCTCCGCGTCTTCGTCGTCCTCGCCGAACGCCATGTTCAGCATCGCGACGTTCTCCTGGCCGAGCTGCTGGAACAGCGGCTCGTTGCCCAGGCGGCGGGCCGAGTCACCCGTGCACTTCTCGTCGCCGCCCATGATCGCGAACTTGACGCCCGCGATGTGGAGGAGCTCCGCGAAGGCCTTGGTGGTCTTCTTGGCGCGGTCCTCCAGAGCGCCCGCGCAGCCGACCCAGTACAGGTAGTCGACCTCGGACAGGTCCTCGATGTCCTTGCCGACGATCGGGACCTCGAAGTCGACCTCCTTGGTCCACTCGACGCGCTGCTTCTTGGCGAGACCCCAGGGGTTGCCCTTCTTCTCCAGGTTCTTGAGCATCGTGCCCGCCTCGGACGGGAACGCGGACTCGATCATCACCTGGTAGCGGCGCATGTCGACGATGTGGTCGATGTGCTCGATGTCGACCGGGCACTGTTCCACGCACGCACCGCAGGTGGTGCAGGACCACAGCACGTCCGGGTCGATGACGCCGTTCTCCTCGACCGTGCCGATCAGCGGCCGCTCGGCCTCCGCGAGGGCCGCGGCCGGAACGTCCTTCAACTGCTCCGCGGACGCCTTCTCGTCGCCTTCCATGTCCTTGCCGCCGCCGGCCAGCAGATACGGGGCCTTGGCGTGCGCGTGGTCGCGCAGGGACATGATCAGGAGCTTCGGGGAGAGCGGCTTGCCGGTGTTCCAGGCCGGGCACTGCGACTGGCAGCGACCGCACTCCGTGCACGTGGAGAAGTCGAGGATGCCCTTCCAGGAGAACTGCTCGACCTGGGAGACACCGAAGACGGCGTCCTCGGCCGGGTCCTCCCAGTCGATCTCCTTGCCGCCGGACGTCATCGGCTGGAGTGCGCCGAGCGCGACCGCGCCGTCCGCGTTCCGCTTGAACCAGATGTTCGGGAAGGCGAGGAAGCGGTGCCAGGCGACACCCATGTTGGTGTTGAGCGAGACCGTGATCATCCAGATCAGCGAGGTGCCGATCTTGATCATCGCGGTGAAGTAGATGAGGTTCTGCAGCGTGCCGAGCGCGAGGCCCTTGAATGCGAGGACCAGGGGGTACGAGATGAAGTACGACGCCTCGTAGCCGTCCACGTGGTGGATCGCGCCTTCCAGACCGCGCAGGGTCAGGATGGCCAGGCCGATGACGAGGATGACGTATTCGACGAAGTACGCCTGCCAGGCCTTGGAGCCCGCGAAGCGGGACTTGCGGCCGGCCCGCGAGGGCAGGTTCAGCAGCCGGATCGCGATCAGTACGAGGATGCCGACCGTCGTCATCAGACCGATGAACTCGGTGTACATCTCGAACGGCGGCCAGTCGCCGATGATCGGCAGGACCCAGTCGGCCTTGAAGAGCTGCCCGTACGCCTGGAGCAGCGTCGGCGGCAGCGTCAGGAAGCCGATGGCGACGAACCAGTGCGCGAAGCCGACGATCCCCCACCGGTTCATCCGGGTGTGGCCGAGGAACTCCTTGACCAGGGTGATCGTGCGCTGCTTCGGATTGTCGGTGCGGCTGCCCGCCGGGACCGGCTGTCCGAGCGTGACGAACCGGTAGATCTGCGCGACGGCTCGGGCGATGAGCGCAACGCCGACCACAGTCAGCACCAGCGACACGATGATCGCGGCGAGTTGCATTTGGGGGCTCCTCGGGCCTGCGAGGGTGGGATCCAGCGTCTACAAGGGGATACTGGCAATTACTAAGCAGTAACTTAATCAGTCTGTGCTGACACTATCCACTTATTCCGCCGCGCTGTAGCCGCACCGGCGGTGATTTGTGTCGCTCAGGTGCGCCTTGCCGCGCCGGGTGACTCCGTGGACCGCCCGGTACAGGGGGGCGTGCACGGCTCGCGCCAGGATGGCCAGGTCGAGTCCCACCCAGTGGTGCTCGGCGTAGTGCTGGTCGAGCAGGGCGGGCTCGTCCCACGGCATTCCGGAACGGGAACGTACCTGCGCCAGGCCGGTGAGGCCCGGTTTCAGTTCCTGCCGCCAGTGTCTCGCGACGGGGGCGGGGATGGATGCGGGGGTGCCGGCGGCACTCGGGCCGACGGCTTCGGCGGCCCGGTCGTCGTCCGGTGTCAGGGGTGCCGGCCCGACCAGGGAGAGGTCTCCCCGTACGACGTGCGGCAGCCGGGAGAGCAGATCCAGCCGCAGCCGGCGGGTGCGCAGCGAGCGCAGTACGAAGAGGTGGCCGTCCAGGCCGATCCGGGGTGATCGGGACAGCACCCCGCCGGGAGGGCGCCGTACCGCGAGGGCAAGGGTGCCCGCGGCGAGCAGAGGGGCGGCCAGGGCCAGCAGGATCGAGCCGAGCGTCAGATCCAGTACGCGCTTGGCCGACGGCCGCTGCCACCGCCGCACCGGCGCCCATCGCCGCACCGACGGCCACTGCCGCACCCGCGCGCGCGCCCGCGCCCGCAGCCGCTGCCACCGCCGTACCCGCTCTGCCTGTCTCCGCTCCTGTCCCTGTCCGTGTGTCCGGGTGCGCCTCTGCCCCTGTTGTCTCTGTCTCTGTCTCTGTCTCTGTCTCTGCCTCTGCATCGTTCGCACCTGCCTGGGGTCGGGCGGATCGAGCCGATCGATTGCCTGGTTTGCACGCTTGGCGGCGTTTTGTGACAGAACGATCCCATGGAGCGATGATGGGTGGGGGCTGCCCGGCCCGCAGAGCGGGTGGGTGTCGTTGGTGATCTCTCGATGCGCGCGAAGTGCGTGCACGATAGTTGAGTCCGCTCGACTCAACTCTGTTGACACTGGGACGGCCGTCGTGCATCCTTGAGTCAGTTGCACTCAAGTAGTCAAGCTGGAGGAATTGAAATGGCACGTGCGGTCGGCATCGACCTGGGCACGACTAACTCCGTCGTCAGCGTTCTCGAAGGCGGCGAGCCCACCGTCATCACCAACGCAGAGGGCGCCAGGACCACGCCGTCCGTCGTCGCCTTCGCGAAGAACGGCGAGGTGCTGGTCGGCGAGGTCGCCAAGCGTCAGGCGGTGACCAACGTCGACAGGACCATCCGCTCCGTCAAGCGCCACATGGGCACTGACTGGAAGATCGACCTGGACGGCAAGAGCTTCAACCCGCAGCAGATGAGCGCCTTCGTGCTGCAGAAGCTGAAGCGGGACGCCGAGTCGTACCTGGGCGAGAAGGTGACCGACGCGGTCATCACCGTTCCCGCGTACTTCAACGACTCCGAGCGTCAGGCGACGAAGGAGGCCGGCGAGATCGCGGGCCTGAACGTCCTGCGTATCGTCAACGAGCCGACGGCCGCCGCGCTGGCGTACGGGCTCGACAAGGACGACCAGACGATCCTCGTCTTCGACCTCGGTGGCGGCACGTTCGACGTATCGCTGCTGGAGATCGGCGACGGTGTTGTCGAGGTGAAGGCCACCAACGGTGACAACCACCTCGGTGGTGACGACTGGGACCAGCGCGTCGTCGACTACCTGGTGAAGCAGTTCGCCAACGGGCACGGCGTCGACCTGTCCAAGGACAAGATGGCGCTCCAGCGTCTGCGCGAGGCCGCGGAGAAGGCGAAGATCGAGCTCTCGTCCTCGACCGAGACGTCGATCAACCTGCCCTACATCACGGCGTCCGCCGAGGGCCCGCTGCACCTGGACGAGAAGCTCACGCGCTCGCAGTTCCAGCAGCTCACCGCCGACCTCCTGGACCGCTGCAAGACGCCGTTCCACAACGTCATCAAGGACGCGGGCATCCAGCTCACCGAGATCGACCACGTCGTTCTCGTCGGTGGCTCGACCCGTATGCCGGCCGTCGCCGAGCTCGTCAAGGAGATGACCGGTGGCCAGGAGGCCAACAAGGGTGTGAACCCGGACGAGGTCGTCGCCATCGGTGCCTCGCTCCAGGCCGGTGTCCTCAAGGGCGAGGTCAAGGACGTTCTGCTGCTCGACGTCACCCCGCTGTCCCTCGGCATCGAGACCAAGGGCGGCATCATGACGAAGCTCATCGAGCGCAACACCACGATCCCGACCAAGCGCTCCGAGATCTTCACGACGGCCGAGGACAACCAGCCGTCCGTCCAGATCCAGGTCTACCAGGGCGAGCGCGAGATCGCGGCGTACAACAAGAAGCTCGGAATGTTCGAGCTGACCGGCCTGCCGCCGGCCCCGCGTGGCGTCCCGCAGATCGAGGTCGCGTTCGACATCGACGCGAACGGCATCATGCACGTCGCCGCCAAGGACCTCGGCACCGGCAAGGAGCAGAAGATGACCGTCACCGGCGGCTCCTCGCTGCCGAAGGACGAGGTCAACCGGATGCGTGAGGAGGCCGAGCAGTACGCGGAGGAGGACCACCGCCGCCGCGAGGCCGCCGAGTCGCGCAACCAGGGCGAGCAGCTCGTCTACCAGACGGAGAAGTTCCTCAAGGACAACGAGGACAAGGTCCCCGGTGAGGTGAAGACGGAGGTGGAGACCGCGCTCACCGAGCTGAAGGAGAAGCTCAAGGGCGAGGACACCGCCGAGATCCGTACCGCCACCGAGAAGGTCGCGGCCGTCTCCCAGAAGCTGGGCCAGGCGATGTACGCCAACGCCCAGGCCGACGGCGGCCCGCAGGGCGACCCGCAGCCGGGCGCCCAGCAGGCCAAGGCCGACGACGACGTCGTCGACGCCGAGATCGTGGACGACGAGAAGGACGCGAAGGGCGGTGCGGTGTGACCGAGGAGACTCCGGGCTTCGAGGAGAAGCCCGATGTCCCCTCCGGCGCTGCCTCCGACGGAGCTGAGCCGAAGGATGCCCCCTCCTCTCCGGAGGAGGAGGCGCCGGCGGCCGGGGACGGAGTACAGACAGTCGGTCTGACGGCACAGCTGGACCAGGTCCGCACGGCGCTCAACGAGCGTACGGCCGACCTCCAGCGGCTCCAGGCCGAGTACCAGAACTACCGCCGTCGCGTCGAGCGGGACCGGGCCACGGTCAAGGAGATCGCAGTAGCGGGTCTCCTGTCCGAGCTCCTGCCCGTGCTCGATGACGTCGGCCGGGCCCGGGACCACGACGAGCTCGTGGGCGGGTTCAAGTCGGTGGCCGAATCACTGGAGACGGTCGTCGCCAAGCTGGGCCTGCAGCAGTTCGGCAAGGAGGGCGAGCCCTTCGACCCGACGATCCACGAAGCCCTGATGCACTCGTATGCGCCGGACGTCACCGAGACGACCTGCGTGGCGATCCTGCAGCCGGGGTATCGGATCGGCGAGCGCACCATCCGCCCCGCGCGGGTGGCGGTGGCCGAACCCCAGCCGGGTGCGACACCGGCCGCGGCCAAGGAAGAGAAGGCAACCGACGAGGAGAGCGGTGGCACCGAGGAGGTCTGACATCCCGTCTGACCACCTCGCGGCCCACCGCCCGGCCGTGCGACCGGCCAACGGGCCGGTCGCATGGCCGATCGTCCGGAAGGAGGGACGTCGATGAGCACGAAGGACTTCGTCGAGAAGGACTACTACAAGGTCCTCGGCGTCCCCAAGGACGCCACCGACGCCGAGATCAAGAAGGCGTACCGGAAGCTCGCCCGCGAGTTCCACCCGGACGCCAACAAGGGCGACGACAAGGCGGAGGAGCGCTTCAAGGAGATCTCCGAGGCGAACGACATCCTCGGCGACAGCAAGAAGCGCAAGGAGTACGACGAGGCGCGCGCCCTCTTCGGCAACGGCGGCTTCCGGGCCGGCCCCCCGGGCGCGGGAGGCAACTTCAACTTCGACCTGGGCGACCTCTTCGGAGGCGCCCAGGGCGGGGGCCAGGGCGGCGGAGCCGGCGGTTTCGGCGGCGGCGGTCTGGGCGATGTCTTCGGCGGCCTGTTCAACCGGGGCGGTACGGGGACGCGGGTGCAGCCGCGCCGCGGCCAGGACATCGAGTCCGAGGTGACGCTCAGCTTCACCGAGGCGGTCGAGGGGGCCACGGTCCCGCTGCGGATGTCCAGCCAGGCGCCCTGCAAGGCGTGTTCCGGCACCGGTGACAAGAACGGCACCCCCAGGGTCTGCACGACCTGTCTCGGCACCGGGCAGGTGTCGCGCGGCACCGGCGGCGGCTTCTCGCTCACCGACCCCTGCGTGGACTGCAAGGGCCGGGGTCTCATCGCCCAGGACCCCTGCGATGTCTGCAAGGGCAGTGGACGGGCGAAGTCCTCCCGGACCATGCAGGTCAGGATTCCGGCGGGCGTCTCGGACGGTCAGCGGATCCGGCTGCGCGGCAAGGGCGGTCCGGGCGAGCGCGGTGGACCGGCCGGCGATCTGTACGTCGTGGTCCATGTCGACGCCCACCCGGTCTTCGGCCGCAAGGGCGACAATCTCACCGTCACCGTGCCCGTCGACTTCACGGAGGCGGCGCTCGGCGGCGAGGTGAAGGTGCCCACGCTCGGCGGCCCGCCGGTCACCCTGAAACTGCCGGCCGGCACCCCCAACGGGCGTACGATGCGCGCCCGGGGCAAGGGCGCCGTACGCAAGGACGGCACCCGGGGCGATCTGCTGGTCACCGTCGAGGTGACCGTGCCCAGGGACCTGAGCACCGAGGCCAGGGAAGCACTGGAGGCCTACCGGAAGGCGACTGCGGGCCGTGACCCGCGGGCAGAACTCTTCCAGGCAGCGAAGGGAGCTTGAGGTGGACGGCCGACGACGTAATCCGTACGAACTGACCGATGAAACACCGGTGTACGTGATCTCGATCGCGGCCCAGCTCTCGGGCCTGCATCCGCAGACGCTGCGCCAGTACGACCGCCTCGGCCTGGTCTCGCCCGACCGCACGGCCGGGCGCGGCAGGCGCTACTCGGCCCGCGACATCGAGCTGCTGCGCACCGTGCAGCAGCTGTCGCAGGACGAGGGCATCAACCTCGCCGGCATCAAGCGCATCATCGAGCTGGAGAACCAGGTCGCGGCCCTCCAGCAGCGCGTCGCCGAACTCTCGGCGGCGGTGGACGGCGCGGCGGCGGCGATGCAGCAGCGCGAGGCCCAGGTGCATGCCTCGTACCGGCGCGATCTGGTGCCGTACCAGGACGTGCAGCAGACCAGCGCGTTGGTGGTCTGGCGGCCGAAGCGGCCGAAGGACTGAGCGGGTCAGGCGTATCCGCACGACGGACAAGGCCCGTCACCCGTGTGCTTCACGGGTGACGGGCCTTTTTCCTTCGTTCATCGAGTCGATCGAGTCCGTCGAGTCCATCCGGTCCATCGAGACGCGCGAGGCGCTGCGGGACGCGGGCGCCGGGCCGGGCCGGACGAGGGCCGTACGGGAAGCATCCAGGCGCTGTCCTGCGGATCGGGGTGAAGCAGTGCCATCTCGGTGAGGCAGGGAGCGGGTTCCAGCGCGGCCCGCGCGATCCGTCCGGTGCTCAGTGCCTCGGCGTAGAGCTTGGGGCCGCCTCGCACGATGCGCCGTCTCTGTGGGAGTGGTGAGTTCGTCCTCGTCTCTGTCCATCTATGCCCCCACTTCTGGCAATGCGACAAGAGGGCAGCGGTGAAAGCGTAGGCGGCAGGAGGGGCTCGTCGTACCCGGTGATGAACCTCTCCGGCGTCGGGGGCCGCGGTCGTTCTCGCCTGTATTGCGGTGGCGGTCCCCTTTGGTCCGACTTGGTGCGCCTTGGTTCGTGGTCCGATTAGGGCGGTCCCTGTTCCAGGATTCCTGATCGGGCTATCAGGTAGCCGAGCTGCGCCCGGCTGTTGCTCCCGAGAGCGACGCTGAGCTTGGCGATATGGGCGCGGCATGTCCGTACGTTCATGCCGAGGCGGCGAGCGATGGCCTCGTCGACGTGACCTTCGACGAGGAGTTTCGCGATGGAGTGCCGCACCCCGGAGATGCCTTCGAGTGTCGGGTCGTACGGGATCTGCTCCTGCAGGGGGACTGCACGCTGCCAGAACTGCTCGAAGACGCTGACGAGGTACTCCACAATGCCTGGGTGTCTCAGTTCCAGCGCCACTCTCCGATCGTCCGTGGCGGGGATGAAAGCGACGGTGTGATCGAAAATCATGAGCCGTTCTATGAGCTCTTCGAGGGTGCGGATCTCTACCTTCCCCTCTGCCATGCGTGCCGCGTAGGTGAGGGTTCCATGGCTGTGCCGGGCCGTGTGCTGGTAGAGGGTGCGCATGCCGACGCCGCGCTGCGTGAGGACGTTCCCGCGTTCCATCGCGATGTTGAGTGCGTCCTCGCTGCGCCCGCCGCCGGGCTGGATGGTGAGAACTTCCGACCTGCACTCGGTCAGGGCGAGTTCGATGGACGCATTGATTCGGTCGATGCCTTCGAGCACCGTGATCGCATGAGTGGTCGGCGGCGCCTGGGCGCTGATGGCCATGAAGGGTTCGAACGCATCCGTCAGTTCGACCGTGAGGCGTCGACGGTCCTGGATCTCACGCTCTATCGGGTGCAGCAGCTGAGTCAGTGCGGCGGACGGCGGCGCCGGCCGGAGCCAGGTGTCGTCGTCGGGGTCGGGGTGGAGCAGCGCGAACTCCAGCAGGCAGGGAGCCGCCGCCACCTCGGTGCGCATTATCTTGCCCACGCTCAGCGCGCTGGCGTACAGCCGTGCTCCCTCGGCGCATAGAGCGCTGACGGGGTGATGATGTGTCGCGTTTGTTTCATTTACGACCATTTGCCCACCCCCCAGGAACATGAATCTGCAGGAACATGATGCATCGCTTCTGTGGCATTGACGTGCCTCAATGAGCAATCGTCTTGTCATGCGGGGGAGAGGAAACCTTGGAAGTGAGGACGAAGCCCACTATGAGTAACAAGATGCTTCGCTCGGTGCTTGCTGCGGCCTTCTCCGCCGGGCTGACATTCGGGGCGATCGGTACCCTTGACCTTGCCTGGGACAGCGTGCCCGCCGGGGCGGCTGGGGTACAGGTGCAGGCCGTTGCACCCCCCGACCTCGCCTGGGACAGTGCGCCCGCCGGGGCGGCTGGGGTACAGGTGCAGGCCGTTGCACCCCCCGACCTCGCCTGGGACATGCTCCCCGCCGGCACTGCGGGCGCGCGGAGCGGGAACTTGGCGGCATCCGACCTGGCCTGGGACATAGCTCCAGGGAAGTCGGCAGGCGCGTGACCATCCCGCCGGACGACCGGACCTTCCGGCGGGAAATGGCTACGGCCTACCGATCAGGCTGGCACTTCATCGATCTCGTCACTGCCATCCCCCGCTGTGGCGACTCGCTGATGGTCACTCTGTTCGGCGACCCCATCGTCGTCGCACGTGAAGACGACGACGAAGTGCGTGCCTACCGGTGCCTCCGCAAGCCGCGTGGGGCTCCGCAGCCCGTTCGCTGCGCGATTCGGTACGACATGATTTTCGTCAACCTCGACCGCCGGGACCACCAGCTGTTCGAGCCAGAGACTATTTCCGCCACCCCCCGCAGTGCCTGAGCGATCCCCCGTCGTTACACGTCGCTCGGCACTCCCCCACACAACGGCGTCATCGTGACCTGAACGCGATGGCGCCGTTGTGCTGCCCCGGGAAGCCCCCGGGAAGCCCCCGGGAAGCCCCCGGGAAGCCCCAGGAAACCTCGGGCCACAAGCGCCGGGAGCCCGGAGCCCGAAGTCCCGCTCACGCCCTGCCGAGCGCCCGGTCCAGGGCGATCTCGATGACGACCCCGTCCGGGTTGGGTGCCGGTGTGCGTTCGTAGCGTTCCGCGTAGCGGCGCACCGCGTCGGCGATCACGCCCGGTTCCGTGTGTACCGTCGCGCGGCCCTCCAGGATCGCCCAGCGGCCGCGGCCGACCCGGCAGGCCGCGACCCGGGCGCCGGACGGGCCCGCGGCCAGGATGTCGGCGACCTTCTGGCTGCCCTTGTCCGGCTGCCCTTGTCGGTGATGACGCGGGCGAGCCCGGCCGCGGGCTCGTACGTCACGCCCACCGGCACCACGGGGCTCGGATCGGTCACGTCGACTGCCATGGGGAACAGGCTAGGGAGTGCGCATCCGTAGCCCGCCCCTGCGGTGGCGGGGGTTCTCTCCGGCCGGTTGACTCGGACTCGGAGTCGGAGTCGGAGTCGGAGTCGGAGTCGGAGTCGGAGTCGGAACTGGAACCGGACTCGATATCGCACCCGGAATCGCACCCGGAATCGCACTCGGAATCGCACCCGGAATCGCACTCGGAAGAGGCGATGGACTAGGTTGAGTGAAATAGACTCAACTTTGTGCACGTTGACTAAGTCAGTGTTGTGGAGAGACCAGTCACCGCAAGGAGGAGAGAGCGCACGTGGACGCCGAGCTGACCAACAAGAGCCGGGACGCCATCAACGCGGCCACCAGCAGGGCCGTGAAGGACGGACACCCCGATCTGACCCCCGGGCATCTGCTGCTCGCGCTGCTCGCGGGCGAGGACAACGAGAACATCATCGACCTGCTCGCCGCCGTCGAGGCCGACCAGATCGCCGTACGCACCGAGACGGAGCGGCTGCTGGGCGCGGAGCCCAGCGTCACCGGGTCGACCGTCGCCCCGCCGCAGCCCAACCGTGAGCTGCTCGCCGTCATCGCGGACGCCGCGCAGCGCGCGAAGGAGCTCGGCGACGACTACATCTCCACCGAGCACCTGCTGATCGGGATCGCCGCCGAGGGCGGCCGGGCCGGTGAGATCCTGAGCGCTCAGGGAGCCAGTGCGAAGAGGCTGCTGGACGCGTTCGAGAAGAGCAGGGGAGGGCGCCGGGTGACCACACCCGACCCGGAGGGTCAGTACAAGGCCCTGGAGAAGTTCGGTACGGACTTCACGGCCGCCGCCAGGGAAGGCAAGCTCGACCCGGTCATCGGACGCGACCAGGAGATCCGGCGCGTCGTCCAGGTCCTGTCGCGGCGTACGAAGAACAACCCCGTGCTCATCGGCGAGCCCGGCGTCGGCAAGACCGCCGTCGTCGAGGGGCTCGCCCAGCGCATCGTCAAGGGTGACGTCCCCGAGTCCCTGCGGAACAAGCGGCTCGTCTCGCTCGACCTCGGCGCGATGGTCGCGGGCGCCAAGTACCGCGGTGAGTTCGAGGAACGGCTGAAGACCGTCCTCTCCGAGATCAAGGAGAGCGACGGGCAGATCATCACCTTCATCGACGAGCTGCACACCGTCGTCGGCGCGGGCGCCGGCGGCGACTCCGCCATGGACGCGGGCAACATGCTCAAGCCGATGCTGGCCCGCGGCGAGCTCCGCATGGTCGGCGCGACGACGCTCGACGAGTACCGCGAGCGGATCGAGAAGGACGCCGCCCTGGAACGCCGCTTCCAGCAGGTGCTGGTGGCGGAGCCGAGCGTCGAGGACACCATCGCGATCCTGCGCGGCCTCAAGGGCCGTTACGAGGCCCACCACAAGGTCTCCATCGCGGACTCCGCGCTGGTGGCCGCCGCGACCCTGTCCGACCGCTACATCACCTCCCGCTTCCTCCCCGACAAGGCCATCGACCTGGTCGACGAGTCGGCGTCCCGGCTGCGTATGGAGATCGACTCCTCGCCTGTCGAGATCGACGAACTCCAGCGCGCCGTCGACCGCCTCCACATGGAGGAGCTGGCCCTCAAGAACGAGACCGACCCCGGCTCCAGGCAGCGCCTGGAGAAGCTCCGCCGCGACCTCGCCGACAAGGAGGAGGAGCTGCGCGGCCTCACCGCCCGCTGGGAGAAGGAGAAGCAGGGCCTCAACCGCGTCGGTGAACTGAAGGAACGCCTCGAAGAACTGCACGGCCAGGCCGAACGCGCCCAGCGCGACGGCGACTTCGACACCGCTTCCAAGCTGCTGTACGGGGAGATCCCCGGTCTGGAGCGCGAGCTGGCGGAGGCGACCGAGGCCGAGCAGGAGGCCGCCAAGGACACGATGGTGAAGGAGGAGGTCGGCCCGGACGACATCGCCGACGTCGTCGGTTCCTGGACCGGTATCCCGGCCGGCCGGCTGCTGGAGGGCGAGACCCAGAAGCTGCTCCGCATGGAGGCCGAGCTCGGCAAGCGCCTCATCGGGCAGACCGAGGCCGTACGGGCGGTGTCGGATGCGGTACGCCGTACCCGCGCCGGAATCGCCGACCCCGACCGTCCCACCGGCTCGTTCCTCTTCCTCGGCCCGACCGGTGTCGGGAAGACGGAGCTCGCGAAGGCGCTCGCCGACTTCCTGTTCGACGACGAGCGGGCCATGGTCCGCATCGACATGAGCGAGTACAGCGAGAAGCACAGCGTGGCGCGGCTGGTCGGCGCCCCGCCCGGCTACGTCGGCTACGAGGAGGGCGGCCAGCTCACGGAGGCGGTCCGCCGCCGCCCGTACAGCGTCGTCCTGTTGGACGAGGTCGAGAAGGCCCACCCGGAGGTCTTCGACATCCTGCTCCAGGTCCTCGACGACGGCCGGCTCACCGACGGACAGGGCCGGACGGTGGACTTCCGCAACACCATCCTGATCCTGACCTCCAACCTCGGCAGCCAGTTCCTGATGGACCCGCTGACCGAGCCCGAGGTGAAGAAGGAACAGGTCCTGGAGGTCGTACGGGCCTCGTTCAAGCCGGAGTTCCTCAACCGGCTCGACGACCTGGTGGTCTTCTCCGCCCTGTCCGGCGACGAGCTCTCGCACATCGCGAAGCTCCAGATCGACCGGCTCGCGGGGCGTCTGGCCGAGCGCAGGCTCACCCTGGACGTCACGCCGGAGGCCTTGGCCTGGCTGGCCGAGGAGGGCAACGACCCGGCCTACGGAGCACGGCCGCTGCGCCGCCTCATCCAGACGGCGATCGGCGACCGGCTGGCGAAGGAGATCCTCGCAGGCGAGGTCAAGGACGGGGAGACCGTCCGGGTGAACCGGGTCGGGGACGGCCTGCGCGTCGGCCCCGCGTCGTAGCCGCCCCGGCCCCCGTGGTGGTCACCCTGTACGGTCCCGGACGGGCCCGGTCCGCACCGGCTGCGTGTCAGCTCGTGGCGGATCGGGCCCGTCCGGGCTTGCCATCCCCCGCCTGCCATGGGAGAGGATGGCGGCAACCGCACGAAGGGAAAAACACGGTGAGCATCGATCCGTCCTCGATTCCTAATTTCGGGGGCCAGCCCGAACCGCAGGCCGCAGGACCCGAGGGCCCCGTTGTCCCTGACCAGGACCTCGTCAAGCAGCTCCTCGAACAGATGGAGCTGAAGTACGTCGTCGACGACGAGGGCGACCTCGCGGCGCCGTGGGAGGACTTCCGCACGTACTTCATGTTCCGCGGCGAGGACGAGCAGCAGGTCTTCTCGGTCCGTACGTTCTACGACCGCCCGCACGCCGCGGACCAGCGTCCGGTCCTTCTCGACGCGATCGACGACTGGAACCGCCGCACCCTGTGGCCCAAGGTCTACACGCACACCCACGAGCCCGAGGAGGGCTCCGAGGACACCGAGGTCTCGGTCCGTCTCATCGGTGAGGCGCAGATGCTCATCGGTACGGGCGTCAGCCTGGAGCACTTCGTCTCGTCGACGGTCAGCTGGGTGCGCGCCTCGATCGAGTTCGACAAGTGGCTGCAGGAGCGTCTGGGCCTGACGCCGGCCGAGGAGAAGACGGACGGCGGGGACCCGACCCCTCCGGGCGCCTGAGCCCCGCACAGCAGTGACAGTCCGGCCCGGGGCGGCGGTCTCATGACCACCGCCCCGGGCCGGACCGCGTTCCGCTTCAGCCGCCGGAGTCACTTCAGCCGCTACAGCCGTCGGAGCCGCCGGTGTCACTTCAGCGGCTACAGCCGCTTCAGCCGGGACACCGCCTCGGCCAGCACGTCGTCACGCTTGCAGAAGGCGAACCGTACGAACGGTGCGCCCTGCTCCCGGTGGTCGTAGAAGACCGCGTTCGGGATGGCGACGACCCCGCACCGCTCGGGCAGGGACCGGCAGAACGCGAAGCCGTCGCTCTCGCCGAGGTGGCGGATGTCGGTGGTGACGAAGTAGGTGCCGGCCGGGCGGTAGACCTCGAAACCGGCCTCGGTGAGGCCGTCGCTCAGCAGATCCCGCTTGGTCCGCAGCTCGGCGCGCAGCCCGTCGTAGTAGCTGTCGGGCAGGCGCAGTGCCTCGGCGACCGCGTACTGGAACGGGCCCGCGGACACGTACGTCAGGAACTGCTTCGCCGAGCGGACGGCGGTGACCAGCTCGGGGCTCGCGGTGGCCCGGGCCACCCCTTGTTCGTAACTCATTCGCGTGTCGCGCCACAAGCCCACCAGAGGCCTCCCCAGTACCACCGGTGAGCCGGCCGCCATCTACTGCCGGATATCCCAGGCGGACGACTGCCGGATATCCCAGGCGGACGACGACGACCAGACCGGCGCCGACCGTCAGGAACGCATCTGCTCCGGTTCGGTGAGGGAACGGTCACTCCGGAGCCGGTGATGGGCTGTTGCGGGCCATGGAGGCCTGGTCGCAGGCCTGATCAGGGCGTCGGCCCGCCACTTTCGTCACTGTTCCGCAACAGGCGTGAACCGCCCCGCCGGGTGCCCCGTACAGCCCGGTGTGCGCGGCTCAGCGACCGCGGCGACCCGAGACGAGAGAAGGAACCGGCATGGACGGCGGCAAAATCAAGATCAGCCCGGAAGAGATGCGGGAGGCGTCGACCTGGCTGCAGCACCAGAAGGAACTGATGCAGCAGAGCCTCCACGAGGCCAACACCAAGATGGACGAGATGGTCGAGGCGGCCTACGCGACGCCGGGCTCCGAGAGCAAGTTCCGTCCGTTCTGGGAGGAGTACAAGAACGGCACCGACAAGGCGATCGAGGGCCTGCAGGGCGTCAGCGAGTTCATCAAGCAGGTCGCCGACGCGTTCGTCGACACCGACGACCAGACGTCCGGCTCCATCGGCTGACGTGCCCTTGTGTCCGGTCCCGCCCTTCTGCGGGGGGACCGGACGGCGGCCGGAGAGGAGGAACCGATGACCCGCATCAGCGTCCCGCTTGACGACCTGAACGAGACGGTCAAGTCACTTGAGGACATCGGGCAGCGGATCAACAGCACCGCGCGGCTCAGCGACGTCGGATCGAAGGACGATGTGGGCGATTCGACGCTCGCCGACTCCCTCGCCGACTTCGACGGCGCATGGGGCAGGGGCCACGAGAAGGTGCAGGACAACGTGAAGGTCTTCTCCGAGAACACGAAGAAGATCTCCGACGCCTTCATGCAGACGGACGACGAGACCGTCAAGGTGCTGGACGACTCCAAGAAGACCTGACGAGAGCCTGCTGGCAGAAAGGACATGCGTCATGACGCATCCGGTCACGGACCGGGCTACGGGGGCGCCCGCGCACTACAAGCTGCGCTACCCCGGCTCCTGGTGGTATCTGGACCTCGACCCGAGCACCCGGGACGCGTCCATCCGCCGCCGTATCGAGCACCAGGCGAAGGGGGTTCCGCAACTCTCCCGCGAGCGGCTCGACGGCCTGATCCGCGACACCCGCCGGACCGCCCGAGAGGCCTACGCCCGGGGGGCGCTCGAAGCGGCGGGGATGGTCAGGTTCCCCGGCGGGGACGCGATGCTCAGCGCCACGTCCGTCGTGCTGCGGATGCCCGTGCCGGAGGACCAGTCGGCGGATCTGGCCGAGGTGCTGTTCGGGGCGAGCATGCAGGCCGGGGACCCGCAGAGCAGCGGGTACCCGCCGCGCGAGGTGGATCTGCTGGAGCTTCCGGACGTCGGACCGGTCGGGCGGATCGCCTCGATCGAGGACATCGACTACAAGGGCACGCCGGTGCGTACGGCGCTGCTGCACACGCTGTTCCCGATCCCGAACCGCCGGGAATACCTGCTGGTCTCCAGCTCCACGCCCAATGTGGAGCTCAAGGACCAGTTCTTCGAGGTGTTCGACGCCATCGCGGGGACGCTGCGCTTCGTGGAAGTCGAGAGCAAGGGCACGGCTGTGCCGGCCGCACAGAGCCCGCAGGGCACGGACGAGAACGGAAAGTGAGGGCGTGGCAATGGTGCGGCCAGCGGTGTCCGACTGGGAGACGGTCTTCGGGTTCTCGGACGACCCGACGCCGGGCGATGCGGAGATGCTCGGGAAGCTCGCGGGCCAGTACCGGTCCGTCGCCGACGACGCGGACCAGGCGCTCCCCATCGTCAGCGGCCTGAAGAACAGCCAGCTCGGCGAGGGCAAGGCCATGGAGAAACTCCGGAACAAGCTCGGGGACCTGGCCGATCAGGTGGAGAAGCTGCACAGTTCGTACGACAAGGCGGCCCGCGCGCTGGACACCTACGCCGACCAGCTGGGGGACCATCAGCGCAAGGCCGACAACGCCCTGGTCGACGGACGGGACGCCAAGGAGCGGCTGCAGCGGGCCACCGATGCCGCCGCCGCGGCGGGGTCCGTGATCAGCGGCCTGGACGCGGCGGACCCGCCCCCGCCGGACGACGAGGCGGCCCGGCGCAGTGCGCGGCAGGCCATGGAGAATGCCCGGAACGACCAGTCCGCGGCGCAGGGGGGCGCCGACAGCGCCCAGCGGGATCTCGACGCCGCCCGCATGCTCGCCGAGGACGCGCGGGAGCTGCGCGAGACGGACGCCTCGACGGCGGCCCGCGCCCTGGACGAGGCGACGAGCGAGGCGGTCCCGGGCAAGAGCCTGTGGGAGAAGATCAAGGACATCTTCAAGAAGGTGCTCGGCTTCATCAGCGCCGCCCTGGGCATCATCGCCATGCTCATCCCCGGATTGCAGGGCCTGGGGCTCGTCCTGACGATCGCCAGTCTGGTCACCGCTGCCGTCCCCTTCATCATGAACATCGTCGACAGTATTCAGTCGGGCGAGTGGGATGTGCTCGACATGGTTCTCAGCGGCCTGGGGCTGGTGCTCGGCGGCGTCGGCCTGATCAAGATCGCCAATCTGGGCGGGATCGCGAACACCCTCAAGACCGTCACGAGCGATCTCAAGGCGATCCAGATCAACCTCAAGAGCGTGGTCCCCGCCATCAAGTCGTTCACCGGGTTCAAGAACCCGGGCGACCTGGTCGCGAACCTGCTGAAGAACATCCCCGGTGGCGTGTTGAAGACACCGGACGTCCTCAAGCAGCTGCCGGGCCTCACCAACATCTGGACGAAGACGGCGGGGTGGATCGACCAGAGCTCGAACCTCATCGGACTGGCCGGCCTCGCCTGGGCGATCAACGGCGCCGTCCCCAACGGGACGACGAACACGATCAAGCACGACCCCAGCTACGTGGAGGGATCGACCTGATCCGGGCCGCGTCCCGTCATGCGTGAGGGCTCCCGCCCCGGCCGTCGCCGGGGCGGGAGCCCTCTGCCGTGGGACCTCAGAGCCGGTGTCGGACCCCCCGCACAGGCGCTCAGCTCCCGGCCGGCGGAAGCACCGTCTCCGGGACCTGGACGGTGCGCAGCACGCCGTCGCCCAGGTGCAGGATCGCCCGCCCCGGGCGGGTCGCGCCCAGGCGGCTGCGGGGCACCTTGACGCCGATCAGTTCGCCGTCGCTCATGTTCTGCGGCTTCAGCAGCAGACCGCACCGGTTGCGGCGGGCCTCGGTGTGCCAGCCGGAGAAGCCGGAGGAGAGCCGGTCGGTCTGCCCGGCGATCACCAGGCCCCGGCCGTTCTCGGCACCGGACTTGGCGATCTGGGTGAGGACGGGCTCGGCCTTTGTCTTCAGCAGCAGGTCGGCGTCGTCCAGGATCACCACGGCCCCCTGCGGCGAGGACGCCAGCGCCTCCTCCAGCGCGGTGGGGTCGATGTCGGACTCGTCGAAGACCGCGAGGACCCCGGGCCGTCCGGCGAGTTGGCGCAACGGCGACCTGGCGGGCGCGCCGACGACGACGGGCGTCCCGGCCGACAGCAGCGACAGTGCCAGTGTCGCCAGGACGATGCTGCGGCCGGAGCGGGCGGGTCCGGCGACGAGGAAGGTCGGCGTGATGGCGAAGTCCGGCCCGAACGCGGTGAGTTCGTCGCCGCCGACACCGGACAGGGCCCACCGTGCGGACGGCAGCGGCTGCGGCACGTACCGGGTCGCCTCCTCCCAGGTGAGCCGGTCCGGCAGGGTGTCGACGCGGAACGGGCGGGTGGAGTCCGGCAGCTGGGCCGCCCGCTCGCGGCAGTACTCGGCGATCTGCTGGAGCGCCACGGCCTGCGCCTGGCCTTCCGGGTTGTCCGTGAGGAGCGCGATCTGCACCTCCGCTTTGTCGGCGGCACGGAACGCGCGGCCCGGCGGGATCTCGTCGGGCACGTTGCGCTGGGTGATACCGATCATCCCGTACTCGGACTTCTCGTTCAGCTTCAGCACGAGCTTGTCCTCGGTGGAGCCGTTGACCCGGCTGGAGAACAGCGCCCGGTCACCGGTCATCACCAGGTGGATGCCGACGCTCGCGCCGTCCCGGAGCAGGGTCAGCACGGAGCTCAGCAGGTTCCCGGAGTCGTACTCGCCGAGCTGCTTGTCGAAGACCTCCCACCGGTCGATGAACAGCAGGATGTGCGGCGGCCGTTCAGCCTCCGGCAGGGCGCGGCGGAGCTCCGGCAGGTCGGCGCTGCCGCGGGCGGCGAGCATCTCCTGGCGCCGGGTCAGCTCCCCGGTCAGCCGGGCGAGCAGCCGGGCCACCCGGTCGGGCTGGGTGCGCTGGGTGATGGCCCCGCAGTGCGGCAGCCCCTCGATGGGCAGCAGCGCGCCGTTGCCGCAGTCGATGCCGTACATGTGCAGCCGGTCCGGGGAATGGGCGGAGGCCAGGGTGCCGGCGATGGTGCGCAGTGTCTGCGACCTGCCTTGCCGGGGCGAGCCGATGATGTGCAGGTGCCCGAGCGTCGCCGGGTCGATCACCAGGGGCAGCCGGGCCTGTTGTGCGGGCAGGTCCACCACGCCGTACGCGACGGGCGCGAGGTCGTAGCCCGAGGGCGGGGGCGCCGGCAGTTCGCCGGCGACCAGGACCTCGGGCAGCGGCGGGAGCCAGGGGCTGTGCTGCGCGGGGATGCCCATCTCCCGGTCCGCTTCGCGGATCGCCGTGACGAGCCCGGTGAGGTCGGTCTCCACCTCGGCGGGTACGGCCGCGCCGCGGGGCCGCGCCGGGAGCGGCTCGCCGAGCCGTTCCCAGCCGACCGTCACCGCCCAGGGTGCCGGCAGCGAGGTCGCCGCGGCACCGGGCCGACGGCCGCCGACCCGTCCGGACTGGAACGGCACGAGGGAGTTCTGGCCCAAGCGCACATAGGCGCGACCGGGGGTGCCCTGCGAGATCCCGGCGGCCTCGGCGGAGTTGAGGACGTCCTGGCTCTCGCCGGCGTCCGTCACCCGGAGCGCGATGCGCAGGTTGGTGTTGGCGCGGATTTCCGAGGAGACGACGCCGCTGGGGCGCTGCGTCGCCAGGATCAGGTGGATGCCGAGGCTGCGGCCCCGCTGGGCGATGTTGACCAGACCCTTCACGAAGTCCGGCAGGTCGCGCACCATCGAGGCGAACTCGTCGATGACGATGAGCAACCGGGGCATCGGCGCGCGGCCCGCCGGGTTGCGCTCCAGCAGTTCGACGTAGTCCTCGATGTCCTTGGCGCCGGCCGCGGCGAGGATGTGCTCGCGCCGGGTAAGTTCCGCCGTCAGCGACACCAGGGCCCGCTCGACGAGGTGGGCGTCGAGGTCGGTGACCATGCCGACGGTGTGCGGCAGGTCGACGCAGTCCTTGAACGCGGAGCCGCCCTTGTAGTCGACCAGGACGAACGTCATCGCGTCCGGACGGTTCGCCACCGCGAGCGAGGCGACCAGCGTCTGGAGGAGTTCGGACTTGCCGGAGCCGGTGGTGCCGGCGACCAGCCCGTGCGGGCCGTCGCGCCGCAGGTCCAGGTAGAACGGGCCGTCCAGGGAGACGCCGACGGCCGCCCGGGTCGAGCGACCCCCGGCCGTCCAGCGCGCCCGGATGCCGGCGGCCTGCGGCGGGTCGAGGGCGAGGACGTCGAGCAGCCGCGCGGAGCCGGGAAGCACCGCGGCCTCCTCGTCGGCCCCGCCCGGGTCCCGCAGCGGGCCCATCGCGCGGGCCAGCGAACGGCACCAGTCCAGGGACACCGCGTCGGGCCGGATGCCCCCGACGGTGCCCCTCCCGGAGCGTCCCACCCGTACGGTTCCGCCGGGCTCCTCGGCGACGACGGCGTGGCACTCCTCGGGCAGCAGCCGCTCCTCGGCGTCCAGGCAGACCGCGCGGACGCCGACGGCCGGTCCGTCGCGCAGGATCTGCGCCACGCCGGGCAGCGAACGCAGCCTGCGGGCTCCGTCGAGGATGACGAGCACGTCGGGCCCGGCGGGCCGGCTCCGCCGGTCCTTCCGTCCGGCGCGCTCGACGATCAGCGCGGTGAGTTCGGCGACCCGCCGGGCGCAGGTCTCCGCGCCGTAGCCGATGCTGGCCGGGGTGTCGCCGGACTTCTTGCGCACATGCGGCAGCCAGCGCAGCCAGGACCAGCCGTCCCGGCCCCGTTCGCCGGTCGTCAGCAGATGGATCTGGAGGTCACGGGGGCTGTGCAGGACGGCGGCCTGGGCGACTGCCCAGCGCGCCACGGCGCGCGCGGCCGGGCCCTCGCCGGCGATGCCCAGGACGTCGTGCTCCCGCAGCGGAACGGTCACCGGGACGTCGTACGCGGTCCGCGGGTCCTCGCGGCGGTGTTCATCCTTCGTCGGGTCCTGGAGCACCACGTCGGAGGCCAGATCGGCGGTTCCGATGCGCAGTTCGAGGAAGTCGGCGTCGGAGGTACGGCGTTCCCACAGGCGGCGCCGGGGGCCGACGGCGGTCAGGAGGACCTCGGCCGGGTCCGGGAAACCGTGGCGCCGGGCGGTGCGTTCGGCCGCCAGGGCCTTCGTCGCGTCGCCCTCGATGCGTGCCTTCTTCTCCTCGTAGGCGGCGACACTGCCGGAGTGGGTCTGGCGCCCGGTGCGCCGGCTCATCAGATAGTTGCCGAGGACCGCGACCGGGGAGAGCAGCCCGAACAGCAGCATCGACATACGGTCGAATATCAGCGCCCCGGCCCCCGCCATCACCAGCGGGGCCGCCGCGGTGATCCACGGGAGCGGCCGGGCGGCGGGCGGGGCGGGCGGGGAAGGCAGGGTGAAGCGGGTGGCGTTCTCGGCCGGCCGCAGTCGCGGCGGCCGGTTGTAGTCCCAGCCGGTGCCGTCCTCCGACGGCTGCACGGCCGCGTCCGGCTTCTGCGGGAGGGCGAGTTCGAGCAGGCTTTCTCCGACGAGGAGCTGTGCGCCGGCCGGCCAGGCGGTCGCCTCGGCGAGGTCCTCGCGGTCCAGTTGCAGAGTGCCGCCGCCCGGCGCGGAGGCGTCGGGCGCGATACGGCAGCGTCCTTGGGGGCCCACCGCCAGGACGGCGAACGGACGGTCCGGTACGGCGCGCAGCACCTGGGCGGTCCCGTCGTGGGCCAGCCCGATCCGGTACTCCCCCATGTCGAGCCGGTGCACGGTGCCCGCGCCGGTCCCACCGACCGTACGGACCTCCACCAGCCCGGCCGGTTCGGCCGACACGGTGCCCGCCGTGCGGCCCAGGCCCACGATGGCCGCGTGGTGCAGCGGCGCGTCCCGCAGCCGCATATCGGCGGGCAGCAGCCGGTCGCCGGCGTACAGGCCGAGGCCCTCCGGGGGCTGGTGGACGCCTCCTGCCCCGGCCAGCGCCTCCGCGACAGCGCGCACAGGCGTGTCGGGATCGGCGTCGAGGTGGACGTCGAACGCTTCACCGCCCTCCTCGACCACGGTCAACATCAACGACACGAGAACGTCCTCCAGCCGGCGTGAATGGGGGCCTCGGCAGCCGCACTCGGCGGCTGCCGTGCCACTGACGGGACCTACGGCGCCCGTCGGCGGATGGTTCACCCGGCGCACCGGTGAACCATCCGCCGACGGGCGCCGTAGTGGCCATCGGGGGCACGGCGCAGCGACTGTGCCGCCCCCGTTCTCGACCCTCCCGGCTCCGTCGCCGGGGCGTCCCGACAAGGAGTCAGAAGATGATCTGGTACGTCCTGGCCGTGGTGCTGGGGCTGGCGCTGATCGGGGCGGTGGCCGCGCTGATCGTCACCGAGCGACGGCCCCGCCCGCCGAAGCCCGGGCGACGCCCCCGCCCGTCGAAGCCCGTCGCCGCCTCGGCGGCCGTCGTGGGCCGGGAGGCGCTGGACGTGGTCAACGCGGGCCTGCGCCGGCTGACGGGCGAATGCCTGCGCTCCGGCCGGTCGCTGCCCGACCTGTACGCCGTCGTCTACTCCGAGAAGCGGCTCGCACTGCTGCTGGCCGGGGCCGAGGAGGCCGCCCCCGCGCCCTGGAGCGTCGAGGCGGACGGCGAGCGCTGGACGATCTCGCCCGACGATTTGCACCGCCCCGGCCCGGAGGGCGAACCGGCCCTGCCGTACGCGCTGACGGTGACGGTGGGCCTGGACGGACCCGACCGCGTGCTGGTCGACCTCTCCCGGGCAACGGGGCCCGTCTCGGTGACGGGTCCGGACAAGGAGGTGCGCAGCCTGGTGCGGGCCGTCGTCACCGAGGCGCTCGCCGGTCCTGTGGGGGCGCTCGCCGAGGTCACCCTGGTGGGATCCCTGGCCGACGGCCGGCTCCTTTCCGGCGACGAGCTGCGGACCTCGCGACTGCACGACGCGGCCAGCCTGGAGGATGCGTTCGCCACGGTGGCGGCGTCGGCGGGCACGGGAGCGCCGGAGCCCGGCTCGCCCGACGTCACCCAGATCTTCCGGCTGATCGAGGGCAGCAGCCGGATCGCCGTCCAGGGCGAGGCGCCGCACTTGTTCGTCGTGGACGCCTCGCAGCTCCCGCGACGGGAGGGGGCACTGGCCGGTCTGCGGCGTGGGGACGCGCTGCTGGTGGTCGGCGAGGCACCCACGGGGTGGCGCTGGCGTGCCGGTGCGGACGGATCGCTCGACACCGGGCCGCTCGGCCTGGAGATCACCCGGCACGCGGGACGTATGGCATAAGTGTCATCCGGCCTCGCGGTACAGGCCGTCCGCGTACAGCCCGCGGCTGTGCAGTGCCTCGCGCAGGGCGCGGGCGGCGTAGAACGTCCGGGACTTGACGGTGCCCGGCGGCACGCCGAGGACCTTGGCCGTCTGGTTGACGCTGCGTCCCAGGTAGTGCACGTGCAGCAGGACCTCGCGCTGTGCCGGCCGCAGGTCCCCCAAGGCGTCGGTGAGCACCTGGGAGGTGAGCATGTGGTCCACGCCGTCGGACACCGGCAGGTGGGCGAGTTCGGGGTCGCCGGTCTCCGGTGGTCTGGCCTGGCGGGCCCGGTGACCGTCGATGACCAGATGGCGCAGCGCGGTGAACAGCCAGGGCCGCACCGAATCCGTGGTCGGGTCGAGTTCCTCGGCGTGCCGCCAGGCGCGTATCGCGACTTCCTGGACGACGTCCTCGGCGCGGTGCCAGTCGCCCTCCAGCCGCCGTGCGGCGAACTGCAGCAACGCGCTGCCGTGGAAGTGGTAGAGCGCTCTGAGGAACTCGTCGGGGTGGGGTTCCGCGGCGCGGGGGCCAGGTATGAGGTCTTCGGTCGAAGCGCTGTTCGACAAGCGCCCTTCCTCTCCGGTCGTCTGTGGGGAAGACGGGCTCCGCCGGCTGCGGGACAACCGGCAGGCGCCGCCGCGAACCGCCGTGCGCCCGTGCGGCGCCCGTCAGCCTGCGGCGGCGGTGAACTCGCCCCGTCAGCGCCGGTCAGTCCGGTTCGCGAGAGGAAAGCGAGCCCACCTCACGGGACGTCAACTCCCGGTTGTAGGCATGTACGTCGGCGATGTCACCGTTCCAGTAGTCGGCCGCCTTCCCATCGAACTTGCCGCGTCCGATCACCACAGTGCCGGTGGGTTTCACGCTGCTGGAGGCCACCCTGGTTCCCGCGAGCCGGCCGTCCACGTAGACCTGCATCCGGTGGTCCTTCTGACTGTACGTGCCGGTCAGGTGGTACCAGCGGCCGGGCTGCGGCTTCTCGGGCGTCTTCGCGACCGTACGGGCACCGCTGAAACTGAAGGCGAAGTTCCCGTCCGGGCCGGAGTACTGGAGGAAGAACGTGCTGATCCGGTCGCCGTCCTGGGACAGGGCGGTGTGGATGCCGGTCATGCCCTGGGGGTTGAGGCGCACCCGCGCGGCGACCGAGTAGTCCTTGCCCACGGTGTCGAGCCGGGTGTTGGAGTCCGCGTATCCGCTGGTGCCGTCCAGTTGCACGGCGCCGCCCTCGGGGCCGTCGGTCCACTGCGTGCCGCCCCTGACCACGGCGTCGTGCTCGCCGGCCTTCGCGGTGCCGGACTGGTGCAGGGGCCACCAGCCGAGGCCCTGCAGCGACTCGGCGTCGCCACCCGGTTTCGCCCCGGCCTGTTCCTTCCCGGAGTCCTGGCCGCGCACCAGTTGGACGACGACGAAGGCCAGCGCGATGGTCAATACGGTGATCGTGGTGATGAGCGGCCATCTGCGCGGCATGAATTTCCTCAGGAGGTGCGGCATGTGTCACTGGTGATTACGCGTCCGATCCGGAAGTGGTTCGGTGTGCCGTTAAGTTGTGACAGGCCTGTGAGACAGCGGACCTGTCCGCCCCTGGATGTGCGCCGGTGCGCCGGGATATGCGGCGACGCCTTGTCCGGGGCAGTGGAACATGGGGAGTTGCGACGTTCCGGCGGCGCGGGCGCATCGTCCGCCAACCGTTCCCGAGTGTTCACGACGCGGTCGCCGGCGTCCGCCGTCCTTCCCCGGCTGTTCACCAGGAAGGACCACGCCGCGACCAGTCGCTGGTTCTCGGCGACCTGCCGGGCGACGCCCCGCACTTCGACCAGATGCTCCAGGTAGAGGTCCCGGGCTCGCATCTTCTTCTTGCGCGCCTGGCCACGCATCTGCATCCGGACGGCAACGGTGACGCCGATCGACAGCACCACGAAGGCGATGCCCAGCAGAATCAGTAGCTTTCTGCCGCCGGACATCAGCCATGCTGATGCTGGACAGCAGGGGCATGAGCATGTAGATCCAGTTCGCGCCCGAGTCCTTGCCGACCGGCTACGGCGGCGCCGAGAGCACCACCGGTTCCGTCGGGAGCTGTGGCGGGACGACCCTGGGGGGGCGATGGAAGATGATGCGGGACATCGAGGCTCTTCATCTGTGCTGTGACCTTGGCGCCGGGGCGGACACAGGGGCTTCCGTCAGGACACGAGCCCGCGCACCGCGACCGGCAGATCCCGTTCAGGGAGTACGGCCGGGGCGCGCGGGGTCGGCGGATCAGTTCGCGGCGAAGCCGCCCCCGCCCGAGGTGCGAGGTCCGGGATGTCCCGGTCCCGTCGGACGCAGTCCCGAGAGGAGGCCGTTGAAGCTGTCGGTGACGACGGCCAGACTTGCCGCCCGCTGCTCCTGCACGGCCTGGTTCGCGCTGTCGACCGCCACGATGATCAAGTCGGCGAGGATCTCCGGATCGTCAGGGTCGATCACCGAGGGATCGATGCGCAGCGCGACTATCCGGCCGTCGCCGGAGACCGTCGCCGCGACCAGACCGTCGTGCCGTAGCCGGTGGCCTGGACTTTCGTCAGGTCCTCCTGGACGCCCGCCATCTCGCCCTCCGTACGGCGGGCCTGGTGAGCCGGCGCGGCGAAGTCGATCCGACCGTTGTCGGACATGGCGTCACGTTCCCTGCGTTGGGGAAGAAGAGGCGTGGTGGCGGCTGTGGGGCGCCCGGGACGGGCCTGCTGTCGGCGTCAGATGTGCGTGTTCGTGGCCCACACCTGCTTCCCACCGGCCATGATGACGACGTTGCCGTCGGGCTGGATGACCAGGGTGGCGTTGGTGAAGCCGGCGGGGTTCGAGGCCCATATCGCTCGACCGGCTGCGGTGTAGATGACGAGATTGCCGTCATCCTGGAAGGCCGCCATGTTGCCCTCGCCGGAGGTGCCGGCAGCCCAGAGCACCCGCTTTTCCTGCCGGTCGTAGAGCACGAGGTTGCCGTCGGCCTGCATGCCCAGCTGCAGCCGGTCGGACTTCCAGGACGTGGCGGCGTGCAGCTTCGCGACCGGCTTGATGACGACGGGCGCCGGAGTCGTCGTACGGGTTTTGTCCGCGGCGTGTTCCGGGATCTTGGCCTGGGCGGTCGTCTGCCCCGTCGGTGAGGTGTGCCTCGTGGTCCCCGTGCTGGGGAAAGTGGTCCCCGGGCTGGGGAGAACCCCGGAGGGCGCCTGGCTCTCGCCCTTGTCGTCGTGCTTCTTGGGCGTCGACGACGCGGATTCCAGCCCTCCCGGCACGCCGGGGCTCGACGCGGCCGGTTTCGCCCCACCCGGTTTCGCCCCGGCCTGTTCCTTCCCGGAGTCCTGGCCGCGCACCAGTTGGACGACGACGAAGGCCAGCGCGATGGTCAATACGGTGATCGTGGTGATGAGCGGCCATCTGCGCGTCATGAATTTCCTCAGGAGGTGCGGCATAAATGTGTCACTGGTGATTACGCGTCCGATCCGGAAGTGGTTCGGTGTGCCGTTAAGTTGTGACAGGCCTGTGAGACAGCGGACCTGTCCGCCCCTGGATGTGCGCCGGTGCGCCGGGATATGCGGCGACGCCTTGTCCGGGGCAGTGGAGGGGAGAGTCCGCTCGGCCTGTGACCGGTGTAGGAGCCGGGTACGGCATACGCGCCGGGCCGGGCGTTCGGTCGGTCAGGCGTCCAACAGCTCGCGCAGCGTGGCCTCGCCGACGCGGAGACATTACTGCGGAGGAGCTCGGCCTACTCAGCGCACCCTGATCATCGCGGGCTGTGTCCTCACCATCGCCGGGATCGCCGTCCTGATCGCCATGGTCAACAGCTCCCCGGCACCCGGCCCTTCGCCCCCCGGACTCCTCCGCGCCGCCCGCCCCGGCGCGTCCGGAAAACGACGCCGCGCCAGTCGCCACCGGTCCCTCCTCTCGTGGGGACCGGTGCCGAATGGCGCAGGCGGCTCGGGACCGCGCCGGGCCGGGATGCACGTAAAGCCCCTGGTCAGGTTGGGGTCCGTACTTCATTCGGGATGAAGGGGACGCGGGTTCAAGACGCCAGGCGCCGCAGCCGACTGGCTGCCTCCTGGAGGACGTCGTCCCTCTTGCAGAAGGTGAAGCGGACCTGGCTGCGGCCGGCGTCGAGGTCGTCGTAGAAAACGGAGTTGGGGATGGCGACGACGCCGCAGCGTTCGGGGAGGGCGCGGCAGAAGGCGTAGGCGTCCTTCTCACCGAAGGAGGTGATGTCGGTGGTGATGAAGTAAGTGCCCTGGGGTTGGTAGACCTCGAACCCGGCCGCGCGCAGGCCGTCGCCGAGCAGATTGCGCTTGCGACGGAGGTTGGTGCGGAAGCTGTCAAAGTACGAGTCCGGCAGGCGCAGCGCTTCGGCGATCGCGTACTGGAAGGGGCCCGCGCTGACGTACGTCAGGTACTGCTTGGCCGTCCGGACCGCTGAGACGAGCGGGCCGTTCGCCGTGACCCAGCCAACCTTCCATCCGGTGAACGAGAAGGTCTTGCCGGCGGACGAAATGGAGACGGTGCGCTCACGCATGCCGGGCAGGGCCGCGATGGGGCGGTGCGTGCCCTCATAGACAAGGTGCTCGTACACCTCGTCGGTGACGACCAGCAGGTCGTGCTCGATGGCGAGTGCGGCGATGGCGCTCTGCTCTTCGGCGGTGAGGACCATCCCGGTCGGGTTGTGAGGCGTGTTGAGGAGAAGGAGGCGGGTCTGCGGGGTGATCTTGGACCGCAGCTCGTCCAGGTCCGGGCGGAAGGACGGCGCGCGCAGGGTGAGCGGTACGCGCTTCGCTCCCGCCATGGCGATGCAGGCAGCGTAGGAGTCGTAGAAGGGCTCGAAGGCGATGACCTCGTCTCCTGGTTCGAGGAGGGCGAGCATGGTCGCGGCGATCGCCTCCGTCGCCCCTGCGGTGACCAGGACCTCCGTGTCCGGGTCGAAGCTCAGGCCGTAGAAGCGGCGCTGGTGGTCGGCGATCGCCTGACGCAGCTCCGGGATGCCCGGGCCCGGCGGGTACTGGTTGCCGCGGCCGTCGCGCAGCGCTCGTACGGCGGCCTCGCGTACTGACTCCGGGCCGTCCGTGTCCGGGAAGCCCTGGCCCAGGTTGATCGCGCCCGTCGCTGTCGCCAGTGCCGACATTTCCGCGAAGATCGTCGTCCCGAGCCCGTCCAGCCTGCGGTTCAGCAGCGGCCTGCCGCCCATGTCTTTACCATCCTCACCCGGGTATCCGTCGATTCTTCGAGCGCCATCCTGGACTATGCCCAAACGGGCGCTCACGCGGCCAGTGTCCAATAGGTAGGCGAAAGGGGATTGACCCAGCCGACCTTCCAGCCGGTGAAGGAGTACGTCTTGCCGGCCGAGCCGATGGTGACGGTGCGTTCGCGCATCCCGGGGAAGCCGGCGAGCGGGAGGTGCTCGCCCTCGAGGACCAGGTGTTCGTAGACCTCGTCGGTGACGACCAGGAGGTCGCGCTCGCAGGCCAGTGCGGCGATCGCGCCGAGTTCCTCACGGGTGAGGACGGTGCCGGTGGGATTGTGCGGGCTGTTCAGCAGGATCAGCCGGGTGCGGGGGGTGACGGCGGCGCGCAGTTCGTCGAGGTCGAGGCGGTAGGTGCCGGTGGCCGCGTCGGGGTGGAGGGTGACGGGGACGCGGCTGCCGCCCGCCATGGCGATGCAGGCGGCGTACGAGTCGTAGTACGGCTCCAGGGCGATCACCTCGTCGCCGGGCTCCAGCAGGGCCAGCAGGGCCGCGGCGATGGCCTCGGTGGCGCCCGCGGTGACCAGGACCTCGGTGTCGGGGTCATGGACGAGCCCGTAGCGCCGTTGCTGGTGGTCGGCGATCGCGGTGCGCAGTTCGGGTACGCCGGGGCCCGGCGGGTACTGATTGCCGTGCCCGGCCCGCAGGGCACGGATCGCGGCCTCGCGGATCTCCTGAGGGCCGTCCGTGTCGGGGAAGCCCTGGCCGAGGTTGATGGAGCCGGTCCGTACGGCAAGCGCCGACATCTCCGCGAAGATCGTCGTGCCGAACTCTGCGAGGCGGCGGTTGAGCAGCGGTCGTCCCTGTGTCATGGCCGCCATCCTGCGCGGAAGCTCTGGAGTTGCTCAAGTCTGCTTTGGCCGTGCGGGGGCGAGGGCATCCCCCACTCACGCAAGAAGCGGACCGAGCAGACGGAAGCGAAGGACCTCTTTCGGGGGAACGGAAGGACGTGAGGTCGGTGGGGACTTTTGTCGGAGTGGTGATCGCGGCGGCGGTGATCGGACTGATCGTCTCGCTCGTGAAGGGGGCCGGGAACAGAAAGAAGTCGCGCGGACGGAGCGCGCGCCGGGGTGCGGGCGGTGGCAGCGCCGCGGGCGGCAGCTGGTGGGCGGGCGGTGACAGCGGCGGTGGCTCCTCCTGCGGCGGTGGCAGCAGCAGCCACTCCGGTGGTCACTCGGGTGGTCACTCCGGTGGTCACTCCGGGGGGCATTCGTGCGGCGGCGGCCACTCCTCGTGCGGTGGCGGTTCGTCGTGCGGCGGCGGGGGCGGATGCGGCGGAGGCAGCTGACACGGGGCAGCTGGTCCGTGACCGGGCGATGTCCTTCGCCCGGTGCCGGACCCTCGCGGTCCGGTGCCCGACAGGTGTCCGGCGGGTGAACTCCCGCCGGACACCTTTTTGTTGGGCGTTTTGCGAGATGCCGGTGAACAGATGATCCGAGAGACCCCCGAGGGGATGGAAACCACGGCAAGTTGGGTAAAAACCCTGTGGATGCGGCTTATTCGTGATTCCCTCGATGGAGAGAACATCCAGCCCTCGGACCCCAGTTGGACCTGATCGGGCGCTTCCCCCCTCCCGCGTGCAAGCACGTCGGAGGCGTCCACTGTCCATGTGTCCACGCTTGTTTGCGGAGCCGACCCATGCTCACGACCCTCCAGACGGCCTATTCCGACACCCGTGCTGCCGACCTGGCCTGGGCGCTGGGGCGCGAACCGCTCCCCGCCCTGGCCGTGCTCGACCTCGATCTCGCGGGTGCCCGGCTTCAGATGCGCCTGCTCGGCGCCTCCCACCAGGTCCTCCTGGAGGAGGACCGGGGTACCTGTTCCGAAACCGTCGCGTGCATCCCCGGCAGCAGCACACCGCTGCCGCTCGGGGTCGCCAAACGGCTCGGTGAATGGGAGTACGAGTTCGCGGCGCGCGTCGAGACGCTCTCGGCGGGCTCGTTCGCCGGGCGCGCGCAGGAACTCCTCGCGCTCGTGGCCGACCATCCCCACGGTCTCGCCGGGACGTTCCCCGGCAGCCCGCACGCCTTCACCGCCATGCTCGGCCAGCGGACCGAGGGCCAGGTGCGGTGGCGCACCTGGCATGCGTATCCGCAGGAGGGGCAGTTGGTGGTGACGCGTACCCGAGTGGGGATGCGGATTCCGGCGGCAGCACACTGACACGGACCCAACTCCCTGGTGAGTACGCCACTTACATCCTTGTGGGTGACAGGCGGCCACCTTATTGTGACGTAGCGTTCGCCTCATGATCGACCAGCAGGTGTCGCTGCGAGGGGGCGCGGCGTGTCTTCCCGTACGGCCGAGGACCGGCCGGTGTCTCGTGCTGGCCGCTGTCTTCGTCTGTGCCGCCTGCGGTCTGGTGTACGAGCTCGAACTGGTGGCGCTCGCTTCCTACTTGATCGGTGATTCGGTCACCCAGGCGTCCGTCGTGCTCTCCGTGATGGTGTTCGCGATGGGCGTCGGCTCGCTCCTCGCGAAACGTTTACGCAGCCGTGCCGCGGTCGGTTTCGGGCTGATCGAGGCGGCGCTCGCACTCGTCGGCGGTTCCTCGGCGATCGTGCTGTACGCGTCGTTCGCCTGGATCGGGGAGTCGCGGTTCGCCCTGGTCGGGTTCTCGCTCACGATCGGCGTCCTGATCGGTGCGGAGATCCCCCTGTTGATGACGCTGATCCAGCGGGTCGACCGGCAGGACGCGGGCGGGACCGTCGCGGATCTGTTCGCCGCCGACTACGTGGGCGCGCTGGTCGGCGGGCTGGCATTCCCCTTCCTGCTGCTGCCGGTGCTCGGCCAGCTCACGGGGGCGCTGCTGACCGGCACGGTCAACGCGGCGGCGGGCGGGGCGCTGGTGCTGTGGGTGTTCCGGCGGGACCTCACCTCGCGCTCCCGGTGGCTGCTGATCCTCGTCAACGTCATGGTGATCGCCGTGCTCGCCACCGCGACCGCGCTGGTCGACGACTTCGAGCGGGCGGCGCGGCGTGCCGTGTACGGGGACGGGGTGCGGGTCGCGGTGCAGACCGGGGTGCAGGAGGTCGTGCTGACGGGGGCGGGCCGCGGCTCCCTCGACCTGTATCTGGACGGGCGACTGCGGGTCAGCGGGCGCGACGAGTACCGCTACCACGAGGCGCTGGTGCATCCGGCGATGAGCGGGCCGCGCGCCCGCGTCCTGATCCTGGGCGGCGGCGACGGCCTGGCCGCACGGGAGGTGCTGCGCTACCCGGAGGTACGCGGCGTCACCCTCGTCGAGCTCGACTCCGGTCTCACCCGGCTGGCCCGTACCGACCGCGCGCTCTCGGCGCTGAACGCCCACGCGTTCCGTGATCCGCGGCTGACGGCCGTCGACGCGGACGCCTTCAACTGGCTGCGAGGGGCGCACGGCAGGTACGACGTGGTGATCTCCGATCTGCCCGACCCGGGGATCTCCGACAGCACGAAGCTGTACTCGGCGGAGTTCTACGGTCTGATCGCCGAGACCCTCGCCCCGGGCGGCCGGCTGGTGGTGCACG
This sequence comes from Streptomyces sp. NBC_01241, assembly GCF_041435435.1. Taxonomy (NCBI): domain Bacteria; kingdom Bacillati; phylum Actinomycetota; class Actinomycetes; order Kitasatosporales; family Streptomycetaceae; genus Streptomyces; species Streptomyces sp. NBC_01241. The sequence continues at coordinate 4,014,369 of NZ_CP108494.1, read as the reverse complement.
GGGGCCCGCCGGTCACCCGGCCGCGTACGTACTGGACGGTGGATGCGTCGATGAGGGCGGCGGGCCTGCGCACCCGCCCGTACCGGATCAGCGGCCGGCTCCCCGATTTCGCGGCCGGCCCCGACCGGGCCACGCACCGGGCGCGGGCCGAGGACGGCTGGGGCTTCGTCCTCGCCGGCCGGGGCACGGCGCCCGCGCTCCGGCTCGGCCCCGGGGTGCCGAAGCTGCGGTCGCTGACACAGCCCTCGCTGGTGTGCGCGGGGCGGGACGCGGAGAGCGCCCGGCCGCGCGGGCCGCTGCCGCCGTCGACGCTGGTGCATCCGCGGTACTGGGAGGAGCGGTGAACCGAGCGCGGCGCGGGAGGGGTGTTTGGCCGGGCTCGGTGTGTGCCGGGAAGGGTGCGGGGAGGGGCGGTGGGCCGGGCCTCGTACGCCGTGAGCCCGGCGGCCCCGCGACGCGGAATCGCTGACGGGACGGCCGGGGCTGAGTAGGCTCGGTTTCCATGGAGCATGAGGTGTTCGTTCCGGTTCCGGTCCCGGCCCTTCGGCGGACGCTGGGCGATCCCGCCCGCGTCGCGCGCTGCGTACCGGGGCTCCAGCAGGACGCCGACGCGTCCGCGGGCCCGCTGTCCGGCCGGCTCAAGGTCCGGGTCGACGGCCACACGATCACGTACCGCGGCGCGCTGCGGTTCACCGCTTCCCCGCAGGACGGTCCGGACGGGGCCGGGATCCTGGTGACGGGCGAGGGCGTCGAGGCCCGGGGGACCGGTTCGGCGAAGCTGGTCCTGACGATCGGCCTGACACGGAAGGACGGCGGTACGGCCATCGGGTTCGCGGGTACGGCGAGCGGCGAGGGCCGCATCCTGGACCTGGACCCGGCGGCGGCGCTCGCGGCGGCCTGCCGCCTGCTGGACCGCTTCGCACAGCAGCTGGTGACGGAGACGCTGGCGGAGGGTGGTGCGGACGGCTCCACGGGTGGTGAGGCGGTGGGCGAGGTTCTCGACGAGGCCGAGCGGTCCGTCGGGGACGCGGTGGAACAGGCCATCGAGGAGGCGGCCGAGGAGGCCGACACGACCGGCGTGGCCCGCGCCCGCGGCGCCGCTCCGGATGCCGTCGACGACTCCGGCGCGGACCTCGCCGACGCCGCCACCGATGTCACCGGCGCCGTCGACGATGCCGGCGACTCCGGTGCGGATGACGCCGCCGCGGACGAGGCGCCCGCCGGTGAGAAGCCCCCGGGCACGGGATCCGTCTTCGACGCCCCTGTTCCCCCGCCGTCGCTCGATCCCGAGGCAGCGGTGGAGTTCACCGTCCCCGACGGCCCCCCGGCCGAGGCCGCGCACGCCAGGCGGACCATGATCGGCCGCAGCGCCGAGGAGGTCGACCACGCGCCGCCGCGCGGCCGGTACGCGCCCGTACCGTCACCCGATTCGACCACCGCGGGCGCCGCACTCCGCTGGGTAGCTCCCGCCGCGGCGCTCGCGCTCGCGTCGGCGGTCGTGGTGAGCCGGGCGCTGAGGCGGCGGAGGTAGCCGCGCCAGTAATGTCGGTCGGGTGAGTAGCAGCGAGAAGGACGTCCGGCTTTCCGTCGGCGACGCAGAGTTGACCGTGAGCCCCGACAACGGCTGTCGCATCAGCAGCCTGCGGATCGGTGGCACCGAGTTGCTGCGGCAGGGGGAGCGGTACGGCTGCTTCCCGATGGTGCCGTGGTGCGGGCGCACCGAGAACGGGCTCTTCCGCAACGGCGGCGTCTCGCACCGGCTGCCGCTGAACGCCCCGCCGCACGCCATCCACGGCACCGGCAGGGACACGGCCTGGAGCACCGCCCGGGTGGGCGAGCGGGAGGCCGCGTTCTATTACGACCTCGCCGATCCCTGGCCCTATCCGGGCCGGGTGACCCAGACGGTCGAACTGGCCGAGGACTCGCTCACGCTCGCCTTCGGCGTCGAGACGTACGGGGATTCGTTCCCGGCACAGGCCGGCTGGCACCCCTGGTTCCTGCGCGATCTCGGCGGCGGCAAGGACGTACAGCTGGCCTTCGACGCGGCCTGGCAGGAGGAGCGGGGCGAGAACCATCTGCCGACCGGCCGCCGCATTGCGCCCCGGCCCGGCCCGTGGGACGACTGCTTCGGGATGCCGGACGGCGTCGACGTGACGCTCACCTGGCCGGAACAGCTGGAGCTGACCGTGAAGAGCCGGGCCGAATGGGTCGTGATCTACGACGAGCAGGCCGAGGCGGTCTGCGTGGAGCCGCAGTCCGGTCCGCCGAACGGCCTGAACACCGCCCCCCAGTACGTCACCCCGATCGAACCGCTGGAGATCGCGACAACCTGGAGCTGGCGCCGACTCTGATCCGAGTGGGGCTCTGATTCGGGCACAGGCTCTGATCCGGGCGTGGGCCCGGGCTCGGGCCGCGTGCTCCGGCGGGAGCCGTCAGACCGGTCGGCGTGGGCCGTGAAGTGGGCGCCTTAAGCTCGTAGCCATGACTGACGTACGTGCTGAGCTGCTCCAGCAGATCAAGGACAAGGCCGTGGTACACGGCAAAGTGACCCTCTCCTCGGGTCTTGAGGCCGACTGGTACATCGACCTGCGCCGCATCACGCTGGACGGCAAGGCCGCTCCGATGGTCGGTCAGGTCATGCTCGACGCCACCGCCGAACTGGACTACGACTGCGTGGGCGGGCTGACGCTGGGCGCCGACCCGGTCGCCACCTCGATGCTGCACGCCTCCGCCGCGCGCGGGCAGGAACTGGACGCGTTCGTCGTCCGCAAGGCGCAGAAGGCGCACGGGATGCAGCGCCGTATCGAGGGCACGGACGTGAAGGGCCGCCGCTGTCTCGTCGTCGAGGACACCTCGACGACCGGCGGTTCGCCGCTGACGGCCGTCGAAGCGGTGCGTGAGGCCGGTGGCGAGGTCGTCGCCGTCGCCACGATCGTGGAGCGGGGTGCGGCTCCGGCCATCGCCGAGGCCGGTCTCCCGTATGTCCACGCCTACACGGTGGCGGACCTCGATCTCGCCTGACGTACGGGTTGACCTGCGGCTTTCTCCAAGGGTGGGCTGTTTCACGTGAAACAGCCCACCCTTGGCGCGTCCCCGTGGATCGTCTGCCCGGGCACGGGGGCACCGGGCCGGGTGGAGCCGGAGCGAGAGTCTGGGAAGATGGGGGCGACGATGACGTCGCCCCCAGGTCAGGGAACCAGCAACGCACACCCGCACATCCCAAGGAGCGGACAGATGCCCATCGCAACCCCCGAGGTCTACGCCGAGATGCTCGACCGGGCGAAGGCAGGCAAGTTCGCCTACCCGGCCATCAATGTGACGTCGACCCAGACCCTGCACGCTGCACTGCGCGGCTTCGCGGAGGCGGAGAGCGACGGCATCGTCCAGATCTCCACCGGTGGGGCGGAGTTCCTGGGCGGCCAGTACAACAAGGACATGGTCACGGGCGCCGTCGCCCTTGCCGAGTTCGCGCACATCGTCGCCGCCAAGTACGACGTCACGGTCGCGCTGCACACCGACCACTGCCCCAAGGACAAGCTGGACGGTTACGTACGTCCGCTGCTCGACATCTCCGCCGCGCGCGTCGCCAAGGGCCAGAACCCGCTGTTCCAGTCGCACATGTGGGACGGTTCGGCCGAGACCCTCGCCGACAACCTGGCCATCGGTCAGGAGCTGCTCGCCAAGGCCGCCGCCGCCAAGATCATTCTTGAGGTCGAGATCACCCCGACCGGCGGCGAGGAGGACGGCGTCACGCACGAGATCAACGACGAGCTGTACACGACCGTCGACGACGCGCTGCGTACCGCCGAGGCGCTCGGTCTGGGCGAGAAGGGCCGCTACCTGCTGGCCGCCTCCTTCGGCAACGTCCACGGCGTCTACAAGCCGGGCAACGTCGTGCTCCGTCCCGAGCTGCTGAAGGACCTCCAGGAGGGCGTCGCCGCCAAGTACGGCAAGACAGCTGGTAGCCAGCCCTTCGATTTCGTCTTCCACGGCGGCTCCGGCTCCACCGAGCAGGAGATCGCCACCGCGCTGGAGAACGGCGTCGTGAAGATGAACCTCGACACCGACACCCAGTACGCCTTCACCCGCCCGATCGTGGACCACGTGTTCCGCAACTACGACGGTGTGCTGAAGGTCGACGGCGAGGTCGGTAACAAGAAGGTCTACGACCCGCGCAGCTGGGGCAAGTCCGCCGAGGCGGGCATGGCCAAGCGCGTCACGGAGGCCTGCGCCAACCTGCGTTCCACCGGCACCAAGCTGAAGTAGCGGCCGGCACGAAGCGTGGCCGTGGGCCCGGCATCCCAGAGACCGTGGGGGTGCCGGGCCCACGGCATGTCCGAGAAGAGTGATGAGGGATCGCCGTGAGTTCCAGTGCGCGCTACGACTTCGACACCGCCGTCGACCGACGGGGCACCTGGTGCGTCCAGTGGGACGGGGTCGCGGACCGGTTCGGGGTGGACGGGCTGTTGCCGTTCACCATCTCCGACATGGACTTCGAGACCGCGCCGGAGGTGCTGGACGCGCTGCGGGCCCGGCTCGACCACGGGGTGTTCGGCTACACGATGTGGCAGCAGGACGACTTCCGCTCGGCGATAGCCCACTGGTACGCGACCCGGCACGGGACCCGGATAGACGCCGGGCAGCTGGTGTACGGGCCGTCCGTGCTCAGTCAGCTCTCGCAGCTGCTGCAGATGTGGACGGCCGACGGCGACGGCGTCGTCGTCCACGCCCCGACGTACGACGGTTTCCGCAAGGCGATCACCGGGCTCGGGCGCGAACTGCGCGGCGTGCCGGTGGGGGACACGGCCGCGCTGGAACGCGAGCTCGCCCGCTCCGACAGCAAGGTCCTGCTCGTCTGCTCGCCGCACAACCCGACGGGCCGGGTGTGGGCGGAGGCCGAACTCCGGGAGATGTCGGCGCTCGCCGCCCGGCACGGGGTCGCGGTGATCAGCGACGAGATCCACGCGGACTTCGTGCACGAGGGGCGCGTGCACGTGCCGTGGACGCGGGTCGGCGGCGAGGGGCGCTGGGCGCTGATCTCCTCCGCGTCGAAGGCGTTCAACTTCCCGGCGCTGAACGGCTCGTACGGACTGATCGGCGACCCGGCCGACCGGACGGAGTTCCTGCGCCGCATGGAGACGGCGGAGGGGCTCGCCTCCCCGGCGGTGCTGTCGCTCACCGCGCACATCGCCGCGTACCGGGAGGCCGGGGCGTGGCTGGACGAGGCCCGCGCGTATGTCGCCGGGAACCTGGCGCTGGTCGCGGAACGGCTGAACGGGGCGTTCCCGGAACTGGGCTGGGAGCCGCCGCAGGCCGGATACCTGGCCTGGATCGATCTGCGCCCGGCGGGTGTCGACGACGACGAGGCGTTGCAGCGGGTGCTGATCGAGCGGGAAAAGGTCGCGGTGATGCCGGGGACGGTGTACGGGGCCGAGGGCTTCGTACGGCTGAACGTCGGGTGCCCCCGGTCCAAGGCGGAGGCGGGCGTGGAGGCGCTGATTCGGGGTGTGCGGGTGGTGGCGCGCTGATTCGGGGTGTGCGGGTGGTGGCGCGCTGTGGACTGGCCGCGCGGACGGGGAGCGGGGATGCTGCTCGCATGGGCGAGACACCCGCCGGTGGGATTCGTGCCGCCTCCGCACCCGGACGCTGGATCATCCTCACCACCGTCCTCGGCTCCAGCATGGCGATGCTGGACTCCACCGTCATCAACGTGGCCCTGCCCCGCATCGGCAGGGACCTCGGCACCGACCTGGCTGCCCTCCAGTGGACCGTCAACGCCTACATGCTGACGCTCGCCGGGCTGATCCTCCTCGGGGGCGCCCTCGGTGACCGGTACGGACGGCGGCGGGTCTTCGTCGTCGGCGTCGTCTGGTTCGCCACCGCGTCCGTGCTGTGCGGTATCGCGCCGAACGCCGCCGTCCTGATCGCCGCCCGTGCCCTCCAGGGCATCGGCGGGGCGCTCCTCACTCCCGGTTCGCTGGCGCTGATCCAGGCAAGCTTCCATCCGGACGACCGGGCCCGCGCCGTCGGGCTGTGGTCGGGGCTCGGCGGGGTCGGCGCCGCCGTCGGGCCGTTCGTCGGCGGATGGCTCGTCGACGGGCCCGGCTGGCGGTGGGTGTTCCTGCTCAACGTGCCGCTCGCCGCGGTCTGCCTGCCGGTGGCGCTGCGCCACGTACCGGAATCGCGTGACCCGCACGCGCACGGACGCTTCGACGTACTGGGCGCCGTGCTCGGCGCGCTCGCCCTCGCCCTGGTGACGTACGCGCTGATCGAGGCGCCGGGACAGGGGGCGTCCGGTGCGGTGATCGGGGCGGCCGTCGGCGGGATCGTGCTCGGGGCGGCGTTCGTACGGCTGGAGCGGCGGCGGCCGGACCCGATGCTGCCGCCGTCGGTGTTCGCGTCCCGGCAGTTCACCGTCGTCAACATCATCACCCTCTGTGTGTACGCGGCGCTCGGCGGCTACTTCTTCCTCTCCGCGATCCAGCTCCAGGTCGTGGCCGGCTACTCGGCCCTCGGCGCCGGCACGGCCCTGCTGCCCACGACCGTGTTGATGCTGCTCTTCTCGGCTGCCTCGGGCGAATTGGGGCAGCGCATCGGACCCCGCATCCCGCTCACCGTCGGCCCACTCGTTGCTGCCACCGGAATGCTGCTGATGTTGCGGGTCGGGCCGGGATCGAGCTCCGTATCCGGCTATCTCACCGACGTGCTTCCCGCGGTCGGTGTGATCGGCGTCGGACTCGTCACCATGGTGGCACCGCTCACCGCGACCGTCCTGGCCTCCGTGGACACCGCACGGGCCGGCCTCGCCAGCGGGATCAACAACGCGGCCGCCCGTGCCGCCGGGCTGATCGCGGTGGCCGCGCTCCCGCTGCTCGCCGGGATGGGCCCGGAGGCCTACCGGAACGCCGGCGAGTTCGCCTCGACGTTCCGGCGGGCCATGCCGATGTGCGCCGGGCTGCTCGTACTGGGCTCACTGATCGCCTGGGCGACCGTACGGAAGCCGGCCGTAACGGCGGACGAGGAGGCGAAGCCGCGGCCCAAGTGCACGGTGCACTGCGGCGTCGCCGCCCCGCCCCTGGAGCCCGTGCAGGAGGAGAAGGGGGACCAGGGCGCGAACTGACCCGCTACGGACCGCCATCGCACCGGCGCGTACGGGCTCCTCGCGGCGCACCCGGGCACCTCCCGGCGTGATCCGGCCCTCCGTACGGCTCCCGGGTACCCCGGCGCGCAGGTGACAGGCACACTTGAACTCATGTCGATCCACGAGAACCTGCTCGGGGGACCTCCCCCGACCCACCTGCCCGACGACCCGGAGCCGCGCGAGCTGCTCGCGAACGGCACGGCCCCCGCCGATGTCGCCGCGAAGTACCCGACCTCCTCCCTGGCCTGGGCACAGCTCGCCGACGAGGCGTTCGAGGGCGGCCGCGTCATCGAGTCGTACGCCTACGCCCGTACCGGCTACCACCGCGGCCTCGACGCGCTGCGCAGGGCCGGCTGGAAGGGCCACGGCCCCGTACCGTTCGAGCACGAGCCGAACCGCGGCTTCCTGCGCGCCCTGCACGCCCTGGCGCGGGCCGCCCAGGCGATCGGTGAGCAGGAGGAGTACGAGCGCTGCTCGACGTTCCTCCGCGACTCCTCGCCGACCGCCGCGGAGACCCTCGGCTAGACGTTCCGGCGTTCCGGTTCCGGCGTTCAGACATTCAGGCGTTCCGAGATTCAGGCGTTCAGACGTTCACGGCTGAACGTTCACTGGTCGTACCGGGCCGGTCGCACACATACCGGACCCCGCAGACAGAGCCCCACGTCTGCGGGGTCTGCGCACTCGCGCGGGCCCCGTCTAGGATGCCGACAGGGGACCGGAGCTCCACCACCTCACGGAAGGGGCGGACCGCTACCCGGAAGCTCGTGTCGAGGAGACAGCAATGTCGACGATCCACCCCGACCCCGAAGCCACCGGTGCGCAGACCCCGCACCTCGACTTCGCGGGAACGACTCCGTACGAGGACTACGTCCAGGCCGATGTCCTGACCCATCTCCAGCACCTTCGCTCCGACGACCCGGGCGAAATGGTCTTCCTGGTCACCACCCAGGTCATGGAGCTGTGGTTCACCGTCATCGTCCACGAGTGGGAGACCGCCGCGCACGCCCTGCGCGAGGACCGGCTGACCGTCGCACGCGACGCGCTCAAGCGGTCGGTGCGGGAACTGGAGGCGCTCAACGCCTCCTGGACGCCGCTCGCCCAGCTCACCCCCGCCCAGTTCAACTCCTACCGCGCCGCCCTCGGCGAGGGCTCCGGCTTCCAGTCGGCGATGTACCGGCGGATGGAGTTCCTGCTCGGCGACAAGTCCGCGTCCATGCTCGTGCCGCACCGGGGCGCGCCCCGCGTCCACGCCGAGCTGGAGAAGGCGCTCGCCGAACCGAGCCTGTACGACGAGGTGCTCGCCCTGCTCGCGCGGCGCGGCCACCCCGTACCGCAGGCCGTGCTCGGGCGGGACCTCACGCAGAAGTACGAACCGTCCCCCGAGGTCGAGGCCATTTGGGCGGCGATCTATGCCAACCCGGACCAGCACGACGAACTGGTCAGGCTCGGCGAGGCGCTGACCGACGTCGGCGAACTGGTGTGGCGCTGGCGCAACGATCATCTCGTCGCCACCCGGCGGGCGATGGGCTCGAAGACCGGGACCGGCGGTTCCGCCGGGGTCGCGTGGCTGGAGAAGCGGGCCACGAAGAACGTCTTCCCCGAGCTGTGGACGGCGCGCAGCCATGTCTGAGACCTTCGCCGCGCGGGCCGCGGCACTCGACGCCGCCGACCGGCTCGCCGATCTGCGCAAGCTGTTCACCCTCGACGACACCGTCTACCTCGACGGCAACTCGCTGGGCGCGCTGCCCGCCCACGTACCCGCCCGGGTGCAGGAGGTCCTCACCCGCGAGTGGGGCGAGCTGCGCATCCGGTCCTGGGACGAGAGCGGCTGGTGGACCGCGCCCGAGCGGATCGGCGACCGGATCGCCCCGCTCGTCGGGGCCGCCGCTGGGCAGATCGTCGTCTCCGATTCCACCAGCGTGAACGTCTTCAAGGCCGTCGTCGCCGCGACCCGGCTGGCGCCCGGTGGACGCGACGAGATCCTCGTCGACGCGACGACGTTCCCCACGGACGGGTACATCGCCGCGTCCGCGGCCCGGATGACCGGCCACCGGCTCGTCCCGGTCGCCCCCGCCGACGTACCGGACGCCCTCGGTCCGCGTACCGCCGCCGTCCTGCTCAACCATGTCGACTACCGCACCGGCAGGCTCCACGACCTGCCCGGACTCACCGCCACCGTGCACGCGGCGGGTGGCCTCGCCGTCTGGGACCTGTGCCACAGCGCGGGCGCCCTGCCGGTCGGGCTCGACGCGCACGGCGTGGACCTCGCGGTCGGCTGTACGTACAAGTACCTGAACGGCGGCCCCGGCTCGCCCGCCTACCTGTACGTCGCCGAGCGCCACCAAGCGGCCTTCGACTCGCCCCTGCCGGGGTGGACGTCGCACGCCGACCCGTTCGGCATGACACCCGGGTACGCCCCGGCGGACGGTGCGGTACGGGGCCGGGTCGGCACCCCCGACATCCTGTCCATGCTGGCGCTCGAAGCGTCGCTCGACGTGTGGAACGGAGTGCCGGTCGAGGCGGTACGGGCCAAGTCCCTGGCGCTGACGGACTTCTTCCTGGAGTGTGTCGCCGCGTACGTGCCCGAAGGCCGGGTCACCTCCCTCACCCCGGCCGCGCACGCGGAACGCGGCAGTCAGGTCGCGCTGCGGTGCGAGGACGCGGAGCCGGTGATGAGCGCGCTCATCGCACGGGGCGTCGTCGGGGATCTGCGGCGGCCGGACGTGCTGCGGTTCGGGTTCACCCCGCTGTACGTGGGTTTCACGGACGTGGAGCGGGCGGCGCGAGTGCTGGGTGAGGTGCTGGCGGAGGGGTCCCCGGAGGAGCAGGCGGACGCCTCCGGGGGGAGCTGAGCTCCTGCCGTGATCCTCGGCGGGGACGGGAGCCTTCCGTACTGGTACCGTCCCCGCAGGTCAGGCCAGTTGGGCTCAGCTACAGGACGGTTGGAGCAGCATGTCGGATTCTGCCGCGCGTGATCGTGACGCAGCCGAGACCGAGTCGGCCCTCTCGCATCCACCGGTCGCCCCCGACACATCCGCCGGCTACGGCAACCACCCCGACCAGCTGATCGACTTCTACGCCCCGCGCGACGGGCGGACCGGGGCGCCGGTCGTGGTCGTCCTGCACGGCGGATCGTGGCGGGCGCCGTACGACCGGCAGCATGTGTCGCCGTTCGCGGACTTCCTGGCCCGGCGCGGCTTCGCCGTGGCCAGTGTCGAGTACCGGCGGGGCAGCGAGATCCCGCAGCAGCGGGGTTCCGGTCCGGTCGCGGGCCGTTGGCCGGAGACCTTCGACGATGTCGCCGCGGCGATGGACGCGCTGCCGGCGCTGCTGGCCCGGGAGCTCCCGGAGGCCGATGCCCGGCGGATCGTCGTCACCGGGCACTCCGCCGGCGGGCAGCTCGCCCTGTGGGCCGCCGCCCGGCACGTACTGCCCGAGGGTTCGCCGTGGCGGCTGCCCGCACCGCCGCCGCTGCGGGGCGTGGTCGCCCTCGCGCCGATCGCCGACTTCACCACGGCCGTCGAGCTGAACGTCTGCTCGGGGGCGGTCGGCCAGTTCCTCGGCCGCGAGGAGGACTTCGAGGAGCGCGCCGCGCACGCCGACCCGGCCGTGCTGCTGCCCACCGGCATCGCGACCACCGTCGTGCAGGGCACCACCGACGTCGATGTGCCGCAGGCCGTCGCGGAGGCGTTCGTCGACGCGGCGGCAAAGGCGGGCGAGACGGTGGGCCTGACTCTGCTGCCCGACGTCGGCCACTATCCGCTGATCGATCCGGCGAGCGACGCGTGTGCGGTGGTGGCGGAGGAGCTCGCCCAGCTTGCCTGGTGAGCGGGGGCCGACGGCGGTGCGGGCCCCGTAGTACTTGAGACGGACGGCGCAGGATCCGTATCACTGCTGACGACCCGCGCCGGTTCGGCCCCTACCGTGGAAACGTGACCGAGACCAAGAGAAGAAGCCCCGAGTACCGAGTGGCCGCCGGGGCGTTGGATGGCCTGCGGCAGGACCTGTTCCGTAACGCCTTCGCCTACCGTCCGCTGCAGCAGATGCGGACCGACGGGCCGCTGGTGCGACGGCTGCCGAAGCGGATGCGTGAGCGTGCCGTCTGGACACCCCATGCGCTGGTCGGGGCGGTCGCGCTGTTCGTGGCCTTCATGGGCCTCGTCTCGGTGGACTCCGGCGGGCTGCCTTTCGTGCCCGACGTCATCGTGCTCGCGCTGCTTCCGGCGGTCACCGTGCTGATGACACTGGTCAGGCCGGTCGGTGCGTTCTGGATATCGATGGCGCTCACCCCGTTGACGGCGGTCGTCAATGGCGGCTCCTGGCCCTGGACGCCGAGCGCCTTCCTTTCGCATCTGACGGTGCTGGTCGTGGTCGCCGCCCGGACCCGCCCCCGTACGGCTGCCTGGATGTGGGGCTTCACGGTGCTGCTCGGCACCGTGTTGGAGAACGTCGGCTGGCACCCCACGTCGAACACCACTGCCTTCGCCGTGGTGTCCGCGTTCGCGCTGCTGGTGGTGACCGTGGTGCAGATCCGTCGCGACGCGGAACGCGAGGTGACCGTGCAGCGCACCGTGACCGCCGTGGAACGCGACCGGCGCACGCTCCTGGAGGAGCGCACCACCATCGCCCGGGAGCTGCACGACGTGGTCGCGCACCACATGTCGGTCGTCGCAATCCAGGCCGAGGCCGCCCCGTACCGGGTGGAGAATCCGCCGCCCGAGCTGGAGCAGGCCTTCGTCACGATCCGGGAGAACGCGGTCGCCGCCCTCACCGAACTGCGCCGGGTCCTCGGCGTCGTACGGGCCGAGGACTACCAGGCGCCGGACGCCCCGCAGCCCACCCTCGCCCAGCTCGACGGGCTCCTCGTCAATGTGCGCGAGGCGGGTCTGGAGACGGAGAAGACGATCACTGGCGCCGTACGTGAACTGCCGCAGGGCGTCGAGCTGTCGGCGTACCGGATCATTCAGGAAGCCCTCAGCAACACGCTGCGCCATGCACCGGGCGCCACCGCCAAGGTCGAGATCGGCTATGTGCTGGGCGGACTCGGTCTGCGGGTCGTCAACGGGCCGCCGACCGGTCCGGTGAAGCCCTCGCCGGGGGCCGGCCACGGGATCACGGGGATGCGGGAGCGGGTCGCGATGCTGGACGGCGACATGACGGCCGAGCCGACGGCGGAGGGCGGTTACGAGATCACCGTGTTCATCCCCGTCCAGCCCGCCCGCGATACGGATGAGACGCACAAGGCGCAGGAGTCGCACAAGGCGCAGGTGGAGCAGGTATGACCGCCACCTCCGCCGTCCCGCCCATCCGGGTGCTGATCGTCGACGACCAGATGATGGTCCGCGAGGGGTTCTCGGTGCTGCTCAACGCCATGCCGGGGATCGAGGTCGTCGGCGAGGCCGTCGACGGCCGGCAGGCCATCGCGCAGGTCGCGGCGCTGCGCCCCGACGTGGTGCTGATGGACATCCGGATGCCCGAGCTCAACGGCATCGAGGCCACCCGCGAGATCGTCGCCGCCGACGCGGACGCCAAGGTGCTGGTGCTGACCACTTTCGACCTGGACGAGTACGTGTACCAGGCGCTGCGGGCCGGGGCGTCCGGCTTCCTGCTCAAGGATGCCTCCGCCCGTCAACTCGCCGACGGCGTACGAGTGGTGGCCGGCGGTGAGGCGCTGCTCGCCCCGACCGTCACCAAGCGGCTGATCAACGAGTTCTCCAAGCTCGCCGAGGTCCCGCGCCCGCCCGCCTTCGCCCGGGTCGGCGACCTCACGGAGCGCGAGACGGAGGTGCTCGTGCTCATCGCCCAGGGCCGGTCCAACGCGGAGATCGCCTCCCGTCTCGTGGTCGCCGAGTCCACCATCAAGACACATGTGAGCCGCATCCTGGTGAAGCTGGGGCTGCGCGACCGCACGCAGGCGGCCGTCTTCGCGTACGAGGCCCGGCTGGTCACACCTTCCTGAGCGGAGGTGGGCAGAGGTGGGCCCGGCTGGGCTGGGCCGAGGCGAGGCGGGTCGGTGGTGGGGCGTCCGGGGAGGGTGGTCGGCGGCCGTCCCGCCCGGTTAGCGTCCGTACATGTACCCGTCTTCCCGTTCCGCGGCCGATGGCTCCTTCGAACCCGTCCGCCCCTTCGACCCCTGGTCGCCGGCGTTCGTCGCCGACCCGTACCCCGCCTACGCCGGGCTGCGGGCCACCGGCCGGGTGCATTACTTCGAGCCCACCGACCAGTGGCTCGTACCGCACCACTCCGACGTGTCCGCCCTGCTGCGCGACCGCCGCCTGGGCCGTACGTACCTGCACCGCTTCACCCACGAGGAGTTCGGCCGTACGCCGCCGCCCGCCGAGCACGAGCCCTTCCACACCCTCAACGGGCAGGGGCTCCTCGACCTGGAGGCCCCCGACCACACCCGGATCCGGCGCCTGGTCTCCAAGGCGTTCACCCCGCGTACGGTCGAGCAGCTCGTCCCGACCGTCCGACGGCTCGCCGCCGGGCTGGTCGACTCGTTCGTCGAGGCGGGCGGCGGCGATCTGCTCACATCGGTCGCCGAGCCGCTGCCCGTCGCCGTCATCGCCGAGATGCTCGGCATCCCGGAGTCCGACCGCGCCCCGCTACGGCCCTGGTCGGCGGCGATCTGCGGCATGTACGAACTCAACCCGTCCGACGACACCGCCCGCGCCGCCGTCCGTGCCTCGCTCGACTTCTCCGCGTATCTGCGCGAGCTGATCAAGGAGCGGCGCAAGAACCCCGGTTCGGATCTGATCTCCGCACTCATCGCCGCCCACGACGAGGGAGAGCGGCTGAGCGAACAGGAGATGATCTCCACCTGCGTCCTGCTGCTCAACGCGGGCCACGAGGCGACCGTCAACACCACGGTGAACGGCTGGTGGGCCCTGCTGCGCCACCCCGGGCAACTGGCCGCCCTGCGCGCCGACCACGGGCTGTTGCCGACGGCGATCGAGGAGCTGATGCGGTACGACACCCCGCTCCAGCTCTTCGAGCGCTGGGTCCTCGACGACATCGAGATCGACGGCACGGTCATTCCGCGTGGCTCCGAGGTCGCCCTCCTCTTCGGCTCCGCCAGCCGCGACCCGGCCCGCTTCCCGGCCCCCGACACCCTGGACCTGGCCCGCCGGGAGAACCCGCACATCAGCTTCGGCGCAGGCATCCACTTCTGCCTGGGCGCCCCGCTGGCCCGCGTCGAACTTGCCGCCTCCTTCGGTGAGTTGCTGCGCCGGGCCCCGAACCTGTGCCTGACGGCCGAACCCGAGTGGAACCCGGGCTATGTGATCAGGGGCCTGAAGGAACTGCGCGTCGAGCTGTGACGGAGTGAGCGAACGGCGGAGGGCGGAGGGCGGAGGGCGATGGGGGATGACGGCTGGCGGACGGGGGAGGGTGAGGCAGGGGCGGGGCCGGGACTCAGCACGGCCCCGGATCGCAGTTCAGTGGCGGGCCGGCCAGGACGTCGAGCGCGACCCCGAAGCCGACGAGGGCCGTGAGGAGCACCCCCGCCCCGAGCGCCTGCCGCCACTTTCCCTGGACGAGGGCGAAGAGGGTGATTCCGGCAGCGATGCCGCCGAGAGTCATGACCGGCAGCCCGAACCAGAGCACATCCCACTTCGACACGCCCTCGAAGCCGCCGAAGATGCCGCGCCGGCCGTAGGGGGCCCAGGCGAGCATCCCCGCAACCCCACCGGCGGCGGCGACCATGCATCCGACGACTCCCCGGACGGCTTCGCTTCGGTTCTTCACGATCCGGGGGACGCGTGCGCACCACGGGAAGGTTGCACTTCCGGGGCAGTCCCGTCCTCATCCCGAGGCCGCCCTCGCCGCCGCTCTCCGTGCCGCCCTTCCCCGTCACGTGAGGACATCGCGTCTTCGCAGCGCTGTCATCCCTGCCCCCACCAGCACCACCGCAGCCGAGGTGAGCGCCAGCACCGGCCCCCACTCCATCCCCGTGCCCCCCGGCAGCTTCGGCAGATGCGTGAACGGGGACACGTCCATCACCGGCTGCGGCAGATTGACCGCGGGCCCGATCCACCCCAGCGCCAGGCATATCCCGGCCACGCCCCAGGACGCCACGGCCGCCTTCGGGAGCGCCCCGTACAGCAGGACTGCCATCCCGCCCAGCAGCCAGACCGCGGGCAGTTGCACCAGCGACGCACCCAGCACGGCCGGGAGTTCATGTCCGTAACCGGCGGCCAGGCCGAGGCCGCCCACCGCCATGATCAGGGCCGCGCCACCGAACGCGATGACCAGATGACTGGCCGCCCACCCGATCCGGCCGACCCCGCCCGCCAGCACCGGTTCGGCGCGCCCGGCGGTCTCCTCGCCGTGCAGCCGCAGCACCGACGCGACGATGTAAAGCGCGGCGACCATCCCGAGCATGGAGACCATCGCCGCGAGGAACGCGTCGGTCAGACCGGCCTGTCCGCCCATCCGCTCGAAGATCTCCTTCGTCTTCGCGTTGTCGCCGACGAGGTCCGCCGCCCCGCCGGTCAGCCCGCCGAAGACGACGCCGGCCGCGGCGAAGGACAGCGTCCAGCCGATCAGCGCACCTCGCTGGAGCCGCAGCGCCAGACCGAACGCCGTGGAGATCCGCCCCTGCGCCGGGCCGGGCCGGGTCGCCAGGAAGCCCATGCCGACATCGCGCCGTCCGGTCAGGGAGTAGGCGAGGGTGGCCTGGACGGCGACGGCGGCGGCGATGACGAGCAGCACCCACCAGCGTTCGTCCGCGTACGCGCGCACGTTCTCCGCCCAGCCGATGGGGGAGAGCCAGGTCAGCACGGACGAGCCGTCGCCCGTCGCCGAGTCGCCCGCCGCCTTCAGGACGAAAGCGGCACCGATCACCGCCGCCGTGAGACCCTTCGCGAGCCGGGCGCTCTCGGTGAACTGCGCGGTGATCGCGGCGGTGCAGGCGAACAGCACACCGATCCCGGCGACCGCCAGGGCGAGCGCCACCGCTCCGGCGCCGCCCGCGCCGGACCCGGCCATACCGGCCGCGATCACCAGCGCCAGCGCGGCGTTGGCGATCAGCGCGGCGAGGAGCGCGGAGGTCAGCGGGGCGCGACGCCCCACCATGGCGGAGGAGAGCATTTCCTGACGGCCGGTCTCCTCTTCCTCGCGGGTGTGCCGGATGACGACGATCAGGCTCATCACGGCCGCCATCGCTCCACCGAAGCCGACCATCCGCCAGCTGACGAGCCCGCCGACGGAGTCGTTGAAGACCGGCCCGTAGAGCGCGCGGAGCGAGCTGTTGGCGTTCATCGACGCGGCGAGTTCGGCGCGTCCGGCGGCGGTGTCGTACAGCGAGGCGAAGGATCCGCCGACGGAGGAGAAGGAGCCGCCGAGCACGATCACCCAGATCGGCATCATGATCCGGTCGCGCCGCAACGCGAGCCTCAGCAGGAGCCAGGTACCGGCGAGCTGTCCCGCCCCGGTCCCGGCCCCGGCCCGGCGTCCCGCCCCGGCCGGCACGGTCGTGGTCACGGCAGTCATCGCTCCGCCACCCCCGCACCCTCGCCGCTGTCGGTCGCACCGGCCGCGTAGTGACGCAGAAAGAGCTCCTCCAGGGTGGGCGGGGTGCTGGTCAGCGTCCGTACACCCGATGCGGAGAGCGACTTCAGGACGGCGTCCAGCTTGTCCGTGTCGACCTGGAGCGTGACCCGCAGGCCCTGGACGTCGAGGTCGTGGACGCCGGGCAGCCGCGCGAGCCCGTTGGGCGCACCGGCCAGTTCGGCGCTGATGTTCGTACGGGTCAGGTGGCGCATGTCCGCCAGCGACCCCGTCTCCACCGTCCGCCCCTGGCGGATGATGCTGACCCGGTCGCAGAGCGATTCGACCTCGCTGAGGATGTGGCTGGACAGCAGGATCGTCCGCCCGCGCGCCCGCTCCTCGGCGACGCAGCCCTGGAAGACCTCTTCCATCAGTGGATCGAGCCCGCTCGTCGGCTCGTCGAGGATCAGCAGATCCACATCGGAGGCGAACGCGGCGACGAGGGCGACCTTCTGCCGGTTGCCCTTGGAGTACGTACGCCCCTTCTTCGTCGGATCGAGCTCGAACCGCTCGACGAGGTCGGCGCGCCGGGCCGGGTCGAGGCCGCCGCGCAGCCGCCCGTACAGGTCGATCACTTCGCCGCCGGAGAGGTTGCGCCACAGCGTGACGTCACCCGGAACGTACGCCACGCGTCTGTGGAGCTCCACCGCGTCGATCCAGGGGTCGCGGCCGAGCAGTTGGGCGGCGCCGGAGTCGGCCCGCAGCAGACCCAGCAGCACCCGGATGGTGGTGGACTTCCCGGACCCGTTGGGCCCGAGGAAGCCGTGGACCTCGCCCGTCTCGACCGTGAGGTCGAGGCCGTCCAGTGCGTGTGTCCGGCCGAAGGATTTGTGCAGCCCGGCCACCGTGATCGCCTTCGTCATGTTTCTGAAAGTACGCTACTTTCACAAAGTTGTGAAGTTAAGGAAGCGTATAAAGTTGGGCTCACGGCGGGGGCCGGGAATCAGGGGAGACGACGGGCGATGACCAGCGAAACCGAACAGAACACGCGCGAAACCGAACAGAACGCGCGCGATGAGCGCGACGCGGAGGCCGTGTCGCGGTTCGTGGAGCGGTTCGCGTCCGAGATGACCGAGGCGGGGATGCAGCGGATGGCGTCCCGTGTCTTCGCCGCGCTCCTCGCGGACGACGACGGGTCGATGACCTCCGCCGAGCTCGCCATGGCGCTGCAGATCAGCCCTGCGGCCGTGTCCGGCGCGGTCAATTACCTCACGCAGGTCAGCATGGTCGGCCGCGAGCGCGACCCTGGCTCGCGCCGCGACCGCTACCGCCTGCACGACGAGGTCTGGTACACCACCTTCACCCAGCGCGACCGGGTGCTCACCCGCTGGGAGAGCACGCTCAAGGAAGGCGCCCGCACCCTGGGCGAGCACACCCCGGCCGGCGCCCGGCTCGCCGAGACAGCGGCGTTCTTCGAGTTCATGCAGGCGGAGCTGGGCGGGGTGATGGACCGCTGGAGCGAGCACCGCAAGACGCTCGATCTCCCGACGGTGAGCGGGCGCGAGTAACGGTGGGCAGGCGTAAATCGGGGTAGGTAACCGGATCGCGCACGCCCGATGCCGAATGTCCGCCGGGTGGTGTGGAGCCCCAGGATCCCGTTCAGCGCGGCGGCGCGGGCGCGGGGCCGGGCTCCGCGTCGGGCTCCGCGTCGGGCTCCGCGTCGGGCCGGGCATCCGGTCCGGCGCCCGGTCGAGCGCCCGGTCGAGCGCCCGGCCCAGCGTCCGGTCCGGCGATCGGGCCGCTACGCGCCCACGGGCGGTCGGGCAGCGCGTGCGGTGGCAGTCTCCGGCTGTGCAGCGGCCCCTGTACGACCAGCCGGACCACCCCGCCGACGGCCCCGAACGCGATCAGCGCCAGCCCGCTGAACCCGACGACGTCCGTCACCACGAAGGCCGGGGTGCCACGCAGCTCCAAGTCGTACAGATCGCCCTTGAACGGCGGGTACGACACGGCGAAGCCGCTCTCGTAGCCCTCCACCGAGGCTCGGTACCGGGCGCAGTGGAACAGCCCCGTGCGTTCCTGCCCGCCGAACGGATCGGTCCACCGCACGACGCAGCGGCCGTCGCCGCGCTCACCGATCACCGTCAGGTCGACGTACGGGTCGTCGTCGGACGCCGCCGACCACCAGGTGGCGAGCGCCATGAGGAGGCAGCCGAGGACGAACACCCAGCGGAAGACGCCCCGCCACCAGGGCCGCCGCCTCCGCGCCTGGGCCACCGGCGCCGGAACCGTTGCCGCCGCCTCCGCCTCCGCGGCCGTGACAGCCTCCGCCGCCCCGACCACGCCCGCATCACCCACATCGCCCGTAACGTATGCATCGCCCGTACCGCCCGCATGACTCATAGCGCCCGTAACGTATGCATCGCCCGTACCATCCGTACCGCCCGCATGACTCATAGCGCCCGTAGCGATCTGCGGCTGGGGTGGGGCCGGGCGCGTGCGGAGGTCGCTGACCTGCGGGCGGGCCGCGATCGAACGGGCCCGGCGGCCTCGCACCGGCTTCGCCCAGATCAGTTCCGTACCGCCGGGCGGCGCCAGCACACCCCCCTTGCGGGGATCGCCGCACCACCACAGCATCCCGCCGGGGTCGTTCAGCAGCGGGAAGCGCCACTGCGGCGTCGACGGGGCCAGCGGAAGCAGCTCATCCGTTCCGGGCCCGCTCAGCACCACCGCAGCCCCGCTGCTGCCGCGCTGCAGGGCGACCGAGGAGTGGGCCACCCACGGCCCGGCGCCGAGCACCCGCCGCATCTGCCGGGCCCGGTGCCGCACCAGGGCCCCGCCCGCCAGCAACGCCCCGCTGAAACCGCCGAGCGTCGGAGACCCGGGCCATCCGTCCAGACACACCCCGATGTACACCACCGACCACACCCCCACCGCGCCGCCGCCGAACCAGCGCCAGGCCGAGGTCCGGTACCGCTCCAGCGCGTCCGCCGTCCCCGGCAGGTCCAGCGCGACCGGGCGCGACCGCACCGCCCCCGCGCCCGTCCCCGGTCCGTCCGCCTCGCCCGAACCGTCCGACATCCCCAGCCCGCCCTTCTGCCCGGCCTCGCCGGCCCGCCTGGCCCGTCCGACGTGCCCCGCGCCGGAGGCTACCCCTCGACCACCGGCAGCATCAGCCCCCAGGCGCCCGCCCGCACCGTCCACGTCCGCGTCCGTACAGGGCCGCCGACCTGTATGTCCGCGCGGTAGCGGAAGTCCGCGCCCGAGACCGTGACGGCCTTCGCCTCCGCCGTGACCGGGTCGGCCGACGGAGGGCGGATCACCACCTCCGCGAGGCCGCCGTCACCGCCCTGCGGAGTGACCGTCACCGACTCGACCGGGCGGTCCAGATCGTTCAGCAGGACACCGTCCGCCTCGACCCGCAGCCGGTGCGTGCGTGGTGGTGCGGGGAACGGGGGCGGGGTGGGGCGCACCAGGGTGCGGACCAGGGAGCGGCAGGTGTCCCAGACCGCCGTGACCCCCGTACGGTCGGCCACCTCGCCGGGCAGCGCGCTCAAGGCCGGGATGCGCACCGCGCCCAGGACGACGCCGTCGCTGTCGTCGACCAGCAGGTCGAGCTTGCGGACGGCACCGTCCAGCGCGGTACGCGCCGCCGCCACCGCGCCCCGGGGCACGCCGAGCGAATGGGCGAGTTCCAGCGCGGCCGTCGCGCCGACCGGGATCAGCGCGAGTGCAGTCCCGGCAGGCTCCCGCTCCCGGTGCAGCAGGGCCACCGCCCGCCGCAGCGCCCGGTCGTCGCCGACCACCACCGGCCGCCGACTTCCCCGGCGGGACAAGGCCCGCGCGAACTCCTCGGGTCCGTCGGGCAGGCAGATTTTGGCGTGCGAACCGGCACTGAGCACGTCCTTCGCGATACGGACGGACTCGCCGTCGGTCCGGCGGGCTACCGGGTCGATGAGCACCAGCAGCTGGTGCGCACCGTCGCCGGGGGGCTGGGCAGCCGACACCTCGGTCCTTCCTCGGGTAGCATCTTGGTGCAAGAGCCCCTTGCGCTATTGCGCCAGGGGCTTCGTCTATTCCGGGGCACCCGGTTCGACGGTTCAGGCCTTGTCGTACATCTCGTACGGCATGTACGACGTTTACGTACGCCCCCTGACCTTGGACATGCCCCGCCCGGAAGGGGTGTACGCCTGTGCCCGCACTTGTGCTGCTCGGTGCTCAGTGGGGTGACGAGGGCAAGGGAAAGGCCACCGACCTCCTCGGTGGATCCGTGGACTATGTGGTGCGTTACCAAGGCGGCAACAATGCCGGCCACACGGTGGTCGTAGGTGACCAGAAGTACGCACTTCATCTCCTCCCCTCCGGAATCCTTTCGCCGGGGTGTACCCCGGTCATCGGAAACGGTGTCGTCGTCGACCCGGCCGTCCTGCTCTCCGAGCTGAGTGGGCTGAACGACCGCGGCGTGGACACGTCCAAGCTGCTGATCAGCGGCAATGCCCATTTGATCACCCCGTACAACGTCACGGTCGACAAGGTGACGGAACGGTTCCTCGGGAAGCGCAAGATCGGTACGACGGGCCGTGGCATCGGTCCGACGTACGCCGACAAGATCAACCGCGTGGGCATCCGCGTCCAGGACCTCTACGACGAGTCGATCCTGGAGCAGAAGGTCGAGGCGGCCCTGGAGCAGAAGAACCAGCTCCTCGCCAAGGTCTTCAACCGGCGCGCGATCGAGCCCGGCAAGATCGTCGAGGAGATGCTCCAGTACGCGGAGCAGATCAAGCCGTACGTCGCCGACACGACGCTGGTCCTGAACAACGCCATCGATGCGGGCAAGGTCGTCCTCTTCGAGGGCGGTCAGGGCACGCTGCTCGACGTCGACCACGGCACGTACCCCTTCGTCACCTCGTCGAACCCGACCGCGGGCGGCGCCTGCACCGGTGCCGGCGTGGGCCCGACGAAGATCAGCCGGGTCATCGGCATCCTCAAGGCGTACACCACCCGCGTCGGCGCGGGCCCGTTCCCGACGGAGCTGCTCGACGAGGACGGCGAGGCGCTGCGCCGGATCGGCGGCGAGCGCGGTGTCACCACCGGCCGCGACCGTCGCTGCGGCTGGTTCGACGCGGTCATCGCGCGGTACGCGACCCGGGTCAACGGTCTCACCGACTTCTTCCTCACCAAGCTGGACGTGCTGACCGGCTGGGAGCAGATCCCGGTGTGCGTCGCGTACGAGATCGACGGCAAGCGTGTCGAGGAACTCCCGTACAGCCAGACCGACTTCCACCACGCGAAGCCGGTCTACGAGATGCTGCCGGGCTGGTCCGAGGACATCACGAAGGCGAAGACCTTCGACGATCTGCCGAAGAACGCTCAGGCGTACGTGAAGGCGCTGGAGGAGATGTCCGGCGCCCCGATCTCCGCGATCGGTGTCGGCCCCGGCCGCACCGAGACCATCGAGATCAAATCCTTCCTGTAGGAGTTTCTGCAAGGAGCTGCGAACGCGCCAGGAGGGCCGGGACGGTGAGTCCCGGCCCTCCTGGCGTCCCGTCAGTCCTCGCCGCAGATCCGCAGCCCCTGCGGTGTCGCGCACGGTAGGGGCCCGTGCGTACGGATCACGTCCTGGCCGTTCCCCCGGCTCAGACAGCCCAGAAAGCTGGAGGCCAGGGAGTCGGCGGGCGGCTGGCCGTAAGTGTAGGCGTACTCGATCTCCGGTACGGGTACGTGCTGGAGCCGATCGTGTCGGCGGACGGGACGGTGGAGTCGATGGCGAGCTGGTGCGCTCCCGGCAGCTTGGTTCCGGAGCGCAGTTCGCTGTAGCCGATCGCGCCGTCGAGTCGGCCGACGGTGGCCAGGACCTGTTCGGTGGAGTCGAGTTCGCAGCGCCGTGGATGACTTGGGACTGCCCGGCCCGGCGGTGCGGTTCGGAGTGCTCAGCGGAAGGCCGCGGCATTGCGTTCGGCCCACGCGGCGAAGGTGCCCGCCGCCCGGCCCAGGACGCGCTCGGCGTCGGGGCTCGCCCGCTGCTCCTCCTCGGTGGGTTCGCCAAGGATGGCCAGCGTTCCTTCGACCACGGGAAGCGGCATGAACCGCGCCATCAGCGTGTGGGCCTCCTCGCGGGTCTGCTCGGTGAACCGCACCGGTTCGCCCAGCGCGGCCGCGATCGCCGTCGCCCGCTCGCGCGGGGTGGTCGGCGCGGGACCGGTCAGGGTGTATGTGGCACCCGTGTGAGCGTCCTCGTGCAGGACAGCGGCGGCGACCGCGGCCACGTCGGCCGGGTCGACGAAGGGCAGACCGACGTCACCGAACGGTGCTGCGGCCTCCCGCCTGGTACGGATCGACTCGGCCCACGCGAGGACATTGGTGTCCATCCCGCCCGACCGCAGAACCGTCCAGTCGAGCCCGGACTCCCGCACGGCCGTCTCGAACAGAAGGGGATGCCGGTACGCCTCCGGACGGGTTCCCGCACCCTGCGAGGACAGCAGCACCACCTTGCGGACCCCGGCGGTTTTCGCCACCTCGAGAATGCCGTGCGGGTCGTCGCCCGCCACCAGCAGGAACAGCGCCTCCGCCCCGTCGAACGCGACCTGCAGACCGGCCGGCTCGGCCAGGTCGGCAGCCGTCGCCCGAACCCCCGGCGGCACATCGGCGTCGGTGATGTGCCGGGCCACGGCCGTCACCGGCACCCGGGCCTCGGTAAGCATCTGCACCAGCGCCCGCCCGACGTTCCCGGTCGCACCTGTCACCACGATCATGCCGGTCTCCCTCGTTGAGAAGAGTCGGTGAGTCGAGTTAGTTAGTCGACTCACTTATTTCGTTGACGGGACGCTAGCACAGTCGGACCGGTTGCTGTCTATAGTCAGTCGGGTGACTGACTCAAAGGATTCCCGGCGTCCCCGGACGAAGGCTGCCGAAAAGCGGCAGCGGCTGACGGCGGCTGCCGCCCGGGTCCTGCACGAGCAGGGCGTGGAACGCACGACCATCGCGGACATCGCCCACGCCGCCGACGTCCCGGCGGGCAACGTGTACTACTACTTCAAGACCAAGGGTGAGCTGGTCGAAGCCGCCCTCTCCGAACACACGAGGTACCTGGAAGCCCTCACCGGCCGCCTCGATCAGCTCGCCGATCCGCGCGAACGCCTGAAGGGCCTCGTGGATGCGTGGGTCGGGCAGCGCGACACCGCGGCCCGCTACGGCTGCCCCACCGGCACCCTCGCCGTCGAACTCGACAAGTGCGCCGAGGGCGGTCTCGACCTGTCGGTGGGCCAGGTCATCCGTCGGCTGCTGGACTGGGTGGAGCAGCAGTTCCGTGAGCTGGGGGCGGCCGACCCCGAGGGTCTCTCGCTGACGTTTGTCGGCGCCTACCAGGGCATGTCGCTGCTCTCCAGCGCTCTGCGCGATCCGGAGATCATGACCCGTGAAGGTGCCCGCCTCGTCCGCTGGCTCGACTCCCTGACCTGACGCGCGTGGCCGGGCGCAAGTACTGCCGGCCGCTGACCGGCCGACCGGTCCGACGTTCCGCATGCTTCACAGCTGTGGATCCCCCCCACCCGACGGGGGCGTGCCCGGCCCGGCCGGACACGCCCCCGTTTCGGTTCATCGGGCGGCGTCCGCTCCCGCGATGTCCAGGGCCCGGAAGGCCAGCCACAGGTCGTAACGAGCGCTCGGCGTCTGCAGCAGCGAGCGCTGAAGAATCGACTCAAGCCGCGCGAGGCGTTTACGGGCCCCCGGCACCGAAATGCCCAACGTGGCGGCCGTCGGGCCGAGTTGGGCCTCACACTCCAGCCAGGTGCGGAGCGTTGCCCGCGGGTCGGCGGCGGTCCGGTAAGAGCGGGACGCGGTGAGCGGGCGCAGCTGCTGGGCCGCCCATTCCTGGGCGGCCGGGCCGCGCAGGACGTCGTCCAGTCGGTGGGACGGCTCCGGCGTCGCCTCGTCCGGGCGGACCGTCCCGGACACGGTCGGCGTGGCGCGGATGCGCAGGGCCAGGTCGAGGGCGGACTGGTCGGCGACCCGGTTCAGGTCGAGGCCGAGCAGCTCGCCGATCAGCCGGAGCCGTGCGGTCAGGGTGTTCCGGTGGATCTTCAGGTGCTGGGTCGCATGCGAGGAGAACGCGAGCCAGGAGGTGAGGGTCGCCGCGAGTTCCTGGCTGCCCGGGTCGTGGCTGCGCCGCGGCAGATACGTGAGCAAAGGGCGCAGCAGCGCGTCAGCCCACCGCGCACCGGCCGCACCGACGACCAGGGCGGCCTCCGGCGCCGAGCCGAAACGGGCGTGCCGTACGGGCAGTCCGCGGGCCACGGCCAGGGCGTGGAACGCCTGCCGGTAACCGGTCGCCGTGTCGGACAGCGGCACGTCCTCGCTCGCCCCCACCACGCACTCGTCCACCTCATCCGCGACCCGGCGGCCGAGCGGCTGTTCGGCTGCGTCCGGGTCGGCCGGCGCGATGAGGATCAGATGGCGTGCGTACACCGGGCACCGCACGATCCAGGACCGGCCGCCGGAGAGTTCCGCGCAGATCCGTGCCACCTCGTCCCGGCGCCCGCCCGGGCACTCCACGACGCACACCCGGACGGGGTCGGGCAGCGTGGGCTTCAGAGCACCTGCCACCTGATGCGCGATGGACAGCTGGCCGGTCATGAGCAGATGCAGCACCGCTTCCCGGCTGCGGGACTCCGCGAGGTCGACACGGCGGCGCTTGCGTTCCACGGTCTCCGCGGCCCAGCACATGGCGAGGGGCATCGCCGCGTCGGAGAGCAGTGTGGAGAGCCCGTCCGGCAGCGGACGCGGGGCGACGACGGCCAGGACCGGGGGAGAGGTGTTCGGCGGGCCGTCCAGCGGGAACAACAACGCGGTGTGCGGCCCCCTGTCGAACGAGAAGGAGTGCGCGCCGAGTGACGCCAGTTCCCTCACGCCCTCGGTGGCCAGCGCGGCGGCCTCGACGCCCGTACGGTCCGGGGGCCGGGTCACGCCGTGCAGAACGGTGCCGTCACCGTCGAGCAGTCCGGCCCAGCCCTCCGCCCGGCCGGACACCCAGCGCAGGAGCTCCTGCGATCCGCCGGATCGGGCCAGCCGGTACATCCGCAGTACGTCGTCGGCCCGTTCCCGCGCGTGCACGCGTCCTCCGCTTCTGTGTTCCTGCGTTATTGCGCTCATGCCAAAAAAACCGGAGTGCAGCGTACCGGTCTGGCTGTGCGGACTGATACCCCCGGCGGCCCACACAGTGCGAACTGAATCTTTCTGTCGCCTACTCGAAGTCCTAGAGTCCGAACACGGTTGCGGCCCCCTTCGGGGGAGGGGCACGGGGACGGCGGCTCACGGGGGTGGTCGCTGTCGTCGGCCGCAACCGGTTCGCTTCTTCTCGCGTTGTCAGTGGCGGCCCCTAGGGTCGGATCACGATCAGGACCACGTTCACGATCACGATCCGAGACGACTGGAAGAGGCCGCCGTCATGGAGTTCCGTATGGAGCGCAGCGCATTGACCGACGCCGTGGCCTGGGCGGCCCGGGTGCTGCCCACGCGCTCGCCCGTTCCCGTGCTGGGCGGGCTGTTGCTGGAGGCGGCCGACGGGCGGCTGCGCATCTCGGGCCTCGACTACGAGGCGTCCGCGTGCATCGAGGTGGAGGCGGAGACCGTACGGGCCGGGAAGGTGCTGGTCATGGGCCGCCGGCTGCTCGATGTGTGCCGGGTGCTGCCCGAGGGTGCGGTGGAGTGCGAGGTCGAGGGCTCACGGTTCTCGCTGGCCGGTGACAGCGCCCGGTTCGGGCTCTCGGTGCTGCCGTTCGACGACTATCCGGCGCTTCCGCCGCTGCCGGAGGTGCTCGGTGCTGTGGACGCGGAGGAGTTCGCCGTGGCCGTCGCCCATGTCGCGGTGGCGGCCGGCCGGGACGACACGCTGCCGACCCTGACCGGTATCCGGCTGGCGCTCGACGGCGACACGATGACCCTCGCTGCGACGGACCGCTACCGGTTTGCCGTACGCACGCTTGCGTGGAAACCCGGGCAGGACGGCGTCTCGGCCGATGTCGTGATCTCCGCCCGCAGGCTGACCGAGATCGCCCGCTCCTTCAGCCGGGCCGGAATGGTCCAACTCGCTCTGGACGGCGGCTCGGTCGGATTCGAACTGGCCGGGATGCGGACCACGGTGCGTCTGCTGGACGGCCGACTGCCGCGCCACGACAAGCTGTTCGCGATGACGGACCCCGCCCGCGCGGTCCTGGACCGGGCGCCCCTCGTCGAGGCCGTCAAGCGCGTCGCCGTGGTCGCGGAGGGCGGCAGCCCGCTCCACCTGACGTTCTCCGGCGACTCGGTGCTCCTTCAGGCGGGTTACGAGGACGATGTCGCCTCCCAGCGTCTGCCCGCCGCGCTCGGGGACACCGACGAGCTGACGGTCGCCTTCAACCCGTCGTATCTGATGGACGCCCTGGCCTCGTTCGACGCACCCGTGGTCCGGTTCGAGCTGCTGGGCCCAGGTCAGCGGGCGATGGTCACCGGATGGGCCTCCCGGGCAGACGCGGCGGACGAGGCGGCGCGCCCGGTCCACCAGCATCTGTTGATGTCGGCCAGGCCGTTGGTCTAGCGCGGTCCGGATACGCCCCGGACGCCCCGTGAGCGCCCGGCTCGGTTCAGTCCATCGCTGTGCGGGCCCGTTGGCTCAGATGGGCCGGGGCCTGGATGCCCGGGGGCAGCAGGGGGTCCGGTTGCAGTTCGCCCCAGGTCGTGTGCAGGGGCAGCACGCCCGCCCACAGGCCGAGTTGTGCGTCCTCGCTGTCGCCGTCGTCCGGTGCCCCGGTACGTATCTTCACCGATGCCTCGTCCAGCGGCAGAGCGAGCAGGGACGTCGCGGCGAGTTCCTTGCGGCTGGGGCGGCGGGCGTAGTCCCACTGGCCGGGTGTCGCCTGCTCGGTCAGGCAGCGCAGGCCCGCGAGCTTCTCGTCCGGGTCGGTGATCAGGCGGGGGATGCCGAAGACCATGGCACTGCGGTAGTTGACGCCGTGCTCGAAGACCGAACGCGCCAGGACGAGGCCGTCGACATGGGTGACGGTGACACAGACGGTCGCTTCGGGGGAGGCGACCAGGCTGCGGCTGGCGACGGAGCCGTGGAAGTAGAGGGTGGTGCCGTCGGAGCCGTAGACGGTGGGGACCACCAGGAGGTTTCCGTCGACGGTGACACCGAGATGGCAGACGAAGCCGGCCCCGAGGATCGCGTCGAGTACGTCGCGGTCGAGGCTCCCCTGCTCACGGAGGCGGCGGTGGCGGGTGCGTGCGGTCTCCGGCAGCTGCCGGTCATGGGGCGGAACGCTCACGGTGTCGGTCACGGGTTCGGGTCCTTTGCTTGTGTCGTGGCCGACGGGCGGCCGGTGGCCGCATCGAGCAACTCGGGCTCGTTCAGGGTACGCAGGAGAATCCGGCCGACCGCGGGCAGGACGATCAGCGGTGCGAGGGCGGTCTGTAAGGAGGTGGCGACGGCGCCGATGACCGGTCCGGCGATACCGCCGATGCTGACGGCCAGGCCCAGAGTGATGCCCCCTGCGGTGCCCACACGCCGGGGCAGGTAGTCCTGGCCTGGCCGGTTGCGCGCAGGTCTCCATCGCGCTCACGGCCGCTGCCGAGAAACCGATGGCCTTGCCGAGCTGGTCCTGAGTCAACGGTGCTGAACGCGGTGTCCGCGCTGCTGGGTTGATCAGTCGGCCTTGGTGTACGTGAGCTGCTCGCCGCTGTCCGTGTTCTCGCGCCGCAGGGAGCCGTCCGGGAGCAGGTTGAGCGTGGTGGCCTTGCCCGCGGTGCAGGACGACATGGGCTCGCCGACCGTGACCGTGGACGGGCCGACCTCGACGGGCCCGCTCGGGGACGGCTCCGCGGTCAGGGCCGCCTGGAAGACGCAGTGGTAGGAGCCGCCGGTGTCGAGCGGGCCGTCCGCGGTGAGCGTGAGAACGGTCTGGCCGACCGTGCCCTGCCGGATGACGAGGTTCCGGGTGGAGTGGCCCGCGGCGTTGTCGATGGAGCCCGACCAGGTGCCGAGGTAGCCGGCCGGGACGGGGCCGTCGCTGTTCTTCCGGTCGTCGGAGGAGGGCGGATCCGGGTCCGGGTCCACGGGCGAAGGGTCGTCGACGCCGGGCGAGTCCGATGCGGACGGGGAGGCGGTGGGGGACGGGTCGTGCCCCGGCCCGTTGTCGCTCATGAGCGCGTAGACGGACCCGCCCGCGCCTATGGCCACGAGCACGGCGATGGCTATGAGCGCGATGGTCGATGCCTTGCCGCGGCGGACGGGCTCGGGGACGGGCTGCGGGGCGCCGGGGTAGAGGGGACCGTACGGCGGTGCGGCACCGAAGCCGGGCTGCGGTTGCTGCGGTTGCTGTGGGTGGTTCCGAGGCTGGTGCTGCTGCGGATATCCGTACCCGGGGTGGTTCTGCTGAGGGCCGAAGCCCTGGCCGGGGTGCGGCTGGGCGGGCAACTGCGGGTAGCCGTACGCGGGAGAGGGGGGTCCGGGGGGCGGGGCGGGCGCGGGGGTCGGGGTCGGGGCGCCGACGATCGTGGGGAGTGTGCGGACGGGACGGTCCGCGGGAGTCGGGGGCGGTGGGGGTGCCATGTCCGGTAGGGGAGCCTCCTCGGCCACCTCCTCCGCCGACTCCTCCGGGTCCTCGGAGTCGAGCAACTTGACCGCATGACGCCCGAGTTGGGCGATGAGCGCACCCGGAAGCCAGGGTTCCGCCGTATCGTCGTCGGCCAGGCGTTCCAGGATCGCGTCCGTCGTCGGGCGGGAGGCCGGATCCTTGCTCAGGCAGTCCCTGATCAGTTCGACGAGGTCCACGGGGACGCCGGTCAGGTCCGGGTCCTCCTGGGCGATCCGGAACATCTGCGCGTGCACGCCGCTGTCGGACGACCCGAACGGAAGCCGACCGGTGGACGCGTACGCCAGTACCGAGCCCAGGCAGAACACGTCGCACGCCGGGGTCACACGCTCGCCGCGCACCTGCTCGGGGGCCATGAAACCGGGCGAACCGACCAGGGCCCCGGTGCGGGTGAGGCCGCCGCCGGCCACGGTGTCGAGTGCCCGGGCTATGCCGAAGTCGATGACGCGCGGCCCGTCGATCGTCAGCAGGATGTTGGAGGGCTTGAGGTCGCGGTGGATGAGTCCGGCGGCGTGGATGGCCTGGAGGGCGTGGGCGAGACCGGCACCCAGGATGTGAACCGAACGCTCGGGCAGGGGACCGTACGTTCCGGAAGCCGCCTCCGCGCGGGCGCCCGCGCGACCGGAGACGGTGGCCTGGAGGGAGGGCCCGGCGACGTATCCGGTCGCGACCCAGGGCACGGCGGCCTCGGTGTCGGCGTCGAGCACGGGGGCGGTCCAGGCGGAGCCGACCTGGCGGGCGGCCCGCACTTCCTGGCGGAAGCGGTCGCGGAACTCCGGCTGCACGGCGAGGTCGCCGCGTACCAGCTTGATCGCGACGGTGCGGCCGCGGTCGGAGCGGGCCAGATAGACCTGGCCCATGCCGCCTGCGCCGAGCCTGCCCAGCAGGCGGTAGGCGCCGATGCGTTGTGGGGCGGCGGGCCCGAGCTTTTCCATGGTGTGCGTCCTCCCCCGTGCGGCGATACGCCGGAACGGGTCGAGAATAGCGGCGCGGGGTGTGCCCCGGTGGGTCCGGTAATTCACGCCCGTCCGCCGGGTGTCCGGCGATTCCTCCCTCCGGTTTTGTCCTCAAGCGCCGGACGGGCTGGGGGTGGTTCCGTCCTCAGGCGCCGGACGAGCTGGAAACGCCTGCCGCCCTCACCGTTTCCACCGCCGCGGACAACCGCTCCAGCACCCGTACCGTCTCCGCGAACTCCGCCTCCCCCAGTTCCTCCGCCAGCCGCGCCGCGAACTCCGCGTGGCCGGGGCCGATCCGGGATATGGCTGCCCGGCCCTCCTCCGTGGGGCGGAGCAGCTTCGCGCGCTGGTGGGCCGGATTCGGTACGTACTCCGCAAGTCCCTTCCCCACGAGCAGATCCGCGATCCGCTGCACGCTCTGCCGTGTGATCCCCATGGCGCGGGCGATCCCGGACACGGGCAACGGCTCGGCCAGCACCGCCCCGAGGACCTGCCACCACGCTGCGGTCAGCCCGGCCGGCCTGGCCAACTTCTGCGACACCGCCAGAAAATGGCCGTTCAGGTGGAAGATGCCGAGCGCGGTCCGGCTGAGCGAGTCCTGCTGCGCGCGGCTCACCCCTGCAACACCTCGTACGCGCTCGCGTCCGAGTCGTGGAAGAGCCGGTACCAGGCGTCGAGCTTCGCGCCCTCGTACACCCCGAGCCGTGCGAAGACCTCACGGGCGAACGCGACCGGTTCGGTCGGCCCGGCCGTGATGAGGTCGCCGTGCGTCACCGCGTCCGCGTCGACGTACCGCTCACCACCCCCGTACCCCGTGGCCGCGAGACAGAAGGAGACCGCGCTCGTGTGGGCGCGGCCGTCGAGCAGCCCCTCGCGGGCCAGCCCCGCCGTCGCACCGCAGATCGCGGCGACCGGAACCCCGGCGTCCAGGAAGGCGCGGGCCGTCCGGGCGAAGGGGGCGAGCTCGTCGCCGGAGTCCCAGAGACCGGCGCCGGTGAGGATCAGCAGCGCGCTGTCCTCGGGGCGCAGCTCCGCGAGCGCGAGATCGGGCTGGACGCGCAGCCCGACGCGACACCCTGCCCACCAGAGCGCCCCACGCCATACAAGGTGGCCATGTCGATCCGCTCCCGGCGCGGCCTACGCTCACGGCATGACCCCTCATGCCCCGCATGCCCCGCATGTCGACCCCGCTGCCGGTGCGGCCGTGAAGGCCGCCGACCGCGCGCACGTGTTCCACTCCTGGTCCGCCCAGGGCCTGATCGATCCGCTCGCCGTCGCCGGCGCCGAGGGGGCGTACTTCTGGGACTACGACGGCAACCGCTACCTGGACTTCACCAGCGGCCTCGTCTACACCAACATCGGCTACCAGCACCCCACCGTCGTCGCCGCGATCCAGGAGCAGGCGGGCAAACTCGCCACCTTCGCTCCCGCGTTCGCGATCGAGGCGCGCTCCGAGGCCGCGCGCCTCATCGCCGAGCGCACCCCCGGTGACCTGGACAAGATCTTCTTCACCAACGGCGGCGCGGAAGCCGTGGAGAACGCCGTCCGGATGGCCCGGCTGCACACCGGCCGTACGAAGGTGCTCTCCGCCTACCGCTCGTACCACGGCGCCACCTCCACCGCGATCAACCTGACCGGCGACCCGCGACGCTGGCCGTCCGACAACGGCTCGGCGGGAGTCGTCCGCTTCTGGGCGCCGTTCCTCTACCGCTCGCCGTTCCACGCCGAGACCGAGGCCGAGGAGTGCGCCCGCGCGCTCCAGCACCTGGAGGACACCCTCGCCTTCGAGGGTGCCGCCACCATCGCCGCGATCATCCTGGAGACGATCCCCGGCACGGCGGGCATCATGACGCCGCCGCCCGGCTACCTCGCGGGCGTGCGCGAGATCTGCGACCGGTACGGGATCGTCTTCATCCTCGACGAGGTGATGGCCGGATTCGGGCGCACCGGCACGTGGTTCGCCGCCGACCACTTCGACGTGGTGCCGGACCTGATGACCTTCGCCAAGGGCGTCAACTCCGGTTACGTACCGCTCGGCGGCGTCGCCATCTCCGCCGAGATCGCCGCCACGTTCGAGACCCGCGCCTACCCGGGCGGACTGACCTACTCCGGCCACCCGCTGGCTTGCGCGGCCGCGGTCGCCACCATTCACGTGATGGAGGACGAGAAGGTCATCGAGAACGCCGCCCACATCGGCGAGACGGTCCTCGGCCCCGGCCTGCGCGAGCTCGCCGAGCGCCACCCGTCGGTCGGCGAGGTCCGCGGCCTCGGTGCCTTCTGGGCGCTGGACCTGGTCCGCAACAAGGAGACCCGCGAGCCGCTGGTCCCGTACAACGCGGCGGGCGAGGCCAACGCGCCGATGGCGGCCTTCGGCGCGGCGGCGAAGAAGAACGGCCTGTGGCCGTTCATCAACATGAACCGCACCCACGCCGTTCCGGCCTGCAACATCACCGAGGCCGAGGCCAAGGAGGGCCTCGCGGCTCTCGACGCGGCACTGTCGGTCGCGGACGAGCACACGGTGTAGCCGCGGGGCCCGCGCGGCCCCGCGGACCAGCGCCCCCTGCCCGGCCGCACCCGCCACGCCCCTCCCCCGCCCCGCCCTGCCCGGATCCGGGCAGGGCGGCCCTGGCTTAAGGTGATCGAAAGCCGAAAAGGGGAGGGGCGCCATGCGCGCGAGCGGAGCTGTAACCCGCAGTACGCTGCGGCAGCAGATCGCGGACGCGCTGCGGGACGAAGTGCTTGCCGGGCGTCTGCGGCCGGGGCGGGAGTTCACCGTCAAGCAGATCGCCGAGCAGTACGGCGTCTCCGCGACTCCGGTACGCGAGGCGCTCTTCGACCTCTCCGCGCAGGGCCTGCTCGAATCGGATCAGCACCGCGGCTTCCGCGTGCGGGAGTTCACCGTGGCCGATTACCGGTCGATGGTCGAGGCGCGGACCCTGGTCATCGACGGAGTCATCCGCGGCCTCTTCTGCGGGCCGGTGCTGTCGGTCGCGCAGAAGGTGGCGCAGCGGGACCATCTGGTCTCCGTGCGCCGCAGGGCCCAGGAGGCCGCACGGGCGGCCCAGGGCGGCGACCTCGACATCCTCATCGGCTACGACCTGCGGTTCTGGCGTGAGCTGGGCGCGCTCGTCGGCAACACGTACATCAGCGACTTCCTGCACCGGCTGCGCGTCCAGGCATGGGTGTTCGCGGTGCCGTATCTGCGCCACGACGTGGGTGCCCGGGAGTGGCTGTGGCACGGCCATCCGGAGCTCGTCGCGGCGATCACCCTCGGCGACCGCGACGCGGTGTGCGCGGTGATGGACGACTACAACGCGCACGCGCTGAACTGGGCGGACCGGCTCGCGGCCGGAGACCCGGCGCATCCGGGCCACGATCCGGAGCCGGCCGGACAGGCCCCGCCCGCCGAGGAGCCGCAGTCGCGGCCGTAACCGGAGCCCCGCCGCAATGACCGGGCGACTGCGGGGCGGGGACTGCGGACCGGCGGTTACGCACGGGCGACTGCGGACCGGCGGTTACGCACGGGCGACTGCGGACCGGCGGCTGCGGACGGGCGGTTACGGAATACGGCCGGCTCCTGCCCGCGGCCGTCGGCCACTGTGCGCAATGAGCCCACCGCATTACGCTGTCCCGACCGTCGTGAATAACCCGATGAACCTGATCCGATACCGATGACTTTGATGCGCACCCGTGGGAGAGCGAGATTTCGTGGCCTGTGACCTGTGGCTGGTCCCCCTCGTCGATGTGCTGTGCCACAGCCCCGACAACCCGTTCGCCGAAGAGATAGCCGTCTACGACAAGGTGTTGAGCGAGGCCGGGCTGCCGCCCGTCCCCGTGTACGCCTACATGCCGGGCCTGACCGGCGACGTCGCTCCGGTCGCGGCCTTCGACTACGACGCCCTGCACTTCCTGCGCCGCGCCCATCTGCTCCAGCTCAGCGGCCTCGCCGTCACGCCCGTCGACGAACTGGGCGGGGACTACGAGCAGTTGCTGGAGATGTTCGAGGCGTCGGCCCGGCAGTCCCACCTGGTCTGGCACTACGACCATGCGGGGGCGTACGTCCCGCTGGACTTCGCCGCTCCGCTCTCCAGCGACGACCTGCTGGCGGGCGGCGGCCCGCTCGGTTCCGCGCACGGGCTGCTGAGGGAGCTGGAGTTCGTGGCTCCGTCCATCGGCATCGATCCGGCGAACCCGCCGGCCGCCCCGCTGCCACCCGCAGCGCCGACGTCCCTCGAGGAACCGGCGGGCCCGATTCCGTACGACAACAGTCCGTTCGCCCGTGAGCGGCACGTCTGGCTGGGTCTGCACGCGGCGGCCACGCGCAGCCTCGCCCAGGGGTCCATGATCATCTTCAGCTGAAGCGGATACCCGATGCCGGGTGCTGATGCCGGGTGCCGGTATCGGGTGCCGGGGCACCCGTGCAGGCGACGGCCGGGCGCCCCGGCGTCACCGCGGCGCAATCACCGCGGGGACTCCGGAGGCCGCTGCCGCGGCATGTTCGGCCGGGCCATCGTCTGCATCGGGAACCGGCCCGGCAGCGCCCCCTGGTCCGTACGCCCCCCGCCCCCGCTGCCCGACGACAACGCCTGCATCCCCATCGGCGCAGGCCCGGCCCGGAACTCCACCATCCAGTCCGCGGTCTCGGTCCGCACGAGCTCCGTGATGTCCTCCGAGAACCGCCGCAGCACCCCCAGGCACCGCTCGGCGGCCTCGCTGGCCGTGCCCTCGGTCGGGCCGAGCACCTCCCGTACGCACTCCGACGCCCAGTCGAACTGCAGCACCTGAAGCCGCCGCTGCACGGCCTGGGCGGTGGCGAGGTTCCTTATCCAGCCCGAGGTCAGACCGAAGAACCGGTCGCAGGCCATGCTCGCGGCGCCCAGCAGCAGGGACAGATAGCCCCATCCCGCCGCCCCGCTCAGGGCACCGGTGAGATCGAGCAACGGCAGCGCGGCGCCCGCGACCGCCCCGGCCGCCGTACTGATCCGCAGGGCCCTGGCGCCGCGCCGCTTCCACACCCGGTCGTTCAGATACCAGTCGGCGGTGCGCAGCGCATCGGCCTCGACCCAGCGGTACAGCTCGTCGAGGCGTTCGGCGGGCTCGCCCCAGTCGCCGAGCGGGAACGGTGCGCCGGTCAGATCCCGGCCCCGGCCGCGTGCGCGGGAGCCCGAACCGGAGGAACCGGCCGAGCCGGTCGAACCGGGCTCGTTGCGGGGCGGCCCTTCGGGCTGCATCTCCGGCTGACTCACCGGGGTACTCCTCTGCATTCTGCGTAGCGACGCCTGATGTGTGGCGGTGTGTTCGACGGTGGGCTGATCACCGCTCTCCGGCGCGGCCGACTGTCCCGCGTGCGTAACTTTGCGTGACGAGCGGTGCGCCTGTGTGTCTGATGTGCATGCCCTTCCTACCGCCGAATGGTGGGCCGTGGGGTCGAAATCGCAGTATTCCCGGGTGTACGGGGCCTGTGATCAGGTATAGGAGTCTCGCCGAGGGTGCTTCAAACTCACTCGAAAGAGTTGCTTGCCAGTGGGTGGGGCGCGCTGCGCGGTGACCACGTAGGCTCGGCGTACCGAAACATTCTGTCGTCGAATTGCCAGGAGTGACCGTGATTCCCGGTGGTGGTCAGCCCAATATGCAGCAGCTGCTGCAGCAGGCCCAGAAGATGCAGCAGGAACTCGCGGCGGCCCAGGAGGAACTGGCCAGGACCGAGGTCGAGGGTCAGGCGGGTGGCGGTCTGGTGAAGGCGACCGTGACCGGCTCCGGCGAGCTCCGGGCCCTGGTGATCGACCCGAAGGCCGTCGACCCGGAGGACACCGAGACGCTCGCGGACCTCGTCGTCGCCGCCGTACAGGCGGCGAACGAGAACGCGCAGCAGCTTCAGCAGCAGAAGCTCGGCCCGCTGACCCAGGGGCTCGGCGGTATGCCCGGTCTCCCCTTCTGACCTGCGGCCGGAACTCGTACGTTGTATTCATAACTCAGGACCAGGAAGGCGATCCCGTTGTACGAAGGCGTGGTTCAGGACCTCATCGACGAGTTGGGCAGGCTGCCCGGCGTCGGTCCCAAGAGCGCGCAGCGGATCGCTTTCCACATCCTGCAGGCCGAGCCGACCGATGTGCGCCGTCTCGCCCATGCCCTCCTCGAGGTCAAGGACAAGGTCCGGTTCTGTTCGGTCTGCGGCAACGTCGCCCAGCAGGAACAGTGCAATATCTGCCGGGACGCGCGCCGCGACCAGACGGTCATCTGTGTGGTCGAGGAACCGAAGGATGTCGTCGCGGTCGAGCGGACCCGTGAGTTCCGGGGCCGATACCACGTGCTCGGCGGCGCGATCAGTCCGATCGAGGGCGTCGGGCCCGACGACCTGCGCATCCGTGAACTGCTCGCCCGTCTCGCCGACGGGTCGATCACGGAACTGATCCTGGCCACCGACCCCAACCTGGAGGGCGAGGCCACCGCGACGTACCTGGCACGGATGATCAAGCCGATGGGCCTGCGGGTCACCAGACTGGCCAGTGGTCTGCCGGTCGGCGGCGATCTGGAGTACGCGGACGAGGTCACCCTGGGCCGCGCCTTCGAGGGGAGGCGCCTGCTCGATGTCTGACACCTCCACGATGTGTGATGCCTGCACGACGTCTGGTGCTTTCACGATGCGTGATGCCTTCACGACCGCGACGTCTGATGTTCTTGCGTCGACTCACGACGGCTTTACGTTCAGCGACGCTATGTTCTTCTCACCGTTCGCGACCGTGCCCACGGGAGGTCCCCTCGATGTCTGACGCCACGCTGAACTCCGTCACGCAGGATCCGGACGACTTCGCCGTCCAGATCGCCGACCAGATCAAGACGTTCATCGTCGCGGTCACCGAGGTGTCCAAGGTCGAGGAGCCCGAGGAGGCCGTCCCCGTCCTGCTGCTCCAGGTCTCCCAGCTGCTGCTGGCGGGCGGCAGGCTCGGCGCGTACGAGGACATCGTCCCCGACGAGCGCTACGAGCCGGATCTCGGCGCGGAGCCGGACGCCGACGGTCTGCGCGAGCGGTTCGCCGCCCTGCTGGAGCCGATCGATGTCTACTCCGAGGTCTTCGACCCGTACGAGCCGCGCAAGGCCCCGGTCCCGGCCCGTATCTCCGACGGCCTGGCCGACCTGGTCACCGACCTGCGCCACGGCCTGGCCCACTACGAAGAGGGCCGCACGACCGAGGCCCTGTGGTGGTGGCAGTTCTCCTACTTCTCCAACTGGGGCTCCACCGCATCCGCCACCTTGCGCGCCCTCCAGTCCCTGATCGCCCACATCCGGCTCAACCAGCCCCTCCAGGAACTGGACGGGCTGGACACGGACTCGGATGCGGTCGACGACGACCTGGCCGAGGAGGCGGGCCGGGTGATGGCGGAGGAGATCGCGGGACCGCTGGGACTGCGGCCCGTGCAGTAGCGGCCGGTGCAGTAGCGGGCGACGCCCGGCGGGACGCGCCCCGGGCGGGATGCGCCCCGGCCCCTCGCGGCAACGTGACACACAGCCGTCCAGACGCCTCGTCGAACGCGTTCACGGGGTGGCGGAGGTCCGCTGCGTGGACGTCACCCCCGCGTCGGCTGCGACGAGGCGCTGTCCGACCGCGACGGGTGGGGCGAGTACCTGCACGGGGCCGTCGACCAGGTCCGGGCCTTCTCCGGTGCGCTCACCGACGAGGAGATCAGCATGCTGCGGTAGTGGGTGCGGCCAGGAGATGAACGAGGGGGGTGGCGGCACGTTCAGGGAATGTGTCCCCACCTCCTTCACATGTGCCCCCACCCACCTCATGGGTCACACATGGGGCATTCAAGGGGGTGGGGCGGTGCGTATCGTCGGTTCGCGCCCGTGCCGAGGGCGGGTTCACGCGCGACAGCGGCGCGGAGGCCATGGCAGGCTGCTGAGCGAGCACCCGGGGATCGACGGGGTGTTCGCGGCCAACGACCTCATGGCCCAGGGCGTGTGCCAGGTGCTGCGGGAGCAGGGCAGACGTGTGCCGCACGACGTAGTCGTGGTCGGTTTCGACGGTTCGAGCGTGGCCGTCACGTGCAGGCCCTCTCTGACCGCCGTGCGGCAGCCGGTGGAAGGGATGGCCGGGGTGATGGCCCGGCTGCTTCAGGAGTGCATCCACCCGCTCGGGTGCGGCACGCCGGGTGTGGCGTCAGCAGTCGGGGCCCCGTATTACCGGAGTGAGCACGGGGAGCGCGGGGAGCGCGGGGAATGTGCGGAGCGGCGTACGCATGGTGGAGGCCTCCGAAGGGCGGACCGTGGGGTTCCGGTCCACGCTGGAGGTGGACTGCTCGTGCATCGTGGACCCGGCGCACCGTGCGTGTGGGCTGGACCACATACGGGAGTGCGGGCCCGATCGGCGGGCAGCAGCCCCGTACGAGCAGTTCGGAGCGACGCGCCGATGATCACGTACTGAGCGGGATATCTCACAATGTGGTATCGACGGGGCGATTCCGGACTGCTCGTTAAACTGAGCCGACCGCAGTAATGGACTGAGCGAGGAGCGCACGTGGGCCTTGTCGTGCAGAAGTACGGAGGCTCCTCCGTAGCCGATGCCGAAGGCATCAAGCGCGTCGCCAAGCGAATCGTCGATGCCAAGAAGAACGGCAACCAGGTGGTTGTCGTGGTGTCAGCGATGGGCGACACGACGGACGAGTTGATCGATCTCGCTGGGCAGGTATCCCCGATCCCTGCCGGGCGTGAGTTCGACATGCTGCTGACCGCCGGAGAGCGGATCTCCATGGCCCTGCTGGCGATGGCGATCAAAAACCTGGGCCACGAGGCCCAGTCGTTCACGGGCAGCCAGGCAGGCGTCATCACCGACTCGGTCCACAACAAAGCGCGCATCATCGATGTGACGCCGGGCCGTATCCGTACGGCGCTGGACGAGGGGAACATCGCGATCGTCGCGGGGTTCCAGGGTGTGTCCCAGGACAAGAAGGACATCACCACGCTCGGCCGCGGCGGGTCCGACACCACCGCCGTCGCGCTCGCG
Organism: Streptomyces sp. NBC_01241; assembly: GCF_041435435.1. Lineage (NCBI taxonomy): Bacteria > Bacillati > Actinomycetota > Actinomycetes > Kitasatosporales > Streptomycetaceae > Streptomyces > Streptomyces sp. NBC_01241. The sequence goes on along the minus strand of NZ_CP108494.1, from coordinate 3,975,159 downwards.
GCCGCGCTGGATGCCGAGGTCTGTGAGATCTACACCGATGTGGACGGTGTCTTCACCGCCGACCCGCGGGTCGTGAAGAAGGCCCGGAAGATCGACTGGATCTCCTTCGAGGACATGCTGGAGCTGGCCGCGTCCGGCTCCAAGGTGCTGCTGCACCGGTGCGTGGAGTACGCACGCCGTTACAACATCCCGATCCACGTCCGCTCGTCCTTCTCCGGACTGCGCGGAACCTGGGTCAGCAACGAGCCGCAAGGGGACCAGAAGGTGGAGCACGCGATCATCTCCGGAGTCGCCCATGACGTCTCCGAGGCCAAGATCACCGTCGTCGGCGTACCCGACAAGCCGGGCGAGGCCGCCGCGATCTTCCGCACCATCGCGAACGCGGAGGTCAACATCGACATGGTGGTGCAGAACGTCTCCGCCGCGTCGACCGGTCTGACCGACATCTCGTTCACGCTGCCGAAGGCCGAGGGCCGCAAGGCCATCGACGCCCTGGAGCGCAACCGCGGCACCATCGGCTTCGAGTCGCTGCGCTACGACGACCAGATCGCGAAGATCTCCCTGGTCGGCGCGGGCATGAAGACCAACCCGGGTGTCACGGCGGCCTTCTTCGAGGCGCTCTCGGACGCCGGGGTGAACATCGAGCTGATCTCGACATCCGAGATCCGCATCTCGGTCGTCACCCGCGCCGATGATGTCATCGAGGCCGTGCGCGCCGTACACACCGCCTTCGGTCTCGACAGCGATTCCGACGAGGCCGTCGTCTACGGGGGCACCGGCCGATGACCGCGGGCCGTCCTTCGCTCGCGGTGGTCGGAGCGACCGGGGCGATCGGCGGCGTCATGCTCCAGATCCTTTCGCAGCACGCGGATGTCTGGGGCGAGGTGAAGCTGATCGCCTCGCCGCGTTCGGCCGGCCGCAAGCTGGTCGTACGCGGCGAGGAGAGCGAAGTCCTCGAACTCGCCGAGGACGTCTTCGACGGTGTCGACGTGGCGCTGTTCCTGGTGCCCGACGACGTCTCCGCGCAGTGGGCGCCGATCGCCGCCGCCAAGGGCGCGGTCGTGATCGACGACTCCGCCGCGTTCCGGCTGGACGCGGACGTTCCGCTGGTCGTGCCCGAGATCAATCCGCATGCCGTACGGATCAGGCCGCGCGGCATCGTCGCGAGCCCGAACTGCACGACGCTCTCGCTGATCGTCGCGGTCGGCGCGCTGCACGCCGAATTCGGCGTGCGGGAACTGGTCGTCTCCTCGTACCAGGCGGTGAGCGGGGCGGGCCGCGACGGCGTTGCGGCGCTGCGCGAACAGCTGTCGATGGTGGCCGGTACGGAGTTGGGCACGAAGCCCGGAGACGTACGGCGGGCCGTGGGCGACGCCGGAGGCAGCCCCTTTGCCGCACCGGTGGCCCTCAACGTGGTGCCCTGGGCCGGGACCGAGGCCGGTGACGGCTGGTCGTCGGAGGAACTGGCGATCCGTGAGGAGTGCCGCAAGATCCTGGATCTGCCGAGCCTGCGGGTGGCGGCGACGTGTGTGTACGTACCCGTGATCGCGACGCACTCGATGTCCGTGCACGCGCGGTTCGAGAACGAGATCGCGGTCGACCGGGCCCACGAGATCCTGGCGACGGCCCCGGGCGTGGTGCTGTACGACAGTCCGGCGGCGGGGGACTTCCCGACACCGTCCGACGTCGTGGGCACCGATCCGACCTGGGTCGGACGGGTGCGCAGGTCGCTGGACGATCCCCGGGGTCTGGAACTGTTCGTCTGCGGCGACAACCTCCGCAAGGGCGCGGCGCTGAACGTGGCGCAGATCGCCGAATCGGTGGCCGCCGAATTCCCTCGGTCCTGATCGCTCCTGATCGGACCTGTTTATACGCATTCTGTGAATGTCCTGTGAGCAAGTTGAAGGTCTGAACCTCTTGAGCTGGGGTGTCAGGGTGTCCGACGATGACCTTTCGGCCTGCTGCAACCGCTGGCCGGACAGTGCGCGTCTATGCGTTCACCTCTTGCGCGGCGGGGCGCACAGTTGGGGCATTCGGGGAAGAGCAGGTACGTATGAGGGCATGTCGCACCGTGTTGAACGCGGTGCTGCGCGCGTACAACCCTGACGGGGAGAAACGTGTCCAACTGGCGTGGCAGAGGTTCTCGATATCACAGTGGTGGGCCCCCTGCGCGGCGCTTCGGTGCGGCCGCTCAGACGGCCCCGCGCGCCCGGCGGTATGCCGGTGATCGCGCCCATGCCCGCGGCGCGTCCCGCACGGCTGCCGTCGCAGCGCGAGGGCGCTGAGGAGGGCGTGGCTGCCGGAACCACGGTCGACCATCTCACCGAGACCTACCGCGCCCACTACCGTTCGCTGCTCGGCCTCGCGGCTCTGCTCCTGGACGACACCGCCTCGTGTGAGGACGTCGTGCAGGAGGCGTTCATCCGCGTGCACTCGGCGCGGAACCGGGTACGGGAACCCGAGAAGACACTCGCGTATCTGCGCCAGACCGTCGTCAACCTGTCGCGCTCGGCGCTGCGCCGCCGCATCCTCGGGCTGAAGCTGCTCTCCAAGCCCATGCCGGACATGGCGAGCGCGGAGGAGGGCGCGTACGACCAACTGGAGCGGGACGCGCTGATCAAGGCGATGCGGGGGCTGCAACGGCGCCAGCGGGAGGTTCTGGTGCTGCGTTACTTCGCGGACATGACGGAGGCTCAGGTGGCCGAGACACTGGGCATATCCCTGGGCTCGGTCAAGGCCTACGGCTCGCGTGGGATCGCGGCGCTGCGCGTCGTGATGGAGGCGCAGGTATGAGCCGGCGCGACCACAGGAACGAGAACGGCCGTGAGAACGGCCACGAGAACGGCCGTGAGATCGGCCGTGATCGTGAGCCTTGGAATGACCTGACTGGAAGCGAAATGGTGAACGACGGGCCGGAGCGCGACGGGCCGGAGCGCGACGGGTCGGAGCGCGACGGGCCGCAGGAGCGCGGGCCGGAGAAGAGTGGGTCGCAGGAACGTGGGTCGGAGAGCGCCTCGCAGGTGAACCCGGGTGCGGGCGATGGTGCGGACATGGACGAGGTCGCGCTGCGCCGCATGCTGCACGGGGCCGTCGAGCACATCGAACCCGGCGACGGCACGCTCGACCTTCTGCAGCGAGCGGTGCCCGCCCGGCGCGCCAGGCGACGGCAGGCCGCCGTCGGCATGGCGGCGGCGGCACTGCTCATCGGCACGGCCGTCCCGGCCTTCGTCCATGTGGCGAACTCCGACGGTTCGAACGCCGCCAATCCCGCGATAGCCGGACACGGCGAGCAGGCGCAGGGCGGCAACGGCACCGAGAGGGATTCGGGGACCGGTGGGAAGAGCGACGGCGGTGGCAGCGACGGGCCGGCCGACGGCGGCCCGAACCGTCCCGCGAGCACGGGCAGCCCGTCCGACGGCCGCGGCCAGGACACCGACGGCGGGCTGGCCGGCGGGGTCGCCGACCCGACCGCGTCCGAGGCGGCGTCCCAGCCGGACTGCGACCCGGGGCAGCTCTCGGTCGCCTCGGCCGAGACGGGCGCGGCGAGTGCCGACGGCACGGTGTACGGCACCTTCCGGATCGTCAACGTCTCCGGCACGGACTGTTCGGTGAGCAGCAGCGGAAGCGTGGGCTTTCAGGCGATGGGTGCGGCCGACCCGGCCGCTATCACGGTTGTCCAGCACACGGCGGGTGACGCGGCGTCCGGGCTGCCCGACCCCTCGCAGGAGCAGGGGACGGTGCTGCTGAAGCCGTCCATGGCGTACGAGGTGAAGTTCGCCTGGGTGCCGAAGGACATCTGCCCGACCGCCGGAGGCTCACCGAGCCCGACCCCGACGGGCGGCGCGGACGGCACGGGCGGCGCCACCGCCGCCGGTCCCGGTACGGGCGGCGCGGACGGGTCCGCCGACATGAATCCGCAGTCCGGCAGCGAGGACGGCGACGGGGCGCTGGACGGCAGTGTCGCCGTCACACACACGCCGGAGGCGGGTGCGCCGGTCGCGGAGACGAAGATCACCAACGCTTGCGCGGGCACGATCTACCGGACCGGGGTGCTGGCCCCCGCCACGTGACGCTGGGCGCGGGCACGGCGCGGTTTTCGGTGCACGGCGTATGACGCATGCGTGAGGGGGTCCACCAACCGATTCGGCGGGTGGACCCCCTCACGTGTGTACGTCCTCAGACGGCGCCGACGCTCACGTCGGGGTCGGCGGGATCCACCGGGCGGGTGACCGCGCCGCTCTTGGCGCTCGGGCCCGCAGCCGCACCCCCATCCGGGCCGGCAGCCGCATCCGGGCCCGCAACCCCATCCGTGTCTGCGACGAGGCCCAGCTTCAGGTCGCGCGCCGCTTCGGCTTCGCGGCGGAGCAGCCGGAACCACATGAAGAGCACGAACCCGGCGAAGACGAACCACTCCCCGGTGTAGCCGAGGTTCTGGAAGGCCTTCAGATCGAGCCCGGTGCCCTGCGGCGCGGCGGCCGGTACGGGGCGCAGCGCGCCGACGGCGCCGGTGTCCTGGAGCGTCACCCAGGCGTCGTAGACGTCGTACGGGACGAGGTTGACCAGGGACGCGGCGCTGATCATGCCGACCTGTCCGTGCGGGAGCCCGCCCGTCGCGTCGACGCCCGCCGTGCCGGCGTTCTCGGACGCCTGGAGGTCGCCGGTGACCGTGACCTTGCCGGTCGGTACGGCGGGCACGGCGGTGCGGCCGGGCTCGCCGGGCAGCCAGCCGCGCACCACGGGCAGGGCCTTGCCGCTGTCCGTACGGAGCAGGTTCAGGACGTAGAAGCCGCTCTTGTCGTCCAACTCCCGGCCGGGCACCAGGAACTGGTCGGCGTACCGGCCGGTCGCGGTCGCGGGGCGGCCGGACGTCACCGTGTCCACGGGCAGGAGGTCGTCGATCGGCTTGGCGGCCCTCGTACCCGGAGCGGGCTGCTTCTCGGCGGCGGCATGCGTCTGCACGCGGTCCTCGAAGCGGCCGAGCTGCCAGGTGCCCATGAAGACGCAGAACGGAATGGCCAGCACGACGAAGAGGTTGATCCCCCACCATCGTGGGGTCAGCAGGAACCGGTACACACCTCCACGGTACGGTCCCCGCTCCGGCCGCCCGGCGCGGGGTGCCGACCGACGCCCGGTGGCGGTCGCCCGTACCGGACGGAACGGACGCCCAGGACGGGAACAGCAGCCGGGCGGACCAGAAGCCCAGGACGGAACAGAAGCCCAGGACGGAACAGAAGCCCCTACTCGCTGGACGGGCCCGACTGCGGGGCCAGGTGGCGTCGGGCGAAGTCGAGTTCCAGGCGGACCTGCTTGATCCGCTCCTCCACGACGAGCGAACCGTGCCCCGCGTCGTACCGGTAGACCTCGTGCACCGCGTCACGGCCCTTCAGCCGGTCCACGTAGTTCTCGACCTGGCGGATCGGGCAGCGCGGGTCGTTGACGCCCGCCGAGATGTAGACCGGCGCCCGGACGGCGTCGACGTACGTCAGCGGGGACGAGGCCTCGAAGCGCTCGGGAACCTCCTCCGGCGTGCCTCCCAGCAGCGTGCGGTCCATCGCCTTCAGGTCCTCCATCTCGTCGCGATACGCCGTGACGTAGTCGGCGACCGGGACCGCCGCCAGGCCCAGGGCCCAGTCGTCCGGCTGCGTACCGAGGCCGAGCAGGGTCAGATAGCCGCCCCAGGAGCCACCGGCCAGGACCAGCATCTCCGGGTCCGCGAGCCCGGACTTCACCGCCCACTCCCGCACCGCGGCGATGTCCTCCAGCTCGATCAGGCCGACCCGGTGCTTGAGCGCGTCCGTCCAGGCGCGGCCGTATCCGGTGGAGCCGCGGTAGTTGACCCGGACGACCGCGTAGCCGTGGTCCACCCAGGCGGCGGGACCGGAGGCGAAGGCGTCACTGTCGTGCCAGGTCGGGCCGCCGTGGATCTCGAAGACGGTGGGGAACGGCCCCTCGGCCGGGGCGGCGGGGCGCTGTACGAGCGCGTGGACGCGGCCACCGGGCCCGTCCACCCACACGTCCTCCACCGGCACGGAAGCCGGAGCCTTCAAGCCGGGCGGATCGAGCACCACAGCGCCCGAGGTGGACCTGATGACGGGCGGCTGCGCGGCCGATGACCACAGGTACTCCACCGTGCCGTCCGGCCGGGCCGTGGCACCCGACACCGAACCGGCGGGAGTCTCCACCCGCACGGGAGCACCACCGGACCCCGGTTCGTACCGCCACAGGTCGCTGCGGGCCTCGAAGCCGTGCACGATGAGCAGCGCGGAGGCGTCCGGATACCACTCGGCGCTCACATCACCGGGCAGATCGATCGCGAGGTCCGTCTCCACGCCCGTCAGCGGATCCCAGATCATCGGCTCCCAGCGGCCCCGTCGCTGATGCCCGACCAGCAGCCTCGTGTCCCCGGGGACAGGGGCGAAGCCCAGCACGGACAGGCCCAGCTCCCTCGTACCGCCCTCGGTGTCGTCCAGTTCGGCGACCGTCGACCCGTCCGGCCGGACCACCCGCAGCGCGGAGTGCATCGCATCGCCGTGCTCGGTGTGCTCCAGGGCGATCAGCGTCCCGTCGTACGAGAGGTCACCGACGCCCGCCGACTCCCGGTGCCGGTAGATCTCGACGGGTGCGGCCCCGGGCCGTACGACATGGATCGTCGTCCCGTCCTCGTCCGTCGAACGGCCGATCACCGCCGTGCCGTCGCGTCCGATCGCGAGCCCGGCCGGGTACGAGGCACCGAGGCCGGGTGCCGCCGGCTCGTCCACCGTGTCCTCGCCCTCGCCCCCGCTGCCGCCGTGGAACGGCTGGCGCATCCACACTCCGAACTCGTCCCCGTCGGTGTCGCTGAACCACCAGATCGACTCGCCGTCCGGCGTCAGCACACCGTCCGTCGTCCCGTTCGGCCGGTCGGTCACCTGGCGCTGCTCGCCGGTGGCACGGTCCCATGCGTACAGCTCGTACGTACCTGTGGCGTTGGAGACGAACAGGGCGCGGTGCGGCGCGTCTTCGGCCCAGTCGGGCAACGACACCCGCGGCGCCCGGAAACGCTGCTCCCACTCCGGCATGGAGGCGCTCGCGGGCAGGGAAACGGTCGTCGCCTGTGCGGACGGTGCCGTCGAGCCAGTGGTCTCAGTCATGTCCCCCATTCTGCGCCGGAACGCCGACAATCCGTTCGCATTGCCCTCAGCCTGTGGATAACCTCCCGGGCATGCATGCATCGACCCCCGACGACTGGCAGCGGGCCAACCGTGCCCATTGGGACGAGCGGGTCCCCATCCATGCCGTGAGCGACTTCTACGACCTCGACGCCTTCCGCGCCGGCAAGGACGCGCTGCGCGACTTCGAACGCGCCGAGGTCGGGGACGTCACGGGCAAGTCACTGCTGCATCTGCAGTGCCACATCGGGGTCGACACCCTCTCCTGGGCCCGGCACGGCGCCGCGCACGTCGTCGGTCTGGACTTCTCCGAACCGGCCGTCGAGACGGCGCGCGGCCTGGCCCGCGAGCTCGGGTTCACCCAGGACCGGGCGGCGTTCGTCACGGCCGATGTCCATGACGCGGCAGAGGCCGTCCCGGACTCCTCGTACGACATCGTCTACACCGGCGTCGGCGCGCTGAACTGGCTGCCCGACACCCGGCGCTGGGCCGAGACGGCAGCTTCACTCGTGGCGCCCGGGGGATTCCTCTACCTCGCGGAGTTCCACCCGATCACGGACTGTCTCGACGACTCGACCGGTACGAAGGTCGTGCACGACTACTTCAGCCGCGACGCGTGGGTGGACGAGACGCCGGGCACGTACGCCGACTTCGACGCACCGACCGTCCACAATCGCAGCGTCGAATGGCAGCACCCGATCGGCGACGTGGTGTCGGCGCTGGCCGCCGCCGGGCTGCGCATCGAGTTCCTGCACGAGCACGACATCTCGCTCTTCGCCCGTTTCTCTACGCTGGAGCGGCAGGACGACGGCTCCTTCCGTTTCCCCGCCGACCGTCCACGCATCCCGCTGATGTACTCGATCAAGGCGTCGCGGCCGGCCGAGACCGCGTAACCGGGCCTCCACGACCGCCACCCGCGCGGCACCTGCTCCGCACCGCTCGGACACCAACGCCCGTACCGGAAGCGACTTGCCTGCACCTGCACCTGCACCCGCACCGGAACCGGAACCGGAACCGGAACCGGAACCTGAACGGGAACCTGAAGCTGAACGGGAACCGGAACCGGAACCGCCACAGACCTGTGGCGGGCTACCGGAAGCACCCGCTCCCGGCAGCCCGCCGCATCTCTGTATCGCCGGCTGTACCTCTGTACCTCTGTACGTCCGTACCCGCCGGTCCTACCTCCCTCGTCCGCGTCCTACGCGGCCGAGCGGAAGGCCGGAAGGTAGCCGCCCGACTGTCCGGCGGCCTTCGGGTGGTACGAGTTGTAGACGGGGATCGACACACTGTGGAGCCATGCGTTACCGGAGCACAGCTCGTGCCCGGTGAACTCGTCCACCACGCTGGAGAACGTGAACCCGGCGTTGGCCGCCTGCTTGGCGATGACGCCGTTCAGGACATCGGACGCATTGTTTATGGCCGCCCGCTCGTTCTCCGTGAGCCCGGCGATGCAGGTCCCGCTCAACTGGTAGAAGCGCGGGTAGCCCAGCACCACGACATGCGCCTGCGGAGCCCGCGAACGGATGGCGCTGTAGAGCGAACCCAGGCCGGACGGCAGCGAGTTCTGCATCTGCGAGACGGCCGATCGGACACTGCTCAGGCAGGTGGCCTCGCTGGACAGCACACAGTCCTGCATGACATCGGCGAAGCCGACGTCGTTGCCGCCGGCGGTGACGCTGACCAGGCCGGTGGACGAGTTCAGCGCGCCCAACTGGCTGCCGGCCACCGAACTCGTCGTGGCGCCAGAGCAGGCGACGAAGGCGAAGGACGAAGGTGAGTTCGCAGCTGCCCAGAGATAGGGGTAGGCGTTGGTGCTGCGGCGGCAGTCGCCGCTGTTGGACAGATAGCTCCCCGCGCCGACGCCGGACGAGTACGAGTCGCCGAGAGCGACGTACCCGCCGGCGGCGGCCGAGGAGGTTGCCGAGGCCGGCTGGGCGACGCCCAGAGCGGCCACGGCGGCGAGGAGCAGAGTGGATGCGGACGCCCAGAATCTCCGTACTGACATGGCTGTCAGCCCTCCGAAGTGTGGGGGGTGGGTGGGGGGTTGATGGAGCGCCATGTTTCTAGCAGCTCTTGGTACCCGCCGGTAATAGCTGGAGAAGAACTGGTCTGATATGCCCGAATGATCGTTCGGGCATCGAAGCTCCGCGCGTAGATAAACCTCCGGACGCACCTCGAATGGTGCGAGCGGAGGCTCGTGCGGCCTTGCCGGATACGCGTACCTTCGGGGCCGTCGCGCCATCCGTGAGGGGCCGCCCGGTGGTTCCGGATGGCGTGGGGTGTCCGGGGAGTGCGGCGCGCCCGGAGGGCTGCATGCCTGCCGGCGCTGCTTCCTGCGTACGTGCTCGGCCGGTGGCATTCACCTGGCTTTGCGGCGGGGCCGAATTCCGTTTCTGGGGACGGGAGATCGGGTGCGGGGGGTGTCACGCATCCGATGTCCGGCGATGCCTCTCTCGAGGTTCAGGCGGTCGTCGGCGGCCGTTCGGCCATCGACCGGGCCAGGTCCTCCCGGTCAGCGCCGCCCGCTGCCATGCCCGCTTCCGCCGCCGGCCGTTCGCCCGCGCCCTCCACGACGTCCGCGGCTCCCGCTGCCTCAGCCCTCGGGCGTGGCCGCGTCCTCCGGGATGCCGATGGCCGGGGCGCACGCGCGCGGTTCGCTCGGCACCCGCCGATGTCGCGTCCCAGGCGGATTCCTGGAAGTGGCCGCCGGTGCCGGTGCCGGAGAAGTCGGACACCCCGTGCTCCTGCATGCATCGCGCGTACGGCCGGTTCAAACAAAACCGCCCTCTGCGGTGGCACCCGTGCCGGGTGCCACCGCAGAGGGCGGTTGTCGTAGATCTCCCAGGATCAGTTGTGGCCGAACCTTCGCTGCTTCCGATGGGAGACCTGTTCTGAGATCGCGTGCACCGTGTCCTGGTCAGTCGTTCGCTGCGTCTGTTCCTTCGTCTCCGGAGCAGCGCTGCGTTCATGGCCGCCGGTGCGGGCACCGCGGTTCTGCCGACTCTGCTTCTTGCCCACGATCGTGCCTCCTGTAGCGGTTCTCGGACGACGGGCAACTTCAGATTCGCATGCGAGTGCGAAGGGTGCATTTCGGGCGGATGCTCCGTGTCGGTGTTGAAGAAGCCGTGACCCGCTCCCGCGTGCTCGTATCGCACGAGGTGGCCATGAGTGCTCTCGGACTGTCATGAGATTCGTACCGAGCGTGGCGGAACTCCGGGCGGCGGCAGGCGCTGCCCGGCGGATCAAGCGGACATCGGAGATGCGTGCGGGCCGGGGCGGACAACGGAGATGCGTGCGGGCCGGGTCGGACATCGGAGATGCGTGCGGGCCGGGTCGGATATTGAGATGCGTGCAGGCCGGGGCAGACGTAGGGTCGACGCCCGTGGAACCGCTCAGTGAGAAACAGATCCGCTCATCCTTCGTGAACTGCACCAAGGGCGACGCGGCGCGGCTTCGGCTGTCGCTCGACTTCGCAGAACTGCCCTGGGAGGACCTGGACTTCCTGGGGTGGGTGGATCCGGGAGCGCCGCTCAGGGCGCATCTCGTGCTGCCCCGGCCACAGGGCCCGTTGGGGGTCTCTCTGCGGATACCCTCCGCGAGGCGCACCAGCGCCGTGAAGTCCAGCATGTGCCAGATCTGCCTGACCGGCCACGCCTCCTCCGGGGTCTCCCTGCTCGCCGCCCCTTTGGCGGGCGCCCGGGGCCGCGAGGGCAACACGGTCGGTATCTACATCTGTGGAGACCTCGCCTGCCCCCTGTATCTGCGCGGCAAGCGGCAGCCGAAGCTGCGTTACGCGCGGTACGAGGAGTCCCTGACCATGGACGAACGCCTCGCGCGCATGTCGGACAATCTGGATGCCTTTGCGGCCAAGGTCACCGCGGGGTGACCCCCGACGGGCGCACCCCGCATTTCCGTGGAGAAGCCGACCCGCGCACCGGCGTTCCGGTTTCTCGGTGAACGTGCGGGGCGGTGTGCGCGGCTGTGGGCGCAGCCGCACACACCGTCCGTAGGGCACGCGTCACTGAGGGCGCGTGCCCTGCTCAGGGCTCCGAGGGGGGAGCGTCTCGCCGGAAATGACACGGGGCGCCGGTTCCGTGGTGTTGTCCGCGTCCGTGTTCTTCATGGCCCGCGCTTCGGCTTTGAAGATCCGGGCCGACTTGCCCGCGCTGCGGGCGAGTTCGGGCAGCTTCTTCGCGCCGACGACGAGTATGACGACGATGAGGATGATCGCGATCTCGCTGATGCCGAACATGGTCAGTCCTCGCCTCCCTCGCCCTCGCCGTCCCCTTCGAAGAAGTCCCCCACCTCGTCCACGACTTCAGCGGCGACCATGCCGCCGACCACGCCGACGGCGAGTCCGGCCGCGCCCGCCGCGATGGCGGTTCCCAAACCGGGACCGGACCGGCGACCGTCGTGGTGATGCTCCTGGTGGTGGCCGTGGTGGCCGTGGTCGCCGTGGTCGCCGTGGTGAGCCTCACCATGGTGGCTGTAACCGACCTGTCCGTACGACGAGTTGGAGCCGTACGACGAGCGGTGCTCGATCAGTTCGCGGACCCAGCCGTCGACCAGGTCTTTCCAGTTGTGGTGAGGAACGTCGTCGTGGGAGACGGTGAAACGGGTGAGTGCGTCGTGACCGGAGGAGAGGAGGCCGCCGCGCTTGTCGGCCTCCAGGATCACCTCCATGCCGCCGGGCGTGGCGAGGAAGGTCACCTCGATCTCGTTGACCGCGTGGGCGTACTGGGGCGCCGGAGTCAGCTCGATCTCCTGGTAGAAGGGGAGCCGCTGGCCGGTGCCGCCGATGCGGCCGTATTCGAGGTCGGCGGACTTGAAGCCGAAGCCGAGCTGTCCGAAGGCTTCGAGGACCGCTTCCTGCGCGGGCAGCGGGCCGACGGTGAGCGTGTCCAGGTCGCCCTTGTCCTTCGCGCCGGCCACCGACAGCTCGGTGCGCACGCCCAGGACGATGCCCAGCTGCTGTCCGTACAGTTCGGTGATCGGCGTCTCCCACGGCAGGTTCACGGTGAAGGGGACGCTGCGGTGTTCACCCTCCGCGAGGCGGAAGCCGCCGCCGACGACGTACCGGTCGAAGGCGACGGTCCCATGGCTCTCGCCGTCCTCGTACTCGGCCTCCGCCCGGGCGACCAGTTCCAGGGTGATGTGCTCAATGTCGAAGTCCGCGCCGCCGCCGGTCAGGCGGACCTCGCCCGAGAGCCCGCCGCCGGGCAGCACCGCGCCCGGCGCGAGGACCGTGTCCACCATGGGGCCGCCCACGCCGAGCGAGCCGAGCAGCCGTTTGAACACCATCGTGGCGTCCACTCCCTTATGTGCGTGCGTTGAGGCAGGGGAAGGCCGCGGGTGAGGGCCGGGATCATCGGCCGTGAGCACTCCGCGTTCTACAGATCTGTAGAAGCATAGGGGGCGTTGTGGCGCCGTCCAGTGCATCTGGGGCCCGGCGGCTGGAACGTCCGAAATGCGTCGCTCAACCGGTCGCGATACGCGCTTGACGAGCGTGTTTTGCCGTGCCTTTACGATGACGCCAGGGGGCTACCGCTCTCTCCGTCGATCAGGATCAACCGATCCTCCCGACCGGAACGAGCCACGGGGTGGTGGGTGAGTCCCTTCCCCGGGGATCCCGTGGCTCGGCCGCTGAGTGGGTGCCACCATTTCCGTGATCTATTCCGCGGCCGCAGCGGTCACCTTGCCGACGTCCCACTGGGCACGACCCGGGTCGAGGGACGCGGCTGGGGAGGTTCTACCGGCACGGGCTGTACAGGGCCTGGGGCGTCGTACAGGTCTGGGCCGGTCCTGCGGAGACGAGAGATCCGGTCGAGGGCGGCGAGTGCGAACAGATCCGAGATGACCGGGTAGTCGAAGGGAAGGGGGCGGGGGCCGACCTGGTCGGGCGGGGAGGGGAAGGAACCGTCTTCGCTCTGGCCGGCGAGGAGGTAGGCGGTGGCGGCGGTTGTGGCGTGGGGCGGACCATACCGGGCGACGACGGGGAGAGCCTGTGCGGTGGAGAGGGCGTCGCTGGCGCTGTCCGGCGTATGGCCCCAGCCCCCGTCGGGCTGCTGAGTGGCGATCAGTCGGGCTGCGGCCCGGGCGGTCGCGGCTTCGATCCCTGCGAGGTCGGCGGCCGGGACGGCGCGTGCCGCGTCGAGCGCGTCGACGGCGCGCAGGATGACGCTCGATTCGCTTACGGTCCAACCAGGCGTGAAGGTGCCGTCGGGGTGCTGGGCGTCGAGGATGAAGCGGGTGGCGGTGGTGACGAGGCGGTGGTGGTCCGGACCGTGCGGGGCGAGGGCGAGGACGGCGCCCGCGGTCATGTCCAGATCGGCACGGTCGCTCTCCATCCAGGTGGGGAAGCCGCCGTCGGGACCGGCCATCGCGGCGAGGTAGGCGGCACCCCGTTGCAGGTGGTGGCGGTAGCGGTGCGGGTCCAGGGCCTGGAGGAACTCCATGGCACGGCAGGTGGTGTCGACATCGGTCTGGCGTACCCCGCTCGCGAAGGGCCATCCGCCGTCGGACGCCTGGTGGGCGGCGACGAACGCGCCCATCCGCGCCGTGTACGGCCGTAGCGCGGGACGGCTGAGGAACACCAGGCCGCCCAAGGCTGTGTTCCACATGTCCTGGCTGTCGAGGAACGGCACCCCACCGTCGGCGTCACGCGCAAACAGCAGACCGGTCACGGCGTCGTCGATCAGCGGGTGGCCGGGGCGGAAGGACTGCAGGGTGTTGAGCCCGAGCAAGTGGGTGCTGGCGCTGGCCTCCCACAGCAGTCTTCCCCCGGCGTCGGCCAGCAGGTCGGACAACTGGAAGCGCTCACGGGTGGAGAGCGCGTGCGGGTAGCCGGTGGCCTGGGCATAGACGGCTCGTACCGCCAGCTGGTTCAGCAGAGTGAAGGTGGACAGTGCGGGGGTGGCGGCCGGGGGCGGGGCGTCGGCGGCGTCCAGGCGCAGGCCCCCCAGCAGATGGAGCACGGCGTGCAGCACACTGCGCTTGAACCGGCCGCGGCTTCCCGTTGCCTGCGAAAGACCACCGGCCAGGGGACGTGTGGCGCCGGCGGCGTCGGTGGGCAGGGTGTGCGGACGCAGGCAGGCGTCGATCAGCAAGGCGTCGAGCGGATCGGCGTCCGGGCGGCGCTCTTCGAGGTAGCGGGTCAGCTGCCGCTGCTCGTGCCCATGGCTGCCGCGGGCCCGGAGGAGGGCCAGGAACAGGGAGGTTTCCAGGACACGGCTCGCGCACCGGTCCGGCAGGTCCCCGCCGGGCGCGACTGCCAGCACCAGCCGCCGCTCCAGCGCACCTATGGCCGCTTCGACCCGGTCCGCCCGGGGCTCTCGTCCCCCGCGCTGGGAAGGCAGCGTGGCGCGGTAACGCTGTGTCTCGTACTGCCAGGCGACCGTGCCGTCCAGGAACGTGCGGATCAGTCCGGCTCGCGACCGGGAGCCGGCGGCCGGCACCCGCGCGGCGGCCGTCTCGAACTCGTCCAGCCTCTCCTCCAGCATCGCGCGGGCGGCTGCTGCCGCCTCGCCGCGGCCGACGCCCCGCTCCCGGGCCAGCACGTCGACCAGCCCGATCTGTCCCGGACGCTCCGATCCGGCGTCGAACAGGTCGTTGGTCCAGGCGACGACATCGGCACAGGCCGCGTACAGCGCCTCGGCGTCCTTCGCGCCCGCCGGCGTCCACGAGGAGCGCTCGGCCACCAGCAGCAGGGGCTCCACGGTGATCGTGAGACGGCGCAGCCGGACGTACTCCTCCGAGGAGGGCATGTGGCCCTCCTCCCGCCACCGCAGCTCCTGGAAGGTCGCTTCCGCGAACGACGCGTACGCCGCGGCGAAGCGTGCGCACCACGCCGGCTCGGTCCCCACCATCGTCCGCTGCCACAGGTCCCGCAGAGCCGCGACCGCCGGCGTCCGCGCCCCCGTCCCTGCGCCGGTGACCACCGCGACCAGGGGATCGAGTACGGACCGGGTTTCCGAGGCCGACGAGACACCACCGGGCCGGTCGAAGCCGTCGTCGACGAGCGTGATGAACGCCCCCCAGCAAGCCAGCAGTTCCAGCTCCCCGGGAGAGGCTCCCGGAGCCACGCGACCAGCCATCCGGCCGTGCCCCATGCGTGCCAGCCGCCGTACCTCGAAGTCCTCCACCGCCAGCCCCCACCGGCGTGCCCACGCCACAGCCGCCCGCTCGGCCGTGGGCCACCAGGGGCTGCACGCCCTGCGTACTGCCGGACCGTCGCTCACCCGCACCATCAAAGAAGCCCTCCGCCACGACACCACCCGCTGGGCCGACAGGAGCCGTCCGCACCGGGCAGGTTCCGTGGAGAAGGAAGGCACCACGCGGCGAGAACGCTCCACGCGGGATTCTCCCGGCCGACGCCACGAAGCACCGGTGCCGTATCCGTCGACCAGCCGAACGAGTGAACACCGCCCGGCGTCGCGGACGGTGACGGGCGGATCGTCCTGCGGGCCGCCCATTGCGGCTCCGATCGCCGTTCCTCGGCGTCGGCCCGGAAGCCGGGGCCTTTCCAGGAGGTTGGCCAGACGAAGAGCCATCACGCCCCCAACGCAATGGGCAACTTCTGCTTCGAGGTGACGCTCGGCTACCGGCGCTTGGAACTCCTTCCTCGCGCGGAGGGTAAGGAGCGTCACAATGGGTAGTAGGTTTGTGACATGGTGCGTGGTGATCGTGTCGATAGCGTCGAGTACGCCCGGCGGGTCAACGCCGCCGCGGATCTGGTCGGGGCGGGTGCGCCCGTGGCCGCAGCCGCCCGCACGTTGGCGAGTAGGTACGGGGTGTCGGTGCGTCAGGCACGCCGGTATCTGGAGCAGGCCATGGCCGCTGGACATCTCGAAGTCCCCGAGTCGAGCGTGGTGTTCACTGTCAAGCTGCCGGAATTGCTGGCAGGACAGATCCGCGCCCGTGCCCACGAGAGCGACCGGGCGATCTCCGCGGTGGTGGCCCAGGCCCTGGCCGAATTCCTTGAGCGGGGTGCCCCGGAGGGGCGGCCGGGCAGGTGAGCGGCCGGCCGGTGGAGGTGGAGGCGGTCTTCGACCGTCATGCGGCGGCGGACTTGTCCGCGGCCTATGCGGCGTTGGTTCCGCAGCGGCGGGCCCGGATACGGGATCGCCTGGAGCAGGCAGGAGTGAGCGATGACCAGCGTGGCGATCTACGCCCGGGTGTCCTCGGCCCGGCAGAAGAAGGACCAGACGATCAGCTCGCAGACCGCGGCCCTGCGCGCGCACGTCGCAGAACAGCGTCTTGAGCTGCCCGAGGAGTGGGTGTTCGAGGACGAGGGGCACTCCGGGGCGACCCTGGTGCGGCCCGCGCTGGAGCGGTTGCGCGACCTGGTCGCCCAGGTCGGCGTGGATGTGGTGCTGTGCTATGCGCCCGACCGCCTCGCCCGCAAGTTCGCTTACCAGGCCCTGCTGGTCGAGGAGTTCGCCCGGGCAGGCACCCGGGTGGAGTTCGTCCGCGGCCCACGCGGCGACAGCCCCGAGGACCAGCTGATGGTCCAGTTCCAGGGCATGTTCGCCGAGTACGAGAAGGCCCAGCTGATGGAACGCTACCGGCGCGGGAAGACCTACCGGGCCCGCTCGGGGGCGGTGAACGTGCTGGGCGGAGCCCCGTTCGGCTACCGCTACCTGCGCAAGACCCCCGAGTGCGGGGCCACCTACGAGATCGTCGAGTCCGAGGCGGCGCTGGTGGTCGAGCTGTTCCGCCGCTATACCGACGACGGGGTCTCCATCGCGGACCTGACCCGCTGGCTCACCGACAGCGGCACTCCCACCCGCACCGGCAAGACCCGCTGGGACCGCAGCGTGGTCTGGGGCATGCTCAAAAACCCCGCCTACCAAGGGCAGGCAGCCTTCGGCAAGACCCAGATCCTCCACGAGTCCCCGGGCCTGAACCGCCGGGCCCGCCTGGAGGGCCGCAGTACTCCGCGCGCCGTCAAGACCGCCGACCGCCCCCGCGAGGAGTGGATCACCATCCCCGTTCCCGCGCTCGTCACCCCGGCCACCTTCGAACGCGCCGCCCAGCGGCTCGCCGACAACAAGCGCTTCGCTTCGCGCAACAGCAAGGTCCCCTCCCTGCTTCAGGGGCTGTCGGCGTGTGTGAGCTGCGGATACGGCTACTACCGCACCTCGACCACTACTTCCTCCGGCAAGAAGATCTACTACTACCGGTGCCTGGGCTCCGACGACTACCGCTACGCGGGCGGCCGGGTCTGCACCAACAAGCCCGTCCGCGCCGACTACCTCGACACCGTCGTCTGGGACCACATCATCGGCATGATCGCCGACCCGCACCTGATCCGGTCCGAGATCGACAAGCGGCTGGACCGTGCCCGCACCTCCGACCCCGCCACCCGCCAGCGCAGCCGTCTCGAACTGGCCCTGGCCAAGGCCACCGCAGCGATCACGCGCATGATCGAGGCGTTCCAGGAACAGCTCGTCACCATCGATGAACTGCGGGCCCGGATGCCCGGCCTGCGGGCCCGGGAGAGTAACCTGCGTGGCCAACTCGACGCGCTGGAAGCCCAGCTCGCCGACCGCGACGCCTACCTCAAGCTCGCTGACGACCTCGAAGGCTTCCTCGCCCAGCTCCGCGAGAACGCTGGGACAGCCGAGGTCCCCGAGCGCCAGCGCGTCCTGAGGCTCCTCGTCAAGGACGTCCTCGTCGGCCCCGAGAAGATCACCATCCGGCACCGCATACCCGTGCGTGAGCGCACCGCCGACGACCAGCATCAAGATCAAGACGCTACGGAGGGTGACTCATGCCCGAGTTACCCATTGCGTTGGGGGCGTGGTAGGGCGGTCTTGGGGTGTGCTGGCTGTGGCGGTTCGTAGAACGGCGAGGAAGTCGGCCCACTGCGGGGCAACCGTGAGCGGCAGTCGCCCACCGGTGTTCAGCTGTCGGGCTCCCGGCCCGGTCAAGGGGCGCTCTGGACTGTCGCCGGCCGTGTAGTCGAAGGGCCAGGTGCCGGTGGCGGCGCGCCAGAGAGTGGCGGTGAGTGTGGACCTCGGCGGCGGGGATGACCCTGGTCTCCCCTCGGACGACGAGCTTGACGCCCTCGCTCAGGTGGCCGCCGACGGAGTCGTCCCCGACGGCGCCGTGTACTTCCCGCAGCCCTGGGCCTCCGCGCCGCCGGCCGAGCGGGCCAGGAGCGTCGCGCAGAACCACTGGTGGGCGCGAGGCGACTGGACCCGCGAGAACTGGCGCCTGCTCCTGGCAGTCTTCCGCAACGGCCAGGTCATCGGCCAGCAGAACCTCTCCGTCCGCGACTTCGCCACTACCGGCGAGGCCCGCACCGGCTTCTGGCTCGGCCGCTGCTTCCAGGGCCAGGGCTGCGGCACCAAGGGCCTCACGCCCCACGGCCTTCGCCACACACACCGGACGGTGATGGAGGACCTCGGCACGGAGAAGGTCCTCATGGGCGAGCGCATGGGCCACATCGACGGCTCGGTCTCAGCGCGCTACGCACGTGTCACCCCTGGCATGCGCAAGCGCCTCATACTAGGGCTGACCGAGCAGTGGGAGGCGGCACTCGACGGCGGCACAGCTACATCCGTGAAGCCTGGCCGGGAGAGCGGACGTCGAGCAGGAGCGCGCAGCCCTCCTGGGATTCATACCGTCGCCGGGACGGCCGCAAGTCGGACGCGGAGGCGGCCGTCCTGCGGACCATCCGGTCCTGAGACGGCGTGGACAAGGCATTTCCCGCTCTGCTGAAGACTGCCTGGGGCCAGGACCAGGCCCTAGTAGGGCTTTGTTAGGTACCCCGAATGTTCGGCCAGGGGTAGGGTTGTGATCTTCTTTCAGGTGTGACACCTGAGGAGATGGAGACGGTCCGCCCGCGCTTGGAGGCGTTCGCGGCGGAGATGCTCGGTTCACTGGCGCGGCGGGACCAGCGGGCCAAGGGTGAGTTGTACCTGCGCGGGCTGATGCTGGACGGTAAGCGCAAGTCGATGCAGCCGATGGCCGAGCGTCTGGGTGTGGACCATCAGCAGCTCCAGCAGTTCGTCTCCTCTTCCACCTGGAACTGGGGCAAGGTCCGTGAGCGGCTGGCCCGTTGGGCTGCGGCTCACATCTCGCCCGAGGCGTACGCGATCGATGACGTGGGCTTCCCCAAGGACGGCTACGACTCGCCGGGGGTGGCGCGGATGTACTGCGGCGCGCTGGGCAAGCGCGGAAACTGCCAGGTCGGGGTCAGTGTCAACCTGGTGTCCGACCGTGCCTCCTCGGCGGTCGACTGGCGTCTGTTCCTGCCCGAGAGCTGGGACGACGCCAAGAACGCGGACGATGCGCTGCTGGCCGAGGCGATCCGCCGCCGCCGGACGAAGGCCGGCATCCCCGACAGCGAGCGGCACCGGGAGAAGTGGCGCCTGGCCCTGGACATGCTGGACGAGGTTCGCGGGGACTGGGAACTGCCCGACCTGCCGGTGGTCGCCGACGCCGGCTACGGGGACGCGACAGGCTTTCGCGAGGGCCTGAGCGAACGTGGGCTGGCCTACGCGGTCGCGGTCAAGGGCAGCACCACCGCCTACCCGGGTGACGCCGTCCCCCGGCGCCCGCCCTACAGCGGCCAGGGCCGCCCGCCCGGCCCGGCGTACCCCGACCCCCACACCACCTTGCGCCAACTCGCCCTGGACGAAGGACGATCCACGCTACGGACGGTGACCTGGCGCCAGGGCAGCAAGACCACCAGGAACAACCCCCGCGCCGAGATGCGCTCACGATTCCTCGCACTGCGCGTCCGCCCGGCCAACCGCACGATCCGCCGCGCCGTGGACGGTTCCCTGCCCGAGTGCTGGCTGCTGGCCGAGTGGCCGCCCGGCGCCGCCGAGCCCACCGACTACTGGCTGTCCACCCTGCCCGCCGACACCCCACTGCGCGAGCTGGTCCGCATCTGCAAGATCCGCTGGCGCATCGAGCACGACTACCGCGAACTCAAGGACGGCCTGGGCCTGGACCACTTCGAGGGCCGCAACTTCCCCGGCTGGCACCGCCACACCACCCTCGCCTCCCTCGCCCAAGCCTTCTGCACCCTGCTCAGACTCGACCCAAAAGCCCCTGCGCCGGCCTGACCCTCTACGCGGTCCTCCGCGAACTCCAAGCCCTCCTGGCCACCTGGACCGGCGCCTGCTCCATATGCGGCCAACCCGCCCCGGCACCCGAACCACACCACCGCACCTAACAAAGCCCTACTAGTGTCCCGCGCCGGAAATTGCGGCTGTAAGTCTGTAGGCTGTTTTCATGTCGCATCGGGGTCCGCGTGCTGTCGAGGTCGTACTGTCCGAGGAGGAGCGCGCTGAGTTGTCGCGTTGGGTGGGTGGTGGGGCGGGATCTCGTCCGGCTGAGCGCGCGCGGATCGTCCTGTCTTGCGCGGATGGCGCGTCAAGTTCCCAGGTGGCGGCTGACTTGGGCGTGAACGTGGCGACGGTACGCAAGTGGCGCTCCCGGTTCGTGGACCTACGGATGGCGGGCTTGGTCGACGAGCCGCGGCCGGGCCGGCGCAAGTCGGAGCTGGTACTCAGCAAGACCGAGCGCGCGCAGTTGACCCGCTGGGCGAAGCGGGCGAAGACTGCGCAGTTCCTGGCGCTGCGCGCGAAGATTGTGCTGCGGTGTGCGGAGGGCAGGACGAACAAGCAGGTCGCCACCGAACTCGGGGTGGCGCAGGCGACGGTCAACCGCTGGCGGTCGAGGTTCGTCACCGGTCGCCTGGACGGGCTGATGGACGAACGGCGTCCGGGACGGCCCCCGTCGATCCTGCTCGACCAGGTCGAGGACGTCGTCGTGGCGACCTTGGAGTCGACGCCGGGCAGGGACACACACTGGTCGCGCGCCTCGATGGCCAAACGCACCGGACTGTCGAAATCCACCATCGGGCGGATCTGGAAGAGGTTCGACCTCAAGCCGCACCTGCAGGACTCCTTCAAACTCTCCGCCGATCCGCAGTTCGTCGACAAGGTCGTCGATGTCGTCGGCCTGTACCACAACCCGCCCGAAAAGGCGGTGGTGCTCTGCGTGGACGAGAAGAGCCAGATACAAGCTCTGGACCGCTCCCAGCCGGTGCTGCCGATGATGCCGGGCATGCCCGAGCGTCGCACCCACGACTACCTGCGGCACGGCATCACCAGCCTGTTCGCCGCCTTCAACATCGCCGACGGCACCGTCATCGGTGAACTCCACCGCCGCCACCGGGCGATCGAGTTCAAGAAGTTCCTGGTCACGATAGACAAGGCCGTCCGCAGCGAGCTCGACGTGCACCTGGTGTGCGACAACTACGCGACCCACAACACTCCAGAGATCAAGACCTGGCTGGCCAGGCACCCTCGCTTCCACGTGCACTTCACCCCCACCGGCTCGTCCTGGATAAACCAAGTCGAGCGCTGGTTCGGCCTGTTGACCGACAAGCTCATCCGCCGCGGCGTCCACACTTCCGTAAAGGCGCTGGAAGACGACATCAAAGCGTGGATCGCAACCTGGAACGAGGACCCGAAGCCCTTCACCTGGACGAAGACCGCCGACGAGATCCTCAACTCACTCGCCGACTACCTCGCCAAGATCACCCCACCCAGCACCGAATCCTGACAAGAAAATAAGCTCGCCATTTCTGGCGCAGGACACTAGCTCGACGGGATCCCATTCAGTGCGTCACTGCGGATCTTCTGCGTCAGTGCGAGCTGCTCTCGCAAGAGTCGCTCATGTTCGTCCAGTCGCGTCATCGCGCCGGCGATCGCCTGCTGTGTCCCGAGATCAGGCAGTACCACCGGCAACTCACCCAATACGTTGAGAGAGATGGTCTTCATGGTCATACTTCCCGTGGAGTGGGACTCGAGCCACTTGCGTGCCTCCGGACTGCGAAGATACGCCGCGAAATAGTCGGCGTTGAGCTCGGTGGGGGGCCGAAGCACGAAGCAGCCGGTTCCGCAGACCCAGCCCTGCTGCTCTTCACGGACGACAGCACATCGCCCCAGCTCTCCACGGCGTGCCAGCACGACGTCGCCACGGTGGAGGCGGAAGCGTTGCAGATGTTCGGCTTGCTGCTCGGTGATGTATCTGATGCTCGCCACACTGAAACCGTTGCCTGTCAGGTCCTTGGGCATGACGACGGGAACGCCGCCGCCGGCTACGTAGTCCTCGACGCGGACGAGGCTTCCCGAAGGCCCGGCGAGGAGCAGACCTGGCGTTGAGTTCTCGAACACTCCCTCTGCTGTGCCGTTCACGACGCTCCGGAGCGTCACGCGCGGAGGCTCGATCCCGCTGCGGGTCAACCGCTCGCACACACTGAAGCTCTTCCGGAGGTCGACGGCCGAACTGGACGTCGCCTCGTCATGCCGATCCAGCTCATCGAGCATGCGACTCATGTCCGCTGCCGTCGTCGGTCGCTCCTGCTCGACGTCGACGTACAGCCTGGGGTCGAGACTGCCATCGTTCTCAACGATCTCTTCGTGAGTGACCGAACGAGAGAACCCTGGTTCATCGGGCGTTGCGCGAGGAGACCGCCGCCACGCGTGAAGCCGACTGCTGATGCGCTCTATGTCGTCTGCGGTCAACACACGCGGTTGCCGCGGCGCCTGCATACCGAGCTGGCCGGCGTCGATGAAGAGGACGGCATTCGCTTCGTCGACCGGCAATTGGCGGGACTTGTCGCGGGCAAGTACCCAGATGTGTACGGGGATGGAGGTGTCATAAAAGAGATTTGGCGGCAACGCGATGATGGCGAGGAGTGCACCGCCGGCGATCATCCTCGTGCGGATCTCCGCCTGGCGACCGTTGGACCAGGCGGCTCCCTGCGGCATGATCATCGCGGCGGTCCCGTTCTTGCTCAGCCGACTCCACGCGAGCTGAAGCCAGGCGAAGTTCGCATTGGACTCGGGAGGCTGACCGAAGGGCCAGTCGACGATGCCGATGTCCTCGATACGCTGGTTGAACGGCGGATTGCTCAGCACCCGGTCGGCAAGGCCGTCACCCCGGCGCTGAAACAGCGACACAGGGTCGGAGGCACCTACGACTGGCTGATCCACCCCATGGATGGCCAGATTCATCATCGCCAGCCGCGGATTACTGCGATCCGTGGCGTATGCCTCGAAAGTAGCTTCGTCGACGCGGCCGGACTCGGCGATCCACTGTGCTGCGGCCGCGAGAAGACCGCCGGACCCACAGGCCGGGTCAAGGATCCGGTCTCCGGGCTGAGGAGATGCAGACTCGATGAGCAGGCGCGCGACCGTGCGCGGTGTGTAGAACTCCCCTGCCGAAAAGGTGCTCTCCTGTACGTGGCGTTCTAGGAGCAGCTCGCAGACTTCCGCCAATCCGGCCTTGGCCAGAGACGGACGCTGGTTCAGCGCGGTGAGGAAGGCAGCTGCCCACGGTACGTCGCCCGACTCTTCGTCACCGTCGAGGAGTCCGACATCAAGGTTGCGGAGGTCGAGTGCAGGAAAGTGCCTATGCCTGCTGGCGCTAGCCATCGCCGCGCGGAGGTCCATCAGCGGCGAGAGACCGATACGGGCCTCCGCGACAGCTCGAGCCCACCGCTTGACGAACTCGTCTTTCGGTTCGCCCACCGACTCAACGAATGCCGCAAGCACCAGGATTGCGAGCATGGACGTAAGGTCGCCGAACGTGTTCCGACCCCGCTGGTAGGGCGCGTACGCTCGCCAAAGCCGATCAACTACCTCTGCGGCGTTGCTTTTCGTCTCCATGGTTTCCACGTATGGGTCTCCTCGCTCCATGCCGGCTTACTTCAGTTGGCTGATGACGTACGCCGTTGCGGCAACAAGCATCAGCAGACATAGGCGCAGTGTCATGACCGTGCTCTGCATCGCCTTCCCAAGCAGTTCGAAGAACGCCTTCACTCTGCCGTGCCCCCTGTCCCCGATCCCGAAGTCATTACTGCGCAGCGTCGCTGCGCATGCCCTCTGATCGTGACCGTGTATGGCAGGTATGGATGCAGAGGCTGAACGGAGAGGAACTTAGCAGCGATCATCGGCAGACGTGTGCCCGGAGTCCTGCGTGGGGGAAGCGCGCAAGCAGTGCGCAGCAATGCTGCGCATGGATCCCGAAAGGAGATCGCTGTTCATGGGCGTGCAGAGGGGGGTGCAGCGCTTGTTGATCAGTGGGAGGGTGGTTCGAGATGTGACGCAGGTCACATCCCTTGCGGTCGCAGGCGGCCTGGGCTCGTTCTCGGTTCGGCGCTGTCTGGTCGATCGCGGGTGGGCGTGCTCGGAGCCTGTTCCGGCGGTCTTGGTGTCGGTTGACGGGAGCCGTTTGGGAGCCTGGATATGAAGTCGGCCCCCAAAGCGACCCGGAAACCACTCAGGGGCCTGATCCACTGAGTGGATCAAGCCCCTGACCTGGTGTTTCAGCTGTCGGGGTGGCGGGATTTGAACCCACGACCTCTTCGTCCCGAACGAGGTTCGGGTGGGATCGCTGCCAGCACGGAAGGCGTTCGTGCAGGTCACGCCGTTGGCGGGAGCGGGCGTCGCGTGGTCCCGCGAGGGCTCGGGGAGCGGGTCGGCTCCCAGATGGCTCCCAGGGGAACTCTCCTCATGTTGGACCTGGCAATGCGATAGCGGTGACCCCCGATGTCTTGTTGACGTGGGACTGCCGCTGGGTGATTCACTCGATCGTGGACGGAGGCCGAGTCGGGCGGGTGCGGGGCCGAGACCTATGCATTACAAGGGCTGACAAGATCGTGATGAGCCCGCGGCTTCCCCACAGCGCGCCAGGGGCGTTACGCCCCGAGCCTTCCGAAGGTGAGAGTGCTGGGGTCGTCACCACGGGTTCAAGCGGCAAGGACGCGAACGAGGTCGAGTTCCACGCCTGCATCCCCAGCCTGCTTTAGGGCGATTTGGTTGAGGTGACGTCCGCAAGCGTGGAACCAGTTCCGGTCCAGAGTGTCGCCTTTCCAGCGAACCCTCCAGATCGGCCACGCTCGGCAGCCATGTGACCCTCCACCCTCGCAGCTTGGACGGCAACTCATAGGGCTTTCTCTCCTCTTTCTCATGCTCACGAGGTATTAATGTTTAACGAGAATGCCTCGATCTTCGGTCCGTGTCAACGGATCACTGCAGCTGAGTGCTAGGTTCTGTTAAACAGAAACCGAAGGGGCGTCATGGTCGGCAGGCCACGCACAGGGCAGACGAGAGTCATGGGCTTCCGTCCGCCCAAACAGCTCCGCGATGAGTTTGAAGCGCTCGCTGCGAGCGAGGAGCGCAGTCCGTCCGACGCGCTTATCGAGGCCATGCACGACTGGGTCAAGAAGAAGCGCCGCGAGCGTCAGGCTACGAAGTCGAAATGAGCTGGCGTGATTCCGATACTGGCCACGCAAAAGCTCACTGCTAACCGAGCGAACGTTGCTAGGTGGTGACCCGTCCCCGCTGGCGTTGCACGCTGGTTCGAGATCACGCAGCTTGGCCGTCCAACTTCCCCCGATAGCTCGCAACCGAAGAGCAGCCACCGCTAACCTCGCTTGTCACCAAGTTGTGTGAGGGCGTGAGCGTGGTACAGAAGGCTTGGAGCAGTGACCGCAGACTGACCGCGATCAGCCGAGCAAGCGTCTCGGTGCCGGCCAGACAAGCGATGATCGACAAACAGGTAGTTGCCGGATGCACGGTCCTTGATTACGGCTGCGGCCGAGGCGGCGATGTGCGCGCACTCCAGCAGCTGAACGTTCAGACAGTCGGTTGGGACCCGTTCTACCAACCCTGCACCACGCTGGAGTCAGCGGATGTCGTGCTCCTTACCTACGTACTGAACGTCATCGAAGACCCGCACGAGCGTCGCAAGGCGTTGAAGGAAGCGTGGGACCTCACTGGCAAAGTACTTGTCGCTTCTGCGCGACTGACGTGGGAGAAGTCGAAGGTCAGGGGAGAGGCGTTCGGCGACGGGCTGCTCACCAGTCGGCACACGTTCCAACACCTCTACGCCACAGGCGAACTGCGCTCATACGTTGAGGCCGTAACTGGCGTGCGGACAGTCTCTGCGGCGCCCGGGATTGTCTACGCGTTCAAAGATGAGACGGAGCGGCTTCGCTTCCTTGCTCAACGCATTATCCCCGACACCGAGTGGCTTGCATCCGGTGACACAACTTCGGCGATCGCTGCGGTCGTCGATCACGCTGAACGGCGCGGTCGCCTGCCGCGCATGGAAGAAGTCCCCCAGCCGGTGGCCGAGCTACTCGGACACCTGCGTCCAAACGAGGTCCGTCGCCTCGTTCGCGACTCTGCCGACCACGTCAAGATGCAGGAGAGCTCCAAGAGGACGACGCTGAACACTCTGCTCTTCCTTGGCGTCGAACTCTTCAATGGTCGCAGTCCATTCAGCAGCCTCCCGCTCAGCATCCAATTCGACGTCCGTGCATTCTTCGCCTCGTACAAGGAGGCGTGCCAGCGATCCGACCGGCTGTTGCTCAAGCTGCGCGACGACGGATACATCCGCGGGGCTATGAACGCTTCAGCGGTCGGAAAGATGACGCCGTCTGCGTTGTACGTACACCGGCGAGCCCTTGACCGAATGCCCACAGTGTTACGCCTCTACGAGCACTGTGCCTCGATCGCAGCCGGCCGCCCTCAAGCATGGACTCTCGCCAAGCTACGCCATCAGGGCCGAGCCGTTAGCTGGCTGGACTACCCGGACTTCGACAGCGATCCCCACCCCCGAATCTTGACCTCGTACCAGGTAGAACTAAAAACCCTCGAGACATCCCACACTTCCTACGCCGACTCCAAGAACCGACCGCTGCTCCACCGCAAGCACGAATTCCTCAGTCGCGACGATCCAGACGCGGATAGGTACAGGCGCCTAACAGCCGCCGAGGTGCGGGCGGGGCTGTACGAGCATCCTCATCTCATCGGCACAGAGGGCGGCTGGGAGGCAGAGCTCATTCGCTGCGGACGGGCGCTTCGAGGGCATCGGCTGGTGCGTCGACCGGCAGATTGAGGCGTCAGGCAGAGTCGGGTTGCATGCCCGCGATTCGGGCCGCCAGTTCCTCTACATCAAGGTCAGCTGCCTGGCTCGGGAACCAGGACAGCCGGAGTCCATTCTCGGCCACCTTCTCGGGCAACCCCATCGCAGTGAGGACATGGCTGGGGGTGTAGGAGGCGCTTGTGCACGCGGAGCCTGTTGCAACAGCTACGTGTTGCTTCAGCATGACGATGAGCGCTTCAGCGTCCACACCGTCGAAGGACAGGTTAAGGATGTGGGGAACCGTGTGATTCTGGTCCCCGTTGACCCGGAACCGTGTCTTCGCGAGAGCATCCAGAAGCCGGTTACGGAGGTTCTCCGCGTTCCTGCTCCACTCAGCGTGGTCCTTCTCGAAGATCTTCGCTGCTTCGGCAAGGCCCATGATCAACGGGACCGGCAACGTACCGGGGCGCAGCTTGCGTTCCTGACCGCCACCAAACATGATCGGCTGCAGTGGCAGCCTCTCCCAGCCACGGCGGCGAATAACCAACATTCCCACGCCCTTGGGAGCACCGATCTTATGGCCGCTGACGCTCATCATGTCGATGGGTGCGGTTAGGTCTTGAGGGACCTTCCCGTATCCCTGCGCTGCATCTACATGCAGGTATGTCGGGGTCTCCCTCAAGAGCGCAGCAAGCTCGGCCACCGGCTGGACAACACCCGTCTCGTTGTTCACGTGCATTAGGGAGACGAGGAGCGTGTCCGGACGCAGCCGCTCCATCACTGCCTCGACGGGGACCCGACCCGATGAGCCTGGCTTGATGAAGTCGACCTCAAACCCGCGGGACTGCAGGTGCTCCAGGGGCTCAATCACTGCCTTGTGTTCGATTGCCGAGGTGATGATGTGACGCCGACCGCTCTGCTCGCTGTAGGGGGCAAGGCCAAGCAGGGCGATGTTGTTGCTCTCGGTAGCCCCGCTGGTGAAAATCAACTCGTCCGGTTCGGCGTGGACCGTGCTGGCGAGGTACTCGCGCGCCTGCTGCACGGCACGCTTTGCGCGGGTCCCGTACTCGTGCGTTCGGGACCCGGCGTTCCCGAAGTCCTCGGTCATCCAGTGCATCACCACGTCGGCCACACGCGGGTCCACACGCGTCGTCGCCGCAACATCGAGATAGGTAACCACGAGCCCCACCACACCCCTGAACGCTAATCGAGCGCATCCTGTACGTCATTTACCTGACGTACGATACCGTTGCACGCGTGGGATCATCCTCTTCGCAGCTCGCTGACACCGCCACCTCCGCAGGCTTTGACTACATCTTTCCGGCCATCCGGGGCGTCCAGGCGGGGCGCGAGTTCTACGTGTCCATGTGTCCCTTGCGGCTCATCCCGAAGATCTTCCTGTTCGACGAGGACGAGCTGGCACCAGAGGTTCGTGCCCAGCGCATCTTGAACAAGGGACGCCTTCCTGCGCTTACTCGCTACATCGTTGAGAATCCGGACGACTACGTCTTCAGCGCACTCACGGCATCCGTCGATGGAGAGATGCAGTTCGAGAGCATCTCCGACTCCGGCATGGGGATGCGCGCCGGCCAGATCCGCATCCCGATGGCCGCTCGCTTCCTGATCAACGACGGGCAGCATCGGCGCGCGGCCATCGAGCAGGCGCTGAAGGAGAATCCCGACCTCGGCGAGGAGACGATCGCAGTCGTCTTCTTCCATGACGCTGGACTCGCCCGATGCCAGCAAATGTTCGCGGACCTCAACCGGCATGCCGTGCGCCCGCAGCGTTCGATCGGCGTGCTGTACGACCACCGCGATGACCTAGCCATCATGACCCGTCTCCTGGCCATGAAGTCCCCGGTCTTCAAAGGTCACGTCGACCTGGAGAACAGCAACCTCGCTCAACGCTCACGCAAGCTCTTCACTCTCAGCGCTCTCTGCTCTGCCACCCAGTCACTCCTACACGGACTGGACGTCAAAAAGGACAAGGCCCAACAACTGGTCGAGGCGTATTGGGAGGCAGTTGACGCAGTTGTGCCCGAGTGGGGGATGGTGCGGCGCCGGGAGCTTGTGGCGCCGGAGGTGCGCAAGGACTACATCCACAGCCACGGGATCGCCCTGCATGCCCTCGGGCGGATCGGCAACTCGCTCTTGCGTAACTCCGAGTCCCCCAAGGTGTGGCAGTCGAAGCTAAAGCCCCTGACCTCGGTTGACTGGTCCCGCACCAACCCGGATTGGGAAGGTCGCGCGATGATCGGCGGGCGTGTGTCGAAGAGCCATCAGAACTTGACACTGACTGTGAACTATCTGCGTCATCACATGAAGCTCGAGCTCAGTCCGGAAGAGCAGCGTGTAGAGGACGCATACCTGCAAGGAGTTTCATGAGCACCCCAAAGCCGACGGCCCCCTTCCAAGGGAGGGCGCTCGCTGAAGTAGTCAGTGAGCTCACGGAAGAGATTCGTGAGCTCTATACAGCTGACGAGGTGCCGTGGGTCATCGGCTACAGCGGCGGCAAGGATTCTACTGCCGTACTGCAGCTCGTCTGGCTGGCTCTCCAGGGGCTGCCGGCAGAGCAGCGCACCAAACCAGTGCATGTGATCAGTACGGACACGCTTGTTGAGAATCCCGTCGTGGCTGCCTGGGTCACTCAGTCTCTCGACACCATGGGCAAGGCCGCGTCGGAACAGCAGCTCCCCATTGAGCCGCACCGGCTGATCCCTGAGGTCAAGGACACATTCTGGGTCAATCTCATCGGTCGCGGTTACCCAGCCCCGCGCCCTAAGTTCCGTTGGTGCACAGAGCGGTTGAAGATCAAGCCGTCGAACGCGTTCATCCGCCGCGTCGTACGGCGTCACGGGGAGGCAATCCTCGTTCTCGGTATTCGAAAGACGGAGAGCCAGGCACGTGCCCGTGTCATGGAGAAGCACGAGAAGCGTCGTGTTCGGGACCGCCTCTCGCCCAACGGGAACCTGCCGAACTCCCTCGTCTACAGCCCCATCGAAGCGTGGGGGACCGATGAGGTCTGGATGTTCCTGATGCAGTACTCCAACGCATGGGGACATCGGAACAAGGATCTACTGACCATGTACCAGGGGGCCTCTGAGGACTCCGAGTGCCCACTGGTTGTGGATGACACCACGCCTTCCTGCGGTGACAGCCGCTTCGGGTGCTGGACTTGCACTCTTGTGGACAAGGACAAGTCCATGACTGCCATGATCCGCAACGACGAGGAGAAGGAGTGGATGCGGCCCCTGCTCGCTCTCCGCAATGAGCTCGACGACGTATCAAAGGAACGGGAGACCCGGGACTTTCGCCGCATGAACGGCAGTGTCCAACTCTTCAACGACGGCGTCATCCACGGGCCCTACACGCAAGAAGCGCGACAGACATGGCTCAGGAAGCTTCTCGAAGCGCAGACCCTCGTGAGGCGGATCGCCCCAGAGAGCGTACGTGGCATCGAGCTGATCACGATGGAGGAACTGCACGAGATCCGCCGTATCTGGGTCTTCGACAAGCACGAGGTCGAGGACACCTTGCCAGCGATCTATGAGAAGGCTACGGGTGAGACGTTCCCGGGGCGGCCTCTCGACGAGCAGCTTGTCCTGGGGGCAGAGGAGATTGACCTCCTCAAGGAAGTGTGCGATGGCGACGATATTCACTTCACGATGACCCGCGAACTCCTCGCGGTCGAGCGGCAGCACCGAACGATGACTCGACGCTCCGGACTGTTCAAGGAGCTGGAGAAGACGATCAAGAAGGGCTTCTACGAGAACGAGGACGACGCCCTGGCGTTCGCGAAGCGTAAGCGGGAGATCCGTGACACAGCCCCGACCTACCTGACGCTGAACGAAGAGATCACTGATGCACCTTCATAACATTGAACTCCACGACTTTGGCGCCTATCGCGGCAAGCAGTCCCTTGATCTGAGAGTTCAACCGGGGCGTCCGATCATTCTGATCGGTGGGCTCAACGGATGCGGCAAGACGACCTTGCTCGACGCCATCCAGTTGGTCCTCTATGGCCCGCGGGCACGCTGCAGCGGTCGGGGGAGTCGCTCATACGATTCCTACCTGCGCGAGAGCATCAATCGTAAGGCGAACCCTACCGAGGGTGCAGAGATCGCTCTGGAGTTCTCCGTCATCGTGGATGGCCACGAGAGGCACTACCGCGTGATCAGGAGCTGGCGCCTGAGCGGCAAGCAGCTCAAGGAACACCTGAACGTTCTTGTGGGCGGCCAGTATGACCGCATTCTTAGCGAAGGCTGGCCCGACCATGTCGAGGACATCCTCCCCCTGGAAGTGGCCTCGCTCTTCTTCTTCGATGGGGAAAAGGTCGAGTCTCTCGCGGACCCCGAACGTGCAGCCGCTGTCATCGAGTCCGCAGTCCATTCCCTCCTGGGCGTGAGCACGGTGGAGCAGCTCCGCACCGATCTCCTTGCGCTACAGCGCCGGCAGCGGTTGTCCAACGAGGACCAGGCCATCATCGACCAGATCCGAACCCAGGAAGCCGAGCACGAAGCGGCGCAGGTGGACGTCGCGGACCGCACTCAAACGCTCGGCAGCACCCGGTCCAGGTGCGACCGTCTACAGGTACGCCTTAACAAGGTAGAGAAGTCATTCGAGCGGGCAGGAGGAAAGCTTTTCGAGCGGCAGAAGGAGCTGGAAGGCGATCGAGCAGCTATCGCCGATCGCCTGACGTCACAGCGCCATGCCCTGCGCTCTCTTGCTCAAGGCCCTCTTCCCCTCCTCATGCTCCCTCAGCAGCTTGCCACTCTCCGGAACCAGGCAGAACGCGAGAAGGAAGCTGATGACGCCACACGAGTCGTTGGCGTCCTAGAGGAGCGCGATGCATGGCTCCTTGACCAACTTCCTGCGTCAGTTCCGGCTGCTGCCCGCACGGCCTTGAAGCGGAAGCTAACCACTGACCGCAACAAGCGCGAGAATGCGGTCGAGCTGAAGCAGAGCCTTGACCTGCCTTCGGATACTCTCCAGCAACTCTCGGCGCTCAACGAAGCACTCACCCGAGACGCGACCCGGGCACGCGAGCTCCTCAGAGAATCCGCAGACACGGTTGATCAGCTTGACGATGCCGATCGCCTCCTAGCGGGCGTTCCAGACAAGAAGCTCATCAAGGATCTCGTCGAAGAGCGCAGCGAGGCCATAGACGAACTCGCCGTAGCCAAGGCTGAACTCAGGCGCGGTGAGGAACTGCTGGCTGAGGCAAGGAACCGCCGCGATCGGATTGGTGCTGACCTGGAACGAGCACAACAGAAGCGTGTCAAGACGCTGATCGAGATCGAGGAACTCGATCGCATCGTGACCTATGCCGACAAGGCACGGGACACACTCGAGAAGTTCGGCGCTGCTCTGCTACGGCGGCACATCAGCCGCCTGGAAGTCGCTGTCCTTCAGAGCTTCAAGGCATTGATGCGCAAGAACGGCCTCATTCACGACCTGCGGATCGACACGGATAAGTTCAACCTCACTCTTGCGGACTCGGACGGAGAAGCCATTGATCCCGGACGACTCAGCGCCGGCGAGCGGCAGCTACTGGCCATCTCGCTCCTCTGGGGTCTCGCTAAGGTTGCCGGTAACCGGCTGCCGAGCGTGATCGACACACCGCTTGGCCGTCTCGACAGCCGGCACCGTCAGCATCTGGTCGATCGCTACTTCCCCAATGCTGGACGGCAAGTGCTCCTGCTGTCCACGGACGAAGAGATCGATGAGAACCTTCTGGGTCGATTGAAGCCATCCCTCGCGCACACCTACACCCTCGTTCACGACGACACGACGTTCACTACCACCGTTGAAGCTGGATACTGGTGGACCGCGGGAGTCACGCATGTCGCTTGAGACAGTTCGCCTTTCGCAAACGGCGAAAGAGCAGCTCATCTGGCTGAAGCGCAACACTGGTCTGACCCAGTGGAATGAGCTGTGCAGGTGGGCACTTGCCCTGTCACTACGTGACCCGTCCACCCCGCTGGTCAAGGAAGTCACGACCGACTCCAACGTCGAAATGTCGTGGAAGACGTTCTCCAGTCCCTACGGAGACATCTACCTCGCTCTACTGAAGCAACGGTGTCTGATGGACGGTGAAGAGCCGTCGGACGAGGCGCTTTCCAGGACGCTGACGGTCCACCTGCACCGCGGAATAGGCTTCTTGGCTGGCCGTAGCGACCTCCGTTCCATCGAGCAGCTCGTCTCCACCGCCACGGGGTAGCCCCTAGGCGCAGCACCCTTGGGCCCGTCCTTCCTCTTGGAGGGGCGGGCCCTAGTGCGTTCTGGACAGCGAATCTGCCGCGGCAGCCAGTGCCTGCGGGAAATTTCCAGAGCCACTGCAACAACGGGGTTAGCCACCCGACCTCTATAGATGAGGGACAGTCAGCCGCCGTACCAAACAAGGGGATTCACCTCGGGAGTCGGCTGTCGTCGAGTACCCTCGCAAGACAACCGCATAAGCACAGCTTCACCTTCGGACGCGAGCCACCGCATGGGGCTCGCCGCCAGACAAGACGGAGCGAACATGATCAGCTACCCCGTTGAGGGGGCCGTT
This sequence comes from Streptomyces sp. NBC_01241, assembly GCF_041435435.1. Lineage (NCBI taxonomy): Bacteria > Bacillati > Actinomycetota > Actinomycetes > Kitasatosporales > Streptomycetaceae > Streptomyces > Streptomyces sp. NBC_01241. Next base: position 3,941,556 of record NZ_CP108494.1, on the reverse strand, counting down.
ATTGCGCTGCAACAGCGCGCCCTCGGCACCAGCGACGCCTACCAGCTCGACAGGATCGACCGCGCACTCGACGAACTTCTGCGCAACCCCTCTGACGAGTCCACGCCTGCGGAGTACCGCGTACGGTCAGCCATGGGTCATGCCTACGAGACGTTGGAACGTCGCAAGGTCATCACCCCCTGCAGCACCCTCGAAGAGGCTCACTCCGAGCACGGGGTGGCGGACCAGGGCTATCCAGTCGTCGAGTTCAGCGAGTGGCTCCGCACGGAGCCTGGCATCTCGCCGGCCCACCGCGCCGTCCTCCAGGCGATCGCGCAGGGCGAAGACGCCGAGAGCCTGGCTGATCGACAGGGACTGCCTGTGACACGCATGCGGGAGAGAATCAGCCGTGCACGAAAGAGTGCCCGTCAGCTCTGGACCGCATCGGCGAGGGTCGCGTGAGCGCCCGGCTCATGCGTATGAGCCCCTGGCTCATACGGGCACTCATCCCGTCCCACGTAGTCGGCACCTATGTGCTCTACACGGCCACGGGTGTGCCGCGCTATGTCGGACGCAGCGACACAGACATCCGGCGGCGCCTGCTCCGACACTGCACCGATCGTACCGGGGCGTACTTCACCTACGACGTGCACTACAACCCCGCGAATGCCTTCGAGATGGAGTGCGCTCTATTTCATGCACTCTCACCCGAACTGGCAAACCGCATCCATCCGGATCGCCCGAACTTTCACGAGACTGCTTGCCTCTTCTGCCTGCCCACACAACGGGCAGCACAGAAATTTCGGTGTCTGCCACAAACCGCCACCCTAAGGAATGAGGACGCACAATGACGAACCCCATTTTCCTGGCACCCGATGATCAGCGCGCCAACATCATCCAAATCGACCGCGCCCTGGAATCAATGCGTGATGCTGGCTTCGACCTCACGGCAGCCATCGGTGAACCGCTGGACAACTCGATTCAGGCCGAGGCGACGCTAATGCGCGTCCTCCCGCTCTACGGGCCCAAGAAGAAGTCAATCCACAGTTTCATCATCGCCGACAACGGCGTGGGAATCGATCCATCGATCATGCATAACGTCCTGTCGATGGGCTACAGCGCCCGCTATAACCAGCGTGACGGCCTTGGCCGCTTCGGGATGGGTCTCAAGCTCGCTGGGCTCAGCCTGGGAGAGCGCATCGACGTCTACAGCAAACGTGCGGGCGACCCCCAGATCCATCACAGTTACGTCGACCTTGAGGAGGTACGCGACGGCAAGCAGCAATACATCGCGACCCAAGTGGTCACGGACTGGCCCGAAGAAGCGGGCAAACTCATGGTCGGGCGGGATGGCCGACCGCTAGCCTCTGGAACCGTGGTCATTTTCGGCAAGATCGACCGCCTGCACAGCGGGGGAACGTACGGAACATCCCTGGATGAGAAGCTCTCCGATCTGCGCAAGTTCATCGCGCGCGCCTACCGCACCTACATCGATACAGGACGCACCTTCGAGCTCGAGAACAAGGTAGTCACGTTGCACGATCCGCTGTTCCTGCGGGACAACCCTCGAATCATCTCCAGGTACAAGCCTCAGAAGCTCGACCCTCGTGGCCACCTTATCGAGGAAGGCGACCTGGAGGTCGAGGGTCACAAAGTGCACGTTTCCGTCGCACTGGTGCCGGCTGAATTTCGTCCCTGGAAAGGTGCCGGCGGTGAATGCGACCACCGAGGCGAGGACATTCGGGAGTTCCAGATCAACGCCGAAAATGCGGCTAGGGTCAGCATCTTGCGCAATGGTCGAGAGATCTACTACGACGTTGTTCCGCGGCTCCTCGACTCAGCAAGTCGTAACGACAAGGTTGCCCGATACATCGGCATCGAGGTGACCTTCCCGGCCGACCTGGACGACTACTTCCAAGTGCGCAACGTGAAGCGTGGTGCCGAGCCTGTAACGAAGCTGCGCAACCAACTGCATGACTGGCTCAAGCGCCCGATGTCTCAAGCTCGCGTGCAGATCCGCCAGTACTGGGGAGATGTTGAAGCTCGCGAGCGCCTCAGTAAAGGTGAGCACAGCAGCAGCATGGCCGTCGCCGAACGCACCGATCCCAGCCTGCCCCGCGGCCTTGCAGGCAGGGACGTCACAGCGGAGCAGGAAGAGGAGGTTGTCCAGCACGCCGCGGAGGACATGGGCCTGAGCGCTGAGACCGACGCAGTCAAGATTGCTGAGCTCCGAGAGCAGGTCCGGACCAAGCCCATCACGTTGCTTGACGGGAGCTGGCCGGGCAAAGAGTTCCTTGAGGTCCATCATCTCAACGGCAAGTCGGTTGTGAAGTTCAACCACCGGCATTCGTTCTTCCGTGATGTGTACGGACCGCTCAAGAAGATCGCCGACGATGGTGCCGACGGCATGAGCCCGGAGGACATCCTCGACCTGGCACGCCGAGCCGAGGCCGCGATCGACCTTCTGTTCATGGGCTACGCGCGTGCTGAAGCCCAGCACGAGAACCCTGACGAGCAGTTCAGCCAACTGCGCACCTACTGGGGCATGTTCACGGGTGCCATGCTCAAAGAAGAGCTGAAGGACGAGTGATTTCTGGCCCGCGCCGGGGGCCCGGTCCTCCGGCGCGGATGGGCCAAATCAAGCTGGCATGGCTTGTTTTGTCAGCAGCACCAGCATCAATTGCTGCATTGGGCCCCATAAGAACCCTGTGACCTGCAAGATGTCGTCAGAAGACTTGACGGCAACCCATCGCGACCGCGCAGCGGAGTCTGCCGGCGCCGCAACTGATACAGCGTAGGAAGGCAGTGAAGGATGTTCGGCTCGGGTAGCAGGCTCACGTTCCGTGATTACGTGCAGGGAACGTGGGGCAGTTTTGACACTCCTGCGGGGCGGGTCGACTACATCATGACGAAGGCGCGGCTGGGCGGTGAAGCAGACACGCCTGAGCGTCAACTCACAAAGAGTTTGGCCCCCGTCCGCGAAGTCATGGACGCCGGCGACCTGGACTTCAACCAACTCCTCCAGCGCGACCTCGACGATCACCGCGTGGCAGTTAACCTGATTCCTTACCTGCTCAAACCACAGACGACAGGCCCCGCCTTCTTTCCTCCGATCGTGGCCGTTCTACTTCCCTTCCGCAGCAAACGACCTACCTCTTTCCCAGCGCTCGGGGAGCTGGCGTCTATCAACGCCGACGAGGCCAGCTGGCAGGAGCAACGTGCAGGCAGCGCCTTCCAGGTCCATCGGCTACTCGCTTCCGACGGACAGCCACACGGTGCAAATGTGGGCAAGCTGTGGTGGAACCGTTCCGAGTCGAGCCTGGTTGTCCTTGACGGCCAGCATCGTGCGATGGCGCTCCTCGCGATCGAACGCACCCTGACCAACTCATGGCAGGACACGTCCGCGGTCAAGTACCGCTCCTTCTATGAGCATCAGGTGCGGCGCGTGCTGGAGCAGCACGGTGCCGGTGAGCCCGACCTCTCGAAGGTCGAGGTCCCGGTCACTGTGTGCTGGTTCCCGGAGCAGACAGGGGAAGGTTCCCGACCCCACGAAGCTGCCCGAAAGCTCTTTGTTGACGTCAACAAGGAGGCGCGCCCTCCGAGCGAGTCCCGCATCATCCTGCTCTCAGACGCTGAACTTTCCAATGTCCTCACGCGGAGCATGCTCAGCGAGCTACGAAGCCGCAGCGACGACTCCTACCTTCCTTTGTACGCCGTTGAGTACGACAACCCGGAGGTCAACAGCCACAGGCCCGCGCGGTGGTCGGTCCTCACGAACATCAACCTTCTCAAGATGGCCGTGAACCGCTGCATCTTCGGTCCGTCGAAGTACCTCACCAACGTCGCACAAGGAATCTCCGGTAAGGAGAGCGAACTACAGCGCGACGAGTTTATGCGTAGCCAGCTCGACGTAGCCACGCTTCTCGAGAGGTACTTCGAGGATGGAGGAATCCCCTTCGATCGAGACACTCTTGGGGACAAGCAGTTTCCCCTAGGCAAGATGGAGGCGATTAGCGCACGGTTCAAGGAAACGTGGGGCAAGGCAATCCTGACACTGCTCTCGAGGACCGCTCCTTATGCAGCACATGCCAGTGCCTTGACCAAGCTGAAGGATGACTGGCATGTGGCCGATACCTTTGCAGCACTGGCTCACGATGCTCTGTTTGGTGGTGTCGGTGTGTTTTGGACACTCCGGGACAGTCACGATCACTACCTGGAGCATAGGGACAGTACGGATCGCCGAGTTCCTAAATCGGATGTCATTCGGGCCTGGGAGGCGCTAAGGGGGAAGGAGGAGGATTTCGACCAGTACCGCGCTCAGGAGTACCTGGCGTCGACTCGCCCTGAACGCGTCAAACGATGCAAAGATGCGTACAGCGTGCTCAACACTCATGCGTGCCAGCTCGGCCTTGTTATGACGATGGGGTCACTCTGGGAAATTCGGAAAACGCAGCCGGGCGGTGTAGAGCTCAAAGATCTGCCGACCTTCGCTGAATCTCTCGTCGATGCCTGGAATGCCTTCTTTCAAATCGAGCACAGCCGGGCCCGTGACCGAAAGGCCGCCTTCAATAAGACCGGCATCACGAATCCGATCAATCAGATTGGAAACATGGAGTCAGCTCAGGCTGTCTACTTTCGCTATTTCTGGATGCAGGCGCTGGCTGTTCCCACAGCCTGGTCACACGTAGCTTCATGGGTGCCGGACCGCGGCGAGTTCGACAGGAAGCTCGGCGAGGCTCGACGCATGTACCTGGATCTGTGCATCAAGCAACAGCTCAAGGCTCTCAAGACCAACCAACCGACAGCAAAGGAAGATGAACTCCGCCCCATTGCGGAGAAGCAAGCGAACACTGCGCTCAGGAAGGCGCTTAAGGACTGGTTCGGCATGCCGGACAACGAATTCGAAGCTTGGCTGAGCCAGCCGGTGCGCCGCAGCAAGCAAGGGGAACTCAACCTGGATGATGCTGCCGCAGAGTCGTAATAGAGGAAATGGGCAGAAATTCGGTGGAGGCGTAGGCGTCGAGCTGGTCGAGCGTCTTCGTCTCTCCGGCCATGGATAGCCACAGCCTCCGGAAGGAATACCCAGTCTGCGGCTTACAATCGCCCGGATGGTGGGCCATAGGCCACCTTCAGACGTTTAGCACGACCGCCGCTTGCGGGAATTAGTTATTATCAGCATCCAGGACGTCGGCAAAGCAGGAGGTACAGGTGAGCGAAGTAATTCGCACCTATGATGCGTTTCGTTCGTGGCAGACCTCGGAGAGTAAGCCACTAATTCTGTTTTCGGCCCCGGCTGTGGAGATCGAACAGTGGGCTGGTGTACCTCAGCGCCGGCGCTTGGCCGAGGATGAAACATCAGGTTTTCAGCGAGAGGAAGACAGAGGTCGAGTTCGAGAGTTGACTGAATTCTTCAGCAATCATCAAAATGTGACGCAAAATCCTTTGCTTGGCGCTCTACAAGATGACGCGTTGATCGAGTTCCGCGAACTCGAGCCAGGCTCGGCATTTGGGCAGCTCAAGATTAGTTACGAAGACTATGCAGAAGTTCCCATGATTGAACTTCTCAGACGCCTGGTGTCCCGCCTTGAGGGGCGAGTTGGCATTCTTAGTGACAGTGTAGTCGACGAAACTCGCGTTGCCGTCCTCCTGGAACGCGAGAGTCAAAGACTGGATCCGACATTTTCTCCCGTCAGCGAGGGAAGTGACAATCAAGACGACGACGCCGAGATAGTGACTGTCGATGAATCAAGCAGTGACGATAGCGACGATGCCGCTACGGTCATGCTTGCCGAGGAAACGCACCTTGTCGATTTCTACACCGAGCTCAAGGGGCGGATACGGGTCTTGGAACATCTCGATATCCAGGATGCCGACGAAGTTCAAGGTTTCACTAAGGAGGCTCTGCTGGGGTACCTAAAGCCGGTGGTACTTGTTGATGGTCAGCACAGGTTGCGAGGCGCAGTGGTTTCGGCCACAGAGGCGCTCAAGACCGATCAGGGAAGGAACTTCATCCTCAGCGCAGTCGAATCGGGACAGGATCCTAAGGAGGCCGAACAGCGCCTGATGTTCGAGAGTTCGCGGAAACTGCCGTTTTCGCTCCTCATGGACGACAGCCCGAGCGAGCACGTTTTCCAGTTTGTGGTGGTGAATCAGAAGGCTATTCCTATGGGGAAAGCGTTGCTGGGCACGATTGTTTCCACAAGTCTCAGCCGCGGGGAACTGCAGAGCGTGGCTCAGCGTCTTCGTGATGCAGGCATTAAGCTTGAGGACTCGCAAGCCGTCGCCTATCTGACCAGGGCCGAAGAGAGCCCCTTTCGTGGTTTGGTGCAGACTGGCATGGACGGAGATCGAACGGGTCTACTTCAGTGGAGTGTACTCCAAGGGCTTGTTTCCATTTTCCGGGAACTGCGCGGTGGCCGGCCCTATCACGGCAAGGTTGACTACGCTCGCGCGTGGAAGGCGGAATATTTCCCCCGATGTGGATTGGTGACCGGTGACTCAGACGCGGAACGCGACCAAGACTGGTCCCGTCCCGATGGTCCGTGGCGTGACATCTTCGTCTATTTTTACACGCGTATCCGTGATTATTTCGGAGACCCTGTCGATACGGACACATTTAATGGTTGGGGTAGCACAGCCAAGAGTAACCTATTCAATAAGATTTCATTGACAATCTTGGCGTGTGACTACTTTGACTACATTTACACTGCGGGGGAGGCCCTAGACAGTTTGGATGACTTCTCTCGTACGCTGGATGAATGGCTTAAGAATGGGCGTGTGAGCCGTTCATACTTCAATCGCGATTGGCAGTTGGCGCGGGTTAAGAAGGACCAGAAGGTGGTCAAGGAATTGTGGTCACAGAACTGGCATGAATATCGAAAAGTTCCCATGACGCTGCCGAAGACGTTCAAGCCTTAAGTTTTCTAAAGTGGACACTCATGCGATTCGCGATTTCTATCGAGTACTCGGCCAGGCGCTTCCGGATAGGTGGTCGGAAGCCTCGCTGAGGGAAGTCGCACAACATAGTGCACCCATGGGCCTTTTGGGGAAGAATGAATGGATCCTCCGGGCCGACTATTCGATGACTGTCGGTCGTTGGTTCATTGAAGGCCTCGTCGACCTTGGCAGATATGCGCGAAATTCACAGAATATCGGCCATCTGCTCGTCGAGATTTCAGAGCGCCTCCGTGAAATCGACCCCATGGCGCCGCAGGATGAAATTCAGTCTGCTGCACGTCAGCTTACTACCTTCGCTTGGAGGGAAGTAGAGGCGCGGCGCAATGTTCGGCGTGAGCGTATCGATAGGGCGCTTCGCGATGCCGTCTGGTTCAGGGACGAACCCTTGCAGAGGTGTTACCTGTGTGGATACCGATTCTCGGAGCACGCTAAGAACCTTTTTCTTCGCCGGTCGCGGGTTCCCTTGGCTCCCCACAAGTTGGTCGACTTCACGAGACCGCGAGGTGTTAATCCAAGACATCTGAGAGTCGAACTTGATCACGTTATTCCGGTGGCTGAAGGCGGTAAGACGAACGCAGCTAACCTCAGGTTGGCGTGTGGCTGGTGCAACAATGCGAAAAGTAGTCTGTGGAGTGTATATGACGCCAAAGCGTGGTCAATTGGTGTGATACAACACCCATCGCTCGGCCATATATCCGTGCCTCAACCCCTTTGGATGTTGCGTATGGTTGCCACGCGCGCGAGATGCGAGGTAGTAGGCGGGTGCGGCGCGCGCCTAACAACCGATGAACTCTTTGTAGCTCCTCGCATAATCAAAGGTGCATTGACGCCTACAAACCTCATGGTTGTATGCCGTAAGCATGACCCTTGGATTGGGCAACGACTCGTGAGTCCGACACTGCTGCCGAAGAGATAGCGGTTGGCGTGCTGCCAGGTATAGGGGCCACCCGGCTTGGCTACAGCTTGGCCAGTCAGGTAGATATCGGAGGAGCAGCCCAGGCTGGCAACTCCTGCAAGATCAGCCGGGACGTCAAGGATCATTTCGTGTTCGGACATGGCGCCCATCGGTGCTTGGCACGCCGCTGGCGTGTAAAGGAACTGGCGTGGGGCCGAGCTGGACTGCTGCGCGGACTCCGGTCGATGCCCGTCAATTGGTAGCTTCGGAGCCGAAACTTTCCGCAGTCTGTGCATTTCCCCGTCTGATTCACGGATCAGACGGAGACCCTTTTGCTGGGCCACCCGACGCACGGCCGAGAGGCTGGGGGCGAAGCCCAGCGTGCGGCTGAGCAGGGCCCCGAGGGTGTCCTCGGCGTGCTCCTTCAGGGAGACGACGGGGAGGTTTTGGGTGTCCCCGAAGGACTGCTTGGAGAAGCGGGCCGTGAACTCCGCGCGGGCGGCAGCCGCGGTGTCCCGTCCGTGGAGAGCGGCCACCACCTCGCCGGCCAGGATCCGCTTCACCGCCATCGGGTGCGCGGTTCCCTCTTTCAGGCGCTTGGTCACCACCCGGATCTCGTCGTCCGTCCACTCGGTGAGGAGCTGGAGGTACGGCTCGGTCAGGTGGTCGGGGATGGACATCAGCGAACCGTATACGTCATCGGGAGATGAGGTCAGACCGACGTAGTTGCCCTTGCTCATCTTGGAGCCCGGCCGACTCCGCCCAGCTCGACATCAGCTGTGATGGCCACCGAGTCCATCGCCATCACGACGGAGTAGACGAACTCAGCGACGGACAGGCCCTGCCCCTCGGCGAGCCGGGTACGGAAGTCCTCGTGCTGGAGTGACATGGAGACCGGTACCCGCGCGAGAATCTCGACCAGCTGCGGCAGGTTCACCTTGTTGAGCCACTCGCCGTTGAAGCGCAGCTCAGCGTGCTCGAAGTCGATGAACGGTGTGACCTGCTGCTGGTAGGTGCTCAAGTTACGGGTGATGTCCTCGTCGGTGAGGGCCGGTCGTTCCGATGATGTGCGTCGCCTGTAGCGTGCGGTTCACCGCTCAAGAGCAGGGCAGCGTGAATTGCTCTTCCCTCAGTTACTAACAGCTATGGGTGGGGGCTGCTCGAATACGGATTTGGTGATCTTCTTGGTTGCTGCGCACTTCAGCGGCCAACCGAGCGGTTCGCGACGGAGAACGCGATCATTGCTGTCCACCGCGACACCTCGGCCTGTGGAACACCAGTGCACCTCTGCTGTCGCTGAGCGCAGTAATCGGCTCGGAGCAACCGTCGACATCGGGAGTGCCGGCGAGAGACGTACGTGTGGGGCCCGTCTGCCACCCCCTGTGCACAGTGGCCGAAGGCGGGGCGCCGATGTGGTCGCGCCCCGCCCCGATCCCATCGGGCCCAGACGCGGTTCAGCTCGGAACCGCGCTCATGACCGAGGTACGGAACCAGTCCACTGTCGCGGAGACACCTTCCTCAAGCGCTACGGGTGCCACTGTCGGGAACAGCGCTCGCAGGCGGCTGCTGTCGGCTTGGGAGTGCGGGACATCGCCGACGCGACCAGGCACGTGCTTCCGCCGGACGAGGCGACCAGTCGCGGTCTCGATTGTCGGAATCAGGTCCAGTAGGGGTACGCGGGTTCCTAATGCCAGGTTTACAGGGCGAGGTTCCACGACCCGGCGCAGGAGGGCGTCGGTGAGGACACTGCATACGGTGCCCACGTACGTGAAGTCTCGCGTCTGGGTGCCGTCGCCGTGCACGCTCACCGGCTGGCCGGCGAGTGCCGCGCCGATCCACTTCGGGATGACCGCGGAGTAGGCGTGGTCGGCACGCTGGCCGGGGCCGTAGACGTTGAAGAAGCGGAAGGGCAGCACCGGCAGGCCGAAGCTGTGGTGGTACGCGCCCAAGTACGTCTCCGTGGCGAGCTTGGTGACCGCGTACGGGCTCATCGGGGTGGGAGTGAGGTCTTCGTGCTTCGGCAGGTGCGGGTTCGCGCCGTAGACGGAGGACGAGGAGGCGGCGATGACGTGCAGGTTGCCGGCTCGGCGGGCGGCTTCGAGTACCTGGAGGGCGCCGGTTGCGTTGGCGTGGTGGCTGGCCAGGGGGTCCCGTATCGAGCGCGGTACGGAAGGCAGGGCGGCCAGGTGGACGACTGCGTCAGCGCCGTGAAATGCCTGGTCCAGGATGGCTACGTCCTGGACGTCACCCTCGAAGAAGTCGACGTCGAGGTCCGCGATGCTCGCCTTGTAGCCGGTGGACAGGTTGTCGACCACTCGGATCTGGCTGATTTCGCGGCACTCGGTCAGGGCCCGGGCGAGGCTGCTTCCTATGAACCCGGCGCCGCCGGTGATCACGATCTTCACGTGGCTTCCCTTTCAGAGAGAGTCGACGTGCGCGCCGACGAGCCGACGGCGACAGTCGAGGATGTACGGGCCGTGTGCGGCGATCAGGGCGTAGTCGAAGGCGTCGTGGTCGGCGAGGAGGACGACGGCGTCGGCTGCCGCGAGGCAGTCGGGTGTGACGTCGACTCGCCGGAGGTTCTTCAGGCCGGCCGCACGGGGGTGAGCGTCGTCGACGACGTGAGGGTCGACCGCCTGGACTTCGGCCCCCATGCCGATGAGCAGCTCGGCGATGCGCGACGCCGGCGTCTCACGGGCGTCCCCGGTGTTGGCCTTGTAAGCGAGGCCGAGCAGCAGAATCCGGGAACCGTTGAGGGCCTTCTTACGCTCGTTGAGGCCGTCGACGAGTCGTCGGACCACGTAGTCGGGCATGTGGCTGTTGACGTCGTTCGCCAGCTCGACGAAGCGGAAGCTGCGGCCCAGGGTTCGCTGGACCCGCCAGGAGAGATAGGACGGGTCGATGGGCAGGCAGTGACCGCCGACGCCAGGTCCTGGTGTGAAGCGCATGAAGCCGAAGGGCTTGGTCGCCGCAGCATCTATGGCGGCCCAGATGTCGATGCCCAGGTCGTGGGCGAACATTGCGAGCTCATTGGACAGGGCGATGTTCACGTGCCGGAAGGTGTTCTCCAGCAATTTCGCCAGCTCGGCTTCCTTGCAGGTGCCGACCAGAACGATCGTGTCGACGAGAGAGCCGTAGAATTCCCGGATGGTTGACGCCGATGCTGCGTCGATGCCGGAGACGACCTTGGGAGTGTTCTCCAGCCGCCATTCCCGGTTGCCGGGGTCGATGCGCTCGGGGCTGTAGCCGAGGCAAAAGTCGTGGCCGGCAGCCAGGCCGGACGCGCGTTCAAGGATCGGGCCGAAGAGCTCCTCGGTCGTGCCGGGGTATGTAGTGGACTCCAGGATGACGGTCGCCCCAGGCTTGAGGTGGCGGCCGAGCATCCACGCCGCGTCCTCGACGTGCGAGAGGTCGGGCGCCCCATCCCGGAGGGGCGTGGGGACGGTGACGATCGCGAGATCGAAGTCCGCGCAGTCAGCAGTGTCGAGGCTCGGGCGATAGGCCCCAGAGGCCAGGACCGGACCCAGCCTCGCGTCTGGAACGTCCTCGATGTACGACTGCCCAGCCACCAGCCGCTTCACGCGCTCGGTGTCAACGTCGAGGCCGACGACGTGGTACCCGACCTCGGCAGCCCTGATTGCAAGAGGGAGCCCGACGTACCCCTGGCCCACGACGAGGACGCGGCGCTGCTGGATCTCGCTTTTCTCGATCATGCGGACCGTCTCTTTGGAGTGGGGTGCGAACACTGCGTGCGGAACTGCCGGGGCACGGTGGCCCTAAGATGAGGACTGCCTCGGCCGTACGAGACTCGCTTGGCCGCCTGTCTCGGACGGCCGAGTGCCTTTTTCACGGGGGTTCGTCCGAGGGATAAACAGCTCGCCGGGGGGTTGCCCGGATTCGATACGATGACGACGGCCTGCAGACTCGACCCGTCACCGTGCGTGACACGACTGAGCGACCTGAGTGGTCGCGCCTGCTGCCGCCTCCCGACTTGGGCCCGCCGCGGCACTGCCACCGGCGCCTTACGTACGAAATGGAGCATCCAAGGATGGCTCGACACCTGGTCACCAGCGCGCTTCCCTACATCAACGGGATCAAGCACCTGGGCAACATGGTCGGGTCGATGCTTCCGGCGGATGTGTACTCCCGGTACCTCCGCCAGCGCGGTCACGACGTCCTGTACATCTGCGCCACCGACGAGCACGGGACACCGGCCGAGCTGGCGGCCAAGGCAGCCGGACTGTCGGTGGCCGAGTTCTGCGCGCAGGCCCACGATGCACAGAAGGCCGTATACGACGGCTTCCAGCTGGCCTTCGACTACTTCGGCCGCAGCTCCTCGCAGCAGAACGTCGAGATCACGCAGCACTTCGCACGTCAGCTCCACAAGAACGGCTTCATCGAAGAGCGGGCGATCCGCCAGGTGTACTCGCCTGTCGACGGCCGCTTCCTGCCGGACCGGTACGTCGAGGGCACCTGCCCTCACTGCGGCTACGACAAGGCTCGCGGTGACCAGTGCGAGAACTGCACCCGCGTACTCGACCCGACCGACCTCCTGAACCCGCGCTCCGCGATCAGCGGCTCCACGGAGCTGGAAGTCCGCGAGACCAAGCACCTGTTTCTGCTGCAGTCCAAGCTCCAGCACGAGGTGGAAGCCTGGGTGGCCCGGCACGAGGAGCAGTGGCCGCACCTGTCCTCCTCCATCGCCCGCAAGTGGCTGACCGAGGGCCTGCACGACCGTGCGATCACCCGCGACTTGGACTGGGGCGTCCCGGTCCCGGCCGACACCTGGCCGGAGCTCGCGGCCGAGGGCAAGGTCTTCTACGTCTGGTTCGACGCCCCGATCGAGTACATCGGCGCGACGAAGGAGTGGTCGGACACGGCGCAGGACGGCGAGACCCGCGACTGGAAGTCGTGGTGGTACGAGGCCGACGACACCGTCCGCTACACCCAGTTCATGGCCAAGGACAACGTCCCCTTCCACACGGTGATGTTCCCGGCCACCGAGCTCGGCGTCCGCGAGCCGTGGAAGAAGGTCGACGTCGTCAAGGGCTTCAACTGGCTGACGTACTACGGCGGCAAGTTCTCCACTTCCCAGAAGCGCGGTGTCTTCACGGACGCCGCCCTGGATCTGCTGCCCGCCGACTACTGGCGCTACTTCCTCATCGCCAACGCCCCGGAGTCCGACGACTCGTCCTTCACTTGGGAGCACTTCGCAGCCACGGTCAACAAGGACCTGGCCGACACGCTCGGCAACTTCGTCAACCGCGTGCTGTCCTTCTCCCGTAAGCGGTTTGGGGACGATGTCCCCGCGGGGAATGCGGCCGGCGAGGTGGAGGCGCGGCTGGGCGAGGAGATCGCGCGGCTGCTGGCCGAGTACGAGGAGTACATGGAGGCCCTCCAGTATCGCAAGGCCGGGGCCGCGCTGCGCGCCCTGTGGTCGGCGGGCAACTCCTACCTGGAGGAGAAGGCCCCCTGGTTGGAGATCAAGACCGACCCGGAGGGTGCGGCCCTGACCCTTCGTACGGCGATGAACCTCATCCACCTCTACGCGATCGTCTCCGAGCCGTTCATCCCGGCCTCGGCTGCCGCAATGCGCGGTGCCTTCGCCCTGGAGAGCGACACCGCGACCTGGGTGACCGCCGAGCAGGCCAAGTCCCTGGACGCTGTCCCGGCCGGTACAGCCTTTACCGTGCCGCCGGTGCTCTTCGCGAAGATCTCGGAGGAGGACCTGGAGTCCTACCGGACCCGCTTCGGCGGAGCCGACGCCTGACGGTGCCTCTCGTGCCCGTACCGATCCCGGCTTCATCGGGCGGTACGGGTGGTGAGGTGCCCGGCCAACTCAGCGGGGGGCACGTTCATCAGCCGGATTCGAGGGGCATTCTCGTCGATCTCGACCCACGTCACGCATCCGGAGCCGGGCACGTACTCGAGGTAGTGCTCGAAGCCGTGCTGCGTGAGCTTCAGCAGGAGGCAGGCGATTCCGCCGCCGTGGCCGACCAGGACGGTCGTGCGATGCGGTCCTGTGCAGAGCTCGCCCCACAGGCGCATGTAACGGGCCTGTACGTCTTCAGATGATTCGCCGCCCGGCGTGCGGAGCTGATGGATGGGGACATCCTGACGGGCCGCTTCTGCCACCGCGAGGTTTCTGGGCCGGCCGCCAAGATGGCCGCTGTTCTTCGCCGCCAGTCGGTCGTCCACACGTGCCTCGGCCGGTGTGAGCGCGGCCGTCAGGAGTGCGGCTGACTCACGACATCGGGACATCGGGCTGACGAGCATCTGGTCGGCCGTGAGTCCGGCTGCGGCGAGGGCGCGGCCAACGGTGCGGATGTCGTCGCGTCCGCGCTTGCTGAGTGTGCCGCCGACAGTCCTGCCCTGGTGGATACCACGGGCGTTTTCCTCGGTCTCACCGTGCTTGACCAGGTAGATGTATTTCGTGCTCATGGTGGTCCGTCCCTTTCTCAGTTCAGTCCCAGTCGCGGACGTCGACGAAGGCGGATACGGCGGCGACGAGCTGGTCGTGGTCGGCTCGGGTCATGGTGGGGAAGCGGTCGTAGTGCCACTCGATGTAGAGGACGGAGATGAGGCCGATCGTCCCGTCGGCGACCAGCTTCGTGAGTACGGGGTACTCGGCGCCCTCGATGTCCATCTTCACGACGACGTGATCGTCCGGGGTGACGGTCTGGCGCAGCCAGGCGCTGAAGTCTGTGGCGGGTACCGGGACCGGTGAGCCGTAGTCGATCTGCTGGTCGTACACCGGCGGGACGCGTTTGCCGGGCATCACGGTGGAGCTCTCATGGTGGCCAAGGAAGAGGTTGATCATCCCGTCGTGTGTCCATACGGCGCTGTGAGAGACCTCGACGCGGGGCGAGTGGGCGGCTCGTTCGACTTGGCGGCGGATGGCCGGCAGCAGCTCCTTGTTGGGTTCGAAGGCATAGAAGTCGTGGTCGGGGAGCTCGTGGATGAAGCGGCTCAGCACGATTCCGAGGTTGGTTCCGCAGTCGATGAAGACTTTGCGCATGAAGGACTCCCGTGGTCGGTCGTAACGGCGGGTAGGTGGATTTCCTGCACGACACGGTCGGCGAGCAGGACAAAGTCGCCGGTGTCAGGGCGGTAGCAGCGTTCCTGGTAGCGGATGGTGATGCGGCGCACCGGTTCCTCGCCGCGGTAGGGAAGAAGGTCGCCCCACTGGTAGAGCTGGCCGCCGGGGGCCTTGAGCCGGCGCAGCCGCCGGGGCAGCGGGCCCTTCGGCGTACCTGCGTTGAGCTGGATGAACATCGTGGTCAGGAAGGCGATGTGCTCGCGTGCCTGTTCCTCGTCCACTTGCGCTCGGCCGTAGGTCTGCTTGAGGTGGTGTAGCTCGGCGGGGTCGTCTGCTGCGTGGACGATGCGGTCGCGCAGCCCTCGGTCCCAGACGATGCCGAGGTGGCCGTGGAGGATGGGCTCGCTGGTGAGGAAGTAGCCCAGGACGCGGCCGAACTCGCGCTCGTACGGGCACATGAAGTCGTTGTAGAGCCCGAGTGTTGCGCCGGAGGCTGTTTCCACCTGCCAGTTGACGCGTGCCGTGAACGGTGAGTCCCACCAGCCGAGGTGCCACGGCTGCCACAGCAGGTCAGCCGTGCTGAGGATGAAAATCAGGAGTGCGATGACGACGGTCGGCCAGCCGAACGCTGCGGCGTACTCCGGATCAGGGAGCAGTGCGACGGTCAGCGCGAGTGCGGCGTTGGTGCAGATGTTCTCCCAGAAGAAGATGCCGGAGGCGAGGACGACGGCGAGGTTGAAGATGGCCGTCGCGGCCAAGACGGCGACGAGGAGTCGGTGGTTGTGGAACGCGATGAGGCCGGCGGTTTCGACCAGCACCGTCAGGATGTTGAGAGGGCGGTCCACGGCGCGTGCGCGGCGCAGGATGCCGGCCACGGTTTCAGGGGGCAGGAAGCGTGCCCATCCCCAGGAGTACGCGGAGGCTGTGAGGTAGTGGGTGCGGTTGTACCAGGCCCAGGACCAGGGTCGCGGCCCGAGCCGGGCCTTGCTCCACGCCGGCTTGACGTAGTGGGAGAGCGAGACGCAGCCGAGCACTAGTACGAGCCCGGTTGAGGATTCTGGTATGTCGAGGACTGTCACCACGAAGAACCAAGCGAGGTACGCCTTGAGCAGCCGCAGCGGCATCATCGCGTGGTGCTTCCAACCGCGCAGCTGGCCGCAGTAGACAGCGAGCCACGGCAGCAGGGCCGGTGTCCAGAAGCAGGAGGCCACCGCGAGGAGCAGCAGCACCACTTTGGCCCAGCGCTGTGGGCTGATGGGTTGGGTCACGTCGTAGTCGCTCGTGGTGCCCTGCCAAGTCAGCAGGGCGATCACGAATACGACGAACCAGCGGAAAGGGCCGGGGTCTGGCGCAGGGAGGAAGGCGAGCAGGGAGGAGGGAACTGCAGTCGCGAGCGTCGCTCGCGAGACCGTTGGCCGAGAGGACAGTGCCCGGACCGTCGGAGAGACGGCGAAGCGGTAGCAGAACATGACGGCCGCCACGACCACGGCGGTGGTCACGTAGGCGGGCAGTGAAGGTAGCTCCATGGCCGCCTACCGGACGGACGAGGAAGGGACCCGCCCACTGGCTGCGGGCAGGCTTTCCAGGTAGGAGGCGATTCGCTCCCGGGGGTCTTGGGTGAGGTGCTGGTCCCGATGGCGTTCGACGTTGGCGCGAAGTTCCCGGGCCCGGTTGAGGAAGTCGAGTATCGCCCCGCGCTCGATCCGTGGAGCGCTGGTGCCGAGTTCCGCCTCGTGGACCACCTTGGCGCACCAGTGCTGGTCGTACGTCGGGAGCGGCACCAGGTGGACCGGTTTGCCGAGCACGAATGCTTCGCTGATGAGGTTGAAGCCGGCGTTGGAGAAGACGGCCTCGGAGCGCGCCAGGTCGGAGATGAACGCCTGGCGGTCGAACGGGCAGATTTCGATCTTGTCGTCGGCGTACTGGCGCAGGTTCTCGGCCTCGTCCGAGTGCGCGTAGATCCGCAGGGTCCGGTCGGGGACGTACTGACGGAAGACGTCGGCGAGGGTGCGGACGGAGTCCTCGGGGCCGTGACCGAAGTACCGCGAGAAGTAGGCCGTGGTCACCGGCTCGGTCGTGACTTGGGCGGAACGGACGAAGTCCGGAACGACGGGGGCGATGAACTCCAGCTTCCGGTCGTCGGCCTCCAGGGGGACGTAGGAGCAGATGAAGGACCGGTCGGCGCGAGGGGTGAAGTAGCGCAGCCGCTGCTCGTCGGCGGTGCGTGCGTACCGGCCGACCGGCGGCAGGTCGAGGTGCCGGTATTTGCTCTGCTGGTCTACCGAGATGAGCGGTCTGCCGAAGTGGTAGGCCAGACGAGGTGTGTTGGGCTCGTAGTCCGTGATGAACACGTCTGGGACGCCGGTTTCCCTGATGATCCGGCGTAGGTGCAGGTGTCGGCTGATGCCGGCGGGAGTCTTCCGGATGTTGGTGCGTAAGGCGTCGGCCGCGTGGATGCGGTCGTCGCGGGCAAGGAGCGTCGGCATCCAACCGTCCCACGCGGGGAAGCCGAGGTCGCGGAAGTACTCGACCCGGGTGCTCCCGTTGGTGACGATCCGTACCTGGTGCCCGCGGTCGCGCAGGTACTGGGCGATCACGCTTTGCCTGACGGAATGCCCCATGCCTATGCCGTTGACGCCGATGATCACGCTGAGCGGCCGTGTGAGTGCAGACACGACGTTCCCTTCGTCAGGCGAGCCGGGTGATGACGTTGTGAGTGATGGCCGCAACATGGGGATCGGAGGCGAGCAGCCGGGCCCAGTCAGTGGTGGCGGCGGTGAAGACGGTGCCGGTCGCCGTGTAGAGGCCGAGGGTGGCCGCGCGGGGGCTGGGTATCGGCTCTCGGGCTGCGAAGTTCCAGTCGGACGGCAGTGGGGCGATGCCGAGGATCTTGAAGTCCTTCGGTGTTCCGTCTTGGCCGGTTGACTGCGGGCGGCCCTGTCCGTCGACCTCGTATGCGGCTCCGTCGCATTCGTAGCCGACAAGCGCTCGGTCGTGGCCGAAGGTGTCACCGGTCTTGAGGCCCGTTCCGGAGAACACCCAGTGGTCCGCGTCGGTGACGGTGAACCCGAGGGGCGCGCGCGGGCCGTCCCAGTGCCCGCCGCCGTTCCGGTAGCTCACGCCCAGGAGGGCGTTCTCGGGCTCCGACTCCCACCAGTGGTCAGGGCAGCCGTACGAGCTGTCCGGGTCCGTTCCGGCAAGGGCGTCGGGAGGGAACTTCGCGCACCCCAGGGCCGAGCGATCCTCCTCGAGACTCACTCGCCACCAGCAGCTGTTGGCACCGAAGTTGGCGATGTTGCCGCCTGTGTCGCGGAAGGCGGTCACGTTCCGACGGGTCTGGGCGGTCCAGTATTCGTCGTGCCCGGAGGAGACCAGGAGGCGATATCCGTCGCCAAGGAGCCGGCCTTCGTCGAGGTCGAGGTCCGTGCAGTAGTCGCTCTGGATCCCGTTTTCCTCCATCCAGGAGATGAAGGGAGCATCCCAGTGCGCGAACGTCTGCCGAGGCGACGTGGTGTCGTATGGGTCGGGCAGGCCCTTGACCGGCCCGCCGACACCGCCTCCGGGCCGGCGCAGCGTCACTTGGGAGGCGCTGTAGAGGCTTCCGCCCCCCGCCGTGTTGTACGCGTGGTAGGTGGAAACAGGGATCTTGTAGAGGACCTTGCGGCCAGAGGGAACGGAGGGCGTGACGACCAGAAGGAATCTGGCCTCGCGAGCGTCCATGACCGGCCGGCTCGGACGGAACCCCGTGCTCAGGACTCCGATGTAGACACCGGACTGCCAGTCTCGCGGTATGAGGAAGTCGTAGGCCGGCCACTGCCAGTCCTGGTCGTACCGTCCGGGTGCGGCGTCCCGTCCGGGCCACTCGATGTGCCCCGTGTGCTTGGGTGTCGAGCCCCAGCAGTAGAAGTCGAGCCGGAAGCGATCCGCAGAAGTGGCGATGTGCAGTCGGATGCTGTGGCCGGCGCGGACCGTGGGGGACGCCGGGTATCCGTTGATGCCGGTCATGAGTGGACCTGAGGCCGCGCGACTCCGATGTAGTGGTAGCGATCGGCCTGCTCGACGTGAGACTCCCAGCCCAGGGCGTCCAGCCGCTTCGTGAGTCCGTCGGCGTCGTAAAGCACCTTGACGGTCAGGTGCTGACTTCCGTCGGAGAGTCTCCGGCGAACCGTCGGAACCGCACGTCCCTCGATCGTCTCCTCGATCTCCGCCTTCGCGCGGGAGTCGTCGAGGAAGACCACGCAGCCACCGGGCTTCAGAGCCTTCCGCAGGGCGTTCCAGAAGGGTTCCAGGTACGCGGGCGGCACATGGCTGAGCCAGAAGGCGAAGAACACGGTGTCGTACTGGCGGTCCGAGACCTGGCTGAAGATGTCCGCCTCGATGAAGCGAGTCGTCGAACCCTCCAGGCGACGTTGCGCGATAGCCAGCATCTCGGGCGCGGCGTCCACCGCGGTCAGGCTGCGGGCGCGCCCGGAGAGCAGGTGGGTCCACTGGCCCGTTCCGCACGCCAGCTCCAGGACGTCTCCGCTGATGGGCAGCCGATCGAGCACGTGCGAGAGCTGGGGCATACCCATACGGTCCGCGTACGCGGTGTCGTACTCGTCAGCCCTCGCGCGGTAGTAGGCGATTTGCTGATCGGACCATTCAGCCGATGCGCCGCGCTGCTCTCCGATGTCGAGCATTCTCAGCTCCTTCATGAACCAGTAGTGTTCGGCCGCCAGTTGAGAACTCGGCGGGCTGGCAAGGTCCATGACAGCGGGGCGCAGGTCATCCGTGTATCACGGCGGGCTAGTGAGGCCGTTCATCGGCGAGCACCCTGACTTTTCAACATCTGCTTACACACGACTTCGCACGGGGCAGACTTACTGTCCCGATCGTGTTGACCAATGGGCAGGCGGTAACTGACGTGGCGAGGAGCCGTGCGGGATGGCGCCCGGACAAGCTCCGTGAGGTGCGCGAGGCACACGGATTAACCCTCGAGCGTGCCGGCGAGCGATTGCGTGAAGTGGCCACAAGGGCCGCTATCGTGGTGCCTGCGGCCAACTTCCAGACACTCTGGCAGCACGAGCAGGGCGAGGTATACCCGGGTCCGCACTATCGGCGCGCGTACTGCCTTCTCTACCGAGGCACGGAACCTGAGCTCGGATTCCGCCACCCCTTGCCCGACGAGGCCACGCACCTGGACCTCACGCCGTCGGCGGAATCCCGCAACGGCGCCCACGTTCTTGCTGTCGAGCGGGCACTCTCTCAGATCACGCCAGGAACAGATGCCTGCGGCGATCTCGACGTTCAGCAGCGGATCATCGACGCGTGGAAGCGTCGGCACACGGGCGGAGATCCTCATCGCCCGTCGCTGCTCATCGTCGGCGGCTTCGCAGGCAGTGGGAAGTCGGAGTTCTCCCGCTTCATTTCCCAGCTCACGGGATGGCCCGTCCTCGACAAGGACCCCATCACGCGTCCCCTGGTCGAGCGACTTCTGGTGGAGATGGGCAGCGAGCCCAACGACCGGCACTCCGAGCTCTACCGTGAGCAGGTGCGGCCCCTGGAGTACCAGTGCCTGCTGGAGACCGCCTACGCCAACATCGACTGCTCCATCAGCACGGTGCTGACAGCACCGTTCATCTCAGAGGTGATAGACGTCCGCTGGATCCAGCGGCTGACCAACCGATGCGAGGCCCGAGGTGTCAGCGTCTCCATAGTCTGGATCAAGTGCGATGTGGAAACGATGCGCGAGTACATCAGCTTCCGGTCCGCCGCCCGCGACAGCTGGAAGCTTCAGCACTGGGACGAGTACGTCAAAACGGTTGACGTCGAACTGCGCCCTGCCGTCGACCACATGGTGGTGGACAACCGCCTCGGCGCGGCGATCTCCCTCACTGATCAGGTACGACAGGTGTTGGGAACGGTGTTCTGATGAACCAGGGAATCTTGCTGTACGGGCCGCCTGCCGCCGGAAAGGACACAGTGACGGCAGCTCTTGCCGAACTCGACTCGCGCTATGTCCTCTTCAGCCGAATCAAAATCGGCAGCGGCAAGTCTGAGGGTTACCGGATGGGTACCCCGGGTCAGCTGGCGGAGCTGGAGAGGCGCGGCGACCTCATATACCGCAATGACCGATACGGAAACACCTACGTTGTTGACCGCCCCGGCCTCGGGCTGGCCATGGAGGGTGGGTGCATTCCCATCCTCCACCTCGGCCAGGTCGCAGGCGTAGAGGCGGTGACCGCCAAGTACCCCGCCGCCTGGTCGACGGTGCTGGTGTGGTGCTCTCGGGGGGTCACGGCAGTCCGCTCGACGAGCCGGGGCGATCGCGATACGGAGGCCCGACTCGCCGCATGGGACGCTACGGAGCAGGATCTCGCCACCAACGATCACTCTGCCTGGGATCTCCGTGTGGACACCGAAGTCTCCTCGCCTGGAGACGCGGCAGTCCTCATTGATCAGCTTGTACGCGCGTCTGTGTGACGGGCGTCCGCTGAACTCAGCAGTTCGAGAACACGGGAGATGGTGAGGGACCTGTCGTGGACCTCGTCCCAGCGGTGAAGGGCAGCGGCAATCTCCCGCATGAAGTGGTATGGCAGTCCCGACTCGGCGAGCAGGTCTGCGGCGTCTTCCAGTTCGGGCGCCCACCGCCAGGCGCGAGCGGCGGTCTTGGGAATGTAGTCCGTCTCCGTCAGATAGCTGCCGGTGCGCTTGGAGGCGATCTGCAGGAGCTCGTCCGCGACGCCGTTCGCGTCGGCCAGCCCGTATGCCACGGCGGCCAAGACGCGGGACGCTTTCTGATAGCTGGAGTATGCGAGCTTCAGAGCGGAAGCCTGCCCGATCTCAGTCCCCAGGGAGCGTGTGCGCACATCGGTCCCCTCGAAGAGGTCGGCAACCAGCGCGACGTGACGCGGGGGGCCGGAAAGGTAAAGCGTCGGCTGCTTTCCCCCGACCGGAGGAGAGCCGACGACAGAACCGTCGAGAACGGCTGCGTCAGGCAGGCAGGCGGCGACAGCTCGGACCCTCTGCGGAGTGATCGCGTTGGCCTCGACGTACGTCCCGTCCCGGAAACCGTGCTCGGCCACCGCCGCTGCGACTTCCTCGGCGGCTGCCGGCGGGCACAAGGAGACGACCAGGTCGACGCGCCGTAGGAGCTGCCCGAGATCATCGACTGCTTCCATGCCCGCGAGTTCCGCACGTTGCCGGGAAGCGTCGCTGCGGCCGACAGGACACCAGAGGACGGTCGTGCCTTGGGCTCGGAGCTGAGCTGCGAAAGCCGCACCCATGCTGCCCGGATGCAGCAGCCCCACCGCAGCGATATCGGACTTCACGTAGCCACACTCCTCGAACAGTCATCGGCCAGCAGCAGCGTGATGGCCGCTTCCGCGTCGGGTAGGCAATGATCAGGTGCGGAGAGCCGATCAGGCCAGGCCCGCCCGTTGTGGATCCAGATCGTGCGTAGGCCCGCTCGACGACCTCCATCAATGTCGGTCTCCGGGTTATCGCCCACCATCCAGCCGCCTTGGGAAAGGCGGGAGCCGCACGCTACGGCTGCCGCCTCGAAGGCGGCGGTCTCGGGCTTTCGTGCACCGACGGTCTCCGAGACGGAGACGCCATCAACGCGTCCGATCAGGCCGGTTGCCTTGAGCTTGGTGTTCTGGATGTCGGTCGCCCCGTTGGTGGCGATACCGACTCGCCAGCCGGTGGCTCGTAGGGCATCCATGCCCGCGAGTACCCTCTCGGGACACCTGACCGCCGCCGCGATGTCGGAGCGGTACTGCCTCCACAGCGAATTGGCGGAGGGCTGGAGACGGTACTGCGCCCGTATGGTTTCGAAGGTAGCCGGGAACGCTCGCTCCTGGACTGACTCGACCAATTGCGTGGAGGCGTGGTCAGTGAGGGAGTACCGAGCGGCGAACTGAGCGGCCCAATCTTGGATGGCGCCGTTCCTGTCGATCAGGGTGTTGTCGAGATCGAAGAGCACCAGCCGCTGCATAGGTGACGACCATAGCCGGAGTGGATGCGCCGCTACTGAAGAGGGGACTTCACGGTGGTGATCCCGAGGTTGCGTATCCGGAGGGTCCGTCGGTGCCCTTCAGTACGCGTACCCGTGAGGTCCGACCCGCCCTATGTGGGAAACGACTGGGCGTCTCTGTGCGACACCGTGAGGTCAAGCTGTACGTGCGCGATGCGCGACCACTCCAACGCGGGCCTGCCGCCCTACGGCGACCTCGTTCATGGAGTTCCACCGCGTTTGTACCCGACCCACAACCGGCCGCCGACCTGCTCCACCACCTCGTCCACGACTGCCACGAGGGGCTCAATCCGCCCCTCCAATACTTCACGTAGGCCATCGTGCAGCCGCATGCTGAGCCCTGGCGCCGTGGTCTCAAGACGGCGTGCCAGCCACTTCCCGCCCCCGTTCCAACACCCGCCAACAGCCAGCGCCAACTCGCCGGTTCGTCTCACCAGTTCGGTGGCAATGAACAGCCGTTCGCTCTGGTCGGTGCTCCCCGCGAGGTCGTCGAGGAGGTCGGTGATCGCGTAGCGGCAGTCATCGATCTCTTCAGCGGACACCGTGGGTGGCCCCGCGGCGGTCAGCTTCTGGGCCTCAGCGGCGAGGTGCGCCCCGACCCCATCGGTGTCGAAGAGCAGCAGCCCGTCGGCACACATCCAGAGCAGCGGTGACCGGCGCTTGCGCACTTCCCGCTCGACGTACGCGTGCCACGTCGTTTGGGTGTGCACGAACATCTCCACCGGCCAGCCACCGTTCCGGAGGCTGGCCCGGTACGGGGCTGGGGATCCGTGGAGGAGCACCACGATGTCGAGGTCCGACATCGCCGTGCGGCGGCCCGTCAAGACGCTGCCTCCCAGGAACGCAGCCCGAGCGTCAGGGTGGTGTTCCTCTACAACGGCACGCGCAGCGTCAATCGCATCCATGCAGTAACTATCAGCACTCTGCTTGTCGTGCGCACGGGGTTTCTTCGGGGATACGGCAGTGCTGCACCCTGAGGTCGGCTGCCGCCCATATGGCATGTCCCTAGGTCGGAGGTCACCTGTCAGCGGGCGAGAAGGCGGCGAATGGTCTCAGGTGACGGCCTTGGCCTCCGTCGGCGGTGACATCGACGCGGCTCACGCTGCTGCCTCACAGAGGGGCGTGGCTGGGGTAGACAGCTCCAATGCGGCGCTTTGAGCGACGTAGGAGCGTAGCCCGTGTCCCAGTTCGCCGGGGGCAGACAGGCAAGAGTCGCGAAAGACTGGCCAGCGGGTGCGGAGGGATGTCAACGTAGACGACCTCACAGAACCCCAGGTCAGAGAGGTGATCGCCGCGCCCGTGGCTCCCACTAGCCGCGGCTTCTCCACTCGTCTATCTGGCTGAGGGCGCGACGCTGGCAGCCGGCTCGGGCGCCTGCCGCCCGAGGTAGCCGTCGCTCTGAACCGGCAGGCTCCCGTTCAGGCGCCGCCGCCCCGCCCTCGCCGCGTGCCGACGGCAAGTAGACCCGCACCCAGCCCTTGGAGGCGCTCCTGTATCCCGACCCTCTGCTCGACCCGTCGACCCCGGACCGGGGCGCTCTGCCTGCGTACTGGGTCGGTCCCCGGCACCTGGCCGGTGATGACGGACGTCTCTACGACGCCGTCGCTGACACGCTCGCCGGCCTCGGCTGGACAAGCCTCGTGATCGTCCGCGGACGGCAGGAGCCCAACGAAGCACCGGAGGACCGGCAGGTCGTGCGCAGCACCGTCCTCCACATCAGCCCCGACACCCTCCGGTGGGCCCAATGGGTGCTGCCGGATGAGCCGTTTCACCTGGGCGAGCTGCCGATCGCCTGGCAGATTTCCGCCCGCGAGCACCCAGACAACGCGCTTGCGCGGTGGTCGGCCTACTTCACCCCCGGCATCCCGGGCGAGGTCCTCTGCGACTTTCTCCTCGCGCTCGGCGCCCGAGACCAGCCCACCACGGCGCTCACGGGTCCCGAGCTTGTGATGGACGCTGTCGCGGAGCACGGCTGGCTCCGCGACGTCGACCAGCCCGACTCGGTGGCGATGCACCCCACCTTCACCTCCCATCTCAGCTTCGGTGAGGTCCCATCCCTCATTCAGGACACCGATCCCCGCGCCCTGAGAATCGAGGCGGGGGAGCCAGGGGTGACGGGCTGGCAGGCATGGGCTGAGTCGGGTGTAGGCGCCCCGTACCTGTGGGCTGCGTCATTCAGCGCCAGCGTGCCGCACAGTCTTGTCGCCGCGTTCGCTTCCTCGCTCAGCTCCACCGCACCGGTTCTACGCCGGGTGCTGCCAGAGAGCACGCGGGACCAGCTCCTGCGTGCCCCTGCCAGCTGAGCAGTACTCCCGCGCTATGAAGCCGGGCCTCCCGTTCGGGAGGCCCGGCTTTCGCGCTGCTCTGTCAGCTCGTTGGCACTACTGAGTGATGGTGCTCAGGGACTATCAGAAGGTGTTGGCAGCGAAGGGACGCTCTGGTTCGAAGAGGAGGGCGAACAGACGATCGAACTCGGTCCGTTCGTCCTTTCTCATGAGCTGGGTGGCGTTGCCGAGGTCCTTCTGGGTGAGCTGCTGCATGAACGGGGCGAGGAAGTGCTGCATGGTTTCTGCGGCTTCGGTCTTTTCCTGCACGTACTTCCGGTACCGCGCGATCTGTTCACGTACTTCTTCGAGCTCTGCGCGGGTTGCCCTGAAGACGCGAGCCTGTTCCTCCTTGCTGAACGGGCGTCCGTCGCGGTGGGTCCATGTGTGGGTATCGGGTCGCTGTTTGAAGTCCGCGTCGCAGAGAAGGGCGACGATGTCGGTTCGGAATTCGGGCTCGGGCATACGGGTGCTCCTCACGGAATCGGTTGGGAGCATCAATGGTCTGGAGAATCGCCGGTTTGGCTAACCGGTGATCGTCGGCTATATTCCGCCCGTTTTCACCGATCAACGCTGACGGCTGGGGTGGTTCGCTGCCCTGGCCGTCGGTGGTGTGGCGGGTGCTGAAGTCGGGGTGCGCCTGGCATCTTGGGCGGGTGTGGCCTGGGGGTTTCCGGGTGCGGCGGGCAGGTGGGCGCTGCGGCGCAGGCGCCAGACGAGGACGTCGCTGATTGAGGCGGCGGTGTCGAGCTCGCGGCGTCGGGTGGCTTCGGCGAGCAGTGCGGCCGGGTCGTGGCCTGCCTGCTGGGCTTCGGCGAGGGTGGCGGCCAGGGCGGGCCAGCCGGGCTCGGCTTGGATTCGTTCGGCGAGCTCTGGCAGTGCCTTGCGCAGGAGATCGGCTTGCCGTTGCTGAACACGTGGTGCCAGGCGTCGGCCTCGCTGGCGGAGGGTGGCGATGGGGTGGGCTGCGGCGGCCTGGTAGGCGGTGCGTAGATGCTCGGCGGCTTGCTGGGCTGCGGCTGCCTGCTGGCTGTGGTGCCTTTTGGCGTGCCAGTTCGCCGCGGTGATGGCGAGGAAGACGGCCATGTCGATGACCATCGCCGTGGTGGCTCCGTCTTCGCCGCGGCCCAGGGCGGGGCCGCTGTGGACGAGATCGTGGGCAGCCTGCCGCAGGGCACGGTCGTGCCCGCGTACGGCGCGCACGTGGGAGCGGCTGGCTGTCAGCGATCACGCAATTCCCCACTTCGTGCGGGTTCAGCGTCACGTAATTCCCCACCCCCGCGATCACGATTCCCCATGGGGACGGTGACCGCGGGCGAGGGCCTGGGGGCACCGGACCGGGCAGTTGATATCCCTGTTCGAGTGGTTTGATCGCCTACTGGTCATCTCTGCCGATTCCTCCAGTTTCCCCATGGGCATGCCCGAGCCGGGTCGAGGGTCCTGGGCGTCTTGGAGTCGTCGTTGTCCTTCGGCCTGGAGACCGAGAGGTCGATGGACGAACCGGATGGCAAGGAGAACGTTCACCGTGGTCGACATCATCGAGATCTACGTCCACTGGTATGCGGGCCGCTCGAAGTCGCAGGTCGGCGCCTCGCTGGGGGTGGATCGCAAGACGATCAGGAAGTACCTGGCGCCGGCCGAGGCGGCCGGGATCGTCCCAGGCGGGCCGCCGATGGGTGAGGCGGATTGGGCCAAGCTGATCAAGACCTGGTTCCCGGGTCAGGCCGAACGGGGACTGAACCAGATCACCTGGCCCGAGATCGAGCAGCACCGCGACTACATCAAGGCTCTGCTGGAGACCACCACCGTTACCACGATCCATCAACGGCTTCGTGACGAGCGGAAGTTGAAGGCGTCGATCTCCTCTTTCCGCCGGTGGGTTCACGAGAACCTGCCCGATGAGGCGGCCAGGTCGAAGGTCACGGTGCTCCGCGACGACGTCGAGCCCGGCTCGGAAGCCCAGATCGACTACGGCTTCATGGGGCAGTGGATCAACCCGGGCACCGGCAAGCGCCACCGGATCTGGGCCTTCGTGATGGTGTTGCCCTGCTCGCGGCACATGTTCGTGCGCCCGGTGATCCACATGGACCAGCATGCCTGGACCGAGTCCCACGCCGAGGCGTTCAGCTTCTTCGGAGGCGTCCCGCGTCGACTGGTGCCGGACAACCTCAAGACCGGGGTGGACAAGCCCGACCTCTACGACCCGAAGACCAACAAGGCGTATGCCGAACTCGCCCTCTACTACGGCGCCCTGGTCGACCCAGCCAGAGCGGTCCATCCCAAGGACAAGCCGCGGGTCGAGCGCCCGATGCCCTACGTCCGCGACTCGTTCTGGAGCGGGCGCCAGTTCACCTCGCTCGAACACATGCAGGCCGAAGCCCTCATCTGGGCCAGGGAGACCGCCGGCGGTCGGCAGTGCAAGCCGCTGGGCGGGGCCGCCCCGCTGGCGGTGTTCGACGCGGTCGAGGCCCCGGCCCTGCTGCCGCTGCCGGACAAGCCCTTCGTACTGGCCCGCTGGTCCACCGCCACCGTCGGCCCGGACATCCACGTCAAGGTCGGCCGCACCCTCTACTCGGTGCCCTGGAAGCTGATCGGCCGCCGTGTCGATGCCCGCTCCACAGCGACCATGGTTCAGGTCTTCCACGAGGGTCGGTTGGTCAAGACGCACGCCGCCCTGGAACAGGGAAAACGCACCGACAAGGGCGACTACCCGCCGGAGAAGATCGCCTTCCAGATGAAGACCCCGCTCTGGTGCCGGACCCAGGCATCCGAGGTCGGGGACCGCTGCCGGGAGGTGGTCGACCAACTGCTGGAGGTGAACGCCCTCTACCGACTCCGCGCCGCCCAGGGGATCCTCGGACTGCGCAAGAAGTACAGCGACGTCCGCCTGGAGGCCGCCTGCGCGAAGGCCCTCACGGTCGGTGACCCCTCCTACCGCACCATCAAGGGCATCCTGATCGCCGGCACCGAGACCGACCCCGAGCCGGAGACCGGCGACGCCGGCGCCGCGGCCTTCCTCCACGGCCCCGGGGGCCTGTTCCCCACCGACATCCCCGCCCAGACACTGGGCGGACTCCACGAGGACCAGGGCCACGACGACGCTGAGGAGGCCGTGCGATGAGCGTGATGGACACCGCCCTGCGCGAGTCACTGAAAGTTCTCCGGCTGTCCGGGATGATGGAGACCCTTGACGCCCGCCTGGCCCAGGCCCACGGCGGAGAGCTCGGACACCTCGACTTTCTCCAGGTCCTCTGCCAGGACGAGATCACCCGCCGCGAGACCGTCGCCTTCCAACGCCGCCTACACCGGGCTAAGTTCGAGCAGCAGGTGACCTTGGAAGAGTTCGACTTCACCGCCTCCTCCAAGCTCCCCGCCGCCCAGATCCGGGACCTGGCCGCTCTACGCTGGCTCCACGCCGGTGAGTCCGTAATTCTGTTCGGGCCGGTCGGGGTCGGCAAGACCCATATCGCCCAGGCCCTGGGGCACCTCGCCGTCCGCCAGGGCGCGAACGTCCGCTTCGCCAAGACCAGCCGAATCGTGGCCGAGCTCGCCGGCGGCCACGCGGACCGGACCTGGGACAAGCGCATGCGCGAGCTGATCCGCCCCGACGTCCTGATCCTCGACGACTTCGCCATGCGCCAGATGACCGCCGCCCAGGCCGACGACCTCTACGAGCTGGTCAGCGAGCGGCAGGGACGATCTCTGATCATCACCAGCAACCGGGCTCCCAGCGACTGGTATCCCCTGTTCCCCAACCCCGTCGTCGCCGAATCGCTCCTCGACCGGCTGATCAACACCAGCCACCAGGTCATCATGAACGGTCCCAGCTACCGACCCAACAAACGCCCCAGGAACCCGGCCGACAAGAACGGAACAGCAGCCTCATAGGGCAGCTGACCATGGGAATCATCGGATCGGCGCCTGGGCCGTGGGGCTCAGGCGCCTCGGCCTCGGTTCGCCGACGCTAGTTGATATTGATGTTGAACGTGGAGACCTTGCCGTCCGCAGCGGTGAGGGTGACCGGCCCGAAGGTGATAATCACGGCCGAGTTGCCTCCCGGACCCTTGTAGTAGCCCGCCGCTCCGGTGACCCGGACAGCCAATGCCACGAGCGTCGACGCACCTTGCTCATCGGCGTTGATCTCCGGCTGGGCAAGGGCGGGATGCCCGTTGGCTTCTGCCCAGTCACGGAACCTGCGGGCGTCCCGGCTCATATCGGGCAGGATGCTCTTGTTGGCCCAGGCCCACAGCCATGAGCCCGAGCCGGGGCTGAAACTGCCGAGGATCTGAGCGGGCGCTGTCGCCGTCTTGTCGGGGAAGGTCCAGGTGATGATGCCGGTCGTCTGGTCCAGATCCCAGCGGTCCGCTGAACCCAGCCCCCAAGACATGTGGGCACGACCCAACTGTTCGATCATGTCTTCGCCCTGCAGAAGCAGGGGGCTCAGGTCGGCTCGCTCTCCAGCCTGACCAGCACTCTCCGGCTCATTGGCCCGCTTGAACATACCCATGCCGCGGAGTCTGCCAGAGGCCACCGACCAGTCGACGACGGCCTCTTACACCTGACACCTCGCCACCGACAGGGTGGGGAATTACGTGACCACACGGCCGGGGAATTACGTGATCGTCCACACTGGCCCGCTCGAACACGGAGGCCGCCTGCTGGAGTTCAGCACGGGTGTGGGCAGCAGAGGTCTGGGCGAGCGCGTCCAGGACCTCCCCTGCTGCGGAGATCTGTGCTGCTGCCATGCCGTCATCGCCGTGATCAATGATCAACAGAGCCTGCCAGGTGGCAGCGGCAGCCCGGCGCCGAGCGAACGCGGGATGGGTCACCGGCGGCAGGGCGGGCTGCACCGGCTCAGGCCCGCGCTCGGAGACCGCCTCTGCGTGAAGGGCCCAGCGTTCGCGGATGCGGGGCAGGGACAGGTCGGGGGCGAGTGTGGAGCCGGAGTAGAAGACCGGCTCGTCGTCCTTGTTGCGGTCATCGGGCAGCGCGACCTTGTAGCCGAGCAGGTCGCCCGACGGTGCGATCCGCTTGCGGATCAGCAGACCGTTGGCGGCCAGACGGTCGAAGAACTCATCCGTGGAGGCGGCGCCGGCCGAGGCGCCGCGCACAGTCTCGCGCAGCTGCTCCCGCGCCGTGCGCTCCCGCCCTTGGCGTTCGGCTTTGTGGCGCTCGGCGCTGGTGGGGCGTTTGGCTGCGGTGCCGTCGCCGGGGGTGACGCGGTGTAGGTCGTAGTCGGCTTCGATGAGGCGCGCTTCGGCCTGAGCGCGTTGGCCGGAGCGGTGGTGCTCGGGGCGGCGGCCGTCCTCGCGTACGAGGGTGGCGATGATGTGGATGTGGTCGTCGGCGTGGCGGACAGCGGCCCACCGGCACCCGGCGTCGTCTGGGCCGCCGGAGTCGATGCCGGTGGCGGCCACGATGCGGCGGGCGATGTCGCCCCACTCCTCGTCGCTCAGGATGCGGTCGGTGCGTGCCGCGCGTACGGAACAGTGCCACACGTGCTGGGCGGGCCGCTGCTCTGCGTCGAGGAGGTGCAGTGGCTGGTCGAGAAGCCGCTGGAGGTCTTCCTTCGTCGCGGAGAAGTCGCGGCCGGGGTCAGGCGCCATGTCGTCGAAGGAGGCGACCAGGTGCGGGTCGACGTGGTCTTCGCGGGTGCCCTTGCCGTAGAGGTAGTTGAGCAGGCCGCGGGTGCTGCTGCCTTGCTTGTGGATGCGGGGGATCAAGTGGTCCCGTCTATCTGGCGGTTGTTGATCCGCTCAACGGCCGCCCTGGTGGCGGTGGCCGCGCGGCGGACGTAGGTGAGGGTTTCCTCGATGCGGGCGCTGTCGATGTCGCCGCCCGAGTTGAGGGTCTTGGTCATCTGGTTGAGGTTGCTGCCGGCCCAGCCGAGCTTGCGGCCTGTGGCGAAGAGCTCGGTGAGGACGTCGTGGTCGGCGGCGATGGTCGCGGCGGTGCGGGTTTGGTCGCGGGCGGCGGCCAGGGCGGAATGGGCGAGGAACCCGGCGATGCTCATGCCGACGGCATCGGCGCCGGTCTGGATGATGGTGTGTTCGCGTTCGTTGAGGCGGACGCTCTGGGCTGAGCGCTGCTTCTTGTCGCGCGGACGTGATGTGCCCTTTGGCCGGCGCTGGCGGACGGCTGTACTTGGCTGCGATCCGCCCTCGGTCGCAGCCTTTCCGTCCGGCGCCCCCTGGCGCGGGTCGGGCCCCGCCACCCCTGGGGCGGGATCGGGTTCGGACGCTCCCCCCGCGGGGGAGTGTCCGAACCTCCAACTTGCTTCGCCTGGGGCTGGGGTGGCTTGTGTCTCGTTCTGGTGGTGGTCCGGGCTGCTGGTGCACGAATCGTGCATGGAGAGAAGCTCCTGGTGGGAGAGGGGGGATTGGCGGATCAGGCCGGCTGATGGGCAGTAGCCCTGCCTCCCGTTGGTTCGAGGGGGAGGGCCGTGTCTGGCATAGCGGCGCGAATGAGGGGGCTGGGGCCAGGCGGAGCTGATGGTCCGCAGGTCCCCGTGCCAGCGTTTCTGGCTGACCGGATATCCGGTCAGCCCGTGGGAAGGCTGTTTTTGGCGCCCTGCTCAGCGGCTAGGAGCCCCTTGAGTTCGGTGAGCCGGTTCTCGGAGATGGTGAGTTCGGCGTTGCGGATGGCGTTCCGCAGCACGGCGCGGGTCCCCGTTCCGTGCACTGCAATGGCCTCGCGGCCGATGGCGAGTAGTTCGTCCATTTCGGCACCGGGAGGGCGTCCGTAGCGTTGCGGCGTAGGGACGTCTTCTTCGGAGCGCGACACGGTGCTCTCGGGAGTGGGTGCCGAATCGTGCAGGGGAAGTTGGCTCTGCACGGATCGAGGAGGCAGGAACTCGGGACGAAGCCCAGGGGCGGGGTGTTCCGTGGCTTCCTCGGTCTCCGAGGCGTAGTCGGCACCCGATCGGCTGCGCGGGGGAGTTGTCTCGACATGGCGCGTGGTGCCCTCGTTCGGAGTGAAAGCGGTCCAAGGCGATGGCAGTTCGATCGTGGCCAGCGCTGTCGCGTGACGGCGGACGGCGAGCTGGTGCAGCAGCACTTCGCGTTGGTGCTGGTCGATGCCCACCGAGGCTTGGGCGATGGCCTGTGACAGCCGTCGTGAAGTGCGCCGGCCTCGCCAGCTGGCGCGCTGCTTTTGGGTTCGCTCCGCTAGATGCGCGGCCAAGGCGACGGCTCGGCGGGTGGCACGGTCGCGGGTGATCTGCGCGGCATCACGATCGCGTTCGGCGATCCCAAGGCGGGAGAGCAGGCGTTCGCGTACTTCGCGTCCGATCCGGGCGAGGACGCTGTGGGAGGCGGCCTCGGGCGTGCGGATGCGCAGTTCGATGCCCATGGCCTGATGCCAGAGCAGTGCGGCCATGACCGGGCCTACGAAGGCCCGCACCGTGCCGCCGACCACACCCGACTCGGCGTACGCGGGGATCACCTGCACAGCGGTGATCACCCAGGTCAGGATGCCGGGCAGGCCGGGTGCTTGCTTGGGGCCGTGCAGGTTCTGCCGCGCCAGCAGTGCCGTGGCGAAGAGGGCGAGTTCGGCAGCGGCGAACATCGCGGTGCGCTCGGTGGTGCCGCTCATGTCCAGGTAGTCGGCGGCGAACCGCCAGCTGGTGTCGGCGCTGTAGGCAGTACAGCCGACCGCAGCCAGTGCGGCGACCCTGACTGTGGGCGTTCCGGGCTGTCGCTTGCCGCGGTTCCGGAGAGCGCGTCGGTAGATCAGCCAGCCGACCAGCAGCACCGTGCATGCGACCAGAAGGGCGGTAAGCGCGAGAGACATCGCGTTCCAGCGCCCGAGTGCGGGCAGGGCGAGTTGCGTCATACAGGGGGTCTCCAGAGGCCCGCCGCGCCGTGTGGGCAGGCGTGGGCGCGGGCGGGCGGCGTGGTGAAGGCGAGCAGGTGCGGTCGGCGCCGTGCGGTCAGGCGGCGGGCTGGCGTCTGCGGTCGGCGCCGGTGAGGACGACGGTCGTGGTCATCTCGGCGAGACGGGAGGCGACGCGGTCGCCGACAGCGTCGCGCAGCGCGGCGGTCGGCAGATTCGTCGTGATGAGGGTGGGGAGCAGGTCGGTGTAGCGGCGGTTGATCAGCCGGTACGTGATCTCCTCGGTCCACTCCGACTGCTTGGCCGCGCCGAGGTCGTCCAGGATCAGCAGCGGGCAGCTGCCGAGAGTGGCGAGGTCGCGCTCGGCGTCGTGGCCAGGGCGTGGGCGCAAGCGGGCGTACAGGTCGGCCGTGGTGGCTGCCTCCCACCGCAGTCGCACACCGGCGGTCAGCAGTGACCGCACCGCGCCGTACGCCTGGTGCGTCTTGCCGGTGCCGGTGGGTCCGGCGATCAGGAGCGATGGTCCGAGTGCGATGCCCCGGGTGCCGCTCGGTCCGGGCCGTGCGGCAAGGGCCACCTCGTCGACCCAGGCGGCGACCTGCTGGTGGCCGGCGAGGGCGTGGCGGTAGCGAGGCGGGATGCGGGCCTCGGCCAGTTCCAGTGCGGTCACCCGCTCCGAAGGGGCCTCGGCGGGTGTGGCGGTTGCGTCGATGCCCCGGTCGGCGAGGATCGAGCCGAGGCGGGCCGCCAGGGTGTTGATGCGCTGCGGTTCCCGGCTGGTGGTGGCTGTGGTCACAGCTGGCCCCCGTAGGCCGTCTCGACGTCAGCGGGCGCCGGGTTGGTCCACGCTCGGTGCGGGGCGGCAGCTGCCCGCGGAGTGTTCATGGCCTCGTTGACCAGGCTCGGCAGCAGGCTTACGGACAAGCCCTTGGCACGCATGCGGCTCATCCCGGCGCGGATGTGGTCGGGTGCGACGCCCTCGCCGAGCAGTTTGGTGACCACTCGGCCGAGGTGGCCGAGCACGTCGCTGGGCGGCCGGTGTTCACATGAGGCGACGTACTCGCCTACCAGACTCTTGGCCGAGACCGAACTCGAGGCAGCCTGGGGCGCGGGGGCGCTTGCGCTCCCCACCGGAGGTGATCCTAGATCCAGGATCCTAGGTCCTAGATCCGGACCCTGAGTCCTCACTGCAATCTCCCGGCGTTGTGGTGAGGACTCACTGAAATTGCCCTGACCTGCGGTTTCCCGGTTCACGGATGGCTCACTACATTCGCGGGACCCCTCAGGGCTTCCCCCATGAGGGCTCACGGCCTGTTCACGGAGGACGCCGTGACCAGGCGGGGCGGCCTCGGCCGATCGGCCGCCCTGGTGGTGCGGACAGGCCGGGCAGCGGCTGCCGCTGGGCCGGTTGATCTTCTGGTGGCGAGCCCAGGCGACGATGTGCAGGTATCGCTTGCCGTCGTCGCCCTCGTACCGGCAGATCAGACCGGCACCGTCGAGCTGCGTGAGGTCGTCCTCGACCTCCAGCGGGCCGTGCTCGGGGCGCAGGGACCACAAGGCGCCGGCGATGACGGCGGCCTGGTCGCGGAAGCGGCCATGGTCGTCTGCCTGCGTGAGTAGGCCGAAAAAGGTCCGCTCGGCATGGACACTCACCGCGGCGAGCGACTCGGAGATGAAGGCTTCCGGCTTGATGGTGCGTATCCGCGCCATGTCTATCGCCCCGCCTTCGTGGGCAGAGCAGAGGAGTTCGGCGACGAGGATGCGACTACGGCCACGAAGGCAGTAGCTTGTTGGGGCATAGACGGTTCCTCACCCGGTGGCGTTGCAACCGCCACCGTCTTGATCGTTCAGGTACGGGCGATATCGGTAGGGACTTCTTGGCCCCCGGCGTTGGCCCGCCGGGGGTTTCTTCATGTGCTCGGCGCCGCAGGGGTTCCGGGCGCATGGCCAAGACAGCCACACCCTCCCCGCACAAGTCCAGCATTCTGCCGAGAAAGCAAACAGCTCTCGGCGAACGCATCGTGCGCGGCTTCCCTAAAACGGTAAACCCGAATTGGCGGTTGACGAAGAAGCGGCATAAAAGGGGCAACCGGTAAACCAGTTTTGGTGCGGCTTTGGCGGGCGTGCGAGGTAGCCGGGCGATGCAGGAACCCCACGTCAGAGACCCGGTAGGCGATAGGGCATCAGGGTGGTTGGAGAAATTTGGCCAACGGCGGATTCCGGGCTATGTTGCGTCGCTCGCGGGACCCAGGGGACCAGATCTGACAACAAAGACGCGGAATATAGCAGCGGATCGCCGGTTACCGAAACCGCGCAATCGAAGCTACAACTGACCCATGCCTGAAAGCCCTCTGGGAATTGGTCCGGCCGGCGTGCTGACCGCCCGCGCCATTGTGTGTGCCCGCACAGCACGCGGATTCGCCCAGCGTCAGCTGGCCGAACGGGTCACCGCGCTCGGCCGCCCCATGACCATCACGATGTTGTCCCGCATCGAATGCAGACAGCGCCGTTGCGACGTCGACGACCTCGTCGCCATCGCAGCCGCTCTCGGCGTCTCGCCGCTCGCCCTGCTCGCCGAGACGAGCTAGCGGAACGAGCCCTCACGGCGTTGCCCGGGTGGGCCAACACCCGGCAGCCGCTACGTACATCACCTCGCCCGTACCTGAACCACCAAGACCGGCGTATCCGTATCCGCACGGCCGCGCCAGAGAAGGAACCTCCTTGCACCGAGAGGCCATTTCCCCTGCCCTGTTGCCCTTCCGCCTCCGTACCGCGAAGGAGGCGATCTCGCGTGGCTGAGCAGCCAGGCACCGAGGTAGCGCTGTCCCGCCTCTACCTCCCCGAGGAAATTGCTGCTGTTCTCGGCTGCTCTGCCTGGTGGGTCAAGGACCGGGCCCGTCGGCGGCTGATCCCCTTCACCCGGGTTGGCCGCGCGTATCGCTTCACTGCAGAACACCTCGCAGAGATCATCCGGCTCCATGAGGAACGGCCCGCACGGGCATCCCAGCCGTTCACAGCTCGGACCGCCGCAAAGGCACACGGCCAGCAGGCGAACGCGCCCCAGCGCCCCCAGCTTGCCGCGCCGACAACCCGCCTGCGGGCGCGGCCTCCGTCCCGCGTCAGGCAGAGCCAGTTCAGCACCGTCGCCTGACGCGACCACGTATCAAAGGAAAGGAGGAGCGTGGGTTTCGCGGAGAAGCGCGGAAACTACTGGCGCGGCCGGTACAAGACCGCACCTGGCAAGCACCTCACGGTCATCGACGAGAGTGGCAAGGCGATCAAGTTCGCCACCAAGGGCGAGGCCCAGCGCGCCGCGAGCGAGGCCGAGAACAAGTACCGGCGCGGCGACTGGCGTGACCCGGCACTCGGCCAGGAGACCTTCGGCGAGTACGCGAGCCGCTGGTACGGCGCCCAGGACCTGGCCGCCTCGACGATGCAGAACTACAAGCGCCACATCGAGGAGCACCTGCTCCCCGACTTTGAGGACAAGGGGCTCGCCGGCATCCTGCGCATCGACGTCGATGTCTGGGAGAAGAAGGAGAAGGCCGTGTACGCGGCCTCCAGCGTCAAGACTTGGCGCTCGACACTCCACTTGATCTTTGAGGACGCGATCGACGAGGGCCTGATCACGTCCAACCCGGCGGCCAGGAGGCGCGGGCGCGGCAAGCGCGCCGGCCGCTCACGAGACCGCGGGCCGGAGAAGGTCGTCACCGACGCGGTCGGCATCCTGCTGACCGCCGAGAGAGCCGCCCTGCTGTCCGGCCGCGATGACGAGTTCGTCGCTGTCGTCCTCAAGGGATACACCGGCAAGCGCTGGGGCGAGATCGTGGGCCTGGAGACCGAGTTCGTCCGTCCCGCGGCTTTTCGGGTCGAGTGGCAGCTGTACGAACTCGACTCGGGGGAGCTGGTGCGCTGCCCACCCAAGGACGACAGCTACCGCACCATCGACTCCATGGACTGGCTGTCGGCCCTGGTCGCCAACCACATCGCCCGCACGAAGCCGACTCCCTGCTCGTGCCACGGCAGGACCTACGTCTTCCGCGGGCAGGGCACGGCTCGTACGGGTGGCCACCTGGGTGCGAAGCTCGTCGACGTCGCGCGCCTGGCCAGCGTCTCCACAGGGACGGTGTCCAATGTCCTTAACCGCCCCGACCATGTCGCCGAAGCCACGCGGGTACGGGTCGAGAAGGCCATCGCGGACCTCGGTTTCGTACGGGGCGGCGCGGTGCCGACGCACGCAGCCCACTGGCGCAGGAACGGTTTCGCGACATGGCTGTTCACCCCTGCGGTCTCAGGCTGGTACCCGAAGAAGGCGCCGCAAGAACCACGGCCTGTGCCGCTACTCGGCGAACCTTGGCCTGGTGTCCCGGCGCGAGGGCGCGGCGCCGGTGCGCGGGCCGACTCATGCTGGCTCCCAATCGCCAAGGGCCTCACACCCCACGGGCTCCGCCACACCCACCGGACCATGATGGAGGACCTCGGCACCGAGAAGGTGCTCATGGACGAGCGCATGGGCCACATCGACGGATCGGTCTCGGCGCGCTACGCCCACGTCACGCCCGGCATGCGCAAGCGGCTCATGCTCGGTCTGACCGAACAGTGGGAGGCGGCTCTAGACGCGCGGCTTGCCATGCGTCCCACGTCACCGGTGCGCGTGCTCGATGACCTTCTGCGCGCACGCAGGCAGGCACTTGACCTGGCGTAGTGCCAGCGGTGAGTTGCGCCTGTGTCCCCTACGGGGCACAGGTGCTTCCTCGTCGCTCGAAGCGCGCTGGGCCTACCCACCGGGCCTGATCACGTCGGCGGGACTCTGGGGCGCTCGGTTCCTTCTGGTGGTTTTGGCAAATCGACGGGCGCCGGCATCAACAGACCTGGCTCAATAGGCACATGGAGATTGGCGAGCACTGGGCATACCGCGCGAGACCGAAGGAACTGGGCAGCGCGGTTCGCCAGGTAGAGATCGTTCGTGTGGGCGGCCCCGGCAGGACTGGCTGGGTCCACGTGCGGTTCCTCGAAGGCGACGCCGCCGGCCTGCAGGAATGGGCCAATCCCACTTCCCTCGTTGCGCCGTGGGCGAAGGTCGAAACGTTCCGCGCGGACGACAAGGCGGAACTGGCATTGGCCGAGGCATCGCGACACGTGAGAGGCAGCACAGACTTCGAGGCCGCGCGGCTGATCCTCGGGTTCGTCCGACCGAAGAGCAAACTGCGCCTACGACGAGGCGTCCCGGACGCCGGGATTCTGGACATGGGCCGGTTGGATGAGACCGCACCGCTCGTCGGCAGGGACGCCGCGGAACTGCGGGACGACCCTATGGTCTACGAGAACCGCGACGGCCTGTGCCTGGCCGGTTGGCCGGTCACAGAACGCCTCGCCCGTCATGTTGCCGACCGCCTCGCCGACACGATCCTGCCGGAGGTGGACCGCAAGCAGCAGAGCCTGGAGCAGGAACGTGCCCAGTCCTCCTGGTACTCCTACAGCCGCCGGGACGACCGCAAGCTGGACGCGGAAGCGGCCATCCTGAGGGCCGTGCGGGCGTGGTGCGGCGAGGACAAGTCCGAGCGCTACGACGAACTGGTCGCCCTGCGCGCCGAGGTCATCCGGCTCGGGCAATTGGTCGAGCGCGCGGTGACAGCCCTACGCGACCGCGGGCATGGCGTCATCGCCTCCACCATTGAGCGCGACCTTGGCGTCCATATCTCCAGCCTTGGTCCAGACGTTCGTCGCTGAAGTCGCGCTGCCGGTCTGGCTCCGGCTTGGGTGGCGCGACTTCCGCCTGAGACTTCTCCTTCTTCGGCAGCTTCTCCTTCTCCGGCCGCTGTGGGTGCCAGCCGTCGAGAAACGGCCGCAGCTGGTCTCCCGTCGGCTTCGCGTGGAAGCTGCGGCCGGCCAGTCCCCTGCCGCTCACGGTGGGGTCGTGCCGGTCGGCCTCGGCCTTCCCCCACGCCGACCACTCCCGCAGCCTTTCGGTATCGAGGACGTCGTCGGACGTGGCGGCGGCTTCGTCCAGAGCTGCGCAGAAGTCCCTGATCTCCCCTGCGGCCCGCCACTGTTCCAAGGCCGTGCCGAAGTGCTCGGCACGCACCGCGTCCACTGCCTTGATGGACGCGACGCTGACAGCCGCCTCCCACTCCCGCTGCTTACGTTCCTTCTCCTCCGCTTCCCGACGACGGCGCTCTTCCTCCTGCCGCTCCCGCTCCTTGCGCAGTCGCTGCTGTTCCGCTTCCCGCTCTTCCCGCAGCCGTCGCTGCTCAGCCTCCCGCTCCAGCCGAGCCCGCTCCTGCTCTTCAGCACGCGCCTTGAGCGCTCGGAAAACCGAACCGATCTGGTCCTCCAGCGGCTTCTTGGAGGTGTCGGCCCAGTCCTTCTTCCAGCCGGAGGCGTAGCTGTAGCCCGAGTGCTGGCTGAAATGCAGCTCCAGCTCGCCGGACGGCTCGAACCGGTGCGCCGGAGTGACCCGCTGCCAGTCGTAGGTACGCCGGCCCGGCTGCTTGGGCACGTATCGAACCTGCTTCTCCCGCTCGCGGAAGCTGATCTCGTACGTTCTGCCGTGGATGGTGAGCAGGGGTCTCGGCTGCCTGCGCTTCTTGGACACCGCGATCTCGCCATGGAGGACGAGGGCCTGCTCGGCGAGGAGCCGGAGCAGTGAGAGCACCCGGGGAAGGACCTCCTCCGAAACCTCAAAGGCGCTGTGGTCCGCGGTCACCGCAGCGATCACGTCGTCAACGTCAGTGATCACACGGCTGCGTGCCAGGCGGATTCGGTTCCACTCGGTGTCGTCCTCGCCGGTCACCCTGAGCAGGCCGAGGAAGAAGTCTCCCTTTGCCCGCCCGCTGTACTTGAGGTGGTATCCCTCAGGAGCACACTGCCGCGCCGCGTCGAATGCTCTCCGGTAGCGGGCCCGCTCCTCGTCGCTCGGGTCCGGGACACGGAGGAAGCGCCCAGCCTTCTGCACCTCTGCGATCAAGGTCGTGCCGACTTTCGCCGGTGACTGCCGTGGCGGCTTCACGGGCGGCTGCGGGGCTGGCTTCTTCTCGTCTGGCGGCGCGGCCTGTTGCCGAGGGGGAAGGGGAGTCTGTGACTTGGGCTGGGCCGGCGCCGACCGCTGCTTCTGCGGAGCCCGCTCCGGCCGGTCCGGGTGATGACCATGCTTCAGATAGAAGCGCCCCGCATCAGTGATCTCCGCCCGCCACTTCCCACCGTGCCTCGGCATGGTGATCAGACCACGGCCTTTGAGAGCGCGGGCGGTGACGGCGAGCTCGGGGCTGTCCGCCGTGACGGGGTCGGACCCGTCTCCGATGCGGGTGAGCAGGGTCAGCTGGCGATCGTTGAGACGCGACCAACGGTGCATGGTCATGGTCGTACCGGTCTGCCGATCCGTGCACAAGCGGAATAGTGATTCGGCTGGAAATCATCGCATTGTCCGACCCTGAGTCGGGGAGACATCTGCGGTCGTCACTGTCGGTAGAGGGAGAGTTGCATGGCGTGGAGATCGGCCGAGAAGACGGACAAGGCGCTCAGTCAACTCGAAGTGATACGCACAGCACTTGAGGATCCGGCCACGGGATTGAGTGCGCTGTACGTGACCCTGGACCAGAGCCGCCAGAAGGTCCTGGAGTCTGTGGCACAGGGGACGCTCGGGCTGCGTGAGGAGAACCGCGAGCTTCGTCGGCGCCAGGAGCGGATGATCACCGATTTGGCCGACACCCGAAGCAGCCTGGAGGCCCTGAGCCAGCGCATGGAGCAGAACACCAAGGCGCCCCCTGAGGCGCGGGCGCCGGATCTCCCGGCGCCAGTCGTCGTCGCCGATCCGGTGGAGCAGCCGGCTGCCATCGAAGACCCGCACGGGGCGGAAGCGTCGGCGGCACCATCCAAAGCCATCGAACCTGTCGAGGGGAACGAAGCCCAGGTGGATCCGCTTGAAGAAGTCCGCACCGCTCACGGCCAAGCCCGCGCCGCAGGGGAGATCGCCGCGCCACTCGAGTCTCCCGCCAAGAGTCCCCGCGAAGATATTTCTGCGGCAGGCCAAGAGGACGACAGGGCTCACCTGGGGCGACTGCTGTCCGCGGCGTCCATCGCCTCCGCACAGCTGGTCTGCCATCGCGAGACGTGGGACTTCATTGCCGAGCAGACCAGCGGCCGCCCCCACTTCCGCCTTCCGGAGCAGGTCGACGACGTAGACGACGGGCGCATCCAGACATCACTGTCGGGCAGGTCCCTGCTCGCCCTGCTCACCACCATGTGGCAGGTGATTCGTGACCACGAGACGAGCGCCGCGTCCGGGAAGGACCAGGACCCGGCGACCTGGGCCCTGGCCGCGGCCGTCTACCGCAGGACCGCCCTCGCGGTGGACCAGGTGACACACGAGTCGGAGAAGGAGAACGGCCCCGCCGTCATCGTCCTCGACGACCGGAGCAGGCGTACGGCCGCCACTTCCTGATCGGCTCCCTGCGGGGAGCCGATCCCGAAGTCGGCTCCCAAACGGCTCCCAAAAGAGCCCTGGAAACCACTCAGGGGCCTGATCCACTAAGTGAATCAGGCCCCTGACCTGGTATTTCAGCTGTCGGGGTGGCGGGATTTGAACCCACGACCTCTTCGTCCCGAACGAAGCGCGCTGCCAAGCTGCGCTACACCCCGATCGTCACCGGTGTCCCGGCGACATCGATTACTTTAGCCCACCCGCGCCCGCAGACGAAATCCGGTTTATGTGCAGCTGAGGGCGAGGGGGCCGTGGGCGCTCAGTCCCGGGGTGTCAGAGTCAGCAGGGTCGCCTCGGGCGGGCAGGCGAAGCGGACCGGGGTGTAGCGGTTGGTGCCGCAGCCTGCGGAGACGTGGAGGTAGGCGCGGTGATCGTCGACCGAGTGGGTGGAGAGGCCCTTGACCCGGTCCGTGTCCAGGTCGCAGTTGGTGACCAGGGCCCCGTAGAAGGGGATGCAGAGCTGGCCGCCATGGGTGTGACCGGCCAGGATCAGGGGGTAGCCGTCCATCGTGAAGGCGTCGAGGGAGCGCAGGTAGGGGGCGTGGACCACGCCGATGGAGAGGTCGGCGCCCGTCTCGGGGCCGCCCGACACCTCCGCGTAGCGGTCGCGCTTGATGTGCGGGTCGTCCAGGCCGGTGAACGCGATCTCCAGGCCGTCGATCTTGAGGCTGCCGCGGGTGTTGGACAGGCCCAGCCAGCCCGCCTCGTCGAAGGCGTCTCGCATCGGCTCCCAGGGGTTGTGGACGACGCCGACCGCGGGGGCGTTCCCGTTGAGGCCGTGCGTGCCCTGGACCTTTTCGAAGAGGTAGCGGGCGGGGTTGCGGAGCTTGGGACCGTAGTAGTCGTTCGAGCCGAAGACGTACACGCCCGGGAACGCCATCAGCGGACCGAGTGCGTCGAGCAGCTCGGGTACGGCCTCGGGGTCGGAGAGGTTGTCGCCGGTGTTCACGACGAAGTCCGGACGAAGGCCGGCCAGTGACTGCAGCCAGGCGCGCTTCTTGCGCTGGCCGCTCACCATGTGGATGTCGGAGACCTGGAGTACGCGCAACGGGCGAGCCCCGTGCGGGAGTACGGGGATGGCCACCCGCCGCAGGCGGAACGAGCGGGCCTCGAATCCGGCGGCGTAGGCGAGGCCGGCTGCGCCGACCGCTGCGCCGACTGCCGTGACTTTCAGGGGTACTCCGTAGCGTGCGCGCATGTGCCCATCGTCGCAGACACCGTGCGGCGGGAAGAAAACCGGAGGGCGACGGGCGCCTCGTACCTGCCACAATCAGCACATGACCACGCTCAAGTCCAAGCTCAAGGAAGACCTCACCACGGCCATGAAGGCGCGTGACGAGCTGACCTCGTCCACGCTCCGACTGACCCTCACCGCCATCACGAAGGAGGAGGTCAGCGGCAAGACGGCGCGCGAGCTCTCCGACGACGAGGTGCAGAAGGTGATCGCCAAGGAGGCGAAGAAGCGCCGCGAGGCGGCCGAGGCCTTCGCCCAGGGCGGCCGGACCGAGCAGGCCGAGCGTGAGAAGGCGGAGGGCGAGATCCTCGACGCGTACCTGCCGAAGCAGCTGAGCGACGACGAGCTGGGCGCGATCGTGACGTCCGCCGTCGAGGAGGCCAAGGCCGCGGGGGCCGAGGGGCCGCGGGCGATGGGCGCCGTCATGAAGATCGTGAACCCGAAGGTCGCGGGGCGCGCGGATGGCGGC
Source organism: Streptomyces sp. NBC_01241 (assembly GCF_041435435.1). NCBI lineage: Bacteria > Bacillati > Actinomycetota > Actinomycetes > Kitasatosporales > Streptomycetaceae > Streptomyces > Streptomyces sp. NBC_01241. The sequence goes on along the minus strand of NZ_CP108494.1, from coordinate 3,898,333 downwards.
CGGGTGGCCGCCGCGGTGAAGAAGCTCCTGGCGGGCTGAGACCGGGCTGCGTACAACGAGGACGTACGGAAAACGGCATACGGAAGAGGACGTACGAAGGTGGGGCGCCCGGACCGGGAAGGATCTCGGTCCGGGCGCCCCACCTTCATGTGCGTGAGCCGTACGGGTCAGGGGCCCTGCGTGCCGCCGTTGGTCTGGCCGCGGTGGCCGCCCGTGTTCCCGCCGATCATGTTCGGCGGGATGCTGATGCCGGGGAACGGGTTCTTGTCGCCGGGCTTCTTGCCGGGCTTGCCGGGTTTGGCGCCGCCGGCGCCCGGCCTGCCCCTGTCCCCCTCGTCGTCCCTGTCCTTCTGCGGATCGGGGATGTCGACGGTATTGAAGGAGGGGGCGGCCACTCCATTGAGGGCGCCCGTCATCGCGTCCCGCCAGATCGGTCCGGGGACCTGTCCGCCGTACACCTTGGCCTGGTAGACGCCGCCGATGGTGATGTTCACCATTTCGACTGTCTGGGTCGGACTGCCGACCCAGACCGCGCCGGACATGTTCGGGGTGTAGCCGACGAACCAGGCGTTCTTGCGGAAGTCGGTCGTACCGGTCTTGCCCGCGTTGTCGCGGCTGGTGAGGCCCGCCTGCTGACCGGTACCGGAGTCGACCACGCCGCGCAGCAGGGTGTTGATGGTGTCGGCCGTCGTCTCCGTCATCGCCTGCGAGCAGCTGGTCTTCGGCACGGGGAGCGAGGTGCCGTCCGCGGTCCTGACCGACTCGATGGCGACCGGCGTGCAGTACGTGCCGCGGTTGGCGAAAGCGGCGTACGCACTGGCCATCGTCAGCGGAGAGAGCCCCTTCGAGCCGAGTGCGATGGCGGGGGACTGGGGGAGCTTTTCACCGTTGCCCTGGACCACGCCGAGCTTGTCGGTCATCTGTGTCACGGGGCAGAGGCCGATGTCCTGCACCATCTGGATGAAGTAGGTGTTGACCGACTTGGCCATCGCCTCCTTCAGCGCGTAAGGACCGTGCTCCGACTTGTCCTCGTTCGGCACCCGCGCGCCGTCCAGGTTCACGTACGGCTTGTCGCAGGTCTGCATCGACGGATAGGGCATCTCGTACGGTGACGAGTAGACCTGGGTGGCGGGCTTCCCCTGCGCTATGGCGGCGGCTGCCACGAACGGCTTGAACGTGGAACCGGTCGGGAAGCCGAAGTTCGAGCCGCCCATGTCCTTGTTGACCGAGTAGTTGTACTGGGTCTCGTTGGGCCCGAAGCCGTACGGCTTGGACTGGCCCATGCCCATGATCTTGCCGGTGCCCGGCTGGACCAGCGTCACGGCCGTCGCGACCTTGTCCGACTTGTAGACATGGCTCTTGATCGAGGCCTGCACCGACTGCTGGGACTGCGGGTCGAGCGTCGTCCGTATCGTCAGACCGCCCCGGTTCCAGATCTTGGCCCGGTCCTCCTTGGTCTTGCCGAAGGCCGGATCGGTGAGGAAGACGTTGCGTACGTAGTCACAGAAGAAGCCCGCGCCGCTGACGGCGGTGATGCAGCCGTTCTTCGGCTTCTTCACCTTCAGCTTGATCGGGGTCGCCTTCGCCTTGTCGGCCTCGGCCTGTGTGACGTCGCCGACGTCGGCCATCCGCTGGAGCACGGTGTTGCGGCGCTTGGTCGCCTCCGCCGGGTCGTTGACCGGGTCGTAGCGGCTCGGCGACTGCACGATGCCGGCCAGCATCGCGGCGTCCTCCAGCGTCAGGTCCTTCGCCGACTTGGAGAAGTAGCGCTGGGAGGCGGCCTCGACGCCGTACGCCTGCTGCCCGAAGAACGTGATGTTCAGGTAGTTCGTCAGGATCCGCGTCTTGCCGAGCTTCTCCTCGACCTGGATCGCGTACTTCAGCTCCTGGATCTTGCGGCCCAGGGTCTGCTGGGTGGCCTGGGCGACCTTGTCCGGGTCGTCACCGGCCTCCTCGACGAAGACGTTCTTCACGTACTGCTGCGTGAGTGTCGACGCACCCTGCGCGGTTCCGCCCGACTGCACATTGCGGTTCAGCGCGCGCAGGATGCCCTTGAGGTCGACGGCCCCGTGCTTGTAGAAGCGGGCGTCCTCGATCGCGACGATCGCCTTCTGCATGTACGGCGAGATGTCCTTCAGCTCGACCACCGTGCGGTCGCGCGAATACACCGAGGCGATCATTCCGCCTTTGCTGTCCAGGATCGTGGTGCGCTGGCTCAGCGGTGGAGTCTGGAGATTGGCCGGGATCTCGTCGAACCCCTCGACCGTTCCCTTGGTGGCAAGACCCAGTGCTCCGGCGGCCGGCAGTGCGATGCCCGCCAGCACAACTCCGGAAAGTGCGGCGACACCGAGGAACTTGGCGGCCTGCTGGGTCGTCGTGAGACCCCCGCCCGAGCGCTTCTTTGGCATGGGGGCAGCCTACGTTCTCATTCGCCGGACACACGTATATGCCTTGGCCTAAGCTGCTCTCAACTGTCACAGCAGTCCCGTTTTGTATCAACCCCCGCGCACAATCCGGCCATGAGTTCAGGCGGTCCCGAATTCGCCTCCTGTGTCAGTGAACGCCCGTTGTGATCCGGGAGAACTGTCCCGATTCCGTGGGGATACTCCCGTATGTCCTCACCTCACTCCCCTGGGTGATCTGCCGCATACGCATAGTCCGTTCGGGCCATCCAAGATTGGGCCCGAAGGGGGTGTTGTGCTGTCGCCGCCTTCCGTAACGTCCTCAACTGGCAGCGGTGAATATGCCGCTACCGCCGTGGGGGAGCCTCGATTCGGGAGAGGACGGCGCCGTGATGGGCTGGGTAACCGACTGGAGTGCGCAGGCAGCCTGCCGCACTACCGATCCGGATGAACTGTTCGTACAAGGGGCAGCGCAGAACAGGGCCAAGGCGGTGTGCACCGGGTGTCCGGTGCGGACCGAGTGCCTGGCCGATGCGCTGGACAATCGCGTCGAATTCGGCGTGTGGGGCGGAATGACGGAGCGGGAGCGCCGCGCACTGCTGCGCAGGCGGCCCACCGTCACGTCGTGGCGCCGGCTGCTGGAGACCGCGCGCAGCGAGTACGAGCAGTCCGCGGGCATCCTGCCCGTGGCGATCGGGCTGGACGACGACGAACTGCACGAGAGGTATGCCGCGGTGGGATAGCGGCGAAAGGGCGGCTACGCAGCTCCGGCCGGTGCGGAACCGGTCGCGAGCCGGTCCCCGATGGCCCGGAGCCCCGCGAGGTCATGTACGTCACCGGGTAGCGCGGCCACTTCGGTCACGGCTACTTCGGGATGCAGCGCGGTGAAGCGGTCGCGTGTGCGCTGTTCGCGCGCGACTACCTGCATTCGTTCCGCATGCAGTCGCAACAGGCCTGCGGTCAACTGCTCGACGGAAGCGGCCTCGGGATCTTCTACCGGGTCTTCTGCTGGGTCTGATCCCTGGTCTGTGCCCGGGTCTGTATCCGGGTCTGGTTCGCGGTCTTCGGTGTCCTTGTGCTCGGCCTCGTGCTCGGAATGATCAGGAAGGGCTGCGGGGGCGGTATTCGGGGTGCCATCGGTTTTGGGAGGCGCGACCGACCACTCGGCCGGGTCACCAAGTCCAGCTTTCCCTGACAGCTGATCCACAATGCCGACCCCGTCAAGATTTTCTGCGGCTGCCAGGGCGCGCTCGGCGGAGAGCCGGGCGGCGCCGCTGTCATGGACGCGGTTGAGCACCAGACCGGCCAGCGGCATCTCCTCCGCGGCCAGCCGTTCCACGAAGTACGCAGCTTCGCGCAGCGCGTCCCACTCCGGTGTCGCGACGACGAGGAACGCCGTACCGGGTGCCTGCAGAAGTTTGTACGTGGCATCGGCCCGGGTACGGAAGCCGCCGAACATGGTGTCCATCGCCGCCACGAAAGTCTGTACGTCGCGCAGGAATTGACCGCCGAGCAGCTTGCCGAGGGTGCCGGTCATCATCGACATGCCCACGTTGAGGAACTTCATCCCCGCCCGGCCGCCCATCTTCGCCGGGGCCATCAGCAGTTTGATGAACTTCCCGTCCAGGAACGAACCGAGCCGCTTCGGCGCGTCCAAGAAGTCCAGTGCGGAACGCGAAGGCGGGGTGTCCACGATGATCAGGTCCCACTCGTTGCGCGCGCGCAGCTGGCCGAGCTTCTCCATCGCCATGTACTCCTGCGTGCCCGCGAAACCGGCCGACAGGGACTGGTAGAAGGGGTTCTCCAGGATCGCGCGGGCCCGCTCGCCGTCCGCGTGTGCTTCGACGATCTCGTCGAAGGTCCGCTTCATGTCGAGCATCATCGCGTGCAGTTCCCCGGCGCCGTCGCCCGTGATGCCCGGCACCTGGCGCGGGATGTTGTCCAGCGAGTCGATACCCATGGACTGGGCGAGCCTGCGGGCCGGGTCGATGGTCAGGACGACGACCTTACGACCGCGCTCGGCCGCCCGTACGCCCAGCGCCGCGGCGGTCGTGGTCTTGCCGACTCCGCCCGAACCGCAGCACACGACGATCCGGATACCGGGGTCGTCGAGCAGCGCGTCGGTGTCCAGCGCGGGTGCGGGTGCGGGTGCGGGTACGGGTGCGGGGTCGGCTGCGGTGGCCGTGTCCGTGGCTGCGGTCGCGGCCTCGTGCGTGTCCGTGGCGGTGGCTTCGGCCGTGTCCGCATCCCGTCTCATGTGCCCACCCCTTGTCCCTGTCCCTCCCCGTTGCCCACGCCCTGCTTGCGTAGTTCGGTCGCCAGGTCGTACAGCCCGGCCGAGTCCATGCCCTCTCCGAGCAGCGGGAGTTCGTACCCCGGCAGCTCCAGGTCCGCGAGCACCGCACGCTGTTCGCGCTCCAGCTCGACCCGCTGGGCATGCTCGGCGGCCTGCTCAACCAGGGGACGCACGAGCCCCGCGGAGCCGGTCACGCCCGCCCGGGTCAGCGCCTTGGCGATCTCCTTGCGGCGGCCGCCGGCGGCGGTGCGCAGCGCGTCCTCGTCCAGCAGATGCGGGCGCACCATGTTCACGATGACCCGGCCGACCGGCAGTTCGGCCGCCTGCAGCTCCGCGATGCCGTCCGCGGTCTCCTGGACCGGCATCTCCTCCAGGAGCGTCACCAGATGGACCGCGGTCTCGGGGGACTTCAGCACCCGCATCACGGCCTGCGCCTGATTGTGTATCGGGCCGATCCGGGCCAGCCCCGCCACCTCGTCATTCACATTGAGGAAGCGGGTGATGCGTCCGGTGGGCGGGGCATCCATGATCACGTAGTCGTAGACGTACCGGTTCTGCTTGTCCTTGCGGCGTACGGCTTCGCAGGCCTTGCCGGTCAGCAGCACGTCCCGTACACCGGGCGCGATCGTGGTGGCGAAGTCGATCGCGCCGAGCTTCTTGAGGGCGCGGCCCGCGCTGCCGAGCTTGTAGAACATCTGGAGGTAGTCGAGAAGGGCGCGTTCGGCGTCGATCGCGAGGGCGTACACCTCGCCGCCGCCCGGTGCGACGGCGATCTTGCGCTCCTCGTACGGAAGGGACTCCGTCTCGAAGAGCTGGGCGATGCCCTGCCTGCCCTCGACCTCCACGAGGAGGGTGCGCCTGCCCTCGGTCGCGAGGGCGAGCGCGAGGGCGGCGGCGACCGTGGTCTTACCGGTACCACCCTTGCCGCTGACGACCTGGAACCTGCTCACGTATTCGAGCCTAACCAGTCGGGCCGCGGGCTACGCACGAGGCTGTGCGTGCCAGGTATTACAGTCGGGCCATGACCAAGTGGGAATACGCGACCGTGCCCCTTCTCGTGCACGCGACCAAGCAGATTCTGGACACCTGGGGCGAGGACGGCTGGGAGCTGGTCCAGGTCGTTCCCGGCCCGAACAACCCCGAGCAGCTCGTGGCCTACCTGAAGCGGGAGAAGGCGTAGTGGCGGGCGCCGTCGAGGCGAAGCTCGCCGAGCTCGGGCTGACGCTGCCGGACGTCGTACCGCCGCTGGCCTCGTACCAGCCGGCCGTGCGGTCGGGGGCTTACGTGTACACCTCCGGCCAGCTGCCGATGGTGGATGGCAAGCTCGCGGTCACCGGCAAGGTCGGTGGGGAGGTCACGGCCGAGGAGGCCAAGGAACTGGCGAAGATCTGCGCGCTCAACGCGCTGGCCGCGGTGAAGTCCGTCGCGGGCGATCTGGACCGGATCGCACGGGTCGTGAAGGTCGTGGGCTTCGTCGCCTCGGCATCCGACTTCACCGGGCAGCCCGCCGTGATCAACGGCGCCAGCGAGCTGCTGGGCGCGGTCCTCGGCGACAAGGGCGTGCACGCGCGCAGCGCGGTGGGCGTCGCGGTGCTGCCGCTTGACGCGCCGGTGGAGGTCGAGGTCCAGGTCGAGCTGGTCGACGCCTGAGCAGCAGGTCGTCTGCTGGAGGCGGTGGGGCTTGAGGTGTTGGCCCGCCGGGGCGGTGGGGCTTGAGCCGCACGGTCGCCGCGGTGGGGCTCGAGCCGCACCGCCCTGCCGGTCCGGCAGGGCGCTGCCGTTGAGTGTGCTTGCCGTCCGCCACCCGATTCTCTGATCCCGTCCGGTCGTGGCGACCGGACGGGATCACGTGTGTACGGGGCATGCACGGATCAACATGCCTCTCGAACATCGGCGCGGTTTCCGGATAGCCTCCGGCCATGTCCAATGGTCAGTGGTACCCACCGGAATGGCCCGACCGGATCCGGGCACTCGCCGCGGGCGAGCTGACGGCCGCGACCCCGAGGCGGGCCGCCACCGTGATGCTGCTCCGGGACCCTGCCACGGGCACCGAGGGCGGCCCCGCGGTCCACATGCTGCGCCGCCGCGCCTCTATGGCCTTTGCCGGCGGCGCGTACGCCTATCCGGGTGGCGGAGTCGACCCGCGTGACGACGACCGGCTCGTCGGCTGGGCCGGACCCGCGCTGGAGAGCTGGGCCGCACGGCTCGGCGTCGATACACCGGCCGAGGCCCAGGCCATCGTCTGCGCGGCGGTCCGTGAGACGTACGAGGAGGCGGGCGTTCTCCTCGCCGGCCCGACCGCCGACACGGTCGTCAGCGACACCACCGGCGCCGACTGGGAGGCCGATCGCGAGGCACTGGTCGGGCGCGAGCTGTCCTTCGCGGAGTTCCTGGACCGGCGAGGTCTGGTGCTGCGCTCCGATCTGTTGGGCGCCTGGGCGCGCTGGATCACCCCCGAGTTCGAGCCGCGCCGCTACGACACGTGGTTCTTCGTCGCCGCGCTCCCCGAGGGCCAGCGCACCCGCAACGCCTCCACGGAGGCCGACCGTACGGTGTGGATCGGGCCCGGCGAGGCGGCCGACGGCTACGACCGGGGCGAGTTGCTGATGATGCCGCCGACCGTGTCGACGCTACGAGCGCTCAGGCCGTACGGGACAGCCGCCGAGGCCCTGAAGGCGGCGGATTCCCAGGACCTCACCCCCGTACTCGCACAGGCGCGGCTGGAGGGTGACGAGTTGGTGCTGAGCTGGCCGGGGCACGACGAGTTCACCAAGCACATCCCGAGCGGCCCTGCTGGTGCGGGTGGTGCGGGTGGTGCGGGTGGTGCGGGTGGTGCGGGAGGTGAAGCGGGATGAGCGACGCGCACGCGCTGCCCGGACAGCCACGCGGCGGAGTTCTGTCCGGGCCCGCCACCACCCGTACCGTCAACGTCCTGGCCCCCAACGCCTCGCCGATGACGCTGGACGGCACCAACACCTGGATCATCGCCGAGCCCGACTCCGACCTCGCGGTCGTCATCGATCCGGGGCCGCTGGACGACATACATCTGCGGGCCGTCATCGACACCGCCGAGCGGGCGGGCCGCCGGATCGCGCTCACCCTGCTCACCCACGGGCACCCCGACCACGCGGAGGGCGCGGCACGCTTCGGGGAGCTGACCCGTACGAAGGTGCGGGCCCTGGACCCCGCGCTGCGGCTCGGCGACGAGGGGCTGACCGCGGGCGACGTGATCACCACCGGGGGTCTGGAGCTGCGTGTCGTGCCGACCCCGGGGCACACCGCGGACTCGCTCTCCTTCCACCTGCCGGCCGACCGGGCGGTGCTGACGGGGGACACGATCCTCGGACGCGGCACGACGGTCGTCGCGCATCCGGACGGGCGGCTCGGCGATTACCTGGACTCGCTGCGCAGGCTGCGCTCGCTGTCCGTCGACGACGGCGTGCACACGGTGCTGCCGGGACACGGCCCGGTGCTGGATGACGCGCAGGGCGCGGTCGAGTTCTACCTCGCGCACCGCGCGCACCGGCTGGCCCAGGTGGAGACGGCGGTCGAGGCGGGGTACCGGACGGCGTCGGAGGTGGTGGCGCGGGTGTACGCGGATGTGGACCGGTCCCTGTGGCCCGCGGCGGAACTCTCGGTGCTGGCGCAGCTGGAGTATCTGGGCGAGCACGGCCTGATCTAGGCAGGACGAATACGCGCAAGGCCCTGCCGCGCGGCGGGACCGCGTAGCAGGGCCTTGTGTACTTGCGTACGAAGACGGCGTCCGGTCCGGCGCCCCGTCCCGTCGGCAGATCTCGGCCGGCTAGCGGGACCGCTTCGCCAGGCGCTCCACGTCCAGCAGGATCACGGCGCGCGCCTCCAGGCGCAGCCAGCCGCGTCCGGCGAAGTCGGCGAGCGCCTTGTTGACCGTCTCGCGGGAGGCGCCGACCAGCTGGGCCAGCTCTTCCTGAGTCAGGTCGTGGACGACATGGATACCTTCCTCCGACTGGACGCCGAAGCGGCGCGACAGGTCGAGGAGGGCGCGGGCGACACGGCCCGGTACGTCCGAGAAGACCAGGTCGGACATCTGGTCGTTGGTCTTGCGCAGCCGGCGTGCGACGGCTCGCAGCAGGGCCGTGGCCACCTCGGGGCGGACGTTCAGCCAGGGCTGGAGGTCGCCGTGACCGAGACCGAGGAGCTTGACCTCGGTCAGCGCGGTCGCGGTCGCGGTGCGCGGGCCCGGGTCGAAGAGCGACAGCTCACCGATCAGCTCGCCGGGGCCGAGGACCGCCAGCATGTTCTCGCGCCCGTCCGGCGAGGTGCGGTGGAGCTTCACCTTGCCCTCGGTGACCACATAGAGGCGGTCGCCCGGGTCGCCCTCGTGGAAGAGCGCGTCGCCGCGTGCGAGGGTCACCTCACTCATCGAGGCGCGGAGCTCCGCGGCCTGCTCATCATCGAGCGCCGCGAAAAGCGGGGCGCGCCGCAGAACGTCGTCCACGAGTTCTCTCCTTGTCGGCCTGTTCAGGGAACCGTGGTCCCCATCATGCCGGACGGTAAAACAGTGCGATCAATCACAAACCAGTTTGACGCACGGGCGTGCCGAACCGTGCGGCAGGGGGCCGATCGGGGGCGGATGCGCGGTGACCGGGGCAGATGTCAGTGTGTGGCTCTAGGCTGGCCGGGTGTCCAAATCGCCGGTGAGAGTGCAGGCCAAGGGGGCTGATGGGGTGCCGGAAGGCCGTGATTCCGCTGTGGGCGAACAGGGCGCGAGTCGCCCGAAAAAAGCGACAAAACGCCCTCTGGCCGGGCAGGCTCCGAAGGGCGGAGCGAAGTCCGTGAAGCCGGTGAAGCCCGCGGCGTCCGTGAAGCCCGCCAAGTCGGCTGAGTCCGCGAAGCCCGGAGTGAAAGCCGGTGCGAAACCGAAACCGGAATCGCATCTGGCGATGGTCCGCCGCGCCCGCAGGATCAACCGTGAGCTCGCCGAGCTGTACCCGTACGCCCACCCCGAGCTGGACTTCAGGAACCCCTTCGAGCTTCTCGTCGCCACGGTCCTCTCCGCCCAGACCACCGACCTGAGAGTCAATCAGACCACTCCCGCGCTCTTCGCCGCCTATCCCACCCCCGAGGACATGGCGGCGGCCGTTCCGGAGGAACTGGAAGAGCTCATCCGGCCGACCGGCTTCTTCCGGGCCAAGACGAAGTCGCTGATAGGCCTCTCCATGGCGATCAGGGACAATTTCGGTGGTGAGGTACCGGGCCGTCTCACTGATCTCGTCACGTTGCCGGGGGTCGGCCGCAAGACCGCCAACGTCGTGCTCGGGAATGCCTTCGGCGTCCCAGGCATCACCGTCGACACCCATTTCGCGCGCCTGGTCCGCCGCTGGAAGTGGACGGAACAGGGGAGCCCGGAGAAGATCGAGGCCGAGATCGGCGCGATCTTCCCCAAGAGCGAGTGGACGATGCTCTCCCACCGTGTGATCTTCCACGGCCGCCGCATCTGCCATGCCCGCAAGCCCGCCTGCGGGGCCTGCCCGATCGCCCCGCTCTGCCCCGCCTACGGGGAGGGCGAGACGGACCCGGAGAAAGCCAGAAAGCTGCTGAAGTACGAGATGGGCGGTCAGCCCGGTCAGCGGCTGAGTCCGCCGCCGGGCTTCCCGGGCAAGCCCGCGACGGCCCTCGGAGCCGATTGACGCACGGGCGTTCGCTCCGGAACGAAATGCGTGACGACAGGCGTTGTGAGACGAGGGGTGCCTATGAAGACGCACGAACAGAGCACGCACCAAGAGAACACCCACGGGCAGAACACGAACGAACAAGCTGCGGCCGAGCCGATCGTGGACGAGCAGATCGTGGAAGCGGCAGCCGCACCCGTGGTGGTGCATTCCGTGCCGGTCCACCGCACGACGGTGGGCCCCGCGTCCGTCAGCCCCGCGGCGGCGGTCGCAGCAGCGGCCACTGCCCCGGCAGGCTCCGGGCACGGCGGTGCCATCACCGTCACGGCCGAAGGCCTGCCCGACTGGCTCATGCCCGTGGCCCGCGCCGCGCAGGCCATCGAGCCGGACCAGCTCAGCCGCTTTCTGCCACCCGAGAGCGGCGCCGGGCGGCAGTCCGCCGTACTCGTACTGTTCGGGGAGGGCGAGCGCGGCCCTGAACTGCTCCTCATGGAGCGATCCGGAAGCCTGCGTTCCCACGCTGGGCAGCCATCCTTCCCCGGTGGCGCCCTGGACCCGGAGGACGGCGACCAGGCGACCACAGGGCCGCTCAGGGCCGCTCTGCGGGAAGCGCAGGAGGAGACCGGCCTCGATCCGCGCGGGGTCCAGCTCTTCGCCGTGCTGCCCCGGCTCTACATCCCCGTGAGCGGCTTCGTCGTGACACCGGTTCTCGGCTGGTGGCGGTCGCCGAGCCCGGTCGGGGTCGTCGATCCGGGTGAGACCGCCCGGGTCTTCACCGTTCCCGTGGCGGATCTCACGGATCCGGCCAACCGCGCGACCACGGTCCATCCGAGCGGCCACCGAGGCCCGGCATTTCTGGTCGAATCCGCCCTGGTCTGGGGTTTCACGGCCGGAGTGATCGACCGGATCCTGCACTTCGCGGGCTGGGAGCGCCCGTGGGACACAGCCAAGCAGGTGCCGCTCGACTGGCGCGCATGACAGGCTGACTCCCGTGCTGTGCTGTCCGGCCGTGCCCGGACCCAGCCGAAGGCCCGGGCCCGGTGACGAATCTGCGAGGCTATAGACGGTGAACGTGCTGGACATCCTGCTGCTGGCCGGCGCCGTGTGGTTCGCGGTCATCGGCTATCGCCAGGGGTTCGTCGTCGGCATCCTGTCGGTGATCGGGTTCCTGGGCGGCGGTCTCGTCGCCGTCTATCTGCTGCCGGTCCTGTGGGACCAGCTGACGAACGGTTCCGAGGTCTCATCGACGGCAGCCGTCGTCGCCGTCATCATCGTGATCGTCTGCGCCTCGGTGGGGCAGGCATTTACTACCCACCTGGGAAACAAGCTCCGCAGGTACATCACGTGGTCGCCCGCACGCGCCCTCGATGCCACCGGCGGCGCCCTGGTCAACGTGGTCGCGATGCTGCTGGTCGCGTGGTTGATCGGCTCGGCACTGGCCGGTACCTCACTGCCGACGCTCGGCAAGGAGGTCCGTAGCTCCTCGGTCCTGCTCGGCATTTCCCGCGTGATGCCCACCCAGGCCTCCACCTGGTTCACGGACTTCTCCTCGGTCCTCGCGCAAAACGGCTTCCCGCAGGTCTTCAGCCCCTTCGCCGACGAGCCGATCACCGAGGTCAGGGCCCCGGACCCGGCGCTGGTCGGCAGCCCCGTCGCGGCCCGCGCCAAGGAGTCCATCGTCAAGGTCGTCGGTACGGCCCCGAGCTGCGGCAAGGTCCTCGAAGGCACCGGCTTCGTCTTCTCCGACCGCCGGGTGATGACCAACGCCCATGTCGTCGGCGGCGTCGACGAGCCGACCGTCCAGATCGGCGGCCAGGGACGGCTGTACGACGCGAAGGTCGTCCTCTACGACTGGCAGCGCGACATCGCCGTCCTCGACGTCCCGGACCTCGACGCGAAGCCGCTGAAGTTCACCGACACCGATCACGACGCCCGGACCGGGAACAGCGCCATCGTCGCGGGCTTCCCGGAGAACGGTTCGTACGACGTACGCGCCGCGCGCGTCCGGGGCCGTATCGACGCCGACGGCCCGGACATTTACCACCGGGGCACCGTCCGCCGCGATGTGTACTCGCTCTTCGCGACGGTCCGTCAGGGCAACTCGGGCGGACCGCTGCTGACCCCCGACGGCAAGGTGTACGGGGTCGTCTTCGCGAAGTCGCGCGACGACCCGGATACCGGGTACGCGCTGACGGCCGACGAGATCCGCCAGGACATCGCGCACGGCCGCTCCGCCAACCAGCAGGTCGACAGCCAGGCGTGCGCGCTCTAGGCGCGCGCGGGCGGATCGAGCAACTCCACCGGGCGCGCACGGTCGCACCGAGCGACCCCACCTGCTCGGTGGGGTCGCTTCAGACGGCGTACGGGATGTGCGCCGACGATCCACGCGGGCAGACCGGTGCCAGCCGGGGAAGAGCGGTGGAAGTCCCGCCCGGCCGGTGAACGCTCACCGGTCGGCCGGGGCGGATCTCATCCGCGTGGATGGCGCAGTCGCGCCGAGACCCAGCGGGCCCGACGGCGCAGAATGCGCGGGATACCGAGCCGGGGATCATGCAGAACATGCATATCTTGCACTCGGCCCTGGGGGCCGCCCCCCTCATGAGTGCTCGGACCCGCCGTGGCGGTCGAGCGGCGGTTGCGTGCTGCGTCACCGAAGTCGTGCGTCCAGCCCATACCCCGACGTCTGCCCGTGCCTCATGGTCGGTAACCACCCATCCGCCAGCCAATTGGCTTATGCGCCAGGCAATTGGCTGTTCGTCGGACAACTGTGCCGCACGGCTACCGGTCGGGCTCAGGATCCTTGAGCCAGTTGATGAGTTCGGCCGAGAAGCCGGCCGGATCCTCCTCGTGCGGGAAGTGTCCCAGGCCGTCGAAAAGTCGCCAACGGTACGGCGCTTCGACGTACTCGCCGGACCCCGCCGCGCTCCGCGTGCGGATCGCCGGATCGAGTGAACCGTGCAGGTGCAGTGTGGGCACCCGCACCGGCCGCTTCATCCTCCGGTTGAACTGGATTCCGTCCGGACGGGCCAGGGAGCGGACCATCCAGCGGTGCGGCTCGATCGAGCAGTGTGCCGTCGACGGAATGCACATCGCGCGGCGGTAGACGTCGATCGCCGCGTCGTCGGGGAACTCCGGGGTCCGGGGGCCCGACCAGTCGCGGATCAGCTGGCCCACCAACGCCGCGTCGTCCGCGACGAGCTGACGCTCCGGCACCCACGGGCGCTGGAAACCCCAGACGTACGAGCCCGCCCGGGACTGCGCGAAGTCGGCGAGCATCGACGAGCGCCAGCGGCGTGGATGCGGCATCGAGGAGACAACGAGGCGGCGCACCAGCTTCGGCCGCATCACCGCGGCCGTCCAGGCGAGGTAGCCGCCCATGTCGTGGCCGACCAGCGCTGCGTCCGGTTCGCCGAGCGAACGGATGACGCCGGTGATGTCGAGTGCCAGGTTGGCGGGGTCGTAACCCCGGGGCGTACGGTCGCTGCCGCCGACGCCGCGGAGGTCCATTGCCACGGCGCGGAAACCGGCGTCGGCGAGTGCGGTGAGCTGATGGCGCCAGGTCCACCAGAACTGTGGAAAGCCGTGCAGCAGCAGCACCAGCGGCCCCTCGCCGAGCTCGGCGATGTGGAAGCGGGCGCCGTTGGCCGCCACGTCCCGGTGGGTCCACGGCCCGTCGATCCGCACCGGCCCACCGGCACCGGCCGCGCCCAACGGGGCCGACGGACCGGCCGCACCCGCCCGGCCCGCCACGCCTGCCGGGTCGGACGAACCGTGTGACCGGGGCGCGCTGAGGTCGCCCGGGCCTACCTGGCTCACCTGGCCTGCCTGGCTTGCCTGACCCACCTGACGTACTTCGCTTACCTGATCTTCCGGGCCAAGTGGGACTTCCCGGCCAACTGAGCCTTCCGGGCCTTCTGGGGCGGATGCGCTGGAATCGGGGACCGTCATGTGGACGAGCGTGCCACAGCGGTCGCCTTGTCCTGGACCGGAGACTTCTCCAGAGCCTTGTCCGCCAGCGTGCTGCCCACGACCGCCGGACGGCTCGTCCCCACCGTGACGGCGGGCCGCGGGTGCGGCTTGACGCCCTGCAGCACGGCCGCCGTCTGCTTGGCCGAGGCGATGGACTTCTCCGGCGGCTTCACCTTCTTGAACTTGGCGACGGCGAACAGCGCGAGCAACACCCCGAGCACGATGAAGGCCGCGCCCACGATCAGGAACGACCACGCGAGGCCGAGTCCCAAGTTGTGGATTCCGTACGCCGCCGCGAAACTCAGCACCGGGATCGCGAACAGAACCAGCACGCCCGCGATGACGAACGCCGCACTCCCGGTGACGCCGCGCTTGACGTCCTGCCGCACTTCGGCCTTGGCCAGGGCGATCTCGTCGTGCACCAGTGCGGACATCTCGGCCGTCGCCGCGGCGACCAACTGTCCGAGACTGCGGTCGGTGCTGCCCGCATTGCTGCCGGGGTCGCTCATCCCTGACTCCCTCTTCTGCTCTCCTGCTCAACACATCTGGTGTCAGATCATGCCGGACTGTCCGGCTTGACGCTCGCTGCCCCCGCCAGTTGGGCAAGGCGTCGGTGCTCGGCCGCCTTCTTCTCGTAGATCGCGGCCATCCGCAGGTGGTACTCCGGGTCGTCCTGCTCGTAGACGTCGGGCACGCCGTCCTCGTCCTCGTCGCGCTCCTCCTCCTCGTGCAGCGCCCGGTATCTGCGTACCCGGAGTCTGAGCAGTACACCGGAGAGTACGGCGGCCGTCAGGGAGCCGAGCAGCACGGCGGCCTTGATCTGGTTGATCATGTCCTCGTCGCCGACGAAGGCCAGCTCGCCGATGAGCAGGGACACGGTGAAGCCGATCCCGGCGAGCGAGGCGACCGCGAAGACATCCGCCCAGGCCAGGTCCTTGTTCAGCTCAGCCTTGGTGAAGCGGGTGGCCAGCCACGTACCGCCGAAGATGCCTATCGCCTTGCCGACGACGAGCCCCAGGACGACACCGAGCGTCTCGGGCCGGGTGAAGACGCCCGCCAGCGCGCCGCCGGAGAGGGAGACCCCGGCGGCGAAGAGGGCGAACAGCGGTACGGCGACACCGGCCGACAGCGGGCGGATCAGGTGCTCGATGTGCTCGCCGGGGGAGTGGGCCTCGCCGTCCCGCCGCGTGCAGCGGAGCATCAGGCCCATGGCGACACCGGCGATGGTGGCGTGGATGCCGCTGTTGTACATCAGGCCCCAGATGATTAGGGCGAGCGGTACGTAGATGTACCAGCCGCGCACGTTCTTGCGCAGCAGCAGATAGAAGACGGCGAGGCCGACGAAGGCGCCGATGAGCGCCGTGAAGTTGATCGTCTCGGTGAAGAAGACCGCGATGATCAAGATCGCGAAGAGGTCGTCGACGACGGCGAGGGTCAGCAGGAAGGCGCGCAGCGCGTTCGGCAGGGACGTCCCGATGACCGCGAGGACGGCTAGGGCGAAGGCGATGTCGGTGGCGGTCGGGACGGCCCAGCCGCCCGTGGAACCTCCGCCGGTCACGGCCACGAGCGTGTACACGACGGCCGGAACCGCCATTCCGCACAGCGCGGCGACGACGGGGAGAGCGGCCGCCTTGGGATCGCGCAATTCGCCCGCGACCAGTTCCCGCTTCAGTTCGACGCCCGCGACGAAGAAGAAGACCGCGAGCAGCCCGTCCGCCGCCCAGTGCTCCACGGAGAGGTTGAGGCCCAGCGAACCGGGACCGAAGTGGAAGTCGCTGACGGCTGCGTAACTGGAACCAAAAGTGTTCGCCCACACCAGGGCCGCCACCGCGGCGACCAGCAGGATGACGCCGCCGACGGTCTCGGTGCGCAGGGCATCCGCGAGGTAGTTCCGCTCAGGGAGGGACAGGCGCCCGAGAAAGGTACGACGGGACTCGGGAGAAGGGGGTGCGGGGGTGGGCGCGGCCACGATTGAGGACCTCCGGGTCGGTACGGCAGCGATGGCATGGCTGATGCACTTGCCGACCAGACTTCCCGGCACACCCTGTGGAGATTTCTTATTACTTTGTTGATGCGCCTGCCACTGTACCTGGGGTATGCGGGGATGTAACCGGTGATCTTTACCCTAAATGCCCGAGGGCACCCGGCGCCTTGCCGGATGCCCTCGGGGACGTACTCACTGCGGGTCGATCCCCTGCAGGCGCGCCGGAGGCGGAACCTGCGTCCGGCTTCGGAAGAGCGAGCCTGGGCCAGTCCTCCGAGGAGGGGAACCTGGGCTCAGTCCTCCGAGGGGGGAACCTGGGCTCAGTCCTCCGAGGAGGAGGAGGACGGCAGCTGGGTCTGGATGAGCTCCATCACCGAGGAGTCGGTGAGCGTCGTGACGTCGCCCAGTTCGCGGTTCTCGGCGACGTCACGCAGCAGACGACGCATGATCTTGCCCGAGCGGGTCTTCGGCAGCTCGGCAACCGGCAGGACCCGCTTCGGCTTGGCGATCGGGCCGAGCGTGGCACCGACGTGGTTGCGCAGTTCCGCGACGAGCTCGTCGGAGGCCGCAGCCGTACCCCGCAGTATCACGAACGCCACGATGGCCTGGCCGGTCGTCTCGTCGGCGGCACCGACCACGGCGGCCTCGGCAACCGACGGATGTGACACGAGCGCCGACTCGACCTCGGTGGTCGAGATGTTGTGCCCGGACACGAGCATCACGTCGTCGACCCGGCCGAGCAGCCAGATGTCGCCGTCCTCGTCCTTCTTGGCGCCGTCGCCGGCGAAGTACTTGCCTTCGAAGCGGGACCAGTAGGTGTCGATGAAACGCTGGTCGTCGCCCCAGATGGTGCGGAGCATCGACGGCCACGGCTCGGTGAGGACGAGATAGCCGCCCCCGCCGTTCGGAACCTCGTTGGCCTCGTCGTCGACGACCGTGGCGGAGATGCCGGGCAGGGCGCGCTGGGCGCTTCCCGGCTTGGTCTCCGTCACGCCCGGCAGCGGCGCGATCATCATCGCGCCGGTCTCGGTCTGCCACCAGGTGTCCACGATCGGGCACTTGTCGGCGCCGATGTGCTTGCGGTACCACATCCACGCCTCGGGGTTGATCGGCTCACCGACCGAACCGAGGACCCGAAGGCTGCTCAGGTCGAACTTGGCGGGGATGTCGTCACCCCACTTCATGAACGTACGGATCGCGGTCGGCGCGGTGTAGAGGATCGTGACGCCGTACTTCTGCACGATCTCCCAGAAGCGCCCCTGGTGCGGGGTATCGGGCGTGCCCTCGTACATGACCTGCGTCGCGCCGTTGGCGAGCGGGCCGTAGACGATGTACGAGTGGCCGGTCACCCAGCCGATGTCGGCGGTGCACCAGAAGACGTCGGTCTCCGGCTTGAGGTCGAAGACTGCGTGGTGCGTGTACGCGACCTGCGTGAGGTAGCCACCGGAGGTGTGCAGGATGCCCTTCGGCTTACCCGTGGTACCGGAGGTGTACAGGACGAAGAGCGGCTGCTCCGCGTCGAACGCCTCAGGGGTGTGCTCGGCGGACTGCCGGCCGGTGATCTCGTGCCACCAGACGTCGCGGCCCTCGGTCCACGCGGTGTCCTGGCCGGTGCGCCGCACCACCAGGACGTGCTCGACGCTGTCGATACGGGAGACGGCGTCGTCCACGGCGGGCTTGAGTGCGGACGGCTTGCCCCGGCGGTAACCACCGTCGCTGGTGATTACGACCTTGGCGTCCGCGTCCTGGATGCGGGCGGCGATGGCGTCGGCGGAGAAGCCGCCGAAGACCACCGAGTGCGCGGCGCCGATGCGGGCGCAGGCCAGCATCGCGATCGCGGCCTCGGGGATCATCGGCAGATAGACGGCGACCCGGTCGCCCTTGCCGACACCGAGCTCGATGAGTGCGTTCGCGGCCCGGGAGACCTCGTCCTTGAGGTCGGCGTAAGTGATCGCGCGGCTGTCGCCGGGCTCGCCCTCGAAGTGGATGGCGACCCGGTCGCCATGGCCGGCCTCGACATGGCGGTCCACGCAGTTGTACGCGACGTTCAGTTTGCCGTCCGCGAACCACTTCGCGAAGGGCGGGTTGCTCCAGTCGAGCGTTTCGGTCGGCTCCGTGGCCCAGGTCAGGCGACGGGCCTGCTCGGCCCAGAAGCCCAGCCGGTCCGCCTCGGCCTGCTCGTACGCCTCCGCTTTGACGTTGGCGTTCGCGGCCAGATCGGCAGGCGGTGCGAACCGCCGCTCCTCACGAAGCAGATTGGCCAAGCTTTCGTTGCTCACGACATCTCCCATTCCCAGGGTGTCCGTTGTGTCCCGGGGCATAGCTCATCAGGCCAAAGGCCGGGTGACAAGTGTCTGCCCGAAATTGGTTTAGACCTATGTCTCGTGTATGGGCGTGCATGGAGACACGGTCCCGCCTCCCCGTACGGCTGACGCGATGCGACGCCGCGCCGGCCGACATGGGGGCCAGCGGCACGATGCGCATACGGAGTCACACGGTGTGTTGCGGAGGCGGGACCACAAGGTCTCACGGACCGGGGACGAATGCGGTTCAGACGCCAGTACGTTCCAACCGGCCGGGATCCGAAGGATCGCCCGGGGAGGAGGGGCCTCCCGGAACGGCGGTCGACCCGAGGGTGTCGGCGTCGCCGGTGACGCGGGAAGCGGCCGAGGTATGGGTGCGAGCCTCGGCAAGGGCGTGGGGTTCGAGCGGGGCCTTCGTTTCGGCCGGCGCCCGAGCCGGAGCGTTGTCGGGGGTGACGCCCGGGTCCACGCGGTCGAAGACCTCGTCGAGCGCAAGTCCGGCGCTCGCGCCCTCGGTCAGCAGGTAGGCCTGCGCTTCGCCCACGTGGAAGTACATCCCGTGCAGTTGGAGCGTGCCCTCAGAGAGTCGCCGGGCCACCGGTTCATGGGCCCGTAGATGGTCCAACTGCTGGACCACGTTGGTGAGGCAGAGCTGCTCCACCGCATCGGTCGGCAGCCGACCGGAGATCCGTGCCCAGGCGTGATGCCGGGACGCCATCCGTTCCAGGCTCGGCAGCCCGTGTTTCAGCCAGCGCCACAGGGACGTCTGAGGAGTGTCCGGCGCGGGCTCGGCGTCGAGCAGAGCTTGCATCGCGCCGCAGCCGGAGTGCCCGCACACGGTGATGGACTCCACCTGCAGCACATCCAGCGCGTACTCGATCGCGGCACCCACCGAGTCGTCACCCGAATCGGTATCCGGCGGGGGCACCAGATTGCCGATGTTCCGCACGGTGAACAGGTCGCCCGGGCCACTCGCCGTGATCATGCTGGTGACCAGGCGGGAGTCCGCGCAGGTGATGAAGAGCTGGGAGGGGCACTGACCCTCGCGAGCCAGCCGGGCCAACTCCTCGCGCACCAGCGGGGCGGTGTTGCGCTGGAACGAACTCAGGCCGCTGGCCAGGCGGTTGCCGCCGGTCCGGCGTGGGGCGGTGGCGGGCGTGGCCGGATCGTGAGTGTTGTGGGCTCCGGGGCCGGAAGCGGGACCGACATCAGGGGCGGAGCCGGATTCGGAGCTGTGGTCGTCGACGGTGCTGGGAGAGGGGCTCGTGTCCGCTCCCCGGACGGGGTCCAGGCCGGTGCGGGAGCCGCCGAAGGGGGCGCCGGGGCCAGGGTGGGTGTCGGGCGTCTGCTCGGGCCGGTCGTGGCAGTGATGGTTCCGCCATGGCGTCCAGGGGCGACAACAGAAGTGCGCCGACGAGGTGGGCTCGGCAATCCGGCCGCCTGACCTGCCGGTGAAAGCAACCCTGCCGCCGTGGGCCTTCTGGGCAAGGCTCCAGTCCTGGATGGCCTCGTACGCCGCATGGTCCATGAAGAAGCCGTCCAGCTCGACGACGACGTCCCCGCCCTGCGGCAACTGTCCAAGCGTCCGACTGAGCCGAGGCACCGCGAGAAACGTCAACTGGCCCCGCACGACGATCAGATGCCGTTCACCCTGATCGGCCACGGTGATCCTGGTCCGGGCCAGCCGATGCAGTGCCACGGCCACCGCCGCCGCGATGCCGATCGCCACACCCTTGAGCACACCGAAGAGGACCACGCCGCTGATCGTCGCCCCGTACACCAGGAATTCTCGGTGCTTATGGACATTGCGGATGTGGGCGAAGCTCACCATCTTGATGCCGACCATCATGACCAGCGCGGCGAGGGCGGCCAGCGGGATCCATTCCAGGACGGTAACCAGCAGCCCGATGGCGAGAACCATCCAGACGCCGTGCAGCACGGTGGAGGCGCGGCCCGTCGCCCCTGCCCGCACGTTTGCCGAACTGCGCACCGCACCACCGGACACCGCGAGCCCGCCCACGAGTCCGGACAGGGTGTTGGCGATGCCCTGGGCGCGCAGCTCACGGTCGAGATCGGAACGCCTGGCGGGCGGGGCCGGCGGCGCCGACGCCCGTACCGACACCGCCGCGGACGCCGAAGGCGGGCCGGCCTGTGACCGGGCGGCTGTTCGCTCACCGGCGCGGTCGGCCGACAGCTTGTCCACGGCCACCGCGGCGAGCAGCGACTCCAGACTGGCCACCAACATCACAGTGAACACAGCAGTGGCAAGGGCGAGTACGGGACCTTGCGGCATCTCCGGCAGTGCGTGGGAGCGCCAGGACGGCAGGTCGACCCGGGCGATCCCGGGTGCTGCCGGCGCGGCCACCGCCGTCGCGGTCACCACTGCGGCGAGGGCGGCCGGAATCCGCCGTAACACCCGGCCGATCCGCCCAGGAATCCGCGGCCACAGGACCAGGACGGCGATGGTCAGCACGCCGATCAGGGGTGCGGCCGGGCTCACCCGCCCCAACTGGTCGGGAAGGGCGAGGGTGTTGGCGACCGCGGAACTCTGGGGCGAGCCACCGAGCACGATGTGCAGCTGGGCGAGCGCGATGGCCACGCCGATTCCGGCGAGGGTGCCGTGCACGATGGCGGGGCTGACGGCGAGGGCGCTGCGCGCCGCCCGCAGTGAGCCCAGCAGGATCTGCAGCAGTCCGGCGCCGATGGTGATCGCGCAGGTGGTACGCCAGCCGTAGATCTGGATCAACTCGGCTGTGACCACGGTCAGTCCGGCGGACGGGCCGCTGACCTGGAGGGGTGTGCCGCCGAGCAACCCGGCGACGATACCGCCAATGGCGGCCGAGATGAGACCGGCTTCCAGCGGGGCGTCCATGGCGACGGCGAGGCCGAGCGACATGGGGACGGCGAGCAGGAAGACCGTGACCGAGGCGGACAGGTCGGCGCCCGTGATGCGGAATCGTCCGCCGCGACGCGGCGGTGGCGGGCTGTGTGGTCGTTTGATCCCCCAGGCGCGGGGTGGGCGCGAACTGCGGGGTGGGCGGTCATGACGAGTGGGTACGTAGGCAGACATTTTCCCGTCTCCTCCGGGGCAGTGCGGTCGCGGAACGTGGGGGACGCGGCCGTGGGGCACGGCTTGCAGCGGCGGGATTTCTCAACTCTCAGTAAATAGATCGTAATGGAGAGTAAAGATTCATGTCCATGCTTGAGATTAAATGGCCCGGTCAATCACCCGTTCAGGTGAATAGGTAGCTTTTTGCGCGGGTTATCGTACTGATTCCGGCAAGGCTGCATGCGGCTTTGGCCGCGCCGTGTCGGCACCTCGACGCGAATCGGCTGCAAGGAAGAGGGTGAGTGGATGCTGGCTGCCGCGAAGAGGACCGCTGCCGGACGGGTCGCCCTGGGCGTCGTGGCTGTTGCGCTGGTTGCGGTGGCCGGCTGCTCCTCCGGGAGGACAGCCAGAAGCTGAACCAGGCCAAGTCCTTTGTGAAGAGCTGGAAGAGCAACGACCCCGGTCTCAAGGACGAGGAGCCGCTTCCCTTCGACTACGACAAGGAGCTCATCGGCGGCCTTACCCCATGTCTGGAGGGGCAGAAGAATATGGTCGCCGCAGCGCGGGCCATGGGCTTCCGGTACGACTCCAGCGGGAAGGTCAACAACACAGGTCTGGCCGAAGAAGAAGGACGGTATCTGGGACCTCTCGATGCAGCTTGTTTCGGTCCCGGGGTGGAAGTTCGAGACCTCTCGATGAACTACAACTTCATGTTCAACCAGTCCGGTACGACACAGGGCGACCCGAGTCGGCACGAGTACTGGGGCAACCAGAGCGATGGCCTGATCCAGGCCTCGACCGTGTGTACGGCGGAACCGCGCCCCACTGATCACCGGGAACCACTTCGAGTCCTGGAACGGTGGCACGTACATGCGCGCCGTCGAGGAGACCATCGCGACGGTCTGCACCAAGAAGGACGTCCGCTGTGTGTCCTTCCGGCAACTGGCCGATTGGCTCGACGCGCAGGACCCGGCAATGCCGGCGAAGCTTGGCACGCTCGACGTCGGCCGGTCCCCGGTGAAGGGCTGGACAGAGTTCCTCGGTGGAGGCGGAGACTCGGCGGCGGAAGCGGGCCGGACATCGGGGGCCGGCACGGCTCACGCCGGATCCGACGCGTATCAGCCCCGTCGTCGGCTCGGCGACGGCCCCCGGTGACGGTGCTCGGTGGCCGTGCGCGGCCACCGAGCTGAGCGTCCTTCGGCTGAGGACCGGTACTGCTGTGAACCGGCGCCTGATAAGGGGTGCAACGGCGCCCCGGCGGAAGGAATGTCAACGACATCCCGGCGGTACGAACGCCTCTTCCCGGCCGGGGCATCGGCCGACCAGATCGACTGGGCCGACTGACCGGGTTGGCTGAGCCGACGGTCAGGCCGGCTGGGCGGCGCCGTCCTGCACGTACCGCTCGTCCAGCACGAAGGCGGGGTCGACCTGGGCGGCGAGGTCGGCGCCCGTCTTCTCGTTGCCCCAGCTCTCCGCGTTCTTCAGATGGAAGTGCACCATCTGCCGGGTGTATCGCTCCCAGTCCCGCTGTTCGTACGAATCCTCCGCGGCGTTCTGCAGTGCCTGCAGAGCCATCCGGTTGTCCGCCTCCAACAGCTCGAAGCGGGCGGGACGGCCCTTCTCCATAGCCCGTACCCAGTCGGAGTGCCCGACAGTGACCAGCAGGTCGTCGCCTACCTCGGCGCGCAGGAAATCCAGATCGTCCTCGCCCTGCACCTTGTTGCCGACGACCTTCAGCGCGACCCCGAAGTTCCGCGCGTACTCCTTGTACTGGCGATATACCGAGACTCCCTTGCGGGTCGGCTCGGCGACCAGGAACGTCATGTCGAAACGGGTGAACATCCCGGAAGCGAAGGAGTCCGATCCGGCTGTCATGTCGACGACGACGTAGTCCTCGGAGCCGTCGACGAGATGGTTGAGGCAGAGCTCCACCGCACCGACCTTGGAGTGGTAGCACGCCACGCCCAGATCCGACTCGGTGAACGGCCCGGTGGCCATCAGCTGGATCTCCCCGTCGTCGAGCCGGACCGTACGGGCGCACGCGTCGTAGATCGGGTTGTCCTCACGGACCCGCAGCAGTCGCGAGCCCTCGCCGGGCGGAGTCGTCTTGATCATCGTCTCGATGGAGGCGATACGGGGATTGCTGCCGCGCAGATACTCCTTGATCAGAGGCAACTGGGCCCCCATGGCGGGGAGCGCCGCGGCTTCCTGGTCGTCGAGGCCGAGCGCGACCCCGAGGTGCTGGTTGATGTCGGCGTCCACCGCGACGACATGGGCTTCATTGGCGGCAAGGTGGCGGATGAAGAGCGAGGACAGCGTGGTCTTGCCGCTGCCGCCCTTCCCTACGAAAGCGATCTTCATGTTCACCTAGGGTAGCGGGGTGGTCGCGTTCTGCTGTCACACTTCGTGAAGAAGGCCACTCCCGGGTCGTAACGGAGTGGGGGGCGCGTAGCCTCGCTAGCTATGAGTACGCCTGCCTCTGATCCGCTCGCCGCCCTGGGCGCCCTGCCGGGAGTCGCCGATGCGGTGGACTCCGTACGCAAGGCCGTCGACCGCGTCTACGGTCACCGTGTCATGCGGCGCCGAAGCAACGAGGTCACCGCCGAAGCGGCACTGCGCGGCGCCCGTGGCTCGGCGGCACTGTCCGGGGCCGACTGGAACCTGGAGGAGGTGCGCCGACGCACCGACTTCAGTGGAGACGGTGAGGCGCATGTGATCGGAGCGGCCCTGAGGCTGACCGCCGAAGCGGGTCAACTGCTTTCCATCTGGCGGCAGTCGCCCTTGCGTGTTCTGGCACGGCTGCATCTGGTTGCGGCCGGCGGCGCCGAACCCGAGGACGCTGTCGGCCGACCGCGGCTGGCGGGCGAACCCGTGGACGAACCGCTGATTCAAGCGCCGCTGCCGGGCGCCGACGAGGTGGCCGGACGGCTGGAAGGGCTCTCCGGGCTGATCCTTTCGGGCACTTCGGCGCCTGCGTTGGTGACGGCGGCGGTTGTGCACGGTGAACTGCTGGCCCTGCGCCCCTTCGGTTCGTACAACGGCCTCGTCGCACGGACCGCCGAGCGGATCGTGTTGATCGGGAGCGGGCTCGACCCCAAATCGATCTGCCCCGCCGAGGTGGGGCACGCCGAGCAGGGCCGGGCGGCGTATATCGCGGCGTTCGATGGCTACCTTTCGGGGACGCCGGACGGGTTGGCGACCTGGATCGCGCACTGCGGGCGCGCTGTGGAACTGGGAGTCAGGGAATCGACGGCGGTGTGCGAGGCGCTGCAGCGCGGCGCCGCGTAGCGAGGCGGCGGTGTTGCGGTGCCGGGTGCGACGGGCTGAATTGTCAGCCGCGAAACTCCACCGCATAACGGCAGGGTCGTAACTTCAGTGCGGTGATTCCACCGGGCCAAGGGCGGCTTCGCGGTGACCTCGCCGGGGCAACTTCACGGCCCGGTGCAAGGGTTGCGGCGGTACCGTCCTCGGTACCGCCGCTGGCATGTCTACCCAGTTACCAGGCGTCCTCGATATGTGCCCATCAGGTCGGGGACTTTGCCCGTTCCCTGGTGCGGCTGGCCCGTAATCGACGGGTCGACGTCGCGTGGGTGCTCGGTTTTCATGCTCGGTCCGTGGGGCCTTCTCTGCGTTACAGGTAATCCTCTCGGACATCCTTGGTCTCGCGGGCCGTTGAGTCCTTTGTACTCCAGGGCCGGTGTGAGCGGTAGTGCTGGCCACACTTCTTTACTTTTAGGTTCAATTATGGGCGAGTTGGACAACTTGGTTCAGTCGGTGAATTGGGTCGAGGTGGTTGCCTCGTCCGGCCCCATTGGCGGGGTCGGGCGGCGGGTTCACGGCATCGGGGTGCCGCCCGGGTCGCGAGGTCAGATGGAGGGATTGATGGAGCGGCGACGGGAGGTGTACCAGACCAGTCCCGCCGTGACCGCGGCCGCACCCACCGCCGCCGCCGCGACCAGCGCGGGACGCGGCGGCATCGTGAAAGCGGGCAGCCGCTGCTTGAGCCGGACCGGTCGGTCGAAGACGAGAACCGGCCACTCGCGGAGGGTCGCCTCGCGCCGCAGAGTGCGGTCCGGATTCACTGCGTGCGGGTGTCCGACCGATTCCAGCATCGGTACATCGGTCGCCGAATCGCTGTAGGCGTAGCAACGCGAGAGGTCGTACCCCTCCGACACCGCGAGTGCCTTGATCGCCTCGGCCTTCGTCGGTCCGTAGGCGTAGTACTCCACTTCGCCGGTGAAGCAGCCGTCGTCGCCGACGACCATTCGGGTGGCGACGACTCGGTCGGCGCCGAGCAGCTCGCCGATCGGCTCGACGACCTCGGCGCCCGAGGTCGAGACGATCACCACATCGCGTCCGGCGGTGTGGTGCTCCTCGATGAGCGTCGCCGCTTCGTCGTAGATGATCGGGTCGATCAGATCGTGCAGGGTCTCGGCAACGATTTCCTTCACTTGCCGTACGTTCCAACCCTTGCAGAGCGCGGAGAGATATTCCCGCATCCGCTCCATCTGGTCGTGATCTGCACCCCCGGCGAGGAACACGAACTGTGCGTACGCAGTGCGCAGTACGGCGCGGCGGTTGATCAGTCCGCCTTGGTAGAAGGACTTGCTGAAGGTCAGCGTCGAAGACTTCGCAATGACCGTCTTGTCCAGGTCGAAGAAGGCTGCTGTGCGCGGCAAGAAGCGGTTTTCCACAAGGCAGAGCATAGGGGCCCACCATTCGGCGTAAACTCTGGCGCGTGGGTTTGCCTGAGAAGGCTCTCGGGTACACCATGGAAGTCACGGATCGTTCGCGACCGTGCTAACCCGGTCCGGCTCCTCCCCCCCCGAGTCGGCCGTGGGGACGACCCCCGCTCTCCCCCCCGGCGGGGGTCGTCGCATGTCCGGACCCATTTCTGCGGTTTGGAATCAAGCATTCCGCCTCTGTTTCGGCTACGACGGTCCACTTCTCGCCCGTCTCCCACCATCGTGCCCCGTCACGGTGCGTAGCGGAAGTGCTGCTCTCCGGAAGTCGCCGGTATGAGTGACCGAGTTATTCACAGCGGTGGGGTTGTCCACAGTTTTTGAGCAAGATCCACACGATTTTCCGAAGCGCTGCACGGTGATTCCAGCCGCGAAGTCCGCGGGTTGTGGAATCGCTGATCCCGGAACGCTTCGAGATCAGCGCGAACTGTGATGAAGGTGCAGTGAGAAGGGGGTGGAGACTGTGGCTGAATCCAACGCACGGGATCGTCTGCCGAGCGCCGAAGTGCGGCGGGGCGGACCGTTGATCGTGACCGAGGATGTGGAACTCCTCGACGATCTGCTGCGGCTGTGCGCTGCCGCCGGAGCGGAACCGGAAGTTCATCACTCGCTGCCCGAGCGCAGAGGCAGCTGGGATCAGGCCCCGATGATTCTCGTGGGGGACGACGCTGCCCAGCGGTGCCGCGGGGTGGCGCGCAGGCGCGGTGTGATGCTCGTCGGCCGGGACCAGGATGTCCCGGACGTCTGGCGTCGCGCTGTCGAGATCGGGGCCGAATATGTGCTGAGGCTGCCCGACTCCGAGGGTTGGCTCGTCGACCAGATCGCCAATGCGGCGGAAGGCGTGGGCCGGCCGGCACTCACCGTCGGGGTGATCGGCGGGCGGGGCGGTTCCGGCGCATCCACACTGGCCTGCGCCCTCGCGGTGACGGCGGCCAGGGCTGGGCGGCGGACCATGCTGATCGACGGTGACCCGCTCGGCGGGGGCATCGATGTGCTGCTCGGCGGCGAACGGACCGAGGGAATGAGGTGGCCGGATTTCGCCCATTCCAAAGGGCGGGTCGGCGGAGGCGCGCTGGAGGAGTCGCTTCCCGCACTGCACGGTTTGCGGGTGCTCAGCTGGGGCCGCGACGACTGGGTGGTGATCCCGCCGCCGGCCATACAGGCTGTGCTGGCCGCCGCGCGCAGGCTCGGCGGGGTGGTTGTCGTCGATCTGCCACGCCGGGTCGACGAGGCGGTCGCCGAGGCGCTCGCGCAGCTGGACGTCGGGCTGTTGGTGGTCCCGGGGGAGCTTCGGGCGGTCGCGGCAGCGAAGCGGGTGGCGTCGATGGCCGGAATGGTCCTGGACGACCTGCGGGTGGTGGCGCGCGGTCCGTACGCGGCGGGCATCGACGAACGGTGGGTGGCGCAAGCGCTTGGGCTGCCGCTTGCTGGTGAACTCCCGCTCGAAACCGGGCTGCTGGCGGCCCAGGACGGCGGGGCACCCCCCGGCAGCAGTGCGCGCAGTCCACTGGCCAGGTTCTGCACGGCCTTCTGGGAGCGGGCGCTCGCCCCGGAGGGCGTCGGGAGCCGCACCGCTGGGGATGCGTCATGACCGAGACGCTGCTCGACGCTGTACGGCAGCGGCTGGCGCAGAGCGGCGCGGCGCCGACCCCGGCCGGGGTCGCGGCCGCACTGCGTGCCCAGGGGCGGCTGCTCGGTGATGCTGAAGTGCTCGGTGCGGCCGATGAGCTGCGCGGCGAGCTGGTCGGGACCGGAGTGCTGGAACCGCTGCTCGCCGACCCGGCAGTGACGGATGTGCTGGTCTGTGCGCCGGACCGGGTGTGGGTGGACCGGGGCGGCGGGCTCGAAATCACTGCGGTGACGTTCCCGGACGCTGCCGCGGTGCGCAGGCTGGCGCAGCGGCTGGCGGCCGTGTCGGGGCGGCGGCTCGACGACGCCCGGCCCTGGGTGGACGCACGGCTGCCGGACGGCACCCGTATGCACGCCGTGCTGCCGCCGGTGTCCGTCGGCTCGACGTGTCTGTCGCTGCGGGTGGTACGCCCGCGGGCCTTCTCGCTGGAGGAACTGGTCGAGGCCGGGACGGTGCCACCGGACGGCGACCGGGTGCTGCGGGCCTTGGTGGACGCCCGGGTCTCCTATCTGATCAGCGGGGGGACGGGAGCCGGAAAGACGACCCTCCTGTCGAGTCTGCTGGGTGCAGTCGGGGAGCGTGAGCGAATCGTGCTCGCCGAGGATTCGGCAGAGCTGCGGCCGGACCATCCGCATGTGGTGCGGCTGGAGTCGCGCCCCGCCAATCAGGAGGGGGCGGGCCGGGTGACTCTTCGGGACCTGGTGCGGCAGGCGCTGCGGATGCGGCCCGACCGGCTGGTCGTCGGGGAGGTGCGGGGTGCCGAGGTCACCGAACTGCTGGCCGCGCTGAATACCGGGCACGAGGGCGGTTGCGGGACGGTTCACGCCAATGCTGCCGAGCATGTACCAGCCCGTCTTGAGGCGCTGGGGACGGCGGCGGGGCTGGACCGGGCAGCACTGCACAGCCAGTTGGCGGCGGCGCTGTCAGTGGTGGTCCATCTCGTACGGGACCGGGCCGGACAGCGGCGGATCGCCGAGGTGCAGGTGCTGGAGCGGGACGCGGCCGGGCTGGTGGTGACCGTGCCGGCGCTGCGCTGGGGCGCCGGCGGATTCGTGCGGGAACGAGGCTGGGAGCGGCTGCGGTCGTTGATCGGGGGTGCGCTGTGAGCGGCGGTGCGGCGCCGGGGCTGTCGGCGGCTGCGGGCTGCGCGGCGGTCTTGTGCGGCGCGGTGGCGGCCTGGTTGGTGGTGGCGCAGGACCAGGGGCGGCGGAGGGCCCGGGTGCTGTTCGTCGATGGAGTGGTGGAGTCGCCGCTGCGTGCGCGCTGGGAGCGGATTCGGGCGTGGTTCCAGGCGCGGTTGCGGGAGCGGCGGGAGTGGCTCTGTCTGCCGGTGGCGCTGGCCATCGCGGTGCTGGGGAAGTCCGTGCTTCCGCTGCTGGCCGGGGCGGTCGCGGTGCCGCTGGTGCGGCGGTGGCTGCGGAGACAGGCCCTGACGCGTAAGCGGGAACGCCGGGCCGATGGGGTGGTGGCGCTGTGCGGCGCAGTCGTGGGTGAGCTGCGGGCCGGACACGAGCCGGGGCAGGCGCTGCTCGTCGCAGTCCGCGGGACCGGGGTGATGGGAACGGCGGAGGCCGGTGTGTCCGCCGCGGCACGGTTCGGTGGCGATGTACCGGGGGCGCTCGGGCAGGCGGCACGGGAGCCGGGTCTGGACGGGCTTGCCGGGGTCGCGGCCTGCTGGCGGGTGGCGGCGGACGGTGGGGCCGGGCTCGCGGCGGGGCTGGACCGCCTGGAAGGTGCACTGCGGTCCGAGCGATGCAGACGCGAGGAGTTACGGGCCCAACTGGCGGGTGCCTGGTCGACGGTGGCCGTGCTCGCGCTGCTGCCGGTGCTTGGGCTGGGACTGGGGGCGGCGCTCGGAGCGGATCCGCTGGAGGTGCTGCTACACACGCCGGCCGGGCTGGTCTGTCTGGTGGCGGGTGGGTTGCTGGAGGCTGCCGGGCTCTGCTGGGCCGGACGGATCGTACGGGCAGGGGAGGCGGCATGAACGGAGTCATCGGAGGTGCCGCCCACCTGGTGGCGGCGGTGTGGGGGGTTTTGGGCCTGGGCCTGTATCTGGCTCTCGCCCTGTCGGGGCGGCGGCGGAGGCGGGCGGTACGCCGCCGGGGTGCGGCGCTGATGGCGATCGGTGCGGAGAAGCGTCGGCCCGGGCGTGCGGTTTCCGGCGCCCGGGCAGCCAAGGAGTGGATCGCACCGCTGGGGGCTGTGGCGACGGGCGTGGTCCTGGTCGGCGGCCTGTTGGGGTGCGCGGCCGGGCTTGCCGGGGCGTACATCGCCCGGCGGTGGCAGCGGGCCCGGCACAGCGGCGAACAGGGTGCCGGTGCTTCGGAAATGGCTGAGGCCGCACGCCAACTTCCGCTGGCGGCAGATCTCTTGGCGGCATGCATTTCGGCCGGAGCAGGCCCCCGGGAGGCGGCGGAGGCGGTAGGGGATTCGCTGGGCGGACCGGTCGGCGTGTGTCTGGCGCGGACGGCGGCGGAGATCCGGCTCGGTGGTGAACCGGCGGTGGCCTGGGGGCG
The DNA here is from genome assembly GCF_041435435.1 of Streptomyces sp. NBC_01241. Lineage (NCBI taxonomy): Bacteria > Bacillati > Actinomycetota > Actinomycetes > Kitasatosporales > Streptomycetaceae > Streptomyces > Streptomyces sp. NBC_01241. The sequence goes on along the minus strand of NZ_CP108494.1, from coordinate 3,867,791 downwards.
GTTCGGGGAGATACCGGGCGCCGGCGCGCTGTCCCGTTGCCTGGACCGGGCGGGATCGACCGGAGCTCCGGCGGCGGAGCCGGTGGCGCGGCTGGCCGAGGCGATGCGGGCGGAGCGGGCGAGCGCGGCCGTGGCGCGCGCCCAGCGGGCAGGCGTGCTGATCACCGCACCGGTCGGGCTCTGTTTTCTGCCCGCATTCCTGGCCGTCGGGGTGGCGCCGGTGGTGATCGGGCTGGCGACCGGCCTGCTTCACTCCGGCTGAATGAAAAGCGCCCAAAATTATCTATTCAGTATTAATTACGCATTTCGCGGGGGTTGAAATGGTGCAGCGAATCAGGGGCTGGGTGCGGAGCATGGCGCGCCGAGTCCGGTCGGACAACGGAATGACGACGTCCGAATACGCGGTGGGGACGATCGCGGCCTGTGCGTTCGCGGCGGTGCTCTACAAGGTGGTGACCAGCCAGCCGGTCATGTCCGCGCTGCAGTCGCTGGTGAAGGACGCACTCGATGCGAAGTTCTAGGAATGGTTCCGGGGCGTGTGCCGGGGGCCGTTCGGGGACTGCGGGCGCGGGCGGGGACCGGGGTGCGGTGACGGCGGAAGCGGCCTTAGCGATTCCGGTACTGGTGGTGTTCGCCCTGGCCCTGGTCTGGGCGCTGATGGCCGCCTCCGCCCAGATCCGGTGCGTGGACGCGGCCAGAGCGGGGGCGAGGGCGGCGGCCCGTTCGGAACCGGAGCCACAGGTGTTGGAAGTCGCCCGTTCGGCCGCACCCGGCGGGGCCGAAATCGCGATGGAGCGGGCCGGGGAGTTGTGGCGGGTGCGGGTGGCGGCGCCCACCCCCGGACTCGGCCCGCTGGCTTTGACGCTTCATGCGGAGGCGGCGGCACTGGCCGAGGACACGGTGGGGATGACGCCATGACCGGGATGGGACGGGGTGCCGCGTCGGCTGTGACCGGGTGGCTCCACGTACATGGGTCCGGCGGCCCGGGTCACGGACGGGGACGGGGCCGCGAGCCGGACCAGGGCCTGGCGGGCCGGGACAGGGGGCTGGCGACGGTGTGGGTGGCGATGACCATGGCTACTTTGTGTGTGGTGTTCGCTGTCGTGCTGGCGCTCGGGAAGGTGGTCGCCGTTCGGCACCTGGCCGGCGGCGCGGCGGACTTGGCGGCTCTGGCCGCGGCCGACCGGGCCCTGCAAGGGGCCGAGGAAGCATGCGGGGCGGCCGAGAAAGTGGCCGCGGCACAGGGGGCCGTGGTGGTCCGGTGCGTGGTGCGAGGAGAGGTCGCCGATGTGACGGCCCAGGTGCGTTTCGGGCCGTACGAACCGGAGGTCAGGTCCCGGGCGGGCCCTCCGGTGGCTGTTCCCGACCCTCTGGAGCCGTCACCTCCGACGATTCCGGAGGGCTCGGCTCCCCGGGCTCCGGCGGAGCCCACCGGAGGAGTTCGCTGAGGAGACGCACGGCGCCGCGTTTGTGCAATGGATCGTTGCCGTTGCCGCACTTGGGGGACTGGATGCAGGACGGGCAGCCGGCCTCGCATTCGCAGGACGCGATGGCCTGGCGGGTCGCGGTCAGCCATGCGCGGGCGGTGTGGAAGGCCCGCTCGGCGAATCCGGCACCGCCCGGATGTCCGTCGTACACGAAGACCGTGGGCAGGAGGGTGGCCGGGTGCAACGGTACGGAGACGCCACCGATGTCCCATCGGTCGCAGGTGGCGAAGAGCGGCAGCATCCCGATCGACGCGTGCTCCGCGGCATGCAGGGCGCCGCCGAGGATCTCCGGGTTGATGCGGGCGGCGTCGAGCTGATCCTGCGTGACGGTCCACCACACGGCGCGCGTGCGCAGAGTGCGGGGCGGCAGATCCAGCTTGGTTTCGCCGAGGACCTCGCCGGTGATCAGTTTGCGACGCAGGAAGGAGACGACCTGGTTGGTGACTTCCACCGAGCCGTAGCAGAGCCGCCCGTCACCCCATGGGATCTCGGTGTCGGTCTCCAGGACGGCGATGGCGGTGGTGTCGCGGGCGGTCGTCGAGTACGGCGGGTTGGCCCCTTCGACCAGGGCCACCGAATCCTCCAGATCCAGCTTCCGGACCAGATAGGTGCGGCCCTGGTGGAGATGGACGGCGCCTTCATGGACGGCGGTGTGCGAGGCAGCCTCGTCGACGGTGCCCAGCAGTCGGCCGGTGCCCTCCTCGACGATTTGGACGGGGCGACCGCCCTCGCCCCGGATGTCGGTGAGATCGACGGCGCGCTCGCGGCGGGTCCAGTGCCAGCCCGACGCCCGTCTGCGTAGCAGCTTCGCGGCTTCCAGCTGCGGCAGCAGTTCGGCCACGGCCGGGCCGAAGAGCTCCAGATCGGCTTCGGTGAGCGGGAGCTCCGCAGCGGCGGCACACAGGTGCGGGGCGAGGACGTACGGGTTGTCCGGGTCGAGGACGGTCGACTCCACGGGCTGCTGGAACAGGGCCTCGGGATGGTGCACGAGAAAGGTGTCCAGCGGGTCGTCGCGGGCGACCAGGACGGCCAGGGCGCCGTGGCCGGAGCGTCCGGCGCGGCCCGCCTGCTGCCACAGCGACGCCCTGGTGCCCGGATAGCCGGCGATGACGACGGCGTCCAGGCCGGACACGTCGACGCCGAGTTCGAGGGCGGTGGTGGCGGCAAGACCGAGCAGCCGCCCGGAGTGCAGGGCGCGCTCCAGGGCGCGGCGCTCCTCGGGGAGATAGCCCCCGCGGTAGGCGGCGACCCGGGCGGGCAGGGAGCGGTCCACCTCGGCGAGGCGTTCCTTGGCGATGACGGAGATCAGCTCGGCCCCGCGCCGGGAGCGTACGAAGGCGACCGAGCGGACGCCCTGGACGGTCAGATCGGTGAGGAGGTCGGCGGTCTCGGCGGTGGCGGTACGGCGGACGGGCGCGCCCTTCTCACCGTGGAGCTCGGTCAGGGGCGGCTCCCACAGGGCGAAGAGCAGCTCGCCGCGCGGCGAGGCGTCGTCGGCGACCTCCTTGACCGGGAGACCGGTGAGGCGGCCCGCTGCGACGGATGGCTCAGCCGCGGTGGCCGAGGCGAGGAGGAAGACCGGATCCGCTCCGTAGCGGGCGCACAGGCGGCGCAGCCTGCGTACCACCTGGGCGACGTGGGAGCCGAAGACACCGCGGTAGGTGTGGCACTCGTCGATGACCACGAAGCGCAGGGCGCGCAGGAAGGAGGACCAGCGGGGGTGGGACGGGAGTATCCCGCGGTGCAGCATGTCGGGATTGGTCAGGACGTAGTTGGCGTACTGGCGCACCCATTCGCGTTCCTCGACGGGGGTGTCGCCGTCGTAGACCGCAGGCCTGATGGCGTTGCCGAGTGGTGCCGCGAGTTCCTTCACCGCGCGCCTCTGATCGGCGGCCAGGGCCTTGGTGGGGGCGAGATACAGGGCGGTCGCGCCACGGCCGTTCGGGGCCTCGGAGCCGTCGAGCAGGGTGGTGAGTACCGGGGCGAGGTACGCGAGCGACTTGCCGGAAGCCGTGCCCGTGGCAATGATCACGGACTCGCCGTCCAGGGCGTGCTCGGCGGCGGCCGCCTGGTGCGCCCACGGATGGTCGATTCCGGCCTTCTGGATCGCGGCGATCACTTCTGGCCGGATGCGATCGGGCCAGATGGCATGGGTTCCCGTGCGCGGGGGCAAGTGCTCCGTATGAGTGATGCGCGCGGACCGGCCCGCCACTGCGGCGAGCCGGTCGAGGACCATGGCCGGAGAGGGGCGCGAGTCCCTGTTCTCGGCTGGTCGACTGGGGCGGTGATTCTTGGCCATCGGCACCGAGTGTGTCACTGGCGTGACGGACAATGGTCCCAAGGCGTCGTGCATGGCTGCTGGTAAGTGATTGAATGCCATTGCGGCTGGCGATCCGTCCCCTGGCTCCGCCGGGGAGACCGAGGGGCGACCGCTCGATAGCAAGGTGCTGGAGGATCCGTGGACCTGTCCTTGTCGACTCGCAATGTGTCCGGCCCTGGTGGCGACCGTACGGTCGTCGAGGTCGGTGGCGAGATTGATGTGTATACCGCGCCCAAGCTGCGCGAGCAGTTGGTCGAGTTGGTGAATGACGGCAGCTACCACCTGGTTGTCGACATGGAAGGCGTCGACTTCCTCGACTCCACCGGCCTCGGCGTGCTCGTGGGCGGCCTGAAGCGTGTCCGGGCCCATGAGGGCTCGCTGCGCCTGGTCTGCAACCAGGAGCGCATTCTCAAGATCTTCCGGATCACTGGTCTGACCAAGGTGTTCCCGATTCACACCACGGTCGACGAGGCCGTTGCGGCCACCGACTGACGGCCGGTCCGCGGTCGTCCGCGGTCCGACCAGTGGCCGGTGTACCGGTAGCCCTGACCGGCGGCCGGTGCCGCGCAGGTGGCCTGAACGGCCGGTTGTCGCAGTCAGGCAGTCGGCCGGGCGATCGGTGTCGGCGGTCGGGAGACCGGGCAGTCGGTGCTCCGGTTGCCGGGCAGCCGGTCGGCGTCCGGTCGGTTGTCGGTCGGCCAACCGGTGGGTCGTCGGTTGCCTGCCGACCGGTCGTCCGGCGGGTAGCCGCTTGTCGGTCGGCCGTCGGTTGTTCGGTTGCCCGGGAGTGGCCCGTCCGCCGGTCGGAGTCCGTCCGCCGGTCGGCAGACGGAGGTCAGTGGGCCGGCTGCCCCGCGCGGCCGCCGACCAGGTCGGTCGTCGGGTTCGTCGGTTCCGGAAGAAATCCGGAAGCAGTCCGAATGAACGAAGAAATCCGGAAGCAGTCCGAATGAACGCGGAAAGAAAACCGGAAGAAGACCCGAAGAAGAGCCGGGGTATCCGGGCAGTGTGCCCGGGCCGCCGGGATGCACACCCGTACGTCTGAGGGGATCCCATGGCCACCGTTGAACTCCGCTTCAGTGCCCAGCCCGAACACGTCAGGACGGCCCGCCTCGTGGCAGCCGCCGTGGCGCGTCGGGCAGGGGTCGATGAAGCCGTGCTCGACGAGGTCAGACTCGCCGTCGGTGAAGCCTGCAGCCGCGCAGTCGGGCTGCACCGCAGTCATGGCATCACCGCTCCCGTCTCGGTCGTCCTGATCGAGGAGGAGAAGTCCTTCTCGATCGAGGTCGGCGACGAGGTGCCCGGACCGGGCGCCGAGCCCGAGCCCGGCGGATCCGCCGGGGCCCCCGTGACACGCGACGCCACGCCCGGCGTGGGGCTCGATGGGCCGGATGCCGACGCCGACGGCGAGGACGAGATGGGTCTCGCGGTCATCAGCGGCCTCGTCGACGATGTGGAGGTCAGGTCGGGAGCCAACGGCGGAGTGATCCGCATGAGCTGGCCGAAGACGCCAGTGACGGTGCTTCCCTGAGACTCCGCAGCCACCACGGGCGGTTCGCCGGTCCCGATCCCGTCGGATCCCTCCCCCGAACCATCCCCGACATATTTCTTGATCCGTCATTGAGGCCCTGCTGAACAGGGCCTTTTTTCATTTCTGTGTGATCATTGATCTACGGAAAATGCGCCTGCGCCATTACTGCATTCGGGTCGATTCGTGGGCGCGATCATTTACCGAGCCGCCCGTGAAGGTCAATTACATTTACCGCGCACTGTTTTGATCGGCTTCCGCTCCTTACAATCCGTCCACGTCTTGAGCGCTGAGCGTCAAGGAGGACGTATGGCGGAGTTCTTCAACACCCCACTGGCAGGACTGACGCAAGATTCCGCACTTTCCACCCCTTCCAGCCGGCCCGCGTCTCTCGCGGCCGCGGTTCTCACCGATGACAATCGCGTCATCGTGGCCGTCGTCGCGGTCGTTGCCGTTGCCGCACTGGTCGTCGCCCGACTGCTGGTGCGTCAGGTGCTGGCGGCCGGTGAGGGCACCGACCGCATGAAGGAGATTGCGGCAGCCGTCCAGGAAGGCGCGAACGCCTATCTGGCCCGGCAGCTGCGCACCGTCGGCATCTTTGCCGTCGTGGTCTTCTTCTTGCTTCTGCTGCTTCCGGCCGACAACTGGTCGCAGCGCGCGGGCCGTTCGTTGTTCTTCCTGGTGGGTGCGCTTTTCTCGGCGACCACTGGATACATCGGGATGCGGCTCGCCGTACGCAGCAATGTCCGCGTGGCCGCTGCCGCTCGGGAGGCGACTCCCGCGGAGGGCGAACCCGAAAAAGATCTCACCGCCGTTTCGCACAAGGCGATGAAGATCGCTTTTCGCACGGGTGGCGTGGTTGGCATGATCACCGTGGGCCTCGGCCTGCTCGGGGCTTCCTGTGTGGTCCTCGTCTATGCCGCCGATGCTCCGAAGGTGCTGGAGGGCTTCGGTCTCGGTGCCGCGCTGATCGCCATGTTCATGAGGGTCGGCGGCGGCATCTTCACCAAGGCCGCGGACGTCGGAGCCGACCTCGTCGGCAAGGTCGAGCAGGGCATCCCGGAGGACGACCCGCGCAACGCCGCCACCATCGCCGACAACGTGGGCGACAACGTCGGCGACTGCGCGGGCATGGCCGCCGACCTCTTCGAGTCGTACGCCGTGACGCTCGTCGCCGCGCTCATCCTCGGCAAGGCCGCCTTCGGCGACGCCGGACTGGCCTTTCCACTGATCGTTCCGGCGATCGGTGTGGTCACCGCGATGATCGGGATCTTCGCGGTCGCCCCGCGGCGCGCCGACCGCAGCGGAATGACCGCAATCAACCGCGGATTCTTCATCTCCGCGGTGATCTCGCTCGTCCTGGTCGGCGTGGGCGTCTTCGTCTATCTGCCGTCCTCGTACACGGATCTGCGCGGTGTCACCGACAGCACCATCACCTCGCACGGCGGTGACCCGCGGGTCTTCGCCCTGGTCGCCGTCGCCATCGGCATCGTGCTGGCCGCTCTGATCCAGCAGTTGACCGGCTACTTCACCGAGACCGGCCGGCGCCCCGTCAGGGATATCGGCAAGTCATCGCTGACCGGCCCGGCCACCGTCGTACTTGCCGGTATCTCCATCGGTCTGGAGTCCGCTGTCTACACGGCCCTGCTGATCGGCCTGGCCGTCTACGGGGCGTTCCTGCTCGGCGGTACGTCGATCATGCTGGCGCTCTTCGCGGTGGCCCTGGCAGGGACCGGGCTGCTCACCACCGTCGGTGTCATCGTTGCCATGGACACCTTCGGCCCGGTCTCCGACAACGCGCAGGGCATCGCGGAGATGTCCGGCGACGTCACCGGCGCCGGCGCGCAGGTCCTCACCGACCTGGACGCCGTCGGCAACACCACCAAGGCCATCACCAAGGGCATCGCCATCGCCACGGCCGTACTGGCGGCCTCGGCGCTCTTCGGCTCGTACCGCGACGCGATCGCCACGGCCGTCGACAGCGTGGGGGCCAAGGCCGGGGAGATGACCCTCAGCCTGGACATCTCGCAGCCCAACAACCTGGTGGGCCTGATCCTCGGTGCCGCGGTCGTCTTCCTCTTCTCCGGGCTGGCGATCAACGCGGTGTCCCGGTCCGCCGGATCCGTGGTCTACGAGGTGCGACGGCAGTTCAGCGAGCACCCCGGGATCATGGACTACAGCGAGAAGCCGGAGTACGGACGCGTCGTCGACATCTGCACCAAGGACGCCCTGCGCGAGCTCGCCACGCCCGGCCTGCTCGCGGTCCTGGCGCCGATCGCCGTCGGGTTCACACTCGGTGTCGGGGCGTTGGGTTCGTATCTCGCGGGCGCCATCGGCACCGGCACGCTGATGGCGGTCTTCCTCGCCAACTCCGGTGGTGCGTGGGACAACGCCAAGAAGCTCGTCGAGGACGGCCATTACGGCGGCAAGGGCAGTGAGGCCCATGCCGCGACCGTCATCGGTGACACGGTCGGCGACCCGTTCAAGGACACGGCAGGTCCGGCGATCAACCCTCTGCTCAAGGTGATGAACCTGGTCTCGCTGCTCATTGCCCCGGCGGTGGTGCAGTTCAGCTACGGGCAGGACGCGAGCGCCGGCGTGCGGGCGGCGGTCGCGGCGCTGGCCATCGTCGTCATCATCGGCGCCGTCTACGTCTCGAAACGGCGTGGGGTCGCCGTGGGTGACGAGGAGGGCCCCGGTGGCGGGGCCGGTGGCGGGGCCGGTGGCGGAGGCAGGCCCGCCGAGTCGCCCGGAGAGGCGGCGGTTTCGTGAAGCGGTGACGGGAAGAGGGCGGCGAGGGCGGCGAGGGTGGCGGTACGTAGCCGCCCTCGGCCAATGACCGGGCGGTCGACGCACTCTGGTGTGTCGTCCGCCCGCGGTCTCTTCGGCGGCCCGGCGGCGGGGCATCGGCCGGGGTGCCGGGCGGTGCCCCCGTCGGGGGTCCCGTCCGGGTGCTTGCTCGTGCAGGTGTTCACCCGCCCGGAGGGCTCTGGAGAGCCGCGTGGGTGAGTTGTATCTCCCTCATTTCCCTTGGTGCAAATGGCTACAAAAGATCTCTCTTTGGATGCCCGGCACCCGGATGGAGGGCGCCCGACGTGTAAGTTCCGGGGCCGAGAGCCTTGGAAGGGACCGATCCGGTGAACAAGAAGCTTGCGGCCGCGCTGTCCGGCGGTGCGGTACTGGTACTTACGCTGTCGGGCTGCAGCAGCGACGACAACAGCGACAAGGTGAACGACTGGGCCAAGACGGTCTGTGACAAGGTTCAGCCCCAGCTCCAGAAGATCGCGAACGCCAACGCCGCCATCCAGCAGCAGACCGCGGACAACAGCAAGCCCGCCGACGTCCAGAGGACCGACTCGGCCGCATTCCAGCAGATCTCGCAGGCGTACAAGGCTCTGGGTGCGGCTGTCGATTCGGCGGGCGCGCCGCCGGTCGACGGTGGCGAGACCACGCAGAAGGAGGCCGTGAAGGAGCTGAACGCCTCCTCCGCGGCGTACGCGAACCTGGAGAAGAAGGTCGACGCCCTCGACACGAAGGACCAGGCGAAGTTCGCCGACGGCCTCAAGGGCATCGCGGATGAGCTGAACAAGATCAGCAACGGTGGTGACAAGGCCCTGACGAAGCTCCAGTCCGGCGAGGTCGCCACCGCGATGGCGAAGCAGAAGGGCTGTCAGAAGCCGACGGCCTCGGTGGCGCCGAACACCGCCTCCCCGAAGCCGGGCTCCCCGTCGCCGTCCGCCTCGCCCAGCAAGAAGTCGTAACCGAACGGCCGCGGCAGCCGTAGCAGGTGCGGCGGTTGTAGCGACTGCGGCCGTTGTGCGTACGGCCCGGCGGCCCCGGTGGGCGCCGGGCCGCTGCCGTTGTCAGTGGGAGCGGCCACAATGAGGGGGTGAGTACGACCAGCCTCCCCGTGCCCGACCGTTCGCCCCGGCTCCGTGCAGCCCTGCTCGCCGCCGCCTTCACCGCCGACGGGCTCCTCGACCTGCTCGGTGCCCCCGCCTATGCCGCGCTCGCCCGCAGCGAGACGGTCCCGGCACTGCGGGCCACCCGGGGCGCCTCCCCGCTCGACACGCTGGTGCGGCTCTTCCTGCTCCAGCACCCGGTCCCGTACGAGCGGGCGTGCGCCGCGCTCCCCCTGGCCGAGTGCGTCGAGGACGGCTGGGTGACCCACACCGCCGGCGAAGTGCGGGCCACGGTCGACGTGCGGCCGTACGGCGGCCCCGAAGGGCAGGACTGGTACATCGTCTCCGACCTGGGGTGCGCGGTCGGCGGCGCGGGCGGCATCGGCTCACGGGAGGAGGGCGTGGTCCTCGGCGTCGGCGGGGCGTCCACCACGCTCGCGGGCATCACCGTCCGTACACCTGTCGCCTCCGCGCTCGATGTCGGTACGGGCTCCGGCATCCAGGCGCTGCACGCCTCGCAGCACGCCACCCGGGTCACCGCCACCGACCTCAACCCGCGAGCGCTGGACTTCACCCGGCTGACGCTCGCCCTCTCCGGCGTCGCCGCGGCCGATCTGCGTCAGGGCTCCCTGTACGAGCCCGTCGGTACGGAGACGTACGACCTGATCGTCTCCAACCCGCCGTTCGTCATCTCGCCCGGTGCCCGCCTCACCTACCGCGACGGCGGCATGGGCGGCGACGACCTGTGCCGGACCCTGGTGCAGCAGGCGGGCGACCGGTTGAACGAAGGCGGGTACGCCCACTTTCTCGCCAACTGGCAGCACATCGAGGGCGAGGAGTGGCAGACCCGGCTGAGTTCCTGGGTGCCGCACGGCTGTGATGCCTGGATCGTGCAGCGCGAGGTTCAGGACGTCACGCAGTACGCGGAGCTGTGGCTGCGCGACAGCGGCGACCACCGCACGGATCCCACCGAGTACGCCGCGCGGTACGACGCCTGGCTGGACGAGTTCGAGGCCCGCAAGACCAAGGGCGTGGGCTTCGGCTGGATCACCCTGCGGAAGTCCGCCGCTGCTGCCGCCGGGAATCCGTCCGTCGTGATCGAGGAGTGGCCGCACGCGGTGGAGCAGCCGCTCGGACCCGCTGTCCAGGCCCACTTCGTCCGTCAGGACTACCTCCGCGAACAGGATGACGCGGCGCTCCTGGCCGGGCATTTCACCCTCGCCGCCGAGGTCGTGCAGGAACAGGTCGGGCTCCCTGGTGCGGAGGACCCCGAGCATGTGGTGCTCCGTCAGAACCGTGGCATGCGGCGTGCGACGAAGGTCGACGCCGTCGGCGCCGGCTTCGCGGGCGTGTGCGACGGGACGCTGCCCGCGGGCCGGATCCTGGACGCGATCGCCCAGTTGATGAACGAGGACCCGGTGCTGCTGCGCGACCGCACTCCGCAGGCGATCCGGCTACTGGTGGAGGAGGGCTTCCTGGAGCCGGTGCCGTCGACGAGTTGATCGCATCGTTCGAGTTGATCGAGCCGATCACGTTGCCGTGAGCCCGGGCCGGGCGGCTGTCTCCCTCGCTGCCGCAGCCTTGGGCGGGCTCCTACACCGGGCTCCGTCACCGGGCTCCTACACCGGGCTCCGTCACCGGGCTCCGTTCCGGTTCGAGCGCGTACCGCCGTACGCAAGGAACCGGCTCGCCATCAGCGCCTTCGCGTTCACCGTCTCCGATCCGTCACGGAGGCCGCGGATTCCGGTTGGCTCACCGGGCGGTGTCGTCCCCCCCGGCCCCGGGCCCCGAACTTGCGGGGTGTGTGATTCCGGCCATTCACCCGGGGTTCGCGTCCACGACGTCCTGGGGTGACAGCCTCCCCCGGACCGGACCGGACCGGACCGGCATGGGCCCCGGCCGGGCAGAAATGGGAGGCGTACGGACATGGAGAGCGGACCTGCGGTCTTCGCCGGAACGGCGTTCGCGCTGTTCGGCGCCGCACTGCTGCTGTGGACGGGGGCGCGCGTGCTGCACCGTGCGCCGGTGGCGCACGGAGTGAGCCCCATCGCTTCCGCCGCTCTCGCCACTGTGTTCGGCGTACTTTTTCTCGTCCTCGGTGTGTGGTGCTTCACCCGCATCTGATCCGCGTCCCACCGGATCCGGCCCCCAGGGTCTCGGCAGCCATGGCGGGGAGGCGGAGAACGCGCCCGGGGCGCCCGGGTGCCCGACGCCGAAAGTCCCGCTCCGCCGTGCCGCCGCAGCACTCGGAAACCCGCAGGCGGCGACCGTGCCCACAGGGGAGCGAGCGGTCCGGGCGGCAGGAATGGCGGAAGTCGGGTTACCGTTCGAGTGGCCGTTGCGGGCTTTTGCCGTTTGACACGGGGGCGGGTTGTACCGTCACACTCCGCAGCGACAGCACCGTCGGCAGCGTCATCGCGCTGCCCGGATGCCCACTGAGTGTCGACCGGAGAGAAGAGCGAAGTTGTCCCCGACCAGCGAGACCGCACAGGGCGGCCGCCGACTCGTCATCGTCGAGTCGCCTGCCAAGGCGAAGACGATCAAGGGCTATCTCGGCCCCGGATACGTCGTCGAGGCGAGCGTCGGGCACATCCGCGACCTGCCGAACGGCGCCGCAGAGGTCCCCGACGAGTACACCGGCGAGGTCCGTCGGCTCGGCGTCGATGTCGAGCATGACTTCCAGCCCATCTATGTCGTCAACGCGGACAAGAAGGCGCAGGTCAGGAAGCTCAAGCAGCTGCTGGCCGAGTCCGATGAACTCTTCCTCGCCACCGATGAGGACCGCGAGGGCGAAGCCATCGCGTGGCACTTGCAGGAAGTTTTGAAGCCCAAGGTCCCGGTCCACCGGATGGTCTTCCACGAGATCACCAAGGAAGCGATCCGGGCCGCCGTCGCCAACCCGCGCGAGCTCAACCAGCGCATGGTCGACGCCCAGGAGACCCGCCGCATCCTCGACCGCCTCTACGGCTACGAGGTCTCGCCGGTCCTGTGGAAGAAGGTCATGCCGCGCCTGTCGGCCGGCCGGGTCCAGTCCGTGGCGACCCGTCTCGTCGTCGAGCGGGAGCGCGAGCGCATCGCCTTCCGTTCCGCCGAGTACTGGGACCTGACCGGCGCCTTCGCCACCGGCCGCACCGGTGACGCCTCCGACCCGTCGACCCTCGCCGCCCGCCTCAGCGCGGTCGACGGCCGTAGGGTGGCCCAGGGCCGTGACTTCGGTCCGGACGGCCGGCTGAAGTCCGGCTCCGGTCAGACGCTGCACCTGGACGAGACGAACGCCCGAGCCCTGGCCGCCGCGCTCGCCGATGCCACGTTCGCCGTACGGTCCGTCGAGTCGAAGCCGTACCGCCGCTCCCCGTACGCCCCGTTCCGGACGACGACCCTCCAGCAGGAGGCGAGCCGGAAGCTGGGCTTCGGGGCCAAGGCCACCATGCAGGTCGCGCAGAAGCTGTACGAGAACGGCTTCATCACCTATATGCGTACCGACTCCACGACCCTCTCGGACACCGCGATCTCCGCGGCCCGGGCGCAGGTCACGCAGCTGTACGGCGCCGACTACCTGCCGGACAAGCCGCGCACGTACGCCGGGAAGGTCAAGAACGCGCAGGAGGCGCACGAGGCGATCCGCCCCTCCGGCGACCGCTTCCGCACCCCTGCCGAGACCGGCCTCACCGGCGACCAGTTCCGGCTCTACGAGCTGATCTGGAAGCGGACCGTCGCCTCCCAGATGAAGGACGCGGTCGGTAACTCCGTCACCGTCAAGATCAGCGGCCGGGCGAGCGACGGCCGGGACGCCGAGTTCTCCGCGTCCGGCAAGACGATCACCTTCCACGGCTTCATGAAGGCGTACGTCGAAGGCGCCGACGACCCGAACGCCGAGCTCGACGACCGCGAGCGGCGCCTCCCGCAGGTCGCCGAGGGCGACGCGCTGTCCGCCGAGGAGATCTCGGTCGACGGCCACGCCACCAAGCCGCCGGCCCGCTACACCGAGGCCTCGCTGGTCAAGGAGCTCGAAGAGCGCGAGATCGGCCGCCCGTCGACGTACGCCTCGATCATCGGCACGATCCTGGACCGCGGCTACGTCTTCAAGAAGGGCACGGCCCTGGTGCCGTCGTTCCTCTCCTTCGCCGTGGTCAACCTGCTGGAGAAGCACTTCGGCCGGCTCGTCGACTACGACTTCACCGCGAAGATGGAGGACGATCTCGACCGCATCGCGCGGGGCGAGGCCCAGGCCGTGCCGTGGCTGAAGCGCTTCTACTTCGGCGCGGGCGGCGACGACACGGCCGGAGCGGGCGCGGCCTCCGACGCGGGCAATGGCGACGGCGACCACCTCGGCGGTCTGAAGGAGCTCGTCACCGACCTCGGCGCGATCGACGCGCGGGAGATCTCCTCGTTCCCCGTCGGCAATGACATCAAGCTCCGCGTCGGCCGGTACGGCCCGTACATCGAGCGCGGTGAGAAGGACTCAGAGGGCCACCAGCGCGCGGACGTGCCGGAGGACCTGGCGCCCGACGAGCTGTCCGTCGAGTACGCGGAGGAGCTGCTGGCCAAGCCGAGTGGCGACTTCGAGCTCGGTGCGGACCCGATCACCGGGCACCAGATCATCGCCAAGGACGGGCGTTACGGCCCGTACGTCACCGAGGTGCTGCCCGAGGGCACCCCGAAGACCGGCAAGAACGCGGTGAAGCCGCGGACGGCCTCGCTCTTCAAGTCGATGTCGCCGGACACGGTGACGCTGGCCGACGCGCTCAGGCTGATGTCGCTGCCGCGGGTCGTCGGCGAGGACGCCGAGGGCGTCGAGATCACCGCGCAGAACGGCCGCTACGGTCCGTACCTGAAGAAGGGCACGGACTCGCGGTCGCTGACCTCCGAGGATCAGCTCTTCGACATCACCCTTGAAGAAGCCCTCGCGATCTACGCCCAGCCCAAGCAGCGCGGCCGCGCCGCCGCGAAGCCGCCGCTGAAGGAACTGGGCACGGACCCGGTGAGCGGGGCTCCGGTCGTGGTCAAGGACGGGCGGTTCGGTGCGTACGTAACCGACGGCGAGACCAACGCGACGCTGCGGACCGGCGACAGCGTCGAGACCATCACGCCGGAGCGCGGCTACGAGCTGCTCGCCGAGAAGCGCGCCAAGGCGCCCGCCAAGAAGACGGCGAAGAAGGCCCCGGCCAAGAAGGCGACCGCGAAGAAGACAGCGACCAAGAAGACGGCCGCGGCCAAGAAGACGACCGCGGCCAAGAAGACCGCCGCGAAGACGACCACCGCGAAGAAGACGGCCGCCAAGAAGGCGACGGCGGCGAAGAAGACGGCTGCGACGTCGTCCGTGGAGGACTGAGCGGTACGCGTCGAGTACGCCGGAGGGGGCTGGGTGTTCCAGCCCCCTCCGGCGTTTGCGCGGGTTCAGGCGGGGGTGGGCGCGCTGGGTCGGACGGGTGCGGCGGGTGGGTGGCGCCTGCGGCGGGTCTGTTTCCTACCCTGTAACCGGGGCTCTGCCCCGGATCCCGCTCCTCAAGCGCCGGAGGGGCTGGAAATGCCGGGGGCGCCGGGCGGGGCCGGAAGCACCGGAACCGGCCGGGCGCCCATATGTTCGGGCTGGGCCTCCGGGGACCCCTCCGCTCCGGATAGGCTGGGCGGATGACGCGAGCCGAGCAGCCAACGGTCGTGAGCCCCACCTCCGACACACTTGCCGCAGACTCACGCGAGCGCGCCGTACGGGCCCTGTTGCGTGTTCCCCCGCTGAAGCGGTTGTGGAGCGCCCAGCTCGTCGGAAGTATCGGCGATGCACTCGCCCTTCTCGTGCTGGTGCTGATGTCGCTGCAAGCGGCGGTCCTTGAGGGCTCATTCGGAGCTGGATACCGAGGGGCGGCGTTTGCCGTCGCCGCGGTGTTCGGTGCCCGGATCCTTGCCACCCTGCTCTTCGGAGCCGTACTCCTGGGGCCGCTGACGACGCTCACCGCGCCCGGAGGACCGCTGGACCGGCGGTGGCTGATGATCGGGACGGACGGGCTGCGGCTCGCGCTGCTGGTCGTCGCACCGCTGTGGATCGACTGGATGCCCGACAAGGCACTCATGATGATCCTTATCACCGTCTTCGTCGTCGGCGCCGCCGAACGCCTGTGGACCGTCGCCAAGGACGGCGCAGCCCCCGCGCTGCTGCCTGCCCCGCCCCCCGAGGGCGCTGCGGTACGCCCGCTGCCCGACCATCTCGACGCACTGCGCCGGCTCTCCGTCCGTACCGACTTCGCCGCCATTCCGGCCGCCGCGGCCGTCCTGCTGATCGCCACGCTCGTCGGCGCTCTGCTGGGCTCGGGCCTGGAGTGGTTCTCGCTCCACCAGGCGGCCCTCGGTTCGTACATCGCGGCCGGGCTCTTCTCGGCCTCGATCTCCACCCTGTACTTCCTGGAACTGCCCGGTACGCAGACGCCCCGCCCGCGCTCGCCGCTGGAGGGCCTGCGCCGGCCGTCGGCCGGCAGCGGACCCGACAAGGGCCGCACCGGAGCCGTGCCGCTGATCGTCGGCGCCTCGGCCATCGTCGCCGGAGCCATCGCCGCCGCTGCCGCCGTCGCCGTACTGCACGCCGCCGAACTGGGTGGCGGGCCCGCCACCTTCGCCCTGCTGATCCTCGCTCTGACCGGCGCCACGGGTGTCGGCATCCGTACCGCGGGGAAGGTGCTGCCCGCGCTGTCGCGGCGCCGGCTGCTCGCGCTGGCCATCGCCGTCACGGGCATCGGGCTCCTCGCCCTGGGCCTCGTGCCGGACACGGCGACCGTGCTCATGATCGCGGTGCTCACCGGATACGCGGCAGGTGTCGCTGCCGGCACCGGTCATGTCCTGGTGGACCAGGAGACCGAGGAGTTCCGCCGGGCCAGGACCACGGAACACCTCCAGGCCGTCGTACGGGTGCTCATCGCGCTCGGCGCGCTCGCGGGTCCGCTGCTGGCCGCCGCGATCGGCACCCACCGGCTGACCTCGGGTGACTTCGTCTTCGACCACGGCGGAGCGGCCTTCGCCCTGATGCTGATCGGCGCGCTGCTGCTGCCCGTCGCCGTGATCGTCCTCGCGAAGACGGACGACCGCTCCGGCGTGCCGCTGCGCCGCGATCTGCGCGAGGCGCTGCGCGGCGGCGACCCGGCCGTCGCGCCCGCCGCGACCGGTTTCTTCCTCGCCCTGGAGGGCGGCGACGGCGCCGGCAAGTCCACCCAGGTCGAGGCGCTCGCCGAGTGGATCCGTGCCAAGGGCCACGAGGTCGTCGTCACCCGTGAGCCGGGCGCCACCCCGGTCGGCAAGCGGCTGCGTTCGATCCTGCTCGACGTGTCGTCGGCCGGGCTCTCCAACCGGGCCGAGGCACTGCTGTACGCGGCCGACCGCGCCGAGCACGTCGACTCGCTCGTCCGTCCGGCGCTGGAGCGCGGCGCGGTCGTCATCTCCGACCGCTACATCGACTCGTCCGTCGCCTACCAGGGCGCGGGCCGTGATCTCTCCCCGACCGAGATCGCCCGGATCTCGCGGTGGGCGACGAGCGGACTCGTACCGCATCTGACGGTGCTGCTGGATGTCGCCCCGGAGACCGCGCGAGAACGGTTCACCGAGGCGCCCGACCGGCTGGAGTCCGAGCCGCCCGAGTTCCACACCCGGGTGCGGTTCGGCTTCCTGACGCTGGCCGCGGCCGACCCGACCCGCTACCTGGTGGTCGACGCGGGCCAGGATCCGGAAGCGATCACCACGGTCGTACGCCACCGGCTCGACCAGCTCCTTCCGCTCTCCGAGGCCGAGATCAAGGCCCAGGAGGAGGCGCGCAAGGCCGCCGAGGAGGAGGCCAGGCGCAAGGCCGAGGAAGAGGCGGCCCGCAAGGCCGAGGAGGAGCGGCTGGAGCGCGAGCGGCAGGCACAGCTCGCCAAGCTCCGTGCCGAGGAGGAGGAACGCAAGCGCCGCGAGCTGGAGGAAGCACGCCGGCGCGAGGCCGAGCGGCAGGCGGAGGAGGCCCGGCAGCGCGCCGAGGAAGCCCGTCGTCTGGCCGAGGAGGAGCGGGTCAGGCGGGAGGCCGAGGAAGCGGCCCACGAGGCCGAGCAGGCCCGGCTGCGCCGGCAGGCCGAGGAGGAGGCCCGGCTGCGCAAGGAGGCCGAGGCGCGGCGGCTGGAGAAGCAGCGCAAGGCCGAGGAGGCGCTGTTGCGGGCCGAGGAGGCGCGTCGGCGGGCCGAGGCCGAGGCGGCTGCCGCGGCGGAGTCGGCCCGGGCGGAGGAAGCCGCGTCGGCGTCCGTGCCGGACAACGAGATCACGGTGCCGACTCCGATCGTCAACCCGAACGAGGTGACGCAGCCGGTGCCGTCGCCGGTCACCCCGTCCTCGCCCGGATCCGCGCCGTCCGACGAGGCCGAGACGGCGATGATTCCGAAGATCCACGACCGTTCGGGCCGTACCGAGCGCCCTGGTGCGGACGAGACGGCGGTTCTTCCTCCGGTACGGGACGTGCACGACGCCCGGGAGACGAATCCGGCGGACCGGGTTCCGCGGGGCATCTTCCGTGACGAGCGCCCGGCGGAGCCCGCTCAGGAGAACGAGAACGAGCGCACCCGCGAACTTCCGCAGATCGGCGACCCGCACACGGCGGCCCCGCGGCCGGTCCGGGACCAGCGGGAGCGTCCGGAACGCCAGGAACAGGAGGAGCGCCGGGGCCGGCGGCCTCGCCCCGACTGGGCCGAGGAGACTCCGCTGGACGATCTGCCGACGCTGGCGGACGAGCTGCTGGGCGACCACCGTGACGACGAGGGCTCGGGCTCCTCGGGCCGGGGGCGCCGCCCGCGCCGCTGATCCGGGTGCGGCTGCCGGGCGGGCCCGCCCGGCAGCCGTGCCGAACTCCCGCCGTCCCGCCGTGTTGCCGGGATTGTCAGACCCGTCCCTCACAATGGGAAGCCGGATCGACGAGCAGCGACATCACAGCCACGCGACCGCATCGCACGACAGCCGCGCGGCGCACACCACCGGAAGGGCGGTGACCCATGACCGTATGGGACGACCTGGTCGGCCAGGACCGGGTGCAGAAGCAGCTCGGTGCCGCCGCCCGGGACGCCGATGCGCTGGTCACCGCCATCTCCACGGGGGAGCCGGTGCCTCCGGGGTCGAAGATGACCCATGCCTGGCTGTTCACCGGTCCGCCGGGCTCCGGCTGTTCCACCGCGGCCCGCGCCTTCGCCGCCGCCCTCCAGTGCACCAGCCCCGACCGGGCCCTGGGCGGCGCACCGGGCTGCGGTTTCTGCGACGGCTGCCACACCAGCCTCATCGGTACCCACGCCGACGTCGAGGTGGTCCGTACCGATCTGCTCTCCATCGGTGTGAAGGAGACCCGCGAGCTGGTCCGCCGCGCCCAGCTCTCCCCGGCTGTCGGCCGCTGGCAGGTCATCGTCCTGGAGGACGCCGACCGGCTCACCGAAGGCGCGGGGAACGTCCTGCTGAAGGCGGTCGAGGAGCCCGCGCCGCGCACGGTGTGGCTGCTCTGCGCGCCCTCGCTCGAAGACGTGCTGCCCACCATCCGTTCCCGTTGTCGTCACCTCACCCTGCGCACGCCGCCGGTGGACGCGGTGGCCGACGTCCTGATCCGGCGCGACGGCATCGATCCGGAGCGGGCCGCGTCCGCCGCCCGTGCCACCCAGGGCCACATCGGCAGGGCCCGCCGCCTCGCCACCGACGAGGCAGCCCGTTCCCGTCGTGCCGCCGTGCTCAAGCTGCCGCTCCGCGTCGAGGACATCGGCGGCTGTCTCAAGGCCGCGCAGGAGCTGATCGACACCGCCACCGACGATGCCAAGCAGGTCTCGGAGGAGGTCGATGCCAAGGAGACGGAGGAGATGAAGGCGGCGCTCGGTGCCGCCGCGGGTGGGCGGATGCCGCGCGGTACGGCCGGGGTGATGAAGGAGCTGGAGGACAGACAGAAGCGCCGCAAGACCCGTACCCAGCGCGACAGCCTCGACCTCGCGCTCACCGACCTGACCGGCTTCTACCGCGACGTACTGGCGATCCAGCTGGGCTCGCGCATCGCCATCGCCAACGGGGACACGCAGGACGCCCTCGACCGCATCGCCCGCTCCTCCACACCCGAGCGCACTCTGCGCCGGATAGAGGCGGTGATCGCCTGCCGCCGGGCGCTGGACCGCAACGTGGCCCCGCTGCTCGCGGTGGAGGCGATGACGATGGCGCTGCGCGCGGGCTGAGGCCGGGCACCGCCGCCGTTCGTCCTCACTCGTCAACGCGCGTCGCCATGTATCGTCATGCATCCGTATGTGTTATTTTGTGTCACTTTCTGTCATATTTTTCACCCGTATGAGCGGGAAATCGGGTGAGTCGTCGCGCGGCGACTACGCTCCGGGGATGGACACCAGGCGCCCGCTCCGCATCCTCGCCACCGCGCTCGGCGCTGCCGGCCTCCTCATCTCCGGCTGCAGCGGCGGCAGTTCCACGAGCGCGTCGCCGTCCGTCCCGTCCGCCGCATCCGTCCCCACCGCGCTCAAGCCGTACTACGCGCAGCAGTTGGACTGGCGGGACTGCGGCGTCGAGGGGTTCCAGTGCGCGACGATGAAGGCGCCCCTGGACTACACGCAGCCGGACGGCAGTGACATCAAGCTGGCCGTCTCCCGTGCGAAGGCCACCGGACCCGGCAAGCGGATCGGCTCCCTCCTGGTGAATCCGGGCGGCCCCGGTGGTTCGGCCATCGGCTATCTCCAGAGTTACGCGGCCGTCGGCTACCCCGCCCAGGTCCGGGCCCGCTACGACATGGTCGCCATCGACCCGCGCGGAGTGGGCCGCAGTGAGCCCGTCGAGTGCCTCACCGGTCCGCAGATGGACGCCTACACCCAGGTCGACCAGACACCCGACGACGCCGGCGAGGTCGCCAGACTGAGCGGCGCCTACAAGGAGTTCGCCGGCGGCTGCGCGCGCCACTCCGGCGAGATCCTGCCGCATGTCTCCACCGTCGAGACGGCACGGGACATGGACATGCTGCGCGCCCTGCTCGGTGACGAGAAACTGCACTACGTCGGCGCTTCGTACGGCACCTACCTCGGCGCGACGTACGCCGAGCTCTTTCCCGCCCGGGTCGGCCGCCTGGTCCTGGACGGGGCGATGGACCCGTCGCTCCCCGCCGTCGAAGTGAACCGTGACCAGACCGCGGGCTTCGAGACCGCGTTCCAGTCCTTCGCCGCCGACTGCCTCAAAAAGGCGGACTGCCCGCTCGGTACCGCCTCCACCGCCGACGCGGCCACCCGCCTGAAGCAGCTCTTCGCCCAACTCGACGCCCGGCCGATCCCCACCGGCGACTCCCGTCGGCTCACGGAATCCCTCGCCACGACGGGAGTCATCGCCGCGATGTACGACGAGTCGGCCTGGCCCCAGCTCCGCGAGGCCCTCACCGGCGCGGAGAAGGGTGACGGCTCCGGCCTGCTCTCCCTGTCGGACAGCTACTACGAACGCGAACCGAACGGCACGTACGCGAACCTGATGTCCGCCAATGCCGCCGTGAACTGCCTGGACCTGCCGCCCGCCTTCGCCGACGCCGATGCCGCCGCCCGGGCGCTTCCACGCTTCGAGAAGGCGTCCCCGGTCTTCGGTAGGACCTTCACCTGGGCCGCCCTGAACTGCGCCCACTGGCCGGTCCGGCCCACCGGCACCCCCCACCGCATCGAGGCGAAGGGCGCGGACCCGATCGTCGTGGTCGGCACCACCCGCGACCCCGCCACCCCGTACAAGTGGGCCGAGTCCCTGGCCGGCCAGCTCTCCTCCGGCACCCTCCTCACCTACCGCGGCGACGGCCACACGGCCTACGGCCGCGGCAGCGACTGCATCGACACGGCGATCAACACCTACCTCCTGGACGGCACCCCGCCGAGCGAGGGCAAGCAGTGCTCCTGATCCCGCCCGGCTCTGCCGCTGACTTGCCACTGGACTGCCACTGACCTGCGAAAACGGTCCGGAACCGGGCTGGTGCGGAGCACCCCCGGAAACTGTGTAGACTTGGCGACGCTGCTGATCGCACCATGGTGCGACAGGGTGTGCCGCCTTAGCTCAGTTGGCCAGAGCAACGCACTCGTAATGCGTAGGTCTCGGGTTCGAATCCCGAAGGCGGCTCGGATTAACCCCAGGACTCACTCGCCGTGACCTGGGGTTTTTCTCTTTTATTCACCTTGGAATTCGGGCAAATCGGGCACCTGTGGTCTGCACATCGTAATGCGTAGGCCAGAGGTGTCGCTTCTGTGGTGGGAATCCAGTTTTGTGTCTCTGAACTGGTCTTTTGTGTCTCCAGGTGGCTGACTCCGCCTCGTATCGCGGGTCCCCGGTGGACAGGCGGGGGACAGCCGGGCAGCGGGGGTGCAGTCCTGCTCAGATTCCGACGGGAACGGCTGGCTCTCTGGCTCATGACGGCAGCACTGGCCGTGGTCTGCCGCTCTCGTGGGTATCGGACAAGAATTCGGACGTGGTACGGGTACCTCCTTGCGGGCATTACCCCTCTGACGGACCAGGCATTCGCCGGCAGGGAACCTCGGAACCGGGGATGGGTAACGAAACGCGGCCGAGGACCCATGTGGGAGTCGTGGAGGCCGGTTTCGTGCCTCTCACGCGCCGGCGTCCCGCAGCCGCCGCGCGATGTCGATGTCCCGTTGCAGGGCGCTGAACCGGGGCGGCTCCCGACTCGCGTCGAGCACGACGACGTGCAGCCGGTCCCCAGCCTGGGGCGGGGCGGTGCTCTCGTCCCACCAGGAGGGGTGCTTCACCTGGTCGATGAATCCGATCTCTCCGTCGACGTCGACCTCGGCTCCTACCGGGGCGACCGCGACCACGGTCACATCGAGTTCCTGATGAGCATGGAACGTCATTTCGGTCCTCCGTATATGGACACCCAACTGCGGCCCTGGGTCAGTTCGTTGAAGCGGTCCAGCTTTCCCACGGGACTTTCGAACTCTAGGCGTGCCGCCCCGTTGGGGCCGCTGAAGTCGTGAATCTTCGTATGCTGGCCGAACTCCTCAAGGAGCGACGGATGCGTCTCGTACTTCACCATGCCCTTGGCGAAGTTCACGCCAGGGGGCCCGGCGTACTCAGCGGCGACGGCCCGTTCACCGAAGTAGATCTTTCCGCCGGAGAGGGTGCCTCCGCCGATATCCACGCCGGGCTGATGGTTGGCGGGATTCGGACCGTGGGCGAGCTCGTATTCCGCGTGCGCCCCCTTCGGAGTCCGGCTCAACGACGGCCTGGCCGGCGGCGAGCACCCTTACGCCAACAACCAGAGGCTGTTGATCGCGCCGGGTCAGCCTCTACCGTGAGCACAGCGCCTCCGCGCGCTGCACGGCCCTCCCGGCGCTCGCCCAAGAGATACCGGGAGGACCTTTCACATACCCTTCGTGGGCAAGGTGTCGCCCCAAATCTGCACCTCTTCGTCGGCAGGCACGCTTACCGATCACGTCGGTGTCAAGCTGCGCAAACTGCCGCACTCGTAGGCATTTTCAGGGACGTCTACTGAGATTCATCGAGTGATGTCGCTCGCCCCAATCCCTGAAGGCCGGTGATGTCGGAGTCCTCGGTGGCTTCACTCGAAGATCATCAGCAACCGTTCAACCGCCCGGTCAGAGGGTTACCGAGTCACCAGGGGATTACGGCCAGGGCTTCCACCTCCAGCATGAGCTCCGGCCGGTACAGGGCGGTGACCTGTACTGCGGTACTGGCCGGCGCACGCGCGGTGTCGATGTACGCGTCGCGGGCGGCCCGCACCTCCGGCAGTATGGCGACGTCGGTTACGTAGAAGGTGAATTTCGCGACCTCCGCGAACGTAGCGCCGCCTGCCGCCAGACAGCGCCGCAGGTTCTCGAAGACCTGACGGGCCTGGGCGGCGGCGTCGTTCTCGCCGACCACATTTCCCTGTTCGTCCAGTGCGACCTGCCCGGAGATGAAAACCAGTCGGCCTTCGCCCACAACCACATGGCTGTAGCCGTTTCCCGGGGCGACTCCGTCGGGCGGGATGTGGGTGAGCATGGTCTCTTCTGACTCATCCGACACAGGTTTCCTCCTCGAACGGCAGTTAACGAGGCAACGGTATAGGGCACCAACTACTGCCTTGTCGCCGCCTGTTGAGCCGGCGGCCGCAGCTTGTGCCGCGCCTTGGCTACCTGCACCGGCGGAAGATGAGAGGTGATCTTCGAGTGAAGCCGCCTGTGACTCAGGCATCGCCGCAGCTCAGGAGTTGTGGCGAGCGACATCGCGCGACGAATCTCAGTAACATCCCGCACCACCTTCCTCACCGACCAAGAAGCAGCCTCTACAACGTCCGGCACGTCTTCACCACCACACCCGGACAGCCCTGGTGGTCCATCCCCGTCCGCCCCGGAGAACCGCGCCTACGAGTTCGACCGCACCGCCGACGCACCCGTCCCCGGCAGCGGCCGCCCCTACCCGCACCCCGTCCTGCCCCGAGAGATCGCCGCCACCGAGGCCGAACGGTGCGGCCCGTACCGCGACGCCTTCGGCTCTGTGGACCGGCTGCGGACTGCGCGGCCGGGTCCAGCGCCGCTGCACCGGCGACGACCCGGCCCGCTCCTGCGAATCGGTCCGCGCCCCGTGGATGCGGCGCATCCGGGGGTGGTCGGCGAGCAGGTGGTCCTCCAACTCGTCGAAGCCTGCGATCGGCTCGTCAGCCCTGACCAGTTCTCCGGCCGGAAAGTACTGCGTGTCCCACTTGCGAAATCTCACTGTCAGCCCGCCTACGGGCCCTCCTCGATCCTGTTGGGGGATCAGGACCTCACTCTCGCCTGCTCCGGGCAGGCTCTGCCAGATCCCTTCGCTCGGATGGATCACGGCAGGGTAGACAGGCCCACCCTCGGCGAAGTACTTCGCGACCTCCGGGTCCGTCGTGAACGACATCACCGACTGGCGGCCCGTACGCCTGCTGCCTCTCCGTTCCGAACTTCGAATGGGCGCGCGCGAGTGCCTCTGGACTGCCCCATTCCGTAAGCACCGAGGAATGTGTCTCCATGCGTCCGTGTATTCACCCGATCCCGTCAATGTGCTGTGCCGATCCATGACCGTCAGCGGTTCCCGTAGTCCTCGACCAGTTCAGCGATGAGCGCGAGCAGGGCGTCGGCCCGGTGGCGGTCCTCGCGCTGGTTACGCAGCGCGTCATCGAGCGCCGGGAGTCTGCTCAGGGCGGCCGGGTTGCGGTCGCTTATCTCGTAGTACGACGTGGTGACCAGGTCCATGCATTGGGTGAACAGGACCCGCGTGGCCGGGGCGGGAGGAGCCGGGTCCGGGGCAGCGAACCCACTGGTCAGGTAGCGCACGGGATCCGTGAGGCTCCAGCCGACGTCTGTGCCGTGCTGGACGAGGAGCGCCACGTCGGGCGCGATTCCGATGCGGGCCTCCAGCGGCTCGTCGAGGACATCGAGGTCGCGCAGGCAGGTCAGCACGGTGTCCCCGGGAGCACGGCACAGCTCCGTGGTCGTCTCCATGCGGAAGTCCCGGGCCTCCTCCGCACGGAGCCCGCCCGGCCGGACGGCGGGTGTGACGGGCACGCGGACACTGTCCTCGTCGTCCGCGGACTCACCGGGGACGTGGAACTCCGCGCCGACCAGTTCCCGGCTCGCCGGATCGAAGCGGAGCTCGTCGGGCGTGTCCCACAGCCATTCCGTGCTACCGAACGTGTCGAGCTGGAACTGCGAGCGCTCCTTCACATCCGTGTACGTTCCGATGTACACACGGAAGTCCCGGAAGCGGAAGCGCGGCGCGATGGCCAGGGGCTCGCCCGTCATACTCGCGGTCCAGTCGCCGTCCATAGTGATTCTCACCGAGGTTGCTCCTCATCAGATCTGCACAGCCGTAGTCGTACAACTGCGCTTGGCGGGAATCCCACCCTTTACGACATCGGGGCAGTGCTTACTTCGTGGCTGCTTCGGCGGGCATGGTCATCTGCGACGGCACACTCATCATCCGCCTGCGCGAAGGCGACGTCGGCCCAGTGCGGGTCCGTACTGGCCTGGCCGGGCGAGGCCTGAACGCGCCTCACGACGTTTCGGGTGTGATGAACTCCAGCGCGTTGGTGTCGAGATGGCCCCCGCAGGCCGGACACTCGTTGCAGTACGAGTGGGCGCGTGAGCGCTCGACACCGTTGGAGAGCAAGGGAACGGCAACGTCCCATTCGATCACCCGGAACTTCGCACCGCAGGCCGGTTGATCATGTTGGGGATGAGAACTTCACTCTCGCCTGCTCCAGGAAGGCCCACTCGTCTGCTCGTTGATCCGGACGGGTTGACCGTCGTCGGCGCAGTAGCCGGGGCCGACCCCGTCCAACCTGCCCGCGTGGTAGCGCAACTGGCCGGCCAACGACCTGGATATTCGTGTTGTGGCGGTCAGTCCGTCACCGCCGTTAAGTAGCTTGCCCCATTGGTCGGCGTGCTCGCTCCGGGTCGCGAACCGCACCCCTCCGGAGAAGGCCTGGAGTCATCATGGCTCACCCATCGTGACAGAAACGAGGATTACGCCTCTTTTTAGGGAGTTCAACCCATTCCCTGACAATTGGATCACGCCGCTGTGGGGTGGATCGAGGAAGTCCATGGCTTTTTCATAGCGCTTGATCCAGTTGAGACTCAGGAGCACTGGATCTCCTGTTGTGTCAGCGGTCGGGCGGGTCTTGAACTGTTGACCGGTGCGCACCACGCCGCCTACGCAGCGGACAATGCATGTGGCAGTCGCAGCATCCGTAGCCTCTACTGAATAGATTTGGAGTTCCCCACCAGGGTTGTTATCCATGCTTGTAGGCCTCCGCTACGAATTGCTTTACCTGGTCGGGTGAAAGTTTTGGTATATCCCACTCGAGGGCATCACTGATTCCCTCGTAAGATTTTATTCGGGGAACGTTGATTCCCATGTCCTTGAGGACATCGTGGGCAGCGCTCACCGGGAGTTGCACGGTGGCTCTACCGGCGATCTCTGAAGCAGGTAGCGGTCGACAGCGCTGTTGAAGTCGTCGACCTTCTTGCGGTGGGCGTCCGCGGCACCCTCGGAGGCCTTGACGCCCGCCTTCCACTTGTCGATCGCCGTCTGCGCCTGCCCCTGCGCCCAGGTGACGGTGTCGGCGAACGCGTCGAGAGCTCCGATCGCCTTCGCACTGGCATCGGCGGCGGCGTACCACTTGGGCGGCTGAGTGCCCACCGCGGTGCGCAACGCGTCGGCCGTCTCGCCCTTGAGCTGTCCGGAATCGAGGCCCTTGAGACCGTCACCGGTGCCATCGAAGGCCGACTGGAAGGCGCGGAGCTTCGCGACGGTGGAGTTGATCTTGCTTGGGCTGCCGTAGATCAGCTTGGTCTTGTCCTCGGTCTGCCCGAGGTCCATCTCGTCGACCTCCGCGCCCATCCGGTTGGCGACCGAACGGGACTGCTCGCGCACCCAGTCCGCACCGGACTCCCAGCCGACGTCGTCCAGCCGGTCGGCTGTCCAGTTCCCGACGTCCTCGACCCGGTCGCCGACCCACTCGACGCCGTCCTCGATCGCGTCCTCAATCGAGTCGGGCGTGATGTCACTGAGGAAGTCGCCAATACCCATGCTCAGTTCTCCCCCGACTCACCCTGCTGCTGGGTCTGCTGGGCGCGCTCTTCCGGTGACGGGCCGAGTGTGTCGTCCAGCGCCTGGTTGAACTGGTCGTCGGAGAGGCCGAGCGCGTTGTTGAACATCTCGGACTGCCGACCGCCGTAGCCCTCGGTGAGGACGGTGCGACCGGTGTCCTTCCAGGTCTGCTCCATGTCCTGGCCGGCCTTTTCGAACGATTCGGGGCTGAAGTCCGGGTTCAGGTAGTCCGGCGTGAAGATGTCGCCCCAGTCCTGCCCCGCGATCTCCTCCTCGCTCGCGTGCGGGTTCCCGCCGAACAGGGAGTTGGCACCCACCTTGAGCGTGCCCGCGAGGTACTGGTCGTGC
The DNA here is from genome assembly GCF_041435435.1 of Streptomyces sp. NBC_01241. Classification (NCBI taxonomy): domain Bacteria; kingdom Bacillati; phylum Actinomycetota; class Actinomycetes; order Kitasatosporales; family Streptomycetaceae; genus Streptomyces; species Streptomyces sp. NBC_01241. The sequence goes on along the minus strand of NZ_CP108494.1, from coordinate 3,840,623 downwards.
TCCCACTGGGTACCCGCCGCCAGGCCGAGCCGGTTCGCGAGCCCGCTGGCGTCCCGCACCAGGGCACGCACCCCCCACTCCCAGCGCTCACAGAAGTCCTCGAAATCGACCGCGAGACCATGATGCCCGGCCTCCATCCCGGTCATCGCCAACTCCGAGAAGCCCTTGCCCATCACCGAACCCGTGGCACCACCGAGATCACCGAGCTCGTCGATGGTCGCGCCCACACCCTTGGTGAACTTGTCGACAGATGCCTTGTCGAGACGCAGATCAGCCCCGTCACCGCTCATGACCTCTCCCCCTGTGCCTCACCGGCGTCGACGGCGACCGACTCCGGAACGATGCCGACGACCGGCGGGAAGAACATCGACCCGTCCTCCGTGGCGACGTCGACGGCGAGACCGGCGGGCTCGCCCAGGGACGGCACGACCTCGTCGACGATGCGTGCGCCCAACAGCGCCGCGTAATCCAAGGGTTGGTCCCCCGCCCCGTGGTGGAGGGCGAACCGGGCCAGTGCGGTCTCATCGGTGAACCCACAGATCCACCGCACCCCGCCCAACCGCGCCGACCACAGGCGTTCACCGGCTGTCGGCACCAGAAGGGCCGAACGCCGCATCTCACCGACCAACGCCCGCGGGTCGCCAACTCCTCTTCTACGCTCGGCGATGCGCTCGGCGAGCGCTGTCCTTGTACGCTCCACGGGCCCTCCCCCTCGTAGGTGACTGATGGCACCGTAGATCACGACGCACGGCATGACAGGCCGGTTCTCACGAAGATGCTGCTCGATGCCGATTCGCCTCAAAACAGATCCGTGGAGGAACCCACTGGCGGATGGCTTGTAGAGGCCCCACAGTCACCTCCGCTCGGCTCTCCGACCGGTCGGCAGCATCGCCGGAAGCCCAGCGGCAGTCTCACCGGCGGGCCGGTGACAGGCCCCCCCGGTGGACCACCGGTGGACAGACGCCTTTGGACGGTGCATCACGTGGTAGCTCGGGTCAACCTGTCGCACGTGCTCTGATCAGGCAAAACGCCACTGGACAGCACGCCGAGGCACCATGCAACCTGGCCGATCGATGCGGCGCAGCCACCCATGCCAGGCCGCCACCGCGTGATCCTTGGGCGCTGGCCCTCGCCTGCGTCGACGGACCGTCGCGGTTCGATTTCGACGGGGAAAGTCCTGTTCGATTGGTCATGCGCATGGCGCTACTGATGGCTGGCCTTCGCCGCATGCTTACCGAAGAGCGATTTGCCGACGTCTGCAGAGAGGTCACATGGCATGCAAAGAAGTTTCTGGACCTCATCTACATCCACTCCGAGCGAGAGGTGCGGGGTCCCAGCCACGCGCGACGCTGAAACCGTTCACTTTCCTAATGGCGGCAGCGGCCTGGAAACGATTCGTCAGCGACGTGGCCGGAGCGGCGTCTTACCCTGATGAGAAGTGGGGTGATTCGGTTTTCGTCCCGCAGAAAATTTCGTGTCCGTCGAGTTTTCCGCAGTAGTCCGGTCGTGGATGTTCTGCGCGATGACGGTGAGTCGTCCGGGAACGGGTCCTGGCAGGGCGCGGCAGTCCGGGGGGTCGAGTAGTTCTTGCCCTGCCTCCCGGTTGACAGGTGGTGCCCTGGTGGGAGGGTTGAAGAGACGGCGAGTCCCGTCCGGGGCAGATGTGTCCGGGATGGCCGGAGGGTCGGCCCGGGCACCCCGGTTCGGCCCAGGTGGATCCGGGCTCAGGCGGCAGGGAATGCCGTTTTCGGGCGTGCGGTTTTTCATCCGTGCGAAGTCTGTGTTGCTTGCAATGTTCCGCGCAGGATCGTTCGAAGCGGTGGGCGCGGGCGGCGCGATTGCTGAATCTGCATCATGTGAATTTCGAAACGGAGCATGTTTCGAAATGAGGTTTGTGGAGGTAATTCCATGAAGGCGCTGGTGTATGACGGGCCACGGTCGGTGAGCGTCAAGGAGGTGCCGGACGCGAGGATCGAACGGCCGACGGACGTGCTGGTGAAGATCACCTCGACGAACATCTGCGGGTCGGACCTGCATATGTATGAGGGGCGCACGGACATGGAGACGGGGCGCGTCCTGGGCCACGAGAACATGGGTGAGGTCGTCGAGGTCGGCGACGGTGTCGACCGGGTGCGGGTGGGGGACCTGGTCTGTCTGCCGTTCAACATCAGTTGCGGTTTCTGCCGTAACTGCGACAGCGGGCTGACGGCGTTCTGTCTGACCACACCCGTGGATCCGAAGATGGCCGGCGCCGCGTACGGCTTCGCGGGAATGGGCCCGTACAACGGCGGTCAGGCGGAGTTCCTGCGGGTGCCGTACGGCGACTCCAACTGCCTGGTGCTGCCGGAGGAGGCGCGGGAGAAGCAGACCGACTACGTGATGCTGTCCGACATCTTTCCGACCGGCTGGCACTGCACCGAACTCGCCGGCGTGCAGCCGGGCGAGACCGTCGTCATCTACGGCGCCGGACCCGTCGGCCTGATGGCGGCCCTGTCGGCGAACCTGAAGAGCGCCGCCAAGGTGATGGTCGTGGACCGTCACCCGGACCGGCTGCGGCTGGCCGAGGAGATCGGCGCCATCCCCATCGACGACTCCAAGGCCTCACCGATCGACCAGATCAATGAGCACACCAACGGCCTGGGCGCGGACCGCGGGTGTGAGTGCGTGGGCTACCAGGCGCACGACGCGCAGGGGAAGGAGCATCCGAACCTGACGCTGAACAACCTGGTGCACTCGGTGAAGTTCACCGGCACCATCGGCGTCGTCGGTGTCTTCCTGCCGCACGACCCGGGCAGTCCGGACCAGTTGTACAAGGAGGAAGGCGAGGTCGCCTTCGACTACGGCCTGTACTGGTTCAAGGGCCAGTCGATGGGCACGGGGCAGGCGAACGTCAAGGCCTACAACCGCCGGCTGTGCGCCCTGATCGAGCAGGGCAAGGCGAAGCCGTCGTGGATCGTCTCCCACGAGCTGCCGCTGGACCAGGCCCCCGACGGATACCAGCACTTCGACGCCCGTGACGACGGCTGGACCAAGGTCGTCCTCCACCCCGACGGCGCCGGCTGAATCCGGCACCCCGGCCGCTTGCCCCGACGCCCGCTCCCGGGGCAAGCGGCCCGCCGAGCGTCTACACAGCGGCGGACCGTCCGGCGGCCGCCCGGCCGCCCGGCAGTTCACCAGCGCATATGGACGTCCTCGGCCCACCCGAGGAGCCGGTCCACGACGATCTCCCGGCCCTCGTCGTCCCGGACACGGCCGCTGTAGTGGCCGAAGCACTGGTCGGTGCGGTTGGCGATCAGGCCCGCGTCGGTGCGGGTCGAGCGGTTGTGGAACGGGATGAAGGTCAGGTTCACCGTGGGCCGTTCGCCGGACGATGCGATGGTCCAGGGGGTCATGAAGTCGGTGGGCGACCAGCGCCACTCCAGCTCCTCACCGATCTTGGTGAGCCGTCCGTCGACGCAGAGCGCGTTCTCGGTCGCGCCAGTGCCCGACGTCCAGCGTCCGCCGAACTGCAGCCCCACCGTACGGCCGTCCGTACGGCCCGAGGCGGCTCCCCAGTTCCAGTCGACGGAGCGCGGCCAGCGGCCCCGGCCGTGGTCGAGCACGGCCCAGGCGTCATCGCCGAACTCCAGGACCCGGTTTCCGATCCGGACCGTGCCGGTGGCGGGGCGGGCGGTGTGCTTCGACGTGTACTGGAAGCGGCGCTCGCTCCAGGGCACGACGACGGACAACGTCTCGTGACCGGCGGGCAGAGCGGCGAAGAGGTCGACCTCCACGGGCTCCTTCGGTGAGGACGGGGTCAGGCAGCGGGCCCGCAGCCGGGTGCCGCCGTCCTCCTCACGGATCTCGATCCTGACCCGGCCGCCGGAGGGGCGGAGCGGACCGACCACCACGGCGGGGGAGCCGGCCGCGCCCGCGATCGTCTCCGGGAGACGGACGCCGCGTCCGCCGGGAATGATCGCGGTGCGCTCGAACCCGGCGTGGGCGGGAATGCCGGCGGGAGTGCCGACGGTGTGCTCGTCCGCCACACCGTCCGGCCCGTACTCCAGTACGTACACCGTGTTCAGGGCCAGGAAGTCGAGGTCGCTCACGGTCAGCGCGACGAGATGGGTCGGGGTGGTCACGCACCAGTAATCCCACCGCTTCGTCCGGCCCCAGCCCCGCAGGTTCGCCCGGTGCAGTGGCTGCCTGGACCAGCCGCGGGCTGCCGGATTCAGCCGGCCGTCCGGCAGGCACAGATCGACGGGCTCGTTGATCTCACGTTCGTGCGTGGCCATGCGCGGAGCCTATCGCTGCTGTTCACATGCCCCATAACGCGAAGTGAGGGGGGAGAACGGGATCTCCTGAGAGTGACGTGTACGCGGCTACCTTGACGTCAATTCCCCCGACGTCAAGGAGAGTTCCGTGGAGCCGTTCCTCCTCCGCAGACGTGCCCTGGCCGCGTGCACCGCCACCGTGGCCGTCGGCGTACTCGCGCTGGCCGGTCTGACCGGCAGCGCGTCCGCCGATCCCGCACCCCGCCCCACCGGTCCTACCGCCGTGAGTACCGACCAGCTCTCGCCCGGTCTGCTGAAGGCCATGCGCCGTGACCTCGGACTGACCGCGGCCGAGGCGCGCGGCGGGATCGGTCACGAGTCCCGGGCGGCAGCCGTCGCCGCCGGGCTGAAGCGTGCCCTCGGCGCGGACTTCGCCGGGGCCCGGGTGAGCGGTGATGACGCCGCTCTGACCGTCGCCACCACCGATGCCGCGGACGCCACCCGGATCGGCCGGGCGGGCGCGAAGGCGGTCGTCGTCGCCCACAGCCGGGCCGAACTCGACACCGCGAAGGCCGCGTTGGACCGGGTGGCGCTGCGCAAGGCCCCCGAGGGCATACCCGCCTGGTACGTCGACGTGGCCACCAACCGCGTGGTCGTGCAGGCCGCCCGCGCCTCGGCCGCCGATGCCTTTCTCGCCGCGGCGGATGTGCCGCACGCGTTGGTGACGGTACGTGAATCACGTGAGGAACCACGTACGTTCACGGATCTGCGAGGTGGTGACGCGTACTACATGAACGGCTTGGGACGCTGCTCCATCGGCTTTCCCGTGAAGCGCGGCAGCAGCCAGTCCGGTTTCGTCAGCGCCGGTCACTGCGGGACGCCCGGGGTCGGCACCAGCGGCTACGACCAGCAGGCGCAGGGCTCCTTCCAGGGCTCCGTCTTCCCGGGCCGCGACTACTCCTGGGTCGCCACCAACACCAACTGGACGCCGCGCGCCCTGGTGAACGGGTACGGCAACGGTGACGTGCCGGTCACCGGGTCCACCGAGGCGCTGGAAGGATCGTCGGTCTGCCGCTCCGGTTCGACGACCGGCTGGCACTGCGGAACGGTTCAGCAGCGCAACACCAGCGTCACGTACCAGGAGGGCACCGTCTCCGGCGTCACCCGTACCAACGTGTGCGCCGAACCGGGCGACTCCGGCGGTTCGTTCATCTCCGGCAGCCAGGCGCAGGGGATCACCTCCGGCGGCTCCGGAAACTGCACGCAGGGCGGTACGACGTACTTCCAGCCGGTGAACCCGGCGCTCCAGGCGTACGGCCTCACCCTGGTCACCAACGGCACCCCGACCGATCCGCCCACCGACCCGACGGATCCGCCGACCGACCCGGGCGGCGGCTGGGCGGCCGGAACGTTCTGCAACGCGGGAGACCGCGTCACGTACGGCGGGGTTGCGTACCGCTGTCTGCAGGCGCACTCGGCCATGGCCGGCTGGGAACCGCCGAACGTCCCCGCGCTGTGGGAACGCGGGTAGACAGCAGTACGGCGCAGGCGTACCACCGTCGCGCGGAGGTGCCCGGGCCGGAGCGCATCCGGCCCGGGCACCTCCGGTGTCGTGCTGCCGGGGCGCGAACGGTCCGCTGTCCGAGGGGCGGCCGGCGGGCCGCGGAGTAGCCTGGATGTGTACGGCTCCCGGTGAGCCGGTTCTGTCGGCCTGCGCATCGAAGGGGGCCGCTACCGTATGGACACCCTGGTCACTGTCGTGGTCGTCCTCGTGATGATCGCGATCGCAGCGTTCGTCATCCATCAGCTCAATGCCCGCCATCGGCATCAGCATCTGCGTCCGGCGCACTACGAACACGGGCTGGCCGGGTTCGGGGACGAACCGGCTTCGGGACACTCTTCCCGGCTTGCCACGGAGCCCGGCGCGGGTGGACAACGGCAAGACGGAGGAGCTGATTCCGGGACAGCCTCCGGTTCGGAGTCGGGTTCCGTCCCGGGTTCCGGTTCGGGGTCGGGGTCGGGTTCCGGAGGGTGATCACTTCGCGTCCGAGTAGCGCTCCACCACCGCCGTTGTGAACGGAAACCGCACCGGCGTCTCACCGAAGACGGTCCGCCCGGCCAGCTCACCGGCCGCCCGGATCGCCTCCACGACCGCCTCGGCCTCCTCCCGCGGGCAGTGCACGATCACCTCGTCATGCTGGAAGAAGACCAGCTCGGCCCGGAGACCGGCGGAGCCGATCGCCCGGCGCAGAGCGGCCAGCAGCAGCAGAGCCCAGTCCGCGGCGCTGCCCTGCACCACGAAGTTGCGGGTGAAGCGGCCCCGCGCCCGGGCGTTCGACGAGGCGTAACCAGGGGTGAACTCGCCATCGGCGGAAGGCTGTTCGGTGCTCTCCTGCGGGATGCCGGCCTCGTCGTCGTCCCCGCTTCCGGCGGCGGGCGGACTGGTCCGGCCCAGCCACGTCCGTACGAGACGGCCCTCCTCGCCCGCCTTCGCCGCGTCGTCGACATAGGCCACGGCCAGGGGAAATCTTCGGCGCAGGGCGGCCAGGTTCTTCAGGCCGTCGCCCGACGTCTGGCCGTAGACCGCGCCCAAGAGGGCGAGCTTGGCGTGTTCCCGGTCGCCTTGGAAGGCCTGGTCCGACAGTGCCGTATAGAGGTCGCCGTCATGGCCGGCCACCTCCATCAGGCCGCGGTCGCGGGAGATCGCGGCCAGGACCCTGGGCTCCATCTGGTCGGCGTCCGCGACGACGAGGCGCCAGCCCTCGTCGGCGACGACCGCCTGCCGTATCACCTTGGGGATCTGCAGCGCCCCTCCGCCGTTGGTCGTCCAGCGGCCGCTGACGGTGCCGCCCGGCTGGTACTCGGGGCGGAAGCGGCCGTCGCGCACCCAGTCCTGGAGCCAGCTCCAGCCGTGCGCCGTCCAGATCCGGTACAGCTTCTTGTACTGGATGAGGGGTTCCACCGCCGGATGGTCCAGCTCCGCCAGCTCCCAGCGCCGGGTGGACTTCACCTTGATACCGGCCTGCGCGAACGCCTTCACCACGTCGGCGGGGAGGTCGGGGCGGACCCGTCTGCCGAAGGCGGCCGACACCTCGTCGGCCAGCTCGGCCAGCCTGCGGGGTTCGCCGCCGCCCGCGTAGCGCTCGCCGAGCAGTTCGTGGAGCACTGCCCGGTGCACGTCCGCGCGCCAGGGGAGACCGGACCGGTTCATCTCGGCGGCGACCATCGTGCCGGCCGATTCGGCGGCCGTCAGCAGGCGCATCCGGCCCGGGTGCGCCGTGGCGTCGTGGCGGCGGAGCTGCGCGGCGTACACCTGGAGCAGGTCGTCGAACGGCAGTCCCGTGCCGGACTGCGGCTCGAAGAGGGAGGACTGTGAGCCGGGCTCGGCCGAGCGGGGCGGGGGGTCGGGGGGTACGGGGGCGTTGCGCAGGCGGGCGTGGGCGGCGGCTGCGGACCGGGGTTCGCCGAGACGGCCCTCGTGGGCGAGGAGAAGGGATTCGGCGACCTCGATGTCGTAACAGCGGGCCACGGGGACGCCGGCGGCGAGCAGGCGCGGGTAGATCTCGGCGGTGGACCGCCAGACCCAGCGTGTGACGTCCGGGCGGGAGCGGACGGCCTCCACGAGGTCGGGTTCGGTCAGGACCGGGGCAGTGGGCAGGCCGGTGGGATCCAGCGGGACGAGGCGGGCGCCGCCGGTCTCCGTGGTGGCCAGAGCCCAACGTTCGGTCATGTCGTCGAGTCTGACACCCGGCACTGACAGCGGCCGGGAGACGAGCGCGGGGCGGGGTGGGTCGCTGCGGAGGCTTCACCCCACCCCGCGCCCGGGAGGGTCCGGAGGGCCGAGCACGTCGGGCGGGCCGGAGGCGGGACGCGTCAGGACGCGGCGTCCGTCGTCCAGGTGCCCAGGGAGATCTCGGCGGTGATGCCGGGACCGAAGCCGGCCATCAGGCCGCGGTGGCCGTCCAGGGCCGATGCCTCGTCGAACATGCGGCCGAGGGCGTCGAGCACCACCGCACTGGCGATGTTGCCGTACTCGGTGAGCGTGGCCCGGCTGAAGCGGAACGCTTCGGGCGGCACGTCGAGGAAGCGGCTCAGGTCGTCCAGGATGCGCGGGCCGCCTGCGTGGATGATGTAGAAGTCCAGCTTGCTGGCGTTCCAGTGGTGCTCCTCCGCGACGGCGTTCAGCACCGGAGCGAGGGGCTCCATGGTTCCGGGCACCCGCTTGTCGAGCTGGAAGTGGAACCCGGTGGAGCGGACCGCGTAGGAGATCCAGTCCTCGGTCTCCGGGATGACGAACGAGCCGTTGCGTTCCAGACGGACACCGGTGCCACCCCTGCCCCGGAGTACGACGGCGGCTATGCCGTCGCCGAACAGGCCGTTGGACAGCAGGGATCCGACGCTCAGGTCGGTGGGCTGGTAACAGAGCGAACAGAACTCGCAGGCGACGACCAGCACATTCGCCTCGGGGTACGCCGTGCAGAAGTCATGGGCCCGGTTGACGGCGGCGCCGCCCGCGGCACAGCCGAGTTGGGCGATCGGCAGCTGTCGGGTTTCCGGGCGGAAGCCCATCGCGCCGATGAGCCACGCGGTCGGCGGCGGCATCATGAAGCCGGTGCAGGAGACGTAGACGATCAAGTCGATCTGCTGCGGCTCCAGTTCGGCCGCGTCGAGTGCCCGGCGTATCACCGCCGGCACCCGGGCCTTGGTGTGTTCCTCGTACGTGACGCTGCGGGCGTCGAAGCCCGGGTGCTGCAGCACCTTGTCGATAGGCTGGATCAGGTGCCGTTTCTGCACCCCGGTGTGTTCGATCAAGCGAAGGACCAGGTCGATCTGCGGATGGTTGCCGTGCAACCTTTGAGCCAGCTCGAGAGTTTCCTCGTTGGTGATGACGTATTCGGGAACCTCGATGGCCGGCTTGCAGAGAACCGCCATGGAACTCCTCCTAGCGGACTTGGTCCACACCGCCGGGCCCGGAACCGGTCACGGGGTATGAACCGACGCGGGAGTGGCCACCACTGTTCCGTCACGCGCGGCGGCGCGCGAGACAGAGTTCTGGTGGATTCCTGCGCCGGGTTCGATACCCCTGGCACGGGCGCGGACGGGCCGACCTTCGAAGACTGAGTTCTAGCCGTTCGTGGGCGGATGCTGATCCGCCACGGCTGGGTGGCCGTCGGGGATCACGCTACGGCAGAAGAATCAGGGCCGCACGTCGAGCGGATGTCCGCCGTATCGCGGACGGATCGGCGCACATGTCCCAGCGGATCGGTGCGGATTCCGAGCCGACGCGACGACGTACAAGAGGAGTGTAAGAGGGGTGCAATAGAGGTGCAATAGAGGTGCAAAAAGTGCGCAAAAGGGCGCTCGGTGCCCCGGATGGATCCGGGTTGCCGGGCGCCCTGCTGCGACGCATCATCGATGACAGTCACGAACCGTACGGTCCGCACGGCCCCTGCGCGGACGCGCGGTACGCCCTGTCACCAGGTGACGGGCAGTTCGAGGGGATAGCGCCAGATCGACGTCTTGTTCCACCGCACTTCCTCGGCCGGTGTCGCCAGCTTCAGAGCGGGGAAGCGCTTCAGCAGGGTTCCGATGGCGGCCTGGAGTTCCGTGGCGGCGAGCGGGGCGCCGAGACAGTGGTGGCCGCCCCAGCCGAACGTCATGTGGGACGGATTCTCGCGCTCCAGATCCAGCTCGTCGGGCCGGTCGAACTTCCGGGGGTCGCGGTTGGCCGTCAGGTAGGAGACGTGCACGATGTCTCCCTCCCGGATCAGCACCCCGCTCAGCTCCACGTCCTCCAGGGCGACCCGGGGGATGCCGACGCCCTTGCGGAACGGGATGAAGCGCAGCAGTTCCTCCATGGCCTGCGGGAGCATGTCGGGGCGCTCGCGCAGCATGGCGAGCTCGTTGGGCCTGGTGAGCAGCGTGTAGGCGATGTTGCCGATCTCGTACGTGGTGGTGTCCTGGCCGGTGATGAGCAGGACCATGGCCATGACGGTCAGTTCCTGATCGCCCAGGATCTCGTCCCCGTCGCGCGCCGTGGCCAGCGCGCTGATCAGGTCGTCGCCCGGGTTCGCGCGCCGCTCGGCCGTCAATTTCTGGAAGTAGGCGCGGAGATCGGCCTTGGCGCGTACCGCGGCTTCCTTGTTCTCGACGGTGGTGTCCATCATGGTCCGGGCATGGGCACGCAGTTGTGCGCGGTCGGCCTCGGGGATGTCGAGGACCTCGCAGATGGTGGTCAGGGGCAGCGGGGCCGCCAGGTGCTCGAAGAGATCGGCGGGGGCACCGTGCTCCTCCATGCGGTCCAGCAGTTCGTCCACGACATGCTGGGTACGCACCTTCATGCGCTCCATGTGACGGGGCGCGAATCCCTTGGAGATCAGGCTGCGCAGCCGGCTGCTGGCCGGCGGGTCCATCACGTTGATCGCTTCGTCCTGAACGATCGGCTCAGGGGTCATGCGCGGGAAGTTCCGGCCGATGATGGCGCTCCGGCTGAAGCGCCGGTCGGTGGTCACCGTGCGCACGTCGTCGTAGCCGGTGACGAGCCACGCCTCGCCGTCGCCGTGCGGCAGCCGGATGCGGGAGACGGGTTCTTCGGTCATCAAGTGCCTGAGCACCGGGTCGAATTCGAGGGCCTCGGCATAGTCGAACGGGCAGTGCCGTGCGGCGGCGACCGGTTCCATACGGAGCTCCAGAGGGGGATCTGACGGGCAGTTCGAGGAAGATGCGGGCTGGACGGGACATGGGTGCCCGGTCACCCGCACGGGCACGCGCCACTTCGGGCCGATTGGTCCATATGCAGAACGGAATCGGCGGCCGGGGTCGCTGGACCGGCGCAAATCGGTCCGGCGACCCCGTGCGGCCGGTGCGGCGGGTGCGGCGCGTTCGCCGGGGTCGGCGTGAGGTCGGCGTGAGCGGCCGGTCTCAGCCGGACGGTACGACGTCGGTGGCGTCCACCGCGGGGCGCACCGCGCGGGCGAGCTCGACGCCGTCGCCCACGGCCCAGAAGTGGGTGAAGAACAGGCGGGGGTCGTCCGCCAGGTGGTGGTTGTGCAGCTCGACGAGCTTGATCCCGCCGCGCCGCAATGCCTTCAGTACGTTCTGGACCTCACCGGCGAGCATGACGCAGTCACCGCTGAGCGCGGCCCGGCCGCCGCCCAGCGGCTGGAAGTTGAGCGCGCTGGTCGATCCCAGGCCGGGGGGCAGGATCAGATGCCCGTCCGCGATGGTCTCGCGGCGGACGAAGATGACCTTGTACAGCCCGTCATCGGTGGAACCCTTCGCGCCGAGCGCCGCCTCCATCCCGGCGATGTCCAGGTCGACCTGGACCGGCGGGCCGGGCGGCTGGGCGGGCGGGGTCCCGGTACGGTCGAATCCGGCGCGCAGGCCGCGGGCCAGGGCCACCGCGTCGTGGCCGTGGGCGTGGGCGTGGATCCACCAGATGTCGGGGATCTGGGCGAGCAGGTGCTTGTGCAGCGCGGTCTGCTCGATTCCGTGCGCCTGCCAGGCGTCGGTCACCTGCTGCAACTCGCGCTCGGTGACCACCACGTCGCCCATCAGCATCGTGCTGCCGTCGGCGTAGCGGACGAAGGCCACATGCGTGCCCAGCGCGAGCTCCGGTGTGACGACGACGCCATCGGACACCACGTGGAGGTCCCGCCGGGGGAAGCTCGTGTGGTACGTCGTTCCGCGCAGCATGTTGCCGGTACGGCCCAGCGCCTTCGCGACGGCCGCCCAGTCCGTCAGACCGGTCGGCACCGGCTTGACCCGCCTGCGGTGCCCCGGCCCGGGCATTCCGGCGGGCAGGGTGCACGCGGTGGCCGGCCCCGCGGCGGCCAGCACCGGTGTGAGTGCGGCCGCCGCCAGTACGCGTCGCCGCGATGTGATCGCCCGTGCCTGTGTGTCCTGCTGTCGGTCACCAGTCATCACTTGATCGCCTCCATGGCGAGATGAAATCATGTGAAACCTGGGTGAAAGGGTGAAAGTGGATATGCCGTCAGCGGGTGGGGCCGGATGGACCAATCACGTTGTCGGACCGGTCCCGTACGGTCCGGCCGGACCTCTCGCCGACCGCTCGGCGTCGGTGGTTCAGTGCACCGGCGTCGAGCGGCACCGCACCGCTCCGGGCAGCAGCGCCGCCCCCACCGCGACCACCGCGCACACCCCGGCCGCACCGCCCACCAGCGGCCACTGCACCGACACCGTCACCGGTGCGGAGAGCGAGGCCAGCGCGGCGCCAAGGCCCGCCAGATTCACTGCGGTCACGGCCAGTCCGAGCAGCGCCCCGATCGCCACCGCGAACAGGGTCTCCCCGGCCACCACGGCCAGGACCCGGGACCGGGTGGCCCCGGCCAGCCGGAGCGCGTTCAGCTCCGAGGAGCGTACGGACCCCGCCATCAGCATCGTGTTGGCGAGGGCGATCGCCGCGTACACCAGCGCGATCCCCAGGATCACGGCCAGGCCGAGCCGGGTCTGCGGACCGGTACGCGGATGGGTCGCGGCCAGCCACTGCTCCGTCGGCCGCACGGTGCCGCCGGTGTCGCGCAGGCGCGCGGTGACGGCGGCCCGGTCCGCGCCCGGCGAGAGCCGTACGTCGATCCGGTCCACCGGGGCCGCCGGGGCGTTCGCCCTCGTGACGTAGACCCCGTTGTTGCCCGTCCCGAGCGCCAGCACCGCCGCGATCCGCAACTCGGCCGGCCGCCCGTCGCCGAGCCACACCCGGACCGTCGCGCCCACCGTGTGCTGCGCCCACTCCTCGTTCACCACGATCGAGCGGTCGTCCAGATCCCGGATGTCGCCCGCCACCACCGGCAGCCGCCCGACCGTCGCCAGGGCCTTCGCGTCGTCCACGGCGCGGGCCTCGGACGCGAGCAGAGCGGTGCCCTCCTCGCGTACGTACACGGCCGTCGAGGCGGACGCGGACAGCGTGGCGCCGGGCACCGGCCGGACCCTCAGCTCCTCGCCCGTCACGACCAGATCGGCCCGGGTGTGCGCACGTACCTCGGCCGCCTTCGCCGCCGACACCGTCGCCGCGGAACCGGCCACCGAACCCGCCAGCGCCACCGTGATCAGCACCGGAGCCGCCACCGCAGCCGTACGCCGCAGCGATGCCGACACGTTGGCGGTCACCAGCATTCCGGTCGCTCCGGGCAGCCGGACCAGCCGGGCCAACGGGCGTACCAGCAGTGGCGTGAGGAGGGCGGCGGCCGTGATCAGGGCCATCGGCTGCGTGGTGTACGTCTTCCGCTTCAGCAGCGCGGACGGGTCGGTGACGAGGGACTTCGCCATCAGGAACGCGGCCCCCGCGAGCAGGGCGAAGCCCAGCAGCCGACGGGCCGGCGGCAGCACGCCCGTATCGACGTCGGCCTCGCGCAGCGCCTCGGCCGGGCCGATTCGGCCCGCCCGCCGCGACGCCGCCCAGACCCCCGCGAACGCCACGACGAGACCGGTCCAGAAGGAGGCGTGGAGCGGCCAGGCGACCGGCCGGACGGTGAACCAGGACGGTGCCATCCCCTCGTCGACCAGTAGCCCGGCCAGCAGTGGCGCACCCCGCAGGCCCAGCACGCACCCCGCGGCGGAGGCGAGCGTGCCGATCACGGCGGCCTCGGTCAGCAGGAGCCGCTGGAGCTGGCCCGGTGTGGCGCCCGCCGTGCGCAGCAGCCCGAACTCGCGTCGGCGCAGTGCCACCGCGAAGGCGAAGGTCGACGCGACGACGAAGACCGCGACGAAGGCGGTGACGCCGCCCGCCGTGCCGAGCAGGGCGTTCACGGTGACCAGTCCCTCGGCGTCCCGCGCCGCCGCTGGGTCGGCGCGGCGGCGGTCGTCCCCGGTGAGGACCAGGGCGCGGTCGCCGATGACACGGCGCACCTCGGCGGGGGCGCGTCCACACCCACGGCGTCCGGGCCGCCGCGCGCGCTGTTCCCGTCGTCCCGCGTCACCGGGCCGAGCGCCCGGAGGGCACGCAGGAGTTCGATATCCACAGGGTGTGGATGAATGAGTCTGCGGCTGACCCGGTCCGTGGACGGCCCGCGCCGCACCTCCACGGTCAGGGTGTCGTTGCCCATCACCACCACCGGCGCTCCGGCGAACCGCTGCGGCGCCCGCTCCGGCGCGCCGAGGGCCGAGGCGAGGCCGAGCCCCATGACCGCGATCAGCCCCACACCCAGCGCGAGTGCGACGAAGGTGCCGATGAGGGTGGTCCAGCGCATACGCAGGGTGGCCAGAGCGACGGTCAGCACGGCGCGCCTTCCGCGTGGCCGGTGATCCCCGCGTGGCCGGTGACGTCCGCGTGGCCGGTGATCCCCGCGTGGCCGGTGACGTCCGCGCGGCCGGTGATCCCCGCGTGGCCGGTGACGTCCACGCGGCCGGTGATCCCCGCGTGGCCGGTGACGTCCGCGTGGCCTGAGTGACCGAGGACGTCCGTGTCCGTGTGGCCCGAGTGACCGACAAGACCTGCGTGACCTGCGTGACCTGCGATGTCAGCGTCCGTGTCCGTGTCCGCGGTCGTCCGGTGGGCTCCTGCGGCGCCTTCGGAAGATCCCGTACGCCCCGTATGCCCCGTGCGTCCCGTGCATCCCTTAGGCCCTGCACACCGCGTCGCCATCCAGGCCGCGATCCGCTCGGCCGACAGCCCGGTCAGGTCGTCCGCCACCTGCCCGTCGACCAGGAAGACCACCCGGTCCGCATATGCCGCGGCCACCGGGTCATGGGTGACCATCACGACCGTCTGCCCCTCCCGGTCCACCAGCTCCCGCAGCATCACCAGCACCTCCTGGCTTGTCGCGGTGTCCAGCGCACCGGTCGGTTCGTCGCCGAAGAGCACCGCGGGCCGGGTGATCAGGGCCCGGGCCAGGGCCACCCGCTGCTGCTGGCCGCCCGACATCTCGGCGGGCCGGTGCCCTGCCCGGTCGGCCAGTCCGACCCGCGCCAGGGATTCCCGTAACTCGGTACGGGACGGGCGGCGGCCCGCGAGCCGCAGCGGCAGCGCGACGTTCTGGGCGGCGGTCAGCGAAGGGACCAGGTTGAACGACTGGAAGACGAAGCCGATCCGGTCCCGGTGCAGCAGCGTCAGCCGACGCTCGCTCAGCCCCGTCAGATCCACCCCGCCCACCTCGACGGTGCCGGATGTCGGCCGGTCGAGCCCGGCCGCGCAGTGCAGCAGCGTGGACTTCCCGGAGCCGGACGGACCCATGACAGCGGTGAAGGTACCGGGGCGGACGGTGAGGTCGATGCCGGCGAGAGCTTCGGCCTCGCCGTAGGTGCGGCGTACGGAGCGAAGCCGTACGGCGTCGGCGGCGCTCGGGGCCCCCGCGGGCTCGGAGAACGCGGCGGACGCGGTTGCGGCAGGGGACGCGGCTGCCGCGGCGGGCGCATGTGGGGAAGTCATGTCCTCGAAAGTCATGCTCCCGATCGAACCGTTTCCGCGCCCCACGCTCACGACCACTCGGCCCCGTACCCGGGGTGGGGCCAGCCCTACCCCGGCCCACTGTCCTGCCTACCCTGACCTCATGGAACCGGTGATCGACCAGGCATTCTCGGCAGCCCTCTACTCGGACGGCGACGCCGGTCTCGACGCCGGAGCCTCCCTCCTGGCCGCCGACCCGACGGCCGACGCGGAACTCGTCCGGCGCGGCGAGGAGTTCGTCCGTCGGGCCTGGGCGCGTGGCTGGCAGCCCGCCGATCTCGTACGCATCGTCCGCCGCGACCTCGACGAGACAGCGGCCGGCCTCGTCGCCGGGCTGATCACCTCGGAGACGGGGCGGTACGCGTCGCTGCCGCCCCGCTGGCGGTCGCAGCTCGACGGTCTCCCCGTCGCGCCGCCCCGGAACCGGCCGGACCGCTTCTCCTACGCCTCCGCCCTCCTCGGCCTGTACCGGCTGCTGCTCCGGCTCCCCGCCATCGAACCGGTCGGTCCGCCGCCCGGCACCTCCCCGCACGGGCTCCACCTGCCGCCCGCGCACGACGAACCGCGGATGCTGACCCGGATCCGCGCCCTGCTCGCCAAAGCGGAAGCGACCGGTTTCCCGGAAGAGGCGGAGGCCCTCACCACCAAGGCGCAAGAGCTGATGGCCCGGCACTCCATCGATGAGGCCCTGCTCGCCGCCCGTACCCACAGCAAGGAGGCGCCGGGCGCGTGCCGGATCGGGGTCGACGCGCCGTACGAGACGGCGAAGGCGATCCTGCTCGACGCGGTCGCCGCCGCGAACCGCTGCCGTGCGGTGTGGAACAGCGACCTCGGCTTCTCCACGGTGGTCGGCTTCGAGCCGGACCTGGACGCCGTGGAACTGCTGTACACCTCCCTGCTGGTCCAGGGCACGGCGGCGATGACGAAGGCGGAGGCGGGCCAGCGGGCCGGCGGGCGCAAGCGGACCAAGACGTTCCGGCAGTCGTTCCTGATGGCGTACGCCCAGCGCCTGGGCAGCCGGCTCGCCGCCGACACCGCCCGTGTCACCGCCGAGGCCGACACCGAGGCCGGCGGCGGGAGCGGCGCCGGACCGGCCGGGTCCGGCAGCCCTCGGCTGCTCCCGGTGCTCGCGGCCCGCGACATGGCCGTCACGGACACCGCCGAGCGGATGTTCCCCGAGACCACGACCACCCGGGTCCGGGGCGCCACCGACCTGGACGGCTGGACCCATGGCACGGACGCGGCGGACCGGGCGCGGATGGGCGGGAGCGGTCCGGAGCTCCGCGGCGGACGCGAGAAGAGGTAGGTACCGTCCTCGCGGACGCGGGAAGAGGCAGGCGCCGCCCGGCGGACGGGGAAAGCGGACGGGGAAAGCGGACGGGGAAAGCGGACGGGGAAAGCGGTAGCCACCGTCTCCGTGAGCCAATGTCCGACAAGTCGGGCTAATCGGTAATTCCGGTTAGGCTCTCGATATGAGCTGGCTCCGGGCGCTGAAGGAGACCGCCCGCTCGGGGCTGTCGATCGAGCGACGACGTCTCGAACCGCTCATCGCGATCCGCGGTGCGGCCGGTCTCGCTCTCGTCCTCGGGATCAGCCTCGCGTTCTTCGGGCCCGCGGTCGCCGCGAGTTCCGCGTTCGGCGCGTTCCACGCGGCCATTGCCACCTTCCAGCGCACCTGGCGCCCCCGGCCGGTCCTCGCCCTGGTCTCCGGGGCGAGCCTCGCCGTATCGACGTTCCTCGGCTATCTCACCGGCTCCCGGCTGCCGCTGTTCCTCGCCTTGCTGGTGCTCTGGACGTTCGTCGCGGGCCTGGCCTGGGCGGCGGGGCCGACCGCCGGCATCATCGCGGCGTCGAACGTGGCGATCATGCTGGTCACGGTCACCCTGCCCACTTCCGTCGCCAACTCGGCCGTGC
This sequence comes from Streptomyces sp. NBC_01241, assembly GCF_041435435.1. Lineage (NCBI taxonomy): Bacteria > Bacillati > Actinomycetota > Actinomycetes > Kitasatosporales > Streptomycetaceae > Streptomyces > Streptomyces sp. NBC_01241. Next base: position 3,823,055 of record NZ_CP108494.1, on the reverse strand, counting down.
ACGCCGCGATGATCCTGTTCGGCGGAGTGGTGCAGGCGGCGCTGATCGTCCTGTTCCCGGTACGGAGATGGGGCGCCCAGCGCGACGCGCTGGCCGACGCGCTGGCCGCCGAGGCCGACTACGCCCGCCGGCTGCGCCACGACCCGGTCGCACTCTTCGACCCGGTACCGCTGATGACGGCCCGCAGCGCGGCCGCGGTCACCCCGCGCCAGGCCCGCCGCCGGCCGCCCGAGCTGCGGGGCTCCCGAAGGATCGCCGAACGGATCAGACCGGTGCTTGCCTCGCTCGCCGACCCGTCGCTGCTGGTGCCGTCCGAAGGGCCGGAGCGGGCACGGGTCCGTGAGCTGCTCGCCGCCGCCGGATCGGTGCTCGACTCGGCGGCCCGCGCGATCCGGCACGGCGACCCGGTCGAGCTGTCCCCGTCCGCCGTGGCCACGCTGAAGACCCCGGACACCGGCACGCTCCTCACCGGCCCGCCGCTGCGCGCCGCCGACCGGCTCGGCGCGCTGCTCTCCGACGTCATCGAGACGGCCGAGGGCGAGGGGACGAAGGAGCAGGACGCCAGGGCCGCCGAGGCCGCCGAAACCATCAAGGCCACCGCGGACGGGACACCCGCCGCCCCGCACCGCCGCCGCCCCACCCTGCTGCGGCTGGTCCCCGTCATCGCGAAGGCGATGCGCGCGGAACTGCGCCCGGGGTCACCGATCCTGCGGCACGCCGTCCGGGTGTCCGTCGTCGCGGCCGTCGGCTATCTCATCGGCACCGCGCTGCCGTTCGGCCACGGCTACTGGGCGCCCATGGCGGCGGTGATGGTGATGCGGCCGGAGTTCTCCAAGACGTACGGGCGTTCCGTGGCCCGCTTCGGCGGCACGATCGTCGGCGTCTCGCTCGCCACCGCGATCGTCCAGACCACCCACCCCGGTGTGACCCTGGCCGCGGTGCTCTCCGTGCTCTGCGCCCTGCTGATGTATCTGCTGATGCGCACCGGGTACGTGGTCGGGCAGGCCTGCGTCTCGGCGTATGTCGTCTTCCTGCTCGGCATGGCGGGCGGCAACTGGTCGCAGACCGTGCTCGAACGCGTCGTCCTCACCCTCGTCGGCGGCCTCCTCGCGATGATCTCGTACGCCGCTTACCCGGCCTGGGAGACCCCGCGGCTTCGCGGCAGGCTCGGAGACTGGCTGAAGGCGGACGGGCGGTACGCCGCCTCGGTCGTCGATCAGTACGCCGACCCGGCCGAGCGCGGCCACGACGACGTGCGTTCCGCGCTGCTCCACACCCGCGAGGCCCGTGTCGCCTGGCAGGAGGCGCTGGCCACCGCCCAGCACGAACCGGTGCGCAACCGCGGCCTCTCCCGCGCCGCCGCCGACGACACCCAGCACGCCCTCGCGCAGTTCGGCCGGGTCGCGATGCTGCTGGAGGCCCACCTTCCGTGCGGCGGCGCCACCCCCGTGCCGGCCGCCGCGCGCCTGGCCGAGGCGCTGCGCCGGGCCACCGAACAGGGCGCGAAGGAGGTGCGGGAGCGGCGCGTACCGGACTGGGCGGAGGTGCGGGAGGCGCTGGCGCAGTGGGATGCGCGGCAGCAGACGGACGCGGGGGAGGCGGCCCCGTTCGTACGGAACGGGGTCGGCCTCCTCCTCGAAGCCCTGGACGAATTCTCCCGCGGCCTGGACGGCACGCCGAAACCGAAACCGAAACCGAAGCCGGGTCCGAAGCCGGGTCCTAACCCGAACCCGAACCCGAACCCGAACCCGAACCCGAACCCGAACCCGAACCCTCCCTCGAACCAGGCGAATTGAGGACTGAGCAACGAAAAGCGGCGCAGTCGGCCGTCAGGAGGCCGGCAGATCCGGCAGCCCCGACGGGAGCGCTCCCGGGGCGGTCTTGGCCAGGGTGTCCTTCGTGCCGCTGTCCCAGGACACGACGATGGTCTTGCCGTCGTTGGACTCGATGGCTCCGGTCGTGCGCCGGGTGTCGCCGTCGGCGCACTTCAGCGTCAGCATCACCTTGCCCGTGTCCTGCACGGTGCCGGTGCAGGCCTGCTGCTCGGTGACGAGCACGGCCTTCCCGGATGCGACGGACATGATCACCGCCTTGTCGTCGGTCTTCCCGGCCCAACCGCCTTCCAGCGCCGCGGTACCGGCCCCGGAATCGCCGCCCCCACCGCTGCTGCTGCCGCTGGCGCCGGGAGCCTGGCTGGACTTCGCGGCGTCGGCACCCTTGCCCGAGTCGCTCTTCTCGCTGTCACTGCTGCAGCCGGTCAGTGCGGCGGCGGTGACGAGTCCGGCGGCGACGACGACGCCGGTTCGTAGGACTTCGCGCATGTGGAATTCCCCCTGGTCGACGAAAGACCGCGCCAAGCTACCAGTGCGCGGCTCCGGGATGGAGGGCCCGACCCGGGGTAAACGCAGCGAGGTGGAGCCGAACAGACAACCCGTACGTCTATCTCTGCGTCCACAGCTGTAATCGCAGAGCTGTAATCACGAGAACACCCCGCGTGCACGTGCATCCGCTCATGCATCTGCTCATGCAGGGATATTTGAACAGAGCTATGATCCGAGACAGTTGACACTTGCACCTTGCAACTCGGGGAGCGTCCTGTGCACCACGTGTACAACGGCATGGCGGCCACAGAGCTTCGCGGAGTCGTCTGGCAGAAGAGCAGACACAGCAACTCCCAGGGATCCTGCGTGGAGTTCGCGAAACTGCCCGGCGGGGATGTGGCGATGCGGAATTCGCGCCACCCCGACGGGCCGGCCCTGGTCTATACGCCGGCCGAGATAGAGGCGCTGTTGCTCGGGGTGAAGGACGGGGAGTTCGACCACCTCATAGCGGGCGGCTGACCGCATCCCACGGGCCGGCATCCGGCGACCGGCCGGCCCATCGCCCGCCGCCCATCGCCCGCCGCCCATCGCCCGCTGCCCGCCGCTCACCGTCGGGCAGCGCGGATCACACCGTGTCGGACAGCCGGAACAGTGCCCAGACCACCTTGCCGCGCGGTGCCGCCATGCTGTCCGGGCCCTCCGTCCCCATGACGGGGGTGGGATGCCAGCCCCAGGAGTCGCTGAAGGATTCCACCAGGAAGAGGCCCCGGCCCGACTCCGCGGAGTCGGGAGCCTCGGAGGCGATGGGGCTCTTGCGACTGGGGTCGCGCACGGCGCACACCAGGCGCGAGCTCCAGCGCATCAAGTGCAGCCGTACGGGCGGTATCTGAGGATCCGGCGCCAAGTCGGCGGACAAGGCGTGCCGCAGGGCGTTGGTGACGAGTTCGGAGACGACGAGTGCGACATCGTCGAAACGCTCGTCCAGACCCCATCCGTTCAGCGTCGTCCTGGTGAACCTCCGCGCCCCGCCCACGGCTTCGTACTGGGCGGGCAATGTGCAGGTCGCCGATCCGGAGACGGCCGAGGTATCGATGGGGGGAAGCCCCTGCCGTAACGGCTCGAGCATCGTCGATCCATTCGTCCCCATGCGAGGCACTCCCGGGATTCGCGGCTGTATCGGCACTACGGGTACAGCGGCACAACACGAACGAGCACGCAGGTGCGCGAGGGCCATGGTTCCGAATGCGCAGGGCAGATGCAAGGGCAGATGCACGTGCACGCGCCGGACCTGTCCGAACCCGTGCCGGTTCTTGGTCATTTCTTCCGGCGGGTGTTTTCGTAGCTTTGCGGGAGTCTTCTCATTTCCGTAATCGAACGAGTACGGGCTGAAGCGTTTTGATGGCAGAATCCGGCACTTGGGGTTCAGGGGGAGCCCCGGTGTCCAGGAAGCGATGGGGAGGACCGGACCAGTGGCGGCAGGCGAGTCGAGTGGATCTGTGGTGCGGCGCATCCTGCTGGGCTCGCAGCTCAGGCGGCTGCGCGACTCACGCGGTATCACCCGTGAGGCGGCCGGCTACTCCATCCGGGCTTCCGAATCGAAGATCAGCCGCATGGAGTTGGGACGGGTGAGCTTCAAGGCCAGGGACGTCGAGGACCTGCTCACGCTCTACGGTGTCACGGACGATGCGGAGCGCGACGCCCTGCTCGGCCTCGCCCGCGAGGCCAATGTGGCGGGCTGGTGGCACAGTTACGGAGACGTACTGCCCGGATGGTTCCAGACGTACATCGGTCTGGAGGGCGCGGCATCGCTCATCCGGGTGTACGAAGTCCAGTTCGTACACGGTCTGTTGCAGACCGAGTCCTACGCGCACGCGGTCGTCACCCGGGGCATGGGTGACGCACCCGCCGCCGAGATCGACCGCCGTGTGGCGCTGCGGCTGGAGCGGCAGAAGGCTCTCGTCTCCGAACGCGCACCCCAATTCCACGCCGTGCTGGACGAGGCGGCGCTGCGCCGGCCGTACGGCGACCGCGACGTCATGCGTGGGCAACTGCGGCATCTGATCGAGATGTCCGAGCAGCCCAACATCACTCTTCAAGTGATGCCCTTCAGTTTCGGCGGGCATGCCGGCGAGAGCGGTTCTTTTACGATGCTCCGATTCCCGGAATCCGATCTGTCGGACATTGTCTACTTGGAGCAGCTGACAAGTGCGCTCTATCTGGACAAGGCCGAAGAAGTCGCTCAGTACGAAAAGGCCATGAAGCGACTTCACCAGGACAGCCCTGGTCCGGAGGAGAGCCGCGATCTGCTCCGTGGTCTGCTCCAACTGACGTGATTCATCAGTACGATGACGGATCGACGGAAGTCTGCACCTGAGTTAAGGGATCGCATGTCCTTCTTCTGCGAGCTGGCCGACCAGTACATCGACGGTGAGTGGCGGACCGGAACCGGCTCGTGGGACATCATCGATTTCAATCCCTACAACGGGGAGAAACTCGCCGCGATCACCATCGCGACCGAGCAGGAGGTCGATCTGGCCTACCGCGCTGCCGAACGCGCCCAGCGGTCCTGGGCCACCACCGGCCCGTACCAACGCCGTGGTGTTCTGGAACGGGCCCTGCGCATCACCGAGGAACTGCACGACGGCATCGTCGAGGCGATCGTCGATGAACTGGGCGGCACCCGCCTCAAGGCGGAGTACGAGGTCCGGGTCGCCAAGGAATTCCTGCGCGACGCGATCCAGCGGGCGCTGCTTCCCGTGGGCCGCGTCCTGCCCTCCGCGGTGGACGGCAAGGAGAACCGTGTCCAACGGCAGCCCGTCGGCGTCATAGGGGTGATAAGCCCCTTCAACTTCCCCTTCCTGGTGACGATGAAGTCGGTCGCACCGGCCCTCGCGCTCGGCAACGCGGTCGTCGTCAAGCCCAACCAGAACGCCCCGGTCGTCGGCGGCGGACTGATCGCCAAGATCTTCGAGGACGCCGGGCTGCCCGCCGGACTGCTCAACATCGTGATCACCGATGTCGCGGAAATAGGGGACGCGTTCATCGAGCATCCCGTACCCAAGGTGATCTCCTTCGCGGGCACGGACCGGGTGGGCCGTCACGTCGGCGCGACGGCGGCCGGGCAATTCAAGCGGACGGTCCTCGAACTCAGCGGCAACAGCGCCCTGGTGGTGCTGGAGGACGCGGACATCGACTACGCGGTCGACGCGGCCGTCTTCAGCCGCTTTGTGTACCAGGGGCAGGTCTGCATGGCCGCCAACCGCATCCTGGTGGACCGCCGTGTGGAACGGGAGTTCACTGAGAAGTTCACCGCCAGGGTGGCCGCGCTGAGGACCGGCGACCCGCGCGACCCGGGGACCCAGATCGGCCCGGTCATCAACACCTTCCAGGCCGACGCCCTGACCGCCCTGGTCGACCAGGCGCTCGCCGAGGGGGCCACCGCGCTCGTACGGGGCCGGACCCGCGGCAACCTCGTGGAGCCGACCGTGCTCACCGGGCTCCCCGAGGGCTCCCCGTTGCTGTCCCAGGAGATATTCGGCCCGGTGGCGCTGCTGGTGCCGTTCGACGGCGAGGACGAAGCCGTACGGATCGCCAACGCCACCCCGTACGGGCTGAGCGGCGCCGTGCACACCCGAGGCGTCGAACGCGGAGTGCGGTTCGCGCGGCGCGTCGTCAGCGGGATGTTCCACGTCAACGACTCCACCGTCCAGGACGATCCGCTGGTGGCCTTCGGCGGCGAGAAGTCCTCCGGGATCGGCCGGCTGAACGGCGAGGCGACCGTGGGCGCCTTCACCACCCAGAAGTGGATCTCCATCCAGCACGGCCGGAGCGCGTTCCCTTTCTGACCTGACGCCTCCGCTGCCGGGTCTGCCGGAGTCGAACGGAAGCTGACCGCAAGGGTCCGTAACTTGGTCGGTGTCAGGAGAAATCGGCACGGACACAGGGCGGACACCATGGTCACTCACGTTCCCGCGGAAGCCACCGGCGACGAGCGCGGCGCGCTCCTCTCCTTCGTCGAGGCGCAGCGCGGCGCAATCCGGCGCTCGCTCATCGGTCTGACCGAGGAACAGGCGGCGAGCCGGCCCAGCGCCAGCGAGCTCTCGCTCTCCGGACTGCTCAAGCATGTCGCCGAGACCGAGCTGAACTGGCTGCGGATGGCCCAGCAGCAGCCGAACGGGGCCGCCCGCACCGAGGAGACCTGGGCGGACAGCTTCCGTCTCGTCGGCGACGAGACCGTGGGGCAGATGCTGGAGTTCTGGGACGGCGTCGCGGCCGAGGTCGAGAAGTTCATCCGCTCGGTGCCCGGCCTGGACGACACCTTCCCGCTGCCCGAAGCACCCTGGTTCCCGAAGGAGGGGCGGGTGTCGATGCGTTGGCTGCTGCTCCATCTCGTCGAGGAGCACGCCCGGCACGCCGGGCACGCCGACATCATCCGCGAGTCCCTGGACGGCCGCACCGCGTTCGAGCTGGTCGCCGAGGCGGCCCGCTACGCTGATCAAAGTTGAATAGAAGGGGTGCGTGACATGTCCGCGATCCGGCTGCTGGTCCTCTGCGCCGTGCGTCAGCACGGCCGGGCGCACGGCTATCAGGTCCGCAACGACCTGGAGTACTGGGGCGCCCACGAGTGGTCCAACGCCAAACCCGGGTCGATCTACCACGCGCTGAAACAGATGGCGAAGCAGGGGCTGCTGGTCCCCCACGAGACCGCCCCGAGCGCGGCGGGCGGCCCGCCCCGTACCGAGTACGAGATCACCGCGCGCGGCAACGAGGAGTACCTCGCGCTGCTGCGCGCGGCGCTGACCTCGTACGACCAGAAGCTGGACGTGCTCTCCGCGGGCCTCGGCGGCATCGTCGATCTGGAGCGGGCCGAGGTGATCGAGCTGCTGAAGAAGCGGGTGGCCGGTCTGGCGGTCTGGCGGGCCTCGGTCACCGACTACTACACGCCGGAGGCCGGGCCCGAATCGCTCGGCCACATCGGCGAGATCATGAACATGTGGGTCCACACGGCGGACGCCGGGGCGCAGTGGACGCGCGGGCTGATCGCCCGTATCGAGGGCGGGGCGTACACCTTCGCGGGGGAGGGCGAACCCTTCGTCGGCGTGCTCGCCGAGGGGCAGGAGAACCCGTACGCGACGGGTGTCCCGGATCCCGGCGACGACGAGTAATCCAGTGTGAGGAATGAAGGTGGCGGGGTTCACCTTCGAATCTGCTGGTCAAGTTTGACTACGGGAGGTGTGGGGGTTTTTGCCGATATCCACCACTGAGGTCCTACCCGGCCCTCAGTGGTGGAAGGACGTCGCCGCCTGCTTGTCGCGGCTCAACGGGTGCGACTGGCTGCGCAGCCCGGGCAGCAGCAGGCGCAGGTCCTCCAGCAGCAGATCGGCGAGGTCCGACGAGAAGCCGTTGCGGCAGACCACGCGCAGCACCGACAGGTCCTGACGGTTGGCGGGGAAGGTGTACGCGGGCACCCGCCAGCCCTGTTCGCGCAGCCGCCTCGACACGTCGAAGACGTCGTACGCCCGTACGTCCGGCGTGGTCGTCAGCGCGAAGACGGGCAGTTGGTCGCCCCGGGTGAGGAGCTGGAAGTCCCCGAGCGCCTCGATCCGCTCGGCCAGCCCGCGGGCCACGTCCCGGGACGTCTGCTGGACGGCCCGGTAGCCGTCCCGGCCCAGTCGCAGGAAGGTGTAGTACTGCGCCACCACCTGCGCTCCGGGCCGGGAGAAGTTCAGCGCGAAGGTCGGCATGTCGCCGCCCAGGTAGTTGACCCGGAAGACCAGCTCCTCGGGCAGTTCTGCGGGCGAGCGCCACAGCGCCCAGCCGACGCCCGGGTAGACCAGGCCGTACTTGTGCCCGGACGTGTTGATGGAGGAGACCCGGGGCAGCCGGAAGTCCCACACCAGGTCCTCGTCCAGGAACGGCGCCACCATCGCGCCGGACGCCCCGTCCACATGGACGGGGACGTCGAGGCCGGTGCGCCCCTGGAGAGCGTCCAGGGCCGCGCAGAGCTCCGCGATCGGCTCGTACGAACCGTCGAAGGTGGAGCCGAGAATGCCGACCACGCCGATGGTGTTGTCGTCGCAGAGATCGGCCGCGGCCTGCGGGTCGAGATGGAAGCGGTCGCCCTCCATCGGGACCAGCCGGGGCTCGACCTCCCAGAAGTTGCAGAACTTGTCCCAGCAGACCTGCACATTGATGCCCATGACCAGATTCGGCCGGGCGCTCGCCGGGTAGCGATCGGCGTTCCTGGCCGCCCAACGGCGTTTCAGTGCCAGTCCGGCGAGCATGCAGGCCTCGCTGGAGCCGGTCGTCGAACAGCCCACGACGGTCGCGGGATCGGGGGCGTTCCAGAGATCGGCGAGCATCGCCACACAGCGCCGTTCGAGCTCGGCGGTGCGCGGGTACTCGTCCTTGTCGATCATGTTCTTGTCGCGGCACTCGCCCATCAGCGCCCCGGCCTGGGGCTCCATCCAGGTGGTGACGAAGGTGGCGAGGTTGAGCCGCGCGTTGCCGTCGAGCATCAGCTCGTCATGGACGAGGCCGTACGCGGTCGAGGGCGGCATCGGCCCGTCGGGCAGCCGGTGCCGGGGCGGCGCAAACTCCATGCCGGCGATCGGGTCGGCCTCCCCGAAGAACGGGTTGAGGGCGAGCCTTCGGCGTTTCGCGGACGGTTCCGTACCGTGCGGCGAACCCTTGTGCAGAGGCATCGGCGGACAGCCCTTCCCGGCTCTCGGCGGGCCTCGTGACCCGCGACGGTCCTGTGGGTGTGCGGTGCTGCTGGCGCGGGGTGCCGCGGTCAGCTTCCTGGCCGGTCCGGCCCGGGACCGGCGGAGGGGCTCTCGGCGGCGAGGCCGTCCTTGATGGCCCGGGCGAACCTGACGACGCGTTCGGCCTGGACCCGGGCGGCGGTCAGGGTCTGCACACCGACCGGGATGTCGCCCTGGCCCGCCACGTGCGAGGTGCCGTACGGATTGCCGTCGACGAACTTCGACGGATCCGTGTAACCGGGGGCGACCAGGATGCCGCCGAAGTGGTGGACCGTGTGGTAGAGCGCGAGCAGCGTGGACTCCTGGCCGCCGTGCGTGGTGCTGGTGGAGGTGAAGCCGCTGTAGACCTTGTCCGCCAGGCGGCCCGCCTGCCAGAGGCCGCCGAGGGTGTCGATGAACTGCTTGAGCTGGGAGGTGACATTGCCGAACCGGGTCGGCGTACCGAAGATCACGGCGTCCGCCCAGATCATGTCGTCGGGCGAGGCCTCGGCGATGTCCGCGGTCGCCTTCGCGTTGGCGGCCCAGGCCGGGTTGGAGTCGATGGCCGCCTGCGGGGCGAGCTCGCGCGCCTTGCGCAGCCGTACCTCCGCACCGGCCTTCTCGGAATCCTGCGCGATGGCCCTGGCCATCGCGGCGACGGTGCCGGTCGACGAGTAGTAGATGACGGCTACGTTGACGGGCGTGGGCATGGCGGAAACCTCCGGCGGCGCCTTACGGGATGTATCCATGTGTATCCATACGGATCTGACGATACGGAAGAAGGGGGCGCCCGGCGCGTCGAGCGGCGGCGCGGGATGACGGCTCGGGACGCTGTTCCGGGCCACGGCTCCCGGCTACGACTCCGGGGCATGGCTCCGGGGCGGGCTCACCTCAGCGGCGTGCCGTCCTCGTGCAGTTGCATCTGGGGCCGCCCGGTCACGAGCAGCCAGGCCGGCAGCGAGGCGACGCACAGGATCGGGAGCATGGCCGCGTCGCCGACCAGCACCGCCGCGGTGAACAGGCTCAGCCAGCCCTGCCGGGTGATGGCCAGCAGAATTCCCAGCACCGCACAGGTCACCGCGAGCGCCACCGGCACCGACGGGACCAGGGCATGGGCACAGAGCCCCAGTGCGACCCCCACGAAGACGGCGGGGAAGATCCGGCCGCCCCGGAAGCCGCAGACCGCCGCGACCAGCAGCGCGGCCGTCTTCACCACGGCCATGACCGCGAACTGCCCGGCCGACCAACCGCTCGGATCGACGGCGAGCTCCTTCACCTCGTCGAGCCCCTTGAACAGGGTGAGGTGACCGCCCAGTGCGCCCAGCAGCCCCAGCATCAGCCCGCCGAGGGTCAGTGCCAGGACCGGGTGTCCCAGGGCCTGGAAGAACCGGTGCGCGTACGGGAAGGCGTACACCGCCAGCAGGCCCAGCACCGCACCCGCCAGGGCGATGACGACCGAGGAGAGCAGGTCGCCCCAGTGCGGGCGGGTATAGGCGGGCAGCGACAGGTCGAAGCTGGGATGGGCCAGCAGCGTCATGGTGAGCGCACCGGCGGTGCCCGCCGCGAGCGGGCCGAACAGCCGGTCCCAGAGCGCACCCGGTCCGGCGCGGGAGGCGAGGGTCTCGGAGAGGATCAGCGCGGCGGCGACCGGGGTGCCGAACAGCGCGCCGATGGTGCCGGCCGCAGCCAGGGAGATCCACAGTTCCGCCGTCGTGCCCGGCGCGAACCGGCGGCCGAGCCAGTACGCCAGCGCGATGTTGGCGGCCGTGATCGGATTCTCCGGACCGAGACTGACCCCGCTCGCCAGGGTGAGGGCGGTGACGAGCAGCAGCCCGGGAACCACGCCCGGCGCGAGCGGCGGGTCGACCAGCCCGGTGGTCGCCGGATCGGGACCGGCATGGCCCGGCACCACCCGGATGAGCACCCCGATCATTAGCCCGCTCGCGGTGAGCGTCACGATCATCCAGAGGCTGGAGTAGCGGCCGATGGAGAGGGCGTCGGGGAGCGTTCCCCAGAGGACGTCCTGCAGCTTCTCCGCGAGCAGGCTGACGCCGAGCAGGATGAGCGCCGAGGCGACCCCGACGGCCAGGGCGGGCACGATGACGGGCAGCAGCCGTTGCGCGGGGGTGGGCTCGGGAGCGGTTCCGGTCGGGGCCGGAGAATCTGTGGCCATCGGCTCACCCTATAGACGCAAAAGCCGCATAACGCCTCGAATGGCGCCGGGGCGAGTGGCGTCTCGGGCTTGCACCTCACGTCGCGTCAGGACTCAGGCTCGGTATGTACCGAGAACGGAGAAGGGAGCGGGGAGTCGTGGACTACTCCGTGGGACAGGTCGCCGGATTCGCCGGGGTCACGGTGCGCACCCTGCATCACTACGACGGCATCGGGCTGCTGTCGCCCGGCGGGCGCAGCCACGCGGGCCACCGCCGCTACGACGACGCCGACCTCGACCGGCTGCAGCAGATCCTGTTCTACCGGGAGCTCGGCTTCCCGCTCGACGAGATCGCGGTACTGCTCGACAACCCGGCCGCGGACCCGCAGGAGCACCTGCGCCGCCAGTACCGGCTGCTGACCGGCCGGATCGGCGAGCTCCGGAAGATGGCAGCCGCCGTCGAGACAGCCATGGAGGCACGGAAGATGGGCATCAACCTCACGCCCGAGGAGAAGTTCGAGGTGTTCGGGGGCAAGGACCCGGAGGAGCATGCCGAGGAGGCCGAACGCCGCTGGGGCGGCACCGCTGCCTACGCCGAGTCGCAGCGCCGGGCCGCCCGCTACACCAAGGAGGACTGGAAGCGGATGCAGGCGGAGGTCGCCGACTGGAGCGCCGCCTACGTCGATCTGATGGAGGACGGCGAACCCGCCACCGGCGAGCGGGCGATGGACCTGGCCGAGGCGCACCGGCTCCACATCACCGGGTGGTTCTACGAGTGCACCCCCGAGATCCACCGGGGGCTCGGCGAGATGTACGTGTCCGACCCGCGGTTTCGCGCGTACTACGAGTCGATGCGGCCGGGCCTGGCCGACCATCTGAGGGCAGCGATCGACGCCAACGCGGAGCGCCTCTCGTAACGCGTGCCGCACGGCCGGTACGGGAGCGGGTGTCCTTGCCCCGTACCGGCCGTCGCTCAGATCTTGCTGATCACGGCCGCCGTACCGTACGCGCAGACCTCGGTGCCCACGTCGGCCGCCTCGGTCACGTCGAAGCGCATCATCAGCACCGCGTTGGCGCCCCGCGCCCTGGCCTGTTCGACCAGCCGCTCCATCGCCTGGTTCCGGGTCTGGACGAGCGTCTTGGTCAGCCCCTTCAGCTCGCCGCCGATCATGGACTTCAGTCCGGCGCCGATCTGGCTGCCGAGGTGGCGGGAGCGTACGGTCAGGCCGAACACCTCACCGATCACCCGGGTCACCTGGTAGCCCGGTACGTCGTTCGTGGTGACGACCAGGACATCCGAGTGGTCCGTCTGCCCGCCGCCGAAATCCTCGATATTCATCGCGTGATACCTCCTGGAGAGAGCTTTGTCCCGGTTGGCACGGTTCGCGTGATCGCGCGGTCCACTGGAACCCCGGGCCGTCATTTTGCGTTGATAGCTTTGGGCGGCCACGCAGCCGCCATCGAACGATCCAGGAGCCCGGACCCTTGAATACGCTTGCGCTCGGACCGAGCTGGCTGGACCCGGACTATCTGATCAACACGTTCGGACTCCCCGGCGTCCTCCTCATCGTCTTCGCCGAGTCCGGACTGCTGATCGGCTTCTTCCTGCCCGGTGACTCGTTGCTGTTCACCACGGGCCTGCTGGTGACCACGGGCCAGTTGAAGACCCCGTTGTGGCTGGTCTGCCTCCTGGTCGCTCTCGCGGCGATCATCGGCGACCAGGTCGGGTATCTCTTCGGCCGCAAGGTCGGCCCCTCGCTCTTCAAGCGCCCGGACTCCCGCCTCTTCAAGCAGGAGAACGTCGAGAAGGCCCATGAGTTCTTCGAGAAGTACGGGCCGAAGTCGCTGATCCTGGCCCGCTTCGTGCCCATCGTGCGTACGTTCACGCCGATCATCGCCGGTGTGAGCCGGATGAACTACCGCTCGTTCATCACGTTCAACATCATCGGCGGCGTGCTCTGGGGCGTCGGCGTCACGCTGCTCGGGGCCGCGCTCGGCAAGATCGAGTTCGTGCACCAGAACATCGAGGCGATGCTCATCCTGATCGTGCTCATCTCGGTGGTGCCGATCGCGATCGAGTTCCTGCGGGCCCGCTCCAGGTCGAAGAAGGAGGCGGCGGCCGGTGGCGTGGAGGGCCCCGGCTCGTCCGCGGTGCAGCGCGGCCGCCACGCCAAGCGCTGACCACGAGCCGCAGCGTCGGCGGTTCAGAAGCCGCGCGTCCGCTTGGCCGCGCGGCGGTTTGCCCCGCCGACAGCTCCCGGCACCCGCATGAACAGCCGGGAGATCTCACTTCCCAGGTTCACTCCGATCGCGATCGCCAGCGCCGTCGCCACCGCGGTCGACAACGAGGCGAGTCCGGCGTTCACATTGCCCTGGGCCACGCCCAGCAGACCGAAGTACGTGGCGGAACCGGGCAGCAGCGGACCGATCGCCGCCGTGATGAACGGCAGCGACGAGGTGTACCGGTAGCGCGAGAGCAGTTGCCCGAACAGGCCCACCAGGCCGGCCGCCGTCGCTGTCGCCAGCACCGGTGAGATGTTGCCGGTCCTGGCCATCGCCCCGTAGATCACCCAGGCCACACCGCCGTTGAGGGTCACCGCGAGCACCGTGGACCGGTCCTGCTGGAGCAGGATCGCGAAGGCGAGACAGAGCGCCATCGAAGCCAGGATCTGCACCACCGGCCGGTCATGGGCGACGAACCGGGTCTCGGGGTTCAGCTGGGCGCCCAGCTGAAGCCCCATGTACAGCACGAGCAGCACGCCGACGACGATGCCGATGAAGAGGTACATGACTTCGAGCAGGCGCGCGGCGGCCGTGATGTAGTAGCCGGTCAGCCCGTCCTGCACGCCCGCGACCAGGGCCCGTCCCGGCAGCAGCGCGAACAGCCCACCGGTGATCACCGCGGACGGCCGTACGTCCGACCAGTGGGTGAGGGTCAGCGCCACACCCATCGCGGCGGGCGGCATGGCCGCCACCACGAACTGGTAGAACTCCGGCAGCCCCCGCCCGGCGCAGAGCCAGGCGAGCCGGTCGCCGAGCATCGCGCCGATCGCGGCCACCATGAAGACCAGCGTGCCACCGCCGACCAGCACCGACGCGGCCCCCGCGAGACCGCCGCCGGCCAGCGTCAGCACCCAGCCGGAATACGGGTGCCGGTTGCGCCGGATCTCCGCCAGCCGCCGGTAGGCCTCCTCCAGCGAGACGTCGACATCCTCGGTGGTGATGTCGTCGATGAGCCGGAAGACGGCGGCCAGCCGGGTGTAGTCGGTGCCACGACGGCGTACGGTGCGGCTCGCCGTCACCGGGTCGTCGACCAGCGACGGCTGGTGCGAGATCGACAGCAGGGTGAAGGTGACGGTGGGCTCGCAGCGGTCAAGGCCGTAGCTGCGGGTCACCGCGAACATCGCCGCCTCGACGTCCTCGGCGCCCTCACCTCCCGCGAGCAGCAGCTCCCCGATACGCAGCGTGAGGTCGAGCACACGCGGCACCGCGGGCCCCGCCTCGTCGTGCTTCTGCACCGGCTCGGGTGCGGGCCGCTCGGCGACCGGCATCCGCAGCATCGTGCGCATCCGGTCCTGCCAAGGAGCCTCCTTGGTCAGCCGGATCATCGGGCTGCCGTGCGCCGGGGTGAAGGCGGGCGGCGCGTGCTGGGCGCTGTACGTGCTCGGCGGGGCGAAGGCGGAGCCGATCGTGTCCGAGCCGGAGGCGGTACCGGTACCGGAACCGGAGCCCGAAGCGGAAGCCGGGCCCGGTCCTTGGGGCTCGGCCGCCAGACCGGTCGGAATGGCGAATTCCGAGGTCGGCTGGTCGTCCTCGGACGCAGACGTCCGTCGCCCCACCCCGGCCGGCGGGACGAAGGCGCTGCGCGCCTCGTCGGACTGGGGCTTCTGGTCCTCCGGACCGCCCGGTTCCGCCACGACTCGACCTCGCTCCTCATCGGCTGCGCGTCCTCGGTCGCGCTGCTGCCCAGTATGGCCACGGACAAGGGTGCAAACGCGAAGTGGGCGGCACCCCCTCGGAGGGAGTACCGCCCGCTTCCGGCACGGAACCGTAAACGGAACCGTGCGACGTACCTCGGCCGGAGGCCGGCCGCGACCCGCAGGTCGTCAGTGCGCGCCGCCCTGCGCCTCAAGGCGCTTGTAGGAGGCTTCGATCTCGGCCTCGGCCTCGGCGCGGCCCACCCAGTCGGCGCCCTCGACGGACTTGCCGGGCTCCAGGTCCTTGTAGACCTCGAAGAAGTGCTGGATCTCCAGGCGGTCGAACTCCGACACGTGGTGGATGTCGCGCAGGTGCTCCACCCGGGGGTCGGAGGCCGGCACGCACAGCAGCTTGTCGTCGCCGCCGGCCTCGTCCGTCATCCGGAACATGCCGATGGCACGGCACTTGATGAGGCAGCCGGGGAAGGTCGGCTCGTCCAGGATGACCAGCGCGTCCAGCGGGTCGCCGTCCTCGCCGAGGGTGTTCTCGACGAAACCGTAGTCCGCCGGGTAGCTGGTCGAGGTGAAGAGTCGACGGTCCAGGCGGATCCGACCGGTCTCGTGGTCCACCTCGTACTTGTTCCGCGAACCCTTCGGGATCTCGATGGTGACGTCGAACTCCACGGGTGGCTCCTCCATGATCAACACATACGACTGGTGATTAAGTGTCCCCCACGCAGATGTGTGCTCGCGAAAGGGGCTGGTCAACGGTGGACGAGCCGGTGAAAGGACCATCGGTCAACCCGCTGGACAAGCTGAGCAGGCTCGCCCGGTCGGGCGGCGTGATCAGATTGCGTGGGTTGAGCGATCGGCAGTTCGCGGCTGTCTCCGCCGGCCTGGGCCTGATGCTCGCGGCCGGCGTCGTCCTTGCCGCCGGCCCCTGGGACTCGGGTCAGCGTAAGGCCGAGCAGGACTGGGCGGCCGCCCGCAACCGTACAGGTGGCGCAGATCACGAACCCGTCACCCCGTCCGGACCGGAACCCGCACCCAGCGCCCCGGCCGTCCTTGCCCCGCTCTCCGCCGCGGTCGACAACGCCGCTCCGGACGCCCGCGGCAACCCGGACGGCGCGGCGGCCGCCCTCCGCGCCACCCTCGGCCCCCTGCTGAAGGCCCCCGCCCTGGGCGCCGTGCGTACCGCCGTCGTCATCGACACCGCCACCGGCGAGCGGCTGTACGGCCAGGGCGCCGACACGCCCATGACGCCCGCCTCCACCGTCAAGATCGCCACCTCGGTCGCCGCGCTGAGCGCGCTCGGCCCCGGCCACCGCATCGCCACGACGGTCCGGGCGTCCCCGGACTCCCGCGGCCTCACCCTGGTCGGCGGCGGCGATCCCACCCTCGACAAGGCCGCCCTGCGCAAGCTGGCCGCCGACACCGCCCGCGCCCTGAAGGACCGGGGCGTGAAGTCGGTCCGCCTCACGTACGACACCTCCCGCTACTCCGGTCCCGCGCGGCACCCGATCGGCCCCAACGAGAACATCGCGCCCGTCACCGCCCTGATGACCCGCGAGGGCAGGCTCGACAGCACCGACAGCGGACCCGCCCCGCGCAGCGAGGACCCGGCCGGTGACACTGCCCGGACCTTCGGCAAGCTGCTCCACGACGCCGGGATCGCCACCGGGTCCGGCCCGGCGCCCGGCCGCCCGGCCGGCGGGTCCCGGCCGGTCGCCGAACACCTCTCCGTCCCGCTCTCCGCCCTGGTCGAACGGGCCCTGACCAACAGCGACAACGACATCGCCGAGGCACTCGCCCGGCAGACCGCCCTGGCCACGGGCGAACCGGCCGACTTCGCGGGCGGCCGACGGGCCGTCACCGCACAGCTCAAGAAGCTCCACCTGCCGCTGACCGGCGCGAACTTCGCCGACGGCAGCGGGCTCAACCGCAAGGACAAGGTCACCGCCGGACTGCTGGCCGGCCTCCTCGCCCGCGCCGCCGACCCGCACTACCCGGAACTGCGCCCCGTCCTCACCGGCCTTCCCGTGGCCGGGTTCAGCGGCACCCTCAGCGGCCGTTACACCGAGAAGTCCGCGGGCACCGGCTTGATCCGCGCCAAGACCGGCACCCTCACCGGAGTGAATTCCCTCGCCGGGACGGTCGTCGACCGGCAGGGCCGGCTGCTCGCCTTCGCCTTCCTGGCCTCCGGTACGACATCCCCCTCCGAGGCGCAGTCCTCCCTCGACGCCCTCGCCACCAGCCTTGCCACCCGAGCCGGGTGAGCCGGTCGACACCACACCGCGGACGGACCCGAGCACGTACCGTTGACGCATGACGAGCATCGGTGGTGCCGAGATGGTCGACTGGAATCTCGCGGTGGCGACCGCGACCCGACTCGTGCGGCCGGGGCCCGAGATCAGCCGGGAGGAGGCCCGCGAAGTCGTCGCGGAGCTCCGTCGGCATGCCAAGGCCTCGGAGGAGCACGTCCGTTCCTTCACCCGAATGATCCCCGAGGGGACCGATCCGGAGGACACCCCGGTCCTGATCGTGGACCGGGCCGGCTGGATCAAGGCCAACGTCGCGGGCTTCCGCGAACTGCTCCGCCCCCTGCTGGGCAAGATGCAGGAGCGGCGCCCCGGCGGCCCCGGTGGCGCCGTGCTCGGCGCGGTCGGCGGCAAGGTGACCGGCGTCGAGGTGGGGATGCTGCTGTCGTTCCTCGCCTCCCGGGTCCTCGGCCAGTACGAGACGTTCGCCCCGGTCACCCGCGAACTCCCGACCTCGGCCGACGGCGGCGGCAGGCTGCTGCTCGTCGCCCCGAACATCGTGCACGTCGAGCGCGAACTGGACGTCGACCCGCACGACTTCCGGCTCTGGGTCGCCCTCCACGAGGAGACCCACCGCACCCAGTTCACCGGGGTGCCCTGGCTCCGGGACCACCTCCAGGGCGAGATCCAGTCATTCCTGGAGGAGACCGACGTCGACCCGGTGACCGTGCTGGAGCGGCTCCGCGAGGCGGCCCAGTCCCTGGCCGGGGGCCGGCCCGAGGGCGAGGAGGGCGAGGACGGCGGCCGCAGCCTCGTCGAACTCGTCCAGACACCCGCCCAGCGCGAGATCCTCGGCCGGCTCACGGCCGTGATGTCCCTGCTCGAAGGGCACGCCGACTACGTGATGGACGGCGTCGGCCCGGAGGTCGTCTCCTCCGTCGGCGAGATCCGGGAGAAGTTCCAGCAGCGCAGGGCGCGCGGCGCGAGCCGGCTCGACCAGGCGCTGCGCAAGCTCCTCGGTCTCGATGCCAAACTGCGCCAGTACCGGGACGGCGAACGATTCGTCCGCGCCGCGGTCGAGGAGGTCGGCATGGACGGATTCAACCGGGTCTGGACCTCGCCGAACACCCTTCCGACCAAGGCGGAGATCGCGAAGCCGGCGGACTGGATCGCGAGGGTGCACCGTAAGGCAGAGTCCTGATCACGACGGGCCGGACGGCGTACGACAGAACAAGAACGCGCCGGTAATCACCCATCCGAGGGACCGTAGGGGCATGGGAAGGCGTGCAATGCTCGATGGACGGCTTACCTCTGTCACCATCGACGCACTCTGAGTGACGGCAGACTTCCCGTCCCGGCACTCGGAGGCGCCTCCCCAAACTTCACGAAGGGCACCGGACATGGGTCCCCATCCTGCGGTCGCGGCGATACGCCTGGCGGTCCGCCGCGTACTCCACGACGTACTCACCGAACACACCCGGTGCGCCGAACACACCCGGCGCACCCCGCACCCCCAGCTTGCCGAAGCCGGCGCGGGCAGACAGCGCGCCGCACTCCCCGAACGCCCCGATACCCCCCTGGTGCTGGTGGCATGCTCCGGCGGCGCCGATTCCATGGCACTCGCCTCCGCCCTCGCCTTCGAAGCCCGCAAACTCGACGTCCGGGCCGGCGGCATCACCGTCGACCACGGCCTCCAGGACGGCTCCGACACCCGGGCCGCCGAGGTCGTCGACCGCCTCACCGACATGCACCTCGACCCGGTCGAGTCCGTCGCCGTGCAGGTCGGCCAGGAGGGCGGACCCGAGGCCGCGGCCCGCGACGCCCGCTACGCCGCCCTCGACGCGGCCGCCGAGCGGTACGGCGCCGCCGCCGTCCTGCTCGGCCACACCCGAGACGACCAGGCGGAGACGGTGCTGCTGGGCCTCGCTCGCGGCTCCGGCATCCGCTCGCTCTCCGGCATGGCTGCCGCGTCGGGACCGGCGGGCCGCTACCGCCGCCCCTTCCTCCAGCTCGACCGGCAGACCGCCCGCAAGGCCTGCCTCGTCCAGTCGCTGCCCGTCTGGGACGACCCGCACAACATCGACCCCGCCTACACCCGCTCCCGACTGCGCCACGAGGGCCTGCCCGCCCTGGAGAAGGCGCTGGGCAAGGGCGTCGTCGAGGCCCTGGCCCGTACGGCGCAGCTCTCCCGCGACGACGCCGACGCCCTGGACACCTGGGCCGCCGAGGCCGACCGCGCCGTTCGGGACGACGCGGGCCGGCTGGAGTGCGCCAAGCTGTACGCGCTGCCGCCGGCCGTACGCCGCCGGGTGCTGCGCCGGGCCGCCATGGAGGCGGGTTCCCCGGCCGGTTCCCTCTTCGCCCGGCACATCGAGGAAGTCGACCGTCTGATCACCGGCTGGCGCGGCCAGCGGGCCATCAACCTGCCCGGCCGGGTGGAAGCCAGGCGGCAGGGTGGCAGACTGGTGATTCGGCAGAGCTGAAGCACGGGCGGCTGACAATGCAGGCGAGCGGCCGCGCAGGTACCGGGCATCGCCCCGGACCGGGCAGGCAGAGAAAGAGACGCGGGTGAACGAGAAGGACATGGGCACCGACCTTCAGTCGGTGCTCCTCACCAAGGAAGAGATCGACGCGAAGCTCGTCGAGCTGGCCGCGAAGATCGACGCGGAGTACGCGGGCAGGGACCTGCTCATCGTCGGCGTCCTCAAGGGCGCGGTGATGGTGATGGCGGACCTGGCGCGCGCGCTGTCCACCCCCGTCACGATGGACTGGATGGCCGTCTCGTCGTACGGCGCGGGCACCCAGTCCTCCGGAGTCGTCCGGATCCTCAAGGACCTGGACACCGACATCAAGGGCAAGCACGTCCTGATCGTCGAGGACATCATCGACTCGGGCCTGACCCTGTCCTGGCTGATGTCGAACCTGGGCTCGCGCGAGCCCGCGTCCCTGGAGATCTGCACCCTGCTGCGCAAGCCGGACGCGGCCAAGGTCGCGCTCGACTGCAAGTGGGTCGGATTCGACATCCCCAACGAGTTCGTCGTCGGATACGGGCTGGACTACGCGGAGAAGTACCGCAACCTCCCCTTCGTCGGCACGCTGGCCCCGCACGTCTACGGCGGCTGACCGCCTTCCCGTCCTCAGGGTCCGGCCCGACCGGGCCGGGGCGCCGGGAACCTTTCACCGGACTCCCGCCGTTGAGTCTTCGAAGGCAGATTTTGACAGACGTCCCCGGCAGTCTCGGGTGACAATGCTGGGGTACCGTCCGAAGAACAGTCTTTTCTCACAGCAGCATTTACCTACGGGCAGGAGGGACGGGGCGTTATCGCCCCGTATGGATGGACGTGAAGCGATACTTCCGTGGGCCGGTCATGTGGATCGTGCTGGCCGTCCTCGCCGTGGTCGTGTTGATGCAGGTCGTCGGCTCAAAGGGCGGCTACGAATCGGTGGACACCGGCAAGGTGATCCAGGCGATCAGCAAGGACCAGGTGGCGCAGGCCAAGCTGACCACCGGTGACGAACAGATCATCAAGATCGAGTTGAAGAAGGACCAGAAGCTTTCGGGCGAGTCCGGCAGCAAGTTCCAGGCGAGCTACATCGGCGACCAGGGTGTCCAGCTGGCCGACACGCTGCAGCAGAAGTTCGAGAGCGGCAAGATCGACAAGGGCTACACCGTCTCGCCGTCGAAGCAGTCCCCGTTCATCTCGATCCTCCTCTCGCTGCTGCCCTTCGTCCTGATCGTGGTCGTCTTCCTGTTCCTGATGAACCAGATGCAGGGCGGCGGCTCCCGGGTCATGCAGTTCGGGAAGTCCAAGGCCAAGCTGATCACCAAGGACACGCCGAAGACGACGTTCGCCGACGTGGCGGGGTCGGACGAGGCCGTCGAGGAGCTCCAGGAGATCAAGGAGTTCCTCGAGGAGCCGGCGAAGTTCCAGGCCGTCGGCGCCAAGATTCCCAAGGGTGTCCTGCTGTACGGGCCTCCTGGTACGGGCAAGACGCTGCTCGCACGCGCCGTCGCGGGCGAGGCGGGCGTCCCGTTCTACTCGATCTCCGGTTCCGACTTCGTCGAGATGTTCGTCGGTGTTGGTGCCAGCCGGGTCCGTGACCTCTTCGAGCAGGCCAAGGCGAACGCCCCGGCGATCGTCTTCGTCGACGAGATCGACGCCGTGGGACGCCACCGCGGCGCCGGCATGGGCGGCGGTCACGACGAGCGCGAGCAGACGCTGAACCAGCTGCTCGTCGAGATGGACGGCTTCGACGTGAAGGGCGGCGTCATCCTGATCGCCGCCACGAACCGGCCGGACATCCTCGACCCGGCGCTGCTGCGCCCGGGCCGCTTCGACCGGCAGATCGCGGTCGACCGGCCGGACATGCAGGGCCGTCTCGAAATTCTCAAGGTGCACCAGAAGGGCAAGCCGGTAGCGAAGGACGTCGACCTCGGCGCCGTCGCCCGTCGTACGCCGGGCTTCACCGGTGCCGACCTGTCGAACGTGCTGAACGAAGCGGCGCTCCTCACGGCGCGCAGCAACCTGAAGCTGATCGACAACAAGATGCTCGACGAGGCCATCGACCGCGTCGTGGCGGGCCCGCAGAAGCGGACCCGGATCATGTCCGAGAAGGAGAAGAAGATCACCGCGTACCACGAGGGCGGACACGCCCTGGTCGCGGCGGCTTCCCCCCAGTCGGACCCGGTCCACAAGATCACGATCCTCTCCCGCGGCCGCGCCCTCGGTTACACGATGGTGCTCCCGGAGGAGGACAAGTACTCCACGACGCGCAACGAGATGCTCGACCAGCTGGCGTACATGCTGGGCGGGCGCGCGGCCGAGGAGCTGGTCTTCCACGACCCGACCACCGGCGCTGCGAACGACATCGAGAAGGCCACCGCAACGGCCCGCGCGATGGTCACGCAGTACGGCATGACGGAGCGGCTCGGCGCGATCAAGTTCGGCGGCGACAACACCGAGCCCTTCGTGGGCCGGGAGATGGGCCACCAGCGCGACTACTCGGAAGAGGTCGCGGCCCTCGTCGACGAAGAGGTCAAGAAGCTCATCGAGACCGCGCACAACGACGCGTGGGAGATTCTCGTCGAGAACCGTGACGTGCTGGACGCCCTCGTTCTCCAGCTTCTGGAGAAGGAGACGCTCGGCAAGGAGGAGATCGCCGAGATCTTCGCCCCGATCGTGAAGCGTCCGTCCCGTCCGGCATGGACCGGCTCCGCCCGACGCACTCCGTCGACGCGGCCGCCGGTGCTCTCGCCGAAGGAGCTCGCCCTCACCAACGGCGCCGCCGCGGCGAACGGCTCGGTCGTCCCCACGGACACCGTCCCGGCCACCGAGGTGATCCCGGAGGACCAGCCCGAGGCATAGAAGCCCTGGTGTGGCCCCTGTCACGGGGTCGTACCGGGTCCGGAATGGATGCCGCGCCCTCGCAGGTTCTAGCCTGTGGGGGCGCGGCTTTTTCGTACGCCCGTGCGGATGCGTGTGCGGGTGACAGCTCAAAGGAACGAGGCACAGATGACCGACCCGGTGACGTTGGACGGCCAGGGTCCGATCGGCGAGTTCGACGAGAAGCGGGCCGAGGCCGCCGTACGTGAACTTCTTCTCGCGGTGGGCGAGGATCCGGACCGTGAGGGACTGCGCGAGACACCGGGCCGGGTGGCAAGGGCGTACAAGGAGATATTCGCGGGCCTCTACCAGGAGCCCGAGGATGTCCTGACGACCACGTTCGACCTGGGCCACGACGAGATGGTGCTGGTCAAGGACATCGAAGTCTTCAGTACCTGTGAACACCACCTGGTGCCGTTCAGGGGCGTCGCGCACGTCGGGTACATTCCGGCGACCAGCGGCAAGATCACCGGTCTGTCGAAGCTGGCCCGTCTCGTCGATGTGTTCGCCCGGCGTCCGCAGGTCCAGGAGCGGCTCACCACCCAGATCGCCGATTCGCTCATGGAGATCCTGGAGCCGCGCGGCGTCATCGTCGTCATCGAGTGCGAGCACATGTGCATGTCGATGCGCGGTATCCGCAAGCCCGGCGCCAAGACGCTGACCTCGGCGGTCCGCGGACAGCTCCGCGACCCCGCGACGCGCGCCGAGGCCATGAGCCTGATCATGGCGCGCTGAGTTCCCCAGCGGCCTGTGGGGGGAGAGCTCGGTGGCTCCTACGCGGCCGCCGAGCTCTTGTCCTTGTCCTCGTCTTCCGGGAGTTTGCAGATGCGTTCGAGCCAGAGGGCCGCGGCCACCACCGCGATCCCGGCGAGGACCGCGAGGCCCGCGTAGATCGCCTGGTCGCGGCGGGCCGGGATGTCGAGGAAGCCGAGCAGGTAGACGCCCGTGCCGCCGTACATGCCGGAGACCAGGGAGACGACCAGGGCGCTGGCCTGGCCGAAGACGACTGCCCGGGCCGCCATCAGGGGCTCGACGCCCTTGGCTCCCGGCCGGCGCTCGCGCTGGGCGCGCAGCCGGGAACGGATGGAGAGTGCCGTCGCGAGCAGGATGGCGGCGATCACGGCGAGCACGATCGGCGCGGCGAGGGGAACGCTCGGCAGGCTGCTCAGCGAGTCCCAGAGGCGGGCGCCGCCCCAGGAGAGCACCCCAGCCGCGACGAAGAGGCCGGCCAGTATCCCGAGCCGTAGTTGCTTCACCGAGTGATCCGCCCTTCGCCGTCGGTGCGTCCGTGCCGTCAGTGGTCAGTGGTCAGTGGTCAGTGGTCAGTGGTCAGTGGTCAGTGGTCGGTCGGTCGTCCGTGGTGTGTGCCGCCACCGTTCCGTGTCCGTTGAGCCTAACGACTACTCGGGCAGCCGGAGTTCCAGATCGGTCCGGGGCAGTACGCCCTCACGGCCGAGACCGGCCAGCAGCTCCGAGACGGGGCCGGCGCCGGGCAGCTGTGCCTCGGGGTCGACGTCGTGCCACGGGGCGAGGACGAAGGCCCGCTCATGGGCCCGGGGGTGGGGGAGGGTGAGCGAGGGGTCGTCGGAGACGACGTCCGCGTACGCGACGATGTCGACGTCGATGGTGCGCGGGCCCCAGCGCTCCTCGCGGACCCGTTCGAAAGCCTCTTCGACGGCCTGGCCGCGTTCCAGGAGCGAGGACGGAGGGAGTGTCGTCTTCACCACGATCACCGCGTTGAAGTACGAGGGCTGGGAGCCGGGAGCGACGCCCCAGGGCTCGGTCTCGTAGACCGGGGAGACAGCTTTGACCCGCAGGCCGGGGGTGTCTTCCAGGGCGTCTATGGCGCCCTGGAGGGTCTCCAGGCGGTTGCCGAGATTGGCGCCCAGGGAGATCACGGCGCGTTTGGGGTTGGAGAGGGTGATGTCCGCGGCGTCCACCTGCTCGACCACGGAGGCGGGCACCGGCTGTACGGTCGGGTCGCTCTGCCCTTCGGTGGAAAATGCACTCATACTCGGCTCCGGGTGATGGTGATGGTCACATCGTCGAAGGGGACGGTGATCGGCGCGTCCGGCTTGTGCACCACGACCTCCACCTCCTCGACTCCTTCGTGCTTGAGGCACCTCTGGGCGATGCGCTCCGCGAGCGTTTCGATCAGGTCGACCGGTTCCCCCTGCACCACGTCGACGACTTCCTCGGCGACGATGCCGTAGTGCACGGTCTTCGTCAGGTCGTCGGCGGCTGCCGCGGGGCGGGTGTCGAGGCCTAGGATCAGGTCCACGATGAACGTCTGGCCCTCTTCCCGTTCCCGGGGGAAGACGCCATGGTGTCCACGGGCCTTGAGGCCGCGCAGCGCGACACGATCCACGCGAATCACTCCTGCTGTCGTTGGGCGTAGAGACACGCGGCCGCGTGCGGACGGCCTTGTTCTCACTCTCGAATCTACCTGCGAGCACCGACAGTGCCCGCCCGCGGGGGCTATGGACAGGGCCCCGCGCGACTGGTACCCGCTATTACCCCCATCACCCGCTTCCAACCCCCCGTCGCGCGGATGTTCTCGTCAGGACGGGCTTTCTTCCTCGTCCTCGTCGTCGGATTCGGTGAGTACGGGCGAGCCGTGGTGGGACCAGAGCTTCCAGCCGTCCGGCGTGCGCCGGAACACATTGGTGGCCACGACGAGTTGGCCGACCAGCGGTCCGAGCGCGTTGCCGTCCTCCGCGGGGCCGCCGCTGAGGATGTTCTCGGTGCAGGTCACCAGGGCCGTGTCGCCGGTCATGGAGATCCCGACATCGGTCAGGAAGAACTGGATGTACTCGGTGTTCGCCATGATCAGGGCGTAACTGCGCAGTACCTCGCCGCGCCCGGTGAGCACCGGCCAGCCGGGGTGCACGCAGGAGACGGTGAGGTCCTCGCCGGGCAGCCAGAGCCCGGAGAGTTCCTCGAAGTCGCCGCGTTCCATCGCCTCGTAGAAGGCGGTGTTGGCCTGCTCGACGGCCGCGATGTCGGCGGCCGCCTCCGCGTGCTCGTCGCGCCCGCTCACGCGGCTCCCTCGACTGCGCGGGCGACCCGTACGGCGTCGGCCGTGGCCCGGACCTCGTGGACCCGGACGGCCCAGGCGCCGGCGTGGGCGGAGAGCGCGGAGATCGCCGCGGTGGCGGCGTCGCGTTCGCGGGCGGGTGGCGGGGCGGCGCCCTCGCCGGCCAGCACGTGGCCGAGGAAGCGCTTGCGGGAGGCGGCGACCAGCAGCGGGCGGCCCAGGTCGCGCAGTTCGTCCAGGTGGGCGACAAGGGCGAGGTCGTGGCCGGCGTCCTTGGCGAAGCCGAGACCGGGGTCGATCACGATCCGTTCCGGGGCGACACCGCCCGCGATCACGGCGTCCATCCGTTCCCGCAGCTCCGTGACGACTTCGGCGACGACGTCCTCGTACACCGCGCGGCTGTTCATGGACTGGCTGAAGCCACGCCAGTGCATCACGACGAACGGCGCGCCGGCTGCCGCGACGACACCGACCATGTCCGGGTCGGCGAGACCGCCGCTCACGTCGTTGACCAGGGCGGCTCCGGCCGCGACCGACTCCTCGGCGACCCGGGCCCGCATCGTGTCGACGGAGACCGTGACCCCTTCGGACGCCAGGCCCCTGACCACCGGGACCACGCGCCGCAGCTCCTCCGAGGCGTCCACCCGGCTGGCGCCGGGGCGGGTCGACTCGCCGCCGACGTCGATCAGGTCGGCGCCCTCGGCGACCAGGTCGAGGCCGTGTTTGATCGCGGCCGTGGTGTCGAACCAGCGGCCCCCGTCGGAGAAGGAGTCCGGGGTCACATTGACGACACCCATGACCGCGCAGCGGTCCCACTCCGGCAGGCCTCGGACCGTGCCTCGTCCACGCAACGTACTCATGCGACCAGCGTAGGCCCGCACGGCGTGCTGTTACGCCGCGCGGGCGTGGTGCTCCTGGCCCGGCGCAGGGGTGTGGGCGCAGGGGCGGGGCCGGCGGCGCGGGAACCGGCGGGCGAAGGGACGGGGCAGCGCGAGGTTCACGAAGCCCTCCGCCTGCATGGCCGCGAGGGAGATGCGGGGCAGGTCGCGGGCGGCGCGGTACACCACGAAACGGGGCTCCCAGCGGGGCCGGAACTTGGCGTTGAACTTGTACAGCGACTCGATCTGGAACCAGCGCGACAGAAAGATCAGCAGTCCCCGCCAGGTCCGCAGCACCGGTCCCGCACCCAGCTTCTCGCCGCGGGCGAGCGCCGAGCGGAACATCGCGAAGTTCAGCGATACGTGTTCGACGGCGAGCCGGGAGGACTCCTGCAGGGCGGCGACGATCAGCAGCTCGTTCATGCCGGGGTCGGCGGAGCGGTCGCGGCGCATCAGATCGAGGGACATGCCGTCATCGCCCCACGGGACGAAGTGGAGCACGGCCTTCAGGTCGCCGTACGGGGAGTCGGCGGTGTGTTCGTCGGCCTTGTGGGCGGTGGCGATGACGCAGTCCCCGTCGGCCGGGTCGCCGATCCGGCCGAGCGCCATGGAGAAGCCGCGCTCGTTGTCCGTGCCGCGCCAGTCGGCGGCGGCCAGCCGGATGCGGTCCAGTTCGGCCTCGCCGATGTCGCGGACGCGCCGGACCCGGGTCTCGTAGCCAAGACGTTCAATGCGCTTCACCATCTGGCGTACGTTGCGCATCGCGCGCCCGGCGAGCGAGAAATCCGCGACATCCACCACCGCCTCGTCGCCCAGTTCCAGCGCGTCGAGTCCGGTCTCGCGGGTCCAGACCTCGCCGCCGGTCTCGCTGCAGCCCATCACGGCAGGGGTCCAGGAGTGGGCCTTGGCCTCGTCCATGAAGCGCTCGATGGCGCCGGGCCAGGCCTCCACGTCACCGATCGGGTCGCCGCTCGCCAGCATCACCCCCGACACGACGCGGTAGCAGACGGCGGCCTTGCCGCTGGGGGAGAACACGACGGCCTTGTCGCGGCGGAGCGCGAAGTGGCCGAGCGAGTCGCGGCCGCCGTGCTTCTCCAGCAGGCCGCGCAGCCGGGCCTCGTCGTCCTCGGTGAGGCGGGCGGCCGGGTGCTCGGGGCGGAAGGCCAGGTAGATGGTGGTGACGGCGGTCAGCAGACCGAGGGCGCCGAGCGAGTACGCCACGGTCCAGGAGGTGACTCCGGCGTACTCGACGGGGCCTTCGAAGCCGAACAGCCCGTACAGCACGTGCTGGAGACGGTCGGCGACGCTGGGGCTCCCCACGACGCGGCCGGGGTGGACGCTGACGACGATCAGGCCCAGTCCGAGCGAACCCGCGCCGAGGAGCACGAAGTTTGCCAGGGCCCGCCAGCGGCTCCTGGGATCGGGGAGCGCGGCGAATTCACCGCGATGGCGGACCAGCAGCAGGCAGAGCGCGAGCGAGACGAGCGTGCCGATCACCGAGTGCCGGTAGACGAACTGCGCCAGCGCGCCGGCCGGCAGCAGTACGACGGCCGCCCGCCAGGCCCGCCGCTTGTGCCGCTTCAGGCCGTGCGCGAGGAGCAGCAGCAGGACGCCCGCGCTCAGGGAGAGAGCGGCGGCGAACGGTCCGAGGGCGCCTGGGAGCACCTCGGCGAGGGTATGCATCCGGCTGTTCCGGAAGCGTGGGAAGACACCCGCGGCGACATCGACCAGGCCGACGACGGTGCAGGCGGTACCGACCAGTGCCGGTACTGAACCGGGTCGCGGGCCCCGTACGAACTTACGTACAGGACTCGGAACCGATCCTGATTTATCCCCATCTAGCGTGACAGACATCGCTTCCCGTGGTTCCGCGAGAGATTCTTGAGTCCTTCGGCCGAGGGCCTTCCGGACGATGTGCGACCTGTAGGACGAGGCTTCCGCGGCGGGGGTTCACCCGTTGGCCGGAAAATTCCAGACAAGAAAGCGCACCCCCCCATGGGTCTTACCAGCAAGACGTTCTTGGCGCTGGCCATCGTGCTGGCCGTGGTGTTCTTCGGTGCCACGGTCTGGCTCTGGCCACGGCTGGCCCGGCGCAGCGTGCCCGCGGTGTTCGGCAGGGTCGGCCTGCTGCTGGCTACTCAGGTGACGGTCTTCGTCACTGTCGGGCTGGTGGCCAACAACTCCTTCCTCTTCTACGGTTCCTGGGCCGATCTGTTCGGGCAGAAGCAGGATCTGGGGGTGGTCACGGACCACGCGGCCGGAACGCTGGCCGCCAAGAACATCGTCCGGGTCGGGACGCAGCTGCCGGACGGGCCTCGCAGTTCGCAGCCCGCCGTGAGCGGCCGGATCGACAAGGTCGTGATCTCGGGGCGGCGGTCGAAGATCGAGAGTTCGGCGTACGTGTATCTGCCGCCGGAGTACTTCCGGCCGGCGTTCGCCCACCGGAAGTTCCCCGCGGTGGTGGTTCTCACCGGCTACCCGGGTGCCTCGGAGAACCTCCTGAAGGGCCTTGATTATCCGCGGACCGCACGCGATCGGGTGGAGGCCGGCCGGTCGCAGCCGGTGATCCTGGTGATGCTGCGGCCGACGGTGGCGCCGCCGCGGGACACCGAGTGCGTGAACGTGAAGGGCGGGCCGCAGACCGAGACGTTCTTCGCCGAAGATCTGCCGCAGGTGGTCTCGGATGCGTACCGGGTCGGAAAGCTGGCCCGCAACTGGGGCATCATGGGCAATTCGACCGGCGGCTACTGTGCGCTGAAGATCGGGCTCCATCACCCGGACCGGTTCGCCGCGAGCGCCGGGCTCTCCGCGTACTACAAGGCGGCCGAGGACCCGACGACCGGCGACCTCTTCCACGGCGACCAGAGCGCGCGTGAGCGCTCCGATCTGATGTGGAGCCTGGACAACCTGCCGCAGCCCGACTCGTCGTTCCTGGTCACGACCTCCAAGCACGGCGAGGGGAACTACCACTCCACGATGCGGTTCCTCAGCAAGGTGAAGCCGCCCGCCCAGGCTTCGTCGATCGTGCTCGACAGCGGTGGGCACAACTTCAACACCTGGCGGCGAGAGATTCCTTCGGCGCTGGACTGGATGAGCAGCCGGCTGAGCGAGAGCTGATCCGGGGACGGAGCGCGACGAGGTGGGGCAGGTCCCGGTTCCTGCCCCAGGCACCGGCTCACCGGCCTCCGGCTGCTGGCTCACCGGCCTCCGGCTCACCGGCTGCCGGCCACGGCCTCCGGCTCCCGGCTCACCGGCCCCCCGCTCCCGGCTCACCGTGAGGCGGTCTTGGTGATGCTCTCCACCGTCTCGACGGCGACCTCGGCCCGTGGGACGTCCTGCGCGTCCGCGTCGATCGAGCGGCGCAGCGCCTCATGGAGCCGGGCCGGGGTGAGTACGCCGAGGAAGCGGCCGGTGCTCTCCTTGTCGATGACGGCGATCCAGCCGGCGTCGTGCTGGAGCATGGTGGCGAACGCCTGTTTGAGCGGGGCACCGACGGGCAGCCACGCCTCCATCCTGCGGGCGTGGGCGCGCACCGTGTCCTTGGCCGCGGTGATGGTGGTGGCGTCGGCCGGGATCCAGCCGTGCAGATTGTCCTTGCCGTCCAGCACGACGGCCCAACGCGCCCCTTCGGCCCGCAGCCGTTCGGTTGCCCTCGACAGGGAGTCGTCGAGGTGGACGACCGGTGGCTGGTCGAGGTCGCCCACCTCGATGGGGGTCACGGAGAGGCGTTTGAGGCCGCGGTCGGCGCCCACGAAGTCCGCCACATAGGGAGTGGCGGGCGCGCCGAGCACGGTCGCCGGTGAGTCGAACTGTTCGATCGAGCCCTGTCCGTAGACGGCGATACGGTCACCGAGCCGGACCGCTTCCTCGATGTCGTGCGTGACGAACAACACGGTTTTACGGACCTGTTCCTGGAGATTAAGGAATTCGTTCTGCAGCCGTTCCCGTACGACGGGATCGACCGCGCCGAAAGGCTCGTCCATCAGCAGTACGGGCGGGTCGGCGGCCAGCGCCCTTGCCACGCCCACGCGTTGGCGCTGACCGCCGGAGAGCTGTTCCGGATAGCGGTCGCCATAAACGGAAGGATCAAGTCCGACCAGGTCGAGGAGTTCTGCCGCGCGCTCGCGGCCCTTTCCCCGTTTCCAGCCGAGGAGGTGGGGAACGGTCGCGGTGTTTTCCAGGACCGTACGGTGCGGGAAGAGGCCCACCTGCTGGATCACATAGCCGATGCGGCGGCGCAGTTGGACGGGGTCGATGGCGGATATGTCGTCCCCGTCGAGGAATATCCGGCCCCCGGTCGGTTCGATCAGCCGGTTCACCATCTTCATGGTGGTCGTCTTGCCGCAGCCCGACGGTCCGACGAGCGTGACCAGTTCACCCTCGGCGACCTCGAAGGAAAGGTCGTCGACGGCGGTGGTGCCGTCCGCGTACCGCTTGGTGACGTGCTCGAAACGGATCATGGTTCCCCATTGTCGCGCGTGTTCTGTGAAGGACATGTTGCTGGAATACAACGGCCTCGGCGATTGTCAGTGGTCGGGGATAGGGTCGCTGGACATCGGTACTTCGGGTGCGCCGGTGCTTCGGCACTTCGGTACGAGCGGTAATCGGGAGGTGGGGGACGGATGGCTGCTGCACAGAACTGCATGGTCACGAACGACTGGATCTGCGGGGAGTATCTCCGTTCCCGCAGCCAGGAGTTGACCGATGCGACGGTCCAGCACATCTGGATCACCGTGGTCTCGGTGCTGATCGGGCTCGTGGTGGCGTTTCCGCTGGCGCTGGTCGCCCGCCGCAGCCGCCGCTTCGCCGGACCGGTGCTGGGGCTGACCACGGTGCTGTACACCGTGCCTTCCCTCGCGATGTTCTCGCTGCTGCTGCCGCTGTTCGGTCTCTCCGCGGCGCTGGTCGTCACCGGCCTGGTGCTGTATTCCCTGACCATTCTCGTGCGGAACATCCTGGCGGGCCTCGAAGCGGTTCCGCAGGAGGCGAAGGAAGCCGCGAAGGGGATGGGCTATGGGCCGGTCCGGCTGCTGTGGGAGGTCGAACTCCCTCTTGCCATGCCCGCGTTGATGGCAGGTATACGGATCGCCACCGTCTCGACGATCGCGCTGACGACGGTCGGATCGATCATCGGCAGAGGCGGCCTGGGCAACCTCATAGGGGACGCCCTGCCCAGCTTCTTCAAGGCCCAGGTGCTCACCGCGTCGGTCCTGTGCGTACTGCTCGCGGTCGTCGCCGATCTGCTGCTGCTGGGCCTCCAGCGGCTGTTGACCCCCTGGACCCGAATACGTACCACTCGCGCGGGCGAGAGTGCGGTCGCGGGTGCCACGGCAAAGGCGGTCTGAACGATGGGAGTTCTCGGCGAGGCCTGGACCTGGCTCACGACCGGCGCCAACTGGACGGGGGAGAGCGGGGCGGCCCACCGGCTCGCCGAGCATCTGTACGTCAGCGGTGTCGCGCTCGCCCTGGCCTGTGTGATCGCGCTGCCGGTCGCCCTGTACCTCGGGCACATCGGGAAGGGGGGTGCGCTGGCCGTCAACATCTCCAATGTGGGGCGGGCGGTTCCGGTCTTCGCGGTGCTGGCCCTCTTCATGGTCTCGCCGCTGCGCAACGCCGGATACGTGCCGACGATCACCGCGCTGGTGCTGTTCGCCGTGCCGCCGCTGCTCACCAACGCCTATGTCGGGATGACGGAGGTCGACCGGTCGGTGGCCGAGGCGGCGCGGGGCATGGGAATGTCCGGCGGCCAGCTCTTCGTGCGGGTCGAGCTGCCGCTGGCCTACCCGATGATCATGACCGGGCTGCGCTCGGCCGCGGTCCAGGTGGTCGCCACGGCGACGATCGCCGCGATGGTCGGCCAGGGCGGCCTCGGCCGGATCATCACCGCCGGATTCAACACGTACAACACACCGCAGGTGGTCGCGGGGGCGTTGCTCGTCGCCGTACTCGCCCTGCTGGTGGAGGCGGTGCTGGTGGGTCTGGACCGGCTGCTGTCACCGCTGCGCCGCCGCAGGACGGCATGACGCCCCCGCCCCCCCGGCCCCCGGCCCCCGGACCTTCGATCCCCGATCCCCGATCCCCGATCCCCGATCCTCGATCCTCGATCCCCGGATCTCATCTCAAATAGCCCTGTTGCTGTGGACGGAGAACACCTCATGAGCAAGACCTCGCGAATAGCGGGCGCGGTCATCGGCATGGTCGCGCTGGCCGGCTCGCTCGCCGCCTGCGGCGGCGACAGCCTGGAGAAGGACAAGGCGGGCTCGGCGTCCTCCGGCGACTCCGGCGGCGGCTCCGGCAAGAAGGGTTCGCTCGTCGTCGGCGCGGCGTCCTTCACCGAGTCCAAGGTCCTCGCGGAGCTGTACGCACAGATCCTGGGCGACGCCGGATACAGCACCTCGGTCACCACGGTGGCCAACCGGGAACTGTACGAACCGTCCCTGGAGAAGGGCGAGATCGACGTCGTCCCCGAATACGCCGCGACGATCGCCGAATTCCTCAACGCCAAGGTGAACGGTGCGAAGGCGGCCGAGAAGAAGCCGGTCGCCTCCGGTGACGCGGCCGCCACGGTCGCGGCGCTGGAGAAGCTCGCCACTCCGCGCGGACTGAAGGTCCTCCCGGCCGGCGGAGCCGTCGACCAGAACGCCTTCGCGGTGACCAAGGAATTCGCCGCGAAGAACAAGCTCGAGACGCTTTCGGATCTCGGCAGGTCGAAGACCGAAGTGAAGATCGCGGCGGGTGACGAGTGCGAGGTGCGGCCGTTCTGCGCGCCGGGCCTGAAGAAGACGTACGGCATCAATGTCACCGGCATCGACCCCAAGGGAGTCGGTACACCGCAGTCCAAGCAGGCCGTCAAGGACGGCAAGGACCAGCTGGTCCTCACCACCACCACGGATGCGGTGCTCGACAGCTACGGCCTGGTGTTCCTGGAGGACGACAAGAAGCTCCAGAACGCGGACAACGTTCTGCCGGTCGTCAATGCCAAGGACGCGGGTTCCCAGGACATTGCCGACGCACTCGGCAAGCTCACCAAGGCCCTCACCACCGAGGATCTCGCGGAACTGAACCGCAAGGTGGATGCCGAGCGCGCAAAGCCCGCCGACGCGGCCAAGGACTATCTGCGGTCGAAGGGCCTCATCAAGAAGTAGAGATCGAGGATGGGGGACCGTCAGGTAACCGGGTGGGAACAGATTGGCCGGCGGCTCCCCAAGTGCGTCCTGCGCACGGTAAATTTCAGGCCATGCCACGTGGACGTCATCGCCATTCGCCACCTCTGCACAGAATCCTTCCGCCCTCGGCCGTTGTCGGAGTGTCGGTTCTCTGTGCGGGGGGCGCCTGGCTGCTCGCCGAGCCCCTGATCCTGCGCGGTCTGGTGGCCGCCGCGGCGGCCGCGGCCGTGACCGGCGCGTATCTGATGCGCAGCTGGGACCGGGACGCGGGCCGCCGTCTCGCGGAGCTGACGCGCGCCCGAGCCGGTGACGAATGGCGGGCCGAGGAGCGCATGGCCGAGTTGGAGGCCGACCTGGAGGAGTCGCGGGAGCTGCGCGCCCGGCTGGAGACGAAGCTGCGCCGCAAGCGCGTGGAGCTCGCCAACCTGCGCGGGGAGCACGCCGCGCTGCTGCGGCGGTACGCCAACGCCGAGACCGAGCGGGCCAGTGCGCTGGAGGGCCGCAGGCAGCTCGCGCTCGAAGCCGCGACTCCCCGGGAACTGCCCGCGGCGCGCAGCACACCGACGCCGGCCGCCTATCTGCGCGCCGCCCAGGCGCTGGAGGACCTCTCGCGCAACGGGGCCCTCCAGGAGGCGCGCCGTACCGCCGAGCAGGCCAGGAAGCGGGATCTCGCGGAGCGCGCCCGGGAGGCGGAGGAGCGGCAGGGGAAGCACGCGGCGGCCCCGGACGCGTCCGGAGCACAGCACCTCCGTCCGACGACCGCCCTTCCGGCGCCCCGGCCGTCCGCCGCGCTGCCCGCGGCGCGCGCCGTGCCGGCCGCCAGCCCGATCGCTCCGCACGCGGCGCTGCGCCGCCATCCGGTGCCGCAGGGCAGCTTCGACTTCTTCGGTACGCAGAAGGCGCGCGCCGCGATCGAGTCCGTGCAGAACGAGGACCTCGCGGACGTGGTGGGCGAGGAGGCACTGGCCGCGCACCGCACGGGCACGACCGGGAACCGGGCCGTCGGCAAGGTCATCGACCTGACCGCGCACGACGAGACCGAGCAGCTCGATGTGGTGGAGCTGCGCAGCGCCATCTCGTAGACGCCGCGCAGCCGGGGCCGGGCCGGTCGGGCCTACTTGTCGATGTCGCCGACGACGAAGAAGAGCGAGCCCAGGATCGCCACCATGTCGGCGACCAGCGTGCCCGGCAGCAGCTCGGTGAGCGCCTGGATGTTGTTGTACGACGCGGAGCGGAGCTTCAGCCGGTACGGGGTCTTCTCACCCTTGGACACCAGGTAGTAGCCGTTGATGCCGAGCGGATTCTCGGTCCACGCGTAGGTGTGGCCCTCGGGGGCCTTCAGCACCTTGGGCAGCCGCTGGTTGATCGGGCCGGGCGCCAGGCCGGCCATCCGGTCCAGGCAGGCGTCCGCCAGATCCAGGGCGTTGTGCGTCTGCTCCAGCAGGCATTCGAAGCGGGCCAGACAGTCGCCCTCGGTGCGGGTGACGACCTTGAGGGTGTCCTGGAGTTCCCCGTACGCGAGATACGGCTCGTCGCGCCGCAGATCGAAGTCGACGCCCGAGGCGCGGGCGATCGGCCCGGACACCCCGTACGCGTGCACGGCCCCGGCGGACAGCACGCCCACGCCACGGGTGCGGCCCCGGAAGATCTCGTTGCCGAGCACCAGGTCGTCGTACACGTCCATCCGGGACCGGACGGAGGCGATGGCGTCCCGGGCGCGGCCGAGCCAGCCCGCGGGGAGGTCCTCCTTGAGGCCGCCGACCCGGTTGAACATGTAGTGCATCCGGCCGCCGGAGACCTCCTCCATCACGGCCTGGAGCTCCTCGCGCTCGCGGAAGGCGTAGAACACCGGAGTGATCCCGCCGAGTTCGAGCGGGTACGAGCCGAGGAACATCAGATGGTTCAGGACCCGGTTCAGCTCGGCGAGCAGGGTCCGCGTCCAGACCGCGCGCTCCGGGACCTCCATGCCGAGCATGCGCTCGACGGCCATCACGACGCCCAGCTCGTTGGAGAACGCCGACAGCCAGTCGTGGCGGTTGGCGAGCATCACGATCTGCCGGTAGTCGCGGGCCTCGAACAGCTTCTCCGCGCCGCGGTGCATGTAGCCGATGACCGGTTCGGCGTGCTGGATGCGTTCGCCGTCGAGGACGATGCGCAGACGGAGCACGCCGTGGGTGGAGGGGTGCTGGGGGCCGATGTTGAGCACCATGTCGGTGCTCTCCGCTGCGCCGCCGATGCCGACTGTCGTCTCCGTCATACCGCCAGTATTCCCTGAGCGTCCGGGGCCCTGCCCCGGGCCCCGCGGCTCAAGCGCCGACGGGGCTGGTCTGACCGGGGCGCTGCCCCGGGCCCCCGCGCCTCAAGCGCCGGAGGGGCTGGTCTGACCGGGGCGCTGCCCCGGGCCCCGTGCCTCAATCGCAGGAGGGGCTGATTCTTCGGTGCATCAGCCAGCCGAAGTCGCCCAGGCCGCCCCGGGCCGTGAGTTCCGCCGCCTCGCCCGCAGAGGCGAGGGCCCGTACGAAGCCGGCCGGGTCGGCCGAGGCCAGGGCCAGGGGCGGGCGTCCGCCATCGATGCCGAGGCCGTGCAGCGCCTCGCGCTGGGGGAGCACCGTCCCGCCCCCGGCCGCCGTCGCGCACGCGTCCAGGGCCACGTGCGAGGTGAGGTCGCAGCTGCCGTCCGGCACCGGTCGCACCTCGCGGCCGGACCGGAAGCCGGTCAGCGTGCCGAAGGGGGGCCGCGCCTCCCGTACGTGGGCGTAGTCCACCGCCACGGCGAGCCCCTCGGCCAGCGTGGCCACCGCCCGCGCCCAGGCCTCGTCGCGCGGGCGCCCGATCTCGGCCCGGCTGCCCGGTCCGGCCGACGGCCACCAGCGGCGCAGCCACGCGGCGTCGGCCCCGGACACCGGCCCGCCCAGCCGTTCCGCACCGTCCGCCGTCCGGACGAGGACATACCGGTCCACGCCGTCCGCATCGGTCTCGGCGACATCGGTCGGGACGTTGTCCAGCCACTCGTTGGCGAACAGCAGTCCGCGCGTTCCCGACGGCGGTTCGGCGACCCACTCGATCCGGGGGTCCAGACCGTCGGGGCGGGCGGCGAGCTCCACGGCGTACGCCCGTACGGCGAGACCGTCGGCGCCCGTGGCCGGCAGAGCCGCCAGCACCCCCGTCAGCAGTTCGCCCCGCCCCGCCCCCAGGTCCACCAGGTCGACCGAGTCGGTGCCGAGCTCCCGTGCCGTCCTGACCAGCAGCCGGGCGACGGCCGAGGCGAACAGCGGGGACGCGTGGACGGAGGTACGGAAGTGGCCCGCCGGCCCTTCCGGGCTCCGGTAGAAGCCCCCGTCTCCGTACAAAGCGGTCTCTGCCGCCTCCTGCCACCCACGCCACTCATCCGTCACGTTTCCAAGTCTCCACCTTGGGGAGTACGGTCCCTGGAGCCGGATCGGCCCTTCGGCTGACCCGTGCACCTGTCGCCTGTCCCTACGCTGGGTTACGTGCAGCGCCTCTACGACTTCATCCGCAGACACCCGACGGGCGTCGACGGCTTCTGGGCCGTCTTCCTCCTCGGGCTCTCCGGCCTGTCCATGGTGGCGCCTGCGGATCGCGCGGGCGGGCGGCCGGCCACCCTGCTGATCAGCATCGGGCTCTGCACCGTCGTCGCGTTGCGCCGGCGCGCGCCGGAGAAGATGCTGCTGCTCGCCATCGCGATGGGCGTCGTGCAACTGGCGTTCGGGGTCATCCCCGGCGTCGTGAACTTCGCGATGCTGGTGATCGTCTTCACCGTGGCCGCCCTCGGGGAGCGGTGGGCGTCCCGGCTCGCGCTGGTCTGCGCCCTGTGCGCGGCCGGTGCCGCCCAGCTGCGCTGGCCGCAGGACACACCGCACCCCGGCTGGCCCCAGCAGGTCTTTGTCGTCATCGTGCTGACCGTGCCGTTCGTGCTCGCCTGGGTGCTCGGCGACTCGATGCGTACCCGGCGCGCCTACTTCAGCCAGCTGGAGGAGCGCGCGGCCCGGCTGGAGCGGGAGCGCGAGGCGCAGTCGAAGGTCGCGGTGGCCGCCGAGCGGGCCCGTATCGCCCGCGAACTCCACGACGTCGTCGCGCACAACGTCTCGGTGATGGTGGTGCAGGCCGACGGCGCGGCGTATGTCATGGACGCGGCCCCCGACCAGGCGCGGCAGGCCCTGGAGACCATCTCCAGCACCGGCAGGCAGGCCCTCGCGGAGATGCGGCGGCTGCTCGGGGTGCTGCGGACCGGGGACGCCCCGGAGAGCGGGGAGTACGTCCCGCAGCCCGACGTCGAGCAGATCAAGGATCTCATCGAGCAGGTCAGGAAGACCGGGCTGGCCGTCGACTTCAAGATCGAGGGCACCCCGCGGCCGCTGCCCAGCGGGGTCGAGCTGACCGCGTACCGCATCGTGCAGGAGGCGCTGACCAACACCCGTAAGCACGGCGGTCCGGACGCCGGGGCCAGTGTGCGGCTGGTCTACTTCGACGACGGGCTCGGGCTGCTGGTCGAGGACGACGGGCGGGGCGCGGCGCACGAGCTGTACGTGGACGGCGGCGCCGACGGCGCGGGCCACGGAATGATCGGCATGCGCGAACGGGTCGGCATGGTCGGCGGCACGCTGGACGCCGGGCCGCGGCCCGGCGGCGGGTTCCGGATCAGCGCCCTGCTGCCGCTCAAGGCGGCCCACTAGACCTCCGGCATTTCCCGGACCCGGGACGGACGCGGGACGGACGCGGTACAGAGACGCAGTACAGGCGCAGGACAGACGCGGTACAGAAGTGACGCGGTACAGAAAAGCAGTACAGGCGCAGGACAGACAGGAGACAGGACCCCTCATGGCGATCCGCGTGATGCTCGTCGACGACCAGGTGCTGCTGCGCACCGGCTTCCGGATGGTGCTCGCCGCCCAGCCGGACATGGAGGTCGTGGCCGAGGCCGGCGACGGCGCGGAGGCGATCGGGATCCTGCGCGCCACCGCCGTCGACGTGGTGCTGATGGACGTCCGGATGCCGAGGCTGGACGGTGTCGAGGCCACCCGGCGCATCTGCGCGCAGCCGGATGCGCCCAAGGTGCTCATCCTGACCACGTTCGACCTCGACGAGTACGCCTTCTCCGGGCTGAAGGCCGGGGCCAGCGGCTTCATGCTCAAGGACGTGCCGCCCGCCGAACTGCTCGCCGCCATCCGCTCCGTGCACAGCGGCGACGCCGTCGTCGCCCCGTCCACCACCCGCCGGCTCCTGGACCGCTTCTCATCGCTGCTGCCGAGCGGCACCAGCGAACCGCAGCACAAGGGCATCGCGAAGCTCACCGAACGTGAACGCGAAGTGATGCTGCTGGTCGCGCAGGGACTGTCGAACGGCGAGATCGCGGCACGCCTGGTGCTCTCCGAGGCGACCGTGAAGACGCACGTGGGCCGCATCCTCACCAAGCTGAGCCTGCGCGACCGGGTGCAGGTCGTCGTCCTCGCGTACGAGACGGGGCTGGTCAGGGCCGGCGGCGGGATGGGCTGAACCGTGGGGGCGCTGCTCTGGATCAACGGGCCGTTCGGCGGCGGCAAGACGCACACGGCCTACGAGCTGAACCGGCGACTGCCCGGCAGCGTGGTCTGCGACCCCGAGCACGTCGGGTTCGGGCTGCACCGGATGCTTCCGCCGCGACTACGCGGTGACTTCCAGGACCTGACGGCCTGGCGGGACGGCGTGCGCGAGGTGCTGGGACTGGCGCTGCGGGGTCATCCGGGACCGGTGATCGCCCCGATGACGCTCGTCGACCCCGGCTACTTCGCCGAGATCATCGGACGGCTGCGCGACGACGGGCACACCGTGCACCACTTCGCGCTGCTCGCCGAACGGGCCACGGTGCTGCGGCGGCTGAGCGAACGCGGGTTCGGGCGGGGGCTGAAGCGGGAGAGTTTCGCCGTGGCGAAGCTGGATCACTGCCTCGAACGGCTCGCGGAGCCGGAGTTCGCCGAACACCTCGCCACCGACCGGCTGACGGTCCCGCAGGTCGCCGACCGGATCGCCGGATCGGCGGGGCTGAGCATCCTGCCGGACACGGACAGCGCGCTGCGGCACCGGGTGCGGCGCACGTGGACGGGGATCAAACACATCCGCTTCGACTGAGCCGGCCGATACGGCCGACGGCTGGTCCAGCCGGTCGATACGGCCGACAGCCGGTCGGGCCGGTCGACGCGGCTGGTCGGGCCGGTCGTCGCCCGGCGCGAATCGGGAGCGCCGCTCAGCGCAGGATGCCCTCCAGGAAGTCGCTGCCGAGCCGCGCCACCACGGTCAGGTCCAGCTGGTGCTGCACGTACCGGCCGCGCCGCCGGGTGGTGACCAGGCCCGCCTTCTTCAGCGCGGCGAGGTGCCGGGAGACCTCGGGCGCCGTGATGCCGTACGTCTCGGCGAGTTCGCCGGTCGTGTACGGGGAACGGGCGAGATGGCGGCACAGGCGCATCCGCATCGGGTGGGCCAGTGCCTCCATGCGCAGCTGGAGCAGTTCCACGGAGGCAGGGGAGGGCAGCTCGGGGTGGTGCACCGGGTAGTGGATCACCGGGCGCCAGCCGGGCGCGTACAGCAGGTTCAGGTGCGGCCAGCCGAAGGCGGACGGGACGAGGGTGAGCCCGGGGCGGCCGACAGCCGGGTCCGCCGCGTTGGCCCGGCCCTCGGTCAGCTTGTCGGCGCTGATCCGGGTCCCTGCCTCGTCGAGCGACAGTGCCGGGGACACCGCGCCCACCGCCTCGCCGAGCCCCTTTCGCCGCAGCAGATCCGTCTTGTGCCGGGCGTCGGCGACCAGCTGGACCCGCACCCGCCGCCAGGTGTCGGCGAAGAACGCCTGGTCGCAGTCCTCGAACAGGCGGCGGATCCAGTGGCGTACGGGGGCGGGATCGTCCAGCAGCTGCTGGGCGAATTCCACCTGCTGGGGGCCGCGCGCCGCCGCCATGTCCAGGGCGCGGGCGCGCATCAGCGCGTCGCTGAGCGGGGAGGGCGCGCCGATCCCGTACAGGCTGGAGCAGGTGAACTCCAGGGCCGCGGCGACGAACCGCTCGTCGTCCAGCCGGTCGAGGATGTCCAGGTCCTCGGCGAGGTTCGCGCCCGTCCTGCCGTTGCCGCCACGCACTCCGGCGAACGCCAGGAAGATGTCCGAGAACGTGTTGCGCCACAGGAACTCGGCCTCGTGCAGCCGGTCGGCGAGGTCGGGTTCCAGCGCACTGGCGGTCGCCGTCGCCCAGCCGTGCAGCCCCGGGTGGTGTCCGGGCTCGGAGAGGGCATGCAGGGCCAGCCCCAGCTCGGCGAGGGGAGAGGTCTCGAAGACGATGCTCCCGGGCGCCAGCCCCACGATGTCGATGTGCACGCTCACCCCTCCATAGTGCGGGGTGAGCGCTGAAGGCCACGCGCCACTTGACGCCGCTCGTCAATCGACGAGCGCCGTGGGCCGGTCCCGGCCCACGCCGAGGCCATGAACGCCCTTCAACAGCACGTGATCGACAGCTACCGCGCGGCCCGGCACGGTGAACCGCCGCCGGCACCGCCGGGCCGGCACGACCGGGCCGTGCTGCGGGCCGTCCGGGACCACTACGGCCGCTACCGCCGCCGCACCTGGTCCGCACGGCCCGACGGACGTCAGTCCGACGAACGGAGCTGAGCCACCACCCGGTTCATGAACTCCGCCACCGCCTCCCGTACGTCCTGTGCCGTCCACTCCAGCCCTTCCCGGCCCACCGTGACCTCGGTGAACGCCACCCCGGGCGGGCCCGCGGCCGCGGGGTGCCAGTTCTGGAAGAGCGCCACGCCCGTCTCCTCCGCCTGCTGCACCGCCGCCTCCGTCAGGACGTCCGCCTCGTACGGCAGCCACACTTGGAACTGGTGCGTGTGCGGTGGTTCCGGATGCACCCGGAACCACCCGGCGCCGGCCGCCGCGAAGCCCTCGGCCAGTGCCCCGGCCACCACCTTCGCCTGGGCCACGTACGACGGCAGCATCGGCAGCTCCTGGTCCAGGCCGATCAGCGCGGCGAGCGCCGCCGGGAACTGCTGGAAGAGCTGCCCGCCGTACCGGTGGCGCCAGGTGCGGGCCTCCTGGATCAGGGACTCGGGGCCGGCCAGCGCGGCCCCGGAGATTCCGCCGAGGGTCTTGTAGAACGAGACGTACACACTGTCCGCGAGCGCCGCGATCTCCGGCAGCTCCCGCCCGAAGTGGGGGGCGCACTCCCACAGCCGCGCGCCGTCGACATGCACCACCGCATCGCGTTCCCGGGCGGCCGCCACCACGGCCTCCAGCTCCTCCCACGTCGGCAGGACGAAACCGGCATCACGCAACGGCAGCTCCAGCATCAGCGTGCCGAACGGCTCGGCGAAGTCGCGGATCTCCTGCGCCGTGGGCGGCCTGGGCTCGGACGTCGGATGGACGGTACGCAGCCCGCTCACCGCTCCCAGCGCGCCGCGTTCGTGCACCTCGGGGTGGGCCAGGGGGTGCAGCGCCACGGTGGAATTTCCGGTCCGCCCGGCCCAGCAGCGCAGCGCGACCTGCTGCGCCATCGTCCCGGTCGGGAAGAACGCGGCGGCCTCCATGCCCAGCAGGTCCGCGATCCGCTGCTCCAGTTCGGCGACGACGCCATCGCCGTATACGTCCGCAGGACGGTCGAGATCGGTGACCGCTGCGGCCCCCGCCGCCAGCGCGGCCAGCCGTTCACCGAGCGGGAGGTGCACGGGCACCCTGATCAGGACCCGCTCGGCCGCACGCCGGGCCTTCAGCCTGCGCAGCCGCTGCACGTCCTCCGGCGACTGTTCCTGTGCCTGCGCATCCCCCTCCGGGTGCCGTGCCTGCTCTTCCGTGCTCGCCGTCTCTGCCGTCTCTGCTATCTCTGTCATGGGACGATCATCACGCAGGCAGCAGCCGGAGTCCGCACGTTTTTCGGGCTCACAGGGACCTCGGGCCGAGCGCCCGCCGGGAGTTTTCCCACAGGCTGTGGACAGCCAGGGGCCGGGGCGAAACGCTGGCGTAGCATGCAGAGAAATCGTCCGGTACCCCCCGCGGACTGGAACGGAAGGTCACCACCGCGTGAATGCATCAACCCCCAAGGAGCCCCTCGACGCGAGGGACCGCCCCGCCCGACTCACGGTCGGCGTCGTGGGCTCGGGCCGCGTCGGCCCTGCTCTCGCCGCGTCCCTGCAGCTCGCCGGGCACCGACCGGTCGCCGTGTCGGGCGTCTCCGACGCGTCGGTTCGCCGGGCGGCCACCCTGCTCCCCGACGTACCGCTGGTGCCGCCCGCCGAAGTACTCGCGCGCGCCGAGCTGGTGCTGCTGACCGTTCCGGACGACGCCCTGCCCGGCCTGGTCGAGGGCCTCGCCGAGACGGGCTCGGTGCGGCCGGGACAGCTGCTCGTCCACACCTCGGGACGGTACGGGACACGGGTGCTGGACCCGGCCATGCGGGCCGGTGCCCTGCCGCTCGCCCTGCACCCGGTGATGACGTTCACCGGCACCTCCGTCGATGTCCAGCGGCTGGCCGGCTGTTCCTTCGGCGTGACCGCCCCCGAGGAGCTGCGGCTCGCCGCGGAGGCGCTGGTCATCGAGATGGGCGGCGAGCCCGAATGGATCGCGGAGGAGTCCCGCCCGCTCTACCACGCGGCGCTCGCTCTCGGCGCGAACCACCTGGTCACGCTGGTCGCCCAGTCGATGGAGCTGTTGCGTACGGCCGGGGTCGCCGCACCCGACCGGATGCTCGGCCCCCTCCTCGGCGCCGCCCTCGACAACGCCCTGCGCTCCGGTGACGCCGCCCTGACCGGTCCGGTGGCCCGAGGCGACGCCGGTACGGTCGCCGCGCACATGAGCGAGCTGCGCCGGCACGCTCCGCAGGCCGTGGCCGGCTACCTCGCGATGGCCCGCGCCACGGCCGACCGCGCGCTCGCCCACGGCATGCTCAAGCCGGAGCTGGCCGAGGCCCTCCTCGGCGTGCTGGCCGACGGCGCCGACACCGTGGGCGGCGCGGGATCACAGGAGCCCCGATGACCAACACGACCGGCAGGCCCGACGCACCGCACACGCGGGGCGCCACGCCTCCGACAGCCCAGTCGCACAAGCCCACCCCACCGCCCCGGCCCGCTCAGTCCCCCATGCCCCCCATGCCCCCCATGCCCCCCGCTTCCCGCCCCGCCGCCTCGCCGCAGGCCCCCGGCGCCGCCCACGCGGCCACCCTCCTCCGTACGGCTGCCGAGCTCGCCGGGTTCGCGCCGCTCAAGGGGGTGCGGGCCGTCGTCATGACCATGGGCGCCCTCCACGAGGGCCACGCCACCCTGATCCGTACCGCACGCGCGGCCGCGGGCCCGGGCGGCCAGGTCGTCGTCACCGTCTTCGTCAACCCGCTCCAGTTCGGCGAGGCCGCCGACCTGGAGCGCTACCCACGGACCCTCGACGCCGATCTCTCCGTGGCCGGTGCCGCCGGGGCGGACGCGGTCTTCGCGCCGTCCGTCGACGAGGTGTACCCCGGCGGTGAGCCGCAGGTCCGGATCTCGGCGGGCCCGATGGGCGAGCGGCTCGAAGGCGCGTCCCGGCCGGGGCACTTCGACGGAATGCTCACCGTCGTCGCCAAGATGCTGCACCTCACCCGCCCCGATGCCGCGTTCTTCGGGCAGAAGGACGCCCAGCAGCTGGCGCTGATCCGCCGCATGGTGCGCGATCTGAACTTCCCCGTGGAGATCGTCGGCGTGGAGACGGTCCGCGAGCCGGACGGCCTCGCGCTCTCCAGCCGCAACCGCTTCCTGGACGCCGAGGAGCGGCACACCGCCCTCGCCCTGTCCCGGGCCCTGTTCGCGGCGCGCGACAGGCTCGCCGCCCAGCAGGCGCTGCACGCCCGCGCGCAGACCACCACGGCGACCACCGGCCGGGCCGCCGCGCTCACCGCGCTCGGCGAGACCCGCGCCGCCGCCGACACCCAGGCGGTGGCCCTGGCCCGCCCCGTGGACGGACCCGCCGCGGTGCGCGCCGCCGCGCGACTGATCCTCGACGACGCGTCCGCCGAACAGCCGCCGCTCGCCCTGGACTACCTGGCACTTGTGGACCCGGCCGACTTCACCGAGATCCCCGACGACCGCACCACCGGCGACGCGATCCTCGCCGTCGCGGCGAAGGTCGG
Source organism: Streptomyces sp. NBC_01241 (assembly GCF_041435435.1). Taxonomy (NCBI): domain Bacteria; kingdom Bacillati; phylum Actinomycetota; class Actinomycetes; order Kitasatosporales; family Streptomycetaceae; genus Streptomyces; species Streptomyces sp. NBC_01241. The sequence continues at coordinate 3,778,064 of NZ_CP108494.1, read as the reverse complement.
CAAGACCCGCCTCATCGACAACATCCCGCTGACCTTCGGAGCCACCACGTGACCGGAATACGGCTGACCGCCCCTGCCCCCGGCTGGTCCATCGACGCCGACGTCGTGGTCGTCGGATCCGGCGTGGCCGGTCTCACCACCGCGTTGCGCTGCGCGGCCGCGGGTCTCGCCACCGTCGTCGTCACCAAGGCCCGCCTGGACGACGGCTCCACCCGCTGGGCGCAGGGCGGCATCGCCGCGGCACTCGGCGAGGGCGACACGCCCCAGCAGCATCTGGACGACACCCTGGTCGCGGGCGCGGGCCTGTGCGACGAGGCCGCGGTACGGACCCTGGTCACCGAGGGCCCCGACGCCGTGCGCCGGCTGATCGGAACCGGCGCCCACTTCGACACCACGGACAGCGGCGACATCGCGCTGACCCGCGAGGGCGGCCACCACCGCCGCCGCATCGCCCACGCGGGCGGTGACGCGACCGGCGCCGAGATCTCCCGCGCCCTGGTCAAGGCGGTCCGCGAAGCCGCCCTGCACACCGTTGAGAATGCCCTTGTCCTCGACCTCCTCACCGACGACGAGGGCCGTACCGCGGGCGTCACCCTCCACGTCATGGGCGAGGGCCAGCACGACGGCGTCGGCGCGGTCCGCGCCCCCGTCGTGGTCCTCGCCACCGGCGGCATGGGCCAGGTCTTCTCCGCCACCACCAACCCGGCGGTCTCCACCGGCGACGGCGTGGCCCTGGCGCTGCGGGCCGGCGCGGAGGTCTCCGACCTCGAATTCGTCCAGTTCCACCCGACGGTCCTCTTCCTCGGCGCCGACTCCGAGGGCCAGCAGCCCCTCGTGTCGGAGGCGGTACGGGGCGAGGGCGCCCATCTCGTCGACGCGTCCGGTACGCGCTTCATGACCGGGCAGCACGAACTGGCGGAACTGGCCCCGCGCGACATCGTCGCCAAGGCCATCACCCGCCAGATGCAGCTGCACGGCACCGAGCACATGTATCTCGACGCCCGTCACTTCGGCGCCGAGATGTGGGAACGGCGCTTCCCCACCATCCTGGCGGCCTGCCGCGCCCACGGCATCGACCCGATCACCGAACCCATCCCCGTCGCACCCGCCGCGCACTACGCCTCCGGCGGCATCCGTACCGACCTGCGGGGGCGTACGACCGTGCCCGGTCTGTACGCCTGCGGCGAGGTCGCGTGCACCGGCGTGCACGGCGCGAACCGGCTGGCGTCCAACTCCCTCCTGGAGGGCCTCGTCTTTGCCGAGCGCATCGCGGCGGACATCATCGAGGACCGGCCCCGCGCGGGCGCCGCGACCGCCGGCCGAAGCCCCCGCCCCGCCCCCTCACCCCTCCCCGCCTCCTCGCCCCACCCGGCCTCCTCGCCTTCCCCGGCCCCCTTGCCGCTGCTCGCCCCCGAGGCGCGCGGCACGATCCAGCGGATCATGACCCGGGGTGCCGGAGTCCTGCGTTCCGCCGAGAGCCTGGCTACCGCCGCCGAGGAACTGGAGGCCCTGCACGACAGCGCCGCCCGTGCCGCCGGCGAGGCCGAGCCCAAGGTCGCGGTGGCCGGCGTCGAGTCCTGGGAGGCCACCAATCTGCTGCTCGTCTCGCGCGTCCTGGTCGCCGCCGCCCGCCGGCGCGAGGAGACCCGCGGCTGCCACTGGCGCGAGGACCGGCCCGAGCGCGACGACGAGAACTGGCGCCGCCACCTCGTCGTCCGGCTCACCCCGGAGCGTCAACCCGTCCTCCGTCGGACGGAGACCGAGGCATTCGGGCCCGTACGCCCGGCGCAGGCACCAGACTGCGCAGCAGCAGCACCCCTGATCCACCCCGTAGACGTCACCGAGGAGCCGTAACCGTGAGCACGCCCGAAGAGAATCCGCGCCCCACACCCGTGGACGTACCGCTGATCCAGATCGGCGCGCCCGCACCGTCCCAGGGCGGCTGCGGGGACGGCTGCGGCTGCGGCGAGGACGAGTACTACCGGCTCGACCCCCTGGAGTGCGGCCTCGACCCCGACCTTGCCCAGCTCCTGGCCGACGCGGGCCTGGACCCGGTCCAGGTCGAGGACGTCGCGCACGTCGCCGTCGAGGAGGACCTCGACGGCGGGGTCGACGTCACCACCGTCGCGACCGTCGCCGAGGACGCCGTGGCCACCGGCGACTTCACCGCCCGGGAGGCGGGCGTCGTGGCCGGTCTGCGCGTCGCCGAGGCCGTCCTGTCCATCGTCTGCACGGACGAGTTCGCGGTCGAGCGCCACGTCGAGGACGGCGACCGCGTCGTCCCCGGCCAGAAGCTGCTGACTGTCACCACCCGCACCCGCGACCTGCTCACCGGCGAGCGCAGCGCGCTCAACCTGCTCTGCAGGCTCTCCGGCATCGCGACCGCCACCCGCGCCTGGGCCGACGTCCTCGAAGGCACGAAGGCCAAGGTCCGCGACACCCGCAAGACCACCCCGGGCCTGCGCGCCATGGAGAAGTACGCGGTGCGCTGCGGCGGCGGCGTCAACCACCGCATGTCGCTGTCGGACGCGGCGCTGGTCAAGGACAACCACGTGATCGCGGCCGGCGGCGTGGCCGAGGCCTTCAAGCGGGTACGGGACGAGTTCCCGGACGTACCGATCGAGGTCGAGGTCGACACCCTGCAGCAGGTCCGCGAGGTCCTCGACGCGGGCGCCGACCTGATCCTGCTGGACAACTTCACCCCGTTGCAGACCGCCGAGGCGGTCGCCCTGGTCGGCGGCCGCGCGGTCCTGGAGTCCTCCGGCCGGCTCTCCCTGGACACCGCACGCGCCTACGCGGAGGCGGGCGTCGACTACCTGGCCGTCGGCGCGCTCACCCACTCCTCGCCGATCCTCGACATCGGTCTGGACTTCCGCGACACCGACGGGGCCGGCGCCTGATGCTGCTCACCATCGACGTCGGCAACACCCACACCGTCCTCGGCTTGTTCGACGGTGAGGAGATCGTCGAGCACTGGCGGATCTCCACCGATGCCCGTCGCACCGCGGACGAGCTCGCGGTGCTGCTCCAGGGCCTCATGGGCATGCATCCGCTGCTGGGCATGGAGCTGGGCGACGGCATCGAGGGCATCGCGATCTGCTCCACGGTCCCGGCCGTCCTGCACGAGCTGCGTGAGGTGACCCGCCGCTACTACGGCGACGTCCCCGCAATCCTCGTCGAGCCGGGCATCAAGACCGGGGTGCCGATCCTGATGGACAACCCGAAGGAGGTCGGCGCGGACCGCATCATCAACGCGGTCGCCGCCGTCGACCTGTACGGCGGTCCGGCGATCGTCGTCGACTTCGGCACGGCCACCACCTTCGACGCGGTCTCCGCCCGCGGCGAGTACACCGGCGGTGTCATCGCGCCGGGCATAGAGATCTCGGTCGAGGCGCTGGGCGTCAAGGGCGCCCAGCTCCGCAAGATCGAGCTGGCCCGGCCGCGCAGCGTGATCGGCAAGAACACGGTCGAGGCGATGCAGGCGGGCATCATCTACGGCTTCGCCGGCCAGGTCGACGGTGTGGTCGCACGGATGAAGAAGGAGCTGGCCGCCGACCCCGACGACGTCACCGTCATCGCGACGGGCGGCCTTGCGCCGATGGTGTTGGGCGAGTCCTCCGTCATCGACGAGCACGAGCCCTGGCTCACCCTCATCGGTCTGCGCCTGGTGTACGAGCGGAACATCGCCCGGATGTAGCGGTTACGGAGCGTACCTGCGGGAACGGCGCGGCGGACCGGGAACCGCCGCCGCGCCGCCGACGACCCGTTAAGCGGATTTTGTCCATTTAGCACGTATTGTCGCGTTATGCCCACGCCTTACGGATCACGCGGCGGTATGGCGTTCAGCGCGGACGAGCTGCGTGTGCTCCGACGCGCCCTCTCCACCGCCCTTCACCCCACGTCCCTGCCCGACGAGGACGTCCAGGACTGCCTGCGGCTGGCGGGCGCCGTGGACGAGGCGGTCGGCGAGGCGGGACGGCTGCGCACGTTCCTGCTCGCCGACCTCGTCCGCTACCGCAACGCCCTCCCCGGCTCCGTCAGCGGCTACCTGGAGCTGCTCCAGGACGCCCTGGCGGGCGGATACGACCCCCGTCCCGACGACCTCGCCGCACTGCGCGCCCTGCGTCACAGACCGGTGGTCGCGGCCCTCCTGGAGCGCTGCCAGGTGCTCGCGGAGCGCTCGGTACGGGCCCGCCTCGCCGGACGTGCCGTGTCTGCGGTGGCCCCCGCACCCCGCAGCCGGCTTCTCGCCCTGCCCGGCGGCCGGGCCGACGAAGCCGAACCCGAACAGCCGAAGACCCCGGTGGCCCCGGCCCGGCCGGGGCGGCCCGCCCCGTCGCCCGGGCGCCCGGCGCCCAAGCCCTCCGAAGTCTTCCCGCCCCGCCGCCCGGCCCCGCCGCCGCAGCAGCAGCGCGCCGCGGGATAGCCGCGCCGCGAGCCGGAGGGGGTGCGCGGAGGTCCGCACCGGCCTCGCTACTCTGGACGCCATGGACTACGTATCCGCGCTCGTGCCCCCCGTGGTGATGGCCGCCTTCTTCATCGGCCTCGTCGTGACGATCGTCAAGAGCCAGGGCGGTCCCAACAAGGCCAAGGAGGACGCGGCCGTGGACTCGGTGCTCGGCCGCGCCGAGTCCGTCCAGCAGACCCCCCGGACCGACGGAGTCTGACACTCCGCTTCTCGCAGCACGCAAAGGGCGCACGACTCGTCAGGAGTCGTGCGCCCTTTCGTTGCGTAAATAACCGAGCATTCCCGGCATCTAGCACTAAAGTGACATTGTGCCCCGCCAATTGGGAGATCTGGAAGACGCCGTGATGACGCGGGTCTGGCAATGGAACCGTCCGGTCACCGTGCGGGAAGTCCTCGAGGACCTTCAGCAGGAACGCTCCATCGCCTACACGACCGTCATGACGGTAATGGACAATCTCCATCAGAAGGGCTGGGTGCGCAGGGAAGTAGATGGCCGCGCATATCGATATACGGCGGTCTCCACCCGTGCCGCGTACTCGGCCGCACTGATGAACGAGGCCTGGTCGCGCAGTGACAACCCCGCCGCCGCTCTCGTCGCGTTCTTCGGCATGATGTCCGCCGAGCAGCGCGAGGCACTCCGGGACGCCATGCGGATCGTCAGACCCGACCTGCCCGGTCCCTCCGAGCCCCGGACGCGGGAAGCGCCCGATGAAGGCAAGCGCGAAGCCGCGGATGAACCGACCGATGAACCGACCGATGAGTCAACCGATGAACGGCCCGGAGATCCGGCCGATGGCACGGGCCCGGAGTCCGGGCGATAGCGTCGGGGTATGTCCTCAGAGCTTCCGCATACGGATTTGCGTACCGAACCGTCGGTTATAAACGTGGCCATCACCGTCCGCCGTGCCAGGACCAGCGATGTGGCATCGGTCCGCCGTCTCCTCGACGGGTACGTACGTGAAGGCATCCTCCTCGACAAAGCGACGGTGACTCTTTACGAGGACATCCAGGAGTTCTGGATCGCGGAACGCGACGAGGACGCCCGGGTCATCGGCTGCGGTGCACTGCACGTGATGTGGGAAGACCTGGCCGAAGTGCGCACTCTCGCGGTCGACCACGGCATCCGGGGCGCCGGAGTCGGACATCAAGTACTGGACAAGTTGCTGCAGACCGCCCGCTGGCTGGGCGTACGCCGGGTTTTCTGTCTCACCTTCGAAGTCGACTTCTTCGCGAAGCACGGCTTCGTGGAGATCGGAGAGACGCCGGTCGACGGAGATGTCTACAGCGAGCTGCTGCGTTCCTATGACGAGGGTGTAGCAGAGTTCCTGGGTCTCGAACGAGTGAAGCCGAACACCTTGGGCAACAGCCGGATGCTTCTGCACCTGTGACCGTCACAAGAAGCCGTAGCCCTATGTCCGAATCGCGCACGTTTCCCGTCTTCTTGCGATCCTGAACCTCTCCCGAGGGTTTGTGTTTTTCGGAGAAAAGCGGTTTCCTTTCCGCGTACTGCATTTTCGATGAAAGGAAATCCGGTGGCACAGAAGGTTCAGGTCCTTCTTGTCGATGACCTCGACGGCGGCGAGGCGGACGAGACCGTCACGTTCGCTCTGGATGGCAAGACGTACGAGATCGACCTCACCACGAGCAACGCGGACAAGCTCCGTGGTCTTCTTGAGCCGTACACCAAGGGTGGCCGGCGCACGGGTGGCCGCGCGGCGGCCGGCCGCGGCAAGGGCCGCGCTGTTACGGGTGGCAACAAGGACACCGCGGAGATCCGTAAGTGGGCGCGCGAGAACGGTCACAATGTGAATGACCGCGGTCGTGTTCCCGCGGACATCCGTGAGGCTTACGAGAAGGCCAACGGCTGAGCTGTCGACTCATCGGTCGACCGCCCCGTTCGGGCGCGCATCAACCGGACCCGGTGGCATTCCGTCGCCACCGCGTCCACGAGCCGTACGAGATCGGGAGCACCCCCACCCCTGCTCCCGAGGCCGCTCAGGGCCGGTAGCTCCGGCTCTTCCTCGTGCCGCAGCCCGGGGGGCCGCAGCCATACGGCGGCCCCCGGCCGGCTCGGCACCCCGCCGGGCGGCACCGGCGCGGTGATCCGGCCGCCCGCACCGATGGCGGTCAGCGCGAGGGTGACTCCGCCCCACTCCAGCCAGTCGAGCAGCCCGGGCAGCTCGTCGGCGCTTCCCGCCGCGACCAGCAGGCTCATCCGTGCGCCCGCCAGCGCCACCGGCCCGCTCCGGCCGACCCGCCGCAGCGCCGCACGGCCGACGGCCGCGGGCACCTGCAGGACGTCGAACCGCAGCCCGGTCAGCAACCGCACCGGTGTGGTGCCCTCCGTTGCCCAGCCGAGCTCGCGTTCGTACCACCGTGCCCACCATGCGCAGGCGTCTAGGCTCTTCCGCCCGTCGGCGAACGACGGCGGGGGAGGCGGGACGACGATGGCCATGCCGGATGAACGGCCGAGCCGCATCAACGGTTACGCGGAGTCCGCGACCGGTTGCGCAGTGTGTCCGACATGGGGGCGTAGGGGCGTATGAGGGAGCGTAAATATGTTCGCCCATAGCGGAGGGAACCGGCGTGCGCCGCATGGACTGTCTGTAATAGCGGGTAAGACATCCCTAGTGGGGAGGGGCGACACGCAGGCCCGGGCATCTCACGTTCGCCATCGGCGTACTGACGAAGGGCGTATCTGCCTGGCCTGCGGGAACATCGTCTCGCACCATCGGGTTGGAGCAGATGTCGGCGTTCGGGGCGGGAGGCCAAGGACGGTGTCGGCAGTTGGAATGAGCGGTCCCCGCTTGCGGGACTAAGCTGCGGAAGGACAGGGAGGGGACCGACCCCTTACTGCCTGACCGCTCTGAGGAGCGATTAACGATGTTCGAGAGGTTCACCGACCGCGCGCGGCGGGTTGTCGTCCTGGCTCAGGAAGAAGCCCGGATGCTCAACCACAACTACATCGGCACCGAGCACATCCTCCTGGGCCTAATCCACGAGGGTGAGGGTGTCGCCGCTAAGGCCCTGGAGAGCCTCGGGATTTCGCTCGAGGCGGTCCGCCAGCAGGTGGAGGAGATCATCGGTCAGGGCCAGCAGGCCCCGTCCGGGCACATTCCCTTCACCCCCCGGGCCAAGAAGGTCCTGGAGCTGTCGCTCCGTGAGGCCCTCCAGCTCGGCCACAACTACATTGGCACCGAGCACATCCTGCTCGGCCTGATCCGCGAGGGTGAGGGTGTCGCCGCCCAGGTCCTCGTGAAGCTGGGCGCCGACCTGAACCGGGTGCGGCAGCAGGTCATCCAGCTGCTCTCCGGGTACTCGGGCGGCAAGGAGGCGGCAACCGCGGGCGGCCCCGCGGAAGGCACGCCCTCCACGTCCCTGGTGCTCGACCAGTTCGGCCGGAATCTCACCCAGGCCGCTCGCGAATCCAAGCTCGACCCGGTCATCGGGCGCGAGAAGGAGATCGAGCGGGTCATGCAGGTGCTGTCCCGTCGTACCAAGAACAACCCGGTTCTCATCGGCGAGCCCGGCGTCGGCAAGACGGCGGTCGTCGAGGGACTGGCGCAGGCCATCGTCAAGGGCGAGGTGCCCGAGACCCTCAAGGACAAGCACCTCTACACCCTGGACCTCGGTGCGCTGGTCGCCGGCTCCCGCTACCGCGGTGACTTCGAGGAGCGCCTGAAGAAGGTCCTCAAGGAGATCCGCACCCGCGGCGACATCATCCTGTTCATCGACGAGCTCCACACCCTGGTGGGTGCGGGCGCCGCCGAGGGCGCGATCGACGCCGCCAGCATCCTCAAGCCGATGCTGGCCCGCGGCGAGCTGCAGACCATCGGTGCGACGACGCTCGACGAGTACCGCAAGCACCTGGAGAAGGACGCCGCGCTGGAGCGCCGCTTCCAGCCCATCCAGGTCGCGGAGCCGTCGCTGCCGCACACCATCGAGATCCTCAAGGGCCTGCGCGACCGCTACGAGGCCCACCACCGCGTCTCCATCACGGACGAGGCGCTGGTCCAGGCCGCGACGCTGGCCGACCGGTACATCTCGGACCGCTTCCTGCCGGACAAGGCGATCGACCTGATCGACGAGGCCGGTTCCCGGATGCGCATCCGCCGGATGACCGCGCCGCCGGACCTCCGCGAGTTCGACGAGAAGATCGCGGGCGTCCGCCGCGACAAGGAGTCCGCGATCGACTCGCAGGACTTCGAGAAGGCCGCGTCCCTGCGCGACAAGGAGAAGCAGCTCCTCGCCGCGAAGACCAAGCGCGAGAAGGAGTGGAAGGCCGGCGACATGGACGTCGTGGCCGAGGTCGACGGCGAGCTGATCGCCGAGGTCCTGGCCACCGCGACCGGCATCCCGGTCTTCAAGCTGACGGAGGAGGAGTCCTCCCGGCTGCTGCGCATGGAGGACGAGCTCCACAAGCGAGTCATCGGCCAGAAGGACGCCATCAAGGCCCTCTCGCAGGCGATCCGCCGTACGCGAGCCGGTCTGAAGGACCCGAAGCGCCCCGGTGGTTCGTTCATCTTCGCCGGCCCGTCCGGTGTCGGTAAGACGGAGCTGTCGAAGACGCTCGCCGAATTCCTCTTCGGTGACGAGGACGCGCTGATCGCCCTCGACATGTCGGAGTTCAGCGAGAAGCACACGGTTTCCCGCCTCTTCGGTTCTCCCCCCGGTTACGTCGGTTACGAAGAGGGCGGCCAGCTCACCGAGAAGGTGCGCCGCAAGCCGTTCTCCGTCGTCCTCTTCGACGAGGTCGAGAAGGCCCACCCCGATATCTTCAATTCCCTGCTCCAGATTCTGGAGGACGGTCGCCTGACCGACTCCCAGGGCCGGGTCGTGGACTTCAAGAACACGGTCATCATCATGACGACCAACCTCGGGACCCGGGACATCTCCAAGGGCTTCAACCTGGGCTTCGCCGCCCAGGGCGACGTCAAGACGAACTACGAGCGGATGAAGGTCAAGGTCAACGAAGAGCTCAAGCAGCACTTCCGCCCCGAGTTCCTCAACCGTGTAGACGACACGGTCGTCTTCCACCAGCTCACCGAGGAAGACATCATCCAGATCGTCGACCTCATGCTCGCCAAGGTGGACGAGCGCCTGAAGGACCGCGACATGGGCATCGAGCTGAGCTCGGAAGCCAAGTCGCTCCTGGCGAAGAAGGGCTACGACCCCGTGATGGGCGCCCGGCCGCTGCGCCGGACGATCCAGCGCGAGATCGAGGACATCCTCTCCGAGAAGATCCTCTTCGGTGAGCTGCGCCCCGGTCACATCGTGGTCGTCGGCACCGAGGGCGAGGGCGAGGAGAAGGCGTTCACCTTCCGCGGCGAGGAGAAGTCGGCTCTGCCCGACGTCCCCCCGATCGAGCAGGCGGCGGGCGGCGCGGGACCGAACATGTCGAAGGACGTGTGAGGACGCGCCGAAGCGTGTGAGCGCCTGAGCGCCTGAGCGCCTGAAGGGGCTGCCCCGGAACCGTGAGAAACGGTCCGGGGCAGCCCCTTTTTGCTGCCCTGTGCCCCGTGCCCGTGCCCGTGCCCGTGTTGTGCCCCGTGCCCGGGCCGCGATCGGTGCCGAGCACCTCGGAACGGTGAACCGGAAATCGACTTCACCCGTCGGCCGAAGGTCCCGGATCGGACGGGCTTCGGTCCCACCGGCGGTGACAAGGCACACAGCCCTTTCGGGGCCTACTAGCCGCGATAGGAGAGGGTGCCGCGGTCGCGGCAGGGACCTTTGCCCCTGCGTGGGGAGGGGGTTTCGGGGCCCCAAGCGGAGGAGCCTGAATCGCTATGTTTAGTCCGGTTCGACCGGTTTGGAGCTGGGGTTAAACCTGTCCGAAAAAGGAGTTTCGGTGCGTCCCGGCGGCGGGTGCGCGGGACCGTCGGCAGCGAATTCCCGAGGGTGTCGCTACGGCTTTTGTTCGTAGATGGGGCATTTGGGCATAGGTGGGGGTGCGGGTTACCAAGGAATGGCCAGCCCGGCCGGAGTGTCGGGTCCAGTCATCTCCGGAGGTTCTCCGCTTATGTCGAAGCGCGTTTCGTTCCAGCACTCCCGCCGTCCGTCCCTGTCCCGTGTCCGTGGCGCCGTGGTGGCAGCCGGCCTGGGGACGTCGATGGTTCTCGGTGCGGGCGCTGCGTTCGCGGCCGCCACGGCAGGTTCTCCCGGCGTTGCGAGCCTGATCAACAACTCTGCGGCCGAGTCGGTCGCCCAGCAGGCGGCCATGCAGGGCAAGGCGGCCAAGGTGGCCAAGGCGGCCGAGGTCGCCAAGGTCGCCAAGGAGAAGGCGGCCAAGAAGGCGGCCGCGAAGAAGGCCGCCGGCTGGGAGACTCCGGTGAGCCGCTACCAGCTGAGCGCGAGCTTCGGCAACGACGGCAGCCGCTGGGCCCACAAGCACTCCGGCCAGGACTTCGCCGTGCCGATCGGCACCAAGGTCAAGGCCGTGCACGGCGGCACCGTCGTGAAGGCCGGCCCGAACGGCGGCGGCGACGGTCCCGCGTACGGCAACGCCGTCGTGATCAAGCACGCCAACGGCACGTACTCGCAGTACGCCCACCTGGCGCAGATCGATGTGCGCATCGGCGAGACCGTGAAGACGGGCCAGAAGATCGCCCTCTCCGGCAACACCGGCAACTCCAGCGGCCCGCACCTGCACTTCGAGATCCGCCACACCGCCGACTACGGTTCCGCGGTCAACCCGGTCAGCTTCCTGCACAAGGAGGGCGTCTCGGTCTGATCCGACCGGGACGGACCCCGCTACTCGGCGGACTCCGGGCCGTGCGCCCGGGTAATGAGTTCGAAGGCGACTTCGAGGATGGCCTTGCGCTTCTCCTCGGGGTCGCCTTCGAGGTTCTTGAGGGCGAACATGCCCGCGTGCGTTGCGAAGAGCGCGGTGAAGCAGCGCACCTGGTCGGTCAGTGACGCGCCGGGTTCCTGGAGCAGGTCGACCAGGGCGATGACGCGTTCCTTGATGGTCGCCCCGATGCTGAGGTCCCGTACGGCCGCCTGGTTCTCCTGCATGAAGCGGAACAGCGGGGCGGCGGCGGTCAGGGCCTCGCTGTAGCGGCTGAGGATCTCCTTCTTCGTCTCCAGGGTGCGCGGCTGCTCCTTGCCCCAGGCGAGCAGCTCCTCGACCGGACGGTTGAGGTCCTCGAAGATGCTGACCAGGATGTCTTCCTTGGTCTTGAAGTGGTAGTACAGCGCGGCCTTGGTGACATCCAGCCGTTCGGAGATCTCGCGGAGCGAGGTCTTCTCGTAGCCCTGTTCGGCGAAGAGCTCCAGGGCGACGTCCTGAATGCGCTGGCGCGTGTTGCCACGGCGCTGCTGCGGCGTGCGGCCCATGAGGCTCTCCTTCAAAAACTTACTTGACGCCCGGCTAGTTACGGGTCTACTTTCCCCAGTGTAGTCAACTAGCCGGGCGGCAAGTAAGTGTCTGCCCCGCACAGGGGATCAGGGGAGTGGGGGACCAATGTCCGATCTGAAGAAGACGGCCGGCGGAAAGGCGGCCGGTGCCGACCTGCCTGCCGGAAAACCCGGCAAGCAGCAGCGCAGTGTGCGGGTGGTGATGCTCGCCCTCATGATCACGATGCTGCTCGCCATGCTGGACAATCTGATCGTCGGCACGGCCATGCCGACCATCGTCGGCGACCTGGGCGGCCTGGAGCACCTGTCCTGGGTCGTCACCGCGTACACCCTGGCCACCGCCGCCTCCACCCCCATCTGGGGCAAGCTCGGCGACATGTACGGGCGCAAGGGCGTCTTCCTGACGTCCATCGTGATCTTCCTGGTCGGCTCCGTGCTGAGCGGAATGGCCCAGGACATGGGCCAGCTGATCGGCTTCCGGGCGGTCCAGGGGCTCGGCGCGGGCGGTCTGATGGTCGGCGTCATGGCGATCATCGGCGACCTCGTACCGCCGCGCGAACGCGGCAAGTACCAGGGCATGATGGCCGGTGTCATGGCCATCGCCATGATCGGCGGACCACTGGTCGGCGGCACCATCACCGACCACCTCGGGTGGCGCTGGAGCTTCTACATCAACCTGCCGCTCGGCGCGGTCGCCCTCGCCATGGTCACCGCCGTACTGCATCTGCCGAAGCGAGAGCGCGCCGCGGCGAAGGTCGACTACCTCGGTGCCGGGCTGCTGACCCTCGGCATCACCGCGATCGTGCTGGTCACCACCTGGGGTGGTTCGGAGTACGACTGGAACTCCGCTGTGATCATGGAGCTCATCGCGATCGGTGTCGCCGCGCTCGTCGGCTTCCTCTTCGTCGAGACCAAGGCCGCAGAACCGATCATTCCGCTGCACATATTCCGCAGTCACAACTTCACCCTGATGTCCGTCGTCGGCTTCATGGTGGGCTTCGTGATGTTCGGAGCGGTGCTCTTCCTGCCGCTGTACCAGCAGTCCGTCCAGGGCGCCTCCGCGACCAACTCGGGCCTGCTGCTCCTGCCGATGCTGCTGGCGATGATGGTGGTCTCGCTGATCGCGGGACGGGTCACCACCAGCACCGGGAAGTACAAGATCTTCCCCATCGTGGGCTCCGCCCTGATGGTGACCGGTCTGTTCCTGCTCTCCCAGATGGACACCGCCACCACGCGATTGACGTCGGGCGTCTACATGGCGGTGCTCGGCGCGGGCATGGGCTTCCTGATGCAGATCACGATGCTCGTCGCGCAGAACAGCGTGGAGATGAAGGACATGGGCGTCGCCTCCTCCGCGACCACCCTCTTCCGTACGCTCGGCAGCTCCTTCGGCGTCGCGATCATGGGCGCGCTGTTCACCGGACGGGTGCAGGACGAGATGATGGCCCGCGGCGGCGGGGCAGCCACCGCGAAGTCCGCCCAGCTGGACGCGGCGAGCCTGGCGAAGCTGCCGGCGCAGGCGCGTGAGGCGTACCAGTTCGCGGTGTCGTCCGGTACGCACATCGCGTTCCTGGTGGGCGCCTCGGTCGGTGTCATCGCCCTGCTCGCCTCGGTCTTCGTCAAGGAGGTCCCGCTGCGGGGCGCGGGCCCGGAGACCACGTCGTCGGACGACACGCAGGCGCGGGACGCGGCCGTCGCTCCCAAGCAGACCGAGGCCGTCTGACCCTTCCGCGGCGTACGAGCAGCATACGAACGGCGTACGAGCGGCTCACCGCACGATGTGCGCGGAAGATCCCGCGTACGGGAGAGGCTCCCGGGGCACCACGCCCCGGGAGCCTCTCCCGTATCCGCTTCAGCCGCCGGTCCGTCTGCGGACGGATTCCGTGCTCTCCCCGTCCCCGCTGCCCGGCGTGCGCTGTTCGGACACGCGCAGGACCGGGAAGCTGCCGGTGTTCGTCGGCGCGTGCTCGGGCAGCCACAGCACGGCGATCGCCCCGCCCGTGCCCTTCGCCGCCCCCTCCGGCCCCGCGTTGCGGAAGGTCAGCCGGGCCCCGAGGACCCGCGCCTGGCCGGCCGCGATCGTCAGCCCGAGACCGTGGCCGTGCCCGGCCCGGTCGCTGCTTCCGGTACGGAACCGGCTCGGCCCCTCACGCAGCAGCGCCGCCGGGAACCCGGCACCGTGATCGCGGATCCGTACCACCCGGCCCTCGACCGTGACCTCCACCGGCGTGGCACCGTGCTTCGCGGCGTTGCCCAGCAGGTTGCCGAGGATCCGCTCCAGCCGGCGCGGATCGGTGCTGACCCAGGACTCGTGGACGACCCGCACCCGCACATCCGGGTCCAGCAGCGCGATCCGCCGGCTGACGAACTCGCCCAGCGCGATCTCCTGCAGCTCGGCCCGTTCCGACGCACTGTCCAGACGGGCCACCTCCAGCACGTCCTCGACCAGCGTGCGCATCGCCTGCGCCCGGTCCCGTACGAGCTCCGTGGGACGGCCCGGCGGCAGCAGCTCGGCGGCCGTCAGCAGACCCGTCACCGGCGTACGCAGCTCGTGCGCGATGTCCGCGGTGACCCGGCGTTCCGCCTCGATCCGTTCGTTGAGCGCGTCAGTCAGCGCGTCCACCGCCCGGGCCAGCTCATCGGTCTCGTCCTGGACGACACCACCGACGGCCTCCCGGACCCGTACGTCCGTGTTGCCCTCCGCGACCAGGCCGGCCGCGGCGGCCGCCTTGCGCAGTCGGCGCGACAGCTGCCCGCCGATCAGCACGCCCAGCGCGCAGCCGCCGAACACCACGGAGACCGAGCCGATGATCAGCGCCCGGTCCAGGTCACTCATGATCGTGGCGCTGCGATCGGCGAAATGCGTGTGCAGCGAGAGGACATTGCCGTTGCCGACCGGCACGGCCGCCCACACATCGGGCACCCCGTTCTTGAGCTCCTCGACATGCGTGGCGCGCCGGTTCCTGCTGGTCTCCGCGCGCAGGCTGCGTGGCATCGTCGGGTCGTTGAGCTTGGCGCCGAACCGGGGGTCGGCCTTCTGCGTCTTCTTGGCCTCGTACAGGAGCTGCGCGTATGTCAGCCGCTCCAGCTGGACCTCGCGCGCGTTCTCCAGCATCGAGACCCGCGCGGCGTTGTGGACGACGAAGCTGAGCGCGACCGCGGTCAGCGCGCCGACCGCCGCGATGGCGATGCTGATCTTCCAGCGGACCCCCGTCCGCAGAGCAAGCCGCTTCATGGCCGGAGTTTGTAGCCGAAGCCGCGGACCGTCTCGATCCGGTCCTGGCCGACCTTGGTGCGCAGCCGCTGCACATGGACATCCACGACCCGGGTGTCACCGCCCCATCCGTAGTCCCAGACCCGCTCCAGGAGCTTGTCGCGGGAGAGCACCGTGCCGGGCGCGGCGGAGAACTCCAGCAGCAGCCGCATCTCGGTCGGGGTCAGCGCCACGTGCTCGCCGGCCCGGTGGACCTCCATGCCCTCGGTATCGATCTCCAGGTCGCCGAAGACGAGCACCCCGCCGACGGGCTGCTGGTCCGGCTCCCCGTTGCCCGGCTGCCCGCCGCCCGACGCATGGCCGAAGCGGCGCAGCACGGCACGTATCCGGGCGACCAGGACCGCCCCGTCGAAGGGCTTGGTGACGTAGTCGTCGGCGCCGGCCTCCAGGCCGAGCACCACATCGATCGAGTCGGCCCGGGCCGACAGCATGATCACGGGGACGGTCGACTCGTCGCGGATGCGACGGCAGAGGCTGACCCCGTCGAGGCCCGGCACCATCACGTCGAGCAGCGCGATGTCGGGACGGTCGGCCCGGAACGCCTCCAGGCCCGACAGGCCGTCGGGCTTCGCGGTGACCGCGAAGCCGTCGCGCTCCAGCGCCAGCTGGGTGGCCTCTCGGATGACGTCGTCGTCCTCGACGAACAGGACGTGGGTCTCGGCCATCGGACTGCTCTCAGTTCCGCGCCGGTTCAGTGGATTCCGGAAGCCCGGCCTCTCCGTCACCGACGGCTCGGTTGAAGTCGTTGTGCACCCGGTCGTGCTCGCTGAACCGGTTGTTCGCCCAGGTGTAGGTGATCACTTCCTCGCCGGAGGGGTACGCGACCGAGTCCTTCTTCCCGTACACCTGGGCCGTGACCACCAGATCACCGCGATCGATGGTCCCGTACACCGCGGGCTGCTCGATGGCGAACACGTTCTCGTACGAGCCGTTGCCCCGCGGGCGGTACACGTACGTGCCGACGCCCACCGAGTCGCCGCACGTCATCACGTTGACCACGACGTCGGCCGAGGAGCTGCCGGTCAGGGTGCCGTACGAGGTGTCCACCGGGTACTCGGAACCGCTGCACGGCTTCAGGTCCGTCCTGACCCGCTCGCCGACCTTGGGGTCCTTCTTGAGCAGCGCCACCGGATCGACCCGGGGCGTGGGCTTCGCCGTGGACGGCGCATGGGCGCTCGGGGTGACCCGGGCAACCGGCTGGGTGCCCGCCGGGCCCTCGTCCCGGGTGCCCGTGCCGCCGGTGGAGCAGCCGACGGCGAACAGCCCGAAGGCGGCGAGCCCGACCAGGGTTGTGGTGCCCGCCGCCCAGCCGGTCAGGAACCGGCCGCGTCCGACGGTGGCCACGGGGCCACCGTCGTCCCTTGCGCCGCAACGGTCGTCGTCGCTGTCATCGCTGGCTGTCAGGCCGCGCACCGCTCCCGCCCCCGTTCGTCCATCCGCCCGCCCGCCTGCTCCCGTACCCGCGCCGTTGCCCGCGCACGCACCGGAGTACCAGTGGCCGGAGCGCGGCCGGCCGCGGCACGTCCCCGCTCCTCCCGGAGCCGGGCCTCCGTGCTCGCCGCTTCGCGGCTCTCCAGCTCCTGGCGCAGCCGTGCCAGCGCGCGGTGCAGCGTGCTCTTCACCGTACCGGTCGACATGCCGAGGGCCGCCGCCGTCTCCTCCGTACTCATCTGCTCCCAGTGTCGCAGCACGACGACGCTGCGCTGCTTGGGAGCCAGCACGCCCAGCACGTCCATCAGCAGGGCGCGGTTCGCGCGCTGCTCGGTGCCGTCCTCGACGCTCGCGTCGGGCAGCTGCTCGGTGGGGACCTCGTCCAGCTTGCGGGCCCGCCACCACTCGGTCCGGGTGTTGATCATGACGCGGCGCAGATAGGCGTCGGCGAGGGACTTGTCGGCGATGCCGTCCCAGCGGCCGTACGTACGGACCAGGGCGGTCTGCAGCAGGTCCTGCGCGTCCACCGGGTCGGGGACCAGCCGGCGCGCACTGCGCAGCAGCGCGTCCTGCCGGGTGCGTACGTACTCCTCGAATTCGAGCACCTCGCCCTGCGCCATTCCAACCGCCTCCGTCCCCGTAGAACCCCGTACGCCGCCGCCGGCCATCGATCCGGTCGGGCTGACGTCGCTGACGCTACGGAGCTGTTGTCACGGGGCTGTGCGGAGCAGCCATACACCGACGCACGGCTGTCCATCGGTTGTGTAACAGCGAGGGGGAGGAGAGCCGTGGCTCAGCTCATCGGCAGCCGGTACTGGCCGCCGGGCAGCGGTTCGACGAGGCCGTCCGCGACCAGTCCGTCCAGTGCCCGGGCGCGTTGCACCGGCTCGTCCCACACCGCGTCCAGGGCCGACTGCGGCACCGGTGCCACGGCCTCGCGCAGTACGGCGAGCAGCCGCCCGCGCACCTGCCGGTCCGTACCGGCGTAGGACTGGCCCCGCCGCGCGGGCCCCTGGTGGGGGGGTTTACCGGCCAGCCGCCAGGCGCACTGCCCGGCGATCGGGCACCGCGTGCAGTCCTCGTTCTTGGCGGTGCAGACGAGGGCGCCGAGCTCCATCGTCGCGGCGGCCCAGCGGGCGGCCCGTTCGTCCTCCTCGGGGAGCAGCGCGCGGGCGAGCTTGCGTTCGGCGGCGGTGGTCGCGTTCGGCGGGTACTGGATGCCGGTCGCGGCCCGGGCGAACACCCGGCGGACGTTCGTGTCCAGTACGGCATGCCGCTGCCCGTAGGCGAACGAGGCCACGGCCGCCGCGGTGTACTCGCCGATCCCGGGCAGGGCGAGCAGCTGACCGTGCTCGCTCGGTACGTCGCCGCCGTGCCGTTCAGTTATGGCCTGCGCGGCCCCGTGCAGGCGGAGCGCGCGGCGCGGGTAGCCGAGCCGTCCCCAGGCGCGGACCGCCTCACCGGGCGGCTCGGCGGCCAGGTCGGCCGGGCGCGGCCAGCGGGCCATCCACTGTTCGTACACCGGAAGGACCCGGCTGACGGGGGTCTGCTGCAGCATGAACTCGCTCACCATCACGCCCCAGGCGCCCGCTTCGGGACGGCGCCAGGGCAGATCGCGGGCGTGCTGCTCGAACCACCCGATGACGGGAGTGTGGAGGGAAGCGGGGGGCGTCTGTGTCGCAGTCATGGCAGTCATCGCACCCACGATCCTGGCACGGAAGGGCAGACGAGGGCTCAGCGCACGGTGGTGTCGCTCCTCGTGAGGGCCCTTGGGGTGATAATGCCACCCGTCTGTCCCCGCGGAATCCGGCAACCGGCCCAAGGGGTCTCCCCCCGGGGCCGTCGGTGCCGTCAGCGCCGCCGCCGGGACCCTCCGTGCCGCCGCCGGGACCGGCCCGCCGTCGTCGTACCCCGCCCCTGGCCCGGCGCCGTGCCCGGCCCCGACACCAGGGCCGCCACCGGCGCCCCGCTGTCCCGTACCGTCCGGGCGAGCGACCGTGCCGGGCGGTACAGCACGGCGACCATCGCGGCCGACACCGCCGCACCCAGCAGCAGTCCGACCGCCACGTCATGCGGATAGTGCACCCCGACGAAGACCCGGGAGAAGGCCATCAGCAGGGCCATCGGCACGGTGAGCCAGGCCAGCCGCGGCCGGGCGATCGCCAGGGCGACGGCTGCCGCGCCGGCGATCGCGGAGTGGTTGCTGGGGAACGACCAGTCGCCCGTCGGCGGACACGGCACCAGCGAGGCCGCCGCCCCGACGACCGACCGGCACGGCCGCTCCTCGTTCACCATCGACTTGAGCACCTCGCTGACCACATAGCCGAAAGCCGTCGCGAGGGGCGCGAGCACCGCCAGGGCCAGGGCGCGCTCGTCCGCCCGGCGGGCCCGCCACCACCCGGTGATGAACAGGACGCCGAAGACCAGGAGTCCGAGCTCCGTCCATATTTCGGCCAGGTGTTGAACCCATGACGGCATGTCATGAGCGAAGTCGGTGATGTCCCGGTAGAGCGGGGCAGTAACTGAACTATCCATGTGACAGAGGGTAGTCAACGAAATCGAGTGGTCATCTTCGGCGATCCCAGTGGGCCGAACCGGCGGAAGTGCGGGGCCGGAAGGGGCCGTCCCGGGATGATGATCCGCAAAACTTAGGGGACGGGCGGCGGGTGGGGCGGGAGTCGGCGCCGATCTCTCGTACAGTTTGCGCCGTGGGATCTTTGCGTAATCCGATCGGGCCGCTTCCCTCCACCATCTACTGGCGACGGAGGGCGGTGGCGGCGACGCTGGTTGCGCTGCTCGCGGCGCTGATCGTATGGGCTGTCACCTCCGGCGGTGACAAGAAGACCACGGACGATTCCCGGCCCGGTGGATCGGATCCCGTGCACGAGATCACCCCCGGCCCCACCCCGTCGGGCCCGGCCATAAGCCAACAGCCGGGCGGGCGCGACGAGTCGGACGACACGGGCGGCGGCGACGGAGGCGGCAGCGGTACGGGTACCGGCGGCGGCGCGGGCGGTGGCGGTACGGACACCGGCAGCGGATCGGGCACCGGAGCCGGTGGCGCGGGCGACGGCGCCGAGACGACCGGTCGGCAGGTCCCGCCGAACTCACCGCTCCCCAACTGCGCCGCAAGCGCACTTAAGTTGAGCCTGAGTACCGAACTCAGCTACGGCCCCGGCCAGAAGCCGAAGTTCCGCCTGGTCGCCAGGAACACCTCGTCCACCGACTGCAAGGCCGACTTCGGGCCGAAGAGTGCGGTGCTCACCATCACCGAGGCCGGTGGCGACGACAGCCAGGTGTGGTCCTCCAAGGACTGCCCGCGGAACGCGGGCAGCCTGCTGCTGAAGGTCCCGGCGGGTGCGACCGTCGTCCACACCGTGGAGTGGGACCGCCGGAAGAGCGTCCCACAGTGCGCCACGCCGCCGTCGGGAACCGCGGGGCCGGGTACGTATCTGGTCGAGGCGAAGGCGCCGGGCGAGCCGGTGCAGCGCGCCTCCTTCGTCCTCGCGAAGGACTGAGAGGGACTGAGAGCGACTGAGAAGGACTGAGACGGGCCGAGACGGGCCGAGGGGCGGGCGCCCGGAAAAACACTGCGGGGCCCGGTTTCCCGGGCCCCATGCCGCGTCTCATGCCGCGCACCGCTGCGCGTGCCGCTATACGTACCGTTCGAGGATCGACGACTCGGCCAGCCGTGACAGTCCCTCGCGCACGCTCCGCGCCCGCGCCTCGCCGACCCCGTCGACCGTCTGGAGGTCGTCCACGCTGGCGGCGAGGAGCTTCTGCAGGCCGCCGAAGTGCTCCACCAGCCGGTCGATGATGGCCCCGGGCAGCCGCGGCACCTTCGCCAGCAGCCGGAAGCCGCGCGGCGAGACCGCCGAATCCAGCGTTTCCGGCGAGCCGCTGTACCCCAGTGCCCTTGCCACGACCGGGAGTTCGAGCAGCTCGGTGTGGGAGAGCGCATCGAGCTCGGTCAGCGCCTCGGCGACCGTACGGGACCGCTTCGCGGTCGGCTCCGGCACGTAGTCGCGCACGACCAGCTCGCGCTCCGGCTCGACGCCCGCGATCAACTCGTCGAGCTGGAGCGAGAGAAGCCGGCCGTCGGTGCCCAACTCCACCACGTACTCCGCGATCTCGGTCGCGATCCGGCGGACCATCTCCAGACGTTGTGCGACGGCCGTCACGTCCCGGACCGTCACCAGGTCCTCGATCTCCAGCGCCGAGAGCGTGCCCGCGACCTCGTCGAGCCGGAGCTTGTACCGCTCCAGGGTGGCGAGTGCCTGATTGGCGCGGGAGAGGATCGCGGCGGACTCCTCCAGGACCCGGCGCTCCCCGTCGACGTACAGCGCGATCAGACGCATCGACTGCGAGACGGAGACGACCGGGAAGTTGCACTGCTTGGAGACCCGGTCCGCCGTGCGGTGGCGGGTGCCGGTCTCCTCGGTGGGGATGGAGGCGTCCGGGACCAGCTGCACACCGGCCCGCAGGATCTTGGTCATGTCCTTGTCGAGGATCAGTGCCCCGTCGAGCTTGGCCAGCTCCCGCAGGCGCGTCGCGGTGAACTCCACGTCCAGCACGAATCCGCCGGTGCACATCGACTCGACGGTCTTGTCCATGCCGAGCACGATCAGCCCGCCGGTATTGCCGCGGAGAATGCGCTCCAGGCCGTCCCGCAGCGCCATTCCGGGCGCGACGGCACTCAATGAGGCGCGCATCAGCGTCTCGTTACCGGTGCCTTGGCCGGACTTTCCGGGCGATGCTGCCCGGTCGCTGGCTGCCACTGCACTCCTCCGGTCACAGGTTTGCGGTGCCCTTACGTCATTCATACCGTTCGTACGGACGGGCGAGACCAGGGCAAAGTCTACCGGCGTGCGCTCTCCTCCTGTGGGGCCTGTGCGCGAGACCGGCGCGGGAGCACGCTCAGAGCATCGCCCATGTTGGCGACTTCTGTGACCTTCATACCGGCCGGGACCTTTCCCGGATCGGTCGGAACCAGCGCGTGCGTGAAGCCCAGGCGGTACGCCTCGGCCAGCCTGCGCTGGACCCCCGTAACACGTCTGACCTCGCCCGCGAGGCCCACCTCGCCGATCGCCACCAGGTTCTTGGGAAGGGGTGTGTCACTGGCGGCGCTGGCCAGCGCCAGCGCGACCGCGAGGTCCGCGGCGGGCTCGGAGAGCTTCACTCCGCCGACCGTCGCGCTGTAGATGTCCCGCTTGCCGAGCGAGCTGATCCGGCCGCGCTGCTCCAGAACGGCCAGCATCATCGATACCCGGGACGTCTCCAGCCCCGAGGTGGTGCGCCGGGGTGAAGGGATCTGGGAATCGACGGTCAGCGCCTGTACCTCGGCGACGAGCGGCCGCTTGCCTTCCAGGGTGACGGTCAGGCAGGTGCCGGGCACCGGCTCGTCGCGCCGGGTGAGGAACAGCCCGGACGGGTCGGCGAGGCCGGTGATGCCCTCGTCGTGCAGCTCGAAACAGCCGACCTCGTCGGTCGCGCCGTACCTGTTCTTGACGCCGCGTACGAGCCGCAGGCGGGCATGGCGGTCGCCCTCGAACGACAGCACCACATCGACGAGATGCTCCAGCAGCCTCGGCCCGGCGATCGCCCCGTCCTTGGTGACGTGGCCGACCAGGAGCGTCGACATGCCGCGCTCCTTGGAGGCCCGGATGAGGGCACCGGCGACCTCCCGGACCTGCGCCATGCCGCCGGGGGCCCCGTCGATCTCGGGCGAGGCGACGGTCTGTACGGAGTCGAGGATGAGGAGCGACGGCTTGACCGCGTCCAGATGGCCGAGGACCGCGGACAGGTCCGTCTCGGCGGCGAGATACAGATGGTCGTTGATCGCCCGGATCCGGTCGGCGCGCAGGCGCACCTGGCTCGCGGACTCCTCGGCGGTGACGTAGAGGGTGCGGTGGTCGCTGCTCGCCGCCTTGGCGGCGACGTCCAGCAGCAGCGTCGACTTCCCGACGCCCGGTTCGCCCGCGAGCAGCACGACGGCGCCCGGGACGAGCCCGCCGCCGAGCACCCGGTCCAGCTCACCGACGCCGGTGGACCGGGCGGTGGCCTGCCGGCTGTCGACCTGGCCGATGGGGAGCGCGGCGGTGCTGACCCGGCCGGCCGCGGTGGTCCGCACGGCGGGGGCGCCGCCGAACTCCTCGACCGTCCCCCATGCCTGGCATTCGGGGCAGCGGCCGAGCCACTTGGCGGTCGTCCAGCCGCATTCGGTGCAGCGGTAGGACGGCCGGTCCTTCGCGGATTTCGTACGGGCAGCCATGGCGCAACCGTATAGGTGGGGTCGGACAACGCCGTCGGGCACGGTCCGCGGGCGGCGCCCGGTACGGCAGTGGCGGGTCGCTTTGCTCGGTTTCAGGGATTTCGGCTCCCTGAAACCGGGATTCCTGTCCCCTTTCGAGCGATACGTTCACCCGTAAGGATTAAATGTGCCGAAGGGGCGCTAAAGGCATGCTCTGTGCTGCCTACGGTCGCCAGGTGACGAGCAGCAGACTGGAGCCCCCAACGCACACCACCGGCGCACACCGGGCGCGGCGCCGTGCGCCCCACTCCTCGACGCACCCGCCGCGGCGGCCTCCCGCACGTTACGAGCCGCATCTCGACGGCCTGTTCACCTACTGCCTCTCCGTGCTCTGCGACCACGATGCCGCCACTGAGGCGCTCGGCGGTGTGCTGGCGATCGCGGAACGGCAGGACGGCCGGTGCCCGGCGGGTGAGGAGGAACGTAAATCCTGGCTGTACGCGCTGGCCCGATGGATGTGTCTGCGCAAGCTCGCCGAACAGAAGCAGGGCCGTCGGGCGCACCGCCACAAGGCCGGGAAGCCCTCGGGAAGACCGCAGCCCGAGCCGGAGACGGGGCGGGAGGCGAACCGGACGGCCTGCGGGCCCCCGGGCAAGCAGCCGAGCGGGACGGCCGCCCAGGGGGCGCGTGCGGGACGCCGTACGCCCCCCACCGCCGTCGGGAAGGGCGCTGCCGCCCCCTCCCCGTCCGGCGGCTCCCCGGCGGGCCACGCCCCCGCCCCGGAATCCCAGGCCGCCGCCGAGGCGCACCGCCGCGAACTCGCCCAGCTGGCCTGGCCGGAGGCCGCAGGCACTACCCCCGAACAGCGCGAAGCGCTCGAACTCGCCGTGCGTCACCGCCTCGCCCCGCGCGCCGTCGCCTCCGTCCTGGGCCTCGAACCGGCAACCGCCCGGGAGCTCCTGGCCGCCGCGGCCTGCGAGGTGGAACGCACCCGCGCCGCCCTCGCCGTCGTCGAGACCGGCAACTGCCCCACCATCGCCCGCCTCACCGGCGACCACCGTGTCCTGCTCTCGGCCACCCTGCGCCGCGAACTCGTCCGCCATGTCGACGACTGCCCCCGCTGCCGCCGGGCCGCCGAGCGAGCCGGTGCCGAGGGGCCCTGGCCGGGCGCGGCCGTCACCCCGGCCGCCGCGCTGCCGGTCGTCGAGGCGCCGCGGCCGTCCGCGTACGTCGCGATGGTGCACGCCCAGCGGAACCGGTCCGGCGGCCCGCGCTTCGACCGGGCGGGCTTCCCCATGGACCCGAAGGACCACGCCGCGCGCCGGGACCGGCTGCGGGCCAGGGTCGTGACGACGACGGTGGTGGCGACGGTCGTCGCGGCCCCGGTGATCGCGCTGTGGACCGCCTACCGTGGCGCGCCGCTGACCGGCGAGGGCCACGAGGGCTCCTCGGTCACCGCGACCGAGGCGGACGCCCGCCAGGACCTCGACGGCACCTCGGACGGCCATTACGAGAACGCGGGCAACGCCCGTCCCGGCCCCGGCGGCCCCTTCGAGGACGGCCCCGGTCCGGACGTCTCGGCCGAGGTGATCAGCTCGGGTCCGGCGCGGGGCGGCCTCGGCGGTCTCACCGTCGAGGCCCGCTCGTCCGGCGGCACGACACTGATCCGGCTGACCGCCTCGGGCGGCGCCCCGGTCGCGTGGTCGGCCCGCGCGGACGCGTCCTGGCTGCGCCTGAGCAGCTCCTCGGGGACGCTCGCCGCGGGCGAGAGCGTCACGATCCGCGTCCACGTGGACCACCTGCGGGAACCCGCCGGTCCCTGGAGCGCGCGCATCGCCCTCGCCCCATCCGGTTCGGTCGTGGCGATCCGGGGACGGGGACACGACGCGACGACACCGCCCCCCGGCGGCCCGGGACATCCGGGGACGCCCGCCCCGCCCGACTCCCCGGGCCCGTCCGTACCGTCGGATCCGCCGCCGTCCTCGCCGGATCCCACGCACCCGACCGACCCGACCCCCGACCCGACGGGCTCCCCGGATCCCACACCGTCACCGACCGATCCGACACCGTCCCCGGACCCGTCCGGACCATCGGTCCCCACCGACCCGGGGACGGGTACGGGCACCACGACCCCGGCAGGCTGAAACGGGCCGAACGGCGGGAAGGCACCTCGGCGGCCCGTCCCGTCACACCCCGGCGCGGCCCGCCGCTGTCACACCCCGGCGGTCACGCCGGATCCGCCGGGTGCGGTGCCATCGGCAGCAGCGAGGACAGGCGCTCCTCGCACAGTTCGACCAGCCGGTCGTAGCCCTCCTTGCCCATCAGCTCGATGAGCTCCGGCCGGTACGAGACGTACACCGGCTCCCCGGCCCCGTGCGCGGACGTCGCCGAGGTGCACCACCAGTGCAGATCGTGACCGCCCGGACCCCAGCCCCTGCGGTCGTACTCGCCGATCGAGACCTGGAGCACGCGCGTGTCGTCGGGCCGGTCGATCCAGTCGTACGTGCGCCGGATCGGCAGCTGCCAGCAGACGTCCGGCTTGGTCTCCAGGGGCTCCTTGCCCTCCCGCAGCGCCAGGATGTGCAGCGAACAGCCCGCGCCCGCCGCGAACCCGGGACGGTTCTGGAAGATGCACGAACCCTTCCAGCGCCGCGTCTGGCGTTCCCCGTCGTCGTCGACCTCGACCCAGCCCGTCTCCGTACCGACGTCGTGGAACTGCCACAGCTCGGGGGTCAGCCGCTCGACGTGGCCCGCCACCCGCTTCTCGTCGTCCTCGTCCGAGAAATGCGCGCCCAGCGTGCAGCACCCGTCGTCCGCGCGGCCCGCCTGGATGCCCTGGCAACCGCTGCCGAAGATGCAGGTCCACCTGGAGGTCAGCCAGGTCAGGTCGCAGCGGAAGATCTGCTCGTCGTCCGCGGGGTCGGGGAACTCGACCCAGGCGCGGGCGAAGTCGATACCCGTTTCGTCTTCGGACCGGTTCGGTCCGTTCGCTTCCTGTTGCTGCATCTCCTGCTTCGTTCTCTGTTTCTTCGTGGTTTTGCCCGGCTTCGCCTTTTTCGTCTTTGGCACGCGCCAAGAGTAAGTCCGCCGCCCCGGTAGCGTTCCTGGTATGAGACTCGGAGTCCTCGACGTGGGTTCGAACACGGTGCATCTGCTGGTGGTGGACGCGCACCCCGGTGCGCGTCCGCTGCCCGCGCACTCGCACAAGGCGGAGCTGCGCCTGGCCGAACTCCTCGACGAGGACGGGGCGATCGGCCCCCACGGTGTCGACCGGCTCGTGGCAACGCTCACCGACGCGCTCCAGGCCGCCGAGGACAAGGGGTGCGAGGACGTTCTGCCCTTCGCCACGTCCGCGGTACGGGAGGCGAGCAACGCCGACCAGGTGCTGGCCCGGGTGCTGGACGAGACGGGCATCGGCCTCGCCGTCCTCAGCGGCGCGGAGGAGGCCCGGCTCACCTTCCTCGCCGCCCGCCGCTGGTTCGGCTGGTCGGCGGGGCGGCTGCTGGTCCTGGACATCGGGGGCGGCTCGCTGGAGATGGCGTACGGCATGGACGAGGAGCCGGACGCCGCGGTGTCGCTGCCGCTCGGGGCCGGCCGGCTGACCGCCGGGTGGCTGCCGGGCGATCCGCCGGACCCGGCGGACGTGCGGGCGCTGCGCCGTCATGTACGGGCCCGGATCGCCCGGAGTGTCGGCGAGTTCACCCGCCTCGGGCGCCCGGACCACGTCGTCGGCACCTCCAAGACGTTCAAGCAGCTCGCCAGGATCGCGGGCGCCGCACGCTCCACCGACGGCCTGTACGTGCAGCGCGCCCTCACCCGCAAGGCGCTGGAGGAGTGGGTGCCGAAGCTGGCGGCGATGACGACCGAGCAGCGGGGCGCTCTGCCCGGGGTCTCCGAGGGCCGGGCCGCGCAGCTGCTGGCCGGGGCGCTGGTCGCGGAGGGCGCCATGGATCTGTTCGGGGTCGACGAGCTGGAGATCTGCCCCTGGGCGCTGCGCGAGGGCATCATTCTGCGCCGCCTGGACCACCTGCCGACGGAGCCCACGGAGCCGACGGAGCGGGCCGCGCTGCACTGAGCGCCGCGCGCAGGCTCCACGCCGCCCCGCGCAGGTGACCGGAAGCCGGCCATGGCCCTTCTCACTTTCCGCCCGGGTCCCTCGGCGGGGCGTACCACTGCCCGTACGCTGTCCCAGTGGCAGAACCAGTGGTGCGCATCCCGAATGCGAAGGTTGCCCTGTCGACGGCTTCCGTCTACCCGGAGTCGACGTCGACGGCCTTCGAGATCGCCGCGCGTCTTGGTTACGACGGCGTCGAGATCATGGTGTGGACCGACCCCGTCAGCCAGGACATCGAGGCCCTGCGACGGCTTTCGGACTACCACCAGGTGCCGATCCTCGCCGTCCACGCGCCCTGTCTGCTGATCACCCAGCGCGTCTGGTCCACCGATCCGTGGGTGAAGCTCCAGCGGGCCCGTGCCGCCGCGGAGAAGCTCGGGGCGACGACCGTCGTCGTCCATCCGCCGTTCCGTTGGCAACGCAACTACGCGCGCGACTTCGTCACCGGGATCTGGCGCATGGCCGACGAGACCGACGTGCGGTTCGCCGTCGAGAACATGTACCCGTGGCGCTACCGGGACCGCGAGATGCTCGCGTACGCCCCCGACTGGGACGTCACCAACGACGACTACCGGCACTTCACCGTGGACCTCTCGCACACCGCGACGGCCCGCACCGACGGCATGGCGATGGTGGACCGGATGGGCGACCGGCTCGCCCACATCCACCTCGCCGACGGCAAGGGCTCCAACAAGGACGAACACCTGGTGCCCGGCCGCGGCGACCAGCCCTGCGCCGAACTCCTGGAACACCTGGCCCGTACCGGCTTCGACGGCCATGTCGTCATCGAGGTCAACACCCGCCGTGCCATGTCCACCGCCGAACGCGAGGCCGACCTGGCGGAGGCGCTGGCCTTCACCCGGCTTCACCTGGCGTCGTCCTCGGCCGAGGCGCCGCGCCGGTGACCGGCGGCCACACCGACGACGAGGGCCCCGCGCACCCGGCCCCCAAGCGCCGCGGGCGACCCTCCCGCACGTCCCGGAGCGCCGGCCCCGACGCCCGCAGCCGCATCCTGGAGGCGGCCCGCACCGAGTTCGCGGAGCGCGGCTACGACAAGACGTCGATCAGGGGCATCGCCAAGGCGGCAGGCGTCGACTCCGCACTTGTCCACCACTACTTCGGCACGAAGGACGAGGTCTTCGCGGCCGCCATCGCGCTCTCCTTCGAGCCGGCCCTGGTGCTCCCGGCCGTCCTCGGCAGCGGCCCGGACGGCATGGGGGAGCGGCTGGCCCGCTCCTTCATCTCCGTATGGGAGAACCCGGTGTCCAGGGCCCCCCTGCTGGCGATCATGCGGTCCGCGCTGACGCACGAGGCGGCGGCGAAGGTCCTCCGCGGCTTCGTCCTGCGCCGCCTCCTGGACCGCGTGGCCGAGACGCTGGACGTACCGGACGCAACATTCCGCGCGGAACTGGCCGCCTCGCACATGCTCGGGATCGCGATGCTGCGCTACGTCGTCCGGGCGGAACCACTGGCCTCGGCGGACCCGGAGCAGATCATCGAGATGGTGGCACCGACGCTGCAGCGCTACCTGACGGAAGCGGAGTAACCCGGCGACGGCCCCTTTGCACCGCACTTTCGGCCCGCACTCCCACCCCGCTCACCCACCGAGCACCCCATCCCGTATGCCGGACACCGTGTCCAGATCTTGGAGCCGGAGGCGTACGCTCGGAAACAGTCATTTCACGTCGAAGGAGCGAGAGACGATGCCCCAGCTGAGGTCCCGCACTGTCACCCACGGCCGCAACATGGCGGGCGCCCGCGCCCTTATGCGGGCGTCGGGCGTAGCGAGCGAGGACATCGGCAAGCCGATCATCGCGGTCGCCAACTCCTTCACCGAGTTCGTCCCCGGCCACACGCACCTGGCCCCCGTCGGCCGGATCGTCTCCGACGCGATCAAGGCCGCGGGCGCCGTGCCGCGCGAGTTCAACACCATCGCCGTCGACGACGGCATCGCGATGGGCCACGGCGGGATGCTCTACAGCCTCCCCTCCCGCGACCTGATCGCCGACTCCGTCGAGTACATGGTCGAGGCGCACTGCGCGGACGCGCTGATCTGCATCTCCAACTGCGACAAGATCACCCCCGGCATGCTGATGGCCGCGATGCGCCTGAACATCCCGACCGTCTTCGTCTCCGGCGGCCCGATGGAGGCCGGCAAGGCCACCCTCGTCGACGGCACGGTCCGCAAGCTCGACCTGGTCAACGCGATCAGCGACGCCGTCGACGAGAACGTCTCGGACGAGGACATCCTCCGCATCGAGGAGAACGCCTGCCCCACCTGCGGCAGCTGTTCCGGCATGTTCACCGCCAACTCGATGAACTGCCTGACCGAGGCCCTCGGCCTGTCCCTCCCCGGCAACGGCACGGTCCTCGCCACGCACACCGCCCGCAAGGCGCTGTACGAGGAGGCCGGCCGCACGGTCGTCGAGATCACCAGGCGCCACTACGAGCAGGACGACGCGACGGTCCTGCCCCGCTCCATCGGCACCCGCGCCGCGTTCGAGAACGCCATGGCGCTCGACATCTCGATGGGCGGCTCCACCAACACGATCCTGCACCTGCTCGCCGCGGCCCAGGAGGCGGAGCTCGACTACGACCTCGGCGACATGGACGAGATCTCGCGCCGCGTCCCCTGCCTGTCGAAGGTCGCGCCCAACGTGGCCCCCGGCGGCACGTACTACATGGAGGACGTCCACCGGGCCGGCGGCATCCCCGCCATCCTCGGTGAGCTGCACCGCGGCGGCCTGCTCAACGAGGACGTGCACTCGGTGCACTCCGGCTCCCTCGCCGAGTGGCTGAAGAACTGGGACGTCCGCGGCGGTTCCCCCTCCCCGGAGGCCGTCGAGCTGTGGCACGCGGCCCCCGGCTGTGTCCGTTCCGCGACCGCCTTCTCGCAGTCCGAGCGCTGGGAGACCCTCGACCTGGACGCGGCCGGCGGCTGCATCCGCGACCTGGCGCACGCGTACTCCAAGGACGGCGGCCTCGCGGTCCTCAAGGGGAACCTCGCCGTGGACGGCTGCGTCGTGAAGACGGCGGGCGTCGACGAGTCGATCTGGACCTTCGAGGGCCCGGCGGTCGTCTGCGAGTCGCAGGAGGACGCCGTCGACAAGATCCTCCGCAAGGAGATCAAGGAGGGCGACGTCGTCGTCATCCGTTACGAGGGTCCGCGTGGCGGCCCCGGCATGCAGGAGATGCTCTACCCCACGTCCTTCCTCAAGGGCCGCGGCCTCGGTAAGAGCTGCGCCCTGGTGACCGACGGCCGCTTCTCCGGCGGTACGTCGGGGCTGTCCATCGGCCACGCGTCGCCGGAGGCCGCGTCCGGCGGCACGATCGCGCTCGTCGAGGACGGCGACCGGATCAGGATCGACATCCCGAACCGTTCGATCGAGCTCCTCGTCCCCGAGGCCGAGCTGACCGCCCGCCGCGAGGCGCTGAACGGCGTCTACGCGCCGAAGAACCGCGACCGCAAGGTCAGCGCGGCGCTGCGCGCGTACGCGGCGATGGCGACGAGCGCGGACCGGGGCGCGGTGCGGGACGTGTCCAAGCTCGGCTGAACCGGACCCGGCAACGAAGACGGACCCCGCTCTCACCAGTGAGCGGGGTCCTGCCCGTCCACGGCGAACACGGACCCGTCGGGCGCGGTCCCGAAGACGGCCCGGCCGGCGGCGACGGGGGCGGGCAGCGTCGAGGCGTACGTGAGCTTCCCGTCCCGGAGCCGGGGACCTGTCTGTCCCAGCAGCGTTCCGCGCTCCGTGTCCACGGCGATCAGCCGCCCGTCCGCCGCCGAGAAGTACAGCCGGTGTCCACCGGCGAGGACGGGCGCCGACGTCCGCCCGGCAGCGGTCTCCAGCTGCCAGAGAACGGCTTCGCCGCCGGCCGGACGCATGTCGACGGCCACCAGGGTCCCGCCGTGCGCCAGCAGATAGACGGTGTCCCCGCCCACCACGGCCTCCGGTTCGTTCATCCGGAACGGCAGCGCCACCCGGGCGACGCGCCCCCGCTCCGGGTCGTAGCGGACGAGCCCGATGGTCTGGGTGTCCCCGTTCATGGACGTCAGGACGAGTGCGCCGTCCGAGGTCCCCACCGGGGTGAGCATGCCGTCCAGCCGCCGCTGCCAGGCCACGCGCCCGGCCCGCGCGTCGACGGCCGTGACCAGCGTGGTGGACCCGTAGGCGGAGTGCTCGAACGCGTAGGCCAGCCCCGATGCGGCGTCGTACAGCGTGAAGTCCGGGCGCCGGTGCCCGGCGAGCGGATGCCGCCAGCGGGACACGCCGGTCGCCGAGTCGAGGGCCTCGGTCGTGCCGTCCTCGGCGACCAGCAGCAGCGTGTCGCCCGCGGCGAAGGGGGCGCCGAGGTATGGGGAGAGATCCGCCTGCCAGACCTGCTTGCCCTCGGTGGGGTCGTACGCCCGGAGCTTCCCGCCCGGCACCGCCGTGTGCACCAGATCTCCGGAGACCGACACGACGCCGGCCGACGGAGCGTTCGCGGCGCCATGGGACCACAGCACCCGGCCGTCCGCGGGGTCCAGCCGGGCGGCGCCGATACCGGCAGCGGTGCAGTACAGCGCCATGGACCGGCCGGCCGCCTTCTTGCCGTTGCCGTCCTTGCCGTCCTTGCCGTCATCACTGATGGCGCCGTCGTCGCCGCGGCTCGCCGCGGAGCAGACCGGCGTCGAGTTGCCCGAGGCCAGAAGCGGCGTCTGCCACGGCGCGACCGCTTCCGCAGAGCCCTTCGCCCCACCCGACCCACCGGAGCCACCCGACTCACCCAGGCCACCCGAGTTGTCCATGACACCGGCCGCCCACACCCCACCGGCACCCACGACGAGCAGCGCCACCCCGGCTGCCAGCCACCGCCGCTTGCCGCCGCGGTTGGGGGTCGCCTTCCTGCCCCGCGCAGCCGTGCCCACGCCCGCATGCGTGTCCGCGTCCGCCCGCGCCACGATCCCCGGGTCCGGGTCCGCCGTGGCACCGGGCCCGGCCGCGATGGTGCCCGGCCTGCGCTGCGACGGTATGAACGCTGCGGCGTCGTACGAAGGAGGGCGCAGCGCCGCCATGATGTCGTCCGGAGTGGGCCGCTCAGCGGGGTCCTTCGCCAGGCACTGCCCGATCAGCGGCGCCAGCTCCGTGGGCACGGCCGTCAGGTCCGCCTCGTCGTGCACCACCTGGT
Organism: Streptomyces sp. NBC_01241; assembly: GCF_041435435.1. Lineage (NCBI taxonomy): Bacteria > Bacillati > Actinomycetota > Actinomycetes > Kitasatosporales > Streptomycetaceae > Streptomyces > Streptomyces sp. NBC_01241. The sequence goes on along the minus strand of NZ_CP108494.1, from coordinate 3,746,002 downwards.
AGGCCACGATGTACGGGCTGTCGGAGTCGAAGGGCCCCCGGCCGGTCGCCGCGTGGACGAGCACGGCGCCCAGGGCGAACACATCCGCGGCGGGCCCGACCTCGCGCGGCCGCTGGAACTGCTCGGGCGCCATGTACGGCGGCGAGCCGATCAGCTTGCCCGTCTCGGTGCGCAGATCGCTGTCGTACGGCCGGGAGATCCCGAAGTCGATGACCTTGGGCCCGGAGTCGGAGAGCAGCACGTTGCTCGGCTTGAGGTCGCGGTGGATGACCCCGGCCCGATGGATGTCGCGCAGCGCCTCGGCAAGTCCGGCCGTCAGCCTGCGGAGTTCGGCGGGAGCCATCGGCCCGTTCCGCTTCACCTGGTCGGCGAGCGTGGGGCCGGGCACGTACAGGGTGGCCATCCACGGCCGTGCGGCATCGGGGTCGGCATCGACGACCGGCGCCGTGAAGGCCCCGCTGACCCGCCTCGCGGCCCCGACCTCCTGCCGGAAACGGGCCCTGAACTCGGGGTCCTGGGAGTAGCGCCGATGCACCACCTTGACGGCCAGCTGCAGCCCCGAGGTGGAGCGCGCCAGGTGTACGACGCCCATGCCGCCTGCGCCGAGACATGCCTCAAGGCGGTAATGACCGGCGTATTCCGGATGCTCCGCTTCCGGATTGGCTCCGGTACCTCGCAGCGGCGGCATCGCCCACCCCCGTGTGTTTCGTCCGCAAGCGCGACGCACGGAGCCTAGTCGATGGTGCGTGCGATACGGGCGGGGCTTGTAGCCTGCGCGTCGTACACACCGTCTCTCAACGGGGGAGGGCCTCATGGCCTCGGAAGAGCACATCGACAGCACCGCCGAAGCGTCCGAGGGCGTGACCACGCTCGCCGGCACCGCCGACGTCACCAGGTACCCCATCGCGCCCGGCTACCGCGTCAACGTCCGCACGGGACCGGGCACCCAGTACGGCATCGTCAGGACACTGCCGTACGGAGTGAAGGTCGCGGTCTACTGCCAGAAGCCGGGGGAGCGGGTCACCGGCCCGTACGGCACCTCGAACATCTGGGACAACATCGCCAACGGCCAGTTCGTGTCGGACGCCTACGTCCACACGGGCAGCGACGGATACATCGCCCCGCGCTGCGACTGACCGGCACGGCGGGGGCCGCGACCGGGGGACCGCACCCGGGACCGCGGCCCGCCCGGGGATAATCGACCTCGTGAGCGAGAACAGCGAAGCCCCCGGCACCGGCGACAGGTCCGGCAGCGATACGCCCGGCTCCACCGCGGCCGGCCCGCAGCCCGAGCCCCTGCTCTTCTTCGGTACGACCTGGGTCGACCACGACGGGGGCTACGGGCTGCGACGCACCGGGGCCGCGGTCGGCTCCCTCGCCGCCGCGGCCGCCGCCTGCTTCGTACTCCGCTTCGCCTTCCAGGGGCTGGAGATCGCCGACGTCGGCAACCTCGTCGGCATCCTGGTCGTCCTGATGTTCGCCATCTGCAGCGCCGTCGCCTTCCGCAGGACCTGGGAAGGATTCAGCCGCCGCCCGGCCGATCCGGCGCGCGAGGCGAACCTGCGCGGTCTCAAGACGATCGGCTTCGTCGGCTCGCTGCTCGCGTACTTCCTCCGTACGTTCAAGGAGGCACCGGGCGAACAGTTGCGCCGCACGGAGTACGAGGAGGCACTCGCCCGCTACACGAAGCGCCGCTCGGCCCGCACCGGCAACCCGGCCGCCCGTAAGACGACCAAGGGCAAGCGCCCCAAGCGCAAGTAGCACCCCACGCGCACCGGGGGTCCCCGCAGGTCTGGGCATGGGCCCGCCGCGCGGGGGCACGATGGCCCCATGCCACTCTCCGATCCCACGCCGGCCGCGCCCCGCGCCCTCTCCTTCGACCGCGCGGCCGCCCAGTACGCCGCGGCCCGCCCCGGCTACCCGCCCGCCCTCTTCGACACCGTCGAGAACCTGTCCGGCCGCCCCCTGCGCGGCGCCTGCACCATCGATGTCGGCGCGGGCACGGGCATCGCCACCCGGCTCCTCCACGAGAGGGGCGCCCGGGTCACCGCGGTCGAACCGGGCCCCGGCATGGCGGAAGAACTGCACCGGGCACTCCCGTACGTACCGGTCGTGCGCGGCGACGGAAACCGCCTCCCCCTCGCCACCGCATCGGCCGACCTGATCACGTACGCCCAGTCCTGGCACTGGACCGACCGGAGCCGCGCCACCTCCGAGGCCCTGCGCGTCCTGCGTCCCGGCGGCGCACTCGCCCTCTGGTGGAACGTCTCCGACCACTCCGTCTCCTGGATCGCCGAGCAGGACGCCCGGCTGCGCCGCTTCTTCGGCGCAGGCGAGAGTGCCCACGGCTCGTCCGTGCCCCTCCGCGACCTGCCGTCCGAGTTCGACTTCGTACACCGCACGGTGCCCTGGACCCGACGGGTGTCCCTGGACACCCACCTCGCCAACCTCGGCAGCCATTCCGCCTTCCTCGTCCTCGGTGAGGAACCTGCACGCCGGTTCCTCACCGAGGAGCGCGACCGGCTGGCAGAGCTCTTCCCGGACGGCGCGGTCGAGGAGGGTTACGTGGTCGACCTGAGCGTGGCGATCCGTCCGTAGCCGCCGCCCCCGCCACCCGCACCCCCACCATCACCAACCCCACCATCACCAACCCCCCTTGACGAAGGGACACGCCAGGATCAAAATTCATCGCATGATGAATTCTCCGGGCCCTGCCATCGAGGCCCGTGGCCTCACCGTCGTACGAGGCAACCGCACCGTCCTCCGCGGCCTCGACTTCACCGTCGAACCCGGCAGAATCACCGGCCTCCTGGGCCCCTCCGGCTGCGGCAAATCCACCCTGATGCGCGCCGTCGTGGGCACCCAGGCCAAGGTCACCGGCACCCTCGACGTGCTCGGCAGCCCCGCGGGCGCCCCCACCCTCCGCCCGCGCATCGGGTACGTCACCCAGGCCCCGTCCGTCTACACCGACCTGACGGTCCGACAGAACCTCGACTACTTCGCGGCGATCCTCCAGCCGGGCCGCAGGCACCGCGACGCACGCCGGACCGCCGTCACCCGCGCGATCGCCGAGGTCGACCTGACCAGCCACGCCGATGCCCTCGCCGGTACCCTCTCCGGCGGCCAGCTCACCCGCGTCTCCCTCGCCGTGGCCCTGCTCGGCACGCCCGAACTCCTGGTCCTCGACGAACCGACCGTCGGCCTCGACCCGGTCCTCCGCCGCGGCCTGTGGAACCTCTTCCACTCCCTCGCGGCCGACCGCGGCACCACACTCCTCGTCTCCTCCCACGTCATGGACGAGGCCGAGCGCTGTCACCGGCTGCTCCTCATGCGCGAGGGCGAGATCCTCGCCGACGACACCCCCGAGGCACTGCGCACCGCTGCCCGCGCCGCCACCGTCGAAGAGGCATTCCTCCACCTGGTCGACAAGGCCGCCATCCGTCAGGAGACCGCCCGATGAGCACGCACCCGAACCCCGGCTCCCGCCCCCGCCCGGCCACACCGCCCCTGAGCCCGGCCCGCACCCTCGCCACCGCCGCCCGCGTCCTGCGCCAACTCACCCACGACCCGGGCACCGTCGCGCTGCTCCTCCTGATCCCGGTCGTGATGATCACGCTGCTCCGGTACGTGTTCGACGGCAGCCCCCGCACCTTCGACGCCATCGGCGCCTCGCTCCTCGGCATCTTCCCGCTGATCACGATGTTCCTGGTGACCTCGATCGCCACCCTGCGCGAACGCACCTCGGGCACCCTCGAACGCCTCCTCGCCATGCCGCTCGGCAAGGGCGACCTCATCGGCGGCTACGCCCTCGCCTTCGGCGCCGTCGCCATCGTCCAGTCCCTCCTGGCCACCGCACTCTCGGTCTGGGCACTCGGCCTGGACGTCACCGGCTCCCCGTGGCTGCTGCTCCTCGTCGCCCTGCTCGACGCGCTCCTCGGCACGGCACTCGGCCTCTTCGTCTCCGCCTTCGCCGCATCCGAGTTCCAGGCCGTCCAGTTCATGCCGGCGGTGATCTTCCCGCAGCTCCTGCTCTGCGGACTGTTCACCGCGCGCGACCGGATGGCACCCGCACTCGAAGCGATCTCGAACGTCCTGCCCATGTCGTACGCGGTCGACGGCATGAACGAGGTCCTCCACCACACGGACGTCACCGGCGACTTCGTCCGCGACGTCCTGGTCGTCGCGGGCTGCGCGCTCCTCGTCCTCACCCTCGGCGCGGCCACGCTCCGCCGACGTACCGCCTGACCGGCCCCGGTGCGAGGATGACGGGCACGAGCACCGAGCACCGCGAGTACCGCCCGGAGGGTGAACCGCATGACCCAGACAGTTGCAGTCCTCGGCACCGGCAAGATCGGCGAGGCCCTGCTCAGCGGAATGATCCGGGCAGGCTGGCGCCCGGCGAACCTGCTGGTCACCACCCGCCGCTCCGAGCGCGCCGAGGAACTTCACAACCGCTACGGCGTCGACTCCGTCACCAACGCCGAGGCCGCCAAGCGCGCCGACATCCTCATCCTCGCGGTCAAGCCCCAGGACATGGGCCGGCTCCTCGACGAACTCGCCGAGCACGTATCCGCCGACCGCCTGGTCATCAGTGCCGCCGCGGGCATCACGACCGCCTTCATCGAGGACCGCCTCACGGCGAACACCCCGGTCGTACGCGTCATGCCGAACACCCCCGTCCTCGTCGACGAGGGCATGTCCGTCATCTCCGCGGGCAGCCACGCCACCACCGAACACCTCGCCGCCGCCGAGGCGATCTTCGGCGGCGTCGGCAAGACCCTGCGCGTGCCCGAGTCCCAGCAGGACGCGGCAACCGCCCTCTCCGGCTCGGGCCCCGCCTACTTCTACTTCCTCGTCGAGGCGATGACGGACGCGGGCATCCTGCTCGGCCTGCCCCGCGCCCAGGCCCACGAGCTGATCGTCCAGGCCGCCATCGGCGCCGCCGTCATGCTCCGCGACAGCGGCGAACACCCGGTCAAGCTCCGCGAGGCCGTCACCAGCCCGGCCGGCACCACCATCAGCGCCATCCGCGAGCTGGAGAACCACGGCGTACGCGCCGCCCTCATCGCTGCTCTCGAAGCCGCTCGCGACCGCAGCCGCGAACTCGCCTCCGGCAACGGCTGACGGGCGGCAGGCCCCGCGCCCACCCCCTGCATCTACTGCGCACCACCTTCGCGAACCCACCGCCGTGCAACGCCACGGCGGTGGGTTCGCGCCCACGCCCGAGCCACCAGCCCGGCCCGGGGTTGACACGACACGCCCACATCCGTAGTGTGCTCCGAGTTGTCCGACGTGAGCGCCGACTCCGGTCGGTCCCCGGACAGCCATTCCGCAGTAACCACATCGGTCAGCGACATCTGTCGCCCGACTTTCTGTGCGCATTTGCGAAATGAGGAATCCGCGTTCGAAGGAACACGGCCCCGATTAGCGTCGAGGCCCAGGATTCGCTAAAGTCTCACTCGTCGGAACGGCCCAACGGCCGGGAAGACAAATCCCGCTGACTGGGAATCAGGCCCGAAAGGATCTGATAGAGTCGGACTCGCCGGAAAGGGAAACGCGAAAGCGAAGAACTGGAAAGCAAACCCGCTTCGACCGGGAATCGGACACGAAAGAGTCTGATAGAGTCGGAAACGCAAGACCGAAGGGAAAGCGCCGGAGGAAAACCCCAGAGAATGTTCTGCGGGTGAGTACAAAGGAAGCGTCCGTTCCTTGAGAACTCAACAGCGTGCCAAAAGTCAACGCCAGATATGTTGATACCCCGGCCTGCTTCGGCAGGTTGGTGGTTCCTTTGAAAGTCCTGCCGGGCCTCACGGTTCCGGTAGGCAATTACACAGCGAGGACGCTGTGAACGATCGGTCTTATTCCGGCTGATCGTTCCGCTCTCGTGTTGTGTTGTCCCGATTACGGGAAAACATTCACGGAGAGTTTGATCCTGGCTCAGGACGAACGCTGGCGGCGTGCTTAACACATGCAAGTCGAACGATGAAGCCCTTCGGGGTGGATTAGTGGCGAACGGGTGAGTAACACGTGGGCAATCTGCCCTTCACTCTGGGACAAGCCCTGGAAACGGGGTCTAATACCGGATGACACTCTGTCCCGCATGGGACGGGGTTGAAAGCTCCGGCGGTGAAGGATGAGCCCGCGGCCTATCAGCTTGTTGGTGGGGTGATGGCCTACCAAGGCGACGACGGGTAGCCGGCCTGAGAGGGCGACCGGCCACACTGGGACTGAGACACGGCCCAGACTCCTACGGGAGGCAGCAGTGGGGAATATTGCACAATGGGCGAAAGCCTGATGCAGCGACGCCGCGTGAGGGATGACGGCCTTCGGGTTGTAAACCTCTTTCAGCAGGGAAGAAGCGAAAGTGACGGTACCTGCAGAAGAAGCGCCGGCTAACTACGTGCCAGCAGCCGCGGTAATACGTAGGGCGCAAGCGTTGTCCGGAATTATTGGGCGTAAAGAGCTCGTAGGCGGCTTGTTGCGTCGGTTGTGAAAGCCCGGGGCTTAACCCCGGGTCTGCAGTCGATACGGGCAGGCTAGAGTGTGGTAGGGGAGATCGGAATTCCTGGTGTAGCGGTGAAATGCGCAGATATCAGGAGGAACACCGGTGGCGAAGGCGGATCTCTGGGCCATTACTGACGCTGAGGAGCGAAAGCGTGGGGAGCGAACAGGATTAGATACCCTGGTAGTCCACGCCGTAAACGTTGGGAACTAGGTGTTGGCGACATTCCACGTCGTCGGTGCCGCAGCTAACGCATTAAGTTCCCCGCCTGGGGAGTACGGCCGCAAGGCTAAAACTCAAAGGAATTGACGGGGGCCCGCACAAGCAGCGGAGCATGTGGCTTAATTCGACGCAACGCGAAGAACCTTACCAAGGCTTGACATACACCGGAAAGCATCAGAGATGGTGCCCCCCTTGTGGTCGGTGTACAGGTGGTGCATGGCTGTCGTCAGCTCGTGTCGTGAGATGTTGGGTTAAGTCCCGCAACGAGCGCAACCCTTGTTCTGTGTTGCCAGCATGCCCTTCGGGGTGATGGGGACTCACAGGAGACTGCCGGGGTCAACTCGGAGGAAGGTGGGGACGACGTCAAGTCATCATGCCCCTTATGTCTTGGGCTGCACACGTGCTACAATGGCCGGTACAATGAGCTGCGATGCCGCGAGGCGGAGCGAATCTCAAAAAGCCGGTCTCAGTTCGGATTGGGGTCTGCAACTCGACCCCATGAAGTCGGAGTTGCTAGTAATCGCAGATCAGCATTGCTGCGGTGAATACGTTCCCGGGCCTTGTACACACCGCCCGTCACGTCACGAAAGTCGGTAACACCCGAAGCCGGTGGCCCAACCCCTTGTGGGAGGGAGCTGTCGAAGGTGGGACTGGCGATTGGGACGAAGTCGTAACAAGGTAGCCGTACCGGAAGGTGCGGCTGGATCACCTCCTTTCTAAGGAGCACTTCTTACCGGGCTTGCCTGGTCAGAGGCCACTACGTCGGCAAATGTTCGACGGTGGTTGCTCATGGGTGGAACGTTGACTATTCGGCACGACAGGTTGTTGTTCACTAGTACTGCTTCGGCGTGGAACGTGGGGATGGCTTGTCGGGTCGGGCACGTTGTTGGGTATCTGAGGGTACGGCCGTGAGGTCGCCTTCAGTTGCCGGCCCCAGTGAACTCGCCTGTTTGGGCGGGGTGGTGGGTGGCTGGTCGTTGTTTGAGAACTGCACAGTGGACGCGAGCATCTGTGGCCAAGTTTTTAAGGGCGCACGGTGGATGCCTTGGCACCAGGAACCGATGAAGGACGTGGGAGGCCACGATAGGCCCCGGGGAGCTGTCAACCGAGCTTTGATCCGGGGGTGTCCGAATGGGGAAACCCGGCAGTCGTCATGGGCTGTCACCCGCTGCTGAACACATAGGCAGTGTGGAGGGAACGAGGGGAAGTGAAACATCTCAGTACCCTCAGGAAGAGAAAACAACCGTGATTCCGGGAGTAGTGGCGAGCGAAACTGGATGAGGCCAAACCGTATGTGTGTGATACCCGGCAGGGGTTGCGCATGCGGGGTTGCGGGAGTTCTCTTGATCAATCTGCCGATTGGTCGACGAGTCAGAAACCGTTGATGTAGGCGAAGGACATGCGAAAGGTCCGGCGTAGAGGGTAAGACCCCCGTAGCTGAAACATCAACGGCTCGTTTGAGAATTTCCCAAGTAGCACGGGGCCCGAGAAATCCCGTGTGAATCTGGCGGGACCACCCGCTAAGCCTAAATATTCCCTGGTGACCGATAGCGGATAGTACCGTGAGGGAATGGTGAAAAGTACCGCGGGAGCGGAGTGAAATAGTACCTGAAACCGTGTGCCTACAAGCCGTGGGAGCGTCGCTGTTGTTCTTCGGAGCAACAGTCGTGACTGCGTGCCTTTTGAAGAATGAGCCTGCGAGTTTGCGGTGTGTTGCGAGGTTAACCCGTGTGGGGAAGCCGTAGCGAAAGCGAGTCCGAATAGGGCGTTTTAGTAGCACGCTCAAGACCCGAAGCGGAGTGATCTAGCCATGGGCAGGTTGAAGCGGAGGTAAGACTTCGTGGAGGACCGAACCCACCAGGGTTGAAAACCTGGGGGATGACCTGTGGTTAGGGGTGAAAGGCCAATCAAACTCCGTGATAGCTGGTTCTCCCCGAAATGCATTTAGGTGCAGCGTCGTGTGTTTCTTGCCGGAGGTAGAGCACTGGATAGGCGATGGGCCCTACCGGGTTACTGACCTTAGCCAAACTCCGAATGCCGGTAAGTGAGAGCACGGCAGTGAGACTGTGGGGGATAAGCTCCATGGTCGAGAGGGAAACAGCCCAGAGCATCGACTAAGGCCCCTAAGCGTACGCTAAGTGGGAAAGGATGTGGAGTCGCAGAGACAACCAGGAGGTTGGCTTAGAAGCAGCCACCCTTGAAAGAGTGCGTAATAGCTCACTGGTCAAGTGATTCCGCGCCGACAATGTAGCGGGGCTCAAGCGTACCGCCGAAGTCGTGTCATTCCAGCGTATAGGGCCAACGCCTGCTGGGATGGGTAGGGGAGCGTCGTGTGCCGGGTGAAGCAGCCGCGGAAGCGAGTTGTGGACGGTTCACGAGTGAGAATGCAGGCATGAGTAGCGATACACACGTGAGAAACGTGTGCGCCGATTGACTAAGGGTTCCTGGGTCAAGCTGATCTGCCCAGGGTAAGTCGGGACCTAAGGCGAGGCCGACAGGCGTAGTCGATGGACAACCGGTTGATATTCCGGTACCCGCTTTGAAACGCCCAATACTGAATCAGGCGATGCTAAGTCCGTGAAGCCGGCCCGATCTCTTCGGAGTTGAGGGTAGTGGTGGAGCCGACGAACCAGACTTGTACTAGGTAAGCGATGGGGTGACGCAGGAAGGTAGTCCAGCCCGGGCGGTGGTAGTCCCGGGGTAAGGGTGTAGGCCGTGTGGTAGGTAAATCCGTCACACGTTAAGGCTGAGACCTGATGCCGAGCCGATTGTGGTGAAGTGGATGATCCTATGCTGTCGAGAAAAGCCTCTAGCGAGTTTCATGGCGGCCCGTACCCTAAACCGACTCAGGTAGTCAGGTAGAGAATACCGAGGCGTTCGGGTGAACTATGGTTAAGGAACTCGGCAAAATGCCCCCGTAACTTCGGGAGAAGGGGGGCCATCACTGGTGAGGAGACTTGCTCTCCGAGCTGGGGGTGGCCGCAGAGACCAGCGAGAAGCGACTGTTTACTAAAAACACAGGTCCGTGCGAAGCCGTAAGGCGATGTATACGGACTGACGCCTGCCCGGTGCTGGAACGTTAAGGGGACCGGTTAGCCGACTTTCGGGTCGGCGAAGCTGAGAACTTAAGCGCCAGTAAACGGCGGTGGTAACTATAACCATCCTAAGGTAGCGAAATTCCTTGTCGGGTAAGTTCCGACCTGCACGAATGGCGTAACGACTTCTCGACTGTCTCAACCATAGTCCCGGTGAAATTGCACTACGAGTAAAGATGCTCGTTTCGCGCAGCAGGACGGAAAGACCCCGGGACCTTTACTACAGTTTGATATTGGTGTTCGGTTCGGCTTGTGTAGGATAGGTGGGAGACTTTGAAGCGGCCACGCCAGTGGTTGTGGAGTCGTCGTTGAAATACCACTCTGGTCGTGCTGGATGTCTAACCTCGGTCCGTGATCCGGATCAGGGACAGTGTCTGATGGGTAGTTTAACTGGGGCGGTTGCCTCCTAAAGAGTAACGGAGGCGCCCAAAGGTTCCCTCAGCCTGGTTGGCAATCAGGTGTTGAGTGTAAGTGCACAAGGGAGCTTGACTGTGAGACCGACGGGTCGAGCAGGGACGAAAGTCGGGACTAGTGATCCGGCAGTGGCTTGTGGAAGCGCTGTCGCTCAACGGATAAAAGGTACCCCGGGGATAACAGGCTGATCTTCCCCAAGAGTCCATATCGACGGGATGGTTTGGCACCTCGATGTCGGCTCGTCGCATCCTGGGGCTGGAGTCGGTCCCAAGGGTTGGGCTGTTCGCCCATTAAAGCGGTACGCGAGCTGGGTTTAGAACGTCGTGAGACAGTTCGGTCCCTATCCGCTGCGCGCGTAGGAATATTGAGAAGGGCTGTCCCTAGTACGAGAGGACCGGGACGGACGAACCTCTGGTGTGCCAGTTGTTCTGCCAAGGGCATGGCTGGTTGGCTACGTTCGGAAAGGATAACCGCTGAAAGCATCTAAGCGGGAAGCCTGCTTCGAGATGAGTATTCCCACCAACTTGATTGGTTAAGGCTCCCAGTAGACGACTGGGTTGATAGGCCAGATGTGGAAGCCCGGTAACGGGTGGAGCTGACTGGTACTAATAGGCCGAGGGCTTGTCCTCAGTTGCTCGCGTCCACTGTGTTTGTTCTGAAATAACGAACGGCCGTGTTGTTCCGGTGTTGGTTAATTTCATAGTGTTTCGGTGGTCATTGCGTTAGGGAAACGCCCGGTTACATTCCGAACCCGGAAGCTAAGCCTTTCAGCGCCGATGGTACTGCAGGGGGGACCCTGTGGGAGAGTAGGACGCCGCCGAACTCCTTTTACGGGAAAGCCCCGTGCCCTTGTGGCACGGGGCTTTTCTGCGTTCGGAGCGTCTAGGCTCGATCCATGCGCTACGAACTGGTCATCTTCGACAACGACGGTGTGCTCGTGGACAGCGAGCCGATCTCCAACACCATCCTGTCCGAGTACCTCACGGAACTCGGACACCCCACCTCGTACCAGGAGTGCCTTCGCGACTACATGGGAGCTGCCGTGCATCGAGTGCACGACCTCGTCGAGGAAAGGACAGGGGAGAAGCTGCCCGCGGACTTCGAGGAGACGCTCCACTCACGGATTTTCGCGGCCTTCCAGCAGGAGCTGGAACCGGTGGCGGGCGTGGACGACGTGCTGGGGAAGCTCGTCGCCGACGGGGTCGCCTATTGCGTCGCGTCCTCCGGGAGTCATGAGCGGATCCGGGTCGGGCACCGCAAGACCGGGATCGACCAGTGGTTCGAGGAGGACTGGATCTTCAGCGCGGACGATGTGGCGCGCGGAAAGCCGGCGCCCGATCTGTTCCTGTTCGCCGCCGAGCGCATGGGCGTTCCTCCCGAGCGGTGCGTCGTCATCGAGGACAGTCCGCTTGGAGTGGAGGCGGCCCGGGCCGCGGGGATGGATGTGTACGGGTTTACGTCGATGATGCCCTCGGACCGACTCGCCGGGGTGACCGGGCACTTCTCCGACATGAGTCAACTGCGGGAATTGCTCGCCTGATCCATCTACCCATGGGTAGAAACTGGCCCTACGCTCGCGGCCATGACACATGCTCGCTTGCGGCACGGCAGGGCCTCCCTCGCGTTGAGCTTCTTCGTGCAGGGAGTCACCTTTGCCCTGCTCGTGACGCGGATTCCCGCCATTCAGGACCGGTACGGGATATCCGACGGGCTGTTGCCGGTGTTCCTGGCCGCGGTGCCGATCCTGGCCGGGGTGGGCAGCGTCGTCACCGAGAAGGTGGTCGCGCGGGTACGGCCCGGGATCGTACTGAGGTGGGCGCAGCCCGTTGTGCTGCTTGCGCTGCTTGGTGTCGGGGCAGGGAGCACCTTGTGGGAGGCGGCTCTGGCGCTCGGCGTGTTCGGACTTGCCGTCGGGGCGCTCGATGCCTCCATGAACATGATGGGGGTCAGCCTCCAGCGGGCGTACGGGCGTTCCATCATGCTGGGTTTCCATGCCTCGTACAGCCTGGGCGGGATCGCCGGGGCGTCCATGGCGTGGGCCGGGGCGCACTGGGATCTGTCGCTGCTGGTCTCGTACCTGCCGGCGGTTGTCGTGCTGCTGCCTGTCGCGCTCATCGGGAGCCGGTGGTACGCCGAGGGCGCGTCCGTCGAGGCGAGTCCGGTGGAGGGGCAGGGGAAGGGGGCTGCGTCGGTCTCGTTCAAGTTGCTGATGCCGCTCTGTCTGGTGATGAGCTTTGCGTACATCGGGGATTCGACGGTCTCCAACTGGAGCGCCAAGTATCTGCAGGACGTGCTGGGGAGTTCGGAGCAGCTGTCGACCGTTCCGTACAACGTCTACATGGTGACGACGCTGCTGGGGCGGGCTGTCGGGGACCTCGGGGTGCGGCGGTTCGGGGCGGTGGCCGTGGTGCGGTTCGGGAGTGTGCTGGCCGCGGTCGGGTTCGCTGTGGTGGCGCTGGCCGGTGGGGCATGGGTCGGGATGCTCGGGTTCACTCTGCTGGGCCTCGGGCTGTGTGTGATCGTGCCGCAGACGTTCGCCGCCGCCGGGCGGATGTTCCCCGGGGCGAGCGATACGGCCATCGCGCGGCTGAATGTCTTCAACTACGTGGGATTCCTGGTGGGGTCGCCGCTCGTGGGGGCGCTCGGGGACGCCTGGAGTTACCGGGGGGCGATGCTCGTACCGATGGTGCTGGTCCTTGCAACGCTCGTGTACGCCAAGTCGTTCGGCGCGGAACCTGCCCGATACGGTGGCGGCCATGAGCGGCCGCGCACAGTTGATGTGGGATGACGCAGTAACGGGATACGACTTCGGCGAGAGTCACCCGATGGACCCCGTCAGACTCGCTCTGACGATGGGGTTGGTGCGGGCGTTCGGGCTCGACCGCGCGGTGGATGTGGTGGCGGCCAGGCCCGCCGGCGAGTCCACGCTGCGGCTGGTGCACCGCGAGGACTATGTGGCTGCCGTGCGTGCTGCGTCGGCGGATCCGAAGCACGCCGATCAGAACTACGGGCTCGGGACGGTCGACGATCCCGCGTTCGCGGGGATGCACGAGGTGTCGGCGCTGATCGCCGGGCAGTCGGTGGCCGCGGCCGAGGCGGTGTGGCGTGGGGACACCGCGCACGCCGTGAACTTCACGGGCGGGCTGCACCATGCCATGCCGGGCGGCGCGGCGGGGTTCTGCATCTACAACGATCCGGCGCTCGCCATCGCGCGGCTGCTGGAGCTGGGTGCCGAGCGGGTCGCGTACATCGATGTGGACGTGCACCACGGGGACGGTGTGCAGGCTGCCTTCTGGGAGGACCCGCGGGTTCTGACCGTTTCGTTGCACGAGCACCCGCGCACGCTGTTTCCGCAGACCGGCTGGCCGGAGGAGACCGGCGGCGGGGCCGGTGAGGGCAGTGCGGTGAACGTGGCGTTGCCGGCCGGTACGGGGGACGCGGGCTGGCTGCGGGCGTTCCACGCGGTGGTGCCGGAGCTGCTGGCGGACTTCCGGCCGCAGGTGCTGGTGAGTCAGCACGGGGCCGATACACACTTCGAGGACCCGCTCGCCCACCTGGCGGTGTCGCTGGACGCGCAGCGGGCGGTGATGGCTGCCTGTCACGATCTCGCCCACGAGTACGCGGAGGGCGGGCGCTGGGTGGCGCTCGGCGGGGGCGGTTACGCGGTGGTCGACGTGGTGCCGCGGTCCTGGACGCATCTGGTGGGGATCGCCGCGCACGCGCCGGTGGATCCCGAGTCGGTGATTCCGGCCTCGTGGCGGGACGAGGTGTACGCGCGGACCCGGCAGCCGGGGCCGGCCCGGATGACGGACGGGCGTATTCCTTCCTGGAAGTCGTGGGAGGAGGGGTACGACCCCGCGGACCGGGTGGACCAGGCGGTGCGGGCGACCAGGCGGGCGGCGTTCCCGTTGCGGGGGCTGCTGGCCTGAGACGGGCGGGGGCGGTCGGGGTGCGGCCGTTTTCGTGCGGTGGTGAGTATGGGTTACGCCAACTGTGGGGCGTAACCGGGCTTCTGGCCCCCCGTCCGGGTGGTTGGGGCAGCATCGGTGGGGTGTTGAGCACCGGAGCGTTGCGTGCGCATCTGCTGGCGGCCCGGCTGGCCGGGCCCGTGGCCACATCGAGGGAAGTGAGCCTGCGGAGCTATCGGCTCTTCGCGGCCCGCGACCCTCGGGTGACGCTCGGCCTCGACCCCGAGTGGCGCTGGGAAGAGTCCGATCTTCTTCGTCTGATGGCCGACAAGTGTGGTGTTTCGGGCGATCCCGCTCATGTTTCGGGCCCGGACGTGATCGATCCGGAGCGGACTCTGGCAGCTCTGGATTCCTTCGCGGAGCGGCTGTCGCATGCGGCGGTCCGGCGGGTGCCGGTGCTGTTCGGGACCGGTCATCCGCATCGACTGCTCGGTTTCTACGCAGAGCTGGCAGACGCCCTGTCGGCGGCAGGGTGTCCCGTACTCACTCCTGCGCAGGGCCGATGTATCGACATAACGACCCGGTTCGGCGTACGCACACACAACCTGGACTACGTACGAGGAGTCGCGATGGTGCGCGAACCGGGCGCGCGGACTCCCGGCGGTGACACCGGCGCACATACCCATTCACCGTTGCCGGTCCGGGTCGTTCTGGAGTCCGCGGCGCAGGGGCGCGAGCGGCTGCCGGAGTTGGTCGTCGGGGACCACGGATGGGTCTGCGGGGCAGGTCAGCTGGGCATCGAGGCGATCGGTCTGGCGGATACGGACGATCCCGCGCTGTTCGTCGGGGAGGCGGAGGGGCGGGTGTCGGTCGCCGTTCCGATCGATGACGCCGTACGGTCCGCCTACTACCGGCCGCTCACGCGCTATGTACTCAATCGGGCGTGTCTGTCACAGTAGGCGGCCGATCGTCTCTCCTCTTCCCCACTCGCATCACCCGCCCCTAATCTGGGGAGTGAGCGCACAACGACGAAGAGTCACCGGAGGGGAAGCCGGTGCGCGTCTCGTGCGGAAGGTACAGGTGGGTCATGGCTGCTGGCAGCGAGAGGCCTCTCAACGAGGTCAAGTTTCTGACTGTGGCGGAAGTCGCCTCGGTCATGAGGGTGTCGAAGATGACCGTGTACCGCTTGGTGCACAGCGGTCATCTGCCGGCGATCCGGGTGGGCAGGTCATTCCGGGTTCCGGAGCAAGCGGTTCACGAGTATCTCCGCGAGTCCTTTGTGGGGGTGGAGTCCGCCTGAGGTTCACCTCGGATTACGTCCCTCACGCGGTGGCGGGTAGGCTAGGCCGACGTAGGTCGTGTGGGCCCAGACGCCCCGCACCAGTGAAGAGAAGTGAGCGAGGGTAGTCGTGGGCTCTGTTATCAAGAAGCGGCGTAAGCGGATGGCCAAGAAGAAGCACCGCAAGCTGCTCAAGCGCACGCGCGTTCAGCGTCGCAACAAGAAGTAGGCGAACGCAGTTCGTGAATCCGCAGCCCTTCCGCCCTTGTGGCGGGAGGGCTGCGGCGCGTTGTGGGGTGGTACCCGCATTCGGGCCAAAGTCTCGGCACAAGGCAGCCGTGCGGTCATCGCAGGGCAACATCCACCCGCTACGGTGACGGCCAGGGGAAACCTTTCGACGGAAGGCGCTGATCTTGGGGAAGGTCGTGCTGGTCACGGGAGCGGCCCGGCAGCTGGGCGGCCGCTTCGTGCGGCGCATCCAGCGTGATCCGGAAGTGGACCGGGTGATCGCCGTCGACGCGGTCACGCCCGGACACCGTCTGGGCGACGCCGATTTCGTGTCGGCGGACATCCGCCAGCCCGCGATCGCCAGAGTTCTCGCCGAGCACTCCGTCGATACGGTCGTCCATCTGGACGTCTCCGCGAAGGTGGTCGGCACGGGCGGCCGGACGACGGTCAAGGAGACCAACGTCATCGGCACCATGCAGCTGCTCGGGGCCTGTCAGAAGGCGCCGAGCGTGCGGCGACTGGTCGTCAAGTCCAGTACGAACGTCTACGGCTCCGCGCCCCGCGATCCGGCGGTCTTCACCGAGACTACTCCGCCCAAGTCCCTGCCGAGCGGGGGCTTCGCCAAGGACGTGGTGGAGGTCGAGGGGTACGTACGGGGCTTCGCGCGCCGTCGGCCGGACGTCGCCGTGTGCGTGCTCAGGTTCGCGAACATCCTGGGGCCGCAGGCGGATTCACCGCTCGCCGACTATTTGTCGCTGCCCGTACTGCCCACGGTGTTCGGTTACGACCCGAGGCTCCAGTTCGTGCACGAGGACGATGTCGTCGACGTACTGGGGATCGCCTCGCGCGAGCCGAGGCGCGGGACGCTGAACAGCGGCACCTTCAACATCGCCGGGGACGGTGTGCTGCTGCTCTCGCAGTGCTCGCGGCGGCTGGGGCGGCCGACGATGCCGTTGCTGCTGCCCGCCGTCACCTGGGTGGGCCAGGCGCTGCGTACGGTCGGCATGACGGACTTCTCGCCGGAGCAGATCCGGCTGCTCACCCACGGCCGGGTGGTCTCCACCGTTCAGATGCGCGAGACGCTGGGTTTCCAACCGGAGTTCACCACCGCGGAGACGTTCGCGGAGTTCGCGCGCAGTCAGGGGCCGGGGCTGCTGCCGCCCGAGGTGGCGGGAAGGGCGGTCGACAGAGTGGCCGCCATGCCGTTCACCGGGGTGGCCGGCGACGGTCCGGGGATCACCGGGGCGGGCGACACGTACCCGACCCCCAGCGGCAGGTAGAG
This sequence comes from Streptomyces sp. NBC_01241, assembly GCF_041435435.1. Lineage (NCBI taxonomy): Bacteria > Bacillati > Actinomycetota > Actinomycetes > Kitasatosporales > Streptomycetaceae > Streptomyces > Streptomyces sp. NBC_01241. The sequence continues at coordinate 3,729,072 of NZ_CP108494.1, read as the reverse complement.
GAGCGCATCGACGATGGCGGATGCCAAGGTCATTCCGTTCGACGACGACCGTTCGCGGGCGGGCGGCGCGTCGCGCTCCGCGCGGCGCCGGTCCGCGGGGGGCGGCGGCCGGGGGCAGGGGCCCTCCGCGGGCGCACCGATGGTCGGGACGGCGGCCGTCAGCGCCCTTCCCGGGCAGCAGGACGCCGCGCTGCCGATGCCGCAGGGGGAGCCGCAGTGGGCCGGGCAGCCCGTGGAAGGGGCGGAGCGGGGCAGCTGGGACCGGCGGATCGCGGGCGGGCTCGCGTTCCTGCGACGGCGGGTCACCGGTGAGTACGACGTCGACGAGTTCGGGTACGACAACGAACTGACCGATCAGGTCCTGATGTCGATGCTGCGCCCGATGTACGAGAAGTACTTCCGGGTCGAGGTGAAGGGCATCGAGAACATCCCGTCCGACGGCGGGGCGCTCATCGTGTCCAACCACTCGGGGACGCTGCCGCTCGACGGACTGATGCTCCAGGTCGCCGTGCACGACAACCACCCGGCCGGGAGGCACCTGCGGCTGCTCGCCGCCGATCTCGTCTTCATGCTGCCGGTGGTCAACGAGCTCGCCCGCAAGGCCGGGCACACGCTGGCCTGCGCGGAGGATGCGGAGCGGCTGCTGCGGCGCGGCGAGCTCGTCGGGGTGATGCCGGAGGGCTTCAAGGGCATCGGCAAGCCGTTCGGCGAGCGGTACAAGTTGCAGCGCTTCGGGCGGGGCGGTTTCGTCTCCACGGCGCTGCGGGCCGGGGTGCCGATCGTTCCGTGCTCGATCGTGGGGGCGGAGGAGATCTACCCGATGATCGGGAACTCGAAGACGCTGGCGCGGCTGCTGGGCATTCCGTACTTCCCGATCACGCCGACGTTTCCGTGGCTGGGGCCGCTCGGGGCGGTGCCGTTGCCGACGAAGTGGACGATCCAGTTCGGCGAGCCGATCTCCACGAGTGGGTATCCGGTGGAGGCGGCGGAGGATCCGATGCTGATGTTCAATCTGACGGATCAGGTGCGGGAGCAGATTCAGCACACGCTGTACAAGTTGTTGGTGCAGCGGCGGTCGGTGTTCTTCTGAGCCGGTGATCACCGGCTCACCGGACGGGCTTGTCTCTTCGTGCCCGTCCGGTGACCGAGGTGGCGTCAGTCGTTCAGGTCCTCGCTGTTGATTCCCAGGCCCGGGAGCAGGCCGGGGAGGAGCGGGGGCAGGGTCACGTCCGGCGTGGGCGGGGAGCTGATCCGGCCGTCGGCGGACGGGAGGGTGCCCGGGGGCGGGGTGCCGAGGAGGCCGTCCGTGCTGCCGCCGATCAGGCCGTCGGACGGGGCGCTGCCGGAGGCCGAGGGGTGGGGCGCGGCGCTGGGGTCCGTACGGCCGTGCGAGGCCTCCGGTGACGAGGGCGCGGAGTGGTCCGTACCGGACGATCCCGTGGCCTGTTCCGTGGCGTCCGACTGCCGCGAATCACCGCTCCTGCCGGGGGTGCGGGGCAGCAGTGACTGCAGCGGTTCGACCTCTTCGTCTATGGCGGCGAAGACCGAGTTGACCTGGTCACCCACATCGGTCAGCTGGACGGGCAGCCGGTCGCGCAGGCTGCTCCAGCTGTTGCGGTGCGAGCGGGAGAAGGACTCCAGGGTCTGGATCGGGCCGATGGCACCGTCCCGCTGGTAGGCCGCGTGGAGCAGGCGGTGGCCCTCGGTGGCGTCGTGCGTCATGCCGTTGAGCGTGCGCCTGACCTCGCCGAGCTGTTCGTGGTCGAGATCGCCGGAGCGGGCGCGCTCCATCAGCCGACGGGCCTCGCTGAGCCGGGTCGATGCCTGGTCGAGGTAGACCTCGCCGCGGTCGGCGTCGCCGCTGGCCATGGTGAGGTGGATGTCCTCCATGCCGCGTTTGAGCCCGTACAGCGAATCACCCGGCAGGGCGTCGGAACTGGCAGCGGCCACTCCGCCGAAGGCCCCCGCCGCCACTCCGACGGTGAGCCCGCCGGCCGCGAGGCCCTTCGCCCAGCGTGAGCGCGGACGCAATTTCCGGAGCGGGGAGGCCCGGTGGGCCCCCTTGGTCCGTTGTTCGGGCACCGTAGGACCCGTGGATTCGCCGCCCTCGGCGAACATGGCCTCCATGGCGGCGACGAGCTGAGCTCGTTGCACCACTTTGACTTCGGGATCCAATTCGGGCCGCGGTAGCTCACCGAGGCCGTTCGCCAGGGCCAACAGCGGTCCGTGGTCGGCCGGTTCGGCCGGTTCCTCGGGCTGTACGGCCGCCGCACCGCGGAGCGACTGCTCCTCCAGGGCCTGGGCGAAGGCGTTCGCCCGCCGGTGCGCCGAAACGTTTGCGATCACTGGCGGCACCTCCTCTCGTCATGACGGTCGACTCCCCTGAGCGTCCGGAAGGTTGCACACCTTGAGCGCTTCCACACGAATGAGTGAGTGTCGGCGGACATGGGGTGACGACAGGGGGCCTGCAACCGGCACAACGAGGGGCGCGGCACATGGGTTACGCAAGAAAGATGATCGGACCAGTGCGTGATGAATATATCGCCGAGAGTGATTCGGCCGGGGTGGGATCAGCGGGCGTCGTCCGGAAGGAGCCGGGCCAGGGTGCGGACGGCGCGGTACTGCAGGGTCTTGATCGCGCCCTCGTTCTTGCCCATGACCCGGGCGGTCTCGGCGACCGAGAGGCCCTGCAGGAAGCGCAGGGTCACGCATTCCTGCTGCTGGGGGTTGAGTCGGCGCACGGCTTGCAGCAGTGCGGCATTGGAGAGGGACTCCAGGACGGAGTCCTCGGGGCTGCGCTCGACCTCGTTGGCGTCGAGCATTTCGCCGGTGGTCACCTCCAGCCGGAAGCGGCTGGATTTGAAGTGGTCGGCGACCAGGTTGCGGGCGATCGTGACCAGCCAGGCGCCGAAGTCGCGGCCCTGCCAGGTGAAGGTGGAGATGCGGCGCAGGGCGCGCAGGAAGGTCTCGCTGGTGAGGTCCTCCGCTGTCGCCTTGCCGCCCACGCGGTAATAGATGTAGCGGTAGACGGTGTCGCTGTACTGGTCGTAGAGGCGGCCGAAGGCGTCGGCCTCGCCGGCCTGTGCGCGCTCGACGAGATCCATCATGCGCGCGCTGTCGCTGTCGGCGGTGGGCCGGCGGACGGTGGACGTAGTAGGTGCGCCGCGGTTGCTGCGTCTTCCGACCGCCGCACCGCGTTCGGCCAGGGCGTAGCAAGGGCCGGCAGGTGCAGGGGTGGCAAATGCGGGTACGGCGTACGCGGTGGGGACGAAACCGCGCAAGCGGTCGGCGACCGTTGCGCGGAGCGTAGCCAGGCCCGAGGCGTCAACCCCGACGTGTGGGTACACGGGACTCCCAGAGGCAGAGCTTCCATCACGTGCAGTACGAAACCGTCACTCGTCGTAGTGAGTGGTGGGTTCCGGAATGCGTCTGAGGAGAATAACGCTTCGTACAGGCAGTGCTACACCCAGTTGCTCAAATCATCGATTACGTCGCTTCTGTAGCAACTAATCGATGCATCAAGTAGCACATCGTGACCGGTTATTGATCGGATTAGTTCGGGATCTGCCTGCGGGTGCGACGGGTTGTGGTCGGGTGCGGGCAATCCGACTGGCGGGAGCGGCCGGTGAGCAAGGGATCCCGATCGGCGCCGGGTGTCCGGGCGTGGCTCGGCGGCCCCCGCCGGGGAACGAACGGGTGTGCGTCAGCGGCGGCGGCGGTGCAGCGCGACGGCGGCCGCGGTGCCGCCCGCGAGGGCGCCGACGCCCGCCGCGGCCGGGATACCGACCTTGGCGGCCTTGCGGCCCGTCCGGTAGTCCCGCAGCCGCCAGTCGAGGGCGCGGGCGTGCTTGCGGAGCTTGGCGTCCGGGTTGATCGCGTACGGGTGGCCGACCAGGGACAGCATCGGGATGTCGTTGTGCGAATCGCTGTACGCTGCGCAGCGGTCGAGGTCCAGGTCCTCGGCGGCGGCCAGGGCGCGGACCGCCTCGGCCTTCGCGGGGCCGTGCAGCGGTTCGCCGACCAGACGGCCGGTGTAGACGCCGTCGACGGATTCGGCGACGGTGCCCAGCGCGCCGGTCAGGCCGAGGCGGCGGGCGATGATCGTGGCGGTCTCCACCGGGGCGGCGGTGACCAGCCAGACCCGCTGCCCGGCGTCCAGGTGGGCCTGGGCGAGGGCGCGGGTGCCGGGCCAGATGCGGTCGGCCATGTACTCGTCGTAGATCTCCTCGCCGATGGACATCAGCTCGGAGACGCGGTGGCCCTTGACGATGGACAGGGCGCTCTCGCGGGCGTCCTGCATGTGCTCCGGGTCCTCGACGCCGGCCAGCCTGAACCAGGCCTGCTGCCAGGCGAACCGGGTCAGCTCGCGGCGCTGGAAGAACTTCCGCTTGTACAGGCCGCGGCCGAAGTGGAAGATCGCCGCGCCCTGCATCACGGTGTTGTCCAGGTCGAAGAAGGCGGCGGCCCGGTCGTCGCCGACGACGGGGAAGGCCGGCTCCTCGGCCTCGGCGGGGGCGGAGCCGCCCTGACCGGCGGCGGGCTGGTCGTCGGGGAGTTCGCCGGGGAGTTCGCCGGGGAGGGCGGACTTCCGCGCTGCCTCAGCTGCAGCCTCGCCTGCCAGCACGCTCCGTGCTGTCGCGGGGCGCCTACGGGGTGTGAGCCATCCAAGAGCGGCCATGTCGTGAGCATAGCCAGTCGGTTCGGCCGTTCCGGACCTGCCGGGATGCCGTGCCGTGAACTCTCGGCTGCCGAATTGTTAATCGGGCGATTCGGGGCGTAAGGGATCAAGGGTGGGACTGGCTCCTCTCCTGCTCGGGGCAGCGGTCCCGTTCGGCGCAGAATGAAGGCATGAGTGCCCTGTTGCGACGTACGAGGAAGAAGCCCGCGGACCGGGTGGTGACCCTGGTCGGGAAGCCCGGATGTCACCTCTGTGACGACGCGAGGACGGTGGTGAGGGAGGTGTGTGAGGAGACCGGCGCGTCCTGGGAGGAGAAGGACATCGATCAGGACGAGGAGCTGCACCGGGAGTACTGGGAGCAGATTCCGGTTGTCCTGATTGATAACGAACAGCACACGTTCTGGCGGGTGGACCCGGCGAGGCTGCGCAGCGCACTGCTTTCGTGAGTGAAACCCGGTTACCATCGTGGGCGTTTTGAGTGATCTCGGGGGAATGGTTGTGAGGAGAGTGTGCCGCTTTGCCCCCTTCGGGCCTGCAACGGGCTGATGCGATCCCCGGTTCCGGGATCGCGCGACGAATGTGCGTGACCCCGGTCACTTTGACCGGACAAAACGGACACCATCTTTGTGCACGTGTTCACAAAGACATAGCCTGCATTCGACGGGGCGGTCCTGCTGCATACGGCCGCCTGCAGCCCCGCTCATCCCGCAGGAGCACCGTGGCAACTGGCCGAACTCACCGACCGGCGACCCGTAGCCGAGGAATTCCCGAGGCCACCGTCGCCCGACTTCCGCTGTATCTGCGCGCACTGACCGCGCTCTCCGAGCGCTCGGTCCCCACGGTCTCGTCCGAGGAACTCGCGGCTGCGGCGGGGGTCAACTCTGCCAAGTTGCGCAAGGACTTCAGCTACCTCGGGTCCTACGGGACGCGTGGTGTCGGGTACGACGTCGAGTATCTCGTCTACCAGATCTCCCGCGAGCTCGGGCTCACCCAGGACTGGCCGGTCGTGATCGTCGGTATCGGTAACCTCGGCGCCGCGCTCGCCAACTACGGCGGTTTCGCCTCCCGTGGTTTCCGGGTCGCCGCGCTGATCGACGCCGATCCCGCGCTGGCCGGAACGCCCGTCGCCGGGATCCCCGTTCAGCACGCCGACGAGCTGGAGAAGATCGTCAGCGAGAACGGCGTGTCGATCGGCGTCATCTCGACCCCGGCCGGTGCCGCGCAGCAGGTCTGCGACCGGCTCGTCGCCGCGGGCGTCACCTCCATCCTGAACTTCGCGCCGACGGTGCTCTCCGTGCCCGACGGCGTCGACGTCCGCAAGGTCGACCTCTCCATCGAACTCCAGATCCTCGCCTTCCACGAGCAGCGCAAGGCCGGCGAGGACACCACCGAGAGCAGCCCGGACGCGGCCGCGCCGCCCGCGCGCGCCGCCACCGGCAGCCGGAAGGGACCTGACGGGGACATGCCCGCCGTGATGCCGGCATGAGTCTTCTCGTAGTGGGGCTGAGCCACCGAAGCGCCCCCGTCTCCGTACTGGAACGGGCCTCGCTGGCTGCCGAGACGCAGGCCAAGCTGCTCCAGGACGCCCTTGCCGCGGAGCCCGCGGCCGAGGCTGCCGTGCTGGCCACCTGCAACCGCATCGAGCTGTACGCCGACGTGGACAAGTTCCACGCGGGCGTCGCCGAGCTGTCCACGCTCCTCGCCCAGCACAGCGGCGTCGGTCTGGACGAGCTCACTCCGTATCTCTATGTGCACTACGAGGACCGGGCCGTCCACCACCTCTTCTCGGTGGCGTGCGGGCTGGACTCGATGGTCGTCGGCGAGGGCCAGATCCTCGGCCAGATCAAGGACGCGCTGGCACTGGGGCAGGAGCTCCACACCGCCGGCCGGCTGCTGAACGATCTGTTCCAGCAGGCCCTGCGGGTCGGCAAGCGGGCCCACAGCGAGACCGGGATCGACCGGGCCGGGCAGTCGCTCGTCACCTTCGGTCTCGAACAGCTCGCGGCCGGTGCGGACGTCACCGACTGGGCCCGGGGCAAGCGCGCGCTGGTGATCGGTGCCGGCTCGATGTCCTCGCTGGCCGCCGCGACGCTGGCCCGTGCCGGTGTCGCCGAGATCGTCGTCGCCAACCGGACCAGGGCCCGCGCCGACCGGCTCGTCGAGATCCTGGGCCAGCCCGGCGGTACCGGAGTGGCCGCCCACGCCGTGGAGATGGCCGCCGTCGCCGACGAACTGACACGTGCCGACGTCGTCGTCTCGTGCACCGGTGCGACCGGTCTCGTCCTGACCGCCGAGGCCGTCGCCGGAGCGCTCGGCCTGGCTTTCGACCCCGCGCACGAGGCGCCCGCCGCCTCCGTCCCCGCGCCGCCCGCCGCCCCCGACCGGCATGCCGCCTGGGTGGAGAACGGCACCGCCGGTACGGTGCGCCAGGCCGTCCGCCGGGCCACCGTGCCCGCGCAGGGCGCCGGCCCCGTCCGCCTCGCCCTGCTCGACCTCGCCATGCCGCGGGACATCGACGGCGCCACCGCCCGCCTCGACGGCGTGCGCCTGGTCGACATCGAGTCGCTCGCCGAGGCGTCGGCGGATGCCCCGATGGCCGCCGATGTGGACCAGGTGCGCACGATCGTCGCCGACGAGGTCGCCGCCTTCGGCGCCGCCCAGCGCGCCGCCCACATCACCCCGACCGTCGTCGCCCTGCGCACGATGGCCGCCGGAGTGGTCGCGGGCGAGATCGCGCGGCTCGACGGACGCCTCCCCGACCTGGACGAGAAGCAGCGCGCCGAGATCTCGCAGACCGTGCGCCGCGTCGTCGACAAGCTCCTGCACGCGCCCACCGTGCGGGTCAAGCAGCTCGCCAGCGAGCCCGGCGGCGCCGGGTACGCCGATGCGCTGCGGGAACTCTTCGACCTCGACCCGCAGACGGTCGCCGCCGTCTCCCGGGCAGACCTGAACGACCCGAATCGAGGGCGGTCATGACCGACAACTCACCCCAGCGCGCACGGACCGACGCACCGCTCCGGCTGGGCACCCGGCGCAGCAAGCTCGCCATGGCGCAGTCCGGCCTCGTCGCCGACGCGGTCAGTGAGGTGACCGGGCGCGCCGTCGAGCTCGTCGAGATCACCACGTACGGCGACATCTCCCGGGAGCACCTTGCGCAGATCGGCGGCACCGGTGTGTTCGTCGCCGCGCTGCGCGACGCGCTGCTGCGCGGCGAGGTGGACTTCGCCGTCCACTCGCTCAAGGACCTGCCGACCACTCAGCCCGAGGGCCTCGTGCTGGCCGCCGTACCGGTGCGCGAGGACCCGCGCGACGTACTGGTGGCGCGGGACGGGCTGACCCTGGAGCAGCTGCCGTCCGGTGCCCGCATCGGCACCGGCTCGCCGCGCCGCATGGCGCAGCTCAACGCGTACGCCCGTAGTCACGGCCTCGCCATCGAGACCGTGCCGATCCGGGGGAACGTCGATACGCGTATCGGATTTGTCCGAAGCGGGGAGCTGGACGCGGTGGTACTCGCCGCGGCCGGTATCAGCCGCCTCGGCCGGACCGGTGAGGTGACCGACTTCCTGTCGGTCGACACCGTCCTGCCCGCTCCCGGTCAGGGAGCACTGGCGATCGAATGCGCTGCGACCAGCGCGGACCTCGCCGCCGCACTCGCCGAGCTCGACGACCCGGTCACCCGGGCCGCCGTGACCGCCGAGCGTGCCCTGCTCGCCGCCCTGGAGGCCGGTTGTTCCGCACCTGTGGGTGCGCTGGCCGACCTCCTGGTCGACGGACAGGCTGTCAACGAACTGCGCCTGCGCGGTGTCGTCGGTTCCACCGACGGCTCCTCGCTGGTACAGATGTCCACCACCGGTCCCGTCCCCACGTCGCACGACGACGCGGCGGCCCTCGGTCGCGAACTCGCGGCCGAGATGCTCGCCAAGGGTGCGGCCGGTCTTATGGGGGAGCGAGCACTTTGAGCCCCACCGGCCCCGCCGCATCCGACTTTCCGGCCCTGTCCGCACAAGGGCACGTCACCTTCCTCGGCGCCGGTCCCGGCGACCCGGGACTGCTGACTCTGCGCGCCGTCGAGGCGCTCGCGAGCGCGGACGTCCTTGTCGCCGAGCCGGACGTTCTCGGCGTTGTTCGCTGCCATGCGCGGGCGGGCGTAAGCACGCCTGAGCTGACGGTTGTTGACGCGCAGTCAGCAGCCGTCGGTGTTCCCGTTCTCAGGGACGCGGCCAATCTTGTCATGGAGGCAGCGAAGGGCGGCAGGCGGGTCGTTCGTGCCGTCTCCGGCGACCCGGGACTGGACGGGAACACCGGCGCGGAGATGCTCGCCTGCGCCACCGCCGGTATCCCCTTCGAGGTCGTGCCGGGCGTCGCCAACGCGGTGGGCGTGCCCGCGTACGCCGGTGTGCCGCTGCGGGACGCGCAGGGCGCGGACGTCCGGTTCGTCGATGCCCGTACCGCCTCGGACCGCTGCTGGGCCGAGGTCGGCGCGAGCGACGCGACGGCCGTCGTCTCGACGGCGCTCGACTCGGTGGCCGCGGCCGCCGGTGAGCTGGTCGCGGCGGGCCGCAAGCCGGACACCCCGCTGACCGTGACGGTGGCCGGTACGACCACCCGCCAGCGCACCTGGACGGCGACCCTCGGGACGATCGCCCAGGTTCTGAAGCAGGCGAAGGTCCTCCCGTCGCCCGACGGGCACCAGCCCGTCATAGCCGTGGTCGGTGAGCGCAGCTCCGCCGCCCAGCGTGACCAGCTCGCGTGGTTCGAGTCCAAGCCCCTGTTCGGCTGGAAGGTGCTCGTCCCGCGTACCAGGGAGCAGGCGGCGTCGCTCTCCGACCAGCTTCGTTCGTACGGTGCCGTGCCGCACGAGGTCCCGACGATCGCCGTCGAGCCGCCTCGTACGCCCCAGCAGATGGAGCGTGCGGTCAAGGGCCTGGTCACGGGCCGCTACGAGTGGATCGCCTTCACCAGCGTCAACGCGGTGAAGGCCGTGCGGGAGAAGTTCGAGGAGTACGGGCTCGACGCCCGTGCCTTCGCCGGGATCAAGGTCGCGGCCGTCGGTGAGCAGACCGCCGCCGCGCTCGTCGACTTCGGTGTGAAGCCGGACCTGGTGCCGTCCGGTGAGCAGTCGGCCGCCGGTCTGCTGGAGGACTGGCCGCCGTACGACCCGGTCTTCGATCCGATCGACCGTGTCTTCCTGCCGCGTGCCGACATCGCCACCGAGACGCTGGTGGCCGGGCTCATCGAGCTGGGCTGGGAGGTCGACGACGTCACCGCGTACCGCACGGTCCGCGCCTCGCCGCCGCCCGCCGACACGCGTGAGGCCATCAAGGGCGGCGGGTTCGACGCGGTGCTCTTCACCTCGTCGTCGACCGTACGGAACCTCGTCGGCATCGCGGGCAAGCCGCACAACGTGACGGTCATCGCGTGTATCGGCCCGGCGACGGCGAAGACCGCCGAGGAGCACGGGCTGCGCGTCGACGTCCTGTCGCCGGAGCCTTCGGTGCACAGGCTGGCCGAGGCCCTCGCCGAGTTCGGTGCGCAGCGCCGGGAGGCGGCGAAGGAGGCCGGTGACCCGGTGACGCGGCCGAGCGAGCGGCGTCCGGGGGCACGGCGGCGTCGTACGACGACCTGACGTGTGTGAGGTGTGAGGACCGGGCGGTCCGGCTGCTTCGGCGGCCGGGCCGCCCGTCGCCGTTGTGACGCTTTTCCGGCGCCGGTGTCGGTAAATCGGTGATGTGCAGGGGTCTAGTCTCGAAGCATGACTGTGTACGGAAACTTCCCCGGCTCCCGCCCCCGGCGGCTGCGGACGACCCCGGTGATGCGGCGCATGGTCGCCGAGACACGGCTCGACCCGGCGAACCTGATCCTGCCCGCGTTCGTGCGCGAGGGCATCGACGCGCCCGTCGCCATCTCGGCCATGCCCGGCGTCCAGCAGCACACCCTGGACACCTTGCGGAAGGCTGCCGTCGAGGCGGTGTCGGCCGGCGTCTGCGGGATCATGCTCTTCGGCGTCCCCACGGACGAGAAGAAGGATGCCCGGGGCTCGGCGGGCACGGATCCGGACGGGATCCTCCAGGTTGGTCTGCGCGCGGTGCGCGAGGAGGTCGGTGACGAGCTCGTCGTCATGTCGGACCTGTGTCTGGACGAGTACACGGACCACGGCCACTGCGGTGTCCTGACCGCCGACGGCCGCGTCGACAACGACGCGACGCTGGAGCGGTACGCCGAGATGGCCCAGGTCCAGGCCGACGCCGGCGCCCATGTGGTCGGTCCCAGCGGCATGATGGACGGCCAGGTCGGCGTCGTCCGTGACGCGCTGGACCAGACGGGCCACGAGGACGTCTCGATCCTCGCGTACACGGCGAAGTACTCGTCGGCGTTCTTCGGGCCGTTCCGCGAGGCCGTCGGGTCGTCGTTGAAGGGTGACCGCAAGACGTACCAACAGGACCCGGCGAACACCCGTGAGTCCCTGCGCGAGCTGGCGCTCGACCTCGAAGAGGGCGCGGACATGGTCATGGTCAAGCCGGCCGGCCCGTACCTCGACATCCTCGCGAAGTTCGCCGACTCGGTGGACGTGCCGGTCGCCGCGTACCAGGTCAGTGGCGAGTACGCGATGATCGAGGCGGCGGCGGAGCGCGGCTGGATCGACCGGGACGCGGCCATTCTGGAGAGCCTGACCGGGATCCGGCGGGCCGGGGCGCAGATGATCCTGACGTACTGGGCGACGGAGGTCGCGCAGCGGCTGGGGCGCGCGTAGGGCTCGGCTTGTCCTTTCGTCCGCGGCCGATCTCGTGCGGATTCCTGAACCCGCGCCGGACTCCGCGCCCGGCTCGGGTGGACGTTGCGGGGGGCGACGGCCTTGGCCGGTCCGTAGAAGCAGAAGGCGAGCGGAACTCAGGAATCCGCGTGTCGTATGTGCAGATGGCCATCGAGGGGGAAGGCGGGCGGGGCTGCGGGCAGGACTCTGTCGAACTCGTACCCGCTCTTCCGCGCGACGCGGCACGATGCCAGGTTGTCCTCCTGGTGAAGGAGTTCGAGACGCTTCAGCCCGTCCGCGCCGAAGGTGTCGAAGGCCCAGTTGGTGAGGGCCTCCAGGGCGCGAGGGGCCACACCCCGCCCCCGAGCGTGTGCCGCGGTCCAGTAGCCCACCTCGGCTGAGGGTTTGCCGGGTGCGACTTCCTTGAGGACCATGCCGCCTGCCAATCGTTCGTGAACCGCGTCGGGTTGTGCTTCAAGGACGGCGAAGCCGAACCGGTGCTTTGCTGCCCAGCTATCCTGCTGGGCCCGCACCCACCGCGCCCCGTCGGCGCCGCTGGTCACGGCCACGGCCGTCCAGTGGCGCACGGCGGAGTCCTGGCACACCTCGACCAGTGCGGCGACGTCCTCCATGCGCCAGGGCCGAAGAACGAGAGCGGGGGCGGACGGCGTCGCGCCCGCGTGCAGTGGGATGGCGGCGTTCATCGGTTGATCGTATGCGGCGACGTTGCCACTTGGCGTCGGCCTCGTCAGGGCGTTGAGCGGCCGCCTCCCGTCACCCGGTTGGAGTGCGTGGCCGCGCCTGGCCGCACTCACCGGCATTGCCGCTGCGACCGAGCGCCTCGGCCGGTGAGTGTCTCGACGCCGTCGATCCGATGCGCCCCGGGACGGGACGGGGGCGGGGCTGCGCCTGGTGGGGCTGGGGTCAGCGGAGGGCCTTGGCCAGGCGGTTCAGGCCGTCCGCGATCTCGGACGGGGTGTGGGTGGTGAACGACAGGCGCAGCGTCGCCGGGTCCGGGTCACCCGCGAAGAAGGGGGCGCCGGGGACGTAGGCCACGTTGTGGGCGACCGCTTGCCGGAGCAGGACGGTCGCGTCGCGGTCGGAGGGGAGACGGGCCCAGAGGAACATGCCGCCGTCCGGCCGGTTCCAACTGCTTCCGGCGGGCAACGCGTCCGCCAGTCCGGCGAGCAGGGCGTCGCGGCGCTCGCGGTAGGCGTCGCGGACGGTGGCGAGGTGGGCGTCCAGGTCGGAGTCGGCGAGGTAGCGGGCCGCAGCGGCCTGGTCGATGGTCGACGTGTGCAGGTCGGCGGCCTGCTTGGCGATGACGCAGGCGCGCCGGAGCGCGGCCGGGGCGCGCAGCCAGCCGAGCCGCAGCCCGGGGGCCATCACCTTGGAGAAGCTGCTCAGCAGCACTGTGCGGTCCTCTGCCCCGGCGCAGCCCGCGATCCACTGAACAGGCTTGCCGCTGAAGCGCAGTTCGCCGTACGGGTCGTCCTCGACGATCCAGAGCCCGTGCCGTGCCGCCACCTCCGCGACCGCTTGCCGGCGTGCGAGCGACAGCGTTCGGCCGGTCGGATTCTGGAAGTTGGGCACCAGATACAGCAGCTTGGGCCGTTCCGCCGCGACGAGCGCGTCCAGCGCGTCCGGCATGATGCCGTCCTCATCGGTGGGGACGGGGATGATCCGCGCGGCGGCGAGTCCGAAGCACTGCAGCGCGGCGAGATAGCTGGGGTCCTCGACCAGAACGGTGTCGCCGGGCTCCAACAGGGCCGAGGCCAGCAGCGACAGGCCCTGCTGCGAGCCGCCGGTGATCAGCAGGTCGGCGGGGTCGGTCGGCAGGCCGCGCGTGGTGAGCCGGGCGGCGACGGCCGTACGCAGCGACGGGTCGCCCTCGGTGGTCGAGTACTGCAGCACCTGCCGCGGCGACTCGCGCAGCACCGCGTCGTAGGCCGCGCGGATGCCCTCCGCGTCGAAGAGTTCGGGGGCGGGGAGGCCGCCCGCGAACGAGATGACCTCGGGGCGGGCGGTCAGCGCCAGGATCTCCCGTACGGGCGACCCGCCCACGTCGGCGGTACGAGCGGCAAGAGCGGGGACGGCGGCGGCGATATCGGCTGTGGTTGTCATGTCTGCACATTACGAAGCCTCGGTCCGCCGTCCAGGGAGATTCCACGATGCGGTCGCCGTGCGGCGGCCCACCCCGACACCGCCCCGGCGGCCGTCGCCCTTCACCAGGTGACCGCACTCAACAACCGGGATCAGCCGCTGAATTGGCAGACCGTCTCAGGACCTGTAGGGAACTCAGGGCCAGTCGACCAGGGCCGTGAACACCACCCACGCGAGGACCACTGTGCCGGGGGCGAGTACGGCGAGCACGACGCAGGCCGGCGGTCTGCGCCGGTTGATCACCCAACTCGCGACCAGCGTGATCAGGGCCAGGACCAGACCGCAGCAGAACACCGTCCACGCGGGATCGAAGCTCCTGCTGAACCGGTCGGATTCGGCTTCCGAGCAGTAGTCGCAGGCGATCGGCGAGATCATGGTGAAGGCCAGGGCGATGAATGCGAGCGGAAGCGTCACGACCGTGGAGATCAGCGAGGCTATCCAGGTGTGCCGGGGGCGGCTGTCCATGACGTTGTCGGGCATGCGTGCGATTCAATCGGGTGGTCGAATACGGCACATGAGTCGTCGTACTCATCTGCCGGGCGGCAGAGTGCGACGCATCGTACGGCGGCCTGCCCTACGCCACGTTTCCCGACGCACGCATCTCATCGGCGGCGGCTACAGCGGCCCGCACAGACCGCCCGGCGGCCGGTGAGCCCCCGACCAGTGGCTGTGTCGCTGGACCGCGTCAGGTCAAGGCGATGTGCAACGCTTGCAACTCGGCCTCCTTGGCGCCGTGCGCCAAGAGATAGTCGGGCACGGACGCGTAGCGGCTGCGGATCCAGATCACGGCGTGGAGCAGGTGAGTCGCGGTGACGGGGCGGGTGCCGTGTCCGGTCCGTGCCGCAGCTGAAGCCTCGGTGAGGCCCAGGGAAGTGTTCGAGCGGAGGAAGTCCTCCTTGATCTCCGCTTCGGAGGCGTTCAGAAGAGCTGCTCATGGGGGTGGTCGTCCCAGTCATCTGCCTTCGTCGCCGGCCTCCGGCACACGCCCGCGATACCAGCAGGTGGCTTGTCCTCTTCAGGCCCATATGATCATGAAACGGGCATCGGGCGCCTATGCCGAAGGCCTGTTCTCTCCGGCGAGGCTCAAGTAACCCTCAAGTGCGCCGCCTGTCCGAAGCCGCATTGCGTGGATTGAGGGAGATTACCCTTCTTTTACTGTCGCGAGATTCCCGCCGATCTCTATTTCTCAGAGATCTTCTGGTGTTACCGTGCGTCTGCTCCGGTGACATGGAAGCGGTGAGGGCAGGGGATGGAAGCCACGAGCAAACATTCTCGCTGCATCTCAAGCAGTTTTCGATCAACCGACTTCGGCCCCGCGAGTCAGTCAAAGCCTCAGGCGCTCCGGGTTGCCTGTCGGATGCCCAAATGCGTAATCGTGCTGAAATTTCGCCCACGCATTTTTGAAACTCGCGTACATGGAAGATAGGGGAAGTAAGTGAATCGCTCTTTCGGTATGGCCCACCGCCCTGTGGCAGCAGCTCTTCTCGCTCTCGGTGTCGTGGCCGGCGCCGGCTCGACGGCTTCCGCTGCCGAGCCGCAGCCGCCTTCGGTCAAGAGCGCCAACGGAGACGTCGGTGTGTTGGCCATTCCGTGTGACGGCTACTCGGGGACCTTTTACACCGTGACCAACGTCGCCAAGCCGAAGAAGATCACCCACGCGACGCGACACTACAACGGCACCTCCTCCGACATGTCGTCCAACTTCACCACCGGACATCAGCTGACGCTTACCGCCGGAATCACGTACACAAGCGGTGCTTCGGCCGAGGCCAGCGCGGTAATCGGCAAGCTGTCGGCCAGCACGAGCCTTTCGCTCGCCGCCTCCGGCTCGTCGACCTCCTCCACGTCGGTCTCCGTCACCGCCACGGTCAAGCCGCAGAAGTACGTGGTCACCTATGCGGGACGTGTCCAGGTCACGGGCAATTGGGAGAAGAACACCTGCTCCAGCGGCTCCGGCAATATGCTCGTCACGGCCAAGGGCACCGGCAAATCCCACCACGTGCAGGAAGTGGGAGCGGCCCAGTGCGACATCGCCCAGCCGTCCGGAAGCATGGCGGCCCTCGCCAAGAGCAGCTACTGCTGATGAGGCCACGTCCGGCATGGGTTGCTGTTGCCGTCGTCGCCATGTCGGCAACCGGCTGCACGGCGAGCGGCACCCCCAAGACGTCCGGGCATGCGACCGCCACGAGCTCCGCGGCGGGAACGAGCTGCGGGAGCACCGCCTTCAGTGCTCCCCCGGTGAAAAAGATTCCGCGCAACTGGACATTCACGGCGATCCGGAAGGTGGATCCTGCATGGGGAGACGAAAAGAACGTCGTCCTGGTCGATAAACCTGTCACTGCCAAGGTCGAATGGGAATCCGACCGCGTGGACGAAGCCGCCGTTCTGGCGGCCATCGGGGATGAGTCGGACCTCATCGCTTCCGGAACCAGTGATGCTCTCTCGGAAATGGACCATTTCCTGTCCGGCGTCAAGGAAAAGAAGGAATACGTCGGATATGCCGCAGTGGAAAAGGTTACGATTCCTTTGTCTCTGAAATGCCTTGATGGCACCAGGGTTAAAGGGAAACTCTTTACCTGGGCCGACGCCGAAATCGGGGTTGTAGTCTGCGCCACCAAGTATGGCAAGGGCAAGGCGCCAGTGGCAGCGTTGAAAGCCCAGGCCGAGTTCTGCAACTGAGACCGAGTGCGAGACCGGTGGCCCGCACCCCAGGGGGCGCGGGCCACCGCCCAGGCCGTGGTCCGCTAGTCCCACCAGAACGACCAGGTCTCCTGGTTCAGCACCATCTTCTCGGCGTACACATCCAGGTCATACGGCGGGTTCTGGTTGATGTTGTCCGGGCAGAACGCGAAGTGCTCGGCGGCGAGCGCCCGTGCCTCGGAGAGGGTGGTGGGCGGGCGTCCGACGGACACGGTCAGGGTGTCGAAGCCGAGCACCACGACCCGTATGCCGAAACGGTCCTCCCAGGAGCGGAGCACGGCGCAGAGCCGGGCCACGTCGTCCTCGTAGTTGACCGGTCCCGACCAGCCGATCGCCGCCGGGATGTCCGCGCTGCGCCGGGCCGGGACGAGCGCCGCCCGGGTACCGGGGAACCAGCCGTCCGGGCCGACGCACTCGTCCGCGATCTCGGCCGCCAGGCCGTCCGGGGTGGACTGCCCGTCGACGGACGGGGCGGGTGCCAGGCCCGGCCACTCGTCCTCGGCGGCGTCGAGTTCGTCGGGTGCGCAGTCCGCCCAGTACTCGCCGAGCACTTCCTCGGCGTCGTGATCACCGGGGTACGACGTCCTGTCCGGGGCCAGGTCCCAGGTGTCGGGCCACTGGTCGCGATTGCCGCCGTCGATCAGTACGGGTATGAGCCCGACCGGCCGGCCCGCCTCACGCAGCCCGGCCCACGTCCCGTACGACGCGGGCTCGTCCCCGCACCAGAGCAATGGCTCGTGCCACACGCCGTCGAGCGTGGCGTCCACCAGTGAGCCGGGCGGGAGTTGGAGCCCTGACGTGGCCAGGGACGGGAGCGGGTTCGGGAGCGTCGCCATGACCGCGACTCTAGACGCGGCCACTGACAACGACGGGATACGACCGGGGGCCAACCCGGGTGGTTATGGGTGTGCGTGGACGACGGCGAACGCGGTGCGTGCCTTGGTGCCGTCGGGCAGTGGTACGTCTGCGGTGACGTGGCCGAGTGCCTGCTCGTAGGTGTCCTGGCCGGGTTGGAGAACGCGGTTGATGTGGATGGCCAGCCGACGTCCGTCGGGTGCTGTCTCCACGAGGAGGTCCGTACCGTCCGGGGCGTCGGTCACGGTCGTGGAGGCGAGCGCGGCCTTGATGCCGGTCTCCGCGAACCAACCGGTCACGGACGGGTCGGGGGTGTTGCTCGTGCTCTGCATCTGCGGCTCGGCCTCGCCGACGACCAGTGCGAACAGCTGGGCGACGAGGACCGGGTCACGCGTCCCGTCGTACACCCACCGCTTCCCCAGCACCCCGTGCTCCGTCGTACCGATGAGTGCTTCGTCGGCGCCCGGGATCGGCGCGCCTCGGTAGCTGAACGGGATCTGGTACGCGACGGGTTGGTCCCCCGACGTGTCGGTGGCCACCATGAACTCGATCCCCACCTCGCCCTCCGGGTCGTCCAGCCGGAATCCGCCGGTCCTGGCCAACTCGGGCTGCTGCCCCGCCTTGCCGCGGTACCAGGGCTGTGCGGGCAGCCAGGTGGTGAGCAGTTCCAGTTTGGTGGGCGTCAGGGTGGTGGTGTTGTGGATGACAGCCATGGTGGTGGTATCCCTCCCGTGGGCTCAGACGAGACGCCGGTCGGCGGCGAAGCCGGCGAAGGCCGTCCAGGTGGTGGGCGCGACGGTGAGGGTGGGGCCGTCGGGGTTCTTGGAGTCGCGGATGTGGATCGCGGCGGGGTGCGCGGCGATCTCGACGCAGGCCCCGCCCTCGCTGCCGCTGTAGCTCGACTTCCGCCAGTCGTACGCGACTTCGAGGCATTGCCCGCCTTCGCTGCCGCTGTAGCTGGACTTGAACCACTTGCGTTCAGTGCTCATTGCTCTCCCAGCAGACGGTCCAGCAGGCCCACGGTGTCTTCGGGGCTGAGGGCCTGGGCTCGCAGCATCGCATATTTCTGGGCGAGGATGCTGACCTCGTCGGGGTCGGTGACGAGCAGGCTGCCGCGCTGCGTCTCGGAGTAGGCGACGTGCTGGTAGTCCGGTGTCTCCAGCAGGATGAAGGGGCCGTCCAGTCCTGCATGGGTTCGATGGTGAAGCGGTAGCACCTGGAGGCAGATGCCGGGGAGTGCGGCACATGTCCGCAGGTGGTTGAGTTGCTCCGCATGCCCCTGGTCGTCGAGGAGTTGAAGCATCAGGACCGGTTCCCAGACCACGAAGCTGATGGTGGGGGGTGTGGTGCGGTGCAGGATCTCCTGGCGCTTCAGACGGCCCGTGGTCTGGATGGCGATCTCATCCTCGGCGAAGACGGGGATTCGGTTGCGGAAGACGGCTCGGGCATACGGCTCCGTCTGGAGGAGTCCGGGGAGCACCTGGTTGTCGTACCAGGACAGGGCCAGGGCTTCCCGTTCCAGGTCCAGGTACTCCTCGACCCACGCCGGGATCAGGTCCACCTCCGGCATGTTTCCCACCGCCGTCTCCAGTGCCCCCTTGGTCTCCAGCAACCCGTCCAATCGACGGGCCAGTTCCGGCAGCAGCGCGCGTCTGCCCTGTTCGATGGAGGCGATCGTCTCCACCTGGTGGCCCACCCGGTCCGCGAGTTGGGCCTGGGTCAGGCCGGCCGCGACGCGGAACACGCCGACCAGTTTGCCTACGAGTTTCATTGCCGACGCGTTCTTGCGCTGTCGCTTCCTGGGGTGCATACGGATCGAACTCCCACCTACGTGCGTACGTCACGCGCGCACGACCCGTACAAGAAATGTGTACGGGTGCGCATACTGCGGCAGCGTAGTCACGGAGTGTGACTCTCGTCCCATGAACGAGACGATGCAACTCTCGCTGCTGCGTGAGCGGTTCTACCGGCGTGAACGCCGGTCGGTGCCTGCGGCACGGGAGTTCGTACGGGGAGCGGTCGCCGACTGGGGGTTCGGGGCGCGGCTGGACGACGTACTGCTGTGTGTGAGCGAGCTGGCCACCAACGCGCTGGTGCACGGAGCGCCGCCGGGGCGGGGGTATCTGGTGCGGTTGCTGCTGGAGGAGGGCGGGGCGGCGCTGCGCGTCGAGGTCCATGACAGCGGGGGCGGGCAACCGGGAGTGCGGGAGCCCGACGGGGAGTCCGGGCGGGGGCTGTTGCTGGTGGCGGCGGTCGCCGACCGGTGGGGGGTGGGGGAGCGGAATCCCGGCAAGATCGTGTGGTGCGCGTTCGGCCGGCCCGGCGTTTTCGGCGGGGACCTCGTGGCCGGTCACGCCCGACTGGGTGAGGGATGAGGGGTGAGGGGTGAGGAGGGGGGCCGTCCCGCGCGTGCGCAGGGTGCGGCCCCTCATCGGGTCCGTCAGCTGTGGATCGTCACGCAGGCCTTGGTGCCCGGATAGTTGTGCCAGTATCCGCAGACCTTGCTGTTGTTCGCGGCGTTGAGACCCCACTTGAAGCCGACGGTCTTGGTCTCGACCCGCGCGGCGCTCACCGTCGCGCTCATGTAGCCACCGGAGCCGTCGGTGAAATCGATCTGCGCGTAATCCGTCCAGGCCCGGTTATTCGACTTCTTGCTCAGCGATACGCTGTCGACTTTCAGGCCCGTCCCGGTGACGGATATGCATACCGATCCGGAGCCGTCGGTGGATCCGGCGTTTCCGGTGCAGCCGGTGGCCGAGAGCGGCTGGACGTCGACGGCTTGTGCGCTACCGGTGAAAGCGATAGTGCTCATCCCGATTGCCGCCACGAGGGAGAGGGCCTTCTTCATCGAGCGATCCTCCATTTTTTCGCGAGCAGGGTCACGAAACAAAACCATGGAAGATCTACTTCGGACAGTCCTTTTCCGGCCATCTGGATCTGTCTGATTTCTGGCTGGTGCTGCGGAGGGGCTCGGCGGATGCGCTGCCGGTGTTGCCGATCGGTTGTGCGGCGAGGCCCGCGAGGCGCTGCGAGGTCGGCGAGGCCCTGTGAGGGGTAGCGGGTCAGGGTGTGGTGGCGCACGGGTTCGGTCGGACGAGTGGCGCCGCGTCCAAAAACCATCGGCCACCCTTCTGCTTTACCTGCCACGAAGTGCAGACTTTCCCTCTTTCTTTCGTCACCCCTGAAAGGGTCAGTGCGTAAACTCCTTGGTGGTCATCGATGGACACTTCCAGCCGACTCGGCTTGGCATCCTCAAGGTGCGCCAAATAGTTTTTCGCGTAGGAGTCGCCGACGCTGTCCTCTGTAAACAGATCATTCAGGTCGTCTGAGTTTCCCTCGCGTACGTATTCCCCTACCTGAGTTTTGAGCTCACTCGGTGTGGATGCCCCGGCAGGCGTTTCGCGGGAAATTTCGAACGCGACCCCTCCGACCCATGCAAGGGTCACTCCGAATACGACGTACGGAATCCAGCGTCCACTCTTCTTGGCGAGGGTTCGGGTCTGTGATTTCCGGTTCTGTGATTGAGGCATGTCGATCACTACCTGTCCTGGACGGTCGGGGCACGTTCGGAGCCCTGCACCGGGGGCGTCGGCGCCCCGGCTCCGGCGGGCCACCGTAGCGTGGGACAGGCGCGGTTCGGCGATGAGTCACCCGTGACCATCCCCTGAGTCCACGACCGGTGCGTCCGGCTCCGTGCATGCGCGTACCCCCGCCCGTGGTCCTTGACGGGAGGGGGTACACGAACCGGCGGGCCGTATCCGCAGATGTCACAGAGCGGTCGGTACCGGCTTGGGTGTCATCGGGGGTTGGGTCGGTCCGTCGGGCGTCTGCGCTTGTGCCTGCGCCTGCGCCTTGCCAAGGCGATGGAGGCGGGCCGTGCACGCGATGCCGATCGCCGAGATGGCCATCAGCATGGCGGCCGGCGGCCAGTAGTGACCGCCCGCCGCTGCCGCGAGGGAGACCGCGGCGAGGGGGGCGAGACCGCCGAAGATCATGTTGCAGATCTGGTAGGAGAGGGAGATGCCGGTGTAGCGGACGTGCGGCGCGAAGCCCTCGACGAGGATCGACGCGATCGGCCCGTACAGCGCGGACATCACCAGACGCATGGCCAGCATCATCAGCCAGATGAGGAAGACGCTCCCGGTGCCCAGCACCGTGAACTGCGGCAGGGCCAGGACGATGACGCCCACGAGTCCGGCGATGACGACCTTGTGCGAGCCCACTCGGTCGGCGAGCCACGACAGCCAGGGGGTGACGAGGAGTTCCAGGAACGCCGCCAGGGTGAGGCCGTTGAGCAGCATCGACTCCGACAGGTGGAGGTCGCCGGTGCCGTACGAGAGCAGGAAGCTCGTCACGACGTAGTAGCCGCCGGTCGCGGTGGCCAGGGCGAAGACGCCGACGAGGACGGTCCGCCAGGCCTTCTGGAAGACCTCGACCACCGGGAGCTTGGTCTCTTCCTTCCCATCCTTCGCCTGCTTCGTCTGCTGTTCCTTGCGCACCTCCTCCATGACCGGGGACTCCTCCAGCTTGACCCGGACGACCAGGCCCACGATCACCAGCACGGCGGAGGCCAGGAACGGTACGCGCCAGCCCCAGCTCATGAACGCGTCGTGCCCGAAGAGGTTCATCAGGCTGAAGGCGCCGGTCGACAGCAACGCGCCGACCGAGGAGCCGAGTTGGGCGAACGATCCGAAGAAGGCGGCTTTGCCGCGCGGGGCGTTCTCCACGGCGATCAGCACCGCGCCGCCCCACTCACCGCCGATCGCGATGCCCTGGACCAGCCGCAGCACGATCAGCAGGATCGGCGCCAGTGCGCCGACCTGGGCGTACGTGGGCAGCAGGCCGATGGCGAAGGATGCGACGCCCATCATCACCAACGTGATGACCAGGGTTTTCTTGCGTCCGACGCGGTCGCCGATGTGCCCGAAGACGATGCCGCCGAGCGGGCGCAGCAGAAAGCCGATGGCGAAGGTCGCGAAGGCGGACAGGGTCCTGAGATACGGCGACATGTCCGGCGGGAAGAACACGTCGTTGAAGACGATCGCCGCGGCGGTGGCGAACGCGTAGAAGTCGTACCACTCGATGGATGTGCCTGCCAGTGCCGCGACGGCGGCTCTGTACGGGCTCTGCCCGGTGGCGGGCCGCACGGACGCGGCCGGCGATGGGGATGGAGACGCGGATGGGGAGGGGGACGGGGACACGGTGCCTCCGGGGGCGGGAGGGGCGGCGGAAGGTGCGTGAGTGGGGGAGTGGTGAGGGAGCGGGGGAGCGGTGGGAGCGGGGGAGCGGTGGGAGCGGGGGAGCGGTGGGAGCGGTGGGAGTGGAGGGAGCGGTGGATCAGCGGCCGGGGGCTGCCCAGGCGCGGGTGCCGCCGATCCAGGTCTCGCGTACGCCGATGGAGGCGAGTTCCGCCGGGTCGGTGGTGAGCGGGTCGCCGGCCAGGACGACGAAGTCGGCGAGCATGCCGGGGGCCAGGGCGCCGACGGCGTGTTCGCGGTGCAGGGCGCGGGCGGCCGCGGCGGTGTGCGCGTGCAGCCCGTCGGCGACGGGCATCCGCAGCGAGGCGTCGCCGAGGACGGTGCCGAGTACGGTGCGCCGGGTCGCGGCGGCGGAGACGGCCTCCAGTGGGGCGGGCGGGGCGACGGGCGCGTCCGAGCTGAAGACGACGGGCACGCCGGCGGCCAGGCAGGTGCCTGCCGGGTTGTAGCGGTGGCCGAGGTCGCCGACGGCGGTCAGCGTGCCGTCGCCGGTGCGCAGGTGGTGCTGGGGCTGCATGACCGGGACGACGCCCAGCCGGCCCATGCGGGCGATCTGTTCGTCGGTGGGCAGGCCGGAGTGCTCGATGCGGTGGCGGATGCCGGGGCGCTCCCGGTCCGCCTGCGCCTTTTCGACGGCGTCGAGGACCATGCCGATGGCATACGGGGACTGGGCGTGGGTCGCGGTCTGGAGCCCGGCGCGGTGGGCGCGGCCGACGAGCTCGGCGTACTCCTCGGCGGAGTGGTAGAGCTGCCCGTGGTGGCAGCAGTCGGCGGCGTAACCCTCGGGGAAGTACGCGGTCCAGCCGCCGAGGGTGCCGTCGGCGTAGAACTTGACGCCCTGGACGCGGAACAGGTCGTCGCCGAAGCCGTTCACGACGCCCAGTTCGAGCGCGGTGTCCAGGAGCGCGGAGGTGAGGTACGCGGAGACGCGCAGGCGCAGTGAGCCGTCCGCGCGGGCGCGCAGGTACGTCTCCATCTCGCGCCGGGACGCCTGGGCGTCGCCGACGGTGGTGACTCCGGCGGCGAGGAAGACCTCCTGGGCGCGCTGGAGGTGGTCGGCCATGATGGCGTCGGGCTCGGAGAGGTGGAAGTTCGGGCCGTGGTTGCCGATCTTCACGCCGCCGGGGCCGGTGAGCAGGTCGCAGGCGGCGTCCCAGAGCTGTCCGTCGGGCTCGCCGGAGGCGGACCGGCCGATGCTGCCGCCCTCGGGGTCGGGGGTGCCGGCGGTGACGCCGCAGGTGCGCAGGGTGTGGGAGTTGACGACGCCGCCGTGGCCGGAGGCGTTCATCACGTACACCTCGCGGTCCGTGGCGACGCGGTCGAGGTCGTGGCAGGTGGGGTGGCGGCGCTCGGCGAGGCGGCGGTGTTCGTAGCCGAAGCCGCGCACCGGGACCCCGGCGGGCAGTTCGCGGGCCGCTTCGGTCAGGACGGCGACGAGTGTCTCGATGTCCGGTACGCGTTCGGGGCGGCAGTCGACCCAGGCGAGTGCCTGCCCGTACATCACGGGGTGGCAGTGGGCGTCGACGAAGCCGGGGTGGACGAGGCCGCCGTCGAGTTCGAGGACGTCGTCGGCCCGGCCGCCGAGTGCGGCGCGGGCGTCGTCGGTGGTGCCGATGTGGACGACCCGGCCGCCGCGGACGGCCAGTGCCTCGGCGCGTTCGGTGGTACCGGGGGCGGCGACGGCGGCGCCGGTCACCAGGAGCGTGCGGTCGGCGTCGTCGAGGGGGTGGTGCATGAGGGGGCCTGCTTTCGACCTGGGACGTCCATGAGGGAGGCCGCGCAAACGGAGAGTCCGTGACGGCCGATTCGTTCGCATGGACGATATGCAGCAGACGATGTCTTGCCTAGACCCCCGGCTCACAAATTTTTCGGAATGTGATGCGGATTTTGACTTACGTATCGTCTGGCATCCCGCTCATGAGCCGGTGGTGGTGAGGTCGTACCGCTCCTTGACCAGCTCCAGATGGACCCAGCTCTCCACGGCGCGCACGCCCGCGCATGCCCGCATGTCCTCCAGGGTGTCGCGCACCGCGGCGAGCGACTTCGCGCTGATCGTCCCGACGAGTTCCGCGCGCCCCATGCAGGCGGAGAGGAACGAGATCCGGTCCCATCCGCCGATGTGCCGCGCGACGGTGTCCCGCTCGCCGTCCAGGCGTACGGCGAACCCGCACAGGACGCCGAGCCCCAGCAGATCGGGGCGGACCAGTGCGAGCACCTTGGCTACGCCGCCGTCGAGGAGGCGCAGGGTGCGGGCGCGGGCGGCGCCCGGCGAAAGTCCGACGCGTTCGGCGAGTTCGGCGAAGGGCAGCCGCCCGTCGCGCTCCAGCTCGTCCAGGATCAGCCGGTCCGTCGCGTCCAGTTCCGGCACATCGGGCCGGCCCGCCAGCAGGTAGGGGTCCTTGAGGTGCCGGAGGGAGATCAGCGGGTCCACGGCGTCGACGCCGTCCAGCGAGCGGATCGACTCGATGGCCCGGTCCAGCTCCGCCAGCCCCTTGGTGCGCAGCTCCGCCATGATCGCGCGGCTGCCCGCGGTGAGGGTGACGAACGGCGCCTGCGGCATGGCGGCGATCGCGCGTGCCACCGGCTCGGCCGGTCCGCTCACGCCGATCGACAGATGGGCCGAGGCGGTCAGCTCCCGTACGGCGGGATGCACGACGGCCACCACGCGTACGCCGCCGCCCGCCAGCAGCCGCTGCACGCGGGCGCGGGTGGCGGGTCGGGAGAGTCCGACGCGCTGCGCCAGCGTCTCGTACGTCAGGCGGCCGTCCGTCTGCAGTTCGCGGACTACGGCCAGATCGGTCCGGTCCAGATCCACCTGGGCGCTTCCCCTCGGTTCGGTTGCCCGGGGGCGGGTGCGCCCGGGGCGGGCCCCATTCTTGACCACCGGGGCGCGGGGGCTACGGGGGATGAGGCGAGTGATGCGCCTCACCGGCATACGCATCACTGTCCCTGGACAATTTTGCCGGATGAAACGTAAGTTCAGTGCAACTGAGACGAACGAATCAGTATTTCGCTGTGGCTGAAGGGCTGCGGCGACCGAAGGCCAGCTGTGGCTGAAGGCCCGGAGGAGCTTGTGCAGCTTGAGGAGGATGGGATGAGCCGGCCCCTGGTGGTGTTCACGGACCCCGAGGAACTCGATGTCGGTCCGGGGATGCGGCTGCTGGCCGAGGCGGGCTTCGACACCCGGGTCGTGGGCAGCCGCGACCCGGACGCGATCGTGGCGGCCGCACGCGACGCCGTCGCGCTGATCGTCGGCTACGCGCCGGTGGACGCCGCGCTGCTCGACCGCCTCCCCGGTGTGCGGATGGTGGCCACCATGTCCGCCGGCTACGACATGATCGACACCGCGCAGGCGCTCCGGCGCGGAGTGTGGGTGAGCAACCTTCCGTTTGCCGCGACCGAGGACGTCGCCGTGCACGCGCTCGCCTCCGCGCTCTGCCTCGTACGCGCGTTGCCCCAGGCCGACGCCACGGTGCGCGGCGGTGGCTGGAGCACCGAGTTCGCCGAACTGCCGCGCCGGGCCGGTGAACTGACGCTCGGTCTCATGGGATTCGGGCGCATCGCGCGGGAGCTGGCCAGGATCGCGGGTCCGGTCTTCGGGCGCGTCGCCGCGTACGACCCGCACGCCGACGCGGCCGGGTGGCCGTCCGGCGTCGAGCGGCTCGACCGGGACGAGCTGGTCGCCGGCTGCGACGTGCTCTCGCTGCACACGCCGCTGACCGAGCAGACCCGCGGCATGGTCGACGCGGAACTGCTCGCCCGTATGCGACCGGGCGGCTACCTGGTGAACGTCGCCCGCGGTGAACTCGTCGACACCGCCGCGCTGCTGGCCGCGCTGGACGGCGGGCGGCTCCGGGGCGCGGCCCTGGACGTGTTCCCGGTCGAACCCCCGGCGCCGGACGACCCGTTGCGCGCCCACCCGCGCATCCAGCTCTCCCCGCACAGCGCCTACCTGTCCGACACCTCGCAGCGGGCGTACGTGTGCGCGCCCGCCGAGAACGTCATCGCCTGGCACCGCACCGGGCGCCCGCTGACCCCCGTGGTCGACCCGACGCTCGAAGGAGCTCCCTCGTGACCGAACTGCCGACCGTCCACGACACGGATCTCGCCGAGGGGAGCGGGAGCGGCGCGGATCTTGCCGAGGAGACCCGGCTGCGTCGTGAACTCGCCGCCGTCTACCGGCTCGTGGCGCACTTCCGGATGACCGACCTGATCTTCACCCACATCTCGCTGCGGCTGCCGGGGCCCGATCACCACTTCCTGATCAACCCCTACGGCCTCCTCTTCGAGGAGATCACCGCGTCGAACCTGGTCAAGATCGACCTGTCGGGCAATCCGGTCGAGCCCACGCCCCACCCCGTCAATCCCGCGGGCTTCGTGATCCACAGCGCGATCCACGCCGCGCGCGAGGACGCGCACTGCGTCCTGCACACCCACACCAGGGCCGGCTGCGCGGTCGCCGCTCAGCGCGACGGGCTGCTGCCGCTGAACCAGATGTCGATGGAGTTCTACAACCGCGTCGGCTACCACGACTACGAGGGCGTGGCACTCAACCTCGACGAGCAGAAGCGCCTGGTCGAGGACATCGGCAGCCATCCGGCGCTGATCCTGCGCAATCACGGTCTGCTGACGGTGGGCGGGAGCGCGGCCCAGGCCTTCCTGCGCATGTACTACCTGGAGAAGGCCTGCGAGATCCAGGTCACCGCCCAGGCGGGCGGCGGAGCGCTGATCATTCCCCCGGCCGGGACCTGCGAGTACACCGCCCGGCAGCTCGCGGGCGACGCGGCCGCGGACAGCGACCTTCAGGACGATGTCGCCTACGACCTGGCATGGGCGGCCATGCTGCGACTGCTGGACCGGGTGGCTCCGGACTACCGGGACTGAGGACTGCCGGGAGTGACGAACTGCCGGGAGTGACGAACTGATGCGGAGGCTCTGGGGCGGTTAACCAGAGCCTCCGCGCCGTCAGTTGGGGACTCAGTACGTGAGGGCGTCGGCCATCTCGCTCTGCCAGTAGGTGACGAAGCCGTTGTTGCCCCAGGAGGTGCCGGCGGGGAGCGTCAGCTCGGCGGGGGCGCCCGTGGAGCCCTGGTCGCTCTTGCCGGCGAAGTACACCGCGAGGTGGGTGCCCTTGTACAGCTCCTGTCCGTCCGGCTCACCGGACAGCCCGATCGAGGCGTAGGCGGACTGGCCCGGCGCAAGGGTGACCACGGCCTGCGGGATGCTGTCGCGGAGGATCGGAAAGACGGCCTGGGCGTCGTCGAACTGGAGCTTCGGCGCGTGGTACGCGTAGCAGGGGCCGGAACCGGTGTTGGTCGCCGTGAGCAGCAGGTGGTTGATGGGACGGCTCACCTTGCTGACGGTGACCTTGGTGTTCGCGCCGGTGCAGGTCACGGCTGACTTGCTGCCGCTTCCGGTGGTGCCGGCGTTGCTCTTCTGACCGCCGGTGGCGCCGGCGTTGCTCTTCTGACCGCCGGTGGAGCCGGTGGCGCCGGTGGAGCCCTTGGACGCGTCGGAGGCGTTCTTGGCGGGGGCATCGGCCGTGCCGCTGTCGGTTTCCTGGGTGTCCTTGCCCGTGTCGGGGGTGGTGGGGGTGGTGCTTGCCGCCGGAGCCACCGCGCCTGCCTTGTCGTCGTTCCCGTTGTCGTTGCCGCCGCAGGCGGTGAGCGAGAGGGCGGCCAGCAGAGCGGTCGCGGCGAGGGCGGTGGTGCGGATGCGGTTGCTGCGCATGGTGGTACTCCCCGTGTGTGGGCTGGTGATGTCGTTCGGTCAGTTGTGGCAGATCAGAACCATGACGATCGCGGTGGACACGATCATCACTCCGATGGCCACGGCATCGATGAGCTTGATGCGGGAGTGGATTCGCACTGCGTTGTCCCGGTGGTCGCTGCGGTGTGTTCACAGCTTGCGGGGCGGCGGAATCCGACCGCAACGCCGAACAGCCCATTCGGGAAGCTGGAATGCCTGCGCGTACTGTGACCTGGGCAGATTCCACGTCCCTGGAACGGTGTTCCGGGACGGACCAGGAGGGGGAATGCCGAAGTGGCGACGCCGGAGGCCGGGGAATTCGCGGCTCTGCTGAAGGAACTGAAGGACCGTTCGGGGCGCAGCTACGGGGTTCTCGCGGGAAGACTGCACGTCAGCACGTCGACGCTCCACCGGTACTGCAACGGTGATGCGGTGCCGAACGAGTACGCCCCGGTGGAACGGCTGGCGCGGTTGTGTGCGGCGAGCCCGGAGGAGCTGGTGGAGCTGCACCGGCGGTGGATCGTGGCGGATGCGACCCGGCGGCGCCCCGCCGCCGGGGCTCCTGTGCCTGCGGCTGTTCCTGCTCCTGCTCCTGTTCCTGTTCCTGTGCCTGCTCCTGCTCCTGCTCCTGCTCCTGCTCCTGCGGAGCCGGTGCGGGACGGGGTTTTCGAATCGGGTCCGGAGGCGGTTCGTGGCTCCGGGGCCGAGGCTGGTGGTGACGCGTCCGAGCGCACGCCCGAACCCGAACCCGGATCCGAGCCCGCGATCGTGGCCGGTGGGGCGAGCCGGCCCCGGCGGTTCCTGGCCTCCGCACGGGCGCGCGTGCTGCTCGCGGCCGTCGCCGTCGTCGCGCTGATCGTGCCCACCTCGATCGTCGTCAGCAATCTGTCGGGTACGGGCATGGACGATCTCAGCAACGCCCCCGCCGTGGACGCAAAGGACCCGGACGGGCCCGTGTCCACCCGGCCCCGCCTCGACGCGAGCCTCACCGCTCCGCCCGGTGGGGGGAAGAATCCGCCCGGTGCAGGGAAGAAGTCGGGTACGCCGGCCCCGTCCGGTACGGCAAGTGCCTCGTCCCCGGCGCCCGGCCATGGAACCGCCACGTCCGGGGGGCACGGCACGGGAGCCGGGTCGGGTGGCCAGCAGAGCGGGGGTGTGCCGCTGAGCGCCACCATCAGCTCGTACAACTGGGAAGAGCCCTGCGGTCAGCACTACGTGCTGGACCAGAAGCCGGATGACGTGCCTCCGCCGCCCGCACCGCAGGACACCCGCGGCTGGGCCAGGGCGCTCGGTGGGGTGGACGGTGGCAGCATGCTGCTCGAACTCACCGTGCAGGGGAAGTCGGGGCAGGCCGTCGTGCTGAAGGGACTGCATGTGCGGACACTGTCCCGGAAGGTGCCGCTGGCGTGGTCGGCGTACTCGATGGGGGACGGCTGCGGGAGCGGCATCACACCGCAGTCCTTCGACATCGACCTCGACGACAGCCGGCCGACCCTCACCCCGGTGGCGGGGCAGCAGGGGGACGTGCGGGTGCCGCCGAAGAACTTCCCGTTCCAGGTGTCCTCCACCGATGTGGAGGTGTTCGACCTCAACGCCCATGTCGAAGGGCACGACGTCAGCTGGTACCTGGAGCTGGAGTGGAGCAGCGGCGGCCGGAAGGGGACGCTGCGTATCGACGACGGCGGGAAGCCGTTCCGTACCAGCAGCATCCAGGCGCGGCCGAAGTACATGTACCGGTACGACACGGCCCAGTGGGTGACCAAGGAGTGGGACTAGCGGTCACGGCCACCGGGCCGGTGCGTACGGGCTGACTGACGTCCCGGTCAGAGGCGCTCGGGCGTCCTGATGCCGAGCAGCTCCATGCCCTGGTGCAGGGTGCGGGCGGTGAGGTCCGAGAGGAAGAGGCGGTTCTCGGCCACATCGGCCGGGACGTCGGACTTCAGCACCGGGCACTGGTCGTAGAACGTCGTGAACAGCGACGACAGCTGGTAGAGGTACGAGGCCAGCTTGTGCGGCTCGTACGCGGCGGCGACCTCGGCCACGATCTCGCCGAACTGGTCCAGGTGCAGGCCCAGCGCGCGCTCGGCCGGGGCCAGCTCCAGCTCGGGGTGCGGCTGGGGCTTCCGCTCGCCCGCCTTGCGCTTGATGGAGCGGGAACGGGCGTGCGCGTACTGGATGTACACGCTCGTGTCGCCGGTCAGCGACACCATCTGGTCCAGGTCGAACTTGTAGTCGCGGGCGGCCGACGTCGACAGGTCCGCGTACTTCACCGCGCCGATGCCGACCTGCGTGGCCCGCTCGGTGATCTCCTCGTCGGTGAGGTCCTGTGCCTTCTCGCGCACGACCGCGGACGCCCGGTCGATCGCCTCGTCCAGCAGGTCCGCCAGCCGGACCGTCTCGCCCTCACGGGTCTTGAACGGCTTGCCGTCCTTGCCGAGCACCGTGCCGAAGGCGAGCTGCACGGCCTTGACGTCCTCGTTCAGCCAGCCGGCCCGGCGGGCCGTCTCGAAGACCATCTTGAAGTGCAGGGACTGCCGCGCGTCCACCACGTACAGCAGGGTGGACGCCTTGAGGTTCTGGACCCGGTCGCGGATCGCGGAGAGGTCCGTCGCCGCATAGCCGTAACCGCCGTTCGACTTCTTGACGATCAGTGGCACCGGGTTGCCGTCCGGGCCCTTCACATCGTCGAAGAACACGCAGAGCGCGCCCTCGGAGCGGACGGCGACGCCCGACTCCTCCAGCAGGCGGCAGGTCTCCGCCAGCATGTCGTTGTAGCCGGACTCGCCGACGATGTCGGCGTCGCGGATCTCCATGTCGAGCTTGTTGAAGACCGAGTAGAAGTAGATCTTCGACTCGTCGACGAAGCGCTGCCACATGGCGAGGGTTTCCTCGTCACCGGCCTGGAGGGCCACGACCCGGTCCCGGGAGCGGGCCTTGAACTCCTCGTCGGAGTCGAACAGCACCCGCGAGGCCTTGTAGAGCCGGTTCAGGGAGGACATGGCGGCCTCACCGTCCGCCGCGCCGCCGTCGGCCTCGTGGTTCAGCTCGCCCGGGTGCTCGATCAGGTACTGGATGAGCATGCCGAACTGGGTGCCCCAGTCGCCGATGTGGTGGCGCCGGACCACGGTCTCGCCCGTGAACTCCAGGATCTGCGCCATCGCGTCCCCGATCACCGCGGAACGGAGGTGACCGACGTGCATCTCCTTGGCCACGTTCGGCTGTGCGTAGTCGATGACCGTGGTGCCCGCGGCGCTGTTGTACGGGACACCGAGGCGGCCCTCGTCGTCCGCGTCACGCGCGGCGAGGGTCTCGATGATCGCCCGGTCGGCGAGCGTCACGTTCAGGAAGCCGGGGCCGGAGACCTCGATCTCCTTGATCAGGCCGCCCGCCGGGATCGCGGCGGTGACCTGGGACGCCAGTTCGCGCGGGTTGCCCTTGAGCTTCTTGGCGAGGGCCAGGATGCCGTTGGCCTGGAAGTCGGCCCGGTCGCTTCGTCGCAGCAGCGGGTCCGCGGTGCCGGCATCCGGCAGAGCTGCCGTCAGGGCGTCCGCCAGCTGCTGCTGGAGCGTGGAAGCGAGGGAATTGACCGAGGCCATGGGCTGGCTGCCGTTTCCGTAGGAGTACAAGGGATCACACCCAGTATTCCACGGCGAGTAAAGCCGTTTTCGCGCTGTCGGTGGGACCTGGGACAATGGGCAATGCCCTACGAGTCCCGCAGGGGTTTGTCCCTGCCAAGGGTTTTGCCCTGCCAGGGGTTTGTCCCTGCCAGGAGTTTTGCCCCTGCCAGGGGTTTGTCCCTGCGAGCCCCACAAGAGAGAAGGACGTGCAGACCGTGGCTCAGAGTCAGAGCAGCACCGAGACCGACTGGGTCTCCCGCTTCGCGGACGATGTCATCGCCGAATCGGAGCGTCGTGCGCCTGGCAAACCGGTCGTCGTCGCGTCCGGCCTCTCCCCGTCGGGCCCGATCCACCTGGGCAACCTCCGCGAGGTCATGACCCCGCACCTCGTCGCCGACGAGATCCGCCGCCGCGGGTACACCGTGCGGCACCTGATCTCCTGGGACGACTACGACCGCTACCGCAAGGTTCCGGGCGGCGTCCCGGGGGTCGACGAGTCCTGGGCCGAGCACATCGGCAAGCCGCTGACCTCGGTGCCCGCCCCGCCCGGATCCGCGTATCCGAACTGGGCGGAGCACTTCAAGGCCGCCATGACCGCCGCACTGGACGAGCTGGGCGTCGAGTACGACGGCATCAGCCAGACCGAGCAGTACACGGCGGGCACGTACCGCGAGCAGATCCTGCACGCGATGAAGCACCGCGCCGACATCGACGCCGTCCTCGACCGGTACCGGACGAAGAAGGACCCGGGTGCGGCGGGCGCCAAGGGCGGCAAGAAGCCGCAGCAGCAGAAGAAGGTCGACGAGGCCGAGCTGGAGGCCGAGGCGGGTTCCGGCGCGGCCGGCGAGGACGACGGCAGTGGCGGCTCGGCCGGCTACTTCCCGTACAAGCCCTACTGCGGCAACTGCGAGAAGGACCTCACGACCGTCACGTCGTACGACGACGACAGCACCGAGCTGAACTACACCTGCACGGCCTGCGGCTTCGCCGAGACCGTCCGGCTGAACGAGTTCAACCGCGGAAAGCTGGTCTGGAAGGTCGACTGGCCGATGCGCTGGGCGTATGAAGGCGTGATCTTCGAACCGAGCGGTGTGGACCACTCCTCGCCCGGCTCCTCGTTCGTCGTCGGCGGCCAGATCGTCCGCGAGGTTTTCGACGGCGTCCAGCCGATCGGCCCGATGTACGCCTTCGTCGGCATCTCCGGCATGGCGAAGATGTCCTCCAGCAAGGGCGGCGTGCCGACCCCGGCCGACGCGCTGAAGATCATGGAGGCGCCGCTGCTGCGCTGGCTGTACGCGCGCCGCAAGCCCAACCAGTCCTTCAAGATCGCCTTCGACCAGGAGATCCAGCGGCTCTACGACGAGTGGGACTCGCTGGCGCGCAAGGTCGCCGACGGCTCGGTGCTGCCGGCCGACGCCGCCGCGTACGCGCGGGCCATCGGCACGGCCGCAGGTGAGCTGCCGCGCACGCCCCGCCCGCTGCCGTACCGCACGCTCGCGTCGGTCGTCGACATCACGGGCGGGCACGACGAGCAGACGCTGCGCATCCTGAGCGAGCTGGACCCGGAGAACCCGCTGACCTCGCTCGACGAGGCCCGGCCCCGCCTCGACCGCGCCGAGAACTGGATCACCAGTCAGGTCCCGGCCGAGGCCCGCACCATCGTCCGCGACGAGCCGGACAAGGAACTGCTCGGCTCGCTGGACGAGCAGGGCCGGGAGTCGCTGCGGCTGCTCCTGGAAGGGCTGGACACGCACTGGTCGCTGGACGGGCTCACCACGCTCGTCTACGGCGTGCCGAAGATCCTGGCGGGCCTGGAGCCGGACGCCAAGCCGACGCCCGAGCTGAAGGCCGCGCAGCGGTCGTTCTTCGCGCTGCTCTACCGGCTGCTGGTCAGCCGGGACACGGGACCGCGGCTGCCGACGCTGCTGCTGGCCGTGGGGGCGGACCGGGTGCGCAGGCTGCTGGGCGCGTAGGAGGTAGTCAGCACAGAGGGCCGTCACCCGTTGATTCGGGTGACGGCCCTCTGCCGTTGCCGGTTCCGTCGCGTGCTCGGCGCGTGTTCGGCGCGTGTTCGTCGCGTCCGTGCTGGTTCCGGCTTTGAACGC
Organism: Streptomyces sp. NBC_01241; assembly: GCF_041435435.1. Lineage (NCBI taxonomy): Bacteria > Bacillati > Actinomycetota > Actinomycetes > Kitasatosporales > Streptomycetaceae > Streptomyces > Streptomyces sp. NBC_01241. The sequence goes on along the minus strand of NZ_CP108494.1, from coordinate 3,695,197 downwards.
CGGGACGGGCGGGGCGGGGTCCTACGCGATGTGGTTCTCCGCCATCTCGGTGTCGAAGCGCTGCTTGAATCCCGGCAGAAGGCGGCGGAGCAGGGCCGCGCTGCGGGGATGGCGGACGTTGTGGCCGTCGGAGAGGTGTATGTCGAGGACCTCCGCGCTCGGGTAGTCCTGGTGCGATTTCGTGTACGCGGTGAACACCTCGTACGCGATCTTGCCGAACTCGACTTCGGCCTCGGCCCACTCGGACGGGTCGGGCTCCTGCTGCTGCACGGGCCGGGGTTCCGGCTCCTCGGGCTGCGGCTGGGGCTGCGATTCCTGGTGTTCCGCGGTGCGGGGGCCTGGGACGGTGCCGATGGTGCCCACGTTGCCCAGGGGGCGGGTGCGGCCGCCGGCGCCCGACGGGACCATGATCGGGGTCGGCTCCAGGCCCTCGACGTACGTCGGGTTGTACGCACCCTCGTACGCGTCGTCCGGGACGTGGGCCGCCGCGAACCAGGGGCTGTCGTGCGAGCCGGGGCCCTCCTGCGGCCACTCCTCGGAGGCGGGGGCCGGCTCGGAGGGATGGGCCGGCTCGGAGGGGTGGGCGTGCTGCTGCTCTGCGAGGTGCTGCTGTTGCTGTTGCGGGTGCTGCTGGGATTGCTGTTCCGGGTGCTGCTGGGGTTGCTGCTCCGGGTGGGGCTCTGCGTACGGCAGTTCCGGGAACTCGTCCGGCCCGGACGAGGTCAGGGCCGGCGCCGGGGCGGGGGGTAGCAAAGCCGGTTCGATGCCTGCGGCGGCGAGGCCGGATGGACCGGTGTCGGCCAGTGGGACGCCGTACTTCGCCAGGCGTAGTGGCATCAGGGATTCGATGGGGGCTTTGCGGCGCCAGTTGCGGCCGAAGCGGGCCTGGAGGCGGGCCTGGTAGATCAGTCGGTCCTGTTCGAGTTTGATGACCTGCTCGTAGGACCGGAGTTCCCAGAGCTTCATGCGCCGCCACAGCTTGAATGTCGGTACGGGAGAGAGCAGCCAGCGGGTGAGCCGTACGCCTTCCATGTGTTTGTCGGCGGTGATGTCGGCGATCCGGCCCACGGCGTGCCGGGCGGCCTCGACGGAGACGACGAACAGCACGGGGATGACCGCGTGCATGCCGACGCCGAGCGGGTCGGGCCAGGCTGCGGCGCCGTTGAAGGCGATCGTCGCGGCGGTCAGCAGCCAGGCCGTCTGGCGCAGCAGCGGGAAGGGGATGCGCATCCAGGTCAGCAGCAGGTCCAGGGCGAGCAGGACACAGATACCCGCGTCGATGCCGATCGGGAAGACCAGCGAGAAGTTCCCGAAGCCCTTCTGCAGCGCGAGCTCGCGCACCGCCGCGTACGAGCCCGCGAAACCGATCGCGGCGATGAGCACCGCACCGGCGACCACGAGCCCGATGAGTATTCGGTGGGTGCGTGTCAGCTGCATCGCGGCCACCCGCTTCCCCTCCCCGTTTCCCGTATCCGACGCCCTGCGCTGATGCTCTGCTTCGACGTCCTGCTTCGACTTCCGGCGGGCACAGCCTGGCACATGAGGGCGCGGCGTGTTGCGCGGGGAGGGGCGAGGCCCGGTACTCGGGGGAGAACCGGGCCTCGTAACGGGCTTGGTGATGGGCTTCGTAAAACTGCTTCTGGGCAGGGGTGTTGAGGGGCGTCCCGAGGGGCCTGCCGCGCCCTGCCGCGTCGGCTAGCTCGTCTTGGCGGACTTGCTGGGCTCGGCGGACTTGCCCGGTGCGTCCGGCTTCGTGTCGGCGGCGGCGGGGGTGGCGACCGAGGCGACCGCCTCCTTGGCCGCCTTCTCGGCGCCCTTCAGGATGTCGTCGGCGGACGGGGTCTTCGCGCCCGCGTAACCCGCGCCGTTGTAGGTGAGGGTGACGACGACGTTCTCCGTACGGGCCACGATCGTTGCGTACTTGAAGTCCTCACTCGTCTTGGTGAGGTCGTACGTGATCTTGGTGGCCTGCTCGCCGATGCCGCTGACGGGCCCCTCGGCGACCTTCTTCGCACCCTCGGCCGCCTTGGCCTTGGCTACCTGCTTCGCGTAGTCCTGCTGCGCCCGCTCGGCGCCGCTTCCCAGGGCCTGGTCCGAGTCGAAGCGGGTGAAGCCGACGTCGAGCCAGCGGTACTGGGAACCGTGCACGCCCTTGTCGGCGAGGCCGTTCCAGGAGCAGCCGGCGCGGTACGACATGTCGCTGGAGTTGGCAGGCGTGCCGCTCTTGGACTTCGCATAGGGGACCAGGGAGGTGACCGTCTTCTTGGCGATCGACTTGCACGGGTCGGGCAGCGCGGCGAACTTGGCGGGCGCGACGCTCGCTTCCGACTTCTTTGCGCTCGGTGCCGCGGACGACGAGGACGAAGCCGACGAGTCCTTCTTGTCCTTGCCGCCGGAATCCGACGAGCAGCCGGCGACGACGAGCATCACCGGAACGGCGGCGCAGGCGAGTATGCGGGAGAGTCGCGGGGCTGAACGGTGCATGGTTCCTTCACTCGGGTGGCGCGGCGGTCGGGCTGCCAGGTGGTCGGCGGACGTTCCGGGAGGAGCCGGGGGCGTTTTGGGTGGTGTCCCGGTTGGTGTGTTCCGGTTGGTGTTCCGGAGGGCCACGGTACGACGGACAGCGATCGGATGCCGCCTCGGTCGGGTGCTCGGCGGGCGGGGACGGTGCCGGTCCGGGGCGCCCCGGGCGGGGCTATTCGCTGAACTTCTCGACCAGCTTCCGGGCCAGGGACTGGGCCTTCTCCTGCAGTTCCTTGCTGTCGGGGACCACCGTGGAGACGGTCGGCTGCTCGGTGTACTGGACGGTCACGATGACGTTCGATGTGCGGAATACCACGCTCACCGTGCGGTTCTGTGTGGTGGAACCAGCCCGGGTGAGCAGATCGTCCAGAAATGCACTGTCCCCGATGCCGTCGAGGGTGCGCGGGGCGAGGTTCTCGTCGGAACTTCCGGAACTGTCAGCCGTAATGCCGTCGGTGTTTGCGCTGTTGTTCCTGTCGGCGCTGTCGCCTCCGGGTTCGTCCGCGTTCTTGTCCTTGGAGGCCGAGGCGGAGGGCGTCTGCTTCTTCGTGCTGCCGGGCGTGGCGGCGTCGGTGGCGGCATCGGTGTTCGCGTCCGCTGACAGGCCGGCGGCGGCCTCCTTCTTCCCGTACACCTCGCGAGCCCGGTCGTCATCGCTCACCGAGGGGTCGTAGGACACGACCCGCTCGAAGTCGACGAAGAGGGTGCGCGAGGAGTCGGAGGCCTCGGACTTCCAGCGGCAGCCGACGCGGCGGTCGGTGTCGTAGGTGACGGTGGCCGCGCCGTCGTACACCTTCTTCTGCTGGTCCTCGGGCAGCTCGGCGGCGCCCGGAAGCAGGTCCTTCAGGGTGGACGACGCGACGGCGCGACAAGGATCGAGGAGGGTGCGGTACTTGCCCGGAGCGGCGGTCGCGGCGGTTGCCTCGCCGGGCTTGCTGTCGGGGGCGGAGCCACCCGTTCCGGTGCTGGCACTGCAGCCGACGACAAGCGCTGCCAATAGCGCGGTGCCGGGTACGTACGCCATTCGTCGCACGGTCCTGGGCTCCCTTCGTGCGAAAAACGCTTGCCGCTCGGTGGCGACCGGTGGAGACAATGTGTATCGCACGCGCCGCTGTGATTGCCGGTCGGCCGACTTATTTGTCGATCTTGGCACCGGTTTTGCGCTTTCAGGCTTTTCGGGGGAATCGAGGAAGTATGTCGTATGTAGAGGTGCCGGGCGCGAAGGTTCCGATCCGGATGTGGGCCGACCCGGCTTCGGTCGAGGACGTTGCGATGCGGCAGTTGCACAACGTGGCCACCCTGCCCTGGATCAAGGGGCTCGCCGTCATGCCGGACGTCCACTTCGGCAAGGGTGCGACGGTCGGTTCGGTGATCGCGATGCGCGGAGCGGTGTGTCCGGCGGCGGTCGGCGTGGACATCGGCTGCGGGATGTCCGCGGTGAAGTCGTCCCTGACGGCCAACGACCTGCCGGGTGACCTGTCCCGGCTGCGGTCGAGGATCGAGCAGGCCATTCCGGTGGGTCGCGGCATGCATGACGACGCCGTGGACCCGGACCGGGTGTACGGCCTCTCGTCGAAGGGGTGGGACGACTTCTGGGGAGAGTTCGACGGGGTGGCCGACGCGGTCAAATTCCGTCGGGAACGAGCCACGAAGCAGATGGGAACGCTCGGATCGGGAAACCATTTCATCGAGTTCTGCCTCGACGAGTCGGGTTCCGTCTGGCTGATGCTGCACTCCGGATCGCGGAACATCGGCAAGGAACTGGCCGACTTCCACATCGGGCAGGCGCAGAAGCTGCCGCACAACCAGAACCTGATCGACCGTGACCTGGCCGTGTTCATCGCCGACACCCCACCGATGGCGGACTACCGGAACGACCTGTTCTGGGCTCAGGAGTACGCGAAGCGCAACCGCGCGATCATGATGGGGCTCCTGAAGGAAGTCGTCCGCAAGGAATTCAGGAAGGCCAAGGTCACCTTCGAGCCGGAGATCAGCTGTCACCACAACTACGTCAGTGAAGAGCGCTACGAGGGCATGGACCTGCTGGTCACCCGGAAGGGCGCGATCCGTGCCGGGTCCGGTGAGTACGGAATCATCCCGGGCTCGATGGGCACCGGCTCGTACATCGTGAAGGGCCTAGGGAACGAGAAGTCCTTCAACTCGGCCTCGCACGGCGCCGGCCGGAAGATGAGCCGGAACGCGGCGAAGCGGCGCTTCACGGCGCGGGACCTGGAGGATCAGACGCGGGGCGTGGAGTGCCGTAAGGACTCCGGCGTCGTGGATGAGATTCCGGCCGCGTACAAGCCGATCGAGCAGGTCATCGAGCAGCAGCGGGACCTGGTGGAGGTCGTCGCCAAGCTCAAGCAGGTGGTGTGCGTGAAGGGCTGAGGCCCCTTACGCATGAGAAACGAGGGCCCCGGGCTGGATTGCGCGTCCGGGGCTCGCTTGTGTCCGGGCCCGTCCGGCTGCTCCGTTCAGGGTCCCGGAGGGCTCAGGCGGTGCGGTGGACCTTGGTGTTGGAGGCCTGGGCGCGGGGGCGGACCACCAAGAGGTCGATGTTGACGTGGCTGGGGCGGGTGATGGCCCAGGTGATGGTGTCGGCCACGTCGTCGGCGGTGAGGGGGGCCTCGACGCCCGCGTAGACCTTTGCCGCCTTCTCGGTGTCGCCGCGGAAACGGGTGGTGGCGAACTCCTCCGTCTTGACCATGCCGGGGGCCACCTCGATGACGCGGACCGGGGTGCCGACGATCTCCAGTCGGAGCGTCTCGGCCAGGACGTGTTCGCCGTGCTTGGCGGCCACGTAGCCGCCGCCGCCCTCGTACGTGGAGAGGCCCGCGGTGGAGGAGAGGATCACGATCGTGCCGTCGCCGCCCTCGGTGAGCGCGGGGAGCAGGGCCTGGGTGACGTTGAGTGTGCCGATGACGTTCGTCTCGTACATCTGGCGCCAGTCGGCAGGGTCGCCGGTGGCGACGGGGTCGGCGCCGAGCGCGCCGCCCGCGTTGTTGACGAGGACGGCGAGGGTGCGGAACGCCGTGGCGAACTCGTCCACGGCGTCGCGGTCGGTGACATCCAGGGCGTAGGCCGTTGCCTGGTGGCCCGCCTGGTTGATCTCGGCAGCGAGTGCCTCGATGCGGTCCTTGCGGCGGGCGGTCAGGACCACGCGGTAGCCGGCGGACGCCAGCCGGCGGGCGGTCGCGGCGCCGATGCCGCTGCTCGCTCCGGTGATGACGGCGATCGGGGTGGCGGCCATGGCGGACTCCTCGGACAGCAGATCGGTACGGGGTCAGGATAGGCAGGCGTGCGGTCAGTGGTTGCGGGGGGCGTACATGATGACGGCCATGCCGGCCAGGCAGATCAGCGCGCCGATCACGTCCCAGCGGTCGGGGCGGTAGCCGTCGGCGACGACGCCCCAGGCGATCGAGCCCGCGACGAAGACACCGCCGTACGCGGCGAGGATGCGGCCGAACTCGCCGTCCGGCTGGAGCGTGGCGACAAGACCGTAGACGCCGAGTGCGATGACGCCGGCGCCGATCCAGATCCAGCCCCGGTGTTCACGTATGCCCTGCCAGACGAGCCAGGCGCCGCCGATCTCGAAAAGCGCGGCGACGACGAACAGGGCTACAGAGCGGGCGACGACCATGGACTCAGCGTGTCATGGGAGGGGAGGAAGCCGGGGCCAGGGGGCGAGGCCCCGGGCCGAGGAGGAGCCGTGGGCGAGGCGCGGGGGAAGGCGCGCCGAACTGGTGGGTAAATATGGATGATTCGGGGCGATCTGTATCTTCGGGGCATGGTAGTGACACGTAGAGGTGCGCCTGTGGAGCCTGCTGCGGCCGCAGCGGCGGTAGCTGTGGCTATGGCTGTGGTGCTCGGGATGGGTGGCGCGGCTGCGGCTGCGGCTGCGGCTGGGGCTGGGAGCGGGAATCGGGCGGGGGCGGCAGCCGGGGGGATCTCGCCCGAGGCGGACGTGTCGCACCACGGGCATGTCTCGCTGTGGGGTTCGGGGCTCGGCGTCTGGGTGCAGAGCGTGAACTATGGTCCGTCGAACCTGGCCGATATGACCGTGCGGGTGCGTACATCGGTGATGCTCTCCGGGCGGCAGGAGCTTCCGGAAGGCTGTCTGCAGGCGGACCGGCTGACCGTGCTGTGCCGGACGGGTGCGCTGCGCACGGACGAGACGGAGGGGCGGCAGCTCGCCGTCGAACTGCAGCTTGCGGGGCAGCCGGACGAGGTCGTCGTGCGGGTCGACACGCTGTGGAACGGCGGGGCGACCGACCGGAACCCGCAGAACAACGACCACGAGGTACTGGCCCCGGCCACTGGGGACGAGTACGTGTTCTGACCGTCGGCGGCCCGCGATGCCGGCACGACGGGCGCTGTGGATGCTGCGGGTGCGAGGTGGGTGTTCATAGCGTGAGTGCGGTCTGCAGGGCCGCCTGGTCGGCGTGGTCGCTCGCCCAGGCGATGTAGCCGTCGGGGCGGATGAGCAGCGAGGTGGTGCGGTCGCTCCTCCAGTGGGCGTGCACCAAGGGGATGGGCGATGCCGGAGTGGTGGCGTCGGCGGGGGTGACGAGGACGAACGTGCCGTCGCGCAGGAGTTGGTGGAGGCGGCCCTCCCGCAGGCTCAGATCCGGGGCGCGCTTCGCGGTGAGGGGGTGGGCGCCGCGCGGGGCCGCGTAGGCGATCGAGATGCCCGAGACCTGGCCGATCGCCTTGTCGGCGGCGGGCCGGACCGTGGACAGCACGGTGGCGGCGAGCGCTCGGACCGTCCGCTGGAGCGGCGTGCGGGCCATGGCGAGGCGGATGAGTGCGCCACTGGAGCGGAGCACCATTGCGCCGACCGGGTGCCGTTCGGCGTGATAGCTGTCGAGCAGCGCCTCCGGGGCGGTCGTCTGTCCGCGCAGAACGGCGGCGAGCTTCCAGGAGAGGTTGGCGGCGTCCTGGAGGCCGGTGTTCATGCCCTGCCCGCCTGCGGGGGAGTGGACGTGGGCGGCATCCCCGGCGAGGAAGACCCGGCCGGTGCGGTAGGCGGGCACCTGGCGTTCGTCGCTGTGGAAGCGGGAGATCCAGCGCGCGTCGTGCATGCCGTAGTCGGCGCCGAAGGCGCGGCGGGTGATCTCGCAGAGTTCATCGAGGTCGACGGGGTCGCTGTCGGCGGCCTGGTGGGCGCGGCTCCAGCCCATCACGCGGTACCAGCCGTCGCCGAAGGGGGCGATGAAGGCGAAGGCGTCCCCCACTCCGTTGACCGTCAGGAGGTCCGGGGGCTCCTCGGCGAGCCGGACGTCGGCGAGGACGATCGACCGGATCACGGAATCTCCGGGGAAGGGGAGACCGAGCGCCTGACGCACTCGGCTGCGCACGCCGTCGGTACCGACGAGGTAGCGGGCCCTGAGCGTGGTCACGCTGCCGTCCGCCTGGCGCAGTTCGGCGGTGACGGTGTCCGATGAGGCGTCCTGATGGAGCGCGGTCAGTTCCGTGCCGTAACGGAGATGGACGCCCGTGGTGCGGGCGCGGCGCTCCAGCAGGTGCTCCACCTCGTACTGCGGGGTGATCAGCACGAAGGGGAAGCGGGTGTGCAGCCGGGAGAGGTCGAGCGAGAGCTTGCCGAAGAAGCGGAGGGCGGAGAGAGGGGTGCCCGTCTTGATGAGCTCGTCGGCCACACCGCGGGTGTCGAGCAGTTCGAGCGTACGGGCGTGTACGGCGAAGGCGCGGGTCATGTTGCTGGTCTCGTGCGGGCGGCGCTCCGCGAGTGCGACCGAGAGACCTTGGGCGGCCAGGTCGCCCGCGAGCAGCAGGCCGGTGGGGCCCGCGCCCACGACGAGGACGTCGACGGTGTCGGGTGTGGTGCGCGGGGTGGTGGTCATGTCTGCCTCCTGGGCCCGTTCGTCAGCTGGCACCTTCGTGCAATTCGCGCCAACAACCGTTGGTCAACGCTTGTTGGCAACGGTAACTCTGCCGTGACTGGCGTGTCAACACTTGTTGGCCTACAGTTGTTGGCATGAAGACGAAGCCCGCTACCGCCAACCGCCGCTCGGACGCCACGAAGGCCGCGATTCTCGAAGCCGCGCGCGAGCGGTTCGCCGCCGACGGGTACGAGCGCGCCACGATCCGGGCCATCGCCCGTGACGCGAACATCGACCCGTCGATGGTGATGCGCTACTACGGCAACAAGGAGGGTCTGTTCGCCGCCGCGTCCGTGATCGACCTGCGGATGCCCGAGCTGGGCGCGATACCGGGCAAACACATAGGCGCCGCCCTCGTCGCGCACTTCCTGGACCGATGGGAGGGCGACGACGTGCTCACGGGCCTGCTCAGGGTCGGTGTCACCAACGACGCCGGAGCCGAGCGGATGAAGGCGGTCCTGGCCGAACAACTCGGTCCGATAGCGGTCGGCGTCTGCCCGGACCCGGCTGCCGCCCCGCGCCGTGCGGCTCTCGTCGCTTCGCAGATCCTGGGGATGGCGCTCGCACGCTACGTCCTGCGGATCGAACCCGCCGTCTCGATGCCGCGCGAGGAAGTGATCGCCTGGCTCGCGCCCACCGTTCAGCGCTACCTGACCGCCGAGCGGCCGTAGAGCGGCCGTAGAGCAGCGGGTCGGCCGACAGTGACCGCCTCGTGCACCCTCTGCGTGCCGCGGAAATCCCGGGGGCACCGCAGTGTGCGGCGCGGTGCGGGGCGGCTGCCGCGCTGAGCACTCGGCAGGCCGCGGCGTTGCGGGAGGGTAGCCCGTCAGTATGCGAACCCTGGGATTCCTGGGGTTCCTTGGGTTCGTAGGGTTCCTGGGGTTCCTTGGGTTCGTAGGGTTCCAGGGGTTTGTGGGGGTTCCTCGGCTCTCAGGGCTGCGGGGGAGCGGACGCGAAGTCGTGGAGCGCCTTCTTGACGATCGCGTCCAGGTGGGTGTGGTGGGCGCCTCGCCAGTAGACCCGGTCGCACTCCGTGCATTGCGCGAAGACGTCGTACGAGCGCCGGGTTCCGTGTTCCAGCCGGCCGCTGACGGAATCCTTGTCGGCAGCCTTCAGCGGGCCGTTGCAGGCGGTGCATCTGGTCCAGGGGGCGAGATGCGGGGTGAACCGTTCCAGCACGTCCCGCAATTGGTCCTCCGGCCGGTCGCTGTAGACATACGCCCCGGCCCAGATCTCCCGCCGGTGCAGCAGCCCGCGGTCCCGGGAGAGCAGTACGCGGCGCTCGTCCGCGGACCGGGCGGCCAGTGCGGCATCGCCGATGTCCTCGCTCTCGTACGCCGCGTCGACACCCAGCAGCCGAAGCCGCCGGGCGAGCGTGCCGAGGTGGACGTCGAGCAGGAACCTCAGAGGCGCGCCCGGGACGTGCTGGGGGCGTTCCACGGTGCGCACCTCGACCACTTCGCCCGCTCTCGGGATGTGGGAGACGGATACGGGGCGGCCGTCGACCAGGAGCTGCCCGGCCTCGGTGAGCGGGATGCCGAGCGACTCCACGACATGGCCGAGGGTGGACGCGCCGTCGGTGGTCACGGCCGAGCGCCCCCGGCGGCGTTCATGGGCGACGAAGAGCCGCAGCTCGGGGGCGACTTCGAGGTGGATCTGCGGTCCGTTCACCCCGTCAGGATGTCATCGGGTGGGGTGTGTCGGCGAGGGCTTTCTCCTCGCGTGCCTACAGTTCCCGCATGAAGATCCTCGATCTCGAACCCGGCGATGCCCGACTGGCCGCCGACCTGCTTCCCGTACTGCGTGAACTCCGCCCGCACCTCACCGAGGACCTCTTCGGGGAGGTGTATGAGCAGGGGCACCCGCAGGGGCTGCGGTTCAGCGCCGCCTATGACGACGAGGGCGCCTGCGTGGGCGCGGCCGGCTGGCGCGTCGTCCACAACACCAGCCGGATCCGGATGCTGTACGTCGACGATCTGGTGACTGCCGAAGGGTCTCGTTCCACCGGTGTCGGCCGCCGGCTCCTCAGGCACATCGAAGGGCGGGCCAGGGCGGCCGGCTGCCTGTACCTCAATCTGGACTCGGGTACGCAGCGCACCGACGCCCACCGTTTCTATCTGCGGGAGCGGCTGAGCATCGGCGCGTTCAATTTCGACAAGGCCCTCGACCTGGACTGAGGTCAGCCCTCCTCGTCCGGGGTGAGGTCCAGCCGCCAGTTGTTCGTCAGCAGCGCATGGCCGGGTGGGTACTCGAAGTCGCACGCTCCGATCAGGGTGAAGCCCGCCTTGCGGCACACCGCGTTCGACGCGCCGTTGTCGACCGACGGATAGGCGTGCAGATAGCGGTGCCTGTGCTCGGCGCGGGCCTGCTCGGCCACGGCTGTCGTGGCGGCCGTCGCGATGCCCAGGCCCTGGTGTCCGGGGAGGACGGCCCAGCCCGTCTCGTACACCTTCCGGCCCTGCCAGGTCCGCTCCCAGAAGCCGATCGTGCCCACGGCCTCGTCCCCGCCGGCCAGGGCGATGCGGAACATCCTGCCCCGGCCCGTGCGGCCCGCGCTCATCTCCACATAGCGCTCGTGGCGCGCTATGAGCAGTTCCTCCGACTCGGGTCCGCCCAGATGGTCCATCAACTCCGGTGCGTTGGCACGGCGGAGCAGTTCCAGGTCGGTCTCCGACCAGGGCTCGATCCGTACGGAAGATGAAGCGGTGCGTTCCATGTCGAAACTGTAGAACGGGACACTGACAGTGGTGCAGGGTCAGTGTGGGGCGAACGATGTCGGGGGGACGCCGACCGTTGCCGTGAAGTCCCTGACCAGGTGGGCCTGGTCGCTGTAGCCGAGTTCCACCGCGAGTGCCGCCCAGTCCACCTCCGGATCCGATGCGGCCCGCTCCAGCGCCTCATGGATGCGGTAGCGGAGGATGACCCACTTGGGGCCGACTCCGACATACGTGGCGAAGAGCCGCTGGAGCGAGCGCGACGACAGCCCCTCGACGCGGGCGAGTTCGTCGACGCGGCGCACCGTGCGGTCCGTACGGATCAGGTCGGCCAGGGCCATCGCGCGCTCGGCCTGCGGGTCCGGTTCCGGGCCGAGCGCCAGCAGGTACGCGTCGAGCGCCGCCACCCGCGCGTCCTCGTCCACCGGGTCCAGCACGTCCGACGGCGGGGCGGGCGGAGTGAACACCTCGTCCGCGGGAAGCCGCCGCCCCGTCCACGCGGAGACCGGCCGGTTCGGTGCGAACGGGTGGAATCCGCCGGGCCGGAACTGCACCCCGCAGACCCGTCCCCGCCCTTCCAGCTTCTGCGTGAAGAGCTCCAGGCCGATGCCCGAGATCTCGGCCAACCCGGCGCCGTGGTGGTCCTCACCGGTCCGGGGCCCACCCCCGGTCCCGTACCGCTGGAAGACCAGGTTCACAGACGGGTGCGGCACCAGATGGGAGACGTAGGGCTCCGGCAGATCCCAGTCGATGAGCCAGTAGTGCTCCAGGTACGGCCGCAGCCCGGGGGCGGGTTCGCGGCGGCGGAAGCGTACCTGCGCGAAGAGTTCGGGGGCGTCGACGATGCCCCGGGTGTCGCGTCGCGGACCTGGCATGGCCGCGATCCTACGGCGGGCACGGAACTCAGTGGGAGCGATGTCGCGTTTCTTCAAGCGCCCGGCCGTCCCGGCGTGCAGGGTCGCAGGATGGAGAAAATCAGCGAGCTGCTGGAAACGGCCGCCGGACGGGCAGTTCCCGTGCTGGCCGGGATAGACGACAACAGGCTGGGGGACCCCACGCCGTGCGCGGAGTACGACGTACGGGCCCTGATCAACCACCTCTTCCAAGTGGTCGTCAACTTCCAGGCCCTGGCGGCCAGGAAGGAGGCCGACTTCGGTGCGGTGCCGGACGCCGTCACGGGGGACTGGCGGGCGCGTTTCGGCGAGGAGACGGCCAAGTTGGTGGCGGCCTGGGCCGTGCCCGGGGCCGACGAGGGCACCGCGGGGGCCATGGGGCTGCCGGCCAGGACTGTCGGGAACATGGTGCTGGGCGATCTGACCGTTCACGCGTGGGACCTTGCGCGGGCCACCGGCCAGGAGTTCGTGCCGGACGAGTCCGTGTTGAACGAGATCGGTCCGGGGCTGGCCGCGATGGCGCCGATGGCCCGGGAGGCGAAGGTGTTCGGCGACCCGTACCCCGTACCGCAAGGGGCCGGCCCCTTCGAGCAGGTGCTGGCGCTGACCGGCCGGGACCCGGGCTGGCGTCCGTCCGGCGCGTGATACCGGAATCGGGGGCTGGACCGACGTCCGGGCCGGCGTCCGTCCGGTGCGTGGCGCCGGGTGGTGGAGGAGGTGCGTCCGTCCGGTGCGTGGCGCCGGGTGGTGGAGGAGGTGCGTCCGGGCCGTCGTCGTAGAGGCTGCCGATCCACGCTGCCTCCCCGCCTTCGTGCGGACGTTGTCGCTCACGGCGTCGCCGGGATCCGATCCCGCCGAGCGGACCTCGACGCGCTCCGAGCTCGTCGACCCGGCCGCCGAGAGCTCCTCGCCCCCACGGGCTGGACGGCGCCCGACGGTGCTGCGGAACCTTCCGCTCAGTCCGTATCGGGCCCGGGCTCGGGGCGGTGGTAGGCGTCGGGGACGACGGCGACCGGGCAGGGCGCGTAGTGCAGCATCGCGTGGTTCACCTGGCCCAGGTGGGTGCCGTGCCATCCGCTGGGCCGCCGCGCGCCGACGACCAGCAGTTCCGCGCCTTTGGCGGCTTCGATCAATTCCTGGTGGACCGGCCCCTGCACCACCGACCTGTGGACGGTGACGTCCGGGGCGCCGGTCCGGTCCAGCCGCGCCAGTACCTCTTCGAGGTGCTCCTCGGCCTGCCGGTGGTGCGCGGAGGCCGGGGAACCCGAGATGAGCGGATGGACCACCGCGTGGTGGGCGGGGCGGCGCCAGGCCCGTACGGCAACCAGTTCGCCGTGGCGCGAAGCGGTCTGGGCGAGGGCGAAGACGGTGGCCGCCGACGGTTCCGCGGCGTCGCTGATCCCGACGACGACGCGGCCGGACTGCGGCGGGGTGTCCGGTGTCCTCGCCGGGATCACCACGACCGGGCAGTGGGACCGGCCGGAGAGCGCGAGACTGACGGAGCCCAGGAGCATCCCGGCGATCCTCCCGCGGCCGCGGGAGCCGAGGACGACCATGGCCGCCTCGTGGCTCTCCCTGACGAGTGCGGCCACCGGGTCCTCGGGTTCTACGGAGGCCGTCACGGCCACCTCGGGCCCGAGCCGCTGGGCGCGTTCACGGGCGGTGGCGACGAGATGCTCGGCGAGGGCCTTTTCGGTGGGACGCTCGCTGTCGGAGTCGGGGCGCATGCCCTCGTAGCGTTCCCACAGCGAGGCGTGGACGACGCGCAGGGGGTGCTGGGAGCGGGCCGCTTCCGCCGCCGCCCAGTCCAGGGCGCGGAGACTGCCCTCTGATCCGTCCACTCCGACGACTACGGGAAGCCGCATCGCTCCCACCGCCTTCCGTACGGATGTCTCTACGGTTCTTCGATTCTGTTTCTACGGTTCTGTTTCTTCGGTTCTGCTTCTACGGCTCGATGGTCAGTATCTGGTCCAGCGCCTGACCGGCGCGCAGCCAGTCCACGGCGTGATCGCCGGGGGTGGTCGGCAGGGTCCGGCCGGCGCACGGGTAGCGGAACTGCCGGGGCTGGGCGTTGTGCAGGGAGGGGCGGCGGTGGCATCGGCTACGAGGCCGCTCATCGTCGTGTCGTCGAGTGGCCGGCTGAGCATCGGGACCCCCGGGAGATCGGGAACGTTCGATGTCCCTCCAGCATGGAACAGATCTTGTTCCGGTGGGTTGGGCCGTTCGTGCCGTCCCGGGCTCCGTACGGCCCCTCGCGCCATGCAAACACTGGGACCACTGGGACCACTGGGGCGTCGTGACGCCGGGACATCGTACGGAGCCACGCCGTGCCCCTGCGCCGGAACCGTGGTGGCATGAAACAGCGCCCCTGACGAAGGGACCCTGATCGTGGCAGCAGCACTGTCCCCGGCACCGTGCCTGCGCTCCGTGCGGGCCGTGGTCTTCGACACGGACGGAGTGATCACCGACTCCGCCCGGAGTCACGCCGCAGCCTGGAAGAAGGCGTTCGATTCCTGTCTGTCGGCCGTCGAGGGACAGCGGCCCTTCGATCCCGTCGGCGACTACCTGCGCCACGTCGACGGCCGCTCGCGGAGGGACGGCGCGGCCGCGTTCCTGGCGTCGAGGGGGCTCGACCTCCCCGAAGGCAGCCCCGACGACGCGCCCGGAACCGCGACCGTGTGGGCGATCGCGGCCCGCAAGGACGAGCTGTTCACGCAGAGCCTGCGTACCGACCCGGTCGACGTCTGGCCCGGCACGGTCCGTCTCCTCGACGTGCTGCGCGGCGAACAGATGCCGTGCGCCGCCGTATCCGCGTCCCGGCACGCGACGGAACTGCTGTCGCGGGCCGGCCTCATCGACCGGTTCGACGCCGTGGTCGACGGGAACGAGGCGCAACGGCTGCGGCTGCCGGGAAAGCCGGACCCCGCGCTCTTCGTCGAAGCGGCGAGGCGCCTGCGGGTCCCGGTCCGGGACACGGCCGTGGTGGAGGACGCGCTGGCCGGGGTCGAGGCCGGGCGTCGGGGCGGCTTCGGACTCGTGGTCGGTGTGGACCGAACGGGCGGCCCGACCAGCGCCGCCGAACTGCGCGACCACGGCGCCGACCTCGTGGTGTCCGATCCGGGGGAGCTGCT
Organism: Streptomyces sp. NBC_01241; assembly: GCF_041435435.1. Lineage (NCBI taxonomy): Bacteria > Bacillati > Actinomycetota > Actinomycetes > Kitasatosporales > Streptomycetaceae > Streptomyces > Streptomyces sp. NBC_01241. The sequence goes on along the minus strand of NZ_CP108494.1, from coordinate 3,680,036 downwards.
GACGGCCGGTGACGACTGATGACGCAGGCCTGGACCTGGTCGTACGAGGGGTACGACCCGCAGGAGGAACGGCTGCGGGAGGCGCTGTGCACGCTCGGCAACGGGTACTTCGCCACCCGCGGAGCCGCGTCCGAGACACCTGTGACATCTATGAGGCCTGTGCCACCTGTGCCACCTGTGCCACCTGTGCCACCTACGACGCCTGGGACGCCTGAGACGACGTCCGAGGCGTGGCCGCACTACCCCGGCACCTATGTGGCGGGCTGCTACAGCCGGCTGACCTCCACGGTCCGGGGCCGCCGGGTCGAGAACGAGGACCTGGTCAACCTCCCGAACTGGCTGCCGCTGCACTATCGCATCCGCCCTGCCGGTGCCGCCCCGGGACCGTGGCTCACCCCGGACCACGAACACCTCGTGGAACACGGCCAGTCACTCGATCTGCGCGGTGGCACGCTGACCCGCCGATCCGTCTACGAGGACGAGGCGGGCCGGCGGCTGTACGTGGAGCAGTGCCGTCTGGTGCACATGGGCGATCCGCATCTCGCCGCCCTGCACACGGTGTTCCGGGCGGAGAGGTGGGCGGGCGTGATCGAGGTGGAGTCCGGGATCGATGGTGGCGTCCGCAACTCCGGCGTCGCGCGGTACCGGGATCTGTCGAACCAGCACCTCACCGGCTGGGTGACCGGCGCGGACGAGGACGGTGTGGTGTCGCTGAAGTGCCGCACGGTGGAGTCGGACATCGGTGTCGCGCTGGCGGCCCGCACGCTGGCGGTGTACGGCGGTGAAACCGGCCCCGACACCGACATCAGTACCGACTGCGACCGCGACTCCGCCCCCGCCCCCGACTCCGCCCCCGCCCCCGACTCCGCCCCCGACTCCGACTCCGCCCCCGACTCCGCCCCCGACTCCGCCCCGGGATCCGATGCCCGCCCTCACCCTCGCCCCCACCTCCATCCCCACCCCCGGCAGACGGAGAAGACGGTCTTCCAGCGGCTGGTCCTGCCGCTGGACCCGGACTCCGACACCACCGCCACCGTCGCCGTCGACAAGACGGTCGCCCTCCACACCACCCGCGACCTTGCGATCGGCAGCCCGTTGCGGGCAGCCGTGGCCGCGGTGCGAAGGGCCCCGGACTTCGCACAGTTGTTGTCCTCGCACCGGCAGGCCTGGGCCGACCTGTGGCGGCAGGTCCGGCTGGACGTCCCGGGCGAGGCGGGACGCGTTCTGCGGCTGCACCTCTTTCACGTACTGCAGACGCTCTCCCCGCACACCGCCGGACTCGACGTCGGCGTACCGGCCAGAGGGCTGCACGGCGAGGCGTACCGCGGCCATGTCTTCTGGGACGAGCTGTTCGTACTGCCGTTCCTGAATCTGCATCTCCCGGAAGTCTCCCGGGGCCTTCTCGACTACCGCTACCGGCGGCTGCCCGCGGCCTGCCGGGCGGCGCGCGAGGCCGGCCGGGCGGGGGCGATGTACCCCTGGCAGAGCGCCGCCAACGGACGCGAGGAGACCCAGGAACTCCATCTCAACCCGCACTCGGGGCGGTGGCTGCCCGACCGCTCCCGGCTGCAGCACCATGTCGGCTCGGCCGTCGCGTACAACGTGTGGCAGTACTGCCAGGCCACCGGGGACACGGAGTACCTCTACTCCAGGGGTGCGGAGATGCTGTTGCAGATCGCCAGGTTCTGGGCGGACAGCGCCACATGGGACGAGTCCCTGGCCCGGTATCGCATCCGCGGTGTCGTCGGGCCGGACGAGTACCACGACGGCTATCCGGGAACGGAGGCGCCAGGCCTCGACGACAACACGTACACGAACGTGACAGCGGCCTGGGTTCTGTCACGTTCGACGGAGCTGTACCGGACGCTGCCCGAGACACGGCGGCGGCGGCTGTGCGACCAAATGCGTCTCGATTCCGCCGAACCGGAACGCTGGGAGGACATCTCCCGCCGGCTGCACGTGCCGTATCACCAGGGCGTCATCAGCCAGTTCGCCGGTTACGGGGAGCTGGAGGAGCTCGACTGGGCGGGGTACCGGAGGCGGTACGGGGACATCCGGCGGCTGGACCGGATCCTGGAGGCGGAGGGCGACACGGCCAACCGCTACCAGGCGTCCAAGCAGGCCGACGTGCTGATGCTCGGCTACCTCTTCTCACCGGAAGAACTCGCGGGTCTCTTCCGGCGGCTCGGGTACTCGCTGGACGAGGACGGCTGGCGCGCCACCGTCGACTACTACCTCGCGCGTACGAGCCACGGCTCCACGCTCAGCTCCCTGGTCCATGCATGGGTTCTGGCCCGGGCGCGCCGCGAGGAGGCGTGGAAGTACTGCGTGGAGGCCCTGACCGGGGACGTGGCCGACATCCAGGGCGGCACCACCGAAGAGGGCATTCACCTGGGGGCGATGGCGGGCACCCTCGACTTCGTGCAGCGCGGAATGACGGGGCTGGAGACCCGCGACGACGCACTGTGGCTCGCGCCGGCCACGCTGCCGCAGCTCTCGAAATTCGGGATGCGGATCCGGTTCCGCCGCCACTGGGACGTGGACCTGCGTCTGCGTTCCCAGCGGCTCCGGATCGCCGTACCGGACTCGGACGACCCGGCCGTCCGGGTCGTCCTGGGTGGCCACACCCATGTGATCACACCCGGTACGGCCCGCTGGCTCGATCTGCCCCCGACCCGTCACAGCCCTCCACCGCCGGGCCCTCCACCGCCGGGTCCTTAACCGCCGGGCCCTCCACCGCCGGGTCCTTAGCCGCCAGGTCGCGCGAGTCGGCACAGTCCGTCCGGTCAGACGAGTCCGTACAGTCCGCCCGGTCCGACGGCCGGGGCGCCCCGAGCCGTGTGACCAGGTGGTGCCAGCCTTCCTCCAGGCGCTCCAGGGGTATGCCGCGCTCCTGCGTGAGGTGGTGGACGAGAGCGGTGTCGACGGACGCGAGCAGGGTGTGCGCGAGCAGTTCCGGGTCGCCCGTCACCTGCGCCCCCCGCAGCAGCATCGCGATGTGGCTGACCCGCAGACGGCTGGCCGGGACGGCGTAGGTGCGCAGCGGGTCGGTCCGGCCGGCCAGGATCAGGGGGTGGTGATCGCGTTCGTGGCGCAGGACGGCGGGCCCGAAGGCGTGCAGCCGTTCCGCCGCGGGGGCGTCGGGGCCCAGGGGCGGCGGACCCGAGAGGAAGGCGGCCTGGAACTGCACCTCCCGGTGGTCCAGGAGCGCGATCAGGAGACCGGCCCGGTCGCCGAAGCGCCGGAAGACGGTGCCCTTGCCGACCCCTGCGGCGGCGGCCACCGATTCCATGGTCAGGTCCGCCGCTCCGCACCGGGTCATCAGCCGGGAGGCCGCGTCCAGCAGGCGGGTGCGATTGCGTGCGGCGTCCGCCCGTAGCTGCGGCGGTTCATCGGTCGGGGCGAGAGGGAGACTCGTCCGTGCATCGCCGGGGTCGGACGGTCTGAGCGGCGGGGTATCGGGACCGGTCATGGACTCAGAGTAGCGTCCGGAAGAGAGAAGTGGACCGCGGTCCGGTTAAGTGGTACAAATTTCAACGGACCGTGGTCCGCTTGAAGCCGTTTCCGAAGTTTTTTGCCCTCTTGGGAGTTCCTCATGTCTGTACGCGTCCTCGCACTCGTCGGCAGCCTCCGCGCCGGCTCGCACAACCGTCAGCTCGCCGAAGCCGCCGCCAAGCACGCCCCCGAGGGCGTCGACATCGAGCTGTACGAGGGTCTGGCCGACGTGCCCTTCTACAACGAGGACACCGACGTCGAGGGAGGCGTCCCGACCGCCGCCGTCCAGCTGCGCGAGGCAGCCGGCCGGGCCGACGCCTTCCTGCTGTTCTCGCCCGAGTACAACGGCACCATGCCGGCCGTCCTGAAGAACGCCATCGACTGGCTGTCCCGCCCGTTCGGCGCCGGCGCCATCTCCGGCAAGCCGGTCGCCGTGGTCGGCACCGCCTTCGGTCAGTACGGCGGCGTGTGGGCGCAGGACGATGCCCGCAAGTCCGCCGGGATCGCAGGCGGTGTGGTCCTGGAGGACGTCAAGCTGTCCATCCCCGGCTCCGTGACGCGCTTCGCCGAGACCCACCCCGCCGATGACACCGAGGTCGTCACCGCGCTCACCGAGGTCATCCGCCAGGTGTCCGAGCAGGCCACGTCCGCCGCTGCCTGACCCCCGCCACGTGCGGCGGCGGCCCGCAGAGGATGCCGAGCCGCCGCCGCACAAAGCCGTACCGCACAGGCGGCGTGGGCGAGGCCGACATCACCGGCCGCCCCGTCCGGCCCGATGTACCCAGCCCCCGCACCGATGCACTCCGGGCCGATGCACTCCGGGCCGATGCACTCCGGCCCGATGTACCCGCCCCCCGCACTCCGGCCCGATGAGCCTCGTCCTGCTCTGATCTGCCCTGCCCGCGAGGAACCCCTGATTCAGGGCCACACCAGGCAGTACGCCTGATGCCCTGCGTCGTGCAGCCGGTGGGAGAAGTCCTGCCACTCGTGCAGCAGTTGGTAGACGTTGAACGCGTCGCGCGGGCCGCCCCGGTCCGGGACCGTGGACCAGATGAAGGCTGCGGCGCCCACCGACTCCTCGCCGACGTCGCGCAGCGGGTCGACGACCGTCATCGGAAGCTTGACCACCGCGTAATCGGGGTGGAGTACGACCAGTTCCAGCGGGGGGACCCTGTGCAGGGGTACGCCCTGGATGCCGGTGAGGACCATCGCCGCCACCGTCTCCGGCTTGATCTTGGTGAACATGCCACCCATGCCCAGTTCGTCGCCCCCGAGCTCCTCGGGGCGCATCGAAATGGGCACGCGTGCCGCAGTGGCCCCGTCGGGGGCACCGAAGTACTTGTAGGTCACCCCCACCCGGCCACCACTCCTGCTTCCGGCTCCGCCACCCTGCGCCCCACCGGCCTGTATGCCCTGTCTGCGCTCTGCCTCACGCCGGTGCCGACCCCGCCGGGCAGGCTCGGGCCCCAGGTCGTCGGTCCCTTCGCCCACTCCGCCACCGCGATGCATATCTCATCCACCCGACTACTACTTAGGAGACACAGCCCCCGCTGCGCAACCCGATCATCGTGTCAGTGACCTCCCCCACGGGCGCGCGGTGAAACACCTGTCCGCAAGACCGTCCGTGGCTCGGACACCATGGCTTGTGTGAGCTTTCCCTATATCGGCCCAGTTTCGCAGACGTGAGGGGCCGACGCCCGGTCGTCGCGCGACGGATGTGTCCGCCGGGCTTTCGGTGGCCGGAATCTTCCGCGCCCGGCCGCGTACGGGCGCTGTCCTACCCTGGGGAGGTCACTAGCCCCCCGGAGTCGGAGAAGTCGCAGGTCATGACCGAACTGCCTTATCAATATGAAGCCCCAGTCTCGCAGACGCTGTTCGACCGCGCGTCCCTCGTGACGCCCGGCGGCGTCAACTCTCCCGTCCGTGCCTTCCGGGCCGTGGGCGGCACGCCCCGCTTCATGGTGTCCGGTACCGGTCCGTACCTCACCGACGCCGACGGCCGTGAGTACGTCGACCTCGTGTGCTCGTGGGGGCCGATGATCCTCGGCCACGCCCACCCCGAGGTCATCGCCGCGGTTCAGGAAGCGGTCGGCCACGGCACCTCGTTCGGTACGCCCGGGGAGGGCGAGGTCGCGCTCGCCGAGGAGATCGTGGCCCGGGTCGAGCCCGTGGAGCAGGTGCGGCTGGTGTCGTCCGGCACCGAGGCGACCATGTCCGCGATCCGTCTTGCCCGCGGGTTCACCGGCCGGGCCAAGGTGGTGAAGTTCGCCGGCTGCTACCACGGCCACGTCGACGCGCTGCTGGCCGCCGCCGGGTCCGGGGTCGCGACCTTCGGCCTTCCGGACACCCCCGGCGTCACCGGCGCCCAGGCCGGCGACACGATCGTGCTGCCGTACAACGACCTGGACGCCGTGCGGGAGGCGTTCGCCGCGCAGCCCGGCGAGATCGCCTGCGTCATCACCGAGGCGTCGCCGGGCAACATGGGTGTCGTACCGCCGCTGGACGGTTTCAACGCCGGGCTCAAGGAGATCTGCGCCGCCAACGGAGCGCTCTACATCTCCGACGAGGTCATGACCGGATTCCGTACCTCGAAGGCCGGCTGGTTCGGCGTCGACGGGGTGCGGCCCGACCTGATGACCTTCGGCAAGGTCATGGGCGGCGGCTTCCCGGCCGCGGCCTTCGGCGGACGCGCGGACGTGATGGCGCACCTGGCCCCGGCCGGCCCCGTCTACCAGGCGGGCACCCTCTCCGGGAACCCGGTCGCCACCGCCGCCGGTCTCGCGCAGTTGCGGCTGCTCGACGACGCGGCGTACGCCAAGGTGGACGCGGTCTCCGCGGAGATCCGCGGACTGGTCAGCGAGGCGCTCGCCAAGGAAGGCGTGGTGCACACCGTGCAGAGGGCGAGCAACATGTTCTCCGTCTTCTTCACGGACCGGCCGGTGCGGAACTACGAGGACGCGAAGCAGCAGGAGGCATTCCGCTACACCGCCTTCTTCCACTCGCTGCTGTCGCAGGGCGTCTATCTGCCGCCGTCCGCCTTCGAGTCCTGGTTCGTCTCCACGGCCCACGACACGCAGGCCGTCGAGCGCATCGCCGCCGCCCTGCCCGCCGCCGCCCGCGCCGCATCGGAGGCCACCGCATGAGCGGGAACGCCAGCAACAAGGACGTCACCGTCGTCCATCTGATGCGGCACGGAGAGGTGCACAACCCGGAGGGCGTGCTGTACGGGCGCCGCCCCGGCTACCACCTCTCCGAGCTGGGCCGGCAGATGGCGGACCGGGTCGCCGAGCACCTGAAGGACCGCGACATCACCCATGTCGTCGCCTCCCCGCTGGAGCGGGCCCAGGAGACCGCCACGCCGATCGCCAAGACGCACGGCCTCGACCTGGCCACCGACGACCGGCTCATCGAGGCCGCCAACGTCTTCGAGGGCAAGACCTTCGGGGTCGGCGACGGGGCGCTGCGCAAGCCGGACAACTGGAAGCACCTGACGAATCCGTTCCGGCCGTCGTGGGGCGAGCCGTACATCGAGCAGGTCGTACGGATGATGGGTGCCCTGGACGCCGCGCGTGACGCGGCGCGTGGTCACGAGGCGGTGTGCGTCAGCCATCAGCTGCCGATCTGGATCGTGCGGAGCTTCGTGGAGCGGCGGCGGCTGTGGCACGACCCGCGCAAGCGGCAGTGCACGCTCGCGTCGCTGACCAGCTTCACGTACCAGGGCGACAAGATCGTGTCGGTCGGGTACACGGAGCCGGCGCGGGATCTGGTGCCGGCTCATCTGCGGGCCGGGGCGAAGCCGGTGAAGGGGAAGTCGAAGGCGTTCGGCGCGTAGCCGTCCGGCGAGGCGGGGTGGTGTGCGCCGGGCCCCGCCCCGCCCTGCCCGCCTCGCCGGTCGTCCGGTCGCCGTTCTGTCCTCGATCGCCGGACGGGCTTGATGTCGCCGCCCGTCCGGCGATCGGTCATGCCTCACCCACGCCCTCACCCGTGCCATCAGCCGAGTGGTCAGGCGGGTGGCCGGCCGGGCGATCGCCCCTGTGACGGGTCATACGTTCGGTCGCGTACCGGGTCTGGTCATACAAAGAAAAATATGCTAAATCGCGGAACCCCTGCGCTGTTTCCCTCATCTAAGCCTTCGCCAGTTTATATGGTTTTAGGCCAAAATGACCGCAGATGGGGAACTCATGCGCGAGATCAGCCGAAGGGGCTTGCTCGGAGCCGGACTTGGGGCCGCGGCCGGGATCGGTCTTGCGGGGTGCGGTTCCTCCGGCACGGGTCCATCGGGGGCGGATACGGGGGCCACCGGGGAGAAGGGTGCCGACGGGCACACCCGGGGGACCGGGCCTGCGGAGAAGGACGTCCGGGAGATCGGCGACGGTTCCACCTCGGACACCGGGAAGCAGCCGCACCAGCCCGCAGCGCCGGTTCCGCTCGAACCCGGGCAGACGCCGCCGCAGTTCGTGATCTTTTCCTGGGACGGCGCGGGCGAGGTCGGCAACGGGCTCTTCCCGCGCTTTCTCGAACTCGCCAAGGAGCACGACGCGGCGATGACCTTCTTCCTCTCCGGCCTCTATCTGCTGCCCGAGTCGAAGAAGTCCATGTACCGGCCGCCCAACAACCCGGTCGGCGCTTCCGACATCGGATATCTCACCGATGACCACATCAAGCAGACGCTGAAGTACGTCCGGCAGGCCTGGCTCGACGGGCATGAGATCGGCACCCACTTCAACGGGCATTTCTGCGGCGGTTCCGGATCGGTCGCGAACTGGTCGCCCTCCGATTGGCGGAGCGAAATCGATCAGGCGGTCTCCTTCGTCACCGAATGGCGCACCAACACCGGCTGGACCGACCTCGATCCGCTGCCTTTCGACTACCGCAGGGAACTGATCGGCGGCCGCGCCCCCTGCCTGCTCGGCCAGGACAATCTGCTGCCCACGGCGAGCAGGCTGGGCTGGCGCTACGACGCCAGTTCGCCCGGCGGCATACAGGTGTGGCCCCACAAGCGCGGGGGCATCTGGGACCTGCCGCTGCAGGGCATGCCGTTCCCCGGGCACTCCTTCGAAGTCCTCTCGATGGACTACAACATCCTCGCCAACCAGTCGCAGAATTCGACCAAGGGCATACCCTCCCGATATCCGGGCTGGCGCGAGCAGGCCACCCAGTCGTATCTCGCCGGTTTCGACCGCGCGTACACGACGAATCGCGCGCCCTTCTACATCGGAAACCACTTCGAGCAGTGGAACGGCGGCATCTATATGGATGCGGTCGAGGAAGCGATCAAGGAAATCGCGGGGAAGCCGGATGTGCGGCTGGTCTCCTTCAAGCAGTTCGTCGACTGGCTCGACGTGCAGACCCCGGCCGTGCTCGACAAGCTCCGCACGCTGGACGTCGGACAGGCGCCCGAAGGCGGCTGGAACGCCTTCTTTAAACAGGCCTGACAACGGGCTTTACGGGCACCGAGGGGGGTGCCCGAGATCGCCGTAACCGCCATGCGAAACTTTTCACATGAGCTATGGCCGGGCACCTCGACGCCGCTTCACCCTGCTCGCCGCCCCCGCAGCGGTCGTCGCGCTCGCACTCACGCTGACGGCGTGCGGTGGCGACGACAACAAGACGGGTGGCGGTGGCAATACGAACTTCGTCACGGGCAGTGGCGGAATCTCCACCGTGGCCAAGAGTGATCGCAAGGCCGCCCCGAAGCTCGACGGCGAGACCCTCGAAGGCAAGCAGCTCGACGTCGCCGACTACAAGGGCAAGGTCGTCGTGCTGAACATGTGGGGCTCGTGGTGCGGGCCCTGCCGTCTGGAGGCCCAGTACTTCGCGAAGGTGGCGAAGGAGACGAAGGACAAGAACGTCCAGTTCGTCGGGATCAACACGCGCGACGCCCAGAAGGGCCCCGCGCTGAGCTTCGAGAAGGATTACGGGGTCCCCTACCCGAGCATCTTCGACCCGACCGGCAAGCTCATGCTCCGCTTCCCCAAGGGCACGCTGCGTCCGCAGGCCATTCCGTCGACCGTGGTGCTGGACCGGGACGGGAAGATCGCCGCCCGTTCGCTGGCCGCGCTCGACGCCGACCAGCTGCACAAGATGATCGACCCGCTGATCGCGGAGAAGTGATTCCGTGCACACCCTTGCCGCGGTCCAGGGCGAGAACCTGACCGTCGTGAACGGGGCGCTGATCGTCGCCCTGCCCGTCGCCGTACTCGCCGGGCTCGTCTCGTTCTTCTCGCCGTGCGTCCTGCCGCTCGTCCCCGGTTACCTCAGTTACGTCACCGGAGTCAGCGGCACGGACCTGGCGCAGGCCCGGCGGGGGCGGATGGTCGCGGGCGCCTCGCTCTTCGTGCTCGGCTTCACCGCCGTGTTCGTCTCCGGCGGCGCGCTCTTCGGCTTCTTCGGCCAGACCCTCCAGGAGCACAGCGGGACGCTCACCAAGATCCTCGGCGTGCTGATGATCCTGATGGGGATCTTCTTCATGGGCCTGATGCCGTGGATGACGCAGCGTGAGTTCCGTATCCACAAGAGGCCGGTGACCGGGCTGGTGGGCGCACCGTTGCTGGGCGCCCTCTTCGGGATCGGCTGGACCCCGTGCCTCGGCCCGACGCTCAGCTCGGTGAGCATCCTCGCCATGGAGCAGGGCACCGCCGGACGCGGGGCGATACTGACCGTCGCGTACTGCCTCGGGCTCGGTCTGCCCTTCGTGCTCGCGGCGGTCGCCTTCCGCAAGGCGCTCGGCGCCTTCGGCTGGGTCAAGCGCCACTACGCATGGGTCATGCGGATCGGCGGCGTCATGATGATCGCGACCGGGCTGCTCCTGCTGACCGGTGTCTGGGGCAGCATGATGCAGGCATTGCAGGGCTGGTCCAACGGCTTCACTGTGGGGATCTGAGTTCCATGAGCGACACCAAGTCCAACCCGGCCCCGGAGCGCGAGCACCGGGGCGAGCGGGAGATCCGGGACGAGCAGGACCGGGAGAACGCCCGCGAACTGGGCGCGGCCGGCTCCCAGCTCTCCACCGCCCCGCGCGAGGAGTCCGCGGTCACCCTGCCGGCCATGGGCGCCATCGGCTGGGCCCGCTGGTTCTGGCGGCAACTCACCTCGATGCGGGTCGCGCTGATCCTGCTCTTCCTGCTGTCGCTCGGCGCCATCCCCGGCTCGCTGATCCCGCAGAACAGCGTGGACGAAATGAAGGTGCAGGCCTTCAAGGACGCCCACACCACGATCACGCCGATCTACGAGAAGCTCCAGTTCTTCGACGTCTACAGCTCGGTGTGGTTCTCCGCGATCTACATCCTGCTGTTCGTCTCGCTCATCGGCTGCATCGTGCCGCGCACCGGCCAGTTCATCGGCCAGCTGCGCAGCCGCCCGCCGGGCGCGCCCAAGCGCCTGACCCGGCTGCCCGTATACACCACCTGGCGCACCGAGGCCGAGCCCGAGCAGGTCCGCGAGGCCGCGCTCGCCATGATGCGCAGTCGCCGCTACCGCGCGCACACCGCGGGGGACGCGGTCGCCGCCGAGAAGGGCTACCTGCGCGAGGCCGGGAACCTGGTCTTCCACATCGCCCTGATCGTGATGCTGGTGGCGTTCGCCTTCGGGCAGCTCTTCAAGTCCGAGGGCGCCAAGCTGGTCGTCGAGGGCGACGGCTTCTCCAACACGCTGACCCAGTACGACGACTTCAAGTCCGGTTCGCTGTTCGACAACAACTCGCTCGCACCGTTCAGCTTCAAGCTCGACAAGTTCATCGGTACGTACGAGCGCAGCGGCCCCCAGGCCGGTACGCCGCGGACCTACGAGGCCCATGTGACGTACGAGAAGGGGGCGTACGGCAAGCCGCAGAAGGCCGTCATCGAGGTCAACAAGCCGCTCGTCGTCGACGGCACCAAGGTCTACCTCAACGCGCACGGCTACGCGCCCGTCGTCTCCGTCAAGGACGCGAGCGGCAAGGTGGTCTACCGGAACGCCGTGCCGCTGCTGCCCATCGACAGCAACGTCACCTCGACCGGGGCGATCAAGGTGATGGACGGCTACCGCGACAAGAACGGCAAGAAGACCCAGCTGGGCTTCCAGGCCTTCTTCGTGCCGACCTTCGCGGGCGACAACCAGGGCACGATGTTCTCCCAGTTCCCCGCCGCCGACAACCCGCGGCTCGCTCTCAACGGCTCTTACGGCAGCCTCGGTGTCGACTCCGGACTGCCGCAGAACGTGTACCAGCTCGACAAGTCCAAGATGACGGAGTTCAAGGACAGCAAGGGCAATCAGCTCAAGCAGCGCCTGGCGGTCGGTGACACGATGAAGCTGCCCGACGGCGCCGGCTCGATCACCTTCGAGGGCGTCGAGGAGTGGGCCAGCTTCCAGATCTCCGAGCAGCCCGCCAGCGGCTGGGCGCTCACCGGAGCCATCGCCGCGATCGCCGGACTCGCGGGTTCGCTGTTCATCCAGCGGCGCCGGATCTGGGTGCGGGCCGTACGCGGTGCGGACGGCGTCACCGTCGTCGAAATGGCGGGTCTCGGCCGCAGCGAGTCCGCGAAGCTTCCCGAGGAGCTGGCCGATCTCGCGGTCACGCTCAACGCCGTCGCGCCCACCGCGCCCGGCCCCGACACCGACCCCGGATCCGATTCCGGCTCCGTCGAAGAATCCTCCGTAGAACCTGCCGAAGGGGCTGAGAAGTGAATCTCGCCGCCGCAACCAACGAGAACCTGGCGCACACCAGTAATGTCCTGATCTATTCGTCGATGGCCGTGTACACCCTGGCCTTCTTCGCGCACATCGCAGAGTGGGTGTTCGGCAGCCGCAGCAAGGTCGGCCGTACCGCAGCCGCGCTGACCGGGGCCGGTGCCGAGGCCGCCGGGGCCTCGGTGAAGGTGCAGGTCGCGCAGAAGGGCGGCGGCACCGCCGTACTGGACCGCCCGAAGATCATCACGCGCTCCGCCGCCGGTTCCCGCGACGTCCCGGACGGGCCCGGCGCGGCCGGCGGCACGTTCAAGGGCGACCTGTACGGACGCATGGCGGTCTCCATGACCGTGCTCGCCTTTGTCGTGCAGGCCGGTGGTGTCATCGCCCGTGCGCTGTCCGTGCAGCGTGCGCCCTGGGGCAACATGTACGAGTTCTCCATCACCTTCTCCACGGTGGCGGTCGGCGCGTACCTGACCCTCCTCGCGCTGAAGAAGAACGTCCGCTGGATGGGCCTGCTCCTGGTCACCACCGTCCTGCTGGACCTCGGCATCGCGACCACGGTGCTCTACACCTCCAGTGCCCAGCTGGTGCCGGCACTGCACTCGTACTGGCTGTGGATCCACGTCTCCACCGCCATCATCTGCGGTGCCGTCTTCTACATCGGCGCGGTCGCCACCCTGCTCTACCTCTTCCGCGACAGCTACGAGAGCAAGCTCGCGGACGGCGGGCAGCCCGGTTCGTTCGCCCAGTCCGTGCTCTCCCGGCTGCCCGCCGCCGCGACGCTGGACAAGTTCTCGTACCGCGTCAACGCCGCCGTCTTCCCGCTGTGGACGTTCACGATCATCGCGGGCGCCATCTGGGCGGGCGACGCGTGGGGCCGCTACTGGGGCTGGGACCCCAAGGAGGTCTGGTCCTTCATCACCTGGGTCGCGTACGCCTGCTACCTGCACGCCCGCGCCACCGCCGGCTGGAAGGGCCGCAAGGCCGCCTACCTGGCCCTCATCGCCTTCGGCTGCTGGCTCTTCAACTACTACGGCGTGAACATCTTCGTCACCGGCAAGCACTCCTACGCCGGGGTCTGACCCGCGCCCGCCCCGTAAGGGTGCGGATCCCGGTGCACCGGGCCACGCTGGAACCATGACCGATGCGACCCCCGTCATCGAGCGTGGCACCAGTGAAACCGACGGTGACCTGCACACTCTGCGGTTTCTGCTACGGCTGCCCCACCCCGTTCCACGGGTGTGGGCAGCCGTTGCCAGTTCCGAGGGGCTGGCCGGCTGGCTCGGCGCCGCCGATCCGTTCGAACCGCACATCGGCGGCGCGATCACGCTGCGCCGGCTGACCGCCGACCGGAACGGGCGCGCCTCGGCCGCCTCCGGTACCGTCACCGCCTGGGACGTCGAGCGGGTCGCCGAATACACCCTCGAAGGGGCCCACGGCCGCGTCCGCTTCCACCTGGAGCCACCGCGCGGCGACCATGTGCTGCTGCGCTTCAGGCACGAGTTCCGGGGCGACGACGCGCTGTGCCTGGACCGCCTCGCCGAGTGGCACGACCACTTCCGCTTCCTCGTGGACGCGCTCGACGGCTATCCCGCCGACTGGACGAGATGGACCCCGGTCCGGTGGGCGGAGCTGCGCGAGGAGTACGCGGCCGCCGCGCGGTGACCGCGACTTCCCTCTACGACGGCGGCAGGCACCTCGGGCCGGGCGGCGCTCCCTCCGGCCGGGCGATCGCGACGAACCGCTGCCGGGCGTTCTCGGGCGCCGGTTCCACCACCGGCACCGCCTTGTTCATGATCTGGCCGTCGGCCAGATCCTGGTGACCGGTCGGACCGATCTGGCCCGCGGGCTTCTTCGCCACCGTGGCCGGCAGTTCAAGGAAGCTCCGGCAGTCCGCCGGGGGAGCCGCCGGTCGCCGGACTGCCGGGTGTTGGAGTGAGGTGCAGGTTTTCGAACGATGGGCCCGCGGGACGGGCCGGGTGTATCAGCCGGCGCCGATGTCCTCGTTCCACAGGCCGGGCCGATCCCGTACGAAGTCCCGCATGAGCGCGATGCATTCGGGATCGTCGAGCACCACGATCCCGACCCCGTGCCGGGCCAGCCAGTCGTGCCCCCCGTGGAACGTCCGCGCCTCGCCGATCACCACCCGCGAGATCCCGAACTGCCGTACCAGGCCGGAGCAGTACCAGCACGGGGAGAGCGTCGTCACCATCGTCGTGCCCCGGTACGAACGCTGCCGCCCGGCCGCGCGGAAGGCGGCCGTTTCCGCGTGCAGCGACGGATCGCCGTCCTGCACCCGGCGGTTGTGCCCGCGCCCGAGGAGCGAGCCGTCCGGCCCGTACAGCGCGGCGCCGATGGGGATGCCGCCCTCGGCGAGCCCGGTCCGGGCTTCGGCGAGGGCGGTGGCGAGCATGGCCCTGTCGTTCACGCGTGCGTGCTCCTGGTAGCCGTTGCCGGGGGCGCTGCCCCCGCACCGCCACTCCTCAATCGCTGGAGGGGCTTGAGCTCTCCCCGCTCTCGCGGCGCTTGAGTTCCTCCTCGCGGCGGCGCAGATCCGCCTCCCAGTCCTTGAGGAGCGACTCGTCCTTCTTGTTCTCTTCCTTCAGCGCGTTCAGGAACTCCGGATTGTCGTCCGGCGCCACCCACTGCGAGCGGTGATTGCGGTGCCATTCGGAGGGCGTACGGCCCCCGGCGGGCACCTCGCGCATCTTGCCCGCGGCCAGCCAGACGATCGGGCCGACGATCCAGAACAGCAGGATGATGAAGACCCAGGCGATCTTCGGCAGGTGCTTGGCCTCGTCCTCGGGGGTGTTCAGGCAGTCGATGAACGCGTAGATCGTCAGCGCCAGAGGCAGGAGATAGATCAGGGCCCGGAACATGGTGGAAAGGTCCCCCCGCGGAGAGATGGCGGGGCTTGTCCCGCCCCGGTGACGCGCCCAGAGTAGCCGGTGTCCATGACGTCCCACGGCGAGCAGGTGGGAAACCGGCGGCCGGCAGGCCGGGGTACGGCTGCGCCATGCGGGCCGCGGTCGGCGCGGAGGCGGACATCCGCGATGCGGTGAGGGACCCTCCGGTGTGCTGCTCGGCCGCTTTCAGCTGGGCCCGGGCGGGGCCCTCGACGCCGTACACCCGGGTGCAGGTGAGGCCCGCCACACGCATGTCGGCCGCCGGCTCGGGGCAGCGGTGATCCGGGCGGCCGGGGCGGTCGTGGGACCGCCCGCCGCTCGGTCAGGACCGGGGGACGGGCTTGGGCGCCGGCCGTTGCAGCGGTGTCTTCTGGATGCCGGTGATGACCCAGGTTCCGTCGCGTTTGATCAGATCGAGGGTGCGGTGCTGGGTGTACGGGGTGCTCAGTGTCAGTCCGTGCTTCTTGAGGTAGGCGGAATCACCGGCGGTGAACTCGGTGACGCTGTCCATCTCCGCCTTCGCGGTCCGCCGGTCCCGGTACACCGTCGACCGGTACCAGGCGATCTTCACCTGGTGGGTGGCCAGGGCGTTGTCGTGGAAGAGAGCGGCCACCCGGGTGCCGTAGTGCTGCGAGTCGAGAGCGCGCTCGAACTCGGCGCTGTAGAAGGAGAATTCGGCCTTCACGCCGGTCTCGGCCGAGTCGGCGTCGCGGTTGTCGACCGCACCCGAGTGCAGGACCACCGTCTTGCGGATGGCGGTGACGTCCGGATCGTCGTCGGCGAGCGTGGTGACCGCCTTGCCCCGGTCGTCGATGAGCGTCCACAGGGAACGGTTCTGCGGACCGGACGGCGGTCCGCCGGACTCCGCGGAGCCGCGTGCGGCGCCCGGCGCGGTGGACGTACGGGGCGCGGAGGGCGCGGAGTCGCAGCCGCCGACGAGCAGAACGGCGACGGCGGGCAGAGCGAGAGGCAGCGCGAGGCGTGCACGCATGGGGGAGGGCTCCTGAGGCAGGGGGGCGTGCCCCGGGCAGCCCCGTCGAGGCGGTGCTGCCCGGGGCACGCCCGTGGACGGTCAGCGACGGCTCACCGGGCGAGGCGCCGGGGGGCCGTACGAGGACTCACCGGGCGTGGTGCCGGGTGGTCGTACGGCGGCTCACTGCGCCGGCTCCGGCGACCACTGGCTCGTCCAGTAGCCGGCCGGCACGTTGCCCTGCTGTACGTACCCCGTCAGATCCTCCGTGTGTGCGTAGCCGCCGGTCGCCCGGTTCCTGAAGCGGCGATAGCCCTCGGTGGTCTCCTCCGTCCAGTCGGCCGTGGTCGCGTCCGCCGTCGCCGCCCCGTGGTGGACGTACCCGTCGGCGGGCGACGCCTGGAGGTACTCGCCGGTCCAGCGGTTGCGGTAGCGGGTGTAGCCGCCGGAGGTGGTCTCCTTGGCCCACTGCGAACTCCACGCGGTGGGCTGCAAAGTGCCGTACTCGACCTTGCCGGTCTTGTTCTCGATGTGCATGTACTGGGACGTCTGCCGGTTCTTCAGCCGCTGGTACCCGCTGTCGGGGTAGCCGCCGTTCTTCTTCCAGACCCGGAGATAGTCCACCGACCATGTCTTCGGCCAGACGTCGTTGTGCTGCCCCGAACCGGCATCCGTGTAGATACCGAGGATCATGCCCATCGGCATGTCCGGCGCGTCGTTGATGGTCTTGTAGAGCTGGTTGTCGTAGTAGAAGTTCAGCTGGGTGGGCGTCCACTCCATGCCGTAGACGTGGAACTCCTGAGTGGGCTTCCCGCTCGGTACCGGGTCCTCGTACCCCTCCCAGCTGCCGAGGAAGTCCGGGTCGCCCCAGCCGTACGCGGCGATCCGCCAGGTGTCCGGCTTGCTGAAGAACGTCTCGATGAAGTCGATCTCGGAGTTGGCCGAGGCGCTGCTGGTGTCCTCCGTGCCCACCAGCCACAGTGCCTGGTGGCCGCCGCCGCCCGCGTCGGAGAGCTTGGCGCGGGTCTCGAAGTAGCCGTACTTGGTCGAGTATCCGTCGAAGTCGGGTTCGTGATGGTCGTTCGGCATGGAGGAGTTGAACCGGTGCCACCAGTCCTTCTCGTACGTCTGGATGCTGGAGATCTTCACCGTGCCGTCGTAACTCGGGTTCCAGGCAGGGGTGTCCTGGTCCAGACGCTCGGTGAGTACGCCGTTCGCGACCGTGTAGCGGGCCTTGGCGTTCTCGCGTTCGGCGGCCCAGTGGGGGAGGTAGTACGGCAGCCACTTACCGGAGTCCAGTGAGGTGCCGTTGAACTCCTCCTGGAAGTCCAGCGAATAGCCGGACTTGGCCGTCGGGTTGGGCGGGAAGTCGGCGGCGGTGGCGGCCGGTGCACCGGCGAGCGCACCCAGCGCTCCGAGCGCGGCGGTCAGTGCGCCGATGAGGGGGATGCGGAGACGGCGGTGTCTCAAGGTGACTCCTTCGTCGAGGAGAGGAGAAGCGGGAGGGCTGCCCGAGCGGCGCACAGGGCAGCTCGCAAGGCAGTTGAGAGACTTTCAAAAGAAAGTTTCCTGCGTAATGTGCCGTCGCGCTTGCACGCTGTCAACAGTCACGGGCATACCGGACCGCCGGCCGGTGCGTGCGGACCGGCCGTCCGACATCCGCGTCCCGCACCCGATGTCCCGCACCCGATGTCCGGCACCCGGCACCCGACGTTCTCGGCGCCGGGTGCCCCGTACCGGCACCGCGTCAGTTCTGCGGGCCGCCCGCCCGGGGTTCCGCCGAGAAGAGCCGGTCGCGCACCAGGTCGCGGGCGGCCTCGACCCCGCCGACGGACACCGCGTCCTCGCTCAGCGCGGTGAGGGTGAGCGGCGGAACCTCGTAACAGACCTGGGTCAGTTGGTGACGGACCGCCTCCAGGACGTCCGGACCGGCGCCGGACAGGCTGCCGCCGAGCACGATCAGCTGCGGGTCGACGGCGAGCACCATCGCGCCGATGCCGGCGGCCAGCGCCCTTACGTACGCGTCCACCGCGGTCCGCGCCGTCGGGTCGCCGTGCCGGGCGCGGGCGAAGACCAGCCGGGCGGCCTCCTCCGTGTCGTCGTGCGCGGTGCCGGCGTCGATGCGGAGTCTCGCGGGGGTTTCGTTCCAGCCCAGCCCGGGGTGGCGGCCGATCTCGCCCGCCGCGCCCGTCCGCCCGGTGAACGGCCTGCCGTCGACCAGGATGCCGACGCCGAGCCGGTTGCTCATGTGGACGTACAGGACGTCCGGCGTGCCCCGGGCGGCGCCGACGCGGTGCTCGGCCAGGACCGCCAGGTTGGTGTCCTTCATGGCGACGACCGGGCGGCCGAGCAGCTCGGCCAGCCGGTCGGCGAGGCGTACGCCGGACCACTGGGGGATGGCGACGCTCAGCCGTACGGCCCCCTCGGCGTCCACGATCCCGGGGGTGCCGACGCCGACCGCCCACAGCGGTGAGCCGCCCGCGGGCAGCTGCTCGCGTACCAGGTCCGCGGCTGCCCGCAGCCGTTCGTCCGCATCGAGCGGGGTGGGCGTCTCGCGGTGGGCGGTGGTCAGTTCGGTGCCGCTGAGGTCGGTGATCCGTACCGCGATGCCGTGGGCGTCGATGTGGACACCGGCGAGGCGTCCGGCGTTGTCGTCGAAGGCGTACCGCTGGGCCGGCCGGCCGCCGGTGCGAGCCGTGTCCTGACCGGCGAGCGTGAGCCGGCCGGCCTCGACCAGGGAGCCCACGATGCCCCGTACCGTCGGCCGGGAGAGGGCGGTGACCTGGGAGATGGTGTTGATCGCCAAGGGCGGGCCCTCGTAGAGGAGCTGCAGGATCCGGCTGGTGTTGAGGTGGCGCAGTGCGCTCTGGTCGCCGCCGGGCAGAACGTCCGTGTTCTTCATGTCCCCCTCGTGCCTCCGTGCCGCCATCTTCCGGTGCCGGGTAATTTGCCCGCTGTTTGCCTCTTGACGAGCGAGAGCACGTATCTCATCCTTTCGAAGGAAAGTTTCTTTCGAATGTCGCTGAGTTGGCACCCTCTGCGCGTCATCCTGCCACATCAGCACTTCCGTCCCCTGTGCACAGGAGAGCAACGTCGATGAAGATCAGCAAGGTTCTGGCCGGAGCCGCCGTGGTCGCGTTGTCCGCGACCGCGTGTGCCCCGGGGGCAGGCAGCGACTCGGCGGCCGACTCGGCGACCGGCCCGGTCAAGACGGGTGTTCCGGACAAGAACGTGACACTCGAGCTGGTCTCCACGCCGGAGTCGGGTTCCGCGGTCAAGGCCATCATCGAGGCCTTTGAGGCCAAGCACCCCAATGTGACCGTCAAGTACCAGGACACCAACTACGACGATTACAACAAGAGCCTCAACCTGGCGCTCTACTCCAAGACCGGCCCCGACATCGTGCTGCTCAACTCGGTGGGCACCACGGTCAAGGACGGCCTCGTCCGCGATCTGTCCCCGTACGCGAAGGCCTACGGCTGGGAGAAGACGTACCCGAGCACCCAGCTCAACCAGTGGCGCGTCGACAAGGACGGCAGCACGCTGGGGCAGGGCGGTCTGTACGCGGCCCCGGCCGGTTTCTCGCTCGTGGGCGTCTACTACAACAAGGCCAAGGCGGCCAAGGCGGGCATCACCAAGCCCCCGGCCACTCTGGAGGAGTTCGACGCGGCACTCGGCAAGGCGAAGGCGGCCGGTGAACTCCCGCTCCAGCTCGGCAACGCACAGGGTCACGCCTCCTTCCCGATCCAGCTGATCGGCCAGTCGCAGGACGGCGCCGGGCAGGCGGCGAAGTGGACCTTCGGCCAGAAGGGCGCCACCTTCGACACCGCGGGCAACCGGACCGCCGTCGACAAGCTCACGGAGTGGAACAAGAAGGGCTATCTGCCCAAGGGTGCCAACGGAGCGGACCTGCAGACGGCCGTCGACAAGTTCACCAAGGGTGAGGGCGTCTACCTCGTCGACGGCAACTGGGACGCCGCGACGATCGGCAAGAAGCTCGGCAAGGACGCGGGCTTCATCGCGTTCCCCAGCACCGAGGCCACCGCGATCGGTACGTCCGTCGCATACGCCGTCTCCAGCCATTCCAAGAATCCGGACACGGCCGCGGCCTTCCTCGACTTCCTGCACTCGCCCCAGGCGGCGGCGGCGGAGTTCAAGGCCGGCTTCATGCCGGCAGACCTCTCCGTCGCCAAGCCGGAGGCGAACACCGTGATGGCGGACGTGGTGGCCGCGTGGTCCAAGGTCAACGCGGACAACGGACTCGTCGGCTTCAACAACAACGCCACGGCGACGATGAACGACAAGCTCACCGCGGCCACGCAGGAACTCCTCGCGGGCCGCACGGACAGCGCCGGATTCATCAAGGCGATCCAGGGCGAGTGGGCCAACACGCATGGCTGACACGCTCGTCCGTACCCACCGGGCGGCGCCGCGCACCGGCGCCGCCCGGCGGGGGGCGGTGCGGCAGCCCCGCCGCCGAGGCCGGTTCGTACCGCTCCTCTACACGGCGCCCGCGCTGCTCTTCTACGGTCTCTTCGTCATCGCGCCCTGGATCCACAGCGTGTGGGTATCGTTCTGGAACTGG
Organism: Streptomyces sp. NBC_01241; assembly: GCF_041435435.1. Classification (NCBI taxonomy): domain Bacteria; kingdom Bacillati; phylum Actinomycetota; class Actinomycetes; order Kitasatosporales; family Streptomycetaceae; genus Streptomyces; species Streptomyces sp. NBC_01241. Next base: position 3,659,413 of record NZ_CP108494.1, on the reverse strand, counting down.
AACGGCATCGGCGCCGCCACCTGGGCGGGGTTCGACAACTACACCGCCGTGTTCAACGAGCCCGCACTGCGCGCGGCCCTGCTGCACGCGTTCGGCTTCATCATCTTCTATACCGTCGTCCCGGTCGCCCTCGGCCTGGTGCTGGCAGCGCTCACCGCGGCCACCCCGTGGCGGGCCATGCCGGTCATCCGCACCGTCATCTTCCTCCCGCAGGTCCTTCCGCTCGTCGCGGTCGGCGTCGTCTGGAAGTGGATCTACAGCGAGGACGGCCCGCTCAACGAGATTCTGCGCGCCGTCGGTCTCGGCAGTGTGGCCCGTGCCTGGCTCGGTGACTTCACCTACGCCTTCCCGGCGGTCGGCCTGATCGGCACCTGGGTCTGCACCGGACTCTGCTTCCTGCTGCTGCTCTCCGGCATCGGCAAGATCGAGCCGTCGCTGTACGAGGCGGCCAGGCTCGACGGCTGCGGCAAGCTGCGGGAGTTCTGGCACATCACCGTGCCCGGTCTGCGCAAGGAGATCGGCGTCGCCTGCACCGTCACCGTCATCGCGGCCCTGGCCGGGTTCGACGTGGTGTACGTGATGACCGGCGGCGGGCCCGGCTACTCGACCATGGTCCCGGGCGTCCAGGTCTACCAACTCGTCTTCACCGCGGGCCGCGTCGGTACGGCGTGCGCACTCGCCACTGTGCTGTCCCTGCTCACCTGCGCCGTCATGTACGGCCTGAACAGGCTCTCGCAGGAGCGCTGACCGATGGCACGCACCTCTCTGGAGCACCACGGATGACCATGCAGATGACACAGCACGACACCGGGCCGCAGGCGCCTTCGAGCGAGGGGCGGCAGGTACCCACCCACGCCGGGCAGCAGGCGCGGCCCATGACGGGGCTGGTGACGAAGCAGCTGCCCCGACTGGCCCTGATCATCGCCGCGGTCTCGGTCCTCTTCCCCTTCCTCGCGCTGTTCTCCGCGGCACTCCAGCCCGAGACGAACCTCTCGCCGGGCCTGGAGTGGCCGTCCGATCCGCACTGGGAGAACTTCGCCACCGCGTGGACGACGGCCGGGTTCGGCTCGCTGCTGAAGTCGAGCGCCGTCATCGCCCTCGGCGTCGTACCGCTGGCGCTCGCGATGGCGACTCTCGCCGGATACGGCCTCGCCACGATGCAGCTCAAGGCGAAAGGTCCGCTGTTCGCGCTCCTGATGCTCGGCATGGCGCTGCCGTACGAGGCGATCGTCATCCCCCTCTACTACGACCTGGGGAGCGTCGGCCTGCTGGGCACCTACTGGGCCGTGATCCTGCCGCTGATCGGCCTGTTCATGCCCTTCGGCGTCTTCTGGATGCGTACGCACTTCGAGTCGCTGCCCCGCGAACTGACCGAAGCCGCCTCCGTGGACGGTGCCGGGAGCTGGCGGACGCTCACCCGAGTGCTGCTGCCGACCGCGGGACCGGCCCTCACCACGCTCGGCATCCTCTACTTCATGTGGGCCTGGAACCAGTTCCTGCTGGCCCTGGTGCTCATCCAGGATCCGGCCATGCGTACCGCACCGTCCGGACTCGGCAAGTTCGTCCAGCAGTTCGGCAAGAACATCCCCCTGCTCTCCGCCGGCACGATCATCGTGATCACGCCGATCGTGCTGCTCTACCTCTTCTTCCAGCGTCACTTCATCAAGGGCATCCTCCAAGGTGCCGTCAAGTAAGGGAAGTTTCTCGTGACCGTCACCCTTGCGATCGTCGGTGCCGGGGCCCGAGGGGCCTCCTACGCACGTATCGCGGCGGCCGAAGGCATCGCTGCCGTCACCACGGTCGCCGACCCCGATCCCGTACGCCGACAGGCTCTCGCCGACGAGTTCGGCCTGCCGCCCGACCGGGTCTTCGCCGACTGGACGGAACTGGCGGCCGGGCCCCGGCTCGCCGACGCGGCGATCGTCGCCACCCCCGACCGGATGCACGCCGAACCGGCCGTCGCACTCGCCGACCGCGGCTACGCGCTGCTGCTGGAGAAGCCGATGGCGCCCAGCGAGGCGGACGCCCGGCGGATCGTGGACGCGGCCGCCCGCAACGACGTGCTGCTCGCCGTCTGCCACGTCCTGCGCTACACCGCGTACTCGCTGAAGCTCAAGGAACTGATCGTGTCCGGCCGGATCGGTGACGTGGTCAGCGTCGAACACCTCGAACCCGTCGGCTGGTGGCACCACGCGCACTCCTACGTACGTGGGCAGTGGGGCGTCGAAGCGGAGTCGTCCTCGATGCTGCTGGCCAAGTCGTGCCATGACATCGACTGGCTGGGACACGTGGTCGGCAAGCCCGTGCGGCAGGTCTCCTCCTTCGGAGGCCTGTACCACTTCCGCCCCGAGAACAAGCCGGCGGAGGCGGGGAACCGCTGCATGAGCTGCCCGATCGAACGGAGTTGCGCATACTCCGCCGTACGCATCTACGAGCGTTTCCTCGGCGACCCCGTCTTCGAGCGGTGGCCGCTCGGCGTGCTCACCGACGACGTGACCCCGGCGGGCGTGACCAAGGCACTCACGGACGGCCCGTACGGGGAGTGCGTCTACAACGGCCGCAATGACGTCGTGGACCATCAGGTGGTGAATCTGGAGTACGAGGGCGGTGCCACCGCCTCGTTCACCATGACGGCCTTCACCGGCCTGGACTTCCGCAAGACCCGCGTCTTCGGAACCCGTGGATCGCTGGAGGGCGACGGCCGTACCGTCACGCTCCACGACTTCCTCACCGACACCCGCGAGGTCTTCGACTTCGACCCGGACGGCGGGGCGTCGGCGGCGGACGGCCACGGTGGCGCGGACAACGAGATGCTGCGCGCGTTCGTCGCGGCGGTGGCCTCCGGTGACCGTGAGCTGGTGTCGTCGGGACCGGCCGAGACACTCCAGTCCCACCTGGTGGTCTGGGCGGCGGAACACGCCCGTCACACGGGGACGGTGGTCCGGATGGACGACGCGGTGACCCCGTCGGCGGCGGTGGTCGCCGGCTGACCCGCCGGGCGTATCGGAGGCCTCCGGGCTCCGCAGAGGACGGGCCGGGAGAACAGTGAGGACGACCTGTTCTCCCGGCCTCCTTCTTTCCAGCGGCCGTAGCCCCGGCGAAGCCGGTCGTCCGGACGCGTCCGGACGACCGTGGCGCGGGCGCGTCCCTGTTCCGTCCGAGGGTCACCGAGGTGGGGCACCCCAGGGGATCGCCGACGGTAATGACAAACTGGACGGCATGGCTTACGACGATCTTCGTTCCCTCCTCCGGGCCCTGGAGCGCGAGGGCGAGCTCAAGCGCATCAAGGTCGAGGTCGACCCGTATCTGGAGGTCGGCGAGATCGTCGACCGGGTGAACAAGGCGGGCGGGCCCGCGTTGCTCTTCGAGAACGTCAAGGGGTCGTCGATGCCCCTGGCCATGAACGTCTTCGGGACCGACAAGCGGCTGCTCAAGGCGCTCGGGCTGAAGTCGTACGCCGATATCAGCGACAAGATCGGCGGGCTGCTCAAGCCGGAGCTGCCGCACGGCTTCGTCGGGGTGCGGGAGGCCTTCGGGAAGCTCGGGTCGATGGTGCACGTGCCGCCGAAGAAGGTGAAGTCCGAGAGCGCCCCCGTGCAGGAGGTCGTTCTCACCGGCGACGACGTGGACCTGGACCTGCTGCCCGCGCTCTTCACCTGGCCCGAGGACGGCGGCTCCTTCTTCAACCTGGGGCTCACGCACACCAAGCACCCGGAGACCGGCGTACGGAACCTGGGCCTCTACCGGCTCCAGCGCCACGACCGGCGCACCATCGGAATGCACTGGCAGATCCACAAGGACAGCCGCAACCACTACCAGGTCGCCGCCAAGCGCGGGGAGCGGCTGCCGGTCGCGATCGCGTTCGGGGCGCCGCCCGCGGTGACGTACGCCTCCACCGCGCCGCTGCCGGGGGACATCGACGAGTACCTCTTCGCCGGGTTCATCCAGGGCAAGCGGATCGAGATGGTCGACTGCAAGACCGTGCCGTTGCAGGTCCCGGCGCAGGCGGAGGTCGTCATCGAGGGGTGGCTGGAGCCCGGGAAGATGCTTCCCGAGGGACCGTTCGGCGACCACACCGGCTTCTACACGCCGCAGGAACCGTTCCCCGCACTGACCATCGACTGCGTGACGATGCGGAAGCGTCCGCTGCTCCAGTCGATCGTGGTGGGCCGGCCGCCGACCGAGGACGGACCGCTGGGGCGGGCCACCGAGCGGTTCTTCCTGCCGCTCCTCAAGATCATCGTGCCGGACATCGTGGACTACCACCTGCCGGAGGCGGGCGGCTTCCACAACTGTGCGATCGTCTCGATCGACAAGAAGTACCCGAAGCACGCCCAGAAGGTGATGAGCGCCGTCTGGGGCGCGCACATGATGTCGCTGACCAAGCTGATCGTGGTCGTGGACTCCGACTGCGACGTCCACGATCTGCACGAGGTGGCCTGGCGGGCGCTCGGAAACACGGACTACGCGCGGGACCTGACCGTCGCCGAGGGACCCGTCGATCATCTCGATCACGCCTCCTACCAGCAGTTCTGGGGCGGTAAGGCGGGGATCGACGCGACGAGGAAGTGGCCCGAGGAGGGCTACACGCGGGACGGGGGCTGGCCGGAGATGGTCGAGTCCGACCCCGGGACGGCGGCGAAGGTCGACCGCCGATGGAAGGAATACGGACTGTGAGCGCCGCCGAAGCAGCACTGGGCTCAGGGCCCGTACAGCCGAACAGCAGGGTCAAGGCGTTCCTGCGGCTCGTGATGATCGAGCACTCGGTCTTCGCGCTGCCCTTCGCCTACATCGCCGCCCTGACCGCGATGTTCCAGGCGGACAAGTCCATCCACTGGCTCACGCTGCTGCTCGTCACCATCGCCATGGTGGGGCTGCGGACGTTCGCGATGGCCTGCAACCGGATCATCGACCGGGAGATCGACGCCCGTAACCCGCGCACCGCGGGCCGGGAACTGGTCACCGGCGCGGTGTCCGTGAAGTCGGCGTGGACGGGGGCGATCATCGCCGTCGTCGTCTTCCTCGGGGCGGCCGCGCTGCTGAACCCGCTCTGTCTGGCACTCGCGCCGGTCGCCGTCGTGCCGATGGTGGTCTATCCGTACGGGAAGCGGTTCACCCACTACCCGCACGCCATCCTCGGCATCGCGCAGGCGATAGGGCCGATCGGCGCCTGGCTGGCGGTGACCGGCAGCTGGTCGTGGGACGCGGTGATCCTCGGTCTCGCCGTCGGAATCTGGATCGGCGGCTTCGACCTGATCTTCGGCTGCCAGGACGTCCAGGCGGACCGGGCGCACGGGGTGCTGTCGGTACCGGCCCGGTTCGGGATCCCGGCCGCGCTCTGGGGGGCGCGGGTCTGCCATGTGGTGACGACCGGGCTGCTGGTCTGGTTCGGGCTGGCCACTCAGGCGGGACTCTTCTACTGGATCGGCATGGTGATCGTCGCCGTCGCCTTCGTGTACGAGCACCGGGTGGTGCGCCCGCACGATCTGTCCCGGCTGAACCGGGCGTTCTTCTCGGTCAACGGGTTCATCGGGATGGCGCTGTTCGCGTGCGCGCTGCTCGACCTGCTGGTGCGCGGACTGACGGTATAGGGGCGGTCCGGCGGATGCCGCCCACGAGCCTCCCGGCGGACCCGAACTCCTGAGCGTGGCCGCTTGGTGCGCCGGATAGGCTCGGGTGTGTGGATTCCGGGACTTCAGTGAGTCAGCACCAGCGACAGCCTTGGATTGTCGGGGTTTCCGGCGCTTCGGGCACCCCATTCGCGGCCTCCGTGCTGCGTGGTCTGCTGGCTGCGGGGGAGAGCGTCGATCTGGTGGTGAGCCGGGCCTCGCGGCTGACGCTGCTGGACGAGACCGGGATCGCGTTCCGCGACGCGCACTGGCGGGAGGATCTGCGCAGCTGGCTGGCGCGGGGGGCGGACGGCAAGCCGCACACCTTCGACGTGGGCGACGCGGACATCGAGCGCGTACGGCACTGGCCGGCCGGTGATCTCGCCGCGGGGCCGTCCTCGGGGTCGTACCCGGCGAAGGGGATGCTGATCGTCCCGGCGTCGACGGCGTGCGTGGCCGGGGTGGCGCTCGGGCTCTCGAAGGATCTGCTCCAGCGGGCCGCGAGCGTGACGCTCAAGGAGCGGCGGAAGCTGGTCGTCGCGGTGCGGGAGACCCCGCTGAACGGGCAGACGCTGAAGCATCTGGTGAGCCTGGACGAGGCGGGCGCCGTGGTGCTGCCCGCCTCTCCGGCGTTCTACGCGGGGGCGACGCACATCCAGGATCTGGTGGACTTCGTCGCGGGGCGGGTGCTGGACGCGGCGGGGGTGCCGCACGGCCTGTACCGCCGGTGGGAGGGAGAGCTCGGTGGCGGCTCTCGCAGGGATGGCTGAGCCGGTGGTCAGCGCTTCTTCTTGGCGCGCGGGGTGCGGGTCTTGTCGACCCGGTGCGCGGCGGCGGGCTGGTGGGCACGCGAGCGGTTGGCCAGGTCCTGCAGCTCGCGCATCCGGGCGTAGGCCATCTCGATCGTGTACACGGTGTTCTCACTCCTGAGGATTCGAAAGCGTTTTTTGGATTTTCGAGAAGATTTGCAGGCGATGGCGCCTGCATGCCTTAGATTCTACACGTAAACTCGCGGTACTGCTGAACAATGGAAGGTTTCAGTCATATGGACGCGGTGGACAGGCAGCTCATCCAGGCCCTCAGGGAGAACGGCAGGGCCTCGTACGCCGAGCTGGGACGGCTCGTCGGGCTCTCCGGGCCCAGCGTCACCGACCGCATCAACCGGCTGGAAACCGCCGGTGTCATCACCGGCTACCGCGCCACCGTCGACGCCGCCGCCCTGGGGCTCGGTGTCACGGCCTTGATCGGCATCTCGCTCTCCGACGCGGCCGATCACGAGGACGTGGCACGCCGGCTGAAGGACCTCGCGGAGATCGAGGACGCCTGGTTCATCGCGGGCGACGACTCGTACATGCTCAAGGTGCGCGTCGGTGACGTGGACGGCCTGGAGCGGACCATTCGCCGGCTCAGCGGTACGAGGGGCGTCTCGCGTACGCGTACCACGATCGTGCTCTCCACCAAGTGGGAGAACCGGGTCGGGGAACTTCCCGAAGAGGTGTAGGCGTACCGTGGTGGAGCCCCCGGGGGACCGGGGGTTTCGCCCGGTATCACCTGTCACCGGGAAACGCACAGCACGTCGACACCTGGGAGGCAGCCGCATGGACGTTGGGCTCAAGCGCGAGCTGGAGGAGAAGGTCCGCGCAGGGGAGCGGCTGACCCGTGAGGACGGCATCGCCCTCTACGCGTCGGACGACCTGGCCTGGCTCGGCGGCCTCGCCCATGAGGTGCGGATGCGCAAGAACGGCGACGTCGTGCACTTCAACGTCAACCGGCACCTCAACATGACCAACGTGTGCACCGCGTCGTGTGCGTACTGCTCGTTCCAGCGCAAGCCGGGCGAGAAGGACGCGTACACCATGCGCATCGAGGAGGCCGTCCGGCTCGCGAAGGCGATGGAGGGCGAGAACCTCACCGAACTGCACATCGTCAACGGGCTGCACCCCACCCTGCCGTGGCGTTACTACCCGCGCTCACTCAGCGCGCTGAAGGAGGCCCTGCCGCAGGTCTCCCTCAAGGCGTTCACCGCCACCGAGATCCACCACTTCGAGACCATCTCCGGGCTCTCCGCCTCCGAGATCCTCGACGAGCTGATCGAGGCCGGTCTGGAGTCGCTGACCGGCGGCGGCGCGGAGATCTTCGACTGGGAGGTCCGGCAGCACATCGTGGACCACGACACCCACTGGGAGGACTGGTCGCGCATTCACCGCCTGGCGCACGAGAAGGGTCTCAAGACCCCGGCGACGATGCTGTACGGGCACATCGAGGAGCCCCGGCACCGCGTCGATCACGTGCTGCGGCTGCGTGAGCTGCAGGACGAGACCGGTGGCTTCCAGGTCTTTATCCCGCTGCGCTACCAGCACGACTTCGTGGACATGAAGGACGGCAAGGTCCGCAACAAGCTCCAGGCCCGGACGACGATGGCGACCGGCGCCGAGGCGCTGAAGACCTTCGCCGTCTCGCGGCTCCTCTTCGACAACGTCCCGCACGTCAAGGTCTTCTGGGTGATGCACGGCGTGCAGACCGCCCAGCTCGCGCTCCAGCACGGCGCGGACGACATGGACGGCTCGGTCGTCGAGTACAAGATCACGCACGACGCGGACAACTACGGCACGCCGAACAAGCTCGGCCGCGAGGATCTGCTCGACCTGATCCGGGATGCGGGCTTCCGGCCCGTGGAGCGCAACACCCGGTACGAGATCATCCGCGAGTACCTGGGCCCGGACGCCGGGCGGCGCGAGTCGCCGCAGCCGATGCGCGTCTGACGTTCCGTCGTCAGTAGCCCCGTGCGAGCAGAGCCCCGGCCGTCGGCCGGGGCTCTGCTCGTGCAGGGGCCTTCTCGCGTACTGGACATGGCTTGAGGCGACGGGTCGGTAATAGTTAATCTGCCGCTATGGCACTTACGTTTGAGCTGGACCCGAAGGTCGACCGCGCCCTGCGGGACGGCATCACCGAGCTGTGGGTCGATGTCTCCGACGCGGGCGGCGCGGTCGGCTTCGTACCGCCCGTCACGATCGACGACGTCCGGCCCGAGCTGGTCAGGCACCTCGTCGCCATGGCCGAGGGGCACACCCGCCTCCTGGTCGGCCGCGACCAGGAGGGTGCCGTCGCCGCCACGGCCTTCCTCGCCCTCAACACGCACCGGCTGATGACCCATTGGCTCTGGCTCTACACGGTGATGGTCCATCCCCGTCATCAGGGCAAGGGCTATGGGCGCGACCTGATGGACGCCGCCGCGGACGCCGCCCGGGGCATCGGGGGGATCGAGGCCATCCGGCTCACCTGCCGCGGAGGCACCGGAGTCGACCGGTTCTACACCTCGTGCGGATACAAGGAGGTGGGGCGGGTGCCCGACGCGATCCGGGTGGCCGAGGGGGACGACCGCGACGACATCATCATGCTCCTGCCGCTCGGCTGAGGTCCCGCGGCGGACGCGGCGCACCCCTTACGGCGCAGCCCTCCGAAGTGATCGATTCCGGGGCATGCTTCACTGGTCGGGCAGGATCGCAGGACTGTCGTACGTAGAGAGAGGGGCCAACTGTGTCCGCTGCCAAGCCGAGCGCGACCATTCGGTACACCGCGATGCGCCTCAGCATCTTCGTAGGCTGCTTCGCCGTCGCGGCCGTGGCCGTCCACTTCGGCCTGCTGCCCTCCGGGGCGGGCGGCTCCAATCTCATCTGGGTGATCCTCCTCGCCCTGGTCCTGTCCGCGCCGCTCAGCTACGTGCTGCTGCGCAAGCAGCGTGACGAGATGTCCGAGCAGATCGTGTCCACGGTCGGCCGCACCAAGGCGCGGCTCGAAGCCAACCGGACCCGCGAGGACCACGTCACCCAGTGACGACCGGCCGAGGACGACGCGGGCGGCTGCACAAGTCCCCGTAAGGCTGCGCAAGCCCCGTAAGGCTGCGCAAGACCTCGTAAGGGCTACGTAAGTTTCCTCACACCCGCACCCTTTCCGTACGAAACCCCAGCGCTGGAGCGGCTGCTCCTGTGCTGGGGTTTTGCCGTTCCTGCAGGCGTATTGGGCGCTTTGGGGGCCGTGTCGCCACCCGAGCAGGATCAAAGAAGACCTTTGAGGTTCTCAAAGTTCAAGTGTTAACGTGTTCGCCATGAAGACAGTAGTGCGCCATCGATTCGCCGCGAGCGTCCCGCTCGTGGAGCGCCTGCATGTCGATCTCTGCCGCTGTATGTCCGCGGTCTGTTGCCGCAACGTCTGAACCGGCACCATGCAGCGGCGCCGCCCCTGACGCGGGCGCCGCACCCCCGTCCCTCGCACAACATCCCCCGTGCGCCCCGGTGCGCCACCCCTGGAGTGTTTCCGTGTCCGCGAATCCCGCGTCCGCCGCCGCCGCGACCGACAGCCCATCCGGCTCCGGTTCCCGTATACCCAAGGTCCCGTTCTGGGCCCAGATAGTCGCCGGTCTCGTCCTCGGTGTCGTCCTCGGATGGCTTGCCCGTACGTACGACATCAACTGGCTCTACACCACGCTCGACAAGGTCGGCCACATCTTCGTCCAGCTGCTGAAGCTGGCCGTCGCGCCGCTCGTCTTCTTCGCGATCCTGGTGTCGATCACCAACCTGCGCAAGGTCAACAACGCCGCCCGGCTGGCCACCCGCACGCTGCTCTGGTTCATGATCACCTCGCTGATCGCGGTCGCGATCGGCCTCGCGATCGGCCTGATCACCAACCCGGGTGCCGGCACCGGTCTCACGCCGAAGGACGGCAAGCTGCCGGAACACGCGGGCTCCTGGCTCGACTTCCTCACCGGCATCATCCCGGACAACGTGATCACCCCGTTCACCGAGCTGAACGTGCTCCAGATCGTCTTCATGGCCGCCGTCGCCGGCATCGCCGCGCTCAAGCTCGGCGAGAAGGCCCAGCCGATCCTCACCCTCAGCGAGTCCGTCCTGGAGCTCCTCCAGAAGGCCCTGTGGTGGGTCATCCGCCTCGCCCCCATCGGCACCATCGGCCTCATCGGCTACGCGATCGCCGACTACGGCTGGGACCTCATCGGCAAGTACGCGACGTTCACCGCAGACGTCTACATCGGCTGCGCCCTGGTGCTGTTCGGTGTGTACCCGCTGCTGCTCGCCACCGTCGCCAAGCTCAGCCCGCTGCAGTTCTTCAAGGGCGCCTGGCCGGCGATCCAGCTGGCGTTCGTCTCCCGCTCCTCGGTCGGCACGATGCCGGTCACCCAGAAGGTCACCGAGCGCCTCGGCGTCCCGAAGGAGTACGCCTCCTTCTCGGTCCCGTTCGGCGCCACCACCAAGATGGACGGCTGCGCCGCGATCTACCCGGCGCTGGCCGCGATCTTCATCGCGCAGATCTTCGACGTCCAGCTGGGTGTCGGTGACTACGTCCTGATCGCGTTCGTCTCGGTGATCGGCTCCGCGGCCACCGCCGGCCTCACCGGCGCCACGGTCATGCTGACCCTCACGCTGTCGACGCTGGGCCTCCCGCTGGAGGGTGTCGGTCTGCTCATGGCCATCGACCCGATCCTGGACATGATGCGCACGGCCACGAACGTGGCGGGCCAGGCGCTGGTCCCGGTGATCGTCTCGGCCCGCGAGAAGATCCTCGACCGCGACGCGTACAACGCGGCCTCGTCCTCCCCGGTCGACGCCGAGGTGCGTGACGACGAGCCGCAGCGCGTGCCGGTCGCCGCGTAGCCGCATGTGACGTACGCAAGGGCGCCCCCGGTCCGTAGGCACGGACCGGGGGCGCCCCTGTCGTGTCGTGTACGGGGCGGGGCCCGGGGCTACCGGGCCGCCCCGACAGGCGAGGCCGCCGGCCCGGCCTGGCGAAAGACCGACGACGTGTTCCGGGCGGACTGCCGCTGCTCGGCGAAGTTCCGGTTGGCGCGCGTCTGCTCGCGATAGGCGTCGGGCAGGTCCGGCATCGCCAGCAGGCGGTCGCAGGCGCGGAGCGAGCCCGCGTAGTCGCCGACCCAGTAGGCGGTGATCGAGAACTCGAAGAGCAGGCCCCAGCGGTACACCCACGGCTGGACGAACAGCAGGTCGTCCGGCGGTGCTTCCCGGTCGAGCGCCGCGCGGACGAACGCGTGCGCGGTGCGGTAGCGGCCGAGGCGGCGCAGCCGGGAGGAGAGTTCGTAGCAGGCTTCGAGTCGCTGCGGGCGTGACTCCCAGGCGCGGGAGAGGGCGTCCATGGCGGCCGGCCAGTCGTCGGCCTCGGCCTTCAGGATCCCGGCCTGCAGCAGCGCGTAGTACACCTCTTCGTCCCAGCCGCCCATCTGCGCGCGGCGTTCGTACAGGGCGGCCGCCTTGGCGATGTTGCCCATGTCGCGCATGGTCTGTGCCAGGTAGAAGACCGTACGGGCATTGGAGGGGTCGCGTTTCAGCTCGGCGCCGAGCAGCCGGGCGTCGCGTTCGAACTTGTCGTGCCGCGAGCCGCCGTCGGCGTAGTCCTCGATGACGAGGGCGTCGAGATTCCGCTGGTCGTCACGCCGGTCGGTGGTGAGGTACTCATGGGTGACGCCCACGTACCGCCAGGGCAGGTCGCCGCGGACCAGGCGTTTGATCCGGTATTCGGTGGTGCCCTCGTGCCGGAGCATGTACGAGTCGGCGGTCAGCGGCGGCAGCGGACCCTCCCGGCGGATCACCAGGTCGGCGTCGAGGAGCAGCAGATAGTCGGCCTTGCCGTGGGCGTGCTCGATGTTCAGCGTTCGGTTGTGGCCGAAGTTCACCCAGGGCTCTTCGTGGAGCTCGCCGGGGAGGCCGTCGAGTGCGTTGCGGATCAGCTGCTGGGTTCCGTCGGTCGAGCCGGTGTCGGAGATCACCCAGGTGTCGATCAGGTTGCGGACGGAGGTGAGGCAACGTTCGATGACCGCGGCCTCGTTCTTGACGATCATGCACAGGCAGATGGACGGTTTCATGGCAACACCAATTCCCGGCGGACAGGTGCGCGTGACCTTACGTACGGGGCCGGGCGGCGCGACTGCGGCACGCCGGAACAGCCCGGATGCATCAAGGCGAGGACACCCGGCTGGACGTGGCCGGTAGGCCCATGCGTTAAACGGACCCGCTCGGCGGTCAAGGGACTCCTGCCGCGATCCGATGAACCGGCGGAAGCGTGAACTTCCTTCGTTGTGGCTTTACTTGAGCCAGCTCTGGAGGGAGCAGTGAATGAGTCCTGAACACAGGACCCGGTAACACAGGACCCGGTAACACAGGACCCGGTCCTCTCTCGGCCCGGTTCCGCGGCGGCGTGCGTGGCCGACCGGCACCACGGTCGCCCTCATCGTCGCCGGGTTTGCGAGCCCCGCGGCCGCGGCGGCGCAGGCGCGTCCGGTTGCCGGCAGCGGCATTGCCGTTCCGTCGGGCGGCGACAATTTCCGGGTCGTGTTCCGGCGGGCACGGTGCGCATGGGCCCCGTCCGCGAACCGATCAACCGGAACCGGGCCGCCACTGCTCCGTACGACGCCGAGGAGACCCGCGCCGTACTCTTACCGGGGAGTGGCGCAGCGGGGCGGGAGGAAGTCGACGTGGGTGCTGTGAAGAGCAGACGGATGCCGCGTGCCGTGCGTGAGCAGCAGATGATGGACGCCGCCGTGCGGACCTTCGGGCAGCGCGGATACCGTGCCGCGTCGATGGACGAGATCGCCGAGCTGGCCGGGGTGTCCAAGCCCTTGGTGTATCTGTACCTCAACTCCAAGGAAGAGCTTTTCACCGCCTGCATCCGGCGCGAGGCGAAAGCACTGGTCGACGCGGTACGTGCCGGGGCGGAGCCGGGACTTCCGGCCGACCGGCAACTGTGGTCCGGGCTGCGCGCGTTCTTCAGGCACACGGCGGAGCATCCGGACGGCTGGTCGGTGCTGCACCGCCAGGCGCGCACGCACGGGGAGCCCTTCGCCGCCGAGGTCACGGCGATGCGGGACGAGATCGTGGCGTTCGTGACGGGTCTGATCGGGGCCGCGGCACGCGAGGCGCACCACGACCCGGCGCTCCCCGGCCGCGATGTGGCGGGGCTGGCGCAGGCGCTCGTGGGGGCCGCGGAATCGCTCGCCGGGTGGGCGAACGAGACCCCGGGCATCTCGGCGAAGGAGGCCGCGGCCACTCTGATGAACTTCTCCTGGGCGGGGCTGGAGAACCTTATGAACGGCCGTCCGTGGCAGCCGACGAACCGGGCCGCGGACCGGGCGACCTGAGTGTCGTCCCGGTGAGGTGGATGCGGTCCGCGCCGCGCAACTGGAAGCCGGTGGGGTCCGCCGCGTAGATGACGGTGGCGGGCAGCAGGACGGGAGCCCTGAAGTCGGCCCGGACCCACCGGACTTCATCGGGCCGCGGTGCCGCGGCCAGGCAGCGGGCGACGGTCCACATGCCGTGGGCGATGGCCCGGGGGAAGCCGAAGAGCCGGGCGGTGAGCGCGTACAGGTGGATGGGGTTGCGGTCGCCCGACGCGGCACCGTAACGGCGCCCCAGATCGCCGGGGAGCCACCACTCGGCGACGGCGGGAAGCTCGGGGACCGGGCTCGGGTCCGGGGCCGGGGCCCCCGTGGCGACGGGCGCGCGCGTCGCGTGCCGGGAGAGATAGCCGCTGCGGGACTCCCAGACCAGCTCGCCCGCCAGCCGTGCCTCGGTGACCAACGTGACCTCGGTGCCGCGCCGGTGCGGGGCCGACCCGTCGGCGTACACCGTGAGTTCGAGCGGATCGGCCGGGCGCAGGGTCCGGTGGCGGGTGATCTCGATCCAGGTGTGGACGAGCCCGACGACCGGCAGCGGGAACCCCCTGGCCGTCATCAGCCGCATGGCGAGCGGGAAGCCCAGCACATGCGGGTACGTGAGCGGCAGCGCGCCCGTTCCGGAGAAGCCGCAGACCCGTCGGTACGAGGCGAGGGGGCCCGGTGCGATCGGCGCGGCCGGGAGGACCGCCCGGCCGGTGGGTACGGCGGCGCCCGGGCGAGGGGCCCTCTTGAACGGGAACGTGACAGCTGCCCGTACGAGTGTCACGTTCAGATTCGGCATGGGTCACGCACCCAGCAGGCTCTGGCCGCAGACCCGCACGATCTGGCCGTTGACGGCCGTCGACGAGGGCTGGACGAACCAGGCGATGGTCTCGGCGACATCGACCGGCAAACCGCCCTGCGCAAGAGAGTTCATCCGGCGGCCCGCCTCCCGGATGAAGAGGGGGACGGCCGCGGTCATCTTCGTCTCGATGAAGCCCGGGGCCACCGCGTTGACCGTGACACCGTGGTCGGTGGTACGGGTCAACTCGTCCTGCGCCTGCGGGAGGCCGAGCCGCCGGGTCAGGAACCGGCCGGGTGCTGTGCCGGTGAAGTGCAGATAGCGATCGGCCATTGTCCGGACTCCCTGCTCGATCCTGGATTTACTCCAAAGTAAGGTTACTGAAGGGTCAGGAGCTGGTCGAGATGAGCCGGCCGAGATGATGCCCCTCGCACTCCGCAGCCCCGCAGGGTCGCGGTGATCGGCGGCAGCCGCACCCCGTTCGCCCGCTCCGGCGGTCCGTACGCGCAGGTCTCCGACCAGCAGCTGCTCACCGCTCGCCGGGCAACGTCGACAGGGGCCGGGATCAAGGCACTTGCGCGCGTACGTCCACGGCATCTCGTCCCGGACATCCCGCGCAACGCCGAACCCCGCACCGGCCTCTCGATGGGCGACCACGCGGCGGTGACCGCCCGCCGCCGGGGCATCACCCGCGAGGAGCAGGATCGCCTCGCGGCCACCAGCCACCAGCGCCTCGCGGCCGCGTACGGACGTGGCTTCCTGGACGACCTCGTCATCCTGAAGCGCACCGCGATCGCACGGGACTTCGAGAAGGAGATCGAGGCGATGTACCGGAAGTGACCGCACAGGCGGCGGCCGTTGTCACCGGGCGGGACGGTTTCCGAGCCTTTTCCGGATCCTGGATTAGTCATATACGTCTGCCAATCCGGCTCAATGGAGCAATGTCCAAGGTAAATTGGCGCGGAAGATGGATTGCAGTTAATCCGGGCATCGGGTCGAAATGCTCAACCGGCTTAACCAGGCTGAAAAAAGGGGCAGATGGCCGAAGCTCTTCTCACTCGCATGGGGAGCGGTCTGCATCCAGACGGTAGATGACCGGCGTGGCGCATATGCCATTGACTTGCCGCTGCTGCCACAGTCCAGGCTCCGATCCATGCAGATCCGGTAAGGAATCAAGATGCGCAAATCGAGAAGCCGGGACGTTCTGTCCCGTTCCATCCTGGGTGCCATGTCGCTGGGAATGACCCTGGCGCTGTGCCCCATGGACATCGCTCACGGAACGCCGAACCTCACGGGTTCGCAGGCGGTCAACCGAGTGATGGCGAGCCGGGTGGCGGCCAGCGTGTCCGGGACGGTCATCTCCCAGACCTCTCAGAACATCCGCAGCGGCCCCACCACCCAGTCGCAGATCGTGGGCAACGTGCCGTCCGGCGGCACAGTGTCCATCGCCTGCCAGGTGGACGGCCAGAACGTCGGCGGGAACTCGCTGTGGTACCTGCTGTCCAATGGCAGTGGCTGGATGAGCGCCCGCTACATTTCGACGCAGACCGCAGTGCCGTTCTGCGACAGCTTCCCGGGCAACGGTCCCACCGGTCCGACGGGGCCCACGGGGCCCATGGGTCCGACGGGTCCGACGGGTGCCCACGGCACGACCGGCACGACCGGTCCGACCGGTCCCACCGGTGCGACGGGTCTGCAGGGTGTGACCGGTGCCACGGGTGCGTCCGGTGCCAACGGTGCCAATGGCGCGACCGGTCCGACGGGTGCGACGGGTGCGACGGGTCTGCAGGGTGTGACCGGTGCCACGGGTGCGTCCGGTGCCAACGGTGCCAATGGCGCGACCGGTCCGACGGGTGCGACGGGTGCGACGGGTCTGCAGGGTGTGACCGGTGCCACGGGTCCGGCGGGTGCCAACGGTGCTAATGGTGCGACCGGTGCGACCGGTCCGACGGGTGCGACGGGTGCGACGGGTCTGCAGGGTGTGACCGGTGCCACGGGTCCGGCGGGTGCCAACGGTGCTAATGGTGCGACCGGTCCGGCCGGTCCGACGGGTGCGACGGGTCTGCAGGGTGCGACCGGTGCCACGGGTGCGTCTGGTGCGGTCGGTGCTCACGGTCCGACCGGTGCGACCGGTCCGACGGGTGCGACGGGTCTGCAGGGTGCGACCGGTGCCACGGGTGCGTCCGGTGCCAACGGTGCTAATGGTGCGACTGGTGCGACTGGTGCGACCGGTCCGACGGGTGCGACGGGTCTGCAGGGTGCGACCGGTGCCACGGGTGCGGCTGGTACCAACGGTGTTGATGGTGTGACCGGGCCTGCGGGTCCGACCGGTGCCACGGGTGCCACGGGTGCGGCTGGTACTAACGGTGTTGATGGTGCGACCGGTGTGACCGGGCCTGCGGGTCCGACCGGTGCCACGGGTGCCACGGGTGCGGCTGGTACTAACGGTGCTGATGGTGCGACCGGTGCGACGGGTCCTGTGGGTCCGACGGGTGCGGCTGGTACTAACGGTGTTGATGGTGCGACCGGTGTGACCGGGCCTGCGGGTCCGACCGGTGCCACGGGTGCCACGGGTGCGGCTGGTACTAACGGTGCTGATGGTGCGACCGGTGCGACGGGTCCTGTGGGTCCGACGGGTGCGGCTGGTACCAACGGTGTTGATGGTGTGACCGGGCCTGCGGGTCCGACCGGTGCCACGGGTGCGGCTGGTACTAACGGTGCTGATGGTGCGACCGGTGCGACGGGTCCTGTGGGTCCGACGGGTGCGGCTGGTACCAACGGTGTTGATGGTGTGACCGGGCCTGCGGGTCCGACCGGTGCCACGGGTGCCACGGGTGCGGCTGGTACTAACGGTGTTGATGGTGTGACCGGGCCTGCGGGTCCGACCGGTGCCACGGGTGCGGCTGGTACCAACGGTGTTGATGGTGTGACCGGGCCTGCGGGTCCGACCGGTGCCACGGGTGCCACGGGTGCGGCTGGTACTAACGGTGCTGATGGTGCGACCGGTGAGACGGGTCCTGTGGGTCCGACGGGTGCGGCTGGTACTAACGGTGCTGATGGTGCGACCGGTGAGACGGGTCCTGTGGGTCCGACGGGTGCGGCTGGTACTAACGGTGCTGATGGTGCGACCGGTGCGACGGGTCCTGTGGGTCCGACGGGTGCGGCTGGTACCAATGGTGCTGACGGCGCCACCGGTGCGACCGGGCCTGCGGGTCCGACGGGCGCGACCGGCGCCACCGGCGCGACGGGGCCTGTCGGCCCGTCTCAGACCGCCACCAGCGCCGCCACGCTCATCCCCGCCGGCGGCAGCGTCCAGGACATCAATGCTGTGTGCCCTGCCGGGACCGTGCTGACCGGGGGCGGTGCCCTGAACCAGAACCAGAACAACGAGATCAGCTGGACCGCGAGCTACCCGGACACCCCGACCAACACCTGGCACGTGTCCGCGTACAACAACGGTGCCGGTCCGCAGACCGTCCAGTCTTACGCGGTCTGCATTCCCGCCAGCGCGTGACGTGACTAGTTCGAAGGGGAATGGCCAGGAACCCGCTTAGGGTTCGGGACAGTTCCCGAAGTCGCTGCCGCAGCAGATGAAGGTCGTCTGCTGCGGCAGCTCCATGTCGTTTCCGCCGAGCTCCACAGGTCTTACGGGGCAATCGAACTTCCGGCACTCTTGGGTCCGTTCAACCCGGAAGGCTCTCCCGTACCTCGGTGCTCCACTCGGAATCGACTCGGAGGATGACCGCGCATGCGCTCGATACGTATCGCCCTGCTGGGCCTGGTGGCCCTCGTCGCGGGGCTGCTCACCGCGACCCCCGCCGCCGCGGCCCCGAACTTCAAGGCGCCGTTCCCCTGCGGCCAGACCTGGACCTACAGCCACCACTCGGCCGAGGTCAGATCGGCCCTCGACTTCGTCCGCACCGACGGCGGCGCCACGGCCGGTACCCCGGTCCTCGCCTCGTCCGGCGGAACCGCCCACCGCTACTCCCAGCCCAGCGGTGCGGGCAACTACATCGCCATCGATCACGGCGGCGGCTGGCAGACGTACTACTTCCACCTCGCCTCGTACTCCGTCGCCGACGGCGCCTCCGTCTCCCAGGGCCAGCAGATCGGCGTCACCGGCTCCACCGGCAACAGCAGCGGTGCCCACATCCACTACGAGCAGCTGTACAACGGTGTGGGCCAGACCATCGCGATCAACGGACAGTCGCTGGCCCCCTACCCAGGCTCGTACTACAGCAAGTACCTGACCAGCGACAACGGCTGCGGTGGCGGCGGAGGCGGTAAGTACTGGGTCGACACCTTCGCCAACGCCACGGGCTACGCGGCACCCAACACGGCCGACGCCCAGGGCGTGCTGAACGCCGGCACCAACTACGTCTACTGCAAGGCGTGGGGCGCCCAGGTCGGTTCGGGCTCCAGCTACAACCACTGGTGGCTGAAGACGGACCTGGACACGGTGTACGCGGGCAAGAACGGGCGCGGCGCGTACGTCTCGGCCTACTACCTGTCCCGCTGGGGCAATGACGAGGCCCGGGACAACAACGGCGCCGTGATCCCGGACTGCTGACCGGCCGGCCGGCGCGGCTCCCCACCAGAAGCGTCCGCGCCGGTGCGGTCACGCGGACGGCAAGCAGGTGCTCCCGCTGGATCAGTACCTGGAGAAGCTCAACCTCGTACGGGAGCGCAGGCGCGACCGCACGGACGCCGCGGAGGAGGACGAGATCCTGCGCCGGGCCGAGGCGCCTGCCGAGACCGATGCCGCGGCGGGCCGTGTCAGAGCCATGGCGGCCCTCTTGTGCCGGGCCCGGCGGCGGTCGCCTCCCGCCGCGGCGTACCGGGTCGACCGCTCCCGCCCCTTGTCTGATGCGACGCCAGGTACGACGATGGCCCCCGCGCCGTCAAGTGACGATGCGTCAGATTCAAGCGGGGAGGAGGCCGGTCGGTGCCGATACCGCTCACCGGGCCGCTGCCGTACGGGATGCAGCTTCCGGTCCAGTCACAGAGCACCATCTATGCCGAGGGGTGGGAGGCCGTGGCCACCCCCGCCGATCTCGCGGAGATCGCCCGCACCGCGGACCGTACCGGCTTCGCCTATTTGGCGAGCTGTGACCACGTCGCGATTCCGCGGCGGCTCGCCGGAGTCATGGGTACCGTCTGGTACGACCCGGTCGCCACTCTCTCCTTTCTCGCCGGGATCACCGAGCGGGTCCTGCTGATGAGCCATGTCGCCGTCGTCGGCCTGCGGCACCCGCTGGCCACCGCCAAGCAGTACGCCACCCTCGACCACCTCTGCGGCGGCCGGCTGATCCTCGGTGTCGGGGCCGGGCACGTACCGGAGGAGTTTCAGGCGCTCGGGGCGGACTTCGACGGGCGGGGCGGGGTCCTCGACGAGACCATCGACGCGCTGAAGGCGGCGCTGGGTCCCGAGGAGTACCCCGAGTTCGCGGGGGAACGGTACTCCTTCGCCGGTCTCGGGCAGCTGCCGCGGCCGGCCCAGGAGCGGGTGCCTCTCTGGGTGGGCGGCTCCTCGCCCGCCGCCGTGCGCCGGGCCGCGGTGCGGGGCGACGGCTGGCTGCCGCAGGGCGATCCGCGGGAGAAGCTGCCCGCGCAGATCGCCCGGCTGAAGGAGTTGCGCGAGGCGGCCGGGATCGAGGATCCGATCGTCATCGGTGCGATCACCGAGCCGCTGTACGTCGGTGAGCCGGAGTGGTCCGTGGGGCGGCGCACCCTCGCCGGAAAGCCGGAGGTGCTCGCCGAGTCGCTGCGCGCGTACGGGGCCATGGGCGTTCACCAGATCCAGGTGCGGTTCCGCAGCCGGAGCCGTAGCGAACTGACCGACCAGATGACGGCGTTCGCCGCCGAGGTCGCACCCCATCTCGACAGGTAGGAGTCAGGTCATGGGCAAGCTGGACGGGCGCACCGTGCTGATCAGCGGTGCGGCGCGCGGACAGGGCGAGCAGGAGGCGCGGCTCTTCGTGGCGGAGGGTGCGCGGGTGGTGATCGCCGATGTGCTCGACGAGCAGGGCGAGGCGCTGGCCAAGGGGTTGAGGGAGGAACTGGGGGAGGACGTCGCCCGGTTCGTCCATCTGGATGTGAGCCGGGAGGAGGACTGGCAGGCCGCCGTCGCCGCGGCGAAGGACGCCTTCGGGGTGATCGACGGGCTGGTCAACAACGCGGGGATCCTGCGGTTCAACGAGCTGGTGGCCACGCCGCTGGAGGAGTTCCAGCAGGTGGTGCAGGTCAATCAGGTGGGCGCGTTCCTCGGGATCAAGAACGTCGCGCCCGAGATCGAGGCCGCGGGCGGCGGGACCATCGTCAACACGGCCTCGTACACGGGGCTCACGGGCATGGCGTTCGTGGGCGCGTACGCCGCCACCAAGCACGCGGTGCTCGGGCTGACGAAGGTGGCGGCGGTGGAGCTGGCGGCAAAGAGGATACGGGTCAACGCACTGTGCCCCGGGGCCGTGGACACCGCGATGACCAACCCGGCGGCGCTGGACCCGACCGCGGACCCGGAGGAGTCCAGGGAGGCGGTGGCCGAGCTGTACCGGAAGCTCGTACCGCTGGGGCGGATCGGGAGGCCGGAGGAGGTGGCGGCGCTGGCGCTCTTCCTGACCTCGGACGACTCCTCGTACATCACCGGGCAGCCGTTCGTCATCGACGGGGGCTGGCTGGCGGGCGTCAGCCTGTTCTGAGCGGCCGCCTCCGGCCGTTCCCCGGGATCCCCTCCAGTGGACCTGACGGTGCGTCAGGTATTGACGGGTGCGGGTGCCGGTGGAACAGTCTGGAGCATCAAGAACTGACGATGCGTCAGAAACGATTGAGGACGGTGAACCCCCTTGGAATTCGGGCTCTTTGTACAGGGGTACGTGCCCGCCGCGCGGGCCAGGACCGACCCCGGGGCTGAGCACAAGGCGCTGATCGAGGAGACCGAGTACGTCATCCAGGCGGACAAGTCCGGCTTCAAGTACGCCTGGGCCTCCGAGCATCACTTCCTGGAGGAGTACTCGCATCTCTCGGCCAACGATGTGTACCTGGGTTACCTCGCGCACGCCACCGACCGCATCCACCTCGGATCCGGGATCTTCAACCCGCTCGCCCCCGTCAACCACCCGGTGAAGGTGGCCGAGAAGGTCGCCATGCTCGACCACCTCTCCGAGGGCCGCTTCGAATTCGGCTCCGGGCGCGGGGCCGGCAGCCACGAGATCCTGGGCTTCATGCCGGGCATCACCGACATGAACCACACCAAGGAACTCTGGGAAGAGACGATCGCCGAGTTCCCCAAGATGTGGCTCCAGGACGAGTACGTCGGCTTCCAGGGCAAGCACTGGTCGCTGCCGCCGCGCAAGATCCTGCCCAAGCCGTACGGGAAGTCGCACCCGGCGATGTGGTACGCGGCCGGGTCGCCGTCCTCGTACGCGATGGCGGGGAAGAAGGGGCTCGGCGTGCTGGGCTTCAGCGTGCAGAAGGTTTCCGACATGGAGTGGGTCGTCGAGTCCTACAAGACGGCGGTCAAGGACGCCGAACCCGTCGGGGACTTCGTCAATGACAACGTCATGGTCACGTCCACGGCCATCTGCGCCGAGACGCACGCGAAGGCCGTCGAGATCGCGGTGGGCGGCGGGCTGAACTACCTGCAGTCGCTGCTGTTCCGCTACCACGACACGTTCCCCCGGCCCGAGGGCATACCGGAGTGGCCCGAGCTGCTGCCGGAGTACTCCGAGGAGATCATCGAGCTCCTGATCGCGGAGGAGCTGATGATCTGCGGCGATCCCGACGAGGTGCTGCGGCAGTGCAAGCGGTGGGAGCAGGCGGGGGCGGATCAGCTGAGCTTCGGGCTGCCGGTGGGGATGAGCCGTGAGGACACGCTGAACTCGATCAAGCTGATCGGGGAACACGTGATTCCGGAGATCGATACGGATCCGGTGCATCGGACCTCGCGGTTCCGCGGCGCGGCGTAGGGGAGTCTCGGGGGCGCTGCCCCCGAACCCCGCTGCCCCCGGACCCCCGCTCCTCAATCGCCGGAGGGGCTTGATTTTGCCGGTCGGGCTTGGTTTTCAGCCTCGCCGGAGGGGCTTGACTCCCCCGACCAGCGGCGTCTTCCCGGACCGCCGCTCCGTGGGGCCGGGGTGCGCGGTGCGGCCGTGCGCACCCCGGCCCCCCACACACCACAGAAGGGAACCCCGTCATGCTCGACCACCTCATCCGCGGAGCGACCGTCGTGGACGGCACCGGCGGACCCTCGTACCCCGCCGACATCGGCCTGCGCGACGGGCGCATCGCCGTCATCGCCGAACCGGGCACGCTCACCGAGGAGGCCGTCACCACCGAGGACGCCACCGGACTCGTCCTCGCCCCCGGCTTCGTCGACCCGCACACCCACTACGACGCCCAGCTCTTCTGGGACCCGTACGCCACCCCGTCCATGAACCACGGCGTCACCACCGTCGCCGGTGGCAACTGCGGATTCACCCTCGCCCCGCTCCACCCCGAACGCCCCGAGGACGCCGACTACACCCGCCGCATGATGGCGCGGGTCGAGGGCATGGCGCTCAAGGCCCTGGAGGAGGGCGTCGACTGGACCTGGTCCAGCTTCCGCGAATACCTCGACGCCCTCGAAGGGCGGATCGCCGTCAACGCCGGGTTCATGGTCGGCCACTGCGCCCTGCGCCGGCACGTCATGGGCGCCGACGCGATCGGCGGACAGCCCACACCCGGGCAGCTGGCCGCCATGCTGGCGCTCTTCCACGACGCCATGGACGCCGGGGCCTGGGGCCTTTCCACCACCCAGTCCGCCACCCACTCCGACGGGGACGGACAACCCGTCGCCTCCCGGCACGCGCTGCCCGAGGAGCTCCTCGCCCTCTCCCGTGCCGTCGGTGAACACGAGGGAACGCAGCTCGAAGCGATTGTCGCGGGCTGCCTCGACCAGTTCTCCGACGAGGAGATCGACCTCCTCGTCGACATGACCGCCATCGCCGGACGCCCGCTGAACTGGAACGTCCTCACCATCGACGCCGCCATCCCCGAACGCGTCCCCCGCCAGCTCGTCCCCAGCGAACGCGCCCGGCGGGCCGGCGGCCGGATCGTCGCCCTCACCATGCCGATCCTCACGCCCATGAACATGTCGCTCGGCACCTTCTGCGCCCTCAACCTCATCCCCGGCTGGGGCGACATCCTTGCCTTGCCCGTCCCCGAACGCATCGAACGGCTCCGCGACGCCGCCACCCGCACCGAGATGCTGCGCCGCGCCGACAGCAAGGAGGCCGGCGTCTTCCGCCGGCTCGCCGACTTCGGTCGGTACGTCATCGGGGACACGTACAGCGCGGCCAACGAGGGACTGAGCGGACGCGTCGTCCGCGACATCGCCGCCGAACGCGGCCAGGACCCCTTCCACTGCCTCGTCGAGATCTGCGCCGCCGACGACCTGCGTACGGTGCTGTGGCCCATGCCCACCGACAACGACCCCGACTCCTGGGAGCTGCGCCGGCAGACCTGGGAACACGAGGACGTCATGCTCGGCGGCTCCGACGCGGGCGCGCACCTGGACCGGATGTGCGGGGCCCCGTACACCACCCGCTTCCTCGGCGACTGCCTGCGCCGACGCAAGCTCCTCCCTCTCGAACAGGCCGTCAAGATGCTCACGGACGACCCCGCCCGCCTCTTCGGGCTTCGAGGCCGCGGCAGGATCGAGGAGGGCTTCCACGCCGACCTCGTCCTCTTCGACCCCGAACGCATCGACGCCGGGCCCGCCACCCTCGTACACGATCTGCCCGGCGACAGCCCCCGTCTCGACGCCAAGGCCATCGGCATCGTGTCGGTCCGCGTCAACGGCGTGGAGACCCTGCGCGACGACAAAGTGACCGGCGCGGTCCCCGGTACGGTGCTCCGCTCGGGCCGCGACACCCGGACGGTGAGCACACTGTGACCACACCCCAGCGCCTCTTCATCGGCGGCGAGTGGACCGAACCGGATCACGGCCACTACGAGGTGATCAACCCGGCGACGGAGGACACCGTCGGCCTCGCCCCCGAGGCGAGCCGCGCGCAGGTGTACGCGGCGGCAGCCGCGGCCCGCGAGGCGTTCGCCACCTGGTCCCGCACCCGCCCCGAGGAGCGGGCCGCGATCCTCGACCGGGCCGCCGACCTGATGCAGCGCGACCTGACCGGCAACGCCGCGCTCGCCCAGGCGGAGAGCGGCGCCACCACGGCAACGGCCAGGGGCATGCAGGTCGCCGTCGGCGCCGCCCGCTTCCGCCGGTACGCCAAGGGCGCCCTGGAGCCGGTCGAGGAAGCCGTCGCACCGCAGATCAACGAGGCCGGTCCGATGGGCCGGGCCGGAATCTTCGGGGCGCTGGCCGTACGCCAGCCGGTCGGCGTCGTCACCTGCATCACCTCGTACAACAACCCCTGGGCCAACCCGGCCGGCAAGATCGCCCCCGCACTCGCCATGGGCAACACGGTCGTCGTGAAACCCGCACCGCAGGACCCGCTCTCCGTCTACCGGATGGCCGAGGCGCTCGAAGCGGCCGGTGTCCCGGCGGGCGTCGTCAACGTCGTCACCGGGTCGGGCCCGGACGCGGGGGAGGCGGCCGTCGACTCACCGGACGTCGACATGGTCAGCTTCACCGGCTCCACCGCCGTCGGGCAGCGCATCGCCGAGGTGTGCGGGCGCTCCATGAAGCGGCAGCTGATGGAGCTGGGCGGGAAGGGCGCCGCCGTCGTCCTGGACGACGCGGACCTCGACTCCGCGGCGGCGGGCATCGGCACCACGTTCTCCTTCTACAGCGGACAGATCTGTACGGCCCCGACCCGCGTCCTCGTCCAGCGCGCGGCCCACGACGCCCTGATCGAACGGCTCGCCGCGTACGCGGGCCATCTGACGGTGGGCGATCCGACGGTCAGGGGAACAGTCGTCGGGCCGGTCATCTCCGCCGCCCACCGCGACCGCGTCGAGTCGTACATCGAGCTGGGGCGGAAGGAGGGGGCCAGGATCGTCACGGGCGGCGAACGCCCGGCCGGACCCGACCGGGGCTTCTACGTCGCGCCGGCCCTCCTCGCCGACTGCACCAACGACATGCGCGTCGTCCGCGAGGAGATCTTCGGCCCGGTCGTCGTGGTCGTCCCCTTCGACGACGAGGAGGAGGCCATCGCGCTCGCCAACGACAGCGACTACGGACTGATCGACTACGTCTGGTCCTCGGACGTGGCACGCGCCTTCCGGGTGGCCCGGCGGCTGCGCGCCGGCGGGGTCGGCGTGAACACCATCGGGCGCAACATGGAGGCCCCGTTCGGCGGGTTCAAGAAGAGCGGTGTCGGGCGTGACGTCGGCTCGTACGCCCTGCACGCGTACAGCGAACTCCAGGCGATCGTCTGGCCGGGCTGAACCGGCGAGCGGTGTACGTGTTCCCGTGGGTGTCCGCTGAGCGGACACCCACGGGAAAATTTGCCCGCACGGTCCTGGCGATGTCCGCGTACGAGGCCCTGCCCGCCTCGTACGCCCGCGTCCACCCGCGGTTGCGGACCCCGGGGAAGGCCACGGTCACGGCGGGCGTGGCGACCGGTGTCTTCTACCCGCGCAGGAGCCCTTCGTTCTTCCGCGGTGAAGTGCTGACGAAGGAGACTCCGGCGCTGGTCGTCGAGGACTGAGGGCCGGATCGCCTCAGTGACCGTGCCCGCCCCGGTGCGGCCCGGTTTCCCCCAGGCGGGCGTCCAGACGGTCCAGGACCCGGCGGCCTGCTCGGCCCACGCCGATGGGGATCAGGGCCGCGCGGCCCGGGACGCGTACGCCGCCCGTGAAGGCGACCAGGGTGTGGCCGGGGGCAGTGGGGGACGGGGTGGCCGCCAGGCCGATCAGGAGGAAGCGGCTCTGCAGCCAGAGCCAGCCGGGGCGGCGCACGCCGTGGAAGCGGGCGTGCATGCCGAAGCGGCTGTGGGCCATGGCCTCGATGCGGTCGCCGTCCGTGCGGGTGAGCTTCAGGCGGCGCATGTCGGGGACCAGGTGGGACAGTTCGCCGTCGATGTCCGCCAGGAGCGGGTGGACGGTGGCGTAGGGGGCGGGGATCTCGCGGGTGGTGACGCGGGCGCCGCGGACGCCCGCCGCGAGGGCGTGCAGGCGGCGGACCGGGTCGAGGCCGGGGGTGGTGGGCCACTGGGGGCGGGGGAATTCGGTCATGACGTCCATGCCTTCCGGAAGGAGTCCCGGGCCCGGTGCAGCCGTGACTTGACGGTGCCGACCCGCAGGCCGAGGAGTGCGGCGGCGGATTGTTCGTCGAGGCCCTCGACGTCGCGCAGGACGAGGACGGCGCGGTGTTCGGGGGAGAGGCGGGCGAGGACGTCGCCTATGTCGGTGGCCAGTTGCGGGTCGCCGCGCTGAGGGACGGTGGTGAGGTCCGCCGGGACGGAGCGTGCGGTGCGGCGCGCGACACGGACCGCCTCCCGGCAGGCGATGGCGCGCATCCATCCGTACAGCGCCGCCGGTTCCTTGAGGGAGCGCAGGCCGCGGAAGACGGCGACGAGGGTCTCCTGGACGGCGTCCGGCCCGTCGGCCAGGGCGATGGGCGTGCAGATGCGGTCCGCGTACGGGGTGAGGGCGTCGAGGAGTTCGTTCATGGCGATCGTGTCGCCGTGTTGGGCCGCGCGCACCAGCCGGATGGTGCGGTCGTGGTCATCGGTCACGGGTCGGGGCTTCCTCCCCGGCCGCCACCCGGAGTGCGGCGGCCGCGAGCAGCAGGCAGACGGGGGTGTAGAGCGCCAGGTTGAGCCAGTGGAACGTGTCGCCCGCCCCGTCGTCCAGCCCGGTGCGCAGCCCGAACGCCCAGGCGGTCCCGGCGAGGCCGCGCAGCGCGGTGCCGCAGGCGACGGCCACGGTGCCGGCCTGGAGCAGCCGGCCCAGGCGGTGGGTGCGGCCCAGGCGGGCGCGGGCGGTGACCAGGGCGGCGCCGGTGAACAGCACGGCGGCCAGGGGGAGGACCACGGGCGGGGTGAAGGGCGCGTCGATGCCGAGTACGGCGTAGGAGAGGGACGTGGCGTCGTGCGCGGGCCAGGTGATGCCGGTGGACCAGAGCACGTGCAGCAGTCCGTCGGCGGTGAGGACGGTGGCGACGGCGGCGGCCGCGACGGGTGCGCGCCGGGTGGGGTTCATGGGGGTGCTCCTCTGTGAGGGCCGGTGGCCGGTGGTGACGGGATGCGTCACCCCACAGAGGAGCCGGATCGCCGATTCGTTCCGGCGAGTTCGGGAGATTCCGGTACGCCCGCTGATTCAGTCCGTCGTCGGGGTCGGCAGGGGGATCCTGCCGTTGAACCACAGCTTGTGGACGGCGATTTCGGGGACCGCCTCGGTGTCCTCGACGCCCTCCAACGGGCGGACCTTCTGCTGGAGGAAGGTCCACAGCTCGTTGTCGTCGGCGACCAGGACCTGGGCGAAGACATCGGCCCTGCCCAGCATCGTCGAGACGTAACTGACCTCGGGGTGCCGGCACAGCGCGGCCACCACGGACTCGTGGTGCGACGGGGTGACCTTGAGAAACAGCAGGGCCAGGCGTCCCGCGCGCAGAAGGCCCGGGTCGGCGAAGGCGGCGATCTTGAGTACGCCGGTCTCCTCCAGGCGGCGGAACCGGGCCCGTACGGTCCCTTCGGAGACGTTCAGGGAGCGGGCGATCTCGCGGAATGCGCGGCGTCCGTCCTCTTCCAGGGCCGCGATGATCGCGTGATCGAGGTCGTCCAGGTCGGTCATGCTGTCGATCCTAAGCACTCTCTCGGTGCGACGGTCTGTCGTGCAATGCGCAGCCGTGAGATCGCGTGGGTGCGCAATGCGTGACTTCACCTGAATATCTTCTGCACTTCACACCCTCCAGCCCCTTGTGATGGCGTATTGCGCACCGTACATTGGCTCGCGCATGGCAACGCGTAGTCATGCCTCTCCAGAGCTACGCGATGCGTAGTTTTCCGTTGTGGTCGCGTACGAAAGCGAGTCGTGACGATGCATCCGGCAGATCAGGCCCACGGGCCGCACGAACCCCCCGAATCCTCCGAACCTTCCGCGTACGCGGTGTTCTCCGCGTCCCCGGACTTCGCCTGGCCCGGCGGCGCCGGCGCGGCGGTGTCCCTCACCTTCGACGTCGACGCCGAGGCCGGCTGGCTCGGCGAGGGTCCCTCGTACACCCGTCGGCTGACCACCCTCTCCGAGGGGCGCTACGGCGTGGTCCGGGGTGTGCCCCGGATCCTGCGGTTGCTGGCCGCGCACGGCATCCGCTCCACCTTCTTCGTGCCGGGCCACACCGCCGAGCTGTATCCGGACACCGTCCGCGCGATCCTGGACGACGGCCACGAGGTGGCGCACCACGGGCATCTGCATCTGCGCAGCGACAAGGTGGGCGCCGACGAGCAACGCGCGGAGATCGAACGCGGACTTGAGGCGCTGGACCGGGCCGGGGCACCCGTGCCGACCGGGTACCGCTCCACCTCGTGGGAGATGACCCCGGAGACCTTCGACCTGCTGCTGGAGCACGGCTTCGGGTACGACTCCTCCTGCATGGGCGACGACCGCCCGTACTGGGAGAGCTGGGAGGGGCGCTCGCTCCTCGAACTGCCCGTCCACTGGTCGCTGGACGACTGGCCGCGCTACGGCTGGAACATCGACACCGGCGGCAACACGGCGGCCCCCGGCGAGCTGTACACCTCCTGGCTCACCGAATACACCTCGGCCCGCGCCGAGCGCCGCCATGTCACGTACACCATGCACCCCGAGGTCATCGGCCGCCCGCAGCGCTTCGCCGAACTGGTGCGGCTGGTCGAGGAGATCGAGCGGCAGGGCGGCGCCTGGCACGCCACGCTCGCGGACGTCGCCACCCACGTCCGCCCGCTGCTGCCGGCCCCGCCGTTCCCGGCCGCGCTGCTCCCGGACCCGCGGTGAGTGCCGTGCCGGTGCGGTCGGCGCACACCCGGTTCACCTCCGCCGTCGCCGAACCCCGCGACCGGGGGCGGGAGTTCGGCGAGATCTGGCGCGAGCGGGTACGGGCCACCGCCGACGCCTACGGTGAGCTGTTCGGCCGGGCCGGAGTACCCGACACGGACGCGTCCGGTGTGACGGCACTGGCCCGGGTGCACACGTGGGCGCCGGGCCTCGCCGACGAGATCCGGGGCATCGCGGAGGGCGCGGGACTGCCGGTCAACCGGGTCGCCGCGCTCAACGCCCGTACGGAGATCCTCGCTTCGGGCCGGCCGGGCCCCGGGGAGTGCACCACCGTCGTGGCGCTCGGCGGGCCCGGGACGGAGCCCGTCGCGGCCCAGAACTGGGACTGGTACGAGTCGTTGGCCGACAGCTGGCTGGAGTGGGAGATCCCGCACCCCGACGGGCGCGTCACCCGCACCCTCACCGAGTTCGGCGTCGTCGGCAAGATCGGCATCAACGACCGGGGCGTGGGCTGCCTGTTCAACATCCTGCACCACCGGCGCGACGGCTCCGGGATGGGCGTGCCCGTCCACGTGGTGGCCCGCAGGCTCCTCGACGAGGCGGCCACCGTCACCCACGCCCTGAAGATCGCCGGGAGCGCCGGGTCCACCGGGACCACCGGATCGACCACGCTCACCGTCGTCGGCGCGCTCGCCGCGGGCAGGACGGCCGTCTCGGCCGAACTATGGCCCGGCGGCATCGGCCATGTGCTGCCCGATCCGGACGGTCTGCTGCTGCACACCAACCACTTCCTGACCCGCCCCGCCGCCGACGGCGACACCGAACCGGTCACCGACCCCGACACGATCGTGCGGTACGAGGTGCTCCGCCGACGGCTCCACGGCCGGGGCGCGGACCTCACCCCGGACGAGGCGCTCGCCGCGCTGAGCGACCACACCGGCGGCGTGTGCGTGCATCCCGCCGCCGAAGGACCCCACGAGTTCCGGACCCTGGCGACCGTCTTCCTCGACACCGCCGCCCGCGCCCTGCGGGTGATCCCCGGACCGCCCTGCACCCGCCCGAAGCCCGGAGAGGCTGTCGGGTGACCTCTGATCCACGAAGGAGTGATCCCGTGCTGCAACTGAAGCGCATCGACAACATGGACATCCTCAGCCACGACGTGCCGCGCCTCGCGGACTTCTACCACGGCGTCCTGGGCCTGCCCTTCCACCTCCCCTACGAGCCGGAGGAGGGCTGGGCCGCCATCGACCTGGGCAACGTCACGCTCTACCTCTTCACCTCCGAGGTGGGTGAGCACGCCCCGCGCCGCACCGAGATCAACGCCGAGAACGCGCCGGGCCTGGACTCCTTCGCCTTCGAGGTCGACGACCTCGACGCGGCCGTCGCCGAGCTGGACGGCACGGTGGAGTGGGTCACCGAGGAGCAGATCGTCTGGAAGCACCCCAGCGGTGTCTGGTACCGCTACCGGCCCTTCTACGACCCCGACGGCAACATGCTGTACGTCACCGAGCCGCACCCGGAGGCCGGCACGGACGCCGGCACCGGCACGGACGCCGGCACCGGCACGGACCCGGAGGCCGCCGCATGAGCGCCGTGGCCGCGACCGCCGCCGTCCAGGGGGAGGTCCGTGCCCCCGGTTCCGTGCACGATCTGACCGGCCGGGCCGCGCTGATCACCGGCGCCGCCCGCGGCATGGGCCGCGCCCACGCGCTCACCCTGGCCGGCCGGGGCGCCAAGGTCGCGCTCGCCGACCTCGACGCGTCCGAGCTGGCCGAGACCGCCGCCGCCGTCGAGAAGGCGGGCGGTGAGGCGTACACCTTCACCACCGACATCACCTCCCGCGAGGGCGCCGAAGCCCTGATCGGGTCCGCTGCGGCGGCGCTCGGCGGACTCGACATCCTGGTCCACAACGCGGGCCTGATGTTCTCCATGACGGGGCTCGCCGACACCGACGACGCCGACTTCGACCGGCTGCTCGCCGTCAACGTGCGGGCTCCGCTGTACCTGACCCGGGCCGCCCTGCCCCATCTGCGGCGCAGCGCCGCCGCGCGGGTGGTGTTCGTGTCCTCGCAGTGGGGCCAGGTGCCCGACGGTCACAGTTACGGCTACATGGTGTCCAAGGCAGGGCAGTTGGGCCTGATGAAGACCCTGGCCAAGGAGTTCGCGGCCGAGCGGATCACGGTCAACGCGGTGGCTCCCGGTGCCGTCGCCACGCGCATGGTCCCGGCGGAGAACTACGAGGCGGAGGTCGCCGCCGTGCCCGTCGGCCGGCTCGCCCAGCCGTACGAGATCGCCGAGGCGGTCGCGTTCCTGGCCGCCGACACCGGTGCGTTCGTCACCGGCCAGACCATCCCCGTCAACGGCGGCGCGCTCCTCGTCGGCATCTGACCTGACGCCACCCCCTCCGATACCACTCCCGGGCCGCTGCTCGGCTCCCTCGTGAACAAGGACGTTCCTCATGTCCACTTCCCCCCGCACCACCGACACCCCCATGACCAAACGGGAACAGGCCGAACGGGCCATGCGTCACAGCTGGTTCCCGGTGGCCCGGTCCGTCGATCTGGAGACCCCGGAACCCGCCGTGCTCCTCGGCGAGCAACTCGTCGTGTTCCGGGATGCCGACGGCGTCGCCCGGGTGACCGCGCGGCGATGTCCGCACCGCGGCGCGGACCTGTCGCAGGGCAAGGTCACCGGCGGTTCGATCGGCTGCCCGTACCACGGCTGGCGGTTCGACGGCGCCGAGGGCGGCTGCACCTACGTGCCCTCGCTGCCCGACCAGTCGAAGATCCCGCCGAAGGCGGCGATCCGCACCTACCCGGCCGTGGAGCGGTTCGGGCACGTGTGGACGGTGCTGGAGGAGCCGGTCACCGAGCTGTACGACCCCGAGGAGTGGCGCGGCCACGACCTGGTGTGGCTGGCCGCGAACCCGCTGAACTCGCCGACCGGGGTCGCCGCCGCGATCGAGAACTTCCGCGACGTCGCGCACTTCCCGTTCGTCCACCAGGTGTCGATGGGCCCGACCCCGGAGGTCGTCGAACCGCTCCAGGTGCGGCGCGACGGCATCGACGTCCACATGGAGCGTCCGCTGGACGCCGGTAACGGCGACTGGGCGAACCAGGGCGACTGCATGATGTCGTACCACTGCACGGCCCCCGGCTTTGCCAGCATCAGTTACCACTACGAGCAGGCCGGACTCCGGGTCGTCGCGGGCTTCCCGTCACCCGTCGGCTACGAACAGGTCAAGATCTTCTGGGGAGTTGCCAACGACCGCGACTTCAAGGGCGACTCCCTGGAGGAGTGCCTGCGGATCGAGGAGATGGTGTACCTGGAGGACATGCCGGTCGTCGAGAACCTCTCGCCGCGCGAGGTCCCGTGGGACGCGGAGGTGCCGGAGTTCTCCGTGCCCGCCGACCTCTTCACCATCAACTACCGTCGTGCCTTCGTGGAGTTGATGAACCGTACGGCGAAGCAGGCAGACGCGGCGGGCGGCACGCCGTCATGACCGAGGTGTGCGACGTGGCGGCACCGGCGGGTACCCGGGTGCTGGAGGTGCGGGAGGCGCGGGCCGTCGCGGACGGGGTCCTGTCGCTGACGCTCGCCGACCCGTCCGGGGCGCCGCTGCCGCCCTGGACGCCCGGGGCCCATGTGGATCTCCATGTGGCGCCGGGGCTCGTCCGGCAGTACTCGCTGTGCTCGGACCCCGAGGACACCGGCCAGTACCGGATCGCCGTGCTGCGGGTGCCGGACGGGCGCGGCGGTTCGGCGGCCGTGCACGAGAGCCTGCGGGCGGGCAGCAGGGTGGCGGTCTCGGCGCCCCGAAACCACTTCGAACTGGTCGACGCCCCCGAGTATCTGCTGGTCGCGGGCGGTATCGGGATCACCCCGCTGCTGGCGATGGCCCACCGGCTGACCGTCGTCGGCAAGCCGTGGCGGATGCTGTACGGCGGCCGTTCCCGCACCACGATGGCGTTTCTCGGCGAACTCCCGCCGGACCGGGTCACCGTCGTCCCGCAGGACGAGGCGGGCCACCCCGGCCTGGCGGGATACCTGGCCGCGGCGCCGGGGGCCACCGTCTACGCGTGCGGCCCCGGAGGACTGCTCGATGCCGTACGCGAGCTGCACCCGGGCCCGGTCCACACGGAACGCTTCACCGCGCCGGCCCCGGCCCCGGACGGCGACCACGCCTTCGACGTACGCCTGGCCCGTAGCGGCCTCGACGTGCGCGTGCCCGCGGACACCAGCGTGCTGGACGCGGTCCGGGCGGCCGGGGCCGACGTGCCGTCCTCCTGCGAGGCGGGCATCTGCGGCACGTGCGAGACCGCCGTGATCGACGGGGCTCCCGACCACCGCGACGCGCTGCTCACGCCCGAGGAGCAGGAAGCCGACGCCACCATGCTGATCTGCGTATCCCGCTGCCGCGGGGCACGGCTCGTCCTCGACCTCTGAGCCGGCCGGACCCGCCCGCCCACACCTGCCGGACGGGCTCCGGCGTGACGCACCCGGGGCCTTTCGTTTGGATCACGCCGGGCTCGTGTGCCCCGGCACCGTGCCCCGCTCCCTGATCCGGCCTGATCCAAACGAAGGACCCTGGCGCGGTGCGCCCGCCGGAGCCCGTACGGCCCCCTTCTCCCACCGCACTCCGCGTGCTCTTCCAAGGGGTCACCCATGTCCAACCCCGTCACGTCGTCGTCCACGGACCACGACGGCACCGACCGTCCCCCGCAGACCGGACAGGAGCAGCCCGCCCTCGCCAAACGGATGCGCTGGTACGACGGCTTCGCCATGTCGCTGACGATGCCCGCCGCCCTCGTGGCCTCGCTCGGCGCGTCGATCGGCGGTCTCGGCGCCTGGGGCGCCATCGCCCTGTGGGCGGCCTCCATGGTGCTGGCCACGGCCACCAACTGGATCTACACCGAACTCGCCGCGATGTTCCCCGAGTCGTCCGGCGGCATCGCGCACTACGCCGCCGAGGGCTGGAAGTCCCGGGCCCCGGTCGTCGGCCCGCTGGCCAGCGTCGGTTACTGGTTCCCGTGGACGACCTCGCTCGCCATCTACGCGGGCATCATCGGCTCCTTCGTCCGGGCCCAGTGGTTCCCCGGCCAGAACTGGACCGCCGAACTCGGGCCCGCACAGCTCAGTTTCCCCATCGTTGTGGGCCTGGCAGTCATCGTGCTGCTGTTCTGCGCCGCCACGATCGGGCTGCACGTCGCGATGTGGGTGATCTATCTGACCGGCGGCATGCTGATGGTGCCGCTCGTGGTCTTCCTCGTGATGCCGTTCCTCAGCGGCGAGTGGTCCACGGCCGGACTGCACTGGGACCTGCACGGGCTGAGCGGGGTCCGCGAGGCGCTGGTGTGGCTGTACGTGATGGCGTGGACGTCGTTCGGCGTGGAGGTGTGCGCCACCTTCGCCCCCGAGTACAAGGACACCGTCCGCGACACCTCGCGGGCCCTGCGGGCCGGAGTGCTCTTCTCCCTCGGGGTGTTCGTCCTGCTGCCGCTGGCCCTCTCCGGATACCTGGGCGAGCAGAAGATCGGCGAGGAACCGACCACGTTCTACGTCGGCGCGTTCCAGGAACTCGCCGGCGGGGCAGGCGGGTTGATGACGGTCTTCCTCATCGCCTCGCTGCTGCTCATCATGATCACGGGACTGGCCGACGGCTCCCGGGTGCTCTTCAACATGGGCAAGGAAGGCATCACGATCCGCCAGATGGGCGTGCTGAACCGGCGCGGCGTCCCGACCCGTGCGCTGGTGGTCGCCCTGGTCATCAATGTGCTGGTCCTGGTGTGCCTGAAGACTCCGCTGGCCATCCTCGTCACCGGGAACCTGGGCTACATCCTCACGCACGTCCTGGCCATCTCCGGCTTCGCGCTGCTGCGCAGGGACCGCCCGGACCTGCCGAGGCCGATCCGCCTCCCCGGCTTCTTCGTCCCGCTGGCCTGGCTGCTCGCCGCGATCATGACGCTCGTCCTGGTCGTCGGCGCCACCGGGTTCTCGGTCACCGGGTACGGCGGCTACAAGGAACTCGGTGTCGCGCTGGCGGTGCTGGTGACGGGCGTGCTGCTGTGGGTGTACCGGACGAGGGTGCAGGACCTGCGACCGCCGGAGTAGGGCGTACGCCGTGCGGGGGCGGGCCCACCGGGGCGGCCGGGGCGTACTCGGACCTCAGGACCCAGGTCCGAGGCCTCGGCCTCGGGCCTTCACGCCTCACGCGTACGCTGCGACGTCGTCCACGACGTGCTTGTCCAGCGCGGCACGCACCAGAGCCGCCGCGAGCTCGGCGGGCCCCTGTTCGTGGGCCTGCCCGGCCTGCCCGGCCTGTTCCGCCAGCCGTACGAGATTCGCCGGCGAGGCGGGCAGCCCCAGTTTCTCGGCGCCCTGAAGCGCCTTCCCGTCCAGGAACGGTGCCGTCTCCGGCCACACGGCCTGCACCTCGCGGACGAAGATGTCCGCACCGGCCGGGCCCATGCCCGGGGTCCGGCGCAGTCCGGACCGCAGGATGTCCAGGTCGCCGTCGGCCTCCCTGCGCAGCCGCCGCAGATCGCCCCCGTACTCGACGAGCAGCAGCTCCGCCCCGGCACCGAGCTGGGTGGCGGTCCGTTCGTCGTAGCGCCGGTAGCCGCCCTCGCCCAGGGCGTCGACGCGCTCCTGCCAGGTCGACCCGATCATCCTGTCCGGGGACCGCAGGCCGTGGGCGAACAGTGCACGGGCCGCCGCCACCGCCACGGACGCCCGGATGCGGGCGCTCAACAGATCGCTGAGCACGAGGAGTTGGTACAGCGGCTGCGGTGTGTTCCGCAACCGGATGCCGGCCTCGGCGGCATAGGTGGTGCCGTAGCGGTCGAGGAGCACCTCCACGGTTCTGCGCGCGGTCACGGGGCCCCGCCCCCTTCCTCGGCGGCGACCTGCTGCAGCGTGCGCCCCGTACGGGCGGACCGTGCCCGGTACGGGTCGGGCGTGTCCGGCCCGTCATGGGTGGCCTGGCCGTCCTTCGCCTTGATCAGCAGCCACACCTCCTCGCCCGGGGCGTCGTTCCCGCTGCCGCCCTTGAAGCGGGTGAGGGCGAACTCGCCGTGCAGCTTGGTGCCGTCGAGCCAGAAAGTGGCGTGCCCGTCCTCCAGGGACTGCTCGAACGGCACCGGCGCGCCCCAGCGGTCGTGGCTGAGCGGACGGTAGGTGCCCTGGTCCCAGACGATCACCGTGCCGCCGCCGTACTCGCCCTTCGCGATCACTCCCTCGAAGGTGCGGTACTCCAGCGGGTGGTCCTCCGTGGGGACGGCAAGCCGCCTCTCGCGCGGGTTCTCGGACGGGCCGCGCGGCACCGCCCAGGACTTCAGTACGCCGCCGACCTCCAGCCGGAAGTCGAAGTGCATGCGCCGGGCCTGGTGGATCTGGACGACGAAACAGGGCGCCGAACCCGTTCGCCCGCCGTCTCCGCGCGGCTCCGCGGTCGCGTCGAAGTGCCGTTTGCCGCGGTAGTCCCGGAGCCGGTCGCCGCTCTCGCCGGTCACGTTCATCGGGATACCTCCTCCGGCAGCCCCGCCGGGTGCCCCCTCCCCCCTTCCACTGTGACGCTCCCGGGCGTGACGTGCACAGGGACGCCGAAACCGGCGCAGACGGCACATATGTCGACGTCAAGTATCTTGACGTGGAGGCGGTCGGTGTCGGTGAAGTGGGCCCGCCCGGTTCGGGCGCCCCACCTGCGGACCGCCGGCGCAGCGACGCGTCGTGGTCAGTAGAACCGCGGTCCGGCGTCGGTGACCCTCGCCGCTTCGACCAGGCCGGGCTTGCCCTTGTCCACGGTCTGACACGTGTACTTGGTTTTCGCGTTCAGCGGCACCAGCACGGCCTTGGGGATGTTGTTGCAGCGCACGAGTTCGGGGTCGTAGTTGCCGTAGAGCAGGCGGGCGGCGCCGTCTCGGGTAAGGACGCCCTTGCGCGGGACCGCTTTGTATTCCACCACGTTGTCCGACCAGCCGGACTTGTCGCCGATGGTCACATCCCACACCACTTCGAGGCCCTCGTAGGTGATCGTGCAGGTCACCCGCGTACCGGCCTTCGAGGCCACGTCATCCGGGCACTCGCCGACCGTTTTCCCTTCGGCCTTGGCCATGTCGAGGGTCTTGCGGCGCAGCTCGTACGCCAAATTCCTGCTGAACGGGGCGTCGGCGTCCGGCGACGGTTGCAGCTCCCCCTCCGGCATCGCCGGCGGCTTGGGTACTTTTTGCGGAAGCACGGGGAAGGCCGCCGCCGACTTGCTACCGGCATCGTCCGAGCCGGAATCTCCGCCCCCGCACCCCGTGACCAACAGGCCCACCGCACCGACCATGACGGCTGTAACGATCTTTATCCGCATGGCCGTCACTCTACCGAGGGCGCAATCGGCGCCGGGCGGGGACGAGCGTACGTACCCGGCCCTGGCCGCGCGCCGTGAACTCCCGGGACATGGCGGGAGGATTGACCGATCCCGGGCTTCCGAACTCCCGGCCTCCCGGGCTTCCGAACTCCCGGCCTCCCGGGCTTCCGGACTTCCGGACCTCCGGACCTCCGGGCTTCCGGACGCTCGGCTTCGCGTACCGCACGGCATACGTTGGGGCCGTCACCGGACCATGACGGAGGAGTCCTCGTATGCGGATCGCCACCACGATCTTCCTCACCGATGAGACGATCACGCCGCTGCGGCTCGCCCGCGAGCTCGAACAGCGCGGGTTCGCCGGGCTCTGTCTGCCCGAGCACACCCACATCCCCGTCAGCAGGGAAACCTCCCACCCGGCGGGCGGCGAACTCCCGCCGGAGTACGGCCGCACCCTCGACCCCTTCGTCGCCCTCGCCCAGGCCGCCGCGGTCACCGAGCGCCTCGCCCTCGGCACCGGCATCACCCTCGTTGCCCAGCACGACCCGATCGACCTGGCGAAGCAGATCGCCACCCTCGACCACCTCTCCGGCGGCCGGTTCACACTGGGCCTCGGCTACGGCTGGAACATCGAGGAAGCCGCGGACCACGGTGTGAACTGGTCGACGCGCCGGGAACTCGTCCGCGACCGCATGGCCCTGATGCGTGCCCTGTGGGCGGACGAACCGACGGCGTACGAGGGCGAGTTCGGTTCGGTCCGCGCCAGCCACGCGTACCCGAAGCCGATCCAGGAGCCCCGCGGCCCGGTGAACGGCCCCCGCACCCTGATCGGCGGGGCGGCGGGCCCGAAGCTGTTCGCGCACATCGCGCAGTACGCGGACGGCTGGCTCCCGATCGGCGGCCGGGGCCTGGCGGAGTCCGTACCGAAGCTCCGCGAGGTCTGGGAATCGGCCGGCCGTGACCCGGAGCACCTCCAGGTCGTCCCCTACGCGGTACTCCCGAGCCCGGGGAAGCTGGCGCACTACGCGGATCTGGGCATCGAGGAGGTCGTCCTCCAACTGCCCCCGGCCGAAGAGGCGGAGGTGCTGCGGACGCTGGACGCGTACGCGGAGTACCTGTAGCGGCCCGCCGACAAAGGGGCGCGGGCTCTGCCGCCCGCCCCGTAGCGGGGCGCTTCTCCGGGCATCCGGCATCCGGCCGCAATACGGGTTCGCAGGACGGCGCGTGTGTGCGATTATCATATGCGGTCTTTACAAATCGCACACATGTTGCGTGCGTTCCGGGCCGCACCGCGTTCGCTCGTCGTTCGCGAAGTCCCGGCGGAACGTGCTCACTTCACCGGTCCGGGGGGAACGGAATGCCCAACCGCCCAGGTACGGCCGCGAGATTCGCGGCACACACCGCTCTGCTGCTCACCTTGTCCGTCCTGCTCTCCCTACTGATTCCCGCGGGCGCCGGCCGGGCGTACGCCGCCGAGGCGGCCCCCGCACCCGCGGCTGCCGCCCCGGCCGACGAGAACTGTGCCGCGCTGCCTCTCTCCGCCTTCGGCGAAGACGTCCCGGCCGAAGGCGTCGTGACCGTTCCCTCGGACGGGACGGCCTGCCTCACCATCACGGCCGAGGCGCCCGGCCTGCACAAGGTCGTGCTCATCGACAGCGCGGCGAACACGTACGCCCATGTCTTCGACGGCGAGACGGAGATCGACTGCTACGACCCCGAATGGGGCGCCGGCTGGTGCGAGTTGCCCCGTGCGGGCGCCTTCACGCTCCAACTGGTGAACACCTGGGCCGAGCCGAGCAGGCTCACCGTCGCCGTCGTTCCCCTCGGCACCACCAAGGGCTGCGCCCCGGAGATCAGCACCGCCTGGGACACCGCACCCGTCGTCGGCTCGGCGACCGGGGCGAACGCGATCCAGTGCCAGCCGTTCACGGGCAGGCCCGGTGAGCGGATCACCAATAAGATCACGACGACCGTGTACGGCCAGAGCATGTCGTGGATCACCGACGAGACCGGTGCCCGGATCTGCCACCCCTTCAACGAGGACGACAGTGAGGGCTGCGTACTGTCCGGCGACGGCCCGTACCGGGTCCTCTCCCAGGTCAGCTACGCAGAGCGGGGCTTCCCGGCCGAGTACACCCTCACCGTCCGCCGCATCTCCGACCCGGCCGGCTGCACCCACGTCCCCCTGAGCGCGTACAACTCCGCACCCACGACCGCGGACCCGGCCAGCGGCTGCAAGACGTTCACCGCCCCGGCCGCCGGACGCTACAACGTGTACTCCGTTCACGACGGCGCCCGTTCGGTGCTCGCCGTGTACGACCGGGACGGCAAGACCGTCTGCACCACCTGGAACGGCTGCAGCCTTCCCGCCGCCGGTGACTACACCGTCTTCACCGACGACCCGACCCTCATCTTCGACGGCTCCGCCACCACCGGCTGCGAGCCCGTCGAACTCGGCCTGTACCGCTCCACGTTCACCTCGGCCGGTGAGATCGACTGTCTGGCCCTGCCGCTCCCCGCGGACGCCCGCCTGGCCGTGCTGAAGTCCCTCAACGGGACCGAGCCGCGCCCCGAGGTGACCGTCGTCGACGCCGACGGCGTTCAGCGATGCGACCGGAGCGACCTCTCGGCAGGTACGTGCGCACTCACCGGCAAGGCCCCGTTCCGCGCCCTGGTCTCCACCGACGACTCGTCGGAGCCGACCGGCTCGTACGCCCTCGCCCTGCACCGCACCGACGCGGCGAGCAACTGTCCCGCCATTCCGGCGGGGAACTTCACCACGACGAGTCCGACGGCCCGGCTCTCCACCGGTGACGGTGTCTTCTCGCACTGCCTGAGCATTCCGGCCGACGACCACAGCGCCCAGGAGAACCTCCAGCTCCAGGCGGCCCCCGGCACCACGGCCGCCGCCGCCTTCACCGTCCTGGACCCCCACGGCAAGCAGGTCTGCTCGATCTACTCGTCCCTCTCCACCTGGACGACCTGCGAACTGGCGCCCGGCGTAGCCCACACCGTGCTCGTCACCGGCCGTGACACCGCCGCCGACTACACCCTGACCCGCCGTGACGTCACCGCGACCGCGAAGAGCTGTACCCCGAATCCGGCGACGAAGGTCGGCGGTCCGTCCACCGGCGGCGCGATGGGCGCCCCCGGCGAGCTGCGCTGCCGCCAGGTGACCACCGCCGACGCCAAGGACAGCCTGCACATCAACGTCCGTGATGCGCTCGGCACCGCGAACGTGGTGGTGTACGACGCCGACGGCACCGCCCTGTGCAACAAGAACCAGGCGTGCGCCGTCACCGGCTCCACCCACTACCAGGTCCTGGTCACCGTCCGGTCGGAGCTGAAGGCCGCCGACTCCTACCGCTTCGACGCCCTGCGCATCGCCGGCGCGCAGGGACCGGCCGCCGAGTGCGAGAAGGTCCCCAGCGTCGCCTACGGATACGGACCGGTCACCGGCACCCTCGACGAGCAGCACACCGCGGTCTGCGCCGCGCTGCCCACCGCGTACCGCGACCGCTTCGACATGAAGATCAGCGACACGACGGGCGCCACCGAGACGGCGGTACCCGCGCTGTACGACTCGAGCCT
Organism: Streptomyces sp. NBC_01241; assembly: GCF_041435435.1. Classification (NCBI taxonomy): domain Bacteria; kingdom Bacillati; phylum Actinomycetota; class Actinomycetes; order Kitasatosporales; family Streptomycetaceae; genus Streptomyces; species Streptomyces sp. NBC_01241. The sequence goes on along the minus strand of NZ_CP108494.1, from coordinate 3,617,966 downwards.
CGACAACGGCTGCATGCGCTTCATCCCCACCGGCTACGAATGCGGCGTGAGCGAGCCGTACACCAAGGAGACCACACCGAGCATCCTCGTCCTCTCGCTGCCGGAGACGGCATCCAGGACCTCGTACAAGGCCGAGGCGGTCTGCTCGTCCAACATCTGCGGCCCGGAGAAGGTGAGCGTCGGGTCGGTCTCCCCGGCAACCGGCGCCGCCGGCGGCAAGGTCACGGTCCGGGTGACCGGCACGTCCCTGCACAAGGACGACAAGGTACAGATCCAGCTCTCCGGCAAGGTGATCGAATCGACCACCGTCGAGGTCTCGGCGGACCGGAAGACCCTGACGGCCGTCCTCGACCTGACCGGGGCCCCCGTCGGCACCTGGTACCTCGGCGTCATCACCCACAACAACTGGGAGTACGGGCTCGGCTCCTTCGAGGTCACAGCGGCCTCGCTCAGGAACAGCGCACTGCCGACGATCGGCGGCACGGCCCGCGTCGGCGACCGCCTCACCGCGACCACCGGCACCTGGACGCCCGCCCCGGCCTCGTACGCGTACCAGTGGAACGCCGACGGCAAGCCGGTGAGCGGCGCGACCGCGTCCACGTACACCGTCCCGGCGGCACTGCTCGGCAAGAAGCTCACCGTCACCGTCACGGCCCGCCGCACCGGCACCCCGGACGTCCGGGCCACCTCGACGGCGGTCACGGCCGCCCAGGGCGCGGCGCCCAGGGCGACGACCGCCCCGAAGATCACCGGCACGGCGAAGGTGGGCGCCAAGCTGACGGCCGCGTCCGGCAGTTGGACTCCGTCCGCCACCTCGTACGCCTACCAGTGGAAGGCCGACGGCAAGGCGATCAAGGGCGCGACCGCGTCCACGTACACCGTCCCGGCGGCACTGCTCGGCAAGAAGGTCACGGTCACCGTCACGGCCCGCCGAACCGGCCACGCCAACGGCTCCGCGACGACCGCCTCGGTCAAGATCGCCACGGGCAGCGCGCCCAAGGCCACCAAGCAGCCCACGATCTCCGGCACGGCGAAGGTGGGCCGCACGCTCAAGGCCGCCCACGGCACCTGGACGCCCGCCCCGACCTCGTACGCCTACCAGTGGTACGAGAACGGCAAGGTGATCAAGGGTGCGACCAAGTCGTCGCTGACGCTCAAGTCCGCGCAGCGCGGCAAGAAGATCACCGTGAAGGTGACCGCCCGCCGCACCGGCCACGCCAGCGGTTCCGCCACCAGCAAGGCGACGAAGGCGGTCGCCCGCTGACATCGGCAGTGTGATCAAAAAGGCCGGGCCCCTCACTGGGAGTGAGGGGCCCGGCCAACAGAGTGGAGCTCGCCCCGACGTTCCCTACGTGCGAGGAAACCGGGGTGATCAGCAGTCAGATCTCCGTCAGGAGTGTCGGCAGTTTGCGCATGTCGTCGAAGACCACGGTGTCCGGACCTTCCAGCCAGTGTGCCGGGGTCAGCCCGCCCGCGTAGCCGAGCGCTCGCATACCGGCCGAACGTGCCGCCTGGACCCCGTACTTGCTGTCCTCGACGACGACGCAGGCCGCAGGATCCACCCCCATCTGCCGGGCCGCGTGGAGGAAGAGGTCGGGGGCGGGCTTGCCGTGTGCGACCTCGGTCGCGCTGAAGATCCGGCCCTCGAAGTGTGCGCGGAGACCCGTGTGGCCGAGGGTGTGGCGCATCTTCTCGTGGCTGCCGCTCGACGCCACGCAGGTGGGCAACGTGAGGGCGGCCAGCGCCTCGTGGATGCCGTCGACCGCGACGAGTTCGGTGTCCACGGCGTCGCGGTTGAGGTCCTCGAAGCGTTGCTGCCAGGCGGCGGCCGGGCCCGCCCCCAGACGGGCGGCGATCAGCTCGCCGACGGACGCGGCCGACCGGCCCACGAACTTCTCGATCACCTCGTCCGCCGTGAGCGGCCACCCCAGCTCGGCACCCACTTCGACCTGGATGCGCACGGCGATTCGTTCACTGTCGACGAGTACGCCGTCGCAGTCGAATATGACGAGTTCTGGGAAAGTGGTCATCCGGACAGGATAGGGACACCCTCACCCGTGCGGGTCCGGCATTGCGGCAGGCGGGCCGGGGGCCGTGGCGTCGGTGGATTCCGTGCGGCCTGCGGTCAACCGCAGTGTCACGACAGCCGCGACGCCCGCCACCAGACCGCAGGTCAGGGCGGCCGGGACGCCGCCACCGAGGCCGGCTGACAGGTGTACGAGCCCCCAGCGCATGCCCGAGTCCGACGCAGTCGTCACGATCTGCAGCAACTGGCTCGCCAGCAGCCCGATAACGGTCGCACAGACCGTGCCGACCGCCATCGCCGGAACAGTGGCCCGGGTCAGCAGCGCGGGCAGCCACCGCAGCGACCACCACACCACGGCGAGCAGCAGTACGTCGGGGGCGCGGTACAGGAGCCAGTGGCCGACCGGCGCACCCGCCGGGCCCGCCCAGGCCCCGAGCAGCAGCCACTGGCGCAGGAGATCGCCCGGTTCGGAGAGCAGCCGCCCGGACACGGGGACGCTCTGGAGGGTCGCGGCGACCGGCTGGTACGAGAGGACCACCAAGGACAGCGCGACGACGAAGGTCCCGGAGGTGGCGGCCAGGCGGGCGGCGCGTGCCGGAACGTTCTGCCGTGGCAGCACACCGGCACCCTTGGCGGTGACCCACGCCACGAGCACGGTGGCCGCCGCCGCGACGAGCGCGATCAACGTCAGGATCTGCCGCCCGGAGGAGATCACCCCCGCCAACTGGGGCAGGAAGCGGTAACTGCCGCGCCCCCGCGCGGCGATCAGCCACGGCGCGGAGACGGTCACCGCCAGCGTCCCGGCCACCAGGCCCCAGGCCCACACCGCGAGCAGTGCGGCCACGAGCCGGCCGCGTACCGGCGGCAGCCTGCGTACCAGGAGCAGCGCCCCGGGTATGAAGAAGGCGAAGACCGCGACGAACCTGATCTGCATCCCGGTCGCGTACAGCGAGAGGTAGCGGCTGCCGTCGGTCACGGCCGTGTCCCCGATCCCGCCGGACACCTCGGCGCCGAGCCGGACCGAGTCCGGGGGATCGTACGACCAGGGACTGAGCCAGTATTCGAGATCGGCGGCCGCCCGCCCGCCGATCGCGTCGGCGGTGCCCGACAGGTGCAGCGCGTTCACGCTCGCCCCCGCCCACCACAGAAGTGCCGTGAGCAGCAGTCCTCCGGCCAGTGCCGGTATCGCTGCGCGCCGGTATGTCATGTCCTGCCCCCGCCTTGATTGCGTACCCCGCAAATCCCCTGGCCGACGGGAGGTTACGGGGTGGGGATCACGCGGGGATCACGATCGTGCATGGGCTTGCACCGTCGGGGGAATTGGGCCGCCGGGATCGCCGGTTCGTTCGGTTTCGACGGCCACATCGTCTCCCTGGCCTTCCCCAGGGCGGCTACCCCAGCTGCGCGTACGCGACGAACGCCGACCAGGTGGCGGGGGCGACGTCGAGGTGGGGGCCCTGGGTGACCTTGGAGTCGCGGATGTGGACGGTGGTGGGGCAGGTCGCGACCTCGACGCAGGCGCCGCCCTCTCCGCAGCTGTGACTGGACTTGCGCCAGTCGTAGGCGACCTCGATGCAGTTGCCGCCTTCGCCGTCGCTGTGGCTGCTCTTGAACCAGTGCAGTTGCTCGGTGTTCATAGCTCTCCCAGCATCTTCTCGATCAGCGTCAGGGACTCCCTCGGGGTGAGAGCCTGCGCTCGGATGATCCCATAGCGTTCGCTGAAGACCCGGACTTCCTCTGGGTCAGTGATCAGCCGCGCATGACCGTATGTCTCCGTGTACGCCGCCTCCTGGCGGCCCTTGGGCGTGAGGAGCGTGAACGAGGCATCCAGGCTGGGGTGCTCTTCCCGGTCGGTTGTCATGACCTGAAGTTCCACAGTTCGCATGCGGCCGGCACCCAAGAGCCTCTGCAACTGCTGTCTGTGAACGGTTGTGAGCTGCTGTCGGTTTGCTGAGCTGAAGTGAGTTTTAGTGAGCAGGAGTGGGTCCTGTCGGCGGGTTCGCGGGGGTGGGAACGGGGGTTCTGGGGCCGAATGGGTGACCTTGGCGGCTGGTGCTCGTTGGGCTGGGTAGCGGGTGTCCGGTCTCGTGGGAGGGGGTGTTGTGGTGGGTGGTGTGCGGGAGCTGGCGGCACCGTTCGTGGTGCCCGGGCCTTGCGGGGTGGCGGTTCGGGACCGTCTCAAGCACCTCACGCCCCAGGACGAGAAGGTTCTGCGGGCGGTCGGTGAGCATCAGGGCGCGCTCGCTTCCCGTGATCTCAGGGCCCGTTGTGCGGATGGTCTGGAGCACAGCAAGGAGACCTGGGCTTCGCGCAAGCGGGACCTGACCGCACAGTCGTCGTCGCGGATCGCGGGGGCGATCACCAAGGCCACGCATGATCAGTGGGCGCTGGCGCGCCGTTGCCAGGCCGCGCACATCCGGAGTCTGGAGGCCGGGATCGGGACGCTGCGGCACCGCCTGTCCCTCCCGGTCGGCGCGAGGGGCACCAAGCGGGCAGCCGGTGGCTACCGTTCCAAGGGCGAGTGGTTCCACAAGTCCCGCCGTCTCGCGGCGTTGGAAGCGCGGCATGCTGCCGCGGTCCGTGACCGGCAGGCCGGACGCGTCCGGGTCGTGCGGGGCGGCAGACGCCTTCTCAACACCCGCCACCACCTCACCCAGGCCCGGCTGACCGAGGAACAGTGGCGGGAACGCTGGGAGGCGGAGCGCTGGTTCATCGCTGCCGACGGCGAGTCGGGGAAGCGGTTCGGGAACGAAACGATCCGCGTCACCCCGGACGGCGAGGTCAGCATCAAACTGCCCGCCCCGCTCGCACACCTGGCCAACGCCAAGCACGGCCGGTACACCCTCACCCCCACCGTGGCATTCACGCACCGGGGCCAGGAGTGGGCCGACCGCATTGTCGCGAACCGGTCCGTCGCCTACCGCATCCACCTCGACACCGACCGTCGCCGCTGGTACCTCACCGCGTCCTGGCAACGCCCCGCCGTCCAGACCATCCCGCTGGCCACCGCCCGCGCCCGGGGCGTGATCGGCGTGGACACCAACGCTGATCATTTCGCCGCCTACCACCTCGACCAGCATGGCAATCCGATCGGCGACCCGCACCGCTTCCCCTACGACTTGTCCGGCACCACCGCTCACCGCGACGCACAGATCCGCCACGCACTGACCCGCCTGCTCCACTGGGCCAAGCAGGCCGGTGTTACCGCGATCGCCATCGAAGACCTCGACTTCACGACCGAGAAGACCCGCGAGAAACATGGTCGCAGGAAACGGTTCCGGCAGCTGATCTCCGGTATTCCGACCGGGAAGCTCAAGGCCCGGCTGGTCTCCATGGCCGCCGAACACGGCCTGAGCATTGTCGCGGTCGACCCCGCCTACACCTCGATGTGGGGTGCCCAGCACTGGCAGAAGCCACTGGTCACCCCCAAGCGAAAGATGTCCCGTCATGATGCCGCCGGTATCGCGATCGGACGACGCGCCCTCGGACACCCGGTCCGGCGTCGGACGGCACCGCCCCCACACGACCGGAGAGATCGTGCGGGGCATCGGACCGCCCAGGCCGGGCCAGGTGCACGGGGGCGTGACGGAACCCGCCCACCCGCAACGGACCACGCCCCTGGAGACGTGCCGCCGAACGGGACGCGAAAGCGGGGACCGAGTGCATCCAACACCGTTCGGGATGCGCCCAGTACACATCAGTGGGTCCAAGACTCACTCATGCACACTGGCTAGGAACGGTCGAACCACTCGTTCTGCCCGACTGATCCGAGGCCGACGTCCATGTCGGATTCTTGCCAGACGATGGGCGGCGGTCGGTGTTTGACTGCGTCCGTGACCACCACACAGTCGGACAAAGCCCGCCTCTTCCGCTCCCTGCACATCCCGCCCGTACCCCTCCCGCTCGCCAACGCCTGGGATGTTGCGAGCGCCCGCGTCATCGAGGCCGCGGGCGCCCCGGCGATCGCCACCACCAGTGCCGGCGTCGCCTGGTCGCTGGGTTCTCCGGACGGCGACGTCCTTAGCCGCGACCGAGCACTTGACCTGATCGCCCGAATCGTCGCCGCCGTCGCGGTTCCGGTCACCGCTGACATCGAGGGCGGGTACGGGAACGACGCCGCCGGCGTTGCCGAAACGGTCTCCGGGGTGCTCGCGGCGGGCGCCGTCGGTGTCAACATCGAGGACGGCACCCGGCCTCCGGCAGAGCTCGCGGCGCGGCTGGCCGCGGCCCGGCAGAGCGCCGACCGGGCAGGCGCGGACCTGTTCCTCAACGCCCGTATCGACACCTTCCTGTTCGGGCTCGGCGACCCGGACACGCGGCTGAAGGAAACCCTGGCCCGGGCGCACATGTACGTCGATGCGGGCGCGGACGGCGTCTTCGTCCCCGGCGTCACCGACACCGCCACCATCGCGGCGCTGGCCAGGGACATCTCCGTACCGCTGAACGTCATGGCCGGTCCCGGCGCCCCGACCGTTGCCGAGCTCGGCGCCCTCGGCGTGGCTCGCATCAGTCTCGGCTCGGGCGTGGCACAAGCCGCCTACGCCGTCGCCCGCCGCGCCGCACAGAAGCTCTTCGGCACCGGCGACTACGACTCCCTCGCCCAAGGCATCGCCTTCCCCGAACTCAACGCGCTGCTCTCCGAGTGATACGTCCGACCGTCACCGGCCGCAAGCGCAGGGCTCACGGGTCCCGGACACCCATCCGCACAACGTGACACCACACCCCCCACACGTCACGTTTTTTCTCGACCATGCCCGAGCCGCGCGGCTCCGCGAGCGGCCGGCCAGACCCGGACACGCCAGACGGCGCGCGCACCGCCCTCGGCGCCCGGTCACCGCCGTCGCCGTGACGGCGGTGACCGGGCGCCCCCGTGTCAGAGCGTGAGCAGTGCTCGTACGGGGATGGCGGTGTCCGACAGCGGGCGTACCGCCATCCGCATCAGGGCGAGGGCGTTGTCGTCCCCCGCGATGCGGTTGGCGCTCAACTCGCCGCAGGTCAGGCACTCGTGGATGACCGCCCACTCGCCGTCCTGCCTTACGGACAGACTGAGTGCCGTCATCCGCCCGCGGCAGTCGGACGCGCGGTCGCCCGGTATCCGCAGATCGACGTGCAGGCTGGTCAGGCAGTGCGGGCAGTGATTGCGGTGCCCGGTGCCCGGTGCGAATGTGTCGAGGCCGGATCCAGCGATTTATCGGGACGCACAGAAGCTTCCGGTTACGGGCCGGCTCAGGGGTCGGGAGGCCCGTCCGAGAGGATCAACGAGAATCCGATGAACGGGCAGGGCCTGGACATCACCTTCGAGGCTATGCAGGCCATGGGCAAGGATCTGCTGCCGAAGCTGTGTACGCGACGGCCTCCCGGTGCCGTGGACCGTCCTGTCGCGACGGGCCCGATGCCGACCGGCGGTTCGCGCCGCACGGCCTGGAGCCGGCACGGTTACGACGCGCGTACGGGCCGGGCGCCCCGTCCGTGGCGGGGCGCCCGGCCCGTACCGGCAGGAGAACGACACGCGATCCGGCGTCAGGACCGAACGGGGCTCGCAGCTCACAAGTGAACGTTTCGACTCCCGCTCTATATAAATTTTTGTATAGTCGTGCTCGTGGACGTGCCTTGGCGAATCGAAATCGAGCCGGAGGTTCGGCAATGGCTGGCACTGCTTGCCGATGCCCAGTACGACAAGGTCGAACGGGCCGCTGACATGCTCGCGGACAAGCCCACCACTCTGGCCGAGCCCTACTCCAGACATCTTGGTGGCAAGTTACGTGAGCTGCGCTTCACCATGGACGGCAGTGCAGTGCGCATCACCTACTGGCTCGCTCCCGAGAAGCGCATTGTGTTGCTGACGGTGTTCCGGAAGACCAAGCAGCGCGAGACTGCTGAGGTGGAGCGTGCTCAGCAAGCGCAAAAGGTGTGCGAGGCAGACCACGGCGCGGCAGAACACAGCTATGACCGGAGTGAGGAGAAATAGCCGTGGACCATTCCCAGTGGAAGACGCGACAGACCAGGAAGCTCCTGGGCGAGACGGTTGAGGAGTCATCCGCGTACGTCGAGGCCGGGTACGCCTTCGCGCTGGGACAGGCCGTCTACGACCGACGAACCGAACTGGGACTGTCGCAGACTGAACTGGCCCGTCGTGCAGGGATGACACAACCGCAGATCTCCCACATCGAGGGCGGTGACTCCGTGCCGACCCTGGCCCTGCTGACGCGCCTTGCCAAGGCGCTGGATGCCTCACTCACCATCGATCTGGACGGTGATACCTCAGCGTTTTCCTTTACCGCGCACGACAGCGGCCGACCCGATGAAGTCTCTGCGGACGGGCGTTCCTCGGCAGCCTGACGATGGTGGCATGGAGCGTGGCCGAGGGGTGGCGAGGGCCCTTTCGACGCGTACGCGTGCCACAGGTTCACGTGACGGCCGGCCGACGCGGCCCGCGTCCACGCACCAGGTGTGCGGGCAGCCCCGCCTCCCTCCCGCGTCATGACGCGTACGGGCCGGGCGCCCGTCCGTGGCGGGGTGCCCGGCCCGTACGGAACCGAAAGTGCCGAAAGCGTCAGGTCAGCGCTTGATCTCCTTGATCTTGAGCATCCGCGTGATGACCTTGTCCAGCTCGGCGTCGTCGAAGACGTTCTTCCAGTCGTCGCGGACGATCGACTCGCGGCCGTAGTCCATCGCGATCAGGCACGCGTCGGAGAACGGGTTCGAGCCCTTGAGGGTGTTGGCCAGCGCCACCTGGGTGTGGCCCAGCAGCATCGCGCGGGCGGCCTTCTCCGGTACGCCCACCGTGTGGACGGTCTCGTGGAGGGCCTCGGTCAGCAGGGCGCCGACCATGCAGGCGATCGTCTCGACGAGGGTCGGCTCCAGGACGGCGAGCTGCTTGACGGTCACCCAGTGGACCTCGACGACCGGGGCGTACATCGTGGAGATGACGGCCTCGGCCAGCTCCTGGGCCTTCGGGTCGGCGGCCTCGGCGGCGGGCTCGAAGGAGGCGACGACCTCCTGCGGGGCGGCGATGCCACCGAAGGTGTCGGCCCACTCCTCCTTCGTCGTGCGCTCCAGGAACACCGACGGGTGACAGGGGTGCGCCACCGCGTTGTGCACGTCCGCGCGGCGGGTCAGCAGACCGGCGTACGCGGCGGCCGGGTCCAGGGTCAGCAGGATCGCGCCCGGCTTCATGACCGGGACGAGCTGCTCGGAGACCTTGCCGAGCACGACGTCCGGCACCGCGAGGATCACGACATCCGCCCGTGCCGCCGCCTCGGCGCCGTCGGTCAGTTCGCGGCCGAGCTCGCGGATCAGCTCCTGGCCCCCCGGTGAGTTCTCGGCGAAGAGGGTGGTGAAGTCGCTCTTGACCAGGTTGTCGGAGACGCGCTGGCCCATCTTGCCGGCGGCCCCGATGACGGCAACGGTGGTGGATGCGGTCGTGTTTTCGGTGGCCATTACTTACTCCTCATGAGGGTGTTGATGCTGTGCCGGGTCCATTGGTCCTCCAGGCGGGCGGTCGCGGTGAAATCGCCCTGCCAGGGGAGCCAGTGCTCCACGATCTGGTTGATGCCCTTCTCGTCCGGCCGGACCTTGTCGATCAGGTGGCCGTAGTCGAGGAGGCCCTCGCCGAGGAGGCAGCCGGCGAAGGTGAAGCCGACCCAGCCGTCACGGCGGGAGAACGAGAAGTCCTTGACGTGGATGTTCACCACGTAGGGGGCGGTGGCGTCGACGACGTCCACCGGGCGTTCGAGGCGGGCGACGCTGTTGCCCGGGTCGAGCACGACACCCAGGAACGGGCTGTCCACGCCGCGTACGACGGACAGCAGGTCGTCGGTGGAGACCCGCTCGTACGTCTCCAGGCCGAGCGTCACGCCCGCCGCCGCGTACGCGGGGACGGCCTCGCGCAGCAGGGCGGTCGCCTCGGCCACGGAAGGCCGGTGGTCCGCCGTGTTCAGCATCGAGCGGACCAGAGTGACGCCCAGGCGCCGCGCGATGCGGAGGTGGTCGAGGAGGTGTTCGGTGCGCACGCCACGCGTGCCCAGTTCCAGCGTGATGCCGTACTCGGCCGCTGTGGCGCGTACCGCGTCCAGTTGCGCGTCGTCGAACGTCTCGATCAGCGGGTAGTCGCAGATCTGGAAGACCTCGCCGCCCAAGTCCCGGGTCTGCGCCAGCATGTCGTGCACGGTGAGCGGCTTCGGGGCCCGCTCGGAAATCCGCCAGAAGAAGGCGTACGTGCTCAGTCCGTAGGCCATCGGGCCGCTCCTTCCACGGAGTGGGCGGCGGCGGGGGCGGTAGCGGGGGCGTGCAGGGCCATCGCCTCGTCGAGGATGCGTTCCACCGCCGCCGGGTCGTGGGCGAAACGTCCCAGGAACAGTCCGCCGACGCCCGTGCCCAGCTCGGTCAGCAGGCCGGGGCCCGCGCTGCCGCCGTAGATCACCCGGCTGCCGGTGAGGGCGGGCCCGGTGGCCAGCCAGGCCGTCAGGGCCTCGCACACCGTGCGGATGTGCTCGGGGGAGGCCGGTTCGGGAGCGCCGATCGCCCACTGCGGTTCGTACGCGATGACGACCGGGGCGGGCGCGCCGTCGTGGGCGGCCGTGGCCAGGATGCGTGCCGCCTCCGCGACCGTGCGGGCCGCCGCCTCGGCGGGGGCGACCGGGTCGAGCTCGCCGACGCAGAGGACCGGGGTGAGGCCGTTGCGCAGGGCGGCCGCCGTCTTCGCGGCCACCACGGTGTCGCCCTCGCCGAAGAGGCGGCGGCGCTCGGCGTGCCCGACCTCGGCGTAGCTCGCGCCGATCTCCTTGAGGTGGGTGCCGCTGACCTCGCCCGTGTACGGGCCGGTGTCCTCGGTCGCCAGGTCCTGCGCGCCGGTCCGTACCCCCGTACCGGCGAGGATGCCGGCCACCGGGACGATCGCGGGGAACGCGGGCAGCACGAACAGTTCGGCGGTGCCGCTGGTCACGGCGGGGTGGTGGGCGGCCGTGTCGGCGATCCGGCGCGCCCAGTTCAGGGTCTCGTGGTGGCCGAAGTACATCTTCAGGCTCACCCCGATCGTGACCCGGGGGTGGTTCTGCGGAGCGGCGGGCATCAGGCTGCGGCTTCCTGCTGGTTCTCGTAGTCGTTCATCAGCGCGACCTTGGCGGCCGACGCCGATGTCTCGTCGAAGCGGTACGTCAGCCACTCGGCGGCCAGCCGGCGGGCCAGCTCCAGGCCGACGACCCGCTGGCCGAAGGTGAGGACCTGGGCGTTGTTGGAGAGGACCGCGCGTTCGACGGAGAACGAGTCGTGGGCGGTGACGGCCCGGATGCCCTTGACCTTGTTGGCGGCGATGGCGACCCCGAGGCCGGTGCCGCAGACCAGCAGGGCGCGGTCCGCCTCGCCGCGCGCGACCATTTCCGCGGCGGCGATGGCGACCTTCGGGTACGCGGTGTGCCCGTCGGCGTCGACACCCACATCGGTGACGGTGCCGACGAGGTCGCTGGCCTCCAGGTCCTTCTTGAGGGCTTCCTTGTAGGCGTAACCGGCGTCGTCGGAACCGACGACGATGCGGAGCCGGTCGGACGTCGGGCGGCCGGACGGCGGTTGGCCGGGCGTCGGCTGGTCGGGCATCAGTGCTTCTCCAGGGTCGTGGCGAGAACGGGGTGGACTGCGCGGACGATCAGGGCCAGGGAGTGGGCTCCGGCGTCCGGGGTGCCGAGGCTCTTCTCGGCGTGCGGGCGGGCCCGGCCCATGCGCGGGAGCAGACCGGCGGTGGCCGCCGCTGCCGCTCGCGCGGTGCTCGCGGCCGTGTCCCAGGCGGCGGGCAGGGGGCGGCCCGCGCCGGTGGCGGTGGTCAGGGCGGCGGCGAACGGGACGAGGACATCGACCATCGTCTTGTCGCCGACCTCGGCCCCGCCCAGCCGCATGACGCCCTCCGACGCCTGAGCGACCCCGGCGGCGACCACGGGGGCCGTCGGCCGACCGGTGTCGCCGAGCGCCGTGCCGATCGCCCGCAGGATGACGCCCCACAGGGCGCCGGAGGTGCCGCCCGCCCGGTCGGCCCAGGCGTCGGCGGCCCGGAGCAGAAGGGTGCCGGCGCCCGCCCCCGACTCCGCGGCGCGGACCGCTGCTTCGTACGCACCCGTGGCGCCCCGCTGCATGCCGATGCCGTGGTCGCCGTCACCGGCGACCGCGTCGATCCGGCCCAGCTCGTCGGCGTGCGTGTCGACGGTGTCCTTGAGGGTGCGGAGGGCGGCGAGGACGGTACGGGCCGCCGCGCGCGACTCGTCGGTCGCGTCCGGGACGGTGTCGTCGGCGGTCTGCTCCTCGACATCGACGGTGACGAGGTCCGCCGCCTCGACGACGCCCTTGCGGTACGCGGGGGTATCCGCCGGGGCCGTCCACAGCGGCTCCAGTTCGTCGGTCAGCCAGCACAGGGTGAGTGAGACGCCCGCCATGTCGAAGCTGGTCACCAGCTCACCGACCTCCGGGTCGACGGCCTGCACCCCGGCCTCGGCGAGGAGCTGGGCGACCCGGCGGTAGACGACGAACAGCTCCTCGTACTTCACCGAGCCGAGCCCGTTGAGGATGACGGCCGCGCGCTGTCCGTACGGGCTGTCCACGCCCTCGGGGAGTTCACCGAGCACGGTCTCCACCAGGAGCTCGGCCGCCCCGTCGGCGGTCGGGACGGACTGCTCGCCCATGCCGGGCTCGCCGTGAATGCCGAGGCCCACGGCCATCCGGCCCTCGGGGACGGTGAACAGCGGGTGGCCGGCGCCCGGCAGCGTGCAGCCGGAGAACGCGACGCCGAACGAGCGGGTGCGGGCATTGGCCAGCTCGGCGATACGGGTCACCTCGGCCAGATCGTGCCCGGCCTCGGCGGCGGCGGCCGCCGCCTTGAAGACCACCAGGTCACCGGCGACCCCGCGGCGCTTGTGGGCCTCCGCCGGGGAGGCGCTGGACATGTCGTCGGTGACGCCGAGCGTGCGGGCGGGTATGCCCTCGGCGGCCAGCTGCTCGGCGGCCTGTCCGAAGTGGAGGACGTCGCCCGCGTAGTTTCCGTACGCGAGGAGGACACCGCCGCCGGTCTGGGCGGCCTTCGCGACCTGGCGGACCTGGTGGGCGGAGGGCGAGGCGAAGACGTTGCCGACCGCGGCGCCGTGTGCGAGGCCCTGGCCGACCAGTCCGGAGAAGGCCGGGTAGTGGCCGGAGCCGCCGCCCACGACGACGGCGACCTGGCCGGGTGTGGTGCGGGTCGCGCGGACCACGCCGCCGGGGACCTGACGGACCCGGCGCGGGTGGGCGGCGACGAAGCCTTCGAGCGCCTCGTCGGCGAAGGCGGCGGGGTCGTTGAACAGACGGGTCATCAGTGGGCCTCCACGAGGGACCGGCCCCGGCCCGCGTCCTGGCCCTTGGACCGGTTCGCGAGCCACAGCATCAGCGCGGCGGACATGAGCATGAAGGCGCCGACCAGGAACAGCGGCAGGTAGTAGTCGCCGCTGAAGTCCTTCAGCCAGCCGGTGACGTATCCGGCGGCGAAACCGGCCACGTTGCCCATGGTGTTGATCAGGGCGATACCGGCCGCCGCGGCGGCGCCCGTGAGGAACTGCGACGGCACCGACCAGAAGACCGGCAGCGCGGCGAAGATCGCACACGCGGTGATCGTGATGACCGCGACGGTGGCGGCGGGCGAACCCATGTAGAGGGCGATCGGGATGGAGACGCCGCCGACGACGGCCGGGCCCGCGATGTGCCACTTGCCGACGCCGTGCTTGGTGGCGTGCCGAGACCAGAAGAACAGGACGATCGCGGCCGGGAGGTACGGGATGGCCGTGATCAGGGCCTTGTCCATGACGCTGAACGAGGTGTCGAACTGCTCCTGGAAGCCGTTGATGATCGTCGGCAGGAAGAACGCCAGGGCGTACAGGCCGTAGATGAAGCCGAAGTAGATCAGCGCCAGGGTCCAGACGCGGCTGTTGGTGAAGGCGGCCTTCAGGGCCTCGCGGCCGTGGTTCGTCTTCTCGTCCGCGCCGGTCTTCGTGGCGTTCTCGGCGGCCAGTTCGGCGGTCAGCCACTCCTTCTCGGTGGCCGTCAGCCACTTCGCATCGGCCGGCCGGTCGATCAGGTAGAACCAGGCGATGATCCCGAGCAGGATCGCCGGGATGGACACGCCGAGGAACATCACGCGCCAGCCTTCGAGGCCGAAGAGCCCGTGCTGGTTGATGAACCAGCCGGCCAGCGGGGCGCCGATCACGGTGGTCAGCGGCTGGGCGAGGTAGAAGAGGCCGAGCACCTTCGTACGGTGCCGGGAGGGCACCCACTGGCTCAGGAAGAGGATCGCGCCGGGGAAGAAGCCGGCCTCGGCGACACCGAGCAGGAACCGCAGCGTGTAGAGCTGCTCGGTGTTCTGCACCCAGGTGAACAGCAGTGCGACGATGCCCCAGGACACCATGATCCGGGCCAGCCAGCGGCGGGCGCCGAACTTGTGCAGCGCCATGTTGCTGGGCACTTCGAGAATGATGTAGCCGATGAAGAAGATCCCCGAGGCGAAGCCGAACTGCGCCGCGGTGAGGGCGAGGTCCTGACCCATTCCGTTCGGCTCGGCGAAGGAGACCGCCGTCCGGTCCAGATAGTTCACGAAGAACATCAGGGCCACGAACGGGACGAGCCGGACCGAGACCTTCTTGATGGCCGATCTCTCGACGGCTGATCTCTCGGCTGAATGCGCGGTGGCGCCCATGGAGACTCCTCGGTTCCCGGACCGCTTTGTCCGGCTCTATGTCACATGGCGACAAAGGGGGGATAGGGGAGAAACACCCATGTCCGGCCCGCTGACAGCACACACGCTAGCCCCGAATCCAAAATTGGTCACCAATTAACCAAAGTGACGTACGTCGCTCCGACGAGCGGGTCAAGATGACCGATGAGCGCGCTACCGTGCTCCCGCCCCAGCCGGACACGGCGACGTCTGATGTACTTGGCGACGTGTCCACGCAGCCCGAAGAGCCCGATTCCACGCAGTCCGAAGTGCCCGATCTGACGTCACTTCTGCGCCCTGTCGTGCGTGAATCCTCGGTCAGCGAGGTGGCCAAGCGGCTCCTCGACCACCTCTCCGAGGGCAATCTGAAGCCGGGTACACGGCTGCCCGCCGAACGGCAGCTCGCCGACGCGCTCGGGGTCGCGCGCTCCAGCGTGCGCGGGGCGCTCTCCGCGCTGGACGTGCTGGGCATCATCGAGATCCGGCCGGGGTCGGGTTCGTACGTGCGCGAGGGGACGTCGGAGTTCCTGCCGCGGGCGATCAACTGGGGGCTGATGCTCGGTCAGCGGCGTACGCAGGACCTGGTGGAGGTCCGTACGTTCATGGAGGGCATGTCGGCGCGGCTCGCCGCGGACCGGGCCTCCGCCGAGGACGTCGAACGCCTCGCCGGCCACCTGGAACGGATGCGGGAGGCGGGCACGGACGTCAAGGCGTTCATCGACGCCGACATCGCCTTCCATCTGGAGACGGCGAACATCGCCCGCAACACCGTCCTGAGCGACATCCTGCACTCGATCCGGGCGCTGCTCCAGGTGTGGATGGAGCGGGCCGGGGACATCGAGGGCACGGTGAGCGGGACACTCCACGAGCACGGGGCGGTGCTCGACGCGATCCGGGCCGGTGACCCGGAGGCGGCGGACGCGGCCATGGCGGAGCACATGCGGCTGGCGAGCGAGCGGCTGAACCTGTCGCTGCGCGAGGACCGGCCGAACTAGAACGGCTGCCTGTACGGGCACTTCCGGTCCGGGGTGTCCTGCTCAGTGGAGTGCCCGGGTTTCGGCCGCGCGCCTCGATCGTATGCTCGCTCCATGACCGATCCTCAGCGCGGACGCCCGACCACCAACTCCATGCGGCGGGCCCTCAAGCGGGCCCGCGACGGTGTCGCTCTCGATGTGACCGAGGCCGCCGTTCTGCTCCAGGCGCGCGGCGACGAGTTGACGGATCTCGCCGCCTCGGCCGCCCGGGTGCGCGACGCCGGGCTCGAAGCCGCGGGCCGGCCGGGTGTCATCACGTACTCCCGCAAGGTCTTCATCCCGCTGACCCGGCTCTGCCGCGACACGTGCCACTACTGCACCTTCGTCACCGTCCCCGGCAAGCTCCGGCGCGCGGGTCACGGGATGTTCCTGTCGCCCGACGAGGTGCTGGCCATTGCCCGCGAGGGCGCCGCCATGGGCTGCAAGGAAGCGCTGTTCACGCTCGGCGACCGGCCCGAGGACCGCTGGCCCGAGGCGCGGGAGTGGCTGGAGGCCGAGGGGTACGACGACACCCTCGCGTACGTACGTGCCATGGCGATCCGGGTCCTGGAGGAGACCGGCCTCCTCCCGCACCTCAACCCGGGCGTGCTGACCTGGACCGACCTCCAGCGGCTCAAGCCCGTCGCCCCGTCCATGGGCATGATGCTGGAGACGACCGCCACCCGTCTGTGGTCCGAACCGGGCGGCCCGCACCACGGCTCCCCGGACAAGGAACCGGCCGTACGCCTGCGCGTCCTCGAAGACGCGGGCCGCTCCAACGTCCCGTTCACCACCGGCATCCTGATCGGGATCGGCGAATCGTACGAGGAGCGCGCCGACTCCCTCTTCGCGCTGCGCAAGACCGCCCGCGCCTACCACGGCATCCAGGAAGTCATCGTCCAGAACTTCCGCGCCAAGCCGGACACGGCGATGCGCGGCATGCCGGACGTCGAGCTGGAGGAACTGGCCGCGGCCATCGCCGTCGCCCGGCACATCCTCGGCCCGTCCGCGCGTATCCAGGCCCCGCCGAACCTCGTCGACGCCGAGTACGCGCTGCTCATCGGCGCGGGCATCGACGACTGGGGCGGCGTCTCCCCGCTCACCCCCGACCACGTGAACCCCGAACGCCCCTGGCCCCACATCGATGAACTGGCCGCGAAGACCGCCGAGTCGGGCTTCACGCTCCGCGAACGCCTCACCATCTACCCGGAGTTCATCCAGCGCGGCGAACCCTGGCTCGACCCCCGCCTCCTCCCGCACGTCCGCGCCCTCGCCGACCCGGAGACGGGACTGGCCCGCGAAGACGCGATCCCCGCCGGTCTGCCCTGGCAGGAACCCGACGAGGAGTTCGGCGCCACCGGCCGCACCGACCTGCACCGCACCATCGACACCGAGGGCCGCACCGGCGACCGCCGCGAGGACTTCGACGAGGTGTACGGGGACTGGGACGCGCTCCGCGAGGCCGCCGCCCCCGGCATGGTCCCGTCCCGCATCGACGCCGACGTACGCCAGGCACTCGGCCAGGCCGCCGACGACCCGACGAAACTCACCGACGACCAGGCCCTCGCCCTCCTCCACGCGGACGGCCCGGCACTCGACGAACTCTGCCGGATCGCGGACACCCTGCGCCGTGACGTGGTCGGTGACGACGTCACGTACATCGTCACCAGGAACATCAACTTCACCAACGTCTGCTACACCGGCTGCCGTTTCTGCGCCTTCGCCCAGCGGCGCACCGACGCCGACGCGTACACCCTCTCCCTGGACCAGGTCGCGGACCGGGCCGCGCAGGCGTGGGACGTCGGCGCGGTCGAGGTCTGCATGCAGGGCGGCATCCACCCGGACCTGCCCGGCACCGCGTACTTCGACATCGCGCGGGCGGTGCGGGAACGCGTCCCCGGCATGCACGTGCACGCCTTCTCGCCGATGGAGGTCGTCAACGGGGCCACCCGCACCGGCATGTCGATCCGCGACTGGCTTCTCGCCGCGAAGGAGGCCGGGCTCGGCTCGATCCCCGGCACGGCGGCCGAGATCCTGGACGACGAGGTCCGCTGGGTCCTCACCAAGGGCAAGCTGCCGACGGCGACCTGGCTGGAGGTCATCAGGACCGCCCACGAGGTGGGACTGCGCTCCTCGTCGACGATGATGTACGGCCACGTCGACCAGCCCCGCCACTGGCTCGGCCACCTGCGGACCCTGGCCCGGCTCCAGCAGGAGACCGGCGGCTTCACGGAGTTCGTCACCCTCCCGTTCATCCACACCAACGCTCCGGTCTACCTGGCCGGCATCGCCCGCCCCGGCCCCACCGACCGTGACAACCGGGCCGTCACCGCCATGGCCCGCCTCCTGCTCCACCCGCACATCACCAACATCCAGACCAGCTGGGTCAAGCTCGGCACGGAGGGCGCGGCCGAGATGCTGCGCTCGGGTGCCAACGACCTGGGTGGCACGCTGATGGAGGAGACCATCTCCCGGATGGCGGGCTCCAGTTACGGCTCGTACCGCTCCATCCAGGACCTGGTCGCCATCGCCGAGCTGGCCGGGCGGCCGGCGAAGCCGCGTACGACGCTGTACGGGGAGGTCCCCGAGGAGCGGGTCACGGCGGCCGCCGCCTCGGACGGCCACCTGCCGGTGCTGCTGCCGGTGCTGCCTTAGCAGGGCGGGGGGCTCGTCAGCCGAACCGCTCGCGATCGGCCGGCACGGCGTCGATCACGAGCGGTTCGGGGGCGGCCCGCTTCCGGCCCGCGCCGGCGTGGCCGTCCAGCGCGGCCCGTCCGACTCGGCCGACCGGCGTGGCCCGTCCAGCGTGGTCGTCCAGCGTCGGATTTCCTCGTCGTCAGTGGGCGGGCGACGCCCCCCGGCACCAGCTGTGCTCCCCGACGAGCGGACCCGCGGACCCACCGCACAGATCAAGGATCAAGTCAGTCCAGGCGGCGCGGGGTTCCGATGAGCCCGGCCTCGACATCGGTCGGTTGCAGTTTGACCAACTTCCGGTGCTGAGTCGTACACCACAGCACCATGTCGTCGCCGAGTACGGGCAGCGCCTCCGCCTGTACCCGGGGCAGCCGCAGAATCCGGGCGAGGACCGCGGCCTCCTCCGGGGAGACCCGCTGGATCCCGACCAGTCCCGCGTTGCCGAGCAGCCTCGGCGCCGTCGGGCCCAGGAACGGCAGCAGCGTCAGCACGGACTGCCACGGCCCGGTCGCCAGCCGGCTGCGCGGCGGGCGCATACCGCAGTCCCTCACGACCAGGACGGGGCTGGTGACCGACGCGCCCTGCGGTCCCACCTGCTTGACGTCGTGCACCGTCATGCACTGCTGCCCGCCGCCCGCGGCCTGCGCGAGTCCCGTCCACGCCTGCGGCCTGGCCGTCTCGACGGCGACGCGCGCACCGGTGCCGGCTGTGCGCAGCGCCAGTACTTGCGCCGTCCACACACTGCCGATGACCACGACATCGAGCTGGGAGGGGCGGAAGAAGCCGAGTACCGCGGGCTTCCCCTTCGCGTCGACGCCCGCTACGACTCCGTCGTCACCGAGCGGCAGCGACAGCGCGGCGAGCTGTTCCACGGGCAGTACGTGCCGGCCGCGGCGTGGGCCGAGCAGTCCGAACCCGGCCCTGCCCCGTCCGGCCGCCGGTGGGGCGGGAGCAGCCGGACCGGTAGTGCCGGGGGGCGTCATACGGGGGGCGGTCAACGGGTACCTCCGAGGGGCAAGGTGGCCAGCACGCCGGGCAGTTGTTCGCGGTCCAGCCGTACGAGGCCGACCTTCACTCCTCGTGCGGCGCGCTCCAACTGCCGTCGCACCGAGACCAGTTCATCACTCCCGCGGGCGGTGAGGCGGACATATCCGCTGACGGCCGGTGTGCCACCGGTTCCGCGCGACACCGTCAGGCTGAAGGTGCTGGCCAGCGCCGGCATCGACGTCAGGAGTGCCACCAGTTGTGCCGATGGCGCAGCACCCGCGCCCAGGTGCGGCCAGCGGCCGACCCAGTAGGTCGTGTGCCAACGGTCGTCGCAGCGCCAGGCGCGGGTGGACTCCGTGGTGCGCCGCAGCGGCGCATCCGTCCGCACCGCCAGCGCGCTGGCCTGCGGGTTCACCCCGGCCGAGGTCGCGAGGGCGGACGTCACCTGCGCCTCGGTCAGGGCCGAAGCGTCGAATCCCGCCCCTGCCAGTCGGCTTGCCAGCTGATCCGTGGCCCGCAACAGCGCGCGCTGCGCTCCGTCGATGCCGCCGCCGCGTGCCTGCACCGCCTCCGGACACAGCTCCGGGTCGAGTTTCAGCGCGATCCATGTCAGCCGGATCGCGGGGGTACCGGCCTGGGCCTGGAGCGGCGCGTACGACCGTGCCGCCGCGGCCTGTTCAGGCAGGTGCGGTCCGGGCGCGGGCTGCGTGTGCTGCACGACCTGTACCGACTCCAGCCGGATGTCGTCCACCTCCAGGGCGTCGTGCAGCAACCCGAGTTCCAGCGGACGCGCTTCCCGGGCCATCCGCAGCGGTTCGTCCCGTGGCTGCACGAGCAGCAGGGCTGTCAGGAACGTTCCGTCACCCACCATCCCGATCGTGCGCTCGCGCTGCCGGTCGGTGTAGGTGTACGTCCGCAGCGCCGCCTCGCACTCGACGACCGGCGCCAGCGCGGGGTCCACCCCTTCCGCGGACCACGGCCGTCGCGCGGCCCTCAGCCGCCGACGCAGGGCCATGACGGCGGTGAGCCACTCCATCACCGGCCGCCCTCGCCGCCGCAGCACCGCCAGCAGCACCAGCGCCGCCGCAACCAGGCCCATCGGCACCAACAGGATCCTGTTCGTCACCCACGCGATAAGCATCAGCGCGCCGGCGACCTCCATCAACACCACCTGGTGCAGCCGCACTCCACCGATCCGCCCCGGCTGCGGGTGCACACTCATCACTGCGGTCGTCGCGCTGCTCATCCCCCGGTATGTCCCTCCGTGTCACGGCACTAAGGCGTGTGCGAGTCGGACCGACGCGTTTCGCACACCGGCCCGCGACCGCCCACTGTCCCACGCCCGGCGATGAGGGGTTCGAAGGGGGTTCACGGCCTGCCCGGTCGGGCAGGGGCGTCGGCCGGCTCCTTGAAGCATGTACCCGCACGGCGGTGAACGAGCGGCGCCGGGCATAGTGGGGGCGGTTCGCGAGGCATCTACAACCACGGGGAGAAGTAGGGCAGATGGCATCACGGCGGGACGAACTCAATGCCTACACCTTCGCGAAGAAGCGGCTGGTCGCCTCCTTTCTGCAACCGTCCGCAGCCGGTTCGGACGAGGGGGCGCCGCGCCCGCTGCGGGCCCTGCTGCCGGGAGTGGTGGTGGGCGCCCTGCTGGTGGCGGGCTTCGGGGCCTGGGGCATCTTCAAGCCCAAGGTTCCCGACGGCTGGGACGACCCCGGTGCCCACGTCATCGTCGGGAGTGAATCGACAACCCGATACGTCGTCCTGGAGACCAAAGGCGTCAAGCGCCTGCACCCGGTGCTGAACTTCTCCTCCGCGAAACTGCTCCTGGATCCGGACAAGTCCTCGGTGATGCAGGTGGCGGAGTCCGAACTGGACAACGGAAAGCTGCAGCGCGGTCCGATGCTCGGCATACCGTACGCACCCGACCGGCTGCCCAGCGCGGACGAGGCGGGCCGGAACAAGCTCTGGGCGGTCTGCGAGCAGCCGGGCGCCGGCGCCGGTGACACCGTGCAGAAGGCGGTCTTCCTGCTCGCCGACCGAGAGGCGGACAAGGTGGGCGGCAAGCAGCAGCTCCACGGCGGCCAGGCCCTCTACGTCGAGGCGGACGGCGGGGGTGGCACGCGCTACCTGGTGGACGCGGACGGCACACAGCACGTCATCGGGACCACCGGAGGCGACAAGCCCTCGGCCCGGGACGAGGTGCTGCGCCGCTCACTGTTCAGCGAGGGCGCACAGCCCCAGAAGGTCACCAAGGACTGGCTCGGCACCCTGCACGCCGGCAAGCCCATCGACTTCCCGCGGTTGCCCGGCAAGGTCGGTGATCCGGCCGGCGTCAGCGGCCTGGACCCCCGCCTGGACAAGGTGGGCACGGTACTCAAAGCCGTGGCCGGTACCGGCATGCAGCAGTACGTCGTCCTGCCGGGGGCGGTTGCGCCCGTGTCCGACCTCGTCGCCAGGCTGCTCCTGACGAGCCCGGAGGCGGAGGTGCTGGGCCAGAAGGCGCAGGCCACCGAAGTCGGACCGCAGTCCTTCACCTCTTCCCCGGACGAGTTCTACGCGAAGTACGGCTGGCCGAAGAACGTCCCGACACAGGCCAACGACACGTCGGCCCGGACCGGAACCGTCTGCAACGTGCTGCACGGCGTCACCTCGGCGGGCGTGCCGAAACTGACCACCTGGGCCGGCCCCGGGTATCCGGTCCGCTTCCAGGACGGGGCCACCAGCGCGTACGTCACGCCGGGCAGCGGTGTGCTGTACCGGCAGTTCAACGGAGCTTCCCCCAACACCGGTTCGCTCTTTCTGGTGACGGATACCGGGCTGCGCTACGCCGTGCAGACGAACAACGACAGCAGCGCGGATCCCTCCAAGATCGGGGCCGACCCGACGCCCGGGACGTCGGAGGTGCCGGCTGCCGAGGTCAACCAGGCCCAGATCAGGCTCGGCTACCAGGATGTACGGCCGCTGCCGGTACCGGACAACTGGTCCGGCCTCCTGCCCAAGGGACCCCGGCTCGACACCAACAGTGCCAAACAGCCCCAGAGTTCCTGAGAGCGGAGAGGAGGAAGCGCGTGATGATCACACGCAATGGATTCCGTTCTTCGGCCGTCGTGCTGCTCCTGATGTGCGCGGCGGGCGCCGGCCTGCCGGGGTTCGCGCAGGCTTCCGCGGCAGCACAGGGCTCCGACCCGCAGACGGGTTCCGAGGGCAGCGGCGAGTGCACCTTTCCGATGACGAAGCAGATTCAGGGCCGTCCCTGGGCACTCCAGCGGCTGGTCTTCGACCAGCTCTGGCAGGACACCAAGGGAAAGGGGGTCCGGGTCGCGGTGATCGACACCGGTGTCGACGACACCAATCCGCAGCTGAAGTCCGCTGTTGACCGGGCGTCCGGAACCGACCTGCTTCCGCCGTCGAAGGACGAGTCCCAGGACCCGGCCACGGATGCCTCGAAATCCAAGGGCAAGGGAGGCGGTGGTGATGGCACCACCGATCTCGTCGGCCACGGCACCAAGGTCGCCGGCATCATCGCGGCCCGCCCGCGTCAGGGCACGGGGTTCGTCGGTCTCGCCCCGGAAGCGACGATCATCCCCATCCGGCAGAACGACGACAAAGGCACCGGCACCGCCGCGACGATGGCGGCGGCCATCCGCCACGCCATCGCGAAGCACGCCCGCGTCATCAATATCTCCCAGGACACCGTCAAGCCCCTGCGGGCCGACTCCGACCTGGCGCTCGCGGTGCGCGAGGCTCTGAGCAGCAACATCGTCGTGGTCGCGTCCGCGGGTAACGACGGTCTCGCCGGCAAGGTCAAGGCGACGTACCCGGCGGCCTATCCGGGCGTCCTGGCGGTGGCCGCTTCGGACCGCAACGACGAGCGGGCGCCGTTCTCCCAGACCGGGGCCTTCGTGGGGGTCGCGGCGCCAGGTGTCGACATGGTGTCCACCGTGCCGAAGGGCGGCCAGTGTGTCGACAACGGCACCAGCTTCTCGGCCCCCTACGTCGCCGGAGTCGCTGCCCTCCTACGGGCGAAACACCCGCGCTGGACGCAGTCCCAGGTGGTAGCCCAGATCGAGCAGACCGCTGAACGCGCGGTCAAGGGCCGGGATGACTTCATCGGGTGGGGAGTGGTCGATCCGGTGCGCGCTCTCAACGACGACGAACACCCGGTGAACGCCCCTGTCCCGGATCGTGCGGTGTCGGACGGTCCCGTCGGACCGGAGGCGATCGCCCTCCAGGTGGGGGAGACCCGGCAGGAGCGGATCACCCGGATCTCGGTCTATGTGCTGGCCACCACGGGCCTTCTCATCGCAGTGATCGCGGGCACCGCGATCGTGCTGCGAGACCGTCGTCGCCGGTATTCCGGTGATTATTCAACAACTCGACGCGGAGCGAAGGCGGTTGGAATCAGTGGCGGCCGAAGCTAAAGTGATAATTGACAACTTTGGTCCGATGTACACGTGGCACTCGGCATTCGGGGAACCCGCGACATCCGATTCATGGGGGAAGGTGCGTTATGGGAGACAAGCTCAAGCTTTCAGCCGATCAGATCGACAAGCTCATCGGCGAACTCGGCAATATGCATGACACGCTCGAAGGCAGGATCACCCACCTCAACGGGGTCATCGACGCCGTCGAAGGCCACTGGAAGGGCGTTGCGGCCAACGCGTACAACGGCCTCCAGACGCAGGTCAACCTCGACGTGCGCAACCTGAAGGAGCTCCTCGCCTTCACCAAGGAAGCCGTTGAGATGAGCCGTGACGGCTTCGACGCGGAGGAAGTGGAGCGGCTCAACAGCTTCAAGGGCGTCGACGGCGGCAACCTGGGCAGCAACGGCGTTCTGGACCGGTTCCAGGTCTCTTCGTAACCCGTCCTCATCCCGCCTCGCATCAGGAGACCGTTCAATGGAGATCACGTACTCCGGGGTCGTCGAAGCCTCGAACCAGGTCAAGTCGACCGCCGACACCATCAAGACCCAGCTCGACGAGCTGAACGCCAAGGTCAAGGCCGTCGTTGCCACGTGGGACGGTGAGACGCAGCAGGCGTTCCACGACCGGCACAGTGGCTGGGACATCAGGGTGAACCACATGCACGAGACCTTGACGACCATTTCGAGGAAGCTCATGGAAGCCACCGAGGGCTACCGCGCGAATGACCTGGCCCAGGCCAGGCGCTTCCACGGCTGACCCAGGCTCAGATGAATCACGACGGAACCGGCATGCTGTGGGTGTGGGATGCGCTGACCGCGTCCCACACCCGCGCGGGCGGTTCCGCGGCACTTTAGGGGAGGTGCTTCCATGGGTTATCAACTTCCGGACGATGGACCGAAAACGCCGCTGTACGGCCCGTTCCTTCCGGGCAAGGGACCGAGCGCGCCGGATCTGGAGACGCCCACCGAGTCTCTGCAGAAGTTCAAGATTCGCGTGGACAGACTGCTCACGACGCTCGACGGGTCACCGGCCGCGCACAGCCGCATCACTGAACAGAAGGTCACCCCGGCCGCGTACGGCACCGGGTTCCCGGAGGCCCTGGGGCTGTCCAGCGCCTACGACATGGTGCACGCGCGCTTGGCGCTGCTCTCCAAGACGCTCGGTGATCAACTGGAAGCGATGGGCATCACCGTCGACATAGCCGACCGCGGCTACCAGAACGTCGACCAGGAACACGCCGATCGTCTGCACGCCATCCAGCAGCGCACCGAGGTCAACTACAGGAAGCCGGGCTCCGATACGGATCCCGGAGTGCCTGCAGAGGACAGGGCCAAGACCGGCGGGGGTTCGTCCAGCGGAACAGACGGCTTGTAACACGTGAAGTGAACGGGGGACAGGGACAAGCATGGGTGACTCAAAGAAGCTGCCACCACTCAATGCCTGCTACAACACGAGCGACTTCGAGCACGCGTCGTACCAGGACATGCTCAACATGGTCAGTGGCGTCAACCCCACGGGGATCATTGCCCGCGGCACCGCTCTCGTCGACGCGCAGACCGAGATCGAGAAGATCGGCACCGAGCTCAAGGAGCACGTCGGCCGTACTACCTGGAAGGGCAAGGGCGGTGACGCCTTCCGTGAGTGGGGCAACGACTTCGCCCTGGAGACCCTGAAGCTGGCCGACTACGCGGGCAACGCGGGCAGCGCCTTGCAGACGGCGGGCCAGGCGCTCAGCGAGGTCGCCAAGGTGATTCAGGGACACCCTGATGCCGTGCAGATGTGCTTCGCGGACGAAGAGAAGGAAAAGGCCCGGATCAAGGCCGTCGAGACGGCGCGGAACGAAGCCATTCCGCAGATGAACAAGCTTGCCTCGTACTACCTGATGGCCCAGCAGTCGATCTCCTCGCAGGATGAGCCGAACTTCAAGCCGCTGCCGAGTGAAGTAGTTCCGGACATGCCGGTCGACGGCGGGAAGACGAGGTACGGGGCTCCGGGAAGCTACTCCGGCAGTACGGGCTCAGGGACAGGTCCGCAGACCGGTAACACGTCGACGGTCGATCACCACTACAGCACCGTGCGCCCCGGTGACGTCACCCCGTCCTCCCCGGACGGCACCCTCGTCCACACGCCGCAGCACGTCGCCGTGGTGCCCGGGGCCCCGGACACCACGGGGACGAACATCGACACGGTGACGATGCCGCAGGCCCCGGCACCCAACGCGCCCCCGCCCACTGGTGGATTCCCCCCTCAGGGCCCGGGTGGCGGCGGACACCAGGCACCTCTTCCGCCTGTGGTGATGCCCTCGCGTTCGGGTCCATTCGGTCCCGGAGGCGGCGCCGGGCGTACTTCCCCCACCGGGCCGGGTGGCAGGGGTGGCGTGGAAAGCGTCCGGCCTCCGATGATCGCCCCTGGCAGGGGTGGCGTGGAAAGCGTCCGGCCTCCCATGACCACCCGGACCGACACCGGCATCCACGGCGGTACGCCGGCTCAGGGCCGGACCGAGGTCGGCCCGGTCCGGGGCACGTCGCGTGGAACGGTGATCGGCGGCGAAAGGCAGTCGACCGGCCACGGAATGATGCCAGGCCATGCTGGTGGCGGTCCCGGAGCGACTGGGGGGCGGTCCGGTGTCGGCCTCGGTGGCGGCTCGCAGCGCCTGGTCACCGAGCCCGGTGGCACCGTGCGGACACCACGCGGAACGCAGCCGGGGGTGGGACGGGAATTCACCCCGGGCGGCACCGGGCTCGTCCGCGAATCGCCGCGAACGGGCGGTGCGATGGGCTCGATGGGTGGTGCGATGGGCAGCGCGTCCCAGGGCACAGGGCGACGTTCGCAGCGACGTGATGGCGCGCATCCGGGATACCTCGCCGAGGACGAAGAGACCTGGGCCACGGGGGACGACGGCGTTGTTCCCCCCGTGATCGACTAGAGCCGGTTCCGGAGCAGCGACGCCAGACGGCGGACAGAGAACGAGTGGGTGGCATGAGGTCAACGGTCAGGCGTCAACGCAGGCGTGCGTCGGCGGTGGTGGCAGTCCTGGGTTTCCTGCTCCTCATCGGCGGCGCCATCGCCCCAGCCGCGTCCGCGGACACCATGCGCGACCGCGAGTGGTACCTGGACCGGATGCAGGCCGCTGAGATGTGGAAAGTCAGCACCGGCAAAGGGATCACTGTCGCTCTAATCGATACCGGCGTAATCCCTTCCGTTCCTGAACTGACGGGGAAAGTGCTCCCCGGGAAGAACTTCGTCGAGCCCAAGCGGGGTGCGCACAAGGACAAGGACGGGCATGGCACCGCCATGGCGATGCTCATCGCGGGCAACGGGGTGAACGGTTCGGGTGTGAAGGGTCTTGCGCCGGACGCGCGCATTCTCCCGCTGACCGTTTTCGGATCCTCCAAAGAGGCGGGCACCAATCACCTCTCGGCTCTGCTTGCGGCCATCCGGTACGCCGCCGACAGTGAAGCCAAGATCATCAACATGTCGTTGGCCTGGGAGTACTTCATGCTCGATCAGGACGAGCGGGCCCAGATCCAACAGGCAGTGGATTACGCCGTGCAGCGCGGGAAGCTGCTTCTGGCGGGGAGCGGCAACACCGGCGACTCGGGAAACTACGTCGGGTACCCGGCGGCTACTGCAGGGGTGGCGGGCATCGGGGCCGTCGACAAGACGTCCTCGGTCGCGAAGTTCTCGGTGTCAGGACCCCAGGTGGCGCTCGCCGCCCCGGGTGAGGACATCCCGATCCTCTGTGGCGGCGGCACACCCGGATATTGCAGCAGCTGGGGCACGAGTCAGGCGACGGCCATCGCCTCCGCCTCAGCCGCCCTCATTTGGTCCATGCACCCGTCCTGGACCGGCAATCAGGTCCTCCGCGTCCTGATGAACACCGCGGGCAAACCGACCGAGGGCGCGATCCCCAGCCGCTACATCGGCTACGGCACGGTCCGCCCCCGCGTGGCCGTCCTCGGTGACCCCGGAGACCCGGGCCCCGCCGACGTGAACCCCCTGGTGGCCGCCCGGTCCCCGAAGAAGTCCCCGTCGCCCTCGGCGTCGGACGCCGGCGGATCCGGCCCTTCGAAGCCCTCGAAGCAGCCGGCGTCCTCCGCTGCCTCTGAGAAGTCGGATGACGGCAAGGGCGTCGGCGCGATGGTCTGGATCACCATCGGAGTCGCCGTGGTGGTCATCGACGGCGCGGTGTTCCTGCTGCGCCGGAGAGCTTCCGCTCTCCGGCGCTGAATTCGTGTCATCACTCACCACCGATCCATTCGAAGTCACCTGTACGGGCATAGGCCAGGAGTAGGCATTGTGGACGAAGAATTCATAAGCGGCCTGCAGCAGTTCCAGCAGCACGCTCTGAAGCTGCAGAACATGATGACGGACATGCAGAACCAGATGCCCCAGGGTGTCGAAGGCACAGATGCACAGGGTGCTGTGGCCATCCGATTGGCATCGGATGGGCTTCCGGAGTTCATCAAGGCTGCCTCGGACTGGCAGCGTCGGCAGCCGCCCGAGGCTATCGGGGCCGTCGTCAGCGAGGCTTACGGAGCGGCGATGAGCGCGCAGATGGAAGGCTTGTCACGGGCCTTTGCCGATGCGGACTGGCGAGCCAAGGCCGACCAGGTGGATGATTCCTTTGCCGCATCCGGCCCTTCCGTTGCGGCGGAGACATCCTCGGCAACAACCGGACTCCCTGAACCGGATTTGCGCTACGTCGTCCCGCGGAGCCTCGATGAGGTGACCGAGGACGCACTCTCGGCATTCAGCACGGTGGAGCAGCTCGCGGCGGCGGTTCCCGAGCCGGTACGGGCCACCGGCAGATCAACCGCTCATCGGGTCGTTCTCACCGTGACAAAGGGTGCCCTGCTCTCCTGCGAGGTGGATCCTCAGTGGGCAGCGAGGCAGACGTCCATCGGGCTCAACCAGGCGTTTGACGAGGCCCTGGCCGATGCCCGCGACAAACTCAGCACTCTTGAGGCTGCCGCCGAGGACGGTGCGGCTAATCTGCAACTCGGTGGGCTGTTGAACGAAGCGCTGGCCATTCTGAGCGACCCACGGCGTCTTGCTGAATAACTCCTGAAGGGATTGAGGACATTGGGTGACCCCGACCTCAAAGTAATCACCGACGGACTGCGTTCCGATGCGGTGATGTGGGATGAGCAGAGCGGCGCGATGAAGGCGGTTCATAACGCGGTGGAAGGAACGCGAATGAATCACCTTCAGGCTGGAGTGTTCCAGCTCCTCGTTTCGGCCTACGAATCTGTCATCGATCAGATTTCTGCACGCAGCACTGAGGGTGAGGTGCAGATGGCGGCAGTCGCTACGGCGTTGTACAAGAATGCGAAGGCGTACGACGATCACGAAGTCGACACGAAGAAGCACGTAGATCACGCCTACTAGACGGGGAATCGAATGGCTTTCAACGCGGCGCAATACGAAGAGATTTCCAAAAAGCTCACCTCGGGAATTGAGACTCTCTCGACCAAGCTGAATCAGGTCGGCCCGAAGGCGGAATCCACAGCGAATCACTGGTACGTGCCCGACTTCGTCGCGGATGCGATCATCTGGACCGCGAACAAGCTCATTGAGGCAGGCTCTTGGATCCTCAACAAGATCAAGGAGCTTCTGCAAGGAATCGCGGCGCCCGTCTACATGGCCATCCATGTTTGGGACTGGCAGTCGGATGTCCGCGGGAAAGCCAGCGGCGTCGCCGGCAGCACCACGTCCGACCAACTTCAATCCCTCAAGCACTGGACAGGTGACGCTGCCACTGCCTACACGACGGCGGTGAAGGCCCAGCCCATCGCGGCCGCCAAGGTCGGCACCAGCGCGGACAAGGTGGCCACGGGGCTGGCGCTGTGCGCCACTGCCGGGCTCGCGTTCTACGTCGCGCTGGGCGTCGTCCTGTATCAGCTCATCGCGAGCATGATCGCCGCGATCGTGGCGCTGGGTTCCCTTGTCTTCTCCTGGGCGGGGGCGGCCCTCGTCGTCGCAGAGACTACGGCGAGCACTGCCGCCATCATCACCGCCACCACCGCTCTACTGGCGCTGCTGGGTGCTCAGGCCCAGCAAATGTCCGCGATCGAGGGCGAAGCGCGTGACGAGTCGACCTATCCTCACGGCCACTGGCCCGTCGCAGCACCGTAAGGGCCGGCGTCATTCCGGCGCCGGACTTTCGTCCAAAGCGTGACCGGACGCGTGGAGTTCTCGGATCGACAGGCAGGTGGCTTAATGCGTGTATTGCGGGTAGTTCTCTGGGGCGTCGGCCTGGTGGCATTGGTGGGTCTGTTCTTCTCGTTGAAATCGGGTCTCCCCAAGGCGGTCTGGATTCTCTGCATCGTCCTGGCTGTGGCCTGCCCGACAGCGGCTGAGGGTCGTTCGGCATGGCAGACACCGGGTGCGCGCCGAGCGGAGCAGAGGGATTGGTACGCCCAGAATTTCGGCTCGATCGACGCGCTGCGTCAGGCCGTGGACGAGCAGGGTCTGCGTCGCATCCGCGACGAGAAGGGGCCTGCCAACGCGGTACGGGAGGTCAAGCGCCAGCTTCCCCGGCTTCCGTTGGACGTGGCAGTAACCCTGGTCAAGGCATTGTGAGCCCGCGTGCCACAGACGGGTCCGGATCAGGGAGGGTGTGCTGCGAGGCGGCGTGCCCTCCCTGAGTTCGTGTTGGTGCCAGGGAAGGCGGCATCCACGAAATGACAGGTGATGGTCTCGTATGCTCTGGATTCGAGTAACGCTTTGGTGCGCCTCCCTGGCCTGTTTTATGTGGTGTTCTTCCATCAGCCTCGTAACGTGCTGTTGCTCATGCTCCTCTACGGCCTGGGCATTCTCCTCCCGAGCTGGTTCGAGGGATACGCGCAAAGGCGGCGCCAGAGAGATTGGTACGAACAGAGATTTGCGTCCGTCGACGAACTACGGTTGATCGTGACGGACGAGGCGGAGCTCCGGCGGATCCGTGACGAAAAAGGGTTGCTGGTGGCTGCCCGCCGATTCAGGCGTCAGTTTCCTCGGTGCCCCTTGCCTGAAGCCCTGAAGTTGATCCAATCGCTGTGAGCGCTGTACCCGCTCACCAAGGCCGTCAAGGTTCGGCGCTGTGCGGTGCTCTAGATGCCGATCGGCTTGGCCGCGGAGAGTTGTGAGACGTGCACTCGCCGCCCGAGACTCAACGAAGGAAACATCATGACCACACCCTCCAACACCACCGAAGGGCTTTGGCTCCCCGCTGAGCGGGTGCGCCGCGGCGGGTTCTACCTCGGTTTGCTCCTCGCGGCGATGTTCTGCCTGGTGCTCTTCGAAGGACTCATTTTCCTTGTGGTCGGCGTGCTGATCATGGGTGAAGACATGGGGTTCATGGGCGAGGCGGGTGTCGCCGGTTATGTGGGACTACCGGTGTTGGGAGGAGTAGTGACCCTGCTGCCGCTGATCGCCCTGGTGTCGCGATGTCCGTGGCGATGGACGCTGCGCTTTTCCTGAATTGAAGAGGAAGATGATATGAATAGAACTCGCGTGGCCCTCTGGGGTGTTGCAGTGGCATCATTCGGATGGTTCTGCCTACCGCTGTTCACCGGTAACGTGAGCGATCTTCCCCCTAAAAGCCTGATTGCCGTCCTCAGTGTTCTGGTGGTTTTTTGCCCAATTGCCGCAGAGGTGCATGAGATACGGCGGAAGAAGCGCGGTTAGCGCACACGCGGGGTTCGCAGGGTGAGGGCGCCACAGCGTACGTCGGGGCCGTGAAGGGTCAGCCCATCGCAGCCACTCAGATCGAGACGACTTCCGATAAGCTTGCCACGGCATGACGCTTTGCGCGGTGGCCGGAGCGGCATTCTATTTGGCGTTGCCGGCCGTTCTGATCAAGGCCATCGTTATTATGATCGCGGCAGCCGCTGCCGCGGCCACCGGCGTAGGGGCGCCGGTGGGCTTTCTGGCTGCCGTAGCCGGAGCGCTGTCGGATGCTGGCATCATCACCGGACTTGTGGTAGCGCTGGTGGGGGTGCTCACAGCGCAGGCTGGTCAAATAGCCGTTGCCAAGGGTGAAGCAAACGACAACAGTGCCTTCCGGGGAGGCAAGTGGCCGTCTGCGACTGTTTGATGCAGGTGCGGCGCTGCCGAATTGATTCTGCTAGCTCGGCAGTGCTTGATGACGCCGGGAAGGCAGGACCTTCTGAATGACGGGTGATGGTTTCGCATGTACTGGATTCGACTACCGCTTTGGTGTGCCTCCCTGGCCTGTTTTTACGTGACGTTCTTCCATACGCCTCGTAACGTGGTGTTGCTCGCACTCCTCTACGGCCTGGCCGTTTTCCTCCCGAGCTGGTTCGAGGGATACGCGCAAAGGCGGCGCCAGAGAGATTGGTACGAACAGAGATTTGCGTCCGTCGACGAACTGCGGTTGATAGTGACGGACGAGGCAGAGCTCCGGCGGATCCGTGACGAAAAAGGGTTGCTAGTGGCTGCTCGCCGGTTCAGGCGCGAATTTCCTCGGTGTCCCTTGAGTGAAGCCCTGAAGATGATCCAGTCGCTGTGACCGCTCCACTCGCTCACCGCGGTCGTCAAGGTCGGAACAAGCACGGATAAGGCCGTCATGGGCCCAGCGCTGCGTGGCGCTGTCGGGGCGCGTTCTACGTCACGCCGGGCGTCATCCCGGCTGAGTACGTCGTGACCCTGAGCGGCGCGATCGCGGCGCCGGGTGCCGTTGCCTTCTCCTGGGCACCGTCCGACGCCCGACTTTCGCCCAGTGCATGACCGGGCGCGCGGAATTCTCGGATCAACAGGCAGGGTGGACTTCATGTACGGATTGCGGGTCGCTCTCTGGGCCATCGGCCTGGTGGCCTTGGGGTGTTCGTTCTTCTTGATGAGATCGGATCTCCCCGAGGCGGTCCTGATGCTCTCCGCAGTCTTGTCCCTGGCCTGCCCGTTGGTGGCCGAGGGCCAGGTGGCACACCGGAAACAGAAAGTGCGCCAGGCGGAGCAACGCGGCTGGTACGCCCAGAACGTCGGCTCGATCGACGCCCTGCGGCAGGCCGTTGACGAGCAGGGTCTGCGTCGCATCCGCGACGAGAAGGGGTCTGCCAATGCGGTGCGGGAGGTCAAGCGCCGGCTTCCCCGGGGCGGCGGAACGCTACGGGCGGGCCGAGAGTGGTTGTGATGTATTCGCTCGGAAACTCCCTCTGGCGCCGACGGAGGCCGGCTCACCATGACTTGATCGTTAACGCAGTCGAGCGGTTTGCCCCGGGAAGGTACACCGTCGAGCCCTGGAACCTGGGCAAGGGCGGCGCGAAAGGGGCGGGCGCCTCGGTGTAGTCGAAGTATGCGCAGTTCGGGCATCGGCGTCCCGTCTCACCGAAGATTGAATACCGGAGCGCCGTGCACGGACTCGCGTGCGCCGCGTGGACATGTACCCCGCCGACGCCGAGCCGCGCGGCCAGCTGGACAAGTCCCCCCCCCGCCGTCGGGAACGGTCGGACTGCATTGACATCCCTGCGGACGGCACGAGCGCGCTCCAGCACGAGCCGGATGGCTCGGGGCTGGACGGCGAGACCTTCGAGGGCGCCTGACCCGCTCAGGACGCACGCCTCCTTCGTGACGTACCACTGAGAGCGTAAGAGGGGGTCAGCCCGTGGCCGGGCTGACCCCCTCCTCGTTCCCGCGGTGACCCGCTCAGTCCAGGTCCGTCGGCAGCCAGCCCGTCTGGATCAGGGAAGGCGCGCTACGGCGGGAGACGAACAGGCCGCGGCCCGGCGGCAGCGGGCGGGCCTTCACATCGCCGAGAAGTTCGCCCTCACTGGGGTGACCGGACAGGACGACGCCCTGGGCGCCGAGCTCCTTGAAGCGCTGGATGAAGGGCTCGTACGAGGAGCGGCCGGCCCCCGCGCTGCTGCGGGCGATGATGAAGTTCACCCCGGCGTCGCGGGCGTACGGCAGATTGTCGACCAGCATCGCCATGGGGTTGTTGGAGGACGTGGCGACCAGGTCGTAGTCGTCGACGATGATGAACGCCCGGGGCCCCCGCCACCAGCTGCGCGTGCGCAGCTGCTGCGGGGTCACATCCGGTCCGGGGATGCGGCTGCTGATGAGGGTGTTCATGTCGTTGAGGTACGTCTCGAACGCGTTGTGCGTCGTCGCGTAGCCGACCAGGTACGGCTCGGGCACGCACTCCAGCAGGCTGCGCCGGTAGTCACCGACGCAGATCAACGCCTCCTCCGGGGTGTACCGCTCGGTGATCTGCTTGATGAGTAGCCGCAACAGGGCGGTCTTCCCGGACTCCGACTCACCGAAGACCGCGAACAGCGGATCGGTGTCGAAGTCGACGAGGACCGGTGCGAGGTTCATCTCGTCGATGCCGATCGCGACACCACCGCGCGCTTGTTCGGGGCCGCTCGGCAGCTCACGCGCGGACAGCTTCCTGGGCAGCATGCGGACCTGCGGGGCGTGCGGGCCGGGCCAGTTGTCGGACGAGGCCCGGACGAAGGCGGCGGTGGCCTCGGACAGGTCGTCGCCGGCGCCCGCGGAGTCGTCGATGCGCGGCAGCGCGCCCATGAAGTGGAGCTTCTCCGCCGTCAGGCCGCGGCCCGGTGTGCCGACGGGGACGTTCACCGCGATCTTGCGGTCCAGTTCGGAGTCGGTCGGGTCGCCGAGGCGCAGCTCCAGCCGGTTGAGCAACTGGTCCTTGAGCGCTGCCCGCATCTCCATGTACCGGGCGACGGTGGCGATCAGGTGCACGCCCAGCCCCAGGCCCCGGGCAGCGATGTCGGCGACGACGGGCTCCAGGAACTCGTAGTCCGTCTTGAAGGACTGCCAGCCGTCGATGACCAGGAAGACGTCGCCCCACGGCTCGCCCGGCAGCCGGCCGGCGGCGCGAAGCCGGCGGTAGGTGGTGATCGAGTCGATGTTGTTGTCCCGGAAGAACTCCTCGCGCCGGTTGAGGATCCCGGAGACCTCGGCGACCGTGCGGCGGATCTTCTCCGGGTCGAGCCGGGAGGCCACCCCACCGACGTGGGGCAGACCTTCGACGGCGATCATGCCGCCGCCGCCGAAGTCCATTCCGTAGAACTGCACTTCGTGCGGTGTGTGCGTGAGGGCGAAGGAGCCGATGAGGGCACGCAGGAGGGTGGATTTGCCGGAGCGGGGACCGCCGACGATCAGCATGTGGCCGGCGGCGCCGGAGAAGTCCCGCACCAGGGAGTCGCGCCGCTGCTCGAAGGGCTTGTCCACCAGACCGAAGGGAATGATCAGAGCGCCGTTCTGCGCGTACTGCGAGGAGTGGAGTCCGCGCTCGGGCGTCACCGCCAGCGGGGGCAGCATCTGATCGAGGGAAGGTGCTTCGGTGAGCGGTGGCAGCCACACCTGATGGGCGAGGGGCCCCTGACCCTCCAAGCGGCGTGCGATGACATCGAGAACGGTGTCCGCCAGCGCATCGTCAGTTCGCTGTCCGGGCGCGAAGGAGACGTCCGGATCGGGCTCGGGGTAGTGGACCGCCACCGGAGTAGCGGTGAACAGCACGGGGCGTCGGTCGATGGGGAGTTCCCCGCCGCCGGTGACCGGGGCGACTCCCGGCCGGTAGGTACCCGACACGTAGGCGGCCTTGAAGCGGGTCATCCCCTCGGTACCGAACTTCAGGAAACCGGAGCCGGGGACCGAGGGCAGGTGATAGGCGTCGGGCACACCGAGGGCAGTACGGGATTCGGCGGCGGAGAAGGTGCGCAGGCCCACCCGGTAGGACAGGTAGGTGTCCAGGCCGCGCAGGCGGCCCTCCTCCAGACGTTGCGAGGCCAGCAGCAGGTGCACGCCCAGGGACCGTCCGATGCGGCCGATCTGGATGAACATGTCGATGAAATCGGGCTTGGCGGTGAGGAGTTCGCTGAACTCGTCGATCACCAGGACCAGTGAGGCCAGGGGCTCCAGCGGGGCCCCGGCGGCGCGCGCCTTCTCGTAGTCGGTGAGGTTCGCGTAGTTGCCCGACGATCGAAGGAGCTCCTGGCGGCGCTGCAGCTCACCCGTGATGGAGTCCCGCATACGGTCGACCAGGGTGAGGTCGTCCGACAGGTTGGTGATGACCGCGGCGACATGCGGAAGCTCGGACATTCCGGCGAACGTCGCGCCACCCTTGAAGTCGGCCAGGACGAAGTTCAGCGTCTCGGAGGAGTGGGTGACCGCCAGGCCCAGCACCAGGGTGCGTAGCAGCTCGGACTTGCCGGAACCGGTCGCTCCCACACACAGCCCGTGCGGGCCCATACCCTCCTGCGCGGCCTCCTTGAGGTCGAGCATGACGGGCGAGCCGTCCTCGCCGATGCCGATCGGTACGCGCAGCCGGTCGGCCGTCGAGCGGGGCCGCCAGACAGTATTGGTGTCGATCGCGGCCGGATCGCCGATTCCCAGCAGATCCGTGAAGTCCAGGTTGGCGAGCAGAGGTTCGTCGTCCTCCGTACCGCTGCCCATCCGCAACGGGGCGAGCTGACGGCCCAGGGCCTCCGCGGTTTCGACCGGCAGGAAGTCGGGTGTGCCGTGATAGGTGGCCGCGGCCGATTCCAGCCGTAGCCGGCCCGGCCGCACGGCGATGTGCAGTCCGCCGCGGGGCTCGTCCAGCTCTTCCGGAACGATCTCCACGACGGTCACACCCTGCAGCCCCTCCGGAGAGGCGAGCAGCGACTCGGCCGGCACGAAACTGCCGTCCAGCACGACGACCACGTGCGGCTGGTCGAGGAGCGGGGATCCCTCGCGATTGAACCGCGACCGGCCCGCCAGGGTGTTTTCGAGCAGTGCCTCGACTTCCATCAGGTTGTCGCCGAACAGCCGCTTCGTGCCGGCCCCGTCGGACGACCCGGGAACCTGAGCGTGCGGCAGCCACTTCGTCCAGTCCCACTGGTCCGTCACATCCGGAGCTGCCACCACCGCGACCACCAGGTCGTCAGGTGAGTGCAGCGCGACCAGTCCGGCCACCATCGCGCGGGCGGAGTCGCGTACCGAACCCGGCTCGCCCGAAACCACGACGTGGTAGAAGGCGCGAAGGGATACCGCCATGGGAAGTCGGTCGAGCGAACCATGAGTGGCCAGGAACTGATGCATGGCACCGGCCGACAGCGGCTCCAGCTCATCCAGCGGCGCGGTGCTCGGAGCCACCAGCGGTGTCCACAACTGCTGCGGTCCCAGACCGATGCGGACCTGTCCGAAGTCCTTGTCGCCGATCCGCCGCTCCCAGAGCCGCTCGCCCTCGGCGACCAGCGACCACAACTGGTCCGGATCCGGATGCAGATAGAACTGCGCGTCCCGCTGGACCCGCGCGGTACGGCGCACCTTCCGCCGGGTCTGCGCGAGATACTTCAGGTAGTCCCGGCGCCCCTCCGAGGCCTCGCCCTGGGTTCCCTTGCGGTGCCGCATCACCTGCGCTATCGCCATGGCCGCTGTCGACAGCAGCATCATGACGCCCATGATCTTCATGAACGGCTGTGAGCCGGGCATGAAGAAGAACACCACCGATGAGCCCATGCCGAGCATCGGCAGCAACTGCATGGCCATGCCCTCCTGCTGCCCACGCGGCAGTTCAGGAGGCGACTCGAGTCGCACCTCCGCCGCAGATGTCTCAGGTGGCATGGCTCGGGGCGGGCGCTTGACGACGATCTGGGTCACCGGCGAATCAATCCCTCAGTGCGGCCCGGAGAGTTGCGGGCCGGCACCCCCGTGGCAGCGACCTACCTCCGCGCGCCAATAATCCTACGTGCAGGCCATGGGAGGGACCCCGATAGGGTGGCGCCCTTGGCCCGGAGCGTGGTGTACAGCGAACGAGGGGATCCACCAGGTGAGTTCGACCCTGACAACCGGTTTTTGCCGAGTAACGGTCGTGGCGCCGGACGGCCGTGTCGATGTCGCCCTCCCGGACGATGTCGCTGTCGCCGATCTCCTGCCGGAGGTCCTGCGGCTGACCGGCCAGGTCACACCAGCGGGGGCGCCCCCCGGCTACCATCTGGCCCGCCGCGACGGCACCCTTCTGGACGCCACCCACCCGTTGGCCGTCCAGCGGGTCCTGGACGGTGACGTCCTGCGGCTTCGGCCCTTCGCCGAATCGCTCCCCCCGGCCGTCTTCGACGATGTCGCCGACGCGGTCGCGTCCGCCGTCCGCCGCGACCGCGCACTGTGGAGCGACCAGCTGTTGGGCGTCTCCGGTCGTTTCGGTGGCGCGCTCCTTCTCGTGCTCATGGGCTTCGTGCTCTGGTTCTCCGACCCGGTCCGGCATGACATGCATGGACTGCCGGGCATCGTTGCCGCCGCCGTCGGCACGCTGCTCGTCACGCTCGCCGGCGTCAGGGCGCGGAGCTACGGCGACCGGGCCTCCGCAATCGCGCTCGGCCTCGCGGCCCTGCCGCACCTGATGATCGCCGGGTCCGGCCTCCTCGCACTCGACCCGGGCACCGGTATCGGACGTCTCCAGTTCATGCTGGGCTGCGCCACGGTGCTCTGCGTCTCGGCCGTGCTCGTCGCCGCGATGCCGACCGGCGACGCACCCTTCGTCGCCCTGGTCTTCGCCTCGGCGGTCGGTACCCTCGCGACGTTCTGCGCGATCCTCACCGACGCCCGTCCCAGCGAGACCGCCGCTGTCTGCGCGGTCGTCGCGATCGGCGCCGTCGCCTTCCTGCCCGGGCTCTCCGCGCGGGTGGCCCACCTGCCGATCGGCTACGCCGCCCCCCGCCCCACGACGGACGCCGACCTCGACAACGAGCCGGGCGTCGGCGAGCCCGATCCTGTCGACGCCGAACGCATCGCGGCCCAGGCCCGGCGCGGGCACGAGCTGCTGCTGGGCCTTGTCGGAGGCTGCTGCGTCGTGGTGGTCGCGGCCGCCGCTGTCCTGGGCTTCTCCAGTGACGTCTGGGGCCAGACCCTCGCGCTGGTCGCAGGCCTGGCCATGCTGTTGCGAGCACGGCTCTTCCGTTACACCGCCCAAGTCGCCGCCGTTCTGGGCGCGGGCCTCGCCGCCCTGGGTCTGCTGGTGCTGGGGCTGTCGCTCAATCCGCCTGCCGGCGCTGTCATCAAGCTCCTGACGGAACAGGACCGAGGGCCGCTCGACATCCGTACCTTGTGGCTCGCCACGGCCGTCACGGCCGGTGCCGCCCTGCTGATCGGCATCGCTCTGATCATTCCGAAGGGGGGACTGTCACCCTTCTGGGGCCGTCTCTCCGACCTGGCCGAGGTGGTTCTCCTCCTCGCGCTCGTCCCCCTCTGCCTGGCCGTCCTCGACGTGTACTCCTCGGCACGCAGCATGACCAGCGGTTAGATTTCCGGGCTCGTAACACGTTCGGCGCGATGCGCTGAACCCGGTGCCCGCTTTCATCCTTCGCGATCGGGCCGCCCCCCCAATACACACATCGAAGCGGTGAGGGCCAACGCGCGGTCGGCGACGACGTCCCGATGGCCCGTCAGACCGGGCAGAACGACCTGGGAGCGGGCGCTCCGGTTCGCGCTGACGCGGGCCGCCGAATCGCTCGGGGACGTGCTGCGGATCGCGGACGGCAGGGGGCGCTGGATGCAGGGGGAATCCCCGGAGAATGCCGCGCAAAACTGAACCGAACCAGCACTTCGTACATACTGTTCCGCCCCGTGATCCGCGTGGTCGCTCGATTACAGTGCTGCGCAGTTACCGCGCAG
Organism: Streptomyces sp. NBC_01241; assembly: GCF_041435435.1. Taxonomy (NCBI): domain Bacteria; kingdom Bacillati; phylum Actinomycetota; class Actinomycetes; order Kitasatosporales; family Streptomycetaceae; genus Streptomyces; species Streptomyces sp. NBC_01241. The sequence continues at coordinate 3,578,474 of NZ_CP108494.1, read as the reverse complement.
TCGCACAGGATCGGACCAACGGGGAGGGGCACGGTGAGCACAGGGACCACAGCTGTCTGGGGCCGTGCCGAGCAGCAGGACTTCCGCAGCCGGGTGCGCGGCGCTCTGCTGGGCGGGGCCATCGGCGACGCACTCGGGGCGGGGGTCGACGGGCTCACTCTCGAAGAGATCCGGGCGGCCCACGGCGACGACGCCCTCACCGACTTCGTGCCCGCGCACGGCGGGCGGGGCACCGTCACCGCCGTCACCCAGCTCAGCCTGTTCACCGTCGACGGGCTGATCCGCGCCCAGGTCCGGCGCGACACCGGCGCCTGGCACCCGCCCACCGATGTGCACCGGGCCTATCTGCGCTGGGCGGCGACCCAGCACGACTGGGGACCCGACGAGCGCCGCAAGGACAACGGCTGGCTCGCCCAGCAGGAGTGGCTCTACGCCCGCCGCGCCCCCACCCGGGAATGCCTCACCGGGCTCGGAGACGCCACCATGGGCACCCTCGACCAGCCCAAGAACCCCACCGCACGGGACTCGGCGGCCCTCACCCGGTCCGCGCCGTTCGGGCTGCTCGTCGGCTGGGAGCCGCAGCTCGTCCTCCAACTGGCCGTCGAATGCGCCGCGCAGACCCACGGCCACCCCACCGCCCTGCTCTCCGCGGGCGCCCTCGCCGTCATAGTGCACGGGCTGGCCCGCGCCGAGACCCTGGACGGTTCCGTCCAGCACGCGCTGGCGCTGCTCACCGAGCGGCCCGGGCACGAACCGGTCTCCGAAGCGCTGAAGCGGGCCCTTGGAACCGTGCGCCAGGGCATCCCGGGACCGGCCCTGATCGAGTCGCTCGGCGCCACGGACTCGGCAATGGACGTCCTCGCCGTCGCCGTGTACTGCGCCCTGGTCGGCGAGGACATCCGGCACGGCCTGCGGCTGGCCGTCAACCACGGCGGCCCTTCCGCGGCCACCGGGGCCCTGTGCGGGGCGCTGCTCGGCGCGTTGCACGGCGAGACCGCGCTGCCGCCGGCCTGGCTCGCCGAACTGGAGGGCCGGGCCACCCTGCTGGAACTCGCCGACGACTTCGCGATGGAGATGACACAGGGCCCCGCCCTGCACAGCCCGTCGGCCGCCGCACCGGGCTGGCTGACCCGCTACCCGCGCGGCTGACCCGCGCTGCCCATGCGGCTGACCCGCGCTGCCCGCGCGGCCGGCATGCGGAGCACGGGCGAGGGCAGGGGTGCGGAAAAGAACGTGACAGTGAAACGGTTCTCTGTCACGTTCTTTTCCGCACCCCACCTCGTAGGGCGGCGAGCGTCAGTCCTTCACGCCCTCCGTGACCGCCGCGTCCCCCGTATGCGCGCCGCCTTGGAGAAGACCGGGGCGATGTCCCGGGTGAAGACCGCCGCGATGGCGTTGGCGTCCGAGGAGCACCTGGTGAGGGAAGGGTGGGGCGAGAGGGAGAAGGATGACCGGTTCCGTGCGTGAGCCGGTCCTAACGCATCAGTTCGCCGGCGTTGACCAGCAGGGACTGCCCAGTGATCGCCCGCGCCCGGTCCGAGGCCAGGAATGCGACGGCGTCGGCGACGTCGCCGTCCGTGGCGAGGTCCGGAAGTGCCATGCGCTCGCCGAGTCTGCCGAGGACCTCGGCCTCGGGTACCCCCTCGGTGTGCGCCGTGAACTGTACGTACGCCTGCACCGGCGGCCCCCACATCCAGCCCGGCAGTACCGTGTTCACCCGGATCCGGTGCGAGCCGAACTCCCGCGCCATGGAGTACATCGCCGAGGTGAGCGCCCCCTTCGAGGCCGCGTATGCCGCCTGCTGCACCTGGGACGGTGCGGCCACCGAGGACTGCGTGCCGATGACGACCACCGAGCCGCCCTGCTCCTTGAGGCCGGGCAGGCAGGCGCGGGTCATCCGTAGCGTGCCGAGGAGATTGACGTCGATGACCGACTGCCAGGTGGCGAAGTCGGCGTCCTCGATCCCGCCGAAGTAGCTGTCCCAGGCGGCGACATGGACCACCGCGTCAATCCGTCCGAACCGCTCCAGCGCCAGTGCGGCGAGTGCCTCGCACTGCGCCTCGTCCGTGATGTCGGTGGTCAGATGGGCGGTGCGCCGGCCTTCCGGGTCGATCTCCGCGGCCGACTTGGCGAGATTGGCGGCGGTACGCGCCCCGAGCACGGCGTTGCCGCCGTCCCGGACGACCGTCGCCGCGACCTGATGTCCGAGTCCGGCGCCCACACCGGACACGATGACGGTCTTCCCTGCGAGCAACATCGGTGGCCTCCCGGCTCTGGCAGTTCTCCTGACGGGGCGCCAGAGTAGGGCTGGCTGTCGGTGGAGGGAAGTCACTCGACCCACTCGGGGCGGATATGTGCGGGGTTGAAGGGTGCTCGACCCTTTCCGGAAGGCATGACATACACGGCCGTGAATGCCTCACCTACGATGGCGCGTCGATGTTCGAAACTGCCGTTCTTCCACTCTGCCTCGTAGTTGCGGGTCGGTAGTCCCGCTGGTCGCGTCGTGGCATTCGCCAGCCGCTGTTCCAGAGTGGTCAGTTCGGCATTCATCGAGGAAAGTAGCTGGTAGTAGTCGTCTGGGTGCATGGCGCGCACGCTGGCAGCGCCCTTGGCCCAGGCGGTAATGAGCTCCTGTTTGCGGGTGCTGATCACTGAGATGCGGGAGTGGACGTCGGCCACCGGTTCGGAAGGCTCTTCGGTCGGCGAAGGGGTCGACGCTCGAGCGGGTTCATGGTGCCTCCTGGCAGGACGTTCATGGCACCCCTGAACGTAGCCATTGCCCGCGAATGCACCGGCGCATTGCGCGCTGCTCACGCAGGCGAATGAGCGATCGCACAGGCATTCCCATTGGTTTGGAAGTGACATACCGTCAGGTGGCTGTTCCGGGCGGAATGAGGAGGGAGTGCGATGAGTGACGGCAGCGAGGGGACCTACTCGGATCTCTACGCCAAGTTGGCCTCGGTTGGTCCGTACCGGGTTGAGGTGGGGCATGCATTGATCACCATGGTCGAGCCTCACGCTGGACATGAGCACGCCTACCACAGATGGTATGAAGACGATCACTACTACGCGGGCGCGATGGCGATGCCCTGGATGTTCGCCGGGCGCCGCTGGGTGGCCACCCGGGAGCTGCGGGAACTGCGCTACCCGGAGAAGTCCGCGGTCGCGCAGCCCGTCGGCGCCGGCTGCTATCTGTCCACGTACTGGGTGACGGACGGGCGCTACGACGATCACATGAAGTGGACCGTCGGGATCAACAAGCGGCTGAACCGGGACGGCCGGGTCTACCAGGACCGCACCCATGTGTTCACGTCTTTCCAGGACCACGAGGTGACGGTCTACCGGGACGGCGCCGCGGGGCCGCGGGACTTCCATGCGCTCGACCACCCCTACTGCGGGCTGGTCCTTCAGGTGATCGACGCCGAAGGGGCGGAGCAGCGCGCCGAGTTGCTGGAGTGGCTGCGCTCGCGCTGGCTGCCGAAGCGGCTGGGCGGCTCGCCGGCGGCGATGGTGACCGTCTTCCGTCCCACGCCGCTGCCGGGCGACCGGATGAGTTATGTGAAGCAGGTCGAGGGCGTCGACACCCGGCTGACCCTGTTGTGGTTCCTTCAGGAGGACCCGCGGGACTGCTGGGCCGGGCACTTCACCGGGCTCGACGCCGAGGTCGCGGAATCGGGGCTGGGGCGGGTGGAGTTGGTGGCGCCGTTCATCCCGACCGTGCCCGGCACCGATTTGTATGTCGACCGGCTGCGCTGAGCGCCCGGTCGGGCATTGAGCCGCCGGCCTGGCATCGAGTGGCATCTAGCCCCCTCGGCCAGGACGGCGGACCAGTCGAGAGGGCTACCGGCAGCCCCGGAACCGATGCTGCGATGCGTATGGGGGGAAGGGGTGGTCAGGCGTCGATGGCACCCGTGCCGACGTCACGCACGAAGGCGTTCCACGCGGCGGGGACGAACGTGATCGAAGGGCCCTCGGGGGCCTTTGAGTCGCGCACCGCGATCGCCCGCGTGAGAGGGGACCTGACTTCGACGCAGGCGCCGTTGCCCCCGGAATACGAGGACTTCGTCCACTTGTCCGTAGCACCCTGACGAATGGCCATGTTCACTCCGGTTCAGAGAGTCGTGTGAAGGACACCAACAGCGTTCCGGTTGGCGTGATCGACGCTACTCGCCAAGTCTCTTGAGTGAAGGGCGCGTTCACTCGACCGGATGGTATATACCACCAAGACCTTCCGCTGCGGGTGGGCGGCGGTGTACCTTACCGCCGCCCCTCCTCGTGACATCACTTCTTTTCCTGCATACCGGACTTTGCGGGCTGTTCGGATCTACGCGCCCGAGCGCCCGGCGTACTGCTTCGCGATGTCGCTGATGAAGTGCCGGGTCTGCTCGACATTCAGTGCTTGTGCCCGCAGGTGCTCGTACATGACGCTGTACCGCTGCACGTCATTGGCCTTCTCCAGATAGAGGTCGCTGGTGACGCCCTCGATATAGACGACGCTGGAGTCGGCGGCGTCCGGGAATTCGAGAATGGCGTACTGCCCGTTGATGCCGGGGTGCGCACCCATGTCGAAGGGCAGTACCTGCACGGTGACATGAGGCAGGTGTGACAGCTCGACCAGTTGCTCCAACTGCTCGATCATGACCTGCTTGCCGCCGACCATCCGGCGCAGCGCGGACTCGTCGATCACCGCCCACAGCCGCAGTGGATTCTCCAGGGCGGTGATGCGGTCCTGGCGGCGGGCCCGGACGTTGACGCGCTTGTCGATGTCGCTCGGCGGGGCCTCCGGCAGTGCGCCGTTGATCAGTGCCTCGGCGTAACCGCGGGTCTGCAACAGGCCCGGGACCACCTGGGGTTCGTACACCCGCAGCGACTCGGCGTCGGTCTCCAGGCCGATGTAGACGCTGTACGGGATGTCGCCGAAGGCGTGCCACCAGCCCTGCTGGCGCGAGTCCTTGGCCATCTGCATGAGCGAGTCGACGACCCGGTGATCCTCGACCTCGTACACCCCGCAGAGGTCGCGTACATCGCGCTGGCTGATGGAGCGGCGGCCGTTTTCGAGACGGCTGATCTTCGACTGCGAGACCAGCAGTCGCTCCGCGACCTCCTCGGCCGTCATGCCCTTGAGTTCGCGCAGTCGGCGCAATTCCTGGCCCAACCGGCGTCGTCTGACGGTGGGATTGACGTTGGACGGCACGGAAACGGCACCTCCGGCTATGTAGCTGTGCGTATCTACTGCTGAGCAGATTGCCACCTCCGACCCCGGCTGCGCTGGGAAATGGTCACACGCAAGGGCGCGGGGCAGCCAGTATTCCGGCTGCCCCGCGCTTGGTGCGGCTCCCGAACCGGGTCTTGGGGACGACGGTGCGGCGGTATTCGGTTGGTGCTGCGGTTGGTGCTGCGGTGCGTACGGCGACAGGCCCTAGTGGGCCGCGGTGTGCGCCATGCTGCCGCGGCGTGACTGCGACTGGACTTGCGATTGCAACGGCATTCCGGCCGCCTGGTTGCGGCGCGGCTGTGCGACCGCCCCGTTCTGGACGTCCATCACGGCATGGGCCACGAGTCCGCCCATCGGGTCGTGTCTGATCAGGTCCCGGAGCCTGGAGCGCGATGAACGCCCCTCGTTCCCGGGATAAAGGTGCTTGCCGAGTCCGACCGCGTGGGCCAGCGCGGCGAGCGCCGCGGTCCGCGGGTCCGGTGGTACGCCGGTGCGGATCGCACTGTCCAGCCTGGTTCTGATGTCCCGGCTGATTGCCGTCTCCGTCGCCTGGTAGCGAGTCGTCGGCAGCACTCCGCACATCTGGCCCGCCACGGCATGCACCATGCCGCACCGCTCCAGATGAGCGAGGTAGATCTGGCGCAGCCCCAGCCGGGGTCCGCCGATCCAGTGGACCGCCCGAACCGGGCTGCCGCGTCGGCGCAGCAGTTCCAGTGCGGAGTCCAGAGTTGGATCTCCTGTCGGCCGTGGCATCACCACGGCGATACGATCCCCGTCAGGGGCTATCCGTCCTGCCAGAGCCAGCTCCACTAGCTGAGCTCCGGCGAGGCCGAGGTCGAGCGACTGCGGCTGCGCTGTGGTACCCGTGGCCGGGTCCAGAGCGAGCAGCAGAAGCTCCTCCGGAATTGTTCTGCGGCTCCTGCCCATCCATGCCTCCCCGCGTGGATGAATGACAGGGTGACCCCTCTCACATTGGTCTGTCGAGGGCGCCTGGGTGCTTTATACGGGAACCAGTAGGTATGTCGTTCTCGTCTAGCAGCCGGGTCAGTGGTTCACACGGGACACTGGTAGATGGTTCGGACAGCGCGGGGATGTCCCCGCGCCGCATGGAGGAGGCATCGGTGGCGGGCGAGTCCCCCGACAAGTCGAAGCAGCAGAAGTCGTCGGGGACGGTTTGGAGCGAGGGCGATCCGCGGCTTGCCGTCTTCCGCGAACCGTCCGCCGGGGCCGAGGCCGGGGCCGGGGCCGGCGGGGGTACGGACACGGCGACGGCCGTTTTCCGCACGGGGCCGGGGACGGGGACGGGATCGAGGCCGGGGCCGTCCGGAGCCGATGACGGCGAGGGCAGTGAAACCGTCGGGGACGGCGGGCGGGGCGACGACTCCTCGGACTCCGGCGACCCCGGGGCGCGAGAGGGCTCCTCGGCGGCTGAGAGCTCCGAGGACTCCGAGGGCTCCGAGGGGGCCGAGAAGGTTGCCGCGGGCCCGGAGGAGGCGCCTGATGAGGCCTCTGGGGCCGATGAGGAGCCGGTCGGGGAGCCCCTTGAGGAGCCCGCCGAAAAGTCTGCCGACAAGGCGGTCGAGTCCCCGGGGAAGTCCGAGGGCCCCAAGGGCTCCGAGGACGCGGATGGCACCGAGCCCGCCGACGCCGATGACGATGCCGATGGCGAAGCGCCCGAAGAGCCCGAGGAGGGCGACGCGCGGCTGCGTGCGGCGGTCGCAGCATGGGTGTCGAAGGACGACGCCGAAAGCGACGAGCCCGTCGGGAGCGACGAGAGCCCGAAGGCCGACGCGTCCGGCACGGGAAGCCCGGGTGGTGCGGATGGCGCCAACGGCACGGACACCGACGCCGCGGCGCAGCCCGACGGTGCGGACGAGTCGTCCGACGACGACGCCTCCTCCGAGGCCGCGAAGGCCGCCGAAGCCGACGCCAAGGACCGCGCTGACGCCGCCGATGCGGACGAAGCCGACGCCAAGGACCGCGCTGACGCCGCCGATGCCGCCGAAGCCGACGCCAAGGACCGCGCTGACGCCGCCGATGCGGACGACGCGGACGATGCGGACGACGCAGGCAAGGACGCAGGCAAGAGCGACGACGCGGACAAGGCCGACACCGCCGAGGGCAAGCGCGGAGTCGATCAGCCGACCGCCGTCTTCAGGGCGCCGGCGGCGGCCAGGGTCGACCAGCCGACGACCGCGCTGAAGATCACCCCGCCCGCGTCGAAGACCCCGCCGGAGCCGGATTCCGAGCCGGATTCGAAGCCCGGGGCCGGTGCCGGGCGGACCAGCACGTTCGTACCCCTGCGCGGGGACGACGTACGACCGGCGCCGGCCGCCGCTCCCGCGCTCTCCGCCGCCCCCGCACTCTCCGGCGCCGAGCGGACCACGCAGCAGCCGATGCCGCCCAAGCCGCCGCTCGACCTGCTGGCCGAGCTGACGAACACACCCCCGCCGCCCGAGACGCCGGTCCGCACCGCCGTCCGCCGGGTCAAGATCTGGACCCCCCTGGTCCTGCTCCTGCTGATCGTCTTTGCGATCGTGCAGATGGTGCGCCCGCTCCCGGACTCCGAGCTCCGGATGTCGGCGAATCCGACGTACACCTTCAAGGGGAGCAAGCCGTCGCTGCCGTGGCCGGGCGAGGGCCAGGGCTACATGGCGGCCACCGGCCTGGGCACGGTGGGCTCGTTCGGCGAGCAGAAGGGCGTGCCGATCGGCAGCGTGGCCAAGGCGATGACCGCGTACATCGTGCTCAAGGACCACCCGCTGAAGAAGGGCGAGGAGGGTCCGTCCATCACGGTCGACGCCAAGGCCGAGGCGGAAGGCGGGCTCGACGCGGTGAACGAGTCGACGCTCAACACGGTGAAGAAGGGCGACAAGCTCACCGAGAAGCAGGCGCTCGCGGCCATCATGATTCCCTCCGCCAACAACATCGCGCGGTTGCTGGCGCGCTGGGACGCGGGTTCGGAGGAGGCGTTCGTCAAGAAGATGAACGACACCGCCAAGTCGCTCGGGATGACGAACACCACCTACACCGATCCGTCCGGTCTTCACGAGACCACGGTCAGTTCGGCCGAGGACCAGGTGAAGCTCGGCCAGAAGCTGGTGGAGATCCCGGCGCTGATGGCGATCACCGTGCTGCCGTCGTGGACCGACCCCTCGGGCCACCAGTGGCCGAACTGGAACAGCCTGGTTCCGTACAACAACTCGCTCGGCATCAAGACGGGCACCACCACCAAGGCCGGTGGCAACCTGCTCTTCGCCGCGCACAAGATGGTCGGCGACACCGACCAGTTGATCGTCGGCGCCGTTCTCGGCCAGCACAAGCCGTCCATCATCGACACGGTCAACGCGGTCAGCAAGGACGTCATGATCGCGACGCAGGATCTGCTGGAGAACGCGAAGGTCATCAAGAAGGGCGATGTCGTCGGCGCCGTCTCCGACGGGCTGGGCGGCAGCACCCCGGTGGTCGCGACCAAGGACGTGACGGCGGTCGGCTGGCCCGGTCTCACGGTCAGGATCGAACTGACCGACGACGGAAAGACGATCCCGCATTCGGCGGCGGCCGGCACCCACGTCGGCACGCTCACCGTGGGCGAGGGCGCCAGTCAGGTGAAGGTGCCCGTCGCGCTGCAGAGCGATCTGGCGGAGCCGAAGTTCGGGGACAAGCTGACCCGGATCGGCTGACCGGCCGATGGCCGGAACGGCCCGGTGGGGGAAGAGGGTGCCGGTCCCGGCACCCTCTTCCCGACTGCGTACGTGTTAGCGTCCCGGAGCAACTCAAGGATGCTGCGAAGGCGTCCTCACAGGTGTACGGGGCACGGGGCCGGCGGATACGGGGAGACGGGGAGAGCCGTAGTGACCACCGCGGAGCCGAAGCCCAGCCGTGAGGCGGCCGACAGCAGCGGCATCAGGGGCAGCAGGGGCAGTAACGGTAGCGGTAGCAGCAGTGGCAGCACGCGGACAGCCGCGCCCGCCCCGGACGCCCCGGACCGCCCCGCCCCGGACGCCCCGGGGCCGCGCACCGCTCCGGCGCGGCGGACCCGTGCCGAGCGGCTGCTGCGGCACCCGGTGACGATCGCGACGGCGGCCGCCGCGGTCACCCACGTGCTGTGGTTCTTCTTCTTCGCGAACAGCGGCGGCGACCTCGCGGCCCAGGACGCCTGGGCCGAGTTCGTCGGCCGGCATCCGGGTACCGCGTACAACCTCGCCTGGTACGGGGGCATGCACCCCGTCTCGTACAGCGTCGTGTCGCCGTATCTGATGTCCGTGCTCGGTGTGCGTACGACGATGATGGTCGCCGGGACCGTGTCGGCGGCGCTGACCGCGCTGATCGTGGTCCGGGTCCGGGCCGTCCGCAATCCGCTCGCCTGCTCGCTCGCCGGGGTCTTCGCGTACCTGTGCAACGCGCTGTCCGGGCGGGTGACGTTCGGGCTCGGCATGATGTTCGCGGTGGGCGCGGTGGCCGCGGTGTTCTGCTGGCCCCACCTCCGGTGCGAGCACCGGCTCCACCGGAGCAGCTGTCGCTGCGCCCCCCGTAGGCGGTGGGCGAAGGCCGCCGTCGCCGCTCCGCTCGCCGCGCTGGCGACGGCGAGCAGCCCCGTCGCCGGTCTGTTCCTGGGCGTGGTCGCCGCCGCGCTCTTCCTGAACAAACGGCGCCCCGGCGCGTACGCGCTGGGCCTGGCACCGGTCGCGGTCGTGGCGCTGTCCGCGTGGCTGTTCCCGTTCTCCGGTACGCAGCCGATGTCGATCGCGACGCTGTCGCTGCCGTTCCTCTTCGCGGTCCTCGTCCTCGTCCTCGTACCGCGCGACTGGAAGACGGTCCGTACCGCGGCCGCCGTGTACGGCGTCGGGACGCTGCTGACCTATGTGATCGACTCGCAGATCGGCTCGAACGTCACGCGGATGGCGATGCTGTTCGCCGGGGTGGTGCTGCTCGCCGCGCTGCCGTACGCGGAGCCGCGCTCCCGGCGCTGGTACGCGCTGGTTCTCGCCTTCGCCGGGCTGAACTTCTGGATCGGCTTCAAGGGCGTCGACGACATCGTCCGTACCGCCCCCGCCGCGTCCTGGACGCGCGAGCTGGCCCCGCTGGTCAACGAACTCCAGGAGGTCGGGGCCGAGCGCGGGCGGGTCGAGGTCGTGCCCGCGAGCAGCCACCGGGAGGCGTCCGCGCTCGCGCCGTACGTCAATCTGGCCCGTGGCTGGAACCGGCAGGCGGACATGGAGCGCAACCCGCTCTTCTACGACGACACCTTGAACAGCGCCGCCTACCGCGAGTGGCTCGACCGCTGGGCGGTGCACTACGTGGTGCTGCCCCGGGGGACACCGGACTCCACCGGCGCGGTGCAGGAGGCGGAGCTCGTCGACGGCGGGCTGCCGTATCTGAAGCCGGTCTGGTCCGACGCCAACTGGCGGCTCTTCGAGGTCGACAGCCCCGTACCGCTGGCCGATCCGCCCGCCACGGTGGACCGGGCCGGTGCGGACGAGCTGACCATCCATGTGAAGAGCGCCGGCCGGATTCTGATCCGCATTCCGTACTCGCGCTGGCTTGCCCTGGTCGACGACCAGGGCAAGAGCGTCGAGCGGCCGCAGGAGACCGAGGAGTCCAAGCGGCGCGAGGACCAGAACAGCCCGCCGACGTATCTCAACACCAACGGCTGCCTGATCAAGACCGACGAGAACGAGGACGGCGACGAGTGGACGGAACTGCTCGCGCCGCGGCCGGGCGTGTACCGGCTCGCCGCCCCCTACCAGCTGCCTCCCGGTACGCCGTGCCCGGAGGAACTGCGCTGAGCGCGCTCACGTCGCCCTGAGCCACCCGGCAAGGGGTGCCGCATTGCGTCGTCCTGAGCCACCCGGCAGCGGGTGTCGCATCACGTGGTCCTGAGCCACCCGGCAACGGGTGCCGCACGCCCGAGGGGCTGTCGGGCTCATGAACGATCGCGGCTAATCTGCCTGCTTGTCGGTATTTCTCGGGGGCCATGAAAGGCAGGAAGCATGGACTTCCGTCAAATCGAATACTTCAGATCCGTCGTCGAGGCCGGTTCGGTTTCGCAGGCTGCCAAGAACCTCAACATGACGCAGCCGCCGGTGAGTCACGCCATCGCGAAGATGGAGGCGGAGCTCGGGGTGCGTCTCCTTGAGCGGACGGCAAAAGGCGTCCATCCCACCCAGGCCGGGTTCTACCTCCTCTCCAAGGGCGAGCGCCTGGTGGCCGACCGGAATCGCACCGTGGAGACGCTCAAGCTGATGGGCGAGGGCGCGGTGGGAGATCTGCGCATCGGCGTGGAACCCATGGTCATCAACGAGATCATCGCCGACGTCCTGGCCGAGTTCCTCGAACAGGCCCCCGGCGCACGCGTGAGCCTGACCGACGTCACTCCCGACGTCATCATCCAGGGGCTCCGGGCCGGCGAGCTGGACATGGGATGCATCCCTTTCGGGCCGAGCCAATTCGCTGGATTCGTCGCCGAATTCTGCGACTGGTATCCCATCATGGGAATCGACATCAAGCTCGCTGTTCCGCGCTATCGGGCGAGAGAGCAGCACCCCGGCGGTAAAGGGTGGGGGCGTTGGATTCTGCCGTATCGAATTTCGGCATTCGCCGGCATGCCCGACGCCGTCGAGAAAGCCCTGTCGGATGATGAATCCTTCGAAGTGCTCGAAGTCTCCACGCCGCAGACCGCCCTCGCTTTTGTTGCTGCCGGACTGGGTGTCGCTCCCGTGACCGAGCGCATTGCGGGGAAAAGCGATTCGGTGGCCCTCCTCGATCCCCCACGATGGCTGGCTCCCATGCAGGCGACGCTCCTGTGGCGGCGCGAAGGCGAGATCAATCCGCTGATGGAGCGCTGGCTGCAAGCGACTCGAATTGTTGCTGAGCATCGACGTGCGATCGGATCGTGAGCGGAGCCATACAAGAAACTATGCTCCCCTCTATTGAGTCACGTATGGAAGGGGAGGGAAAAAGCAAGTGCACGTCTCGTAAACCGAGATGAATATGGTGTGACGTGCATCACTCGCGGGTGCCCTGCGGCCTCCCTGCCGCGCCCCTGCCGATCTGCGAAATGCCTGTTCAGGGGCTGTTCTCGGGCTGGATGCCGGTCGAGGAGCAGGTCATCGACCGGCGCGCCCGGGCCTCTCTGCGACTCCTGCCATCTATTGCCCCGGAGTACCGGCCATGTAAGTCTTCCGGGCAATTCGACGCCGCAGGCAGCTTCGGATCGGTGAGGGAAATCCTTCTCGGTGGATCGCTGATCGCGTATTGCCTGAACCGGCGCCTTGACCCGATCCATGGGTGAGCAGAAGGGTTTTCGGTTCATGAACAAGGGAAGCGCGAATCAGGCGGCAAGCAATCCTGCCGGCCGTGAATATCTCCCCTTCACCGGAGATGAGTATCTCGAAAGCCTCAACGACGGCCGTGAGGTCTGGATCTACGGCGAGCGGGTGGAGAACATCGCCGAGCATCCCGCGTTCCGTAACTCGGCCCGCATGATCGCTCGCATGTACGACGCCCTGCACGACCCGGCGCGCAAGGACATCCTCACCGCGCCCACGGAGTGGGGTGGTTACACCCACCGCTTCTACCAGGCACCGAAGACCGTCGAGGAGCAGCTGGCCTCCCGCGACGCCATCGCCGAGTGGCAGAAGATCACCTGGGGCTGGATGGGCCGCTCCCCGGACTACAAGGGCTGCTTCCTCGGCACCCTCGGCGCGAACGCGGAGTTCTACCGCGGGTTCGAGGACAACGCGCGCAACTGGTACCGCAAGGCCCAGGAGAAGACGTGGTACATCAACCACGCCATCATGAACCCGCCGGTCGATCGCGGTCTCGGTGCCGACGCGGGCAAGGACGTGTTCGTCCGGGTCACCAAGGAGACCGACGCCGGTTTCTACGTCTCCGGCGCCAAGGTCGTGGCCACGGGTTCGGCCCTGACGCACTACACCTTCGTCGGCCACGTGGGCCAGGTCGCCGTTCAGGACCCGGCCTACTCGCCCGTCTTCATCATGCCCACCAACGCCCCCGGCGTGAAGCTGCTCTGCCGTACGTCCAACGAGTACCGCGCGGCCGTGCTGGGCAGCCCGTTCGACTACCCGCTGTCGAGCCGGCTGGACGAGAACGACGCGATTCTCGTGCTCGACAACGTGTTCATCCCCTGGGAGCACGCGTTCATCTACAACGACCTCGAGCAGGCCAACAAGTACAACATCCACTCGGGCTATCTGGAGCGCGCCTCCCTGCACGGGTGCACCCGCTTCGCCGTCAAGATGGACTTCCTGGTCGGCATGCTGTCCCGGGCCCTCGACGTCACCGGGGCGGGCCAGTTCCACGGCGTCATGTCGCAGCTCGGCGAGGTCATCGCCTGGCGCAACACGTTCTGGGCGCTGTCGGACGCGATGGCGAAGAGCGCGGTGCCGTGGAAGGGCGGCATGATCCAGCCCGACCCGCAGTTCGCCGGCGCGTACCGCGTGATGAACCAGCTGGCCATGCCGAAGATCAAGAACATCATCGAGCAGGTCGTGGCCAGCGGTCTGATCTACCTCAACTCCCACGCCAAGGACTTCAGGACCCCGGAGATCCGTGGCTACCTGGACACCTACCTGCGCGGTACGGGCGGCATCGACGCCGAGGAGCGCGTCAAGGTCATGAAGATGCTCTGGGACTCCATCGGCACGGAGTTCGGCGCCCGCCACGAGCTGTACGAGATCAACTACATCGGCAGCAACGACGTGACGCGCCAGACCAACCTGTTCGGCGCCCGGGGCAGCGGTCTCCTTGACTACTGCAAGGACTTCGCGCAGAGCGCCATGGACGAATACGACCTGGACGGCTGGACCGTGCCGGACCTGATCGGCCCCGACGACGTCAGCATCCTCAAGGGCTGACCGTCCGTGCGGCTCTCCATCGAGGGAGCCCCGGCCCATCCGGCGGCGGGCGACTGAGCTCGCCGCCGCGCTCCCACCCACCACAGGAGGACCCGTGGCTACGGCAATTGATGCTGCCCAAGTCACCTACGAGGCGCCCGATCTCGAGGTGATGGAGAAGTTCCTGACCGCCTTCGGAATGACGAAGGCGGAGGGCAGCGACGACCAGACCCTGTACATGCGGGGGACGGGCGCTCAGCATCACATCCATGTGACGCGCAAGGCCGACAAGCAGCGCTTCGGCGGTGCCTCGATCGAGGTCGCCGCCTTCGACGACCTCGTCGAGCTCGCCGCGAAGCCCGGGTCCTCCCCGGTCCGGGAGTCGACGGAGCCCGGCGGTGGCTACGAGGTCTCGATGACCATGCCCGACGGCATCGGGATCCGGGCGATCTGGGGCCGCGAGAAGGCCGAGCCGATCGCGGACCGGGAACCCTTCGCGGTGAACAACATCCGCGACAAGAACCGGGTGAACGCCTCCGTCCGCGTCTCCGTCGCGCCGTGCACCATCGCGCGCCTGGGCCACTTCGTCCTCCACGTGAAGAACCACGACGCGTCCATGGCCTGGCTCAACGAGAGGTTCAACTTCCTGCCTTCGGACTACTTCGTCCCGCCGGGCGAGGAGGGTCCCATCGTGGGCACCTTCGTCCGGCTGGACCTGGGCGAGCAGCTCGTGGACCACCACTTCATGCTCGTCCTGCAGTCGGACTGGGTGGGAGTCCACCACAGCGCGTTCGAGGTCACCGACATGGATGCGGTGATGTCGTCGCACGACTACCTCCTCCAGGAGGGCTACAGCCTCGACGTCGGAGTCGGCCGCCACATGCTCGGCAGCCAGATCTTCGACTACTGGAAGGACCCGTTCGGCTTCCGTATCGAGCACTACACCGATGGCGACACGGTGGACGCGAGTTACCGGCCGACCAAGTTCAACGGGACCGCCAGCGAGACCACGCAGTGGGGCAACCGTCCGCCTCTGGAGTTCTTCCAGTGACCGGGGAAGCGCGCGTGGACCGCGCCGAACCGCTGCCCGAGTCCGTTCGCGCCCAGCTGACGCTGGCGGGATCGGCCACCGTGGCCAACATGCTGCTCCGGCGCGGCCTGCGGAACGTGATCATGTCGGGCGTCCGGCCGCTGGCGGAAGGCCAGCAGCCGCTGGTGGGTCCGGCCTACACGCTGCGGTTCATCCCCGCACGTGAGGATCTCGACACCCTCACCAACTATGCGAGCAGCGAGAACCTGCACCGGCGTGCGATCGAGGAGTGCCCGCCCGGCGCGGTGCTCGTGATCGACGCGTTCGGTTCCACGGCCGCGGCGTCCATGGGCGACATGATGGCGGCGCGACTGAGGCACCGCGGTGTGTCGGGCGCGGTCACCGACGGCGGCTACCGGGACTCCGGGGCCATCAGGGAGACCGGCCTGCCCTGCTACCAGCGGGACAACGCGCCGAAGGCCACCCCCATCGCCCTGCACCCGGTCGCGCTGGACGAACCCGTCGGCTGCGGCGGAGTGGCGGTCTACCCGGGCGATGTGCTGCTGGGCGACAGCGACGGCGTCGCCGTCATCCCCCGTGACATGGTCGCGGAAATCGCCGCGGAGGCCGCCGACGCCACCGCGTACGAGGAGTTCGCGGCTCTCGAACTCCAGCGAGGCCGGTCCCTCTTCGGGCTCTTCCCCGCCACACCGGAGAGCCGCCAGGAATACGACACGTGGGTGGCCGCCGGCCGCCCGGGTTTGGAGTGAACCGTGGACATCGACCCCGCAAGCATGAAGTCGCTCGAAGTCCTGATCCATGCCACTGATCTCAAGGACGAGGACTGGATCGACTACCCCGACTACGGGTTCCGCCAGTACTTCCTTTTCAAGAACCCGGACACCGGCGCCAGCATCGCCCTTCTGGAGTACGAGAAGGGCGGCACGATCCCGACCAGGCACACGCATGCCTCGAACCAGTTCATGTACTGCCTCGAAGGCGACTACGAGTACACCGACTCCGGCCTCCGGCTGCGTCCTGGTTCGTTCTACATGAACCCGAAGGACCACCCCCATGGCCCGACCCTGGCACACGAGCGCAGCGTGCTCGTCGAGATCTACGACGGCCCGCACTACTACGAGAAGCCCGAGTACCACACCGACGAGACGATCGGGGACTTCCTTGCGAAGGAATGATGCGCCGGCGCCCTCTTCGTATTCCTGCCGAACCCGCGATGTTGATGGGGAACGATGATGACCGAGACCACCAAGACTCTGTTCGACACCGAGAAGGTGCTGGCTGAATTCGGCCTGGACCAGGTGCATTCCGGCACCTACACGGACTCGCTCGGCTGGGGAACCACCGAGGGCCGCCCGGTCATCGAGGCACACTGCCCCGCCGACGGCGAGCTCGTGGGCCGCGTCGCGGCCTCGGACGCCCAGGACTACGAGCTGATCGTGGCCGCCGCCGTCGAGAGGCAGCAGAAGTGGCGGATGGTGCCCGCGCCGCGGCGCGGTGAATTCGTGCGCCGCATCGGCCAGTTGATCGAGGAGAACCTCGACAGCCTGGCCGCCGTCGTCTCGCTGGACACCGGCAAGTCGACGATGGAGGCCAAGGGCGAGCTCCGCGAGGCGATCGACATGTCCACGCTGGCCGCCGGCCAGGCGCGGATGATGTACGGGTTCACCCAGCAGTCCCAGCGTGCCGAGCACCGCATGTACGACCAGTGGCTGCCGCTGGGCGTCGTCGGGCTCATCAGCGCGTACAACTTCCCGGCCGCCGTCTGGGCGCAGAACGGGTTCCTCTCCGCGATCGCCGGCAACACGGTCGTCTGGAAGCCGAGCCCGAAGGTGCCGCTGACCGCCATCGCGGTGCAGAAGCTGGTCAACAAGGCCGCGGCGGAGATGGGATGCGAGGGTGTCTTCTCGCTGTTCATCCCCGATGACAACGCGGTCGCCGAGAAGCTGATCTCCGACACCCGTGTCGCCATGGTCTCGTTCACGGGCTCCACGACCGTGGGCCGGAAGGTCGCCGACATCGTCGGACAGACGCTCGGCCGCCGGTACCAGCTGGAGTGCTCCGGCAACAACGGCTGCATCGTCGACGAGACCGCGGACCTCGAACTCGCCGCGAAGGCGCTGACCTTCGGTGTGGTCGGTACGACCGGCCAGCGATGCACGAGCACCCGCCGCGTCATCGCCCACACCAGCATCGCCGACGAGCTGGTCGAGCTGATGAAGAAGGCCTTCGACCAGATCACCATCGGTGATCCGCGCGAGAAGGACACGGTCGTCGGTCCCCTGATCGACGAGCAGGCGGTGGCGGACTACCGACGCGTCCTCGCCCGCGCCGAGAGCGACGGAGCCACCGTGGTGTACGGCGGCAAGGTGATCGAGCGCCCGGGCCTGTACGTCGAGCCGGCCATCGTCACCGGGGTCGAACCGGACTTCGAGATCGCCCAGTCGGAGACGTTCGTACCGATCGTCTCGGTGCTGACCTACGACGATCTCGACGAGGCCATCGAGATCCACAACGGTGTCGCCCAGGGGCTCGCCTCGGGCATGCACAGCACGAACCTGACCAACATCGAAACCTTCCTGTCGGCCCGCGGCAGCGACTGCGGCATCGTGCGCATCAACATGGGCACCACGGGTGCTGACGTCGGCGCCGCCTTCGGCGGCGAGAAGGAGACCGGCGGTGGCCGTACGGCCGGTTCCGACGCCTGGAAGGGATTCATGCGCCGGCAGAGCGTATGCGTCAACTGGGGCGGGACTTCCGCCTGGGACAGCCGGATCGAGCTCTGAGGATCACAGCCATGAAGAAGGAACGTTTCTCCTCCGACGCCGTGCGAGAGCCGGCGGAGAAGACCTGGTCGAACTGCCTCCGCATCGACGACCTGATCATGATCTCCGGAATGACCGCCCGCGGTCAGGACGGGGAGACCCTCCTCGGCGACACCGCCTACGAACAGGCCAAGGTCGTCTTCCAGAAGATCAAGGACCTGGTCGAGGCGGCCGGCGCCGTCATGGACGACGTCGTCAAGATGACGATCTTCGTCACGGACATGAGTGACAACACCGCGGTGTGGAAGGCCCGTCAGGAGTTCTTCTCCGGCAACTTCCCGGCGTGTTCCCTGGTCCAGGTCGCCGCCCTCGCCAAGCCCGAGATCCTGCTGGAGATCGAGGCCATCGCCGTGGCGGGCTGCAGCACGGACTGACCGTTCGCGGCGACACCAGAAGCGTCCCCCTGCGGAACGCCGCCGCGGTGCTATTCATCCGATGGGTAGGAACTGTGTCTTCACAAACAAGAAATCCCAGATCCACCGATTCAACGCTGGCGACCGCGGCGGAGGACCACTCCCTGGTCAGCGTGCCCACGTCGGAAAGAAGGAGCGGGTACCAGCTCGCCCTCAGCCCGATCAGTGTCGCCACCGCGCTCGTCGTGTTCGCCATCGCGGGCTTCACCGTCGTGCTGGCCGGTTTCACGGTGGGCCTGATCGTCGGTGTCCTCGTCGCGGGCTTTGCCGTGTTCCTCGGTAAAGCCCTCGGGCGGATGGCCTTCGAGACGGGCATGTCCAGCACCATCACCTCCCGGTTCTTCGGATTCGGCTTCATGGGCTCGGCGATCGGCTCGGTCATCTTCGCGTTCATGATCCTCGGCTTCCTGGCCATGGAGGCGGCGCTGCTCTACCAGGGCACGCTGTTGATGCTCGACCTGCCCGACTCGTGGACGATGCGCATCCTCATCTACGGCCTCATGACGCTACTGTGGATCGCCCTCGCCATCTTCGGTCTCAAGCTCGCGCTGCGCGCGTCCGGGGTTCTGACGGCTGTCACGCTGCTCGTCACGATCTACATGATCATTCAGATCTACGTGATCCAGGGCGCCGACCCGATGGACGTGTTCAGCTACGGGGGCGTCGTCCCCGGAGGTCTCTGGCCGCGCTTCGAAGCCGCGATATCGGTCATGGGCGCGACGGCCGGCACCATCGCCCTGGTCACGACGGACTTCGCCCGCTACTGCCGGACGCGCAGGGACGTCACGATCCTGGCCGCGGCCGGGCCGATCACCCAGAACGTCGTGATGACCATCCTGGGATCACTCGTCGTGATCGGCGGCATGCCCGACGTCGTCAACTACCTCATGCACCACAACGCGGGCATGAGCCAGGAAGCGGCCGCCGCCGCGGGCAGCACGTTCGTCATGCAGAACACCGGGGCCTTCTTCGTCATATTCGCGGCCTGGCTGGGCTTCATCACGATCTACGCGGCCCAGGCCAAGGCGCAGGCCATCAACGCCTACTCCGGATCGCTCTCGCTGGTCAACCTGGTGAACTCCCTCACCGGCAGGAAGCCTGGCCGGGCACTGATGGTGGTCGTCGGGAACATCATCGCCCTGGTGATGATCGCCGCCGGAATCCTGGAGCAGTTCAGCTCCTACCTGGCGTATCTGGGAGCCATGACCCTCGGCATGTGCGGCGTGATGATCGCGGACTACTACCTGGTGCGACGGGCACGGTACGACGCCCGCACGCACCGGGTGGAGAAGTGGAACTGGGCCGGAGTCATCACGCTGGTCCTGTCCGGCGCCGTCGGCATGGTCCTGATGGCCACCGATGTCTTCGCCCTCGGCTTCCTGGTCTCGTTCGCCCTGTCGCTCGCCCTCTACCCGGTGCTGCGGAAATGGCTGCCCGAAGGCACCGGCACCTCTTTCGTCGCGGGCGAGGAAGCCGTCGCAGAGGCGCATTGACCCCCAGGCCGGCAGCCGCGTCCGACGCACGCGGCTGCCGGTACCGCCCCCGGCCTCCGTTCGGGGGCCGAACCCACGATTCATCCAGGAGGTTCGGGATGACCGACATCATGTGGGACTCCGAGATCTATGAGAAAGCCGCTGACGCCAAGACCCTCGCGTCCAGCGCCGCGATCCCATCGCTCGCCGATCCCCGTCAACTTCGCAATACGCTGGGCAACTTCGCCACCGGCGTCGTCGTGCTCACCTACCAGGCGGACGACAGCTACTACGGGGTCACGGTGAACTCCTTCACCTCGGTGTCCCTGGACCCGCCCCTGGTGCTGGTCTCCATGCAGCGGACCTCGCGCGCACTGACGTATCTGCTCGAACGCCCCTTCGCGGTCAATGTCCTCGGCGACAACCAGCTCGACACCGCGCTCCACTTCGCGGGCAAGCCGCAGTCCCAGCCCATCGAATGGGTCGGGGACGACGTGGCGCCGCGGATCAACGGTTCACTGGCGTACTTCCAGTGCACGCCATGGGCGGGCTACGACGGCGGGGACCACGCCCTGGTGCTCGGGCGTGTGCTGTCCTACGGCCAGCAGGACGACACCCGGCCCCTGCTCTTCTACCGCGGCCAGTGGAGCGCGCTGGCCCAGGACGCCGAAGACAACGCCAAGGACGGCGCGCAGTCCGAAAGGAGCCGACCGTGACGGTCCACACGCAGGTGGAAGAGGAATTCTCCGGGCTGCTGGAGAAACTGGACGAGATCTACCCGCTCCTGCAGAGCGAGGCCGCGGACAGCGAGCGGCTGCGCCGTCCGACCCCCGTGGTGCAGGACGCACTCCGCGACAGCGGAATCTTCAAGCTGCACGTGCCGGCCGAACTCGGCGGCATGGAGGCTTCGCCCCTGCAGGTCCTGCATGTGGTGGAGAAGCTGTCGCACGCCGACGCCTCGCTGGGCTGGCTCGTGCGCGCCGTCACGAGTGAGACGGCGACGGCGGCCACCTACCTGGGCGACGAGGCGGTGACCGAGCTCTTCGCCGACGGCGGGTGCCCGCTGGTGGCGGGGCAGTCGACCTCGTTCACCGGCCGGGCCGTACGGGTCGACGGCGGCTACCGGGTGAGCGGCGTCTGGCAGTTCGCTCCCGGGGTGTCCATGGCCACGCACCTCAATCTCGCGGCGACGGTCGAGGAGACCGGGGAGCGGCTGGTCTGCCTCGTTCCCCGCTCGGCCGTGCGGATCAGCGACAACTGGGAGATGCTCGGACTGCGCGCGACCGCCAGTCTCGACTACCGGGCCGAGGACGTGCTGGTCGAGGACAAGTACGTGTTCGGCATCGGCCCGGAGAACGCCCGCCGAGGCCGTTCCACGCACTGGCTCAGCCCTGCTCTGCTGGCCGGCCTGCACCAGGCCGCCTGGTCGCAGGGCGTCGGGCGGCGCATGCTCGACGAACTGCGCGAGCTGACCCGGCGCAAGGACCCCGCGGAGGGCTCCCTGGTCACCAGCGACGAGTTCTTCGGCGAGTTCGCGCGGCACTTCTCGCACGTCCGGGGCACGATGGCGCTGCTGCGCGACACCCTGCGCGACAACGAGTCGACGCTCGCCGCGGGAGCCCAGCTGAACGACGAGCAGGAGACGATGTCGCGGCTCGCCTGCAGCCTCGCCACCCGTACCGCGCTGGAGATCAGCCAGCTCGTGCACCGATTCGCGGGTGCGCAGGTCATGCGGGACGGCGTCCTGCAGCGCTTCTTCCGCGACAGCCATGCCGGAAGCCAGCACCGGGGCTCCTCGCACATCGTGACCCAGAAGTGCGGCCGGATGCTGTCGGGCACGCTGCCCGCCGGCTCGCACTGGGGCTTCTTCGACCTGGTCGTCCCCGAGCCGGCCGCCACCGACGCCTGACGGCGCCGGCGCCGTCGAACGGGACAAGAGGAGAAGAGAGACATGAAACTGGCAACCCTGCGCACCCACGACGGGACGATCGCGGCCCGGCTGGACGGTGACGTGCTCACCGAGATCCCCGGCCATGCCGACGTCGGCGCCCTGCTGGCGAACGAGAACTGGCGGGAGATCGCGAGGAACGCCACCGGCAGCCGGCACCGCGTGGACGAGGCCGAACTGGAGACGGTCGTACCGAACCCGTCGAAGGTGCTGTGCGCCGGCCTCAACTACACCGGCCACATCCAGGAGATGGGCCGGGACCTTCCCTCGTACCCCACCCTCTTCGCGAAGTTCGCCGACACCCTGACCGGCCCCACCGACTCCGTGGCGGCCGTGGCGGAAGATCCCGAGATGGACTGGGAGGGCGAACTCGGCGTCGTCGTCGGACGGACCGCGTACAAGGTGGGCGAGGAGGAAGCGGGCGAGTACATCGCCGGCTTCACGGTCGCCAACGACATCTCGATGCGGGGCTGGCAGTACCGTTCGACGGAGTGGCTGCAGGGCAAGATCTGGGCGCGTTCCACCCCGGTGGGCCCGGTCCTGGTCACGCCCGATGAATTCGATCCCACCACCGCGGTCCTGCGCACCACGGTCAACGGGACGTCCGTCCAGGAACACGGGGTCGCGGACCTGCTGTTCACCCCGGCCCACCTGGTCGCGTACGTGTCCACCATGCTGCCGCTGCGTCCCGGGGACCTGATCCTCACCGGAACCCCCGGCGGAGTGGGGCGGGCTCGTACGCCGCAGGTGTACCTGAAGGCCGGCGACGTGGTCGAGGTGACGATCGACGGAATCGGCGCCGTGTCCACGCCGATCGTCTGAACGCCGCGCCGTACGTCCACAGGTGCGGCCGGGGCACTTCACGCCCCACGATGACGTCGGGGAGTGCGCCCAGGTACGCCGTGCTCCTATAGGCCGGGTTCCCGTACTCCGTGTTCCCGTACTCCGTGCTCTCGTACGGGGCGAGGCTCGCTCTGCGATGAGTCCCGCACGTCAGGCACGGTGAGGCTTGCACGCAGCAGGTCCAGGAAGGCCGCGGCGGCGGGGCCGGAGGGGCCGTCCGTCCGCCAGGCCAGAGCGATGCGGGCGCGTAGCCGTGGCCCGGTGATCTCCAGCGTCCGCAGCCCGGAGGCCGACGCCGCGTCGTTCCGAAGGGCCGGAATCACCGCCACGCCGAGACCGCGGACGGCGAGCCGGGCAAGGAACAGCGGGGAGGCCGCCTCGAAGGCGATGCGGGGCCGGAATCCGGCCTGCGCGCACGCGCGGTCGAGTACTCCGCGGATGCCCGTGCCGCGCGGCAGGCTGATCAGCGGGCGATCGCGGAGCTCGGCCAGCGCAATGCTCGTGCGGCCCGCGTGCGTGAGGGCGGGGTCGTCCGGGGCGACGGCGGCCACCAGGGGGTCGTCGATCACGACCTGGAAGGAGATGGCTGGCGGGGGTTCCTCGTCCGCGAGCCCGATGACGGCGATGTCGAGTTCCCCGCGATGCAGTGCGGCGAGCATCCGCTCCGACGTGTCCTCGGTCAGGACGATTTCCACCTGGGGGTGGTTGTCGTGGAAGTCGGCCAGGATGGTGGCCACGTCGAATTCACGGATGGCGGCGCCCGCGGTGCCCGAGATGAGGCCGACGTTGACATGGCCGCGGAGCAGTCCGGTGAACTCGTCCACGGTCTGCCGTACCGCTTCGACTGCGGCCAGCGCGGCCCGCGCGTACGGCAGGACGGCCTCGCCCACTTCCGTCAGGGTCACAGACCGGCCGGAACGGTCGAGCAGCGGCCGGCCGAGTTCCTTCTCCAGTTGCCGGACCTGGGCACTCACCCCCGGCTGTGCCAGGTGCAATCGGGCGGCGGCACGGGTGAAGTTGGCTTCCTCGACCACCGTGACGAAGTACCGCAACTGCCGAATGTCCATAACGGATGATGCTAGCTGCGAGAAATACAAACTCTTGGACTTATGGCAGGGCCGCCGCGACCCTTGAGGCATGGGGAACACAACGGACCGGAGATCAACAGGGGACATCAGAGCGGCGATCGCGGCCGAACGCCGGGAACTGGCGGCCGTGCTGGACGGTTTGCCGCCCGAGAAGTGGGACGCGCCGACCCTGTGCGCGGGGTGGCGGGTACGGGAGGTCGCGGCCCATATGACGATGGGTTTCCGGTACTCGTTCCCCACGATGGTGTGGGAGCTCGTCCGGGCGCGCGGCAAGCTCCACGCGATGACCGATCGCTGTGCCCGTAGGGACGCGGCCAGCCATGCCACGGGCGAACTCGCGGCATTTCTCAGGGACAACGCGGATCACCCGTGGAAGCCGCCGGTCGGCGGGATCGAGGCGGCTCTGGGCCATGACGTGGTCCACGGCCTGGACATCACGGTCGCACTGGACCTCGGCCGCCGGGTTCCCGAAGACCGCGTGCGCATCCTCTTGGCGGGCATCGACGCCAGGACCCTCAAGTTCTTCGGAGCCGACCTCGACGGCATCGAACTCCGCGCCGACGATCTCGACTGGTCCTTCGGTGCCGGAACGCCTGTGTCCGGTGCGGCACAGGACCTCCTCCTGCTCGCCTACGGCCGCAGGCTCCCTCCGGGGCGCCTCCACGGCGGACCGTGCGAACGCTTCGAGGCAGCTCAGGCGTGACTGCGGGAGCCCGCCGGCCTCCACCGTCCTCATCGCTCGGGCCGTGCACCGGACCCGTCCCCCATCAGCCCCACGTACTGGAGCCGACGAACGTGCGCATCCGACTCCTCCAGGGACTCGCCCTGCTCGCCACCGGCCTTCTCGCCGGCGCATTCGGCTACGGCGCGGCCAACCTCGTCCCCACGTTCAACGCCGTACCGCTCGACATGCGGCTGTCGTTCCACGCCGAACTGATGAAGACGAACGGCATCACCATGCAGACCGCGATGGCCGCAGCGACGCTGAGCTCCCTGACGCTCGCCGCCCTGACACGCGGCCGCGCCCGGCTGCTCGCGGGTACGGCAGGTCTGCTGGCCCTCGCGTCCTTCCTGATAACCAGGCTCGGGAACGTGCCGATCAACGGCCGGATCAAGGAGTGGGTGCTCACCTCTGCCCCGGTCGATCACGCGGAAATCCTGCGGCGCTGGGAGCTGTTCAACAACCTGCGTACGCTCACCGCCCTCACCGCGTTCGTGCTGCTGATCGTCCTTGCCCTGAAGCAACCACCGGCCGAGGGCGACGGTGAGGAGTGACCTTCCGTCCGGCGCCCGGCCGTACCGGACGCCCGACCGCTCGTTGACCAGGACGGCTGCTCGTCGACCAGCCCGGCTACTCGTTGACCAGGACGGGGACGGAGACGACGGCGGCCGCCGCGGTGCCGGTGAGCTTGGTGGCGGGCGCCTTGAAGTCGATGCCCTCGCCCGCCGCGCGCGGCCCGTCGTGGTGATGGCCGCCCTCTGCGTCCTGCCCCTCTTCCTGGTACTGGAAGCTGCCGGTGCCGATGAAACGACCCTGGGAATCGTAGTAGGCGGCACTCAGCTCCAGCGCGAGCACATCGCTGACGTCGGAGGTAATGGCCAGATGCCCGCTGACGGCGGACCCGCCGGTGAGCGTGAGCCGCGTGAGGCGGACGCGGTCGGTGAACGGCCCTTCCTCGACACGTACCTCGCCCTGTTCGGGGGGCGCCGGGAGCGTCGCGGCCGGGGACGGCGCGGAACGGGGAGGGGGCAGGGGCAGACCGGTGGCCGAGGTGGCGGCCGCGAGCGGCTCGCCCTTGCCCGGGTCGGTCCCCCCGGAGGTGCCGCAGCCCGTGAGAGCGGTCAGCGCGAGAGCGCCCAGCGCGGCGGCCGTCGTGATGCGGATCGGGTGTCTCATCGGACATGCTCCTGGAATACGAACGACCCGGGGCCGGGAGGGGCACCCCCTCCCGGCCCCGGATCGTGTGGCTGAGCGAGGGTCAGTGGCCGCGCGGTGCGGTGCCGAACAGCGAGCGGTACATCTTGCCGTAGAGCTCGGTGTTGTCCTGGCTGGCGGCGAAGGCGCTGTTACCCGGTCCGTACGCGTAGATCGGCACATCGGCGCCGGTGTGGTTACCGGACAGGTAGGTCAGCCAGAGGCTGGCGTCCTCGCTGCCGTCCTTCACACCCGCCGGGTCGTCGGGGGTACGGAAGGTGGCCGGGCCGAAGTTCTTGGCGTCGCCGGCACCCGAGCCGTTGACGATGCCGGAGGAGCGGGCCGGGTCCTTGACGTTGGCCGAGGACGAGCGCGCGGGCACGGAGTTGTTGGCCGTGTTGCCCGAGTCGTTGTTGGCCGGCGGGGCCGCCGCCTCGGCGTTGGTGAAGGTGCCCTTCTCGATGATGTTGAAGCCGGCGCACTCGTGGTCCGCCGTCACGACGACGAGGGTGTGGCCGTCCTTCTTCGCGAAGTCCGTGGCGGCCTTGACCGCGTCGTCGAACGCCTTGATCTCGCCCAGGGTCTGCGACGCGTCGTTGGCGTGCGAGCGCTTGTCGATCAGTGCGCCTTCGACCTGGAGCAGGAAGCCCTTCTTGGACCGGCCGTCGAGCAGCGAGATCGACTTCTTGGTCAGCTCGGCGAGCGTCGGCTCCTTCTTCTCCGGAGCGGCGGCGGGCAGTCCGGCCTTGGACGTCTCGACCGTCAGGTTCCCGCGGTTGAACAGTCCGACGACCTTGCCGCTCTTGACCTTGTCGAGATCGGCCTTGGTCGCGACCTTCTGGCTCTCAGCGGTCTGGGCGGGCAGCGCGGGGTCGCCGAAGCTGCCGAGCACCTGGTAGCCCTGCGACCCCAGCGCCTTCTGGTCGTCCGGCGCGAAGCGTGCGAGGCCGCCGCCGAAGATCACGTCGGCGGTGCCGTTACGGGCGATCTGCTGGGCGATCGGCGTGATCAGGGTCTTGTCGGCGGGCTTGTCCTCGTACGACCCGTCGTCCTTCTTCGGCAGGCACGCGGCGTCGGAGTACACCGGGCCCTGGCAGCCGCGCAGCAGAGCATGGCTCATCTGGGCGGCCGGGGTGGCGTCGGTGATCTCGGCGGTGGACACGTTGCCGGTCGCGAAGCCCGACTTCTTGGCCTGCTCCATCAGCGTGGGCAGCTTCTTCTCGTACGAGTCGACGCCGATGGCCGCGTTGTACGTCTTCACACCGGAGGACCACGCGGTGGCCGCGCTGGCGGAGTCGGTGACCAGCGCCGGCCGGTCACTGCCCTTCTCGACGGCGGACGTCGCCACCGCGCCATAGCTCGGCAGCCGCTCCATGTTCAGCTTGCCCTCGGCGCCGTAGTAGCGCTCGCGCCCGGCGGTGACATGGGTACGGCCCATGCCGTCGCCGAGCAGGTAGATGACGTTACGGATCTCCGGCTTCTTGCCATTGCCGCCCTGCTGGGGCGCGGAGTTGGCGGTCGCCGCGGTGCTGGCGGCAAGTGCACCGGTCACGGCGAGAACCGCCAGGATCTTGCTTGGTCTGCTGCGCATTTGCGGGGTGCTCTCCTCGGACGTTGGACGATGCGCCGGGACAGGCCGGGCGAGGCAAACGGTAGGAGCAGGACATGAACGCGGCACCAATACCGGGCGCCGTGCCGATGTAGAACGCCAACCCAATGCTTTAAAAATGTCGCAACCGGATAACTCATAGGTGTCAAGGGCGCGGTCCTGATCCTGCTTCGCTCCGATATTGGCCAGTGGCGGGCGAATCCCGCGGGCCCGGACGAATGGCGGGTGTTCCTCGGGCGGGAAGCCGTAAAGGCGGCTGTTCTCCGCTGTTCGTCGTTGATCTGATCGGCCATGGAGCCGAGCCACCCCGGCAGTGCGGCAGGCACAGGTCCGGGGAGATCGCGCTGCTCTGTGTCGACGGGCCAGGCTGTACGCGGGGCGCATCAGCCCCGGGCCGGACTCAGCCCGAGGCCGGACCGGGCCCCGAGGGCCCTTGACGGCTCACGCGCGAGTGCGGGGGCTCGCGGCCTCCAGCTGTCCGTGGGCTGTCGCGAGCCGCGCGGGCGGCCGGACATCGGCCATGCGCCGCTCCGGGCCGCGCCGCCGCAGCACGACGTAACCGAAGAACGCGGCCGGACCGAAGAAGATCTGCGCGGGCACAACCTTCGGAAGGTGTCCGGTGAGCGCCTCGACCGTGATGGGTGTCAGCGTCGGCACGAGCGCGCCGAACACGGCGACCAGCCCAAGAGCCAAGGTCAGCCCCGAACGTCCGTACGCCTTGTAGGCCACGGTGGTGAAGAGGGCGTACACGAGGAGGTCGCCCATGCCGAGGACGGCACCGAACTCGCCCATGCGCAGCCCGGCCGATGGCGCGAAGGCGTAGCCCTGCACAGCGTCGAACAGCTTCTGGGTGAGCGGCACGACGGTGGCGAAGAAGAGGTCATACACGGCGAGCGCCAGCGCGAAGCGGGAGATGTGCCGCAGCTTCAAGCCGCCCTGCGCGTTGAGGTTGGCGGCGCCGACCGCCATCATCATGATGACCACGCTGTTGACCAGCCAGTACGGCAGGGCGTGGGTGGGATCGTCCTCGGCGGCGCGCGCGGCGAGCCAGTCGGCGGCCAGCAGACCGACGATGAGCGACCAGCGAACCAGTCCACGCCGGACGACGGGCCCGTAACCGACCGCGAGACCACCGGCCAGCGTCAGCCCCAGCACGGGCGGCAGCAGCCAGCCCGGAAGGGAGAGGTAGAGGAAGGGCAGCGCGACGACGAAGCCCATCATGATGACCATGTCATTGCCGTTGAAGGCACCGACGGCCGGGCGCGGCAGCGTGACCCGCCGGAAGTAGGCGACCGAGGCGAGTGAGACACCCAGGGCGACGGCGAGCGTCACGAGGACGAAGAACACGCTCTGCGCGGCGGTCATGAGGCCCACCCGGCGAAGGCGAAGCTGTTCTCGACCAGATCGCAGCGGTAGCGCCGCAGCTCAGGTCCTTCCACCGGTACGACGTCGACGGTGGCGGCGATGCCCGCCTCGGCGAAATGATGCGCGATGCCGCTCGTCTCCGGCACCGAGGAAGCAGCCACCTCCACATGAAGCCGACCGTCCACCACGTCGGCGCGATAGCGCATGGGCCAGCGCGCGCCGGGCAGCGCGTCGAGGACCTCGATGATCTCGCGCGGGGTCACCGGGCCATCCTGGGTGCGCAGCACATGGTCCGCCTTGCCGAGGATGTGCGAGGTCGCCGGCACGTTCGCCATCTCGCAGGTGAGCGGCGCGTCGGGCAGTTGCCGCACCAGGTCCCGGGTGTCGTAGCGGAAGAGCGGCATGCACTCCCGGTAGGGGAAGAAGGGCGTGGCGACGATCGTGCCGAGCGCTTCGGGCAGGGCTTTCCTTCCGGTGTCGAGGTCGCAGACCTCCACCAGGCCGATGCCCGCGTCGATGTGGAGATGCCGCTGCCGGCAGATCGCGCCCGCCACCGGCGTCACCTCGGTCATGCCGTAGCCGTCGTGGACGGTGACGCCGAAGGTCTCCTCGGCGGCGGCCGCGAGGGCGGGTGAGAGCACTTCGCTGCCGACATTGATGCGGCGCAGCCGGAAGTCCGCGGGGCCGAGTCCCCGTTCGCGAGCCAGTCGGATCAGCTGCCCCAGATAGCTGGGATAGGTGGCCATCAGGGTTGGCGCCGATTCGTCGGTGCCCGCCGTGAGGTCCAGTGTCTCCGCGGGCGGCACCAGGCCCACCATCCGGATCGCCGCTCCGGCCAAGCGGGCGACCTGCATCTCCGCGTACGCCGTGCCGGTCGCACGGGAGCTGACGTTGAACTGGACCAGGTCGGTGGTGCGGACGTTGCCGCGCAGCACCTGGGAGAGCGCGACGAGTGCGGGCCACAGGCGCTCCTCGTAGCGGGAGTACCAGATCTCGGTGGGCCGGCCTGTCGTCCCAGTGGTCCGGGAAGCAAGGAAGGGCTCGCCGCAGAGGAAGTCGCGGGGCCGCTTGACCAGGTCGGTCTTGGTGGTGACGGGCACTGCGTCGATGTTCTCGGTGGTCAGTGCACCCGGGTCGACCCCCGCAGCCGCGAAGTGGTCGGCATAGAAAGGCGACTTCGCCGCGAGGCGTTTCGCGGTGCGGCGCAGGGCCTTGTTGGTGAGGTCGGTGCGCATCTGCGGGTCGGCAGCGGCGCCGCGCAGCAACTGTTCGACGTCCTCGCCGGGCGAGCCGAACTCGGCGAGTGTTGCCAGCGCGTCCTCGACGAGCCGTTCGGCGGAACGCACATTGATCGGACGGCCGAGCACCATGGCCAGCGCCATCCGGAACTGCCGTATCCCCGCGTCGAACATGGATCCTTCCCCCGCCCTCGCCCTCGCCCCCGGCCCCGTCGACGTGGTGGGGTGGGCGACCGTGGCCGCCCACCCCACCCTCGCGTCAGCTGGGGCAGTTCGTGAAGAGCACCGCCGCCAGAGAACCCATGACGTACTTCGTGTGCTTGAGCGTGGAAACGATCGCGGACATTCGAAAACCCCCTGCCTCGTTCATAACTGAGCCTCCACCGGTCAGGAGAGGCAGGACGATACTCAATGGCGCAATATTCTCCTGTCAAGGAGTCATCAGACGATCGACCTCCCGTCGCTAAACATGCAATCGGCCCGTTTTTACTGCGAGTTCCCGCCACATGGAGCGCACCCAGCCTCCCCGCCGCGTCGCCCGACGAGGCAACGACCAGCGCCGATGACGTCGGCGCGGTGAACACCGACACGATCGCCCCCCCCCACGGCGGGCGCCGAGCGCCTCCGTAACGCCCTGGTCGAGTAGCTCCGCGCTGACGGAAACGCCCGTACGCCCGCCGTCGAGACCGCCTTGCGGACCGTGCCGCGTCACGTGTTCGTTCCCGACGCGCACCACTTCCGCCACGCTGACGAGGAGGGCGGCTTCTGGTACATCGAGGCCGTGCCCGATCGCGGAGGGCTGATCGTCATCAAGCGAGCAGAGATCACCCGTGACTCCCCGCTGGATCTGGCGCGGTGGTGGCTCGAGCTTCAGTCGCGCGCAAACCACAGGTAACTGCCTGGGGTGGCCGCGCGTTGCTCCAGCATCGCTGCGGGTTCGTCCAGCGCTGCGAACTGACCCTCATCACCGCATCTTTGCCTCAGACCGCGGATCTCCTGGAGGGCGGCGGCAGACCGCTGCTCGTTCATCAACGTATTCCCGTACGGATCGACGCCGAGACCTCCCGGTTATTCCAAGGAGCTGGAGGGAGCCGAGTGCATCGGCCAACGTGTCACCGTGTCCGTAAGAGCTCCGCAGGAGTGCATTCCCGGGACACTTGCCGGTGTTCCCTGCTATTCCCCGTCCATGATTGCTCGATCGGGCGCGCAGGTGGCATGTGTGGCTCTTTGACGTGTGCCCAGTGCCCTGGCGTCCCCAAGTCCGCCCTGCGTATAGCCTTATGTGATGAATATTGATCTTGTCGACTGGGCGTCGATCGCGGCCGACGGCTTCCCCTTCCCCGAGGGCGTCCCGGCTTCTCGGCTCGCCGCCGAGCTGTCGGCCATGCTGGTATCTGCGGATCCTGAGATCCGCGACGACTACGCTTATACCGGCGTTGCGCAATGGATTAAGGAAGGGCATTTCGATGAGGTCCTCCAGGCGCTCGGCGACACCGCCGCCACCCGATTCAGCCACCCCGAGGTACAGGCCCGAACCTTCGCACCGCTGGTTCTGTGCTCCGTTCTGACGCGGGGCAACGCCGTCCCCGGCCTTGTGCCGAAGGAGGCTGTTGAGCGCTGGTTTGCCCGATTCTCGACCTGGTATCTGGCCGAGAATCGGGCACACGCGGCTGGGACGACTCCCTGGGGTGGCTGCACGCCGTCGCGCACGGCGCCGACGCTGCTGCTGCGTTCGCGAAGGCCCTGCCTGACCGCCGCACCGAACTGCTTGAACTGTGTGCCCGCAGGATGACGGCCAAGCAGACCGACTACCGCTACAGCCAGTTGGAGGATGCGCGGCTTGCCCGTGCGCTCACGCGCATTCTCCAGGCCCCTGGTCTGAAGCAGGAAGAGGCCACCGGCTGGCTGACCGTGGTGGTGGCAGCCCTGGACGGTATAGACCCCGGGCCGGCCCCGGTCTGGGCATTCAACACTTTTGCCACCCTCCAGTCCCTTCACCTGCACCTGACTCGTGGCCTTGCCGACGAAGGCATCCCGCCGCACGCCGATGCGGTTGCCATCCACGCTTGCGATCTCCTTCGCGTGCCCTACCGCTGGCTCGCCTGACACGGGGCAGCTCCAGCATCAGCACAGATCGTTCCAGGCTGTGTGAGGCCTTCGACGTGATTGCACTCGCTCCAGGCAGGGACGATCCCAAGGGGCGGCGCCGACGGGCTGTTCCGCTGCCGGCTAGGTGCATCGCGCCCCTTCACTGGCACAGGATGCGCCAGGTCGATGCCAAGGCTCGCGCAGGGGAGTCGGGGCAAGAAGGCGGGCATGTCTTCGTCACTCGGACCGGTCGCCCGGTCGAGCCGCGGAACGTCTACCGCTCCTTCACTCGCGTCGCCGAATCCGCCGGCCTCCGGATGATCCGCCTGCACGATTTGCCCGGCACGGCTGCGCCACGATCCTCACCGCGGCTGGGGTGGCTCCTCGCGTCGTGATGGAGATCCTCGGGCACAGCCGGATCAGCCATCACCATGGACGTCTGCACGCACGTAGTCCAGGACACCCAGCGCGAAGCCATCAGCCACATGGACAGGCTGCTCAAAAGGCGGCCCGGCCGTGGGTGACCGCCGTCGTTGATGCCAGACGTGGATGTCGAAGGCCCCGGACTCGAGATCGGTCCGGGGCGTTTGCACTGGTGCCCCAGGCAGGATCAAGGCCATCAGGCCGGTGGTCAGAGATCACCCGTTCGCCACCGGCCGATGGATGCCGGGCCCGGAGACCCTCACGATGGCGAAGAGGGCTGCGCCTGTACAAGGGCCAGGCATGCCGGCTTCCAGTCAGCCGACATGGGCAGTCCGCTCCGGATCATCCGTCTCTCTCCCCGGAGGCCGCAGTGGGACACGCCGTCGGTGATGTGCTGGGCCTGGCCGCAGGTGTCGCAGTCAGCCCCCTTCCGATCGTGGCGATCATCCTCATCCTGGCCACCCCGCAGGGGCGCCTGGGCGGACTGCTGTTCGCTCTCGGCTGGGTGCTAGGGCTCGCAGCGCTCGGCGCGATCATGCTGGCTGTCGGTGGCACAGGCGGAGCCTCGGCCCACAAGCACCCAGCCACTTGGGTCGGAGCCCTCAAGCTCGCCCTGGGCGCACTCCTTGCCCTCTTCGGCGCCCGTCAATGGCAGCGCCGCCCCCAAGACGCCTCCCGGGCGCAGCTCCCGAAGTGGATGGCAGCGATCGACCGCTTCACTCCCGTCAAGATCCTCGGTCTAGGGCTGTTGCTTTCGGCGGCCAATCTCAAAAACGCGCCCCTGACCATCGCCGCGGGCGCCTCGATCAGCTCTGCCGGGCTCCCCGTGCCACAGCAGATCGGAACGCTCGCGATTTTCGTGGTCGTCGCCTCCCTCGGAGTGCTCGCACCACTTGCCGTCTACCTGACCATGGGCGAACGTGCCAGAAGCATCCTCGGCAACTGGCGAGACTGGGCCGCGCAGCACAACGTCGCCGTCATGGCCGTCCTGTTCTTCGTGCTCGGTCTCAAGCTCCTGGGCGACGGCATCAGCATCCTCGCCACGTGAGATCGTCGCGCTAACCGTCGAACGTCGCGCTAACCGTCGCCCTGCTCGATGTGCAGATGGATCGGCCCGCGCAGAACGGGGCTGCGCCGGTACGGTGGCGGGTCGGCGACCAGCCTGGGCCGGTCGAGGCGGCGTACCAGCTCGGTCAGTGCGATGTGGGTTTCCCTTCGGGCCAGCGGGCCGCCGAAGCACAGGTGAATGCCGCTGCCGAAGCCGAGGTGCTGGTTGTCACGCCGATCGGGGTCGAAGCGGTCGGGATCGTGGAAGCGGTCCGGATCGCGGTTGCCCGAGGCCAGCATCAGCATGATCTGCGAGCCCTTGGGGATCACGGTGTCGGCGACAGCGATGTCGCTGTACGCCGCCCGCCAGGGAATGATGTGCACGGGCGGCTCGTATCGCAGCAGTTCCTCGACCAGGGGTATGACGAGGCCCGGTTCGTCGCGCAGGCGCTGGAGCACCTGCGGGTGACGCAGCAGCGTCAGCATGCCGTTGGTGATGAGGTTGACGGTGGTCTCATGGCCGGCGATCAGCAGCAGGTTGGCGGTGCTGACGATTTCCTCGTCGGTCATCCGCCCGTCGGGCCCGTCGTCGTTGGCCAGCCGTGACAGCAGGTCGTCGCCCGGCCGGCCGTGGCGTTGCTCCAGCAGCCCGCCGAGGTACTGGCGCAAGTCCTTGCGGGCCTGCACGCCGTTGTCCAGTTTTTCCCTCGGATCGGTCTTGGGGTCGTAGTCGATCGAGTTGATGATGTCGTTCACCCACAGACGGAACCGCGGTTCGTCCTCGCGGGGCACGCCGAGCAGGCGGCAGATCACGGTGACGGGGAACGGGTAGGCGAAGTCGTCGACGACGTCGATCTGCTCCTTGCCCGCAAAGTCGTCGATCAGGTCGCTGACGGTGGCGGTCAGGGCGGGTTCCATGCCGGTCACCAGCCCCGGGGTGTGCGGGGGGCCGAAATGGCGCATCGCCATCCGCCGCAGGCGGTCGTGCTCGGGCGGGTCGAGGTTGATGAACGCCGGCGTGGTCTGCTCCTCGGCTCCGGCCGTCGGATGCGAGAGATTGCGGGTGTCCGAGCTCAGGTGCGGGTTGTGCAGGATGTCCGTGATCTCGCGATAGGTGCTGATGACGTAGCTGCCGTCCTCCTGCCGGGCCACCGGTGTCCTGCGCAGCTCGGCGTACAGCGGATACGGGTCGGCCCGGGAGGAGTGGTCGAGGACCCGGCGCAGCAGGTCGGGCGTCTTGGTCGTGGTCATCTCGTGTCCCTCCTACCGGTGCTGGCGCGCGGCCGTGACGCGTCGCTCGCCCGGATCGTGGCCGGTGACGACGACGGTGGCGCCCTGGGCGAGCAGAACGGGCCCGGGGAAGTCGACGGGCACCGGTTTCATGTCGGCGGGCCGGTCGGGCGTGGGACAGGGAGGCGGGAAGGGTGCGGCCGTCTCGATGAGCGTTCGGTAGTGGTCCAGCCACTTCGCGTTGTTGAAGCTCACTGCCGCGGTGACGCGGCCCCGGTAGCCGTATGCGGCGACGAAGCGGTGGTCGGGCACCGACCCCTGGGTGACGACCACCTCGTCGGCGAAGGTCGGCACGCCGACGGACTTGATGTTGACGCCGAACTGGATCGACCAGAACAGCGGGATGGACAGATGGGGCCAGCGATCCGCCTGGGAGCTGACCATGTTGTGCGCCGCGACCTCGGCCTGCTCCACTGCGTTGGCCCAGTGCTCCAGCGAGATGAGCCGGTACTCGTAGATCGGGTTCGGGCAGCGTGCCACGTCTCCGGCGACGAAGACATCGTCGGTGACGAGGCCGTTGAGGTCGAGGGCGCGACAGCCCGTGTCGCAGGCGATTCCCCAGACACCCGCCGCCAGTCCCGAGCCTTGCAGCCACTCGGTGTTGCGGATGCCCCCGAGTGCCACCACCGCCACGTCGGCGTCGATCGTGGTGCCGTCGTCGAAGTGAGCGCGGCGAAGCCGTCCCTGCGCGTCGCCCTCCAGTCGCGTCACCTTGACACCGCAGCGCAGATCTACACCGTGAGCGCGCTGCATGTCCGCCGCAACCTCACCGATCATGGCGCCGAGGGCCCCGACCAGCGGGGCCGGCGCGAGTTCGGCGACGGTCACCGGGATGTCCCGTTCGCGGCAGACCGAGGCGATCTCGGAGCCGGTGAATCCCGCACCGATGACCAGGACGCGGGAGGGGCCAGCGGCGAGGGCTCGCTTCAGGCCCTCGGCGTGTTCGCGCGTACGCACGACAAAGACCCCGTCCAGAGCCGCCTCGCTCTCGACGAACCAAGGCCGGGCCCGGACCCCGGTGGAGATCAACACCCGGTCGAAGGGGACGTCGCGTCCGTCGGCGAGACGCACGTGGTTGGTCCCCAGGTCCAGCCCGTCGGCAGGCACACCCAGCAGCCACTCCGCATCGATGTCACGACGTCGCGGCAGTTTGGTGCTTTCGGCCGGCACCCATCCGGTCAGCACCTGCTTGGACAGGGGCGGCCGGTCGTAGGGCTCGCCCAGCTCGTCGCCGATCATGGTCAGCGATCCGGTGAAACCCTCGTCGCGCAGCGCCTCCGCGGCCCGCAGGCCCGCCAGCGACGCCCCGACAACCACGATGCGGCCATCGCGCTTGAACGCGTGCAGATTGTCGGCGCTGGTCATGACGGCGACGCCTCCGCCGGTGCGTCCGGTCCCTCCAGCCGGTCGACCAGAATCGCTTGGACCGGGCAGGCCGCCGCGGCGCGCAGCACCTGGTCGCGCTGGGCGTCGTCGGCGTTCGGGTCGTACATCAGCGCTTCCTCGCCGTGCATCCGGAACGCGTCCGGAGCCAGGAAGGCGCACTGCGCATACCCTTCACATCGGGAAAGATCAACGACAACTCTCATCCCGACCTCCACAGGGACTACAAGCTGCGGGCCCGGAAGCCGGCGCCACTCGGTGCGCAAGGAGCGCAAGGAGCGCAAGGAGCGTAAGGAGCGCAAGGAGCACACGGCGCGAGAAAAGGCATGTAACCGTTGCCCAGCTCCGCGGACGCGAGGAGATGCACCGCGCTCGTCGGGTCGCCGCAGAAGGTTGGTTATCGCCTGCAAGGCGACTGGCGGGTAGAACCGCCCAGAGATACTCCACCTTCCTGTCAAACAGCGTATCCCGCGCGTACTTTGCCCGCACTCCGGGAAAGGCTGCGCTGCCGATCGGCTCCTGCAGTCCCATGTCTCCGAGGCCCGGTCGCGTTCGACTGATCGGCGCAATCTGTCCGTGCCCGGCGTGTGGCCCGGGCTTTCGGATGATTCGGTGTCGACAGGAGCCGACCTGACTCGCATGCGGTCGTGAGGTCAGCCAGTCGAGGAGGAGAACCGGCGTGAGCGTGACTCAGGGAACCCCGCAGGGCGTCATTCCCTCGCATCTGCTGAAGGGCCAGAAGGCACTCGTCACCGGCGCGAACTCCGGCATCGGCAAGGCGACGGCCATCGGCCTGGGGCGCGCCGGAGCCGACGTGGTCGTGAACTACGTCGCCGGGCGCGAGGAGGCCGAGCAGGTGGTCGGGGAGATCTCCGGGTTCGGCGTGCGCGCGAAGGCGTACGAGGCCGATGTGTCCCAGGAGGACCAGGTCGTCGCGATGATCGAACGGATGGTGCAGGAGTTCGGAACCATCGACATCCTCGTGGCCAACGCCGGGCTGCAGCGCGACGCTCCGTTCACCGAGATGACGACGGCCCAGTGGCAGAAGGTGCTGGACGTCAACCTCACCGGCCAGTTCCTGTGCGCCCGGGAGGCGACGAAGGAGTTCTTGAGGAGGGGAGTCGTCCCCGAGGTGTCGCGAGCGGCCGGGAAGATCATCTGCATGAGCTCGGTGCACCAACTCATCCCTTGGGCCGGCCACGTCAACTACGCGGCCTCCAAGGGCGGCGTGCAGATGATGATGGAGACGCTCGCCCAGGAGCTCGCGCCCCACAGGATCAGGGTCAACGCAATTGCTCCGGGAGCCATCAGGACTCCCATCAATCGCAGCGCCTGGAACACCCCCGACGCCGAGAAGGACCTGTTGCAGCTGATTCCCTACGGGCGCGTCGGCGATCCGGAGGACATCGCCCACGCGGCCGTCGGGCTCGCCTCGGACCTCATGGACTACGTGGTGGGCACCACTCTCTACGTGGACGGCGGCATGACCCTCTTCCCCGGCTTCGCCACCGGCGGCTGAACCGCTACGGCGGCCTTCGAGAGAGGGCAGGCGCGGCCTTCGTTCTCAGTCCCGCTGTTGATCGAGGGCGTTGTCCAGGGTGGCGGCGGCCATGATCAGGGACAGATGCGTGAAAGCCTGCGGGAAATTGCCCAGCTGCTCGCCACTGGGTCCGATCTCCTCAGCGAACAGGCCGACGTGGTTGGCGTAGGTCTGCATCTTCTCGAAGGCATAGCGCGCCGGACGAATCCGCCCGGCGCGGGCAAGAGCGTCCACATAGAGGAAGGTGCAGAGACTGAACGTGCCTTCGGAGCCCCGCAGACCGTCCGGGGAGGCCGCAGGGTCGTAGCGGTAGACGAGGCTGTCCGATATCAGGGTGCGTTCCATCGCGTCCAGGGTCGACAGCCAGCTGACCGTTCTGGGCGCCAGGAACCCGACGCGCGGAATGAGCAGCAACGAAGCGTCGAGGACATCGCTTCCGTAGTGCTGGACGAGGGCCTGCTCCGTCTCGTTCCAGCCCCGCTCCATCACCTGTTCGAGGATCGCGTCGCGAGCCGTGGTCCAACGAGGAGCGTCGGCGGGACGGCTGTGCTCTCTCGCCAGGCGCAGCCCCCGGTCGAAGGCCACCCACGCCATCACCCGGCTGAAGGTGAAGTCCTGGCGCCCACCACGGGTCTCCCAGACGCCTGCGTCGGGGCGATCCCAGGAATCGGCGAGCCAGTCCAGCGTCCGCGCGAGGTTCTTCCAGCCGTGGTAGCTGCCTCCCACGGCGATCTCACGCCCCTCCGACAAGGCATAGAGCGCCTCGCCGTAGATGTCCAGCTGCAGTTGATCGGCTGCTGCGTTCCCGGCCCGCACCGGGTACGAACCCCGATAGCCCTCGAAGTGCGAGAGAACCT
The DNA here is from genome assembly GCF_041435435.1 of Streptomyces sp. NBC_01241. NCBI lineage: Bacteria > Bacillati > Actinomycetota > Actinomycetes > Kitasatosporales > Streptomycetaceae > Streptomyces > Streptomyces sp. NBC_01241. The sequence goes on along the minus strand of NZ_CP108494.1, from coordinate 3,540,009 downwards.
CTTCCGGCAGCTCGGGGTCCCCGTCGACGCGGTACATGATCTGCAGCGGCTCGCCATCGACGCCCTCCCGGTCCTGGAGGCGGTCGCTCAGCCAGCGCGTGAACTGCGCCGCCTCCTCGGCGAACCCCAGGTCGAGCAGGGCACGCACGGACAGGGAGCCGTCACGGACCCAGGTGTAGCGGTAGTCCCAGTTGCGTTCACCCCCGATCTGCTCGGGCAGGCCCATGGTAGGGGCGGCGACGGGAGCACCTGTGGGTGCGTAGGTGAGCAGCTTGAGCGTGATGGCCGAGCGGTGCACCACCCCCGGCCACCGGCCGCGATACCGGGAGGAGCGCACCCAGCGCTGCCAGAATTCCACCACGTCCCAGAACTGCTCCATCGCCGAGTCCGGGGTGACCGGCGGCGGAGGGTCACCATCGGGTCCGCCGACGGTGAACACCGCTGCGGCCACCTCACCCGGCCTCAAGGTCACCGCACCCCGCACGTCCCTGCCGTCCTGCTGCAGGGGGAAGGTGCTCTGCAGAAAGGCGGTGACGTTCGGTGCATGGAACGTGGCGGTACCGTCCTGCAAGTCGAGATGGTGGGTGGCCCGGCTGTAGTCGAAGCGCGGACGGCACTCCAAAGTGAAGCGCACCGTTCCGCGCACCGCCCGCACTCCGCGTATCAGCAGGTGCCTGTCCGTCGGGGTGCCGGTGCGATCCGGCGGCATGCAGTCGAATACCTCGCCGACCCCGTCCGGCGACATGAACCGCGTAACCAGGACTGCGGTGTCGGGGTAGTAGAGCTGCTTGCAGGTGGTGGTCCGGCTTTCCGGCGCGAAGAGGAAGTAGCCGCCGCGGTCGTGGTCGAGCAGGGCGGCGAAGACGCTGGGCGAGTCGAACCGGGGAGCCGCGAACCAGTCGACGACCCCCTGGGACGACACCAGAGCAGCGGTCTGCAGGTCGCCGACGAGGCCGTGGTCGGCAATGGGCGGGTAACGGTCCATGACCATCTCGCTTCCCTGATGCCCCTGATGCCCCTGATCCCACTGTCCGCCCTGTGCGACGAGGCTGCCATGGGACGCGGCACGAGGGGCGGGCGGTGCGACGGCAGGCGTCAGGAGGCGACCGTTCGGACGGATCACCTGCTTGCCCAGCCGGCGGCAAGGCGCAGGACGCGCTCCGGGAAGCGGTCAAGTCCGCGTCAGTCTGCCGACGTTGCCGTCCGAGATTGCCGTCACCGCAGCTTGTAGACAGCTTGTGTGCCGGCACGGCACCAGGCCCGAGTTGCGCCGTGTTGCCGGAGGTTGAGTGGTGCGTGGGCAGCTGCCAGGTTGGCCAAAGTGGACAGCTCGATTTCCCACACCTTGGTGAGGTGGGCGAGACGGGTCGCGGCCCGCAGTATGCCGTCTGCTTCGACCTCCGCCTCCGTGTACCGCCTCTGTTCGACGAGGGCCGCCACGCGGTTTGCCCGAGGCACCGGATCCCGGGCAACCGAATCCGCCGAAACTGTGGTCTGGAGGGCGAGGGAGGGTGCTTGATGCAGGCCAAACAAGAGGCCGAGTTCCAAGAATTCGTCAGAGCGCGGTGGTCCCATCTCGTACGGACCGCGTATCTGCTCACGGGCGACGTGCACTACGCCGAAGACCTGACTCAGACGGCGCTGACCAAGGCGTACCGCTCATGGCGGCGCGTCTCGCGCAGCGACAGCCCGGATGCGTACGTCCGGCGGATACTGGTCAACTGCAACAGCGACCGGTTCCGCAAGCGGCGGGTTGCGGAGGCTCTGACCGCGGCGCCGCCGGAGGTGGCCGGGCGCGACGAGGCCGTCTCGTGGGCCGACGAGCGCAGCGCCCTGCTCGCGGCGCTGGCCGGACTGCCGCCAAAGCAGCGGGCGGTGGTCGTCATGCGCTACTGGGAGGACCTGTCCGAGGCCGAGGTCGCCGAGGTGCTCGGCTGCTCGCCCGGCACGGTCAAGAGCCAGGCGTCCAAGGCGCTGGCGAAGTTGCGTACGTATCCGGGGCTCGCGCAGGTCGTGGACGAACCTGTCCGCAGCCGAGTGTCGTCCGGGCAGGAAGGCAGCAAGTGAACGAGGAACAGAAGCAGCAGGGGACGGGAACCAGCGGGGACTTCGAGGAGCAGCTGCGCGAGCTGCTCGCCGAGGACGCGAACACGATCCGGCCCGCGCCGGGACCGTATCCGGCGATCCGCCGCCGGGGCACGGTCGAGCGGCGACGCCGGGTGGCGGCGACCGGGGCGGCCCTGGTGACGCTGGCGGCGATGCCCGTGGGGGCGTACGCGCTGGCCGACGGGGATGCGGGTGGGAACACGGTGGCATCGACACCGCCGGTCAGCGCCACACCGCGGACGTCAGCGACGCCGACACCGACGCCGTCCGCCTCGCCGGCGAGGCCCGCGCGGCCGGCCACGGAGGACCAGCTCCTCGACGGGATCACCTTCGGGCAGGCCGTCGACGGGCTGAAGAAGTGCCTCGCATATGACCAGTCGCACACACGTGGCCCGGCCGACTTCAGCACGGACTTGGGCGCGGCCGAGGAGTACCGGATCATCCTGGCGATGAAAAGCACCGGCGACTCCAACGTGATCGGCGATGGCATGTACGTCGTCGCGGTGAAGGAGCAACCGAAGCAGACCCGACTGATCTGCAACGTGAAGGACGGCGAGGCGAACGGCCTCAACGCCAGCGTAGGCTCCGACGATGTGCCGGGCGCCGGCCCCGTGATGGCCGACATCAACGGCGGCAAGCTCTACCAGCAGTCGGTCCTCGACCGCGGCAACTGGAAGCTACCGTTCAGGTGGGGTGTCATCGGCACCGTCGAGCCGTCAGTGGCCCGGGTGACCGTCTCCTACGGCGGCGCCACCAGCCAGGCCGCCCTGGACCACGGCTGGTTCGTCGTCTCTGGTGTCCTGAACCAGCAGGTCACCGCGGCCCCGCGCATCAAGGGTTATGACGCCGACAGCAAGCTGGTCTACGACTCCGACAAGGACAAGAACTACGAGAAGCGGTTGCCGTAGCGCCACCCGGCCAGGGCGCCACACAGGGGGTGGCGCCCCGGATTTCGGTCAGCGGTGCGGCACGAGGGCCCTTCTGGCCGCCGGTGCAGATGTGGCAATCCACACCGAGCCAGAAGGCCCCGCTGCGAGCCGCTGAGGTTCAGGGCCTCGATGATGCGGCGAAACGTCGTGGGGGTGACTCCGTGGGCTCGGGCTTCGGCTCGAACTGGTCGAGCTGGGTCCAGACCGCGGCCGACCGACCGCACCCGTGAGCGGAACGGGTCGGTGATGCGGCTGCACATCCTGTCCACCTTCGGGGCTGGAACGGTGGCTGACGTGACGACTGCTCGCGTACGGAGCCGGCGCGGCAAGCTGCTCACGGCCGGCATCGGCGCGCCGACGGTCGTCAAGGCGTACCAGCTCATCCGTTTCTGCTCGCGGATCACCGTGCGCCGTCCAGAGCACCCGACATGAGCCGGCGGACCACCTCGGTCAGCAGATCGGTGCCCGCGCTGATGTCCTGGTCGTTCGTGAACTCGCCCTCGTTGTGGGAGATTCCCTCGATGCTGGGCACGAACAGCATGATCGAGGGCGCGACATCCTTCATGTTCACCGAGTCGTGTCCCGCGATGGTCATCATGGTCTGGTGGCTGAGCCCCAGTTCGTCGGCCGCTTGTGCTGCGAGCTCGACCCCGGCCGCCGGGAACGGCGCCACGCCCCAACCGTGTGTCTGAACCTGCTCGATGGTGACCGACGCACGTTCCTCGATGCCGGGGATCGACTCGGCCAGCTTCTTGGCCGCCGAGTCGAGAAACGCTTCGTCGGGCGAACGCAGATCGACGTGCATGCGCACCTCGCGCGCGACCACCACGGGAGAATTGGGCTCGATGGTCATCTCGCTCACCGAGGTGTGCAACGGGATGTCCATGCTCTGCTCGGCCAGTTCGCGCACCGCCACGACGAGGAGTGAGGCACCGAACAGGGCGTCGCGTCGGTCCGCCATGATCGCCGATCCGGTATGCGACTGCTCGCCGCGAACCACGACCTGGTACTTGCGTGCCGCCCAGGTGGCATCCACCAGGCCGATCGTGATCCCCTTGTTCTCCAGGTCGCGGCCCTGCTCGATGTGGATCTCGGCGTACGCTGCCACGTCCGGCCCGGCGTAGTCGCCGATCGTTCCGATCTCGCGGAGAGCGGCTTCGACCGTGATGCCCGCAGGATCGGTCGTCGTGAGGGCGGTCCGGACCGGCAGCTTCCCCGTGAACACCGAGCTCCCCATCATGCTCGGCTTGAACCGGGATCCTTCCTCGTTGAACCAGTTGACCACGGCCACGTTGTACTTCGGTGCGGCGTCCGAGACGCCGTACCGTTCCACGGCCCGGTGCGCGGCGTGGGCCGAGGCCAGGACGCCGTACGCACCGTCGTAGCGACCACCGAGCGGCTGGCTGTCCAGGTGTGAGCCGGTGAGGACGTACGGGGCTCCGGGTGTGACGGTGAAGAGACCGAACTGGTTGCCGACACCGTCGTAGCGCACTTCGGCGCCGCGGGCGGTGAGCCACCGGTGGAGCCAGGCACGCTGTTCTGCGTCGGCGGGGGTGGCAGCCTGTCGGTCGACCCCACCGCCGGGTGTGGCACCGAACGCCGAGAGAGTCGCGAAGTCCTCCAGCAGGGTGACGTCGTGTGCGGTCGGAGCCGTGGAAGAGGTGGCGGGGTTGCTCATGATCACGTCCTGTCGGTTTGCGGGGTGGGGTGCGGGAACGCGTCCACGGAGGGAGGGAGGTCACCTCGGCGGAGGCGGGTGGGGCGCCGGCGATCGTGGGGCGGGGCGGGGGGCATCGGGCGGGTGGCCTCGCGGCTCATCGGGCGGGCGGCTTCGGGGCTCAGGCGGCGGTCGCCGGAGCGCGGACCGCCGGGTCCTGGATCAGGTGCAGCACGGCCGGGAGGCCGCTCGCGCGGGCCCGCCGGAATGCCTCGCGGAAGTCGCGGTGCGAGGTCACGGTCTCGCCGTACGCACCGTACGAGCGGGCCCATGCCGCGAAGTCCGGGTTGGTCAGCTGGGTGCCGGACGGGCGGCCCGGGTAGGCGCCCTCCTGGTGCTCGCGGATCGTCGCGTAGCAGCCGTTGTCGACCACCAGGGCGACGAAGGCGGCGCCGTGTCCCACCGCGGTGGCCAGTTCCTGACCGTTCATCAGGAAGCAGCCGTCACCCGCGACCGACACGACCTCGCGTCCGGGGAAGGCCAGCGAGGCCGCGACGGCGGCCGGTATGCCCATGCCCATGGCGCCGTTGCGGGGGGCGACGAGGGAGGCCGGGGCGCGGTGCGGGAGGTAGCGGGCCGGCCAGAGGGCGTGGTTTCCGGCGCCATAGGTGATGACGGCGTCGTGGGTGAGCTCCTCCCGCAGCACGCCCATGACCGCGGTGAGGTCGACGTAGGTGTCGTGGGTGTCTTCCTCGGTCGGCTCGGAGGGGGGAGTGGCGAAGCGGGCCTGGGTGTCCACGGCCGCCCCGAACCACGCGGCGTCGGCGTCCGGCGCCGCCGGCGTGGTGACGAGGTCGAGGACGAAGTCGGGCGCGTGGGCCGAGACGAACTGGTCGATGCGGCCGCAGTGGCCCTGTGCGTCGCCGGGGAGGACGAGCACCGTCTCCGAGTCGAGGCCGCGGGCGTATCCGTCGCTGAGCACGTCACCGCGCGGTGCGCCGAGGAAGACCGTGAGGTCGGCCTCGTCCAGCAGCCGGGCCGCATGGTCGCCACGGCCGTAGCCGAGCGAGCCGGCATAGGCGGCGAGGCCTTCGAGGTCGTGGGGGACGGCGTCGTACGCGCGGAAGTCGGCGAGGACGGGGATCGAGTGCCGTGTCGCCCAGCGCATGAGTTCCTGGCCGCTCTCCGCGGTCCAGCCCTCTCCGCCTACGACGACCAGGGGCCGCCGCGCGCCCTCGAACCGGCGCACCAGCTCCTTCAGCTCCGCTTCTGCGGCGCCGGGCCGCGGCACCGCAAGCGGCCGAACCCCGAGGGCGGGGCCCGCGGGGAGGGTGAGTACGTCCTCGGGAAGGCCGATCACCACCGGGCCGGGCCGGCCGCTGCGGGCCGCGTGGACGCTCTCCGCGACGACGCGGGCGGCGGCGGTGGGGTCGTCCAGCATGACGACCTTCTTCGCCGTGCTGCCGAACCACCCGCTGAGGTCGAACTCCTGGAATGCCTCCCGGCCGCGGTCGGGCACCGGGACCAGCCCGACGAAGAGGAGCATCGGGGTCGCGTCCTGGTACGCGGTGTGGACGGCGATGAAGGCGTTGGCGGCGCCCGGCCCCCGGGTCACCATCGCCACCCCGGGCAGGCCCGTCAGCCTGCCCTCCGCCAGCGCCATGAAGCCCGCACCGCCCTCGTGCCGGGTCACTACCGTCGAGATCGACGAGTCGTGCAGGCCGTCCAGAACGTCGAGGAAGGACTCACCGGGAACCCCGTACACCCGCCGGACGCCCTCGCGCTCCAGTTGCGCGACGATCAGATGGCCGGCGGAGAGGGAGCGCTCGGGGGAGTCGGTGGGCTCGGGTGCGACGTTCGCCATCGGGGGTCTGTTCCTTCTCTTGAGGCCGCGGTTGCCCGGCCAGTGTTGCTTTCGAGGCGGCCGGAGACACGGGGCAAAGGCCCCCGGATAGCGGCGCTGCGATGTGCAGATGAACAGGCGTGGGCGAGGGGACCAGGTCCGTAACACGAAAGTTTTCCCTCGGAATTCGGAGCGCGACGTGGCGCATTGGTCATGTGCACAGTCGTCGCCCCGTGGCGGTGTGCTTCTGCTCCTTGTGGTCGGCGAAGTCGTCGATGCACCGTTGGCCAACCGGACGGCGCCCGCTCAGCCCCAGTCCCCCAGACGATTCCTCGGCTCAGACCTCAGACCGGAGTCCCCATGACCGCTCCCGCTTTCCCGCCGACCACCGGCAGCCGGCTCGACGCGACGAAGATGCGCAGGATCTCCCTCGCCAGCATGGTCGGCACCACGGTCGAGTGGTACGACCTGTTCCTGTTCGGCACCGCCTCCGCGCTGGTCTTCGGCAAGGTGTTCTTCCCCGAGTTCGACGGGGCCGTAGGCACGATCCTCTCGTTTCTGACCTTCGCCTCCGCCTACCTGGCGCGCATGGTGGGCGCCGTGCTCTTCGGCCACTTCGGAGACCGTCTCGGCCGCAAGTCCATGCTGCTGATCTCCCTGACGACGATGGGCGTGGCCACCTTCGCCATCGGCCTCGTGCCCGGTTACGCCACCCTCGGCGTGGCCGCGCCCCTCCTGCTGCTCGGCCTCCGCGTGGTGCAGGGTCTCGCGCTGGGCGGCGAGTGGGGCGGTGCCGTACTGATGACCGTCGAGCACGCACCGGAGAACCGGCGCGGATTCTTCGGCTCCATGGTCCAGATCGGGGTGCCGATCGGAACGCTGCTCGCCAACGGGGCGTTCCTGCTGGTCGCCTCGACCACGAGCAGTGACGCGCTGTACTCGTGGGGCTGGCGGATCCCCTTCCTGGCCTCGGCGATCCTCGTCGGGATCGGCTTCTACATCCGGCTCCACATCGAGGAGACGCCGTCCTTCCAGGCAGTCCGGGAGGAGGGCGTCAAGGCCAGGATCCCGTTCTTCGCGCTGATGAGCCGGTACTGGCGCCAGGTGCTGCTGGGCGGCGTAGCGACCCTGTCCACGGGGTCGACCTTCACCCTGATGGTGGCCTCCGGCGTGAGCTACGGGACCAACGACCTCGGACACTCCAAGAACCTGATGCTGTGGGCGGTCATGGTGGCCTGCGCCATCGCGTTCCTGGCCATCCCGTACTTCGGCCGGCTGTCCGACCGGGTGGGCCGCAAGCCCGTCATCTACGCGGGCATCGCGGCAGAGGCCGTACTCGCCTTCCCGTTCTTCTGGCTGCTGGACACCGGATCGGCGCTCGGGGTCTTCGTCGCCTACACGCTCATGATGCTCGCGTTCTCCGCCAACTACGGCCCCATCGCGACCTTCCTCGCCGAGCTCTTCGGCACCCGGGTCCGGTACTCGGGCCTCTCGGTCGCCTACATGCTGTCGGGCCTGCTGGGCTCCGCGGCGACTCCGGCCGTCACCGCCTGGCTGCTGTCGGCCACCGGAAGCAGCTCCTCGATCGCCTGGTACGTGCTCGGCGCGGCATCCTTGTCCCTGCTGGCCCTGCTCCTGCTCGCGGAGACACGGTTCGGGGACATCGACGAGCCGGGCGTGGAGTCCCGGTCCGCCGCGCGCCCGATCGGGGCGGTCGCATGAGCACAGCGACAACGGCGGCAACAGCGACAAATGGATGCGGGATCACGCGGATCGACTCGGCGCCGGGCGTCCCGGCCGCCGTGGGCCCCTACGTCCAGGCGACGTCCGCCGGTGGCTTCGTTTTCACCACCGGTCAGATACCCGCCGCCCCGGGGCAGTCGAACGGCACCTTCGAGGACGACGTGCACGCGACGCTGCGCAACCTCGAAGCCGTTCTCCACGCGGGGGGTTCGGATCTCGACCACATCGTCAAGGTCAACACCTATCTCAGCTCGCCGGACCAGCTCGCGCCCTACAACCAGGCGTACGAGGCGTTCTTCGCCGGCCGTCGGCCGGCGCGGACGACGGTCTGCGTGGGGCTGTGGGGCGTGTCCCTGGAGATCGACTGCATCGCGGTGGTCAAGGAAGGAGCGGGGCAGTGAGCGTCACCGCCGCCTCCGATCAGGCCGGACTCGCACACGGGGAGTTGCTGGAGCGCCTGCGTCGAGTGGACCTCCCGACGCTTGGCCATTTCCTGGAAGAAGGCTTCGTCGACTCGGCCGTCCGGCGACTTGGCGGGCCACGGCGGATGGCCGGTACGGCCGCCACCCTCGCCCTCGACGCCCCGGACGCCGTGGCGGTGAACCGCGCGCTCGTCGCGCTGCGCCCCGGCGAGGTGCTGGTCGTCGACATGCGCGGCGACCACACCCACGCGCCGATCGGCGCCGTCACGGTAGCGGCGGCGCGAGCGCGCGGGGCCGCCGGCATCCTCGTCGACGGAGTGGTGACGGATGTGGACGCGCTCACGGACCCGGCCTTCGGCCTGCCGGTCCACGCCCGGGGCACCAGCTGCCTGACCACCAAGAGGCTTGACGGTCGGGGCGGGCGGCACCAGGTGCCCGTGGACATCGGCGGTGTCCGCATCGCGCCGGGGGACATCGTCATCGGTGACGCCAACGGCGTGATCGCCCTGCCGCCGGCAGCGCTGGCCGCCGTAGTGCACGAGGCGGAACTGTCGGACGCGGCGGAGCCGGAGCTCCTGCGGCGGATCCGCGCGGGCGAGGACCTCCGGACGCTTCTGCACCTCGGCTGATCCACCTTTGGCTATGCGAAGGAAGAAGACACGCGTGACGGAATACAAGATCGTCGACCCGGCCACGAACGTTCTCGTGCGGCGGTACCCGACGTCGGACGACGCCACGGTCGACCGCGCGGTCGAGGCGGCGGCAGCGGAGTTCACGGCCTGGCGGCGACGCCCGGTCGAAGAGCGGGCCGACGCCGTACTCGCCGTGTCCCGGGAGTTCGAGAACCGGCGGGAGGAACTGGCCGCGATCGTCACCCGCGAGATGGGCAAGACCACCCGCGAAGCCCTGGGTGAGGTGGACCTGTCGGCGGCGATCTTCGCGTACTACGCGGAGTACGGCCCCGACTTGGCCGCCGACCAGCGGCTCGACATCCACGGCGGCGACGACGTGGTCGTACGGTCCGAGCCGCTGGGCGTGCTGCTCGGCGTGATGCCGTGGAACTACCCGTACTACCAGGTCGCCCGCTTCGCGGCCCCCAACCTCGTCCTCGGCAACACCGTCGTCCTCAAGCACGCGCCGAACTGCCCCGAGTCGGCGCAGGCCATCGAGGACATCATGCGGGCGGCCGGACTGCCGGCGGGTGCGTACATCAACGTGTACGCCACCAACCAGCAGGTCGCCCGCGTCATCGCGGACCCTCGGGTCCAGGGGGTGTCGCTCACGGGCTCGGAGCGGGCCGGGAGAGCGGTGGGCGAGGTCGCGGGCCGCCACCTCAAGAAGTACGTCCTCGAGCTCGGCGGCTCCGACCCCTTCGTTGTCCTTCCCGACGCAGACCTGGAGGCCGCCGTCGCCGCGGCCGTCGAGGGCCGGATGGGCAACGCGGGCCAGGCGTGCACCGCCTCGAAGCGGTTCATAGTCGTAGACCCTCTCTACGACCGTTTCCTCGGCGCCTTCACGGACGCGGTGCGGGCGTTGACCGTTGGAGACCCCACCGACGACGGCGTCTCCTTCGGTCCCCTCTCCTCCGAGGAGGCCGCCCGGGCCGTGATCGCGCAGGTGAACGACGCGGTGGAGCGGGGCGCGACGGCGGTGACGGGGGGCAAGCGGCCGGCCCGCGAGGGTGCCTTCGTCGAACCGACCGTCCTCACCGGGGTCACCCCCGGCATGCGGGCGTACCAGGAGGAGATCTTCGGCCCGGTCGCGGTCGTCCACCGAGTCCCCGACACCGCGACGGCGATCCGCCTCGCCAACGACACCCCGTACGGCCTCGGCAGCGTCGTTTTCGGCCGCGACCTCGCCGCCGCGAAGGCGGTCGCCGACGCGCTCGACGTCGGCATGGTCTCGATCAACGGCTCCTCCCAGACCCAGGAGGACCTCCCCTTCGGCGGGGTCAAGCTGTCCGGCGTGGGGCGGGAGCTGGGGGCTTACGGAATGGCGGAGTTCGTGAACCGGAAGGTGATCCGCGTACGCGGCCGGGCGAGTTGACTCGGCGTTTCCACCCCGGCGGGGACGAGGCACGATGGAGCACATGCACACCCCGAATCCGCACCCGGCCGCCCTGCCCTCGCCGGACCCACATGTCGTCGCTCTGGCCCGCGAGTGCCTGGAGGAGATCGACAGCCTGGTCGACGAGTGGGCCGAGTACGTGGGGCCGGTCCGCGCCTCCTACTCGGACCTGGTCTCCCGGCACGAGTTCCGCGACAGCGCCTGGCAGGCGTTCGAGCTCTTGCTGCGCACCGTCGCGCAGTTGCCGGTGCCGGAACACATCGCCGGCGTCTCCGAGCGGGTCGGCGAGCAGCGTGCCCGGCAGGGCGTTCCGCTGGATGCGCTGCTGCAGGCCGCCCGTGTGGACTTCCGGGTCGTCTGGGCCGCCCTGGTGCGCCGCGCGGGCGAGGAAGGCAGGGCGCAGCTGGTCACCTCCGCCTACTACGTGTGGGAGGCGGTCGAGCGCCACGTCACCGGCATCATGACCGCCTATCAGCGCACCGTCCTGGAGATGGGGCGGCGGACGGAGGACGAGCGGCGTCTGTGGTTCAGCCGGCTCCTGGACACCGACGGCCGCAACCCCACCGTGCTGCAGGACGCGGCGCGGGCTCTCGGATTCCAGGTGCCCGGGCAGTTCCTGTGCGCGGTAGCGCCCGGAGGCGGCGAGGCGTTGCTACGGGGAGTCGCGAACGCCCTCCGCAACCTCGACGCCCCACTGCAACAGCAGGCGGTCGCCTCGGACATGGTCCTGGTGGTCCAGCTGGGCCCGCGCCTCACCCGGGAAGTGGTGCTGACACAGCTGCACGGGACGCCGTGCGGCGTTTCCCGCGTGGTGACCGGACTCACCGAGGTGCCCCGCGCGGTGACGCTCGCGACCGCCACGGCCCGCGTGCTGCCGCCCGATGCCACAGAACCGCACCGGCTGGAGGACAACTGGCTCGACGTCCTGGTCCACCGCGCCGGCGACCTCGGTCGGGACCTGGCGTCCGACGTGCTCGGCGGCCTGTACACGGGAGTTCCCGCGGTTCCTGCTGCGGAGGCGGAACGCCTGCTGGAAACCGTCCAGGTCCATCTGTCGGGCAGCGGATCGGTGGCGGACACGGCCGCCGCCCTGTACTGCCACCGCAACACGATCCAACAACGCCTCAACCGCTTCGCCGAAATCACCGGCCGCGACCCCCGACGCCCCGAGGACGCGGCCCTGGTCGTCCTGGCCCTCAGCGCGCATCGCCTGCAACAGATGTGACGCCCAGTGCCGACGCGCAACGCGACGAAGCCGACACCGCCAGGGAAAAGATCAGCGCCACGCTCGCCGACCCAATTCGTCGATCCAGTAGGCGACTTCGAACGTGCAGCGGCGCCCCGCCCTGCATCGGCCCCGGGGGCTATGCGTTCGACCAGCCGGAGCAGTGGCAAGAAGTGCCCCGAGGGAACGGCGAGATGCTCCACCCCGCCAACGCGCCACACGGCGGTTCGTCGAGCTGTGCGAGGAGATCGGTCTCCCGCCGGTCCGGCTCCACGACTTGCGCTACGGTGCCGCAAGGCCGGCCCACGCGGCCTACGTACTGCCGGCCGAACTCGGGTCGGCCGCGTCTCTGGCCCCGATACGCGGCCCTGCCTCGCGAAGGACCGCCTGGACGCAACTGAGGAGCAGGGGCGCACCAGGATGTCGGTCGCCTGCGCGGGTCGCCCAGCCGTCGAGCGGCGCACGATGCACGGCACACTGGCCGGACCCGGGCGGAGCCGCCCTCGACCAGGGTCACCGTGACCTCGACACCGTGCCGACACCCTCGACGAGGACGTCCTTCCGCTCACGCAAACGGCCCCGGACGAGAGGTCCGAGGCCGAGTGAAGCCCCTCCCTGGGGGAGAAACCCCAGGTCAGAGCGGTAACGCTTGGTGCCCCCGGCAGGATTCGAACCTGCGACACCCGCTTTAGGGGTTCGATCCACCCGCTGCCTGTCAGGGCTCCACCCGTGCACACTCGGGCCATTCGCGACCGCTGAACGCTGCGGCTGTCCATAGTCGTTGATGTCAACGCTGGATGTCAGCGGAACAGCTCCGGTATTGGGCAGACCTCCAACGGTTCATCCGGCCGGTCGGCCCATTTCCATTTCCACCACACATGGCGACTGGTGCACTTCCACAGAGCACGGCACGTCCGCTACCGTCGTCCTCCCGCACACAGAGGACGAATCCGCCGAACTGCATGGCTTGGCTGCACTCAGGGCAGGTTGGGGCGTCTGAATCCCCCATCTTCGATAGTTCACCTCAACGCGAGCTATGCCGTGCCGACCAGTACGTAGAACAACAGGGCCGCAGCCCACATGAGCGCAACTGGCAAGACGATCACCGCCACGATGATCTTCAGGAAGATCAGTAGGCGGTCCGCTGCCGTGAGCGGGTCCCGCATCAGGCCTTGACCACTCATGAGTCTCCCCTTGGCCGCACTGCTCAGCGGTGGTCGGCGGAGTCTAATAAGTGACTGAGCCATTCCGACGGGTCGACGCCCCCTCGATGCGAACTATGGGCGCGCCGGTCGCTGAGGGGCGATGGGCTGGGGTCTGTACAGCGAACGGTGGGACTCGGTTGATTGTTTCTACCGGCGTCCGGCAGTGAGCCGGCCGTCGAAGGTGATGTCGAAGGCTTGGAGTGCGGCTTTCCAGCGCATGGTCCAGCGCTTGCTTCCGGTGCCCTTGGGGTCCAGGCTCATCACCGCGAGGTAGACGCACTTGAGCGCGGCCTGTTCAGTGGGGAAGTGCCCGCGGGCCCTCACGGCCTTGCGGATACGGGCGTTGACGGACTCGATTGCGTTGGTGGTGCACACGATTTTCCGGATCTCAATATCGAACTGGAGGAAGGGGACGAACTCCGCCCAGGCGCTTTCCCACAGCCGCACGATCGCCGGGTATTTCCTTCCCCAGGCCTCATTGAACTCCATGAAGCGTTCCAGGGCGGCGTCCTCGGTCGGCGCGGTGTAGATGGGCTTGAGCGCCTTCGCGATCTTCTCCCAGTCCTGCCTGGCCGCGTAACGGAAGCTGTTCCGCAGGAGGTGAACCACGCACGTTTGCACGATCGTCGCAGGCCAGACCGTGTTGACCGCGTCCGGAAGACCGGTCAGGCCGTCGCAGACCAGCATCAGCACATCACGGGCGCCCCGGTTCTTGATCTCGGTAAGGACCTGCAGCCAGTACTTGGCGCCCTCGCCGCCGTCGCCGACCCACAGGCCCAGGATGTCCCGATGCCCCTCCGCCGTCACGGCCAAGGCCATGTAGACGGGCCGGTTGGCGACCTGCCCATCCCTGACCTTCACGTTCACGCAGTCGATGAAGACGACCGGATACACGCCTTGAATTCGATCGGTGGTTGCGAACATCCAAGGGGAGATGGTTCGCATGCCTCGTGGAGGAGCCAATCGCATGCCGTCGTCGGCCAGACGGCGGTACTTCGAGCTGCGGCGCAAGGGCCTGAAGGGGGCAGCGGCCGCCCGCCAAGTGGGCGTATCGGTGAGCTGCGGGTCCAACTGGTTCATCGATGCTGGAAGCATGATCATTCCTGACCCTCCCATCTCGCCACGCTTCCTGACCCAGGACGACCGGATCGCCATCGCCGACGGTCTGCGCGCCGGGCGGAGCCCGGTCGTCATCGCCGCCGAGATCGGCAAGAGCGTTTCGACGGTCTACCGGGAGATTGGACGCGGCCGGAAGGAGAACGGGGAGTACGAACCCTGGTGGGCACACAACCAGGCGCTCCTGCGTCGCCAACGCCCCAAAGAAGAGAAACTCCGCGACCACGGACCCCTGCGCGCGGCAGTGCGCGAGAAGCTCGACGAGAAGTGGTCCCCGCAGCAGATTGCTCGACACCTCGCACGCGAGCACCCGAACAACCCTCGCATGCGGGCCTGTCCGGAGACGATCTACCGTGGCCTGTTCGCTGGCCTTCTGGGCAAGCGTGAGGGCCGACTGCGCACCGGACGCACCCGCCGCAAGCGGCAACGCCGTGGCGTCGTCTCACCCAACAAGATCAAGAACATGACGCTCGTCCATGACCGACCCGCCACGGTCAACGATCGTGAAACGCCCGGCGATTGGGAGGGAGACCTCATCATCGGACGCGCTCAGCGGTCCGCTATAGGCACCCTCGTCGACCGCACGACCCGCTTCGTTCGCCTGATCCACCTGCCGCACGGCTGGAAGGCCCAGCCGATGCGCGACGCCCTGGTCTCGCAGACCGCCGATCTGCCACGAGCGTTGCGGCGGACCCTGACCTGGGACCAGGGGCGCGAGCTCGTGCTCCATGAAGAGATAGAGGCCCTCTCCGGCTTCCGGATCTATTTCTGCGATCCTCATTCTCCCTGGCAGCGCGGCACCAACGAGAACATCAACGGGCTGCTGCGGCAGTACTTCCCCAAGGGCACCGACCTTACGGTCCACTCCCTGCGCAACCTGACGGCCGTGGCCCGTCAGCTCAACGAGCGCCCCCGAATGGTCCTGGGAGACCGTACTCCGTCCGAGGTCATGCAAGACTGGGGCATAGCATCACAGTTTCCGTGATTCGCAATCACCGCTAGAAACCGCCCGCTGTCCAGGGGACGGTTCTGCCATTCGGCCATGCCGGCCATCACGCTGTCGGTGATCGTGGAGACAGTGGTCGTGGAGACCTCCGTGCCGTAGACCTCGGCCAGGTGGGCGGAGATCTCGCCGTGGGTAAGGCCCTTCGCGGACAGGGACAGGACCATCTCGTCCACGCCGCCCAGGCGCCGCTGGCGCTTCTTGACCAGCTGCGGTTCGAACGTGCCCGCCCGGTCCCGCGGCACCGCGATCTCCACCGGGCCGACCTCGGTGGTCACGGTCTTGGACCGGTGGCCGTTGCGGTAATTCTCCCGGCCGCCCTCGACCCGTTCACCGGGCTCGTGTCCGAGGTGGTCGGTCAGCTCACCCTCCAGCGCGGACTCCAGCACCTTGCGCGTCAGCTCCGCCAGAAGGCCGCCCTCGCCGGTCAGCTTCACTCCGCCGGCCTGGGCCCGGGCCACCAGTTCGGCAACCAGACTGTCATCCACAGCATCCAGCGCACCCACGGCGGCCTCCCCGGCCTTGATGTCACTCATCACGTCAGTCATCAACTGTCGCTTCCAGCTCGGGAGTTACACCGGTTACCGTACAGACCCATGGGCGTCCAGCAGGTTGGCAAGGGGGTCTTACTCGGTTGACTGCGGTCCGCGCCGTTGCTGTACTCCGCTGCTGTACAGCGACTTCGGAGGACCCGTGACCGCACTGCCGGCGAGCGTAGACCGCGACATCCTCGATCATCGGATTATGTTCGCGATCAGGACGATCCGCGAAACTTTGAGCTGCACGATTCATGAAGCCATCGACGTGTTCGCGGCCCGGTATGAGGCAAGGCCCCGGGGAGAGTCGCGTTCGCCCGATTTGATCACGGGATGCCGTGGAGGGTGAGGATGGCTTCGGGGCGGGTGTGAGCGCGGCGGCCACTGGCGATGTTGGCCCAACCGGCCCGGTGGAGGGCGGCGCGGGCCAGGTCGCGGAAGACACTCACGACGACGGGGGTGCGGTGGCGGCGGACCTGGCGCAGGTCCTCGCCGAAGACGACGTCTTTGGACCAGTGGACGGTGGATTCGATCATCCAGTGCCCGCGGGCCCAGGCGGCGATCTCGGCGGCGTCGGCCTGGTGGGCGGCGAGGTCGGTGACTGCGTAGACGGTCTCGGTGCTCCACCATTTCGTGCCGAGTCGGCGACGCTTACGGTGGATGCGTACGACCTGTTTGGCGTGCGGGAACAGCAGGTTGTCCACGCTGGCGACCTTGACCTCGCGTACTTCCTCACGGCCGTGACCACGGTCGCGGGAACGGTCTTGGATGGGTATCTCACGCCAGGGCAGCTTCGCCAACTGGCGGGCAAGGGTGGGCTGGTTGTGCTTCACGGACAGCAGGTAGTGCGCTTTGCGCTGCTCCACGAGGTAGCGGGCATGGGCAGTCTGGGCGTGCAGGGCATCGACGGTGACGACCGCGTCGGTGAGGTCGGTATCGGCGATCTGGTCCAGCAGCGGGGCGAACTCGGGGATTTCGTTGGTTTTCGCGCCGATCTCACGCAGGGCCGCGGTCAGCGCGTCGTCGTGGCGCACCGCGCTGAGCACGAACACCTTCGATCCGTCGGCGCGTACTGCACCGCGCAGGCATTTACCGTCGACGGCGATCGCACGTCTGCGGATGGTCTGGTGGCCTGGACGGACGCGTCGGGCGGTGCGGTGGGCGCGGCGCTGTTCACGCTCGCGGGTGCCGTCCGGGTTCACCGGCGCAAGGGGTGCGGTGGCGAGAGCGGTCAGGTGGGCGAAGCCGGCCGCGGTCAGCGCCGCGGGATCGACCCTGGCAAACGCGTCACGCAGGGTGCGTTCACCCGGAGCGCGGTAGCGCCCGGCAAAGGGATCGTACGGGCAGCCGAGCCGGGCCAGAACCTCCTGCTCACACCGCCGTGCCCATTCCGCGATGGAGACAAGGGAGTTGTGCCCGGCACAGGTCATCGCGCAGACGCCGACGGCGAGCAAGGTGGTCAGCTGGAAACGTCGCCCCCGACGGGCGCGTGGGTCGGGCACGCGGGCCAGGGCATCCAGGAGCCCGGGCGGCACGACCGCCGCCGGGTCGACGGGCGAGGGCGTCGTGACGGGCGCAGCAGCGGTGAGAGAAGATGAGGCAGCGGGCACGGCAACCTTGCAGATCGTGAAGCGTAGAGAACTCCATGATCTACAAGTGCCGTGCCCGCTCTGCGTCCGGAGCCCGCCACATGGTCAAATCGGGCGAACGCGACTCTCCCCGGGGCCTTGGGTATGAGGAGCTGCGCCGTGATCGTCCGAACGACTTCACTGTCGGGCCGGAGGAGTACGGCCGGGGCTTCTACTCCTGATCGGCGGTGCACCAGTTTGGAAGACCACGTACCCGGGTCTGGTCTGACCAGGCAAGACGCTGACCTGGGCCCGGGTACCCAAGCGCCGTGATTCCCCGTGGTTCCCCGCTCATCGCCTACTGATCGGGCACGTGAAGGGCACGGCCCTCCTGGTCCTGCTCGGCCTGTTCCAGTCCGGCGATGATCCTTCGGCGCCAACGTGGCACCACCACTGCGGCGATCACACCGACTGTGAACACAGCGATGGCGGCGCCCCACAGCAGAAGCGTGAACGCGTACCCGGCTGACTCCATGAGCCCTCCTCTCGTGAGGAGCGTACTCAGCCTGAGACTGGCATGTGGTCGACGGAGTCTCAAATGGCGAGGCCCGACTCCGCCGGCCTCCGCGCCGTCCGGCTGCACGATGCCCGGCACGGCTGCGCGACGCTGCTCACCGCGGCCGGGGTCGCGCCACGCGTTGTGATGGAGATCCTCGGGCACAGCCAGATCAGCATCACCATGGACGTCTACACGCACGTCGTCCACGACACGCAGCGCGAGGCCATCAGCCACATGGACCGGCTGCTCAAGAGGCGCCCCGGCCGTGAGTGACCGCCCTCGTTGATGTCAAAAACTGATGTCAAAGGCCCCGGACCACGATCGGTCCGGGGCCTTTTTCCTGGTGCCCCCGGCGGGATTCGAACCTGCGACACCCGCTTTAGGAGTTTTCTCGGGGCGAGGTTGTGACCTGCAGAAATATTGGGCGTAGGGTGCCTCGCCTGGAAGAAATCCTCTCCCGGGTTCTCACGTGTTCGCGTGGTTTCCCGTCCTGATGTGTGCTGAATCCGTTCTGAAGCGGGGGCTACTCGGCAGGCGGTCGGCAGCGGGTCTTCGTGACAGACACGAAGGATGGGCGGCACCCCGCTTGAGGTCTCATGTCGGCAGGGGCGCTAATCCACATCGATGCCGTACTCCTGGACCAGTTCCTCCAAGCCGCCTCGGTATCCCTTGCCTCCGGTGACGAACTCCCAGTCGCCGTTCGCGCGGCGACGGAAGGACCCCAGTACGAGGGCGGTTTCGCCGGTGCGGCCGTCGGAGACTTCCAACTGGTCGAGTGGAGTTCTCTCGGAGTCCAGCAGCCGAATGCCGGCGTCGGCGAAGCCGGACAGGTCGGCCGAGGGGTTGGCGACAGGGTCGACCGCGGCAATGACGACGAGACGGTCAGCGCGCGCCGGTAGGGCGTCGAAGGAGACTTGGATGGCGGCTCTGTCCGGCGCGACGGGGATGAGCGCCCGGACCGTGCCGTCGGGTGTTTGGGGGTTGTTGAAGAAGACGAAGTGGTCGTCGTCCAGAACGCGGTTGCCGTGGCAGACGAGCGCACACACGTCCAAGGCGACGGTGCCCGACCAGTACATGCCCAGCACGTTGTGGTCGTCCGTGCTGGTCTCACTTTCCGGCGCTGTCCGCTGGGCGGGCACCGAGCGTTCGCCGCTGCCCAGTCGCCCGCGCAGCCCGTGGCGGTGCAGCAGGTCGACCAGTTCGGAGCCTGCCACCAGTTCCAGTGGCTTGCCATTGGCGAAGGTGTGCGAGCCGGGACCGAATCCGGACGTCGTGACCAACACACCCTTGTTGGCGCCGGCGTCCTGGACGGTGCCGTACAAGTCGCGGACGGCTGTCGGGGGCACGGTATTGCGGTAGCGCTTGACCTGTACGACGATCTTGCCCCCGCGAATCGGGGTCGGATCCAGCGCATCGATGTCCACGCCACCGTCGTTCGAGCGCTGTGTGGTCACGGCCTGCATGCCCATGGCTCGGAACAGATCGGCGACCAGCGCTTCGAAGGCGATTGGATCCATCTCGTACAGATCCGGCTCTTCGTCGCCTCCATGGGTGACGACACCGTTACCGACGTCTTCGGGAACCCGGCCGGGCCGCACGGACGCGTACTGATCGGGGCGCGACGACAGCTGCCCCCGAAGTCCGTCCACCAGGCAGTTGACAGCGTTCACCTGTTCCAGATGCAGTTCTGCGAAAGTTGAACGCGAGGCCATGACAGTGCCGAGGAACATGGGTGCTCGTCTGCCAGTCGTCGGGTCGTGATCGTCCACGAACCCGTTCAACGCGACCGATTCCAGCGCACCGAACTCATCGGCTGCGAAAAGGTCACGCAGAACCAACAGGAGACACTGTGCGAGTACGTCCCGGTACAGGGCGCGGCGCTGCGTGACCGGTCGGGGCGACTCCTTCTCCTGATCGGCGTTGATCATGTAGCGCACCGACTTCGCCTCCGGGACGACGTCGTACTTGGGCAGCTCCCAGTTCAATACCAACTGGCGCGCACCGGAGTCGTACGCTGCGGACACCTGACGGGGCAGGTCCTCAGGCCAACCGGTCGAGGCGTAGAGAGCGGCGGAGAAATACTCCACCGCGGCCTCGGGATCTCCGTTGCGAAGCCCCATTGTCATCTCTGCGATGCCGGCATTATGCCGACGGATTTCGCCCAGCTGGGTTTCGGCCCATTGTTGGTACTGCAGCTGGTAGGTGGCCAACTGGTGCTGACGCTGTGCTTCCGCAGCCTGTGTGGCCTGCCAGTCACGCTCGAACCTGGACCGGGCCTCCGCCTGCGCCTGAGCTCGCCTTGCGGCGGTCCAACCACCCTGCGGCTGGTACTGGTTCGGGTCCGGCATGCGGATGGGGTGCGCGAGCTGTCCCGGGGAGAACGCCTCGATCTGCTCCGCCCGAGTCAGTGCATCGGCCCTGAACGCCGGAGCCCGGCACCCTGCCGCCAACAGACCCTGCAACGAATCGACCCGCGCGTCGATTTCCTCCGTGCGCCGCCGGGCCTCTGCCTCGCGCTGCTCTCGGTAGGCCGCTCTCTGCTCGCGGTGGCTGCGCGCCAGCTCTCGCTGGTAGGCGCGTTGTTGCCTTTCCTGATCCTGCTGGTATCTGGCTTGCGCCTCACGTTGACGTTGCTGTTGGCGCTGCGCTTCAGCCCAGACACCGACCAACCCATTGGAGCGACGGCTCATGCTCTACAGGCCCTCCCCACCAGAGACTCGGCGTGCGTGCACCAAGCCCTGGCCCCATAACCAGCAGTGATGAGGCGACTCTAGTCGGCAACCAGTTGTGCGCCCATGTCCTTGCCACAGTTGACCCCAGCTCGTCCAGGCGCTCGGCACCAAGGATCAGCTGGCCGTAATACCCCTCGTACTCCGGCTTCAGGTTCGCCCGCAGGAGCCCTTCCAGACGGTCGACGAGGTGCTCGTAGCGGCGCCGGGTCAATTCGTCCTTCGTGATCACCAGCCACAGCTCCCCACGCCAAGGGCACACGAGGGCGTGTGCTGTATGTGTGCCGCAAGCCGGAGCCCTCCCGCCCTTACGGACGGAAGGCTCCTGACCTGCTGCTTTGCTGTGCCCCAGGCAGGATTCGAATCTGCGACACCCGCTTTAGTAGGGCTTTGTTAGGTGCGGTGGTGTGGTTCGGGTGCCGGGGCGGGTTGGCCGCATATGGAGCAGGCGCCGGTCCAGGTGGCCAGGAGGGCTTGGAGTTCGCGGAGGACCGCGTAGAGGGTCAGGCCGGCGCAGGGGCTTTTGGGTCGAGTCTGAGCAGGGTGCAGAAGGCTTGGGCGAGGGAGGCGAGGGTGGTGTGGCGGTGCCAGCCGGGGAAGTTGCGGCCCTCGAAGTGGTCCAGGCCCAGGCCGTCCTTGAGTTCGCGGTAGTCGTGCTCGATGCGCCAGCGGATCTTGCAGATGCGGACCAGCTCGCGCAGTGGGGTGTCGGCGGGCAGGGTGGACAGCCAGTAGTCGGTGGGCTCGGCGGCGCCGGGCGGCCACTCGGCCAGCAGCCAGCACTCGGGCAGGGAACCGTCCACGGCGCGGCGGATCGTGCGGTTGGCCGGGCGGACGCGCAGTGCGAGGAATCGTGAGCGCATCTCGGCGCGGGGGTTGTTCCTGGTGGTCTTGCTGCCCTGGCGCCAGGTCACCGTCCGTAGCGTGGATCGTCCTTCGTCCAGGGCGAGTTGGCGCAAGGTGGTGTGGGGGTCGGGGTACGCCGGGCCGGGCGGGCGGCCCTGGCCGCTGTAGGGCGGGCGCCGGGGGACGGCGTCACCCGGGTAGGCGGTGGTGCTGCCCTTGACCGCGACCGCGTAGGCCAGCCCACGTTCGCTCAGGCCCTCGCGAAAGCCTGTCGCGTCCCCGTAGCCGGCGTCGGCGACCACCGGCAGGTCGGGCAGCTCCCAGTCCCCGCGAACCTCGTCCAGCATGTCCAGGGCCAGGCGCCACTTCTCCCGGTGCCGCTCGCTGTCGGGGATGCCGGCCTTCGTCCGGCGGCGGCGGATCGCCTCGGCCAGCAGCGCATCGTCCGCGTTCTTGGCGTCGTCCCAGCTCTCGGGCAGGAACAGACGCCAGTCGACCGCCGAGGAGGCACGGTCGGACACCAGGTTGACACTGACCCCGACCTGGCAGTTTCCGCGCTTGCCCAGCGCGCCGCAGTACATCCGCGCCACCCCCGGCGAGTCGTAGCCGTCCTTGGGGAAGCCCACGTCATCGATCGCGTACGCCTCGGGCGAGATGTGAGCCGCAGCCCAACGGGCCAGCCGCTCACGGACCTTGCCCCAGTTCCAGGTGGAAGAGGAGACGAACTGCTGGAGCTGCTGATGGTCCACACCCAGACGCTCGGCCATCGGCTGCATCGACTTGCGCTTACCGTCCAGCATCAGCCCGCGCAGGTACAACTCACCCTTGGCCCGCTGGTCCCGCCGCGCCAGTGAACCGAGCATCTCCGCCGCGAACGCCTCCAAGCGCGGGCGGACCGTCTCCATCTCCTCAGGTGTCACACCTGAAAGAAGATCACAACCCTACCCCTGGCCGAACATTCGGGGTACCTAACAAAGCCCTATTAGGAGTTCGGCCGGATAGTTGTCATCCCTGCTCGCGCCACGGCCTTCGGCGCTGCTGGTGGCCGCCCAGTGCTGCCGTCGTTGATGTCAGCTGTGGATGTCAACTGCCCTCGATGCGAACTGCAGGCAGGGCGGTCGCTGGGGTCTGCCCGCCTGGTCAGTCGGCTATCTGGGGCTGGTGACGGTCGGCTGCGGTTGGTGGGCTTGCTGTACTTTGCTGCTATACTTCTCGCGGCAGTCACTGCCGCTATTCGCCTGGTGGGATCCGCACGAAGCCCTCGGTCCAGGTGTCTTCATCGAGTTCGTAACCGTCGAGGATGAAGCACTCCGGCTCGTCCCGGAAGCCCGGGAGCAGCTGGGCTCGCTTCATGCGCTCCTCTGCCCGCTCCCGTGTCGAGTAGATGCCGAGCAGTTTTACGTCGTCGCCGTCCTGCTCGTCGATGAAGACGCCGCACTCGTCGACATGAACGGTCGAGTGTTTGTTGCCGGCCTCGTTCTGGTGGCCAACATGCCAAAGCGGGTAAACGATCACGCTCCCGAAGCTATCAGTGCTTGAGTTGAGTCAAGTCCTCAGCCATCTTGAAAACCGTCGTGGCAGCGATGTCACCGTGAGTTCAAATCCCACACCCACCGCCAGGTAGAACGGCCCCTGACCAGGTGAAACGGTCAGGGGCCGTTGTGCTGTGCGCTGCCTGCCAGTCACCGTTTCTCCCCGTGGCTTCCCGCCCGATCGGGCGGGAAGGGGCACGGGCGGAGTCAGCCCAAGGGCTTTCGTTCTACGCGGTCTTCTGGTGGCCCAAGGGCCCCTCCCCTACACGCGGGAAGTGAAGTTGGTGTGCGCTCGTTCGCCAGCATTCGCCACCCCGAACTACCGCTGGCGCCACTGGAGCGCCGGTTAACTTGTGGAGGGTCCGATGCGTCTCTCTCCCGCACGCCTGCCTGAATCGGGTGGGTCCCAACCCTGTTGGGAACATTGAGAGATGGGATCGGATCAGATGGAGCGATCGACACGGCGGAGACGGCGTCGCAGACAAAGCCAGTTACCGGACTGGGTTCAGTTAGCGGCCCTGATTCTTACAGCGGTCACTGCCATCGCGGGGTGCGTCGAGCACTTTATGTGATGCGCCAGAGGTAGTCCGGACGGCTGGTTGGGCGGCAAGCGAGCCCGGCCGCGATCTACTCGGCCGGACCCGCCTCTAGCCCCGCATATGGGCCTGGCTCCGGGGTGTCGCCCGGAGCCAGGCCCTATGCGCAGGGCGGGAGCCTTTCGGCTCCACGAAGAGGAAACCCCAAGTCACCAGGAGCATCAAGCCTCCGAACCAGAACCATGATCGAAATCATGGCGAAAACCCGTAGCGAACCGTGGCGTTGAGGACTGGCGCAGGCTCCGGCTGACGTAGATCATTTAGAAGTGCCTGGTGAGCGCCTTGTGGGGGGTGGCGAATCCTGGCGAATGGAATCGGCAGCTGGCGGGCGGGTCGAAGGGAGCCGCAGCTACGGCGGATGCCGTCAGTTACCGGTTGATCGGGATCTCGTAGACGATCTCGCAATGAGCGGCGGGCACCACGATGTCCGCCGTCTCCACGGGCCGACCGTCGTCGCTGTAGTACGTCCGCCGGATGTGCGTGACGAGCGCCGCCTTCTGGACACCGAGCAACGACGCCTCCTCGGCAGTCGCTTGCCTCGGCTCCGGCTGCTCCACCGCATGGTTGACCGTGATGCCGATCGCTGCCATCCGGTTCACTACGCCCGCTCCCGCGTGGGGGCCTCCTTCAAGAGAAGCCCACGGCTCTGACCAGCTCAGACGCCGTGGGCTTTGGTGTTGTCTGCCGACTTCGGCCCACCTTGGACAGTCCGAGAACCGCTTCGTCCCGAAGCAAGTTGGGCGGGCGCGCAACCTTGGCCTGCTTTGCTCCTGACCTGCGGCGATGGTCAGCAAGTGTCCGAGTTTGTCCGCCGCTGTGCGTCGGCGTTGTCACGCAGTTAGACACGCACCCGGTGGGTACCGCTTCACTCGTCCCCAGGTTGGATGAGGCGATCGGCGCTCTAAGCGTCGTCTACGTGGGTCCGTGCGCGTCGACGGTAATCGAGGTGGCACGTTCCTTGGCGGTGACCGGCCATGCGAGCAGCTGCTCGGTCAGTGGCCCGTTATTGGGCCCCTCTTTCTTCCAGTACGCGCGCCAGCCCCTCCGGGTATGGCGGCCACTACCTGGTCGGCTCGCTCCAGGTGGGGCCTCGTCCCAGGCGTCCACGTCCACGGTCCGACCGATCACCGTCTCCGTGCCGGTGAAGATCGCGAGCCAGCCTGTCCTGTTGAAGTAATGCACGCGGTCATCGTCCAACAGTGGCCGGCCTGACCGACCCCAACTTCGGTGTCCTGGTGGGATCTCAGCTTGGGAAGCTACGGATGTCTCGCTCGTTCGATGCCCCCGGTCGGGCTTCTGCTCCGCGTTAAGCTTCTTGCGCTGCTGAGTGACAGGCGTCTCGGGGGATCGATGAACGGTGCAGACAGATTTACTCAAGCGGTCTTTCAGGCGCTGGGGGCTGACGATCCGCTGAGTCTCGGCGGGTATCGGCTGGCTGCCCGGCTCGGTGCGGGCGGCATGGGCAAGGTGTATCTCTCGCACACCCCAGGCGGACGTCCCGTGGCGCTCAAGGTGATCCGGTCCGAGTTCGCCGAGGACCCGGAATTCCGGCGGCGGTTCGCGCAGGAAGTACGGGCGGCCGAGCGGGTGCAGGGCCTGTACACAGCACCAGTGATCGACAGTGACACGGAGGGGCCGCAGCCCTGGCTGGCGACCGCCTACGTGTCCGGGCCCACGCTGGCCTCCGCTGTCGCCGAGCACGGGCCACTGCCCGCCCCCACCGTGCTGCTGCTCACCGCCGGGGTTGCCGAGGCATTGCAAGTGGTGCACGGCGCCGGCATCGTGCACCGCGACCTGAAGCCGTCCAACGTGCTACTCGCCGCCGACGGCCCCCGCGTCATCGACTTCGGCATCGCCCGTGCCGCCGACACCACCGCGCTGACCAGCAGCGGCGTTACCGTCGGTACCCCTGCCTTTATGTCGCCGGAGCAGGCGGCGGGCCGTACCGTGGGGCCGCAGTCAGATGTATTCGCACTCGGGCAGGTCGTCGCCTTCGCCGTGCTGGGCAGGTCCGCCCATGGGGACGGTCCGTCCCACGCGGTCCTCTACCGGATCGTCCACGAGGAACCGGATCTCGCCGGACTACCAGCCGAACTGGACGAACTTGTCCGCCGTTGTCTGGCAAAGGATCCAGGCGAGCGTCCGTCGCTCAGTGAAGTCCTCGCCCTGTGCAGTGCGGCGTCCGACGCCACTCAACTGCGCCGTCCCGAGGATTGGCTGCCGGGCGCCCTGACTACGGCCATCGCCCAGCGGTACGCCGCTCCATCGCCGGGGCCGACGGCACCTGAGCGGCCTGCGGTATTCCGGCCTGCCGTACCGCAGCAGCCTCCGGCGAACACACCCGGCGGGATGCAACACCCTCCGACGGCCGTGGCAGCCGGAGCATCGGCCCAGCAGGCACCGATGGCGTCGCACCCTCCGATGGTGCCAGCGCATCCTCGGCAAGCACCGGCACTGGCGGGCCCGCCGTATGCACCGACGCAGACGGCTCGGTCCGTTTGGCCTGCTCAGCCCGTCGCGCCGGGCGTACCCGGCACCCCTCCTGTCCGGCGTCGGAAGACCGGCATCGTCCTCAGCTGTGCTGCCGGAGCCGTCGTACTCCTCGCCGCCGCTCTCGTCGGATATCTCGGGCGGGGCGGTGGCTCCGGTACTGGCGACGACGCTAAGCGGATCGGTCCCGTCGCCACTGCGTCCCGCAGAGCGACCTCTCCAGCGCACCCCTCGGGCGGGTCGTCCACAGGCAGCGCCCCTAAACCGGAGATCCACAAGAAGGTCAACCTGCCCGACGGTTACTACCTGAAGTTCAGCGACCAGCCACTGGTGCCACACGTTTCGAACTTCGACGACCTGTACTTGTCGTGTGGCGGCACCGCCGACTGTGCCTTCGGCCACTACAACACCAAGCTCGTCCTGCTCGACCGGGGCGAACAGGGCTCCCTGGACACCTGCAAGCAGGACACCCGCTATCTGCCCCAGGAGATCTCCGTGAGCCGGTTCTCCCAAGGCAGGCACCTCTGCGCAACCACACAGGACGGCCTCATCGCCCTCGTGACGTTCGAGGGCCAGTCGCCCAGCACCAGTGCCAGCCAGTACGTCACCCTGGATATCACCATCTGGCGGGATACCGTGCCAGCGCAGAACAGCTAGAGCCCTGGCCAGGACGGTGACCCGTGCTGCGCGCGGGCTTTGCGGCCTGGCCTCATCCTTATCAGGTCGATCGCTGGACACGCGCGACGTCTACGAACCTCCGCCGTTCCTTGGCTGTCCAGCCGACATCGTTCGCCGTTGGCCGGTGCGGTTCGTGCTCGTTGGTGTCGGGCGCTGATGTCAGGAAGCTGGGCAGCCTTGACAAGGCTGCCCGCGGTCGAGAGCCCTACAGGTTGTCGTCGCGTTCCAGGATCAAGCTGATCGAGCCGTCTTCGAGGTTGATGCCGCTCTCAAGATGCTCGTGGTAGCCGTCTCGGAGCTCGGGATCGGAGAGGCTGACAAGCCGCTCGGCCAGGTCTCGCATACCGGCGGCGTTCGCTGCGACGGTGATCTCGGTGCCCGAGCCGTACACCTTGATCCTTGGTTCATCCATGCGGTCACGCTACAGCGAGCCTTGACCCCCTATCCCAACCCACCACTCAGCCCCACGACACTCGCCACGCTCCGGCCGGCACTCGCGAACGGCGCCCCTGAGGTTCCCCCGCTGCGCCGGAGTGGCTGACTAGTTGGTCAGGGCGGGTTGACGCTGTTTCACGTTCACTGGTTCGGTCGCTGCCTGGTCGGCGTAGTGCTTGTCAAAGGCCCCGGACCAAGATCGGTCCGGGGCCTTTGCGCTGGTGCCCCCGGCAGGATTCGAACCTGCGACACCCGCTTTAGGAGAGCGGTGCTCTATCCCCTGAGCTACGAAGGCGAGGGCTTGAAGGAAACCTTGCCGAAAACACAAGAAATGGATGTCCGGCAAAGTTCACAAGCCCGCTGGTCGGATGCGGTGCGCTACCTCTGCGATCTTGCTCGGGCAGAGAGCGGGACGTACCAACGACCGACCAGGGACAGCCTAGCGGATCCGTGTCGGTGAAGGGCTTCCCTATCGGGTTAGCCGCGCGAGACGCGGGCTGCACTCCTCTCACCTGCTGCTTCTGGGGTGGGCCGGTTCGGGCGGGCTGGTCCTGGGGCCGTGGTCCTTCTGGCGTGTGAACGCTTTGCCGCGGACCAGGAGTTCTGGCTCTCCGTTCTTTCCGGGCCCGGCGTTTCGTGGTGGTCGAGTGGTCGCCCTTCTCGGTCGGAAGCGGTGGCTGTGGCCCGTGGCGCGCCTCTCGCTGCGCTCTTGTACGTACGGGCCGGCCCGGTCACGCCGATGCTTGCTCGTCCATCCCGGGCCCTGGTCGCCCCGGATGTTCGAACTCGTAGGCTATGGAGGGACGGCAGGGTGCAGGGGAGATCATCTGAAGCGGAGTCGCCCCTGCGGAACGCGTCGGCGGGCGGCGGACCGTGGTGGGTGCAAGGCCTGCCCGACCGCTGTGGGCGTATGACTGATGCAACCGCTTCCGGGGGGAACGAATGACGCGGCTGAGACTGTCCCTGTGCGTCGGGGGGCTGCTCCTCGTGCTGGTTGCCGGCGGGCTGGCCTGGAGCGCCTGGTCCAAGGGCGGTGACGGCGAAGACCTCGCAGACCGGTGCCAGGGTTCCCTCGCGGTGGAGGAGGCGCGGCAGTTCTTCGACGGTGCCAGGCTGAAGGCGCGCGGCCACACCGCCGACTGGGGCGGGCACGACGCCCAGTGGTGCTCGGTCTGGGCCCAGGGTGATGACAGCGGACCGGTCCTCAAGCTCCGGGTATGGCCGCGGGCCTCCTACCGGTCGAGCGGGACTGCCGCGGACGCGTCGGCGACGCCGATCGGCCACGGTTGGACCGGGTCCTTCGTGAGCGGGTATTCGCCGGGAGCCGCTGTGCTGGTCGACTGCAAGGCGATGGCGGGCGCCGGTCTGCTCGTCACGGCCGAGACGAGCAGGAAGACGGAGGACCTCTCCGCCCGGCAGCTGCTCCAAGTGGCACGGGTCGCGACGGAGACGGCGCGTCGAGCGGCCGGTCGCGCCGAGTGTGAGGGCGTGCTCGGTGAACGTCCGGGAACTGTCGACCGCGCGGAGTGGACGACGCGGCCCGTCGGCCGGGCGACGGGTACGTGCGGCGGCGTGGTGACCGGGCGTGAAGCTGCCCGGCTACGCGTTACCGACGTCACCGAGAAGCCCGCGGGGCGTGCGCTGACGGAACAATGCGCGATGGGCCGGGGCAAGTCGGGCCTGTTCAGCATGACCGGCTACTACGGGCCGTCGGCGCAGGAGGAGATGTATCTCGACAACAAGTACCCGGGCACGGTGAAGGGCGCCTACACCCGCACCGTCGAATGCGGGGGCGCCATCGGGACCGCCTACTTCAAGCTCGAGCGCGCCAAGGGCAAGGCGGCGGACGGCGCCGTCGGAACGGATGGAGCGAGTGACCCCGCGGCGCTGAAGCGGATTCTGGAGTCGTACGCCACCGCTTCGGGCGAGCGGCACGGCTGCCCCGCCCCCTGATCGCTTCCGCCGCGTACCGCGCACGCCGCCGGATCCGTCGCAGGTGTCCGGGTGGACCATCGCGTCCGAATTCCGCCAGCGGGCCACCGGGGATGCGCCAACGCTGGACCCATGACATCCATCACCACGTACACGCCCCGCCCCATCCCACCCGCCGCACTCGAAGAACTCCGCCACGTCGACGACGCCGGACAGCCACTGCGGCCGTACACCGCACGCGAGGACGGTGTCCCCCTCGACTGCGTAGGCAGTCCGCTGCGGTGCTGCCTGCGGGCCATCGAGCCCGGCGAACGAGTCGCACTCGTCTCCTATGCGCCGCTGCGCCGCTGGGCGATGGCGACCGGCGCCGAGCCGGGGGCCTACGACGAGGCGGGGCCGGTCTTCATCCACGCCGATGAATGCGGAGCCCCGCGGGGAGTCCGGGGCTATCCCTTCGCCCGTCCCGGGGCGCTGCGCACCATCCGCCGCTACAACGCCGAAGGACACATCGTGGGGGGCCGTTTCTTCGAGATCCCCGACGACGCCGAGGCCGGGTTCGACCGGGTCTTCGAGGAGGCGTTCGCCGAGCCGGAGGTGGCGCTGGTACATGTGCGGGCGCTGGAGTACGGCTGCTTCCAGTTCGAGGTGCGGCGACCGTAGACCGCGTCCAGCAGATCGGCGGATCGGGCTGCCCTTTTGCAGCCTTGTCGCGGGTTCGGCGTCCACTGTCCGTCATCCCGTTGCACAGTCCGGGTAGAACGCCGGCAGGCGGCGATCTGCGGTCGGGACCGGGCCGGACGGCTCCCTTGACGGGCAATGAGCGCGGGCATACCGTCGCGAAGAGTACTGAGCAAGCGCTTAGAGAGGTCGTTCGTGCCGCATATCGAAGCCGCGCTGACCAACCCGGGAGCCCCGTTCGCCGTGGTGCGCGTGGAGGACGGGCCGCACGCGGGCTCGCTCGTGTACGCGGACGGACCCAGGACGCTCCGAGAGTTCGTGGAGACCACCTGGGCCTTCGGGGACCGGCCGTTCCTGATCGCGCAGGAGCGCCGCTACTCGTACGCCGAATTCTTCGCCGCCGCGTCCGCACTGGCGTGCCGGATGACCGGGACGTACGGGCTCCGCCGGGGCGACCGGGCCGTCATCGCGATGCGCAACCACCCGGAGTGGCAGATTGCCTTCTGGGCTGCGCAGTTGGCCGGCCTGATCGCCGTACCGCTCAATGCCTGGTGGACGGAGGACGAGTTCACGTACGCGCTGGACGA
Source organism: Streptomyces sp. NBC_01241 (assembly GCF_041435435.1). Classification (NCBI taxonomy): domain Bacteria; kingdom Bacillati; phylum Actinomycetota; class Actinomycetes; order Kitasatosporales; family Streptomycetaceae; genus Streptomyces; species Streptomyces sp. NBC_01241. The sequence goes on along the minus strand of NZ_CP108494.1, from coordinate 3,509,527 downwards.
CTCCGGGCCGAGGGTGCTCCTGGTGGACGGCGAGCGGCTGCCGCGGGTCGCCGGCTGGGCGGCGAAGAACGGTGCGCGCGTCGTCGTCTGCCATGCGGAGGGCGCGGTTCCGGACGGCGTCGAGCGGTACGAGGACCTGCCCGGGCCCGATCCGCTCGCCGCGCCCCCCGAGGTCGAGATCCGGCCCGAGGACGACGCGACGATCATCTACACCTCGGGCACCACCGGCCGGCCCAAGGGCGCCGTCGCCACCCATCTCGCCCAGGTGGGGGCCGTACTCAACCCGCGCTACCACGGGGCCGCCTCCGCGCTCGGGCGCGGGATCATCCCGGGGCAGGGGCCCGCCCCCGTGACGCTGCTGACGTTCCCGTTCTTCCATGTCGCCGCGTTCACCGGCTTCTACTCGGCGATGGCGGCGGGCGGCACCCTCGTCCTGATGCGGAAGTGGGACGCCGAGGAGGCGCTGCGGCTGATCCGTGAGCACGGCATCACGCACTACGCGGGTGTCCCGACAACCGCGCTCCAACTGCTTGCCGCGGCCGAGCGGACGGGCGACGGCCTGGAGAGCCTCCAGATGCTGAACACCGGCGGGGCCGCCGCCCCGCCCGATCTGGTCGCGCGGCTGACCGCCCGCCACGGCGACCGGATCGAGCCGCGCAACGGCTACGGCCTGACCGAGACCAGCGGGGGTGTCCTCGCGAACTTCGGCGCCGAGTACCGGCTCCACCCGGGCAGCGTCGGCCGGCCGACGCCCGTCACCGAGGTACGCATCGCCGGTCCCGCGGGCGAGGCACTGCCCGAGGGTGAGGTCGGTGAGCTGTGGCTGCGCGGCCAGTCCCTGGTCCGCGGCTACTGGCGGGACGAGGCGGCGACCGCTCGGGCGTTCACCGACGGGTGGTTGCGGACCGGTGATCTCGCGGTGGTGCGGGAGGGGCGGGTCGAGGTGGTCGACCGGATCAAGGACATGGTGATCCGCGGCGGCGAGAACGTGTACTGCGTGGAGGTCGAGGCGGTCCTGCACGACCATCCGGACGTGGAGGACGCCGCGGTGCTGGGGGTGGCGCACCCGGTCCTGGGCGAGGAGGTCGTGGCCGAGGTCCGGCTGCGGGCCGGTGCGACCGTCACGGCCGAGGAGCTGCGGGCGCACGTCGGGCGGAGCCTGGCCGCGTACAAGGTCCCGGCCCACGTGCTCGTACGCGAGGAGCCGCTGCCCCGGAATCCGACCGGGAAGATCCTCAAGCGGGAGCTGCGCGGGCCCGCCGAGGCGGAGGTGCGGCGGGCGGCCGGGGGTGTGGTCAGGGGCGAGTGACCCGTACGCGGTAGTTCCCGTTGTCCTCTTTGTCGACCACGGATATGCGTATCCCGTGGGCCCGGTCGGTGAAGGTCTGGCCGGGCCGGAAGGTGGCGTCGGAGAGCTCGGCGTGCACATTGGGCAGCCGGGTGCAGCCGCTGCTGTCCTTGGTGCTGTCCATGACGGACACTGGCCCCTGACCGGTGTCGACGTCCGTGCTCACCTTGTAGATGAGCACGCCGGGCCGGCAGACCTCCTGGTCGTTGCCTGCCTGCGTCCGTACCTCCACCGCGTAGCCGGACACGTCGCTCAGCGGGACGAACGCCAGCTTCGTCCCGCCCCGGGTGGCCAGCGGTTCGAGGACGTGGTCGCTGGTGCCGGGCCTGGCGGCGCAGCTGATCTGCTTGTTGTCCAGCCAGCCGAGCTTCCATTTGTGCCAGCCGAGCAGGTCGTTGTCGGCCCCCCAGTCCTCGGACATGATGTCCCAGTGCCCGACCGCGCCGCCGCCCTCCACGGTATAGAGGTCGGGAAGGCCGAAGATGTGCCCGTTCTCGTGCGGCAGGACGCGGAATCCGTTCCGTTTGAACGACCCCGAGCCGTCGTCCTGGTGGCTGTAGATGAAGGACGTGTTGCCGAGGGGCGCGCCGTCCGCGTGGGGTGCGTCCTGATTGCCGGAGAAGGTCACGGACAGGACGGTGTCCAGGGCGGAGGGTCCGGCGTTCGGGGTGACCAGGATGTTGACCAGGTCGTACGTGCTGAAGTCGACCTTCGGATCGGCGGTCGCGACGATGTCCTGGACGAGGTGGCGGTAGCCCGGTTCGTAGGGTGATCCGCGCTCGATCCCGTACTCCGAGAACGGCAGTGGCATCCGCAGCCAGGACTTCACGGGGGCGTCGGGGACGTAGGTGAGTCGCCCGTACGAGGCGGTCCGGAACCAGTGGATGGTCTGCGGGAAGAATTCGTCGAACCGGTCCATCGCCGGTCCGGGGCCCGGCGCGTCCGGGAAGTCGATCATCAGGATGAGGGCGTGGATCCGACCCGTGGAGCGGGCGTAGCCCTCCGGTGTCGGCAGGCCCTCCGACATCTGTACGCCCATGGTCGCCGGTATGCGGCACGGGGCTGTCCCCGCGGCCCGGGCGGTGGCCACCGCCGGGCCGCCCGAGGCCCGGCTGGATACCGGAAGATTGCTGCTGGCCGAGGCCAAAGTGGCGATGATCAGGGCGGTTGCCGAAGCGAGCGCGATCGGGTGGCGGTGCTTGCGTATCCGGTGGCGGGGATTCTGCATAGAGGCGCCTCGGGGTCCGCGGCAGTCGGCCGGCCCGGACTGCGCTCTGCGGATCAGCCTGTGACGGGTGGTGCGGCACCGCTCGTTGAGTGCGCCGATCGGTTGGTATTTCCGATCTGGAGATGTGGGTCAGGTCACATTGTGCTGGGGAAATATCCGGGGACCATTTCCCCGTTTGACCGTGTGTCCCCGCGAACCGGGGAGGTGGTCCCCGGTTACGGAAGGGGGTCGCCATGAAGAACGAAGAGCGTCGCGGCGGCGAAGGGCGTGGCGACGAGAGCCGGACGGGTCAGCGGGCCCGGAGGCTCCAGAAGGACCAGAAGGACCAGAAGGACCAGAAGGACCAGAAGGACCAGAAGGACCAGAAGAGCCAGAAGCTCCAGAAGGTCCAGAAGAGCAACACGAGCAGCAAGAGTCGGAAGGCAGGGAGAGCCGTCGTGGATACCGTCACCCGCACCGCCACCGGAGCGGCGCAGCCCCGGACGCCCCGTCCGCGGGCGGACGCGCTGCGCAACCGGGAGCGGATCGTGACGGCCGCGCGCGAGATGTTCGTCGAGTTCGGGCCGGACGTGCCGCTCGACGAGGTGGCCCGCCGCGCCGGCGTCGGCAACGCCACGCTGTACCGGAACTTCCCCGACCGGGCCGCGCTGACGCACGAAGTCGTGCTCGCGGTCACCTCCCGTACCACCGAACGCGCGGAGGAGGCGACGGCCGAGGAGGCCGATCCCTTCGCCGCACTCAGCCGCTTCGTGCACGCGGCGGCCGACGAACGGATCGGGGCGCTGTGCCCGATGCTGTCCGGCGGCTTCGACAAGGACCATCCCGAATTGCTCGCCGAGCGCCGACGTCTCGAAGAGGCCGTCGAAGGGCTCGTGTCGCGCGCCATGTCCGCGGGGCGCCTGCGCACCGACATTGCCGTCGGTGACGTACTGGTCGCCCTCTCCCAGCTCACCCGGCCGTTGCCCGGCATCGGATGCCTGGACATCGACCGGTTCACCCACCGCCATCTACAGCTGTTCCTGGACGGACTGGAGACCCCGGCCCGGTCCCGGCTGCCCGGAACGGCAGCGACCTTGGAGGATCTGCGGCGCCGGTCATGACGCCCGCACCGGGCCCGCCACCGGGCGGCCGGTGCACCTCGACCACGCCATGCCTTTCATGACCCGGGCTTTCACGCCTCGCCCTCACACACCTCGTGCTCCCACGGGCCGCGTCCTCACGGGGCCGCGGCCTTGCGGCCAGCCTTTTCGCGACCAGCCCTTTCGCTGTCCTCCCGCCCACCGTCTTCCCTTTCACTGCCCGCCTTTCACCGCCCGCCTTTCGCCGACGGTCGCTGTTTTCGACCGTCCCTGACCGACTGCCCGTTCGCCGACCTCTCGGTTCATGACTCCGCGCTCCCGCGCGCCATTAGGTGGATACCGCCATGCCAAAAACAGCCGACATCCGACTCCCGGACCCCAGCCGCTGGAAAGCGCTGGCGTTCATCGCCCTCGCGCAGCTGATGGTCGTACTCGACGCCACGATCGTGAACATCGCGCTGCCGCACGCCCAGACGGCACTGGGTATCTCCGATGCCAACAAGCAGTGGGTCATCACGGCCTACGCCCTCGCCTTCGGCGGGCTGCTGCTCTTCGGAGGCCGGATCGCCGACCTCTGGGGCCGCAAGCGGACCTTCGTCGTCGGCCTGATCGGCTTCGCGCTGGCCTCCGCGCTCGGGGGTGCCGCGCAGAACCAGGGCATGCTCTTCGGCTCCCGTGCGCTCCAGGGCGTCTTCGGCGCGCTGCTCGCGCCGGCGGCCCTGTCCCTGCTCGCCGTGATGTTCACCGATGCCAAGGAGCGCGCCAAGGCGTTCGGAATCTACGGTGCGATCGCCGGTGGTGGTGGCGCCGTCGGCCTGATCCTCGGTGGTTTCCTGACCCAGGCGCTGAACTGGCGCTGGACGTTCTTCGTCAACATCCCGTTCGCGATCGTCGCGGCCCTCGGCGCGTACTTCGTGATCCGTGAGCCGGCCGGCAGCCGCAACCGCTCGTCGCTCGACATCCCCGGTGTCGTCCTGTCCGCGCTCGGGCTGGTCTCCCTGGTGTACGGATTCACCCGCGCCGAGTCCGCGGGCTGGTCGGACGCGCTGACCATCGGCATGTTCGTCGCGTCCGGCGTGCTGCTCCTGACGTTCGTCGTGACCGAGTCCCGGGTCTCGTCGCCGCTGATGCCGCTGCGCGTCCTGCTGGACCGTAACCGCGGTGGCGTCTACCTCTCGCTGGGTCTGGCCATCATCGCGATGTTCGGGCTGTTCCTCTTCCTGACGTACTACCTGCAGGTCGTGAGGGGCTACTCGCCGATCAGGACGGGCTTCGCCTTCCTCCCGATGATCGCGGGCATGATCACCGGCTCGACGCAGATCGGTGCCCGGCTGATGACCCGGGTTCCGGCGCGCAAGCTGATGGGCCCCGGCTTCCTGACCGCCGCCGTCGGCATGCTGCTGCTCACGCAGCTGGAGATCGGTTCCTCCTACACCCTGCTCATCCTGCCCGCGCAGCTCCTGCTGGGCCTGGGTATGGGTACGGCGTTCATGCCGGCCATGTCGCTGGCCACGCACGGTGTCGAGCCGAGGGACTCGGGCGTCGCGTCCGCGATGGTCAACACCTCGCAGCAGGTGGGCGGCGCGATCGGTACGGCGCTGCTGAACACCGTGGCCGCCTCGGCCGCGACGGCGTACGCCACCTCGCACGCCGCGCTCGGTGCCACCGACCCGGAGCTGCTGAAGCTCCAGGCGATGGTGCACGGCTTCACCGGCGCCATCTGGTGGGCCGTCGGCATCCTGGTGGCGGCCTCCGCGATCGCGCTGACCTTCATCAACGCCGGTCGTCCCTCGGCGGCCGCGGTGGGCGGGGGCGCCGGTTCGGGCGACGCCGGCGGTGTCGAGGACGAGTTCAAGGTCCCGGTCGTCGCCCACTGACGTGGCCGTGAAGACTGAAGTGGTATGAACGCGGCTCTGCCCCGGTTCCGTTCGACGGGACCGGGGCAGAGCCGTTTCGGCGGGCGGCTCAGCGCAGCCAGGGGAGATCCGCGTCCGTGCCCTCCGGCTGCAGTCCGGTGGCGACGACCTGCATGATCTCGCCCAGCGAGCGCATCTGCTCGGGAGTCAGCCGGTCGAACATCGCCTGGCGCACGGCGCTGACATGACCCGGCGCGGACCGGCGCAGCATCTCGTAGCCCTCGTCGGTGAGGACCGCGTTCTGGCCGCGCTTGTCGGACGGGCAGTCCTCGCGGCGCACCCAGCCGCTCTTCTCCAGCCGCGCGACGGCGTGCGAGAGCCGGGACCGGGTGATCTTGGCGTCCTTGGCCAGCTCGGTCATCCGCTTCTGGCGGCGGGGCGCCTGGGAGAGCTGGACGAGCAGCCCGTAATAGATGTGCGGCATGCCGGCATCGCGCTGCAGCTGACGGTCGAGATGGTCCTCCATGAGCGTCGTGGCGTGGAGGTACGCACGCCAGACGCACTGCTCTTCGTCGGAGAGCCAGCGCGGCTCGCCGGGGGATGCCGGGGTCATGTACTCCACTGTACGACCTTTTCTTGAAAGTTTAACTAGATAGAGCTAAGGTCTCGGGAGGTAGGAGCTTGAAGTTTAAAGAATCCTTCCTTCTCAAAGACACCTGTAAAAGACTTACCTCGATCAGCAGCGGATGGGGAGTGTCATGACTGTCACCGCGGAGCGCATGCCCGCCCTCTATCTCTCCCACGGCGCACCGCCGCTGGCCGACGACCCGCTCTGGCCCGGCGAACTGGCCGCCTGGTCCGCCTCTCTGCCCCGCCCCCGCGCGATCCTGATGGTCTCCGCACACTGGGAGGAGGCCCCGCTCGCCCTCGGCGCCACGGAGGCGGTCCCGCTCGTGTACGACTTCTGGGGATTCCCCGAGCACTATTACCAGGTGCGGTACGCGGCCCCGGGCGCCCCGGCGCTGGCCGAGAACGTACGCAAGCTGCTGCGCGGTGCCGGCATGCCGGTCCAGGACATCCCGGACCGCGGGCTCGACCACGGGGCGTACGTCCCGCTGGTGGAGATGTTCCCCGACGCCGACATCCCCGTACTCCAGATCTCCATGCCGACCCTGGACCCGCAGCGGCTGATGGACATCGGGCGCAAGCTCGCGCCGCTGCGCGACGAGGGCGTCCTGATCGTCGGCAGCGGCTTCTTCACGCACAACCTGGCCGCCCTGCGGCACGCGGGCGGTGGCACCCCCGGCTGGTCGGCGGAGTTCGATGACTGGGGGAACCGGGCGCTCCAGGCGCAGGACATCGACGCCCTGCTGGACTTCGAGCACAAGTCCCCGGCAGGTCGGCTGGCCCACCCGCGCACCGAGCACTTCGCGCCGCTCTTCGTGACGCTCGGCGCGTCGGGGAACGAACTGGACCGGGGTCGCAGTGTCATCGACGGGTTCTGGATGGGACTCGCGAAGCGGTCGGTGCAGTTCGGCTGAGGGCCGGTGCAGTTCGGCTGAGGCCGACGGCGAGCGGAGCCGGGCGGCCCGTGGCGCCCGCGGCCCGCAACGGGCGGCGGGCCCGGTCCGCGTTGGGGTCGGGGGTCCGCGTTGGGGTCGGGCCGGGGCCGGGCTCTAGGGTCGCGGTCCCAGCCGCTTCTCGTACCAGGCCACGTCCCAGTACGTGCCGAACTTCCGGCCCACCTCGGCGTACGTGCCGACGTGGCGGAAGCCGAAGCGCTCGTGCAGTCGGACCGAGGCGTCGTTGGGCTGAGTGATGCCCGCGTACGCGCGATGCAGGTCCTGACCGGCCAGCGCCTCGAACAGTGACGAGTAGAGGAGCGTGCCGATGCCGCGGCCGGTGGCCGACGGAGCGCAGTACACGCTCACCTCGACCGAGGTCGCGTACGCCGGCTTGGGGCGGAATGCGCTGCTGGTGGCATAGCCCAGGATCGAGGCGGGGCCGACAATACGGACATCCTGAGCAACCTGGAGACGGTGCGGGCCGTCTTCAGGGTGGGAACGAAGCCACGGCAGACGCCGTTCAGGTGTAAAGGGGTCCGTATCGAATGTGAGCGCGGTCTCACGCATGTAATGGTTGTAGATGTCCGTGAGTGCCGCCAAATCACCTTCGGTGCCCGGCCTGACCAGCGCTTTTGTCCGGGCGTTCGGCATGCGATCTCCCCTCGTGGCGGCACAGGGTACTGCATGATCGCGAAAATGAATGCCAGGCATGGGAATTCTGTCCGGATTCCAGTCGTTGTTTCCATCGGATGCAGGGCACCCGAGAGGGTGTCGCGACCTACTCAGCAAGGGAGCACGCATGGCAACCCGTGCCGTCGCCCGTCGTTCGTCCGCCACCGGTGGGACCAGCCGGGCAAGCAGTGTTCGCGCCTCGGGCGGAGAGATCGCCGACCGCGACCTGGTCGGCATGTACCTGGACGAGATCGCGCGTACGCCGCTACTGGATGCCGCGAAGGAGGTCGAGCTGTCGCAGATCGTCGAGGCGGGTGTGTACGCGCGGCAGATTCTCGACGGTACGGTGGAGAGCGAAGCCGGCGGAGCATCACGCGCGGAGCTGGAGGCGCTGGTCGCCGAGGGCGAGCGCGCCAAGGACGTATTCATCCGTTCCAACCTCCGACTCGTCGTTGCTGTCGCCCGCCGCTATCCGCGGGCCGGGCTGCCTCTGCTCGACCTGATCCAGGAGGGCAACGCGGGCCTGGTGCGCGCGGTCGAGAAGTTCGACTACGCCAAGGGCTTCAAGTTCTCCACGTATGCGACGTGGTGGATCCGTCAGGCCATCACCCGTTCCATAGCCGACCAGTCCCGTACGATCCGGCTCCCCGTCCACCTGGTGGAGGAGCTCGGCCGGATACGCCGGGTGCAGCGCGAATTCAACCGCGAGCACGGGCGCGAGCCGGAGCACGCGGAAATAGCCGCCGAGCTGGACTCCACGCCGGGGCGCGTGGGCGACGTCCTGGACTGGGCTCGTGACCCGGTCAGCCTCAACATGTCCGTCGACGACGAGGGCGAGACGCAGTTCGGCGATCTGCTGGAGGACACCTCCGCGGTGTCACCCGAGCAGTCGGTGATGACGCTGCTGCGCAGCGAGGAACTGGAGGACCTGATCGGCAAGCTCGACAACCGCACCGCGTCGATCATCCGTATGCGGTACGGCATCGAGGACGGCCGCGAGCGGACCCTCACGGAGGTGGGCAAGCAGCACGGCCTGACCCGTGAGCGGATCCGGCAGATCGAGAAGCACGCGCTGCTCGAACTGAAGCGAATGGCCCACGACACGGGTTTTGACGCTGCGGCCTGAGCCTCGGTCCAGTATCCTCCCAAATAGGTCGCTTCGCGTGACCCCCTGAGCTGAGTCCCGGCGCCCACCCCCCCCTGGCGCCGGGGCTCATTCTTTTTTGGCACTCGCACGTCTTTTGGCTCTCGCACGCATTTTGGTGCTCGCAGGTATTTTTTTGACGCTCGGCCGTCGGCCGTCGGCCGTTGCCCGGCGGTCGCCCGGCCGTCGCCCCTGGACGCGTCCGGCGGGCAATGAGTCAGCGCGCCGTCGCGCGAGTCAGGCGGGCGCCCAGATCGCCCAGATACTCCACCAGCTGCGGCGGTTCGTGGGCGGTGAACTCGCAGTCCACCAGCGCGAGTCGGAGCGCCAACCACTCGAGCGAGTCCGACAGCACCGCCCGCAGCCGGCAGCTGTTCTCGCCGGTCCGCTCCAGCGGGCCGAACGAGGCGGGCAGCCGCGCCGACACGAAGTCCACCGGGGCCGCGAAGTCCACATCCACCGCCAGCTCCGGCTGCCGCCGGGTGATCGAGCCGGCGAGGAACTCCGCCGCGTCCCCCGTGGGCAGCTCACGCGGTGTGAACCGCGTCCCGGTCGCGAAAGGCTCGCTGACCCGGTCGACCCGGAACGTACGCCAGTCCTCGCGCACCAGGTCGTACGCGACGAGATACCAGCGCCACCCCGTGCTCACCAGCCGGTACGGTTCGGCCTCCCGCTTCGTCTCCGCGCCGTCGCCCGCGCGGTAGGCGAACCGCAGCCGCTCCCGGCCGGTGACCGCCGACGCCATCACCGTCAGCGTGTGCGGATCGATCGTCGAGCCGTCGCCACGGGTCAGCGGCATCGTCGCGTTCTGCAGGGTCGAGACCCGGTACCGCAACCGCGACGGCAGCACCTGCTCCAGCTTCGCCAGAGCCCGCACGGACGCCTCGTCGACCCCCTCGATGGCATGCCCGGCACCCGCCCGCAGGCCGACCGCGATGGCTACCGCCTCCTCGTCGTCGAGGAGCAGCGGCGGCATGGCGGTGCCGGCGACGAGGCGGTAGCCGCCGACCGAACCGCGTGAGGCCTCGACCGGATAGCCGAGTTCGCGGAGCCGGTCGATGTCGCGACGGATGGTGCGCGGGCTGACGTCGAGCCGCTCGGCGAGCTCGCTGCCCGGCCACTCGCGAGGCGTCTGGAGGAGCGACAGCAGGTTCAGCAGTCGTGCCGGGGTGTCCGTCATGGGCCCATCCTCGTGTCCGGGTGCCGGTGTGTCCGGGTGTCGGTCGTCTCACCAGGTTGCCCGTCCATTGGGTCATGACCTGTCCTAATGGGTGTTTAGCTTCTTCTCATGACTTCTTCCGCATCTCCGCCGTCCACGGCATCCGGGCCCACGGTGTCCTCGGACCCGTCGGACCGGCGACGCTGGTTCGCGCTCGCCATCGTGATGACCGCGGCCTTCATGGACCTGGTCGACGTCACGATCGTCAACATCGCCGTCCCGAGCATCCAGAAGGACACCGGGGCCTCGTTCAGCTCGATCCAGTGGATCACCGCCGGGTACGCCCTGGCCTTCGCGGCCGGGCTGATCACCGGCGGCCGGCTGGGCGACATCTACGGCCGCAAGCGGCTGTTCCTCATCGGCATAGGCGGTTTCACGCTGGCCTCCGCACTCTGCGGATTCGCGATGAATCCGGAGATGCTGGTCGCTTCCCGCATCCTTCAGGGCGGTACCGCCGCGCTGATGGTTCCGCAGGTGCTGTCGATCGTGCACGCCACCTTCCCGGCGCACGAGCGCGGCAAGGTCTTCGGCCTCTTCGGTGCGATCGTCGGCCTCGGCGCCGTGCTGGGACCGCTGCTGGGCGCGCTGCTCACCGAGTGGAACATCGCCGGTCTTCAATGGCGACCGATCTTCCTGATCAACCTGCCGGTCGGCCTCGTCGGCCTCGTCCTGGGCCGGAAGTTCATCACCGAATCCAGGGCGCCGAAGGCGCTCCGGCTCGACCTGATCGGCGTCGCCCTGGTGACGCTGGGGCTCCTGATGCTGATCTACCCGCTGACCCGTGGCCGCGAGCTGGGCTGGCCGCTGTGGGGCTATGCGTCGATGATCGGCAGCCTGCTGGTTTTCCTGGTCCTGGTGGTGTTCGAGCGGCAGAAGGCGCGCAAGGACGGTTCGCCGCTCGTGGAACTGTCGCTGTTCCGGGTCAAGAGCTTCGCGGCGGGCATCGCCGTGCAGCTGGCCTTCGGTGTCGGACTCGGCATCTTCTTCCTGGTCTGGACGCTGTACATGCAGAAGGGGCTCGGCTGGAGCGCGCTGCGGGCCGGCACGACCGGTATCCCGTTCTCGATCGCCGTCTCGTTCGCCGCCGGGATCTCCGTACAGAAGCTGGTGCCCCGCTTCGGCCGCAAGGTCCTCCAGACCGGCGCGCTGCTGATGATCATCGGCCTGCTCCTCTACATCTGGGAGTCCGACCGGTACGGCATGGACATCACGTCCTGGCAGATGGCGCTGCCGCTCGTGGTCATGGGCGCCGGCATGGGCCTGATCGTGGCCCCGCTGACGGACATGGTGCTGTCCGAGGTGCCCAAGGAACACTCCGGTTCGGCCTCCGGGCTGATCAACACCGTGCAGCAGATGGGCAACGCGCTCGGGCTCGGACTGGTCTCGGTCGTCTTCTTCAGTTCGATCGGGGACCGGCTGACGCCGCAGCAGATGGGCCCGGCCTTCGCAGAGGGGTTCCAGCACTCGCTGTGGTGGGTGGCCGGAGTGCTCGCGGTGATCTTCCTGGTGATGTTCGCGCTGCCCGCCCGGCCGCGGCGGCACGCGGAGGGCGGCGGCGAGGGCGCGGACGCCACGGACGAAGCCGTGGACCACGGGCATGCGGACGACGCGACCCCGGACACGCTGGCCGGATCCGCGCACGCCGTGGACAAGCCCGAGCTCGGCAAGGAGCCCGCCTTCACTCCCTGATGCTCCGGCGTTGCTCCGGCGTGGAGAAGGGCGACGGTGCCCGCATCCCCCGAGGGGGTGCGGGAACCGTCGCCGTTTGCTCCTCGCCGCTTCTCGCCCGGGTCCCCTCGGGTCCCCTCGGGTCCCCTCGGGTCCCCTCGGGTCCCCTCGGGTCAGCAGATGCGTGTGCGGCTCTCCATGGCCCCGCGCGCGGAGTCCTCGTCGCCGTACACCTCGCACATGTGGCGGCCGTCCGGCGTGGCCGTGTGCTCGACCTCCCACAGGCTCGTCTCGCTGCCGTCGAGGAGCAGGAAGGCGTGCTCGTACAGCGTGAATCCGGCGTCCCGCCCGTCCACCTGGCACTGCCGGCCGAAGACCTGGGTGATGTGGTGGGCGAATGCGGCGCGCAGCAGCCGGGCGGTCGCCTCGCCGGGGCAGTCGCTGTTCTCCGCGCGGCGCAGGACGCGGCGGGCATGGTCGGCGGAGTTGTCAGGGGCGTACATCCGGGGCAGCGGGACCGGGGGAGCCGCCATCAGGACCGTGAGTATCTCCAGGTCGCCCTGAGGCCCGTCCTCCCCGAACACCGGGACGTCACCGAAGCCGCCGGTCAGCCGCGCGGCGGCGATATGGGCATCGGTCTCGTCGTCGTACAGCTCGTGGTGCCGGAGGTCGGGCTCCGTCCGGGAGCGCGGGGCCATCGGGCTCCGCGGACCGCCGTGCACCAGCTCCCACAGCGTGAGGGGAGTGCCGTCGGACAGCAGATATGTGTGCCGGTAGGTCTCGCGGTGGAGTACGGAACTGTGGTGCGAGGAGTGCAGGGAACTGCTGTGGGCGAGTGCGGTACCGAGTCTCTCGACCGTGCTGTCGGGCAGGTCGAAAGAGTTGAGTGCCCGTCGCAGGAGTCGCTCGAGGTGCTGCTCGGTTGTCTCGTACGGATCGCTCAAGGTGCTGTCTCCAGGCCGTCGCCGCGTGTTACTTGGTGCGTGCTTAACGTAGTCCCTGGGTCCGACATCGTGACCGGGGTTCAGGAAAACGTATGACGCACGCAGATGGTTCCTGGCGGTTCATCCGAACTTTCTTACCCGGCAGGTGAGTCGAGGTCCGGGCGGCTTTGCGGCGACGGCCGTGACGGGGACCGGCTCGCGCCGTAGAGATCACTGTACGCGGGGTAGCTGCCCTCGCCGGGGTGGCCGTTGACGCTTTGAGCTGCGCGGACGGCCTTCACGATGGCACGGGTCAGCGCGTCCGCGCCGGCCGCCAGGAGGTCGTTGAGCGCGATCGGGTTCTGCGGATCCAGTGACCGGACGCCGGTGGCCAGCGAGAAAACGGTGTCCCCATCGGTCAGCAGATGCACGGGGCGGACGGCGCGCGCCAGTCCGTCGTGCGCCGTACCCGCGAGCTTCTGCGCCTGGGCCCGGGTGAGGTCGGCGTCCGTGGCGACGACCGCGAGCGTGGTGTTGAGCGGGGGCCGTGCGTCCGCCTCCCGGGCCTCGGCCAGGCGCTGTCGCGCCGCACGGTGGACCTCGGGCGCGGGGGGTACCGGAGGTTCGGCGGCGCCGTACTCCCCGTACAGCACCCCGGTCCGCGGATCGATCACCGAACCCGCCGCGTTCACCACGACGAGCGCGCCCACCGTGATCCCGGACGCCAGCCGCACGCTTGCCGTGCCGACCCCGCCCTTGAGCTGCCCGGCGACCGCCCCCGTACCGGCGCCGACATTCCCCTCGGAGACCGGCGCCCCGGTTTCCGTACCCGCCGCGTCCACCACCGCCGCGCGACCGGTCGACGCGTCCGGGCGGGCCCGCCAGTCGCCGCCCCGCCCCAGGTCGAAGACGCACGCGGCCGGAACGACCGGCACCACCTGCGCGGGGTCGGGCCCGACCCGCACCCCGCGACCCTGTTCCTCCAGCCAGGCCATCACGCCGGACGCAGCGTCCAGGCCGTACGCGCTGCCGCCCGTCAGGACGACCGCATCGATGCGCTGCACCAGATTGCGCGGATCGAGCGCGTCCGTCTCCCGGGTGCCGGGGCCGCCACCGCGTACGTCGACGGCCGCGATCGCGCCGCCCTCGGGGGCGAGGACGACGGTGGTGCCGCTCAGCGCGCCCGCGCCCGGCACCTGCGCATGGCCGACGCGCAGCCCGGCCACATCGGTGAGCGCGTCGAGCGGCCCGGCGGACGGCGGCGGCGTGTGCTGCACGGCGGAGAGGCCGGTCGGCTCGTGCGGTTCTTGCGTCATCACGTGCTCCTCACAGGTTTCACCACGGGCAGCTCACCACTCGCCGTCCGCGGGGGCGCCGCACCATATCTGTGTGCTCACCCCGCCACCGCGGGCCGCCGGGACGGCAGTACCCCCACGGCCACGGTCGCCGCAGCCATCAGGCCGGCCGCGAACACGGCCCACTCCCTGGCGAACGTACCGGCCAGGATCGCCAGCGCGGCCACGGGGAGGGGCAGTTGCTCCGCGAGATCGCGCTTGAAGTGGCGGGCGTGCAGCGCCCACACCGTCAGCAGGAAGAGCACGGAGGGCACGGTCACCGCGGCGGCGGCCACCGTCGTTGGGACCCACGGCCTCCTCCACCGCGAGCTCGAGGCCCGAGCCGATCGCGGCCGCGGAGCCGAAGATCAGGAAGTGTCCGTATCTCCAGATGAACACCGACGATCCGCTGCACCGCGTGGTCACGTTCGTGCAGATCACCGGTGTGCTCGTCCTCGTCGCCGGGGTGCCGCGCGCCTTCGACGCGGGCGGCTGGACGGTTGCACCGTCTGGGTCACCGCGCTCCATGCCCGGCGCATGTTCAAGGCCGGCCAGGAGAGCGAACGCTCCTCGAAACTGACGGCCTGGCTGGTCCTGGCCATGACCGTCGTCATCGGACAGCTCCGGGGCCCGACCGTCATCGTCGACGCGTGGATGGAGGGCGACACCGGCACGGCCTGGTGGGGCGCCGGTTTCCTCTGTCCGCCGTTCCTCGTCGTCCTCGGGCTGTGGCTGCCCGCCCCCGAAGGACCGCTGACCGTCGACGTTCCTCTGACTGTCGACGTTCCTCTGATCACAGACGTCCGGCTGACGGCCGCCGCGCCGCGGGCCGTCGCCGTACCCTGGATGCATGAGCACCGCCCCCGCCCCCGGCTCGCGCGATTCGAAGCCGTCCCAGCCGGAACAGTCGAAACCCGAACCGGCTCTGATCTTCGACGATCCGCTGGACCAGCAGTCCGCGGACGATACGGACCGAGGGTGGGGCGAGCGGGCCCCGGCCGGCGGCAGCGCCGCCGATTTGGCACGCTTCCTCGACGAGAAGCCGCCCCACCACATCTGAGCCCCCGCTCCGTGGTGGTCCGACGACGCTGCTGTCGGTCCTCCCGCGCACCGAGCCCCGCAGGGTCCTGATGCTGACTGTCCCTCAGTACGCATCAGCACAGGGTCACCGCGAGCCTGGCGGAGATGCCGGCACCGGCCAGCGATGCGGCCGTGCCCCGCGGTACGGACAGCACGATCAACGCACCGTCCTCCGCGGAACCTTCGGCCGGGGCCTGCGGTACGTCCACCACTCGCGCGCCCTTCGCCAGCACCCGGGCGTCGGATCCGGTTCTCTCGGCGGCGATGACATCGACGCGGTCGCCCGGCCGTAACAGCCGCACCGTCCCCGCATCCGCGATCCGGACCGGTGCGGACACCAACGGAGCCGTCCCCCGCGCCCGCTCCGCCGCCGCCCGGGCCGCACCCCCTGCCTCTGCACCCGAACCATGCCCGGAATCGCCGCCCCCGCCGCTCCCGCCCAGCCCCGTCGCGGCCAGCGCCGCAGCAGTCAGGGCCAGTCCGGCGGCCATGGTGTGGCGTTGCCGCCACAGTGCCCGCCGCAATCGGTGCCCACCGCCTCCGCGCACCCGCAACGGTTCGAACGCGGGCACGCCACACGGCGGGGGAGCAGATGCCGGAGGCCCTGGAGCCATCGTCGGAGCGGACCGCCCGGAGCGTGACGGGAACGGCGGGAACGGCGGGGACGGCGGGGACTGCCGGAACGGCGGGGAGGAGTGGGGTGTCTGTGACGACGGGAACATGGTCAGCACCACCTGGCGTGAGGAGTTTCGGACGAACAGCCCTCACGATCCACCGTCCGCGAGTTTCCCGCCGAAGCCTGTGGACAGCCCCGGTGTTGTGGATAACTCCGTCACCCGGCCACCTCCTGGTCGCCCCCGGCCCCCGGCCCCTGGCCGTCCCGACCGCCCTGGCCGCCCCGACTGTCCCGGCTGCCCCGGCTAAGGAAGCTCGATCCCCGTCTCCAGCCCGTCCAGCGCACGCGAGCACGGGCAGTCGCGGTCCGCCTCGGCGGGCAGCGCGGCCACCACGCCGAAGAGCACGGCGCGCAGCCGGTCCACATTGGCCGCGAACACCTTCAGTACATCGCCGTGCGAGACGCCCTCCCCGGCCTCCGCCCCGGCGTCCAGGTCCGTCACCAGCGTCATCGTCGTGTAGCAGAGGCCCAGTTCACGGGCGAGGATTGCCTCCGGGTGCCCCGTCATCCCGACCACCGACCAGCCCATCGCCGCATGCCAGCGCGACTCCGCCCGGGTCGAGAAGCGCGGCCCCTCGACGACCACCAGCGTCCCGCCGTCCACCGGCTCCCAGCGCTTCGCGCGAGCCGCCGTCAGCGCCGCCCTGCGTCCCTCGGGGCAGTACGGGTCGGCGAAGCCCAGATGCAGGACATTCGGCTCCGCGCCATCGGCCCGGATCTCTCCGTCGTAGAACGTCTGCGTACGAGCCTTGGTGCGGTCCACCATCTGGTCGGGTACGAGCAGCGTGCCCGGTCCGTACTCCGGACGCAGTCCGCCCACCGCGCACGGGCCGAGTACCTGTCGTACGCCGACGGAACGCAGCGCCCACATGTTGGCCCGGTAGTTGATGCGGTGCGGCGGCAGATGGTGCCCGCGTCCGTGGCGGGGAAGGAAGGCGACCCGGCGGCCGCCGACCTCGCCCAGGAAGAGGGAGTCGCTCGGCTGTCCGTACGGGGTGTCCACACGCAGCTCCGTGACGTCCTCCAGGAAGGAGTACAGGCCCGAGCCGCCGATGACACCGATCTCTGCATTCGCCATGCGATCACAGTAGCGGCGCGGAAATACGCCGGGGACCCCGCCGAACGGATCGGCGGGGTCCCCGGGGAAGCGCGGTGCGGGTCAGGCGGCCGACGTACCACTCGTCGAGGACGAAGAGGACGAAGAGGATGAAGAAGAAGACGTCGAAGTCGAAGAAGAGGACGACGACGAAGACGCGGCAGCCGAGGAGGAGGCGGACGACTTCGCGTCCGACCCCGTCGACGACGAATCGGAACCGGTCGCCTTCGCCGAGGACGACGCCGGCGCGCTGCTCGACGAGGAGCCACGGCTGTCGTTCCGGTAGAAACCGGAACCCTTGAAGACAATGCCGACCGCCGAGAACACCTTCTTCAGGCGTCCTTCGCAACTCGGGCACACGGTCAGGGCATCATCGGTGAACTTCTGCACCGCCTCGAGGCCCTCGCCGCATTCGGTGCACTGGTACTGATAGGTCGGCACTTGTCTTCCTCCTGGCACTCTCACTCGATGAGTGCTAACAGTCGTCCATGGTAACTGCTGCGGGCCGCTGTTTGCAGTAACGTCTGTCACCTGCCCGGTGGGCAGCGGTCAGGGTTCGGCCGTCGTGAGGGCCGTCGGCCCGGGTGAGAAGGCTGCCACATCATGCGGCGCCCGAGCCCGCAGGAGTCCGCATGAGTCACACCGGCGCATTGCGCCGACTCCGCGGTTCCAGTCGTTCCAGCGGCTACCGCGGGTCCCATGGGATTCGAGTGATTCGAGCACAGGAATCGTCATTCTCCGGCCGTGACAGCATCGCGGCGAACCGCACCTCGCGCGGCCGTGACGGTCGCGCGGGCCGGTGCCAGCCTTGAACGCAGCGCGACGAGTACGACCAGTGCGAGTACGGTCCCGACCAGTGGCACGACGAAACCGGTGCTCGCGCCGTGGGCGTCCGCGAGCCGTCCGGCGACCGTCACCGCGGCCGCCTGGCCGAGAGCGATCGAGCCCGTCAGCCAGGTGAACGCCTCGGTCCGGGCGGAGTCCGGAACCAGCGCCTCCACCAGCGTGTAGCCGCTGATCAGGGCCGGGGCGATGGACAGCCCGACCAGCAGTCCGAGCCCGGCCAGCAGCGGCACGGAGTGCACCGCCCACAGTCCGGACGCGGTCAGGGTCAACGCCGCGTACCCGACGATCAGCCGCCGCCGCGGCCCGATCTTCCAGGCGATGGCACCACAGGCGATCCCGGCCAGCATGTTGCCGGCCGCGAAGACCCCGTACAGCAGGCCGTTCGCCCCCGGTCGGCCGATCTCCTCGGCGAAGGCGGTCAGCGAGACCTGCATGCCGCCGAAGACCGCGCCGATCCCCAGGAAGGCCACCGCGAGCACCCGGACACCCGGTACGGACAGTGCGGACGCGTGCCGCCGGGAGGTGCCGGGCGTGGTGTTGCGCACCGCGGGCTGGGTGCGGCGCTGCGCAGCGAAGAGCAGTCCGCCGACCAGGGTCAGCCCGGCCTCCGTGATCAGGCCTGCCGCCGGGTGCACCCCCGTGCACAGCGCGGTGGCGAGCACCGGGCCGATGACGAAGGTGAACTCGTCCGTCACCGATTCGAACGCGGCCGCGGTGGACAGCAACGGTGAAGCCTCGCGGCCCGGTGCCGCGCCCAGCAGGGCCGCCCAGCGGGCCCGGACCATCGGCCCGACCTGCGGAACCGACGCACCGGTCGGCACGGCAGCCGCGAACAGCGCCCACAGGGGCGCGTCCGCCAGCGCGAGCGCCGTCAGTGCCGACACGGACGCCGCGTGCACCAGGACACCGGGCAGCAGCACGGCGCGTTGGCCGAAACGGTCGGCGAGCTTACCGGTCTGCGGCGCGAACAGGGCCATGGAGACACCGGTCATGGCGGCGACGGAGCCCGCGCTGCCGTACGAGCCGGTGGTGTGCTGAACCAGGAGCACGATGCCGATCGTCAGCATCGCGAAGGGCTGCCGTGCGGCGAAGCCCGGAAGGAGAAACGTCCACGCACCGGGGGTGCGCAGCAACTGCCCGTAACCGGGGCGGTCGGAGACCGTGGATGCCACGGTCCATGCCTTTCTGCCGCCTGGTGGCAGAGCTCCCGGAGCCGGCCGGCACGGGTGGTGCGGGCACGTACGGGTGCTGCCGAGAGCTGTCCTCTTCGCGCGGAACTGCGGTAGATGCCGGGCGCTCAGCAGAGGCGGAGGACGCCACGACCGCCATACGGTCGCGCCAGCTCTGCATCAGGCAGAGTTGGTCGTTCGAGTTGGTCGTTCGAGTTGGTCGTTCGAGTGGGGTGTTTGTGTGGAGCGTTCGCGTGGGGGTGTTCGGGTTGGCCGTCGGGCCGACCGGCCCCGTCCGTAGTAAGGGCCGAACAGGCCTCCTTGATGATACAGGCGGACGCCCCCGCACACCTCTGATTGTGCAGTGGGCCTCCGCCCCCGCCTCGGATCGCCCCGCCTCGGATCGCCCCGCCTCGGATCGGCAGCACATGGGCCCTTGACCCGCGGCCACCTTCACCCCCGGTGACGTAGGAGCATCACAGGACGCAGGAGTCTCAGGTGACGCAGGAATCTCACCGGTGCGCTTTCGGTCCGTCGGTCTTCCCGCGCTTCGTCACGGTCTTCAGCGCGTGCGCCACATCCTGTGCCACATGATTTCCGGCGAGGCTTTCGCCGCCCGTGCCGGTCGTCCCCAGCCAGCCCGCGAGCTTGCCGCCCTCGCCGACCGCGCGCAGCCGCTCCTCCGCGGCGTCGCGCACCGGGTCGGTGGTGACCACCAGCAGTTCGTCGCCGTGCCGCAGTGCGGTCGACGGCGCCGGTACGAAGCTCTTCCCGTCCCGTACGACCAGCGTGACCGCGGCTCCGGCGGGCAACCGCAGCTCCCCGACCTCCACGCCGTGCATCTTTGACTTCCCGGGGATCGCCACCGACAGCAGATGGCCGCGCAACCGCTCCAGCGGCGCCGATTCGATGCCCAGGTCGGAGGCCTCGGCCGGATCCTCGGCGATCTTCAGGGCCTTCGCCAGCCAGGGCAGGGTCGGTCCCTGGATGACGGTGTAGACGACGACGAGCACGAAGACGATGTTGAAGACCCGGGTGGAGCCCTCGATCCCGGACACCATCGGAATGGTCGCCAGGATGATGGGTACGGCGCCGCGCAGCCCCGCCCAGGACATGAGCGCCTTCTCCTGCCACGGCAGCCGGAACGGCGCCAGCGAGATGAAGACCTCCAGCGGCCGTGCGACCACGGTCAGGACCAGTCCCACGATGACCGCGGGCCAGAAGTCGGCGTACAGATCGTGCGGCGTGACCAGAAGTCCGAGCAGCACGAACATGCCGATCTGGGCCAGCCAGCCGAGCCCGTCGGCGAATCCGCGGGTGGCGGGCCAGTGCGGCAGCTTGGCGTTGCCGAGGATCACCGCGGCCAGGTAGACGGCGAGGAAGCCACTGCCATGGGCCATGGCGCCCGCCGCGTACGCGGACACCGCGATCGCCATCACGGCGATCGGGTACAGGCCGGACGCGGGCAACGCGACATGGCGCAGTCCGAACGAGCCGAGCCAGCCGACGGCGAGACCGACGGCCGCGCCGATCGCGAGTTCCAGGGCTATCTCGCCGACCAGTACGTACCAGCTGTCCACCGATCCCTTGGCCGAGAAGGCCACCACCAGGATCACCACAGGGGCGTCGTTGAAGCCGGACTCGGCCTCCAGTACACCCGTGATGCGGGCGGGCAGCGGCACCTTGCGCAGGACGGAGAAGACCGCGGCGGCGTCCGTCGACGAGACGACCGCGCCGATGATCAGTGACTGCCGCCAGTCCAGGCCGACCAGGTAATGGGCTCCGGCCGCGGTGACGCCGACACTCACCGCGACGCCGACGATCGAGAGCATCGCCGCGGCCGGCAGCGCGGGCTTGATCTCTTTCCACTTCGTGCCCAGGCCGCCCTCGGCGAGGATCACGACCAGTGCGGCGTAGCCGATCACCTGGGTCAGTTCGGCGTTGTTGAACGTGACGTCGAAGATGCCGTCCTGCCCTATGGCGATCCCGATGCCCAGGTACAGGAGCAGGCTGGGGAGCCCGCTGCGGGACGAGATGCGGACCGCCGCCACCGCGACGAGCAGGACGAGTGAGCAGACGAGCAGGAGTTCGTTGAGCGCGTGGACAGTCAGTGGCCGTTCCTTCCCTGCGTACGCCTGCCGAATCGACCTTCGGCATCGGCTGTTCCCCGCCGACACTTCGTTACCTTACCTAATCTTTAACGCTTTCTTGACGCGTTCGAGCGTTCGTGCGAGCGCTATGGAATTCGAACCATTCCTATGCCGCGTCAGAGCCACCCCGGTGCTGCGCCTATGGTTGCTCCTGCACTCCCAGGACCACCTGCCCCTCGAAGGACAGCGATGCCCGCCAACACAACTGCCTCTTCCGGCACCACCGGTTCCGCCGGTGGGAAGACCGGCAGGAAGAAGGGGCGACGTGCCCGCCTGATCGTGATCGTTCTGGTGCTGGCGCTTGTCGCGGGTATCGGGTACGGCGCGTTCTGGTCCGTATCGACCGTGCGGGCCTCGTACCCGCAGACGACCGGGTCGCTGAAGCTCGACGGCCTCGACGGCAACGTCGACGTCAAGCGCGACTCCTACGGAATCCCGCAGGTGTACGCGGACTCCGACACCGATCTCTTCCGCGCCCAGGGCTTCGTGCAGGCGCAGGACCGCTTCTGGGAGATGGACGTCCGCCGCCACATGACGGCGGGCCGGCTCTCCGAGATGTTCGGTTCCGGCCAGGTCGAGACGGACTCCTTCCTGCGCACGCTCGGCTGGCACAAGGTCGCGCAGGAGGAGTACGACAAGGTCCTGTCCCCGGACACCAAGAAGAACCTCCAGGCGTACGCGGACGGCGTCAACGCCTACCTGAAGGGGCGCGACGGCAAGGACATCTCCGTCGAGTACGCCGCCCTCGGCTTCACCAACGACTACAAACCGGCCGAGTGGACCCCGGTCGACTCCGTCGCCTGGCTCAAGGCCATGGCCTGGGACCTGCGCGGCAACATGCAGGACGAGATCGACCGCTCGCTGATGACCAGCAGGCTCGACGCGAAGCAGATCGAGGACCTGTACCCGGCCTACCCGTACGACAAGCACAAGCCGATCGTCGACGGGGGCGCGATCTCCCCGGTCACCGGGAAGTTCGACCCGGACGCGACACCGTCGACGAGCCTCGGCTCGAACACCGCGGCGGGCGCCACCGAGGGCCTGAACACCCAGCTCTCCTCGCTCTCCGACACCCTCGACCAGATCCCGGCGCTCCTCGGCCCGAACGGGACCGGCATCGGGTCCAACTCCTGGGTGGTCTCCGGCAAGTACACGACGACCGGCAATCCGCTGCTCGCCAACGACCCGCACCTGGCGCCGCAGTTGCCCTCGCTCTGGTACCAGATGGGGCTGCACTGCCGCCAGATCTCGGCGAAGTGCCAGTACGACACCGCCGGCTACACCTTCTCCGGCATGCCGGGCGTGATAATCGGCCACAACCAGGACATCGCCTGGGGCTTCACCAACCTTGGCGCGGACGTCACCGACATCTTCCTGGAGAAGGTCTCCGGCGACGGCTACCTGTACGACGGCAAGGTCGAGCCCTTCACCGTCCGCGAGGAGACCATCAAGGTCGCGGGCGGCAAGAGCCGGCACATCACCGTCCGCGAGACCAACAACGGTCCGCTGGTCTCCGACCGCAGCAGCGAACTGGAGAAGGTCGGCCAGAAGGCCCCCGTAGCCAACGCGGCCCCCGACCGGGCCGAGGGTTACGCGGTCGCCCTGAAGTGGACGGCGCTGGACGCCGGCCACTCCATGGACGCCGTCTTCGAGCTCAACCGGGCCAAGGACTTCCCGTCCTTCCGCAAGGCGGCCGCGCACTTCGAGGTTCCCTCGCAGAACCTCATCTACGCCGACACCAAGGGCCACATCGGCTACCAGGCGCCCGGAAAGATCCCGGTCCGCCTCCAGGGCGACGGCACGATGCCCAGCCCCGGCTGGTCCTCGGAGTACGGCTGGAAGAAGGACCCGGTCCCGTTCGACGAGCTGCCCTACGAGTACGACCCGAAGCGCGGCTACATCGTCACCGCCAACCAGGCCGTCATCGACGAGACCACGTACGCCCCCATGCTCACCAAGGACTGGGGTTACGGCTCCCGCAGCCAGCGGATCAACGACCTCATCGAGTCGAAGATCAAGGGCGGCGGGAAGATCTCGACCGAAGACATGCAGAAGATGCAGATGGACAACACCAGCGAGATCGCCGCGCTGCTGGTGCCCGAGCTGATGAAGATCAACATCTCGGACAAGAGTGTCCGCGAGGCGCAGAAGCTGCTGGAGGGCTGGGACTACACCCAGGAGCCCGACTCGGCCGCCGCCGCGTACTTCAACGCGGTCTGGCGCAACATCCTGAAGCTGGCCTTCGGCGACAAGCTGCCCAAGGAGCTGCGGGTCGAGGGCGAGTGCCTGTACGTGCCGCGGGCCGACAACTCGGGCCCGGTCGACGAGCAGGGCAAGCTGGTGCGCGAGTGCGGCCGGCGCGACGCGGACACGGCACAGCCGGACGGCGGCGACCGCTGGTACCAGGTCGTCGAGCGGCTGATGAAGGACACGAAGAGCGACTGGTGGAAGTCGCCGGAGCGCGGCCGCGCCGAGGTGACCGAGAACCGCGACCAGCTCTTCGCCCGAGCCATGGAAGACGCCCGCTGGGAGCTGACCGCCAAGCTCGGCAAGGACATCACCACCTGGAACTGGGGCCGTCTGCACCGGCTGACCCTGAAGAACCAGACCCTCGGCACCGAGGGCCCCGGTCTGCTCCAGCGGGCCCTCAACCGCGGCCCGTGGAACCTCGGCGGCGGCGAGGCCGCGGTGAACGCCACCGGCTGGAACGCGGCGGGCGGCTACGACGTCGTCTGGGTGCCGTCCATGCGGATGGTGGTCAACGTGGGGGACTGGGACAAGTCCCGCTGGATCAACCTCACCGGCGCCTCCGGGCACGCGTTCAGCGCGCATTACACCGATCAGACCGACAAGTGGGTCAACGGCGAACTGCTCGGCTGGGCTTTCGGGACCAACGCCGTCGCCGCGTCGACGACCGACACCCTGACCCTCAAACCGTAGGACCCGTCCGGCGGGTCATGGCCGGAGTCACCACCGCGTTCACGGGGTGGTCGTGCGGTTCCTCGGGGACCCGCGCGACCACCTCGTCGTCGTACAGCAGGACGACCAGCAACGGATGTGCCCCCGCCGCGGCGAGCCGGGCCAGCACCCGGTCGTAACTGCCGCCGCCGCGGCCCAGCCGCATCCCGCGCGCGTCCACCGCGAGACCCGGCAGCAGGACCACCTCGGCGTCCAGAACGGCATCGGGGCCGAGCCGTTCGCCGTCCGGTTCCAGCAGTCCGCGACCGGCCGGGACCAGACGGCCGGCTCCCTCGTACGGCGCCCAGTCCAGATCGTTGTCCGCCAGGAGCACCGGCAGCAGCACCCGCACGCCCCGCGCACGCAGTGCGTCCAGCAGGGGACGGGTGCCCGGCTCGCTCCCCACCGAGACGTACGCGGCGACGGTGCGGGCCCCGGAGAGCTCCGGAAGACGCAATGCGCCCCGGGACAGAACCACCGCGGCGTTGTCCACGTCTTCGCTGGTCAGAAGGCGCCGCGCGGCCAGCAGTTCACGCCGGAGAAGCGCCTTTCGCGACATGTCGGTATTCAATGGACACCTGAATTTCTCTTAAGTTCATATAGGCGTACAAAGTTAACCGGAACCTCATCTTCCGCCCATACGTACCGGTTATGGTTCTGCGCATGACTCAGTCGCACACCAGGATCAGCAAGGCTGTCATCCCGGCGGCAGGACTCGGTACCCGCTTTCTGCCGGCCACCAAAGCCACTCCCAAGGAGATGCTGCCGGTCGTCGACAAGCCCGCAATCCAGTACGTCGTCGAAGAAGCGGTGGCCGCCGGCCTCTCCGACGTCCTGATGATCACCGGCCGCAACAAGCGTCCTCTTGAGGACCACTTCGACCGCAACTACGAACTGGAGTCCGCGCTCACCCGCAAGGGAGACGCCGAACGGCTCCAGAAGGTCCAGGAGTCGAGCGACCTGGCCACCATCCACTACGTCCGGCAGGGCGATCCGCGCGGTCTCGGTCACGCCGTGCTGTGCGCCGCGCCGCACGTCGGCGACCAGCCGTTCGCGGTCCTCCTCGGCGACGACCTGATCGACCCGCGCGACCCGCTGCTGGCCCGCATGGTCGAGATCCAGGAGCGCGAGGGCGGCAGCGTCGTCGCGCTGATGGAGGTCGCGCCGGAGCAGATCCACATGTACGGCTGCGCGGCCGTGGAGCCCACCGCCGAGGGCGATGTGGTGCGCGTCACCGGCCTCGTCGAGAAGCCCGACAGGGCGGACGCACCCAGCAACCTCGCCATCATCGGCCGCTACGTCCTCGACCCCGCCGTCTTCGGCATACTGCGCAGGACCGAGCCGGGGCGCGGCGGCGAGATCCAGCTGACCGACGCCCTGCAACTCCTCGCCGAGGACGAGAAGATCGGCGGCCCCGTGCATGGCGTCGTCTTCAAGGGGCGCCGCTATGACACCGGTGACCGGAGCGACTACCTCCGTGCCATTGTCAGACTCGCGTGCGAACGTGAAGACCTGGGCCCGGACTTCAGGACCTGGCTCCGCAGTTACGTCACCGAGGAGTTGTAGCACCTTGAGCAGCACGATCTGGTCGGTGGACGAGCACCTGGAAGACATTCTCGGCGCGGTGCGACCGCTCGAACCCATCGAGCTGCAACTGCACGATGCGCAGGGCTGCGTCCTCGTCGAGGATGTCGTCGTGGAGATCGCCCTGCCCCCCTTCGACAACAGCTCGATGGACGGGTACGCGGTCCGCGTCGCCGATGTCGAGGGCGCCGACGAGGAGTTCCCCGCGGTGCTCACCGTCATCGGTGACATCGCGGCCGGCAGCGACGGGCTGCCCGGCGACCGGCGCGTCGGCCCCGGTGAGGCCGCCCGCATCATGACCGGCGCCCCGCTGCCGGAGGGCGCCGAGGCCGTGGTCCCGGTCGAGTGGACCGACGGGGGTACGGGCGGCGGCCCGGCCGACACGATGCGCGCCCACCGAGACGCCCCGGAGGGTGCGGGCGGCGAGGTCCGCGTCCACCGCTCCGTCGAGGCCCGCGCCCATGTCAGGGACCGCGGCAGCGACGTCAGGCCGGGCGATCTGGCCCTGAGCGCCGGGTCGGTGATCGGCCCGCCCCAGATCGGTCTGCTCGCCGCGATCGGCCGTTCCACGGTGAAGGTGCGGCCCCGGCCGCGCGTCGTCGTCATCTCGACCGGCAGCGAGCTGGTGCAGCCCGGCGAGGAGCTGACCGGCGGCCGGATCTACGACTCCAACAGCTTCGCGCTCACGGCCGCCGCCCGGGACGCCGGAGCGATCGCCTACCGGGTCGGCGCCGTCACCGACGACGCCGACACGCTCCGCGCCACGATCGAGGACCAGCTGATCCGCGCCGACATCGTCGTCACCACCGGTGGCGTCAGCGTCGGCGCGTACGACGTCGTCAAGGAAGCCCTGTCGTCGATGGGCGACGAGGACGAGCCCGGCAGCGGCATCGACTTCCGCAAGCTGGCCATGCAGCCCGGCAAGCCGCAGGGCTTCGGCTCGATCGGCCCCGACCACACCCCGCTGCTGGCGCTCCCGGGCAACCCCGTCTCGTCGTACGTCTCCTTCGAGCTGTTCGTACGGCCCGCGATCCGCGCCCTGATGGGTCTTCAGGACGTGAACCGTCCCACCGCCCGGGCCACGCTGAACACCGACAAGGCGCTCTCCTCACCGGCCGGCCGACGCCAGTTCCTGCGCGGTACGTACGACGCGGAGGCCGGCACCGTCACCCCCGTCGGCGGCTCCGGATCGCATCTGATCGCGGCCCTCGCACAGGCGGACGCGCTGATCGTGCTGCCCGAGGACGTCACCTCCGCCGAACCCGGCACGGACACCGAGGTGATCCTGCTCCGCTGATCCCCGGGCGGTGGCGGTACGGTATCTGCCGCTGTGCCGTCCCGGGGACACCCCCGGGCCCCTCGGCCCGCACCAGTGGTGCGGGCCGGTCGGACAACCGGCGCCCTACCGCGAGGCGGAGTGAGTTGAGTACGCAGAACAGGCTGACGCACATCGACGAGGCGGGCGCGGCCCGCATGGTCGACGTCTCGGAGAAGGACGTCACCGCGCGCGCCGCCAGCGCCAGTGGCCGGGTCCTCGTCTCGCCGCGCGTCATCGAGCTGCTCCGCGGCGAAGGAGTGCCCAAGGGCGACGCCCTCGCCACCGCCCGGATCGCCGGGATCATGGGCGCCAAACGCACCCCCGAGCTGATTCCGCTCTGCCACCCGCTCGCCGTCTCCGGCGTCAAGGTCGAGCTGAGCGTCGCCGACGACGCGGTGGAGATCCTCGCCACGGTGAAGACCACGGACCGCACCGGCGTCGAGATGGAGGCCCTGACGGTCGTCTCGGTCGCCGCGCTCACCGTGATCGACATGGTCAAGGCGGTCGACAGGGCGGCGGTCATCACGGACGTGCGGGTCGAGTCGAAGTCGGGCGGCAAGTCCGGCGAGTACCGGCGCACCGCGCCGGACGGAGCGGACGCGTGACGGCGCCCGACGCGGCAGCCCCCGGCGGGCCGGACGAGAACGCCACGTCCGGAACCGGGCAGTCCGGCGCCGGCCGGCCGGCCGGGCCTCCGCTCGGTGGCGCGCTGACCGCCCCGTACGCCGCCCTCGTCGTGACCGCATCGAACCGCGCCTCTGCCGGGGTCTACGCGGACAAGGGCGGCCCCCTGATCTCCGAGGCGCTCACGCGGCTCGGCTTCGCCGTCGACGGACCGCGGGTCGTGCCCGACGGCGACCCGGTCGAACAGGCGCTGCGCGCCGGCGTGGCCGCCGGGTACGACGTCATCGTCACCACCGGAGGTACGGGCATCTCGCCCACCGACCGCACCCCCGACGCCACCCGTCGCGTCCTCGACCACGAGATCCCCGGCATCCCCGAGGCGATCCGCGCCGAAGGCCGCGACAAGGTGCCCACCGCCGCGCTCTCCCGGGGCCTCGCGGGCGTCGCCGGCCGCACACTCATCGTGAACCTGCCGGGCTCCACCGGTGGGGTGCGCGACGGCCTCGCCGTCCTCGAACGTCTCCTGGTGCACGCCGTCGACCAGCTTCGCGGCGGCGATCACCCCCGACCCGGGAGCCCGAGCTGAACGTCCCGACCTGGCCGGTGGTCCTTACGGACGGAGCGGTCACCCTTCGCCCGGTGAAACTGCGCGACCAGCGCGTGTGGCGCGAGGTCAACCGGCGCAACCGTGACTGGCTGCGTCCCTGGGAGGCGACCGTGCCGCCGCCCGCACCGGGCGGCCCGGTGGCCCAGCGCCCCACCTACCGTCAGATGGTCCGTCATCTGCGTCTGGAGGCCAACGCGGGCCGGATGCTGCCCTTCGCCATCGAGTACGAGGGCCGGCTGGTCGGCCAGCTGACGGTCGCCGGCATCACCTGGGGCTCGATGTGCTCGGGCCATGTCGGCTACTGGGTCGACCAGGACGTGGCGGGCCGCGGTGTGATGCCGACAGCCGTCGCCCTCGCGGTCGACCACTGCTTCCAAAGGGTCGGACTGCACCGCATCGAGGTGTGCATTCGTCCGGAGAACCGGCCCAGCAGAAGGGTCGTCGAGAAACTGGGATTCCGTGAGGAAGGCCTGCGTCCGCGCTATCTCCACATCGACGGCGCCTGGCGGGACCACATGATCTACGCGCTCACCGCGGAGGAAGTACCCGAGGGACTGCTCCGGCGCTGGCACCAGGCACGACCCGGAACGCCACAGAAATGAAATAAGTGTTCGATATCGATCGGCGTGTGACCACAAATAAACGCGCAAACATGCGCCGCCGATCTGAACAATCACAAAAAAAGTCCTTGAGATCAGCCGGATCGTGCGACACACCGGGCCAATTGGCGGATGCCTCCGTGCAAACCCCTCTACGGTGTGAGACGTGAGCAGCAGCGGCCTCATCTACGCAGTCATCGTCGGGGCCTGGGCCGCCTACTTGGTGCCGATGTGGCTCCGCAGGCAGGACGAGCTCAACGAAGCCCGTCCGACGGAACGCTTCAGCACCGCCATCCGGCTGCTGTCCGGACGGGCGGCAATGGAGCGCCGGTACGCCAGGGAGTTGCGGGAGCGCACCGCCGAGGAGGCGGGGCCCGACGCCGACCCGGACGTCGACACGGACCGTATGGATTCCGTGGACGTCCGGGCCTTCGCCGCGCCTCCGGCGCATACCGAAGCCCGGTTGCACGACCCGGCACACCCGCCCGAGCGCACGGACCGGGAACGCCCCGCATCCGCACGGCGCGCGCGCCCGCGCCCCGGCGGGGCGGACGCCGAGCGGGTCCGGCGCGCCCAGCGCCTGCAGGTCCTCGCGCGCCGTCGGCGTACCACCGTCGTCCTCTTCCTCGCTTTCACCCTCGGCGCGGTCGTCGCGGCGGTCGGCGGACTCGGCTTCCTGTGGGCGCCCGCGGTTCCGGCGGTGCTGCTGAGCACGTACATCGTGCATCTGCGCGCCCAGGAGCGGCGCCGGTTCGCCTTCACCATGGACCGGCGGCGGGCCGAGGTCGCGGCGCAGCGTCTGCGCGAGAACCG
Source organism: Streptomyces sp. NBC_01241 (assembly GCF_041435435.1). NCBI lineage: Bacteria > Bacillati > Actinomycetota > Actinomycetes > Kitasatosporales > Streptomycetaceae > Streptomyces > Streptomyces sp. NBC_01241. The sequence continues at coordinate 3,479,971 of NZ_CP108494.1, read as the reverse complement.
TCCCCGCAGGCACCAGCCGGCCGCGTCGGCCCCCGCAGAGGCCGACGAGGAGCCCGAAGCGCGCCACCCCGAGCCCGAGCCCGCGCCCGCGGTCTCCCCGCAGGAGGCCGGCCGCCGCGCCCTGGTCGAGCAGACGGACCACGCGGAATGGGTCGACCAGCAGCGCGAACGCGGCCGGGTCCAGGGCGACAGCTGGGAGCCCGTCCCGGTCCCGCTGCCGACGTACGTCACCGCCCCGGTCGCCCCGCGCGCCACGGCCGGTGTCGAGGTCGGCAACCCGGAGACCTGGAGCGCGGCCCGCTCCAGCGCCGCGGAACCCACCCGGACGGGCACCTCGCACGCCACGGCACCTCCCGTCGACCCGGCACCGCGCCAGCGCACCAACCAGTCCCGCCGCACCCGCGACCGCGGCCGGACCCCGCTCTTCGACCAGTACGAGGACGGGGAACGCCCTCGTGCCGCCAACGAGTGAGCCCGCCGCGTTCCCGCTGCGACACCGACTCGGCTGACCAGCGCGGAACGGATTTCCGAGCATCCCGGTGGGGGTGCTAGAGTTTCACTCGTTGCAAGGGCCTGTGGCGCAGTCTGGTAGCGCACCTCGTTCGCATCGAGGGGGTCTGGGGTTCAAATCCCCACAGGTCCACCGCACAAGCCGTTCGCGAGTTCGCTCGCGAAGGGTTCACGAGATCCCGGTCAGACGGTCACCGTCTGAACGGGATCTCGTCGTTTCAGCCGCGATTGGTACGCAAGTCAGTCCATCGGACTGCTGGGAAGCATGGCTTCCCGGTCGGAGTGGATCGGGGGTGGAGATGCGGGCATGCCGCGGGGACCGCAGGCGTGGAGGCAGACTCCTGCGACCTCGCGACATGGCGATCTTCAGGACGATGTGCTGGCCCATCTGGACAATGACTTCGGGCGTTACGGCGACGCCTATGCCTCCATGAAGAGGCGCATGCACGAACTCATCGGCTCCACCCGCCGCATCTACATCAACGCAGACATGCTGGACCGCGACGTGCGGGACCGTACGCTGGCGCGACTTGCGGAGTAGGCCTCACATGACGGAGCACAACCTCGCCGCGATCCTCGATGTCGCCGTGGCCACTGTCAGGTCCGCCGGCCGGCTCATCATGGAACACCAGCCGACCGGGCGTTCCACCCCCTCGTACAAGGACGGCGTCGAGCCGGTCACCGACGCCGATCTGCTGGCGGACGCCGAGATCGCCCGGGGCCTGCGAGCGGCCTTCCCCCGGTACGGCATCCTCTCCGAGGAGACGGCCGTGGCCGACGGCTGGGAGGCCGCAGATCTCTCGGCGGCCATGTGGGTCGTCGACCCCATCGACGGCACCGCGAACTACGCGCACGGGCATCCCTACGTGTCGATATCGGTGGCCTTCATCGTGGACGGCACAGTCGAGGTCGGGGTCGTACACGCTCCCTTCCTCGGTGAGACGTTCACCGCCATACGTGGCCAGGGGGCCCGGCTCAACGGGCACCCGATCCGGACGAGTGTTCCCGACGGCTTGCACCGGGCGGTGATCAGCACCGGGTTTCCGCACCGCAAAGGTGATCTGAGTCCACTCCTGCGGCGGATCGAGCTACTTTTGACGCACTGTCAGGACATTCGTCGTGGCGCTTCTCCCGCGCTTGACATCTGCTGGGTGGCGGCCGGCCGCCTGGACGCGCATACGGAGACGCTCCATCCCTGGGACGTCGCCGCCTCCTCCTTGATCGCCCAGGAGGCGGGCGCGGTACGAAGCCATCTGGAGCTGGTGCCGGCACACGTCCCGCCGGACCTGTTCGGCGGCGGATACCTCGTATCGGCCGCCGCGATCCATGACGCGCTGGTGGACCTCCTCACCGAGGGGGAGGGGGTGGAGAGATGACCCGGATCGGCGTTCTGGCGTATGCAGGCGTGGACGAGCTCGACCTGGTCGGCGTCTACTCGCCCCTGGTCAAGGCGGCGCAGTGCCCGCGCCACCGGCCGGAGCTGGACGTCGTGCTGCTCGGAGGGACGCCGTCCTTCCAGACCTCCGGACATGGCTATGAAGTGGAGCCAGGCCGGGGAAGCAGTGCAACCCGCTGGGTGTCGTCGATCGCGACAAGGGTGACCAGACGGCTGAAGCGAGGACTGGGAAGGCGCATGGGCACAGAGTCAGTAGCGGCTGGACAAATAGCCAACTGGGCGGGCCGGACGGGTACTGTCGGGCCCTGGTGGGATCTCTCCGGCGCTCATTGGGAGTGCGGCTAGAGCGCCGTCAAACCCCGCGCGTGTGTCACTGTCACGGACCGGCGGGCTGCGAGCACCGTATTGGACGGTTCATGATCATGTGCGCTCGCGGACTCCCCGCAGCCCGAGCTTCGAGAGCCGGGATTCGGGGTTCGAGCCTCGGAAGGGGCCCGTTCACTCTTTCGTGGGTATGGGGACGGAGCCGGGCCCGAGTCTTGAGCTTCGGGCTCCGGGCGTCGGGGTCCGGGCTTCGGGATTCGAGCCGTGTCTTACAACCGGCAGGAAAATGAAGGGGATTGGGGAAACCTACCCACCCGCCCTGACCCGTCACGGCCAGCAAGTATGACTAATCGTGACCGACTTGCGGCACGGAGTCGCGACTGCTTACGGTGCCCCCAACGTAACGACCCCGACGCGGTGTTCACAGCACCGAGCCGGGGTCTCACCTCAAGATCGAATAAAGGCGATCCCTTGGTTACCCAGAACCTTAGCTCTGCCCTGTGCGCGCCCGCATCCTCTCGCCCGTACCCGAAGGCGAAGCCCGGCTACGGGAAGCGATCCGTACCGGACCAATGCCCGCTCCGCGAGGACGACTTCGCGTTTCTGCCCGAGCGCGAGCGGCACATCGCGGGCTACGTCGACAAACTGCCCGACGGTGCGGCGATGGACATCAAGTCGCTGGCCCGGAGCCAGCCCCTGTACGGGCAGATGGCCGTCGGCAGTGCCCTGCGGGCCCTGGGTGTGGCCGGTCATCTGCGTCACGTACGGTGCCTGACCGGCGAAGGCGGCCAGGTCCGCTGGGTCACCCGCACCTTCTGGTCCCGCACCGCCCGCGACAACGAGTGGTGGACCACCTTCCTCGCCGCCGAGGAGAGCTGCCCCGTACCGCAGGAGACCACAGTGGCCATCGCGCCCCCGCCGCAGTGGGTTCCTGCCGGTCCCGCCGCACCCCGGGCAGATGTCCCGGCCGAAGCGGCCGCACCCGTAGCGGTACCGCCACCCGTCCCGGCGGTGCCGCAGCAGCGCACTGCGGAGCCGAAGTGCGCCAAGGGCGCCTCGGGGCATCCCTCGCTCGCCTTCCTCGCCCTGGCTCAACTCGGCCGTACCGAACCCCGCTTGGCCCTCTCCGCCGCAGACTGCACAGCGCTGGAGCAGACGGCCGCCGAGTGGTTCGCACGCGGTGTCGACGCCGACTACCTCACGCACGCCCTCACCGCCGGACTTCCCGCGGCTGTCGACTCGCCCGTCGGTTTCGTCAGGCGTCGCCTCCTCGACAAGATCCCGCCCCGCCTGCCCGCCACCCCGGCACCGGCTGCGCCGGGCTCTCCCGTACGCCGTCTGATGGTCGAGTGCACCGAATGCGGCGCACCCGGTAAGTCCAAGGCGTTCCGCGACGGGCTGTGCGGCCCCTGCCGCCAACCCGCTCCGGGCCCTGCCGCCCACCCTGCCCCCGAGGCAGCCCCCGGCATCGAACGCGACATCCAGGCTCATGTGAACCGTCTTCGCGAGCAGTTGAAGCTGCGTTGACGCCTCCTGCGCCAGGTCTTTCCGGTGTCCGGGTCCTTGAATTCCACCTCCTTCGACGGCCGCTCCGCGCCGCGGCCCCCGCTCTGCCGATCCGGAGCATCGCCGTCGGACGGAAGGCAGGGTGCGGCCGGCCCTGTGCAGGCAGCCGATTTGGCCGACGGTGTCCGCCCTGGCCAGGCCCCGGACGCTGATCGCGTATGCGCAGGGCGAACTGGCGCTTGCCCGCGATCCCCGGTGCGTCCTTTGCCGCCCGCCTCCAGGCGGCCCGCCGAGGGGATGGTTTCGTAGCCTTGACGGTCAAGGCTCCCGAACTCTCCGGTGTGGCCGATCGGTTGGCGGAACGCGTCGATGCGACGCCGCTCGCCCTGGGCGAGCTCCTTCTCACGACGCTGCGGGAGCTTGCCGTGGAGCAGCGGGCGCCGCGGCAGGCGCTGCTCGATGCGCGGCCCGAGGGGGCCCGCCGCGACGTATCTCCCGCAGGCCGGGGGAACCTCACCTGGAACGCCGTGCTGGCTGTCCCGATCTCACCGAAGGCAGGCCGATCTCACTGAACTCTGACCGGCCGGCCGCTGGGGCGTGTCAGCGTGCGGTGACTGAATACGCAGCGAGCGCTCGGTTGCCGCGCGGCTTGGCGATGGCCCGGAGAACGTCGGCCTGGCTCAGGACGATCTGTCGCACCGGCTCGGGCAGCGCGGCCAAGCGTTCCTCCGTTCCGGCCAGGTCGAGGCAGGCAGCGATTTCCCAGTCGCCGTCCTGGAGGTCTTCGGTATTGACTGACCCGCTGCCGTCGGTTGTCCATCCGGCCTCGGGCAGGAGCCGCAGCAGCTCCTCACGGGAGAAGGGCGTGCGGACGTTGCCCTCGCCATGCGATCCTGCGGCCTCGATCTGCCCCTGGACCAGCACGGCGAGGAGGTGCGCCAGCTGGTCGCCAGAGGTGGGCGTCAGGTCCCACTCGGTGAACCATAGGTGCCGCGCCCACGGCCGTACCCGGGCCAGTGTGTCCCGCAGTTGCCGGAGCGAGGCGAAGTACCAGGAGCAGTGTGCGAGCACCACGTGGTCAAAGGTGCCTTCGGGGAAGTCGACCGATGGGTCGAGAACGTTCGTGCCGAAGTGGAATTCGATGCGCGGCCCGAGGGGGCCCGCCGCGAGCCGAGCTGCCGATTCCCCGAGCGTGACCGGCGCCCCGTAGGAGGGCTCGGCCACGTCGACGGCCACCACGCGCCCCTTGGGTCCGACCGCCTCTGCGAGGACGGCAGTCATGTCGCCCTGTCCGCAGCCCAGTTCGAGGACGGTTGAGCAGGGCGCGATGTGCCAGCTCGCCACCAGCGCGGCCCGGTGGCGAGTCTGGGACAGCTGGATATCCGGGCTGTGATCGGCGGCGGCCATGTCGGCCGCGAGCGAAAGGGCCTTGGCCCGGAGAGCGGAGTGATTCACACAATCCTTGGTGGTACTCGACGTCAGTGCGGGCCGATAATACGAGACACCCGGGCAGGGCGCTCGCCTGCTCATGAATTCCCCGTACGGAGGAGCGTCCTGTGACGGCCGGAATGTCCCAGTCCCAGCCCCAGATCGACACCAGCAAGCCCCACCCCGCGCGCGTCTACGACTGGCTCCTGGGCGGCAAGGACAACTATCCGGTGGACCAGCGGGTGGGGGAGACGCTGCCCGCGCAGGCGCGGGGCAACGCGGCGCGGAACCGGGCGTTCATGCACCGGGCCTCGGCCTGGCTGGCGCGCGGCGGGATCGACCAGTTCCTCGACATCGGCACCGGTATCCCCACGGAGCCCAGTCTGCACCGGGTCGTCCAGGCCATCACGCCGACCGCCCGGATCGTCTACGCGGACAACGACCCGATCGTCCTGCGTCACGCGGAAGCGCTGCTCGTCAGCAGCCCGGAAGGCGCCACCGATTACCTCCACGCGGATGTGCGGGAGCCGCGGGCGATCCTCGAACGAGCCCGTGAGCTGCTGGACTTCAGCAGGCCCGTCGCGCTGTCCCTGATCGCGCTCATGCACTTCCTGCCCGACGACCAGGACCCGTACGGCATCACCCGCACGCTGGTCGACGCCCTGCCCGCGGGCAGCTTCCTGGTCCTCTCGCATGGCACGGCCGACCAGCATCCCGAACTGCGGCAGGAGACCGAGACCGCGTACAAGAAGGGAGCCATCCCGCTGCGGATGCGGACCCGGAGCGAGGTCGAGCCCTTCTTCGACGGCCTGGATCTCGTCGAGCCCGGGCTGGTGTACGCCCCGGAGTGGTACCAGGAGGAGCCTGCGCCGGCGCAGGAGCGCAGTGGCTTCTACGTGGGCGTCGCGCGGGTGCGCTGACCGGGGGGGGGGGGGGGGGGGCGGGGGCTGCGGCCTGATGGTCTAGGCCCCCGGGAGCGGCGGGGCCGCTACCGCAGCGGCTTCGCGAAGCAGAGGCTGCTCTCGTACGTGCGGTAGTGGCCGAACTTCTCGCACGGGGAGTACCCGCTGGACGTGTACAGCGCGATGGCCTCGGGCTGCTTGTCCCCGGTCTCCAGCACCATCCGGCTGCGGCCCGCCGCCCGGGCGTCGGCCTCCAGGGCGGCCAGGATGCGGCGCGCCAGCCCGTTGCCACGGCCCTCGGGTATCACGAACATCCGCTTGATCTCGGCGTCGCCGTCGCAGTAGCCCTCCTCGTTCCGCTCCTGGGAACGCCAGCCTCCGGTGGCGACGGGGCGGCCCTGCGCATCGTAGGCGAGGAGATACAGACCGTTCGGCGGCTCGAACATCAAGGCGTCGAGCGGTGTGACATCGCCCTCGTCGTCGTACCGCGCGGCGTATTCGAGCTGCACCTGGTCGTTGAGTTTGACGGCGTCTGGGTGGTCGAAGGGGCGCGCGTGGATATTCATGCGGAATATGGTACAGGTATGCGGGCCGGTGTCTCGGTATCGTGCCGGGATGCTCACTGTGACGACCGTCAATGTTAATGGGCTCCGCGCCGCCGCCAAGAAGGGCTTCGTCGAGTGGCTGGCCCGGACCGAAGCCGATGTGATCTGCCTGCAGGAGGTGCGGGCCGAGCCGCAGCAGCTGCCCGACGAGGTGCGTGACCCCGAGGGCTGGCACACCGTGCACGCGCCGGCCGCCGCCAAGGGGCGGGCGGGTGTCTCCCTCTACACCCGGCGTGCGCCCGAGCGCGTGCAGATCGGGTTCGGTGGTTTCGGGGACGCCGGGAGCGAGGAGTTCGACGCCAGCGGCCGCTATGTCGAGGTCGACCTGCCCGGCGTCACGGTCGCCAGCCTGTATCTGCCCTCCGGCGAGGTCGGCACGGAGAAGCAGGAGGAGAAGGAACGGTTCATGGCCGCGTTCCTCCCGTACCTGAAGGGCCTCAAGGAGCGGGCCGCGGCCGATGGTCGCGAGGTCGTGGTCTGCGGCGACTGGAACATCGCCCACCAGGAGGCCGACCTGAAGAACTGGAAGGGCAACAAGAAGAACTCCGGCTTCCTCCCCGAGGAGCGGGAGTGGCTGACCCGCGTCTTCGACGAGGCCGCGTACGTCGATGTCGTACGAGCGCTGCACCCGGAGGAGGAGGGGCCGTACTCCTGGTGGTCCTACCGTGGGCGGGCTTTTGACAACGACACGGGCTGGCGGATTGACCTTATCGTCAGTTCGCCTCGCTTGGCGGAGCGTGCGGTGAAGGGCTGGGTCGAGCGGGCCGCGACGCACGATGAGCGGTGGAGCGACCACGCGCCGGTGACGGTGGTCTTCAACCTGTAGGTCTTCGGCCTGTCGGTCCTCGGCCTGCAGGTCTTCGGTCTGTGGGACTTCGGTCTGTCGGTCTTCGGCCTGTAGACCTTCGGTCTGCTGGTCAACGCCGCTTCGGTCGTCGGCCTGTTGGCCGTCGGGCGCACGCCGTTCCGGGCTCTCTGCGTCAGGAGGCCGGCTTGCGCGGCAGGCGTGCGGTGTCCTCGCGGCGCATGCGCCGGTCCAGTGCCATGGAGAGCTCGGCGTCCACCACCGCGCGGACCAATGGGCGGAGTTGGGGCGGTTCGGGCGCGTCGCCGCGGGCATCCTCGTCGCTGTGGGCTTCGAGGACACTCACGAAGAGTTCGGCGAGCGCGTCCGCGTGTTCGCGGACCCGGCGGCCGGCCGACAGCACCGTGGCGAGCGGCACCCCTTCCCGTACCAGCTGCGCCGAGACCTCCAGCAGACGGCGGCTGATGTGGACGATCTCGTCGCCGTCGGTGGCCAGATAGCCCAGGTCGAGGGCGGCGGCCAGGTTCTCCGGGGTGACCTCGCCCTCGAAGTAGTCCGCGAGCTGTTCGGGGGTGAGGCGGACCGGCGTCTCCTCGCTCGGTTCGCCCAGGCCCAGCACCTCGGCGACATCGCGCCCGCTCTCGAAGGTGCGGGCGAGATCGGCGATGCCGGTCAGGGTGTGGCCCCGCTCCAGCAGACCCGCGATGGTGCGCAGCCGGGCCAGGTGGTGATCGTCGTACCAGGCGATGCGCCCCTCGCGGCGGGGCGGCGAGATCAGGCCGCGCTCCCGGTAGAAGCGCACGGTCCGTACGGGGATGCCGGCCTCCTTGGCCAGCTCCTCCATCCGGTATTCGCGGTGCTCGCGTCCCTCAGCCACACCCGCACCCTATGTTGTACCGCCGGTAACTTTCCCTTGCCGGACCCCTACCCATCAGTAGAGAGCTGCTCTACCCTCCCAACAATGCCAGTGATTGCTGGCAGAGTCGTGTGACGTACCGCGGGAGGCGGCAGCATGGCCCAGCACGAGCACGTACGAGTGGCGGTGATCGGATCCGGATTCGGGGGCCTCGGGGCCGCGGTCCGGCTGCGCCGCGAAGGCATCACGGACTTCGTCGTCCTGGAACGGGCCGGCTCCGTCGGCGGCACCTGGCGCGACAACAGCTACCCGGGCTGCGCCTGCGACGTACCGTCCCACCTCTACTCGTTCTCGTTCGCGCCCAACCCCGAGTGGCCGCGCACCTTCTCCGGGCAGGAACACATCCGCGCCTATCTGGATCATGTCGCGGACACCTTCGGGCTGCGCCCGCACATCAGAATCAACCATGAAGTCATGAAGATGAGTTGGGACCGCGACGAGCTCCACTGGGTCATCGGTACCGGCAACGGGGCCACGTTCACGGCCGATGTCGTCGTCTCCGCGACCGGACCGCTCTCCGACCCGAAGACGCCGGAGATCCCCGGGCTCGACGGCTTCCCCGGCAAGGTCTTCCACTCGGCCCGCTGGGACCACGACTACGACCTGACCGGCAAGCGCGTCGCGATCATCGGCACCGGCGCCTCCGCCATCCAGATCGTGCCCTCGATCCAGCCGAAGGCCGCCAGGCTGACGCTCTTCCAGCGCACCCCGCCCTGGGTCATGCCCCGCATGGACCGCAGGATCAGCGGCGCCGAGCGCTGGCTGCACCGCACGCTCCCCGTCACCGGCGCCGCACGCCGCGGACTGCTGTGGGGCATACGGGAGTTGCAGGTCAGCGCCTTCACCAAACACCCGAACGAACTGGGCCTGGTCGAGAAGATAGCCAAGTCCAACATGGCCCGGTCCATCAAGGACCCGGCGCTGCGGGCCAAGCTGACCCCCTCGTACCGCATCGGCTGCAAGCGCATCCTGCTCTCCAGCGCCTACTACCCGGCGCTCGCCCAGCCCAACGTGGACGTGGTCGCCTCCGGTCTTGCCGAGGTGCGCGGCTCCACGGTCGTCGCCTGTGACGGTACGGAGACCGAGGTCGACGCGATCATCTTCGGCACCGGCTTCCACGTGACCGACATGCCGATCGCCGACCGGGTGGTGGGCGCGGAAGGCAGCACGCTCGCCGAATCCTGGAAGGGCGGTATGCAGGCGCTGCGCGGTGCGAGCGCGGCCGGCTTCCCCAACTGGATGACGATCATCGGCCCCAACACGGGGCTCGGGAACTCCTCGATGATCCTGATGATCGAGTCCCAGCTGAACTACATGGCCGACTACCTGCGCCAGTTGAACGTGCTGGGTGGCCGGGTCGCACTCGACGCGCGGCCCTCGGCGGTCGGCGCGTGGAACCGTCGCGTCCAGGACCGGATGAAGCGCACCGTGTGGAACACCGGCGGCTGCACCAGCTGGTACCTGGACGCCAACGGCCGCAACACCACGGTGTGGCCGGGCACCACCGCCGAATTCCGTAGGGCGACGCGATCGGTCGACCTCGCGGAGTACGAGATCGTGCGGATACCGAAGCGGGCCGCCGCCGCCGGCCGGCCCGTCGCCGAGGAGGCCGTGGGATGAGCCGGCTGCTACGACGGGACGACGCCCCGCCGGTCCCCGCACGCGAACTGACCGCGCTCTCCGCCGACGGCGCCCGGATATACGTCGAGGTGCACGGACCGGACGGTGCCCCCGCGGTGATCCTCGCGCACGGCTGGACCTGCAACACCCACTTCTGGGCCGCGCAGATCCGGGATCTGGCGGCGGACCACCGGGTCGTCGCCTACGACCAGCGGGGCCACGGCCGTTCACCCGCCGTCGGCCGCGAGGGCTACAGCACCGAAGCCCTCGCCGACGACCTCGAAGCGGTCCTGGCCGCCACCCTCGCACCGGGCGAGAAGGCCGTGCTCGCCGGGCACTCCATGGGCGGCATGACGATGATGGCCGCCGCGCGGCGCGCCGGACTGCGCGCACACGCGGCGGCCGTACTGCTGTGCAGCACCGGCAGTTCGCGGCTGATCGACGAGTCGCGGGTGGTGCCGTTGCGGGCCGGGGCCGTCCGGACCCGGACGACCCGCGCGATTCTCGGGGCACGCGCCCCGCTGGGACCGGTCACGCCGGTCTCCAGGCGGATACTCAAGTACGGCACGATGGGAGCGGGCTCGGCTCCGGAACGGGTCGAGACCTGCGCCCGGATCGTGCACGCGTGTCCGCGGGTGGCCAGGGTCGCCTGGGGGCACGTCCTCGCGGACCTCGATCTCGACGCCGGGGTACGGGAGTTGCGGGTGCCCACGGCGGTGATCGCGGGTACGGAGGACCGGCTGACGCCGCCCGTGCACGCCCGCGCGATCGCGGCGGCGCTCCCCGACTGCCTGGGCCTCACCGAACTGGCGGGCATGGGGCACATGACGCCGGTGGAGGCGCCCGAGGCGGTCACCGCGAAGATCCGGGAGCTCGTCACCGCGTACGTCCCGGCGGGCGGCGCGGGCGGCGCGAACGGCGCGAACAGCGCGGCTGGCACGACCGGTGCGAATCGTGTGAACGGTGTGGGCAGTTCGGGCGTTGCGGATGGTGTGGACGGTACGACCGAGAAGGAGGATGTCGCATGAGCGATCGGCGGAGTCTCGAAGGACAGGTCGTCGTCGTCACGGGCGCGGCGCGTGGCGTGGGTGAACTGCTGGCCCGCAAGCTCTCGGCGCGCGGCGCGAAGCTCGCGCTGGTCGGCCTGGAGCCGGACGAGCTGAAGAAGGTCTCCGAGCGGCTGCATTCGGAGAGCGGCCACTGGTTCGCGGACGTCACCGACCATGAGGCGATGGCCCGCGTCGCCGAGGAGGTCAAGGAGCGGTTCGGGAAGGTCGACGTCGTCGTCGCCAACGCCGGGGTCGCGTCGGGCGGCCCGTTCGTCGACTCGGACCCGGAGGCGTGGCGGCGGGTCATCGAGGTCAATCTGATCGGCGGCGCGGTGACGGGCCGGGCGTTCCTGCCGGTCCTCATGGAGAGCCGCGGCTACTTCCTCCAGATCGCCTCGCTCGCCGCGATAACGCCCGCGCCGATGATGACCGCGTACTGCGCGTCCAAGTCGGGGGTCGAGGCGTTCGCGCACAGCCTGCGGGCCGAGGTCGGCTACCGCGGGGTGAAGGTCGGGGTCGGCTATCTGTCCTGGACCGACACGGACATGGTGCGCGGCGCCGACCAGGACGACGTCATGCGGGAACTGCGGCAGCGGCTGCCCTGGCCGTCGAACCGTACGTATCCGCTGGGACCGGCGGTCGACCGGATCGTGGCCGGTATCGAACGGCGCTCCGCGCACGTGTACGCGCAGTGGTGGCTGCGCGGGATGCAGTCCGTACGGGGCTACCTCCCCGCGCTGATCGGCGTCGTCGGGCAGCGGGAGATGCGACGGTTCGGGCCGCGGCTGGAGGGCGTGAGCAAGGGGCTCGTGGGCGCGGGAGGCGCGGCGGACCGGGACGCGCGGGCGGTGCGTACGCAGCGTAATTGATCGAAATGCGCGGCGTGTCGAGGCGTGTAACTCTGGTCGAGGCCCTTACGGGCCGTCCCCACGCACCCACTAGGAGTAAACAGCATGGGTATCGCAGACCAGTTCAAGGACAAGGCGCAGGAGCTCGCCGACCAGGCGAAGAAGAAGGCGAACGAAGGCAAGGGCACGGGCACGGGCCGCGAGGCCCGCGGCGAAGGCCGGGAGCGGGCGCAGGGCACGTCCCAGCGGGCCTCGAAGCCGGGCTCGAAGACGTCGCAGCAGGGCCGTGACAGGGCCCAGGGCGCGACGGACGACACCCGCGAGCGCTTCGACCGCTGACGCGATTCGCGACACTGCGCGTTGCCTGTGAGGGGCGTGCCCGGGTGACCGGGTGCGCCCCTTTCGCGTGGCGTCGGCCGGGGCCTTCGGCGGGCCGCCGGCCCGGCGCGGCAAGCCCCGGCCGGCCACCGGACATCAGTTCTCGGCCGGACGCACCAGGTCGCTCGGGTCGGTGTTCGCCCCGCACAGCACCACGGCGACCCGCTCGCCGTCGCGCGGCCGGTAGCCGTAGCCCGGCGCCGTCGGCCCGTTCGGAAGGTCCGGAGCGGTGAGCGCGGCCAGTGCGGTGGCGGCAGCGTGCTCGACGGCGACGCGGTGGTGGTCCCACAACGTCCGGCGGGCGCGGACGATTTCGCCGTCCGGTACCAGGACGGAGCGGACGTCGTCCTGGCGGGCGGCGTGCAGGGCCAGGGCGGTGGCGCGTCGGGCGCCGAGGGCGTCGACGGCGATCGAGTCGACGGAGACGTCGACCGGGCGACCGGCCTCGATGGCGGCGTTCAGTGCCCGGCAGTTCTCCGGTTCGACGGCGACCGTGCGGATTCCGTGGTGCCGGGCAGCGGCGGCGACGCCGGCGAGCAGGCCGCCGCCGCCGACCGAGACCACCACGGTGTCCAGACCGGGGATCTGTGCGTGGATCTCCTCCAGCAGGGTGCCGGCCCCTGCGGCGATCAGCGGGTGGTCGTAGGCGTGCGCGGCGAGCGCGCCGGACGAGGCGGCGAACTCCTCGCACGCTTCCAGGGCTTCGGCGTACTCCGCGCCGACCAGCCGCACGTCCGCCCCGAAGCCGCGGAGCTTGGCCACCTTCACCGCCGGGGCGACGGTCGGCACGAACACCGTGGCGCGCACGCCCTGTTGCCGGGCCGCCCAGGCGCAGGCCAGCCCGGCATTGCCGCCGGAGGCGATGGTCACCCCCGCGCTCGGCAGAGTGCCTGCCTCGCGGTGGGCCTGGATGAAGTTCTGCGCGCCGCGCGCCTTGAAGGAGCCGGTGTACTGCATGAACTCCAGCGCGAACCAGACCTCGTAGGGCTTCTCGGGTCGGTCGTCGAGCGGACCGCGGTGCGCCGCGCGGATCGTTCCCGGGGCGACGGGCGCGACGGGGGCGACGGCGACCGGGCGGATGTGCCCGGCGATCCGGTCGGTAGCGGCCTTGATGTCGTCGTACGTGAGTTGGTGCACGTCGTTGCTCCTGCCGAGAGAGGTCACGGCTGGGCGGTGCCCATGTCTCCTCTGTCCGTGATCGCTGCATCAACCAGCTTATGCAGGAGCGTGTTTGGGTGTAAGCCAGGTGAACGGGGAGCCGCGAGGAGAGCGGGCATGGAGGAGGGGCTGGTGCTTGTCGCGATCACGACGGTGTCCGGCTTCACTTCGCTCACCGGATGAAGGCCGGACTCCGGTGACGGGCCCGTCGGGGAACGGGCCCGCGGCGCTCAGCCCTTGGAAGCGCGCCGACATCCTTGAACAGAACCTTCGAAGTGGTCGGCAGACCAGTATCGGTGACCTGCTCACCACGGAACAGAACCTGGCTGTGCCCGCTGAGGTGGCCGAACAGGTGCAGGGGCCGTTCGAAGGACACGGGCGCGTCCACCAATTCGGCGCTCGCCCCCACCCAGGAGGGACGTCGGATCCCTGATGAGCCGAGACGGTCACTGCTCCCGCATGCCCCACGGAGAGCCATACGCGTTGAGCAGATCCAGGAAGGGGCGGGCGGGGAAGGCCTCCGGGCCGAGGACTCCCGAGCCGGTCCACGCGCCCGTGGCCAGGAGTTCGAGCGCGACGACCGGGTTGATGGCCGTCTGCCACACCACCGCCTGGGAGCCGTACTCGGCCATTGACCACTGGTTGTCGACCACGTGGTAGAGGTAGACCTCGCGCGGTGCGCCGTCCTTGGTGCCGCGCACCCAGGTGCCCGCGCAGGTCTTGCCGTGCATACGATCGCCCAGCGTCGCCGGGTCCGGCAGGCAGGCGGCCACGACATCGCGGGGCGACACACTCACCGGACCCGCAGCGCCCGGCACGGTCACCGGTTCGGTGCTGTCCAGGCCCAGGAGGTGCAGCGTTTTGAGGGTCTGGATGAATTCTTCGCCCAGGCCGTACTTGAAGGTCACGCGCTGTGCGCCGACCCAACGGGGGACGAGCAGCACCTCCTCGTGCTCCACGTTCACGCACTCGACCGGGCCGATGCCCTCGGGGAAGTCGAACACCTCCGGCTCGCTGAAGGGCGCGGTGGTGAACCAGCCGCGGTCCGCCTCGTAGACGACCGGCGGATTGAGACACTCCTCGATGGTGGTCCAGATGTTGAAGGAGGGGGCGAAGTCATAGCCGTCGACGGTGAGGTTCGCACCGTCGCGGATGCCGATCTCCTCGATCTCGTCGAAGAGTTCGTCGGCCGCGTACCGCGCGAAGACGTCGGACAGCCCCGGCTCCACACCCATACCGACGAGGGCCAGCGCGCCCGCCTTCTCCCAGTCGTCGGCCTGCGCGAACTGCTCGTCGCCGAGCATGACCCCGCACTCCTCGTGCGGTCGCTCGGGGTGCGGGCGCGACAGGGACATCGCCATGTCGAGGTAGGTTGCGCCGGCCGCGCGCGCCGCCTGGAAGAGGGGCATCACGAACCGCGGGTCGGTGGCATTGAGCAGGACGTCGCATCCGTACCGCGTCAGCAGCGCCGACACCGCCGTCTGGTCGGAGGCGTCGACGCGCGCGGCGCGGAAGCGGCCCCCGGCGCCCTCGGTGCCCGTGAGGGCGGCGACCGCCGCCTCGGCTCTGCTCAGATCGTAGTCGGCCACGACCATCTCGTCGAAGAACGAGCGCCGGGCCGCGATCCGGGTGATCGCGGTGCCCACACCGCCGGCTCCCACAAGCAGAACACGCATGACACGGACTTCCTCTCTGCGGAGACGGGGCGTGCCCGCACGGACCTGAGGTGCGGCGCCCCTGCCAGGAGATCCAACGCCGGGTACTCGGATAAGGTCAATGGTGTTGGCATAAGGGGCGAGGAGGCGGCGATGGCGAAAACGGTGGTGCCCGAGGAGAAGCGGCGACGCCGTCGTCCCACCCGGAGCGGCATCGTGCTGTCCGAGGGACTGATCGTCGAGACCGCCCTGCGGATGCTGCGTGAGCACGGCAGCGCGGGACTCACCGCCCGCCGTCTCGGACTGGCCCTGGACGCCGACCCCAGCACCCTCTACCGGTACTTCCGCGGAATGGACGATCTGACCCTCGCCATCGGCGACGCCCTCATCGGGCAGGCCCTGCAAGGCTGGCGGCCCACGGGGGACTGGCGGTCGGATCTGCGCGGCCTCGGTCTGCGCATCCACGCCGTGTACCTGGCGCATCCGCAGGCGGCGCTGCTGACCGCGAACCGGGTCACCGGCAGAGCCAACGAGGTGGCGGCCGACGAGGCCATCCTCGACGTACTTCGCACGGCGGGGTTCCCGCTGCCGGACGCGGTACGGATCTACCAGGCCTTCATCGACCAGACCCTGGCCTTCGCCGCGCTCGACGCCGCCTCGCTGGCCCTGCCGCGCGAAAGCCTCAGAGCGGACGAGGACATGTGGCGCTCGACGTACGCCCGCCTGCCGCGCACCACACACCCCCGGATTGCCGAGGCGGCGCCCCTCCTTGCGACCCGCATGGTCGCCAGTGCCTACCCCACGGCCCTGGAGATGCTGCTGGACGGTGCCGCGGCGCAGTGGGAGACGTCCGGGGTCGTTCCGGGACGGACCCGCGTGGGCCTCGGCCCTGGTCCCGGCCCCGGCAGATCCGGAGCCGGTCCGACGCGCTGAGCAGCGGTGTGCGGCCTGCCGCCCCAGGTCCTTCTACCGCGGCGGCAGGGGCGGACGCCGCCGGTCCGGGACGGAGCCGTACGTCGGCGGGGTCGCCGCCGGGTGCGCGGCCAGCAGGTCCAGGGCCACCCGCACCGCGTCGTCGAGCACCGCGTACCGGCCCTCGGCCCAGTCGAGCGGGGTGCGCAGGGCCTCCAGGTCCGGTTCGACGCCGTAGTTCTCGACCGACCAGCCGTACGTGTCGAACCAGGCCGCGTTCATCGGCACCGTGATCACCGTGCCGTCGCCCAGCCGGTGCCGGCCGGTCATGCCGACCACGCCGCCCCACGTCCGCTGGCCCACCACCGGGCCCAGCTTCAGCAGCCGGAACACGGCGGTGATCATGTCGCCGTCGGAGGACGTCGCCTCGTCGGCCAGGGCGACCACCGGGCCCCGGGGCGCGTTGGAGGCGTAACTGACCGGCTGGGCGTTGCGGGTCAGGTCCCAGCCGAGGATCGTGCGGGTGAGCTTCTCGACCACCAGCTCGCTGATGTGGCCGCCCGCGTTGCCGCGTACGTCGACGATCAGCGCCGGGCGGGAGACCTCCATGCGCAGGTCCCGGTTGAACTGTGCCCAGCCGGAGCCGCCCATGTCGGGGATGTGCAGGTACCCGCACTTGCCGTGGCTCAACTCCCGTACGACTTCGCGGCGTTTGGCCACCCAGTCCTGGTAGCGCAGGGGGCGTTCGTCGACCAGGGGGATGATCGCGACGCGGCGGGAGGGGCCCTCCCCTCCGGGTGGGCGGAAGGTGAGTTCCACGGTGGTGCCTCCCGCCGCGGAGAGGAGGGGGTACGGGCCTGCCACCGGGTCGACGGGGCGGCCGTCGATATGGGTGAGGACCGCGCCCTCCCGGATGCCCGTACCGGCCAGCGGGGAACGGGCCTTGGAGTCGGAGGAGTCACCGGGCAGGATGCGCCGGATCGTCCAGTCGTCGTCCCGGCACGTCAGGTTCGCGCCGAGCAGCCCGATCGCCCGCTGGTAGTGCGGCGGGCCCTCGTTGCGGCGGGCCGGTGCGACGTACGCGTGCGAGGTGCCCAGTTCGCCCAGGACCTCGCGCATCAGATCGGCGAACTCGTCGGGGGAGGCGACCCGTTCGACCAGCGGGCGGTACTGGTCGAGCACGGCGTCCCAGTCGATGCCGCACATGTCCGGTTCCCAGAAGTACGAGCGGATGATGCGGCCGCCCTCCGCGTACGCCTGGCGCCACTCCGCTGCCGGGTCGACCTCGTGCAGGATGCGGCGCAGGTCGAGGTAGACCGTCGAGTCGCTGTCGCCGATCTCGGTGGCGGGGACGGCGCGCAGCTCGCCCTCGTCCATGACGACCAGCCGTGTCGCGTCGCCGCTGACCGCGAACCAGTCGAGGTGGCCGACGAGTTCGGTCTTCCTGGCCTTGGAGATGTTGAAGTGTTCGAGGGTGGGGCGGCCCGACATGTCCGCCGGGTTCGCGAACGTTTCACCGAGCGCGCCGGAGATCGGCCAGCGCAGCCAGACGAGCCCGCCGCCGCTCACCGGATGAAGGGCCGAGTACTTCGATGCCGAGACCGGGAACGGCGTCACCCGGTTCTCCAGCCCCTCGAACTCGACCGTGACCGTCGACGGCCCCTCTCCCGCACCCACGTCGGGTACGTCGTCGGCCGGGTCGAGACCGCCCGCCGCCGGGCGCCCCTCCGGCGACAGGGCGAACGGGGAGGGCGTTGCCGAGGAGAGCGGCACCAGGTAAGGGCGGCAGCCCAGCGGGAAGGATAGGTCCCCGGTGTGGACGTCGTACACCGGGTCGAAACCGCGCCAGGAGAGGAAGGCGAGGTAGCGTCCGTCGCCCGTGAAGACGGGGTTCTCGTCCTCGAAGCGGCCGTTGGTGACATCGACGATCACCGGCGACCCCGTCCCGAGGATGCGGGCCAGTTTGATCTGGCGCAGTGAACGGCCGATCCCGGGGTGCGACCAGGCCAGCCAGGCGCCGTCCGGCGAGAACGCCATGTCGCGGACCGGGCCGTTGATGGAGCGGATCAGTTCCACGGGCTCCTCCGTGGGCGTCTCCTCGTCCGTGTCCAGGAGCAGCAGCCGCCCGTCGTTCGTCGCGATCGCCAGGCGTTCGCCGTCCGGGTCGGAGACCAGTTCGTGGACCCGGCCGATCAGTCCGGAGGCCAGTCGGCGCGGGGCGCGGTCGCCGCTGGCGCGCGGCAGGTAGGCGATCTCGATCGCGTCCTCGCCGTCGGCGTCCGTGACGTAGGCGACCTGGCCGCCGCTGCCGAGCATCTCGGGCAGCCGGACCCGGACGCCCGGGGTGTCGGCGATCGTCCGGGCGGGGCCGTCGCGGTGGGTGAGCCAGTACAGGCTGCCGCGTACGGAGACGGCGCTGGCCCGGCCCGTCTCGTCCACGGACAGCGCGTCGATGTTGCTGGCGGCCGGCACCTGGTGCGTACGCCGTCCGACGCGCGGCCCGCCGAGCCGTACCTCCAGTTTCCGCGGCACCGCGTCCGGCGCCAGGTCGTCCACCAGCCACACGTCGCCCGCGCACTGGTAGACGACCCGGCGGCCGTCGCTGGAGGCGTGCCGGGCGTAGAAGGCGTCGTGGTCCGTGTGGCGGCGCAGATCGGTGCCGTCGGGCCGGCAGGAGTACAGATTGCCGACGCCTTCGTGGTCGGAGAGGAACGCGATCCGGTCGCCGACGAACATGGGCGAGTCGAGGTGCCCGCCGATGTCCGGGA
This sequence comes from Streptomyces sp. NBC_01241, assembly GCF_041435435.1. NCBI lineage: Bacteria > Bacillati > Actinomycetota > Actinomycetes > Kitasatosporales > Streptomycetaceae > Streptomyces > Streptomyces sp. NBC_01241. The sequence continues at coordinate 3,461,191 of NZ_CP108494.1, read as the reverse complement.
GCAGCCGCTTGCCGTGCAGCCACAGCCGTCCCATCGCACCGCCCCGGTACCGCTTCCAGGAGGCCGGTTCGTGCGGCGGCTTGCCGGTGAGCAGCAGGGTGCGGCGCTCGCCGTCGATGTCGGCGACCGCGATGTCGGAGACCGGTCCCCAGGGCAGCTTGCCGCCGGGGCTGCCGTCCGTGGGGAGGGCGTAGGCCCAGGAGATGTGCGAGAACGGCTGGTTGTGCGAGGACACGGCGAGGATCTGGGCGGCGTCTCCGGGATCGGGCGTCCAGCCGCAGACGCGGGCGTCCGTGGACCCCCAGTAGGTGAGCCGCCTCGCCGGGCCCCCCTCGACCGGTGCGAGATGGATCTCGGGGTCGAGGCTGCGCCAGGTCGTGTAGGCGATACGGCTCCCGTCTGGGGAGAACCGCGGGTGGCTGACTCTGGTCCGGTCGACGGTCAGCCGCCACGCGCGGCCCGGCCGCTGCCCCTCCGGCGCGAGGGGAGCGACCCAGAGGTCGTCCTCGGCGGCGAAGCAGAGCAGATCGTCGTGGAGGTGCGGGAATCGGAGATACGCGACGTCGTCACTCACTCTTCAATGCTTTCCGCGCGCGGGGGCCCCGGCAACTTGTGGTGCGGAACACAAGCGAAACGATTTCGTTTCGCTGGACGGGCGGGGTACCGTCGATGTGTACGAAACAGTTTCGTTCCATTGGCTGATGTGCGAGAACGAGAAACGGGAACGGGAGATCGACCCATGGCGCGCACCCGGCTCACGCCCGAGCGTGAGAGCGAGCTGTACGCCGCCGTGCTCGACCTGCTCCGCGAAGTCGGCTACGACGCCCTGACCATGGACGCCGTCGCCGCCCGTACCCGTTCCAGCAAGGCCACCCTCTACCGCCAGTGGGGGAGCAAGCCCGAGCTGGTCGTCACGGCCCTGCGGCACAACAAGCCGGTCTCCCTCGCGGAGATCGACACCGGATCGCTGCGTGGTGACTTCCACGCCGTGCTGAGCCGCAGTGACGACTGTCAGATGGAGAAGGACTCCGCGCTGATGCGGGGCCTGAGCCATGCCGTCCACGACAATCCCGATCTGCTCCAGGCCCTGCGCGAGCTGCTGATCGAGCCGGAGATGACCGGCCTCGACACGCTGCTGCGCCGAGCTGTGGCCCGGGGTGAACTGCGTCCGGACAATCCGGCGCTGAAATACGTATCGCACATGCTGATCGGCGCCTTCGCCGCCCGGCAGCTGGTCGAGGACCGCGCCGTCGACCAGGCATTCCTCACCGACTACGTCGACTCCGTGGTTCTCCCCGCTCTCGGAGTCTGACCCCTTCGCGCGGCAGGTCCGTTCAGCGCGACCCGTCCCCTTCGTACGGCCCTCTCCCCAAGCTCCACCTGACACGCCGCTCTCGTCGTCGGGCTGGTTCCTCACGCCCTTTTCCACGCACACGACCTGACCGGGAGTACGACTCCGTGGCCACATTTCTCTACAAGCTCGGACGGCTCGCCTTCCGGCGCCGCCGCTATGTCGCCCTGATCTGGGTGGCACTGCTGGCACTCGCCGGACTCGGCGCGGCCTCCGCGTCCACCGCCACCTCCAGTTCTTTCTCGATCCCGGGTACGGAGGCGCAGAGGGCCTTCGACCTGCTGGAACAGCGCTTCCCCGACGCCGGCGCCGACGGCGCGACCGCACGGGTCGTCTTCAAGGCCCCCGACGGCCAGAAGATGACGGACCCGGCGAACAAGGCCGAGGTGAACAGGCTCGCCGGCGAGCTGAAGTCCGGCTCGGACCAGATCGCCTCCGTCACCGACCCGTACACCGCGGGCGCCGTCAGCAAGAACGGCTCCACGGCGTACGTCTCCGTGTCCTACAAGGTCAACTCGATGGAGCTGACCGACGCGACCCGCACCGCTCTGGAGGACGCGGGCCACACGGCGCAGAAGAGCGGGATGACCGTGGAGATCGGCGGTGACGCGCTCCAGGTGATGCCGGAGACCGGAGCCACCGAGATCATCGGTGTCGCCATCGCCGCGGTGGTGCTGGTCATCACCTTCGGCTCGCTGATCGCCGCCGGGCTGCCGCTGCTCACCGCCCTGATCGGGGTCGGCATCGGCGTCTCGACGATCACGGCCCTGGCGAACGTGCTCGACCTGGGCTCCACCACCTCCATCCTCGCGATGATGATCGGCCTCGCGGTCGGCATCGACTACGCGCTGTTCATCGTCTCCCGCTACCGCGCCGAGCTGGCCGAGGGCCGGGAGCGCGAGGAGGCGGCCGGACGGGCCGTCGGTACGGCCGGTTCCGCGGTCGTCTTCGCCGGCCTCACCGTCGTGATCGCGCTGGTCGGCCTCGCCGTCGTGAACATCCCGATGCTGACGAAGATGGGCTTCGCCGCGGCCGGCACGGTCGCGATCGCCGTCCTCATCGCGCTCACCCTGGTCCCGGCCATGATGGGCTTCGCGGGCAAGCGGGTCCTGGGACGCAAGGCGCGCAAGGCCGCCGGGGCCCCTGGCCAGGCCGAGGACAAGCCGAACATGGGCACCCGCTGGGCGCGGTTCGTGCTGCGCAAGCCGGTCTGGGTGCTGCTGGCCGGTGTCATCGGCCTCGGTGTCGTCGCCGTACCGGCCGCCTCCCTGGAGATGGGTCTGCCGGACGACGGCTCCCAGCCCACCAGCACCACCCAGCGGCGCGCCTACGACCTGCTCTCCGACGGCTTCGGCCCCGGCTTCAACGGGCCGCTGATGGTCGTCGTCGACACCGTGAACAGCTCCGACGGCAAGACCGCGGCCAAGCAGGTCGCCGACGAGATCTCCGGCATCCCGGGCGTCGTCGCCGTCTCCCCGGCCCAGTTCAACAAGGCCGGCGACACCGCGATGATCACCGTCGTCCCGAAGGACCGGCCGAGCTCCACCGAGACCGAGAACGTGGTCCACGCGATCCGTGACACGGGCAAGGACATCAAGTCCGGCACCGGCGCCGAGGTTCTGGTCACCGGCTCCACGGCGATGAACATCGACTTCTCGCAGAAGATGAACGACGCGCTGCTGCCGTACCTGGCGCTCGTCGTCGGCCTCGCCTTCCTGCTGCTGATGCTGGTCTTCCGGTCGGTGCTGGTGCCCCTGAAGGCGGCCCTCGGCTTCCTGCTCTCGGTCGTCGCGGCCCTGGGCGCGGTCGTCGCGGTCTTCCAGTGGGGCTGGCTCGGCTCGCTCTTCGGCGTGGAACAGACCGGCCCGATCATGTCCATGATGCCGATCTTCATGGTGGGCGTGGTCTTCGGCCTGGCCATGGACTACGAGGTCTTCCTCGTGACCCGGATGCGGGAGGCGTACGTCCACGGCGAGAAGCCCGGCCAGGCGATCGTCACCGGTTTCCGGCACGGCGCCAGGGTCGTCACGGCCGCGGCCGTGATCATGATGGCGGTTTTCGCCGGCTTCATCGGCTCCAGCGAGCAGATGGTCAAGATGATCGGCTTCTCGCTCGCCATCGCCGTCTTCTTCGACGCGTTCGTGGTCCGCATGGCGATCGTGCCCGCGGTCCTCGCCCTGCTCGGCAAGCGCGCCTGGTGGCTGCCGCGCCGGCTGGACCGGCTCCTGCCGAACGTGGACGTGGAGGGCGAGGGGCTGCGCAAGCAGCTCGGCGAGACGTCCGGGGGCGGCGCCGGCGGACTCGGCGACGACGCCGAGGGCGAGCGCGAGCTGACCCGCGTCTGAGCCATGGAGCCTGAGGGGCCCGCGTCCGAGCGGAGCGCGGCCCCGGATGCGCCGGATACCTGTGGGGACGGGGGACCGGGCGATGACGGAAGCCCCCGTGCGGCACGGGGGCTTCCGTCATGCGGACGCGTCATCGCGTGGGCCTCATTGCGCGGGCCTCATTGCGTGGGTGTCATGCGTCCATATGGGTCATGGGCGTGCGGTCGGGGGCGTCCTCGCCGTAGGTGCGGTGCAGAAAACGGATCAGCGGCGCGTTGTCGAACTGCACCACCTCCACTCCCTCCTTCGAGCGGAGCTCCACGACCAGCTGGGTCCGGCCGCACGGCCACACCCGGATGCCGCCGAGTTCGGCGGGGGAGCGCAGTCCGCGCTCCAGCAGATCGCGGCTGAAGGCCCAGTCGATGCCGCCGGGGAAGGCGACATGGACGGTGCGCGGGTCCACGTCGGCGTCGTACAGCAGGTCGACCGGTACCGCCGGGAGGTCGGGGGTGTCATTGACGAGCCAGGCCTCGGCCTGTTCATGAATCACGGGGGGCATGGCCGACTCCTCCAGTCTGTTCGTGTTTGTCATTCAATGTCCCACATTTCCCGCTGAAGGCGCGGTGAGGTTTCCTGCCGGGGAGCCGGGGGCGGCCAGCTGTGACATTCCCGCTCTTGCGAAGCATTTGCAACAAGGCCCTATCATTGAGCGGTTCACGACACCGTTCGCGGTCACGCAGGATCGCAGGAAGCGGAGCGCCCACATGCATGTACCCGACGGATTCATCGACGCCCCCGTCTCCGCCGCCGCCGGAGTCGTCGCCGCGGGCGCCGTCGCCGTCAGCCTGCGGGGCGCCCGGCGGGAACTGGGGGGCACCTCCCGCTCGAGCGCAGCCGAGAGTGGGGGAGAGCGCACCGCGCCGCTCGCCGGTCTCGTCGCCGCGTTCATCTTCGCCGTGCAGATGCTGAACTTCCCGGTCGCCGCGGGCACCAGCGGGCATCTGCTGGGCGGGGCGCTCGCCGCGATCCTGGTCGGGCCGTACACCGGGGTGCTCTGTATCTCCGTCGTCCTGCTCATGCAGGGCATCCTCTTCGCCGACGGCGGCCTCACCGCGCTCGGCGTGAACGTGCTCGACATGGGCATCACGACCACCGTCGTCGCGTACGCCCTCTTCCGTGGGCTGGCCCGCGTCCTCCCGCGGACCCGCCGCTCCGTGACGGTCGCGTCCTTCGTCGCCGCCCTGGTCTCCGTACCGGCCGCGGCCTGCGTCTTCACGCTGATCTACTGGATCGGCGGCACCACGGACATCTCGATCGGCAAGGTCTTCACCGCCATGGTCGGGGTCCACGTCCTCATCGGGATCGGCGAGGCCGTGATCACCGCGCTGACCGTCGGCGCCGTCGTCGCCGTACGCCCCGATCTGGTCCACGGCGCCCGCGGACTCACCGCCCCGCTCAAGCTCCGGGTCGACGGCGAGCTCGTCGACGCCCCGGCCCGGCAGCCCGTCGCCCCGGTCGCCGCCCGCTCCACCCGGGGACTCTGGGCCACCGGCCTGGTCACCGCCCTCGTCCTGGCGGGCTTCGTCTCCTTCTACGCCTCCGCGAGCCCCGACGGCCTGGAGAAGGTCGCCGCCGACCAGGGCATCGACAAGAAGACCGAGGAGCACGCCGCCAAGGACTCCCCGCTCGCCGACTACGGCGTCAAGGACGTCTCCGACGCCCGCGTCTCCGGCGGCCTCGCCGGGGTGATCGGTGTCGGTGCCACGATCGTGGTCGGCAGCGGGGTCTTCTACGTGCTCCGCCGCCGTCGCACGCCGGACACGCCCGCCGGCTCCGCGCACGACCGGGAAATGGTCTGACGTGGGCGCGGGACATGCGCACAGGCTCTACCGGCACGGGCACTCGCCCGTTCACGACCTGCCGCCGCACTGCAAGCTCGCCGCCGCCTTCTGCTTCGTCGTGGTCGTCGTCTCGACGCCGCGCGAGGCGGTGTGGGCGTTCGCGTTCTACGCGGTACTGATCGGCGCCGTCACCGCGCTGGCCCGCATCCCCGCGGGCTTCCTGCTCAAGCGGCTGCTCATCGAGGTGCCGTTCGTCGCGTTCGCGCTGCTCATGCCGTTCGTGGTGCCCGGCGAGCAGACCCACGTCCTCGGACTCTCCGTCAGCGTCCCCGGCCTCTGGGGCGCCTGGAACGTCCTGGCCAAGGGCACCCTCGGCGTCGCCGCCTCCGTACTCCTCGCCTCCACCACCGAACTGCGCGCACTGCTGCTCGGCCTCCAACGGCTCAAGCTGCCGCCGCTGCTCGTCCAGATCGCGTCCTTCATGATCCGGTACGGCGACGTGATCACCGACGAGATGCGCCGGATGTCGATCGCCCGCCGCTCCCGCGGCTTCGAGGCCCGCGGGATACGGCAGTGGGGCGTCCTGGCCAAATCGGCGGGCGCGCTCTTCATCAGGTCGTACGAGCGTGGCGAACGCGTCCACCTCGCGATGCTCAGCCGCGGCTACGCCGGTTCCATGCCCGTCATCGACGAGGTGACGGCCTCCCGGACCCAGTGGGCGTACGCTGCCGCCCTCCCCGTCCTCGCCCTCACGATCTGTCTGCTGGGATGGACCCTATGAGCGTGCACACCGCCCCCGCGCCGTCGCTGGAGGTCAGCGGCCTCGCCTACGCCTACCCCGACGGCCACCAGGCGCTCTTCGGCGTGAACCTGACGGTCGACCGGGGCGAACGCGTCGCCCTGCTCGGCCCCAACGGAGCCGGCAAGACCACCCTCGTCCTCCACCTCAACGGCATCCTCGACGCCGGCGCGGGCACCGTCCGGGTTGCCGGCCTCCCCGTCGAGAAGCGCAACCTCGCCGAGATCCGCCGCCGCGTCGGCATCGTCTTCCAGGACCCCGACGACCAGCTCTTCATGCCCACCGTCCGGGAGGACGTCGCCTTCGGCCCCGCCGCCTCCGGGCTGCGCGGCGCCGCACTGGAGGAACGCGTCACCGAAGCGCTCACGCAGGTCGGCATGGAGGAGTATGCGGACCGGCCGCCGCACCACCTCTCCTTCGGCCAGCGCCGCCGCGTCGCCGTCGCCACCGTCCTCGCCATGCGGCCGGAGATCCTCGTCCTGGACGAACCGTCCTCCAACCTGGACCCGGCCTCCCGGCGCGAGCTCGCCGACATCCTGCGGTCCCTGGACGTCACCGTGCTCATGGTCACGCACGACCTGCCGTACGCCCTGGAGCTCTGCCCGCGCGCGGTCGTCCTGAGCGAAGGCGTCATCGCCGCCGACGACCGCACCCAGGATCTGCTCTGTGACGAGAAACTGATGCGCGGCCACCGCCTGGAGCTGCCCTTCGGCTTCGACCCGCGTTCCGTGACCGTGGATTCGAGCTGACCCGCCCCACCCGCGACCTGCGACGGGATGCACCATGGGGGGATGAGCGGGAACGCAGGAACAGGTGTGGACGTACGGGGCACGGTGGCGGCCGGATTCGAACCGGTCCGGGATGCCTTCGTCCGTAACTTCGAGCAGCGCGGCGAACGCGGCGCCGCAGTCACGGTCTACCGGGACGGGCGCAAAGTCGTCGATCTGTGGGCCGGTACGAGAGACGTCGACGGGGCCGAACCGTGGGCCGTCGACACCGTGCAGATCGTCCGCTCGGCCGGCAAGGGCATCGCCGCCGCCGTACCGCTGCTGCTGCACCAGCGCGGCCAGGTCGATCTCGACGCCCCGGTCGGCACGTACTGGCCGGAGTTCAAGGCGGCCGGCAAGGAGCGGGTGCTCGTCCGCCACCTCCTCGCCCACCGGGCCGGCATACCCGCGCTCGACTGCCCGCTGACCCCCTCCGAGGCGGCCGACGGGATCTCCGGTCCGCAGGCGGTCGCGGCCCAGCGCCCCCAGTGGGAGCCCGGCACCGACCACGGCTACCACGCCCAGACCTACAGCTGGCTCATCGGTGAACTGGTGCGCCGGGTCACCGGCCGCACCGTCGGCCGCTGGATCGCCGAGGAGATCGCCCGCCCGCTCGGCCTGGACTTCTGGTTCGGCCTCCCGGCCGACGAGGCGCACCGGGTGGGCCGCGTCGGCCCCGTCGAACCACCGGCCCTCGCGGGCAACGGCGGCACCCTGCGGATGCGCCCCAAGCGGTCCGTCACCGACGCGTACCGCGATCCGGAGTCCCTCACCCGCCGCGCCTTCGGGGCCATCGACCCCTTCCCCGACGAGAACGCCCCCGACTACCGGGCGGCCGAACTCCCCGCCTCCAACGGCATCGCCACCGCCCGCGCGCTGGCCCGCTGCTACGCCGCGATGATCGGCCCGGTCGACGGCCACCGCCTGTTCGCCCCGGCCACCCTCACCCTCGCCCGCACCGAGGAGTCGGCGGGCCCGGACCGGGTCCTGGTCGTCAACACCCGTTTCGGCCTCGGCTACATGCTGCACGGCCCGGCGGCCCCGCTGCTCGCCCCCGGCTCCTTCGGCCATCCCGGCCGGGGCGGTTCGCTCGGCTTCGCCGATCCCGAATCCGGTATCGCGCTGGGCTATGTGACGAACGGTCTGCAGAAGGGAGTCACCGCCGATCCCCGTGCCCAGGCCCTGGTCAGGGCAGTACGGTCGGCGCTATGACTCCTCCTTCCTCTGCTGGTTCACGGTTCGACGGATACGGCGTGCTCATCACCGGGGCGGGCCGGGGCATCGGGGCGGCCACGGCCCGCCGGCTGGCCTCGGAGGGCGCCCGCGTCCTGGTCACCGACCTGGACGGCGACCGAGCCGAGAGCACTGCCGCGGCGATACGCGAGACGGGCGGGACCGCCGAGTCGCTGCCCTGCGACGTGTCCGACCGGGCGGCGGTCGAGGCCGCGGTCGCCCACGCCGTCGCCGCCTTCGCCTCCCTCGACGTGCTGGTGAACAACGCGTACGCCTGCACGTCCGATGCCCCGCTCTTCGAGGACGAGCCCGACGAGGTCTGGCAGCGCGACCTCGACATCACCCTCACCGGCCCGTACCGGTGCGCCCGCGCCGCCCTCCCGCACCTGGTGGCCTCCGGCCGGGGCGCGATCGTCAACATCGGCTCGGTCAACGGCGAACAGGACTTCGGCAACCACGCCTACAGCGCCGCCAAGGCCGGCCTGGGCAGCCTCACCCGCACCCTCGCGGGCCATGCGGGACCGCGCGGTGTACGCGTCAACCTGGTCGCACCCGGCACGGTCCGCACGGACGCCTGGGCGGGCCGGGACGCGGAACTGTCCCGGGTGAGCCGCCTCTACCCGCTCGGCCGGGTCGGCGAACCCGACGACATCGCGTCCGCCGTCGCCTTCCTCGCCTCGCGCGACGCGGCCTGGATCACCGGCACGACACTACGGGTGGACGGCGGGCTGACCGCGGTGAACTCCGCCTTCCGGCAGGCGTCTTCGGCGGAGTGACGGAGTCCGCGTATGCACCGCCGGGGCACAAGGGATGCAAAAAACTTGACACATCGGGGTTCGGGTGTCACGTTCCCACGAAGGGGTGGGCGGCGAGCCCGGGCGCATCGCCCACCCCGCCCGGACTGGCCGTTGGCCGTGGGGGTGTCGTTGAACGTCCATCCGCCTGCCAGGCCGAAAAGTCGAACTCCCACTGCTCGGTGCTGTACTTCCACGCGGGGTCCCGCAGGGTGATGCCGGTGGCGCCTTCGGCGGTGCTGTTGTTGAGCAGCGCCAGGCGGCTCCCGTCCATCTTGTTGATCAGGTTCCGTTTCGGAGCGAGCTCGGCGGAGGCCGGCGCTCCGCCGGCCGCGGCGACGGCGGTCGCGGTCGGCACGGCCGCGGTGAGAGCCAGTACAGGGTGATTGCGCTTGGGCATGGGGAGTGTCCCTTTCGGTGCGTGGACGTCCGCGAGAGCGAGACCTGCGCATCCAAGCAGTCCGAAGTCATGACGAAACGGTCACGCTCGGGCGTAGTGGCCCCTTTTCGCCCCACCGGATCCCTCACTGCCCGCACCGCCCCGACGTGCCGGTCGCAGGCCCGGAAACCGGGCACGTCCCCCGCTCAACTCGTGTGCAGCATCAGCCCGATGCCGACCGCCATCAGCCCCGCCGCGGCGATGCGCGGCGCGCCGAACCGTTCCTTGAAGAACACTGTCCCTATCGCCGCGCCGACGATGATGGACGATTCCCGGAGCGCCGCGACCGGGGCCAGCGCGGCCCGGGTCTGGGCCCACAGCACGAGGCCGTACGCGGTCACCGACAGGGCCGCGCCCAGCAGCCCGCGTACGGCGTACGGCTTGAGTGCGGGAAGGAGCGCGGACCGGCGCCGGTAGAGGGCGTACGCCGGGATGGCGATCCCCTCCAGGATCATCAGCCAGGCGATGTATCCGAGCGAGGAGCCGGAGGCACGCACCCCGACCCCGTCCACCGTCGTGTACCCGGCGATGGCCAGGCCGGTCGCGAGGGCGGCCAGCAGCGCCGGCCAGTCCGGGCGCCTGCCGGAGCCGCGGATGCCCCAGAGCGCGAGCCCCACGAGCCCCGCCGAGGCCACCGCGACTCCCGCCGTGGCCCAGCCGTCGGGATGCTCACCGACGAAGACAGCGGCGAGGACGGTCACCACCAGCGGTGCCGTGCCCCGGGCGATCGGGTACATCTGGCCGAAGTCGCCCAGGGTGAACGAACGCATCAGCAGCAGCATGTACGCCACGTGCAGCGCCGCCGAGACCAGCAGGTACGGCCAGGCCCCGGCGGCCGGGAACGGGACGAAGCCGGCCGCAGCGGCGCCGATCAGCAGTCCGCCCCCGGAGATCAGAGTGAAGGAGAGGAGCTGATCCTTGATCGCGTGTGCGATCGCGTTCCAAGTGGCGTGCGTGACAGCGGCGATCAGGACGGCGAAGGCGACCAGGGGTGTCACGCGGACTGCTCGCGCACATCCACCACGGTTCCACCGGCGTGCCCGATCAGGGTCTTGGGGTCGAGCGGGAAGACGGTGTGCGGGGTGCCCGCGGCCGCCCACACCACGTCGTGGTCCAGCAGTCCGCGGTCGGCCAGCACTCGGGTCGTCGTACGGTGCCCGAAGGGCGGTACGCCCCCGATCGCGTACCCGGTCGTCTCCCGGACCAGATCGGCCCCGGCCCGCTTGACCTTCGCGGCACCCAGCTCTGCGCGGACGAGCTCGACGTCGACGCGCGAGGAGCCGTCCATCAGGACCAGCACCGGGACGCCGTCGGCCTCGAAGATCAGGGACTTGACGATCTCGCTGAGCTCGCAGCCGATCGCGGCAGCGGCCTCTGCCGCGGTACGGGTGGCTTCCGGGAACCGGCGGACCTCGACATCGAGGCCCAGCTCCCGCAGGGCTTCGGCGAATCGGGGGTGGGCTTCGGCGGCGTTGGTGTCGGGAGTGCTCATGCCCCGCACGCTAGCGAACGGGCTACGGGGCGCGCGACGGGGTTCCGCGCGTGCCCCGAACCGTCCGTCACACGTGAAGCCCTGCGGGGCGGTGCCTCACGACCCCGCTTGCAGCACTGCCGCCACCACCGGGCCTGCCGCGTCGCCGCCGTGGCCGCCGGACTGGACGACCGCCGCGGCGGCCAGGTCGTTGCTGAAGCCGGTGAACCAGCTGTTGGACGTGGCCTGGCCGTCGACCTCCGCCGAGCCCGTCTTGGCGCCCTTGTCGCCGCCGACCGAGGCCATCGCGGCCTTTCCGGTGCCCCAACTCGCGGTCTGGCGCATCATGTTGGTGACCTGCTGGGACGCGGACGGGGAAAGCGACCGGGAGGCGGTGGCGATCGGCCGGCCGTCGAGGTCGCGGTCGACGAGGATCGGCTGGCGGAAGGTGCCGTTCTTCGCGGTGGCGGTGATGGACGCCATGTTGAGGGCGTTCATCTGGACCGTACCCTGCCCGATGTACTGGGCGGCCGCCTCGCCACCGGTGGTCTCGGGCACGCTGCCGTCGAAGGTCACCACACCGGTCTGCCAGTTCAGGCCGATGCCGAAGACGTCGCGGGCCTCCTTGGCGAGCGCCGCGTCGTCCTTCGTGTCGTCGATCAGTTTGATGAAGGCCGTGTTGCAGGAGCGGGCGAAGCTGGTCGTCAGGGTGCCGTCGGGGATCGAGAAGTCGTCCAGGTTCTTGAAGGTACGGCCCATGTACATCGCGGTGGGCGGGCACTCGATCTTCTGGTTCGCCGAGGCGAGGCCCTTCTCGATCAGCATCGCCGCCGTCACGATCTTCATCGTCGACCCGGGTGCCTGCTTGCCCTGCATCGCCGTGTTGAAGCCGGTGGCCGGATTGTTGGCGACCGCGCGGATCGCGCCCGTGGACGGCCGGACAGCGACCACCGACGCCTGGCTGAACTTCTTCACGGCCGTCTCGGCCGCCGCCTGGGCGTTCGCGTCCAGGGTGGTCTGCAGCTTGCCCGGCCTGCCCTTGGTGAGGACCAGCAGGGTCTTGTCCGGCCCGTCCGCGTTCTCGCTCTCGATCCAGGTCTCGATACCGGCCGTGCCGCCGGCCTTCTCCCCGTACTTGTCGCGCAGTGCGTCCAGGATCGGGCCCAGGGAGGGGTACTTCTCCTTGGTGAGCGCCCTGCCGTTGTGGTCGACGGCCTCGATCGACGGCGCCGACGCCTCACCCGTCTTCAGCGACGCACCGGCCGTCAGCTGCGGGTGGATCACGGTGGGCGCCCAGTCGACCAGCGGCCGGCCGGTGGTCAGGCCGCGTACCACGGTCAGTTCGGAGGAGTACGACCAGGGCTTGGACTTCCCCTCGAACGACACGGTCGCCTTCACCGTGTAGGGCACCTTCGTACCCACCGCCGGGCCCGGAGTGATCACCGCGTCGGTGACATGGGCGCTCTCGCGGTAGCCGCTCAGGGCCGGTTCGGCCTCGGTCGCGTTGTTGGTGAGCTGGGATGCGACGGCCGCGTCCCCGCTCGCCCAGGCCTTGAGGAACCGCTTCACCGTGTCATCGATCTCCGCGGCGGTGACCGGCCCCGTCTTCACCTCGGCGGAGGCGGACTTGCCGTCCGTACCGTCGCCGCCACCCCCACCGCCGTTCAGCCCGTCCAGGACGTTGTACGCGCCGTAGCCCACCCCGCCGACCACGACCGCGAACACGCCGCCGACTATCGCGACCTTCACTCCACTGCGCATCCGTCAGTCCCCCTCCCCAGGAGTTCCCCTTGAACGTGTTCAAGGGGATGCTGCTGGGCACCCTACGGGACTGCGGTGACAGTCGAGATGGTTGTTATCGGAACGGGATGCGTGTGGCATGAATACAGCGGTCGAATCATGGTGCACCCTCCTAAATCCAGGTATCCAGCCACATCTGGTCCCGCCAGGACACATCGGGAATGGGCGTTCCCGTGTGGATGGGTCGGAAATGAATGGGGAGGGCTTTGCCTCGCCGTAGTCCTGTGCCGTGGGCGGAGGCTATGGTCTGGCCATGGGACCGGCGGCGGGAAATTCCGGGAGCCGATGGGCCACCGTGGCCAGGACTCTGATGAAGCATCCGTGGCTCCTTGTGAGCTGGCTCCTGCTCGCCGGTTTGGTTGCCGGCGCCCAGAAGATCGTGCCGCAGCCATGGTCTGCCGGCATTTATCCGGTTTCTTTGTTTGTCGCGATGTTGCTCTTCTCCAGGGCGTCAGTACCGAAGGATTGAGCTCGCTCAGGGCCGAAGCCGGAACCGGATCGCTGCGGTCGTGACGGTGCCGTGGAACACGTAGGCCCTTTTCTCGTAGCGGGTGGTGACGGCCCGGGAATTCTTGTCCGCGGTGCGTCGCCCCACTGGCCTGGCGTGACCAGGAGGGCCATCGGCCGGCATCCGTCTTCGGCGGGGGGTACGGGCTGTTGCCTGCTCGACCGTACGCCACGGCCTTACCCCGGGTTATCACCTTTTTGATGTGTTTTCCCTGGCTGCGGCCGGTATGGCCTCATTCCGTTTGTAGCGTGGAGGCAGCATCGTTCGAGCTGCCCGATGGGGCCTCATGGCTGCCTGACGGGTCGTATCCGGTTGTCGGCTCGACGAAGCACCGTTCCGTCATGACACAACATCGCCGCCAGGGTCGGCCCATGCGCCGGCCTCCGCGTGAAGGGGAATCTGTGATCTCGAAAAGCAAGAGGGCCGCACGTTCCGTGGCCGTGGCACTCGCCACAACTGCCGCGCTCACCGTCAGCATGCCGAGCGGTAACGCCTTCGCCATCGACCACGTCCAATGTGTCGGCGGGGAGAACTTCTTGAAGCTCTGGTCGCACCTCGACGGCCGTGAGAGCGTCGACTGCTACGCGAACGGCGGGAAGACCGACTTCGGCGGGTGGTGGGTCGACCGGATCTCCACGGGCAACAACGACCTGATCTACTACGACGCCAACGGTGATTCGGTGAAGATCGAGCGCTGGCACGACATCACCTTCCCGAACCATCCGCCGAGGGTCGTCGCCATCCAGATCCTGTGACGAGTCGACATCCGGTTGCGGGGAATGACTGGCAGGTCACGCCCTGAGAGGGAGTGGATCTTGCGGACGCTGCGGACACTGTTTTCTTTCATCTCTCCAGTAAGAGGTGCAGGGAGAGCTGAGCGGAATGACCGGGTGAGGCCGCGGGCCGACTGGTGAATCCACCTTCCTGGTGACGACGCGCGAGGGTGAGTGCCGCCCGCTTCTCCGGACCGGCAGCAGGCCAACAACCGCCAAGGGGGCGCAGCCGACGGCTGCGCCCCCTTGGTGCTCTTGCCCAGCTAGATCCAGGTGTCCAGCCACATCCGGTCCCGCCAGGAACCGTCGGGGATCGGCGTTCCCGTGTAGATCGGCCAGAAATAAATGAAGCCTCGCGAGATGGGGAGACATGGGCCCCGACCAGCAATTTCCTTGCCAGGCGGGGCCGTTTGGAGCCTACTGGGCCGTCTCTGGGCCGTGATCATGGTTCCGAGACGCTCTGTAGGGGGCTTCCACGGCCTTCCTGGCACGTCCTTCACTGCTCGGCATCAGGTGCGTGTACGTGCGCAGAGTGAAACCCGGATCGGCGTGACCGAGGTACTGGCTCAGGGCCCGGATGTTCTCGCCTGCGTCCAAGAGCACGGAGTCGAACGGTGCATCAACCGCCTCAAGCAGTGGCGCGGCCGGGCCACGCGAACCGACAAACTCGCCATCGCCTACCAGGCCGCACTCCACATTGCCGGCGTCCTCATCTGGACCCGACGCTGACCAAAGAGACAGAACCAGCCGGTCGGCCAACGGGCGCGCTCAGTGCTGTACTGCGAGTCCGGGGCAGTGACGCCGCATCGCGTCCAGGACCGCCTCAGGCGGCACCGGCAAGGTGCTTGTGGCCATGTTGGCCGGACCAAAGCCGAGTCGTGCGTTCATGGACGCGGTGCTGCGGACGAGCTTGGGGGCTCGAGCCAGATAGGCGTCCGGATCGTGCAGCACCAGCTCAATGAACCGCTGCGAGGTGTTACGTACCTGCTGCCCGCGTATCCGCACGGCGGCTATTTCGTCCCAGCCGAACCGGCCCAGCCTCACGTGGTCCACTCCCGCGTCGTCCAGCACCAACTCCGGTCGGTCGCGGAGCAGACGCTGGATGATGCTCACCGAGCAGAGCCCGAAGAAGGGCACGGCCAGCGCCCCCGCCACAGTCATCATCACGGTGCTGTGGGCGACCAGGAAAACAATGCCCAGAGCGACGAAGACCAGAGAGCCGGCCAGCATGGCCCACACACGTCCCTTGGCGAGCGGGTAGACCGTCGGGGGCAGTGGACCGCCGTTTCTGATCATGGCTGAGACGATAGGACCAGAGCCCTCGTCAGCGGAAGCCTTTTCGCAGACCGTCTGGTGCCGTGGCCGTCCCGTCTGCCGTCGTCCCACACGGTAGTGCAGTGGGCCCATTCCCTGACGTCCAGGTGGAGCGCCCAGTTGGACGTACGACCTGGGCGCCAGGGGGCGGGTCTGCTCGGCTTCGCCTTGGACGTCGGCGGGCGCGACGGCAGATCCCACCTCAACCACGATCTACCGGACACAAGTACACCGTCTTGGCCATCCCGGTGCCGTAGTTCCCCGCCGGAGGCATCCCGGGCACGGGCGGGTAGGCGCGGAGCGTCTGTGGTTCGGCGATGCTGCGTCTCGCTTGGCTGGCCTGCGGGCTTGCCTATCGGACAGGCACATCCGATCACCTGATGAGCACATCAAAGAGACACGCTCTAGATCCAGGTGTCTAGTCCAGACGGTCAAAGAGGTAAACCTCGGGGGCGAACGCCCGGACCGTCGCCTTCAACCGGGTACGGTCCACACGCCACAAAGCCATTCCGCGGCTCGACAGAACGGTTCCACGGAATGCCTCCACGAACTCGGCGGGAACCTGCGCAGCCAGGTATTCGTCGATCTGTCGGAGCCCGGGCAAGCTCGAGAGCCCCAGCGGAGGTGCAGATCCTTTCTTGTGGCGCACACCGATATGCGACGTCTTCACCATGCGATGTGACTGCTCCGTCCACAGGTCGATGGAAACGACCTCTGGCCAGCCCATTCGCTCAGTCTTGATGCCGAACGGTGTGCCACCCAACGTCACACCTTCCGGACCGACGCGGAGAGCCACCCGGCGTGAGCAAGCCAGCAGGGCGATCGCCAAGAAGGATATGGCCCCCATGATGCCGAGCACGGCGGCGGCCCAGCCCGGAGAACCTGGGGCGAAGGCAAGCCCGAGGAGGAGCAGGCACAGTAGTGCCCCTTTCACCGTCGGGGCGTTCCAGCCGTAACGGACTTCATAGGCCCGGCGTCCATCATCCATGGCCGAGATGATCTCAAACGACCCTACAGAACCCAACTGACCCGGAACCCCTTGGAATAGATCATCTAGCCACATCCGGTCCCGCCAGGAACCGTCGGGGATCGGAGTCCCCGTGTAGATCGGCCAGAAAATGAAGTCTCGCGGGATGCGGAGATATGGGCCCCGACCAGCAGTTTCCTTGCCGGGCGGGGCCGTCGGGGGCCTACTGGGCCGCGTGTGGGCCGTGATCATGGTTCAGGGATGCCCTGTAGAGGGCTTCCACGGCCTTCCGGGTACGTCCTTCACTGCTCGGCATCAGGTGCGTGTACGTGCGCAGAGTGAAGCCAGGGTCGGCATGACCGAGGTACTGGCTCAGGGCCCGGATGTTCTCGCCCGCGTCCAGGAGCACGGAGGCATAGGGGCCTTCCCCCGTGAAGGTGGGCTCGCGGTTATTGATCACGCGGCGAGCGTGAGTTTAGCGGTGTGGTGTCGGTGTTCGTATTCGTTGGGGCTGAGGTGGCCGTTGGCGGAGTGCCGGCGGCGGGTGTTGTAGCGGGTCAGCCAGGCGAAGACGGTCCTGCGGCAGGTATCGGAGTCGCCGTAGTCGTGGGCGCCTTGGAGGGTCTCGCGTTTCAGGGAGGCGTGGAAGCTTTCGCAGGCCGCGTTGTCGGCGCTGGTGCCGACCGCGCCCATCGACCGTGTGACCCCGAGTTGGTCGCAGAGGCCGGCGAAGGCCCGGGATCCGTATTGCGCTCCGTGGTCGGAGTGGAACACGGCGCCGTCCAGGCGGCCACGGGTCGAGGCTGCCATCCGCAGTGCGTCGGCGACCAGGCCGGTGCGCATGTGGTCGGCGATGGACCAGCCGACGACCTTGCGGCTGAAGCAGTCCAGCACGGTCGCGAGATAGAGGAACTCCCCGCCTGCGAGCGGGAGATACGTGATGTCGCCCATGTATTTGCGCCCCGGCTCGGTAGCGGTGAAGTCCCGCTGGAACAGGTCCGGGACCGGTGAGGCTGCCGGGTCCGGGACGGTGGTGCGCACGCGTCTGCGCAGGCGGATGCCGGTGATGGAGAACGTCCGCATGATCCGGGCGATCCGCTTCTCATTGACCTGCCGCCCTTTCTCGCGGAGCTCGGCTGTCACTCGCGGGGATCCGTAAGCGCCGCCGGACTCGCCGTGGACCTCGCGGATCTCCTCGGCCAGGATCCGGTCCTCCCGCTGCCGGGTGGCCCGGGCCTCGGCTCCGGCGAGCCACTTGTAGTAGCTGGACCGGTTCACGTCCAGGACTTGGCAGAGCCGCTTCACCTCGTAGGTGTTCCGATGGTCGTCAACGAACTGGAAGCGGCTCCTCACCAGTTCGTCTCTCCGGCGAAATACTTGGCCGCCTTGCGGAGGATGTCCCGCTCGGTGGCGAGCTTGCGCTCACTTGCCTCGAGCTCGGCCACCCGGGCCTCCAACTGCCGCACCCGCTCGTCCGGATCAGCGGACGGCACCGCCTCCCGAGGCCGGGCGCCCGGCTTCGCAATTGCCGCGGTGATGCCACGGCGTTCGCGGTCCCGCAGCACCCACTCACGCAGGGTCGCCCGGTTCACGCCCAGGTCAGCAGCGATGCTCTTGTAGATCGCCCCGGGTGTGGACTCGTACAGGGCCACGGCATCGGCCTTGAACTCGTCCGAGTAGTCCTTCATCGCCATCGGCGGTCTTCTCGCTTCCTCCGGATCAAGCAGATCCAGTATCAGCGTGTCCACCAATCAGGGGGAGGCCCCACGAATGTTCGCCGGGTCTGGTGACACGCCGGTCGATGTTCGCAGAGGTTGAATCTCAAGCTCACTGCTTGAGGCTTGACATCAGGTCACGCATGTCGCTGATCATGGCCGATTGGTACGGGGACAGGTCAGGGACGCCCGGCCCATCACCGGCCTCGTCTTCGCTGTGGTCGTTGCTCTGGTACTGCGTGAAGGTGGAGAGACTCAGCGAGAGGACCGCTCCGCCCTCCAGCACCCGCAGCTCCGACTTACCGTCGTCCCGGGTCAGCAGATACGCCTTGTCGCCAAGGTCCGGAACCGTCTCCAGCTTCGCATCAGGATCAACTCCGAATTCAGTCACCCGTTGCCGCGCCTCGAATTCGGCGCCGGGGTCGGTCTTCTTGTGCAGTGCCACCGTGATTACGACGGTGTAGTCGATGGACCAGCCGTTCCCGGGCCGCTCCGCCCTGGTCCGAGACCGAAGAGGAATGAAGCACTGGATCTGGTCGAGGGCGGCATGGTTCAACAGCCCTGATTCGACCTTGGGGGTGGACTCTCTCGGTGCGATCGCCGCGCCGATCGACTTGAGCTGTAGAGATGGGCAAGGGTTTTGGTCCAGCTGGTACCCATGCATGTCCGGTTTCCGATCGCCTAATCCATACAGGAACAGCGCCGCCGCCCAGAGAACCGACGCCATTACCATCCCGCCCAGCGCCCACAACCACGGCTTTCGGGGCCGACGTTCCCCAACGAACTCCCGGTCGAAGTCGCCCATCACCTCGCGGGTTTCAACCGCACCGAACTCTCCCGCCATCTCCGGCTCAGAAATCATCCTGCTCCCCCTCCGCCGCGCCTTCCGCCTTCGTCATGATGATCGCAGCACTGACCCCGCCCCCGCAGGGCGGGTGGACGGATCCCACACGGTGAACCCACGTGGTCACAGCACTAGTTAGGGCGCGTATCGGGTCGTGATCAAGGGGCGGTTCGGGTGAGGCCTTTGATCCAGATCATCGAGGCGCGAAGGTGGAGGCCAGCGAGGTAACTCGCAGGGGTCTTGTCGAAGCGGGTACCGACACCCCGCCAGGCCTTCAGCTTGTTGATCAGGCGTTCGACGGTGTTCCGTTCCTTGTAGAGGCCAACATCGTGCCCGACTGGCCTACCGCCCTTGCTGCCCCGCTTCTTCCGGCTGGCGGCCTGGTCCTTCTTCTCCGGGATGACCGCCTTGATGTGGCGCTTCCGCAGGTGGGCGCGGTTGCCGCGGGACGAGTAGGCCTAATGGGAAGCGAAGGTTGGCGGGAGCTGACCTTCAGGCCCGCGGACCCGCACTTTCTTGAGCACGGGGATGAACTGCGGGCTGTCGGCGGCCTGCCTCGCAGTTAGGACGAACGCCAGCGGGCGGCATTTCCGGTCGCTGACAAGGTGGACCTTGCTGGTCTGCCCACCCCTTGAGCGTCCGAGCAGGGCGGCTTTCAGCCGGACCTTGCGGCGGCGGCGGGTACGTCGCCGTTCGCCCTGATTAGGATCATTTCCGATCTCCTGTCGGACTTGTTCTTCCGGGCTGCCCCCTTTTGCCGGGCCTTCTCCTCCTCGACGGCGGCCTTCTCCAGTGCGGTGATGACGTCCTGGCCGAGATGCATTCCGGCGGCGTCGTGGTGAGCCCGCACGGTGGTGGAGTCCACGCTGACCAGGGACAAGTCCACCTCACCCCGCTTCGCGACCTCTGCGATCAGCCCCTCCAGCAGGGCCTCGAAGACGCCGGCGTCCCGCCACTGCCGGAAGCGGTTGTGGACGGTCGACCAGGCCCCGAACTCCGCTGGCATCTCCCGCCACTGCCCGCCCGTCTTGAACCGCCAGATCACGCCCTCGAACTGCTGCCGCAGCCGCTCGGGGTACGGCCCGAAGCTGCCGATCGGCAGGTACGGCCTGATGAACTCCCATTCCACGTCCGTCAGCTGCGATCGCGTCACACAAGACGATCTACCGGATCACGCTCCGCCACGAGAGCGAATCCCGCAGATTGACCACAACCTGAACTCGCCCCGGTGCCCAGAGCGACTTCATTCCGGCATGAGCGGAATCAGGAACGCCACATCGACGCCGGCAAGCAGCATCAGCACTCCACCAGTGGTGAGGGCAAAGAGCTTGACCACCAGGGGGCCCCATGCCAGTTGTGAGGAGGTTCGCCAGGGCTTCTTCGGGTCGTAGGTGACCCGGGTCCGCGGTCCGCGGTTCTTGCCCCGGTGGCTGCGCTCGACGCCGTCGGTGTCGGTGAACTTGTACCAGGCAGCCCCATCCCGAGTCCTGAAGTTGAACGCGGCGAACACGGTGATCCCGCGCCGTCTCAGCGCGAGATCGAGCAGCGTGTCGTGCACGGCGCAGAACAGCATGATCAGGCCCATGGCGAGTGGCACCATCCCGACGATCACGAAGATCACGTCCGGCCCGCGGGTGGCGCCGACCCAGATCGCGTACCCGAGGTACGCGAGAATGAGGGCGCCGATGATCGCCAGCCGCAGCCGTACCACCGGCTCCAGCTTGTCCTTCTCCGGCTGCTTCAGAGCGGTGACGGTGACCCGTGCACTCCCGGCCGGGTCCCGCTGCTCGGGCAGTGCGGCGGTCAGTGCGGTCACGAACCCGGTGGCGGCGGTCGCGTTGCGGCCGTCCACCCGGTGCACGACCCCGTCGGTGAGCACGATCTCGACGTGCCGCCCGCCGTCGGTCCGGGCCTCCTGGACCACCGCTAGCGGGATCTCGGCGCGGGAATGTTGGTTGACCACCCGGAGGCCGTGGGCGTCGAGCACAGTCTCGGCATCGTCGTCGCCGAGAAGTACCTGCGAAGAGACCATCTGTACCTGCCCCCTGGGTGTGACGTGATGTCATCCGCTGTTGCGCGGAACCTACCGTGGCCGGCGGGCTGTCACGTCAGCAATAGGGGAGGACCCAAAGGAAGACCCTCGCCAGCCACCTCGCCGGCCTCCACCTCCGAGCCCCGATGTCTGGATCAAAGGCCTCACCCGGACCGCCCCTTGATCACGACCCGATACGCGCCCTAGTGCTGCAACGACACTCCGTGACGTTGTGGACGCTGCCTCGTTGATCGCTGCATGCAGGAAGAGATAACTGACGGTTGGTCAGATGTATTCGATGACTTCGTGGCGCGGTTCGCGGGTCGGTTCGGGCGTGTGGAGTCGCGGCGGCGGGTGGTGTCCTACGTGCGGGGACTGCTCAGTGAGACGGAACGCAAGAACGGCTGGACCCTGGCGGAGACCGTCGGCGATGACGGCCCCCAGGGCATGCAGCGTGTGCTGAACCACTACGTGTGGGACGCCGAGGCTCTGCGCGACGACGTCCGCGACGCGGTCGTGGAACTCCTCGGGGATCCCGAACAGGGAATTCTCATCCTCGATGAGACGGGATTCCTGAAGAAGGGCGTCCGGTCGGCGGGTGTGGCCCGACAGTACTCGGGGACGGCCGGCCGGATTGAGAATTCTCAGATCGGAGTCTTCCTGGCCTACGGATCCGAGAAGGGGCGTGCCCTGATAGACCGTGAGCTGTATCTTCCGAAGGGCTGGACGTCGGACCGTCAACGCTGCCGGGCGGCCGGTATCGAAGACGATGTCGAGTTCGCCACCAAACCCGACCTGGGACTGCGCATGCTGCAACGCGCGGTGGAGGCTGGGATCCCGTTTGGCTGGGTGACTGCTGATGAAGTCTACGGCCAGACAAGCCGAATCCGACTGTGGCTGGAGGAACACGAAATACCTCACGTGCTGGTGGTTCCGAAATCGCAGATGGTCATCACCATGGAATTCTTCGGTCAGGCCCGCGCCCACGAGCTGATCAGCCAGCTTGCCGACGATGAGTGGAAGACTCTGAACTGCGGCAACGGTGCTCATGGGCCGAGGGTTTACGACTGGGCGGCAGCCCCGATCCGGCCCTGGCGCCGCGAGGGCTGGGACCACTGGCTACTGGCACGCCGCAGCCTTACCGACCCCACGGACATCGCCTATTACATCTGCTTTTCCCCGACCGGGACGCCTCTTGAGGAACTCGTGCGGATCGCGGGGTCCCGGTGGATGGTCGAGGAATGCTTCCAGGCCGCGAAGAACGAGACCGGACTTGATCACTACCAAGTCCGCGGCTATACCGCGTGGTACCGGCACATAACTCTCTCCATGGCCGCCCTCGCCTTCCTCGCCATCCTGCGGGCGGAGGCAAAAAGGGGGTCCCGAAACCGATAGCGAGGGATCCCTCATACCCGTGACCATGAACGAGGCCCGGCGTCTCTTCAACCGCATCTGCTTTCCCGTCCGCCATGGCTTCCAGTACGTACTCGCCTGGTCCGTATGGCGAAGAAAGAGCCAAGCACGAGCTCGCATCAGCCACTACAAACGCAGAGGACATCACGAAGTGTCGTTGCAGTACTAGGAGAGCTGGGGGCGGCCCGGCCTAGCCACCACCTACTCGCAGGCGGAATGACTTGGTAGCCGGGCCGCCTGTGGGCCGTCCAAGGGCGGCCAACGAACACCGACGATGACCAACAACCACCGAGAGGCCGCAGTCGATGACTGCGGCCTCTCGGTGGTTCCACCCAGCTAGATCCAGGTGTCCAGCCACATCCGGTCCCGCCACGACCCGTCGGGGATCGGCGTTCCCGTGTAGATCGGCCAGAAATAAATGAAATTCCAGATGATCAGCAGCACCAGTACGCCCGCGGCGACAGCCCCCAGCGTCCGCCGCCGTTCGCCCGATGCGTCGCCGGTCACCAGGCCGAGTTCCCGCCGGGGGCCGCTCCCCACCCCCGGGCCCAGCATCGCGCCGATCATCATCGTGACCGCCAGACACAGGAACGGTACGAACACGACCGCGTAGAAGAGGAAGATCGTCCGCTCCTGGTAGAGGAACCAGGGCAGCCAGCCCGCCGCCACGCCGCAGGCGATCGCACCCGCCCGCCAGTCGCGCCGGAAGAACCAGCGCCACAGCACGTACACCAGGGCGAAGCACGCCGCCCACCACAGCAGCGGCGTCCCGATGGCCAGCACCTCGCGGGAGCATTTGCCGGTCTCCGATGCCGCGCAGCCCGGCTGTTCCTGCCAGAAGTACGAGACGGGCCGGCCGAGCACGATCCAGCTCCAGGGATTGGACTGGTAGGTGTGGCCGGAGGTCAGATTCACATGGAATTCGTAGACCTGGTACTCGTAGTGCCACAGGCTGCGCAGCCAGTCCGGCAGCCACGTCCAGTTGCCGCCCCTGCCGTCGGTCTGCGCCCAGTTCCGGTAGTAGCCCTTGTCGGTGACGATCCAGCCGGTCCAGGACACGAGGTACGTGAGGATCGCGACCGGGACCGTGCAGACGAACGCCGGCAGCAGATCGCGCTTGAGCACCGCCAGGTACGGCCGTACCGCACCCGCGGTCCGGCGCGCGCCCACGTCCCACAGCACCGTCATCAGACCGAAGCCGGCCAGGATGTACAGGCCGTTCCACTTGGTGGCGAAGGCCAGCCCCAGCATCAGACCGGCCGCCAGCCGCCACGGGCGCAGGCCGAGGCGCAGATTCTCCGCGACCCCGGCATCGGGGCGCAGCACACCCTCCTCGTCGACCGGCAGCGCCGCGGCGAGCCTGCGCCGCGCCCAGTCGCGGTCGATCAGCAGCGCACCGAAAGCGGCCAGCACGAAGAACATCAGTACCAGGTCGAGCAGCGCGGTGCGGCTCATCACGAAATGCAGGCCGTCGACGGCGAGCAGTGTGCCCGCCAGGCACCCAAGGAACGTCGAGCGGAACAGCCGCCGGCCGATCCGGCACAGCATCAGCACCGACAGCGTGCCGAGCACCGCGACCATGAACCGCCAGCCGAACGGCGTGAAACCGAAGAAGTGCTCCCCGAGCCCGATGATCCACTTGCCGACCGGTGGATGCACCACATAGCCCGGGTCCACCGGAACGTGCACCTTCGACGGATCGTCGAGGATGAGCTTGTCGATGTCCTTGGGCCAGTTGCCCTCGTAACCCTGGTTGATCAGCGCCCAGGAATCCTTGGCGTAATACGTCTCGTCGAATATCAGCGCGTGCGGGCTGCCCAGCTTCCAGAACCGCAGCACCCCCGCGACCAGCGCCACCAGCAGCGGACCACCCCAGGCGGACCAGCGCACCAGGCGCCCGGCCAGCGGCGGGGAAATCCCGAGCACCGCCCACAACTGGGCGCCGGGCCGGGTGTACGGCGGCACCAGCCGTTCACGCAGCCCGATTCCGGGCCGCGTCGCATGGCCGAAGCGGCGTAGCCGCTGTTGCCAGGAGGCGGGCTCTTCGCCGTGCGGTTCCCCGGCGTCTTGACCCTGCTGGGCCTCGGGCGCAGTACTCGTCACCGCGCCATCGTAGGGAACGCGTCTGTGCCAGTGCCCCTCCCGGCAAGCTTTGCCCCGTCGCGCCGCCCGGCACGCACGCTCGCGGCGTCGGCCAAAAGCCTTGGCAGCGCCGCTACCAGGGCTCCGGCCGCCTTGCGATCGCACGCACTGGACGACGCTCCTTCCGGGCAGACACCGCCGGTCACGGCACGAGCGCTGTCGCCCGTGCTGGGAGGATGGCTCATGTGACTGGAACGACTGGAACGCTGGTACTCGCAGGAACCCCCATCGGCGATGTGGCGGACGCCCCGCCACGCCTCGCCGCCGAACTGGAAACGGCCGATGTCGTCGCCGCCGAGGACACCCGGCGGCTGCGCCGCCTCACCCAGGCGCTCGGCATCCACACCACGGGGCGGGTCGTCTCCTACTTCGAGGGCAACGAGTCGGCCCGTACGCCCGAACTCGTCGAGGCGCTGACCGGCGGCGCCCGCGTCCTGCTGGTCACGGACGCCGGGATGCCGTCCGTCTCCGACCCCGGCTACCGGCTGGTGGCCGCGGCGGTGGAGAAGGACATCAAGGTCACCGCGGTCCCGGGCCCGTCCGCGGTGCTCACCGCTCTCGCCCTGTCCGCGCTGCCCGTCGACCGGTTCTGCTTCGAGGGCTTCCTGCCGCGCAAGGCGGGCGAACGGCTCGGCAGGCTGCGCGAGGTCGCCGACGAGCGCCGCACCATGGTCTTCTTCGAGGCCCCGCACCGGCTCGACGACACCCTCGCGGCGATGGCCGAGGTCTTCGGCGCCGACCGCCGGGCGGCCGTGTGCCGGGAGCTGACCAAGACGTACGAGGAAGTGAAGCGCGGCCCGCTGGGCGAGCTGGCGGCCTGGGCGGCCGAAGGCGTACGCGGTGAGATCACCGTCGTCGTCGAGGGCGCGGCCGACTCCGGACCCGGGGAACTGGACGCCGCGGAGCTGGTACGCAGGGTGCGGGTGCGTGAAGAGGCGGGGGAGCGACGCAAGGAAGCCATCGCCGCCGTGGCCGCTGACGCGGGGCTGCCCAAGCGCGAAGTCTTCGACGCGGTCGTGGCGGCAAAGAATGCGGAGCGAACCGGCCCCGCATAGGTCAACGAACTGATCTCGTAAGCAAAGCGGGAGTCGCGTACCGGGCCTTTCTGCCACGAGATGGCCAAAACCGCTCCAACACTCGTCACGGTCCGATGCGCTGCCGCTGGTAAGGGCGTCCACTGGACCAAGGACGCATTCTCCGGAGTGCCCGTCCGGCGGACCAAAGGAGCAGGCATGAGCGAGATCACACCTACCACCGTCCATGAGGCGTATGCCTTCGCCTGCATGAAGTGCGGACACGGCTGGGAACAGGCCTACGAGATAGAGCACCACGCCGACGGCTCCAACAACGACTACGTCATATACAAGGCGAACGGGGAGCGGGTTCCCTCGCCGCTCTCGCGGCCCAGCTGCGTGAACTGCGACGGGCACGTGGTCCGGATCATGGGGGCCGGCCGGGTCTCGGCCGTCCAGAATCTGCTTCACACGCCCCGGCCCACGCGGCCGCCCGTCGAGGGCATCGGCGCCCAGGACGACGAGGCCATGGCCGCCGCACCCGCGGGCGCGCAGCACCACTGGCACCTGTCCGACCTGCTGCACCCCTTCCATCGCAGGTAACGACCTCACCCGCTCTCCATCGCGGGTGAGGTCGTAAGGCCGTCCGGCTTCCACCGCCGGCGAGGCGCCCGGCGCGGTCCTCGTACGATCGTCGTCATGAGCCGTACCGAAGCCCCGCCGCTGCCCGAATCCCTCCGGGTGCCGGTCGCCGATTCGCACACCCACCTGGACATGCAGGACGCGACCGTCGAGGAGGGCCTGGCCAGGGCCGCGGCGGTCAACGTGACCACGGTGATCCAGGTGGGCTGCGACGTGGCCGGTTCACGATGGGCGGCCGAGACCGCCGCCGCGCACGCGAGCGTGCACGCGGCGGTCGCCCTCCACCCCAACGAGGCGCCGCGCATCGTGCACGGCGATCCCGAAGGGCGGTCACGGCAGGGGGCGCGCGAAGGGGGCGGGACAGCGGCGCTGCACGAGGCGCTCGCGGAGATCGACGCGCTGGCCGCACTCGACCACGTACGCGGTGTCGGCGAGACCGGGCTCGACTACTTCCGTACCGGCCCCGAGGGCATGGCCGCGCAGGAGGAGTCCTTCCGCGCCCACATCGAGATCGCCAAGCGGCACGGCAAGGCGCTGGTCATCCACGACCGCGAGGCGCACGCGGACGTGCTGCGCGTCCTCGCCGAGGCGGGCGCCCCCGAGCGGACCGTCTTCCACTGTTACTCCGGCGATGCCGACATGGCCCGGACCTGCGCGGACGCCGGGTACTTCATGTCCTTTGCGGGCAATGTCACCTTCAAGAACGCCCAGCCGCTGCGCGACGCGCTGTCCGTCGCGCCGATGGAACTGGTTCTGGTCGAGACGGACGCGCCGTTCCTGACCCCCGCCCCGTACCGCGGACGGCCCAACGCGCCGTACCTCATTCCGGTCACGCTGCGTGCCATGGCGGAGGTGAAGGGCGTGGACGAGGACGCCCTGGCGTCGGCCATCGTCGACAACACCGCTCGCGCGTTCGACTACTGAGTCGTACGTACCCACCCGTTGGTGACGGTACGCGGTCGAGCCGTTTTGGAGAGTCACCGATGCTCCGCTATTGTCCCGGGCGCCATCAGGCGAGCCGGCCGATCGGATCCTCTGGAGCATCGTGAGCAACTCGAAGGGCAGTCACCGCGCGGCACGCGGCAGTGGGCGTACGGCGGTGGCGCGACCGCCCGCCCCGCTTCCGGCCGCCGCCCCCGCGTCCGTCCCGCTCCATGAGCGGCTGACGCTCGCCGCCTGGGCGGTCCACGCCCCGACCGTCGTCGACCTGCCGTCGCCAGGCCGCCCGCCCGCCACCGGCGCCACCGGCGGTCGGGTGGTGGCGCGCCGGGCCGCCCCGCGGCACAGGGCCCCGGCCGGGCCCGAGAGCCTGCGCCGACTCGTCCCACAGGCCCTCGTCGTCGCGTTCCTGGCCGGTGGCACCACGGCGTTCGTGGCCTGCGACAAGGCGGTGACGCTGGACGTCGACGGCAGGCCCCGCACCCTGCACACCTTCGCGAGCGAGATCGACGAGTTCCTCGCCGACGAGGGCATCACGCTCGCCGCCCGCGACAGCGTCACACCGGCCCTCGGCAGCGGACTCGCCGACGGCGACGAGGTCGTGGTCCGGCCGCGGAGGTAGGAGCCCGGCGCCCGGCCGGAGAAGCCGTGTGCGCGATGGGCGCGAGCCCCCGGCCGCGCCGCGGCCGTACGCTTACCGGGTGAGCACCACTGAGCCCGATGCCCTCCTGGGCCCCGCAGACATCCGCGAGCTGGCCGCAGAGCTGGGCGTACGCCCGACCAAGCAGCGCGGTCAGAACTTCGTCATCGACGCCAACACGGTTCGCCGGATCGTGCGGACGGCGGAAGTCCGCCCGGACGACGTCGTCGTCGAAGTCGGTCCCGGGCTCGGCTCGTTGACTTTGGCGCTGCTGGAGGCGGCGGACCGGGTCGTCGCCGTCGAGATCGACGACGTGCTGGCGCGCGCCCTGCCGGCCACGGTCGCCGCCCGGATGCCGGGGCGCGCCGACCGGTTCACGCTGGTGCACTCCGACGCGATGCTGGTGCGGGAGCTGCCGGGCCCGGCGCCGACCGCGCTGGTCGCGAACCTTCCGTACAACGTCGCCGTGCCGGTCCTGCTGACGATGCTGGAGCGGTTCCCGTCGATCGAGCGGACCCTCGTCATGGTCCAGGCCGAGGTCGCCGACCGGCTGGCCGCCCGGCCGGGCAACAAGGTCTACGGTGTGCCGTCGGTGAAGGCCAACTGGTACGCGGACGTCAAGCGGGCCGGGTCCATCGGCCGCAACGTCTTCTGGCCCGCCCCGAACGTCGACTCCGGTCTGGTGTCGCTGGTCCGGCGCACCGAGCCGATCGCGACGAGCGCGAGCAGGACCGAGGTCTTCGCGGTCGTCGACGCGGCCTTCGCCCAGCGCCGCAAGACGCTGCGGGCGGCTCTGGCCGGCTGGGCGGGCTCCGCGCCCGCCGCCGAAGCGGCACTGGTCGCGGCCGGGATCTCGCCGCAGGCCCGCGGCGAGGCGCTGACGGTCGAGGAGTTCGCCGCCATCGCCGAGAACAAGCCCGCCGGGTACGAGCCTGCCGGGTACGAGCCTGCCGGGAACGAGCCTGCCGGGTACGAGCCCGCCGGGAACGCCCGTAACGAGCCCTCCGGGAGGGGCGAGTGAGCGTCACCGTCCGCGTACCGGCCAAGGTCAACGTCCAGCTCGCGGTCGGCGCCCCGCGCCCCGACGGCTTCCACGACCTGGCCAACGTCTTCCTCGCCGTCGGCCTGTACGACGAGGTCACCGTCACCCCCGCCGACGAGCTGCGCATCACCTGCTCGGGCCCGGACGCCGCGAAGGTCCCGCTGGACGCGACGAACCTCGCCGCCCGCGCCGCGATCGCACTGGCCGAACGGCACGGCATCGCCCCCGATGTGCACATCCACATCGCCAAGGACATCCCTGTCGCGGGCGGCATGGCGGGCGGCAGTGCCGACGGTGCCGCCGCCCTGCTGGCCTGCGACGCCCTCTGGTCCACCGGCGCCACCCGGGAAGAGCTCCTCGCCATCTGCGCGGAGCTGGGCAGCGACGTCCCGTTCAGCCTCGTCGGCGGCGCGGCCCTCGGCGTCGGCCGCGGCGAGCGGCTGACCCCGATCGATGTCGGCGGAACCTTCCACTGGGTCTTCGCGGTCGCCGACGGCGGGCTCTCCACCCCGGCCGTCTACGGTGAGTTCGACCGGCTCACGGCCGGTACGGACGTCCCGGCACCGGAGGCCTCACCGGCGCTCCTCGCCGCACTGCGCGCCGGGGACACCACCGCGCTCGCGGACGCCCTGAGCAACGACCTCCAGCCCGCCGCCCTGTCCCTGCGCCCCTCGCTGGCCGACACCCTCGCCGCGGGCACCGGGGCCGGTGCCCTGGCCGCCCTGGTCTCGGGCTCCGGGCCGACCACCGCGTTCCTGGTGGCGGACGAGGAGTCGGCCCGGAAGGTGGCCGAGGTGCTGATCACCTCGGGCACGTGCCGCGACGCCCGGGCCGCGGTCTCCCCGGCGCCGGGTGCCACGGTCGTCTGACACCGGCTGCCGCTACCGGCCGTAGTGGTAGCGGCAGGCGGCGATGCGGACCTCTTCGTTCACGACTTTGTAGATGAGCCGGTGCTCATCGGTGATCCGGCGGGACCAGAACCCCTGGAAACCGTGCTTCAGGGGCTCTGGCTTTCCCATGCCCTCGTTCCCGTTCCGGGCGACATCCTGCAACAGCGTATTGATCCGCTTGAGGATCTTCCGGTCCTGCGCCTGCCACCAGACGTAGTCCTCCCAGGCCGACTCGTCCCAGACGAATTTCACTCGGCGAGCTCCCGTGCGATGCCCGCACCGGACTCCAGGCGCTCTATCGAGGCCAGCAGGCGGCGGGCGTTCTCGGGGCTCCGGAGCAGGTAGGCGGTTTCTTTCAGGGACTCGTACTCGTCGAGTGCGACGATCACCACCGGTTCGTGTCCGGCTCGCGTCACTATGACTTCCTCGCGGTCGTCGACGACCGCGTTGAGCGTCTCGGCGTACTTCGCCCGCGATTCGGTGTAGGTCATGGTCCGCATGTTCGCCTCCCAGCTGTACGTACAGAATTCTGTACGTACAGGAAAGCGTACGTCCGGGAGGCGGTGGGCGGCAAGGGCGAGCGGGCATCGCACCGCCGCCGCCCCGTACCCTGGGAAGTCGATCGATCCCCCGGGGCAGGAGTGAAATGGCCGTCAATCTGGTCAATGTCGAGCAGGTCAGCAAGGTGTACGGCACCCGTGCCCTGCTCGACGGCGTGTCCCTCGGGGTGTCCGAGGGGGACCGGATCGGTGTCGTGGGCCGTAACGGCGACGGCAAGACGACCCTCATCCGGATGCTCGCCAGGCTGGAGGAGGCGGACAGCGGCCGCGTCACCCACAGCGGTGGGCTGCGCCTCGGCGTCCTGACCCAGCACGACTCGCTCGACCCGGAGGCGACCATCCGCCACGAGGTGATCGGCGACCTCGCCGACCACGAGTGGGCGGGCAGCGCCAAGATCCGCGACGTGCTCACCGGGCTCTTCGGCGGGCTCGCCCTGCCGGGCTTCGAGCATGGTCTGGACACCGTCATCGCGCCGCTCTCCGGCGGTGAGCGGCGCCGCATCGCGCTGGCCAAGCTGCTCATCGCCGAGCAGGACCTGATCGTCCTCGACGAGCCGACCAACCACCTCGACGTCGAGGGCATCTCCTGGCTCGCCGGCCATCTGCGGGCACGCCGTTCGGCGCTCGTCTGCGTCACCCACGACCGCTGGTTCCTCGACCAGGTCTGTACGCGCATGTGGGACGTCCAGCGCGGCACGGTCCACGAATACGAGGGCGGCTACAGCGACTACGTCTTCGCCCGGGCCGAACGGGAGCGGATCGCCGCGACCGAGGAGTCCAAGCGGCAGAACCTGATGCGCAAGGAGCTGGCCTGGCTGCGCCGTGGCGCCCCCGCCCGTACCTCCAAGCCGCGCTACCGCATCGAGGCGGCCAACGAACTGATCGCCGACGTGCCGCCGCCGCGCGACACCAGCGAGCTGATGAAGTTCGCCAACGCGCGGCTCGGCAAGACCGTCTTCGACCTGGAGGACGTGACCGTCCAGGCGGGACCCAAGACGCTGCTCACCCACCTCACCTGGCAGCTGGGCCCCGGCGACCGGATCGGCCTGGTCGGGGTCAACGGCGCGGGCAAGACCTCGCTGCTGCGGGCGCTCGCCGAGGCGGCCCGTACGCAGGGCGACACCCAGCCCGCCGCCGGGAAGGTCGTCGTCGGCAAGACGGTCAGGCTCGCCTACCTCTCCCAGGAGGTCCATGAGCTGAACCCGAACCTGCGGGTGCTCGAAGCGGTGCAGCAGGTACGGGACCGGGTCGACCTCGGCAAGGGCCGGGAGATGACCGCGGGCCAGCTCTGCGAGCAGTTCGGCTTCTCGAAGGAGAAGCAGTGGACCCCGGTCGGCGACCTCTCCGGCGGTGAGCGGCGCCGGCTCCAGATCCTGCGTCTGCTGATGGACGAGCCGAACGTCCTCTTCCTCGACGAGCCCACCAACGACCTCGACATCGAGACCCTGACCCAGCTGGAGGACCTCCTCGACGGCTGGCCCGGGTCGATGATCGTGATCTCCCACGACCGGTTCTTCATCGAGCGCACCACGGACCGGGTGATGGCGCTGCTCGGCGACCGCGCGCTGCGGATGCTGCCGCGTGGGATCGACGAGTACCTGGAGCGCAGGCAGCGGATGGAGGAGGCGGCCACCCCCTCCGCCGCGCCCGCGGCCAAGGAGAAGGCCGCGCCGGCCGCGACCGTCTCCCCGCAGGCCGCACGCGCGGCGAAGAAGGAACTGCAGAAGGTGGAGCGGCAGCTCGACAAGATGTCGACACGGGAGACCGCGCTGCACGCCCAGATCGCGGACAACGCCACGGACTTCGAGAAGGTGGCGAAGCTGGACGCGGAGCTGCGCGAACTGGTCGCGGAGCGCGATGAGTTGGAGATGCGCTGGCTGGAACTGGCCGAGGAAGCCTGATCGCTGCGGTGCCTTCGGTGTGACCGGTGTGGTCTGTGGGGCGGGTGGTAGAAAGGATGCTCGCCCGGCGCAGGTAACAGACGCCGGACCGGTCCGCACGAAGGGGGACGTGCTGATGACCCAGCCGCCCGGCCAGCAACCGCCGCAGGGAGGCTTCGGGGCCCCGTACGATCCGCCACCGGGGCCGGCTCAGCCGTCCTCGCCCCCACCCGGATACGGCTCCGCGCCGCTGCCCGGCCAGGCCGCAGGGCCGTACGATGCGCCCGGCCAGGCCGCAGGGCCGTACGGCACGCCCGTACAGCCGGGGCCGTACGGTGTTCCGCAGCCCGGTCCGTACAACGCGCCGCCGCAGCCGGGACCGTACAACGCCCCCGCGCAGCCGGGACCGTACAACGCCTCGACGCAGCCCGGTCCGTACAACGCCCCCGCGCAGCCCGGTCCGTACGGCCAATCGCCGCAGCCGCAGCCCGGATTCAGCCCGCAGCCACAGCCGCGGCCCGGTGGCGGAGGGTTCTTCCGGGGGCGACGCGGAGCGGTCATCGGTGGCGTGCTCGCGGTGGTGCTGCTGGCCGGCGGTGGCATCTGGTTCGCCAGGAGCGGCGACGACGCGTCGAAGCCCACGGCGAAGGCGAGCACCGATCCCGGGCCGAGCTCCTCCGGTGACGGGGGCGACGACAAGGCCGGGAACCCGAGTCCGGGCACGCGCGACCTCCGCGCGGAGGCCGACGCGCTCAACGCCCAGCGCAAGCCGGGCGAGGCGAAGGTCCTCTGGATCCAGGAGGGCGGCGTCGACGTGCCGCGCAACGGCTCGGACGTGTACGGCCCCTGGATCGTCGGCGACACCATCGTCAAGGCCATGTTCCACACGCTCTCCGGCTATTCGGTCACCGACGGTCGCCAGAAGTGGAGCCTTCGCATGCCGTCGAATCTGTGCGCGGCGCCCTCGCAGGCCACCGCCGACGGCAAGATCGTCCTCGGGATCAAGTCCGGCCACGGGGACCGGGCGTTCTGCGACGCGCTCCAGATGGTCGACCTCACGACCGGCAAGGCCGGCTGGCACAAGACCTACAGGCGCCACGGCGTCTGGGACGAGCTCTCCGAGGTCGCGATGGCGATCAACGGCGACACCGTGACCGTGGGGCGCACCACCAGGACGGATGCTTTCCGGGTCAGTGACGGCAAGGTGCTCTTCGGGAAACTGCCGGGGAACTGCCAGCCGTTCGGCTTCGCGAGCGGTCCCGTGGCGATCGCCGCCACCAGCTGTCAGACGGCGGCCGACGACCACAAGGAGCAGCAGGTGCAGCGGATCGACCCGGTCACCGGCAAGGTCCAGTGGACGTACAAGGTCAAGAAGGGCTGGCAGGTCGCGCAGTTCTACTCGGCGAACCCACCGGTCGTCTCGCTGAAGCAGGACGACAAGTGGGCCGTCCTCGTGCTCAACGAGAACGGCACCTACCGCTCCCAACTGGTCGGTGGCACCGAGGACTACGTGACGGAGTGCGACGAGGAGCTCCTCACCGACGGCAAGAGTCTCGACAACT
This sequence comes from Streptomyces sp. NBC_01241, assembly GCF_041435435.1. Taxonomy (NCBI): domain Bacteria; kingdom Bacillati; phylum Actinomycetota; class Actinomycetes; order Kitasatosporales; family Streptomycetaceae; genus Streptomyces; species Streptomyces sp. NBC_01241. Next base: position 3,427,496 of record NZ_CP108494.1, on the reverse strand, counting down.
GCCTCGGCGTGACGGCCGACGACCGGGCGGTCTACCTGGCGACGAAGCCCGACATGGCGGCCCGCCATCCCACCAACAAGGTCGTGGCCTTCGACCTGAACACCGGTCGGACCAAGTGGAAGGCCGCGGCGCCGGCCGGTCAGACCATGATGCCGATGCGGGTGGAGGGCGGCAGGCTGCTGATGTATGTGGCGGCGGAGAAGAACAAGGGCGGCGGTATCGCGTCCCTCCCGCCCACGGGTGGCACACCGCAGATGGTGCTGCGGCATCCGGCGGCGGCCTCCGCGGTCGAAAGGGGCTTCTTCCTTTCCCGGGTCGCCTATGCGAACGGGCGCTCTTTCCTTGTGCACGCGAGCATCAGCGGGATCGATGACGAGGCGGAGAAGTCGATGAAGTCGATCGTGGGCTTCGGCAACTGACGGTCCGAGGCGTAACGGCGGCATCACGGGCCGGTTCTCCCTTGGGAACAGGGGGTGGACCGACCCGGTGTCCGTGGTGACGCGGGTGGTACAAAGAAGCCCCGCTCGACTGTCGTAACACTGCGGGATCCATGCCCGATTCGCTCCTTTCCGCGGAGTTCACGGGGTCTTGTCGGACCCTTCGAACTCCGCGGAATCGCGGGGGAGACCGGAACGGGCACCGGACCGCACGAAGGGGGACGTGCTGATGACCCAGCCGCCCAGCCAGCAACCGCCGCAGGGGGGATTCGGCGCACCGCAGGAGCCGCCGTCGGGAAGTCCTCAGCCGCCCCAGGGGCCGCCGCAGACCCCGCCGCCCGCGCAGCCGCCGCAGTCCCCGCCGCCGCAGTCCCCGCCGGCTCCGCAGTCCCCGCCGCCCGCGCAGCCCGGTTACGCCTATCCTCAGTCCCCCGGCCAGGCGCCGGGCCAGATACCCGGTCAGGCCCCCGGTTACGGCCATCCCCAGCAGTCCGGCCCGTACAACCAGCAGCAGCCGGGCCCCTACGGCCAGCAGCCCGGTCCGTACGGTCAGGCGCAGCAGCCCGGCCCGTACAACCAGCAGCCGGGTCCGTACGGTCAGGCGCAGCAGCCGGGCCCGTACAACCAGCAGCCCGGCCCGTACGGCCAGCAGGCGCAGCCCGGTTACGGCTACCCGCAGCAGCAGTACCCCGGCGCACCGGCCCCGGGCGGCCCCGGCGGTGGCAGCCTCTTCAAGCGCAAGCCCGCGCTGATCGTCGGCGCCGCGGTCGTCGCGCTCCTCGTGATCGGCGGCGGCATCTTCGTCGCCACGAACGGGGGCGGCGACGACAAGAAGCCCGTCGCGGGGAAGAGCGACGACGCCAAGCCGAGCACCTCGCCCTCCGTCGACGAGGGCAACGGCAACAGTGACGGCGACGGCCGCGAGAGCGACGACGACCTCAACGCCGGCCGCAAGCCGGGCGAGGCGAAGGTCCTCTGGCTGCAGAAGAACGACATCGACCTGCCGCGCAACGGCTCGGACGTGTACGGCCCCTGGGTCGTCGGCGACACCGTCGTCAAGGGCATGTACCGCAGCATTTCCGGCTACTCCGTGGCCGACGGCAAGCAGAAGTGGACGCTGAAACTGCCCGCAGACCTGTGCGCGGCGCCCTCGCAGACCACCACCGACGGCAAGATCGTCATCGGAATCAATAACGGCACCACCGACAAGGCGGTCTGCGCGGACCTCCAGATGATCGACCTCAACACCGGCAAGGCCGGCTGGAAGAAGTCGATCAAGAAGAACGGCATCTGGGACATAATGTCGGAGATCTCGCTCGCCATCAGCGGCAACACCGTGGCGGTCGGGCGCACCGGCAACTCCAGCGCGTACCAGGTCAGCGACGGCAAGGAACTGTTCGGCAAGCAGCCGGGCGACTGCCAGCCGTTCGCCTTCGCGGGCGGGCCGAAGCTGATCGCCGCCTCCAACTGCCGCACCGACGACGTCTACAATCCGCAGCACCAGGTCCAGGAGCTCGACCCGACCACCGGGAAGCCCAAGTGGACCTACCGGCCCAAGCGCGGCTGGGAGATCGACCGGGTCTTCTCGGTGAGCCCGCTGGTGGTCTCCCTGAAGAAGGACAAGGAGTGGAGCATCCTCTCCCTCAAGGAGAACGGCTCGTTCCGCTCCGGGCTCGTCAGTGACAAGGGCGACAAGTTCGCGCCGGACTGCGGAAGCGCCTTCGCGATCTTCCGTAAGTCCCTGGACGGTTGCACCGGTGTCGCCGCCGACGCCAACACGTTCTACATCGCGACCTCGCAGGACTCCAGCGGCCTCGCCCGTACGAACAAGGTCGTGGCGTTCGACCTGAACACCGGCAAGCCCAAGTGGAAGGCCGCGGCCCCGGCCGAGCGCATGGTGAAGCCGCTGCGCATGGAGGGCGCCGACGTACTGCTGTACGTGGAGGCCGGTTACAGCAAGGGCGGCGGGATCGCCACCCTCGCACCGACCGGCGGCGCCGTGAAGATGGTGCTGAAGCACCCCGTGTCGACGTCCCAGATCGAGAGCACCTTCTACGACACGAAGATCGTCTACGCCGGTGGCCGTTCCTTCATCGCGAGCGGACGGGTCAGCGCGAGAAACGACAAGGAAGAGCTGGAGACGAAGACCATGATGGCCTTCGGCAACTGACGGCTCACGAAGACCTCTCACGGCGGGCAGCGGCCCGAGCCGCTTCGCGCTGCCGCTGCCCGCCCCGACTCACCGACTCTCCCTTCCCCCCCGAGGTACGTACGCCATGACGCAGCCGCCCCAGCCGCCCAACGAGCCGCCCCAGGGTGGGTTCGGTGCCCCGCAGGACCCCCCGCCGGGTGGGTTCGGCGCGCCGGCACCGCCGCCCGCCGACCCGTTCGGCAAGCAGCCGGCCACCCCGCCCGCGAGCGGATTCGGCGCCCCGCAGGCCCCGCCGCCCGCGGGCCCGCCGCAGCAGCCGGTTCCGGGTTACGGCTACCCGCAGGGTCAGCCGCAGCCCGGTTACGGCTTCCCGCAGGCGCCCGTGCCCGGTCAGCCGCAGCCCGGTTACGGCTTCCCGCAGGCGCCCGTGCCCGGTCAGCCGCAGCAGGGGTACGGCTACCCGCAGGGCCTGCCGCCCGGTCAGCCGCCCCAGCAGGGGTACGGCTACCCGACCGCCCCGATGCAGCAGCAGTACCCGCCGCAGCAGAACGGGAACGGCGACGGGAACGGCGGCAAGAAATTCAGCACCCAGATGCAGATCATCGTCGCCGCCTCGGTCGCCGTCGTGCTGATCGTCGCCGGTGGCATCTGGTACTCCTCCAGCGGCGGTGACGACGGCAAGAAGAAGAAGGAGGAGGCGTCCCAGACCAGCGGCGGCACCGCCGAGGGCAAGGGCGGCGGCCGGAGCGGCGCGGTCGGTGGCGGCGGAAGGGAGAAGGCACCGGCGGACCCCAGGTCCAAGGTCGCCTTCCAGCTGCCGCTGCCGAAGGTCACCGACACCACCAAGGTCGACGGTTCCTGGCTGACCGACAAGGCATACGTGAAGTCCGGTCTGAACGAGATCGTCGGCTACGACCTGGCCAAGGGGACCAAGCTGTGGTCCATCCCGCTGGCCGGCCAGGTCTGCGCCGCCTCCCGGCACATGTCCAAGGACTACAAGACGGCCATCGCCTTCGAGGCGGGCAAGCCGACCGCGGCCAAGAAGTACCAGCCGTGCAACCAGGTCGGCGCGCTCGACCTGAACACCGGCAAGCTGATGTGGAGCAAGTCGGTGACCGCCGCCACCAGCGGTGACGCGCCGGTCAGGTACAACGAGATAACGCTCAGCGGTACCACGGTCGCCGCGGCCGGTACCGAGGGCGGTGCGGCGTTCGACCTCAACACCGGCGCCGAGCGCTGGAAGCCCAAGGTCTCCACCGACGGCTGCTACGACACCGGCTACGGCGGCGGCGACGCGCTCGCCGTGGTCCGCAAGTGCGGTACGTACGAAGACCCGCAGCTCGTCATCCAGGCACTGAACCCGACGACCGGCGCCCCGATCTCCTCGTACAAGATGCCGCCCGGTGTCGACTACGCGAGCATCGTTTCCACCAAGCCGCTGGTCGTCGCGGCCGACGTCGGCGACACCGCCGGTGACGGCAGCGGCATCTCGGACTTCTTCTCGATCGACGCCTCCACCGGCAAGCTGCTCACCAGGATCGCGGCGGACGGCGAGAAGTACGCCGCGCGGTGCCATTCCACCGAGGTCGAGAGCTGCAGCCAGCTGGCCGTCGGCAACAACCGCATCTACGTGCCGACCGAGGCCCATGAGGGCACCGGCGAGTACGGCGACACCAACGAGATCGTCTCCTTCGACCTCACGACCGGCAAGCCGACCAGCGACCGGGCCGACGCGGGTGAGCGCTACACGATGTTCCCGGTCCGCATGGACGGCGGCAACATCATCGCGTACCGGATGCCCCCGTACGACAAGGGCGGCCAGGTCGTCTCCATCGACGGTGCCACGTTCAAGCAGACGGTGCTGATGGAGAACCCGAGCGACCGGTCCGTCCGCGAGGCGGAGACCAGCTTCACGCCGGACTTCTCCGAATTCCTTTACAACGAGGGGCACTTGTACCTGGCCAGCACCATGGCGAGTAAGCCCATGGGATCCCTGGACACGAGCCGCCGCCTGACGATCGCTTTCATCAGGGAGTAACTGCCCGCCGTATGCGCGGGGGTGGCGTCCGTTCGTCGGCGCCACCCCCGCACACGTCTACGGCCCGGACGCTGCCGTCGTCGAACGGTAATGGTCGACAGGCGGATCGAATCGATGCCCGGTCGAACACGTCGGGCTGTCAACTGATCTTGAATGCGCGCCGAGTCGGCCATTCAGGCCTTTTGGCCGGTAAGACGCCCGCAACGTCGAACAAGCGTGTAGCTTGCCGGGTCAGGGCGGGCCGGGGGGTCTGGCGCCGGTGCTACGGGGGTGTGCTCGATGGGCGTGCGGCTCATGGTGGTCGACGATCACCGACTGCTCGCCGAGGCGCTGGCCTCGGCGCTGAAACTGCGGGGCCACCGGGTGCTCGCGGCGGCCGCGCCGACCACGGGGGCCGCGGATTTGGTGGTGAGCAGGGCACCGGACGTCTGTCTGTTCGGCACCGCGTTGCCCGCCGAGCCCGGTGTCTTCGACCCGATCGTACGGATCCGGCGGGAGCGCCCGCAGGTGGCCGTGGTGGTGCTCGGTCCGGTGCCCAGCCCGCGCGGGATCGCGGCGGCGTTCGCGGCGGGCGCCGCGGGATACGTCCGCCACGACGAGCGCATGGAGGGCGTCGAGCGGGCGATGGTCAAGGCGCGCGCCGGCGAGGCCGCGGTGGCGCCACAGCTGCTCCAGGGCGCCTTCGCCGAGCTGCTCAACCCGGCCGCGGGACCGGACGACGAGGGGCAGCGGCTGCTGGAGCTGCTGACCCCGCGCGAGATCGAGGTCCTGGTGCGGGTCGCCGAGGGGCAGGACACCCGGCTGATCGCGGCCGGGATGCGGATCGCGTCGAGCACCGCGCGCACGCATGTGCAGCGGGTGCTGATGAAGCTGGGCGTCGGCTCCCGGCTGGAGGCCGCGGCCCTCGCGGCCCGCACCGGCCTGCTGGACCGGGCGGTACCGCTGGACGGGCAGGGGCCCGGCGGCATCGAGTAGTGCCGCCGGGCGTCCGCCGAGAGGCCGGGCCTCCCGCTGAAGGCGGTGTGTCAGCCGTCGGCCCGGGTTCACCGGGGCCGACTTCCTTCGTTGTGCGAACCGAGCCCGAAGGAATCAACGCTCTCGTGTTCCAGAGCTGAACACTTTTCCTGAGCTCAGGCGCACGGGCGGACCCGGATCGCTGAGCCGAGTACGCGTACCTCCCGCGCCGCTTCGCCATTGACGCACCTGTTTACTTGTGGTTCATTGTGTTTGGTTATGTTTGGAGGAACCTGGTGAAGAAGACGGTTACGACGCTTGCCGACGGCCGGGAGCTGCTCTACTACGACAGCCGGGACGATGTCGTGCGTGACGCCGTCGACCGGCGGCCCCTCGATGCCGTCTCGACCTCGTCCGAGATCCGGCGTGACCCGCTCCTCGGCGACAGCGTCGCCATCGCCTCGCACCGCCAGGGCCGCATCTACCACCCGCCGGCCGACGAGTGCCCGCTCTGTCCCTCGCGGGACGGCCGGCTGAGCGAGATCCCCGAGGCGGACTACGACGTCGCCGTCTTCGAGAACCGTTTCCCCTCGCTCGCCGGCGACTCCGGCCGCTGTGAAGTCGTCTGCTTCACCTCCGACCACGACGCCTCGTTCGCCGACCTCACCGAGGACCGGGCGGCCCTGGTCCTCGCGGCATGGACCGACCGCACCGCCGAACTTGCCGGGCTCCCCCAGGTCGAGCAGGTGTTCTGTTTCGAGAACCGGGGCGCCGAGATCGGCGTCACGCTCGGCCATCCGCACGGACAGATCTACGGATACCCGTTCGTCACCCCGCGCACCGAGCTGATGCTCCGCTCGATGGAGACCCACCGGGCCGAGACCGGCCGCAACCTCTTCGACGACGTCGTGGCCCGCGAGGAGAAGGACGGCTCGCGCATCGTCATCGCCGCCGAGCACTGGGTCGCCTTCGTGCCGTACGCGGCGCACTGGCCGTACGAGGTCCATCTCCATCCCCGCCGCCGCGTCCCCGATCTGAGGGAACTCGACGAGGCCGCGCGCACGGAGTTCCCACAGGTCTATCTGGAACTCTTGAGGCGATTCGACCGGATCTTCGGCCCCGGTGAGCCGCCGACCCCGTACATCTCGGCCTGGCACCAGGCCCCGTTCCGGGCTCCGGGTCGGGAGGACTTCGGGCTCCATCTGGAGCTTTTCACCATCCGACGCACATCCGGCAAGCTGAAGTTCCTCGCGGGTTCCGAATCGGGCATGAACGTGTTCATCAACGATGTGCCGCCGGAGGCCGCGGCCCAGCGACTGCGAGAGGTAGCGAGCGAGTGAGCAAGCCCCAGAAGAAGTATCTGGTCACAGGCGGCGCGGGATACGTCGGCAGCGTGGTCGCCCAGCACCTGCTGGAGGCCGGTCACGCCGTCACCGTCCTCGACGACCTCTCGACCGGGTTCCGGGAGGGCGTCCCGGCCGGGGCCGAGTTCATCGAGGGCCGCGTCCAGGACGCGGCGAAGTGGCTGGACGCCTCGTACGACGGGGTGCTGCACTTCGCCGCGTACTCCCAGGTCGGCGAGTCCGTCGCGGACCCGGAGAAGTACTGGGTGAACAACGTCGGCGGCTCCGTCGCACTGCTTGCCGCGATGCGGGACGCCGACGTACGGACCCTGGTCTTCTCCTCCACCGCCGCGACCTACGGCGAGCCCGTCACCACCCCCATCACCGAGTCCGACGCGACCGCGCCCACCAACCCCTACGGCGCCACGAAACTCGCCGTCGACCACATGATCACCGGCGAGGCCGCCGCCCACCGACTGGCCGCGGTCTCGCTGCGCTACTTCAACGTGGCCGGGGCGTACGGCAGTTACGGGGAACGGCACAGCCCCGAATCGCACCTCATCCCGCTGGTCCTCCAGGTCGCCCTCGGGCAGCGCGAGTCGATCTCCGTGTACGGCGACGACTACCCGACCCCCGACGGCACCTGTGTCCGCGACTACATCCACGTCGCCGACCTCGCCGAGGCCCACCTCCTCGCCCTGGACGCGGCCACCGCGGGCGAGCACCTGATCTGCAACCTCGGCAACGGCAACGGCTTCTCGGTGCGCGAGGTCATCGAGACCGTCCGCGCCGTCACCGGCCACCCGGTCCCCGAGACCGCGGCCCCGCGCCGCGCCGGTGACCCCGCCGTGCTCGTCGCCTCCGCCACCAGCGCCAGGGAGCGGCTCGGCTGGACGCCGTCACGCGCCGACCTGACCGGAATCGTCTCCGACGCCTGGACGTTCGCCCGCCGAGAGGAGCCCACCGCCCCATGACCGACGACGCCGAGCTGCGCACCGCTTTCACCGAGCTGTACGGGACCGCCCCCGAAGGAATCTGGGCGGCGCCCGGCCGGGTCAACCTGATCGGCGAATACACCGACTTCAACGACGGCTTCGTGATGCCGCTCGCGCTGCCGCACACCGCGCGCGCCGCCGTGGCCCGCCGCACCGACGGCGAACTGCGGCTCCACTCGACCGACGTACCGGGCGGCGTCGTCCGGCTCCGGCTCGACGAACTGGCCCCCCGCCAGGGGCACGGCTGGGCGGCGTACCCGGCCGGAGTGTTCTGGGCGCTGCGCGAGGCCGGCCACCCGGTCACCGGTGCGGACATCCAGCTGACCTCCACCGTTCCCACCGGCGCGGGCCTGTCCTCCTCCGCCGCGCTCGAAGTCGTCACCGCGCTGGCCCTGAACGACCTCTTCGAACTGGGGCTCTCCGCCCCGGAGCTGGCGATCATCGGCCAGCGCGCCGAGAACACGTTCGTCGGCGTGCCGTGCGGGGTCATGGACCAGATGGCCTCCGCCTGCTGCACCGAGGGCCACGCGCTGTACCTCGACACCCGCGACCTCACCCAGCGCCAGGTCCCCTTCGACCTGGCGGCCCACGGACTGCGGCTGCTGGTCGTCGACACCCAGGTCGCGCACGCGCTCGGCGACGGCGCGTACGCCGAGCGGCGGGCCGGCTGCGAGGCGGGGGCGGCGGCACTCGGCATGCGTACGCTGCGCGAGCTGCCGTACGACGGACTCGGCGCGGCCCTGGACACCCTGGCCGAGGCCGGCGTGGACGAGTCCGTGGTGCGCTACGTACGCCATGTGGTCAGCGACAACGAGCGGGTGAAGCAGGTCATCGCGCTGCTCGACGCGGGCGATGTGCGGGGCGCGGGCCCGGTCCTCGACGCGGGGCACGTCTCGCTCCGCGACGATCTGCGGGTCTCCTGCCCGGAGTTGGACCTGGTGGTGTCCGCGGCGGGCGAGGCCGGGGCGCTCGGCGCGCGGATGACCGGTGGCGGCTTCGGCGGCTCGGCGATCGTCCTGGTGGAGGAGGCGCAGGCGGACACGGTCGCCAAGTCCGTGCTGGCGGCGTTCGCCTCGGCGGGGTACGCGGCGCCGCGTATCTTCCCGGCAGTTCCTTCGGCGGGTGCCCGGCGCCTGGCCTGATGCTCGACCTGAGGCCCATTCACTTCCGCCTCACGACGGATCACGTATCACACGCTACGGAGCAGAGCCTGCCACTTCTGCGAATAGCCTTCCCCATCGGCCGGACGGCCGTACGCTGATGCACAGCACCGGTGGGGGCCGGTGCTGATTCAGGGGTACGAGACAGTCGGGTACGGCGCCCGGGGCGGGTGGCAGTCGACACACGGCGGCGGCCGTGGGGCTGCGGTCCATCTCCCCGATCCGGGCGGCCGTACCCGCCGCCGTTCCGTCCCTTCGTCGGGCCGGGGGTGGCCCAGCAACAGCGGCAGCATGGGGGTGCCTGTGGTTCGTATCCGGGTTCTCGTGGTGGACGACCACCGCATCTTCGCCGAGTCGCTCGCGGCGGCGCTCGCGGCCGAGCCGGACGTCGAAGTGGCGGCGGCGGGCAGCGGCCCCGCCGCGCTGCGGTGTCTGGAACGGGCCGCCGCCGAGGGGCGCGGCTACGACGTGATGCTGGTCGATGCCGAACTGGGCGTTCTGGCCGGGGTGCGGAACCTTGCCGGGGTGCGGGGCGACCGGGCGGTCGTCCCGGCGCCCCGCAGCGGGGAGGCCGCCCCGGTGGACGGCATCTCGCTGGTCGCCGGGGTCCGCTCGGGCCGGCCCTCCGTGCGCACGGTGGTGCTCGCCGAGAGGGACGACCCGCGCCGGGCCGCGCTGGCGCTGCAGGCGGGGGCCTCGGGCTGGGTGGCCAAGGACTGCTCGCTGCAACGGCTGCTCACGGTCATCCGGGGGGTGCTGCGCGACGAGACGCACCTGCCCCCCGCCCTGCTCACGGGCGTGCTGCGGGAGCTGACGGCGGCGCGCAAGCACCGCACCGAGAGCGAACAGCTCGTCGAGTCGCTCACCCCGCGCGAGCGCGAGGTGCTGCGCTGCATGGTCGCGGGTCTGGGGCGCAAGGCGGTGGCGGAGCGGCTCTACCTCTCCCCGCACACGGTGCGTACGCACATGCAGAACGTGCTGGGAAAGCTGGGCGTGCACTCGACGCTGGCCGCGGTCGCACTGGCCCGGCGGGCGGGCGTCGGACCGGTGGATCCGGAACCGGCCGGGCAGGCCCTGGGGGGCTGATCCGGCCAAGATCTTCAGCGCAATCCTGGTTAGGGAATGTTGTCGAACGGGGCAGTCAACCGGCGTAGCAGCCCGGCCAGTTCACTCCGCTGCTGGGTGGAGAGTTCGCCCAGGATGGCGCGCTCCTGGACGAGCAGTCCGGCCAGCGACTCGTCGGCCTTGTCGCGCCCCTCGGCGGTGAGCCGGACCAGCACGCCGCGGCGGTCGCTGGGGTCGGGGAGCCGCTCGACGAGGTTCTTCTTGGTCAGCCGGTCGATGCGGTTGGTCATCGTGCCCGAGGTGACCAGGGTCTGGGTGAGCAGCTGGCCGGGGGAGAGCTGGTAGGGGGCACCGGCCCGGCGCAGGGACGTCAGTACGTCGAACTCCCACGGCTCCAGGCTGTGCTCGGAGAAGGCGATCCGGCGGGCCCGGTCCAGATGGCGGGCCAGGCGGGAGACGCGGCTGAGCACCTCGAGTGGTTCCACGTCGAGGTCGGGGCGCTCGCGGCGCCATGCAGCGACCAGTCGGTCGACCTCGTCCTCCATGTGGATCAGTGTAGAGGGTCTGTCGACATGAAGTCTCTTGAATTCAAGTGTCTTGACATCAAGATAGTTTCCCGTGATCCTGATTCCATGACCGCACCCACCTGGGATCCGCAGCAGTATCTGCGCCACGCGGACCATCGCACCCGCCCCTTCCGCGACCTCCTGTCCCGCATCGCCGAGTCTCCGGCCGCCCCCGCACCCCGGATCGCCGACCTCGGCTGCGGTGCGGGCAACGTGACGACGCTGCTGGCCGACCGCTGGCCGAAGGCGCACATCACCGGCTACGACAACTCCCCGCAGATGCTGGAACAGACACGCACCCACGCCGGCCCCCTGCTGGACTTCGCCGAGGCCGACGCCGCGACCTGGACCCCCGAGGAGCCGTACGACCTGATCGTCTCCAACGCCCTCCTCCAATGGGTCCCGGGCCACACCGCCCGCTTCCCGGTCTGGCTGGACGCCATCACCCCCGGCGGAACGTTCGCCTTCCAGGTCCCCGGCAACTTCGACCAGCCCAGCCACGTCCTGATGCGCGAACTCGCCGGCTCCCCACGCTGGCGCGACCGCCTGGCCGGCGAGCTGCGCCACGCCGACGCGGTGCTCAGCCCCGCCGCCTACCTCGACGCGCTGACGGCCCCCGGCATCACTGCGGACGTCTGGGAGACCACGTACCTGCATCTGCTGCCCGGCGAGGACCCGGTGCTCGACTGGGTCAAGGGCACCGGCCTGCGCCCCGTCCTGACGGCCCTGGCCGACGACCCCGAGGCCCGCGACGCGTACCTCGCCGAATACCGCGACCTGCTGCGCACCGCCTACCCCCGGGGCCCGCACGGCACGGTCTTCCCGTTCCGCCGCATCTTCGCCGTGGCCCGTAAGGAGAAGTGATGATCGCCGCCCTCGACCACGTCCAACTGGCCGCCCCGGAAGGCTCGGAGCCCGCCCTGCGCACCTACTACATCGACACCCTCGGCATGACGGAGCTGCCCAAGCCCCCGGCACTCGCCTCCCGCGGCGGCTGCTGGTTCGAGGCGGGCCCGGTCCAGCTCCACGTGGGCATCGACCCCGACTTCCACCCGGCGAGGAAGGCCCACCCCGGCCTGCGCGTCACAGGCATCGAGGCGTACGCGGCCCGGCTGGCGGAACGCGGCGCGGAGGTGACCTGGGACGGCGACCTGCCGGGGCACCGGCGCTTCTACAGCCACGACCCGGTGGGGAACCGGCTGGAGTTCCTGGAGCGGGTTGACGGGTGAGCCGCAGGGCGGTCACCGCAGTCCGGCCTCCGCCTCGGCTGTCTCCCGGATACGCCGTATCTCGGCGATCGCTTCGGCCGGATCCTCCTCGCCCGCGTTCACGATCCGCTCCAGTGCGCGCAGCCGGGTGGCGTGGTTGGGATGCCGCTCGGTCGCTACGAACACGGCCCAGGAGTGGACGAATGCCCGCAGGGGAGCGAGGCTCTGCGTCTGCTGTGCGTTCGTCGTGGCCTCGAACAGATGCTGAGTGAGCGCGGGAATGCGACTGGGGGCGATCCGGGCAACTGCGGCCCGCAAGGCGTCGGGCGTGAGCTCAGGCATGGGGATCAGCGGTCCGTAGGGGCTGTCGGGCTGGGCCCTCACGGTGACCTCCGGTGCGGGTGGTTCGGTCTTCGTACGGTACCGACAGTGGGGCCGGTGGGGTGTTCGCCCCGTTCGGTCAACGGGGCACAGTGGTCCGTGCCCGGCGGTCAGAGCTGTTTGAGTGCGTCCAGTGTGATGTCGATGTCGATCGGGAACGGAACACCCGTCTTGAGGCGGTCGTGGTGGATTCCGGTCAGGGCGTACGTCTTGGACACCGGGTCCAGCTCGTAGACCCGCACCACCGGGTGCCGGTCGGTGCCGGCCATCTCGACCAGCCAGAAGTTCGGGATACCGGCTGCGGCGTACTTCTGCGGTTTGGCATCGCGGTCACGGGCCTCGGAGTCGGGGGAGACGACTTCGACGGCGAGGAGGACGTCGGCGGCTTGGAAACGGGTCTGCTCAAGATCGGTGGCGGCGTCGGCGCGGACGACGGACACGTCGGGTTCGGGGCCGTTGCGCCGGTCCAGCACTACGGTCATCTCGCGCTCGGCCTTCAGGCTGCCCGGGATTGTGCCGCGGAGGCCGTTCATCAGCAGGTCAATCATCTTGGCGTGGAAACGCCGCTGCGGACTCACAAAAACCAGGCTCCCGTCGATCAGCTCTGTGTGCGGCGGGAGATCGGGCAAGGTGAACAGGTCGTCCACCGTGTATCCGTCCTGGGGCGGTACCGGCCAGCGGCTGCTGTGCCCGGCGATCGGCTCGGCGGTCATGATTCCTCCCATGGACGGGATTCTGGGCCTGCTCCCTCACCGTAGCGGTCGGAATCGAGCGGCGTCATCACAAGGAGTGACGTCGGCTTGGTGTCGACCTCGGCCCAAACGAGGAGACCGCCGCACGCGCGCCGCTGCCCTCAGCGGGAGGCCAGCGCGTCGACGATCAGCAGCCCGCGCCCGTCCTCCTGATCCGGCGATGGCGCGCCCGCCACGGTTGCTCTGCCTCGCCCCTCGTTGATCACTCCGACGATGGCCGTCCGGCCGGTACGGGACAGCACAACGGTGATCGAACGGCTCGCGCTGTGCTCCAGGGCGTTGGCGGCGAGCTCTCCGGTGATCAGTTCCAGGGAGTCCACCGTGTCCGGCGGCAGTACCCAGGACCGGGCCGTCGTTCTTACGCAACAACGGGCCGCGCTCGCGGATGCGAGGGTTGTGCCGGGTAAGGAGACCAGGCCCAGCGCCTGTGGAGCGGTGACGCAGTGCGCGAGGGTGCTGTGGACGATTTCGATGAGCGGCGGCATGACCGCACCTCTTTCAGCGCTCCACATCGGTGTCCGCCGGGGTGAGGCGGTTGCCGCGGCTCTCGGCGATGAGCAGGGTGTCGCGCAGTGCGTCGGCCAACTGGGCGGTCAGGAGCCTGAGTTCCGAGGTCTCCGGTGTGGACCCGGAGAGCACGACTCGTACGTGGTCGAGGAGCTTGCCCGCGAGGCCGAGCTGTACGTACTCGATCTGGTCGGCGAGCCGGGACAACGGGCCGGTGCCGTCAGTGGAGAGGTAGTTGGGCTTCCCGTCCGCCCCGGTCCAGGGCAGCAGCCGGATCACCGGGCCACCTCCATGCCGTGGATGCGGCGCGGGCCGACGTCGATGCCGTACGTCGCGAGCCAGAGCGCCCGGCGCCGCTGCCGCTGCTCGGGGGTGAGCAGGTAGGGGCGGACCAGGGCGGTGGCCCGGCCGTCGATGGGCGTGTCGGTGGCGTACGGCCCGGGGCAGGAGCCCGGGGAGGCGGCCTGCGGGGGTGTGGGGGAGGGGTGCAGGGCACGGTGCCGGCCGCGTGGGGCGAAGAGGCTTCGCAGCCGGGCGGTGGTGCGGGTGGCGAGGCTGGTCATGACCTCAACTCCCTTTCCTGGGGCGGATTGACGGGACAGTTCATGCAGACCTTCACGGCCCACCCGAGCCGCCCGCCGCCGGGGCTGCGGGTGTACGCGTGTCCGCCGGGCCGGAGGGCTTCGGTGCTGCCGCAGCGGGCGCAGGCGAGTCCGGCGAGGCGGAGGCGGGTCTCGGGGGCGAGGGAGGCCAGGTCGTGGACCTGGGCGCGTACGTCTTCGGAGCCGGTTGGAGCCGGACTTTTCGCAGGCATGACTCCCATCCCTTCTTTCTGGGCTGGCGCGAGAAAGCGCTCCTCCGAGATCACTAAAAGCGATCAAGAGTACACATGGAGTGCTTGTTGAATACCGTGTCATTGAATTTCAATCAGCGATAGCTCCATGGATGGAGTTCCTCCGGAGGGGTGAACGCCAATGGACCGAGATGAAGCACTGACTGCCGCGTACGCTCGGCGTGTTGATTGCATCGCTGGACAAGCTGGCGGCAAGGACAGCTGCGTTGGAGGAGCACCGTGACCGTACGAGGCTCGGCAGGGCCGGCCGGGCGCATGCAGATCGCTCGTGGGCTGAAGGCGCTTCGCATGCGAGCCGGCCTCACTCAGTCCGAGGTGGCCAAACGGGCCGGTGTCTCCGTCGGAACCGTGAACCGGTACGAGACCTGGCAGGACCGCGCCAAGCTCAGAGTGCCCACCGTGAGCGCGCTCGCGGAAACCTGCGGTGCTTCACCTCAAGAACGCGAGGCGTTGGTCGAGCTCGTCCGCAACCAGCAGAACGGCTGGTGGATGGATCACCCCGGTTTGCCTGAAGTCATGGACCCGCTGATGTCCTTCGAAGACGTGGCCGAGTACGAGCACGTCTACGCCAACGCGCTGGTTCCCGGGCTGCTCCAGACGCCTGACTACGCGCTTGCGCTCCATCGGGCGCAGGACGTCCGGGCGGAGGCGGACGCGATCGCAGACAAGGTCGACGCACGAATCAAGCGTCAGGCGATCCTGGAGCGCTCGCCCGCCCTTCACTTGTGGGTCGTTCTCGACGACGCTGTTCTCCGCCGCCCTGTCGGGGGTCCGGACGTGATGTCCGCGCAGATCGACCACCTGAGCGCCATGGCCCAGCGTCCCAACGTGGACATCCAGGTGCTCAAGTTCGCCGCGGGGGCTCACGCAGCAGGGTCCGGCGGACACTTTCTGATCCTTGGACGGGACGACGAGAAGAATCCGCTCAACAGCATGAACGTGGTCTACCTCGAACTGCACAAGCGCGGCTTGTATCTCGACGCCCCCACCGAAGTGCAGAGCTACAAGCTGATGTTTGATTACTTGCGATCCCAAGCGGCCGATACGTCGAACAGCGTCGAACTGCTGGCCGCAGCACGACAGGAGCTGATCCGATGAACAACGCACCAACCGATGCTCAGTTCGCTGCTACGGGCTGGACGAAGAGCAGCTACAGCGCAGCCGACAACGAGTGTGTGGAGGTCGCATTCGCCAGGTTGTGGGTCGGGGTCCGGGACTCGAAAGCAATGCAGGGGCCCGTACTCCCTGTGACTGCGGAAGCGTTCACCGCGTTCGTGAACGGTGTGAAGGGCGAGGAGTTGACGTGAGAGCGCCAGCCGACTTGCGCGGATCGCACTGGACTAAGAGCAGCTTTAGTTCAGGTGGGGACAACTGCGTCGAGGTGGCGTTCGCGGACGGCGCGACCGGCATCCGCGACTCGAAGCTCACGCAATGTCCCGTCCTCGCCGTCACCGCCGACGCGTTCACCGCGTTCTTCGGCGGAGTCAAGGGCAGCGGACTTGACCGGCCCGTCTGACGCCACCGTCTCCGGAGTATCACAGAGAGGGCCACTCCAGTTGGGGCGGCCTCTCCGCTGGTCCCCAACGCCGGGGCCGGATGGTGGTGACGGCGAGTATGCGGGGAAGCGGGTGGGTTGATGCGGTCGGCGGGCCGGTTCGGCGCGTGCCTTGGGGGGATGGCGCTGGTAGCGGTCGCCGGTGTGTCCGGCTGCCAGAAGCCGGATGTCTCCCGTACCGAGGCGGAAGGCTCGGGCATCGCGATCCGGTACGAGGCGCCGACGGGCTCCGACCGGGGCGACGCCGCGTTCCTGCGAAGGCGGAAGGTGGTGGAGGAGGCCGCGTCGGCGGTCGCCGCTCTGGTCGAGGTGGACCGGCTGATATCCGTCGGCGTGGTCTCGTGTGACGGCGAAGGGTCCTCTTACGATCCCGAGCTCACCCACGTGGAGGTCTGCTACGACGAAGTCTCCGAAACGCGGGAGCTTTTCCGGCGGGCCGGACCCCGGCGGGCGGACGACGACGTGGCGGCCGTCATGCTGGAATCGCTGTTCCACGAGACGGCGCACGCCCTCGTGGATGTCCTCGAACTGCGCGTGCACGGCCGGGAGGAGGATTTCGCCGACCAGTTCGCCGCCCTGATGCTGCTGCGCAAGGGCGCCGCCGGCGAAAAGCAGTTGCTCGCGGCCGCCGAGGCCTGGCACCTGTCCGAGGTCATGAACGAGGATGTCGACGACGGGCCCGACGAGCACTCCTCGGACGGTCAGCGTGCGGTCAACCACCGCTGCTACGTCTACGGCGCCGCTCCCAGCCGTCATCGGGGCTTGGTAGGCCCGGACACCCTGCCCGCCGAGCGGGCGAAGGGGTGCGCCAAGGAGTGGAACGCCGTACGCGCCTCGTGGATGACAGCACTCGCTCCGCACCTGCAGGAGGGCTGAACCCTCCGTACGCGCCCCGACGCGGCCGCCGTCCTCGACAGAACGCGACCAGGCCCGTACAGGGTGATCCGTACGGGCCCGGCGATCACTCACCGGCGGTCATCGCTGGGGGTGTACCCGGACGACGCGCGGCTTGCCGTGCGGGCCGGTGCTTCCCTCGGGGATTCCCACAGCGCCGCGAAGGAGCGGGAGCTCATCGGCGAGACGGGCGGTGGTACCCGGGGTGACCAGGGTGTATTCCTTGCCGAGGCCGCCTTGGGCGGTGTCTATGTAGTTGGACACCTCGCCGTCGGTCCACACCACGATCAGGTCGTCCTGCCAGCCGTTGTCGGTGAACTCGCCGGCAGTGATCAGTTTGGCGTGGTCGGCCCAGAGTAAGTGCAGAGGTGCCTTTCGCTGGGCCGGGCGGACCGGAGACGGGCCCCGGAACGTCCGGATCGGGATGTGATCGGGATGTGCGATCGGAAGGCGGCAGACCGACTGAACTTGCGATAATGCCTAAATGATCACCGCACGTTATCGAACACTCGCACGTATGCGAGGTGTATGGGTAGTGGTTTCCCTGCTCGGCGTGTCTGCCTGCACGGCTTCTTCCGGTGGCCCTTCCGGCGGGCCCTCCGATGCGCCCTCCGGCGCGGTCGGGAACGGCGGCGGATACACGCTGACCGTCGAGAACGCGGGCGCTCGCTGTGCGTACGCCACGGTCAAGGTCCGTACCGAAGGCGGTGGTTCGGCCGGCGGGCGACCCGGAGGATCTACTCGAAAGCGTTCAGCGGCGGCAAGGTGTCTCTGTCCGGCACGAGTTACGGCGCTGACGGGACGGCAACCCCGCTCCCTGAAGGCGAGTTGGAGGGCCGCGCCTACATCTCCCGTCCTGTCGGCCACTACACGGCCGTAATGCGGGACGCGGGCGGTGAAGACGTCGTCACCGCCGAGTTCAGCGTCACCAGGACCGCCGCAGGGAAGCAACGCGCCCCGTACCCCTACCTGGTGGAGCCGAGTCTCTTCTCGTCCGGCGAGGCCGACCCCGGCGAGCAGGTGGAACTGACCGCGAGCGACGAGGGCCCCGACCCTGAGGAGAAGAAGGTCTCCGCTTCCTCGGACGCCTTCGACGGACCGGCGAAGCTGACGTTCCGCGGCAAGGCTTACGAGGGGGAGGCGACCATTCGGCAGGACGCGGACCCCGGACGGTACGACGTGACGGTGCTGGACCACTTCGGCTGTGGCAGGATCACGGGGTCCGTCGAGGTCAGCGACTGAATCCCGGCTCGCGGACGCGCAGCGGGGTCGGGGCAGCTCACACCAGCCCGGCCCGGCCGCCCTGTACCGTGGACCCCCTGCCTGATCCGTGGGGCGCCTTGGCGCGGCGGTGCAGAACATCCGTGGCCCGTGGAAAGCGCCTCTACGACCTCACCAGCGGCGACGCGACCCCCACCGGAGCTGCCATGCGCCGCCCCCTCAGCTCTTGCGGTGCCCCACCAGCCGCGGTTTCGACTCCAGGTTCTCCAGACCGTGCCAGGCCAGGTTCACCAGATGGGCCGCGACCTCCGCCTTCTCCGGCTTGCGGGCGTTGACCCACCACTGGCCGGTCAGGGCGACCATGCCGACCAGGGCCTGGGCGTACAGCGGGGCCAGCTTCGGGTCGAATCCGCGGGCCTTGAACTCCAGGCCCAGGATGTCCTCCACCTGGGTGGCGATGTCACTGATGAGGGAGGCGAACGTGCCGGTCGACTGGGCGACGGGGGAGTCGCGGACCAGGATGCGGAAACCGTCCGTGTACGTCTCGATGTAGTCGAGCAGGGCGAACGCGGCCTGTTCCAGGAGTTCGCGGGGGTGGCCCGCGGTCAGGGCGCCGGTGACCATGTCGAGGAGCCGGCGCATCTCGCGGTCCACCACGACGGCGTACAGGCCCTCCTTGCCGCCGAAGTGCTCGTAGACGACCGGCTTGGAAACACCGGCCCGGGACGCGATCTCCTCGACCGACGTTCCCTCGAAGCCCTTGTCGGCGAAGAGCGTACGCCCGATGTCCAGCAGCTGCTCGCGGCGTTCCTTGCCGGTCATCCGCACCCGGCGGGTGCGCCGGGCGGAGGGGGGACGGTTGTTCTCGCTGCTGTTTCTGGAGTCGGTCGCCACGTCGTCAATCATGCCGCGTCGGCGCGCGCGGGGTCGCGCCGGGAGTCGATACGGCGGGACTCGATCCGGGCGGCGTCGGGCCAGCGCACGTCGGACGCCCAGCCCAGTTTCTCGAACCAGCGGATCAGCCGGGCACTCGAATCGATCTGCCCCTTCATCACACCGTGCCGCGCACTCGTCGGATCCGCGTGGTGCAGGTTGTGCCAGGACTCGCCGCACGACAGCACCGCCAGCCACCACACGTTCCCCGACCGGTCCCGGGACTTGAACGGACGCTTGCCGACCGCGTGGCAGATGGAGTTGATCGACCACGTGACATGGTGCAGCAGCGCCACCCGGACGAGAGAGCCCCAGAAGAAGGCCGTCGCCGCCCCCCACCACGACAGCGTCACCAGACCGCCGACCAGCGGCGGAAGCAGCAGCGACACGGTCGTGAAGGTGAGGAAGTGGCGCGAGATCCCACGGAGCGCCGGATCCTTGATCAGGTCGGGGGCGTACTTCTGCTGCGGCGTCCGCTCCTCATCGAACATCCAGCCGATATGCGCCCACCACAGCCCCTTCAGCAGGGCCGGGAGGCTCTCGCCGAACCGCCACGGCGAGTGCGGATCGCCCTCCACGTCCGAGAAGCGGTGGTGCTTGCGGTGATCCGCCACCCAACGCACCAGCGGGCCCTCCACGGCCAGTGAACCCGCGACGGCCAGAGCGATACGGAGCGGGCGCTTCGCCTTGAAGGAACCGTGGGTGAAATAGCGGTGAAAACCGATCGTGATCCCGTGGCAGCCGATGAAGTACATCGCCACGAGCAGACCCACGTCGAGCCAGCTCACGCCCCGGCCCCAGGCCAGCGGCACCGCCGCGACGAGCGCCACGAACGGCACCACGATGAACAACAGGAGAGCGAACTGCTCGACCGACCGTTTACTGTCCCCGCCGAGCGTGGCGGAGGGAAGGGCCTGGTCATCGGCCGCCGGCGGCTGGGCCTCGTCGACCGCAGCGTGGCTGGTGTTCATGGGGGATCCCCTGGGGATGAGGAGTACGACGGACTGCTGCGGCTACGCATCCGTAACCTACGCTTACGTAAGTATGGCAGCGCGACGGCCCGCCGCACGAGAGCGCGTCGGGCCGTCCACGAAGGGAAACCCGATCGGGGCGGAGCAGTGCCCAGAGTGTGGACACCTATCCTGTGGGGGTCGGACAGCGCGGTCCGCACTCTGCTTTCCCGGGGTGGCGTCAGCACCGCTGCCGGCCGCGGCCCCGGAAGACCTCGTGCCCGCCCGTCTCCCACCGCCACCCTTGTTGGGAGTCGCTTCGCGACACACCTCCTCATTCACTGCAAGGAGCCGCACACTGTGAGCAGTGCCGACCAGACCCCCGCCGCCAGCCCCGAGCTGCGCGCCGACATCCGCCGCCTCGGCGATCTGCTGGGCGAGACCCTGGTACGCCAGGAGGGCCAGGAACTCCTCGACCTCGTCGAGCGCGTCCGCGCCCTGACCCGCACCGACGGTGAGGCCGCCGCCGAACTCCTGGGTGACACGGACCTGGAGACCGCCGCACAGCTCGTGCGCGCCTTCTCCACGTACTTCCACCTCGCCAACGTCACCGAACAGGTCCACCGCGCCCACGAGATGCGTGACCGCCGCGCCGCCGAGGGCGGGCTCCTCGCCCGCACCGCCGACCGGCTGAAGGACGCGGATCCGGCCCACCTGCGCGAGACCGTCAAGAACCTCAACGTACGGCCCGTCTTCACCGCGCATCCCACCGAGGCCGCCCGGCGTTCCGTGCTCAACAAGCTCCGCCGCATCGCCGAACTGCTGGATACGCCGGTCATCGACGCCGACCGGCGCCGCCAGGACCTGCGCCTCGCCGAGAACATCGACCTCATCTGGCAGACCGACGAACTCCGCGTCGTGCGCCCCGAGCCTGCCGACGAGGCCCGCAACGCCATCTACTACCTCGACGAACTGCACGCCAATGCCGTCGGGGACGTACTCGAGGACCTCGCGGCCGAGCTGGAGCGCGTCGGCATCGAACTGCCCGCCGGTACCCGCCCGCTCACCTTCGGCACGTGGATCGGCGGCGACCGCGACGGCAACCCCAACGTGACGCCCGCCGTCACCCGCGAAGTACTGATCCTCCAGCACGAGCACGGCATCACCGACGCGCTGGAGCTCGTCGACCACCTCCGCGCGCAGCTCTCCAACTCCATCCGCTACACCGGCGCCACCGACGAACTGCTGACCTCGCTCCAGGCCGACCTGGAACGCCTCCCCGAGATCAGCCCCCGCTACAAGCGGCTGAACGCCGAGGAGCCGTACCGCCTCAAGGCCACCTGCATCCGGCAGAAGCTCGTCAACACCCGCGAACGTCTCGCCGGCGGCACCCCGCACCGCCCCGGCTGCGACTACCTCGGCACAGCCGAGCTCATCGCCGACCTGGAGCTCATCCAGACCTCGCTGCGCGAGCACCGCGGCGGCCTGTTCGCCGACGGCCGGATGGACCGCACCATCCGCACGCTCGCCGCGTTCGGCCTGCAACTCGCCACCATGGACGTACGCGAACACGCCGACGCCCACCACCACGCGCTGGGCCAGCTCTTCGACCGGCTCGGCGAGGAGTCCTGGCGCTACGCGGACATGCCGCGCGACTACCGGCAGAAGCTGCTCGCCAAGGAACTGCGCTCGCGCCGCCCGCTCGCCCCGACCCCGGCCCCGCTGGACGCCGCCGGCGAGAAGACCCTCGGCGTCTTCCACACCATCAAGGAAGCCTTCGAGCGGTTCGGCCCCGAGGTCATCGAGTCCTACATCATCTCGATGTGCCAGGGCGCCGACGACGTCTTCGCTGCCGCCGTCCTGGCCCGCGAGGCCGGACTGCTCGATCTGCACGGCGGCTGGGCCAAGATCGGCATCGTGCCGCTCCTGGAGACCACCGACGAGCTGCGCGCCGCCGACGTCATCCTCGACGAGATGCTCGCCGATCCCTCGTACCGCCGGCTCGTCTCCCTGCGCGGCGACGTGCAGGAGGTCATGCTCGGCTACTCCGACTCCTCCAAGTTCGGCGGCATCACCACCTCGCAGTGGGAGATCCACCGGGCACAGCGCCGGCTGCGCGACGTCGCGCACCGCTACGGCGTACGGCTGCGGCTCTTCCACGGCCGCGGCGGCACCGTCGGCCGCGGCGGCGGCCCCTCGCACGACGCGATCCTCGCGCAGCCGTGGGGCACCCTGGAGGGTGAGATCAAGGTGACCGAGCAGGGCGAGGTCATCTCCGACAAGTACCTCATCCCGGCGCTCGCCCGGGAGAACCTGGAACTGACCGTCGCGGCCACCCTCCAGGCCTCCGCGCTGCACACCGCCCCGCGTCAGTCCGACGAGGCCCTGGCCCGCTGGGACGCCGCGATGGACACCGTCTCCGACGCCGCGCACGCCGCGTACCGCAAGCTGGTCGAGGACCCCGACCTGCCCGCGTACTTCTTCGCCTCCACCCCCGTCGACCAGCTCGCCGAACTGCACCTCGGTTCGCGCCCGTCGCGGCGTCCGGACTCCGGCGCGGGCCTGGACGGGCTGCGGGCCATCCCGTGGGTCTTCGGCTGGACCCAGTCACGGCAGATCGTGCCCGGCTGGTACGGCGTCGGCTCCGGCCTCAAGGCACTGCGCGAGGCCGGTCTCGACACCGTCCTCGCCGAGATGCACGGACAGTGGCACTTCTTCCGGAACTTCATCTCGAACGTGGAGATGACGCTCGCCAAGACCGATCTGCGGATCGCCCGCCACTACGTCGACACGCTCGTCCCCGACGAGCTGAAGCATGTCTTCGCCGACATCGAGGCCGAGCACGCGCTCACGGTCGAGGAAGTCCTCAAGGTCACCGGCGAATCCGAACTGCTCGGCACCAGCCCGGTGCTCCAGCAGACCTTCGCCATCCGCGACGCCTACCTGGACCCGATCTCCTACCTCCAGGTCACGCTGCTCGCCCGCCAGCGTGAGGCGGCGGCGCGCGGCGAGGCGGCGGACCCGCTGCTCGCCCGGGCCCTGCTGCTCACCGTGAACGGCGTCGCCGCGGGCCTGCGCAACACCGGCTGAGCCGCCGGGGCGCGGGTGCGGTCCCGCTCACAGGGCGAAGAACGTCGCCACCAGCAGGACCGCACCCGCGATCCCCGTACCCCAGGCGATCCGGGGCAGCCGCAGGCCGCCGCCGATCACCAGGGCCGCCAGCACCAAAGCGCCGCCCAGCGGCGTCCACGCATGCAGGAAACCCGGAATCCCCGTGCGTACGACATCGTCCGTACCCGGCTTCACGACCACCGGGAAGCGCTCGCCCCGCTGCGCCGCCACAGACTTCTCGATCGTCACCCGGGTGCGCGCGGCGGCCTGCCCGGACGGTGCGAACGGACCGGTACAGAAATCGGCGCCACAGCCCGTGACGGTCATCGTGCCGTGCTCGCGCCCCTTGGGCAGAACGATGTGGTGCGCCGAACTCCACGAGGAGAACACACCCGAGGCGAGCAGCAGCAGGACGACACAGCCCATGGCGGCGTTGCGGGCATGGACCAGGGCGCGGTGGGATGAGCTCCGCTTCATGGGGAGCGATCCTTGGGCAGAGCGACGCGCCCGGTCAACTTATGGCTGAAAATCGCCGGGGTACCGGCGGGAATGTCAGAGTTGTGCGCGCGGGCCGGGTCCAGGAGTTGTACGCGCTCCGCGCGCGGGCCGGCCCTAGGAGTTGTACGCGCTCTGCGCGCGCTCCAGCCCCTCCGCCAGCAGGCACTCCACCGAGTCGGCGGCCCGGTCCACCAGGTACCCGAGCTCCTTGCGTTCGACGGACGAGAAGTCCTTCAGCACGAAGTCGGCGACCTGCATCCGCCCCGGCGGCCGGCCGATCCCGAACCGGATCCGGTGGTAGTCGGCGCCCATCGACTTGGTCATCGACTTGAGCCCGTTGTGTCCGTTGTCGCCGCCGCCCAGCTTCAGCCGGAGCGTTCCGTAGTCGATGTCCAGTTCGTCATGGATCGCCACGATGTGGTCGGTCGGCACCTTGTAGAAGTCGCGCAGCGCGGTGACGGGGCCGCCGGAGAGGTTCATGTACGACATCGGCTTGGCCAGGATCACCCGGCGGTTCTCCGGTCCGGGCGGGCCCATCCGGCCTTCGACGACCTGCGCCTGGGCCTTCTGTGCCCGCTTGAACTTCCCGCCGATCCGCTCCGCGAGGAGATCGACGACCATGAAGCCGACATTGTGCCGGTTCGCCGCGTACTCGGGACCGGGATTGCCGAGGCCCACGATGAGCCAGGGTTCGGTGGCGTCGGACATCTGCGCTCGGTCTCCTCGCGTACGGATGGTTCCGGATGGCCCGGTTACAGGGAAACGGCCCGGTTACAGGGAAACGGGACGGCGGGTCCTCGAACAAGGAACCGCCGTCCCGTCAGTGAAGCCGTGAAGCAGTGCAGCAGTGCGGCAGTGCTACCGGGAGGGAGAGGCTCAGGCCTCGGCGCCCGCTACGGCGGCCTCGGCGGTCGGCTCCTCGGCCTGCGCGGCGACGACCTGGAGCACGACGGCGTTCTCGTCGTCGGCCAGTACGGAGCCCTTGGGCAGCGGGATGTCCTTGGCGAGGACGGACGCGCCGGCGTCCAGGCCCGCGATGGAGACCGTGACGGACTCGGGGATGTGGGTGGCCTCGGCCTCGACGAGCAGGGTGTTCATCACGTACTCGAGGAGGTTGCCGCCCGGGGCGAGCTCGCCCTCGACGTGCACGGCGATCTCGACGTTGACCTTCTCGCCGCGCTTGACGGTCAGCAGGTCGACGTGCTCGATGTCGCCCTTGAGCGGGTTGCGCTGCACGGCCTTCGGGATGACCAGCGCGTCCTTGCCGTCGAGCTCCAGGCCGATCAGGACGTTGGCGGTGCGGAGCGCGAGGAGCAGCTCGTGGGCCGGCAGGGTGACGTGGACCGGCTCGGCGCCGTGGCCGTAGACGACCGCGGGGACCTGCTTGTCACGACGGGCGCGGCGGGCGGCACCCTTGCCGAACTCGGTACGGGGCTGGGCGGCGAGCTTGATCTCGGCCATGACTGCACTCCTCGTGGGGTGACGAAAACTGGACGGTCACCCGGCCCACGACAGGCCTGCTACGAAGAGCGCGTCGATAACGGACCGCCGTACACATGGGTACGGCCTCCCTCGCCGAGCAACTCGCTGAGTCTACCCGGCGGGGAGGCCGCACCCAAAGTGGATCTTCCGAGGCCCGCTGCCTACTGCTCCTCGAAGAGGCTGGTGACCGAGCCGTCCTCGAAGACCTCGCGCACCGCGCGGGCGATCATCGGAGCGATCGAGAGCACCGTGATCTTGTCGAGCTCCTGTTCGCCCGGGGTCGGCAGGGTGTCCGTGAAGACGAACTCGCTGACCTTGGAATTCTTCAGACGGTCCGCGGCCGGACCCGACAGCACACCGTGGGTCGCCGTCACGATGACGTCCTCGGCGCCGTGCGCGAACAGAGCGTCGGCGGCGGCGCAGATCGTGCCACCCGTGTCGATCATGTCGTCGACCAGGACACAGACCCGGCCCTTCACGTTGCCGACGACCTCGTGGACCGTCACCTGGTTGGCGACGTCCTTGTCGCGACGCTTGTGGACGATCGCGAGCGGGGCGTCCAGACGGTCGCACCAGCGGTCGGCGACGCGCACCCGGCCGGCGTCCGGGGAGACGATCGTCAGCTTCGAACGGTCGACCTTGGCACCGACGTAGTCGGCCAGTATCGGCAGCGCGAAGAGGTGGTCGACCGGGCCGTCGAAGAAGCCCTGGATCTGGTCGGTGTGCAGGTCGACGGTGAGGATGCGGTGGGCACCCGCCGTCTTCATCAGGTCGGCGACCAGACGGGCCGAGATCGGCTCGCGACCGCGGTGCTTCTTGTCCTGGCGGGCGTAACCGTAGAACGGCACGATCACCGTGATGGAGCGGGCCGAGGCGCGCTTCAGCGCGTCCAGCATGATCAGCTGCTCCATGATCCACTTGTTGATCGGAGCGGTGTGGCTCTGGATCAGGAAGCAGTCGGCGCCGCGGGCGGACTCCTGGAAGCGGACGTAGATCTCACCGTTGGCGAAATCGAAGGCCTTCGTCGGCACGAGGCCGACACCCAATTGGTGCGCAACCTCCTCGGCCAGCTCGGGGTGGGCGCGGCCGGAGAAGAGCATCAGTTTCTTCTCGCCGGTCGTCTTGATCCCGGTCACAGCACAGTCTCCTCAGACGTGTTCCTGGCGCTGCACGCATGTGTCCCGATGTGCAACGAGCCAGCCGAAATGGGGTGAGCATCTATCACGGTACGCCGTGCTCGGCGCACCTGTTTCCGGTCAGCTTTCGCTGTCGTGCTCCGGAACGGCGGCCTGAGCCGCCTGCGCCGCGGCACTTCCCGGACGCTTGCGGGCCACCCAGCCCTCGATATTCCTTTGCTGGCCGCGAGCGACGGCCAGCGAACCGGGCGGTACGTCCTTGGTGATGACCGAGCCGGCCGCGGTGTAGACACCGTCCCCGACCGTGACGGGAGCCACAAACATATTGTCCGAGCCGGTACGGCAGTGGGAGCCGATCGTGGTGTGGTGCTTGGCCACGCCGTCGTAGTTCACGAAGACGCTCGCCGCACCGATGTTGGTGTGATCGCCGATCGTCGCGTCACCGACGTAACTCAGGTGCGGGACCTTCGTGCCCTCGCCGATCGTGGCGTTCTTCATCTCCACGTACGTACCGGCCTTGGCCTTCGTGCCGAGCCTGGTGCCGGGCCGCAGATAGGCGTACGGGCCGACCGTCGCACCCTCGCCGACCTCGGCCCCGTCCGCGACCGTGTTGTCCACGCGTGCGCCCGCGTGGACGACGGTGTCCTTGAGCCGGGAGTTGGGGCCGACCTCGGCGTCCTCGGCGAGATGTGTCGCGCCGAGCAGCTGGGTGCCCGGGTGCACGATCGTGTCCCGCTCGTAGGTGACCGTGGCGTCGATCAGCGTGGACGCCGGGTCGACGACGGTCACCCCGGCCAGCATGGCCCGCTCCAGCAGCCGCTGGTTCAGCAGCCGCCGGGCCTCGGCCAGCTGGACCCGGTTGTTGATGCCGAGGATCTCGCGGTGGTCACCGGCGACCGAGGCGCCGACCCGGTGCCCGGCCTCGCGCAGGATGGAGAGCACATCGGTGAGGTACTCCTCCCCCTGGCTGTTGTCGGTACGGACCTTGCCGAGGGCGTCCGTGAGCAGCCGGCCGTCGAACGCGAAGACGCCGGAGTTGATCTCCCGGATGGCGCGCTGGTCCTCGGTGGCGTCCTTGTGCTCGACGATCTCGACGACCGCACCGTCGGCCGGGTCACGGACGATCCGGCCGTAGCCGGTGGAGTCCGGGACCTCGGCGGTCAGCACGGTGACGGCGTTGGCGTCGGCCGTGTGGGTGGCGGCGAGGGCGCCGAGCGTCTCGCCGGACAGCAGCGGGGTGTCGCCGCAGACGACGATCACGGTGCCCTCGACGGTCCCGCCGAGCTCGTCGAGACCGACGCGCACGGCGTGGCCGGTGCCGCGCTGCTCGGCCTGGTAGGCGGTGCGCAGCCGGTCGTCGATCGCGGTGAGGTGCGCGCCGACCCGCTCGCTCTCGTGGCCGACGACCACGACGAGATGCTCCGGGTCGAGCTCGCGGGAGGCGGCGACGACATGTCCGACGAGCGAGCGCCCGGAGATCTCGTGCAGAACCTTGGGAGTCTTCGACTTCATACGGGTGCCCTCACCCGCTGCGAGGACGACGACGGCTGCCGGGCGGATGACGCTCACGGAAATGCCCTTCGGCTTCGGGTGGTGGACATCCGAAGGATACCGGGGCGCCTGTGGGCCGACACGGGCGCGGGCCCCGACCGCACTGGTCGGGGCCCGTTCGCAGAAGCTCCCCTGCCAGGATTCGAACCCGGACAAATGGCACCAAAAGCCACTGTGCTGCCGTTACACCACAGGGGACAGCAAAGCCGATCGACTGGACATACCGTCAGGTCGTCGACCGGGCAGACAACACTATGCCGTACCACCGGCCCCGGACGCGACGGGTCACGGTGCCCCGATCCGCGTCCGCTGCCCCGGTCACCCGAAAACGAGGTGCGTCCGCCCGTACTCTGGACGCCATGACCACAACGGGGGCATACCGGGAAGCCGCGGGTCCGACCACCCGCGGATATGGGTGGTGGGAAAGGCGGCGCGGCGTCGCCCTGGACGTGGGGCTCGCGGTCCTGTCGGCGCTGGAGTGCGCTCTGGAGGGGGTGGAATTCGCCGGGGACACCGGGCTGCCGGTGCCGTTCGGCGTGGTGTTCGGGCTGCTCGCGGGGGCTGTGCTGGTGGTGCGGCGGCGCTGGCCGATCGCCGTGGTGCTGGTGTCGATCGCGACGACGCCCGCCGAGATGGGTTTCCTGATGGGGCTGGTCGGCCTCTACACGCTGGCCGCTTCCGAGGTCCCGCGCAGAATCACCGCGGTGCTGATGGGGATGTCCTTCACGGGGACGTTCATCGTCACGTACGTACGGCTGCGGCAGAGCGTCGACGCGCAGACCGATTTCGGGCGCGACGACTGGTACGTGCCGCTGCTCTCGCTGTTCATGTCGCTCGGGCTCACCGCGCCGCCCGTGTTGTTCGGCCTGTACATAGGGGCCCGGCGCCGGTTGATGGAGAGCTTGCGGGAGCGGGCGGACTCGCTGGAGCGGGAGCTTTCGCTGCTCGCCGACCGGGCCGAGGAGCGGGCCGAGTGGGCGCGCACGGAGGAGCGCACCAGGATCGCCCGTGAGATGCATGACGTGGTCGCGCACCGGGTCAGCCTGATGGTCGTGCACGCTGCCGCGTTGCAGGCCGTCGCGCCGAAGGACCCGGCGAAGGCGGTACGGAACGCCGCGCTGGTCGGTGACATGGGGCGGCAGGCGCTGACGGAGCTCCGCGAGATGCTCGGGGTGCTGCGGAGCGGGGAGCCCGTGCCGGCGCGGTCCGCGCAGGTGCCGCTCGCGTCGGTCGGCCGGGCGGCCGCGGCCGTGGCGGCTGCCGCGGCGGAGGACGGGCCCCGGCTGCATGAGGTGGAGACCCTGGTCGGGGAGTCCAGGGCGGCCGGTATGACGGTGGAACTCTCGGTGGACGGCGCGGCCCGCCCGTACGCTCCCGAGGTCGAGCAGACCGCGTACCGGGTGGTGCAGGAGGCCCTGACGAACGTGCACAAGCACGCGGCCGGCGCGAAGACATGGGTGCGGCTCGCGCACCGGGACGCGGAGGTCGCGATGCAGGTGGAGAACGGCCCGTCGGACGCCGCCACGGCGGACGCCGGGCTGCCGAGCGGGGGCAACGGGCTCGTCGGCATGCGGGAGCGGGTGCTGGGGCTCGGCGGCGTCTTCGTTTCCGGGCCGACGGACGCGGGGGGATTCCGGGTGTCGGCGGTCCTGCCGGACCGCGGGGAGGCCTGACCTGCCGGACCGCGGGGAGGCCTGACCTGCCCGGCGGGCAGTTACCGGCCCGTCCGGCGTTCGGGGACGGAACCGGGACGGCGGGTTGCCAGGACGGAATCATGGCCGGGCACGGCCGGGCACGGCCGGGTGCCGACTTGTCCTCCATCGCCGGACGGGCCGGTTCGTGCCGGGGCCGGCCGGAAGATCCGGGCTGCTCAGCCGGGGATCAGGCGTTCCGGCTGGATGCCGCCGATCAGGGTGGCGAGTGCCTGGTCGATGTCCGGGCCGAGGTACCAGTCCCCGGTGTGGTCGATGCTGTAGACGCGTCCCTCGGTGTCGATCGCGAGGACGGCCTGCCCGTCCCCCTCCTCGCCGAGAGGACTGACCTCGGTCTCCAGCGCCCGGCCGAGGTCGCCGAGCGTGCGGGCGAGATGCAGGCCGCTCATCGGGTCGATGCGTACGGGGGAGGGCGCGATCTGCCGGCCGGGCGCGGACGCCGTGATGTGGAGTCCGCCGAATTCCGCCCACGCCTCGACGGCGGCCGGGAAGACCGCGTGCTGATGACCGGCGGGTGACGCGTGCGAGCGCAGCGCGTCGGCCCATTCCTCGGCCCGGCGGATGTCCCAGCGGCCCGGCTGCCAGCCCGCGGCGCGCAGGGCGGCGTCGACGGCGACGGGGAAGCGGGTCGTGGCCTGGGGGTCCCGGCCTGCGGGGCCTGCCTGTTCGGGTAGGTCGGTTCGGTCGTGCATCGGCGCCCGGTCAGCCCTTCTCGGCGGTGGTCGCCGCCCCGGTGGTCGTGAGGTCGATGGGACGTACGCCGAAGTGGGCGAGCATCTCCGTGCAGGAGCGGCACGGCGGTGCGTAACTGCCGTGCATCGGGTCGCCGTCCTCGCGGATGCGCCGTGCGGTGAGCCGTGAGTGCTTCAGGGCGCGGCGGGCTTCGCCGTTGGTCAGGGGTTTGCGCTGGGCCCGCTTGGAGCGGCCGGCTTCCGCGGCGGTGAGTTGCCGGGACAGCAGTATCGCTTCGGGGCAGCGGCCGGTGAAGCGTTCGCGCTGGCTGCTGGTGAGGGTGTCGAGGAAGTCCTGGACGAGGGGGTGCAGCACGGGGGGCTGGTCGCCCTTGCCCGCCGTGCACGTGAGCGTCTCGCCGCGCACGGACAGCGCCGCGGCCACCGCGGGCAGGATGCCGTCGCGGCGGTGGTGCAGGCGGGGTATGGGGCTGGTTCCGGTGTTGCTCCAGCTGAGGCGTGGGTCCCCGGTCGTGACTGTTCGTGCGGTGTGCATTGGTGCTTTCCCTCCCGTGCCGGCAGCGGTAGCTGCGCGATGTGCACGCCCCCGAGTTGCGGTGACAGCCTGCCAAATGTCGCGGCTCGTCGCGAAGCTGGGGCGGGGAAACGTGTCTCCGTGTCGCCGGATGGGGCAGGAGCGTTGCTTGTCCGTCACGCCGTTGTGACGGTTCGTGACGGAAGGAAAAGGGGGCGGCGCACGGGCGGGACCCGCTCTTGCGCCACCGCATAGGCTGTGCGCGGACCGCCCCTTGGGCAGGTCGGTCCTCACCAGCCAGACGCAGCAGGGGGCAACCGCCATGACGACAGGTCGGCTCGGGCAGCAAGCCGCGCCACCGAACGCGGCCTATGCCGGGCAGCTCGTGCATTTCCCGGACCCGGTCCGGGCGTCCCGCCATCCCAGAGGCGTGCGGATGGACGAGCACGGCAGCCCGGACTTCGCGCCGTACGCGCGCGCCGCCGCCGAGATCGCCGAGCCTCCGCCGGGTTTCGGCGTCGATGAGCTGCGACTCACCGACTATGTCTCGGCCAATGCGGTCCTGGCGGCGAGTGGCCATGAGCTGTGGGACACGATTCCCGCGGTCGCGACCCCGCATGGCTGGACCTGGCACCACGTCCCCGGTGGGCGGCGCATGGAGCTGATTCCGGTCGAGGTCAAGGCGTTGCTCAGGCACCATGGCGGCCTCGCTGCCACGGCGGTCGACCAGAACAAGCGCGGCACACGCCCCTTGCAGGAGACCCGGCCTGCGCACTTCCGGCTGCCCAAGGGGGCCGTGGCGGTGAGCGAGCAGCAGATCCTGGGCGTGGAGGAGGACCTCGGTTACCGGTTGCCCGGTGCGTACCGGTCCTTCCTGAAGGCGGCGGGCGGTTCGGCTCCGGTCGGGGCGGCGCTCGACGCGGAGCTCGGTCTCCTGGTCGACCAGCCGTTCTTCACGGTGCGCGAGGAGGCCGCCGTGAACGACCTGGTGTACGTGAACAAGTGCTTGCGGGACCACCTCACCAAGGACTATCTGGGCGTCGGCTTCGTCCAGGGCGGCCTTCTCGCGGTGAAGGTGAAGGGCCATGGGGTCGGCTCGGTCTGGTTCTGTGCGTACGACGACGCCCGGGACCAGGACGGCTGGACGGTGCAGGAGCGGGTGGACCGGCTGCTGCTGCCGTGCGGCGGCGATTTCGATTCCTTCCTGCAGCGTCTGGCGGGTAATCCGCCGGAGCTGGAGACCGTGGCGAACCTGATGGTGGACGGCGGCTTCGCGCGGGCCGTCCCGGTGGAGGGGTGAGCGCGATGGTGACCTTTGCGCAGGCGCAGGAGCGCGCGGACGAGTGGATCAACGGCGATGTGCCCGCGTACCAGCACCGTGAGGTGCGGGTGCGGGAGTTCGAGCTGGGCTTCGTGGTGTGGGGCGAGGACCGTGCCGAGGGTCCGGTCTCGGACGGGGGCCGGCAGCGGCTGGTGATCGCCCGGGACAGCGGTGAGGCCACGCTGTGGCCGGGGTTGCCGGTGGGTGAGGTGATCCGGCGGTACGAGGAGGAGTACGGGGCGCACGACGCGGCTCCGGCCGCTCCGGAGCCGCCGCAGCGCATCGACCTGAATCAGACGTCGTTCCTGCTGAGCCCCCCGGAGTGGCTCCAGGAAGCGGCCGACAAGCTGGGCATTCCGGATCAGCGGGCGGGGCGGGACGGGGGCGCGGTCCCTTCGGCGCCGTCGGCTCCCTCGGCCCCGTCGGCTTCTCCGGCTCCCCCGGACGGTTCGCGGGGTGGGCCGGTCGCGTACGAGCCGACGGCCAACGACGGCGTTCCGGCGTCCTCCGTCGCCGCGTCGCCGCCGAACGTGCCCGCCGGGGCCACCCCCTGGGCCGGGACCGACACCAACGCGGGTTCCGACGACGGTGCGGTGCCGCTGCCGGCCACGGTGTTCGCGCCGCCGCTCTCGGGTGCCGACGACGAAGGGACCCCGCCGCCGGTCGTGCCGGCCGACGCGCCGACCGCCCTGATGTCGGGGGGCAGTCGGTTGCCGCCGACGGCGGTCGCCCCCGGCCTGGAGCCGCGGGGCAGCGGTGCGCCCGCGCCGGGTGCGCCGGGTGCTTCCGGCTCGGTTCCCGGCCCCGGCCCCAGTGCCGGTGACATCGCGGACGCGGCCACCAGCAAGGCCGTCGTGCCGCCGCGCGGTGCGCGCGGGGGCGGTCCGACGACTCCGCCGCCGCCGGGTGCCCCCGGTACGCCGGGTGCGCGACCGGGTGCGCCTGTGCCGCCGCCCTCGGGTCCGGGTGCGCCCGGCGCTCCGGCGGGCGGATACCTGCCGACGCAGCTCGTTTCCCAGCAGGGCCCGCCCGGTCCGCCCGGTCCGCCGGCGCCCCCTGCCCCGCCTGGTTCGATGCCTCCGCCGCCCGGTGGTGGGGTGCATCATGCGGCGACGATGCTGGCGGATCCGAGCATGGGCGGCCTGGGTGCGCCGCAGCCGCCCGGTCCTCCTGGTCCGCCCGCGCCACCTGGCCCTCCTGGCCCTCCGGGTGCGCCCGCGCCTCCGGGTCCGCCCGGTCCGCCCGCGCCTCCTGGCCCTCCGGGTTCGACGCCTCCGCCGCCCGGTGGTGGGGTGCATCATGCCGCGACGATGCTGGCCGACCCGAGCATGGGCGGCCTCCGCGCTCCCCAGCCGCCCGGTCCGCCTGGTCCTCTCGGTCCGTCCGGAATGCCGCAGGGCGGCGCCCCCACGCCGCCGCCCCCGGCGTACGGGTATCCGCAGGCACCCGTTGGTCAGCCGACCGTCGGCCCCGGCTACCAGGCCGTGCTGCGTTACCGCGCGCCCGACGGCAGCGAGCAGCAGCTGATCCGCCGCTCGGCGCCCGGCACCCCGCATCCCGAGTGGCAGATGCTGCACGAGCTGCGGGCCATGAACGTGCCGCCGCAGCAGGTCATCGAGCTGCACACCGAGCTGGAGTCGTGCGAGCTGCCCGGTGGGTACTGCGCGCGGATGATCCGGGAGACCTGGCCGCAGGTGCGGATCACCAGCGTCGCCCCGTACGGCACCGATCACGCCAGCCGTCAGCAGGGCATGCAGCATCTGCTCACGCATCAGGGCGAGCTGCATCAGGTGGCGGACGGGCCGGCGCGGCCGGCGCCGGTGCGGGCGCCGCTGCCGCAGATGCAGCCCGCGCCGCCGTTGCCGCCGGAGGCCGTCGCGCAGGAGCTGTTGCAGGCCTTCGGGCCGCAGGGCATCCTCCGCTTCGATCAGCGCGCGGTGTCGCGTCAGGGTGTGCCCGAGACCGTGGCACAGACGTTGGTGTGGGCGGGGCTGCCCGCCGACTTCGGGCCGTTCTTCTGGGCGCAGCCGGGCCGGCCGGTGGTGCCGACGCTGGGTGAGCTGGCCGCCCAGCGGCAGGTGCAGGCCGCCCCGGACGCGGGGTCGTACCTCGTCATGGGGTCCGACTTCGGGCGGGCGATCTGCGTCCAGTACGGCACCGCGAACATCGTGGCGGTGCCGGTCGAGGCAGGGCCCGGCGGGCAGTCGGTGGCGCCGCAGTTCGTGAACACCGGGTTGCCGGAGTTCCAGCGTTCGATGGCGCTGCTCGGCCGGATGTGGCGGCTGCGGTTCGGGCTCAATCCGGAGCAGGCGGGCCGCTGGACGGTCGACTTCCAGGCCCAGCTGGTGGCGCTGGACGCGGCGGCGCTGGCGTCGCCGGAGAGCTGGTGGTCCGTACTGCTCGAACAGATGTGGGACGGGTTGATCTGACCCGGCAGGTTTCCGCGTACGGCGCCCGGTTCCCCGTGAGGGGGGCCGGGCGCCGTGCTGTGTGCGGTCTGTGATGCCGGTCGCTTCCGTCCGGAAAGTCGTGGATCGATTCCGACTTCTGCGGCAATTGCCGCATCCTTAGACGTACTACAGGTGGTCGGAGAGTCGGAAAGAGGCTTCAGGGATGAGTTCTGCACCGGTGTCCGCGCATGGCTTCGTCGGCGTACGCGGACGCGGTTACCGTCCGGAGCAGGTGGACCGGGCCGTGGACGCGCTGTCGGCGGAGCGGGACGGGGCGTGGGAGCAGGTGGCCCGGCTGACCGCGCTGGTGGAGGAGTTGTCGGCCGAGTCGGTGCGGCTGGGCGAGGCCGTCGCACAGCTGGCCCCGCAGGATTACGCGTCGCTCGGTGAGCGCGCCCAGCGGATCCTGGCGCTCGCCGAAGGCGAGGCCGAGGCCGTCCTGGGCGCCGCCCAGGAGGAGGCGCAGGCGTTGCGGGACGCGGCGGACGAGGCGGGCCGGGGGCTCCGCGAGTCGGCGCGCGCCGATGCCGGGGCGATGCGGGCGGCAGCCGAGAAGCATGCCGACGAGACGTTGTCCGCGGCCCGGGGCGCCGCCGAGCGGACCTTCGTCGAGGCCCGCGAGGAGGCCGTGGAGGTGCGGGAACTGGCGGAGTCCGCGATGGCCGAGACACGTCGTCGCACCGCGAGCGTCCTGGCCCACCAGGAGCAGGAGCACGCCGAGCGGTGGAAGGCGGCCGAACGCGAAGTGGCGGAGGCCGAGGCGGCGCAGGCGGCGCGGCACGACGAGCTGACCGAGCAGGCGGAGGCCCGCCTGGCCGAGGCGCGGCGGGCGCTGGCCGAGACGGAGGAGGCCGCGCGGCACGGTCAGGAGGACGCGGAGGCGCAGGGCGCGGCGCTGATCGCGGCGGCCAGGTTCCGTGAGGAGCGGGTGATCCGGGAGACGGAGCGGATTCTGCGGGAGCACGAGGAGGGCCGCGAGGAGGTGCAGGCGCACATGACGCACGTACGGAACTCCCTCGCGGCGCTCACCGGGCGGGTGGGTCCGGCGGAGGACTGATCGGTGCAGTGCAGTGCACTGTCACGGATATTCGCGTAGGCGGAACCGGGCTGCGACGGCCTCAAGGACTGGCGGTGCATCCGGATGTCCGCCCACGCGCCGACCCTCGGATGCGGCAGCGTGTCGGCCGGTCCGAGGGCCCGCCGACTACCGGCCGGGGTGGAAGCGGCGGTCTCTCTTCAACTCGGCTATGAACGAGGTCCAGGAGGGCGCGGCGAAGGACAGTGCCGGGCCGTGGGCCGCCTTGCTGTCACGGATGGGGACGACTCCGGGGAATCCGTCCGCCACTTCCACGCAGTTGCCTCCCTCCTGATTGCTGTAGCTGCTTTTGCGCCAGGCGGCGTCGGTCAGATCGGGACGGGACACTCGCGTCACGGTGGTTGTCCTCCATCGCGGATCGGATCATGTCGAGCGACATGAGAGGGGGCAGAGCTGCCGCCCGGAGCTGATCGTAGGTCACCGCGAAGCGCCTGACTTCCTCCGGATCCTCGATCAACTGGCCGTAATGCGCGCCTTCTGTGTAGCTGACCTCCGTGCCGTCGGGAAGGACCAGAACGGTCAGGGATCCGCCCATGGCGGCGTGCTCGCCCTGGGCGAACGGCAGTACCTGCACGGTGATGTGGGGTTCCTCGGCCGTGGCCAGCAGGTGGGCCAGTTGGGCGTGCATGACTGCCGGGCCACCCACCGGGCGTCGTAGCACCGCCTCGTCGAGGACCACCCACAGCTCGGGACGACCGGCGGACCACAGGCGCTTCTGACGGTCCAATCGTGCCGTCAGCCGCTCCTCCAGGTGTTCCTCGCTCTTGAGCGTGCGTCCGACACCCAGTACCGCCCGTGCGTACGCCTCGGTCTGCAGTAGGCCCGGGACCACATGTGCGGCGTACTCCCTGATCGCCGCCGCCCGCGCCGAGAGGGCCATGAACGTCTGTGCCCAGTCCGGGAACGCCTCACGGCGGACGAACGGCCACAGGTCGACCAGCAGTTCGTCCGCCACCAGAGCTGTGTCCAGGGCCTGCGCCAGCTCCAGGGTCGGCTTGGCTCCGGACGACCGCTCGATCTGGGTGATCCGGGTGCTGACGACGTGTGTCATCCTGCCCAGCTCGGCCTGGGTCAGCCCGGCCGCCGCACGGAGTTTGCGTACGCGTGAACCGAACAGCGCGGCCATCGATTCCTGGGGGTCGATCGCCTTGGCCATGGCTTCACTTCCTCTGTTTACGGCCGGGAAGATAATGCTTCGTCACCTTCTGAGCCTAGGTGTTCCGGTCGACTCTTGACTGCGGAACGTAGTGAATCCCGCACTCTGTGGGATGCGTGAGGAACGACAGGACGGGATGGGCCGCACCATGCTCAAGGCAGTGACTGTGCCGGACGACGGGTCGCAGCGAGAGCCGAACGGCACTTCGCATGCGGAAGGAAGCGAGGCAACGACGCCCCCGGCCGGCCAACGGCGCTTCTTCTCGATGCAGTTCACGTCGACCGCGCGCGGTGCCCGGCTCGCCCGGCAGGCGGCGGTGAGGCACCTCGGTCAGTGGGAGTTCTCCCCGGCGTCGGAGGTCTCCTGCACCGTTGCCCTGGTGGTGGCCGAGCTCGCGGCCAATGCTGTGCGCCATGGCCGGGTCCCTGGCCGGAACTTCCTCCTGAGCGTGACGTATGAGACGGGAACTCGCCGGATCCGTGTCGAGGTCTCCGATGCCTGCCCGGAGCTGCCGCCGGTCGACCCGTCCGTGTCGGCCGATGATGACGAGTCGGGGCGGGGGCTGGTCCTCGTCGATGCGCTTGCTGACCGGTGGGGGGCGGCTCCGCGCACTCCCCTCGGGAAGACGGTGTGGGCGGAGTGCCGTGCTGGGTAGCGCCCGGTCAGGCATCTGATCGTCATTCCCCGGTCGACGTCTGCGCCCCCGTTCTCAGGTGCGGTCGGCCGGTGGCACCCCCGCCAGGATGCGGGGCTCCTCCCTGTCGTACCGGCGGCGGGCCTCGGCCGCCGTGTAACGGGGCAGGACGGTTCCCAGCCAGCCCGCCAGGAATCCGGCGGGGATGGAGACGAGGCCGGTCGTGGTGAACGGGAACCAGTTGAAGTCCTGCCCGGGGAAGACCGAGGAGGGCGAGCCCGAGACCAGATTGGTGCCGGTGATCAGCACCATGGCGGTGACGGTGCCGACGATCAGGGTGCAGAGCAGTCCGGTGCGGGTGAAGCGTCGCCAGAACATGCTGTAGACGAGGGCCGGGGCCAACGCCGACGCGCCGACGCAGAACGAGAGCGTCGCCAGTGCCTGCACATTCCAGTGTCTGGCCACCACGGCGAGGGCGATGGCGAGCAGTCCGACGGCGACCGCCGAAGCCTGTGCCGTACGCATTTCGGACAGGCGCGGCAGTGGCTTCCTGTTCGGGTCGCGCACCCCGTGCAGTCCGTGGGCGAAGAGATCGTGTGCGAGGGAGTTCGCGCAGGCGAGGATCATTCCGGCGACGGAGGCGAGCAGCGTCAGGAAGATCGCTGTCGTCATCGTCGTGACGATCAGCGCGCCCAGTTGGCCGCCGCCCGCGACCACGCCGCTGACCTGGAGGATCGAGCTGTTTCCGGATGCTCCGGCGGCGGTGATGCGGTCGTGGCCGACGAGTGCCGCCGCGCCGAAGCCGATCACGACGACGAGGAGACAGATCGCGGCGACCACGGCGACCGCCCAGGACAGTGAGCGGCGGACGGCCTGGGTGGAGCGGCCGCTCGTCATCCGCATGGCCACGTGGGGCAGGCAGGCGGCACCGAGTACCACGGTCAGTTCGGAGCTGACCATGTCGAGTCCGCTGCCCTCGAACTGGAGCCCCGAGCGCAGATACCCGGCACCGGCGCCGCTGCTGTTCCGGGCGGCCGAGAGCAGGGCGCCGGTGTCCCAGCCGAAACGGTTCATGACCAGTACGGAGATGGTGAACGCGGCGACGAAGAGGACGACCGTCTTCACGATCTGGATCAGTGACGTGCCCTTCATGCCGCCGATCGCCGCATAGCCGATCATCAGGGTGCCGAGTCCGATGATGGCGCCGGTGCGGAATCCCGAACTGTCGAAGCCCAGGATGAAGGCGAGCAGATCGCCGCTGCTGGCGAGTTGGACGACCATCATCGGGACGAGCGCGGCGAGGGTGGTCGCACAGGCGGTGATGCGGACGGCGCGGCCGGGGGCGCGGCGCACGAGCAGGTCGCCCACGGTGAACCCGCCCGCGTTGCGCAGGGGTTCGGCCAGCAGGAACATCAGCAGGACGAGCGAGAGGGTGATGCTCAGGGCGAGGATCGTCCCGTCGTAGCCGGTCAGGGCGATGATGCCGGTGGTGCTGAGAACCGTGGCCGCGGAGAGGTAGTCGCCCGCGAGGGCAAGGCCGTTCTGCAGGGGCGAGAGCGAGCGGGAGCCGGCGTAGAACTCGTCGAGGTCGTCGCGGTCCGGACCGGTCATCACACAGAGCAGCAGCGCGACGGTGGCCACCGCGAGAAACGCCACCAGGGACATCGACTGCGCGGACTTGTCGAATCCGTTCACCGGGCCGCTCCCGCTCTTCGGAGCCGGGCGGCGAGCGGGTCGACCGTGCGCCGGGCGGTCCGTTCGTACAGGACGACGGCGAGCAGCGTCACCGGGAACTGGCCGAGCCCCAGCGCCAGGCCGATGTTGAGGCCGCCGAACAGGGGGCGTTCCATCAGGCCCTTGGCGAAGGCCGACAGCAGGAGGAAGGCGACGAAGTAGCCGAGTGCGGTCAGGGTCGTGATGCGCCGCAGCAGCCGGTACGCGGTGCGCAGCCGGCGCAGGTCGCCGTGGCGGGCGGCTCCGGCCACGGGGGTGGCGGGCGGGTCCGGCAGCTCCGGGGGCGGTACGGGGTCCGAACTCTGCCAGGGCAGCAGATAGTCGGGGCGTTGCGGAGAGGGGGACCGATGCCCTCGGGGCGCCGTCGGCAGCCGTTCGGGCCAGGAGGAGTACGGGGACGGGGACGGGGGCGGGCTTCCGTACGACATCTGGGTGCTGCTCCTTGCATGGCTCGGGTCCTGGGCTGGACGGCAAGGCAGGAGTGCGGTGGTGCTGTCGGAAGCGCGAACATTACTCGCCGGTATGGGGAGTTGGGGAGACGTTGGCCGGAACTACCCAAGGTAATGGCTCAGTTGCATGAGGTCCGGCCCGGCGGAAACCCCTGCGGAAAGGTCTTCGACGGCGCTTGTTCACCTAGGGTCTGTTGCGAAAGTGCTGGTCACGGACATGCGCTGCTCGGCTGTGCTTCCATGTTGCCGTGAATCGAAAGCATGCCCTCGCGGCTGAAGGCCCCCTGATCCGTCATGTCCGGCGTCGCAGTGAGTCGGACCTTGACGAGTGCGTCCTGGTGCTCGCTGACGTCCACGAAGCCGACGGATATCCGGTGAACTGGCCGGACCACCCCGTCGGCTGGCTGTCACAGCCGTCACTGTTCGCGGCCTGGGTAGCGGAAGCGGACGGGCGGATCCTTGGTCACATCGGCCTGTCCCGTAGCGAGTCAGGGGACGCGGCCCCCGGCCTGTGGAGCAGGCGTGAGGGCCTGAGCGTCGAGGTGACTGCCGTGGTCAGCCGCCTGTTCGTCGCTCCGACGGCCAGGGGTCAAGGGATCGGCGCGCTGCTGATGGCGCAGGCGGTGCGGGAAGCGCGGGAACGCGATCTGCATCCGGTCCTCGATGTCGTGGCCTCTGACATCGCGGCAGCGGCTCTGTATGAACGTCTGGGCTGGAGCTTGCTGGCCACCGTCGATCAGCAGTGGAGTCCGACCGAAACTGTGACCGTGCGTTGCTACGCCGCTCCTGCGTGACCATTCCCGCACTCGTAAGCTTGTCGTTTAACCTCGGCGCTCGATGAGGCGGGTGAGTGTCTCTGTGGGCCAGCAGAGCCATTCGAGGAAGGGGTGGTTGACGACGAAGTAGTGGGCGCTGACCTGGCCCCGCTGCTTGTCGATGATTTGCGGGGCTTCATCGCGGTAGACGTAGCGGAGGTAGCGGCGGCGGATCGGCGCTCCTGCCATCAGCAACGCTGGTGAGGCGACGAGGATGACCAGCGGAATCAGGGCCCTCACGGCCGTGAGCTTGGCTCTCTCCTCGTATCGCATGTGCTCAATTGTGCTGATCCGCGTTGTCGTTTGTCAGCCTGCTCGTCGGGGTTTCGTGCCGACCTTGTGGTGCGAGGGGCGGCTGTATGCCTCGCCGGTAGCGAGGACTCGTCCCACGTCGTGACGGGTGGCAGGGCGGTGGTTCTTCGAGCCGAGCGGCCGTCCAGGACCGGGGCGGGACGGTTTCGGTGCACTGGCTGGAGAACCGGTCTGCTCGACCACCTGACGTTGCGCGCCACACAGCGCGGCGAGTACCTGGCCGACGTGCTCGCGGCGCGGGCCGGATCCACCGAAGCGGCCGTGGGCCTCATGGACCGGCTCCTGGTTGCCGAATCGGCCGAATCCGTTTTGTTGCGCGAGGTCAACTCCGCCCAGGTGAAGAGGCCGAAGAGCGGCACGCGCGAGGACGCCTGGCACGGTCTCTGGGAGCGGCTAGCCGATGACATGGACTCGATCCCGGAGAGCGAATACGAGCGTCGGCGGCGCTGCGGTGCCCTGCGGGGGCACAGCGTCGACTCGACCCACCCGCCTACCCATCTGCGCCGCGCCCGGCTGCAGGTCGGATCCTCAGCGGCCGGTGAAAGACAATCCGGACACCGATGCTGGGTTCATCGTGGAACCGCTTAGCCTCAATACCGTTCAGCTAAGCGCCACACCTGTGCTGCCACTACGCCATCCGCACCCTGATGGCCGACACTGCCGCGCACGCCGGCCACGACCCCGACAGAGTCTCCTTCGTCAAGGCCCCCCGCATCGCTTGCCGTTCAGTCGCGCAGAGCCCATTTTTCCCCCTGACACTGACACGGCCGACGCGATCTGGCATCACGCCATCCGATGGCTCACCCAACACCTCAACCCACCACGCCGAAAGCGCACACACCCACGAGTCGTCAAACGCAAGATCCTGAAATGAGCCGCGAAACGCTCCCACTACACCCACTGGCCCCAACCCAAACACAACCCCCACATCGCCATCCAAATTCACTAACTGAACGGTATTGAGGCTAAGGGGCCGCGGCACGGGCCCGCCCGGCGCCGTGGCGCCGGACGTCTGCGGTCTACCGCGCCGGGGCGTCGCTCGCGGGCTCCTCGGGGAGGACGGGGAAGCGGCGCGGGGCCACGAAGACGAGCACGAGGAGGGCGAGTGCCGCGGCCCCGGCGGCGCCCAGGTAGACGTGGTCGACGGCGGCGTCGACGGCCCGTCGCAGGTAGTCCGTCGCGGCGGCCGAGAGCCTGCCCGGGTCGTCCAGGGCGTGCGAGATCGCGTCCAGGTCGCCCGGCAGTCCGGGCACCGGGGCGGCGGCCAGCCGGGACGCGAGGATTCCGTTGGCGACGGCCCCGAAGAGCGCGGCGCCGATGCTCTGGCCGACCTGGCGGCAGAAGAGCACGGACGCGGTCGTCGTACCGCGCTCGGCCCAGCCGACCGTCGACTGGACGCCGACGATCAGCGGCAGCTGGAACAGGCCGAGCGCCGCGCCGAGCAGCAGCATGATCAGGGCGGGCTGCCAGGCCTCGCCCGGATACGGCAGCAGCGGGAAGGCGAGCAGTATCAGCAGGGCGCAGCTCATGCCGATGATCGCGGTGCGGCGGAAGCCGATGCGGTTGTAGACGCGGTTGGAGAACGCCGCCGACACCGGCCAGCTCAGGGTCATCACGGACAGGACGAATCCGGCGGCGATCGGGCCGAGGCCCAGCACCGACTGGGCGTACGTCGGCAGGAAGACCGTGGGGGCGACCATCAGCAGCCCCATCGCGCCCAGCGCCAGATTGACCGAGGCGATGGTCCGGCGCCGCCAGACCCAGCCGGGAATGATCGGCTCGGCGGCCCGCCGCTCGACGACGACGGTCAGCGCGCCGAGCGCGACGCTGCCGGCCAGTAGCCCGAGGGACGGGGCGGAGAACCAGGGCCAGGCGACGCCGCCCTGGACGAGCGCGGTCAGCAGCAGGGTGCCCGTCGCGAAGACGAGGAGGGCGCCCGCCCAGTCGATCCGGGGGCGGGGCGCGCCGGCCGCCCGGCGGGTGCCGGACGGCTCGTGGAGGTGACGTACGACGAGCCAGAGTGCGAGCGCCCCGACCGGCAGATTGATCAGGAAGATCCAGCGCCAGTCCGCGTACACCGCGAACAGCCCGCCGATCACCGGCCCCGCGACCGCCGAAGTGGCCCACACGGTCGACAGCTTGGCCTGGATCTTCGGTCGTTCCTTGAGCGGGTAGAGGTCCGCGGCGATGGTCTGCACGGTGCCTTGCAGGGCGCCGCCGCCCAGGCCCTGGACGACGCGGAAGGCGATCAGCGCGGCCATGTTCCAGGCGGCGGCGCAGAGCACCGAACCGAACAGGAAGAGGGCTATGCCGACGATCAGGACCGGCTTGCGGCCGAAGGTGTCGGAGAGCTTTCCGTACACCGGCAGGGACACCGTCACGGCCAGCAGATAGCCGGAGAACAGCCACGAGAAGACGGCGAAGCCGCCGAGATCGCCGACGATCTGCGGGACGGCGGTGGAGACGATGGTGCCGTCGATGGCCGACAGGGCCATCCCGAGCATCAGGGCGGCGACCACCGGACCGCGTCCGCGCGGCGTCGCGGGGGAGGAGTCCGGGGTGAGCCCGGAGTCCGGTATCGCTTCGGTACTGCCGTCCCCGTTACCGCCCGCGCCGCTCACCGAGATTCCTTCCCCCTGCACGCACTTTCTCGGACACTGTCTCACCCGTGGGCGGCGGTGGGGAGGTGCCGCTGCTGGGGGAGGAGGCCGGGGGCGGACCCGGTTCCCCTGCCGACCTCGGCACATGCACCCCCGGGGCCGGCCCCTGACACGGTTCTCCCCCCTGGGGCCGAGACCCCTAGGGGGCGCTACCCACTTCTGCCCGGGGGTGGTTCCTCCCGGCGGAGGACGTGACGGCGGCGGTCCGTTCCTTAACGTGTTCTTACACCGCGAATGCGGCTGATTCCCACCGCGGATGCGGCAGACCGCAGGGGGCGGGGTGGGGAAAACCCCACCCGAAGACTGCGCTGGGCACCAGCGCGCCGGGCCCCTGCGAACACCAGACTTCATACGTACGCTGCGACCACCTGAAAAACACATGACCGACATAGGAGATAAACCGTGACAACGGCTGTAACCATTCCCAGGCACGAGGGCACTGGAGGGCGTACGGCCGTCGCTGCGCGAGCGCGACAGGTCGTCAAGGCGTACGGGGCGGGGGAGACCCGGGTCGTCGCGCTCGACCATGTCGATGTGGACATCGCCCGCGGGCAGTTCACGGCGATCATGGGCCCGTCCGGCTCCGGCAAGTCGACCCTGATGCACTGCCTGGCCGGCCTGGACACCGTGACCTCCGGTCAGATCTTCCTCGACGAGACCGAGATCACCGGGCTCAAGGACAAGAAGCTCACCCAGCTCCGCCGGGACCGGATCGGCTTCATCTTCCAGGCGTTCAACCTGCTCCCCACGCTCAACGCGCTGGAGAACATCACGCTGCCGTTGGACATCGCGGGCCGCAAGCCCGACGCGGCCTGGCTGCGGCAGGTCGTGGAGACGGTCGGTCTCGCCGAACGGCTGAAGCACCGGCCCACCGAGCTCTCCGGCGGCCAGCAGCAGCGCGTCGCGGTGGCCAGGGCGCTCGCCGCCCGGCCGGAGATCATCTTCGGTGACGAGCCCACCGGAAACCTGGACTCGCGGGCCGGCGCCGAGGTGCTGAGCTTCCTGCGCAAGTCCGTCGACGAACTGGGCCAGACCATCGTCATGGTCACCCACGACCCGGTCGCCGCCTCCTACGCGGACCGGGTGCTGTACCTCGCCGACGGGCGCATCGTCGACGAGATGCACAACCCGACGGCCGACCAGGTC
The DNA here is from genome assembly GCF_041435435.1 of Streptomyces sp. NBC_01241. Lineage (NCBI taxonomy): Bacteria > Bacillati > Actinomycetota > Actinomycetes > Kitasatosporales > Streptomycetaceae > Streptomyces > Streptomyces sp. NBC_01241. The sequence continues at coordinate 3,383,063 of NZ_CP108494.1, read as the reverse complement.
CTCGACCGCATGAAGGACTTCGACTCGCGCGGGCGGACGTCATGACCGTCTGGAAGACATCGAGGCGGAACTTCTTCGCCCACAAGGGACGCATGGCGCTCTCCGCCGTCGCGGTCCTGCTGTCGGTGGCGTTCGTGTGCGGCACGCTCGTCTTCACCGACACCATGAACACCACGTTCGACAAGCTCTTCGCCGCGACGTCGGCCGATGTCACCGTCAGCCCGAAGACCCCCGAGGACGACGACCGGCTTCCGGAGAACGGCAAGCCCGTCACGCTCCCCGCCTCCGCCGTCCAGCAGGTCGGCAAGGCCACCGGCGTGAAGGACGCCGAGGGCGCGGTCTCCAGCATGTCCGTCACCGTCGTCGACAGCCACGACAAGAACATGGGCTCGACGACGGGCGCCCCGACGATCGCGGGCAACTGGACGAAGAACGACCTGCGTTCGATGGAGATCACCTCCGGCCACGCACCGCGCGGCCCGACCGAGGTGATGGTCGACGCCGACACCGCCGACAAGCACCACCTGAAGCTCGGTGACGAACTGCGCACCATCGCCGCCACCGGCGACATCAACGCGAAGATCAGCGGCATCGCCACTTTCAAGGTCACCAACCCCGGCGCGGCGGTCGTCTACTTCGACACCGTCACCGCGCAGACGAAACTGCTCGGCAAGCCGGACGTCTTCAGCCTCATCTCCGTCACCGCCGAACAAGGCGTCAGCGACACGCAGTTGAAGCAGGCCGTCGCCACGGCGCTCGGTGACACCTCCGCGTACAAGCTCCAGACGCAGAAGGAGGCCGCGGACGCCAACAAGAACTCGATGGGCTCCTTCCTCGACGTCATGAAGTACGCGATGCTCGGCTTCGCCGGGATCGCCTTCCTCGTCGGCATCTTCCTGATCGTCAACACCTTCTCGATGCTGGTCGCCCAGCGCACCCGCGAGATCGGCCTGATGCGGGCCATCGGCTCCAGCCGCAAGCAGGTCAACCGTTCCGTGCTCATCGAGGCGCTGTTCCTCGGCATCCTCGGCTCCGTCCTCGGCGTCGGCGCGGGCATCGGCCTCGCCGTCGGCCTGATGAAGCTCATGGGCGCCGTGGGCATGGACCTGTCCACCGACGACCTCACGGTCGCCTGGACGACCCCGGTCGTCGGCCTCGCGCTCGGCATCATCGTGACCGTCGTCGCCGCGTACATCCCGGCCCGTCGCGCCGGGAAGATCTCCCCGATGGCCGCCCTGCGCGACGCCGGAACCCCGGCGGACGGCCGGGCCGGCCGGGTCAGGGCCGCGATCGGCCTGGTCCTCACCCTCGGCGGCGGCACCGCGCTCTACGCCGCGACGCGGGCCGACAAGTCGAGCGAGGGCTCGCTCTTCCTCACTGTGGGCGTGGTCCTCACCCTGATCGGCTTCATCGTGATCGGCCCGCTGCTGGCCGGCTTCGTGGTCCGGGTGCTGAGCGCGGTCATGCTGCGGATGTTCGGCCCCGTCGGACGGCTCGCGGAGCGCAACGCCCTGCGCAACCCGCGCCGCACCGGAGCGACCGGCGCCGCCCTGATGATCGGCCTCGCCCTGGTCGCCTGCCTCTCGGTCGTCGGATCCTCCATGGTCGCCTCGGCCACCGAGGAACTCGACAAGTCGGTCGGCGCCGACTTCATCGTCCAGCCGGCCGGCGGCAACCCGACGCTCCTCGTGGACCAAGCGGTCAAGTCCCTGGAGGCCGTGCCGGACATCGAGCACCTCACCGGCTACAAGGTCGTCAGCGCCGGGATCACGGCCCCCGACGGCACCACCGAGAACAAGGTCCTGGCCGCTGTCGATCCCACGTACCAGGAGGACGTCCGGCGCGAGACGGTCGCCGGGAAGCTGGCCGACGCGTACGGCAAGGACGCCATGTCCGTCGGCGACACGTACGCCACCAAGCACCACCTCAAGGTCGGCGACCGGCTCACCGTCGCGTTCAGGGGCGGCGAGACCGCGAAGCTGAGGCTCGCCGCGATCACCTCGGACGACGTGAACATCGACAAGGGCGCGATGTACACGAACGTCGCGACCGCCGCGCGGTACGTCCCCGCCGACAGCCTGCCGAAGAACATGATGATGTTCGCGAAGGCCGCGGACGGCAAGGAGAAGGAGGCGTACGCCGCGCTGAAGGCCGCCCTCGTCAAGTACCCGCAGTACGAGGTGAAGAACCAGGCCGACTTCAAGCAGCAGCTGAAGGACCAGATCGGCCAGCTGCTGAACATCGTCTACGGCCTGCTGGCGCTCGCGATCATCGTCGCGGTGCTCGGTGTGGTGAACACCCTGGCCCTGTCGGTGGTCGAGCGGACCCGTGAGATCGGCCTGATGCGCGCCATCGGCTTCTCCCGCCTCCAGCTGCGCTGGATGATTTGCCTGGAGTCGGTGGTCATCGCCGTCTTCGGCGCCCTGCTCGGTCTCGGCCTCGGCATGGGCTGGGGCACGGCGGCCCAGAAGCTGCTGGCCCTGGAGGGCCTCAACGTCCTGGAGATCCCGTGGCCGACGATCCTCACGGTCTTCGTCGCCTCAGCCTTCGTGGGCCTGTTCGCGGCCCTGGTCCCGGCGTTCCGGGCGGGCAGGATGAACGTGCTGAACGCGATCGCCACGGAATAGCGAGGACCGACCGGCGAGACCGGCGAGACCGGTGATTCCGGCGAGACTGGTGATTCCGGCGCCCGACGTAGGATGACTGAGCCGGCCCCGGGGTGTTCCTCCAAACACCCCGGGGCCGGCTGCGTGCGTCCGGGGAACGGGCCGGTGGCGGCCGGATCCGGCGACGGCCCGGTGGCGGCCGGATCCGACCCGCTGAGCCGGATTGCGGGCGCGGCTGTCACAGCGGAGTCGTACGCTGGGAACCCCCGGCCCGTGAGACGTGTCGGGTCCTTCGTGTTGCCCCTACGCGTCGCCCCCTGGCAGCAGCCGGCTGTCAGACCTCGCCCTCGTTACCCGGACGGAAGCCCTTCATGAGCCTGCACGGTCTGCTGGATGTCGTCGTACGTGACCCGGCACTCTCCGAAGCGGTGAAGGCCGCGACCGACGGCCACCGGATGCGTGTCGACCTCGTCGGCCCGCCCGCCGCCCGCCCCTTCGCCGTGGCCGCGCTGGCCCGCGAGACCGACCGGACCGTGCTCGCCGTCACCGCGACCGGCCGGGAGGCCGAGGACCTGGCGGCCGCGCTGCGCACCCTGCTGCCGCCGGACACGATCGCCGAGTTCCCGTCCTGGGAGACCCTGCCGCACGAGCGGCTCTCGCCCCGCTCCGACACCGTGGGCCGCCGCCTCGCCGTGCTGCGGCGCCTCGCGCACCCGAGGAAGGACGACCCGGAGACCGGGCCCGTCAAGGTCGTCGTCGCACCGGTGCGCTCCGTGCTCCAGCCGCAGGTCAAGGGGCTCGGTGACCTGGAACCCGTAGCGCTGCGCATCGGACAGAGCGCCGACCTCGGCAAGACGGTCGACGCGCTCGCGGCAGCCGCGTACTCCCGGGTCGAACTGGTCGAGAAGCGCGGTGAATTCGCCGTGCGCGGCGGCATCCTCGACGTCTTCCCGCCGACCGAGGAGCACCCCCTTCGGGTGGAATTCTGGGGCGACGACGTCGAGGAGATCCGCTACTTCAAGATCGCCGACCAGCGGTCGCTGGAGATCGCCGAGCACGGACTGTGGGCGCCGCCCTGCCGGGAGCTGCTGCTGACCGGCGAGGTCCGCGCGCGGGCCGCCGCCCTCGCCGAGCAGCACCCGGAGCTGGGCGAGCTGCTCGGCAAGATCGCCGAGGGGATCGCGGTGGAGGGCATGGAGTCCCTCGCCCCGGTCCTCGTCGACGACATGGAACTGCTGCTCGACGTGTTGCCGAAGGGCTCGATGGCGCTGGTCTGCGACCCGGAGCGGGTACGTACGAGGGCCGCCGACCTGGTCGCCACCAGCCAGGAGTTCCTCCAGGCGTCCTGGGCGGCGACCGCGGGCGGCGGCGAGGCCCCGATCGACGTCGGCGCGGCATCGCTGTGGGGCATCGCGGACGTCCGCGACCGGGCCCGCGAGCTGGAGATGATGTGGTGGTCGGTCTCCCCGTTCGCCGCGGACGAGGAGCTCGACGAGGACACCCTCAAGCTCACGATGCACGCCCCGGAGTCGTACCGGGGCGACACCGCCCGCGCGCTCGCCGACACCAAGGGCTGGATCGCCGACGGCTGGCGCACGGTGTACGTCACCGAGGGCCACGGGCTCGCCTCCCGTACCGTCGAGGTGCTGAGCGGCGAGGGCATCGCGGCCCGGCTGGATCCCGACCTGGCCGAGATCTCCCCGTCCCTGGTCCACGTCTCCTGCGGCGCGATCGACCAAGGCTTCGTCGACCCGGCGCTCAAGCTCGCCGTACTGACCGAGACGGACCTCACCGGCCAGCGCACCGCCACCAAGGACCTGGGCCGGATGCCGGCCCGCCGCCGCAAGACGATCGACCCGCTGACGCTGGAGACCGGCGACTACATCGTCCACGAGCAGCACGGGGTGGGCCGCTACATCGAGATGGTGCAGCGCACCGTGCAGGGCGCCACCCGTGAGTACCTCCTCGTCGAGTACGCCCCCGCCAAGCGTGGCCAGCCCGGCGACCGCCTCTACATTCCGACCGACCAGCTGGAACAGGTCACCAAGTACGTCGGCGGCGAGGCACCGACCCTGCACCGGCTCGGCGGCGCCGACTGGACCAAGACCAAGGCGCGCGCCAAGAAGGCCGTCAAGGAGATCGCCGCCGACCTGATCAAGCTGTACTCGGCACGGATGGCGGCGCCCGGCCATGTCTTCGGCCCCGACACGCCCTGGCAGCGCGAACTGGAGGACGCCTTCCCGTACGCGGAGACGCCCGACCAGCTCACCACCATCGCCGAAGTCAAGGAGGACATGGAGAAGTCCGTCCCGATGGACCGGCTGATCTGCGGCGACGTCGGCTACGGGAAGACGGAGATCGCGGTACGGGCGGCCTTCAAGGCGGTCCAGGACGGCAAGCAGGTCGCCGTACTCGTCCCCACGACCCTCCTGGTCCAGCAGCACCACGGCACGTTCACCGAGCGCTACTCCCAGTTCCCGGTCAACGTACGGGCGCTGAGCCGCTTCCAGTCGGATTCCGAATCCAAGTCGACCCTCGAAGGGCTTCGCGAGGGCTCCGTCGATCTGGTCATCGGCACCCACCGCCTCTTCTCCTCCGAGACGAAGTTCAAGGACCTCGGCCTGGTCATCGTCGACGAGGAGCAACGCTTCGGCGTCGAGCACAAGGAGCAGTTGAAGAAGCTCCGCGCCAACGTGGACGTTCTCACCATGTCCGCGACGCCCATCCCCCGTACGCTCGAAATGGCCGTCACCGGCATCCGCGAGATGTCGACGATCACCACGCCGCCCGAGGAGCGCCACCCGGTCCTCACCTTCGTCGGACCGTACGAGGAGAAGCAGATCGGCGCGGCCATCCGCCGTGAACTGCTCCGCGAGGGCCAGGCGTTCTACATCCACAACCGCGTCGAGTCGATCGACCGGGCCGCCGCCCGACTGCGCGAGATCATCCCCGAGGCGAGGATCGCGACAGCACACGGTCAGATGTCCGAACAGGCCCTGGAACAGGTGGTGGTGGACTTCTGGGAGAAGAAGTTCGACGTCCTGGTCTCCACGACGATCGTCGAGTCCGGCATCGACATCTCCAACGCCAACACCCTGATCGTGGAACGCGGCGACAACTTCGGCCTCTCCCAGCTCCACCAGCTGCGCGGCCGGGTCGGCCGGGGCCGCGAGCGCGGCTACGCCTACTTCCTCTACCCGCCGGAGAAGCCGCTCACCGAGACGGCCCACGAGCGGCTGGCCACGATCGCCCAGCACACCGAGATGGGCGCGGGCATGTACGTGGCGATGAAGGACCTCGAAATCCGCGGCGCCGGAAACCTCCTGGGCGGCGAACAGTCGGGCCACATCGCGGGCGTCGGCTTCGACCTGTACGTACGCATGGTGGGCGAGGCGGTCGCCGACTACCGGGCCTCCCTCGAAGGCGGCGTGGAGGAGGAACCGCCCCTGGAGGTCAAGATCGAGCTTCCGGTCGACGCCCACGTCCCCCACGACTACGCCCCCGGCGAGCGGCTGCGCCTCCAGGCGTACCGGGCCATCGCCTCCGCCAACACGGAGGACGACATCAGGGCGGTCCGCGAGGAACTCACCGACCGCTACGGCAAGCTCCCCGAGCCGGTCGAGAACCTGCTCCTGGTCGCCGGTCTGCGCATGCTGGCCCGCGCCTGTGGCGTCGGCGAGATCGTGCTCCAGGGTTCGAACATCCGGTTCGCCCCGGTCGGGCTGCGCGAATCGCAGGAGCTGCGTCTGAAGCGCCTCTACCCGAAGACGGTCATCAAGCCGGCCGTCCACCAGATCCTGGTCCCGCGCCCCACCACCGGCAGGATCGGCGGCAAGCCGGTCGTCGGCCGCGAACTGCTGGCGTGGACGGGGGAGTTCCTCACGACGATCCTGGGGTCGTAGTTCCTGGACCGCTCGATGTAAACGCCCGCCCGTCGGACATCCGGCGGGCGGGCGCTGTGTGCCGAGGCCGAGCGGCGTACGGACGAGGCGGCAGCGGCCCCGTGGCGGGTGCTCGGCGAGGAGGAGCGGGAGCGGCTCGTCGAACTGCTGGGGCCGTTCCGGATGGCAGCGATCGGATCCGGACTGCTGCCGTCCGAAATGACCCTGGGCATCGGCAAGGTGTGAGGGGGAGGGCGGCCGGACGGTGTGATTCCGGCCGCATCCGGCCGTTCGCGTGCCCATGAATGCCCGTCAGCGGGGAAGACATCCGTACGATTCCCGGGTTCGGCTTTCTCCCCGTCAGGACGGCTTCGAGTGATACCTCCGCGCACGTACCGAGTGATGCTGCCCGCCATCGGCGCGGCGGCGGTGCTGGCCCTGGCCGGCTGCGACCCCGAGCAGACGTCCTCCGGGGCCGGGCAGCAGGGCGGTGGACAGGCTGCCGTCACCGGGTTCGGGGCGAGTCCGCTGAACAACGCCGACGGTACGAAGCCAGGGCTCGCACCGCTCACCTCCGAGGCGGACCGGGCAGCCGGCCGGAAGATCATCGAGAAGGTCGCGACGAAGGGGCGGGGTCCGAAGACCGGGTACGCGCGCGACAAGTTCGGCTACGCGTGGAAGGACTCGGTCGACGGGATACCGCTTGCCCGGAACGGCTGCGACACCCGCAACGACCTCCTCGCCAGGGACGGCAAGGACGTGAAGTTCCGCTCCGGATCGAACTGCGTGGTCGTGTCGATGACCCTCAAGGATCCCTACACCGGCTCGACCATCGACTGGCGCAAGCAGCAGGCCACCAAGGTCCAGATCGACCACGTCATGCCGCTCTCGTACGACTGGCAGATGGGCGCCGCCCGCTGGAACGAGACCAAGCGGCAGCAGATCGCCAATGACCCGCTCAATCTCCTCCCGGTGGACGGCCCGGCCAACAACGCCAAGCGCGACTCGGGACCGGCGTCCTGGCTGCCGCCGTACAAGCCGGTCCGCTGCTCGTACGCGGTGCGGTTCGCGCAGGTGTCGCTGAAGTACGAACTGCCGGTCACCGCCGCCGACAAGCAGGCCATGCTGGAGCAGTGCGGGGGATGAACTCCGCAGCGCGTGGGTGCCCGGGGCGTGAGCCCCGGTGCGCGGCATCGGCTGTGAACGCGCCGACGGAACCCACCCGGGTGGGGGCGGGTTCCGTGGTGTCGGGCTGGTCAAGGGTTCCGTGGTGTCCGGCTGGTCAAGAAGGTGAGATCTGTGGCTTCTTCACCGAGAACGGCTTGTTGAACCCGGAGAACTCGACGGTGAGGGGGCGGCCGTTGCCGCCGGCGTCGTTCGTCAGACGCGCTCTCAACAGGTAGGGCCTGCCCTCGGAGGCGATGGTTGCCGTCCATGTCCCCTCGTCCGTCCTGCCGTTGACGGTCAGGGCGGGGATGTCGGAGGTGGAGCCGGAGCCGGGCGTCGTCGTCTTCCCCTTGCGGGCCGTCCCGCTCTTGCGTGCGAGGAGACCGAGGAACGCCTCCCGGTCGCAGTAGCGCTCGGCCGGCTCTGCGTACGGGTCGCCGGTGGGGGCCTTCACCCAGCGGCCGGTGAGCTTCTCGATGTCGGCGGCGGTGTTCTTGCGCGGGCCGTCCTGGGCGGCGGCCTCCCTCAGCATCGCGGCGTCGGACCGGGTGTAGACCGTGCCTTCCGTCCGCACCAGCTCCAGGGTGCCTGCCGCGCCCATGGAGAGTGTGACCGTGCACGCGCCCCTGACATCCGTGGCGACGAACGCACTGACCGGGCCCTCGGCGGAGGTCGTCTCCACCGCCATGCGCAGCGACTTGGCGCCCCGGGTCGCCGCGAGGGCCTTGTTGACGACCTCGGGGCCGGTCAGCCGTGCATAGGGGGCGGCGGTCCGCTCGTCGTCGAAGAGCGTGCCGCAGGCCGCCGTGAGGGCGAGGACTGTCACGGTGCAGAGAGCGGCTGCCGTGGTGCGGGCGAGTGGGCGCATGATGGTCGGCTCCGGTCGGGAGAGAAGGTCAGAGCTTCAGGTCCCACTGGGTGGCGTCGTACGTAAACCCGGGGTTGACCTCGACCGTCAGGTCCTTGGCGTCCGCGGGGGCGTCGAAGGCGAACTGGACCGTGATCTTCTTGCCCGGCAGGATCGTTCCGCTGAAGCCCTCGCCGACCTTGCCGTCGAAGATCTGCTCGGCGTCCGCGCCCTCCTGACCGTCGCGGGCCGTGACGTTGACGAGCGCGGAGTCGAACTTCTCCTTGCCCGCGTTCTCGATGACGACGGCGACCCGGTAGGCCTTGTTGCCCTTGGTGTGCCCGGCGGCGTACGCGTCCGGGGTGTACGAGGTGGCGTCGCCGACCGTGACCGTCAGATCGTCGTCGTACACGGCCGAGTCGCCGGCCTCCAGCGCCTTTCCGGTGTCCTTCTTCTTGTCGGCGCCGCCCTTCTTGTCGGATCCGCCGTCCTTGGCGGAACCGTCGCCGCCGGGCTTCGGCTTCGCGGAGGCTGTGGTGTCCGACACCGCCTTGTTCAGGTCGTTCACCGCGTCGTCCACCGCCTTGAAGGTGATCACCGCGCCCACCACCGAGAGGATCAGCGAGATCAGGCCGAGGACGGCGCCGAAGGTGGCCATGCCCTTGTTGGTGGCCTCACCGCGCTTGGCCCGGCCCCGGCCCACCAGACCCAGGATCAGGGCGATGACGCCGAGAATGCCCGCCAGCCAGAAGAAGAACGGGATCAGCCCCGACACGGCGCCGATGACACCCAGGACGAGGGCGGAGATGCCCAGTCCGTTACGGGCCGGGCGTGCGCCCGGCATCTGGGCCGGAGCGTACGGCTGCTGGGGCTGCGGGGACTGCGGCGGCTGCGTGAACTGGGACATGGCTGTGCCCTCCGGCGGATGCAGAGATGAGTGGTGAGCGGTTTCGCGCATCGCTCCTGTAGCGATGGGCCAATAACAACAGAGCTTGTGAACCGAGTCAACATGGTTCACGCTTGAGGGGTTGATACACGCTGTGAATCGGCGGCGCGTAACCGGGATCGGTATGCTCGCCAACACCGCACGAAGGTCACTGCCAGGCCAGCCAGTGCCAGGCCAGCCGCTGCCGGGACAGTCAGTGCCGGGACCAGCCAGTGCCGGGACCAGTCGGTACCAGGACCAGCCAGTGCCAGGACCAGGGAGACAGTCAGTGCCGGAGAACTCGACCTCGACAGAGGTGACCGCGGCCGGGATCGCCCGGCTCGCGGGCGTGGGGCGGGCCGCCGTCAGTAACTGGCGCCGCCGCCATGCCGACTTCCCCAAGCCCGTCGGTGGCACCGAGACGAGCCCGTCCTTCGCCTTGCCCGAGGTCGAGCAGTGGCTGCGTGACCAGGGGAAACTCGCCGAGGTCCCGCTCCGTGAACGGGTCTGGCAGCAGCTCGCCGGACACCCGGCCGGCGCGGTCCCCGCCCTGGTCCACACCGGTTGCGCCCTGCTGCTCCGGCGCAACAGCCCCACCGCCTGGCGGGAGATCGCCGCTGTGTCGGACGAGGCGATGGCCGGTGTGCTGTCCCTCACTCTCAAGGACATGCTCGCCGACCGCTTCGGGCCCGCCACGGTAGCCGGACGGGCTGTTCACACTCCCGGCCGCGCCGAACTGCTTCCGTCCGTTCCGCTGCTCCGGGGCGCCGCGGAGATGGCCGCGGAGACCGGGGCCCGGGAGACCTTCGAGTTCCTGCTCGGCCGCCAACTGGACGCCAACCCACGCCAGTACACACTCACACCGCCCGGACTCGCCGAACTCATGGCCGCCCTGGTGGAGACCGGGAAACAGCCCGCCCGTACTGTCTTCGACCCCGCCGCGGGCACCGGCGCCCTGCTGCGCGCCGTCGACCGCCCGACCGCCCTGTACGCGCAGGAGGCCGACCCCGACCTCGCCGCGCTCACCGCACTGCGGCTCGCCCTGCACACCGACCCCGACAACAACTGCACCCTCGCGGCGCGGGCCGGCGACACCCTGCGCGCCGACGCCTTCCCACAGCTCGCCGCCGACGCCGTGCTCTGCCACCCGCCGTTCAACGAACGCAACTGGGGCCACGACGAGCTCGCGTACGACCCGCGCTGGGAGTACGGGTTCCCGGCCCGTACGGAGTCCGAACTCGCCTGGGTCCAGCACGCCCTGGCCCATCTGCGCGAGGGCGGCACCGCCGTACTCCTGATGCCCCCGGCCGCAGCATCGCGCCGCTCCGGTCGCCGGATCCGCGCGGATCTGCTGCGCCGCGGCGCCCTGCGCGCCGTCATCGCACTCCCGGCCGGCGCCGCACCCCCGTACGGCATCCCGCTCCACCTCTGGGTGCTGCGCAAGCCGGGCAGCGGCCCGCACCCCTCGCCCGAACTGCTGCTCGTCGACACCGCCGAGCCCGCCGAATCCCCCTCGGCGGGGCCGACGGCCGCCACTCCGTCAGGTGGGCGCGACCGGCTCGACTGGCAGGCGGTGCGCAGCGCCGTGCTCGAAGCCTGGCGATGGTTCGAGGGCGAACGCGAGAACGCGGCCAAGGGCGTGGGCGCGAGCGCCGTCCCCGTCATCGAACTCCTCGACGACGACGTGGACCTGGCCCCCGCCCGCCATCTGCCGTCCCCGGCCGCCGCGGGCGGGCCGGCCAAGCTGATCCGCGTACGGGAACGGCTCACCGAGACGCTCGGACTCACCGGCTCCCTCACTCCGCCGGCCGTGACCCCCGCCGAGCCGGCCCGTTGGCCGCTCACCACCGTCGGCGAACTCGCCCGCGCCGGAGCACTCCAGCTCCGTACCGGCGGCTCCGGCACCGGCCCGGTCCCCGTCCTCACGGAACACGACGTCCTCGGCTCCGCCGCCCCTTCGGGAAGCCTCCCCGCCGACGGGCCCTCCGAGGAGCCCGTCCTCGTCGAACCGGGCGATGTCGTCGTCCCCGTGCTCGGCGGCGGCTCCGTCACCCGCGTCATCGACGAGTCCACCGCGGGCGCCGCACTGGGCCGCAACCTCCAGCTGCTGCGCCCCGATCCGGCCGCCCTCGACCCCTGGTTCCTCGCGGGCTTCCTGCGCGGCACCGCCAACAACCGCCAGGCCAGCAGCTACGCCTCCACCGCCACCCGGCTGGACGCCCGCCGCCTCCAACTGCCCCGGCTACCGCTCGCGGAACAGCGGAAGTACGGAGAACGGTTCCGCGCCCTCTCCGAGTTCGAGGGCGCGCTCCGGCTGGCCGGGCGGCTCGGCGGGCAGCTGGTCCAGGGGATGTACGACGGGTTGACGGACGGCACGGTCCCGCCGAAGTGACGTCAACCACAACGGTTGCGCACAACTCGGGACCAGTTGTCGGTGTCGGTGTATACGCTCACTGCACACGTCCGACATACGCCTTCCAGGAGCAGCAGATGCACGGCTACGGCTATCCGCCGGAGCAGCAACCGAAGCGTCGTCCGTCCTCGGCGGTGCTGACGGCGTTGCGCGTGGTTTTCGTGGCACTGACCGTGCTGAGCTGCGGTCTCCTGGGCTGGGCCGCGATGCTGCGGCTCGCGATTGTCACCCGCAAGGGGCGGGACTGGGCCCTGCTCGCGCTCGTGTTCGCGCTCAACACAGGGCTTTTCGCGTTCATGATCGTCATGCCGGAGGACCCCGAGAAGACGAGCGACGCGGAGGCGTTCATCGGGGTCTCCTGGATATTCGGAGTCATGGCCGGCGTGGTCGCCTACTACCTGTACGCGGAGATACGCCACTACGGCCCCGACGGACCGTACGGCACCCTCCGTCCGCCTGTGCCCGGGCCTCATCCCCAGGCGCAAGGACAGTACGGCGGATACGTCCCGCAGCAGTCCCCACCGCTGACCCAGTTCCCACCGCTGACCCAGTCCCCACCGCCGACCCAGGCCCCGCCCCTGACCCCGGCCCCGCCCTCCGCCACCCCCGGTTACGGCTATCCGCCCGCCGCGCCCCAGCGCATCGACCAGGTCCGTGCCGAGCTCGACGAGCTGAGCGACTACCTCCGTAAGGAGGAGAACCGGTGAGCGGACGCGTCATCGGCGGGCGGTACCAGCTGGCGACCGTCCTCGGTCAGGGCGGCATGGGGCAGGTCTGGACGGCGTACGACCAGCGCCTGGACCGCCGGGTCGCGGTGAAGCTGCTCCGCCCCGACCGGGTCACCGGCCCCGTCGGCAGCGAGGCGGCGGACGAGCTGCGCCGCCGCTTCGTCCGTGAGTGCCGGGTCACTGCCCAGGTCGGCCACCCGGGCCTGGTCACGGTCCACGACGCGGGGAGCGATGGCGACGACCTGTTCCTCGTCATGCAGTACGTCGAGGGTGCCGACCTCGCCGACCACCTGGCCGAGCACGACCCGTACCCCTGGCAGTGGTCCGTCGCGGTCGCCGCCCAGCTCTGCGCCGTCCTCTGCGCCGTGCACGCGGTGCCGATCGTCCACCGCGACCTCAAGCCCCGCAATGTGATGGTGCGTCCGGACGGCACCGTCACCGTCCTCGACCTGGGCGTCGCCTCCGTCCTGGACACCGACACCACCCGCCTCACCCACACCGGTTCGCCGATCGGCTCCCCGGCCTACATGGCGCCCGAGCAGGCGATGGGCGGTGCCGTCGGCCCGTACACCGATCTGTACGCACTCGGTGTGCTCCTGCACGAACTCCTCAGCGGCGACGTGCCGTTCGCGGGATCGACCGCCCTCGGCGTGCTGCACCGCCACCTGTACGAGCCGCCGCTCCCGGTCCGGCGGATCCGGCCCGACATCCCCGAGCCGCTCGAAACGCTGGTGCTGCGGCTGCTGGCCAAGGACCCGCAGCACCGTCCGGCCGACGCCCAGGAGGTGTACGAACACCTCGCCCCGCTGCTCCCCTCCCGGGGCGACGGGCTGCCCACCGGGCCGCTCGACCCGACCCGCCCCTTCCTGCGCCCGCACGCCCCCTGGCCCGACCGCGCCACCACACCGCCCCCGCCCCCGGCCCCACCCGCACCGACGGCCGCCCGGCCCGATGTCGCAGCCGCCGTCGACGATGTCAAGAAGCTGCTCGGCGAGGGGCGCATCACCCAGGCCGTGGACATCCTCGGCTCGATCCTCCCGGTCGCGTCCGAACAGCACGGCGAGGACTCCGCCGTGGTCCGCATCCTGCGCAAGCAGTACGCGGCGACGCTGATGGACGACGGCCAGTACCGCCGCGCCCTGCCCGAACTGCGCCGCCTCGCCGACGACCGCGCCGCGGAGGCCGGCCCGGCCGACGCCCAGACGCTCCAGTTCCGCTACGACGCGGCCCAGTGCCTGGAACAGCTCGGCGAACCTGCCGCCGCCCTCGCGGAATACCGCGCCGTTCTCCCGTACTACGAGAACCACCACGCCATGGGCAACGATCCGGCCCGCTCCTTCGAGATCCGCAACCGCATCGGGCACCTGCTGCTCGCGGTCGGTGACCACATTGCGGCGCGTGTGCAGTTGCAGGGGCTCCTGTACGACACGGAGCGGGTCTACGGACCGCACCACCCACTGCCGGTGGAGCTGCGCCGTCGACTCGACCGCCAGGTGGAGGTACACGGCGGCTGACCCGGCGGCCGACCGGCGCGACGGTCCGAATCGCCGGCCATTGCACGGGGCTTTCATCAGGTCGCGGAGTTTGCGGACCAGTGCGTGAATGTCACGTTCGACGGGCGGGCCGGCGGAGGGGGAGATTCTCAGCCGGTCCGGGGTGCTGAGTCGGATGAGGGGTGGCGGCACGACGGCGCGTCTTCGTGTGGCAAGGTAACCCGGCACGCGTGCTGAGCTGTACCCAGCCTCAAGAACCTTGCATCCCTGGTGTGGTTGTCGCTCTTCGCGTGGTTCTCTGCGCCCGCTCGCCGCACCGTACTTTTTCGATCCATCCGGAGTGGTGTGTTTTGAACGCGAGACGACGTCGGGCGCTGCTGGCTGCCGTTGCGGAGATGCTGGAGCCCGGTGAGCAGGTCGAGGTGACCGCGCTGGTGAATCTGAGCGAGGTCTCGTTCAAGAAGAACATGGTGATGGGGATTGCTTCGGCGGTCCTGAGCGGTGGTGCCATGACTATGGCTGCGGCTCCGCAGCCGATGTACCTGGCGGTGACCGGGAAGCAGTTGTTCATATTCCAGGCGAACCAGTCCTTTCTCTTTGTGAAGCCGGAGCGGCACGTGGCCACGTTCCAGATCAAGGACGTGAAGCGGACCGAGGTCAAGCGGGGGCTGGTGAAGCATTCGTTCATCCTGGTCGACGAGTCGCTGGGGGGTGCTCTGCGCCTCTTCTTCCCATTGATCAGCCGCAAGGAGCTTGACGCGGTGGCACAGCGGATCGCCGTAGCGGCGGCGTAGGAACCGGCAGGGCCGGGGCCCGACGCAGGCGGTGAAGGCGACCGACGGGCCCCGGCGCAGGCGGTGAAGGCAATGAGCACGCCAAGTTTCCGCAACGGCTGGACAGAACGCCCCATTTGTCGGCGAGCCGTTGATCGCGGTGTGAGACCGTGATCTGCCGCCGGGGCGGCTGACGACCCGCCTGCCCCGTCGGCCTCACACTTCTTTCGAGCACTGTCGAGGTCTCTGTGCCTTCTCACCGCATATCCAAGAAGAGCCGTCGTATCTCCCTGGCCGTGGCCGGCGTGGCCGTTCTCGCCGGGGGTGCGTTCCTCGCCCAGGCCGCCACCGCCACCACGGTCTCCAGGCCCGCGCCGAAGATCTACACCGGGGCTGTCTTCGACACCTGCACCGCGCCGTCGCTGACCACCATGAAGGGCTGGTACAGCTCCTCCGTCTACCACGGTGCCGCCGTGTACGTCGGCGGGAAGAACCGCGGCTGCGCGCAGCCCAACCTCACCGCCTCCTGGGTGAAGTCCGTCAGCGCCGTCGGCTGGAAGCTGGTCCCGCTGTACGTCGGCGCGCAGCCGCCGTGCCAGACCAGCGCCAACCCGGAGAAGATGACCGCCGCCAACGCCACCTCACTGGCCGTCACCGACGCCAACGACGCCGTGGCGAAGGAAGCGGCGCTCGGCATGAAGCCGGGCAGTCCGGTCTACCTCGACATGGAGTACTTCGACCCGAAGAACACCTCCTGTGTGAACACGGTGCTCGCCTACATCCGGTCGTTCGACAAGACGGTCAAGGCCAAGGGCTACTGGTCCGGCTTCTACGGCTTCAGCAACTCCAGCGCCGCCGTCGTGGCCAACGCCACGAACCGCACGGACCTGCCGGAGATCCTCTGGTACGCCCGTTACGACGACGTGTACTCCACCACGAAGGGCTTCCCGTACGCGTCGACGCTGTACACAGGGCACCGCCGCGGCCACCAGTTCGCCGTCAACAAGAAGGTGACGCACACCGGCGGCACGCTCACGATCGACCGGAACGCCTGGGACGCGCCCGTCGCGATAGTGGGCTAGTTCCCGGAGGCCGGGTCCCGTTGCCGACGACGCGGGGGGCGGCGAGCACGGCCTTCCTGAACGCCGCGGAGCCCCGCGCGGGCTTCCACAACCCCAACTCCTTCCGAATCGTTGGTCGAACCAGTGGCCTCAACCACATCCACTGCCTAACATCGATCACCGCAAGGTCTTGTGCACTGATGCACAAACTCTCCCCGGGAGGTTTCCTTTGCACCGCCGCCGTCGCACCGTGCTCACCGTCTCCGCCGCCCTGCTGGCCGGAGCCCCACTCCTGACCGCCTGCGGCAGCCAGGCCCACCCGGGCGCCGCGGCCCTCGTCGGCGGGGACCGGATCGAGGTGTCCACGCTGCAGGGCCAGGTGGCGGCGGTGCGGGAGGCCCAGCGCGACTCGAAGGACGCCTCGCAGCTCATCGACAAGTCCGGGCAGCTCAGCCGGGCCAAGCTGCACGGCATGATCTTCGACCGGGTCCTGGACCGGGCCGCGCGGGACGCGGGCGTGACCGTCAGCCGCAACGAGATCCAGCAGATGCGGAAGGCGGCGGCCGCCCAGTCCGGGGGAGAGGCACAGCTGCGGACGGCGATGCTCCAGCAGAGCTGGGTCGCCCCCGACCAGATCGACGCCGTCCTGCGCGAGCAGGTCCAGCTGACGAAGCTGGCCCAGGCGCTCGGCGCCGACCTGCAGCAGCCCGAGGGACAGAAGGCCGTCGGCGACGCGCTCAGCAAGGCGTCGAAAGAACTGAAGGTCGACGTCAATCCGCGCTACGGCGCCTGGGACGACAAGCAGACCCAGCTCGCCAACTACAAGGCCCCCTGGATCAAGCAGGTCACCAAGCCCGCCGGAGCGGACGCCGAGTCCGGCATCTAGGAGACGGGGAAACGGCGACCGGACCGACCGGAGTAGATTCGAACGGTGAACGCTGAAGATCCCGGCCGTATCGTCCTGCTCACCGCCAGTCACCGCGTAGCGCCCGGGCTCCTGTCCTGGCCCGCCTGGCAGGCGCTGCACGCCGCCGACCGGGTGCTCTGCGCCGAGCAGGACAATCCGCAGCTGCCGTATCTGCGCGAGGCGGGCGTCGCCGTCGAGCAGTCCGCGCCCACCGCGCAGGAGCTCGTCGACGCCTGCGCGGGCGGCCGGAGCGTCGTCGTCCTCACGGGCGGCGAAGGCAACCAGCCGCTGACCGACGGGCTCGCCCGGCTGGCCGGTTCGGGACGGGTGCAGATGCCGGACCTGGAGCTGCTGCCCGGTTCGTACGATCTGCCGGGCGCCAGGCTCCTCGATCTGGTCCAGGTCATGGACCGGATCCGGCTCGAATGCCCCTGGACCTCGCAGAAGACCCACAAAGGGCTCGCCAAGTACGCCATCGAGGAGGCGTACGAACTCGTCGAGGCGATCGAGGACGGCGACCGCGACGAACTGCGCGAGGAGCTCGGGGACGTACTGCTCCAGGTCGTCTTCCACGCGCGGATCGCGGAGGACGGCCGCCCTGAGGATGGAGAGGAACCCTTCTCCGTCGACGACGTGGCCGCGACCCTCGTCGAGAAGCTGATCCACCGCCACCCGCACGTCTTCGGCGACGAGACCGCCGAGACCCCGGAGGACGTCCACGCGCACTGGCTGCGGACCAAGGCCGTCGAGAAGCAGCGCGACTCGGTCACCGACGGCGTGCCGCTCGGCCAGCCCGGGCTCGCCCTGGCGGCGAAACTGGCCGGCCGGGTCCGTACCGCGGAGCTCGACGTGGCGCTCCCCACGGGCGACGGCATCGGTTACGAGCTCCTCGCCCTCGCCGTACGCGCCGAACGCGACGGCATCGACCCCGAGGCCGCACTGCGGGCCGCGGGCCGCGCCTACCGGGACGCCATCCGGGCGGCGGAGGGCAACGGATAACGTCGGGGGGTGAACCAGAGCCCCGCCGCCCGCCCCACCGGTCAGCCCGCGGACGGCCGCGACGACCGTCCGGCCGATCAGCCGGCGGCCGACCCCGCCGCCTGTCCCGCCGATCAGCCGGCGGCCGATCCCGCCGCCTGCCCCGCCGGTCGGTCCGCCGCCCGTCCCGCCGACGCACCCGAACTCTTCACGTGGGAGTTCGCCACCGACCCGTACCCGGCTTACGCCTGGCTGCGCGAGCACAGCCCCGTGCACCGCACCGCACTGCCCAGCGGCGTCGAGGCCTGGCTCGTGACCCGGTACGCGGATGCCCGTCAGGCCCTCGCCGACGCCCGGCTCTCCAAGAACCCGGCGCATCACGCCGAGCCGGCGCACGCCAAGGGGAAGACGGGCATCCCGGGCGAGCGCAAGGCGGAGCTGATGACGCACCTGCTGAACATCGACCCGCCCGACCACACCCGGCTGCGCCGCCTCGTCTCCAAGGCGTTCACCCCGCGCCGGGTCGCCGAGTTCGCCCCGCGGGTGCAGGAACTGACGGACCGCCTCATCGACCGTTTCATCGCGGAGGGGAAGGCGGACCTCATCCACGACTTCGCGTTCCCGCTCCCCATCTACGCGATCTGCGACCTGCTCGGCGTCCCGCCCGAGGACCAGGACGACTTCCGGGACTGGGCGGGCATGATGATCCGGCACGGCGGCGGCCCGCGCGGCGGGGTGGCCAGGTCGGTGAAGAAGATGCGCGGCTATCTCGCCGAACTGATCCACCGTAAAAGGGAGAACCCGGGGGACGATCTGATCTCGGGGCTGATCCGGGCCAGCGACCACGGCGAGCATCTCACCGAGAACGAGGCCGCGGCCATGGCCTTCATCCTCCTGTTCGCCGGATTCGAGACAACCGTCAATCTCGTCGGCAACGGCGTGTACGCCCTGCTGCGCAACCCCGCACAGCGCGAGCGGCTGCAACTCTCCCTCGACGCGGGCGAGAGCCGGCTGCTGGAGACCGGGATCGAGGAACTGCTGCGGTACGACGGTCCGGTGGAGCTGGCGACCTGGCGGTTCGCCACCGAGCCGCTGACGCTCGGCGGACAGGAGATCGCGGCAGGCGACCCCGTACTCGTCGTCCTCGCCGCCGCCGACCGCGACCCGGAACGCTTCGAGGACCCCGACACGCTCGACCTCGCGCGGAGTGACAATCAGCACCTCGGATACGGGCACGGCATCCACTACTGCCTGGGAGCACCGCTCGCCCGGCTGGAGGGACAGACCGCCCTCGCCACGCTCCTGAGACGCCTTCCCGACCTGCGACTTGCGGTGGAACCTGCCGATTTGAGGTGGCGTGGCGGGCTCATCATGCGTGGACTGCGCACACTGCCCGTGGAGTTCACACCGGGGTCCGCGCCGACACGAAGTGATGTCCCGTCAACTCCGTGACTTTCACGTGATCTGCGCTGCATCGACTTGTGACGCGCGTTCGAGTCCCGCTAGGTTCACCGTTCGACTCACCAGTCACTCGTCAGTCACACGGAAGGCATCCCCATGGGCTCCGCGAACGGCAGACACCGTCGCCCTCGTCAGGCACCCGCCATCGTCGTCGCCGCGGGCGTGACCGGATCGGCCATCGCCATCCCGCTGCTCGGTGCGGCCGGCGCGCACGCGGCCGACGCCACGACCTGGGACCGGGTGGCCGAGTGCGAGAGCGGCGGCATGTGGAGCGCCGACCTCGGCAACGGCTTCTACGGCGGCCTGCAGTTCTCGCAGGAGACCTGGAAGGCGTACGGCGGCGCTTCGTACGCCGAGCGCGCCGACCTCGCCAGCCGCGCGCAGCAGATAGCCGTGGCCGAGAAGGTCCTGGAGGACCGTGGCCCGCGGGCCTGGCCCAGCTGTGCGGTCATCTCCGGCCTCGCGGAGGACGGGACGCTGCCGGGCGTCGATCCGGGGATCGCGCCCGCCCCCGAGCCGGCACAGAGCACGGAGCCGGCTGACGGCACGTCGGCGACCCCGTCCGGCGGCGCCACTCCGTCGAACGGCAAGGGCGCCACGAACGGCAAGGGCGCCACGCACGGCAAGGGCGGCTCGAAGGGCTCGGGCGGTGCCGACGGGTCGACGGGCAAGGCCGAGTCCTCCACGCGGCCCTCGGCCACCGAGTCGGCCGCCCCGTCCTCCGACGCGCCCGGAGTGCCCGATGCGCGTGATTCATCCGATTCCCTCGGCCGTACGGGTGGCAAGCACCGTGGCGCACCGGCCTCCGAGGCGAGCCGGGGCGCGGACGGCGGGCTGGGCCGCGAGTCGGGCCGCCACGCCTCACGTGGCGACAGCGACGCACGCGACGCGGGCGCCTCGGCCGCCGACGGCACGTACACCGTCCGCCCCGGCGACAATCTCTGGGCGATTGCTGACGCACAGAAGGTTCCTGGTGGCTGGCCCGCGCTCTACGAGGCCAACAAGAGTGCCGTCGGCTCTGACCCGGACCTCATTCTCCCTGGCCAGAGTCTCGATCTCGGCGTGAAGGCCGAATGAGGGCGGTCTGAAAATCGACTAAAAGAGACCCAAAAATCGGGGCAGTTCAGAGGCCTATGTCCGCTTATGCGTAAGTGAGACATGGGTCTCTTTGCGTCAACTGGCGTGTCGCGCCCGGGGGCTCCGGCCGTATCGCCTCCCACCTGCGAAAACGATGGTTCCTCACATGCAAGTAAGGGCTGATTGTCCGATGTGTCCATCTTTGAAAGTGGGGGTTGCCTATGTTTACGGTCGGAACCGCTCGCACCGCGGGCCCCGTCGACCGTCACGCCGAATCCTGCCGTCGGTCGAAGGGAAGAGACGCGTAAAGCGCCGTAGGCAGGAGCGGGGGACCCAGGTAAGCGCCGGGCCCGATCGTCGAAAGACGCATCAGGACCGGCTTGGGGTGAAGTCGCGCGCTAGGACGTGCGGCCGGGCAACTCACTTGGCCCGAACCCGACAGCTCACCTCGTAGGCGTCGGTGAGGAGAAGTTCCATGCTGTTTTCCAGCAAGGGCAAGCACCGCCGCCCGTCCAAGGCCGTCCGTGTCGCCACGCTCGCCGGTGTCGCCGGTGCCGCCGTCGCCGTTCCGCTGATGGGTGCGACCGGCGCCTCCGCCGCCTCCGTCGCCACCTGGGACGCCGTTGCCCGGTGCGAGTCGGGTGGCAACTGGTCCATCAACACCGGTAACGGCTACTACGGCGGTCTGCAGTTCTCGCAGTCCAGCTGGGCCGCCGCCGGCGGTACGCAGTACGCCCCCCGTGCCGACCTGGCCACCAAGGCCCAGCAGATCGCCACCGCCGAGAAGCTCCTCGCCGTGCAGGGTCCGGGCGCCTGGGGCTGCGCCGGTGCCGGCAACCTGCGCAACGACGGGGTGAACCCGGGCGTCGACACCGGCTCCTCCTCGAACTCCGGCGCCACCAAGCAGCAGAGCGCCCCGGCCGCGCCGAAGCAGCAGTCGCAGCCGAAGAAGGCCGAGCGCACCGAGGCCCCCGCCGCCAACCGCTCGGACCGCTCCGCCGCCCCGCAGGCCGAGTCGAAGGAGACCGTCACCACCCCGACCGGCCAGAAGGTCAAGAAGGGTGACGGCGAGTACAAGGTTGTCTCCGGCGACTCCCTGAGCAAGATCGCCGCCGACCACAAGGTCAAGGGCGGCTGGCAGCGGCTGTTCGAGATGAACAAGGACATCGTCAAGGACGCGGACCTGATCTACCCGGGTCAGCAGCTGCACCTGACCAAGTAGTCCAGGGCCTCTCCTCCCCGAGCACCCCGGCCCGGCGCGCATCCCCCCGTATGCGCCGGGCCGGGGTTTCCTGTGTCGCGTGCCACCCCGCGTGCCACCCCGCGTGTCACCCCTACGCACCACCCCCGCGTGACGCTTCCGCTCTGTGTGATCGTTCAACTGTTGTAGTTACTGACCAGTAAAATTCTGACGGTTTGTCCGACGATGAGCGTCCTTGGGTCCTTTTTCGTCCCAGGGGTCGGGCGGTCGTCCGGCTGAGCGGGCCGGGCCGGTTAGGCTCTTGTCGCAAGGCCAAAGTGACCCTGCACAACCAGTGTCATATCCCAGAAGGAGATGCCTCGTGCCGTCCATCGACGTCGTCGTAGCCCGGGAAATCCTCGACTCCCGGGGGAACCCCACGGTCGAGGTCGAAGTTGGCCTCGACGACGGCAGCACGGGCCGTGCTGCCGTGCCGTCCGGCGCCTCCACCGGCGCGTTCGAGGCCATTGAGCTTCGCGACGGTGACCCCAACCGCTACCACGGCAAGGGCGTGGAGAAGGCCGTCCTCGCCGTGATCGAGCAGATCGGCCCGGAGCTCGTCGGTTACGACGCGACCGAGCAGCGGCTGATCGACCAGGCGATGTTCGACCTGGACGCCACCGAGAACAAGGGCTCGCTCGGCGCCAACGCCATCCTCGGCGTCTCGCTGGCCGTTGCCCACGCCGCCTCCGAGGCCTCGGACCTGCCGCTCTTCCGCTACCTCGGCGGCCCGAACGCGCACCTGCTGCCCGTTCCGATGATGAACATCCTCAACGGTGGGTCGCACGCCGACTCCAACGTGGACATCCAGGAGTTCATGATCGCTCCGATCGGCGCGGAGTCCTTCTCCGAGGCGCTGCGCTGGGGTGCCGAGGTCTACCACACGCTGAAGAAGGTCCTGAAGACCAAGGGACTTTCGACCGGTCTCGGCGACGAGGGCGGCTTCGCGCCGAACCTGGAGTCGAACCGCGCCGCCCTCGACCTCATCGTCGAGGCCATCAAGGAAGCCGGCTACGTCCCGGGCAAGGACATCGCGCTCGCGCTCGACGTCGCCGCGTCCGAGTTCTACAAGGACGGTTCGTACGAGTTCGAGGGCAAGTCCCGCTCGGCCGCCGAGATGACGGAGTACTACGAGGAGCTCGTCTCCGCGTACCCGCTGGTCTCCATCGAGGACCCGCTGTACGAGGACGACTGGGCCGGCTGGAAGGTCATCACCGACAGGCTCGGCGCCAAGGTGCAGATCGTCGGCGACGACCTCTTCGTCACCAACCCGGAGCGCCTGGCCCGCGGCATCGAGGAGGGTTCCGCCAACGCCCTGCTCGTCAAGGTCAACCAGATCGGTTCGCTGACCGAGACCCTGGACGCCGTCGAGCTCGCCCAGCGCAACGGCTTCAAGTGCATGATGTCCCACCGCTCCGGTGAGACCGAGGACGTCACCATCGCGGACCTCGCCGTCGCGGTGAACTGCGGCCAGATCAAGACCGGCGCCCCGGCCCGCTCGGACCGCGTCGCCAAGTACAACCAGCTGCTGCGCATCGAGGAGATCCTCGACGACGCCGCGGTGTACGCGGGCCGCTCGGCGTTCCCCCGGTTTCGCTCTGCGAACTAATAGGCACAGCGCTCTGCGAA
Organism: Streptomyces sp. NBC_01241; assembly: GCF_041435435.1. Lineage (NCBI taxonomy): Bacteria > Bacillati > Actinomycetota > Actinomycetes > Kitasatosporales > Streptomycetaceae > Streptomyces > Streptomyces sp. NBC_01241. The sequence continues at coordinate 3,359,877 of NZ_CP108494.1, read as the reverse complement.
CTAATAGGCACAGCGCTCTGCGAACTAATAGGAATAGCGCTCTGCGAACTGACAAGCACTGCAAGGGCTGAGCACCGGCCCGAGGGCTGAGCACCGGCCCGTCGCGGGCCGAAGCACCCGGCTTCCGTCCGTCCCCGCACTCGGTCCCGTACCGTGTGCGGGGACGGACGTGCGTAATGGGGAGGCGGAGACATGGCCGCGAAGGACCGGGACCGGTTCTCCACCGCGACCCGGCTGCGGCTGCTCGGCGAGCAGACCGCCGCCCGTGTCTACCGGTCGCAGAACCGCCGCCAGGCCCGCCGCTCCCGGCTCACCGGCCGGGCGGCCTTCCTCGCCCTCGTCGTCTGCTCCCTGGTGGTGGCGCTCGCATACCCGATGCGGCAGTACGTCTCGCAGCGGGACGAGATCGCCGACCAGGAGCGACTGGCGCAGGAGGCCCGCGCCCGCACCGAGGAGCTGCGCGACGAGAAGGCGCGCCTCCAGGACGACGCGTACGTCAGGCAGCTGGCACGCAAGCACCTGCACTACCTTCTTCCCGGGGAGACCGGTTACACGGTGATCGACCCCGACGCGGTCAAGGAGCGCAACGGCGAGACGGACGATTCCGACCGGCCGTGGCACTCCAACCTCTGGGACGGCGTCGACAGCGCCGACCGCGACTGACTCTCTTCGTCCCTCCATCACCCCTCTGCAGAACCGCAGTTCGAGCAGCCCGACCAGAACCTAGGCAGGCATGGAAACCCCCCCTCCGCAGACCGAGTCCACCGCGCCCACCGAGGCGGACATCGCCGCGTTCCAGCAGCAGCTGGGCCGCCCGCCGCGCGGGCTGCGCGCGATCGCGCACCGCTGCCCGTGCGGCAACCCGGACGTGGTCGAGACGCAGCCCCGGCTGGAGGACGGTACGCCGTTCCCGACGACGTACTACCTGACCTGCCCGCGTGCCGCGTCCGCGATCGGCACGCTGGAGGCGAACGGGGTCATGAAGGAGATGACCGAGCGCCTCGGTACGGACCCCGAGCTGGCCGCCGCGTACCGGGCCGCGCACGAGGACTACATCGCCCGGCGCGACGCCATCGAGGTGCTGGAGGGCTTCCCGAGCGCGGGGGGCATGCCGGACCGGGTGAAGTGCCTGCACGTGCTGGTCGGGCACTCGCTGGCCGCGGGGCCCGGGGTGAACCCGCTGGGCGACGAGGCGATCGCGATGCTGCCGGAGTGGTGGCGCAAGGGGCCGTGCGTTTCGCCGTGCGGCGCGCCGGACGAGGGCTGACCCTTCCCCCGGGGGGGCTCTGCCCCCGGATCCTCGCTCCTCGATCGCCGGAGGGGCTTGGATCGGGGCGGAGGGGCGGCTTGATTTGGGGCTTTGCCTCTGACCCCGCTCCTCGATCGTCGGAGGGGCTTGATCTGGGAGTACTTCATGACCCGCGTGGCCGCCATCGACTGCGGTACCAACTCCATCCGTCTGCTCGTCGCCGACGCGGACCCGTCCACCGGTGAGCTCGTCGAGCTCGACCGGCGGATGGAGATCGTCCGCCTCGGGCAGGGCGTCGACCGCACCGGCCGGCTCGCGCCCGAGGCGTTGGAGCGGACCTTCGCCGTCTGCCGCCAGTACGCGGAGGTGATCGAGGAGCACGGCGCGCGGAAGATCCGCTTCGTCGCCACCTCCGCCTCCCGCGACGCGGAGAACAGGGACGAGTTCGTCCGCGGCGTGCTGGACATCCTGGGCGTCGAGCCCGAGGTGATCAGCGGTGACGAGGAGGCGGAGTTCTCCTTCATCGGCGCCACCAAGGAGCTCATGGGCCGCGACCACTTCGAGAAGCCGTATCTCGTTGTGGACATCGGCGGCGGCTCCACCGAGTTCGTCGTCCGCGACGACCATGTGCGGGCCGCGCGTTCCGTGGACATGGGGTGCGTCCGGATGACCGAGCGGCACCTCGTGCACGACGGCGTCGTGAGCGATCCGCCGACCCCCGAGGAGATCGCCGCGATCCGCGCCGACATCGACGCGGCCCTCGACCTCGCCGAGGAGAGCGTCCCGCTCACCGGGGCCGCCACCCTCGTCGGCCTCGCCGGGACGGTCACCACCGTCGCCGCGATCGCCCTGGGGCTCGACGCGTACGACTCCGAGGCGATCCACCACTCCCGGATCTCCCTCGACCAGGTCCAGGAGATCACCGGACGGCTCCTCGCCTCCACCCACGCCGAGCGTGCCGCGATCGGCGCCATGCATCCGGGACGGGTCGATGTGATCACCTCCGGGGCGCTGATCCTGCTTGCCGTGATGAAGCGGACCGGGGCCCGGGAAGTCGTCGTCAGCGAGCACGACATCCTCGACGGAATCGGCTGGTCGGTCGCGTAGGCCCCGCTCCCGCGGCGCCCGCGAGCGGCGCTGCGCACCGGCCTTCCGCAGGGTGCCGGTACGGCGCTCATGCGCACTTTGGCCTGCACCTTTGAGCCGGTGTGGGCGACCCGAGGGGCGCTCCGCGGGACACATCGCGACGAAGTTCGTGAACTTCTTCACAAGGAATTCGGCCCCGTGGAGGGCAGTTCTGCTCCGTACGGGCATCGCGGGCCGCTCGCGGAGTCGTTCCGTACCGATACGGGACCGTTCCGGGCACGTTGCCGGCGTGCGGATCCAGGTGGTGGTTCGCCCGGTCCACAGGCTCAAGGGCCAGCTCACAGGCGGTGAGTAACGTTCGCCGCCGCGCCGTGGTTCCCCTCCAGGGTCATGACCTCGGTCACGGGGGCGGCGAAGTGTAGCAGAGGGTGAGGGATACCTTGTGAAGGGGCTCACGAGCCCGCCCCCCGAGGGGGGTGGATACTCGATGGCATGAGCACCACGGAGCGTCCCAGGATCCTCGTAGTAGGCGGTGGGTACGTAGGCCTGTACGCAGCTCGGCGCATTCTGAAGAAGATGCGCTACGGCGAGGCGACCGTCACGGTCGTCGATCCCCGGTCGTACATGACCTACCAGCCCTTCCTCCCCGAAGCTGCCGCCGGCAGCATCTCGCCTCGGCATGTCGTCGTCCCGCTGCGACGCGTACTGCCGAAGGCCGAGGTCCTCACCGGCCGCGTCACGACCATCGATCAGGACCGCAAGGTCGCCACGGTCGCGCCGCTCGTCGGCGAGGCCTACGAGCTGCCCTTCGACTACCTGGTCGTCGCCATGGGCGCGGTCTCCCGCACCTTCCCGATCCCCGGCCTCGCCGAGCAGGGCATCGGCATGAAGGGCATCGAGGAGGCCATCGGCCTGCGCAACCACGTCCTCGAGCAGCTGGACAAGGCCGACTCGACGACCGATGAGGACATCCGCCGCAGGGCGTTGACGTTCGTCTTCGTGGGTGGCGGGTTCGCCGGTGCGGAGACCATCGGCGAGGTCGAGGACATGGCCCGCGACGCGGCGAAGTACTACACGAGCGTGAAGCGCGAGGACATGCGCTTCATCCTCGTCGACGCCGCCGACAAGATCCTTCCCGAGGTCGGCCCGAAGCTGGGCACCTGGGGCCGGGAGCACCTGGAGTCCCGTGGTGTCGAGGTCTTCCTCTCGACCTCCATGGACTCCTGCGTCGACGGTCACGTCGTGCTGAAGAACGGCCTGGAGGTCGACTCCAACACGATCGTGTGGACGGCCGGCGTGAAGCCGAACCCGGCGCTGGCCCGCTTCGGTCTGCCGCTCGGTCCGCGCGGTCACGTGGACACCTCCGAGAAGCTCCAGGTGCAGGGCACCGACTACATCTGGGCCGCGGGCGACAACGCCCAGGTCCCGGACATGGTCGGCCGCCGGGCCGGCAACCCGAACGCCTGGTGCCCGCCGAACGCCCAGCACGCGCTGCGTCAGGCCAAGGTCCTCGGTGACAACGTCATCTCCGGGATGCGGGGCTTCCCGCAGAAGGAGTACAGCCACGCCAACAAGGGTGCGGTCGCCGGTCTGGGGCTGCACAAGGGCGTCGCGATGATCGTCATGGGCAAGATGAAGATCAAGCTCAAGGGCCGTCTCGCCTGGTACATGCACCGTGGCTACCACGGTATGGCGATGCCGACCTGGAACCGTAAGATCCGGATCTTCGCCGACTGGACCCTTGCGATGTTCCTCAAGCGCGAGGTCGTCTCGCTCGGCGCCATGGAGACGCCGCGCGAGGAGTTCTACGAGGCCGCCAAGCCGGCCCCGGCACCGGCCGCCGCCAAGGCCGTGGGCGAGAAGGCGAAGGCCTCCTAGCCCGCCCGCGGGCCCACTCGCCCGCGCAGTACACGCACAACGCCCGAAGGGGTCGTCCGCCATCCGTGGTGCGGGCGGCCCTTTCGGCGTATCCGCGCATCCCGTTCGACGTACGCCCCTGAATAAGTGTGCAGTACAGGTATTTTGCCTTTCCGTTGCGCTGTAGCGGGATGGCGCACGCTCCGCAGACTGTTGACGGGATGTGCCTCGCCGTGGCGTCGTGGGTGCCCGGCGTGGTTGCAGGCATGTTTGGTCATGTTTGGGCACATTGGGAACACCATCACGGAGGTGTGCGCCATGGCAGACGCCGCATTGCGGCTGACCGCTCTCGCCGAGGAGTTGCTGGGAGAGAAGCTGCCGGTCCGTATCCGGGCCTGGGACGGCAGCGAATCAGGACCGCCCGGTGCCCCCGTCCTCGTCATCCGGAACCGCCGCGCGCTGCGCAGGCTGCTCTGGAAGCCGGGTGAACTGGGCCTGGCCCGCGCCTGGGTGGCGGGCGAACTCGATATCGAAGGCGATCTGTACGAGGCCCTGGACCTGATGGCCTCGCTGATCTGGGACCGCGGCGCGGAGGCCAAGGACCGTGTCCACCCGGTCCGCGACCCGAAGGTGCGGGCCTTCGCCAAAGGGCTGTTGCAGCTCGGCGGCCCCTGGCTCCCGCCGGTCCCGCCGCCCGAGGAGGTACGGCGCCGCACCGGCACTCTCCACACCAAGCGGCGCGACCAGGAGGCCATCAGTCACCACTACGACGTGGGCAATGACTTCTACGAACTTGTCCTCGGTCCCTCCATGGTCTACTCCTGCGCCTACTGGGAGGACGACGGAAGCCTTGAGGACGCCCAGCGGGACAAGCTCGACCTGGTCTGCCGCAAGCTCGCGCTGAAGGAGGGCGACCGGCTCCTCGACGTCGGCTGCGGCTGGGGCTCCATGGCCCTGCACGCCGCCCGCGAATACGGCGCCCGGGTCACCGGAGTGACCCTCTCCGCCGAACAGGCCGCCTACGCCAGGAAACGCATCGCGGAAGAGGGCCTGACCGACCGGATCGAGATCCGGGTCCAGGACTACCGGGACGTCAGGGACGGCCCGTACGACGCCATCTCGTCCATCGGCATGGCGGAACACGTCGGCTCCGTCCGCTTCCGCGAGTACGCCGACGCCCTCTACGCACTCCTCAAGCCCGGTGGCCGGCTGCTCAACCACCAGATCGCCCGCCGCCCCGAGAAGGACGAGTCCGCGTACCACGTGGACGAGTTCATTGACGCCTACGTCTTCCCGGACGGCGAACTGGCCCCGGTGGGACGGACCGTGGCCACCCTCGAAGAAGCCGGGTTCGAGGCCCGTGACGTCGAGTCGATCCGCGAACACTACGCACTGACCCTGCGCAGCTGGGTCGCCAACCTGGAGAAGCACTGGGAGCGGGCGGTCCGGATGACCTCGTCCGGACGGGCCAGGGTCTGGCGCCTCTACATGGCCGCCTCCGCCCTGTCCTTCGAGCACAACAAGATCGGCGTCAACCAGATCCTCGTGGTGCGCCCGGCGGAGGGCGGGGCCTCCCGCATGCCACTGAGGGCCCGCGTCTGGGGGCCGTCGGCGACCGGCTGACACCGGGAGATCCCCGGCACCGGTGGGAACGTACCGGGGGCCGGTACCCGCAGCTCCGTGCTGCGGGTACCGGCCCCCGGCCGTGTCGTTCCCGTCCGGTGCCGTGCCGGCCGTTACTCGGTCTTGATCGCCGTCAGCATGTTCAGCTTCGCGGCGCTGCGGGCCGGCCAGAGCGAGGCCAGCACACCCACCAGCGCGGCGAGCACCAGGAAGAGTCCGATCCGGTCCCACGGAATGACCAGGGCATAGCCCGGGATGTCGGACTTCAGGGTCTGCCCGATTGCCCAGCCGAGGAACGTACCGAGCCCGATGCCGACCACCGCGCCGAAGAGCGAGATGACCACGGCCTCCAGCCGGATCATGCGCTTCACCCGGCGCCGGTCCAGGCCGATCGCCCGCAGCATGCCGATCTCCTGCTGGCGTTCGAAGACCGACATGGCCAGGGTGTTGACGACCCCGAGCACCGCGATGATCAGGGCCATCGCCAGCAGTCCGTACATGATGTTCAGGGCGGTGTTGATGAAGCCGCCGAACGTGTCCCGGATGTCCTGACGGTCCATGATGCTCATCGCCGGGTTGTTGCCCAGCGCCTTGACCAGGGCCTTCTCATGGGCTGCGGACTCGCCGCCGTCCATCTTCAGCCAGACCTCGCGGATGTCGGCGTGGGAGACGTGCGGGTCCAGGAGGTTCTTCGGGATCAAGATCCGGGAGAGGAACTCGTTGTCCTCGTAGACCGCGCCGACCTTCAGGTTCTCCTTCTTGCCGTCGTCGTAGACGACCGGGACCGTGTCACCGGTCTTCCAGTGGTGCGACTTCGCGGTGTCCTCGGACACGGCGATCTTGCCGTCACCGAGCGAGTCGACCGAGCCGGAGACCGTCTTGATGGCGAAGAGCTGCGCCACGTCGCCGGGGGCGACTCCGGTGGCACCGATTTCCTGGTTGCCGAACTTCATCCAGGCGTCCTGCCGGGGTGAGACGGCCGAGACTCCGTCGGCCTTCTCCAGGGCCTTGAGTGCCGACTCGTCGAGCGAATTGCCGCTCGCCATCGACACCAGGTAGTCGGCCTTGATGTTGTCCGTCGTCATCCGGTCGATCGCCTGGCCGAGGGTGACGCCGAGCACGGAGATGCCGGTGACCAGGGTGAGGCCGATCGCCAGCGCGGAGGCGGTGGCTCCGGTACGTCGCGGATTACGGACCGCGTTCTGCGCGGCCAGCTTGCCGGAGACTCCGAACAGCCGCTTCAGCAGCGGGCGGACCAGCGCGATGACCGGCCGCGACAGCAGCGGGATCAGCACGATGACGCCGACCAGCGCGAAGAACGCACCGATCCCGATGAGCGTCCGGCCGTCCGAACCGGCCGCCGCACCCGCCACGATGCCCGCGGCGCCGAGCAGGGTGAGCGCCCCGCCGATCGAGTTGCGCAGCACCAGGGACTTGACCGTCGCCGTCGCGTGCACGCTGTTCATCGCGGCCACCGGCGGGATCTTCGCGGCCCGGCGAGCGGGCAGCCAGGCGGCCAGCACGGTGATCAGTACGCCGACGCCGAACGCTGCGGCGACCGCGGTGGGCGAGACGATCAGCGGTCCGGCCGGGATCTTCCCGCCGAACTGACTCATCACGGAGCGCAGGCCGGTGGCGAGTCCGAGGCCGAGCACGAATCCGATGACCGAAGCGATCGCGCCGACCACCGCGGCTTCCAGGAGCACGGAGCGCTTGACCTGGCGGCGGGAGGCACCGACGGCGCGCATCAGCGCCAGTTCCTTGGTGCGCTGGGCCACCAGCATGGTGAAGGTGTTGGCGATCAGGAAGACGCCGACGAAGAGCGCGATGGCCGCGAAGGCGAGCAGCATGGTGTTGAGGCTGCTCAGACCCTTCTGGATCTGCTTGGCCTGCTCGTCGGCGAGGGCCTTGCCGGTCTTGGCCTCGGCGCCCTTGGGCAGCAGCGGCTTGACGTCGGCCAGCAGCTTCTCGGCGGAGGCGCCGGCCGCGCCAGCGACGTTGACCTCCTTGAACTCGCCGGGCCTGAGGTACAGCTTCTGGGCGACCGGGGACTCGAAGAGGACCAGGCTGCCGCCCGCGTTGACCGCGCCGTCCTCGGTGGTGAAGACGCCGGCGAGGGTGTACTCCTTCACCGGCCCGTTCGTGGCGACCCGGACCCGGTCACCGACGTGGTACTTGCCCTTCTTCGCGGTCTCCTGGTCGAGCGCGATCCGGTCGGCCGCGTCCGGGCCCTTGCCGTCGACGAAGGTGTACGCGGAGTCCTTGCCGTCCTTGCCGGGGGAGTAGTTCCCTCCGGTGTTCGACCAGCCGTTGCCGATCAGCTTGCCGTCGGGGTCGGCGACCCCGGCGAAGCCGGAGACCCGGCCGGTGGCGGTGTCCACACCGTCCAGGTCCTGGATCTTCTTCAGGGTGGCGGCGGTGATGCCGGGCGTCTTCTCGTCGCGCTGGTTGGCCGGGGTCGTGACGGCGACGGCGACGTCGTCGTAGCTCTTCGCCGACTGGTTGCGGAAGGCGTTGCCGAGGGTGTCGGTGAAGACCAGGGTGCCGGATACGAAGGCCACGCCGAGCATCACGGCGAGCACGGTCATCAGCAGCCTGGCCTTGTGCGCGAGCACATTGCGCAGGGCGGTACGGAACATGTCTGTCAGTCCTGGGATGGGAAGGGGGTCCGGAGAAGGGCGCGGGGCAGGGCGGGCTTCAGCTGGTGCGGCCCTTGGCGTCGAACGCCTTCATCCGGTCGAGGACCCCGTCCGCCGTGGGGTGCAGCATCTGGTCGACGATCCGGCCGTCCGCGAGGAAGACGACCCGGTCCGCGTAGGAGGCCGCCGCCGGGTCGTGGGTCACCATCACCACGGTCTGCCCCAGCTCGCGCACCGAGTTGCGCAGGAAGCCGAGGACCTCGGCGCCGGAGCGGGAGTCCAGGTTCCCGGTCGGCTCGTCACCGAAGATGATCTCCGGCTGCGAGGCCAGGGCGCGGGCCACCGCGACGCGCTGCTGCTGGCCGCCGGAGAGTTCGGTCGGCCGGTGTGTCAGCCGGTCGGAGAGGCCCACCATGTCGATGACCCGGCGCACCCACTCGGCGTCGGGCTTGCGGCCCGCGATGTCCATCGGGAGCGTGATGTTCTCCAGCGCCGTCAGGGTCGGCAGCAGGTTGAACGCCTGGAAGATGAAGCCGATCTTGTCCCGGCGGAGCTGGGTGAGCTGCTTGTCCTTGAGGGAGCCCAGCTCCGTCTCGCCGATCCGCACCGAGCCGCTGCTGAAGCTGTCGAGGCCGGCCACGCAGTGCATCAGCGTGGACTTGCCGGAGCCGGACGGGCCCATGATCGCGGTGAACTCGCCCTGCGGGAAGTCCACGGAGACCCGGTCCAGGGCCGTGACCCTGGTCTCGCCCTCTCCGTAGACCTTGGACAGATCCGTGGCGCGGGCAGCCACCGTGGTGACGCGGTGTGCGGTGGAAGTGGTGGTCACGGGAATCTCCTGATTCGGGGCTCCGGCCGAGTTTTCGTCCGGGATGCGTTTTCGGCTGCGACCGGTGAGGTCCGGTGAGGTCCGGTCGCCGGGGAACCTCTCTATCGTCACCGCCGCGATGTCGCGATTCGTCAGTCCCCGTGCCCGTTCCCGGGGCCGTCTTGAGTCGCACCGAGGGGCCCCTGCGTCCTCCTCCGGTATGACACCGACCCTGAGGGCGTTAGCCCGGTCGGGTGGCGCGCCCATGGCGATGACTGGCGCGCGCCTGGCGAATGCGCCCGGCGATTGCGCCGTCCGGGTGCGGCGACTTTACGTCAATCCGGATTGCCGGCCGCCGTGACCGCTACCCCGCCCAGGCATGTGACGATGCCCCCTCGCGAGTGCTGACGACCCCTCAAGCGGTCAATAAAATAAGACAACATCGCGCCACTGATCCGCTGATCGGAGGAAGTCCCCGGATAGGGTCATGTGCCAACGCGGAGCCGCGCGCCAGGCCCGGATGGTGGAATGCAGACACGGCGAGCTTAAACCTCGCTGCCCCTCGGGGGCGTGCCGGTTCGAGTCCGGTTCCGGGCACCATCGCGCGCAGGGCGGCCGAGTGGGCGCAGCGCCGTACGGCAGCCCTGCCGGCCGGCCGAGGAGGCGGCCACCCGTCCGAAGGTTCCCCAAAGATCCTCCCCAGGCACTAGTCTGATTCTTTTGCCTACCCATTACTCTTATGGGAAGGCCGCGCAGGGTGGCCATGGAGGAGTGAGATGAGGAGCAGCAACCCGGTCTTCTCGCGACGGGGCTTCAGCCGCGACAACGGATACGCGGGCTTCAACGCGGCGCCGCAGGCCGGGGCCCCCGCAGCGGGTGCCAACCCGTACGCGCAGGGCACCGCCGCCAACCCGTACGCCACCAACCCCTACGCCCAGCAGGACACCCAGTACGGCGTTCCACAGGCACCGGCGCGCTCCGGTGCGATGACGATCGACGACGTCGTCACGCGCACCGCGATCACGCTGGGTACCGTGGTGCTCGGCGCCGCGCTCGCCTGGGCCCTGCTGCCGGTCGACGAGGCCAACCTCGGCAAGTCCTACGGCATCGCGATCGGCGCCGCCCTGGTGGCGTTCGTCCTGTCGCTCGTCCAGTCCTTCAAGCGCAGGCCGTCCCCGGCGCTGATCGTGTCGTACGCGGCCTTCGAGGGCGTCTTCCTCGGAGTGATCTCCAGCGCGGTCAGTACGTACATCGGGCCGGGCGTCGTGATGCAGGCGGTGATGGGCACCATGTGTGTCTTCGCCGGTGTGCTTCTCGCGTACAAGATGCGCTGGATCCGCGTCACCCGCCGCTTCTACGGCTTCGTGATGGCCGCCGCCATGGGCTTCATGCTCCTGATGATGGTCAACCTGCTGTTCGCCGTCTTCGGCGGCGGTGACGGCCTGGGCTTCCGCAGTGGCGGCCTCGGCATCCTCTTCGGCGTCATCGGGATCATCCTCGGCGCGTGCTTCCTGGCCCTGGACTTCAAGCAGGTCGAGGACGGCGTCGCCTACGGCGCCCCCCGCGAGGAGTCCTGGCTGGCGGCCTTCGGCCTGACCATGACTCTGGTCTGGATCTACCTGGAGATGCTGCGTCTGCTCTCCATTCTCAGCGGCGACGACTGACGCGCGGCCCCGCGCCGGGAACGGCGCGGGAAACGGAACGGCCCGCAGGCACCGGTGCCTGCGGGCCGTTCCGTTTCCTTCCCGCCTGTGCCCGGGGCGGCGTGTGCCTGGAGCAGCTTGCGCCGGCCCTTCCCGACGCCGTGCCCGAGCATCGGCCCGTTGGCACCCGTCCGGGGAGGGCGCGTAGGGTCGCGGAGTGCTCGATACGACCCCGCTCATCACCGCCGTGGACCGATTCGCCGACCGGCTGCGCGCCGCCCCGCAGAGCCGTCTGCAGCACGGAGCGGCTGCCGAAGGACTGGCCACGGCCAGGGAATTGGCGCTGCGCGCCCAGCGCATCGAGGCGCCGGATCGGGAGCCGAGGATCATGCCGGACGCCGGGATCTTCGCGATCGGCGACCAACTCGCCGTAGCGGGGCGTGACTTGGCGGTGGCACTGGAAACGGCCCCGTCGGCTGAGCTGGACGAGGCCGTGCAATTCGTGACGGAGGCGGCTGCGCGGGCGTTCGCGTAGCGGCGGCGGGCGGTGGCGCGGCGGGGTCGACGCGGGGCCGGCGGTCGGTGAGAGTCGCTCCGCCCGGATGCCCGGGGGCCGGAATGCGGGGCTAGAACGAGGCGATGACGCGGTCGGCGAGGATGTAGACGTTCTCTTTGCCGCAGGAGAAGGTCAGGGCGTACGCACCGGAGATGCCCGAACCGCCCAGCAGCACCGGGCGCTCACCCGCGAGCAGCGCCTCGGCCAGGCGTTCGGCCGTCTCGCGGTGACCGGGAGTCATGCAGAGCGTGGTGCCGTCGGCGAAGACGTACACGTCGAGGGTGCCGAGCGGGCCGGGGCGCACGTCGGCGAGTTCCGTACGGTTGTCGGCGAGCTCTTCGAGCCGGTTCACGGTGTGCTCGTGATCGGTGACGACCGGGGTCTGCACGGGTACGAAGTCGGGATGGGAGGGGTGGCGGCGACGGGCCGCGGCCAGCTCGGGGGAGTCCTCGGCGAACTCCGCAGTCTCGGGCAGCTCGGTCACGTCCGCCAGCTCGACCAGTTCCGTCAGCTCTTCGAGCGCCTCGGCGGCGTCGAAGTCCATCGCCTCCAGACCCGCGAAGTCGGCCTGGCGCGGCATGAAGAACGGTGCCTCCTCGCCGATCCCGGTCAGGCCGCCCAGCAGGGACGGGGTGTCGGCGGCATCGCGCGCTTCCTGGGTGGCCCAGAAGGCACGGGCCTCGGCGAGCTCGCGCTCCCGTTCCTCGGCGAGTGCTTCGGCGACGGCGGCGCGTATCTCGTCGGCCGGGGTGGCTTCGTTGCGGCTCTGCGCGGGCACGGCGACACCGTGGACGCGGGCCGTTGCCAGCTCCGTACGAAGGGCCGTGATCTGCTTGCGCAGCCCGTGAGCGGCGTACAGGGCGGCGACACCCACGGCCGTGGCGGCGGCGGTGGTCAGCATCAGGGCAAGAGGCATGGCGCTCACTGACATACTCCCGGTTTCAATCGATCCCCCGACTTCCTACCTCAGCTTGTCCTCTAGCTGTGCCTGGTGTCAGTGCATTACGTCACGAATTGGACAGGTCTTTGGGCCTGGTGTTTAACCCTGATGCTGGTGTGACCTGCGGGAATGACTCTCCCCCAGGACGTAGGTCACATCCTGGGGGAGATTCGGTCACGGTCGGGGCTCGGGGCCGGCCGGTTCCGTCGCTTCGCTTCCGCTGAGGGCCGCAGGCAGCTCAGCTCAGCCGCTCGATGACCATCGCCATGCCCTGGCCGCCGCCCACGCACATGGTCTCCAGGCCGAACTGCTTGTCGTGGAACTGCAGGCTGTTGATCAGCGTGCCCGTGATCCGGGCGCCGGTCATGCCGAAGGGGTGGCCGACGGCGATGGCGCCACCGTTGACGTTCACCTTCTCCAGCGGCAGGCCGAGGTCGCGGTAGGAGGGGATCACCTGGGCGGCGAACGCCTCGTTGATTTCGGCCAGGTCGATGTCGTCGATGGTCAGCCCGGCCCGCTTCAGCGCCTGCTTGCTGGCCTCCACCGGTCCGTACCCCATGATCTCGGGGGAGAGACCGCAGACGCCGGTCGAGACGATCCGGGCCAGTGGGGTCAGGCCCAGCTCGCGCGCCTTGGTGTCGGACATGATCACGAGCGCGGCGGCGCCGTCGTTGAGCGGGCAGCAGTTGCCCGCGGTGACCAGGCCGTCCGGGCGGAAGACCGGCTTCAGGCCCTGCACGCCCTCCAGGGTGACGCCCGCGCGCGGGCCGTCGTCCTTCGAGACGACCGTGCCGTCCGGGGTGGTGACCGGGGTGATTTCGCGCTCCCAGAAGCCGTTCTTGATGGCTTCCTCGGCGAGGTTCTGGGAGCGGACGCCGAACTCGTCCATGTCCTGACGGGTGACGCCCTTGAGCCGGGCCAGGTTCTCCGCGGTCTGCCCCATTGCGATGTACGCGTCCGGGACCAGGCCGTCCTCGCGCGGGTCGTGCCAGTCGTCGCCGCCCTGCTCGGCGCGGGCCGCGGTGCGGGCCGCGGCGTCGGCGAACAGCGGGTTGTGCGTGTCGGGCCAGCTGTCGGAGTTGCCCTTCGAGAAGCGGGACACCATCTCGACACCGGCCGAGATGAAGACGTCGCCCTCGCCGGCCTTGATGGCGTGCAGCGCCATCCGGCTGGTCTGCAGGGAGGATGAGCAGTAGCGGGTGACCGTACAGCCGGGAAGGTGGTCCATTCCCATCTCTACGGCGATGATGCGGCCCAGGTTGTTGCCCTGCTCGCCGCCGGGGAGGCCGCAGCCGAGCATCAGGTCGTCGATGTCCTTCGGGTCCAGCTCGGGAACCCTGGCCAGCGCGGTCCGGATGATCGTGGCGGTCAGGTCGTCCGCGCGCAGATCCTTCAACGAACCCTTGAAGGCCCGGCCGATGGGGGAACGGGCAGCAGAGACGATCACGGCTTCGGGCATCACGCGGCTCCATGAGGGCTGGAAGGCGGGTTCTGGCAGGTGCTGACTTGGAAATTACCTGTACGTAGCTGCTGGGTCACCGGGCAGCGCATGTGACACCGACCTCTTTTCTAAGCGACCGCTCAGCCGGTCAATTGGCGGGGAGGTTGCGCGACTCCCCGTGCGGCTCGCCGTGCGACTCCCCGGACGGCTCCGGGCGCGGCTCCTCGCGCGGCTCCGTGAGCGGCTCCTCGCGCGGCTCCGTGAGCGGCTCCGTGAGCGGCTCCTCGTGCGGTCCGGAGGAGGCCATCGGTTCGGTCGCCGGCGCCGGCTCCGTCTCCGGGTGCGGCTGAGGCTCCGTGGCCGCGGGCAGGCGCCGCCGCCTGCGGTGCTTGAGGAGCGCCCAGGGCGCCCGGGCTCCCGTGACCTCCGTACCGGCCTCCCTGGCCGCCTGGGAGGCCGCCTCGGCCACCGGCAGCATGTCCTCGCGCCGGGCCCCGTCCAGCCGGTCGGTCTCCGGCCACAGCCCCAGCACCGCACAGAGCGTGGGCAGAAGAGCCATCGCCGCCGTGGCGTACCCCTCCGCCGACGGGTGGTAGTTGTCCGGCCCGAACAGCTCCCGCGGATTCGCCTCGAACTCCGGCCCCAGCAGGTCGCCCAGCGACACCGTGCGCCCGCCCTGTTCCACCGAGCCGATCGTCTGGGCCGCCGCCAGCTGCCGGCTCACCCGCCGGGCCATCCAGCGCAGCGGCTGGTAGACCGGCTCGATCGTGCCGAGATCCGGGCACGTGCCGACCACCACCTCCGCGCCCGCCGTACGCAGCCTGCGCACCGCGGTGGTCAGACAGCGCACCGACTGGGTGGCGGGCATCCGGTGCGTGACATCGTTCGCCCCGATCATGATCACGCAGACGTCGGGCGTATGGGACGGATCGGCGAGCAGCAGTGAGACCTGCCTCTCCAGATCGTCCGATCGGGCACCCGGCTGCGCCACATTGCGCAGGTCCACCGGCCGCTCGGACACCGCCGCGAGCCCCGAGGCGAGCAGTGCCCCCGGTGTCTGCCCCGCCCGGCGCACCCCCTGTCCGGCCGCCGTCGAGTCACCCAGCAGTCCCAGCCGCAACGGGTCGGCGGGGCCGGTGAACGCCACCCCGTACCGCCCGTCCGCGTTCGGCGGAACCGGTGCGATACCGCCGCCCACGAGCCGTTTCGCCAGCTGGACCTCCGCCAGCAGTACGCCCACCGCCGCCGCGCCGAGCAGCCCGATGCTGCCGCCGCCGTAGGCCGCGCCCGCTGCGATCCGCCGTGCCACCCTTGCCCTCGACACAGTCCGGTCCACCTCCTCCTTGCCGTACTGCCGTACCGCCGTACATACAGCTAACTGCCCCGCGGTGACCGTCGCTCAATCGCTTCGCCCAATCCCGCGTCCGTACGCATACCCTTGCCGCACCATCTCGGAGACCCCGGAGTACACGGTGCGATACCACGATTCGATGATCAGTCTCGTAGGCAATACCCCGCTGGTGAGGCTGCGCAGTGTCACGGCCGGCATCCAGGCGACGGTCCTGGCCAAGGTCGAGTACTTCAACCCCGGCGGTTCGGTCAAGGACCGCATCGCCCTGCGGATGATCGAGGCCGCCGAACAGAGCGGCGAGCTGCAGCCCGGCGGCACGATCGTCGAGCCGACCAGCGGCAACACGGGCGTCGGCCTGGCGATCGTCGCCCAGCAGAAGGGGTACAAGTGCATCTTCGTCTGCCCGGACAAGGTGTCCACGGACAAGATCAATGTGCTGCGCGCCTACGGTGCCGAGGTCGTCGTCTGCCCGACGGCCGTTGATCCCGAGCACCCCGACTCGTACTACAACGTCTCGGACCGGCTGGTCCGAGAGACCCCCGGAGCCTGGAAGCCCGACCAGTACTCCAACCCGAACAACCCGCGCTCCCACTACGAGACCACCGGTCCGGAGCTGTGGGAGCAGACGGACGGGAAGATCACCCACTTCGTCGCGGGCGTCGGCACGGGCGGCACGATCAGCGGCACCGGCCGCTATCTGAAGGAGGTCAGCGGCGGCTCGGTCACGGTCGTCGGCGCGGACCCGGAGGGCTCGGTCTACTCCGGCGGCTCCGGGCGTCCGTACCTCGTCGAGGGCGTCGGCGAGGACTTCTGGCCGAGCGCCTACGACCGTACGGTCACGGACGAGATCGTCGCCGTGTCCGACAAGGACTCCTTCCAGATGACCCGCCGCCTCGCCAAGGAGGAGGGCCTGTTGGTCGGCGGCTCCTGCGGCATGGCCGTCGTCGCCGCCCTGGAGGTCGCGAAGCGACTGGGCCCGGACGACGTGGTCGTCGTTCTGCTGCCCGACAGCGGCCGCGGCTACCTGAGCAAGATCTTCAACGACGAGTGGATGGCCGACTACGGCTTCCTGGAGGACGCCGGCCCGTCCGCACGCGTCGGGGACGTACTCGGCCACAAGGACGGCCCGATTCCGACGCTCGTGCACATGCACCCCGAGGAGACCGTCGGCGAGGCGATCGACGTGCTGCGGGAGTACGGCGTCTCGCAGATGCCGATCGTGAAGCCGGGCGCGGGCCACCCTGACGTGATGGCCGCCGAGGTCATCGGCTCGGTGGTGGAGCGGGAGCTGCTGAACGCGCTGTTCGCCCAGCGCGCCTCGCTCTCCGACCCGCTGGAGAAGCACATGTCGCCGCCGCTGCCGCAGGTCGGCTCCGGTGAGCCGGTCGCGGACCTGATGGCGGTGCTCGGCGGTACGAACGCGGCGGACGCGGCGATCGTGCTGGTGGAGGGCAAGCCGAAGGGCGTGGTCAGCAGGCAGGACCTGCTGGCGTTCCTCGCGAAGGACGCGGCGTCCGGCAAGCCGTGACGGTCCGCAGGCCGTAGCGGTTCGCGGCGCCGGGCTTCGCCGAAACGGTACGAGCGTGACACGTACACGCAGCACCGGCTTAACACGAGTCCGGCACATTGAGGGGTGTCGGCAGGGAAACCAGCCGACACCCGATACGGCGACACGGACTACGGAGCGGCTCCCGGACCTCCACCGTCGCCCGGGCACGGTGACCGGCCCTGACCCGGACCCGTGTTCCCCGCGGGGACCGCCGTCGTCCCGCCCCCTGGGAAACCGGGGGTGCGGCGGTCTCCGCGACACACTCCCGCACGGCGCCTCGTCCGGCCGGTGCGGCCGCCCAGCTCCCAGCAGCGCGAGGCGTTCCGCGCGCGGGGGCTGTCGGGCGACGAGACCGGCCTCGTGGCCTGCGCCACCAGCCGCGCGCGCCACATCGACCCGCGTCGGCTGATCATGCTGCCCACCCGCCGGGCGTGACGCCCCGTGTCCTCGGACCCGGCCCCCGGCTCTCAGTCCTCCCAGTCGGACCCCGCGCGCGAGGAACGGCGCTGGAACCAGGGCCAACTGCGGGCGGCGTGAACAGTGTTGACACCGACGATGCCGAGCCAGACGACGACCAGGCCCCCGGTATGGGCGGCCGCGGCGCCGATCGCCGACAGCGGGATGGCCAGGACCAGCGAGATGATCCCGAAGCCGTAGCGCTCGCCGAAGTTCCCCATGGGCTGCGGTGTACGCGCGCCCCTGGCGACGCTCACCTGCTGCTCGGCGAGATGACGCCGGACGCGGCGGTCGAGCGTGGTGTCGAGGCGCTGCTCGACCTTCTCCAGGAAGGACTCGACGAGCGCGGACTCGTAATCCGCACCCAGCTCGCTACGGGCATGCAGGGTGGCATCGAGCTCGTTCTTGAGCTCAGGGTCACGGGTATCCATGTCCTTCACGGTACGAATCGCGGGCGCCGGGGGCAGTGGGGCTAACCCCCCTCTTTCGTGCCGTCTCCTTCGGCCCTCCCGGTCTGCCCCTTCGCCCCTTGCCGCGCTCCTCGTCCGGCCGTCCGGGAGTTGTCCGAAGGCCGTCCGAAAAGTCGTCCGTAACATCCGGCGCAGCCGGAGCGTGTTCATGGCAAGAGCGTTTCTGGCGCGATGAACGGACGGGGACGATGCCGACGGGATCCGAGGATTTCGATGCTTTCTACACGGCGACGGCCAAACGCCTGGTGGCCACGGTCTATGCGGTGACCGGCGATCTGGCGGAGGCGGAGGACGCGGTGCAGGAGGCCTATGTGCGGGCGTGGCAGCGGTGGGACCGCCTGGCACGCGAGGGGGATCCGCTGCCTTGGGTGCGGACGGTGGCCGTACGGCTGGCAATCAGCACCTGGCGAAGGACGCGCAACCGCGTACGGGCGCACTTCCGGCACGGGCCGCCCACGGAGGTCCCCGGTCTCTCGGTGGACCGGGTGGCGCTGGTCGGGGCGCTGGGCGAGCTGAGCGTCGAGCAGCGCCAGGCCGTGGTCCTGCACCATCTGCTGGATCTGCCGGTGGAAGAGGTGGCACGTGAGGCGGGAGTGTCGAACGGCGCGGTACGGACCCGGCTCCACCGGGCCCGCAAGATCCTCGGCGAGCGGCTCGCCGAAACCATAGTCACTTCCGGGCGAGTGGAGGGCGTTCACCATGGCTGAGGTCGAGGAACTGCTGGACGGCGTCGTGGTGCGGTTGCCTGCCGCCGAGGAGATCCGGGCGAGGGGAAGGCGGCGTTCGCGCCGCAGGACCACGACGGTGGTGGTGTGCACGGTGGCGCTGATGGCCGCCGGGGCCTGGGCCGTGCTGCCGACCGGAGCGGATCAGCGGCACAAGCACGAAACGGTCGCCACCGCGCCGGACAACCCGTTCCGCAAGGACGGTCTGGTCCAGATGATGCGGGCGGACGAGGTGCCCCTCCACGGGACGTGGCACTGGAAGGAGGACGAGCGACCGACGACCGGAGCCGGTTCGCAGGGCGATCCCCTGCCGTACCTGGGTCTCGACGGAGCCTGCGCGGATGCGCCCCCTTCGGTGGGCGCGGTCGACGAGACCAGTTACAGCCGGTGGTACACGGGCAGGGACGGAGCCGTGGCCCAGCAGTGCATCGTCGAGTACGACGACGAGGCCACGGCCCGGGAGCAGTTGAGGAAGATGGGCGGCGTACTGGAATCGGGCGGTCTGCGGTCGGCACCGGGGAACTCGGGGAAGGCGGAGGACGGGAGCGGCTCCTGGGCCGGCACGGTGGAGAGCGGCCGTACGCTGCGGGTGTTCACGCGGCGCTGGAACTCCTGGGTCTCGGTCACCGAGGTCCTGGACGGCGTGCGCGGTTCCTGAGCGTGGTGGACCGACCGGGGCCGCGGGTGCCTGAGCGTGGTGGTCCGACCGGGTCTGCGCTTTCTCGGCGTGGGGAAGGCCGGGCCCTCGCCGCGGCTGCATATGGACATGCAGACGCCTTGCTGGCTGAATGGATTTGTCGGCGCCGGACCGTGGTGCGACGGATCTACCGAGGGGACAGCATGAGCGGGAGCAGCCCGGCCGCGCGGTTGCAGCAGCTCTTCGAGGGGCACCGGCTCACACCCACCCAGCGGCGCATCGCGCACTCGATGGTGCGCAGGGCCGGGGACGTGCCGTTTCTGTCGAGCGTGGAGCTGGCCGAATTCGCTGGGGTCAGCCAGCCGTCCGTCACCCGGTTCGCCGTGGCCCTCGGGTTCGACGGCTATCCGGCGCTTCGCAAACACCTGCGGGAGGTCGCCCCCGCCGAGTCCGTACCGGGGGGCGCAGGCGAAGAGGACGCGTACAACGAGTACCAGCAGGCCGTCCTCGCCGAGATCGAGAATCTGCGGCATCTGGCCGAGCTGCTCGCCGACCCCGGGCCCGTCGAGCGCGCGGGCAGGCTGCTGGCGGCCTCCCGGCCGCTGCCGGTGCTCGGACTGCGGGCCGCCTCCTCGCAGGCGCGCGGATTCGGGTACTTCGCGGCCAAGGTCCACCCCGACGTCCGGGTGCTCGACGAGGGCGGCAGCATGCTGCACGACCGGATCGACGCCGCACGGCGGGCGGGCGCCACCGCGCTGATCTGCTTCGCGCTGCCCCGGCACCCGAAGGAGGTCGTGGACGCCCTCGCGTACGCCCGGGAACAGGGCCTGACCGTGGTGGCGGTCGCCGATTCGGCGTTCGCTCCGGTGGCCGGGCACAGTGACCTGCTCATTCCGGCCGCCGTCGGCACCGGGCTCGCCTTCGACACCGCCTGTGCGCCGATGCTGCTGGGGCGGGTGCTGCTGGAGGCGATGTGCGACGACCTGCCCGACGCACAGGCGCGGCTGGAGGAGTTCGACACGACGGCCGCGGCACGGGGGCTGTTCGTCGAGTGACTGCGGTGGCGAGGGCCCGATGGGGATCGGGCATTGAGGGCGGCCCCGCGAACCTCGACGATTCTCAGACACCGCTCATTTACGGCTACTAATCTCCCGGCCCAGAAGGACCAGAAGGAGCTGTGGAGAGGGGTACGGACGTGGGGCGCGGAGCGCAGTCGTTGGCGAGAGTGGCCGTGATCGTGCGCGCCGGAGCCGCACCGCTGTGGTGGCCGGGGCTGCTCGCCGCGGCGATCGGCGCACTGGTGCCGGGACTCACCGGACGCCGGATCGGGCTGCTGGCCGGGGCGGCGCTGTTCCTGATCACGGCGGCCGCGGTGGCGCTCGTGCGCGACCGGCGGTACGCGGAACTGGCCGGGGGCGCCACCCGCGCCGGGCGGTCCGACTTCCTCCAGGACCGGGCCGTGACCGTACGCAACTGGCGGCGCGGGCACCGGTGGTGGCTGCTCGGGGCGTTCCTCGTAGCCGTGGCGAGCGCGTTCGTGCTGCCCGGGGCCGGCGGGCTGGTGCTCGCGGGGGCGGGGGCCGGGCTCTGGACCAAGGCCGTCCGGATCGGGCGGCGCGAGCGCCGGGACGACGCCCTGTACTGGGTACGGACCGACTGGGTGGAGCGCGGCCGGCCCGCGGGCAAGCGGGTGAAGGGGTACCGGGCGACCGGGCCGATGGCGGGCGACGCCGCGCCCGGCGGGGCGCGGCGCAGGCGCTGAGGCCGCCGGGTCAGACGTCCAGTTCGGCCTCGATCCGCTTCAGCTGGTGGCGGGCCATCGCCAGGTTGGCGCGGTTCGAGTCCAGCACCAGGTAGAGGAACAGGCCGTTGCTGCCACGGGACTTGAGCAGCCGGATCAGGTGGTACTGGCCGCCGAGCGTGATCAGGATGTCCTCGATCTCGTCCTGGAGGCCGAGGTGTTCCATGGTGCGGAGCTTGGCGCGTACGACATCGGTGTTGCCCGCGGCCGCGACCTCCAAATTGAAGTCCTTGCCGCCGCCGAGGGTGCCCAGCGCCATTCCGCTGGTGTAGTCGACGAGGGCGACACCGAGGGTGCCCTCGATGGACGTCATCGCTTCCTTGAGTGACGCTTCGGTGTTCGACATGCGTGCTCGTTTCCTTTCCTGGCCGGCCGGGTCGACCGGATCCCTGGGTTCACTTCGGGGCATGTGGTGTTACGTGCGGTGCGGCAGCGGGCCGGGGCGCGGGGAGGGCTGCTCGGGGGCGCGGGCCGGGGGTGCCGGGTGGGTGGTGCGTTCCATCGCGGTGTCGATCAGTTCGCCGATGCGGGCGCCTGCCCGACGGCCCTCCAGGTGGAGCCTGCCGACGTTGATCCGGTCCTCGGCCAGCAGCGTGAGGACGGCCGAGGAGCCTGCGGCGTACGTCGCGATGTAGCCGGTCCCGCCGCGTACGAGAAGTTCACGGAAGCCGCCCCGGCCGGTCGCGTCCGCCATCCGGATCGCGACGCCGAGCGCGGCCGCGGTCAGTGCGGCGACGCCCTCCGCCTCCACACCCGGGGTGTCATGGGCCAGAACGAGACCGTCGGTGCTGGCCGCCAGGGCGCCGGAGAGGAGCGGGACCCGGGCCCGTAACCGCTGGAGCTCGGCCAGGACATCCTGCACTTCGGCCTCGGGCACCATCAGCTGTCTCCTCCCGGCACGCTGTCTGAGCGCGCGTATCACAGGGCCTCCAATGCGTCTCGGAGCCGGCGCAGCAGGGCGACGTCGGGGTCGGCCGTGACCTCGGGGATCGCGATCCGGCCGGGGGTGGTCGCGGCCGGCGGCTCCCGTACCGCTTCGACCAGTCCGGCCGCGGCCAGGCGGCGCAGAGCGACCAGGACATGGAACGCCGGCCTGCCCAGCTCCTGGGCGATGTCCGATGCGGTCCGTGCCCCGTCCACGAGATCGAGTACGCGGCGCCGGCCCGGCGGAACGGGTGCGTCGACGGAGTGGTCCGTCCGTACCAGCGGTGCGCTGTCGCCCGCCGCGTCGGGCCAGATCCGCTCCAGCAGTTCCCGGCGCCGGAGCGTCTCGCGCTGCACGGCGTCGACGGGGACGGGGCGGACGGGGCCGATCCAGTGGGAGACCCCGTAGCGGAAGCGGGCCGGGGTGCGGGTGGGGGCGAGCGCGAAGAACGCCGCGTCGTACAGCGCGCCCAGGTGGCACAGCTCCAGCGCCCCGCCCGCCACCCGCCCGCTGTCCACCAGATAGCGGCCGACCCGCTGCCCGGCGCCCGCCCTGGCGACCGCTTCCCACCAGCCGTCGCGGTGCAGGCCGCCGCCCGTGGTGAGCAGGACGTCGATACCGGGTGTCGCGGGGCTCTCGGCGTGCACCACCTGGCCCTCGGCCAGATACAGGGTGCCGCGGTCGCGCATCAGGGCGCCGGTGGCCCGCTCGGCGGCGAGGCGCTGCAGCATGGGGGAGAGGGGCGCGACCGGGGCGGGGGCGGTTCTCATGCCAGGACCAGCCGCTGGGCCATCTCGCCCAGCCGTATCCGGGCGAGGGCCAGATTGCCCTCCGCGCGATCGAGCCAGAGATGGACGAAGACGCTGCTGTCGAAGGCGGTCTCGACGAAACGGAGGATGTGGTACCCGGCCCGGGTGGTGACGATGACGTCTTCGACCGGGGGCGGCGCTCCCTCGACCGCCGCGTCGGGTAACCCGGTGGACGGTCCGGTGGCCTCCAGCGCGAAGGCGGGCTGCTCGGCCGCCATCCGCGCGACCTCGGCCGTCTCCGCGGCGGTGGCCTCGTGGTCGCCATTGGGCGATTCACCGATGGTGCCGAGGGCGAGGCCGCTCGTCCAGTCGACCACCGCGGCGCCGCGGGCACCGGGCAGCCTCATGACCTCGAGCAGGCACTCGTCGATTCCGGGCACGCGCACTCCCCTCCCGACGTGGCGTACGGCTGTGACTCCGAGGCTACGCAACGTGCTCGCCCCGGGCAGGGGTTCTGGCATTTTCCATAGGTACATGCGCAAGAGATCTTCGGCGGACGCGCGGGAGGCGCGTATCGGGGTGGCCGGGAGGCGCGTAACGAGGCGGTCGGGCGGTGCGTGCGGGGTGGCCGGGCGGTGTTTCGTTCCGGACAACGGCGCGAGGGCTGTTGACTACTAGTATTCAGGCCATCAGGATGTGAATAGAAGATTGACAAAATGCGAGGAGGCATCGCCATGTCAGGACCCCGCCCCGTACGGGCACCGCGCGGTACGGAACTGAGCGCCCTGGGATGGCAGCAGGAGGCCGCCCTGCGCATGCTGCAGAACAACCTCGACCCCGAGGTCGCCGAACACCCCGACAAGCTCGTCGTCTACGGCGGCACCGGGAAGGCGGCCCGCGACTGGCGCTCGTTCGATGCCATGGTGCGTACGCTGCGGACGCTCAAGCAGGACGAGACGATGCTCGTCCAGTCCGGCCGTCCGGTCGGCGTCATGCAGACGCACGAGTGGGCGCCGCGCGTCCTGATCGCCAACTCCAACCTGGTGGGCGACTGGGCGAACTGGGAGGAGTTCCGCCGCCTGGAGGCGCTCGGGCTCACCATGTACGGCCAGATGACCGCCGGATCGTGGATCTACATCGGCACGCAGGGCATCCTGCAGGGCACCTACGAGACGTTCGCCGCCGTCGCGGCCAAGAAGTTCAACGGGACGCTGGCCGGCACGATCACCCTGACCGCCGGGCTGGGCGGCATGGGCGGCGCCCAGCCGCTCGCCGTGACGATGAACGACGGCGTCGCGATCTGTATCGACTGCGACCCGCGCGCCATCGAGCGCCGGATCGAGCACCGCTACCTGGATGTGCGCGCCGACTCCCTGGAGCACGCGCTCCAGCTCGCCACCGAGGCCCGGGACGCCCGCAAGCCGCTCTCCATCGGCCTGCTGGGCAACGCGGCGGAGCTGCTGCCGCGGATGCTCGCCGAGGGTGCGCCGATCGACATCGTCACCGACCAGACCAGCGCGCACGACCCGCTCTCGTATCTTCCGCTCGGTATCGACTTCGACGACATGGCGTCGTACGCCGCCGAGAAGCCCGCCGACTTCACGCAGCGCGCACGCGAGTCGATGGCCAAGCACGTCGAGGCGATGGTCGGCTTCATGGACGCCGGGGCCGAGGTCTTCGACTACGGCAACTCCATCCGCGGCGAGGCGCAACTCGTCGGCTACGACCGGGCGTTCGACTTCCCCGGGTTCGTGCCCGCGTACATCCGGCCGCTCTTCTGCGAGGGCAAGGGGCCGTTCCGCTGGGCGGCGCTCTCCGGCGAGGCGTCCGACATCCACAAGACCGACAAGGCGATGCTCGAACTCTTCCCGGAGAACGAGTCGCTGCACCGCTGGATCAAGATGGCCGGCGAACGCGTCCACTTCCAGGGACTGCCCGCCCGGATCTGCTGGCTCGGTTACGGCGAGCGCGACCGGGCCGGCGAGCGGTTCAACGACATGGTGGCCTCCGGCGAGCTGGCCGCCCCGCTGGCCATCGGGCGCGACCACCTGGACTGCGGCTCCGTGGCCTCCCCGTACCGGGAGACCGAGGCCATGCTCGACGGCTCCGACGCGATCGCCGACTGGCCGCTGCTGAACGCCATGGTCAATGTGGCGTCCGGCGCCTCCTGGGTCTCCATCCACCACGGCGGCGGCGTCGGCATGGGGCGCTCCATCCACGCCGGACAGGTGACCGTCGCCGACGGTACGAAGCTGGCGGGCGAGAAGATCCGCCGGGTGCTCACCAACGACCCGGGCATGGGCGTCATCCGGCACGTCGACGCCGGGTACGACATCGCGAAGTCGGTCGCCGCGGACAAGGGCGTCCGCGTGCCGATGGCGGAGGGGCAGTGACCGGGGAACGGAACGGCTCCCGGGCCGCCGAGGCCGCGACCGGGGGCGGGGGCAGCGCGCCGTCGTTCCAGACCATGTGGCGAGAGCTCGCGCCCATCGGCCGGCACCAGGACAGTGGCGGCTACCGCCGCTACGCCTGGACCGGGGCCGACGCCGACTGCCGTGCCTGGTTCCGGGCGCAGGCCGAGGCGCGCGGTCTCACCTACGAGGTCGACCGGAACGGCAATCAGTGGGCCTGGCTCGGCGACCCCCTCGCCGGGGACGCCGTCGTCACCGGATCGCACCTCGACTCCGTACCGGACGGCGGAGCCTTCGACGGGCCGCTCGGTGTGGTCTCCTCCTTCGCCGCCTTCGATGAACTCCGGCGCAGGGAAGTGCGGTTCACCCGGCCGCTGGCCATCAGCAACTTCGGCGACGAGGAGGGGGCCCGCTTCGGGCTCGCCTGTGTGGGCTCCCGGCTCGCCGCCGGGCAGCTGACCGCCGAGGCGGCGCACCGGCTCACCGACGCCGACGGCATCACCCTGCCGCAGGCCATGGAGGCGGCCGGATACGACCCCGGCACCATCGGCGCCGATCCCGAACGCCTCGCCCGTATCGGCGCGTTCGTGGAACTCCACGTCGAGCAGGGACGCGCCCTCGACCTCACCGGCGACCCGGTCGGCATCGCCTCCGCGATCTGGCCGCACGGGCGCTGGAGGTTCGACTTCCGGGGCGAGGCCAACCACGCCGGCACCACCCGGCTGGCCGACCGGCGCGACCCGATGCTCACGTACGCCGAGACCGTGCTGGCCGCCCGCCGCGAGGCGGAGCTCGCCGGCGCCCTCGCCACCTTCGGCAAGATCGCCGTCGAGCCGAACGGGGTCAACGCCATCCCCTCCCTCGTCCGTGGCTGGCTCGACTCCCGCGCCGCCGACCAGGACCGCCTCGACGCCGTGGTCGGCGGCATCGAGCGGGCCGCCCGGGAACACGCCGAGCGGGCCGGGATCGACCTCGATGTCGTACGGGAGTCCTTCACTCCCGTCGTGGAGTTCGAGCACGCCCTGCGCGACGAGCTCGGCAAGATCCTTATGGGCCGGGGCGACACCGACCGCGCCGTCCCCGTCCCCGTCCTCGGCACCGGCGCCGGGCATGACGCGGGTATTTTGTCCGCTTCGGTCCCGACCGCCATGCTGTTCGTACGGAACCCCACCGGGATCTCGCACTCGCCGGCCGAGCACGCCGCCGAGGACGACTGCGTGGCCGGGGTGACCGCACTCGCCGACGTACTGGAAGGTCTCGCGTGCAGCTGACAACGGAGTCGACGGGCCGGCCCGTCACCGTGACGTACTGGTTGTCCCACGCCTGGCTCGGCACCCATGTCGAGCCGGGCGTCGCCCTGGACGTGTCCGGCGGGGTCATCGCGGGCGTCCGCACGGGCGTCGCCACGCCGCCGCCGGGCGCCACCGTGCTGCGCGGGCTCACCCTTCCCGGGCTCGCCAACGCCCACTCGCACGCCTTCCACCGGGCCCTGCGCTCCACCGTCCAGGTCGGCTCCGGCACCTTCTGGACCTGGCGCGAGACCATGTACCAGGTCGCCTCCCGGCTCACGCCCGACTCGTACTACGACCTCGCCCGTGCCGTATATGCCGAGATGGCCCTGGCCGGGATCACCGCGGTCGGCGAATTCCACTATCTGCACCACGCGCCGGGCGGCACCCCGTACAGCAACCCCAACGCGATGGGCGAGGCGCTGATCGCGGCCGCGGGTGAGGCCGGCATCCGGATCACGCTGCTGGACACCGCCTACCTCTCCGCCGGATTCGGCCGGCGCCCCACCCAGTACCAGCAGCCCGACCAGCACCAGTTGCGCTTCTCCGACACCACCGCGGACGCCTGGGCCGAACGCGCCTCCCTCCTCAAGGGCAGCGACCACGCCCTGATCGGCGCGGCCATCCACTCCGTGCGCGCCGTCCCCGCCACGCAGCTCGCCACCGTGGCCGCGTGGGCCGAGGAACGGCAGGCACCGCTCCATGTCCACCTCTCCGAACAGACCGCGGAGAACGACGCCTGCCTCGCCGCCCACGGCCGCACCCCCACCCGGCTCCTCGCCGACCACGGGGTCCTCGGCCCGCGCACCACCGGCATCCACAACACCCACCTCACCGGCGAGGACATCACGCTCCTCGGCTCCTCGGCGACCGGCACCTGCATGTGCCCCACCACGGAACGCGACCTCGCCGACGGAATCGGCCCCGCCCCAGCCCTCCAGCGCGCCGGCTCGCCGCTCTCCCTCGGCAGTGACAGCCACGCCGTGATCGACCTCTTCGAGGAGGCCCGGGCGATGGAGCTCAACGAGCGCCTGCGCACCCGGGCGCGCGGTCACTGGACAGCGGCCGCCCTGCTGCGCGCCGCGACGGTCGACGGACACGCCGCGCTCGGCCGGCCCGAGGCGGGCATCCTCGAACCCGGCGCGCCCGCCGATCTGGCGACCGTCGCCCTGGACTCCGTCAGAACAGCGGGACCGGTGCCCCGGCTCGCTGCCGAAACAGCCGTATTCGCCGCCTCCGCAGCCGATGTGCGGCACACGGTCGTAGCAGGCCGGCACATCGTCCGCGACGGGCAGCACACCCTCGTCGGGGACGTCCCCGCAGCGCTCGCCTCGGCCATCGCCGCACTCCACCACTGACCACCCCGCCGCCCCGGAGGCGGCCGGTCCCCGGACCCCTGCACGCGTCGCCCCGCAGTCCCGCCGACGGACCGCCGCTCCGAAGACGGCCCACCGGCAGACCGCCGCCCCGCAAGCCGATACACAAGGAGAGCAGTCTCCCGATGACGACGACCGCCATCACCAACATTGCCGCCCTGGTCACCAACGACCCCTCCCTGTGCGCGGATTCCCCCCTGGGCCTGATCCGGGACGCGGCCGTCGTCATCGAGGGCGACCGGGTCGTCTGGACCGGTGAGTCAAGCAAAGCACCCGCCACTGACAACGCCGTCGACGCGGGCGGCCGGGCGGCGATCCCCGGCTTCGTCGACTCCCACTCCCACCTCCTGTTCGCGGGCGACCGCACCGAGGAGTTCAACGCCCGGATGTCCGGCCGCGCCTACAGTGCTGGCGGCATCAGGACCACGGTCGCCGCCACCCGCGCCGCCACCGACGACGAACTCTCCGCCAACGTCGCCCGATACCTCGCCGAGGGCCTGCGCCAGGGCACCACCACCTTCGAGACCAAGTCCGGCTACGGCCTCACCGTCGAGGACGAGGCCCGCGCCCTGCGCATCGCCGCCCAGCACACCGAAGAGGTCACCTACCTCGGCGCCCACATCGTCTCCCCGGACTACGCCGACGACCCGGCCGGCTACGTCGACCTGGTCACCGGGCCGATGCTCGACGCCTGTGCCCCGTACGCCCGTTGGATCGACGTCTTCTGCGAGAGGGGCGCCTTCGACGGCGACCAGGCCCGCGCGATCCTGACCGCGGGCATCGCGAAGGGCCTGCACCCCCGCGTCCACGCCAACCAGCTCGGCCACGGCCCCGGCGTCCAGCTCGCCGTGGAACTCGGCGCCGCCTCCGCCGACCACTGCACCCATCTCACCGACGCCGACATCGACGCCCTGGCCCAGGGCACCACCGTCGCCACCCTGCTCCCCGGCGCCGAATTCTCCACCCGCGCCACCTGGCCCGATGCCCGCCGCATCCTCGACGCGGGCGCCACCGTCGCGCTCTCCACCGACTGCAACCCGGGCTCGTCGTTCACGTCCTCCATGCCCTTCTGCATCGCGCTCGCCGTACGCGACATGGGCATGACCCCGGACGAGGCCCTCTGGTCCGCCACCGCGGGCGGCGCCGCGGCCCTGCGCCGTACGGACATCGGCCGCATCACCCCCGGCGCCCGCGCCGATCTGGTGCTCCTGGACGCGCCCAGCCACGTCCACCTGGCCTACCGGCCGGGCGTGCCGCTGGTCCACGCGGTCTGGCAGCGCGGCGAACGCGTCGTCTGACCCGCACAGCACGACGCGAACGCGCCGCCCGGCACGGTGCCGGGCGGCGCGTCATGTCACAACAGGGCGAACACGGCCCGACGCGGTTCTAGGTCCAGGGGATCCACCCCGGCGCCATCCACGTCGCCGCCGCGGCTCCGCACAGAAGGCAGAGCGCCTTGTCCGCCCAGCGGGGCGCGCCGAGCTTGACTGCCGCGTCTGCCGCTTCGACCGTGATCAGCAGACCGCTGAGGAGGACGAGAGGGCCGTCGCTCCAGGTGATCTCCGGGCGGCCGATGGCCAGCCGGCCGACCGCGATGCCCACCAGGCACAGGCAGGTGTAGAGCGCGCGCGGGCTGGGCCTGGAGCGGAGTTTGTTCCTCGACCGGTGGACGAAGATGAGCGCGAGCTGCGCCAGCAGCGCTATCAGCGCGAACATTGTGCACGACTCCTGGAACTTGCAGGCATTCTGGACGGCGGAGATGCCGAGGAGCGCTGCGATGGCCTTGCGGTGTGCCGAGGTCATCTTCCGGCGCTTGGTGCAGGTGCGGATGAGGTTCGCCGTCTTCTTGACGCCGATCCGCTTCACCAGCCGGATGGCGGTCAGCACACGTGCCGAGGAGCCTACCGGCGTCACGGTGGCGATGACGCCGGCGATGGCTGCCGCGCACTTGGTGATCTTCCACGTGGTCGACCAGAACCCGGGGTCGATCACGATGGGGAAGGCGCTGGCCGAGGAGAACTCGACTTCCTGGACGATCTTGTTGCCGACGACCTCGTAGGCGGTGGGCGCGTCCTTGCCGTTGGCGTCCTTGACCCAGCGGGCGTCGAAGAAGGCGCCGGCTTCCTTCGCCGTTCGCCCCCGCCGCGGGTGCGTTGAGGGTGGTCACGACCGTGCCGGTGGCGGTGGCGGTGGCGGTGGCGGTGGCGGTGTCGGAGTGGGGGTGCGTGCCCGGCTTTGCCGGGCATGCGGAAGGGCCCGCCCCGGCATCAGCCGTGGGGGCGGGGCCCTTCCGCAAGTCCGGCGTACGGTACGCCCGTTCACTCCTCCAGGGTCAGTCCCCTGCGGAGTCTGACCAGCGTGCGGGAGAGCAGCCGGGACACGTGCATCTGCGAGATGCCCAGTTCCTCACCGATCTCCGACTGCGTCATGTTGGCGACGAACCGGAGCGAGAGGATCGTGCGGTCCCGGCCCGGCAGTGAGGCGATCAGCGGCTTCAGGGACTCGACGTACTCGATGCCTTCGAGTCCGTGGTCCTCGTAGCCGATCCGGTCCGCCAGCGCGCCCTCGTGGTCGTTCTCCTCGGGCTTGGCGTCCAGCGAACTCGCGGTGTACGCGTTGCTCGCGGCCATGCCCTCGACGACCTCGTCGTTGGTGATGCCGAGGCGGTCGGCGAGCTCGCCCACAGTGGGTGAACGATCCAGCTGCTGGGCGAGCTCGTCGCCCGCCTTGGCCAGGTCGAGCCGCAACTCCTGCAGTCGGCGCGGGACGCGCACGGACCAACTGGTGTCGCGGAAGAAGCGCTTGATCTCGCCGACGATGGTCGGCATGGCGAACGTCGGGAACTCCACGCCCCGGCTGAGCTCGAAGCGGTCGATCGCCTTGATCAGGCCGATGGTGCCGACCTGGATGATGTCCTCCATCGGCTCGCTGCGGGAGCGGAACCGGGAAGCGGCGAACTTGACCAGGGCCAGGTTCAGTTCGACGAGGGTATTGCGTACGTACGCGTACTCGTGGGTGCCCTCTTCGAGGGATTCGAGCCGCTCGAAAAGCGTTTTCGACAGAGCCCTGGCGTCCAGGGCGCCCACTTCGTCGTAGGGCGGGATCTCGGGCAGTCCTTCGAGACCGTCGGTGACGCCGTGGCCGTCGACCGTGCCGACGGCGGTGCTGCTGATCGTGCTGGTGGGGGTGGTGCTGGTCGTGGTGCCAGCACTGGTGTCGCTGGTGCGCGTGCCGTTTCCGGCGTTCGCGGCAGGGGAGTCCGAGGGGGTCGGTCCCTGAGGACATACTGACGTCGCGTCGTGGGTACGCGGTTCGTCGAGCCGGGGTGACATGGTCTCCTCCATCGTTCTCGGCATATGGCTGCCGATGCCCATACGTGTTCCTGCGGTAAAGCGGCGCCTCCGAAGCCGGCCGTGTTTTGGGTGTCCCCCTACCCATACCCGGTCCGGACAGGCAGTTACAAGCGCCAAATGTTGCTGTATGTCCCGTTTGTTGAGGTCTTCGGCTACCACGTGGCGAACGGAACGCGTACTGTTTCAAGAACGTCAGCGACGGCTACGACGAATCTGCGCACGCGGATATGCAGGCAGTGACGCAGGCAGTGATGCAAGCAGTGACGACGAAGAGGGATGGGCATGGACCGCGGGACGGTCGGCAGTGCGAACCGGGGTCGGCTTCATGTCGAGGCCCGAACCGAGGGGCGCAGCGAGGTCGTGACGCCGGTGGGTGAGCTGGATCACCACACGGCGGATCTGCTGCGAGAACCTCTGGAGAGCGCCGTCGAGCAAGGGCGAGTACGCCTGGTGGTCGACTGCTCGCGACTCGAGTTCTGTGATTCCACCGGGCTGAATGTGCTGCTCGGTGCCCGCCTCAGGGCGGAGGCGGCCGGGGGAGGGGTCCATTTGGCCGGAATGCTGCCGGTGGTGGCGCGGGTCTTCGAGATCACCGGGGCCGAGGCGGTCTTCACCGTCCACGACTCCCTCGAAGCGGCTCTGAATACCTGATCGAGGCGCGTTTCGCGACTCCGGGGGCCTCATGTGTTGCCCGTGTCACGCGAGCCGCGTAGACGAAGTGGGTGTTGTCGCGATTCGGCCGGGCAGAAGACACCGGGCGGAACCGTGAAAGAGCCGCGCACTCCATATCTGTACGTGTACCTGTACTTGTAACTGTTCAATGGCGACATGGTGAATCGGTGAGGTGAAGCGCTGATGAGCACCACCCGGCAGCATCCGCCGGGCGACCTCGGCCGCGAGCCGGAGGGCGCCGGCACGGGCGCGGACGCGGGCGCCGGTGCGGCCTCCCCCGACCCGGTCGAGCGGCAGTGGCGCACGTTGTCGCTGCGGGGGGTCGCCGGCATCGTGCCGACGGCCCGTGACTTCGCCCGTCAGGCGCTTCACGACTGGGGTTGGCTCCCCGCGACGAGCGCCGACGGACGGGCCGCCGCCGAGGACGTCCTGCTGGTCGTCTCCGAGCTGGTCACCAACGCCTGTCTGCACGCGGAGGGCCCCGAGGAGCTGCGTATCGCCTGCACGGCGAAGGTGCTGCGGGTGGAAGTCATCGACTCGGGCGCGGGGCAGCCCGCGCCGCGCACCCCGCACCGGGCCGGCCGGCCCGGCGGGCACGGCATGTTTATCGTGCAGCGGCTCTGCCTGGACTGGGGGGTCCTGCGGGTGACGGGCCTGGCCGGCAAGACCGTCTGGGCGGAGCTGGCGGCCCCGGCGTAGTCCCGCGTCCGGGCTTCGTGCCGTTCGGTGTTCGGGCTGCACGGAGTCCCGCGTCCGGGCTTCGCACCGTTCCGCGTTCGGGCTTCGCGAGCCCCCGTCCCGGTTCGGCAGCGGTTCCGCGTCCGGTCCCGGGGTGTACGGCCCCGTACTGTGCACCACTGAAGAGCGCGCCGGATCGGCGCGCTCTTTGTCTTCCCTCCACAAGGCCTCGGGCGTACCTTGAGCGCCCGATCTGATGTGTCGTCAGTTAAGTGGTGAGGGGAACTCAAGGTGTCCTACCAGAAGCGAACAGCTCTCGCGCTGGCGTCCGCGCTGGCGGGCGCGGTGGTGCTGATGGCCGCGCCCGCCGCCCACGCCACGGTCGTGGACGTCAACTACCAGTGCAAGACACCGATCGGTGACAAGGGCGCCGTGTCTCCCATCGACATCAAGAGCGTCAAGAGCGGCAGCGGCTACAAGCTCACGATGTCCTTCCAGAAGGGCGTCTCGTCCAGCCCCGTCGAACTCGGCAAGGGCGCGATGAGCCCCAGCGCGGTCATCGAGGTGGGAGGCGCCGACCAGGGCCAGGTCCAGGTCTCCGGTGCGCCGAACTCCGCGGCCATACCCGCCAACACCCCCATCAAGATCAGTGACCTGTCGGGTACGTACACCCCGAAGAAGAGCGGCAAGGTCGACTTCACCGCCGGTGTGCTCACCATCAAGGCACTCGGTACGACCACGACCTGCACCCCCTCCAACAACCCGGGTCCGTCGCTCCAGCTCGACGTGACGGCCGCGGGCAACGCGCAGAGCACCCCGGACGGCGGCGGGCAGTTGCCGAAGACCGGCCCGCTCGACTCGGCGGTGGCGCTCGGCACGCTCGGCGGCACGGTGCTGCTGGCCGGTGCGGCCGGGGTGCTCTGGCTGACCAGGCGCGGGCAGGGGGCCGTGGGCCGGTAGGGCGTCAGGGCGCGTCTTCCGGACCGGCCGGATCCGGAAGGCGCCCCCAGTCCACGAGCCGGCCGCCGTCACGCTCCAGGGAGCCGCCCATGCCGTCGCCGCCCGGTCACGCCGCCCGACTCGCCCTTGTCGTACTGCTGTTCACCTTCGTCCTGACCCCGGTGGCCGGTGCCGAGGCCCGGACGCCGACGCCCGCGAGTACCGCGTCGTGGACGGCGCAGCCTGCGGTGAGCGGTTCCGGTACGGGCGGCGGCAGACCGTACTTCTATCTGGAGGGCCCGCCCGGAACCGTCCTCCAGGACCGGCTCTCCGTCACCAACCCCGGTACGGCCCCGGTCACCGTACGGCTGCGCGGGGCGGACGCGTACAACGCGGCGGACGGCGGCTTCGCGGTACGCGAGGGCAAGGGCTCCACCGGGACCGGAGCCTGGCTGCGGACCGCCGCCGCAGAGGTGACCGTGCCGGCCCGGACCCGCGCCGAGGTGCCGTTCTCCCTCACGGTGCCGACGGGCGCGACACCCGGCGACCACCCCGGCGCCATCGTCGTGCGGAGCGGCGACCGCTCGGTCGGTGTGCACATCCAGCTACGCGTCGGCGGGCCGACGTTGGGCGCGCTCACCGTGGAGGACGTCACCGTGTCCGGGCGGACCATCCACTACACGCTGGTCAACCGCGGCAACACGGTCCTGGCCCCGCGGATCACCGTCGGCGCCGACGGGGCGTTCGGGCGGCGGCTGCTGCGGCGCGAGGCCCGCGCACTGCCGGTGGAGCTGCTGCCCGGACAGCGCGTCAGGCTCGGCGAACCATGGCGGGACGCCCCGGCGCTCGACTCGGTGACCGTACGGCTGCGCGTCACGGCGGCCGGCGGCGCGCACGGCGAGGCGACGGCCCGCGCGGTCTTCGTCCCGTGGGGTGCGGTGACCGGCGGCGCGCTGCTGCTCCTGGCCGCCGTCATCGCGTACGTCTGCCGGCGCCGGCGCGCACGCTTCCGAACACCGGACGGCGGCGACAGCAGCCCGCCCGGACGGTCCCCGACAGGTCAACAGCATTCCGAGAGCAGGTACGTGGTGAAGGCGGGAGCGGAATCGTGACTGGACAGGCCGGACCGGCAACACTCCGCGGCGGCAGCCACCGGCGGGCCGCCGCGTCGCTGCTCGCCGCGTTGCTCGGTGCACTGCTGCCCGCCCTGCTGATGCTCTTGGCGACCGGCGCCGACGCGGCGGGGGCGGCAGCCGCGGACGCCAAGCCCGTGGTCACCCTCTCCAAGCAGCAGGCGGGCAAGGGCAGCGAGATCACCGTCAAGGGCAGCGGCTGGCGCCCCAACACGCTCCTGATGATGCTGATCTGCGGACAGTCCACCCCGGACCGCGGGGTGATCGGCGGCACCAACTCCTGCGCCAACGCCGAGGGCCGTGCCGTCACGACGGGCGCCAAGGGCGACTTCGGCAAGAAGATGCCGGTCGCCGAGCCGCCCGCACCCTGCCCCTGCGTGGTGCATGTCGCCACCGTCACCGGGGAACAGGCCACCGCCGACGCCGTGTTCGTCGTCGCCGGCCACCCGGTCGCCGCGCTGCCGAAGGAGACCGGGGGCGGCAGGCTCGCGGTGCTGGCCACCACCCGGCTGGAGGGCGACAGCACAATCCTCACCTGGTTCGGCGCCCCGCCCTCCCGGCAACTGGTCTTCACCGTGGGAAACCTGGGGTCCGCTCCCGTCAAGGACCCGGTCTTCCAGGTCGGCACCGCGCACGGCGTCCTCGCACCGCAGTGGGAGGAACGGCAGTGGCGCGGCACCGTCGAGTCCGGCCGCAAGGCGCAGATCAAGCTGCCGGTCGAACTGGGTGCGGGCGCCCACGGCGACTACCAGGTCTCGCTGAAGTACGGCAGCAAGGTGCTGGCCGAGCAGCCGTGGGGGGTCGGCCGCCCCTGGGGCGTCACCCTCTTCTGGATCCTGCTGTGCGTCGTCGTGCCGGCCGCCGTGTTCCGGATCGGCATGGCGATCGTCGACCGGGTACGGCCCCGCACCTCGCGCACCCCGGCCCGCACCAGGCGCGACCGCCACCCGCAGCCGGCCGGGGCGACGGCCCGGCTCCCGAAACTGCGCCGCGCACCGGGGCCCGCCGGGAGCCCCGCGGCCGCGCCCCCGCCCAGCACCACGGCCGCCCTGCCGTGGTTCACACCGGATTCCGCACCGTCAGAGAACAGACCGACGACGAAGGGACATTCGTGAGTACGCAACGGAGGACGGTCGCGGCGGGAGTCGCGATGATGCTCGGCGGTGCAGGCCTGCTGCTGGCCACGAGTCCGGCCCAGGCCGCCGACACCTCGTACAAGACGGAGTGCATACCCCCGGCCGTCTCCGGACTGCCGCCCGTGGAGGGCACCACCGTGGTGCAGTTGACCGCGCCCGCCGAGGCCAAGGTCGGGGACACCGTCGAGGTGGTGTGGAAGACGGTCGAGGCCGCTTCCAAGAACCCCGACATGCTCGATCTGGACAAGGACACGGTCAAGCCGACCGGCACCATCAAGGTGGGCGGCGCGGCCACGGGCACCCTGCAGATGGAAGGGCCGCGGCAGAACCCGCCGATCCCGAAGAACAGCGCCATGGTGCTGCCCGACATGAAGGGCACGCTGAAGCTGGAGAAGGCCGGTGAGATCACGCTGACGCCGGACGCGTACAACATCAACGTCTCCAAGCCGATCTCCACGGACACCAAGTGCAGCCCGAAGGAGACGGTGAAGACCGGCGCGACCATCAAGGTCACGGACGGCGGCGGAGCCACGACCGGGGGCGGTACGACCTCCGGCTCCACGGCCGGGGGTACGACCTCCGGCTCCACCACCTCCGGATCCACGACCGCGGGCGGCACGACCTCCGGCTCCGGCGGCGGCCGGACCGACTTCCCCGGGAAGGAGGTCGCCGTCCACTTCACCTGTACGTCCCCGGGACCGGCCGACATATCCTCCAAGGTGACGATCAACGCCAAGAAGAGCGGTGGGAGTTACGCGCTCACGGTCAAGACGGCCAAGGGCGTGATGGACAGCCCGGCCGCGCTGCCCGCCGGTGCGCTCAAGCCGTCCATGGACGTCGTCATCGCAGGCGCCGACAAGGGTTCGGTGAAGGTCACCGGACCCGCCAACGCCGAACCGCTGGAGCAGGGCAAGCCCGTCGACCTCTCCGACATGACCGGCACCTACAAGCCGGGCGCGTCCGGGAAGTCCACGCTGAGCCCCGGCACCCTGACGATCGATGTCACCCTGGGCGCCTCGAAGATCAACATCCCGTGCAAGGTCAAGGGCTCGGTGACCCCGTCGCTGGAACTCGACACCACCGCCCAGCAGGGCGGCGCCTCCGGCTCCACGACCTCGGGCTCCACGGGCACCGCCGGCTCCTCCGCCGGCGGCACGGACTCCGGCGGCGGACTGGCCGCGACCGGGGCCGAGGGCACCGGCACCCTGCACGCACTCGGCCTGGTCGCGGGCACGGCGATCCTGCTGGGCGGCGCCGTGTTCACCTTCACCCCGTGGCGCAGGCTGCGCGGCACCAGGTGAGCTGAGCGCCGTACGGGCGCATGCGAAGGGCCGGGCGCATGCGAAGGGCCGGGCGCACGGGAAGGGCCGGATGTACGCGAAGGGCCGGACGCACACGAACGGCCGGACGTACGTGAACGGCTCGACGTACGCGAAGGGCCGCCGCACACCAAGGACTCGGTGTGCGGCGGCCCTTCGCGCAGCCGGGGCGGGTGCGTCAGCGCACGCTGCCCATGAGCTTCTTGACCTTGCCGCGGTACATGAAGACCGCGATACCTGCGGCAACGGCGAGGATGGCCTCAAGTGTGACCACGCCGGTGCCGTTGAGCTCCACACCCGCGGTGGAGAGCAGACCCGTGATGCAGTCACCGGCAGTGACGGCCAGGAACCAGACACCCATCATCTGGCTGGCGTACTTGGCCGGAGCCATCTTCGTGGTGACGGAGAGCCCCACCGGGGAGAGCGTCAGCTCGGCGATCGTCTGGACGAAGTAGATCGCGACCACCCACATCGCGGCGGCCTTGTGGCCGTCGGTCGCGATCGTCAGCGGCATCAGGAAGAGGAAGAACGACGCACCGACCAGCACCAGGCCGGAGCTGAACTTCACGATCGTGCTGGGCTCCTTGCCGCGGCGGTTCAGCGCCAGCCAGAAAGCGGCGAAGAGCGGGGCCAGCGCCATGATCAGGACCGGGTTGACCGACTGGTACCAGGAGACCGGGAAGTTCCAGCCGAAGACACTGTTGTCGGCCGAGGAGTCGGCGAAGATCGCGACCGTGGAACCGCCCTGGTCGTAGATCATCCAGAAGACGGCGGCGGCGACGAAGAACCAGATGTAGCCGGACATCTTCGACTGCTCGGTGGCGCTGAGCTCCTTGTCGCGCTTGATGCGCGTCAGGACGACGACCGGAATGACCAGGCCCGCGATGGTGATGGGGACCAGGAGCCAGTTGAGCGTGTAGACGCCGGTGGTGACCGTGACGATGTAGAAGACGGCCGCGACGGCCAGCCAGATCAGGCCCTTGCGCAGCGTGCTCGCCCGCTCGGCGGCGGACAGCGGCTTCGGGACGACGAGGCTGCGCTCGTTCAGGTGGCGGGTGCCCATCAGGAACTGGGCGAGGCCCAGCCCCATGCCGACCGCGGCGAGCGCGAAGCCCAGGTGCCAGTTGACGCTCTCACCGACAGTACCGATGACCAGCGGCGCCGCGAAGGCACCCATGTTGATGCCCATGTAGAAGACCGTGAAGCCACCGTCGCGGCGCGGGTCGTCCGGGCCGTCGTAGAGGTGGCCGACCATCGTCGAGATGTTGGACTTCAGCAGACCGGAGCCGATGGCCACCAGTCCGAGACCGGCGAAGAAGGTGCCCTGTGAGGGCAGTGCCAGCGTCAGGTGGCCGATCATGATGACCGTACCGGCGACGGCGACGGTCTTGCGGGGACCCCAGACACGGTCGCCGAACCAGCCGCCGGGCATGGCGAGCAGGTAGACCAGCGACACGTAGACCGAGTAGATCGCCGTGGCCGTGGCCGGGTTCATGTGAAGCCCGTTGGGCGCGATCAAGTAGAGGGGGAGCAGGGCCCTCATGCCGTAGTAACTGAAGCGCTCCCACATCTCGGTCATGAAGAGAGTGGCCAGGCCGCGGGGGTGGCCGAAGAAGGTCTTCTCGGATCCAGAAGTACTGGCCGGGTCCTTCGTCAGGCTGGACGCCATGGTCGATCCTTGCTCGCTCGGGACGCGACGCCTTGTGAGCGTGACGCGCCCGGTGGGGGGAGGCCGGCACCGGCACGGCCACGTCCCACCCCCACGCCTGACAGGGGATTCGTCCCGACCGCCGGGCTCATTCAGGAGCCGGCCGAGGAGACGGGAAGTGACCGCATCGGGATCCACGCCCGGTGCGCATCTCACGCTCCGAGCCCGGCCACAGGTCATTCACTTGATTCACGACTGGTGGGAACCAGCCGGCAGAACAAAAGAGACCCTCGGCGCTAAAAGCTGCCCAAGGGTCCTTGAGTAGTGCAACAGGCGTCGAGCAACCATACGACATGACAGTGCCGGATATGGAAGGACTTGAGACATGGATCACAGGTAAGCGTGGAACCAAACTCCCATATTCGAAGGTGTCTCTCCGTTTTCCCTGCGAAGCCGCAGGGCTTTTGGATCAATCCACTTCAGCCGCCCCGCGCGGACTACCATCACTCCATGACCCGTGTACTGCTCGCAGAGGACGACGCATCCATCTCGGAGCCGCTGGCCCGCGCCCTGCGTCGGGAGGGTTACGAGGTCGAGGTCCGCGAAGACGGTCCGACCGCTCTCGACGCCGGCCTTCAGGGCGGAGTCGACCTGGTCGTACTCGACCTGGGCCTGCCCGGGATGGACGGCCTCGAAGTCGCCCGCAGGCTCCGTGCCGATGGCCAGACCGTGCCGATCCTGGTGCTGACCGCCCGCGCCGACGAGGTGGACACCGTCGTCGGCCTCGACGCGGGCGCCGACGACTACGTCACCAAACCCTTCCGCCTGGCCGAACTGCTCGCCCGCGTCCGGGCCCTGCTGCGCCGCGGCGCCACCGAGCCCGTTCCGCAGCCCGCCACCCACGGCGTCAGGATCGACGTCGAGTCGCACCGGGCCTGGATGGGCGACGAGGAACTCCAGCTCACCGCCAAGGAGTTCGACCTGCTACGGGTCCTGGTCCGCGACGCGGGCCGGGTCGTCACCCGCGACCAGTTGATGCGCGAGGTCTGGGACACCACCTGGTGGTCCTCCACCAAGACCCTCGACATGCACATCTCCTGGCTCCGCAAGAAGCTCGGCGACGACGCGGCCAACCCCCGCTACATCGCGACCGTACGGGGCGTCGGCTTCCGCTTCGAGAAGAGCTGACGTACAGAAGCACTCATGCGCCGCAGACTGATCAACTCCACGCTCGCCGTGGTGCTCGTGGTGATCGCCGTCTTCGGCGTCTCCCTCGTCATCGTCGAGAGCCGCACCATCAGCAACAGCGCCAAGGAGAGCGTCGACTCCGAGGCGCTGCGGCTGATCAGCGTCGTCGACAGCCGGCTCCTGGGGGACGAGCGGATCAACCCCGCTCTGCTGTCCGAGCAGGTCTCCGGCAAGCGCTACGCACGCGTCGAGATCCCCGGACGGACCCCCCTCGAAATCGGCGAACGCCCCACCGGCAGCGTGATCAGAAGCACGGCCGAGGGGGAGCAGGGCGAGCGGGTCACCGTCGAGGAGTCCAGCTCCTCCGTCACCCGTGAGGTCGGCCGCACCCTGCTGATCATCGGCGCGGTGGCGCTGCTGGCCATCATTTCCGCCGTGCTCCTGGCCGTACGCCAGGCCAACAGGCTCACCTCGCCGCTGACGGACCTGGCCGAGACCGCCGAACGCCTGGGTTCCGGCGACCCGCGCCCGCGCCACAAGCGGTACGGAGTGCCCGAGCTGGACCGGGTCGCCGACGTCCTGGACTCCTCCGCCGAACGGATCGCCCGGATGCTGACCGCGGAGCGCCGGCTGGCCGCCGACGCCTCGCACCAGCTCCGGACGCCGCTGACCGCGCTCTCCATGCGGATCGAGGAGATCTCGGTCACCAACGACCCGGACACGGTGAAGGAGGAGGCGAACATCGCCCTCACCCAGGTCGAGCGGCTCACCGACGTGGTGGAGCGGCTGCTGACCAACGCCCGCGATCCGCGTACCGGCTCCGCCGTCGCCTTCGACCTCGACGAGGTCGTCAAGCAGCAGATCGAGGAGTGGCGCCCGGCCTACCGGGGCGAGGGCCGCGCCATCGTCCGCTCCGGAAAGCAGGGACTGCGGGCCGTCGGTACGCCCGGCGCGGTCGCCCAGGTGCTGGCCGCACTGATCGAGAATTCGCTGATGCACGGCGGCGGTACGGTCGCCCTGCGCACCCGGGTCACCGGAAACCAGGCGGTCGTCGAGGTCACGGACGAGGGCCCGGGCGTGCCCCCCGACCTCGGCGCCCGGATCTTCGAGCGGACGATCAGCGGCCGCAACTCCACCGGTATCGGTCTCGCGGTGGCCAGGGACCTTGCGGAGGCGGACGGCGGCCGTCTCGAACTGCTCCAGCAGCAGCCGCCGGTCTTCGCCCTGTTCCTCAGCCGGGTGGCCCTGCGGCGACAGGAACCGGAACGCCCGGTGCGGTGAGCGGCGGTGGCGCCGTACCGGATCCGCTCCGGGCGCCGTACGGGATCCGCTAGCGGCGCACCGAATCCGCCTCGGCCCGCGGCACCTGCTCCGTACGCCCCTGCTTCAGGAACCCCTCCGCGCTCAGCACGGTCTCCTTCGCGGGCAGCGCCTTGAACACCCAGGTCCGGTAGGACCAGAAGCGGAACAGCGTCGCGATGCCGATCCCGAGGATCTTGAAGACATTGCTCTGGACCGGGCTGTTCCACCCGAACCCGTACGTCGCCGCGTACAGCACACCGGTCTCGATGACCGCACCCGCCGCGCTGAACAGCAGGAACAGCGTCAGCTCCCGGGTCCGCCCGGACTTGTCACGGTCCCGGTACGTCC
This sequence comes from Streptomyces sp. NBC_01241, assembly GCF_041435435.1. Lineage (NCBI taxonomy): Bacteria > Bacillati > Actinomycetota > Actinomycetes > Kitasatosporales > Streptomycetaceae > Streptomyces > Streptomyces sp. NBC_01241. Next base: position 3,318,580 of record NZ_CP108494.1, on the reverse strand, counting down.
AGTAGCGGAAGCCGACGTAGTTGAAGAGGATGGCGACGAGCGTGGCCAGCAGACCCGCCCGCACCACCTGGAGGTCCGTGGTGCGCCACAGGAGGTTGGACACGGCGATATTGACGACCAGGCCGAGTGCGCCGACCGCGCCGAACTTGGCGACCTCCCGGGCCAGCAGATCCAGCCGGGTCCGCAGTGCGCCGCGTTCGCTCATGGTGATCGCTCAGCCTGTCTGTCGGTTACATGGACCCGTCATGCTATCCAGCCCGTCCGGGGCGTGCCTGTGAGCCGGTCGACAGGTGTGGCGATGCTGTGACGTGGCCGCCCCGCGGGGGTGTCCTGGAGGGCGTCGTCGGGCGACCGCCGGGGCGCCCGATACCCTGGAGGAGTGACGTTCCCGGTAGTCGGCATGGTCGGCGGCGGTCAGCTCGCCCGTATGACCCACGAGGCGGGCATCCCCCTCGGCATCAAGTTCAAGCTCCTCAGTGACACCCCCCAGGACTCGGCGGCCCAGGTGGTGAACGAAGTCGTCATCGGCGACTATCGCGACCTGGACACCCTGCGCGCCTTCGCGCGCGGCTGTGACGTGATCACCTTCGATCACGAGCACGTACCGACCGAACACCTGCGGGCCCTGGAGGCGGACGGCATACCCGTGCGCCCGGGACCCGACGCGCTGGTGCACGCCCAGGACAAGGGGGTGATGCGCGCGAAGCTCACCGAGATCGGCGCGCCCTGCCCCCGCCACCGCATCGTGCGGGACCCGGCGGACGTCGCGGCCTTCGCGGCGGAGGGCGGGGGCTTCCCCGTCGTCCTCAAGACGGTCCGCGGCGGCTACGACGGCAAGGGCGTGTGGGTGGTCCGCTCCGAGGCGGACGCGGCCGACCCCTTCCGGGCCGGTGTCCCGGTCCTCGCCGAGGAGAAGGTCGACTTCGTACGGGAGCTGGCGGCCGACATCGTCCGCTCGCCGCACGGCCAGGCCGTCGCCTACCCGGTCGTCGAGTCGATCCAGGTCGACGGCGTATGCGACACGGTGATCGCCCCGGCCCCGGAGCTGGACGAGCGACTCGCGGGCGAGGCCCAGCAGCTCGCCCTGCGCATCGCCGCCGAACTCGGCGTCGTCGGCCACCTCGCCGTCGAACTCTTCGAGACCCGTGGACCCGACGGGGAGCCCGGCATCCTGATCAATGAGCTGGCCATGCGCCCGCACAACTCCGGGCACTGGACCCAGGACGGCGCGATCACCTCGCAGTTCGCCAACCACGTCCGGGCCGTGCTCGACCTGCCGCTCGGCGACCCGCGCCCGCGCGCCACCTGGACGGTCATGTCCAACGTCCTCGGCGGCGACTACCCGGACATGTATCAGGCGTACCTGCACTGCATGGCCCGCGACCCGCAGCTCAAGATCCACATGTACGGCAAGGACGTGAAGCCGGGCCGCAAGGTCGGACACGTCAACACCTACGGCGACGACCTGGCGGATGTGCGTGAGCGCGCCCGGCACGCGGCCGACTACCTGCGAGGAACGATCACCGAATGACTTCCCCCGCCACCGCCGCGCCCCTCGTCGGCATCGTCATGGGCTCGGACTCCGACTGGCCCGTCATGGAAGCGGCGGCCAAGGTCCTCGACGAGTTCGAGATCCCCTACGAGGTCGACGTCGTCTCCGCCCACCGCATGCCGCGCGAGATGATCGCGTACGGCGAGCAGGCGGCGGACCGTGGTCTCAAGGCGATCGTCGCGGGCGCGGGCGGCGCCGCCCATCTGCCCGGCATGCTCGCCTCCGTCACCCCGCTGCCGGTCATCGGCGTGCCGGTCCCGCTGAAGTACCTGGACGGCATGGACAGCCTGCTCTCCATCGTGCAGATGCCCGCCGGTGTCCCCGTCGCGACCGTCTCGGTCGGCGGCGCACGCAACGCGGGCCTGCTCGCCGCCCGCATCCTCGCGACGCACGACAGCGAGCTGCTGGCCCGGATGCAGGAGTTCCTGCAGGAGCTGAACGACCAGGCGACGGAGAAGGGCAAGCGACTGCGCGCCAAGGTCGAGGGCGCCGACTCCTTCGGCTTCGGGAAGTAGGCCCCGATGGACAAGGCGGAGCAGCTGGAGCGGGCCGCGGAGCTCCTCGCCGAATACCCCGTCGTCGACGGTCACAACGACCTGCCGTGGGCGCTGCGCGTCCAGGCCGGCTACGACCTGGACGCCCGCGACATCGCCACCGACCAGTCCGCCCACCTGCACACCGACATCCCGCGGCTGCGCGCGGGCGGTGTCGGCGCCCAGTTCTGGTCGGTCTACGTACCGTCCGACATGGCGGGCGCCGAGGCCGTCAGCGCCACCCTCGAACAGATCGACGTGGTCGCCGAGCTGATCGGCCGCTACCCCGCCGACCTGCGGCGCGCCCTGACCGCCGACGACATGGAGGCGGCGCGCGCGGAGGGCCGTATCGCCTCCCTGATGGGCGCCGAGGGCGGCCACTCCATCAACAACTCGCTGGGCACCCTGCGCGCCCTGCACACCCTCGGCGTCCGCTACATGACGCTCACCCACAACGACAACATCGCGTGGGCCGACTCGGCGACGGACGAGCCGGGCGTCGGCGGCCTGTCGCCCTTCGGCCACGAGGTCGTACGGGAGATGAACCGCACCGGCATGCTGGTCGACCTCTCCCACGTGGCAGCCACCACGATGCGCGACGCGCTCGACACCTCCACGGCGCCGGTGATCTTCTCGCACTCCTCGTCGCGCGCGATCTGCGACCACCCGCGCAACATCCCCGACGACGTCCTCGGCCGGCTCCCGGCCAACGGCGGCATCGCCATGGCGACCTTCGTACCGAAGTTCGTCCTCCCGGCGGCCGTCGCCTGGACGCAGGCCGCGGACGAGAACATGCGCGCCCACGGCCTGCACCACCTCGACACCACCCCGCAGGCCATGAAGATCCACGCCGCCTTCGAGGCGGCCAACCCGCGCCCGATGGCCACCGTGGCGACGATCGCCGACCACCTCGACCACATGCGCGAGGTCGCCGGGATCGACCACATCGGCATCGGCGGCGACTACGACGGCACCGCCTTCCTCCCGGAGGGCCTCAGGGACGTCGCGGGCTACCCGAACCTGATCGCGGAGCTCCTCGGCCGCGGCTGGTCCGGCGCCGACCTCGCCAAGCTCACCTGGCGGAACGCGGTACGGGTGCTGCGCGACGCCGAGGACGTCGCACGCGAGCTGAGCACCCGCCGGGCCCCGTCGCACGCCACGATCGGGCGACTGGACACTCTGGCCGGCTGAGCCGGAGCTGTCGCGTGTGTGGGGCGCCCCCAGGGGTGCCCCACACGTCTTTTAACACGCACACAGGCAGAACGGGTGCCCGGCGGGATCCGCGTACACCCGGAACGTCCGCTCCCGGTCGTCCGCGTCCAGCACGGTCGCACCCAGCGCGAGCACCTCCTTCTCCGCCGCGTCCAGATCCGGCACGGTCAGATCCAGATGGACCTGCTGCGATCCGTCCGCACTCGGCCACCGCGGCGGTACGAAACCGGGCGCGGCCTGGAACGCGAGGAGCGTGCCCGCGACCCCGGTCAGCTCCAACCAGTCCTCCCCTCCTGGCACGATCTCTCCGCCGAGCAGCCCGGCGTAGAAACCGGCGAGTGCGGCCGGGTCGGGGCAGTCCAGAACGACGGCACCCAGGGTGGCGACAGCCATGACAATTCCTCCTCCGGACGGATGGTTACCCCTACGCGGCTTCAGCAGGTAACCGTTACTGCATACTCCCCCACTGGAGGTAACGTCGCAACCATGAATGGGAAGGAATCCGCGCCCGGTGGACTCGCCCTGATCGAGGCCCTGGTCAACACGCTGGACATCGAGACCGGCGCGGACACCCTCGACACGGCGGACGGGTGCGCCGTCTTCGGCCTCGCCGAGCCGGACGTCCCTCAGGCCCGGGTCCTGCGCGAGGCGCTCCGTACCGCCTGCCTCGCGCACGCCGGCCACCGCCCGCCGGACGGTCCCGCGGCGCCCCCGCTCGACCGGCTCCTCGCCGGAGCGCCCCTGCGCGTCACCGTGGACGCGGCGGGCGTCGCCGCACTGCGGCCCGTCGCCGAACCGGCCGGGCTGACCGCCCGCGTCGCGGTGGCCATCGCCGCGGCGGCGGCCGACGGAACCTGGGCCCGGCTCAAGGCGTGCGAGGCCGAGGACTGCCAATGGGCGTACTACGACCGCAGCCCGGCGGGGCGCCGCCGCTGGTGCTCCATGTCGGTGTGCGGGGCCCGCGCCAAGATGCGCACCTACCGCGCGAAGCGCGGCTGAAGGTGCGAACGGCGGGGTGCTGTCAGGCCTTCGGCCGTCCCATGGCCCGGTACGTCCAGCCGGCCCCGCGCCACAGCTCGCTGTCGAGCGCGTTGCGGCCGTCCAGGATGATCCGGCGGGAAGCGACCTCGCCGAGCGCCGCCGGGTCCAGCTCGCGGAACTCCCGCCACTCCGTCAGGTGCAGCACCACGTCCGCGCCGCGCACCGCGTCCAGCGCCGAATCGGCGTAACCGAGCGTGGGGAAGAGCCGTCGGGCGTTGGCCATGCCCTTCGGGTCGAAGACGGTGACCTGGCCGCCCTGCAGATGTATCTGCCCGGCCACGTTCAGCGCGGGCGAGTCCCGTACGTCGTCCGAGTCCGGCTTGAACGTGGCGCCCAGGACCGCCACCCGCTTGCCGAGGAACGAATCGCCGCCCACCGCCTCCCGGGCCAGCTCCACCATGTGGCCGCGGCGCCGCATGTTGATGGAGTCGACCTCGCGGAGGAAGGTCAGGGCCTGGTCCGCGCCCAGCTCACCGGCGCGCGCCATGAAGGCCCGGATGTCCTTGGGCAGACAGCCGCCGCCGAAGCCGATGCCGGCCCGCAGGAACTTGGACCCGATCCGCTCGTCGTGCCCGATCGCCTCGGCCAGCTTCTTCACATCGCCGTCGGCGGCCTCGCAGACCTCCGCCATGGCGTTGATGAACGAGATCTTCGTGGCCAGGAAGGAGTTGGCCGCGGTCTTCACCAGCTCGGCGGTCGGGAAGTCCGTCACCACGAACGGCGACCCCTCGGCGACCGGCACCGCGTACACCTCGCGCAGCAGCTTCTCGGCCCGCTCGCTCGCCACCCCGACGACGATCCGGTCCGGGTGCAGGGTGTCCTTGACGGCGAAGCCCTCGCGCAGGAACTCCGGGTTCCAGGCCAGCTCCGCGTCCGCGCCCGCCGGTGCCAGCTCCGTCAGCCGCGCCGCGAGCCGGGCCGCCGAACCGACCGGCACGGTCGACTTCCCGACGACCAGGGCGGGCCGGGTCAGATGCGGCGCCAGCGACTCGAAGGCGGCATCGACGTAACTCATGTCACAGGCGTACTCACCGTGCTTCTGCGGAGTGTTCACGCAGACGAAGTGGACGTCGCCGAAGGCCGCCACCTCTTCCGGGGAGGTGGTGAACCGCAGCCGTCCCGTGGACCCCTCGATGCCCTCGACGTGCTTGCGCAGCAGCTCCTCCAGGCCCGGCTCGTACATCGGGACCCTGCCACTGCTCAGCATCTCGATCTTCTCGGGCACGACATCGAGGCCGAGCACTTCGAAGCCCAGTTCCGCCATGGCCGCGGCGTGGGTGGCGCCGAGGTAGCCGGTGCCGATCACAGTGATCCTGAGGGCCATGTAGTGCTCCTGAGAGATGCGGACAGACGTGCGGTGAACGAGCATAGTCGTGCCCCCGAAGGCCCGGTTTCCGGCTGCCTGAGCACCTTCTCCCACCCCTGTCGCCAAGCTCACGCGCGCATGGCATAGGCCATTTCGAGAACCGGGCCCTAAAATTGGGTTACTTAACGGTAGTTAGCATCTTGGGGAGTGAGCGTCTTGGCGGGTTCGACCGATTTCGACCTGTACCGTCCGGCCGAGGAGCACGAGATGCTCCGGGAGACGGTGCGTGCGCTGGCCGAGGCGAAGATCGCCCCGCACGCGGCAGCGGTCGACGAGGAGGCGCGCTTCCCGCAGGAGGCGCTGGACGCCCTGACCGCCGCGGACCTGCACGCGGTGCACGTTCCGGAGGAGTACGGCGGCGCGGGCGCCGACGCTCTCGCCACGGTCATCGTGATCGAGGAGGTGGCCCGCGTCTGCGCGTCCTCCTCCCTCATCCCGGCCGTGAACAAGCTCGGCTCGCTCCCGGTGATCCTGTCCGGCTCCGAGGACCTGAAGAAGAAGTACCTGGGCCCGCTCGCCAAGGGCGACGGCATGTTCTCGTACTGCCTCTCCGAGCCCGACGCGGGTTCCGATGCGGCCGGCATGAAGACCAGGGCCGTGCGCGACGGCGACTTCTGGGTGCTCAACGGCGTGAAGCGCTGGATCACCAACGCGGGCGTCTCCGAGTACTACACGGTCATGGCCGTCACCGACCCGACCAAGCGCTCCAAGGGCATCTCGGCCTTCGTCGTCGAGAAGTCGGACGAGGGCGTCTCCTTCGGCGCCCCGGAGAAGAAGCTCGGCATCAAGGGCTCCCCGACCCGCGAGGTCTACTTCGACAACGTCCGCATCCCCGCCGACCGCATCATCGGCGAGGAGGGTACCGGCTTCGCCACCGCGATGAAGACCCTGGACCACACCCGCATCACCATCGCGGCCCAGGCCCTCGGCATCGCCCAGGGAGCCCTCGACTACGCCAAGGGCTACGTCCAGGAGCGCAAGCAGTTCGGCAAGCCGATCGGCGACTTCCAGGGTGTCCAGTTCATGCTCGCCGACATGGCCATGAAGCTGGAGGCGGCCCGCCAGCTCACCTACTCGGCCGCCGCCAAGTCCGAGCGCCTCGACGGCGACCTCACCTTCTTCGGCGCCGCGGCCAAGTGCTTCGCCTCCGACGTCGCGATGGAGATCACCACGGACGCGGTCCAGCTGCTCGGCGGCTACGGCTACACGCGGGACTACCCGGTGGAGCGGATGATGCGCGACGCGAAGATCACGCAGATTTATGAAGGCACGAATCAGGTCCAGCGCATCGTGATGGCGCGGAACCTGCCGTAGGACGGTTATTGCCTTGGCGTCCGGCCCCCGATGGCACATCGGGGGCCGGACGCGTGTATGCAGCAGGAAACCGCGCGAGACGGGTCGGCCGGGCCGCAGACAGCGGGCTTCCGGGCCCGTGAGCCAGTGCAGGTGGTCGACCAGCCGGCCGACTGCCCTCGTGTCGCGCAGGATGACGCCGATCTCCATGTTGTCGGTGAGGGCGCGGCCGGTGAGGTTGGCGCTGCCCAGCAATGCGATGTGCCGATCGGCGGCTATCACCTTGGCGTGCAGGCTGCTGCGGGCGGCCGAGGGTGGCTTCGTTCCCCTCCACCCGTCTTTGACCCGTGCCCTGGGACGACGTCATCGCCGGTGTCGCTGCTTGCGTTGCATGAACTATTCGCTGTGACGTGACGAGGAACGTCCGTAGGGTTCGTGCATGGCAGACGAGAATGAGCGGGCCGTTCAAGCGGCCATTGAGGCAGAGATGCGGCTTCTCGACCCTGACGTGCGTGCTTCGCCGGCCCTGGTCTCGGAGCTCCTGGACCCAGAGTTCCTCGAGATCGGAGCGTCGGGGCGGCGCTGGGACGCGACGTCGATCCTCGCGGTGACGAGTGACGGTTCGGTGGTCCCCGAAGCTCCGGTCAAGGTCACCGAGATGTCGGGGGCCGTACTCGCTCCCGGCATCGTTCATCTGACGTACTTCGCCGACCACAGTGGGCGCCGAGCATGGCGGAGCTCCGTGTGGCGTCTGACGGAAGTGGGCTGGCGCATGTACTTTCACCAGGGCACTTTGACGAGCTGAGCGATCAGTGGCCGCCGGGTCTCCGTCGGCGCGGGCAAAAGGGGCATGCACTGCAATAGGGGTGTAGCCCTTCACGACGGGGGATGCGTGAAGGGCTACACGTACATAATGACCGCTGGTCAGGTTGTCATCAACTGACCGCCCGGTCAGTGGGGCGGCGGAGTCGGGGCCGTCATGAAGTCCCGCACGTGCAGGGGACGTTCGACGATCCGGATGTCGCCGAGCCAGCCGTGCATCAACTGGTCGAGCCTGCCTCCGTACTCGTAGGCGCCGAGCAGCCAGGGCAGGCCCAGGGTGGCGAGACCGGTGGTGCGGGTGGCGGGGTTGCGGGCGACTGTGCAGCCGTCGACGTACATCGTCGTGTGCTTCTCGTCGTTGACGATCGCCACATGCCACCATCGCTCACGCAGCAGCTCATGGCTCCAGTTGGTGACGACCCCCGGCTGGTTCAGCGGCGCCGCCGCCCACTGGAGCCCGGGGCCGTCCGATACGGAGAGGGTGGCGACGGGCTCCTCCGGGTCGCCGGAGGTCTTGCCGGCCGCCCCGAGCGTGCCGCCGCGGCTGAGCACGGCGCCCCAGGCGTTGCGTCGGGCGTCCCAGTCGGCGGGGAGGCGGAGGAAGGCCTCGATGGTGTAACCGGACCTGAACGTCTTGGTGTTGAGCGGTGCGTTGTTCTCCGTACGCAGATACGCGCCCCGCAGCGGCGGCTTCGAGCCGTCGAAGTAGAGGCTGCCGTGACCGGGCTGGTCGGGGTGGTGGGCGGTGGACCAGCGCAGCGCGTCGGGTGCACTGCCGGGGACGGCTTCGCGCACCAGGTCGTTGCGGTACCCGGACAGGTCGGGGACGCGCAGGCCGGCGTCGGCGGCAGAACCGTCCTGGTGTGAAGGGGAGTCGAAGCGCCAGTAGGCGACGGTGCCCGGTATCAGCAGCTGCTTCGCCGGGCGGGGGCCGCGCACGGGCACGGGCGCGAAGCCCGCGAAGCGCTTCTCGAAGTCGATGGGGACGGCGAAGCGGTCCTGCGGACCGGTCAGTTCGATCTCGCCGCGCTCCAGGTCGTTGAGCCTCTCGCCCGCGCGGCCGAGGACCCACGGGGAGATCGTCTCCACGTCGATGGTGTTCCTGGCCAGGTCGAAGCGGTAGAGGCGGATCATGGCGCCGCCGCCGTAGTAGCGGTTCTGGTAGTTGGTGATGTGCAGATGGACGTCGTTGCCCGCGGTGTTCTTACGGGTGGTGCGCCCGGCGGGCCAGTAGTGGCCGTTGAGGGTGAGGAAGATCTGGTCGTGCCCGGCTATCAGCTTGTCCCACAGATGCTTTCCGTGGCCGGAGAGTTCGGCCTCGTCGCCGTCCGCGTTCGCGTACACCAGCTCGTGGGTGGTGAGGATGACGGGCGTGTCCGGGTGCTGGGCGATGACGTCCTTCGCCCAGGCGAGCCCGGCCGCCGACGGCCGCCAGTCGAGCGCCAGCACCAGCCACTCGCGGCCGGCGGCGCGGAACAGGTGGTACGTGTTGTAGCCGTCCGGGGTCGCCCCGCCGAACGTCGGCAGGCGCCGCATCCGCTGCGGGCCGAAGGTGTCCAGGTATGGGGTGCGGCCGCGCCGGTCGTCGGTGGACGACTCGATGTCGTGGTTGCCCGCGACGACGCTGTAGCCGACCCGCCGCCGGTCGAGCAGCTCGAACGCCTCGCCGATCGCCGCGAATTCGCCTGCCTGGCCGCTCTCGGTGAGGTCGCCCAGATGGGACAGGAAGACGATGTTCTCGTCGCGCCCGTGATCGAGGACGTAACGCAACGACGCCTCGACCGGGGCCTTGTTGATGCTCGCCCCGTCGAAGAGGTACTGGGTGTCGGGCATGACGACGAGCGTGAACCGGGGGCTCTCCGGATCGGGTCGCCAACCGGCCGTGGCGGCACCGGCGTTCTGCTGGGGGAGAGCCGCGGCGGGGGTGGCGGACACGAGCCCCGTGGCCGCGGCGGCGGCACCGGTGAGCGCGGCGGCCCGCAGGAACGTACGACGCCCGGCGTCGGGCAGGAGTGGTCCGTCGGGCTGGTGGAGGGGGCTGCACATGAGTGTCTCCGCGGAGGACGATCGTCGGGGGGTGATCGTCTGCAAGCTAGCCGCGGGACCGGGGGAGGAATGGCCCGTAAGGGCGACATCCGGGCGAAGACTCCATGAATTGCCCGCTTCGGGGCCCGCGGTGGGGAGGTGAGGCGGTGGGGCTGCTACTCGGACGACATGATCATCTCCAGTGGGGACCCGTTCTCCCGCCCGGCAGCGGTTGCCGCGCTGAGGGAGCTCACTCACGCTGTCCAGGGCTACGGCTTCGAGCCTCACGCGCACCCTGTCGACGGCCTCGTCGCCTATGCCCTCGGCGCGGAGACGCAGTGGGCCCGCCCGGTTCAGGAACGCTGGCGGGGAATGCTGCGCACGCAGGGCTGGTCTCTCGGCTGAGCTGATTCCCTGTCCAGACCCGTGGCTTCCGGTTCGGGGAGTTTGCGGAGGTGGCTTCGCGGGCGGGTACAGCTCCGAAGCGCGTGCTATCGGGGACTGTCATGCGGCGTACCCCAGGCCGGCGCTGCCCCGCGACACATCCTCTGTCCGGCAGTCGCGGCAGTGGCCGGGGTGGCGGGAGCGGAAGGCGCGGTCGCAGCGGTCGCAGTTCTGGAGGGGGATGACGATGACGCCGGGGCGTGCGGGTGTGAGGTCCTGGGCTTCGGGCAGCGGGGGTGGCAGGAGTGTTGTGATCCGGTGGCGGAGGAGCTTGGCCGGGTGTTTGAGGGGGACTGGGAGGTCGGTGGTGAGGGTGTGGCGGATGGTGTCGGGGTGGGCGTCGCGTTCGAGCCAGGTGGCGACGCCGGGGGTGAGGGTGTGGATGTCGGTCTCGGAGAGGGTGAGTTGGGGTGTGTGGCGGCGCAGGTCGGCGAGGAGTGCGGCTGCGGAGCGGTGGAGTTCCGGGGTGGGTGACTGCGGTTGGGGGAGCGGTGGGGGTGGTGCCTTGCGTGTGGTGGGGGCTGGTACGAGGACGGGTGCGGGCGCCGGGTGCGGTGCGGGCATGGGCCGTGGTGCGGCTACCGGTTGCGGTGCGGGTGGTTGTGGCTCCCGGGTGGGCTCCGGTTCGGGAGCGGGCTCGCGTGGCGGTGGTGGGGGCAGCGGGGCTTCCGGTTTGCGGGGCCTGGTTCGTGGCTGAGGTGTGGTGACGGTGGCTGGGTCGGCGCCGGGCTGGTTGTAGGAGATGGTGCGGGTGACGATGCGGCCGTCGGGGAGGCGTACGCGGCTGCGGTGGAGGTAGCCGGTGGCTTCGAGTTCGCGCAGGGCGGCGGCGATGCGGGTCTCGCTCTCCGGGAAGCGTTCGGCGAGGTGTTTGATGCCGATCTTGGCTCCGGCGGGGAGCGACTGGATGTGCACGGCGAGCCCGATCGCGACGAGGGAGAGGCCGCGGTGCTGGGCGAGGTGGTTGCCGATGACGGTGAAGCCTGCGGCGTGCCGGAAGTTGATGTGGATGACACCGGATGACGGTGTGGCGTCCCCAGGTACGGGGGACGGGGCGCACGGGGCGCGGTAATCTGCTGGGTATCCATCGGGAAGCTCCGAACTTCCTCGGTGGTCAGGCCCTCGGTCGAGACTGCAATCTCGTCGGGGGCCGTCGCATGTCTGTAGTTGTCGCGGCGAGCATATGCCAGCCAACCCGTATGAAATCCAGCCCAGTTGCCATATGTCACCCGGGCGAGTGACGGGGCCGGGATGGGGTCGGGTTTGGGTGGGGAGGGTGATTTCCTCAGGTTCTTCAAAGCTTTATGTGTCGTGGGGCGCGGCGACGTGGTGCACCGGGTCGTGGGTGTCCGCGACCCGGTGAAGGTGGTCACGGTGCGAGGCCGAGTTCGGCCCAGATCGTCTTGCGCGGGACGGGCCCGAGGTCGATGCCCCAGCGGTCGGCGAGGGCCTCGACGATGAGGAGGCCGCGCCCTGATTCCGCGTCGTCGGCGGGGGCGGACGTGGTGCCGGGCGTGGGAGGTAGTTGCTCGCCCCGGGTATCGGTCACCTCGATCCGCAGGAGTGCGTCGCGGTGGACGATGAGGCTCAGTTGGAAGTCCCGGCCCCTTACGCGGCCATGGACGGTGGCGTTCGTGGCCAACTCGGCGACGATGTGCGCGGCTGACTCCGAGGGGAGCCCCCAATCCCCGAGATGAGCCGTGGCGAGCAGGCGGGCAAGTCGCGCGCCCCGGCGGGTGGGGGAGAGCAGCACCGTGAACTGCCGGGTGGGAGCGGAGTGTTCGGTTCGGGTGATTTCTTGAGTCACGTCACTCAGCGTGGCCGCGTCTGCGTACCGTGAATAGCGACGAGCCGCTTACGTACGGTGATTGTCCCGCGCTTGTCCAGTGCTGTCCCGGCTGTCCGGGGTGACGTGCTGGGGACGAGCAGGGTTGAGCAAGAACGGCATGCACATCGGAAGTGGGGCACGGATGAGCGTGGATGAGGCTGGTACGGGGCGCGGGGACTACGGAGCGGACGAGCCCGGCTGGGACGTCGATCCTGACGACGAGTCGGGGGTGGCGGTGGTCGCTGCGGTGGGCCGCCAGATCAAGGCGTGGCGGGAGTCGGCGGGGCTGCGGGCCGGCGAGTTCGGGACCGCGATCGGGTGCGGGGAGGACCTGGTCTACAAGGTGGAGGGCGGGCGGCGCATCCCTCGTCCGGAGTTCCTGGACAGGGCGGACGAGGTGCTGCGGGCGGGCGGGAAGCTCGCGGCGATGAAGCGGGATGTGGCGGAGGTCCGGTACCCGAAGAAGATCCGGGAGCTTGCGAAGCTGGAGGCGCAGGCGGTCGAACTCTCGGCGTACGGGAGCCACAACCTTCACGGTCTGTTGCAGACGGAGGAGTATGCGCGGGCGCTGTTCGGGATGCGGCGGCCCGCGTTCTCGCAGGATGAGGTGGAGAGGCTGGTGGCTGCTCGTGTAGCCCGGCAGTCCATCTTTGACCGCTCGCCTGGCCCGGAGCTCAGCTTCGTCCAGGAAGAGGTGACACTGCGGCGCCACCTTGGGGGCAGAATGGTGTTGCGCCGACAGCTTGAACGCCTTTTGGAAGTGGGGCAGTTGCGGAACGTCGAGATCCAGGTGATGCCGACCGGCCGCGACGATCACGCCGGAATGGGCGGCGAGATGCAGGTGCTGAAGTTCAGGGACGGCTCGGCGGTGGGGTGCTCCGAGGGAGACTTCGGCAGTCGCCCGGTCTCTGACCCGAAGTATCTCCGGATCGTTGAGCTGCGGTGTGGGATCATCCGGGCTCAGGCTCTCACGCCTCGGGAGTCGCTGGCCTTCATCGAGCAAGTGCTGGGAGAGACATGATCAGCGAGACCTCTGCCGGAGACGCTTCCCGGCTGGAGTGGTTCAAGAGCAGCTACAGCGACAGCAGCAACAGCAATGAATGCGTCGAGGTCGCGACCACCCCAGGCGCGGTGCACGTCCGCGACTCAAAGAACCTGCCGGGGCCCCGGCTCGCCTTCGGTGCGGGCGCGTGGGCGGGTTTCGTCTCGCACGCCGCCCGTCACTGATCCACACGTACTTGCGCCCCGCGCCTGGTTGATGCCGGGGCGGGGCGCGCTGCTGTCAGAAGAACCTTGCAACTCCCCAGCCAGGCCCCCGGTCAACAGTCCGGTAGTCCCCGCTCGGACACCAGGGGGCAAGTAACCCGTCGGTAGGTTCCGAGGGCTTGGTCGCTGCCGTTTCCTGGCGCTGGGTGCTTCGTCGGCTGGGTCTGGTCAATGTCTGGTCGTGCTGCTCGTGACCGAAGGGGGGCGGTGTCGTTGCTTGGTTGATCTGATCTCTGACTACCCCGGAGCGTGCTTCATGTCTCTTACCGCAGCTACCCGACTTGCCGCAGTGTCCTCCGCTGCGATCGCCGCCGTGTCGGTGTGCCTGGGCGCAGCCTCGGGTGCCGAGGCCGCGGAGCCCGCGCAGGTGCGGGCGGTGGAGCACAGCACCGCCCCGGCCGACAACGACCCCGGGGCCTCGGTTCAGTGGGTTCCGCTGGGCAGTCTGCTGTTCTCCGACCGGGCCGTAAAGACCAATGTGAGCCCGGTGCGATGGGATCGCTGACCGAACGCCTCCACCGCGCCCGGACCGCCGGCATTCGGGCCTACCGGGCGCGCCTGCACCCCGACACACCCAGCCCCGCCGGAATGACGTCCACAGCCTCCGGGGAAACAGTCGCCGAGGCGGGTGACGGCGTGAACGGGTTCGACGTCCTTGCCCGAGTGGTCCGTCTGCCGGTAAGCACATGGCGGTACCGGTGGGAGGACGACGAAGTGCGCCACCTGGGGCCGATGGCACAGGACTGGCGGGCCCACCTCGGCCTGGGAGCCGACGACAAGACGATCTGCTGCACCGATGCCAACGGCGTCGCCATCGTGGCGATTCAGGCACTTCACCGGCAACTCACCGATCTTCAGGCCGAGGTCAGGGAACTCCGGGCGCAGAGGGTCGAACCGGCAGCACACGCACCTGGTGCGGAGACCCCGCGGGTCTGATCGTCTCAACTGCTGCACCTTGCTGTGGCTGGGTGCAGCGGTTGCGGATGGGATGACGCGGCGCTGTCGCCCGACACATCGCCGAGCACGATCCGGCCGTCCGCCGCCGTCGGTGAACTCCAGAACGTTCCGGCGGGTTACTTGCTCCCTGGTGTCCGAGCCAGGACTGCCGGGCCGAAGCTGATGCATCATCACAAATGTGCGGATCCATGGTAGATCGTGTATCCGCGATGGTGGTCTTGTCGAGAACATGGCGACCATGTTTAGTTGTCCCGGCGGATGAACCCATCTGCTGTCGACCGAGAACCAGCGCACGGGTCGACCCCAGCTCAGCTGCATGGGAGTCACACATTGCGCACTTCTAGGCATTCCAGACCGGCCGCGCGGAGGATCTCCGCGCGACTGGCCGCCTTCACCGCGGCGGCCGTTGCAGTCATGGCTGCGGGCTTACCCGCCGCCCAGGCTGCCACCGGCGCCGAGGCAGCCGCTCCGGGCACCGTCGCCACCGCGACACATCCCGGGAGCGGTCTCGCCGCCCCCCGCGTCGGCTCGCACGGCGAGATCTCCGGCGCCGTCACCGACAGCTCCGGCAAGGCGCTTTCCGGCGCCTCCGTCGTAGCCGGCATCTACCGGTCGACCACCGACGCCCAGGGGCACTACAACCTGACGTTGCCGCCGGACACTTACAACATGGCCGCGTACGCCTACGGGTACGAGCCCAAGAAGGCCCACGGCGTCGCCGTCGACGATGGCACGGTCACGATGGACTTCGCGCTGGACGCGGTGGCCCGGCAGACCGTGACCGGTAAGGTGACCGACAGCTCCGGCCACGGTTGGCCGCTCTACACGAAGATCACCATCGATGACGTGCCCGGCGCCCCGGTCTTCACCGACCCGTACACCGGCGCGTACAGCGTCGACCTGCCGCAGGGCGCCGACTACACCCTGCGCTTCACCTCCGTGTACCCCGGCTACGAGGCGGTCACCAAGCAGGTGACCGTGGATGACGCGGCGCAGACCGTGAACGTGGCGGTCCCGGTGGACGTCCAGGCGGCCACGGCGCCCGGTTACCAGGTCAAGCGGTCCGGCCCGACCGAGCCCTTCGACTCCACCGCCGGCGCCCCCGAGGGCTGGAGCGTGGTCAACGCCGACGGCACCACCGGCGGCTGGTCCTTCGACGACTTCGGTAAGCGGGGTAACAAGACCGGTGGTTCCGGCGCCTTCGCCATGGTCGACAGTGACAAGATCGGCAGCGGCAAAAAGCAGGACAGTTCGCTGATCACGCCGGTCATCGACCTGACCGGCAACGACAGCCCGCAACTGGAGTTCGACACCGACTACAAGAGCTTCAGCAACCAGACCGGCAACATCGACGTCAGCACTGACGGCGGTGCGACCTGGACCAACATCTGGAACCGCACCACCACCGTGACCGGCCCTGCCCATGTCGAGCTTCCCCTGACCGACTACGCCGGGAAGCCCGGCGTGCAGCTGCGGTTCCACTTCACGGGTAGCTACGGCTACTGGTGGGAACTCGACAACGTGTTCGTGGGCAAGAAGACCTACGAGCCTGTCAACGGTGGCCTGGTGGCCGGTACCGTGAAGGACGCCAACACCGACGACGGCGTCGTCGGCGCCACTGTCGTCAACACCGACGCCTCGCAGGAAAAGGCCATCACCGCGGCCACCCCGGACGACCCGGCGCTCGGCGACGGCTTCTACTGGATGTTCACCTCCAAGACCGGCAGCCACACCTTCACCGCCTCCAAGTCGCACTACGCCGACCTGGACAAGTCGGTGAAGGTGGCGCCGGACAGCGTCAACAAGGCGAACTTCAGCCTGAAGGCCGGCAAGCTGGCGTTCACCCCCGGCTCGATCGACAAGACGGTCGACTGGGGCAAGAAGGCCACCCAGAACCTGACGGTGAAGAACACCGGCGGTGCGCCTGCCAGCCTCACCCTGGGCGAGCAGCCGGGCGGCTTCACCCAGCAGCTCAAGGGCGGCGCGCCGCTCAACCTGGTGAAGGGCAACTACTCCCCGCTGGCCCTCGGCAAGGGCAAGACCTCGGATGCGGCTCCGGCGGCCAACGCGGCCGGTGACGCCTGGCAGCCGGTGGCCAACCTGCCGACCACTGTGCAGGACAACGCGGTCGCCGTCTACGGCGGCAAGGTCTACTCCGCCTTCGGCTACACAGGCAGCGAGGACACCAACGCGCTGTACGCCTACGACCCCGACAGCGGCTCCTGGACCAAGCTGGCCTCCGCGGCCGACACCCGCGAGGGCAACCCGGCCCACGGCTTCATCGGCGGCAAGCTGTACGTGGTCGGCGGCTGGGGAGGCGACGGCGACCCCGACGCCAAGCTGGAGGTCTACGACCCGGCGTCGAACAGCTGGTCCACCAAGGCGTCCTCGCCCAAGCCGTACGCCGGTTCGGGCAGCGCGGTGCTCGACGGCAAGCTGTATGTCGTCGGCGGCTGCACCAGCAGCTGTGGCACCACGGACGCCACGGTCTACGACCCGTCGTCGGACAGCTGGTCCCAGATCGCCTCGTACCCGGAGCCGATCTCCTGGCAGTCCTGCGGCGGCATCGGCGGCAAGCTCTACTGCGCCGGTGGCAGCAGCGACAACGGTTCGACCAAGCACGCCTACGTCTACGACCCGGGCGCCGACAGCTGGTCGTCCGTCGCCGACATGCCCGCCGACCTGTGGGGTTCGGCGTACGGCGTGGGCAACGGCATGCTGCTGGTCTCCAGCGGTGTCGTCAACGACAGCGCCGCCATCACCAACCAGGGCTACGCCTTCGACCCGGGCACCGGCAGCTGGACCGCCCTGCCCAACGCCAACACCAGCGTCTACCGTGTGGGTGGTGCCTCCGGCTTCTACAAGGTCGGCGGCAACCCCGGCGGCAGCTCGACACCGCCGGTGGCCACCGTCGAGGCGCTGCCCGGCTACGACCAGGGCGGCGAGTCCTCGGACGTCAGCTGGCTGTCCACGAGCAAGGACAAGGTGACGCTCCAGCCCGGGGAGAGCGCCACGATCACCGTCGGCCTGGACGCCACGGTCCCCGAGGTCACCCAGCCCGGCGACTACACCGCGGCGCTGACCGTCCAGACCGACACCCCGTACGCCGGCATCCCGGTCGACGTGAAGATGCACGTCAACCCGCCGAAGACCTGGGGCAAGTACGCCGGCACCGTGCTCGGCGCCGACGGCAAGGGCGGCACCGCGCCACTGGCCGGGGCGACCGTCCAGATCGACACCTGGGCGAACAGCTACACGCTGCGGACCGCCAAGGACGGCACCTTCGCCCTGTGGTTCGACACCCGCAACAACCCGGTCACCGTGATCGTGGCCAAGGACGGCTACAAGCCGGTGGTCACCACTGTGAAGCTCAAGAAGGGGGAGACGACGACCGGCGACTTCACGCTGAAGAAGGCCTCGTGACCCTGTTCCCGTGAAACAGCGCGGGCCGGCCCCTCGGGGCCGGCCCGCGCGCCGCGCTCAGCCCCCAACCGACGGACACCGGCTACCGGGCGCGTCGTCCTCACGTCAGCCTCGTGGACCTGCGCGCAGCGGCGGAGGGGAGCAGATCGTTCAGGCGGATGGTCCATGGTGTGGAGCTTCTCCTCCGGTAGAGCACTTGCGGCCGAGGGCGGCCCGGCTCTGCGGCGCCGCGGCGTAGCTTCCCTTCTCGTGACCGACATCACCACACTCACCGACCTGTTCACCGCGCTCGGCGCCGACGACGCCGAGGGCTGGGCAGACTCCGAGGCCAAGGAGAACATTCCGCAGCTCGCCCGTTACCGGTTCCTGCGCAGTGCGGCTCCACCGGGAGTTTCCCTCCGGGCCGGGGGCCGTCACCGTCGCCGGATCCGTCGAGGACCGGGACGACGGCCGGCTGCGCCGGGTCAGGATGACGCTGGACCACCACGACTACAGCAAGGCCGCCGAGGCGCACCGCCGGGGCGACGAAGTGATAGAGCGAGGAGACCTCACGGTCCTGGGGAACGCCCCGCGGATGGAGAACATCCGGTCGTTCGCCGTACGCCATGTATCCGAGTGAATGACCGCCCCCCTATATGCGCGAGGGTGGTCAGTAGGTCCGGTGACGGCCCCGACGCACCGCGTCCTGCTCCGGCCCTCGGACGTGCGGGGAGCCGTGAACGGGATGCGGGCCTGCGGACAGCAAGGGCGCGGCCACCGGGATCCACCGGGGTGGGGCTACTCCTCGGCGAAGAGTTCCTCGGCGGAGGCGGCGGTGGTGGCGCGGTTGAGCCACTGGTGCAGAAGCTGAGGGTCGTCGCAGCCGTTGATCTTCTCGCGGGTCTCGTCGGTGATGGCGATACCGCGCACGTCGAGGATGAGCAGGAGTCCTTCGGCTCGGCCTTCTGCGCGGCCTTCGTCCCGGATTTCTTCCGAGAGGGGCGACTTGTAGAAAGAAAGGTCCACGGCCACCAGGTTCCTCCACTGTTGTGCGGCCGGGCGGTTGCCCAGGCCCTGTGCGATGAGTTCGACGATGGGGTCGGCGATGGTTTCCGGTGTGTCCCGCAGTGCGGCGGACAGGGTTTTCAGTATGGCACCGACGTCCGGATTGTCGGCGTGTGTGATGGCGGCCAGGGTGGCGAGTGCGAGGTCTTTGCGGGCTTCGGCCACATCGGTGATGACGGGCATGTTGTGCGGGCCGGCGACGAGGGGATTCAGCGCGAGTGTCTGCCATTGGCGGAGGCCGATGGAGATGGGGCGTGCGGCCCATTCGGCGGTGGCTCGGTCCTGGCAGACGACCAGCAGCAGGATGGGCAGCCTGTATCTGTTGTTGAGGTAGGCGACGTAGTACGGCCAGCTGGCGGTCTTGGCCGGGTCCTTCTTGCCCTGGGCTTCGATGGCGAGGAGGAAGGGCCCGTCGTGCTCTGTGTCGATGCGCAGGAGGGTGTCTACCCGGCGTTCGAGGGGCCGGGTTTCGGTGAGGTCGGTGGGCAGAGCGGTGGCTGAGGAGGGTGGCGGGATGTCGACTCCGAGTACTTCGGAGACGCGGGAGAAGAGACCGGGGTACTCCTGGAAGATGCGGTGCATTGCCTCGTGGGGCGAGCTGACCATGTACGTCCGTTCGGGTTGGGTGGCGTTTCCGTCAGGCGGCTGTGTGGAGGTCTGTCCGGCAGTCGTGGCAGTGGCCGGGGTGGCGGGAGCGGAAGGCGCGGTCGCAGTTGTCGCAGTTCTGGAGGGGGATGACGATGACGCCAGGGCGTGCGGGGGTGAGGTCCCGGGCTCCGGGCAGCGGGGGTGGCAGGAGTGTCGTGATCCGGTGGCGGAGGAGCTTGGCAGGGTGTTTGAGGGGGACTGGGAGGCCGGTGGTGAGGGTGTGGCGGATGGTGTCGGGGTGGGCGTCGCGTTCGAGCCAGGTGGCGACGCCGGGGGTGAGGGCGTGGATGTCGTTCTCGGAGAGGGTGAGTTGGGGTGTGTGGCGACGCAGGTCGGCGAGGAGCGCGGCTGCGGAGCGGTGGAGTTCCGGGGTGGGTGACTGCGGCTGGGGGAGCGGTGGGGGTGGTGCCTTGCGCGCGGTGGGGGCTGGTACGAGGAGGACGGGTGCGGGCGCGGGCTGCGATGCGGGAACGGGGCACGGTGCGGGCACGGGTCGTGGTGCGGGCGCCGGCTGCGGTGCGGGCGGTTGTGGTGCCTGGGTGGGTTCCGGTTCGGGAGCGGGCTCGCGTGGCGGTGGTGGGGGCAGCGGGGCCGGTTTGCTGAGCCTGGTTCGTGGCTGAGGTGTGGTGACGGTGGCCGGGTCGGTGCCGGGCTGGTTGTAGGAGATGGTGTGGGTGACGATGCGGCCGTCGGGGAGGCGTACGCGGCTGCGGTGGAGGTAGCCGGTGGCTTCGAGTTCGCGCAGGGCGGCGGCGATGCGGGTCTCGCTCTCCGGGAAGCGGTCGGCGAGGTGTTTGATGCCGATCTTGGCTCCGGCGGGGAGCGACTGGATGTGTACGGCGAGCCCGATCGCGACGAGGGAGAGGCCGCGGTGCTGGGCGAGGTGGTTGCCGATGACCGTGAAGCCTGCGACATGCCGGAAGTTGATGTGGACGACACCGGATGACGGTGTGGCGTCCCCGGAGGCGGGGGACGGGGCGCACGGGGGCGCGGTAATCTGCTGGGTATCCATCGGGAAGGTCTCTTCTTCCTCGGTGGTCAGGCCCTCGGTCGAGATTGGCGTCTCGTCGGGGGCCGTCGCAGGTCTGTAGTTGTCGCGGCGAGCATATGCCTGGCAACCCATATGAAATCCAGCCCAGTTGCCCTATGTCACCCGCGCGAGTGACGGGGCCGGGATGGGGTCGGGTTTGGGTGGGGAGGGTGATTTCCCCAGGTTCTTTAAAGCTTTATGTGTCGTGGGACGCGGCGACGTGGCTCACCGGGTCGTGGCTGTCCGCGACCCGGTGAAGACGGTCACGGTACAAGGCTGAGTTCGGCCCAGATCGTCTTGCGAGGGACGGGCCCGGCGTCGATGCCCCAGCGGTCGGCGAGTGCCTCGACGATGAGGAGGCCGCGCCCGGATTCCGCGTCGTCGGCGGAGGACGTGGTGCCGGGCGTGGGAGGTAGTTGCTCGCCCCGGGTATCGGTCACCTCGATCCGCAGGAGTGCGTCGCGGTGGACGGTGAGGCCCAGTCGGAAGTCCCGGCCCGGTACGCGGCCATGGACGGCGGCGTTCGTGGCCAGCTCGGCGACGATGTGCGCGGCTGACTCCGTGGGGAGCCCCCAATCGCATAGATGCGCGGTGGCGAGCAGCCGGGCGAGCCGCGCACCCCGGCGGGTGGGGGAGAGCAGCACCGTGAACTGCCGGGTGGGAGCGGAATGTTCGGTTCGGGTGATTTCTTGCGTCACGTCACTCAGCGTGGCCGCGTCTGCGTACCGTGAATAGCGACGAGCCCCTTACGTACGGTGATTGTCCCGTGCTTGTCCAGTGCTGTCCCGGCTGTCCGGGGTGACGTGCTGGGGACGACCAGGGTTGAGCAAGAACGGCATGCACGTCGGAAGTGGGGCACGGATGAGCGTGGATGAGACCGGTACGGAGCGCGGCGACGGCAGAGCGGACGAGCCCGGCTGGGACGTCGATCCCGACGACGAGTCGGGGGTTGCGGTGGTCGCTGCGGTGGGCCGTCAGATCAAGGCGTGGCGGGAGTCGGCGGGGCTGCGGGCCGGCGAGTTCGGGGCCGCGATCGGGTACGGGGAGGACCTGGTCTACAAGGTGGAGGGCGGGCGCCGCATCCCCCGGCCCGAGTTCCTGGACCGGGCGGACGAGGTACTGGGAGCGGGCGGAAAGCTCGCGGCGATGAAGCGGGATGTGGCGGAGGTCCGTTACCCGAAGAAGGTTCGGGATCTGGCGAAGCTGGAGGAAAAGGCTGTCGAGCTTGCGGCGTACAAAAGCCGAACCCCGCACGGGTTGTTGCAGACGGCAGAGTACGCGCAAGCTCTGTTCGAGATGCGGCGGCCCGCGTACTCGCAGGATGAGGTGGACCTCGCAGTGGCCGCGCGCATGGCCAGGTAGTCCATCTTCGGACGCTCGCCCGCCCCGGCTTTGAGTTTCGTCCAGGAAGAAGTGATGCTCCGACGCCCCATCGGAGGCAAGATGGTGTTGCGTCGACAGCTCGAACGCTTCCTGGAAATCGGAGAGTTGCGGAACGTCGAGATCCAAGTGATGCCGACTGACCGTGAGGATCACGCGGGGGTGGACGGAGACGTTCAGCTGCTGAAGTTCGGGGACGGTTCGGCGGTGGGGCGCTCCGATGGAGCGTTCGCCGCCCGCCCGGTTTCCGATCCGAAGCAGATCCGAATCCTGGAGCTGCGCTATGGCATCATCCGGGCCCAGGCTCTCACTCCACGGGAGTCACTGGCCTTCATTGAGCAAGTGCTGGGAGAGACATGAGCAGTGAGACCTCGGCTGGAGACGCTTCCCGGCTGAAGTGGTTCAAGAGCAGCTACAGCGACAGCAGCGACGGCAGCGAATGCGTGGAGGTCGCAGCCACCCCGGGGTTGGTCCACGTGCGCGACTCCAAGAACGTGTTTGGTCAGCAACTCGGCTTCACGCTGACGACCTGGGCAGCCTTCGTGACGTACGCCTCTGAGGGCTGACCATTACGCCAGGGGAGTCGTTGGGCTTCATCGAGCAAGCGCTGGGCGAGACGTGATCCACAAATCCTCTGCCGAGGAGGTCTCGGAGCTGGAGCGGTTCAAGAGCAGCTACAGCAGCAGTGGCGATGACAACGACTGCGTTGAGGTGGCGACACCCCCCGGTGCGGTGCACGTGCGCGATTCCAAGAACGTGCGGGGCCGCTGCTCGGGTTCGCGCCGGGCGCGTGGGCCCAGTTCGTTATGTACGCGTCCGGCTGACCCGCAACCAACTGGCGCCCCGGGCCTGGTCGATGTCGGTCCGGGGGTACGCTGCTGTTAGGGCGTGTGTCGAAAGTGGATGGCGAGACCTGGGATTACGGGATGGGTCACGTGGCTGGGTCGTGTGGTCGGGCACCTGCCGCGAGAAGCACGGCGATCGTCTCGGGGTAGGGCCCGGTCATCGCCCATTGAAGCGGCGAACGGCCCATGCCGTGATCTTCGTGGAGATTGGGATCGGCGCCGTGGGTGAGGAGTGCACGCACCGTTTCGGTATGGCCCCAGCATGCAGCCGCGCAAAGGGGCGTGCCTTCCGTGCCGCGTCCGCTTTCGGTGTTGGGCAAGGCCCCGGCTGCCAGTAGACAGAGGACGTTGTCGGCGGCTCCGTTGACTGATGCGGCGTATAGAGGCGTGGTGCCCTCGGTATTGCCGGCCTCCGGGCAGGCCCCGGTTCTTAGTAGAGCGTTGATCTGAGTGGTGTCGCCGAATGTCGCCGCCTCT
Organism: Streptomyces sp. NBC_01241; assembly: GCF_041435435.1. Classification (NCBI taxonomy): domain Bacteria; kingdom Bacillati; phylum Actinomycetota; class Actinomycetes; order Kitasatosporales; family Streptomycetaceae; genus Streptomyces; species Streptomyces sp. NBC_01241. The sequence goes on along the minus strand of NZ_CP108494.1, from coordinate 3,295,394 downwards.
ACGAGACGCTTTGACAGTTTCTTCTGCTGCCGTCTGTTCACAATCGCTCAGACTAGCCAGGAGATGAGCGAAGGGCTCGGTCACAGCCACTCGTTGATGGCTGCAACCAGGACGGTCACCTCGTAGCGGACCGCGAGTTTGTCGTACCTCGTGGCCACGACGCGGTGCCTTTTGAGACGATTGATGCCGCACTCAACCGCATGTCGCGCCTTGTAATCCTCCGGGTCGAACCTCGGCGGGCGGCCACCGCGGGAGCCGAGTTTTTTTCGGTTGCGGGTCTGATCGACCTTGTCCGGGATGGTGCAGCGTATGCCGCGTCTGCGCAGGTAGGCGCGGTTTTTGAGGGAGGCGCGGTGACGACCCAGGGGCGGTTCCTTACGGTGACGAGCTGGCCATGAGCCGGTACGGCCGGCTCGTCCTCGGTTCCGGTTCCGGTCCGTGCGGTGTCTACGGTCGCGTCCGTCATCGATGGCACTCCTGTGCTCGTCCCTCGGCCGCGGGCGAGTGCGCCGCGCTGCCAACCCCTCCGGGAAGCTTATGACCGACCGTCAAATGGGGGCGCCGGAGCAACGGAAAGGCCCGGACGGCGAACCGTCCGGGCCCTGCATCCGTCTGCCGTCAGTTACCGGTGACGGTGACCTTCTCGTCGTTGTTGAGCTGGTCCACCAGCTGCTTGACCTTGGCCTTGTCCCAGACCAGATTGCCGCCGGTGGAGCCCGAGATCGGCATGTTCATCGACGTGCCGTCACCGCCGGTGACGCCCTTCATGGCGAAGAACATCTGCGCCAGGGACCAGAGCGACATGTCCTTGTCCACGATCAGGGTGTCCAGGCCGGCGCCCATCGTCGGGTACAGCTTGAACGGGTTGAGGATCGTGGACGGCGTCGCCGTCTGGCTGGCCAGCGCCGCGAGGAACTTCTGCTGGTTCTTCGTACGGTCCAGGTCGCTGCCCGCGAACGCGTACCGGGTGCGGACGAAGGCCAGCGACTGCTCGCCGTTCAGGGTCTGCTTGCCCGCCTTGAAGTCGGCGCCGGACTTCTTGTCCTTGAACGCCTTGGGGATGTCCAGCTCCACCCCGCCGATCGCGTCCACGATCTGGGCGAAGCCGCCGAAGCCGATCTCGACGTAGTGGTCGATGTGCAGTCCGGTGTTGAACTCGACAGTACGGACGAGGAGTTCGGGACCGTCCATGGCGTACGCGGCGTTCAGCTTGGTGAAGCGGCCGCGGCCCGGGTAGAGCTTGCCGGAGTCGGAGCCCTTGAACGAGGGGATCTCGACGTTGGAGTCACGGGGCAGGGAGACGAGCGTCGGCCCGTTCGACCCGTCGTGCAGGATCATCATCGAGTCGGTTCGCTTGCCCGCGGCGGAGCCCGTGTGGAGCTTCTTCTTGTCCTCGGCCGTCATGCCCTCGCGGCTGTCGGAACCGACGATCAGGTAGTTGGTGCCGTCGCCGGCCTTCGGCCGCTCGATGACCTTGGAGAGGTCCACCTCGCGCTTGAGCTTGGAGTCGGCCCAGAAGTACGTGCCGATGGAGACCGCGAGCACCACGACGACCAGGGACAGTGTGCCTATCTTTATTCGGCGGCCCCAGTTGGGCGCGGGGCGCCCCTGGACGTAACCGCCGTCACCCCGGCCGCCGCCACCGTAGCCGTTGCCCCGGCCGCCGCCGTTGCCACCGCCGCCGTAGACCTGGCCCGTGTTGTAACCGTTGTCGTACCCTGCGTTGCCGTCGTAGCCGCCGGAGTACTGCTGCTGCTCCGGCTGCCGCTGCCGGGGCGGCGCGGGGTACTGCTGCGGCGGCGCGGGACGCCGTTGGACGTTCCGCATCACGCGGGCGCCCTCGGGCCGGTCGCTGTCGCTGCCCTGCCCGTAGCGGTTGCCGCTGCGGTTGTCGTCGGTCCAGCCCTCGGGCCAATCGTTCATGCGATCCAGTGTGCAGGCCGGGTGTGCCGCTCATACAGGGTCTACGGGAAATCGCATCAGGGATGTTGCGAAGCTGATGCATTGCAGCGGGCCGGAAGCCCCCGCATAAGGTGGACGGTATGACAGATCAGGCCCCGCGCCCGGAGGGCGACATTCCGGGCAAGCCGACCGCCGCTTCCCGGACCACCCTCAGCCACATCATGACCGGCAGCGACACCAATCTGCTCGGTACGGTGCACGGCGGCGTGATCATGAAGCTGGTCGACGACGCGGCGGGCGCCGTGGCCGGCCGGCACTCCGGCGGACCCGCGGTGACGGCCTCGATGGACGAGATGGTCTTCCTGGAGCCGGTCCGCGTCGGTGACCTTGTTCACGTCCGCGCCCAGGTGAACTGGACCGGCCGCTCCTCGATGGAGGTCGGCGTCCGCGTCATGGCCGAGCGGTGGAACGAGTCCACCCCCGCCCAGCAGGTCGGCAGCGCGTACCTGGTGTTCGCCGCGGTCGACGCGGACGGCAAGCCGCGCCGCGTACCGCCGGTGATCCCGGAGACGGAGCGCGACAAGCGGCGCTACCAGGAAGCGCAGATCCGGCGCACCCACCGCCTCGCCCGACGCCGCGCGATCAAGGAACTGCGCGAGAAGCGCGCAGCCGACGGCATCGACGACGCGTAGTACCGCAACGACACTTCGTCACGACGCCCGGGGCACAGTGCCGGGCCGGATCGAGCCGCATGTGCCCGCGGTCACGGACAGGCCACCTGATCGCCCGTGACGGCGCCGAATTCGCCCCGGCTCGTCTCCTTCCCCCGTACCCGTCGCACCTTCTCGAAGTCCGTGCCCGCCGTCACCTTCATCAGAGGGCCCTGCCCCCGCACCGCCCGCAGCTCGACCCCGGGCAACGCGCCCGCCAGGGACTTCGCGGACCGGTCCCAGCGGGGGTCGTACGTGATCAGCGTGTGCGCGAGATTGCGCGGCTCCCCGTTCAGCGGGGCGCGCGTGGTGTCGAAACCGGTGGCGTGCAGCCCCTCGTCGACCGTCTTGCCGAGGCCGTCCTTCGGGGTCCCGTTGTAGACCTGGACCCGGATCTGCTGCGGGGCGACATCGACCTGCACGGCCTTCGGTCCGCCGGGCCGCTCCGGGGAGAGCGGCCGGTCGTCGCGCAGCGCCTGGAAGAGCTTCTTCGACTTCGCCTCGTCCCACTTGACCGTGGAGCCGATGCCCTTGACCGGGTACGCGACGTTCCCCAGCGGCACGGAGGTGAACTCGGACGAGGCGGGGGAGAAGCCGCGCATCGCCTGGCTGAGCTCCAGCATCTGCTCCGTACCGAACCCCTTGTCGGCCCGGACCGAGTTCAGCATCGTCGAGGCGACGTCCCGGAACTTCACCGGGTTCAGCAGCACACCACTGCTGGTCGCCTGCTTGATCAGTGAGGCGAGGAACTTCTGCTGGCGCTGCATCCGGCCCAGGTCGGCGGCCCCGTCGATGTGCCGGGAGCGTACGTACTGGAGCGCCTGCCCGCCGTTCAGCTCATGGCTGCCCGCGGCGAGGTCGAGACCGGTGTACGGGTCCTTCAGCGGCCGGGTCGTGCAGATCTGCACCCCGCCCAAGGTGTCCACCGTCTTCATGAAGCTGGTGAAGTCGACCTCCAGGTAGTGGTCGATCTTGACGCCCGTCAGTTGTTCGATGGTCCGCACGGTCAGACCGGGCCCGCCCTCGGAGTAGGCGGCGTTCAGCTTCAGCGCGTGGGCGGCGTGCGTCTTGCCGGTGTTGCGGTCCTTGTGCTCGGGGACCTCGGCGTAGCTGTCGCGGGGCAGCGAGACGATGCTCGCGCGCTCCTTGTCCGCCGACAGATGCACCAGCATGACGGTGTCGGTGCAGTTGCACGGCGCACCGCCCAGCCGGTACTTCTCCTTCTCCTCCGGGGTGATCCGGTCGCGGCCGTCGGTGCCCACCAGCAGCAGATTCATGCCGTGGCCGGCCCGGGGCCGGTTCTTCATGTCCTTGAACGGGTCGATCCGGTCGATCCCGGTCTCCAGGCCGGTCACCACCGCGTGGCCGATCCCACCGGCCCCGAGCACCAGCACGGAGACGCCGGTCACCAGTCGCATGCCCCAGCGGGGCCGCTCGTCCTGCCTTCTGGACCTGCGCTGCGGCGGAACTGCGCGGGAGCGCGGCGAACGGGGGGAGGGGTGCGGCCTGGGCACGGGGGGAACCTCCGCGGTGCAAGGGGGATCGTTCGCACAGTAGGTCCATATGATCTGCACTCCGGGACGCGACCCGGCGCCGCGCGCCCGTGTCCCTCATTCGCGGTAACGTGGCGGCCGAATATCGACGCCTGGTGGGGTCTGAACCCCTGGCGCCCCGAGGACCACCCGAGGACCACCATGTCTGCCGCGCAGCACCCCGCCGTCTCCGTGATCATGCCGGTGCTCAATGAGGAACGCCATCTCAGGAACTCCGTCCGGCACATCCTGGAGCAGGAGTACGCAGGTGAGATGGAGGTGGTGATCGCGCTGGGCCCCTCCACGGACCGTACGGACGAGATCGCCGCGGAGCTGGTGCGCGAGGACCCCCGGGTGCACACCGTTCCGAACCCGACCGGCCGCACCCCCGCCGCCCTCAACGCCGCGATCAAGGCCTCCTGCCACCCCATAGTCGTGCGGGTCGACGGCCACGGCATGCTCTCGCCGAACTACATCGCGACGGCCGTCCGCCTCCTGGAGGAGACGGGCGCGCAGAACGTCGGCGGCATCATGCACGCCGAGGGCGAGAACGCCTGGGAGGACGCCGTGGCCGCGGCCATGACGTCGAAGATCGGCGTCGGCAACGCGGCCTTCCACACCGGCGGCCAGGCGGGCCCGGCGGAGACCGTGTATCTCGGTGTCTTCCGCCGCGAGGCACTGGAGAAGGCGGACGGCTACAACGTGGAGTTCATCCGCGCTCAGGACTGGGAGCTGAACTTCCGCATCCGCGAGGCGGGCGGTCTGATCTGGTTCTCGCCCGAGCTGAAGGTGCAGTACCGGCCGCGGCCCTCGGTCAGGGCGCTCGCCAAGCAGTACAAGGACTACGGCCGCTGGCGGCACGTCGTCGCCCGCTACCACTCCGGCTCGATCAACCTGCGCTACCTGGCGCCGCCGACCGCCGTCTGCGCGATCGCGGCGGGCATCGTGGCCGGTGCGGCCGTCACCCCGTGGGCGTTCGTCGTCCCCGCCGGATACGTCGCGGCGATCGTCGCCGGGTCCCTTCCGGCGGGCAAGGGCCTGTCGCTGAAGGCGCGGGCCCGGATCCCGGTGGCCCTCGCGACGATGCACATGTCATGGGGGTACGGCTTCCTGACCAGCCCGCGCTCGCTGGCGAAGAAGGTCATCGCCAGTCGGCGCCCGGCCGTCTCCGTATAGCCGCCGACACGGTGTGGGGGCCCTCCGGAATTCCGGAGGGCCCCCACACCGTGTCGGCGTGCCCGGCTACCAGCCGAAACCCGGCTGGATGTCCATGCACGCCGTTTCGTCGTCGCCGTTCAGGGCGAGGGCGCTCTCCGGAGTCTTCTCCGCGGCGCTCGGCGCGGAATAGTCCCCGTCCTCGCGCCAGTCGGCCCCCACGGTCAGCGTGATGCCGGAGACCGCGGTCGATTTCTTCACCGCCGTCAGCGGAATACCGAGAGCCGTGGCCACGGCCTGGGCATTGCCCTCCATGTCCACGCTGGGGAAGAGCACCCCGGTCCGTGCCGCCGCGTTGGTGTTCTGCTTGTCGACCGCGGCCTGGGTGAAGCCCTTCCCGGCGAGCAGTCCCTCGACCGCCGAGGCGCGGCCCTTGACCGGGTACTCGGTGTCGGTACGGGTTCCGTTGCGGACGCTGACCGGGATCTCGGCGATGGGCGCCGTGGGCTTCTTGGCGACCGGGGCCTTGCGCTTGGACGCCTTGCCGTCGAGCGGGACGTCGTCGCGGACCATCTGGAACAGCTGATCGGCGTCGACGGGCTTGGGGAGCACCCGGCCCTTGTTCACGCCCGTTCCGTAGACGTTCGGCATCGTCGTCATCGTGATGCGCTTGGTAGGCACCTTCTTGAGCTCGCCCGCGAGGTCGTACAGCTTCTTGACACTGCCGAGGCCCTTGTCGCCCTTGTCGACCGTCAGCGCGTCGGTCGCCGCCTCGGCGAGGCCCATCAGCTTGCCCGGGTCGGTGAGCTTGGTGCCCTTGCGCAGCTCACGGACCATCGAGTTCATGTACATGTGCTGGGCGTGCGTACGGCTGAGGTCGGTTCCGTCCTTGAAGCCGTAGCGGGTCCGCAGCCACTGAAGGGCCTGCTTGCCCTTGACCTTGGTGGTGCCCTCCTCCAGCTTCAGCCCGGAGCCCTTGCCGTCGCGCGTGTGGGAGTAGACGTTGCCCTTGACGCAGACCGGGACGCCGCCGATCGCGTCGGCCATCGAGACCACACCGGCGAAGTCGATCATCATGAAGTGGTCGATGGTGATGCCGGTGAGCTCGTACCAGGTGGCCACGGTGCATCCGGGACCGCCGCGGCGGAGCGTCTCGTTGGTCATCGCCAGGCCCGTGGTCGCGGGGTAGACGTGCTTCGTCTTCGGGTCGGTGCACTTCGGGATCTTCAGCAGTGTGTCGCGCGGCATGCTGATCACCGACATGTTGCTGCGGTCGGCGGAGAGATGGACCAGCATCTGTACGTCGGCCAGGGGCGGCGCCCCGAAGGTGTCCTTGGCCCCGCCGAGCTTCTGGTTCTCCTTGGAGTCCCGCGCGTCCGAGCCGATGAGCAGGATGTTCAGCGGGGTCTGACCGGCGGCGTTGGCCTTGTGGTCGGCCATCTTCTTGTCGCCGAGCGTCAGGTCCTCCTTCTTGAGGTTCCCGTTGAGGTGCTCGTAGTAGAGGTATCCGGCGGCGGCGCCGCCGATTATGACGAGCGAGAGGACCGAGGCGGCCCAGCGCAGTACGCGGCGCTTGCCCTTCTTGCCGTGCCGCTTCGCCCCGCCCTTGTGACGGCCGCCGCCCGCCGGCGCGGGCCGGCGGCCGTCCGCGCCGGAGTCCTGGCCCGGCTCCGGGGCGTCTTCGTAGAGCCCGTCGTCCCAGCCGGGTTGACCGGCGTGCCGGACGCTTGGTCGCGTCCCCTCCCCGGGTGTACTGCTCCGTCCCACCAGGACCCCCCTGCTGCTAAGACTCGTGGTTTGGCGCAGTGACCGGGTGTCACTTGGCGCACTCTGCCTTGTCGGCGTTTGCCTGCTGAATGCCGTCCGGCACCTTCGCCGGTCCCGTGATGGGGATGCCCGCCCCCTTGAAGTCGGCGCCCAGGGTCAGCACCATCGCCTGGAGCCCCTCGGCGTCCGTGGTGCCCTGCTTCAGGGCCGAGCCGGGCAGGCCCATCATGGCGGCCAGTGCACGGGCCTGGTCCGCCTGGTTCGGTGCGTACTCCAGTGTCGTCTTGTCGATCTTCGCCGGGGCGTTGGCCTTGTTCGTGGACTTGAGCACGCCTTGGTTGTTCTGCAGCCAGGCGACGGTCGTCTGCGCGGCACCAGGGACCTTGCCGCCGTTGTACACATCGACCCGTACGTCGGCCGCGGCGGCCTTGGTGCCCTTGAGGAGCGCGTCCTGCTTGCTCTTCGCGGCCTTCTTCTGTGCCTTCACCTCGGTGAGCGAGGTGTCCTCGCGCATCATGGCGAACAGCGGGTCGGCCCTGGCCGTGTCCAGCACGACGGTGGCCTTGATCTTCTCGGCCGGGTTGTCCAGCACCGGCACCGTCGTGAAGGTGATGTTCTTGGTGTTGACCTTGCCGAGTTCCTGGGCCAGCGAGGCCAGCTTCTTCGGCGACCCGATGCCGGTGTCCACGGTGAGCGCCCTGGTCGCCGCGTCCGCCAGCTTGAACAGCTTGGTCGGGCTGGTCAGGGTGTCGTCCGACTGCATCTGCCGGATCATCGAGGCGATGAACTGCTGCTGGACCTTGATCCGGTCCAGGTCGCTCTCGTTGCCGAAGCTGTGCCGGGTCCGTACGAACGCCAGGGCGTCCTCGCCCTGGATCCTGTGCTCACCCGCCGGCAGGTCCAGGTGCGAGTCCTTGTCCTTGACCGGCTTGGCCAGACAGATCTTGACGCCGCCGACCGCGGTGGACAGCTCCTTCACCGCGTTGAAGTCGACCATCATGAAGTGGTCGGGCCGCAGGCCGGTGATCTCCTCGACCGTACGCATGGTGCAGCCGGGGTCGCGGCCGTCCTGGCCGAGGCTGACGTTGAAGCGGATGTTCTGCGTCCCCGGAATGACCTTCTCCGAGCCGTCCGGCTGCTTGGTGGTGCAGTCCGGGATGTCGGTGATCATGTCGCGGGGGATGCTGAGTGCCGTCGCGTTGGTGCGGTCCTTGGAGACGTGGAAGAGGATGTTGGTGTCGGCGTGGCCCACGCTGCCCTTGTCGCCGTACCCCTCGTTGCCCTTACCGGTGCGCTTGTCGGTCCCGATGATCAATATGTTGACCGGGGCGTTGGCGGTGATGACGTCCTTGTTGCCGGCGCTGCCGACGTCGACCGTGTTCAGGTTGCCGTTGAAGTGCTGGTAGAGCGCGTATCCGCCCACCGACAGGCCGACGAGTACGAAGGCCATCACGCCGCCCGTCCACAGCAGCGCCTTCTTGCGGCGCGCCTTGGGGGCCTTGCGGCTGCGGCGGCCCGCAGTGCCGCGGCCGGAATCCTCCTGACCGCGCGGGCCATTGGCCGAACGGCGCCCGCGCTGCCCCGGCACGTCGCGGCGCGGACCGGACTCCTGCCCGTCACGCCGGGACTGCCCCCGGCGCTCACCACTGCCGTCACGGGAGGTGTTTCTGCGCCCGCCATTACCTTCATCGTCCGGCTCTCTGCGACGTGGGATGCGTGGGCCCGACGCCTGGGAAGCACCGGCCGAATCCCCTCCGGAATTATTCAGTCGCAGTTCGTAATCACCGGTGTCCGGATTGAGAACCCACTGGTCTGCGGGGTCGATATCGTCCGACCGCCTACGGCTTTGCGCATCCACGGTTGCTTGAGTCCTCCGTCGGTGCCACGCGAGGCGCCTCCCCCGATCAGGCGCTCGATCTTTCGCTCCAGAAGTGCGCGGCCTGTCGGCCGACAGCGCCGGATCGCGTCACACTATCGGCCCAGTTCGGCGTCGAGCGACGAGCGTGACAAATTCCACGGTCTTTACAACTGGTCATTCTGCTCATTACACGCCGATCACCGGCTTCGGCTTGGGAATTGCTTTACTGCTTACACAGGTCCGCCGCCGCGTTGTTGCCCGAATAGGTCGGTGTGGGACTCGGGCCCGCGGCGCCCGGTGTATCCGGGGCATTGTCTTTCCCGTTGTTCTTCCCGTTGTCATCCGCACCGCCCTTGTCGTTCTTGGGCCGGTCCGCGGGAACGACGGCGACCGGGGCGTCCTCGCGCAGCTGCTTGAAGAGCCGGTCCGCGTCGGGCTGGACGAGCTCGTCCCGGTTCGGGTCAGCGGCGTACGGCCGCCGGGGCACGGTCAGGAACTGCACCTTGTCGGTCGGTACCTCGCGCAGACCGCGCACCAGCTCGTACATGTCCTTGAGGGTGTCCAGACCCGGGTCCGTGGTCAGCGCCTTGGTGGCCGCGTCCAGCACCGGGTAGAGACGGGTCGGGTTGAGCAGCACGCCGTTGCTCTGCACCTTGTTGACCAGCGCGCCCAGGAACTGCTGCTGGCGGTCCATCCGTTCGGTGTCGCTGCCGTTGCCGATGGACTTGCGGGCCCGTACGTACCCCAGTGCCTGCTCGCCGTCGAGCTTCTGGCGCCCGGCGGGGAGCTTCAGATGGGCGTCGGGGTCGTCGACCGGCTTCTTGAGGCAGACCTCGACACCGTCCACGGCGTCGACCATGTCCTTGAAGCCGTTGAAGTCGACGACCATCTGGTGGTCGATCCGGACGCCGGTCAGCTTCTCGACCGTACGGACCGTGCAGGCGGTACCACCGAACTCGAAGGCCCAGTTGAACTGGGCGAATTGTTTCTTCGTGGCCTTGCCGTCCGCTGTGTGGCAGACCGGGATCTGCACCATCAGATCGCGCGGCAGGGACATCGCGGTGACGCTCTTCCGGTCCGCGGCGAGGTGCAGCAGGATCGTGGTGTCGGAGCGCTGGCTGCCGCCGTCGTCACGCCCGTACTCGCGGTTGTCGCCGGCCCGGCTGTCGGAGCCGATGAGCAGGATGTTCTCCGCGTCGCGCACCACGGTGGCGGGCCGCTCCCGCTCGTACGCCTTGAGTTCGGCCGCCGCGGACGTGTCCGTCCTGATGTTGCCGTCGAGCTTCCGGTACAGCCACCAGCCGCCGCCCGCCGCGACCAGGACGACCAGCGAGACGCCGAGCGCGGTCCAGCGAAGCCAGTGGTGCCTGTGTCCGGCGAGGGGCTCCGGGCCGGCGTCGGAGCCGGCCCCGGCCTGCGACGCGCGCCGGTCCGCGGCCGAGTCGTCGGAGCTGTCCGGCGGTCCGGCGCTTTCGCTCACGTCTGCGTCCATCCTTCACGTTCGGCGGCGCGCTGGGCCGCCGGTCGCAGGAGTAGACGGCTGAACCTCACGCTTGGTTGTGTCCCGAGTGGTCTGTACCGCCGATGATGTACCGGAGTTGACGCGCAGCCCCGAGGACTCGGCCCGCTGTGGGCCGGACGGGCGATCATCAGGGCGCTTGTCACACCGTGCTGTTGGTGACCCGTTCACTCTCGATGCGCTTGGCGAGACCGCCCTCGTCCAGCTGTCCCAGGTGCCGGCACAGGACCACGGAAGCCCCGGCGGCCAGCGGCGCGAACAGCCCCGCGCTCAGGCCTTCCCAGGTGTCGTACGTACGTCCCGTCAGCAGCCGCGACCCGGTGGTCAGGCCGAGGGCGGCCGCATCCTCGCGGGCCCGCGCCACCAGTTGCGCCGCGGTCAGCTCGGCGCCGCCCACCGCGAGCGCGGGAGCGTCCGGGTCGACCGGGGCGAACGGGGCGAACCGGTCGCCCTGGCTCGGCACCTCGACCGCGTAGTCCCCGAAACCCTCGGGCGTCTGCGGGAACCTGCCGCCGAGCGGGCGCAGCGCCAGCGCGACCCGCTCGCCGCGGCAGGCGCGCGCGGCCTCCAGCGTGTCCGGACCGCTGACGACGAGGTCGGCGCCGGCCGGGTCGCCCTGCACATCGGCGATCACGCCGACCGAGGAGCAGGCGAGCAGCCACACCGCGGACTGCCAGTGCGCGGGCAGCAGAAGGGCGAGCCGGTCACCGGGTTCCGCGGCGAGGTCGCCCTGGAGGAGGTTGGCGGTCTTGGCCACCCAATTGGCGAAGGTGGCCACCGACAGTTCGACGCGTTCTCCGGTGGCGTCGTCGTAGAAAGTGACCAAGGGGCGGGCCGGGTCCGTGGCGAGCGCGGAACGCAGCAGGTCGGCGGGGGTGCGGTCGGTGGCGTTCATCCGCGCAAGGGTACGCGGCGGCGCCGGACCGGGTGGGGCGGACGGGCGCGGGGTACACCGGTTGGACAAACGGGCCGTCAATTGCGCGGAGATACCCGGGTAGCCGGAGTTGTCAGTATATGAACAGGATCGTTCGTATGCGTGCCTTCATTGCATCCTCGATCGGTGTCACCTGTGCGGCGGTTCTCGTACTTCCGTCGGCCGTGCCCGCGGGCGCCGACACCTCCACCGCCCCCGCCGAGTCCGTCGAGCCCTCCGACGTGCCGGGCTCGACGCAGTCCCTGCCGATGTCGTCCCTGCCGGATGCGCCCGGCCGGGGCACCGACGAACCCACCCGGACCACCGAGGCCGCCGAGCAAGGGCTGCCCGAACGCGAGGTCCGCCCGTTCTCCCTGGCCGGCGTCGTCTGGAACGACATCGACACCGAGCTCCACGGCACCGTCCAGGTCCGTACCCGTGCCCTCGGCACCACCCGCTGGTCGGACTGGCAGGACCTGGAGACGCACAACGCCGAGCACGCCGCCGACCCCGGGACCGCCGAGCGCGAGTCCGGCACCGTCCGCGGCTCCACCGCCCCGCTCTGGGTCGGTGAATCGGACGGTGTCGCCGTCCGCGTGCGCCCGGAGGCCTCCGACCCGCAGGACCGCACTTCCCCCGCGGTACCGCTGCCCGCCGGCCTGCGCCTCGAACTCGTTGACCCCGGAAAGGACCCGCAGCAGCTACCGGCAGCGGGCGCCGAGGCAGACACCGGGAACGCCGGCGACAGCGGAGACACCGCAGACGCCTGGGGCACCGCCGACATCCCCGACGACGGGCGCACCGCGCCGCACGAACCGAGCGTGCTCCCCGCCCTGAGCAAGCAGGAGACCGAGACCCTCAGCGAGGCGGAGGCCGGACTCGCGCCCGGCGCCCAGCCGTACATCGGGCCCCGCCCGCGCATCATCACCCGCAAGGGCTGGGGCGCCGACGAGAAGCTCCGGGAGCGTGCCTTCGTGTACACCAAGAGCGTCAAGGCCGCGTTCATCCACCACAGCGCCACGGGCAACAGCTACACGTGCTCCCAGGCGCCCGCGGTCCTGCGCGGCATCTACCGCTACCACGTCAAGAGCAGCGGCTGGCGCGACATCGGCTACAACTTCGCCATCGACAAGTGCGGAAACATCTACGAAGGGCGGGCAGGAGGCGTGACGAAACCCGTTCTCGGAGCACACACGCTCGGATTCAACACCAACAGCATGGGCATCGCCGTGCTCGGCACCTTCACGAGCTCCAACCCGCCCGCCGCAGCGGTGAACGCCGTCGCGAAGCTCACCGCCTGGAAGCTCGGCCTGTTCGGAGCCGACCCGCGGGGCAAGGTCACGCTCGTCTCCGGCGGCGGGAACAAGTTCAAGAAGGGGACGAAGGCCGAACTCAACGTCATCTCCGGCCACCGGGACGGTTTCGCAACCGAATGCCCCGGAACGCGTCTTTACAAGAAGCTCGGCTCGGCCCGGACCACCTCGGCCCAGCTGCAGGGCCGCTGACCGGGGACGACCGAACCGGTCTGCATACACTGGCCAGCCGAAACCGGACCAGGCCCCATCAGGAAGCAGAGTCAGCGCTGTGACAGAGGCAAGAGAAGCGATCCTCCTGGTCGGCGGCAAGGGAACCAGGTTGCGCCCGCTCACGGTGCACACCCCGAAGCCCATGGTTCCGGCAGCGGGCGTCCCGTTCCTCACACACCAGCTGGCACGGGCCCGGGCCGCCGGGGTCGAGCACATCGTGCTCGCGACGTCGTATCTGGCGGAGGTCTTCGAACCGTACTTCGGGGACGGTTCGTCGCTCGGTCTCCACATCGAGTACGTCACCGAACGCGAACCGCTCGGTACCGGCGGCGCGATACGCAACGTTGCGTCCCGGCTCGCCTCGGGCCCCGACGAACCGGTGCTCGTCTTCAACGGCGACATCCTCACCGGCCTCGACATCCGGGCGCTGGCCGCCTCGCACACCGCTTCCGGAGCGGATGTCTCCCTCCATCTCACCCGGGTCGAGGACCCGCGCGCCTTCGGTCTCGTGCCGACGGACGGCACCGGCAGGGTCACCGCGTTCCTGGAGAAGCCCGAGACGCCCGAGGAGATCGTCACCGACCAGATCAACGCGGGGGCGTACATCTTCCGCCGGTCGGTCATCGACACCATTCCGGCCGGCCGCCCGGTCTCCGTCGAGCGCGAGACCTTCCCCGGACTGCTTGCCTCCGGCGCACACCTCCAGGGCATGGTCGACTCCACGTACTGGCTGGACCTCGGTACCCCGCAGGCCTTCGTGCGCGGCTCCGCCGACCTGGTCCTGGGCCACGCCCCGTCCCCGGCCGTCCCCGGCCGGTGCGGCGACCGGCTCGTCCTGCCGACGGCCTCGGTGGCCGCCGACGCCAAACTCACCGGCGGTACGGTCATCGGCGAGGGCGCCCGGATCGGCGAGGGCGCCCGGATCGACGGATCCGCGGTACTGGCCGGCGCGGTCGTCGAACCGGGCGCCGTGATCACGGACTCGCTGGTCGGAGCCGGTGCCAGGATCGGCAGGCGTACGGTGATCGAGGGAGCGGTCATCGGGGACGGGGCGCGAGTCGGCGCCGACAACGAACTGCGCGCCGGCGTCCGTGTCTGGTGCGGGGCGATCCTGCCGGACGCGTCGGTGCGCTTCTCGTCCGACGAGTAGGACGAACAACCGGTCACCCGGGCACCCGCCACTGCGCTTACCACCTCGCCCACGATGGGCAGTGGGAGAAGGAGCGGTGTCTGGGGCCTTCGAATCCAAGGCGGGGGAGGGAGTCGACGCGGAGCGTCGGCGACCGACGACAACGCCGGAGGCGGAGGCCCCGGACACCGCGACGCCGCTGACAATCGTGGGCGAGGTCGTTACCCTCGACAGGCACCCCCGACGACCGAGGACCTCATCGTGGCAGGACGATTCGCACCCCGCAGCGCCCCTCGCGCGGGCGTCCCGCACCAGGCGGCGGCTCCGGCGACGGACGCGCTGACCCGCGACTGGACCCCGCCCGGCCCGCTCGACCTGCGCCTGGTCCTCGGCCCGCTGCGCCGCGGCCCCGCCGACCCCACCTACCGGATGACCCGGGACGGCACGGTCTGGCGGGCCGGCCGCACGCCCGCGGGCCCCGGCACCCTCCGGCTCACGGCCCGGGGCGGCCGGATCGAGGCGGCGGCCTGGGGGCCGGGCGCGCCCTGGCTGCTGGACCAGCTGCCGACACTGCTCGGCGCGACGGACGACCCGGACGCCTTCCGCCCGCGCCACCGGCTGATCGCGCTGACCCGGCACAGCCGCCCCGGCCTGCGCCTGCTGCGCACCGGCCTGGTCATGGAGTCCCTGATCCCGTCGATCCTCGAACAGAAGGTCACCACGGACGAGGCATACCGCGCCTGGCGCCACCTGGTCCGCACCCACGGCACCCCGGCACCCGGGCCCGCCGACGATGCCGCGTTCACCGCCCTCGGCCTGCACGTCATGCCGGACCCCCGCACCTGGTCACTGATCCCGTCCTGGGAATGGCACCGCGCGGGCGTCGACGCCAAGCGCTCCGCCACGATCCTGCGCGCGGTACGGGTGGCCCGCGGACTGGAGGAGGCGGCCGCCATGGAACTCCCCGAGGCCATGGCCCGGCTGGAACTGATTCCCGGCATCGGCCCCTGGACCTCGGCCGAGACGCTTCAGCGCTCGAACGGCGCGGCGGACGCGGTCACGGTCGGCGATCTCCATCTCCCCGGCATCGTCGGCCACGCCCTGGCGGGCAACAGAGGCGCCGACGACGAGGAAATGCTGGCTCTCCTCACCCCCTACGAGGGCCAACGCCACCGGGCGACCCGACTCATCCTGCTCTCGGGCAGCACCCCACCCCGCCGAGCCCCACGCATGACCAGAGGCGACATCGCCCGCCTGTAGCGGGGGGAGGCACCCCCGCCCCGCTTCACCGCACCGCGACGAACTCCTCCGCACCCCGCGCCGCCCGCGCCGCGGGCGCCACCGCCGGATGCCCCACCGCGACCGCCCCCAAGGGGTCCCACGACTCCGGCAGTTCCAGCACCTCCCGCACCACATCGCGGCAGAACATCGTCGACGACACCCACGCCGAGCCGAGCCGTTCGCCCGCGAGTGCCACCAGGAAGTTCTGGATGCCGGCACCCGCGGCGACCACGAACATCTCGCGCTCCGCCGTGTCCCGCCGCTCGTCCCCGTACGTGTGGGAGCCGTCCATCACCAGGCACGGCACCACCAGATACGGCGCCCGGCGCAGTACATCGCCCCGCCGTACCCGCTTCGCGATCGACTCCTCGCCGCGGCCGTCCCGGCGCAGATCCGCGATCCACGCGTCCCGCATCGCGTCGAGCAGCCGGGTCCGCGCCCCCTCGGACTCCAGGAGCACGAACCGCCACGGCGTGGTGTGATGCGGCGCCGGTGCCGTCACCGCCGCGGCCACGGCCCGCCGCACCGCTCCCGGGTCCACCGGATCCTCGGTGAACTCGCGCACCGTACGCCGCAGGGTCACCGCCTCCCGTACCGCCTCGGACGTACCGAGCCGGAACATGTCGTCGGCAGCGACCCGCACCATCGCCCGGGCCCCGCCCGCGGCATCCGTCGGGTCCACGACATGGACGAGCCCCCGCACCACCGCGACCGGCAGCCCCGAAGCCTTGCCCTTGACCAGATCACCGGCCGAGGCCAGCTCATCGGCGGTGGCGACCACGGTTGCGCTCAGCGGATTGCCGTACGCGTCCGTACCGCCCCGCAGATCGTCCAGCACCAGGACCCCGGCCGCCCCGATCGCGACATCGGTCAGCCCGTTGCGCCACGGCCGCCCGAAGGTGTCCGTGACGACGACCCCGACCTCGACGCCGAGGGTGTCCCGCAGCCCGTCCCGGATGGCACGCGCCGAGGCGTCCGGATCCTCGGGCAGCAACAGCACCGTTCCGGCAGGGGTGTTCGAGGCGTCGACCCCGGCCGCGGCCATGACGAGGCCCTGCCGGTTCTCGACGATCCGCAGCGTGCCGCGCCGGGCCACCACCCGTACCGTCTCGGCATCGATCGCCGCTTCCCGGTCGGTGGCCTCGACGATCCGGCCCTCCGCCTTGGAGACGATCTTCGACGTGACCAGCAGGACGTCACCGTCGACCAGCCCCGGGCCGGTGGCGGCGATCAGTTTCGCCAGATCGTCCCCGGCCCGCACCTCGGGCATCCCGGGCAGCGCCCAGACCCGGTACGAGGGCGCCTCACCGGAGGCCTCGGCACTCACGCCCGTACCTCCTCGGCCAGCACCAACGCCTGCCGCGCCATCTCTGCCGTCGTGTCGGCATCGGTCATCATCAGCGGCACGGAACGGCACCGGATGCCCGCTGCCTCCACCTCGTCGACCGCCCCGGCGTCCACCGTGTCGACGAGCCACCCGTCGAGCAGCCCGGAGCCGTAGTGCCGGGCCACGGCCGACGCCGTCGACTCCACGCCCACCGCGGCGAGCACCTTGTCCGCCATCCCGCGCACGGGCGCGTCGCCGACTATGGGGGAGAGGCCGACGACCGGCACCCCGGCCTCGGCGATCGCCTCCCGGATCCCGGGCACGGCGAGGATCGTCCCCACCGACACGACGGGGTTGGACGGCGGGAAGAGGATGACATCGGCCTCGGCGATGGCCTCCAGCACGCCCGGCGCCGGCTTGGCCTGCTCGGCGCCGACCGGCACGACCGCCTGCGCCTCGACCGAGGCACGCAGCTTCACCCAGTACTCCTGGAAGTGGATCGCTCTGCGCTCGCCGTCCAAGTCGACCGCGACATGCGTCTCGACCCGGTCGTCGGACATCGGCAGCAACCGGACCCCTGGCTTCCAACGCGCGCAGAGCGCCTCCGTGACGGCGCTCAGCGGATAGCCCGCGCCCAGCATCTGCGTGCGGACGATGTGCGTCGCGAAGTCGCGGTCGCCGAGCCCGAACCACTCGGGCCCCACGCCGTACGCCGCGAGCTCCTCCTTGACGTGGAAGCTCTCGTCCGTACGCCCCCAGCCCTGCTCCTCGTTGATGCCACCGCCGAGGGTGTACATCACGGTGTCGAGGTCGGGGCAGACCTTCAGCCCGAACAGATGGATGTCGTCACCGGTATTGCCGATCACCGTGATGTCCGCGTCGGGCGCGGCCTGCTTGAGGCCACGCAGAAAACGAGCACCACCGATACCGCCGGCCAGAACCACAATGCGCATGCACAGCAGTTTGTCAGGCGGGTACGACATCCACGGCCGCCGGGGCGCATTGAGCCGCGTGCATCGGCATCTCGGTCAGACCCGGGTAGTAGATGTGCAGACTGACGGCCGGTTCGATGGAGTCGTTGACCACTTCGTGCACGTAGCCGGGTGCGAAGACGCGCTGCGCGCCGGGGGCGAGTGTCCGCGTGCCGCGTTCGGTGTGCTCGGTCAACCGGCCGTCCAGGACGGTCAGTACGCCGGAGGACGGGCCGTGGTCGTGGCGTCCGCTGCCCTGGCCGGGCACCCAGCTGAGCAGCCACACCTCGTAACCGAGTGGGGTCTGCCCCGCAGCGGAGCCGAGAGCCTGGGGAACGGTGCGCAGCCGGTGGTACCAGCGGCTGGTGGTGTCGTACCGCACGAGCGGCGCCCATTGCGCGCGGTCGGCGGCGATGGCGCGGGCGAGCCCGACGAACTCGGCCACGGTGGAAGGGTGCTCGCGGGCCGGCTGGAGGAGGTGCCGGACCTCAAGGATGTCGCCGGCGATCTGAAGGTCGCTGTCGCTGTTCATGGAAGCGGTGGTTCCTCGGCATGGGGGGGTGCATGTGCGGGGTGTCACGGAGACCTGAGAGCCACGAAGACGCGAGAGAAAACCCTACGGAGTCACTCGGTGAGGAAGCTCTGCGCAAGAGGAGCTGGAAGCCGGACCGGACCGGAGCCGGTGCTCTACGGCGTCAACAGCTACGACAGCTGGAACAGCAACAGCGGGCCTGGACAGCAGTACGGAACCCACGGACGTGGGTGGCGTACATCGCTGCGGTCGCTGGCATGAAGTCAAGGAGACCGGCTCGACCCGACACTGTCAACCCAATGCCCGATTTGGGGGTAATGTTTCACCTCATCCGGTTACTGGCGACGGGGAAAGGTTTGCGCGGTCATTGCGGCGGAGATGTGGCGCATCAGCCGTGTCCGCAAACGTCGTTGGGGTCTTGTGACCCGACTGTGATCTTGATCGCTTCGGTGATCGAATCGAAACATGGCGATGGCCCCGGTCGTCTCACTGAGTGAGAGAAGGGGGTGCGGAGAGGCCGATGGCATATGTCAGGTTTTTGATGATTTGCACACTTTCCGCATACCCTTGGTTCCGCAGAGTGAATACCAGGGCCAATAGCAGATCTTCGCTTGACTGGCCCGGAGCTACACACTTGTAATTTCACTCGTGTCGTTCGGCCGCAATCAGTAACGGCTGCATCACGGGGACGCAAGAGACAGACGAGGGGCGCACATGACCGAGCTGTTCCAGCAACTGCTGGTCGAGGACGCGGACGAGGAACTCGGCTGGCAGGAGCGCGCACTGTGCGCGCAGACCGATCCCGAGTCCTTCTTCCCTGAGAAGGGCGGATCCACCCGCGAGGCCAAGAAGGTCTGTCTCGCCTGTGAAGTCCGGTCCGAATGCCTTGAGTACGCGCTTTCCAATGATGAACGGTTCGGAATCTGGGGCGGCCTCTCGGAACGTGAACGGCGCCGCTTGAAGAAGGCCGCTGTCTGACGGCGGACCGCCGCGGCAACGGACCGCCACGGCAACCGGCGCCGCCGAGCGCCGCGACCACAGAACACCGCGCACCGGAACCCCACGACCCGCGCACCGAACCGAGACCGGCCATGGCCCGTCGCCCGCATCCTGCCCGCAGGCGACGGGCCATCGGCATGTCCGCCGTCGCCCGCTCCGCCGCTCCGCCCCTCCCCATCGCAGCCCTCGTTCAACCGCTCGGCGCCACCGCGGTTATCCGTACCGTTAGTGTGGGGCTCCGTCCGAGACGCGCCAACGCCCCGACGGAGCGCGCGTGTACACCGATGCAGCCCCCGGGGGACGTCCCCCGGACCCGGCCGGAGGGCCCGTACCTCGATGTCCGTGCACAGCCAATCGACGGCGCCGTACGCGGCCGCCGCCGCCCCAGAGTTCCCCCGGCACGTCGTCACCGCCGTGCTCGTCTCCCATGACGGCGCACGCTGGCTGCCCGACGCGCTCGCCGGGCTGCTCGGGCAGGAACGCCCCGTACAGAACGTCGTCGCCGCCGACACCGGCAGCGCCGACGACTCCGCGCGGCTGGTCACGGAGGCGCTCGGCGCCGAACGCGTCCTGCACCTCGCCCGCCGTACGAGCTTCGGCACCGCCGTCGACGAGGCGACCCGCACGGCCGGTGTCCTCAGCCCGGAGGACCTGCCGTACCTGAACCGCCCCAGCAGCTGGGACCCCGTCAGCAGGACCTGGCGCGACGACGCGTACGACCTGCCCGAACTGCCGCACGGCGAACCGGTGCAGTGGCTCTGGCTGCTCCACGACGACTGCGCACCCGAGCCCGACGCGCTTGCCGAGCTGCTGCGCGTCGTCGACAACGACCCGCACGCCGCGATCGTCGGCCCCAAACTCCGCGGCTGGTACGACCGCAGGCAGCTGCTCGAAGTCGGCGTCTCCATCGCCAACAGCGGCCGCCGCTGGACCGGACTCGACCGGCGCGAGCAGGACCAGGGCCAGCACGACCAGGTCCGTACCGTGCTCTCCGTCTCCACCGCGGGCATGCTGATCCGCCGTGACATCTGGGAGGAGCTCGGCGGGTTCGACCGCAGGCTCCCGCTGATGCGTGACGACGTCGACCTGTGCTGGCGCGCCCACACCGCGGGACACCGGGTGCTCGTCGCCCCCGACGCCGTCCTCAGACATGCCGAGGCCTCCGCCCGCGAGCGCCGGCCCATCGACTGCGCGGGACGCTCCGTCGCCTCCCCGCACCGCGTCGACAAGGCCGGCGCCGTCTACACGATGCTGGTCAACGCACGCGCCAAGGCCCTGCCGTGGGTGATGCTCCGGCTCGTCGTCGGGACACTGCTGCGTACCCTCGCCTATCTCGTCGGCAAGGTGCCCGGCCAGGCCCTCGACGAGGTCGCCGGGCTCTTCGGCACCCTGCTGCGCCCCGGACGGATCCTCGCGGCCCGGCGCAGCCGCGGCAGGGGCGCCGTCGACCAGACCGAACTGCGCGGTCTCTTCCCGCCGCCGGGTGCCACCGTCCGTGCCACCGTCGAGCAGGTCGCCGGAAACTTCGGCAGCGGCTCCGACGCCGACGCGGGAGGCTCGCGGCACGGCGCCGTGGAGTCCGGTCCCGGCGGTGACGACGCCGACTTCCTGGAGATCGAGCAGTTCGCGCGGCTGAAGCGGATCGGGCGGAAGCCGGGCCCGGTGCTCTTCGCCGTCCTGCTGTTCGTCTCGCTCATCGCCTGCCGCGGCCTGCTCGGCGGCGGAGCGCTCGCGGGAGGCGCTCTGCTGCCCGCGCCCGCCGACGTCTCCGGCCTGTGGGGCGCGTACGCGGACGGCTGGCACCCGGTCGGCACCGGCGGCACGCAGACCGCGCCGCCCTATCTCGCCGTCATCTCGGCGCTGTCCGCGCTGTTCCTCGGCTCGACCGGCTTCGCGCTCACGCTGCTGCTGGTCTGCTCGGTCCCGCTCGCCGGACTGACCGCGTACTTCGTCTCCCGGCCGCTGCTCGAATCGAGGCTGCTGCGGGCCTGGGCGAGCATCGCGTACGCCTTCCTGCCGGCCGCGACCGGCGCACTGGCGACCGGCCGCCTCGGCACCGCCGTCCTGGCCGTCCTGCTCCCGCTGATCGCCCGCGCCGCGGTCTCCGCGCACGGCATGCGGGCCGTCGGATATGCCCGGGGCAGCTGGCGCGCCACCTGGGCGTACACCCTGCTCCTCACCTTCGCGATGGCGTTCACGCCCATCGTCTGGCCGCTCGCGGTGGTCCTCGGCATCGGTGTGCTCGTACTGCGCCGCAACGACATCGCCGCGTACGGGCTCCGCTTCCTCGCCGCGATCGGCACGCCGCTCCTCGTCCTCGCGCCCTGGTCGCTCTCGCTCCTCGGCAGCCCCTCCGACTTCCTGAAGGAAGCCGGCCTGGACATCGGTACGGGCACGGCCTCGGCGCTCGATCTGCTCGGCATCAGCCCCGGCGGCCCCAAGGCCGCGGGCAGCGTGCTGCTGCTCGGCATCGTGTTCGCCGCGCTGGCCGCGCTGCTGCGCGGGGAACGGCAGTTCGCGGTGCGCACCGCGTGGTCCGTCGCGCTCGTGGCGCTGGTCTTCGCCGCGCTCGCCAACGGCTCGGGCTGGGCGGGCCCCGCGACCCTCGTCTACGGCATCGCGCTGATCGCCGCCGCGCTGGTGGGCGCGGACGGCGCGCGGGTACGCGTCGCCGAGCTCAGCTTCGGCTGGCGCCAGCCCGTTGCCGCGCTGATCGCCCTCGCCGCGGGCCTCGCCCCGGCGCTGGCCGCCGCCGGCTGGATGATCGGCGGCGCCGCGGGCCCGCTGGAGCGCCGCGATCCGGTGCAGGTGCCGGCGTTCGTCGCGGAGGAGAGCGCCACCCGCGACCAGCCGCGCACCCTGGTCCTGGGCGGCACCTCGCCCGCCGCCGTCTCGTACACCCTGGTACGCGGCTCCGGCGCGCGGCTCGGCGACGCCGAACTGGCCGAGGCGGGCGGCGGCAACAGCCACCTCGACAAGGTCGTCGCCAACCTGGTCGCGGGCTCCGGCGCCGACCAGGGCAGCCAGCTCAGCGGCTTCGCGATCCGTTACGTACTGGTACGGGACGGCGCTCCGAAGGAGATGAGCCGGGTTCTCGACGCGACCCCGGGCCTGAGCAGGCTGAGCCAACTGGACGGCAGCGCGCTGTGGCGGGTCGACCGGCAGGTCGCCCGCGTCATGATCGTCCCGTCCGGCGCCGACGCCGAACCGCTGCCCGTGGGCGCGCTCCCCGTCGAGGCGCACACCAAGATCCCGGCGGGCGGTTCCGGCCGGGTGCTGCGGATCGCGGACGCCGCCGACCCCCGCTGGCAGGCCACGCTGAACGGCCGGGCACTGACCCGTAAGACGGTCGACGGCTGGGCCCAGGGCTTCGAGCTCCCCGCCGAGGGCGGCACGCTGGACCTCACGTACGACACCCCGCTCACCCACACCGCCTGGATCTGGGCCCAGAGCGCGCTGGCCGTGGTCCTGCTGGTCCTCGCCCTGCCGGGCCGCCGCCGGGAGATCGACGACGACCTGCCCGAGGAGGTCGTGACGGTCCCCGCGGAGCCGGTCGCGGGCGAGGGGCGCCGGGCACGCAGGCTCCGCGCGGCCGCCCAGGCGGAAGCGGAGGAGGAGCAGGCCGGGAGCGGGAGCGCCGAGGAGGCACCGGACGAGGCGGGCCAGTACATCCCCGCCCAGCAGACCACCGAGCCGCAGCTCTCTCCGCAGCCGCAGCCGGATCCGCAGCAGAGCGACGACAGAGACGCCTTCGCTCCGGAGGCCGACAGTGGTCAGTACGCGGCGGTGCCGCAGCAGCAGCAGTACGGCGAATGGGACGCGCAGCAGTACCAGGGCGCCGACTACCAGCACTACCAGGGCGAGCAGCAGTACCAGGACGGCCAGTACGGCACGCAGCACGAGCACCAGGCCGCCGCGGACCCGTACCAGCAGAACGCCTACGACCCGTACGGCTACCCCCAGCAGCAGCAGTACGACCCACAGGCCCATTACGCCCCGCAGGTCCCGCAGTACGACCCGCAGGCCGCGTACGACCCCCAGGCCGGCTACGGCGGGCAGGGCCCGTACGACCCGCAGAACCCCGACGAGAACCCCGCCCCGGGCCAGCACCCGTGGCCGACCGGTAACGCATCGCGAGGCGAGTCCGAGTGAAGTCCACCAGCCTGTCCCTCATTGCGGGCGCCGCAGCCCTCGCCGCCGTCACCGGATTCGCCGCGTTCACCGCGCCCGGCGACGGGGGTACGACGCAGGCGAGGGCCACCACCCGGCTGCCGGTGGAACGGTCCAGCCTGCTCTGCCCGGCGCCCGGTCTCTCGGACCTCGCGGAGACGACGTACACGTCCTTCACCCCGGCCGGCGGCAGCGGCGGCGAGGCCGGGGCAGCCGAACTGAAGCAGTCCACGTCCACCACCGCCGACGGGGACGGGAAGAAGGACGAGAAGGGCAAGAAGAAGGCGGATCCCGAAAAGCCGGTCGTCTCCCTCAAGGAGCCCGGCAAACCGGCCACCGCCGAGGCGTCCGGTGCCGACGCCCCCGCGCTCGTCGGCACCGCCACCGGACGTCTGGCCCCCGGCTGGACCACCCAGCAGACCACCGTGGTCGAGGCGGGTGGCTCCCGAGGTCTGCTCGGCGTCAGCTGCACCGGACCCGGCACGAACTTCTGGTTCCCGGCCGCGAGCACCGCGAAGTCCCGCGAGGACTACGTCCACCTCACGAACCCGGACGACAGCGCGGCCGTCGCCGACATCGAGCTGTACGGCCCGGACGGCACCCTCAAGTCCGACGTCGGCGAGGGCATCACGGTGCCGGCCAGGTCCAGCGTCCCGGTCCTGATCTCCACGCTGACCAGCGAGGCGGCCGAGGACGTGACCGTTCACGTCACCACCCGTACCGGACGCGTCGGCGCGGTCGTCAGGACCGCGGACGACGCGACGGGCAGCGACTGGCTGGCCGCCTCGGCCGACCCGGCGGGCACCCTGGTGCTCCCCGGCATTCCGGCGGACGCCACCTCGGTCCGTCTGGTGGCCTTCGCGCCCGGTGACGCCGACGCCGATCTGAAGGTGAAACTCCTCGGCAAGAACGGCGCGATCTCCCCGGCCGGGCACGAGGAGATCCACGTCAAGTCGAGGATGACCGCGGGCGTCGACCTGAAGGACATCACCAGGGGCGAAACCGGCTCCCTGCTGCTGACCCCGGCCGAGGGCGGGAAAGGCACCCCGGTGGTGGCCGCGCTGCGCGTGGTCCGCGGCAAGGGTGACGGGCAGGAGGTCGGCTACATCCCGGCGACCGGTCCGGTGGGCGCGCAGGCGACCGCGGCCGACAACCGGGCCAAGGGATCGACCCTCTCGCTCACCGCGCCGGGCGCCACCGCCACCGTGAAGGTCATCGCCTCCGCGGGCAGCGGGGGCGGCGAACAGACCGTCAAGACGTACACGGTCAAGGGCGGTACGACGCTCGCGGTGACCCCGCCCGTACCGGCCGGGCTCAAGGGCGGATACGCGCTGACGATCCGGACGGAGTCGGGCGGCCCGGTCCACGCCGCACGCACGCTCAGCCTCCCGCAGAACGGCGTCGAGATGTTCACCGTGCAGACCCTGCCGTACGACGGCGGAACGGTCGAGGTACCCGCGGCCGAACAGGACCTGTCGGTCCTGGACGACTGAGCCGGCGGTACGGGTGGGCGGGCGCCGGCCTACTCCTGCCCGTACCGCGGATCCACCGACTCCGGCGACAGCCCGAGCAGATCCGCGACCTGCTCCACCACCACCTCGTGGACCAGGAGGGCACGCTCGTCACGGTTCTTGGTACGGATCTCGACGGGGCGCCGGTAGATGACGATCTGCGCGGGCCGGTCCTTCTTCGCGGAGACCGCGCGCCCCAGCGGAACGGTCTCCTCCTGCGTCCCCGGCACATCGAGCACCATGAAGTCGACCTCGGCCAGCTGCGGCCAGCGCCGCTCCAGCCGCTCCACCGAGTCCTGCACGAGATCACGGAAGTTCTCCGCCCTGCTGGCCGAGAGCGGCACCTGGGGCGGGGCGACGGGCCCGCGCATGCCGCGGCCGTGGCGGTCACGACGACGCGGGCGCGGCTCGGACGGGTGGGGCGGTACGGGACTGTCCATCACTGACGCAGGGTAACTCTCCGCCGGGCGAGCGGATCGCCGCTCCCTGACAGGGCGTCGACATGTCCAATCCTGAACAATCCGGCCAGGCCGGAGCCCGTTTCAGGCCCCGCTCCTGACCGTTGAACTCTTGGTGAATGACAGCTTTTGTGCCAAGTGGTGACCGGATTCGTTGCCGGTACGACCTGTGCTTCTGTTTTCCTCCGCAGGTCAGGAGGGCTGCCCGGAAGGCCGTCGGGCCGGAGGTCGCAGGGCGACACGGTGGGGTGACCTGAGGGAGAGTCGTCGCAGCCCGCTCAAGAGTGCGGTACCGTCCAACATCGTGAGCCCTGTACGTCGCTGTTCGCGCACCGCGTGCGGCCGCCCTGCCGTCGCGACACTGACGTACGTCTATGCCGACTCGACTGCGGTCCTCGGCCCGCTCGCCACCTACGCCGAGCCCCACTGCTACGACCTCTGTGCCGAGCACAGTGAGCGGCTGACCGCGCCACGTGGCTGGGAAGTCGTCAGGCTCTCCGACCCCTCCGCCCCCACCCGTCCCAGCGGTGACGATCTCGAAGCGCTCGCCAATGCCGTACGGGAAGCGGCGCGGCCGCATGACCGCGGCGGCGACGGCAGGAACGGCGGTGGCCCGCAGACCGCGGATCCGATGGAGGTCGCGCGCCGCGGCCATCTGCGGGTGCTGCGCTCACCGGACTCCTGAGTGCGGCGGGCCGGACGGCACGCCCCGTGTGCGGCCCCTCGGATCTCCCGTTCAATTTTTCAGGCCTGGGTGTTCAAGTTTTCAGGTACGGGCCATCGACCTGAACTTGTCGTCGACACAGCTATTTCCTCACCCGTGAGAAACGGCTTCCCTCATCACGGAATCCGTCGTCAACGCCCTGCGGGTGTACCGGCCT
Organism: Streptomyces sp. NBC_01241; assembly: GCF_041435435.1. Lineage (NCBI taxonomy): Bacteria > Bacillati > Actinomycetota > Actinomycetes > Kitasatosporales > Streptomycetaceae > Streptomyces > Streptomyces sp. NBC_01241. The sequence goes on along the minus strand of NZ_CP108494.1, from coordinate 3,269,253 downwards.
CGCCGGACGGGAAGGCGACCTGTTGCGCAAGGTACTGCCATGGAGCCTGGGACTGCTGTTGGTGATGTGCCTGATCGTGCTGGCACAGAGCACGGCGGCGCCGGCCTGGATGCTGTCCTGAGCGGCACGGCACCCGATCCCGCGTCCGCGCTGTATCGCACCATCTGAAGACCCCGCGGTCCGCCCGAACCGCCGCCGGGTAGTTTGGGCGGTCCGAAGAAATCTCAGGAGGACCGGCCCGTGGCTGCTGATCTGTCGCAGATCGTCAAGGCGTACGACGTACGCGGGGTGGTCCCCGACCAGTGGGACGAATCGCTGGCCGAACAGTTCGGGGCGGCATTCGTCGAGGTCATGGGCGCGGACGCGATCGTGATCGGCCACGACATGCGGCCCTCGTCGCCCGGCCTCTCGGGAGCCTTCGCGCGCGGCGCGGCGGCGCGCGGCGCGGACGTCGCGCTGATCGGCCTCTGCTCGACCGACCAGCTGTACTTCGCCTCCGGCAGCCTGGGGCTTCCCGGCGCGATGTTCACCGCCTCGCACAACCCGGCGCAGTACAACGGCATCAAGCTCTGCCGGGCGGGCGCCGCACCCGTGGGCCAGGACACCGGTCTCTCGGAGATCCGCGCCCTGGTCGAGAAGTGGTCCGAGACCGGTGCGCCGCGACCGGCGGCAGCCCCCGGCACCGTCACCCGGCGCGAAACGCTCACCGACTACGCCGCGTACCTGCTGTCGCTGGTGGACCTCGCGTCGATCCGCCCGCTGAAGGTCGTCGTAGACGCGGGCAACGGCATGGGCGGCCACACCGTCCCGACGGTCTTCGCGGACCTTCCCGTCGACCTCGTACCGATGTACTTCGAGCTGGACGGCACGTTCCCCAACCACGAGGCCAACCCGCTCGACCCGAAGAACCTCGTCGACCTCCAGGGCCGCGTCGTGGCCGAGGGCGCCGATCTGGGCCTCGCCTTCGACGGCGACGCCGACCGCTGTTTCGTCGTGGACGAACGCGGCGCGGGCGTCTCGCCGTCCGCGATCACCGCCCTGGTCGCGGCCCGGGAACTCGCCCGCAACGGCGGCAAGGGCACCGTCATCCACAACCTGATCACCTCCCTCACGGTCCCCGAGGTCGTCCGCGAGAACGGCGGCACCCCGGTCCGTACCCGCGTGGGCCACTCCTTCATCAAGGCGGAGATGGCCGGGCACGGCGCGATCTTCGGCGGTGAACACTCCGCGCACTACTACTTCCGCGACTTCTGGAACGCCGATACGGGCATGCTCGCCGCGCTCCACGTCCTGGCCGCGCTGGGGGGCCAGCCGGGCACGCTGTCGGAACTGGTCGCGCAGTACGACCGCTACACCGGATCCGGCGAGATCAACTCCACGGTCACCGACCAGGCGGGCCGCACGGCAGCGGTACGCGACGCCTTCGCGACCCGGGACGGAGTCACGACCGATGATCTCGACGGCCTGACCGTCACGGCCCCGGACTGGTGGTTCAACCTGCGTGCCTCCAACACGGAACCCCTGCTCCGCCTGAACGTCGAGGCCCGTGACGAACGGATGATGACGGCGGTACGGGACGAGGTACTGACCCTGGTCCGGGCCTCGTAGGACATTTCTCCGCCTCGCCGGCGTTTGAGGCGCGGAGTCCGGGGCAGCGCCCCGGTTTCAGGAAGGGACGGGTAGGGGGCAGGTCCGCCGCGGGCGCCCCCGCTCCGGCCCCGCCCCCGCCCCGGCCGCGCCTCCCGTACCCCGGCGGTAGGCTGACGTCGCCCGATCCGCGTGAACCCGAACCGCGCGTCCGAATGCTTGAAGGGACTCACCCCATGCCGCTCGAAGCCGGCCTTCTGGAGATCCTCGCCTGCCCGGCCTGCCACTCTCCGCTCGACGACCGGTCGGCGGCCGACAGCCCCGAACTCGTCTGCACCGGCAAGGACTGCGGCCTCGCCTACCCGGTACGGGACGGCATCCCCGTCCTCCTCGTCGACGAGGCCCGCCGCCCCGCGTAACGGCATCCGCATCCCGCACGGTGATCAGCACGTGATCGGAGGACCGTCCCCATGCTCGACGAGTCGCTGCTCGACGCCCCGGAATCCCTGGCCCGAGCCGACCGCCGCGGACTGCTCCGCGGCGCCGCCGAGGCCGGGGCCCGGGTCCGCACCGCCGCCCGGCACGCGGCGGAGGCCGGGATCGCCGCACTGAACCCGGAAGGCCGCCCCCGCGCCGTACTCGTCGCGGGTTCCGGCACCGCCGCGTCCGGTGTCGCCGACCTGATCACCGCCCTGGCAGGCGCCTCCGCGCCCGTCACCCGCATCCGTCCCACCGGGGTCGCCCCGGCCGCGGGCGCGATGCGTTGGACGCTGCCCGGCTGGGCCGGCTCCGTCGACCTGCTGCTGATCGTCACGGCCGACGGTTCCGAGCCGGGCCTCTCCCTCCTCGCCGAACAGGCGTACCGCCGCGGCTGCAGCGTCGTCGCCGTCGCCCCCCACCGGTCACCGCTGCGCGAGGCGACCGACGGGGTACACGGACTCGTCGTACCCATGGCCACCGCGCCGCACGGCGAGTACGACGCCGAGACGTCGGCGGCGGGCCCCGGCACGCTCTGGGCCCTGTTCACCCCGCTGCTCGCACTGCTCGACCGGGTCGGACTGGTCACCGCACCCGCCGAGGCGCTGCAGAGCGTCGCCGACCGCCTGGACCGCACCGCGGAACGCTGTGGTCCGGCCATCGCCACGTACAGCAACCCGGCCAAGACCCTCGCCGCCGAACTCGCCGACAGCCTGCCCCTCATCTGGACGGAGGGCGACGCGGCGGCCCCGGTCGGCCGGAGATTCGCGGCAGTCCTGGCCGAGTTGTCCGGCCGGCCGGCCCTCGCCGCCGAGCTCCCCGAGGCGCTGCCGGCCCACGGCGCGCTGCTGGCGGGCACATTCGCCGCCGGGGCCGACCCCGACGACTTCTTCCGCGACCGGGTCGACGAGGCGGAGCCCCTGCACGCCCGCGTCGTACTGCTCCGCGACCGCCCCACCGGCGGCCTGAGCGCCGGCCCCGCAGCCCGCGAACTGGCCCTCGGCCACGACACGGCGATCAGCGAACTCGAACCGGAGGAGGGCACCGAACTCGAAGCCCTCGCCGAACTCCTCGCGGTCACCGACTTCGCCGCCGTCTACCTGGCACTGGCGTCGGCAGCCCGCGCCTGACACAGGCGCCCACCGGTACGCCACCCCCCGATCCACGCACCTGACAAGGACAACCCATGGACCGGCTCTCCAACACCGTGCGCCCTTACGCCTGGGGTTCCACCACCGCCATCCCCGAGCTGCTCGGCATCGCGCCCACCGGCGAACCCCAGGCGGAGATGTGGATGGGCGCCCACCCCGGAGCCCCCTCCCGCCTCACCCGTACAACCAGCGCCGGAGAGGCCGGCCGCGAGCGGCCCCTCACCGAGGTCATCGCCGCCGACCCCGAGCGGGAACTGGGCCGGGCCACGGTCGAAAAGTTCGGCCCCCGCCTGCCCTTCCTCCTCAAACTGCTCGCCGCCGGTGCCCCGCTCTCCCTCCAGGTCCACCCCGACCTCGCACAGGCGAAGCAGGGGTACGAGGACGAGGAGCGCCGGTCCGTCCCGATCGACGCACCCCACCGCACGTACAAGGACGCCAACCACAAGCCCGAGCTGATCTGCGCGCTCACCCCCTTCGCCGGCCTGTGCGGCTTCCGCAGGCCCACCGAGGCGGCCGAGACGATGGCGGCACTCGGCGTCGATTCCCTCAAGCCGTACGTCGACCTCCTCGGTGCCCACCCCGAGGAGGCGGCCCTGCGTGAGGTCCTCACCGCGATCCTCGCCGCCGACCCGACGGAGATGGCCGAAACGGTGAACCAGGCAGCCGCGGCCGCCGAACGCCTCGGCGGCACCCACGCCCCGTACGCCCGCATCGCCCACCACTTCCCCGGCGACCCCGGTGTCATCGCGGCCATGCTGCTGAACTACGTAGAACTCCAGCCCGGCGAAGCCCTCTTCCTCGGCGCCGGTGTCCCGCACGCCTACCTCGACGGCCTCGGTGTCGAGATCATGGCCAACTCCGACAACGTGCTGCGCTGCGGACTCACGCCCAAACACGTCGACGTACCCGAACTCCTGCGCATCGTCCGCTTCGAGGCGACCGACCCCGGCGTCCTGCGCCCCGAGGCGTCCCCGTCCGGCGAGGAACTGTACGAGACGCCCGTGGACGAATTCCGGCTCTCGCGCTTCGACCTGTCGCCCGGCGCCGACCCCGTCGACCTGACCAGGGACACCCCGCAGATCCTGCTCTGCACCGCGGGCGCCCCGAAGGCCGGCACGCTCGGCCTCGCACCCGGCGCCTCGGTCTTCGTACCCTCTGGTGAGAGGGTCGAAGTGTCCGGCACGGGAACCCTGTTCCGTGCCACAGTGGTGGCCTGACGCACCGTCCGCACCAGTCGGCTGCAACAATGTCCGGCCGTACCGCGGCGCCAGGGCCGCAGCACCGAAGAAGGGACACCCGGCACCCATGAGTGCGTCAGGCGGAACCAAGGCGATCGTGGCGGCACTCGGCGCCAACCTCGCGATCGCAGTGGCCAAATTCGTGGCGTTCCTGTTCAGTGGCTCGTCGTCGATGCTCGCGGAGAGCGTCCACTCGGTCGCCGACTCGGGCAACCAGGGCCTGCTGCTGCTCGGCGGCAAGAAGGCCCGGCGCGAAGCCACCCCCCAGCACCCCTTCGGCTACGGCCGCGAGCGCTACATCTACGCCTTCCTCGTCTCCATCGTGCTGTTCTCGGTCGGTGGCATGTTCGCGGTGTACGAGGGCTACGAGAAGATCAAGCACCCGCACGAGATCGAGTCCTGGTACTGGCCGGTCGGCGTGCTGATCTTCGCGATCATCGCTGAGGGCTTCTCCTTCCGTACGGCCATCAAGGAGTCCAACCAGACCCGCGGATCACTCTCCTGGAAGGAGTTCATCCGCCGTGCCAAGGCCCCCGAACTCCCCGTCGTCCTCCTGGAGGACTTCGGCGCGCTGATCGGTCTGGTGCTCGCCCTCGCGGGCGTCGGCCTGGCACTCGGGACCGGCAACGGCGTCTGGGACGGCATCGGCACCCTCTGCATCGGCGTCCTGCTGATCGTCATCGCGATCGTCCTCGCCGCCGAGACGAAGTCCCTCCTGCTCGGCGAGGCCGCCGGTACCGACCAGGTCGAGAAGATCAAGGCCGCGCTCGTCGACGGCGACACGGTCACCGGTGTCATCCACATGCGCACGCTCCACCTCGGCCCGGAAGAGCTGCTGGTCGCCGCCAAGATCGCGGTACAGCACGACGACACGGCCACCGAAGTGGCCAACGCCATCAACGCCGCCGAGACCCGAATCCGCGCAGCCGTCCCGATCGCCCGGGTCATCTATCTGGAACCGGACATCTACAGCGAGGCGGCCGCCGCAGCCGGCACGAACCCCGGCAAGGCCCCGGGCGGAGCCCCGAACTCCCCGACGCCCTCCGATCACTGAACCACCCGCGTACCCCTACAGCGCCAAGCACACCTCCCGTCCCAACCGCCTCGCGTCTGCGCCCCCCAGCAACCCCCTCCCGCCCCCTCCCGGCAGGCCTTCCCGGCCACCTTCCTTCCCGGGCGGGCTGGGAGCGGCCGGGCCGGTCGGTGTAGATTCGATGGCAGTGTCAGTCGTCGCTGCTGATGGCGGTCGATCGGTCCGTATACGCGGACCGGCCGAGGGAGAGAGGGCCTCCGACGGACTGCGCTGCGAGCGCCCGGGCATTCGTGTGCCCGCCGCCGCAGAGCCAGCCGTGCCCACCTCGACACCCATCACCAGGAGCAGCCCGTTATGACAACGGTCGCCAATCGACAGGACTTCAAGGTCGCCGACCTCTCCCTCGCGACCTTCGGCCGCAAGGAGATCACCCTCGCCGAGCACGAGATGCCCGGTCTGATGTCGATCCGCAGGGAGTACGCCGCGGCGCAGCCGCTGGCCGGTGCCCGCATCACCGGTTCGCTGCACATGACCGTGCAGACCGCCGTGCTGATCGAGACCCTGGTCGCCCTCGGCGCCGAGGTCCGCTGGGCCTCCTGCAACATCTTCTCCACCCAGGACCACGCCGCCGCGGCCATCGCCGTGGGCCCGAACGGCACCCCGGATGCCCCCGCCGGCATCCCGGTCTTCGCCTGGAAGGGCGAGACGCTCGAAGAGTACTGGTGGTGCACCGAGCAGGCCCTGACCTGGCCGAACACCCCCACCGGTGGCCCGAACATGATTCTCGACGACGGCGGTGACGCCACCCTCCTCGTCCACAAGGGCGTCGAGTTCGAGAAGGCCGGCGCGGCCCCGGACCCGTCGACGGCGGACAGCGAGGAGTACGCCCACATCCTCACGCTCCTCAACCGCACCCTCGGTGAGAGCCCGCAGAAGTGGACCCAGCTCGCCTCCGAGATCCGCGGCGTGACCGAGGAGACCACCACCGGTGTCCACCGCCTGTACGAGATGCACCGCGACGGCACCCTCCTCTTCCCGGCGATCAACGTCAACGACGCCGTCACCAAGTCCAAGTTCGACAACAAGTACGGCTGCCGCCACTCCCTGATCGACGGCATCAACCGCGCCACCGACACCCTCATCGGCGGCAAGACCGCGGTCGTCTGCGGCTACGGCGACGTCGGCAAGGGCTGCGCGGAGTCGCTGCGCGGCCAGGGCGCCCGCGTGATCATCACCGAGATCGACCCGATCTGCGCGCTGCAGGCGGCGATGGACGGCTACCAGGTGACCACCCTCGACGAGGTCGTCGACAAGGCCGACATCTTCGTCACCACGACGGGCAACAAGGACATCATCATGGCCGCCGACATGGCCAAGATGAAGCACCAGGCCATCGTCGGGAACATCGGCCACTTCGACAACGAGATCGACATGGCCGGCCTGGCGAAGATCGACGGCATCGTCAAGGACGAGGTCAAGCCGCAGGTCCACACCTGGACGTTCCCCGACGGCAAGGTCCTCATCCTGCTCTCCGAGGGCCGCCTCCTGAACCTGGGCAACGCGACCGGCCACCCGTCGTTCGTGATGTCCAACTCCTTTGCGGACCAGACCCTGGCCCAGATCGAGCTGTACACCAAGCCCGAGGAGTACCCGACCGACGTCTACGTGCTGCCCAAGCACCTGGACGAGAAGGTCGCCCGCCTCCACCTCGATGCGCTCGGCGTGAAGCTCACGACGCTCCGCCCCGAGCAGGCCGCCTACATCGGCGTCGAGGTCGAAGGCCCGTACAAGCCCGACCACTACCGCTACTGATCGGCCCCTGTTCCCGCCCGTCAGCGGCCACCGGCCGCTGACAGACGGAACAACCTCAGCAGCAGCTACGCGCGCAGGCCCCCGCACCCCCGTGTCGGGGGCCTGCGCTCGTACCGCACCCGCTCAGCCCGAGGAACCTCGAAGGACCCCATGCCCCGCGGCCGATATTCGCTCCACGATCTTCACGATCACACCCTCCTCGGCGAAGAACACTTCCAGTGCGCCCCCGGCCCCTCCGGCTGGCGCTACGTCTCCCAGATCACCGCCTCTTCCGGCGACCACCTCGGTTCCGTCGACCTGACCCTCGACGAACTGGGCCGCCCCATCCGCCTCGAACTCCACGCCGCGAGCTGGCAGGTCCGCGGCGCCGCTCTCGAAGGCGTCACCTGGGTCCGTACCGACCCGACCGGTACTCATGCCACCGAAGGCAATGTGCGCGCCCACGCCTTCACCGGCACTTCCCCCGCATTCCTCATCGCGACCTCACGGCTTCTGCGCCTCACCCCCGATTCCCCCGCGACCCGCGTCCGCCTGGTCGCCTTCACGGACCCGGTCCTTGCCCCCCGCACCGTCGACCAGTCCTGGGCCCTGGTGAACAGTGAAGCGCACGCCACTGACAGCGGCCCTCTGACTGTGGACGAATACCAGGTCAGCGCCCTGGACACCGGCGAACAGCACACCGTCCACATCGCCGGCGACGTGGTCCTCTCGGCACCCGGGATCGAGCTCGAAGACCTGGAAACCCCACCCTCACCGCGCTAGGCAGGCGGCGCGAACCCCGTCGCAGCGGGCGCTGCCGCCCCGCCCTCCTCGGCCACCGGGGCGACGGGCGCACCTGCCCCCGTACCTCCCGCGGACGGCACGGCCCCCACCGGCGAGGGCACGACAGCCCGACCCTCCAGCCCTCCGCCTCCCACCTGCGCGGCACCGAACTGCGGATCACCGTCCCGAGCAGCGACGAACACCCGCCGCGCATCGCGCGCCTGCCGCTCGTTCACCACCGCCGCCAGATACGCCCCGGCCGGCACTCCCTCGGGCACCGGAACCCCGGTCCGCGTCGCCAGCTCCGCGGCCAGCCGCTCCGCCATCGACCGGCCCACCTGCGTGTCGAGCTGATGCATCCGCGTCAGGTACTGCCGTATCGCCAGCCACAGACCGTCCGGCACCGCCGACAGATCCAGACCCGCGAACCGCCCGACCAACCACGGCGGCGGAGGCGGCACCGCAGCCGCCCGCCCAGCCGGCACCCTCTCCCGTACGACCAGCGTTCCCGCGAACACGTCCCCGAGCCGCCGCCCCCGCGCCGACACCAGCGAAGCGATACAGGCGACAACCCCGAGCGTCATCAGAATCTCGACGACCCCCATGGCCCCGCGCACCAGCGCATGCCGGAAACGGATCGGCCCCCCGTCGTCCCGTACCACGCGCAGCCCACACGCCAGCTTCCCCAGCGAACGCCCATGGCTGAGGGTCTCCACTGCGATCGGCCCGCCCACGAGCACCAACAGAAAGGACGCCACGGACACCGCCGCGAGCGCCGCTTCGTCCAGCGTCACCGTCGCCATGGACAAGCCAATCGACACCAGGACGAACGCCGCTCCCACCACGGCAAGGTCGATGACCAGCGCCAGCGCCCGGCTCGGCAACTTCGCGGGCCGCAGCCCCAGTACGACCGCGTCCCCGGTCACGAGCTCATTCATCGCCGCCCCATCCTTCGCCGGTCTTCCCTGCCCCTCGGGACCTTCAGTCTGCCAAGCTGACCCGCAACGCGCCGCCGTAGTACGAACCCGTACGCACCCATGCCTGGAGCAGCAGCCGCCCATGGACCTCGACGTTTTCGTGACCACCCACCGCACGGAGTGGGACCGCCTGGACCAGCTCCTGCACCGCGGGCGCCGTCTCACCGGCGCGGAAGCCGACGAGCTCGTCGAGCTCTACCAGCGCACGGCCACCCATCTCTCCCTTCTCCAGTCCAGCACCCCGGACCCGATACTCACCGCTCGCCTCACCCAGCTCGTCGCCCGCGCCCGGTCCACGGTGACAGGCACCCGCCGAGCTTCCTGGCGCGACGCCACGCGCTTCTTGACCACCGGCTTCCCCGCCGCGGTCTACCGATCCAGGCACTGGTGGATACCCACGGCCGTCCTCTCCACTTTGCTGGCCGCGGTCATCGGCTGGTGGATAGGTACGCATCCGGAAGTCCAGTCGGCCATCGCAGCCCCGGACGACCTTCGCCGACTGACCAGCCCGGGCGGGGAGTACGAGACCTACTACTCCAGCCACCCGGCCGCGTCATTCGCCGCCCAGGTATGGACGAACAACGCCCAGGCCGCAGCCATGTGCCTGGTCCTGGGAGCGTTCCTGGGTATCCCGGTGATCTGGATCCTCTTCGTCAACGTGCTCAACCTCGGGGTCGGCATCGGCCTGATGTCCTCGGCCGGCCGCCTCGACACCTTTCTGGGACTGATCCTCCCGCACGGTCTGTTGGAACTCACCGCAGTCTTTGTCGCAGCGGGTACGGGCCTGCGCCTCGGCTGGACAGTCATCGACCCGGGCCCGCGGACCCGCCGCTCGGCCCTCGCGCAGCAGGGCCGAGCCGCGATCGGCATGGCCATCGGCCTCGCTCTGGTCCTGTTCGTCTCGGGCGTCATCGAAGGCTTCGTCACCCCTTCCGGCCTCCCGACATGGGGACGCATCACCATCGGCAGCACAGCCGAGCTGGCCTTCCTTGCGTACGTCTACGTCCTGGGCGGCCGCGCAGCCCGCGCAGGCGACCGGGGCGACATCGACCCGACCGAACGCAGCGCCGAGCTCCCCGCCGCGGCCTGATGTGCGTACACCCGCGCTGACCTGCTAGTCTCCTCTTTGCCCCGGGAGACCGTTGACATGGTCGACCTGGGGAGGTAGATTTTAACGGTTGAGTCGGACTGGACAGGTTCGATCCCGACAGTTAACGTCTACCTCGCTCTCAACGGAGATGGAATCTCCGCAGAGCCATTGATTCTCTTATTTCCGGGTCATGCAACCGATCGTTTCGGCTGAATGGTTCTGGTAAAGTCGAGTCAGCCGAAAGGCAAGGCCATTCCGAAGGCCACCAGAATTCAAATTCGAACCGGAAACGGAACGGAAAAGAGTCTGGTAAGGTTGGAACCGCCGGAAAGGGAAACGCGAAAGCGAAGAACTGGAAAGCAAACCCGCTTCGACCGGGAATCGGACACGAAAGAGTCTGATAGAGTCGGAAACGCAAGACCGAAGGGAAAGCCCGGAGGAAAGCCCCAGAGAATGTTCTGCGGGTGAGTACAAAGGAAGCGTCCGTTCCTTGAGAACTCAACAGCGTGCCAAAAGTCAACGCCAGATATGTTGATACCCCGGCCTGCTTCGGCAGGTTGGTGGTTCCTTTGAAAGTCCTGCCGGGCCTCACGGTTCCGGTAGGCAATTACACAGCGAGGACGCTGTGAACGATCGGTCTTATTCCGGCTGATCGTTCCGCTCTCGTGTTGTGTTGTCCCGATTACGGGAAAACATTCACGGAGAGTTTGATCCTGGCTCAGGACGAACGCTGGCGGCGTGCTTAACACATGCAAGTCGAACGATGAAGCCCTTCGGGGTGGATTAGTGGCGAACGGGTGAGTAACACGTGGGCAATCTGCCCTTCACTCTGGGACAAGCCCTGGAAACGGGGTCTAATACCGGATGACACTCTGTCCCGCATGGGACGGGGTTGAAAGCTCCGGCGGTGAAGGATGAGCCCGCGGCCTATCAGCTTGTTGGTGGGGTGATGGCCTACCAAGGCGACGACGGGTAGCCGGCCTGAGAGGGCGACCGGCCACACTGGGACTGAGACACGGCCCAGACTCCTACGGGAGGCAGCAGTGGGGAATATTGCACAATGGGCGAAAGCCTGATGCAGCGACGCCGCGTGAGGGATGACGGCCTTCGGGTTGTAAACCTCTTTCAGCAGGGAAGAAGCGAAAGTGACGGTACCTGCAGAAGAAGCGCCGGCTAACTACGTGCCAGCAGCCGCGGTAATACGTAGGGCGCAAGCGTTGTCCGGAATTATTGGGCGTAAAGAGCTCGTAGGCGGCTTGTTGCGTCGGTTGTGAAAGCCCGGGGCTTAACCCCGGGTCTGCAGTCGATACGGGCAGGCTAGAGTGTGGTAGGGGAGATCGGAATTCCTGGTGTAGCGGTGAAATGCGCAGATATCAGGAGGAACACCGGTGGCGAAGGCGGATCTCTGGGCCATTACTGACGCTGAGGAGCGAAAGCGTGGGGAGCGAACAGGATTAGATACCCTGGTAGTCCACGCCGTAAACGTTGGGAACTAGGTGTTGGCGACATTCCACGTCGTCGGTGCCGCAGCTAACGCATTAAGTTCCCCGCCTGGGGAGTACGGCCGCAAGGCTAAAACTCAAAGGAATTGACGGGGGCCCGCACAAGCAGCGGAGCATGTGGCTTAATTCGACGCAACGCGAAGAACCTTACCAAGGCTTGACATACACCGGAAAGCATCAGAGATGGTGCCCCCCTTGTGGTCGGTGTACAGGTGGTGCATGGCTGTCGTCAGCTCGTGTCGTGAGATGTTGGGTTAAGTCCCGCAACGAGCGCAACCCTTGTTCTGTGTTGCCAGCATGCCCTTCGGGGTGATGGGGACTCACAGGAGACTGCCGGGGTCAACTCGGAGGAAGGTGGGGACGACGTCAAGTCATCATGCCCCTTATGTCTTGGGCTGCACACGTGCTACAATGGCCGGTACAATGAGCTGCGATGCCGCGAGGCGGAGCGAATCTCAAAAAGCCGGTCTCAGTTCGGATTGGGGTCTGCAACTCGACCCCATGAAGTCGGAGTTGCTAGTAATCGCAGATCAGCATTGCTGCGGTGAATACGTTCCCGGGCCTTGTACACACCGCCCGTCACGTCACGAAAGTCGGTAACACCCGAAGCCGGTGGCCCAACCCCTTGTGGGAGGGAGCTGTCGAAGGTGGGACTGGCGATTGGGACGAAGTCGTAACAAGGTAGCCGTACCGGAAGGTGCGGCTGGATCACCTCCTTTCTAAGGAGCACTTCTTACCGGGCTTGCCTGGTCAGAGGCCACTACGTCGGCAAATGTTCGACGGTGGTTGCTCATGGGTGGAACGTTGACTATTCGGCACGACAGGTTGTTGTTCACTAGTACTGCTTCGGCGTGGAACGTGGGGATGGCTTGTCGGGTCGGGCACGTTGTTGGGTATCTGAGGGTACGGCCGTGAGGTCGCCTTCAGTTGCCGGCCCCAGTGAACTCGTCTGTTTGGGCGGGGTGGTGGGTGGCTGGTCGTTGTTTGAGAACTGCACAGTGGACGCGAGCATCTGTGGCCAAGTTTTTAAGGGCGCACGGTGGATGCCTTGGCACCAGGAACCGATGAAGGACGTGGGAGGCCACGATAGGCCCCGGGGAGCTGTCAACCGAGCTTTGATCCGGGGGTGTCCGAATGGGGAAACCCGGCAGTCGTCATGGGCTGTCACCCGCTGCTGAACACATAGGCAGTGTGGAGGGAACGAGGGGAAGTGAAACATCTCAGTACCCTCAGGAAGAGAAAACAACCGTGATTCCGGGAGTAGTGGCGAGCGAAACTGGATGAGGCCAAACCGTATGTGTGTGATACCCGGCAGGGGTTGCGCATGCGGGGTTGCGGGAGTTCTCTTGATCAATCTGCCGATTGGTCGACGAGTCAGAAACCGTTGATGTAGGCGAAGGACATGCGAAAGGTCCGGCGTAGAGGGTAAGACCCCCGTAGCTGAAACATCAACGGCTCGTTTGAGAATTTCCCAAGTAGCACGGGGCCCGAGAAATCCCGTGTGAATCTGGCGGGACCACCCGCTAAGCCTAAATATTCCCTGGTGACCGATAGCGGATAGTACCGTGAGGGAATGGTGAAAAGTACCGCGGGAGCGGAGTGAAATAGTACCTGAAACCGTGTGCCTACAAGCCGTGGGAGCGTCGCTGTTGTTCTTCGGAGCAACAGTCGTGACTGCGTGCCTTTTGAAGAATGAGCCTGCGAGTTTGCGGTGTGTTGCGAGGTTAACCCGTGTGGGGAAGCCGTAGCGAAAGCGAGTCCGAATAGGGCGTTTTAGTAGCACGCTCAAGACCCGAAGCGGAGTGATCTAGCCATGGGCAGGTTGAAGCGGAGGTAAGACTTCGTGGAGGACCGAACCCACCAGGGTTGAAAACCTGGGGGATGACCTGTGGTTAGGGGTGAAAGGCCAATCAAACTCCGTGATAGCTGGTTCTCCCCGAAATGCATTTAGGTGCAGCGTCGTGTGTTTCTTGCCGGAGGTAGAGCACTGGATAGGCGATGGGCCCTACCGGGTTACTGACCTTAGCCAAACTCCGAATGCCGGTAAGTGAGAGCACGGCAGTGAGACTGTGGGGGATAAGCTCCATGGTCGAGAGGGAAACAGCCCAGAGCATCGACTAAGGCCCCTAAGCGTACGCTAAGTGGGAAAGGATGTGGAGTCGCAGAGACAACCAGGAGGTTGGCTTAGAAGCAGCCACCCTTGAAAGAGTGCGTAATAGCTCACTGGTCAAGTGATTCCGCGCCGACAATGTAGCGGGGCTCAAGCGTACCGCCGAAGTCGTGTCATTCCAGCGTATAGGGCCAACGCCTGCTGGGATGGGTAGGGGAGCGTCGTGTGCCGGGTGAAGCAGCCGCGGAAGCGAGTTGTGGACGGTTCACGAGTGAGAATGCAGGCATGAGTAGCGATACACACGTGAGAAACGTGTGCGCCGATTGACTAAGGGTTCCTGGGTCAAGCTGATCTGCCCAGGGTAAGTCGGGACCTAAGGCGAGGCCGACAGGCGTAGTCGATGGACAACCGGTTGATATTCCGGTACCCGCTTTGAAACGCCCAATACTGAATCAGGCGATGCTAAGTCCGTGAAGCCGGCCCGATCTCTTCGGAGTTGAGGGTAGTGGTGGAGCCGACGAACCAGACTTGTACTAGGTAAGCGATGGGGTGACGCAGGAAGGTAGTCCAGCCCGGGCGGTGGTAGTCCCGGGGTAAGGGTGTAGGCCGTGTGGTAGGTAAATCCGTCACACGTTAAGGCTGAGACCTGATGCCGAGCCGATTGTGGTGAAGTGGATGATCCTATGCTGTCGAGAAAAGCCTCTAGCGAGTTTCATGGCGGCCCGTACCCTAAACCGACTCAGGTAGTCAGGTAGAGAATACCGAGGCGTTCGGGTGAACTATGGTTAAGGAACTCGGCAAAATGCCCCCGTAACTTCGGGAGAAGGGGGGCCATCACTGGTGAGGAGACTTGCTCTCCGAGCTGGGGGTGGCCGCAGAGACCAGCGAGAAGCGACTGTTTACTAAAAACACAGGTCCGTGCGAAGCCGTAAGGCGATGTATACGGACTGACGCCTGCCCGGTGCTGGAACGTTAAGGGGACCGGTTAGCCGACTTTCGGGTCGGCGAAGCTGAGAACTTAAGCGCCAGTAAACGGCGGTGGTAACTATAACCATCCTAAGGTAGCGAAATTCCTTGTCGGGTAAGTTCCGACCTGCACGAATGGCGTAACGACTTCTCGACTGTCTCAACCATAGGCCCGGTGAAATTGCACTACGAGTAAAGATGCTCGTTTCGCGCAGCAGGACGGAAAGACCCCGGGACCTTTACTACAGTTTGATATTGGTGTTCGGTTCGGCTTGTGTAGGATAGGTGGGAGACTTTGAAGCGGCCACGCCAGTGGTTGTGGAGTCGTCGTTGAAATACCACTCTGGTCGTGCTGGATGTCTAACCTCGGTCCGTGATCCGGATCAGGGACAGTGTCTGATGGGTAGTTTAACTGGGGCGGTTGCCTCCTAAAGAGTAACGGAGGCGCCCAAAGGTTCCCTCAGCCTGGTTGGCAATCAGGTGTTGAGTGTAAGTGCACAAGGGAGCTTGACTGTGAGACCGACGGGTCGAGCAGGGACGAAAGTCGGGACTAGTGATCCGGCAGTGGCTTGTGGAAGCGCTGTCGCTCAACGGATAAAAGGTACCCCGGGGATAACAGGCTGATCTTCCCCAAGAGTCCATATCGACGGGATGGTTTGGCACCTCGATGTCGGCTCGTCGCATCCTGGGGCTGGAGTCGGTCCCAAGGGTTGGGCTGTTCGCCCATTAAAGCGGTACGCGAGCTGGGTTTAGAACGTCGTGAGACAGTTCGGTCCCTATCCGCTGCGCGCGTAGGAATATTGAGAAGGGCTGTCCCTAGTACGAGAGGACCGGGACGGACGAACCTCTGGTGTGCCAGTTGTTCTGCCAAGGGCATGGCTGGTTGGCTACGTTCGGAAAGGATAACCGCTGAAAGCATCTAAGCGGGAAGCCTGCTTCGAGATGAGTATTCCCACCAACTTGATTGGTTAAGGCTCCCAGTAGACGACTGGGTTGATAGGCCAGATGTGGAAGCCCGGTAACGGGTGGAGCTGACTGGTACTAATAGGCCGAGGGCTTGTCCTCAGTTGCTCGCGTCCACTGTGTTTGTTCTGAAATAACGAACGGCCGTGTTGTTCCGGTGTTGGTTAATTTCATAGTGTTTCGGTGGTCATTGCGTTAGGGAAACGCCCGGTTACATTCCGAACCCGGAAGCTAAGCCTTTCAGCGCCGATGGTACTGCAGGGGGGACCCTGTGGGAGAGTAGGACGCCGCCGAACTCCTTTTACGGGAAAGCCCCGTGCCCTTGTGGCACGGGGCTTTTCTGCGTTCGGAACCCGTTGGGAAAGTGCCCCTTCCCCAACGGGTCTGTGGTGGGCGGGAATGGGGCGGGTCAGAGGCGACCCGTGCTCTTGAGAGCCAGGTAGGCGTCGGCCAGAGCCGGGGCGAGGATGTCAGGGGCGGCATCGACCACGATGGCACCGCGACGCTGAAGCTGCTCCGCAGTGCGCAGTCGCGTCGCTCGGGCCTGTGCGCCGGCTGCCGACTCGTAGACCGCGTCCACTGTGCCCCTGGTTCGCACCATCTGTTCGATGTGGGGGTCGGTCACCGACGCTACCAGCACCGTATGGCGCTGCGTCAGCTGGCGGAGAATAGGTAGAAGGCCCTCTTCTACGGGGGCCGCGTCCAGACCGGTGAGCAGCACGATCAGAGAGCGACGAGGTGCGGAGGCAAGCACAGCAGCGCTGAGCCCTCGGGCATCCGTTTCGAGGAGTGCTGGTTCGACCGACGCCAGCGCGTTCACCATGGCCGATAGGACCTCTCCCGCGGACCTGCCCTGGACCTGGGCTCGGATTCGGCGGTCGTAGGCGAGTAGATCCACACGGTCGCCTGCACGAGATGCCAGCGCGGTGAGGAGCAGAGCCGCGTCCAGGGCGGCATCGAGACGGGGCACATCACCGACACGACCCGCCGAAGTACGGCCGGTGTCCAGGGCGATGAGGATGTGGCGGTCACGCTCAGGTCGCCATGTTCGCACCGCGACGGCGGAGTGACGTGCTGTGGCCCGCCAGTCGATGGAACGCGTATCGTCGCCAGGAACGTACTCACGCAGGCTGTCGAACTCCGTGCCGTTCCCGCGGGTGAGGATGCTGCTGCGGCCGTCGAGCTCCCGGAGTCTGGCGAGACCGGACGGCAGGTGCTTGCGACTGGTGAACGGTGGCAGGACACGTACCGTCCACGGGGCTTGGTGATTCCCTTGGCGGGCCGCGAGCCCCAGAGGTCCGAACGAGCGGACGGTGACACGTTCGGCTCGGCGGTCTCCGCGCCGCGTGGGCCGCAGCAGGGTGGTGAGCCGACGGCGTTCCCCCGCCGGGATCGTGAGTGTGTGACGGGCTGAGGGTTGCTCCGTGCCGGTGGGCCAGCTGCTGGGCGGCCAGGCGTCACGGAGGTGTGCCCGTAGGCGTCGGCGGGAAGGATTGGTTACGGTGAGTTGCACTTCGGCGGACTCTCCAAGGCGAACGGTTGTATCACCGGATCGGGTGAACTGAAGCGTTCGCACTGGTGCAGCCAGGGCATAGTCGCACAGAATTGCTAGAGAGAGCGGTGCGTTGACCGCGAGCATGCCTGTCCAGCTTGGGGCAAGGATGCCTACAGGGAGTGACCCCAGGGCGGCCAGCAAGGCGGTACGTCCGGTAAGGGCCACGGTCACTGCCTCATCGGGGTACGGGGACGTGGGCGAGGATCGCCGTGATGACGGAGTCGGAGGTGACTCCCTCCATCTCGGCCTCGGGCCGTAGTCGGATGCGATGGCGAAGCGTGGGGAGAGCCAGGGCTTTCACGTCATCCGGAATTACGTAGTCGCGGCCGGTGAGCCAGGCCCAGGCACGGGCGGTCGACAGCAGGGCGGTAGCGCCTCGGGGAGAGACACCGAGGGAGAGGGAGGGGGACTCACGTGTGGCACGACAGATATCGACGACATAGCCGGCGATCTCAGGGGAGACCTTGGTCCGTGAAACCGCGTTGCGGGCTGCTTCCAGATCGGCCGGGCCGGCAACGGGGCGTATGCCTGCTGACATGAGGTCGCGCGGATTGAAGCCTTCGGAATGACGGGTGAGGACGTTGATCTCCTCGTCGCGGGACGGCAGGGGCACGGTCAGTTTGAGGAGAAAACGGTCCAGCTGGGCCTCGGGGAGCGGGTAGGTGCCCTCGTATTCGACGGGATTCTGCGTAGCGGCCACGAGGAAGGGGTCGGGCAGGAGCCGAGGGGTTCCATCGACGGTGACCTGGCGCTCTTCCATCGCTTCCAGGAGGGAGGACTGCGTCTTGGGAGGGGTGCGGTTGATCTCGTCGGCGATCAGCAGGTTGGTGAATACGGGACCTGGCTGGAAGGAGAACTCTGCTGTGCGGGCGTCGTAGACCAGCGAACCGGTGACATCGCTCGGCATCAGGTCGGGGGTGAACTGGACGCGCTTGGTGTCGAGTTCGAGTGAGGCGGCGAGAGCCCGCGCCAAGAGGGTCTTGGCCACGCCGGGGACGCCTTCGAGGAGGACGTGGCCTCGGCAGAGCAGGGCGACGACGAGTCCCGTGACTGCGGGGTCCTGGCCGACCACGGCCTTGGCGATCTCGGAGCGCAGCGCTTCCAGGGATGCGCGGGCTGTGTCGCCGTTCCCGAGGGTCTCGGTGGTCCCGGCGGGCACTGGGGGCGGTGCGCTCATGACGTGCGTACCTCTCTTTCGAGGGTGTCGAGTTGATCTGCCAGATGTACAAGAGCGGCATCGTCGGACGGGGCGGGTCCGAAGAGCAGGGCTTGGAGATCGGTGCCACTGGTGTTGAGGCGGGTGGAAACGGCAGGGATGAGCGTCACAGGGGAGTGGGCATCGCGCGGGGAGACGCCGATGAGCGGGGCGACACGGGTGCGGGTGGCGGAGCGCAGCGCGTCGGCGGCCCGGTCGCGGGCGTTTGCCCTGCGGTAGAGGCGGGCTCGCCCTTCGGTGGATTCGGAGGCGCGGATGGCCACGGGCAGCCGTTCGGTCACCAGAGGGCCCAGACGGCGGGCGCGCCAGATGGCGGCGAGTACAGCGGCAAGTGCGAGTTGCAGGGTGCCCCAAAGCCAGCCTCGCGGAATCAGGTCGGCGAAGCTGCGGTCGTCGGGGGCGCCGCCGTCTGCACCGTTCTCTGCGGCAGCGGAGGTGTCAGCGAGCGAGGGGAGGTACCAGACCAGATGCGGGCGGGAGCCGAGGAGCTGGAGGGCCAGGGAGGCATTGCCCTGGTTGTCGAGCCGGTCGTTGTAGAGGAGGTCGGGGGAGCCGAGGAGGACGGTATCAGTCGTCCCCCGTTCGACGAGGAGCAAGGTGGGGAGGCCATCGCTCGGGAAGCAGGCGACGGAGCCGTGGCCGTTCGAGGAGTAATGGAAGCCTCCCGTTTCGGCGGTACCGGCGTTGCGGGCAGCGGACAGGGAGCACTGAGGGGCGCGGGCGGCCACCGGTCCGGAGGACTCTGCGCGGACACCGGGGACCAGGGTGCCCACGGAATCAGGCCCTGCTCCGAGAAGGACGGTGCGGCCGGCCGAGTCGGCTGTCGCGGCGTGGAGTTCGTTCTGCTGGTGCGGTGTCAGCAGATCGGGAGAGGTGACGAGCAACGTGGTCTCGGGGCCGGCCTGGGCCGTGGCCTCGTCGAGCGTGGTGACCACATGCACGGAGACGCCACGCTCCTTGAGGAGTTCGGCGACGGCCCGGCTTCCGTAGCGGTCGGCCGAGCGGGGGTCGAGGCGGCCGTGCTGGTCACCGGAGCGCACGGTTGCCAGCGCGATTCCGGCTGCGGCGAGTACCAGGAGGGCGAACAGCAGACCTCGGGTCCGGGTCCAGATCTGGTGTGGGGCGAGGGATACCGAGGTGGTGGGGGCGGCGATGACCTCGGTCATTCGGCTGCTCCCTGGGCCGCGGTTGTCAGGAGGGGTCTGGCGGTCTGGAGATCGAGGTCCAGAGCTCGTCCGGCGAGGTACGCCTGCTGGTCCGCGGTGCGGCCGCCATATGTGACATCGTCGAATTCTCTGGCGGCGGCGTGGAGTCGCGCGGCGTGCGCGGGCAGCGGTCGGCCCGCTTCGGCAGCGGCCTCGTCTGCGGTGCGCCCAGGGCGGGGTGCGAGCAGGGCGCGCTCTTCCAGAGAGCGGACGATGGCGCGCATGCGCTCCTGGACGGCCTCGTTCCAGCGGTGGGCGGCCGCATGGGTCTCGGCGGCCGTCCTGTGGTCGGCCGCAGTGCGGGGGCTGTCGTCGAAGAGAGCGTCAGCGGAGCGAACGGTGCGGTGCGGGGCGCCCAGCCGCCACCAGAGCGCGGCGACGAGGCCGATGACGACAAGCACAAGCACGACAAGACCGACGGGTCCGCCGGGTGCGGCGCCGGAGGCCGTGTTCAGGAGATCGCCGATCCAGTCCCAGAGCCGATCGAGACCGCGCTGGAGGAGGTTGGGGTCGTTCTCGTGGTACATCGGCTTGGACAGCTCGTGCTTCGCGGCCTCCCGGGCCGGGACACGTGGGGTGTCCACGGGTATGTCGCCGCTCGCTCGGATCAGTAGCTGTGCTGCTGTTGTGCCCCCCGCCCCCGACACGGCATCAGCTCCTGGTGTCGTAGCCGGGCAGGCCCGCTGCCCGGGCGAGATCGAGGTCGAGTGCTTCCCGACGGATGCGCTGATCGACGTAGAGCAGGGCCATCACACCGGCGGAGAGCGGGTAGGTGATCGTGGCGGTGATCACTGCGCCGATGCCGGAGACGATCAGGAACGGCCAGCTGAAGTCCATGGAGCCATCGGTGAGGAGGGGGTTGATACCGCCACCGTCCACAGAGATCGCGATGATGCTGAACGGAATCGCGATGACCAAGGACACGATGAGCGTCAGCAGCCAGGTAAGAGCCAGGATGCCGAAAGTCCGCCACCATGCGCCCCTGACCAGCTTCGCGGAGCGTCGCATGGAGGCAGTGATCGATTGCCGCTCCAGCATCAGTGCCGGCGGGGCGAGGCAGAAGCGGACCATCAGCCAGATGACGACGACGGAGGCGGCCAGGAAGCCGACGGCGACGAGTACGGCGCCTGCGGCGGAGCCGATCAGCATGCCCGGCAACAGGCCTACCGTCAGGATGGCGGAACTGATCAGGACCAACAGCAGTGTCAGACCCAGCATCTGGGCAAGCCGGGGCCGGGCTTCGCCCCAGGCGTCCGAGAGCGTCACCGGGCGGCCGAGCACCGAGCGGCTGATCACCACGGTCAGTACGGATGTCGTGATCAGCGTGGCGATCATGGTGATGAGCAGGGACGGCACGTTGTTGATCAGTGCCGACTGGGCCGAGTCGGCACTTTGCCTGAGCGCCTCCGAGCCGGTGGCATCCGGGTTGATCGCCGCGGGTTCCGGCAACAGATAGCGCTGCACGAGGATGATCGCGATCTGGGCGATCACGGAGACGGTGAGCGTGATGCCGAGGACCGTGCGCCAGTGGGCGCGCATCGTGGAGACAGCGCCGTCGAGGATCTCGCCGACGCCGAGTGGCCGGAGCGGGATGACACCGGGCTTGGCCGCAGCGGGCGGCCGGGCCCGGCCGGCGTCGTGCGGCCCGCCGCCCCAGCCGGGGCCATGGGATCCCCCGCCCCAGCCCGGGGTGCCGTGCGGCCCGCCGGGACCTGCTCCCGGAGTGCTCGGTGGGGACCACTGCCCTGCGGGCGGTTGCGTGGGCGACCAGTTCCCTGCCGGGCCGCTGCCGTCGACGGGCTCGGAAGGCCGGGGGACGCCCGCCTTCTGGCCGTCGGAGGGGGCAGATCCGGGCGAGGCCCAGCCCGGAGTGTCGTTCATTCTCGCTCCTTCATGGTCCTGTCCGCTCATCGGGGCGGCAGGTTGGCAGCCATCGTGCCACGCGTTGCTCCGGCGCGGGCCTGGCGCTCCATCTCCTTCGTGCCTTCATTTGTGAGCGGTTTACCGGGCAGACTGTGCGGATGGCTGATCAGGACGCGCAATCGCCGGTGGGCATCGAGCCCCCCGCGCTTCCCGTACTTCGCTGGGGCGAGCTTCCGGAAGGTCCCGCGCTGGTACTCCTCGACCAGACACGGCTGCCTGCCGAGGAGGCCGAACTCGTGTGCACCGACGTGCCCGCGCTGGTGCAGGCGATCCGGACGCTGGCAGTGCGCGGGGCGCCGCTGCTGGGCCTCGCAGGGGCTTACGGAGTGGCTCTCGCAGCCGTGCGGGGAGACGACGTGGCCGAGGCCGCGGAACTGCTGGAGCGGGCGCGGCCCACCGCGGTGAATCTCGGATACGGGGTGCGGCGGGCTGCCGTAGCGTACGAGGCGGCCGTCGAAAAGGAGGCCGATCCGGGGCGGGCCGCCGAGGCGGCGCTGTCCGAGGCCAGGGCGCTGCACCGGGAGGATGCCGAGGCCAGTGGGCGTATGGCGGGCTACGGGCTTGCCCTTCTGGATGAACTGCTGTCCGGCGGTAGCCATCAACTGCTGACGCACTGCAATACAGGGGCGCTCGTCTCGGGTGGTGAGGGCACCGCCTTCGCTGTGGCGCTCGGGGCACACCGGGAGGGGAGGCTGCGCCGGCTGTGGGTGGACGAGACCCGTCCACTGCTGCAGGGAGCCCGGCTGACCGCGTACGAGGCCGCGCGCAATGGCATGCCGTACAGCTTGCTCACGGACAATGCCGCAGGTTCGCTGTTCGCCGCGGGTGAGGTGGACGCCGTACTCATCGGGGCGGACCGCATTGCCGCGGACGGATCGGTGGCGAACAAGGTGGGGAGCTATCCGCTGGCGGTGCTCGCGAAGTACCACCACGTACCGTTCATCGTGGTGGCGCCGACCACGACCGTGGATCCGGACACCGCGGACGGGGCATCGATCACCGTGGAGCAGCGGCCCGGAAGTGAAGTGACGGAGCTCACATCGCCGCGGGTGGGGGTAGCAGGCGGGGAGGTCGGCGGGGTGCTCGTGGCACCGGTCGGAACCCCCGCGTACAACCCCGCATTCGACATCACACCGCCGGAGCTGGTTACGGCGATCGTCACGGAGGAGGGCGTGGTTTCCCCGGTCACGGGGGTCGGACTGGCAGAGCTGTGTGCCAGATCATCGCAGGTAACGATTAGCTAATGGGATGATGTCGATTATGAAGGGACGCGTCCTTGTCGTCGACGACGACACCGCACTGGCCGAGATGCTCGGGATTGTGCTGCGTGGTGAGGGGTTCGAGCCGTCGTTCGTAGCGGACGGCGACAAGGCACTTGCTGCATTTCGTGAGGCCAAGCCGGACCTGGTCCTGCTGGATCTGATGCTGCCCGGAAGGGACGGCATCGAGGTCTGCAGGTTGATCAGGGCCGAGTCGGGTGTGCCGATCGTCATGCTCACTGCCAAGAGCGACACGGTTGACGTGGTGGTGGGCCTGGAGTCCGGGGCCGACGACTACATCGTCAAGCCGTTCAAACCTAAGGAGTTGGTTGCCCGGATCAGGGCACGTCTGCGGAGGTCCGAGGAACCGGCGCCTGAGCAGCTGGCCATCGGGGACCTGGTCATCGACGTGGCCGGTCACTCGGTGAAGCGGGAAGGGCAGTCGATCGCCCTCACCCCGCTGGAGTTCGACCTGCTGGTCGCGCTCGCCCGCAAGCCGTGGCAGGTCTTCACCCGTGAGGTACTGCTGGAGCAGGTGTGGGGGTACCGTCACGCCGCCGACACCCGGCTGGTGAACGTGCACGTTCAGCGACTGCGTTCCAAGGTCGAGAAGGACCCGGAGCGGCCCGAGATCGTAGTGACCGTACGCGGGGTCGGTTACAAGGCCGGACCGAGCTGAGATGCCCCCGAGCAGCGCTGCTCCGCAGCCCGGGGAGCCGGGAGCCCGTGCGGAGCAGGCTGCTGCTCCAGGACACAGGGCGTCCCAGGTCGTGCGCCTTCTGAAGGGCGGCCGGTTGTTCCGCGACCGGGCGCTCGGCGGTCCTGTGCCGCGACTGCTGATGCGCTGGGTGCGGCGCCCGCTGCTGCCCGCCGTGCGGCTCTGGCGACGCAACCTCCAGCTCCGCGTCGTCGCGGGCACGCTGCTCATGTCGCTCGGTGTGGTGCTGCTCCTCGGCCTGGTCGTGATCGGACAGGTGCGCAACGGCCTGCTCGATGCCAAGGGCAAAGCTGCCCAGACCCAGGCCGCCGGCGGTTTCGCGGCGGCCCAGGAGAAGGCGAACGCTCCGCTCACCCCCGGTGGGCAGGGCAGCGACGCGGTGGACGGCAGCACGGCCAACAACTCCTGGCGGACCGAGCTCGTCGACCAGCTCGCCAGCGGCGGCAAGAACGCCTTCAACGTGGTGGCGCTGAGCGCCGACGAGGGCACCCGTGCGCCGCGCGGCTCGGGCAGTGTGGAGGCGGCGAGCATCCCGCAGAGCCTGCGGGACTCCGTGAACAGCGGCCCGGGGGCGTTCCAGACGTACTCCCTGATCCAGTATGCGAATGGCCAGGAGTCGCAGCCCGGACTTGTCGTGGGCAAGCGGCTCTACGACATCGACCACAATCCGTACCAGCTCTACTACCTCTTCCCGCTGACGCAGGAGGAGAAGTCATTGACGCTGGTCAAGGGCACGCTGGCGACCGCGGGAATGTTCGTGGTCGTGCTGCTCGGAGCCATTGCCTGGTTCGTGGTGCGACAGGTCGTCACGCCCGTACGGATGGCGGCGGGCATCGTTGAGCGGCTCTCCGCGGGCCGGCTCCAGGAACGGATGAAGGTCACCGGCGAGGACGACATCGCCCGGCTCGGTGAGGCCTTCAACAAGATGGCGCAGAACCTGCAGCTCAAGATCCAGCAGCTGGAAGAGCTGTCCCGGATGCAGCGGCGCTTCGTCTCCGATGTCTCCCACGAGCTGCGGACACCCCTGACGACCGTACGGATGGCCGCCGATGTCATCCATGAGGCCCGCAGAGACTTCGATCCCGTGACGGCACGCTCCGCGGAGCTGCTCGGGGATCAGCTCGACCGGTTCGAGTCGCTGCTCTCCGATCTGCTGGAGATCAGCCGGTTCGACGCGGGCGCCGCGGCGCTGGAGGCGGAGCCGATAGATCTGCGACAGGTCGTCCGACGGGTGATCGGCGGGGCGGAGCCGTTGGCCGAGCGCAAGGGCACCCGGATCCGGGTGGTCGGCGACGAGCAGCCGGTGATCGCGGAGGCCGACGCTCGGCGGGTCGAGCGGGTCCTGCGCAATCTGGTGGTCAATGCCGTCGAGCACGGCGAGGGCCGGGATGTGGTGGTGCGGATGGGGGTGGCCGGAGGCGCGGTCGCCGTGGCCGTCCGGGACTACGGTGTGGGGCTCAAGCCCGGCGAGGCGACCCGGGTGTTCAACCGCTTCTGGCGGGCTGACCCGGCCCGCGCGCGGACGACCGGCGGCACCGGGCTCGGACTGTCCATCGCCGTGGAGGACGCCCGGCTGCACGGCGGCTGGCTGCAGGCATGGGGCGAGCCCGGTGGCGGTTCGCAGTTCCGGCTGACTCTGCCGCGCACGGCGGACGAACCGCTGCGCGGATCGCCCATACCGCTGGAGCCCGAGGACTCCCGGCGCAACCGTGAAAACCGGGAGCGCGCCGTGGCCGCTCCCACGACCGGGAGTGGGCACCGGCTGACGGCGGTGCCGAACCAGTCCGGCGGCAACGACCGGGCCGCGCTGCCCGTACCCTCGCGCGCCCCCGTGGCCCCCCGTACGGTACCGGCCTCGGTGCATCCGGCGGCGCTGCCGGGGAGCGGAGCACGGGTGGTCGCGCGTCCGGCCGAGGACCGGCCGGGTGCTGAATTCGACTCTGCAGTGAAGGAACCGGAGCGGGGGGAACCGAATCGTGGGCACTGACCGTCGCAGGGACGGCCATGGGCGAGTGCTGGGGCTGTTCGCGCTGCTCGGAAGTGGTGTCGTGCTCCTGTCGGCGTGTGGCTCGATGCCTGTCACCGGGGATGTCAAGGCTGTCGACGCCTCGCAGCCCGGCGATTCCCAGGTGCAGGTGTACGCCGTGGCGCCGCGTGACAACGCCACCCCCGGCGAGGTGGTCGACGGCTTCCTGGAGTCCATGACCAGTGATGACTCGGACTTCAGGACAACTCGTAAGTACCTGACGAGGAAGGCAGCCAGTAGGTGGAAGCCGAGCGCGTTCACGACGGTGCTCACCAAGGCGCCGAACCATAACGACCGCCCGTTCCGCGACAGCGATCGCGCCATCACGGATATCACCTACACCCTGACCGGCGAGAAAGTGGCAACGGTCGACGCCCAGAGCGCCTATCAGCCGCTCGCGCCCACGGACTACAACCAGACCCTGCGCCTGGTGAAGGAGAGCGGGCCGGAGGGCAAGGAGTGGCGCATCGACCTGGTGCCGGACGGACTTCTTCTCGGGCAGTCGGACTTCAAGCGGCTCTACCGCTCCGTCGACACGTACTACTTCGCCGCAGGGCGGACGGCTGCGCAGTCGACGCTGGTCGCCGACCCCGTCTATCTCCGTAGCCGGACGGACCCCGTCACCGGGATGGACACCGTGACACAGGCGGTCCGCAGTCTCCTGGCGGGGCCGACCAGTTGGCTGCGGCCGGTGGTCACCTCTCGCTTTCCCCCGGGTACGTCGCTGAAGAAGGGCGTCACCTCGCTGTCCCCCGACGACCGCAACGTACTGAAGGTGCCGCTCAACAAGAAGGCGGACGGTGTCGGACAGCGGTCCTGCCGCATGATGGCGGCGCAGGTCCTCTATACGCTGCGGGACCTGACGTCCGCTCGGGTCGACCAGGTCCAGCTCCAGCGCTCCGACGGCTCCTCCCTGTGTGTCCTCGGCGCGGACCAGGCGGAGGAGTTCGCCCCTGACGCTTCGTCGAGCGGGCCGGACAGCCAGTACTTCGTCGATGACAAGGGGCATGTGCAGCGAATTCCCGGCAGCACGAAGGGCAGTGGCACCCCGGAGGTGGTGTTCGGTCCGCTCGGCAACGGACCGGTGCGGATGGGGGCGGTCGGTGTGGCCAGGGACGAGCAGTCGGCGGCGGCGGTCTCACGTGACAGGAAGGCCCTCTACGTCTCGTCCATCGTCTCGGACGGCGAGCTTCCGGCGGCCTCGGTGACCAGCAAGGCCCATGCCTCGAACGACCGTCTGTCGGTGCCGAGCTGGGACGGCCGGGGCGACCTCTGGGTGGCCGACCGGGATCCCGGTAACCGCAGACTGCTGCGGCTGGCCGGTGGCGCCGGCAAGCCGCAGGAGGTCACTGTGCCGAGCCTGGACGACGATCGGATCGAGGCGCTGCGGATGTCCGCGGACGGGGTACGGATCGCGCTCCTGGTGACCAAGGACGGCCACACCACACTGAAGATCGGCCGGATCGAGCGGAGCGGGCCGGAGAGCGAACAGCAGGTCTCGGTGGTGGAGCTGCGGCAGGCCGCACCGCAACTGACGGATGTGACCGCGATGTCGTGGTCGGGCAGGAGCCGTCTCGTGGTGGTCGGCAAGGAGCAGGGCGGCGTGCAGCAGGTGCGCTATGTGCAGGCGGACGGTTCGACTCCGGCGTCGGGCGTTCTGCCCGGGGTGAACCAGGTGTCGTCGATCGCGGCGGCGGACGACGAGCAGCTGCCGCTGATGGCGGCCACGTCGAGCGACGGGATCGTGAAACTGTCGCCGGGGGACAACTGGCAGACGGTGGTCAAACAAGGCCGGTCGCTGGTCTACCCGGGCTGAGCCGTCTCTGACGGGCCGAGACTTCGCGAGGCCGCCCCGGTTGTCCACAGGGGTGGCCGGGGCCCTTCGGGGAGTGCACAGTGGAGTCATGCGGGGATGGTGGCGGGAGATCTCCGGACTGGTCCTGCCGGTGTCCTGCGGTGGCTGCGGCAGGCCGCGCATCGAGTTGTGCGAGGAATGCCGTGCGGATTTGTACGGCGCGGTGCCGCGCAGGGTGAGGCCCGTGCCGGAGCCGGTGGGCCTGCCGGTGGTGTACGCGGCCGCCACGTACGAGAACGCGGTACGTGCGGTGCTCCTGGCCCATAAGGAGCGCGGTGCACTGGGGCTGGCCGGGGCGCTCGGGAAGGCGCTGGCGGGGGCAGTACGGGCCGGGACGGGACAGGCGGGCTTCGTCGGCCCGCAACTGCTCGTGCCCGTGCCGTCGGCGCGGCGGGCCGTGGCGGCGCGGGGGCATGATCCGATGCGGCGGATCGCCCTGGCCGCTGCCGGTGAGCTGCGGCGCGGCGGTATCGGGGCCGAGGTGGCCGGGGTGCTTCGGCAGCGGCGCCCGGTGGCCGATCAGGCGGAGCTCGGAGCCCGGCAACGGCAGGCGAATCTTGCGGGCGCGCTGGAAGTGGTGGCCGGGGGTGAACGGCTGCTTGCGGCCGGACGGGTGGTGCTGGTGGACGACCTTCTGACGACCGGCTCCTCGCTGGCCGAGGCGGCTCGGGCGATCGGGGCTGCGTGCGGGCGTGACGGTGTCGTCCACGGCAGCGGACGGGCAGCCGTTGTCGCAGTATCTCCGTCCGCCTTCGAAATAAACCGGAACTGCCGGTGAATCTGCATCGTTGCAGGTAGTGAGCGGGTAAAAAGACCTGAACGGAGGTACGTGCGAGTAGCGGGTGCCGACATCCGGCCAGGCAGGCTATGTTCGGTTGTGAGGAATGGTGAATGCCGGACCTCGATGAATGCACCACCAGGTTTCGGGCAGGTGACTCACCGGTAGCCAGAAGCAGAGAATTCGGTGGGGTGGAAACCCTGCCGATGGGGGAGGAGGAGGTGAAAGCCACCGAGTCCGCGGCTCCGGCTACGACCGGAGCCTGGTGCAAAAGGGAGATGCTCCGCCGCTGAGCGGAGCGATCCGGGAACGGAGTTCTGCGTGGACATCGTCGTCAAGGGCCGCAAGACCGAGGTGCCTGAGCGGTTCCGCAAGCACGTGGCCGAGAAGCTGAAGCTGGACAAGATCCAGAAGTTCGACGGCAAGGTGATCAGCCTCGACGTCGAGGTGTCCAAGGAGCCGAACCCCCGTCAGGCCGACCGTTCCGACCGGGTGGAGATCACGCTCCGCTCGCGTGGGCCGGTCATCCGGGCGGAAGCGGCCGCCGGCGACCCGTACGCAGCGCTGGACCTGGCCACCGGCAAGCTGGAGGCGCGGCTGCGCAAGCAGCACGACAAGCGCTACAGCCGCCGTGGCAACGGCCGGATTCCCGCTGCCGAAGTCGCCGAGACGGTGCCGGGTGCGGCGTCGTTCAACGGCGAGGGCGAACTGGTCGGCAACGAGACGTCCGAGTCCGTGCCCACCACCAGGTTCGGCTCGCTGGAGGTGCGGGGCGAGGGCCCGCTCGTGATGCGCGAGAAGACGCACATCGCTGCACCGATGTCGCTTGATCAGGCGCTCTACGAGATGGAGCTGGTCGGGCACGACTTCTATCTGTTCGTCGACTCCGAAACGAAGGAACCCAGTGTCGTCTACCGACGGCATGCCTATGACTACGGTGTCATCCACCTGAGGACCGACCCGCTGGCCGCCGATGAGGCGGGCGGCGCGGGCGGTGCGCTCGGCGGCTGATGCCACCCTTTCGTGGTGCCCCTGGAGCGCCTGTGCGCCCCCAGGGGCACCCGTGTGCGGGCACAGAATCACCGTTCCGACGTCCAGGCATGAAATCATGTCGTCCCAAGCCAACCGGTGTTCTCCGAACTGCCGTTGGCGGACAGTTGTGAACTTCAGGCCATGGCCTTCAGGGGGAGGAACGATGGCGGACACCTTCGGGCCCGTGCGCGATGCGAATGATGCCGACGACACCGCCGGTGCGGACGCGGACAGTGGTTCCGGCAAGGAGCCGATCCGGGTTCTCGTGGTGGACGACCACGCGCTCTTCCGCAGAGGTCTGGAAATCGTCCTCGCCCAGGAGGAGGACATCCAGGTCATCGGCGAGGCGGGTGACGGGGCGGAGGCGGTCGACAAGGCGGCCGATCTGCTGCCCGACATCGTGCTGATGGATGTCCGGATGCCCAAGCGCGGCGGCATCGAGGCCTGCACCGCCATCAAGGAGGTGGCCCCCAGCGCGAAGATCATCATGCTGACGATCAGCGACGAGGAGGCCGACCTCTACGACGCGATCAAGGCGGGCGCCACCGGCTATCTCCTCAAGGAGATCTCCACGGACGAGGTGGCCACAGCGATCCGCGCGGTCGCCGACGGGCAGTCCCAGATCAGCCCCTCCATGGCGTCCAAACTGCTCACCGAGTTCAAATCGATGATCCAGCGGACCGACGAACGCAGGCTGGTGCCCGCGCCGCGACTCACCGATCGGGAGCTCGAAGTCCTGAAACTCGTCGCAACGGGCATGAACAATCGCGATATCGCGAAAGAACTGTTCATTTCCGAGAACACCGTGAAGAACCACGTGCGCAACATTCTGGAGAAGTTGCAGCTGCACTCCAGGATGGAAGCCGTGGTCTATGCCATGCGCGAGAAGATCCTGGAGATCAGGTGACCGGTCGGACGGGAACGCGCGCTCACATCAGAGCGCGGGCGATTTCCTGAGCGAGCGGCTCACGCAGTTCCGGTGCGTCGACCCGCTCCAGCC
Organism: Streptomyces sp. NBC_01241; assembly: GCF_041435435.1. Lineage (NCBI taxonomy): Bacteria > Bacillati > Actinomycetota > Actinomycetes > Kitasatosporales > Streptomycetaceae > Streptomyces > Streptomyces sp. NBC_01241. The sequence continues at coordinate 3,239,018 of NZ_CP108494.1, read as the reverse complement.
GGACATCCGTACAGCCGACCCAGGACGCGGCCTCCACCAGGGCCTCGGCCATCGGCGCCACGGCCTTCCTGCTCTCCAGGGACACCTGCCGGGCGACCAGCGTGCTGCCCTCGCGCGCCGGGTCGACACGGCCCTGCAGCCTTCCGCCCGCCAGCAGCGGCATCGCGAAGTATCCGTGTATGCGCTTGGGCTTGGGGACGTAGGCCTCCAAGCGGTGAGTGAAACCGAAGATCCGCTCGGTACGTGCCCGCTCCCAGACCAGCGAGTCGAACGGCGACAACAGGGTCGTACGGTGCCGCCCGCGCGGCTCCGAGGCCAGCGCCGCCGGGTCCGCCCAGGCCGGCTTCGACCAGCCCTGCACCGTCACCGGAACCAGGCCGGAGTCCGCCACGACCGCGTCGAACTGCTCACCCTTGAGCCGGTGGTAGTCCGCGATGTCCGCGCGGGTGCCGACGCCCAGGGACTGGCCCGCCAGCGCGACCAGCCGGCGCAGGCACTCCGCGTCGTCCAGATCGTCGTGCAGCACGGCATCGGGCAGGGCCCGCTCGGCGAGGTCGTACACCCGCTTCCAGCTGCGCCGCTCGGTGCACACCACCTCGCCGTACATCAGGGCCCGCTCGACGGCGACCTTCGACGCCGACCAGTCCCACCACTCCCCGCCGTTCTTCGCGCCGCCCAGCTCCGTCGCCGTCAGCGGGCCCTCGGTGCGCAGCTGCTTGATCACCGTCTCGTAGGCGCCGTCGGGCAGGTCGTGGTGCCAGTGGGGGCGTGAGCGGTAGGCGCGGCGGCGGAACGCGAAGTGCGGCCACTCCTCGACCGGCAGGATGCAGGCCGCGTGCGACCAGTACTCGAAGGTGCGGCCACCCGGCCAGTACGCCTCCTCGACCGTGCGCCGGCCGACCGCGCCCAGGCGGGCGTACGGAATCAGTTCGTGCGAACGCGCGAGCACCGAGATCGTGTCGAGCTGCACGGCACCGAGATGCCGCAGCACACCCGGAACGCCGGCCCGGCGGTCCGGAGCGCCCAGGAAGCCCTGGGCGCGCAGGGCTATCCTGCGCGCCTGATCGGCGGAGAGTTCGGCGGCGGGAGGCGGCGGCACAGACGTCATGCCCCGCACCTTAGAGGGCGGCACTGACATCCGGTCGGGAGTCCACGGGCCGGGTGGTCCGGGGGGTTCATCGGCGGGCGGCGGGCACGGGCAGCGGGCGACGGGCCGAGGCGGGGAGGCCGTTCGCTGCGGGCAGATAGGTGTCGGTGCCCGGCAGGCCGAGATCGGACGGGAGCAGCGCGCCGATCCAGGCGTCGCGCCGCACCCCCTTGTTGAGCAGCGCCGAGCGCTGCTCGCCCTCCATCCGGAATCCGGCCCGCAGCGCCGCGGCACGCGAAGGGATGTTGCCGACCTCGGCCCGCCACTCCAGCCGGTCACCGCCGAGCGACGAGAAGGTCCAGTGTGCGGTGGAAAGCACCGCCTCCGTCATGTAACCCCGGCCCCGGTGCTCGGCGGCGGTCCAGAAGCCGACCTCGTACGTGCCCGGCAGATTGCGGCGACTGATGCCGATGGCGCCCGCCAGGGCCCCGCTCTCGCGCAGAACCACCGCGAAGTTGTACATGGAGTCGTCGGCCCACCCATCGGGGGACAGCTTTCCCGTGAAGAATTCCGCGTCTGGGCGGCTGTACGGGGAGGGCACGACCGTCCAGCGCTGGATATCCGGGTCCTGACAGGCGGCGTGGACCTCGTCCGTGTCGCTGTCGGCGAAGGGGCGCAGCAGCAGGCGCCCGGTGGTGAAAGTGGTCGGTTCCATGTACGGATTCTGGTGACGCGCAGGCCGTGAAGCGAACACTTTTCGGGCTTCCCCGGCACCTTCGGCGCTCGCCGGCCGTTGACTGGGAAGGGACAGCGGGGCCAACGCGGCGGCAGCCCTCCCGGCGCGGCGGGGTCCTCGCTTACGATGGCCGTTGCGGTGGGGCCCACCTGCCGTGCCCGCGCCAGAGTCCTTAACACGACCCAGTGCCAGGCCCGACCGGCAAGGAGACCAGCCTCAGTGTCCGTCTTCAACAAGCTCATGCGTGCAGGCGAAGGCAAGATCCTGCGCAAACTGCACCGCATCGCGGACCAGGTCAGCTCCATCGAAGAGGACTTCGTCAACCTCTCCGACGCCGAGCTGCGGGCGCTCACCGACGAGTACAAGGAACGGTACGCGGACGGCGAGAGCCTGGACGACCTGCTTCCCGAAGCATTCGCGACCGTCCGTGAGGCCGCCAAGCGGGTCCTCGGACAGCGCCACTACGACGTTCAGATGATGGGCGGCGCAGCCCTGCACCTCGGTTACGTGGCCGAGATGAAGACCGGCGAGGGCAAGACCCTGGTCGGTACCCTGCCGGCGTATCTCAACGCGCTCTCCGGCAAGGGCGTGCACCTGATCACGGTCAATGACTATCTGGCCGAGCGCGACTCCGAGATGATGGGCCGGGTCCACAAGTTCCTCGGCCTGACCGTCGGCTGCATCATCGCCAACATGACGCCGGCCCAGCGTCGTGAGCAGTACGCCTGCGACATCACGTACGGCACGAACAACGAGTTCGGCTTCGACTACCTCCGCGACAACATGGCGTGGTCCGCGGACGAGCTCGTCCAGCGTGGCCACAACTTCGCCGTGGTCGACGAGGTCGACTCGATCCTCGTCGACGAGGCCCGTACGCCGCTGATCATCTCCGGCCCGGCCGACCAGGCCACCAAGTGGTACGGCGACTTCGCCAAGCTGGTCACGCGCCTGACCAAGGGCGAGGCGGGCAACCCCCTCAAGGGCATCGAGGAGACCGGCGACTACGAGGTCGACGAGAAGAAGCGGACCGTCGCCATCCACGAGCCCGGTGTCTCGAAGGTGGAGGACTGGCTCGGCATCGACAACCTCTACGAGTCGGTGAACACGCCCCTCGTCGGGTACCTCAACAATGCCATCAAGGCCAAGGAACTCTTCAAGAAGGACAAGGACTACGTCGTCATCGACGGCGAAGTCATGATCGTCGACGAGCACACCGGCCGTATCCTCGCCGGCCGCCGCTACAACGAGGGCATGCACCAGGCGATCGAGGCGAAGGAAGGGGTGGACATCAAGGACGAGAACCAGACGCTCGCCACGATCACCCTGCAGAACTTCTTCCGGCTGTACGGCAAGCTTTCCGGTATGACCGGTACGGCGATGACCGAGGCCGCCGAGTTCCACCAGATCTACAAGCTCGGTGTGGTGCCGATCCCGACCAACCGGCCGATGGTCCGAGCCGACCAGTCGGACCTGATCTACCGCACCGAGGTCGCGAAGTTCGCCGCGGTCGTCGACGACATCGCCGAGAAGCACGAGAAGGGCCAGCCGATCCTGGTCGGCACCACCTCGGTCGAGAAGTCCGAGTACCTCTCGCAGCAGCTCTCCAAGCGCGGTGTGCAGCACGAGGTCCTCAACGCCAAGCAGCACGACCGTGAGGCGACGATCGTCGCCCAGGCGGGCCGCAAGGGTGCGGTCACGGTCGCGACGAACATGGCCGGACGAGGCACCGACATCAAGCTCGGCGGCAACCCCGACGATCTCGCCGAGGCGGAGCTGCGTCAGCGTGGCCTCGACCCCGTCGAGCACGTCGAGGAGTGGGCGGCAGCGCTGCCCGCCGCGCTGGAGAAGGCCGAGCAGGCCGTGAAGGCGGAGTTCGAAGAGGTCAAGGAGCTCGGCGGGCTCTACGTCCTGGGCACCGAGCGGCACGAGTCGCGGCGTATCGACAACCAGCTGCGCGGCCGTTCCGGCCGTCAGGGCGACCCGGGCGAGTCCCGCTTCTACCTGTCGCTCGGCGACGACCTGATGCGTCTGTTCAAGGCGCAGATGGTCGAGCGCGTCATGTCGATGGCCAACGTGCCGGACGATGTGCCGATCGAGAACAAGATGGTGACGCGGGCGATCGCGTCGGCCCAGTCGCAGGTCGAGCAGCAGAACTTCGAGACGCGTAAGAACGTCCTGAAGTACGACGAGGTGCTCAACCGGCAGCGCGAGGTCATCTACGGCGAGCGCCGCAGGGTCCTGGAGGGCGAGGATCTGCAGGACCAGATCCGCCACTTCATGGACGACACGATCGACGACTACATCCGTCAGGAGACCGCCGAAGGCTTCGCCGAGGAGTGGGATCTGGACCGGCTGTGGGGTGCGTTCAAGCAGCTCTACCCGGTGAAGGTCACCGTCGAGGAGCTGGAAGAGGCGGCCGGCGACCGCGCGGGGATCACGGCCGAGTTCATCGGTGAGTCCATCAAGGACGACATCCACGAGCAGTACGACGAGCGTGAGAAGCAGCTCGGCTCGGACATCATGCGTGAGCTCGAGCGGCGCGTGGTGCTGTCCGTCCTGGACCGCAAGTGGCGTGAGCACCTCTACGAGATGGACTACCTCCAGGAGGGAATCGGCCTCCGTGCCATGGCGCAGAAGGACCCGCTGGTCGAGTACCAGCGGGAGGGTTTCGACATGTTCAACGCCATGATGGAGGGCATCAAGGAGGAGTCCGTCGGCTACCTGTTCAACCTGGAGGTTCAGGTCGAGCAGCAGGTCGAGGAGGTTCCGGTGCAGGACGAGGCCGAGCGGACCTCGCTCGCCAAGGAGGACCTCGTACCGGCGGCGCGTCCGGAGATCCGGGCCAAGGGGCTCGATGCTCCGCAGCGTCCGGACCGGCTGCACTTCTCCGCTCCCACGGTGGACGGGGAGGGCGGGGTCGTCGAGGGCGACTTCTCCAGTAGCGACGGTGGCGGTGCGTCGGAGTCGGACGGGTTGACCCGGGCGGAGCGGCGCAAGGCGCAGAAGAACGGTGGGGGCGGGCGGCGCCGCAAGAAGTAGCGGTGGCGTTGCCGGCGTTCTTGCCGTTGGCGTTGGCATGGTTGAGAGCCGGCCGGGGGCGGGCACCTTTTTTGGGGGTGCTCGGCCCCGGTTTGTTTTGCGGCGGTGTGGGGGCTGAGTGGGGGCTTCGGGTCCGGTTGGGGGGCTTGGTGCGGGTGGGCGGCTGCGCGGGGCTGTCTCCTGCCCGCCCTTCCCGAAACCGGGGCTCCGCCCGGGACCCTGCTCCTCAAACGCCGGCGAGGCTGGAATCGGAGCGGAGGGCTGGAATCGGGGCGGAGGGGCCGGCGCTTTTGTGATGCGCGCTCGTGGTCGGCTCCACGCCGAAGCCGAAGCCGAAGCCGAAGCCGAAGCCGAAGCCGAAGCCGATGTCGGCAGCGGCCGCCCCGGGCGGTAAGCGGGGAAAGCCGTGTGCCGAACGTACGGGGTGGCTCAGGCGAGGCCACGGCCTCGATGGGGCGTCCGTGGTGGGCGTTGGTGTGGCGCCGACCCGAAGTGGGTCGTGGAAGTAGGTCACGCCGTGAGTGCGGTGGTAGCCCGCGTCGGCATCGCCGAGCGAACACGCGGGCTTTACGACCTCACCCGCGAGGGAGAGCGGGCTCCCGACGCCCTGCGACTCCGCCTCCGGTGTTGTCGTCGGTCAACGACTCCCCCACGCTCGAACCTGCTCGCGCGGGAGGGACCCCCCTCGCGTCGCTTCCCTCCTCCGCCTTGGATGCGAAGCCTCATGACGCCGCTCGCTGATCCGCTCTCCATCGCGGGTGAGGTCGTTATCGGGGCGTTGCCGTCTGCAGGCGTTCGTCGCCCAGTTCTACTGCTGCGCAGCGCCAGCGGAGGTCTGTGCCCTGTTCCAGGCGGAAGGCCATGGCCCGCACCTGTTCGCCCGCCGCGATGCTGGCACAGGCCTCCACCACTCCCGGGGCCGGCTGGGCGCCGTGGCACATGCGGATCACGGGACGGGCGCCGCGGGCCCTGAGAGGGGTACGGGGGGCCAGTTCGGCCAGTTGGTCGTAGGCGTCGCCGATGGTGTGGCCGAGCATCCAGTGCACCGGGCGCTGGCCGCTGAGGACCGCCAGGAGGCGCTCGGCGAACCAGTGGTGCGGGCGGACCCTCCGGGGAGTCCTCGTGCGCTGCGGTGGTACGGCCTCGGGCCTGCGCCCGTCGTGACGTCCGGTGGGCCGGGTCCTGTTCGTGCTCATCGCTCATCGCCCCCGCGCTTCAGCTGCCCGGTCGAATACCGGGCAGTAACTTCTGCTGTGGATCTTCTATGGCGACGGCGGAGGCGGTCGCAAGCGCCGGCCGGGCGCCGGAGCCGGTCGGGACGAATCACCTATCCGGGTGATGCGGTGGGTGCTCTGCTGGGCGCGGGGCAGGCCCGGAGAGGGTGAGAGACGGGCGCCGGGTGGACGCGGCGGCCGTGGTGCACGTAACCCCAAAGGGGGACGTCGCACGTATCCTGGGGGCGTTTCCGACTACGAAAGCGGCCAGCCATGCGCGTGTACGTCCCCCTGACGCTTCCCGGTCTCGCAGCGGTGCACCAGGCGGGCGAGATCGGGCCCGGTCCGCTGACCGCCTACGCGGTGACTCCTGGACTGCGCGAGTGGTACGTCTCCGACGACATCGAGGAGCTGGAGTACGCGGCGCTCAACCGGGCCGCCTCCGCCTCTCTGCGCCTGATCGCCGGAAACCCCGACGCGGCCCGTCGGCGGGTCGTCGTCGCCGTCGACGTGCCGGACGGTGCTGCCGTGGCCGACCCGGACCGCAGCCTCGACTCGTCGTCGCTCGGCGAGGTGCGGATCTCGTCCCCCGTACCGCTGACCGCGGCCGCCGCCGTGCACGTCGACGCCGACGACGCCGAGAAGGACGTCACGGCCGCCGCGGCCGCTCTGGGCGCCGCGGACCTCGGTGACGACGACGCGCAGTTCACCGTGGACGGCGCCGAGGACCACGAGCTGCTGTGGTTCGGCGTCCAGGAGGTTCCGAATCTGATCGGCTGAGCCGGTCCTTCTTGCGGGTGCCGGACACGTTGTCGTACCCGGCGGGTACTTTCTTGAGCATGGGGAAGCACAGAAAGCACCGCACGCATCTGGTCTGGGACTGGAACGGCACACTGCTCGACGACAACGTCGCGGTCGTCGGCGCGACGAACGCCGCATTCGGTGAGGTCGGCCTGGAGCCGATCACGCTGGAGCAGTACCGCGAGATGTACTGCGTCCCCATCCCGCGCTTCTACGAACGGCTGATGGGCCGCTTGCCCACCGAGGCCGAGTGGGAGCGGATGGACGGGATATTCCACCGGTACTACATCGAGCAGCGGGCCGCCTGCGGGCTCACCGAAGGGGCCGAGGAACTGCTCTCCCAGTGGCAGCGGGACGGCGGCAGCCAGTCCCTGCTGAGCATGTACGGTCACGATCAGCTGGTCCCAGTGGTCCGGGGATATGGCATCGAACGGCACTTCCTACGGATCGACGGGCGCACCGGGCCGTCCGGCGGCAGCAAGGCGCAGCACATGGAGCGCCACATTGCCGCGCTCGACGGGATAGCCCCGGAGTACACCGTGATCGTCGGTGATGCCGTGGACGACGCCGTGGCCGCCGCCCACGTCGGGGCGAAGGCCGTGCTCTACACCGGCGGCTCGCACAGCAGGGCCAGCCTGGAGGCCGCCGGGGTGCCGGTGGTGGACAGCCTGGCCGAGGCCGCGGACCTTGCCGGGCGCATGGCTGGATGAGACGGAGAGACGAGCGGAAGGGGGGAAGAGGCCCGGCTGCGCCGTCAGGTGGTCACCGGGGCCTTGGTGCGGAGCACCTTCAGGAATTCGCGCATCCACGCCGAGTGGTCCGGCCACGCACGGGACGAGATCAGCGTGCCGTCGACCACCGCCTCGTGGTCCTCGAAGGTGGCGCCCGCCGCCTGCATGTCGAGCTCCAGCGCCGGGTACGCGGTCACGTGCCGGCCGGCCAGGGCGCCGACCGCCGCCGTCATCAGCGGGCCGTGGCAGATCTGGGCCACCGGCCGGTCCGAGTCGAAGAACGCCTTGAGGATCTTGCGCAGCTCGGCGTCATTGCGCAGGTACTCGGGGGCCCGGCCGCCCGGGACGACCAGGGCCACGTAGTCCCCGGCGTCCACCTCGGAGAAGGCCAGGTCGGCGGGCCAGGTGTAGCCGGGCTTCTCGGTGTACGTGTCGAAGCCGGGCTCGAAGTCGTGGACCACGAAGCGGAGCGTCTTGCGGGCGGGGGCCGCGATATGGACGTCGTACCCCTCCTCGCGCAGCCGCTGGTACGGGTAGAGGACTTCCAGGGACTCGGCGGCGTCGCCGGTGACGATCAGGATTTTCGGTGCCATGGCGGGGCTCCCACGGTTCGTCGGCCTGTTCCGTCTACCAGAGTGCGGCAAGACGGGCGGCCGCGCTGTCCAGAGTGTCAAACTTCCGACCATCTTTTGTACACATACGGCTCGTGACGGTTACGGCGGCGGGCGAGATAGCCTGGACCCCGTGATCAGCGCGATACGCCTCGGGGGCAGCGGAGCCCCCGGCCTGCGCCCGGAGTGCCACAGCACCCGGGCCATCACTGATCCTCACAGCCCGGACCGACTGCCAAAAATGGCCAATATGGTCCCGGGCGTCTCTCATAGCGGCATAGCGTCGACTCAGACCGGAAACCCCGTGTCGTGGCGGTACGTCGTCTTTTACACCTACGTCACGCAACGGCGCGCGACAGGAGCCAGAGGACATGCAGACCAAGCTGGACGAAGCCAAGGCCGAGCTGCTCGCACGGGCCGCCAAGGTAGCTGACAACAGCCCGGGCGGTGGTGTCGGCGGCCCGGGCGGTACCCCCCCGGTACGTGTCGCGGCCACCGGCGGCGCCGGGGCCGAGAAGGAGCGTCCCGGACATGACGTACTCCTCGCCTACCTCCAGCGCTACTACCTGCACACCGCACCCGAGGACATCGCGGGCCGTGACCCCGTCGACGTCTTCGGTGCCGCCTCGTCCCACTACCGGCTCGCGGAGGTCCGCCCGCAGGGCAAGGCGAACGTCCGGGTGCACACCCCGACCGTCGAGGAGAACGGCTGGACGTGCAGCCACACCGTCGTCGAGGTCGTCACCGACGACATGCCGTTCCTGGTCGACTCCGTCACCAATGAGCTGTCCCGGCAGGGCCGCGGCATCCATGTCGTGATCCACCCGCAGGTCGTCGTACGCCGTGACGTCACCGGCAAGCTCATCGAGGTCCTCGCCGAGGGCAACGGCGCCTCGGCGAGCCCGCAGGCCCGCAAGAACGCCAAGGGCGCCAAGGGCGGCAAGAAGGGCGGCACGACCGAGCTGCCGCACGACGCGCTCGTCGAGTCCTGGATCCACGTCGAGATCGACCGCGAGACCGACCGCTCCGACCTCCAGCAGATCGCCACCGATCTGCTCCGCGTGCTGTCCGACGTGCGCGAGGCCGTCGAGGACTGGGAGAAGATGCGCAACGCCGCGCTGCGCATCGCCGACGACCTGCCCGCCGAGCCGCTCGCCGACCTCGCGGACGAAGAGGTGAACGAGGCCAGGGAGCTGCTGCGCTGGCTCGCCGCGGACCACTTCACCTTCCTCGGCTACCGCGAGTACGAGCTGAAGAACACCGACGCGCTGGCCGCCGTCCCCGGTACCGGCCTCGGCATCCTGCGCTCCGACCCGCACCACAGCATCGACGAGGCACACCCCGTCAGCCCGTCCTTCGAACGGCTGCCCGCCGACGCCCGGGCCAAGGCCCGTGAGCACAAGCTCCTCGTGCTCACCAAGGCCAACAGCCGGTCGACCGTCCACCGCCCCAGCTACCTCGACTACGTCGGTGTGAAGAAGTTCGACGCCGACGGCAACGTCGTCGGTGAGCGCCGCTTCCTCGGACTGTTCTCGTCCGCCGCCTACACCGAGTCCGTACGCCGGGTGCCCGTCATCCGCCGCAAGGTCGCCGAGGTGCTGGAGGGCGCGGGCTTCACGCCCAACAGCCACGACGGCCGCGATCTGCTGCAGATCCTGGAGACGTACCCGCGCGACGAGCTGTTCCAGGCGCCCGTCGACCAGCTGCGCTCCGTCGTCACCTCCGTGCTGTACCTCCAGGAGCGCCGCCGGCTGCGGCTCTACCTGCGCCAGGACGAGTACGGGCGCTACTACTCCGCGATCGTCTACCTGCCGCGCGACCGCTACACCACCGGTGTCCGGCTGCGTCTGATCGACATCCTCAAGGAGGAACTGGGCGGCACCAGCGTCGACTTCACCGCCTGGAACACCGAGTCGATCCTCTCCCGGCTGCACTTCGTCGTCCGGGTCGCCCCCGGCACCGAGCTGCCCGACCTCACCGACGCCGAGGCCGACCGCATCGAGGCACGGCTCGTCGAGGCCGCCCGCTCCTGGGCCGACGGCTTCCAGGAGGCACTCAACGCCGAGTGCGGCGAGGAGCGCGCCGCCGAGCTGCTGCGCCAGTACAGCCCCTCGTTCCCCGAGGGCTACAAGGCCGACCACACGCCGCGCTCCGCCGTGTCCGACATGATCCACCTCGAAGCGCTCAAGAAGGACGAGAAGGACTTCTCCCTCAGCCTGTACGAGCCGGTCGGCGCCGGCCCCGGCGAGCGTCGCTTCAAGATCTACCGGACCGGCGAGCAGGTCTCCCTCTCGGCCGTCCTCCCGGCGCTCCAGCGGCTCGGTGTCGAGGTCGTCGACGAGCGTCCGTACGAGCTGCGCTGCGCGGACGGTACGCACGCCTGGATCTACGACTTCGGTCTGCGGCTGCCGCAGACCAACGGCAGCGGCAACTACCTCGCCGATGACGCCCGCGACCGCTTCCAGGACACCTTCGCGGCCGTGTGGACCGGTGCCGCCGAGAACGACGGCTTCAACTCCCTCGTGCTGGGCGCCGGTCTGAACTGGCGGCAGGCGATGGTGCTGCGCGCCTACGCGAAGTACCTGCGGCAGGCCGGTTCGACCTTCAGCCAGGACTACATGGAGAGCACTCTCCGCAACAACGTCCACACCACCCGGCTGCTGGTCTCGCTCTTCGAGGCGCGGATGTCCCCGGACCGGCAGAGCGCCGGCACCGAGCTGACCGACGGGCTCCTCGAAGAGCTGGACGGGGCCCTGGACCAGGTCGCCTCCCTCGACGAGGACCGGATCCTGCGGTCCTTCCTCACCGTCATCAAGGCCACCCTGCGCACGAACTTCTTCCAGACCGCGGACGACGGCAATCCGCACGGTTACGTCTCGATGAAGTTCGACCCGCAGTCCATCCCGGATCTCCCGGCGCCCCGCCCGGCGTTCGAGATCTGGGTGTACTCGCCGCGCGTGGAGGGCGTGCACCTGCGCTTCGGTAAGGTCGCCCGAGGCGGTCTGCGCTGGTCGGACCGGCGGGAGGACTTCCGTACGGAGATCCTCGGCCTGGTCAAGGCGCAGATGGTGAAGAACACCGTCATCGTGCCGGTCGGCGCCAAGGGCGGCTTCGTCGCCAAGCAGCTCCCGGACCCGGCCGTCGACCGTGACGCCTGGATGGCCGAGGGCGTCGCCTCCTACCGCACCTTCATCTCGGCGCTGCTCGACATCACGGACAACATGGTGGCCGGCGAGGTCGTGCCGCCCAAGGACGTCGTCCGGCACGACGAGGACGACACCTACCTGGTCGTCGCCGCCGACAAGGGCACCGCGAAGTTCTCCGACATCGCCAACGAGGTCGCCGTCTCGTACGGCTTCTGGCTCGGCGACGCGTTCGCCTCCGGCGGCTCCGCCGGATACGACCACAAGGGCATGGGCATCACCGCCCGCGGCGCCTGGGAATCCGTCAAGCGGCACTTCCGCGAGCTCGGCCACGACACCCAGACCGAGGACTTCACCGTCGTCGGCGTCGGTGACATGTCGGGTGACGTGTTCGGCAACGGCATGCTGCTCTCCGAGCACATCCGGCTCGTCGCCGCCTTCGACCACCGGCACATCTTCATCGACCCGACCCCGGACGCCGCCGCCTCGTACGCCGAGCGGCGCCGCCTCTTCGACCTGCCGCGCAGCTCCTGGGCCGACTACAACAAGGAACTGCTCTCCGCGGGCGGCGGAGTCCACCCGCGCAGCGCCAAGTCCATCCCGGTCAACGCGCACATCCGCGAGGCGCTCGGCATCGAGTCGCGGGTCACGAAGATGACGCCCGCCGAGCTGATGCAGGCCATCCTCAAGGCCCGCGTCGACCTGCTGTGGAACGGCGGCATCGGTACGTACATCAAGTCCTCCGCCGAGTCGAACGCGGACGTCGGGGACAAGGCCAACGACGCGATCCGCGTCAACGGCCAGGACCTGCGGGCCAAGGTCGTCGGCGAGGGCGGCAACCTCGGTGCCACCCAGCTCGGCCGGATCGAGTTCGCCCGTACCGGCGGCCGGATCAACACCGACGCGATCGACAACAGCGCCGGTGTGGACACCTCCGACCACGAGGTGAACATCAAGATCCTGCTCAACGGCCTGGTCCGGGACGGCGACATGACCGTCAAGCAGCGCAACAAGCTGCTCGCCGGGATGACCGACGAGATCGGCCGTCTGGTACTGCGCAACAACTACGCGCAGAACGTGGCACTCGCCAACGCCACCGCCCAGTCGTCCTCCCTGCTCCACGCCCACCAGCGCTTCATGCGCCGGCTGGGCCGCGACGGGGACCTCGACCGCGCGCTGGAGTTCCTGCCCACCGACCGGCAGATCCGCGAACTGCTCAACGCCGGCAAGGGGCTCAGCCAGCCCGAGCTGGCCGTGCTGATGGCGTACACCAAGATCACGGCGGCCCGGGAGCTGATCCGGACCAGCCTGCCGGACGACCCGCACCTGCAGAAGCTGCTGCACGCCTACTTCCCGCAGCAGCTGCGCGAGCAGTTCCCCGAGGCGGTCGACGGGCACGCGCTGCGTCGCGAGATCATCACCACCGTCCTGGTCAACGACACAGTGAACAGCGGTGGTTCGACCTTCCTGCACCGGCTGCGGGAAGAGACCGGCGCCTCGATCGAGGAGATCGTGCGGGCACAGTTCGCGGCCCGCGAGATCTTCGGCCTCGGCCAGGTGTGGGACGCCGTCGAGGCGCTCGACAACGAGGTCGGCGCCGATGTGCAGACCCGGATCCGGCTGCACTCGCGCCGGCTCGTCGAGCGCGGTTCGCGCTGGCTGCTCGGCAACCGGCCGCAGCCGCTGGAGATCGCCGGGACGATCGACTTCTTCAAGGCGGGCGTCGAGCAGGTCTGGGCCGAGCTGCCCAAGATGCTGATGGGCGCCGACCTGGACTGGTACCAGTCGATCCTGGACGAGCTCACCGAGGCGGGTGTCCCGGGCGAACTGGCCCAGCGGGTCGCCGGATTCTCCTCCGCGTTCCCGGCACTGGACATCGTGGCGATCGCGGACCGTACCGGCAAGGACCCGCTCTCCGTCGCCGAGGTGTACTACGACCTCGCGGACCGGCTGGGCATCACCCAGCTGATGGACCGGATCATCGAGCTGCCGCGGGCGGACCGCTGGCAGTCCATGGCCCGGGCGTCCATCCGGGAGGACCTGTACGCCGCGCACGCCGCGCTCACCGCGGATGTGCTGTCCGTGGGCAACGGGACCTCGACCCCGGAGGAGCGGTTCATGGCGTGGGAGGAGAAGAACGCGGCGATCCTCACGCGGTCGCGCTCCACGCTTGAGGAGATCCGGGGATCGGACTCGTTCGACCTGGCGAACCTGTCGGTGGCCATGCGGACGATGCGGACGTTGCTGCGTACGCACGCGTAGCGGGTGGTGGGGCGGGGCGGTCGCCGGGGTTTCCGGTGGCCGCCCCGCCCTCATGCCGGGGGCGTCCGCTACTTCTTGCCGGTGAACTCCTCGTACGCGGCCACGACCTCGTCGGCCGGACCGTCCATCCGCAGGGTTCCCGCCTCCAGCCAGATCGCCCGGTCGCAGGTTTCGGTGATCGACTTGTTGCTGTGGCTGACCAGGAAGACCGTGCCGGCCTCTTTGCGCAGCTCGATGATCCGTTCCTTGCTGCGCCGCTGGAACCTGGCGTCGCCGGTGGACAGGGCCTCGTCGATCAGGAGGACGTCATGGCTCTTGGCGGCCGCGATCGAGAAGCGCAGCCGGGCGCCCATGCCGGAGGAGTACGTCCGCATCGGCAGGGTGATGAAGTCGCCCTTGTCGTTGATGCCGGAGAAGTCGACGATCCCCTGGTAGCGCTCGCGGATCTGGGCCCGCGTCATCCCCATCGCGAGGCCGCCGAGCACGACGTTGCGCTCGCCGGTCAGATCGCTCATCAGCGCCGCGTTCACTCCGAGCAGGGAGGGCTGGCCCTGGGTGTGCACCCGGCCCTTCGTCGCGGGCAGCAGACCGGCGATCGCCTTCAGCAGCGTCGACTTCCCCGAACCGTTGGAACCGATCAGGCCGATGGCCTCGCCCTTGTACGCGGCGAAACTCACCCCCTTCACGGCGTGCACCTCGCGCACCCCGGTGGTCTGCCGGCGCGAGACGATGCGGCTGAGCGCAGAGGTGGCGCTGCCCTTTCCGGTACGGGCGCCGTTGACCTTGTACGTGATGTGCACGTCGTCCACGACGACGGTCGGCACCCGCTTGTTGTTGTCAGCCACGTCCGTACCGCTCCTCCGCCTGCCAGAAGTACACGAAGCCGCCCACCCCGCACACGAGCGCCCAGCCCGTGGCGATCGCCCACACATGCGGGGGCAGCTGGGCCCGGGTGAAGCTGTCGATGAGCGCGAACCGCATCAGGTCGATGAAGACGGCCGCCGGATTGCACTCCAGCATCACCTTCACGAAGTGCGGAACCCGGTCGCCCTTGAGGAGCGCGTCCACGCTCCACATGACGCCCGAGGCGTACATCCAGGTGCGCAGGATGAACGGCATCAGCTGGGCGATGTCCGGCGTCCGGGCGGCCAGCCGCGCCACCACCATGGAGACACCGGTGTTGAAGACGGCCTGCAGGATCAGCGCCGGAACTGCCAGCACCCAGGACGGTTTGGGGAACTGTCCGAACCCGATCAGGATCAGCACCAGCGCGCCCAGTGAGAACAGCAGCTGCTGGAGCTGCTGCAGGGCCAGCGCGATCGGCAGCGAGGCGCGCGGGAAGTGCAGGGCCCGGACGAGGCCCAGGTTGCCGCTGATCGCACGGGTGCCCGCGGTGATCGAGCTGGCGGTGAAGGTCCAGATGAACACGCCGGTGACGAGGAAGGGCACGAAGTCCTCGACGTTGCGCTTCGTGTCCATCAGGACGCCGAAGATGAAGTAGTAGACCGTCGCGTTCAGCAGCGGGGTCATGATCTGCCAGATCTGGCCGAGCTTCGCCTGGCTGTACTGCGCGGTCAGCTTGGCGGTGGCGAACGCCGTGATGAAGTGCCGCCGCCCCCACAGCTGCCGGACGTACGCGACCAGCGAGGGCCGGGCCCCGCTCATCGTCAGTCCGTGGCGGGCGGCGAGCGCGGCCAGCTCGCCCGGCGCGTACACCGGGGAGGGGGTACCGGCGGGGGTGTCGGCCGGGGCCGGTGGGGTTGTTGTCTGGCTCACCACGATCGCTTTCGACGGGAGGGCAGGAACACGACGATCGACGGGACGGGACCGTATCGTCGCAACGCTGAGGGTAGGGCGCACTACGTCGCAACGCAACCGTTTCGTCGTGACGGACTATGATTCGGCCATGACCACCGACCCGGGAACCCGCCGCCGTGTCCCCGCCGGAGCCGCTGTGCTGCGCGAGGACGTCACCGATGCGATTCGCAGCGCCGTCTTCGAGGAACTGGCCGCGGTGGGCTTCGCCCGGATGTCCATCGAGGGCATCGCCCGGCGGGCGGGCGTCGGCAAGACGGCCGTCTACCGCCGCTGGAAGTCCAAGCTGGCCCTGGTCCTCGACCTGGTCTCGGCCGTCGCCGTCCAGGGCATGCCGGCTCCGGCCACGGGTTCGCTGTACGGGGATGTCCGCGCCGTACTGGAACTGGCCGCCTACGCCCTGCGCCACCCCGTCGCCTCGCAGGTCATCCCGGACCTGCTGGTCGAGGCGGCCCGCAGTCCGGAGATCTCCGACACGATCAAGGCCGCCCTGCTCGACCCGCAGCAGGGCATCGCCGCCGTCGTCGTACGGGACGCCGTGGCGCGCGGCGAGCTGCCCGAGGACAGCGACCCGGACCGTGCGCTGGACCTGATCGTCGGTCCGCTCTACTGGCGGCTCGCCGTCGTCCGCACCCCGCTGCCCAAGGGCTACCTCGACGACCTGGCCGGGTCGGCCGTCGCCGCGCTCAGGAACCGGGCCGGGTAGGCGCTACCGTTCGGCCAGCAGCCGGTCCGCGACCCGCGCCGCCGCCCCGCCGTCGTCCAGGTCGCAGAAGTCCTGGCGGAAACTCTCGTACGCCTGCGCGTGCCGGACCGCCGACGCGGTCAGGGCGCCGCCATCGCGCAGGGCCCCGGCGATCTCGTCCGTGCCGACGAGCAGTGGCCCGGGCGCCCGGGCCTCGAAGTCCAGGCAGAAACCGCGCACCGTGTCGCGGTAGTGCGCCAGGTCGTAGGTGTGGAAGAGGATCGGGCGGCCCGTGTGCGCGTAGTCGAACATCAGCCCCGCGTAGTCCGTCACCAGCACATCCGCGATCAGCAGCAGCTGAGCGGTGTCCGGGTGCGCCGACACGTCGCGTACGCCGTGCCCCTCGGGCACGCTCCCGGTCACCCGCGGATGGCGCCGCACCAGGAGGGTGTGGCCGTCGCCGAGGGACCGGGCCAGGGCGGCCAGGTCGAGCGCCGGATCCCAGCGGTAGCGGAGCCGCTCGCCGTCGGCGCCGGGCGGGTGGGCCAGCTGGTCACGGTAGGTCGGCGCGTACAGCACGACCCGGCGGCCGTCCGGGATGCCGAGCCGGCGCCGGACTCGCTCGGCGGTCTTGGCCCGGTCGGCCGAGAAGAGCAGGTCGTTGGCCGGGGAACCCGCCTCCAGGACCTCGCCCCCGTAGCCGAGCGCACGGCGCAGCAGCGGGGTGGAGTGGCGGCTGGGGGAGACCAGGACGGACCACTGGGCCGCCCGGCGCGGCAGCGAGGCGAGTTCGTGGTGGTCCGCGTACAGGGTGCCGTCCAGATCCGTGCCGAAGCGGCCGAGCGGGGTGCCGTGCCAGGTCTGTACGACGATCTGGCCGGGCCGCCGCTCGAACCACTCGGGCAGCTGGTCGGCGGTGACGATCCGGCGGGACCGCGCCAGCGCCTCGTACCAGGCGGCACTGTGCTCGATGACCGGGACGGCGGTGGGCGGGATGTGGCCGTGGAGCCCGTCGGTGACCCAGAGCTGCTCCGACTCCACTCTCCGGCGCACCAGTTCGGCGTGGACGGCGCGGGGTGAGTCGCCGCCCGTGTAGAGGACGGTGTCCCGCAGCGGCAGCGCGCGCCGGGCCGGGTAGTGCGTGCGGCGCAGTTCGGCCCGGCGGTACGCGCCCTGTTCGGAGACCGCGAGGACCGGCCCCGTCCGTACGGTCAGCCGGTCGCCGAACCGGCGGTCGAGGGCGAACTCCCGGTCGGCGGCGGGGGTGTTGGCGTCCGTCCCTGTGCGGCGGAGCGGCAGCCGGGCGGCGAGCGCGGTCAGCACCCGGACCGGCCGGCCACCCAGGTGCGCCTCCCAGCGGCCCTCGGGCAGCCCCGCGGCCACCGAGGGCGCGAGGAACGCGGTGAAACGTCGCCCCTCGTACACCCCGGCGCGCCGTTCCTCGTGGTGGGTGACGGGGACGGACACCGTCTCGCGCAGCGTCTCGTGCCGCAGCACGAGGTGGGCGGGCCCCTCGCCCTGCCGTACGCCCGCCCCGGCGCCGGTCACGCCCTCCACCCGCAGCGCCCCGTCCGACGTCCACGCGGCCCCGTCCGCGAACGGCTGCCCGCTCAGGTCCAGCACCAGCTCGCCCGCCGCGTCGGCCACCACCGGCGGCGCCACCTCCGGGGCCGCCGCCAGCGGCACCCGCGACCCGTCCGCCAGCACCAGCCGCGCCCGCCACCGCCCGCCCGGCTCCGGTTCGACCTCGCGCGGCGCCCGGTGCGAGGACGCGGGCGCGGCCGCCATCCCGGCGAGGTCGGCGAGCGGAATCCGTACCGTGAAGCGCCCGTCCGCCCGGCACTCGACGGGGTGGCCGAACTCCTGGTCCGCGACCCCGTCGCAGGTCAGCACCAGGGCCTTCGGCCGGGCACCCCCGTACAGCCGGCCGGTCAACAGCAGCTCCTCGCCGATGCGACGGTCCTCGCACCGGGCCGGCAGCTGCGTCAGGGTCAGCCGGAGCCGCCCGCCCGCGTAGTCGAGCACGGCCCGCCGTCCGTCGCCCAGGTCCCGGACGTGCGGCTGGACCGCCCCCGCGTCCACCGCGCGCACGGCCACCCGGCGGACCGTGCCATGAGCGGCCACCATCATGCCCACCAGCCAGCCGCCGGGCCGCAGTCGACGCGGGTCGAGCGTCAGCTCGAAGCCCGACTGGTCGTAACTGTGCAGTTGCTGACCGGAGTTGATGGTCGCCTCGGGTGCGGGAACGTTTCGTACGGGCACCGTCCGCAGCTGCTGGCCACGGGTCGCGCGCACCATGCCCACCTTCAGCGAGTGGCGCGGCGACCCGGCCGGCAGATTGCGGATGTACGCGTAGCCGCGCAGCCGCAGCCTTCCGTCGTCGCCCCACTGCGCCTCCAACAGCCGTGCCACGGCCGGGAGATCGGCACGGGCGAGCCGGGGGGCGTCCGGAATGCCGGGGAATCCGGCCTGCCGCCGCCCCGGCACACCGCCCACCAGGAACGTTCCGGCGCCGTTGGCCCGTTCGAAGGCGAGCACGGCGAGCAGCTCCGCGAGCCTGCGCTCCTTCACCAGCAGCCACTTGATCCGCAGCTCCACCGGCAGCTCGTGCGCCACGGCCCGGCTCGACCTGGCCGCCCCGTCCATCCGCTCCATCCGGTCCAGGAACGCCCCCGCGTCCGCCATGAACGCCTCCCGGTACGCGGGCCCGCCCATGGCGAGCCCCTCCAGGAAGTACACGAAGTCGTCGCGCAGGCACGAGAGGTCGTAGCGGCGCCGCGCACCGCCGTGTCCGACCCCGCCCCGGCCCGCCAGGAACGCGCTGACCTGCTCGCACGCCGCGATCCGGTCCCGTACGCCGCGCACATCCGTACGCCGCCGGGTGATCGACCCCTCGCGCACCCGCCAGTAGTAGACGTGCTCGTGCAGCACGTCGACCGAGCCGGCGAGGAAGTGGGCCGGGATCATCACCGGAGTGTCCTCGTAGAGCTTCCCCTCCGGGAAGGCGAAGGCGTGCCGGTCCCAGAAGGAGCGCCGGAACACCTTGTTCCAGGCGACCCGGTCGGCGAGCAGCCGCGGATCGCGGCCGATGTGGGTGCGCGCCCGGGTGGTGGTCAGCCAGCGGTACTGCCAGGCCTGCTGCCGCCCCCGCTCGGTGAGCCGCCACACGTTGCCGGTCGCGAGGTCGGAGCCGGTCGACTCCAGGGAGGCCAGCATCCGCGCGTAGGCGTCGTGGACGACGATGTCGTCGCTGTCGACGAACGCCAGATACGGCACGCCCTGGGTGGTGTGCCGCACGCCGGTGTTACGGGCCGCGCTCAGCCCCCCGTTGGGCCGGCGGACATAGCGGAAGCGGCGGTCGCGGGCGGCGAACTCCCGGGCGATGGCCGTACTGCCGTCCGTCGAACCGTCGTCGACGAGGATCACCTCGATGTCGGCGACCGACTGTTCGGCCACCGAGCGCAGGCAGTCCTCCAGATAGTCCTCGACGTTGTGGACCGGGACGACGACACTGAGGCGCGGCTTCATGCCAGGTCAACCGGGGCGGACGCGCCGGGTCACCGGCACTGCCCCGAACGGGTGAACACGCGATTCGGTGCGCGGTGACTGCGCGATTACGCTCGGCTGCCATGCTCCTCAGTGTCGTCGTGCCCGTCCACCGTGCTCAGGGATATCTCAGGGCGACGCTGGAGTCCGTGCTCGGCCGGGGCTCCGGTGAGCTGGAGCTGCTCGTCGTCGACGACGGCTCGCGGGACGGCAGCGCCGAGATCGCCGCCGAGTTCGCGGCGCGCGACCCGAGGGCCGGGGTGCTCACCCTTCCCGAGCACCGCGGCGCGGGTCCGGCCCGCAACGCCGGGGCCGCCGAGGCGCGGGGCCGGTATCTGCTCTTCCTCGACGGCGACGACCTGCTGCGACCGGGCGCCCTGGACGCGATCACCGCCCGGCTGGCCGGGAGCGAACCGGACGTGCTCCTCCTCGGACACGACCGGATCGACTGGTGGGGCACCGTCACGCCCCCGCAAACCGGCCCCGACGGCTTCTCCACCGCCACCCCGCGCCTCTTGCGCCGCGCCTTCTGGAGCGCGCACGGCCTCCGCTTCACCGACGGCCCCTACGAGGACGTCCTCCCCGTCCTGAGCGCCACCCTCCTGGCCTCCGACACCGGCACGCTCGACACCCTCGACCGGGTCTGCGTCCGCCACCGCGCCCGCCGCACCGGCACCTTCGCCACCACGCCCGGCCGCCACCACTTCGCGATCCTCGACGCGTACGAACGGCTGCTCGCCGCGACCGGCCACGACCCGCGGATCCGGGCCGCCCGCACCCGCCATCTGCGGACCCTCCTCGCCGACCCCGGCCGGATCGCCCCCGAGGACCGCGCCGCCTTCCACCGCGCCGCGGACCTCCCCGGCAGCTATGCCGTCCACCGCGCCCAGGAGGCCGTCCGCACCGGCCGCACCCGCACCGGGGAAGCCCTGCGCCGAGGCAGGAAGACGCTCCGGGCCCGCCTCACGCGCGCCGCCTACCGCGCCGACCTGCTGCGCCCCCTGGACCCGAACCTCGCCGTGTACGGCGCCTACTGGAACCGCGGCGTCGCCTGCAACCCGGCCGCGATCCACGCCAAGGCCCTCGAACTGGCCCCGCACATCCAGGGCGTCTGGGTGGTCTCGTCCCGGCACCGCGACCGCATGCCGCCCGACGTCCCGTACGTCATCGAGGGCTCCCTCGCGTACTGGCGGATCATGGCCACCGCCACGTACCTGATCAACAACTCCAGCTTTCCCGGCGGCTTCACCAAGCGCCCCGGACAGCGCTACCTCCAGACCCACCACGGCACCCCGCTGAAGACCATGGGCCTGGACCAGCGCTCCTACCCCGCCCTCACCAACGGCATCAGCTTCGAGAAGATCGTCGCCCACGCCGACCAGTGGGACTTCTCGCTCTCCGCCAATCCGCACACCACGGAGATCTGGGACCGGGTCTACCCGTCCGGATACGAGCATCTGGGCCTCGGCTACCCGCGCAACGACGTCTTCTTCACCGCCACCCCCGAGCAGACCGCGGCGATCCGGCAGCGCCTCCACCTCGACCCGGACCGGACGGTGCTGCTGTACGCACCGACCCACCGCGACTACCGCAAGGGCTTCGTCCCCCACCTCGACCTGGACCGGCTGACCCGCGAACTCGGGCCGCGGTACGTGGTGCTGGTCCGCGCGCACTACTTCTACGGCCGCTCGGCGGCGCCGGACAGCGCCCGGGTAGTGGACGTGACGGGCCATCCGTCCGTCGAGGAACTCTGCCTGGTCTCCGACGCGTTGATCACCGACTACTCGTCGCTGATGTTCGACTACGCCTGCCTGGACCGCCCGATCATCAGTCACGCCCCGGACTGGGCCGCCTACCGGGCCTCGCGCGGCACCTACTTCGACCTGCTCTCCGGACGCCCCGGCGAGACCCCGGGTGCGGTCGCCACCACCGACGACGAACTGCTGGAACTGTTCAGGACGGGCGAGTGGCGCTCGGCGCGGACGGCGCAGCTGCGGGCGGCGTTCCGGGCGCGCTTTTGCCCGTACGACGACGGACACGCGGCCGAGCGCGTGGTGCGGCGGCTGTTCCTCGGCGGCGGCGAGTAACGACCTCACCCGCTCTCCGTCGCGGGTGAGGTCGTAAGCCCGGCGCGGCCGATGTCACCCGTTCGGGAGAGACCGAAACCGGTGACCCCCGGCCCGTCACGGGGTTGAGCCGTACGGACAACCAGGCCCCGGATGAACGGACGTGCTCAACATGCCGCCACGGCTCAGTGTCGTCGTACCCGTCCACAACGTCGAGCTCTATCTGACGGACTGCCTGAAGTCCCTCGCGGAGCAGACCATGACCGACCTGGAGGTGGTCATGGTCGACGACGGGTCCACCGACAACAGCGCGGCCCTGGCCGCCGGGTTCGCCGCGCAGGACGGCCGGTTCCGGCTGGTGAGCCAGGAGAACGGCGGACTCGGGCACGCCCGCAACACCGGGGTACGCCACTGCGACCCGGGCGCCCGCCACCTCGCCTTCGTCGACAGCGACGACGTGCTCCCGCCCCGCGCGTACGAACTCCTGCTCGGCGCCCTGGACGAGACGGGCTCGGACCTCGCGTCCGGCAACGTGCTGCGGCTGCGGTCCACCGGCAGGCTCCAGCAGTCGCCCAACTTCCGCAAGCCGATGGCGACGACCCGGCTGCGCACCCACATCTCCCGTGACTGGGACCTCGCCGCCGACCGGATCGCCTGCAACAAGGTCTTCCGCCGGTCCTTCTGGGACGAGCACGCCTTCGCCTTCCCGGTCGGTGCCCTCTACGAGGACATCCCGGTCGTCCTGCCCGCCCACTTCCTGGCCCGCTCCGTCGACGTGCTGAAGGACGCCGTCTACCACTGGCGCGACCGCCCGGGCTCGATCACCGCGCGTCGCGCCGTCGTCCGCGGCATCCAGGACCGGGCCTCGCACGTGCTGGGCGTCGCCACCTTCCTCGACGAGCACCGCGGCGCCACCGACAAACGGCGCTACGAGGCCCACGTACTCGCCCATGACCTGCGGTACTTCATGGAGGCGCTGCCCGACGGCGACGAGGAGTACCGGCGTGCCTTCCTCACGTACGCCAACGAGTTCACCGACCAGGTCGACCCCGCGGTCCTGGACGCGCTCCCGCTGCGACTGCGGCTGATGTGGCACCTGGTGCGCGAACGGCGGGCCGACGAACTGCTGGCGCTGCTCGCCCACGACAAGGCCGAGCCGGGAGCCTTCGCGGTACGGGGCCTGCGGCGCCGTAGCGCCGCCTTCCCGGCGCTCGCCCGGCCCGTGCCGAGTCCGGTGCTGCGGGTCACCGAACGGGACCTCCCGCTCACCGCCCGGCTGCGGGACGCCCACTGGCAGGGCGGCCGACTGCACCTCAAGGGGTACGCCTACATCCGGAACCTGCCCGCGACCTCGCGGGGCAGCGAGTTCCGGGCCGGGTGGCTGCGGGCGGGGCGCCGGCACGTGGTGCCGCTCCGGCTGCGTACGGTCGCCGAGCCCGAGGCCACCGCCCGGTCCCGGCAGAGCCTGCACGACTACGACCGCTCCGGCTTCGAGACCGTCATCGACCCGGCCAGGCTCCGCATCGACGCCGACGGCAGTCCCGAACGGCTCACCTGGCGCCTGGAGATCGGCATCGCCGGACACGGCATGCTGCGCCGCTCCGGCCTCTCGACCGACGAGGCGGCCGCACCGCCGCCCGTGCACCGCCCCGACGGCGACCACCGGATCGTGCCCGCCTTCGACGACGGCCGGCTCGTGCTGCACGCCGAGCGGATCGACGCCCGCTTCGAGACGCACCGCGCGGGCGGCACGGGCGACGGCGCCGGCACCGTGGTCGTCGACGGCATGATCCGCGATCGCCTGGTCAAGGGCCCGCTGCGTCTCGCGCTCACCCACCGGGCCTCCGGCACCTCCTTCGACTGTCCGGTGACCGTCCAGGACGGGGCCGTACCGTCGGCGGCGGGATGGCGGCGCTTCACCGCCGCCGTCCCGCTCGACGCCTTCGCCGACGCCCGCGCGGACGCGGGGGAGGGGACGGCGCCCGCGCAGCTCCCGTACAGCCTGCATCTCGTCGGCCCGGACGGGCGCAGAACGCCGATCGACGTGCCGGGGCCCGTACTGCCGGGCCGCTACCCGCTGGCCGGGGCCGGCGGCCGGCGGCGCGAACTCGGTCTCACCGCGAGCTCGCGCGGCAATCTGCTGATCAGCGACCGCACCGTGCAGCCCGCCGTCGACCTGGCGACCTGGACGGAGGACGGCCAACTCCTCCTGGAGGGCACCTTCCCCCACGACCCGGACCGCCCCGTCGAACTGGTGACCAGGCACAGCGGACACGGGGAGGAGGCGGCCTTCCCGCTGGCCTTCTCCGGCGCGGCCGGAACCCGCCGGTTCAGGGCCGTACTCCGGCCGGACGCCGTCGAGGGACCGGGCGGGCAACTGCCGCTGGGCCAGGGCCACTGGTACCTCTTCCTCCGCGAGAAAGGCGCCCTGGACGACGCGTACGACGCCCCGCTGCGCATCCCGGCCGCCGCCCACCGCACCCTGCCCGCCGCCCGCACCCTCACCGGCCGGAAGTACCTCGTCGAACGGCGCTTCCACGACCAACTGCTGATCAACTGCGCCCCGGTGCTCACCCCCGCGGAACGCGGCGCACACGGCAAGCGGCTGCTGCGTGAGGCGTACCGGAGCCGACGACGCACCGCGCCGCTGCGCGACACCGTGCTGTTCAGCAGCTTCGACGGCCGCCAGTACTCCGACTCACCGCGGGCCATCCACGAGGAAATGGTCCGCAGGGGTGTCGAGTCGGAGCACCTGTGGGTGGTGAGCGACCAGCAGGCCCGGGTCCCGGCGGGTGCCACGGCCGTCGAACACGGCTCCACCGCCTGGTACGAGGCGCTGGCCACCAGCCGCCACCTCGTCACCAACACCCAGCTGCCGGAGTGGTTCGAGCGACGCGAGGGCCAGTGCGTCGTCCAGACCTGGCACGGCACCCCCCTCAAGCGCATCGGCCTCGACCTCGCGGGTACCGCCTGCGCCAACGCCGCCTACCTCGCCACCATCGAGCAGCGCGCCCGGCAGTGGAGCGTCCTCGTCTCCCCGAACCGCTTCTCCACCCCCGTCCTGCGGCGCTCGTTCGGCTACCGGGGCGAGGTCCTTGAGTGCGGCTATCCCCGCAACGACCTGTTCCACGCCCCCGACCGGACCAAGGTCGCCGCGGTCCGGGGGAGGCTCGGTATCCCCGACGCCAAGCGGGTCGTGCTGTACGCGCCGACCTGGCGCGAGGACCGGCCGCAGGGCGGCGGCCGCTACGCCCTCGACCTGCGCATCGACCTGGCCGTCGCCGAACGCGAACTCGGTGCGGACACCGTCCTGTTGGTGCGCCGCCACTACCTGGTCACCGACCGGCTGCCGGACAGCGGCAGCGGCTTCGTCCGTGACGTCTCGCGCTACGGGGACGTCGGCGAGCTGATGCTGATCAGCGACGCGCTGGTCACCGACTACTCCTCACTGATGTTCGACTTCGCCCAGACCGGCCGCCCCATGCTCTTCCACACCCACGACCTGGCGCACTACCGCGACACGCTGCGCGGCTTCTGCTTCGACTTCGAGACCCGCGCGCCCGGCCCGCTGATCCCGGGCTCCGCCGGGCTGATCGAGGCGCTGCGCGACCCGGAACGGGCCACCAGGGGACACACACAGGCGTACGAGGCATTTCGCCGGGACTTCTGCGACCTCGACGACGGACACGCGGCGGCGGGCGTGGTCGACCGGATGCTCCGGGACCCCGGACCGGCCCCGACCGGCCCCGAACGGCCAGGGGCGGCGGGCACCGTCTGAACCATTCGAGTGATACGGGAATTCGGAAATCTGTACACATTCGAAGGGCACTGAAGCCGTGAACCCCGCACATACGGCCAACGCTGCGTCACTCGACGTCCCCGGGTTGCTACGTTCTGTTTTCATGGGTATCCGAATGCGATGCGAAACCTGGGACGTGCGACGGGCGAGAGCGGTGGTGCTCGTCGCCGCGGCCATCGGGCTCCTGACCCGAATGCTGATCGCGGCGAATATGCCGGGCCCGGCCGATGTGCGGATCTTTCACGGTTTCGCCCGGGCCATCGTGCGTTACGGCCCCATTCGGATTTACGAACAGCCGCTGCCGGGACTTCCCGTCTACAACCATCCGCCCCTGGCCGGCTGGATGCTTCTCGGCCTGAACGACCTCTCCGAACTCGGAATTCCGTTCGGAACGCTGATCAGATCGCCCGCCTCGATCGCCGACTTCTGCTGCGCGCTCATCGTGTTCGAAATCGTGCGGCGGCGCGGTTCCCTCGGCGCGGCGGTCGCCTGCGGTGTGGGCGTGGCCTTCAGCCCCGTACTGATCGCCACCTCCGGCTACCACGGCAACACCGACGCGGTCGCCATCACGTTCGCCCTGGCCGCCGCCCATCTGCTCGTCGACCGGAAGGCACCGCTGGCCGCCGGGGTGAGCGCGGCGCTCTCGATCAGCATCAAGTTCATCCCGGTGGTGGCGATCCCGGCGCTGTTCGTCGTCGCGCTGCGGGCCGGCCGGCCCGCACTCCTCCGTTTCACCGCGGGGTTCACCGCCCTGATCGCCCTCGTCTGGGGGCCGGTCCTGGCGACCGTGCCGCGGAACCTCACGGAGAACGTCCTGGAGTACGCGGGCGGCAACTACCGCCTCTGGGGCATCGTCCGGTTCGCCGACGCGCTCGGCCTGCCGCAGTCCTTCATCACCTTCGTGCAGGGCGAGGGCCACTTCCTCTTCGTACTGGTCTGCGTGGCAGCCGGGGTCTGGCTCGCCTGGCTGCGGCCCGCGCAACTGCCCGGTGTCGTCGGCGTCACGATGGGCCTCCTGCTGCTGCTCTCCACCGCTTCCGCGCTGCAGTACCTGACCTGGGCCGCCGCCGGGCTGTTCGTCATCGGGTTCTGGGAAGGCGCCACGTACAGCTGCCTGCTCGGCCTGACGGCGGTCCTCGGCTACCGCGGGCGCTCGGCCGTGCACTGGAGCGAAACGGCGCTGCACTTCGGCGAGGCCGGCTGGTTCGTCCTCGCCGCCGCTCTTCTCAGCGGAATCCGCAAGATCCTCGCCGCACCGGCGGCCGTACGCCCGCAATCCTGCGCCGAGCGGCCCCTGGTCAAGGCGCCCCGCACCTCGCACCCCACCGGCTCCGCCGTCAACTGACCACCCCCTTCAGAGCCCCGATTTCGCCGAGCGCAGAGCACCGAGCACCGAGCACAACTGGAGAACGTCCCGTGAAGGAAAGCCCGAGCCCCAGGATCGGCATCCTGGTGGTCGCGTACAACGCCGAGACGACACTGGAGAGGACCCTCGACCGCATTCCGGAAGACTTCCGGTCCAAGGTCGCCGAGGTCCTCATTCTCGACGACGCGAGCCATGACGCGACCTTCACTGCGGGCTGCCGCTGGTCGCAGACGGAGGGAATGCCGCGGACGGTGGTGATGCGGCACACCAAGAACCTCGGCTACGGCGGAAACCAGAAGGCCGGATACGCACTGGCCGCCGAACACGGACTCGACATCATCGTGCTGCTGCACGGCGACGGGCAGTACGCCCCCGAATTCCTGCCCGACATGGTCGCACCGATCGAACGCGGCGAATGCGAGGCCGTGTTCGGCTCACGGATGATGAAATCCGGATCCGCTCTCAAGGGCGGCATGCCGGTGTACAAATGGCTCGGCAACCGCATTCTCACCCGCCTGGAGAACGCCCTTCTCGGCTCGCGGCTCACCGAATTCCACTCCGGGTACCGCGCCTACAGCGTCGCCGCGCTCAAGAAGCTGCCGATCCACCGCAACACCGACGCGTTCGACTTCGACACCCAGATCATCGTCCAGCTGCTCAACGAAGGAATGCGGATCAAGGAGATCCCCGTCCCCACCTACTACGGCGACGAGATCTGCTACGTCAACGGCATGAAGTACGCGAAGGACGTCGTCAAGGACGTCCTCGAATACCGGCTCGCCGTCAAGGGGTTCGGCACCTGCGCCTGGATCCCCAAACCCGTCGAGTACGCGTTCAAGGAGGGCGACGGTTCCTCGCACGCCGTCATCCTGGAGAAGATGCGCGGCCTCCCGCCCGGCCGGGTCCTCGACCTCGGCTGCTCCGGCGGTCTCTTCGCGCAGCGCCTCGAAGCTCTCGGTCACGAGGTGACGGGCGTGGACTACGTCGAAGTCCCCGGCGTACGCGAGAAATGCACCCGCTTCCACCTCGCCGACCTGGAGGAGGGGCTGCCCCTGGAGATCGGCGCCGACTACGACTACGTGGTCGCGGGCGATGTCATCGAGCACCTCTCCCGCCCCGAGCGGGTGCTCGCCGAGGCCGCCACCGTGCTGCGGCCCGGCGGCCATGTGCTGCTCTCCGTACCGAACTTCAGCCACTGGTACTCCAGGCTGCGGGTCGCGCTCGGAGTCTTCGACTACGACCGGCGCGGCATCCTCGACGAAACGCATCTGCGCTTCTTCACCCGGGCCAGCCTGCGCCGGACGGTCAGGAACGCCGGCTACGACGTCCTCCACATCACCTCCACCGGGGCCCCGTTCTGGGCGCTCCTCGGCGGCGGACCGCTCCCCGTGGTCCTCGGCGGGATGTCGAAGCTGCTCACCCGGATCCGGCCGACGCTGTTCGGCTATCAGCACGTCGCCCTGCTCACCCCGCACGCGGCCGAGACGATCTTCGCTGGAGAGCACGTCGATGTACAGGACATCCTCAACCGACAGTACGCCACTGCCGACCGGGCCGGCGTCTGAGGCCGCCGTCCCCCGTCCCACCCCCGCCCCGGCGTCCGACACCCCGGTCGCCGCAGTCAGGAGCATGGCCATGACCCTCCCCAGTCTGATGCTGCTGCTGTTCGCCGTGTTCTCGTCGGCGGGTGGGCAGATCATGCTCAAGCACGGGATGAAGGGCGCCGCGGCCGCCGCCGCGCACGGCGGCGGTTCCGTCGCCCTGCGCGCCGCGAGCAGCCCGTGGGTCGTCCTCGGCCTGCTGGTCTTCGCGGTGTCCGCCCTCGCCTGGATGACCACCCTGGCCACGGTGCCGCTGTCCATCGCCTACCCGTTCAACGCCCTCGGATATCTGCTGATCGTGCTGGCCGGGGCGACCGTGCTGCACGAGCGGACCTCGATGTGGACCTGGTGCGGCTCGCTGCTCGTGGTCATCGGCCTCGTCACGGTGATGGCCGGCCAGTAACACCGAGAACCACGCCCGTCCGGCGATTCAGGGCGCGCCGCCGGACGGGCCCGGCACCGCACTCTCCCCCAGCAGCACCGTCCGCACCACCCGCTCCGCGGCCCGCCCGTCGTCGTACGGACAGAACCGGGCCCGGAACGCGGCCCGCAGCGCCTCGTTCGCCGGGCTCTCCCAGCTGCCGTCGAGGAAGATCCGGGCCAGCTCGTCCGTGTCGGCGGAGACCGCGCCGGGGGTGTCGCCGGGCTTGTGGGACAGCAGGTCGAAGCAGACCCCGCGAACCGTGCGGTACGTCTCCCAGTCGGGGGCGTGCACCACGATCGGGCGGTCCAGATGCGCGTAGTCGAACATCACCGACGAGTAGTCCGTCACCAGCGCGTCCGCCGCCAGGCACAGCTCCTCGATCCGCGGATGGTCGCAGACGTCGAGGAGCGAAGGGTGCTCCGGCAGCCCGGCACCCTCGTAGAAGTAGTGGGCGCGGACCAGCACCACGGTGTCCGGGCCGAGCGCATCGCAGAACCGGACCAGATCGAGTCGGCTGGTGAACGCCGCCTCGTAGTCGCGGTGCGTCGGCGCGTACAGGATGGCGCGCCGGCCGGGCCGGATGCCGAGGCCCTCGCGGATCTGTGCGATCCGCTCGTCGGTCGCTGTTGCGAAGACGTCATTGCGCGGGTAGCCCGATTCCAGGGACCGGGCGGCGCCCGGATAGGCGCGGGCCCAGACCTCGGCGGAGTGCGGATTCGCGGCGACGCTCCAGTCCCACCGGTCGACGCGCTGGAGCAGCCGGTCGAAGTTCAGGCCCTGGGCCGCCGCCGGGTAGTCCTGCTGGTCCAGCCCCATGAGTTTCAGCGGGGTGCCGTGGTGGGTCATCACATGGACCTGGCCGGGGCGTTTGACCAGGTGGTCGGGGAAGTTGACGTTGTTGAAGAAGTACGTGGCCCGGGCCAGCAGCCGCCAGTAGCGGCGGGTTCCCGGCACCACGTGGTCGACGTCCCGGTCCATCGCGTCCAGGTGGTTCTTCGCCACCACCCACACGCCTCGCACCTGCGGGGCCAGCTCCTGGGCCTTGCGGAACACGGCCTCCGGATTGCAGCTCACCCCGCGGTTCCAGTAGGCGGCGTAGACGGCGAGCCCGGGGTCCAGCGGAAGCCGGCGCTGCCACCAGTAGTAGCGCGAGGCGAGGGTGCGCCCGGCCCACGCCCGGACCGCGCCGGGCGCCGCCCGCAGGCTCCGGCGCATGGCCAGGACCATGTCGAGGGCGCCGAGCGCGGCGTACCGGCCGTCGCCCATCAGCCGCGGTCGCAGCCCCCTGGCGCCGCCCGGGAAGCGGTGCCCCTCGGGCCGGTGCGCGCGGATGAACGCGGCCGCGGACCGTACGTAGCGCCTGCGTCGCCGGGTCACCGACGGGTATGCGGCGAGGAGTTCCTGGACGGCCCGCTCGAAGAGCAGGGGGCGCACGGGGTGCAGCGGCGGCCGGTCCCGTACGAACTCCATCAGGGCGGCGTACGCGTCGACGAGTTCGTGCGGTGTCGAGCCGTCCGCCGGTTCCGTTCCGTCGACCGGAACGGGAAGCCGGCGCCCGCCGCGGTGTTCGACGCAGGCGGTGGGGAGTACGGCGACGGATCCGGCCGCGGCGAGGGTCTGGAGCGCGTACCTCCGCTCGCCGTGCGGCCCCGGCCCGAAGGCCAATTTCTCGCCCTCGTGGAGGGCGCGGCGCACGGCGCGGTTCCAGGAGACCGGGGCGATGTCCAGGAGGACGGGGTGCTCGGTGAGGGTGAGCCGGTCCGCGGGCAGTTCGCCGAGCAGCTCCAGCGACCGGGTCGGCCGGGGATGGCCCCGGAACGGGCGCCTGTGGTGGCCGAACAGCAGCAGTTCGGGGTCGCCGGCGGCGTCCAGCCGGTCGGCGACGGCCCGCAGGGCACCCGGCAGCTGGACGAAGGTGCCCTCCAGGAAGAGGAGGTAGTCGCCGACGGCCCGCTCGGCCCCGGCGTTGCGCCGCCCGTCCGCGCCCGCCCCCGGCGGCAGATGGATCGCCTGGACCCGGCTGTCCCGGGCGGCGAACTCGTCGAGGAGCAGCCCCGAACCGTCCGGCGCACCGTCGTCGACCCCGATCACCTCGATGTCCGTGAACGACTGGCCGAGCACCGACTCCAGGCACTCGCGCAGCTGCCCTCGGGCGCGGCGGACGGGGATGATGACACTCAGCCGGGGCATACGGGCTCTTTCTCGGACGGGGATTCTTGGGGGTTCGGGGGAGGGGCGCCGTCAGGGGCGGTCGGCGGGCCGGGGGCCGGCGAGGCCGAGGTCCGCGGACGCCTGCCGGTCCGCGGGGACCGTGGCGGCGGCCGGCCCGGGGAGCGCTGCCGGGACCTGCGCCGGACGGCCCACCGCCGGTACCGGCTGCCGCAGGGCCGGCGCGATCGCGGGCGGTCGCACGGCCGTGTCGCCCAGGAAGACCCGGCGCACCACTCGTTCCGCCGCGTGCCCGTCGTCGTACGGACAGAAACGGTCCCGGAACGCCGCGCGCAGCCGGGCGGCGCGGGCGCCGCACCAGTGGCCGGTCGCGAAGATGTCCAGCAGCTCGTCCTCGTTGTGCGCGATCGCGCCGGGCGGGCAGGCGCGCAGGTCGAAGTAGGTGCCGCGGGCCGCTTCGTACGCCTCGCGGTCGCCGCAGTGGATGACGACGGGCCGGTCCAGATTGGCGTAGTCGAACATCAGCGACGAGTAGTCCGTGAGCAGCGCGTCCGAGGCGAGCGCGAGCGCCTCGACACAGGGGTGG
Source organism: Streptomyces sp. NBC_01241 (assembly GCF_041435435.1). NCBI lineage: Bacteria > Bacillati > Actinomycetota > Actinomycetes > Kitasatosporales > Streptomycetaceae > Streptomyces > Streptomyces sp. NBC_01241. The sequence goes on along the minus strand of NZ_CP108494.1, from coordinate 3,207,337 downwards.
CCGCCGACGTCGATGATCCGCGGGTGCGGTTCGAGGACCGGCGCGGCGCCGTACGAGTAGTGCGCGCGGTGCAGGATCACGGAGCCCGGGCCGAGGACCCGCAGCAGAGGTACCAGGTCGAGCAGGGATGGCCGGCCGCGCCGGTAGTCGCGGTGCGTGGGCGCGTACAGCAGGGCCAGGGCGCCCTCGGGGATGCCGAGCGACGCGCGCAGCCGCGCCACGTCGCCGGCGGTGGCCCGCTGGTAGATGTCATTGCGCGGATACCCGTACTCCAGCGTCGCGCAGCTCTCGGAGGCCGACGGATAGGCCTTCTCCCAGACGAGGGTGGAGTGCCGGTTCGCGGAGAGGGAGAAGTCCCACTTGTCGACATTGGCGAGCAGCTGCCCGAAGTCCGTCCCGCGGGCCGCGGCCGGCCGGTCCTGGAGATCGAGGCCCATGGTCTTGAGCGGGGTGCCGTGGTGGGTCTGGAGCAGCACCTGGCCGCGCCGCTTGACCAGCCGCCGGTCGAAGTTGACGTTGTTCACCAGATACCCGGAGCGGGCCAGCGCCCGCCAGTAGCCGTACGTCCCGGGGGTGATCCGGCGCGTTGCGGTGGGCAGGGTCTGCGCGTCCTCGGGGCGGCAGATCCAGGCGGTCCGCAGGCCGGGGACCAGTTCGCGGGCCTTCGCCTCGATCGCCGCCGGGTTGCAGGCGTACCCGCCGTGCCAGTACGCGGCGAACACGGCCCGGTCCGCCTGGACGGGCAGCCGCAACTGGACGCGGTAGTACGCCTGGAGGGCGGCGGCCCGCAGCACCCGGCGGACGGCTCCGCCGGTCTTCCGCAGCCGGCCGAGCAGCGACTGCGCGGTCCACAGCGCCCGGTACGTGCGGTGCGCGCCCAGCCGGATCAGGCCGTGGCGCAGCCGGGCGCGGCGCGGGACGGGGGCGCCGGGCGTGCGGTAGCGGGCGCAGTGGGCGCGGGCCCGGCGGAAGAACTCCGCGCGGCTGTCGTGCGGCAGCCGGCCCCGGGCGGTGAACAGCGTGCAGAAGTGGTCGAGCATCCTGCGGTGGATCACCGGCCGCCACGGCGCGAGTTCGGGGCGGGCGTCGATGAACGCGAAGACCCGGTCGTACTGTTCGAAGACGTCGAAGTGCTTGCGGCTGGTGGTGGCCAGGATGTTGCCCCGGCGCCGCTGCCGGTAGCCGACGCACACCCGGTCGAGGACCGCGATCGAGCGGGCGGCCATCAGCACCGGGTAGGTCCACGGGGTGTCCTCGTAGTAGCCGGGCGGGAAGGCGAACCCCTCGGCCTCGACGAACGCGCGGCGGTACGCCTTGTTCCAGACGACCATCAGGACCTTCAGCAGCCCGGGCCGGCCGGTGAGCGTGAAGGTGGCGGGGCCGGTCTCGTCGAGGTGCTCGGCGAAGGTGTTGCGTACGCTCTCGCCCGTCCAGTACGTACGGGCGTAGTCGTAGACCAGGACGTCCGGTTCCCCGGTCGCTCCGATCCGGTCGGCGACGGCCCGCAGGGCGCCGGGGGCGAGGGTGTCGTCGCTGTCCAGGAAGATCAGATAGTCGCCGGTGGCCTGGGCGATCCCGGCGTTGCGGGCCCGGCCCAGGCCCACGTTCTCCGGCAGGTGCACGGCCCGCACCCGGGGATCCCGGGCGGCGAACTCGTCGATGACGGCGCCGCAGGCATCGGGGGAGCAGTCGTCGACCGCGATCAGCTCGAAGTCCTCGAAGGACTGGGTGAGCACCGAGTCCAGGCACTCGTGCAGATATGCCTGGACCCGGTACGCGGGCACGATGACACTGAACCGGGGCACATCACATCCAAGGGGCGTTCGCAGCGCGTGTGGGCGGTCCGCAAACGGCCGATGGAGTGACGGAGTTACGTCAAAATGTGGCAAATCTGTGAAAGTGCAGGTGGGGTGGTCCTGTTGCGGTGAACAGGGCCACCCCGTGTTTGACGTACTGCAGTGCGCATTGACGTACGGCTGTGCGTACTACTTCACCGCGCCCGCCATCACGCCGGAGACGAACTGGCGCTGGAAGGCGAAGAAGACCGCCAGCGGAATCACCATCGACACGAAGGCGCCGGGCGCCAGCACGTCGATGTTGTTGCCGAACTGCCGGACCTGCTGCTGCAGGGCCACCGTGATCGGCGGCGAGCCGGAGTCCGCGAAGATCAGCGCGACCAGCATGTCGTTCCACACCCAGAGGAACTGGAAGATCCCGAGCGAGGCGATCGCCGGACCGCCCAGCGGCATCACGACCCGGGTGAAGAGCCGGATCTCGCCCGCCCCGTCGAGCCGGGCCGCCTCCAGCAGCTCCCGCGGGATCTCCGCGAAGAAGTTCCGCAGCAGGAAGATCGCGAAGGGCAGGCCGAAGGCCGTGTGGAAGATGACCACGCCGAAGGTCGTCTCGAAGATCCCGATCGCACCGAAGAGCTTGGAGACGGGGACGAGAGCGACCTGTACCGGCACCACCAACAGCCCCACGACCACCAGGAACCACCAGTCGCGGCCGGGGAAGTCCATCCAGGCGAAGGCGTATCCGGCCAGTGAACCGATCACGACGACCAGAACGGTCGCCGGGACGGTGATCATGACCGTACTGAGGAGGGAGTGGGTGATGGTCGAATTGTCCAGCAGCCGCGCGTAGTTGTCGAAGGTGAGCTGCGAGGGGGCCGTGAAGATCTTCCACCAGCCGCTCGACGCGATGTTGTCCGCGCTGCGCAACGAGGACAGCAGCAGCCCGACGGTCGGCATCAGCCAGAACAGGCCCACCAGGATGAGGATGACCCGCATCACCCCGCCGCCGGCGCGAGCCGCGATGCGTGCGCCGAGGGAACGCTCGGCCTTCACCGGCCCGGTTTCGGTAGTCGTGCTCGTGGCCGTGTTCGACGCTGTCGTCATCGGCGCCCCTCCTTCCGGATCCGGCGGATGTTGACGTACATCACCGGGAGTACCAGCAGCAGCAGGAGTACGGCGATGGCGCTGCCGATCCCGAGGTCGGCGTCCGTGCCGAACGAGGAGCGGTAGAGCTGGAGCGCCAGCACGTTCGCGTCGGCCAGCGAGGACCCCGGCGAGATGATGAAGACCAGGTCGAAGACTTTGAGGACGTTGATCATCAACGTGACGAGCACCACGGAGAGCACAGGGGCGAGCATCGGCACCGTGATCCGGCGGAACACCTGCCATTCGTTCGCGCCGTCCACCCGGGCCGCTTCGAGGAGTTCACGCGGCAGACCCGCCAGGCCGGCGGCGATCAGCACCATCGCGAACCCTGCCCACATCCAGACGTAGGAGCCGATGATCCCCGGCGTCACGAGGGTCGGGCCGAGCCACTCGACTCCGTTGTACGGCTCCCTGAAGTTCGAGGCGGGGAGCCGGATTTCGGCGCCGTCGGCCGAAGCGGGCAGGGTGAACGTACCGTCCGCGCCGGCCTTTGCCGAGGCGATGACCTTGCCGTCCTTGACCGCCTCCACCTTGATGCCTTTGAGCCCCAGCTCCTTGGCGTCGATGACGTTGGGGCTGCCGCCGCCGCCCTTGGTGAAGTCCAGCCACGCCGTGCCGGTGACCTTCCCGGGCTCCGCGGTGGCGGCCTTCGCGGGCTTCGCGCTCGACGGCATCTTCGCCGGTGCCACACCGACCAGCGGCAACTGCACCGGCTGCCCGGCCCGTACCGGCGCCTTGGTGACGAACGAACCGCCGCCGCCCGCCTTGAGCGGGTGGACGGGCAGCGGATGCGCCTTCGGATAGCCCGCCGAATCGGCGAACGTGTCGTGCACGCCCACCCACACGGCGTTGGCGACCCCGCGCTCCGGGTTCGCGTCGTACACCAGCCGGAAGATGATGCCGGCGGCGAGCATGGAGATCGCCATCGGCATGAAGACGATCAGCTTGAACGCCGTACCCCAGCGGATGCGCTCGGTCAGCACGGCGAAGATCAGCCCGAGGACCGTGGAGACCGTCGGCGCGAACACGACCCAGATCGCGTTGTTCTTGATCGCCGTACGGATGGTGTCGTCCGTGAACAGCGCCTTGTAGTTGCCGAATCCGGCGAAGCCCGTACCCGCCTGGTCGAAGAACGACCGGTAGACGGAGTAGACGATCGGATAGACCACGAGCGCGCCCAGCAGCACCAGCGCGGGCGCCAGGAAGAGCGCCGCGATGACCCGGCGGGTACCGGTCACACTTCTGCGGCTGCGGCCCGGGCCGCCGGCCGGACCGTCGGACGACTTCCTGGGCACGGGTACGGACGGCGGTATGGACGGATGCTTGTCGGCGGGGGGCACCGCGTCGGCGCCCCCCGCTGCGGCTGTCGTCATCGCGTCAGCTCTTGTATGCCTTGGCCGCGTCGGACTCCAGCTTCGCCTGAGTCCCCGCGATGTCCTTCGGGTTCTTCAGGAAGTCCTGGAGAGTCTTCCACTCGCCCTTCCCGGGCGTCCCGCCGAACGACTGCGGGGCCTGGTCGGACATGTCGAACCGGACGGCGTCACCCGCCGCGATCAGCGCCTTGGCCATCGTGCGCTGCACCTCGTTCGGATACGCGGCGGCGTCCAGGGCCTTGTTCGGCGAGAGGAACCCGCCCTGTTCGGCCATGATCTTCGCCGCGTCGGTCGAGCCCAGCCAGGTCAGCAGGGCCTGGGCGCCCTTGCCGTCCTTCAGGGCCACCGCCGCGTCGCCGCCCGTCACGACCGGGGACTCGGCGCCGACCGCCGGGAACGGGAACACCTTGGCGTCCGTCCCGATCTTCGCCTTCGTCTGCGCGATGGTGACGGCCACGAAGTCGCCCTCGTAGACCATCGCGGCCTTCGGCTGGTCACCGCCGGTGAAGGTCTGGGTGACCGAGGCCGGGAACTCCGTCTGCAGCGCGCCGTCCGCGCCACCCGCGATGAGCGACGGCTTGCCGAAGAGCTGCGCGAGCGTGGTCAGCGCGTCCTTGACGGACGGGTCCGTCCACTTGATCTCGTGCTGGGCCAGCTGGTCGTACTTCTCCGGGCCGGCCTGGGAGAGATAGATGTTCTCGAACCAGTCGGTGAGCGTCCAGCCGTCCGCACCGCCGACCGAGACCGGGGTGACGCCGGAGGCGGACACCGCCTCGGCCGTCGCCAGGAACTCCTTCCAGGTCTTCGGCTCCGCCGCGCCCGCGTTCTCGAACGCCTTGGCGTTGTACCAGATCAGGGACTTGTTGGCGGCCTTGAAGTAGACGCCGTACTGGGTGCCGTCGACCGCGCCGAGATCCTGCCAGACCTTCCCGTAGTTCTTGGTCAGCTGGGCCTGGGCCTCGGCGCCGACCGGCTTGGCCCACTTCTTCTCGGCGGCCTGCCGGATCGCGCCGACCTGCGGGATCATCGCGACGTCCGGCGGCTGCCCTCCCGCGATCTTCGTACCGAGGAAGTTGACGATCGGGTCCTGCGCCGGGACGAAGGTGACCGTCGCCCCCGTGCGGCGCTCGAACTCCTTGAGGACCTTGACGAAGTTGGCCTGCTCGGCTCCGGTCCAGACCGCCGCGACCGAGAGTTTCTCGCCATCCAGTTTCGGCAGTGCGACGCTCGCCGGGCTCCCCTTGTCGTTCCCGGGGCTCTTGTTCGACTTGTCTTTTCCGCTGCCGCTGTCGCTGCAACCGGTGAGGGCCAGTGCTCCGATGGCGGTGAACACCATGGCGGCCCTGCTGATCCGAAGGGTTGTGCGCATCGCTGCCCCGTCTCTCACATCGTCGTGTGCGCACAGTCCTACGCTGGGTGTACGGGCGCCCGCAATACCACTTTAGGTGTCAACTCATCGATCGTGATGGGCTCGTGACGTGTGATCGGCAGAAGCGCTGGGTCGGCACTCAGGAGTGGACGGGTCCGAACGGGGCTATCGGCTCGGCGTTCACCGAACGGGCCGCCCGCTCCAGCGCACTGGCCAGCAGCGCCAGGTCCGTCGGACCGTTGCCCAGTTCGCGGACCGGGCGCCGGGTCGGAGGATCGCCCATCCGCTCCCACTCCAGCGGGACGACGGTGGGGCGCAGCGTCGCCGTACGCGGAATGCGCCCCGTCACCCGGCCGCCCTGGAAGGGGGTCACCCGCCCGTCCGGATGCCCCAGCCTGCCGCGTCCGGGCGCCGGATCCTCCGGCGACGGCGGGACGACCGGTGCGTCGAGCACGATGCGCAGCCGGGCGCCGTGGGCCAGGTCCGTGTCCTCCGTACGGTCCGGGCGGGCGGACGTCGCGACCAGGTGGACGCCGAGCCGGCCGCCCTCCCTGGCCACGGCCTCCAGGGCCCGTACGACCGAACCGGCGGCGGGCCGGCCGGGGCTGCCGAGCGCCGGGGCGACCAGCGCGTCGAAGTCGTCGACGAGGACGACGAGCCGGGGCAGCGGGGACGGGCCGGGGTCCGTGGACCGCGCGGCGGGGCGCAGGCGGAGCGTCCCGCTCAGCGCGGAGTCCACGTCACCGCGCTGTTCCGCGGCGGTCGGCGGGCGCCGGCCGGCCATCCGCTGCGCCACCTCGTGCCGGTGGTGCCACTCGGTGAAGTCGTACGGGCCGAGCAGCTCGGCGCGCCGCTTCAGCTCGCCGCCCAGCGCCTGCGCGAACTCCCGCATCCGTACCGGATCGGAGGCCACGAGGTGCGTGAACGCGTGCGGGAGCTCGGTGCACGGGCCCAGGCTCTCGCCGCGCTCGCCCCCGGCGCCGTCGACCAGGAGGATGCCCAGGCGGTCGGGCCGGGCGGCGGCGGCCAGCGAGGCGGCGACGGCCCGCAGCAGCTCCGTACGTCCGCTGCCGGCCGGACCCTCGATGAGGAGATGGGGGCCTTCCGCCGACAGATCCACACTGACCGCGCCCCGGGGCCCGGCCCCGAGCACCACGACGGGCCGGCCGACGGCCACGGGGGCGGTGCCTTCGGCGGACGCGGCGGGTGCGGTGCCTTCGGCGGGGGCGGACGCGGCGGGTGCGGGTGCGTTCGGGCCGGTGTTTGCGCCCGTGTTCGTGGCTGTGTTCGGGTCCATGGCGGCTCGCGCCGCGATCGGGGGCGTTTCGGTGCCACGCGGCCCGCTCACCCGGTTCGACGTCCGCCCCGGCCCGGCCGAACGGAGACTGTCGGTGCCCTGGACATCGCCGCCGCCCCAGGAACCGGACCCGGGGACGGTGCGGGAACTCGGGGTGTCCCCGGGCGAGGCGCCGTAGCGCCCGCCACTGACGCGGGGCGCGGCGGTGCCGGGGTACGGGGTGCGCCCGGAGCCATGGATGTCGCGGTCCTCGTCGCGCACGAGGCCGTAGCCCGCCGTGCCGACGTGCGTGGCGGTGTCGCCGTTGGGGTAGTACGGGGTGCGACCTGAGCCCGGGGCGTATCCACCCGGGCCGCCGCCCGTGCGCTGGGCGCCCACGCGGGGGCCCGCACCGCGCGGGTACTCCGTACGGCCCGAACCGCGGGAGGCCGCGTCCGCACCGCCGGCGGCGCCCCCCGGCCCGCCCGCCCAGCGGCCCGCACCGCTGACGGTGGCGCCGGGCTGGTCATCGGCCGTCGACGCCCAGCGGGCCATCAGCGAGGCGGGGGTGGCACGCGCCAGGCCCAGCTCGTCCAGCAGCCGGGCCGTCGTCGGGAGCGCGGCCGACACCGGACGGCCGTGGGCCGTCACCGAACCTTCCGTGCGCAGCGGGGCCAGCGCCCGGCCGAACCGCTCGGCCCAGTGCGCCGACACCGCGTCCACGGTCGCGACCGTGCCCCGGCCCGCGGCCCGGCCGTCCGCCGTGCGCAGCAGCCGCAGGGCCGTCGCCACATCGCCGCTCAGCATCGCCACCGCCCCGCACTCCCGGAACGCGATCGACGCGTGGCAGGCGGCCTCGTACGTCGCCGCGACCGGTGACGTGGGGGTGGCGGCCGGGGTCTCGGCCAGACAGATCAGATGGATCCCGGCGGCGGCACCCGCGGCGGCCAGCCGGGCGGTGTTCTCGCGCAGCACCGCCGAGCCGGGGTCGCCGTCGACGATCAGCACGGTGTACGGGCCCGCGTACCGGCCGGCGGCCTCGGCGACCGTGTCCCGGTCCAGGCTCGGCCAGCCGGGCCCGAGCGGCCCCTCGTCCAGCCGGCGCGCCAGCTCCGCCGTACGGGCGAGGGCCTGCTCACGGTCGTACGCGAGGAGCAGCCGGCAGTCCTGGCCGTGCATCGGGCGCACGTGCGGCAGCCAGCCGAGCCAGGCCCACTCGCGTCTGCGCTCGTCCGCGCCGCGGGCGCGGTCCGTGCTGATCAGCACGATCTCCAGATCGGCGGGGGAGTGCAGCGCGGCGAGCTGCGCGACCGTCGAGCGGGCGAGTCCGGCCAGCCGGGTCCGCGGTCCGGCGAGCCCGAGGGAGCCGGCCTCCCGCAGCCCCACGGTCACCGGCACGGCGGGCAGCTCGGCCCGGTCGGTCGTTCCCAGGCGCACCACGAGCGCCTCCGGGTGTGCGACGTCGCGCTCCCAGAGCCGGGGGCCGGGGCCGAGCGCGGTCAGCAGCACGGCCGCGGGGTCGGGCCAGACGCTCCCCGCGGCGGCCCCCGCGGGTGTCACCGGGGCGGCGGCCGGGAAGGGCGGCCCGTCGGCGCCCGTCTCGTCGGGTGTCGCGTCATGGACCGGCTCGCCCTTGTTGCCCGCGAGTCTGCGCGCCCAGGCCCCTATCCCGCCGCGCCGGGGTGTCTCGTCGCCCGGAAAGGGTGCCGGGCGCCCGGCTCCGGAGTGGCGGCGGGTGTCGGCGGGCCCGTCGTCGCCACTGCCGTACGGGTCGGGGGCGCCGGGTCCTTCGTGCGGGGCGGGGCCGGAACCGGGGGCGGCGGCCGGCGCGTAGCCGTGGCCGGAGCCGTGCTCCTCGGCGAAGCCGCCCGCCGTACCGGACACCCGCAGATGACCCTCGCCGTCCGGGGCCGTCGACAGCGTCGGCGTACGCGCGCCGGAGGTCAGCCGGAGCGTCGATTCGCCCAGCCGCAGCAGCGCGCCGGGCTGCAGGCGGACCGGGCGGTCGCGGACCGCGGCGCCGTCGAGCAGGGTGCCGTTGGTGGAGCCCAGGTCCGCCACCGAGACCAGGCCGTCCGCGGAGACCGTCACCGCGCAGTGCAGCCGGGACACATCGGGGTCGTCGAGCGGGACGTCCGCGTCGGCGGAGCGGCCGATCCGGACCCGGCCGCCGTGCAGCAGGTGGACCCCGCCCGCGTCGGGCCCCGCGACCACGTGCAGCTGCGCCGGGACGGCGTCGTCCGCCGCCTCGTCCTCGCCCGGGACCTGGAGCGAGAGCACCGCTCCGTCGACCAGCGGGGGCTCACCCAGCGCGCACCGCTGCGCGTCGAGCCGCTCACGCCCGGCGAACAGCACCACCGCGCCGCTGCCGAGCGAGCCGTCGGGCCCGGAGACGGCCGCGGCCAGCGGGGACGCCACGGTGGCGAGCGCGGTCCCCGACGGGGCGGTGACCAGCACGTCGCAGGCGCGCGCCGGGGTCTGGCCGCTGCGCGGCGCGAGGACGGTCAGCCGGATCTGCATCGCCGTCAGCGGTCCCTTCTGCGCGGGGTGCCGGGCAGGGGAAACGGCCTGTGATTCCCCCCACCCGACACGGACGCGTCGTCCGGTACAGGTTCGTCACGCACCGCAAGGCTCCCTACCCGACAGTCCGTGCTGCAGGCATCCTCGCACCTGCCACTGACAACCCGCCCGCGGGTCACCACTAAGTGATCTTGAAACGTCTGCTGTGTGCCCATACCTGCCTGCTTGGAAGGTTCTTCCGTACCTGCCCGGGAGGGCGTCCGGCATCATGGGTCGCACGTATGTGCGGCAACCATCCGCCCGGTGTGAGCGTCTTGTTCCGCAACCGGTTGTCACCTCCCTGGGAGGCGCCGGCCACGGTGGACGAGGGCGGCGAGGATGAGCGCCCCGACCTCGCCGGTCACCCCACTAGAGTGGGCCGCAACTCCCGGGCGGATCCGGGAGTACCGCAGACACCACGATCGCAGGGAGCGCATGACGTGCGGCCGGTAGGCAGCAAGTACCTGCTCGAGGAGCCGCTGGGACGCGGCGCCACGGGCACCGTCTGGCGTGCCCGCCAGCGGGAGACCGCAGGCTCCGAGGCGGCCGTCGCCGGCCAGCCCGGCGAGACCGTGGCGATCAAGGTCCTGAAGGAGGAGCTCGCCAACGACGCGGACATCGTGATGCGGTTCCTGCGCGAGCGCTCGGTGCTGCTCCGGCTCACCCACGAGAACATCGTGCGCACCCGCGACCTGGTCGTCGAGGGCGATCTCCTCGCCCTCGTCATGGACCTCATCGACGGCCCCGACCTGCACCGCTACCTCCGCGAGAACGGCCCGCTCACCCCGGTCGCCGCCGCGCTGCTCACCGCGCAGATCGCGGACGCGCTGGCCGCCAGCCACGCCGACGGCGTCGTCCACCGCGACCTGAAGCCCGCCAACGTCCTGCTCGACGAGCGCGACGGCCAGATGCACCCGATGCTCACGGACTTCGGTATCGCGCGCCTGGCCGACTCCCCGGGGCTCACCCGGACCCACGAGTTCGTCGGCACGCCCGCCTACGTGGCGCCCGAGTCCGCCGAGGGCCGCCCGCAGACCTCGGCCGTCGACATCTACGGCGCGGGCATCCTGCTGTACGAACTGGTCACCGGCCGCCCGCCGTTCTCCGGCGGCACCGCCCTCGAAGTCCTGCACCGGCACCTCAGCGAGGAACCCCGCCGCCCCACCACCGTCCCGGCGCCGCTGTGGACGGTGATAGAGCGCTGCCTGAGCAAGGACCCGGACCAGCGGCCCAGCGCCGAGAACCTGGCCCGCGGACTGCGCACCGTCGCGGCCGGCATCGGCGTGCACGCCAACGCCGCCCAGATCGCGGCGGCCGACGGCGTGGGCGCCCTGCTCGCACCCGACCCGGCGCCCGCGGCCGTGCCGCAGACCCCCGGCGCGGCCGACCCGACGCAGGTGCTGCCGAGCAACGCGGGCTCGTACGATCCGAACGCCGCGACCAGCGTCATGCAGCACGCCCCCGGCCAGGGCGCGGGCGGGCACGCCGACCCGACCTCGGTCATGCCGCCCGTACCGCCGCATCCGGACAACCGTCCGCAGCCCGACGGGCCGCACCCCTGGCAGTCCCAGCTCCAGGCGGCCCGTGACCGCAACGAGCAGACGCAGGTCCAGTACCTCGACCCCGGCCAGGACCCGCTGCGCCGCCGTCCCCAGCGGCCCCAGCCTCAGCAGCAGCAGTCGCAGCAGCCCCAGCGACGCCAGCAGCCGCCGCAGCATCAGCAGTACCCCCAGCCCCGGCAGCAGCAGTACCAGCCGCAACCCCAGCACCATCAACGGCAACAGCCCCAACAGCAGCAGTACGCGCCCCCGCAGCAGCCGCCGCCGCAGCAGCCGCCGCCGCAGCAGCCGGCCCCGCGACAGCCCCGCGAGCCGAGGCAGCGCAGCGCCAACCCGATGAAGATTCCCGGCCTCGGCTGCCTCAAGGGCTGCCTGTTCACCCTGGTCCTGCTGTTCGTCGCGGGCTGGCTGATCTGGGAACTGACGCCGCTGCAGGACTGGATCGGCCAGGGCAAGAGCTACTGGCAGGCCATCGGCGACACTGTCTCCACCGTGACCGACTGGGTTTCGAAACTGGGCGGAAGCAGCGGGCCCTGAGTGGCTGACACCCCATCAACTCTGTAGCTATATCGACTTCTGCGGGCGAGTTTCCACGCATATCGCCCGCAGAAGTGAACGTTGGCGCCATCCCGGGCACTCAACACCCCGATCGACGCGTAACTTTGTCGACCGGGGGTCATGAGCGACGGTCCATCGCCAGCCGCTGAGGGAGCAGTCTTGGCACGGAATATCGGCAGCCGGTACACCGCCCACCAGATCCTGGGGCGTGGCAGCGCCGGCACGGTGTGGCTCGGCGACGGGCCCGAGGGCCCGGTGGCCATCAAGCTCCTGCGCGAGGACCTCGCGTCCGACCAGGAGCTCGTGGGCCGCTTCGTCCAGGAGCGCACCGCCCTGCTCGGCCTGGACCACCCGCGCGTGGTCGCCGTCCGCGACCTCGTGGTCGACGGCAACGATCTGGCGCTGGTCATGAACCTGATCCGCGGCACGGACCTGCGCACCCGCCTCGACCGCGAACGCCGGCTCGCGCCCGAGGCCGCCGTCGCGATCATCGCGGACGTCGCCGACGGCCTGGCCGCCGCGCACGCCGCCGGAGTGGTCCACCGCGACGTCAAGCCGGAGAACATCCTGCTCGATATGGAGGGCCCGCTCGGCCCCGGCGGCTCGCACCCGGCGCTGCTCACCGACTTCGGCGTGGCCAAGCTGATCGACACCCCGCGCCGCACCAAGGCCAGCAAGATCATCGGTACGCCGGACTACCTCGCTCCCGAGATAGTCGAGGGCCTGCCGCCCCGCGCCGCCGTCGACATCTACGCCCTCGCCACGGTCCTCTACGAGCTCCTCGCCGGCTTCACGCCCTTCGGCGGCGGACACCCCGGCGCGGTCCTGCGCCGCCACGTCACGGAGACCGTCGTCCCGCTCCCGGGCATCCCCGAGGAGCTCTGGCAGCTCCTCGTCCAGTGCCTGGCCAAGGCCCCGGCCTCCCGGCTGCGCGCCTCCGAGCTCGCGGCCCGGCTGCGCGAGCAGCTCCCGCAGCTGGCCGGCATCCCGCCGCTGGACGTGGACGAGCCGGACACCGAACCGGAACCGCAGACGTACGACGAGCAGCAGTACACCCCCGCGTCCGAGGAGCCCCGCCGCCGCGGCGCGGTCCCCCTGGTCCCCGGCTCGTCCACGGACTCCAACCGCGACACCCACACGAGCATGCGCGTCCCGGCCCCCGACGAGCTGTCCGGCGGCCCCCGGGGCACGGCCAGGGCCCCCCGCTCCCCGGGCCGGCCCCGCCCCGGCTCGGCCCGCAACAAGTCCGCGGCCGTCCGCAAGCGCCGCCTGACGCTGGGCGCCGCGGCGCTGGTGCTGGTGGTGGCCCTCGGCGTGGGCGGCCGGCTGGCGCTGGGCGGCGACAGCGCGGACGTGCCCGCGCAGGACACGAAGAACTCGGCGCCGGGAACCCCACCCTGAGCCGGGGCCCGGAGGTGGTTCCCCGGCGGCTTGCGGCCCCGGCGGAACCCAGGGGCGCACCCCCTCGCCGTACGGTCCGGGCAGACGCCGGACACCCGGTCACCGAGTCGTGATCATGCGGCCCGAGGAACGTCCGTGCCGACAGCCGTTACGCTGGACCCGTGGCAGTCGTCGATATTTCCGAAGAGCTGAAGTCCCTCTCCTCGACCATGGGGTCGATCGAGGCCGTCCTGGACCTGGATGCGCTGAGGGCGGACATTGCCGCGCTCGAGGAGCAGGCGGCAGCGCCTTCCCTCTGGGACGACCCGGAGGCGGCGCAGAAGATCACCAGCAAGCTTTCGCACCTCCAGGCCGAGGTCCGTAAGACCGAGGCTCTCCGCGGCCGGATCGACGATCTCGAAATCCTCTTCGAGCTCGCCCAGGACGAGGGCGATGCGGACGCCCTCGCCGAGGCCGAGTCCGAGCTGAATTCGGTCAGGAAGGCGCTGGACGAGATGGAGGTCCGTACCCTCCTCTCCGGCGAGTACGACTCCCGCGAGGCCCTGGTCAACATCCGCGCCGAGGCCGGTGGCGTGGACGCCGCCGACTTCGCCGAGAAGCTCCAGCGCATGTACATCCGCTGGGCCGAGCGGCACGGCTACAAGACCGAGGTCTACGAGACGTCGTACGCGGAAGAGGCCGGCATCAAGTCGACCACCTTCGCCGTCCAGGTGCCGTACGCCTACGGCACGCTCTCCGTCGAGCAGGGCACCCACCGGCTCGTCCGGATCTCGCCCTTCGACAACCAGGGCCGCCGCCAGACGTCCTTCGCGGGTGTCGAGGTGCTGCCCGTGGTCGAGCAGACCGACCACATCGAGATCGACGAGTCCGAACTGCGCGTCGACGTGTACCGCTCGTCGGGCCCCGGCGGCCAGGGCGTCAACACCACGGACTCCGCGGTGCGCCTGACCCACCTCCCGACCGGCATCGTCGTCTCCTGCCAGAACGAGCGCTCGCAGATCCAGAACAAGGCGTCCGCGATGAACGTCCTCCAGGCGAAGCTCCTTGAGCGCCGCCGCCAGGAGGAGCAGGCCAAGATGGACGCCCTCAAGGGCGACGGCGGCAACTCCTGGGGCAACCAGATGCGGTCGTACGTCCTGCACCCGTACCAGATGGTCAAGGACCTGCGTACGGAGTTCGAGATGGGCAACCCGGAAGCGGTCTTCAACGGCGAGATCGACGGCTTCCTGGAGGCGGGCATCCGCTGGCGCAAGCAGCGGGAGAAGTAGGCGGGCGGGCCGACGCGGCCTGTCTCCCTGTTCTTCGAACGGCGGTGCCGGAATCCCTATGGGGTTCCGGCACCGCCGTTCTCGTTGCGGACGCGTACGAGGCGGCGCGCGAAAGGGAGTTGGGGGGCGGGTTGCGGAGGCGGCGTGGTGAGTGCGTCACAGTCGTGATTCCGAATGGAGATCAACTCCCGCCAAATCGGTGCAGATTGCACGGAACGGCCTTGACGTAGTCCTTAACTGTGGACAGGGTGCTAGGGCAGCATGCGTATGCATGGGACGGGTGTGAACGGGGGCGGGCGGCACGGCCACGGCTCGATGTGGCGCCGTTCGGAGCAAACCCCGCAGAACCGGGGCCCGCATATGGCTGCTCCACTGACGAGAACAGCTACTGGGGGTAGCAGCACATGACGAAGAAGACGCGAGTACGCGTCGCGCGGATCGCCGCGGGTGCGGTGATCGCCGCGGGCGCCTCGCTCACCGCCGCCGGTGCGGCGTCGGCCGCCGGTATCGGTGTCAAGGTCGCGGGTGTCCAGGTTGGCATCCAGACGGTGGACGGCGACGGCGAGCCGTGCAGCCCGGTCGACCCGCGATGCGAGCCCGAGCCGACGGACCCGCCGACCACCGAGCCGACGGACCCGCCGACCACCGAGCCGACGGACCCGCCGACCACCGAGCCGACGGACCCGCCGACCACCGAGCCGACGGACCCGCCGACCACGGAGCCGACGGACCCGACCAACCCGGGTAACGGCAACGGTGGCAACGGGAACGGTGGCAACGGGAACGGTGGCAACGGGAACGGTGGCAACGGCGGCCACCAGTCCGGCGGCAACGGCAACGGCGGCAACGGCAACGGCGGCCACCAGTCCGGCGGCAACGGCAACGGCGGCAACGGCTCCTCCGGCACCTCCGGCAACGGTGGTACCACGGGTAACGCCTCCGCAGGCACCGTGACCGGTGGCGGCGACGCCGACAACTGCACCGTCGACCTCGACGGCGCGAAGTGCGCGGACAACACCACCCCCGACTCGGCCGGCAACCAGCCGGTCGAGCAGGGCAAGGGCAAGGACGAGCTCGCCGAGACCGGTGCCGCCGAGACCACGTTCCTGCTGGTCGGCGCCGCGACGATGATTGCCGGAGGCATCGGCTTCCGGATTTTGCCGCGCCTCATGAACGGCCGTACGGTCGCCTGATAAGGGCCCGCTGGCGGCACAGGTACGCACAGAGGGGCCCGGGACGTCTGCTACAGGCATCCCGGGCCCCTCTGCGTACACGTACCGCTCTCGCAGGCGGACGGACGGGCTCTCCCGCGGCTACACGGTCTGGTGTGCCAGCAATGCCAGCGCGCCCAGCAGCACCACCAGCAGGGCCACCAGCGTCACGGGGCTCAGTCCCGCGAAGATTCCCTGCTCCTGTTCCTGCTGCAGCCGCTCACGGCTTGCCCGGCACACGGGGCAGCGGCCTTCGTTCACGGGCGCCGCGCAGTTTGCGCACACCAATCGGTCATAGGTCATGCGCTTTCCTCCTCCCGCGCGGCGGAGCCGCATACGTCTTCTCTCCGCACAACGCTCATGGGAACGCATCCGTTCCCCCTCCCACTGTGCCAGCTCGCGCGGATTTCGGCGCGGCCCGCCGGACAGCGCCCGTTTCGTAGCACTTCGGCCCCGCACCCGGCCGTGCGGTTCCGCCATAAATCACCCATCCCCGGACGCGCGCCTGCACGCGTCAGGCCGGTTCGCGTATGGTCACGCACACCTACTCCCGGCCGACCGTGGTGCATCCGTGATCCGATTCGACAACGTCTCCAAGACCTACCCGAAGCAGAGCCGTCCCGCTCTACGGGATGTGTCTCTCGATATCGAGAAGGGTGAGTTCGTCTTCCTGGTGGGCTCCTCCGGCTCCGGCAAGTCCACCTTCATGCGACTCATCCTGCGCGAAGAGCGCGCCAGTCAGGGCATGGTCCACGTCCTGGGCAAGGACCTCGCGCGCCTGTCCAACTGGAAGGTGCCGCACATGCGCCGCCAGCTGGGCACGGTTTTCCAGGACTTCAGACTTCTCCCCAACAAGACCGTTGCGGAGAACGTGGCGTTCGCGCAGGAGGTCATCGGCAAGCCGCGCGGCGAGATCCGCAAGGCGGTGCCGCAGGTCCTCGACCTGGTCGGCCTCGGCGGCAAGGAGGACCGGAGGCCCGGCGAACTCTCCGGTGGTGAGCAGCAGCGCGTGGCGATCGCGCGGGCGTTCGTGAACCGTCCCATGCTGCTGATCGCGGACGAGCCGACCGGCAACCTCGACCCGCAGACCTCCGTCGGCATCATGAAGCTGCTGGACCGGATCAACCGGACCGGCACCACCGTGATCATGGCGACCCACGACCAGAACATCGTCGACCAGATGCGCAAGCGCGTCATCGAGCTGGAGCAGGGCCGTCTCGTACGTGACCAGGCCCGCGGCGTCTACGGCTACCAGCACTGAGCATCGAGCACTGAAAGGACGCCATGCGCGCCCAGTTCGTCCTGTCGGAGATCGGCGTCGGCCTCCGTCGCAACCTCACGATGACCTTCGCCGTCGTCGTCTCCGTCGCCCTCTCGCTCGCCCTGTTCGGCGGCGCGCTGCTCATGCGCGAGCAGGTCAGCACGATGAAGGACTACTGGTACGACAAGGTCAACGTCTCGATCTTCCTGTGCAGCAAGAGTGATGTGACCTCAACGCCCAAGTGCGCCAAGGGTGCGGTCACCGCCGATCAGAAGAAGCAGATCGAGGGCGACCTCAACAAGATGGACGCCGTCGACACGGTCACCTACGAGTCGGCCGACCAGGCGTACAAGCACTACCAGGAGCAGTTCGGCGACTCGCCCATGGCGAGCAACATCACGCCGGACCAGATGCAGGAGTCGTTCCGGGTCAAGCTCCACGACCCCAAGAAGTACAAGGTCGTCGCCACCGCCTTCGCCGGCCGGGACGGGGTGCAGTCCGTCCAGGACCAGAGATCCATCCTGGACAACCTCTTCGGGCTGATGAACGGCATGAATGTGGCCGCCCTCTTCGTGATGGCACTGATGCTGGTCATCGCGCTGATGCTGATCGTGAACACCGTCCGGGTGTCCGCGTTCAGCCGGCGGCGCGAAACGGGCATCATGCGGCTCGTCGGCGCCTCCGGGTTCTACATCCAGATGCCGTTCATCATGGAGGCCGCGTTCGCCGGTCTCATCGGTGGCGTGCTCGCCTGCGTGATGCTGCTGGCCGGCCGGTACTTCCTGATCGACGGCGGTCTGGCGCTGCAGAGCAAGCTGAACCTGATCGACTTCATCGGCTGGGACGCGGTCTTCACCAAGCTGCCCCTGGTCCTGGCGATCGGCCTGCTGATGCCCGCCGTTGCCGCTCTCTTCGCGTTGCGCAAGTACCTGAAGGTGTGACAAGCGCCCTTGTGGCGCACGGCCAACCGGCCGTGCGCCACAAGGGCGTTGTCCTACACTCGTCGCCATGTCGGGTCCTGCGCAGTGTTTCGGGCCCCGCGGTGTGCGCCGCGGGGCGGCCCTGACCTTGGTTTTCGCCACCGTGCTGGCCACCGCCGCGGCCACCGGCTCGCTGCCGCACGGCGCGGCGAAGTCCTCGGACACCGCGACCCGTTACGCCGCCTCCACCATCGAAAGCGACAAGGTGGCCGACGCCGCCGCCCGGGCCGTGGCCGACGGCAAGTCCGGCAAGGAGGCGGCCGAGGAGGTCGTCAGCCGCAGCGGCGACCGCTGGGGCGCGGTGTACGACGAGCGGCAGTACGAGGAGTTCGAGCAGGCCCTCGACGGCTCGTACACGGGCGTGGGGATCGCCGCCAGGCGCTCCGCCGAGGGACGGGTCGAGGTGGCCAGGGTCCAGCCCGGCAGCCCCGCCGACCGCGCGGGCATCGAGCCGGGCGATCTGCTCCGTACGGTCGACGGCCACCGGGTCGACGAACGACCCGTCGCCGAGGTCGTCGCCCTGCTGCGCGGAGACCGTACGGAGGCATCCGCGGGCAGCACCGTCGTACTGGGTGTGCAGCGGGGCGCGGCGCTCCGGACCGAGACGCTGCGCCGGGCCACGCTCAGCACCGAGGCCGTCACCGTCCGGCGCATCGGACCGGACCGTTCCGATCCCGCGCCGGCCGTACTGATCGAGGTGGACTCGTTCACCAGGGGTTCGGGCGACAGGGTCCGCGACGCGGTCCGGGACGCACCGGCGGGTGCCGGGGTGCTCCTCGACCTCCGCGGCAACTCCGGCGGCCTGGTCACCGAGGCCGTCACCGCCGCCTCCGCCTTCCTGGACGGCGGTCTGGTCGCCACGTACGACGTGCACGGAGAGCAGCGCGCCCTCTACGCGCAGCCGGGCGGCGACACCGTCCGCCCCCTCGTCGTCCTCATCGACGGCGGCACAATGAGCGCCGCCGAGCTTCTCACCGGCGCGCTCCAGGACCGGGGACGTGCCGTCACGGTCGGCTCGCGCACCTTCGGCAAGGGTTCCGTCCAGATGCCCAGCAAGCTTCCGGGCGGCTCGGTGGCCGAGCTGACCGTCGGCCACTACCGCACCCCGGCGGGCCGCGGCGTCGACGGACACGGCATAACCCCGGACCTCGCGGTCACGTCCAGGGCCGAGCGGCGGGCCGAGACAGTATTGAGTGGCCTCGGGGGTGGGTCGTAGTGCGAAAATGGCTGCACTATGGCTAAGGAAAAGGACACCGGGCGCAAGCTCATCGCGCAGAACAAGAAGGCGCGGCACGACTACCACATCATCGACACCTACGAGTGCGGTCTCGTACTCATGGGTACCGAGGTCAAATCGCTGCGGCTGGGCCGGGCCTCGCTCGTGGACGGCTTCGTCCAGATCGACGGCGGCGAGGCATGGTTGCACAACATCCACGTCCCGGAGTACGTGCAGGGGACCTGGACCAACCACTCGGCCAAGCGGAAGCGCAAGCTGCTGATGCACCGGGCGGAGATCGACAAGCTGGAGTCGAAGTCCGGCGAGACGGGTCACACGATCGTGCCGCTCGCGCTGTACTTCAAGGACGGCCGGGTGAAGGTGGAGATCGCGCTCGCCAAGGGCAAGAAGGAGTACGACAAGCGGCAGACCCTGCGCGAGAAGCAGGACCTGCGGGAGACGAACCGTGCGATCTCGGCAGCGCGCCGGCGCCAGCGCAGCGCGTAGCCGGGACCGTACGGGCGGGGCCGGCAGCGGCCCGCAGGAATAGGCTGGCATCGTCGTGCGTTGGTCACGTACGATGGGACTGCACTCGACAGCGGGTGCGCGTTTTGAGCTGTTGACAATTGAATACAACAACATGGGGATGATCGGTTTCGACAGCGGATGTCGAAGCAGGGGAAGCGAGCCGAGGAAGCGGCAATGATCTCGTAAACCATATGTCGCAACCAATAATCGCCAATTCCAAGAGCGATTCCCAGTCCTTCGCCCTCGCTGCCTAATAAGCAGTGAGTGAGGGACCCTTAATGGGTGTCAGCCCGGGGGTGTTCCCGACCCGGACCCTGGCATAATCTAGGGGACTAAACCACTGATCCCGGTCACGGGGGTCGGTGGGAAATCAAACAGTGACTGAGCCCGTCGGAGACTTGTTCGCGAGATCTCCGGGGCCGAGAAAATCGCAGCGAACTGCGCTCGGAGAAGCCCTGATTCTGCACCGTTGGACGCGGGTTCGATTCCCGCCATCTCCACAATTCCCATGTGAACGAGGACCCCGTTGCCCATCGGCAACGGGGTCCTCGTTTTGGTCCCGCCGTCCACAGCGTGCCCGGCGCGATCCGAACGAGAGGCCCTACCTCCGCCGGACCCCGGCCGCCGCGACGGCCAGCGCCAGCCCCGCCGCGCACACCGGTGCGGCGTAACCCGACACCGGGGCCGTGTGCTCCACCAGCCAGCCTCCGGCCGCCGAACCCGTGGCGATCCCGCCCAGCAGCGCCGTCACGGCCAGGGTCATGCCCTCGTTCAGTTGGCCTTCGGGGGTGAGGCGCTGCACCAGAGTCATGCCGGTGACCATCGTCGGGGCCGTCGCCGCGCCGGCCAGCAGCAGCGCGCCCGCGAGGGCGAGGAGCGAATCGGCGGAGGCCGTGGCGAGCAGCGGCAGGGACATCAGTGCCGTCATTCCCGCCAGGCAGCCCAGCAGCCGGCGCCGGATGTCCCCGGCCGGGCGCAGCGATCCGTACAGCAGCCCCGCCACGCACGATCCCGCCGCCTGGAGGGCCAGGATCGCGCCCCCGGCGTGGGCGATCGTGACGACCTCCATCGAGCCGAAGACCGCCCCGGTGGCGAGGAACACGGCGAGCAGGGCCGGCATGCCGGGGGCGCGGAGCGGTGAGCCGGAGCGGGTGGTGCGGGGCGCCACCGGTGGTTCGGTGGCGCGCTGGGCGGCGAAGATCAGTACGCCGGTCATCAGCAGGATCGCCCCGACGAGCGTTCCGGCCTCCGGGAAGAGCGCCGCGCACAGCAGGGCGGCGAGGGCCGGGCCGAGCATGAAGCAGAGCTCGTCGACGGCCTGCTCGAAGGAGTTCGCGGTATGCAGGGCGGCCGGATCGCCCCGGTGCAGATGGGCCCAGCGGGCCCGGGACATCCCGCCGGTGTTGGGGGTGGTGGCCGTCGCCGCGTAGGAGGCGAAGAGGGTCCAGGCCGGGGCGCCGTAGTGCACGCAGAGCAGCAGCGCGAGCGAGCCGAGCATGGCGATCGCGGTGGCGGGCACGGCGATGCGGGCCTGCCCGTACCGGTCGACGAGCCGGGCCGTCCAGGGGGCGACCACGGCCGTCGCGGCGAGACCGGTCGCGGTGACGGCACCGGCCAGCGCGTACGAGCCGCGCGATCCGGCGATCATGATCACCGCGCTGACGCTGAACATGCCCATGGGGAGCCGGGCGAGCAGATTGCCCGCGGTGAAGGCGCGGGCGCCCGGGGTGGCGAGCAGCCGGCGGTACGGGTTGGTGGGCGCCGGCCGGGCGGGGGCGGCGGTGCGCGGGGCGATGACCAGCAGGTCCCCGGAGACGGTGAGCAGAGGGGTGGCGGGCGGCGTTCTCTCGTACGGCATGGATCCACCCTCGGGGCGCACGGCCCATGGGGTCCAACACCTTCGCCGTACCGATTAACGCATCTGTGTTGTAAATTTTGGAGGTGGACTCCTCCGCCGATACGGGCACCCAGACGTATACCCATACCGACCCCCGGCTGCTCCGGGCCTTCGTCGCCGTCGCCGAGGAACTGCATTTCACCCGTGCCGCGGCCCGGCTCTATATTGCCCAGCAGGCGCTGAGCCGGGACATCCGCAGACTGGAGCGCGAACTGGGCGCCGAGCTGTTCGTACGGACCACCCGGCAGGTCTCGCTCACCCCGGACGGTGACCGGCTCCTCCCGTACGCGCGGCGGGTGCTGGAGGCGCACGACGATCTCGCCGCCGCCTTCGCCGATCCCGCGGTCAGACCGCTCTTCGTCGACCTCAACACCGACGGCATGACCGCCGCCCGTGTCCTCGCCCGCGCACGGGAGCTGGCCCCGGCGTGCGAGCTGATGGCGCGCTTCGAGAGCGGACTCACCTGGGCCGCGGGGGAGATCCTCGCCGGGCGGCTCGATGTCTCGTTCGGCCGGGCCGCCGGACTCGATCCGGCGGTGCTGGCGCGGCTCGGTGTGCAGCCGGTGCGGTACGAGCCGATGGCCGTGCTGTTCCCCGCCGATCACCCCCTCGCCGCGCACGAGACCGTCGCGCTGGACGATCTGGCGGGCGAGACCGTCTACGCGGGCGCCGGGAACCCCCGCACCCCGGAGTGGACGGACCTCGCCCGGCTGCTCTTCGCCGAATGGGGCATCGCTCTGGCGCCCCCCGTCCCCCTCGCGATCGGTGTGGCCGAGTTCCAACGGGTCATGGCCAAGTCGCCGCGCTACCCGATCCTGTGCATGATCGACTTCCCTCCGATGCCCGGCACCGTGCTGCGACCGCTGGTCCGGCCCGTGCCGCTCTCCCCGTTCCTGCTGGTCTGGCGCAAGGGGCTGCGTCACCCCGGTCTCGACGCCCTGCGCGAAGCCGCGGCTCAACTGGGTGCCGAGGAAGGGTGGATGGAGCGGCCCGCCGGAAGCTGGCTGCCCGAGATCGACGCGTCGCTCATGCTGACGACCGCCTGAGCGGCGTCGCGCGGCGCCGAGGGCGGTATACCGTCGCCGGACTGCGGGACGACGTCCTCGTGGCCTGCGCCGGACCGGTCACCGCCCTGCCGCTGCGGGCCCGCGGCATCGACACCGTCCAGCCGGAACGCTTCCGGCTCGCCCCGCTCGTCAGCTGCTGTGCCACGAACTCCCCGCCAGGGTGCGGCCGTTGCCGATCGCCGGACACCGGGTCGAGATCCGCGGCCACGCCGTGATCGTCGACGGCGCACTGCGTCCGGTGCAGCCTGCGGGAATGGCCCTCCTGCACGCCCCGGCCCGCCGGCCGGGCTGGGTGGTGGCCCGCGCCGACCTGCTGCGCGCTGCCCGGCAGAGGCACGGACGAACACGCGGTGGAGACGGCCATGGCGCGGCTGCGTACGGCACTGGGCGCGCCCCGCCTCGTCCAGACGGTCGTCAACCGCGGCTACCGGCCGGCGCTCGATACGACGGGGGACGGCCCGGTTGACGAGGACGGCGCCTGACCGGGTCCGGATAATGTGAGGGGATGCTGAACGACATCCACCGGATCGACGCGGAGATACGACTTCGTCCCCCGACCCTGGCCGACGCCGCCTCCCTCGCCGTGTCGCTGACCCGCAGCCGCGCGTACATGCAGCCCTGGGAGCCCGTGCGGCCCGACGCCTTCTACACCGAGCAGGGCCAGCGGGAACGGCTGGCCGGTCTGCTCGCGGACCGTGACGCGGGACGGGCCATGGCCTGGGTCCTCGCCGATGAACAGGACCGCGCGGTGGGCGGGTTCAACCTCAACGCCCTGGTGCTCGGGCCCTCCCGCAGTGCGACTCTGGGCTACTGGGTCGATGTCGAGCACGCGGGCCGTGGTCTGGCCACGGCCGCCGTGCAGCGGGTCTGCGAGGTGGCCAGGGACGGGCTGCGCCTGCACCGCGTCGAGGCGGGGACGGTGCTGGACAACGTCGCGTCGCAGCGGGTGCTCGCCAAGTGTGGCTTCGAGCAGTACGGCGTGGCCCCGCGCTTCCTGCACATCAACGGCGACTGGCGCGACCACCGGCTGTTCCAGCGGATCCTGTACGACGGTTCGTCGCTGCGGGCGTAAGGGCCGCCGGAACGGCTATCGGGCGCCGTCGGTACGCACCCGCTCATGGCGGTGTCCGGCCGACGGCCACGGCGGCTGCGCCGGAAGAACCTCCGCGAAGCCGTAACCGTACTTCTCCGCGGCCCGGCAGGACGCCTCGTTGTTGACACCGTACGGCCCCGCCCGTACCGAACCGCGCGGTGGCAGGGGTTCCGGCCGGGCGCCTTGAGGGGCACTCTGGGGGAGACCCGGACCGGAGACCCTGAGGCGGTGACTCACGCATGGCGGCGGGCAAGCGCTCGTACGACCGGCGGTTCGACTCCGGCCGGCCCTGCCTGGACCTGGTGGCGACGGCAGCCGGCACCTCCGGCGCCTGCGAACTGCTCGACGGCGCCGAGCGGCTCGCGGAGTGGCTGGTCGCCGCCGGACTCGTACCGAGCGGCACCCGCCTCGACGCGGTGGATGACACCTGGGTGGTGCGCTTCCGGCAACTGAGGGCCGGCGTCGAGGGCCTGCTGGCCGCCGAACTCGGCGGCCGCAGAGCCGAGAGCGCCCTGGAGCGGGTCAACGCGCTCGCCGCGGCCGCGCCCCCGGGACTGCGGGCCGTGCGCGGCAGGAGCGGCACGCTGGTACGGACACTGAGCGCCGAACCGGATTGCGGGGCGCTGCTGGCCGCCGTTGCCCGCGACGCCGTCGAGCTCCTGACCGACCCCGAGGCACGCGCCGGGCTGCGCCGCTGCGAGGCCGACAACTGCCACCGCCTCTACCTGGACACCTCGCGCGGCCACCGTCGCCGCTGGTGCTCCAGCGAGGTGTGCGGCAACCGCGAACGGGTGGCCCGGCACCGGCGCAGGGCGGCGGCCGTGGCGGCTGTGGACGCGGCTCTGGAAGCGGTCGCGGGAGCCGGCGCGGGAGCGCCGCACCGCGAAGAGTCCTGAGACCGCGAAGAGTCCTGAGACCGCGAAGAGTCCTGAGACCGCGAAGAGTCCTGAGACCGCGAAGAGTCCTGAGACCGCGAAGAGTCCTGAGACGGTAAAGAATCTCGGGACCGGAAAGAATCTTGAGACCGGAAAGAATCTTGAGACCGGTTTGAATGGATCGCGGTCCCCCTCCGTACTCGATGGCCAGGGAGCTCCACAGGGTCTCGACCGGGAGGTGCGGGTGCGCAAGGATGCGGCCGTGGCCGATGACCGTCCGCACAGGGCCCGGCATCGCAGTGGGCCGCCCCGGTCCTCCCCCGACGTCCCCGACGAGGAGCTGATGCGGGCGCTCTACCGTGAACACGCCGGACCTCTGCTCGCGTACGTGCTGCGCCTGGTCGCCGGCGACCGGCAGCGCGCCGAGGACGTGGTGCAGGAAACGCTCATCCGCGCCTGGAAGAACGCCGGTCGGCTGGACGGGGCCACCGGCTCCGTCCGCCCGTGGCTGGTGACGGTGGCCCGGCGCATCGTCATCGACGGCCACCGCAGCAGGCAGGCCCGGCCGCACGAGGTCGATCCGTCGCGGCTGGAGGTCATTCCCGCCGCGGACGAGCTGGACAGGGCGTTGCGGCTGATGACGCTCTCGGACGCGCTCGACGATTTGACCCCCGCCCACCGGGAAGCACTGGTCGAGACGTACTTCAAGGGCCGTACGGTCAACGAGGCCGCCGATGTGCTGGGCGTTCCGAGCGGGACGGTGCGCTCCCGGGTCTTCTACGCACTGCGCTCGATGAAGCTCGCACTCGAAGAGAGGGGGATCACGGCATGAGCGACGACGAATGGGAGCCGTTCGGCCCCCGGCCCACCACGGGTCCCTCCAGCCCCCACAACCCTGGCAGCCCCGGTGGTCTCCGGAACGACGAGCCCGGACATGACGCCGCCGGTGCGTATCTCCTCGGCGTGCTGGACGACGCCGAGACGTCCGCCTTCGAGACGCATCTGGCCGGCTGCGACCTGTGCGGCGCCCGTCTCGACGAGTTCGCCGGACTGGAACCCGTGCTCGCGGTGCTCGCCGAGGCCCCGGCCGCCGGGCCGGGCGCCCGCCTTGTCCCGTACGTCGCGCAGCCGCCCGCGCCCCGGATGCTCGACCGGCTGATCGAGGAGGTGGCCCGCGAGCGGGCCGGGCGCAGGCGCCGCTCCAGGTATCTGGTGGCGGTGGCAGCGGCGCTGATCATCGGTGGTCCGGCCGCCGCCGTCCTGGCGACCGGCGGCGACGGCACCTCTGCCCGGGTGGCCGACCCGCACCCCACCGGCTCCGCCGACGACACCCCCTTCTCCCGCATGACGGACAAGGTGCGGGCCACCGACCCCACCACCAAGGTCGACGCCACCATCGGCATGGAGAAGAAGGCCTGGGGCACCGACACCGTGCTGGAGCTCAGGAACGTCACGGGCCCGGAGAAATGCCGGCTGATCGCGGTGTCGAAGTCCGGCGAGGAGGAGGCCGTCACCTCCTGGTCCGTACCGAAGTGGGGGTACGGCATCGAGAAATTCCCGCACCGGGCCGCGACGTACCCACTCCGTGTGCACGGCGGCGCGGCCATGGACCGCGGCGACATCGACCACTTCGAGGTGCGTACGTTCGAGGGCAGGCGGCTGGTGGAGATCAAGGCGTGATGGTATGGCAGGTGCGCGGCGGCCACCCTTTCGCATAAAGTTGACGGCTGCCCAAATGCACGTCAGAAGGGGGCCTCGGTGGCCGCGCAGGATGCCGCTGTCGATTCGTTGCGGGACCGGGAAATCGGTGTCGAGCAGGAACATCTCGACCGTGTTTATCACCGCCTCGAAGAGAAGATCCACGAGGCGGAATTTCTCATGAACGACGCCGTCAAGCGCGGCCAGGTCGGTACCCCGGGAGCGCTCGCGGAGCGTGACGCCCAGGTGTTCCGGGCCGGGATCCACCTCAACCGCCTGAACAGCGAGTTCGAGGACTTCCTCTTCGGAAGGATCGATCTGCTGCTCGGCAAGGACGGCGAACGCGGCCCGGACGGCGCGTACACCTCCGTCGAAGCGGCCGACGACGCCGTACGCGACGACAATTCCGCCGACATCGCGGAGACGCTGCACATCGGCCGGATCGGGGTCCTCGACGCCGATTACGCGCCCCTGGTCATCGACTGGCGCGCACCGGCCGCCGCACCGTTCTACCGGTCGACGCCGAAGGAGCCGGGCCGGGTGGTCCGCCGCCGGGTCATCCGCTCCAAGGGCCGCAAGGTCCTCGGTGTCGAGGACGACCTGATGCGCCCCGAGCTGAGCGTGTGCCTGGGCGGTGAAAAGCTCCCCGTCATCGGCGACGGCGCCCTGATGGCGGCGCTCGGGCAGGCCCGCAGCCACACCATGCGGGACATCGTCTCCTCCATCCAGGCCGAGCAGGACCTGGTGATCAGGGCCCCCGCCGCGTCCGTCACCGAGGTCTCCGGCGGCCCCGGCACCGGCAAGACCGCTGTTGCCCTGCACCGTGCCGCGTACCTCCTCTACCAGGACCGGCGCCGGTACGCGGGCGGCATCCTCGTCGTCTCGCCGACTCCGCTCCTCGTCGCGTACACCGAAGGCGTGCTGCCGTCGCTGGGCGAGGAGGGGCAGGTCGCGATCCGGGCGGTCGGCTCGCTCTCCGACGAGGCGGCCGGCGCCGAGGGCGCCACCACGTACGACGAACCCGCCGTCGCCCGGATCAAGGGCTCCTCCCGGATGCTCCACGTCCTGCGCAAGGCGGCACGCGGCGCACTGGAACAGCCCGGTACCGCGCGCAGGGCGGCGGCGGACCGGGACGGCCAGCTGTCCTTCGGCGACGCGGCCGAAGGGGCCGACGCAGCCGAAGGAACCGGCGCAACCGGCGTATCCGATGAGTCCGGGGCGGCCGGCCGCCCCGGTGAGCCCCCGGCCACCCCCACCCGACTGCGGGTCGTCGCCTTCGGCGCCCGGGTCGAGCTGAACGCCGACGAACTGCACCGCATCCGGCAGTCCGTCCTCGGCGGCACCGCCCCGGTCAACCTGCTGCGCCCGCGCGCCCGCAGAATGCTCCTGGACGCCCTGTGGAACAAGTCCTCCGGCCGGGGCCGCTACACCGACCCCGAACTGGCCGCCGAGCTGCGCTCCTCCTTCGACGAGGACGTCTCCACCGAGGCGCCCTTCCTCGACTTCCTGAACGCCTGGTGGCCCGAACTCACCCCCCGCGGGGTGCTCGCCGCGATGGCCGACGAGAAGCGGCTCGGCCGCTGGGCGCGCCGGGTCCTCAACCAGGGCGAGGTGCGCCGGCTCGCCCGCTCCCTGAAGCGGCTCGACAGAAAAGGCAACGGGCCGCTCTCCGTGCACGACGTGGCGATCCTCGACGAGTTGCAGATGCTGCTCGGCACCCCGTACCGGCCGAAGAAGAAGCGCGAACTCGACCCGCTGGACCAGCTCTCCGGTCTGGAGGAGCTCATGTCGCAGCGCGAGGAGACCCAGCGCGAGCGGGCCGAGCGGCTGGCCGCGGAGCGTACGGAGTACGCGCACGTCATCGTCGACGAGGCGCAGGACCTCACGCCCATGCAGTGGCGCATGGTCGGTCGCCGGGGCCGGCACGCCACCTGGACGATCGTCGGAGACCCGGCGCAGTCCTCCTGGTCCGATCCGGACGAGGCCGCCCGGGCGCGCGACGAGGCGCTCGGCAACCGGCCGCGCCGCCGCTTCACCCTCACGGTCAACTACCGCAACCCGGCGGAGATCGCCGAGCTGGCCTCGAAGGTCCTGGCGCTCGCGATGCCCGGCATGGAGTCACCGGCCGCGGTCCGTTCCACGGGCGTGAAGCCGCGCTTCGAGACCGTACGGGACGGCGATCTGGCCGCCTCGGTGCGCGAGGAGGCGCGCCGGCTGCTGGCCGAGGTGGACGGCACGGTGGGCGTGGTCGTCGCGATGAACCGCCGGGCGCAGGCCCGCGAGTGGCTCGCCGAGCTCGGTGAGCGGGTGGTGGCGCTGGGCAGCCTGGAGGCGAAGGGCCTGGAGTACGACGCCACGGTGGTCGTCTCGCCCGCGGAGATCGCGGACGAGTCCCCGGCCGGCCTGCGGGTGCTGTATGTGGCGCTGACGCGTGCGACGCAGCAGCTCACGGTGGTTTCGGGGGAGCGGGACCTGCCCGACGAGGACGGCGTCCCGGACCTGCTGAGGGACTGAGCCGGGACGAGGGCGGAGGTACCGCCGGGCGGACGGATTTCCGAATCCGTCCGTCCTACGGGAATCGCATCCCCGGGGTGTTTGTTAGCCTGGTGTCGGCACCGGCTCGATCCAAGCCCCCGGGCCCAACCTTCGTCGCTTCGAGCGACCACTTGCCGCGAGGCGAGCATGGCGGGTCGGTGCTGCTTGACCAAGAAGACAGACCCGCGTCACCTTCCGGTGGCGCGGGTCTGTTCTTGTTTACGGGACCACGGACCGCGGACTCCGGACTCCGGACCGGATGCCGCGGGTCGTTGGGGGTTCCGCCGAAGCGGCCATCTCTCGTATGGTGGAAACTGCTTTCCGAACCGCGGCACTCATTACCGGCTACCGGCCAGTAGGTGCGACGATCGGGAAGCGTGACCGAGGTGAGCGCCCCGGCCGCGCGGCAAAGAAGCTAAGGAAAGCGAAGGACTCGGCCATGGCAACGGCGCCCAGCGTCTCGTACTCGATGACGGTCAGGCTGGAGGTGCCCGCGAGCGGCACAGCGGTCTCCCAGCTCACCACGGCCGTGGAGTCCTCCGGCGGTTCGGTCACCGGCCTCGATGTGACCGCCTCCGGCCACGAGAAGCTGCGGATCGACGTCACCATCGCGGCCACCTCCACCGCGCACGCGGACGAGATCGTCGAAAACCTGCGCGGCATCGAGGGTGTTGTGCTGGGCAAGGTCTCCGACCGTACGTTCCTGATGCACCTCGGCGGCAAGATCGAGATGGCGTCCAAGCACCCCATCCGCAACCGTGACGACCTCTCGATGATCTACACCCCGGGTGTGGCCCGGGTCTGCATGGCGATTGCCGAGAACCCCGAGGACGCCCGCCGCCTCACCATCAAGCGCAACGCCGTCGCAGTTGTGACGGACGGTTCCGCGGTGCTCGGCCTCGGCAACATCGGCCCGATGGCCGCCCTCCCGGTGATGGAGGGCAAGGCGGCCCTCTTCAAGCGGTTCGCCGGCATCGACGCCTGGCCGATCTGCCTGGACACCCAGGACACCGACGCCATCGTCGAGATCGTCAAGGCGATCGCCCCCGGCTTCGCGGGCATCAACCTGGAGGACATCTCCGCCCCCCGCTGCTTCGAGATCGAGGCACGGCTGCGCGAGGCCCTCGACATCCCCGTCTTCCACGACGACCAGCACGGCACCGCGATCGTGGTCCTGGCCGCGCTGACCAACGCACTGCGCGTGGTGGGCAAGGGAATCGGGGACGTACGGGTCGTCATGTCCGGCGCCGGCGCGGCCGGCACGGCCATCCTGAAGCTTCTCATCGCCGCGGGCGTCAAGCACGCCGTCGTTGCAGACATCCACGGAGTGGTGCACGCGGGCCGCGAGGACCTCGTCTCCGCCGACGCCGACTCGCCGCTGCGCTGGATCGCCGACAACACCAACCCCGAGTCCGTCACCGGCACCCTCAAGGAGGCCGTGGTCGGCGCCGACGTCTTCATCGGCGTCTCCGCCCCGAACGTGCTGGACGGCACCGATGTCGCCGCCATGGCGGACGGCGCGATCGTGTTCGCGCTCGCGAACCCGGACCCCGAGGTGGACCCGGCGATCGCCCGCCAGTCGGCGGCAGTTGTCGCCACCGGCCGCTCCGACTTCCCGAACCAGATCAACAACGTGCTGGTCTTCCCGGGTGTCTTCCGCGGTCTGCTGGACGCCCAGTCCCGCACCGTCAACACGGAGATGATGCTCGCCGCGGCGGGCGCCCTCGCCGAGACCGTCGCCGAGGACGAACTGAACGCGAACTACATCATCCCATCGGTCTTCAACGACAGAGTCGCGGGAGCGGTCGCCGGTGCGGTCCGCGAAGCGGCGAAGACCGCGGGCGGCGGTGCGGCGGGCACGGGCTTGGCCTGAGCTACGGCGCGTCGCGGGTCGCGGCGCCCCAAACGCCCCTTTAGGGTGGGCGGGCGGCGCGTCCCGCAGAGCTCCGCATCCACTGCGGACTGCTTTCGGAGAGTCGACGGAACGTCACCACGACGAGGCGAGGGTGCTTTTCGTGTGACTCCGGAGGGTGCCGGATTGGCGTTACCGCCGCAGGTGGGGGCAGGATGCGTAATCGGGCGCGAGGGTCTGACGACAGACCCGGGTCCGGGGACTGTCCAAGGGCCCTGGCAGCATCGGCTTCGATCTCACGCCTCACAGGCAAGAAGAACACGGGAGTAACAACATGAACCGCAGTGAGCTGGTGGCCGCCCTGGCCGACCGCGCCGAGGTGACCCGCAAGGACGCCGACGCCGTGCTGGCCGCCCTCGCCGAGACCGTCGGTGAGATCGTCGCCAAGGGCGACGAGAAGGTCACCATCCCCGGCTTCCTGACCTTCGAGCGCACCCACCGTGCCGCTCGCACCGCTCGCAACCCGCAGACCGGCGACCCGATCAACATCCCGGCCGGCTACAGCGTGAAGGTCTCCGCGGGCTCCAAGCTCAAGGAAGCCGCCAAGGGCAAGTAAGCCCCACAGGCGTGCGGAAGGGCGGTCACCCGACCAGGGTGACCGCCCTTCCGTGTACCGGCGCGAGAGGGCCCGTTCCGGGCCTCTGCAGCCCTTGCCGAGCGGACCCCTCCGGCCTCCGCGCCGTTTCGTGGCCGTCCCGGAAGCCGAACGGGGGCCCGGGACAACGGTCCCGAACCCCCGTCAGCAGCCCTGGGACCGCCCGGCCCGGGCAGCCCGCCGGTCTCTTCGGACCGGCGCGCTGCCCGGGCCGGACCGGCCCGCCCGCCCGTCTCAGACCAGCGCGCCGCCCGGCAGTTCCACCTTCGCGCCGAGCTTCTCCAGCTTCTCCATGAAGTTCTCGTAGCCGCGGTTGATCAGGTCGATACCGTGCACCCGCGACGTTCCCTGCGCCGCCAGTGCGGCGATCAGGTACGAGAAACCACCGCGCAGGTCCGGGATGACCAGATCCGCGCCCTGCAGCTTCGTCGGCCCGGACACGACCGCCGAGTGCAGGAAGTTCCGCTGACCGAAGCGGCAGTCGGAGCCGCCCAGGCACTCGCGGTAGAGCTGGATGTGTGCGCCCATCTGGTTCAGCGCGGAGGTGAAGCCGAGCCGGGACTCGTACACCGTCTCGTGGACGATCGACAGGCCCGAGGCCTGCGTCAGGGCCACGACCAGCGGCTGCTGCCAGTCGGTCTGGAAACCGGGGTGCACGTCCGTCTCCAGGGCGATGGCGTCGAGCGCGCCGCCCGGGTGCCAGAAGCGGATGCCCTCGTCGTCGATCTCGAACGCCCCGCCGACCCGGCGGAAGGTGTTCAGAAACGTCATCATCGAACGCTGCTGTGCGCCCCGTACGTAGATGTTGCCCTCGGTGGCCAGCGCCGCGGACGCCCAGGAGGCCGCCTCCAGACGGTCCGGGATGGCCCGGTGCGTATATCCGTCCAGCCGGTCGACACCGGTGATCCGGATCGTCCGGTCGGTGTCCATCGAGATGATCGCGCCCATCTTCTGCAGTACGCAGATGAGGTCCTCGATCTCCGGCTCCACGGCCGCGTTGGACAGCTCGGTGACGCCCTCGGCGAGCACCGCCGTCAGCAGCACCTGCTCGGTGGAGCCCACCGACGGGTACGGCAGCCGGATCTTCGTGCCGCGCAGCCGCTGCGGGGCCTCCAGGTACTGGCCGTCCGCCCGCTTCTCGATCGTCGCGCCGAACTGCCGCAGCACGTCGAAGTGGAAGTCGATCGGCCGGCCGCCGATGTCGCAGCCGCCGAGCCCGGGAATGAACGCGTGACCCAGCCGGTGCAGCAGCGGGCCGCAGAAGAGGATCGGGATGCGCGACGAGCCCGCGTGGGCATCGATGTCGGCGACATTGGCGCTCTCGACATGGGTCGGGTCCAGGATCAGTTCGCCCGGTTCGTCACCCGGCCGGACCGTCACACCGTGCAGCTGCAGCAGCCCTCGCACCACCCGCACGTCGCGGATGTCGGGCACGTTGCGCAGCCGGCTCGGCCCGCTGCCGAGCAGCGCGGCGACCATTGCCTTCGGCACCAGGTTCTTGGCGCCTCTGACGCGGATCTCGCCCTCCAGCGGGGTTCCGCCGTGGACAAGCAGGACATCGTCTGTGCCGGTCATGAATCTCGCGTTCCGGAGTGGTCGGGCAGGGGGCCAACCGAAAGGGTAATGGCCCACCGCCCCCCTTCCGTAAGGGGACGGGGGGTACGCGAACGTCATGAATTCGCCACAACACGCTCTGCTGCCCGGGTCTTGCGGAGGGTTACCGTCCGCAAAGCCCTCCGGGCGGTGCGCTCCCCGTGCGTCCGTGCGCCCTGAGCTGCGCCCCGAGCCGTGCGCGGACCTTTCGGTGACCGGGTGGCCCGCTTGGTCCCCGTGGAGACCGAAGATGCGGGATCATTTCTGCCATGACCGAGGTGTCCTCGCTCACAGGGCGACTGCTCGTGGCCACACCCGCGCTCGCGGACCCGAATTTCGACCGCGCGGTGGTGCTGCTCCTCGACCACGACGAGGAGGGCTCGCTCGGTGTGGTCCTGAACCGCCCGACGCCCGTCGGCGTCGGTGACATCCTCACGTCCTGGGCCGGTCTGACCGGTGAACCGGGCGTCGTCTTCCAGGGCGGCCCGGTCTCGCTCGACTCCGCGCTCGGCGTGGCCGTCATCCCCGGCGACGAGGGCCCCCTCGGCTGGCGCCGGGTGTACGGGGCGATCGGCCTGGTCAACCTGGAGGCCCCGCCGGAGCTGCTGGCCGCGGCGCTCGGCTCGCTGCGGATCTTCGCCGGATACGCCGGCTGGGGCCCCGGACAGCTGGACAAGGAACTGGCCGAGGGCGCCTGGTACGTCGTCGAGTCCGAGCCCGGTGACGTCTCCTCCCCGCGTCCGGAGCACCTCTGGCGGGCGGTTCTGCGCCGCCAGCGCAGCGAACTGGCGATGATCGCCACCTATCCGGACGACCCTTCGCTGAACTGATGGTCCCGGCCTTCAGTACCCTTGGGGTCCATGAGCACTCTTGAGCCCGAGCGCGGGGCAGGTACGGGCACCCTCGTAGAGCCGACGCCACAGGTGTCGAACGGCGACGGCGACCACGAGCGCTACGCCCATTACGTCCAGAAGGACAAGATCATGGCGAGCGCCCTGGAGGGCACCCCCGTGGTCGCACTGTGCGGCAAGGTCTGGGTACCGGGCCGCGACCCGAAGAAGTATCCGGTCTGTCCCATGTGCAAGGAGATCTACGAGTCCATGGGCGCCGGCGGCGACAAGGACAAGGGCAAGGGCGGCAAGGACAAGAATTGACGATCCTCTCCCGGCTCTGAAGCCGGGAGATTCCCTTTGGCTACCCGAAAGTGGCCGGTTGGGTTTCACGCGTCCGCCTCCGCCGGAGGGCGGGACTCGGCACCAAAGGGTGCCTGCGCGTGCTGTTGTTGACCGAGCCACCCGTCCGGCGGGCTCGGGCCTCGATCTCGACCGAGGCGTTGTGGTCAGCGTCGTCCTCGTGCCCGCAGTGCACGCACGCGAACAGTCGGCCGCAGCCCTTGCGGGACTGCGGATCCGTTCGGCCGCAGGCCGCGCAGGTCTGCGAGGTGTGAAACGGCGGCACCGGCCGCAGTTCGGAGCCGTACAGGCGGCATTTGTATTCCAGTTGCCGCCTGCGTTCACCGGGGCAGTTGTCGAGGATGGATCGGTTGAGTCCGGCCTTCTGCCTTACGCTGCGGCCGGGTTGCTTTGCGGTGCCTTTGGCGCTGGCGGTCATATTCATCACGCGCAGGTCCTCGATACCGACGAAGCCGTGATTTTTGGCGAGATCGGTAGTGAGCTGGTGTGTGAAATTCTGGCGCCGGTTTGCTTCCCGAGTTTTCAGTTTCGCGATCTGCGCGATGGTGCGGCGTAGCCGGTTGCTGTACTTGCCTTGGTTGTGCTTCTGGGCGTAGGTGATCTGGCGGGCTTTGCGCTGCTCCAAGCAACGCAGCCGGGCTCGCTCGTGCTCGGTCAGGCCTGGAGGCTTGATGCGCGGCACAGACTCTGTGGATACATAGGCGGAGGCGGCGACACCGAAGTCGACGCCGCAGCCCGGTCGGCCGTTCGGAGCGGCAGTCTTGGTCCCGGTGGCGACGCCGAAGGCGATGTGCCAGCCGGTCCCGTCCCGAGAGACGGTGGCGTTACGAATTGCACCTCCCACAGTGCGGGAGAGGCGGAAGCGGACCCAGCCAAGTTTCGGCAAGCGCACCTCGGCCCAGTGCCGGTTCAGCTTGCGTGTCTCAACCGCTTGCCCCGGCAGCGGGACAGACAACCGGTGCCCGCGTTTCTTGAACGCCGGGAACCGGGCCGGGTGTACAGAGTTGAAGAAGTTGTCGAACGCCGCGTCCAGTTGCCGCAGCACCTGCTGGCCGGCCTGCGCGGGGAGTTCGGCCAGCGAGGTTAGCTCGCTCTCGGCGCGCGCCTCGGTGAGATACCGGCACTGCTCCACGGCACGGACACTGCGGCCGCGCTGCTCGTATACGTGGACGCGCTGTGCGAGGGCGACATTCCACAGGGCGCGCGCGGTATGCCCCCACCTGGTCAGGACCTGCTCCTGAACGATGGTGGGATACAACCGGTACCGGCGCCCCATGTCTGCTTTCACACCGCAGACCGTACGCATCAGTGCAGGTAACTGCCCTGCCGGAGCACATAATTCGCACTCCCGTACCCAATGTCGAACCTGCTTACGAATCTTGAGGCCGGACTGCTGGAGTCCAGAGCGAGAACAGCCACGTCCACAGGCTCATGTGCCTTCCGCCTGAAAGGCCGCCTTCTCCGAGTTGGTCAGCTTGCTCAAGGCGGCTCCTCCCGCCGCCTGCGCCAGAAGTGCTTCACCTCCAACCCGAAGGACTGAGAACTGCGCATGAATCGTCGGTAGCGGGTGCCGCTCTTCGCCGATTGACGGGCGAAGGCCCCGGCGCGTGTATCGGCGCTGGTCGGGGACTGCTGCGCGCACTCGCCCGAACAACCAGCCTCACCCGGGATGGCACAAGTTCATCTGAGACGCTGAACCCATGGATCTGATCCCCGCGCCCGTCGCCGTTGAAGGCCTGGCCCCCGATGGTTTCCTGCTGGACCGGAGCACCACGCTTTACGCGGCGCCCGGCACAGAGACCACGGAGCGCTGGCTGCGTTCCATGGTTGGTCCCGCCCTCGGTCTGCAGCTGGTGCCGGGAGATGAAAGGGCCAGGAATTCGGTCGCGCTGCGCATCGACGACGCTCTGGAGCCCGAGGCGTACAGGCTTGGGGTCCGGAGCCAGGGCATTGAGATCCGCGGCGGCAGCGCGGCGGGGGTTTTCTGGGGCGCCCAGACCCTGCGTCAGCTCCTTGGCCCCGACGCTTTCCGCCGCGCGCCTGTCCACTCCAACAAGAAGTGGGTCATCCCCTTCACAGACATCGAGGACGGCCCCCGCTTCCCCTGGCGCGGCATGATGCTCGACGTGGCGCGGCACTTCCTGCCCAAGGACGACGTCCTGCGCTATCTCGACCTCCTCGCCGCGCACAAGCTGAACGTCTTCCACTTCCACCTCACCGACGACCAGGGCTGGCGCATCGAGATCAAGCGCTACCCCCGGCTCACCGAGGTCGGCTCCTGGCGGTCCCGTACCAAGCACGGCCACCGGGCCTCCGAGCTCTGGGACGAGACCCCGCACGGCGGTTACTACACGCAGGACGACATCCGCGAGATCGTCGCGTACGCCACCGAGCGGCACATCCGGGTCGTCCCCGAGATCGACATCCCGGGCCATTCGCAGGCCGCCATCGCCGCGTACCCCGAGCTGGGCAACACCGACGTCATCGACACCACCACCCTCTCCGTCTGGGACACCTGGGGCATCAACGCCAACGTACTCGCCCCCACTGACAACACCCTTCGCTTCTTCGAGAACGTCCTCGAAGAGGTCCTGGAACTCTTCCCCGCAGCCACCTCGCCGTTCATCCACATCGGCGGCGACGAGTGCCGCAAGGACCAGTGGAAGGAGTCCCCGGCCGCCCAGGCCCGGATCGACGAATTCGGCCTGGCCAACGAGGACGAGCTGCAGTCCTGGGTCATCCGGCACTTCGACACCTGGCTCACCGCCCGCGGCCGCCGGCTCATCGGCTGGGACGAGATCCTCGAAGGCGGCCTCCCGGCGGGCGCCGCCGTGTCGTCCTGGCGGGGATACCGGGGAGGTATCACGGCCGCCGAGGCCGGCCATGACGTCGTGATGTGCCCGGAACAGTACGTCTACCTGGACCACCGTCAAGGCGGCGGCCCCGACGAACCGATGCCCATCGGCTTCATCCGCACCCTGGAGGACGTCTACCGCTTCGAACCCGTACCGGCGGGCCTCTCCGAGGGGGCGGCCCGTCACATCCTCGGCACCCAGGCCAATGTCTGGACCGAGGTCATGCAGAACCGGTCCCGTGTCGACTACCAGGTCTTCCCGCGCCTCGCGGCGTTCGCCGAGGTCGCCTGGTCGCCCCTGCCCGCCTCCGCCGACCGTGACTTCACGGAATTCGAACGGCGAATGACCGTGCACTACGCCCGACTTGACGCCCTCGGCGTCGACTACCGGCCACCGAGCGGCCCGTTGCCCCGGCAGCAGCGTCCCGGCGTCCTCGGGCGCCCCCTTGAGGGGCCGCCCCCGAACGTGTGATTCCGTCCGCGCTCCGGGTCCGGCCGGCCCGCTCCCCGGGAGCGGGCCGGCCGGCGGTCATGGTCCGCGACGGTCATCCGCACAGGCACAGCCGGAACCGAACAACCCGCCCAGGGCTCGCCGAAGAGTGGCAATGCGCACTCCGCGCCGAAGACAGGGCGAATCAGGATCATCCCCCTGGTAGGGGACGGATATGCCCTTCGTGGACCCTCGCGTCGGTCCGATCGGAAGATGTGCCAGAGTTGCCACGTCCAGGCTTTGAGCACGTACCGTACGGCGAAACGAGCCGGACAGCCGGGACACCGGGAAGGGGCAGCTGGGTTGACCATGCACGCACCGCAGGCGACGCAGTCCGTGACGCTGCCGGCCTCGCTCGACGAGGCCGTGGCGGCACTCGGCGCGATGCCTGCAGCCGTTCCCGTGGCGGGTGGGACGGACCTGATGGCGGCCGTCAACAAGGGGCTGCTGCGCCCCTCGGGACTGGTCGGCCTCGGCCGGATCAGCGAGCTGCGCGGCTGGCACTACCAGGACGGTCACGCCCTGCTCGGCGCCGGACTCACCCACGCACGCATGGGGCGGCCCGACTTCGCCGCCCTCATCCCCGCCCTGGCCGCGTCCGCGCGCGCCGCGGGCCCGCCCCAGATCCGTAACGCCGGAACGCTCGGCGGCAACATCGCCACCGCGGCCCCGACCGGCGACGCCCTGCCGGTGCTCGCCGCACTGGAGGCCGAACTCGTCATCGCGGGCCCGGGCGGCGCCCGCCGCGAGATCCCGGTCTCGCACCTGCTGGCCGGCCGCGACATGCTCGAACCCGCCGAACTGATCGGCTTCGTCCGCGTACCGCTGCTGCACGCCCCCCAGGTCTTCCTGAAGGCCACCGGCCGTACCGGTCCCGGCCGCGCCACCGCGTCCGTCGCGATCGTGCTCGATCCGGCCCGGCGCGGGGTGCGCTGCGCGGTCGGTGCCATCGCGCCGATGCCGCTGCGGCCGCTGGAGGCCGAACGCTGGATCGCCTCACTGATCGACTGGGACGGCGAACGGGGCCTGGCCTCCGACGCGCTGGCCGCCTTCGGCGAGTACGTCGCCGCGGCCTGCATCCCGGACGAGGCACCGCCCGCCGACGGGGGAGAGGCACCACCGCTGCCCCCCGCCGTACTGCATCTGCGGCGCACCGTCGCCGCGCTGGCCCGACGCGCGCTGGGGAGGGCACTGTCGTGAGCAACGAGGACCACAACGAACACCACGGGCAGCGGGAGCAGCCGCAGCACGGGGGCTGGCAGCCGACGCCGCAGGGCGGCGAGTACGACGCCGAGGCGACCGCCTTCGTCCACCTGCCGCCGGAGGACCTGGCGAACATCCCGCTGGCCGCGCCCGGCCAGGGCTATGTACCGCCGATGATCGTGCCGCTGACACCCGCGGCCGGTCTCGACCCGTCGGCCACGGGCAGCTGGGTCGTACAGACGCAGAGCCAGCAGGAGCGGGCCGCGGAACCGGAGCAGCCGGCCCCCGGCGCGGTGCACTGGCCGGACCCGAACCAGCAGCAGACGCAGTACGGGTACGAGTACCCGCAGCAGGAGCAGTACCGGGAGACACCGGACGCGACGGGCCAGTGGAACTTCACGGAGCCCACCGCGTTCGCCCAGCAGGCCGACCACGCCGCCCACGTCGACCACACCGAGCACGGCGTACAGCCCGACCACGGCGGTCACACCGACCACACCGCCCATGTCGGCCACACCGAGCACGGCGTACAGCCCGACCACGGCGGTCACACCGACCGCACCGCCCACACCACCCACACCGATCACACCGATCACGTCGGCCACACCGGCCAGTGGACGATTCCGGTCGCCGACGGTGATCTCCCGGAGGAATCCGGCGAGTTCGCCGCCTCGGCGCTGGCCTCCCAGTGGTACGCGGACCGGACTCCACCGGCCACGCTGCCGGGCGGTGCGCCCGCACCGTGGGCGACACAGCAGCCGGTCGCGGAACCCGAGCCCGAGCCCGCGCCGGCGGTGGAGCCGGCTCCCGGAGCGGACATCGAGCCGGAGCACGCGCCGGGAGCCGATTTCGCGCCTGTCATGGAGCCCGTGGCGGAGCTCTCCGAGGCGTACTCCCCGTTGCTTTCCGAGATGCCCTCCGTGGCGTCGTCCGTGGCGTCCTCCGTGGCGTACGAGGCACCGCCACCGGAGACGTCCGCCGAGGACGGCCCCGTACCGGCGGCCGGAGACGCCGGAGACGCGGGAGACGCGGGAGGCACCCCCGTTCTCGACGCGGACCTCGCGCAGGCCCTGGCCCCCCACACCGCCGTACCGGACGACGCTCCGGCCGAGCATCCTGGCGAGCAGTCGCCGACCGACACGCCACTGCCGAACGCCCCGCTGGAAGCCCCGCCACTCGAAGCCGAGCTCTCCGAAGGGCAACCCCCCGAGTCCCGGCCCTCCGAGTCCCAGTCCTCCGAGTCCCAGCCCCTCGAAGTCCAGCCGTCCGACACCCGGCCCGTCGATCTCCCCAGTGAGCACCCGGCCGCCTCCTACGTCCTGCATGTGAACGGCGCCGACCGCCCCGTCACCGATGCCTGGATCGGCGAGTCGCTCCTCTACGTGCTGCGCGAGCGCCTCGGCCTCGCCGGGGCCAAGGACGGCTGCTCGCAAGGTGAGTGCGGTGCCTGCAACGTCCAGGTGGACGGCCGGCTGGTCGCCTCCTGTCTGGTCCCGGCGGCGACCGCGGCCGGCAGCGAGGTCCGTACGGTCGAGGGCCTGGCCGTGGACGGCGAGCCGTCCGACGTCCAGCGCGCCCTCGCCAAGTGCGGAGCCGTCCAGTGCGGTTTCTGCATCCCCGGCATGGCGATGACCGTCCACGATCTGCTGGAGGGAAACCACGCCCCCAGCGAACTGGAGACGCGCCAGGCGCTCTGCGGCAACCTCTGCCGCTGCTCCGGCTACCGGGGTGTCCTCGACGCCGTGAACGAGGTCATCGCGGGCCGCGAGGCAAGCGCCGACCCGGCAGCCTCGTCGGACTCCTCGTCCCCGGAGTCCGACGAGGCCCGCATTCCCCACCAGGCGGCCCCGGGCGCCGGCCGGGTTCAGCCGCACTCGCAGGACGGAGGCATGGCGTGAGCAACGACGCGGCCACCGCGGCCAACGCGACCAGCACACGGATCACCACCCCGGCGTCCGACGGACCCGACACCGAGCCGACCGCGCTCGGCCTGGGCGTCTCCCTCCTGCCCGCCGACGCGCGTGCGAAGACCGAGGGCACCTTCCCGTACGCCGCCGATCTCTGGGCCGAGGGCCTGCTGTGGGCGGCCGTACTCCGTTCCCCGCACCCGCACGCCCGCATCCTGTCCATCGACACCTCGGGCGCCGTCGAGATGCCGGGGGTACGGGCCGTCGTCACGCACGAGGACGTCCCCGGGGAGGGTGTGTACGGGCGCAAGGTCGTCGACCGCCCGGTCTTCGCCTCCGACCTGGTCCGCCACCACGGCGAGCCGATCGCCGCGGTCGCCGCCGACCACCCCGACACGGCACGTCTCGCCGCCGCGGCCATCGCCGTCGAGTACGAGGTGCTCGAACCGGTCACGGACCCGGAGAAGGCCTTCGCCGCCGAACCGCTGCACCCCGACGGCAATCTGATCCGCCACATCCCGCTGCGTTACGGCGATCCGGAGGCCACTGGCGAGGTCGTCGTCGAGGGCCTCTACCGCATCGGCCGCCAGGACCCGGCCCCGATCGGCGCCGAGGCCGGGCTCGCCGTGCCCCGTCCCGACGGCGGCGTGGAGATCTACACGGCCTCCACCGACCCGCACACCGACCGCGATCTCGCCGCCGCCTGCTTCGGCCTCGAACCGGACCGGGTGAAGGTCGTCGTCACCGGAGTCCCCGGCGCCACCGGCGACCGCGAGGACCCCGGCTTCCAGCTGCCGCTGGGACTGCTCGCGCTGCGTACCGGCTGCCCGGTCAAACTGGCCGCCACCCGCGAGGAGTCCTTCCTCGGCCACGCCCACCGCCACCCCACGCTCCTGCGCTACCGCCACCACGCGGACGCCGAGGGCCGGCTGGTGAAGGTCGAGGCGCAGATCCTGCTCGACGCGGGCGCGTACGCCGACGCCTCGTCCGAGTCGCTGGCCGCGGCGGTCGCGTTCGCCTGCGGCCCGTACGTCGTCCCGCACGCCTTCATCGAGGGCTGGGCGGTGCGTACGAACAACCCGCCGTCGGGCCATGTGCGCGGCGAGGGCGCGATGCAGGTCTGCGCTGCGTACGAGGGCCAGATGGACAAGCTGGCCGCCAAGCTCGGCATCGACCCGGCCGAGCTGCGCCTGCGCAACGTCCTGTCCACCGGCGACATCCTGCCCACGGGCCAGACAGTGACGTGCCCGGCGCCGGTGTCCGAACTGCTCACCGCCGTACGGGACTTCCCGCTCCCGTCCCTCCCCAAGGACGCTCCGGAGGACGACTGGCTGCTCCCCGGCGGCCCGGAGGGCGCGGGCGAACCCGGCGCGGTGCGCCGAGGCGTCGGCTACGCGCTCGGCATGGTCCACATGCTCGGCGCGGAGGGCACCGACGAGGTCTCGACGGCCACGGTCCGGGTCCACGACGGCATCGCCACGGTCATCTGCGCCGCGGTCGAGACGGGCCAGGGCTTCTCGACCCTCGCCCGCCAGGTGGTCCAGGAGACGCTGGGCATCGAAGAGGTCCACGTGGCGTCCGTCGACACCGACCAGCCCCCGGCGGGCCCGGCGACGCACGGCCGCCACACCTGGGTCTC
The DNA here is from genome assembly GCF_041435435.1 of Streptomyces sp. NBC_01241. Classification (NCBI taxonomy): domain Bacteria; kingdom Bacillati; phylum Actinomycetota; class Actinomycetes; order Kitasatosporales; family Streptomycetaceae; genus Streptomyces; species Streptomyces sp. NBC_01241. Next base: position 3,165,288 of record NZ_CP108494.1, on the reverse strand, counting down.
GGCCGGAGCGGTGGAACGCGCGGCCAAGATGGTCCGTACGCAGCTGCTCCAGCCCCTGGCCCACCAGTTCGGCATGTCCACGGAGCTGCTGCAGATCTCCGGCGGCAGGATCACCTCGTACGACGGGGTGCTGTCCACGACGGTCACGGAGGCGATGGACGGCAAGGAACTCTGGGCCACCGCCCAGTGCCGCCCCCACCCGACCGAACCCCTGGACGAGTCGGGCCAGGGCGACGCCTTCGTCGGCCTCGCCTTCTGCGCGATCCGCGCGGTGGTGGACGTCGACATCGAACTCGGCTCCGTACGGGTCGTCGAGATGGCGGTCGCCCAGGACGTCGGCCGGGTCCTCAACCCGTCCCAGCTCGCGACCCGCATCGAGGCGGGCATCACCCAGGGCATCGGCGCCGCCCTCACCGAGAACCTCCGCAGCGCCCGCGGCCTGATCCGTCACCCCGACCTCACCGGCTACGCGCTCCCGACCGCCCTGGACGCCCCGGACATCCGCATCGTCGAACTCGTCGAAGAACGTGACGTGGTGGCTCCCTTCGGCGCCAAGCCCGCCTCGGCGATCCCGGTGGTCACCTCCCCGGCAGCCGTAGCCGCAGCCGTACGATCCGCCACCGGCCGCCCGATCAACCGCCTCCCCATCAGACCCCAGGCGGCGGTGGCGACCCCCAAGTCCTGAGCCCTGCACGGATGGTGTGCTCCGGGTTGCGGATGCAACCCTGGGGCGCTGTGTTACCGGCGCTGACTACAGTGATCGCTCCGCGCTGAAGCCAGAACCAGTGGGCCGAGGCGGCTTCGCTGTTCATGTCGTACCGGACGGTGATCACGGAGCTGGAGTCGCTCTCCAAGCTGCTCGCGTTGCCCGCGCATGGCGGGCCGGGCAGCGGTGGAATCGAGGGTGAGATCGCCATCCACGTTGATCGGTTCGGGAAGCTCGGTGACATGGCCCGAGAACTCCGCGAAACAGCTTTCCCTCAAGGGTGACCACGCCCGGACGTCTACCTCTGCCGAGTCGATCAGCCGTTCGGGAAGACGTATGAGCTCCGGCGCTCGGTGAGCGAACCCTGGCGGATGGTGGTCAACAGGAAGGCGAGGCCCGAGGTGCGGGCGTCAACTTGCGAGCAAGTACGGATACGGAGACCTGGGGACTCTTGATCCGAGGACGATCGCTCTTGTGTGCCCTGCTCAGCAGGTGCTACGTCCGCGGAGTCATATCTGGCGGTGAGTCCTCTTCGCGCTTGCACACCATGTGGGGTGACCAGTTACCGTCACCCGGACGGCGATAGAGGCGCGTTGGGGAAGAATCGGGGGATTGTGGCTGTGCAGTATTCGGACCAGTGGCAGGAATTGCTCGATCTCGCGGATCGGCCCAGGACTGGGACAGCCGATGGGGCAACGGCGCGTATGGCACTGGCTTCTGCTGGTCCCGATCGTTCGGGAGGCTCGCCCACGCCTGCGGTTGAGGGCGGCGGGGAAGGTCTGAAGCACAGTGAAGGACCTTGGACCAGCGCGTCCGGTGCCGCGGGCACCTTGCGGACCAACACGGCACTGAGCCGCAATCGTCTCGGCACCGCGCGTGAGGGTGTTGCTTCCGGGGCGAAAGGACTCTCGTCCTTGACAGCGATGACGGCGGTACGGGAGTCCTGGGAGGAGCGGCTTGCCAGTCTGCGGGACGAATGCGGGTTCCTGGAGGGAGCGTTGTCGAAGGTCGCAAAGGAGATGGGCGAGACCGAGACCGCGGTGAAGAACTCTTTCGGTGCGATGAAAAAGGGTGATCGCCGGTGACCGGCACGACGCTGACCTGGCAGCTGTTGCGAGACCTGAAGCCATTGGTGTTCGAAGATGCCGGCGACGGCTGGAACGAGGTCTCGGGCCGGGCTGATTCCGATCGGGCAACGACCGACAGGGCGATGACGGCGAAACTGCGTGAGACGCAGAAGAGCGAGTCGGCGGGGGCCGCCATCAAGCGGTTGGAGCGGCTGAGCCGAAATTTCCAGTACGTGCATACTGAGGCCGGCCTGATCCGGACGGCACTCAACGGCCTCGCCTCAGAACTCGCCGGTCCGCAGAAGCAGCTCATGCAGGCTCTGGAGGACGCGGAGAACCTGAAGTTCACCGTTCACGCAGACGGCTCGGTGAGCTATCCGGCAGCGGCCGGCGAGACACTTCTCGGGGAGAAGGAAGCCCCGGGAGGGTCCGCCCGGGGCAGCGCACGGCTCCCGCTGGAAGCGCCGGGACTGAGTGAGCAGCCCGGGGTCCCTGGAGGGCGCTTCGACCCCAACCCGAATGCCGCGAAGGCTCAGGGCATCGCGGACAATATCTCGCGGGCGGTTCGGTCCGCTGCAGAGATCGATGGCCGGTACGCGGAGGTCCTGAGCAAGCTCAAAGCAGCCAAGGGACTCGATGTCACCACGGCAACGCTGGAGGACGTACACCACGACACGGCGGCGGTGCGTTCCACCGCTGACACGTATCTGAGGCACGGCGTTCCGCAGGACAAGTCGCCTGCCCAGCGCAAGGAGTGGTGGGACGGTCTGACCGAGGAGCAGCGGCAGGAGTACCTTGAGGTCGCTCCGGACCTCGTCGGGAACCTCGACGGTATTCCGGCTGTGGCGCGGGACGAGGCGAACCGGAACCATCTTCCGGTGCTCATCGACACGTTGGAGCGGCAGGGCGGCACAGATGCCCAGACCAAGCTTGAGGCGCTCCGGGGGATCCAGACCAAGCTCAGTGAGCCCTCCAAGGTGCCGATGTACCTGCTGGGCATCGGCGATGAGGGCAATGGCCGAGTCATTGTGGCGTACGGGAATCCGGATACCTCGCGCAATGTCTCGGCGTATGTGCCGGGATTCCAGACCAAGTTGGACAAAGACTTCGTCGATGACACCTTGCAGCGGGGCATGGACACCGCGAAGGGGGCGCGAAAGTTTGACTCGTCCAGTGCGGCCATTGTCTGGCTCGGCTACGACGCCCCGCAGGATGTCGATGTCATGGGCGCGAGCGACGCTGAGCAAGGTGCCCCCGCCTACAACAGCTTCATGGACAGTCTGCAGGTCACCAACGAGAACAAGGACCCGCACCTGACAGCGATCGGGCACTCCTACGGATCGTTCACCGTCGGGACGGCGGCGCACCGGGACGGTGGTATTCCGGGCGCGGACGACATCATCCTTCTCGGCAGCCCTGGTACCGGTGTCGACAAGGCCGAGGATCTCGGTGTCGGCAAGGACCACGTGTTCGTTGGAGCGGCGGAGAACGATCCGGTGACCAAGTTCCCTTCGAAACAGCAGGTCGTGGCGGGCTTCATGGGGCTAATGGTTGGAGGGCCACCGGCCGCGTACGTGGCCGGGGACATCGCCGACCAGGGTGACGACGACCTTTACTTTGGCAAGGATCCGGCCAGCGAGGCCTTCGGCGCGAGGCGCTTCAAGGTCGACGACGGGCCTCGTCCCATCCTTGATCTGGGTGGATTCGATGCCCATTCTCAATACTTCACGCCAGAGAAGGATGACGTGTCCGCGCGGAATATCGCCCAGATCGTCGCGGGGAAGCCTCAAGACATTCAGACGGAGGAATGGCGGTGAATCGATTGGTGAAGTGGGCTGCACCCGTTGCCTCGGTAGTTATATTGCTCGCTGGATGTGGAATCCTGGAAAAGAAGGGAGTCGCGACGGCCATGAACATGCAAGAAGCGGCGGAGCATGCGGATAAAATGCTGGATGCGACCATCGGAGCCATCAGGCCGGAGGTCCAGTGGGCCCATGACGATACATCAACTGGAAGCTGTGACGTGAGCCGCATTCGGACAGTGATGACAGTTATTTCCGAGCAGCGACGTGGAAACTTCTTGGGAATGGTCGAGCGGTTCTGGAAGAAAAGCGGCTATAAGGTCCATTCAGTGAATTCGAGCAGGAAATTTCCGGCCATCTTCGCCAGGACGCCCGACGGATTCGGTATCAATTTGTCCATTGCGGACAAGGGGCAGGCGCACTTCGAGGTCAACAGCCCCTGTGTCGAAAAGTCCGAGGTCGCCGCCCCCACCACTCAGCCCAACGGCCCCGCCTATGAAGGCGTGGAGATTCCTCGTCCCAACGTGCACTCCGACTTTTGGTCGGTAGAAACTCCGCTTCCTTCGGCGACTCCGAGCCCCGGCTGACGTTGACGCGTCGCGGCCCACACTGTTGATGCATCGAGGACGCTCAGGACGATGACAACGCCAAGGTCGGCGCCCCGGCCTACGACAGTTTCTTGGACGGCATTCGGGAATCCGGATCACCGCATGTGACGGCCATTGGTCACTCATACGGATCCTTGACCGTGGGCCAGGCCACTCCGCAACCCGGCGGAATCCCCGCCGACGACGTGGTCCTCGTCGGCAGCCCCGGTGTCGGCGTCGACACCGCCGACCTCGGCGTGGGCGCCGACCACGTCTACGTTGGGGCGGCGGAGAACGACCAGGTGACCAACCTTCCCACGCCCAACCTTCTGGAGTACGTCGCTCCGGGGAGCGAGTACGGTCCTAAGAAGAACTGGTTCGGCACTGACCCGGCCGACAACCATTTTGGAGGTCATCACTTCAGCGTCGCCCCCGGCGAGGACACCGGCCTCACGGGGCTCATGACCGGAGACCTGCCCGCGCATTCGATCTACTTCGACCCGGTCGAGGGTGGTGATTCCCTGAACAACATCGCGAGCGTCGTGGCTGGTCACGGTGACAAGATCCAGACGGTGGAACCGAGGTGACGCGCGTGAGTAGACCAGTGCAACTGCTGGGGTGTGCGCTGCTGGTGGCGGCGCTCGCCGCCTGTGGAGCCGGCGGTGGGCAAAACGGCACGGAGGGTCAGGGCAAGAAAGAACGGAAGGCACCCACGATGGACATGCAGCAGGCTGGGCAGCGCTCGGAAGCGATTCTCGACGGCACGCTGGCTGCCATCCATCCGTCGGTGAAATGGGCCTACGGTGCCCCTGCGGAAGCGGCGTGCAGCACCGGTCTCAACGAGCCGACCGACACCACGACCGTCACCCGCAGCAGGAACATCCTCACCGTGGTCTCCGAGCAGCGACGCGGCAATCTGTTGGGACTCGTCCAGCGATACTGGGAACGGCAGGGCTTCCGGGTTGTCAGCGCCAACTCCGATAAGGACATGCCACGGATCCGGGCCAGGGATGCCGATGGATTCACCGTCTCCCTGGAAGTCGGCAATATCGGCAACGTCTCCGTCAGTGCGGGACTCGGCTGTGCCGAGAACTCTGCGATGACCTATCCGACGGGGACACCCGGCCACCCCGGCGGGCCGAAGGCGGAGGAGCTGAGGCCACGGGAGCATTCGGCCTTTTGGTCCTCCAACGAGCCGCTTCGCCAGTAGCTGGGGAACCGCGGAGGCGCGCATCCCGGGGCACGTCCGGTCATCGAGGAAGCCAACCATCGCGACAGCGGCGTGAACCAGACGCTCCTGGGTCACAGTTATGGGTCCCTGGTGGCAGGGCAGACGATGAGAAGTCACATAGATCTGCCGGTCGACAACGCGATCATGGTGGGCAGTCCGGGCGTGGGCGTGGATCACGCGAAGGACCTGAACATCCCGGCGGATCATGTCTTCGCGGCCACGGCCAAGAACGACCTCATCAACGTCGCCCCGCCCCCGGCGGGCCCCCTGGCCCCCCTCAACCCGAAGGCGTACATGAGGCTTTTCGACGATCACTCGATCGTCCACGGAACCGACCCGGTCTCCGACGACTTCGGCGGCGTGGTCTTCGACGTCCCCGACGGGAAGCTTCCGGGCTCGGACTGGGAGACGATGCCCGCGCACTCCCAGTACTGGGACGAAAAGCCCCTCGTCAGCCTGGCAAGGATTGTTACCGGAGGACGGCCGTGAATCTGAGCAGAATGGCCCCGGCTGTCGCACTGCTGGCCATGACGATGGTGACCGCGTGCGGGGCGCAGGGGGACGGACGACAAACTGGCGGAAGAGCATCGAAGCAGGTCGCGATGAATGAGCAGCAGGCGATCGACCGTGCAGAGGAAATCATCAACCAGGCGGTGGACGGCATGTCCCCCAAGCCGACACTGGAACGCATGGGCCACGCGCCCGTCGGCTCCTGCATCGCCAGGGACGACCATGGCCCTGACGACCGCGTGCAGGTCACCGTCGCTTACAAACTGACCGGTGTTCCGGGGCCCGAGGCCCAGAACCTCGTGCGGCAGGCACGGGACGCCTGGCTGAAGCAGGGCTACAAGTACAACTCGTCGGGAGAGGTCGACTGGGCCGGCCCCTTTCCCACGGTCTACATGCGTACGGAGCCCGACGATTTCTGGATGGACGCCATGACCGGCGTGCTGGATCGCGCCAAGGGCGAGGGCCTCGCATCTCTCGGCGTGACATCGCCCTGCTTCCTCCCGCCGGGGAAGTCCTCGGCGTCGACCGCGGCCGACCCCGCCGCACTGGAGGAGCCGCAGGCCGACGATCCCGCTCGGCATCGCGCCCTCGGCCACTCCAGCCGGATCTACGACGCTCTGCGGGTCGGGTCGGCGCCCACGCAGCCCGGGGAAGGTCTCAGCACGGTCCAGGACGAGTCCGGGACCGCGGTCCATCACACCTGGTCGACCGAGCCGCTGCCGGAGGACGAGACGGTACGGGCCCTGGCGCGCGCGCAGGCGTACTTCCGGAGCGCGGGATGGAGCGTGCGCCACGTGCCGACGCGTGAGGGCACCCCCGCCGTCGTCGCCCGCCACCCCGAAGAGGGCACGATCGCACAGGTCGCAGCCTCGACCACGGGCGCCGTGCGCGTCGCGGTTACGACGCCCGTCAACGGTCCGGCGTCCGCAGACGTATGACAGCCGGCCCCACGTGCCGCCGGCGCGAGATCTGGGCGTGATCCCACGCGGCTCGTTCACCGAGGCGATACGCGCGGTGCCCGAAGGGATGCGGACCACTCGGGCCCTGCGCCAGGCGGCAGGGGCCGCGGTCTGCGGCGGCTCTCGCACCGTCGTGCAGGCCGGCCGCGACCTCCACCTGAGCCGGCCGATGGGGCTTCGCTCCATCAGGCGAGCCGGAGCGCGCTGTGCTGGTGGTTCGTCGGCCGTACGTACACCGTCTATGCCGTGCGATCTTCCCCGTGCCCGTCCGGGGCCAACTGCGCCATCACCAGCCCGTACAGCAACTCCACGTCCACGAACTCCCCTTCCCGTGGTGCTCCGCACCGCCAGCTCAGCGGGTACGTGTTGCCGTCCGGTGCGGGGATTCCCACGTACTGGTCACAGGCGGCCGGCCCGAAGCACCTGGCCCCCGGCGGCCAGTCGTACTCCTTGCTCGACCCGGGCGGGACCAGGAAGTACGTCCACCGGGCTCCCGCGATCTCCCGCACGACCGGGCCGGGTTCGCCCTCCGTGAGCGTCCCGAGGTGGTGCAGCACTGCCTCGCCCCGTACGCCCCGCAGGCGGATGGCGTCGAAGTGGATGCCGGTCAAGTGGAGTTGGTGCCCGGCGGCGGGTACCCATTCGGGGCGTTTCTTGCTCGTCATGACCCCAAGCATCCCGGCGGCTGCATAGCGTGACCAGGAGGACGCGGTCCACATCGACGCGATGTGGGGAGGGTGAGGGTGGCTGTGGGGACGAGTGGTGAGCCGTCGCAGGTGCGGAGGCTCGTGGGTGAACTGATCCGTATCCATCGGGTGCGGGCCGGGCTCACGCAGAAGGACGCGGCGGACAAGCTGTTGATCTCGGAGTCGCTGATGGGGGCGGTCGAGCGGGCGGAGCGCATTCCGTCGCTGGAGCTGCTGGCCGACGCGGACCGGGTCTTCGTCGCGGGCGGTGCGCTGAAGGCGTGTATCGAGCTGGTCGACGAGGAGAAGTACCCGGCGAAGTTCCTGGACTGGGCGCGGCTGGAACGGCAGGCGCGGGTCATCAGCGCGTACGAGACGATGCTGATCCCGGGGCTGATCCAGACAGAGGCGTACGCGTACGCCCTCTACCGGGCACGCAAACCCGCGTACACCGAGGACGAGATCGTCCGGCATGTCGAGGCGCGACTGGAACGGCAGGCAGTGCTGATGCGCACGCCACCGCCGTACGTCGGGTTTGTCATCGAGGAGTCGATCCTGGAACGGACGCTCGGAGGTGCCGAGGTGTTGAAGGAGCAGTTGCTGCATCTCCTGGAGTGCATGCGGCGGATGAACCACCTCACCGTTCAGGTGATGCCCTCGGATCAGCACACGCACGCGGGATTGAACGGGCCGATGCAGTTGATGTGTACGGCGGAAGGCCGCAATCTGGTGTTCGCGGAGAGCCAGGGCGGCGATAGGTTGATCGCCAGGCCGGAGCAGGTGGGCGACACGTTCGACCTCTTCGGCATCCTGCGGGCCCAGGCGCTCAACCCCTGGAAGTCGGCGGAGATCATCGAAACGAAGGCGAGGCAACTGTGACCACTGGGCCCGAGCTCTTCTGGTTCAAGTCCAGCTACAGCAACAACGAGGGCGGCGCCTGCGTCGAAGTCGCCTACGACTGGCGCAAGCCCAGCTACAGCAACAACGAGGGCGAAGCCTGCGTCGAGGTCGCCACCTGCCCCCACACCGTCCGCGTCCGCGACTCCAAGGTCACCGACGGCCCGACCTTCGCCGTCGCTCCCGCCGCCTGGACTGCCTTCCTGGTCGGTGCAGTCGCGGGCTGACCGCGAACGTGTTGCGAGCTGCTGATCCCGGCCCTGCCGTCGTCCTCATCACCGGCGTGATGGCCTCCGGCAAGTCCACCGTCGCCCAGGCTCTCGCCGAGCGGCTGCCACGGGCCGTTCATGTGCGCGGGGACGTGTTTCGGCGGATGGTGGTGTCCGGGCGGGCCGAGATGGTGCCGGGGGCGTACGAGGAAGCCGCCGCGCAACTGCGGCTGCGCTACCGGCTGTCCGCGATGACAGCCGATGCGTACGCGGGTGAGGGCTGGACCGCGGTGGTGCAGGACGTGGTGCTGGGGGAGGAGTTGGCCGCGTACGTCGAACTCGTACGGACCCGGCCGCTGTACGTCGTCGTGCTCGCTCCCGAGCCGCAGGCCGTTGCCGAGCGGGAGGCGGGGCGGGGCAAGAGCGGTTACGGGGCCGGGTGGACGGTCGAGGCGCTGGACCGGGTGCTGCGGGAGGAGACGCCGCGGATCGGGCTCTGGCTGGACACGACCGGGCAGACCGTGGAGCAGACGGTCGACACGGTCCTCGCGGAGCTCGGCCGGGCGCGGGTGGTGGGAGCGGCGGAGAGCTGAAGCGGCTGGAGGGCCGACACGTTCGGACCTAATGTCTTATTTAACAACAGTTCCTCTATGGTTGGTGCGATAACGCACCAACCGGAGGAGTCAGCCGCATGAGCAATCTGTTCGTCATCGCCTACGACGATCTCGCCACCGCCGACCGGGTCCGGGACAAGCTGCTGTCCATGAACCGCGAGCACCTTGTCGAGCTGGAGGACGTCGTCGTCGTCGAACGGCGTGAGAAGGACGGCAAGATCAAACTGCATCAGGCCGTCAACCACGTGGGTACCGGTGCCGCGGGCGGTGCGCTGTGGGGGAGCGTCATCGGGCTGCTCTTCCTCGTGCCGTTCCTCGGTGCCGCGGTGGGCGCCGCAGCCGGCGCCGCCGGAGGGTCCGTCGTCGACACCGGTGTCAACGACAAGTTCATGAAGGAGCTGAGCGCCAATCTCCGGCCTGGCGCCGCCGCCGTCTTCGTGCTCGTCAAGACATCCGTCCGCGACAGGGTCGTCCCCGAGATCGTCAAGTTCGGCGGTCAGCTCGTGCAGACCTCGCTCAGCAAGGAGGACGAGGCACACCTGCGGGAAATGGTGAAGGAAGCGCTCAAGGAAGAGCCGACGATCGCCTCCTGATCTCCGGACCGTACGAGAGAAGGCGACTGCCCGCGCCGCGCGCAGGGTGGTCGCCTTTCGTATGTGCGGACCCGGTGCAGACAGCGAGGCGATACGTGTCGAGCCCACGCACCCGGGCTATACACCCCCTCCGACCGCTCCCCCTGGCTCCAACTCGCCCTGCACATAGGTACAGGTACTCATCTTGTTTTTAACTTTGGGCCGCTGCAGAGTGCCTGCCGGTGGGTGGAATTGAGGTGCATGCCGGCATGCGTACTGGTCAGACTCGCAGGCATGACTGAGAAGATCACTCGTATCAACCCCGAGCAGTTGCATCAGACGCCTGGCTACCACCATGTCACCGTGGTTGAGGCCGGCCGCACGGCCCATCTTGCGGGGCAGTGTCCGCTTGATGGAAATGGTGCCCTCGTCGGAGCCGGCTCCTTTGAGACACAGGTCGACCAGGTTGTGGCGAATGCGTCCGTTGCTCTCGCAGCCGTGAGCGCTCAGCCGCAACATGTAGTGCGGTCAGTGATCTACGGGCGGAGCGACGACAGGGACGTCCTGGGGGCTGTGTGGGATCGGCTCATCGACTCTGCCATCGGCCCGGCGTTCACCACCGCTAGCACGATGCTGGGCGTCACCCAGTTGGGCTTTTCCGGACAACTCGTCGAGGTGGATCTCACCGTGGCGCTGCCTGACTGAGTCTGGCGGTGCAGCGATACGAGAACAGGGCCTCGTTGGCGCGGTCAGCGCGGAGAGCAGCGCCAGATCGGCCTGTTCGAGGCTGTCCAGCAGGGTGATCCGGTCGGCCCCGGCGATCGGCGCGATGGAGGGAACAGCCAGCACCGAGCAGCCGGCGGCGCGCGCGGAGGCGACCCCGGTCGGAGTGTCCTCGACGGCCACGCAGGCGGCAGGGTCCAGCCCGAGTCGATCGGCGGCGGCCAGGTAGGGGGCGGGGTCGGGCTTGGTGCGCTCGGTGTCCTCGGCGGCGAGGGTGACGGTGAACCAGTGATCGCCGAGGCTGCCGAGGACCAGGTCCACTACGCGGCGGGGGGAGGCCGAGACCAGGGCGGTAGGCACGCCGGCGTCGCGCAGTTCGGCGAGCAGCGCCAGTGCGCCGGGCCGGGGGACGACCTCGGCGGCGACCTTGCTGCTGAACGCGTCGTTGAGGAGTTCAGCCAAGGCATCCACAGTGAACCTGGTCCGGGTCATGCGGTACAGGTGGGCGGCAGTGTGGTCGACGGCGCGGCCGAGCACCTCGGGCAGGTCCTCCTCGGTGAGGGTGTGGCCGAGGCCGGCGGCGAGTTCGGCGGTGGTCTGGAGCCAGAGGTGCTCGGTGTCGACCAGCGTGCCGTCCATGTCGAACAGGACGGCGGCGGGGAGTGCAGGCACGGCAGTCCTACCTTTTTGGTCGTGGGTTGACTGATCACTCGTAAGGTCGGTGGCCCCGGGGCTCCATGGCCGGCATGCTGCGGGCGGTGGAGACGGCCCGTTCCGGAGGGTCTCGGTCAGTCACCCGTTCGGGGCCTCAGCCGAAGAGTAAGGATCTGGAACGGGCGGAGTGCCAGGAGCACCCTTCGACCGTCCGCTTGTACGGCGTCCACGTTCTCGCGCGGGTCGAGTTCGCGCTCCAGCAGATCGGTCTCGGCCGCCGACGCAAGCGGGAAGCCGGCGGTCAGGACGGTTCGGGCGCGTCCGCCGTGGGCCTCGTAGAGGCGTACGACGATGTCGCCGGAACGATCGTCGGCAAGTTTGACCGTCTCGATGACGACGGCCTCGTTGTCCGCGGTGACGAGCGGTTGGACCTCGGTCGAGCCGGGGAGGCTGCGCTCCGGCTGGTTGAACGCGTAGCCCTCGCGGACGGTGTCGGCGATGTCGGCGCCGATGACGAACCCGTAGCGCAGGCGGTGGTGGCCCTGGTCGGCATCCGGGTCGGGGAAGCGGGGAGCGCGGAGCAGGGAGAGCCGGACGGTGGTGGTGGTGCCGCCGTCGGCGCGGACGTCTCGGGTGACCTCGTGCCCGTAGGTCGAGTCGTTGACCACAGCCGCGCCCCACCCCCGTTCGCCGAGGTGCAGGAAGCGGTGGGCGCAGATCTCGAACTTGGCGGCGTCCCAACTGGTGTTGGTGTGGGTGGGGCGCCGGACATGTCCGAAGGGGATCTCCGCACTGGAGTGGTCGGCCCGCACGTCGAGCGGGAAGGCGGCCTTGAGGAGCTTCTCCTTCTCGTGCCAGTCGATCTCGGTGTCGATGTCCAGACGTCGGGAGTCTTCGGGCAGGGAGACCAGCTGTTCGATGCGGGAGTCGCCGAAGGTCCGCACGATCCGGACACCGCCTTCCTTTGCCCCGACCGAGTCGGCGTCGAGGAGGTTGTGAACGGTGTTGCGGTAGAAGGCGTCGATGTCCCAGGCGTCGTACTCGTTGGGGAAGTCCTGGTGCAGCTGGAGGAGGCCCCCGGCGGCGCCGGGAGCCAGCGCTTCGCGGTCGGCCGCGATGTCGTACGCCGAGGTCACCAGGCCCTGGGCATCGATCCGGACGCGGACCAGGCCGTTGTCCAGCACGAAACCGTCCCCGCTCCGGACCGGGGCGACGGGTCGGCCCGGCGGCCGGGTGCGGAGCGTGGCGCCGAGTGCGGGGACACCGCCGCGGGCGAACGGAGCGGCGTTGAAGACCACGGGCAGGTCGCCTTCGCCGGCCAGGGCCCGCTGGGCGGCGTCCGTGATCGCGCACAGCTCGGCGGTGACGGCGGCATAGGTCTGCTCCGCCTCCCGGTGCACCCAGGCGATGGAGGAGCCGGGCAGGATGTCGTGGAACTGGTGCAGCAGGACCGTCTTCCACAGCCGGTCCAGGGCCTGGTAGGGGTACGCGAATCCGGTGCGCACGGCGGCGGTCGCCGACCACAGCTCGGCCTCTCGCAGCAGGTGCTCGCTGCGCCGGTTGCCCTGCTTGGTCCTCAGCTGGCTGGTCAGCGTGCCGCGGTGGAACTCCAGGTACAGCTCCCCCTGCCACACCGGCGCGTCGGGGTATTCGGCGTGTGCCCGCTCGAAGAAGTCCGCCGGGCGCTCGATGACGACCCTGGCCGAGCCCTCCAGGTCGACAAGACGCTCGGCCCGGGCCAGCATCTCCCGGGTGGGGCCGCCGCCGCCGTCTCCGTAGCCGAACGGGAGCAGCGAGCTGTTGGCTGCCTCCTTGTCCTGGAAGTTGCTGACGGCATGGGCGAGTTCGGCGCCGGTGATCTCGGCGTTGTAGGTGTCGACCGGCGGGAAGTGGCTGAAGATCCTGGTGCCGTCGATGCCCTCCCACCAGAAGGTGTGGTGCGGGAACTTGTTGGTGGTGTTCCAGGAGATCTTCTGGGTGAGGAACCACCGGACCCCGGCCAGTTTCATCAGCTGCGGCATGGCCGCGTTGTAGCCGAAGGTGTCGGGCAGCCACATCTCCTCGGTCTCGACGCCGAACTCGTCGAGGTAGAAGCGCTTTCCATGGATCAGCTGCCGGGCGAGGGCCTCGCCGCCGGTGATGTTGGTGTCGGGTTCCACCCACAGGCTGCCGACGGGGAGGAACTGCCCCTTCTTCGCCTTCTCCTGGACCCGGCCGTAGACCTCGGGGCGGTGCTCCTTGAGCCAGGCCAGCTGCTGGGCCTGGGACATGGCGAAGAGGAAGCCCGGGTGGTCGTCCATGAGATGGGTGACGTTGGAGAGCGTCCTGGCAACCTTGCGGACGGTCTCACGCAGCGGCCACAGCCAGGCGGTGTCGATGTGGGCGTGTCCGATGGCGGACATGCGGTGGGCGCCGGCGGCCGCGGGGGCGGCGAACGCCGGGCGCAGCACCTCGCGGGCGGCGGTGGCGCTGCCGGCGATGTCCTGCAGGTCGACTGCGTCCAGGGCCCGCTCGATGGTGTGCAGGAGCTGCCAGCGGCGCGGGTCGGCCTCGGGCAGTTCGCGCATGAGCCCCCCGAGGACGTCCAGGTCCTGGGCGAGTTCCCACACCTGCGCGTCGAAGACCGCCAAATCCAGCCGGAGCAGCTGGTACAAGGGTGCGCTCTCGGGGCCGACTCCCGTCATCCAGGAGGGTTGGTCCCCGGTCCGGGACGGGATGTGGTCATCGACCAGGTTGGGGTTGGCGGCGGCCTCGACGTAGTAGGTGAAATCCTCGCCGCCGACCGCCGGGTCGGCGACCGGGATATAGGCGTTGCGGGGGTTGAGGGCTTTCACCACGCTGCCGTCCGCCCGGTAGACCAGGCCCTCGGTGGAGAAGCCCGCGCCGGTGACGTTGAAGCCGAGGTCGATGACCGCCTCGACCCGCAGGCCGGCCCACTCCTCCGGAACCCTGCCGCTGATCCTGAACCAGCTCGTGGACCAGGGCGGCCCCCACCGGTGCCCGAGCGTCACGGGTTCGTACGGTGCGGCCAGGCCGTCGGCCACGGGGACCGGCTCGCCCGGCGCGTTCCAGATCGCGATCTCGACCGGGACGGTACGGGCGTGGACCGCGGGCCGGATGCGCTGGTTCAGCACCCGGTCGAGCCGCTGCTCGGTGAGGCGTCGCTTGCTGTGCATGGATTCCTCTGTCGTCGATGGAGGACGGTGATCTTGTTGCGGCCGACCGGCCGTCAGGAGTGGTGCGGAGACGGGTACGTCAGACCGCCCACCACACCGTGGTGTTCGCGGCCGGCTCCAAGCTCGCGCCGTGGGAGCCGTTGGTGGGGCCGACCGGGGAGCCGGCGAGCAGCAGACGCCCGGGTGCGGGGATGCGTACCGCCTCATCGGTGGTGTTCATCGTGCAGACGAAGTTTTGACGGCGGAAGACGAGCACGCCCGCAGGCGCGTCGGTCCATTCGACGGCGTCACCCGCGCCGAGCCCCGGGTGCGCCCGCTGTACCGCGAGCGCACTGCGGTACAGCTCAAGCGTCGAGTGGAGGTTCGTTTCGGCGTGGCCGGTCGGTCCAACCCGGTTGCAGCGTGCTGTCCGGTGTCGCGGACGTCAGTCCTCGGTGGGGCCCAGATCGGGAGTGCCCCGCAGTTCCACCGCGCGGGTGGTGGAACCGTGCAGTTCGAGGACCGTGATCTCGTTCCGGCCGGCGTTCAGGATCGGCGCGGGGACGTAGAGAGTGGTCTGCGGTCCTCGGGACCAGTAGCGGCCGAGTGCGAAGCCGTTGATCCAGACGTGGCCCTTGGTCCAGCCGTCCAGGGCGATGTAGCCGTCGGCCGGCTGCTCGATGTCCAGGTGTCCACGGTGGAACGCGGGGCCGACCGGGGGCGAGGCGGGCTCGAACGCGGCGAAGGACAGTCGGCCCAGATCGTCGAGAGGCAGCGGCCGGCTGTACCAGCCGTCCGGGGCCAGCGCGTTGAGGGTGACCTCGCCGAGCAGCCCCTTGCGGTCGTGCATGCCCTGCCCGTAGTTGACCCTGCCCTGGTTCTCCACCAACACGGCCAACTGCGCGCCCCGCCGGGAAGCGTGGAAGGTGAGGATGTGCTCATGGTTCTCGCGTTCCAGGACGCCGACCGGCTGGCCGTCGACGAAGACCTGGGCGCGATCGTGCACCTCGGCGATGCGGAGGACGGTCGGCCCGGCCGTCAAGAGCTCCGTCTCGTACAGGATGAATCCGAAGGACTGGCCGAGCTGCTCCATGACCTGCGGGCGGTCGGCGTGCACCGCGCTGCCGAGCCGTTCGCGCTGGTCCAGGAGACTTGCGCATGCGGTGAGTTCGGCGACGGCGGGGGTGAGCCTGGGTGCGGGGGCGGGTACCGGTTCCTCGGGGACGGGCGCGTACCGGGCGATGACCTCGCGGAAGGCGGCGTATTTGGGGGCGGGGTCGCCGGCCTCGTCCAGAGGCGCGTCGTAGTCGTACGACGTGACGGTGGCGCGGTACGTGCCCTTGTCGTTGGCGCCGTTGGTGAAACCGAAGTTGGTACCGCCGTGGAACATGTAGATGTTGACCGAGGCACCGGCCGCGAGCAGCCGGTCGAGGTCCGCCGCGGCGTCGGCCGTGCTGCGGGTGACATGGGTGCCGCCCCAGCGGTCGAACCAGCCGATCCAGAACTCGCTGCACATCAGCGGCCCGGACGGCTGATGCCTGCGCAGTTCGGCGAGCCCGGCGTCCACCCGGCTGCCGAGATTGACGGTGCGCAGGACGCCGTCGAGGCCGCCGCGTTCCAGATCGGAGGGCTGGTCGCACGTGAACAGCGGCACGTCGATTCCGTGTCGGTGCAGTTGCTCCGCCAGATTCTCCAGGTAGCCGGAGTCGTCGCCGTACGCGCCGTATTCGTTCTCCAGCTGGACGGCGAGAATCGGGCCGCCGCGCGTGGAGAGGTAGGGAAGGACGGGCGGCAGCAGGGCGCCGAGGTAGCCGTCCACCGCCTTCAGATAGCGCGGGTCGCGGCTGCGCAGTTCGATGTCCTCGTCGGCGAGCAGCCAGGAGGGCAAGCCGCCGCCCTCCCACTCGGCGCAGATGTACGGTCCGGGGCGGAGCAGCACATGCAGGTCTTCGGCGGCGGCCAGGTCGAGGAACCGGGGGAGATCGAGACCTGCGTCCAGCCGGAACTCACCCGGATGGGGCGAATGAAGGTTCCATGGGACGTAGGTCTCGATCGTGTTCAGTCCCATCAGGCGCGCCTTGCGAAGCCGGTCGGCCCACTGTTCCGGATGGATCCGGAAGTAGTGCAGCCCGCCGGAGATGATCCGCAGCGGTCGGTCGTCGAGACGGAAGCCGTCTGCGGCAACCTCGAGTCGTGGCATGGCCGTGGTCTCCTCGATGATGGAACTGATGGAACTGATGGAACTGATGGAACTGATGGGGGTGGGTCAGCTCAGCGGACGGCAGAGCAGTGCGTCGGGGACACCGCCGTTGTTCCGCTGCCAGGTGAAGGCGACGCCGGCGACGTACTCGTTGTCGGTGCACTGACCCTTGTAGTAGCCGGGGGCCCAGTCGCTTCCGACCGAGCCGCCCGTGGCGGGGCGGTTGTCGCCGTGATCGAACCAGACGTTGCGTCCGTTCAGCGGCAGCGGCGCGGCGGACGGCGCGCAGAGCAGGCCGGCCATCGATTTGCCGTTGACGCTGTAACCGACGGCGAAGGTGTTGTCGGGGCACTGGAGTTTGTTGTAGCCCGAGGCCCAGTCACCGTGGGTGACGTAGCGCTCGTCATGGACGGCCACCCAGGCCCCGGCTCCCTTGGCGGGCTGGTTCGCGTCGGTGCACAGCCCGCGCTTGTCGCTGCGGCCGAGGCCGACCAGGCGCTGGCTGTCGGGGCAGTTGCCCTTGCGGTAGCCGGGACTCCAGTCGCTCTGGGCGAGCATGCGGGAGGAGACGTTGTGGTCCCGGAAGTCGAGGTTGAGCATGTTCCAGTGGTCGACCTGTGCGACCGGACCGGAGACGCCAGAGGCGTTGACCAGCTTGTTCCAGTCGGCGGACCGCCAGTCACCGGGGTCGCTGAGGCTCTGACGCTTACCGGCGGCGTCGTAGGAGATCAGGGCCCAGTTGTCCTGCGGCGCGCCGTTGGCGCCGGTCCATCCGACCAGCGGCCAGATGGCGAAGTCGGTGTCGTTCTCGACCAGGATGTCGGTGAAGTTGCCGAACCAGGTCTTTTCCTTGGTGTCGTTCGACCCCCGGCCGCCGGCACCGAACTCGCTGATCCAGACCGGGGCGGTGAAGTGCTGGCCGGCCTGGGTGACGAACAGGGCCTCGTCGTGCACCAGTTGCTTGAGCTTGTCGAGCGGGAAGTCCTCGTACGGCCAGTCGTTGGTGTGCCCCGGTCCGTTGCCGGCACCCGTGTAGTTCGGGCCGGTGTAGCCGTAGAAGTGCGCGGCGTAGACCAGCTTCCCCGAGGCGATCAGGGTGTTGGAGAGTTCACGGACCGGGGTCAGCATCGGCCTGCCGTAGTTGAGCCCGTCCAGCGGGATGCCGTACCAGTTGATGCCCTCCATGATGACCAGCATGTCGGGGTCGGCTCCCAGGATGCGGGTGCCCGCCAGCTCGAAGGCCGCGTAGGTGTCGTGGTCGTCACCCCAGCCCCAGTTGGGGTCGTCCCAGGTGTCGCGGCGGATCTCGTTGCGCAGATCGGCGCCGACGACACGCTTGTTCGCCTTGTAGCGGTTCACCAGGAAGAGCCAGTCCTCCTGCCACTGCTGGGCGGACTGGCCGCTGTTCCAGCGCTCGTTGCCGTCCAGGCCGCAGCAGAAGCGGTAGGTGGTGGTGTGGTTGTTGAGGACGACCGCGAAACCGTCGGCGGTCAGGGCAGCCACCACCGCGTCGTACACCTGCAGCGGGGTCTTGCCCTTCAGCTGCGGGTTGGCCGCGACCGCGGAGTCCGGTACGACCGTGGTGTCGCGCATCATCGCGTTGGCGAACGGCAGGCGGATGCTGTTCAGCCCGAGCTCGTGGAAGTCGGCCATGATCTGCGTCATCGGCGCGCGGTCCAGGCCCAGCGGGATGTTGTGCGACATCTGGTCCGCCTGGTGGTTCGCGGGGTCGTTGACATCTCCGCTGCCTTCCCAGGTGCCCTGGGCGCCCGCCCAGTTGCCGGCCTTCAGCTTGAAGCGGTTGCCGTTGGCGTCGACGATGTAACGCCCGCGGGTACTCAGCGGTCCCGTCCAGGAGGCTGCCAACTGCGGTCCGGTCATTGGAGCGGCGGTGGTGGCGGTGGTGGCGGTGGGGGACGCTGCGACGGAACCGGAGGTTCCCGCGAGGACGAGGGTAACCGCGGCTGCCGTGGCAGGCAGGATTCGGGAGAAGAATTTTCTGACGGCGGGAGCCGACCTGTCGGATCTCATGATGGTCCCCTTCAAGGGTGGGGGTGGTGGGGGGGATCTTCAGGTGGTGCGGCCCGGACCGGTGGTCCGGAGTCAGGTGCGGCTCAGCCCTTGAGTCCGCTGGTGGCGATGCCTTCGACGATGTAACGCTGGGCGACCAGGAACATGGCCACCAGTGGTGCGATGGTCACGACGGCTCCGGCGAACAGTCCGGGCAGGTTGACGGTCTGTGAGGTGAGGAAGGTCGACAGGGCGATCTGGGCCGTCCACGAGGACGGGTCCTGCCCGATGACCAGCGGCCACAGGAAGGCGTTCCAGCTGTCGATGAAGGCGAGCGCGCCGAGCGAGGCGAGCATTGCTCCGGACGACGGCAACGCGATCCGGCGGTAGAGGCCGAGCCAGCCCAGCCCGTCCAGGCGTCCGGCCTCCTCGATCTCGCTGGGGAACTGGAGATAGAAGTTTCGGAAGAGCAGAACGGCGAAGGGGTTGAAGAGCCCGGGCGCGATGATTCCCCACAGGGTGTTGACCCCGCCCATGGAGCCCACGACGACGAAGGTGGGGACGAACGTCACCGAGCCGGGGATCATCAGCGTGGCCACCACCAGGGCGAGCAGGACGCCCCGTCCGGGTACCGGGATCCGCGCGAGGGCGTACCCGGCGGCCGAGGCGAGGAGCGTCGACACCGGGGCGGTGATCGCGGCGATCAGCAACGAGTTGCCGAGGGCCTGGCCCATGTGCAGCGTGGGATCGCTGAAGAGCGAGGTGAAGTTGTCCCAGTGCATCGTCGACGGCCACCAGGTCCAGTGCGGTGACGTCAGGCCCTGTGTGTCCATCAGAGCATTACGCAGCATCAGATAGAAGGGCGCCAGGAACACTGCCGTCAGCAGGCCGGCCAGCACGCCGCGCACGGACCGGCGCAGCACCTGCGGCAGGTGTCGGGCGGTTGTCATGTTGCTCACTCCTCACCCTTTCCGAAGCCGGTGATCCGGCCCTGGATCAGGGTCACGCAGACGATGAGGGCGGTGAGCACGAAGGCTCCGGCCGACCCGAGGCCGTAGTTCTGGGAACCCATCGCGGTGTCGTAGAGATAGCCCAGCGGGGTTCGGACCGGGGCCCCCGACCCGCCGGACTGCCCGCTGTTGAACAGGTTGTAGAACTCGTCGAACGCCTGGAACGCGGCGATGAACTGCAGCATCAGGACGGCCACCGAGGTGTTGCGCAGCATCGGCAGGGTGATCCTGCGCAACAGGCGCAGGCCGGTGGCGCCGTCGAGGGCGGCGGCCTCGTACATCTCCTTGGGGATGCCCTGGAGTCCGGCCAGGAAGAGCACCATGTAGAAGCCGACCTGGAGCCAGAGGCGGAGGGTGACGAGGGCGACCCAGTACAGCGGCGGCGAGGTGGTCTGCAGCCATGGTTGGGCGTCCATGCCGAACCAGCCGCCGAGGGTGTTGGCGATGCCGCTCGGCAACCCGTTGAACAGGCTCATCTTCCACAGCAGGGAGGCTGCGACGTAGGAGACGGCGGCCGGGATCAGGAAGGCGGTGCGCAGTACGGCCCGGCCGCGCCGGATCCGGTGCACCAGCAGCGCCAGTCCCAGCGAGGCGGCGAACGTCAGCGGCACGATGAACACCGTGAACAGCAGGATCTGGCCGAGCGACTTGCGGAACACCGCATCGGAGAGCAGCGTCTGGTAGTTGTCCAGGCCGACCCAGTGCCCCAGGGAGATGGTGCCGCGGGCCTCACTGAGGCTGAGCAGGAAGCTCCAGCCGATGGCGACGTACTTGAAGAGGCCCAGGCCGATCAGCAGGGGTCCGGCGAGCAGCGCGAACGCTCCCCAGGCACGCCAGTCCGTGTGGGAACGGCGGAGGGGGGCGGTGCCCCGCGGCTCAGCCGCGGGGCACCCGACACGCTCGTGGTCAAGCGTGGATGGAGGCGCGGACGTCATGATGCGCGCTGCTTGTCGATGTCACTCTGGGCCCGCTTGGCCGCGTCGGCCAGGAGCTTTTCCGCATCGCCCTGCCCGTTGACGATCTTCGCCGCAGCCGCGGCGAAGAGGTCGCTCACGGTCTTGTTCCAGGTGCTGGGGTTGTTCCTGCCGTACTTGGCGGCCAGCTCGACGGTCTCCTTGGCGGGGCCCTGGGTGAGCTTGCTGGCGGTGGCGGCGACGGACTTGCGCGGCGGGATGTGGAGGCCGTAGCTCTGCGACCAGTCCGTCTGGAGGTCGGTCTGCTGGACCCAGAGCCACTGGACGAACTTCTTGGCCGCTTCCACGTTCTTGCCCCTGGCGTTGACGCAGGTGCTCCAGCCGCCGACGCGGACCGCGGGCTTGCCGCCGGACTTGAAGGCGGGCCAGGGCAGGACGCCGAAGTCGTCGCCGAGCGCGGTCTTGATGGCGGGCATCGACCAGAGGCCGCCCCACTGCATCGGGACGACGTTCTGGGTGAGGGCGGCGGGATCCCACCAGTCGGTGGTGAATCCGAGCAGCAGGGACTTGTCGTCGTGGAGGCGCTTGAGCCCGGCCACGGCCTCGGCGGCCTGGGCGGAGCCGAAGGCCGCCTTGCCGTCGTGGGTAACGAGGTCACCGCCGTTGGAGAACACGGACAGGATGGCGCTGTCGCCCAGACCGTCCTGGCCGACGAACAGCCCCTTGGTCTTCTTGGAGCTCAGGGCCTTGGCCGCGTCGACGAGCGCGTCGAAGGTGGCGGGCGGGGTGATGCCGGCCTTGGACAGCACGCTCTTCCGGAAGTAGAGCATCATGACGTCGTCGAGGGTCTTGACGCCGTAGAGCTTGCCGTCGACGGTCACCATCTCGCGGGCGCCCGGGTTGAAGTCGGACTTGGCGCTGCCGTAGATGTCGTCCAGCTGGGCTATCTGGCCCTGCCGGGCGAAGCTCTCGCTGAAGTCGCCTATCTCGAAGACGTCCGGGGCGGAGTCGGTGAGCAGGGTCGCGTTGAGCTTGGCGGAGTAGTCGCCAGGGGTCCAGGTGACCTTGACCGCGATGTCCGGGTTGGCCTTGGTGAACGCCTTGGCATAACGGGTGAGGGCCTGCTGGGTGCCGGCCTCGCCGTAGGCGTGGGACCAGACGTTCAGGGTGGTCTTCGCCCCGGAGGAGGACCCGCCGACCGGGTCGGAACTGCAGCCGACCGCCGCTCCGGCGACGAACAGAATGGATCCGCCGAGGAATCCTCTGCGGCTAAGCTTGGCGCTCTGTGCGCTCACTTGGCATCCTTCAGTTGAGGGTTGGGCGTACGTGTTGCTGTCCGGCGCAGCCGGTGTCCGACATTCACAGTTGGCAGACGGTGACGGACATCGGCCGTGCCGGAAGCTCGGGCCGGCGATCGGGATGGTGACGCTTGCTCAGGGGAAGAGGGCCTGGATGCCGACGACGGCGGCGCCCCGGGCCCACTCCTCCCAGGGGAGCGGACGCAGGGTCAGCGGGCATTTCGCCGCTGCTTTGAAGCAGTGCGCGGCGTAGGCGTCCTTGATGTGCATTCCGAAAAGGTCGTAGGTGTCGAGCCCCTCGCCGGTGACGACGACGCGCTCGGGACCTACGAGGTTCACCAGCGTGGCTATGCCGACGCCGATGGCGTGGCCCGCTCTGGCGAAGGCGCTCTGCGCGGCGGGGTCTCCACCACGGGCGAGCTGAACGGCGCCGTCGAAGTCCAGGTCCGGGTCGTCGGTGGCGCAGCGGATGGCGGCGAGGATGGCGTCGCTGGAGGCGATGGCCTCGACGCAGCCGACCTGGCCGCAGTGGCACCGCGGCCCGGCCGGGTCGATGCTGATGTGCCCCATCTCTCCGGCGACACCGTACGCGCCGGCGACCAGCTCACCGTTGATGACGATCCCGGAACCGATCCCGGCTCCGATGGTGACCAGCGCGAAGTACTCGGTACCGATGCCCTCGCCGAACCAGTGCTCGGCCGCGGTGATGGCCTTGACGTCGTTCTCCACGGTGACGGTCAGGCCGGTCGCCGCGGCGAGGGTATCGGCCAGCGGCACGTCGCGCCAGCTGGGGAGCACGGAGTAGCGGACCCGCCCGGCGGGGCGGTCCACGTCGCCCGAGACCGCGATGCCCAGATGCCGGGTACGGGCCCGGTACTCGGGTTTCGCGTCGAGAAGTTCGGCGACGAGATCGGCCAGTAGCCCGCATACGGCAGCCGGGTCG
This sequence comes from Streptomyces sp. NBC_01241, assembly GCF_041435435.1. Classification (NCBI taxonomy): domain Bacteria; kingdom Bacillati; phylum Actinomycetota; class Actinomycetes; order Kitasatosporales; family Streptomycetaceae; genus Streptomyces; species Streptomyces sp. NBC_01241. The sequence continues at coordinate 3,142,541 of NZ_CP108494.1, read as the reverse complement.
CGGTCGCCCAACGGCCGGCTGGCGGTGGTGCGCATGTGGGCCCGCAGGTCGCAGACCGCGCCGAAGAGGGTGTCGGCACTGATCTTCACACCGACGACGAACTCCCGGTCGGGAGTGACGGCCAGCGGGTTCACGGGGCGTCCGGCCCCTGGAGCGGTGCGCTCCGGGGGGAGTTCGTGCAGGTATCCGTCGTCGATGAGCGGTCGCGCGGCCTTGGTCACAGCGGTCGAGGACAGACCCGTGCGGCGGGCCAGCTCCACCCGGCTGAGCGGACTCTCGGCCAACAGCAGGGCGAGGATGGCGGTTTCGGCCGGTGCGGTGACCAGTGGCCGAGAGTGGTTTGGAAACACGGCGGAAACCTACGATAAATAAATAACTTCGTCCAGTATTGATTTTCCTGTTCGGCAAGTCCTACGCTCTGGCCCAACTCCGGGTGCGGTCACTGTTGTTAGCCATGGCCGCCCGCCCGGTCCTCACCGACGCTCGACACCCCTCGGGACCTCCTGTGCCTCCCACGCCCTCGTCCGTTTCCTTCGATCCCGCCTGCGGGCTGGCGGTCCTGCGGACCCCGAACAGCGTCTACGCCGTGCGCATCGGCGCAGACGGCAGCCCCCGGCATCTGCACTGGGGGGAGAAGCTCGACACCGAAGCCCTCGGTGAGCTGCTCGTGGCCAACTCGCCTGCCGCGAGCAGCTTCGAGGCGGATGCCGCCCCGGACGAACTGGCCCCGCAGACCGGTGCCCGGTTCGGACCGGCCGGCCTCCAGGTACGGTTCGCCGACGGCACCCGCGGCGCCCAGTGGACCTTCACCGGCCACACGGTCCGGGACGGAGAACTCCGCCTGCAACTGGCTGACCGCCGCTACCCGTTGGCCGCTGAGCTGTGCTACCGCGTCCGCCCCGGCAGTGACGTCGTCGAGCGTTGGGTGGAACTCACCCACACCGGAGCCGACGACTCGGACCCCATCACCGTCGACCGGCTGGACTCGGCTTCCTGGACGCTGCCGGCGCTTCCCGATTACCGGCTCAGCCACCTCGTGGGCGGCTGGAACAGCGAGTTCCAGCTGAACCGCGACCGCCTCCCGGTCACCGAGACCGTGCTCACCAGCCGTCGCGGCGTCACCAGCCACCACGCCAACCCCTGGCTCGCCCTCGACGACGGCACCGCCGACGAGGAACACGGCGAGGTCTGGAGCACCGCCCTGGCCTGGAGCGGAAGCTGGCGCATCACCGTGCACCGCGACCCGGTCGGCCGGACCACCTGGACCGGCGGCTTCGGCCACGAAGGACTCAGCTGGACCGTCCGGCCCGGCCAGAGCCTGCACACACCCGTCTTCGCCGGCCTCTACACCCCCGGCGGCTTCGGCGCCGCCAGCCGGGCCTGGCACCACCACATCCGCACCACCGTCCTGCCCGCCACCGAACGCGACCGGCCCGTCCTCTACAACTCGTGGGAAGCCACCGGCTTCGACGTGGACGGGCCCGGCCAACTGCGCCTGGCCGGGCTGGCCGCACGTCTGGGCGCCGAACTCTTCGTCCTCGACGACGGCTGGTTCGGCGCCCGTACCAGCGACCATGCGGGCCTCGGCGACTGGACCCCCCGGCCCGGGGCGTTCCCCGACGGACTGCGCCCCCTGGCCGACGAAGTGCACCGCCTGGGCATGGAGTTCGGACTGTGGGTCGAGCCGGAGATGGTCAACCCCGACAGTGACCTCTACCGCGCCCATCCCGAATGGGTCGTCCACGCGCCGACTCGGGACGCCACCGAACTGCGCAACCAGCTCATGCTGAACTTCGCCCGCCCGGAGGTCGAGGCCTGGGCCCACCGGACCCTGGACCAGCTGGTGCGCGACAACGGCATCGACTGGTTCAAGTGGGATGCCAACCGGGTCGTCACCGAAGCCGGATGGGCCGGCCACCCGGATCCCGACCGGCTATGGATCGACCACACCCGCGCCGTCTACCGGATCATGGACCGCCTCCGCGCTGACCACCCCGGCCTTCGCATCGAGGCGTGCGCGGGCGGCGGCGGACGGGTCGACCTCGGCATCCTGGCCCGCACCGACCAGGCCTGGACCTCCGACAACACCGATCCCGTCGACCGGATCGGCATCCAGCACGGCTTCAGCCAGCTCTTCCCCGCCCAGGCCATGGCCGCCTGGGTGACCGACAACCCCAACATCACCACCGGTCGCACCACCCCTCTCCGGTTCCGCTTCCACTCCGCCATGGCCGGAGCGCTCGGCATCGGCGGGGACCTCACCACCTGGTCCGAGGAGGAGCTCGACGAGGCCACCGCACTCGTTGCCCAGTACAAGCAGATCCGTCCCCTGGTCCAGCACGGCCGCCAGCACCGCCTCCACGGCCTCGACGGAGTGACAGCCGTGCACTACGCGTCCCAGGACGACACCGAGCACGCCGTCCTTGCCTGGCGCCCCGCAACCCGCTTCGGCCACCAGCCCCGCGGGCTCGCGCTGCCGGCCCTGGACCCCGCGGCGCACTACGTCGACATCGACGAGGGCAGCACCCACAGCGGCGCCGTCCTGACCCGGCGGGGCATCGACCTGCGGCTGCCCACCGGCGACTACGCCAGCCGTCTGATCCGGCTGCGCCGGACCGTCTGACTGCCGCCCCCTTCTCTGCCCGACCCACGAAAGAACCGAGAACATGCCCACACCCCGCGTCCTGGTCGTCGGAATCGACGGCGTCCGCCTCGATCTGCTGCCGATGCTGGAAACGCCCAACCTCGACGAAGTCGCGAACGCCGGCTTCCTCGCGCCCGTCCACATCGACGACGACACACCGACCATGTCGGGCCCCTGCTGGACCACGATCGTCACCGGTGCCGGCGTGGCCAAGCACGGAGTCTGGGGCAACAACTTCACCGGAAACCGGCTTGGGGTGTTCCCCGACTTCACCACCCGGCTGGCCGCCGAGCGCGGGAAGCGGACCTTCGCGGCCGGCGGTTGGGAACCCCTGTTCCTGGCCCGGCAGGGCGGCCCGGTCTTCGCGGCCCCGAGCAGGCTCGCCTACATCGCCCCGCGCGAGGACACCCCGCAGGCCTGGGAGGAATGCGACCAGAGCGTGACCGACGAAGCCGTAAGGGTTCTCAGCTCCGGCGAAGACCTGGACGCCTCCTTCGTCTACCTCGGCGCCGTCGACGAGACCGCCCACTACCTCGGCTGCGGCCCCGAGTACCAGCGCGCGATCGAGACCGCCGACCGACGACTCGGACAGCTCCTCACCGCGGTACGCGAACGTCCCGACGCCCGGTCCGAGGAGTGGACCGTCATCGTGGTGACCGACCACGGCCACCGCGACGAAGGCGGCCACGGCGGTCGCAGCACATTGGAGCGCACCGCCTGGATCGCTGCGAACGGCCCCGGCATCGCCTCCACCACCCCACCGGACAGCCTCCGCCACGCCGATGTCGCCGCCCACGTCTACGCCGCCCTGGGCATCACGCCCGACCCGCACTGGACGCTCGACGGACAGCCCTTCCCCTCCCTCACACCGCAGACCGCCTGACGCAGGCAGGAAACCGCCGGCCGGCGACCCCGGGCGCGGCAGCCGGCCACAAGGCCGCCCCGCGCCGGGGCGGCCGTTTCGGTTACCTGCCGGAAACTGGAGGCCGTGACCGGATTCGAACCGGTGTAACTCGAGTTGCAGTCGAGCCCCTGAACCACTCGGGCACACGGCCGTGTGTTCCTCGTTGTGGTTCGACCGTAGGGGCGGGTGTCCGCGCTGCTCAAGAGCGCGGGCCGGGCCGCAACGCGACTGCCATGTTCCGTTCACGATCGGCTCCGCGGTCCTACGACCAACGGACGAGCGGCGGACCGCCTCGCGACAGGGCTCAACCGAGATCTTGCCCCTTACTCTTGGGCTCATGAGTGCCCTGGAACCACGAGCCGCCGACACCGACACCGACACCGGGATCAATGCCGATGCGGCGTCGCCCGTTCCGGATGCCGCGTCCGGCGGAGTGCTCGGGCGGACCTATCGGGCGCTCAGCGTCGGCATCGTCTCCGTGGTGTTCCTGATCGCCTTCGAGGCGACGGCCGTGGGGACCGCGATGCCGGTCGCCGCCCGTGAGCTGCACGGCATTCCGCTCTACGCGTTCGCGTTCTCCGCGTACTTCACCACCAGCCTGTTCGCCATGGTCCTGTCCGGGCAGTGGGCGGACCGACGGGGGCCGCTCGGGCCGCTCGCCGCCGGGATCAGCGCGTTCGCGGTCGGGCTGCTGCTCTCCGGGACCGCCGGGGCCATGTGGATGTTCGTCGCCGGGCGGGCCGTCCAGGGGCTCGGCGGCGGGCTGGTGATCGTGGCGTTGTACGTGGTGATCAGCCGGGCCTATCCGGAGCGCCTGCGGCCGTCGATCATGGCCGCGTTCGCCGCGAGCTGGGTGATCCCGTCCGTCGTCGGGCCGCTCGCCGCCGGGAGCGTGACCGAGCACCTGGGGTGGCGGTGGGTCTTCATCGGCATCCCCGTCCTCGTGGTGTTCCCGCTGGCGCTCGCGCTGCCCGCGATCCGGCGCCGGGCGTCGGGGCCGGCCGATCCCGCGGCACCCGTCGAGCCGTACGACCGGCGCCGCATCCTTCTCGCGCTCGGGATCTCGCTGGGGGCGGGGCTGCTCCAGTACGCCGGGCAGGAGCGGAACTGGTTCGCGCTGCTGCCGGCGGTCGTCGGGTTCGGGCTGCTCGTCCCCGCCGTGCGCGGACTGCTGCCCCCGGGCACGGGCCGGGCGGCGCGCGGGCTGCCCTCGGTGGTGCTGCTGCGCGGGGTCGCGGCCGGGTCGTTCATCGCCGCCGAGTCGTTCGTACCGCTGATGCTGGTGACCCAGCGCGGGCTGAGCCCCACGCTGGCCGGGCTCTCGCTCGCGGCCGGGGGCGGGACCTGGGCGCTCGGCTCGTACGTACAGTCCCGGCCGCGCCTCGAACCGTACCGGGAGCGTCTGATGGTGGGCGGCATGGTGCTGGTCGCCGCGGCGATCGCGGCCGCGCCGTCCGTGCTGATCGACTCGGTGCCGGTCTGGACCGTCGCCGTGGCCTGGGCCTTCGGGTGCTTCGGCATGGGCATGGTGATCGCGTCGACGAGCGTGCTGCTGCTGAAGCTGTCGGCGCCGGAGGAGGCGGGGGCGAACTCGGCCGCGCTCCAGATCTCCGACGGGCTGTCGAACGTCCTGCTGCTGGCCGCGGGCGGGGCGGCCTTCGCCGCGCTCGGCGGCGGGGCCGTGGGGGCCGTGCACGGGGCGGCGGAGGCGGGGGCCTCGGGGACTCATCCGGGGGCGTTCGCGGTGGTCTTCCTGCCGATGGCGGGGGTGGCGCTGGTGGGGGCGTGGGTGGCGGCGCGGGTGCGGACGCGCTAGCTGGTACCAAGTTGGCCCCACTCGGTGGTACTGTTTTGGTATGGCCATGAACCTGCGTCTTCGTGACGATCAGACCGAAGCCCTCAAGCAGCGCGCGGAGCAGGAGGGGACCAGCATGCACGCCATACTGCTGCAGGCCGTGGACGACTACCTGGCCAGGACCGCTCAGCAGGCCATCGTCCGCAAGACGGCCAAGGAGCAGGCGGCCAAGTGGAGCGAGCTCATGGAGCGGCTCAAGTGAACTGTGTCTACCTGACTTCCGAGGACATCCTCGTCATCGCCGAGCACGCCTGCGCGGACATGCACATCGTCGTACGCGATGCCGGGCTCCTCGAATCGGCGGCACACCGCCCCTCCGCGGCCATGTTCGGTGAGGAGGCCTACCCGGACCTGATCGACAAGGCCGCCGCGCTTCTGCAGTCCTTGGCGATCAACCGTCCGTTCTTCGATGGCAACAAACGCACGGCCTGGCTGTCGTGCGTGACCTTCCTGGCGATGAACGGGGTAGATCTGTGCCCGGACATCGATGCAGCGGAGCGCCTGGTCATCGCGGTGGCCACCGGGGAAATGGACGAGGTGAAAACGATCTCTCAGGGGCTGCGCGCGCTGGTCGTCGACGAGGTGTGACAGCCATCGCAATTCCGTGCGGGGCGACGTAGTTCGAGACGGTTTACGCCGGGCTCCCCGGTAGGGTGGCCCGGTTGTCGTATCGCGTACGAGTCCGTCCCGGCCCGTACGGGCAGCGCCCCACGTACCCGAGAGACCCGAACCGGAGACCGTGACTACTACCGCCTCCCACCACCTCTCACCCGCCTATCCCGGCCGCGCCCCCTGGGGCACGGCCGGCAAGCTGCGAGCCTGGCAGCAGGGCGCCATGGAGAAGTACATCCAGGAGCAGCCGCGCGACTTCCTCGCGGTCGCCACCCCCGGCGCGGGGAAGACCACCTTCGCGCTGACCCTCGCGTCATGGCTGCTGCACCACCACGTCGTGCAGCAGATCACCGTCGTCGCGCCGACCGAGCATCTGAAGAAGCAGTGGGCCGAGGCAGCGGCCCGGATAGGGATCAAGCTCGACCCCGAGTACAGCGCGGGCCCGCTGAGCAAGGAGTACGACGGCGTCGCGGTCACCTACGCGGGTGTCGGCGTCCGGCCGATGCTGCACCGCAACCGGTGCGAGCAGCGCAAGACCCTCGTGATCCTCGACGAGATCCACCACGCCGGTGACTCGAAGTCCTGGGGCGAGGCCTGCCAGGAGGCGTTCGACCCGGCCACCCGGCGGCTCGCGCTCACCGGTACGCCGTTCCGGTCCGACACCAACCCGATCCCCTTCGTCGTGTACGAGGAGGGCAACGACGGCATCCGGCGCTCCTCGGCCGACTACACCTATGGCTACGGCAACGCGCTCGCCGACGGCGTCGTCCGGCCCGTGATCTTCCTCAGCTACAGCGGCAACATGCGCTGGCGCACCAAGGCCGGGGACGAGATCGCGGCCCGGCTCGGCGAGCCGATGACCAAGGACGCCATCGGACAGGCCTGGCGCACCGCCCTGTCGCCCACCGGGGACTGGATCCCCAATGTGCTCAGCGCCGCCGACAAGCGGCTGACCGAGGTCCGCAAGGGCATCCCGGACGCGGGTGGGCTCGTCATCGCCACCGACCAGGAATCGGCGCGCGAGTACGCGAAGATCCTGAAGAAGGTCACCGGCGAGAAGGCCACCGTGGTCCTCTCCGACGAGAAGGCCGCGTCGAAGAGGATCGACAAGTTCAGCGAGGACGGATCGCGCTGGATGGTCGCCGTCCGCATGGTGTCGGAGGGCGTCGACGTGCCGCGCCTCGCCGTGGGCGTGTACGCCACCACCATCTCCACGCCGCTCTTCTTCGCGCAGGCCGTCGGGCGTTTCGTGCGTTCGCGCAGGCGCGGCGAGACGGCCTCGGTCTTCGTGCCGACCATCCCGATGCTGCTCGACTTCGCCAACGAGATGGAGGTCGAACGGGACCACGTCCTCGACAAGCCCAAGAAGGGCAGCGACGAGGAGAACCCGTTCGCGGAGGAGGACAAGCTCCTCTCCGACGCCGAGAAGCTGGAGGACGAGGAGACCGAGGAGCAGCTGCCCTTCGAGGCCCTCGAATCCGACGCGGTCTTCGACCGGGTGCTCTACGACGGTGCCGAATTCGGCATGCAGGCCCACCCCGGGAGCGAGGAGGAGCAGGACTACCTGGGGATTCCCGGACTGCTCGAACCCGACCAGGTGCAGCTGCTGCTCCAGAAGCGGCAGACCCGGCAGATCGCGCACAGCCGCCAGAAGCCGGCCGGGGAGGCCGACCTGCTGGAGAAGCCGGCCGAGGCGCGGCCGGTGGTCACGCACAAGCAGCTGCTGGGGCTGCGCAAGCAGCTCAACACGATGGTGTCGGCATACACGCATCAGAGCGGAAAGCCGCACGGGGTGATCCACACCGAGCTGCGCCGGGTGTGTGGCGGGCCGCCGAGCGCGGAGGCGACGGCCGGGCAGATCCAGCAGCGGATCCAGAAGGTCCAGGAGTGGGCCACCCGCATGACGTGAGGTGGCGCGTCAGGGGTGTACGGGTGCCGGCCCGGGGCGGGGACAACAGTCCTCGCCCCGGGCCGGCGTCGTCAGTGCGGATGGGGTGCGGGTCAGGTGCGGATCGCGTACGGACCGGGTGCGGAGGGGTGCGGCAGCCGGACGCGACAGGGAACGGACAACGGACGGGACGTCGAGACGGCTACCAGACGATCGGTGCGGACTGGATGGTCGTGGCCACACACGGAACCGTGGCCGACGTCGGGGACGAGGCCACGATCTGCAGTGACCAGTTGGTGGCGCTCGGCGCACCGGACAGCACCACGGAGTTCGTGGTGTCACCCGCGGCCAGGGTGCCGGAGGTGAGCTTCAGCGGCCCCAGGGTGATCGGGTTGGGGTAGGCCATGCCGGGGTTGAGCTTTCCGGAGAACTGCACCTGACTGGTGGCGCCGCCCGAGGTCTTGGTGAGCTTGAGCGTCGCTGTGATGCTGTTCGGGTCGGCACTGGTGCCGGGCGGCATGGTGATCTCGGAGGAGGTGATCTTGATGGTCTTGGACGTGCCCGAGTCGGCGGGGGTCAGTCTGGCCTGACCGTGGCCCCAGGTTCCGCAGTCGTAAGTGGCCGTTACGTAAGCCGGGGTCACCGCCTGGGCCGTCGGGGCCAGAGCGAGGGCGCCGACCACGGCACAGGCTGCGGCCAGCACCAACGGGAGGCGTCTTCGGCCCGGCGAGTGCGGGGCCGCCGTCCGTACGGCCGATGACCGTACTGAAGGGATTGACATGACGGGAGGAACTCCTTCCGGTTGAATTCCGCGGATTCGAAGAAATCGCCGTTTGCGATCTTCTTGCGGATCTGCGTGCCGGGCCCGGCATGTCGGGTGCAGTGAAACTGTGATCTTCAGAGATGTCAAGAGATGTCAACAGGTGCGTGGAAAGTACCTGCGGAAATGCTTTTCGGGCATTTCAGATAACGATCAGTCTCCGGATGACGATCAGTCAATTCTCTCTTGACTTCTCTGCGTGCGACCTCCTCAATGTGCGCAAATCAATGGGCCATGGAGGGGTGTCTGGTGATTCGACGACGAAGACCTGGCGTGACCGGTCTGCTCGCTGCCTGCTTCGTACTGTGCCTGAGCTGTGTCGGGGCCACCGCCCAGGCAGCCGGGGCGGTGAAGTCGCAGGCCGCCGGTACGGTCACCCCGACCGTCCACTGCACGCTGCCCGCCGGCCAGGGCGAGGCGACCGGCCCGCAGGAGATGACCGTCGAGCTGTCGCCCGCGGTCGTCGCTCCGGGTGGCAAGGTGCACGCCAAGGTCACGCTGGGTCCGTCCCCCGCCACCAGTGGTCTGCCGCTGGAAGACGTGCCGACCATCCCCAGCCTCGACCTCGCGATGTCGGGCGGGGCCACCGGCACCGTCACCGTGCGGGGCGCCGAGTTCACGATGGACATCCCGTCCGGGACGCCCATCGAAATCCCGCCGTACGAGGGCGACTTCCTGGTCCCCGCGAACGCCTCGGGGGAGATCTCCTTCGCCCCGGTCCGTACGCTGACGCAGACCAAGGTGCTCGGCTCGGTCTTCGAGACGCCCTGCGACGTGGTCGACGGCAGCGGCTCGATCGGCACCGTCACGGCGGAGGGCACCGGCTCCGAGCCCGCCACCCTGACTGCCCCCGCCGACCCCGTACGCCCCAACACCCCTGTCACTCTGGGTGGTTCGGGCTGGACGCCGGGCGGCAGCCCCGTACCCTCGCTCTGCGCGAAGGGCGGCGGCGGCTGCGACCCGCTGAAGTTCGGGAGCCACACCCTCACCATCGACAGCTACGGAACGCTGCACGGCACGGCCACCCTCGCGGAGGCCGGGGCGGTGCCGGACGGCACGTACGAGGTGAAGGTCAACGACGGCACGAAGGAAGCCACCGCTCCCCTCACCGTCAAGGCCGTCGCGGCCGGCGACCGCGAGATCTCGCTCTCGCGGAGCAGCGGACCCGTCGGCAGCGTGATCACGGTCAGCGGAAAGAACTACAACCCGGACCGCTGGATCAATGTCATCGGCCTCGACGCGACGGGCACCGGGCTCGATGACAGCGCGGTGTACGTCAAGAGCGCCTCGGACGGCACGTTCGCCGTCGAGTTCACCGTGATCTCCGATGCCGTCGTCGCCGTCCAGGCCGACGAGGGCAACGACCCCGCCACCGTACGGACCAGCCCGTTCACCGTCACCACGGACGGGGGAGGGGGCGGTGGCAGCGCCGACCAGAAGCTGAACACCTCGGTCCGGGCCGGGACGCTGTCCATGGTCCAGGACGGCGACACCGTCGACTTCGGTACGACGGTCCTGGGCACCGGCAGCGGGGTGCAGCGCGCCCGGCTCAACCGGGTCGAGGTGGAGGACGCCCGCGGCGTCAACAGCGGCTGGTCCCTGACCGCCACCCTCACCGGATTCACCAGCGCCGGCGGGGACACCATCCCGGCGAGCGCCGTCCGGTGGACGCCCAAGTGCGCGGCGCAGAACGGGAGCGTGGGCGTGCCGGTGGCCGGAGCGCCCGCCTCGCTCGGGAGCGAGGCGGCGAGTCTCTGCCGGATGAATCCGGACGGCTCCCGCCCGTTCACCGGCGGCCGGTTCGACGCCGACGCCGATCTCGTACTGACGGTACCCACAACCACCCGGCCCGGAGATTACAGCGCCACCCTGACGCTCACCCTTCTCTGAGGGCCGCCAGGGATCCGAGAGCCCGCCAGGGAAAGGAAGGAAAGGCGCGTACCCGGAGACGCCCGCCCGCTCCGTTTCGCAAGGAGCAGGCGGGCGTCGCCCATGTCGAATTCGGAGATCCCGTAGCAGGAGATTTCCCGTAATCACCAAGGAGCCGCATGTCGTTACTGCCGAGATCGAGAAGAACGGAAAGGCCGGGTGCGGTGTTTCGCCGGGCCGTCGCCCTCACCACCGGAGCCGTGCTCGTCTGGACCGGCGGAGCCGTCGCACTCGCCCCCGCCGCCCACGCCGGCACCGTCACGCCGACCGTCCACTGCACCCTGCCGGCCGGTCAGGGTCAGGCCACCGGTCCGCAGCAGATGAGCGTCGACCTCTCGCCGGCCGTCGTCGACCCGGGCGGCAAGGTCCACGCCAAGGTCACCCTCGGCCCGTCGCCCGCCACCAGCGGACTCAGCCTGAGCGATGTGCCCACCACCCCCAGCATCGACTTCGCCATGTCGGGCGGCGCGACCGGCACGGTCACCGTCACCGGACCCCAGATCAACCTCAACATCCCGTCCGGGAAGCCCATCGAAATCCCGCCGTACGAAGGGGACTTCATCATCCCCGCCAACGCGAGTGGACCGATCTCCTTCACCCCGGTGCGCAATCTGACACGGACGAAGGTGCTCGGCTCCACCTACGAGACCCCGTGCGACGTGGTCGGCGGCGGCGGCTCCATCGGCACCGTGGACGCCGAGGGCACCGCGGGCCTGCCCGCCACTTTGACCGCGCCGACCACCGCCGTCCGGCCGTCCACCGCGGTCACCCTGTCCGGCAGCCTGTGGACCGCCGGCGCCACCCCCGTACCGTCCCTGTGCGCGGCGGACGGCGGGGGCTGCGACCCCGGCAAGTTCGTCTCCGGCACCCTCGCGATCAGCGGCTCGGGCGAACTGACCGGAAACGCGGTGCTCGCTGCCGCGGGCACGGTGCCCGACGGCTCGTACCTGGTGAAGGTCGGCGACGGCACGAAGGAGGCGACCGCACCCCTGACCGTCAAGGCGTACGTCCCCGGCGGCCCGCGGACCATCGCGCTCTCCCGTTCCGGCGCCCCGCTGGGCAGCGTCATCGAGGTCACCGGCAGCAACTACTTCCAGGACCGGTGGATCAACACCGTCGGCCTGGACGCGAGCGGCACGACGCTCGACGAAACCGCCGTCTACGTGAAGAGCACCGCCGAGGGCACGTTCAGCGTCGACTTCGCCGTCTCCGACCCGGCCATCACCTCGATCCAGGTCGACGAGGGCAACGACCCGGACACCGTACTGACCACACCGTTCACCGTGACCGACGCCTCCGCGACGCTCTCCGCGGGCGCGGCGAAGGTCAAACCCGGCGGGACGATCACCCTCTCGGGCGGCGACTGGCCGACCGGCACCACCCCCTCCGCCGCGCTCTGCGCCGCCGACGGCAGCGCCTGCAACAGTGCCCGGATCAGCGGCTCCACCCTCCGGATCAACGCGGACGGAACGCTCGCCGGTACGGTCACCGTGGCCGGATCCACCCCGCGCGCCGTGTACGCGCTCCAGGTCACCGCCGGGGGAGCGCAGGCCCTCACCCCGCTGACCGTCGCCCCGACCTTCGTCGTCCTCACCCCGTCGGCAGGCCCGAAGGGCACCGCCGTCACCGTCCTTGGCCAGGGCTTCGCGAAGGTGGCCACCGTGTCCATCGTCGGGCTGCGGGCCGACGGATCACAGACGTCCGATCCGGCGAAGACCAAGGTGGTCGGGCTGGACGGGGCTTTCTCGCAGACCTTCACCGTCAACGCCGCCGACACCGTCGCGATCCGGGTCCGGGAGGTCCTCGTCAACCCGCGCACCGAGACGGCGGCGTTCACCGTCCAGGACGGGACCGCCCCCGCCGGGCCGGCCTTCGCGCTGTCGCCGCCCGAGGGGCCCGTCGGCACGGTGGTCCAGGTGACCGGCCGGGGCTTCGCCCCCGTCGCCACGGTGTCGGTGACCGGCCGCACCGCCGACGGGAAGCAGACCTCCGACCCGTACGTCACCCGGGTCATCGGACTCGACGGCACTTTCGCCCTGAACTTCACCGTCCGCGACCCCGCGACGAGGGCGATCAGGGCCTGCGAGGTGCTCGTGAACGGAAAAATTGTGCAGCAGTCGTTCACGGTGGGTTAACGGCCGTTCACGCCTGGTGTGCGGAGTGTTGCCGAGCCGTCGGCCGACCTGGACGCGCGTAGACGTTCAGGTCGGCCGACGCGCCACTGACCGGCGCTTATGCTTCTTCACCACAATTCCACTTCCGCTGACGCCCGGATTCTGGACGAGGTCTTCCGCTGAGCGGACTGGCTCGCTACTGTCCCAAAAAATGAACGCCCCGTGGCAATGCCGCCGCGGAGCGCAGCCGGTGCCTTGGCCAGGCCGGCGGCCTCTCCGTACGTCGCCGCTGGGACCGGCGGCGTACATTCCATGGGACCAGCCGCCGCCGCTCACCACAGAGGAGAGGGCGTCGTGACCGCGGAGACCTCCCAGACGCTCGACCGGGGACTACGGGTCCTCAAACTGCTCGCCGACACCGACCACGGCCTGACCGTCACCGAGTTGTCCAACAAACTCGGCGTCAACCGGACCGTGGTCTACCGTCTGCTGGCCACCCTGGAACAACACGCCTTGATACGCCGGGATCTGGGCGGCCGGGCCAGGGTGGGCCTGGGCGTGCTGCGCCTGGGCCGCCAGGTCCATCCGCTCGTACGGGAAGCCGCGCTGCCCGCGCTGCGGTCCCTCGCGGAGGACATCGGGGCCACTGCCCACCTCACGCTGGTCGACGGCAGCGACGCGCTGGCCGTCGCGGTCGTCGAGCCGACCTGGACCGACTACCACGTGGCCTACCGGGCCGGCTTCCGCCACCCGCTGGACCGGGGCGCCGCGGGCCGGGCGATCCTCGCCGCCCGCCAGAAGCCGGTGGGTGAGACCGCCTTCACCCTCACCCACGGCGAACTGGAGGCCGGGGCGAGCGGGGCGGCGGCCGCGCTGGTCGGGGTGACGGGCGTCGAGGGCAGCGTCGGAGTGGTGATGCTCGCCGACTCCGTACCCGAACGCGTCGGCCCCCGCGTCGTGGACGCGGCCCGCGAGGTCGCGGACGCACTGCGGTAGGGCAAACGGTGGGGCCGGGCGGTTGCATGTGCCGTGGCCGACCGGCCTACCCGGCCTGTCGCGTGTTGCGGCCGGGCGGGCCACATCAAGCCCGTCCGGCGGTTGGGGGCGAAACGGTGGGTCGGGCGTGCCCGGCCTGTTGCGTGTTGCGGCGGGGTGGCTAAATCAAGCCCGTCCGGCGGTTGAGGACAAAGCGGCCGACCGGACGACCCCGGCCGCTCACGGAGCGCGGGCAGTCCGGGCAGGGCCGGGACGCCCCGCCACCCGGCCCACACATCCCGCCCCGGCGGCTAGATTGGGCGGGTGCTCACTCGTCACTCGCGCCCCCGCACCCTCGCCCTGTGCGCTCTGCCCGTCCTCGCCCTGTTCGGCGTGGCCGCCCTCGCGCCGCTGCCGTTCACACTGGCGCAGCCCGGCACGACCGCGAACGTGCTCGGGAAGGACCACGGCACCCCCGTGATCAGCATCAAGGGCGCGCCCACCCGCCCCACCAAGGGTGAGCTGCGGATGACGACGATCATCGCGACCGGGCCGAACGCCGATGTCGGCGTCGGCGAGGTGATCGACGGCTGGTTCCGTACGGACCGGGCGGTCCTGCCCCGCGAGTCCGTCTACCCGACCGGCGGCTCCGAGAAGGAGATCGAGAAGCACAACCTCGAAGACATGCGGAAGTCGCAGAACTTTGCCGTAGACGCGGCCCTCAACTACCTCGGCAAGCCCAAGGGCTCGGTCGACGTCACCCTGCACCTCGCCGACGTGGGCGGCCCCAGCGCGGGCCTGTTCTTCGCGCTCGGCATCGTCGACAAGCTCGACGGCGACGGCTCCGGCGGCGATCTGACCGGTGGCCGCACCATCGCGGGTACCGGCACGATCCAGGCGAACGGCGAGGTCGGGGCCGTCGGTGGGGTGTCACTGAAGACGCAGGCCGCGCGCCGTGACGGTGCGACCGTCTTCCTCGTCCCGAAGGCCGAGTGCAGGGAGGCGGGCGCGGAGCTGCCCAAGGGGCTCCGGCTGATCCCGGTCACGACCCTGAAGGGCGCGGTGTCCTCGCTCCAGGCGCTGGAGCACGGACGCAAGGTCCCTAGTTGCTGATCCGGGCTGCCGGGGAATGTACGGCAGCCTCCGCCGCCGCGTCCCCGTCCCCGTCCCCGTCCCCGATCCCGGCCTCGTCCCCGGTCCCCGCCCCCACCCCGTCCATCGTGCGCCACGCCGGGAACACCAGCGGGCTCAGCGTCGCCAGCAGGTACACCCCGCCCATCGCCAGCAGCGCACCCCGCGCGCCCGCGCTCTCCACCAGCAGGCCCGCCGCGAGACCGCCCACCGGCATGGCCAGTTCGCCGCCCGCCGTGAGGACCCCGGAGACCCGGCTGCGCAGTTCATCGGGCACGCTTCCGTAGATCACCGTCGTCAGGACCGGGTTCAGCACCCCGCCCGCGAGCCCGCTCAACGCCATGGTCACGGCGAGCGGCGGCGTCGTCCCGGTCAGCGCCGCGACCGCGTACCGGGGCGCGCCGCACAGCACCACGCACACCGTGAACACGGCCCGCCGCGAGTAGCGGTGCCCGAACGCCCCGTACAGCAGCGCTCCGGTCAGCCCGCCCGCGCCGAACAGCGCGGTGAGCAGCCCGATGTCCCTGGCCCCGCCCAGCTCGGCGGAGGCGTGCACCGGCAGCAGGACGGCGTTCCAGCCCTGATCGGTGCCGTTCATGAAGAGGACCATCACCACGACCGCGAGCAGCAGCCGGTTGCTCAGCAAGTAGGCGTATCCCTCGCGCAGTTCGCTGCGGTACGCCCGCAGCGAGACCGGCGCCGCGGCCTTGCGGGGCTCCGCCGCGCGCAGCCCCCGTATCCCGAGGGCGATCAGCAGCGCGGACGTCAGGAACGTCGCGGCGTCCAGGAGCAGGACGGTCTCGGCGCCGACCAGGGCGATCAGTACGCCGGCCAGCGCCGCCCCGACCATTCGGGCGCCGCGTGAGACGGCGTCGAAGAGGCTGGCGGCGCGGGCGAGGGTGGTGCCGGCGTACTCGGCGAGATCCGGTACGAGGACGTAGCGGGCCGTGTTGCCGGGGGTGTGCAGGAGCCCGCTGACCGCCATCAGCGCGCACAGCATCCAGAAGGCGAGGGCGTCCGCGTAGTGCAGCAGCGGGATGGCGGCGACCGCGATGCCGCACACCAGGTCGGAGGCGACGGAGACCCGGCGCCGGCCGATCCGGTCGATGACGGGGCCGCCGATCAGTGCGGAGACGACGATCGGCAGCGTCGCGCAGAAGGCGACGACACCGGCCCGGCCCGCGCTGCCCGTGGTCTCCAGAACGAACCACGGGACGCCGATCAGGGTGAGTGAACTCCCCATGGTCGAGATTGAGTTGGCCGCCAGAACGGAAGTGAGCGGCCTGCGGTCACGGCTCTCGGCGGGCGCGTCGACGGGTGTGTCGGTGTCTGTGTTGTCGTGCGCGCTGTCGTGTGTGTTCTTCCCCCCGTCCATGGCTCTAGGCCGTACGAGGCGAGTGAGCCGACAGCGTGGGCCGGTTCGGTATCAGGTGCAGGCCCAACTCGACCATGGTCCAGCCCAATTGGGTCCGCAGGTCCTTGCGCGGGGCGCGCGGCGCCAGGCGGGACTCGTCGGCCTGGTGGTGCAGTTCGGTGGAGCGGGCGGCGTGTAGCTGCAGGTGCGTCTCGGCGTTCATGGCGAGGGGTCCCTTCGGTCGGTTCAGGCGTTGGGGCGGGGGAAGAGGTGTGTGTGCGTACGGACCATGGCCGAGCCCTCGGTGCCCTCGGGGACACGTCCGCGATAGCTGTTGACCAGGTCGTGGATCTTGTAGGCCAGTTCGCTGGTGAGCTCAGGGGTGAGCCGGATCTTGAAGTCGCTGAGGTCCCAGTTCTGGGTCCACTCCTCGGGCCACTCGTGCATCGTGCCGAGCCAGGTGTTGAGCTCCTGGGCATGGGTCGTGGCGATCTCGTGGAGTACGACGTTCATGGCGCCGCGGACCTCGGGGTCGGCGTCCCGCATGAACCTGGTGTCGAAGGAGCTGTCGGAGTGCGCCGCCCGCCACCACCGCTCGCGCCCCTTGCCGAGCGTCGGGTCGTCCTCTACGAAGCCGTACGTGGCCAGCTGGCGCAGGTGATAGCTCGTGGCGCCGCTGGACTCGCCGAGCCGGTCGGCGAGTCCGGAGGCGGTGGCGGGGCCGAACTCCCGGAGTGCGCTGAGCAGTCGGAGACGCAGGGGATGGGCGAGCCCGCGCAGAGTGCGGGCATCGATGTTGAGGGTCTTCGGATCGTCGGCGGCGTTGTCGCGGCCGGCGGCTTCTGTCGCTGCCATGCCTCAACGGTAGACTTGCAAAGATAGCTTTGCAACCTCTTCTTTGCATCGACTTCTTTGTAACTCGGGGGAGCCCGCGCCGACGGCCCTTATCCCCTTACCTCTCACCCCTTCTTGTTCTCGATGAACCCCTCCCGGATCAGCCAGTCCTTCGCCACCTCGTGCGGGTCCTGCCCTTCGACGTCCACCTTCGCGTTGAGTTCCCGCGCGACCTCCGTCGTCAG
Organism: Streptomyces sp. NBC_01241; assembly: GCF_041435435.1. Taxonomy (NCBI): domain Bacteria; kingdom Bacillati; phylum Actinomycetota; class Actinomycetes; order Kitasatosporales; family Streptomycetaceae; genus Streptomyces; species Streptomyces sp. NBC_01241. Next base: position 3,125,236 of record NZ_CP108494.1, on the reverse strand, counting down.
CTTCTTGCTGAGCGGGTCGAGCAGACCCGCGATCTGCGGGTACTTCTCGAAGGTCTTGGTGTGGATGACGGGCGCCGCATTGTAGTTGGGGAAGAAGTGCTTGTCGTCCACGAGCACTTCCAGGTCCATGGCCTTGATCCGGCCGTCCGTGGTGTACACCTCGCCCAGCAGGCAGGAGTTCGACTTCGAGACCTGGGTGTAGATGATCCCGGCGTCCATCTTCTTGATGTTGGCGGCCGGGAGGGACATCCCGTACGCCTTCTCCATGCCCAGCAGTCCGTCGTCGCGCGAGGCGAACTCGTTCTCCACGCAGATCGTCACCGCCGACGGGTTCTTCTTCGACAGCGCGGCGACGTCGGAGAGCGTCATCAGGTGGTATTTCGCGTTGTTCTTCCGGCTGATGGCGAGCGCGTAGGTGTTGTTGAGGGTGGACTGCGGCAGCCACGTCACCCCGTTCTTCCGGTCCTCGTCCCGGACCGCCTCCCATTGCTTCAACGGGTCGGCGATCGGCTTCGCGTGCCCCAGGTAGGTGATCCAGCCGGTGCCCGTGTACTCGTACATCGCGTCCGCGCTGCCGTTGACGATCGCCTCGCGCGCACTGATCGAACCGGGCAGGTTCGTCCGGTCCAGGACCTCCGCCCCGGCCGCCTTGAAGACCAGGCCGATCATCTGGCCCAGGACGATGTTCTCGCTGAAGTTCTTGGAGGCGACGGTCAACGAGGCACCGTCCAGCGGCCTTCCCCGGCCGACGGAGCCCGGCACCACGTCGTCCACCATCGGTGAGCCGCTCTTCAGCCCGCACCCGGCGAGCGTCAGCGTCAGCGCCACCATTCCGACGAGCCCGGCACGCACCCTCCACCGGGCCGTCGCACTTCGCCTCGTCCCGGCGCCCATCTCACCCCACCTCCAGCCCGCGCGGGGTCAGCGCCACCTCGACCAGCGACGCCAGCCAGTCCACCAGCAGCGCCAGCACCACCGTCAGTACGGAACCGAGCACCAGCACCGGCATCCGCTGGGTCTGGATGCCCGAGGTGATCAGGTCCCCGAGGCCGCCGCCGCCGACGAAGGTGGCCAGGGTCGCGGTGCCGACATTGAGCACCAGCGCCGTCCGTACACCGGCCAGGATCAGCGGGACGGCGAGCGGCAGTTCGACCTTCGCGAGCGTCCCCATCGCCGACATACCGATGCCGCGCGAGGCCTCCACCAGGTCCGGTGCGATCGCCTTCAGACCGGCCACCGTGTTGGAGAACACCGGCAGCACCGCGTAGATCACCATGCCGATGATCGCCGTCGACGGGCCGATGCCCAGCCAGATCACCAGCAGCGCCAGCAGACCGATCGCCGGGGTCGCCTGCCCGATGTTGGCGAGCGCCGTGACCAGCGGGGCGCCCCCGCGCAGCCTGCGCCGGGTCATCGCGATCCCCAGCGGGATGGCGATGATCAGCACCCAGAACGTCGAGATCGCGGTCAGCCTCACATGCTGCCACCAGCGCAACTGCACATTGCCGCCGGTGAGTGAATTCCTCGCGATCGAGTCGAGGGGGATGTTGGTGATCCACAGATAGGTGATGACCAGGACGACCACGAGCGCGGCCGGCAGCAGCACCAGCTTCTGCCAGGTGATCCGGCGCCGCTGCCGTTCCGGTGGCGGCGGGGGTTCCTGCTCCTCGTCGCGGAAGGCGTGGCCCTTGACGTCGTGCTCGCCGGGCGGACGGTCCTTGTCGGACGCGGGCGCCCGGCGGGGTGAGCGCGCCGTACGCGCCGAACCGGAATCGAGCGGGGAGTTGGGATTCATGCTTCCGCACCACCCTCCAGCTCCTGTTCGGTCTGGTGGGAGCGGAGTTCCTCCAGGTCGTGCTGGTGCTCGATGGCGGTGAGCCGGTCGGCCTCCAGCAGCTCATGGACGGAATTCATCAGGGTGTGCATGTCGACGACCCCGATGAACTCGCCGCGCCGCCCGGTCACCGCGACCCGCCCCCCGCTGTCGATCAGCACCGCCTCCAGCGCGTCGTGCAGCGTCGCGTCGCGCGTCACCGTGTCATGGACCAGCTGCCCGGCCCGCGCCAGCGAACCCCGGGCCCGCATCAGATCGCCGCGCCGCAGCCACTTGTACGGGCGGTTCCTGCGGTCCAGCATCAGGAGCTCGTTGTGCAGACTGCTGCGCAGCGTGTTGAAGATCGACTGGAGCGGGTCGTCGACCGTCACCGTCGGGAACTGGGCGATCTCCACATCCCGTACGCGGGTGAGGTTGAGCCGTTTCAGCGCCGCCCCGGCACCGACGAAACCCGAGACGAAGTCGTCCGTCGGGTTGGTGAGGATCGCCTCCGGGGTGTCGAACTGTGCGATGTGCGAACGCTCCCGCAGTACGGCGATCCGGTCACCCAGCTTGATCGCCTCGTCGAAGTCGTGGGTGACGAAGACGATCGTCTTGTGCAGCTCGTGCTGGAGCCGGATCAGCTCGTCCTGGAGATGGTCGCGGGTGATCGGGTCGACCGCGCCGAACGGCTCGTCCATCAGCAGCACCGGCGGGTCGGCCGCCAGGGCCCTTGCCACGCCCACCCGCTGCTGCTGTCCGCCGGAGAGCGCACGCGGGTAGCGGCCGTGGAACTCCCGGGGATCGAGGCCGACGAGATCGAGCATCTCCTCGACCCGGTCCTTCACCTTCGACTTCGACCAGCCCACCATCTTCGGTACCAGGGCGATGTTCTCCGCGACCGTCATGTGCGGGAAGAGCCCGGACGACTGGATCGCGTAACCGATCTTGCGGCGCAGCCTCACCGGGTCGATGTCGGTGACGTCCTCGTCGTTGATCCTGATCCGCCCGGACGTCGGCTCGATCAGCCTGTTGATCATCTTCAGGGTGGTGGACTTCCCGCAGCCGGACGGGCCGACGAAGATCACGGTCTCGCCCGCCTTGATGTCCAGCGTGACGTTGTCCACCGCCGGGTTCGGATTGCCCGGGTAGCGCTTGGTCAGATTGTCCAGATGGATGGTGGCGCCGGAGGTGGTGTGTGTCGTCCCGGCACGGTAGGCGGTGCTCCCGGCGGGCCCGGACCCCGTCGTCCCGGCGTCGGCGCTCTCAGGCACGAATCCCCCTGGGAATGGTGAGCCGTCCGAGCAGGACGTACGCGGCGTCGAACAGCAGGGCGAGGATGACGATGCCGAGCGTGCCCGCGAGCACCTGATTGATCGCGTTGGCGCTGCCCAGCGAGGCGATGCCGCGGAAGATCTCATTGCCCAGGCCCGGGCCCGACGCGTACGCGGCGATGGCGGCGATGCCCATCAGCATCTGGGTGGAGACCCGGATGCCGGTGAGGATCGGCGGCCAGGCGATCGGCAGCTCCACCCGGAACAGCCGGGCGGGCCGCGACATCCCGATGCCCTTCGCCGCGTCGACGAGCGCCGGATCGACCCCGCGCAGCCCCACGATGGAGTTGCGGACGATCGGCAGCAGCCCGTACAGCGTCAGAGTGACCACCGTCGGCGGGACCCCCAGCCCGACCAGCGGGATGAGCAGACCGATCGCGGCGAGGGACGGAATGGTGAGGATCGTCGCCGTCGACGTGATCGCCAGCGCCCCCGCCCACCCGCTGCGATAGGTGACGACCCCGATCAGGATGCCCAGCACGGTGGCGATGACCATGCACTGGAACACCGCGCTGATGTGCTGGAACGCGTCGGTGAGCAGCTGTTGGTGCCGGTTGCCCAGATACTCCCAGAAGCTCACACGCCACTCCTCGGCTCAGTCGTCGTCCTCCGCGGCCTGCTCGACGAGCGGGATGACGCGCAGCGGGACCGGGTTCTCCATGACGATGGCCGTGGAGGCCCGGACGATGCCATCAAAACCGACAACCCGGTCGATCACCCGCTGGAGATCGGCGTTGGAACGCGCCACGAGCCGGCAGAGCATGTCGCCGTGCCCGGTGGTGGTGTGCAGCTCCAGCACCTCCGGAACACCGGCCAAGTGCGCCCGTACGTCCGCCCCTTGACCCTGCTTGATCTCCAGCGTGGCGAACGCCGTGACCGGGTAGCCGAGCGCCGCCGGATCGACGGTCGGGCCGAATCCGCGGATGACTCCATTCGACTGAAGACGGTCGAGGCGCGCCTGCACCGTCCCCCGCGCCACGCCGAGCCGGCGCGAGGCCTCCAGGACGCCGATGCGGGGTTCGCGCGCCAGCAGTACGATGAGCCGGCCGTCCAGATGGTCGATCGCCATGGTGCGCCTCCGGGGGGTCATTGTGATGGTCATCATGTACAGATAGCCCGGCCATCATGCCCATCCACTGTGCAGATTGCCCAGCGGATTCGCGAACTGTTGCGCACCTTGCGAAGCGGCGAGAGCCTTCGGACATGACTGAGACTCTGCACACCACCCCCGACACTGCCCGGCAGGCCGACCCCTTCCCGGTGAAGGGAATGGACGCGGTCGTCTTCGCCGTCGGCAACGCCAAGCAGGCCGCGCACTACTACTCGACGGCCTTCGGCATGAAGCTGGTCGCCTACTCCGGACCGGAGAACGGCAGCCGTGAGACGGCGAGTTACGTCCTGACCAACGGCTCGGCCCGGTTCGTCCTCACCTCCGTCATCAAGGCGTCCACCGACCACGGCCGCTTCCTCGCCGACCACGTGGCCGAGCACGGCGACGGCGTCGTCGACCTGGCCATCGAGGTCCCGGACGCCCGCGCGGCCTACGCGTACGCGGTCGAGCACGGCGCCCTCGGCCTCGCCGAGCCGCACGAGGTCAAGGACGAGCACGGCACGGTCGTCCTCGCCGCCATCGCCACGTACGGCAAGACCCGCCACACCCTCGTCGAGCGCACCGGCTACGACGGCCCGTACCTCCCCGGATTCGTCGCCGCGGCCCCGATCGTCGAGCCGCCGGCCAAGCGTTTCTTCCAGGCCATCGACCACTGCGTCGGCAATGTGGAACTCGGCCGGATGAACGAGTGGGTCGCCTTCTACAACTCCGTCATGGGCTTCACCAACATGAAGGAGTTCGTGGGCGACGACATCGCCACCGAGTACTCCGCGCTGATGTCCAAGGTCGTCGCCGACGGCACGCTCAAGGTCAAGTTCCCGATCAACGAACCGGCCGTCGCCAAGAAGAAGTCCCAGATCGACGAGTACCTGGAGTTCTACGGCGGCGCGGGCGTCCAGCACATCGCGCTCGCCACGAACGACATCGTCGCCTCGGTACGCGCGATGCGGGCGGCCGGCGTCCAGTTCCTGGACACCCCCGACTCGTACTACGACACCCTCGGCGAGTGGGCGGGCGAGACCCGGGTCCCCGTGGAGACCCTGCGCGAGCTCAAGATCCTCGTCGACCGCGACGAGGACGGCTACCTGCTCCAGATCTTCACCAAGCCGGTCCAGGACCGCCCGACCGTCTTCTTCGAGATGATCGAACGCCACGGCTCGATGGGCTTCGGCAAGGGCAACTTCAAGGCCCTGTTCGAGGCGATCGAGCGCGAGCAGGAGAGGCGCGGCAACCTCTGAGCCTCCGGGGCGGGGCGGCGGACTGGGGTCCCGGTACTGGTGGGCTCGCCTATTCAACTGTCGCTGGTGCCGTATCGGGCGACGTTCGCCCTCTTGTGAGGAAATCCGGCGCACGGCTACCCTCCGCCGGTGCCTTCCCTCGTCCCGTCCCTGCCGCCCGGCTACCGTTCGCGGCCCACGACCACCGACGACGTCCCGGCGATTCACGCGCTGGTCACGTCCTGCGAGCGGGAGGTGTACGGGCGGGGTCGGAGCGATGCCGGGGCTGTCGCCGCGGATCTCGCGCGGCCGGGCCTGGTGCCGGAGTCGGACACCGTCCTCGTTCTCGACCCGGCCGGTCGCCTCGTCGCCCGCGCCTGGGTGGACCGGCGCTCCGAGGTGGACGTGCATCCGGAGCACCGGGGCCGGGGCCTGGGCGCCGCGCTCCTTGCCTGGACGCTGGCGCGGGCCCGGCAGGCCGGCACCGCCCGCGTCGTGCAGACCGTGCCGGACGCGGACACGGGCGCCGTGGCGCTGCTGCGCGCGCACGGGTACGAGCCGCTGGTGACGGCCTGGCTGCTGGAGTTCGCCATGCCGGCCGAGCCCGCGGTGCCCGAACCCCCGGCGGGCATCACGGTGCGACCCTTCCGCACCGGCGACGGGCCCGCCACGCACGTACTGGTCCAGGACGCGTTCGACGAGTGGCAGGAACGGCGGCAGACGTACGAGGAGTGGGCCGCCCACACCGTGGAGCGGCCCACGTTCGCCCCTCAGCGGTCCGCCCTGGCCTTCGCCGGTGATCAGCTGGTGGGCGCGGCCCTGGCGCTGGACGTGCCGGGCACGAACGAGGGCTACCTCGAACAGGTCGCCGTACGCCGCGACCACCGCGGCCGCGGCATCGCCCGGCTCCTGCTGCGCCACACGTTCCGCGCCTTCCATCGCACGGGCCTTTGCTCCTGCACCCTGTGGACCCACTCGGACACCGGCGCGCTCGACCTCTATCTACGAGTCGGCATGACGGTCCGGCACAGCTCCACGGTCTTCCGCAAGGACCTCGGCGTATAGGACCGCTCCGCAGACATCGCTGTGGGCTCGGTGCTGCCGGAACGCCGCTCAGCCTACGTAGGCCTTTCTCTGCCGCCACTGCGCCTGATCCGCTCGGGCGGACATTCGAGATCACCGGGGGGGGCGCCGGGTCAGCGACGCGGGCTGGTGCCTGGTGCGCCGGCAGTCCGTGCAGCCCGATCGGAGGCGGGCTCGCATGTGCGGCCCCGCGGGTCACCTGCCTGCGCGCCTGAAGGCGACAACCCTTCGGCGACCGAAAAGACTGGCGTTTCAGCCCTCAGTCCGGGGATGTCAGGACGCCGCTCCGTACGCAGGCGCGGAAGGCAGGGAGAAAATTGTGGCATACAGCGCATATCGTCGGCTCCGTATCACCGGTATAGCGGGAGTCATGGTGTGGGGCCTCATCGCCTGCCAGGCCGGACAGGCGCCCGACTCACCACCTGCGCACATGGCTCACGCGAGCAGCTCGCACAGCCCCTTCGCCGCAGAGATGGACGCGAGCATGGAGACCATGGCGAAGGCCATGGCGGACGCTCCCATGACCGGTGACACCGACCGTGACTTCGCGGCCATGATGGTCCCTCACCACCAAGGGGCCATCGCCATGGCCAAGGCGGTTCTGGAGCACGGCAAGGATCCCGTCCTGCGCAGGCTGGCCGAGGAGATCATCGTCACCCAGCAGCAGGAGATCGGTGTGATGAGGAGCCGCCTGGCGGCAACGCCCGTGGCTCACCGGGACGCGTCTCAGGCAGTGACGCGAGGGGGGAGGGAAAGGCCCGCGCCGGAAGCCGACCCGGGTGAGCCACCGGGGGTGATCCCCATATCGGGCCGGGATCGTGTCTACACCTCCGATCAGACCTCCAACACTGTCTCGGTGATCGACCCTGCCGCCAACCGGCTTCTGGGGGTGATTCGCCTAGGTGATCCGGTGCCCGGATCGCTCAGCCCGTTGTACCGCAATCAACTGCTCGTCCACGGTGGGGGCTTCTCCCCGGACCACCGGACGCTGGCCGCCGTCTCCATCGGCTCCAACTCGGTGACCCTCATCGACACGGCGACCAACAAGGTCAAGGGCGTCGTGTACGTCGGCCGTTCCCCGCACGAGGCGTTCTTCACGCCCGACGGCAAGGAACTGTGGGCCACCGTCCGAGGCGAGAGCTATGTGTCGGTGATCGATCCCGTGCGAATACGGGAGAAGCGCCGCGTCACCACGGCCAACGGGCCGGGCATGGTTCTGTTCCGGCCGGACGGCAGGTACGCCTTCGTGCCCTCCAGCTTCACCCCGGAGCTGGACGTCGTGGACACCAGGACTTACCGGGTCGTGGCCCGGGTGCCGCAGGCCAGTCCGTTCTCACCCAACCTGGCGGTGAGCCGGGACGGCACTGAGGTGTGGTTCACGCTCAAGGACAGTGGCAAGACCCAGGTGATGAGTGCCCGTCCGCCCTTCCGTATCCTCGCGACCATCGACAGCGGGCCGATATCCAACCACGCCACACTCGTCGACAACCGTGCCGGCCGATTCGCCTACGTGACCGTGGGCGGCGAGAACGTGGTCAAGGTCTACCGGCGCGGCCGGACCCCGGCCCTGGTGGCCACCATTCCCACCGGCGACCTGCCGCACGGCATCTGGGGCTCCGGCGACGGCACGCGGGTCTACGTCGGCCTGGAGAACCAGGACGCCGTCGCGGCCGTCGACACCGTCAAGAACAAGGTGATCGCCACGATCCCAGTGGGCCAGCAACCACAACAGTTGCTGTACGTACCGAACGCCGTCCCGTACGGCAAGGGCACGGCGAACCTGCAACCCCTCGGGACCGCGGGCCAGGCCGGCCACCTCACGCTCTCCGCGCCCAAGGGTGAGGGCGGGCGCGCGCATGCCACCGTCTCGGTCAACGCGCTCGGCGCCCTCGACCTGCTCCAGGCCGCGGCGACGGGACTGGCGCCCGGTAAGACGTACACACTCTGGCTCACGGAGCACCGCACTGCGCCCTTCGGTCACAAGCAGGCGCTCACCATGTTCACCGCCAACGCCGCGGGTGCACAGGTCAGTCAGTCGGTCGGGCTGCTCCGCGAGGTGCTGACGCCGCCCGGGCCAGGGAAGTCCGAGCCCAGCCGACGCTTCCTCGTCATCACCCTGGCAGGCAGCGACACACCGGTCGCCGTGCAGGAGAGCTCCCGTTCCATGCCGACCCCACCGGGCCCGTCACCGGAACCGGCCCCCGCCGCGGGTGCAATACGGCGCTGAGGCGCAGTCACCTTGTTGACCGTGTGATCACCTGTATCACCGGCACCGTGAAGGCCGTCCATCCCTCCAACCTCCCCACGAGGCAGGAGAATCCCCATCCCCGACGGGCGATCGCCGCCAGGGCAATTCGAGTGAACGGCGGCACCGTCCAGGTGCGGCTGGGCGCATCGACACCCCCGCCATTCATACGATCCGCCAATAGTGTGACATTCGCTCCCGGCTGGGCAGTCACCCGCCCGGCCGCACGGACCCCTTGGGAGAGACGTGACCCGGTCCAACACCCGTTTCCCGCTGCCCCTGACGGTCACGGTGCTCGCCGTTGCCGGACTGTCGGGCGGCGCGGGGCACACACCGACGGAGTACTCCCACACCCCGTACGGTCTCGCGGCGACGGCCGGCTCCGCCCAAGGAGGCGTCGGCCCTCTGCTCAAGGACCCGCCGGAGGTCGTCAGCCGCGGTGGCCTGCTCAAGACGACCATCGTCGTGGAGCGGCGCAAGGTCCAGGTCGGCGACCGCCAGTTGTACGCGACGACGTACAACGGTGCCTACATGCCGCCCACCTTGCGCGTGCGGCCGGGCGACCGCATCGACCTGACCATGGTCAACAAGACCGACAAGTACACCAACCTGCACACGCACGGACTCATGGTCTCGCCACGCGCCCCCGCCGACGACATCTTCATCTCCATCAAGTACGGGCACTCGTACCACTACGCCTACCAGCTCCCGCGGGATCACCCCACCGGCACCTTCTGGTACCACTCACACGCCGACATGCTGTCCGCCGCCCAGGTCGCCGGTGGGGAGTCGGGCATCATCGTCGTCGAGGGCCTGAAGCGGTACCTGCCACCGTCGCTGCGCCGCATCACCGAGCACACCATCGCGCTCAAGGACGACCAGGTCGAGGGCGACGCGATCAAGACCCACCCCTTGAGTATCGGGGCGTCCACCAACCGCACGGTCAACGGCCAGCAGAACCCGGTGATCCACATCCGGCCGGGGGAGACCCAGCTGTGGCGTCTGGCCAACATCGGCGCGAACATCTACTACAAGCTGCACCTGCCGGGCACTCGCTTCCATGTGATCGCCCAGGACGGTGCTCCAGTACGCAGGACCTACGCCAAGGACACCCTGCTCATCCCCGCCGCCTCACGCTTCGACGTTCTGGTCCAGGGCGGCGCTCCCGGCACGGCTCGACTGGAGACGCTGCCGTACAACACGGGCCCGGCGGGAAACCAGTTCCCCCAGGTCGACCTCGCGACCGTCGTCACCGGCGGCACGCCCATGCCCCGGGCGGCGATCCCGAGCCGTTTCGCCCCGCAGGAGGACCTGAGCAACGCGAAGATCGCGGCCCGCAAGACGATGGTCTACACGGAGAACACGGCGGGCACGGTCTTCTACATCAACGGCCGGACGTTCGACCCGAAACGGACCGACTTCACCTCCACCCTCGGCACCGTCGAGGAGTGGACCGTCCGCAACGACAGCGACGAGGACCACAGCTTCCACCTGCACACCGACCACTTCCAGTTGATGAGCACCAACGGGAAGGCCGAGGATCCCTCCCACAGCGTGTACGACACGGTGAACGTGCCCAGGCGCGGTGCCATCGTTCTCCGCGTCCACTTCACGCATTTCACCGGCAGGACGGTGCTGCACTGCCACATCCTCAACCACGAGGACATGGGCATGATGGCCGTCCTCGACATCGCCCCGCCCCGCGCCCGTCACCAGGAGACGCCCGGCAAGTGACCGCTGATGGCCGACGGCACACGAGCCTCAGCCGCCGGACCGGGGATCCACGCAGCTCCTGCCGACGCCACGATGCGGGCCACCCCGACCTGGAAGCCGCCCCCGCTACGTCACCGCTCCCGGCGAGCCGGTCCCGGTGGCATGGAAGGGAGGCCGCCGGAGGGCCCGCGCATCGTGGGCCCTCCGGCGACCGAACCGATCGGCCGCCGTCAGCGACGACTCGGCGCCGCTGAAGCGCGCTACGGCTTCGCGGGCGCCATGGCCGGAGGGCCGCCCGCCGGAGGGCCGCCCAGCAGGTCCAGGGCCTCCTTGGCCGCCGGGCCCTCCAGCGGTGAGAAGTGCGGGTTGATGCGCAGGGCCTCCGCCAGATTGCGGCGCGCCGGGCCGTAGTCCTTCAACGCCTGCTGGATCGCGCCCAGATGGGACGCGTACGAGGCGATCTGCTTCCCCGCGCCGACCGCACGCGTCGCGTACGGCAGGGCATCGGACGAGTCGCCGGACAGATGCAGCGCCCAGCCCAGCGCGTCCGCCATCGCCGCGCTGCGGTGCTGCCGGGCCCACTCCGCGTTCAGCACGGTCACCGCCGCCGCCGGGTCCCCGTGAGCGGCCTCGAAACGGCCGCGCAGGAGGGCGTTGTCCACGCCCTGGCCGTCGCCGCGCGCGAGAGCCTCGCGGAGCTGCGCGTACTGGCTTTGGGCATCCTCGTCCCGGCCCAGCGACTCGTACAACTCGCCCAGGTCCAGCAGGTATTCGGGCCGGGGCAGACCGGCCAGCGCCGCCTTGTAGTCGCGTTCCGCGTCGTCCGTGCGGCCGAGCGCCGCCAGCGCCGCGGCCCGGCCCGCGAGCGACGCGTAGTGGTCGCGGTCGGTCCGCAGCGCCGCGCTGTACTGCGTGACCGCCTCCTCGGGCTCGCCCCGTTCCCAGGCCAGTTGGCCCAGCAGATGCAGGCACTGCGCCTTCTGCGCCGCCGTGGTGGCCCGGTCCGCCGCGTCCTGCGCGCCCGCCAGCGCGTTCTCGCGCCAGCCGCGGTCCCGGTCCATCCGCGCCGTCCGCAGGAGCGCCGCGGCGCCGGGGCGCAGTGCCGCGAACCGCTCCACCGCCGTGCGCGAGGCCTTGTAGTCGCCGAGGCCGTTGTACGCGTCGATCAGCGCCGGGTACACCGTCCACTGCTTCGGCTGCTGCGCCCGTACCGTCTCGCCCCACTTCTTCGCCAGGGCGAAGTCGCGCCGGGCGTTGGCGAGCGTCGCGAGCCCCACCAAGGCCGCCGTGTTCCCGTTCTCACCCGGCTCGACGTTCAGCGAGCGCTTCAGCGCCTCCTCGGCCCGGCCGAAGTACGCCTCGTCCGCGGACCGCTGCCCCCACTCCACGAAGGCCGTGCCGAGCAGCGCCCACGACTTCGCGTCGGCAGGATGCGTACCCACCCACTGCTGCCGGTCCCCGATCAGCGCCGTCAGATCGGAGAGCGAGGCGGGATAGCCCATGTCCGACGCCTTCAGGGCACGCGAAACCGGACCCGGCGCGGGCGGCGGCGCGGACTTCTTCTCGTCCTCCGGCACGGCCACCACCGCACCGGTCACCAGCACCGCCCCCGCCACCACACCCATGGCCGCCCTGCGCAGCGTCGTACGCAGCGAGAGGGGCGGCAGCTCGGCCGACGACACCGGGTCCGGGGACGCCAGGTCCAGCGGCGCCGGGTCCATGGATGCCGGGTCCGGGGACGCCAGGTCCAGGGGCGCCGGGTCCATGGGTACGGGGTCGGTTCCTGCGGGCTCAGGGGGAGGGCCAAGGGGCGGGCCAGGGGGAGAGTCAGGGGGAGGCTTCGTCGAATCGACGGACTCGGGGGGCTGCTGCGGCATGACATCCATGCCGATCACTCTGCGTCAGTATGAAGAGCACACCGCGCCTTGCGAAGGCTGCCGCAGACGGGTTCACACCAATGGGCCCGGGTGCCACGCTTGGATCATGAATGGACTTCTCGAACACCTGCGTGCGGGGCTGCCGGCCGAGGCCCTGATCACCGATCCGGATGTCACTGTTTCGTACGCCCACGACATGGCGAGCTTCTGTGAGGCGGGGACGCCCGCCGTCGTCGTGCTCCCGCGCACGGTCGAGCAGGTCCAGCACGTCATGCGCACGGCAACGGCCCTGCGCGTCCCGGTCGTCCCGCAGGGCGCCCGTACCGGTCTGTCGGGCGCGGCCAACGCCTCCGACGGCTGCATCGTGCTGTCCCTCGTGAAGATGGACCGGATCCTGGAGATCAACCCGGTCGACCGGATCGCGGTCGTCGAGCCCGGTGTCGTCAACGCGGTGCTTTCGCGGGCGGTCGACGAACAGGGTCTGTACTACCCGCCGGACCCCTCCAGCTGGGAGATGTGCACCATCGGCGGCAACATCGGCACCGCGTCCGGCGGCCTGTGCTGCGTGAAGTACGGGGTCACCGCCGAGTACGTACTCGGCCTGGAGGTCGTCCTCGCCGACGGGCGCCTGCTCACCACCGGCCGCCGCACCGCGAAGGGCGTCGCGGGATACGACCTCACCCGGCTCTTCGTCGGCTCGGAGGGCAGCCTCGGCATCGTCGTCAAGGCCGTGCTCGCGCTGAAGCCCCGGCCGCCGCAGCAGCTGGTGCTGGCCGCCGAGTTCCCGAGCGCGGCGACCGCGTGCGACGCGATCTGCCGGATCATGGAGCGCGGTCACACTCCGTCACTCCTCGAACTGATGGACCGTACGACGATCCGCGCCGTCAACAAGATGGCCAACATGGGCCTGCCCGACACCACCGAGGCACTCCTGCTCGCCGCCTTCGACACCCCGGACCCGTCGGCCGACCTGGCCGCCGTCGGCGAGCTGTGCACCGCGGCGGGCGCCACCGAGGTGGTCCCGGCCCAGGATGCCGCCGAGTCCGAAATGCTGCTCCAGGCCCGGCGGATGTCGCTCACCGCGCTGGAGACCGTCAAGTCGGCCACGATGATCGACGACGTCTGCGTACCGCGCTCGAAGCTCGGTGCGATGCTCGAAGGCACCGCCGCCATTGCCGAGAAGTACGGCCTCACCATCGGCGTCTGCGCGCACGCGGGCGACGGCAACACCCACCCCGTCGTCTGCTTCGACCACACGGACGCCGACGAGTCCCGGCGGGCCCGCGAATCCTTCGACGAGATCATGGGGCTCGGCCTGGAACTCGGCGGCACGATCACGGGTGAACACGGCGTCGGCGTACTGAAGAAGGAGTGGCTCGCGCGTGAGCTCGGTGAGGTGGGCGTCGAACTGCACCGGGGCATCAAGCAGGTCTTCGACCCGCTGGGGCTGCTCAACCCGGGCAAGGTGTTCTGACGGCCGACGGGGAGCGCGGCCACGCCTGCTCACGCGTCGCCGCCCTGCGAATCGTCCGCCACCCACGGGTCGCTGAGCCACAGGTCGTCGGCCGGCTGCGGCGCGAGCAGCTCGGCGAGACCTTCGTCGATGCCGAGCCGCTCGGTCTCCGTACCCGGCGGAACCAGCCGCAGGGTCCGCTCCACCCAGGCGGCCACGGCGGCGGACGGCACCTCCAGCAGGGCGTCGCCGTCGGGCGAAGTCAGCGCCACGAAGAGGACGTTGCGCCGGTCGGCCTTCGTCGGCCAGATCTGCACGTCCCCGTGACCGCACGGCCGGAACACGCCCTCGATGAGCAGATCGCGGGCGAACGTCCAGTGGACGGGGAAGTCGGAGCCGATGTGAAAGGCGATGTGCACGGCGTACGGATCCGCCGTGCGGTACGTCAGCAGGGTGGGAACGGGAATGCTGTGATCGGGCGACAGAACCAGCTTGAGCTGCAGCTCGCGCTCCACGACGGTGTGCATGAGTGCGTCCTTTCGGTGCCTGTGGGCCGGTCCCGCGACCGGTCCGCACAGGGAGAGAGCGCCCTCCACGCCAACTATGACGCGACTTCCGGAAAGAATTTCCGGGTGACCGAAAAGTGGTCCAAACCCCTGGACCGGCCCGGGGGTGGGCGGACGTCTGATAGATGTGGACCCGTTGTATTGAGGCCTCGAAGAGATACGGGACCACGGTGATGAGCGCCCCAACCCCGGCACCCGGTGACGAAAGCCCCCATGAGGGGTATTACCCCGACCCGTCCATTCCCGGATATGTCCGGTACTGGAACGGCGCTTCGTGGGTTCCCGGCACGAGCCGGCCCGCCCCCCAGCAGGGCGAGTCGATGCCCGGTTCGCCCGCCGGAGCGGCGGCCGAACCGCCGCCGAGCCCGCAGCCGTCGGTCGCGGCGCCCGCGCCGGCCGACGCGCCGGTGGACGAGACCGGTCCGGTCTACCTCGACGAGGAACCGCACGCGGACAACCACCGGGAACCGGCCACCGCTTGGCAGGCCGACGCCTCCCGGCAGACCGGCTTCGGCGGCGAACGCGACCGACGGGTCTCCTGGGGCGGCACCGGGCAGGCCGGTGCACAGGGCGACCCGGACCGGCAGGGCGACCCGGACCGGCAGGGCGATCAGCGTGAGCCGTCGGCGCCGGAGTCCGGCTCGGTGGCGGAGTCCGGGCGGGATCCGCGTACACCTGCGGACCGCACCCCCGCCGGCCGTGTCCCCGCGGTCCGTGCCCCGGCCGATCCGGTCCCGGCCGACCGTGCCCCCGCGCTCCGGACACCCGCCGACCTCACCCCCGTGGACCCGCGTCGGCCGGCTTCGCCGGAGCCGACGGGCGGTGCGCTGCCCGCCCTGCGCGACGGCGGCGGCCAGATCCCCGAGAACACCGTCGCGATCCGGGTCGACCGCCCGGGCCGCGCACCTGCTTCCCGGTCGGCGGAACAGGCGCCCGCGGACGGGACGATGGCGATCCGCGCGATCGGACCCGGCACCCCCGCGCAGACACCACCGCAGGTGCCACGGCGCACGGCGGCCCAGCCCCCCGCGCAATCCGCCGCTCCCGCTCCCGCCCCCGCCCCGAACCCCGCTTCCGGCCCCGGCGGTGCCACCCCCTGGGCGCAGCAGGTCCACCAGCTCGCCCAGCCCGACCAGATGGCCCGCCCCCAGCCACAGACTCACCAACCCCAGCAGCCCCAGGTTCACCAACCCCAGCAACCCCAGGCTCACCAACCCCAGCAGTCCCTGCAGCCGCGGCAACCCCACCCCCAGTTCGGTGCGCAGGGCGGGCAGCCCGATCAGCCTGTCGTGCCCTGGAAGCCGCCGGTCGACGACCCCTTCCAGCAGCTCGTACAGGCCCAGGCGGCGGCCAGGCCCGCCGGGCTCGGGAAGCGGTTCGCCGCGCGGCTCGTCGACACGGTCGTGCTGGGCGCACTCGTCGGCGCGATCGGCTTCCCGCTCCTCTCACACGCGATGGACCACATCGACGAGAAGATCAACGCGGCGAAGCTGTCCGGTGAGACGGTCACCGTCTGGCTGGTGGACTCCACCACGGCCGGTCTGTTCGGTGCGGTGCTCGGCGCGTTCTTCGTGCTCGGTGTGCTGCTGGAGGCACTACCGACCGCGAAGTGGGGCCGTACGCTCGGCAAGAAGCTCTGCGGACTCGACGTGCGGGACATCGAGTCCCACGAGACCCCGTCCTTCGCCGCCGCGCTGCGCCGCTGGCTGGTCTACGGCCTGCTGGGCGTCCTGGTGGTCGGGGTGGTCAACGTGCTGTGGTGCCTGATCGACCGGCCGTGGCGCCAGTGCTGGCACGACAAGGCGGCGCGCACCTTCGTCGCCGGCTGAGAGGCTGTCGGGCGACCTCCGATCGGGCGGCCACGCCCTGGCACGCACGCTTCCCGCGTTGCCGAAATGCCCTAGTAGCTCCGCTACGAGGACATCCCGGCGCCTTGGAATCGCACGCACCAGACCGCGTCCGCTTTCCGACCGGAGGTCGCCCGACAGCCTCTGACTCCGTGCCCCGGCCCGTGGAGGGCACTCCTCCGGCGGACGGCCCATTGGGTGAGGACCTGCGGCGGATGCCCCGTTCCCCCGAACGCACCTGAGCCGTTGCGGGCACCTCCGGGCCGGGGTGCACTGCCCCCATGAGCAACGATCAGCCGACGTCCGGTCAGCCGCCCGAGGAGGACCCGTTCCTCAAGAAGTCCCAGGGGTCTCAAGGGCCGGAGGGGCCGCAGGGGCCCCAAGGACCGAAAGAGCCGCAGGGGCCGTCGTCGGGCTCGCCCTACGGGGGCACTCCGCCGCCTCCGCCGCCCGGGACGCCGCCGGGGCCACCGCCGCCGTACGGTCCCGGTGCCTACGGCGGCGGTGGCCCGTACGGGGGTGTGGATCCGCTGGCCGGTATGCCGCCGCTGGGCGAGCCCGGCAAGCGGATTCTGGCCCGGCTGATCGACTTCCTCATCATCTCGATTCCGCTGTATCTGATCTCGCTGCCGTGGGGCGGGGCGGTCGAGATGAACGACAACAGCAGCAACAACGGCGTCAGCAATGTCTTCAGCCAGACGTACAGCGGGCACCAGCTGCTCTGGTCGCTGATCGGTCTGGTGGCCTACGTCGCGTACGACACGTACTTCACGCACAAGGACGGCCGGACCGTCGGCAAGCGGCTGCTGAAGCTGCGGGTCGCGATGCTCAACGACGGCCGGGCGCCGGACACCGGGTCGGCGTTTCTGCGGGCCGTGGTGCTGTGGCTGCCGGCGCTGCTGTGCTGCTTCTGCGTGTGGTGGCTGATCAACATCGTGTTCATGTTCACGGACAAGCCGTACCGGCAGGGCCTTCACGACAAGGCGGCGAAGACGGTGGTCGTCCAGACGGACTGAGTCGCTGCCGCGCCCTACGGCCTCGGTCTCCGTACCGGCTCGGTCATCGAGCCCGTACGGAGACCGGGGCCGTGTCCGTGCTCAGCGCCGCAGGGAATGCTCGCCCATCAGCTCGTCCGCCCGCGCCGCGGCGCGCTGTCCGGCCGTGCGGGCCTGCGGGACCGGGGCCCGGACGTCGTCGCGGGCGAGGCCCTCGGCCTCGACGGCGGCGGAGACCGGATCGTGGTTCGTGCGCGCTGCGGCCCCGGCCTTCGCGGACTTCGTTGTTTTCGCCTGGGACGGGTGGGGTACGGTCACGGCCACCAGCAGGCCGAGCGCGAGAGCTACGGTCCCGATGACGGCGATGCCGAGGCCCGAACCCGTACGGGAGAGCAGCAGCATGGCGAGGGTCGAGAAGACGACGGTGGCCGAACCGTAGGAGAGCTGTGCGGCAGTGATACGCGGCATGGCGGTATCCGTCCTCGGGGCATCGGATGGGCAGTCTCTCGACACGGTCGCACTGTCAAGCGACTCTACGACGGTGGATGCCCGAGCGGAACCGGTAGTAAGCATCGCCTAACCCACGGTACCGGTGCACGGGGGGCGCACGGAGTCATTCCGTGCTTCAACCCTCGGCTATGACGCGCCGGTTGCCCGCATGGGGAGCGTTCGAATAACGGAAATGTGCTCCTGCATAGTGCACTTGGTCTGTTCAAGTCAAGATCTGTCTTTTCTCTCGCAACTCCGGTCGAATGTCGTCACTTGTGACGCGTATCCGCGCGCGGCCCCTCTACTCCACGCCAGGCCGCAGCCGCGGGCGCCGGGGAGGACTGCATCAAGTGACCAGTAACAGACGGGCGCTTCGCGCCGCTGCGGTTGTCGTGGCCATG
Source organism: Streptomyces sp. NBC_01241 (assembly GCF_041435435.1). Taxonomy (NCBI): domain Bacteria; kingdom Bacillati; phylum Actinomycetota; class Actinomycetes; order Kitasatosporales; family Streptomycetaceae; genus Streptomyces; species Streptomyces sp. NBC_01241. The sequence goes on along the minus strand of NZ_CP108494.1, from coordinate 3,107,092 downwards.
GCCGCGACCGCCGCTACGGCGTCGGCTTTCGCCACAGCCCAGGCAGATGACCACACGTCGGGGGCGAAGGCACCCGTGGTCGAGCGCCGCGATCCGGGCTCGGCCAAGGGCGACTCGCACGACCTGCAGGGCCCCTTCAGCAAGCAGCAGGACGCCCAGCGTCAGGCCGCCCTGGAGCAGGTCATAGCGGGCGACAAGAAGGTGTCGACCCGCGACGGCTCCAAGGTCGTCAAGCTCGACGACAAGAAGTACGTCGAACTCGGCCGCGAGAAGACCGACAAGATCTTCACGATCCTGGTCGACTTCGGCGACAAGGTCGACAACACGACCATGTACGACCCGGACGGCGACGGCCCCGCGCCGGCCGTTCCGAAGTACGGCGGCACGCCCGGCCCGGCGCACAACCAGATAGCCAAGCCGGACCCCAAGAAGGACAACAGCACCGCCTGGCAGGCCGACTACAACCAGGCGCACTTCCAGGACCTCTACTTCGGTACGGGTGCCGGCAAGAACTCGCTGAAGACGTACTACGAGAAGACGTCCTCCGGGCGCTACTCGGTCGACGGCCAGGTCTCCGACTGGGTCAAGGTGCCGTACAACGAGGCTCGTTACGGGTCCAACTACTGCGGCTCGACCAACTGCGCCAGCGTCTGGGACATGGTCCGCGACGGCGTGAACGCCTGGGCCGCCGACCAGAAGGCCAAGGGCCGTACCGCGGACCAGATCAAGGCCGACCTGGCGCAGTACGACCAGTGGGACCGCTACGACTACGACAACGACGGCGACTTCAACGAGCCGGACGGCTACATCGACCACTTCCAGATCGTCCACGCCGGTGAGGACGAGTCCGCGGGCGGCGGCGTGCAGGGCACCGACGCCGTCTGGGCGCACCGCTGGTACGCCTACGGCACCGACGCCGGCGCGACCGGCCCGGCCTACAACAAGGCCGGCGGCACCGAGATCGGTGACACCGGCATGTGGGTCGGCGACTACACCGCGCAGCCCGAGAACGGCGGCCTGGGTGTCTTCGCCCACGAGTACGGCCACGACCTGGGCCTGCCCGACCTGTACGACACCACCAACCGCGCCGAGAACTCGGTCGGATTCTGGTCCCTGATGTCGGCCGGCTCCTGGCTCGGCACGGGCAAGGGCCAGATCGGTGACACGCCCGGCGACATGACCGCCTGGGACAAGCTCCAACTGGGCTGGCTCGACTACGACGAGGCCAAGGCCGCGACGAAGTCCACCCACAAGCTGGGCGTGTCCGAGTACAACACCAAGGACAAGCAGGCGCTCCTCGTCACGCTGCCCGAAAAGCCCGTCACCACCGCTGTCACGAAGCCCGCCGAGGGCTCCAAGCAGTGGTGGAGCGACATGGGCGACAACCTGAACAACACCCTCACCCGTTCGGTCGACCTGACCGGCAAGTCCAAGGCATCCCTGGACCTCGCGGGCTTCTGGGACATCGAGAAGGACTACGACTTCCTCTACACCGAGGTGTCGGACAACGGCGGCACCAGCTGGACCGCGATCGACGGCACGGCCGACGGCAAGGCGATCCCGCGCGACGCCAGTGACAAGCCGGCCCTGACCGACGTCTCCGGCACGTACCAGCAGCTCTCCTACCCGCTGGACGCCTACGCGGGCAAGAAGATCGACATCCGCTTCCGGTACACCACCGACGGCGGCGCGGGCGGCATCGGCTTCGCGGCCGACACCATCTCGGTCACCGCCGACGGCACCGTGATCTTCTCGGACAACGCCGAGGGCGACGACAACGGCTGGACCGCCAAGGGCTTCTCCCGCGTCGGCGACTCGTTCACCAAGGACTACCCGCAGTACTACATCGCGGAGAACCGCCAGTACGTCAGCTACGACCAGACCCTCAAGGTCGGCCCGTACAACTTCGGCTTCTCCACGACCCGTCCGGACTGGGTCGAGCACTACCCGTACCAGAACGGTCTGCTCATCTGGCAGTGGGACACCTCCCAGAAGGACAACAACGTCTCCACCCATCCGGGCAAGGGCCTGATCCTGCCGATCGACGCGCACGCCAAGCCGCTGAAGTGGGCGAACGGCACGGTCATCCGCAACAAGATCCAGCCCTTCGACGCGCCCTTCAGCCAGCGCGCGACCGACGGCTTCACGCTGCACAACGCCGACGTGCCGGTGCAGATCAAGTCGCAGCCCGGCGTCCCGGTCTTCGACGACCACAAGGGAACCTACTGGTACGAGGAGAACAAGACCGGAAGTGTTCAGGTCACTGACACGAACACCCGGATCACGGTCGTCAGCGAGCCGAACGACGGCTCGAAGATGATCGTCAAGGTTGAGGCCTCGCACAAGTAGTCCGGCATCACCACAGGTCAGAGCTTGATCGGCCGTCGCCCTCTAGCGGGCGGCGGCCGATCGTGTTTAGGTGCCTCTTGGTCAGATCCTTATTGACACGACGTCTCACGGGGGAGCGCAGAACATGGCAGGCGGAGGGTTCAGCAAGCTGCCGAACGGCAGCGTGGTCGTCGCGATCACCCTGACCGGCCCGACGGACGGAGCGGGTCCGGGCGCCCCGATCCGGGTCCTGGTGCACGCGGTCAACCGGGCCCGCGCGCTGACCCGGCTGCGCAATCTGGGCCTGCGCGCCGTCTACCTGCGGGGCAACGCCGAGCCGCCCACCCCGGACGAGATCACCGCCGTGCTGCACCACCCGGACGGGGTGCTCTGGCGGGCGAGACCGGAGCGGGCCCAGGAGCTCTGGCACCCGATCCGCGCGCTGCTCCGCCCGGCCGTAACGGCCGTGACGGCCGTGTCGCCCGGGCCTGCGGGGGCGTCCGTGCCGGGCATGCGCGCCCTACCCGCCCGCCGTCCGGCCTGAGCTGAGCCTGATGCCTGATGAGGCGCCGTGGGGGCGCGGGCGGCGCGCTCCGTGCGGGGCGTGAGGGCTCTTACACCACCGGCTTGCCGGAGAGCTTCACGCCCACCCTGCGGAGCTCCTCCAGTGCCCGGTCCGTGGACGCCTCGGCGACCCCGGCGGTCAGGTCGAGCAGCACATGCGTGGTGAAGCCCGCCCGGACCGCGTCCAGCGCCGTCGCCCGCACGCAGTGGTCGGTCGCGATGCCGACCACGTCGACCTCGGTGACCCGGCGGTCCCGCAGCCAGTCCGCCAGCCCGACGCCGTTCTCGTCGAGGCCCTCGAAGCCGCTGTACGCCGCGGCGTAGGCCCCCTTGTCGAACACCGCGTCGATCGCCCCCGACGCGACCGCGGGGGCGAAATTCGGGTGGAAGCCCACCCCCTCCGTACCGGCGACGCAGTGCGGCGGCCAGGAGCGCTCGAAGTCCGGCTGGTCGGAGAAGTGGCTGCCCGGGTCGATGTGGTGGTCGCGGGTGGCCACCACGTGGCGGTACCCGGCCTGGGCCTCGCCGATCAGGTCGGTGATGGCGGCGGCGACATCGGAGCCCCCCGCCACGGCGAGACTCCCGCCCTCGCAGAAGTCGTTCTGTACGTCCACGACGATCAAGGCGCGGTGCATGGCGGGTGTCCTTCGGTGGGGGACGGTCGGCGGGTCATGGGGGGCGTATTCGAGCCTAGAGACTCGGGAGCGGCTACGGGAGGTGACGTAGTCAAGCGTCTGCGGTGATTCCGGCGATCGCAGACGAACCGGCCACCGAACGGCCCCGGTCGCACCCTCCTCACCAGTCCCGTTCCGGCTCACCCGCCCCGTCCCCGCCCCCGTTCCCGGCTCCGTCGGATGTACACAGACGTACTCAGATGTACTCCGTGGGAATGACGGGCTCGCCGCGGGACAGCTGCATCGCGGACATCGGCAGCCCCGCCCGCGCCGCCATGTGCCGCTCGCGCGCCGCGTCCAACGGCTCGCGGGCGATCACCTCACCGCCCCTGACCAGTTCGACCAGCAGCTGCCGCTCGGCCAGCTCCGCCGGTACGGGACCGGTGCCGATCACCTCGGCCTCGGCCACCCCGCTCTCGTCCAGCCGGCGCGCCGCCCACTTGCGACCGCCCACCGACGACTTCGAACTGAGCGACTTCTTGGCGACCGCGCGCAGCGGCTCCGCCGGGTCGGCCGATCCGGCGCGGGCGACCAGCTTGTAGACCATCGAGCAGGTCGGCTGCCCGCTGCCGGTCACCAGCTGCGTGCCCACCCCGTACGCGTCGACCGGGGCGGCGGCCAGCGAGGCGATCGCGTACTCGTCCAGATCGGACGTCACCACGATCTTCGTCCCGGTGGCGCCCAGCTCGTCCAGTTGCTGCCGCACCCGGTGCGCGACCAGCAGCAGGTCCCCGGAGTCGATCCGTACCGCACCCAGTTCCGTCCCGGCGACCTCGACCGCCGTACGGACCGCCTCGGCGACGTCGTACGTGTCGACCAGCAGCGTCGTGCCCCGGCCCAGCGAGTCCACCTGCGCCCGGAACGCGTCGCGCTCGGTGTCGTGGAGCAGCGTGAAGGCGTGGGCGCTCGTCCCGACGGTCGGGATGTTGTAGCGGAAGCCTGCGGCCAGGTCGGAGGTGGTGTCGAAGCCGCCGATGTACGCGGCACGCGCGGAGGCCACCGCCGACAGCTCGTGGGTGCGCCGTGCACCCATCTCGATCAGCCCGCGGCCGCCCGCGGCGGCGGACATCCGCGACGCAGCGGCGGCGATCGCCGAGTCGTGGTTGAGGATCGACAGGATCACCGTCTCCAGCAGCACACACTCGGCGAAGGAGCCCTCGACCCGCAGGATGGGCGAGCCGGGGAAGTACACCTCGCCCTCCGGGTAGCCCCAGATGTCACCGCTGAAGCGGTTGTCGGCCAGCCAGTCGAGCGTGGGTCCGTCGACGACGTCCTGTTCGCGCAGGAAGGTGAGCATCTCGTCGTCGAAGTGGAAGTTCTCCACCGCGTCCAGCACGCGTCCGATGCCCGCGACGACGCCGTAGCGGCGCCCCTCCGGCAGCCGGCGGGTGAACGCCTCGAAGACCGAGTGCCGCTCGGCCGTACCGGCCTTCAGCGCGGCCTGCACCATCGTGAGCTCGTACTGGTCGGTGAAGAGCGCGGTCGACGGCACACCGACCCGTCGCCCAAGGTCCGCAGAGTTCATGGTCCGGATGCTACCCCTATTTCGTCAGAGTGACGAGATCTCGGGTCGTTTGTGCGATGACCCCTCCTGGGTGGCAGCATGGGGTGGGTGAGTGTCGCCCCTACAGAGATCGAGCGTCCCGAATCGGCCGAGGACAGCCGCGTCGTCCCCGAGCCCGACGTCCCCTGGGTGACGCTGGTCCACAACGACCCGGTCAATCTCATGAGCTATGTGACCTATGTCTTCCAGGCCTACTTCGGCTACTCCAAGGACAAGGCCCACAAGCTGATGCTGGACGTCCACCACAAGGGCCGGGCCGTCGTCTCCAGCGGCAGCCGCGAGGAGATGGAACGCGACGTCCAGGCCATGCACCGCTACGGACTGTGGGCCACCCTCACCCAGGACCGCAACTAGTGCCGTGACCGGCCAGGTGTGCCCGCAGGGGTGCCGGGCCGGTCCGATCCTCCTCTGCCCCGCCCGACCCACCATCGGAGAGAACCCATGGCCGGCCACTTCAAGGCCACCCCCGACGGCGGCGCGGCCGTCGCGCTCGACGAGGTGGAGATCGCGATCCTGCGCTCCCTCGCCGTCCAGCTGCTGGAACTGATCGGCCCCGGCGACGAACCCGCCGAGGGCGAGGACCCGCTCGCCGCGCTCTTCGCCGAGGGACCCAGCGAACCGCCCGCCGACCCCGCCCTGGCCCGCCTCTTCCCCGAGGCGTACGGCGACGAGGACACCGAGGTGCGCGCCGCGTCCGCCGAGTTCCGCCGCTTCACCGAGAACGATCTGCGCGCCCGCAAGCGCGAGGACGCCCTCACGGTCGTACGCACCCTGGACGCCCTCACGGCCGAGAGGGACGGCGGCGCCGTACTCACTCTCTCCGCCGACGAATGCCGCAACTGGCTCGGCGCCCTCAACGACCTCCGGCTGACCATCGGCACCCGACTGGAGGTCACCGACGACGACGAGGGAGAGGCAGGCTCCCTCTACCGGCTGCCCGACAGCGATCCGCGCAAGCCGATGGTCATGGCCTATCTCTGGCTCGGCGCGCTCCAGGAAACCCTCGTGGAAACCCTGATGCCGTAGTTCCGCAGTTCCATAGTTCCGCAGTTCCATAGTTCCGGATTTCGTAGTTCTGCGGGTTCGCGGTTCCGCAGTTCCCTGGTTGCGCGTGGATGTCCCGAGGCCGCGCGACGGGTGCTCGTGCACGCGATGGGCGTACGCGTCACCTGAACGGCCACCTGAACGGCCACTTTCATGGTGACCGGAAATTCCCGGTCGTTCTTCCCTCGCCGTAGGCCGGACCACGTCCGGTGCGTCACCCGTCTGCCTCCGACAAGTGTTCACGGTCGCCCGAGGACACCGACCCTGTTCCCAAGGGCACGGCACGGATCGGTGGGGAGCGGCACATGACATCGGCGCAGGTGGACGAGGGACAGGACGGCCGGCCGGCCGCGGCGGTCACGGATGCCGGCCCGGCGGGCGAGGGATACCGGCGGGCCCTCGGCGCCCGGCAGATCCAGATGATCGCCATCGGCGGAGCCATCGGCACCGGCCTCTTCCTCGGTGCGGGAAAGGCGATCTCGAAAGCCGGACCCAGTCTCGTCCTGGCCTATGCCGTCGCGGGTCTGGTGATCTTCTTCATCATGCGCGCCCTGGGCGAACTCCTCATGTACCGCCCGGTGTCGGGCTCCTTCTCGGAGTACGCCCGCGAATTCATCGGCCCCTTCGCCGGCTTTGTCACCGGGTGGACCTACTGGCTGTTCTGGGTCGTCACCGGAATCACCGAAGTCACCGCGGCAGCCCAGTACATGACGTTCTGGTTCGCCCTTCCGCAATGGGTCTCGGCACTGGTCTTCACGGTCATTCTGTACGGCGTGAACCTGATCTCCGTAAAGCTCTTCGGGGAACTCGAATTCTGGTTCTCGATGGTCAAGGTGACCGCCATCGTCGGCATGATCCTCATCTGCGCCGGGATTCTCACCCTCGGCTTCTCCGACGCCGGGGACACCGCGTCCGTCACCCACCTCTGGGCCGACGGCGGCTTCTTCCCGCACGGCATCAAGGGCACCCTGATGACCCTGCAGATCGTGATGTTCGCCTTCCTCGCCGTGGAACTCGTCGGCGTCACCGCGGGTGAGTCCAAGGACCCGAAGACCGTCCTGCCCAAGGCCATCAACACCGTGCCGTGGCGCATCGCCGTCTTCTACGTCGGCGCCCTCGTCATGATCCTCTCCGTGGTCCCGTGGACCGCGTTCAAGCCCGGCATCTCACCGTTCGTCGCCGCGTTCGAGGAAATGGGCCTCGTCGTCGGCGCCGGAATCGTCAACTTCGTCGTGCTGACCGCGGCCCTCTCCTCCTGCAACTCCGGCATGTACTCCACCGGCCGCATGCTCCGCGACCTCGCGCTCAACGGCCAGGGCCCGCAGTTCTTCACCCGGCTCACCGGGAGCGGCACCCCGCTCATCGGCACCACCTTCTCCGCCGCCCTGATGCTCGTCGGCGTCTGGATCAACTACCAGTGGCCCGGCGACGCCTTCACCTACGTCGTCTCCTTCGCCACCATCTCCGGCATGTGGGCCTGGATCATGATCCTCTGCTGCCAGATCCGCTACCGCGGCCTCGCCGACCGCGGCGTGCTCCCGCGGTCCACGTTCCGGGCCCCAGGCGCCCCGTACACCAGCGTCTTCGCACTGGCCTTCATCGGCTTGGTCATCGTGATGATGGGCATCGACAAGGACACCAGGATCTCGCTGTACTGTGCCCCGCTCTGGGCGCTCCTGCTCGGCATCTCGTACGTGGTGCTCAAAGCCCGCAACCCCGCGAACAAGGCCTTCGAGAAGAGCTGAGACCACCCGTGGGCGAGCCCCCGATCCACCGTCGAGCCGCCCCGGCGTACCGGCCGCCCCGCAGTCGCGTCCACCATGCGGGCCTCCGCGTACCACCCCTCGGTACGCCGGGGCCCGCATGCCTATCCTGGCGCCATGCTGACCATCACCCAGGCGCTCTACGACCAGATCGTCGCGCATTCCCGCGCCGACCACCCCGACGAGGCGTGCGGCGTGGTCGCGGGCCCGGCCGGAACCGGCCGGGCCGAACGGTTCATCCCCATGCTCAACGCCGCCCGCTCGCCCACCTTCTACGAGTTCGACTCGGCCGACCTCCTCAAGCTCTACCGCGAGCTGGACGACCGCGACGAGGAGCCGGTGATCATCTACCACTCCCACACCGCGACCGAGGCCTATCCCTCCCGCACCGACGTCACCTACGCCAACGAACCCGGCGCCCACTACGTCCTCGTCTCCACCGCGGACACCGACGACGCGGGCCCCTTCCAGTTCCGCTCCTACCGGATCGTGGACGGCGAGATCACCGAGGAGGACATCGAGGTCGTCGAGGCGTACGAACCCGCCTGACCTCGTCACATCGCCCGACCCGGCACGCCACCGGCCGGACGGGACCGGCTGCACCGAGGTCCCGTCCACCACGGCCCTGTCCACCCACCGAACGCCCATCATCCATCAGGTGAGATCACACTCCAGATCGCGGACCGGGAATCGATACGATGACCGCATGGTTCCCCATGACGTGAGCGACAGGACGCCGGGCACGCTGCTCGTCGCGCGGCTGCACGTCGACCTGTGCAGGCTCTCCAGCGCGATCTGTACGTGCCGCCTGCCCGCCGGCCACAAGGCCTGAGCCGGGCTCGCGGCACCGCGAACACCCATGCGCCACGCACCAACCCCCGCGCGGGGGCAGAACCGCGCGCCCACGCCACCTCCCCGCTTCGATCTGCTTGAGACAGGAGCCCACGCCATGGCCATCGAGGTCCGCATCCCGACCATCCTCCGCACCTACACCGACGGCGCCAAGGCCGTCGAGGGCAACGGAGACACCCTCGCCGACCTCTTCACGGACCTGGACAGCCGCCACAAGGGCATCCGTGAGCGCATCGTCGACGGGAACGAACTCCGCCGCTTCGTGAACGTCTACCTCAACGACGAGGACGTCCGCTTCCTCGACGGCATCTCGACCAAGCTCAGCGACGGCGACAGCGTCACCATCCTCCCGGCCGTCGCCGGCGGCATGAACTGATGCGCTACGACAGCCCGCTCGCCGCAGTGGGCAACACCCCGCTCGTCCGCCTGCCGCGGCTGTCACCGTCGGACGACGTCCGCCTCTGGGCCAAGCTGGAGGACCGCAACCCCACCGGCTCGATCAAGGACCGCCCCGCGCTCCACATGGTCGAACAGGCCGAGAAGGACGGCCGGTTGACCCCCGGCTGCACCATCCTGGAACCCACCAGCGGCAACACCGGCATCTCGCTCGCCATGGCGGCCAAGCTCAAGGGCTACCGCATCGTGTGCGTCATGCCGGAGAACACCTCCCAGGAACGGCGCGACCTGCTCGCCATGTGGGGCGCCGAGATCATCTCCTCCCCGGCGGCGGGCGGCTCCAACACCGCCGTACGCGTCGCCAAGGAGCTGGCCGCCGAGCACCCCGACTGGGTCATGCTCTACCAGTACGGCAACCCCGACAACGCGGGTGCCCACTACGCCACCACCGGCCCGGAGATCCTCACCGACCTCCCGTCCATCACCCACTTCGTGGCCGGCCTCGGCACCACCGGCACACTCATGGGCGTCGGCCGCTACCTGCGCGAGCACAAGCCGGACGTCAAGATCGTCGCCGCCGAACCCCGCTACGACGACCTCGTCTACGGGCTCCGCAACCTCGACGAGGGCTTCGTCCCCGAGCTCTACGACGCCTCGGTCCTCACCACCCGCTTCTCCGTCGGTTCGGCGGACGCCGTCACCCGCACCCGCGAACTCCTCCAGCAGGAGGGCATCTTCGCGGGCGTCTCCACCGGCGCCGCACTCCACGCCGCGATCGGCGTCGGAAACAAGGCCGTCAAGGCGGGGGAGCAGGCCGACATCGTCTTCGTCGTCGCGGACGGCGGCTGGAAGTACCTGTCGACGGGCGTCTACACCGCCCCCACGACGGAAGAGGCCATCGAAACCCTGCACGGTCAGCTCTGGGCATAACCTCAGCTCCGGGCAGAACCCCGGGGCTCGAACGCCGGACGAGCCGAACCACCGGCCCGTCCGGCGTTCGAGCCCCGGGTCCGCCCCACCTCGCCCCACCCCACCTCACCCGAGCTTCCGCACCCGCTCCCAGACCCCCGCGTCCACCACCCCCACCAGCCGCCGGAAGCCCCGCAGGGCGACCTCCCGCAGCTCATCCGTCTCCAGGAAGCTCGCCCGCCCCCGCGCGTCCCCCACCGCCCCCGCGGGCAGTGCGATCACCCCCGGCCGCTCCTCGTGGTGCTTGCTGGTGATCTTCGCGACGAGCGCCGAGTCACCCCGTACCGACAGCACCAGACAGGGCCGGTCCTTCGTCCCCGGCCCGTCCTCGTACGGCACCTCGGCCCACCAGATCTCACCCGGCCTCGGCCTCCGCTCCGGTCCCGGCTCGCGCCCCGGCCCCGCGGGCGGACGCGTCCGCCCGCCCGGACGCCCGCCCGAGCGCGCACCCGCCGACCCGCCGCGACGCCCACCCGGCCCCCGCCCGCCTCGCCCCCGCCCATCGGCAACCGCCGCGACGAGCGCGAGCAGCACGACAACGGCAAACGCGATCCACCACCAGGACATGCTCATGTCCCGACCGTACCGGCGCCCCGGCCTCTTCCATCGAACCGGTGACAGAGCAGGTGAGTTCCCCCACAACGGACGGCCATGGAGGAGCGACCGGCTGTTTCGCGCCTTACGCTCGACAAACCGTTCAACAGACCGCACGAACCCTCCCCGTTCCCACGTCTCGGAGGTTCACGCTCCATGAAGCTCACCGTCGTCGGCTGCTCCGGCTCGTTCCCGTCCGCGGGATCGGCATGTTCGAGCTACCTCGTAGAGGCCGACGGCTTCAGGCTGCTCCTCGACATGGGCAACGGCGCCCTCGGCGAGCTGCAGCGCCATGTCGGTCTCTACGACCTCGACGCCATCTTCCTCAGCCACCTCCATGTCGATCACTGCATCGACATGTGCGCGTACTTCGTCGTCCGTTACTACCGGCACGACGGGGGCCGTCCCAGCCCCATCCCTGTCTATGGCCCCGACGGCACCGAAGAGCGGCTGACCACCGCCCACGGCGACACCCCGTCCGAGCGGGCGATGAGCGAGGTCTTCGACTTCCACACCCTCAAGCCCGGCTCGTTCGAGATCGGCCCCTTCTCGGTCCGTACGGAGAAGGTCTGCCACCCCGTCGACTCCTTCGCCATCCGGATCGAGCACGGCGGCCGCACGCTCACGTACTCCGGCGACACCGGCGCCTGCGAGGCCCTGGACGAGATCGCCGAGGGAGCCGACCTGTTCCTCTGCGAAGCATCGTTCGTCCATGGCAAGGAGGACATCCCGGACCTCCACCTCAACGGCCGCGAAGCGGGTGAGGTCGCCGCCCGTGCCGGAGTGGGACGGCTCGTCCTCACCCATATCCCGCCGTGGACCGACGCCGACCGCAACCTGGCCGACGCCCGCATGCTCTTCCGCGGACCGGTGGAAGTGGCGGCACCGGGCGCGGTCTACGAGATCTAGCCGTCCCGCACATCTCGTGCACGACGAAGCCCTCACCTCCCGAGGGGAAGGTGAGGGCTTCGTCGTGCGCCGGGGTGAGGCCCGCGGTGAGGCCTACTTCGCCTCGGCCTTGAGGAGCTCGGCAAGCTCCTCGTCGGACTCGCGGCCCGGAGTCGGCAGGTTGAACCTGGTGATCGCGAAGCGGAAGACCACGTAGTAGACCACCGCGAAGCAGAGGCCGACCAGGACCAGCAGCCACGGCTTGCTCGCGATGCCGAGGTTCAGGACGAAGTCGACCAGGCCGGCCGAGAAGCCGAAGCCGTCCTTGATGCCGAGCGCCCAGGTCAGGGCCATGGACACGCCCGTAAGGACCGCGTGGATCGCGTACAGCACCGGGGCGATGAACATGAACGTGAACTCGATCGGCTCGGTCACACCGGTGACGAACGAGGTGAGCGCGAGGGAGAACATCATGCCGCCGACGACCTTGCGGCGCTCCGGACGGGCACAGTGGACGATCGCGAGGCAGGCCGCCGGAAGGGCGAACATCATGATCGGGAAGAAGCCGGTCATGAACTGTCCGGCCTGCGGGTCACCGGCCAGGAACCGGGCGATGTCTCCGTGGGCGCCGTTGTAGTCGCCCGCCTGGAACCACGGGAACGAGTTCAGCAGGTGGTGCATGCCGACCGGGATCAGCGCACGGTTGGCGACACCGAAGATGCCCGCGCCGACGGCGCCGGAACCGACCAGCCACTCACCGAAGTTGTGCAGACCGGTGCCGAGGACCGGCCAGATCAGACCGAAGATGATGCCGATGATCAGGCCCGCGAAGGCCGACAGGATCGGGACGAGGCGACGGCCGCTGAAGAAGCCCGCCCAGTCGGGCAGCTTCGTCCGGTAGAACCGCTGGTAGATCAGGGCCACGACGATGCCTATCACGACGCCGCCGAGCACACCGGCGTTGACCGGTGCGTCGTTCATGACGATCTTGCCGTCCACGACGCTCGCGACCTGGGGCAGGCTGCTGTCGGTGAAGGTGGCGAGCACCTTCTGGAAGACCAGGTAGCCGGTGACTGCGGCGAGGGCCGTCGAACCGTCCGACTTCTTGGCGAAGCCGATCGCGATACCCACGGCGAACAGCAGCGCCATGTTGTCGAGAATGGCACCGCCGCCCGCGGCCATGTAGCCGGCGAACTTCGTGATGAACGTCGGGAACGAGTCGCGGCCGAGCATGTCCGCGTTGCCGAGACGCACCAGCAGCGCGGCCGCGGGCAGCACCGCGACCGGCAGCATGAGGCTGCGGCCGATGCGCTGCATGACCGCCATCACGCCGGCGCCCTTCTTCTTGGTGACCGCGGGTGCGGTGTCTGCCGTGGACATCAACTTCCTCCATTGGACAAGGCGCCGCCGAGGTCATTGACGGGGGGAGGCGGCGACTCGAGAAACGCGGCAGAACGCACGCGGTCTGGACCACTCAGTGGTGTAGACCAGTTGTAGCACGGTATGGGTTGGATAAGGAACCTGCAATTTGCGATTACTTCGCATGAGCCATCACCCACGCTCGGTGACATGGCGAGGGGCCCCCGGACCGCAAGGGTCCGAGGGCCTGCTCCGGCCGGGCCGAAAGCCCTGCTGAAGTGCTACTTCGTGAGGTTCCTCTCGATCTCCTCCTCCACCTCGTCGGGCTCCCGGCCCGGAGTCTGGAGATGGAACTTGATGATTGCGAACCGGAAGATCGCGTAATAGACGGCGGCGAAGACCAGGCCGATCGGAATGATCAGCCACGGTTTCGTCGCCAGACCCCAGTTGATGACGTAGTCGATCAGGCCCGCGGAGAAACTGAAGCCGTCCTTGACCCCGAGCGCCCAGGTCACCGCCATCGAGACGCCGGTGAGCACCGCGTGGATCGCGTACAGCACCGGCGCGATGAACACGAACGAGTACTCGATCGGCTCGGTGATACCCGTCACGAACGACGTCAGGGCGACCGACAGCATCATGCCGCCGACCGCCTTCCGCCGATGCGGCCTGGCGCAGTGGTAGATCGCCAGCGCCGCGGCCGGAAGGGCGAACATCATGATCGGGAAGAACCCCGAGGTGAACTGACCGGCAGTCGGGTCACCCGCCAGGAACCGGTTGATGTCACCGTGCACGACCGTGCCGTCCGGCTTGGTGAAGTCACCGAACTGGAACCAGACGAACGTGTTCAGGAACTGGTGCAGACCGATGACCAGCAGTGCACGGTTGGCGACACCGAAGATGCCCGAGCCCGCCCAGTCCAGGTCCACCAGCCACTTGGAGAAGCTGGTCAGACCGTCACCGACCGGCTGCCACACCCACGCGCACAGCGCCGCGAAGAGAAGACCGACGAACGCCATGATGATCGGCACGAGCCGGCGGCCGTTGAAGAAGCCCAGCCAGTCCACCAGCTTGACCCGGTGGTACCGCCGCCAGAACCAGGCGGCCAGCAGACCCATCACAATGCCGCCGAACACCCCGGGGTTCTGGTAACCGGCCTGCGTGACCGTGGTGTCCGACAGGACGCAGACCCCCGACCACATTCCGGCGCCGATGAACTTGGCTCCCGGGACGCAGTTCACCGGGAAGGCATGCAGTACCGCGTAATAGACGAGAAAGCCGGTCACCGCGGCGAGCGCGGTCGAACCGTCCGACTTCTTCGCCATGCCGATCGCCACACCGATGCAGAACAGCAGCGGAAGGCCGAACCCCGAGTCGAGCAGCGCGCCGCCCGCCGCCGCGAACACCTTGGCGACATTGCCCCAGTGCAGCCCCTCGTCGCCGAATACGTCCGGCTGGCCCAGCCGGTTGAGAATGCCGGCCGCCGGCAGCACGGCGATCGGGAGCTGGAGGCTGCGGCCCATCTTCTGGAGGCCCTGGAAGAGGCCGTTCCACCACGTTTTCCGTGGTGCTGCGGCACTGCTCGAGCTCATCGGCGTCCTCCCGGAACAAGGCACGGTCGGGGGTCGTTGCACAATGGTGTAGACCAGTCGGGGTACGGTGCGTAACCCGCCTGGAAGGCAGGGCATCGGTGATCGTCATCATTGGGGACGGTCCAGTCACTCGCCCGCGAAGCTGGGCCAAACGTGCGTTACGGTGACGAAACGGACCCATGGTGGGCCGTCGCATGCATGGGAACAACCAGGGAGAAGGCCATGGCCAGCAAGGCTGAGAAGATCGTCGCCGGGCTCGGCGGTATCGACAACATCGACGAGATCGAAGGCTGCATCACGCGCCTGCGCACCGAGGTCCACGACCCCAGCAAGGTCGACGAAGCCGCGCTCAAGGCCGCCGGAGCCCACGGCGTCGTCAAGATGGGCACCGCGATCCAGGTCGTCATCGGCACCGACGCCGACCCCATCGCCGCCGACATCGAAGACATGATGTGACCGGCCGCCGAATCACCGGCTGACCTCCCCGCCGCGCCTCGCCGGATCCCGCTGAGCCGAGCAAACCAACTCGGCACCGGCACCAGCACTACCCCCACCCCCCCCACTAGCACCAGCACCCCGCAGGCCCCGTCCGCCCCACCCGGACGGGGCCTGCATCGCACCCGAACGGGTGCCGGCCCCGCACCCGATAAGGTCGATGCCATGTCTCGTATCGACGGCCGCACCCCCGAACAGCTCCGCCCCGTCACCATCGAACGCGGATGGAGCAAGCACGCCGAAGGCTCCGTACTCATCTCCTTCGGCGACACCAAGGTCTTCTGCACCGCCTCCGTCACCGAAGGCGTCCCCCGCTGGCGCAAAGGCAGCGGCGAAGGCTGGGTCACCGCCGAATACTCCATGCTGCCCCGCGCCACCAACACCCGCGGCGACCGCGAATCCGTACGTGGCAAGATCGGCGGCCGCACCCACGAGATCAGCCGGCTCATCGGCCGGTCCCTGCGCGCCGTCATCGACTACAAGGCCCTCGGCGAGAACACCATCGTCCTCGACTGCGACGTCCTCCAGGCCGACGGCGGCACCCGCACCGCCGCCATCACCGGCGCCTACGTCGCCCTCGCCGACGCCGTCACCTGGGCCCAGCACAAGAAGCTCGTCAAGCACGGCCGCAAGCCGCTGACCGACACTGTCGCCGCGGTCAGCGTCGGCATCGTCGACGGCGCCCCCCTCCTCGACCTCTGCTACGAGGAGGACGTCCGCGCCGAGACCGACATGAACGTCGTCTGCACCGGCGACGGCCGCTTCGTCGAAGTCCAGGGCACCGCCGAGGCCGCCCCCTTCGACCGCAAGGAACTCGGCGCCCTCCTCGACCTCGCCACCGCGGGCTGCGCAGACCTCACCGTCATTCAGCACGAGGCCCTCGCCCGCACCCTGGCCGAGTAAAGAAGCAACCACATACGCACCACAACGCGTCGTTACGAGCACGGGCGCACGGGTCGAACCGTGCGCCCGTCCGCGTATCCGCACCCGGGGAGGAACCGCACCATGGCCAAGGCCGACCGCCACCGCCGCACCACCGTCGCGCTGACCCTGACCACCCTCACCCTCGCCCTCACCGCGACAGCCGGCTGCGGCGCCGTCGACAAGGCACTCGACTGCGTGCGAACCGCCGACGCCATCGCCACCAGCGTCGACAACCTCCAACAGGCCGTCTCCACCGCGTCCGACGACCCCACCCAGGCATCCGAAGCCCTCGACGACATCGAGAAGGAACTCGGCAACCTCGGCGACAAGACCGACAACGCCGACCTCGGCAAGGCCGTCGACCACCTCCGGGCCGGTGTCGGCAACGTCCGCGACTCGATCGACAAGGGCGACGCCACCCCCGACATCACCCCGGTCACCGACGCCGCCAAGGAAATCGGCAAGGTCTGCAGCCCCTGACCACCCCCGATACTGGGTGACATGACCCGCCTCATCCTCGCCACCCGCAACGCCGGGAAGATCACCGAACTCCACGCGATCCTCGCCGACGCAGGCCTCGACCACGAACTCGTCGGCGCGGACGCGTACCCGGACATCCCCGACGTCAAGGAGACCGGCGTCACCTTCGCCGAGAACGCCCTGCTCAAGGCCCACGCCCTCGCGAAGGCCACCGGCCACCCCGCCATCGCCGACGACTCCGGCCTCTGCGTGGACGTACTCGGCGGCGCCCCCGGCATCTTCTCCGCCCGCTGGTCCGGCACCCACGGCGACGACCGGGCCAACCTGGACCTGCTCCTGGCCCAGCTTTCCGACATCGACGACGCCCACCGCCGGGCCCACTTCGCCTGCGCGGCCGCCCTCGCCCTCCCCGACGGCACGGAACGCGTGGTCGAGGGCCGCCTGACGGGCACCCTGCGCCACACCCCGTCCGGCACGAACGGCTTCGGCTACGACCCGATCCTCCAGCCGGACGGCTCCACCCGCACCTGCGCGGAACTGACCCCGGCGGAAAAGAACGCGATCAGCCACCGCGGCAAGGCGTTCCGGGCGCTGGTGCCGGTGGTGCGGGAGTTGGTGGGGTGACAGTCTCTCGGTGAACGTGACAGGCCCGGCTCGCTGCAGAAGCGAGCCGGGCCTGTCACCGGGGTGCGCGAGGAGGGACTCGAACCCTCACGCCGCTAGGGCACTGGTACCTAAAACCAGCCTGTCTCACCAATTCCAGCACTCGCGCGTCTCCGGCAGTCTACAAGGGAAGGCTGCAACAGACCCGAAGACCTATACGGCGGCCGATTTAGCAGGGCGCCGGTTCCGGCACCATGTGTCAGTGAGCGCGTGGCAGTTGGGGCAGAGGTAGCGAAGGTTCTCGGCCCGGTTGTCGAGCCACTCACCGTTGATGTGATCGATCTGGAGCGTGAAGGACTGCCCCAGCCACTTTCCCGGGTTGCCGCAGGATTCGCAGCGGTACGCGACACCGATCTCCTGAAGGGCGCGGTGCAGTCTTTCCCGGTTTGTGAGTGTTGACCCTTGAGGCCTGACAACCAGGGTCGTCGGTGCGATCGCTTTGGGCTCGTGCACCTGCATCGAAGCCCAGGAGCGGCGAGTGAAGTGGCTTGTGTCGAGCTGCAGCTGCAGGACCTTGCGCCGCACGCGGCGGTGGTTCGTGTCGTTGACCTCAAGGCCGAGTGCCCGCATGACGTCCGCGTAGCTGGTAGCGCGCTGGACGGCGTTCCGCAGAGTGTCCTCCGGGATCGCAAGGCGCGCCTTCCGGAAATGTGAGGTATCGATCCCTCTCCTGCGCAGCAGGCTCGCCAGCGCAGAGCGTGACTGACTGTCGTCGCCCATCCCAAGGCTTCGCGCCACTCCGCGAATGCTCTCGGCCGCGGCCGTGGCAGTCCGTAACTCCTCGGTGGTGAACAGCAGGTCCAGTTGCGGACGGTTCATGCCGGGAAAGTGGCTGACATCGATCCCCGCGGCCGTGATGCGGCGGCTTATGTGAGAAAGCGTGCCGCTTGCCGGTGGTGCACCGAGTTTGGTGACGACCTCGCGCAGCGACGACGAGGACGCAGCGACGACGAGGACGCAACGGCGGCCTCAATGGCCGCGTCCGGGTACTTCAGCCATGGACTTCGTTGCTTGAAGTGGGCTGTATCCAGCCCGTGCCCGGCTACCTTCTCCTGCAGTACGCGCCGCTGGCCGCCGCTCTTCTTGAGTCCGAGCCGACGCATCAGATCCGTCCAGTTCTTGGACTCGGCGACGGCGGTGGTGAGCTTCTCCCGCTCGTACACGTCAGACATTTCTCCCCCTCGTGCAAGCGGGACCGAGGCGTTGGTGTTCGACGTCGCGGTCAACACCTTCCGGTAGCTCGCGGGTATACCGAACCGGCGTGATCCCCTCCGAATCCGACCGCGCGTTCGCGGCTTCGTACGGATCAACGAGCCTTTTATCGGAGAGTTACGTCCGATATCCGAAAAGATGCGGAATGGCCCGCACTGATTCAATCGACGCTGAAGCAGTGCGGGCCATTCCGACGAGGGCGCCGAAGAGGCGCGGCGGCCCGGGGTCAGAACTTCGGGTCCGGTGTCTGGGGCGCGACCAGTTCTGCTGCCTCCTCGGTGGGATGTCCCTCACATCGTTCAGTCGTGCGGGGCAGCGCCTATGGGCCGGGTTCAGACGCCGAGGTCCTTGATGATTTTGGCTACGTGGCCGGTGGCCTTGACGTTGTAGAGGGCTCGCTCGACCTTGCCGTCCTCGTCCACGACGATCGTGGAGCGGATGACGCCCGTCACCGTTTTGCCGTAGAGCTTCTTCTCGCCGAAGGCGCCGTATGCCTCCAGGGTCTTCTTGGAGGGGTCCCCGACCAGGGTGACCTTGAGGTTTTCCTTTTCGCGGAACTTGGCGAGCTTCTCGGGCTTGTCGGGGGAGACGCCGATGACGTCGTATCCGGCGCCTGCGAGGAGTTCCAGGTTGTCGGTGAAGTCGCAGGCCTGCTTGGTGCAGCCGGGGGTGAGGGCGGCCGGGTAGAAGTAGACGATGACCTTGCGGCCCTTGTGGTCGGCGAGCGAGATGTCGTTGCCGTCGGCGTCGGGGAGGGTGAAGGCGGGGGCGGTGTCGCCGGGCTGGAGTCGCTCGCTCATGGTTCTCCTCAGTTGGACACGTAGGGGTGTATGGGACCGAGCGTAATAGGGGTGCCGCCGGGTACGTGGGCGGTGGAGCTGACAGACTGTCGATGAAGGTTTACCGGACGAGGACCACGGAGGCGGCGCAGTGTCGGATGCCAGGACCCCTGCGCAGATCGAGGCGGACATCATCAGCAGGCGTGAGCAGCTTGCGGTGGTGCTCGATGAGATCGGGGTGCGGGTGCACCCGAAGACGATCATGGGTGATGCGAAGGCCAGGGCTGCCGAAGCCGTGGACCGGACGGCCGGTCGGGCTTTTGTCGCGGTGAACCGGGCTGTGTCGGATGTGAAGACGCGGTTCGTGTCCGCGGACGGTGCTCCGCGTCTGGAGCGGGTGGTTCCGGCGGCGTTGCTCGCGGTGGGTGTCGTGGGTCTGCTGACGGTGTCGAAGCGGCGCCGGAACAAGTGATGGTGCGGGCCGTGTGCTCCGCAGGTGTGTACCCCGGAGGCGTGTGGAGCCGTGGTGGGCAGGTAGGTTGCGGGGCGTGAGCGAGAACACCGACGACAAGCTGCCCATCCGCATGTTGCATGACCGCGTGCTGGTCCGGTCCGATACGCCTGAGGGCGAGCGGCGTTCCGGTGGCGGCATCCTGATTCCGGCGACGGCTGCGGTCGGTCGTCGGCTGGCCTGGGCCGTGGTGGTCGCGGTGGGCCAGAACGTGCGGACGGTGGAGCCGGGTGACCGTGTGCTGTACGACCCCGAGGACCGTGCGGAGGTCGAGGTGCGCGGTGTGGCGTATGTGCTGATGCGTGAGCGGGATCTGCATGCGGTGGCGGCGGACCGGTTCGAGGGGTCGGTGGATTCCACCGGGCTGTATCTGTGATCCGTATCTGTCGATCCGTATCCATGACCGGTTCCGTGATCGGTTTCTGTAGTCGGCGGTAGCGACAGCAGCAGTGGCGGGTGTGGCCTGGTGACCGGTGTCACCAGGCCCTTTGCTTGTTCTTTGCTATGGTGGGCTGACCCCCGACGAGACGCGCCGTACCGGGTTTCGCAAAGACGACGCACCGTATTTTCCGTGTTCTGTCTTGTCGGAGGTGCCGTCATGGCGTGGGTTCTGCTGATTGTCGCCGGTCTGCTGGAAGTGGGCTGGTCGATAGGGATGAAGTACACCGAGGGGTTCACCCGGCTGTGGCCGAGTGTGTTCACGGGTGTCGGGATCGTGGCGAGCATGATGTTGCTGTCCCAGGCGGCGAAGACGCTGCCGATCGGGACGGCGTACGGGGTGTGGGTCGGTATCGGTGCGGCGGGGGCGGCGGTGCTCGGCATGGTGGTGCTGAACGAGCCGGCGACCGCTGCCCGGATCTTCTTCGTCTGTCTGTTGCTGGTGGCTGTCGTGGGGCTGAAGGCGACCTCGGGTCACTAACGCGGGCCAGGGGGAGCCGGGGGAACTGTGGGAGCCGTGGGCGGCGGGGGCGTTGCGGGGGCCGGGGTGCCTCGGGCGCCCGGGAGGAAGTCGTAGCGGTCTCTGTCGCCGTCGTCCTCGTCGCGGGGGCCGCCGTTGTCGCCGCCGCCGTCGCCGTAGTCCGGTCCGCCGTTGTGCCATCCGCCGTTGTGCCATCTGCCGTCCTGCGGTCCGCCGCCGGTCAAGTCGCCCATGTCCGTGCCGCCGGTGGTGGCTTCGCTGTTTCCGGGGCTCGGCGGACTGCCGGGTGCGATGCTTTCGAAGCTGCTCGGCGGCGTGCCGGAGGGCTGCTCCGACGGTGTCCCGGTTTCGCCGGGGACGGTGCTCTCCCCGGTGGGTGAGGTGGTTTCGTCGGCGCCGCTTTCGAGGGTCAGGTCGAACTCCTCGACCGTGGTGCCGCGCAGCGCGGCTTCGGTGTACTGGGCCCAGGTCTGGGCGGGGGCGCCGGCGCCGTTGATGCGGGCCAGTCCGAGTGCTCCGTAGAGGGATTTCTGTACGCCGGTCTCGGGGTCCTGGCCCATGACGGCGATGACGGTGGTGAGGTCGGGGGTGTAGCCGGCGAACCAGGCTGCCCTGTCGTCCTCGGCGGTGCCGGTCTTGCCGGCGGCGGGGCGGCCGGCGCCCTGGGCGGCGGTGCCGGAGCCGTTCTCGACGACGCTCCGGAGGATCGAGGTGGTGGTGTCGGCGGCTTCGCGGCTGACAGCCTGCTTGGTGTTCCTGCTGGGGAGTTCGAGGTCCGTGCCGCCCTTGCTGACCTTGTCGACGAGGACGTACGCGCCGTGCCTTCCGTGGTTGGCGAGGGTGGCGTACGCCTCGGTCATGTCGAGGACGCTGGCGGTGGCCACGCCGAGTGCGATGGACGGAGAGGCGGTGAGGTCGGGGGTGTTCCGGGGGATGCCGAGGCCGACGGCGGTCTGCTCGACCTTGGCGGGGCCGACGTCTTCGGCCATTTGGGCGTAGACGGCGTTGACGGACTTGTCGGTGGCGTCGCGGACGGTGATGGGTCCGTAGCTGATGTCGTCCTCGTTGGCGGGGGAGTAGCCGGTGGGTCCGTTGGGGCCCTCGACCATGCGTTTGTTGGTGCCGTCGTACACGGTGTTGGGGGTGATGCGCCGGCCGTCCTGGGTGGTGGAGCCGTTGGCGACTGCGGAGGTGAAGACGAACGGTTTGAAGGTGGAGCCGACCTGGTAGTCGCGGCGGGTCGCGTTGTTCACGTACTGCTTGGTGTAGTCGACGCCGCCGTACATGGCGACGACGCGGCCGGTGCCGGGGTCGATGGAGGCGCCGCCGACGCGGACGTTGCGGTCGGCCGTGCGGTCGCTGCTCGTCTGGGACATGACGTTGTCGTCGACGGCTTTGACGAGTGCGTTCTGTTTCTTCTTCTCCAGTGTGGTGGTGATCCGGTAGCCGCCGGTGGCCAGGGTGTTCTCGTCGATGACCTTGTTGGTGGTGAGGTAGTCCTCGACGGCCTGGATGATGTAGCCGCGTTGTCCGGAGAGGCCGATGGGCGGGTTGACCTTGCCGGGTACGGGGAACTTCAGGGTGGCGCGGGTGCGGGCGCCGAGCCACTTCTCCTTGACCATGCCGTCGAGTACGTAGTTCCAGCGTGCGAGGGCGGCGGCCTTGTTCCCGGGGTGGACGACGACGTCGTAGGCGCTGGGGGCGTTGAGGAGGGAGGCGAGGTAGGCGCCTTCGGCGGTGGTGATGCTGCCGATGTCCTTGCCGTAGTAGGCCTGTGCGGCGGCCTGGATGCCGTAGGCGTTGCGGCCGAAGTAGCTGGTGTTGAGGTAGCCCTCGAAGATCTGGCTCTTGGATTCCTCGCGGTTGAGTTTGACCGCGATGAAGAACTCCTTGATCTTGCGGGTGATGGTCTGTTCCTGGCCGAGGTAGTAGTTCTTGACGTACTGCTGGGTGATGGTCGAGCCGCCCTGGGTGCCCTTGCCGGCGAGGGTGTTCCAGGCGGCTCGGGCCATGGCTTTGACGTCGACCGCCCGTTCGGAGTAGAAGTCGCGGTCCTCTGCGGCGAGTACGGCGTGCTGGACGGTGAGCGGGACCTGGGCGAGTTTGATGTTCTCGCGGTTGATTTCGCCGGAGCGGGCGAGGACGCTGCCGTCCTTGTAGAGGTAGACGTTCGACTGTGCGGTGGCGTTGGCGTTGGCGGGCGGGATGTCGACGAGTTCGTACCCGGCGATGAAGCCGCCGATCAGGAGCAGGACGAGAAGGAGGACGGCGCCGAGGACCATCCGCCAGGTGGGGACGGCGCGGCGCCAGCCGGTGCGTTCGGGCCGTCGGGGGCGCTTGGGGCGCTTGGGCTGCTTGGCGGTGCCGTCCTGTTGACCGTCCTGTGGGCCGCCGTGCCGACCGTCCTGTGGGCCGCCGTGCCGACCGTCCTGTTCACCGCCTTGTTCTCCCCTGCTGCCCCTGTTGCCGCTGTTGCTGCCGTGGGCGGACGGGTCCCTGGGGTCCCAGCCCCGGGGTTCGTTCTCCCCGCCCGGCTGCTGTGGCTCGTCGCTCATGTCCGTGCAGACTCCTCGGCCGCGGTCAGTTCCCCCATAGTGCCCTTTTCTGTGGAATAAGCACCGGATCGACCGCCAAAAGCGGTCGCGGCGGCTGCGTCCGGTGGACTAGGGTCTTGCGCTTTGGTGTCCAACGCCGTTGGGCGCCCGAGCGCAGGGGGTGAATGCGGTGCGGCTGTATACGGTGGTGGCGGCGGGAGGGTTCCGGCGCTATGCCACATACCGGATGGCGACGGCGGCGGGAGTTTTCACCAACACCGTCTTCGGGTTCATCATGGCGTACGCCTATGTGGCGCTGTGGGACCAGCGTCCGCAGCTCGGCGGTTATGACATGTCTCAGGCGCTCACCTATGTGTGGCTGGGGCAGGCGCTGCTGATGACCTGCGCCATGATGGGTGGCGGTTTCGAGGACGAGCTGATAGAGCGGATTCGCACCGGCGATGTCGCGGTCGACCTCTACCGTCCCGTGGACCTCCAACTGTGGTGGATGGCGGGCGACTTGGGGCGAGCTGCGTTCCATCTGCTGGGCCGCGGCATCGTGCCGATGCTGCTGGGTTCGCTCGCTTTCGATCTGGCGCTGCCCGCCTCGCCGGGGATCTGGCTGGCCTTCCTCGTCTCGGTGACGCTCGGTGTCGTGGTCAGTTTCGCGATCCGCTATCTGGTGGCGCTCTCCGCGTTCTGGCTGCTGGACGGGGCCGGGGTGTCGCAGATGACGGCCCTGGCCGGGATGTTCTTCTCCGGGATGCTGCTCCCGCTGACGCTGTTCCCCGGGGTGCTGGGCGACGTGGCGCGGGTGCTCCCGTGGTCCTCGCTGCTCCAGGTGCCGGCCGATGTGCTGCTCGGGAAGCGGACGGGCTGGGGGCTGGTGGAGGCGTACGCCTTCCAGGGTGGCTGGGCGCTGACGCTGCTGCTGGTGGGCCGGCTGGTGCAGTCGGTGGCGACGAGGAGGGTGGTGGTCCAGGGTGGCTGAGACGACGGCCGGTGCGGTGGAGGCGGAGGCGGCGGCGGGGGCCGGGGTGGCGGATGCGCCCGAAGTGGTGTTCGTCGAGCGGTCGAGGCTGGTCGAGGGAGTTCGGGCGTACGGGCTGATCGCGGCGATGTGGCTGCGTTCGACGATGGCGTACCGCGCCTCGTTCGCGATGACGGCGTTCGGGAACTTCGCGGCGACCGCCTTCGACTTCGTGGCGATTTTGCTGATGTTCTCGCACGTGGACGCGCTGGGCGGTTACACGTTGCCGGAGGTCGCGTTGCTGTACGGGGCCGCGGGCACCGCGTTCGGCCTCGCCGACCTGGTGCTGGGGTCGATGGACCGGCTGGGGCGGCGGGTGCGCGACGGCACGCTGGACACGCTGCTGGTACGTCCGGTGCCGGTGCTCGCGCAGGTCGCGGCGGACCGGTTCGCGCTGCGCAGGCTGGGGCGGATCACCCAGGGCGGGCTGGTGCTCGGGTACGCGCTGGTGACGCTGGACATCGCGTGGACGCCGCTGAAGGTGGTGATGATCCCGCTGATGCTGCTGAGCGGGGCGGCGATCTTCGCGGCGGTGTTCGTGGCCGGGGCGGCGTTCCAGTTCTTCGCCCAGGACGCCTCGGAGGTGCAGAACTCGTTCACGTACGGAGGGAACACGCTGCTCCAGTACCCGCCGTCGATCTTCGCGAAGGACCTGGTGCGCGGGGTGACGTTCGTGGTGCCGCTGGCGTTCGTGAACTGGCTGCCCGCGCTGTACGTGCTGGGCCGGGACTATCCGCTGGGCCTGCCGGACTGGGTGGCGTTCCTGCCTCCGGTGGTGGCGGGCCTGTGCTGGCTGCTCGCGGGCCTGGCCTGGCGCGTGGGGCTGCGCGCGTACCGCAGTACGGGCAGTTGATGAAACACCGAAGCGCGGCAGGGCAGGGCAGGGCGAACACAACGGCAGGGGTACTGGACGACATGAAAACCGACGTCGACACCGGCAGCGGCACCGACTTCATTCAGCTCGACAACGTCGAAAAGGTCTTCGACGTGCGTCGCAGGACCGGCTTCATGCGGGGTGAACGCCGCCAGGTGCGGGCGGTCGACTCCATCAGCTTCCGCGTCGCGCGCGGCGAGATGGTCGGCTACATCGGGCCGAACGGTGCCGGGAAGTCGACCACGATCAAGATGCTGACCGGCATTCTCACCCCGAGCGGTGGCCGGCTGCGGGTGGCGGGCATCGACCCGTCCAGGGAGCGGACGAGGCTGGCACACCGGATCGGTGTGGTGTTCGGCCAGCGCACCACGCTCTGGTGGGACCTGCCGCTGCGCGACTCGTACCGGCTGATGCACCGGATGTACCGGATTCCCGACGCCCGCTACCGCGAGAACCTGGACCGCTGCGTCGAACTCCTCGACCTGGGCGAGCTGTTGGACGTGCCCGTGCGGCAGCTGTCGCTCGGGCAGCGGATGCGCGGGGACATCGCGGCGGCGCTGCTGCACGATCCCGAGGTGCTGTACCTGGACGAACCGACGATCGGCCTGGACGTCGTGTCCAAGGCCAAAGTCCGTGGATTCCTGCGGGACTTGAATGCCGACTGCGGTACGACCGTGCTGCTCACCACCCACGATCTGACGGATATCGAGCAGCTCTGCAAGCGTGTGATGGTGATCGACCACGGCCGGCTCATGTACGACGGTGCGCTCGCCGGGCTGCACGAGGTGGGTGAGAGCGAGCGGACGCTGGTGGTCGATCTGGAGCGTCAACTCCCGCCGATCCGGCTGGAGTCGGCACCCTCGGTGCGTACGGTGAAGGTGGAGGGGCCGCGCCAGTGGCTGGCCTTCCCGGCCTCGGAGTCGGCCGCGCCGCTGGTCGCCCGGATCGCCGCGGAGTATCCCCTGGTCGACCTGTCGGTGCGGGAGCCGGACATCGAGGCCGTGATCGCGAAGATGTACGTGTCGGCCATCGCCCAGTAGATCGGTGACGGGAGTGTGGGCGTTCAATAGGCTGAGCGCATGACAAGTGACCTCCCTGACATGCGCGCTTCCGATGCCGAGCGCGAGCGAGTCGCCGAGATCTTGCGCGAGGCGGTGGCCGAGGGCCGGCTGGAGATGGAAGAGTTCGAGCACCGGCTCGAAGCGGCCTACAAGGCGCGTACGCACGGGGAGCTGGAACCGCTCGTACGTGACCTCCCGGCGCCGGGCACGGCGGTGGCCCCGTTGGGTCCGGCCCCGGCAGCCGCGGCGACGGGTTCGGCGGTGCGCTGGGCGGACCGTATCGGCAAGCCGGCCACGTCGGGTGGCGCCTTCGCTTTCTGGGGCGGTTTCGGCCGCCGGGGAAACTGGACGGTGGGCCGGAAGTTCACCGCGTTCGCGATGTGGGGCGGCGGTGAGATCGACCTGCGCGAGGCCAACTTCGAGGACCGCGAGGTGGTCATCCGCTGCATCACGATCATGGGCGGTATGCAGGTGACGGTCCCGCCCGAGCTGAACGTGGAGGTCAGGGGCGTCGGCATCATGGGCGGTTTCGGCGAGCGCTCGAAGGACGAGGGAGTTCCGTCCCCCGACTCCCCGAGGGTGCGGGTCACCGGGTTCGCGCTGATGGGCGGCGTCGGCGTGGAGCGCAAGCGGAGCAAGGCGGAGAGGCGGCGGCTGAAGGACGCGGAGCGGGCGTGGGCGCTGGAGCGGGAGCGGGAGCGCGGGCGGGGCCGGCTGGAGAAGGGCGAGAGCTGACGCGGGCTTCGCCGTGGCCGGCCCCGGACCCGCCGTCAGAACTGGTCCGAGACGGGCCCGCTGTGGTGCAGGGCCGCGAGGTCCACCCGTGAACCCAGCCACCGGTAGCCCGTGTCGTTCAGGTGGAGGTGGTCGCCGCTGTCGTAGGCGGGCAGCAGCCGGGTCGGGTGGAGCGGGTCGCGGGCCGCCTCGTCGAAGTCGATGAACGAGTCGAAGACCCCGCCCGCCCGGATCAGCTCGTTGACCCCTTCCCGTACGGCGTTGCGCGCGGGGGTCCAGGTGCGGTACCCCTCGTACGGCATCAGCGTCGCCCCGATGACCCGCAGCCCGCGTGCGTGGGCGCGCCGGGTCAGGGAGTGCAGGGCGTCGGCGATGCGCTGCGGGTCGGTTTCCTGCGGGAACTGCTGCACGTCGTTGATACCGAGCGCGATGACGACCGTCTTCACCCCGGCGACGTCCAGTACGTCGCGGTCGAAGCGGGCGCTCGCCCGTACGCCGCGGCCGTCGCGCAGGATGCGGTTGCCCGCGATGCCCGCGTTGACCACTCCGTACCGGCCGCCGAGCCGGTCGGCGAGCACGTCGGGCCAGCGGCTGTTCGCGTCGAGGGTGGAGCCGGAGCCCGAGGTGAGCGAGTCGCCGATCACGGCGATCGTTCCGGCGGCGGCCCCGTTGTGCACGTCGACGGCGGTGAGGTAGTGCCAGCTGGTGGTACGCCAGGTGCCCCGTTCGTCCTCCACGTACGACGTCTGGTGGGTGCCCTCGTGGACGGTGACGGGGCCCTCGGCGGTGGGGGTGCGCAGGGTGACGACGAGATCGGCGTCGGCGGCGACCGGGACGAGGACCGGGTCGCTGACGATCTGTCCGCCCGCGGCGACGGTCACGGCGCCCATGCCGCGGAACGTCACGGGGCGGGTGTTCACCGTGGCGTGGTCGATGACCAGCGGGTACGTACCGAAGAGGTTGGAGAGGGTGATGCGGGCCGCGTCGCCGCCGATGCTGGTGTGCACGACGTTACGTATGGTGCGCCGGCTCAGGTCGTTGCCGTGGTAGGTGTCGGTCACCCCGGCGGTGGGGGCCGCTGCCCAGGTGCCGAACCACAGGCCGGTGGAG
Organism: Streptomyces sp. NBC_01241; assembly: GCF_041435435.1. Lineage (NCBI taxonomy): Bacteria > Bacillati > Actinomycetota > Actinomycetes > Kitasatosporales > Streptomycetaceae > Streptomyces > Streptomyces sp. NBC_01241. The sequence continues at coordinate 3,079,178 of NZ_CP108494.1, read as the reverse complement.
TGGGCCGGTGCGGCGGGCTTACGGGTGAAGCCCCACGGGTCGGGTGCGGCGATCCGCTGCGACCGGGTGGCGGAGCCGGTGAAGAGCAGCGATCCGGCGAACGCCACACCGGCGGCGAGCACGGCGGTGCCCGCCACGAGGGCGATGTGCAGGGCGTACTGCTGGCGCCTGGGCATGAGCGGTGGTTCTCCTAGCGGTCGGTCGGGGTGATCCCATGATGAGGGAGGACGTCGGGAACTCGACGTGCGGCCCGGGAGTAGGTCAGGCAGGGACAATGCGTACGGGACACCGGGGGCGATGTGTACGCGGACGGGTGGAGCGGATGGAACGGATCGATCGGACCGGACCCGGGGAACAGGGTGCGGGGCAGCAGGGGCGTGCCCGGGAGCGGGTGGCGGGTGCGGCCCGTCCGGTGACCGGCGGCCGCCCGCCCTCCCTCGCCTCGTTCGCGTACACCGCTGCCGACGAGGAGAAGCGGCGCGGCGTTCGCAGGATGAAGACCACGGCCACGGGCCTCCTCCTGCTGGTCGCGCTGGTGTACGTCCTCGCCACCTGGGCGAAGAACGCGGGTGTGGGCGGCTGGCCGGGCTTCGTCGCCGCGGCCGCCGAGGCGGGGATGGTGGGTGCGCTGGCCGACTGGTTCGCCGTCACGGCGCTGTTCAAGCGTCCGCTCGGCCTGCCGATCCCGCACACCGCCATCATTCCCACCAAGAAGGACCAGCTCGGAGCGTCGCTGGGTTCCTTCGTCGGCGAGAATTTTCTCTCCGGCGATGTCGTACGCAGCCGCATACACGCTCTCGGTATCGGTGGCCGGGTCGGGGCCTGGCTGGCCGAGCCGGCCCACGCCGACCGGGTCACCGCTGAGCTGTCGACCGCGCTGCGCGGCGCGCTGACGGTGCTGCGGGACTCCGATGTGCAGGCCGTGGTGGGTGAGGCGATCACCCGGCGGGCCAACGCGGTGGAGATCGCTCCGGGGCTCGGCAAGATGCTGGAGAAGATCGTCGCCGACGGCGGCCACCGCAGGGTGGTGGACCTGATCTGTGTGCGCGCCCACGACTGGCTGGTGCTGCACGGCGATTCGGTGATGAACGCGGTGCAGGGCGGAGCGCCGGGCTGGACGCCGCGGTTCGTCGACAAGCGGGTGGGGGAGCGGGTCTACAAGGAGTTGCTGCGCTTCGTCACGGAGATGCGGGACATGCCGGGCCACCCGGCGCGCGCGTCGATCGACACGTTCCTGACGGACTTCGCGGCCGATCTCCAGACGGACGAGGACACCCGGGCGCGGGTGGAGCGGCTGAAGTCGGAGATCCTGGGGCGCGGTGAGGTCCAGGAGGTCATCGCTTCGGCCTGGTCGTCCGTACGCACGATGGTCATCGCGGCGGCGGACGACGAGCAGAGCGAGCTGCGGCTACGGGCGCGGGCCTCGTTGCTGACGTTCGGCGCGCGGCTGGCGACGGACGGGCGGATGCAGGCCAAGCTGGAGGGCTGGCTGGAGGACGCGGCGGTCTATGTCGTCACGACGTACCGCGCGGAGATCACCTCGCTCATCAGCGACACGGTCGCGGGCTGGGACGCGGCCCAGACGTCGAAGAAGATCGAGGCGCACATCGGCCGTGACCTGCAGTTCATCCGGATCAACGGCACGGTGGTGGGTGCGCTGGCGGGGCTGCTGATCTATACGGTGTCGCGGGCGCTGGGGGCGTAGGGGAGCTCGGACAGCAGGGGCGGGGGCTTCGGAATCCCCGCCCCTGTTCCGTACGCCCGTACGTGATTCAGGCGGCCCGCCCTGTTCCGTACGCCCGTACGGGATTCAGGCGGCCCGGCGGGTGACCGCCCACGACGCGGCGGCCATGCTTCCCGCGACGGTGAACACGGCGGGCCAGGCGCCGACCTTCTTGGCCAGCGGGTGCGAACCGGCGAACGCGGCGACGTACGCGGTGGTCAGCCCGACGGCCGCGCGCGGTCCGGCCTGCCGGTTCCACTGGTACGCGGCGACCGTGCCCGCGGCGGCGAGGGCGACCCCGCCCAGCGGCCGTTTCTTGGTCCATCGTGCGACGGCGTACCCGCCGACCAGTCCGCTCGCCGCCACCGCCGCTGCCGGAACCTTCGCCATCGCAGCCACCTTCGCCTTCTTGTCCGAGTCGTCCGGGCCCGGAGCCCGGGTCTTCGAGGCTAACGCGGCGGCCGGACAAACGGTCGCCGAGGGGGTGCACATGCGTTTACCCTGGGGGTGAACGCATGTACACCCCTGCGTCGTTCCCTCGCGTGCGGCGCCCGCGCGCGGCACCCTTGCCGCCGAGCACCGTACGGAGAGCCATGCCCGCGGACATACCCGCCCCGCCCGCCGCCACCGACGAGGCCCCGCACCCCCGCTTCGCCGTCGGCGTGCTGGCCTTCTGCGGTGTCGTGGTCGCGGTGATGCAGACGATCGTCGTACCCCTGCTCCCGCACATCCCGGCCCTGACCGGCGCCACCCCGGCCGCCGCCAGCTGGCTGGTCACCGTCACCCTGCTCACCGGCGCCGTGTTCACGCCCGTCCTGGGCCGGGTCGGTGACATGTACGGCAAGCGGCGGGTGCTCATCGCCTCGCTCATGGTGCTGGTGGCGGGCTCGGTCCTGTGCGCGGTCAGCTCCCACATCGGCGTACTGATCACCGGCCGCGCCCTGCAGGGTGCGGCGCTCGCCGTCGTTCCGCTGGGCATCAGCATCCTGCGCGACGAACTCCCGCCCGAGCGGGTGCTGTCCGCCGTGGCCCTGATGAGCTCGACGCTCGGCATCGGCGCGGCGGTCGGGCTGCCGGTCGCGGCGCTCGTCGTCGAGAACTTCGACTGGCACACGATGTTCTGGGTCTCGGGTGCGATCGGCGTCATCGACATCGTGCTGGTGCTGTGGTGCGTACCGGAATCCCGGCTCCGCACCCGTGGCCGCTTCGATGCCGTCGGCGCGCTGGGGCTGTCCGGGGCCCTGGTCTGTCTGCTGCTCGCGGTCACCCAGGGCGCCGACTGGGGCTGGACGTCGGGCCGCACGGTGGGTCTGCTGGCGGCCGCCGTGGTGGTGGCGCTGCTCTGGGGGGCGTACGAGCTCCGCGTCCCGACGCCCATGGTCGACCTGCGGATCTCGGCCCGCCCGGCCGTCCTGCTCACCAACGTCGCCGCCCTGCTGATCGGCTTCGCCTTCTACGCCAACTCCCTGGTCACCGCGCAGATGGTGCAGGAGCCGAAGGCGACGGGATACGGGCTCGGCGCCTCGATCGTCGTCAGCGGACTGTGTCTGCTGCCGGGCGGCGTGATGATGGTGGCGCTCTCGCCGGTCTCGGCGCGGATCTCCGGAAGGTACGGCCCGAAGGTCAGCCTGGCGCTGGCGGCGGGTGTGATCGCGGCCGGATACGTGGTGCGGTACTTCACGAGCCACAGCCTCTGGCTGATCATCGCGGGTGCGACGGTCGTCGCCTCCGGCACGGCCATCGCGTATTCGGCGCTGCCCGCGCTGGTCATGCGCGGCGTGCCGGTCGGCGAGACGGGCGCGGCCAACGGCCTCAACACCTTGATGAGGTCGATCGGGCAGGCCTTCTGCAGCGCGACGGTGGCCGCGGTCCTCGCCGGCATCACGTTCGTGGTGGGCGGCAGGACGGCCCCGACGCTCCACGCCTACCAGGTGGTCTTCCTGATCGCGGCGGGCGCGGCACTCGCGGCGCTGCTGGTCGCGCTGTGCCTGCCGGGCGGCCGTGCACCCGAGGCGGTGGGTACGGGTACGGGTACGGAGGCGGGTACGGGTACGGTCGAAGGGAGGAGCCGCAACGTCGCGGGCGACCGGAAGGACGGCGTGCGGACGATGCCGGTCCGGGAGATCCGGGAGATCCGGGAGATCCGGGAGACTCAGGAGGGCGCATGATCAGCGGCCAGGCCACCGTACCGGGACCGGCGCCGGCGCCAGGACCGGTGCCGGGACCGACCGCCGCCGATCCGGGCACGGGCCGGGACGCGATCCTGCGCGCCGCGCGCCGGGCGTTCACACAGCGTCCGTACGCCGACGTGACCATCAGGGGCATAGCGGCCGACGCCGGAGTGAGCCCGTCCCTCGTCGTGAAGCACTTCGGCCGCAAGGAAGAACTCTTCAACACCGTCGCCGACTTCGGCCCCGCCGCCGCCGAACTCTTCGACGCCCCCCTCGACATGCTGGGCCGCCACATGGTGGTGACGCTGGTGCGCAGCCGCCGCGAACTGCAGTCCGACCCGCTGCTGCGGGTCGTCTTCTCGCTCGGCAACCGCGACGAACGCTCCCTGCTGCGCGACCGTTTTCACGAACAGGTCACCGACTCCCTGGCCGCCCGCCTCCCCGGCCCCGAATCCACCCTGCGCGCCGAACTGATCGCCGGACACCTCCTCGGCCTCGGCGCCACCCTCAGCCTCCACCGCGAGGGCGCGGGCGCGGACGCCACCCCCGAACACATCGCGGACCTGTACGCGCCCGCGTTGCAGGCCCTGATCACGGGGTGAGGAACCGGCGACGCCGGCCCGGGCATGTAGGGTCTGGGCCATCCGGACGAGGGGGGCCTCATGTCCATCCGCACCCATGTGCGCGCCACCGCAACGGCCATGGCCGCGGCAGCAGTTCTCGGGGCGGCCCTGGTGGGCTGCACCGGCGCGACCACGTCGCAGGGGCCGGGTGACGACGTTCCGAACGTGGCGCCGTCCGTGAACGCGTCGGTCATGGCCGACGCGGCTGCTGACAGACCGGAGGCCGTACGCGACGCCTTCGCAGGCCTCCAGACGACGCTGAACGACACCTGCACCCCGGGATCGGCGAACTGCGCCTACTTCCTGGGCCGGGTGAACGACGAACTGGTGCGCCTGGAGAAGGCGATGAAGGCGGACGGTCAGGGCCCCGCCCACTTCAAGGAGCCGCTGGCCCGGATCAGCGACCTGCGCAAGACGCTGAACGGTGACACCTCCACGGACAACCTGGAGAAGCACCGCTCCGAACTGATCGGCACCCGCGACCGCATCAACACCTGGATGCAGGGCCACCCGGAGGACTACCGCTGACGCCCACCGGGCGACCGGTCGAGCGCCGACGGGGCGAGGGCGCCGACTCCGCGAGGCCGCCCACGCGGAGCCAGGACCCCACTCCTGCTCTACTCCTGCTCGGCTTCCGCGGCCCGCACCGTCAGCAGCCCGAGCGCCAGACCCAGCCGCTCGCGGGCGCCCGGATCGGTGATGATCCCGTCCGCGTCGACCGTGTCCCGGTCCACGGCGACCCGTACGCAGGCCGGCTCCACGATGTCGGCGCCCGTGTAGCGCAGCACCGTCCGCAGCGTGGCCTCCGCGCCCTGGCCACGGCCGGGGGCCGCGGCATTCACCCAGGCGGTCGGCTTGTCGCAGATCTCGGTGGAGCCGACCGTCCAGTCCAGCAGATTCTTGAACGAACCGGGCAGGGTCCCCGCGTACTCCGGCGTACAGACCAGAACGGCATCCGCCTCGTCGATCGCCGCGCGCAGCTCCGCCACCGGCCCCGGCAGTGGATCGGCGTCGTCATCGGGATTGAAGTGCGGGAGCGTCGCGAGTCCGCCGTAGAGAACGGTCCGTACGTCCGGGGGCGCCACGGCCCGCGCGGTGCGCAGCACGGTCTCGCTGGAGGAACCGCTGCGCAGACTTCCGGACAGCAAAAGGATCACACGTGGCGTCGCCATACCCGGTCAACCTGCGACGACCGGGACTCATTCCCGTAACGACACCACCCCACCCGTTCCGGTGAACGACACCGCCCCGGTTCCCGTGGACGACACCGCCCCGGCACGAGCGTGGCGCGGCTCGTACCGGGGCGGACGGATCGGGGGAGGGGATCAGCTGAAGACGACCGAGCGGAGCTTCAGCCGGCTGGTGGCGTGGCCGCCGTAGGGCCGGAGAGTGAAGTAGTCGCCCTGGCAGTTGGCACCGGTGAAGACCGTCGCGCTGGAGTCGGTGAAGTTCCACGGGGTGTGCGCCGGGTTCGACGAAGCGGGGTCGGCGACCTCGGGCAGGGTGACGCACATCCGGCTCGGCGGGTCGATGAGGAAGCCGAGCCGCGGAGAGCCGTCGAGACCGCTGTACGTGTACGTGAAGTCGCCGGAGGCCGCACCGGCCGAGGTCGGCACGGCCACGATGAGCGCGAGCGCGCCGAAGGCGGCAGCCACGGTGGAACGAAGACGCATGAGGGCACTCCTTGTGCGGGGGAAGCGGAAACGGCCCAAGTGTGAGCTGCTGACCTGCGGCTCATGCCGAATGTGGGGTGCCTTCACCCGGACGGGATCTGCTGAATCGGTTCTGCCGACGGCCATGTAGGTCATGCGTGTGACCTGCGGAGTTGACCACCGAGAGGCGGGGGCCGTCGATGGGCGGCTTCGGCGCGCTGAAGTACGCGGCCAAGCACTACGGCCACTTCGCCTCGGTGAGCGCCCATTTTGGCCCGGACGGTCTGCGCCGCGATTTCGGCCTGGCCGCCCATTGGGCCAACGCGTCCTCCACGGCCCTGGACCTGGGCGGCGGCATCGCCCGACTCCAGAATCCGATCGTTTCGCGGAGCAGCAGGAGTCTTCCGCCCCAGCAGCCTCACATGTGATCGGGTGCACGGCCTCGACCCGATCGTGCGGCTCGCCGGGAACTTCCACGGAGCAGCCGGCGTCTCTAGTGATCATGAGGGAACACGTTGAAACGCTGAGTGGTACCGGGGTGGCCCTGGCCGGTGGGTTTGTAGGGCTGCTGGGATGGGCCGCGGATGCCGAACTCCGGGCGCGCGCCGGATTCGAAGCAGGGCCGGACTGGAGCGTGCTGTTCGCGGAGCTTCCGCTGACCGTTCTCGTCGGAGTGGTAGCCGCTTTGGCAGCGTGGTTGCTGCCCAGGCGATGGGGGATCAGGCCGTCCGTTGCCGGCTACGCAGGCCGCGTCGCGCTCGTCGCCATGGTGCTGGCCGGATTCTGGCTGGCCGTCCAGGGCTGGTACGCAGGACTGCCCGAGCCAATGCCGGACCACAAGCCTTAGCGTGGCCCGATGAAGACGCAGATGATTGTGCTCAACGGAGGCTCCAGCTCGGGGAAGTCCGGGATCGCCCGGTGCCTTCAGGCGGTGTTGCCGGACTCGTGGCTGACCTTCGGGGTCGACACGCTGGTCGACGCGATGCCCGCGGCCATGCGCGCGTCGGACGCGGGCATCGAGTTCGCTCCCGACGGGGAGGTCATCGTCGGCCCCGAGTTCCGTACGTTGGAGACGGCGTGGATCGAGGGCGTCGCCACGATGGCGCGGATGGGAGCCGGAGTCATCGTCGACGAGGTGTTCCTCGGCGGCGCGGCCTCCCAGCAGCGATGGCAGAAAGCCCTCGGGGGGCTGCGGGTGCTGTGGGTCGGCGTCCGGTGCGAGAGCGCCGTCGCAATGGCCCGGGAGATCGCGCGAGGTGACCGGGTCCCCGGCATGGCGGCCGCACAGGCGGACGTGGTCCACCGCGGCGTGACCTACGACCTGGAAGTGGACACGACGCGGAGCGAGTCCATGGAGTGCGCGAGGATCATCGCCGCCCACATGGAGTGACCGGGCGCAGCTCACCACCCCACTGATCGTTTCCGGCCACAGCACTACAGTTCGAAGGGTTACAGCCCTGCCCGTAACAACCTTCGCCCCGTGACGGCCTTCGCCCCCGTGACGGCCTGCGGGCCGTGACGGGGGCGGTTCTCAGCGATTGCTTCTGATGCCCCTTGCGGGAGGTGTCAGTTGGCAGGTGCCTGGTAGAGGCCCCGGCCGGCGCGGTGGGCCCGGGAGGTGGCGACGAGCCGGTCGAGGGTGCTGCGTACCGTGTTGATGCTGTTGGGGGTGAGCTCACGCCCCAGCGCCTTCGTGACTTCGCGGGCGCGGACGGGGGTGTCGCCGAACGTCGCCAGCACCTTCATGGCCATCTCGGTGAGGTTGCCGCTGTCGTCGACGGCCGGTGCTGCGGGCGCCGCCTTCTTCGGCGCCTTGGCCTTGACGGGTTTGGTGGCGGCCTTGGTGGCCTTGGTGGCCACAGCGGGCTTGGCGGCGGGCTTGGCGGCGGTCTTGGTGTCCTTGGTGTCCTTGGTGTCCTTGACGGCGACGGCCTTCTTGGTCTGGCCGCGCGTGGTCTTCGGCTTGGCAGGAGCCTGCTTGCCGGCCTTGGACGCGGACGCCTTACGGGCGGTGCGGCGCGCCGGGGCCGCCGCCGCTGCCTGCTCCTGCGGGGCTTCTGCCTGGACCGCGGTGTCGATGGACGCCTGCGCCTGACGCGGAATCCGGGGAGCGACAACGTTCTTCGCCCCGGCCTCGGTCTCTGCCGTGACGTCCTCAGCCTCGACGTCCTCCGACGGGACGTCCGCGACCTTGTTGCCCTCGGCCCGGATGTCCTCCGCCTCCGTGTTCGAGGAGGGAACAGGAGCAGCGGACAGCACACGCAGAGCCGTCAGCGCGGTACGCACCGACTCCAGGCGCTCGGTGACTGTCGCGAGTTCCTTTTCGAGGGTCTGCTGGTGCTGCTCCAGACGCGGAAGTTCCGCCTGCAGTACGGCAGTTGTGGCTTCGATGGTGTCGAGAGTCTTGGTCTCGGAGGTCATGTTGTCGCCCTTCTCTCTCGGCCGACCGTTGGTGACCGATGTGTTGCAGCGTAAGGGGCGTTGTGTTGTGGCCGGAAATCGACGCATCTGTGCGACCGTCCCGGAGCCGCTTTCCGCACCGACGGCCAGTCTCCTGAATCATCCCGCCGGGCGTCCCGCAGACCGGTCGCGAGCCACTCGTTCGGCCCCTGCTGTCCAGTCGCCGCCGTCAGCCCCCGTTCGCCGCCGTCAGTCGCCGCGCTTCCCGGCACCGCCATGCGAGGCGGCCTCCGCCATGCGCGCCGTCGTGCCGGCACCGCCCGGAGCGCCGGAGCGGTCCAGTCCCAGCCGCAGCACCGTGGCAACCAAAGCGGCGCATGCGAATCCCACTCCTGCCCAGGGGAGTTGGCGTGCGCCGTACGCGGCCATGACCCAGCCCCCGACCGCGGTTCCGACGGTGATGCCGAGGTTCGAGAACGAGATGAAGAGGCTGTTGCCGAACTCGGGCGCGTCGACGGCGTCCCTCCCCAGCCAGCTCTGGCTCACGACGAGGCCGCCGGAGTGCACGGCGCCCCAGACCGGCACCGCCAGGACCATCGGCGCGGACAGCGGGCCGACGGCGTACAGGAGCACGTAGAGGAGCAGACACAGGACGGGGTAGGCGACCACCGTACGAATCAGGTTGCGCCGCAGCAGCCCACCGAAGGCGAAGTTCCCGAGGACCATGACGATGCCGAACGCCATCAGCATGGCGCTGACCCAGGTGCCGTCCATGTGCGTGACCTGGCCCAGGTACTCGGCGAAGTAGCCGTAGACCGAGAACATCGCCGCGAAGACGAGGACCACCGACGCGATGGTCAGCCACATCCGGGACCGCTTGAGAACGCTCAACTGCGCACTGTAGGAGACCCGTTGACCGACAGGCATCGACGGCACGAACCGCAGGATGCCGAGGAAGGCGATCAGATTGACGAGCGCACCGAACCAGAACGCCGACGCCAGGGACACGTGCTCGGCCAGGTACGAGGTCAGCGGCACGCCAAAGGCGAAGCCGACGGTGACTCCGCCGAACACGGTCGTCGTGGCCCGGGTCGCGTCTTCGGCGGGCACCAGTCGCGCGGCGGTCGCGAGCGCGACAGCGAAGAACACCGGATGGAAGAGGGCGGGGACGACGCGGAAGGCCAGCATCACCTCGTACCGCGTGGTGAGTGCGTAGACGGCATTGGAGACGGCGAACACCGCGATCGCGGCGGCAAGCACCTTCTTGCGGTCGACGCCGGAGGCAAGCAATGTGGTGAACGGCCCGGACACGGCAATGACCAGGGCAAAGGCCCCGACGAGCCACCCCGCGGCGGACGGCGTGACTCCGAGCTCCGCCGAGACCCGGGGGAGCACGCCGACCATGCCCATCTCGGTGGTGATGATCCCGAACACGCCCAGGGCGAGCACCAGGACGGTGAGGGATGCCTTTCTCATTGCGAGACCTTTCGTCAAATCTAGAAAAATAGATATATGCGCTTGCGGGTAGGCGCGCGGGAGCCGGGCGGGCTGTCGGGCGAGGTGCCGGGCGAGGTGTCGGGCGAGGTGCCGGGTGGGGTGGGGTGGGGTGGGTTGCGGTCGGGCTACAGCTCGTCGCGGACGTGCGCGGCGAACTCGGCGATCACCGTCTCGTTACGGCGGTAGTACGTCCACTTTCCGATGCGTTCCGAGGTGAGTAGCCCCGCGTCCTTCAAGGTCTGCAGGTAGCCGGACACCACCGACTGTGCCAGCCCGGCACGCTTCTGGATGTCGCCGACGCACACGCCGATATGGAAGCCGAGGCCCTGCTGCCGGTAGGAGTTCTCGTCGAAGTACTTCGACGGTTCCTTCAGCCACCGCATGAACTGCAGGCGTGCGGGGTTGGCGAGTGCCTTGTGTACGGCCAGGGGGTCCACCGGTCCGCCTCTCCATGTCCTCCGAGGGAATGCATCTAGCTTTCGCGATATGTAGTGGCGAGTCAAATCGCGCCGGAGGTGGTGCCGGGAGTGCGCCCGGAACCCGCAGGTCCAATCGTTATGCGGGACTAATGGGGCAAGTGATGCACCATGTGACACAAGTGGTCAGAAGCGCATTGACGGGGCGTGCGTGATCACAGGAAGCTGATCGATCCACCCCCCACGGCAGCCCTTTCATTCAACCGTTGGATTGCCCATGCGCACAGTTGCTTCCGCAGGCACGCTCACGGCCGCCGTCACCGCGGCCCTGCTGCTTGCCCCTACGGCGTACGCCACCGCACCCGGCGACAACGGCACCGTGAAGATTCACGATGCCGCGACCGGTGAGGAGCTTCGTAAGAACGAGCCTCACGTGTGCACCTTCTATCTCGACGCCTTCGGTTTCGATGCCGGCCAGAACGTCGACTGGCGGATCGAATCCTGGGCCCCGACCGCCCACGTCAAGGGCGAGACCGTGAAAACCGGTTCGCTGAAGCTCGACGGCAAGGGACACCTCCGTTCGGAGGACCAGTCCCTGCCCGACGGCCACTACAAGCTGTTCTGGAACTTCGACGGCGAGCACGGCAAGGCCAAGCACAAGGTCTTCTGGGTCGACTGCAAGGGCGACTCGAAGCCGGGCGGCGGCAAGCCGGGCGATGAGAAGCCGGGCGATGACAAGCCCGGCGAGGAGAAGCCCGGCGATGACAAGCCGGGCGGTGACAAGCCGGGTGAAGAGAAGCCCGGCGAGGTCACCCCGTCGGATTCGGCCACCGAGCCGGGCTCCGTCACCCCGTCCACCCCGACGCAGCCGGGCGAGGCGCCCGCCTCGTCCGCCCCCGAGGGCGCCACGGAGACGCCCTCGGCTGCGGCTTCGGCCTCCGCCCCCTCCTCGTCGTCGCCGTCCGCACACAGTGAGGGCGACCTCGCCGAGACCGGTAACGGCGCGCCCGTTGCCCTGCTGTCCGCAGTGGCCGCAGCGCTCGTCGCGGCCGGCGGCTTCCTGGTGATCCGCCGCCGCAAGGCTCAGCAGCACTGAGTTGATACGTATCGGAGCCCCCGTGCTCCGTAGTCGGTGAGCTCGACGTTCGACCTCTGCCCGTGGTCAGCCTCTTGGCTGACCACGGGTTTTGAGGTTCCAGGGGACTCTGCTGCTCAATTCGTCTGGGCTCGGGACCGCTGATACGCGAGGGCGGGTTGCCCGGTTCTTGACGTTCTGGTGGTGAGGCTATGGGCACGGGAGGTGCTGGCGAACCAGATGCTCAGGAATATGGAGTTGCGGGCGGCGGCCCGGCTGACCGAGGCGCTTGGGACCCGTTGCCGCGTTGCAGGCCGTTAGCCTGTCGGTATGTCAGAGCGTGTCATGCCCGGTCGCACGGGCGGCCTGATCACCCTGGTTGCCGCGGACGCTCTGTGGGCCGATTTGACGGCCGACAGTGCTGTGCCGACGGCTTCTGGGGCATTCACCTGCTCTCTTGCCCGTGCCCGGGTGGGGTACGTCCTGCTCGGCGGCCATGTGGTGGCGACGGTGAGGGCGAGCAACGGTCAATGGAGTGTTCCGGAGGCTGAGGTGCGCCGGGCGGCCGCGGAACTGAACGCGGTTCGGATGGATCGGCAGGACCTGGTCCGCATCGGTCCGTTTCGTGGGGCGCCGAGGCAGGAGTGCAACGAGGAAACGCCGCTGCGTTGGCGCCGGCGCATCACGGGGGAACTGCAGGAGCTGGGCGGCCCCGAGCGGGCAGCACGACGCGAAGACGGCCGGCCGTCCCATCTGGCGGGGATCGACTGGCGACAGATACTCGTGGAGCAGACCCGCGACGGGACGCAGCGCACGTGGTGGCTGCCGCGCGCTGTGGTCAGGCTGCTGGACGCGGCCGAGCACGCCGAAACGCAGTGGGTGCAAGCCGCGCGGACCCGCCAGGCAAGCGCAGTCGTCACCGAGCCGCCCTCCCACCCCCGGCAGGCCCGAGACGCCGGCGGTCGGCAGACGACGAGCCCCGAGAGCCCCACCGCCTCACTGCGCCCGTACAACAAAGAGCTGGAAGGCCAGCTGTACTCGGTGCTCAGCAGGAAGCCCGGCACCTCACGCAAGGTGGCCGGGTGGGCGTGCGCCGTCTGCCGCACCGCGCCCGCCACCGTGCTCGACCACTGCCACGAACACGGCTACGTCCGCGCCCCTGTCTGCCAGTCCTGCAACACACAGGAACGCCCCGACCACCTGTACAGCAACGACATCCGCGTGGCGAACCGCTACACCCGCCTCTTCCACACCGACACCGACGACTGGCTCCGCCACTGGCACCGCTGCCCCGGCTGCCGCGCACGCACCACCCTGCCCCTGCCGCACCTCGCCGCATGGACCGCCCACATAGCCTGCCGATCGCTGCGCCCGACCCACCGCGCCCCCCGCGGGCGCAAGCCCTGCGGTGTCCTGCGCGTGTCCTGGACGGGCAGCCAGAACGCGCCCCGTTCCTGCCTGCTCACTGTCGCCGTCGACTTCTGCCCCTCCGGCGAGCACCGTGTCCTGGCGCGAGTCCCCTACCGCGAAGCCGCCGAGCGGTTTCGTGCCTGGTTGGTCGAGACGGCCCCTGCCGTGGCCGCCGCGGCCGGTCCTGACCGCCTGGACGGCCTCCCTGCCCAGTTCCGGCCAGTCATCGCGGACACCAGCGGCGAGGACCTGGAACTGTTTTGAGCGGGCACCGGGAGACCTGACACCCCACCGTCGCCTCGCAGCTGCTGGCCCCCGAACGCCCCGACAACGGCGTCCGCTCAGCAGTCGGCTTCCTGCGCTACCGCCTCATCCAGAAACTCCCCGAACCCCCGGTCCAGCACCAGCCCTACGAACGCCCACCTCTGCCCGAACTGACCGAATGCACCGGCCCCGGCGACCCCCACGTCTTCCGCCCCCTGTACGGCGAATCCGAATGCCCCTCCTGCCGCCGCGCCGCCGCCCACCCCGAAACCGAACCCATCTCCTGGCGCGAACGCATCGCCCGAATCAACGGCACACCAACACCCCTGCCTGCTGAGGCCTGACCTCGCCCGCGACCAACTGGGTGACGTGACGCACTCACGCGCGGCACTCCTCCCACAGGCTCGATGCGTTGGTCCAGGCGGGAATGTACGCCTTCCGGATCCGACATCACGATCGACGGCGGCTTCGGCACCACCTGGTAGTCACCCGGTGGCCACGCGGCAGGGCGGATGCGTCGTCTATCCGGCTTCGTCGCCCCCGTGGTCGACATGCAGGACGACCTTGCCGCGCGGGTGTTCCGTCGCGAGGGCCTCGTAGGCCGCTCGCGTCTCGGTGAACGGTACGACGCGGTCCACCACCGGCCTGAGCTTGTCGGCGTCGATCAGTTCGCTGATGGCCATGAGCCCGGGCCGGTCGGGTTCGACGATGAAGAACAAGCCCCGTGCGCCACGGGCGGCGGCCTTCTCCTGGTCCGGCGGCTGCACGATGCTGACGATGATTCCGCCAGGGCGCACGACTGCCCAGGAGCGGTCCAGCGTCTCGCCGCCGACCAGATCGAGCACGACATCGGCGTCGTGCACCAGGTCTTCGAAGCGTTCGTTTCGGTAATCGATGACCTGCTGTGCGCCGAGGCCGGTGACGAAGTCCTTGTCCCTTGCCGACGCGGTGGCGGTCACCCGCCCTCCGAGTGCCGCGGCGATCTGCACGGCGAAGGTGCCGACGCCCCCGGCGCCCCCCTGGATCAGGATGTGCTGTCCCCGTTGCAGCGCGGCATGGTCGACGAGCGCCTGCCACACGGTGAGCGCGGCGAGCGGGACGGCCGCTGCCTGGTCGTGGTTCAGCGTGGCCGGCTTGGTGGCGAGTATGTCGGCGGGGACGGCGACGTACTCGGCGGCCGCGCCGTCACGCGTGAACGGGATCAGCCCGTAGACCTCGTCGCCGGTCCCGAAGTCGGTCACTCCGCTGCCCAAGGCGGCCACGACGCCCGAGACCTCGTGCGAGGGGACGGTAGGCGTACGGTCCCTGCCCGTTCCGTCGAAGCTGTCGGTCCAGGTGGTGTCCCAGTCGAGTTCACCAGCTGTGATGGAGGCGGCGCACACGGCGACGAGCGCCTCGCCCGCCGCCGGCTCGGGGCGCGGTGCGGACTCGTACGCATAACGTTCGGGGCCGCCCCGCTCGTGGGCACGTATGGCATGCATCGTGGCGCTCATGAGGGATCACTCCCGATTCACATCACACGGACTCCCCGCCCGAATCTACTCGGATGGCCGGTGGCTCGCATACGCGAGAACGCCCCTGGGACGGGCAGGCGCGAGCCACCCCTTGATCGCAGGGGGTGGTGACCCCGACAGTCTGTTGGACCGGGCGCAGATGCACTTCGAGGCAGAGGCCCGGGTGGAGGTGCCGGCCGAGGCGGTGTGAGTCAGGGGGCGTTGATCGCGCGACTCGTAGGACACTTGCGCCAGGGCTTCGACGTCTGAATCTCCGCTGTCCCGGGCGTGCTCGTCATCGAGTTCTCGTGATGTGCGCCGATCCGGCGGCCGGGGTGCCTGCGGACCCGGGCCGCCTGCGCGTTGGGCGTCAGCGAGGCACACGCCCTGGCAGCGGAAGCGGTCACGTGGCTGGAGCGCGGCCTGAGCGAGTCCGACCTACGTCAGGCCCTGCTGTCCGAACGCCCGCGAGACGGCGTGCGCTCGGCGGTCGGCTTCCTCCGCTACCGCCTCATCCAGAAACTCCCCGAGCCCGAGCCTCGGACTCCCCAGCCGTACGGGCCCCCGCCCGTCCGTGAACTGCTGGAGTGCCAGGGGCCGGACGAGAAGCGCCTGTTCCGCCCCTTGGCCGACGAGACGGAATGCGCCCCGTGCTGCCGGTCCCCGGGCACGGGACCTCCAGCGGCGCCCCCGCGCCGGAGCTCGACCGCATCCCGTGGCGGGAACGGATCGCGAGGATCAACGGGACGCTTGCGGCCCAACCGGGTGAGGGCTGATCCCGCAAGCGGTGGGGCTGTGACGCGGAAGGCTCACCGCACGACCACGGCAAGCTACGCACAAACGCGTCGAAAACTCCTGTGTCCGCTGCACCCGTTGTGGCTTCGGCCGAAAGTTCCTGCCCCACACAGGTTCGCGGTGCTTCAATGGCCCGCGACAGGACGGTATTCGTTTCAGCAGGGGGCGAACGAGGATGCGGAAGTCGTACTACGCGGCACATGTCTACATGATCCTGGGAGTGATCTCCGGGCTGTACTACCGAGAGTTCACCAAGGCCCATCATTTCGACGGCGACACCCAACTGGCCGTCATACATACCCACTTGCTGGCTCTGGGTATGTTGGGCTTCCTCATCGTTCTCGCCCTCGACAAGCAGTTCCAGCTGTCCGGGACGAAACTCTTCACCTCCTTCTTCTGGTTCTACAACGCGGGCATCGCGATCACCGTTGGCATGATGTTCGTTCACGGCACCGAGACCGTGCTCGGAAGCAAGGTGCCCGAGGCCGTCCCGTGGATTGCAGGCCTGGGCCATACCCTGCTCACGGTCGGGCTCGTCCTGCTGTTCGTCCTGCTCGGCAAACGCCTGAACGAGTCCGCGACGACCGAGCCAACGGAGTCGGAGCCTGCGAAGACGACAGCCTGAACCGATCATGACGGCAGGCCACTTGTCATGCAGGCGGACCGGGTGCTGTCGCCGAACGGCCGGGGCCTGCCGGTGAAGGGCCGGGTGACCGGCAGGCCCGGCCGCAGAGCGTCCCCGATCGGACGAACGGACGGTCGGTGCGTGCTGCCCGCCGCTATCCGGCTGCCCCCGGACTCGTGGCGGAGGCGGCTGCGACAGCCGTAGTCAGTGGGTCGAGGACTGGGCGGTCGAGGATGTCAGCGAGGTCGGGGCCGGTGTTGTCCAGGAAGCCGTGCCGGATACCGGTGGCGATCGAGGCGAGCATGGGCGGCTGGAACGGTAGCAATTGCGGCATCTCGTTGAGGAGCCTGCGCCGGTACTCACCCAGGCCGATGGTGCGGTGCGGAACTCCGAGCCGGTCGGCTACCTGCGCTGCCGTGATCGGCGTGCCGACGAGGTCGTAGATGCGCCCGGTGTGTTGTACCGGATCCGCTGCGGTGATCGCCGCGGCCTCGGCGAGGTCCGCACGAGCGATGTCCTGGACCGCATCGGCGACAAGTGGTCGGTACTCGTGATCGTCGAGCTCGCCGGCGGGCCGCGCCGGTTCCGTGAACTGCAACGCGCAATCGACGGCATCTCCCAGCGCATGCTCACCCTCACCGTGCGCAGGCTGGAGCGTGACGGACTCGTTCTCCGCACCGTGTACCCGACCGTCCCGGCCCAGGTCGACTACCGCCTGACGGAGACCGGGGCCAGCCTGACCCACCTGGTCAAATCACTTGCCGACTGGTCTCTCGTCCATCGCGCGGTCATTGCCGAGGCGCGGCACCAGTACGACCGGACCCACCCCGACCACGACATCCGGTAACAGGGACCGCCGTTGCCTCATGCCGGGCGTGTCGCCAGGGACGACGGAGATCAACGGGACGCCTGCGGCTCCGCCGAGCGAAGGCTGATCCCGCAAGCGACCGGGAGTGCGACCCGAGAGCTCAACCGCACGGCACGACCAGGGCAAACGACGTACGGACGCGCCGGAAGCTCTTGTGTCCGCTGCGCCCGGCGTGGCTCATGCACTCCACGTCAACGCTCGCGGAGTCCATGGAAGGCTCCGCGGCCCAGCCGCACCAAAGACACTCGGCCTCAGGGGCGGAGGAACGGGTGGTTCAGGTGGACGGTGGCCAGGAGGTGGCCGCGATCGCGGGCGTCGGCGAGGAGATTCTGCCGGGTGCGGCGGGCCGTGGCCTGGTCCCTCTCCAGCCGGTACGCGACGCTCGGCGCGGCCAGCTGGACAGCGTGCACGAGGACGTCGCCGGTGATCATGATGCGCCCCCGGCCGCCGTCGACGAGCACGGACTGGTGTCCGGCGGTGTGGCCGGGCGTCGGCATCGCGGTCAGTGACGAGCGGCCCGGGCCGCCCTGCACTCTGACTCGCCCGTCGATACGGTGCAGCAGTCCGGCCCGGCGCAGGGGCTCGACCACGTAGGTCATGGCGCTGTCGTCGGCGGCAAGGGCCGCGATCTCCGCCCGCTGGACCACATGTCGGGCGTTGGGGAACAAGGGAGTGCCGGTGGTGTCGACCGTCCAGCCGTAGTGGTCCTCGTGGAGGTGGGTCAGGACGACGGTGTCGACATCGTCCCGCTCGATGCCGGCGAGCCGGAGGACCGCCGGCAGGTGGCCCGGCACCGGGGCCCAGCCCGATGCCGGGCTGCCGACCGGACCGATGCCGCTGTCGACGAGGGTGACGCGGCCGCCGGGCCTGCGGACGGCGTAGCAGCGGAAGTCGAGTTCCCACGTGTCGCCCGGGCCGAAGGCGGCGGGGTCGAGCCGCTCCGCGCGCGCCCAGTCCGTGTCGCCGGCGTCGGGGAACCAGTCCTGCCGCTTGCCGGGGAAGGTCCCGTGGGCGTCCAACAGCGCCAGTACCTCGTAGGGGCCTGTGCGGCGGGAGACGATGTGCGCGGTGCCGGTGCGGCGCTGGGATGCGGCCGCCGTGTGGGTGCCGCCCGTGCCGGCCCACGCGGTGAGTGCGCCGATGCCCACGGTGGCGGCGCCCAGCAGGACTCTGCGGCGGCTCGTGGAGTTGTCCGTCGTCGGCGCGTCGGACGGAACGGGACGGTGGGTCATGGGCTCCCCCTGCGCAGTCGGTTTTTGGTGGTGTCCACCATCGTGTGGGGGCCGGGCACGCCGGAGCTTGTACATTCGTGTCCGGTTCACAGGGGCCTGGGCAAGGGGACCGCGCCCTACGATGGACGAATGGCCGGGGACCGACGGGTGTACCTGCGCGAGGACGACGTCCACCTCACCGATGTGCGCTGCGGCAGCACGACGCGCGGCTGGTCGCTGCTGCAGCCCGCTCCAGTGTTCGGCCTGGTACTCCTGCGGGACGGGGTGCTGCGCGGCCGCGTCGACGGCGTCGAGCACGTGGTGGACGCCGCCAGCGTGTACGTCGAACGCCCCGGCACCGAGCAGCAGTTCGCGCATCCGCAGGGGCCCGACACGTTCACCGAGATCGTCTTGTCCGAGCCCCGGGTCGCGGACCTGCTGGGCGGCGACCCCACCGTTCCGGAGGGCCTGGTCATGGTGACGCCGGAGCTGGCCCTCGCCCACCGGATGCTGCTCTCCAGCGCCCGCCAGGGCGCTGATTCCTTCGAACTCGGCGAGTACACGGCCCGGTTGTCGGCCGCGGTCTTCGCGCGGCTCGCCCCGGCCCGCGCCGCCTCGGGCCGCCCCGCCTCCGCCGCCGCCCGTCGGCGTCTCACCGACGACGCGCGCGCCGTGCTGGCCGCCGAACCGACGATCGGGCTGGAGGCGCTGGGCCGGACCGTGGGCGCGTCACCGCACCATCTGAGCCGCGTCTTCACGGCCGTCACCGGGATCACGCTCTCCGCCCATCGCGGCCGACTGCGCCTCGCCCGGGTCCTGGACCGCCTCAGCGAGGGCGAACGCGACCTGGCGGGGCTGGCGCGGGAACTTGGTTACACCGACCAGTCCCACATGACCCGTGCGGTCCGCCGGACGGCGGGGCTCCCTCCTGGGCGCCTGCGCACCCTGCTGACGTCATCGGAGGCGGCAGTCGAGGCGGGCGTACACGCCGTCGCGGATGTGCACGTCATCACCGACGGGCGTGGCAACCGAAGCTGACCTCGGTGGAAGTTCTCAGGACCCTGACCTACTGGGCGCGCAGGAATGCGACGAACCCCGACCACGCGCTGTGGCGTACGGCTATGTGGGGCCCGCCAGGCCGCTTGGAGTCCCGCACGCCGACAGCCGAGTGCAGGTCCGCGACCTCGACGCACTCGGTGCCGCTACCACCGCTGTATGACGACTTGAACCAGTGCACGCGTTCGTGATCCATCAAAGCTCCCCACAGACCTGATTCAGGAGCGCGGCAGACAGGTCGATATCCAACGCCTGCGCACGCAGGTACTCGAACGCCAATTTATAGCGCGCGAGTTCCTGCGGCTTCTCCATGAAGAGCCCGCCGCCGATGATGTCCACGTACACGACGTCAAGTTCGGGCGCGGGGCCGCCGAGGACGACGAAACTGCCCACCGCTGCGGCGTGAGCGCCCGCTTCGAACGGCAGTATTTGAACCGTAATGTGGGGCTGGGTGGCCTGCGCGCAGAGATGCTTCAACTGCTCGCGCATGACGGCGCGGCCACCCACAATGCGCCGGATGACTGCTTCGTCAATCACTGCCCAGATGTGCGGAGGTTCGACCCGAGCGAGGAGCTCTTGCCGTTTCATGCGGATGTCCACCATGTGGTGGATTTCCTGGTCCGTGCACCGCATCTCTGAGGCGCGATGAACCGCTTCTGCGTACGCGCGTGTCTGGAGCAGGCCAGGCACGTACATACAGGCGTAATGGTCCTCACTGACCACTTCGTCTTCAAGAGTCAGCATCAGATTCATCGACTCGGGGATTGGATCCGCGAGGGACCGCCACCATCCCTGGATCCGTGCGCCCTTGGCCAGTTCGACCAGCGACGCACGTTCCTGATCCGAGGCGCCGTACTCACGGCAGAGGGCGTCGACTGCTGGCCACTTGACCGTGCCCTCCTTCGTCTCGTAGCGGCTCAAGGTCGCCTTGGAGATGCCGACCCGAGCCCCGGCTTCCTCCAATGTGAGGCCCTTGCGTTCGCGGAAACGGCGCAGATCTGCGCCGAGTTGACGTCTACGGGTGGTTGGTCCGACTGGCATGGCTGTGGTCCTTCGCGTTGATCCCGAAGAGCGTGCATCGTGCGGGGTACGTCTAGCAAGACAGCGCACTCCGGGGGCGCGCGCCAGTTCGCGTGCTCCCATTGCTTCTACATGAGAGTTCCATTTTGAGAGTTCCGCCGCCACCATATGAGACACGGCGGGCACACACGGTGACCGCCGAGTCGCGAAGGAGTGGTCGGCTTGGATGAGTGTCGTTTCGGCGTGGACAGAAAAGCTTGGGATCTGGCGTTTCTGGCAGAAGCAGAGGAGCTCGCCGGCCTGCGGCGAGTGATGCGGTTACACCTGGAGCTCTGGGGGTTGCCCGGAGTCGTCTACGCGGCGCAGGTCTGCGTCACGGAGCTAGTCTCAAATGTGGTGAGGCATGTAGGCCCCGGCACCCCGTCGTGTCTCGCCGTATCGATGAACGGAGATCGTCTTCGCATCGAGGTGCGCGATCCTGATCTGCAAGCACTTCCTACGCTCATCACGGCAGCGGGGGAGAGTGCGACGGGGCGGGGCATGGCCCTTGTGAACGGTTTCGCAGATCGCTGGGGCGTCATCCTGCGCGGTGACTCCAAGGTCACCTGGTGCGAGCTGGCCACCGGCCTCCGGTCATCAAACGATCACGTCGATGGTCCCCAAGTCGCGAAGGCGGAAGCACTGCTGGAGCTTTGCGGGCTCGGCGGCCTCCCAGTGAACTCCCGTCGTGAACGGCTGAGCCTGACCTTGGGGAAGGAGATGGCGATCGATCTCATCGTCGACCTCCTCCATTGGCTCCGTGCTCACGGCTGCGATCCGGACGACGCCCTCGACTGCGCGCAAACGCACTTCGAAGCCGAGGTGGCTGATCCGGCGTGAAGCAGCCTTCGTCTGAGGAACTCGTCGAAATCGCCGAAGAGCTGGATGACTTGGAGGGGGACTGCGACTGGGCGGAGTCGTACAACCTGTGGTGCCTCGTGTGTGCTGCACAGCATTGCGGCTTCTTGCCCGGAGTTTCGGTGCACCAACTCGTGCCCCTCGGTCGGCGGGACGACTTCTTCCTCATCACTGTTGAGGTGACGCCGACGATCGTGTTGGCCACAGCCCCCATTCACTGGCGTGAAATCGAACCTCCAGCTCCGGGTACCGGGACGGCGGCGATCGGCCATCTGTTGGCGAGGATCGGCGAAGAGTGCTCGAGTTTGCACGTGGCCTTTCATGAGAACGCTGCGAGTCGTCCCGATGAGTAGCCAAACCGATCGCCGACCTCCCCATCGGCCGTGCTCGCGGCCATGACCCGACGAGGCGCCGGATCGGGCCCAGCCAGTGGTCACCTTCGGGTCAAGTTTAGGAGAAATCAGGCCACTTAGCCTCACAAGGCGTCACGAGTGATCGAAAATGATCGAATGGCCGGAAGCATGTTCGCATGGCTGCGTACAGAGCTTTCTTCGGGCATGTGGATGAGTGCCTTCCAGGTGTCCATTTCGAATCCCGGCAAGCCGTCAAGGATGCCAAGCTTCACAAAGAGCGCGAGGCAGGCATCTCGTGGGGGCTTGATGCCAGCGGGGAGAGAGCTGCCGATGCGATCGTGCTGAATCAGGGCTATGAAGACGATCTCGACAAGTGGGATGAGGTCGTTTACACAGGTGCTGGTGGTCGAGATCGCAACACTGGTCGGCAGATAGAGGATCAGACTTGGGAGAACCGTGGGAACGCGGGTCTCCGGAGAAGTCGGATATTGGCCAACCCCATACGGGTCATCCGAGGCAGTGAAGGTGAGCGAGATTATTCACCTGTAAGTGGATACCGGTATGACGGCCTCTACCAGATTGTCGAAGAGTGGACCGAAGTCGGTAAGGCCGGCTTTCAGATCTGCCGGTTTAGGCTGCATCGCCTCCCAGCTGAAACGCAGGAACTTACGCCCGTTGAGCAGCAGGTCCGAGACATCCTAGACCGGCAAGACCAAGATGCGGCCGACGAGAACAGTGCTGACGCGCCTGAGGTGACTACCCAGCGACGGACGACCACGGTCGAACGCATCGTCCGCGACACGGCTGTTGTCCGCCGGGTTAAGCGGTGGCACGAGTACACGTGTCAGATCTGTGGTCTAGCGCTGACAGTTGGGGCTGAGGGTAAGAGCTATGCCGAGGGGGCGCACATACAAGCGCTTGGGGGCTCGGCAGGGGGTCCCGATGTCGAAGGGAATGTGTTGTGTCTGTGCCCTAACTGCCATGTTCGACTTGACCGTGGTGCCCTTTATCTGACCGATGATTTTCATGTTGTGGATCGTTACGCAGAAGGCCCGACTTCGCGAACGGCCCCGTTGAGGACGATGGAAAAGCATCGCATTGGGAAGCGATTCCTGCGAGCGCACCGCCGCTTCTGGCGTATAAGTGATCTGAATCGCTAACCCGCAGCAATCGCTGAGTAGGTCCATACATCAGCAGGAATCTCGTGACGGAGCTTCCAGATAATGCCCATGGGCTTGCTGCCCTTGTGTTCGACGTACTCGGCGGGGCCGAGAAGCATCCACGGCTGGGGCCCGCCGATGTCCGTCTTCTTGTAGCGGCGGACGAAGAGTAGGACGTGGGTGCCCTTCTCCTTGTGGGTCTGGTAGCGGATGCCGGTGGGGGATGCCTCGGAGGTCTGGTTCTGCGATTCCCAGTGGAACAGGGACTCGTTCAGGGCGTAGTCCTTGTAGCGGGTCTCTGGTGAGAAGTCCTTCTCGTCCTTTTCGAGGGTGATGAGTAGCGCGTCAGTCTGGATGTTTTCGCACCACTTCACACCTTCGCGGAAGTGTCCCGGCATGAAGCCGCCCACGTGGGACTGCCCCAGGGCGGGGAGGATCTCTTCGCGGCTGTACGAGGAGTGCACTGTCAGCGGCAGGCTTGCATGCCCGCCGAGCAGCGGGACGGGTACGTGGTCGGCCTGATCTAGGACGTGGGTGAGGACCTGGCGGAGCTCGTCGCGGAAGGCGTGCTGAGGGCGAAGGGTGTTGAAGCCCGCCTGGTAGCTGTTGAAGTCGCCGCCCAACGGCCACAGCGAGAAGAAGAACATGCGTGCGTACGCCTGTTCCTGCTCGCTGAGGTCATCGTATGTGGGGGCGTCGTCAGCGAGGAGCTTGCTGTACGCGGCGACTCGGAGCGGGTCATCGACGTGAAGGAACCCCGATAGGCGCTTCAGTAGCGATGCTTCACCCTCCGGCCCGGTCTCAGGGAGAAGCTTGGCTCGGCGGAGTAGACCCGTCCATGAGTTCCCGTTGCCTCGGTAGAGCTCCTTGAGCTCACGACCGCTCTCCTTGAGGTAGACGGCGAGCTGAGGCTCGGCGTACTTGGCGACCTCGCGGGCAAGTTGAGTGACGTTGACGCTGATCTGGCTGCGGATGTTGTCAATGATCAGCTCCTTGGCCTTCGACTCAAGGATGATCTGGCAGCCAGACGGCAGCTGCGGAAAGTCGTGTTCGATGTTGGCGAGCAGGCGATTGCGAGTGAGGTTGGTCAGCGCGCGGAACTGTTCCTCGAAGCGGAACTCCTTGCGGTGCTGACCGATGAAGTCCAGGACAGTGAGGACGGCCTTTTCTTCGGTCCGACGCAGGCCTCGTCCCAGCTGCTGGAGGAACACCGTGGCGCTGGAAGTGGGGCGCAAGAGGAGCAGGGTGTCGACGTCGGGGATGTCGAGTCCCTCGTTGAACAGGTCGACAGAGAAGATGACTTGGAGCGCCCCTGCTTTGAGCTGATCCAAGGCTTCCTTGCGCTCATGGCGTGAGGTGTCGCCGGACAGTGCGATCGCGTTGAGGCCGGCTCGACGGAAAAAGTCGGCCATGAAGACTGCGTGCGCAACTGACACACAGAAGCCCAACGCACGCATCGAGCCCGGGTCGGCAACCTTGTCCTTCACGGCCTGCACGACGAGCCTGGCTCGTGCGTCATTGCCAGTGAAGAGATTACTGAGGTCCGCGGCGTCGTACGACCCCCGCTTCCAGGAGATGGCGCTCATGTCGGTGTTGTCGGTGACGCCGAAGTAGTGAAAGGGACTGAGTAGGTCGTTCTCCAGGGCTTCCCAGAGACGCATCTCTGCGGCGATCCGGCCCTCAAAGAACTCGTCCTGGATGTTCAGCCCATCCATGCGTTCGGGGGTAGCGGTGAGTCCCAGCAGTTCCTTGGGCTCGAAATGATCCAGAATCCGCCGGTATGTGGGCGACGTGCCGTGATGGAACTCGTCGATCACGATGACGTCAAAGTGGTCTGGAGAGAAGCGGTCCAGCACACGTGAGTTGAGGGACTGGACGCTGGCGAACACATGCGTCCAGTTGTCGGGGATCTCCCCACCGACGAAGAGCTCGCCGAAGTTCGCATCAATCAGCACGTTCTGGTAGACGCGCAGGGACTGTTCCAGGATCTCCTTGCGGTGGGCTACGAAGAGCAGCCGCGGGTCATGGCCCAGCGTCCGCCGTAGGCGCTTGAAGTCAAGAGCTGCCATCACGGTCTTGCCGGTGCCGGTCGCCGCAACGAGGAGGTTGCGGTGCCGACCGTGGACGGTGCGCTCCGCTTCGAGACGTTCCAACATGTCGCGCTGGTGCGGATAGGGGCGGACTTCAAGTCCGGAGAGCGTGATGGTGGTGCCGCCGTTTTGGCTGGACCCGCCAGCGTGAGACAGCGCATCGTCCAGTCTCTGCGCGTCGCTGTCGGGGTCGTATGGCTCGAAGGAGCGCTCACTCCAATACGCGTCGAATGTTGCTTCGAACTTGCGGAGGACGGATGGTGTGGCGACCGACGACAGCCGAACGTTCCATTCGAGCCCGTCTAGAAGCGCGGCCTTGGACAGGTTCGAACTGCCGACGTACGCCGTGTCGAAGCCGCTCTCGCGACGGAAGAGCCAGGCCTTGGCATGAAGGCGTGTTGAGCGGATCTCGTAGTTGACCTTCACCTCGGCACCGAACTCGCGGACCAGACGATCCAGCGCGCGACGCTCCGTGGCTCCGATGTAGGTCGTTGTCAACACGCGGATGGGTACGCCGCGATCGCGTGCGGAGGAGAGCGACTGCTCAAGGACTCGCAGTCCGTGCCACTTCACAAAGGCGCAGAGGAGATCAACACGGTCCGCCGTGGCCAACTCGGCCCGCAGTTCAAAGCCCAGGCTCGGATCATCAGGCGAGTTGGTGATCAGTGCCGTCTCGGAGAGGGGTGTAGCCGGGCGAATCGCGTAGACGCCAGGAGCTTCTTGCTCCGCAACTGCGAGCAATTGCCGGGGGCCCTCGATGACGAGATCGACCCACTCGGTCGCACCTTCGATGGTGTTGAGCGAATCCAGGATGTGGTTGGCGGCGACCACCTGCTCCGCGGGTGAGAGGCCCTGGAGGATCCGCCGCACGACGCTCCCGATGTGGCGTGACAGCACGTGAGGTGCAGATTCAGCGCCGACTATTTCATCGATGGAGCGCCAGCCTGTGGAGTCGAGTTGCTTCATACGCTCTTCGAGACGATGGGTGATCAGCGTCTCGTAGAGCCCAGCAACCGGAGCTGCGTCGCCTGCAAAGTCGTTGGGCATCGCCGAGTCCCCCTCATCTCGTCAGCTATGTATGCAGTTCTATCAAGCAGGACTGACGAAGCCGCTCTCGCATGCGCCTGCCCGTGTTGGATGGAGGGTCTTCAGGAGGGTGTCCTGATCAACTCAACGTAACTTCCATCGGCGTCGAGGATGCAGCCGAGGCGGTCGTTCCCGATGCCACCGAAGCGTCCTCGCCCGGCTCTCCCCGCTCCGGTCTGGATGGGAGCATTGCGGACCTGAGCACCGAGCCGACCTTTCAGCTGGACGTGCTGCCTGCCGTACCGGGCCCCTGCGCGTAGTTGCACGACGGCCGTCGGCGGGCCTGCCGTACGTATGCCTCGCGTACGTGTCCTCTCGATCGCGCGGCCCCGCGGGAGCGCCCGCCCGCATCGCAGGGGCGGACGCTCCGGACGCGGGCGCCGCTTACTCCCATGTCTCGACAGGAACGAGGGAGCGGACGGGGTGCAGGGAGGTCACGGGGCGTCAGAAAAAATTATTCGGAGAGATCTCACGGCCCGTGACATCCCCGTGCCCGGTCCGCTCCGTCGAAGGGGGCAGAGACGAAAGGAGGCACGCATTGCGTACCGGTGACGTGGAGGAATTCCGCGGCTTCGCCCAGGAGCGGCTGGTGCACCTGCGCCGCGCCGCTTACCTGATGTGCGGTGACTGGCACCACGCCGAGGACATCACGCAGACGGCACTGGCGAAGCTGTACTCCGTGTGGGGGCGGCGGCGTCAGATACGGAACATGGAGGCGTACGCCCACCGCGTACTGACCCGGGCCTGCGTCGACCACATGCGGCGGCGCTGGCGTCGCGAACAGCCCTCCTGCGTACTGCCCGACCGCGCCGAGCCCTGTGCGGATCCGGCACTGGGACTCCAGGTGCGCGCCGCGCTGGCCGTCCTGCCGCCGCGGCAGCGGGCAGTGGTGGTGCTGCGCTACTGGGCCGATCTGGACATCGCCGCGACCGCCGCGGCCATGGGCTGCTCCATCGGCACGGTGAAGAGCCACACCGCGCGGGCACTGGCCCGCCTGCGCTCCCTCCTGGGGGACGACGCGGACTCCGACTCGTTCGGAGCGTTCGCTCCTCCAGCCGATTCCACTCGAGAGAAGGTCGTACTGCGATGAACAACCACGATGTAAAGACCCTTCTGGAGGCCGGGCTCCATGACGAGCCGCCTCTGCGGACCAGCGTGGACACGGCCGTCGCGGCCGGACGACGCAGCCGTGTCCGCCGCCGCGGAGCACTTGCCGGAGTGGGCCTGACCGCGGGGGCGGCGGTGGCCACCCTGGCACTGGTCACGCCCGGCGCCGACCCGGGCGCGACCTCGTTGGCCGCGGCCGACCCGCTCGTCGGCCCGCTGGTGCCCGCCGCGGCCGACAGCGCGGCACCGCAGACCCTGCGGCCCGACGCCTTCGGGCCGGGAACCGAGCACACGACCCGGTGGAGCAGCAAGCAGCTCGGCGACACCCTGGTCGGGCTGCTCCCGCCGGGGAAGACGACCATCCGGGAGGGAGACTTCCCCGGCCGGACCTACCGCGTGCAGTGGGACAGCGGCACCGGCCCGGTGGAGTTCGTCGGCGGAGCGGAATACACGGCCAAGGGCCCGAAGGTGCCGCTCTGCGCGAGCATCACGATGCCGAAGTTCACCCCCCGGCCGGGAGCCCCGGCTCCGCGCGACACCGCCCCGGCGAGCGACTGCCAGGTGGTCGAACTCGCCGACGGCGCACGGGCGGAGGCCGTGACGCTGCGGTTGCCCCGGGACGGACAGCCGTCCTGGTACGTCCGGGTGCTGCGCAAGGACGGCCGAACGGTGACCCTTCAGCAGTGGACCGGCCGGCCGGACGCGAAGGGGGCG
The DNA here is from genome assembly GCF_041435435.1 of Streptomyces sp. NBC_01241. Taxonomy (NCBI): domain Bacteria; kingdom Bacillati; phylum Actinomycetota; class Actinomycetes; order Kitasatosporales; family Streptomycetaceae; genus Streptomyces; species Streptomyces sp. NBC_01241. The sequence goes on along the minus strand of NZ_CP108494.1, from coordinate 3,051,472 downwards.
CGCAACGCGCGGTCACAGCCGCAGCTGGACACCACCGCACTGCTGAAGATCGCGAACGACCCCGCCTGGAAGTTCTGACCTACGGCATGGCCCCGCCCCGCCCCGGCCGCTGCCGGTGCGGGGCGGGACCCGGGGCTACGCCGGCAGGAGGCAACGGGGGCGCGTCGCCGCCGGGCGGCCCGACGGCAGAACGACGACGTGGCACCGGGTCGGGGGCCTTGTTGTGGCCGGGCCCCCGATCGGCCGGGGCCGTCACGCCGCGGCGTGGCACTCCTGGTACGTCCGGCCCGAGCCGCACCAGCAGGCGGCGGTCCGGGCCGGGGGCCAGGGGACGGCGCGGCCGCGGGCGGCGAGGGTGGTGGCGTACTGGGGGAGGAGGTCCGGGTCGGCGGGGGACGTGGCCTCCGAGGCGGCGAAGGCCTCGTACGACGGGACCGTGCCGGTCACGAGGCCGAGGTTCGGGGTGCCGGCCTGGTGGAGGTCGCGGAGGGCGGCCTCCAGGCGGGCCAGGTGGTCGGGGCGGGAGGGGTACTCGCTGCGCAGGTTCGGGTACGCGGTGAGGAGTTCGTCGAACTCGGCGGCCGGCCAGTGCAGCACCGCCACCGGGAACGGGCGGGACAGCGCGGTGCGGTACGTGCCCAGCTCGGCGCGGAGGCGGGTGATCTCGGCCCGGAGCTCGCCCGGGTCCGAGGAGCCCAGCGCCCACAGGCGTTTCGGGTCGTGCAGCTCGTCCAGCGGGACGGCGGCCGTGTGCACGGTGTCGGCCAGCTCGTCCCAGGCGTCGTGGTCGGCGCCCATCAGCCTGCGCACCCGGTGCCGGCCGATCAGCAGCGACTGCACGGCGTACGGAACCTCCTCGCCCGGCGTCAGGAGGAGCGTCAGCGCGGCCGTGAAGCAGTCGTGCGCCGCATCCAGCTCGTCATGCGATTCGAGGGTTTCGGCCGCGATCTCCCAGGGCGCCGGGTCGAGCGGGCCCGCGGCGCGGATGCCGTCGAGGATCGCGCGGGCCTCGGCCTCGTGGCCGTACTCCCACAGGTTGGCCGCGTTCAGGGCCTTGACCAGGTGCGGGTGGTCGAGGCCGGGGGAGCCGAGCAGCTCGTCGTAGAGGGTGGTGGCGCGGGCGCGGTCACCGGCGAGCTCCAGATGGGCAGCGGCCTGGAGGAACAGCGGCTCACGGTCCTCGGGGTACTGCGCCGCGGTGCGCAGCAGGCGCTCGGCTTCGGTGGTGTGATCGGCAGGCGTGTCGGGGCGCATGAACCACACCGTACTGCTGTACGGCATCCGGACGGAGGCTTGTTCCGGCCCTGGAGAGTTACGGGACATGGCCTTATCGTGCGGGCCGTGCGGGAGCGGATACCGGTCGTGGTGCAGCGGAACTCGCGGGGGCGGCGGATGGCCGCGCGCGGGCTCTGGACGGGCGCAGAGGTGGTGGTGACCCTCGGGGTCGTCCTGTTGTTGCTCGTTGTTCATCAGCTGTGGTGGACCAACCGGCAGGCCCGCGCCGACGCCGAACACCGGGTTCAGGCCCTGGAGAGGGAGTGGAGCGAGCCACAAGGACTCAAGGACGGGGGAAGCGGGGGCAGAGGCGGAGGCCGGGCCGGGAGCGGGCGTGCCGCGGACAGCGGGGCCCCGGGCGGCCGTTCGTCCGCGGGCCATACCGCGCCGCCATCCGCCGCGCCGCGCTGGGATCAGGCGTACGCCGTCATCCGTATCCCACGGCTCGGGCTCACCGCCCCCGTCGCCCAGGGCATCAGCAAGCGCGGCGTCCTCGACAAGGGGTACGTCGGGCATTACCCGCGCACCGCGCAGCCCGGCCGGCCGGGCAACTTCGCGCTCGCCGGGCACCGCAACACCCACGGCGAGCCCTTCCGGTACATCAACCGGCTGCGGCGCGGCGACCGGATCGACATCGAGACCCGGGACGCCGTCTACACGTACACCGTCGACCGGACGCTCGGGCAGACCAGCGCCCGCGACAGCGGTGTCATCGCGGCCGTCCCGCGCAGCAACGTGAAGCCGTACGCGGGGTACGGAACGCCCGGTTCCTATGTGACGCTCACTACGTGCACGCCCGAATTCACCTCCCGGTACCGGCTTGTTGTCTGGGGGAGGCTGACGGATGTCCGGGCGCGGTAGCCGGGTCGCACTAAGGTTCCCTGACGTGCTCAGACGACGTCCGCAGTTGTTGTGGTTGCTGGTCCCCTATGTGCTGTACCTGGGAGTGCTGCCGTTCGTGAACCGGGTCCATCCCGTCGTTCTCGGACTGCCGTTCCTCTTCGTATGGCTGCTCGGGGCGACCCTGCTGACACCCGTCGCCGTATGGCTGACCCGGCGGGGGGACCGCCGGTGAACGCCGCGATCGCGACCTCCGTCTTCGGGATCTTCATGGTCGCCACCGTCGCCCTCGGGCTGCTCGCGATGCGCGGGCGGCGAAAGGGGAACGGAGCGGGCGGCGGGCTCGCCGAGTGGTCCGTGGGCGGGCGCAGTCTCGGGACCGTGTTCATCTGGGTGCTGATGGCCGGCGAGGGCTACACCAGCTTCAGCTACCTGGGCGCGGCGGGATGGGGCTACAACTACGGGGCGCCGGTGCTGTACGTGGTGGCGTACATGTCCTGCGGGTACGCCCTCGGTTACGTCGTCGGGCCGACGCTCTGGGCGTACGCACGCAAGCACGGGCTCGTGGGGATCACCGACATGGTGGCGCACCGCTTCGGCCGGCCCTGGCTCGGTGCGCTGGTCGCCGTCCTCGCGACCGTCTTCCTGCTGCCGTACATCCAGCTCCAGATCACCGGCATGGGCGTGGTCGTCTCGACGATCTCCTACGGTGCCATCAGCCTGAACTGGGCCTACTTCATAGCGTTCGCCGTCACCACCGGTTTCGTCGTGGTGAGCGGGCTGCGCGGCAGCGCGTGGGTGTCCGTACTCAAGGACGTCCTCGTCATCGCCACACTCGGGTTCCTCGCCTTCTACGTACCGCTGCACTACTTCGACGGGTACGGGCCCTTCCTCGACCGGCTCGTCACCGAGAAGAGCGACTGGCTTACCTTCCCCGGGCACGGAAACAGCGGGCTCGGGCAGGCGTGGTTCATCACCACCTCGTTCCTCAACTCCCTCACCGTGGTGATCTTCCCGACGACCGTCGCCGGCTACCTCGGCGCGAAGAACGCCGACGTACTGCGCCGCAACGCGATGTGGCTGCCCGCCTACAACGTGCTGCTCTTCGTGCCGATGCTGCTCGGCATGGCGGCGCTCTTCGTCGTGCCCGGGCTCGTCGGCGCCGAGTCCAACCTGGCGCTCTTCAAGCTCGTCGTGGACTCGCTGCCCGCGTGGGCGGTCGGCGTCATCGGCGTGGCGGCGGCGCTCTCGTCGATCGTGCCGATGGCCGTCTTCATGCTGGTCATCGGCACGATGTGGGGGCGCAGTGTGCTGTCGCTCGTACCGCGGTGGGAGCGGCGGCAGAAGGGCGTCGCGCAGACCGTCGTGGTGGCCGCGGGCGTGATCGCTCTGGTGCTCACGTACACCGCACCGAACACTCTCGTACGGCTCTCGCTCATCTCGTACGAGGGGATGGCGCAGCTGCTCCCCATGGTGCTGCTGGGGCTGATATGGCGGCGGCTGACGTTGCTCGGTGCGATGAGCGGGCTGGTCGTCGGCGTGGGCGTGGTGTGCGGGTTCGTGTTCACGGAGAACGATCCGGTGTGGGGCGTGAACGCGGGCATCGTGGCGCTCGGCGCGAACCTCGTCGTCGCGCTCGCCGTGACGTACGCGGGGCCGCGCGAGCATGACGAACGGCCGGACAGCGAGGTGCTCGCACGGGACGAGATCGGTCCTCCGGTCAAGGACGCGGGGGCGGACGGGGAGGACACGCGGCTCAGCGGCGCTCTCACGGGGGCAGGACGCTGACCGTTGCCGTCGGTCGCCGTCGGGCGACCGACGTGACCGCCGGAGACCGAACGCTCCTCAAGGCCGATGGCCGTGTCGGACCCATCGTGTATAACGGCTGAAGAGTCGAACGCGCGAACGCAGGGAGAGGGGAGGGGCCGATGAGCGGTGACACGACGCGTCTGCGCGATGGCCTCGCCCGGTTGCTCCGCCCCGCCGGACTGCTGTTCTTCCTCGTGACCGAGGTCCTCCTCGCCGAAGGCGGCAGCCTTTCCGCCGCCGTCGCGCTCGCCGCCACCGCGGCCGCCGGCTCGGCGCTCGTCGCCGCCTCGGTCGTCAGCGCCCGCTGCGCCGTCCCCGTACCCCGCACCCGGGTCCGTACGGCCATGCGCGACCGGGAGAAACGCACCGCGTTCCTGCCCCAGCGAGACCCGGACGCCAAGGGCCGCAGACGCCCCCGAGCTCCCGGCCGCGCCCTTCCGACGGCCGCGTAGGGGTTCTCAGCAGTCCCCGGGTCCACCTCAGTACCCGTAGACGCCTCTGCCTGTGGGCGCCCCTGCCCGTAGGCACCTCTGCCCGTAGGCACTCTGCCCGTGGGCACCTCTGCCCGTAGGCACTCTGCCCGTGGGCACCTCTGCCCGTAGGCACCCCCTCGCGGTTCGTCATGCCGAGTTCGTCCTCACTTCCCGGCACGACGAGACCCCCGGAGGGCTCACCCATGTCCGTCTTCATGTCCGCATTCGCCGGCCTGGTCGGCGCGCTGGCCGATGTGCTGCACCCGCTCTTCCAGACCGCGTCCACGGCCGCCGCCATCGTCCTGTTCACGGCGCTCGTGCGGCTCGCCGTGCACCCCCTGTCGCGGGCCGCGGCGCGCGGGCAGAAGGCCCGCACCCGGCTCCAGCCGCAGATCGCCGAGCTGCGCAAGAAGCACGGCAAGAACCCCGAGCGCATGCAGAAGGCGCTCATGGAGCTGCACAAGGAGGAGAAGGTCTCACCGTTGTCCGGCTGCCTGCCCAGCCTGCTGCAGATGCCCGCCTTCTTCCTCCTCTACCACCTCTTCTCCAGCCAGAAGATCGGCGGCGACCCCAACGCGCTCCTCGGTCACCAGCTCTTCGACGCCCCGCTCGGCGAGCGCTGGCACGACGCGCTCGCGCACGGCGGGCTGTTCGGGGCGCAGGGCATGGTCTACCTCGGCCTGTTCGCGATCGTCGCCGTCGTGGCGACCTTCAACTTCCGGCGTACGAAGCGGCAGATGACCGCCAACCCCGTCACCCCGACCACCGGCCCCGACGGGCAGCCGGTCCCGGGTATGGGCGCGATGACGAAGCTCATGCCCCTGATGTCCTTCGCCACCCTCTTCACCGTGTCCGTCGTACCGCTCGCCGCCGCGCTGTACGTCGTCACGAGCACGACCTGGACCGCGATCGAACGGGCCGTCCTCTACCGCGACATGCCGGCCGCGGGCACCGCCGTGGCCACCGCGGTGTAACCGGGGCGGCGAGTGCGCCGGTCCAGTGTGTGAACAGGGCCTTGCGAATTGATCGGATGTCTTGGACGATCGGACAAGCCTGCGATGGCCGCCACCCATCCGACGGGCCCGATCTCGATCAAGGGGAGAAACACCGTTGAAGCTGCTTCGTGTGGGTACGGCCGGCGCGGAACGACCGGCGCTGCTGGACGAGGACGGAACCCTGCGTGACCTGTCGGGGATCGTCACCGACATCGACGGTGCGCTGCTCGCCGACGAGTCCGCGCTCGCCCGGGTACGGGCCGCCGCGGCCGCGCCCGGCGAACTGCCCGAGCTCGACGCCGACGGGCTGCGGGTCGGTCCGCCGCTCGCCGGGATCGGCAAGATCGTGTGCATCGGGCTGAACTACCACGACCACGCCGCCGAGACGGGCGCGCAGATCCCCGCCGAGCCGATCCTGTTCTTCAAGGCGCCGGACACCGTCATCGGGCCCGAAGACACGGTGCTGGTGCCGCGCGGCAGCGTCAAGACCGACTGGGAGGTCGAGCTCGCGGTCGTCATCGGGCGCACCGCCCGGTACCTGGAGTCCGCCGAGGAGGGGCTCGCGCACGTCGCCGGCTACGCGACGGCGCACGACGTCTCCGAGCGCGAGTTCCAGATCGAGCGCGGCGGCACCTGGGACAAGGGGAAGAACTGCGAGACGTTCAACCCGCTGGGGCCGTGGCTGGTGACGGCGGACGAGATCGCCGATCCGCAGGCGCTGCCGATGAAGCTCTGGGTCAACGGTGAGCTGAAGCAGGACGGTACGACGGCCGACCAGATCTTCCCGGTGGGCGAGGTGGTCCGGTATCTCAGCCACTTCATGACGCTGTACCCGGGCGATGTGATCAACACCGGGACGCCGGCCGGGGTCGCCCTGGGGCGGCCCGAGCCCAAGCCGTACCTGCGGGCCGGGGATGTCGTGGAGCTGGAGATCGTCGGGCTGGGGCGGCAGCGGCAGGAACTGAAGGACGCGTAGCGGCGGCGGGGGTGGTGGCGGGGCCGGTCTGCCCGGGGCGTCCGGGTGGCCGGTTCGTCCTCAATCGCCGGACGGGCTGAAAGATGTCCTCAATCGCCGGACGGGCCGGATTTGGCCGGCGTGGGCTTGATCGGCTGGTGTGGGCCCGAGGATGAGGTCCTGGGGCGACCCATCGGAATGCCGCAGTAAAGGTCGGAGGGGTGGGGCGCTGTGTGAGCGGCGCCCCACCCCCTCCTTCGCGTCATGCGCCGATCGTCGTCGCGAAGTGTTCCAGCGCCTCGACCACCAGGGCGTGGTCCTCCGCCTGGGGCAGGCCCGAGACCGTCACCGAGCCGATGACCCCCGCGCCCTCGACCGCGATCGGGAACGAACCCCCGTGCGCGGCGTACGCGTCCGGGTCCAGGCGCGAGGTGTCGTCGAACGTCGTGCCCTTCGCCCGGAACCGGGATCCGACCAGGTACGAGCTCTCGCCGAAGCGTTCCACGACCCGGCGCTTGCGGTCGATCCAGGCGTCGTTGTCCGCGCTCGATCCCGGCAGCGCGGCATGGAACAGCTGCTGCGCGCCGCGTCGGATGTCGATCGCGATCGGGGCGTGCCTCTCCCGGGCCATCGCGACGAGCAGGCCGCCGAGCGCGTACGCGTCGTCGTAGCTGAAATGCGGCAGCGTCAGTCGGCGCTCCTGGGCGATGAGCTCGGAGATGGTCGGAGCGGTGGGGTTCATTCGGGCTGCTCCTCGGTGTCGGCGGAGACGGACGGGGGTGCGGCGGGCAGGGTCACGGTGACCCCCTCGCGGGCCGAGCGGCGGGCGGCCTCCAGTACGTCCAGGGCCGCTGCGGCCTGGAGGGCGGTCACTGGATTGTCGCCCTTTCCGAGCAGCGCGTCGGTGACCGCCGCGTAGTACGCGGGATAGTCGCCCGGCAGCGTAGGAACCGGGGCGCCGCCGCCCGTCAGCGGGGACTCGCCCGAACCGATCCGGCCCCACAGCTCCTCGGGCTCCTCGCCCCACGGCCGGCCCGCCGCCGGGCGTGCGCCCGCGCGCAGATCGGCCTCCTGCGGATCGAGGCCGTACTTCACGTAGCCGGCGGTCGAGCCGAGCACCCGGAAGCGCGGACCGAGCTGGGCCGCGGTGGCGCTGACGAAAAGATGCGAGCGGACCCCGCCGGCATGCGTGATCGCGAGAAACGTGTCGTCGTCGGCGGCGGCGCCGGGGCGGCGTACGTCGGACTCCGCGTACACCCGCACCGCCGGTCCGAACAGCACGAGCGCCTGGTCGACGACATGGCTGCCCAGGTCGTACAGCAGCCCGCCGATCTCCCCCGGATCGCCCGACTCGCGCCAGCCGCCCTTCGGCTGCGGGCGCCACCGCTCGAAACGGGACTCGAAGCGCTGCACGGTCCCCAGCTCGCCGTCCGCGACCAGGCGGGCGAGGGTGCGGAAGTCGTTGTCCCAGCGGCGGTTCTGGAACACCGAGAGCAGCAGCCCGCGCTCCTCGGCGAGGGCCGCGAGCTCCCGCGCCTCGGCGGCCGTACCGGCGATCGGCTTGTCCACGACGACCGGCAGACCGGCCTCGATCGCGGCGGTCGCGATCGGGACATGGGTCCTGTTCGGCGAGGCGATCACGATCAGATCGAGCTCGTCCGCGCGCCCCCACAGCTCCTCCGGCGACCCGGCGAACCGTACGTCCGGGAACTCGGCGCGCGCCTGCGCCCGCCGCTCCTCGCTCGATGTGACGACCGTGTCGAGGACGAGGCCCTCGGTCGCGGCGATCAGCGGGGCGTGGAAGACGGAACCCGCCAGGCCGTAGCCGACGAGTCCGACGCGCAGGGGGGTCCCGGACAGCCGAGGGGTCTTCGACGACAGAGGGGCCTCGGACAGTCCGTGCGTCTCGTGGGTCGCGTTGCCAGTCGTGGTCATGGCTGACACTTAAGCAACGCTGTTGCCATAGTGCAAGCAACAGGGACAATGAGGCGGTGAACAGGAGTAATAGCGGCGCCAACCTGCCGACCCTGCGCAGCCACAACGCGGCGCTGGTGCTGGAGCTGTTGCGGGTGGCGGGCGAGCGCGGCATCAGCAGGCTCGAACTCGCCGAGCGCACGGGGCTCACGCCGCAGGCCGTCAGCAAGATCACCGCCCGGCTGCGGGCCGAGGGCCTGGCGACCGAGGCGGGCCACCGCGCCTCCACCGGAGGCAAGCCGCGCACCGTGCTGCGGCTGGTCCCGGACGCCGGTCACGCGATCGGCCTGCACCTGGACCGCGACGAGCTGACGGTGGTCCTGGTCGACCTGGCCGGCACGGTCGCCGAGAGCCGCACCGCCCCGCTGGACTTCGGCGCCCCGGCGGACGAGGTGCTCGCAACGGCGGCGTACGCGGTCGCGTCCGTGCGGGGCGGGGGTGTGGGGTCGGTTTCGTCCGTGCGGGACGGGGGCGCGGGGGCTGCCTCCGCCGCGCGGCTCGCCGGCCGGCCGGTGCTCGGGGTCGGCGTCGCGGTGCCCGGGCCGCTCGACCACCGGGGCGGGGTGCTGCACCGCGTCACCGGGTTTCCGCAGTGGGACGGCTATCCGTTGCGGGACGCGCTCGCCGCGAGGACCGGGTTGCCCGTCGTCGTCGACAAGGACACCAATGCCGCCGCTCTCGGGCTCGCCCTGCGCGTGGCGGGCGCGGGCGACTTCGCGTATCTGCACCTCGGGACGGGGCTCGGTGCCGGGCTGGTCCTGGGCGGGGAGGTGCACCGCGGGGCGCGTACCGGGGCCGGTGAGTTCGGGCACCAGACGGTCCAGCTGGACGGGCCGGTGTGCGGCTGTGGGGGGCGCGGCTGCATCGAGGCGCTCTGTCTCGCCGCCGTCGCCCGCGGCGATGTCGCGGAGGCCGCCCGGGTGCTGGGAACCGGCGCCGCCAACCTCGTCGGGCTGCTCGACATCGACCGGGTGGTGCTCGGCGGCCGTACCGTCGCCGCCGATCCCGACGCGTACGTACGAGGCGTCCGCGCTGTGATCGACGAGCGCGCCCGGCTGGGCGGCGTCGACGTGCCGGTTCCGGTGACGGCCGCCGGGGGAGGGGACCGGCCGGTCGCGGAGGGGGCCGCGCAACTGGTCCTGGCCCCGCTGTTCGGGCGGGTCGCGGGCGCGGACGGGGGATGAGCGGGGTGGGCGGGTCCGGATACCGGTTCTCCTTCGTGTTACCGGTGTCCGGCGTGCGCGGCCGACGGCGCGGGCCGCGGGGTGCGGACTGGGCCGGGCGAGCGGTTCCCGGCGGCCGACCGGGCGGCCCTGCGGCATGTCGGTGCCGGGCGCCACGCGCGTGCGTGGCAGCGTCGCGGCGCAGAAACCGGTGAACTCCGGCGCACAGGCTGGGCGGGTGCTGAAGATCTTGGCCGGACCCGTGGCGGCCGGCGCGCGCGTCCCTTGCGCCTTGTGGCTGTACGCGCCGACCGCCGACCTCCGGTCCGGCCAAGGTCTTCAACACCCTCCCAGCCGACCGTTCCCGCGAGCAGCGAAGGGTGACCCCGCATGTCCCCGACACCACCCCCGTCGGCCACGCCGTCCGCACCCACCCCCGAGCCGAGTCCCGCATCCGGTCCCGCGTCCCTCCCCCTGACCGCCGCCGCCTCCCTTCCCGTGTCCGCCGCCCCCGCCCCTCCTCCCTCGCCGCACCCGTCCTCGTCCTCGTCTCCGCCTCCCGGCCGGACGCGGCACGGGCTCGCGCTCGGGCTGGCGGCGGCGAGCGTGGTCCCCGTGGTCCTCGGCGGCGCCTCCGCCGCATCCGCCGCGGCGCCTTCGGTCACCCCGGTCTCGAAGCCGGACGCCACCACCGCCGACCAGCAGCCCGCCTGTGGTGATCCGGAGGCGAGCGACTTCCCGATCAGCACCCGCATCCGCGGCGGGCCCGACACCTACGCACCCGGCGGCGGCTACGGAACCTGGTTCCTGGACCTGACCAACACCACCACCGAGTCGTGCCGGGCCATCCACCCCGTGCTGGTCCTCACCGACGAGAACCGGAAGCTGACCTCCGGCCAGATCCAGCTGGAGTTCGCCGAGCCCGCCCGTCCCGATGTGGAGCACCGGGTCAGCTGGGAGACCACCGACCAGGACGAACACATCGGCGTCTTCGGCGGCGACGGCGCCGACGACTTCGAAGGCTTCACCGTCCCAGCGGGTCATACCGTCACCGTCGAGGTCCGGATGGCGTTCACCTCCGACGCCGTCCCGGGCCGGATCACCGCCAGCGCGGCGATCGTCCAGCGCCGGCACGCGGCGAGCGGCGGGGCGGGGAAGGACGACGGGTCCTGGGTCGGCGAGTCCGACGACTACCCGTTCGCCGTCGTCGAGGACAGCACCGGTGACAGCGACAGTGACAGCGACGAGACGGCCGACACAGCTGATACGGGAGACATCGGAGGGACCGGAGACACCGAAGGGACCGGAATCATCGGTGGGACCGGCGAGACCCCCGGTACGAACGAGACTCCCAGCACGAACGAGGCCCCCAGCACGAACGAGACTGCCGGTACGAAGGAGGCCCCCGGTACGAACGAGACTGCCGGTACGAACGAGGCCCCCGGCACGAACAAGACTCCCGGCACCAACGAGACACCCGGTACGAACAAGACTCCCGGTACGAATGAGGCCCCCGCCACCAACGAGACCCCCATTACCGGTGACACCTCCACCGCCGGCAAGACCCACGGGACCGGCGAAACCCGCCACGACGCCCCCGCCACCGGCGACACCCCCCGCCCGTTCGCACCCGGCCGGACCCAGACAGGGGGCGACCTCCCCGAACTGGCCCATACCGGCTCGGCCACCCTTCCGTACCCGGGCATCACCGTCGCCGGGTTCCTGATCGGTGGCGGGGCCCTGGTGATCCGGTCCCGCCGCATGCGCCGCCCCCGCTCCGGGACCGGCCGCTGAACCGTCCGTCCACGAGTGTTCATGTCCGTCTGCCACCATCGGGCCGTGGACTACCCGCACGATCAGACACCTGGCGCACCCATCCGCTCCGGCATCCCGGAGCACGGCCGCATCCCCAAGTACTACGCCGTCAAGGCTCATGTCGCCGTCCTCATAGACGAGTTGGGCGAGGGGGGCCTGCTGCCCACCGAACGCGATCTCGCCGAGCGCTACGAAGTCTCGCGCGAGACGGTGCGCCAGGCCCTGCGCGAACTCCTGCTGGAGGGGCGGCTCGCCCGCCAGGGGCGCGGCACCGTCGTCGCGGGCCCGAAGCTGGAGCAGCCGCTCTCGCTGGCGAGCTATACGGAGGGCGTACGCCGCCAGGGCCGTACCCCCGGCCGTCACCTCATCGGACTGGAACGGTTCCCCTGCCCCGAGGCGCTCGCCGACGACGTAGGGGTGGGGCGCGGCGAACCGGTCTGGCACCTGGAGCGGGTGCTCCTCGCCGACGACGACCGGGTCGGCCTGGAGAGCACGTACGTCTCCGTCGCCCGCGTACCGGACCTGGACACGGAGTTCGACCCCGACTCGTCCTTCTACGCCTACCTGCGCGACCGGCTCTCGATCCCCTTCGGCGATGCGGACGAGCGGATCGAGACCGTGCTCGCGACACCGCGCGAGGCGCTGCTCATCGGTACGCCGCCCGCCCTGCCCATGCTGCTGATCCACCGGATCTCGCGCGATACGGACGGGAAGCCGCTGGAGCGCGTACGGACGCTGTACCGCGGGGACCGGTTCTCCTTCACCGCGCACCTGGGTCCGCAGGACGGACGCTGACCACTTCTCCGGCGGTCACCGCGGTCACCGCGGTCACCGCTGTCACCGCTGTCACCGCGGTCACCGCGGTCACCGCAGACACTGCTGTCACCGCGGTCGTCGGCCCACCCAGGTCGATAACGAGAAGGTAACGGGTCTAGTCCAAGCTTGGGGTCCAGTTCACCCTCCCGTTGCCGTATCGATCCGTACGGGTCACCGGCCCCGAGGAGCGTGTCCGTCGTGAGAGTCATCGTCGTAGGAGCCGGCGTGGTGGGAACCATGCACGCCTGGCACGCAGTGAACCGCGGCCACGAGGTCGTACAGGTCGAGCGCGAGAGCGAGGCGCGCGGGGCATCGCTCCGCAATTTCGGACAGATATGGGTCAGCGGCCGGGCCGGTGGCGAGGAACTGGAGACCGCGCTGCGCGCCCGTGAGCTGTGGGAGGGCATCGGGGCCCGGGTTCCCGGCCTCGGGTTCCGGGCCTGCGGCTCGCTCACTCCGCTCCGTACCGAGCTGGAGACCGCCGTCGCCGAGGCGGCCGTCGCCCGCCCCGACGCGGCGGCCCGCGGCTACAAGCTGCTCACCGCCGACGAGGCCCGCGCGGTCAACCCCGCGCTGCGCGGCGAGTTCGCCGCCGCGCTGTGGTGCGAGCGGGACGCGGCGGTCGAGCCGCGCACCGCGCAACTCGCGCTGAAGCAGGAGTTGTTGAAGTCCGGGCGCTATACGTACCTGGGCGGGCGCGAGGTCCGCGAGGTGGTGGGCACCGCCGCCGTCCGCGACGACCACGGCGATGTGCACACCGGTGACGCCGTGATCCTGGCCACCGGTGCCTGGCTCGGCGGACTCGTCCGCGAACTGGCCGGCCCCGATCTGCCGGTGCGCCGCGTCCGCCTCCAGATGATGCAGACCGACCCGCTCGGCGAGCCGCTCACCACCTCCGTCGCCGACGGCGACAGCTTCCGCTACTACCCGGCGTACCGGAGCGAGGCGCTGGACACGCTCAACGCCGAGCAGGCGCAGGCGCCCACCGCCGCAGAGCACAAGATGCAGCTCCTGATGGTGCAGCGCCGGGACGGCGGACTGACCATCGGCGACACCCACGAGTACGAGCACCCCTTCTCCTTCGACACCGTCGAGGAGCCGTACGAGCACCTCACCGGGGTCGTCGAAGCCTTCCTGGGCCGCCCGCTGCCGAGGATCCGCCACCGCTGGGCCGGGGTCTACGCCCAGTGCACCGACACCAGCCGGGTCGTCCACCGCCAGCAGGTGCGAGACGGCGTCTGGCTGGTCACCGGACCGGGCGGCCGGGGCATGACCTGCTCGCCCGCCATCGCCGAAACGACCGCCAACGAACTGGGCTGGTGAAGAAGTTGACCACGCAGAACCCCGAGAACCGCCTCGGCCTGATCGTCCTCGACATGGCCGGCACCACCGTCGCCGACGGCGGCCTCGTCGAGCAGGCGTTCTCCGCCGCGGCCGAACGCCTCGGCGTGGAGCCCGGCTCCGCCGACCACGCGGAGAAGCTCGACTACGTACGCGCCACCATGGGCGAGTCCAAGATCTCCGTCTTCCGTCACCTCTTCGGCGACGAGGACCGCGCCCAGCAGGCCAACACCGCCTTCGAGGGGGCGTACGGAGAGCTGGTCGACGGCGGCCGCATCGCGCCGATCCCCGGCGCCCGCGAGGCCATCGAGCGGCTCAAGGGCGAGGGCCGCACCGTGGTCCTGTCCACCGGCTTCGCCCGCACCACCCAGGACGCCATCCTGGCCGCGCTCGGCTGGCAGGACCTGGTCGCCCTGACCCTCTGCCCGGCCGACGCGGGCGGCCGGGGCCGCCCCTACCCCGACATGGTCCTCGCCGCGTTCCTGCGCACCGGCGCCGTCGACGGCGTCCAGCAGACCGTCGTCGCGGGCGACACCTCGTACGACATGCTCAGCGGCGTACGCTCCGGCGCCGGACTCGTCGTGGGCGTCCTCACCGGCGCCCACGACAAGGACCAGTTGACCCGCCACGGCGCCACGCACGTCCTCGGCTCGGTCGCCGAACTCCCGGATCTGATCGCGCGGGCAGAGGCATGACGGGCGGGGCCGCGGCCGTTCGCAGCGGGATCAGATTCGACCGGGTCAGCGTCGCGTACGGCGGGAACACCGTCCTCGACCGGCTCGATCTGACCGTCGAACCCGGCGAGGTCATGGCGCTGCTCGGGCCCTCCGGGTCCGGCAAGACCACCGCCCTGCGCGCCGTCGCCGGATTCGTGCAGCCCGCCTCGGGCCGGGTCTACCTGGGCGACCGGGACGTCACCGGGCTGCCGCCGCACAAGCGCGGCATCGGCATGGTCGTCCAGCAGTACGCCCTCTTCCCGCACATGCGGGTCCAGGACAACGTCGCCTTCGGGCTGAAGGCCCGCAAGGCGGCCAAGGCGGAGATCCCCGAGCGGGTCGCCGAGGCCCTCGAACTCGTCGGCATGGCCGCCTACGCCACGCGCTACCCGCGCGAACTGTCCGGCGGCCAGCAGCAGCGCGTCGCCATCGCCCGCGCGCTCGCCATCCGCCCCGGCGTCCTCCTGCTCGACGAACCGCTCTCCGCGCTCGACGCCCAGCTGCGCTCCGGCATGCTCGCCGAACTCGCGCGACTGCACCGGGAGTTGCCGGACGTCTCCATCCTGTACGTCACCCACGACCAGGTCGAGGCGCTCACCCTCGCCGACCGGATCGCCGTCATGGACAAGGCGCGGCTGCAGGACTGCGGCACCCCGCAGGACCTGTACCGCCGTCCGCGTACGGAGTTCACCGCGTCGTTCGTCGGCAACGCGAACCTGCTCCCCGTCACCGTCGTCGGCACCACCGGTACCACCGGCACCACCGGCACCACCGGCACGGTCGACTTCGCGGGCCGCGCACTCGACGTGCCGACCGGCGACGTGGCCGGCGGCGCCACCGCCACCCTCTGCGTCCGGCCCCACCTCGTCGGGCTCGGCGACGGCCCCAACGCGCTGAGCGGCACCATCACCGAGGTCCAGTGGCGCGGATCCACGCACCGGCTGTACGTCGACGTCGACGGGCACCGGGTCAAGGCCGACCTCCGCGAACTGCGCGAGACCCCCGCCCTCGGTGACAAGGTCACGCTGCACTTCGCGGCCGAGGACGCGGTGCTGCTGCCCGCGGGCACGGCGCCGGGAGCCGGGGGAGAGGCCGATGGTTAGGGTCTTTCGTTTGGATCAGGCCGGATCAGGGAGCGGGGTCCGGTGCAGTGCATCGCAAGGCGGAGGAAAGAGGCATGGCGGAGCCATGGCGACTGACGACAACGCGGCGAGGCGCGGTGCCGGGGCACGCGAGCCCGGCGTGATCCAAACGAGAGGCCCTAGCACCGCGCACCCCGTCACCCCGGGCATCAGGACCGCAACGGCCCCGCGTCCGCGCACCGGGGGCGAGGGGCCGCCCTCCGCGACGACCCCGCCGGCGGGCGGCCCGCAGGCCCCGGTCCGCGCGGGCCGCCGCGTACCCCGCTTCGTCTGGGCGCTGCCGCCCGTGGCGCTCCTCGCGCTGGTCTTCCTCTACCCGCTGGCCCTCGTCGTCCAGCAGTCCGTCAGCCCGGACGAGGGCGGCACCTCGCTCGCCCCGTACGGCGACGTGTTCGCCTCCGACTCCTTCCGCTCCGCGCTGACGACCACCGTATGGCTGGCGGTCGGCTCCACGGCCGGATGCCTGGTGCTGGGCTTCATCCTGGCCATGGTCATCGCGTTCGTACCGTTCCCCGGCGGCAAGGCGGTCGCCAAGTTCATCGACGTGTTCCTCTCCTTCCCGTCGTTCCTGATCACGCTCGCCCTGCTGTTCATCTACGGCAACGTCGGCATGGCCAACGGCCTCTGGACGGACGTCACCGGAGCGTCGAGCGGCCCCTTCGACTTCCTCACCACCCCGTGGGGCGTACTGCTCGCCGAGATCACGTACTTCACCCCGTTCGTCATGCGCCCGCTGCTCGCCGCGTTCTCGCAACTCGACAGCGCACAACTGGAGGTGGCGTCCTCGCTGGGCGCGAAGCCGGCCCGGATCGTGCGACAGGTGATCCTCCCCGAGGCGCTTCCCGCACTCGCCGCGGGCGGCAGCCTCGTCCTCGTGATGTGTCTCAACGAGTTCGGCATCGTGCTGTTCACCGGCGCGAAAGGAGTCACGACCCTGCCGATGCTCGTCTACAGCAAGGCGATCCTGGAGTCCGACTACCCGGCCGCCTGCGTCGTCGCCGTCGTCAACATCGCGATCTCCGTCGGTCTCTACAGCCTGTATCGGATGGTGAGCCGTCGTGTTGGTGCATAGCCGTACGGGGAAGTGGGCCGCCTGGGCCGTGTTCTTCGTGCTCTTCGTCCCGCTGTTCGCGGTGCCGCTGCTGGTCATCCTCGCCGCGTCGTTCACCACCAACTGGTCCGGCGCCTTCCCTTCCGGGCCGACCACCGGGCACTACGCGGCCGCGACCGGCGGCGACTCCCTCCAGGCCCTGACCACCAGCCTGATCACCGCCGTCAGCGCGAGCCTGCTCGCCCTCACCGTCGGCTCGTGGGCCGCGCTCGCCGCCGCCTCGCTGCGCAGCCGCGGCAGGCGGTTCCTCGACGCGCTGTTCATGCTGCCGGTCGCCGTGCCGTCCGTCGTCGTGGGCCTGGCCGTGCTCGTCGCGTTCAGCAAGCCGCCGATGCTGCTGAACGGGACGCGCTGGATCGTGATCCTGGCGCACACGATTCTTGTCACCGCGTTCGCCTATGCGTCGGTTTCGGCGGCGATAGTACGTCTCGACCCGATGTACGAACAGGCGGCGGCCAGTCTCGGCGCCCGGCCCTCGTACGTCCTGTGGCGCATCAAGCTGCCGCTCCTGCTGCCGGCCCTCACCGCGGCCGCGGGGCTCTGCTTCGCCCTGTCCATGGGCGAGTTGAGCGCCACGATGATGCTCTACCCGCCGGACTGGACACCGCTCCCGGTGCAGATCTTCGCGGCCACCGACCGCGGCTCACTGTTCACCGGAGCAGCCGTCGCCGTGGTCCTGATGGGAACGACGCTGCTCGTGCTGCTCGGCGTGTCCCGCGTCCGCACCAGGGCCTCGTACCGCTGACACCAAGGTCCCGTACAGCTGACACCAAGGTCCCGTACAGCTGACACCAGGGTCCAGCACCGCTGACACCAAAGTCTCGTACCGCTGCCCCGTCGGCACCCCCGCCCCCTCCCCGTACTGACTCCGTACCGACTCCGGCCGGCTCCCGGCCGACACCCAGGAGATACGACTGCCATGCGCAAGAACCACCTCAAGCCCATAGCCGCCGTCACCGGCTGCCTCGCCCTCGCCGCCACCCTCTCCGCCTGCGGCGGCTCCTCGGCCGCCTCGGACGAAAAGGTCGTCACCGTCTACAGCGCCGACGGTCTCAAGGGCGAGAACGGCGACGGCTGGTACGACAAGGTGTTCAAGGACTTCGAGAAGAAGACCGGCATCAAGGTCAAGTACGTCGAGGGCGGCTCCGGCGAGATGGTGCAGCGCGCCGTCCGCGAGAAGTCCAACACCCAGGCCGATGTGCTGGTCACCCTGCCCCCGTTCATCCAGCAGGCGGACAGCAAGGGCCTCCTGGCGGCGTACGCACCGGCCGGCTCCGACAAGGTCGACGGCGCCGACAAGGCGTCCGACGCCAAGTGGACCTCGGTCGTCAACAACTACTTCGGCTTCATCTACAACAAGAAGGAGCTGAAGTCGGCGCCCACCACCTGGGAAGGGCTGCTCGACGGAAAGTTCAAGAACAAGATCCAGTACTCCACCCCCGGAGTCGCCGGTGACGGCACGGCCGTCCTCATCAAGGCCATGCACGACTTCGGCGGCAAGGAGCCGGCGATGGAGTACCTGAAGAAGCTCCAGGCCAACAACGTCGGACCGTCCGCCTCCACCGGCAAGCTCGCCCCCAAGGTCGACAAGGGCGAACTGCTCGCCGCCAACGGCGACGTCCAGATGAACTACGCGCAGTCCAAGGACATGCCCAACCTGGGCATCTGGTTCCCCGCGAAGCAGGGCGGCAAGCCCACCACGTTCGCCCTGCCGTACGCGGCCGGTCTGGTCGACAAGGCCCCGCACAGCGCCAACGGAAAGAAGCTGCTCGACTTCATGCTTTCCGAGCAGGCCCAGAAGGACGTCAGCGCGGTCGGCGGCGGCTTCTCCGCCCGCAAGGACATCGAGGCCACCGACGCCAACGCCATCGCGCTGGCCCAGCTGCTGAACGGCGTCGAGGTCTTCGAGCCCGACTGGTCGGACATCGGCACCAACCTGAACACGTACGTCGAAGCCTGGAAGTCGGCCACCGGCAGCTGACGGGCGGCGCACGTCGGTGGCCCGGCACTCCACCGCGGGGCGGAGTGCCGGGCCACCGGTCCCGGGCCATCGGCCGGGCAGCCGTCGCTCAGACGAGGTCGACGAGGTCCGCGATCGAGTTCACGACGTTGGTCGGCCGGTACGGGTAGCGCTCGATCTCACCCCTGCTCGTCAGCCCGGTGAGCACCAGGAACGTTTCCATCCCGGCCTCCAGCCCGGCCAGCACATCCGTGTCCATCCGGTCGCCGATCATGGCGGACGTCTCGGAGTGCGCACCCAGGGTGTTCAGCGCACTGCGCATCATCAGCGGGTTGGGTTTGCCGACGAAGTACGGCTCCTTGCCGGTCGCCTTCGTGATCAGCGCGGCGACGGAGCCCGTGGCCGGCAGTGCCCCCTCGGGGGAGGGCCCGGTGTTGTCGGGGTTGGTGGCAATGAAGCGGGCACCGTTGTTGATCAGCCGGATGGCCTTCGTCAGCGCCTCGAACGAGTACGTCCGGGTCTCGCCCAGGATCACGAAATCGGGCGCGTGATCGGTGAGAACGTACCCGGCATCGTGCAGGGCGGTGGTCAGCCCCGCCTCACCGATCACATAGGCGGTGCCACCGGGGTGCTGATTGTCCAAGAACGTGGCGGTGGCCAGGGCCGAGGTCCAGATGTTCTCGACCGGCACTTCGAGACCGATCCGGTTGAGCCGCACATGAAGGTCCCGCGCGGTGTAGATCGAGTTGTTCGTCAGCACCAGGAACGGCTTGCCGGAATCGCGGAGCTTCTTGATGAAGGCGTCCGCACCGGGGATCGGCACACCCTCATGCATCAGCACGCCGTCCATGTCGGTGAGCCACGATTCGATGGGCTTCTGATCTGTCATGGGTGCGGCTCCTGCCGAACGAGGACTTACTGGATGACCATGCTATTCACTCACCACATCCACGGCCCGGACGTCTCGTAGCCCGGACATCCCGTAGGCCGTCTCCGTCGACGTGGGCCGTCTCCGTCGACCTGGGCCGAGCCCGGCGGAGCGCGCCGTCCGAGGGGGCGTGGCAGGGGGACCGGGCCGTCATCCGCGCTCCTGCGGATGCGAAAAGTCCGAGGAGGCGTGAACCTACAGTGAGGAGGTTCACGATGCGTTCCATACCCCTCACGTTCTGTGCCGCCGCGGTCGTCGCGGCGGCCCTGATGCCGGCTTCCGCCGCACTCGCCGACTCCGATACCGGGACCGACCGGGGGACGGGATCGGGCTCCCGTACCGCCCTCTCGGTGTCCCCGCCCTCCCTCGCCCCGGGCGGCGCGGTGGATCTGCGGCTGGACAGCTGCGGGGGCAAAGAGGCCAAGGGCAACTCCGACGCGTTCGTCTCCGAGGCGCGCTTCTCGCCCGCCGCGGACGGGGGCCTCTTCGCGGAGGCCCGGATCGGCACGGACGCCTCCCCGGGCGATCACGAGATCCAGGTCGTGTGCACGGACGACAAGGGCACCAAGGTTTCCGGCACGGTCACGGTCGTCGGCCGAGGCCAGGCCTCGCCCCTCGCCCCGGTCCGCGCGGGAGGCGGCGGCACCGCCGCGCGCACCGACCGGGAAGCCCATCAGGAGGGCCCCGGCATCGTGCACGCGGTGATCGGGCTGGTCCTGGCCGCCGTCGCGGCCGTCGCCGTAGGGTTCCGCAGCGCGCGCCGTCGCCGTCCGGCCGCGGACTGACATGCCCACCCCCGACCGCCCCGAGGGCCACGGCCGACTGCTCACCGGAGTGGCCTGGGCCGTCCTGCTGATGGGCCTGTGGCTCTGGGGCCGCGACATCACCGACGGCTCCGGCGCCAGCTCCGCCCCGACCACCGGCGACATCGCCGCGGTCGGGCGCCCCCTCGGCGTTCCGCTGCCCGCGCCGCACGACCCGATCAAGGGCGCGGTGCCGGAGCGGGTCGAGATCCCGTCGATCGGCATCAAGGCGCCGGTGGTCGCCCGCGGCCTGGACAAGGAAGGGGCGATCGAACCGCCGCCGTTCGACATGCCCCAGACCGTCGGCTGGTACGGAAACGGCACCGAGCCCGGCGCGAAGGGCCCCGCGCTCTTCGTCGGCCACGTCGACACCGAGACCAGGCCGGCCGTCTTCTACGCACTGAGCGCGGCCCGCCCCGGCGCCAAGGTCGAGGTGACCCGAGCGGACGGCACGGTCGCCGAATTCACCGTCGACGACGTCCAGGTCTTCACCCGGGAACGCTTCAACGCCGACAAGGCCTACGGCCCCCGCAGGAACGGCCGCGCGGAACTCCGCCTGATCACCTGCGGCGGCACCTACGACCGGGCCTCGCACTCGTACGACGCGAACGTGGTCGTCTCGGCCTACCTGACCGGCGAGAAGTCCGGGAGCGGCGACCGGGCCTGACGCCGTCGGTATCCGGTCCGGCCGGCACCCCTTTCCCCCGGGGTGCCGGCCGGACCGGTCCTCGACCGCGGCACGCGGGGCTGCGGGAGTAGCCCGGCGCCGACACGGGAGGTAGGGGAGGGCGGACCGTGCCCGCCACTTTAGGTCGATGAACGGCCTTGGCCCAGAGGGTTTCTGACGTAGCGTCCAGAACCGGTCACTCTCGGCTTCCGGCCAAGTGGACAGAAGCCCTGTGCCAGGATGAAGGGGACGCGGCAGTGCACCGCCGCCGCACCCGAGGGGGAGTGGATGTACGGCAGTTGCAACGGCCGGTCGGGCATGAGGCGGGCAGGAGCGGGCGTGGGTGTGGGAGCCGTTGCCGGAGCCGTGCTGCTGCTCACGGGATGTTCCTCCCCGTCCGACTCCAACGGTGCGGGAATCAACGGTGCGGGAAAGGACGGTGCCATCGGCCGGCATCCCAAGGCCGGTGCCCCGTACTGGGTCAATCCGGATGGCAACGCGGCCCGCCAGGTCGCCGCGTACACCGCGGACGGGGACGGGAAGGCCGCCGGCCTGATCGAGAAGATCGCGCGGCAGCCCGTCGGGGAGTGGATCGGCCCGGAGCGTCCCGAGGCCGAGGCGAAGGGCTTCACGGAGGCCGCCGCGAAGGCGGACCGGCAAGCGCTGCTCGTCCTCTACAACATCCCGCACCGCGACTGCGGACAGTTCTCCAAGGGCGGCGCCGCCGACGGCGACGCGTACCGGACCTGGCTGGAGGGCGTCGCCAAGGGCATCGGCGACCGGCGCGCCACCGTGATCCTGGAGCCGGACGCGCTGCTGCACATGGTCGACGGGTGCACGCCGCGGGAGTTCCACGAAGAGCGGTACGACCTGCTGAAGGGGGCGGTGGAGCGGCTGAAGCAGCAGCCGAACACCCGCGTCTACGTGGACGCGGGGAACGCCGGCTGGCGCACCCCCGACGCGCTCTTCCGGCCGCTGTGGCGGGCGGGCATCGGGGCGGCCGACGGCTTCGCGGTCAATGTCGCCAACTTCCAGACCACGGCGGCCAGTACGGACTTCGGCAAGCGGCTCTCGGCGAAAGTCGGCGACAAGCCGTTCGTCATCGACACCAGCCGCAACGGCAACGGCCCGTACCACGCAGGCGCGCCCGAGGAGAACTGGTGCAACCCGCCCGGCCGTGCGCTCGGCGAGACGCCGACGACCGACACGGGCGACGCACGGGTCGACGCGTACCTCTGGGTCAAGCGGCCCGGCGAATCCGACGGCAACTGCAAGGGCGGCCCGAAGGCGGGCGACTGGTGGCCCGCATACGCGCTGGGCCTGGCCCGGGCGACGAAATAGGGTGCGGGGCGCCCGGAACGACCGGACGCCCCGCACCGGGGACCCGCACCTCCCCGGGGACCCGCACCCCCCGTACCGGGGACCCGCACCTCCCCGGGGACCCGCACCCCCCGTACCGGGGACCCGCACCTCCCCGGGGACCCATACCTACGGAATCTCGACCCACTTCCCCTCGGACGGCGTCCCCCTGTCGTCCGTCACGAACAGCATGTACCACCCCGACGGCACCAACGCCCGGTTCCCCGGCACCGTCACCGCGATCCCGCCCGCCGTCCGCTTCAGGCTCAGCGCCACCGACCGCTGGTCGGTGTCCGTGACATGGGTGACCGCACTGGGCCGCATCAGCCTCGCCGAGGTGATCCGCGGTCCCCGCGCCGTCGTGAACACGCCCGTACCGCCGCGCCGGATGCTCTGCGGGCCGCCCGTCAGTTCCGGCCGCGCGTCGCGGTAGAGATACGGCGGGGTGTAGACCTCGATGCGCTGCTCGAAGACGCCCGGCCGGGTGTTCGCGCGGTCCGCGTAGAGCGAGTCCGAGCCGAAGATCATGACCCGGCCGTCGGGAAGGAGTACGGACCCCGAGTGGTAGTTGCGGCCCACCGCCGGATCGGCGACCCGCCGGTACGTGTCGGTCCTCGGGTCGTACAGCCGGGCCTGGAGCACATTCGACCCGCCGCGCCCCCGGTAGTCGCGGGAGCCCCCGGTGACCAGCAGCGAGTCGTCGGGGAGCAGGGAGGCGCTCGGGTAACGGGTGCCTTCCGTCAGGGCGGCGCCGTCCCGGAATCTCGGGGCCGGTTCCAACAGGTCGACCAGGCGCGACTTCGGGCTCGACCGGCTGGACTCGCCGACCCCGCCACCGCCGATGACCATGAACCTCTCGTCCTGGGCCGGGGGCAGCCGTACCGTTGCCGAGGTCTCCATCGCGTCGGCGTCGCTCAGGCCGGGGATCTTCCGGAAGCTGTTCGTCGCCAGGTCCCAGATGCCGGGCTCGCGGCCCACATCGGCGGGGCCGTAGCCGGCGTTCGAACCGGAGTAGAAGAGCCTGCCGTCGGTCAGCAGGAAGACGGCCGGGTACGTGGGGAACTTCCGGATGATGCCGGTGTACTGCCACTTCCTGGTCTTCGGGTCGTAGACCTCGTCCTTGCCGGGGACGATCTGCCCGATCTCGTCCAGCCCGGAGAGGGCGAGGACCCGGCCGTCCGCCAGGGTGGTCAGCGTCGGGTACCAGCGTGCCTCGTTCATCGGGTCGACGGTGATGTACTTCTCCGCCACCGGATCGAACTCGAAGGCTTCCCGAATGCCCTGGAAGTCCTTCTTGTCGAGGGCGAGCTTCTGCGCGATTCCGTAGACGTTCCGGCTGTCGGAGCCGGTCAGGCCCGCGATCCGGTAGTTGTCCTCGGCGCCCGTCTCGTACCGCGTACCGGATTTCTCCGCCTCGACGTAGATCCGGCCGAGGCCGGCGTCGTTGCGCAGGAACGCGCCGGTCCGCCGGTCGAAGACCTTGGTGGCCCGCTCGACCAGCACCGGGTCCTTGGAGACGAACGTCCTGCCGTTCGCACGGCCCTTGAACCGGGTGCCCGCGGGCAGGGTGACGGGCTTGTCGGGGTCCTCGTTGTGGACGATCATCAGGCCGCCGGCCTTGGTGACGTCGCCCTTGAGCTTCTCGTAACGTCTGGTGCCGCCGGCTATGAGCAGCTTGCCGTCGGGCAGCTGGGTGTGGCCCGAGCAGAACATGTCCTTGGGCGTGGGTATGTTCGTGAACCTGTTGGTCCCCGGATCCCACAGCACCGACCGGAAGCTCTTGGCGTCGAAGTTCTCCCGGTTGTTGCCGGAGCCCGCGACGAGCAGCACCTTGCCGGTGTGCAGCAGCGCCGCGTGGATCGTGTTGATCCGGTACGTGGAAGGGATGTCCAGGAAGTCCCAGTGGCCGTTCGCGGCTTTGTAGCCCGGCTTGTTGATCTTGTACGTGTGATAGTGCTCGGTGCCGAAGCGGTACATCCACGGCCCGTTCGTTCCCGAGAGCGCCAGAATCGCCACCGTACCGATCGCCAGGCGGCGGGTACGAAGGCTCGGACGGTACGTCTTCATCGTTCACGTCCCCCAAGAGCGGTCTGCATGGTCTGTTCGGCGCCGGCTCGCTCGTCATCAACCCGATCGGCAGCAGCCCGCTCGGCGTCGGCCCGCACGTGGGCAGGCCGCGGGAGCGGCCCGATGCGGCGTTTCCGCTTCTCCGCCCGGACGGCGTACCGCCAGCAGAGGATCGGCGCCGCGCTGATCAGCAGCGCCATGGCGGCCCAGGTGAGCATCGCCGGATGGCTGTGCCGGAGAACGAAGGAGGCGGCGATCGAACCGCCGAAGACCAGGATGAAGAAGAGGTGGATCCGGAAGGTGCCGAAGAGGGTGTCCGGACTGGAGGAGTCGCCCTTGGGAGTCACCACGAACGAGCTCCTGCGGCGCAGCACCGCGTCGAGCAGCGAGCGGGCGTAGACCGGTGCGCAGAGCGCGGACATCATCATGCCGGCCAGCCCACCGGAGCCCTCGGGCTCGTGCGGCGAGACATTGTGCCGCCGGTTCCAGACGTACAGGCCGATCTGGAGCGCCGAGGCGTTGCCGTACAGCATCATCCAGACCGTCGGATCGATCTGCACTCCCGAGGCGCCCATCCCCAGGAACAGCGCACAACTCAGCGCCGCGAGTATCCAGTTCAGTGCGGACATCGGGTAGAAGATGATCATCATGGTGTAGTTGAGGAGCTTGCCCGCGGGGAGCGAGAAGAGGCCCTTCCAGTACTGCTTGAGGATCGTCTCGTACGTCCCCCGCGACCAGCGCAGCTGCTGGGTGAAGAAGTCCGTCCACGCGGTCGGGCCCTCGCCGACGGCCAGCACGTCGGGGGTGTAGACCGAGCGCCACTTGCGGCCGGTGCGCGGATTGCGTGCGCGGTGCATCTCGAAGCCGGTCGCCATGTCCTCGGTGATCGAGTCGTACAGACCGCCGATCTGTTTGAGGGCACGGATCCGCACCGCGTTGCTGGTGCCGACGAACATCGGGGCGCCGTAGCGGTTGCCCGCGCGCTGGATCAGCGCGTGGAAGAGGAACTGCTGGGACTCGGCGGCCTTCGTGACGAACGAGTCGTAGTTGCCGTAGACCTGCGGGCCGATGACGAAGCCGATGTCCGGGTCGCGGAAGTAGCCGAGCATCCGCTCCAGGTAGTTGGGCAGTGGTACGTGATCGGTGTCGACGGAGGCGAAGAAGTCGTACGCGTCGCCGTGCGCGTCCAGCCAGGCGTTGTAGTTGCCGTGCTTGGTCTTCGCCCGGTGCGGGCCCGCGGCCCGGTTCCAGTGCGGTACGCCCTTGCGGGAGAAGTGGTGCACCCCCAGCCGGGCGCAGACCTCCTTCACCGCCGGGTCGTCGCCCTCGTCGAGCAGCCAGACGTGCAGCAGCCCGCGATGTCGGACGCGGACCGCCGCTTCGAGGGTCCTCGTCACCATCTCCAGGGGCTCCTTGCCCGGGACGAAGGAGGTGAGGAAGGCGACCCTGGTGCCGGTCTCCGGGACGACCGGGACCGGGTCGCGGGCGACCAGCGTCGCGTGTGCGTTCGACAGGACGTTCAGCGTGCGGAAGAGCTCGATCAGGCCGATCGAGACCAGCATCACGATGTCGAGGACCAGCAGGGTGTTGTTCTTGAGGTTCGGGTCGCGGCGCGTCCAGTGATCGGGCTGCATCAGCCAGGCGAACAGCCCGAGTGAGACGAGAGGCGCGGCGCCCAGCAGGAGGGCCGCGCGTATTCTGTGCGGCTCCTGGGCGAGCAGCGAGCGGTACCGCACCCGGTACGGCGTGTCCGGACCGGGCCGGGTCAGCGGGCCCGCGAGCCGGCTGTAGTGCTCGTAGTCGTAGCGCGGCACGGCGTTGGCCGGGTGCCTCCGTTGTTCCCCGGCCGTCGGCTGTGCCGGTATCCGGAGCCGGGCGGTCCGGGACGGGTCGTCGTTGTGCTGCCAGGCGCCTGTCGGCGTCGACGTCATGGGTCATCCCCCTGCACGCGTGGTCAGCGCGTGAATGGTGAGTGTGTGATTGGTCGTCGTCTCGGCCACGGCGATTCCCCCGTCGGTCGCCGTGAACGACTCAAAGGCGGGCACGGACTTCCGCTCAGACACGGAACAGCGCCCTTCCGGCTGTCTGATGCCTTCCCGACATCTGTCCCCGAGCGGGGCCCCACCCCGCGTAGCGGACAACCGGAACTTCCCCCTGCTTCCCCTCTGCATCCCCCAACTGCAAGGCGCATCAGCCTGGTTGGTGCCGATGACCTTTAGACAGGTTGTCCGACTACGGTCCCGTTCGCAAGGGTGAAACGGGTGGGTTACCGGTCATACGTGCGATTTGCGAAGCCCTTGCAGAGGGGGCGCGCGGAGGCGTATGTGAGAGATTTTCGAGCCGCTGGGTAATCGATTGGTGACTGTGTGTTGGTTACGAGTCGCCTGTGCGCCCGTGAAGGCGGAGGTGTGGGGGGTGGGTTCGGGGATCGGCTTCGGAGAACGAACAAGGCCCCCTCACGTGTGGTGAGGGGGCCTTGACTCTGCGTGCGCCGCCAGGGACTCGAACCCCGGACCCGCTGATTAAGAGTCAGCTGCTCTAACCAACTGAGCTAGCGGCGCCTGCTGACCTGAAGAACTCTACCCGAATGTGGGGTGTGCTCCTGACCATTTCCCGCCCATAACGGCCTGTCGGATGGTCGTTTTGTCTGGTCTGTCAGTCAAAATGCGATATGTCAGGAGAGTTGAGACGGTGACGCCGAGCAGATGCGCCGGAGATCTCGACGAGTGCGGAGGGGAATCGCATGACTGTGCCGGCCTTCGGGGAGTACGTACCCGCCATCGACTGCGCCTGTGCGGGGTGCGCCGAGCAACGGCGAGCCGCCGCGAGTGCCCTGCCCCTGCGGTACGGAGGTCATCCGGCCGCACACGGCGCGCGTCGTGCGCTGGTGCTGGCCACCGCGGCCGGAGTGGTGCTGAGCACCGGCGTGGCCGAGGCGGCGAGCGCGCCGGGTGGCCGGGCGGCGGAAGCGGCCGGAGCGGTCAGGGCGGACGGGCCGGCGACGCCGTCGCCGACCCCGCCGGGCGCGGCAGAGGCGGGAGAGGCGGCCGGCGTGGTGGGCCCGGCCGATCCGGTGGGCCCGGACCCCGACGGCGAGGGTGATCCGCTCGACCGGGCCGACATGGATTCGGACAGTCCGCAGGGCGCCCCGGGTCCGGTGCGGGGCACAGGGACCTCGGGCCCGCCCTCGTCCGGGACCTCGGCCCCGCTGCGCAAGACCAGCCGGGCCGCCATCATCAACCGCGCGAAGAAGTGGCTGTCCGCGAAGGTCCCGTACAGCATGAGCAAGTACTGGTCCGACGGTTACCGGCAGGACTGCTCCGGCTATGTCTCGATGGCCTGGGACCTGCCCGGCAACGAGTGGACCGGCAGCCTCGACAAGTTCGGGACGCGGATCACGCGGAAGGAGCTGCAGCCCGGCGACATCCTGCTCTTCCACAACCCGGCCGACCCGTCGAAGGGATCGCACGTCACGATCTTCGGCGGCTGGACCGACTACACGCACACCCACTACACGGCGTACGAGCAGACGAAGCCGCACACCCGCAGGCAGACGACGCCCATGGCGTACTGGTCCCACTCCGGCAGCTACGTCCCGTACCGCTACAAGGGCCTCCCCAGCGGAAGCGGCGGCAGCGTCTCGACGAAGACGTTCCCGGGTGCCTTGAAGTTCGGCCCCGGAGCCAGCAACGCGTACGTCACCCAGCTCGGGCAGATGCTCGTGGAGCGGGGTGGCAAGCACTTCTACCAGATCGGCCCCGGGCCGGGCTGGGGTGAGGCCGACCGGCGTGCGACCGAGGCGTTCCAGAAGGCCCAGGGCTGGACGGGCAAGGAGGCCGACGGCATTCCCGGCCCCGACACCTGGCGGCTCCTGACCGGCCGGGCCGGTCGCGACATCCCCGCCTCCGGGAGCGGGGGCGGGGGCGGCCAGGGTGATTCGAACTCGGACTCGAAGTTCCCCGGCCGGGGCTATTTCCGCCCCGGTCAGTCCAACAGCCATGTCGACCAGCTCGGCAAGCAGTTGGTGAAGAAGGGATACGGCAAGTACTACCTGTCGGGACCGGGGCCCCGGTGGACCGAGGCGGACCGGCGCAATGTCGAGGCCTTCCAGCAGGCCCAGGGCTGGCGGGGCGGAGCGGCTGACGGCTACCCCGGTCCGGAGACCTGGCGGCGACTCTTCGCGTGACAAGACGGACATGCATCACGGAGGCGGGAATGAGAGCCACGGTGTCGGACAGTTCCGGAACCCAGGACAACGGGAGCGCACAGGAACGGGAACGGGAACGGGAACGGGTAGGGGTAGGGGGCTCGGGCGGGCGGACGGCTGCGGCTTTGGCTCCGGCCTCGGGTCCGGTCTCAGGTCCGGTCTCAGGTCCGGCCTCGGGTCCGGCCTCGGGTCCGGCTCCGGTTTCGGGGTCGGCTCCGGTTTCGGCCTCGGCTTCGGGTCAGGCCTCGGCTCCGGTTTCGGCCCCCGGTCCGGTTTCGGCGGATGGCGCGGGCTCGGGACCGGAGCGGGGTTACGCCCCGGGCGCGGCGTCGCGTGGCGGGCCGGACTCCGTGGTCGACCTCGTACTGGACCTGGTTCCCGGTGAGGACGAGGTTTCCGCTCTCGGCGCGACCTCGGCCTCGGTATCGGTCCCCGCCAGGAGCACCGCAGCCGTCCCGGCCATGGGGTCGCCCACCGCGCCCACCGCGCCCGCCGAGGCCCCGGAGCCGAGCGCCACCCCCGTACCGGTCCTGGTCGGCCTTCGCCCGTCGGTCACCGCGCCCACCGGGGACCTGGTGTCGAGTGCTGCCCGCACCACCCCCGGGGCCGAGCAGTCCGGCGACGCCGCACCGGGGACCGGGCGGCGGCACGCGGTCATCGCCGCCGAGCGGACCGCGTCCATCCCCGTACACCTGCTCTTCCGCGAGGGCCCCGAGCCCACCGATGCCGCCGCGCTTCCCGCCGGGGTGCTGCGGCGCGGGTCCGGCGGGCATCAGCCGACCACCGGGCTGCGGCGGCCGCCCGCGCCGAGGGGGCCGCAGGTGCGGCCTTCGACGCGCCCGGCGCCCGTCGGCGACCCACGCCTTGCCGAACGGTCGGGGCCCGCGCTGCCCGGCTGGGTGGCGCTGCTCGCCGGGCTGGCCGGGATCGCGGCCGGGGGTGCGGTCCTCTGGTCGGTCGGCGCGCTGCCCGTCGCCCCGCTCACCCGGCTCGGGATCGGTTCGCGTCCGTACGACGGGATCGGGCTCGGCGCCTGGGCGGCGCTCGCCGCGCTGGGGGCGGCGGTGCTCCTCGCGCTCGGCGGCCTGAGCCGCGGACGGGTCGGGTACGCCTCGGTGCTGACGCTCTTCGGCGAGTACCGGGGGAGTGTGCGGCGCACCGGACTGATGTGGATCAGCCCGCTGTTGCTCCGCCACCGGGTCGACGTACGCCTGCGGCACTGGCGCAGCGAACCGCTCCCCGCCGTGGACGCCAACGGTACGGCGCTGCGCGTCGTCGTCCTCGTCGTGTGGCGGATCAAGGACACCGTGCGGGCGACGCTCGGGGTCGCGGACCATGAGGCGTACCTGCGCGAGCAGGTCGAGGCGGCGATGGCGCGGGTCCTCTCGCAACTGCCCGCCGACGCCTTCCACGAGGACGCGCACACCCTGCGCAACGCGGAGGCGGTCGGTGACGCGCTGACCCGGATGCTGAAGGCGGACTGCGAACCCGTCGGCATCGAGGTGTACTCGGCGCAGCCGACCGGAATCGAGTACGCGCCGGAGGTCGCCGCGGCCATGCAGCGCCGTCGGATCGCCGCCATCGACGCCAAACACCGCGACAGTGTCCTGACTTCGGTGGTTGACGCGGTGGACGACACCGTGAACCGACTGACCGCAAGGGGGCTCGTGGAACTGGACGACTACGAACGGAAGTCGCTGGTCAAGGACTTGACGGTGGCCTTCTACACCGGACGCAGTGGCGGGGAGGGCGCCTGACGGCCCGCAGGGGGTGCTGCTGCGGCGAAGCGGAATCCCACTCCCATTGGTCTGGACATGTTCATGCCCCGTCAATAATCTAAGGCTTGGTCTAGACCGCAGGATGCGCGCGCAGCAGGGCTCATGAATCCTCCCCCACGTTCTTGAGGAGCGACAGCAATGCGTAAAAGGGCAAGCGCGGCCGTAGTCGGCCTGGCGATAGCGGGCGCCTCGGTGCTCGCGACGAGCAGTGCCGGCAGCCATGGCTACACCGACAACCCCATCAGCCGCCAGAAGCTCTGTGCCAACGGCACGGTGACGAACTGCGGCAACATCCAGTGGGAGCCGCAGAGCGTCGAGGGCCCGAAGGGCTTCCCGGCGGCGGGCCCGGCCGACGGCAGGATCTGCTCCGGCGGGCACGGCGAGTTCGCCCAGCTCGACGACCCGCGCGGCGGCAGCTGGCCCGCCACCAAGGTGACGGCCGGTCAGGGCTTCAGCTTCCGGTGGCAGTTCACCGCCCGTCACGCGACGACGGACTTCCGCTACTACATCACCAAGGACGGCTGGGACCCCACCAAGCCGCTCACCAGGGCCGACCTGGAGTCGCAGCCCTTCATGACGGTGCCGTACGGCGGCCAGCAGCCCCCGGCGACCCTGACTCAGCAGGGCACCATCCCCACCCAGAAGACCGGGAAGCACATCATCCTGAGCGTCTGGACCATCGCGGACACGGCGAACGCCTTCTACGCCTGCTCCGACGTGCAGTTCTGACGCGTAGTCCGTCAGGCAGTGCCCCTCGCGTGCACTCCGGTCGAGCGACGGCGGCCCCGGCCGGGGCCGCCGTCCCCGGCGCACGGTGTGCCCAGGGGGCCGCGAGTGGTGCCGCCAGGCCGGTCAAGCTGAACAGCGCTCCTGCGAGGTACCAGCCCGGCCGGCCCCAGGTGACGCAGAGCGAGATGAGCAGGCCCGCTCCGAGCGCTTCGGCCGGCCCGGCGCCCAGACCGAAGGACACCTCGAAGCCGCCGGCCGTGCCACCCGGCGGACCTCCGTGGAGTCAAAGCTTGCCGGTCGCGGCACTAGCTCGTCAGGGTCAGTTCGTCCGGGTCCGCCGCCGCGGTCCGCCGTCGCAGCAGCGTGACGGCCAGCACCGCGCCCGCCAGCAACAGCGCGGCCCCCGCCACCGAGGCGTACCGCATGCTGTGCACGAAGGCCTCCCGCCCGATCGAGATCAGTGAGCCGTCCCCCGTGGCCACCGCGCCCGCCAGCGTCTTGCGGGCTTCCTCCGGCGCGGAGCCCGGCATGTCGGCGGTGAAGACGGCCGTGGCCACCGCACCGA
Organism: Streptomyces sp. NBC_01241; assembly: GCF_041435435.1. NCBI lineage: Bacteria > Bacillati > Actinomycetota > Actinomycetes > Kitasatosporales > Streptomycetaceae > Streptomyces > Streptomyces sp. NBC_01241. The sequence goes on along the minus strand of NZ_CP108494.1, from coordinate 3,019,984 downwards.
GCAGGGCCATTCCCATCGCACCGCCGAACTCCTGCCCGGTCTCCAGCAGCGAGGCCGCCGAACTCGCCTTCTCCGGCGGGGCGGTGGACAGCGCCAGGTCCGAGACGAGCGCCATCACCGTGACGATGCCGCAGCTCATCACGGCGCAGCCGCCGAGCAGCAGCCACAGCGAGTCCGTACCCGTCAGGGCGAGGATCGCGAAACCGGCGGCGGCGATGACGAAACCGGCGCCGATGACGCGCGTACGGTCGGTCCGCTGGGCGATCGCCGTGGCCGCCGGAGCGGCGGCACCCACCGCCAGTGAGGGGGCCAGGCTCCACAGCGCGGCCTCCATCGTGCCCATGCCGAGCACCGACTGCAGATACTGCGTGGTGAAGAACGAGGACCCCATCATGGCGAACGTGGCCAGCGCGTTCAGCCCGATCCCGGCCGCGAAGCCGCTGTTGCGGAAGAGCTCCCGGCTGATCATCGCGTCCTTGTGGCCGCGCTGGCGGCGGACGAAGAACCGGCCGACGACGAGCCCGGCGGCGATGATCAGCGCGTTCCGCACATCGAGCCCGTGTGCGGCGCTCTCCTTGACCCCGTAGACGACGGGCAGCACGGCGCCCATCGACAGCGGCACGCTCAGGAAGTCGAACCGGCCGGGGTTCGGGTCCTTGAACTCCGGTACCAGCACCGGCACCAGGACCAGCAGCAGCACCATGGCCGGCACATTGATCAGGAAGACCGAGCCCCACCAGAAGTGTTCCAGCATGACCCCGCTGAGCACCGAGCCGAGCGCGATCCCGCCGGCCATGGCGCCCGACCAGATGCCGATGGCCCGGCCGCGCTGTCGCTCGTCGCGGAACATGTTGCGCACGAGCCCCATCGTCGACGGCATCAGCGTCGCACCGCCGATCCCGAGCAGCGCGCGGGCCGCGATCAGCATCTCGGGGCTGGTGGAGTACGCGGCGGCGACGGACGCGGCACTGAACGCGAACGCGCCGAGGAGCAGCAGCTTCCGGCGGCCGATCCGGTCGCCGAGCGAGCCCATCGTGATGAGCAGGCCGGCCAGGGCGAAGGCATACACGTCGAAGATCCAGAGCTGCTGGGTGGCGCTGGGTGCGAGGTCCCGGTCGATGGACGGGATCGCGAAGAAGAGGACGGAGACGTCCATCGAGACGAGGAGGAGGGGAAGCAGCAGGACCACGAAGGCGGTCCATTCCCGGCGACCGGCGAGGGGGCCGCGCTCGGCGGTGGTGCGCGTAGCGTTCGTCATACCTGGAAATGTACGAGCGTGTAAAACGCTTGTCTAGTACGGATGTGTAAAACGTTCGTACATCTCGATGGTCAGCAAAAAACGCACTGGGCGGTTCACGTGTGTACGTGAACCGCCCAGTGCGTTGTCTGTGCGCCGCCAGGGACTCGAACCCCGGACCCGCTGATTAAGAGTCAGCTGCTCTAACCAACTGAGCTAGCGGCGCCTGCTGACTCGAAAATAATACCCGCTCCGGAGGGGTGCTGGTGACAGCCGAACAAACGGGGCACATCGGGCAACTTCAAGTTGCCCGTCCGGCAACCTCAAGCCCGTCCGGCAACCTCCCGTCCGGCGATTGAGGACAGAGCTGTCCCCGGGGGCACCCCGGTGGACCTCGCCGATCGGCACCCCCCTAGAGCGCCAGCGACAAGAGCACGGGAGCCGCCCGCCGGTTCAGTGTGTCCGCCGCCGTGCGCAGGCGATGGGCGTCCTCGATCGGCAGGGACAGCGCCAGGCACCCCGCCGACGCCCCGGCGGTCAGCGGCACCGCCGCGCACACCGTGCCGACCGCGTACTCCTGGATGTCGAGCACCGGGACCGTCGCCGGCTGGCTGTCCAGCTTGGAGAAGAGCACCTTTTCGTTGGTGATCGTCCGCGAGGTGAGCCGGGCCGTCTTGTGGCGCGAGAGGTGGTCGCGGCGGCTGTTCTGGTCGAGCTGGGCCAGCAGGCACTTGCCGACCGCCGAGGCGTGCGCGGAGGACCGGAAGTCCACCCACTCGTTGACCGCGGGGGTGCGGGGGCCGTCGGCGTATTGCGTGACCCGGATCTCGCCGTCGACGTACCGGCTGATGTAGACCGCCGCGCCGACCGAATCGCGCAGCTGCGCCAGCGACTGCTGGAGCCTGGTCTCCAGGGCCTGCCTGCGGGCCGCCCCGGAGCCGAGGAGCAGCAGCGAGGAGCCGATCACGTACGCGCCGTCGGCGATCTGCTCGACGTACCCCTCGCGGCGCAGCGTCAGCAGCAGGGAGGTGAGATGCCCGACAGGCAGCCCCGTCTCCCGGGAGATCTGAGCGTCCGTCACGCCGTCGCCGTGTTCGGAGACCGCTTCGAGAACGCGAAGGGCGTACTGCACCGAGTGGAACGGTGCGGTCGGTTCGGGCTTCAACGTCACGGTTTCCCCCACCAGGTTGTGACCGCAAGCTCTGCCCCCACGATAGCCGCCAAGACCCTTTCCCGGGGCGGCTGTTGAAGAGAAAGCGGAGCGGCCCGGTTCCGTCAGCTGGAGCGCATTCGCCCGGCATATGCCAGGAGCATGGGCTTACGGCGAGTTCCGAGGTCACAGCACCGCGGTGAGGAATTCGCGTGTGCGTTCGTGCTCGGGATCGGAGAAGATTTTTTCCGGCGAACCGGACTCGACCACACGGCCAGCATCGAACATCAGTACCGTCTCCGAGACGTCGCGGGCGAAGTTCATCTCGTGGGTCACGCAGAGCATGGTGATGTCGGTGTTCCTGGCGATGTCGCTCAGCAGTTCCAGCACGCCCGCCACCAGCTCCGGGTCGAGCGCCGACGTCACCTCGTCGAGCAGCAGGATCTCCGGCCGCATCGCCAGCGCGCGGGCGATCGCCACCCGCTGCTGCTGGCCGCCGGAGAGCTGGGAGGGGTGCGCGTCGATCTTCGTCGAGAGCCCGACCAGGTCGAGCAGCTCGCGGGCGCGGCTCTCCGCCTCGTCGCGGTCCATCCCCAGCACGTTGACCGGGGCCTCGGTGATGTTCTGCAGCACCTTCATGTTGGGGAAGAGGTTGAACTGCTGGAAGACCATGCCGATCTTCTTCCGGGCCTCGCGCAGATGCTTCTCGGTCGCCGGCCTCAGCGAGCCGTCGGGTCCCCTGGTGTGGGACAGCGGGTCGCCGTCCACCCAGATGACCCCGTCGCTGACCCTTTCGAGGGTCATCAGCAGCCGCAGGATGGTGGTCTTGCCCGAGCCGCTGGGCCCGATCAGGGTGACGTGCTCGCCGCGCCGTACGGAGAAGCCCAGCCGGTCGAGGACGACGTGGTCGCCGTACCGCTTCACGACGTCGTCGAAGCGCACCAGCGGATGGCCGGTCGCCGCGACGGCGGCCGGCACGGCGTCCGCGGGGGCCGTGGGCGCGGTCTTCTGGAGGGGGAGGGGTTCAGTGGCCAAGGCGCTTCTCCAGCTTTCTCATCAGCAGCGAGGTGGGGTAGCTCGCGACCAGGAAGACCAGTCCGGCGAGCGTGAAAGCCTCGGTGTACGCGAAGTGGGCGGCGCCGTACTGCCGGGCCTCGAAGACCATCTCCTGCACCGTGATCACGGCGAGGAACGGGGTCTCCTTGAACATCGAGATCGCGTAGTTGCCGAGGGCGGGCAGCACATTGCGCACCGCCTGCGGCAGGATCACCGCCTGCCAGGTCCGCCGCGGGGTGAGCGAGAGCGCCCGGCATGCCTCCCACTGGCCCTTCGGCACACTGTCGATCCCGGCGCGGTACACCTCGGAGGTGTACGTCGCGTAGTGGACGCCCAGCACCACGATGCCGATCACCAGGGGTTCCACGGAGGTGAACAGGGCTGCCGCGCCGACCAGTTGGACGAGCAGCGGGGTGGACCGGATGAACTCCATCACGGCCCGCACCGGCACCGTCACGCACCTGCTCGGGGCCCGCCCGGCGACCGCGATGGCGAGCCCGAGCACCGCGGCGACGAGCGTGCCGAGCACGGTCGCGAGCAGCGTGACCTCGAACCCCTTGAGCACCAGGGGCAGTACGTCCCCGGCGGCGTTCCAGTCGAAGCCGTTCACCGGACACCACCTCCGGCCGCCGACGCGACGGCCTCCGTGGCGCTGCGGCTGCGCAGCAGCGAGCCCGCGCCGGTCGCCAGGCCGAGGCGCCGCTTGGCACCGCGCTCCAGGAGATTCATCAGCAGGGTCAGCGCGTAGGCCAGGACGAAGTAGAGGACCAGCAGGGTCACGTACGCGGTGAGCGTCTCGCCGGTACGGTCGCGCAGCTGCTGGATCACGGTCATCAGGTCGGCCGCGGAGATCAGCCACAGCAGCGGGGTGCACTTCAGCAGCTGGATCAGCAGATTGGTGAAGGACGGGATCATCTGCACCCAGGCCTGCGGAAGGATCACCTTCCGCATCCGGTGCAGCGGCGTCATGTTCAGCGCGACGGCCGCCTCGTACTGGGCGCGCGGTACGGAGTTGACCGCGCCGCGCACCACCTCCGCGCCGTACGCGCCGTAGTTGAGACCGAAGGCGACGACACCGCAGAGCAGCGGCGTCAGTTCGTACCCCGTCAGCGGCGGCATCGCGTAGTAGAGCCAGAACAGCTGGATGTAGAGCGAGGTGCCGCGGAAGAACTCCACGACCACGCGTGACACGCCACGCGCCACCAGCAGCCGGCTGACCGACATCAGGCCGAGGACGAACGACAGGAGCAGGGCGAGCAGCGCGCCGAGGACGGTGGCCTGGAGGGTCACCCACAGCCCCGCGCGCACTTGCGGCAGATTGTCGAAGAAGGCGGAGAAGAAATCACTCATGCGGTGCGTCCGTCCTCGTCAGCCCTTGCACAGGTCGGCCGTCTTCAGGGTGGCCGGCGGGAGCTCGGTGGCCCCGAAGCCGTACTCCTGGAGCAGGCCCACATAGCGCGACTGGTCCGAGACGATCTTCTTCAGCTCGCGGTTGAAGGCGTCCCGCAGGTCCTCGTTGCCCTTGCGGAAGACGGCGCCGCCGGGGCTGTACTGCTTCGTGCCGTCGAGCTCCGGCAGGAAGGCCTCGGTGACCTCGGTGTCGGGGTTCGTCTTCGCCAGCCAGCGCAGCGAGATGCCGGTGAGCAGGAACGCGTCGACCCGGCCGCCCTTGACCGCGTCGGCGCCGTCCTGCGGCTTCTGCAGTGTCTTGATCTTGTCCTTGGGGATGCCCGCGCCTTCGGCGTACGCGCCCTCGACGGCGCCCGACATCACGCCGACGGTGATCCCGGCGGCCTTCGCGGACGCCAGGTCGGTGACCTTCTTCGGGTTGCCCTTCTTCACCATCAGCGCGGTGGGCGAGATGAACTCGGGCTCGGAGAAGAGGGCGTTCGCGCAGCGCTCCGGCGTGATGGCCATGCCGGCGCTGACCACGTCGTACTTTCCGGCCTGCAGCCCGGGGATCAGGCCGTCCCACTCGGAGAGCGTGGGCTTCAGTTCGTCGACGCCGAGCGCCTTGAAGATCTCCCGGTGCAGGGTGGGCGCCTCGCCCTTGAGCTGCTTGCCCTCCAGATAGCCGTACGGGGCCTCGTTGGCGTACGCGACCCGGACGAAGCCCTGCTTGCGGAGCTTGTCGAGCGCCCCCGCACCATCCGTGGAACCGGCGTCGGTCCTGCTGCACGCGGAGAGCAGCCCGGGAACGACGAGCAGGCCACCCACGGCCGCCGATCGGTTGAGAAAGCCCCGGCGGGACAGGTTCGGGAAGTCAGCCATGGTTCGCAATCTCCTGGAGGGGTCGAACAGTCCGGACAGGGGGAGCGCCTGCCCGATCCCGTACGTCTATGCAGGAAGCGGCTCCCTGTGACCGAACAGTGGCCGGAAGGTGACCTTCCCGTGTCCGATTGCGGGCGGAGTGCGACGACGGATGCGCGGTGCGTATGTCCCTGCACCGAACGGCAGATGATCGAGCGTTATGTCGAGAAATCCGGCACGAGGGGATGAAGTGACCCTCTTTCCTGGCGTGTTGAGATCAGCCGCCCGGCCCCCGGGCAGGGGCGTAGCCGCGCTGTATGTCCACCACGTTCGGCAACGGAGCCCCGGCTGCCCAGAGTTCGAACATCTCCACGAACTGCTCGCCCAGCCGGTCCCGCCAACCCGCCGTGTCGCCGCTCATGTGCGGTGACACGATCAGATCCGGTACGTCCCAGAGCGGGCTCTGCGGCCCGAGCGGCTCCTGCTCGAATACGTCGAGTGCCGCGCCCGCGATCCAGCGCTTGCGCAGTGCGGCGACCAGATCGTCCTCGACGACCAGCGGACCGCGCCCCACGTTGATGAAGCGGGCCGACGGCTGCATCAGCCCGAAGAATCGCGCGTCGAACATGGCACGGGTCGACTCCGTCAGCGGCGCCGCGCAGATCACCCAGTCCGCCATGGCGGCCAGCCGGTCCAGATCCGCCACGCCGTGGACGGTGCGCCGCGCCCTGCGCCCCACGAGCGCCACTTGGACGCCGAGGGCGATCAGCAGCCGGGTGATCTCCCGCCCGATCGGGCCCGCGCCCACGACCACCGCGCGGCTGCCCGCCACCTGGGCGCTCTCCCGGTGGCGCCACAGCCGCCGGTGCTGGAGCTCCAGCGTGCCGGGGAGATCCTTGGCGAACGCCAGCACCAGGCCCGTCACGTACTCGGCGATCGGCCGCTCGAAGATGCCCCGCGCGTTGGTCACCACCGTGTCGGAGGCCGCCAGCTCCGGGCAGAGCAGCCGGTCCACGCCCGCGCTCGCCGTATGCACCCAAGCCGGGCGCGGCCCGGCACCGGGCCAGGCGGCCCGTACCGCGTCGGAGGTGAAGTCCCACACCAGCAGCACGTCGGCTGCGGGGAGCCGCGCGGCGAGCCCGGCCTCGTCGGTGTACCGCACGGTGGCCCGGCCGGTCAGCCGGCCGAGACGCGGCGACGGGTCGGTGTCCAGGACGAGCAGGGTGGGCTCTGGCATGAGAGACGGGTGCTCCGCTGCGTCTGAGATGTGCGACCCGACCACGCTCGCACCCGTGCCCGCCTTCGTCAACAGGTCGCCGTGGAAGCGGCGACGTATGGGGCAATACTGGGGAGGAACGGGGTGAAACGGGCGTCCGCAGGACGCGGGGCATCCGTAGGAACAGGGCATCAGTAGGAACAGGGCATCCGCAGGAACAGGAAGGGTGGACATGACGACCCTCGGCTTTCTCTACCCGGGCCGCCACTTCGCGGAGGACGACTTCCCGCGGATGGAGACCCTGCTCGACGCCGTCAGGCTGGTCGTGAACCACACCGCCGTCGACGAGGACGTCTACGAGATCGACACGCTGACGCGCAGCGGTGTGCCCGAACGGCTGGCCGCCGGGGTACCGGAGCTGCAACGCGCCGGTGTCGAGTCCGTCGTCTGGACGAGCGGCAGCGGCAGTTTCCTGTACGGGTGGAAGGGCGCCCACGAACAGACCGCCGCCCTGGCCCGGGCGGCCGGGGTGCCCGCCTCCAGCACCTCGTTCGGCTTCGTCCATGCGGTGCGGGAGCTGGACGCCACCCGCGTCGCGGTCGCCGCGACCTATCCCGAGGGCATCGCCGCACTGTTCACCGCCTTCCTGCACTCCGCGGGGATCGAGGTCGTCGCCACCCACGCCGCCCGCCTGGGCTCCGCCGCCGAGGCCGCCGCCTGGGGCCCGGACGAGGTGCGGGAACTCGTCCGGGCCGCGGACCGCCCGGAGGCGGAAGTGATGCTGCTGCCCGACACGGCCCTGCACACCGTCACGCACCTGGCGGAGCTGGAGGAACTCCTCGGCAAGCCGGTCCTCACCGGAAACCAGGTGACGGTCCGGGAAGGACTGCGGCTGGCGGACCGCCGGGCCTGGTCCCCGAGGCTCGGCAAGATCTTCGCCGAGCGCGAGGCACCCCCGGCCCCGGTAGCCCAATGGGGCGAGGGCCGGGCGTGGGCGCGGAGCGGAAAGAAGGGCCGGCCCGGCCGCTGGGGGGAATAACCGGAGACCACCTCCTGTTGGGCTGTTCCGGACGTATGAGCCGCACGCATGCGCATCACCGGAGAGGGCCAGGACGTGGACGAGATTCGAGCCGACGAGATCCGAGGCGACGAGATCCGAGGCAAGGCGGAGGGGACGGCCACCGTTCCGCTCTCCGTGCTGGACCTGGTGACCGTGGGCCAGGGCCGCACCGCCACCCAGGCCCTGCGCACGAGCGTGGACATCGCCCGGCTCGCCGAGCGCCGCGGATTCCACCGCTACTGGGTCGCCGAACACCACTCCATGCCGGGCGTCGCCTCCTCCTCACCGGCCGTGATCCTGGCCCACCTCGCCGCGCACACCGAGCGCATCCGGCTCGGTTCCGGCGGCGTGATGCTGCCCAACCACGCACCGCTCGTCATCGCCGAACAGTTCGGCACCCTGGAGGCCATGGCCCCCGGCCGCATCGACCTCGGCCTCGGGCGCGCCCCCGGCACCGACGGTGCGACGGCGGCCGCCCTGCGCCGCACGGACCGGCTGGGCGAAGGCGCCGAAGACTTTCCGCAGCAGCTCGCCGAGCTGACCCGGTTCCTGGACGACGACTTCCCCGACGGCCACCACTACGCCCGTATCCACGCGGTCCCCGGCCCGGTCCAGGCCACCGCCGAGGGCGGCGTCCAGTCGGCGGCCCGGCCGCCGATCTGGCTGCTCGGCTCCTCCGGCTTCAGCGCCCGGCTGGCCGGCGTGCTCGGGCTGCCGTTCGCCTTCGCCCACCACTTCTCGGCCCAGAACACCGTGCCGGCCCTCGACCTGTACCGGGAGTCGTTCCGGCCGTCCGCGGTGCTCGACGCCCCGTACGCCCTGATCGGTGTCTCGGCCCTGGCCGCCGACGACGAGCGCGAGGCCCGCCGCCAGGTTCTCTCCGGCGCCCTGTCCATGGTCCGCCTGCGCACCGGCCGGCCCGGCCTGGTCCCGACACCCGAGGAGGCGGAGGCGTACACCTTCAGCCCCATGGAGCGCGAGTTCGTCGACAGCTGGCTGGTCAACATCGTCCACGGCACGGCGGACGAGGTCCGTACGGGCCTCGACGACCTGGCCAAGCGCACCGGCGCCGACGAACTGATGATCACCGCCAACGCCCACGGCGGCGAGGCCCGGCTGCGCAGCTACGAGCTGATCGCGGACGCGTACGGGCTGCCCACGGCCTGAGAGGCTGTCGGGTGACCTCTGACATCGGCCCCGGCCCTCCGACCCCGGGCCGCGCATCCCGGGGTCAGAGGTTCAGCTTCCGGCCGCCGATCAGTTCGGCGATCCGTTCCGGGGCCACCGCGCGCGAGTACAGCCAGCCCTGCCCGGTGTCGCAGCCGATCCTGCGCAGCCGTTCGGCCTGGCCCGCGGTCTCCACGCACTCCGCGGTGACGGTCAGGCCCAGCCGGTGCGCCAGGTGCACCATCGCCTCGACGATCGTCTCGTCGGCGGGGCTCGGGCGGTCGCCGTCGTCGTAGCGGAAGCCGCGTACGAACGAACCGTCCAGCTTCAGCACGGAAACGGGCAGCCGGCTGAGATAGGCGAGGTTCGAGTAGCCGGTGCCGAAGTCGTCGATCGCGATCCGCACGCCCATGTCGCTGAGCGACTGGAGGGCCTGGAGCGGGCGGCCCGCCGAGCCCATCACCGCCGACTCGGTCAGCTCCAGCTGCAGCAGCGCGGGATCGAGGCCGGTCTCGGCGAGGATCTCCGCGACATCGGTGACCAGGTCGGAGTCCCAGACCTGCCGGACCGCGACATTGACGCTGATGAACAGCGGTGGCTCGGCCGGGTGGTCGAGCTGCCAGCGCCGGGCCTGGCGGCACGCGGACCGCAGCACCCACCGGCCGAGCTGGACGATCGAGCCGTCCTCCTCGGCGATCGCGACGAACCGATTCGGTGAGAGCAGGCCGAACTGGGGGTGGTTCCAGCGGACCAGGGCCTCCACCCCGCGTACGACTCCGTCGGCCATGCCGACCAGCGGCTGGTACTCGATGGTGAACTCGCCGCGCTCGACGGCGGGCCGCAGATGGGAGGAGAGCGTCTGCCGGGTCATCCGGTGGGCGTTGCGCTCCGGGTCGAAGACCGTCCAGCGGGCCTTGCCGTCCGCCTTCGCCCAGTACAGCGTGGTGTCGGCGGCCTGCATCAGACCGGTCGCCGAGGTGTCGGCCACGGCCCGTTCCACCACCCCGATCGAGGCCGAGACGGAGAGCCGCTGCCCGTCCAGGTCGAAGGGCTTCTGCAGCGCGGCGAGGACCGCGCGAGCCAGGTCGGTGAGCGCTTGCGTACCGGCGGAGTCCTCGACCAGGATCGCGAACTCGTCGCCGCCCAGGCGCGCCACGAGATGGGCGCCGGGACGGTGTGGGCGGTCCTGGGCGGCGCAGTCGGTGAGCCGTGCGGCGACGGCGGCGAGCAGCCGGTCGCCGATCCGGTGGCCCATCGTGTCGTTGACGGCCTTGAAACCGTCGAGATCGAGATAGCAGAGCCCGATCCGGCCCCCTCCGCCGACACTGCCGTCCTCGTACGGCGGGGTCTCCAGGACGGCCGAGAGCCGTTCGAAGAACAACACCCGGTTGGGCAGCCGGGTCACCGGATCGTGCATCTGGAGGTGGTGCAGCCGCTTCTGCAGCTCACGCCGGTCGCTGACGTCCGCGACGGAGAGCAGCACCCGGCCGGTGCCGGGCCGCGGGGCGCCGGCCCGGCCCGCCTCCGGTTCGGGCATCGGCACGACGGTGATCTCCGCCCACAGCGCGCGCCCGTCGGGGTGCTTGAGCCTGCGGGTGCAGCAGAACCGTGAGCGCCGGCCGTGCAGCACCTCGCGGTACGCGTGCCAGGTGCGGCCGTCCGCCGCGAGGTCGAGGAGATCGGCCGCCGACTGCGTGGTCAGTGCCGCGGCGGAGAAGCCGAGGAGCCCGCCGAGCGCGTCGTTGGCGGCGAGGACCAGTCCCTCGTGGTCGACGACGGCCATCGGGAGCGTGGCGGCCCGGAAAGCGGCCCGATAGCCGTGCGGCTCCGATCCCCGGGCCCCGGCAGCGGACCACGGAGGGTGACACTCCGTGGCCGACGGCCCTGCGGAGTGGGGGGATGTGACCGCCGCGGGCCTCGCCCCTTCGGAGGTTCCGCTCACCGTTCGCTCCCGCCGTGCAGTTCTGTCCTGAACAGGTGTGGCCGGACTGGCCCGCCGCGCGGAGCGCCGCTGTGGGAGGCGGAAACCACGCGGGAAGGCCTGGTGAAGCATAGAGGCTGGTGCGTCGGCCGTTCCAGCGCCCGACCCCTCCGCGCCCCGCGTTCGCCCCGCATGGGCCAGTCGCCCGCTGATCCGGTTTGCCCGCGATTGATCGTTTCCGAGCGTTTCCGTTCTCTCGCGACCTTCGCGTGATTGATTGTGACTGTCCGTGAGGGTTGGCGCTCCGGAGGGCCGCTGACTCGACTGGGGCAGCTCAACAGGACGAAAGCCTCCAATCATCACAGGGTGAGTGGGTGACCGCAGCTCGCACCCGGAGGTAGTTGTGCCGCGTCTGCACAGAACCGGGGGGGGCGAGAGGCCGAGACTGCGCAGAGCGGCTGCCGCGGCGACCTCCCTGATGGCGCTCGCCGCCACCTCCCTCGTCGCCGGGCCCGCGGTGGCCGCCACCGGCGAAGCGGGTCCGTGCGCGCTGCCCCGTACCGAGGTCCACCACTCGCTCGGGGTGGACGAGTGGAACGACGCCTACCCCCGCCCCGTCCACTCCCTCGACGCGGTCATGATCTTCCTCTCCTTCCCGGACCACCACCCCGGTGCCACCCCCAAGGAGCTCACCGCCGACTACTTCCCCGCCACCACCCAGTTCTTCCAGCGGGCCTCGTACGGAAAATTCACCCTGCGCCCGCACCCGCTGCGGCAGTGGATCCAGATGCCCAAGGCCTCTGTCTGGTACGGAATACAGCGGGACTGGAACAGCGAGCGGCGCAGCGCCTATCTGCGCGACGCCATCGCCGCGGCCGACCCGAAGGTCGATTTCTCCCGGTTCGACATCGTCTACCTGGTCGCCGATCCGGACGCCCCGGGGGTCGACTCCGACGCCACCAAGGTCGTCAACTTCGACCGGCCGGTGCGCGCCGACGGCGCGGACATCCGGCGCGTCGTCACCGTCTTCGAGCAGCACCCGCCGGACCACAACGTGCTGGCCCACGAGACCGGGCACGTCTTCGACCTGCCGGACCTCTACCACCGGCCGTCCGACGGCAAGGGCGACTGGGACACCTACGTCGGCGACTGGGACGTGATGGGCAGCCAGTTCGGCCTCGCGCCGGAACTCTTCGGCTGGCACAAGTGGAAGCTGGGCTGGCTGGACCGCAGGCAGGTGGTCTGCGTCCAGCGCAGCCGGGACATCACCCTGGAGCCGATGGCCGCCGTGCCCGCGCCCGGCGCCTCCATCGGCACCCGGCTCGCGGTGATCAGGACCGGCGAGGGCAGCGCCGTGGCCATCGAGGCCCGCAGCGCCACCGGCAACGACCGGACGACCTGCGCCGAGGGCGTCCTGCTCTACCGGGTGCGCAACGGAACCCCGTCCGGCGGCGGCCCCGTCCAGGTCATCGACACCCACCCCACCACCGACGCCTGCTGGGACCGGTCCGTGTACGCGCCGCTCGCGGATGCTCCGATGCGGGTCGGCGAGACGTTCAGCATCCCCGGCGCGCACGCCAGGATCGAGGTCGCCGACCGGACGCCGTCGGGCGCCTGGACGGTCCGGATCACGACGGGCACGTAGAACGCGGGCGGCCCTGCCGCGACCACGGACGGGACGACGCCTGACATGTGGCGCGTGACACGAAGACGCGAGCACGAAGAAGCCCCCTCGCTTTCACGAGGGAGCTTCTTCCGTCTGTGCGCCGCCAGGGACTCGAACCCCGGACCCGCTGATTAAGAGTCAGCTGCTCTAACCAACTGAGCTAGCGGCGCCTGCTGACGTCGTAGACATTAGCACCCTGATCGGCGGGAGGAAAAATCGAATTCCGGGCCGCCGACGAGGAAGTCGACCTGGTCACCCGCACACAGGCCCAGAGCAGTACGTCCGGGCCCGGCAGCCAGGGGCTACGGGTGTCGGGCGCCACCACCCAGCGGGGCCCGGGGGTGGCGGACGTGCAGGTCAGCGCGGGGACGGTCACCGCATCCCCGGGGCCGTGGCAGAGCAGCGGCGGAACCCTCGCGCCGTCGCCGTCCCGCCCCCGCGGGTCCGTCCCGGCCGGCGGTTCGAGGCCGCTGCCCCACTCCTCCCAGTCGAGCAGCGACGGCAGCCGCTGGGCGGTACCGGGGGAGGCGAAGAGCATCATCCGCCCGCGGTGCGTGGCGACGGGGCCGGAGCCGGGGCCGTCGGCCCACAGGTGCTCCAGCATCCGGCGGCCGAAGAGGGTGGGCACGTTCACCACGTCGAAGGCCGAACCGCACGGCAGCACCCCGGGCGAGGAGGGGTGGGCCTCCCACTGCGCCAGCGTGCTGCGCGGATAGGCCGAGGCGCCGGCGAGCCAGGCGGCACCGGCCGCCGTGACCTGAGCCGTCTGGTTCGCGGCCCGGTCCCGCAGGAGAGCGAAGAGGTCGGCGCCGCAGTGGGGGTCGTCGCCGTGATGCAGGGTCGTTTCGTCTGGCAGCCATGCACTCATGCGCCCATGTCTACCGGGAGTGATCAAGTGGATTCCGAGAGTTGCCGGAAATCGGGACAGGCCGGGGTGGGGAGGAGTACCTTGCGCTCGGGCATATGCCACTGGTGGTACCTGGAGGCGGGACGACGGACCCGGCGGCGGCTACGGCGGAGGCCGGGACGGTGGTCGTGGTGGGTCCGGCACGGTGCTCGTGGCGAGGCCGGTACGGCCGTCAGGGCGCGGACCCGCCCAGCAGACCCCGGCCGAACTCGACCATCTTCTTGGCGTAGTCCTCGGTCCACTCCGCACGCTGCGCGATGTCCGCGGTCGTCAGCCGGTCGAACCGGCGCGGATCGGCGAGCTGGGCGGCCGCGATGGCCTGGAACTCGACCGCGCGGTCCGTCGCGGCACGGAACGCCAGGGTGAGCTCGGTGGCGCGGGCCAGCAGTTCCCTCGGATCCTCCATCGACTCCAGATCGAAGAAGTGCTCGGGATCGGCGACCGCCGCCGACGGCTCGAAGAGCAGGGGCGCGGGGCGCAGCCGCTGCTGCTCGTTCCGCTCGGGTTGTGCCATGTGATGTTTCCTCCTTCGGTGGGCCCGACGGCCACCCTCCATTGTCCAACGCCGCGCAAGGGGGCTGTCCGGCGTTCAGTGATCGGGCGCCGTCACACCCCCCATCGCACCCGGTGCTCGGCCAGATGCGCCAGCACCGCGTGGTTCGCCTCCCAGCCGTCCGGGAACTTCACCGTGACCCCCAGCTGCACCGGCTCCGTCGACGGGTGCTCGTCCAGCAGTTCCGCGACGCCCGCCCGGCACACCACGATGCACGCGTGCCGGTGGCGCGAGGCCAGTACGCACAGCCGGCCCGTCTCCAGATGGAACGCGGTGGCGTCCGGGCGGCCGGACAGCGGGTGCAGGACCACCGTCACATCGAACTCGCGGCCCTGGAGCCGGTTCGCCGTGTCCACCGCCACGCCCGTCACGCCCAGCTCGGCGAGCGCCGCCCGTACCGCCGCCGCCTGGTCGCGATGGGCGGTGCCGACCGCGACCCGGTCCGCCGTCACCGGGACCGGATCGGGGGAGCGTTCGCTCGTCGCCGCGCAGCCCCGGTCGAGCAGCCGGCGGACGACCAGGGCCACCGCCCGCACCGCCTCCGGGTCGGTGCGCGGGGTGTGCCGGGCCGGGAGCTCCAGCAGACCCCAGCCGGACTCCGCGGCCTCGTCCAGCACCCGGTCCGGCGCCGAGCCGTCGGACCGGGCGCCGAACGACAGCCGCCGGTCGCCGTGGTCCGTACCGCTGCGGAACGGGGTGTACGGATAGAACGCGTCCGAGACGAGCGGCGCGGCCGACGCGGGCAGCCGCCACGACACCGGCAGCCGGTGCTGCGGCAGCCGGGGGTTGTGCGCGAGCAGCGTGGAAACCGCGCTCGCGGACGGGTCGTACGACAGCCCCGCCCACTGGTCCGCGCCGACGATCGAGAACGGGTCCAACTGGCCCGGATCACCGACGAACAACGCCCGCTCGAAGAGGCCCGCGACGGCCAGCAACGCGTCCGAACGCATTTGATACGCCTCGTCGACGATCGCGTGGCCCCACGGCTCGACGTTCTTCACGTGCGCCCACTTCGCGGCCGTCGAGATGACGACGTCGAGCCCGGCGAGATCCGACGCCTTCGCCGACTTCCGTACGTTGGCCAGACCGTCCAGCACCTTGTCGTACGGGTCGGAGTCATTGCTGTGCAAGCGGCCGACCGGCAGCCCCGGGTCCTTCTCGGCCAGCCGCACCACCAGGTCGTCGACCTGGGCGTTGGTCTGCGCGATCACCATCAACGGGTGCCCGGCCGCCGCGAGTTCGAGCGCCGCGCGCACCACGAGCGTCGACTTGCCCGCGCCCGGCGGGGAGTCCACCACGATGCCGCGCGACGTACCGTTCAGGGTGTCGGCGAGGATCGCGTCGGTCGCCCGCGCGGCCTGGGCGCCCGGGTCGCATACGGCCGTCACAGAAGGTCCTCCGCGGTCACGGGATCGGGATGCTCGGCGCGCTCACCGGCCGCGCCCGGCGGTCCGCCATGGGTCCACGGCGTCTCCTCCGGGTCCGGCAGCTTCGGACCGCCGCGCTGGTCGTGCTCGAACAGGGTCCAGGAGATCCGGTCGCCCGGCTCCGGCACCGAACCCGGGGCCGGTTCCTTGCTCCGGCCCATCCGGTCGGTGATCCGCAGTACCAGCGCGGGCGCGCCGCCGTCCGCCGACTCCTCGGCGTACCGGACGAACTCGGCGGTCTGCGGCCTGCCGTCCAATGAGCGGTACACCTTGGCGCGTTCCCCGAGATGCGGGCGCTCGTCCGTGCGGACGGTGACCAGCGGGCGGGGGGACGGGCGCTTGGACTCGCTGTACGCCATCACCACGTCCGCCACCTCGCCGACGAACGCCTCACCGGCCAGCCGCCGCCCGGCCAGGACCAGCGGATCGTCCAACGCCTCCTGAGCCTCCAGCTGCGCCTGCGCCGTCTCGCGCGAGGCCAGCTTCTGCGCCGCCGTCACCGCGTCGTCCCGGCGCGGCTGCGGCGGCTCACCGGAGCGCACCCGGTCCCGGTGACCGGTGAACGACCAGCGGTCCCTGGTCCACCGGTCCTCGGCCCGGGCCCCTTCTGGCAGCTCCCTCAGCAGATCGAGCCCCCGCCACACCGCGTCCCAGGTCGGCCGGGTCACGGCGGCCAGCAGCGCCCTGATCTCCCGCTCGGCGCCGGTCAGTTCGGCAAGCCGGGCATCAGCCGCCAGGCCGTCCTCGGCCGCGGCGAGCGAGGTGCGCGCCCGGTCGTACTTCTCGATGGCGGGCGCCAACAGCCGGTTGTCGAACGCCGGATCGGTCGCCGGACCGGCCGGCGGGCACACCAGCTGGCCCGCGCCGTCCCGGTCCAGCTCCGCGCGGAGCGCCGCCGACGCCCCGGATTCGCCCGCCGGGGCGTCGATCCAGGCAAGCAGCGCGCCCAGATGCTGATCCTCCAGGCTGCTCTGCCCGGTCGCCCAGTGCCGGTTCAGCAGATCCGTCGCGGCGAGCAGCAGCGAGGAGCCCGGCACCCTGGCCCGCTCCCCGTAGTGCGTCAGCCAGCGGCCCAGCAGCGGGACACGGGCCGGGGCGGGGTACGGGGTGTCGGGATCGTCCTGTGCGGTGCGGCGGAACCGCATGGACCGGCCGAGCAGCCGTACGAAGTCGATGCCGGCCCGGCTCGGCACGATCAACTGAGGTGCGTCCGCGCACAGTTCGACCTCGACCTTGACCTTCTTGCCGGTCGTCGGATCGGTCTCGTTGCGCTCGGCGGGCTCGACGACATCCTCGTACGCCTCGATGTGCGGCAGCACCGCCTCGGCCAGCTCCGCGAGGAACGCGAACCGCAGATCCCGGTCGCGCGGCTGCGACACCGCCAGCAGCCGGGGCGCCTCCCGGTCCGTCCCGACGAGCGCCCCCAGCGGCGCACCCGCCTCACCGGCGGTGGTCAGCGGTACGACGACGAGCGGCCGGTCGGTGAGACGGCGGTGCAGGACCGTCGCCATCGGCTGCGCCCGGCCGCTCTCCACGGCCTCCAGCCGGGCCAGGGTGCTGATCAGCGACATGCCGCACCACCCGCCAGAGCCTCGGCGCGCAGCGCCGCCGCCCGTCGCAGCGCCGCGACCGTCGGATCCGCCGGGTCGCCCACCTTGCCCGCGGCTGCGGCCAGCACCGCATCCACGGTCGTCAGCCCGCCGAGCTCACCGCGCACACTGCGCCCCAGCGCCTCCACCGCACCCGCCGCCCGGGCCTTCGCCCGACAGTGGAAGGCCAGTTCGCACGCCGCCAGGCACTCCGGGGCGTACGCCGCGCCGACCGACTCGACCGCGGCGTCGAGCTGCTCCCGGGGGCACCCCGGATCGAAGGTGGTGCCCCCGGGCAGCGCCGCCGCGATGTCCTCGACCCGGGCCAGCCTGGTCAGCTGCCGCCGGGTGACCGCACGCTGCTTGCGTACGTCCACGACGGAGGCGGCGGGCAGATTGGAGAAGTCCTTCGGGCAGACCAGCAGCACCCGGTGTCCGACCTCCGCACCCTCCGTGAGCTCCGCGATCCGCTCCAGTGCCAGGACGTAGACGGCGGACTGCCGGGCCGCCGCACCGACCTTCGCCGCGTCGGCCGAACCGTCGATCATGGGGAAGGACTTGATCTCGACGACCGTCCACGTGCCGTCGGGGTGCACCGCCACCGCGTCCGGCTCGAGATAGGCGGGGGAGCCCGCCACCTCCAGGGCCAGCATCGGGTGGTCCAGCAGCGCCCAGCCGCCCGCCTCGGTCGCCTCCCGCAGCGCGAGCGCCGTGCGCGCGGCGCGGCCCTCGGGACCGGCCGCCGTGAGATCGGGCACCAGGACCCCGCGCGGCTCATCGGCGGCACCGCCGAGGTGCTCGTACAGCAGCCGCATCAGCTCCGTACCGCCGTCGGCCTTGACCTTGGCCTCGAAGGCGTTGCCCCGGACGAGAGCGAACTGCGACTGGCCGAACGGGGCGGGCGAACCGAGCGCCGTGGCCAGCGCGGCCTTGTCCACCCCGGCGCCGTCCAGCAGGGCGCGGCGCCGGCAGCCCGGATTGGCGGCGAGGGCGGCCAGCGCGCGGGCGTCGAGCGGACGCGGGGCGACGGCCGGGCCGCGCAGCTCAGCGAGCCGCTGCCGGAGCGTCGCCCCCCGCTCGTCCCGCTCCTGCGGAGGCAGTGGCATCGGCCCGGGGTGCGCGGCCGGCCGAGGCGTCTGCGTCGACCGGTGCCGGGGCATCGGTGGGGTCTGCGGAGGTGGTCCGCTGGCCAGGGATTCGCTCACCCGCCGAAGTCTCGCATCCGGCACTGACAACCGGGGACTTCGCGCCTGCGGCGAACCGCGGGAAGCGGGCTCCGAGCCGGTCCCTGACCTGGTCGGCGAGACGCAGCACCGGCCGGGTGAGCAGGGCTCCGGCGCCCATCACGGCGGCGCCCGCGACCGCATCGAGGAAGTAGTGGTTCGCCGTGCCCATCACCACGAACGTGGTGACGAGGGGGTACGCGATGCCCGCGGCGCGGACGAGCGGGTGCCGGCCGTGCCGCCACAGCAGGATTCCGCACCAGAGCGCCCAGCCGACGTGCAGGCTCGGCATCGCCGCGTACTGGTTCGTCATTCCGCCCATGCCGCGCGGGGCACTCGCCTCGGTGCCCCACCACCCGTACGAGCTGTACTGCGCCATCGTGTCGACGAAGCCGTGACTGGCGTGCAGCAGGCGGGGCGGGCAGGTCGGCATCAGCGTGAAGCCGATCAGGCCGAGCAGTGTGGAGGTCATCAACCAGGTGCGGGCCGTGCGGTACAGGGCCTGGCGGCGGCGGAAGAGCCAGATCAGGACGGCCGGGGTGACCAGGTAGTGCAGGGAGGCGTACGCGAAGTCGGCGGGTATGCCTATCGAGGAGTGGGCGGTCAGCAGCCGGTTGAGCGGGTGCTCGAAGTTGATGTGGAGTATCTGCTCCAGGTGCAGGATGCTCAGACCGTGGTCGACGGCCGTGGACACATCGCCGCGCACGACCAGCCGGCCCGCCGAGTAGGCTCCGTACACGAGCGCCAGCAGCGGCAGCTCGGTCCACCAACGGGGCCGCGGGCACGCCACAGGCGCGGTGCTGGCAAGCTGCATGCGGAAGCTCTCCATCATGTGTTCATGCGACCGACGGCGGGCGTTCAACCGTACGGTGCGGGTCGGCCGCGATTCCCCCCGGGGGTCCCGGTCGGATCCCCCGCGTGTGTACGGATTTCTCCGCGCAGGGAGGGACGCCGGTCCGGCCCCGGAGGTTGCCTCCCGGACCCGTGCGCGATGATGGGAAAACCGGACGATCTGTTTCCTGTTTTCGATCTCCGGTCTCAGATCTCAGTTCAGGGAGAAGCCGTCATGGCACCGCGTATCCTGCTCGCCCGGCACGGTCGGACGGAATGGTCCGTCAAGGGCAACCACACCGGCAGGACGGACATCCCGCTGCTCGACACCGGCCGGGAGGGCGCCAAGCTCCTCGGTGAGCGGCTGCACCGCAGGCCGTGGACGGACCTGCCGGGCCTCGAAGTCCGCACGAGTCCGCTGCTGCGGGCCAAGGAGACCTGCGACATCGCGGGATTCGCGGACCGGGCCGAGCCGTGGGACGCGCTGCTGGAGTGGGACTACGGGGCGTACGAGGGGATGACTCCGGCCCAGATCAAGGCGATCCGCCCCGACTGGTTCATCTGGCGTGACGGGGTGCCGGAGGGGGAGACCCTGGCCGAACTGTCCGCCCGAGCCGACGAGATCGTCGACTGGGCCCGCTCGGCCGACCGCGACGTCCTGGTCTTCGCCCACGGCCACATCCTGCGGGCGCTGGGCGCGCGGTGGCTCGGCGAGGACGTGTCGTTCGCGGCGCGCATCCGGCTCGACCCGACGTCGCTGTCGGTGCTGGGGTGGGCGTACGGGGCGCCCGCGATAGAACGCTGGAACGACACGGGCCACCTGGAGCGGTAGACCCGTCGGCCCGCGCCACGTATGCGGGCCCGCCCGGCGTTCCGCCACGCATGCGGGCCCGCCCGGCGTTCGAGGACGGGGCCGGCGTTTTTTGAGGACGGGACCGGTCGTACGGCCAGGTCGCCGCCAGAGCCTTCCCGTACCCCGCTACGCCCCCGCGGCCTCGCCGTGCCGCTCCAGGAAACCCCGTACCTCCGCCACGCCCCGCTGCGGCGCCAGCACCGTCGCGGCGCCCGCCAGCATCGCCCGGATACGGGACGACTGGACCCGGTCCAGCAGGTCCAGGACCTGGTGGCCCGCCGTCGCCGCCTCCGGGGCCCGGCCCGCCCGGGCGAGGTCCCAGGTCAGCTCGGCCCGGTACAGCGCCAGATTCCGGGTGAAGTGCGGATCCTGGAGCCGCGTCGCCCGCAGCGCGTGGCGGGCCGCCCGCGACCAGTCGCCCAGTGTCGACCAGCACTGCGCCTCCAGCATCTCCAGCTCCGCCTCCCGGAAGAACGTCATCCACTCCGGGTCGGCGTCGGACGGCCCGCACCCGAATGCGGTGTGCGCCCGGCCGATCGCCCGTTCACAGCCCGTACGGTCCCCGAGCCCCGCCCGGCCCCCCGCCTCCCGCAGTGCGAGCAGCGCCAGCAGCCGCGGCGAACCCAGCGGCTGCGCCACTCGCTGCCCGGCCTCGGCCGCGCGTACGGACTCGCGGGGCCGCCCCGTGTCCCTGGCCAGGAACGACGTATTGCAGAACGCGTGCGCCTCCAGCCCCGCGTCACCCGCCACGCGCGCCGTGGCGAGCGCCTCCGCGTAGTGCGAGCGGGCGTCCTCGAACCGGCCCGAGTCGTGGGCCAGCCAGCCCACCGAGATGGCCAGTTCGCCGGCCCCGGCATGCAGCCGGTCGGCGGTGGACCGCTTGGTGGCGGTCCCGGAGTCGAGCAGCGCGTATGCCGCCCGCAGTGGCTGGGACGCCCTGCGGTACAGGCCGTCACCGCCGTGCCGGTCGTCGAGCAGCCGGATCTGCCGCACGGCCTTCTCGACGGCACTCACCTCGGCATCGCCGACCCTGCGTGGGTCGGGCCGGGTGGCGGCAGCGGCGGATGTGCCGCCGAGGCCGAGTCCCAGGGTCGCGGCCGCCATCGCGGTGGTGCCGCTCGTCATGAATACGCGACGCAGCACGTCGCTCTCCTCGTGGGTATCGCTGTGGAGCGCAGGGGGCGGTGGAGTTTCGGCAGTGGCCCGCGCCGCCCGGCCGCGTACGGTTTCGCGCGGCGAGAAGCCCAGGTCCGCCAGGGTCGTCCCGGGGAACATGTGCAGGAAGACCCGCTCGTACGCGTAGTTGGGACAGCGGATCTCGCCGGACTCCACGCGTCCGATGTACCGGGCGTCGCACGCGACCTGTTCGCCGATCTCGCGGGCGGATCTGCGCACCGCTGCAGCGAACTCGCCGGCGGAACGCGATCCGCGCAGCCGCCGGAAGGCGAGGTTGGGAACTGCCCCTGTCGACACCATGGGATAGGCCCTCTCTTCTGCAGCCTGGGTTCCTGCTTCCGGTGTCCCGGCGGAGCAAGAACGTACCCGCTGTGACCAGCCACACACGCAGCGTTTTCCGGCAAAAGGGGGCATCTCGCCCGCGATCCGCCATGAACTGCCATCCTTTGCGGCGGCGTGGCACCGTAGCCCTTGACGCAGTCGGCGCGTTGTCCATGCGGAGACGGAATCCGGCTCCGCCCGGCGATGAGAGGAGAGGTCCCTTGTTGCATCTCGGCACGGAGACCGGCTCGCGCACGACTGCGACGACCCAGGCCGCGACGGGCGCACCGGCGCCCACCGCGCCCCCGGCGGACCACGGCACCGAACCCTGCGACCTGGTGACCGTCCCGGCCCGCCAGGGACTGGAAGCCGTGGACATCCTGCGCCGCGGCGCCGACCAGGAGGCCGTCGGCCCGGTCCTGCACGACGGCGCCTGCGACACCCTCGGCTTCCTGGTGCCCCCGGGGACCGCCGAGGCCTGGGACGTACCGGGCAGTGCCTGTACGCAGACCGACGGCCGCGGGCTCCGCATCCCCGCCGAGCCGCCGGTCACCGGCAGCGGCTGGCTGCTGCCGCCCGAGGACGACGCCCCGGTCACCGACCCGGCCGTGCTGCGGGCCGCTCTCGACCAGGCGGCCCGACTGATCGAGGCGGCCGACAACTGCAGCTGACCACGGCCCCCTCGCCCGCGCGCTCATAATGGGCCGGTGGCCGGGATTCCCCGGCGCGGCCGGTTCCGTACCGGTCCGGAGCGATGAGCAGTGAGCAGGCACGAGCAGCAGTGGCACGTCGAGGAGCGTCGGGCGCAGGCGCGGGCGCCCGTAAACGGTCCGACCGCAAGACCGACGGAAGGGTCGAACGTACGGCCGGGCGCGGAGCATCCGGGCGTCGGGCGGAGCCTCTCGCCGAACCGGTGGACGGCGGTCTCGCCGAGCTGGTGCCCGACCGGGAGCGCCCGCACGCCTGGACGCTGACGCTCGACGGTGCCCCGCAGTCCCATGTGGACCTCGACGACCCGACGTATCTGTCCTTCGAGTACCAGCGCAGGATCGGCCACATCGCCGACCTCGTCGCACCGCCCGGGCAACCCCTGCACGTGGTGCACCTCGGCGGCGGCGCGTTCACCCTCGCCCGCTACATCGCCGCGACCCGGCCCCGCTCCACCCAGCAGATCGTCGAGGTGGACGCCGCGCTCGTCCAACTGGTCCGCCGCGAACTGCCGTTGGACCCCCAGGCCAGGATCCGGGTCCGCGCCACGGATGCCCGCGCCGGGCTCGGCAAGATCCAGGACGGCTGGGCCGACCTCGTCATCGCCGATGTCTTCAGCGGGGCCCGTACCCCCGCGCACCTCACCAGCACCGAGTTCCTCGCCGAGGTCCGCCGCGTCCTGAAACCCGGCGGGAGTTACGTGGCCAACCTCGCGGACGGGCCGCCGCTGACCCATCTGCGCGGCCAGATCGCCACGGCGGCCACGGTCTTCCCCGAACTGGCCCTCGCCGCCGACCCGACCGTGTGGCGCGGCCGCCGCTTCGGCAACGCGGTGCTGCTCGCCTCGGACCTGCCGCCGAAGATCGCGGAACTGACCCGCCGGGTCGCGACCGACCCGCACCCCGGACGCGTCGAACACGGGCGCGCTCTCGCCGACTTCACCGGCGGCGCGTCCCCGGTGAGCGACGCCGGCGCCAGACCGTCCCCGGCACCGCCGCCGTCGGCCTTCGGGTGAGCCGCCGGCCTTCGGCGAGTGGCGGACCGGGCAACGTTCGCCCGGTCGACGACGGCACGTTGTTCGCCTCGGGAATGGTTTGCGAATCGTTCCGCAAGCGTAGAGCGATTCGAACGCCGTTCGGTTGCCGTCCGCCGCAGCACGCAGCAGAAACGCGTGATCCACGGTCTGTTCCATTCACCACACATCTGGATCGTCGCCACACCTACCGGCGGTTCACTCCCGTCCCAACTTTTTCGGCTTCGGGGAAAGAACGCGGATACGCCCCCGGCCCCCTCCACCGCCCGATACCCCGTTCACCTTCCGGCGAGCTGCCGGGTGTGAACCGGGGATCACGCGGGCCGCGCCCGGAGGCGGGCGGAAATGCGGCCCGGTCGTGACAGCTCCGCAGGGCCGGCTCGGCGGCTCCCCATCGACCCGGCCCTGACCTGTGCATTCTTGAAATTGCCTGATCTCGCGGCCGATTCCCGGCCGACGCCCGCGGGTTATGGCAAGACTTCGGCGGGACACGGTCTCGTGACTTGCAGGACACACTCGGGCAACGGAAGCGCCTTCAACTCTTGACACCCACCCCCTCAAGGCAGGAACCTTCCGGCATCGACGCATGGGAGCGCTCCCACATCGTGCGGGAACTTCCCGCTCGAACGGCACTGCCCGTGTTCTCCCCCCTGAACCACCCGGCACCCGCACTCACCAGCGCGTATGTCGCGCAGTCAGAACCCCAGTCCCACCCTGGAACAAGGAGTAGTGGAATGCGCATCACCCGCACCGTCGCCGGCCGGAGCCGCAGAGCCGCGGTTCTGGTCACCACGGGCCTGACAGCATCGGCCCTGTTGCTGACCGGCTGCAGCAGCGATTCGGATTCATCGGACAACACGGGCTCCGATGCGAACGGGAAGATCACGCTGACCGTCGCCGACTTCGGGCAGTTCGGTTACAAGGAAGCCGGTCTCTTCGCCAAGTACCACGAGCTGCACCCGAACATCACGGTCAAGGAAGACGTCACCTCCGATGAGAAGGTCTACTACCCCAAGTTCCTCCAGCAGTTGAACTCGGGCAGCGGCCTCGCTGACGTCCAGGGCATCGAGGTCGGCCGGATCAAGGAGCTCGCCGACACCAAGGCGTCCTCCTTCGTCGACCTCAGCAAGGCGATCAACGTCGACGACTGGGTGTCCTGGAAGGAGAAGCAGGCCACCACGGCTGACGGCGCGGTGATCGGTGCAGGCACCGACATCGGTCCGATGTCGCTCTGCTACAACACCGAGCTCTTCAACAAGGCCGGTCTGCCGACCGACCGTGAGGAGGTTGCCAAGAAGGTCGCCGGCGGCTGGGAGGACTACCTCAAGCTCGGCGAGGAGTACAAGAAGCATGCCCCCGCGGGCACCTTCTTCATGGACTCCGCGAGCGCGATGTACAACGCCGTGGTGAGTTCGAACGCGAAGCAGTACTACGACGAGAGCGGCCGGCCGATCTACAAGGACAGCCCCAGCGTCAAGCAGGGCTGGAACCTGGCCGCCGAGGCCGCGTCGAAGAAGCTGACCCAGGGCCTCGCCCAGTTCGACGACCCGTGGAAGGCCGCCCTGCGCAAGGGCACCATCGCCACCGTGGCCTGCCCCGCATGGATGGCCGGTCAGATCTCGGTCAACGCCGGTGACGCCAACAAGGGCAAGTGGAACATCACCACCGCACCCGGTTCGACCGCCGCCAACTGGGGCGGCTCGTTCCTCGGGGTGCCGAAGTCGGGCAAGCACGTCGACGAGGCCACCGAGCTCGTCAAGTGGCTGACCGCCCCCGAGCAGCAGGCCGCCGTCTTCAAGGCGATCGGCAGCTTCCCGTCCAACAAGGGCGCGTACGAGCTGCCCGACGTGAAGAACGCCACACTCCCGTACTTCAACGACGCGCCGATCGGTCAGATCTACGCCGACGAGGCCAAGTCCATCCCTGAGACCGTTCTCGGCCCGAAGGACGGCATCATCAAGGACACCATCTCCACCCAGATCAACAACATGGAGCAGCGCGGCACCAGCCCGGACGACGCGTGGAAGGCGGCGACCAACGCGATCGAAAAGGTGATCGGCTGACCGTCGCCGGTGCGGGCGGCCCCCAGGAGCCGCCCGCACCGGCACGCGCGCGGCTCCCAGGCGCCGCCCGCACCCGCACGCGCGCGGCCCCGTACCCGGGCGATCGACGCACCGCCAACTCCGTTACCCAGGGAAGGACTCCCGCCCGTGGCCACCTCGACTCCCGCCCGGGACGCATATGCCCCGCCACCCGGCGGTTCCCGGCAGACAACCGCGCGATCCCGTCGGCAGACCTGGCGGAGCCGGCTGTGGCGGTTCGACGACAAGGCGTCGCCGTACGCCTACATAGCCCCGTTCTTCCTCGTCTTCGGCGCCTTCGGCCTCTATCCGTTGCTGTACACCGGATGGATCGCCCTGCACCGGGTGGAGATGACCGGCCTGAACCAGATGGAGTGGGTCGGCTGGGGGAACTTCGACAAGATCCTGCACGACTCCGAGTTCTGGACGGCTCTCGGCAACACCTTCCTGATCGGGGTCATGTCGACGGTCCCGCAGCTGCTGGTCGCGCTCGGCCTGGCCCATCTGCTGAACTACCGGCTGCGCGCCAGCACCTTCTGGCGGACGGTCATCCTCACCCCGTACGCCACCTCGGTGGCTTCCGCGGCCCTCGTCTTCGCCCTGGTCTTCCGGGCCGACGGCGGCCTGCTGAACTGGGTGCTGCACTTCGTCGGTCTCGGCGACACCAACTGGGTCAACGGCCACTGGACGTCGAAGATCGCGATCTCCGTCATCGTGATCTGGCGCTGGACGGGCTACAACACCCTGATCTATCTGGCCGCCATGCAGGCCGTACCGACCGATCTGTACGAGGCGGCGTCGCTGGACGGCGCATCGCGCTGGCAGCAGTTCCGCAAGGTGACCATTCCCTCGCTGCGGCCCACGATCCTCTTCACGATCGTCATCTCCACGATCGGTTCCATGCAGTTGTTCGGTGAGCCGCTGCTGCTGGAAGGCGGCACGCTCGGAGCGACGGGTGGCAATGAGAATCAGTACGAGACGCTCAGCGTCTACCTCTACAACTACGGCTGGAATCTCGGGCACCTCGGTCCGGCCGCCGCAGTGGCCTGGGCGATGCTCGCCCTCCTGCTGATCATCGCCGCGGTCAACTGGCTCATCGGCCGCTTCGTACGCACATCCGCGGTCTGACCGGGAGCGAATTCCATGACCACGACCAGCCCCATCAAAGCCCCGGAACTCGGCCGCCCGAGCACGCCCCACCGGGCGGCGCGGCGCCCGTCCCGCTTCAGGCCGGGCGCGGGCAAGCAGTTGCAGGGCGGCCCGTTCGCCTACATCGCCCTGACCGTCGTCGGCATCGGCTCGCTCCTGCCGCTCTACTGGACGCTCGTGGCCGCGTCCCACACCCAGGACGAAGTGCTCGCCACCACGCCGCCGTTCCTGCCGGGCGGGCGGCTCCTGCACAACCTCGACGTGGCCTGGAACCAGGCGCACCTCGGCAAGGCGATCGTCAACAGCGTCGTCGTCTCCTCCTGCATCACGGCGGCGACGCTCTTCTTCTGCACCCTGGCCGGCTATGCCTTCGCCAAGATGCGCTTCACCGGCCGCGGCGCGCTGATGACCGGAGTCATCGCCACGCTCACCATCCCGCCGCAACTCAGCGTCGTCCCGCTGTTCATGATGATGTCCGACATCGGCTGGGGCGGAAAGCTGGAGGCGGTGATCTTCCCGACCCTGGTGAGCGCGTTCGGGGTGTTCTTCATGCGGCAGTACCTCATCGAGGCGCTGCCCTACGAACTCATCGAGGCCGCTAAGATCGACGGCGCGAACAACTTCCGCATCGTGCGGAGCGTGGTGCTCCCGGTGGCCCGCCCCGCGATGATGGTGCTGGGCATGCTGACCTTCGTACAGGCCTGGAACGACTTCTTCTGGCCCTACCTCGCCCTCAATCAGCAGAACCCCACGCTCCAGGTGGCCCTCGGCCAGCTGAGTGCCTCCTACACCCCCGACCAGAGCATCGTGATGGCCGGTGCGCTGATCAGTACCCTGCCGCTGCTCGTGGTCTTCGTGATCTTCGGCAAGCAGATCGTCGGCGGAATCATGTCCGGCGCCGTCAAGGGGTGACCGCGCGTCACCCGCCGTTCCCCGGGCACCCGTACGGCCTGTTTCCCTGACCGCGGGCCGTACGGGCCCGGAGCCCCACCCCTTACCTGCCCTGTTCGTCCACTCCTGGGAGCGCTCCCGCATGACTGCTGTACGACCCGACATCGCCCCGAAGCAGGCGCCCGAGGCGGCGGACTTTCCGACCGGTTTCGTCTGGGGGGCGGCCACCGCCGCCTACCAGGTCGAGGGCGCCGCGGCCGAGGACGGCCGCACCCCTTCCATCTGGGACACCTTCAGCCGCACTCCGGGCAAGGTCCGCAACGGTGACACCGGAGACATCGCCGCCGACCACTACCACCGCTACCGCGACGACGTGGCACTGATGAAGCAGCTCGGCCTGAAGGCCTACCGCTTCTCCGTCTCCTGGTCCCGGGTGCAGCCCACCGGCCGCGGCCCCGCCGTCGAACGCGGACTGGACTTCTACCGCAGGCTCGTCGACGAACTCCTCGAAGCGGGCATCGCACCCGTCGCCACCCTCTACCACTGGGACCTGCCGCAGGACCTGGAGGACGCCGGCGGCTGGCCCCAGCGGGTGACCGCCGAACGCTTCGCCGACTACGCCGCCATCATGGCCGACGCCCTCGGTGACCGGGTCGACACCTGGACGACCTTCAACGAGCCGTGGTGCTCGGCCTTCCTCGGTTACGGCTCCGGCGTGCACGCCCCCGGCCGCACCGCGCCGGCTGCCGCGCTGCGGGCCGCCCACCATCTCAACCTCGCCCATGGCCGGGCGATCGAGGTTCTGCGCACCCGACTCCCCGCTACCGCGCAGACCTCGGTCACCCTCAATCTCCACCAGGTCCGCCCGCTGACCGGCAGCGCGGCCGACGCGGACGCCGCCCGCCGGATCGACGCGGTGGGCAACCGGGTCTTCACCGGCCCGATGCTGCGCGGCGCGTACCCCGAGGACCTGATCGCCGACACCTCGCACCTGGTGGACTGGTCGAAGCTGGTCCAGGACGGCGACCTGGCCGCCATCTCCCGTCCGATCGACGTCCTCGGCGTCAACTACTACACGCCGACGCTGGTCTCCACGCCCGAGGACGGGTCCGGCGACTCGCGCGACGACGGCCACGGCAACAGCGACCACTCCCCGTGGCCCGGCTCCGAGCACGTCGCCTTCCACCTCGCCGAGGGCAAGAAGCGCACCGCGATGAACTGGGCGATCGACCCCGACGGGCTGTACAACCTGCTCATCGACGTCTCCCGGGACCACCCGGGCCTGCCGCTGATGGTCACCGAGAACGGCGCGGCCTTCGACGACTACGTCTCGCCCGAGGGCCTGGTGGAGGACCCCGAGCGGATCGAGTACCTGCGCGGCCACCTCGACGCCGTACAGCGGGCGGTGGCCGCCGGCGCGGACGTCCGCGGCTACTTCCTGTGGTCCCTGATGGACAACTTCGAGTGGGCGTACGGGTACTCGAAGCGGTTCGGCGCCGTCTACGTCGACTACGCCACCCAGCGCCGCATCCCCAAGGCGAGCGCCCACTGGTACGCCGACGTCATCCGCCGCCACGCACTGCCCCCGGCCACCGACCTCGCCTGACCCCGTACCGCGTCACCCGACTCCGTACGACCCCGAGACCCGAACTCCGTAGCACCCCGAGACCCGACCCCGTAGCACCCCCGAGACCCGGCCGCCCGGCGGCCGGGTCTCCGTTGTTTCCGCCCGTCCCCGGGTCCATGAGGCCCCCAGCCTGCGCACGCGTATCATGGGAGCGCTCCCATGATACGGAGAGGCCCGGACCGCCAGGTCCCGGTCGAGCGGCTAGGGATTCCCCCACCGGGACTTGGTTCGGTTATCCGACTGTGAGAAATTGACCGCGAACGGGAGGCAGCCATGACGGCAGCGCGAGTACGGAGCGGGGGGCGGCCCACGCTCGAAGAGGTCGCGGCACGGGCGGGGGTGGGGCGGGGCACGGCCTCGCGGGTCATCAACGGATCCCCGCGGGTCAGCGCGCACACCCGCGAGGCGGTGGAAGCGGCCGTCGCCGAGCTGGGGTACGTGCCCAATCGCGCGGCCCGCGCGCTCGCCGGCAACCGTACCGACGCCATAGCCCTGGTCGTGCCCGAGCCGGAGACCCGCTTCTTCGCCGAGCCGTACTTCTCCGATATCGTCCGCGGTGTCGGCGCGGCGCTCGCCGACACCGACATGCAATTGCTGCTGACCCTCGTCGGCAGTGACCGCGAGCGCCGGCGGCTGGCGCAGTATCTGACCGCGCACCGCGTCGACGGCGTGCTGCTGGTCTCCGTCCACGCCGACGATCCGCTGCCCGACCTGCTGGAGCAGCTCGGCATGCCGGCCGTGATGAGCGGCCGCAGGTCCGCCGCCGAACCGCTCGCCTCGGTCGACTCCGACAACTTCGAGGGCGCCCGCGCCGCCGTCGACCACCTGATCTCCCGGGGCCGCCGCTCCATCGCGACGATCACCGGGCGCCTCGATGTCTACGGGGCGCGACGCCGCCTCGACGGCTACCGCAAGGCGGTCTCCGCGGCCGGCCTGGGACCGGACGAGCAACTGATCGCCCCCGCCGACTTCTCCGAGGAGGGCGGTGCGCAGGCCATGCGCGATCTGCTCGCACGCCGCCCCGATGTCGACGCGGTCTTCGCCGCCTCCGACGTCATGGCCGCGGGTGCCCGCCAGGTGCTCCGTGAGGCGGGCCGGCGCGTCCCGGACGATGTCGCCCTGATCGGCTTCGACGACTCGGCAGTGGCCCGGCACATGGACCCGCCGCTCACCAGCGTGCGCCAGCCGATCGAGGAGATGGGCCGCACGATGGCCCGCGTACTGCTGCAGGAGATCGCGGGCGAGAACCAGGAGCGCCCGCAGATCGTGCTCCCCACGGAACTGATCGTCCGCGACTCCTCGTGACGGCCGTCACGAGGAGTCGCCCGGTTCCTTTACGAGCCTGCCCGGTGGAGCCGCGAGCCCAGGAGGTGGCCCGGTGTCCGTGACGTCCGTGGTCCCGCGTCCCGAGCCGCTCGACCGGACATCACGGCCCGGTCCCGGCCGACACCCGTTCTTGCCGGTGGCGGTGAACCGAAACCTGTCGGGCAACGAGATCGAGAGCCGCCCTGCCTGATGGTGTGCGACATGCCGCTGATGGCGTAATCGGAGCTTTGATCCGTTTGGGCGGGTCAGTCTGTGTGCGTTGATCACGTTCGTGTCGGAGTCCGTGGGCGTACAGGTCGAGTGAGTGGGTCTGTGAGCGGATCCGCCGGGATCACCGGTTGGGTCCGTCGGCGCCGGGTGGGCGTTGACCCAGGGGCACAAGGTGTCGCGGAACACGGTGACGAAGGCGCTGCCCTCCCCGGTGCCCTCGAAGCGGAAGAAGCCGCCGCCCCGCACGAGCGTGCTGGAGCCGGGCGATCCGCCCAGCACACCCCAGCACACCCCGGCATTGACGACGAACGACTCCGGGCGGTCATGCCGACGGCCCACGACGATGAGCAGGAGTTGGGCCTGTGGCTGGGGCAACCGGCAGGGTGGCATTGGTGACAGGGGCCAGCAGCGGAATCGGTGCAGCCACCGCGCGTCTTTTGGCCGCGCGAGGTATGCGCGTGGTGGTCAACTACCTCCGCAGCGGCCCGGCAGCCGAGGACGTGGTGGCCGGCATCGAGGCCGCAGGCGGCCAGGCCATGGCCGTGCAGGCCGACGTGCGTGAGGCAGCGGCGGTCGAGAGCATGATCGAGCAGGTCCAGGCGGCATGGGGCGGCATCGACGTGCTCGTGCACAACGCGCTCACCCCGTATGCGGTCAAGCCGTTCCAGGACATGACGTGGGAAGAACTGGGTGGCAAGCTCGACGACGAGATGCGTGCGGCGTTCGCGGTCAGCAAAGCCGTCCTGCCCGCCATGACCGAGCAGGGCTGGGGACGCATCATCTATCTCGGCACCGGCCTCAGCCGCCGGCCCCGGGAGGGCATGATCGCACTGGGCACGGCCAAGGCCGCACTGACCCAGTTCGCCCGCTACCTCGCCCAGGAACTGGGCCCGCTGGGCATCACGGTCAACGTCGTCGAGCCCGGCCCGGTGGACGACACCCGCATGGCGGCGGATGTGTTCGACGAGGAGCACAAGCAGCGGCAGGTGGCCGCCACCCCCCTGGGCCGCCTGGCACACCCGGGCGACGTCGCTCAAGCGGTCGCCTTCTACGCCAGCGAGGACAACGCCTTCATGACCGGCACCACGGCCGCGGTCAACGGCGGGATGTCCATGTACTGATGGCCCGCTGTCCTGGGCACACGGGGCCATGTCGTCCCGGTCCGGCCGATGGCTGGACCGCATCCGGCACACCGTGACCTCATCACCACGGGCCGCAGCGGCCGGGCCCGCGGCACGCGCGGGCGCATGGCGGTGGCACGATCAAGGAGAAAGGTTCATGTACACGATCGATCTCGCCTACGTCGGACGGGGCCTGCACGAGGAACTGGTCGCCTACATCGCCGACCAGCAGGGCTACTACGCCGACGAGGGCGTCCATGTAGCGCTGCGCGACGGCTGCTCCTGGAACGAGGAGCGGCTGCGCCGCGGCGCCACCATCGGGCTCGGCCGGGCACTGCTTTCCCGGCTGGCCCATGGCGTCCCCTGGGTCGCACTCCACGTCAACACCAGCCGCCCGCTGTTCTGGTTCCTCGCCCGCCCCGGCCTGACCTCCCTGGCCGACCTGGCCGGCCGCCGGCTGGCGGTACACGCCCCCCACACCGCACCCGGGTGCTTCGCCCGGATCGTACTGCGCCGGGCCGGCCTCGACCCGGACCGCGACATCCACACCATCGTCCGCCCACCCGGCGACTACGGCATGGACCTGCGCCGGCTGCACGACGGCAGCATCGACGCCGCCCTGGTCGGCAGCACCATGGCACCGGAGGCGTTGGCCGCCGAGCACGGCTGGCAGGTGCCGGCCTGGGTCGGCGACCACTTCCGGATCCCCACCGTGGGTGTGGCCGTCGACCCCACCCACATCCGCCCGGACGACCCCGCGATCCAGGCCGTCGTACGAGCCCACCGGCGTGCCCTGCGGGTGATCCACAACGAACCCGACACCACGGTGCGGCACATGCAGACGTTCCTCGGCCGACACACCACAGACGAAGTCCGAGCCCACTACGAGACGTTCATCGCACCGTATTTCACCACCGCCGGCCAAGCCGACCTCGCCGTCGGCGCCACCGCGATCACCTCGGTCGCCGCCGAACTCGGCGTCCCCGCCACCGTCACCGCAGCCGAGTTCTACCGCACCGCGACCACCACACCCCAGGAGCCCGGCGACGCCGGCGCCACCGTCGTCTAGTGCCCCTCCCGGCAAGCTTCGCCCCGTCGCGGCACTAGGCAAGCAGAGCCTCATGAGGTGTTTATGGGGCACCAATCATCGAAAGAAGGCGCATCCATGAAGTTCGCAGTCATCGGCGGAACCGGGCTGATCGGGTCACGGGTCGTGGAGAACCTGAACGCGGCCGGACACCGGGCCGTGCCGCACTCCCTGTCCACAGGCGTGGACATCATCACCGGCCAGGGGCTGGAGGCGGCCGTGGCGGGCGCCGACGTCGTCATCAACCTGACGAATTCCCCGACCTTCGACGACGCCTCGCCCGCCTTCTTCCAGACCTCGATGGACAACCTTCTCGCCGCGAGCGAGAAGGCCGGGGTCGGGCACTTCGTCATCCTCTCGATCGTCGGCGCGGACCAAGTGCCCGCACTGGACTACTACCGGGCGAAGGTGCTTCAGGAAGACATCCTCAAGGCCGGGCCGATCCCCTATTCCATTGTCCGCGCCACGCAGTTCATGGAGTTCATGGACGCGACCCTGTCCATGACCACCGACGGCGACACCGTCCGCCTGCCACGCACGCCCATCCAGCCGATCGCCGCCGCGGATGTCTCCGGCGTCGTCGCCGAAGTCGCCGCAGGCAGCCCTCTGAACGGCGTCGTCAACATCGCAGGTCCCGATGTCTACCCCCTCGACGAAATCGGCCGACTCACCCTGACCGCCAAGAGCGACGGGCGCTCTGTCGTCACCGATGACGCCGCCGGCATGTTCGCCGCCGTCCACGGCGACGCCCTCACCGCCCGAAACGATGCCCGCATCGCCCCCACCCACTACACCGACTGGCTTTCGTCAACGACCCGGGACTGAAGTCCCGGGCTTGCTGCTCGGGTCATCGATGGCTTCGATGGGTCCGGCTGCGTCCAGCTCTCACGCGGTCAGCGTGAGAGCAGGGGCCGTTGACTCGACCCCGCAGACCCACACGTACCACCCTCTGTGGGCGATGTTGTGGGACGAGTTGTGGTCCGCATGCTCAACGAAGCCGCAGGACCGGCAGGCGAAAACGGCCTGGGAAGGCCGGTTGCCACGTTCGACGTGATGACACTGCGAGCATTCCTGGCTCGTGTAGGCCGGATCGACATACACCACCGGCACCCCGGCCCGCTGGGCCTTGTAGCCGATGAAGACGCCGAGCTGGGCGAACGGCCAGGAGTGGAGCGTGGTGCGTTGGGGCTTCCTCAGCCGGGCCCGCTCGCGAATGCCCGTGAGAGTCTCCAGGGCGATCCCGCGACCGGTGCGTGCAGCCTCCACCACGATCCGCTTCGCAATTTTGTGGTTGATGTCCTTGTTACGACGGGCCTCGCGGCCGGCGTACTTCTTCGCCCGCCGCTTCGCGGACTTGGTGCCCTTCTTCTGCAGCTTGCCCCGCAGCGTCCGGTCCTTGGCCCGCCTGCGGTTGATCCGGCGCCCGGAGTACCTGGCGCCGCCACTGGTGGCGGCGATGTTCACGATCCCGAGATCCACACCGATAAAGGAGACCGGGTGCCCGTTCGGCTCGGCCTCGGGGATCTCGCAGGTCGCGATCAGATACCACTGACCGCCCTCAAACAGCAGGTCCGACTCACCCTGCCGGTACCGGGCCAGGACCTCCAGCTGTTCTGCCTGTCCGGTGAAGGCGACGTTCTTCATCCGCCCGCCGGTGGTCCAGATCGACACCGTGCGCCGCCCGTGCTGCCAGGACAGCATCCGGTCGTCATACGGCTGCGCCGCCCGGGGCCGGAAGACGACCGGCTTACCCGAAACCCGGGTATGACGCTTCGAACCGGGCCTGCCGTAACGGCCATTCCGGACGTTCGCCGCCAGAGTGGTGTAGGCGTCGCAGGTCCTCTTGATCACATGCTGCGCGGCCTGCGCCCCAAGCCCCCACCTGGACTTGATCTCCTGGTACGTCAGCCTGCGCAGCGGCAGGTTCTTGCGCACGCCCTTGTCAAAGGCCACCTGCGCGGCCCAGGTAGCGGCCTCGTTGCAGGCGGTCAGGGTCGCCTCAAGCACCGACGCCTGCAACGGCGTCGGCAGCAGCTTGACCCGCACCACCAGCTTCATGACTACGGAACTTAGTACGCCAGTCGCACAAACCAGCCGGGCCTGCACACCTTCCGCCCGAACCGGCGACCTGTCGCCCACGCGTTCGCTTCAGGCTCTCGCCGCCTTACCCGGCTCCGCCGGGCGGCTATGCGGACAACTCCGTGGCCGAAGACGCGACGCCGCGGCGCTCCGCGCCACCCACCAAGGACGCGATTCTTCCCGCGGCTGAAGCCCCGGGGTTCCTCGCGAGAATCCGCTGAACCACCCCCTTCAGCGGAATCGGGCGCCATCGGATCAGCGATCAGGGGCGTCCGAAGCGCACCCAGTACCTCGAGACGGTTCACGCGGAGACGCCCGGGGCCGCTGGGCCGGTCCCCTGCTCAACGCGCTCCCTCAGCGATCAGCCGACTGCTCTCCCGTGCCCGGGCAACGTCAGGTCCGGCGCGCAGGCGAAAGTCCTGGAGCGGCGATTGCCACTGCTGGGGACTGCCTGATCGAGCGAGTCGAGTCACCCTCGTCGTTGCCGTGCGTTGGCGGGGGACCTCCGAACCAGTGCCATATTCTGCGTGACCAATCGGACGCGGAATGTAGCCGCTTTGAACCCCGCCCGTTCGACGTCCGCTGACGCCTTCAAGGCGGCCGGGCGCACCGGTACGAAGCAGCGTGACGAAACCGCCCCCTGCTCCGGCCGAAGCCGGGCAGGGGGTGTGGTGGTTCAGCGGAGGAGGAGCTGTACGAGAACCCCGGCCCCGGCGCCCAGGACTGCGGCGCCGCCGCCCGCCCGCCATACAGTGCCCTCCAGAGCTCGGAGCCGGGTCTCGTGGTTGGCGACGTTGCCGCGGATGTCCTTGGTTGTACCGACGAGCCAGTCCGCGAGGGCACGCGCGTTCGGCTCGGTGATCTCGGCGGCGATTCGCTGGTACTCGTCCCGCTCCAGGAACGTCATTTCCTCGTCGGTGTGATCGTCGACACGGGGGAGCCGGGTCTTCTTCGGCGCAGGACCGACAGCCGTGTTCCCGTCATGTTCCCAAGTTCGAGGATATGACGAAGGGCTGACCCGTTTTCACAGGTCAGCCCTTGATCATTCAGGGTGAGTAACGGGACTCGAACCCGCGACATCCTGGACCACAACCAGGTGCTCTACCATCTGAGCTATACCCACCACGTCCGGTCTTTTTCTGACCGGCCGAGAAAAAGTGTACAGGGTCCGAGCGGGTGCTCGCGCCCCCGTTGTTCAGCCGCTGATCCCAACCCCCGAAAGGCCTATGACCAGCGGCTTCACAGACTCCTACGGCGCGGGCGGCGCGACCCGTGCCGCGATCGTCCTGGCCTGCTCCGAGTCGGGCCCGGGCTGCGGCACGAAGACTGCCTCGCGGTAGTAGCGCAGCTCCGTGATCGAGTCACGGATGTCCGCGAGCGCCCGGTGGTTGCCGTTCTTGGCCGGACTGTTGAAGTACGCCTTCGGGTACCAGCGGCGCGCCAGCTCCTTGATCGAGGACACGTCGACGATCCGGTAGTGGAGGTACGTCTCCAGGGCCGACATGTCGCGCGCCAGGAAGCCGCGGTCGGTGGAGACCGAGTTTCCGCAGAGCGGGGCCCTGCCGGGCTCCTTCACGTGTTCGCGGACGTAGGCCAGCACCTGGGCCTCGGCGTCGGCCAGGGTGGTGCCCTCGGCCAGCTCGTCGAGGAGGCCCGAGGCGGTGTGCATCTGGCGCACCACCTCGGGCATCGTCTCCAGGGCCGCGTCCGGCGGGCGGATCACGATGTCCACCCCTTCGCCGAGCACGTTCAACTCCGAGTCGGTGACCAGCGCGGCCACCTCGATGAGTGCGTCTTCCGTCAACGAGAGCCCGGTCATCTCGCAGTCGATCCATACCATGCGGTCGTTCATGGACCCCAGCCTACGGGGCACTCCGTTGACCCGGCAGGGTCGGGCGCCCGGCGGTGTATGCGTCGGGGCCCGGTTTCCCGTGCTCCGGCTGCCCCGCCCCGGCCGTCGCCGGCGTGACGGCGTGCGGACCCGGCTGGGCGGCCGCGGGCGTGGCCCGCCGGCCCGCCGAGGCGCCCTGGGCGGGCACGAGCGGCTCGATCGCCGGCGCGAGGACCTCCGTGCCACCGCCCTGCGGGCGACGGGCCCGGTAGGCGGCCCGGTACGCGGCGGGGGAGGAGCCCAGCTGCCGCCGGAAGTGCCCGCGCAGCGCGACCGGCGAGCGGAAGCCGCAGCGGCCCGCGACCTCGTCGACCGAGTACTCGGACGTCTCCAGCAGCCGCTGCGCCTGCAGCACGCGCTGGGTGATCAGCCACTGGAGCGGTGCGCTGCCGGTGAGCGAGCGGAACCTGCGGTCGAAGGTCCGCCTGCTCATGTAGGCGCGCGCCGCCAGCGTCTCCACGTCGAACTGCTCGTGGAGATGCTCCAGTGCCCAGGCCACGACCTCGGCGAGCGGGTCGGAGCCGATCTCTTCAGGTAAAGACCTGTCGAGGTAGCGCTCCTGACCGCCACTGCGCCGCGGCGGCACGACGAGCCGGCGGGCCAGTGCCCCGGCGGCCTCCGTGCCGTGGTCCGTGCGGACTATGTGCAGGCAGAGATCGATCCCGGCTGCTGTTCCGGCCGAGGTGAGCACATCGCCGTCGTCGACGAAGAGCTCGCGCGGATCGACGTGGACCGACGGATAGCGCTTGGCCAGCGTCGGTGCGTACATCCAGTGCGTGGTCGCCGGGCGGCCGTCCAGCAGACCGGCAGCGGCGAGTACGAACGCCCCGGTGCACAGCCCGACGATGCGGGCCCCCTCTTCATGGGCGCGGCGCAGCGCGTCCAGTGCCTCCGCGGGCGGCGGGGAGGTGATCGAACGCCAGGCGGGCACCACGACGGTGCCGGCCCTGCTGATCGCCTCCAGCCCGTAGGGCGCGGTGAGTTCGAGTCCCCCGGTGGTCCGCAGCGGTCCCTCTTCCCCGCCGCAGACGAGGAGTCGGTAGCGCGGAACTCCCGCGTCCTGGCGGTCGATTCCGAACACGGAGAGCGGGATCGAGCTCTCGAAGATGGGGCCGCCGCTGAACAGCAGCACGGCGACGACTTCTCGTCGTCGTCGTCCACTGAGCTTCCGTACAGCCTCCGTTGCGGCGGCGGAGTCCTGGCTCATGACGCTAAGCCCCCCTCGGTGTTCACGTCTCCCTGGTCCTTACGGGCCTGTCGCTCCTGCACGTTTCCCCTCGGTCCTGCATGAGACCCCCGTCTACCCAAGATCGAATCTACTGCGTCCCGTGGTCCCGGCGTGACAAGTTCACCAACCGGCGTTATGTCGACAAGGCAACTTGGCGGGAAGCATTCGATCACGAAGGGTTTCACTCGGCGGCCGTGCAGGGAAGTGCGCCTCGCCTTGATGGCCCGTCCCCGTCGGGTGGAAGCGTACCGCGCGGTCTCTTCCTGCCTGGTGGCAAGGGGGTTGATCGGCCAATTCGGCAAGGAAGCGACAGGGGTATGAAGTTGGCTGAAAATAGATGGTTGTGCATACGTGATTCGGTCATTGGACCGGCGCACAACCCCGATATGCGGTCGCTTCTTTGCGCCCCCTGGGCAGGTCGGACGGCCGATCGTACGGAATGGCGCGGCGCCCGCGGCAGCAGCCGGATCCCGACCGGTGGGTCGGTATCGGCCCGTCGCCCGGGTAAGGGGTCCGGGCGGGGCGGACGGGCCGGGTTGGACGCGGCGTGACTCCCGGGGGTGGATCGCCGGGCCGGCGATCGGTGGCGGAGTGGTGATCCCTCCGGGGGTGCGGCGGTTCCCGGCCGGGCGCAGGGGGTTACGGATCCGGCCCGGCCGGTCACCCGTCGGAGTCGTTCCGTCCCGCCGACGTCGATGTACGGCGCAACCGGCATTGCCATACGGGTCCGCCTCGGGCATGCTCCGTGAAACGTCGCACGCGCTTTGCGTGGGTCTGGGCAGTGGAGGAGTGGCGCCGTACCCTTGGGGGTAAGGGGTTGGGAAGATGATTCCCGGACACCGCAACACCGCCCGCTGACGCACCTTCCCCACGTCGCTCTCCTCACGAGGACTCTCTTCGCCGAGACACCGATGGCCGGTCACGAAATCCCCGAACCCGCCGACCGCAAGCAGGTAGCCGACCCCTTGTCGGGCCCGCAGGCGGCCGAAGAAACACGTCATTCCTGCGATCCCGCCTTCCGGCATGGGGTCGTCGTCGGCTTCGACGGCTCGACCTCCAGTGAGCGTGCCCTCGCATATGCCATCGGCATGGCCCGAAGATCGGGTTCGGGCCTGATCATCGTCCACGTCGCCAATCGGCTGCCGACCACCGTCTGGGCCGGCTGCGAGCCGCCCGTCTTCGTCGATGTGCCCGATCACCGCACCGAGGTGCTCGGCCTGGAGCTCGCTTGCGCGGACTACCTCACCGAGATTCCCTGGGTGCTCGTCGAGCGCGGCGGGGACATCTGCCACGAGTTGGAGGAGGTCGGCCGGGAGTACTCGGCCGACGCCATCGTCGTCGGCTCCACGCACGGCATCGTCGGTCGGATCTTCGGCTCGGTGGCGGGGCGTCTCGCGCGCCGCGCGCAGCGCCCGGTCGTCGTCATCCCCTGAGCGTTCCCCGTCCCGAAGGCCCCTGCCGTCACCCCTGTCACGGCAGCGGGCTCCCGCAGCCGACGTGGCGTCAACTCGACTGTGGAAACCGGCAATCCATTGGTGTGCAGAGGTGGATTGTGCGCTTGTGAAGGGTACATAAGGGTCATCGGGAAGCAGGACCACTGCATGTGAAGGGAGCCCGCCGTGGACAATGACGTCTCTGCGGGAAACATCAGCACCGCGACCCTCGGCCATCTCGCCCTGGGACTCACCCTGTTGGCGTTCGGTATCGGTCACACCGGGGTCGTGGACGGCGTGACGGCGGCCGACGCCGTCTCGCTCGCGCTCTATGTCGGCGGTATCGCCCTGTTCGTCGCCGGACTCCTGGAGTTCCGCGCGGGCAGCGGCTTCACCGGCACGGCCTTCGCCGGGCTCGGCGCCTTCTGGTTCACCTGGGGCACCGGCGCCGGCGCTCACGTCTCCAGCCATGCGGCAGGGCTGTTCCTGCTGCTCTGGGCCCTGTTCGCGCTCAGCCTGACCCTCGGCGCGACCGATGGCGGTCTGCTCGGCCGGGGGACGTACGGACTGCTGTTCCTGGCGCTCCTGCTCCTGGGCGTCGGGCAGTTCGCGGGCAGCGAGAGCCTGGCGAAGGCGGGCGGCTGGTTCGCCGCCGCGTCCGGGCTCGCCGCCTGGTACGGGGCCACGGCGGCCCTGGCCAACTGGCCCACGGCACTGCCGGGCCGCGCTGCCGGCCGGGGCGCGACAGCCACCGGCTAGTCGGGCACGGAAGGTCCAGCGACCGGGCCGGTGTCCCGGGGCGGTCACCGGCCGGCACAGGAGCGGCCCCGTACCCGCGGTGGCGGTGGGTACGGGGCCGTTCTGCCGGACCGGGACTACTCGACGGTGACGGACTTCGCCAGGTTGCGGGGCTTGTCGATGTCGCGGCCCATGGCCAGGGCCGTGTGGTACGCGAAGAGTTGCAGCGGGATGCCCATCAGGATCGGGTCCAGCTCGTTCTCGTTCTTCGGCACGACGATGGTGTGGTCGGCCTTCTCCTGCACCTGGTGGGCGACGGCGAGGATGCGGCCGCTGCGGGCCTTGATCTCCTCCATCGCGGCGCGGTTCTTCTCCAGCAGATCGTCGTCCGGCACGATCGCGACCGTCGGCATCGCGGGCTCGATCAGCGCCAGCGGACCGTGCTTCAACTCGGAGGCGGGGTACGCCTCGGCGTGGATGTACGAGACCTCCTTGAGCTTCAGCGAGGCCTCACGGGCGACGGGGTAGCCGCGCACCCGGCCGATGAACATCATCGACTTGGCGTCCGCGTACTCCGCGGCCATCTTTTTGATCTCGTCCTCGTTCGCCAGGATCTCGCTGATCTGGGCGGGCAGCCTGCGCAGCCCCTCGATGATCCGCTTGCCGTCGGCGACCGACAGGTCCCGGATCCGGCCCAGGTGCAGGGCGAGCAGCGCGAACGCGACGACCGTGTTGGTGAAGCACTTGGTGGAGACGACGCAGACCTCGGGGCCGGCGTGGACGTACGTGCCGCCGTCGGCCTCGCGGGCGATCGCCGAACCCACCACGTTGACGACGCCGAGCACCCGGGCGCCCTTGCGCTTGAGCTCCTGGACGGCGGCCAGCACGTCGTACGTCTCACCGGACTGGGAGACCGCGACGTACAGGGTGTCCGGGTCGACGACCGGGTTGCGGTAGCGGAACTCGGAGGCGGGCTCGGCGTCCGCGGGGATACGGGCGAGCTCCTCGATCAGCTGCGCGCCGATCTGGCCCGCGTGGTACGAGGTGCCGCAGCCCAGGATCTTGATCCGGCGCACTCCGCGCGCCTCGCGGGCGTCCAGGTTCAGGCCGCCCAGGTGCACGGTGGCGAACCGGTCGTCGATCCGGCCGCGCAGCACCCGGTCGACGGCGTCGGCCTGCTCGGAGATCTCCTTGTGCATGTACGTGTCGTGGCCGCCCATGTCGTACGACTCGGCCTCCCACTCCACGGTGGTCGGCGTGGCCGTCGTGGACGAGCCCTCCGTCGTGTACGTGCGGAATTCGTCGGCCTTGAGGGTGGCCATCTCGCCGTCGTCCAGAGTGACGACCTGGCGGGTGTGGGCGACCAGCGCGGCGACGTCCGAGGCGACGAACATCTCCTTCTCGCCGATGCCGAGGACGACCGGGGAGCCGTTGCGGGCGACCACGATGCGGTCGTTGAAGTCGGCGTGCAGAACGGCGATGCCGTACGTGCCCTCGACCGAGCGCAGCGCCTCGCGGACCTTCTCCTCCAGGGTGTCCGCCTGGGCGCGGGCGATCAGGTGGACCAGCACCTCGGTGTCGGTCTCGGAGAGGAAGACGACACCGTCGGCGACGAGCTTCGCACGGAGCTCGGAGGCGTTGTCGATGATGCCGTTGTGGACGACGGCGACCTTGTTGTCGGCGTCCAGGTGCGGGTGCGCGTTCTCGTCGCTCGGGGCGCCGTGGGTGGCCCAGCGGGTGTGGGCGATACCGGTGGTGCCGGTGAAACGCTTGGGAACGCGGGCCTCCAGCTCGCGGACCCGGCCCTTCGCCTTGACCATCTTCAGGGCGGCGGGCTTCCCGGCCGACGCCTTGCCGGTGATGACGATGCCCGCGGAGTCGTAACCCCGGTACTCCAGCCGCTGCAGCCCTTCCAGCAGCAGCGGAGCCACATCACGCTTCCCGATATATCCGACGATTCCGCACATAAAGTCTCTGCCCCTCCATCGACGTACCTGTGGTGCCCGTTGCTCAGCCGTAGACGATGCGGCGCAGCTGGCGGAGCGAAAGCTCCGGCGGCGCGACCGCCCGGTGCGGCAGTTCGGCCGCGATCCGCTCGAAGATCTCCGCGTTCACCAGGCCCCCGGACTGCAGTTCGCGGTGGCGGCGGCGGACGAATTCATCGGTCGTCTCGTCGAAGTACGCCAGCACGTCGAGGATCACCCGGGCGGCTTCACCGCGCTGGAGCGCGGTGCTGCGCACCAGGTGATCGATGAGGTCGTCATGAGACGGGCGGCGTTCGAGCACTCGTTGATATTGCTGTGAATGGGGCGCTTATGCAAGAATTCTGCCCGATATCGGGCAGGAGTGGGTGTGATGAGGCTCTCGGTCGGGTCCGGTTGAGGCAGTCGGTGCGGGTGTGCCTACAGGCGTTCGAGGGAGCCGTCCACGGGCCCGGTCGGGCACCTGCTCGGTCGGCAGCGCGCTGCGCTCCTCCTCGGCGAAGTGCTCCGCTACGCCACTGCGGTCCTTCTCCACGGCCGGCTGGTACGGGTCCGAGGCGCCCTTTTCGGAAGCGGTGTCCGTCGGCGCCCGGAGCGGGACGATTCCCTCAGCCGCATAAGGGGAAGTGGTCTACACCTTGACCATGTGTGAGACAGGCGATACGCATGGTGATGGTTCGGTCAGGAGATTCCACAGGAGTGAACCCGTCGAAAGGGACCCGGCTTGTGAGACTGCACAGGACACAGCGCACCGCCCTTCCCCGTCTGCTCGGCTCGCTGCTGCTCGTCACGGCGGCCGGTATCGCCGGCATCGGCGCGGCGCCGGACGGCAACGCGGCGAGCCACGGCCCGTTCGCCGCCCCCTCGCCCCGCCCGCTCGGGCAGATACTGCCCGCCCCCGCCGAGGCGAAGCCCGGCGGCGCCCCGTACAGCATCACGGCGAACACCAGGATCCGTGTCGAGGGCGACTCCCGCGAGGCCCGGCAGGTCGGCGACTACCTGGCGGGCGTGCTCCGCCCCTCCACCGGCTACGCCCTGCCGGTCACCGGCCGCGGCGGCGACGGCATCCGGCTCCGGCTCGACCCCCACGACAGCGGATCCGGCGCCGAGGGCTACACCCTGAAGTCGAACCCCGGCTCCGTCACCATCACCGCGCGCGGCCCGGCAGGGCTCTTCCACGGCGTCCAGACGCTCCGCCAGCTGCTCCCGGCGGATGTGGAGAAGAACAGCCGCCAGAAGGGCCCGTGGAAGGTCGCGGGCGGCACGGTCGAGGACACACCCCGCTACGCGTACCGCAGCGCCATGCTGGACGTGTCCCGGCACTTCTTCTCCGTCACCGAGGTCAAGCGCTACATCGACCAGCTCGCCCTCTACAAGATGAACAAGCTCCACCTGCATCTCTCCGACGACCAGGGCTGGCGCATCGCCATCGACTCCTGGCCGCGCCTCGCCACGTACGGCGGGCAGACGGAGGTCGGCGGTGGCACCGGCGGCTCCTACACGAAGAGCGACTACCGGGAGATCGTCCGCTACGCCTCCTCCCGCTATCTGGAGGTCGTGCCGGAGATCGACATGCCCGGCCACACCAACGCGGCGCTCGCCTCGTACGCGGAGCTGAACTGCGACGGCGTCGCGCCGCCGCTCTACACCGGCACCGCCGTCGGCTTCAGCTCGCTCTGCGTCCCGAAGGCCATCACGTACGACTTCGTCGACGACGTCGTCCGTGAGCTGGCCGAGCTCACCCCCGGCAAGTACCTCCACATCGGCGGCGACGAGGCGCACTCCACCAGCCACGCGGACTATGTGACCTTCATGAACAAGGCGCAGGCCGTCGTCGCCGAGCACGGCAAGACCGTGATCGGCTGGCACCAGCTGACCGGGGCCACGCCCGTCGAGGGCGCGGTCGCCCAGTACTGGGGTTACGACCGGACGGGCGCGGCCGAGCGCAAGCAGGTGGCGGACGCCGCCGTGAACGGCACCAAGCTGGTGCTGTCCCCGGCCGACCGGAGCTACCTCGACATGAAGTACGACAAGGACACCGAGCTGGGTCTGGCCTGGGCCGGTTATGTCTCCGTCCAGCGCAGTTACGACTGGAACCCGGCGACGTACCTGGACGGCGCCCCGGCGGGCTCCGTCCTCGGCGTCGAGGCGCCGCTCTGGTCGGAGACCCTGACCAACAGCGACGAGATCGAGCAGATGGCGTTCCCGCGGCTGCCGGGTGTGGCGGAGCTCGGGTGGTCGCCCGCGGCCACGCACGACTGGGACGCGTACAAGGTGCGGCTCGGCGCGCAGGGGCCGAGGTTCTCCGCGCTCGGCATCAACTA
The DNA here is from genome assembly GCF_041435435.1 of Streptomyces sp. NBC_01241. Taxonomy (NCBI): domain Bacteria; kingdom Bacillati; phylum Actinomycetota; class Actinomycetes; order Kitasatosporales; family Streptomycetaceae; genus Streptomyces; species Streptomyces sp. NBC_01241. The sequence goes on along the minus strand of NZ_CP108494.1, from coordinate 2,975,473 downwards.
CTACCGCGCGCCGCAGGTTCCCTGGGCCGCGGAGTGAGCTGACCGGGGCCGTCCCGCGACCGTGGTGTTCCCGGTCGCGGGGCGGCCCCGGCCTCAGGCCCGCCCCGCGATCGGGTTCTTCAGCCTGCCGACCAGCTGCAGCGCCCCCGACGGATCGGTGAGATCGACCATCTGCTCGTTGTTCCGCAGTTGCAGCCGGTTCAGGCAGGACAGCGCGAACTCCTCCGTGAACATGTCGTACTGCTCGAACTTCCCGGAGAGGTGCGGTACCGAGGTTTGGTACCCGGTGACGCAGTCCGCGACCGTCCGCCAGAACGTCTCCTCTCCGAGGACGCCCTCGCTCGCCAGGCCGGCGCCCAGGAAGCGCAGGAAGCAGTCGAAGACATCGGTGAGGACGGAGAGCAGCTTCATGTCCTCGGGGACCTCGGCCCGGATCCGCTCGACCCGCGGCGGCAGCACCGTGTCCGGGTCCATGACGGCGATCTCCTCGGCGATGTCCTTGAAGACCGTGCGCCGTACGACCCCGTCCTCGACGACGAGGATGACGTTCTCACCGTGCGGCATGAACACCAGGTCGTACGCGTAGAAGCTGTGCAGCACCGGCACCAGGTACGCGTCCAGGTAGTGGCGCAGCCACACCGCGGGCTCCAGCCCCGACTCGGCGATCAGCGCCGCGGCCACGGAGCCGCCCTCGTGGTCGGTGTGGAGCAGCGAGGCCATGGTCGCGGCCCGCTCGCCGGGGGCGAGGCCCGGGACGGGGCTCTCCCGCCACAGCGCCGCGAGCATCTTCAGGTACGGGGAGCCCTTGGCGGTGGCCGCCTCGTACGTCCCGTGGTGGTAGCCGACGGCCGCCCGCTCCCGGATGATCGAGAAGCGGGCCGCCCGCAGCACCTCGTCGCCCTCGATCAGCCCGGCCAGCCAGTCGTTGATCGCCGGCGTCGCCTCCATGTACGCGGCGGAGAGGCCGCGCATGAAGCCCATGTTGAGGACGGAAAGCGCCGTTTTGACGTAATGCCGGTCCGGAGCGCTGGTGTTGAAGAACGTACGGATGGACTGCTGCGCGAGGTAGGTGTCCTCGCCCTCTCCGAGGCAGACCAGATGCCGCTGCGCGAGCTCCCCGGCGAAGGTGACGGCCAGCTTGTTCCACCACTGCCACGGGTGGACGGGGATCAGCAGGTAGTCGTCGAGGTCGAGCCCGAGTCCGCTCATCGTGGCCGCGAACCGGGTCCGGGTCTCCTCGGACAACTCGCCTTCCATCAGGGTCTCGTAGTCGAGTCCGGCGCCCGCGGTGAAGGTGGCGCGGTCGCGGTGGGCGGCGAGCCAGACCAGACGGATCCCGGAAGCGGCCTCGGGGGCGTACGCCCGGTACTCGTCCACGCCGAAGCCGAGCCGCCCGTTGTTGGCGACGAAGCAGGGGTGGCCCTCGGTCATGCCCGTCTCGATGGCCTGGAACCCGGCCCGGACCAGCTCGGCGGAGGTGACGGGCGGCTTGGTCAGCTTGAACGCGGTACCGGCCAGGGTGGCGGAGATCTCCTCCAGATAGACGGGCAGGATCTCCGCCGAGAGGCCCAGCGTGGAACGCAGCTCCACGAAGAACTCGGCGGCGTCCAGCGGGAGTTCGCAGCCGTGCCGGTGGCGGGTGATCGAGTCGGCCTCGACCTGCCAGTGGTCGAGGGCGAAGAGCCGGGCGGTGAAGCGGTACTCGTTCGACGCGTCGTCGCCGCGCATCGCGTAGCGGTCGTCGCCGAGCGGCGCCGGGACCAGCAGCCGCTCGTGGCTGAACTCGGCGAGCGCCTTGCGGATCAGCAGCCGGTTGGCGGTGGCCCAGTGGCCGGGGGTGAGGTGGGCGGCGCTTTCGATGGTGGCGGACATCAGGCACTGCCCCCGGTCGCCGCGGCGAACTGTTCCCGGGTGCAGGCGCTGAGCAGGGCGTTCTTCTCCGGTTTGGCCATCTCGCCCAGCACCTCGAAGCCGACCGCCTTGTTGAGCGCGTGCACCGCGGTGTTGCGTACGTCGGGTTCGACGACGACCCGGCGTACGGCCGGGTCGGCGAACAGCGCCTCCAGCACGGTGGTGATCACGGCGAGCGTGAAGCCGTGCAGCGGGGTGTCGGCCGGGGCGACCAGGAAGTGCATCCCGATGTCGCCGGGCTCGGCCTCGTACAGCCCCTTGAGTTCGGCCTCGGCGGGGTTGTACCGCTCCATCAGGAAGGCGGGCTCCCCGTCGTACAGCCCGATGAAGGCGTCGTGGTGCGGGTGGGCGGCGATCGCCAGGTACTCCCGCTCGACGTCCTGGAGTTCCGCGTCGCCCATCAGCCAGAAGGCGGCCTTGGGGTGGGTGACCCAGCCGTGCACCAGTTCGGCGTCGGCAAGGGGGTCCAGCGGACGGGTGGTGAAGGTGCCGAGGTCGGCGGTCATACGGCGAACTCCTGGAAGGCTATGGACTTCTCGACCGGGTAGTGCTCACGGCCGAGCAGTTCGCCGATGATGTACGCGTTGCGGTAGGCACCCATGCCCAGGTCGGGTGAGGTGATCGAGTGGGTGTGCGTGCCCGCGTTCTGCAGGAAGACGCCGTGCCCGGTGGTGTCGATGGAGTAGTTGCGGGCCACGTCGAAGCGGCCCCGGCCGTCGTGGCGCAGCCGGTCGGCGATCGGCTCCAGAAAGGCGGGCGCAATGTACCGGTAACCGGTGGCGAGGATCAGGCCCTCGGTGGTGAGGGTGTAGTCCTTGGCCTGTTCGTCCTGGTGCAGTCCCAGCGTGTACGTACCGCTGCTCTCCTCGTAACGGGCGCTGGTCAGAGAGGAGTTGGTGAGGAGCCGGGTCGGGACGGGGCCGGGCAGGTTCTTCTGGTAGAGCAGGTCGAAGATCGCGTCGATCAGCTCTCCGTCGATGCCCTTGAAGAGGCCCTTCTGCCCGGACTCCAGCCGGTAGCGGGTCTCCTCGGGCAGCGCGTGGAAGTAGTCGATGTACTCCGGGGAGGTCATCTCCAGCGTCAGCTTGGTGTACTCCAGCGGGAAGAAACGCGGCGAGCGCGTCACCCAGTTCAGCCGGTAGCCGTGCACATCGATCTCGGAGAGCAGGTCGTAATAGATCTCGGCCGCGCTCTGCCCGCTGCCGACGAGGGTGATGGAGTCCTTCGCCTGGAGAGCCTTTTTCCCTTCCAGATAACGGGAGTTGTGCAGATAGTCGCCACCCAGGCCCTGGCAGGCATCCGGGATGTGCGGGGGAGTCCCGGTGCCCAGCACGAGCCGCGGGGCGCGGAAGGCGCCGCCGGTGGCGGTACGGGCGGTGTAGAGCGCGGTGCCCACGTCGTACGTGACCGATTCGACGGTCTCGCAGAAGCGGACGCTGCTCAGCTTCGCGGCGGCCCAGCGGCAGTAGTCGTTGTACTCGGTCCGCAGCGGGTAGAAGTTCTCCCGGATGTAGAAGGAGTACAGCCGCCCGTGTTCCTTCAGATAGTTCAGAAAGGAGTACGGCGAGGTCGGGTCGGCCATCGTGACCAGGTCCGACATGAACGGCGTCTGGAGATGGGCCCCTTCGAGGAACATCCCGGAGTGCCAGTCGAAGTCCGGCTTCGACTCCAGAAACACCCCGTTCAGCTCGTCGATCGGCTCGGTCAGGCAGGCGAGCCCGAGATTGAACGGGCCGAGCCCGATCCCGATGAAGTCGTGGGCGGCCCGCTGATCGCGGGGTTCAGGAAGCGCGGTCAAGGGAGTCTCCCAGGTACTGCTCGGCGTGGCCGGAGATCAGATCGAGTACCGCGGCGATGTCCTGCGCGGTCGTTTCGGGGTTGAGCAGGGTGAACTTCAGGTATTGACGGCCGCCGACCCTCGTACCGGCGACGACGGCCTCGCCGGAGGCGAAGAGCGCCTTGCGGGCGTGGAGATTGGCCCGGTCGATCTCGCTGGGCGCGGTGACGCCGGACGGGATGTGGCGGAACACCAGTGTGGACAGCTGGGGCTCGACGACGACGTCGAACCGCGGGTCGGCGGCGAGCAGCCGCCAGCCCTCGGCGGCAAGGTCGCAGACCTCGTCGAAGAGCTCGCCGATGCCGTCGGCGCCCATGACGCGCAGCGTCATCCACAGTTTCAGGGCGTCGAACCTGCGGGTGGTCTGCAGCGACTTGTCCACCTGGTTAGGAATGCGTTCGGCGGCCATTCGCTGCGGGTTGAGGTACTCCGCGTGGTACGTGGCGTGGCGCAGCGTCGCCCGGTCCCGGACCAGCACGGCCGAGGAACTGACCGGCTGGAAGAAGGACTTGTGGTAGTCCACGGTGACCGAGTCGGCGTGCTCGATGCCGTCGAGGAGGTGGCGGCGCTCACGGGAGGCCAGCAGACCGCAGCCGTACGCGGCGTCGACATGCAGCCAGGTGGAGAACTGCCGGCAGAGCGCGGCGATTTCGGGCAGCGGATCGATGGAACCGAAGTCGGTGGTGCCCGCGGTGGCGACGACAGCCATCGGTACGGCGCCTTCGGCGACGCACTGCTCCAGGGCGCGGGCCAGCGCCACGGTCTGCATGCGCTTGTTGTGGTCGACGGGGACGGCGATAACCGAGTCCGGTCCCAGACCGAGGAGTTTCGCCGACTTCTGGACACTGAAGTGGCTGCACTCCGAGGTGAAGACGCGCAGCCGGGTGAAGTGGTGCGGCGGCGTCTTGGTCTCTTCCCGGGCGAGCAGCAGGGCCTGCAGATTGGACTGCGTACCGCCGCTGGTGAAGATGCCGTCCGCGGTCGGTCCGAGGCCGATCCGGGCCGCGGTCCAGTCGATCAGGCGCCGCTCGATCAGGGTGCCGCCGACGCTCTGGTCCCAGGTGTCCAGGGAGGAGTTGACGGCCGAGAGCACGGCTTCGCCGAGGACGGCGGGGATGACGACCGGGCAGTTGAGGTGGCCCAGGTAGCGGGGGTGGTGGAAGTAGACGGCGTCACGGAGATAGACGCTGTCGAGCTCGTCGAGGGCGGCGGACGCGTCGCCCAGCGGCCGGTCCAGATCGATCGCGCCAACGACGGGAGTGAGCTCGTCGACGGAGATTCCGGTGAACGGCCGGTCTGTGGCGGCGAGTGTGGCTGCGACCCGTGCGACTCCTGCGGTCACGGAGCGCCGGTAATGCTCCGCGGTCGTGTCGTTGAGCAGGTGCGAACGCATGAAGGGGTCCTCCCGGATGCGGGGAAACTTCATCGGTCCTCGGGACAGAAGGAGGGGGCGAGGGCCCGATGGTGAAGTTAGGTTAGCCTAACCTAACTTCACTGCGAAGGTGCGGAGCTTGTCCGATTCACGCGTACGGGGTGGCTGCTTCCTGCCGTCGGGCCGTGCGCGGCCCTCACTCCGGCGCCGCTTCCGGCTACGCGTCCGAGCCCGTCGCCGCCTCGCGCACCTGCTCCTCGCTCAGCCCGCGCCGCCAGTACCCGGCGAACGTCAGGCGCCTGCGGTCGAACCGGCGTTCCTGCACGAGGTGGCGGCGCAGCGCCCGTACCTGTGACGACTCGCCCGCGATCCAGACGTACGGCGTCCCCTCGGGCAACTCGGCCGCCCGGACGGCCTCCAGGGCGGTGGGTGCGCCCTCGTCGCGTACGAGCCAGCTGATCCGGGCCTTGGCCGCGGTGTTGAGGGCCTGGCGGTCCTCGGTGTGCTGGACCTCCAGCCAGACCCGGGCCTCCGTGCCGGCCGGCAGCCACTCCAGGGCGGCGGACGCGGCGGGCAGTGCGGTCTCATCGGCCCAGATCAGCACCCAGTCGGTGTCCTGTGGAGGGCGGAAGCGGACGGCGGTGTTGTCCTCGACGGCCGGGCCCAGCGCCTTGAGCCGGTCGCCGGGGGAGGCGCCCGCGGCCCAGCGGCAGGCGGGCCCGCCGACCCCGTGCAGCGCGAAGTCGATGTCGACCTCGCTCGCCCCGTCGGGTGTACGGCGTTGGGCGCGCACGGTGTACGAGCGCATGACGGCCCGCACGTTGTCCGGAAGTGCGCGCCAGGCGGCGAACCAGTTGCCGTCCGCATCGACCGGAACGACTGGTTCCGGCTGGCCGGGGTGCGGCAGGAACAGCGACAGGCTCTGGTCGCGTCCTCCGGCGGCGAAGCCGTCGAGCTCCGGGCCGCCGAAGGTGACCCGGAGCATCGAGGGCCCCAGTCGCCGGGTCCGCAGAACGGTCAGATCGAAGAACCGGAAGGGGGTGATGGGGGGTGCGACGGACGTTGTCATGCGGGGGGTCCTCCCAGGAACCGGAAGCGAGGCCGGGAACAGGCCACCGGCATGCCGGAAGGAAGGTTAGCCTAACCTCATCGAACATTCGAGGGTTCCCTCCGGCCGCTCACCAGAACGGTCCGGGCCCCGAGTCAGGCGAAGGCGGGATGCAGGGCGGCGGCCCGCATCTCGGTGCCGATGCCCTGCCCTTGGTGGGCGAGGCCCAGCCACGAGCCGGTGCTCACCTCGCCGGTGATGGCGAGGTCCTTCGCCGTCATGTCCTGCCGCCCGACCACCCGGCCCTCGTGCAGCACGGCGAGGCTCAGCGCCCAGTCCCGTACGGACCAGTGGGCGACGGTGGCCAGCACATGCTGGAACACGGCCTTTCCACGCTCGGCGGGCGACGCGTCGGTCCAGGGGACCGTGAACGGCATATCGGCCGGCGGGTGCACCCCGTCGACGGCCACCGACGCGAGGTCGTCCAGCAACTCCAGGTCCGGAAGCCGGAGTTCCAGACGCGGTGTGCGGAGGCGGAGCCCGTACAGGGGCCAGTGGTGCGGCTGCATGTACGGACTCTGCCGAAAGGGGCTGCGTGCTGTCGAACGAAGTGCACCCCGACCGTGCAGAAGGGCCCCCGCCGGGGCCCTTCTCCGTCACGCGGCAGTGGTGTGCTGTTTCCCTACTTCGTGAAGTACAGGTACTTCCACGCGCCGTGCGTCGTCGAGTTCACGTTGTCACCCGAGGAGCCCTTGACGTACGAGGAGCGCATCCGGGCGCGGATGCCGGACTGGCCAGGGGCTTCGAGGCGGACTACGGACTTGCCGGTGGTGCCCAGCGCGAAGTACTCGGGGTCCGCGTCGTACCACTTGCCCTGGTAGTAGACCTGGAGCCCGAAGCGCTGCTGGCGGCCCTTGTAGTACGTCATCGACGTGGTGAGGACCGGGTCGGTGTTCTTGTGGAACCAGTAGTACGTCGTGGAACCGATCTTGCCTGTTTTGTACTGCTTGGAGACGGAGGTGGAGACCTTCACCTTGGCATACGCGGTCGACTTCACGGTCTTGGAACCCGAGCGGGCATCGCCCGCGGTGACCGCGGTGACCGCGGTGTTACGGGTCATGCTCACGGTGACCGACAGGTTGCCCTTGGAGTTGACCTTGCCCTTCTTCAGCAGCTTCTTGGGCTTGTCGGCGCCGAAGGGATCGGCCCAGATCTCGACGGTGCGGTTCTTGTACGTCTTGCCGAGGTGGGCGGTGAACGAGACCTTGGCGCCGTAGGAGTAGGTGCTGCCGTTGCGGTTGAGCGTGAGGGCGGTGGCGGTGCGCGAGACGGCGACCGTGTCCTTGCCCGATGCGGGCGCGTGCGTGGCGTCGCCCGCGTACGTCGCCGTGTAGGTGACGTTGCCGCCGGCGGGCGGGGTGTCGCTGAAGGAGAACGCACCGGACGAACCGACCGTCTTCGCGCCGAGCGACTTGCCCTTGGGGGAGTCGATATCGGTCCGGGTGACGGTGACCTTGGAGCCCGAGGGGAAAGACTTGCCGGAGGTCAGTTTGCCGGTGACGTCGAGCTTCTTGGCGCGGGTCGCCTTGGCGGGCGCGGAGACGGTGGCCTTGACCGGGTAGCGGGTGGCGTCGTCGAGGACCCGCAGGAACGGCCCGCCGTAGCCGTTGGCGAGGGCGAACAGCTTGGTCCCGTCGGGGGCCCACGCCAGTCCTTGCGAGGTGATGGTGTCGCCGCCCGGCGTGCCCTGGTCGTACGTGTACGTGCGGTACGGCGTCGTCGCGCCGGGCTTGTAGATGTAGATGTCCGTGTCGTACCAGCTGTAGGTGGACAGGGCGACCGTGCCGTCCGGGGCGATCGCGGCCGAGTTGGGATGGTCCGCCTTGGTCGGATAGCCGCCGGTACGGGTGAGGTCGTCGGTGTTGATCGCGGTCGCCGCGTAGGGGGACTCGCCCGAGGCGGCGACGATCTTCTTGCCGTCGGCGCTGAGTGCGAAGTCGTCCATGTAGTTCGCGGCCTCGGACGGCATGCCCTGCTTGCGCAGGACGGGGGTGCTCGTCGACACGTCGTACACGGCCAGTCCGGACCAGGTGCCGTGGACGCCGAGCACCAGGGTGTTCCCGGTGGACTCCAGCTCGGGGGCGTCGTACCAGCCGATGCCGGGGAGCTGGTCGAGGGCGACCTCCGGGCTGCTCTGCGCGGGGTCGAACGAGCCCAGGTGGTGCGATGGCTGCTCGCCGTACATGAACCAGACCCGCCCGCCCGCCACCGCCAGCGTCTGGGGCCGGGTGTTCTCGCCGGTGCTGTACTGCGCGGCGGCCGTCGAGGTGGTCGTCTCGATGGCCACGACGGCGTCGCTGCCCGGGACGGCCGCGTAGACGGAACGGGAGTCGGGTGCGATCGCCAGATCCTGTACGCCAGGGAGATTCGGGACGGTCGTCACGACCTTGCCCGCGTAGTCGGTGACGACGACCTTGTTGCCGCTCGGATCGCTGATGTAGACCCGCTTGTGTACACCGTCCACGGCGATGTCGCCGTACGAGGAGATCGGCAGGGCCTTGCTGGAGTCGGCCATGGCCGACCCCGTGGTGCCGACGGCCAGCGCCGTCGAGCTGAAGAGGACCGCGAGCGCGGTCGACACGGTGCGCGTGCGCACGTTGATGTACCCCCACGGTGAAACCCGGTGGATGGGCCGGGTGACGAGGCGGGCCGCGCGGCATCCGGACACCGATACGTGAAGACGGTGTGCAGGGCGCGGCCGTTGTTGTGAAGGGTATGTCATGGCAGTGACAGGCGGAAGCGGATATGCGCGCGGGGCCGGGGGAACCGCGCCGGACGAACTCCGCGGCGGAGCCGCGTTGTTCCCGGGACGCCGGACTCAGTGCCCCGTCTCCGTGCCGCCCGCGACGAGCCGGCTCGTGAAGCCCGCACGGGACAACCGCTCGTACGCCGCCGTCACCTCGTCGGGAACGGCGTCGGCGACCATGAAGCCGTGGGCCGGATGGATCAGCAGACGTTGCAGCGCGCCGACGAGCATGTCGATCACCAGTCGGTCGTCCTGGATGGACGCCACATACTGCTCGGAGGTCATCGGGCTCGACGCACTCACGAACTCGACGCCTGGCCACAGCTTGCGGGCCGTGGCGTGGGCGCGGCGCTCCTCGTAGGGCTTGCTGATCAGCAGGACGGATGAGACGTCGATGTCTGCCTCTTCGAGCAATGCCCGGGAGAAGCGGATGTTCTTGCCGCTCTTCGCCGGCCGCCGCGCGAATGCGGGCACTCGCTGTGCCCCGATTATGTTCCGCCGGAGCCTGGGGCATGACGCCCCGGCCGGTCTCGTCGGCGCTCTGCATGGGCATGGTCGTCTTCGGCCGAGCCCACGACATGGTGGGGGTGGTGGACGGATTCGCCGGCCCGATCGTCACGTTGTCGCGCCGCACCGGCCTCACCTGGCAGAGCCGTTCGGCCCCTGCGCGGCCGGGTGCTGCGTACGGGCGGCGGCAGTTGCGGGCGATCGGCGCGCTGCATCGGCTGCGGTGGCGTTGGCGAGCCGGGCCGTCACGTAGTCCTCCCCGTAACCGCTGTGCGCGGCGAGCTCCGCCGTATGCCCGCGCAGCAGCCCGCACTCGGCGAGGAAGTCCTCGATGTCCTCCGGCTGTTCGATGCGGTGTGCCGCGGCACTGCGTGGCTATTGACATGCGGCAATACGTAGTACGCAATATATTGCATGCCGATCCCTCAAGGTGAGACCTCGCCGCCCCGTGACCTGTTGCGAGACCACGTGTTCCGTCGGCTGCGCGATGCGATCGTCGACGGGACGCTGGAGCCCGGCGAGCAGCTGCGCGACGGTGAGCTCGCCGGCTGGCTCGGCGTCAGTCGCACCCCCGTGCGCGAGGCACTTCTGCGTCTGGGCCAAGCCGGCCTGGTTGTCGCCGCACCAGGCCGGTCCACCACCGTCAGCACGCTGGACGTGCGCGCGACCCGCAACGCACAGTCGGTGGTCGCGGCCATGCATCGACTCGCGGTCCGCGAGGCCGTGCGTCAGATGACCGAGGAGGACTTCGCGCGAATGCGAAGCGCCAACGAGCGATTCGACGCCGCGCTCCGGTGCGGTGACGTCGATGCTGCGCTCGCGGCCGACGACGAGCTCCACGCGGTGACCGTCGAGGCCGCGGGAAACGACGCGATCAAGACCGTGCTGGAGCAGTTCACGCCGGTGCTCCGCCGGGTCGAGCGACTCCGCTTCTCGTCGGTCACCGGTCGCGGGTCGGTGGCTCTGCACCGCAAGCTCATCGACTTGTGCGCGGCCGGTGATGCCGAGGCTGCCGCGGACGTCTCCTTCGACACCTGGCAGACCCTGGAGCCGCTGCTGGAGATGTCCGGCACGGAGCAAACCGAAGAGGCCGGCTGATCGACCAGGCCGGCTGATCGACCAGGCATGCCGGCCCGGCCCGGCCGGCTTGTCCGCCCTCTCCCACCCCTTTCAAGCCCGAGGAGAACAGTCATGTCAGTGCAGGACTTCCCCCGCTACCCGCTGCTGTTCGGGCCCAGCCCGGTACACCCGCTGGAGCGGCTGAGCGAGCACCTGGGCGGCGCCAAGCTCTGGGCCAAGCGCGAAGACTGCAACAGCGGTCTCGCGTTCGGCGGCAACAAGACCCGCAAGCTGGAGTACATCGTTCCCGACATCCTGGCCGAGGGTGCCGACACACTCGTCTCGATCGGTGGCTACCAGTCCAACCACACCCGTCAGGTGGCCGCGCTCGCGGCCAGGCTCGGGCTGAAGGCCCTGCTGGTGCAGGAGCGCTGGGTGGACTGGCCGGACACCGTCAACGACCGGGTCGGGAACATCCTGTTGTCCCGGCTGATGGGAGCGGAGGTCCGCCTGGACCCGGCCGACTTCGGCATCGGCTTCAAGGACAGCTGGAATCAGGCGTTGGAGGACGTACGCAGCCGCGGTGGACGTCCCTACGGGATCCCCGCGGGGGCCTCGGACCACAGGCTGGGCGGACTGGGCTTCGCCAACTGGGCGTATGAGGTGCAGCAGCAGGAGGAGGAGCTGGGCGTCTTCTTCGACACCATCGTGGTCTGTTCGGTGACCGGTTCGACCCACGCCGGCATGATCGCGGGCTTCGCCGGGCAGGACCGTCCGCGCCGGGTCATCGGCATCGACGCCTCGGCCAAGATCGACGAGACCCGCGACCAGGTCGAGCGCATCGCCCGCAGCACCGCCGAACTGATCGGCCTCGGCCGGGACCTGAAGGACGACGAGATCACCGTCCTTGCCGGATGGGCCGGTGACCTGTACGGCATCCCGGTGCAGTCCACCCTCGACGCGATGAGGCTCACCGCCCGGCTGGAGGGCGTCATCCTCGACCCGGTCTACGAGGGCAAGTCCATGGCCGGCCTGATCGATCTGGTCCGGGGCGGCGACATTCCCAAGGACTCCAACGTGCTCTACGCCCACCTCGGTGGCCAGCCCGCGCTGAACGCGTACAGCGCACTGTTCACCGGCTGACCCGGCTGACCCGGCTGACCCGGCTGACCCGGCCGACCCGGCTGGACTGGATGTCCCGCGATACCGGCTCGTGTTCGCCGGCCGGCAGGCACCGGTCGGTTCGGTGGGGCGGGTGACCGGACCGCGGAAAGGTTCGGACCTCCGGAACCCCCCGTGATCCGGCCCGGCGGGGCGGCATACGATCTCCGGATGATCAAAGGCGAGTTGGTAAGGCTCCGCGCACTGCGTGCGGAGGACGCGGAGCATCACCTCCGGTGGCGCAACGATTCGGAAGTGGTGCACTGGGCCGCCGGTGGCGACCCGTGCTTCGGGCCGGTCACGGCGGAGGCACTCGGGCTCGGCTTCGAGACGATGCTGCGGCTGAACCCGAGGGAGTCGGCCGTCTTCACGGTCGAGGACCTGACCGACGGCACGGTGATCGGCATGGCGGACTACCGGGACCTGGATCCGTTCGCCGGGCTGGTCACCGTCGGCATCACGATCGGCGAGCGGGACCGCTGGGGCCGCGGCCACGGCTCCGATGCGCTGCGCCTGCTGGTGGGGCACCTGTTCGGGGCCTTCGGGCTGCACCGGATCGAGCTCGACACCTGGAGCGGCAACGAGCGGGCCGTCCGCGCCTTCACCAAGGCGGGCTTCCGCGAGGAGGGCCGACGCCGGGGCACCGTGCCGGTGGCGGGCAAGCGGTACGACACCGTGCTGTTCGGGATGCTGCGCGAGGAGTGGCCGGGCGCGACGAACTGATCGCTCGCCCGCCCGGCCCACGCCCGGTGGCCGTCAGGCCGGCAGGCCCAGCTCCCTCGCGATCAGCATCCGCTGTACCTCGCTGGTGCCCTCGCCGATCTCCAGGATCTTGGAGTCGCGCCACATCCTGGCCACCGGGTATTCGTTCATGAAGCCGTAGCCGCCGTGAATCTGCGTCGCCTCGCGGGCGTTGTCGACCGCGACGGTCGACGAGTACAGCTTCGCGATCGCCGCCTCCTTCTTGAAGGGTTCACCCGCGACCAGGCGCGACGCCGCGTCGCGCCAGCCGACGCGGGCCATGTGGGCGCGCGTCTCCATGTCCGCGATCTTGAACTGGATCGCCTGGTTGACGCCGATGGGCTTGCCGAAGGCGTGGCGCTCCTTGGCGTACTTCACCGACTCGTCGACGCAGCCCTGCGCCAGGCCGGTGGACAGGGCGGCGATGGCGATGCGGCCCTCGTCCAGGATGCGCAGGAACTGGGCGTAGCCGCGGCCCTCCTCGCCCAGCAGGTTCGTCAGCGGGACGCGGACGTCACAGAAGGACAGCTCGCGGGTGTCCGAGGCGTTCCAGCCGACCTTGGAGTACGGGGCGGCGACCGTGAAGCCGGGGGTGCCGGACGGCACGATGATGCAGGAGATGAGCGGGGCGCCGTTCGCCTTGTGGCCGGTCACCGCCGTGACCGTGACCAGTTCGGTGATGTCCGTACCGGAGTTGGTGATGAAGCACTTCGATCCGTTGATCACCCACTCGCCCGCCGCCTCGTCGCGCACCGCCGTCGTGCGGGTGCCGCCCGCGTCCGAACCGGCGTCCGGCTCGGTCAGGCCGAACGCGCCGAGCGCCTCGCCCGAGCAGAGCTTCGGCAGCCACTGCCGCTTCTGCTCCTCCGTACCGAAGCGGAAGACCGGCATCGCGCCGAGCGAGACCCCGGCCTCCAGGGTGATCGCCACGGAGGAGTCGACCCGGGCCAGTTCCTCCAGGGCGATCCCGAGGGCGAGGTAGTCGCCGCCCATGCCGCCGTACTCCTCGGGGAACGGCAGCCCGAACAGGCCCATCCGTCCCATCTCCCGCACGATCTCGTACGGGAACTCATGGCGCTCGTAGAAGTCGCCGATCTTCGGGGCGATCACATCGTGCGCGAACTCCTCGACGGTGCGACGCAGTTCCTCGTGCTCGGCGGTCAGCCGGTGGTCCAGGGGCATGGCAGGTGTCACTCCTTGTGGGACGGTGGTTATCGCACCGAGAGCGCGCGGACGGTACGGGACGGGCTGGGTCGGCCCAGCTGTTCGGCGAGCCACACGCTGGTGGCGGTGAGCGCGTCGAGGTCGACCCCGGTTTCGATGCCGAGGCCCTGGAGCATCCACACGAGGTCTTCGGTGGCGAGGTTTCCGGTCGCGCTCTTCGCGTACGGGCAGCCGCCGAGTCCGCCCGCGGAGGCGTCCACGGTGGTCACACCGTGCTGGAGCGCGGCGAGGGTGTTGGACAGGGCCTGTCCGTACGTGTCGTGGAAGTGCACGCCGATGGCGTCGGTGCGCACACCTTCCTCGTTCAGTTCGGAGAGCAGGTCCTGCACATGTCCGGGCGTGGCGACGCCGATGGTGTCGCCGAGGGAGAGCTCGTCGCAGCCGAGGTCCATCAGCGCCTTGGCCACGCGGACGACCTGATGGACGGGGACGGGTCCCTCCCACGGATCGCCGAAGCACATCGACAGATAGCCGCGCACGTGCACCTTGTCGGCCTTGGCGCGGGCCACGACCGGCTCGAACATGGCGAGGGACTCGTCGACGGTGCGGTTGAGATTGCGGGCGGCGAACGTCTCGGTCGCCGAGCCGAACACCGCGATCCGCCGGGCGCCGAGCGCCAGGGCCCGGTCCAGGCCGCGTTCGTTCGGTACGAGCACGGGCAGATCGACGCCCGCGATGTCGGCGAGACGGGGGAACAGGTCCTCCGCGTCGGCCAGTTGGGGCACCCACTTGGGGTGCACGAAGCTGGTCGCCTCGATGGTGGTCAGGCCCGACGCGGCGAGGCGGTGGATGAACTCCGCCTTCACCGCGGTCGGTACGACGGCCTTCTCGTTCTGCAGCCCGTCGCGGGCGCCGACCTCGTGGATGCGCACCCGTGGGGGCAGGTCCTGGGCGGGCACGGTCATGGGCAGGGCGCGGGGTGTCGTCATGCCTGCTCCCCGGGGGCCTCGGCGGGGGCCACCACGGCCAGGATCTGGTCCATGGCGACCGTGGCGCCGGCGGTGACGTCCAGCTCGGTCACGGTTCCGGCGTGCGGGGCGGAGATGACGTGTTCCATCTTCATCGCCTCGACGACGAGCAGGCTCTGACCGGCCACGACCTCGTCCCCGACCGCCACCTTCACGACGGTGACGGTGCCGGGCATGGGCGCGGCGAGCGTGTCCGCCCCGGAGCGCGCGGCGCCGGCCAGGGACGCCTCCACGGGGTCGTGGTCCTGTACGTGCCAGGTGTCGCCGTCGCGGCCCAGCCAGGTCCCGTCCGGGGACGCGGCGTGGGTGAACGCGTGGGTGACACCGGCGAGTTCGATGACGATGCGGTGCGCGGACAGCTCGACCGTGTTCGCCGTCTCCGTGCCGCCGGGCAGCGGGGCCAGCGGGCCGCAGGGGCCCGTCGCGGGCTCCGGTGGCTGTGCGCCCTCCCCGACATGGCCGAACGTCAGCTCGGTGCCCGCCGGGAAGGAGCGCAGCGACACCTGCACCGGGTCGTGGCCCGGCAGCCGGAAGTCGAGCACGGTGCGGGCGGGGGTGCCGCCCAGCCGCCAGCCGCTCGCCACCGAGAACGGGTCCACCCAGCCGGCGGCGTCGGCGGGGGAGGCGGCCGGTGGGGCGGACTGCCGCAGCAGCGCCGCGGCCGCGTACACCTCCTCCGGCACCCCCTCCGGCACCAGTGCGGCCACGTCGCGCTCCACCAGGCCGGTGTCCAGATCGCCCGCCACCACCCCGGGGTGGGCGAGCAGCCGCCGCAGGAAGCCGGCGTTCGTCGGGACGCCGAGGATCACCGTGTCCGCGAGGGCCGCGCGCAGCCCGCGCAGGGCGGCGGCGCGGTCGGGGCCGTACGCGATGACCTTCGACAGCATCGGGTCGTACAGGCTGCCGACCTCGCCGCCCGCGGCGAGCCCGGAGTCCGTCCGTACGCCGTTGCCCCGCGGCTCGTGCAGTGCGAGGACCGTGCCGCCGGACGGCAGGAAGCCGCGGGACGGGTCCTCGGCGCAGATCCGGGCCTCGATCGCATGGCCGGTGAGCCGGATGTCCTGCTGCTGGTACGGGAGTTGCTCGCCCGCCGCGATCCTCAGCTGCCACTCCACCAGGTCCAGGCCGGTGATCAGCTCGGTGACCGGGTGCTCGACCTGGAGGCGGGTGTTCATCTCCATGAAGTAGTACGAGGCGGGGTCGTTGCCCGGGACGATGAACTCCACCGTGCCCGCGCCGACATATCCGCAGGAGCGGGCCGCCTGGACGGCCGCCTCGCCCATCGCCGCCCGGGTCTCCTCGTCGAGCAGGACGGACGGCGCCTCCTCGATGATCTTCTGGTGGCGGCGCTGGAGCGAGCATTCGCGCTCACCGAGGTGGACCACGTTGCCGTGGGTGTCCGCCAGGACCTGGATCTCGATGTGCCGGGGCCGGTCGATCCACCGCTCCACCAGCAGCGTGTCGTCGCCGAACGAGGCCCGCGCCTCGCGCCGGGCGGCGGCGATCTCGTCCGCGAGCAGTGTCTCGTCGCGCACCAGCCGCATGCCCTTGCCACCGCCGCCCGCCGAGGGCTTCAGCAGCACCGGCGTGCCGATCTCGCGGGCCGCGTCGCCCAGTTGGGTATCGGTGAGCCCGCTCCCCGAGGAGCCGGGCACCACCGGGACCCCGGCCTTTGCGACCGTCTCCTTGGCCCGGATCTTGTCGCCCATCAGGGAGATGGCGTCGGCGGGCGGGCCGATGAAGGTCAGCCCCGCCGCCGCGCACGCCCGCGCGAAGCCCGCGTTCTCGGCGAGGAACCCGTACCCGGGGTGGACGGCCTGCGCGCCGGTGCGACGGGCCGCGTCCAGCAGCGCGGGCACGCTCAGATAGCTCATGGCGGCGGGCGCGGGCCCGATCCGTACCGCCGTGTCGGCCTCCCGTACGTGCCGGGCGTCCGCGTCCGCGTCGCTGAACACGGCGACCGAACGGACGCCGAGCTCGCGCAGCGTACGGATGACACGTACCGCGATCTCGCCTCGGTTGGCGACGAGAACGGTGTCGAACATCGTCATCTGTTCCTCACATCCGGAAGACGCCGAAGCCGGGCGCTGCGTGGTCCTTTTGGGGCAGCGGGGCGTTGGCACACGCGGTCAGGGCGAGCCCCAGTACCTGCCGGGTCTCCAGCGGGTCGATCACGCCGTCGTCCCAGAGCCGGGCCGTGGCGTAGTAGGCGTTGCCCTGGGTCTCGTACTGCTCGCGGACCGGGGCCTTGAACGCCTCCTCGTCCGCCGCGCTCCAGTCGTCGCCCAGTTGGTCGCGCTTGACCGTCGCGAGGACGGACGCGGCCTGCTCGCCGCCCATGACGGAGATCTTCGCGTTGGGCCACATCCACAGGAAGCGGGGGGAGTAGGCGCGGCCGCACATCGAGTAGTTGCCCGCGCCGTACGAACCGCCGACGACCACCGTCAGCTTCGGCACGCGGGTGCAGGCGACCGCCGTCACCATCTTGGCGCCGTGCTTGGCGATGCCACCGGCCTCGTAGTCGCGCCCCACCATGAAACCCGAGATGTTCTGCAGGAAGACCAGCGGGATGCCGCGCTGGTCGCACAGCTCGATGAAGTGGGCGCCCTTCTGGGCGGACTCGGAGAACAGGATGCCGTTGTTGGCGACGATCCCGACCGGGTGGCCGTGGATCCGGGCGAAACCGGTGATCAGCGTCGTACCGTACTCCGCCTTGAACTCGGCGAACCGTGAGCCGTCCACCACCCGGGCGATCACCTCCCGGACGTCGTACGGCGTGCGGGAATCGACCGGGACGGCCCCGTACAGCCCGGCGGGATCGACCTTCGGCTCCTCGGCCGGCCGCACCGACCACGGCAGTGCTCCGCGCTCCGGCAGCGTGGCGACGATGTTCCGCACGATCCGCAGCGCGTGCGCGTCGTCCTCGGCGAGATGGTCGGTGACCCCCGACGTACGGGAGTGCACCTCGCCGCCGCCGAGCTCCTCGGCCGTCACGACCTCGCCGGTCGCGGCCTTCACCAGCGGCGGACCGCCCAGGAAGATCGTGCCCTGGTTCCGTACGATCACGGCCTCGTCGCTCATCGCGGGGACGTACGCCCCACCCGCCGTGCACGACCCCAGCACGGCCGCGATCTGCGGGATGCCGGCCCCCGACATCCGGGCCTGGTTGTAGAAGATCCGCCCGAAGTGCTCCCGGTCCGGGAAGACCTCGTCCTGCATCGGCAGGAACGCGCCGCCCGAGTCGACGAGATACAGGCAGGGGAGCCGGTTCTCCAGCGCCACCTCCTGGGCGCGCAGGTGCTTCTTCACGGTCATCGGGTAGTACGTGCCGCCCTTGACGGTCGCGTCATTGGCGACGATCACGCACTCCCGGCCGCTGACCCGGCCGATCCCTGCGATCACCCCGGCCGCCGGGGCGGCGCCCCCGTACAGCCCCTCGGCCGCCAGCGGGGCCAGCTCCAGGAACGGGGAACCCGGATCGAGCAGGGTGTCCACCCGGTCCCGGGGCAGCAGTTTGCCGCGCGCCACATGCCGGGCCCGCGCCTTCTCACCCCCGCCGAGCCTGGCCGTGGCGAGCCGCGTGCGCAGCTCGTCGGCGAGCGCGTGATGCGCCGCCTCGTTGGCCTGCCAGGCCTCGGAGGCGGGATCGGCCGCGCTCGCCAGAACCGGTGCCTGCTGCATCCTGTCGAGCCCCCTTGCCCGTACCGCAGTAGTTAGTGAGCGTTAACGTATGTCTTCAGGTTAACGACCGCTAACCCGGCTGTCTAGAATCGAATCCATGACCATCAGGACGGACGCCCCCACCCGCCGCGAGCAGATCCTCAAGGAGGCCGCCCGCCTCTTCGCCGAGCGCGGCTTCCACGGCGTCGGCGTCGACGAGATAGGTGCCGCGGTCGGCATCAGCGGCCCCGGTCTCTACCGGCACTTCCCCGGCAAGGACGCGATGCTCGCCGAGCTGCTCGTCGGCATCAGCGAGCGGCTGCTGGCGGGCGGACGGCTGCGGGTGTCGGAGGACGCCGCCTGTGGCGACGGCTCGCCGCAGGCCCTGCTCGACGCGCTCATCGAGGGCCACATCGACTTCGCCCTCGACGACCGCCCCCTGATCACCCTCCACGACCGTGAGCTGGACCGCCTCCGGGACGCCGACCGCAAGCGGGTCCGCCAGCTCCAGCGGCAGTACGTCGAGGTGTGGGTGGAGGTCGTCCGCGAGGTGTATCCGGACCTGCCCGAACACGAGGCCCGCGCCGCCGTCCACGCCGTCTTCGGGCTGCTGAACTCGACCCCGCACCTGGGTCGTCCCGGCGCGCAGCCGGACCGCGCAGACACGGCGGCACTGCTGCACCGGCTGGCGCGCGGGGCGTTCGAGGCGGCGGCGGTCCGCCCGTAAGGCCTGCGGGCCGGTGCCCGGCGGAGGGCACCCGATTCAACGCGGCCTTGAATATATGAATTAAAGAGAGAGGAGTCAGGGAGTTCCTCGGATTCTCTTTCTTTTTCCCCGACGAGCTCCGTCGGTCGGGGTTTCGCGGCGCCCCCAGGCATATGGTTTGAGCTGGCTCACCCACGCCTGATGGGGGATTTAAATGAAAACATGTCAGGTTTCGATCGTTGTCCCGTGTTTCAATGAGGACGAGGTCATCGAGGCATTTCACCGTGCGCTGATCTCCGCCCTCGAACCCACTCGGCGGACCTTCGAGATCTGTTATGTCGACGACGGCAGCAGTGACCGGACCAGGCTCCGGATCGGTTCACTCGCCACCGCGGACCGGCGGGTCCGCTACACCTCCTTCAGCCGCAATTTCGGCAAGGAGGCCGCCATACTCGCGGGGCTGCGCATGTCCCGCGGCGACGCCGTCGTCCTCATGGACGCCGACCTCCAGCACCCGCCCGAACTGGTGCCCCGCATGCTGGAGCTGCGGCAGCGCGGCTACGACCAGGTCGTCGCGCGGCGCGACCGCGACGGCGAGGGCGCCCTGCGCACCTTTCTCAGCGCCGCCTACTACCGGGCCATGGGCCGGTGCATGGACGTCGAGGTCGTCGACGGGGAGGGCGACTTCAGGCTGCTGTCGCGCACCGCCGTGGACGCCGTGCTCGCGCTGCCCGAGAGCAACCGGTTCTCCAAGGGGATCTTCTCCTGGATCGGTTTCGAGACCGTCAGCTTCACGTACCGCAACATCCAGCGTGCGGCGGGACGTTCGAAGTGGGGCGGCAGACGCCTGTTCAACTACGGGATCGACGGGCTGATCTCCTTCAACAGCCGCCCGCTGCGCCTGGCCATCCACGGCGGCCTCGCGCTCGCGCTGGCGGCACTGGCATACGCCCTGTGGACCATCGCCGGCGTCGTGCTCCACGGCGTCGCCGTACCCGGCTACACCACCCTGCTGACCGCCATCGTGGCGCTCGGCGGAATCCAGCTCGCCACGCTCGGCGTCATCGGTGAATACGTGGGACGCATCTACAGCGAGGTGAAACGCCGTCCGCACTACGTGGTGCGCGAAACGAATGAATCTCCGCAGGTCCTCCCGTTCGATGTTCCGGCAGAGGTGCGTCCGCGACCGTCCGCGCCCGGGGACAGGAGAGCGCCGGCCGGGCGTACCGGATCGACCGCGCTCGGGGCGTCCCGGTTCCGGACCCTGCGCCAGTTCGTCGATTTCGGGCTGATCGGAGTAATTAATACGGTGGTATATCTGGCCGTGTACGCCACGCTGAATACCTGGATTCCCTATCTGGCCGCGCACGTCATCGGATACACGGTCAGCATCGTGGGATCCTTCCTGCTCAACTCGTACATCACCTGTCGTACGAAGCCGACCTGGCAGGCCTTCGTCCGGTATCCCCTGTCGAGCGTCGTCAATCTCGTACTCACGGGCGTTCTGCTCTACCTCGGCGTGAGCAGGCTGGGCATGGACAAGAACATCGCCGCCGTGGCCGCGGGAATCCTCGCCACCCCCTTCTCGTTCCTCCTCGCCCGCTGGGCCATCGACTCCGGCACCGACCTGGCCCGGCAGAGCGCCGGTCCGGCCGAGAGCCGTGCCGGACACACCGCACCGTGAAACCACACCGCGAACCCCACCGCCCGAACCTCTCGGCGGGCAGGACGCGAGCACCGTACGGAGGACACCCAGTGCACATGACCGCTGACACGTCGAAATCCGCATCTGCCGATACGCCGGAGGCCGCCGGCGCACAGGCGCAGAGCGCGGACTCCCACCCGCCGCAAGCGCGCCCGGCCCCCGCGCGGCGGTGGGCGACGATCGGGACGACGGCCCTCACCCTGCTGCCGCTCGCCCTGCTCGGCGCGGCCTTCTGGATCGGCCGCCTGGTCCGTCCGGGCGGGGACGACTGGTGCTTCCTCCCGGTCGTACGGGACGAGGGCGCTTCCGGGATGATCGCGAAGTTCTTCCTCCACGACAACGGACGCATCGCCAACGCGCTGCTCGTCATCGCGTACGGGGCCTTCGGTGTCGCGGGCCATCAGTGGTTCGCCCTGGTCAGCGGGGTGCTCATGCTGGGCATCCTCTGGGCGCTCATCGCCTCCGTGCTCAAGAGAGCCGGGCTGACCGCGCCGCGCGGGCTCGCGCTGCTGGTGGGCGCGATGACGGCGGTGATCTTCTTTCTCGCGACGCCCAACCCGTACAAGGCGTTCTACTGGCCCGCCAACTCCGTCTCGCACACCGTCTCACCGGTACTGGCCTGCGCCGCCCTGATCCCCCTGCTGCGCGCACGGACCGGGCGGGGACGCGCCCTCGCGCTGGGCGTCGCGTACCTGGCCGGGATCTTCATCGGCACCCTGTCGGAGGAGACGTCGGTCGTCGCGTTCACGCTGCTCGCCGCCGTCCTGCTGATCAGTCGTTGGGCCCTTCCCGGCCCCGGCCGCACCCACACCCGTATCTGGTGCGTCGTCGCCTTCGCCGGAGTCGCGGTCGGGACGGCCATCCTGTACCTGTCGCCCGGCGCACGCACCCGGCGCGAACGGTTCGGCGCCGACAGCGCTTCGATGTTCGGGCCGGAGGCACTGACCACGGCGCTGCGGGCGTTCGCGCACATCCTCGGGACGATCTTCACGACCTGGCAGTATGCGGGAGCGATCGCCGTCGGCGTACTGCTGGGCCTGCTCGTGCGCGGCGGCGGGCCGCAGGGAAAGGACGCGCCGGAGGGGTCCCTGCGCCGCCGGCCCTTCCTTCCGGTCGTCGTCGGATTCCTCGCCTTCCTGGTCTCCGGCTACCTCTGCATCGTCGTCGCCCACCCCGCCTTCGGGGCGAGCGTGACAACCGCGTCGCGCATCTGGGGCGACTTCCTCCTGCTGTACGTGCTGCTCCTGGTCGGCGTCGGCGCCTTGCTGGGGCGGGCGCTGCGCACCGTCCGGTGGGGAATCCGCGCGGCGACGGCGGTGGCCGCCGGAGCCGTCTGCGCCGGGGTCTGCGCCGGGCTTGCCGTCCCGCTGTTCCAGCTGGAGCGGAAGATGGACGTGCGCGCCCAGAACTGGGACCGGCAGGACCGGTGGCTGAGGGAACAGGCGGCCCGCGGCGCCCAGGTGCTTCCGTACACACCGGTGTCGGTCAGCAACATGCTGGAGCCGTTCGGTGACCACGGCAAGAGGCTGTGGCCGGGACAGTGCGTCGCCACGTACTACCACCTCAAGAAGATCACCCACTCGACCAGGCTTCCCTGACCGGACGGCGCGTCCGGGCGGTCCGTCCTGCAAGACACCCGGCACACTGCGCACACCTGACGGCACAATGGGTTCATGCCGATACCCAGCCGTGCCGCCCTCGTCGAACATCTCGTCCGTACGCGCATCGCCGGAGACGTCGCCACCCCCCGCGACAACAACCTCTCCCACTACCGCAAACTCGCCAACGGCGAGCGCCACTTCTGGCTGGGTCTGGAGCTCGGGGACCGGTGGCGCGACGAGCAGGACGTGCTGGCCGTGATGGCCGAGCGGTGCGGGGTCAGCGACGACCCGGAACACCGGTTCGGGCAGGACACCATCGACCCGGAGCTGACGGTCGACGCCCTGGAGCGGATGGCGGCGCGGCTGCGCAAGGCGGCGGCGGGCGCGCAGCGCGTGCTGTTCGCGACCGGGCACCCGGGCGGACTCCTCGACGTGCACCGGCGGACCGCGCAGGCGCTGCGGGCCGCCGGGTGCGAGATCGTACGGATCCCCTCGGGGCTGGTGGCCGACGAGGGCATGGTGTTCCAGTTCGCGGACGTCGCGGTGCAGGAACGCGGCGCGACCCTCTGGCACACGCACTCGCCCGCCCCGATGGCCGCGATCCTGGACGGTCTGGAGCGGGAGAGCCGGCCGTTGCCGGACCTGGTGGTCGCCGACCACGGATGGGCCGGGTGCGCGGCGCAGCGCGGGCTGGACGCGGTGGGGTACGCGGACTGCAACGACCCGGCGCTGTTCCTCGCCGAGGCGGAGGGGACGCTCCAGGTGGCCGTACCGCTGGACGACCACGTGCTGGACCCGCGGTTCTACGACCCGCTGACGGACTATCTGCTGGACGCGGCGGGGCTGATCTGACGCCGACGGGGGCGGGGGTGTCGGTCCGTTCGAAAGGGGCGACGGGTCAGTCCCGGGGAACGCGGACCACGCCCTCCTGGATCACGGTGATCGCCAGCCGCCCGTCCTGCGTGTATATCCGGGCCTGGCCGAGCCCCCGCCCGCCGGACGCGGACGGCGACTCCTGGTCGTACAGCAGCCATTCGTCGGCCCGGAACGGCCGGTGGAACCACATCGCGTGGTCCAGGCTCGCCCCGACCACGTCGCCGACCGTCCAGCCGCCGCGCCCGTGGGCGAGGAGCACCGAGTCGAGCAGTGTCATGTCGGAGACGTACGTTGCCATGCAGACGTGCAGCAGCGGGTCGTCCGCGAGCTTGCCGTTGGTGCGGAACCACACCTGGGAGCGGGGCTCGCGCGGTTCGCCGACCGTGCCGAAGGGCGGCGCGTCGACGTACCGCAGGTCGACCGCGGCCCGTGCCTCGATCATCCGGTCCACGATGCCCGGGTCGCTGAAGCGGTCCGCGTACCGGGGCAGCATCTGCGCGGCGGTGGGCAGCGTCTCGGGGTCCGGGGCGGGCGGCATGGCCGCCTGGTGCTCCAGCCCCTCCTCGTGCGTCTGGAAGGACGCCGAGAGGTGGAAGATCGGCTGGCCGTGCTGGACGGCGACGACCCGGCGGGTGGTGAAGGAGCGGCCGTCGCGGATGCGGTCGACGCTGTAGACGATCGGCGCGCCCGGGTCGCCCATCCGCAGGAAGTAGGAGTGCAGCGAGTGGGCGGAGGGGGTCTCCCCTGCTCGAGCGGGGCCGAGAGCCCGGGGAAGGCCGGTGGGGACGGTACGGCCCGCGGCGACCAGGGCCTGGGCCGCGACCTGGCCGCCGAAGACGCGGGGCACGATCGCCGAACGGCTCGTACCCCGGAAGATGTCCTGCTCGATCTGCTCCAGGTCGAGCAGATCGAGCAGGGAATCAAGTGCTGCGCTCATAGGGAGAACGTAGCCGCTCTCACAGCCCCATGGACTTGGCGATGATCGACTTCATGACCTCGCTCGTGCCGCCGTAGATGCGGTTGACCCGGTTGTCCGCGTACAGGCGGGCGATCGGGTACTCGTTCATGTAGCCGTAGCCGCCGTGCAGCTGGAGGCAGCGGTCGATGACCCGGTGCGCCACCTCGGTGCAGAACAGCTTCGCGGAGGCGGCCTCGGCGGCGGTCAGCTCACCGGCGTCGTGGGCCTCGATGGCGCGGTCGCAGACGGCCTCGGCGGCATCCACCTCGGCCTGGCAGGCGGCCAGTTCGAACTTGGTGTTCTGGAACGACGCGACGGTCTTGCCGAAGACGGTGCGGTCCTGCACGTAGTTCTGGGCGAACCGGACGGCGGCCTTGGCCTGGGCGTACGCGCCGACGGCGATGCCGAGGCGCTCCTGCGGCAGGTTCTGGCCGAGGTAGGAGAAGCCCTTGTTCTCCTCGCCGAGGAGGTCCTCGACCGGCACCTTGACGTCGACGAACGCCAGCTCGGCGGTGTCGGAGGTGCGCAGCCCCAGCTTGTCGAGCTTGCGGCCGACCGAGTAGCCCTCGGCCTTGGTGTCGACGACGAGGAGGGAGATGCCGTGCCGCCGGTCGTCCGCCTTGGGCGCGTCCGTGCGGGCGCAGACGATGACCCGGTCGGCGTGGACGCCGCCGGTGATGAACGTCTTGGCGCCGTTGAGGACGTAGTGCGTGCCGTCCTCGGAGAGCTTGGCGGTGGTCTTCATGCCGGCCAGGTCGGAACCGGTGCCCGGCTCGGTCATGGCGATGGCGTACATCGTCCTGCCGCTGACGAAGTCCGGCAGCCAGCGCTTCTTCTGCTCCTCGGTGGCGTACGCCTTGATGTACGGCAGGCAGAGCAGGACGTGCACGCCGGAGCCGCCGAAGTTGACGGCCGCGCGGGCGCACTCCTCGGAGATGATCGCCTCGAACTTGAACGACTCGACCCCGGCGCCGCCGAACTCCTCCGGCACCTCGATGCCGAATATGCCCAGCTCGGCGAGCTTGTAGTAGAAGTCGCGGGGCACCTGGCCGGCCGCGAACCACTCGTCGTAGACGGGGGCGACCTCGGCCTCGATGAAGGCGCGGATGGTCTCCCGGAACGCCTCGTGGTCCTCGTTGAATACCGTACGGCGCACGGAGGTGCCTCCTTGGTCAGCTTCGATCGGCTTCGGGCCGGCATCGGGCGAGCTTCGGCCAGGCTGGCTAAGCGCTTGCTCAGCTCTGGTCAAAAGTTACCCGGCGGTCACCGGCGCTGTCCAGGGTGATGCTCAGCACGCCCGCGTGTCCGGCTGGGCCGGATACGCGCAAGAGCCCTTCCCGGCCGCCGGCCGGGAAGGGCTCATCAGGCTTTCTGCTGGGGTTCCTTGATCCTTTTCCACCCCCGGCCCGGGCGTCTTCGGTGGACGCGGTGGCGGCCGACGCCGGCCGGGTGTCAGTCGGCCGCCGTGGCGGCTCGGAGGACGAGGTCGGTGACCGCTTCGGGGTGGGAGATCATCGCCACGTGGGACGAGTCGATCTCCACCGTGTGCGAACCCGCGCGCTTCGCCTCGAAGCGTTCCTGGTCGGGGTTGACGGTCTTGTCCTGCTTCGCGACGAGGAACCACGAGGGGATGTGCTTCCAGGCGGCCACCTTGGCCTTCTCCGAGAACGCGGTCGTCGCCACGGGCCGTTGGGTCACCGCCAGGACCCTCGCGGTGCTCTCCGGCAGGTCGGCGGCGAAGACCTGATGGAGCCTGTCGGGCTTGAGGTACAGGTCGGTCCCCACGGCCCCGCCGCCGGCTCGGTAGGGAACGGACCTGGTGGCGGTGCCGAGTTCGCTGGGGAACCTGGCGCCCAGGGACATACCGCTCTCGCCCACGTCGGGCATCAGCGCCGACACGTACACCAGCGACTTCACCCGGGGGTTGCCCGCGGCGGCCGAGCTGATCACGGCGCCGCCGTACGAATGCCCCGCCAGCACGATCGGCCCCTTGACGCTGTCCAGGACGGAAGCGATGTAGGTGGAGTCGTTGTACAGCCCGCGCAGCGGGTTGGCGGGGGCGATGACGGTGTAGCCGCGGTGTTCGAGGCGTTCGACGACCCCGTTCCAACTGGAGGCGTCCGCGAACGCCCCGTGCACCAGCACGATGGTGGGTTTGGCCGGGGTCCTGCCGCCGCCCGTGACGGCAGGGGCCGCCACGGCCGTGCACATGACCATGGCGCATCCGGCTGCCATGGCATGCTCGCGGCGTATTCGGCGCCGCGAGCCGGTGCCCTGAAGTACTGCCATGTCGTCCTCGCCTTCCGTGGGATCTGCCGCACCGAGTGTTCACGCGTCCGCACCGGCGGGCACGGCCACGTACTCCGACCGGGTCACAGAAGTGGGCCATGGGCGTGAACGCGGGAGCCAACGGGTGTGCAGAACCTGCGGCGTGAGCTGTGCGCATTCCGATGACCGCCCAGCGCCGTGCGTAAAGCACTGGCTCGATGGGCTTCCCGTCGTAGAAGCCGTGCCACTGCGCGAACTTCCCTTTGTGCGGCGCACGCTCAGCTCACTGCCACGCCGTAAGGGCTGGCGCCGAGGGTGACAGTCGCGACGACCTTGTGGGATGTCGGGTCGATGACGGTGAGGGTGCCCGCTCCTTGGTTTGTGACGTAGATGGCCCGGCTGGTGACTTCCAGGTTGAACGGGTCGGTGCCAGGAGGCCCCAGGGCAATGGCCGCCGAGACGCGGTGGCTGCTGGTGTCGATCACGGAAACGTTGCCCGGGCCGAGATCGGCGGAATACGCGAAGCGGCCGTCGGGCCCGATGGCCACGTCAAAGGGGCCCTGGCCGACGTGCACGGCAGTCGCTTTGCCGGTACGGGTTGCGATGGCAAGGACCTGCTTTCCCGCTTCGTCGGCGACGTAGGCCGACTCGCCGTCCGGTGTGACGGCGACGCCCACCGGGGAGTGCCCCGCGGGGAGTTGCCGGGCGACACGGCGCGTGCGGGTGTCGATGACCGACAGATCGCCCGACCCGGCGTTCGCCACGTAGGCCCTGCCACCGTCACGACTGAACGCAACGCTCACCGGGGATGTACCGACCGGGATGGTCGCGGCCACCCGGCTGGTTCCGGTGTCGATCACCGAGACGGTGTTGGAACTGCCGTTGGTGACATAGAGGGACCTGCCGTCGGGGCTGAGGCCGACACCCGTGGGGCTCTTCCCGACCGGCACGGTTGTGACGATCTTGTTGTTCCGGGTGTCGAGGACCGAGACCCGGGCAGAGCCGCTGTTGGCGATGTACACGTGCCTGCCGTCCTTGGTGACCGCGACACCTTCGGGCGCCGTGCCGGCCGGTACGGTTGCGAGGACCTTGTAGGTACGGGCGTCCACCACCGAGAGCGTGTTGTCCTGCTGGTTCGTCACATACACGCGGCTACTGGCGTCGGCACTGGGCGCGGCCGACGCAGGGGCGGGTTCCTTTCTGGCTGCGACGCCGGGCGTACAGGAGATCAACAGGATCCCCATGGTCGCGGCGAGTGCCGGCCGAAGCGTCCTGCCGGGTTGCCGGCGGCTGCGGCCGGCTCGGGTCCGCAGGGCAGAGTGCATCTCGCCTCCTGTGCGCGTTGCGATGGTTCGGTCCGAGGCCGGGCGGCATCCCGCCGACGGCTGCCCGGCAGCGGGGTCCGGATCAGATCAGGAGCCCGCGGGCGTAGTGGTCCTTCTCGTCCCGGACGCCCGGAAGTGCGAAGAAGTAGCCCCCGCCCCGTGGGCTGATGAACGGCACCAGTGCTTCGTCTTCCAACCGGGTCTGCATGGCGATGTACGTATTGAGTTCTTGCTGGAAGCAGACGAACGCATGCCCCATGTCGAGGTCCGGCGGGTTGGGGCTCCGGTCGTAGTCGTAGCTGCGACGCAGGATGGTGCTGGTCGACGCGGTCTGCGGGGTCTGGGGATTGGCAAGGCGGATGTGGGAGTTCAGCGGGGTGATCAGGCCCTGCGGGTCGTTGGTGTAGATGGGATCGAGAAGATCCGTGGTGTTCTCGCCCGCGGCGTACATGGGGGCGCCACTCGCCTTGCGGCGGCCGAAGATCTGCTCTTGTTGGGCGACGGGCACCTTCTGCCACGCCTCGATGAAGAAGTGCACGATACGCACCACGTGGTACGTGCCACCCGCGGCCCAGGCCGGTTCGGCGTTCTTCGGCTGGACCCAGACCACCTGATTCATCTGGGCGTCGTCGGAGACGGATGGATTGGAGATGCCGTCCTTGAAGCCGAACCAGTCGCGCCGGACACCGACCGGACGCTCCGGATTGCGCTGGCCGTCGATGCGCCAGCGCAGCTTCATCGCGGAACCGGTGTGGGTCAGGATGTCGATCAGCGCGTGCACCGTCGTGTCGCGGTGATCGGCGCAGATCTGGATCAGCAGGTCACCCTGGCTCAGCGCGGGGTCCAGGTCGTCATGGCGGAAGGGAGTCATCGTGGCGAGCTGGACCGGCTTGCGCGCGCTCAGTCCGTAGCGGTCGTCGAAGAGGGACGCGCCCACTCCGACTGTCAGGGTGAGACCATCCGCCACGACCGTGGGCCCCAGGATGCCGTTGTCCGTCGGCGTTGCGGTCGGGGGCACCTCCGGTGGCCTGCCGCCCGCCGTGAGGAAGCGGGCTCGCGAGGTCAGCGTGCGGAACAGGTCGGTGAGTTCCGTACGGCCGGAGGCGGTCACGTCGAACGAGACGAAAATCGCGTCCTGCTGGGGCGCAGTGGCGATGCCCGCCTGGTGATAGCCGTGGAAGGGGACCGCGCGAGATTTCGGTTGTGCCTCGGGGACAGCCACGGTGTCGGCCAGCGCCGCACCGCTTCCCAGGGCAGCCCCGCCCGCCGCTGTGGTCAGGCCCGCGGCGGCACCCTGAAGAAACGACCGCCGAGCAAACGCACTTACCGGACATCCTTCGCCGCTCCAGACTTCGCCCGGGGGCGCGAACGTCTCGTCAGCCATGATTCCCCTCAAGCAGGAGCCGGTGGCAAGCCGTACGGCTCTTGCCGCGATCGGATTCCGTGAGCGGGCGGGCCGGGAATGGCACGACCTCGGGCGGCAGTTCCCAACCGGCGCTGGAAGGAACACCAGGTGCATGACCACCCACAAAATGGAATATATGCGACATTCTTGCTCGCGCCACCGGGAAGTGAGGCGTGAGGGTGGAGGGGGTGAGGGGAGAAGCGCGTGGAGGCACCCCCCGGTCGGCCGACCGGGGGGTGCCTGCTGCGGGCCTCACCCGCACCGTCTGGCGCAGAGCCTGCGGCTCGATGAGGTCGGGGTTACTGGGGCTTGAAGGACCGGATCTGGTAGCTCCCCTGGAGGTTGCCGCCGCTTCCGGCAGGGGTGGATCCGACCCGGGCGTTGTAGTTGGTCTGGGTGTAGTACTGCACGCGATGCCCGGTCGCGTTCCAGACAGAGCGGACGTTCTGGCCCCGCTGGATGAAGGAGCAGTCGTCGGCGGTATTCGCCCGCTTCTTGTCCGACCACTGGCAGCGGGTGCCACCTCCGTTCCAGTCGCTGTAGATACAGAAGTAGCCGGGACTGCAGCTGTACGAAGCCCGGGCGCTGCCGACGGCGGCCCTCCCGGCACCGGCGGCGCTACCAGCGTTTTCGGCGGCTCCGGCCGCGGCGGGCCCGTTGCCGAGTCCCAGTGCCAAGGCGAGCGAGGTGACGGCGAGCGCGGTGATGCGGTTCATGGAGAATCCCCTTCATTCCCGTGCGTGACGAGTTAGGCACTCTTGGTGAACGCCACCGTGTCACGGCTGTTGTCGCAGGAGCCAGGGCGGAAGGAGGGGCGCCCGAAGCGTGTGTCACGGCTCGGGATGCCCCTGTGTACACCGGCGCGCACGGTCGCCGTTTCGTCTGCCCGGATTACGGGGTCATGGGCAGGCTTCACGGGGTCACTGCGTGCGGTAGGCGTCGATGACGGTCCGGGTGAGGGTGTTCCCCTCGGCGTCGGTCAGCGCGGTACGCAATGAGACGCCGGTGCCCGCGCGCGGGTTGTGGATCGTGACGGCACCCCGCTCGACCGGGACCCGGGTCCACGACGTGCCACCGTCCACGGATGCCGAGACCGCCACCGAACGTGTGCGTCCGTTCGCGGCGGCGCCCAGCACGGTGGCCGGGACCCGGTGCGTCCCGTTCGCATGCACCGCAACGCACGCACACGCCGAAGCCGCGAGATCGCGCTCGCCGGCATCCTGGAACGCGGCTCGCTCCCGGACTTCGCCGACGACCTCGTCACGCGCCTCGCGGACACCGAGCAACTGCGTGCCGCGCACGGCGCTCGCGCCGGCCTGACTCGACCACCACGCCCTGGCCGACGGCGGGGCGGTGGACTGACATGACCGACACCCGAATCGGTGCCGGTGCCGGTGCCGGTACGCGCGCCCCGCCACCGCCTCACCCCCGCCGCAACGCGAACCACAGTTCCGTCCGTACGTCCATGTCGTCCAGGTCCGCGTCCAGGAGCGCCGCACAGCGGGCGATGCGCTGGCGGACCGTGTTGCGGTGGACCTGGAGGGCGGTGGCCGTGCGGTCCCAGCTGCCGTGCAGGCTCAGCCAGCAGCGCAGGGTCTCGGTCAGGGGCTCGGTGAGCGGGGCGAGGAGGGCGCGGGCGTGGGCCTCGGCCTGGTCCGGGGGGATCAGGGCGGACAGGCCGGAGCCGGGGCCGGAGTGGTGGTGGGCCAGCGGGGTGCGGGTGGCCACGGCGCGGCCCAGGGAGCGGGACGCCTGGCCGTCGGCGAGGTCGAGCGCGGTGATGGGTGCGGGGGCGGAGGCGCCGAGCGTCCAGCCGGGCTGCGGGGTGATCCGGTCGTCGCCGGGGACCAGCACCCTGACGGCGTCGCGGCCCCGGCCCGCGTCGACCAGGGCGGAGCCCAGGGACGCGCCCAGCGCGCCGGCGGTCAGCGGGTCGACCGGACCGGCGCCGCCGCTGCGGCGCGCGTGCACCACCGTCCACTGCTCGGCACCGCCGAGCAGCGGGGCGACGTCCTGCGGGTCCGCGCCCAGCAGCAGCCGTACGAGGGCCGCCGAGCGGCCCGCCGCGTCCGCGCCCTGGTGCGGGGCGGCCAGCAGGGAGAGCAGGACGACCGCCACCCCGGCGATCGTGTGGTCGCCCCCCTCGCGCCGGTCCGTCCCGAGCGCCAGGACGAGACCCTGGCCGCCGCCCAGCGCGTACGCGGACAGATGCGCGCCCTGCACCGTGTCGGTGGCGGACGTCGGCGCGGGGCGCGGCCCGGCGCAGACCACCCGGGTGAGCCGGGCCAGCGCCGCCCCGACGTCGGGGGCCGGGCGGCGGCCCGCCGCGTGCAGCTCCTTGCCGTCCGCGGAGAGCAGCACCGCCCGGCCCCCCAGCTGGGCCGCCAGCTGGTGCAGCACCGCGGGCACCGGGTCAGGCCGGGCCGCCGCCGTGGCCAGGGCCTGTTGCGCCCGGGTCACCCGGCGCAGCTCACGGTGGCGGGCCTCGGCCATCAGCCGCCACACGGCCCGGGCGATCGTCGTGAACGGGGTCTCGGGCGGCACCTCCACCAGGGGCAGACCGTGCCGGTCGCACGCCTCGATCAGCGCCCGCGGCACCGTGTCGAACACCGGCGTCACCCCGAAACCGAGCGCCGCCGCCCCCGCCTCGACCAGCCGCGCCACGTAGGTGTCCGGGTCCTTGAGCGTCAGCCCGGCGCTCAGCAGCAGCTCACCGCCGAGCAGATACGGGTACGGGTCGGCCATCTCCGAGGTGTGCACCCACAGCACCTC
Organism: Streptomyces sp. NBC_01241; assembly: GCF_041435435.1. Taxonomy (NCBI): domain Bacteria; kingdom Bacillati; phylum Actinomycetota; class Actinomycetes; order Kitasatosporales; family Streptomycetaceae; genus Streptomyces; species Streptomyces sp. NBC_01241. The sequence goes on along the minus strand of NZ_CP108494.1, from coordinate 2,943,563 downwards.
CGCCTCGGCCGGACCCGCGATCCGGTGCAGCCCGAGCTCCTCCCGGGCGAGCAGCTCCGTGAGCGGGATCGGCGGAGTGGGGGGAGTGGGAGTGGCAGGCGGGGCGGCGGAGGGCGTGGGGGCAGGTGGGGGAGCGGGCGGGATGGGCCCGATCGGGGCTTCCGACATGGATGGTCCATCCATCGGTGACGGTGATGATGGATGAAACGTACACTTCAGTGCCGCTGGCGGGCCACCTACCGTCTTCTCCGTGTACGTACGTGTACACCTGAACCGGAACGGAGGAAGCCCATGGCTGTCGACTACGCGGTGATCATCGTGTACCTGGCCGGCATGCTCGCCATGGGTTGGTGGGGCATGCGCCGCGCCAAGTCCAAGAGCGAATTCCTGGTGGCGGGCCGCCGCCTCGGCCCCTGGATGTACTCCGGCACGATGGCCGCCATCGTTCTCGGCGGCGCCTCCACCATCGGCGGTGTCGGCCTCGGCTACAAGTACGGACTCTCCGGCGCCTGGATGGTCTTCACCATCGGCCTCGGACTGCTCGCCCTGTCCGTCTTCTTCTCGGCGCGCATCGCCCGGCTGAAGGTGTACACCGTTTCCGAGATGCTCGACCTGCGCTACGGCGGCCGGGCCGGCCTCATCTCCGGCGTCGTCATGTGGGCGTACACGCTGATGCTCGCGGTCACCTCGACCATCGCGTACGCCACCATCTTCGACGTCCTCTTCGACCTGAACCGGACCGTCGCGATCATCCTCGGCGGCGCCATCGTCGTCGCGTACTCGACGCTCGGCGGCATGTGGTCGATCACCATCACCGACATGGTGCAGTTCGTCGTCAAGACGATCGGCGTGCTGCTGCTCCTGCTGCCCATCGCGGTGATCAAGGCCGGCGGCTTCAGCGAGATGAAGGCCAAGCTGCCCACCGAGTACTTCGACCCGCTGGGCATCGGCGGCGAGACGATCTTCACGTACGTGCTGATCTACACCTTCGGCATGCTGATCGGCCAGGACATCTGGCAGCGGGTGTTCACGGCGAGGAGCGACCGCACGGCGCGCTGGGGCGGCACGGTCGCCGGTACGTACTGTCTGGTCTACGCGATCGCGGGCGCCGTCATCGGCACCGCCGCGAAGGTCCTGTACCCGAACCTGCCCAGCGCGGACGCCGCGTTCGCGACCATCGTCAGGGACGAACTGCCCGTCGGCGTACGAGGACTGGTGCTGGCCGCCGCACTCGCCGCCGTGATGTCCACGTCCTCCGGAGCGCTGATCGCCTGTGCCACCGTCGCCAACAACGACATCTGGTCCCGGCTGCGCGGCGCGGTGTCGCGGGGCGGCGGCGAGGAGCACGACGAGGTGAAGGGCAACCGGGTCTTCATCCTCATCATGGGCGTCGGCGTCATCGCCATCGCCATCGCGCTCAACAACGTGGTCGAGGCCCTGACCGCCGCGTACAACCTGCTCGTCGGCGGTCTGCTGGTGCCGATCCTGGGCGGTCTGCTGTGGCGCCGCGGCACCGTCGTGGGCGCGCTGGCCGCGGTGTCGGTCGGCGGGCTCTCCGTGATCGGCCTGATGGCGGCGTACGGCATCCTCGCCAACGAACCCATCTACTACGGCCTGCTGGCCTCGCTCGCGGTGTACATCGTCGTCTCCCTGGCGACGAAGCCGACCGACGCGGCGGTACTGGCCAACTGGCGCGAGCGCCTGGCGGGGCGGGGTGCGGAGCCGGCGGAGCCGGCGAGTGAGCCGACGAGTGAGCCGGCCACGACGTAACCGCCTTTTGTCCTCAAACGCCGGACGGGCTTGATCTCGCCGTCAATCGCTGGGCGGACTTGATCTCGTCCTCAGTCGCCGGGCGGGCTCGGGTTTCAAGCCCGTCCGGCGACTGAGGGCGAAACCGTCGAGACGGGGTCCGCACCCGGCCCCGCACACTGAACACCGTACGAATCCCGAAGGAAGGCATCCACCATGAGCAGCAACGAAACGCCGCGCGGTCCCGTCGACTCCTCCCGCGTCCCGCGGTACGCCGGACCCGCGACGTTCGCCCGGCTGCCCCGTCTCGACGAGGTCGGCACCGCCGATGTCGCCGTCGTCGGCGTGCCCTTCGACACGGGTGTCTCCTACCGGCCCGGCGCCCGCTTCGGTGGCAACGCGATCCGTGAGGCGTCGCGCCTGCTGCGCCCGTACAACCCGGCGCAGGACGCCTCGCCGTTCGCCCTCGCGCAGGTCGCCGACGCCGGGGACATCGCCGCGAACCCGTTCAACATCAACGAGGCCGTCGAGACGATCGAGGCCGCGGCCGACGACCTGCTGGCCACCGGCGCCCGCCTGATGACGCTCGGCGGCGACCACACCATCGCGCTGCCGCTGCTGCGCTCCGTCGCGAAGAAGCACGGCCCGGTCGCCCTGCTCCACTTCGACGCCCACCTCGACACCTGGGACACCTACTTCGGCGCCGAGTACACCCACGGCACCCCGTTCCGCCGCGCCGTCGAGGAAGGCATCCTCGACACCTCCGCGCTCTCCCACGTCGGCACCCGCGGCCCGCTCTACGGCAAGCAGGACCTGGACGACGACGCGAAGATGGGCTTCGGCATCGTCACCTCCGCCGACGTCATGCGCCGCGGCGTCGACGAGGTCACCGACCAGCTCCGTCAGCGCATCGGCGACCGGCCGCTCTACATCTCCATCGACATCGACGTCCTCGACCCGGCGCACGCGCCCGGCACCGGCACCCCCGAGGCCGGCGGACTGACCTCCCGCGAGCTGCTCGAAATCGTCCGCGGGCTGTCCTCCTGCAACCTGGTCTCCGCCGACCTGGTCGAGGTCGCCCCCGCGTACGATCACGCCGAGATCACCTCCGTCGCCGCCTCCCACACGGCGTACGAGCTGACGACGGTCATGTCCCGCCAGATCGCAGAGGCCCGTACGAAGTGAGCCACGACCACCACGACGAGCGGCCGCAGCTCACCCCCGAGCAGATCGCGGCCGCTCTGACCCCCCCGGCCGGGCGCAACGGCGGCGACCTCGTCGTCGAGACCCTCCAGGGCCTCGGCGCGACCACCGTCTTCGGCCTGCCCGGCCAGCACGCGCTCGGCATGTTCGACGCGCTGCGCCGCTCGGCGCTGACGTACATCGGCCTGCGCGTCGAGAACAACGCGGGCTTCGCCGCCGACGCGTACGGCCGCATCACCGGCGAAGTCGCCCCGCTGCTCCTGTCCACCGGACCCGGCGCCCTCACCTCGCTCGCCGCGCTCCAGGAGGCGGCGGCCGCGTCCGCCCCCGTGCTGGCCATCTCCAGCCAGATCCCGGTCGCGGGCCTGGGCGGTGGCCGCCACGGCTACCTGCACGAACTCCGGGACCAGAAGGCATCGTTCCGCGATGTCGTGAAGTCCGTCCACACCGTCCGTACGGCCTCCCAGATCCCGTCGGCGATCGCCGCCGCCTGGGAGTCCGCGCTGACCGCCCCGCACGGCCCGGTCTGGATCGAGATCCCGCAGGACGTGCTCCTGGCCGAGACCACCCTGCCCGTCGTCACGGCGATGGACGCCACCCCGCGCATCCTGCACGCCCGTCCCGAACTGATCGCCGTCGCGGCCGATCTGCTGTCGAAGGCCGAGCGTCCGGCGATCATCGCGGGCGGCGGAGTCGTACGGTCCGACGCGTCGGGCAAGCTGCTCGCGCTCGCGGAGAAGATCGACGCCCCGGTCGTCACGACGTTCGGAGGCAAGGGCGCCTTCCCGTGGGAACACCCGCTCTCGCTCCAGTCCTGGCTGGAGGACCGCTACACGACGGACTTCCTGGAGTCCGCCGACGTGCTGCTGGTCGTCGGCTCCGGACTCGGTGAACTCTCCTCGAACTACCACACGTTCGCCCCGCGCGGCCGGGTCGTCCAGATCGAGGCCGACGCCGGCAAGCTGGAGTCCAACCACCCCGCGCTCGGCATCCACGCCGACGCCCGCGAGGCCCTGGCCGACCTCCTCGACGCGGTCGACCGCCGCGAGGACCCGTCGGCGCCGGACCGGGTCCGTACGGTCCTCGAAGCGGTACGCGACCGGATCGCCGGCCAGGAACTCACCCTGGAACAGCAGCTCGTCGCCGCGGTCCGCGAGGCGCTGCCCGACGCGTCGCCCAGCTTCTGGGACATGACGATCCTCGCCTACTGGGCCTGGTCCGCCTTCGACGCCCGCCGCCCGAACACGATGCACTCGGCCCAGGGCGCGGGCGGCCTCGGCTACGGCTTCCCGGCCGCCCTCGGCGCGGCGGCCGCCGACCGTACGAAGCCGGTCCTCGCGGTCTCCGGCGACGGCGGCGCGATGTACTCGATCGCGGAACTGGCCACGGCCCGCCAGTACGACCTCCCGGTCACCTGGCTGATCGTCGACGACGGCGGCTACGGCATCCTGCGCGAGTACATGACGGGCGCCTTCGGCGAGGCCACGGCGACCGAGCTGACCCGCCCCGACTTCGTCGCCCTCGCCGAGTCCTTCGGTGTCCCGGCGGTCCGTACGACCCCCGAGACGCTCGCCGACGACCTGGCGAAGTCCCTCGCGGAGCCGGGCCCTTCGGTGGTCGTGCTCCCGGCCCTGCTGAGGATGTTCGAGCCGACGCATCTGTAGGGCGGCGTCCGTCCGTCCCGTGCCCCGACTGCCGGGGCACGGGACGGACCCGTTCTCCGGGCGGGTTGACCAGCCGTCATGTTCACCCCTGTCACCGTGCCGGACCGCATGGGGCCGTCGGTACCCGGTGCGACCGGCGAGCAACTCCTCAGCCCGGCACGGGCAACTTTTCGTCCGTTCGGCAGTCGTTACTGACAGGTGCGCCGTGGCGCGCCGTACGGATCGGCCCAGGGGGAGAAGCCGCATGAAAGATCAGTCTCGTACAGGCCGTCGCCCGCACGTGTCCCGTCGCGCGCAGGCCGCACTCTCCGTCGCGCTCGCCGCAGGCGTGATCGCCCCCGTGGCGTTCGGAGCCGCGCCCGCCGCCGCCGCGACACCGACGGTGAGCTGCACATCCGGCAAGGCGGGACTGGCCGCCAAGCTGTCGAAGGACATCGCCGCCGCGATCGAGGGACGGAAGTCCACGACGGCCGTGGCGCTCTACGACCGGACCACCAGGACGAACTGCTCCCTGCGGGCCACGACGAAGTACGACTCCGCCAGTGTCGTGAAGGCGACCGTGCTGGCGACGCTCCTGTGGGACAACAAGAAGCACAACCGCTATCTCACCCAGCGTGAGATAAACCTCGCCACCGCCATGATCACGAAGTCCGACAACAACGCGACCACCAGCCTGTGGAAGCAGCTCGGGGTGACGAAGGTCAAGGCGTTCCTGAAGGCCGCCGGGATGACGCACACCGTGCCCGGCTCGGGTGGCTACTGGGGTCTCACGCAGATCACCGCCCAGGACGAGCTGCGGCTGCTGACCCTGCTGACCGCCAAGAACTCCGTGCTGAGCGACAACGCGCGGGCGTACGAACTGGGTCTGATGCGCAAGGTCATCTCCTCCCAGCGCTGGGGCACACCCGCCGGTGCGCCGTCCGGAGTGACCGTCCAGGTCAAGAACGGCTGGCTGCCGCGTGCCACCCACGGCTGGCGGGTGCACAGCATCGGCGCGTTCACGGGCAAGGGGCACGACTACGCGATCACCGTGCTCACCCAGGACAACAAGACGATGAACGACGGCATCAACACCATTCAGGCCGTCGCCCGCGCCGTGCACAAGGACCTCAATCCGGCCGTCGCCACCCAGTCCACCGTCGCCCCGCCCGCCGCCCCGCAGGAAGCGGTGCCCGCGGTCCCGGAGGCTCCGGCGGTGCGGATGCTCACCGCGCCGCCGCAGTCGTAGCCGACGCGGCCGGGGCCGTCCTCGCCCCCGGCCTGCGTCTTCGCGGGGGAATCCGCCTCCGCTCCGGATTCGACCATATGAGTGAACATGGGGTAGGACCCATGACGGACCCGCCTACGCCGAAGGACCCGTCTTCGTAACGGCGGGATGAAATCCGCTGCCCACCGCGTTGGTGCCATCCGGTAGACCAGGTCGAACGGGGAGGCATCGGTGACGGACGCAGAAGACGCTGTGGACGCAAGAGGCACGGCGGGCGCGGGACGGGCGCCGGGCTGGGCTCGGCGGCTGAGCGGCTATGCGTGGCGCTACCGGCGCAATGTGCTGCTGGCGCTCGGCTCCTCGCTCGCCGGCATGGCGGTGATGGCCCTCGTCCCGCTGATCACCAAGGTGATCATCGACGACGTCGTAGGCGACCACACGCGGTCCCTCGCCGTCTGGACCGGGCTCCTCGTAGCCGCCGCCGTGCTGGTGTACGCGGCCACGTACATCCGCCGCTACTACGGCGGCCGCCTCGCCCTCGACGTACAGCACGATCTCCGTACCGAGATGTACGGGACGGTCACCCGCCTCGACGGCAAGCGGCAGGACGAGCTGTCCACCGGGCAGGTCGTCGGGCGCGCCACCAGCGACCTCCAGCTGATCCAAGGGCTGCTGTTCATGCTCCCGATGACCATCGGGAACGTGCTGCTCTTCCTCATCTCCCTGGTGATCATGGCGTGGCTCTCGCCCCTGCTCACCCTGGTCGCGGTCGCCGTCGCCCCCGCCCTCTGGTACATCGCCCGCCGCTCCCGCGCCCGGCTCTTCCCCGCCACCTGGTACGCCCAGGGGCAGGCCGCCGCCGTCGCCGGGGTCGTCGACGGGGCCGTCTCCGGGGTCCGGGTCGTCAAGGGGTTCGGGCAGGAGGAGCAGGAGACCGGCAAGCTGCGCGAGGTCGGGCGCAGGCTCTTCGCCGGGCGGCTGCGGACGATCCGGCTGAACGCCCGCTACACCCCCGCCCTCCAGGCCGTCCCGGCGCTCGGCCAGGTCGCGATGCTGGCCCTCGGCGGCTGGCTCGCCACCCGCGGCGAGATCACCCTCGGCACGTTCGTCGCGTTCTCCACCTACCTCGCCCAGCTCGTCGGCCCGGTCCGGATGCTCGCCATGGTCCTCACCGTCGGACAGCAGGCCCGGGCCGGCGTCGAACGCGTACTCGAACTGATCGACACCGAGCCGACCATGAAGGACGGCACCAAGGAACTCCCGGCCGACGCCCCCGCGAGCGTCGAGTTCGACGACGTGCGGTTCGGCTACGCCGACGACCGCCCCGTCCTCGACGGCTTCTCGCTGACCATCGAGCCCGGTGAGACCGTCGCCGTCGTCGGCGCGTCCGGCAGCGGCAAGTCCACCGTCTCGCTGCTGCTGCCCCGCTTCTACGACGTGACCCACGGCGCCGTCCTGGTCGGTGGCCACGACGTCCGCGAGCTGACCCAGCAGTCCCTGCGCGCCGCCATCGGCCTCGTACCGGAGGACAGCTTCCTGTTCTCCGACACCATCCGCGCCAACATCGCCTACGGCGTCCCGGACGCCACCCGGGAACAGATCGAGGAAGCGGCCCGCACCGCCCAGGCCGACCGGTTCATCGCGGACCTGCCCGAGGGCTACGACACCAAGGTCGGCGAGCACGGACTCACCCTCTCCGGCGGCCAGCGCCAGCGCGTCGCGCTCGCCCGCGCCATCCTCACCGACCCCCGGCTGCTCCTCCTCGACGACGCCACCTCCGCCGTCGACGCCCGCGTCGAGCACGAGATCCACGAGGCGCTGCGCCAGGTGATGGCCGGGCGGACGACCCTCCTGGTCGCCCACCGCCGCTCCACCCTCGGCCTCGCCGACCGGATCGCCGTCCTGGAACATGGCAGGCTCGCCGACATCGGTACGCACGAGGAGCTGGAGCGCCGCTCCGCGCTCTACCGGCGGCTGCTCACCGACCCCGACGAGCTGGGCGGCACCTCGCCCGGACACCAGCCGCCGACCACCACCGCCGGCACCACCCCCGAGGACGACCGCGCGCTCCAGGAGGAACTGGACGCCGAGTTCGACGCCGAGCGCGGCATCAGCCCCCGCCTGTGGGTCCGCGAGGAGGAGCCGCGCGATACCGGGACGGCCGGCATGCCCGCCACCCCCGAGCTGCTCGCCCAGGTCGAGGCGCTGCCCCCGGCCACCGACACACCCGACGTCGACGAGGCACGGGCCGTCGGCGCCGAGGAGTCCTACGGACTGCGCAGGCTGCTGCGCGGCTTCGGGCTGCCGCTCCTGGTGAGCCTGGCGCTGGTGGCGGTGGACGCGGGCGGCGGGCTCCTGCTGCCCGTACTGATCCGGCACGGCATCGACAAGGGGGTCTCGCAGCTCGCCCTCGGCGCGGTCTGGGCGGCGTCCGCGCTGGCCCTGGTGGTCGTCCTCGTGCAGTGGGCCGCCCAGATCGGCGAGACCCGGATGACGGGCCGCACCGGCGAGCGGGTGCTGTACTCACTGCGGCTGAAGATCTTCGCGCAGCTCCAGCGCCTCGGCCTGGACTACTACGAGCGTGAGCTGACCGGCCGCATCATGACCCGGATGACGACGGACGTGGACGCGCTGTCGACGTTCCTGCAGACCGGCCTGGTCACGGCCTTCGTCTCCGTCGTCACCTTCTTCGGCATCATGGTCGCGCTGCTCGTCCTGGACGTGCAGCTGGCCCTCGTCGTCTTCGCGACGCTGCCGGTGCTGGTCATCGGTACGTTCTTCTTCCGCCGCAAGAGCGTCCAGGCGTACGAACTGGCCCGGGAGCGCATCAGCGCCGTCAACGCCGACCTCCAGGAGTCCGTCTCCGGGCTGCGGATCGTGCAGGCGTTCCGCCGCGAGCGTGACGGCGCGGACCGCTTCGCGGCGCGCAGTGACCACTACCGCGAGGCCAGGGTCCGCGGTCAGTGGCTGATCTCGGTGTACTTCCCGTTCGTGCAGCTGCTGTCGTCGGTGGCGGCGGCGGCCGTCCTGATCGTCGGCGCGGGCCGGGTCGACAACGGCACGCTCACCACCGGTGCGCTGGTCGCCTACCTCCTGTACATCGACCTGTTCTTCGCCCCGGTGCAGCAGCTCTCCCAGGTCTTCGACGGCTACCAGCAGGCCACCGTCTCCCTCGGCCGCATCCAGGAACTGCTGCGGGAGCCGACGTCCACCGACGCCCCGGACGAACCGCTGGACGTGCTGTCGCTGCGCGGCGAGATCGCCTTCGAGGACGTGTCCTTCGCGTACGGGAGCGGCGACGACGCCGAGGAGGCCCTCAGCGGTGTCGACCTGCGGATCCCGGCCGGCCAGACGGTCGCGTTCGTGGGCGAGACGGGTGCCGGGAAGTCCACCCTCGTCAAGCTCGTCGCCCGGTACTACGACCCGACGGGCGGCCGGATCACGGCGGACGGCACCGATCTGCGCCGCCTCGACCTCACCGCGTACCGGCACCGGCTCGGGGTCGTACCGCAGGAGGCGTACCTCTTCGCCGGTACGGTCCGCGACGCCATCGCGTACGGGCGGCCCGAGGCCGGCGATGCGGAGGTGGAGGCGGCGGCGCGGGCGGTCGGCGCCCACGACATGATCGCCACGCTGGACGGCGGCTACCTGCACGAGGTGGCCGAGCGGGGCCGCAACCTCTCGGCCGGCCAGCGCCAGCTGATCGCGCTCGCCCGCGCCGAACTCGTCGACCCGGACGTCCTGTTGCTCGACGAGGCGACCGCCTCCCTGGACCTGGCCAGCGAGGCCCTGGTCAACCAGGCAACCGACAGGCTCACCGGCCGCCGCACCACCCTGGTCGTCGCCCACCGCCTGACCACGGCCGCCCGCGCCGACCGGGTCGTGGTGATGGACCACGGCCGGGTCGTCGAGGACGGCACGCACGACGAACTCCTCGCCAGGGAAGGGCACTACGCCGTGCTGTGGCGCACCTTCATCGGGGAGGACGAGCCCGCCGGGGTGTGAGCGCCGGGCCCGCCCCCGGTGTCACTCGCCGATGGCGGAGATCTTGTAGGTCCGCAGGTCCGACCGCACGGTCAAGTACGAGTACCTGGGGTGCTTGTCCTTGCTCCAGGTGAGCCGCACCGTCGACCAGGTGTGACCCGCGCCGCTGTCGCCCGAGGTGACCCGGAAGGCGAGCGGGGTGTTCTGGGCGCGGAGCACGCCGTCCGCGTGGTTGCGCCGCTCCCAGGTGGCCAGTTGGGTGCGCAGCTGGGGGGTCAGATAGAACGACCGCAGGGCGGTGGTGAGATTGCCGCCGTCCTTCGCCGTGACGGCATCGATGTAGGCGGCGTAGAAGTGGGCAACCTGCTGGAAGGCCGGGGCGCCGGCGTCGCTGCGGGCCGGCGCCGCGGCGACCGGGGCCTGCGGGGCGGCCGTGGCGGCGGGGACCACGGAGGCGGCGGTGACGGCGGTGAGGAGAGCGGTGGCGAACAGCGTCCGGCCGATGACGCGCCGACCGCGGGGGGCCTGGGCGCCCGGGAGTTGGAGCATGACAGTTCCTGCCTTTCATGTAGATCTGCCCTGTTGGACCCGTGCTGTGGCGATGTGGTTGTCCCGGTGGACGGAGCGCGCCCGATGCAACCTCCGAATGGCCCCCTGCGTCGTACGCATGTGCGCACATGCGTCGAGCGTGGGCGTAGGTGTTCGATCCGACGATGGGACTGCTGGTGATCAGAGGGACTGAAAAGGCCGGCGGGTACGGACGGACCGGACGGGAGGGACAGGGCGGACGGGAGGGACAGGGCGAACGGGAGGGACGGAATGGACGGGGCGGATCACGCCGGAGGCTTGCGTGGCTGTTCGTCCTGCCGTTGGTGGCGGTCGTCGGTCTGGTGCTGACCGGTACCGCGGCGAGCAGCGCCGACGCCGCGACGGTCTGCGCCGGGCGCCCCGCGAAGACGGTCACGTTCAAGACCGGTGAGCTGCGCGTCTTCAAGAGCCGCTCCTATGCCTGCGCCGTCGCGGTCGCCAACAAGCCGGGCTCGCGCCGCACGATGTCCGTGACGCTCCAGCCGCGCGGCGGCAGCCCTGTCGTCGACAGCGGCCGGTACACCCGACAGGCCGGCCCGGTGACGGTCCACGCGCTGAACCGGTGCGTGCGGGCCTCGGCCAAGATCTCCGGAAACTCCGGTTCCACGGGCTGGATTCTCTGCTGACGGCCCCGGCCTGTGACTTTCCCGGGCCGACGGGGTCTGGCGGCGCAGGTGTTGCCCCGCTAGGTTCACGGCGTCTGTTGTGAATCATGGGGAGGGTGTATGCGTAAGGCGCTCAGAGGGTTCCTGTCGCTCGCGGTGCTCATCGGCACGGTGAGTGCGACGGGTGCCTCGGCCGGGGCGGCCACCGCCGCGGAACCGGCCGCGTTCGGGAGCACGGTTGGCAGTGACAGCGGCACGAGCACGGACATCAAGGACCGCATCCTGGCCATCCCGGGAATGAGTGTCATCCAGGAGAAGCCGTACGACGGCTACCGCTACTTCGTCCTCGAGTACACCCAGCCGATCGATCACCGGCATCCGTCCAAGGGCACCTTCCAGCAGCGCATCACCCTGCTGCACAAGGACACGTCCCGCCCGACGGTCTTCTTCACCGGCGGCTACAACGTCTCCACGAACCCCAGCCGTTCCGAGCCGACCCGGATCGTCGACGGCAATCAGGTCTCTCTGGAGTACCGATTCTTCACCCCGTCCCGCCCGTCGCCCGCCGACTGGTCCAAGCTCGACATCTGGCAGGCCGCCAGCGACCAGCACCGCGTCTTCACCGCGCTGAAGCAGATCTACACCAAGAACTGGCTGGCCACCGGCGGCTCCAAGGGCGGCATGACCGCCACGTACTTCGAGCGCTTCTACCCCGAGGACATGGACGGCGTCGTCGCGTACGTCGCGCCCAACGACGTGGTCGACAAGGAGGATTCGGCGTACGACCGGTTCTTCGAGCACGTCGGCACCAAGGAGTGCCGCGACAGGCTGAACGGTGTGCAGCGCGAGGCACTGGTCCGCCGTGAGCCGCTGGAGCAGAAGTACCAGGAGTACGCCACCGCGCACGGCTACACCTTCGAGACCACCGGCTCGCTCGACCGGGCGTACGAAGCCGTCGTCATGGACTACGTCTGGGCGTACTGGCAGTACAGCCTGCTGTCCGACTGCGACACCATCCCGGCCGACGCCAAGAACGCCCCCGACCAGGCGATCTGGGACTCGATCGACTCGATCTCCGGCTTCTCCGCCTACGCCGACCAGGGCCTGGAGAAGTACACCCCGTACTACTACCAGGCGGGCACCCAGCTCGGTTCGCCGAACATCAAGCAGCCGTGGCTCGGCAACCTCAGCCGGTACGGGTACCAGCCGCCGCGCAACTACGTGCCGCGCTCCATCCCGATGAAGTTCCAGCCGTCGGTGATGCGCGACGTCGACAACTGGGTGAAGCAGCACGCCAACCACATGCTGTACGTGTACGGGGAGAACGACCCGTGGGGCGCGGAGCGCTTCCGGCTCGGTGCGGGCTCCCGGGACAGCTATGTCATGACCGTGGCGGGCGGCAACCACGGCTCGAACGTGGCCGGCCTCGCCGCCGACGACAAGGCGAAGGCCACGGCGGCCATCCTGCGCTGGGCGGGTGTCGCCCCGGCCGCCGTGCGGGACGACCCGTCGAAGGCCAAGCCGCTCGCGGCGTTCGACGCACGGCTCGACAAGCGGGACGTGATGAACGAGCGCGGGCTGCGGCCGTAACCGTTCCTCGAACGAAGCCGTACCAAGGAGAAGGGAGGGGCTGTGCGCCTGCACAGCCCCTCCCTTCCCGGTCACCGGATCTCTAGTACGTCAGGCCGTACCCGACCGGGTACAGCACCCGCGCCGGATCGTCCGCGCGCTGCACCGGCACCGGCAGGGTGCCCTCCGGTTCGGCGCGGCCCGCGATCACCCGGGCGGCGGCCCGCAGTTCGACGTCGGTCCAGGAGTACGTGGCCAGGTTCGCCGCGAACCCGGTCCCGGCCAGCTGGGCGATGTCGTACGGATTGCGGATCGCGACCGTGATCACCGGGACGCCGGTCGCCGCCAGCGCGCTCACCAGGGTGCGCTGGGAACTGCTCGCCGAGACGTTGTACGTGGCCACGATCACCGCGTCCTTGCCCCGTACGGCCGCCACCGCCTCGTCGATCTTCGCCTTGGTGGGGGCGGTGCCGGTGGACAACGCCGTTGCCGAGTGGCCCAGTTCACCGAAGGCGGTGGCCAGGGTGGTGGTCGGCGGTCCGGTGGTGCCGGACGGCGAGGCCGGATCGGCGCCGACCACGAGGAGGTTCTTGTGGGAGCGGCGGGAGAAGGGCAGCACCGCGCCGTCGTTGGCGAGCAGCGTGGTGGTGCGCTCGGCGATCCGGTCGGCGGCGGCGAGGTGGGCCCGCGTCCCGACGGTACGGTCCACCCCCGCGTGGCTGACGAACGGGTCGTCGAACAGCCCGAGCTTCGTCTTCAGCCGCAGGATCCGCAGGATCGATTCGTCGATCCTGGCCTCGCTGATCTCACCGCTCTTCACGGCCGCCAGGACGGCGTTCCAGGAGACGTTCAGGTCCGGCGGGTTGAGCAGCTGGTCGACGCCCGCCAGGAGCGCGAGGACCGGCACGCGCTCGTCGCCGTACTTCGTCCGCACGCCCTCCATGCCGAGCGAGTCGGTCACCACGACACCGTCGTAACCGAGTTCCTCGCGCAGGATGCCGGTGAGGATCGGGCGGGACAGCGTCGCCGGGTCCTCGGCCGGGTCCAGCGCCGGGACGACGATGTGCGCGGTCATGATCGAGTCGATGCCCGCGGCGATCGCGGCCCGGAACGGCGGCTCGTCCAGCTCCGCCCACTGCTGCCGGGTGTGGCCGATGACCGGCAGGCCGGTGTGGCTGTCGGTGCTGGTGTCGCCGTGGCCCGGGAAGTGCTTGGCCGTCGAGGCGATGCCGCTGCTCTGATACCCCTTCACCTGCGCCGCGACCATCCCGGCCACGGACTGCGGGTCGGAGCCGAAGGAGCGTACGCCGATCACCGGGTTGGCCGGGTTGACGTTGACGTCGGCGTCCGGGGCGTAGTTCTGGTTGATGCCGAGCGCGGCCAGTTCGGCGCCCGCGATCTGCCCGGCCCGGCGGGCGTCGGAGCGCGAGCCGCCCGCGCCCAGCGCCATCGCGCCCGGCATCAGGGTGGCGGGCTCGCCGACGCGGCAGACGATGCCGTGCTCCTGGTCGGTGGAGACGAGGAGCGGCAGGGGAGTGGGGCCGGCGAGACCGGCGCGCTGGATGCCGTTGGACAGGTCGGCGATCTGGTGCGGGTCGCGGGTGTTGTGTGCCCAGGCGAAGTAGATGATCCCGCCGACGTGGTACTTCGCGATCAGCTCGGCGGCCGTACGGACCCCGATCTCGGCCAGGTTGGCGTCGATGTCGGCCTGGTCGGGTTCCGTGGCGGAGTGCCCGTACACCCGCATCACGAAGAGCTGCCCGACCTTCTCCTCCAGGCTCATCCGGGAGATGAGCCCCTTGAGGCGCTTGGTGGCGGCGGCTGAGTTCTGCTGCCCGCTGCTCTGCCCGCTGCTCGCGGACCGCTGGGCGGCGACGGCGCCGGGGGCGACGACGCCGCCCGTGACGGCGGCCGCGGCGGTCGCGGCGGTGGCGGTGAGGAGGGTGCGTCTGGAGGTGCGGTGGTGCACGTGAGCTCCTTCGGCCGTACTCGGGGACGAGAGGTGGTGAAAGAAACGGTGGTGAAAGTAACTTCCAAGAAGCACGGATATCCAGAAAATAACTTCCGGTCAAGGGCTCGGACCGTTTTGAGCCCGTCCAGTACCCGGGGCCGCGGCGCCGGGAGTGTGGTGCACGGGGCGAGGCGTCAGGGGGACGCGGCGCCGGAAGCGTGGCGCCGGAGGAGCTCGGTGGCAGGGGTCGCGGCGCCGGGGTTCCGTTACGTCCTCAGCCCCACCGCGGTCCCATGGGCCTGGAGCGCCGACACCGCCGCCGTGATCGAGGGCCGCCGGGCCGCCTCCGTACGCCACAGCGCGTACAGCCGGCGCACCGGCACGGGGGCGAGCGGCACCGCGACCACCCCGGGCGGCAGCGGCCCCCGCCCCAGGCGCGGGATCAACGCGACCCCGAGGCCGGCGGCGAGCAGGGCCAGCTGCGTGTGGTTCTCCTCCGCCTGGTGCCGGATGTCCGGCTCGTAACCCGCCGCGCGCAGCGTCCGTACGAGCCAGTCGTGGCAGACCGTCCCGGGCGGCTGGCAGATCCATCGCTCCTTCGCCAGCTCCTCGCGCCGCACCGCCTCCCGCCCGGCGAGCCGGTGGCCTGCCGGCACCAGCAGATCGCACGGGTCGTCACCGATCACCGCCTGCGCCACGCCCTCCGGGGCGGGCAGCGGGGCGATGTCCCAGTCGTGCGCGACCGCCAGATCGATCACGCCCTTGGCCACCAGATCGACCGAGAGATGCGGATCGACCTCGGTCAGCCGGACCTCCAGCGCCGGATGGTCCCGGTCCAGCCCGGCCAGTACACCGGGCAGCAGCCCGCGCGCCGCGGACGCGAACGCGCCGATCGACAGCCGCCCCGTCGGCAGCCCCCTGCGCTCCTCCAGCGTCGTCTCCGCGCGCTCCACGATCGCCAGCAACTGCTGGGCGGTGGTGGCGAGATGGAGCGCCTCCTCGGTCAGCGCGACGCCGCGCCCGCGCCGTTCGAGAAGGGTCGTACGGGTCTCCCGCTCCAGCTTCGTGATCTGCTGCGAGACCGCCGACGGGGTGTAGCCGAGCGCGGCGGCGGCGCCCGCGACGGAGCCATGGACGGAGACGGCGTGCAGTGCGCGCAGCCGGGACAGATCGAGCACCGGAACCTCCGGCCCTTGGTAATCGGTTAGCAACGCTCAATTCCACCATGAAGGAATCCGTGCTGGTGCTACATGGTCGGCTCGGGTGATCCTCGGTGCATGCGTCCCCTCCACATCGCCCTGGCCGCCCTGGTGGCCGCCGTCTGGGGTGTCAATTTCGTCGTCATCGAGGTCGGCCTCGGGCACTTCCCGCCGCTGCTCTTCTCCGCCCTGCGCTTCCTGGTCGCCGCGCTGCCCGCGGTCTTCTTCGTCGGCCGGCCCAAGGTCGCCTGGAAGTGGATCGTCGGCGTCGGGCTCGTCCTCGGAGTGGCGAAGTTCGGGCTGCTCTTCATCGGCATGGACCGCGGGATGCCCGCCGGTCTCTCCTCCCTCGTGCTCCAGGTCCAGGCGGTCTTCACGGCTCTCTTCGCGGCGCTCGCCCTCGGTGAACGACCGGGCAGAATACGGGTGTTGGGGATGGGGGTGGCTCTCGCGGGCATCGCGGTGGCGGCGGTCGACGAGGGCGCGGGCGGGCCCGTGCTCGCCTTCGTCCTGGTGATCGCGGCGGCGGCCTGCTGGGGTGTGTCCAACGTGTTGACCCGCAAGGCCGCCCCGCCCGACTCCCTCAACTTCATGGTGTGGGTATCGACCGTGCCCGTGCTCCCGCTGCTCGGCCTCTCCCTCGTCTTCGAGGGCTGGGACCGCGACGCCGACGCCCTGGCCGCGCTCGACTGGAGCGGGGCCGCAATCATCGTCTACGTCGCGTGGATCACCACCGTCTTCGGCTTCGGGGCCTGGGGCTTCCTGCTGCGCCACCACCCGGCCTCGTCGGTGGCCCCGTTCACCCTGCTCGTCCCGGTCTTCGGGATGTCCTCGGCCGCGCTGTTCCTCGGCGAGTCGGTGAGCCCGCTGCGGTGGTGCGCGGCGGCTCTCCTGGTCGGCGGGGTGGCCCTCACCTCGCTGGCGGGGGCGCGCCGGCCCGGCCGGGCGGCATCGGATCGGGCTCCCGTGCCCGGTGGGACTGCGGGACCTGCGGAGCCGGAGACGCCGGAACCGGTACCGCGGCCGGCGCGGACCTGAGCGCAGCCGCCTACGACTTGGGCGTACCCAGCCGCAGCAGATGCTCCCGCCCCGCGCTCAGCAGCCCCGGCAGCTCCGCCGCCCCCGGGTGCCACCGCTTCTCGTACTCCCAGCAGACCCAGCTGTCCGCGTCCAGGGTGTCCAGGCACTCCCGCAGTGGCAGCACCCCCGCGCCCAGTGCCAGCGGCGTGGTGTCCTCGGCCGACGCGATGTCCTTCACCTGTACGTACCCCAGGTGCGGGGCCAGCACCGCCTGGCTCGCGGCCGGCTCCTCGCCCGCCAGCCAGGTGTGCATGACGTCCCACAGCGCACCGATGCTGCCGTGCCCCACCGCCCCCACCACCCGGGCCACGTCGGCCCCCGCCCGGTGCGAGTCGTGGGTCTCCAGCAGGATGCGTACGCCCAGGTCCGCGGCGTGCGGAGCGGCGGCGCCCAGCCGGCGGGCGGCGATCGCGTCGGCCACGGCGGGGTCCTGGCCGCCGCCGCCCGGGAAGACCCGCACGTTCCGGGCCCCCAGGTCGTGGGCCAGCTCCATCAGCCCGGCGAGCTCGTCCAGCGCGGCCCGGTCGTCCCCCTCGGCCGCGACGCGGACATACCCGGCAACGGTCAGGATCTCGACGCCGCCCTTCTTGAACTCCTCGACGACATCGGCCCGTTCGAGCGCCGAGATGCCCGGGTGAACCGGTTCCTCGGCGTGGGCGCGCAGCTCCACCCCCTGATAACCGTGCTCCGCGGCGAGCCGGACGACATCGGCCACCGGCATCCCCGGCACTCCGAGGGTCGAGAAAGCGAGCTTCACTTGCGTGTTCCTTCCATCCCTCTCTTCGGAGGGAATCCCTGCCTTCGGGCGGGGAGGGAATCCGATCTCGGGACTGCTCTAACTGTCAGGCTGAAGCGGACGTTATTGCTGCTCGATGTACTGCTTGACGATATCCAACGGTGCGCCACCGCAGGACCCGGCGAAGTAGGAGCCCGACCAGAAACGGCCGTGCATGATGAAGCGGTTGACATGGCCGGTGAACTCCTGTCGCAGATAGCGGGAGGACACGCCCTTGAGCGAGTTCACCAGGGCCGACAGGGCGATCTTCGGCAGGTAGTGCACCAGGAGATGCACGTGATCCTCTTCGCCGTTGAACTCGATCAGCTCCGCGCCGAAGTCCGTGCAGACGTTCCTCATGATCTCCTCGCAGCGCGTCAGCATGGCGTCGTTGAAGCAGGAACGCCGTGACGCCTTCCGGCACGTGCCGAGGACGAGCATCACGTACGGGGTGCAGTCAGCACAGCTGAAGGAGATCCGGGCGTTCGACCCAAAGCGGCAGGGCCGCTGGTCCTTCTCCTCGCAGCAGGCCACGCTGCGTCGCCTGGACAAGGCGTTCGGTGCGTTCTTCCGCCGGATCAAGGCCGGCGAGACGCCCGGCTACCCGCGCTTTCGTGGGGTGAACTGGTTCGACACTGTGGATTTCCCCAAGGACGGCGACGGCTGCCGGTGGAACTCCACCCCGCACGACCCCGTTACCCGGGTCCGTTTCCAGGGCGTCGGGCACGTCAAGGTCAACCAGCACCGTGTGGTGGTCGGCAAGGTCAAGACCGTCAGCGTCAAGCGCGAGGGCCGCAAGTGGTTCGTCGTGCTCACCGCCGAGCAGGACCGACCCGAACCGCTCCTGCCCACGGGCAGCGTCGCCGGTATCGACCTGAAGACCCAAGAGATGCGCGTCACGCCCTCGCGCCGCGCGTCCCATCCGCGCAGGGCCGGTCCCGCCCGGCCCTGCGCGGCACGCTCAGCCGTCGGTCGGGGCTGCGGCGTGCGGTCCGCCGACGAGCATGCGGTCTACGACCCGCGCTGTCGCGAGACCGTCCCCGGGCTCGCAGAAGTCCCTTATGAACTGAGCGTACTTCTCCCGGTACTCCGCTTCGACGGCATCGACGTCGAGCAGGGCCTTGACCAGGTCTTCGGAGGTCTCCAGCAGCGGGCCGGGCGCCCGGGTGGTGAGGTCGAAGTACAAGCCGCGCAGCGAGTCCCGGTAGTGCTCCAGGTCGTAGGTGAAGAACAGCATCGGCTTACCCGAGTGCGCGAAGTCGAAGAACGCCGAGGAGTAGTCGGTGACCAGCACATCGGCGACGAGGTACAGATCGGCGATGTCCGGGTAGCGGGTAACGTCCCACACGAAACCCCGGCCGACACCCGGTAGGCTGCCATGGACCCTCGGGTGCTTGCGGAAGAGCAGCACATGGTCGTGACCGAGTTCGGCCTGGGCCGCGGCCAGGTCGATCCGCAGATCGAGTTTGTACAGCTTGCTCGCGTGCCGCTGGTCTTCCCGCCAGGTAGGAGCGTAGAGCACCACCTTCTTGCCCTCGGGCAGGCCGAGCCGCTCCCTGACCCGCGCGGCCCGCGCGTCGCGGTCGGGGGCGTGGAAGACGTCGTTGCGCGGATAACCGCTCTCGAACAGGTCGCCTTCGATGCTGTACGCCCTGCGCATGATCTCTGTGGTGTACGCGTTCGGCGACACCACGAAGTCGAACTGCCGGTAGCTGTGCGGCAGGCTGGCGATATAGGCGGGACTCGACTTGGTAGTGCCGAGGAGGTCCTTGCCTATCTTCTTCAGCGGCGTGCCGTGCCAGGTCTGCACGACCTGCTGCCCGGGGCGGGTGACGAACCAATCGCCCACCGCCGTGTTGACGACGACGTAGCGGCTGCGCGCCAGTGCCTCGTACCACTCGCGGCTGCCCTGGCCCACCACACGCGCTCCCGGCGGCATCTCGGGCAGCCCCCCGTCCTGGGTCCAGATGTGCTCGACGTCGACCCCCCGGCGCACCAGCTCCTCGTAGACCGCCCGCGGCGAGTCCGAGAACTGCTTGCCGCTGAGGCTCGTGTAGAGCACCGCGTCGCGCAAGGGGAGCTCGCGCTGCTCGCGGAAGTACACCTCGCGCAGCATGCGCTGCCGGTAGGCGCCGTGCTCACCGGGGCCGAGCAGCCGTTCCGGCTCGATGAAGATGCGGTCGAAGTAGCGGCGGTCCACGGTGTAAGCACGCTGCGGGCCACTGAAGCACAGGGGCAGCTCCTGCACCTGCTCCGGACGCAAGGTCACCGGGACGTCCCCGGACTTGTCCCAGGCGTCCACGTCGCGGAAGAACAGGTACCAGCGACCGGGGCACAGGGGCAGCTCGGGACCGTGCACCTGCGGGGCCGCCTCGGGCTTGATCCGGACCGTGAACCGCCCGTCGGCAAGCTCGACCGGCAGCTCCTTCTCCTCGAAGCGGACCCCGTGCCGCAGGATGACCTTCTTCCCGGCCGCTTCCTCACCGGGATACGTACCCTCGAGCACCAGCTCCCCCGACCCCGTCACGGTCATCGCGTCGACCACGGGTCGGACGGCTCGCGTTGCCAGCACCAGCCTGCCGGGCCCGTCGCGGTGGACGGCCAGCTCGCGGCCGGGGGCAAGCCGGTGCCTGCCGGTCGTGAAGCCCTCGGCGAGGAGGGCCGCCTGGCCCCGGTCGTCGGCTCCCCTCAAGGTCACCTTGAATTCCCGGGTCTTGGTTCCCGGCACGTCGTTCGCGGCCAGCCGGGCAAGACTGAAGACCGACTGGTAGCGCCGGAACGCGTCAGCGGAATCGGACAGGGGAGTGAGCGGGCTGTCGAGTCTGGTGTCGCCTACGACGACGCTCACGGCGGTGGGGGCCTTGGCGCCGCTCCGCGCCCTGGTGACCAGTCGCAGCTCGCCGTCCGCGACGGTGCAGGACTCGACCTCGACAGGGGGCTGCTGCACCGTGATGCTCACGGCATTCTTGGTGAAGCCGACCACGAGACGTGAGCCGTCCGCCAGATGACGAACCTGGTTGTGCCCGGCCGTGCCCGCGTCGCGCTGGCGCACCCGCGCGCCGTAGGTCCCGCCCGGTCCCAGGATCCCGACGTACAGAAACCACTGGCCGGCACCGTGCTCGGCGAGCTCGCGCAGCCGACGAGCAGAGACGACGACTTCGAAGCCCGTGTGGTCGTAGCAGTGCAGGGCCTGTCCGGAGGCGACGGTGGCCTGCTCGCTGCGGGTGCGGCGCATGCGCAGTCTGATGCGGCGGCCGGTCTCGCCGTCCTCCAGCACCGCGAATCGGCCGATGACGCGGCCCGAGGGACGCGGCAGGTTCGCGACAAACGCGTACCCTTCCCATACCAGATCGTCGCCGCGCCAGCCGACCGAGGTGAGCTGCGCCGTCACCGGCAAGTCGCGATGCGTGAGCGCGGCGATCCGTTCAGGCAGCGCCAGGCCCCGCAGCCCCGGCAGCACCAGCCGGGGGCGCCGGGCGCCTGCCACGAGGAAGGCGCCCGGGTCCCTGCGCTGGCGCCGGACCACCTTGACAAGATCCTCGGCGCGCCCCTCGGCAGCGAGATACCATATGACGCGCTCGCGCGGAGGGAGGTCAGTGAGCACCCCCTCGCCGTGGATCTCGAGCAGTTCCCGCGCCGTGGCACGCAACTCCTCGCGCTCGGCCTGCGAGCTCTCGGGAAAGAATCGCAAGATCCTCCGTACTCTTGCCGACGTGAGATCGGCGAGAGACTGCGCCATGAGCAACGCCCTTCTTTAACGTGCCGGTAAAATCTAAGCCATCGCACGTTAACGGAGTCACTCGTGTGCCGCACGCTTCGCGTGATAACAGTGCGGGCACATGCAGCTTGGATCCGCTGCCCAGGCCAGGACGTGCCACAGCAGCCTGGAGGACGGCCGGTGCGGATCTTGGAGTCGTCTTCGCGGAAGGTGCGGTCCCGGACGTGGTGGAGAAGATTTTCGATCTTCCACTGGCCGCGGATCCAGGCGGCGAGTTGGGCGCCGGTCGCGGCGCCGGGCGGCAGGCTGGTGATCAGGTAGACGCGTTCGATGGTGAGCTTGCCGGTGGTGAAGTCCTGCCTCCAGCGCACGAGTTGGAGGGCCTGCTTGGCGTCGGGGCAGTCGAGGTGGGCGAAGGCAGCGGTCTTCAGGCGCCGGATCTCGTGGCGGTGGTGGGCCCGGGCGCGGTCGTAGTGGTCCAGGGCATCACCGTCGAGTTGGACCAGCAGGCGGCGCAGGGTGTGGGGGTGCGGGACGGACACCGTGCCGGTCAGCGGGTCGATCGGGAAGCCGAGGGCCCGGCAGGCCCATACCGGAGCGTCGGAACACCGTCCAGCGCGTCCCAGGCGCTCGCCGTGCCCATGGTCGTCATCCGGTCCTCCCGAATGCCGGTATTTACACGATATCGCGTGGGTCACACCCGCGGTGGCGCCGTCGACCCCCGCACCATCAGCTCCGCCGCGATCGTCGCGATGCCCCCCGGCGGCGGGGCCTCCTTGCCCATCGCCAGCCGCCCCGCCCGCGCCCCCGCCTCGAAGAGCGGCAGGCGTACGGTCGTCAGCGCCGGGACCGCGTCCACGGAGAACGGCAGATCGTCGAAGCCCGCCACCGAGACGTCCTCGGGGATGCGGAGACCGCGGTCCCGGACCGCCGCGCCCGCACCCAGGGCCACGGTGTCGTTGGCGGCGACGATCGCCGTCACCTCCGGTTCGCGGCGCAGGAGTTCGAGGGTGGCTTCGTAGCCGGAGCGGCGGTCGTAGGGGCCATGGACGGTGAGGCGTTCCTGCTCCCCGGCACTCGCCCCGTCGCCGAGTCCCGCCGCCCTCATCGCGTCGAGGTGGCCTTCGAGCCGGTGGCGGGTCGTCGTCCGCTCCAACGGGCCTGCGACATAGCCGATCCGCCGGTGGCCGAGCGACAGCAGATGTTCGGTGAGCCGCCGCCCGCCGCCCCGGTTGTCGAAGGCGAGCGCGGCCACGACCGCCCCGCTGCCCGGCAGCGGGGGCCGCCCGCACAGCACCACCCGGGTGCCCGCGTCCGCGAGCTTCGCCAGCTTGGCGGAGATCGCCGCCTGGTGCCCCGGGTCCTCCACCGCGCCGCCGGTGAGGACGACGGCGGCGGCACGCTGGCGCTGGAGCAGGGTGAGATAGGTCAGTTCGCGCTCGGGGGAGCCGCCGGTATTGCAGATGACGGCGAGCTTCTCGCCGCCGGCCCGCCCGGAGCCGTCACCCGGACCGCCGATCTCCGTCTGCGCCGCGCCCGCCATGATCCCGAAGAACGGGTCGGCGATGTCGTTGACCAGGATGCCGACCAGGTCGGACGTGGCGGCCGCGAGCGAGCTGGCCGGTCCGTTGAGCACGTAGTCGAGGTCGTCCACCGCGCGCAGGACCCGCTCCCGGGTGGACGCGGCCACCGGGTAGTTGCCGTTCAGCACACGGGAGACGGTGGCCGGGGACACCCGGGCGCGAGCCGCCACGTCGGCCAGGGTGACTGTCATCGCTTTCCTCCGAGGGTGATGAGGAGTGAGTGGAGTTGTCAGCGCGCCCCCTCTTGTCCGGGCCGCTGTCGGCAGGTTAGCGTCATACGACATAGAAAGCGCTTGCTAAAGCTGTATGGAGGGAACTTTCGTGACACGCAGGACAGTGCGCATCGCCATGAACGGCGTCACGGGTCGCATGGGGTACCGGCAGCACCTGGTGCGCTCGATCCTCGCGATCCGGGAGCAGGGCGGCCTCGATCTCGGCGACGGCGACGTGCTGTGGCCCGAGCCGGTCCTCGTCGGCCGCCGCGCCCACGCGCTGGAGGAGCTCGCCGCGCGGCACGGCCTGACCGAGTGGTCGACCGACCTCGACGCGGTCCTTGCGGACGAGACCATCGACGTCTACTTCGACGCCCAGGTCACCTCGGCCCGCGTAGAGGCGATCAAGAAGGCGATCGCCGCGGGCAAGCACATCTACACCGAGAAGCCGTCCGCCACGGACGTCGACGGCGCCCTGGAGCTGGCCCGGCTGGCCCGCGACGCCGGGATCAAGCACGGCGTCGTCCAGGACAAGATCTTCCTGCCGGGTCTGCTGAAGCTGAAGCGCCTCATCGACGGCGGCTTCTTCGGCGAGATCCTCTCCGTGCGCGGCGAGTTCGGCTACTGGGTCTTCGAGGGGGACTGGCAGGAGGCCCAGCGCCCGTCCTGGAACTACCGCGCCGAGGACGGCGGCGGCATCGTCGTCGACATGTTCCCGCACTGGGAGTACGTGCTCCACGAGCTGTTCGGCCGGGTCGCCACCGTCCAGGCGCACGTCCAGACGCACATCGCGCAGCGCTGGGACGAGCAGGGCAAGCCCTACGCCGCCACCGCCGACGACGCCGCGTACGGCACCTTCCAGCTGGAGAGCGGCGCCGTCGCCCAGATCAACTCCTCCTGGACGGTCCGCGTCAACCGCGACGAGCTCGTCGAGTTCCAGGTGGACGGCACCCACGGCTCCGCCGTCGCGGGCCTTCGCAACTGCCGCGTCCAGCACCGCTCGGCCACCCCCAAGCCGGTCTGGAACCCGGACCTCCCGGTCACCGAGCCGTTCCGCGACCAGTGGCAGGAAGTCCCGGACAACGCCGTCTTCGACAACGGTTTCAAGGCCCAGTGGGAGCTCTTCCTGCGCCACATCGTGCTCGACGAGCCGTACACCTGGGACCTGATGGCGGGTGCCCGTGGGGTCCAGCTCGCCGAGCTGGGCCTGAAGTCGTCCGCCGAGGGCCGCCGCTTCGACGTCCCGGAGCTGGCGCTGTGACGATCCACCCCGCGTACGGCACCGGAGTCGGTCCTATGGCGATCCCCGCGCACGGCACCGGAGCTGATCCCGTGACGATCCACCCCGCGCACGGCGCATCGGAGCTGATCTGAGTGACCATCCACCTCCCGCAGGGTCCGTACGAGCCCCGCACCACCCCGCTCGACTTCGCCGCCCCCGGCGGGGCACCGCTCGCCTCCCGTACGGTCTTCTCCGCCGCCCACGTGGTCGCCGACCCGTACGCCGACATCAGCCCCGACGACCCCGCGGCCGTCGACTGGGACGCCACCCTCGCCTTCCGCCGCCACCTCTGGTCGCACGGCCTCGGCGTCGCCGAGGCCATGGACACCGCCCAGCGCGGCATGGGCCTCGACTGGGCCGGCGCGGCCGAGCTGATCCGCCGCTCCGCCGCCGAGGCGAAGGCGGTCGGCGGCCGGATCGCGTGCGGCGTCGGCACCGACCAGCTGCCCGCCGGGCCCGCCACGCTCGCGCAGGTGCGGTCCGCGTACGAGGAGCAGCTCGCCCTGGTCGAGGAGAGCGGCGCCCAGGCCATCCTGATGGCCTCCCGCGCCCTCGCCGCCGCGGCGAACGGCCCCGAGGACTACCTGGAGACGTACGCACACCTGCTGCGCCAGGCCACCGAACCGGTCGTCCTGCACTGGCTCGGCCCGATGTTCGACCCCGCGCTGGAGGGCTACTGGGGCTCCCCGGACCTCGACGCCGCCACCGACACGTTCCTGAAGGTCATCGCCGAGCACCCGGACAAGGTCGACGGGATCAAGATCTCGCTCCTGGACGCCGAGCGCGAGATCGACGTACGCCGCCGTCTGCCCGGCGGGGTCCGCTGCTACACCGGCGACGACTTCAACTACCCCGAGCTGATCGCGGGCGACGACCAGGGCTTCAGCCACGCCCTGCTCGGCATCTTCGACCCGCTCGGCCCGCTGGCCGCGCACGCGGTACGGGTCCTGGACACCGGGGACGTCCAGGGCTTCCGGGACCTCCTCGACCCGACGGTCGAGCTGGCCCGCCACCTCTTCCGGGCGCCCACCCGCTTCTACAAGACGGGCGTGGTGTTCCTCGCCTGGCTGGCCGGCCACCAGGACCACTTCACGATGGTCGGCGGCCTCCAGTCCGCCCGCTCGCTGCCGCACCTGGCGAAGTCGTACGAACTCGCGGACCGGCTGGGCCTGTTCCCCGACCCGGAGCTGGCGGAATCCCGGATGCGCGCCCTGCTCACGGTCAACGGAGGCACCCGATGAGCGACGGCCGTCTCTCCATCAACCAGGAGACCATCAAGCAGTGGTCGCTGCCCGAGCTGGCCGAGGGCTGCGTCAAGGCGGGCATCGACAAGGTCGGCCTGTGGCGGGCCCCCGTCCAGGAGTACGGCATCGAGCGCACCGCTCAACTCCTGTCCGACTCCGGCCTGTCCGTCACCAGCCTCTGCCGGGGCGGCTTCTTCACCGCGCTCGACCCGGCGGAACGGGCCCGCGCCCTGGACGACAACCGCGCCGCGATCGACGAGGCGGCGGCCCTGTCCACCGACACCCTGGTCCTCGTCTCCGGCGGCCTCCCGGCGGGCAGCAAGGATCTGCACGGCGCCCGCGAACGCATCGCGGACGCCCTGGGGCAACTTGCGCCGTACGCGGCGGAGCGCGGCGTACGTCTCGCGATCGAACCGCTGCACCCGATGTTCGCCTCGGACCGCTGCGTCGTCTCCACGCTCTCCCAGGCCCTGGACATCGCGGAACGCTTCCCCGCCGACCAGGTCGGGGTGGTCGTCGACACGTACCACATCTGGTGGGACGACCAGGCGCCCGCCCAGATCGCCCGCGCGGGCGCGGCCGGCCGCATCCACTCCTTCCAACTCGCCGACTGGATCACCCCACTTCCGGCCGGAGTCCTGCTCGGCCGGGGCCAACTCGGAGACGGCGCCGTGGACTTCCGCGCGTTCCGCTCACACGTCGAGGCCACCGGCTTCGACGGCCCCATCGAGGTGGAGATCTTCAACGAGGCCCTCTGGGCCCGCGACGGCGCCGAAGCCCTCGCCGAGGTCGCGGCCCGCTACGCCGAACACGCCTGCTGAGAGGGCTTTTTGCCGCCAGGGTAAAGAGATCGCCAAGGCGTGCAACCGTTCGGCACCCTGCCGGGTCATATCTGGCGTCGGGCGCTTCCGGGGGGGATCCGGGGGGATCGGGAAGCCCTGACGAGGGGGAAAGCGAGGGGGGTCCGGTCTTCCGACCGGGCCCCGTTTCGCCTCGTCGGGACCGTCT
This sequence comes from Streptomyces sp. NBC_01241, assembly GCF_041435435.1. Taxonomy (NCBI): domain Bacteria; kingdom Bacillati; phylum Actinomycetota; class Actinomycetes; order Kitasatosporales; family Streptomycetaceae; genus Streptomyces; species Streptomyces sp. NBC_01241. The sequence goes on along the minus strand of NZ_CP108494.1, from coordinate 2,916,942 downwards.
CGCGAGTTCCCGACGTTTCATCGCATGCTGATCAGTAGGCCGAGTTGACGTTGTCGATCGAGCCGTAGCGATGTGCCGCGTAGTTGCAGGCGGCGGTGATGTTGGCGACCGGGTCGTAGATGTTCCACGAGGTGCCGGGCACGTGATACGCCCTGAAGGTCGGGTCGATGACCTGGAGCAGCCCCTTGGACGGGATGCCCTTGGCGGCGTTGGAGTCCCAGTTGTTGATGGCATTCGGGTTGCCACTCGACTCGCGCATCAGATTGCGGTGGATCCCGTTGTAGGAGCCCGGGATGCCCTGCGCGCGCATGATCGTCAGTGATTCGTTGATCCAGCGGCTGACGCTGCCGCTGCTCGACTGGGCGGGGGTGGCGGCCGAGGCGGCCGGAGCACCGGCGAGAGAACCGGCAACGACTGCGGCCCCGGCGGCGGCCATGCCCAGCGAAATCTTCTTGGCCTGGGTCATGCGGGCGAACTGCTTGGGCAGCGCGGATATCTGCATCGGGAATCACCTCTTCCGTGGGATTCCGAGAATTCTTAAGCCGGGTTCAAGTTTCGGTCAATGGCTCTCTTTACTATCGGAATACGTACAGGGAACGGGCAACGGCCTCCGAAATCGCCGCAAACAGGCCATGAGGCGGGCTCTTTGCCCTACTAAGTCGTATCATGGTGACGTGCACCATATCGGCCACATCACACGACAGAAGTGTTAAATCAGCCCAAAGCAGACACCGCTATATGGTCCATGGCGAGCGAAAAAAGCCCTCTGTTCGTCCCGTGTAATGAATGAAATACGCGGCGCAGTTGGAGCGCGTTCGGACCATTTGAAGTGACCTGAGGGAAACCCGCGGTCCCCACCGCGCACGACCGGCATCACGCTGCGGACGGACGGATCTTCGTGGTTCCGAACGCGGATGCGTGCAGCCGTGGGCGGCGGTCGACCGAGGTGCGGCGACGGCGGCGGACGCTGCGGCTCGCCGGGTACGGGGCCCACTCGGATCTCATATCCGTACTGGAACAGATGGCGCCCGGACACGAGCGCTGCATGTACTGCGGCGACAACCAGGGCACGGACATCGACCACTTTGAGCCGCTCACCCTGGCTCCGTTACGAACGTTCGCGTGGCCGAACCACCTGCTGGCCTGCTCTCTCTGCAACAGCCATTACAAGCGGCACATCTTCCCGCGCGATGAAGGCGGGCGCCCGCTGCTTCTGGATCCGACGATCGAGGACCCGCTGGAGCGCCTTCACTTGATCCTGGGCGTGGGCCGGTACGAGGCGCTGAGTCCTCAAGAAACCGCCGGCAACGACGTGTTCGGGCTCAATCGAGGCTCACTGCTCAAGGGGCGTCTTGACGCGTACCGGGCTGTAGGTTCTCAAACTTCGTGTCGGAATCTCCGAGCTGATGTCGGATCGGAATCGGATGCGAAATGGAGCTGAGACTCGCAGGTGTCCTGTCGCAGTGCAGCAGGCAGTTTCCCACTCGGTCTCATCCGTGTTGTCGGATTCTCACCATTTCGCGCCCAGTGGAGTGAATACTCTTCGAGCGACCTTGACTGCTGGCAGCGCCGCCCACCTGATCTTGTTCGGTCCCGCAGGGCTACTGCTGATGGGCGGCTGGTCGCGCGAGAGTGAGTCCGCTCCACCGCTCCAGTTCGTCCGCGTGGCTGCCGATCGCCGTCGCCCGGGCGACCGCTGCGGCTTCCTTCGGTGTCGGCCCACCAAGGCGGGAGAGCAGCGTCAGCGGCCAGGCCGGAGTACCCGACTGCTCACCGTCGAAGGGGTGCCAGTCCCAGGCCGCATCGAACCGCCAGGCGCGCCCGTTCCGGTCGGCGACCTCATCACCCGGTTCGAGGAAGGCGTACGGGCGGAAGAGCAGCTCGATGCGTATCGGTTCACCACCGGCCGGATCGATCGTGTAGCCCTGGTCGTCAAGGTCAGGGTCATGGGTCTCACCCTGCCGCAGGGCCTCGACGTAGGACGCGGGCCGCGGCAGCATGCCGGTGACCAGGGGCGGATCGAAGCGGTGGACCGCCTGGACATGCACCACGGTCGCGGGGATTCCCACCAGGCAGGTATCGCCCGGCTTCAGTGCGGTCTCTGCCGGTTCCGTCCGGAAGATCTCCCACTCGCGGGCCGCGGGCGTTGGAAGCGCCCTCCGACCGTTCCACCTGATGTTTTCGGCCTGCGGGTCCACCTCCAACCACGGCCACCACACGGAGACGTAGTAACGGGTGACCCCGGTGACGGCGGTCTCAGTGAACGGGCACTCCAGCAACAGCACGTCACCGGGCCGATAGTCGTGACTCACGGACGCATTCTGCATGCCCTCACTGACAAGCGACCGAACGATTATCCGGCGTTCCGGGGAGGCGGCCCGTAGCGCGCCCCCTTCCGCGAGAGCCAACTCGTCTGGGAACAGCGCCCGGCGTCATTCTTGAACCACCTGGCAACCTCACAGGTCAGCGCCCCACCAGATGCCAACTCGAATCGGACGGGACAGCAGGTCGCGGCCATCATTCGCAGACCTGCCGTGTTGGGCCAAATCGTCAAGTGGCCTTGGGCGCTCGAGCCGTGTGGATCTCGGCGAAGGACAGGAGAAGTGCGGCGGTCCGCGGCGGATCCTCCAGAATGGGTGTGTGTCCGGCACCGGGCAGCAACTCGACTTTCGCGCCCGGAACGACGCGGTAGTCGGCCGCGGACGAGGGTCGCGCTGAGAATCCGACATGTGGTCGAGACTCCAGTGTCCGAGGCATCGTGAGACTGCGGGAGAAGCCCAGGTCAGCGGAACGCCATCCGACACGCGCTGCGAGACCCTACGCGGACTGCGGGCCTCTTCCTCGCCCAGTGGCGGCATGCCACGCACAGGGGCAGGACGAGAAGGCGCGGGACGTGGTCCGCATCGCCTGGAGCCGCCCATTGGCGGACGTACTGGCCGCGATGTTCCACCAGGCCGCCCTCCCGGTCGCCGAGAGCCTTTTCGACGGTGAGGACGACGTGCTGGCGCTGCTGTGCGATCCGGCGGTACGTAAGGGGTTTCTCGAAGGTGCATGACATTGCCTCGTAATCGATCGACCAGGTCGATCGATTACGAGGCACGGAAGGCGTCAGACCGTGATGCTGTCGTCCTTGACTGCTGCGACGAACGACGACCACCCGTCGGCGGAGAAGACGAGTGCGGGGCCACTCGGGTCCTTGCTGTCGCGGACGGGGATGTCGGCGTAGCCGTCGGCGACCTCAAGGCACTCACCCTGGTCACCACCGCTGTAGCTGGACTTGAACCACCCCGTGATCGTGGACGAGTCGGAGACGCTGCGCTTACTGCTGACCATGTTCGTGTTCCTCTGCTGCTGCCCGCACAAGGGCCAGTGATTCCTGGTGAGACATCGCATCGCTCAAGGCAAGATCGTAGGCCGTCTGGCTGGACCTCACCAGAGCCGGATCGTCCATCAGATGCCCAGTCAGGAACCCTTCGACATAAGCCACCGGCGCGGAGTCCGCGAAGCCCAGCAGGGAAAGAAGGCTCTGCTGAAGCGAGTGTGCCCCCGCCCCGAACGGCAGCACATGCAGCCGCAGCCGTCCGGCCTCGGCCATGTCCGCGATCTTGCGCAGTTGCTCCGCCATGACCTGCGGCCCACCGACCTGACGCCTGAGCACGGCCTCGTCCAGCATGGTCCACAGGACAGGGTTCAACGGTCCGTCGAGGATGTGGGCACGCTCGGTCCGGATGACGACATCTCTGTCAAGGTCCTCCTGCCGATGGTTCGGCCGGTACGCGCGGAACAGCGCACGCGCGTAACCGTCCGTCTGGAGCAGGCCGGGCACCAGAGAGAGGGCGAACTGCTGGATCAGTGTTGCCTGCCGCTCCAACTCCGCCATGACGGCGAAGTGATCGGCGTACTTCGTCTCCAGGTCCTCCAGCCATCGGGCGAAGAACCCATCCGTCTGAAGCGCGCGGTCGACCCGCTGTGCGTCATCCGGGTTCGGCAGCCGCCGCCCCGCCTCGTAATGACTGATCAGCGTCGGCGAGCAGACGACCTGATCGCCCAGGGCCTCCTGGGTCAGCCCCGCTGCCGTCCGTCGTAGCCTCAGCTCCTCCCCGTACTTCTCCCTCGGCGTACGCGGCTTCCGGTTCATCGCCATGCAGCCCCAACTCCCTTTTCTGACCAGCGGGCCGTCAAGCCCGAACCCCTGGCAGCGTAGCGACGCCCGACCCCACTCTGTGATGAGTTCGCCACAGAACGCATCCGTTCGTGGGTAAGTCAGAGGGAGAGCGCACCGACATGAAGAATTTCGTCCGCCGGTTCACCGAGTCGCTGGTGCGGCTGATGCGCCCAGTCCCCATCACCGTCCATCCGTACTCCTGTGTATACGTGGCCGGCCCCACCGTCCGCCGTATCGGTGAGCCTGCGCTGCGCGGGGAGGACGGCCCACTGGTGCGTCCCTATCTCGTGGCGCACGAGCGGCAGTTGACCGAGGCGCGGCGGCGATCGCGCACGTTGTGGATCGCCGTGCACGCTGTGGACATCAGGCCCGGGCCCCGGCACCTTCGCCGAGCCGAGGCCGCCGCGTGAACGGGGAGCAGGGCGAACGCCGCACGTTCAGGCTGCTGCCCTGGACGGCGGCGGAGGGCAAGCCGTGTTACGTCCTGGGGGACGGCACCGGCTACGTGTCACGGATGGCCGACGGTATCGAGAGCATCCAACTCGGCATGGCGGACGACCTGCTCGGCCACGCCGCCGACCTGCTGGCGGATCGACGGGTCACCGGGGCGGAGCTCCACTTCCTCGCCAGCCGGCTGAGCGAGTCGTTGCAGGAGGTCAAGCGGGTCGCGGAGAGCCGGGGTTCGCGACTGAACGCGAGTGGGCCTGTTCCGGACAACGACAGGCTGGGGCGCCGAGAACCGGACATCGACAGCAGGTGAGTCGGTAAGCCGCTTGACGAGCTCCCGGACTGTCGCCAAACCTGTTCACGCAGCGCAGAGAACATGTGACAGTACGGGGGCTCACCGATGGCCATTCCCAGGCCGCACACCAGCCAGTTCGAGGCGTTCACCACCAACATCGCCTACGCCCGCAAGATGGTCGACGCCGGGCGATATCTGGCCCCTTTCCAGCCGGCGACGGTCGACGTCGACGACTTCTACCGGGCCGCCTGGGTACAGGCCGTGGCCGCGATCGACCACTGGTTCCACGAGGAGCTCTTCCGTCGCGTCGCCGAACTGGCCGCCAAGGACAGCCCCGACATGCCGCTGCAACTCCAGAACTACGAGATCCCCCTGCACCGGGTCGAGGCCGTGCAGCGAGGCGATGTCACGTTGGCCGAGGCGGTCGTCGAGCACGTCAAGGAGAAGTGGGGCAGCGCCTCGCTCCAGAACCCGCGCAAGATCTCGGACGCGTTGAAGCTGGTCACCGACAAGAACATCTGGCAGGGCGCAGCCGCACAGATCAATGCCTGGCAGGGCAACCGCACCGCGTACACGGACAAGACGCTGAAGGCCCAGTACGTCACCATCACGGACCGCCGCAACAAGATCGCGCACGACGCAGACCTGGTGGACGGAGACCTCAAGCAGCGACGGCCCATCACCGAGCCCGACGTCACGGATGCGATCAACTGGATCGACCGTATCGCCCTGGCTGTGGCGCACGTGCTGGACGCATAGGCCCGAGAAGGAGTGCCGTACCCGCCCGGTACCGTCGAATCAAGTCCAACATGGCCGTCCTCGTAGGTGTGTTGGAGCGCACCTACGTCAACGAGGAGAACGGGTACACCGTCGCCCGCGTCGACACCGAGCACGGCGGCGTCGCGGACAGAGACAATGGCGTAGCCGCGGGCGACTTCGAGGCATTCGCTGTCAGCGGAAGAGGTCGAGGAACCCGTTCACCCAGATCCCGACGAACACGATCGCCAGGAGCGCGCAGCCCATGGCCGCCAAGGACTGGCGGAACGAACCCGCCTCCGGCGCGTCACCCCTTACCTCAGGGAGCGTGTCCCAGGTGACCGGGTGGCCGAGGGCCTTGGAGGCGGCGGTCCGCACGGCCGCCAACTGCTGCTCGACAAAGGGGGAGTCGGCCGCCGATTCCGGGCCTTGCCAGGCCAGGGCGCGCATCCGGCGCACCGGGTCGCCGTACCTCTTCTCGAACGCGGCGGCCTCGTCCGGGAGCCTGTCCTCTTCGAGGTACGTCCAACGGCCGGCCTCGGCCGGGTCGCCGTACATCCGGTAGATGTCGGCCAGGCGTCGCCGCAGAGCCGGGTAGTGCGGGTAGGACGAGACCAGTCCGCGCAGTCGTTGGCGGGCCATGGGCACACGTCCCTCGGCGAGGTCCGCGTCCACGCGCTCCAGCGTCTCCTTCAGTGCCATGCGCACATGATCAGGCGTGCCCGCGGATATGTGTAAGTGAATTATTTCAAGGTGCCCCGGAGACCAGCCGGTTGTAGCTTCTGTGCGTGGTCGGGAGTGCGCTCGATGCGGCAGAGGGCGGTCCGTCGACGTGGGCGCACATGCGTAGGGGGAGGTCGGTGCGGTGCTGGGGCTGTTGGGCTTCTACGACGAGTTCAATGACGCGGGGGTGCGGCCGAACGGCCGGCTGCGTGACGCCGTGCGTCCTGCCGGCGAGGCCGACGAGGGCAAGATCGTGACCTACTTGGATGCCGGTCATGTGCTGCTGGACGTGATGGAAGCCGGGCGGGACGTCCTCACCGGGCTTCCGCACCGCTATTCCGCAGGGTGCTCGTCGCTGGTCACGGACGGGTCCTGGCTGTGGCGGCAGGACTTCTCGCATTACCTCGCGACGCATCACGTTGCCCTGCCTGAAACGTTCCTGGCCCACGTCCGCGACTCCGATTACCGCATGCCCGCGCTGGTGTGCGCCGACTTCGCGCCGCACTACGACGAGACCATGCCGGTCGTCGGCTGGTCATCCGCGACTCCGTGGCCATTGACGAAGGAAGTCATCCAGCCCGAGCCCCGCCGTGTGTGAGCGCGGCGGCAGCCCCGGTGATCACTGCCGCTGTCAGACCCTCGTGCCAGGCTGTCGCCCATGAGCACTCCCGACCGCGCCATGCCGCGGGTTCACCGAGTGGGAACGGTAGTTCTGGGGCCGAATAGGTGACCTTGGCGGCTGGTGCTCGTTGGGCTGGGTAGTGGTTGTCCGGTCTCGTGGGAGGGGGTGTTGTGGTGGGTGGTGTGCGGGAGTTGGCGGCGCCGTTCGTGGTGTCCGGGCCGTGCGGGGTGGCGGTCCGGACCGTCTCAAGCACCTCGCGCCCCAGGACGAGATAGTCCTGCGTGCGGTCGGTGAGCATCAGGGTCGTCTGGCTTCCCGTGATCTCAGGGCTCGCTGTGCGGGTGGTCTGGAGCACAGCGCGGACACCTGGGCGTCGCGCAAGCGGGACCTGACGCCGCTGTCGTCGTCGCGGATCGCCGGCGCGATCACCAAAGCCACGCACGATCAGTGGGCGCTGGCCCGCCGTTGCCAGGCCGCGCACATCCAGACGCTGGAAGCCGGGATCAGGACGCTGCGGCACCGCCTGTCCCTCCCCATCGGCGCGCCGGGAACGAAGCGGGCGGCCGGTGGCTACCGCTCCAAAGGAGAGTGGTTCCACAAGTCCCGACGCCTCGCAGCGCTGGAAGCCCGGCACGATGCCGCGGTCCGTGACCGGAAGGCCGGACGCGTCCGGGTCGTGCGGGGCGGCAGACACCTCCTCAACACCCGCCACCACCTCACCCAGGCCCGGCTCACCGAAGAGCAGTGGCGGGAACGCTGGGAAGCGGAACGCTGGTTCATCGCCGCCGACGGCGAGTCCGGGAAACGGTTCGGGAACGAGACCATCCGCGTCACCCCGGACGGCGAGGTCAGCATCAAACTGCCTGCCCCGCTCGCACACCTGGCCAACGCCAAGCACGACCGGTACACCCTCAACTCGACCGCGGCGTTTGCGCACCGGGGTCAGGAGTGGGCCGACCGCATCGTCGCGAACCGGGCCGTGGCCTACCGCATCCACCTCGACACCGACCGTGGCCGCTGGTACCTCACCGCGTCCTGGCAACGCCCCATCGTCCAGACCATCCCATTGGAGGCCGCACGCGCCCTCGGCGTAATCGGTGTCGACACCAACGCCGACCACTTCGCCGCCTACCACCTCGACGCACACGGCAACCCCATCGGCGACCCGCACCGCTTCCCCTACGACCTGTCCGGCACCGCCACGCACCGCGACGCCCAGATCCGCCACGCCCTCACCCGCCTGCTCCACTGGGCCAAGCAGTGCGGCGTGGCCGCGATCGGCATCGAAGACCTCGACTTCACCCGAGAAAACGCGGGAGAAACACGGCCGCAGGAAACGGTTTCGGCAGCTGATCTCCGGTATTCCGACCGGGAAGCTCAAGGCCCGGCTGGTCTCCATGGCCGCCGAACAGGGCCTGAGCATTGTCGCGGTCGACCCCGCCTACACCTCAATGTGGGGTGCCCAGCACTGGCAGAAGCCACTGGCCACCCCGCACCGCAGAATGTCCCGTCATGATGCCGCCGGCATCGCGATCGGACGACGCGCCCTCGGACACCCGGTCCGGCGTCGGACGGCACCGCCCCCACACGACCGGAGTGATCGTGCGGGGCATCGGACCGCCCAGGCCGGGCCAGGCACCCGAGGACGTGACGGAACCCGCCCACCCGCCACGGACCACGCCCCCAGAGACGTGCCGCCGAACGGGACGAGAAAGCGGGAACCCAGCGCATCCAAAACCGTTCGGGATGCGCCCAGTACACATCGGTGGGTCCAGGACTCACTCATGCACACTGGCTAGGAACGGTGCGCACCTTCCGGCACAGGGCGTACTTCACCGTGTGGCTCGACCCGACGGCAGCCGGCCAGGCGCCGTGGGCCCACCTGCACCGCCTGCTGCAGCAGCGGTTCCCGCGCTGCAGTGGGCCCGCCAAGAACTTCACCCCACATCTGTCCCTGGGCCGGACCCGGGATCCGCGGCGAGTCACCGCCGACTGTGTCACCCGGCTCGACACCATGGCGGCGACAGTCTGGGGACTCGTCCTGCTCTCACGCAAGGGCGACGGGCCGATGCGGCCACGGGCCACGGTCGCCCTGCGAACGGGCGAGGTCCGCCGGCTGCCCGCGCCCGGCCTCGGAGCGCCGGGCCCGGAGGACACGGCATGGCTCTCCGGGATCACCGACAGATGAGGCCATGGCCAGCTGGGGCAAAGCGCCGCCGGACAACAGCTTCCCAGCCGCTCCGACCCATGGGCGCAACAGGCCCTGGCCCGGCTGTGTTCCCGGCGGTCCGGGCAGCGCTGCTCAGGCGCCGTCACCACAGGAAACGGGCGGCCTCCGAGGCCGGGAATGAGTTGTCGGTGGGAACCGATACGGTCGGAACATGTCCAACATGGCCGTCCTCGAAGGTGTGCTTGAGCGCATCACCTACGCCAACGAGGAGAACGGATACACCGTCGCCCGCGTCGACACCGGTCGGGGCGGGGGTGATCTGCTCACGGTGGTCGGGTCGCTGCTCGGGGCGCAGGTCGGTGAGTCGCTGCGGATGGAGGGGCGCTGGAGCTCGCACTCGCAGTACGGAAAGCAGTTCACGGTCGAGAACTACACGACCGTGCTGCCCGCCACCATCCAGGGCATCCGCCGCTATCTCGGCTCCGGACTGATCAAGGGCATCGGCCCGGTGATGGCGGACCGGATCACCACCCACTTCGGGGTCGACACCCTCGACATCATCGAGCAGGAGCCGAAGCGGCTGGTCGAGGTGCCGGGGCTCGGGCCGAAGCGGACGAAGATGATCGCCACCGCCTGGGAGGAACAGAAGGCGATCAAGGAGGTGATGGTCTTCCTCCAGGGGGTCGGGGTCTCCACCTCCATCGCCGTCCGTATCTACAAGAAGTACGAGGACGCCTCGATCTCCGTCGTGAAGAACCAGCCCTACCGGCTGGCCGCCGACGTCTGGGGCATCGGCTTCCTCACCGCCGACAAGATCGCCCAGGCGGTCGGCATCCCGCACGACAGCCCGGAGCGGGTCAAGGCCGGGCTGCAGTACGCACTGTCGCAATCCACCGACCAGGGGCACTGCTTCCTCCCCGAGGAGCGGCTGATCGCCGACGGCGTGAAGCTCCTCCAGGTCGATACGGGGCTGGTCATCGAGTGCCTCGCCGAACTGGCCGAGGACCCGGAGGGCGTCGTACGGGAGAAGGTGCCGTCGCCCGAGGGCGGCGAGCCGGTCACCGCCGTGTATCTCGTGCCGTTCCACCGCGCCGAGGTCGCGCTCGCCGCGCAGGTGCAGCGGCTGCTGCGGACGCCCGAGGACCGGATGCCGGCCTTTAGGGACGTCGACTGGGCCAAGGCGCTGACCTGGCTCGCGGGCCGTACGGGGGCGACGCTGGCCCCCGAGCAGGAGGCCGCCGTCCGGCTCGCGCTCAGCCGCAAGGTCGCCGTGCTGACCGGTGGGCCCGGCTGCGGGAAGTCGTTCACCGTCCGCTCCGTGGTCGAACTCGCCCGCGCCAAACGCGCCAAGGTCGTGCTGGCCGCGCCCACCGGGCGGGCGGCCAAGCGGCTCTCCGAGCTGACCGGGGCCGAGGCGTCCACCGTGCACCGGCTGCTCGAACTCAAGCCGGGCGGGGACGCGGCCTACGACCGGGACCGGCCGCTGGACGCCGATCTGGTCGTCGTCGACGAGGCGTCGATGCTCGATCTGCTGCTCGCCAACAAGCTGTTCAAGGCCGTGGCACCCGGTGCCCACCTGCTGCTCGTCGGGGACGTCGACCAGTTGCCGTCGGTCGGCGCGGGGGAGGTGCTGCGCGATCTGCTGGCCGAGGGCGGACCCGTTCCGGCGGTCCGGCTGACGACGATCTTCCGGCAGGCCCAGAAGTCCGGCGTCGTCACCAACGCCCACCGCATCAACACCGGTACGCCGCCGCTCACCCAGGGCCTGGACGACTTCTTCCTCTTCGTCGAGGACGAGACGGAGCAGGCGGGCGTTCTCGCGGTGGACGTCGCCGCCCGTCGTATCCCGGCCAAGTTCGGCCTCGACCCCCGGCGTGATGTCCAGGTCCTCGCCCCCATGCACCGCGGTCCGGCCGGCGCGGGCGCGCTCAACGGGCTGCTCCAGCAGGCCATCACCCCGGGCCGCCCCGACCTCCCCGAGAAGCGGGTGGGCGGCCGGGTCTTCCGGGTCGGCGACAAGGTCACCCAGATCCGCAACAACTACGACAAGGGGGAGAACGGCGTCTTCAACGGCACGGTCGGCGTCGTCACCGCCCTCGACCTGGACGAACAGCGGCTCACCGTCCTCACGGACGAGGACGAGGAGATCGGTTACGACTTCGACGAGCTGGACGAGCTGGCCCACGCGTACGCCATGACGATCCACCGCTCCCAGGGCAGCGAGTACCCGGCCGTCGTCATCCCCGTCACCAAAAGCGCCTGGATGATGCTCCAGCGGAACCTCCTCTACACCGCCGTGACCAGGGCCAAGAAGCTCGTCGTGCTGGTCGGCTCGCGACAGGCGATCGGCCAGGCGGTCCGCACAGTTTCCGCAGGCAGACGCTGTACGGCGCTGGATTACCGGCTGTCCGGGGGCCCGGGCGGAGGATCCCCCGAAAAAATGATCGATCAAATCGGTGGCAAACATCACGGAGCCCTTCCGGAACCGGAACCGAGGGGGCAGGATGAGTAAGCTCGCGGCACTCAGTGCCGCGAGTAGGTCCAATGGATGACCCCGAGTGCACTCTCCTGAGCCAAATGGGGGAGGGTGGAGACAGTCAGGGAACCTCGAAGAAGAGGCACTACGTCGGTGAGGGATGACGTGAGCGAGCACACCAACAACGCTGTAGTACTGCGGTACGGCGATGGCGAGTACACCTACCCGGTGATCGACAGCACCGTCGGCGACAAGGGCTTCGACATCGGGAAGCTCCGGGCCAATACCGGTCTGGTGACGCTGGACAGCGGATATGGCAACACCGCCGCCTATAAATCCGCCATTACCTACCTCGACGGTGAGCAGGGCATCCTGCGTTACCGCGGCTACCCCATCGAGCAGCTCGCCGAGCGCTCGACGTTCCTCGAGGTCGCGTACACGCTCATCAACGGTGAGCTTCCCAAGGCCGACGAGCTGTCGACCTTCAAGAACGAGATCACTCAGCACACGCTGCTGCACGAGGACGTCAAGCGGTTCTTCGACGGCTTCCCGCGCGACGCCCACCCGATGGCCATGCTGTCCTCGGTCGTCAGCGCGCTGTCCACGTTCTACCAGGACAGCCACAACCCGTTCGACGAGGAGCAGCGTCACCTCTCGACGATCCGGCTGCTGGCCAAGCTGCCGACGATCGCGGCGTACGCGTACAAGAAGTCGATCGGCCACCCGTTCGTCTACCCGAGCAATGATCTCGGGTACGTCGAGAACTTCCTGCGCATGACCTTCTCGGTCCCCGCCCAGGAGTACGTGCCGGACCCGGTCGTCGTCTCGGCGCTGGAGAAGCTGCTGATTCTGCACGCGGACCACGAGCAGAACTGTTCGACCTCCACCGTGCGTCTGGTCGGCTCCTCGCAGGCGAACATGTTCGCCTCGATCTCCGCCGGTATCTCGGCGCTGTGGGGCCCGCTGCACGGAGGCGCCAACCAGTCGGTGCTGGAGATGCTCGAAGGCATCCAGGCCAACGGCGGCGATGTCGACTCCTTCATCCGCAAGGTGAAGAACAAGGAGGACGGCGTCCGGCTGATGGGCTTCGGCCACCGCGTCTACAAGTCCTTCGACCCGCGCGCCAAGATCATCAAGGCCGCGGCGCACGACGTGCTGTCCGCGCTCGGCAAGTCCGACGAGCTGCTGGACATCGCGCTGAAGCTGGAGGAGCACGCGCTCTCCGACGAGTACTTCGTCTCCCGCAACCTCTACCCCAACGTGGACTTCTACACGGGGCTGATCTACCGGGCCATGGGCTTCCCGACCGAGATGTTCACGGTGCTCTTCGCGATCGGCCGGCTCCCCGGCTGGATCGCCCAGTGGCACGAGATGATCAAGGAGCCGGGTTCCCGCATCGGCCGCCCGCGCCAGATCTACACCGGCGAGGTCCTGCGCGACTTCGTCCCGGTCGAGAGCCGCTGAGCCTCGAACCCACCCCGTACCACCCCGGCCGTCCGGCCGGTTGTCTTCGCCCCGTGTACCGCGCTTTCGCACAGAGCGCGGTGTCCGGGGCGATTTGCATCCCTACGAAAGGCCCCAGGGGCGCGGGCAGCGAGAAGCGCCCCGCCATCGATCCCCCCACGGGCCGACAGCGAGGCGCTTCCCATGTCCCGGAGCGGATTCCCCCCACGGGATCCGGCCGGGCGTCTGTGGGAGCCGAAGCTCCTGGGCACGCTGCGCGCTTCTTCTCTTGCACTTCCGGTGCGGTCTGCCGGGGTACGTACGCACGGGAGGGCCGCTCAAAGCTCCCCGGTGCACGTGCCCCGGCCAACGCTTGCCCGAAGCGTCCCCCAAGACACTTCGATGGACGTCCCCCAAGACATCCTTGGCATCGCACTCTTAGACTCGCGAACCCACCGAATGGTTACCCTGAAACCGGTGTGATCTAAATCTCTTTGTGGATGTTACGTGAAGGAGCGCAACCGCAGGCTGTTCGTCACGACGAAGACCGATGAGAACGCCATCGCCGCTCCGGCAATCATAGGGTTGAGCAGGCCAAATGCCGCAAGGGGTAGGGCAGCAACGTTATAGCCGAATGCCCAGAAGAGGTTGCCCTTGATGGTGGTCAGGGTGCGCCGGGAGAGCCTGATCGCATCAGCCGCCACCTTGAGATCTCCACGAACGAGGGTGAGATCGCCGGCCTCGATCGCGGTATCCGTACCGGTTCCCATCGCCAGGCCGAGGTCGGCGGTGGCCAGGGCGGCCGCGTCGTTGACCCCGTCACCGACCATGGCGACGGAGTGCCCCCGGGCCCGGAGCCGCTCGATGACGTGGACCTTCTCCTCGGGCAGGACCTCGGCGTGGACCTCGTCGATCCCGACGGCGTGGGCCACGGCCTCCGCCACGGCTCGGTTGTCGCCGGTCAGCAGGACGGGGTGGAGGCCGAGCGCGCGCAGTTCGGCGACGGCGGCCGCGCTGGACTCCTTGACCGCGTCGGCGACGGCGAGGACGCCGCGCGCCTCGCCGTCCCAGGCGACGGCGATTGCCGTACGGCCCCGGGCCGCCGCGTCCGCCACTGCGTCGGACAGGGCCTCGGGGACGGTGATGCCGGCATCGGCGAGCAGCTGCTCACGGCCGACGAGGACGGCGTGGCCCTCGACGGTCCCCTGGACGCCGAGGCCCGCGACGTTGGTGAAGTCCTCGGGGGTGGGCAGGGCGGCGCCGGTGCGTTCGGCGGCTCCGGCGGCGACAGCGCGGGCGATGGGGTGTTCGGAGGAGTGTTCCAGGGCGCCCGCGAGGCGCAGTACGTCGTTCTCGTCGGTGCCGTCCGCGGTGTGTACGTCCAGCAGGGTCATCCGGCCGGTGGTGACCGTGCCGGTCTTGTCGAGGACGATCGTGTCGACGCGGCGGGTGGTCTCCAGGACTTCGGGGCCCTTGATCAGGATGCCGAGCTGGGCGCCGCGTCCCGTGCCGACCATGAGGGCGGTCGGGGTGGCGAGGCCCAGGGCGCAGGGGCAGGCGATGATCAGCACGGCGACGGCGGCGGTGAACGCGGCCGTCACGTCGTCCGTGACCAGCAGCCACCCGACCAGGGTGGCCAGCGCCAGCACCAGCACCACGGGGACGAAGACCGCGGAGATCCGGTCGGCGAGGCGCTGCACCTCGGCCTTGCCGCTCTGCGCCTCCTCGACGAGCTTCGCCATCCGGGCCAGCTGGGTGTCGGCCCCGACCCGGGTCGCCTCGACGACGAGCCGGCCGGAGGCGTTCATGGTGGCCCCGGTGACCAAGTCGCCCACGCCCACATCGACGGGGACGGACTCGCCGGTGAGCATGGAGGCGTCCACGGCCGACGCGCCCGCCACGACGGTGCCGTCCGTGGCGATCTTCTCGCCGGGGCGGACGACGAAGCGGTCGCCGACGGTGAGCCGGCCGACGGGGACGCGTACCTCCGTGCCGCCCCTGAGGACGGTGACGTCCTTCGCGCCCAGGTGCATCAGCGCCCGCAGGGCGGAACCGGCCTTCCGCTTGGACTTCGCCTCCAGGTAGCGGCCCAGCAGGATGAAGGTGACGACGCCGGCGGCGACTTCCAGATAGATGGTGGAGGAGGCCCCGTCGCGCGAGACGGTGAAGTCGAAGCCGTGCCGCATCCCGGTCATGCCCGCGTCGCCGAAGAACAGCGCCCACAGGGACCAGCCGAAGGCGGCGAGGGTGCCGACCGAGACCAGGGTGTCCATGGTGGCCGCGCCGTGCCGGAGGTTGGCCCAGGTGGCGCGATGGAAGGGCAGCCCGCCCCAGACCACGACGGGGGCGGCGAGGGTGAGGGAGAGCCACTGCCAGTTGTCGAACTGGAGCGCCGGGACCATCGCGAGCACGATGACGGGCACGGCGAGGACGGCCGAGACGATCAGGCGCTGACGCAGCGAGGCGAGCGCGAGGGCGGCGCGCCGCTCGGCGGGATCGCCGTCGTCGGTCCCGGGTTCGGTGCTGCCGTCGTCGGTCCGGGGTTCGGCGGGTTCGGTCCCGGTGCCGGGTCCGGATCCGGCGGCGGCCTCGGGGGCGCCTTCGGCGGTGGCCACGGGTGTGGCGGTCGCGACCCGCGCCCCGCCGAGCGGTGTGGGATCGGGGCGGCGTACCGGCTGCGCCGTGTAACCAGTCTTCTCGACCGTGGCGATCAGGTCCGCCAGACCGGTACCCGGGCCGAAGGAGACGCGGGCCTTCTCGGTCGCGTAATTCACGCTGGCGGTGACGCCGTCCATCCGGTTGAGCTTCTTCTCGACGCGGGCGGCGCAGGAGGCGCAGGTCATCCCGCCGATCGTGAGTTCCGCCCGTGAACTCTCCGCCGCCGGGCTCTCGGCCTCTGTCGCGCTGTGCATGTCCGTACTCCTGAAACGCCTGCCGGGCCGTACCCCACCAGTATCTGCTGGTCGGTCCGGCCCGGCGGCAAAGGGGGGTGATGCGGGTGATGCGGTGTTGCCGGGTGTGGCGGGTGGGTCCCGATGGTGTTCAGGCCCGGCCGACGAGTTCGTAACCGGCCTCGTCCACCGCGGCGCGCACCGCGTCCTCCGCCAGCGGGGTCCGGGAGACGACGGTCACCTGGCCGGTGGAGGCGACGGCCTTCACCGAGGTGACGCCCTCGATGCCGGAGATCTCCTCGGAGACGGCACCTTCGCAGTGGCCGCAGGTCATGCCGGACACCTGGTAGACGGTGGTCACCGCGCCCGCCCCGTCGCCGCTGTCCGTGCTTCCGTGGCAGGAGCCACTCGGCGAGCAGCAGGAGCCGGTGGCCTGGGGGAGCTGGGTCTCGGCGGTCATGGTGTTCTCCTCTTCGATGAGCGCAGAAGGATGTGGCGGCAGGGGCCCCGGAAGCTCCGGTGCCCCTCGATGCTTATCAGACTATACCCCTAGGGGGTATGAATGCGAGCACCGGTGGTTCCGGCGGGTGTCGGTGGCGGCCGGCCGGATCGTGATGCCGGGCATCGAGTCCCGGAGCGAGTGCAGCACGGCGATGCCGGGGCAGGTGGCGATCGCGGGCGCGGCGGGGTGGAAACGCCCGTTCGGCCTCCGGGAGAAGAGAGCGGGACGCCACCGGCGATCGCCGTCCAGGAGCCGTGCCCGAACGGGCGGTTTCGCCCCGGCTCCGCGTAGGGGGTGTTACGTAACGTGACAGATGTGGGGGTGAGTGTCACGTTGTGCGGAGGGGGGAGCAGTGGCCGGGGCTAGTTGGCAGCGGCAGGGGGGGCGGTGTGAACGTGACAGGTGGAGGGGGAAGTGTCACGTTGCGCAGAAGGGGTGCACACCTCGCCGAGCAGAAGGGTGCACATCCGGCGGAAGAGGAGGCCCCGTACGGCGGGCGGGCTTCTGGGCGCGCTCGCTGTACGGGGCTGTGTTTGCCAGGGGGGGTCAGTCCCTGCGTCCTCGGTTGCCGGGTCTTGAGGCGACCCAGGCGCGGATGGTGTCCGCGTACCAGTAGGGCTTGCCGTTCTCCACATGGTCCGGCGACGGGAGGAGACCGTGCTTTCGGTACGAGCGGACGGTGTCCGGCTGCACCCGGATGTGGGCCGCGATGTCCTTGTAGGACCAGAGTCTGCTGTCCGTCATAAGTGTCACCTCTCTGCACCGCGGCGGCAGCCGGGAAGGCCGTCGAGGGAGCCGCGGCACGGACGTTGACGATCACTCAGCCTGCGCTCGGTGCAACGAGAGGGAGTGAGCCCCGGGGAGGGGCTGTCGTGCGCCTGTGACGGAAGAGCCGCGTAACGCGGACATGTGTGACGAAGTGGTTACGGGAGACCGGGGAGAGGGTGGTGTGCGCCGTGGTCACACCGGCGGATAGGGGAGCGGGGTCGTGCGGCTCGGCCCCGCGTGCCAGAGCGCCGACCAGGTCGCCGCGGTGACCAGGCCGTCCGGCCTGAGCGGCGGGTGGTCCGCCTGGAAGCGCTGCACGGCGAGGAGGGTCTGCGGTCCGAACGTTCCGTCGAGTGCGGACCACGGCAGATAGTGGCGGTTGGCCAGCATGCACTGCACCTGGGAGACCCGCTCGCCCCGCTCGCCGTAGAGGGTCGGCCCGTCGCCGTCGTAGAAGACGCAGACCGGGCTGGAGCCGGGCGGTGGCGGCGGGTTGTAGTCGTCGGCGGCCGAGGCGGCCGAGCCGCCCAGGCCGGCGGCGAGGGCGGCGGCCAGAGCGACCGCGGCCAGGGCCCCGGCCGTCCCGCGGGGCGACAGCATCTTCCGGATCATGGTGAGTTGCTCCTCGTGCGGCGTGGTGGGGTGCGCGGCCGGGGCCGCGCACCGGCTTCTCGTCGAGGACAACACCGCGTACCGCCCCTACGTCACTTCCCGGCGCGCCTCGGCGTGTCAGGGGTCCGGTGCGGGCCGCCGCAGCTGCGCAGGAAGTCCCGGGTGCGGCGGGCGATGGGGAGGGGTTTGTCGGGCGGGCACGGGTACATGTCCTGCTCGACGATGGCGAAGAGATCGACGTCCAGCTCGCGGGCGGCGGCGAGCACGGGTTCCAGCGCGGGCACCCCGCCCGGCGGTTCGCACATCACGCCGCGCGCCACGGCGGGCCCGAACGGCACCTCGTCCGCCACCACTTGGGCCAGGATCTCCGGGTCGACCTGCTTGAGGTGCAGATAGCCGATCCGTTCCCCGTACGTCTCGATCAGCTTGACGCTGTCGCCGCCGCAGTAGGCGTAGTGGCCGGTGTCGAGGCAGAGCGAGACCAGCTCGGGATCGGTGGCGTCGAGGAAGCGGGCGACGTTCTCCTCGCTGTCGATATGGGTGTCGGCGTGCGGATGGACGACGATGCGCAGCCCGAACCGGTCCCGCACCTCGCGGCCCAGCCGCTCCGTCAGGGTGGTGAGGTCGCGCCACTGCTCCGCGGTCAGCTCCCGGTCCTCCAGGAGCTCGCCCGTCCTGTCGTCGCGCCAGAACGACGGGATGACCACCAGATGCCCGGCGCCCATCGCCCGGGTGAGTGCCGCGATATCGGCGACATGCGCCCAGGTCCGGTCCCAGACGCCGGCGCCGTGGTGCAATCCGGTGAAGACGGTCCCGGCCGAGACCGTGAGTCCGCGGCGGCGGGTCTCGTCGGTGAGACGGGCCGGGTCGGTCGGGAGGTAACCGTACGGACCGAGCTCGATCCACTCGTAACCCGCCGCGGAGACCTCGTCGAGGAAGCGCTGCCAGGGCACTTGCCGCGGATCGTCGGGGAACCACACCCCCCACGAGTCGGGTGCCGAACCGATACGGATACGGGCCGGAGCCGCTGCGGAGGAGGTCATGCCGCCCAGCCTCCCGGCCCCGGGGAACCGTGTCAATGATTCGTCCGTATGTCCGGACAAAGCGTTGACAGGGGTGCGGGGGAGGGCTAGACCTGGGGGCAGCCGCCCGGTCGCCGGTCGAAGGGACGCAGATGCCTGAGCTGTACGACGTGATCACCATGGGCCGGATCGGTGTGGATCTCTACCCCTTGCAGACCGGTCGGCCACTGGCCCGGGTCGACACCTTCGGGAAGTTCCTCGGGGGCTCACCCACCAATGTCGCCGTCGCGGCGGCCCGGCTCGGCCGGCGGGCCGCAGTGGTGACCCGTACCGGCGGGGACGCGTTCGGGGAGTATCTCCACCAGCAGTTGCGGGAGTTCGGGGTGGACGACCGCTGGGTGACGCCCGTCGACGCGTATCCGACGCCGGTCACCTTCTGCGAGATCTTCCCGCCCGACGACTTCCCGCTCTACTTCTACCGGCAGCCCAAGGCCCCCGACCTGGAGATCCATGAGTCGGAGCTGGACCTCGACGCGGTCCGCTCCGCCCGGGTCTTCTGGATGACGGGCACCGGGCTGTGCGCCGAACCGAGCCGCGCGTCGACCCTTGCCGCACTCCGCGCCCGCGACCGGAAGGGCATCACCGTCTTCGACCTCGACTGGCGTCCGATGTTCTGGGACACCACGCAAGAATCCGTGTCCCGCCCCACCCCCACGGCCCGCTACCGCGAGGCCCTCGCCCACGCCACCGTCGCCGTCGGAAACCTCGACGAGTGCGAGATCGCCACCGGCGAGCGCGAACCGTACGCGGCCGCCCGTGCCCTGATCGCCGCGGGCGTCGAACTGGCCGTCGTCAAACAGGGCCCCAAGGGCGTCCTCGCCGTCCACCGCGACGGCACGGTGGCCGATGTGCCGCCGCTGCCGGTCGAGGTGGTCAACGGCCTCGGCGCCGGGGACGCCTTCGGCGGGGCGCTCTGCCACGGGCTCCTCGCCGGCTGGGAGACCGAACGCGTCATGCGGTACGCCAACGCCGCCGGCGCGATCGTCGCCTCCCGGCTCGCCTGCTCGTCCGCCATGCCGTTCCCGTACGAAGTCGAAGCGGCCCTGACCGCGGGCGCCGTCACCTCCCGCCCCACCGGAGCCACCCCATGACGCCCCCGGCCTCCTCGGTCTCCGAACTCGTCCAGCTGCGCATGCGCCACCCCGAGGCCGTCGCCGAGGCCGCCGCGCACCGCCGCAGACGTCCCCTCGTCGGCGACGGCGGACGCCTGATGATCATCGCGGCGGACCATCCGGCCCGCGGCTCCCTCGCCGTCGGCGACCGCGAACTGGCCATGGCCAACCGCTTCGAGCTCCTGGAACGGCTCTGCCTCGCCCTCTCCCGCCCCGGCGTCGACGGCGTCCTCGCCACCGCCGACATCCTCGACGACCTGCTGCTGCTCGGCGCGTTGGAGAACAAGGTCGTCATCGGCTCGATGAACCGCGGCGGGCTCGCGGGCGCCGCCTTCGAACTCGACGACCGCTTCACCGGCCACCGCCCCGAGGACCTCGACCGGCTCCGCTTCGACGCGGGCAAGCTGCTCCTGCGCATCGACTACGACGACCCCGGCTCGCTCGACACCATGCACGCAACCGCCCGGGCCATCGACGCCATGGCCGCGCACCGGCTGCCGGTCTTCGTCGAGCCGTTCCTCTGCCGCCGGATGGACGGCCACGTCCGCAACGACCTCGGGGCGGAGGCGGTCACCACCTCGATCGCCATCGCTTCGGGGCTGGCCGGGACGTCCGCGTACACCTGGCTCAAGGTGCCCGTCACCGAGCACCCCGGCGACATGGCCCGGGTGATGGAGGCCTCGACGCTGCCCGCCGTGCTGCTGGGCGGCGAGGTGGGCGACGACCTGGACGGCGCGTTCGAGAAGTGGCGCACGGCGCTGCGACTGCCCACGGTCCAGGGCCTGGTGGTGGGGCGTTCACTGCTCTACCCGGCCGACGGGAAGGTGGCCGCGGCCGTCGACACGGCCGTATCGCTGCTGGAGCCGAGAGGAACGGGCGGGGACCGGGTGCCGGGTATCGGGTAGGGGATGGGTATGACGACGTACGAAGAGCCGCGGTACCACGTCCGCGCGGGATCCACGGCGCACGGCCCCTACGCCCTCGACATCGGCCCGGAGCGCGCCGGATGGGACCGGTCGGGCCTGCGCGTGCTGGAGCTGGAGCCGGGCGGAGTTCACACACTCGTCACTGGGGAGAGCGAGTGGATCGTTCTGCCGTTGACCGGTGGCTGTACGGTGCACATCTCAGGTGAGATCTTTGAACTACTGGGCCGGGAAAGCGTGTTCAGCGGGGTATCCGACTTCGCCTATGTACCGCGTGACGCCCATGCACAGATCGCCTCCGGCGCAGGAGGCCGCTTCGCCCTGGCAGGAGCGAAGTGCGAGCGACGACTCCCCGCTCGCTACGGCCCCGCGCCGGAGGTACCCGTCGAACTGCGCGGATCCGGGAACTGCTCCCGGCAGGTCAACAACTTCGCCGCCGCCGACACCTTCGCGTGCGACCGGCTGATCGCCGTCGAGGTCCTCACCCCCGGCGGCAACTGGTCGTCCTACCCGCCGCACAAACACGACGAGCACCGCCCCGGCGTCGAATCCGTGCTGGAGGAGATCTACTACTTCGAGGTGGCGGGCGACGGTCTCGGCTACCACCGGGTGTCGCCGTCCCGGGCGGGCGGTACGGACGTCCTAGCCGAGGTCCGCAGCGGCGACGCGGTCCTCATCCCCGACGGCTGGCACGGCCCGTCCATCGCCTCCCCCGGCCGCACCCTGTACTACCTCAACGTGATGGCGGGCCCGGGGGAGCTGCGGGAGTGGCTGATCACCGACCACCCCGACCACAGCTGGATCCGTGACACCTGGACCACCCAGCCGGTGGACCCCAGACTCCCGCTGTACGGGACGGAGGCACCCGCATGAGTACCCGCCGCCTGACCACCGCCCAGGCCCTGGTGTCCTTCCTGACCCGCCAGTACACCGAGCGCGACGGCCGACGGCAGCGGCTGATCGGTGCCACCTGGGGCATCTTCGGCCACGGCAACGTCGCCGGAATCGGCCAGGCGCTCGTCGAGTGCGGCCGCGCCATGCCCTACCTCCAAGGCCGCAACGAACAGGCCATGGTGCACGCCGCCGTCGGCTACGCCCGCCAGTGCGGCCGGCTCTCGGCGCACGCGGTCACCACGTCCATCGGCCCGGGCGCCACCAACCTCGTCACCGGCGCGGCCCTCGCCACGATCAACCACCTCCCCGTCCTCCTCCTGCCCGGGGACACCTTCGCGACCCGGCCCGCCGATCCCGTGCTCCAGCAGCTCGAAGTCCCGGCCGCGGGCGACATCTCGGTCAACGACTGTCTGCGCCCCGTCTCCCGCTACTTCGACCGGATCACCCGCCCCGAGGCGCTGATCCCGGCCGCACTCCAGGCGATGCGGACCCTCGCCGACCCGGCGGAGACCGGCGCCGTCACCCTCGCACTGCCGCAGGACGTACAGGCCCAGGCGTACGACTGGCCGGAGGAGTTCTTCGCCGAGCGCGTCTGGTACGTACGCCGCCCCGCCCCCGATCCGCACGAGCTCGACCGAGCGGTACGGGCCGTGCGCGGCGCCCGCCGGCCGCTGATCGTGGCGGGCGGCGGCGTCCACCACAGCGCGGCCGAGGAGACCCTCGCCGCGTTCGCCGCCGCCACCCGTATCCCCGTCGCCTCCACCCAGGCGGGCAAGGGCTCCCTGCGCCACGACCACCCCGCTGACGTCGGCGGCATCGGCCACACCGGCACCGCGACCGCCGACGAACTGGCCCGCACCGCCGACCTGGTGATCGGCATCGGCACCCGCTACTCCGACTTCACCACCGCCTCCGCCACGCTCTTCTCGAACCCGGCCGTCCGCTTCCTCAACGTCAACATCACCGGCTTCGACGCCCACAAGCTCGGCGCGCTGCCGCTCGTCGCCGACGCCCGTACCGCCCTCGAAGCACTCACCGCCGCGCTCGCCGCCCGCAACCACCGCGTCGACCCGTCCTACGAGACCGAGTACGCCGAGGCCAAGGAGGGATGGGAACGGCGTGTCACCGCCGCGTTCACCGCCGACGACCCGCACGCCCGCCCCACCCAGGCCCAGGTCCTCGGTCTGCTCGACGCGCTCGTCACCGAGGACGACATCCTGATCAACGCGGCCGGTTCGCTCCCCGGCGACCTGCACAAACTCTGGCGGACCCGTTCCCCGCACCAGTACCACGTCGAGTACGGATACTCCTGCATGGGCTACGAGATCCCGGCCGCGATCGGGGTCCAGCTGGCCGCCCCCGGCCGCCCCGTCTGGGCCCTCGTCGGCGACGGCACGTATCTGATGAATCCCACCGAGATCGT
This sequence comes from Streptomyces sp. NBC_01241, assembly GCF_041435435.1. Classification (NCBI taxonomy): domain Bacteria; kingdom Bacillati; phylum Actinomycetota; class Actinomycetes; order Kitasatosporales; family Streptomycetaceae; genus Streptomyces; species Streptomyces sp. NBC_01241. The sequence goes on along the minus strand of NZ_CP108494.1, from coordinate 2,893,638 downwards.
CACCGCGGTGCAGCAGGAACTCCCCGTGAAGCTGGTCGTCCTCCAGAACCACGGCTACGCGTCCATCGGCTCTCTCTCCGAGACGGTCGGCGGCGAACGCTTCGGCACCGCCTACCGTCACCGCGCCGCGGACGGCACGTTCACCGGCCCGCCGCTCCCCGTCGATCTCGCGGCCAACGCCGGTTCGCTCGGGATGCGGGTACTGCGCGCCAAGACCGTGCGTGACCTGCGCGAAGGCCTTGCCGAGGCGCGCGCCGCGGACCGTCCCACTTGTGTCTACGTCGAGACCGAAACGGCAGACACAGTGTCGGGCCCGCCTCCGGCGCAGGCGTGGTGGGATGTTCCTGTAGCCGAAACGGCCACCCGGCCGTCGGCCGTGAAAGCCCGTGAAGAGTACGACCGACACGTCGCCGCACGACGCCGCCACCTCTGAAGACGCCACTGAAGGAGTTCTGTCATGAAGACCGTCAACCACTGGATCGGTGGCAAGACCGTCGAGGGCGCGTCGGGCAACTACGGCCCGGTCACCGACCCGGCCACCGGCGCCGTCACCACCCAGGTCGCGCTCGCCTCCCTCGAAGAGGTCGACGCCGCGGTGGCCGCCGCCAAGGACGCCTACGCCACCTGGGGCACGTCCTCGCTGGCCACCCGTACCGCGATCCTCTTCCGCTACCGTGCGCTGCTCGACGCCCACCGCGACGAGATCGCCGCGCTGATCACCGCCGAGCACGGCAAGGTGCACTCGGACGCGCTGGGCGAGGTCGCCCGCGGTCTGGAGATCGTCGAGCTGGCGTGCGGCATCACGACCCAGCTGAAGGGCGAGCTGTCCACCCAGGTCTCCAGCCGGGTCGACGTCTCCTCGATCCGCCAGTCGCTCGGTGTCGTCGCCGGGATCACCCCGTTCAACTTCCCGGCCATGGTCCCGATGTGGATGTTCCCGCTGGCCATCGCCTGCGGAAACACCTTTGTGCTCAAGCCCAGCGAGAAGGACCCGTCGGCCGCCAACCTGCTGGCCGAGCTGGCCTCCGAGGCGGGTCTGCCGGACGGCGTGCTGAACGTTCTGCACGGCGACAAGGTCGCCGTCGACGGGCTGCTGAACCACCCCGACGTGGCCGCGGTCTCCTTCGTGGGCTCCACCCCGATCGCCCGGTACATCCACGCCACCGCCTCCGCCAACGGCAAGCGCGTCCAGGCGCTCGGCGGCGCGAAGAACCACATGCTGGTGCTGCCGGACGCGGACCTCGACGCCGCGGCCGACGCCGCCGTCTCCGCCGCGTACGGCTCCGCCGGTGAGCGCTGCATGGCGATCTCCGCGGTCGTCGCGGTCGGCTCCATCGCGGACGAGCTCGTCGCGAAGATCAAGGAGCGCGCCGAGAAGATCAAGATCGGCCCCGGCAACGACCCCACGTCCGAGATGGGCCCGCTGATCACCGCCGCCCACCGCGACAAGGTCGCCACCTACGTCACGGGCGCGGCCGCCCAGGGCGCCGACGTCGTCCTCGACGGCACCGGCTACACGGTCGACGGCTTCGAGAGCGGCCATTGGATCGGCCTCTCCCTCCTCGACAACGTGTCCACCGACTCGGACGCGTACAAGGACGAGATCTTCGGCCCGGTCCTGTGTGTCCTGCGCGCCGAGACGTACGAGGAGGGCGTCGCCCTCATGAACGCCTCGCCGTTCGGCAACGGCACCGCGATCTTCACCCGTGACGGCGGCGCCGCCCGCCGCTTCCAGCTGGAGATCGAGGCCGGCATGGTCGGCGTCAACGTGCCGATCCCGGTGCCGGTCGGCTACCACTCCTTCGGTGGCTGGAAGGACTCGCTCTTCGGCGACCACCACATCTACGGCAACGACGGCGTGCACTTCTACACCCGCGGCAAGGTCGTCACCACCCGCTGGCCGGACCCGGCCGACGCCCCGACGGGCGTGGACCTGGGCTTCCCCCGCAACCACTGATCCCTCATCCCGGCCGACGGCCCGTACGGACGCATCCCCCGTCCGTACGGGCCGTCGCCGTGTCCGTACGGACCGTCGCACCGCGCTCTCACATGCGCCGCAGCCCCGCGTACTGGACCGCGCCCATCGCCGCCACGACCAGCCCCTGGAACACGATCCAGCCGTTGCCGGCCGTCGTGGCGGTCAGCGTGTCCAGGACGACGGTCACGACACCGGCCACGGCCCAGGCCGCGTTCAGCGTGATGACGACGGTGACCGCGCCGCGGCTGATGTTCTGCTGCCGCGAGACGGTCAGCACCCACAGCGCGTACACCGTGAGGAAGATGCCCACCGCGTACTGGACGGGGAGCGGCACGCCGAGGAACGAGTCCAGGACGGTGGCGAGCGCGAGATAGCCGATGCCGTTCGCGCCGGTGAGGATCACATCTGCCACGAGGGCAGCCCGGAGAAGGCCGTCGGAGCGGGCGGTGCCCGTCGCCGGGACCGTACTCGCGTTCTGGGACGACATCACTGGGTCCTCCTGTCGTTGTCATGCGGTCGCTCTGGTCATGCGAACGGTAAGGACGGGCCCGGCATCCGCTCAATTACCTCTGAGGTCATGGCCGCCCGGGGCGGGCCGGCGAGCGCGCCCGGCGGAGACCGTCGCAGGGCAGGCGACTCACCGCTCGCAGTCAATGCGGCGTGCTTATTTCACATTACGGTGAGTCAATAGCCCGCTCTTTATGTGGCGCAGACCACGTGACGCGCACCACTCTTGTGGCGATTTGGCACATTTGCCGTGTGTGGTGGGCCACGTGACGGGCGTCACTATGAAGCGGAATAGTAGAGGTTCGGTGCTGTCGTTCCGGCTGTCGTTTCCGGCTGCCGTGGCGCATTGCTGGATCATTTCCGACGCCACATACGATTGCTTTTAGTAAAAGGCCATCATTGACCTGGATTTCCTCTTGGCATAACAATTCTTGGCATCACCCCACCGACGAAAGAGGAATTCCGAATGCAGATCACCTCGATGCCCAAGAAGTTCGCCCGTATGACCCGCACCAAGAAGGCTTCGCTGGGCATGCTCGCAGCCGGTGCGGCGATCGTGGCCGGTACCGTCGCCGGCGCCCCGGGCGCCTCGGCCGCCACCCCGGCCAAGGCCACCGGCGGCAACGTGGACGTCTGGATCAAGCAGGCGCTGGAGGTCATGCGTGCGAAGGGCATCCCGGGCTCGTACGAAGGTATCCATCGCAACTTGATGCGTGAGTCCGCGGGCAACCCGAACGCCATCAACAACTGGGACTCCAACGCCGCCAAGGGCATCCCGTCCAAGGGGCTGCTCCAGGTCATCGACCCCACCTTCAACGCGTACCACGTCAGCGGCACCTCCAAGAACATCTACGACCCCGTCGCCAACATCACCGCTGCCTCCAACTACGCCGCGCACCGCTACGGTTCCATCGACAACGTCAACTCCGCCTACTGAGCGGGGCAGGGTATCCACGTCGCATGACCGTGCCAGGGGCGTCCCGAGCCGGGACCGAAGAGAAGCCGAAGAATAGGAGCCGTCGTGGCTCCCCTTCATCGGCTTCTTCGGTTTCTCCGGCCTCGTCGGTTTCCCCGGCTTCTGCTGCTTCTCCGGGTAACTCGGTCGCCTCACCGGCCGGACCGGTGCTGTGATGGGGCCATGACCGCCCCGACCAGGCCACAGCATGAGATCCGCGCCCAGCACACGGACACGACCCTCACCGTCTACCAGGCGTACGCCCCGTCCATCGGGCTGCCCGCCGTGCGCGACGAGCGCTTCCCGGACGCCTGGAAGCGCGACCGCATGACATGGATCAAGCCCCGTTCGTAGTCTCTTTCCATGACGACAGACGACACCGATCAACAAGACGAGGCTCGCTTACGGCGAGCGATTCGCGCGAGTCAGGCAGCCGGCAGCCAACGGGTCAGGAGCAGCCGCGCCGACTGGTCAGGAGAGTCCGCGGCGATCTATTGCCGGATCTCCCACGCCAGCGACGACGACCAGACCGGAGTGGACCGGCAGGAAGGAATCTGCCGCGAGGTGGCCGAGCGGCTCGGTCTCACAGTCGCCGAGCACCAGGTCTTCGTGGACAACAACCGTTCGGCATGGCAGCGCAAGCGTAAGCGCCCCGGATGGGATGCGTTGCTCGAAGAGGCCAGGCTGGGACGCGTTCGTCACGTCCTCACCTACCACCCCGACCGCCTCATGCGTCAACCGCGCGATCTGGAAGAGCTGTTGCAGATCGCGGACGATCACGACATCACGCTTCACGGCCAGGCGAACCGGCGCGATCTGGCGGACCCCGATGACCGGTTCTTCCTGCGGATCGAGGTGGCCCACTCCTGCCGCTCCAGCGACGACACCTCGCGTCGGCTCATCGATTCCATGGTGGACCGGGCCAAGGACGGAAGGCCCCACACCGGCCGACGCCGCTACGGCTACGACAAGACCGGCACCGAGATCATCCCCGAAGAGGCTGCCATCGTGCGGGAGATCTTCACTCGCTACCTGGACGGGGACGGCCCGATGCAGCTGGCGAAGGAGCTGTACGCGCGCGGAGAGAAGACCGCCGAAGGACGAAATTGGAACGCGCCCCGGGTACGCGATCTCCTCGACAACCGCCATGTCACGGGCATTCGCGTGTTCCGAGGCGAAGAGATCGGCGACGGCGAATGGCCGGCGATCATCGATCGTGGCATGTGGCTGGAGGTCAAGGAGCGGCGCACCTACCGGGCGGCGGTGTGGGCAGCCAGGGGCACGCCCGGCAGGTCTCACCTCCTGCGCGGCATCGTGGTCTGTACCGGATGTGGCAAGCCGATGGGCGGTGCGGCGACGAAGTACATCTGCAACCACACCCAACGGCTCGACATCCCCCGCTGTCATCGTGCGATCAAGGCCGCCAATGTCGAGGAGTTCGTCACCGAGGCCGCGCTCTACCTGCTGGAGCGCCTTGACCTCACTGATGCCCCGGCGCCTTCAACTCTCTCCGAAGAAGACCAAGCGGCGATCGATGCGGACCGGCAGGAACTCGATGATCTGAAGGACATGTGGGAGAGCCAGGAACTGAGGACGCGGGAGTACCGCGAGATGCGGAAAACGGTCGAGGCCCGCATCGCGGAAGTAGAACGAAAGATGATTGTCCGGCCGACTGCGGAAGTCCTGGACGGCTTGGTCGGTCCTGACGCTCGGGAGAGTTGGAAGGCGCTTGAGGAGGCGGAGAACTACCAGCGCATGAACGCCGTGATGCGGTTCCTGTTCGCCGCCGTCAAGATCAAAGAAGCGACGAAGAAGGGCCGCCAGTTCGACTACGGCAGGATCGACATAGAGCAGAACCCGATCTGGCTCTGACCACATCGAACGAAGAGGGGCCCGCAGCTGGGGCCCCTCTCGCTTTTCACTCGATCTTCCCGCCCGGTTGGCGCTCCAGGAGCCGGGCCAGGCGGCGAGCAGCTTCCGGACTGATCTTGGTGGAGAACTTCCGGCACACACGGTCCAAGTGCCGGGCCATCTCTGTATCCCGGTCACGTTGGTTCATCGGACCGCCCTTGACCGACCGATCTCCGCGCGGGCGATCTCGCGGTTCTGGGCTTGATCCTCGGCGATGCCTGCTGCGATGAGGGTGGCGCCGGGGGAGTGGCCGGAGCCGACGTACCGCCAGCGGGCATCTGTGATCGTGCCGGGTTCGTCGGTGGCGTCGGACGCGGTTCGTTCGTGTTCGGCTCGGTCGGCGCGCAAGGCTGTGTACGTGGTCGAGTAGACGCGTGATTTGGTGAGGATGTGGCCCCGGTACCCGAGGGTGTGGGCCCAGGCGCGCAGCCGGAGGGGTTCGAGTTCCGGGACGCCGCCGAGTTGCCAGCAAGTGCGCATGAGAGCGCGTACGTGAGGCGAGAGCCGGGCCGCGGTGATGTCGTCCGGGTGCGTGACGCGGTAGTCGAGGCCGGCGGAGGTGTCGGCCGCGCCTTTGGTGACGTACTTGGCGACGTACGCGGCAACTGCGTCGTCGGTCAGGCCGTCGTGACCACTTCCGAAGGCGCGGAGCGGCCGGGCGTCGAGTTGGGCACCCCAGCGCAGTTCTCGTTCCCCCAGTGCTCTGCTGTACGGGGTGCGCAGGTGCACGGCTGCTGCGGCGGTAGGGACGACAGCCGCTAGGACGTCGGCTGTTGCCCAGGGCGGAGGCGGATCGTCCGGGCCACCCGCGCCGTCGAGACGGACGACCGTGTGCACGTGGACGGCCGCGCGCCGTTGGTACTCGGCGACTTTGGCATACGAGATGCGTACCGCCCGGCGCAGTTCGCTGCGGGCGTGCCCGGTGCGGGTGGCGAGGTGGTTGTAGAGGTTGTCGTTGAACGCCTTCCACAGCCGTCCGGCGTGCCCGTGCCACAGGATGTGGGTCGGGTAGTCGTAGCAGCCGGGGCAGAGCGGTTGTCCGACGGCGGGGTCGGTTGCGTCGTGGGTGGCCGGACAGCCGGGGGTTCGGCCGTGTTCGCACCGTTCGGCGTTGCGTCGCGGTCGGCATAGTTCGCGGTCGGCGGTAGCGCGGTGGACGGCGCCGAATGAGGGCGCTGTGAGGGTGACGAACAGCCGGGGCCGCTCCCGCACGTCGGTCGGTACGGACTTCCCGCCGACGAGTCCGGCGCGGACGAGATGGAAAGTGTCGCCCGCGTGAAGGCGGGAGCAGGGTGCGCAGACGGTGGCTCGGCGGTTGCGGCAGCGGATGAGCAGGCGTTCGCCGGGTTCGTCGTTGGTGTCGTACTGGTGCAGGACTTCGCCGCTGGTGGCGTCGCGCGTGGTGGTGGAGCCAGCGAGGTGGATCGGGTGCGCGCAGCCGCCGGTGGCGTTTACCTGCTCCAGCCATCGGACGAAGCGGGGATTCTGGACGAGACGGATCAGGTCTTGGTCGACTTCGGAGAGCTGACGCAGACGCGCCGTACGGTTGAGCACGGCGCGTCTGTCAGCCGAGGGGTTCTCGGCGGGGATGGTGGGGACCTCCCGGGATGGGCCGCCGTAGCGGCACGGATGGGTTCGGCTGGGTGGGATTCGTCCATGGAGATCACTCCCGGGGTTGTTGCTGACAGTGCTGTGCGGGATGGGTCAGCGGATGGTGCCGGTGCCCCGGCAGCAGCGGCAGCGTCGCCGGTGGCCGGTGTGGGTCTTGGGGTGGCGCTCGCCCTTGCAGATGGGGCAGCGGACTCGGCGCATGGGCATGGTTCGGTCGCTCCCTGCTTCTCTCAGGTGTGGGTGAAGCCGGACAGGAACCAGTTCACGAGGCCGTCCGCGGTGAAGATGACCGGTGTCTGTCCCAGGTACATGCCGAACAGGGCGATCAGTACCGCTTCCCACCACCGCACCTCGCGGGAGCGGACGAGGAGCACGGTGGCCAGCCCGAAGACCAGGGCCAGCGGAAGAGCTGCGGACTCACTCATGCGCCGGAACGCTTTTCACCGCGTTCGCCAGGTACGGCAGGCACGGAGTCAGCTCCGCGCACTCCGTCGCTGTTTCCTGCACTTCGTCGGACGTGGTGAGCCGTGACCGGGCACGGACCCAGCTGCCCATGTCGCCGACGGTCACCGCGACGCCTTGTTCTGCCTCACTGATCGACTGAGCGACCGCGACGGCATCCTTGTTGAGATCACCGAGCGCCATTTCTGCGGTCCCGGGATCGTTGACGCGGTGGCAGATCCGGCCGCTCAACTGGGCAGGGAGCGCGGTGACTCCGGGACCGAGGTCGGAGCCGACCCGCTGGCCGGCCACTACCAGGTGGACGCCGAGGGCCGCGCCGAGCTGTGCCAGCCTCAGGAGGTAGGTCGAGCACTGCTCAGCCTCTGCTCGCTGTTCCTTGCTGCCGTTGGTCAGGTACAGCTCTGCCAGTTCATCAACGATCACGACTACCGGCACCGGCCGTACTTTCTCGTTCAGGTCCCATATCGACCGGGCACCGGCAGCGCGGCAGAGCCTCATGCGCTCCTGCATGTTGGTGACCAGCGCGCCGAGGACGATGACCGCATCACTACGGGAGGTGGCCAGGGCGGAGAGCCGTTGTTCGACCAGCCCGAGTTCCATGCCGCCCTTGCAGTCGATGCCGACCAGGGCGACCGGTTGCGGGGCGAGCTGCGTGACCAGCCGCGCGATCAGCGTGGACTTACCGGACTGCGTGGCACCGACGATCAGCCAGTGCGGCACACGCCGGAAGTCCATCACCCATGCACGACCTGTCTCCAGCGCACCCACGACCACCGACAGCAGTACGGCGGACTCCGGCACAGCAGGACGGCCGGGATGTTCCAGTGGATCGGTGGCCGTGGCTGTGATCAGTACGACACCGCGTTCCGGCGAGGCGACCCGTACGGCGTGCATGCGCCAGGCGTGCGCGAATGCGTCTGCCGCAGCCACGAACGGGGTCGGGGTCTGCCCGGCGCGTAACCGCACCAGGAGTTCCAGACCGTTCGGGGTGAGCCGGGGGAACGAGCAGCGCGGGGCCCGGGGCCGCAGTGGCTCGCCCCTGACTGCCAGGTCCCCCAAGATACGGCGGGTGGGCTTGGGAGAGACCGTGAGGCCGTTGACGTAAGCCACCTTGGACCAGGTGAACACCACGCGCAGAGCAGTACGGGGGTAGCCGGTGACGTACCAGTGCCAGTCTGGCCGCCGCTGTTGCAGTTCCTTGCCGACGAGTAGCAACCACGCCAGTAAGGCGAGGGCGAACGCGAGCAGGATCGAATTCATCAGGCACCCCCCGTCTTGCCGGCGGGTGCGGTGGCGGTTGTGTTGCCGGTCGGTACGGGGGTGATGGCCGCTGCGCGGAAGCTGATTCCGTGTCGGTCGCCCATCGCCCAGGCGAAGGCGTCGAGACCTGTCACGCGCACTTCCGCGCCCTCGACCACCCCCTTGGGTTCTCCGGTGACGGCGATCTCGATCACCGAGACCCGACGACCTTCCTGGCGGACCGTCACGGCTACGGAGTAGATGGTGTTGCCGTCCCGGTCCTTCTTGACCTCCTTGGTTTCGAAGTCGCTGATCTTCGGTTCAGGCCCGACCGCGCACCGAAGCACGCCCAGTCGGGAGGTGTCCACAGGGATGGACTGCATGGATGGGTCTCCTCGGCCGCTGAAACGCTAGGACGTCATGTGACGTCACTCGTACGTACGAGTTGAGAGTCTGCATGTCTTGACCGAAGAACGCAACCACTTATGCTTACGAGTGACGTCAGCTCACGTCAGGACCGGACACCACAGGTGATGAGGAGAGGCCCGGCATGGGAGAGATCCAGCGTCCTGGCGCGCTGTACCAGCAGGTCGCCGCCGAAATCCGCAGCGGCATCACGACGGGCGAGTACAAGCCCGGAGCCCCGCTCCCCTCGGAAGCCCAACTCATCAATCGCTACCAGGTCAGCCGCCCGACCGTACGCAAGGCCATTGCTGCCCTCCGTGCGGAGGGGCTGATCGAGGTCATCCATGGCAAGGGCAGCTACGTACGAGCCATGCCCGCCCCGGCAGTCACCATCAAGCGGACCATTACCCGCAGCGGGAGGACGTTCCGCACTGGCCACCAAGCGTGGCAGGAAGTCGAGGCCCCGTCGGTCTACCGCACCACGACCACGGCGACCACCGGCCCGCTCCTCGGACTGGCAGAAGGCGAAGCCCTGTTCGCGGTTGACCGCCTACTGTCCGACCCGCGCACCGACACCCGCGCGCTGCACCGAGTGCTCATCCCGTTCGCCACCGCGGCCAACGAAGCCGAACAGCTCGGCGAAGCCCCGGACACAGAGCCGGAACAGATCTACGCCATCCTCGCGGCAGTTGGTCACACACTCACCTGGGACGAGACCGTCAGCGCCCGCATGCCCTTGCCCGACGAGCGCGTCACGCTCCGGATCCCCGACGCGACCCCCATCGTCCATGCCACCCGCGTCACCCTCGGCACAGACCAACGCCCGCTGATCCTCGAAGAACTCCGCGCCGGCGCCGACCGCACCCAACTCGCCTACCGAATCACCGCCGACAGCCCCCGCGCACTACACGCCCTCTGAACCCGCGTCCCAGGTAACTGTCGAAACCTGTCTTCACTTACTCAAGGCGCCGCGCAAGCGCGGCGCGCGCCGCAGCCCCCCCGGCTGGGGGCTGCCTCTGTCTCCGCCCCGGCTGCCCCCGGCCGGGGCGGCGGCGCACCGAGCGCGGACACCAGCCCGAGAGAAACGGCCGGCACGAGGGTGGGGAAACCCGCTGTGGCTGGGGCGGTCGGCTCCACGGCTTTAGCCACCTCCCCGGTTCGGGTCCCGCGTCGAGCAAGACCAGGGGGCCACTCGTTCAAATTCCGGGCAGGATCACAGCCTGCCCGAGTTGCCAGCCAGCGTACGGCCCCCTGATCATGCTCGACCCCAAACCGGGCAGGACACCGGCCAAAGCCGCTCCGCCGACCTTCAGGGTCGTGGCTAGTTGTCTGAGTCCTTTACCTCAAGCTCTTCCATCGATTTCTTGGGTGGACTCCAAGCACCGGTTTTGTAGTCGATCAGCCGCTTCAACTGTTCCAGAGGCCACTGGGTGAACTTCTGCTCCGACTTCCACCCGCATGACACGCATTCGTCGTGCAGTAGTGTGCCGAATTGTGCATCTCGCTCAATTAGCTCACTGCTTTCCTCTACTACCTGATAGGAGTCGCAGTTCGGGCAACGCTGTTCCACTGGCTGATCGTGGCGCACACGGAGCAACGTAAAGGTTCTCAAGAGTTGCTGTGTGGCGCCGAGCACGACCTCGGCGTCCAGCTCAGAGGCGTCGACGTAATGCTGTAGCCATACGGTTAGGTCCCACGTATTCACCGCGAGTGCTTTAAGGTAGGCGCGCGGCTTGCTATTTGCCGTGAGGCTGTTTGCGAAGATCCCGAACCACGCCTTGAAGTTGGCTACTTGTGGGGTCTCTTCGTGCACGCGAACCCACTCAGCGTTCATGTTCTCGCGCACCAATGCCAGTAGGGCTTCACGGCAGCGTATGCCTACAGCTTGAAAATCCTCAGCTTCCTGTGCGGCCGCCATCGCATCGACGGCTCCGGCATAGCGGCGCCATGGCTTGCTGACATGTTCAATCTGTTCTTCATCCGGTTGTACGTTGAACTGCTCATGGAGGATGGTATTGAGGCCGAGATGGTAGGTGAATACTTGATCGAGACTCTTGAAGTCATCCTGTGAGTAGAGATTGGTCATGTCCGTAATGACCCACCAACGCTGTCCGCTCGACATCCAGACGTCGTAGAGATCATGACTTCGACCAGCTACTCTTCGGCAGCCAACCTTCTGCACCAGGGTGACTCCGTCCTCGGACTCCGGTGGTGTCTGGGAAGTCACGTACTCACGGATCTCGCGTTCTTCCAGATCAGTCATCGTAGGCATGGTCGAATTATCACAGCAGTGGTCAGCGTTCGACAGCCTTCGTGGGGCAGGTTCAATTCCCCATTACCCGGTGTACGGACGTCAAGATCGCGGTCCAGGGAAGCTCTTGATCTGCTGGGCCCCGGCGCGGTTCGTCGAGTGGCCAGATGTCAGCCCCGTAGATCAGCTCCACGCCTGCTTTCCCCAGCGTCTCGATGTGCCGCTCCCACGCCGGGTGCCGCGCATGCGCAGCGTTGATCCGAGGGAACACCACCACCGGAACGCCGATCGTGCCAAGCGCTTCGCCCACCTGTGTCAGGGCTTGGCTGTCGGCGATGCCCGTCGCTAGCTTGGCGACGTAGTTCGCACTTGCCGGGGCGACGACGTAGCAGTCGGCGACAGGGTGTGGGCGAGGCTCAGTCGGAAGGCGGGGTGTATCCCGCACCGGCAGGCCGGTCAGTGTCTCCAGTCGGTCCACCTCGCCGTTCGCCCTCAGCCATCGGCCGGCATTGGGCGTCAGGGTCACGGCTACCTGCCAGCCAAGGGCCATGGCTGGCTCCACCAGTCCGGTGCGCAGCGTCTCGACTCCATCAGCTGCCGCACCCACGACCGCCAGCACTCCGCGACTGCTCATCGTTCCACCGCCCCGTATCGGTCTGTCCCAGGGCCAGCAGTACAGCAGAGAAGTACAGCAACCACACCGACCACCAATAACCGTGGCTGATCCCCACAGCCCGTGTGGCCGGGCCGACAGCCCTCAGCGGCCGTCGTGCCGATAGTTCGCGTCGAGGGGGTCACCGTGTCCGCTGCGTGCCCGTTCTGAGCGCGACGGGCTTGACTCGGTCATTAGGACTCCGCCGACCGCGTGTCCACCTTTAGGCCCCGTGGGGAAGCGTCAGCGCAATCGACCACGCGAGGCGCCCCACGCAGCATCGCCTTGCCCTACGAGCAGCACCACCCTCGACAGGAGCCGTGGAGCCCGGCGCCCACCCGACGCGACAGCCGGGCCGCCGGCCTTCCCTCACACACCGAAAAACCCGAAACGGCCCACCAATTCACCTGATGAGCCGTCACGAAAGATCGAGGTCAGTAGCCACCCAGACATCCTGTCGACCAAGATCGCTCAGCACAAGTCCTGCGGATCAGCTCGTTCTGAAACGATTAGTTATCCGCAGAACTCCTTCAGCCGCCCCCACAGCCCAGCCGCGTCCTCGACGTCCTGCTCACCGGCGAGAAGGTACTTCCACGTGACGCCTCGGACTTGCGGGGAGGAGTTGGCTGTATTGGCCCACTTCTTCGCTGCGCGCCGTTTGGCCTGGACTTCCGCAGCGGACATGTCTTTGTCGCTCTTCGTCTCTACGAGCCAGCCGAAGCGTTTCCCTTCGATCTCCTCGATGACGACGAAGTCCGGGTTGTAGTTCCGGCCGTCCGTGGTCCACTGGATCGGCACGTCGTTGATGTGAAGGCGTGCCCAGACCACGACGGAGCTGCTGCTATCGATCAGACCGGCCGTCTGGAACTCGGGAGAGCTGTCGAACCAGGCGTGGCTGTACAGGTTCTTCTGCCATCCGTTGAATGCCAGGTTCTTGTCGAACGTCCCGTCTGCGTGTCCGGCTTCCTGTTTCCGCTGCGCTTTACGGGTCTTGTCGATTGCCAGCCATTCGACATCGTCGGTGTACATGATCTGGGTGGGGTTGAAGTCCCGCAGTGTCTTGCTGATCTGCCGGGCAAGTCGCTGCCCGCATACCTCGAGGAAGGCCGACAGGCACTCTTGAGCCTCGTCGCCCATGGCCTCAATGACGCAGTCGACGATCCTCTCTGCGGCCCCGAGTTCGTTCTTACGGTTCGGCACGTCCTTGGCCGACATGACGCGGCGGATGAGTGCCTTGCGGGTCTCCTGAAGCGGGATGTCCAGAGGCAGAGCGGCCCTTATCGAGTCTCGGGCAGTCTCCGCGCGGACCTGGGCCTTTTGCCAGTTGTGGCTCGCAGACAGCTTGGTGCGGCGCAGCTCCTCGGAGTGCTCGGTGACCAATGCCCGTCCGAGGCGCTGGAACGGTCCGTAGTCCTCCGGATCAATATCGTTCAGGCTGACCGTTGTCGGGTGGGGTACGGACACGAGTCGCGGGATCACGATCGGCTCCCGGTCCGGCAACGCCGGATACTCGATGATCGTGCCGGACTGCGCGTCCTTCCTCGCCTGGCGTGCCCGGCTCTCCTGGTCCACGATCCCGACGATGGGAGCTGCGGCTGTCGATGCCGGAGCTGTCTTGAGGTCGCCCGGCTCTGGCGACAACAAGAACTCTTCACTTGCCGCAGGATCTCCGGTCTGGGCCGTTGCGGAAGGCCGTGTAGCCGGGATGACCAGGCCCGGCGCGGGGATGGCCGTCTGGCGAACCTCCAAGCTGCCGTCGGCCGCTCGCCGTAGATGCGCGTAGGTGCCGTAGTCGATGAACGCCTCGTTGAGGACGCTGCGCTTCTTCAGCAGGTCGCCGTACTTCTCGTGGGCCAGGACCTCAAGGGTGTCGAGGAACTCCACCTGTGTATAGCGTCCGAAGGGGAGCCGCATGCCGCGGCCAAGGGTTTGCTCGGTGAGCACCGCGGAGACGGAGGCGCGCATGGATGCGATGACGTAGACGTTCTTGACATCCCAACCCTCCTTGAGCATCCCTATGCTGATGATGATCCGCACGGGCGAGTCGGGTTCCTCCACCGCCTGCAGGTCAGCGAGGGCTCTCTCCTTTTCGTCGCCTTTCAGCTTCGAGTGCACGAGCAAGGTCGTACCGACCCAGGCGCCAGCATCGAAGGAGCTGGAGTCAAGGACGTCCTGGTACTCCCTCGCTTCTTCGATAGACCCGGCGATGACCAGCATGACCGGGTTGACGCGCGGCAGTTCATGCTCGGTGCAGTACGCGTCGGCCGCTGCGCCCTTGTACCGCAGAAGGTTGACGCCATCGAGGAGCTTGGTCTCCGTGTCGGTGCGGTCGTCACGGCGCGCGACCATCACCGGGGTCTTGACCAGTTCGTCCGCGATGGCTGCAGCGAGCGGGTACCTAAATGCGACCAGGTCCTCGTCGGCCCTGACCGGTGTGGCGGTCAGGCCGACCACGAGTTCCGGCTTGAGGTCGGTGATGGTCCGGGAGAACGCCGGTCCGCGGTAGCAGTGGTGCTCATCGGCGAGGATCACCAGGTCGTCGAGACGGGCGAGGCGTTCGAAGAACGAGGCGCCTAGGTTCTCGGAGTGGACATGGGTGGCGCGGCCCTCGCCCGTGGACGTGGTCAGAGCCTGAACGGTGAAGATGTATAGCTTGGTGACACTCGCGTCGTCCATGGCGACCCTGGTGGCTGGCGCGTTGAAATTGTCGGCGGTGACGACGTACGGGGCCGAGCGCATCACGGGCCGCAGTGACTTGGGGTTGCCGGGCGTGAAGTTCTGTACCGACTTGTCACGGATGGTGCGGCCGGGTGCCAGCAGAAGGAAGTTCCGTGCCGGACTCTCGGCGCCTGCCAGGTACTCCATGAGCCCGGCCATCACATAGGTCTTTCCGACACCGGTCGCCGAGTCGACGATGCATTCGAAGGGGTCGGAGCTCTCCTGGACGTCGTAGTGATCGGAGGTGCGGAGGATCACCGACTCGATGGCCTTGCGGTTGGGTTCACGCAGGTCGAGACGGTGTGCTACCTCGTCGAGGAAATCGGCCTGGAATCGCAGCTCCACCATCAGACACTCTCCCTCTCGGCCCCTGCGGCGGCGGAGTCGCTCGTCTCCGTGGTGATACGGGGTGGCGGTACGGTTCGGCCGGCCCCGAACGGGGCCTTCGAGGCGGACGTACGGCGGTAGTTGTCCAGGACCTTGTCCGGGATCAGTTCGAGCTTGGAGCCGGGTCGGTCAACCCTCAGTGTCTCGGTTGCGTCGCTGTCGATCTGGGTCGCCCAGATCTCGACGACCTCGCCCTCGGGCAGCCGGTCGAGGACGGACGCGATGGTCCCTTTCCCGACCATCCCGTCGATCACGAGATAGCGGGTGCGGCCCTGGCGGCCAGCGAAGATGTCGTCGGGTTCGTACGGCACGGACAGTTGAGCGCACATCGCCTCAGCGAGCGCCCCCTGAGTTGCCCAGTCGGCGAGCACGACGATGCCGGCGACCTCCTCGAGCATGGACTCCCCGACGCGCAGGTGCGTGAAGCCGCCGCCCCCGTGCCAGTTCAGGGTCGTGACGTTCTTGGTCTTGGTAGCGGCCTTCAATGCCTTGATGGTCTTCTCGTCGAGGTCGGCCAAGTTCGCCTTGGCCACTTTGCTGAGCACCCGGTTGAACTCCTGCGCGTTCTCCGGAGAGACCCCCTCGGGTAGCTCCATGTCGTCTTCGTCGTCACCGGCGACCGCGGCTATTCGCTCGGTGATGCTGGTGACGCCTCCTGGGTCCTCTCCGTTGACTACCTTCGTCAGGCGAGGAAGCAGGAATCGACTCACGTTGGAGGAGAGCAGTTCACAGGTCACCCATCGGCGTCCCATCTTGTGGGCGACCGCCGCTGTCGTGCCGGATCCACCGAAGCAGTCCAGAACGATGTCGCCTGGGAGCGACCCGATATGAACAATGCGGGCGATCAGCTGCTCCGGCTTGGGGGTGGCGAACGGGTGCTCGTCCGGGAAGAGATTCCTGATCTCGTTCTTCCCGCGCAGATTGCCGCCGACCTCGCTGCCCAGCCACAAGGTTTCCGGTACCCGGCCGTTGTCCTCGAGGTGCTTCTTGCGCTGGATCTGCTCCCGAAGGCCGAGCATGACGAGGTCTGGCCAGTGACCGGCGTCGAAGCGCGCCCGGGCTTTCGCGGCGGCTTCTTCGAGCGGAACGGACAGCGCGATCGCGGGCACCCCGGGCTTCACCTTGTCTGGCGTGGTGCCGCATATCCGGGCCCGCTCGACCTCGTCGTGGATGTCGCGAAGCTCGTACGGGGCATACTCGGACATTTGTTCGAGCATCCACGACTGCGCTTTGCCCCAGCAGCGGCCCGGCGGCGGATACATCCTCTTCCCGGTGACCGGGTGCTCGATCGCATAGACCATGGGCTGGTGCGTAGCGGCGCCGCCTGCCGTCGCATCACCGTCGCGCCAAGGAACCGGGTCGCCGTCCCGCGACTTGTAGCGGGACGTGTTCGAGACCGCAAGCCTTGGCATGCGGTTCGGGATCCAGGCCTCGCTCTTGCGATAGACGAGGATGGTGTCCTGCGACGTCGACAGCCCCTTGGTGTCGTTCCGAGGCGAGTCAGCCTTCTGCCAGGCGACTTCGGCGACGAAGTTATGCTCACCGAGCTCCTCGTCCAAGACCACGCGGCACCGGTGAGACTCCGTGTGGTCCAGATGCACCCACACGGAGCCGTCCTCGGTCAGCAGCGGCCTGATCTGGCGAATGCGATCTCTGAGAAGGGTGAGCCAGATCGAGTGCGCAATGCTGTCCTCGTACTGCGAGAACGCCTGACCGGTGTTGAACGGCGGATCGATGTAGACCAGCTTCACCTTGCCGAGATACCGGGCGGCGTAGGCCGGGATCTTGGCCAGGGCGTCGAGGGCGTGCATGGCGTCGCCGGTGACGAGGAGATTGTCTTCGGTCGGCTCCGGCAGCTCCGCCGGCCGCTCCTGGGGTGTGGCGGCCGCGAACTGACTGACCTTGTGGAGCAACCGGACCTCGGAGACGCGGTAGTCCGACGAGTCGACGAATGAGTAGTCATACCTGCCGTCACCCGTAGACAGGAGAGTCTTGTCCTTGTCCGTCCAGGTCAGTTCAAGTCGCCCGTGATGACGGGACGTCAATTTTGATGTCATGCAGCGTCCTTGAGGATCGAGTCGTGATCTCATCCTCACGTAAAGATCGTGTTGGGTATACAGGAATCATCGCGTCCTCTCGAAGATCCCCGTTCTGCTGATCCGAGTGACCTGCCTGCTCGCGTCGAACGTGACTCCGCGCTCAGGTACGGCGGTCGGACTTCACCGGGACGTTTCTGAGGCTCATCGGCGTCCTTCGAGGCGGTTTGCCGGCGAGGGGGCTGCGGCCAGTGGCGAGCTGGTCGGGGTCGGCGAGTTCGAAGCGGCCGTCGGCAAGGCCCGTTCCGCGCTGGATGCGGTGCGCGATGCTTGCAAGACCTGGACCGTCTGCCGGGAGGCGTCAAAGAAGCCAGCCAACGACCGGAGCCAGGCGGAGCGTTGGGCGGTCTTGATCCAGGAAGCCTACGCGCTGTTCAGCGGCGCCCAACACGACGACGCGCGTACCACCGAACACTTCACCTGGTGGCTGGCGGACGCAGCAGCCGCTGTAGCGGCAGCTGCCGGGCTACTCGCCCGTTTGGAGGACCTGCCCTAACGGGCGCTGCAGCCACCAGGCAACTTGGGGCAGCAGTCGCCCTCAACCGTCTGGCGTGCTGCGGACCAACTGTGGACGGGGAATCACTCAACAGGCCACGGGGGACCCGGCACCTGCGGGAATCCTGAACAGTGCAGGGCCCTCCGGAGCCGTGTGCGTGAGGCAGGAGGATGGTCTGCATGACCTACGAATCCAGCAGCGCGCCAGCCGAGAGCACCCAAGTCACGACCGTGACCGATGGTGTCGCACAGGTCTTCACCTGGGAGGAGGACGCACGGATCGAGGTACGGAACCTTCGGTCGTGAGGTCGCCATCGAGGCGAATGCCGCAGGCCTCAGAACGCTCGCCAGCCATCTGCTCACTCTCGCGAAGGACGGCGTTCCCGACGGGAGCCATCTACACCTGGAGGACGGCAACGGTCTGGCGGACAGGTCCGTCGGGTTGGTTCTGGAACGGTGTGACGAAGAGGATTGAGGCAAGCCAACAGTGGCTGGCACACATGCCTCGTTGCGGCGGTCTGTCGAATGTGTGTCGAAGTAGGCCGGATCAGCGGCACATTCGACGTGAGCGTGCTGGTCACGCATCCTGGTGGCCCCGAACATCCAAGCGCCTTCTAAGCACCCGTCCAGAGCGAGTGGGCTCGCATCTGCTCACGCTCAGCCGGCCCTGCGCTCCTGGACGCCAGCTCTCCGGGTGATCGTAGCAATCTCCCGCGCGGCGGCTGCTGAGAGTTCGAGTTTGACCAGCGCCGAGCCGTCCGCACTGGCCGTGGCGCGTAGCTTGCTCCCCGTCGTGTCTATGCCTGCCGCTGTCAGCGCGTTGCCGAGTTCTGTCGCTGCCTGGGTTGCGTCTTGCCAGCCGGCCAGGTAGTCGACGCCGCGTACCCACAAGGCCGCGTCAGGGTCCAGGTCGTGGGAGTCGAATGCGTCGTCCCCGATGCCGTCCATTCTCTTAAGTCCCTTTCCCCGCAGGCTGGCTGAACACTGACCTTGCTGGGCCGCGCCGTATGTGGACACGACGAGAGCCCCGGTACCATCGGCACCGGGGTTCGTGATCGTTTATGAGCGGTCCCCTGCCGGACCACCCCGCGCCTGCCAGGGTTTGAGGGGTGGTCCGGTGTCATGTCAGCGCTTGTTGAGAGTGGCCCCAGCCGGTTGCTTGCCCGACAGAGGTCAGAATCGGTGTCGGCCGCCGGGGTACTGGATCGGTTTGCGGCATGCCGGTGCGCCGTCGGGTACGGGTTCCTTGTCGAGCGCGTGGCAGAGCGAGGCGTGGAGTTGTTCCGCCTCAGCGACTGTCAGAAGCAGCCGGGCGGTGGCGACCGGGGCGTCGTGGCGGTTGATCTGGAGTGGCAGGGTCAACCGGCCGTCTTGTTCGCGGATCACGGCTTTGCTCGCTGCCGGTGCGATTTCCCACTCCCGTGTCCCGCCCGTGCTCCGGCTCATGTGGCTGTTCCGTCGGTGGGTGCCGGGTCGTCGTCCGGCTCGACATCGTCGTCATCGGGTTCGCGGAGCCGGTTGCCCCTGCTCTCGGCGACCCGGAGCGCGTCACGCAACGCTTCGTAGAGTCGGGCGCTGAGGTAGCGGAGTTCCCAGGGCTTGACGTTCTCGTCCTTGAGGATGTCGGCGGCGTGGCCGAGGAGGATGTCGCCGGCCTGGAGCTGGATCGCCTCTATCTCGTCAGCGAGCCGGGAAAGATGACTTCGACCGCCGTGGTCGGTGACGAGGTAGGAGCGCTGGCCGGCCGGGCCGAGCCAGGGGAGAAGGCGGGGGTTCCTGCTCACCATGTCACCACCGTCCGGTGGGCGGTGCAGCCGAGGCCCGTGAAGCAGCCGCAGACGAGACGAGACGGGACCGGGTGCGGCGCTCGTGCGCGACGATGTACGGGCGGACAAGGCGGACGTCTTCACCGCGGATCGAGGGCCAGACGTAGGGGTCCGGGATACGCGGGAGGCTCATCGTCGGCGTGTCCATACATCCCCGGGCGGGGTTGTTTCCCGCCGCGCGGTGGTGGCCCGGCGCGGGCAGTAAGAGGTTCAGCAGCCACTCGAAAATCCTGCCGATATGGTTTCGCATGTCGACCTGCTTCCATCAGGTTGGCCATGCCCCGGGGTGCCGCCACGCACCGCCGGGGTGTCTTGTCTCGACAGTCAACGACCGTCTTCGGTCATGAGGGAGCGTTCACAAGGGGGTTCACATGCACACTGGGGGTTCGGAAGCGGGCGTCAGGGGGTTCATGATGAACCCCCTCCGCTAGAACTGCTGTGACAGAATGGGTAATTGACGTGACGCCGGGGGTGCCAGCAGAACGTGAACAAAGAGCCGAACCATCAGTTGGCCGCCGTCATGGCGGAGGCCGGAGCATCGAACAAGGGGTTGGCCAAACGGGTTCGCGAGGTCGCGCAGCGACACGGCGCACACCTGGGGACCACGCACGTCGCGGTTCAGCGGTGGCTGGACGGGAGCGGTATCCAGCGGCAGACCGCCGCGTTCGTCGCCGAGGCACTGAGCGACAAGTTACGGCGGAGGATCACACCGAATGACCTTGGTTTTCCCGGTGTCCCGTCGTCACCTGTTCCCGCGGTCCGCATGCGGTACGCCGGATCGTTGACCGAGACGCTGAAAACCCTCGACGGTCTCACCCACCAGCGTCCAGAGGACGGCCCGTCGGATGAACCCCCGCTTCCCGATGACGACGTGCACTCCGCTGCCCTTTCCTGGCTAGTTTCCCGCCCCGATGGTGTGCCCGTAGACGCCCCCGCCACCCGCCGCGTGAGCATGCGCGATGTCGCTGCAATCCGGACCGCCGCCGGGTTCTTCATGCAGCTCGACTTCCAGTTCGGCGGAGGCCACGCGCACAAGGCGTTCCGGCACTACTTCCGCGAAGACGTGCTTCCGCTCCTCGGAGCGAGCTACAGCGCCAGAGTGGGCGAAGCGCTGTTCAAGGCCGCCTCGGAGATGTCACAACTTCTCGCCTGGAGCGCGTACGACAGCGGAAACCATGCACTCTCCGACCGCTACATGATGTCGACGCTGCGGCTGACACAGGTGGTGGGTGACCGCATGATGGGTGCGCGCATCCTGAGCAACATGAGCCACCAGGCCAACTATCTGGGCCAGGCGCCCCGCGCCCTCATGCTGGCCCGCGCGTCGGTCGAGGGCGGCAAGGCCGGCTCCACACCCCGTGCCATGGCGCTGTTCTCCGCCCACGAGGCGCGTGCCCTGTCCACCGCACAGGACCATAAGGGCGCCGCCCGCGCGATGAACGAGGCGGAAAGGTTCTTCGAGCGAGCCGACTGCGCCGACGACCCCGAATGGCTCTCCTACATGGACGAAGCCGAGCTGATCGGCGAATTCTGCCACTGCTTCCGCGACCTCGGGCAGGGCCCCGAAGCAGTCCGATTCGCCGAACGCGCCGTCGCCCTTACCGACCCCAAGTACGCTCGTACGCTCGGCTTCTGCCGCATGGTGCTCGCCCAGAGTCAGCTACTCAACGGCGACCTCGAAGAGGCCGTGACGACCGCAGGTCTCGCTGTCGAAGCGGGAGACGCTCTCCAGTCCGCCCGGTTCCAGCGGTACGTGGGCGACTTCCAGCGCGAAGTCTCTGTCCACGCGACGAACCCCGTCGTTCAGCAGTTCAACGAACATGTACGAGACGCGATGAAGCGGATGGACGACGAGTAGCCGGGATTACCCCGGGTTCCAGTCGCGCGGCGCGTTCTCGTTCCGGAGCGAGGAAATACGACGGGCATACTCGGCCGCCGTCTCGGCGCTCTCGCCCACGTTCTGCATGATCCACGTCGTCATGTTGAACTCCTGCACAGCCCGGAGAGTCGGGAAGCCCACCCAGGTCCGCAGATCCCGACCGTACGCGCCGACGAAGGTGTCGTACTCCTCTTTGGTCTGCCACCCCAGGCGGTCGTGTTCCGTGGCGGTGACCATCAGATCCCACTCGGGAAAGTCGAAGCTGAACCGCTCCAGATCGATCAGAGTGACCTGACCGCTCCGGTCCACCATGAGATTCTGCACATGCGCATCCCCGTGCACAGGGCCTTTCACAGACTCGAACCGAAGATCCCGTACCCGGTCCCGCAGTTCGCACGCCCGCTTACGCAGGAACGCGCGGTCATCCTCCGGTATGTCGACCGCCGCTTTGATCCGCCGCTCCGTCCGGTCCAGAACCGGGTAAGGCGGAAGCGACAGACCGCCCGGCAGGGTGAGCGAGTGCAAGTCCCGGAGGACCGCGCCCAGCTCCCCGTATGTCGGCTTTCGGTCACTCTCCTCGATCAAATGCCAGAAAGTCACCGGGTGGCCGTCGACCACCAAGGGTTGTTCCAGGTCGTCGACCACCCGCGTAACTGGGAAGCCCTCACCCACCAACCAGCGCGACACCTCAACCTCACCCCGCGCCGAGTCCAGATACTCCGTCGACCGCGCAATCCGCACCACCACCGGATGAGCCGCCAGCCGGAACAACGCGTTCTCACCCAACCGGATCAGAGACGCCCCGTCACCATCCAGCCCAACCCGCCGGCACGCCACGTTCATCACCCGCGTAGCGCCGGCTGATGTGAACCCTTTTGCCACACTTTGCTCAGCATCAGATGGCATGCCCGTATCCACTCCTTCAAACACCGCCAACCCGGTATCGCGGACGCCAAGGTCGGCAACAGACGTCAAGGCGAAGGTACCCACGGGTGGCGAGGGCAGACGGCGCGGGGACGCGGGGATTGGCCGTCCTCCGGGACGTGGATCAGCCTGACATCAGGGATAGCCCCTGATCGGTCGGTAAGCAGCGGAACATAAAAGGGGGGCTGCCAGCGAGACATCTCCCTCTGCCTTCGGAGCGGACCGCAGAGTCGGGTCGTACGTCGCCATCCCCGAACCAACGAGCAGCTTCGGTCGGGTGTGTCTGCCGTAGATCGCTGGGCCTGTACCCATCGCAGTTCCGCCACCTGTTCGCCTACATCCCGGCCGCTGTCGGATACGGCGTGGTCGTCTTCGACAAGTGGGTCTGGCACTGGCCCAGCATCCACCGTTTCACCGGCCGGCCCTGGGTCACCGGCACCTGGCGCGTGATCCTGTCCCCGAGCCCGGACAGCCACATACCCGAAGGCGGAAACCGGGGCCCGATCACCACATACTTGACGATCGAGCAGACCTTCTGGAGCCTGCACGCCACGCTCCGCACCGAAGAGAGCACCTCCCGTTCAAGCAACGCCACCATCAGTTCCCCCGAGAACTCCGGCACCGCAGAGATCGGGTTCCTCTACGACAACACGCCCCGCGTGGAGCACCAGCACCGCAGCCCTCGACACGAAGGGGCCTGCCGCATCTCTGTCGCGGGCCTGAACCCTCGGGCAGCAACTGGGCACTACTACACCAGCCGGTTCACCGCCGGGGACATGGACTTCACCCTGCTCAACCGCTCCATCGACTACGGCACGTTCGCCGAAGCCCAGGCAGCCGACCCGGAGCACACCACTAGCTGACTGAGCCGTCACCAGAGAAAGCCGATACCCCCGGGCGCTGTCAACCCCAGATGAGTGGGGGCTGTACGGAGGAGTGATGAGTGGCGACAAGCAGAGAGAAAAAGGGCTATGAACGCGGCTTGACATGGATCAAGCCGAGCTTCCTGTGGATGATGTACCGCTGCGGCTGGGCCATGAAGGAGGGGCAGGAGACCGTCCTGGCCGTCGAGATCGCTCGCGAGGGCTTCGACTGGGCGCTGGCCAACTCCGAACTCTCCCACTACGTACGGGGAGTTCACCCCGACCGCGGCACCTGGCAGCAGCGCCTGCGCCGGAGTCCGGCCCGCGTCCAGTGGGACCCCGAGCGCGACCTCCGTCTGAACCGGCTCACCTACCGCTCCCTGCAACTCGGCCTCTCCGGCGAGGCGGCGCGGCGGTACGCGGACGAGTGGGCGGTCTCGATCCGTGACGTCACCCCGCTCGCCCGGCGGATCCGCGAACTGGTGTCGGCCGGACGGCTCGACGAAGCGGCGGAACTCCTGCCGCGGGAGACGCCGTATCCCGTGGGAACGTGACCCCGGACCCTTCGGC
This sequence comes from Streptomyces sp. NBC_01241, assembly GCF_041435435.1. Lineage (NCBI taxonomy): Bacteria > Bacillati > Actinomycetota > Actinomycetes > Kitasatosporales > Streptomycetaceae > Streptomyces > Streptomyces sp. NBC_01241. The sequence continues at coordinate 2,869,909 of NZ_CP108494.1, read as the reverse complement.
CCCCTCGGCCTCTCGGCCCCTTCGGCCCCGAACCGGCCACCCCGCCGCTCCCGACTCGGGCAAAAGGATTAATTACCCGATAATGAACATAAGGGGCATTACCGTGCGTGCATGACTCACCATGCCATCCTCCTGGCGGCATCCGGCCTGAAGATCGACTGGGCCAGGATGCCGACGTACAACACGATCATGGCGGTGGCCGCCGGAGCCGGGCTGCTGCTCGTGGTGGCGCTGGGACGCCTGCTCCTCGCTTCCGATCGCACCATCACCCCCGAAGGCTGGGTGCTGGCGTTCGGTGCCGTCGGCTTCACGCTTGTCACCACCGGCCTTCACATGACCCTGACCTGGCCGCTCGCCGGACAGGGCTTCCCGTTCGACAACATCATCTTCGGCGAACCGGCACTGGCCTTCGGCGTCTTCCTGCTTGCCGCATCCTGCTACCTCTGGAAACGCGGTGCCGAACTCAACAGCGCCGACCGCATCGTTCACTCGGCCCGGGTTGCCGCACCCATCTCCGTCTTCGTCTTCGGCCTCGGGCTCGCCTGCTTCGGGATCGCCGCCGCGGGCTGGAAGTACACCCTCTTCGCGGCACCGCCCGAGGAACCCATCTCCGGCGAGTTCGCGAAGTGGCCGATTCTGGAAGCGAGCTTCATGTCCGGGCTGTACGTCCTCGTGGGCATCGGCGCGCTCCTGTTCCCGTTCGCCCTGCGCCGGCCCAGGAGTTGGCTGAGCCCGGTCATCGGAGGCGTCTGGGGCCTGGCCGGACTGGCGTTCCTGCTCTTCGGCGGGCTCAACTACTTCACCCACATCGGTCTCATCGTCAACACCATGTGACCCGCGCGGAATCCCGGTGAGCCCGGCCCGGGATCCTCGGCATACCGCGTACGGAGTACGGCGGGTGAGTGCCGTACGCCGAAAGGAGGCCGGAGAGTTCCCCCCGGCGGCTGCCCGCACGCCGCGATGGTCCGCTTAGGGTCGGGAACCATGGAGACCCCTGATGCGCGCACGTCCCGGTGGCGGCGGCTGCTGCCCCGTATGCCCCGCAGCCGCGGCCGGTGGGCCGCGGGCCTCGTGGCGCTCGCCGTGCTGGCCGGTGCGGGTACCTGGACCGCCGCGGCCGACGACAGCGTGCCCGCAGTGCACCGCCAGGACCGGATGATGCGGATCGACGGGGTGTCCCTCGACACCTCGTACTTCACCACCGGGGGCGCGGAACGCCGGCCCGCCGTGCTGATCGGGCACGGATTCGGTGGCAGTAAGGACGATGTACGGGCGCAGGCAGAGCAGTTGGCCGGTGCCGGGTATGCCGTACTGACCTGGTCCGCCCGCGGGTTCGGGAAGTCGGGCGGGGAGATCTCGCTCAACGCCCCCGACCGCGAGGTCAAGGACGTGTCCCGGCTGATCGACTGGCTGGCGGACCGCCCCGAGGTGGAGCTCGACGCCGAGGGCGATCCCCGGGTCGGGGTCACCGGGGCCTCCTACGGCGGAGCCGTCTCGCTCCTGGCCGCCGGGTACGACAAGCGCGTCGACGCCATAGCGCCGCAGATCACCTACTGGAACCTGGCCGACGCACTGTTCCCCGACGGGGTCTTCAAGAAGCTCTGGGCCGGAATCTTCGTCACCACCGGCGGCGGCTGCCAGAAGTTCGAGAAGCAGATCTGCGCGATGTACGAACGGGTCGCCGTCAGCGGGAAACCGGACGCCGCCGCGCGGGCGCTGCTCACCGAGCGCTCTCCGAGCGCCGTCGCCGACCGCATCAAGGTGCCCGCGCTCATCGTGCAGGGCCAGACCGACTCCCTCTTCCCGCTCGGCCAGGCCGACGCCATGGCCGAGGCGATCAGCGGCAACGGCGCACCGGTCGCCATCGACTGGATCGCCGGCGGGCACGACGGCGGTGACATGGAGAGCGACCGGGTGCAGCAGCGGATCAACGGCTGGTTCGACCGGTATCTGAAGGGCGACAAGGGCGCCGACACCGGGCCCGGCTTCCGCGTCACCCGGACCGGAGGTTTCGACTCCACCGACGGGGCCGCCCTCACGCGCGGTGCGAGCAGTGACACGTACCCCGGGCTGAGCAGCGGAGGAGAATCGATCAGCCTCGGCCACCGGACTCAGACGTTCCACAACCCCGCCGGGGCCAACCCGCCCGCCATCTCGGCCGTTCCCGGCGTCGGCGGCGGACTCTCCCGGCTGTCGTCCCTCGGTGTCGGCCTCTCGGTCGACTTCCCGGGGCAGTACGCCCGCTTCGACTCGGCGCCGCTGGACGAGTCCCTGCGCGTCACCGGTTCACCGACCGTGCGGGTCGACGTCGAAGCGCAGCGGGGCGACGCCGTGCTGTTCGGGAAGGTGTACGACGTCTCGCCGGACGGCAAGCAGCAGGTGCTGCCTTCCCAACTGGTCGCACCCTTCCGGATCACCCCGGACCGGCAGGGCAAGGACGTGCGGCTGACCCTGCCCGCCATCGACCACCAATTCGACGCGGGACACCGGCTCCGTCTGGTCCTCTCCGCCACCGACCTCGGCTACGCCTCACCGGCCGAGCCGGCGACGTACACCGTGACCGCCGCAGGGCCGCTGACCGTCCCCACCGCCCCCGCACTGAAGACCGCCGCGGCCACCCTGCCGTGGTGGACCTGGGGGCTCCCGGCCGCCGCTGTCGTGATCACCGCCCTGCTGCTTCTCACCGCCCGCCGCCGAACCGCGACCCCCGCACCCGATCCGGCGCTCGCCGAGGTACCCCTCCAGATCACCGGCCTGTCGAAGAAGTACGCAAAGTCCGCCGGTCTTCCCCAAGCTCTCAGCTTCGTTCGAGCAGGGGAGACCCCGTTCGCCGTCCGGGAACTGTCCTTCCGGGTCGAGAAGGGGCAGGTGCTCGGACTCCTCGGACCCAACGGCGCGGGCAAGACCACGACCCTGCGCATGCTGATGGGACTCATCGCGCCCGACGACGGCGAGATCCGGGTCTTCGGGCAGGCCGTCCGGCCGGGCGCGCCCGTGCTCTCCCGCGTCGGCTCGTTCGTCGAAGGGGCAGGCTTCCTGCCGCACCTGTCCGGGCGATCCAACCTGGAGCTGTACTGGCAGGCCACCGGGCGCCCCGCCGAGGACGCGCACATCGAAGAGGCCCTGGAGATCGCCGGACTCGGTGACGCACTGGCCCGCGCCGTCCGCACGTATTCGCAGGGCATGCGGCAACGGCTCGCCATCGCCCAGGCCATGCTCGGCATGCCGGACCTGCTCATCCTCGACGAACCGACCAACGGACTCGACCCGCCCCAGATCCGCGAGATGCGCGACGTGATGATCCGGTACGCGGCCGGCGGCCGGACCGTCATCGTCTCCAGCCATCTCCTGTCCGAGGTCGAACAGTCCTGCACCCACCTCGTGGTCATGGACCGCGGCCGGCTCGTCCAGGCCGGCCCGGTCGCCGAGATCACCGGCTCCGGCGACATGCTGCTCGTCACCAGCGCGCGCGAACTGGCCGAACCCCTCGTGGAGAAGATCGCCGCACTGCCGGGCATCGGTTCGGCGGCCCGTACGGACGACGGCCGCGGCCTGCTCGTCCGGCTCGACGGCGCCACCTCGCCCGAGCTGATCACCGAACTCGTCCGGCTGGACGTGCCGTTGACCGGTGTCGGGCCGCACCGCCGCCTGGAGGACGCGTTCCTCACCCTGATCTCCGGAGGCTCCGCATGAGTGCCGCAGTCGATGTCACCGAAGCCGCCGGCGCCCCCGGCTACCGTGCCCGGCACACCCTGCCGCTGCGCGTCGAGGCGGTACGCCAGCTACGCAGGCGCCGCACACTGCTCATGGGCGGGGTGCTGGCCGCGCTGCCGTTCATCCTGATCGCCGCGTTCGCGATCGGCGGCACACCGTCCTCGCGGGGCGGCGGCGACCGGCTCACCCTGATGGACACCGCGACCGCGTCCGCCGCGAACTTCGCCGCGACCTGCCTCTTCGTGTCCGCCGGGTTCCTGCTCGTCGTCCCGGTGGCGCTGTTCTGCGGGGACACCGTCGCCTCCGAAGCCAGTTGGTCCTCGCTGCGCTACCTGCTGGCGGCGCCCGTGCCACGGGCCAGGCTGCTGTGGAGCAAGCTCGTCGTGGCGCTCGGCTTCAGCCTGGCCGCGATGGTGCTGCTGCCGCTCGTCGCACTGGCCGCGGGAGCCGCCGCGTACGGCTGGGGGCCGCTCGAACTCCCCACCGGCGGGGCGCTGGCGACCTCGGACACCGTGCCCCGGCTGGCGCTCGTCGTCGCGTTCGTCTTCGTCTCCCAACTGGTCACCGCCGGGCTGGCGTTCTGGCTGTCGACGAAGACCGACGCCCCGCTGGGCGCGGTCGGCGGGGCGGTCGGGCTGACCATCGTCGGCAATGTGCTGGACGCCGTCACCGCGCTCGGTTCCTGGCGCGAATTCCTGCCTGCACACTGGCAGTTCGCCTGGGCAGACGCGCTCCAGCCCGAACTGGAATGGGGCGGCATGGTGAAGGGCGCCGCGATCTCGGTGACCTATGCCCTGGTCCTGTTCGCCTTCGCCTTCCGGGGGTTCAGCCGTAAGGACATCGTGTCCTGAGCCCGGCCTCCCACCCGTTCCCCGGCCTCCGTTGCCGCATCGAGATTCATCCGCAACGTCTTCGTCTGCTCCTGGGCGCCATCTCGCACGGCACAGTCACAAGTGCTGACACGACGACGTTGGGGGCTGGGGATGGAACGCCGGACAGGAAAGTACGGAGCGACGTACGTACGGACATGGCACGCGGTACTCGGGGTGCTGCTGGCGGGCGGGGTGCTGCTCACCGGTTGCTCGGCCACGACGACCAAGGAGAACTCCGCCATGGACCGCGGGGGTGCGCCCGGACCCGCCCCCGCGGCGGGCGGTGTCGCGGACGGCGACGGCGCGAAGGGCGCGAAGAAGCAGGGCGGGCTCCGGGAGTCCGCGCCGCCCGACTATCTGTCCACCTTCGCGCTGGACGTCGACACCGCCTCGTACGGATACGCGCGCCGTACCCTCGCCGACGGCAACCTGCCCGAGCCGGCCACCGTGCGGCCCGAGGAGTTCGTCAACAGCTTCCGCCAGGGCTACCGGCGCCCGGCCGGCAACGGCTTCACCGTGAATCTCGACGGGGCCCGCGCCGGGGCGGACGGCTGGTCGCTGGTGCGGGTCGGCCTGGCCACCCGGGCCGCCCCCGCCCGCGACGAACGCCCGTCCGCCGCGCTCACCTTCGTCGTCGACATCTCCGGCTCGATGGCCGAACCGGGCCGCCTCGACCTGGTGAAGAAGTCCCTGGGCATCCTCACCGACGAACTCCGCGACGACGACTCGGTCTCCCTGGTCACCTTCAGCGACAAGGCGAAGACGCTGCTGCCGATGACCCGGCTGCGGGACCACCGCGGCACGATCCGCGACCGGGTCGACTCCATGGAACCCACCGACTCCACCAACCTGGAGGCGGGCATCCGGCGCGGCTACGACGAGGCGGTCGACGGCCGCGTCGAGGGCGCCAACAACCGGGTCGTCCTGCTCTCCGACGCCCTCGCCAACACCGGCGCGACCGACGCCGAAGCCATCCTCGAACGCATCGGCTCCGCCCGCCGCGAATACGGCATCACCCTCTTCGGCGTCGGCGTCGGCAGCGACTACGGCGACGCGCTGATGGAACAGCTCACCAACAAGGGCGACGGCCACACCACGTACATCGCCGACGAGACCCAGGCCCGGAAGGTCTTCGTCGACCAGCTGCCCGCACACCTCGAACTCACCGCGCGCGACGCCAAGGCCCAGGTCGCCTTCGACCCCGAGACCGTCAAGCAGTTCAAGCTGATCGGTTACGAGGACCGCAAGGTCGCCGACGAGGACTTCCGCAACGACCGCGTCGACGGTGGCGAGGTCGGGCCCGGGCACACGGTGACGGCGCTGTACGCCGTCCACCTCAAGGACGGCGCCGCCGGGCATGTGGCGACCGCGACCGTACGCTGGCTGGACCCGAAGACCCGGGCGCCGCACGAGCGGACGGGGTCGGTCGCGACGAACGCGATCGACGGCCCGTTGTGGGGCGGCGACAGCAAGCGGCTCCAAGTGACCGTGGTCGCCGCCTACTTCGCCGACGCGTTGCGCGGCGGCCGGCTGCCGGGCGCGCCCGGCCTCGCCGAACTCGCGAGGCGGGCCGAGAAGTTGGCATCGCAGACCGAGGACGATTCGGTACGGAAGCTGGCGACCGCGATCGGACAGGCGAACCGGCTCAAGGGCGGCGGGGGCGACAACGGGACCGGGGGAGCGCCGGAGGGCGAGATCGACTGACGGGGCCGAGGGGCCGAGGGACCGAGGGACCGAGGGGTCGGGGGAGGGGCAACGGGGCGCCCCGCCCTGCGGTCCGTGCCCCGCCCTGCGGTCCGTGCCCCGCCGCCCACCCTCCGCCACCGGGCCGCGCGATCCTGCGAAAGCCGGCTGTGCGGCCCGGCCGCCGAGGACATGATGTGCACCATGTCCTCTCTCCCCGCCCTGCTCCTCGCACTCGGCGTCATCACGACCGGCCTCTACGCGGGCTTCCTGCTGACCTTCCTGATAGCGGTGATGCCCGGCATCGCCGCACTGCCGGACGAGCGGTTCGCGGCCGCGATGCGCCGCTTCAACGAGAAGGTGCCGGGACCGGTCTTCCTGGCCCTCTTCCTCGGCGTGATCGCCTTCCCGGCCGCCGCGGTCGCCGGAGCCGACGACGGTACGGTCCGGGCGCTCGCCGTGGCGGCGCTGGTCTGCGGGGTCGGCAGCCACCTGGTCACGATCGCCGGGAACATCCCGCTGAACAAGGCGCTCGCGGAGTCCGAGGGCGGTGACGACGGCGCGGCCCGCGAGGCGTTCGAGTCCCGCTGGAACACCCTCCACCGGATCCGGACGGCCCTGTCCCTCGCCGCGTTCGCCCTGCTGGCCGTGGCGGCCGGGTAGGCGAACGGGCCCGGCCTCGTCCCCCGTACCGGCGGGGGCGGGTACGTCCACGCGTCGCATGAGGCGGAATTCCTGGGGTCTTTCGATTGGATCATGCCGGGCTCGCTCAGAAGTCGAACCCGTCGATGTTCTTCCTGTCGAAGACGGTCGGCTCGCCGAGGATGACCTCGCCGTCCTTGCCGACCGTGTACTCACCCAGCTCGCCCGCCTTGAACTTCTCGCCCTCCGCGCCGCTGATCTGCCCCGACGCCGGCGCCGCGGCCGCGTACGCGCCGAGGTGGCCGAGCTCCTCCGGGTTCCACAGCGAGAACTGCTCGACGGTGCCGTCCTTCACGTACTTGCGCCGCGACGAGGATCGCGTCCTGGCGTTGCTGGATCAGTGTGTTGATGGAGCCGACCTGCGAGGAGGCGCTGGCGTCGGACGGGCCGACCGCACGACGTAGGAGCAGTGCAGCTTCGCGGCCATCGGTACGTCTGCCGTCAACGCGCGGTGGACAACGCTCAGTTGCCGCCTCTGTACGTCGGTGACGGCCCTGCTCACGAGGGCGACGAGGTTGCTGCGGCCGGGCCGGTAGTCCCCCAGCGCGAGGGAGCCGTGCGCCCAGACCGCTTCCAGGGGCACGGCGCGACCGGCGTCGACGATGAAGCGGTCCAGGAGGAGCCGGGTGGGCTGCGCCTCGTCGGCGTGCATGGCTCCGACCATGGCGCGGGTGCCGGGGTGCCGGGGTGCCGGGGTGCCGGGGTGCCGGGGTGCCGAAGTGCCGGGGTGCCGGGCGCCGAAGTGACGGACGATCGGATCAGGCCTCCGCCGGGATTCGGGGTGGAAGAGCTGTGACAGTCCAGGGGGAACGCAACCCTCGGGCGGCACCACTGGTCTGAGTCTGCAAAGTGCCGGTGCGGCGCATGGCCCTGCACTCCCGTACATCCCGGAAACCCGCCGAGTCCCGCACCGCCCCCTCATCGCTGATCGAACGAAGGAGTCCACGTGGCAATCCGCACTCCAGGAATCACCGTGGTTCTTGCCATCACCGTGGCGACCGCCGTGATCACCCTTCCCGCCGCCGCCCAGGCGTCGACGTCCGCCCCCGCTACAGCCTCCGCGACCCCCACGCGGGCCGTGCCCGCCCCGACCCCGCGACGCGACGACTTCAACGGGGACGGCTACCCGGACCTGGCGTTCACCGCGCCCGGTGCCACCGCCGGGGGCAGGACCAAGGCCGGGTACGCGGGTGTGGTGTACGGCTCCAAGAGCGGTCTGCAGACCTCCACCAGGCAGGTCTTCACCCAGGACTCCCCCGGAATCCCGGACACCGCCGAGGCAGGTGACGCGTTCGGCAGCTCGATGGTCTCCGCCGATCTGGACCGGGACGGGTACAGCGACCTCGTGGTCGGCGCGCCGAAGGAGGCGATCGGCTCATTCAAGTCGGCCGGTTCGCTCACCGTCATCTGGGGCGGCGCGCACGGACTGTCGGGTGGGGCGACGCTCCTGACGGGCAATCAACTGTATGACGGGATCGGCGGCAAGGCAGCCGTCGGAGACTTCGACGGCGACGGAGCCATGGACGTCGTCACCCTCGGAATGAACGGTATGCACATCCTGTCCGGCCCGTTCGAGCGCGACGGCAGCGCGGCGGCCGTCAGGGTGATCCGCGACATGGACGATCTGCGGTACCTGGACCTCGCGGCGGGCGACTTCAACGGCGACGGCCGCGACGACCTGGCCGCCGTCGTCCACGACGACTACGAGCTCGACGCCCGGCGCATCCTCGTCCGTAACGGCGGTGCCACCGGCCTCAGCGAGAAGTACACCGTTGTCAAACGGGCGGACGGCTACCGCCTCCAGGGCGGCGAGACCGTCACGGCCGGCCACATCAACGGTGACAAGTACGCCGACCTCGTCGTGGGCCGCACGATCGAGGGCTACGACAGCGATCTGGACTATCCGCTCGCCCTGGGCGGCATGATCACCTACGTACCGGGCAGTGCCACCGGCCCGCGGGGCGACCGGGCCAAGGTCTTCAACCAGGACAGCGCCGGTGTCCCTGGTGTCGCCGAAGTGCACGACGGATTCGGCGCGTCGCTGTCGATCGGTGACATGAACGGTGACGGCTACGGCGACATCGCCGTCGGCGTGCCCTACGAGGACCTCGGTACGACGAAGAACGCGGGTTCGGTCCTGGTCCTTCCCGGCACCGCGTCCGGCCCGACCGGGACGGGCACGGTGGGCTTCAACCAGGACACGGCGAACGTCCCCGGGGTGGCCGAGGCGAACGACAGGTTCGGCGCCGCCGTCAGGCTGGTCGACGCCAACCGTGACGGCCGCACCGAACTGGCCGTCGGCGCCCCCGGCGAGAACACCCACGCAGGTTCTCTGTGGGTCTTCCCGGCCACGGCCTCCGGCGTGACGGCCAAGGGCTCGTTCGCGTTCAGCCACGGAACGCTGGGCACGGTGGGCACGAACGCACAACTGGGTTCATCGTTCAACCGCTGACCCGTTCCGAATACCGGGGCAGGAGGGCAGGGCACGCGCCACCTGCGGCGTAGGAGAACGCGAGGTGCTCGCCCTCGTGGCCCAGCGCGCCCGACCGTCCTCCCTGGCAGGTGGCGGAAGAAGCCCGGCTCCACGCCGACCGTGGAGCCGGAATGCTCAGGCTCATGGCGGAACGCCTCACGAAGACAAGGGTTGAGTTGTCACGTTTCGGTCCTGCTGTGGCCCCACCGTAGCCGGGACCGGGTGGGGCGTGCGTTGGACCCATCGCATCTGTGATGGATGAGGCAGGCGGCGCCTCGCAGGTCGTGGACGCTCTCCGGATTCTGCGCGTTCTTCAGGCGGGGTACGCGTGGGTCTGCGTAGCCTTTACCGTCGCCCAGACCTCCGCACCCGGGTGCAGGTCGAGCTCGGCAGCGGCGACCGTGGTGAGATCGGCGGCGAGGGGGAGATCGCCGGTGAGGGCGGCGCGGATCCGGTCGCCGTGGGTCTCCAGGCCGGCGACCTCGCAGCGCCAGAGGTTGCGGGCGCTGGAGCCGGTGGGCCTGCTGCGGTGGAGGGTGACCGCGTTCGGGGGAAACGCCATGAAGACCGGTCCGGACAGGGCCTCCGTGGTGGTGATGGCGGGACCGGTGTCGAGGCGGACCGTGTGGCCGTCCGCGTGACCTCGGTAGAGGTTGAGGCCGACGAGCTGCGCGATGTAGTCCGTACGGGGATGACGGGCGATGTCGGACGGGCTGCCCTCCTGGACGACTTCGCCGTGCTCGACGACGACCAGGCGGTCGGCGAGGACCATGGCGTCGAGCGGGTCGTGCGTGACGAGTACGGCGACTGCTTCGAACTCGGCCAGGTGGCGCCGGAGTTGGGTGCGGACCTCCAGGCGGGTACGGGCGTCGAGGGCGGCGAGGGGCTCGTCGAGGAGGAGCAGGCGTGGGTGGGTGGCGAGGGCGCGGGCGAGGGCGACGCGCTGCGCCTGGCCGCCGGAGAGCCGCCGAGGCTTGGCGCCGGCGTGATCCGTGAGACCCAGGCGGTCGAGCCAGTCGGCGGCCTGCGCACGTGCCTCCGCCTTGGTCGCCCCGTGGCAGCGCGGCCCGAACGCCACGTTGTCCAGGGCGGTCAGGTGGGGGAAGAGCAGATAGTCCTGGAAGACGACGCCGACCGGGCGGGACTCCGGCGGCGTATGCTCCAGCGTCGCGCCGTCCAGCCGTAGGTGACCGCCGGTGAGCGGTGTCAGGCCGGCGAGCGCGCGCAGGGCCGTGGTCTTGCCGGCGCCGTTCGGACCGAGCAGGGCGACCACCTCGCCGGGCGCGACGGTCAGCGCCACGTCGAGGCGGAAGGCGCCGCGGTCCACCACGAGGCGGGCGTCGAGCCCGTCCGGGGCCGTGCCGGTGCGAAGGTCGTGAGTTCTGGTCATCCGGCGGTCATCCAACGGTCGCGCAGTCCGGCCAGCACCGCGATGGACACGGCCAGCAGCACCAGGCTGAGGGCGATCGCCGCCTCCGGGTCGCTCTGCAGGGCGAGGTAGACGGCGAGGGGCATGGTCTGGGTACGGCCGGGGAAGTTGCCGGCGAAGGTGATGGTCGCGCCGAACTCGCCGAGCGCGCGGGCCCACGCCAGGACCGCGCCGGCCGCGATGCCCGGCGCGATCAGCGGGAGTGTGACCCGGCGGAACGCGGTGAAGCGGGACGCGCCCAGGGTGGTCGCCGCCTCCTCGTAGCGTGGGTCGGCGGCCCGCAAGGTGCCCTCGACGCTGATGACGAGGAACGGCATGGCCACGAACGCCTCCGCGACCACGACCCCCGCCGTGGTGAACGGCAAGGTGATGCCGAACCAGGAGTCCAGCCACTGCCCGACGATGCCGTTGCGGCCGAGCGCCGTCAGCAGCGCCACGCCACCAACGACCGGCGGCAGGACGAGCGGGAGTGTGACGAGAGCGCGGACGAGGCCGCGTCCGGGGAACTCGACCCGGGCCAGCAGCCAGGCCAGCGGCACCCCGATGACCAGACTCACCGCGGTCGCCGCCGTGGCGCAGACCAGGGACAGCTGGAGCGCCTGCCACACCTCGGCGCTGGTCAGCTGCTCGGGCATGCTGCGCCACGGGGCCCGTACGAGCAGGGCGATCAGCGGCACGATCAGGAACGCCAGGCCGATCAGTGCGGGCACGAGCAGCGGGAGCGGTACGCCGCGACCGCCACCCGCCCGGACACGCCGACGCCGCGGCCCACCCTCGAGGACGCCGGGCGCGGCGTCGGACTTGACGGTCGAGGTCACGGCTTCAGGAACCCGGCCCCGGTCAGGACCTTCTGGCCCTCGGCCGACTGCACCAGAGCGATGAACGCCCTGGAGGCATCGGCGTTGGGGGCGTCCTTGAGCAGGGCGATCGGGTAGTCGTTGACCGCGTCGGCCGACTCGGGGAACTCCACGCCCTGCACCTTGTCACCGGCCGCCTTCACATCGGTCCTGTACACGACCGCCGCGTCGGCCTCCTTCAGCTCGACCTTGGTCAGGGCGCTCTTGACGTCCTGCTCGTACGACACCGGAGTGAGCTTGAGGCTGCCGGCGTCGAGGGCCTTCTGGGCGGCGGCGCCGCACGGCACCGCTTTGTCGCAGAGCACGACCTTCAGGCTCGATTTGGTGAGGTCCTTGAGGGAGGTGATCTTGTCCGGGTTGCCCGGCAGGGTGGCGATCTCCAGCTGGTTGCGAACGAAGGTGGCGGGCGTGCCGGAGGCGTCGCCCGCGTCGGTGACGATCTTCATCGTCTTGGGGCTGGCCGCGGCGAAGACGTCGGCCGGCGCGCCACCGGTGATGCTCGCGGCGAGAGAGTCGCTGCCGCCGAAGCTGAACGTCACCTTCGTACCCGGGTGTTGCTTCTCGAACTCCTTGCCCAGGGTCGTGAAGCTCTCCTTCAGCGAGGCCGCGGCGAACACGGTCACCGTGCCGGACAGCTTGTCCGACGAGGCGGCCGAGGCGGAGGAGTCCGACTTCACCGACGAGGAATCGTCGGACGAGGAGCAGGCGCTCAGAGCCAGCAGCGCGGCGGTGCCTGCACCGGTCATGTGCAGGGTCCGGCGTGCGGTACGGGATATCACGGGTCCACTCCCTCTGGTCCTGACGGACACATCTACGGTCTGTCGACGATCACGTTGGCCGGCTTGATCACGGCAACCGCCGGAACGCCGGGCTCCGGCTTCAGTTCCTCAGCCGACTCGCGGCTGACCACCGCCACCACCCGGAACGGTCCGGCCTGGATTTCCACCTGCGCCGACACGTCTGTGAGGGTCACGTCGGTGACGATGCCGGAAAAGCGGTGACGGGCCGAGGAGCCGGTGGAATCCCGCTCCGTACGGTGCAACCGCCGGGCGTAGGCCGCGAGGGCCGGCCCGGGGATGATCCGGCGGCAGGTCCCGTCGCGTTCGGCGGTGAGTTTCCCGCCGTCGACCAGACGCCTCACGGTGTCGGCACTGACGCCGAGTAAGGCGGCCGCGTCCCCGATCCGATAGGTGTGCATGCGCTGATCATACTGCCGCAGATGCGAGGGGAAAGCCTTCTGTTGCTTTGCATGAGCCGGATCTCTGATCTTCCGGGGTGGCATGTGCGTTTGTGCAGGATGGGTATCCGGGTAGGGGCATCCGGGAGGTGGTAGCCCGTGAGTCAGTTCCCCGTAGTGGCGGACACGGTGGCGGAATTCGCCCTCGCCGGCGATCTGATCCGTCCGACGCGTCTGACGGTGCCCGACCTGCTCGCCTGGCCGCAGCACGAGGCCGACGTCAGTTTCGAGTGCGCCACCAGCGGCATCCGGCACCACCGCTTCACCGGGCCGCTCCTGCACGACGTCCTGTCGGCGGCCGGTCCCGTCTTCGACCCCGCTCGCCGCAAGGACCGCCTGCGTTTCCTGATCGCGGTGTTCGGCGCGGACGGCCACCATGCCCTGCTGTCCTGGGCGGAGATCGACCCCGACTTCGGCCGCGCGCGCGTACTGCTCGCCGCCACGATCGACGGCACTTTGCTCGACCGCGCCGGCGCGCAGCTCGTCCTCCCCCAGGACCGCTGCGGGGCCCGGCACATCAGCGGCATCAACGCGATTCGCGTGGACGGTGGCTACGCCCCGCGGGCGTGACACCGGGCAATACCCGTACGGCAACGGCGAAGAGCGGCCTGTGAGCCGGGCGGAACCCACGGGCGTCCTGATCGTCCGGCATGTGCCGCACGAGGGTCCGCCCCCGACCCGGACGCCCGCCTCGCCCATCGACTGGGCACCGAGGGGCCCACCTCTCGTTCGGATCAGGCCGGCGCGCGTGCCCCGGCACCGCGCCTCGCCGCGTTGTCGTCGGTCGCCGACGCACGAGCCGGACGTCCCGGATCATCCGCCGCGGACGGCGCTGCTCCTGGCCCGACTCTCGTGGGTGAGGCCCGGGGAGGCCACCGTTTCCCGGTCAGACGCGGTCGATGTGCACATTCGTCGACTTCACCCGGGCAGTGGCCTCCATCCCGACCTCCAGCCCCAGTTCCTCCACGGCCTCCCGCGTCAGCAGCGACACCAGCCGGTGCGGGCCGGCCTGGATCTCCACCTGGGCGGCGACGTCACCGAGCTTCACCGCGGTGACGATCCCAGGGAAGGCATTGCGGACCGAGGTGTACGAAGCGTCCTCCTCACCGCCACCGCCCTTGGCCAGCTCCACGGAGAAGACGGCAAGGTCCTTACCCTCGATGAGCCGTCGCCCGCCCTCGTCCCGATGGGTGACCACCCGGCCGGCGTCGGCCCAGCGCCGCGCGGTGTCGGGGCTCACACCGAGGAGCCGGGCGGCCTGGCCGATTGTGTAGAACTGCATACGCGCCAAGATAGGCCCATCCACAGACGCCCCTGCCCACCGCACCGGTCTGGCCGGGCCGGCGCATCCGCCGGTCTTGCGCCGTCTCTACGGCGCGCTCGCCAACGTGCCCCCGGCCAGCGAAAAGGCCCTCCGATGCGGAGGGCCTCATGAGGGTACGGACTGTGCGCCCCCGGCAGGACTCGAACCTGCGGCCAAGCGCTTAGAAGGCGCCTGCTCTATCCACTGAGCTACGGGGGCCGGGTGGTGGCCTCGACCGGCCTGGAGCCCTGGGGCCTGGCCGGTCGGCGACCTGCCGGGACAAGGATAGGGCTCCGATCGCCTCGTCCTGGTTGCTTCACCTGCGTGGCACGATGTGGAGGTTCGGTGAAGCGAACCGATAATCGCAGGTGGGTGGGGATCGTGCACCGTTTTTGACGCCTCGCGCCCCGGGTGTTGTGCACTCGTTATGCCTGCGCCCCACTCGTCCCCTCTGTCCCGACTCCCTTCCAGGGGGAGAACCGGCGCGCAGAGGTGGCTATACGCTTCAAAAAGGCGCCAAAATTGGGCATTCTTCGCATGTGGTGACCTTGAACGTACGGCCTCAGCTCATCGACGCACTTTCCGCCCTGCGCGACCGTGTCGCTGCCGTGCGTCTTCCACTTCCGTTGCCGGGGGCCGCGCGGGCCCGTCAGACCCGGAGCGAGCTGCTCGCCCAGCTCGACGACTATCTGCTTCCCCGGCTCAGGGACCCCGAAGCGCCGCTGCTCGTGGTGATCGGTGGGTCCACCGGGGCCGGGAAGTCGACGCTCGTCAATTCGCTCGTGGGGCGGCTGGTCAGCGAGGCCGGGGTGCTGCGGCCGACCACCCGGACGCCGGTACTCGTCTGCCACCCCGATGATCACCACTGGTTCGCGGGGGGCCGCGTACTGCCGCAGCTCACCAGGGTCTGGCTGCCGCCCCAGGATTCCGGGGAACCCGGCCGGTGCGACGACCTCGACGGGCTCGACGGGAGCGGGGAGGAGGACGGGACCGCGCTGCGCGTCGAGACCGCGACCGGTCTGCCGCGCGGACTCGCGCTGCTCGACGCGCCCGACATCGACTCGCTCCTGGTGCGGAACCGGGTGCTGGCCGCCGAGTTGATCTGCGCCGCGGACGTGTGGGTGATGGTGACCACGGCGTCCCGGTACGCCGACGCGGTGCCGTGGCATCTGCTGCGTACCGCCAAGGAGTACGACGCCTCGCTCGTCACCGTCCTCGACCGGGTGCCGCACCAGGTGATCGCCGAGGTGTCGCGGCAGTACGGAGCGCTGCTCACCAAGGCGGGCCTCGGCGAGGTGCCGCGCTTCACCATTCCCGAGCTGCCCGAATCGGCCGGCGGCGGCAGCGGGCTGCTGCCCACCACCGCGGTCGCCCCGCTGCGGGCCTGGCTCAGCCACCGCGCCCAGGACCCGGCGGCCCGCCAGCAGGCGGTCGGGCGTACGGCGGCCGGGGTCATCGACTCGCTGAACGTACGGATGCCCGCGCTGGCCGGGGCCGTCGCGGCGCAGTACGCGGCGGCCGTGCGGCTGACCGGTGTCGTCGAGGACGCGTACTGCGCGGAGGGCGCCCGGGTCCGGCGGCGGCTGCGAAACGGCGGCGTGCTCGCCGGGGACGCCCGGACCCGGTGGCGCGGATACCCGCTGTACAGCACCTCCGAGGAACTCCTCGAAGCGCTGGTGGAGAGTCTCGCCGCACTCCTGCAGTGCGCCGTGGCCGCCGCCGACGAACAGATCCGCACGACCTGGCAGCGCGAACCCGCGGCCGGGGTGTTCGGCTTCGAGGACGTCGGCCGGGAGGCCGGCGGATGGGGACCCGCCGAGGACATCCGGGGCCGGATCGCCATGGCCGTACGGCGGTGGTGGCGGGTGCTGGAGGAACTGGCGGAGGAAGAGGTGCGCCGGCTCGAACGCAACGCCGCGCCCGACACCGAGACGGTGGCGGCGCTGCTGGCCGCCGCGCTGCTCGGCGGCCGCCGCACCCGCGGCGCCGGAGAACAGCTCGCCGAACGGATCGGCGCCCAGGGCGCGCTGCGGCTGCGTGACAAGGGCGGCGAACTGCTCACCGACTGCCTCGACCGGGTGCTGGACGGCGAGCGCGACCGGCGGCTCGCACCGCTCGACGCACTTGACGTCGCCCCGGAGCCGCAGGCCGATCTCATCGCCGCTCTGTCCGTACTGCAGAAGGAGAGGTGGCAGCGATGACTGCCGTCATTGACGAAGGGACCGGCCGGGGCGAGAGTCCCGCACCTCACGAGGACAGCGACCGCCCGGGCCGGACGCCCGACAGGCCGACGCGCGTGCCGGAGGCGGGCGGGGACTGGAACGACGGGCTCATCGCCCGGCGTGCCGCCGCCATGAAGGCGGATCCCGGGCCCGGGACCGCGGACGACGACGTGCGTACGCCGCAGGTCGAGGCGTACGTACCGTCCGGTGGTCCGCTCCGGCCGCGGCTCGACGCGCTGCGTGAACTCGTCGGGCTGTCCAGGGCCAGGCTCGACGGGGCCACCCTCGCCGAAGCAGGACGCGTGCTCGACGAAGCGGCGGCCCGTCGGCGGCTCTCCTCCCGGCACACCGTCGTCGCCATCGCCGGAGCGACCGGCAGCGGAAAATCGGCCCTCTTCAACTCTCTCGCGGGCGTCCAGATCTCCGAGACCGGGCTGCGCAGGCCGACGACCGCCGCTCCCATCGCCTGCTCCTGGACCGACGGGGCCGCCGGACTCCTGGACCGGCTCGCCATTCCCGGACGGCTCAGGCGCAGGCCGCAGCAGGGCGGCACGGACGCCGACGAGGCGCTCCAGGGCCTTGTCCTCGTCGACCTGCCCGACCACGACTCGGCGGCGCCCGGACACCGTGAGCAGGTCGACCGGGTGCTCGCACTGGTCGATGCGGTGATCTGGGTCGTCGACCCGGAGAAGTACGCGGACGCGGCCCTGCACGAGCGCTACCTGAGGCCGCTCGCCGGGCACGCCGAGGTCACCTTCGTCGTCCTCAACCAGATCGACCGGCTGCCCGGCGACGCCGCCGACCAGGTACTCGACGATCTGCGCCGGCTGCTCGACGAGGACGGCATGGCGCTCGGCGAACACGGCGAACCGGGCGCCACCGTCATGTCCCTGTCCGCGCTCACCGGCGACGGCGTGGGCGAACTGCGCGAGGTGCTCGGCCGCTTCGTCCAGGAGCGCACGGCGGCCGCGCGCCGACTCTCCGCGGATGTGGACGCCGCCGCCGCCCGGCTCCGTCCCGTGTACGTCGCCGAGGGGCGGCCCGGACTCGGCGAGCGGGCCCGAGAGGAGTTCGCCGACCGGCTCGCGGAAGCGGTCGGAGCGGCCGCGGCGGGCCAGGCCGCCGAGCGCGAGTGGCGCAGGAACGCCGGACGGGCATGCCGCACGCCATGGCTGCGGCTGTGGCGCTGGTATGAGTCCGCCCGGCGGCCGGGAAGCCTGGAGTGCCCCGCGCTGCCCGCGCCCGTCGAGGAGGAGCTGACCGCCCGGCAACGCGTCGAACAGGCGGTACGGACCGTGGCGGACGAGGCCGCCGACGGGCTGCCCGGTCCCTGGGCGCAGGCCGTCCGGGAGGCCGCGGTGAACGGTGCGGACGGGCTGCCGGAGGCGCTCGACGAACTGGTGGAGAAGGCCGGCAGGGACGAGGGACGGGAGCGGCCGGCGAGCTCCTCCCCGGGTGGCGGTACGGGCGGTTCCGGCGGCGGCGCGGCGCAGGGGGGGATCGGTCAGGGGGGTTCGACGGTGATGGCGACGCGGGTGGCTGGGGCCTCCGGTGTGGCGCACAGCGGTCGCGTGGGCGGGAAGCCACCGCGGCCCCGGTGGTGGCCCGCCGCGGTGCTGGCGCAGGCGTCGATGACGCTGCTGCAGATCTTCGGCGCGCTCTGGCTGGTCGGCCAGATCGTCGGCGTGCTCGAACCGGGATTCCTCACGCCCGCCCTGGTGATGCTGGCCGGGGTCGTCGGCGGGCCGTTGGTGGAGTGGTCGTGTGCGGCCGCGGCGCGGGGACCGGCGCGACGGTACGGGCAGGAGGCCGAGCGGCAGTTGCGCGAGGCGGCGGCGGCCTGCGGCCGGGCGCGGGTGCTCGATCCGGTGGCGGCGGAGCTCGTGCGGTACCGCGAAGTGCGGGAGCGGTACGTGGCGGTGACGGAGTTTTCCACAACTGTCCGGTAGTCCACAGGCCTCAGCGGGAATTCCGCCTCTCCTTCAACCTGGGATCTGTGACCGCGCGGGTGCGGGCACGGGAATCGCAGTCCGAAGGGGAGGCGGAGTCATGAACGACACCTTGGTGACACTGGTGGGCAACGCGGCGACGGGCGTGGAATTCAGGGAGACCGCGACCGGCGGAATGGCGCGATTCCGGTTCGCGGTGACGCCGCGCCGATGGGACCGCGAGAAACAGTTCTGGACGGACGGACACACCAGTTTCTACACGGTGTGGGCCTGGCGGTCTCTGGCGACGAATCTGTCCGGTTCCGTCTCCATCGGAGAACCCCTGGTCGTGCACGGCAGGTTGAAGGTGCGCGAGGAGGAACGGGAAGGCCTGCGCAGGACGTTCGTGGACATCGAGGCGGTCGCGGTGGGACACGATCTGACCCGGGGAACGGCGGCGTTCCGGCGCGTGACGAAAGGCGATCCGAGGTCGGTGGCGCGCCGGGGGAGTGTGGACGGTGCGTTGGACCGGGGCGACGGACCGGGGCGCTCGGACGAGCCGGACTGGTCGGGTGGCCCGGCGCGGGAGACGCGGGAAGCACAGGAGGTGAGCGAGGCGCGGTCGGGTGGTTCGCGCGAAGCGGCACGGGCCGAGGGGGACGAGCGGGAAGGAGGGGGCGAACAGTCCGAGCGGGTCGAGCAGTCCGAGCAGTCCGAACAGGCCGACCGGGTCGGTCGACAGCGGGTGCGGCGGCCGACGGTGCGTCAGAAGCGCGGTAAGGAACTTGCGTCGGTGTCGTGACCGGACGAGAGCGAGGAGACGGATCTGACGGGAAGTCGGATCGGGACGGTGTCGAGGCGCCGCGCGCGATACCGGCGATAACGATTCCGATTCGGAATGGTTGTACGACGGTATGAGGGGGGATTGTTCATCTCTTCCTCCTTAGGATTCCCCCGTACTCACGGGGTACTTGAGTCGACTGGCGAGACAGTCCCCACACGCGCATCAGGCGCGGAGGGTCTCGCCCGGAGGGGAATTCTGTGTTTTCTGCTTCTTCAGCGACCGTTTCGTCGTCCATGGAGACGACCCGTACTCCACGGCGGCGGGGCATGGCCCGGCTGGCCGCGTCGGTGATGGCATCCGGTCTGGTCATGGCAGGCGCCCTTGTCGGCGCGGGCAGTGCGGTCGCCGACGAGGCGCCGCAGCATCAAGGTGGCGCGGCCGCGGTCCTGGACGGGTTGAAGACCTACGACCGCGCCGTGCTCCACGCGGGCGGCAGGAATCAGACGCTGCCCGCCGGACTCTTCGAGATGACCGTCGACGGCGGCGGCAAGCTCAAGACGTACTGCATCGACATCAACAACCCCACCCAGAACCAGGCGAAGTACCTGGAGACCCCCTGGGACCAGACCTCGCTCGGCAGCAACAAGAACGCGGGCAAGATCCGCTGGATCCTGGAGCACTCCTACCCGCAGGTCGACGACCTCGCCGCGCTCGCCAAGCAGGCCGGCACGGGACCGCTCACCGAGAAGACCGCGGCGGCTGGCACCCAGGTCGCCATCTGGCGCTACTCGGACAACGCGGATGTCGACGCGACCGACGGCCAGGCGGAGAAGCTCGCCGACTGGCTGGAGCACAACGCCGTCGACCAGGCCGAGCCCAAGGCGTCCCTCGCTCTGGACCCGGCCGCGGTCTCCGGCAAGTCCGGTGAGCGGCTCGGTCCGGTCACCGTCCACACCAACGCGGGCCAGGCCTCCGTGACCCCGCCCGCCGACGCCGCCAGCGGCGTCAAGGTCACCGACAAGAGCGGCAAGCCCGTGACCGTCGCGGCCGACGGCGCCGAGCTCTACTTCGACGTGCCGGCGGGCGCCACCGACGACTCGGCCTCGCTGACCGTCCAGGCCACCACGTCGGTGCCGGTCGGCCGGGTCTTCGCCGGGGTGACCAAGAGCCAGACCATGATCCTGGCCGGCTCCAGCGTGTCCACGGTCTCCGCGACCGCCAACGCGACCTGGGCCAAGCAGGGTGCGATCCCGGCCGTGTCGGCGAAGAAGAACTGCGCCAAGGGCGGCGTGGACGTCACCGCGGCCAACCAGGGCGACGAGGCGTTCACCTTCGAGCTGGCGGGGGCGGAGCACACCGTCGAAGCGGGCAAGTCCGAGACCGTGACCGTCCCGGTCGCCGAGGACCAGGCGTACGACATCACGGTGACCGGCCCTGGCGGCTTCACCAAGACGTTCAAGGGCGTCCTGGACTGCAAGACGAGCGGCAGCGGCACCGGCGGCAGCGGCACCGACACCGACACCCAGACCGGCGGTGACAAGCCCGCCCCGGCCACGACCGGCGGCAGCTCGACCGGCGGCTCGGGTGACCTCGCCGAGACCGGTGGCTCCAGCGCCACCCCGGTCATCGCGGGCGTCGCGATCGCCCTCGTCGTCGTCGGCGGCGGCGCGGTCTTCCTCCTTCGTAAGCGCCAGACGCAGACCTCCGCCCAGTAGTCGCGAGAGCGGCAGGATCACGCCAGTGATCGTGGAGTGACGAACGACAGGCAGACGGTCACGCCTGCCTGATGACGGCCCCGGTACGCGTCCGCGTACCGGGGCCGTCGCATGCCGCAGGACGCCGGTCGCGGTGGCCGGGGGCCGGGACGGGGCGTACCGCGGAGCGGACTGGTTTCCGTCCCGGGATGGACGTCAGGCAAGATGGGGTGTATCTGCCCACACATCGATAGCCGGACGGTTTCTCTTGGCTGAGTACATCTACACCATGCGCAAGACGCGCAAAGCGCACGGCGACAAGGTGATCCTCGATGACGTCACCCTGAACTTCCTGCCCGGCGCGAAGATCGGTGTCGTGGGCCCCAACGGCGCCGGTAAGTCCACGGTGCTGAAGATCATGGCGGGCCTGGAGCAGCCGTCCAACGGTGACGCGTTCCTGTCGCCCGGTTTCAGTGTCGGCATCCTCATGCAGGAGCCGCACCTCGACGAGTCGAAGACGGTCCTGGAGAACGTCCAGGACGGCGCCGCCGAGATCATGGGCAAGCTCAAGCGCTTCAACGAGGTCGCCGAGCTCATGGCGACCGACTACTCCGACGCGCTGATGGACGAGATGGGCAAGCTCCAGGAGGACCTGGACCACGCCAACGCGTGGGACCTGGACGCACAGCTGGAGCAGGCCATGGACGCCCTGGGCTGCCCGCCCGGCGACTGGTCGGTCGTCAACCTCTCCGGTGGCGAGAAGCGCCGCGTCGCGCTCTGCAAGCTCCTCATCGAGGCCCCGGACCTGCTCCTCCTTGACGAGCCCACCAACCACCTCGACGCCGAGTCGGTGAACTGGCTGGAGCAGCACCTCTCCAAGTACGCGGGCGCCGTGGTCGCGGTCACCCACGACCGTTACTTCCTGAACAACGTCGCCGAGTGGATCCTGGAGCTCGACCGCGGCCGCGCCCTGCCCTACGAAGGCAACTACTCCACGTACCTCGACAAGAAGGCCACCCGCCTCAAGGTCGAGGGCCGCAAGGACGAGAAGCGCGCCAAGCGGCTCAAGGAAGAGCTGGAGTGGGTCCGCTCCAACGCCAAGGGCCGGCAGACCAAGTCCAAGGCCCGTCTCGCCCGTTACGAGGAGATGGCGGCCGAGGCGGACAAGATGCGGAAGCTGGACTTCGAGGAGATCCAGATTCCGCCGGGCCCGCGGCTCGGTTCCATCGTCGTCGAGGTCGAGAACCTCTCGAAGGCCTTCGGTGACAAGGTCCTCATCGACGATCTGTCGTTCACGCTGCCGCGCAACGGCATCGTCGGCGTCATCGGTCCGAACGGCGCGGGCAAGACCACGCTGTTCAAGATGATCCAGGGCCTGGAGACCCCCGACACCGGCTCCGTCAAGGTCGGTGACACGGTCAAGATCTCCTACGTCGACCAGTCCCGCGCCAACATCGACCCGAAGAAGTCCCTCTGGGCCGTCGTCTCGGACGAGCTGGACTACATCAACGTCGGCCAGGTCGAGATGCCCTCGCGGGCGTACGTCTCCGCGTTCGGCTTCAAGGGCCCGGACCAGCAGAAGGCGGCCGGCGTCCTGTCCGGTGGTGAGCGCAACCGCCTCAACCTGGCGCTGACGCTCAAGGAGGGCGGCAACCTGCTGCTCCTCGACGAGCCCACCAACGACCTCGACGTCGAGACCCTGTCCTCGCTGGAGAACGCCCTCCTGGAGTTCCCGGGCGCCGCTGTGGTCATCTCCCACGACCGCTGGTTCCTGGACCGCGTCGCCACGCACATCCTGGCGTACGAGGGCGACTCCAAGTGGTACTGGTTCGAGGGCAACTTCGAGTCGTACGAGAAGAACAAGGTCGACCGCCTCGGCGCCGACGCGGCCCGCCCGCACCGTGCCACGTACAAGAAGCTCACGCGAGGCTGATCGTCTTGGCACGTCACATCTACAGCTGCCCGCTGCGCTGGTCGGACATGGATGCCTTCGGCCACGTCAACAACGTGGTCTTCCTCCGCTATCTGGAGGAGGCGCGCATCGACTTCATGTTCCGGCTGGCGCCGGGGGACGGCTCGCCATCCTTCTCGGGCGGGTCCGTCGTGGCCCGGCACGAGATCGACTACGTGCGTCCGCTGGTCCACCGGCACGAGCCGGTGACCGTCGAGTCGTGGGTCACGAAGATCGGCGCCGCGTCGCTGACGATCGCGTACGAGATCAAGGACCCGGAACAGGTGTACGTCCGGGCCTCGACCGTCGTCGTGCCCTACGACCTGGCCGAGGAGCGGCCCCGGCGGATCTCTGCCGAGGAGAAGCTCTTCCTCCAGCAGTACCTGGCCGAGGAGCCCGCCGCAGCATGACGGTGCCCGTACGGTCGCTGGAGTTCGCCGACACGAGGGAGGCCGCGGATCTCGCGGCCTTCCTCGGCCGGCTGCTCCACTACGACCGGGCCGCGGCGGTCCGGATGCAGGCGGGCGGCGGTGCGCTGGCCGTGTTCGGCAGGCCGCCGTCGTTCGAGGTCCTGGCGATCCGGGCGGCCCAGCTGACCGGATCGCATGAGTTCGACGTCACGGTGTCCGCCGGTGAACTCCTCGAATCCCTCGATGTCGAGGGCGCGGTGGCAGCAGGTTCGGGTGCTCTGCCCGCACCCGTCACCGGGCCGCCGTGGACGGGTGTCCTCCCGCCCCGCGGCGGCTGGCGCGAACTGCCGGGCCTGCCCGGTCCCGTCACTCTGCGCACGGCGGTCATCGCCGCGGTGGCGGAGTTCCGCTCCCGCGACGAGGCGCTGCCCGAGGAGCGCCGTACCCGGGCGGAGAGGGACCTGATCGGCCGCGAGATCTGGTCACGCGCGGTCGGACGCACCGAACTTCCGTTGCGGGCCGTCCACGCCGCCCAGTCCCTCGGCTTCCTCCGCCCGTCGCCCGACTTCCCGGTCGCCCTGCTCACGGCCGGATCCTGGCTGCGGCTGCGCACCCCGTACGGCTCGATCGCCCTGCGCGGCCCGGGCACCGGGCTCGGCACGCTCGCCGTGTCGGTCGGCGCGGGCTGAGCAGGACCGCGCACCGGGCCGGCCGAACCGCCGGCCCGCCAGGGACGTGATCAGCCCCCGGCAGCCCGCCTCCCGCCGCACCGTGTGCCGCGAGCGGCCGGAACGGACCTCAGCCCTCGGTGTTCACCATCGAGGCGGCGGCATACGTGAGGTAGTCCCACAACTGCCGCTCGTGCTCCGGCTTCAGGCCGAGCTCTTCGAGGGCGACCCGCATGTGGCTCAGCCACGCGTCGTGCGCGGCCCGGTCCACCCGGAACGGGACGTGCCGCATCCGCAGCCGCGGGTGTCCGCGCTGCTCGCTGTAGGTCCGGGGCCCGCCCCAGTACTGTATGAGGAACAGCCTGAACCGCTCCTCGGCCGGGCCCAGATCCTCCTCCGGATACATCGGCCGGAGCAGCGGGTCCTCGGCAACCCCCTGGTAGAAGCGGTGCACCAGGCGCCGGAAAGTCTCCTCGCCGCCGACCTGCTCGTAGAAGGTCTGCTCCTGCAGCGTGTCGTGCGGAATCTCAGTCACCCGTCCATCGTCGCAGACGCACCGGCCGAGGACCTGAGTCCTAGGACCCCGGACCGCGGACTCCGGCCACGGGACCTCCGCCGCCGGACCTCCACTGCCGGACACTCGCCATCCGAACCCGGCCCGGTTCCTGGCCCCGGGGCCCGGGGCGCAGGAAGGTGGAGGTATGGACGACGCACGCCCGGATCCCTTCGCCACGGCCGCCGCCGAGGAGCGGTGGGCGATGGTGCGCGGGATCGTGGCCGGCGGGGGGCTGACCGACCCGGCATGGCGGGCCGCGTTCGAGGAGGTGCCGCGGCATCTGTTCGTGCCGTACTACTACGCCGGTGGCGGAGCGGACCGCCTGTGGTGCGAGGACCCCGACCCGGTCAGGCGGGCCCAGTGGCTGCGCGGGGCGTACACGGACGGGGCCGTGGCCACCCGGATCCGGGACGGGGAGTTGATCTCTTCGTGCAGCCAGCCGTCGCTGATGGCGCGGATGCTCGAAGAGCTGGACGTACGGGACGGGCAGCGGGTCCTGGAGATCGGCGCGGGCAGCGGCTACAACGCGGCACTGCTCTCGCACCGGCTCGGCGACGACGCCGTGACCACCGTCGACCTCGACCCGGAGATCACCGAGTCGGCCCGCCGGCATCTGGCGGCGGCCGGGTACCGCCCGGCGGTGATCACCGGGGACGGGACACGGGGCTGGCCCCCGCGCGGCCCGTACCACCGGATCATCGTGACCTGCACCCTGCCGTGCGTACCGCAGGTCTGGCTGGACCAGTGCGTGACGGACGCGCGGATACTGGCACCGTTCGCCACCGGACTGATCGCGCTCCGGGTGAGCGAAGGGGAACACGGCAGGTACGCCGAGGGCCGGTTCCTGCACACGCCCGCGTACTTCGTACCGCTGCGCGGCACACTGCCGGGGCCCGTGCGGCGCCCACGCCTCGGTACCCTGCCCCGGCGCGTCAGCGAGAACCAGCTCTTCCGGTTCCTGCTGACGCTGACCGGGGCCGCCCTCGACCCGCGCGAGGCCCTCGCCCTGTGGCAGCGCGAGCGCCGTCCCGAACGGGAGAGGTTCGGCATCACGGTCCAGAACGGGCGGCAGTGGGCCTGGCTGGACGACCCCGAGGGACCGTACGTCTGGCCACTGCCCAGCGGGTAGCGCGGACCGGTGCGAGGCCGGTCCCCGGTCGGTCTGCGGCCGGTCCGAAGTCAGTCCCGGCGGATCGTGATCGTCGTCCACGCCCCGACATGCACCTGGTCGCCGTCCTGGAGCGGCACGGGGACGTACGGCTGGATCGGGTCCTCGGCGCCGTTGAGCGTGGTGCCGTTGGTGGAGTTCTGGTCGACCACGGCCCAGCTGCCGTCCGGCTGCTGCACCAGCACCGCGTGCTGGTGCGAGACGCCCGGGTCCTCCGGCGGCACGGACAGATCGATGTCCGGGGACTCGCCGGTGCTCTGCCTGCGGCGGCCGATGGTGATCTGGTTGCCCGTCAGCGGAAGCTGCTGCTCCGGTGAGTACGCGGGCAGGTTGAGCCCGGTCGCCTCGGGGCCGCTGCGCTGCATCATCGCCAGGAAGTACTCACGGTCCGGGGCGATGACCGCGGTCCAGCTCGCGGGTGGCTGGTTCTGGCCCGGGAACTGCGGTTGTTGCTGTTGTGGGGCCGGCGGCTGCGGAGCCTGGGCCGACGGCGGCGACAGCATCCAGTCGGCGTCATCGCCGGACCGGAGCGGCTGCGGCGGCTGCGACTGCTGCGGCGCAGGCGGGGCGGTCGGACCGGGCCGTCCGAACGCGGGCGGCGCCGACTGCTGCTGCTGGAAGGACGGCGGCGGCCCCTGCTGCTGGAACGGCTGCGGGGACTGGGGCCCCGGAGCCGGGGGCGGGGGCGGCCCGGGGCGGCTGCCCTGGTCGGGGGAGAGCGGCTCGGCCGGGCGGTTCACCTGCGAGGGTCGCGAACTCTGGTACTCGAACGGGTCGCGCTGCTGCTGGGGGCCCGGCGGCTGCTGCGCCTGGAAGCCCGGCGGCAGGTTGAGACCCGGCGGAGGGCCGGGAACGCCGTGCGGCGCCAGCGGTGTGTACGACGTCGCGGTGTTCGTGAGGAAGTTCCAGCGGCACTCCTCGCAGAACGGCGCCATCGCCTCGCGCGGCGTGCGGCACTGCGGGCAGAGTTCGGCCTGCTGGGTCGCGTCCGGGCCGGGGCCCGGCTGGTAGCCGTAACCGGGGGCGGGCGGCGGGGGAGGCGGCGGGGGGACTGCACCCGCAGGCGCGCCCGCCCCGGTCATGCGATGTCCGCAGACCTCGCACCAGTCGTCGGAACCCGACTGGTGTCCGTTCGGGCAGGTCGGCATGTCGGCGCTTCCCCCTCTCCTCGTCCGGCCCCGGGGGCCGTTAATTTCTGCTGCACTTCGCCACCCGGCACCGGATCGCTCCGGCCGGACGGCTCGACTCTGTGTGGCTATTTCTTGACGCGCACGGTCTTGGTGGAGCGGGTTTCGAGTGTCATCGAGTCCGCTTCCGCGACCTTCGCCTTCAGTCGCACAGTACCGGTCGCCGCGTCGACGACGTCCACCACCTTCGAAAGCAGTTTTGCAGTTTCCTCATTCCCGGACGCCGATGCCAGCTGCACCGCACGGCCCAGTTTCGCGGTCGCTCCGTCGAAGTCTCCCGACTTGCGGGCATCGAGCCCCTGCTGGATGACTTGTGCCAGTTCCGCCTGCCCCGTGTAGTGCGCGACCTGCGGGTTTATCGAGGTGGACGCCACCATGTCCTCCGTCCACACCGCGCGTACCAGGCCCTGAGAAAGCGTCTGCGGCGCGCCGCCCGACGGGTCGGGAAGGATCAGCGAGACCCGGGACGCCAGCATCTCCTGCCCGATCCCGGCCTCCGGCACCTGTACACACACGTGGTAGTCGCGGGACTCGTCGCCCCAGGAACCCGTGGGGTAGTCACCGGCGCGGGGGCCCGCCGTGGTGCGGCGGCCGGTCAGATCGACAACCGTCGGCGCGACCTGTTTCACGAACTTGATCTCGACCCCGACGGGCGTCCAGAGCCGCAGCGCGACATCCGCGACCTCCTTGCCCATCGCGTTCTCCATCATCTGCGTGAAGTCCGCGGCCAGTCCCGCCGGGTCGGCGACGATGTCGGCCGTGCCGAGCAGCGCGGCGGCGACGGCTGTGACCTCTTTCACCTCCCAGTCGGTGCCGACACCGCGGGCGTCACACGTGAAGCGGCCCGCGCAGGATTCCAGTGCGGCCCGCAGATCCTCCGGCGCCTCGTGCTCGTTGCGGCCGTCGGTGAGCAGGATGCCGTGCCGGATCTCCACATCGGCGGCGCCGAGCAGTCGGTCGGCCAGCCGCAGCCAGGTGCCGATCGCCGTACCGCCGCCGGCGCTGAGCGCGCGCAGCGCCTCCTTCGCCCGGGCCTTCGTCTGCGCGTCGGCCACGGCCAGCCGCCCGTTGCCCGGGTAGACCTCCTTGGCGACGTGCGTGCCGCCGACCACGGCGAACGAGGTGCCGTCGCGCAGGGTGTCGATCGCGGCGGCCGTCGCATCGCGGGCATGGCGCATCTTCGTCGGCGGATAGTCCATCGAACCGGAGCAGTCGACCATGATCACCACGGCGGCCCCCGGCACCTGCCCGGACACGCGCGAAGGCGCCGCGGCCGCGCCGGACAGCGGGACGCCGCCGGTGGTGCCTCCTCCGGTCGAGGTGACCGTGACGATGGCGTTGACCTCGCGACCGCCCTCCGGCAGGTATTCGTTCTGGTACACCTCGACGGAGAACTGCGGCACGTGCGACTTGGAGAAGTTGGCCATCTGATCGGCTCCTTGAGACTCCAGGTGTCGGATGAAGACAGCTGTGAGGGAAGAAAAGCGGGCGAAGGCGCTGAGTTGGAATCGGAATCAAGCGTTACGGAACGGAACTCATGTGTCGTCGCACGCCGATCCTGCCCCCTGCGGCGGTACCGCGAACGGCAGGAGAGCCACTGTTACGTTGTCGTGGCCCCCACCGTCGAGCGCGTGACCCACCAGCACCTGGGCGCCGTGCAGCGGCCGCAGGTGCGCGTCGGCCGGCACCGCCGCGGCCATCTCGGCCGCCGACTCCGCGTAATTCCACAGGCCGTCCGTGCACACCACCACGAGACCGGGCCGGTCCGGTTTGAAGGACGCGGTGTGCGGCTCCAGCTCGTACGCGTCGGCGCCGAGCCACCCCGTGATGGCGTGGGCGCGGTCGTCGGCGTACGCCTCGGCCTCGTTCATCAGGCCCGCCGCCACCATCTGCGCGGCCCAGGAGTCGTCCTCGGTCAGCCGGGCGGGCGGGTTGCTGCGGTCGTCGGGCACCCAGTAGACGCGGCTGTCGCCGACCCAGCCGACGACCAGCAGGCCGCCCGCCATGACCGCGCCGACCAGGGTGCACGCCGGGGCGTTCTGGTGGCGGTGCAGATCGTGCTCCATGGCCCTGCCGGGTTCCTGGGCCAGGGAGTTGACCGACTCGGCGGCGGCGACGATCGCCTCGTGCATCGCCTGCTGCGGATGGGTGCCGCGCGACAGCGACTCCAGCAGCGTTTCGTTGGCGGCGCTCGCGGCGGCCGCCGAAGCCTCGTCGGGGCGGCTCGCCGAGGAGACACCGTCGCAGACGATCGCGACGACGGCCGGTGAGCCGTCGGGCAGCGCGGTGGTCGACACCGCGAACGAGTCCTCATTGCGGTGGTGGCGCAGGCCCCGGTCGCTGACGACGGCCACCGATTCGAGCTCCTGCTCCATGTGGTCGCGCTCGCGCGGCTGGGCGTGACCGCAGTTCTCGCAGTAGCCGTCGGTGTCGACCCGGCCGGCCCGGCAGGCCACACACAGCTTGGTGCCGGCCGGCGTCGTGGCGGACAGCTCCGCGGCGGGGGTGCGGGGATCGGGTGCGGGCGCCGATGCCCCGGCCGGCGGCGCGGCGGCGGGCGCGGCCCCGGACGTGGCCTCTTGTGCGGCCCCGGGGCCGGTTCCGGGCACGGCCCCCGGCGCGGCCAGCTCGAAGTCGCCCGGTCCGCCCGACCCCCCCGACCCGGCTGGTCCACCCGATCCGCCCGGTGCGTCGAACCGGACCGCTGCCGGGTGTTCCGCCGGAGTGCGGGCGGCGGACGCCGCGCCGTTCTCCGCAGGCGCGGCCATGGCGATCGTCGGGCGGTCCCGCGGCGGTTCGGGCACGGCCGACAGGTCGTACCCGCACGCACCGCAGAACAGGTCCCCCGGCTCCAGCGGCTCCTCGCAGCCGGGGCACTTCGACAAGGCCGTCTCCTGGGGCTTCTGCGACATTTTCACACCCACGTCCGGGGGCGGAAACGGTTGGCCCGCTCCACCAGTTCGATCCTCTCGTCGCCGGGCTCCGCAAGCCGGGCGAGCATCCGGTACGAACGCTCCAGCCCGAAACGCAGGCCACGTTCGTCCAACTCACTGCCGAGCAGTGTCTTCGGCCTGTCCGCCCCGGCAGACGCGTGCGCCTGCGGGTGCGAGGACGAAGCCGTGGGGCTACCGGAGAGTACCCAGTCGAGCGCCGTCCCCAGCACCTCTGTGGACAACTGCTCCCGGCGCACCGCGTCCAGACCGAAGCCGACCAGCCCCGACACCTGGGCCGAGGCGGCCATCAGATCGGCGATCAGCGGCTCGTCCGGCGCCCGTTCACGCAGCCGGGCCCGCACCGCGGCGACCCGGGCCGCCGTGTAGTGGATCGACGCCTCCGGCACGGACTCCAGCGCCCTGACGGCCCCGGCCCGGTCCCCGGCGGCGATTCGTACCCGGGCCAGGCCGAACGCGGCGCTGACGAAGCTCGGGTCGGTCGTCCACACCAGCCGGTAGTACTCGGCGGCGTTGTCCAGCTGGCCCAGGACCTCCGCGCAGATCCCCAGCGCCAGCTTGGGCGCCGGTTCACCGGGGAACGCGTCGTACACCGCGTCGAAGGAGAGCGCCGCGTTCTCGTTGTCGCCGGTCACCAGCGAGGTGACGCCGCGATACCAGACGACCCGCCAGTCGTCCGGATACGTGATCTCCAGCTCCGTCAGGGCCTGCCCCGCGGCGCCGAGTTCGCGCATCTCCAGGCGGGCGCGCAGCTCCCGCAGCCGGGTCTCCAGCGACGGCGCGGGTGCGGCCTGCAGCGCGCTGATCAGTTCGGCGGGTGCGGTGGTCATCAGGCCGGCGAGGAAGCCCGCGTTGGGGTCGCTCGCATCGACCCGGGGCACGGGCAGCGCGAGCGAGGTGGACGGCACGTCGAGCCCGGCCGGCCGGGGGCCTTCGGCGGCGTACGGAACCGACGGCGCGCCGGGATCGCCGACCGGGAGCCGGGGGCCCGGAATCGCGGCCTGGGTCTGCGCGTACGAGAAGGCCGCGCCGCTCTGGAGGGCGCCGCCGCGGAAAGCCGCGCCGCCCGGTCCCGTTGCGCCGCCGGCCCGGACGTGCGTGGGCGGTGCGGTCAGCGGACCGGCACCCGGCGCGGCGTAACCGGCCGCGGCCGGCGCACCCGCGGGCAGCGCGCCCGGCCCCGGTCCGGCGGGCGGCACCGCGGGCAGGACCGGGGCCGAACCCATGGCAGCGGCCCTCGCCCCGGTCCGCCGCCGCCCGGAGCGCCCGGACGGCGCCGACGCGGCAGCCCGTGCCCCCAGCCGGGACACATCGTCCATCAGCTCGGCGAACAACTGCGTGTCCGTGACCCGCACTTCCGTGCCGAACAGCGTCGACAGCGCCGGGCGCGGCCGCCCCGTCTGCAGCGACACCACCTCGCGCAGCACGCCCGTCAGCTGCTCCGCCATCTCCGCCGCCGAGGCGAACCGCCGCGCCGGATCCGGGTCGGTGGCCCGTACCAGCAGCCGGTAGAACGACTCGTAGGTCCGGAACACCTCGATGTTGTCCGGGTCCGGGAGCGAGTCCACGAAGACGTTGGTATAGCCCTGGAAGTCGAAGGTGAGCACCGCGAGCGTCCGGGCGACCGTGTACAGATCGGAGGCGACCGACGGACCGGTCTCCGCGACCTCCGGCGCCTGATACCCCACCGTGCCGTAGATGGCCGACTCGTCGTCGTCCATCCTGCGGACCGCGCCCATGTCGATCAGCTTCAGCTGGTCCTCGGTCTGGATCGCGTTGTCGACCTTGAAGTCGCAGTACAGCAGGTTGCGGCTGTGCAGATGACCGAGGGCCTCCAGCGCCTCGATGCCGTACGCGCACGCCTGCTCGACCGGCAGCGGATCACGCTTCCCCGCCGGGGTGCGGCGCTCGTTCGCGATTTCCTTGAGCGCCTTGCCGCCGACGTACTCCATCACTATGTAGCCGTCGAGCGAGCCCGTGCGCTGGTCGAGGTGCTCGACGAAGTTGTAGATCCGGACGATGTTGGAGTGCTCGATCTCGGCGAGGAAGCGGCGCTCCGAGATGGCGGCCGCCATGGCGTCCTGGTCACCGGTGTCCAGCAGGCCCTTGAGGACCACCCAGCGGTCCGACACCGCACGGTCGACCGCGAGATAGACCCAGCCGAGCCCGCCGTGCGCCAGACAGCCCGCGACCTCGTACTGGCCGTGCACGATGTCGCCCTCGCCGAGCTTGGGCACGAAGGAGTACGGGTGACCGCACTTGGTGCAGAACCCCTCCGTACGGCCCGCCCGTTCGCCCCGGGCCCGGCCCACCGGCGCCCCGCAGTCGGAGCGCGAACAGAACCGCTTGCGTTCCGGCACCTCCGGGTTCGCCATCACCGCCGAGCGCGGGTCCGGACGCGGCACGTCCGGCACCTGCACCAGGCCCGCGCCCAGCCTGCCCCGGCCGGACCCGCCCGTGGACGAACCGGAGGAACGCACCGAAACCGAACGGGACGTGGCGCCACCGGACAGCGAGCGCGAGAGCCGCCCCGAAACGGAACGCCGCGAGGTCGACGAACGGGACGAGGAACGCGAAGAGGCCCGGGACGAGGCCCGCGAACTGCTGCTGCTGCCCCGACTGCCTGCGCTGCCCCCAGTGCCCCGACTGCTCGCCCTGCCGCCGCCCGCGATCCCGGTGGGCGGCGAGCTCACCAGGCCGTCCCCAAGTTCTCGGCCGCGCTCGAACGGGGGAGACCCCACGGATGAGACGACCGGAGCCAGACCACAGGTGTCGCAGTACAGCTCACCGCCGCCCACGTCCTCGTAACTGCCCTCGCACTCGGGGCGCTGGCACTGCGTACTCATGGTCCGTCCCCCTGTTCGCCCCGCCGCCGCAGCGGCCCTTCCACCGTGTACGTAGACGTGCTCATCGCCGGTCCTCCGGACCCGACGCCTGGCGCTGGGACAGCAGTTCGGCCGCCGTCTCCTGGTAGCGCAGCACGGCCTGCGCGGCGACCCGCAGATCGCACGGCGCGCTCCACAGCATCCGGCGCGCCGCGTCGTACCGCTCGATCAGCAGCGGGTCCTCGGCCAGACCGTGCCGGGCGACCTTCGCCTTGTACGCGTCGAGCCTGCCGCGCAGCTCCGCCCGTACGGCCAGCGGGGCCGTGACCGCGGTCAACGCCGCACGGGCCCGCAGCAATTCCTCCTCCGCCTCCCGCTCCAGGGTCTCCAGGAGCGGGGAGAGCCGGTGCCACTGGGCATGCCTGCGGTACTCCGAAGCGGTGGCCAGCCGCTCCTGGAGCGCGGTCGCCGGACCGCTCACCGCGGGCACCTCGGACGCGGCGATCTTCGCCAGCACCTCGCCGCGCGCCGACCGGGCCTCGGTCAGGGTGCGGTCCGCGCGGGAGAGGACGTCACGCAGCTGGACCAGCCGCTGCTCGGCGTCCTGCCGGACCGCGAGCACGGCCTCGATCTCGCGGCGCACGTCGTCCAGGGCGCGGGCCGCCCGGTCGTAGCGCGTCGTGTCCGGGCGGCCGCCGCCGGGCGCCGAACTCCCGGGACCCGACAGCCAGAAGGCGAGCGGATCGGAGATCACCTGCACCCGCAGCGTGGTCAGCTCATGGGTGATCGCCGCCAGGTCGTCACCCGCCGGGTGCTCACCCGGGCGTACGCCGACGGAGTGCGCCAGCGAGCGGGTGCGGTGCAGCTCGGCGGCGAGCAGGTCTATCCGGGCGGGCAGCGCGGACCACACGGCGTCGGACGCGACGACCATGTCCAGCGAACGGGCGTACAGCTCGTTCATCCGGGCGACCAGCTCCTCCAGCGTGAACCGCTCGGAGAGCTTGGCCGGGCCCGTGACCGACGGATCGGGGCGGCCCGCCGCGTGCGCCACGGTGATGCCCTGGCCGCGCAGCAGTTCGGTGAGGGCCAGCAGATCGTCCCGGTTGGGGTACCGCCGACGCGCCCGCACCGTACGGGCCTCGGCCAGCGCCCCCGCGTAGGCGTCGAAATACCCCCACAGCAGCGTGATCGACTGCTCGGTGGTGGCCCAGCGCTCCTTGGTGACACCGGTCAGATCGGCGCCCTCCAGGAGCCGGCGGCCCGCGTGGTCCTGCAGGGCGAGGAGCGAGGTCTCGATCGCCTCGTGCTCCGCGCCCAGCCGGGCCAGCGCACGGTCCACCTCGTCCCGGTCCATGACCGGGCCGGGGGGCCTCCCCGCGTAGCCGGGGAAGGGGCCCGCAACGCCCATCGATCACCTCTCCGCTCCTCCTGCCGGGACGGGCCCGGCAGGATCAGGTCCACTGCCTCGCCGGCCGGGTCCGCGCCGTCGCGCACACCCGGCCGACCCGGCACTAGTTGCTCCGGTACTTGGGGGCCGGCGGCGCCGTTATCCCCGGCAGACCGTCCTCCAGCCAGTCCCGGTACGACCGCATCCAGCGGCTGTCCTTACCACCCCTGCGGTAGTCGACCAGTACCTGGTTGACCCGGGCCACCAGATCGTTCGCGCCGAGCTTCGTCGCCACGCCGTAGTACTCGGTGGTGAACGGCTTGTCGCCCTTGAGCTCGACCGCCGGGTCCTGGGCGGCCTGGCCGGCCGCCAGCGCGTTGTCCGTGACGATCGCGTCGACCTCGCCCAGTTGCAGCCGCACCAGGCAGTCCAGCTGGTTGGGGACGGTGAGCCGGTCCTCGTCGGCCGCCGTTCCGTCGTGCGGGTCCTTGAAGACCGCGCCGAACGACTGCTTCTCCAGCGCCTCGTAGGCGGTGGAGCCCTCGGCGGTGCAGATCCGCTTCCCGGCCAAGGACTTGTCGAACCCGGTGATCGTCGAATCCTTCGGCGCGAGGACCTGCTGCCCGGCCTGGAAATAGGCCGTGGAGAACGAGACCTGCTTCAGCCGGCTGCAGTTGATGGTCATCGTCCGGACGACGACGTCGACCTTGTCGTTCTGCAGGGCGGCGATCCGCTGGTTGGTGGGGATGGCCCGGAAGATCACCGCGTCGCGGTCGCCCAGGATGTTCTCGGCGATGGCCCGCACCAGATCGATGTCGAACCCTTCGAGCTGGTCCTTGTCCTTGTCCGCCGCCGGATTGCGGTATCCCCAGCTGAAACTGTTCTGGTCGACACCCGCGATCAGCTTTCCGCGCCGCTTGATCTTCTCGATGTCCGGACCGCTGTCGGACCGTGGCGGAAGGCTCGCCTCCGGGTCCGTGCAGTCGTCGGCCCTGGTCTGCACGGCCTGCGCCGTACCCAGCCCTGAGGCGTCACCGCCGAAGACGTCGGCGCCGCCGTGGGAGAGCGGCAGCAGGGTGAGCGAGGCCGTCACCGCGCAGGCCACGGCCATGCCCGTCACCCCGCCCCAGCCGCGCAGCCCGCCGCGGGTGGACCACCGGCCCGTGCGCTTCCTGGTCATCGCTCCCCCTCTCACCGGTACTCCGAGAGCCTGCGGTTGACTCCGACGATCGAGGCCACGGCAGCCAGTGCGGCCAGCGCCGCGGCCCCGGTCGGCAGCCCGCCCAGCGCCCCGCGCCCGTCCTTCGCGGCCCGGGTGAACTCGTCCTGTTCATGGGCGAGCGCCAGCTCCAGCGCGTCGTCCACCCGCTCGAAGGACTCACCCGTCGAGTCCTTCGGCCCGATGATCTGCGTCCGCGCACCCTCGTAGTCGCCACTGTCGTCGGCCGTGCGGGCGGTCCGGTGGCGGCTCTGCCACTCGGAGACGGCGTCGACGGCCTTCGTCACCGGCTCGCTCCCCCGGTCGTCGTCGGCAAGCTTCCCGGCTCTCCTCAGCTCCTCGCCGAGGGCCTTGATGTCCGTGGTGTAGTCGGTCTCGTACTTGTCGTTCTTGCCGTCCGGGGTGAGCACCGCGCCTCGGGCGACCAGAGTGAGGTTCTCATTTGCGCGCGCCTTCAGCGAGTCGATCCGCGCGTGGTTGAGGACATCGAGGGACTGCTGCCCGTTCACATCGGCGGCATGCAGCTCGGACCGCGCCACCGTGTGCCCCACGGCCAGCCACAGCAGCACCACGGTGGACGCCGCCGTCGCGACGAGCAGACCGTGGTTGAACACCCGGTTCGTCCGGCGGTAGTTGCGCCGCTGCGCCCAGAACAGCGCGGCCAGTGCCACGACTCCGAGCCCGAGCGAGAAGAACGGCCAGGCCCTGGCCGCGTCGTTGTCCCGGCCGAGTCTGCCGGTCTCCGCCGCGTACAGCCGCTCGGCGGCCGGCAGCAGGACGTTGGTCATCTGCTGGTTCGCGTACCGGAGATAGGCACCGCCCAGCGGCAGGCCCTGCCGGTTGTTGGCGCGGGCCCGCTCGATCAGGCCGGTGTACCGGGGGAGTTCCTCGTTGAGCGTGGTGATCTCGTGCCCGGACATGGTCGACGTGTCCGTGTTGGCCGCGGCCTTCACCAGGAGGCGGGACGCTTCCTTGATGTCCCTGTCGTACCGGTCGTGGACATCGCGCGGCTCCTGCGCCCCGGCCAGGAAGCCGCTCGCCGCAGTGGTGTCGGCGTCCGCCAGCGAGCGGTAGATGGCCGCCGCGTCGGCGCTCAGCGGCTGACTGCGGCCCACCACGTCGTCCGCGGCGGACGCCCGGTCGGCGATCTCGAAGGCCGTCACGGCCCCGAACGCGACGACGAGCAGGGCCAGTACGGCCCCGACGATCCGCAGCCTGCCCGGTTCGGTCGTCGCCGCGGCCCGCAGTCGTTCCGCCGTCACGGACCAGACGCCGCGCTGCGGCGGAACAGGCACGGTCGCGGGCACGGGCGGCTGCGCCCGCGGGTGTTCCGGCGCGGTGCGTACATTCGGCGGGTGTGTCACCCGACCTCCCCCTCGGTCACTGACGGTGGCCCGGCCCCCGGCCGGTCGGGGGATGGTGCCCGGCCAGAAGTATGGCCGCAGGGACCGACATCCACACCACGAACGCCCGGATCCTGCATCGATCCACGGATGCGATCACACGTACGAGGACGCGAGCACACGCACCCGGACGCGATCACACGTATTCGATCAAGGCCTGAGCCGCCGATCAAGCCGATCGGCGGACCAGTCCCCGAAGCGGACCGATCTCCCTACCCGTGAACACGTTCGGGACAACTGATCGGTTCCCGTACGCAAGGGGCATCCCGCGACGCGAATCGCCGCGGGACGCCCCAGGGAAGAGACCGGCCGGATCACCTGTACTGCGCACGCAGCCTCTCGCGGACCCCGGCCGCCGCCCCCATGTGGTCCAGGCCGAGCAGCGCGGCCCCCAGCACCGGCGGCTCCGTCACCACCCGGACGACCGCTTTCGGGGCGCGTACCGCGAGAAGTTCGGCGATCCTGCCGTCCAACCGCGGGTGCCGGGCCGCCAGCACGCTGCCGCCCAGCACCACCGGCGCCTCCTCGTCCAGCAGGTCCAGCCTGCCCAGCGCGACCGACGCCATCGCGACGACCTCCTCCGCCAGCCGGTCCACCAGCGCGCCCGCCACCGGGTCCCCGGCCGCCGCGGTCGCGAAGAGCACCGGAGTCAGCTCGTGCCGGCGCTCGGACCCGACCCGGCCCAGGTGCAGCGCCTCGATCAGCGCGTACATCGAGTCGAGCCCGAAGTGCGCGGGCAGCGTGCGCGCCAGCTCGGTCGGCTCACCGCGGCCGTCCTCGGCCCGTGAGGCGAACCACATGGCCTCCTCGGCCAGCCCCGAACCGCCGCCCCAGTCACCGGATATCCGGCCTATGGCGGGGAAGCGCGCGGTCCGCCCGTCCGGCACCATGCCGACACAGTTGATCCCCGCACCGCAGACCACGGCCACGCCCCGGGGCTCGTCCACCCCGGCGCGCAGTATCGCGAACGTGTCGTTGCGCACCTCGACCGTGCGGCCCCACTCCCTGCGGACCAGGGCCTCGGTCAACTCGGCCTCCTCCACCGGAAGATCGACGTTCGCCAGGCACGCCGACACATGCTCCACGCCGTCGACGCTCCGCCCGGACCTGGCCAGGGCCTGTCCGAGCAGCGGGGCCAGGACGTCCAACGCCGCCTCCACGCCGACGACCGGTGGCTGGAAACCACCGCCGCGGGCCGTCGCCAGCACTGTTCCGTCCTCACCGATCAGCGCCACATCGGTCTTGCTGTTCCCCGCATCGATCGCGAGGACCGAAACGTTCACGCCCACGCCAGGTGCTCCCGGTTGTGCGCGATCAGCTTGTCGGTGAGCGCCTCGGCATACTCGAACTGGCCGATCAACGGATGCGCGAGCAGCGCCTTGAACACTGCGTTTCTCCCGCCCGCCCGCCCGGTGTCCCGCCCCCCGCGAAGCGCGGCCTCCAGGGCGAGGTCCTCGTACGCCGTCACGTTGGCGATCAGACCGGCGTACAGCGGGTCCAGCTCCGGCACGGCGAGCGGTGTCGCGCCCGTCCCGTCGACCCTGGCCTGCACCTCGATCACCGCGTCGTCCGGCAGGAACGGCAGCGTCCCCCTGTTGTACGTGTTGACCACCTGCACCGGGCTGCCGCCCGAGCCGAGCAGTGAGGACGCCAGGTCCACCGCCGCCTCCGAGTAGAAGGCGCCGCCGCGCTTGGCGAGCAGCGCGGGCTTCTCGTCCAGCGCCGGGTCGCCGTACATGGCGAGGAGTTCCTTCTCCATCGCGGCGACCTCGGCCGCCCGGGACGGCTTGGTGCCGAGCTCCCGTACGACCTCGTCGTGCGCGTAGAAGTAACGCAGGTAGTACGAGGGGACGACGCCGAGCCGGTCGACGATCGCCCGGGGCATGCGCAGATCGGCCGCGATGGTGTCACCGTGCTCGGCGAGCAGCCGCGGCAGGACGTTCTCGCCGTCCGGGCCGCCGAGGCGGACCCCGAGCTCCCAGGTCAGGTGGTTGAGCCCGACATGGTCGAGGTGCACCTCACCGGGGGTGACGTCGAGGAGCCGGGCGAACTTCCGCTGGAAGCCGATCGCCACGTTGCACAGGCCGACGGCCTTGTGCCCGGCCTGGAGCAGCGCCCGGGTGACGATGCCGACCGGGTTGGTGAAGTCGATGATCCAGGCGTCCGGGTTGGTGCGGCGGACCCGCTCGGCGATGTCCAGGACGACCGGGACGGTGCGCAGCGCCTTGGCGAGGCCGCCGGCCCCGGTGGTCTCCTGGCCGACGCAGCCGCACTCCAGCGGCCACGTCTCGTCCTGGTTGCGGGCGGCCTGGCCGCCGACGCGCAACTGGAGCAGGACCGCGTCGGCGTCGGCGACGCCCGCGTCGAGGTCCGAGGTGGTGACGATCCTTCCCGGGTGGTCCTGCTTGGCGAAGATCCGCCGGGCGAGGCCGCCGACGAGTTCGAGACGGTCGGCCGCCGGGTCGACGAGCACGAGCTCTTCGATGGGCAGCGTGTCCCGCAGCCGGGCGAAGCCGTCGATCAGTTCAGGTGTGTAGGTGGACCCGCCACCAACTACTGCGAGCTTCATAGGTCAGCCCTTTACTCCGGTCAGTGTGACGCCCTCGACGAAAGCCTTTTGAGCGAAGAAGAAGACGAGGATCACGGGGGCCATGACCAGTACGGTCGCGGCCATGGTCAGGTTCCAGTCGGTGTGGTGTGCGCCCTTGAAGGATTCCAGGCCGTAACTGAGCGTCCAGGCGGCCGGGTTCTCGGAGGCGTAGATCTGCGGGCCGAAGTAGTCGTTCCAGGCGTAGAAGAACTGGAAGAGCGCGACGGCGGCGATGCCCGGCTTGGCCATCGGCACGACGACCCGCAGCAGTGTGCGGAACTCACTGCAGCCGTCGACCTTGGCCGCGTCGAGGTACTCGTTCGGAATGGTCAGCAGGAACTGCCGCAGCAGGAAGATGGAGAACGCGTCACCGAAGGCCATCGGGATGATCAGCGGCCAGAGCGTGCCGGACAGGTCCAGCTGCTTCGCCCAGAACAGATACATCGGGATGACGACGACCTGCGGCGGCAGCATCATCATCGAGATGACGAGCATCAGCGACAGATGCCGGCCGCGGAAGCGGAACTTGGCGAGCGCGTACGCCACGGGCAGCGACGACACGACGGTGAGGACGGTGCCGAGCCCCGCGTACAGCAGGGTGTTCTTCCACCAGGTCAGGAAGCCCGGGGTGTCGAACACCTTCCGGTAGTTGCTCCATTCGAAGGGGTGCGGCCACAGATCGCGGGTCAGCGCCTGCTGGTCGCTCATCAGCGAGGTGAGCAGCAGGAAGACGAACGGCAGCACGAAGAAGAGCGCGGCCGCGACGCCGAGCGAATGCACGGCGATCCAGTGCAGCAGCGCCTTGCGGCGTGCCGTGTGCTCGGCCGGGGTGACCGGTCGGGTCGCCCGGTCGGCTGCCTTGAGGGTGTCGAGACCCTGCGCCACGTCACTCACCTGCCTGGATCAGCCCGCTGCGGCGCCGCATCAGCAGTGCGGTGAACGCCATGGCGAGTACGAAGAGAACGAGCGCGACCACGCAGGCGGAGCCGTAGTCGAAGCGCTGGAAGCCGAGGTTGTAGACGAGCTGCGGAAGCGTCAGTGTCGACTTGTCGGGATACCCCGGTTCGAACTGCTGCCCGGAGCCGCCCATCACGCCCGAGGCGACCTTCCCCGCCACGAGTGGCTGGGTGTAGTACTGCATGGTCTGGATGATCCCGGTGACCACGGCGAACATCACGATCGGCGAGATGTTCGGCAGGGTGACGAAGCGGAACCGCTGGAACGAGGACGCCCCGTCCAGCGCCGCCGCCTCGTACTGCTCCTTCGGTACGTCGAGCAGCGCGGCCATGAAGATCACCATCAGGTCGCCCACCCCCCACACCGCGAGCGCGGTCAGCGCCGGCTTGGACCAGGTGGCGTCGGTGAACCAGCCCGGCGTGGGCAGTCCCAGCTCGCCGAGGATCGAATTGACCGGCCCCGTACCCGGGTTGAGCAGGAAGACGAAGCCGAGGGTCGCCGCGACCGGCGGGGCCAGGTACGGCAGGTAGAACAGGGTGCGGAAGACCCCGGCGCCCGTCTTGATCTTCGTGATCAGCAGTCCGACCCCGAGGCCGAACACCACCCGGCAGGTCACCATGACGACGACCAGCCAGAGTGTGTTGCGCAGTGCGGGCCAGAACAGCGGGTAGTCGGTGAAGACGAACGACCAGTTCTTCAGCCCGCTGAATTCCGGGGCCGCGAAACCGTCGTAGCTGGTGAAGGAGAAATAGAGCGTGGAGATCAGCGGGTAGGCGAAGAAGACGCAGAACCCGATCAGCCACGGCGACATGAAGGCCGCCGTCCGAAGCGCCGACCGGCGGCGCTTCGAACGGAGTGTGTACGTGCCCGCACCCGTGCTCGTACGCGTACTCGTGCTCGTGCTCATCGCGGTGCTACTTCGCCTGCGCGATCGCGGCGTCGATTTCCTCGGCGGTCTTCTCCAGACCCGCCTTGATGTCCGTCCGCTTGCCCTTCTCGATGTCGAATCCGAGGTTCTGCAGGGACACCAGGTACGCGCCGCCGTTCACCGAGGGCGGGGTGGTGGTGCTCTCCGGGTTCGCGGCGATGTCCAGGAACGTCTTGAACCGCGGGTCGTACTTCAGCCGCGGCGACTTCAGCGCCTCCAGCGTGGACGGCACATTGTGAATGGCGTTGGCGAAGTCGACCACCGCGTCGGTGTCGGTCGTCATGAACTTCACCAGTTCCCAGGCCGCGTTCTGCTTCTTCGAGGTGGCGGCGATGCCGGCGATGGTGCCGGTCAGATAGCCCTTGCCGTAGGTGTCGGCCTCGTCGTCGGCGACGGGCATCGGAGCCACCCCGATCTCGAACTTCGGCTTGGTCTCCTCGGCCATCCCGAGCCGCCACTCGCCGTCCAGCTGCATGGCCACCTGGCCCGTGTGGAACGGGTGCTTGGCGCCCCACTCGTCGCCGAACGCCGTACGGTACTTCTCCAGCTTCGCGTAGCCGCCCAGGTCGTCGACCAGCTTCTTCTGGGCGGTGAGCATGGTGGCGAACGCCGGGTCCTTGGCGATGTTCGACTTGCCGTCCGCGTCGAAGTACTTCGGGTTCCAGCTGCCGAGGTAGTGCTCGGCCGTCGACTCGTAGCCGTGGTAGTTCGGCATGAAACCGAGCTGCTCGTACGAATCGCCCTTGGTCTTCGTCAGCTTCTTGGCGTCCTCGGCGAATTCGGACCAGGTCTTCGGGGGAGCGGTGATGCCGGCGGCCTTGAAGGCGTCCTTGTTGTAGTAGAGGCCGTACGCGTCACCGAGCAGCGGCACGGTGCAGCGCACACCGTCGAACTGCGTGTACTCGTTCATCGCCTTGGGGAAGGTCTTGTCCGGGTCGATCCCGTCCTTCTTCAGGAAGGGGTTCAGATCGACGAAGGCCTTCGACGAGCAGAACTTTCCGACGTTGTTCGTGGTGAACGACGAGACGACGTCCGGGGCCTTCGAACCGCCCGCCCGCAGAGCCTGGTTGATCTTGTCGTCGGTCATGTTGCCGACGACCTTCACATGGATGTTGGGGTGCGCCTTGGTGAAGGCGTCGATCGTGGCCTGGATTCCCGCGACCTCGCTCGGGGCACTCCAGCCGTGCCAGAAGTTGATGGTCGTGTCCTTGGACGCGTCATCACTGGCACCGGAGTTGCTCTGCCCCGTACAGGCGGAGGCGAACAGCGATATCGCGGCGGTCGCGGCGAGCGCGGCGGCCGTCTTCCGGCGGTTTCCGGACATGGCGGTGACTCCCGTTGGAGGATGAAGGGCGAAGGGTGACGGCGGAATAGGGGATCAGCGTGACGTGTCGAAGACTTCGTCACGCGTGGTGGCGAGTGCGCTCTCCAGCGCGCCGCGCAGGACGGGGCGATGCGTCACAGCCCCGGCGATCAGCCGGGGCCGGGAGGCCGCCAGCTCGGCGAGCTCGGACTCGACCCGGCCGCGCAGCTGTTCCCCGCCGGCCGTGATCAGCTCGCCGGACAGCACGACGATTTCCGGGTCCAGTACGGCGACCATCGAGGCGAGGCCGGTCGCGAGGCCCGTGGCGAACAGATCGAGGAGCCGGGGGTACGGGCCGTCCTCGCCCGACTCCGCGGCCTCGGCGGCCCGGCTGATCAGGCCGGCCGCGACCTCATGATGGGTGCCCGGGCCGCGGACCGGCGCGTCGTCGATGCCGAGCTCCCGGGCCAGCCGGGCCAGCACCTGCGCGCCCGCCAGCTCCTGGAAGCCGCCGGAGTTCGCCTTGGTGACCTGGCGGACCAGCGGGGCGCCCGGCACCGGCAGGAAGCCGACCTCGCCGGCACCACCGGTGAAGCCCCGGTGCAGCCGCCCGTTGATGACGAGAGCGGCACCGAGCCCCTCCTCGTTCCACAGCAGGACGAAGTCGTCGTGCCCGCGCGCCGCACCGAGCCGCTGCTCGGCCACCGCGACCAGGTTCACGTCGTTCTCGTACTCGACCGGCATCGACAGGAACGCGGCCAGCTCGTCCAGCAGGGTGGGGGAGTGCCAGCCGGGCAGATGCGAGGCGTACCGCAGCCGCCCCGTTCCGGGGTCGAAGGCGCCCGGGGTGCCGATGACGACCCGGTGCACATCGGCGTGGGTGAGCCCGGCGTCCTTGACCGCCCCGTCCAGTGCCTCCGTCACCTGCCGTACCACGGAGTCGGCGCGCCGTCCCGGGGTGCGCAGCTCGAACTCCCCGACCGTCTCCC
This sequence comes from Streptomyces sp. NBC_01241, assembly GCF_041435435.1. Lineage (NCBI taxonomy): Bacteria > Bacillati > Actinomycetota > Actinomycetes > Kitasatosporales > Streptomycetaceae > Streptomyces > Streptomyces sp. NBC_01241. The sequence continues at coordinate 2,826,519 of NZ_CP108494.1, read as the reverse complement.
CCGTCACGTCGGCGACGGCGGCGACGATCCGGTGGGCGTTCACATCCAGCCCCGCGACATGCGCGGCCCGCGCGTTCACCGCGTACAGCTGGGCGTTGGGCCCCGGCCGCCCGGCCACGGTCCCGGTCGCGACGACCAGCCCGGCCGCCTCCAGCCGCGCCAGCAGCTGCGACGCGGTGGGCTTGGAGAGGCCGGTCAGCTTCCCGATCCGGGTCCTGGAGAGGGGCCCGTGCTCCAGCATCAGATCGAGGGCGGCCCGGTCGTTCATGGCCCGCAGAACGCGGGGGGTGCCCGGTGTGGTTCCGGCCATGAGCACTGCACCTGCCCTCTGTTAGGAAAGTTTCCTATTCGGTGAGAGGACGGTATGCGCGCGTCACCGGGGCGTCAATGGGCGGTGCCCCGGTGGCAACCAAAGCGTTACCTGGGCCGCCTCCGGAACGTGGGGTTCTCGGCGACGCATCCCCAATCAGGCTACGGAGGAACCGAGTTGAGTTCACGTCGACTCGCTTCATCGGCACATGCGTGAGGGGCGCCCCGCCGACTTCGCGGAGCGCCCCTCACCCGAACGGCGGACTCGTACCGCCGGTCCTACTTCGACATGTTCGGCGGCGGGGTGATCGGTGTCGCGGCCAGGGACTGCGGTGACGTCGCCGACGCGTACGCCGAGGGGGCGGCCATGGCGGCCGTCGGGTCGGCCGCGGACGGCTCGTCCGCCTGGGGCGGGACGGCGCCGATCATCCGGATGCCCGACTCGTCGAAGGCCCGCTTGATCCGCCAGCGCAGCTCGCGCTCCACCCCCAGCGCCTTGCCCGGCATCGTCTTCGCGGTCACCCGGACCGTCATCGAGTCCAGCGTCACGGCGTCCAGGCCCAGGATCTCCACGGGACCCCACAGCCGCTCGTTCCACGGGTCCTCCTTGGCCATCGCCGTGGCGGCCTCGGTGATCACCGTACGGACCTCGTCCAGGTCCTCCGTGGGGCGCACGGGCACATCGACGCCGGCCGTCGACCAGCCCTGGCTGAGGTTGCCGATCCGCTTCACCTCGCCGTTGCGGACGTACCAGATCTCGCCGTTGTCGCCGCGCAGCTTGGTGACCCGCAGACCGACCTCGATGACCTCACCGGAGGCGACGCCCGCGTCCACGGTGTCGCCCACGCCGTACTGATCCTCCAGGATCATGAAGACGCCGGAGAGGAAGTCGGTGACCAGGTTGCGCGCACCGAAACCGAGCGCCACACCGGCCACACCGGCGGAGGCCAGCAGCGGGGCCAGATTGATCTGGAACGCGCCCAGGATCATCAGCGCGGCCGTGCCGAGGATCAGGAACGAAGCGACCGAGCGGAGTACGGAACCGATCGCCTCGGAGCGCTGACGGCGGCGTTCCGCATTGACCAGCAGCCCGCCCAGCGCGGTGCCCTCCACCGCCTGGGCGCTGCGGTTCATCCGGTCGATGAGCTTGGTGAGAGCACGGCGGATCGCGATGCGCAACACGATCGCGATCGCGGCGATGAGCACGATGCGCAGACCGGTGTTCAGCCAGGTGGACCAGTTCTCCTGCACCCAGCCCGCGGCGTTGCCGGCCTGTTCGGCGGCCTCGTCCAGCGAGCCGCCCGGCCCGGGCGACGGAGCTGCGGCCAACAGGGCGGACAGGAACACGGTGGAACCTCCAGGTGGGCGACGGCGGCCCCACCACACTAACGGGGCATCGGGAGTGTTCCCTTGCCGTGACCGGGGGGAGAGACGCGCCTCACGAGGGGATTCGGGGAAAGCGCGGAGGTTACGGGACGGAGCCCGCACGGGCGTCATGTGTCCGATCGCACATCAGGCCGCGGCCTGCGCGGCAGCGGCCCGGAAGCGCCTGTTCCGGCCCGCTGCGGCGGCACGGGCGGCCGACACCGGAGAAAAATCCTTCCGGCCCGTTACCCGCACGTGGTGGCGCTTCGACCAGGCGTAAGGAGAAACTGAGATCGGATCGTCCCGGCGCGAGCCACGCGCCGCCGGCGTACAAGGAGGCATCCACCGTGCCGCATGTCCTGGTTCTCAACGCGTCGTACGAGCCGCTCGGCGTCGTACCGCTCCGCCGCGCGCTCGTCCTCGTGCTCGAAAACAAGGCCATCTGTCTTGAGGAGTCGGGCGCCTTCATGCACAGCGCCACCCGGGCCGTCCCGGCCCCCAGCGTCGTCCGCCTGAAGCGGTTCGTACGGGTCCCCTACCGGGGGCCCGTACCGCTCACCCGCAGGGCGCTCTTCGCCCGGGACGGGGGCCGCTGCATGTACTGCGGCGCCGCCGCGACCAGCGTCGACCACGTCATTCCGCGCAGCCGCGGCGGACAGCACGCCTGGGACAACGTCGTGGCGGCCTGCCGCCGCTGCAACCACGTCAAGGCGGACCGGCACCTGCCGGAGCTCGGCTGGCGGCTGCATCAGACGCCTGCCCCGCCGACGGGCCTCGCCTGGCGCATCATCGGGACGGGACACCGCGATCCGCGCTGGCTGCCGTACTTGCAACCGTTCGGCGCGGACGACGCGATGGCCCGGATCGATGGCATCTCAGCGTGACGATCCGGGCTTCCGCATCTCTCGGGGAGGTGCGGCTCGGCGGAGTGCCGCCTGCTACGCGAACCGCAGCTCTGCGGGGTGCGCCGTGCGCCGCAGCAGCGGCAGCGACGTCGCCGCGGCCAGCAGGCAGGCGGCGTACACCAGCACGGGTACGAGCAGCGGGAGCATCGAAGGGACGGATCCGGGCGCGACGAGGGTGGCGTACGCGACGTGCACCGCCATGCCACCGATGCCCGCGACCAGGACCGCAGGGGCCATGGGGAGTGCCGTCTCCAGGAGGAGGGTCCTTGCCAGCACCACGCGCGGTACCCCGGCCGCGGTCTGGGCGGCGAGACCCCGGCGCCGGGTGGCGATGGATTCGGCGGTGCCCACCGCGAGGCCGAAGAGGCTGATGACGAGAGCCACCAGGACTGCGGTCCCGGCGAGGTCGATCCCCGTGGTGTAGAAGTCGAGGTCCTCCGCCGTGTAGCCGCTCCGCCGGTGCAACTCGTCGAGCAGCACCTGCCGCACGCCAACGAAACCCACCCCGACGACGGTCACCAGCAGCAGAGCGGCGTGGGTGCGCGCGGCGGCCCACGGGTCGTCCTTGAGCCGGCCCGCGGCGATCAGCACTGCGGGGCTCTTCGCGCGGAGGGTCAGCCGCCGACCCATGAAGGAAGCTGTCGCTCCGGCCAGCCAGACCGCACCCGCTCCGGTGAGAAGCACCACGGCGAACACCATGAACGGGACGGGCACCCCGCCGGGACGGTTGTTGCGGTCGGCAAGGACGAAGAGCGCCACGGCGATCAGCGCCGTCGGGACCAGGAGCGCGAGCAACGTCCGGGGTCCGCTGTCCGGCCGGACACGGCGCACCCAGCCGAGCGGCGAGGCGACCACCCGCCGCAGGGCGAGTGCGCTCACGAGCGCGGCCACGACCGGCACGGCGAGGACAACCAGCATGAAGGCCGCCCATGCCGCCGGCGGCGGCATGTGACCGGCGCCGGCGAGGACCGCGGTGAAGACGGCCAGCGCGCCGGCCGATCCCGCCAGGCACGCGAACGCGGACTCCAGCGCCGAAATGCGCCGCACCTGCGCGGGCGACGCCCCCGCGAGCCGCAGCCCGGCCATCCGCCGGTCGCGGTGCACGGCGCCGATGCGGGCGCACTGACCGAGGAAGCCGAGCACGGGGACGAGCAGGAGCAGCAGCGTGAGGACCACACCGGCGCGCTCGCCCGGCTGGTTCAGCAGGCCGTGCCCGTACGGGATCGATACCTGACCCGAGACAGCAGCGACCGTGACCGCCGCGAGTGCGAAGCCCGTGGCGAGCAGGGCGCCCAACGCGGTGAGCGAGATCCGCCACCACTCGCGGCGGTCCGAGCCACGGGTCAGTATCCAGGCGATGTGGACGTCAGCCTTCATGGTGCGCGGCCTCCTGGGGGACTTCCCGGGCGATCTGCCGGGCGGTGACCCGGTCGGCGCCCTGAACGGCGTCCTGAGCGTTGACCTGGGCCGTGCCGGAGTGGACGACTCCGTCATGCAGCCACACCTCCCGGTCCGCGTACGCGGCGATCTGTGCGTCATGGGTGATCAACAGCACCGCGGTGCCGGACTCACGGGCGGCGTGCAGCAGAGAGGTCATCACCTGTTCCCCGGCGAGCGAGTCGAGCGCGCCGGTCGGCTCATCCGCGAAGACGGCCTTCGGTCGGGTAACCAACGCCCGTGCCAACGCGATCCGTTGGCCCTGGCCGCCACTCAACTCGCCGGGGCGCAGAGCGGCCTGATTCCGCACTCCGAAGCGCGCCAGCCACTCGTCCGCCCGCGCGTGCGCCGCAGCGCGGGCCGTCCCCGCGAGCAGCAGCGGCAGTGCCACGTTGTCGAGTGCGGAGAGCTCTGGGATCAGCTGCCCGAACTGGAACACCACGCCGAAATCGGAGCGCCGCAGCTCGCTGAGCCGCGCCTCGGGCAACCGGTCGATCCGCTCCTGCGCGTAATCGACCGAACCCTCGTCGGGACGGACGATCCCCGCCAGGCAGTGCAGCAGCGTGGACTTTCCGCTGCCGCTGGCGCCGGTGACGGCGAGGATCTCGCCTGCGTGGAGATCGACGGACGCGCCGCGCAGCGCCTCGGTCCTCCCGTACGACTTCTTGAGGCCTACGGCCCTGAGTAGGGGCGCTGTCGCCCGGGCGGGCTGCTCGGCTTGCGTACTCATGCTGTGTCGACCTCCGCGGTCAGGGTGGTGAGTCGGCTCGCCGTGGTGGTCATCCACCGCACGTCGGCGTCCAGATGGGCGATGGCGTAGTCGGCGGAGAGCACCGTGCTGAGATCGGTGCCCGGCACGGTCTTCAGTGCGGTCAGTTCGCGCATGCGTGCCATATGGGCAGTGCGCTGGGCTTGGAGATACGCGGCCGCGTCGGAGGTACGGTCGCTGTCGGCGGCCGCAGCTACGAGGATCGAGACCACGACCTTGGCGAATATCTCGTTCGTCACGAAAAGGGCCGGCGGGGTGATCTCCGCGGTCCACGTGACGAGTTCGCGCGATCCCTCATCCGTGGAGCGGTAGAGGGTGCGCTCGGGTCCGCCGTCGGAATCGGTGCCCTCGATGGCGGCCAGACCGTCACGCACCAGGCGCTGCAGGGTCATATAGACCTGCCCGTAGGCCAGCGGGCGAGCCTGCGGGAAGCGTTCGTCGTACCGCCGCTTGAGGTCGTAGCCGTGGCTGGGACCTCCGGCGAGCAGTCCCAGAAGGACATGGCGGGTGCTCATGAACACGACTATATACTCGATATATGTACTGAGTGAATACTCGGCGATGGGTGGCGGCCCCCAGAGTGCTGTGGAGCGGTGATCGAGCGGTGTTTCGGGGGGTTTGTGCCCGTGTGCGGCTACTCCGCGACGGCGTACGCCTGCACCGACCAGAGGGAGTAGCCGAACTCGGTGGCCCGGGCATCGCCCTGAACCCTGAGGAAGCGGGTGTCCTTCGCGTCCATCCGGACCGATTCGCGCCCGCCCCTGCCGTCCCGCACGGTCGCCGCCGTGCGCCAGTTACGGCCGTCGGCGGAGACCTGGATGCGGTAGCGGGAGGCGTACGCGTCCTGCCAGTGCAGCACCACCTGGCCGATCCGGGCCGGCTGCGGCAGTTCCGCCTGCCACCAGGCGCCGTCCTCGGCCGGCGAGGACCAGCGGGTCTCCGGGTCGCCGTCGGAGGCCGCCGTCGCCGGGAAGTCCGGGGTCTCGTCGCCGGACGAGGAGGCGGTGGCGGCAGGCACCAGATCGGGGCCCGCGGTGCGCGGGTAGGCCCGGACCGTGAGTGTGCTGCTCTCGTCGCCGAAGCCGATCGGCACCTCGTACTCACCGGCCGGGGTGCCCGCCGGGACCGTGATCTCGACGGGGACGTCGATACGCGAACCGCGCGGCACCCTCGTCTGCTTCGGGACGCTCACCTCGATGCCCCGGGGAGCCCGTGCGCTGAGCTTGCCCCGCACCTCGGCGGTGCGCCGGGCGGTCAGCCGCGCCTCGACCCGCTGCGGCCCACCGCCGATCTCGGCGTCCGTCCCGCCGCGTGCCAGATCGAGCCGGGCGGCGGGCTCGTCGCCGAACCACGGCACGAGCGCCCGCACCCGCAAAGCCGCCTCCGATGCGCTCCCGGAGGCGGAGGCGCCGGTTCCCGTGCCGCCGCCCAGCCGGTTCTCCGCCCGGCCCTGCGCAACGATGGGCGGCAGCGTGCCCGTGAGCACCGGGGGCGTGGCCGGACCGCCCGTGGGCCAGCTGATCCGGATCGCGTCGGCCCGCAGCCCCCTGGCCGGGGCCTGGGTCCAGCCGGTCGCCGACACCGGGCCGAGGCCGTGCCAGCCCTCGCCGGGCACATGGGCCTCCAGCGTCGCACCGGCCACCGGGCCGCCGCCGGGCACGGTCATCGCCGTCACGGTCTCCACCGGACGGGGCCGGCCCAGCCGGACCGTGTAGCTGCCCGGAGCCTTCGTCACCGTACCGGCGTCGTGGTCCGCGCCCGTCCAGGCGTCCGCCTCCCTGCGCACCCGGTCCAGGAACGGGCCGAGGACGCCCTTGCCGACCGTGGCGCCGCTCGCCTTCGTGGCCTCGCGGACCGGCTCCAGCGCCAGCGAAGCCTGCCACGCGGCGGCGCCGTCGCCGCGCGACTGGGCCCGCAGCAGATCCACGGCCAGCTCGCCCGCCCGGCCGTACCGGGACAACTGCTCGGTCCACGGCCGTACTTCGTTGTCCAGGTGCCCGTCGGCCAGGCCCTTCAGCCGCTGCGGGGTCTCCCGCATCACGGTGAACGCCGCGCGCAGCCTGCTCGCCGCGTCGGCCTGCGCCGTGGCGTCGGTCGTCGTACGGGACTTCCAGAACGCGTCCAGCAGCGGCCGCAGATATGCCGACTCGTCGCCGCCCAGCACGGACGTCGAGCTGTTCCCGGCCAGCGCGCGCAGCGCGTCCCCGGTGCGGGCGTCGCCGCCCGCCAGATCGTCGATCGCCGCCTGCCAGGACTCCTGCGGCCGGTAACCCTTCGGGTTCCACGCGAAGTCGGCAGTGGTGAACAGCGGTATGCGCGACGCGGACGGCTGCTCCATCGCATTGGCGAGCAGCGCCGCGGAACCGACCGCCACCGCCGGGTCCCGGCCGGTGTACGGGCCGAGGAAGATACGGTCCTGCGCGTAGTCGTTGACCGGGTAGTTGTCCATCGTGACCAGCGGGTGCCGGAACGCGGCACGCGCACCGGCCAGTTCCCCGCCGGTGATGGTCCGCGGTACGACCCCGACCCCGGTCCAGGCGATCTGGACCCGGTCGTCCAGCTCCGCGGCGAGCGCCGTGCGGTAGTCCGTCGCCCCGTCCTGGTAGAACTCCGTCGGCATCACCGACAGCGGCTCCGCCCCCGGATGACGCTCCGCGAGATGCCGGGCCACCGTGCTCGCCACCCGCGCCTGGGCCCTGGCCGCCGCCACTGGCCCTCTGCCGAAGGTGTCGACGTCGTCGTCGCAGTGCCACTCGCTGTAGCTGACGTCCTGGAACTGGAGCTGGAAAACCCGCACGCCCAGCGCCCACATGGCGTCGAGCTTCTTCGTCAGTGCCTTCACGTCGTTCTCCGACGACATGCACATGGCCTGGCCGGGGGCGACGGCCCAGCCGAGGGTCACATGCTCGGCACGGGCCCGCTCGGCCAGCGCCCGGAAGTCGGCGCGCCGGTCGGCGGGGTACGGGTCGCGCCAACGGGCCTGCCGGTACGGGTCGTCGCCCGCCGCGTACAGATACCTGTTCTGCTTCGTACGCCCCATGAAGCCGATCTGCGCCAGCCGCTCCGCCCGGGTCCACGGCTGCCCGTAGAAGCCCTCGGTCATCCCGCGTACGGCGGTTCCCGGCCAGTCCCTGACGGTGACCCCGGCGACGCTGCCGTTCCGGATCAGCTGACGCAGCGTCTGCACGCCGTGGAAGAGGCCGTCCTCGCCGAGGCCGTCCACGGCGACGGTGTCCCGGCCGGCGACCCGGCCGACCGCGATCCGGTAGCCGCCGGAGGGCAGGTCGCCGCGGTCGGGGGCGTGCAGCGTACGCAGGGCGTCCCGGGCGCCGTCGCCGCCGAGCCGGACGACGGGGCCCCGGCCCGGCAACGCCTCGTGGACGGTCCGTACGCCCGCGTCCCGCAGGATCTGCCGGAGCGCGTCGACGGCGTACGGATCCGCGTGCGCGTCGGCCACGAGGGTGACCTCGGCGGCGGCGGAGCCGGAGTCGACGAGCGGTACGGACGGCCCGGACGCCTTGATGGACTGGGGCCGTGGCCACACGGCCGGCACCGCGCCGTCGTCCGTGCGGTCGGGGGTGGTGACGGCGGTGGAACCGGGCGCCGAAGGGGCCGCGACGGCGGCCGGGGCGCCCGTGGAGAGAAGCCCGCCGAGAACGGCGACCGCGACGGCCGTCGCCTGCTTTCTGCGCCTGAGCCGCATCGCTGGTCTCCCTCGCTTGCGCCGGTGGACTCCGAGCCCACCACCCGCGCGCGCAGGGTGTCAATGCGAGTGGTTGTTGTGCCGCAAATGCCCGATGTGGCGGCTGAGGTGAGGAAGGGTCGGCAATCGACGCCGGACGCCAAAGATGACGCCGAATGGCCGAAAACGGCGGACGACTTACGGGGAACCGCCCTTTGGGGAACGGAATGTGACCCAGGGCACGTTGAACTCGTTGTGGTAACGCCTACGTCTGCGGTCGTGCCCGCTGGGTAGGTCTGCTGTGTCCTGTTCCGCCATGGCCAGGAGGCCACCATGCCCGCTGCCGCGCAACTCCTGCTCTCCGCCCTCTCCAAACAGGAACCCGGTCCCGCCCCGGTGCCCGGCGTGCTTCCGGCCCCCGCGCCCGGCTCCGGTCCGCTGACGAGCGAGCCGCCGCTCGCCGATGCCATACCGCTCACCAGCGAGCCGCCGCTCGCCGACGCCACACCGCTCACCAGCGAACCCCCGCTCGCCGTCAACGCCCCGCTGACCAGTGAGCCGGCCACGTCCGGCACCGCATGGGGCATGGAGTCCCCAGGAGTCTGAATGGGCTTGTCCCGGCTCGCCGCACTGCACGGCGTCGCCACCTCCTACTCCCCGTCCGCCGACGTCACGGTGTCCGTCGCCGACGACACGGTCGTCGCGGTGCTCGCCGCGCTCGGTGTGGACGCCGCCACGCCCGAAGCGGTACGGGAATCGCTCGCCGCCGCCGAGTCCTCGGCCCGCTCCCGGCTGCTCCCGCCGACGCTGGTGGTGTGGACCGGGGAGCCGCTGCCCCCGGCCCTGGCCGCACTGCCGCCCGGCACCACGCTGGACATCGGGCTCGAAGACCCCGGGGCGCGCCCCCTCCCGAGGGTGTGTGTTCCGGCCGACCGACCTGATCCGGCCGTTTCGGGGCGGGCGACGGCCGACGCGGGAACGGGCGCGGTGGCCGACACGGGAACGGATGCGGGCGCGGAAGCAGGAGCGGGCGCGGTGGCCGGCGCGGGAACGGACGCGGGTGCAGGCGCGGGAACGAATGCGGGTGCGGGAGCGGGAACGGATGCGGGTGCGGGAGCGGTGGCGGGCGCGGTGGCGGGCGCGGTGGCCGACGCCGGAGGTGACACCGCGACGGCCGCGGCCCCGGCCCACGCATGGTGGGCCGAACCGCCGCTCGGGGTACACCGGCTGACCGCACGAGCTCCGGGCGGCCGGAGCGCGAGCTGCACACTCGTCGTCGCCCCACCCCACGTGCCCCGGCCGACCGCCCGCAGCCACGGTTTCCTCGTCCAGCTCTACTCCCTGCTCTCCGCCCGCTCCTGGGGTATGGGTGACCTCGGGGACCTCGCCGACCTCGCCGCCTGGTCCGGGCGGACCCTCGGCGCCGGATTCGTCCAGGTCAATCCGTTGCACGCCGCCGTGCTCGGCGACCCCACCGACCCGTCCCCGTACCGCCCGTCGTCACGGCGCTTCCCCGACCCCGTCCATCTGCACATCGAGTCCGTCCCCGAGTACGGGCACGTGCCGGACCGGGCCACCCTCGACGATCTGCGCCAGGACGCGGCGGCGCTCAGCGACACCGTCCTGAACAAGGGCGCCCTGATCGACCGGGACGCCGTCTGGGAACTCAAGCGCCAGGCCCTCGAACTCGTCCGGGGCGTCCCCCTCACCCCCGGCCGCCGCGCCGCCTACTGCGACTTCCTGGCCGAGCAGGGGCAGGCCCTGGAGGACCACGCCCTGTGGTGCGCCCTCGCCGAGGTGCACGGCTCCGACTGGCACAGCTGGCCGGCCGCGCTCCGCGACCCCCGCTCCACAGAGACCGCCCGCGCCCGCCGCGCCCTGCTGGACCGGGTCGACTTCCACTGCCGGCTCGCCTGGCTGACCGACAACCAGCTCGCCGCCGCCCAGCGCGCCGCCCTGGACGCAGGGATGGCCGTCGGCATCGTCCACGACCTCGCCGTCGGCGTGCACCCCGGCGGCGCCGACACCTGGGCCCAGCAGGACGCCTTCGCCCACGGCATGTCCGTCGGCGCACCCCCGGACGCCTTCAACGCCCGAGGCCAGGACTGGGGCCTGCCGCCCTGGCGCCCCGATGCCCTCGCCGCGTCCGGCTACGCCCCGTACCGCGGGCTGCTGCGCGGGCTCCTCGCCCACGCGGGCGCGCTGCGCATCGACCACGTCATGGGCCTGTTCCGGCTCTGGTGGGTGCCCGAGGGGCGCCCGCCCACCGAGGGAACCTACGTCAGCCACGACGCCGAGGCGATGCTCGCCGTCCTCGTCCTGGAGGCGCACCGGGCGGGCGCGGTCGTCATGGGGGAGGATCTCGGCACCGTCGAGCCGGGGGTCCGCGAGGCGCTCGCCCGGCGCGGCGTGCTCGGCACCTCCGTGCTCTGGTTCGAACGGGACTGGGCGGGCACCGGCCGCCCACTGCCCCCCGAGGGGTGGCGCGAGGGCTGCCTGGCCACCGTCACCACGCACGATCTGCCGTCCACCGCCGCCCGGCTGACCGGCGACCACGTGACGCTCCGCCACCGCCTCGGCCTGCTCACCCGGAGCCTGGCGGAGGAGCTGACCGCGGACGCGGCCGACACCACCGAGTGGCTGGGGTACCTCTCCAGGCTCGGCCTGCTCCCGGAGGGCGAGGACGACGAGGAGGGCGCCGTCCGCGCCGTGCACGGCTTCCTGCTGCGCACCCCCGCCCGCATGGTCGGCGTCTGGCTGCCCGACACGCTCGGCGACCGCCGCCCGCAGAACCTCCCCGGCACCTGGGACCAGTACCCCAACTGGCGCCTGCCCGTCGCCGACGCGGAGGGGCATCCCGTCACCCTGGAGGAGCTGGCCGCGGCCCCCCGCCTGCACCGGCTGATGGAGATCTTCGGACCCCGCGAAGAGCACCCGTGACCCCGTACGGCACCCCCGGGCGCGCGCCCGTCCCGGGCATTCGCTACGTTTGCACCGTGGACAAGAAGAACGCTATGCGCGCCGGCGCCGTCGCGGCCGGAACGACGCTGATGATGCTGCTCATGTCGTCCCCCGCGCTCGCGCTCACCCGCGACGCCGGTGACGACCCCGGTCCGGGCCTGAGCGTGATGGAGACCGTCGGTCTGTACGTGGTGGCCCCCATCGCCCTGTTCGTGGTCATCGCCGGCCTGGTCATGATCTTCGACAAGTCCAAGAAGCCGGCCTAGCGCCTACGCTCGTCGCGCGTGCGCCGCAGGTACCCCGTACCGTGCGGCGCATAGGCATGTCCGGGCCGGGAGGGCCGGCGAGTGGGTTGCGGCCGGTAGGTTGCGGCCATGATCGAGTGGGACGTCAAGAAGCTCCGCATCCTGCGCACCCTGCGCGACCGGGGCACGGTCACCGCGACCGCCGAGGCCCTGCGGATGACCCCGTCCGCGGTCTCGCAGCAGCTGTCCAACCTGGCCAAGCAGCTCGGCGTACCGCTTCTGGAGGCCCAGGGCCGACGGGTCCGTCTCACCGACGCCGCACACCTCGTGCTGCGCCGCGCCGAGGCCGTCTTCGCCGAGCTGGAGCGCGCCGATGCCGAACTGACCGGCTACCTGCGCGGCGAGGCCGGACAGGTACGGATCGCGGCGTTCTCCACGGCGGTGCCCGCCCTCGTCGTACCCGCGATCCAGCGGCTGCGCGCCGAGGACCGTCCGGGCCCGGACGTACGGGTGCGGGAGGCGGAGGCCGCGCAGGCCTACGAACTCCTGGTCGCCGGTGACGTGGACCTCGCCCTGTCCCTCGCCGCGCACGCCCCGACGGCCCGCGACCCCCGGTTCGTCGTGCTGCCCCTGCTGGCCGACCCCCTGGACGTGGCCCTCCCCGCGGACCACCACCTCGCGGCGGCGCCCGCCCTCCGCCTCGCGGACCTCTCCGGCGACCCCTGGATCTTCGGCGGCTCGGGCCCCTGGTCTCAGATCACGACGGCCGCGTGCGAGGCCGCCGGATTCGTACCCGAGCAGGCGCACAGCGCCTCCGGCTGGACGGCGATCCTGGCCATGGTCGAGGCGGGCATGGGGGTCGCGCTGATTCCGCGCATGGCGTCGGCGGAACGGCACAGCCGGGGCGGCGTGGTGATGCGCGCACTCGAAGCCGACCAGCCGCGCCGCCACGTGGTGGCAGCGGTACGGCAGGGGGCCGAGCAAGGTCCGGCGGTGGCCCGGGTCCTGGCGGCGCTCACCGAAACAGCGGCATCGTTCACTTCAACTGAATAAACGATGCAAAAACTTCCGATGGACCTCATGGGTCGCTCGCCGCGACAGTGGACGCATGACCTCCGATCAGAATGAGAACCAGCACGAGGACCCCCACGCCAACGACGCGGCCCCCTACGGCGGTGGCGACCCGTACGCCGACTACCGCACCACGGACCTCCCCTTCACCGAACTCGTCGACCTCGCCGACCGCCGCCTCGGCGCGGGCGTGATCGCCGCCAACGACGAGTTCTTCGCCCAGCGCGAGAACCTCCTGGTCCGGGAGCGCGCGGTCTTCGACCCCGAGCACTTCGGCCACAAGGGCAAGATCATGGACGGCTGGGAGACCCGCCGCCGACGCGGCGCGGACGCGGCCCACCCGTTCCCGGCCCCCGAGGAGCACGACTGGGCCCTGATCCGCCTCGGCGCCCCCGGCATCATCCGCGGCATCGTCGTCGACACGGCCCACTTCCGCGGCAACTACCCGCAGCGCGTCTCGATCCAGGCGACGGCGGTCGAGGGCTCGCCGAGCCCCGCCGAACTCCTCGCGGACGACGTGAAGTGGGAGGAGATCGTCCCGCCGACCCCCGTACGCGGCCACGCCGCCAACGGCTTCGAGATCACCGGCGGCCGCCGCTACACCCACGTCCGCCTCTGCCAGCACCCCGACGGCGGCATCGCCCGCCTCCGCGTCCACGGCGAGGTCCTCCCCGACCCGTCCTGGCTCGCGACGCTCGGCACGTTCGACCTGATCTCGGTCCTGAACGGCGGGAGCTACGAGGACGCCTCCGACCGCTTCTACTCCTCGCCGACCCAGATCATCCTGCCCGGCACCTCCCGCAAGATGGACGACGGCTGGGAGAACCGCCGCCGCCGGGTCCGCGACACGAACGACTGGGTCCGCTTCCGCCTCCCCGCCCAGGGCGTGGTCCGCGCGGTCGAGATCGACACGGCCTACCTCAAGGGCAACGCGGCCGGCTGGATCGCGCTCCAGGGCCGCAACGGCGAGAGAGGCGAATGGTTCGAGATCATCCCCCGCACCCGGCTCCAGCCCGACACCCTGCACCGCTTCCCCCTGCGCGCCCAGGCGATCGTCACCCACGTCCGCCTCGACGCCTTCCCGGACGGCGGGGTCGCCCGCATGCGCCTGCACGGCAGCCTGACGGAGAGCGGCGCGGCCGAACTGGCCCGGCGCTACGAGGAGTCGGGCGCGTAACCTCTGTCCCCCTCCCGCAGCCCCCTCTGCCCCGAGGGCGTCGCGCCCGTCGTCATCAAGGAACTCCTCGGCCACGCCTACATCGGCGTCACCGATCTCAAGCTCTGGAAGTGGGCGCACATGTTCGGCTTTCGCAGACGACTGCGCCGATCCGCCGCCTTGTTTACCCCTCGTGCGCTGACGTTGCCGTCAACTACTGCCGTCAAAGACCAATTGGGCTCCTGTGAATTCTCGCGAAGGGGCCCGAATTCTGGATCAGGCGCACCCCGTCGGGGAGTGAATCACGGAGCCATTCTTCCACCTGTAGCATCCCTGAAAATAAAAGCCACCAATTTATCTCAAATTTGCCCCGCGGAAACTGGGGGGTCGTACGGTCGAGAAATACAGAGGTAGACCTTGCCCTTCGCAAGCATTTTCGTGCGGCTGTCCCGCCGGCCCTCAGGCATTACCTCGCCTGTAACTGATCCTGACAAGGAGTGTCCGCAACGCCCGCTTCACGTCGTCATCGACCCAAAACATCTGCCAAGTGCGACACTTCCCGCACCTGCCTCCCAGTCAAATGCCTCACCTCCCAGAGCAGGGCGGCCGTGTCGACACTCTCCGGCGAACCTCTGCGACCTGCTGCTGCTTGGTGCACACCGGTCAAGGATGCCAGGACAGCGACCGGAATGCCGAGCACGGCTGCGAAGCCATTGAGGAGCTCAGCGTCGAGCTCCTCAACTCCACGCCCTACCGCGCCGATGGTCGCAGCCGACAGGTAGACCCCGGACATCAGGTACATCACCTTGGCCGCCGAGGACCATCCCAGATTCCGGAGGGCAAGCATGCGCACAAGGAGCGAACCGAATCCCGGGGGGTACTGCTCATAAGGGCGCTGCCTCTTGGGCGGGATGGTTTGCGGCGGTACCTCAGCCAGGGACTGGGCAAAATCACGTAGCCGCTGCCTGCCGGACGCAGGCAAGCGGAGTGCACGCTGCACCAGTTTGGGGAGCTCCCGACCGGCTTCCTCGTCGAAAAGCAACGCGCCGTCCGGAATGGTCAGACCCGCGACGAGGAAGAGGTCATGACTCTGCATACCAAGCCGCTCTGCAAGCCGGTGGAGGAATTCCTCCGTCGGGGGTTGGTCTGCGGGAATCGAAGACAGCTCACTCACGGGAACACCGGTGTCGTGTGGAAGACCGTTTTCTTGACTCCGCACGAGACGAGCCAGGAGCACACCGGGATCGGGGTAGGTCGGAAGGTCCATCAGCACCACCGCATCGACAGAAGTAGCCGTTCGGATGTTTCAAGCCCGCTGGGGGCAGCCTCACGAGACCGCCCCCAGCGAACATGTTTCACCTCAGCGACCGGGCGGCCCAGCGTAGTAATCCCAGGCGTTGTCGGCGAAGTCCCAACCGTGCCGCCTGAAGGCTCCGCGGGTGACGTCCAGCAACGACGTGGACCCCGGGGTATTCGTTGGACGGTAATGACCGGAGAAATTGTCGATCCTGGAAATCGCACCGCTTGCATCGACGTCGAACGTGCCTGCCATGAGCACCCCTTGACGGTCACCCAGGGATGTATGTCCGGCACCCGGATTGAGATCCCACATCGATTCGTTCTGCATGGCGCGCAGAGAACCATCCTGGCGGACGATGAAGTGATACTCACCCGCACCGAGAGAGGACCCCGGAGAAATTCCTGCACTTGTCGGAAGGGTTCCCTGGTCGGCGTGGTCTACGCCCTCACGGAACGGCTCCCAGACTTTATCCCCACAGTTGTGAACGAGGACCGGGGAAGCCCCCGCCAGCACATAGTACGTGTGCAGGTCGCTGACGGTGAGGTTGTGGACCGCCGCTGTCTGGGCTGTCCAGCGCTCGATCGCGGTGATCTGGACGTACGTGCCGGCACTGGTCTGGAGCCACTGGCCGGA
This sequence comes from Streptomyces sp. NBC_01241, assembly GCF_041435435.1. Lineage (NCBI taxonomy): Bacteria > Bacillati > Actinomycetota > Actinomycetes > Kitasatosporales > Streptomycetaceae > Streptomyces > Streptomyces sp. NBC_01241. The sequence goes on along the minus strand of NZ_CP108494.1, from coordinate 2,810,686 downwards.
GTGGAGGTCGGTGGCCTTGATCCATTCGCCGAGTTCGGGGACCCAGAAGGGGTGGCCGTCGGTCGCGGTGACCTGGGCGGTCTTCGTGCCCTTCTTGCCGTCGGTGTCGATGGTGACCTTGACGAGGTGCTTGAGGCCCTGGCCCTTGATCTCGGCGGTGACGGTCTCGATCCGCCGCTCGCCGGTCTCCGGGTCGGTGGCGACGACCTTGTCGCCGGTCTTGACCTCCTCGATCGGCTTGGTGGAGCCGTCGGCCATCAGGACCTTGGTGCCGGGGACGAAGCTGTTGCACGTCCCTCCGCCGTCGGCCTTGCCGGAGCCGCCGCTGCCGCTGGAGCCGCCGCTGTTGCGGGAGGAGCCGCCGGAGTTGCCGCCGGGCTTGGAGCCGCTGCTCTTGCCTCCTCCTCCTCCGCCGCCGGACGACGACGAGGCCTTCGGGGCCGCCTTGACCTGGGCCTGTTTCTGGACCGGGTTGCCGGTCTTCTTGGTCTGGCTGACGGCCTTGTCGGTGGTTCTCTTCGCTGCCTCGGCGGCTTTCTTCTTGGCTCGTTGCGCGGCTTCCTTCTTGGCTTTCTCGATGGCCAGTTTCTTGGCCTTCAGCGCGGCCGCCTCGGCGGCCTTCGCGGCCTTCAGGACGAGCTCGGCCGCCTTCTTCGCCGCGCGGAAGGACTCGATGGCCTTGATCGTGCGGTTGACGGCCTTCATCACGGAGGGGATCTTGCCGAGCTTGGTCCACGGGATCGCCCCGATGATCAGGCTGCCGCAGGACCACATGTCACCGCCGAAGCAGGACAGGGCGTCGTTGATGCCGACGAAGTCCTTCAGCGTTTCCCACGCCACGGCCAGGATCACCGAGGACAGGGACTTGCCCTGCATCGCCTGGGCCTGCGCGACCTGCGCCGCCGACAGGCCCGCGCCCGCCAGGGCCGCGGCCCGCTCGGAAGCGGACAGGGAGATGGCCAGACCCGTCGGGTCGGACATCGTCACCGGGTTGTTGTGCGCGTAGGCGTAACCGTTGGACTGCAGTACGTCGTTCAGGTCCAGGACCGGGTCGACGGACAGGAAGCGTCCGACCACCGGGTCGTACAGACGGGCGCCCAGCGGCTGGTAGCCGGAGGCGTCGTCACGGGTGGCACCCAGGAACCCGGTATGGGTCTGCAGTTTGACGCCGACCGTGCCGTTCCCGCGCTGGTTGCCGAACGGATCCTGCTTGCGGATCCGGACCGCCATCGAGCCGCTGAGCGCCACCTCCGCGTAGGTGCTGCCCTGGTGATCGCCGGTGAGGGCGACCAGGGCGTCACCACCCGTGCCGGCCGCGTAGCGCATGACCGCGCCACCGGGCGCCGCGTACGTGCGCTGGGTGTTGATCAGGACACCGTCCTGCCCCACGGTGACCTCGGCCTCACCCAGATACAGGGTGGCCTGCTTGTCCTTGATCGTCAGCAGACGCGATCCGTCGGGTCCGTAGATGTGACGGGTGTCGTTCTGCGGCGCCCACAGCTGCGCGGGCTTCGTGCCGTCACAGACGGCCAGCACGATCGGGGTCGAGTTCGCCGAACTCGCGTCCTTCACCGCAAGGCACAGGTTCGAGTCGACGTGGGTCAGCTGACCCGACGCGTTGCGCTTCAGCTCCTGGCCGGCCGAACCGTCGCACTTCTGCAGCTTGAGGGCCGATCCGGCCGTGTTCCCGGCCGGCTGCACGCACCAGTCGTCGTGGACGCTCAGCGCGCCCCGGTCGCGGTCGGCCTGCGCCGTCCCCGGAGTGGGGGTGAAGCGCCAGCTCTGCGCCACCGTGGAGTTGCACGAGTACAGCTGGATGGCCTGTCCGGCGGCCGCCAGGCCGGAGCTCAGGTCGAGGCACTTGTCGGCCAGGCCCACATACGGGGTCTTGCCGCCCGAGCCCTGACCGCTGATCCGGTCGACCTGGCCGTCATACGTCCAGGTCAGATCCTGCTTGTCGCCGTTCTGGAGGGAGGTGACGGACTTGGTCTCGCCCGTCAGCTCGTACAGGCGCTCCGCCTCGGACTTGACCTGCGCGCCCTGCGGGGTGGTGTAGGTCTTCGACACCTTGGTCAGCGTGTGGGGCTGGGTGCCGTCGGCCTTGCCGTAGGAGTAGGTGGTGGTGGCGTCCTTCGCGGCGTTGCCGGTCAGGTCCTTCTCGGTCAGCTTCTTGCGGTTGCCGACCAGGTCGTACTCGTACTCCTGCCAGTAGCCGGAGCTGTCCTTGCCCGCCGTCACATTGAGCGTGCCGTCGCTGCCCTTCGGAGCGGCGCACCCGGTCTGGTCCTTGGAGGTCCAGGCCGACTTCAGCTGACCCAGCGGGTCGTAGGTGAAGCACTGCCGCTCCGCGATCCCGTCCGAGTGCTCCTGGATCGAAGTGACGTTGCCCGCCGGGTCGTAGGTGTACGACCGGTTGGACACGAGACTTCCGTCGACCAGGGTCTTGTCCCCGGTCTGCTCGCGGTAGACCGACTGCTCCTGGAGCTCGCCGCTCGACTCGTCGTACGAGTTCTGCGCCCATACCCGGTACGGCTGCGCGCCCAGGGTCGAGCGCAGCACCTGCCCGTAGGAGGAGTACACCGTCTCGGAGCCGTACCAGTCCTTGCCGGAGATCGACAGGGGCAGGCCGTCCTTGTTGTAGCGGGGGACGAGCTTCTCGGCGGCGAAGTTGCCGACCGCCGGCAGCGTGGCCTCCTCCAGCATGCCCGTGTCGTTGTACGTGTAGCCGTACGTGTACGAGGTCGCAAGACCCCACGTGGCGGCCAGCGTCAGCGGCAGGTTCAGCGTGGTCGAGGTCGGCTGGTAGTCCTTGGTGTAGCCGTTGATCTTCTGGGTGTACGCCAGGCCGTCGGTGTAGCGGGTGGCGGTGGCGGGCATGCCCTTGCCGCCGGGGGCGGTGTCGTAGCCGAACTCCGCCAGCAGCGTGCCGTTTTCGTCGTTCAGCCGCTGCTTGGTCGGCCGCGACAGCTCGTCGTAGCCGTTCCAGACGGTGATGCCGCGCGCGTTGGTGGTGGTCAGCGGGCGGTCGAAGCGGTCGTAGGAGGTCCGCGTGGTGCCCGAGTCCGGGTCGGTGGCGGAGTCCTGCCGGCCGCGGTGGTCGTAGGTCCATGTCCACGGGTGCGTCGTGTCGGCGGAGTTGACCGCCTTCACGAGCTGGCCCCGCTTGTCGTACTCGTACCGCATCGACGTGAAGCCGTCGGGAGCCGCCGAGTTGTACGTGTCCACCCGGGACGTGCGGCCGAGCGCGTCGGTGTAGACACGGTAGGAGGAGGTGCCGGACGGGTTGACGACCTCCGACCAGTCCTGGCCGTACTTGTATCGGGTGGCCCGCTCCGGGACCGGCTGGGAAGTGGCCTCCTTGGTCTTCGGGTCCATGACCTTGAGGACCGGCATCTCCTCGGCCACCCGGCCGAGACCGTCGTAGGTGTAGCGGGTGATGTTGGGGACGGCCGTGTCGGCGAGCGGGGTGAACAGCTGACCCGGCTCGGCCTCGTGGGTCAGGTAGGCGTTGTTCGTCTGCCAGACCTCACCGGAGCTGTTGTACAGCGTGTCGGTGATCAGATGGCCGCCGCCGTCGGCCTCCTCCTGCGTCTGCCGCTCGCGGCCGAGGCCGTCGTAGAGGGTGACGGAGGTCTCGACGCGGTCCTCGAACCCGCGCGTGCGGGTGGTGACGAACGGGGGCTTGCGGTCCGGGTTCTCCGGGTTGTACGTCGGGATCGTGTAGACGGCCTTGAAGTCCGGCACGGACGAGGCCGACGGGGTGCGGCCCGGGGCCCAGGCCTCGTCGAGGCGGCCCAGCGGGTCGTACTTCGCCTCGCTCACATGGCCGTTGGTGTCGGTCGTCTTGAGGGTGGTCGAACGGCCCGGCTCCAGCTCCTGCTTCTGGGAGTGGCCGCGGGCGTTGGTCTCGGTGACCTCGAAGACCTGGCCGGAGGACGGGGTGTAGGTGATCGTGGAGGACTTGTTGTCCGGGTCGGTCTGCTTGACCACACGGCCGATGGCGTCGAAATCGGTGGTTCCGTTGCTCTGGAATCCGGTTCCCACACCGTTCAGCGACCAGGACTCGGTGGCCAGGCCGCGTGTGGTGTCGGCGAGCGCGGTGCCGTAGGCCTGGTGGTCGTACGCGGTGCGGCTGGCACCGCTCAGAGTGGTCAGGTCGGCGAAGTCGGCCTTCGCGCACGTGGTCGGCGAGACCAGCGCCTGCTTGGTCAGGCCGATGATGTTCTTGCCGGTCTGGTGGACGTACTCCAGCTTGGTGCAGGACTCGTCCCCGGACTTTCCGGTGTCACCGAACGACTCGACGAGGGTGGGCAGACCGTACGTCTCCTCGTAGGTCGTCTCGGTCTTCACGACCCGCTCGGTGGCCTTGTCGTCACCGGTGCCGGAGGACTTGGTGTACGCGATCTCCACGGGCTCCGTGACGCGCCAGGCGCGCAGCGGACTCAGACCGTCGTCTCGGTCGCGCTTGGCCAGCTCGGTGGCGGCCGGGACGGTGACGCTGCGGGACAGCCAGTCGGTGTCCGCGTCGCTCGCGCTCGTGTAGCTGAGCTCCTCGGCGATGCGGCCGGCGAACGGCTCGGAGTCCTTGGCGATCTCGGCGCCGGTGATGTCCTTCACCGAGACGGTGTCGCCCATACCGCGGAAGTAGCGGGTGACGGACTTCGACTTCTTGCTGCCGATGGTCGGCTCGTTCTCGCCCGTGAGCACCGTGGTCTGTTCGAACCCGGCGAACTGCGCGTAGGTGCGCGTGGACTTCTTGGTGAACTCCGCCTCGGCCAGCTTCCACCCGGCGTTCTTGTACGAGTACGCCGTCCTGGTGCTGAACGCGCCGTCGACGTTGGGGAGTTCCTCGATGGTGTCCACCACGTACTTGTGGAACCAGTCGATGTCCTCGACCTCGGGGTCCGGATGCCAGAACGACGGGTAGCACAGGCGCGTGTTGGCCTTCAGCGCCGCCGTGTCCTTCTTGTCGGGCAGGTTGGTGCCGGTGGCGCAGTCACCGACGGCCGGCTTGTAGGTGGCGACGGTCTCGCCGCCGTACTCGTTGATGACACGGGCGACACGCAGCCTGGAGAAGCCGGGGCGCGGGTCCTTGGGCCGCATGACCCGGTTGGGCATGTCCTCCGCGTTGGACTCGAAACGCACCGGGTTGAGGGTGACGCTCTTGTCCGTGCTGCCGAGGCGCGCGTATCCGGTCCGCTGGATCGACTCCAGCCACAGGGCGGTGTTCGGACCGGTCCTCAGGACCGGGAAGCTCTGCGTGAGCGTGTACTTGTCCACCACCTGACGCGCGGTGGTGTCGGTGCGCCGCTGCGCCGAGGTGGTGATCGAGACCAGGCGCTTGCGGCTCCAGAAGGACGGGCCGGCGTTCCAGCACTTCTTGCCGGACTCGCACCGCAGGTCGGCCGGGGTGTCGTACCAGATGCGGTACTTGCCCGGGTCCTTGTCGGTGAAGTTCGCCTCCGTGCACTTCAGCGTGCCTTCGCCCAGGCAGCGCTCGTCGACCTGGAAGCCGACACGGGCCGGGGCGGTCTCGGAGAAGATGCTGTCCTTGCGCTGCCCGTAGTCGATGTGGTCCAGGTAGCCGTCGCGGTCGTAGGCGACCGGCGCCTTGAAGTTGAAGTTGCGGGCGTAGTAGTTCTTGTCGCGCTTCCACCACAGGGACATGGCGTTGCCGTGGATGTCCTCGACGTAGTCGAGTCCCCAGCGCCAGGCCTGGGTGCACCACGAACCGGCCCAGTCGCCGGCCTTGTAGCAGTCCTCATCCGGGTGGTTGCCGTACACCGGCACGGTCAGGACGGAGTCGGTGACCGGCTGTCCGGTACTCCAGCCCGGCAGCTTGTGCCGGCCGAAGTGGTAGCGGGTGCCGTCACGGGTGGTGACGACCCAGTACTCGCCGTCCTTGGCGCCGTTGCCGCTGGTGTTGTTCTTGATCTGCTCGATCTTGGAGCCGTCGCCGTTGGCGGTGAACCACGTTTTCTTGGTCTTGTCCCACACCAGTTCGGTGGTCATGCCGCCGAGCGAGAGGGTGGCGTTGTCCGAGCCCCAGCACAGGTCGGCCGTGCGGTGTGTGGCGTTGTTCGACCCGGGCTTCTTCGAATCCTCGCGGCAGTTGGCGTACGTGCGGGTGATGGAGCCCGGGTTGTAGTCCCAGCCGTCACCGATCCACGAGGCCTGGTTGTTGGTGGCGGAGGTGCGTCCGTCGACCGACTGCGAGGAGTAGCTCAGCGCCACCTTGGGGATCAGCCCGCCGGCCGTCTCCGGCACCTGTGCCTGGTACGCGTAGGTGAAGGCGCCGGAGGAGGCGCCGGCCGACCACGAGCCCGAGGACAGCAGCGGCGACGCGGTGAAGTCACCGGAGGCCGATGCGCCGGTGTCCATGGCGCCGACGACCTGCGGGCCGGAGGCGTCCACCGCCTGCAGGGCCGCGGTACGGACGGAGGCGCCGGTCGCCTTCGAGGCCGCCTCGCCGCCGAGCAGGCCGGCGACGGGGACCGAGCCGGAGAGGATCTTGCGGGTGGGTGCGTTCTTCGCGGCGGTGGACTTGGTGGGTGCCTTGTTCGCCGGCACCACCTCCACCGTGCTGCGCAGTCGCTCGGCCCTGTCGTGGTCCGCCCCGCCCGACATGGTCTGCACGCCGCCGTCGGCGGCGCAGTCGCCGCTGTCGGGGGAGGTCAGAACACATTCGGGCAGCAGCACGAGGCCGAAGCGGTCGGCGGCCTGGGGGCCGTAGAGGTCGGCGAAGCCGGTGGTGTCGACGGTGAGTGCGACCTGCGCGGCCGGTTCGGCGGTGGCCGGCGGGGTGACCTGCATGATCAGGCCGGAGACGCCGGCGTCCTGGGACGCGGCCGGCGCGGCCAGGTCGACCTTCCACTCACCGGCGATCGAGGCCGGGTCGGTGCCGTCGGGCACGCCGAGCGCGACCGGCAGGCTGTTGGAGACCGGGACCGTGGTGCCGGGCTTGGCATCCGGGGTCAGCGTCGCGGTGCCGCTGTTCTCCGTCCAGGGAGTGACGGCGGTCGGTGCGTACGGGTCGACGGGGACCTCGGGCGCGGTCGTGAGGCTCTTCTCGGCCTCCTCGTCCCCGTCGATCGAGGTGCTTTCCGGCAGATCGGGCAGGTCGACCTCGGTGATCGACCGCTCGCGGCTCATGCCGGGGCCGGGTATCGCCCACGCCTCCGCGCCCAGACTCGTCACCGTCAGCGTCGAGGACAACAAAAGGACGGTCGCCACGCGGCCATGCCGACGGCGTCGTCGTTGTGACTCTGTCATGGCTAGGCGTCCTCTCCCCAGCCATGACAGCGGACCTTGACCTCGCATACGCGTCGACTCCCACCGGGCGATACAAACAACAGATGAGGTGCGGAAACACCAAAGAGCACGCACCTGTTGCCAGGCGCGTGCGTGTCTGCACCCTCTGTCATGAGCTCCACATATTTCAAGATCGCTACGAAAGCGCGGGGGAGGGCATCCGTGATGTGCGTCACGGTGGATTTCGTGGCAGGCCGTCGCTCCTGGTGGGCAATGAGGCATACGGCGAAAATTCACTGCTGATCAATAAATGATGGACAGTCAAAAGTGAAAGTTTCCGGCATCTTTTGCTGGGCTCAAGGGATTTTCAACGGCTGGTCACAACTTCATAAAATCTTCATATGTGGACCGGGTGTGCGGATCGTGTGATCGTGTGCGTCTCAATGCCCCGCGGTCTGCCGTCCGGGGCCGTCTGTGCTGCCCCAATCCGACTGGCCCACATGGGAGTAGACCGCCGCCGTGTCCGCGCTGCCTCGTTTTCTCAGCCCGTTCGTGCGCACGCGCACCAGACTGACTCTCACACTCGGCCTCGTCCTGGCCGCCCTGACCACCGCACTGCTGCCATGGTGGCAACCTGACGATCCGTCAGTGCCGCAGGCCCACGGGACGACCGGCGCGAAACAGGCGTCGACCGGTCCTCGTGACGAGACCGCCGCCGCGGCCGAGGCCCGGCGCACCCGCAAGGAGGTGCTCGTCGACACGGCGACCACCGCCACCTCGCTGACCTGGGCGCGGCCGGACGGGGAGATGCACACCCGGATCACCGCCCTGCCCCAGCGGGCGAAGAACACTGAGGGTAAGTGGGCGCCGGTCGACAACCGGCTGCGGCGGACGAAGGACGCCGCCGGCGGCCTCGGCGTCCGCCCGGTCAACCCCCCGGTGCCGGTGCGGTTTTCGAGCGGTACGCCGGGCAAGGCCGCCCACGCCGACCGCTCGTACGCCCGTCTGCCGCTGGCCGAGGACCCGGTCACGAAGGAGACGGTGCTGGCCGAGGTGGACATCGACGGCCACACCGTCGCCTACACCTGGCCGGGCACGCTGCCCGAGCCGGTGCTCGACGGTCCCCGGGCCCTCTATCCGGAGGTACTGCCCGGCGTCGACCTGCTGCTCGTCGCCCGCGAGGAGGGCGGCTTCGGGCAGTTGCTGATCGTCAAGAACCAGGAGGCCGCACAGAACAAGGCGCTGGCGGCGGTGTCGTACGGGCTGCGCTCGAAGACGGCCGTGTTCCACAACGACGAAGACGGCGCCCGGATCCTGGTCCTCGACAAGACGGGCGAGGAGATCGGCTCCATCCCGACGCCCTTCGCCTGGGACTCGGCCGGCCGTGACCCCGAGCTTCCGGACGGCGAGTCCACGCCCCGCACCTCGGTCGCGACGTCCGCCGACGTGCTGAAGCTGTCCGGACTGAGCGGCATCGAACCCGGCGCGCACCAGGCCCCGCTGCCGATGCGTCTGGACGGCGACGGGACCGGGACGGCCCGGCTCGGCCTGCGGGTCGCCGAGACCGGTCTGTTCACCGACGAGGACGTCCGCTTCCCGGTGTTCGTCGACCCGACGCTCAACAGCGGCTGGCAGGCGTGGACGACGGCGTACAAGCCGTACCCGAACACCAGCTACTGGAACGGCACCAACTTCGGCTCCGGCACCGTCGACGCCCGCGTCGGCCACGAATCCGAAACCGGTGGCACCGCCCGCTCCTTCTGGCGCATGGGCTACAGCGCCAGTCTGAAGGGCGCGACGATCACCTCCGCGTCCTTCAAGGTGCTCAACAACCACTCCTGGTCGTGCACCACCCGTGAGTTCCAGTTCTGGCTGACGGGGGCGATCTCCTCCGGCACGACGTGGAATAAGCAGCCGAGCTGGTCCAAGGAACTGCAGCGCAAGTCGTTCGCGCACGGCTGGTCCTCCACCTCCTGCCCCGACGCGTATGAGGCGTTCAACGTGAAGACCGCCGCTCAGGAAGGCGCGGACAAGGGCTGGTCGAACATCACGCTCGGCATGAAGGCCACCAGCGAGTCGGACAAGGAGACCTGGCGCAAGTTCAAAGCGACCTCCGCGACGCTGGAGGTGGTCTACAACCGTCCGCCGAGCGAGCCCACCAACGGCACCTCCTCTCCCGGTGGCGCCTGCAAGCCCGGCCCGGGCAGCGGTGTGACGATCGGCAAGACCAACGTCGTGCTGTCGGCGACCGGCAAGGACCCCGACGGCAACCTGAGCAAGCTGCGTTTCCGCTTCTGGAAGACCGGCGGCACCGTCCCGTCCGGCACCCTGGTCACCCCGAACGCCGGCGGAACGGCCACCCTGACCATCCCCGCCACGTTCCCGCTGGAGGACAAGGCCACCTACTCGTGGGACGTGCGCTCCGAGGACTCGGGCGGCCTGGTCTCCACGTACTTCCCGCCGGGCACCGAGCCCTGCCGGATCACCATCGACGCGGCCGCTCCGCCGCAGCCCACCATCGAGAGCGACGACTTCCCCCAGGCCACCTCCGACGGCCAGACCTGGGCGAAGGTCAAGTTCGGCGGGACCGGCTCGATGACGTTCACCTCGCAGGGCGCGAAGAAGTTCCAGTGGGCCTTCGAGGGCCTGAACTACAAGGACCTGGCGGCCGACGCCAACGGCAAGGCCACCGTCACCAACCTGCAGCCGCCGCACGCCGGCCCGACCTGGGTGAACGTCTACGCCCTGGACCAGTACGGCAACAAGAGCGTGCGCTCGGACTACGCCTTCTACGTCCCGCCGCGGGACAAGGAGGACAAGCCCGGTGACACGGGTGGCGACGGCATCCCCGACCTGCTGATCGTCGACGCCGACGGCAAGTTGATGAACTGCGTCGGAAGCGAGGGCGGCGAGCTGTACGGGTGCCTGGGCGCCTCGTACACCTCGGACAACAAGCTGCACCCGAAGAACCACTGGTACAACCCGACCACCGGCAAGGCCGCGCTGATCACCCACTACGCGGACGCCTACCCGGGCGACGGCATCACCGACCTGTTCGCCGTCACCCCGGACGGCAACTTCTGGCTCTACCCCGGTGACGGCTACGGCAGCTTCAACGTCGACAAGCGGCTCCGGATCCGCCTGCCCGCAGGCGTCCCGGCGCCCTCGACCTGGACGCAGATCAAGGCCGTCGGCGACATCACCGGCGACAAGCTGCCCGACCTGGTGCTGCGAGCCGGTCCCGAGTTCTGGGCGCTGTCCGGCTACACCGGGGCGACCTTCCAGACGGCGACGCGGATGAACGCCGATGCCTGGGCCCGCCGCGACATCGTCAACGTCGCCGACATCAACGGTGACGGCACCCCCGACCTGTTGTGGCGCAACCTCGACAACGGCAACATGTACGTCCGCCACGGCAAGCCCGGTTCCGGCAGCGGCAGCGTCGACCTCAACTCGCTCATGGTCGCCGCCAACTCCCTCAACGGCGACGTCTCCTACGGCACCAGCTGGCAGGAGACCAACATCCGCATCGCGCTCGGCATCCCGGACGTCAACAACGACAAGATTCCCGACATCTGGGCCATCTTCGCCACCGACGGCCAGACGCGGATCTACTATCCGTCCCGAACGAACACGAACCCGGCCGCGAAGATCGTCCTTTCCGTGGACTGGAAGGCGATCAAGTCCTTCGGCTGACGGCCGGATTCCGTTCCCCGGGTGAGCCCCGGCGTCCTGTACGCCGGGGCTCACCCCTTCTTCGCAGGGGACCGGGTCTTCCCGCCGCGCCCTCCCGGCCTCGCGTCGCGTCGGCTCGGCCGGGCGGCGGCGCGAAGGCGGCCCGCTCACTCGGGCCGAACCCGAGCCGAGGATCCGCGGCTCGACCACGGGTGGCACCCGAGTACCTGACCGATGGGCATCCGGCGCGCCGCGCTTTCGCTCATGGCAGCGGAAAGCGGGAGCGCCCCGTCCGGGACGCCCCCGCTTTCCGTTTTCCGCTGTTACGCCGCGTCCGCCGCCTGGGCCTTCAGGGCGCGTTCCACGCCTGAACGCGACTCGGACATCAGGCGGCGCAGGGCCGCGGACGGCTCAGCCGAGGACAGCCAGGCATCCGTGGCGTCCAGGGTGGCCTGCGAGACCTGGACGGCCGGGTAGAGGCCGACCGCGATCTGCTGCGCCATCTCGTGGCTGCGCGACTCCCAGACGCCCTTGACCGCCGCGAAGAACTTCTCCGTGTACGGGGCGAGCAGCTCGCGCTGGTCGGTCTGGACGAAGCCGGCGATGACCGCCTCCTGGACGGCGTTCGGCAGCTTGTCGGACTCGACGACCGAGGCCCACGCCTCCGCCTTCGCCTCCTCGGTGGGGCGGGCCGCGCGCGCGGTCGCCGCGTGGCGCTCGCCCGCCGCCGTCCTGTCGCGCTCGTACTCGCCGGCGATCTCGTCCTCTTCGAACACGCCGGTCGCGGCGAGCCGCTCGACGAACGCCCAGCGCAGCTCCGTGTCGACGGCCAGGCCCTCGACCGTCTCCTTGCCGTCGAGCAGCGACTGCAGCAGGTCCGTCTGCTGCGGGGTGCGGGCCGTGGCCGCGAAGGCGCGGGCCCAGGCCAGCTGGTGGTCGCTGCCCGGCTGCGCCGCACGCAGGTGCGCGAGCGTGGCCTCGGTCCACTGCGTCAGCCCGGCCTCGCGCCACTGCGGCGCCGCGTACAGGTCCAGCGCCAGCTTCACCTGACGGTGCAGCGACTGGACGACGCCGATGTCCGACTCCTTGCCGATGCCGGAGAGCACCAGGGAGAGGTAGTCCCGGGTCGCCAGCTCGCCGTCACGGGTCATGTCCCACGCGGAGGCCCAGCACAGGGCGCGCGGCAGGGACTCGGTGAAGTCGCCGAGGTGTGCGGTGACGACGCGCAGCGACTCCTCGTCGAGCCGGACCTTCGCGTACGACAGGTCGTCGTCGTTGAGCAGGATCACGGCGGGGCGGGCGGTGCCGGCCGGGAACGGCACGGTCGTGCGCGCGCCGTCGACGTCCAGCTCGATCCGGTTCGTACGGACCAGCTTGCCGGAGCCGTCGAGGTCGTAGCATCCGATCGCGATGCGGTGCGGGCGCAGCGTCGGCTCGCCCTTGGCGCCGGCGGGAAGGGCCGGGGCCTCCTGGAGGACCGTGAAGGACGTGACGTGGCCGTTCTCGTCCGTGACGATCTCCGGACGCAGGATGTTGATGCCCGCCGTCTCCAGCCACGCCTTCGACCAGGTCTTCAGGTCGCGGCCGGAGGTCTCCTCCAGCGCGCCCAGCAGGTCGGACAGCTGGGTGTTGCCGTACGCGTGCGCCTTGAAGTACGCCTGGACGCCCGTGAAGAACGCGTCCATGCCGACGTACGCGACCAGCTGCTTCAGGACCGAGGCGCCCTTGGCGTACGTGATCCCGTCGAAGTTGACCAGCACGTCGTCCAGGTCACGGATGTCCGCCATGATCGGGTGCGTGGAGGGCAGCTGGTCCTGCCGGTACGCCCACGTCTTCATGGAGTTGGCGAACGTGGTCCAGGAGTGCGGCCACTTCGAGCCCTCGGCGTACGCCTGGCAGGCGATCGACGTGTACGTGGCGAACGACTCGTTCAGCCACAGGTCGTTCCACCACTCCATGGTGACGAGGTCGCCGAACCACATGTGCGCCAGCTCGTGCAGGATCGTCTCGGCCCGCGTCTCGTACGCCGCGTCCGTCACCTTCGAACGGAACACGTACTGGTCGCGGATGGTGACAGCGCCCGCGTTCTCCATCGCGCCCGCGTTGAACTCCGGGACGAAGAGCTGGTCGTACTTGGCGAACGGGTAGGCGTAGTCGAACTTCTCCTGGAACCAGTCGAAGCCCTGCCGCGTGACGTCGAAGACCGCGTCCGCGTCGAGGTACTCGGCCAGCGACGGGCGGCAGTAGATGCCGAGCGGAACGGACTGGCCGTCCTTCTCGTAGCTGCTGTGCACCGCGTGGTACGGGCCGGCGATCAGCGCCGTGATGTACGTCGAGATGCGCGGCGTCGGCTCGAAGGACCAGACGTCGTCCTGCGGCTCGGGCGTCGGCGAGTTGGAGATCACGGTCCAGCCGGACGGGGCCTTCACGGTGAACCGGAACGTGGCCTTCAGGTCGGGCTGCTCGAAGCTGGCGAAGACGCGGCGCGCGTCCGGCACCTCGAACTGGGTGTAGAGGTACGCCTGGTCGTCGACCGGGTCGACGAAGCGGTGCAGGCCCTCGCCCGTGTTGGTGTACGAGCAGTCGGCGACGACCTTCAGCTCGTTGGAGCCCGCGACCAGGTGCGCGAGCGCGATGCGAGAATCGCGGAACACGGCCGCGACGTCCAGCGCGCGGCCGTTCAGCTCGACCTCGTGCACGGCCGGGGCGACCAGGTCGATGAAGGTCTCCGCACCGGCCTCGGCGGAGTCGAAGCGCACGGTGGTGACGGACCGGTAGGTCCCGCCCTCCTGCGCTCCGGAGAGGTCGAGATCGATCTCGTACGCGTCCACGGTCAGCAGGCGCGCCCGCTCCTGTGCCTCTTCGCGGGTCAGATTGGTGCCAGGCACGCGGTCATCTCCTTGGTATGCGACGTTTTCGGTCATCCTTCCACGTCGCATGCCGCATGCCCTATGCCCTGTGCCCGAGCGGAGTGGCCTCGGGTGGCCTTTGACGGATACGAAAGGGCGGCCACCGGTGCTTGGCGGCCGCCCCTTCACGCGTGCGGCGTCAGCCCTTCAGCTCCGCCGCCACCAGCTCCGCGATCTGGACCGCGTTCAGCGCCGCGCCCTTGCGCAGGTTGTCGTTGGAGACGAAGAGCGCGAGGCCGTTCTCCACGGTCTCGTCGACCCGGATCCGGCCGACGAACGAGGCGTCCTTGCCCGCGGCCTGGAGCGGGGTGGGGATCTCGGAGATCTCGACGCCCGGGGCGTCCTTCAGCAGCTCGTAGGCGCGCTCGACGCTGATCGGACGGGCGAAACGCGCGTTGACCTGCAACGAGTGGCCGGAGAAGACCGGCACCCGGACACAGGTGCCGGACACCTTCAGCTCCGGGATCTCCAGGATCTTGCGGGACTCGTTGCGGAGCTTCTGCTCCTCGTCGGTCTCGAAGGAGCCGTCGTCGACGATCGAGCCGGCCAGCGGGAGCACGTTGAAGGCGATCGGACGCTTGTAGACGCCGGGCTCGGGGAAGTCGAGGGCCTCGCCGTCGTGGGTGAGCTTGTCGGCCTCGGCGACGACCTTGGACGCCTGGCCGTGCAGCTCGGCGACACCGGCCATCCCGGAGCCGGACACCGCCTGGTAGGTGGCGACCGTCAGCGTCTGGAGTCCGGCCTCGTCGTGCAGCGGGCGCAGCACGGGCATGGCGGCCATCGTGGTGCAGTTCGGGTTGGCGATGATGCCCTTGGGCCGGTTCGCGATCGCGTGCGTGTTGACCTCGGAGACGACCAGCGGGACCTCGGGGTCCTTGCGCCAGGCGGAGGAGTTGTCGATCACGACGGCGCCCTGCGCGGCGACCTTCTCGGCGAGCGCCTTCGACGTCGCGCCACCGGCCGAGAACAGCACGATGTCCAGCCCGGAGTAGTCGGCCGTCGAGGCGTCCTCGACGGTGATCTCCCGGCCCTGCCATTCGATCGTGGAGCCCGCGGAGCGCGCGGAGGCGAACAGCCGCAGCTCGTCGGCCGGGAACTTCCGCTCGGCCAGGATCCTGCGCATGACTGTGCCGACCTGACCGGTGGCGCCGACGATTCCGACCTTCACAGGGACTCCTTCAAACGGACGAACTGGCACGGTTGCCGCTCCATGATGCGTCTGTCCACGGCTTCCTTGTCCAATCCATTGTCCGCGGTACGGACAGTGCCCGCCCGCCGGCCGGTGGCGGGCACAGCAGTGGGGCGGGAGCTCCATCGAGCACCCGCCCCACTGTCGTACGCATCACACGGCCGTACGCATCACACGGCGACCGAGGTCACCGCTGCGACACCACCTGCTACGGCGTGACCTTCTCGATCACGACGTTGCCGGTGCCCGCCGCGGTCCCGTGGCTGTTCACCAGGTGGACCTCGCCGAAGAACTGCCGGCCCTCGGGGGCCGCCCCGGCGACCGAGACCTCGGCGCCGACCTGGGCCGAGGCGCCGTTGGCCAGGTGCACGGCCTTCGACTCGTCGACCTTGATCGTGCCGAGCGACGGCGCGTAGTACACGTCGCGGTAGGTGTACGTGGTCGTCCCGGCCGGGACGGAGTAGCCGTCGATCACGACGGTGTACGTACCGGCGGCGGGCTTCAGCAGGCTGACCGACTCCTCGGACCCGGCCGTGGTGGACTTGCCGACCTGGGTGTTGCCCCGGAAGACGTACAGGTCGAGGTCCGCGTTGGCGTCCGACGTACCGCCGATGGCGATGTCCAGCTTCTCGACGCCCTCACCGATGGTGACCTCGAACTCCTGCTCGTCGCCCGTCCTGATCGACGGCGTGGCGACCTTGGCCGAGCCCAGCGAGCCGCCCTTGAGGGTGCCCTCCAGGTCGCCCGCGTTGTTGGTGACCTTCCAGCTCACTGCGGCGGGCGTGCCGATCTTCGCCTCGGGGAGGGTCTGCACCGCCGGGTCGAAGGTCGCGCCGAGCAGCGAGACGTCCAGCTTGTACGGGTTGTCCAGCAGCGGCGACGTACGCCGTGCCTCGACCTCGATCTCCCAGACGCCCGCCTGCGGGTCCTTGTAGGAGCGCACGTCGGGGCGGCAGGTGTTGGTCGGGTTCTCGTAGTTCGGGTAGCAGAAGATCGTGGAGCTGTCCTCCATCTGCACACCGTACGGGTGGAGGGAGATGAAGCGGGTCTGGCTGCCCGAGCGCAGGGCGCTCAGCGCGACCTCAAGGGTCTTGGCACCCTCCGGCACGGTCACGAAGTACGACATGGTGCTGTTGCGCTGCACCGAGCCGGACGCCTTGAACGCGTAGTCGGGCTTCACGAGCTTGTCGGAGACGATCACCGTGGCGAGGATCTGCTGGTCCACACCGACGGTCTTGTTGTCGTCCACCAGCAGGATCGCGCTGTGCACGCCCACGCTGCCCGGCTTCGCCTGGACCTTGACGGTGACGGGCTTGCCGAGCGGCAGGGAGACGCTGCCGGGACCGGCCAGCTTGAACGTGCCGTCGTTGTTCTTCCACGACAGCTGGTGCTTGACGTCCTTGTCCGGACCCGTGGTGCGGGTGATCGTGACGTCGTACGACTTCGTCTGGCCGACCTTCAGGCCGCCCTCGCGGTCGTACAGACCGGTGCCGAAGCCAGGGGTCTTGAGGTAGTCGGAGAGGATCGTGTCGACCGGGGCCTTCACCGTGTACTCGTGCGCCGGGACGCCCTGCTTCTCGATGAGCTTCCAGGCGCCGACGATGTCGATCAGACCGGAGCCCTGGGCGTGCGCGGGCACATCCTTGATGTGAGTGGCGCTGCTGGTCAGCGCGGTGCGCAGATCGGCGGGCGGCAGCTCGATGTGCTGCTGCTTCGCGGCCGACAGCAGCAGCGCGGTGGCACCCGCGGCCTGCGGCGACGCCATCGAGGTGCCCTGCAGCATGGAGTAACCGGCCGGCAGGCTGTAGCCCGCCTCCTTGACCGGGCCGCCGGGCAGCCAGGTCTGGGTGCTGTTGATCGCGGCACCCGGGGCCGTCAGGGTCGGCGTGAATCCGCCGTCCTCACGCGGGCCGCGCGAGGAGAACGGCATCATGTCGTACTTCTTGGTGACGTTCGAGCCGTAGTTGGCGGCCCACGTCTCCTTGGAGATGGACGCGCCGACGGAGATCACGTGGTCGGCGAGGCCGGGGTCACCGATGGTGTTGACACCCGGGCCGTTGTTCCCGGCCGAGATGACCAGCTGGACGCCGTACATGTCGATGAGCCGCTTGTAGAGCCGCGCGCGGGCGTTCTCGCCGTCGTTGAGCGGCGGCAGGCCACCGATCGACATGTTGACGACATCGACACCGCGGTTCACGACGAGGTCGATCATGCCCTCGGTGAGCGCGATGTTGGTGCAGCCGCCGGACCAGGTGCAGGCGCGCGAGGAGACGATCTGCGCGCCGGGCGCGGCACCGTTCATCTTGCCGCCGAACAGGCCGTTCGCGGCGGTGATGCCCGCGACGTGGGTGCCGTGCTCGCTCTCGATGACGCCGATGTTCACGTAGTCGGACGTGGCGCCGGCCGCGTTGTAGACGACGTTCTTGCGCGTCTCCACGACGAACGGGATGCGCTCGACGACGTCGGTCCGCGGGTCGTCCGTGCCGAAGTAGGAGACCTGGTGGTCCTCCTTGTACGGCTTCAGGACGGTGTCGTCGGTGAAGTCGCCGTTGTCGTTCAGGTCGACGCGCGTAGTGCCGGTGACCGGGTCGTAGAGCACGGCCCACGTGTCGGTGGTGTCACCGTCGCGGTTCAGGTCGCCCGCCATGTCGCCGCCCTTGGTGGCGGCCTCGGCGAACATCTTGATCCGGTAGTCGCCGGCGGGCGCCTTGTACGTACGGCCCTGGTACGTGAACGTCGGGCCGGACACGGCGTCCGTCATCCGCAGCCAGGTGCCGTCGCCGTCGCTGACCGGGTCCGTGGCGGTCACCCAGTCGACGATCTTGCGGGCGCCGGTGGTGGTCTTCTGCAGCGCCGGGTGACCGAGGTCGACACCCGAGTCGAGGATGCCGATGGTCACGCCGCGGCCGTCGGCCTTCGGGTGCTGCGCGACGAAGTCGACCGCGCCCGTCTCGAAGGACGGGTTGTACGGGTTCTTCGCCGGGGTCTTCTCGTCCGGCGCCGGGTAGCTGCCGGTCGACTTGATCCCGGCCGTGGAACCGGCTGCCCGGTCGGCGGCGGGCGTCGGGTCGTCCAGCTTGATCTCCTGCTTGAGATCGATGCCCTGGACGGACGACAGCTTGGCGGCCGCCTCGATGGCCGCGTCGGCCGACGCGGTGGGCACGGTGGCCCGTACGTAGCCGAGCTTGTCGTACGTACGCCCCATCACGGAGCCCTTGACGGCGTCCAGCTGCTGGGCGACCTGCTCGGTCGCACCGGGAGTGGTGGCGACCATCATGGTGACGTTCTTCTCGCCCTTGGCCTTGGCCCTGGCCAGAAGGTCGGCGTCGGCCGCGCCGAGCTTGTCGCTCGTGGCGCCCTTCGCCGCGGACTTGACGGGAGAGGGGACGGGGGCGTCGGCGGCGAATACCGGGGCGGCGCCGGTGGCGGCCAGCGCGGCCACCAGACCGGCGGCGGCCGCGACTCGGGCCGCGCGTCTCGCCCCGGGTATGGAACTGGAGGACTCGGAGGTCATCAGCATCCCTGAAAGTGAAAGAGAGAGTCCGGAATTCGGTACCGGATGACCGCTCACCCTTTCGTAAATGACAGGGGTTGTGGAGAGTTGGGGTGCACGAGATGGTGACATGGCAGAATCCCGCCACTGTGACTGATGTGCCATCAGGGATGAAATGGCGAATAAGCGGCCTGTGTGGCCCGGCTTTCAGTGGGGCAGGATCATCACGTACGCGGCCGGTTCGCGATCGGCCGCCGCCATCAGCGCGGTCCGTACCACGACCGCCTGCTGCTCCGTCGCGTTGCGGAGCCCTTTCGGCGAGAGATGGACGACCGTGATGCCGAGCCGTTCCAGATGCTCCCGCTCGGTGGTGTACGCGACCCACTGCGCGTCGTGCTCCTCCTGGCGCCGGTCGTCGCCGAGCCTGCTGTGCAGGGGTGCCCTGGTGTCGAGGATCACGGCGACCGCCTCCTCGGGCCAGTAGGCGTCCACCCCGCCCAGGTGCGGGCCGCCGGGCAGCCGCAGATCCACGTTCCACAGCGGCTCCGGCAGGCCGTGCGAACGCACCAGGCCGTACAGCCGGTTCTCCGCCAGCGCCCGGCCCTCGGCGAGCAACGCGTCGACGGCGTCCGCCACATGCGGGCGGTCCAGCAGTTTGGCCCGGTTCAACTCGCTTACGACGGCGGCCGGTTCGCAATGTCCGCCGCGGACCGCCTCGGTGAGCAGGCTGCGTACCGCCGAGGCGTCCCCGAGCCCGGCGACCGCGTCGGCGAGCGCCCGCTCCACCGGAGCCACGGGCAGACCGTGCACCTCCTCGGGGCAGGGCGGTTCGGCGGCCCGCACCAGACGCACGTACCGGACCGAGCGCAGCCGCCGGGTGCGCGGCACCAGCACGTCGATCCTGGCTGCCGACGCGGGCGGCGGAGCGGCGGCGAACCCGTACAGGGCGAGCGCGGCGAGACCGGTGACCATGGCCTCGCCGTACCCGGACTCCGCGCCCGCCTCCCGCCGACGGCCACCGGGGGCCGGTGGCCGTCCGGCGTACAGCAGGGCGGCACGCAGCAGTTCCTCGCCGGTGGGCGGCTCCGGGTGCAGGACGTACACGCCGGGCAGCGGCTGCTGCCACGGCCCACCGGTCCGGCACTGCGCGGCGGCTTCCGCGACGGACACGCCGTGCGCCCTCAACTGCGCTGCGGACAGCACCCGTTGAGGGACTTCGTCGGCGATGCGGAGGTGACAGGGGGAGAGTGGGGTGTTCTGGGTCATGCTCCGGGGTATCCCGCACGCGGTCGCGGCGCTAACCCCTGTTACACACCCGTCGACAATTCAGGACAACGCCGTCCTAAAGTACGCGTGTTCGACAAACGAAAAGAGCCTGCCGGCCCGTTTCCGGCCCGCCCCGCCACTTCCAGCCCGTCCGGCGTTCGAGGACGGAACCGCTGCCGGGTTGCCGGGTGACCGTGGGGCCCCCACCCCGGACGGGCCCGAAGATCAAGCCCGTCCGGCGATCGAGGACAAAACCCGGGGCGCCGGGCCCCGGCGCACCCGTCAGATCCCGGCCCCCGCGGCCGCCCTTGCGTCACACCCCTGTGCCCGCAGCGCCCGGGCCAGATCGTCCCGCGCCTCCAGCACCAGCCTCCGCAGCGCCGGCGCCGCGTCCGCGTGCGCGGCCAGCCACGCATCCGTGGCCGCGAGCGTCGACGGATCGTCCTGGAGTGCCGGGAACAGACCCTTGACCACGATCACGCCGATCTGGATCGACCGCTCGGCCCACACCCGCTCGATCGCGGCGAAGTACTTGTCCGCGTACGGCGCCAGCAACTCCCGCTGCGACGACTGCTCGAAGCCCGTGATCGTCGCCTCCACCAACGCGTTGGACAGCGCGTCCGACTCCACGACCCCCGCCCACGCCTGCGCCTTCACCGCCGCCGACGGCCGCGAGGCCAGGCACCGCACCTGGTGCCGCTTTCCGGACGCCGTGTCGTCGCGGGCCAGTTCGGCGTCGAGCGCCGACTCGTCGGCCACCCCGTGCGCCGCCAGCGGGGACAGGAACGCCCACCGCAGTTCCTGGTCGACGTCCAGACCGTCGATCCGTGCCGAACCGTCCAGCAGCCCGGACAGCAGCCGGAAGTCGGAGTCCGAGTCGGCGACCGACGCGAAGAACCGCGCCCAAGCCAACTGGTGCTCGCTGCCCGGCTCGGCGACCCGCAGCTCCCGCAACGCGGCCTCGGCCAGCGCCCGGCCGCCCTCCTCGCGCCACCCGGGCGCCACGTAGTGCGTGAGCGCGGTCCGCGTCCAGGTGTGCAGCATCTGGAGCACGCCGATGTCGGACTCCCGGCCGGAGAAGGCCAGCACGAGGGAGACGAAGTCGCGGGCCGGCATCAGCCCGTCCCGGGTCAGGTTCCACAGCGCGGACCAGCACAGTGCCCGCGCGAGCGGGTCGGTGATGTCACCGAGGTGCGCCCGCAGCGTGGCCAGGGACACCTCGTCGAAGCGGACCTTGCAGTACGTGAGGTCGTCGTCGTTGACCAGGATCAGCTCGGGCCGCTCGGCCCCCGCCAGCTCCCCGACCACCGTGCGCGGCCCCGCCACGTCCACCTCGGCGCGCGCGTACCGCACCAGGTCGCCGTCGGCGGCCCGCCGGTACAGGCCGACCGCGACCCGGTGCGGCCGCAGCTCCGGGTGGGATTCGGCCGCCTCCTGGAGCACCGCCAGCTCCGTGATCCGGTCCGCCGAGTCGTATGTGACCACCGGGGTCAGCGAGTTGACGCCCGCGGTCTGCAGCCACGACCGCGACCAGGCGGTCATGTCGCGCCCGGACGTCTCGGCCAGGACCGACAGCAGATCGCCCAGCTGCGTGTTGCCGTAGGCGTGCTTCTTGAAGTAGCGCCGGGCGCCCTCCAGGAACGCCTCCCGCCCCACGTACGCCACCAGCTGCTTCAGCACCGAGGCGCCCTTGGCGTACGTGATCCCGTCGAAGTTGAGCTTGGCGTCCTCCAGGTCACGGATGTCGGCCGTGATCGGGTGCGTGGACGGCAGCTGGTCGGCCCGGTACGCCCACGACTTGCGGTTGTTGGCGAAGGTGATCCAGCCGTCCTCGAAGCGGGTCGACTCCACCATCGCGAAGACGCCCATGAAGTCGGCGAACGACTCCTTCAGCCACAGGTCGTCCCACCACTGCATGGTGACGAGATCGCCGAACCACATGTGCGCCATCTCGTGCAGGATGACGTTGGCCCGGCCCTCGTACGCCGCCTGCGTCACCTTGCCGCGGAAGATGTACTCCTCGCGGAACGTGACACAGCCCGGGTTCTCCATGGCGCCGAGGTTGTACTCCGGCACGAACGCCTGGTCGTACTTCCCGAACGGGTACGGGTAGTCGAAGTTGTCGTGGAAGAAGTCCAGCCCCTGCTTGGTGACGAGGAAGACGTCGTCCGCGTCGAAGTGCCGGGCCAGTCCCTTGCGGCACATCGCGCCGAGCGGGATCTCCAGCGTCGTACCGTCGTCGAACGTACGGCTGTAGGAGTCCGTCACGTAGTGGTACGGACCGGCCACGATCGCCGTGATGTACGTCGAGATCGGCTTCGTCCCGGCGAACCGCCACACCTCGCCGTCCCGCGACTCCGTCGCCCCGTTGCTCCAGACCGTCCAGTCCGCGGGCGCCGTCACCTCGAAGCGGAAGGGAGCCTTCAGGTCGGGCTGCTCGAAGTTCGCGAAGACCCGCCGCGCGTCGGCCGGCTCGTACTGCGTGTAGAGGTAGACCTCGCCGTCCTCCGGGTCGACGAACCGGTGCATGCCCTCGCCGGTCCGGCTGTACGCGCACTGCGCGTCGACCACCAGGACGTTGTCGCCCTCCGGCAGCCCCTCCAGCGCCACCCGCGTCCCGTCGAAGACGGCGGCGGGGTCGAGCGGCTGCCCGTTCAGCGTCACCGCGTTCACGCTCGGCGCCACCAGATCCGCGAAGGTCGAGGCCCCCGCCCGCGCGGCCCGGAACCGGATCGTGGTCACCGAGCGGAAGGTCCGCGGACCGGAGGAGGCGCCGTCGCCGTCCCCTTCGGGCCCACCGACGGCGGAACGCAGATCGAGAGCGACCTCGTAACCGTCGACGCTCAGCAGCTCGGCCCGCTCACGGGCCTCGTCGCGGGACAGGTTCTCACCGGGCACGGCACACTCCTTTGTGTCACGTTCGAATAGTTTTGATCCTCCCATGCCGCCACTCGGCCGGGCATGCGGGAATGGCCGGTGCGCCCGGAGGCGTTCTCGCGCACAGATACGAACCCCTTGACGAGGAGAGAGATGTCTGACAACAGCACGGCGCCCGGCAAGACCCCTGCCGATTTCTGGTTCGACCCGCTCTGCCCCTGGGCCTGGATGACCTCCCGCTGGATGCTGGAGGTGGAGAAGGTCCGGGACGTCGAGGTCCGCTGGCACGTGATGAGCCTCGCCGTCCTCAACGAGGACAGGCTCGACGAGCTGCCCGACGAGTACCGCGACATGCTGGAGAACACGGCCTGGGGCCCGGTCCGCGTCGTCGTCGCCGCCCAGCAGAAGCACGGCGACGACATCGTCGGCCCCCTGTACACCGCGCTCGGCACCCGCTTCCACAACCAGGGCGAGGACGCCACCCGCGAGACGATCACGGCCGCGCTCCAGGACGTCGGCCTGCCCGCCGAGCTGGCGGACTACGTGGACTCCGACGCCTACGACGCCGAGCTGCGCGCCTCTCACAAGGAGGGCATCGACAAGGTCGGCCAGGACGTCGGCACCCCGGTCATCGCCGTCCCGGGCCCGGACGGCGAGCAGATCGCCTTCTTCGGCCCGGTCGTCACCCCCGCCCCCAAGGGCGAGGAAGCGGCGAAGCTGTGGGACGGCACCCTGCTGGTGGCGTCGGTCCCCGGCTTCTACGAGATCAAGCGGACTCGGACGCAGGGCCCGATCTTCGACTGAACCGGGCGACCGGGTGCGGGGCCGGGCCGCGGTCCGGCCCCGCACCCTTGCGGCCCACGCGTACACGGGTGCGGCGAGCTGCCGCAGGAGCCGAGCGAAGGGAACGGGGCGGACATGGACGTACGACCGGCACGACGGTCCGAGGCGGGGGAGCTGACCGAGCTGGCCCTGGCATCGAAGGCCCACTGGGGTTACGACGAGGCGTTCCTCGCCGCCTGCCGTGACGAACTCACCCTGCACCCGGCCGACATCGACCGCCGCCGCACGACGGTCGCCGAGCAGGACGGCCGCGTCCTGGGCTTCACGACGCTGGAGGGCGCCCCGCCCGAGGGCGCCCTCGGGATGATGTTCGTCGCCCCGGACGCTCTGGGCCGGGGCATCGGCCGGCTCCTGTTCGAGCACACCATGACGCAGGCCCGCCGCCTCGGCTTCGCACGCCTCACCATCGACGCCGACCCGAACGCCGAGCCGTTCTACCTCGCCATGGGTGCCGTACGGATCGGTGCGACCCCGTCGGGCTCGATCCCCGGCCGTGAACTGCCGTTGCTGGAGTACGCGTTCACGCCCCACTGACCTCCCGCCGGGGCCCGGTACGGGCGTACGTACCGGCCCCCGGTCGGCCGGCGTCAGCCCGGAACGATGACGAGCTTGCCGCGTACGTGGCCGCCTTCGCTCTCCCGATGGGCGTCGGCCGCCTCGGACAGCGTGTACGTGCGAGCCACCGACAGGGTGAGTTCGCCGTTCTCGGCCAGCGCGGACGCACGCTCAAGACGCTCACGGATCGCACCGGAGCCGGCGAACACAAAGCGCACGCCGTGTTCCTCCGCCCGGTGGTCGGCGATGGTGACCACGCGCTCCGGCCCGCCGGTCACCTCGACGAGGGCCGGCAGCGAGCCCTTTCCCGCGGTGTCGAATGCCGCGTCCGCGCCGTGCGGCGCGATGGCGCGGATCCGCTCGGCGAGCCCCTCCCCGTAGGGCACCGGCTCGGCGCCGAGCGAGCGCAGATAGGCGTGGTTGCGCGCGCTCGCGGTACCGATCACGGTCGCGCCGAGATGCCTGGCGATCTGCACGGCCACGGACCCGACACCGCCGGCGGCACCGTCCACGACCAGCGTCTCCCCGGCCTTCACACCGAGGTCGTCGAGCGCCTGGCAGGCCGTGTTGACCGCCACCGGCAGCCCGGCCGCGATCTCCCAGGACATGCTTGCGGGCTTCCGCGCGAGCTGCGCCGCGGGCGCCACCACGAACTCGGCGTAGCCGCCCGCACCGATCGAACCGAAGACCTCGTCACCCGCCACGAAGTCGCTCACGCCGTCGCCGACGTCCCGCACGACACCGGCGACGTCGCCCCCCGGCACCGCGGGAAACTCCACCGGCATCGTGGCCGCGACGGCCCCGCTGCGCAGCTTCCAGTCCAGCGGGTTCACCCCGGCGGCCCGGACCTCGACCAGCACCTTTCCCGGACCAGGGCGCGGCACCTCACGTTCCACGACCCGCAGAACCTCGGGTCCGCCGTACTCCGTGAACTGCACTGCGCGGTACGTCTTCACCATGTTCTCCTTCGGCCATGTGAGGTGTACCGGGACCGGCCGGGACCGCTGAAGTCCCGCCGGGGCACGCGTCCAAACTATCGAGTGCTGACACCGTCCGAAGTCCCGAGACGCGCCGCGCCGTGCACCGCTCCCGCGGCCCGCCGCCCCGCCACGGCCAGGGCCAAAGTGACCGCGAGGGAGGCCGCCGCCATCACGGTCATCGCCGTCCCCGGCGAGGTCCGCTGGGCGATGGCGCCCGCGAGCGCGGCCGCGACGCCCTGCATGGTGAGCATGCCGGAGGAGTGCAGCCCGAGCGCCTGACCGGTGATCTCGTCCGGAGTCAGGGCCATCAGCCGCTCCTGGAACAGCAGACTCGCCGAGAACCCGACCGAGGCGAGCACGGCCAGAGCGAACGCCACCGGCAGCGCCGGACGCGCGGCGAAGAACAGATACGGGGCGGCCAGAAGCAGCAGCATCGGTGTGCCCAGCCGCCCCCGCCAACGCCGCGCGACGAACCGGCCCGCCACCGTGTCCCCGATGAGCATCCCCAGCGCGGCGAAGGCGAAGAGCAGCCCCGCGTACCCGGGGGCGTACGGGACGAACAGCGACTCGCAGCCGACGATCAGCCCGTTCGGCACCCAGAGCGAGAGATAGACCCGGCGGCGCGGACCCGAGGACCACAGCACGGCATTGATCCGCCAGGTCTCGGCGGCCGACGGCCGCCCGGCGGCGCGCGGCGGACGGCGTACCAGCCCGAACCGGGCGACGGCCGCACCCATCAGATACAGGGCGGCGGCGACCAGCAGCGTGCCGCGCGCGGACAGCGTCGTCACCAGGAGCCCACCGAGCGCGAACCCGCCGATCTGCGTGAGGCCGACGCACATGTTCAGCACGGAACGCCCCAGCAGATAACCGTCCTTGGGCAGCACCTCGTTGAGCAGGCCGTACCGCACGCCGCCGCCCACCGCGGCGACCACACCCTCGGCCAGGACGATCGCGAAGACGACCGGCAACGGAAGTCCCGGAACGGCGAGGACGGCCGTGGCCAGCCCGAAGGCGAGCGCCATGCCGGTCATCGCGGCCCGAGGCGGCAACCGGTCCGCCGCCGACATCAGCACGGTCGCCCCGATCACCTGGGCGAGGGAGGAGCCGAACATGGACAGGGCGGCGAGCAGCGGCGATTCGGTCGCGGCATAGACGAGGGTGCCGAGGGCCAGCCCGCTCATCGTCGACCCGGCCACCTGCACGGCACTGGTCGCGAAGAGCGGTCCGAACTGCGGCGCCCGGAAGAGTTCCCGGTAGGTGCGCATGCGGTGAGTTTCGGTGGCCGCCCCCGGCGATCGTTAAAGTTTCGCGCGGAGGCGAAACGTCATGGGCATGTGGCAGATCAACACGGACACGCTCGCGGGGAGCCGGTTCGTCGTCTCGCCGCTCGCCGAGACGATCTCCGCCCTGAACGCGCTGGAACGGGGACGCGCCGAGCACCCCGGCGAACGGGCCTGGCTCGACGCCCATCTGCCCGCCTACCGGGCCCGGCAGGCCGCCGACCCGGTCGCCGCCCGCCTCGTACCGGCGGCGCTCGGCAGCAGTTGGAACGCGGACTTCATCACGCCCACACCGACGGGCGAGGGCACACCGTCCTTCGAGGAGGAACTGGCCCCCGTCCGGGCGACCACGCCCGCCCGCGCCCGAGCGGACCTGGAGGTGTCCCTCGGCGGCCCCCTCCCCGCGCTCCTGGACCGTGACGACCTGGCCCAGCGCGCCGCCGACGTCCTGCACTGGGTCTGGGACCGGACCGTGCTGCCGGACTGGCCGCGCCGCCGCCGGATCATCGAGGCGGACATCGTCGCGCGCACCGGACAGCTGAGCCAGGGCGGCTGGGCGGCCGCCCTGAGCCGTCTGCGCCCGGGTATGCGGTGGCTCGGCGGCAGCCGGCTCCAGATCAACGCGCACGACTATCCGCCGAAGCAACTGTCCGGTGTGCGCCTGCTGTTCGTCCCGGTCACCCAACGCACGGGCTGGGTCTCCTGGGACGACGAAGCCCAGCGGTACGCGGTCGTCTATCCCTGCTCGGGCACCCTGGCCGACGCGGGACGGGCACGGGTGCCGGACAGCCTGGCCCGCCTCCTCGGCCCCGCGCGAGCGGCTGTCCTCGTCCTCCTCGCCGATCCGAAGAGCACCACCCAACTGGTGGCCCTGACCGGCCAGGCCCTGGGCTCGGTCGGCCGCCACCTCAAGGTCCTCCTCGACGCGGGCCTGGCGGACCGCCGAAGGGCCGGGCGGTCGGTGCTGTACTTCCGGACGGAGGTGGGCGACGTACTGGTGGGGGCCGCCGCGGGTGGCCCGTCCGGTCGTGGACGGGACTAGGCTGCGGCACGGTGTCGGAGGTGTGCGCCGAAGCGTGGTTGGGTGAGCATCGAACTCGCCCTGGAATCAGCGGGATACGGCGGAGGATCAGGGATGGGGGCCATGGCGGATTCGGGCAACGGGAACGACGAGCGGCGGCGAAAGGCCGATGCGGCCGAGCTGGGGGCCGTCCTCGCGCGCTACCGGGAACGGCCGACGATGGGCAAGCTCGGCCTGACCGTCATCCCGGTCGCCGTCTTCCTGTTGTTCGGCGGCATACCCGACTCCATGCCGGGCACCGGCCACCTCATATTCGACGTCATCTGCCTCCTGCTGTTCGTCTGGGGCGTGTACGAGCTGACCCACTCCCTCGCCTCCTGGCTGATCCTGCACGAGGACGGAATCGTCTACCGGGGCCGGCGCAAGGTGCGGTGGGCTCACCGCTGGAAGGACTTCCGCGACGTCGTCCTCTCCCGTGAGGCTACGTACGTCGGCCCGTCCTCCCGGCCGATTTCGGACAAGATCGTCGCGCGCCTGTGGACGGCGACCGGCCAGGGCGCCCGCGAACTGTCCGGCAACTACTTTCTGACCGAAGTCGGCGCGGGCCTCCTGCGCACGTTCCTGCGCTCCCCGGGCAACCTAACGCCGATGTTCGGCGAGATCGTCGACCGCGTCGTCGAGGCGCGCGTCCGGCACGACCTGCGCGAACTGGCCACCGAGGGCGGCAAGGTCCAGTACGAACCCTTCGAGATCGGCGATACGTACCTGTACGTCAAGGGCGCCTCCGACGAGATCCCCTGGGACGAGGTCACCCGGGTGACCGTGGAAGACCATCAGGTCGGCATCACCGTTCCCCACCTGCGGCGCCGCATGGAGGGCATCAAGCTCAAAGCGGACGGCCGTCGGGAGAACTACCGGGTCGGCGGGGACAACACTCTGTACATCGAGACCAAGGGCCTGAGCCGGTGCCGGAAGGCGATCATCTGGTCCGTCATGTCCTACATCGCGGCTTCCCTCGACACGGAATCGCGGTGACCGTGCCTGCGGGCAACGCCCGCACCGGGCGCGCGGACCAGTCGAGCACGGTGGCCGCCGCCCGTGCGGTGTAGGCGTACGGCTCGCCGGCCCTGAGCCGTATGACGGCCTCCCACTGGCCGTGGTCGAGCCAGCGATAGGTGCGCTCGCGGTCCTCCGTGTCGAACCCGGAGAGCAGGGTCCGTACGGAGACCCGCATCCCGATCAGCGCCTGCGTGGGGGTGGCGGCCTGCTCGGCCTGTACGAGAAGTCCGTCGACGGTGACCTCGCACCGCCAGGCGGTCTTGAGGGGTCGCCTCACGTCGACTCCGCCCGCCCGATGGCGAGATGGACCCAGACGGTCTTGCCGGGGTCGCGCGGCCGTACGCCCCACTTCGCGGCGATCGCGTCCACGATGACCAGGCCCCGGCCGGAGAGGTCGTCGAGCGTGGGGGCGCGGAGTTCGGGCATCCGCCACTGGTATGAGTCGGAGACCTCCAGGACGAGCGTGCCGTCGCGCCGGCGTAAGCCCAGCTCGAAGTAGTCGCCTGTCCCTTTGGCGTGGTTGACCACGTTGGTGCTCAACTCGCTTGCGAGGAGGGTGGTTTCGTCGATGAGTTCGCCGAGTCTCCACTTGGTCAGGACGTATCCGACGTGGCGTCGGGCGGCGGGGACGGAGTCCCTGCGGGCCCGGAATCTCTTGATGTGTGTGCGCCCGGACATGGGTTCCCCAAGGTCGGTGGGTGGGCAGGCGGAATCGCGGTCACGTGTCGTGCTCGGCGGTGAGCGTTGCGTGACGCAAGCCACGCTAGAGGTAGGCTTCAACGGAAGGCAAGTCGCTTACAGATGCAAGCTTGCATTCACTCGTGAGGGTCAACTCGCTAGCGTCTGCGAACAGTTAGTGGGCACACTGGCCCGGAGAGTGAGGGGGGCGTATGCCCGCAGGTGGGAAGCCCACGGTGCGCAGTCGCCGGTTGGGGGCGGCGCTGAAGCGCCTGCGCTTGAACGCGCTACTTGACCAAGAACATGCCGCTGAGGCGGTGGCGTGCTCAACGGCCAAGATCAGCCGAATCGAGTCCGGGGCGGTCAGCGCGCGGGTGGGTGATGTGCGCATGCTGCTCGACCTCTACGAGGTGGAGGACGCCGAGGAGCGCAAGCTGCTGGAGAAGCTGGCTCGGGACAGCAACAAACGCGGTTGGTGGCTGGATTTCGAGACCGACCAGCCCATGCGCGACATCCTGGGCGACTTTCTTTCGCTGGAGTCCGATGCCACGTACATCCGCACTTGGCAGCCCTTGCTGGTGCCAGGTTTGCTCCAGACCCCGGACTACACGCGAGCCCTGACCGATGCCAGTCCGGACGTCGTCGAGGACGCGGCGGCCGACCTGGTTGTCAAGGTGAGGCAGGAGCGGCGTCGGATCTTTGAGGAAAACGGCGCGCGGTTCGCAGCTGTCATCTGGGAGCCGGCGATCACTGGTCCGATGCCCAATCCGGTGGTCCACCGGGAGCAGTTGGCCCATCTCATCAGGATGGCCAAGCAGCCGAACGTGACCATCCAGGTGCTGCCCATCAACGAGTGGACAGCGGCCAGGGCGTCACCATCCTTCGTTGGGCTTTCGTACGCGAACGAGACGTCCCCGGAGGTCGTTGTTCTCGATACGGTGTCCAACTGCGTCATCCTTGAAGATCACGACGTCATGGCTGGCTACGTGCACGCCTTTGACGCGCTCAGGTCTGCCGCTCTCACACCGACCAAGAGTGTCGCCTTCATCCGGACGATCATGAACAGCATTACCGCAGGGAACGAGGAATCGTGAGCAGCCAGATAATCAGCACCCGTTTCGTGAAGTCGTCGTACTCCTCCGGAGGGCAGGGCTCCGAATGCATCGAGGTCGCCCACACCGCCGACGGCGGCAGGGCGGTCCGGGACAGCAAGAACCGTGACGGCGGGCTTCAGTTCTACGCCCCCGACGAGTGGTCCGCGTTCATCGAAGGGGTGAAGGCCGGGGCCT
Organism: Streptomyces sp. NBC_01241; assembly: GCF_041435435.1. Taxonomy (NCBI): domain Bacteria; kingdom Bacillati; phylum Actinomycetota; class Actinomycetes; order Kitasatosporales; family Streptomycetaceae; genus Streptomyces; species Streptomyces sp. NBC_01241. The sequence continues at coordinate 2,780,318 of NZ_CP108494.1, read as the reverse complement.
TCACCGGCTGAGCCACTCCGCGACCTCGACCGCGTCGCCGACGGTCAGCACGCCTTCGCAGACCACCGCGTTCTTCGCGCCGAAGCTCACCTGGTTCTTGTACTCCGGCTCGCGCCGGTACGTCGCCAGGGTCCGGACCGGTTCCGGGCCCGCGCGGCGGCCGGTGCGCTGGTCGACGAGGGGGACGCTGCACCGCGTCGCCCGTACCGAGTAGGCGAGTTCCGCGGAGCCGATGGTCATCCGGCGAATCCGGTCCTCGAAGTGGGGCTCGTCGTTGCCGGTCAGGACGATGTTGGGGCGGAAGCGGTCCATCGGTACGGCCTCGGCGTCGCCCCGGGCGGCGATACGGGCGTTGAGGCCGTCGAGGGAGGCCATCGAGGTGACCAGCACGGCGTGCGCGTCGGCGAAATTGACCTTGCCCGGGGTGTCGCCCCAGCCGTCCCGGTCGAAGCCGGGGGCCACCCGTACCAGGCGGGACTTTGCGCCGAGTGCGTCGGAGAACCAGTCCGCGATCTCGTCCCCCTGGTCGGCGGCTACGCCGAGAGGGCGGTCGAACATGCTGACCTCGCGACGCGGGCCGTCCCGGTCGACGTCCAGACGCAGCGGCTCGATGCCCTCGGCGGAAAGGGTCAACGTCGCCCCACCGTCCAGGACTTCCACCCGGATCGCAGCCATCGAGGGGTGCTTGCGCTGACTGCGGAACGCACCGTCCGCCGCGTCCACCACCATGAACGTCCGGTCGTGTTCGAGGCCGGTGCCGAGGACCTGGGCGGAACCGACCGTCGTCCCGGCGCAGCCCTTGACGGGGTAGTAGGCGAGTTCTCGAACGGTGATCGTCATGATGTCCCCTCCGGGGCGGCCGCTTCGAGGGCGTCGACGCTGCCGGACATGATGGTGCGGATGTGTCGGGTGAGATGCTCGGCGGGCCAGTCCCACCAGGCGACGGCGAGGAGCCGGGCGATGGTCTCGTCGTCGTACCGGGTACGGATCAGCTGGGCCGGATTGCCGCCGACGATGCCGTAGTCGGGTACGTCACCCACGACGACTGCGCCGGCGCCGATGATCGCGCCGTGTCCGATCCGTACGCCCGGCATCACCATGGAGTCGTAGCCGAACCAGACGTCGTTGCCGACGACCGTGTCACCCCGGCCGGGCAGCCCGGTCAGCAGGTCGAAGTGTTCGGCCCAGGAGCCGCCCATGGTGGGGAACGGGAAGGTGGACGGCCCGTCCATCCGGTGGTTGGCGCCGTTCATGATGAACCGCGTCCCGGTCCCCAGCGCGCAGAACTTCCCGATGACGAGCTTCTCGGGGCCGTAGTGGTACAGCACGTTGCGGGTCTCGAACGCCGTCGCGTCGTCGGGATCGTCGTAGTACGAGTAGTCGCCGATTTCGATCAGTTCGGACTTCACCAGTGGCTTGAGCTGGACGACCCGGGGCTGGCCCGGCATCGGGTGGAGGACGGTGGGGTCGGCGGGGACGAGGCTCATGGGGCCCATCATCGCATTCACCTCGCATGGGGTAAGTTCCTTTTGAAAACTTACTAGGTGTTGAGAGGGGCATGCCGTGACGATGGCGCGATGGACCGAGGTCGACGACTACTTCAACGGCCTGCTGGTGGGCTCGGACGAAGCCCTGGACGCGGCCGTCGAGGCCAGTGACAAGGCTGGACTCCCGGCGATCCAGGTCGCCGCCAACCAGGGCAAGCTGCTGCATCTGCTGGCCAGGCTCCAGGGGGCGCGCACCGTGCTGGAGATCGGCACCCTGGGTGGCTACAGCACCATCTGGCTGGCCCGCGCGCTGCCCGAGGGCGGCAAACTCGTGACGCTCGAATCCGATCCGGAGTGCGCCGAGGTGGCGCGTGGGAACATCGAGCGCGCCGGCCTGGCGGAGGTCGTCGAGATCCGGGTCGGCCGGGCCCTCGACACGCTGCCGGAGCTCGCGGAGGAGGGGTACGGGCCGTTCGACGTCGTGTTCATCGACGCCGACAAGCCGAGCAACCCCGACTACCTGGCCTGGTCCCTGAAGCTGACCCGGCCCGGCAGCCTGATCATCGCCGACAACGTCGTACGCGACGGAGAGGTGGTCGACGGCGCCAGTGACGACCCGAAGGTGCAGGGCGTACGCCGGTTCACCGAACTCGTCGCGGCCGAACCGACCTTGACCGCGACCGCTCTGCAGACCGTCGGCAGCAAGGGGCACGACGGCCTGATGATGGCGCTCGTCACCGACGGACGGTAGCCGCGGGGCGGGCGGAAATCCTTCGACGCGGGTGGCGGGACCGGCCATGATGAGGGGCATGAGTTTGCGCGTGGATGATCCGGTTCGTATCGGTACGGAACAGCTGCCGGGAGGGCGGCGGCTGGGGTGGGCCGAGTGGGGGCCGGCTGACGGCGTGCCGGTGCTGTTGTCGCCGGGGGCGGCCACCAGCAGGCACCTCGGGTTCGGCGGCGAGGCGGCGGACGGTCTCGGGGTGCGGCTGATCTCGCTCGACCGTCCCGGTCTCGGCGCCTCCTCGCCCCTGGCCGGCCGCACTTTCGGCGATTTCGCCGACGACGTCCGTACGTTCACCGCCGCGCGGGGTCTGGACCGGCCTTTGATGGTGGGCAACTCGCAGGGGGCGCCCTTCGCCCTCGGCTGTGCCGCCGCCGGAGTGGTCGGCGCGCTCGCGGTGGTCTCCGGTGCGGACGAGATCGCCGCACCGTCGTTCGCCGACGCGCTTCCGGGTGAACTGCGGGGCCTCGTCGACCTGGCGGTGTCCGACCCGGCCGCCGCGGAGAAGGTCTTCGCCGGGTTCACCCCGCAGGCGATGTGGGACATGGTCATGTCCCACAGCCCGGAGTGCGACCTCGCCGTGTATCGGCAGCCCGCGTTCGCCGCCGCCTACCGGCGCGCGCTCGACGAGGCCTTCGCGCAGGGGGCCGACGGCTATGCCCGGGACACCGTTCTGGCCATGGGGCGCTGGGGGATCGAGCTGTCGGACATCGACGTGCCGGTGGACCTCTGGTACGGGGAACTGGACGAGAGCCACTCGCCCGACCGGGGCGTCGGCCTGGCCTCGCGCATCCCGGGAGCGGTCCGGCACCTGGTGCCGGACGCCGGTGGGGCGGTGCTCTGGACCCATGCCGAGCAGGTGCTGCGCACGCTGCTGAAGCACGCACCCGCCTCCTGACCCACCCCCTGCCGCGCAACGTGAAGAAGGACCCCCACCTGTCACGTCCAGGCGAGGGTCCCCCCTTCATCCGCCTGCCCGGCGAAGGCTGAGAAGACGATCACGAGGCAGGACGTTCATGCGCCGCCCGCTCAGGGGGTGAGCAGCAGTACGTCGGCGCGCTCCTTGGCGGCCGCATAACGCTTCGCCACGTCCTGCCAGTTGACTACGCGCCACATGGCCTCGATGAAGTCGACCTTCTGGTTCTTGTACTGAAGGTAGAAGGCGTGCTCCCAGGCGTCGAAGACCAGGATCGGAACGGAGCCCTGGCCGACATTGCCCTGGTGGTCGTAGACCTGCTCGACGATCAGTTTTCCGCTGACCGGCTCGTACGCGAGGACGCCCCAGCCGGAGCCCTGCGTGGTGGCCGCGGCTTTCGTCAGCTGGGACTTGAACCCCACGAACGAGCCGAACGACTCCGTGATCGCGTCCGCGAGGTCACCGACACCGTCCACCGCGAGGGGCTCGCCGCCGCCGTCGCCGGTCATGTTGTGCCAGTAGATCGAGTGCAGGATGTGGCCGGAGAGGTGGAACGCGAGGTTCTTCTGGAGTCCGTTGACCGCTCCCCAGGCCTCCTTGTCGCGCGCTTCCTCCAGCTGCTCGAGGGTGTCGTTCGCGCCCTTCACATAGGCGGCGTGGTGCTTGTCGTGGTGGAGCTCGATGATCTGCGGATTGATGACCGGTTCGAGCGCCGCGTAGTCGTACGGGAGTTCCGGGAGCGTGTACGTGGCCATGTGGTCGAACCCTCCAGATGCCGTGCTGTTGTTATTGCAATCTATGTGCAGAAGCAGGCTAGCAGCAGGAGGGCGTCGAAAATGATCAGCCTTTCGGGCCTCGACGTGCCCTGCGGGCAGGACGCCTCGACGGCCCCGCGTACCCGGCCTCAGCCCTGGGCGCCCTTGACGGCCACGGCCCGCCGCTGCCGTACGACACCGATGGCCGCCAGGGCGACGGTCAGGACACCGGTCGCCATCAACTGGTCACGGGTGTCGGGCTGGAGCAGCATCAGGATGAAGATGCCGGCCATCGCCAGGAGCGCCAGCACCGTCAGGACCGGGAAGAGCCACATCCGTACGACGAGCTTCTCCGGGGCCTCGCGCTCCAGCCGGTCGCGCAGGATCAGCTGGGAGAGCGCGATGAAGATCCAGACGACCAGGATCACCGCGCCGATCATGTTGAGTAGCCACGGGAACACGTCGTCGGGGCGCCAGTAGCTCAGCAGCACGCACAGGAAGCCGAAGACGGACGAGACCAGCACGGCGGGGCGCGGGACGCCCGAGGAGATCCGGCCGAGCCGCTTCGGGCCCTGGCCGCGGGCGACCAGCGAACAGGCCATGCGCGAGGCGCCGTAGATGTTGGCGTTCATCGCGGAGAGCAGGGCGACCAGGATGACCACGTTCATGATCTCGGCGGCGCCGCTGATGCCGAGGTGGTTCAGGGCCGCGTAGAACGGGCCGACCTCCACGACCTTCGGGTCGTCCCACGGGACCAGCGTGACGACGACGGCCATCGAGCCGACGTAGAAGAGCGCGATCCGCCACATCGCCGTCCGCACGGCCTTGGCGACCCCCTGCACCGGGTTCTCGGACTCGGCTGCGGCGATGGTCACGGTCTCCAGACCGCCGTACGCGAAGACGGAGGCGAGCAGCCCGATCACCAGACCCTCGGCGCCGTTCGGCATGAAGCCGCCCTCGCCCTTGAGGTTGGCGGCGCCGGGGGAGTCCGTGCCGGGCAGCACGCCGAGGATCGCCAGCACACCCAGGACCAGGAAGAGCGAGATCGCCACGACCTTGAGGGCGGCGAACCAGAACTCGAACTCGCCGAACTTCTTCACCGAGGCCAGGTTCGTGCCCAGGAAGACCACCATGAACAGCGCGACCCAGGCCCACTCCGGCGTACCGGGCAGCCAGCCGATGACGATCTTCGCGGCACCGATGCCCTCCAGGCCGACGGCGACACAGAGCAGCACCCAGAACGCCCAGCCCACGGTGAAGCCCGCCCACGGCCCGATCGCCCGCTCCGCGTGGACGGAGAAGGAACCGGAGGCCGGGTTCGCGGCCGACATCTCGCCGAGCATCCGCATCACGAGCATGACCAGCAGTCCGGAGACGGCGTACGCGATGACGATCGACGGGCCGGCTGCGGCGATACCCGCACCCGAGCCGACGAAGAGCCCGGCGCCGATGACGCCGCCGAGGGCGATCATCGACAGATGGCGTTGCTTGAGTCCGTGGGTGAGCGCGGAATCGCCCCCGGCATCGGAGACGGCGGCCGGGGAACCGGTGGGGGGAGACGCGGAAATCCGAGACATGGACGAGCTCTGTTCGGTAGGTGAGGCAAGGGGGACGTACGGCACGTACGGGGGACGTGGGGGTACGTGGGGGGTACGTGCGCGCACAGTCTGGGCAGGCGCCCCGTTCACACGGAACCGCTGTCCGCTATACGGGCAGGACGCTCACACAAAGTGCGCACCCGGGTACGGCACGGAGGTCGGGGTGATCGCCGGTCGGTCACCGTGCGGATTTGGTGAAAACCTACAGTCCCTCCCGGTGGGGCCTCCAGGCAGAGTGTGAGCCCATCCGCCCCATCGCAGTGACAAGCGTCACGCCGTCACGCGATTGCGTAAGCCTCTTTGTGTGAACCCCACCAATGCGTCAGTCGCCGCTTTGTGGGCCACTGATGGTGATCGAGCGTTAACCCCTGGGCTAACGTCAGCCTGAGTCCGTCCCACCTGTCCTCGCCTGCCCTCACCCCGCGGAGTCCCGATGAGCACTGCTGCCGCCGCCCCTGCCCGTACCGGAGCGGTCCTCGCCGACCTGCTGCCCGCCGCCAGGCACCGTTACGCCGTCGACACGGCCCTGGTCCTCGGTGGCGCCGCGCTCACCGGCATCGCCGCCCAGATCGCCGTCCCGGTGCCCGGCTCCCCGGTCCCCGTCACCGGCCAGACGTTCGCCGCGCTCCTCGTCGGCACCGCGCTCGGCGCCCGTCGCGGCTTCCTCTCCCTCGCCGTGTACGCGCTCATCGGCATGGCGGGCATGCCGTGGTTCGCGGGCGGCAGCTCCGGCGCGGGCGGCGCCTCGTTCGGCTACGTCCTCGGGATGCTGCTCGCCGCCACCGTGGTCGGCGGCCTCGCCCGTCGCGGCGGCGACCGCTCCGTGCTGCGTACCGCGGGCACGATGGTGCTGGGCTCCGCGGTCATCTACGCGGTCGGCGTCCCGTACCTGGCGCTGTCCACCGGCATGTCGGCGAGCGCCGCGATCGCGGCCGGACTGGTGCCGTTCCTGCTCGGTGACGCGCTGAAGGCGGCGCTGGCGATGGGCGCGCTGCCCGCGTCCTGGAAGCTCATCGGCCGTCGCGGCTGATGCCGTAGCTCCTGCCGCAACTTCCGAAGAGGCTCGCCGGGTCGTGACACCGACCGGCGAGCCTCTTCCGCGTCCGCGCGTCGCGTGGCAGCCGATGGCCCCGATCAGGCGCGGACCTTCCGCTGCCGTACCTCACGCACCAGCGAGACCGCCACCACCAGCGCCGCGACGAGCAGCGAGAGCAGCACCTGCTGACGTCCGCCGTCGTCGGTCAGCATGTAGACGAGAACGAACGAGATCATCGCGATGGTCGCCCAGGTCAGATACGGGAAGAGCCACATCCGTACGACCAGCTTCTCCGGCTGCTCGCGCAGGATCATGCCCCGCATCCGCAACTGCGTGAAGCAGATGACCAGCCAGACGAACAGGGCGACCGCACCGGAGGAGTTCAGCAGGAACTGGAAGACGGTGTCGGGCCACCGGTAGTTGAAGAACACGGCGACGAAGCCGAACACGACGGACGACAGGATGGCCGCCTGCGGCACGCCGCGCTTGTTCACCCGGGCGAACACCTTCGGCGCGTCCCCGCGGCCGCCGAGCGAGAAGGCCATCCGCGAGGCGGTGTAGAGGCCGGAGTTGAGGCAGGACAGCACGGCGGTGAGCACGATGACGTTCATCACCTGACCGGCGTGCGGAATGCCGATGGAGTTGAGCGCGGCGACGTAGCTGCCGCCCTCCTGCACGATCGACTTGTCGTTCCACGGCAGCAGGGTGAGGACGACGAAGATCGAACCCAGGTAGAAGACGGCGATCCGCCAGATCACGCTGTTGGTGGCCTTCTGGACGGCGCGCTGCGGGTTCTCGGACTCGCCGGCCGCCAACGTGACGATCTCGCTGCCCATGAAGGAGAAGACGACCATCAGTACGCCGGTGAGGACGGCGCCGGGTCCCTTGGGGAAGAACCCGCCGGTGTCGGTGAGATGCGCGAATCCCGCGCCCGGATTGTCCGAGCCGGGCAGCAGCCCGAAGACGGCGAGCAGTCCGACGATCACGAACGCCGCGATGGCCACGACCTTGATCCCGGCGAACCAGAACTCGAACTCGCCGTACGACCCGACCGAGACCAGGTTCGTCGCGGTGAGGACCAGCATCACGATCAGTGCCCACGCCCACTGCGGGACGCCCGGTATCCAGCCCTCCAGGATCTTGGCACCCGCCGTGGCTTCGACGGCGAGCACCACGACCCAGAAGAACCAGTACAGCCAGCCGATCGAGAAACCGGCCCAGCGGCCCAGCGCCTGGTCGGCGTAGGCGGAGAAGGAGCCCGAGCTGGGGCGGGCGGCGGCCATCTCGCCGAGCATCCGCATCACGAAGACGACCATCAGGCCGACCAGGGCGTACGACAGGAGAATGGCCGGTCCCGCGGCCGCGATACCGGCGCCGGAGCCCACGAAGAGGCCCGCGCCGATCACACCGCCGATGGCGATCATCGAGAGATGGCGGTTCTTGAGGCCCGCCTGGAGTCCGTCGGAGGAACTCGGTGTGCCCGGTTCGTTCGACCGGTCCGGCTTGCCGGGCTGCTGGCCCGGCCCGATCAGAGTCGTCTGCGACGTCATGGATCGAATCCTTACGTTCTCGGAACACGCGATGCGTGCCAGGCTGCCGCAGTGGGGTGCGGCAGCGAGTGATGCATTGAAGCCCGCCGAACCGAAGAAGCGGAACCCCTTATTCCGAATCCGTGGCAGTGACGTTGGGCACACAGGGCCTGCGCATCGAGCCCGCACGCAGTCGCCGCCGGGCCGGGGCGGGTCGGGCCGGAGGGTCCCGACCCCGATGACGGCTACCCGGCGACGCACGTGCCACACTCGGAACATGCGCGTGTACCTCGGCTCGGACCATGCCGGCTATGAACTCAAGAACCACCTCGTCGAGTGGCTCACGGCCCAGGGCCACGAGGCCGTCGACTGTGGCCCCCACATCTACGACGCCCAGGACGACTACCCGCCGTTCTGCCTGCGTGCCGCCGAGAAGACGGCCGCGGACCCGGACAGCCTCGGCATCGTGATCGGCGGCTCCGGCAACGGCGAGCAGATCGCCGCCAACAAGGTCAAGGGCGTGCGTGCCGCGCTCGCCTGGAGCGAGCAGACCGCCGCGCTGGGCCGCGAGCACAACGACGCCAACGTGGTCGCCATCGGTGGCCGGATGCACTCGGTGGACGAATCCACCAAGTTCGTCGAGATCTTCCTCGCCACGCCGTACTCGGGCGAGGAGCGGCACACCCGCCGGATCGAGATGCTGACGGCGTACGAGACGACCGGCGAGCTCCCCCCGATCCCGGCCCACCACCCGCAGCAGGGCTGACCGACTTCCGCCCCCGTGCCGCCGGTGCTCCCGGCGGCACAGCCATTTCCCCGCCGTCACGCCGCCGCGTCGCCGTATACCGAGGAGGGCCGCTGTCGTGCCCGAGGGACACACGATCCACCGCCTCGCGGCGGACCACCTGGACAGGTTCGCCGGGCGGCCGGTGCGGGTGAGCAGCCCGCAGGGCAAGTTCTCCGACAGTGCCGCGCTGCTCGACGGCCGGACGTTCACCGGCGTCGACGCCCACGGCAAGCACCTCTTCCTCGGTTTCGAGGACACCGGCTGGGTCCACATCCACCTGGGCCTCTTCGGCAAGCTGGGCTTCGGTACGACCCCGGCCCCACCGCCCACCGACACGGTCCGGCTGCGCCTGGTGAACGAGGACCACCACGCGGATCTGCGCGGCCCCACCACGTGCGCGCTGATCACCGACCCCGAGAAGCTCGCGATACACGACCGCCTCGGCCCGGACCCGCTGCGGACCGACGAGGACGGCGAGCGGGCATGGCGGCGGATCTCCCGCAGCCGTATCACCGTCGCGGCCCTGCTGATGGACCAGAAGGTCATCGCGGGGGTCGGCAACGTCTACCGTGCCGAGGTGCTGTTCCGGCACGGCATCGACCCGTACCGGCTCGGCAAGGACCTCCCGCGCGCGCAGTGGGACGCGATCTGGGCCGACCTGGCGGAGCTGATGCGCGAGGGCGTAAGGAACAACCGGATCGACACGGTCCGCCCCGAGCACACGCCGGAGGCGATGGGGCGCCCGCCGCGGGCCGACGACCACGGCGGCGAGGTGTACGTGTACCGCAGGGCGCGGCAGGCCTGCCACATCTGCGACGGCGAGATCCGCACCGCCGACCTCGCCGCCCGCAACCTCTTCTGGTGCCCGGGCTGCCAGCGCGCCTAGGAGGCACATCCCCCGTCCGGCAGACGATCCCCGCCCGTCCGGCGGAAGATTCCAGCCCGGCCGCCGGACGAACACGGCGCTGTTAGAACCCGCGGGGCAGCCACGGCGCCGCGTCCGACGAGAACGCCGTCGACGCCTCCGCCAGCGCGCCCGCCCGCAGCTCCCGCACCCGACCGGCCAGGGCCAACGCGCCCAGGGACTCGCCGCCCAGGTACACCGAGCCCAACTCCCGTACGGACAGCGCGAGGTCGGCCGCCTCTTCGGTCCGCCGGCACGACGCCACCCCCTTCGCGTCGGCCGTGAGCCGCCAACGCCCCGCGTTCCAGGGGCAGAACGCGTCCTCGACCTCCAACACCACATCCAGCGGCGCCCGGTACGTCCGCGCCTCCAGCGCCGCCCCCAGCTCCACCAGCCGCAGGTGGAGCGAGTCCCGGATCCGGATGTTGCACCGCCGCACGTCCGACACCAGGTGCAGCAGGGCGTCGTCGACCGGCCGGTTGCGTGCCTCGACCGTCGACGTCAGATCGATCTCGAAGACGAACCGCCACAACGCCGCGTACGCCGCCGGGTCCAGCGCGGCGAGGTCGTTCACCGACACCTTGCCCTTGGGCCCGGACGGGTCCCACTCCGGCTTGATGTGATACGTCACATAGCCGACGGTCTCCCCGTCCCGCTCCGCCAGCACGCACTGCTGCGCCGACCCCCCCTGCCGCGCACTCACCGGGTCGACCATCGGCTTCCGTTCCCAGCCGGGCGCGTGGGCCGGTGTGCCGGGACGGCCGGCCACCAGCTGCTCGTACACGCCCTCGCACGCGGCCGTCGCCTCGTCCGGCTTCGCGTGGCGCAGCCGTACCTCGTCCGTGCCCTCCGGCACCGTCAGCCGCACCCGGTCCGTGTCGATCGTCACGGACATCTGCCGCGAGGCCGTCCCGTATCCGAACCGGCCGTAGATCACCGGCTCCGACGCCGTCAGGACGGCGATCGGCTCACCCAGCGCCCGGACGTCGTCGAGCTGCCGGCGCATCATCGAGGTCAGCAGCCCGCGCCTGCGGTGCGTGGACGCGACGCTCACCATCGTGACCCCGGCAGCCGGCACCAGCGCCCCGCCCGGCACGGCGACCCGGAAGCTGAACGCCCCGGCCGTGGCGACGACATCGCCGCCGTCCCAGATCCCCATCGACCGCTCGTGCTCGGTCAGTTGCTCGTCCAGTTCACGCTGCTCGGGAGCCTCCGCGACACCGCCGAACGCCAGCTCCAGACACTCGAACCATTCGTTCCATTCGGATGGACGCAACACGCGAAGCTCTGTAGTCATGGGTCATCCCTATCAGGGGCTCGACGGCCGGTCGACCCGATTTCGAACGCATTGTCATGGGGTCCCCCTGCACCGGAGGCCATCGGGTGGATAAGGTCCCCGCAATGGCCCGACGCGCAGGAGCAGACTCGTACCCGGCCCGATTGCGGAAATCGGCGCACCGGGCACGCATCGCGCTGCGCAAGTCCGGTGTCGACTACTTCCGCGGCGACGGATCGGACTGGATTGCGCTGGCCGGACTGCTGCTCACCATTCCGGCCATCACCTGCGCCACGCTGGTCAACCCGGTGTGGTTCTCACCTGCCGCGCTCGTCCTGCCGATCGTCGCCGGCGGTCTGCTGCTGCGGCCCGCGAGCCTGCTGGGGCTGTACGCGACCGCCGCCGCCGCCCTGATCGTGGAGTCGCTCGGCCTCGGACCGTACGAGGACGGCCCGGCCCGGGTGACGCCCGGCATCGTCCTGGTGGTCGCGGCCTGCGGCTTCTTCGGGCTGATCCTCGCCCAGTTCCGGGCCAGGGTCGGCGTGCCGTGGCGGCGTGGCGGCACCATGCTCTTCGACCTGCGCGAACGCATCAGGGTGCAGAGCGCTCTGCCCCGGCTGCCGCAGGGCTGGCACCGGGAGATGGCGCTGCGCCCGGCGGGCGGCCAGTCCTTCTCCGGTGACTTCGTCGTCGCCGCCTGTACCAACGGCGGACGGACCCTGGAGGCCGTACTCACCGATGTCTCCGGCAAGGGCATGGACGCGGGCTCCCGCGCTCTGCTGCTCTCCGGCGCCTTCGGCGGCCTCCTCGGCTCGCTGCCCCCGCACGGCTTCCTCACGGCGGCCAACGGCTATCTGCTGCGTCAGGACTGGGACGAGGGCTTCGCCACCTCGATCCATCTGGTCCTGGACCTCGATTCGGGCGACTACGAACTCTTCTCGGCGGGTCACCCGCCGGCCCTGCAGCTCCACTCGGGCAGCGGCCAGTGGGAGGAGAAGGCCGCGGAGGGCCCGCTGCTCGGGGTGTACGACGGGGCACAGTTCGACGCGGTGAAGGGCTCGCTGGCCCCCGGCGACGTACTGATGCTGTTCACGGACGGTCTGGTGGAGGCGTCCGACCGCGATATCGCCGAGGGCATCGACCGGCTCACCGGTGAGGCCGACCACTATGTCGCCACCGGTTTCGAGGGCGCGGCCTGGCATCTGATCGAGGCGTGCGCCAAGGACGTCAACGACGACCGGGCGCTGCTGCTGTTGTCGCGCACCTCCTGAACCGTACGCAAACCGGTTCGAACCGGGCGGGCGTCAACGGGAAGCGGTTCATCACCGGAACGAGGTCTTCGGTATGTCCGGGGACGGGGTGCGGCTGCGGCGGACCCCGTCCCCGGACATGCCGGTCGCCGGCTCAGGCCGGCACCGCGAGTTTCCCGGCGCCACTGTCACTGCCGCTGTCACTGTCCCCGTCCCGGCCCCGCCCGCCCGGCAGGACGCGGGCCAGCCAGTGCGAGCGCCCGGCCGCCAGCGGGGACAGGACCGCGAGGACGAGTACGTAGCCGGCGATGAACGGCGGGAGCCGCTCGTCCAGTCCCGCGCCGGCGGCCATCGTCGCGAGGATGAGCGCGAATTCGCCGCGGGCCGTCAGGGTGGTGGAGATGTTCGCCGCGGCCTGCGGGCCGAAGCCGTAGACCCGTGCGGAGACCATGCCGGAGAGGATGTTCATCGCCGCGGTCAGTGCGACGGCGGCCAGCACCGGCCACATCACGCCCGGCAGGTCGCCGGGGTTGATGGAGAGCCCGAAGGCGAAGAAGAAGATCGCCCCGAAGGCATCGCGCAGCGGATGGACCAGCTTGAGGATGCGCCCGCCCGACGTCGTGCTGCCGAGCATCAGGCCCACCATGAAGGCGCCGATCGCGTCCGCGACCCCGAACCACTCGGAGACCCCCGCCACGAACACGGCGGTGCCGAGGAAGGAGATGACGAGCAGCTCGTCGTCCGAGGTGTGGATCAGCTTGCTGATGAGCTTCGTGCCGAACCGGGCGGTGAGCGCCAGCAGCAGCAGGAAGCCGAACGCCTTGCCCCCGTCGAGCACCGCGGCGGCGAGGCTGTCCGAGCGCGACAGGATCGGCTGCAGGGCGGCGAGGTAGAGGGCGAGGAAGACGTCGTCGACGACGATGATGCCGAGGATCGTTTTGGTCTCGGGGCTGGCCAGGCGCTTCGTGTCGACCAGGATCTTGGTCACGATGGCCGACGACGAGATGCCGATGACCCCGGCCAGGACGAGGGCCTCCGAGGTGCCCCAGCCCAGCACGAAGCCGAAGGCGAGCCCGGCGCCGACGTTCAGTGCCAGATACACGGAGCCCGCGACGAGCATCTTGCGGCCGCCGGCCTTGAGGTCGTCGAGATGGAATTCGAGGCCGAGGTAGAAGAGCAGCAGCACCAGGCCGAGTGCGGAGAGCATCTCCAGGTCGTGCGGGTCGGCGACGAGCACGATGCCGGGCGTGTGCGGGCCGAGCAGGATTCCGGCCAGGATGAACAGGGGGATGGTCGGCAGTCCGATGCGGCTGCCGACGCGGGCGAGAACGGCGGCGGCGAGGAAGGCGCCGCCCATGGCGATGAGCGTGTCCGCGTGTCCGATGAGCTTGATCCTTCAGTCGGTCAAGAGAGCGTCAAGGAATCGTCAGTAATTAGTTTACCGAACGATTGACGTTGCAACTATGGCCACCCCCGGCCGCACCCTGGGGTTTGCCCCACCCGAGATCCGCCAGCAGCCGCCATGGTCCGGACCCGTCCGTGATCCGTACGTTCGTGAGGCCGGCCGGAGAACCGCCCGGCGAGCGACGGAAGGCGGACATCATGGGGCTGCGACGCAGCAGGCAGGGCGCGCAGGACAGGCAGTACACGGCGGACGCCCGACCGGGCTCCGGTTCCCCGGACCTCGCCGTCGAGCTGCGCGGTGTCCGTCGGCAGTACGGCCGCGGCGGCTCCGCCGTCCACGCCCTGCGAGGCATCGACCTCGCCCTGCCGCGCGCCAGTTTCACCGCCGTCATGGGCCCGTCCGGCTCCGGCAAGTCGACCTTCCTGCAGTGCGCGGCCGGACTCGACCGCCCCACCGAGGGCTCCGTACGCCTCGGCGGCACCGAGATCACCGGGATGAGCGAGAACCGGCTCACCGAACTGCGCCGCACCCGCCTCGGCTTCGTCTTCCAGGCCTTCAACCTGCTCCCGTCCCTCACGGTCGAGCAGAATGTCGTCCTGCCCATGCGCCTGGCCGGACAGCGCACCGGCTCCGCCCGGGGCCGCCGCGAGGCCGCCGAGATGCTCGCCCGGGTCGGCCTCGGCGACAAGGGCGACCGCCGCCCCGGCCAGCTCTCCGGCGGCCAGCAGCAGCGCGTCGCCGTCGCCCGCGCCCTGGTCACCCGGCCCGACGTGGTCTTCGCCGACGAACCGACCGGCGCCCTCGACACCACCACCGCCGCCGAGATCCTCACCCTGCTCCGGCACGCGGTGGACACCCTCGGCGCCACCGTCGTCATGGTCACCCACGACCCGGCGGCCGCCGCCTACGCGGACCGGGTGCTCTTCCTCGCCGACGGCGCGATCGCGGACAGCCTGCCGCGCGCCGGGGCCGCACAGATCGCGGCCCGGATGACCGCGCTGACCGCCCGCGCCCACGCGCCCACCCACGCCTCCGCCCACGCAGGAGCAGCAGCCTGATGTTCACCCCGCACGTCCCGAACGGCCTCGCCCGCGCGGCCGTCCGCTTCAAACCCGCGTCGTTCGCCGGGACCTTCGTCGCGCTCCTGCTGGCCGCGGCGATCGTCTCCGCCTGCGGCATCCTGCTGGAGACCGGCCTGCGTGCCTCCGTACCCGCGGAGCGCTACGCGAAGGCACCCGTGGTGGTCGCCGCCGACCAACTGGTCCACATGACGGTCGGCAGCGGCGAGGGCGCGTACGACGCCGCCACCCCCGTCCCCGACACCGCACGCCTCCCCGCAACCCTGGCGGCCAAGGCCGCCGCCGCCCCCGGCGCCGCGGCCGCGATCGGGGACGTCGGCTACCCCGTACGACAGGACGGCACCCCCCTCACCGCGCACGGCTGGGGCTCCACCGCCCTCACCGGCACGCGGCTGCTCACCGGAGAGGCGCCCCGGGCCGGCGAAGTCGTCGTCCCCGCGGGCACCGAGCACCGCACCGGCGAGAACATCACCCTCGACACACCCGTCGGCATGCGGGAGTTCCGCGTCGCGGGCACCACCGCCACCGACGCCACGGTCTGGTTCGCCGACCGGCAGGCCCTACAGCTCTCCGGCCACCCCGGCCGGATCGACGCCATCGCCGTGCTCGCCACCCCGGGCACCGCCACCGACGCCCTCGCCGACCAGGTGCGCAAGGCCGTCGGCCACACCGCCCACACCCAGGTCCACACCGGCGACGGCCGGGGCGCCGTCGAGGACGCGGGCCTCGCGGGCGCCCAGGAAGTCCTCGTCGGCCTCGGCGGTTCCTTCGGCGGCGTCGCCGCCATGGTCGCCGTCTTCACCGCCGCCGGCACGGTCGCCCTCTCCGTCGGCCAGCGCAGCCGCGAATTCGCCCTGCTGCGCGCCATCGGCGCCACCCCGCGCCAGCTGCGCCGCACCATCGCCACCGAGTCCCTGCTCATCGCCCCGCTCGCCGGAGCGCTCGGCACTCTGCCCGGAATCGCCCTGGCCCACTGGTGGTTCGGGCAGCTCCAGGACAAGGGAGCCATCCCCGGCCCCGTCGACCTGCACGTGTCCTGGCTGCCGCTGACCATCGCCACGGCCACCACGATGCTCACCGCGCTGAGCGCCGGATACTTCGCCGCCCGCAGGCCGTCGAAGATCAAGCCTGGTCTGGCGCTCGCCCAGTCCGCGGTGGAACGCCCCCCGTACGGCTGGATCCGCACCCCGCTCGGCATCGCGGCCCTCATCGGCGGCGGACTCTTCGCGGGCGTCGCCGCCTCCACGAGCGGCGACGACGCGGCGAACGCCGCACTCGGCGTCGTCATGTTCTTCATGATCGCGGTCGGCCTCCTCGGCCCGCTGATCGCCCGGATCTGCGCCGCCGTCATCGGCCTCCCGCTGCGCGTGGCAGGCGCGTCCGGTTCGCTGGCCGCCGCCAACTCCCTTACGAACTCCCGCCGGCTGGCCTCCGCGATCACTCCGATCGTGCTCGCCATGGCCTTCTCCTCCACGCTCGTCTTCATGCACACCAGCGAGGACCGGGTGATCGCACACCAGCTGCGCGACGCCGTCACCGCCGACCACATCGTCTCCGCCCCGGCGGGCCTCGCCTCCGACGCCACCGCACGGGCGGCGGCCACCCCCGGCGTCTCCACCGCCGTCGGCCTGCTCCGCGGCTCCGTCCTGGTGCCCACCGGATCGGGCGGCGACCGGATACTCCAGAACACCTCCGCCCAGGGGGTCATCGGCTCCGGCGCCGACCTCGCCAAGGTCCAGGACCTCGACGTGCGCACCGGATCACTCACCGGCCTGCGGCCCGGCACCGTCGCCATCGACACCACCCTCGCCGACTCCACCAAGCGCGCCACCGGCGACCGGCTGACCCTGCGCCTCTCGGACGGCACCGAGGCGTCACCGAAGATCGTCGCCGTCTACGGCCGCGGCCTGGGCACCAGCCTCGTCACCCTGCCCGCCACCGACCTGCAGACCCATGTCACGTCCCCGTACGCCTCCGACGTACTGGTACGGGCCACCCCCGCCGCCGCACAGGAACTCGCCGCGCTCGGCACCGTCACCGACCGCTCCGGCTACGCCGCCGCGCGGGACCAGGACCGGGAGATCAACGCCTGGGCCAACACCGTCATGGCCGCGGTCCTCGGCGGATTCGCCGCCGTCGCCGCCGCCAACACCCTGGTGATGACCGTCCTCGACCGCCGCCGGGAACTGACCATGCTCCGCCTCGTCGGCTCCACCCGCCGCCAGGTCATGGACATGATCCGCTGGGAGGCGCTCCTCGTCACGGTGGCCGGGGCCGCGCTCGGCACCGCCATCGCACTGGCCACACTCTTCCCGATGATGAAGGGGCTGACGGGCGAATCGCCGTACATCCCACCCGCGTTGTACGGCTCCTTCGTCGCCGCCACCATCGGGCTCGGCCTCGCCGCCGCGACGGTCCCGGCCCGCGCGGCCCTGCGCCGGACGGCCGCCCGTCCGTAGAGTCGGGCCATGCCCACTCCACACGTGCAGCTGACCCTGGCCGAAGTAGCGGCGATCGCCCGCGAGGCCCACGCCGACCAGCGGGACAAGGCGGGACGCCCGTACACCGAGCACCTCGCCGCCGTTGCCGAGGGCGTACGGGCCAGGGGTGGCAGCGACGAACAGATCGCCGCGGCCTGGCTGCACGACGCCGTCGAGGACGACGCGCTGTCGGCACGGTGGCTGGCAGACGCCGCGCTGCCGCAGCAGGTCAAGGACATGGTCCTCGCCGTCACCAAACGTGACGGCGAGGACCTCGGTTCGTACACCCGGCGCATCCTCGACACCCCGGGCGCCCTGCTGATCAAGGAGTCCGACCTGGCACACAACGCCGATCCGGCCCGCCTCGCCGTACTGGAACCGGCGACCCGTACCCGACTGGCCGAGAAGTATGCGCAGGTACGGAGGTTGCTCGGGCTCACCCCAGGTGAATCGCCCGCCGAGCAATCGGTTCAAGCCAACACGGCGACGGACTGAACCAGCCGGATCAGCGTCCGGCCGCGTCCCGCCGGAACGCCCAGTTCATCTCCGGTTCGGTCACCACGCGCAGCACTCTGCGTACCGGTGGCGTACACATCAGCGTCACCGCGGCGGCCGCGACCAGGGAGACGAGGACCAGACCGGCGGGCGCCGAGAGCCAGTCGTAGCTGTCGAACACCCCGGCGTATCCCGCGCCCTTGATCAGGAATCCGTGCAGCAGATAGCCGCAGATCGTCCCGGCACCGAGCACGGTGAACCACATGGGGCGGCGCGGCACCCAGGAAAGGAACCCGATGGTGAGCAGCAGCGCGCAGCCGAACATGGCCGTCGTCATCACGGCACCGGACCACCACGGAGCGCCCATCTCCTGCGCGCTGTTGTTGCGGTAGAACCAGCCCAGCTGCATCCGCGGCGCCGCCCAGTACGCGAAGACCAGGGCCGCGGCGAACAGCGGCAGCGCGAGCATCCGCACCTCACCCCGGCGGATCAGCTGGAAATGCTCGGGTTTCAGCTGGAGTCCCAGCACGAAGAACGGCAGGAACTGCAGAACCCGCTGGAGATCGAGATCATCGCCGATCGACGGGGAGAACGAGGCGAGTACGGCGATGACGAGTGCCACCGGCAGCGGATGGCGCAGGACCTGCCACAGCGGTGTGGTGAGCCGCCAGATGAACAGCGCGGCCAGGAACCAGGTGAGATACCAGGGGTCGAGCAGGCTGATCGGCTGATTCGGCGAGCCGTCCGCGTACCGCTTGAACAGCGAATACGCGGTCTCGAACACCACATAGGGCACGGCGACACCGGTGACCAGGCGTTTCACCTTGGCGGCGGACAGATCGAACGAGCGGGAGAAATAGCCGGAGATGATGACGAACGCCGGCATGTGAAAGGTGTACGCCACCATGTACAGCGCACGGGCGGTCCGGCTGCCGTCCATCACCGGTTCCCACGCGTGCGCCACCGCGACGAGCACGATGGCCAGATATTTGACGTTGTCGAAGTAGGCGTCACGCTGCTTCGCCTGCGCACCCGCCGGAGGCTTGTTCGCCACCGGTGCGGGGGGCGCCGCCGTAGCGGTCGTCGTCCCTTGGCGTCTGGGCTCCGACTCCCGGGTCGCCGATGGGAGCGGGGCCCTCTGAAACACGTTCGGAGCGTGGAACATCTAAAGCACCTTAGACGCCTCGATTGCCCTGCGTAAAACTACGCCCGGATATTGCGTGTTCGCGTTCAATCAAAAGCGAAACCGTCAAGAACTGACCGCTATGCCCGGGTTCATCCCCATTGAATGGGACATAACGGTGGGCGGCTGGGTGGGGTGAATTTCATTGCGCGGGGGCCTTGGAATTACATGTGAATGAAGTGTGTGGATATGGAAACCGTCGCGGTCGCACGTTGTTGTGATTGTTTTATTCACAGATCGCTCACCGGTGTGCGGAGCAAGGGCTGGGACCGATGACGCCCCCTGTGCGACCGTGAGCCCCCAGGCGCACGCGGGGCGCAAGGATGGCGCGATCCCATCACTTCGGTCCGTCACCTGGCAGTCAGCAAGGGTGAGTTGGTGGCACGATGGACGGAACGGAGAGGTGCTCGGCCGCACATCTCCGGGCCGGCAAGGCGGACCGACCAAGGGTGTGATCAGTCGTGGCCATTTCACTGTCTGTGGTGCTTCTGTTGGCGATCATCCTGGTGGTCCTGATCCGAGGCGGCTCCATCAAGGCGGGACCCGCGATCGTCGCGGTGCTCTTCGGCTTCTTCCTGGCATCGACCGGCATGGCGCCGTCGATCAGCAAGTTCATGCACTCGATAGCGGAGAGCATCAACCAGATCACCTTCTGATCCGGTCCCGGTCGGGTTCCTCCCCTCCCCGGCCTGCCGCGCGCTCCGCCGCGCAGCGGGCAGGAGGCGCGAACAGCACGCAAAAGGCCCGGTCCGACGAGCAATTCGTCGAACCGGGCCCAAGCATGGAGCGGGCGACGGGAATCGAACCCGCGTAGCTAGTTTGGAAGACTAGGGCTCTACCATTGAGCTACGCCCGCAAGCACTGCACCGCAGGTCCGGGGACCGGCGGCACGAGAAGCATCGTAGCGGGTCGCGGGCGCTGTCCGCACACCCGATTGCGGTCACCCGGTGTCGCGTTCGGTGCGGACCGCGCGAAGCGGCGGATGCACTGCCTGTCTGCATGTACCCTACGTGTCGCACCGACGGGGTGTGGCGCAGCTTGGTAGCGCGTCCGCTTTGGGAGCGGAAGGTCGTCGGTTCGAATCCGGCCACCCCGACCATCGGCAAGATCGCAGACCATCGACGGGATCGCATTGTGGGAGTCCGTCTCCTTGCCGTTACTATGCAAAATGCGTGCCCGTGTGTCTGATCTGCCGGGCTCGGTCCGCGAAGCCGCCAACCGTGCGGCGGAGCAGAACCCCAAGAAGTCAGCCACAAGGAGACCGAACCGTGAAGAGCGCCGTGGAGACCCTGAACCCGACCCGGGTTCGGCTCACTGTCGAGGTGCCCTTCGAGGAGCTCAAGGACAGCCTCGACGCGGCGTACAAGAAGATCAACCAGCAGGTCACGGTGAAGGGCTTCCGCAAGGGCAAGATCCCCGCCCGGGTCATCGACCAGCGGTTCGGCCGCGGTGCGGTGCTGGAGGAGGCCGTCAACGACGCGCTCCCGAAGTTCTACACCGAGGCTGTCAACGAGGGCGAGCTCAACGTCCTCGGCCAGCCCGAGGTCGACATCACCGAGCTGAAGGACGGCGAACTGCTGGCCTTCACCGCCGAGGTTGACGTACGCCCCGAGATCGAGATTCCGGACTACTCCGGCATCGAGGTCACCGTCGACGCCCTCGAGGTCAGCGATGAGGACGTGGAGAAGGCCGTGGAGCAGCTCCGCGAGCGCTTCGCCTCCACCAACCCGGTCGAGCGCGCCGCCGCCGAGGGCGACGTCGTCACGATCGACCTGCAGGCCAAGGTCGACGGCGAGGTCCTGGAGGACGGCGTGGCCGAGGGTGTCTCGTACACCATCGGTTCCGGCGAACTCCTCGACGGCATCGACGCCGCGGTCACCGGCCTGGAGGCGGGTGGCGAGGTCACCTTCACCTCTGAGCTGAAGGGCGGCTCGGCCGAGGGCAAGGAGGCCGAGGTCACCGTCAAGGTCACCGCCGTCGCCGCCCGTGAGCTCCCCGAGCTGGACGACGAGTTCGCCCAGATGGCCAGCGAGTTCGACACCCTCGACGAGCTGAAGGCGGACAGCCGCAAGCGCCTTGAGGACACCAGGCAGTACGAGCAGGCCACCCAGGCCCAGGAGCGCGTCCTGGACGAGCTGCTGAAGCTGGCCGAGGTCCCGATCCCGGAGAAGCTGCTCGCGGACGAGGTCCAGACCCGCAAGCACAACCTGGAGCACCACCAGCTCGGGCAGATGGGTCTGACCCTCGACAAGTACCTGGAGATCCAGGGCAAGACGGCCGAGGAGTTCGAGGCCGAGACCTCCGAGCAGGCGGTCAAGGGCATCAAGACCCAGTTCCTCCTGGACGAGATCGTCAACAAGGAGAAGCTGAACGTCAACCAGGAGGAGCTCACCGAGCACCTCATGCGGCGTGCCGCTTCCTCCGGCATGAGCCCGGACCAGTTCGCCCAGGCCGTCGTCGAGGGCGGCCAGGTGCCGATGCTCGTCGGCGAGGTCGCCCGCGGTAAGGCGCTGGCCGTGGTCGTCGAGGCCGCCAAGGTCATCGACACCAACGGTGAGCCCGTCGAGCTGGAGGACGACGAGGAGGCCATCGAGACGGTCGAGGCCGCCGACGGCTCCGCCGAGGCCGTTGCCGAGGAGGCCGCCAAGGCCGCCAAGGCCACCGAGGAGAAGACCGAGGCCTGAGCCTCGCGCTGAACCCGTACGACGGGCTCCGGACGCTGTGCGTCCGGAGCCCGTCGTCGTAGGGCGTACGGTGCCCCACAACCCTTGTGCGGACTGCGGACCTTGCGCTCCCAGCGAACAGTTGCGGAAGCGGGATGGCGTTGTCCCACCTGCGCGTTAGGGTCCATGAGTAGGAAGGGCAGGGGAGCCCCCGCCCACCGGTACGAAGACGCTGAGACGGCCGGAGCCGTCAGAGACGAGCAGGTGGATACGTGACGAATCTGATGCCTTACTCCGCCGGAGAGCCGTCCCCCTTCGGTGGAGGCCTCGGTGACCAGGTCTACAGCCGACTGCTCGGCGAGCGCATCATCTTCCTGGGTCAGCAGGTCGACGACGAGATCGCCAACAAGATCACGGCGCAGATGCTTCTCCTCGCCGCAGATCCGGACAAGGACATCTACCTCTACATCAACAGCCCCGGCGGCTCGGTGACGGCCGGCATGGCGGTCTACGACACCATGCAGTACATCCCGAACGACGTGGTCACCATCGGTATGGGCATGGCGGCCTCGATGGGCCAGTTCCTGCTGACCGGCGGCACCGCGGGCAAGCGCTTCGCGCTCCCGAACACCGACATCCTCATGCACCAGGGCTCGGCCGGCATCGGCGGTACGGCCTCGGACATCAAGATCCAGGCCCAGTACCTGCTGCGCACCAAGCAGCGGATGGCCGAGATCACCGCCCGCCACTCCGGCCAGACGGTCGAGACGATCATTCGCGACGGCGACCGCGACCGCTGGTACACCGCGGAGGAGGCCAAGGAATACGGCCTCATCGACGAGATCATCACGGTCGCATCGGGCGTTCCGGGCGGCGGCGGCACCGGCGCCTGATCCGGTCACCCACCGGATCCGGCTCCACCGCCCCGCGCACCTCTCGTACGCCGAGACACCCAGCCACAGAACGCCACCAGGATGGTGAACACCCACATGAACAACTTCCCCGGCGCCTCCGCGAGCGGCCTCTACACCGGCCCGCAGGTGGACAACCGATACATTGTGCCGCGCTTCGTGGAGCGCACCTCGCAGGGCGTGCGTGAGTACGACCCGTACGCGAAGCTCTTCGAGGAGCGCGTGATCTTCCTCGGCGTGCAGATCGACGACGCCTCCGCCAACGACGTCATGGCGCAGCTGCTGTGCCTGGAGTCGATGGACCCGGACCGGGACATCTCGATCTACATCAACAGCCCCGGCGGCTCGTTCACCGCGCTCACCGCGATCTACGACACGATGCAGTTCGTGAAGCCGGACATCCAGACGGTCTGCATGGGCCAGGCGGCCTCCGCCGCGGCCGTGCTGCTCGCCGCGGGTACGCCCGGCAAGCGGATGGCGCTGCCCAACGCCCGTATCCTGATCCACCAGCCGTCCTCGCAGACCGGCCGGGAGCAGCTCTCCGACCTGGAGATCGCGGCCAACGAGATCCTGCGGATGCGCACCCAGCTGGAGGAGATGCTGGCCAAGCACTCCACCACGCCGCTGGAGAAGATCCGCGACGACATCGAGCGCGACAAGATCCTGACCGCCGAGGAAGCCCTCGCCTACGGTCTCGTCGACCAGATCGTGTCGACCCGCAAGAGCGCGGCCACGGCCGCCTGACATCGGCCTTCACCCCTTGGCGCGAGGGGTTCGCCCGGTCTCGGCCGTGTGAACCGTGCCAAGGGGGGCCCGAACGGGGGGCTAGGCAAGGTACCGTCGGATAGAGGCACCAGGAGCCGCTGAACCAAGCTGCTCCCAGGCGAAGGGGAAGCACCTCGTGGCACGCATCGGTGATGGCGGCGATCTGCTCAAGTGCTCGTTCTGCGGAAAGAGCCAGAAGCAGGTGAAGAAGCTCATCGCGGGACCCGGTGTGTACATCTGCGACGAGTGCATCGATCTCTGCAACGAGATCATCGAGGAGGAACTCGCGGAGACCTCCGAGGTGCGGTGGGAGGAACTCCCCAAGCCGCGCGAGATCTACGAGTTCCTCGAGGGGTACGTCGTCGGGCAGGAGCCCGCGAAGAAGGCCCTCTCGGTCGCTGTGTACAACCACTACAAGCGGGTCCAGGCGGGCGAGAACAGCGGCGCCCAGGGCCGGGACGACGGCATCGAGCTGGCCAAGTCCAACATCCTGCTGCTGGGCCCCACGGGCTCCGGCAAGACGCTTCTCGCGCAGACCCTGGCCCGCATGCTCAACGTCCCGTTCGCCATCGCCGACGCGACGGCGCTGACGGAGGCCGGCTATGTCGGTGAGGACGTCGAGAACATCCTGCTGAAGCTGATCCAGGCCGCGGACTACGACGTCAAGAAGGCCGAGACCGGGATCATCTACATCGACGAGATCGACAAGGTCGCCCGCAAGAGCGAGAATCCGTCGATCACCCGCGATGTCTCCGGCGAGGGCGTCCAGCAGGCCCTGTTGAAGATCCTGGAGGGCACCACCGCCTCCGTACCGCCGCAGGGCGGCCGGAAGCA
The DNA here is from genome assembly GCF_041435435.1 of Streptomyces sp. NBC_01241. NCBI lineage: Bacteria > Bacillati > Actinomycetota > Actinomycetes > Kitasatosporales > Streptomycetaceae > Streptomyces > Streptomyces sp. NBC_01241. The sequence continues at coordinate 2,756,181 of NZ_CP108494.1, read as the reverse complement.
CCCGCACCAGGAGTTCATCCAGATCGACACGACGAATGTGCTGTTCATCGTGGGCGGTGCCTTCTCCGGTCTGGAGCGAATTATCGAGTCCCGGGCGGGTGCCAAGGGCATCGGCTTCGGCGCGACGATCCGTTCGAAGCGCGAGATCGAGGCGAGCGACCAGTTCCAGGAGGTCATGCCGGAGGACCTGGTGAAGTTCGGGATGATCCCGGAGTTCATCGGCCGGCTGCCCGTCCTCACCTCGGTCCACAACCTGGACCGCGAGGCACTGCTGCAGATCCTCGTCGAGCCGCGCAACGCGCTGGTGAAGCAGTATCAACGCCTGTTCGAACTCGACGGCGTCGAGCTGGACTTCGACCGTCCGGCCCTGGAGGCCATCGCCGACCAGGCGATCCTGCGCGGCACCGGCGCGCGTGGCCTGCGGGCCATCATGGAAGAGGTCCTCCAGTCCGTGATGTACGAGGTGCCGTCCCGCAAGGACGTCGCCCGCGTCGTCATCACGGCGGACGTCGTCCGCAACAACGTGAACCCGACGCTGGTCCCGCGCGAACCGCGCACGATCGGCAAGGGCGACGACGGCCGGCACGAGAAGTCCGCGTAGCGGCAGCGGTATGTGAACGCAAACGGAAGGGGCGCCCGGCCAGTTGGACTGGAGGCGCCCCTTCTGCCGTTTCGTGTGCGCTACTTGACCTCGACGCGGACGTCGTTGCGGAGCTTGGCCGCGTTGTTGGCTGCGTCGTCCAAGGACACACTCTTACCGGCCATGAGCGCGGCCATATCCATGTCGATGACCACGGAAACGGTGCTGTGGTCGCCCCAGATGCAGATCGGCACGCTGGTGGCCTTGCCGGTGGTGGCATCCGCTGGGGACTTGGATTCCTGGCACTTGAGGATGCCGTTCTCGAATCCAGCCGGGCTGAAGGATTTCGGGCTGCCGACCAGCTGTCCGTCCTTCTTGTCGCCCTTGGCGGACTCTTCCTTCATCTTGCCGAACATGGCGTCGACGACGGCCTCGGGATCGTCGATCGTGCCGTAGACCCCGCTGAACGACAGAATCTTCTGGGAGGCTGCTTCGCCGGATGTGTAGGTGGCCGCGACCTGCTTGGCGTTCGCCACCCCCCACTTCTCGAACTCCTTGACGTCATCCGACGTCATCTTGGTGTCGCTGCTCGCGCTCGGGTTCCTCTTGTACGTGCCGTCGAGCACCGTCTCCGGCGTCGTCAGCTTGTACGTCTTGCCGTCGTCGGCGACCGAACTGCCCCCGCCCGACGTCAGGAAGTACACCCCGCCCGCGATGACCGCCAACGCCACGACCGCGCCGCCGATGATCAAGCCGGTCTTCTTCTTCGGAGCCTCGGGAGGCGTGCCGTAGGCCTGCTGGTCGCCGTACGGGGGAGTGGGGGGCTGCTGGCCGTAGGGGCCGGGCTGCTGGGCCTGGGGGTAGCCGTAGCCCGGCTGGGGCTGCTGCTGGGGCGGGACACCCTGCGGGGCCTGCTGCGGATACCCGTAACCGGGCTGGCCCTGCGGCGGCTGCTGACCGTACGGTCCCGGCTGCTGACCGTACGGGCCGGGCTGGCCCTGGGGCGGCTGGCCACCGTACGGTCCGGGCTGGCCCTGGGGCGGCTGGCCACCGTACGGTCCGGACTGGTCCTGGGGCGGCTGGCCACCGTACGGGCCCGGCTGGTTGTAGCTCATCTGCGGTGTCCCCTGTTCGGAAGTGCTCATCGGAAGGCTTGTGCGTTCCGAACATCCTGACGGAAGGTCCACCCGCGTGGACCACCGGGAGCCACACCGTTACTGAACAAACCGGTTTCAGTGCAGGACTGAGACGGCCCTAAACTGTCCCCCGTGACCGAGAAGACTCAGCAGACGCCAGCCAGCAACTCCGAACTACCGACCCAGTACGCACCGGCCGAGGTAGAGGGGAAGCTGTATGAGCGCTGGGTAGAACGTGGTTACTTCGAGGCCGACGAACACAGCGAGAAGCCGCCGTACTCCATCGTCATCCCGCCGCCGAACGTCACAGGCAGCCTGCACCTGGGGCATGCCTTCGAGCACACGCTGATCGACGCCCTCGTCCGACGCAAGCGCATGCAAGGCTTCGAGGCGCTGTACCAGCCCGGCATGGACCACGCCGGAATCGCCACCCAGAACGTCGTCGAGCGCGAGCTCGGCAAGGAGGGCAAGTCCCGCCACGACCTGGGCCGCGAGGCGTTCGTCGAGCGTGTCTGGCAGTGGAAGAACGAGTCCGGCGGCCAGATCTCCGGCCAGATGCGCCGGCTCGGCGAGGGCGTCGCCTGGTCCCGTGAGCGCTTCACCATGGACGAGGGCCTGTCCACCGCCGTCCAGACCGTCTTCAAGCAGATGTACGACGACGGGCTGATCTACCGCGCCGAACGCATCATCAACTGGTGCCCGCGCTGCCTGACCGCGATCTCGGACATCGAGGTCGAGTACCAGGACGACGACGGCGAGCTCGTCTCCATGACGTACGGGGACGGCGACGACACGATCGTCGTCGCCACCACCCGCGCCGAGACGATGCTCGGTGACACCGCGGTCGCCGTCCACCCCGACGACGAGCGCTACAAGCACCTGATCGGCAGGCAGATCAAGCTGCCGCTGACCGACCGCACGATCCCCGTCGTCGCCGACCACCACGTCGACCCGGAGTTCGGCACCGGCGCCGTGAAGGTCACGCCCGCCCACGACCCGAACGACTTCGAGATCGGCAAGCGCCACGACCTGCCGTTCCTCACGGTCATGGATGAGCGCGCCGTCATCACCGTCCCCGGCCCGTTCGAGGGACTCGACCGCCTGGAGGCCCGGTCCGCGATCGTCGGCGCACTGCGCGCCGAGGGCCGGATCGTCGCCGAGAAGCGTCCGTACCTCCACTCCGTCGGCCACTGCTCGCGCTGCAAGACCACCATCGAGCCCCGGTTGTCGCTCCAGTGGTGGGTCAAGGTCGCCCCGCTCGCCAAGGCGGCCGGTGACGCCGTCCGCGACGGCAAGGTCAAGATCCACCCGCAGGAGATGGAGAAGCGCTACTTCGACTGGGTCGACAACCTCCACGACTGGACGATCTCGCGCCAGCTCTGGTGGGGCCACCGGATCCCCGTCTGGTACGGCCCGAACGGCGAGGTCGTCTGCGTCGGACCGGACGACGAGGCCCCCACGGGCGAAGGCTGGACGCAGGACAGCGATGTCCTGGACACCTGGTTCTCCTCCGGCCTGTGGCCGTTCTCCACGCTCGGCTGGCCGGAGCGGACCGACAGCCTCGCGAAGTTCTACCCGAACTCTGTCCTGGTCACCGGCTACGACATCCTCTTCTTCTGGGTCGCCCGGATGATGATGTTCGGCCTGTACGTCAACGACGGCGTCCCGCCGTTCCACACCATCGTCCTGCACGGCATGGTCCGTGACGAGTTCGGCAAGAAGATGTCGAAGTCCTTCGGCAACGTCGTCAACCCGCTGGACTGGATGGACAAGTACGGCTCCGACGCGCTGCGCTTCACGCTGGCGCGCGGCGCCAACCCCGGTGTCGACGTCCCGATCGGCGAGGACTGGGTCCAGGGTTCCCGGAACTTCGCCAACAAGATCTGGAACGCGACGCGCTTCGCGCTGATGAACGGCGCCACCGTCGAGGGCGAACTGCCGCCCGTCGAGCAGCTGTCGGTGACCGACCGGTGGATCCTGTCGCGGCTCAACAAGACGGTCGCCGAAGTCGACGCGTTCTACGACGACTTCCAGTTCGCCAAGCTCAGCGAGGCGCTCTACCACTTCGCGTGGGACGAGGTCTTCGACTGGTACGTCGAGCTGTCCAAGACCACGTTCTTCGCCGGCGGTGAGCAGGCCAAGGTCTCCGGCCGGGTCCTCGGCGAGGTCCTCGATGTGATGCTGCGTCTGCTGCACCCGGTCGTCCCGTTCGTCACCGAGACGCTCTGGACCACGCTCACCGGCAAGGAGTCCGTCGTCATCGCCGACTGGCCGGCCGCTGTGTCCGTTCCTGGGGCTGACGCCCCGGGCGGCTTCCGCGACGACGCCGCCGAGCAGGAGATCGCGCTCGTCCAGCAGGTCGTCACCGAGGTCCGCCGGTTCCGCTCCGACCAGGGTTTGCAGCCCGGCCAGAAGGTCCCGGCCGAACTTGTCCTGACCGGCACCGCGCTCGCCCGGCACGAGGCGGCCATTCGCCAGGTGCTGCGCCTGCAGCCCGCCGGCGACGGCTTCCACGCCACCGCGTCGCTGCCGGTCGCCGGGGCCACGGTCGCCCTCGACCTGTCCGGCACGATCGACGTCGAGGCCGAACGCAAGCGCCTGACGAAGGACCTGGGCGCCGCCGAGAAGGAGAAGGCCCAGGCGGGCGCCAAGCTCTCCAACGAGGCGTTCCTCGGCAAGGCACCGGACAACGTGGTCGACAAGATCCGCGGCCGGCTCGCCAAGGCCGAGGCGGACATCGAGCGGATCACCAACCAGCTGGCGAACCTGCCGCAGGGCTGATCACCCGCCGACGGCGAAGCCCCCGTATCCCCGCTGCCGGGAGATACGGGGGCTTCGCCCGTCCCGTCCCGGGCCGGGCCGGACTCCGGGCGTCACCGGCCGCTGCGCACGATGTCCGTGCCCATCCGTAGACTGGCCTCGTGAGTGAGCCCCGCCCTTCCGACCGGCACGACGCCTCCGATCCCGACGACACCTTCGCGGAGATCGTCGACGAGGCGACCCAGCGCGACCCCGACCTGGCGGTGATCGAGGCCGGGAGCCGTACGCTGCGCACCCGCTCGGGGCCGCCGCAGGGCCAGGACGTCCCCGCCCGCCCCGCCGATCCCGAGGTGGACAAGGCGCTGCGCGCCGCGGAGCAGGAGCTCGCCGGGCGCTGGGGCGAGACGAAGCTGGAGCCGTCCGTCACGCGCATCGCCGCGCTGATGGACGTGCTCGGCGAGCCGCAGCGCGCCTACCCCTCGATCCACATCACCGGGACCAACGGCAAGACGAGCACGGCCCGAATGATCGAGGCCCTGCTCGGCGCCTTCGACCTGCGTACCGGCCGCTACACCTCGCCGCACGTCCAGTCGATCACCGAGCGGATCAGCCTGGACGGCTCGCCGATGGACCCCGAGCGGTTCATCGAGGCGTACCAGGACATCAAGCCGTACGTGGAGATGGTCGACGCCCAGCAGCCGTACCGGCTCTCCTTCTTCGAGGTGCTGACGGGCATGGCGTACGCGGCGTTCGCCGACGCGCCGGTCGACGTCGCCGTCGTGGAGGTCGGCATGGGCGGCAGCTGGGACGCGACGAACGTCATCGACGCCTCGGTCGCCGTCGTCACCCCCATCTCGCTGGACCACACCGACCGGCTCGGTGCCACGCCCGCCGAGATCGCCGGTGAGAAGGCCGGAATCATCAAGCAGGACGCCACGGTCATCCTGGCGCAGCAGCCCGTCGACGCCGCACAGGTCATGCTGAAGAAGGCCGTCGAGGTCGACGCCACGGTCGCCCGCGAAGGCATGGAGTTCGGCGTCGTCTCCCGCGAGATCGCCGTCGGCGGCCAGCTGCTGACGCTGCGCGGCCTCGGCGGCGAGTACACGGAGGTCTTCCTCCCGCTGTACGGCGCCCACCAGGCGCACAACGCGGCGGTGGCGCTCTGTGCCGTGGAGGCGTTCTTCGGGATCGGTGCCGAGCAGCCCGGCGCGCTCGACATCGACACGGTCCGTCAGGCCTTCGCCGCGGTGATCTCGCCGGGCCGTCTCGAAGTCGTCCGCTCCAGCCCGACCGTCGTCCTGGACGCGGCCCACAACCCGGCGGGCGCCCGCGCCTGCGCCGACGGGCTCTCCGAGGCGTTCGGTTTCTCCCGGCTGATCGGTGTGGTCGGCGCGAGCGGCGACAAGGACGTCAGGGGGCTCCTCGAAGCCTTCGAGCCGATCTTCGCCGAGGTCGTCATCACCCAGAACTCCAGCGGCCGCGCGATGGACGCCGACGAACTGGCCGCCGTCGCGGTCGAGGTCTTCGGCAGCGACCGCGTCCAGGTCGAGCCCCGCCTCGACGACGCCCTGGAGGCGGCGATCACCCTCGCCGAGGAGGAGGACGAGTACGCGGGCGCCGGCGTCCTGGTGACCGGTTCCGTGATCACGGTCGGCGAGGCCCGACTGCTCCTGGGAAGGCACTGACCGACGTGCGTACGCTCTGTGCATCAACGCTGATCGGCGAATTCTTCGTGATCGGCTTCGCCGGACTCGTCGCGATGAAATCCGACGACCTCTCGAACACCACGGTCTGGGCGGTGTGCGGCATCGGCATGCTGCTCTCCGTGCTGCTCTGCGGGATGATCACCCGCCCCGGCGGGATACAGCTCGGCTGGGCGCTGCAGATCGCCCTGGTGCTGAGCGGTTTCGTTGTCCCGATGATGTTCATTCTCGGCGTGGTCTTCGGCGCCCTGTGGTGGGCCTCGGTGCACTACGGCCGCAAGATCGACGAGGCGAAGGCCCGCTGGGCGGCCGCGGAACAGGCCGCCGACGCCCCGGCCGGTGGCTGACCCCGTGCCCCGCGGCCAAACCCGGCCGCAGGCCCGTTCCCGTACCCCTGTAGCCTCGCCTCACCGCACCCGCATGCCTGCAAGGAGCCGCACACCATGACCCAGCGCACCCTCGTCCTGCTCAAGCCCGACGCGGTCCGGCGCGGACTGGTCGGCGAGATCGTCGGGCGGATCGAGCGCAAGGCCGACTGGCGGATCACCGCGCTGGAGCTGCGCACCCTCGACCACGCCACGCTGGAGCAGCACTACGCCGAGCACGTCGGCCGCCCCTTCTACGAGCCGCTCGTCGAGTTCATGCAGTCCGGCCCGGTCGTGGCGCTGGTCGCCGAGGGCGAGCGGGTCATCGAGGGCATCCGCACGCTGGCCGGCCCCACCGACCCGATCGCCGCCGCGCCCGGCTCCATCCGTGGTGACTTCGGCACGATCACCCGTGAGAACCTCATCCACGCCTCGGACTCCGAGGAGTCCGCAGAGCGAGAACTGAAGCTTTTCTTTCCGGGACTCTCCTGACCTCGGATCAGCCGAACAGCGCTCATGACCTGGGGCGACCGAATTAATTCGGTCGCCCTTCGGCATAGGGTCCCGGATCGCGGGAACGCATCACTCCGACGTAACGTCACCATGACTGGAACGGCCACCCGTTCCGCCTACAAAGGCGAAGGACCCTCGCGCGGTGTCCGTGCACACGGCACTACGATGGAATCTTCCACGCCCGCAGCGCTCATCTTGCCGACCAGAACAAGCCATCATCGCTTTCTCGGAAGGCCCGACGCATCCTCATGGGGAACAAGGGGAACTCAATGTCGTTCATCGGCCGTGACATGGCTATCGACCTCGGGACTGCCAACACGCTGGTGTACGTCAGGGGGCGCGGCATCGTTCTGAACGAGCCGTCCGTCGTGGCCATCAACACCAACACCGGTGGCATCCTGGCGGTCGGCTCCGAGGCCAAGAAGATGATCGGGCGTACACCGGGCAACATCGTTGCCGTACGGCCGCTGAAGGACGGCGTGATCGCCGACTTCGAGATCACCGAGCGGATGCTCCGCTACTTCATCCTGAAGATCCACAAGCGCCGCTACCTGGCCCGTCCGCGCGTCGTCGTCTGCGTGCCCTCCGGCATCACCGGCGTCGAGCGACGCGCCGTCATCGAGGCGTCGACGCAGGCCGGCGCGCGCCAGGTGCACATCATCGAGGAGCCCATGGCGGCGGCCATCGGCTCCGGGCTGCCGGTCCACGAGGCCACCGGCAACATGGTCGTCGACATCGGTGGCGGCACGACCGAGGTCGCGGTCATCTCGCTCGGCGGAATCGTCACTGCCCAGTCGATCCGGGTCGCCGGTGACGAACTGGACAACGCGATCATCCAGCACATCAAGAAGGAGTACTCGCTCCTTCTCGGTGAGCGTTCCGCCGAACAGATCAAGATCACGATCGGCTCGGCGTACGACCTGGACAAGGACGAGCACACCGAGATCCGCGGCCGTGACCTGGTTTCCGGGCTGCCCAAGACCGTGGTCATCTCGGCCGGCGAGGTCCGCAAGGCCATCGAGGAGCCGGTCAACGCGATCGTCGACGCGGTGAAGACCACGCTCGACAAGTGCCCGCCGGAGCTCTCCGGCGACGTCATGGACCGCGGCATCGTCCTCACCGGTGGCGGCGCGCTGCTGCGCGGGCTGGACGAGCGGCTGCGCCGCGAGACCGGCATGCCGATCCACATCGCCGAGGACCCGCTGGACTCGGTGGCGCTCGGATCCGGCAAGTGCGTCGAGGAGTTCGAGGCACTCCAGCAGGTGCTGGACGCCCAGCCCCGCCGGTAGACGGCGGGCCCGGTCCGCGGGCGGACAACACAGTGGTCTGCCGCGTGGACCGCTGCCGCTCCGTACGGCCGATCGTTGATATACAGGCACGAACATTCCGACGAGGAAGGCACGGCCGCCGCACGTGAGGGACACACGAGAGAGCCGGCTGCTCCTGGTGCTGCTGATCGCCATCGCATTCGCATTGATCACGGTGGACATCCGGGGCGGCGAGGAGTCACCGGTGGACGGTGCCCGGCATGCCGCCGCCACGGTCTTCGGACCGGTCGAGAACGGTGTGGCGGCGGCCGTCGATCCGGTGGGCAACGCCATAGGAGCGGTACGCGACTCCGGGACCCGGCACAACCGGATCGCCGAACTGGAGCAGCAGAACGCCGCGTTGAAGACGAAGCTCGGCAGCGACGACCAGAACCGCAACCGGGTCCGCGAACTGGACCGGATGCTGAAGAAGTCGGCCGCCGGGCAGTACGGCATCAAGGCCGCCGAGGTCGTCGCCATAGGAGCGGCCCAGGGCTTCTCCTGGACGGTCACCATCGATGTCGGCTCCCACGACGGCATCAAGCGCGACATGACCGTCATCAACGGTGACGGGCTCGTCGGCCGGGTCACCACCGTCGGCCCGGACACCGCCACGGTGCTCCTGGCCAACGACCCCGACTTCACCGTCGGCACCCGTATGGAGAAGACCGACGAACTGGGCTTCGCCACCGGCCAGGGTTCCCGGCCGCTGTCCGTCCAGTTCCTCAACGGCAAGGCCAAGGTGAACAAGGGCGACCGCCTGGTCACCTTCGGTTCCAGCAAGGACAAGCCGTTCGTGCCCGGCGTCCCGGTGGGGGAGGTCGTCCGCGTCGACCCGTCCGGCGGCGGCCTGACCCGTACCGTCTACGTCCGTCCGTTCGTCGGGTTCACCAAGCTCGACATCGTCGGCATCGTCGTGCAGGCCCCGCGCGAGGACCCCCGCGACATGGTCCTGCCCAAGGCGCCCGCCAAGGCCGCCAAGCCCAAGCCCACCCCGACCGTCACCGTGACGATCTCGCCCAACGGCGACATCGTCGACACCGAAGGAAACGTCGTCGGGAACGTCCACGAGAGCCCGGACCCGAGCGGATCCCCGGTCCCCGGCAGCAGTCCGAACGCCGGCAACGCGGTAAACGAGCAGAGGTAGAGCTGATTCCCATGCGCTTGAACCAGACTCTGCTCTCCGTCTTCCTGGTCGTCGTCGCCCTCGTCGTCCAGGTCTCCGTCCTCGCCCGGCTCCAGCTCCCCGGCGCCGTGCCCGACCTGCTCCTCCTCGTCGTTCTCGCTCTCGCCTTCGTGTACGGGCATGTCAGCGGCGCCCTCATCGGCTTCGGCGCGGGACTCCTCGCCGACCTGGCACCGCCCGCCGACCACGCCGCCGGGCGCTACGCGCTGGTCCTCTGCGTCATCGGCTACTTCGCCGGACTGGTCAAGCCGGAGAACGGACAGCTCAAGTCGGCGGCCGTCCCGATGATCGGAGTCGTCGCCGCGGCGATCGGCTCGACCCTGCTGTACGCGCTCGTCGGCGCGCTCGTCGGGGACACGGCGGCCCGTCATGTGGGCCTGGGCAGCCTGCTGTTCACCGCCGCCGCCTACGACCTGCTCCTCGCGCCGTTCGTCGTGCCGCTGGTCATGGCGATCGCCAGACGCACGGTGAACGATCCGGTCGCCGACGCGTCCGGCGGCGATGTCGCCGCGGGCTGGCTGGCCTCCGGCACCGGGCTGCGGATCGGCGGCCAGCGCGGCGGACTGCGCGTCAAGGCCGCCCGTAACCGCGCGGCACGCGCCGGGCGGATCAAGGGAGTCAAGCGACTGTGAGGCCGCACCACAGCGGGGACACTCCCCGTGTCTCCGGCCCGACCACCACCGGGGGCGCCCCATGAGCAACATCCCCGAGACCGGCCGGACCCAGCGGGTCCAGATTCGTCTCGTCATCATCCAGGTCCTCGTCTTCTCGCTGCTGCTCACCCTCGGCGGGCGCCTCTGGTTCCTCCAGATCCGTAACGGCAAGGAGTACAGCGACGAGGCGAAGAACAACCACGTCCAGCAGGTCGTCCAGCCCGCCGTGCGCGGCTCCATCCTCGACGCGCGCGGCGTGCCCCTCGCCGACAACGAGACCCGTCTGGTCGTCTCCGCCAGCCGCACCGAGCTGTTGAAGATGGCGGACGACGGCAAGAGCGTCCTGACCCGGCTCGCCGACGTCCTCGGCATGCAGCCCAAGGAAGTCTTCGACAAGGTCCGGCTCTGCGACGCGAAGACCCCGCAGCCCTGCTGGAACGGCTCGCCGTACCAGCCGATCCCGGTCACCGACGAGGCCACCACCCAGCAGGCCCTCCAGATCCGCGAACGCGCCGAGGACTTCCCCGGCATCACCGCCGAACCCACCGCCGTACGCCGCTACGCCGCACCCGGCAAGGCCAACTCCGCCCAGGTCCTCGGCTATCTCTCGCCCGTCACCGACGAGGAGATCACCAAGGCCCAGAACACCGACTCGCCGTACCTCCGCTCCGACCAGGTCGGCCGCTCCGGCCTGGAGCGCACCTACGACAAGGAACTGCGCGGCAAGGCCGGTGTCACCCGCTACGAGGTCGACAACCTCGGCCGGGTCATCGGCCAGGCGAAGAACGACGAGGCGGAGCCCGGCTCCAGCGTCGTCACCTCCATCGACGCCCGGGTCCAGGCCGTCGCCGAGTACGAGCTCAACGAGGCCATGAAGACGGCCCGTCAGTCCTTCGACAAGATCACCGGCGAGAACTACAAGGCCGACTCCGGCGCCGTCGTCGTCATGGAGGCCAAGACCGGCCGGGTCGTCGCGATGGCCTCCCTGCCGAACTACGACCCCAACGCCTGGGTCGGCGGCATCTCGGGCAAGGACTACGCCCGGATGACCAGCAAGAAGTCCAACTATCCGCTGCTCAACCGCGCCATCCAGGGCCAGGCCGCCCCGGGCTCGATCTTCAAGGTCGTCTCGACCGCGGCCTCCGTCCAGGCGGGCTACGCGTTCGACGGCCACTACCCCTGCCCCAGCTCCTACAGCGCCGACGGCCAGGTCTACAAGAACTTCGAATCGCAGGGCCACGGCTCGATCACCCTGGGCCAGGCGCTCGAGGTCTCCTGCGACACCGTCTTCTACGGACTCGGCCACCAGCAGTGGCAGAAGGACGGCGGGCTGAAGCCCAAGAAGAACGCCAAGGACTGGTTCTTCAAGACCGCCCACCAGTTCGGCCTCGGCAAGGAGACCGGTATCGACCTCCCCGGCGAGGTCACCGGCCGTGTCCCCGACCGCCAGTGGAAGAAGGACTTCTGGAAGGCCAACAAGGACGCCTGGTGCGAGCAGGGCAAGAATTGGCCCAAGAAGAAGGACTTCGGCACCGTGCTCGCCCACGAGAACTGCCTCGAGGGCATGAAGCTGCACGCCTATGACGCGATCAACTACTCCATCGGCCAGGGCGACACCCTCGTCACCCCGATCCAGATGGCGACCATCTACGCCGCGATCAGCAACGGCGGCACGCTCTACGACCCGACCGTCGGCAAGGCGATCGTCAGCCCCGACAGCAAGCACGTCCGCGTGATCGAGCCCCATTCGCACGGCAAGCTGCCGGTCAGCGCCAAGACCCTGAAGCAGATGGAGGGGGCGCTGGCGGGCGTCGCGACCCGCGGTACCGCCGCCTGGCGGTTCGGCGGCTGGCCGCAGGACAAGATCCCGATGCACGCCAAGACGGGTACGGCCGAGGTCTACGGCAAGCAGACGACCTCCTGGTTCGCCACGTACACCAGGGACTACTCGATCGTCATGACGATCTCTCAGGGCGGCACGGGCTCCGGTGCGTCCGGGCCCGCCGTGCGCAACATCTACGACGCCCTCTACGGTCTCGACGACTCCGGCAAGCAGGACCTGAAGAAGGCGCTGCTGCCCACCCCGCAGAAGTCCCTGCCGAAGATCCAGCGGGACGGCTCGATCGACGCCCCGGAGATCAAGCCGTACAACCCCGACTCGCAGAAGCCCCCGGAGGAACAGACCCTCGCCGCGATCCTGGGGAGGCGTGACTGATGGCCGGCTTCTCCGTCTCGCGCTACGCCCCCGAGCGGTCCGCCTGGGGCAAACTCATCGCCCGCGACTCCGTCGTACGCAAACTCGACTGGCCGCTGCTCGGGTCCGCGATCGCGCTCTCCTTCATCGGCTCGCTGCTGGTCTACTCGGCGACCCGGGGCCGCCACGCGCTCACCCACGGCGACCCGTACTACTTCCTCTTCCGGCACGCCCTCAACACCGGCATCGGCTTCGCCCTGATGATCGGCACGATCTGGCTCGGCCACCGCACCCTGCGCGGCGCCGTCCCGATCCTCTACGGCCTCTCGGTGATCCTCGTACTGGCGGTCCTCACCCCGCTCGGCGCCACCGTCAACGGCGCCCACGCCTGGATCATCATCGGCGGCGGCTTCTCGCTCCAGCCGTCCGAGTTCACCAAGATCACCATCATCCTGATCATGGCGATGCTGCTCGCCGAGCGCGTCGACGCGGGCGACCAGCTCCACCCCGACCACCGGACCGTCGCCAAGGCGCTGGGCCTGGCGTCCGTGCCGATGATTGTCGTCATGGGGATGCCGGACCTCGGCTCCGTCATGGTCATGGTCGTCATCGTGCTCGGCGTGCTCCTCGCCTCCGGCGCGTCGAACCGCTGGATCTGCGGCCTGCTCGGCGCGGGCGTGGCCGGTGCGATCGCGATCTGGAAGCTCGGCCTGCTCGACGAGTACCAGATCGCCCGCTTCGCCGCCTTCGCCAACCCCGCGCTCGACCCGGCGGGCGTCGGCTACAACACCAACCAGGCCCGCATCGCGATCGGCTCCGGCGGCCTCACCGGAACGGGCCTCTTCCAGGGCACCCAGACCACCGGCCAGTTCGTCCCCGAGCAGCAGACCGACTTCGTCTTCACCGTCGCCGGCGAGGAGCTCGGCTTCCTCGGCGCCGGGCTGATCATCGTCCTGCTCGGCATCGTCCTGTGGCGCGCCTGCCGGATCGCCCGCGAGACGACCGAGCTGTACGGCACGATCGTCGCCGCGGGAATCATCGCGTGGTTCGCCTTCCAGTCCTTCGAGAACATCGGGATGACGCTCGGCATCATGCCGGTCGCCGGGCTGCCGCTGCCGTTCGTGTCGTACGGAGGATCCTCGATGTTCGCCGTCTGGGTGGCCGTCGGGCTGCTCCAGTCGATCAGGGTGCAACGGCCGATAAGCGCCTGAGCCGGTGCGGGAGCACTGCCCATTCGCGTACAACACGTCTAGATTCGGTTCATGGCGGACTCGAAGCGTGAGATCGAGCGGAAGTACGAAGCCACGGCGGAAACCCGGCTCCCCGACCTGAGCCGGGTGGCCGGGGTCTCGGCCGTCAACCACCGCGGCGTCACCGAACTGGACGCCGTCTACTACGACACCGAGGACCTCCGGCTCGCGGCGGACTCCCTCACCCTGCGCCGCCGCACCGGCGGGAGCGACGCCGGCTGGCACCTCAAATTCCCGGTCGCCTCCGGCATCCGGGACGAGCTGCGCGAGCCGCTCTCCGACACCCTGCCGCCCTCCCTCGCCGGGCTGCTCCGCTCCCGGGTCCGGGACCGGGAGCTCGTCCCCGTCGTCCGGCTGCGCTCCGCCCGCGACGTCCACCTCCTCCTCGACGCCGGGGGTGCGCTGCTCGCCGAGGTCAGCACCGACACCGTGCGGGCCGAACGGCTGACCGGCGGCAGCGGTACGGCCGCCTGGACGGAGATCGAGGTCGAACTCGCCGACGACGGCGACCCCGCCTTCCTCGACGCCGTCGAACGGAGGCTGCGCAAGGCCGGAATCCGCCCGTCCGCGGCACCGTCGAAACTGGCCAGGGCGCTCGCCGAGACCGCGCCGAGGCCGAAGAAGGCCCCCGGCCGGAAGGGGGCGCACCCCACCGCGGGCGACCACGTCCTCACGTACCTCCGTCACCAGACCGAGGCGATCACCGCCCTGGACCCCGCCGTACGCCGTGACCTCCCCGACTCCGTGCATCAGATGCGGGTCGCCACCCGCAGGCTCCGCAGCGCGCTGCGGTCCTACGGGAAGATCCTCGACCGCGGTGTCACCGACCCGGTCGGCGACGAGCTGAAGTGGCTGGCCGCCGAGCTCGGTATCGACCGTGACCAGGAAGTCCTCGACGCCCGGCTGCGCGCCCGCCTCGACGGCCTGCCCCGCACCCTGGTCCTCGGCCCCGTCCGCAGCAGGCTCCGGATCTGGTCGGTGGCCCGCCGGGGCGGCTCCCGGAGCCGGACCGTCGGCGTACTCGACGGAAGCCGCTACCTGGCACTCCTGGACGGCCTCGACGCCCTGCTCGCCGCCCCGCCGCTGCTGCCCGCCGCGTCCAAGGCCCCCGACCGGGCACTGCCCCGCGCCGTAGTGAAGGAGTACGAGCGCCTCGCGACCCGTGTCGGCCACGCCCTGGAACTCCCGCCCGGCGAGGACCGCGATCTCGCCATGCACGACGCCCGCAAGGCGGCCAAGCGCGCCCGCTACGCGGCGGAGGCGGCCGGGCCCGCGCTCGGGAAGCCGGCCAAGCGGTTCGCCAAACGGATGAAGGCACTCCAGACCCTCCTCGGCGACCACCAGGACAGCGTCGTGGCCCGCGACGCCCTGCGCACCCTGGCCGTCCAGGCACACGCGGCGGGGGAGCCGGGATTCACCTGGGGACTGCTGTACGGGCGGGAGGAGGCGGCCGCCGCCGCCGGGGAACGGGAGCTGCCCGAGGTGTGGAAGCGGGCGTCGCGGCCCCGGATCCGGTCGGCGCTGGAAAGCTGAGTGCCGGGGTACGCTTGATGGTCACCCTTGCCGGCTCTCGAAAGTTCGCGATGTCTGTCGATTCGGTCTTCCCACAGCTCGAAGCTCTGCTCCCGCATGTGCAGAAGCCCATCCAGTACGTCGGCGGTGAGCTGAACTCCACCGTCAAGCCGTGGGACGAATGCGACGTCCGCTGGGCACTGATGTACCCGGACGCGTACGAGGTCGGACTGCCCAACCAGGGCGTCATGATCCTCTACGAGGTACTCAACGAGCGCCAGGGCGTCCTCGCCGAGCGCACCTACAGCGTGTGGCCGGACCTCGAAGAGTTGATGCGCGAGCACAAGGTCCCGCAGTTCACCGTGGACAGCCACCGCCCCGTCCGTGCCTTCGACGTCTTCGGGCTGAGCTTCTCCACCGAGCTCGGCTACACCAACATGCTCACCGCCCTGGACCTCGCGGGCATCCCGCTGAACGCCGCGGACCGCACCGTCGACGACCCGATCGTGCTGGCAGGCGGCCACGCCGCGTTCAACCCCGAGCCGATCGCCGAGTTCATCGACTGCGCGGTCATCGGCGACGGCGAGCAGGCCGTCCTGGAGATCACCGAGATCATCCGTGGCTGGAAGGCCGAGGGCCGCCCCGGTGGCCGCGAAGAGGTGCTGTTCCGGCTCGCGAAGACCGGCGGCGTCTACGTCCCGGGCTTCTACGACGTCGAGTACCTCCCGGACGGGCGCATCGGCCGTGTCGTGCCCACCAAGTCGGGCGTGCCGTGGCGGGTGTCCAAGCACACCGTGATGGACCTCGACGAGTGGCCGTACCCGAAGCAGCCCCTCGTGCCCCTCGCCGAGACCGTCCACGAGCGGATGTCCGTCGAGATCTTCCGCGGCTGCACCCGCGGCTGCCGTTTCTGCCAGGCCGGCATGATCACGCGCCCCGTGCGGGAGCGAAGCATCACCGGCATCGGCGAGATGGTCGAGAAGGGTCTCAAGGCGACCGGCTTCGAAGAGGTCGGGCTGCTCTCGCTCTCCTCCGCGGACCACACCGAGATCGGCGAGATCGCCAAGGGCCTCGCCGACCGGTACACCGAGGACAAGATCGGCCTCTCGCTGCCCTCCACCCGCGTCGACGCGTTCAACGTGGACCTGGCCAACGAGCTGACCCGCAACGGCCGTCGCTCCGGACTCACCTTCGCCCCCGAGGGCGGCTCCGAGCGGATGCGCAAGGTCATCAACAAGATGGTCTCGGAAGAGGACCTCATCCGTACCGTCGCCACCGCGTACGGCAACGGCTGGCGCCAGGTGAAGCTGTACTTCATGTGCGGTCTGCCCACCGAGACCGACGAGGACGTCCTCCAGATCGGCGACATGGCGGTCAACGTGATCGCCAAGGGCCGCGAGGTCTCCGGCCAGAACGACATCCGCTGCACCGTCTCCATCGGCGGCTTCGTGCCCAAGCCGCACACGCCGTTCCAGTGGGCCCCGCAGCTCGGCGCCGAGGAGACCGACGCCCGGCTGACCAAGCTCCGCGACAAGATCCGCGGCGACAAGAAGTACGGCCGCTCCATCGGCTTCCGCTACCACGACGGCAAGCCCGGCATCGTCGAGGGCCTGCTCTCGCGCGGCGACCGCCGCGTCGGCTCCGTCATCCGCGCGGTCTACGAGTCCGGCGGCCGTTTCGACGGCTGGCGCGAGCACTTCAGCTACGACCGCTGGATGACCGCCGCCGAGAAGACGCTGCCCGAGTACGGCGTGGACGTCGACTGGTACACCACCCGGGAGCGGACGTACGAAGAGGTCCTGCCCTGGGACCACCTGGACTCCGGTCTCGACAAGGAGTGGCTCTGGGAGGACTGGCAGGACTCGCTCGACGAGACCGAGGTCGAGGACTGCCGCTGGACCCCGTGCTTCGACTGCGGCGTCTGCCCGCAGATGGACACCAGCATCCAGATCGGCCCGACCGGCAAGAAGCTGCTGCCGCTGTCGGTCGTGAAGTAGCCGCCCCGGACCCGTCCGTCCGGGTGACAGCTCGGTGACGAAGGCCCGGCCCGGGAAACCCCGGACCGGGCCTTCGCGTCATGTACGGCATGGACTACGGCAAGTACCAGGCTCCCGCGCACTACGAGGCCGGCGAGGGCTGTCTGACCACCCTCATCAGGATTCCGGTACGGATCGTGGTGCTGGTGATCGTCCTGCCCGTACGCATGGTCTGGGACGTCCTGGTGGTCGCCGCCCGTGCCGCCGACCGCATCCTGCTGCGCCCCCTGGGCCGGGCCCTGTCCTGGCTGTTCGCGACGCTGGTGGCGGCCCCCGCGGTCTGGCTGTACGCATGGGTGCTCACCCCGCTGGGCCATGCGCTGCGGTGGCTGGCCGCGGCGGTCTTCGTATGGCCGTGGGTCGCGCTCTGGCGGTACGTGCTGGTGCCGGCGGTGCGGTACGGGCTCGTGGTGCCGGTGGTGTGGCTGTACGAGGCGGTACTCACCCCGATCGGGCACGGGCTGGGCCGGGTGTACCGCGCGTTGCTCGTCCCTGCCGGGCGGGGGATCGCCGCCGCGATCGGCTGGGTGCTCACCGCCTTGTTCGTCTGGCCTCTGGCCGCCCTGTGGCGGTACGTCCTGGTGCCGCTCGCGCTCGCCGCCGCCTGGCTGGTGGAGCACCTGGTCGTACGGCCGCTGGCCTGGACGTACCGCGAACTGCTCACCCCGCTCGGCCACGGCCTCACCTGGCTGCTCGAACTGCTGGCACGTGGGATCGCGGCTGCCGGGAGCGGGCTGTGGGCAGCGGTGGAGTGGCTGGTCCTGACGCTGCTCGTCGCGCCGCTCGGACTGCTGTACCGGCGGGTCCTCGCTCCGGTCGGCCGGGAGATCGCCGCCGCGTTCGGTGTCGCCTGGCGGATCGCGGGTTACATCTCGCGGGCCGTCGGCCGGGCCATCGCCTGGCTGGCGTGGCATCTGGTCGGGGCGCCGGTGACCTGGGCCTACCGCGCGGTGTGCACGCCGGTGGGGCATTTCGTACGGGACGCGGTCTGGGCCCCCGCCAAGCGGGCCGCCGTCGAGACCGGACGCGCGGCCCGGTCGGCGCTGCGCACGGCACGCGAGACCGTGGCGCGGGCGCGCCGTGATGCCTGGCGGGCACTGGTCGGCGGACCGGCGGCGCCCGAGCCCCGGGAACCGGGGAGCCCTCTTGCGCGTACTCTGGGTAGTACAACGACTGTGCCCAGCGCGGCGCCCGGACCAGAGATCTCCCTGCTCGGAGAGAAAAACGCCGAGCGGGGGTGAGCCGGACCGGACACCCCGGGCCACCCGCATTTCGAGGGCGGCGTGCCACCGCGTCCGTCCCGCACCGAGGAGAAGAACCACTGGGCAAGCGACAGCCCGAAGGCCCGCCGCCCGCACCGGCGGTGCAGCGCATCCGACTGCGCTACACCAAGCGCGGCCGCCTCCGGTTCACCAGCCACCGCGACTTCCAGCGTGCCTTCGAGCGGGCACTGCGCCGCTCCGAGGTGCCCATGGCCTACTCGGCGGGCTTCACCCCGCACCCGAAGGTCTCGTACGCCAATGCCGCACCCACCGGCACGGGCAGTGAGGCCGAGTTTCTGGAGATCGCCCTCACCGAGGCCCGGGATCCGGCGGTCCTGCGCGAGCTGCTCAACGCCTCGCTGCCGGACGGTCTCGACGTCACCGACGCCGTGGAGGCCCGCACCTCGGGTCTCGCCGACCGGCTGACCGCCTCCATCTGGGAACTGCGTCTCGACGGAGTCCCCGTGGAGGAGGCGGCGAAGGCCGTGGCCGCCTTCAACGGGGCGCAGACCGTCGAGGTCCAGCGCCGCGCGAAGAACGGCATGCGGACCTTCGACGCCCGCGCCGCCGTGGTCGGCCTGGAGGCCCTTGATCCACAGCCTGATAGGCCCGAGGACAGGCCCTGTGCGATACTGCGGCTGGTTGTTCGGCACGTGACACCTGCCGTGCGACCTGACGACGTCCTGTCCGGTCTCCGCGTTGTGGCCGACCTGGCGCCGCCGGTACCCGCAGCGGTGACCAGGCTGGCGCAGGGGCTCTTCGACGAGGAGTCCGGCACGGTGACCGACCCGCTCGCGCCCGACCGCGAGGCAGCCCCGGCCGCTCCATCCACGGCCACCGGGACCGCCGTCGCGACGGCGCCGGAAGGTGCAGGTTCCGCGTAAGGCGGTCGTTGCAGCGCAGCTCTCCGACTCGGGAGCCACCTGGGCCGGGCCGCGCGATGACCCATAAGACTTTCGCCAGGCCGTACGCACCTCGCGTACGGAACCGGCGAGCCAGACATTGAGTTCCCGTGCGGCGCCCGCGCCCCGGACGCCGGTCCCGCGTACATCACGCGGACCGTGTTGGACCGGAACCAGACGCGGCGCCCGGGAGCCTGACGGGAGAACCGCCCGCATGCCCCAGTCCAACGAACCCGGCACGACCGGGAACGCCGAAGAGAACAACGCACCCGGCGACAAGCTGCCGCCGCGCCGCAGGCGCCGCGCCGCGTCCCGGCCCGCCGGCCCGCCGGTGGCGGAGGCACCGGGCACCGCTGCTCCGGCCATACCGGCCGTTGACGCCGCAGTGTCCGACAGCACCACCACCGAAGCCGGGAGCGCCCCGGCCGCAGAAGCCGCGCCGCCGGCCCGCACGCGCCGTCGCGCGGTCCGTAAGGCGACCGCTCCGGCGGGTGCGCCGCAGGCCGCCGAGGCCGCCGCGATCGTGGCACCCGCCGCGAGCGCCGAAACCACCGAGCCCGTCGTCGAAGCCGAGGCAGATGTCGAAGCCGAGGTCGTAGAGGCGCCTCCGGCGCGTACGCGTCGTCGTGCGGTCCGTAAGGCGACCGCTCCGGCGGGTGCGCCGCAGGCCGCCGAGGCCGTTGCCGAACCCGTTGTCGAGGCTGCCGCCGAGCCCGTTGCCGAAGCCGAGGCCGAGGTCATGGAGGCGCCGCCGGCCCGCGCGCGCCGTCGTGCCGTTCGCAAGGCGACCGCTCCGGCGGGTGCGCCACAGGCCGCCGAGGCCGTTGCCGAACCCGTTGTCGAGGCTGCCGCCGAGCCCGTTGCCGAAGCCGAAGCCGAAGCCGAGGCCGAGGTCGTGGAGGCGCCGCCGGCGCGTACGCGTCGTCGTGCCGTTCGCAAGGCGACCGCTCCGGCGGGTGCGCCGCAGGCCGCCGAGGCCGTCGAGATCGTCGAGGAAGCGACGCCCGTGACGGCTGCCGAGCCCGAGCAGGCCGCCGAGGCCGCCGCGCCGCGCGGCCGTACCCGGCGCAGGGCATCGGCTCCGGCCGGTGCACCGCAGCACGCCGACGCAGTCGCCGAGCCCGCCGCGCCCGCGGAAGCGGAGGAAGAAGCCGTCGAGGCCTCGCGCGGGCGTCGTCGCGCGGTCCGTAAGGCGACCGCTCCGGCCGGTGCGCCGCAGGCCGCCGAGGCCGCCGCCGAGGAGCCGGCCGCCGAGCCCGTCGAGGAGGCCGCACCGCGTGGCCGCACCCGGCGCCGCGCCACCGCGGCCGCCGGCCGCCCCGAGTTCACCGCCAAGGAGGAGGAGCCCGTACGCAAGAGCCGTCGCGCCGAGCGCCCCGCCGTGGCCGTGTTCCAGGCACCGGTCTTCGCCGAGCCGATGTTCCAGACCCCGGAGACCGCGGCCGCCGCCGCTGCCGCTTCGCGTCACGAAGAGGTCGAGGAAGAGCCTGAGACGGTCGAGGAGCCGGCCGCCACCATCGAGGCACCGGCCGCCGAGGCCGCGCCGCAGGCCGGTTCGCGCCGCCGTCGCCGCCGTCGCGGTGAGGCCGCCGAGCCCGAGCAGGCCGCCGCTCCCGCCGTCGAGGTGGAGGAGCACGTCGAGGAGGAGCCCGAGCCGGAGGGCGAGAGCGAAGCCGAGCACGAGGGCGAGGAGACGGACGAGTACGGGGACCGGCCCTCGCGCCGTCGCCGTCGTGGAGGCCGTCGCCGCCGTCGTGGCGAGAGCGCCGAGGGCGACGAGACCGCGGAGCAGTTCGGCGACGAGGCCGCCGCCGAGGGTGACCAGGAGCGCGCTCAGGAGTCCGAAGAGGAGGAGGACGAGGAGCACGAGGCGTCCGTCGCCGGATCCAGCAGCAGCCGTCGCCGTCGTCGCCGTCGTCGTCGCAGCGGCGACGTCCCGTCCGAGGCCGACAACGGCGTCGACGACCCGGAGCGTACGGTCGTCAGGGTCCGCGAGCCCCGTAAGAAGGAAGAGCGGGAGCCCGGCACCGGCTTCGACGAGGTCCAGTCCATCAAGGGCTCGACCCGCATGGAGGCGAAGAAGCAGCGCCGCCGCGAGGGCCGTGAGCAGGGCCGCCGTCGCGTCCCGATCATCACCGAGGCCGAGTTCCTGGCGCGCCGTGAGGCCGTCGAGCGGGTCATGGTCGTCCGCCAGAACGGCGAACGCACCCAGATCGGCGTTCTTGAGGACAACGTGCTCGTCGAGCACTACGTCAACAAGGAGCAGGCCACCAGCTACGTCGGCAACGTCTACCTGGGCAAGGTGCAGAACGTACTGCCGTCCATGGAGGCCGCCTTCGTCGACATCGGCAAGGGCCGCAACGCCGTCCTGTACGCGGGTGAGGTGAACTTCGAGGCGCTCGGCATGGCCCACGGGCCGCGCCGTATCGAGACCGCGCTCAAGTCCGGCCAGTCCGTCCTCGTCCAGGTGACCAAGGACCCGATCGGCCACAAGGGCGCCCGCCTGACCAGCCAGGTCTCGCTGCCCGGCCGCTACCTGGTCTATGTGCCCGAGGGCTCGATGACCGGCATCAGCCGCAAGCTGCCCGACACCGAGCGGGCCCGGCTGAAGACCATCCTCAAGAAGATCGTCCCCGAGGACGCGGGCGTCATCGTCCGCACCGCGGCGGAGGGCGCCAGCGAGGACGAGCTGAGCCGTGATGTCGAGCGGCTGCAGCAGCAGTGGGAGGACATCCAGAAGAAGGCGAAGAGTACCGGCAGTTCCAACGCGCCGACGCTGCTCTACGGCGAGCCGGACATGACCGTCCGGGTCGTCCGCGACATCTTCAACGAGGACTTCTCCAAGGTCATCGTCAGTGGCGACGACGCGTGGGAGACCATCCACGGCTACGTCTCGCAGGTGGCGCCCGACCTGACGGACCGCCTGTCGCGCTGGACCTCCGAGGTCGACATCTTCGCGACGTACCGGATCGACGAGCAGCTCATGAAGGCGCTGGACCGGAAGGTCTATCTGCCGAGCGGCGGCTCGCTGGTGATCGACAAGACCGAGGCGATGGTCGTCGTCGACGTCAACACCGGCAAGTTCACCGGCCAGGGCGGCAACCTCGAGGAGACCGTCACCAAGAACAACCTGGAGGCGGCCGAGGAGATCGTGCGTCAGCTGCGGCTGCGCGACCTCGGTGGCATCGTCGTCGTCGACTTCATCGACATGGTGCTGGAGTCCAACCGGGACCTGGTGCTGCGGCGTCTGCTGGAGTGCCTGGGCCGTGACCGTACGAAGCACCAGGTCGCCGAGGTCACCTCGCTGGGCCTGGTCCAGATGACCCGTAAGCGGGTGGGCCAGGGGCTGCTGGAGTCCTTCTCCGAGACCTGCGTCCACTGCAACGGGCGCGGCGTGATCGTGCACATGGAGCAGCCGACGTCGGTCGGTGGCGGCGGCAAGCGTGCCAAGAAGCGCGGTCGGGTCGGCGCGGGCCAGGAACTCGAGCACGAGCACGTCATCGAGGTCGAGACCGAGGCCGAGGTGGCTGCCGAGGTGGCCGCCCCGGTGGCGCTGCCCGAGCCGGAGTTCGTTCCGGACGAGGAGCTGTACAGCAGCGCGGCCGAGGCCGAGGCGGCAGCCTCGCGCGGCCGTGGCCGGCGCCGCGCGACCCGTAAGGCAACGGCTCCGGTCGGCGCCCCGAAGGCCGAAGCAGCCCCTGCCCCGGAGCCGGTCGTCGAGCCGGAGCCGGTCGTGGCCGCGGAGCCCGAGCCGGTGGTGGAGCCGGAGCCCGTCGCCGAGGCCCCCCAGGGCCGCACGCGCCGCCGGGCGACCCGGAAGGCGACCGCTCCGGCCGGCCCTCCGGCCCCGGCCGTCGAGGAAGCCCCGGCCGCTGCTGAGGTCCCGGCCACGGTGGCCCCGGTTGTCATCGAGGCCCCGGTCGTCATCGAGGCCCCGGTCGTCATCGAGACCCCGGTCGCCATCGAGACTCCGCAGCCCGAGGCAGCACCCGAAGAAGCGGCCCCCGCGGCCGCTCCGCCGCGTGCCCGCCGCCGGGTGACCCGCAAGGTCACCGCCCCCGCGGGCTCGCCCGCGGGCGCGGACGCGGCAGAGGTCGTCGTGGTCACCGGCTCCACCGAGCCGAAGTCCGAAGCCGAGCCCGCCGAAGCCCCGGTGGCGGAGGCCCCGGCCAAGAAGACGGCCCGCAAGACGGCCAAGAAGGCCACCGCCAAGAAGGCAGCCACCAAGAAGACGGCTGCCAAGAAGACCGTCGCGAAGAAGACGACGGCCAAGAAGGCGGCGGCGAAGAAGACGGTCGCCGCTGAACAGTCGCCGCAGCCCTCGGTCTCAGCCGGTACCGAGAGCTGACCAACGGTCAGACAGCAAGGAGAGAGGTGCGGTTCCCTCGCGGGTACCGCACCTCTTTTGCATGCCAGACGCCGGTGTGGAACGTGTGGGCCGCGTCTCTTCAGCCGTAATCTCAACGAAATCCGCTATGAAAATCCTGATAATGTGCCGCGGCCGCGGCCGGATATGTCATTCCTGAGAATGCTGATCGGCGTGCCGGCCCGCTTCAGACAGGACAACCAGCCTTTGTGGCCATGGTGACCTGGCCCTGACGGCCGCGGGCCCGCAGTGTCTCGGTCGTACCGATACCGAACTCTCCCGCCACCGCCTTTACCACGGCCCACCCGGTGGCGTGATCGGGCCGCAACTCAATGGGCCTTCTTCGCCGCCGCCTCGGCCCGGCTCGTACAGAAAGCGCTGAGCGCGGTGTGGTGCGCCTTCTCGTGGGAGAGGAGCCCAGGTACTGCTCCTCGGCGCCCACAGCGGTACGAGTCCGGGAACAGGGCCCGCCGGGAGTCTGCCGTGAGCTGCAGCAGTACGTGGATGACGGGCACGAGCAGGAGGAGCAGTCGGCGGCGGCCGGTGGGAGAGAGCGCGGGCGTGTCCGTCTCAGGGCGAAGAGTGTCGAGGTGCGCCAACCCATGAGCGTCAAGGCGCTTCAATCCGGAGGAGTCGCGCGGTCGGCCCCGGTTTGACCCCTACCTCCTTGCCCCGTAACCTTGACTCTCGGCGTGTTTCCATGCGCGCCCACCCCTGAGCACATTCCTCCTGATGGACCTGTCCGCCAGGAGAGGCCGCTCATCCTTCCGGATCGTCGCGGGCTTCGGCCTGTGCGGGCGGCTGGCATCAGGGGATCCGTTCCGAGCGAGAGAGAGATCCGCGTGTACGCCATCGTGCGCAGCGGTGGCCGCCAGCACAAGGTTGCTGTCGGTGACATCGTTGAGGTTGACAAGATTTCCACTGCCCAGGTTGGCGACACGGTCGAGCTCTCGACCCTGCTCGTGGTCGACGGCGACGCCGTGACCAGCGACCCGTGGGTGCTGGCCGGGATCAAGGTTCAGGCCGAGGTCGTGGACCACCACAAGGGCGCGAAGATCGACATCCTTCGCTACAAGAACAAGACCGGCTACCGCCGTCGCCAGGGTCACCGTCAGCAGTACACGGCGATCAAGGTCACCGGTATCCCCGCGGCTGCGAAGTAAGGGACTGAGGAGACATGGCACACAAGAAGGGCGCATCGTCCACCCGGAACGGGCGCGATTCCAATGCTCAGCGGCTCGGCGTGAAGCGCTTCGGCGGTCAGGCCGTCAACGCCGGTGAGATCCTGGTCCGCCAGCGTGGCACCCACTTCCACCCGGGCACGGGCGTCGGCCGTGGTGGCGACGACACGCTGTTCGCACTCGCCGCCGGTGCGGTCGAGTTCGGCACGCACCGTGGCCGCAAGGTCGTGAACATCGTTCCGATCGCCGGCTGATTTTCGGCGCTCGTCGAGCGGTTTCTGCGGAGGCGGACCTCACTTCCCGTACGGGAAGCGGGTCCGCCTTTCGCGTGTTTCTCCCATGAGAGACGGCTTTCTCCTATGCGGGACGGCACGAGTGAGACATTTCTGCACGTATGTAACTGGAGGTTCCAACCATGACCACCTTCGTGGACCGCGTCGAGCTGCATGTCGCCGCGGGTAACGGGGGCCACGGCTGCGCCTCCGTACACCGTGAGAAGTTCAAACCGCTCGGCGGTCCGGACGGCGGCAACGGCGGCCGCGGCGGCGATGTGACCCTGGTCGTCGACCAGGCCGTCACCACCCTCCTCGACTATCACCACAGCCCCCACCGCAAGGCCACCAACGGGCAGCCCGGCGCGGGCGACCACCGCTCCGGCAAGGACGGGCAGGACCTGGTCCTGCCGGTGCCCGACGGTACGGTCGTGCTCGACCGGAACGGCAATGTGCTGGCCGACCTGGTGGGCCAGGGCACCACGTTCGTCGCCGGACAGGGCGGCCGCGGCGGCCTCGGCAACGCCGCACTGGCCTCCGCCCGCCGCAAGGCCCCCGGCTTCGCGCTGCTCGGCGAGCCCGGTGAGGCCCGCGACATCGTCCTGGAGCTCAAGACCGTCGCCGACGTCGCGCTGGTGGGCTACCCGAGTGCCGGAAAGTCCTCGCTGATCTCCGTCCTGTCGGCGGCCAAGCCGAAGATCGCCGACTACCCGTTCACGACCCTCGTCCCGAACCTTGGCGTGGTCACCGCGGGCAGCACCGTGTACACCATCGCCGACGTCCCGGGCCTCATCCCGGGCGCCAGCCAGGGCCGGGGCCTCGGCCTGGAGTTCCTGCGGCACGTGGAGCGCTGCTCGGTGCTCGTGCACGTCCTGGACACCGCGACGCTGGAGTCCGACCGCGACCCGGTCTCCGACCTCGACATGATCGAGGAGGAGCTGAAGCAGTACGGCGGCCTGGAGGACCGGCCCCGCATCGTCGTTCTCAACAAGATCGACATCCCGGACGGCCAGGACCTCGCCGACATGATCCGCCCGGAGCTGGAGGAGCGCGGCTACCGCGTCTTCGAGGCGTCCGCCGTCGCCCGCACCGGCCTGAAGGAACTCTCCTTCGCGCTCGCGGGTGTCATCGCCGAGGCGCGCGCGGCCAAGCCCGTGGAGGTGGCGACCCGTATCGTCATCCGCCCGAAGGCCGTCGACGACGCGGGCTTCACCGTCACGCTGGAGGAGGACGGCATCTACCGGGTGCGCGGCGAGAAGCCGGAGCGCTGGGTCCGGCAGACCGACTTCAACAACGACGAGGCCGTCGGCTACCTGGCGGACCGGCTCAACCGTCTCGGTGTCGAGGACGGGCTGATGAAGGCCGGCGCCCGGGCGGGCGACGGCGTGGCCATCGGCGCCGAGGACAACGCGGTCGTCTTCGACTGGGAGCCGACCATGGCGGCGGGCGCGGAGATGCTCGGCCGACGTGGCGAGGACCACCGTCTCGAAGCGCCGCGCCCGGCGGCGCAGCGCCGCCGCGACCGCGAGACGGAACGCGACGACGCACAGCGCGAGTTCGACGACTTCAACCCGTTCTAGGACGTTCGGCCGCAGCCGCAGCCGCAGCCGCAGCCGCAGCCGCAGCCGCGCTTCCAGTAATTCGAAGCCGTACCGCCGGACGGGTCCGTTCCGTCACCTCGTCCGGCGGTACGGCATGCTCTCGACGTCACCCGATCGGCGGAGCCGAACTCACTCAAGGGTGATTTCATGCCCTCGATCGTGTGGCGTCGGTCACCCGTCCGGGGAGTGTCAATTCCGGTATTTGCCCTGATCGCAGGGCAAAGCGAGGTGTCCGTACGGCATGCTGTTGCCGATGTCCACCTTGCGAGACGGAAACGGAGAGTGCAACCATCGCTGTGTCTCCCAACCCCCGCAAAGTAGGTCGTTTGTGTCTGCTCAGCACATAGCCAAAGACCGAACCACAGCAGTCGTGCTCGCCGGCGGCACCGGCCAGCGCGTGGGGCTTTCCATCCCCAAGCAGCTGCTGAAGATCGCAGGCAAGGCTGTCATCGAGCACACGCTGTCGATCTTCCAGCAGGCCGACTCCATCGACGACATCATCGTGCTGATGGCGCCGGGCTACGTGCCTGAAGTGGAGAAGATCGTCGCCAAGGCCGGACTCACCAAGGTCACCAAGGTGATCGAGGGCGGCTCCACCCGCAACGAGACCACCGAGCGCGCCATCGCAGCCCTCGGCGAGGGCCTGGCCGAGGGCGAGGACCGCAACGTCCTGTTCCACGATGCCGTGCGCCCGCTGCTGTCGCAGCGCGTCATCAAGGACTGCGTCGACGTCCTGGAGCGCTACCAGGCGGTCGACGTCGCCATCCCGTCCGCGGACACGATCATCGTGACCCGCACCCACGGCGGCGACGGCGAGTTCATCACCGATGTGCCCGACCGCTCCCGGCTGCGCCGCGGTCAGACGCCGCAGGCCTTCAAGCTCTCCACGATCCGCCGGGCGTACGAGGTCGCCGCGGACGACCCGAACTTCCAGGCCACCGACGACTGCTCGGTCGTCCTGAAGTACCTCCCCGACGTGCCGATCTACGTCGTCGCGGGCGACGAGTACAACATGAAGGTCACCCAGCCCGTCGACGTCTTCATCGCGGACAAGCTCTTCCAGCTGGCCTCCACGGCCGTCCCGCAGCCGACCGATGACGCCGCCTACCGCGAACTGCTCACCGGCAAGACCCTCGTCGTCTTCGGCGGCTCGTACGGCATCGGCGCGGACATCGCGACCCTCGCCGAGTCCTACGGCGCCACCGTCTACGCCCTGGGCCGCTCCACCACCGGTACGCACGTGGAGAACCCGGAGCACATCGACGAGGCGCTCTCCAAGGCGTACGCGGACACCGGCCGCATCGACTACGTGATCAACACCGCGGGTGTGCTCCGCATCGGCAAGCTGGCCGAGACGGACAACGCGGCCATCCAGGAAGCGCTGAACGTCAACTACCTGGCGCCGGTGCAGATCGCCCGTGCCTCGTACAGGTACCTCGCCGAGACCAAGGGGCAGCTGCTGCTCTACACCTCCAGCAGCTACACCCGGGGCCGCGCGGAGTACAGCCTGTACTCGTCGACCAAGGCCGCCATGGTCAATCTCACTCAGGCGCTCGCGGACGAGTGGGCGGTCGACGGCGTGCGGGTGAACTGCGTGAACCCCGAGCGCACCGCCACGCCGATGCGCACCAAGGCGTTCGGGGACGAGCCCGCGGGTACGCTGCTGTCGTCCGAGGCGGTCGCCAGGACCTCCCTCGATGTCCTGCTCTCCGAGATGACCGGCCATGTCATCGACGTACGCCAGCAGGACCCGACCCGTGGTGCTTCCGAGGCGTCGGGTTTCGAACAGGCTCTGGCCGCCGTCCTGGACCGACAGGCCGATGTGTAATACTGCTTGACAATCGACTATTCGGACCCCTGTAGACGCCCGCGAGCGAATTGCAGGGGTCCGAATTCGTGAAGCTCCGGCTTCACATTTCCCTCGCAAGGTAATCAGTCGGCACCCCGGGAGCGGTACTTCGTGATTTCGAAAGCCATTCGCATGGCTCGTGTGGGCAGCGGTTCGGAGCTGGCCGCCGCTCTCCTCATGGCTCTGGGATTCCCGTGCATCATGCTCGCGGCGATACTCCCCAATCTCTGGTTCTTCGCCGGCGCCGCCGCGGTGACATATCTGGCCGACCATTATCTGCATCACTGCGGCAGCTATCTGATCAACCGGCTCTCCGCGGTCCGCGCAGGGCTGTCGATCCGCTTCCTGGTCCGCCAGCTGCTGCTGATCCTGCTGCTCTCCCGCATGGGGTACGGGGAGGAGACGCTGTTCTACGTGACGGTCGCCTGCCTGCTGGCCTTCTACGGCCTGCAGGCACCGCAGAGCGCGGTGGTCACCCTCATCAGACTCCGGCGCAAGCTCCCGGTGGTCACGCGCAACATCGGCCTGGAGCAGGTACGGATCCCGGACGCTCCGCCGTCGCTGCTGCTGAACCGCCCCGCGGAGAAGATGCTCCATCTGGACACCTTCGCGATGGTGGGTGTGCTGGTCGCGATCGAGACCGGAGTGACCGGCTTCGCCTACACGGGCCTGGCCGTCACGCTGTTGCTCGCGCTCTGCTACCTGGCGGCGCTCCTGCCGTACATACTTCCGAGCCGGCTGGTGGCGCCCGAGGCCCAGGTGCTGAGTGCCGTGGACACCTGGCTGGGCGAGTACAAGCCGAACGTGGTTCTCTACTTCTCCGGCTCCAAGGATTCGGCCTACCAGGTCAACATGTGGCTGGAGACCATGGCACAGCTCGACGGCCGCCCGCTGATCCTGCTGCGTGAGCGCGCGATACTGCCTCAGCTGAACACGACGTCGGTGCCGGTGCTCTGTGTGCCCGGTGGCGTGCACCTGATGAACATGAACCTCTCGTCGGTACGGGTCGCGCTGTACGCGGCCAACGTCGGCAAGAACATCCACCTGCTCCGGGTGCCGACGATGAAGCATGTCTTCATCGGGCACGGCGACAGCGACAAGCTCGCCAGCGTCAACCCGTACAGCAAGGCCTACGACGAGGTGTGGACCGCGGGCCGGGCCGGCCGGGACCGTTACGCGCTGGCCGACGTCGGCGTGCGCGACGAGGACATCGTCGAAGTGGGCCGCCCGCAGCTGGCGGCGATCCAGCCGTGGTCCGGTGCGCCGAAGAACCCGATCCCGACCGTGCTGTACGCCCCGACCTGGGAAGGCTGGGACGACAACCCCGGCAACACCTCGCTCCTGCTGGCCGGCGAGAACATCGTCAAGCGGCTGCTGAACGCGGAGCAGTCGGTCCGGCTGCTCTACAAGCCGCACCCCTTCACGGGAACCCGCAGCGCCCGGGCCAAGGCCGTGCACCAGCGGATCACCGCGCTGATCGAGAAGGCCGCCGCCGAGCGTGCCGACGACCCCCGCTGGGCGAAGGAATCGGCGGCGCTCCAGGCGGTGCAGGCCGAGGCGCGGACCGAACTGGCCCGTATCGAGGCGCGGCTCACGGCACTGTCGAGCGGTGGCAACGTCGCGGGCGACGAGGCCGAGATGTCCCGCGACTCGCTGGCCGACCCGGCGCGCGAGGCCGAGATCGTGCGGCTCAAGGACGAGTGGAACGCGGCCTCGTGGCGGGCGCTCGGCTGGTGGGAGCACAAGGTCGTGACGGGTGCCCGGATGCGGCTGTACGACTGCTTCAACGAGTCGGATGCCATGGTCTCGGACATCTCCAGCGTGGTGTCGGACTTCATCGCGAGCGGCAAGCCGTACGCGGTCACCGACTCGGCGGCGCTGGGCGAGGACGAATTCCGCCGGCAGAACACCGCGGTCCGTGCCGCGGTCGTCCTGTCCAATGCCGCGACCGAGCTGGACGCCCTGCTCGCGGCGGTGGTGGATCCCGCGGCGGACACCCTGGCGGCCGACCGGCGCCAGCTGAAGGAGTACCTCCTCGGCCCGGACGAGCCCACCTCGATCGTGCAGTTCGACATGGCGGTGAAGGATCTCGCGGTCAAGTCGGAGGCCCGGAACGCGGGCCTGGCGCGAAGTCTCGGCGAACGCGTGGGTGGCTGAGAATTCGGCTGGTTCATTAACGCAATTCATCAGGCCCGGCACAGCCCTTTTAGGGTTGTGCCGGGCCTTTGCGATAAGGGTCACACTTCAGGCGCGTGGTGTCGGGCAACCAACGTTCGAGGTCGACTGTCTTCTGTTGATGTGAGCGAGAAGCCAATTCCTGACGTATCCGTGATCATCGGTGCATACGAGGCGATGCCCTATCTGATCCGTTGTCTTGAATCGGTGGAGGCACAGACCATCGGTGCCGACCGGATCGAGATGGTGGCAGTCGACGACGGTTCGACCGACGGAACCGGCGAGTACCTGGAGGAGTTCGCGGCCCGGTCCGCGGTCGCGACCCGGGTGATCAGGCAAGCGAACTCCGGTGGCCCCAGCGGGCCGCGCAATGTGGGTCTCGGTCTGGCCCGGGGCCGCTATGTCTTCTTCCTCGACGCGGACGACTATTTCGGTGACGAAGCCCTGGAGCGGATGGTCGCGATGGCCGACCGGGCGCATACCGATGTCGTGCTCGGCAAGGTGGTCGGGGTCAATCGTGGAGCGCCCATGTCGATGTGGACAGCCACCAGGAGCCGGGTCGACATATACAACTCCAAGATTATTTACACGCTGAGTGCGCAGAAACTCTTCCGGCGTGAACTGCTGGAGCGAATCGGCCTGAGATTCGACGAGGAACTCAGGACCGGCGAGGACGCGCTCTTCACCATGGAGGCGTATCTGCGCGGCGCCGGAGTCTCCGTCATCTCCGACTACACCTGCTACCACCTGGTCGGCAGGGACGACGGAAAGCACGTCACCAAGAGTGGCACCTATCTGTGGCGCTTCGATTCCATGCTGGCCATGATGGCGCTCGTCCACCGGCTCGAGCCCGCCGGGCCGAAGCGCGACATCCTGATGATCCGGCCCTTCACGATCGGGATGCTCCAGCAGTTCGGGCCCGTCTTCCTCCGGGACTCGGAAGAGATCCGGCGCGACAAGATGGAGCTCGCGGCGCCGCTCATGGACGTGTACTGGAACGATGGCGTGGCACGCCTGATCAAGGTCGCCGAGAGGCTGCGGCTCGCCGCTGTCGCGCGGGGCCGGTCCGACGTGCTGGTGGACGTGCTGACGTACTTACGGCAGAAGTCCGTTCCGGACGTGGTCCGTTCGGGCAAGGGCGACCGGGTCTTCCTCGCGTACCCGCACTTCCGGGACCGGTCGAGCGGCCTCTCGGACTCCGATTTCGAGGTCACCGTGCCCGACTGGCACGGCGGCAAGCGCATCGAGAGCCCCGTGGCGGCGGCCCGCAGGATGTCACTGTC
The DNA here is from genome assembly GCF_041435435.1 of Streptomyces sp. NBC_01241. Lineage (NCBI taxonomy): Bacteria > Bacillati > Actinomycetota > Actinomycetes > Kitasatosporales > Streptomycetaceae > Streptomyces > Streptomyces sp. NBC_01241. Next base: position 2,724,095 of record NZ_CP108494.1, on the reverse strand, counting down.
GCGGCGCGCCGTCCGGCGTATGCGGCGGGCTGTACGACGCTGGAGGGCACGGCTCAGCACAGGCTGAGCGGGCCTGTCCCGGCCCGGCTTCCGACGTGTGTCCCCGGCTCGTTCACAGAGTTGACGTACGACGAATCGCGCAGCAATTTTCAGTAAAATCGGCAATAGTCGCAGCTGCGACAAGACCGATATCTCCCCCATGAGGACTGGTCACGTGAAGGCTCTCGTACTATCCGGAGGGGCCGGTACCCGCCTGCGGCCCATCACACACACCTCGGCCAAGCAACTGGTGCCCGTGGCGAACAAGCCCGTGCTGTTCTACGGGCTGGAAGCCATCGCGGAAGCGGGGATCACCGAGGTCGGCATCATCGTGGGCGACACCGCCCCGGAGATCCGCGAGGCCGTCGGCGACGGTTCCCGGCTCGGCATCGAGGTCACCTACATCCCGCAGGACCAGCCGCTCGGCCTCGCCCACGCGGTGCTGATCGCCCGTGACTTCCTGGGGGACGACGACTTCGTCATGTACCTCGGCGACAACTTCATCGTCGGTGGGATCACCGGTCTGGTGGAGGAGTTCCGCACGGACCGGCCCGATGCGCAGATCCTGCTGACCCAGGTACCCAACCCCACCTCCTTCGGTGTCGCGGAGCTCGATGCCGAGGGCCGGGTGGCGGCGCTGGAGGAGAAGCCGAAGGAGCCCAAGAGCGATCTGGCGCTCGTCGGTGTCTATCTCTTCACCCCCGCCATCCACGAGGCCGTCCGCTCGATCGAGCCCTCCTGGCGCGGCGAACTGGAGATCACCCACGCCATCCAGTGGCTGATCGACCAGAAGCGCGACGTCCGCTCCACTACGATCCGCGGGTACTGGAAGGACACCGGCAACGTCACCGACATGCTGGAGGTCAACCGGACCGTCCTGGAGACCATCGAGCCGTCCCACGAGGAGGCCGACGTCGACGAGGAGAGCGAGATCATCGGCCGGGTGCGGATCGAGGCGGGCGCCAAGGTCAGTGGCAGCCGCATCGTCGGACCCGTGATCATCGGCGCCCGGTCGGTGATCAGCGGCGCGTACATCGGCCCGTTCACCTCGGTCTCGGAGGACTGTCGGATCGTGGACAGCGAGATCGAGTACTCCATCGTTCTGCGGGGCGCCTCCGTCGCCGGTGTCCGCCGCGTGGAGGCGTCGCTCATCGGCCGTGACGTCGAGGTGACCCCCGCCCCCCGTTCCCCGTCCGCCCACCGACTCGTGCTCGGCGACCACAGCAAGGTGCAGATCTCTTCATGACCACCAACATTCTGGTGACCGGCGGCGCCGGCTTCATCGGCTCGCACTACGTCCGTACGGTGCTCGGCCCCGAAGGCCCCGGCGACATCGCCGTCACGGTGCTCGACAACCTCACCTACGCGGGCAACCCGGCCAACCTCGACGAGGTGCGCGACCATCCCGGTTTCGCGTTCGTGCAGGGCGACATCTGCGACACCGAGCTGGTCACCAAGCTGATGGCCGAGCACGACCAGGTGGTGCACTTCGCCGCCGAGTCCCATGTGGACCGCTCCATCGACGGCGGCGCCGAATTCGTCCGTACGAACGTCGTGGGCACCCACACCCTGATCCACGCCGCGCACCTGGCGGGCATCAAGACCTTCGTGCACATCTCCACCGACGAGGTCTACGGCTCCATCGACGAGGGCTCCTGGCCCGAGACCGACCCGCTCGCGCCCAACTCGCCCTACTCCGCGGCCAAGGCGTCCAGCGACCTGATCGCGCTCTCGTACCACCGCACCCACGGCCTCGACGTGCGGGTGACCCGCTGCTCCAACAACTACGGGCACCACCACTTCCCCGAGAAGGTCATCCCGCTCTTCGTCACCAATCTGCTGGACGGCAAGACGGTCCCGCTGTACGGCGACGGCGCCAACGTCCGCGACTGGCTCCACATCGACGACCACGTCCAGGGCATCGAACTGGTCCGCACGAAGGGCCGGGCCGGCGAGGTCTACAACATCGGCGGCGGCACCGAGCTCTCCAACAAGGAGCTCACCGGCCTGCTGCTGGATGCCTGCGGCGCCGACTGGGACACCAGCGTCACCTACGTCGAGGACCGCAAGGGCCACGATCGCCGCTACTCCGTCGACTGCACCAAGATCCGCGAGGAGCTCGGTTACGAGCCCCGCACGGACTTCCGCACCGGCCTCGCCCAGACCGTGCAGTGGTACCGCGACAACCGCGCCTGGTGGGAGCCGCTGAAGGACCGGGCCGCCCTGTGAGCGCCGTCTATCTGGTCACCGGAGCCGCGGGGATGCTGGGCCGGGACGTCCTGGCCCGGCTCGCCGGTGAGGACGTCACCGTGGTCGCTGCGGACCGCGCGGCCATGGACATCGCGGACCCCGATTCGGTGCGCGCCGGCTTCGACGCGCACCGCCCCGCCGTCGTGGTGAACTGCGCCGCCTGGACTGCCGTCGACGACGCCGAGTCCCAGGAGGAGGCCGCGCTGCGGGTCAACGGCACCGGCCCCGGCGTCCTCGCCGCGGCCTGCCGCGAACACGGTGCCGTCCTCCTCCAGGTCTCCACCGACTACGTGTTCGCCGGGGACGGCGAGAAGCCCTACACCGAGGACGGCCCCACCGGACCGCGCAGCGCCTACGGCCGCACCAAACTGGCCGGCGAGCGGGCCGTGCTGGACACCCTGCCGGACACGGGTTACGTGGTCCGCACCGCCTGGCTGTACGGCGCGGGCGGCGGAAACTTTGTCCGTACGATGATCAAGCTGGAGGGCGTCAAGGACACCCTCGACGTGGTGGACGACCAGCGCGGACAGCCCACCTGGACCGTCGATCTGGCGGACCGTCTGGTCCGGCTCGGACAGGCCGCCCTCGCGGGCACCGCCCCCGCGGGCGTCTACCACGGCACCAGCGGTGGCGAGACGACCTGGTTCGGCTTCACCCGGGAGATCTTCCGGCTGCTCGGCACCGACCCGGCACGCGTCCGCCCCACGACCAGCGAGGCCTTCCCACGGCCGGCTCCCCGGCCCGCGTTCAGCGTGCTCGGGCACGATCGCTGGGCGACGGCCGGGATCGAACCGATCCGGGACTGGCGGGCAGCGCTGGACGAGGCATTTCCGGCACTCCTTGCGGCAGAGCGGCCGTGATCACCAAATGATCGTCCCGGTGGTCAAATTCTGGCGAATTCAAAAGTTCTGAACAACAAAGGTTTAGCTGGGGGAGAACGCTTACATCACGGTGCGCTCATGCGGTAACTTCGCCGGGGACCAGACCAGTTGGTTTCTTCCGAAGGGCCGCTCCACGTGAACCGCCATGACTTTCTGCGTCAATTGCACCGCGTCTACCGTCCTCGGAACTATATGGAGATCGGGGTCAACGACGGCAGGAGCCTGGCCCTCTCGCGAGTGCCGTCCGTCGCTGTCGACCCCGCCTTCCGTGTCGTGACGGACATCAGCTGTGACGTCCACCTGGTCAAGGCGACGAGCGACGCCTTCTTCGCCCGCAAGGACCCGCTGCTGCACCTGCGCAACGGCCGCAACCCGTTCCGCGCCCTGGCCCGCCGTGATCCGCTCAATGTGCTCGGCGGAGACCCGAAGCTGGAGCTCGCCTTCATCGACGGCATGCACCTCTTCGAGTACGCCCTGCGCGACTTCATGAACGTCGAGAAGCACGCCCGCTGGTCGAGCGTGATCGTGCTGGACGACATGCTGCCCCGCGATGTCGACGAAGCGGCCCGCGACCGGCACACCGACGCCTGGACGGGAGACGTCTACAAGGTGGCCACCGTGCTGCGGCGCTTTCGCCCCGACCTGACGGTGATCGAGGTCGACACCCGACCCACCGGTGTCGCGCTGATCTTCGGCGCCGACCCGGACAGCACGGTGCTGAAGAACGCGTACGACGAGATCATCGAGGAATACGTCGTACCCGACCCGCAGGACGTCCCCGACGAGCTGCTGGTACGCAAGAACGCCGTACAGGCCGAGGGGTTGCTCGAAGCCGACTTCTGGCCCTCGCTGGTCCGTGCCCGCAACCTGCGCCGCCCACGCTCGGCCTACGCGCCGCTGCGCCGCCGGATCGAGGCGCTGACCGGCTGAGCCGAGGGGCCGGACGAGGATGCAGGGGCCCGACATCGCGTCGGGCCTCTCCCGCGCACTCGCGATAATCTGATACGTACATATTCCCAGGGCGATGAGACGCCGGGGCCTTCCTCCTCTTGTTGGGGCTAACTGCATGTCCGTCAAGGTCAGCGTCGTCATCCCGGTGTACAACCCGGGTGAGTACATCGAGGACTGCATCACCTCACTGCTTCGGCAGAGCCTTCCGAACGACGAGTACGAGGCCATCTTCGTCGACGACGGCTCCACCGACGCCACCCCGGCGCGGCTGGACGAGATCGCCGCCAAGTACCCGCACATGCACGTCATCCACCAGGAATCCTCGGGCTGGTCGGGCAAGCCCCGCAATGTCGGCACCGCCGCGGCCAAGGGCGAGTTCGTCATGTACGTGGACAACGACGACTGGCTGGGTGACGAGGCGCTGGAGCGCATGTACAACTACGGCGTCGAGAACGAGGCCGACGTCGTCATCGGCAAGATGGCCGGCAAGGGCCGTCCGGTGCCGGTGGAGCTCTTCCGCGTGAACCATCCGCGCGCCGACGTCTCCAGCGCCCCGCTCATGACCAGCCTCACGCCGCACAAGATGTTCCGCAAGGAATTCCTGGAGAGCAAGGGCATCAGCTTCCGCGAGGGCCGTCGGCGTCTGGAGGACCACGTCTTCGTGGTCGAGACGTACCTTCGGGCCTCCAACATCGCGGTTCTCAGCGACTACCTGTGCTACTACCACATCAAGCGTGAGGACGCCTCGAACGCCGGTTTCCAGCGCTTCGACCCGGTCGGCTACTACAACAACCTCCGGGAAGCCCTCGACATCGTCGAGAAGTACACGGAGCCCGGCACGCTCCGCGACAACATGTTCCGCCGCTGGCTGCGCAACGAGATGGTCGAGCGCCTTCGCGGCAAGCGTCTGCTGGCGTTGCCGGAGGACTACCGCCAGGAGCTGTACACCGAGATCCGGGGCGTCGTCACCGAACGGTTCGGACCCGGTGTCGCGCGGGGGATGCAGCCCACCCAGCAGATAGTCGCCGCGCTCGTCGTGGCCGACCGCCTCGCCGACATCGAGGAACTGGCCCGCTGGGAGGCCGGGATCAAGCCCACCGGCTTCCTGGAGTCCCTGAAGTGGGACGCCGGGCGGCTCGAGGCAGGCTTCACCGCCGAGTACCAGACCGACGGCGAACCGATGGCCTTCCGCACCGAGGGCGAGGAGGACCTGCTGAACCTGCCGCTGTCGCAGGACGCCCTGGACGCCGTCGTGGCTCTCGGCGCCAGTCCTCTCGCGACCGCCGCCAGGGCCAAGGTCGATGTGGTCGTACGGGAACGGACCACCGCCGCGGAGTTCTTCCAGCCGGTCGAGTTCACCCGTGAGCGCATTCCCTCCGACGACGGGACCACGTTCCGGCTGGTGCTTCGGGCCGAGGCGACGATCGACCCGGAGTCCGCGGCCAACGGCGCACCGCTGGGCGACGGCATATGGGACGTCCTGATCCGGATCAGCTCGTGCGGCTGGACCAAGGAGACTCGCCTCGGATCGGCCCGTGCCGAGGGTGTGGAGACCGGCCGACGCGGTGCCCTGAGCGGTGAGCCCCGACGGCTGGTCCTGCCGTACTGGACCGAGCCGCACGGCAATCTCTCCCTCGACGTGGACTTCGCCACCAGCCGGTTCGACCGGGACCTCAAGAGCCTCACCCCGAAGGACACCGTCCTGGCGGACGGCCGGATCGAACTGCCTGTCCCCCTCGCGATGAACGGCACCGTCGGTACCGAGAGCGCCTGGCTGCGTTTCAAGACCCTGTCCGGCGGGAGCACGGCCGAGACCGTCGCGACTCTCACGGCCGGCCCCACCGCGGCGGTCCTGTCCGCACACCTCCCGGACGGGCTGGGCACCGGACGTTTCTGGAGCATCGAGATCGGTCTGCCGTCCGCTCGACGCGGCAAGCCGCGCTGGGCCAAGCTTCCGATCGCCGTCGCCGTCGCCGCCGACGCAACGATATCCGTGACCACGGCGGCCGCCGCGGCCAAGAAGTCCCCTGCTCCCGCACCGAAGAGGTCCCTGGTACGGCGCGTGGCCGGACGTATCAAGCGGACCCTGTTCAAGTAGCCCCTCCGCTGAGCAGCCGACGACAACGACCGGCGTCACCTTGCAGTGAGAAGACCGGCATCACCTTGCAGTGAAAAAACCGGCATCACCTTGCAGTGAAAAAACCGGCATCACCTTGCAGTGAGAAAGCAGAACAGCATGCGACCTCTGTCCATCGAAGGCGCCTGGGTCCACGAGCCGAAGGTGTTCCCCGACGACCGCGGCAGCTTCCACGAGTGGTTCCGCGGCGCGGATTTCCGTGCGGCCACGGACCAGGACCTCAGCCTGGTCCAGGCGAACTGCTCGGTGTCCCGCCGAGGGACCCTGCGCGGTCTTCACTTCGCCGATGTGCCACCCAGCCAGGCCAAGTACGTCAAGTGCGTACGCGGCGCCGTCCTGGACGTCATCGTCGACATCAGGGTCGGTTCCCCGACCTACAAGCAGTGGGAGATCGTCCGCCTCGACGACCGGAACCACCACGCGGTGTATCTCTCGGAAGGCCTCGGCCACGGCTTCTTCGCCCTGAGCGACGACGCGACCGTGATCTATCTCTGCTCGGAGGCATACGCGCCCGAGCGGGAGCACGGCATCAATCCATTCGATCCCGAACTGGCCATCGCCTGGCCCGAGGACATCGAGCCGTTGCTCTCCCCCAAGGACGAGCAGGCGCCGACGCTCGCCGAGGCCGAGCGGCAGGGGCTGCTGCCCCGCTACGAAGACTGCGTCTCCTTCCGCGAGCAGCTGCGCGCACGCTGAGCCGCGTACGGGATGCGCGGCGGCGCGGGTCGCGCATCCCACGCTGCGGAACGGACGGACGTACCGCCCGGCCGCTGGCGTAGATTGCCAGAGCCGGGCGGAGCCGAATCATTGGGGATGTACGTGTCAGGGGCAAGGCAGGGCGTCGCAGAGGCCCGCAGGATCGTGGTCAAGGTCGGTTCCTCATCCCTCACCACCGCGGCCGGCGGCCTCGACGCGGATCGCGTCGACGCGCTCGTCGACGTGCTCGCCAGGGTGAGGAGCGGCGGGGAGCGCGAGATCGTCCTCGTTTCCAGCGGCGCCATCGCGGCCGGACTCGCCCCGCTCGGGCTGCTCCGCCGGCCCAAGGACCTGGCCAGGCAGCAGGCCGCGGCCAGCGTCGGCCAGGGGCTGCTCGTCGCCCGTTACACCGCCTCCTTCGCCCGGTACGGCGTGCGCGTCGGCCAGGTGCTGCTCACCAGCAACGACACCAGCCGCCGCGCCCACTACCGCAACGCCTACCGCACCCTCGACCAGCTCCTGGACATGGGCGCGCTCCCGATCGTCAACGAGAACGACACCGTCGCCACCGACGAGATCCGGTTCGGCGACAACGACCGGCTCGCCGCGCTCGTCGCCCATCTCGTCCGCGCCGATCTCCTGGTCCTCCTCTCCGACGTGGACGGGCTGTACGACGGTGATCCGAGCACTCCGGGCAGCTCACGGGTCGCCGAAGTGGCCGGGCCCGAGGACCTCGCGGGTGTCACCATCGGCAGCGCGGGGAAGGCAGGCGTCGGCACCGGCGGCATGGTCACCAAGGTCGAGGCAGCCCGGATCGCCACGGCTGCCGGCGTCCCCGTCGTCCTCACCTCGGCGAGCCGGGCCGCCGACGCCCTGGCCGGACGCGACACCGGTACGTACTTCCACCGCACCGGACGACGGTCGGCGGACCGGCTGCTCTGGCTCGCCCACGCCTCCACTCCGCAGGGCTCGCTGACCCTCGACGACGGCGCCGTACAGGCGGTCGTCGAACGGCACAGCTCGCTACTGCCCGCCGGAATCGCCGCGGTCGACGGCGAGTTCACCGCGGGCGACCCGGTAGAACTGCGCGACCTCGAAGGCCGTCCCGTGGCCCGCGGACTCGTCAACTTCGACGCCAAGGAGATCCCGCAGCTGCTCGGCCGCTCCACCCGCGACCTGGCGCGCGAGCTCGGTCCGGCATATGAGCGCGAGGTCGTACACAGGGACGATCTCGTCCTCCTGCACCCCTGACAGACGCCCTGAAACGGCTGAAAGTCCAGCCTCGGGGCGGAGACCTTCACGAAAACCGCCCCAACCTCGGCCGCGGACTGGTCAACTTTGTCACGGGGGGCACAGCGGGGTACAGCACAGCAAACGCATTCACAGGAGGCCGCCGGTGAGACGAGCGCGCCCGGGGGCGCCGCCCCGAGGAACGGGTGGCCGGGCCCTGACCAGTGTCGGAGCAGGTGCCGGCTTCGACGGGAGACAGTCCGACGAGAGACGGTCCATGGACCGTGCGGACGACCGGACCACGCGGTCCGAGCCGGCCGGAGCGGAGGAGGAACGGACCACGTCGAGACTCTGGCACATCACGCTCAGTGTCTCGGGCACCGCGATTCCGCTGGAGGAGGTCAGACGCGGGCTCGAACAGCTCGCGCACGACCACCCCTTCCTGCTGACCAGCCGGTACGCCCACGACCACGCGGAGATCCGCTACTGGGAAGAGGCCCGCGATCTGCACGACGCGGCGGCCGTCGCGCTGCGGCTCTGGGGAGAGCACCGCTCCACCGCCAAGCTTCCGCCCTGGGAGATCGTCGGCCTGGAGGTCATCGACCGCGGGACGTACCACCAGCGCGTCGCCGAGGGATACGGACCGCCTCCGGCCGCCCCGGTCGGCGTCCACCCGTACTGAGCACGGCGACGTCCCCGGGGCGGTCGTTTTCGGGCGGCTGTCTTCGGGGCTGGTCGTCCTCGGGGTGATCGTCCTCGGGGTGGTCGTCCCGCATCTCGGAAACGGGCTCGGGGCAGTTGTCTCGCATCACGGGATACGTGAGGGATGCCCGCAGTGGGCGCACTACTCTGCGGGCATGACCACGTTCTCGCCGTACGACAACATGTCCCCGGTCGCCCAGGCCGCCTACCGGGCACGCTCCGCCGCCGCCGACCTCGCGCCGCTGCCGCGCGCGGCGAAGGACGATGCGCTGCTGGCGATCGCGGACGCGCTGGAGGTGCGGACGAGCGAGATCGTCGCGGCCAACGCCGAGGACGTCGCCCGCGCCCGCGAGGCCGGGACCAGCGAGTCGATCGTCGACCGGCTCACCCTCACGCCGGAGCGGATCCGCGCCATCGCCGCCGACGTGCGGGACGTGGCGGCGCTGCCCGACCCGGTCGGCGAGGTCGTCCGCGGCTCGACCCTGCCCAACGGCATCGATCTGCGACAGGTCCGGGTGCCGCTCGGCGTGGTCGGGATCATCTACGAGGCCCGGCCCAATGTGACGGTCGACGCCGCGGCCCTCTGTCTGAAGTCGGGCAACGCCGTCCTGCTGCGCGGCTCGTCCTCCGCGTACTCCTCGAACGTCGCGCTGGTACGGGTGCTGCGGGACGCCGTCGGGGGCTCCGGCCTGCCGGCCGACGCGGTGCAGTTGGTGCCGGGCGAGAACCGCGACTCGGTGCGGGAACTGATGCGGGCCCGCGGCCTCGTCGACGTCCTCATTCCGCGCGGCGGCGCCTCGCTGATCCGCACGGTGGTCGAGGAGTCCACCGTTCCGGTCATCGAGACCGGCACCGGCAACTGCCATGTGTATGTGGACGCGCAGACCGACCTCGACATGGCCGTCGACATCCTGATCAACTCCAAGGCGCAGCGTCCGAGCGTCTGCAACGCCGCCGAGACGCTCCTGGTCCACAAGGACGTTGCCGCGGACTTCCTGCCGCGCGCCCTGGACGCGCTGGCCGACGCCGGGGTGACCGTGCACGGCGACGAGCGGGTCCTCGAATACGCCGAGGGGTCCAAGGCCACCGTCGTGGCGGCGACGCCGGAGGACTGGGAGACCGAGTACCTCTCGTACGACATCGCCGCCGCCGTCGTGGAGTCGCTGGACGCGGCCGTCGCGCACATCCGGCTCTGGTCCTCCGGCCACACCGAGGCGATCGTCACCACGTCGCAGGCTGCCGCCCGCCGGTTCACTCAACTGGTGGATTCCACGACGGTAGCCGTGAACGCGTCCACCCGGTTCACCGATGGCGGCCAGTTCGGCTTCGGAGCCGAGATCGGCATCTCCACCCAGAAACTGCACGCCAGAGGCCCGATGGGGCTGCCGGAGCTCACCTCGACGAAGTACATCGTCACGGGCGACGGCCACGTGCGGTGACCGTCCGCGTCCGGTGAATGTTGCCGGCTCCCTGCCCAGAACGACCCGGCGGGTCTAGTCTGGAGTGGTGCCGGACGACGTGGGGGGCAGGCCGTTCCCGGACGGCTGGGAGCCCGACGACGACCGCGGGGGCGCGGACGAGGACTTCGCCTCCGTGGTGTTCGACGAGGACTTCGTACGGGCAGCCGAGATCCATGAACCCACCGCCGTCGAGCGGCTGCTGGCTGCTGCGCAGGCGCGTGCCGAGGCGGAGGCGTCCCGGGCGCGAGCCGGCGGCGGACCGTTGGACGACGAACTCCCCGACGAGGGATACGGGCCGGGCGGCGCATACGGCCGCGGGAGCGCCTACGACGACGCGCTGGACCCTGATGACGACGCGTACGGCAGCGGCCCCTACGGGCGCCACGGGGGAGCCCTGCGCCCGTACCGGGGTGCTGCACGCTGGCACCGGCCGGTGGCCTGGCTGCTGGCCGTGCTGATGGGCATCGGAATGGTCGCGCTGGCCTTCAGCGCCGTTTACCGCAACAGCTCGGGCAACCGCCAGGCCCCTGCCCCACCGCCCGCCACCACGGGCGTGGACAGTGCCCCTGGCCCCGCCCCCAACGCCTTCCCCTCGGCCTCGGGCGGATATCCCCGCCCCACGGTCTCGGCGGTCCCCCACACCGGCTGACGCCACCGGACGGGCAGAGGCCCCCTGCGTACGCCGTGTCCCGCCCGCTTGCGCTCCTGCTGTCCCCGCGTCGCCCGTCCGGTTCCAAGGGCGTCCGGCGCATGTTCCAGGGGCTTCCGCGCATGTCCTGGGAAAGCGTCCCTCGAAGGGACCTCAGCTCGTCCCGCGCGGGCCCTGGGGACGTCCGGCGCCCATCCCGGGGGCAGTTCTCCGGGCATCCGGGCAACTCTCCGGTGGGTTCTCCGGCGGCTCGGCGTTTACCTCGGTCGTAATCGACCTACCCTGAAGGTGTGACCCCTCTCTACGAGGGGGCTTCTCACTTGTCCGTACATGCGCAGTCATGCGACGTCATGCGAACTCATGGCGGGCAGGCCCTGTCCGAAGCCACTCGGCCGAAGCAGAGCGAAGCGTTTCGGCCCCGGTCGGTGACGTGGAGTCGGGAGAAGTCATGGCAGACCGTGGAGAACCACCAGAAGGTCCGCCCGAGAACGCGCCGGGCGGCGGTGAGGACGAGTACCGGTCACTCGTTTTCGACGAGTCGTTCGTGCGTGCTGCACGGCTGAAGGAATTCTCCGCCGAGGAACGCATGGGGGACCACGCCCGCGCCGTACGCAGCCTCCCGCCCCGGAGCCTCCGGGCCGGCTCCAGAGCCGCCGCCGCCCTGGTCCTCCTGATCGCCCTGGCCTTCGCGACGGCCGTGTACATGGGCTTCCGCCATCCCTACCAGGGGCCCGTCGGCAGAAGAGCCGAGACGCTCAGATCGACCGTCGTACCCCTGGCCCCCCGGTCCGCCGTGCCCGGCGGAACACCCGCGGATCTCCTTGCGAAGAGCCCCGCCGCGCAGTTCGCAAAAGGTGCCGGAGGCATCAACCTCCCCGCGATCCGGGCGACGGACAACTTCTCGGACAGCCAGGTGGCGGCGGCCCTGACCACGGTCAAGGACTACCTGGTGGCATCCTCGCTCGACCCCGACGTCCTCACCGGCCATGCGGTGCGGCCGGTGGAACTGCTGCTCGACCCGGACCAGACGGCCCAGTTCGACCGCAGCATGAACCGGCCGGACGACGACGGACAGCATGCCCCGACCGGCTGGCTGGTGCGGTTCGACCCGGCGAAGGTGGCGCTGGCCGGTCCGGACATCCGGGTCCGGGGCACCCTGAGCTACACCGAGACGGGGTCGGACACCCTGGAAGTGGTGTCGGACCACACCTTCACCTACACGCTTCGCCCGGCCGTCTCGGGACCCCAACGGGCGGACGGCGCCTCGCTCTTCACCGTGCGGCGCGAGCTGGTCTTCCGCTTCGACCGCGAAGATCTGCGACTGCACCGGCTGGAGGTCCGCACCAGCTACGTCCAGGCCGGACCGCAGGCATGCCCGACGGACACCACCGGTACGCTGCGGCCGCTGCTTGCCGGGCAGCGAGCCGTCGCCCACGGCCCTGCGGGAACCGACCCGTATGCAACGGGCCGGCCCACGGCGGCACTGTGCGGAACGCTGACGGTCAGCTCCCCGCAGGCCCCGGCGCAGTCCCCGGTCCGTCAGGGTCCCCAGACTCCTTTGGCCTCGCAGAGCCCGTGGAGCCGTCCGTAGCGCCGTCCTTGCCGGCCCCGCCCCCGTCCTTGCCGGCCGTGCCGCCGCCCTGGCCGGTGAACTTGTCACGGAGCTTGCCGCCCAGGTCTCCGGCACCGCCCGCTATGTCACCGACCAGCTTCATCAGCGGGTCCTTGCTGCTGCGCACCGCGTCCGCGTAATGCGTCGCGGACTCCCGGAACGAATCCGTCACCGAGGTGTCCTTGTCCTCGTCGCGCCGCGGGTAGTGGCCGTCCATGATCCGCTGGTAGTCGCGGGTCTCGGACCACTTCTTCAGCTCGGCCGCACGCACCGTGGTGAAGGGGTGCGAACGGGGCAGCAGGTTGAGGATCTTGAGCACCGAATCGCGCAGATCGCCACCCTTCTCGTACTCGTCGGCCTGGGCGAGGAAGGCGTCCACATTCATCTCGTGCAGATGATTGCCGCCCGCGATCTTCATCAGGCCGCGCATCGATGCCTGCAGATCCTGGCCGACGAGCAGCCCCGCCCGGTCGGCCGACAGTTCCGACTTGCGGAACCATTCCCGCAGTGCCGTAACGATCGCCATGATCGCGACATTGCCGAGCGGGATCCAGGCGACCTTCAGCGCGATATTGGTGAGGAACAGCAGGATCGTGCGGTACACGGCGTGGCCGGAAAGGGCGTGTCCCACCTCGTGGCCGATGACGGCCCGCATCTCCTCCTCGTCGAGCAGCTCCACCAGCCCCGTCGTCACCACGATGATCGGCTCGTCGAGACCGATGCACATGGCATTGGGCTGTGGGTCCTGATTGACGTACATCGGCGGGACCTTCTCCAGGTCCAGGATGTAACAGGCGTCCCGCAGCATCTCGTTGAGATGGACGAACTGGGCGTCGCTCACCCGGACGGAGTCGGAGAGGAAGAGCAGTCGCAGGCTCCGCTCGGGCAGCAGACCGCTCAGTGTCTTGAAGACGGTATCGAAACCGCTCAGCTTGCGCAGGGCCACCAGAGCCGAGCGGTCCGCCGGGTGTTCGTAGGCCCGGGACGAGATTCCTGCGAAGCGCCTGCGCTGCCTGCTCGGCACGTTCTCGCGGTTCTCGTGGCTACTTTCGGTCATGAATGGGCCCCCTGTTCGTACGAGATGTCGCTCGCCCCCTGACACATACCAGCCTAGGTGCTGGGGCTACGGTGTGCGGGGGGCTGTGGATAACTGAGGAGACGCCCGACATGCCGCAAACCGTTGCTCTGCTCGCCGCCGCATCCGAGGATCAAGGGCCCGGCAACACGCTCCGCATCGTGCTGCTCGCCTCGCTCGTCGGAGCCGGCCTGCTCGGCTGGCTCCTGCTCCGCGGATACCGCAACGACGACAACAACGACTGAGTCGGCGTGAGCGTGCCCGGGACGCCCGCATACGATGTGCGCGACGTCTTCCTTCCGACTCCCGATCGATAGGTCCTGCCGAAGATGAGCCTCACGAGCACCGCGCACCAGCTGGTCACTCTCGCCGCCGAGGGCGGCGAACACGGTGGCAACCACCAAAGCCTCAGCCCGTTTCTCACCGGAGGCGGTGCGTTCGTCGTGCTGCTGCTCCTGCTGTGGATCACCACTCGTTTCAACCGCGACCGCTGAGGCGGAGGCGTACAGCTGTGCCAGTAGGCTCTGCACGCATGGGAGAGCAGGAAGTGCCTACCGGCCACAGAAAGCGCCGAATCGGCGTGATGGGCGGGACATTTGACCCGATTCATCATGGACACCTGGTGGCGGCCAGTGAAGTGGCCGCCCAGTTCCACCTCGACGAGGTGATCTTCGTTCCGACCGGGCAGCCGTGGCAGAAGAGCCACAAAAACGTCTCCCCGGCCGAGGACCGCTATCTGATGACGGTCATCGCGACGGCGTCCAACCCCCAGTTCTCGGTCAGCCGGAGCGACATCGACCGCAGCGGGCCGACGTACACCATCGATACGCTGCGGGACCTGCGTGCGGTCCACGGTGACGCGGACCTCTTCTTCATCACCGGCGCCGACGCGCTCGCGCAGATCCTCACCTGGCGGGACGCCGACGAACTCTTCTCGCTCTCCCACTTCATCGGTGTGACGCGGCCGGGGCATGTGCTCACGGACCCCGGACTGCCGGAAGGCGGGGTCTCCCTCGTGGAGGTACCCGCGCTCGCGATCTCGTCCACGGACTGCCGGCAGAGGGTCGCGCAGGGGGAGCCGGTCTGGTACTTGGTGCCGGACGGTGTGGTCCGCTACATCGACAAGCGCCAGCTGTACCGCGGCGAATGAGCCACGCAGAGGGGCACCGGTGAACGACCGACAGAACCCGTACGACCCGTACTACCAGCAGCCGCAGATCGTCGGCTACGACGAGTACGGGCAGCCGGTGTACCAGCAGGCCGGGCAGCAGGCGTACGACCCGTATGCGCCTCAACAGCCCGAGCAGCCCCAACAGCCTCAGCAGCAGCCGTATGAGGGCGGACAGGCGTACGGATACGACCCGTACGCCCAGCCCCAGCAGCCGCAGCCGCAGCCGCAGCCGTACGACCCGTACGGCTCCCAGCCGCCCCAGCAACCGCAGCAGCTTCAGCAACCGCAGCCGCCTCAGCAGCAGACCTACGGCGGCTACGACGGTTACGGCTACGACACCGGCCGGCAGCCCGCCGCGGTCGACACCACCCAGCAGTGGAACATCCCGCAGCAGGCCTCCGCGCAGCCCTCGGCACAGCCCCTGCCTGCGCCCGCTCCGGCGCCGGTCACGCAGGAGCCCCGGCCGGAGCGCGACGCCGGGGCCGGGCCGGATGCGGCCGTTCCCGGGCAGCGCCGCGCCGATTACCGCACCGAGCAGTTCTCCTTCATCGAGGAGCCCGACGAGGACTCCGAAGACGTCATCGACTGGCTGAAGTTCACCGAGAGCCGCAGTGAGCGGCGCGAGGAGGCGCGGCGCCGCGGCCGTAACCGCATGGTCGCGCTGATAGTCGTGGTGGTCCTGATGGTGGTCGGCGGTGTGGGCTACCTCTGGTCCGCCGGAAAGATCCCCGGCCTCTCCGGTTCGGAGAAGGGCAACACGGCATCGACGGGCCCGCAGCAGCGGGACGTCATCGTGGTTCATCTGCGCAACACCAAGAACGGCGGCACCTCCACGGCGCTGCTCGTCGACAATGTGACGACCAAACAGGGCACCACGGTCCTGCTCCCCAACTCGCTCGCGGTCTCCGACGACGATGGCGTCACGACCACCCTCGGCAAGTCCGTCGAGGACGACGGCACCACCGGCACCCGCGATTCCATCGACACGCTGCTCGGTACGAGTATCAGCGGTACGTGGCGGCTCGACACCCCCTATCTGGAAACCCTCGTCGATCTGGTCGGCCACATCGAGGTCGACACCGACACCGAGGTGCCCGACACGAAGGCGGGCGCTTCCCCCCTGGTGAAGAAGGGCGAGGCGCAGACCCTGAGCGGTCAGATGGCCGTCGCGTACGCCACCTACCGGGCGCCCGGTGAGGCCGAGACGAAGCAGCTCACGCGGTTCGGGGACGTGCTGAGGGGTGTTCTGCGGAAGATTTCGGACGATCCGAAGGCCGCCACGGTCACCGTGCAGACGCTGGCGCAGATCCTCGACCCGTCGCTCCCCGAGAAGGACCTGGGAGCCTCCCTCGCGAAGCTCGCCCAGCGCGCCAAGATCGGCGACTACAAGACGGCCCTGCTGCCGGCGCAGGCCGACGGCACACTCACCGAAGCGGCCACCGAGAGTGTCGTCAAGGACATCCTGGGCGGCACGGTGAAGACGCCGTCCGCCGATGCGACGGTACGGGTCGGAGTCAAGAACGCCACTGGTGACAAGGACGGCACCGAGTCCGCCCGGATCAAGCTGGTCAACGGTGGCTATGCCTTCGTCGGCGGCGGTGGCACGACCGAGGCCGTGACACTGTCCGAGATCCTTTACCAGACCGCGGCGGACAAGGAAAAGGCGACGCAGGTCGCCAAGACCCTGGGGCTGCCGACAAGCGCGGTGAAGCAGGGCAAGCCCGCCGCGAACGCGGATGTGTCCGTAGTGCTCGGTCAGAACTACAAGATCAAATGACCGGGGCCGCGCCGGCCGGATGATGTCGATTCGGCCTTCGAACGTTCGCTGTGTGGGCTGTCGGCGGTCCGTGAGACCCTAGGGGTTGATCTGACCGCCGACGAAAGCCCTCTTGTGACCGCCACGGACCGCTCCATCGAGCTCATCAACGCCGCCGCTCAGGCGGCCGCCGACCGGCTCGCGCACGACATCATTGCGTACGACGTCAGCGATGTGCTGTCGATCACGGACGCCTTCCTGCTGGCCTCGGCCCCCAACGACCGCCAGGTCAAGTCGATCGTCGACGAGATCGAGGAGCGGCTCCAGAAGGAGCTCGGCGCCAAGCCGGTACGCCGTGAGGGCGACCGTGACGCGCGCTGGATCCTCCTCGACTACGTCGACATCGTCATCCACGTCCAGCACAGCGAGGAGCGTGTCTTCTACGCGCTGGAGCGCCTCTGGAAGGACTGCCCCGAGATCGCGCTCCCCGAGGACGCCGTCAAGACCCGCGGCAAGGCCAAGGAGCACGCCCAGCTCACCGGCAGCACGGAAGGTGAGCAGAGCTGAACGTCAGCGGAAGCGGCAGGGGCCGCAGGATCGTTCTCTGGCGTCACGGCCAGACAGCCTGGAATCTGGAGCGCCGGTTCCAGGGCTCGACGGACATCGCGCTCACCGAGGCCGGCATCGGGCAGGCCCAGCGGGCCGCCCGGCTGCTCGCCTCGCTGAGGCCGGATGCGATCGTCGCCTCCGATCTGCAGCGGGCGGCGGCCACGGCTGCCGAGCTCGCCGCGATCACCGGCCTCGAAGTCGCGCACGACGCGGGACTGCGCGAGACCTACGCCGGTGCTTGGCAGGGCCTGACCCACGAGGAGATCGTCGGGCAGTACGGCGAGCAGTACGCCGCGTGGAAGCGCGGTGAGCCCGTGCGCCGCGGTGGTGGTGAGCTGGAGACCGAGGTCGCCGACCGGGCCGCCCCGGTCGTACTCGAACACGCCGACAAGCTGCCCGACAGCGGCACGCTCGTCGTCGTCAGCCACGGCGGCACCATCCGTACCACCATCGGTCGGCTGCTGGGCCTGGAGTCGCACCACTGGGAAGGGCTCGGCGGGCTCTCCAACTGCTGCTGGTCGGTGCTGGGCGAGGGCGCGCGCGGCTGGCGCCTGATGGAGCACAACGCCGGCAC
Source organism: Streptomyces sp. NBC_01241 (assembly GCF_041435435.1). Lineage (NCBI taxonomy): Bacteria > Bacillati > Actinomycetota > Actinomycetes > Kitasatosporales > Streptomycetaceae > Streptomyces > Streptomyces sp. NBC_01241. The sequence goes on along the minus strand of NZ_CP108494.1, from coordinate 2,706,303 downwards.
GCTGCCCGAGCCGGTGCTCGGCGACGACACGTAGCAGTGACGACACCCGGCCGGGGGCTGCCCGTGGGGCGGGCCCGGACGGCGCTCGGAGGCTACCTCGGGGCGGCGTAGGCCGGATTTCACTTTCTGGCTGGTCACAGGCTAAAGTTCTTCTTGTTCGCAGCGCGGAAACGCAGGGAAACACAGCGAACAGCGGGGCTATAGCTCAGTTGGTAGAGCGCCTGCATGGCATGCAGGAGGTCAGGAGTTCAATTCTCCTTAGCTCCACAATCAGGATCCCGTCCCCAATAGGGGACGGGATCTTTGCGTTGTCCCTGACCGTTCCACTGGACCGGCCTCCCTGACTGTTCCGTTTGCCCCGACCGTTCCGTTTCGCCCGACCGTGGCCCCGGCCCGCCCCTCTGACCATGTGTCCGGTCACGCCTCCCGGCGTCGCCGCAGCGCCGCGACCTGCTCCTCGCTCTCCTCATCGGCCGGGGTGTAGACCACGATCCGGCCCTCCGGCAGCCCATTGACGGACAGCGACACCGAAGTCATCCGTATCTCAGCGGTGGCCGCCCAGTGCCGGAAGGTCTTCACCCGCGGCCCCGGCGGGGCGACATCCCCGCTGCGCCACAGCTCGGCGAAGTACGGGCTGGCGGCCGAGAGGCTTTCGACGAACGATTCCCAGGCGGGCTCGCCCGTATGCGGCCCGTAAGCCCCCCGCAGCGTCGCCACCATGATCGGCAGCTCCTGGGGCCGGTGGACGACGGGACAGGCGTCCTCGGGCACCGTGAACAGCGTCCACAGCGCATTGTGTATGCCCGTTCCCGCTATTTCGGGGATGTCGAACAGGTCGAGGTGGGCGGGGTTGGTGGCCAGGACGTCGTACCGCGTGTTGTAGACCACGGCGGGGAGCGGATCGAGCGCGTCGATGATGCCCTGGATTTCTGGCCCGACCTCGATCGTGTCGGTCTGTCTGCCGGGGGCGTAGGCCACCTGCGCCAGGTGGTAGAGGTGTTCGCGCTCCGGGGTGTCCAGCCGCAGGGTGCGCGCCACGGCGTCCAGGACCTGCGGTGACGCGTTGATCGGACGGCCCTGTTCCAGCCAGGTGTACCAGGTGACACCGATGCCGGAGAGCTGGGCGACCTCCTCGCGGCGCAGGCCCGGGGTGCGGCGACGCAGCCCGGGTGCCATGCCCACATCGGCCGGCGTCACCCGCGCCCGGCGGTTGCGCAGAAAGGCCGCGAGCTCCGGACGCCTCCGGTGTCGGGCCTGCTGGTCTTTCGTCACCGAGGTCACACCCCCATCGTCGTTGCCTCGTACGGGAGTTGCCAGGTGCTGTCGGTACCAGCATCAGCGGGCTCTCGTTACCCGTATCCATCCGGAGTCAGGCTCGACGCCATGACGACGACCGCCGCGACAACTCCACGTTCCCCAGCCAGTAAAGACGTCACCACTGACAAACGCCGGGGGAGAGTGCTCGCCCTGGTCCTCGCGGCTCAGTTCATGGCGCTGCTCGACACCTTCATCGTCAACGTCGCCGCCCCGACGATCAGAAGCGAACTCGGCGCCTCCGGAGCCGGGTTGCAGCTCATCGTGGCCGGTTACACGATCGCGTACGCCGTACTGCTCGTCATCGGCGCCAGGCTCGGCGGACTGCTCGGACACGGCCGGGCCCATCTGGCCGGACTCGCCGTCTTCACCGCCGCCTCGCTGGCCTGCGGACTCGCGGCAGGAACCGGACAGTTGATCACCTTCCGGCTGATCCAGGGTGCGGGTGCGGCGGTGATGATTCCGCAGGTGCTCAGCCTCATTCAGCGACACTTCACCGGCGAGGCGCGGATCCGGGCGCTCGGTGCCTACAGTGCGGTGCTCGCCACCGGCGCGGCCGCCGGGCAGGTGGTCGGCGGGGTCCTGGTCAGCGCCGATCTGTTCGGCGCGGGCTGGCGGCCGGTCTTTCTGGTGAATGTGCCGATCGGGCTGGTCCTGCTGGTGCTCGGCTTCCGCGTGCTGCCCGGCGAACCGCGTACCGGGGCTGCCAGGATCCAGGCGCGGGCGCGCGGGCTCGATCTGCCGGGGCTGGTGCTGCTGGCCGCCGCCGTCACACTGCTGACCGTCCCTCTGGTGCTCGGGCAGGAGTTGGACTGGCCGGTCTGGACCCTGGTCTGCCTGATTGCCTCCGTGGGGTTCTTCATCGGGTTCGCCGGGTACGAGTCACGGCTTGCCGCGCGCGGTGGTGCGCCCCTGATCGCGCCCAGGGTGCTGCGCATCCCGGGTATCGCCCGGGCGGCGCTGCGCATTCTCGTGGTGATGGCGGTCAACGCGGGCTTCCTCTTCACGATGACGCTGCATATCCAGGGCGGCCTGGGCTACTCGGCGCTGCGCACGGGGCTGATGTTCGCACCGACCGCGCTGGTATTCGGCGCGATCGGGCTGACCTGGCGCCGATGGCCGGCGCGGCTTCAAAGCGCGCTGGTTCCGGGCGGGTTCGCCCTGGTGGCCATCGGCTCTGTGGCCATCGGGCTGTTGATGCGGGACGGAGGCGACGGCGGTCTCTGGCTGTATGCGGCCTTTGCGCTCATGGGCGGCGGCATGGCGCTGGGCTTCAGCCCCACCCTTACGGGGGCGTTGGCGAACGTACGTCCGGAGGATGCGGCTGATGCGAGCGGTGTACTGGTGACCGCCACCCAGCTCGGTCAGCTGCTCGGTGTCGCGGCCTTCGGCACGTTCTATCTCAACCGCCTTGATACGTCAGGGATGCAAGGGCCGGGGCACGTGGTGTGGGCATGCGCTCTCGCACTGTCGGCGGCGGCTCTGGTGGGCGTCTCGGCGGGTCTCGTACGGCGTCGGTGACCGACCGGATATCCGCCGGGCTGACCCCCTTGCGGGGTCATGGCAGAATCGGACCGCCGGAGGGGGCGACGGACCGAACGGGAGGGAGCGCGCGATGCCTGCGAGCCGTCACGAGGTCCCGGACCTGCTCCTTGTCCCCGAACGCCGTGCCCGGACCGGTCGCCTTGCCGGTGGTCCGCCCCGCGCGGCCCACATGCTCGGCGAGAACGGCGGAATCTCCTGCGTGTGCACTGCCCGTGGCCAAAGCCGGAGCTGACTCATGGGTGCACACAGGCGGAAGTGCGACTGGTGCGGCAGCGGTACGCCCATCGTCAGGGACATGGATCCGATCAATCCGGAGTACCAGTACTGGTGCGAGGAGTGTGCGCGGGCGCTGATCATAAAGGGCGACCCGATCGAGACGTACCGGGAGCTCGAGGGGGAGCCGATCTACGGGCGGCTGCTGGAGGAGCACTGCACTCTCAAGCGTTTTTACTCCTTCGCCACCGCGTGAGCCCTTTGTGTACCGCTGTGTGCACCTTCTGTGTGCGCCCCCTCGCGGGTCCCCGCGTTCCGCTCGCCTCGTCCCCTGACCGAGGTGCCGCAAAATTGGTCAAATCCGGGTAGGCGGGAAACGATTTGGTGGACCGGCGGGCTCACCGGTAATGTTCTCGATGTCGCCAGGGGCAAACGGAGCCGGGCGGCACGCAGCACGGGGCTATAGCTCAGTTGGTAGAGCGCCTGCATGGCATGCAGGAGGTCAGGAGTTCAATTCTCCTTAGCTCCACAGCGAAGAAATGAGAAGCGGGTCATCCATACAGGGTGGCCCGCTTCTCGTGCATGTGTCCATGGATCGGTCGCGCCGGGACCGGTCCGGGGCCCGTGCGGTACCCTGACGCCATGCGTGCCGTACGCCTTCTGCTTAGCGAGCCGCGCTGATCAGTCCCGACCGGTGAGAATGCCTGGTCGGAATCGGCGCGGCGTCCCCTCCTGTGCGAGGGGATTTTTCGTTTCCGTAGACGCGTGTCCGTAGACGTGGGCGCCGGCAGATGACGATCGATGGAGCTTTGAGGATCATGAGCGAGACGAATTCCGCAGCCGAGACGGTTGCGCCGCACCGCTACACGGCGGCGATGGCCGCCGACATCGAGGCACGCTGGCAGGACTTCTGGGACGCCGAGGGCACGTACGAGGCGCCGAACCCGTCCGGTGACCTGGCGGGCAATCCGGAACTGGCCGCCAAGCCGAAGAAATTCATCATGGACATGTTTCCGTACCCCTCGGGTGCGGGCCTGCACGTCGGTCACCCCCTGGGCTACATCGCCACCGATGTCTTCGCCCGCCACCAGCGGATGACCGGGCACAACGTGCTGCACACCCTGGGCTTCGACGCCTTCGGCCTGCCCGCGGAGCAGTACGCCGTGCAGACCGGCACGCACCCGCGGGTCTCCACCGAGGCCAATATCGAGAACATGACGGCCCAGCTGCGCCGGCTGGGCCTGGGCCACGACAAGCGCCGCTCGTTCGCCACGATCGAGTCGGAGTACTACAAGTGGACCCAGTGGATCTTCCTGCGGATCTTCAACTCCTGGTACGACACCGAGGCCGACCGGGCCCGCCCGATCGACGAGCTGGTCGCACAGTTCGAGAGCGGTTCGCGTCCCACTCCGGACGGCCGTGACTGGAGCGCCCTGAGTTCCGTCGAACGCGCAGACGTCCTGAGCGGGTACCGCCTGGCGTACGCCTCCGACGCCCCGGTCAACTGGTCGCCGGGCCTGGGCACCGTACTGGCCAACGAAGAGGTGACGGCCGACGGCCGGTCCGAGCGCGGGAACTTCCCGGTCTTCAAGGCCAAGCTGCGCCAGTGGAACATGCGCATCACGGCCTACGCGGACCGGCTGCTGAACGACCTGGACGGGCTGGACTGGCCCGAGGCCATCAAGCTGCAGCAGCGCAACTGGATCGGGCGCTCCGAAGGCGCGCGCGTCGACTTCCCGGTCGACGGCGCGGGCGACATCACCGTCTTCACCACCCGCCAGGACACCCTGTTCGGTGCCACCTACATGGTGCTGGCGCCCGAGCACGAGCTGGTGGAGCGGATCATTCCGGCCGCCTGGCCGGAGGGCACCCACGCGGTGTGGACCGGCGGGCACGCGTCCCCGGCCGAGGCCGTCACCGCGTACCGCAAGCTGGCCGCCGCCAAGTCCGACGTCGAGCGGCAGGCCGAGGCCAAGGACAAGACCGGTGTCTTCACCGGCGCGTACGCGACCAACCCGGTCAGCGGCGAGAAGGTGCCGGTCTTCATCGCCGACTACGTCCTGATGGGTTACGGCACCGGCGCGATCATGGCCGTACCGGCGCACGACGCGCGCGACTTCGCCTTCGCGCGCGCCTTCGAGCTGCCCATGCGCTGTGTGGTCCAGCCGTCGGACGACCGCGGTACGGACCCCTCGGCATGGGACGACGCCTTCTCCTCGTACGAAGCGAAGCTGGTCAACTCCGCCAATGACGAGATCTCGCTGAACGGTCTGGGCGTCGTCGACGCCAAGGCAAAGATCACCGAGTGGCTGAAGGAGCGCGGCGTCGGCGAGGGCACCGTCAACTTCCGGCTGCGTGACTGGCTGTTCAGCCGTCAGCGCTACTGGGGCGAGCCTTTCCCGATCGTCTACGACGAGGACGGCATCGCCCACCCACTGCCCGAGTCGATGCTGCCCCTGGAGCTGCCGGAGGTCGACGACTACTCGCCGCGCACCTTCGACCCCGAGGACGCCGACACCCAGCCCGAGACCCCGCTGTCCCGGAACGCCGACTGGGTCAACGTCACTCTGGACCTGGGCGACGGCAACGGCCCGAGGAAGTACCGCCGCGAGACCAACACCATGCCCAACTGGGCGGGCTCCTGCTGGTACGAGCTGCGCTACCTGGACCCGTACAACGACGAGAAGCTGGTCGACCCGGCGATCGAGCAGTACTGGATGGGCCCGCGCGAGGGGCAGCCGACCGGTGGCGTCGACCTGTACGTCGGTGGTGCCGAGCACGCCGTACTGCACCTGCTGTACGCACGCTTCTGGTCCAAGGTGCTGCACGACCTGGGACACATCTCGTCCGCCGAGCCGTTCCACAAGCTGTACAACCAGGGAATGATCCAGGCGTTCGTATACCGGGACAGCCGCGGCATCGCGGTCCCGGCGGCCGAGGTCGAGGAGCGCGACGGAACGTTCTACTACCAGGGCGAGAAGGTCAGCCGCGTCCTGGGCAAGATGGGCAAGTCCCTGAAGAACGCCGTCACGCCGGACGAGATCTGCGCCGAGTACGGTGCGGACACGCTGCGCCTGTACGAGATGGCCATGGGCCCCCTGGACGTATCGCGACCGTGGGACACGCGCGCCGTCGTCGGCCAGTACCGGCTGCTGCAGCGGCTGTGGCGCAACGTCGTCGACGAGGAGACCGGAGAGGTCACCGTCGTCGACACCGAGCCGGGCGAGGAGACGCTGCGGGCGCTGCACAAGGCGATCGACGGGGCCGGCCAGGACATGGCCGGGATGCGCTTCAACACCGCTATCGCCAAGGTCACCGAACTGAACAACCACCTGACCAAGGCGGGCGGCCCGCTGTCCCGGAGCGTCGCCGAGTCGCTGGTGCTGCTGGTGGCGCCGCTGGCCCCGCACATCGCCGAGGAGCTGTGGCACCGGCTGGGCCACACCGAGTCGGTCGTGCACCAGGACTTCCCGGTTGCCGATCCGGCGTATGTCGTGGACGAGGCCGTGACCTGCGTCGTGCAGGTAAAGGGCAAGGTCAAGGCGCGTCTGGAGATCTCCCCGTCGATCACGGACGAGGAGCTGGAAGCGCTGGCCCTGGCCGATCCGGCCGTGGTCGCGGCGCTGGGCGGCGCGGGAATCCGCAAGGTGATCGTGCGGGCGCCGAAGCTGGTCAATATCGTCCCCGCATGACGGCGGTCGTCGCCCCCGCGTGACGGTTGTCGAGTATGCGCCGGTTTTGTGCCGCGGAGTGGGGGCGTTCCCCTACGGGCAGGCTGGGGGTTCCGAAGGAACCCTCGGCCTGCCCTTTCCGTTTACGGTGGAGGGGCCGGCATCCGGCAGCCGAAACGAGATGCGAGGGGCGCTCATGGAAGCCGTGATCCTCATCCTGGGATTGCTCTTTTTCGCGTTCGTGGCCCTGGGCGTGTATGTGAGCGTCAAGGCCATCGGCGTGGCGAAGCGTGGTGTGGACCGTACGATCACGCAGGCGCGCCGGACCGTCGAGGACACCACGCTGCGGGCCAAGAGCTACGGCCAGGCGGGCGTGGGCGGAGAGCTGGCGCAGCTGCGGCTCGCGCTGCGCACATCCATGCGGGCCACGCAGGAGGCGTTGCAGACGGGGGGCGCCGAAGACGCCTCGCTCTCGGAGTCACTGGGCCTCTTCCAGCGGCTGAGGACGCACGGGCGTGAGCTGGACGACGACCTGAAGAGGCTGGAGCGCGAGCCCGACCGGGCGATCGTCGCGTCGATGCTGCCGGGCCTGAAGCAGCGTACGGAGCGGATCACACACTCCGCGGATTCGCTGCGATGGGCCGCGCGGGACCGGGCGCGACAGTTCGCCGACGACGATCTGGACGCGCTGAATGCGCAGATCGATGTCGAGGCCGGGGCGCTGCGGCACTGGACGGTGGAGCCGGACGAACCGGTCCACGGCCAGGGCCAAGGACAGGGCCAGGGACAAGGGTGGGGGACGGGGCAAGGACAGAGGCAAGGGCAGCCGAGCCGGCCGGGGCAGGAACGAGGGGCCGCCGACGGTACGGCGCAGGCGATCACGGCTCCGGACCCGCAAGGACGGACCGAGTACCCGTGGCAGAAGGCGGCTCGGCCCGAAACGACGAACTGAGACGTTCGACGACCGGCGGTGACCCGATGCGGTCCGAAGCGGTCCGGAGCGATCATTCGGTCGGGGTCGGACTGCCGAGCCGAGGACCCGCCAGGTAACCTCCCGCTCATGTCCCGCCATGTCGCGATCGTCACCGATTCCACGGCCTACCTGCCGCCCGAGGCGATGGAGCGGCACGGCATCACCGCGGTGCCGCTGACCGTCGTCCTCGGTGATCAGGCGCTGGAGGACGGCACCGAGATCTCGGCCCGCTCCCTCGCACTGGCGCTCCAGAAGCGTCGTCCCGTGACGACTTCCCGGCCCAGCCCGGAGGTTTTCGCCGCCGAGTACCGGGCGGCGGCCGAGGCCGGAGCCGGCGGCATCGTCTCGCTGCACCTCTCGGCCGAGATCTCGGGCACATACGATGCCGCCCTGCTCGCGGCGAAGGACGCATCGGTTCCGGTGCGGGTGGTGGACACCGGGATGGTCGCCATGGCCCTGGGATTCTGCGCCCTGGCGGCGGCGGAGACGGCGGAGGCGGGCGGGAGCCTGGACGAGGCCGTCGCAGCCGCGGAGAAGCGGGCCGCGGGTACCTCCGCGTACTTCTACGTCGACACGCTGGACTATCTGCGTCGCGGCGGTCGTATCGGTGCGGCGCAGGCGCTGCTGGGATCGGCGCTCGCCGTGAAGCCGCTGCTCCAACTGGATGGTGGCCGCATCGAACTGCTGGAGAAGGTGCGGACGGCCTCGAAGGCCATCGCGCGCCTGGAGGAGATCGTCGTGGAACGCTCGGGCGGCGACCGGGTGGACATCGCCGTGCATCACCTGGCGGCACCCGAGCGGGCCGAGCGGCTTGCCGAGCGGTTGCGCGAGCGGGTGCCAGGCCTGGTCGATCTGCATGTCAGCGAGGTGGGCGCGGTGATCGGCGCGCACACCGGGCCCGGACTGCTCGGGGCCGTGGTCTCGCCGCGCTGAAGCCGGTTCGCGGCCCTGCTCCTTGGATATCGGCCCTCGGATTTCACTCCTCGGGGTGGCCGAGATATCCACAACTGCTCGGTTGTCCACCGAAATCAGGTCCGCTCAGCGGGCTCGGACGGATGTGCCTACCGTCGTGAGGCATGGCTCCCCGATCACATCGTGCAACCAGCGGCAGCGGCAGCGGCAGCGGCCCCGGCCCGGGCCGCGCCCGTAGCGGTCCCGGCCTCGGACCCGGACGACGACGGCCCTCGCGCGGACGTGCGGGCGCTGTGGCGGCGGCTTCGCGGCAGCGGGCGGACGCCCTCATGGGAGGGGCACACGGCGGACGGGTCGCGCGGCCCGCGCTCGGGGTGGCAGTGGCTCCGGCGCCCGTTCCCGCTTCGGCGTTGGCTCCTGCTCCTGCTCCTGCTCCTGGTTCTGTTTCTGCTCCGGCTCCTGCCCCGAGCCCGACACCAAGTCCCGCTCCTGGTAGGGCTACGACTACGACTACGGCTTCTGCGTCGGCCTCGACACCGGTTTCTGCGCCGGCCTCGACACCGGTTTCTGCGCCGGCTCCGGGGCTGCGGGCGAGGGTGGCACCCGCGCTGCGGGAGCGGATTCCGGTGTGGCTTCGGCTCAGATGCGGTTTGGAGCCAAGGACCCTTGCCGCGCTGTCTGTCGTCCTGATCGCGACCGCGGTCTTCGCCGCAGTGCATTTCTGGTCCGCGCGCCCCCATTCCGTACGAGCTCCTGATCCGGTCAACGAAGCTGCGCACGCCGGGACATCGGAGCCGTCGCCAGGGGTGGCGGCAGCGCCGGAGCCGTTACCGGGGCCGCCACCCGCGACAGGGTCGGGCGGGCACATCGTCGTCGATGTGAGCGGGAAGGTGCGACTGCCGGGGATCCATCAACTGCCGTCCGGCGCACGGGTCGCCGACGCGATCCGGGCCGCGGGCGGAGCCCGGCCCGGTGTCGACCTCGCCGGGCTCAACCGGGCGCGGGTGCTCATGGACGGGGAGCAGATCGTGGTGGGCGCTCCACCGGGCCCTCCGGTCATGGGCGGGACGGGAGGTGCCGCCACGGGCGGCACCGGCACCGGCAGCGGCGGCACCACAACGGGAACGGTCAGCCTCAATCTGGCGACCGTCGAACAACTCGACTCCCTGCCCGGCGTCGGTCCGGTTCTCGCCCAGCGCATCGTCGACTATCGCACCCAGCACGGCGGTTTCCGTTCCGTCGACGAACTCCGCGAAGTCAACGGGATCGGCGATCGCCGGTTCGCCGACCTCCAGCCTCTGGTGGTGCCATGAACCACTCGGAGAACCACTTGGAGAACCACTCGGACGTCCATGCGGCCTCGGGCCGGCGGCTGGGTGCCTCCGACCCGCGGCAGGAAGGCCCACTAGACCTTCGGCTGGTCCCGCCGGCCTTGGCGGCCTGGGCCGGAGCGGCGCTCGCGCTCGGCGTGCCGGGAAGGTGGACCACGACGGGCGTGATGCTCTGTGTCGGCGCGGCCATGGTGCTCCTGGCGACGTCCGGAATGTCGGCGACCCGCGCGATGCGAGGACTGCCGGCCGGTACCGGGGGAGGGACGGCAGATGACGAGGGCGTGGTACGCCACCGGCAGCGGCCGTACACCACCGCAACTGCAACCGCTGCGGCACTGCTCTGCGCGGCGGCCGGGGCCGCGTCGGCCGGCTGGCACAGCGCGGACGTACGGCAGGGTCCGGTCCACGAGCTGGCCCAGCGGTTCGCGAGAGTGGACGCGGAGGTGACGGTGACGTCCGATGCCAGGCAGACCGCGCCCCGGGTGCGCGGCGACCACAGCACACCCGCCTCCCTCCTCATGGATGCCGAGATCACCCGGCTGACCGGGCCCGACGGTGCGGTCACCCGGCTGCGCACGCCGGTGCTGCTGATCGTCTCGCCCGGCGGATCGACGGCCGGGTGGCAGGAGTTGCTCCCCTCCACACGACTGCGCGTCGGAGGCCGACTGGCGCCACCCCTGCACGAAGGCGAGCACAACGCCGCCGTACTCCGGCCGGAGGGCAAGGGCCCGCCGCACGTCACCGGGCCCCCTTCCGCGGTCCAGCGGCTGGCCGGCGCTCTGCGTGGCGGTCTGCGGGAGGCGACCGAGCGGCTCGATCCCGATGCGCGGGCGCTTCTGCCCGGCCTGGTGGTCGGTGACACCTCACGGGTCACTCCGGAACTGCACGATGCCTTCCAATCGGCCGACCTCACCCACCTGATGGCGGTCTCCGGAGCCAACCTGGCGATCCTGCTCGTTCTCCTGATCGGGCCACCGGGCATGGCCGTGCGTGTCGAACGCCGTGGTCTGGCACCCCGGTTGGGAATGTCGCTGCGGATGACCGCATTGCTCGGCGGCGGGCTCACGCTGGCCTTCGTCGTCGTCTGCCGGCCGGAGCCGAGCGTGCTGCGCTCCGCGGCCTGCGGGCTGATCACCCTGCTCGCCATCGGCACGGGGCGCCGCAGATCGCTGATCCCCGCGCTGGCCGCCGCGGTCCTTCTGCTTGTTCTGTACGACCCGTGGATGGCACGCAGTTACGGCTTCGTCCTCTCCGTCCTGGCCACCGGTGCCCTGCTCACCATCGCCCCGAAGTGGAGCGAGGCGCTGCAACGACGCCGGATTCCGTCCCGGCTCGCCGAGGCGCTGGCCGCGGCCGCCGCGGCGCAGGCCGTGTGCGCGCCGGTCGTCGTCCTGCTCGCCTCCCGGGTCAGTCTGGTGGCGATCCCGTGTAATCTGCTGGCCGAATTCGCGGTGGCACCGGCCACGGTCCTCGGGTTCGCCGCGCTCGCCCTGGCGCCGGTGGCCATACCGGTGGCGGAGCTGCTGGCCTGGCTCGCGGGGTGGCCGGCCGGGTGGATCGCTTCGGTGGCCCGCACCGGGGCAGCCCTGCCCGGGGCGGAAATCGACTGGCCCGACGGCGGGAAGGGTGCGTTACTGCTCGCCGTGCTGACGGCAGTGGTGGTGCTGTCCGCCCGGCGTATCGTCCGCCATCCATGGGTATGCTCGGCCGCCGCGCTGCTGCTGATCGTCGCGGTGCTGCGCCCGGTTCCGCTCACCCGTGTGCTGACCGGATGGCCGCCGCCCGACTGGGCGTTCGTGATGTGCGACGTCGGTCAGGGGGACTCCCTGGTACTGGCCGCTGGGGAGGGCCGGGGGGTGGTCGTCGACGCCGGTCCCGATCCGCGGCTCGTCGATCGATGTCTGCGCGACCTGGGCATCACCGAGGTGCCGCTTCTGATCCTCACGCATTTCCACGCGGACCATGTACGGGGGTTGCCCGGTGTGCTGCGGGGCAGAGCGGTCGGGGCGATCCAGGCGACGAACCTGGACGAGCCTTTGGACCAGGTCGCGTTCGTCCGGAGAACGGCCGCCGCGACGGGCGTCCCCATGGTGCGGGCGGTCCCCGGTGAACGGCGCAGGATCGGGCCCCTCGACTGGCGAGTCCTGTGGCCGGCGGGAGGCAGGGGAGCGGGCGGCGCACCGGGGTACCAGGGAGCCGTGTCGGGGCCCGTACCGCAGGAGCCGAATGATGCCAGCGTCACTCTCTACGTACGGACCGGCGGGCTGTCCCTGCTGCTCCTGGGCGACCTCGAACCTCCGGCGCAGCAAGGGCTGTTGCACAGGTATCCCGCGCTGCCGCCGGTGGATGTGCTCAAGGTCGCCCATCACGGTTCCGCCCATCAGGACCCCGCTCTGCTGCACACTGCGCGCCCGAGACTCGCCCTGGTGAGCGTGGGCAGGGACAACCCGTACGGGCATCCGGCCCCGCGCACCGTCGACGCGCTCCGAGCGGGTGGCGCGGTGGTGCTGCGCACGGACACGGACGGCGCGATCGCCGTGACGGGTGCCGGGACGGGGCTGAGCGCGGTGGGCAGCTCATGAGCCCGAGCTCCGGCGCGCCGGCCGGGCGCACAAACGAAGTGGCCAATTCGGACCATCGGTAACACCTCTACGCAAGCTCCTGCGAGCTGCTGCGTTTGCCTCGAACGCCACATTGGTGATCGAATGAATGCTCGTCGGTGGGCCGCTGCTCCGACGAGGACGTCCAGCCGTCAGGGCCCAAGGTGAATCGCCCCCGAGGGTAGGTAGAAGATGTTCGGCCGTTGGCTGGGAAGCAAGAGAACGACGGATACCGCGCGAGGCAACGCTCTTGCCGGCTTCGAGGTGCCACGCACCGCGGGAGTGCTCAGTTGCCGGGTGCTCGATCCCGTCAACGAGATAGTGCCGCAGGCCGAGTTCGTCGTCACGGACAGCGCGGGCCGCAAGGTCGTCGGCGGTGAGACGGATCCGTACGGCAGCGTCCTCGCCACCGTCCCGGCCGGTGAGTACCGACTGGCCGTCACGGCCGAGGGCTTCACCCCGTTCCACGGCGCGGCCACGGTCGTCGAGGGCGGCCACGCGAGCCTCGGTGATGTGACGCTGCAGCTGTCTGCGCCCCCGCAGCTGCCCGCCCCGGGCGAGTGGGAGGTCGAGCCGATGCACTCACAGATCGGCTTCACGGCCCGGCACATCGGTATGGCGCGCATCCATGGCCGGTTCAACACCTTCGCCGGTGCCGTCCGGATCGCCGACCGCATGGAGAGCTCCGCCATGCACGTGATCATCGACGCCGCTTCGATCGACACGAACGTACAGATGCGCGACGACCATCTGCGTTCCAGCGACTTCCTCGACGTGGGCCGCTACCCGACGCTGGAGTTCTACAGCGACCGCTTCGTCCACCGCGGCGGCACGCGCTGGGGCGTGACCGGCGCGCTCACTCTGCACGGTGTCAGCCGTACGGTCACGCTGGACACCCAGTACCTCGGCCTGGGCAGCGGCCTGGAGGGCGAGACCCGCGCCGCCTGCCGGGCCACCACGGAACTGCACCGCGAGGACTTCACTCTCACCTGGCAGACCATGCTGGCCCGAGGCATCGCGGCCGTCGGCTCCAGCATCGCCATCGACATGGACATCCAGATCGTCCCCAAGAGCTGAGCCGGCAGGCCCCCAGGCGCCCCGTCAGGGCGCTTCGAGCCACCCGTCGTACTCCGCGGCGAACGCGTCGAGCGCCGCGGAGTCCAGCCGCGCTGCCGGGTCCTCCACGACCACCAGCCACTGGGCGTCCTCGGCGTCGTCCTCGCCGGCCAGTGCGTCGCGTACGAGCTGGGGCTCCTCGGTGACCCCGAAGCGGTCGCCGAGCTCTCCGGCCACCTCCTCCGCGGCGTCGCGGTCGGGCAGCACCAGCACATGTCTCACATCGCTCACCTGCCCATTCTCCCGTACCGGGTACACCGCGCGGTCAGGTCCGGTCCGCACCGGACTGCCGAGCCAGTGGCGTCGAGTGCCTGACGATCGTTCATGTGCATGACGCTCTCGGGATATCGGCTACCGGCGACCACCGACGGCGGCGGCGCCGCAGTCAGGCGTCGCAGGTCGTCCGGGCCGAGCGTGAGTTCCGTCGCGGCAAGGTTCTCCTCCAGAGTCGCCCTGCGCTTCGTGCCGGGGATCGGCACAAACGTCGTCGCCCTGGTGCAGCAGCCAGGCGAGCGATATCTGCGCCGGGGTCGCGCCGCGCTCACGGGCGACATTCCGGACCACGTCGGCAGCTGCGGAATTGATCCTGAAATTATCGCTCCGTTGCGGATCGTGCCTGCGGTAGTCGTTCTCCGGATATTCCTCCGCGCGGACCGCCGTGCCGGTCAGGAATCCACGACTCAGCGGAGAATCGGGAACGAGACCGATACCCAGCTCCCGGATCACCGGCAGAATCTCCAGCTCCGGATGACGTTCCCACAGGGAGTACTCGGTCTGCAGAACTGCGACGGGACGGACGTCGTGAGCCCGCCGGATGGTGCCCGGACGGGCTTCCGAGAGGCCGAAGTGCAGAACCTTTCCGGCCGCGATGAGTTCGCCGACCGCACCCGCCACGTCCGCGATCGGCACCTCCAGGTCCACCCGGTGCCGATACAGGACATCGATCCGGTCCGTACCCAGCCGTATCAGGCTCTCGTCGACCACCCGCCGGATGCGCTCGGGCCGGCTGTTGAGCGCGCCGCGCCGGGTGCCCTCGTACTCCCAGCCGAACTTCGTCGCGACCACCGCGCCGTCCCTGCGGCCCTGCAGCGCCCTGCCCAAGAGTTCCTCGTTGACGAACGGGCCGTACGACTCCGCGGTGTCGAAGAAAGTGCAGCCGAGTTCGAGAGCGCGGTGGATTGTCCTGATGGATTCCCTGTCGTCCGGTGTTCCATAGGTCTGGCTCATTCCCATGCATCCCAGCCCGAGGGCGGAGATTTTCAGACCGGTGTTGCCGAGTCGACGATAAGGAATCGCTGGCGAGTTCAATTTCGGAACCCCTCCTGCTACTCCTGGTACTCGCTGGATCTCATACGGCGGCCGGGACCGTACCAGCGGGCTGAATCTCCCGATCCGTTGAGCGGAGATTTTCAGCATCCGACGGCTCCCGGTGATCGGATGCCTGGCGTCAGCACGCCGGACAGCGGGGCTGCCCCGGCGCCCGCATGCCGGACAGCGGGGCTGCCCCGGCGCCCGCACGAGGCGGGTGGGGAGTCCGGCGACTGTCAGTGGCGCGTGGGATGCTGGACGGCGATGGCCACCAGAAGGAATTCCACCGACGACTCGCTCGCCCCCCTCACGCTCGCCGTGGGCCAGGAGGACCTGCTCCTCGACCGCGCCGTGCAACAGGTGGTGGCGGCGGCCCGCGCCTCCGACCCCGACACGGACGTCCGCGACCTCACCTCGGATCAGCTCCAGCCCGGCACCCTCGCCGAGCTGACGAGCCCGTCGCTCTTCGCCGAGCGCAAGGTGGTGATCGTGCGCAATGCGCAGGACCTTTCCGCCGACACGATCAAGGACGTCAAGGCGTACCTCGGCGATCCGGTCGAGGAGATCACCCTCGTTCTGCTGCACGCGGGCGGCGCCAAGGGCAAGGGGCTGCTGGACGCGGCGCGCAAGGCCGGGGCACGGGAGGTCGCCTGTCCGAAGACGACCAAACCGGCCGAGCGGCTCTCGTTCGTACGGTCGGAGTTCCGGGCGCTGGGGCGCTCGGCGACCCCCGAGGCGTGTCAGGCGCTGGTCGATTCCATCGGCAGCGATCTGCGGGAGCTGGCGAGCGCGGTCTCGCAGCTCGTCGCGGATGTCGAGGGCACGATCGACGAGGCGGTCGTCGCCCGTTACTACACGGGTCGAGCCGAGGCGTCGAGCTTCACCGTCGCCGACCGCGCGGTGGAAGGACGGGCGGCGGAAGCGCTTGAGGCACTGCGTTGGTCGCTGTCGACCGGAGTGGCGCCCGTGCTGATCACCAGCGCGCTGGCGCAGGGCGTACGGGCCATCGGCAAGCTGTCCTCGGCCCGCGGAGGGCGCCCCGCGGACCTCGCCCGTGAGCTGGGCATGCCGCCGTGGAAGATCGACCGGGTGCGTCAGCAGATGCGGGGGTGGACGCCGGACGGCGTGGCCGTGGCGCTGCGGGCGGTCGCGGATGCGGACGCGGGAGTCAAGGGCGGCGGCGACGACCCGGAGTACGCGTTGGAGAAGGCCGTGGTCGCGGTGGCGCGGGCAGCGCGGTCCGGACGGTAGGCCGGACGGTGGGAAAGCGATGGCCGGACCGCGAAGGGCGGTAGGGAAGCCGGAAACGGAATCGCGAGAAGCGGTGGGAAGCCGGTAACCGGATCGCGAGAAGCGGCAGGAAAGCGGTGGCCGGACCGCAAAAAACACAGCGCGGCCCGAGCGGGGCGTACACCGAAGGCCCCGGCCTCGCTCTGGGGAGAGCGGAGGCCAGGGCCTTCGGATCACACTCGGTGCGCCGCACCCGCGTGGCGAACGCAGGTTCGGTGTGCGGCGCGGGGGCCGGTCAGGGGCGGGAGAGAGGGCCCGCTGGTCCGTTCCGGCGGTAACTCAGAAAGCTCAGCCCTGGAGGGAGGCAACCTTGGAGGCCAGCGCCGACTTCTTGTTGGCGGCGGCGTTCTTGTGGATGACACCCTTCGAGACGGCCTTGTCGAGCGCGCGGGAGGCGTCGCGAGCGGCCGTGGTGGCCTTCTCGACGTCACCGGCGGCGGCAGCCTCACGGGCCTTGCGGATAGCGGTCTTGAGCGAGGACTTGACGGCCTTGTTGCGCAGGCGCGCCTTCTCGTTCGTCTTGTTCCGCTTGATCTGGGACTTGATGTTCGCCACGAAAGAGCCTTTTCAGGTTCGTTGGATCTTCGATGTGCGCCGCACGGCCCGAGAGGGTCGCGAGGCACAGCTGTCAACGGTACCAGCCCCGCTCCGACCGGCCCAAACCGGTCTCCGCCCCGCAACCATGGGACGATGGAGGCTACGTATCGATCCGACCGAACCGACATCGACCCGAGACACGGCGTTCGGCGTCTCAAGAATCAGGACCCTGCGTGCCCGCGACTCCTATCCACGTGCCCGAGCCGAGCCGTACCGACCCGGCGCTGATCCGCAACTTCTGCATCATCGCGCACATCGACCACGGCAAGTCGACCCTTGCCGACCGGATGCTTCAGCTGACGGGCGTGGTCGACCAGCGGCAGATGCGCGCTCAGTACCTCGACCGGATGGACATCGAGCGCGAGCGTGGCATCACCATCAAGTCCCAGGCGGTGCGTCTGCCCTGGGCGCCCGAAACGGGTGAGGACCAGGGCCGCACCCATATCCTCAACATGATCGACACCCCGGGCCACGTGGACTTCACCTACGAGGTCTCCCGCTCGCTCGCCGCCTGCGAGGGCACGGTCCTGCTGGTCGACGCCGCGCAGGGCATCGAGGCCCAGACGCTGGCCAACCTCTACCTGGCGATGGAGAACGACCTCACCATCGTCCCGGTCCTCAACAAGATCGACCTGCCGGCCGCGCAGCCGGAGAAGTTCTCCGAGGAACTGGCCAACCTCATCGGCTGCCAGCCGGAGGACGTGCTCAAGGTCTCGGCGAAGACCGGCCTCGGTGTGGAAGCGCTGCTCGACCGTGTGGTCAAGGACGTACCGGCCCCGGTCGGCCAAGCCGATGCCCCCGCCCGCGCGATGATCTTCGACTCGGTCTACGACTCGTACCGCGGTGTCGTCACGTACGTCCGTGTCGTCGACGGTCAGCTCAACAAGCGCGAGCGCATCAGGATGATGTCCACCGGCGCCACCCACGAGCTGCTGGAGATCGGGGTCTCCTCCCCGGAGATGACCCCGGCCGACGGCCTCGGCGTGGGCGAGGTGGGCTACATCATCACCGGTGTGAAGGACGTCCGGCAGTCCAAGGTCGGTGACACCATCACCTCCCTGAACAAGGGCGCGACCGAGGCGCTGGGCGGCTACAAGGACCCCAAGCCGATGGTGTTCTCGGGCCTGTACCCGCTGGACGGTTCGGACTACCCGGACCTGCGCGAGGCGCTCGACAAGCTCCAGCTCAACGACGCCGCCCTGGTGTACGAACCGGAGACCTCCGCCGCGCTCGGCTTCGGCTTCCGCGTCGGCTTCCTCGGCCTGCTCCACCTCGACGTGATCCGCGAGCGGCTGGAGCGCGAGTTCGGCCTCGAACTCATCGCCACCGCCCCCAACGTGGTCTACCGCGTCGAGATGGAGGACGGCACCGAGCACACCGTCACCAATCCGAGCGAATTCCCCGAGGGCAAGATCGACAAGGTGCACGAGCCCGTCGTGCGCGCCACGGTCCTGGCCCCCAGCGAGTTCATCGGCGCGATCATGGAGCTCTGCCAGAACCGGCGCGGCACCCTCCTCGGCATGGACTACCTCTCCGAGGACCGGGTCGAGATCCGCTACACCCTGCCGCTCGCCGAGATCGTCTTCGACTTCTTCGACCAGCTGAAGTCCAAGACCCGGGGCTACGCCTCCCTCGACTACGAGCCCACCGGCGAGCAGTCCGCCCAGCTCGTCAAGGTCGACATCCTGCTGCACGGCGACAAGGTCGACGCGTTCTCCGCGGTCACGCACAAGGACAAGGCGTACGCGTACGGCGTGCGGCTCGTCGCCAAGCTGCGCGAGCTGATCCCGCGGCAGAACTTCGAGGTGCCGATCCAGGCCGCCATCGGCTCCCGGGTCATCGCCCGTGAGACGGTCCGTGCCATCCGCAAGGACGTCCTCGCCAAGTGCTACGGCGGTGACATCTCCCGTAAGCGGAAGCTGCTGGAGAAGCAGAAGGAAGGCAAGAAGCGGATGAAGATGGTCGGCAATGTGGAGGTGCCGCAGGAGGCCTTCATCGCCGTGCTGTCGACGGACGAGTCGGGCGGGGAGGGCAAGGGCAAGAAGTAGCCCCCGCCGCGAGGCCGAGGGCCGGCTCCCGGCTCCGGTTCAGGATCGCGCCCGCAGTCCGGTTCCGGATCGGGCCCGCAGTCCGGTTCCGTCCCGCCCCCTACTCGGTGGTAGCCCAACGGGCCCCTGTGTCGCAGCGCACTGCGACACAGGGGCTCGTTCGTTATGAAGCGGCGGCCCGTTGCCTCTTACGCGGCGGACGCGCGCGCTCTACCCTGATCACGGCTTCGTAGTTACTCGCCAGTTAAACAAGCTGGATCGGGCACCGCAGGCCGGCCACCGCAGGCCAGGTGCCGCAGGACAGAAACGCAGACGTACGCAGGACACGCACAGGAACAACAGGAACAAGCACAGTCAGCAGGAACAAGCAGCCGGTCGTGAAGTACCGCCGCAGGCCCGGAGGACGTCGTGAGCGACACACAGACCCTGATCGATAACCGACCGCCCTCCGTGGCGAACCTCTTCGTCGACCGCGTGGCGGCCACCCCCGACGGGGAGGCCTACCGCTACCCCGTCCCGTCGGCCGCCGGCGAGGGGCCCGACGAGTGGAAGTCGCTGAGCTGGGCACAGGCCGCCGAGCGCGTGTACGCCATCGCGGCAGGGCTGATCGGTCTGGGCGTCCAGCCGGAGGAGCGGATCGCACTCGCCGCCAGTACCCGCGTGGAATGGATCCTCGTCGACCTCGGTGTGATGTGCGCGGGCGCCGCCACCACCACGATCTACCCGTCGACCAACGCCGAGGAGTCGGCGTTCATCCTCTCCGACTCCGAGAGCCGGGTGCTGATCGCCGAGGACGCCGGCCAGCTGGCCAAGGCCCGCGAGCGCCGCGCCGAGCTGCCGAACCTCGCCCATGTCGTCGTCATCGACCCCGAGGACGCCGGGCCCGCCGAGGGCGACCCCGAGGGCTGGGTGCTCACCCTCGCCGACCTGGAGGCCCGCGGCGCAGAGCACTTGGCGAAGAACCCCGGCGCGGTCGAGGAGCGGGTGTCCGCGATCACGTCCGACCAGCTGGCCACCCTGATCTACACCTCGGGCACCACCGGCCGCCCCAAGGGCGTACGCCTGCCGCACGACAACTGGTCCTACATGGCCAAGGCCACCGTCGGGACCGGCCTGATCACCAAGGACGACGTCCAGTACCTCTGGCTGCCGCTCGCGCACGTCTTCGGCAAGGTCCTCACCTCCGGCCAGATCGAGGTCGGCCACGTCACCGCTGTCGACGGCCGGGTCGACAAGATCATCGAGAATCTGCCGGTGGTCCAGCCGACGTACATGGCCGCCGTTCCCCGAATCTTCGAGAAGGTCTACAACGGTGTCGCCGCCAAGGCACGGGCCGGTGGCGGGGCCAAGTACAAGATCTTCCAGTGGGCGGCCAAGGTCGCCCGCGAGTACGCGGCCGTCTCGCAGGACAACTTCCGGCGCACCGGCACGGCCTCCGTCCCGTTCGCGCTCGGCGCCAAGCACAAGGTCGCCGACACCCTCGTCTTCGCCAAGATCCGCGAGGCCTTCGGCGGCCGGCTGCGCGCCTGTGTCTCCGGCTCCGCGGCACTCGCCCCCGACATCGGCTACTTCTTCGCGGGCGCCGGCATCCACATCCTGGAGGGCTACGGCCTCACCGAGACCAGCGCCGCCTCCTTCGTCAACCCGGGCGAGGCATACCGCACCGGCACCGTCGGCAAGCCGCTCCCCGGCACCGAAGTACGGATCGCCGACGACGGCGAGATCCTGCTGCGCGGTCCCGGTCTGATGGAGGGCTACCAGGGTCTGCCGGAGAAGACCGCCGAGGTGCTGGAGGCGGACGGCTGGTTCCACACCGGTGACATCGGAGAGCTGTCCGTGGACGGCTACCTCCGGATCACCGACCGCAAGAAGGACCTCATCAAGACGTCCGGCGGCAAGTACATCGCCCCGGCGGAGGTCGAGGGACAGTTCAAGGCGGTCTGCCCGTTCGTCTCCAACATCCTCGTGCACGGCGCGGACCGTAACTTCTGCACCGCCCTGATCGCACTCGACGAGCCGACCATCCTCGGCTGGGCCGCCGAGAACGGTCTGGGCGGGAAGCCGTACGCCGACGTGGTGGCCGCCCCGCAGACCGTCGTGCTCATCGAGGGCTACGTGAAGCGGCTCAACGAGGGGCTGCAGCGCTGGCAGACCATCAAGAAGTTCCGGCTGCTGCCCCGCGATCTCGACATCGAGCACGGCGAGCTGACGCCCAGTCTCAAACTGAAGCGGCCGGTTGTCGAGCGCGAGTACAAGGACCTCATCGACGACATGTACGCGGGGAGCCGCGAGGCGTAACACAGCTCCTCGGGCGGCGGCCGTACGGTGCGGCCGCCCCTGTCACGCTCCGCTCACTTTCTCCGCCCACTTCGGCAACTCGCCGCTTATGGGCATGGCCCATCTGTCACTCTGTCGGTGTCGTCAGTGGCGCCCAGCGAGAACAGACAGACAGAACGAGAACAGACAGAGCGCGAACAGGTCAGGAGCTGCACCGTGGGGCCCATTCCCTTGCAGCGGGACATCGTTCAACGTCCCGGCAACACCGTCGGCCATGCGGACGCACGGCCCGTCGCCCGTACGTCCCTGCCCGGAAACCTCCTCGCACCCTCCGCCGGCCGCCGGTTCGTCGAGGCGGCGCTCACCGAATGGAGCGGGCTCGGACTGCCGGCGGCCGTGGGCTTCAGCGAGCGGCTGGCCGACGACGCGGCGGTCGTCGTCAGCGAGCTGGTCACCAACGCGGTCGTGCACGCCGGGACCAACGTCGAGCTGCTGTGCCGGCTGGAGGAGGCCACCGAGGACGAGGCCGCGGCTCTGGTGTTGGAGGTCTCCGACCATCACCCGGCCCGCGCCGTGCGCAGCGAACGTCCGGAGGACGGCGACCCGGCCGACGCGGCGGAGAGCGGGGCCACCACCGGCTCCGCCGATCCCGCCGAGTACGGCCGTGGACTCCAGCTCGTCGGTACCCTGGCCGAGCGCTGGGGCATCACCTACCGCACCGGCCTCAAGACGGTCTGGGCCCGGCTCCCCGTCGACGACTGGAACCCGTTCCCCGAACCGTCCACCGAGCCCGGATTCCAGCAGGGACTGCGCGCCGCCGAACTGCTCGCCCCCAGCGCCCGGCGGGCCCTGCGCGACGGCGCGGACTGGGCGGGCCGCGGCGCTCTCTCGTTCCTCGCCGAGGCCTCGGACCTGCTCGCCGGCCAGCTCGACGAGGACATCGTGGCGGCGCTCGCCGGACAGTTACTGGTGCCCAGACTCGCCGACTGGTGCGCGATCTGGCTGGAACCCGAGAACGGCGGTCCCGCGGCAGTGCCCCGGCTCGCCAGCGTCTGGCACCGCGACGAGGCCGAGACCGGGCAGCTGCGTACGCTGCTGGAGCAGGACCCGATCCGGCTGCCCGAGCGGGTGGGCACCGGGCCCGTCTCGCTGCCCTGGCCCGGGGGAGAGGAGGACGGCGAGAAGGTCGACGAGCCCCCCGAGTCCGCTCTCGCCTACCGGATCACCTCGGGCGGCCGGACCCTCGGCGCCGTATTCCTCGGCCGCGAGGGCACCGCACGCGTCCCCGACGAAGTGACCGCCCTGATCGAGGACTTCGTACGTCGTGTCGGCCTCGCCGTCGGCGCCGCCCGCGCGTACACCCGGCAGGCCACCATCAGCCGCATCCTGCAACGCGCACTGCTGCCCGGCAAGGTCGCCGACATACCCGGCGTCACCAGCTCACTGGTGTACGAACCCAGTGACGACGGGGTCGTCGGCGGAGACTTCTACGACATCTTCCCGTGCCCCGGCGACCGCTGGTGCTTCGTTCTCGGCGACGTCCAGGGCAGCGGCCCCGAAGCCGCCGTCGTCACCGGTCTGGCCCGGCCCTGGCTGCGGCTGCTGGCCCGTGAGGGTTTCGGCGTCGGCGAGGTGCTGGACCGGCTCAACCGGCTGCTCCTGGACGATGCGATGGAGGCCGCCGAGGCGGCCGCGCTCATGGTGGCGGCGGCGGGCGGCCAGCAGACGGCGGACACCGGGCAGTCCCGCTTCCTCTCCCTGCTGTATGGGGAACTGGTGCCGCTGCCCGACGGCGGCGTGTGCTGCACCGTGGCCAGCGCCGGCCACCCGCTGCCCCTGCATCTGCGGCCCGACGGCTCGGTGCGCCCGGCCGCCGAGCCGCAGATGCTGCTCGGGATCTTCGACGACGTCGCGTACGAGAGCCAGAGCTTCGACCTGGCACCGGGCGACAGTCTGCTGTGCGTCACGGACGGCGTGACGGAGCGGCGCTCCGGGGCGCTGATGTTCGATGACGGGGACGGTCTGGCCCGTGCGCTGGCCGACTGCGCCGGGCTGTCGGCGGACGGGATCGCGGACCGCATCAAGCGGGCTGTGCACGAATTCGCCGAGCGGCCGCCCGACGACGATCTGGCGCTGCTGGTGCTGCAGGCGGGGTGAGGCCAGGAGGCCGGGGACGGGCGCCCGGCCTCACCCGGCCCGCGTCCGACGACGGACGGGCGGCCTTCGTGATCATGGACGTGTCCCGGGGTTCCCCGGCGGCGAGCGACAATGGGCGGTATGCCTTCCGTACTGCCCGATGGTGAACCCGTACCCGACGACGGGGCGCTGCCCCGCCATGCCCTGGAAGGCGCCGCCGACCGGCCGCTCGGCTTCTACCTGCATGTGCCCTACTGCGCGACCCGCTGCGGCTACTGCGACTTCAACACCTACACCGCCACCGAGCTGCGCGGCTCCGGCGGTGCGCTGGCCTCCCGGGACAACTACGCCGCCCATCTGATCGGCGAGGTCCGCCAGGCCCGCAAGATCCTCGGCGACGATCCGCGTCCGGTCCGTACGGTCTTCGTCGGCGGCGGCACGCCGACGCTGCTGGCCGCCGGGGACCTGGTACGGATGCTGGGCGCGATCCGTGCGGAGTTCGGGCTCGCGGACGATGCCGAGATCACCACCGAGGCCAACCCGGAATCCGTCGATCCGGCGTATCTGGCCGAGCTGCGCGAGGGCGGCTTCAACCGGGTCTCGTTCGGGATGCAGAGCGCGCGGCAGCACGTGCTGAAGATCCTGGACCGCACGCACACGCCGGGCCGGCCCGAGGCATGTGTCGCCGAGGCGCGGGAGGCGGGCTTCGAGCACGTCAACCTCGATCTGATCTACGGAACGCCCGGGGAGTCCGACGACGACTGGCGGGCCTCGCTGGACGCGGCGATCGGGGCGGGGCCGGACCACGTGTCGGCGTACGCGCTGATCGTCGAGGAGGGCACGCAGCTGGCCCGGCGGATCCGGCGCGGCGAGATCCCGATGACCGATGACGACGCCCACGCGGACCGGTACCTGATCGCGGACGAGGCGATGGCCGCGGCGGGCTTCTCCTGGTACGAGGTGTCGAACTGGTCCCGCACGCCCGAGGGACGGTGCCTGCACAACGAGCTGTACTGGCGGGGCGCCGACTGGTGGGGTGCCGGTCCCGGGGCGCACAGCCATGTCGGCGGGGTGCGCTGGTGGAACGTGAAGCATCCGGGGGCGTACGCGCAGGCGCTGGCCGAGGGGCGGTCGCCGGGGGCCGGGCGCGAGATCCTCTCCGCGGAGGACCGGCGGGTCGAGCGGATCCTGCTGGAGCTGCGGCTCGTGGACGGATGCCCGTTGTCGCTGCTGGCACCGGCGGGGCTGGCCGCGGCGGGCCGGGCGGTGGCGGACGGGCTGCTGGAGCCGGCGCCGTACGGGGAGGGGCGGGCGGTACTCACGTTGCGGGGACGGCTGTTGGCGGACGCGGTGGTGCGGGACCTGGTCGACTGAGGGGGCGGGCAGGCGGGGGCGCGGGTGCCCCCGCGCCCCCGCTCCTCAAACGCCGGAGGGGCTTGTGTCCGGCGCCGTCACGAAGTCGATCAGGTGTTCCACGGAGCCCAGCAGGGCCGGCTCCAGATCCCGGTACGAGCGCACCGTGGACAGGATCCGCTGCCAGGCCGCGCCCGTGTTCTCCTCCCAGCCCAGCGCGCGGCACACGCCCGTCTTCCAGTCCTGGCCGCGCGGGATCACCGGCCAGGCGTCGATCCCCACGGACGACGGCTTCACCGCCTCCCATACGTCGATGTAGGGATGGCCGACCACCAGCACGTTCGCGTCCGAGATCTGGTCCGCGATCCGGGACTCCTTGGAGCCGGGAACCAGGTGGTCGACCAGGACGCCCAGCCTGGCGTCCGGGCCGGGGGAGAATTCGCGCACGACAGCCGGGAGGTCGTCGATGCCCTCCAGGTATTCGACGACCACGCCCTCGACCCGCAGATCGTCGCCCCAGACCCGCTCGACCAGCTCCGCGTCGTGGCGGCCCTCCACATAGATCCGGCCCGCCCGCGCGACCCGGGCGCGCGCCCCGGGGACCGCGACCGAGCCCGAGGCCGTGCGCGCCGGGCGCACGGGCGCGGTGGCCGACGGCCGTACGAGCGTGACCACCCGGCCCTCCAGCAGGAAGCCGCGCGGTTCCATTGGGAACACCCGGTGCTTGCCGAAACGGTCCTCCAGGGTCACCGTCGGACCCTGGGCCGTCTTCTCGCAGCGGATCACCGCACCGCAGAATCCGGTGGAGACCTCCTCCACGACCAGATCGGGCTCGGCGGGGACCTCGGGAACGGGGGCGGACCTCTTCCACGGCGGGGTCAGGTCCGGCTGGTAACTGCGCATCGGAAGACGATAGGACGGGAACCGGTCACGACACGCCGAAGAGGGCGGCCAGCCGGTCCCGCTGCCCCCTGACGAACGCCGCGTCCACCACCGCCCCGTGCCCCGGCACGTACACCGCGTCCTCGCCCCCGAGTTCCAGCAGCCGGTCCAGCGCGGCCGGCCAGCGCGACGGGACCGCGTCCCGGCCCGCCTGCGGTTCGCCGGACTCCTCGACCAGGTCCCCGCAGAGCACCACCGTGGGGGAGCCGGGCACGAGCACGGCCAGGTCGTGGCCGCTGTGGGCGGGGCCCACGTTCGCCAGCAGCACCTGGCGGCCGCCCCCCAGATCGAGCGTCCACTCACCGCACACCTCGTGGTGCGGCGCCACCACGACACCGGTGGCCTCCGCCGCGTCGTGCTCGGACACCCCGTGGCGTACCGCGGAGGCGTACAGGGCGTCCGCCCCGGACGTCAGCAGGCCCGCCATGCCGACCGCCCCGTACACCTGGGCGCCGGAGAACGCCGCGGTGCCCAGCACATGGTCGAAATGAGGGTGGCTGAGTGCGATATGCGTCACCTTGCGGCCGAGCAGGGCCTGTGCCTGAGCCCGTACTTCGGCGCCTTCGCGGAGTGTCGATCCGGTGTCGTAGAGCAGCACTCCCTCCTCTCCGGCCACCAGTGCGACGGTCGCATCCCATCCGGGAAGGCGCCGACGGCCCATTCCGTGACCGAGTCGCTCCCAGCCGAACTCTTCCCAAGAGACATACATACAGCGACGCTATCGGCAACGACCTGCGCGGTCTCTCGGGGTAGCGTGCCGGTCGCCCTTGCTAGGCCCCCACTCGGCCGCCGTACACTGGCCGGGGGGTCGCTGGCACTCGCGACGACAGAGTGCCAGGCGGATTCCTGGGAATGAACCAGGAACGGCCCGAGAACCACGAGGAACACAGCTGGAGGTGTGCGCGATGCTCAGCGAACGCAGACTCGAAGTGCTGCGCGCCATCGTCCAGGACTATGTCGGCACCGAGGAGCCCGTGGGTTCCAAGGCGCTCACCGAGCGGCACAAGCTGGGGGTCTCCCCGGCCACCGTCCGCAACGACATGGCGGTGCTGGAGGACGAGGGCTTCATCGCCCAGCCCCACACCAGTGCGGGACGCATCCCGACGGACAAGGGCTACCGGCTCTTCGTCGACAAGCTCGCGGGCGTCAAGCCCCTCTCGTCGCCGGAACGCCGTGCCATTCACAACTTCCTCGACGGCGCGGTCGACCTCGACGACGTCGTGGGCCGTACCGTACGGCTGCTCGCGCAGCTGACCCGGCAGGTCGCCATCGTGCAGTACCCCTCGCTGACCCGGTCCACGGTGCGGCATGTGGAGCTGCTGTCGCTGGCGTCCGCCCGGCTGATGCTCGTGCTGATCACGGACACCGGCCGGGTCGAACAGCGCATGATCGACTGTCCCGCCCCGTTCGGTGAGACGTCGCTCGCCGATCTGCGGGCCCGGCTCAACAGCCGGGTCGTCGGGCGCCGCTTCGCGGATGTCCCGCAACTGGTGCAGGATCTGCCGGACTCATTCGAGAGCGAGGACCGGGGAACGGTCTCCACCGTGCTCTCCACCCTGCTCGAAACCCTCGTCGAGGAGACGGAGGAGCGGCTGATGATCGGCGGCACCTCCAACCTCACCCGCTTCGGGCACGACTTCCCTGTGATGATCCGGCCGGTGCTGGAGGCACTGGAGGAGCAGGTCGTGCTGCTGAAGCTGCTCGGCGAGGCCAAGGACTCGGGCATGACCGTACGAATCGGGCACGAGAACGCCCACGAGGGGCTCAACTCCACGTCCGTCGTCGCGGTCGGCTACGGTTCGGGCGACGAAGCAGTCGCCAAACTCGGCGTGGTCGGACCGACCCGCATGGACTACCCCGGAACGATGGGAGCGGTACGCGCAGTGGCACGTTACGTCGGACAGATCCTGGCGGAGTCGTAAGTGGCCACGGACTACTACGCCGTACTCGGCGTGCGCCGCGACGCATCTCAGGACGAGATCAAGAAGGCATTCCGGCGGCTCGCTCGCGAGCTGCATCCGGATGTGAACCCCGATCCGAAGACCCAGGAGCGGTTCAAGGAGATCAACGCCGCCTACGAGGTGTTGTCGGACGCGCAGAAGAAGCAGGTCTACGACCTCGGCGGCGACCCGCTGTCCGCCTCCGGCGGCGGTGGCGCCGGTGGATTCGGACAGGGTGGCTTCGGCAACTTCTCCGACATCATGGACGCGTTCTTCGGTACGTCGTCGCAGCGCGGGCCCCGTTCGCGCACCCGGCGCGGCCAGGACGCGATGATCCGGCTGGAGATCGATCTCGCCGAGGCCGCGTTCGGCACCACGAAGGACATCCAGGTCGACACGGCGGTTGTCTGTGCGACCTGCAACGGCGAGGGCGCCGCTCCCGGCACCTCCGCCCAGACCTGTGACATGTGCCGCGGCCGCGGTGAGGTCTCCCAGGTCACCCGGTCCTTCCTCGGCCAGGTCATGACCTCGCGGCCCTGCCCGCAGTGTCAGGGCTTCGGTACGGTCGTGCCGACGCCGTGCCCGGAGTGCGCCGGCGACGGCCGCATCCGGTCCAGGCGCACGCTCACCGTGAAGATCCCCGCCGGTGTCGACAACGGCACCCGCATCCAACTCGCGGGCGAGGGCGAGGTCGGCCCCGGCGGCGGCCCGGCCGGCGACCTGTACGTGGAGATCCACGAGCTGCCGCACTCGGTGTTCCAGCGCCGCGGCGACGATCTGCACTGCACGGTCACCATCCCGATGACGGCGGGCGCGCTCGGCACCAAGGTGCCGCTGGAGACGCTCGACGGCCTGGAGGAGGTCGACATCCGGCCCGGCACGCAGTCGGGCCAGTCGGTCCCGCTGCACGGCCGCGGCATCACGCATCTGCGGGGCGGCGGGCGCGGCGATCTCATCGTGCACGTCGAGGTCATGACCCCGACGAAGCTGGACCCGGAGCAGGAGCGACTGCTGCGGGACTTCGCGAAGCTGCGCGGCGAGGAGCGGCCCACCGGCCAGTTCCAGCCCGGGCAGCAGGGGCTGTTCTCCCGCCTGAAGGACGCCTTCAACGGCCGCTGACGGTCCCTGGGGATCGCCCGCGCGCCCGTCCTGCGTACGGTCCCTGAACGCCGTCCCTGAACGCCGGACGGGCTCGCTTGCCGAGCCGTCCGGCGTTCGAGGATAGATTTAAGGACAAAGAGGACCCGGGGCTGGGCACGCCGAGGTGAGCGGGACGTGACACGATGCGGTCATGTCATCCGTGTTGACCGATCTCTGCCGGTATCCGATCGTGCAGGCCCCGATGGCAGGGGGTGTCTCCTGTCCGGAGCTCGTCGCGGCCGTCGCCGAAGCGGGCGGTCTTGGTTTCCTCGCCGCCGGGTACAAGACGGCGGACGGCATGTACCACGAGATCAAGCAGCTGCGCGGGCTGACCGGTCAGCCCTTCGGCGTCAATCTCTTCATGCCGCAGCCCGCACTCGCCGATCCGAGCGCCGTCGAGGTGTACCGGCACCAACTCGCCGGTGAGGCCACCTGGTACGAGACGCCGCTCGGCGATCCGGACTCCGGCGGCGACGACAACTACGACGCCAAACTCGCGATCCTCCTGGAGGACCCGGTCCCGGCCGTCTCGTTCACCTTCGGCTGCCCGACCCGGGACACCCTCGACGCGTTCGCCGGGGTCGGCACGTACACCGTCGTGACGGTCACCACGCCCGAGGAGGCCCAGGCCGCCCAGTGGGCGGGCGCCGACGCGGTCTGCGTGCAGGGCATAGAGGCGGGCGGCCACCAGTCCACCCATCGCGACGACCCGCAGACCGACGGCACCGGGATCGGGGTCCTCTCCCTGGTGGCCCAGGTCCGCGAGACCGTACAGGTGCCGATCATCGCCGCCGGCGGGCTGATGCGCGGCTCCCAGATCACGGCGGTGCTCGCCGCGGGCGCGGCGGCGGCGCAGCTCGGCACGGCATTCCTCGTCTGCCCCGAGTCCGGGGCGAATCCGCTGCACAAACAGGCGCTGACCAACCCGCTGTTCGTACGGACCGCCCTGACCCGGGCCTTCTCCGGCCGCCCGGCCCGCGGCCTGGTCAACCGCTTCATGCGCGAGCACGGCCCGTACGCCCCCGCCGCCTACCCGCAGGTCCACTACCTGACCGCCGGTCTGCGCAAGGCGGCGGCCAAGGCCGGCGACGCCCAGGGCATGGCGCTGTGGGCGGGCCAGGGGCACCGGCTGGCCCGCGAGCTGCCCGCCGGCCGGCTGATCGAACTGCTCGTCGAGGAACTGGACGCCGCACGGACGGCCGTGAACACAGGGAGTACGCAGTGACCGCACCGGTCTTCGTCGTCGAACAGGTCCCGGGCGGGCCCGAGTTCGTCCTGGAAGGATCCGAGGGGCGGCACGCCGTATCGGTCAAGCGGCTGCGCGCCGGCGAGGACGTCGTACTGACGGATGGCCACGGCCGGTGGACGCAAGGGGTCGTCAGGGCCGCCGAGGGCAAGGACCGGCTCGTGGTCATGGACCTGGTGGAGGTCCGCGAGGAGCCGCGGCCCACGCCCCGTATCACCGTCGTCCAGGCCCTGCCCAAGGGTGACCGCGGCGAGCTCGCGGTCGAGACGATGACGGAGACCGGTGTCGACGCGATCGTGCCCTGGCAGGCCTCGCGCTGCATCACGCAGTGGAAGGGCGACCGTGGACTCAAGTCCCTCGCGAAATGGCGCAACACCGCCCGGGAGGCCGGTAAGCAGTCGCGCCGGGTGCGGTTTCCCGAGGTGGCGGACGCGATGACGACCAAGCAGGTTGCCGCGCTGCTGGCCACGGCGGACTTCGCCGCCGCCCTGCACGAGGACCGGGGACACGACAGCGAGCCGCTGGCCACCGTCCAACTCCCCACCCAGGGCGAGATCGTGCTGGTCGTCGGCCCCGAGGGTGGTGTGTCGCCGGACGAACTGGCGGTCTTCGCCGGGGCGGGCGCCCGCACCTGCCGGCTCGGAATGTCCGTCCTGCGCACCTCGACGGCGGGCACGGCGGCGACGGCACTGCTGCTGGGGCGCACCGGCCGCTGGTCGTAAGCCCTCTCTCGCGCTCCGGCGCCAACTCCGGTATGGCCGCAAGCCGTCTACCATTTCGTGGGGGAACGGTGAGAAGCTGCCCGTATGGGGACATCAAGGGCATGGGGTCGGAGAAGGGCCCGTCGTTTTCTGGCCGCGTTCACGCTCGCGGGCACGGCGGCCGCCGGTGTGGTGGCCTGTGAGCCCGTGGGCGGGCCGAACTCCGCATCCATCGCCGTGACCACCGACCGGACCGCCACCAGCGCCCTGGAGAGCCGCGGGGTCCATGTCCAGTGGCTCAACTGCACGGCCGATACCGGCGCGGGCCTGATCGGGGGCGCGTCGCCCGCCGCCTCCGCGCGCCGGACCGCGGACGTCGACTGCACCGGAAGGACCAAGGAAGGCAAGGACATCACGATCAACGGCAACGTGACCCAGGAGTTCGACGGGCGGTGCGTGCGGGGCGACCTGACCGCGAAGGTCGGCGGGACGGCAGTCTTCCGGGCAGCTGTGCTGGGCAACTGCGACGCCGCACCGTCGACCGGCGCGGCAAATCCGCCTCTGGGGGGCGGCAGCGGCACTGCACGGCCGACCGTCACCGTGACGGTCACGGTGACCGAATCGCCCCAGGGCAAATGAGCGTGGCGGGCACCGAACCACCCCGTGGACTCCGGCCAACTCGGTTCCGCGGAGCACGCCCGCGGCCTAGGGTGATCGGTGTGACGCAGCCTGCCTACCTCAGATACCCCCATGTCCAGGGCGATTTGATCGCCTTCACCGCCGAGGACGATGTCTGGCTGGCGCCGCTGGACGGCGGCCGAGCCTGGCGCGTCAGCGCCGACAACCGACCTGTCACCAACCCGCGGATATCGCCCGACGGAACCCGCATCGCCTGGACATCCACCCGGGACGGGGCGCCCGAAGTGCACGTCGCGCCGGTCGACGGCGGCCGCTCCGAGCGGCTCACGTACTGGGGCGACGCGCGGACCTCCGTACGTGGCTGGACGCCCGAGGGCGACGTACTCGTCATCAGCACCCAGGGGCAGGTATCACTGCGGCGCAGCTGGGCCAGGGCCGTCCCGGTCGACGGCGGGCCCGCGCGGACCCTGCCGTACGGGCCGGTCGGCTCCCTCGCGTACGGGCCGGGCGGACGGATCCTGCTGCTCTCGGCCACCATGGGGCGCGAGGCCGCCGCCTGGAAACGCTACCGGGGTGGCACCGCGGGCAAGCTGTGGATCGCGGTGGAGGGCGTGGCCGACGGCCCGGCGGAGTTCGTCCGGCTCCACGAGGACCTCGACGGGAACATCGAATGCCCGATGTGGGTCGGTGACCGCGTGGCGTTCCTCTCCGACCACGAGGGGGCCGGCGCGCTCTACTCCTCGCTCCCCGACGGCTCGGACCTGCGCCGTCACACCGAGGCCGACGGCTTCTACGCCCGCCACGCGAGCACCGACGGCACCCGCGTCTGTTACGCATCGGCCGGTGAGCTCTGGCTGCTGGACGACCTCGAAGGCACCGCGCCCCGCCGCCTCGACATCCGGCTCGGCGGCCAGCGCGCCGACCTCCAGCCCCATCCCGTGCACGCCGACAGCCACCTCGATGCCGCGTCCCCGGACCGCACGGGCCGCGGCAGCGCGGTCGGGACGCGCGGCGCCGTCCACTGGGTCACCCACCGCGAGGGCCCGGCCCGCGCGCTCGCCGTCGAACCGGGGGTGCGGGCGCGCATGCCGCGCGCCTTCCAGGCCGACGGCGACCAGCACGTCGTCTGGGTCACCGACGCCGAGGGCGACGACGCCCTGGAGTGCGCACCCGCCACCGGCACCGCACCGGGCTCCGTGCCGCGCCGCCTCGCCGCGGGCCGCATCGGCAGGGTCCTCGGCCTCGCCGCGGCCCCGGACGGCAGCCGGTTCGCCGTCGCCACGCACGACGGGCGGGTGCTGATCGTCGAGCGGGAGAGCGGCGAGGTCCACGAGGTGGACCGCAGCGAACACGGCGACGCCTCCGGCCTCGTCTTCTCGCCCGACTCCTCCTGGCTCGCCTGGTCGCATCCCGGGCCCGAGCCACTCAGGCAGCTCAAGCTCGCCCACGTCGCCGACCTGTCGGTCGCCGAGGCCACCCCGCTGCGCTTCCGGGACTTCTCCCCGGCGTTCACCACCGACGGCAAGCACCTCGCGTTCCTCTCCGAGCGGTCCTTCGACCCGGTCTACGACGCCCACGTCTTCGACCTGGCGTTCATCGGCGCCTGCCGTCCGCATCTGCTGACGCTCGCCGCCACCACGCCCTCCCCGTTCGGACCGCAGCGCCACGGCCGCCCGACCGAGAAGGAGAAGAGCGGCGACGGCGAGGACAACCCGACCGCGCTGCCCGTCACCCGCATCGACCTCGAAGGGCTCGCCGACCGGATCGTGCCGCTGCCCGTCGAGGCCGCCAGCTACTCCACGCTGCGCGCCGCGAAGGACGGACTGCTGTGGCTGAACCACCCGGTGACCGGAGTGCTCGGCACGAGCGGCGCCACGCCGGACGCCCGTCGGCCCGAGACCGTCCTCGAACGGTACGACCTGGAGAAGCTGCGCTGCGAGGAACTCACCTCCGACGTCAGCGGGTTCGAGGTCAGCGGCGACGGGCGGCGGATCGCCCTGCGGACCCGGGGCAAGCTGCGCGTCGTATCGTCCGACAGCCGCGTCCCGGCCGGTGACGACGACCACGACGGCGGCAGCGACAGCAGCGTCACCGTCGACCTCTCCAGGATCCGCCGGACCCTCGAACCGGCCGCCGAGTGGCGGCAGATGTACGACGAGGCCGGGCGCATCATGCGGGACAACTTCTGGCGCCCCGACATGGGCGGCACCGACTGGGACGGCGTCCTGGACCGCTACCGGCCGGTGCTGGAGCGCGTCGCCACCCACGACGACCTGATGGACCTGCTGTGGGAGGTGCAGGGCGAGCTCGGCACCTCCCACGCCTATGTGACCCCGCCCGGCGGCTGGCGCGACGACTCCGCCCGGCAGGGTCTGCTCGGCGCGGACATCTCCCGTACGGACGAGGGGCGTTGGCGCATCGACCGCATCCTGCCGTCCGAGACCTCCGACCCGGCGGCCCGCTCGCCGCTCGCCGCACCCGGCGTGGCGGTGCGCGTCGGCGACGCGATCCTCGCCGTAGACGGGCACCCGGTCGACCCGCTGGCCGGGCCCGGACCGCTGCTCACCGGCTCCGCCGGGAAACCGGTCGAGCTGACCGTCTCACCGGTGGACGGCGGCGACCCGCGCCATGTCGTCGTCGTACCGGTCGCCGACGAGGAGGCGCTGCGCTACCACGCGTGGGTCGCCGACCGGCGGGCCTATGTCCACGAGCACTCCGGAGGCCGCCTCGGCTACCTCCACGTTCCCGACATGGTCGGCTCCGGCTGGGCGCAGCTCCACCGCGATCTGCGGCTCGAAGTGGCCCACGAGGGGCTCGTCGTGGACGTCCGGGAGAACCGCGGCGGCCACACCTCGCAGCTGATCGTGGAGAAGCTCGCCCGGCGCATCGTCGGCTGGGACATGCCGCGCGGCATGCAGCCCTACAGCTACCCGGACGATGCACCGCGCGGCCCGGTGGTGGCCGTCGCCAACGAGTTCTCCGGCTCGGACGGCGACATCGTGAACGCCGCGATCAAGGCGCTGCGCATCGGCCCGGTGGTCGGCACGCGCACCTGGGGCGGCGTCATCGGCATCGACAGCCGCTACCGGCTCGTGGACGGGACGCTGGTCACCCAGCCCAAGTACGCGTTCTGGCTCGAGGGTTACGGCTGGGGCGTGGAGAACCACGGGGTCGATCCCGACGTCGAGGTCGTGATGGCGCCGCAGGACCATGCGGCGGGGCGCGATCCGCAGCTGGACGAGGCGATCCGGATCGCACTCGCTTCGCTGGCGCAGACCCCGGCGAAGCGGGCGCCGGAGCGGCCGGGGGCGTAAGGGGGC
The DNA here is from genome assembly GCF_041435435.1 of Streptomyces sp. NBC_01241. NCBI lineage: Bacteria > Bacillati > Actinomycetota > Actinomycetes > Kitasatosporales > Streptomycetaceae > Streptomyces > Streptomyces sp. NBC_01241. Next base: position 2,671,691 of record NZ_CP108494.1, on the reverse strand, counting down.
GTGCGGGGCGGGGTGGGGGTGCGGGTCGCCTTGCGGCGGGCCTGCTCCCCTCCCCTCCCCTCCCCTCCCCTCCCCTCCCCTCCCCGCCCCTTCCCGAACGGGGGCTCCGCCCCGGACCCTGCGCCTCAATCGTCGGCGAGGCTGGTTTTCAGCCCCGCCGGCGCAGCGGGAAGGGGTGGGCAGGGGGACAAGGCCCGCCGCAGGCATCCCGATACCATGCCGTACGACGATCACCACCGACCGAGGAGCCAGCCCCATGGCGGGAGAACCGCAGCCCGACTGCCTGTTCTGCAAGATCGTTTCGGGCGAGATCCCGGCAACCATCGTCCGGGAGACCGAAACCACCGTCGCCTTCCGGGACATCAACCCCCAGGCCCCCACCCACGTACTCGTCATCCCCCGCGTCCACCACCCGGACGCCGCCGCCCTCGCCGCCGCCGAGCCGGCCATCGCCGCCGACATACTGCGCGAGACCGGGAACGTCGCCGCCGACGAGAAGATCGTGGACGCCGGCTACCGGGTCGTCCTCAACACCGGCTCCGGCGCCGGGCAGACCGTCTTTCACGCGCACGCCCACGTCCTGGGCGGCCGCGGACTCCAGTGGCCCCCCGGCTAGGACGGTCGATCGCACACCGTGTCCGTACGCGAACTCGTGGTCCTCGGTACTGCCAGCCAGGTCCCGACCAGGCACCGCAACCACAACGGCTATCTGCTGCGCTGGGACGGCGAGGGCATCCTCTTCGACCCGGGTGAGGGCACCCAGCGCCAGATGCTGCGGGCCGGCGTCGCCGCGCACGACATCGACCGGATCTGCGTCACGCACTTCCACGGCGACCACTCGCTCGGCCTGGCCGGGGTCATCCAGCGGATCAACCTCGACCAGGTCCCGCACCCGGTCACCGCGCACTACCCGGCGAGCGGACAGCGTTTCTTCGAGCGGCTGCGGTACGCGACCGCCTACCGCGAGTCCGTCGAGCTGACCGAGGCCCCGGTCGCCGCCGACGGGGTGCTCGCCACCACGGACGCGTACACGCTCAGCAGCCACCGGCTCTCGCACCCCGTCGAGTCGTACGGCTACCGGCTCGTCGAACCCGACGCGCGCCGCATGCTCCCCGCGAAACTCGCCGAACACGGCATCAGGGGCCCCGACGTCGGCCGGATCCAGCGCGAGGGCGCCCTCGGCGCCGTCACCCTCGACGACGTCTCCGAGCGCAGGCGTGGCCAGCGGTTCGCGTTCATCATGGACACGAGGCTCTGCGACGGCGTGCACGTGCTCGCCGAGGGATGCGACCTGCTGGTCATCGAATCGACCTTCCTCGACGAGGACGAACGGCTCGCCACCGACCACGGCCATCTGACCGCCGGCCAGGCCGCCCGGGTGGCCAGGGACGCGGGCGTACGGCACCTCGTACTGACCCACTTCTCGCAGCGGTACGACGACCCGGCGGTCTTCGAGACCCAGGCCCGCAACGCGGGGTTCGAGGGCGAACTGACCGTTGCCCGGGACCTCGGCCGGGTTCCCGTGCCCACCCGGCACATCTGACACACATCGGTACCACCATTTGTGAGCGTGAAATTCCCGTGCACCTTCCCAAAGCCGAACTCCACCTCCACATCGAGGGAACCCTCGAACCCGAGCTGGCCTTTGCGCTCGCCGCACGCAACGGCGTGCAACTCCCGTACGCGGACACCGAAGAGCTGCGCACCGCCTATCTCTTCGACGATCTGCAGACCTTCCTCGACCTGTACTACGCGCTGATGGCCGTGCTCCGGACCGAGGAGGACTTCGAGGAGCTCGCCGACGCGTACCTCACCCGCGCCGCCGCCCAGGGCGTCCGGCACGCCGAGATCTTCTTCGACCCGCAGGCGCACACCGCACGCGGCGTCCCGATCGGCACCGTCGTCGAGGGGCTCGGCCGGGCGCTGGACCGCAGCGAGGAGAAGCACGGCATCTCCACCCAGCTGATCATGTGCTTCCTGCGCGACCAGTCCGCCGAATCGGCGCTGCGCACCCTGGAGTCCGCGAAGCCGTACCTGCACCGGATCAGCGCGGTCGGCCTCGACTCGGCGGAGGTCGGGCACCCGCCCGTCAAATTCCGCGAGGTGTACGAGGCCGCCGGAGCGCTCGGGCTGCGCAAGGTCGCCCACGCCGGCGAGGAGGGCCCGCCCGAGTACATCCGGGAGGCCCTGGACGTCCTCGGTGTCGAACGCATCGACCACGGGCTGCGCTGCATGGAGGACGCGGACCTGGTGAAGCGGCTGGTCGCCGACCGGGTGCCGCTCACCCTCTGCCCGCTGTCCAACGTACGGCTGCGCGCCATCGACACCCTGGAACAGCACCCGCTGCGGGACATGATGGCCGCCGGACTGCTCTGCACGGTGAACTCCGACGACCCCGCCTACTTCGGCGGCTACGTCGGAGACACCTTCCACGCCGTCCACGAGGCGCTCGGCCTGGACCGGGAGCAGCTGCGCACGCTGGCCCGTAACTCCTTCGAGGCGGCCTTCCTCGACCACGACGAGGAGCGCAGGGCGCGCTACCTGTCCGAGGTCGAGGCGTATGCGTTCGACTGACCGGCCCCGCCCGACGGGCCGGCTGTCCGGAACGCGTTCCTGACCGGGCGCCTGCGGCGCACGGGCAGGCTGATCTCCGTGACGGCCTGCTCGGGCGCGCCCAGCCTGGGCACGGCGCCGGGCACCGCCCCGGTGGTGACGGCGAGCAGCGCGGCCGGGGCGCCACCCCGGCGGCGCACCGATCCCGGCACCAGCGGACGGCCACCGGTGTGCAGGGCGACGGCCGTGACCGGGGCCGCGACCAGGAGCGTGACGGCCCCCAGGACCAGGCCCATGACCGGGTACCCGGCCTGTTCGGACAGCACGCTGCCGAGGACCGGCCCGCAGGCCACCCCGACCGATGACGCGGAGCCCGCGAGGACCGCCCAGCGCCCGCGTACGTCCAGGGACGCGGCCAGGCCGATCAGGTACGACAGGACCACCGGGTAGACGGTGTTCCACAGGATCTCGGCGGTCGCGAACGAGCCGAGGCTCCGCGCGGACGAGCTGAGCACGATGCTCGCCGCGATGATCAGTGTGCCGACACCGATCGGCACCGCCCGGCCGAGCCTGGCCCCGAGCATCCCGGCGCCCATCACCCCGAGCAGCCCCGCACCGAGCGCGGCGGCGAACACCGCGCCGATGGTGACCTCGGAGAGTCCCACCTGCGCCACCCCGATCCGGCTGCTGACGCCCCACAGCGCGTTCTGCGCCATGGACCAGACGAGCATGCCGCCCGCCAGCACCAGGCCGGAGCGGCGGTGCGGCAGCCGACGCGAGACGGGAGCGGCAGGGCTGCCGCTCCCGGCGTGGCCGAGCCGTGCCGTGGCGGGCCAGACGAGCAGCGCGACCAGGGCGATCGAGGCGAACGGCAGCCGGTGTCCGCCGCCGAGGTGCGGGATCGTCAGATAGAGGGCACCCGCTGTCGCGGAGACGCTCAGCAGACCGAGCGACGAGGTCCGGTGCGGATCGCGCTGGGCGGCGATGCCCGCCGCGGCCACCGCCGTAGCCGTACCGGAGCCGAAACCGCCGATCACCGCGCCCATGACGACCAGCGGCACGGAACTCGCCAGCGCGGCGCAGCCGTACCCCGCCATGGCCAGCACGAGCCCGACCCGCGCCGGTTTCCGCGGCCCGTACACCTCGACCCGGCCCGCCAGTGTGAACCCGGCGGTTGCCGAACTCAGCAGCAGGGCACTGCCCGCCAGACCGGCCTGGGCCGTACTGAGACCGAGATGGACGGAGAGCCGCCCGACGATGGTGGGGAGCAGATAGGCGGCGAGGTAACCGGCGGTGAACACGGCGACCAGGGGCCACGCGGCGCGAGGGCGCGAGGACATGGGCGTTCCTGAAGACATGCCGAAGCGGCGAAGGAGACAGGGAGGGCAGGCGAGGGCAATGCGGGAATGCGGGAATGCGAGAACTACGGGGAAGGCGGTGCACGCGTCGGCAGCTGTCGCAGACGGGGCTCGCGGGCCCAATTTGTATCAACTGCACCCAGTCGACCGAAAGGCGCCCCTGTGTGATCCGGATCACATATGCGTTTACCCTTCGGTCATACGGGTAGCAGCGCATGTTTATGCAGGTCAGCATCCCTGCGCGCGGGTCCGGCGCATGCCCCTCGGAAGCGGCGGCGCGGACCCTCCGGATACCGGCGCGCGTCGGGCACACTGGCCGGATCTGCCGCGACCGGGGAGTGCAAGGTGAGAACAGACATTCCAGGCATCGACCCACTGGACGGGCTGCGCGCCCCGCAGGACCCCGACTGCGACGTCTTCCTCACCGGAACGGTCTTCCTCGACATCATTTTCACCGGCCTGGACAGCGCCCCGGTGCGCGGCACCGAGTCCTGGGCCCGCGGCATGGGCTCCAGCCCCGGCGGGGTCGCCAACATGGCCACCGCGCTGGCCCGGCTGGGGCTGCACACCTCGCTCGCCGCGGCGTTCGGCGACGACCACTACGGCGAGTACTGCTGGGACGCCCTGGAGCAGGGCGAGGGCATCGACCTGTCCATGTCGCACACCGTCCCCGGCTGGCACTCGCCGGTGACCGTCTCGATGGCGTACGAGGGCGAGCGGACGATGGTTTCGCACGGCCACGAGGCCCCGGGCCCCGCGGGCACCCCCGGCGCCGCGATCCCCGCCGAGGAACCCCTGTTCCCGCGCTGCCCGCCCCGCGCCCGCGCCGCCATCGCCTCGCTCGTTCCGGGCCGCAGCGAGCCCTGGGTCGCCAAGGCGGCCGGGAACGGCGCCCGGATCTTCGCCGATGTCGGCTGGGACGAGACCGGCCGCTGGGACCTGGACGCCCTCACCGACCTGCGACACTGCCAGGCATTCCTCCCCAACGCCGAGGAAGCGATGCGCTACACCCGCACCGACTGCCCGCGCGCCGCCGCCCACACCCTGGCCGAGCGGGTGCCCCTCGCCGTGGTCACCCTCGGCGCGGACGGCGCGTACGCGGTGGACGCGGCGACCGGGGCGAGCGCCGAAGTGCCCGCGATCGAGGTCGAGGCCCTCGACCCGACCGGGGCGGGCGATGTCTTCGTCGCCGGATTCGTCACCGGCACCCTGGCGGACTGGCCGCTGGCCGACCGGCTGGCCTTCGCCGGACTGACCGCGGCGCTCTCGGTGCAGGAGTTCGGGGGATCGCTGTCGGCACCCGACTGGGACGAGATCGCCGCCTGGTGGCAGCAGGTCCGCACCTTCGCCGACCAGGACCCGGCCGCGCTCCAGCGCTACGCGTTCCTGGAGAAACTGCTGCCCACGGCCGCCCGGCCGTGGCCGCTGCGCCGGGCCGTCCCGACGATCGGCTTCCGCCGCCCGGCATGACCCGGGGCACACGCGTTCGCAGTGCGCATGGAAAAGCCCTCGGTGTTGTCGGCGCGGAGTCGTAGGCTTGGTTATCCAGAGGTTGTCGATCGGCGAGAACCTTGCAACGGGAGGTATGTGCAGGCCACAGAGCCGGCCCATGACTCAGACATCCACAGACCAGACCCCCGCGCGGGGCCAGGCGCGAGCCCAGTTCACCGTACCGGCCAAGCATCCGATGGTGACGGTCCTGGGTTCAGGCGACTCGCTGCTGCGCGTGATCGAAACGGCCTTCCCGGCGGCCGACATCCATGTCCGGGGAAACGAGGTCAGCGCCGCCGGGGACGCGACGGAAGTCGCTCTGATCCAGCGCCTGTTCGCCGAGATGATGCTGGTGCTCCGCACCGGTCAGCCGATGACGGAGGACGCAGTGGAACGCTCGATCGCCATGCTCAAGGCAACCGAGAGCGGCAAGGGGGACGGTCCGGAGACACCGGCCGAGGTACTCACCCAGAACATCCTCTCCAGCCGCGGGCGCACCATCCGTCCCAAGACGCTCAATCAGAAGCGGTACGTCGACGCGATCGACAAGCACACCGTCGTCTTCGGCATCGGCCCTGCGGGCACCGGCAAGACCTACCTCGCCATGGCGAAGGCGGTCCAGGCCCTGCAGTCCAAGCAGGTCAACCGGATCATCCTGACCCGCCCCGCCGTCGAGGCGGGCGAGCGGCTCGGCTTCCTGCCCGGCACGCTCTACGAGAAGATCGACCCGTATCTGCGCCCTCTCTACGACGCACTGCACGACATGCTCGACCCCGACTCGATCCCGCGGCTGATGGCGGCGGGGACGATCGAGGTGGCGCCGCTGGCGTACATGCGGGGAAGGACGCTCAACGACGCGTTCATCATCCTCGACGAGGCGCAGAACACCAGCGCCGAGCAGATGAAGATGTTCCTGACCCGGCTCGGCTTCGATTCGAAGATCGTCGTCACCGGTGACGTCACGCAGGTCGACCTGCCGAACGGGACGAAGAGCGGTCTGCGTCAGGTCCAGGACATCCTCGAAGGCGTCCAGGACGTGCACTTCTCCCGGCTCACCTCCCAGGATGTCGTCCGGCACAAGCTCGTCGGCCGTATCGTCGACGCGTACGAGAAGTACGACAACCGAGACAGCCACAACAGGAAGTAGTCGCGCCGCACCATGTCGATCGACGTCAACAACGAGTCCGGAACCGAGGTCGACGAGCAGGCGGTCCTCGACATCGCCCGCTACGCGCTCGCGCGGATGCGGATCCACCCCCTCTCCGAGCTCTCGGTGATCGTGGTGGACACCGACGCCATGGAGCAGCTCCACATCCAGTGGATGGACCTGCCGGGTCCCACGGACGTCATGTCCTTCCCGATGGACGAACTCCGTCCGCCGTCCAAGGACGACGAGGAGCCCCCGCAGGGGCTCCTCGGTGACATCGTGCTCTGCCCCGAGGTCGCCAAGCAGCAGGGTGAGGACGCGCCGACGCAGCACTCCATGGACGAGGAGCTCCAGCTCCTCACCGTCCACGGAGTGCTGCACCTCCTCGGGTACGACCACGAGGAGCCGGACGAGAAGACCGAGATGTTCGGCCTCCAGGCCGCGATCGTCGACGGCTGGCGTGCCGAGCGCGGCCTGACCGGTCCGTCGCCCGCCCCCACCGTGTCGTGAGCGTTCCTCTGGTCCTGGGTGTCGTGCTGCTGGTCGTCGGTGGCTGGCTGGCGGCCTGCGCGGAGGCGGGCATCGCGCGTACGTCGAGCTTCCGGGCCGCCGAGGCGGTCCGTTCCGGGCGGCGCGGCAGCCAGAAGCTGGAACAGGTCGCGGCGGACCCGACCCGCTATCTCAATGTCGCCCTGCTGGTGCGGGTCGCCTGCGAGATGTCGGCCGGTGTGCTCGTCACGTATGCCTGTCTGAAGGAGTTCCCGGAGACCTGGGAGGCCCTGGCCGTCGCCATGGCCGTGATGGTCCTGGTCTCCTACGTCGCCATCGGTGTGTCGCCGCGCACCATCGGCCGTCAGCACCCGCTGAACACGGCGACGGCGGCGGCGTACGTCCTGCTGCCGCTGGCCAGGGTCATGGGCCCGGTCCCGCAGCTGCTGATCCTCATCGGCAACGCACTGACGCCGGGCAAGGGTTTCCGCAAGGGGCCGTTCGCCAGCGAGGCCGAACTGCGGGCGATGGTCGACCTCGCCGAGGCGGAGTCGCTGATCGAGGACGAGGAGCGCCGCATGGTGCACTCCGTCTTCGAGCTCGGTGACACGCTCGTACGCGAGGTCATGGTGCCGCGGACCGACCTGGTCTGCATCGAGCGGTACAAGACGATCCGGCAGGCGCTGACCCTGGCGCTGCGCTCCGGCTTCTCGCGGATCCCCGTCACCGGGGAGAACGAGGACGACATCGTCGGCATCGTGTATCTCAAGGACCTGGTCCGCAAGACACACATCAACCGGGATTCGGAGGCCGATCTCGTCTCCACGGCGATGCGGTCGGCGGCGTTCGTTCCCGACACGAAGAACGCCGGCGATCTGCTGCGCGAGATGCAGCAGGAGCGCAGTCATGTCGCCGTCGTGATCGACGAGTACGGCGGTACGGCGGGCATCGTCACCATCGAGGACATCCTCGAAGAGATCGTCGGCGAGATCACCGACGAGTACGACCGTGAACTCCCGCCCGTCCAGGAGCTGGAGAACGGCTGCTTCCGGGTGACCGCGCGCCTGGACATCGGCGACCTCGGAGACCTGTTCGACCTCGACGAGTACGACGACGAGGATGTGGAAACGGTCGGCGGACTGCTGGCGAAGGCGCTGGGCCGGGTACCGATCGCCGGGGCGTCGGCGGTCGTCGATCTGCCGGACGGCCGCCGGCTGCGGCTGACGGCGGAGTCCACGGCGGGCCGCCGGAACAAGATCGTCACGGTGCTGGTGGAGCCCGTGGGGCAGGAGGGGGTGGATGCGGAGTGACTCCGCAGCAGCTGAGGGCGTTCTGCCTGGAGTTCAACGCGAGCGTCGAGGAGTTCCCGTTCGGGCCGGAGACGTCCGTCTTCAAGGTGCTCGGCAAGATGTTCGCGCTCAGCACGCTGGACGCGCGTCCGCTGTCGGTGAACCTCAAGTGCGATCCGGACGAGGCGGTGCGGCTGCGGGAGGAGTACGACGCGGTGGTGCCGGGCTGGCACATGAACAAGCGCCACTGGAACACGGTGACGGTGTCCGGGGTACCGGACCGGATGCTCCGTGAGCTGATCGAGGACTCCTACGACCTGGTGGTCGCGGGCCTGCCCAAGGCGGAGCGGCTGAGGCTCGACCGGGCATAGGCCCCTCGGGGGTGGGGCGGGGCGGGGAACGAGCCCCCCGGTTCGTATGCTCGGCACATGACTGAGAGCACCGACCTCGGCCCCGAGGACCGCAAGATCGTCACGCTGGCGCGCAGCGCCCGCGCCCGTAACGGTGTGCCGGAGGGCGCGGCCGTACGGGACGAGACCGGACGTACGTACGTCGCGGGCACCGTGCGGCTGGAGTCGCTGAAGCTCAGCGCGCTCCAGACCGCCGTCGCGATGGCCGTGGCCAGCGGCGCCACCTCGCTGGAGGCGGCCGCAGTCGTCTCCGAGGCGCAGACCCCGTCGGACGAGGACCGCGCCGCGGTACGGGACCTGGGCGGCCCGGACACACCGGTACTGCTCGCCGGACCCGACGGCACGCTGCGGGTCAGCGTGACGGCGGGCTGACGCCGACCGAATCCACACACCGTGTACGAACGCCCCGCACCCCACCGGCGCGGGGCGTTCGCACACCAGGTGAGGGGAACGAGGATCTTGACAGCATCTGATGGCCCATCAGTCAGTGCGTTTCGCTGCCATTGACTTCTTTTCGGCCGGAGTCGTCAATGGGCCCCCAGTCGGCGCAGAAGAGCCGCTGCGCCGTATCCGGCAGGAGGGGGCTCCATGCGTCCGACCGTACGAAGAATCAGCGTGCGAAGATCCGGTGCCCGAACACGTCCCGCGCGCGGCCGCCGCTGGGCCGCCGCGCTGGGTGTGGGTGCGCTCGTCGTCGCGGGGGGAGGGGGGCTCGCGAGCCCCGCGCAGGCCACCATGACGGCCTCCGCGCCGGTGGACTTCCCCACGCACTGCATCCCGCCGGCCATCGCGGGCATCCCGCCGATCGACGGGACGACGAAGGCCGAGATCACCGTCGACAACGCCGCCCCGATGGTGGGCGACATGGTCACGGTCACGTACACCGTCGTCGAACCGGCCGCGAGCAACCCGGTCGATCTGGCGCTGCCCGCCGACATCATGACGCCGACCGGCAAGGTCACCGTCGGCGGCGCGCAGTCCGCGAGCATCACCGTCGCTGGCCCGAAGAAGAACGATCCGGTCCCCGGCAAGGGCAACTTCCCGTCGTTCTCGATGACCGGCACCTTCACGGTCACCGCGCCCGGCCAGATCACGCTGTCGCCGGGCGACTACAACATCCACACCAGCTACATCATGGAGCTGGACACCCCGTGCACGGTGACGGACCCGCCCGCTCCCGTCTCCGAGACGATCATCGCGACGGACGGCGGCGGCCAGGTCAACGAGCGTGCCATCCAGCTCGGGGCCGCATCCGGCAAGGCCGGTGACGCGGTCACCGTGACCGGGTCGAAGTTCACCCCGGGCGCGGACGTCACGCTCGCGGGCCGGGCCGGCGACCAGCAGACCGCCGACACGGCCACCGTCAAGGCGGACGGCTCCGGCGGCTTCAGCGGCCGGCTGACCGTCAGCGATCCGGCCACCACCGGCATCGTCGCCTACGAGGGCGCCGGCTGGGACGCGGCCAAGGGGGCGGGCCCGCAGGCCTACACCGTCACGAGTGGCGGCGGGGAGCCCCCGGACGGCAGCCAGCGGCTCAACACGTCCGTCAAGGCGGGCACGCTCTCCATGGTCCAGGCCGGGGACACCGTCGAGATGTCGGCGGTCGACTTCGGGAAGGGCGGCGCCTCCCGCGGCTCCCTCCAGACGGTGACGGTCGAGGACTACCGCGGCGGACCCGCCGGCTGGTCCCTGACCGGAAAGGTCACCGACTTCAAGGGCCCCGGCGGCGCGACGATCGGTGCGTCCGCTCTCGCCTGGACCCCGGTCTGCGCGACGAAGTCCGGCAGCGCCAGCACCTGCGCGGCCGGTTCCGAGGGCCCGGTCGGCAGCGCGGGCGCCACGCTGGCATCCGCACCGAACGGGACCCTCACCGGCGGTGAGTTCACCGTCGACGCCCGGCTCGCGCTGACCGTACCGGCGTACACCGCCCCCGGCGCGTACTCCGGCGTGCTCACTCTCACGCTCACGTGACCGAGCTGCCCCGACCGACCGGTGGACCGGGCGCGCACCCGCCCGGACCGCCCGTCCCGACTCTCGACCGACCAACCCGGAGGCCCCGCACCGTGCGCAAGCTGTACGTACTCCTCCTGGCCGGCGTCCTCCTCCTGACCGGCGCGCCCACGGCCCACGCCGCGGACAACGGCAGCTGGTCGGTCTACCCGGCCACCACACAGGCCGGTCAGCGCCCGTACTTCTACCTCTCCGCCGACCCCGGCGCTACACTCGACGACAAGGTCACCGTCACCAACAAGACGGACCGGCCGCAGACCTTCCGGCTGTACGCGGCCGACGCGTACAACACCGCACGCGACGGCGGTTTCGCCGTCCGCGCCCAGAACGAGAAGCAGCGCTCGGTCGGCGCCTGGGCGAGGACCGACCGCGACCGCGTCACCGTGCGGGCGCACGGCTCCGTCACCGTCCCGCTCACCATCACCGTCCCCGAGGACGCCGAGCCCGGTGACCACCCCGGCGCGCTCGTCGCCCTCGACGAACGCATCGACCCGGCCGATGCGGGAGCCGTCGCCGTCGGCATCCGCAAGGCGGTCGGCGCACGGATCTATCTGCGGGTGAACGGGCCGACCATGCCTGCGCTCTCCGTGGACGACGTCCGGGTCGAGCACAGCCAGCCGCTGGTCCCGGGCACTGGGAAGAGCCGGGCCGTCATCTCGTACACGCTCCACAACCGGGGCAATGTCACCCTCAACCCCAAGGTCGCTCTCAGGGCCGAGGGACTCTTCGGCCGCACCCTGCTCGCCCGCGACCTGAAGAAGATCCCCTCCGAGCTGCTGCCCCGCCAGCGGGTCCGGCTGACCGAACAGTGGGCCGGCGCGCCGCAGCTGGAATGGGGCGAGATCAAGGTGACCGCGAGCGCCCGGGACACCCGCGAGTCCGCCGCCGCCCCGTACTTCGCACTGCCCTGGCTGGTGGCCGGGGTCCTGCTGGTGATCGTCGGCGGGGGTGCGGGGATGTGGATACGGGCCCGTCGGAGCCGTACCCGTAGGGCCTGAGACGGCGCGGCAGGGGCCCCGCCGAGGCGGTTGGTACGGCGGGGCCGCCAGGATCGGGGACAATGGGCGCCATGAGCGTTCGACCTGACACAGAAGCCGCTGCACAGCAGGCTGTGAACAACGCCCCCCACCGGGCCGGCTTCGCCTGCTTCGTGGGCCGCCCCAACGCGGGCAAGTCCACCCTCACGAACGCTCTGGTCGGCCAGAAGGTGGCGATCACCTCCAACCGGCCCCAGACCACGCGGCACACCGTGCGCGGCATCGTGCACCGCGAGGACGCCCAGCTGATCCTGGTCGACACCCCGGGCCTCCACAAGCCGCGCACGCTGCTGGGCGAGCGTCTCAACGACGTCGTGCGGACCACCTGGGCCGAGGTCGACGTCATCGGCTTCTGCCTGCCCGCCGACCAGAAGCTCGGCCCCGGCGACAAGTACATCGTCAAGGAACTCGCGGGCATCAAGAAGACCCCGAAGATCGCCGTCATCACCAAGACCGACCTGGTCGACTCCAAGCAGCTCGCCGAACAGCTGCTCGCCGTCTCCCGCCTCGGCGAGGAGCTCGGCTTCGAGTGGGCCGAGATCATTCCGGTCTCCGCGGTGAAGGCGGAGCAGGAGGCGGGACGCAGTCCCTCGAACAAGGGTGGTGGTGGGAGAGGGGCCGGCCAGGTGAGCCTGCTGGCCGATCTGATCGCGCCGCTGCTCCCGGAGAGCCCGCCGCTCTACCCGGAGGGCGACCTCACGGACGAGCCCGAGATGGTCATGGTCGCGGAGCTGATCCGGGAGGCCGCGCTCGAAGGCGTACGGGACGAGCTGCCGCACTCCATCGCGGTCGTCGTCGAGGAGATGCTGCCGCGCGAGAACCGTCCGGCGGACAAGCCGCTGCTCGACATCCACGCCAACGTCTACATCGAGCGCCCCAGCCAGAAGGGCATCATCATCGGCCCGAAGGGCAAGCGCCTGAAGGACGTCGGCACCAAGTCGCGCAAGCACATCGAGGCCCTGCTCGGCACGCCGGTCTTCCTGGACCTGCACGTGAAGGTGGCCAAGGACTGGCAGCGCGACCCGAAGCAGCTGCGGAAACTCGGGTTCTGACCCCGGCTGTGGTCCGGCGGCCGGAGGCCGGTGCAGCCGCCCGAAGCCGCTGAGGCCCCCTGGGGCCGAAGGGTGCGAGGGCGGCCGTGCGGGTGGGCCCCGAAGCAGCCGCGGAAACTCGGGTTCTGACCCAGGCCCCGGTCCGGCGGCCGGTGCAGCCGCCCGAAGCAGCTGCGGAAGCCGGGGTTCTGACCGCTGCCCCGGTCCGGGGTTTTTGGCCCGGAGCCGGGGTTCCGACCCGTGCAGTCAGGCGGCGTACGCCCCGCTCACGCGCCCTCCTTCAGGACGCGTGAGATCAGCGCGCGCTGGGCGTCGGTCAGCTTCGGGTCCGCGCAGTGGATCGTGCGGTCGCCGATCGTGATCCGGTACTGGAAGCCGTCCGGGACGCCCGGGGGCGGGGTGTCGTGGCCCGCGGCCAGCGCCGATTCGGCCAGGGCTTCCCACTCCCCGGCGTCGGCCCGTCCGGTGGTGTCGACCTCGCGGTGGCGTGCGATGCCGGCGAAGCCGCCGGTCCTGCTGACCTGGATCCGCATGTGGTGTCCTCCATCGCCGGACGGGCCCGGGAATGCCCGCTGTGTGCGCTACGCGGTCGGTACGCCCACCTCCGACCATGCCTTCAGGACCGCCTCCGCCTCGTCGCCTTCCCCGAAGCGGCTGCGGGCCGCGGCCACCGTCAACCGGGCGAAGGAGGCGAAGTCCGCGTCCACGGCCAGTTGACCACCTGTGAGCACATCGAACCAGAGCTGCCCGGCCCGCTCCCACGCATTGCCGCCGAGTGCCGTCGCCAGCAGATAGAACGCGCGGTTCGGGATGCCCGAATTGAGATGCACCCCGCCGTTGTCCTCGCTGGTGTGGACGTAGTCCTCCATCTTCGCGGGCTGCGGGTCCTTGCCGAGCACGTCGTCGTCGTACGCGGTTCCCGGCGCCTTCATGGAGCGCAGGGCATCGCCCTGGACGCCGGGTGCCAGCAGTCCGGCGCCGATCAGCCAGTCGGCCCGGTCGGCGCTCTGGCCCAGTGAGTACTGCTTGACCAGGGAGCCGAAGACGTCGGACACCGATTCGTTGAGCGCGCCGGACTGGCCGTAGTAGCTCAGATTGGCCGTGTACTGGGTGAGGCCGTGCGTCAGCTCGTGGGCGATCACGTCGATGGCGACGGTGAAGTCCAGGAAGATCTCGCCGTCCCCGTCGCCGAAGACCATCTGCTCGCCGTCGAAGAAGGCGTTGTTGTATTTGTCGTCATAGTGCACCGATCCGATCAGCGGCAGCCCGTTGCCGTCGATCGAACGGCGGCCGTACGCCGTGAGCAGCAGTTCGAAGGTGGCTCCGAGCCCCGCGTACGCGCGGTTGACGCTCGCGTCCTTTGTCGGCTCCTGGCCCTCCGCGCGGACCTTGGTGCCGGGCAGCCGGGTGCGGTGGCGGCAGTCGTACAGGGTCCGGTCGGGCTTGTCGGAGGCTTCCCCCTCGGTCGTGCGGGCGGTGGGCACGGTGACGACCGTGGCCATCTGGCGGCGGGTGCGGCGGGCGGCGTCGCTCTCCAGGGTTCGGCGGGCGGGGCCCGCCAGATCGGGGTTGTCGGACTGCGACAGCTTGTCGAGGACATGGGGCGGCACGATGGTGCAGAAGACGGGGCGGAACCCGTGCTGAGACTGAGGCTGCATACCTGCGACTGTGGCATCGGGTAATCACGATGTCACTGATTGCGACCGGAATTGATGAAATGGAGTGATTGATCACTCTTGGGTGTTTCCGGTGCCTGGTCCCGCATACTGATACGGGACGGACGCATCGGACGCCTCTCGGCTACGCTCCTCGCATCATGCGTTTCGGGCTGCTTCTTCTTAGCTGCCGCGGCGAGGGCCTGTAGTCGTAGGCCGACCCCCTCCCCGCGGAGTCTGGTGTTGCAGCGACACAGTCGGCCGTCCCATTGGTTGGACCCCCGAGGAGCCCTGCGCAATGACCGTCGTAAATCCCGCTCAGCCCGCTACTGACACCGCTGTCGGCCGCCCCACGCCGATCACCAACGCCACTCAGCTGCAGAAGCCGTCCGGGATGCCGATCCACAAGTACGGCCACTACGAGGCCGTCGAGATCCCCGACCGCACCTGGCCGGACAACCGGATCACCGTCGCGCCCCGCTGGCTCTCCACCGACCTGCGCGACGGCAACCAGGCGCTGATCGACCCGATGTCGCCGGCCCGCAAGCGCGAGATGTTCGACCTGCTCGTACGCATGGGCTACAAGGAGATCGAGGTCGGCTTCCCGTCCTCCGGTGAGACCGACTTCGCGTTCGTCCGCTCCATCATCGAAGAGGGCGCGATCCCCGAGGACGTGACGATCTCCGTCCTGACGCAGGCCCGCGAGGACCTGATCGAGCGGACCGTGGAGTCCCTCGTCGGCGCCCACCGCGCGACCGTGCACCTGTACAACGCGACGGCGCCCACCTTCCGCCGGGTCGTCTTCCGCGGCTCGAAGGACGACATCAAGCAGATCGCCGTGGACGGCACCCGGCTGGTCATGGAGTACGCGGAGAAGCTGCTGGGTCCGGAGACGATCTTCGGCTACCAGTACAGCCCCGAGATCTTCACCGACACCGAGCTGGACTTCGCCCTGGAGGTCTGCGAGGCGGTCTGCGACGTCTGGCAGCCGGAGGAGGGCCGCGAGATCATCCTCAACCTGCCCGCCACCGTGGAGCGTTCGACCCCTTCCACGCACGCGGACCGGTTCGAGTGGATGTCGCGCAACCTGTCGCGCCGCGAGCACATCTGCCTGTCGGTCCACCCGCACAACGACCGCGGCACCGCCGTCGCCGCCGCCGAACTGGCCATCATGGCCGGTGCGGACCGGATCGAGGGCTGCCTGTTCGGCCAGGGCGAGCGCACCGGCAACGTCGACCTGGTCACGCTGGGCATGAACCTGTTCTCGCAGGGCGTCGACCCGCAGATCGACTTCTCGCAGATCGACGAGATCCGCCGCACCAGCGAGTACTGCAACCAGATGGAGGTCCACCCGCGCCACCCCTACGCGGGCGACCTGGTCTACACCGCCTTCTCCGGCTCCCACCAGGACGCCATCAAGAAGGGCTTCGACGCCATGGAGGCCGACGCGGCCGCCCAGGGCAAGACCGTCGACGACCTCGAGTGGGCGGTGCCGTACCTGCCGATCGACCCGAAGGACGTCGGCCGCAGTTACGAGGCCGTCATCCGGGTCAACTCGCAGTCCGGCAAGGGCGGAATCGCCTACGTCCTGAAGAACGACCACAAGCTGGACCTGCCGCGCCGGATGCAGATCGAGTTCTCCCGGATCATTCAGGCCAAGACCGATGCCGAGGGCGGCGAGGTCACGCCGACGCAGATCTGGTCCACGTTCCAGGACGAGTACCTGCCGAACGCGGACGACGCTGCGGCTCAATGGGGTCGCGTACAGATCCGCTCCGGCCAGACCACGACCGGCTCCGACGGCCGGGACACGATCACCGTCGAGGCGACCGTGGACGGTACGGACACGGTGCTGACCGGCACCGGCAACGGCCCGATCTCCGCGTTCTTCGAAGCGCTGCAGGCCATCGGCATCGACGCCCGTCTGCTGGACTACACCGAACACACCATGAGCGAGGGCGCCAGCTCCCAGGCCGCCTCGTACATCGAGTGCGCGATCGACGGAAAGGTCCTGTGGGGCATCGGCATCGACGCCAACACCACGCGTGCCTCGCTGAAGGCGGTCGTCTCGGCCGTCAACCGCGCCACCCGCTGACCCGGCGCCCGAAAGGGCCTGAAGCCGCACGGTCGAAGACCCCGCCCACCCGCCTCCGGGGGGCGGGGTTCGGCCATCTCCGGGGGTTGTGACGATCGAGGTACTGACGCCACATCGCGACTGTGGTTAACATCACGTCGACACGGCAATGTTGCCGGAGTGTTACGGAGGTGTGCGACGTGTGGTCAGCCCTGGGACAACGCGCCATGAAGCTGCGTATCTGCGGCATCCGCACCATCTGGGACACCGTCGACGACGGCGAGTTCTTCTGCCCCGGCTGCGGCGGCGACCGCAACTATCGCCGCCTCACCGGCCGTCGGCGCTTCACGGTGCTCGGCGTGCCGACGCTGCGGCGCGGCACCGCGGGCCCCGTCGTCGAATGCGCCGCCTGCCGGGCCCACTTCGGCACCGACGTGCTCGACCACCCCACCACCACCCGGTTCTCCGCGATGCTCCGCGACGCCGTCCACACGGTCGCGCTCGGCGTACTCGCGGCCGGCGGCACCGCCTCCCGTACGGTCCTGGAGACCGCGGCCACCGCCGTGCGCGAAGCCGGATTCGACGACTGCACGGAGGAACAGCTCGCCACCGTCGTCGAGGTGCTCTCCGCCGACATCGGCCACGGCTCCGCCTTCGACCCGGCGGCCGAGGCCTGCGGAGCGGCCCTCGCCATCGAACTGCACGAGGCGCTGGAACCCCTCGCCCCGCATCTGGCCCCCGCCGGGCGCGAATCGATCCTGCTGCAGGGCGCCAGGATCGCGCTCGCCGACGGCCCGTACGGGCAGGCGGAGCGCGAGGTGCTGACCACGGTCGGCGGGGCGCTGCAACTCCGCGCCGAGGACACGGCCCGGCTCCTCGCCGCGGCGGCGCGTACCCCGTCCTGAACGGACCCGTCCGCACCGGGCGCGTACTCCCGCGGGAGTAACGCGTACTGCCGCGGGAGTAATCGGACCCCGCGCGCCCCCCACGGCAGTAGCCGCGAAGTCGGTCCCGGGCGCGACGTACCGACCGCTTCACGCCGGGAGTCTGGACAGGAACCAGACACCCGGCGGAAGGGGGCCCGTCATGAGGGCCGCAGTGGAATCACGTGGTACGAGGTCGCGGCCGGGCAACCGGCGGCGCGTACTGCCCTGGGCGATCCTGGCGCTCTGGGTCGCCGCGATCGCGCTCGCCGGGCCGTTGGCGGGCAAGCTCGGCGGCGTAGAGACCAACCGTGCCGTCGACTACCTCCCGGCGAGCGCCGACTCCACCCAGGTGGCGAAGGTCCAGGACGCGCTGCCCGGCGGTGAGGCCACCGAACTCGTGCTCGTCTACCACCGCGACGGCGGACTGACCGCCGCCGACCGGGCCCTGGCCGCCGAGCAGACCGCCCGGATCGCGAGCTCTCACCCGCTCACCGGGACCCCGCGCGCCGTCCCGTCCGAGGACGGCACGACGCTGATGTACCCGGTCTCCTCCACCGGCCCGGGACAGGACGACGACGCCAGGAACGCCTTCGTCGACGACATCCGCGCGGTCGCCGAGGGCGGCGGCGGACTGAGCGTCGACGTCGGCGGGCCGGGGGCGCTGATCACCGACGCGAAGAAGGTCTACGCGTCCCTCGGCGGACCGCTGCTCTACACGACCGTCGCCGTCGTGGCGATCCTGCTGATCCTCATCTATCGCAGCCCGCTGCTGTGGCTGGTGCCGCTCGTCGTCGCGGGCGTCGCCGACGTCCTGTCCATGGCCGTGATGTACGGGCTCAACCGTGGCTTCGATATCACCGTCACCGGCCAGGGCTCCGCCGTGATGACCATCCTCGTCTTCGGCGCGGGCACCGACTACGCGCTGCTGCTCGTCTCCCGCTACCGGGAGGAACTCGGCCGCTTCGTCCGGCCGTACGACGCCATGGTCGCCGCCCTGCGCGGCTGCGGGCCCGCCGTCGTCGCCTCCTCGGGCACCGTCGCCACCGGTCTGCTGTGCCTGCTTGCGGCCGACCTCACCAGCAGCCGGGGCATGGGCCCCATCGCCGCCGTCGGGGTGCTCTGTGCGCTGCTCGCCATGACGACGCTGCTGCCGGCGCTGCTGGTGCTGCTCGGCCGCCGGGTGTTCTGGCCGCTCGTCCCCGCGTACGGCGGCGTGCCCGCCCGGCGACGTTCGCTGTTCGCCGCGATGGGCGGTACGGCCGGGCGCAGGCCGGTGGCCGTGCTCGCCTGCGGAGGCGTGCTGCTGGGCGCGCTGGCGCTGGGCGCGTTCAAGCTGCCCGGCGATCTCAAGCAGGAGGACTCCTTCTCCAGCAAGCCGGAGTCGATCGCGGCGATGCAGACCCTTGCCGCCGCCTATCCAGGCCGCTCCACCCAGCCGATCACCGTGATCACCCCCACCGAACGGGCCGGTGCGACCCTGGCGAAGGCCCGTGCCACCGAGGGCGTCGCCGCCGTCGCACGCGGCCGCAGTGGCGGCGGCTGGACCGAACTGTCCGTCGTCGCCACCGACCGGCCCGAATCACCGGGGGAGCGGGCGACCATCAAGGCCCTGCGCGACTCCTTGGACGGCAGCCATGTCGGCGGGCCCAGTGCCCAGCAGATGGACGCGGAGACGGCCAATGACCGCGACCTCAAGGCCGTCGTCCCGCTCGTCCTGATCTCCGTCCTGCTGATCCTGATCGCCCTGCTGCGCAGCCTCGTCGCGCCGCTGCTGCTCGTCGCCGCCGTCGTCGCCGTGTGGGGCGCCTCGCTCGGCATCGGCGGGCTCTTCTTCGGACCGCTCTTCGGCATGAAGGGCACCGACCCCGGGCTGCCGTTGCTGAGCTTCGTCTTCCTGGTGGCGCTCGGCGTCGACTACGGCATCTTCCTGATGCACCGGGTGCGCGAGGAGACTCTTTCCGGAGCGGCACCGACGACCGCCGCGCTCACCGCGCTGCGCACCACCGGCGGCGTGATCGCCTCGGCGGGCCTGGTCCTCGCGGCCACCTTCGGGGTCCTGCTGAACATGCCGATCGTGAGCCTGGTCCAGATGGGCTTCGTCGTCGCCGTCGGCGTACTCCTCGACACCTTCCTCGTCCGCACCTATCTGGTCACCTCGGCGAGCGTGGCGCTCCAGCGGAAGATCTGGTGGCCGGGCGCGCTCAGCAGACGGCCCGCCGTACCCGACGGCCCCCGCGAAGCAGAACTCCTCACGACCGGCTGACGGTCCCCCCGCCCGTACCGGAGGATGACAGCGTGTCCCCGACCACGCGCCGCCGCGAGCGCATCCTGGCCGTCGTCAACCGCGACCCCATGGAAGCGCCGCACAAGACGCGCACCGACGCCCTCATAGCCGGGGGCGCCGGTGCGCTCTCCGCCGTACTCGCCCTGCTCACCGACCCCGCCCGCACGCCCGACGCGCTCGGCTGGGCGCTCCTGATCGCGAGCGCCGTACCGATCGCCTGGCGGCGGCGCAGCCCGCTGCTCGCGCTGCTCGCCATGATCCCGCTCCTCGTCCCGTACCACGCGCTCGACAACGCGCACACGGCACCGATGCCGCAGACCTGGATCGCGCTCTACACCGTGGCGGTGACCGGCCGGCCGCTGCGCACGCTGCTGACCGGGATCGGTGTCCTGTCCGTCATGGTGACGGTGGTGCTCACCATCAACGCCCATCAGGGCCTGGAACTGCTGCGCATCTCCGGCTGGGTCGTCGCCGTGCTGTTCTGCGGCGTCGACATGCGTGTCTACCGCCAGTACATGGCCTCCGTGCTGGAGCGCGCCGAACGCGCGGAGCGCACCCGCGAGGAGGAGGCCCGGCGGCGGGTCGCCGAGGAGCGGCTGCGGATCGCCCGCGATCTGCACGATCTGCTGGCCCACAGCATCACCCTCATCGGTGTGCAGACCTCGGTGGCCTCGCACATCCTGACCGCCGACCCGGGCCGGCTCGACCGGTACGCGATCGCCACGGCACTGGAGGACATCGCCGAGACCTGCCGGGGGGCCAGGGCTGAGCTGCGCACCACCCTGGAGGTGCTGCGCGACGGCGGGAACGACGGCGGCCACGGCCGGTCCGGCGCCGAAGACCCGCTGCCCGGCCTGGCGGCGCTGCCCGGTCTCGTACGGGCCGCCGAGGCGGCCGGCGCACAGGTCGACCTCGCGGTGCACCCACCGGCCGGCCGGCTCGCCCCGGCGACCGGCGCGGCCGTGTACCGCATCGTGCAGGAGTCGCTGACCAACGCGGTACGGCACGGCGGAGCCGGGGTACAGGTCAGCGTCGCTGTGGCACCGGACGGCGACGGCGCGCTGCGGGTCACGGTCACCGACGACGGCACAGGCCCCCCGAAGGACGGCTCCACTCCCGGGTTCGGCATGGTGGGCATGCGGGAACGGGCCCGCAGCACCGGCGGCACGCTGGACGCGGGACCCCGCCCCGGCGGCGGCTTCGAGGTCTCCGCGCTGCTGCCGTTCCAGGAGGGGGAGCCCACACCTTGATCCGCGTACTGCTTGCCGACGACCAGACCCTGGTACGGGCGGCCTTCGCGATGCTCGTCGAATCGGACCCGGACATGGAGGTCGTCGGTCAGGCGGGCAACGGCCTCGAGGCCGTCGAACTGACCCGCGCGCACCGGCCCGACCTCGTCGTCATGGACATCCGGATGCCCGACCTCGACGGCATCGGGGCGACCCGCCTCATCGCCGCCGACGAGAGCCTCGCCGGGGTGAAGGTGCTGGTCCTGACCACGTACGACACCGATGAGCACGTCGTGGAGGCACTGCGCGCGGGCGCCTCCGGTTTCCTGGTCAAGGACACCAGGCCCGCCGAACTCCTGGCCGCGATCAGGACCGTGGCGGCGGGCGAGTCCCTGCTCTCGCCCGGGCCGACCGCCCGGCTCATCGCCCGGGTGCTGAGCAGCCCCCGGACCCCGCCCGCCCCGGCGTCGGGCGGTCCGGACCGGCTCTCCGACCGGGAGCGTCAGGTCCTCTGCCTGGTCGGGCGTGGGCTGAACAACGCCGAGATCGCCGGGGCCCTCGGCCTCAGCCCGCTCACCGCGAAGACCCATGTCAGCCGGATCATGGGCAAGGTCGGTGTCCGCGACCGGGCCCAGCTGGTGATCGTCGCGTACGAATCGGGCCTGGTCGTGCCCGCCGCCGGCGAGGCGGACGGCAGGTGAGCGGCCCCGGTCGCGGGGGCGGGCCCGATGAGCCGTCCCCGTACCGGACAATGGACGCATGAGCTTGTTCCGGGACGACGGCGTGGTGCTGCGCACGCAGAAACTGGGCGAGGCCGACCGGATCATCACGATCCTGACCCGCGGCCACGGCCGGGTGCGGGCCGTCGCGCGCGGGGTGCGGCGCACGAAGTCCAAGTTCGGGGCACGGCTGGAACCCTTCTCCCACGTCGACGTGCAGTTCTTCGCCCGGGGCAGCGAACTCATCGGCCGCGGACTGCCGCTCTGCACCCAGAGCGAGACGATCGCCCCCTACGGCGGCGGCATCGTCACCGACTACGCCCGCTACACCGCGGGCACCGCGATGCTGGAGACCGCCGAGCGGTTCACCGACCATGAGGGCGAGCCCGCGGTCCAGCAGTACCTGCTGCTCGTCGGCGGGCTGCGCACCCTCGCCCGCGGCGAACACGAGCCGCATCTCATCCTCGACGCGTTCCTGCTGCGTTCGCTCGCCGTCAACGGCTACGCACCCAGCTTCGAGGACTGCGCGAAGTGCGGAATGCCCGGACCGAACCGTTTCTTCTCCGTCGCGGCGGGCGGCGTCATATGCGGCGACTGCCGGGTGCCCGGCAGCGTCGTACCCTCGGCTGAGGCCGTCACGCTGCTGAGCGCGCTGCTCACCGGTGACTGGGAGACGGCGGACGCGTGCGAGGCGCGTCATGTCAGGGAGGGGAGCGGACTGGTGTCCGCATATCTGCACTGGCATCTGGAGCGCGGACTGCGCTCACTGCGGTACGTAGAGAAGTGACACAGGCGGATCAGGCACAGGGAGCGAGACAGTTCATGGCAGTACGCGGGATGCTCGGCGGCCGTAACCGGCGCGACTACAAGACCCCGGAGCCGCACCCTTCCGGTGCCACGCCCCCGAAGCTCCCCGGCGAGCTGGTGCCCAAGCACATCGCCGTCGTGATGGACGGCAACGGCCGCTGGGCCAAGGAGCGTGGCCTCCCGCGCACCGAGGGCCACAAGGTCGGCGAGGGCGTCGTCATGGACGTCCTCAAGGGCTGCATCGAGATGGGCGTCAAGAACCTCTCGCTGTACGCGTTCTCCACCGAGAACTGGAAGCGGTCCCCGGAGGAAGTGAAGTTCCTGATGGACTTCAACCGGGACGTCATCCGCCGCCGCCGCGACGAGATGGACGAACTGGGCATCCGCATCCGCTGGGTGGGACGCATGCCCAAGCTGTGGAAGTCCGTCGTCCAGGAGCTCCAGGTCGCCCAGGAGCAGACGAAGGACAACGACAAAATGACGCTGTACTTCTGCGTCAACTACGGCGGCCGGGCCGAGATCGCCGACGCCGCGCAGCGCATCGCGCAGGACGTCGCGGCCGGGAAGCTGGATCCGTCGAAGGTCAACGAGAAGACGTTCGCGAAGTACATCTACTACCCGGACATGCCGGACGTCGACCTCTTCGTCCGCCCCAGCGGCGAGCAGCGCACGTCCAACTACCTGATCTGGCAGAGCGCCTACGCCGAGATGGTCTTCCAGGACGTGCTGTGGCCGGACTTCGACCGCCGCGACCTGTGGCGGGCCTGCGTGGAATACGCCCAGCGGGACCGGCGCTTCGGCGGCGCCGTGGAGGCGGGTACCGCCGATCCGGCGGTCTGAGCCCTCGGGCAGAACCCGCAAGGAGCGCCCCTAGACTCCTGCTCATGACAACTCAGGGGCGGGGCGGCGGGGCGGAGGCCGTGGCCGGGGAGGAAGCCGTGGTCGAGCTGGAATACCAGCCGACCAGGGCCGACTTCACCGGCGCGCTGCAAGCCCGCGCGAGGGCCAGTGCGGCCGGGCGCAGACAACGCGTGCTGATGGCCCTCCTGGCGGTCATGGCCGTGCTGACGGGAGCCCTGACGGTCCTCGACGGGGACGTTCTGTGGCTGTTCCTCTGCGCGTTGTGCGTGACCGTCGTCGTGGCACTGCCCCTGACGCTTCGGCTCACGGGCCGGCAACTGCACAGATTCGCCGCGCTCCAGGGCACGTTCCGGTCCCATGTGTACGAGACGGGCATACGGATCGACACGGAGCAGAGCACCATGACCGTCCGCTGGTCGGTCATGCCCTGTTACCGGGAGACTCCGGAACTCTTCGTGCTGCTCAGCGACGACAAGCAGGCGACCGGCCTCACCCTGCTGCCCAAGCGCGGTCTGCGCGATCCGGGCGACCTCGACCGGCTGCGCGCGGTACTCGACCGCCACCTGCGCAGGCTCTGAGCGGGCCTGCTCGGCGCCCGGGATTCTCCGGCGGGCGCGGAACGGGGGCCCGGGGGCGACGCCCCCGGACCGTCACTCCTTCACGGCCGCGCACTCCGCGCACGTTCCGAAGATCTCCACCGTGTGTGCCACGTTCACATACCCGTGCTGCGCGGCGATCGTCTCCGCCCACTGCTCCACTGCGGGCCCCTCGACCTCCACGGCCTTGCCGCACATCCGGCACACCAGATGGTGATGGTGATCGCCGGTCGAGCACCGCCGGTACACGGACTCGCCGTCCGTGGTGCGCAGTACATCGACCTCGCCCGCGTCGGCGAGGGACTGAAGGGTGCGGTAGACGGTGGTCAGCCCCACCGAGTCACCGCGGTGCTTGAGCACGTCGTGCAGCTCCTGGGCGCTGCGGAACTCGTCCACCTCGTCGAGCGCCGCCGCCACCGCCGCCCGCTGCCGGGTCGAGCGGCCGCGTACCGGAGCTGCGTTCGTTCCACTGATCGGCGCCGTCGCCACAGCAGCCTCCTCGTGTCGCCCGTACCTGTGTCGGGCCATTGTGCCAGCCCGCCCGGGCGCCACGGTCAAACCCTGAGCCCGTCCGGGGCCGGACGGGAGGCCGGTACCTCCAGAGTGCACTCCTCGGACGCGGCTTCGTCGCGCCGGGCGCGCCTTCTGGCCAGCGGGGTCGCGAGCAGCGTCAGGCCGACGAAGACCACGATGGCCAGCAGCACGATCGTCGCGCCGGGCGGGACGTCCTGGTAGTACGAGGTCACGGTGCCGGCCAGGGTCACCGCCGTACCGATGACGGCCGACAGCACGAACGTCACCTTGAAGGACCGGGAGATCTGCTGCGCGGCCGCGACCGGCACCACCATCAGCGCGCTGACCAGCAGCAGCCCGACGACCCGCATCGCCACGGTGACGGTCACCGCCGCCGTCACGGCGACCAGCAGGTTCAGCGCGCGCACCGGCAGTCCGGTGACCCGGGCGAACTCCTCGTCCTGGCTGACCGCGAACAGCTGCCGCCGCAGCCCCAGCGTCACCAGCAGCACGAAGGCGGCCAGCAGGCAGATCGCGGTGATGTCCTCGGTGGAGACCGTGGACAGCGAGCCGAAGAGGTACGAGGTGAGGTTGGCGTTGGAGCCGGTGTCGGAGAGGTTGATCAGCAGGACGCCGCCCGCCATGCCGCCGTAGAACAGCATGGCCAGCGCGATGTCGCCGCGGGTGCGTCCGTACCAGCGGATCAGCTCCATCGCGACGGCGCCGACGACGGCGACCGCCGTGGCCATCCATACCGGGCTGGTGGAGAGGAGGAAGCCGAGGCCGACACCGGTCATCGCGATGTGGCCGATGCCGTCGCCCATCAGGGCCTGGCGGCGCTGGACGAGGTAGACGCCGACGGAGGGGGCGATGACGCCGACGAGTACGGCGGCGAGCAGGGCCCGCTGCATGAACGGAGGGTCGAGGAATTCCATGATCAGCTCAGCAGTCCCGTCCGGACGGGCTCGGAGGCCGCGTGGGGGTGTACGTGGTCGTGTCCGGGCAGGGCGTGCTGGCCCAGCGCCTTCGGGGGCGGCCCGTCGTGCATCACACAGCCGTCGCGCAGCACGATCGCGCGGTCGATCAGCGGTTCCAGCGGGCCGAGCTCATGCAGCACCAGCAGGACCGTGGTACCGGCCGCGACTTGCTCGCGGAGCGTCGCGGCGAGGATCTCCTGGCTGGCCAGGTCGACGCCGGCCATCGGCTCGTCCATGATCAGCAGTTCCGGCTCGGCGGCCAGCGCCCGGGCGATCAGCACCCGCTGGTGCTGCCCGCCGGAGAGCGCGTCCACCGAGTCCTTGGCCCGGTCGGCGAGGCCGACGAGCTCGATGGCCCGGTCGACGGCAGCCCGGTCGGCCTTGCGGAGCAGACCCAGCTTCGTCCGGGACAGGCGCCCCGAGGTCACGACCTCACGGATCGTTGCGGGAACACCGCCGGCCGCCGTGGTGCGCTGGGGTACGTATCCGACGCGCGCCCAGGAGCGGAAGCGGCGCAGCGGGGTGCCGAACAGCTCGACGGAGCCGCCGGTGAGCGGGACCTGACCGATGACGGAGCGTACGGCGGTCGACTTGCCCGAGCCGTTGGCGCCGAGCAGGGCGACGACCTCGCCGCCGTGGACGGTCAGGTCGATGCCGCGCAGCACCGGACGCGCGCCGAGCGTGGCCGTGGCGCCGCGCAGGGCTATTACGGGTTCGGTCGTGGTGTTCCCGGGCTCGGGCATGAGCGACTCCGATGCTGCTGTGACGGGTGTTGCGTGGATCACTTCGCGCCGAGCGCCTTCTGCAGGGCGGCGAGGTTGGACTGCATGACTTCGATGTAGTCAGCGCCCTTGGACTTGTCCGTGATTCCCTCCAGCGGGTCCAGGACGTCGGTCTTCAGGCCGGTGTCCTTGGCGAGGGTCTTCGCGGTCCTGTCGCTGGCGAGCGTCTCGAAGAATACGGTGGAGACCTTGTTCTTCTCCGCGATGGTGTGGATCTCCTTGATCCGGGCGGGGCTGGGCTCGGCCTCGGGGTCGACGCCGGCGATGCCCTCCTGGGTCAGGCCGTAGCGCTCGGCGAGGTAGCCGAAGGCGGAGTGCGTGGTGATGAAGGTCTTGGTCGCGGTGTTCTTCAGACCGTTCTCGTACGCCGTGTTCAGGCTGTCGAGCTTGGTGACCAGCGCTTCCGTGTTCTTTCGGTAGTCCGCGGCGTGGTCGGGGTCGGTCTTCTCCAGCGACTTCCCGACACCCTTGGCGACCTCGGCGTACTTCACCGGGTCCAGCCAGATGTGCGGGTCGGCCCCGGCCTCGTCGCCGTGGTGCTCGTGGCCGTGCTCGTCGGCGCCGGTCTCGGTGCCGTGGTCCTCCAGCGTGGTGAGGGTCGAGGCGTCGATGACGTTCTTCGACCCGGACTGCTTGATCGCGTCGTCCACGGCGGGCTGGATGCCCTTGACGTAGAGGATGTAGCCGGCGTCGGTGAGCCCGCCGATCTGCCGCGGGCTGAGCTCCAGGTCGTGCGGCTCCTGGCCCGGTTTGGTCAGCGTGGTGACCGAGACGTGCTTCCCGCCGATCTGCTCGGCCAGGAACTGCATCGGATAGAACGAGGCCACCACGTTCAGCTTCCCACCGTATCTGTGGTCGGCGGCGTCCGAGGAGGAGCAGGCGGTGAGCGCGGTGAGACCGAGGACGGCTGCTCCGGCGACGGCGGCAGTGGGTATGAGGCGGCTTACGTTCATGACAGTCATTTTCAACAAAACTGGAAACGATTGTCAACAAGACTGATGAGATGACTCCTCGGCAGTCCGTGCCGATACCGATTTGATCCCAGGGGCGTGCCCGCCGGTAATCTTGGGTATTCGCCCGCCCGTCTCCCGACCGTCACCCCCCACCGAGGCGCTTCGCGCCACCCTTGTCCAATTTCGCCGTCGTAATGAAGAGAGCACCGTGGCCGCCGACAAGATCGACTCCATCGTCAGCCTGAGCAAGCGCCGTGGCTTCGTCTATCCCTGCAGTGAGATCTACGGTGGTCAGCGCGCCGCCTGGGACTACGGGCCGCTGGGCGTGGAGATGAAGGAGAACCTCAAGCGCCAGTGGTGGCGCTACATGGTCACCTCGCGCGAGGACGTGGTCGGTCTCGACTCGTCGGTCATCCTGGCCCCCGAGGTGTGGTCCGCCTCCGGCCACGTCGCCACGTTCACCGACCCGCTGACCGAGTGCACCTCCTGCCACAAGCGCTTCCGCGCCGACCACCTGGAGGAGGCGTACGAGGAGAAGCACGGCCACGCTCCCGCGAACGGCCTGGCCGAGCTCAACTGCCCCAACTGCGGCAACAAGGGCACCTTCACCGAGCCCAAGCAGTTCTCGGGTCTGCTCTCCACGCACCTCGGCCCGACCCAGGACTCCGGCTCCGTCGCCTACCTGCGTCCCGAGACCGCGCAGGGCATCTTCACCAACTTCGGCCAGGTGCAGCAGACTTCGCGCAAGAAGCCGCCGTTCGGTATCGCCCAGATGGGCAAGTCCTTCCGGAACGAGATCACTCCGGGCAACTTCATCTTCCGGACCCGCGAGTTCGAGCAGATGGAGATGGAGTTCTTCGTCAAGCCGGGCGAGGACGAGGAGTGGCAGCAGTACTGGATGGACCAGCGCTGGAACTGGTACACGGACCTCGGCATGCGCGAGGAGAACATGCGCTGGTACGACCACCCGGCGGAGAAGCTCTCGCACTACTCCAAGCGCACCGCCGACATCGAGTACCGCTTCCGCTTCGGCGGCAGCGAGTGGGGCGAGCTGGAGGGCGTCGCCAACCGCACGGACTACGACCTCAAGGCGCACTCCAAGGCCTCGGGCACGGACCTGTCCTTCTTCGACCAGGAGGCCGGCGAGCGCTGGACTCCGTACGTCATCGAGCCGGCGGCCGGTGTCGGCCGCGCGATGCTCGCCTTCCTCCTCGACGCCTACATCGAGGACGAGGCGCCCAACGCCAAGGGCGTCATGGAGAAGCGCACCGTGATGCGTCTCGACCCGCGCCTCGCGCCGGTCAAGGTCGCTGTCCTGCCGCTGTCCCGCAACCCGCAGCTGTCGCCGAAGGCCAAGGGCCTCGCCACCGACCTGCGGAAGAACTGGAACATCGAGTTCGACGACGCGGGCGCCATCGGCCGCCGTTACCGCCGTCAGGACGAGATCGGTACGCCGTTCTGCGTCACCGTCGACTTCGACACCCTCGACGACAACGCGGTGACCGTGCGCGAGCGCGACACCATGAAGCAGGAGCGCGTCTCCCTGGACCAGATCCAGGCCTACCTCGGCGCCCGGCTGCTGGGCTGCTGACGCACCGCGGTTTCCCGGCGAAGCCCCCGGTTCCCCGTACCCCGTACGGAACCGGGGGCTTCGTTGCAGACTGTCCACGCCGAACAGTTGCGTCCACGCGTCACCAGGAGGCCCGTATGCCGTCCACGACCACGAGCAAGGTCAGCAGACGGGATCAGCACGGCCGTGAACACATCGTCCACGTGACGAAGCCGGGGATGCAGCGGCAGTTGGACTGCGACACCTGCGGCTGGCGCAAGGGTGTGCAGTTCCTGCCCTGGCTCAAGGCCGAGGAACATCTCGCCGAGGCGCACCAGGCAACGGTCGACCGGACCGCCTGAGCGGGCTGCGGGCGCCGACCCGGTGGAAAACCGGGTGCTGAGCCCGTTCCGGCCGGGGTACGGTTCGGGCATGTCTTCGTTCTTCCAGATCTACGAGTGAGAGTGCGGCGGGCCCGACCACCCGCCGCCCATCGGACCGATCCAGGTCGCCTCAGACCTCAATTCTCACCACGAATGGGAGAACGCCGTGGCCAAGAGCCGTAACAACCTCCTCGGTGTGGGCGGACAGCGCAAGAAGCTGTCCCGCGCCGAGCAGCAGGGTGTGGGCGCTGCCCGCACCACCGACCGCAAGGCGGCCGCCGACCAGAAGCAGGAACTGCTGCGCAAGATGCGCGAGCGCGCGCAGTCGGGATCAGCCTCCGACTCCGACGACGGCTCTGCCCGGGCCGAGCCGTCGTCGGACGGCACCGCGCAGCCGAGCGCGTCCGAGCAGGACGAATCGGCGCGGAGCTGACGCCTCCTGATCACCCGTACGACCGTGGGCCCGGATCACCTGAAGCGATCCGGGCCCACGCCCTTGTCCGCTTGTCTGCTTGTCCGCGCCCGCTTGTCCGCGCCCCGGCGGCGGCCGCTCCGTCTTCACACCCTGGAGCTCGCCGACGCCTGATCCCCGGCAGCGGCGCCCGTCGGCGCCTCCAGGCGCTCCGCGGTCCGGTGCGCCGTCTTCCGCGCCCAGCGCCCGCTGGTCAGCGCACCCACGAGCAGGACGGACAGCCCGCACCCGCTGAGGATCCACCAGGCGGGCTTGCTTGCGTCCACGAAGGCCGCCGCGTACGCGGCGCCACGCGGGGACCCCGTACCGGCCACGCCCGCCGCCAGCACCGCACCGATCACGGCGACCCCGAGCGTCCCGCCGACCTGCCGGCTGGTCGAGGCGACCGCCGCCGCCACACCGGCCTGCGAGCGCGGCATCCCGGAGACGGCCGTGTTGGTGATCGGCGCGTTCACCATGCCGAAGCCGAGGCCGAACAGCACGTAGCCGGTGAACAGCAGGACGTCGTTCGTCTCCGCGTCGAGCGCGGCGAACATCAGCCCGCACGCCGTCATGGCCACCCCCGCCACGAGCAGCGGGAGCCGCGGCCCCCGGCTGCCGACGAGCCGCCCCGACAGCGGTGCGCAGACAAAGGTCAGGGCCGCCATCGGCAGCATGTAGAGCCCGGCGTGCAGGGCGCTCAGTCCGCGCACGTTCTGCAGATAGAGGGTGTTGAGGAAGAGGAATCCGCTCAGCGCGGCGAAGGCGCAGACCGCTATGACGGTGGCCCCGCTGAACGGGGCGCTGCGGAAGAAGCGCAGATCGATCAGGGGCTCGGCACGCCGCGGCTCGTACAGCAGCAGCCCGATCAGGGAGCACCCGGCGAGCGCGGCGAACAGCAGGATCCGCGGCGAGTCCCAGCCCTCCGAGGGCGCCTCGATGATCGCGTACGTCAGCGAACCGAGCAGCGCGATCACCAGCAGCTGCCCCACGGGGTCGGGGCGGCGCGGCTCCGGGGCGCGCGACTCGGGGACGTACCGCCAGGTGAGCAGCAGCGCGAGGAGACCGACCGGCAGATTGATCCAGAAGATCGACCGCCAGCCGACCGAGTCCACCAGCAGACCGCCGATCACCGGGCCCGCCGCCATGGAGATGCCGACGACACCGCCCCACACCCCGATGGCGCGGGCCCGCTCGCGCGGCTCGGTGAAGGTGTTGGTGATGATCGACATCGCGACGGGATTCAGCATCGAGCCGCCTACCGCCTGCACCATCCGGAACGCCACCAGCGACTCAAGGTTCGGTGCCAGGGAGCAGAGGACCGAGCCGAGGGTGAAGAGGACGAGTCCGATCTTGAAGATCTTCCGGCGCCCGATCCGGTCGGCGGTGGAGCCCGCGAGCATCAGCAGCGACGCGAGGACGAGGGTGTAGGCGTCGATCGTCCACTGCATGCCCGCCACGGTGGCGTGCAGTTCCTTCTGCATGGACGGCAGGGCGACATTGAGGACGGTGTTGTCGAGGCTGACGATCAGCAGGCTCATACAGCAGATCGCCAGTACCAGCTGCCGTCGGCGGGGGCTCAGCTCGGGCATACATGGATAGTACGGTTAACTAACGAACTCTGCTGGCAGGCCGCTCCGCGCCGTACGCGACAATGGAGCAATGACCACGCTCGCCCCCTCGCTCCCGCAGCTCCGGATAGGCCCGCACACGGTGCAGCCGCCGGTGGTGCTCGCCCCCATGGCCGGCATCACCAACGCCCCGTTCCGCACCCTGTGCCGGGAGTTCTCCGGCGGCAAGGGGCTGTTCGTCAGCGAGATGATCACCACCCGGGCGCTGGTCGAGCGCAACGAGAAGACCATGCAGCTCATCCACTTCGACGCGAGCGAGACCCCGCGCTCGATCCAGCTGTACGGAGTGGACCCGGTCACCGTCGGCAAGGCCGTCCGCATGATCGTCGACGAGAACCTCGCCGACCACATCGACCTGAACTTCGGCTGCCCGGTCCCCAAGGTGACCCGCAAGGGCGGCGGTTCGGCGCTCCCGTACAAGCGGCCGCTGCTGCGCGCGATCCTCAACCAGGCGGTTTCCAACGCGGGTGACCTGCCGGTCACGATCAAGATGCGCAAGGGCATCGACGACGACCACATCACCTATCTCGACGCGGGCCGGATCGCGGTGGAGGAGGGCGTCACGGCCGTCGCCCTGCACGGCAGGACGGCCGCCCAGCACTACGGCGGCACCGCCGACTGGGACGCCATCGCCCGGCTCAAGGAGCACGTCCCGGAGATTCCCGTCCTCGGCAACGGCGACATCTGGTGCGCGGACGACGCCCGCAGGATGATGCGCGAGACCGGCTGCGACGGCGTGGTCGTGGGGCGCGGCTGCCTGGGCCGCCCCTGGCTGTTCGGTGACCTGGTGAGCGCCTTCGAGGGTACGGAGACGCGGCAGGCGCCGGGGCTCAGGAAGGTTGCCGACGTGATGCTCCGGCACGCGACGCTGCTGGGGGAGTGGATCGGCGACGAGACCCGTGGCGTGATCGACTTCCGCAAGCACGTCGCCTGGTACCTCAAGGGCTTCTCGGTCGGCTCGGAGATGCGTAAGAAGCTGGCGATCACCTCGTCGCTGGAGGAGCTGGGCGGGCAGTTGCGGGAGCTGGACCTTGACCAGCCGTGGCCGGACGGGGCGGACGGGCCGCGCGGACGCACCTCGGGCAACAACCGGGTGGTCCTGCCGGACGGCTGGCTGAAGGACCCGTACGACTGCGCGGGCGTCAGCGCGGACGCGGAGCTGGACACCTCGGGCGGCTGACGGCTGCCCCCGGGTTCTTCCGGGGCTCCCAAGAGCCGCACAGGCTCCTGGGAGCCCCTTTTCGTGCCCTTCCGGCCCTTCCAGGGCCCTTTCGGCCCTCCGGACCCCGTCGGAGGCTCACCGCAGCACAGGCACCGCGTGCCGCCTCATATGTACCGCTCATCTGAGCGACATATTTGGCCGGGTTCGGCGACATCCGGCCACGGGTGAGTCTCGATAGGTCCCCATCGGACCTCACGCAGCCACATCTGTTCACGCTCGGCTGCATCTCGATGATCAACGCGTGACCGGCAGGCGCCGTACACGCGTCCGGATGGTGACATCTGAGCGCCACTCGTAGAGTGATTCTCGCCACCCTGAGAATCGAGACGCTCAGATGAGCGCAAATTCGAGAGCTGCACTTCTCAAATGGTGGCACTGGGTGCCAGTAGGCTCCACTTTGATCGATCGACGTTCTCAGTGCTCTGTGTGATCGATCAACGGGATTCCGGTGGCACTGAGTGCTTATTCATTCAAGAAGTGAAGGCATTCCTTCGATCGAGGGATGGACCATGTCACTTTCGATCTGCTGGCGGACGGGTGGTTGAGGCCTCATGACGCGCAAGTGGACGTACCCAGACACCTTCGATCTGGGTATGTTCCTCGCCGTCAGGGCAGCCACCGCGTCCTCGAGGGAGTCGAGACCCGTGTCGGAAAACAAAGATCCCCACGTATCCACCCCGGAATCCCGGGAGGCCCAGGGCCAGAAGTTCGTTTATGACTTCACCGAGGGCAACAAGGATCTGAAGGACCTCCTCGGTGGGAAGGGTGCCAACCTCGCCGAGATGACCAATCTCGGGCTTCCCGTTCCTCCGGGCTTCACCATCACCACCGAGGCGTGCAAGGTCTACCTCGGCAGTGGCGAGGAGCCGGCGGAGCTCCGGGACGAGGTCAGCGCGCATCTCGACGCCCTTGAGGCGCGGATGGGCAAGAAGCTCGGCCAGGCGGACGACCCGCTGCTGGTCTCGGTCCGCTCCGGGGCGAAGTTCTCGATGCCCGGCATGATGGACACGGTCCTCAACATCGGTCTGTCCGACGAGTCGGTGGCCGGTCTCGCCGTCCAGGCCGGCGACGAGCGGTTCGCGTGGGACTCCTACCGCCGCCTCATCCAGATGTTCGGCAAGACCGTCCTCGGTGTCGACGGCGACCTCTTCGAGGAGGCGCTGGAGGCGGCGAAGGAGGCCAAGGGCGTCACCGTCGATGTGGATCTCGACGCGGCCGACCTGAAGAAGCTGGTCAAGCAGTTCAAGAAGATCGTCTCGCGGGACGCCGGACGTGACTTCCCGCAGGACCCGCGCGAGCAGATGGACCTGGCCATAAAGGCCGTCTTCGACTCGTGGAACACCGACCGGGCCAAGCTCTACCGCCGCCAGGAGCGCATCCCCGGCGACCTCGGCACGGCCGTCAACGTCTGCTCGATGGTGTTCGGCAACCTCGGCCCCGACTCCGGTACGGGCGTCGCCTTCACCCGTGACCCGGCCAGCGGGCACCAGGGCGTCTACGGCGACTACCTGCAGAACGCGCAGGGTGAGGACGTCGTCGCCGGTATCCGCAACACCGTGGCGCTCGCCGAGCTGGAGTCGATCGACAAGAAGTCGTACGACCAGCTGATGCAGATCATGGAAACCCTCGAAACGCACTACAAGGACCTGTGCGACATCGAGTTCACCATCGAGCGCGGCCAGCTGTGGATGCTCCAGACCCGGGTCGGCAAGCGCACCGCCGGTGCCGCCTTCCGGATCGCCACCCAGCTCGTCGACCAGGGCCTGATCGACGAGGCCGAGGCGCTCCAGCGGGTCAACGGGGCGCAGCTCGCACAGCTGATGTTCCCGCGCTTCGACGACGAAGCGAAAACGGAACTGCTCGGCCGCGGCATCGCAGCCTCACCGGGCGCCGCGGTCGGCAAGGCCGTCTTCGACTCGTACACCGCGGTGAAGTGGTCCCGGTCCGGCGAGAAGGTCATCCTCATCCGCCGCGAGACCAACCCCGACGACCTCGACGGCATGATCGCGGCCGAGGGCATCCTGACCTCGCGCGGCGGCAAGACCTCGCACGCCGCCGTCGTCGCCCGCGGCATGGGCAAGACCTGTGTCTGCGGCGCCGAGGAGCTCGAAGTCGACACCAAGCGCCGCCGGATGACGGTGGGCGGCCGGGTCATCGAGGAGGGTGACGTCGTCTCCATCGACGGCTCCACCGGCAAGGTGTACCTCGGCGAGGTCCCCGTCGTGCCGTCCCCGGTCGTCGAGTACTTCGAGGGCCGGATGCACGCGGGCGCCGACGACGCCGACGAGCTGGTCGCCGCCGTGCACCGGATCATGGCGTACGCGGACCGGGTGCGCCGGCTGCGGGTGCGGGCCAACGCCGACAACGCCGA
This sequence comes from Streptomyces sp. NBC_01241, assembly GCF_041435435.1. Taxonomy (NCBI): domain Bacteria; kingdom Bacillati; phylum Actinomycetota; class Actinomycetes; order Kitasatosporales; family Streptomycetaceae; genus Streptomyces; species Streptomyces sp. NBC_01241. The sequence continues at coordinate 2,636,872 of NZ_CP108494.1, read as the reverse complement.
GGACGCGCTGCGGGCGCGCCGCTTCGGTGCCCAGGGCATCGGCCTGTGCCGCACCGAGCACATGTTCCTCGGCGAGCGCCGCGAGATGGTCGAGAAGCTGATCCTCGCGGACACCGACGCCGAGCGCGAGACCGCGCTGGAGGAGCTGCTTCCGCTCCAGAAGGCCGACTTCATCGAGCTGTTCGAGGCGATGGACGGACTGCCCGTCACCGTACGGCTGCTCGACCCGCCGCTGCACGAGTTCCTGCCCGACATCACCGAGCTCTCGGTACGGGTCGCGCTCGCCGAGTCCCGCAAGGACGCCAACGAGAACGACCTGCGCCTGCTCCAGGCCGTGCACAAGCTGCACGAGCAGAACCCGATGCTGGGTCTGCGCGGGGTCCGTCTCGGCCTCGTCATCCCCGGCCTGTTCGCCATGCAGGTACGGGCGATCGCCGAGGCCGCGGCCGAGCGCAAGAACGCCAAGGGCGATCCGCGCGTCGAGATCATGATTCCGCTCGTCGGCACGGTCCAGGAGCTGGAGATCGTCCGCGAGGAGGCCGACCAGGTCATCGCCGAGGTCGAGGCCGCCACCGGTACCCGGCTGAAGCTGAGCATCGGCACGATGATCGAGCTGCCGCGCGCCGCGCTGACCGCCGGTCAGATCGCCGAGGCCGCACAGTTCTTCTCCTTCGGCACGAACGACCTGACGCAGACGGTGTGGGGCTTCTCCCGAGACGACGTGGAGGCCTCGTTCTTCACCGCGTACCTGGAGAAGGGCATCTTCGGGGTGTCGCCGTTCGAGACGATCGACAAGGACGGCGTCGGCTCGCTGGTCCGCAGCGCCGTCGCGGCCGGCCGGGCCACCCGCCCGGACCTGAAGCTCGGCGTCTGCGGCGAGCACGGCGGCGACCCGGAGTCGGTGCACTTCTTCCACGAGGTGGGCCTGGATTACGTGTCCTGCTCCCCGTTCCGTATCCCCGTCGCCCGCCTGGAGGCGGGCCGGGCGGCGGCGGACTCGTCCGGCAGCGACAGCCGCTGACCCGGCACCCGGCCCCCTGACCCCGGATCCGCCGTCGGCCCACTCGTACCCTCACCGAGCCGGCGGCGGCTCCGGAACTCCCGGAGGCGGCGGCACCCCGCGCGGGGTGCCGCCGCCTCCGTTTCGTTCTGGGGAAACACGTTGTTCGACGTTGTGCCTTTTCTCGTTCCCTGCGCAAAGTTCGTTCCCTGCGCAAAGACCCGGACCGGGGCGGGCCGGAGCGCCGAACCCGGAACGGACCGGGGTGCGGCCCCTGGATCCCCATCCATGGGCCGCACCCGGCTTACCCCCGTCGGGCACGGAGCCGCACCGTCGCGCACCGTCGCCGAACGAGCAAAACCCCCCACGGCCTTCACCCGTTCTTCCGGTGGCGCCGGATTCGCACCCGACGACGTACAGCCTTTCGGGTGCCGGGGTGTGGAGGCGAGACGTTTCACCTCTGGCCGAAACCCCGTGGTGACGTGCTGTTACGGATCACCTACCCTTGAGCGGGGGTAATTGCAGGTGCAACAAATGGGGGTTCGGTGCTGCGTATCCACCTGTCCGGTGTGGACCTTTCCAAGGTGCGGATGGCCACCCGGCCCGATGCGCTGTGGGAAACCATTCTGAGTTTCCATCGGCTGCGGGACCGGCGCGGTCCCGCGGTGTTCGGGAAATGGCGTACGGAAACCCGGCCCCGGTTGAATAGTGAAGTACGTCTGTTGTCCGCAGTGATTCCACCGCGCGGCTATTTCCCGGACTTTCTGACGCCATCTCAGGAAAGCGGCGAGCCCTACGGCATCGACGCCGGAATACAGGCGCTGCGCGACACCCCGCCCGGGCGGATCCGCACCGAACTCGCCCTGCTGGCCGCCGGACGCCGCGAGAGCGCCCGCACCCAGGACGGGCGCGTCGAATCGCTCGACCGGCTCGTCGGCGCACTGCGCAGCTACCACCGCGCCGCGATCGAACCGTACTGGCCGCACATCCAGGCCAGCGTCGAGGCCGACCGTGCGCTTCGCGGCCGCGCCCTCCTGGACGGCGGCGCGGAAGAACTGCTCGCCTCCCTCCCGCCCATGATCCGCTGGCGGGCCCCCGTGTTGGAGGCGGACTACCCCGTGGACCGCGAACTCCATCTCAACGGCCGGGGATTACTGCTCCAGCCGTCCTTCTTCTGCCGCGTCACCCCGGTCGTCCAGCGCGACCCGCGACTCCCGCCGGTCCTCGTCTACCCGGTCACCCACTCCCGCGCCCCGGTCTTCGCCGAACCGGGCCCCTGGCTCGGCCGGCTCCTCGGCCACACCCGCTCGACGGTCCTGCGGGCCATCGGCAGCGGCTGCACGACCAGCGAACTCGCCCGCCGGGCAGGAGTCTCCCTCGCCTCGGCCAGCCAGCACGCCTGTGTGCTGCGCGAGGCGGGCCTGATCCACACGCTGCGGCACGGCAGCTCGGTCCTGCACACGCTGACCCCGCTGGGCGGATCGCTGCTCCGGGGCGGCGCGCCGCTCGCCCTGTCCTGACCCCGCGGGACGGAAAATTTCCTCGCCGGTACCGATGAGTTCCGCGCAGCCCCGCCGTCTATCTGTCGTAAAACGTTCGAACACCAGAGAGAACGGAACGGCCATGCCTCAGATGATCTTCGTGAACCTGCCGGTCAAGAACCTTGAGACCACCAAGGCCTTCTTCGGCAAGCTCGGCTTCTCCAGCAACCCGCAGTTCAGCGACGAGAACACCGCATGTCTCGTCATCAGCGACACCATCTTCGCCATGCTCCTCACGGAGCCCCGCTTCAAGGAGTTCACGAAGAAGGAGATCGCCGACTCCTCGAAGTCCACCGAGGTCATCCTCGCGCTCAGCGCCGAGAGCCGCGAGAAGGTGGACGAGCTGGTGGACACCGCCCTCGCCTCCGGGGGATCGCCCGCCAACGAGCCGGTGGACTACGGCCACATGTACGGCCGTTCCTTCCAGGACCCGGACCACCACATCTGGGAGGTCATGTGGATGGACCCGGCCGCCGTCGAAGGCCAGCAGTCCTGAACGCGCCGATCAGCGGTGGCGTATCCGGTCCTCATCAGGTCGTGAGCACCGGATACGTCACCCCCGTGAGCTGCTCGGACGCCACCCAGAGCCGCTCGCTCGCCACATCGTTCAGCGTCCAGCCCGCCCGCCAGGACGGGGCCGGTGCGCCGCGCCAGCCCAGCAGCTTCGGGCCGATGAACGAGTCGGGCCGCACGCCGGGCGCGGTGGCCGCGTACAGGGTGGGCAGCGCACCGGACGACGCGGGCTGCGCGACGAGCCGGTTGCCGAGCCGGAACACCAGATCCGCAGCCTTGCGGTTCTCCATCCGGACGCCCGCCGTCTGCAGATTGGTCGCCGCGTAACCGGGGTGCGCCGCGGCGGCCACCACCTCGCAACCGGCGGCCGTCAGGCGCCGCGCCAGCTCGTGGACGAAGAGCAGATTGGCGGTCTTCGAGCGGCCGTAGGCGATCCAACGGCGGTAGTTCCGCTCGCTGTTGAGATCTCCCATGTCGATGTCGGACAGGGCGTGCATACCGCTGGAGACGCTCACCACGCGCGCCCCGGGGGTGCCGAGGAGCTTCGGGAGCAGCAGCCCGGTGAGGGCGAAGTGCCCCAGGTGGTTGACGCCGAACTGCCTCTCGAAGCCGTCCGCCGTCTTCCCGTAAGGAAGGGCCATCACACCCGCGTTGTTGATCAGCAGATCGATCCGGTCGGGCGTGTGCTTCGCCGCGCACGCGCGTACGGAGTCCAGATCGGCCAGATCGAGCGGTACGAACTCCACGTCCGCGCCGGTCACGGCCGTCCGGATGCGGGACGCGGCCTCCTTGCCGCGCGACTCGTCACGGCAGGCGAGCAGTACGCGCGCGCCGTGCCGGGCCAGTTCCCGCGCCGTGATCAGCCCGATGCCGCTGTTGGCTCCGGTGACCACGGCCGTACGGCCGCTCTGGTCGGGGATGTCGCTCGCGTTCCAGCCCTGGCTCATGGGCCCAGCGTACGGCCGCGGCGCGCGGCGAGAACGGGCCGGGCGGAACCGGTTGGACGAGGCACGTATCGCATCCTTAAGGTCGCGATCATGCCTGATATAGCACTCACCACACTGGTCGTTCTCTGCCTCGCGGCAGCCGCGGCGGGCTGGATCGACGCGGTGGTCGGCGGCGGCGGGCTGCTCCTGCTGCCCGCCCTGCTGCTGGGACTGCCCCATGTCCCGGCCGCGCAGGTACTGGGCACCAACAAGGCGGTCGCGATCGTCGGTACGACGGGCGCCGCCGTGACGTACGTACGCAAGGCGCCGGTCAGGGTCGGGGCGGCCCTGCGGATCGGGCTCGCGGCGCTGGCCGGCTCGATGGCCGGGGCGTTCTTCGCGGCCGGGATCAGCAGCGAGGTGCTGCGCCCGGTGATCATGGTCGTGCTGCTGGCGGTGGCGGCGTTCGTGATGCTGCGACCCTCGTTCGGCAGCACGGCGGACGACGGTACGAGGCGCCAGGTCACCCGGGCCCGCACCGTCACCGCGATCGTGCTCGTCGGCGGCGGCATCGGCTTCTACGACGGGCTGTTCGGCCCCGGCACCGGAACGTTCCTCGTCCTGGCGCTGACCGCGGTGCTCCACCTCGATCTGGTGACGGCTTCGGCCACCGCCAAGATCGTCAACGTCTGCACCAACGGCGGGGCGCTGGCGATGTTCGCGTACCAGGGCAGCGTGCTGTGGCAACTGGCCGCGCTGATGGCGGTATTCAACCTGGCGGGCGGGCTGATCGGGGCGCGGATGGCGCTTCGGAAGGGCAGCGAGTTCGTCCGCGGCGTCCTGTTGGTCGTGGTGCTCTCACTGGTCGCGAAGCTGGGGTTCGACCAGTGGACGGCGTGAACGACGCGCTCCGGGCGCGCCCGGTTCACCGCACCGCGGTGAGGTGCGCGTACGCCACCACATTGCCCCGGTAGCCCGTAGCCTTCGAGAATCCGCCGCCACAGGTGATCAGCCGCAGCGAGGCGTAGGGCGAGGCACCGTACACCCGCTCGTCGGGGAAGTCGTCGCTCTCGTAGACCTCGATCCCGTCGAGGGAGAAGACGGCGGTGCGCCCGTCCTGGCGGACCACCTCGACCGTGCTGCCCTTCTGCAGGGTGCCCAGGTCGTAGAAGACCGACCGGCCCTGCGCGTTGTCGACATGACCGGCGACGATGGCGCTGCCCTTGGAGCCCGGGGGAGTGCCGTCCCGGTACCAGCCGACGACGTTGCGGTTCCCGGCCGGCGGCACGTCGAGACTGCCGTCGGCCCCGAGCCCCAGCCGCATCATCGGGGCGTCCACCCGGATGCTCGGGATCCGGATGCGCACGGGTGCCGAGGGCTTCAGCGGTTCGGCGAGGGGAGACCCCGGCTGCGGCTCGGGGCCCGCGGCGAAGCCCTGCGCGGTGGTCGGCTGGGGCGGGAGCAACTGGGTGCCGGCGCCGTGCCGGATCAGCCAGACACCGGCCAGCACCGCGATGACCAGCAGCCAGCCCTTGGCCTTCTGGGACACGGTCGTCCTCCGGGTGACGAAGCGCGGACGGGAGGGGGACGGGTTCGGGTACGGAGCAGTCCCGTCCCGGTGGCCGCGCGGCCACCGGGACGGGAACCTGGCGGTACGGAGACGTGAATCCGTCTCCGTCAGCCGGCTTCCTGCGTGCCGCTCGCCCGGCGACGCAGGAGCCAGGCTCCGCCGACGGCGGCACCGGCGAGTACACCGGCGCCCGCCGCGATCTGGGAGGTGTCGGACCGGACACTGCCGCCGACGCCTGTTTTGACGCGCCCGCTGGGACCGGTGGGCACGGATGAGTCGTTGCGTCCGGACGAGGAGTTGTCGCGTCCGGATGATGAGGAGTTGTCGCGACCCGAGGACGAGTTGTCGCGTCCGGATGATGAGGAGTTGTCCCGGCCCGAGGACGAGTTGTCGCGTCCGGACGAGGAGTTGTCGCGCCCGAACGAGCTGTCGTGCCTGCCCGAGCCCCCCTGGTCCTCGGACGGGTTCCGGTTTCCGTTCCCGCGCTCGTTGGAGCCCTCGTTCCTGGAGGGGGTGCTGAGCCCGGAGAAGGCGTTGAGCCCGCCGACGGAGTCGAGCAGCGAGGGGACATTGAGGCCGAAGGGCGTGTCGCGCGCGGACCCGGGCGGGTTGTCCCCGTTGTCGTTGTCGCCGCCCTGCGCCTGCGGGCCGCTGTTGGTCCGTGGTACGGCCGCCGAGCCGGCCCGCGGTGTGCCGGAATCGCCCGCGTACGCGGGCTGCCCGGCGGTGAAGAGGCAGAGCGAGGCTATGGTGACCGCGAAAGCCGCGGCACCGGTCACTGGGCGAGCAGGACGCATGGGGGTTCCTCCGGCAACGGCGCGAGTAGGTGTGTCCTGACCACGAGCTAACGGGCCGGCCGTCGCCCATGCCTGCTGACACCAGGTCAGCTTTCACCCGAACGGCCCGGCGCGGCATCCTTGCCAAGATGCATATGTGCAGGTCACGACCGTGATCGAAGTGGGTGTGACCGGCATCTCGCCGTTCGGTGCCGATCGGGTGATGCCCTCCGGGAGGGGGGTGACGTACGTCACATGCATGACTTCGTGGGGGTCGGGCACACGTCTGAAGCCCCCCACGGGACGGTGCACCAGGCCGCCCCCGGCCGCCGCCCCCACCGGCTCCATCCCCCCTGGCTCCGGTGGGGGCGGTTCCGTGCCGGACGCCCCGCGACATGCCGTTTCCGCAACCGCGCGGCGCTTTCAGGACGCGCGGCGCTCCCGGGACGGCGCGGTGGCGGACCATTCGATGACCGGCGGCCGCACCCTGGCGCAGAGCGGCTGTCCCTTGGCATCGGAGAGAGGCAGCCGAGCGGTGAGATGCCCCGAGCGCACGGCGGCTTCGAGCACGGCCGGATCGACGTCGCCCAGCATCAGCTTGGCCCGCCGGAACATGCTGAAGACGCCGTCCTCGTCGACCGTGCCCCAGGACAGGTAGACAAAGCGCCCGCCCAGCCGGTTCTGCACGTAGGGCCCCTTCACCTCGACGCCGTCCGCGGTGGGGGTCGCGGTGCAGCTCAAGGTCCACGAGGCCGACGGGGCGTCACCCCGGTGCAGGCCGAGCAGTTCGCCCGGCCTGTCCTTGCGCTGCACGGCCACGTGGATGTTGTGGGCGGCGGGGAAATCGCTGTCGGGCCCGCAGGTGAGGCCGGGGAGGCGAGAGCCTTCGATGTGGATCAGCATGACTCCATGCTCCTTCCTTTCTCGGGCACCGGTCGGCCCGCGTGACGCCGGGGGCTCGGTCAGCGGAGCAGGATCCCGTTACTTCCGACGGAGGGCGGCCCGCGTGACGCCGGGAGACGTCAGACCGTTTCCCACGGCACGCTGTCGTACGCCTGTCCGATGTACTTCATCAGTTGCTCGTCCACCGTGAACTCGATGGCGTCGATCCGCCGGACCGGCGCGATGCCCTGCGAGTTGGTGAGGAACGCCGAACGGTACCCGGCCAGCCCGTCCAGCGTCACCGGACGCCGTACGGACTCCAGTCCCGCGCCGGGCAGTTGCCGCTCCAGCAGTGCCATGGTGATGCCGAGCAGGGCGGGAGCAGCGGGCCAGACGACCGAAGTGCCGTCCCAGAAGCCGACATTGGTGATCGCCCCCTCCGTCACCGTACCGTCCGGCAGGGTCAGCAGGGCCTCGTCGAAACCCGCGCGAGCGGCGAGCCGCGCGTGGTACGTCTGGCCGAACTCGCCGGGACGCTTGATGTGCGGCACGGTCCTGGCGTACGGGACGGACATCAGGTCGTGCGGCTCGGTGGACTTCCGGGCCGGCCCGCGCACCGTGACCATGACGGTCGTCTCCGTATCGCCCGGCGGCAGAAAGCCGTACACCCGGGTCGAGGCGTCCCGTACCCCCGCACTGTCCAGGGCGTGCCGGATCAGTTCGCGGATCCGTTCCCCGTCCAGCGGGCGTTCGAACAGCTCCTGGTTCGCCGAGTCCAGCCGGGCCAGATGCAGGGCGAGGCCGCGCACCTTTCCGTTCCTGACCTGCATGGCCGTGAAATGGCCGTAGCCGAGGAAGGCGGGAATCCGCAGATCCGCCTCGGTGGCCGGGTGCCCGTTGAACTCGGCGTACGGGAAGGGCGCGGGAGGGGGAGTGGTCATGCGGCCCACGGTATGCCGCGACGGGCGACGACGTACCCCGACGGACCGGGCTTGACCTCAACCATGGTTGACATATGAACCTCTCCGCATGGACCTCACCACAGCACCCGTACCCACCACCGCCTCCGCCGCGCCCCTGAAGGTCGCGGTCGTCCTCGCCAGCAATCGCGAGGGACGCTTCGCCCCCGTCGTCTCCGGCTGGTTCCTCTCGCGCGCCGCCGGCCACCCCGGCATCGAGACCGATCTGATCGACATCGCCGAGCTCGACCTCCCGAGCGCTCTCTCCTACCGGCCCGACGTCGAAACGCTGGCCCGACTCGGTGCCGTGTCACCCAGGCTGGCGGCGGCCGATGCCTTCGTCGTCATCACTCCCGAGTACAACCACTCGTACCCGGCGCCGCTGAAGAACCTCATCGACTGGCACCACGCCGAGTGGCAGGCCAAACCTGTCGCCTTCGTCTCGTACGGCGGAGTCTCCGGTGGCCTGCGCGCCGTCGAGCACCTCCGGCAGGTCTTCGCGGAGCTGCACGCCGTCGGCGTCCGCGACACCGTGTCGTTCCACAATGCGGGCGCCCTGTTCGACGGCGAGGGCAGGCACAAGGACCCGTCGGGCAGCGACGCGGCGGCCAAGTCCCTGCTCGACCAGCTGGTCTGGTGGGGACGTGCGCTGCGCGACGCCAAGGCCGTCCGTCCGTGCGGCGTCTGACACCGGGCACTGCGCCGCGCCGCGACGCCCCCGACAATCGAAGGGCACCTGATGACCCAGTGACCGACACCGAGGAGCCCGAAGGTGACGACGCCGCCGGCATGGCTGACCGTACTGACCACGACCGACAGCGAGGAGAAGGCCCATTCCCTGGCGCAGGGCGCGGTGGAGGCGCGGCTCGCCGCCTGCGTACAGATCTCCGCGCCCGTCACCTCGGTCTACCGCTGGCAGAACGCCATCGAGACCACCGAGGAGTGGCAGCTGCTGTTCAAGACGACGGCTGAGCGCTACGACGAACTGGAGGCGCATCTCCTGGCGGCGCACGACTACGAAACCCCCGAGGTCATCGCGATCCTGGTGGTACGGGGCAGCGCCCGCTACCTCGACTGGGTCGCGGCCGAGACCGCCCCGGTCACCCCTCTGTAGAACCGGCGCTGTTGAGAACCGGCCCGGCATTCTGCGGGACCGGCACCCGGAGCCGTCACCGCTCGTCCGCCGCCAGGGCCTTCCCGAGGGCCTCCCCGATCCCGGGCTCCTTTGGGCCCAGGAAGTGCGGGTCCGGCCTGAACACGGCGTCCAGCGCCGCCTTCCCCGCCGCGAACACCTCCCGCGTCCCGCCGTAGTACCAGGTCGCATCGTGTACGGCGTCGACGCCGACGCCGTACGCGTCGATCCCCGCGGTCCGGCACAGCGCGATCGCCCGCCGGATGTGGAACCCCTGGGTCACCAGCACCGCGCGGTCGACCCCGAAGATCTTCTTGGCCCGGACGCACGAGTCCCAGGTGTCGAACCCGGCGAAGTCGCTCACGATCCGCTCGTCCGGCACGCCCTGCTTCCTGAGATACGTGCGCATGGCGTCCGGCTCGTCGTACTCCTCGCGGCTGTTGTCACCGGTCACGAGCACGACCTTCACCTTCCCGCCCCGGTACAGCTCGGCGGCGGCCTTGAGCCGGTTCGCGAGATACGGCGACGGCTTGCCCTGCCAGAGACCGGCCCCGAACACCACGGCGACCTGCTGCGCGGGCGCGTCCGCGGTCGTCCTGACCCGGGCGTCGGCGACGGAGTACATCCAGGTCGCGGGTGCCAGCGCCACCACGCAGGCGACCATCACCCCCTGTACGGCCCGCCGCTGCCCGCGCCGCGTCCGCGGCCACCGCGGCCGAAACCGCCCGAGCTGCCCGAGCCTTCTCAGCCGTCCCGGCTGCTTCTCCCGCATGGGTGTTCCCCTGTTCCCGCTCGTCCCGCCTTGGCACGCTGTCCCACATGATCGGACGACCGACGGGGAGAAAGGGTTCTCCGTCTCCCTATTCCGTTGATTTCGTTACCGTTTCCGATCGCTTCGCTCGATGTGACGCCTCCGGTGAGCGGCCCTCACTCCCGCGCATCGGTGCGGCAACCTCCCCCCTGCGTCCTTGACGCATGACGGAGTCGGCACCGGCTGAGCCGTCCTGTCGGTCCGGCCGTTTACTGTCGGAACCATGGACGGTACGCAGGATTCCCAGTGCACCCACGGCACCCAGTGCACCCACGGCACCCAGGACCACGGCACGGCCCCCTACCGTGCCGCCGACGCCGAGCGCTGGGACACCGAGCCGGACAAACGGCCCGGGCGTACCGCGTTCCAGCGTGACCGCGCCCGGGTCCTGCACTCCGCCGCACTGCGCCGGCTCGCCGGGAAGACCCAGGTCGTCACCCCCGGCACCCGCAGCAACGCCTGGGACGCCAGCCCGCGGACCCGGCTCACCCACTCCCTGGAATGCGCCCAGGTCGGCCGCGAGCTCGGGGCCGCGCTCGGCTGCGACCCCGATCTGGTCGAGGCGGCCTGCCTGGCCCACGACCTGGGCCACCCGCCGTTCGGACACAACGGGGAGCAGGCGCTCAACGACTTCGCGTCGGACTGCGGGGGCTTCGAGGGGAACGCCCAGTCGCTGCGCCTGCTGACCCGGCTCGAACCGAAGCGGTTCGTGCCCGACACCCGGACCGGCGAGCTGGTCAGCGTCGGACTCAACCTGACCCGCGCCGCGCTGGACGCCGCCACCAAATACCCGTGGCCGCGCGGCGGACACCCCACCGACCCCGGCTCGCCGAAATTCGGGGTGTACGAGGACGACCTGCCCGTCTTCGAGTGGGCCCGGCACGGCGCCCCGAAGGACCGCAAGTGCTTCGAGGCCCAGGTCATGGACTGGTCCGACGACGTCGCGTACTCCGTGCACGACTTCGAGGACGGGCTGCACGCCGGGCACATCGACCCCAACTGCCTCTACGCCGAGCCCGAGCGGAACGCGATCTGGGCGGTCGCCATCGGCCGCTACGTCCCGGCGGACACCGACCCCGAGGAGCTGTCCGACGCCCTGGACCGGCTCATCGCCCAGGACTGGTGGCCGCACGGCTACGACGGATCCGCCGTCGCCCAGGCCCGGCTGAAGGACGCCACGAGCCAGCTGATCGGCCGGTTCTGCCTCGCGGCCGAGACCGGCACCCGGCAGAGGTACGGGACGGGCCGGCTGATCCGGTACGCGGCCGAGCTCGTCGTCCCCCGCGAGACACGCAACGAGTGCGCCGTCCTCAAGGCGGTCGCCGACCGGTACGTCATGCAGCGCGCCGAGCAGGAGGCGATCCGCGCCGACCAGCGGATCGTCATCGCGGAACTGGCCGCCGCGCTGACCGCACGCGCTCCGGAGGGGCTGGAGCCGCAGTTCCGGGCACTGTTCGACGCCGCCGCCGGGGACCGGGCCCGCAAGCGGGTCCTCGTCGACCAGATCGCCGCCCTGACCGACGCCTCGGCGCGTTCCCTGCACGCATCCCTCACCGCACGCCGCCGCTGACCGGAGGCCCCGTCCACGCGGCCGGACCACAACCGCGTACGACCGCGTGCGCCCGGCGGTCACCGCCTCCCGGCCTCGTCCGCGGGCTTGCCCATGACCACTGGGTGTGACCTGATCGGTGTACACCCTCTTTCGCCATCACGCTGCGTGCGGGACGCTCGCAGTCGGGCCCCGCGCAGTAAGCACCGAGGAGGCATCACGTGGTCGACGCACATCGGACGTTCGTCATCGTCGGCGGAGGACTGGCAGGAGCGAAGGCGGCCGAGACACTCCGGACGGAGGGTTTCAGCGGCCGGGTGATCCTTCTCGGCGATGAACGCGACCATCCGTACGAACGGCCGCCGCTCTCCAAGGGCTACCTGTTGGGCAAGGAGGAACGGGACAGCGTCTTCGTCCACGAGACGGCCTGGTACGCGGGCGCCGACATCGAGCTTCACCTGGGCCAGCCCGTCACCGTCCTCGACCGGGCGGGCCGCTCCGTACAGCTCGGCGACGGCACTGTCGTCCACTACGACAAGCTGCTGCTCGCCACCGGGGCCGAGCCGCGCCGCCTCCCCATTCCGGGTACGGACCTGGCCGGCGTCCACCATCTGCGCCGCCTCGCCCACGCCGACCGGCTGCGCAACGTGCTGACCTCCCTCGGCCGCGACAACGGCCACCTGGTGATCGCCGGGGCCGGCTGGATCGGCCTGGAGGTCGCGGCGGCGGCGCGCGAGTACGGTGCCGAGGTCACCGTCGTCCAATCGGGGCCGACCCCGTTGCACCATGTCGTCGGCCCCGAACTGGGCCAGATCTTCACCGATCTGCACAGCGACCACGGTGTCCGCTTCCACTTCGGTGTCCGTCTCACCGAGATCATCGGCCAGGACGGCCTGGTCCTCGCGGTCCGTACCGACGACGGCGAGGAGTACCCCGCCCACGACGTGCTCGCCGCGATCGGCGCCGCCCCCCGCACCGGTCTCGCCGAAGCCGCGGGGCTCGCCATGGCCGCGCGCAAGGACGGCGGCGGCATCGCCGTCGACGCCTCGCTGCGCACCTCCGACCCGCACATCTTCGCGGCCGGGGACGTCGCCAACGTGGCCCATCCGCTGTTCGGCATCCGGTTGCGCGTGGAGCACTGGGCGAACGCGCTGAACAGCGGCCCGGCCGCGGCCCGCGCCATGCTCGGCCAGGAGGTCGGCTACGACCGGGTGCCGTACTTCTTCTCCGACCAGTACGACCTCGGCCTCGAATACTCGGGCTGGGCGCCGCCGGGCAGTTACGACCAGGTGGTCATCCGCGGCGACGCGGGGAAGCGCGAGTTCATCGCCTTCTGGCTGAAGGACCACAAGGTGCTGGCCGGGATGAACGTCAACGTGTGGGATGTCACCGACGCCGTGCAGGAACTGATCCGGTCCGGCCGGCAGATCGACCCGGACGCACTGGCGGACCCGTCGGTACCACTGACCTCCCTGACCTGAACGGAGCCGGGCCGCACCGACGGGCGGGGCCGGGTCGGGCTGCGCCCCGCCGGGTTCCACGGATCACATCGGCGCGGGGCACGGCTGTCGCACCCCACCCGTAGACTTCACCCGTGGCAGGCAGGATCAATGACGACGATGTGAAGGCGGTACGGGACGCGGTCCCGATCGACGCCGTCGTTTCCGAGTATCTCCAGCTGCGCAACGCGGGCGGTGGCAACCTCAAGGGCCTCTGCCCGTTCCACGACGAGAAGTCCCCCTCCTTCCAGGTCAGCCCGAGCAAGGGTCTCTTCCACTGCTTCGGCTGCCAGGAGGGCGGCGACACGATCGCCTTCGTGATGAAGATCGACCATCTCTCGTTCTCCGAGACGGTCGAGCGGCTCGCCGCCAAGGCGGGCATCACCCTGCGGTACGAGGAGGGCGGCTACAACCCCTCCCACCAGCGCGGTGAGCGCATCCGGCTGGTCGAGGCGCACAAGGTGGCCGCCCAGTTCTACGTGGAGCAGTTGGACGGCCCCGAGGCCGAGATCGGCCGGAAGTTCCTCGCCGAGCGCGGCTTCGACCAGGCGGCGGCCGCCCATTTCGGCGTCGGCTACAGCCCGGCCGGCTGGGACCACCTCACCCGCTATCTGCGCGGCAAGGGCTTCAGCGACAAGGAGCTGATCGCCTCCGGCCTCTCCCAGGACGGCAGGCGCGGCCCGATCGACCGTTTCCGCGGCCGGCTGATGTGGCCGATCAGAGACACCTCCGGCGAGGTCGTCGGCTTCGGCGCCCGCAAGCTGCGCGACGACGACAACGGACCGAAGTACCTCAACACCCCCGAGACCGCGATCTACAAGAAGTCCCAGGTGCTCTACGGCATCGACCTGGCGAAGAAGGACATCGCGAAGGCCAGCCGGGCCGTGGTCGTCGAGGGCTACACCGACGTGATGGCCTGCCATCTCGCCGGGGTCACCACCGCGATCGCCACCTGCGGTACGGCCTTCGGCGGCGACCACATCAAGATCCTGCGCCGCCTCCTGATGGACAACGGCAGCGCCCGGGTGATCTTCACGTTCGACGGTGACGCGGCCGGCCAGAAGGCCGCGCTGCGTGCCTTCGAGGACGACCAGAAGTTCGCCGCCGAGACGTACATCGCGATCGCCCCGGACAACATGGACCCGTGCGATCTGCGCCTGGCCAAGGGCGACGAGGCCGTCCGCGACCTGGTCGAACCCCGCACGCCGCTCTTCGAGTTCGCGCTCCGCCAGATCGTCGGCCGGTACGACCTGGAGACCCCGGCGGGCCGCGCCGCCGCGCTCGACGAGGCGGCGCCCGTCGTCGCCAAGATCAAGACGGGCAGCGTGCAGCGCGAGGTCGCCGTCCAGCTGGCCGGCTTCGTCGGCATCCTGGACCAGGAGTACGTCGTGCACCGGGTCAATCAGCTCGCCCAGTGGGCCCGTGGGCGGGGCGACCGGCGAGGACCGGAGCCGGCCTCCTCCCGCCCCGGCGCGCAGCCCCAGCAGGTCCGGGCCCCCGCCGCCCCCTCCGGCCCCGCGCTCAACCTCCGCAGCCCGGCGCACCGCACCGAGCGCGAGCTGCTCAAGCTCGCCCTGCAGCGGCCCGCCCTGGTCGCCCCGGCCTTCGACGCCTACGGGGTGGACGAGTTCACCGCCCCGCCGTACGCCGCAGTCCGTCAGTGCATCGCGGAGGCGGGCGGCGCGGAGCTGGGCGTCCCCGAGACCCGCGAGTACCTCGTCCAGGTGCTCGACGCGACCCCCAACGACACGGTGCGCAAGCTGGTCACCGAGCTGGCGGTCGAGGTCTTCCACGGCAAGTCCATCGACGAGACGTACGCGGGCGAGCATCTGGTCAAGGTCCGCCTGCGCGCCGTCGACCGCCGGATCAACGACGTCCAGGGCAGCCTCGCCCGCCTCGGCAGCAATGTCGCCCCGGACCATCTGGCGGCCGCGCAGAACGAGGTCTGGGTCCTCCAGCAGTACGCCCAGTCCCTGCGCAACAACGGCGCCGACGCGCTCTGAACCCGGGCTTCCGCGCGGCCCCGTGGCCGTGCAGGCGTGCCGGGGCCGGCCGGCCGCCGTTGCGTCCTTGGTTGCCGGAAGGGTCTCCATCGCCGGAAGGGTCTCGATCGCCGTTCCTCCTTGATCGCCGGACGGGTCCCGATCGCCGGGCGGGCCGGAAGGACACACCCGTCCCCGTAACCGGCCGGTCACGGACCGGACGCAGAAAGTCCCCGCACGCCCCTCGTGGCGGCGCTGTGTCTTCCCCCACACTGGGGGGCGGTGCCTGAGTCATCGGAGCGCGGCCGGCCCACCGGACGGTGGTCCACCATCCCCGCGATCCGGCAGCGATCACCTGGAGGTCGCCCCCGTGCAGACCCGGACCGTGACCGAAACCGAGCATGTCTCGGCCATCCCCGCGCAGAACCGGGCCGTGCGTCATCCGGAGGCCGTGGTGGAGCCGCAGACACCTTCCGACCCGCCCGAGGCACTCATGGAGGAGCCGCCGGAGGTGTCCGAACCCCCGGAGCCGAGGGGCCGCCCCGAGACCGTCGGCCCGTCCTCCGACCTCTTCCGCCAGTATCTGCGGGAGATCGGCCGGATCTCGCTCCTCACCGCAGCCGACGAGGTGGAGCTCGCCCGCCGCGTCGAGGCCGGACTCTTCGCCGAGGAGCGGCTCGCGGGCACCCCGGACCCGGACACCCGGCTGGCCGTCGACCTCGACCGGCTGGTGGTCATGGGGCGGATGGCGAAGCGCCGTCTCATCGAGGCCAACCTCCGCCTCGTCGTCTCCGTCGCCAAACGCTATGTCGGCCGCGGACTGACCATGCTCGATCTCGTCCAGGAGGGAAACCTCGGACTGATCAGGGCGGTCGAGAAGTTCGACTACGCCCGGGGCTACAAGTTCTCGACCTACGCGACCTGGTGGATCCGTCAGGCCATGTCCCGCGCCCTCGCCGACCAGGCGCGGACCATACGGGTCCCGGTCCATGTCGTCGAGCTGATCAACCGGGTCGTACGCGTCCAGCGCCGGATGCTCCAGGAGAGCGGCTACGAGCCGACGCCCGAGGAGGTCGCCGACCAGCTCGACCTCACCCCGGAGCGGGTCGGCGAAGTCCTGCGGCTCGCCCAGGAACCCGTCTCGCTGCACGCCCCGGTCGGCGAGGAGGACGACGTCGCCCTCGGCGACCTGATCGAGGACGGCGACGCCGCGTCCCCGGTCGAGTCCGCCGCGTTCCTGCTGCTGCGCGAGCACCTGGAAGCGGTGCTCTCCACCCTCAACGAGCGTGAGCGGAAGGTGGTCCAGCTGCGCTACGGGCTGGCCGACGGGCGGCCCCGCACCCTTGAGGAGATCGGCAGGATCTTCGGCGTGACCCGCGAACGCATCCGCCAGATCGAGTCCAAGACCCTCAACAAGCTGCGGGACCACGCCCACGCCGACCAACTCCGCGGCTACCTCGACTGATCACGCGTGACGGGGCCCGTACCGCCGGCCGGCGGTACGGGCCCCGTCACGTCTGCGGCCGTGCCCGCTAGTCGACTTCGGCGACCGCCTGCGCGAACTGCGCCGAATACAGCCGGGCGTACGCCCCCTCGGCAGCCAGCAGTTCGTCGTGCGTGCCCTGTTCGACGATCGAGCCGTTCTCCATCACCAGGATGATGTCGGCATCCCGGATGGTGGAGAGCCGGTGCGCGATCACGAAGCTCGTACGACCGTGCGCCAGGCGCGCCATCGCCTTCTGGATCAGCACCTCGGTACGGGTGTCGACGGAACTCGTCGCTTCGTCGAGCACCAGGATCACCGGGTCGGACAGGAACGCCCGCGCGATGGTGATCAGCTGCTTCTCGCCCGCGCTGACGCCGGAGCCCTCGTCGTCGATCACCGTGTCGTAACCGTCCGGCAGGGTGCGGACGAAGCGGTCGGCGTGGGCGGCCCTCGCGGCCTCCTCGATCTCTTCCCGGGTGACCTCGCGCGAAGCGCCGTACGCGATGTTCTCCGCTATCGACCCGCCGAACAGCCAGGTGTCCTGGAGGACCATGCCGATTCCCGACCGCAGCTCGTCGCGCGACATCTTCGCCACGTCGACCCCGTCGAGGGTGATCCGCCCGCCCGTCACCTCGTAGAACCGCATCAGGAGATTGACGAGCGTGGTCTTGCCCGCGCCGGTCGGGCCGACGATCGCGACCGTGTGGCCCGGCTCGACGTTCAGCGAGAGGTCCTCGATGAGCGGCTTCTCCGGGTCGTAACGGAACGACACCTTCTCCAGCGAGACGTTGCCTCGCAGCTCCTTCGGGCGTTCGCCCGTGCCGGGCGCGGGGTCGGCGCTCTGCTCCTCGGCGTCCAGCAGCTCGAAGATGCGCTCGGCCGACGCGACACCCGACTGCACCAGGTTCGCCATCGAGGCGACCTGGGTCAGCGGCATCGAGAACTGCCGCGAGTACTGGATGAACGCCTGCACGTCACCGATCGACAGCGAACCCGAAGCGACCCGCAGGCCACCCACGACGGCGATCAGCACATAGTTCAGGTTCGAGACGAACATCATCAGCGGCTGCATGATCCCGCTGTTGAACTGCGCCTTGAAGCCTGCCTCGTACAGCGCCTCGTTCTGCTCGGCGAAGTCCCGCGCGGACTCCTCCTGCCGCCCGAAGACCTTCACCAGGGTGTGCCCGGTGTACATCTCCTCGATGTGGGCGTTGAGTTTGCCCGTCACCTTCCACTGCTGCACGAACTGCGGCTGCGACCGCTTGCCGACCTTCGCGGCCACGACGACCGACAGCGGCACCGTCACCAGTGCGACCAGCGCCAGCAGCGGCGAGACCCAGAACATCATGATCAGCACGCCGACGATGGTGAGCAGGGAGCTGATGAGCTGACCCATCGTCTGCTGCATCGTCTGGGAGATGTTGTCGATGTCGTTCGTCGCCCGGCTGAGCACCTCGCCGCGCTTGGCCTGGTCGAAGTACGACAGCGGCAGCCGCGACAGCTTCGTCTGAATGTCCTCACGCAGCTGGAACACGACCCGGTTGATGATCCGGATCGACAGTCGGGTGGCCACCAGCATGAGCAGCCCCGCACCGACATAGACCGCCAGCGCCACCAGCAGTACGTCGGCCACCGCACCGAAGTCGATGCCGTGCCCGGGGACGAAGTCCACCCCGGACAGCATGTCGGCGAGGCCGCTGTTGGCCCTGCGCAGGCCCTCCACGGCCTGTTCCTTCGTCGTGCCGTCGGGCATCTGCCGGCCGATGACCCCGGCGAACACCAGGTCGGTCGCCTTGCCGAGGATCTTCGGCCCGACCACCGACAGCCCGACGCTCGCCACGCAGGCCGCCAGCATCACGTACAGCGGCGCCTTCTCCGGGGCGAAGCGCTTCAGGAGCCGCTTCGAGGACCCCTTGAAGTCCATGGACCGGTCGGTCGGCGCCCCGCCCGCCATCATGCGTCCGCCAGGACCGGCCATTACGCCGCCTCCGCTTCCGTCAGCTGGGAGAGCACGATCTCCCGGTACGTTTCATTGCCGTCCATCAGTTCGTGATGGGTACCGGAGCCGACGACCCGGCCCTCGTCCAGTACCAGGATCCGGTCGGCGTCGCGGATGGTGGACACCCGTTGCGCCACGATCACCACGGTCGCCTCGGCCGTCTCCTGCGCGAGTGCCCCGCGCAGCGCGGCATCGGTCGCGTAGTCGAGCGCGGAGAACGAGTCGTCGAAGAGGTAGATCTCCGGCCGCTGCACCAGCGTCCTGGCGATCGCCAGCCGCTGCCGCTGCCCGCCGGAGACATTGGTGCCGCCCTGCGCGATCGGCGCGTTCAGGCCGTGCTCCAGCGCCTCGACGAACTCCTTGGCCTGCGCGACCTCCAGCGCGTGCCAGAGCTCCTCGTCGGTGGCGTCCGGGTTCCCGTACCGCAGATTCGTCGCGACCGTCCCGGAGAACAGATACGGCTTCTGCGGCACGAGGCTCACGGTCTTCGCCAGCAGCGTCGGCTCCAGCGTCCGTACGTCCGTGCCGTCGACCAGCACCTGGCCGTCCGTCACGTCGAACAGCCGTGGTACGAGCCCGAGCAGCGTCGACTTCCCGCTGCCCGTCGACCCGATGATCGCGGTCGTCTCGCCGGGGCGGGCCACCAGATTCACCGACCGCAGCACCGGCTCCTCGGCGCCCGGATAGCGGAAGTCCGCCCCGCGGACCTCCAGATGACCGTGGGCGAGCAGCTCGCGCACCGGCTTGACGGGCGGAATCACGCTCGACTCGGTCTCCAGGACCTCCTGGATGCGCTCGGCACAGACCTCGGCGCGCGGCACCATCATGAACATGAAGGTGGCCATCATCACCGACATGACGATCTGCATCAGATAGGCGAGGAACGCGGTCAGCGCGCCGATCTCCATGCCGCCGCTGTCGATGCGGTGGGCACCGAACCAGACCACGGCGATCGAGGACACGTTCACGACCGTCATCACGGTCGGGAACATCAGCGCCATCAGCCGGCCCGTGGACAGCGCCACATCGGTCAGCTCGTTGTTGGCACCGCGGAAGCGCTCCTCCTCGTAACGGTCACGGACGAAGGCGCGGATGACACGGTTGCCGGTGATCTGCTCACGCAGCACCCGGTTCACGGTGTCGACCCGCTCCTGCATGGTGCGAAACAGCGGCCGCATCCGCTTGACGATCAGGCTCACCGCGATGCCGAGCACCGGCACCACCGCGAGCAGCACCGCCGACAGCGGGACGTCCTGGCCGAGCGCCATGATGATGCCGCCGACGCACATGATCGGCGCCGAAACCATCAGGGTGAACGTCATCAGCACCAGCATCTGGACCTGCTGGACGTCATTGGTCGTACGCGTGATCAGCGAGGGCGCGCCGAACCGCCCGACCTCACGTGCGGAGAACGACTGCACCCGGTCGAAGATCGACGCCCGGACATCACGGCCGAGGGCGGACGCGGTGCGGGCGCCGTAGAAGACGGCCCCCATGTTGCAGACCACCTGGCCGATGCTGACGGCGATCATGATGCCGCCGAACTCCAGGATGTAGCCCGTGTCCCCCTTGACGACACCGCTGTCGATGATGTCGGCGTTCAGGGTGGGCAGATACAGGCTGGCGCAGGTCTGCAGGAGTTGGAGAAGGACCAGCAGCAGGATGGGTTTCTTGTACGGACCGAGATAGGCCCGCAGGAGTTTTATGAGCACGCGTGTCTCTCGGAGTCGGCAGAGGTCGGGGGTCGACCCATTTTCCGGTACCTATGAGGGCGACCGCGAACGATTTTATTCAAGACCAGGTCAAAAAACAGACCGAGTACACATGTGGGAGATCGATCTCCAGCAGGTGTACCCGGTCATGTCACGCAGGGTGTGCGGTTCAGAGCGCGGAGTCGAACGCTCCCGGATGGATCTGGTCCCGCGTCGCCACGTACTGCTGGCGGACCGCCTGCCCGACCGCCAACTCCTCGCCCGGCTCCAGTACTTGCGCCGCGGCACCCTGCCAGGCCGGGGGAGCGAGTGGATCCGCCGTCCCCTGCGAGACTCCCAGCGCCCAGGCCGCCTGCCGGGCCGCGCCCAGCGCCGCGTACTCCGCGGGCTGCGGCACGACCACCTGCGTACCGAACAGCGCGGGCGCGAGCCCCTGAACGGCGGGCAGTTCGGCCGCCGCGCCCAGCAGGAACACCCGCCGCACCTCGACCCCGCGGCCGCGCAGCACATCGAGCGCGTCGGCCAGCGAGCACAGCATCCCCTCGAACGCCGCCCGCGCCAGATGCTCCGGCTTCATCGACTCGCGCCGCAGCCCGCACAGCGTCCCCGCCGTGTGCGGCAGATGCGGGGTGCGCTCGCCCTCCAGATACGGCAGGAGTACGAGTCCGGAGGCGCCCGCTGTCGACTTCAGCGCCAGCGCGGACAACTCCTCCAGCCCCTCCACGCCCAGCATCTCGGCGCTCCCGCGCAACGCGCGCACCGCGTTCGACGTGTACACCACCGGCAGATGCATGCCCGTCGCGTCCGCGAACGAGGTGATCATTCCGTTGGGATCGGACAGTGCCTCGTGGTGCACGGCCATGACCGAACCCGACGCGCCCAGCGACACGACCGCGTCGCCGACCCCGACCCCCAGTCCGAACGCCGCCGCCATCGTCTCGCCGGTCCCCGCGGAGATCAGCAGCCCCTCGGGCGTCGTCCCGGCCGCGTCGGAGGGGCCGAGCACCTCGGGCAGCGCGGCCTGGTGCCCGAGCGCGAGCTCCACCAGATCGGGCCGGTAGGAACCACTGTCCGCCGACCAGTAACCGGTGCCGGACGCCGCGCCCCGGTCGGTGGTCCGCCGGGACGGCCGCCCCAGCAACTGCCACACCAGCCAGTCGTGCGGCTGCAGCACCGAGGCCACGCGCCGGGCCGCCTCCGGCTCCGTCCGCGCCAGCCAGCGCAGCTTCGACACCGGCTGCGCGGCCTGCGGCACCGCCCCGACCGCCTCGGCCCAGGCCTGCCGCCCGCCGAGCCCCTCGACCAGATCGGCCGCGGCGGCCTGCGCACGCTTGTCATTGCCGAGCAGCGCCGGACGCACGAGATTGCCCTGGTGGTCCAGCGGCACCAGGCCGTGCTGCTGCGCGGAGACCCCGATGGCCTGCACACCTTCGAGCAGCCCGCCGTCGGCGGCCTCACCGAGTGAGAGCAGCCACGCCTGCGGATCGACCTCGCTGGCCTTCGCCTCGACGGGATGTGCGGCGTATCCCCGGCGCAGCACGGCACCGGTGTCCGTATCGCAGACGACGATGTGCGTGAAGGCGGAAGAACTGTCCAAGCCGGCGACTATGCCCATGCCCAAGATTCTGCCGCACCGCCGGAGCGTTTCCGTACCGGTGGTGCGGCAGCGGGCGGGCGACCCGTCCGGCTACGTGTTGGTGGTGCCCCAGTCGTCCTCGCCGTTCTGACCGTTCCGCCTGCGGCCCCGCAGCGAGCGCACCCGGCCGGCCACCGACGCGGGTACCTTCTCGCCGACCTTCTCGCCGACCACGTGGCAGGCCTTGTCGGCCAAATCGCGGCCACTGCGCGCCGCGGACTCGGCGGTATTGCGCACGGCCGGATTCTGCGCGAACTGACGTGCGGACTTCTTCATCTGCTCGTAGCGCTCGCGCCCGGCCCGCGTGCCGATCACGTATCCGAGGGCCAGTCCGGCGATGAACGTGAGCCGGTACCGCATGGCTGCCACCCTTCCTTGCTCAGTGCGACGTGTGCTGCCCGCCTACCCGCGGGCACCCGAGATCACCCCGGGCGATACCGATTGGCAAAGCACCCCCCTGCTTGCGCTAATGTATGTGTCGCAGCGAACGTCCGCCGCCCGGCAGCAGCCAGGTAGGTGGAGTCCGTTGCGAACGCAGCAATCCCCTGTAGCTCAATTGGCAGAGCAGCCGGCTGTTAACCGGCAGGTTACTGGTTCGAGTCCAGTCGGGGGAGCGCGATCCCCTGTAGCTCAATTGGCAGAGCATTCGGCTGTTAACCGGAGGGTTACTGGTTCGAGTCCAGTCGGGGGAGCGGAACGGAAGAGGACCCTGCGGGGTCCTCTTTCGCGTGTCCGTGGCGGTGCCCACGGCCGTCCGGCACCCGGGTGCGCGGCGTGGTGCGTGTGGGGCTCAGGTAACTTTTTCGCGTCCACTTCGCACCGTCCGGAACCGGGCAGGGCGCAGCACGGTCTTCGTGGTCATGTGTGGCCGACCATCCGGAGCGAGAGATCGTATGACCGGCTATGCTGCGGCAGACGGCGCGCACACTTGTACGCGCCACGCCGAAAAGGGGCGGTAGCTCAGCCGGTTAGAGCAGCGGACTCATAATCCGTCGGCCGTGGGTTCGAGTCCCACCCGCCCCACCGTCGAGCTGTAACAGTTCACCCGTTTGACCAGCAACAACAGAGAGCCCCCGTGTCGGCGGGGGCCTTTTTGTTGCCGTCGAGATCATTGGCTCACCCGATGCTCACCCGAAGTGTCGAAGCGGTTGGTGGCGTGATGGCAGCGCGTGGGGGGTGAGGTCGTGCGTACGTGTGCTCGGTTGTGGCCGCCGGACTACCCGAGGCGGAGCTCCAGCAGCGGAGGTCGGCGGGGACGGCACTCCGTCTCCGGGCTCGCCCTCGTCGTCGACCTTGAGCCGGGCGGGCAGAATGACCCCAAGGGGCTTGCCCCGGGGAAGCGCTTGACTACGCCTGCGGCCTCAACCTCGCCGCCCACGGGCATCTGAGGCACCGACACGCATGGCCCCGGCTCCGGAGTCGACCCCCGTGTCCTCCGTGCCCGCCCCCTCAGCCGTTCCCCGGTCGGGCGCTCAGGGCGCGGATGATCTCGGTGCCGAGGACGGCCTGGCCGCGGGCGTTGAGGTGGATGCCGTCGCTGCTCCGGGCCGACTCCTCTAGGCCCGTCGGATGGGTCTGTATGTCGACTTTTTCCGGTCGACGATGGCACCCGGGCGCCCCGTCCGCCGGCAGAAGAGCGACGCCATCGCGATGTCCGCGCGGCGCCTTTCCCGGCTTGCCGATCAGGAGGCCAGGCGCGTGAGCGTGTCCTGGAAGGAGGCGGTGTTCCTGGCGGGCCGGTTGTGGGGGAGCTTGGCCAGGAGCGCGGCCATCCCGCAGGTGTTGGTCACGCCGGAGAACACGAGGCCGGCGCCGACCGCGCCCGACAGCCAGTGCGCCGGCTGCCAGGCGAAACCCGCGAGGAAGCCGACGACGACCAGTGACCCGGCGGCCAGCCGGACCTGGCGGTCCATCGGCCAGCCGGAGCGCGCTCCGGCTGGCCGCTCGACGGGGTGGCCCGCGGCCGCCCAGCCGCTGGTCCCGCCCTCCAGGGTGGTGGCCTCGATCCCCAGGCCGGACAGCTGGATGCACGCCTTGGCCGAGCGGTTGCCGGAGGCGCACACCATCAGCAGCGGTGCGAGGGCCGAAGCGTCCTTCAGTGCTCCGACGGCCTCGTGCAGCCGGTCCAGGGGGATGCTGTGAGCGCCGGGAAGGTGGCCGCCGGCGTACTCGCCGGGGGTGCGGACGTCGATCACGGTGAATTCCGCGTAACGGGCGGACGCCTGGGAGGAGGTCAGGGAGATGGGGGTGGTCACGGAACAAAGCCTTTCGGAAATGGGTTGCCCTCGACGTACGATACCCGCGGGGGTATAAGGGGCATATATGGAGGAGGATATGTGGAACTCGACATGACGGCCGATGAGCTGAAATCGGCGCTGAACCGGCTTCGGCGTGCGCAGGGCCAGCTCGCCGGCGTGATCAGGATGATCGAGGAGGGGCGGGACTGTGAGGATGTCGTCACGCAGCTGGCCGCCGTCTCCCGCGCCCTGGACCGGGCCGGGTTCTCGATCATCGCGACGGGGCTGCAGCAGTGCATGACCAGCGACGATCCGCAGGTGCGGGACTCGGTGCAGATGCGGGCCCGGCTGGAGAAACTCTTCCTGTCGCTGGCCTGATTCCCGTCACCGGCCTGAACGCCCCCGTGGGGTGTCACAGCACGACACCCACTGCCATCGTCACGGCGACGGCCAGCAGCAGAATGCCGAAGACGCGCTGGAGTGTGCCCGGTGCGACCTTGGCGGTCAGGCGTTTGCCGTCCCAGGCGCCCAGAACCGCCGTCGCGATGAACGGCATGATCAGGGCCCAGTCCAGGGTGACATCGGTGGCCGTCCGGGCCGCCAGGGCCACGAGCGCGTTGGCGATGATGACCAGCAGACTCGTGCCGACGGCCGCGCTCATCGGTACGGCCAGTACGGCCACCAGCGCCGGGACGGCGAGGAAGCCGCCGCCGACCCCCAGGAACCCGGTGACCGCGCCCAGTCCGGCGCCGGCCCCTGCCGCACGCCCCGCCGAGACCGTACCGCTGCCTGTGGGGGCCCTGCGGCGCAGCATGCGCAGGGCGGCCATCGCGGCCAGCACGGCGAAGGCCAGGGTGAGCGCGGCGGCGGGGATGTGCGCGGACAGCAGTCCCGCCGCCGCGGCGGGCAGGAGTCCCGCCGCCGCGAACAGCAGTCCCGCACGCCAGTTCACGGCTCCCGTCCTCGCGTGGGCCACGAGGGCGGTCAGCGACGTGACGATGACGATGATCAGGCTGGCTGTGGTCGCCTCTGCCGGGCTGAAGCCGAGCAGATAGATCAACGCGGGGACCGTCAGGATGCTGCCGCCGGCCCCCAGTGATCCAAGGGCCAGGCCCACCAGCGCACCGGCGGCCAGGGCCAGCAGGAACGCGGTCATATGGCGGCGCCCGCGAGGCGGCGTGCGGTGAGCGTGGCGCCTGCGAGGCGGCGTGCGGTGAGCGTGGCGCCTGCGAGGCGGCGTGCGGTGGGTACGGTCCCCGCGAGGCCGCGTGCCGTGAGCCTTGCCGCGCTCCATGCCCTCGTGCCATCCGTCACATCGGCGCAGGACACCGGGCGCTCGGCGAGCAGCCGCGGCAAGAGCGCGTGCACGGCTCCGGGTGCGCGGCGGCAGCCACCGCGTCGGGAGACGATCCGCACACCGCGTTCCGCGGCGGCGGCGATCACCCGGTCGATGTCCCGGGGCGGGTCCACGAGGACGGCCGCCCGGGCTCCCTCGGCCGGGTAGCTGCGGTTGCCAAGACCTCCGGTCTCCAGGGCGTCGGCAAAGAACACGGCAATCTCCCTCGAAATTTTACCCCCCGGGGTATCTGTCATCTACCGTAACAGAGATACCAGGGGGGGTATTTCCGGGAGCGGATGCGACGCCGGTCACCCAGCGGTGCTGCGGGTCCCGGCCTCGGCCTGTTCACGCCATGGACCCGCAGCCCCCGGGGGTCGTACTCGTTGTGGTGCCGGGTTCAGACGGCCAGCGGCACGGGCGCCGGGGCGCCGATGCGGCCGGTGCGCGCCAGCCCGGACACGGCACCGGCACAGCCTAGTCCGGCCACCGTCAGTGCCGTCCAGGTCAGCCACAGCGCGTGATGGGCGGCGGCGAAGTCCCACAGCGCGCCGGTGGCGAGGTTCCCCAGCGTGATGCCGAGGCCGGAAACGGTGTTGTAGAGGCCGTAGTGCGTGGCCACCAGCCGGTTGCCGGAGAGTGCCACGACGGTGTCCATCTCCAGCGGGTAGACCACCGCACTGCCCGCCGCCAGCAGGACGACAGCCGCCGTCAGGGCCGCCAGCTCGACCGGGGTCCGCCACATCCCCGTACCGGCGGCCTGGGCGAGGGCGAGCGGGGTGAACGCCAGGCCCATCGCGGCCAGCCCGCGCACGAGCGCCTGCGAACGGCTCCACCGCGCCTTCGCCCAGGCGGTCAGCCTGAGCTGTCCGGCGACCGCCACCGCGGCGGAGAGCACGAACAGGCCGCTCGTGACCTTCGTGCCGTCGGTCCCGAGCGCGGCGTCGGCGGCCATGGGCAGGGCCAGGTAGACCTGGAAGGTCAGTACGTAGGAGCCGATCATCGCGAGTGAGAACAGCAGGAACGGCCGGTTGGCCACCACCAGGCGCCACTGCGCGAGCACCCCGCCCGCATCCCCTCCGTTCTTGGCGGCGGTGGCGTGGCGGGCGGGCAGTGCGCGGCCCTGGAGCATGGTGAGCGCGGCGAAAATGGCCGCCGCGACGGTGCACACCAGGCGGAAGTCGGCTGCCAGCAGGGCGAGTCCGACCAGCGGGCCCAGCAGCATCCCGGCCTGGTAGTAGACGTTGAACGCGGCGAAGGCGTCCACCCGCCGCTCGCCGGCCTCGGCGGCGAGGTAGGCGCGCACGGCCGGATTGAACAGGGCCCCGGCGAACCCGGTGGCCGCCGACGCGGCCACCAGGGCGGGCAGGCTGTCGACCCACCCCAGCAGAGCGAACCCGCCGGTGCGCAGCAGGCAGCCGACCATGATCGGGGCCTTGTAGCCGAAGCGGTCGGCGATCGTGCCGCCGATCAGGAACATGCCCTGCTGGGAGAAGTTCCGTACCCCCAGCACGAGGCCCACCGCCCAGGCCGCCAGCCCCAGTTGCCCTGCGAGGTGAGCGGCGAGATAGGGCATGAGCATGTAGAACGCGAGGTTGATGGCGAACTGGTTCACCATCAGCAGCCGCACCGCCGGAGAGAAGCTCCGGGTTTTCGCCAGCAGCGTCTTCACCGGGCCACCCCCGCCAGCCCGCGCTCCTCGGCGGCCGTGCGGACGGTCCCGGCCAGCGGGTCGAGGACCGTCGCGCAGCGGCTCCAGCGTGCGACGACCCGCTCACCGGGATGCGCCAGCTCGTCCGGCGCGTCGGCGGGTTCCTGGCCGAGCAATTGGTGAGTACGGCACCAGGCGTCGTCGAAGACCGTGCCCACGTACCGCTGCGGGCCGTCGGGGAACACCGCGGCGATCCGTGTCTCCGCCGCCGATGCGGCGGCAAGCCGGCGGGCGACCAGCGCGACCGCGCCCACGCTCCACCCGCCCGTCGCGTACCGGGCCCTCGCCAGGGCGCGGGCCGACCAGACCGCCTCACCGGCGGCGACCCAGTGCACCTCGTCGAACAGGGCGTAGTCAACGTTGCGCGGGTAGATGCTGGAACCCAGCCCCCGCATCAGCCTCGGTGCGGCGGGCTGACCGAAGATGGTGGAGCCGCAGGTGTCGACCCCCACGATCCGCAGGGCGGGGAAGAAGCCGCGCAACACCCGGCCGATACCGGCCGAGTGCCCGCCGGTGCCCACACTCACCACCAGGGTGTCGATGCGGCCGAGCTGGGCGATCAGCTCATGGGCCAATGGGGCGTAGGCGGCCACGTTGTCGGGATTGTGGTACTGATCCGGGCACCAGGCGTCCGGCCGGGTCGTCAGCAGCTGGTCGACCTCCTCGCGGCGGGCCTGCTGCCAGCCGCCCACCGGATGCGGCTCGGTCACCACATGCAGTTCGGCGCCGTAGGCGGTGAGCAGGCCACGCATCAGCGGCTCCATGCCGGGGTCGGTGACCACCGCCACCGGATGCCCGAACGTCACCCCGGCCAGCGCCAGGCCCAGGCCCAAGGTGCCGGAAGTGGACTCCACGATCGGCGCTCCCGGCAGCAGTTCGCCGCGTTCGCGCGCGCGGGCCACCATGTACAGCGCGGTCCGGTCCTTGATTCCGCCGGGGTTGTGTCCTTCGAGTTTCGCCCAGAACCCGTGGCCGGCGGTGGTGAACGGCTCACCGACCCACAACAGCGGGGTATCGCCGACGAGTCCGGCCGGCGTTTGCGCGGCTGGTCCGGACGCGAGCAACCGGGCGGGCGAACCGGCGGAGGCGGAAGCGGAGGCGGAAGCGGTGCAGGTGTGCGGAGAATTCATGGCGTGTGGTCTCCCGCGACCCCGCCCTCGGCGGGCCGCGTGATCGTGACGGCTGTTCAGGACGCGAACGCCACCACGGCACGACGGGGCCATCCGGCCACTCCCGTCACACCGCGCGGCAGGTCCCGATCACGTCCGCCACACCCCCAGCACCGCCCGCACCCGTTGCTGTTCGCCGTGATCCCCGGGCGCCCCCGCCTCCGGCGCTCTGCGCCAGGCAACCGCCAGTGGCTCCGGCTCCACCGCGCTCGCGGGCGCGATCACCTCCGGTGCCGGTGCCACGCACACGTCCCGGGACAGCACACCGGGGTCATCGCTCCCCGCGCATTCGGCGAACCGCAGCCCCCGCTCCCCGGCGACCGGCGCGGACACCGGACCCGACGCAGGCACAGCGGTCATGCCCACGGCCACGGCCGCGACCGGAAGCGAGTCGGACACGGCCGCGCGGCCGAGCTCGGGCCCATGGGCGCAGGCCAGCACGTGCATGAGGGCTGCCAGCACCGCGGCGAGGGCCGCTGTGGCCGCCGACCGGGAGTGACGCCGCAATACGAGCACATCACATACAGTACCTGTCCGATTACATAAAGTGCTGTTGGGTTCGGTCGCCCGGTAGCTGCCGTCCGTGGTCTTCAGGGCCCGTGCTCTTCGGGAGAGAGGGGCCCGTGCTCTTCGGGAGAGAGAGGATGGAACCGAAGGCTCTCTGCGGGCGCAGGGCCCGCACTCCCACCGGACGCAAGGGGGAGTGATCTTCGATGATGTACTGGCACGACCACGGCATGGGTGCGTGGGGCTGGTTCGCGATGTCGGTCGGCATGATCCTCTTCTGGGTGCTGATCATCATCGCCGTCGCCCTGCTCTTCCGTGCATTCGGCCGGAACCGTCCTGTCGGCGGCCGGCCCCCTGTCGCGCCCGGTTGGCCCGGGCCCGGCTCGTCGTCCGCGGAGCGGATCCTTGCCGAGCGGTACGCACGTGGCGAGATCGATGACGACGAGTATCGGCGTCGTCTGGCCACCCTCCGCGGCTCCCCACCGGGCTCGGCCGAACCATGACCCCGGGCTCGGCCGAACCATGAACCCCGGCTCGGCGGAACCATGACACATACACGGGTGTGACGCCCGGGGCGGTGGAATCGCTGGTCGGAGTGTGAATACGAACGCGACGCACGCCGTCGCCCCCGCGCCCGCCTATTTCGCGGTGCTGCGCTCACCGGTCGGTCTGGGACTGGCCACTTCTCTTCTGCTCGTCGCCGTGATCGTCGCGGACGTACTGTCACTCGTCTCGGGGGGATATCTGTACGGTCTGCTGCGGGGTGCGGCGGACCCCGGGGCGGCCGTGCTCTCGGTTCCCGGGATCGAGAAAAGGCAACTCGTCTACAACCTCTTCGGCCTGCTCCAGAGCCTGCTCTACATCACCACCGGAATCGTTTACCTGTGCTGGCTCTACCGGTTGCGCGACAACGCCGAAGTCTTCGCCCCCGGCACTCACCGACGGCACCGCAGCTGGACCGCCTGGGGCTGGCTCCTCCCGGTCGTCAACCTGTGGTTCCCGCGTCGGATCACCCTCGACATCTGGAACGCGAGCCGTCCCGAGGGGCCGTATGCACCCGATCGGCCGGGCCGTGGCCCGATCAATCTCTGGTGGGGCTTCTGGCTCGTTCAGGGCTTCGTCGCCCTGGTCGGCGGAGCGGTCTACGACATGACCCAATCAGTCGGCACGGCGAACGTGGGACTCGGCCTGCTCATGCTCGCCGACCTCCTCGACATCGCCTGCGCCGTCCTCGCCATCCGGCTGGTCCGCACCCTGACGCACATGCAACACGTCAAGGGAATGCACGGGCCGGTCGCCCGGTCCGGAGAACCCGTCGGCTGAGGGCGATCCACGGACTCGACCGGGGCAACGGGGGCGTACTTCCGGGAGCCTCCGGAGAGTCACTTATGACAACGCTCCGAAGATTTACGGTATTTCATGAGTTTTCCTCTTATTACGGCTTGTACGAGTTGTTGGCCGCAGAGGGCGGACGTAGTGTCGGTAGTGCCGCAGCAAGAGTCAGGAGCGGCACAGCGACATCCTCCAAAGGAGGCGAAGATGAAGGTACGCAGCATCTTCGACCACAGGGACAGGGACTACGGCGACTACGGACGCGGCGGACGGGGTCGTGGAGGCGACCGCGGCGGACGCGGACGGGACTTCGGCCGGGACTTCGGCCGCCGCGGAGGCGGCGGAGGCCGTGGAGGCCGCGGAGGCCGCGGGGGTTACTGACCCGAAAATCCCTGACTCCATCCCCAAGCGAGGCAGGCTCGCGCTTCGGCGCGAGTTTGTCTCGTGGTCTTGGGGCCCGCGCCTATGGAGATGTTCCATAGTCCGAGCACCTCTGTGACGTGACGCCCATGCGCCTGCGCAGCTCACCACGGCGCCCAGCGCCCCCCGAAGAGACTTCTCAGGACTCGGTGACGGATATTCCGATCCGCACCGACCCCATCAGCATCATGGTGGCGTTCCGGCGCTTCTGGCCGATGACCGCGGGAGACCGGCGCTGGCTCGTCCTCATCTTCCTGTGCGCCGTCCTCGCCGCCGTCGCCGAGACCATCACCGTGCTGCTGTTCGCCGAACTCACCGACTCGGCGCTGCAGACCGGCTCCGTCAGCGCCTTCTGGAAACCGGCGGGCCAGTGGCTCGCCGTAGCCGTCATCGGCGCGGTGGTGGGATATCTGGGCAACTCGATCGCCGCCTGGACCGCCGAACGCTTCGTGATGCGGCTGCGGGCGCGGGTCTTCAGCCATCTCCAGACCCTCCCGCCGCACTTCTACCAACGCAATCGCCGCGGTGACCTGGTGGAGCGGCTGACCGGCGATGTGGAGGCCATCGAGGCGCTCGTGGTGTCCGGCATCGTCGGGGCGGCCTCGGCCGTGTTCAGCACGCTCTTCTACGCCGCCGCGGCCCTGTGGCTGCGCTGGGACCTGGCCCTCGCCACCTTTCTCATGGTTCCGCTCTTCTGGTTCACGACCAGGCGGTTCACCCAGCCCCTGCGCGCGGTGTCCCGGCGTGGCCGCGCCGCCGACGGCGCCATCACGGCGGTCGTCGAGGAGACGCTGGTCAATGTGGTCATGACGCAGGCGTACAACAGGCAGCCCGACGAGGAGGCGCGGCTCTTCGGCAAGGCACGCATCCGGCTGAAGGCAGCGGTGAGGGCCGTCCGCCTCACCGAGTTCTACGAGCAACTCGTCGAAGTCCTCGAAACCTTGTGCGTCCTGACGGTCATCGGCCTGGGGGTGTGGGAGATCTCCGCGGACCGGATGACTCTCGGGCAGCTCCTGGCCTTCGCCGCCTTCATCGGCTACCTCTACCCGCCGATCCGCTCCCTGGGCCAGCTCGGTCTGACGGCCACGGCCGCGACCGCGGGAGCCGAGCGGCTGCTGGAGATCCTGGACGCCCGACCCGCCGTCACCGACCCGGCCGCCTCCGTGCCCGCCCCTCCTCGGAGCCGTGCGCTCGGCGAGGTGGAGGCACGCGAGGTCCTCTTCCACTACCCGGACAGCAGCGAGCCCGTTCTCCGGGACCTCTCGTTCACCGCGAGCCCCGGGGAACTACTCGTCATCACCGGCCCCAGCGGCGCCGGCAAGTCGACGCTGGCGGCTCTGCTGCTGAGGTTCTACGACCCGGATGCCGGCAGCATCCGGCTGGACGGCGTGTCCGTGGATCGGCTGCCACTGACCTACTTGCGCCGGAACATCACCCTGTTGCCGCAGGAGACGCTCGTCCTGCACGACACCATTGAGGAGAACATCGGTTGCGGACGCGCCGATGTGACCCACCGTGACGTCGTGGAGGCCGCACGTGCGGCCGACGCCCACGCCTTCATCCGGACTTTGCCAGAGGGATATGACACTGTCATTGCCACGGGCACCTCCCGGCTCTCCGGAGGGCAGTTGCAGCGGATCGCGATCGCCCGTGCCATGCTGCGCGACGCGCCCGTGCTGCTGCTCGACGAGCCCACCACCGGGCTGGACAGACTGGCCGCACGGCGCATCCTCGCACCGCTGCGGCGCCTCGC
Organism: Streptomyces sp. NBC_01241; assembly: GCF_041435435.1. Lineage (NCBI taxonomy): Bacteria > Bacillati > Actinomycetota > Actinomycetes > Kitasatosporales > Streptomycetaceae > Streptomyces > Streptomyces sp. NBC_01241. The sequence continues at coordinate 2,604,434 of NZ_CP108494.1, read as the reverse complement.
CGAGGGGCGCACCACCATCGTGATCACACACGATCTGGCCCTTGCCGCGGACGCCGACCGCATCCTCGTCCTGGACGAGGGACGCCTGGTGGAGTCGGGCACGCACACGCAACTCCTGGGCCGGAACGGTCTGTACGCCACCCTGTTCGAGCGCCGTACCCAACCCTGTAACGGCGCCGTGTACCCGTCCGCCCGTCCGTCGGGAATCCACTGGCGGTAGGTGGGCACTCGCGGGATCCAACTGCCTGGCCGGCTGCGCTTCCTGACGTGGCGGCCCGCAGGTGTACGGGCCGCAACCGGACTTTCGGACGCACGCCGGTCGCTACCATCCGCTGTGACCGAAACAGCCGAAACAGCCGAAACAGCCGAAGAGCCCGGACGCCGCCCCCGGATATTCGCCGACCTGACGCCGCTGCGGACCTCCCCGCACTACCGGCGGCTCTGGTTCGGGAACACGGTCTCCTGGATCGGGCAGGGGATGACTGCGCTCGCGGTCTCGCTCCAGGTCTACGACATCACGGGGTCCGCCTTCTCGGTCGGGCTCATCGGGTTCTGTTCGTTCCTGCCCCTGGTCGTCTTCGGGCTGTACGGCGGCGCCGTCGCGGACACCATCGACCGGCGCAAGCTGGGGCTCGCCAGCTCCTCGGGGTCGTTCATCCTCTCTGTCGCGCTGGTCGTCGCCACCGTCGCCGGGGTGGAACAGGTGGGGCTGCTGTACGCGATCGTCGCCCTGCAGGCGGCCTGCTTCGCGCTCAACTCACCGGCCCGCACCTCGATGATCGCCCGGCTGCTGCCGGCCGAGCAGCTGCCCGCCGCCAACGCCCTCAACTCCATGACCGGCACCACCGGCACGCTGGTCGGGCCGATGCTCGGCGGGCTGATCGTCGGCTGGTGGGGCTACCGGGCCGCGTACACCGTCGACGCCGTCACCTTCACCGCCTCGCTGTACGCGATGTGGCGGCTGCCCTCGATGCTGCCGGAGCGGGCGGGAGACAGGGGCGTCAAGCGGGCATCCGTCGCGGACGGGCTGCGCTTCCTGGGGACCAGGCCCAATCTGCGGATGACCTTCTTCACCGACATGTGCGCCATGGTGCTGGCCCATCCCCGGGCGCTGTTCCCCGTCGTCGCCGTGGTCTGGTTCGGCGGTGACGCGAAGACCACCGGACTGCTGGTCGCCGCCCCCGCGCTGGGGGCGCTGCTGGGCGGGGTGTTCTCCGGGTGGCTGGGCCGCGTCCGCCGCCACGGCCTCGCCGTGCTCCTCGCCGTCGTCTGCTGGGGCACCGCCATCGCGCTCTTCGGCCTGACCCGTCAGCTCTGGCTCGGACTGATCTTCCTGGCGCTCGCCGGTGCCGCGGACACCACCTCGATGGTCTTCCGGAACACCATGCTCCAGGCGGCCGTGCCGGACGAGATGCGGGGGCGGCTGCAGGGCGTGTTCATCGTCGTCGTGGCGGGCGGACCGAGGCTCGGCGATTTCGTCGCCGGATCGGTCGCGGACCTGACCTCGCCTGGCCTGGCGGTGACCGGCGGCGGGATCGCCTGCGTCGTCGCCGTGTCGCTGCTGGGGCTGCGGTGGCGCGGATTCGTGCGGTACGACGCGAAGAACCCGCAGCCGTGACGGCTCGGCACCGGGGCTCCTGGATCAGGCCGGATGTGTCGATCAGGCCGGATCCGTCCTGATCCGGCCTGATCCATCCGGATCCGTCCTGATCCAGGCGAAGGCCCTGCCCGTCACCCGTCAGGCGGACAGCGACCGCTTCATGATTTTGCCCAGGTCGTTGCGGGGCAGCGCCGCCAGGTAACGGACCGTACGCGGGCGCTTGTGCGGGGCCAGCTGGGCGGCCACATGGTCCGCGAGCTCGTCCTTCGCGGGGGGCGCGGCGGGGTCGGCCGGCACCACCCAGGCGACGATGCGCTCGCCCAGATCCGGGTCCGGTTCACCGGTGACGGCGGCCTCGCGGACGCCGGGGTGGTCGAGGAGCGCGTTCTCGATCTCACCGGCGCCGATCTTGTACCCGCCGCTCTTGATCAGGTCGGTGGCCTTGCGGCCGACGATCCGTACGTAGCCGTCGGGGTCGCGGGTGGCCATGTCCCCCGTACGGAACCAGCCGTCCTCGGTGAACGCGGCGGCCGTGGCGTCGGGGCGGTTCAGATAGCCGGTGAAGAGGTTCGGGCCGCGCACCTGGATCTCGCCGATGGTGTCGGGGCTGGTGAGGACGGTGCCGTCCTCCTCGACGAGACGGAGTTCGACGCCGTGCAGGGGGCCGCCGACCGCGCCGGGACGCGGTTCGCCGTCGGCCCGGACGCCGGTGTTCATCAGGGTCTCCGTCATGCCGTACCGCTCGATGACCCGGCGGCCGGTCGCCGCCGCGATCCGTTCGTGGTCGTGGACCGGTAGCGCGGCCGACCCGGACACCAGCAGCCGGGCCCCGGCCAGCGCCTTCGCCAGCCCGGCCGCGTCCGGGCCGGAGCCGTCGAGGGCCTCGGCCAGCCGGTGGTACATCGTCGGTACGCCGAAAAGCATCGTGCCGCCGGACGACAGCTCCCGCGCCACCCCGTCGGTCGAGAACCGGCCCAGGTGCCGCACCGATCCGCCCCGGCGCAGCGGCCCGAGCACGCCCAGGATCAGACCGTGCACATGGAACAGCGGCAGGGCGTGGACGAGCACGTCGTCGCCGGTCCACTGCCAGGCGTCCTCCAGCGCGTCCAGCGATGCGGCGATCGCCCGCCGCGGCAGGACCGCGCCCTTGGGCGGGCCCGTGGTGCCGGAGGTGTAGACGATCAGCGCGGGGGACTCGGGGGAGGGCTCGGGGAGCGTGGGGCACGCCGCCCCGTCCGGGGCCGTTTCGACATCGATACGCTCCAGCGCGTCCAGCACCGGCGGGAGGACGTCGCCCGCCCCGGCCAGCACCACGCCCGGTTCGCTGTCGGCCACGATGTGCCCGAGTTCGCGCGTCCCCGTCTTCGGATTGAGCGGCACCGCCGACACCCCGGCCCGCAGCGCGGCCACGACGGCGACCACGGTCCCGGGCGTGGGCGTGGCCCAGACGGCGACCCGTCCGGCACCGGTGAGACGCGTGGCGAGCGCGGTGGAGGCAAGGGCCAGTCGGTCGTACGTCAGCGAGTGCTCGCCGAACCGTATGGCCTCACGGACGGAACCGTCATCCGGTACACACAGAAGAGAAGTCACCCACCGCACCCTAGAGCCCTCCTCACGCTGACGGGTCCGCATGCGCCCGTAGGCGTACACCGAAGGCCGGCCCGAAGCCGACGGTGGCGCAACGGCCACGAACCCGGCCCCGGTGCGCCTTGCGAGGTCACGAACCGGACAAAGCTGAGACAATCACGGTATGGACCGTCTGGACAGGGAGATTCTCGGCATTCTCCAGGAGGACGCCCGGATCTCGTACCGCGATCTGGGCGTGCGGGTCGGGCTCAGCGCCAACGCCGCGGCCGACCGGGTGCGCCGGCTGCGGCGCGACGGCGTCATCCGCGGCTTCACCGTGATCATCGACCCGGCCGCCGACACCCGCACGGGCCTCGTCGTCTTCATCGACGTGACGCTGCGTATCGACACGACGAACGAGGCGTTCGAACGGGCGGTGCTCGCCCTGCCCGGCATCACCGAGGTGGTGCACGTGACCGGCGGCCACGACTACCTCGTACGGGCCACCGTCGCCGACACCGCGGCCCTGGACGGGCTGCTGCGCAGGCTCAAGCGGGAGGCCGGTGTCGCCCACTCCAACACCCGCGTCGCGCTCAGAGCGGCGCCTGCCCGATGACGGTCGCGTGGGTGGCTTTGAGAGCGGCGCCTGCCCGATGACGGTCGCGTGGGTGGCTTTCAGAGCGGCGCCTGCCAGATGAAGGTCGGCGAACGCGAGCCGTCCTCCTCGCGGCCGTCGTCGGCGACCGACAGCCGGACCGCGGCCCGCCCGTCGGGCTCCACGGCCGCCGCGTCCACCTCCACCTCGATCGCCGACACCCCGGCCCGCCGGTGCGCGGCGGCCAGCGTGCCCCGCAGCGCCGCGAGCAGCCGGCCGTCCACGGGCTCCCGGACCAGCGTGTCGACCGCCCCGTTGAAGTGCACCGACGGCTGGAAGCCGAGCACGGCGGCGGCGCCCCCGGTCTCGCGCAGCACCCGGCCGCGGAAGGTGGCGGGGACCTCGGCGGGCGGCTGCTGGAGGGCGAAGATCGCCGTCCGTACCTCCTGAATGGTGGAGTCCAGTTCGTCGACGGCCTTGCCGAGCAGCTCGTCCGTCTCCGGGGCGGCGGCCCTGCGACGCGTCGACTCGAGCATCATCTCGGTCGCGAACAGCCGCTGGACGACGAGGTCGTGCAGATCGCGGGCGATCCTGTCCCGGTCCTCGTACACCGCGAGCTGTTCCCGGTCGTGCTGGGCGTCCGCCAGGACCAGGGCGAGCGCGGCCTGCGAGGCGAACTGCGAGGCCAGCTGCCGGTCCACAGCCGTGTACGGGCGGGCGCCGCGCCGCCGGGGCAGGGCGAGGGTGCCGATCAGCCGCCCGCCGCTCTGCAGCGGCAGCATCATGCTGGGCCCGAACCGCGACCGCACATGCGTCGTCATCCGTGGATCGGTGGCCGAGTCCTCGATGAACACAGGTTCCCCGCCCAGCAGTTGGACCAGCACGGCGGAACCGGCCTCGATGGTCGTACCGACGATCCCGGCCGGGTCGTCGAGCGTGGACGCGGTGACGATCTCCATGCCGCCCTTCTCGTCCGGCTGGAGGATCACCCCGGCGGTGGCGTCGGCGAGTGCCCTGGCCCCCTCGGCGACGGTCAGCAGCGCGTCGGCCGCGTTCCCGCCCGCCAGCAGGGCGGTGGTGACGGCGGCCGCCCCCTCGATCCAGCGCTCCCGTTGCCGGGCCGACTCGTACAGCCGGGCATTGCCGATCGCGATCCCGGCCTGCGAGGCCAGCACCCTGAGCAGCGCCATGTCCGTATCGGTGAAGCGGCCGGTGCGCTTCTCGGTGAGGTAGAGATTGCCGAACACCTGGTCCTGCACCTGGATCGGTGCCCCCAGGAAGGAGTGCATCGGCGGATGGCCGGGCGGTACCCCGCAGGAGCGCGGGTCGGTGGTCAGATCGTCGGAGCGCAGCGGCTGCGGTTCGGCGATGAGGAGGCCGAGCATCCCCGAGTGCCCGCCCGGGAACCGCCCGATGCGCTGCCGCTCGGCGTCGCCGAGGCCCGAGGTCAACAGCTCGGTGATCGTGCCGCGCCCGGGGTCGAGTACGCCGAGCGCGCCGTAGCGGGCCTCCGTCAGCGCGGTGGCGGTGTCCACGATCTGCTGGAGAGTGGCCCGCAGTTCGAGAGTGGTGCCGACGCTCGGCACCGCTTCCAGGAGCATCGGCAGCCGGGCCGTCCGCGCACGGCCGGTCGCGTCGGCCGGCTCCGCGTCCGGGGGCCCCGCGTGCGGGTGCGCCGCCGCCCGGTTCTCCGTCTCGTCGGACACGCGCGCACCCCCGCGGGGCTCAGCAGGCGAGCGGGTCGAGGACCATCGGCTCGATCTTCCCGTCCAGCATCGCACCGAGCCCCAGTACGGAGCACACGTCGGGCCGGTCCGCGATGTGCACGGACATGCCCGTCGCCTCCCGCAGCATCTGGTCGAGGCCGGGCAGCAGCGCGCTGCCGCCGACCATCATGATCCCGCAGTCGACCAGGTCGGCCACCAGATCGGGCGGGCAGTCGCGGAGGATCTTGCCGAGACCGTCGAGCACGGCGGTCAGCGGGGCGTGGATCGCCTTCCGCACGGCGGCGGTGTCGACCTCCACCGAGCGGGCCAGACCGGTCGCCACGTCCCGGCCGTGGATCTTGGTCGTCACGGGCCGGTGCGAGCTCGGACCGCTGCCGCTGAGCGCCAGTTGCAGCGGTCGTACGGACTGGCTCGGCAGCATCAACTCGTGGTGCTGGCGCAGATACTGGATCACCGTGTGGTCGATGGCGTCGCCGCCGACCGGGACACGTACGGCGGTCACGATCGAGCCGAGCGAGAGCACCGCGATCTGGGTGGTCGCCGCCCCGCACACCATGATCATGGTCGCGGTCGGCTGCTCGACGGGGAGCCCGCAGCCGACGGCCGCCGCGATCAGGGTGTCGACCAGCTCGACCCGCCGCGCGCCCAGCCCCACCAGGGTTTCGACGGTGGCCCGCTGGGCGAGCGGATCGCTGTCGTGCGGGGTGCAGGCGGCGGCCCGCAGCCGGGGCTTGCGGCGCAGCTGGCGGCGGAGCTTCTCGCCGAGCAGCTGGCGGAGCATCCGCTGGGCCATCTCGATGTCGATGACGGTTCCACCGGTGACCGGGCGGACCACCCGGATGTAGTCGGGGGTGCGGCCCGTCATCTTTTCGGCGAGTTCGCCGACGGCGATGAGCGAGCCGGTACGGGTGTTCACGGCGGCGGCGCTCGGCTCGTCGACGACGAGCCCGAGTCCCTTGACGTACACACGGGTCCGGGCGGCCCCGAGGTCGACGGCGACATGGCAACGGCGCAACTGCTCAAGGCTGACGGTCACGGCAGGTTCTCCCGAGAGCACTGAGGGGATTCCGGCGGCAGCCGGCTCTCTTCGCATCGTGCGCCGTTCGGAGTCGTCGCGCCCGTCGGGATGAGCCGTAGGGGGTCCGGGCTGACGGAGTGACAGGGCGCGCGGTACGCAGAGGTCAGCCGGGCAGCAGTCGCTGGAACAGCCCCCAGGTGAATTCGGCGACATACGATTCACCCGTGTCGGGCGCGTCGATCGCGAGCGCCCACCGGGTCGGCGGGCTGCCCTCCATCGGACGGGCCGGGGCGAAGGCCCGGGCGACCTCGTCCACCGTGCCCGACCAGGGGCGCAGATCCTGGACGGTACGCAGTTCGGGGCCCGGCGCTCCCGGCGCCCGCACCAGCCATTCGTTCCATACGGCCCCGCCCGGCGCGATCATCACCTCGAACCGCAGATCCGGCCAGAGCGGCACCGGCCACAGCAGCGCGTCGCACTCCAGATCGCCGATCGTGCGGTGTACGGACGACTCGGGCTCGCCGAGCACCGAACGGTAGCGCCGCAGGGCGCCCCGCCCCCGTGGCGCCCGCACCATGGCCTGCCAACGCCGGTTGGCCTCCCGCATCTCGGCGAGCGAGGCACTCAGCTCCTGCCGGGCCTCGTCGACGAGGGCGGGCTGATGGTCGGCCATCCGGCGCAGCAGGACGAGCTGGAACTCACGAGGGCCGAAAGGCGTGGGCGCGGTCATGGTTTCAACATTTCCACACAGGATCCTCACATGGGCGGCTATCTATGTTGTCCTACTGGCATCTAATCTGCGGGCGCCATGGATTACTGCCACCCGTGCCAACGGCATCTCAACGGCGCCCTGGCCTGTGCCGGATGCGGAACCCCCGCGGAGGCGCTGAGCCACTACGCCACGCCCGCGTTTGCCGGCCACGAGCCGGATGCGGAGCGCGAACCGTCCGCACCGCCCCGGCTCGCGGGACGCCGCGGGGGGCGCGATGCTGCCCGCCCCGCGCGCGGCACCTCCGGTTCCCGCAGGCCGGACCGGAGGGCCGGGGCGCAGCGGCGTGGCAAGCGTGCACACCGCCGTCGGGGCCGGACGTCCCTGCTCGTCGCAATCGGCGTGGTGCTCGCGGCGGGGCTGCTGAGCCTGGCCGAGCTGGCCATCGAGCCGAACGGCGACGACCGCGCCTCGGACTACGTACGCGAAGCGGTCCCGGATGCGACCGAGCCGGCCCCGGCACTCTCGGCGAGCGACGCGGCCGAACGGCCCGGCCCGGTGGACGGCCCCTCCGTGCTCCCGGCCACCGATGCGCATCCCGCCGGTGCCACGGGTGCGGGTGGGGCGACGGGCAGCGCCCGCCCCGAGGATTCCGGCGCGGACAGCCCCCGCCCCGAGGATTCCGCCGCCGCGCCGGTACCGGAATCCGCCGCGCCCTCCGCCCCCACGGACCTGGCGCCCGGCCCCGACGCCACCGAGGGGGCGCCCGGCGATCCGTCGGACCCGGCCCGGCCCGGCGGCGGACCGACGCGGCCGGCACCCCCGGCGTCGCCCACCCCGACGCCGACGCCGACGCCGACCCGCTCCGAGACGTGCTGGTTCCTCTGGTTCTGCTCCTGAGCGTTCTGCTCCTGCCCGGGGTGGCTCCTGACCCGGGTCTGCCCCTGACCTGGTTCTGTTCCTGAGCGTTCTGCCCCGAGTCCGCCCGGCCCCCGAGCCCGCCCGGCCCCCGAGCCCGCCCGGCCCCCGGCCACGCCCTGCCCTCAGCTGTGGCGCGGGCCCGACTCTCCCAGCATGCGCCGCAGCAGGTCCCGCAGCGTCGCCCGGTCCTCGTCCGACAGCTCGGCCAGCGGCTCCCGGGCGAACGTGAGCGAATCGCGCAGCTCCTGCGCCGTCCGCGCGCCCTTCTCCGTCGGGGCGGCCAGCTTCACCCGCCGGTCGGCCGGATCCGGCCTGCGCTCCACCAGGCCGCGGGTCTCCAGCCGGTCGACGATGCCGGTGACATTCGACGGCTCGCACTTCAGCTTCTGGGCGATCCTGCGCATGGGTATCGGCTCCAGGGCGAGCAGCCCGAGAACGCGCGCCTGGGCGCCGGTGAGGGAGTGGGCCGCCGCGGCCTCGTCGTACTCCTCGTAGTAACGCGCCACGACGGTGCCGATGAGCTCGACGACTTCGAGGGTCAGAGGGTCTGTACGGGTGGTGGCCATGACACCCACGATAACCGGTTACTTGACAATATGAAATATCCAGGAGCATGGTTGTTTCACGTCATGAAGTATTTTCATTGAGGAGACCCGGAGCCCATGTCTGCAGCACTTCCCGCGTCCAGCCGTGAATGGCACCTCGTGGCCCGCCCGCACGGCTGGCCGAAGGCCGAGGATTTCGCACTGCGTGAGGCCCCGGTCACCGCTCCGGGCGAGGGGCGCGTCCTCGTCCGTAACCTGCACTTCTCGGTCGATCCGTACATGAGGGGAAGGATGAACGACGTGAAGTCGTACACCCCGCCCTTCAAGCTCGATCACCCCATGGACGGCGGAGCGGTCGGCGAGGTCGTCGCGTCGAACGCGGCGGGTATCGCGGTCGGTGACCACGTCCTGCACGGCCTCGGCTGGCGCGAGTACGCCGAGGTCCCGGCCGAGCGCGTGGTGAAGGTCGACCCGTCGCTCGCCCCGCTCTCCGCCTATCTCGGCGTGCTCGGCATGACCGGTCTCACCGCCTACGCGGGCCTCTTCGAGGTCGCCTCCTTCAAGGCGGGCGACGCCGTCTTCGTCTCCGGAGCGGCCGGTGCGGTCGGCAGCCAGGTCGGCCAGATGGCGAAGCTCAAGGGCGCCTCACGGGTCATCGGCTCGGCCGGATCCGACGAGAAGGTCAAGCTCCTCGTCGAGGAGTACGGCTTCGACGCGGCCTTCAACTACAAGAACGGCCCGGTCGCCGAGCAGCTGCGCGAGGCCGCCCCCGACGGCATCGACGTCTACTTCGACAACGTCGGCGGCGAACACCTCGAAGCCGCGATCTCCTCGCTCAACGTGCACGGCCGCGTCACCCTCTGCGGAATGATCGCCCAGTACAACGCGACCGAGCCGACCCCCGGCCCGCGCAACCTCGCCCTCGTCATCGGCAAGCGGCTGCGCATCCAGGGCATGCTCGTCGGCGATCACGCCGCGCTCCAGCCGCAGTTCGTCCAGGACGTGGCCGGCTGGCTGGCCTCGGGCGAGCTGAAGTACCGCGAGACCTTCGTCGACGGCATCGAGAACGGCTTCGACGCCTTCCTCGGTCTGCTGCGCGGCGAGAACACCGGGAAGATGATCGTCTCCCTGGCCTGAAAGCCGCTCAGGGGCGCCCATTGGTCTCATCCAACATCAAGGTAGAGCTGTCGGTTGCCTGACCGCTCGCAACCGGCCGAGGGCCGCATCCCCGCGAGGGCCGCATCCCCGCGAGGGGGTGCGGTCCTCGGCCGTGCACCGGGCCACCGCGACGGGAGGGGCCACATCCCCCACCAGTACCCTGACGCAATGCGTGATCTAGGGGTGGGCTTCGGCTACTTGGTCAAGGGGCAGCGATGGGTCGGCCGGCACGGACGCTGGTTCGGCTTCGGGCTGCTGCCCGGGCTCATCACCCTCGTCCTGTACGCGGCAGCGCTGGTCGGCCTCGGCTATGGCGCCGACACTCTGGTGACCTGGGCGACCCCCTTCGCCGACGACTGGTCGTCGCCCTGGGCCGGTCTGCTCCGCACCACCCTGACCGTGCTGGTCTTCGGGCTCGGGCTCTTCCTCGCCGTGATCACGTTCACCGCCGTGACGCTGCTGGTCGGCCAGCCCTTCTACGAGTCGCTCTCCGAGCAGGTCGACCGTACGGAGGGCGGCGAGGTTCCCGAGTCCGGGCTGCCGCTCTGGCGGGAGCTGTGGATATCCGCCCGTGACAGCGTTCGCATCCTGGTGCGGGTGGGGCTGTACTCGGTGGTGCTCTTCGGTTTCGGGTTCATTCCGGTCGTCGGTCAGACCGTCGTCCCCGTGATCGGCTTCTGCGTCACCGGCTACTTCCTCGCCGAGGAACTCACGGCCGTCGCGCTCCAGCGCCGCGGCATGGTCCTGAAGGACCGGCTCGCCCTGCTGCGCGGGCGTCGCCTGCTGACCCTCGGTTTCGGCGTGCCGCTGGGGCTCGCCTTCCTCGTTCCGTTCGTCGCCGTGTTCCTGATGCCGGGTGCCGTCGCCGGAGCGACTCTGCTGGTGCGCGACCTGGTGCCGACGGACGAGGACGAGGGCGAGGACGACGCCCCCGCCCCGTACACCCTCGACAAGGGCTAAGGACCGAGGAGATCATCCGCCCATGACCGAGCTCATCGCCGTCGCAGTCATCACCGTCCTGGCCGTCATCAGTCCGGGCGCGGACTTCGCGATGGTCATCCGCAACAGCTATCTCTACGGCCGCACGACGGGGCTCATGGCCGCCGCCGGGGTCGCCGCGGGCGTACTCGTCCACGTCACGTACACGATGCTCGGCGTCGGGCTGCTGATCGCCTCGTCCACCGCCCTGTTCACCGCGATCAAGCTGGTCGGCGCCGCCTATCTCGTCTACATCGGGCTGCGCACCTTCTTCGCCCGCGGCGATCTCGACGTCGACCTGGAGTCCAAGCCACAGCTGACGCGGTTCGGGGCCCTGCGCACCGGCTTCCTCACCAACGCGCTGAACCCCAAGACCACGCTCTTCGTCGTGTCGACCTTCACCCAGGTCGTCGGGCCCGGAACCAGCGTGTGGCAGCAGGCCGGCTACGGGCTGTTCATGTCCGCCGCCCACTTCGGCTGGTTCGCCCTGGTCGCGCTGTTCTTCTCGAGCTCGCGCCTGCGCACCTCGATGCTGAAGTGGCAGAAGGCCCTCAACCGGGGCATCGGGTCGGTGCTCGTCGGACTGGGCGTCACCCTGGGCCTGGCCCGCTGAGCGACGCCCGCCGGACACCGGTCAGCTGGTGTGCACCTCCAGTGCGGACCTGACGGCCGACTCCAGGGCCCCCTCGATCCAGGCCGGCTTGATCGACGTGTGGCAGCCGGCGAAGTGCAGCGGCCCCTCCACCGAGCGCACATCGGCGAACAACTCGGTGTGCTGCCCCGGCAGCAGCACCGACGCCTCGCCGTACGCGTACGGGTCGCGCATCCACGACTGGGTGGCGCCGACGCCCGTGTAGAAGACCTCGACGCGCTGCCCGTACACGTCCTGCACCCCGCCCAGGGCGTGCGGATAGCGCTCGTCGTCGTCCAGCGAGTCCCACTTCAGCGCGTCGTCGGCCCAGCTGTACGAGGCGAGGACCACACCGCCCGCGCTGCCCTTGACCGGGTGGGACGGCTGGAACATGAAGCGGTTGGGGTTGTCGGTGACCGATCCGCCGCCGATGACGTGCGCCGCCTCGGGCTGGTTGCGCGCGGTGGCCCGGTACGCCGCGTAATGCACCCGCTGGTTGGGCGGCAGCTGACCGGGCGGTACGGAGGGGTGGGCGCCGAGCAGCGAACCGTCGGCCGGGGCCCTGCCCAGCCGGTAGGCGTCGTACAGGCCGGGCTTGATGCGGTCCAGCTCGGTCTTCCAGTCCTTCTCCTCGAATTCCCACCAGCGGCGGCTGAATTCGAGCAGCACCTTGGTCGCCGCGTCGTAGTGGATCTCGGTGATCGCGCGCCGCTTGCCGTACGAGAGCAGGGGTGCGACGGGGATGTGGCGCAGCCCGGAGAACGGCACGGTGATGATCGCCCGGTCGCCGGTGAACGTCTCGCGCACCAGCGGCTTGCCGTCGCGGCCCTCGGAGATCGTCTCGACCCGGACGCTGTTCGCGCCGTGACTGATCCTGGTGGCCCGGCGGTCCAGCCGCACGAGGTCCCGGACCCGCTTGTACATCGCGTCGGCCAGGGTGGCCGTGCCGTCCGGCAGTTCGAAGAACGCGGTGTCCGGGCTGATCAGGGAGGCCCCGATGAAGCTGTGCACAAAGGCGAGATGGAGCCGCGAGGTGAGGTTCTCGACCGTGCCGATGAGGTCGATGGTGCGCTCGTCGAGCTTGGCCGCCTCGGTCAGGAAGCGGAACATCGACCAGTGCCCGTACCGCTGGATGACCCGAGCCCAGCCCTCGACGAGCTCCCGGCCCTCCTTGCCCTCGAACTCCTGCCGCACGGGCTTGAAGGCATCCCGCACGATCGTCGCGGCGGTCTTGTTCTCGAACTCGGCGGGAACACCGAACGAGCGGTTGATCGCCTGCGGCTTCGCCGCGTAGTCGGCCTTGCGCATCCGGACGCCGTTGACATGGATCCAGGTGTGGTTGACCGGCCGGCCCTCGGTGTCGACGTCGACCAGGTAGAAGGGGCGGCGCTTCAGATCGAAGCTGTCGATGAGCCCGGTGACGAGCGGGTGGCTGTCGGGGATCCGCATGGCGCCGGCCTCGGCGTACTGCTTCGGGTCGGCGAACGGCGCCTTCGCGTGCTCGTGGCCGCCCGTGCGGAAGGTCTTGATCCGGCCGCCGACGCGGTTGCCGTTGGCCTCGATCACGGTGACGTCGTGCCCGGCGCCGCGGAGCAGGTGGGCGGCGGTGAGCCCGGCCGGGCCCGCGCCGACGACCAGCACCTTCTTGGGGGCCTTGCGGCTGCGCGGCAGGCCCTTGGACAGCAGGATGTCGCGGTACGCGGGGACCAGCGGCTGGTCCTGTTCGTCGCGTACGAGGATGGCGCGGGCGATGGTCAGGCAGGCGTTCCAGTCCGAGCCGGGGGCGGCCGTGGGGGCGAGCGCGGTGCCGGACGCGGCGGCGGCGCCGACGGCGTGGGGCGTGGCGGCGTTCGCGGAGCCGACGGCGGTCGTGGCGAGGGCGGCGGCACCGGCGGCGGCGCCCGTGATCATGGTGCGCCGGGAGGGCAGGCCGGAGGAGGTTCCGGTGGGCTTGGAAGTCATGCGGCCCACCTTGGGGCGCCCGGGAGGTGCCCTTCGCCCGGACGCGCGTAGATCGCCCGGAAATCACCCGCAGGTGGGGACCGTCGATCTTGTTGGAGTGACGTCGTAGCAGGTCATGTCATGATCGGGGGTTCTCCGGAGCTTCCGGTTCCGCCGACCGCAACAGCGCCAGGAAATCCTGGAACGCCACGGGCATGTCCACCGAATCCGGGTCGAGGAGCCACTGGTACTGGAGCCCGTCCATGATCGCCACCAGCAGGGGCGCCGCACGCTCCGGAGTCAGACCGCCCGGCAGCCGCTCGCCGTACTCCGCGCGCAGCGTCGCCGCCATGCTCGCGCGGACCTGGGTGTAGCGGTGGGTGAAGAACTCCCGTGCGGGATGACCCTCCGTCACGCTCTCGCCGAGCAGTGCCGAGAACGTCTGGACGATGCCGGGCCGCATCGCGTTGTACTCGACGAGTGAGCCCAGCAGATCGGTCCGCCAGGTGCCGTCGCTCCGGGGGCTGCCGCCGGTGTCCCACCGGTCGCGGTCCTCCAGTACGGCGATGAGCAGCGCCTCCTTGGTCGGGAAGTAGTGCAGGAGCCCCTGCTGACTGAGGCCGACCCGCTCGGCGACGGCGCTCAGCGAGGCGCCGCGATAGCCGCGCTCGGCGATCACTTCGAGCGTGGCGCGCAGAATCTCCGCCCGCCGCTCCGTGCTTCTGGCCCGCACCATCGCCCCGGCCCCTTTCGGTGCTTCATCGGTCCCGCACCGAGGACCGTACGCCATCGAAAGTCACGAGATGGTAACGAAACCTACTGCTCTACTGGTAAGGAGGTCAGTATGGAGACGATTCCGTGCAGGACACCGACGAGGAGGTACGGCCGTGGCAGGCGCGTCCACACCCACCAACCCCGATGCGGCCCGCGAGGCCGCGGTCGACGCGGCGCTGGCCGCACTCGGCCTCGACGACAAGGCGCGGCTGCTGGCCGGCCAGGACATGTGGTCGCTGCCCGCGCTTCCCGCCGTCGGGCTGGGCTCCCTGGTGATGTCCGACGGGCCGATCGGCGTCCGCGGGGTCGCCTGGAGCGCCGACGACCCCTCCGTCGCCCTGCCCTCGCCCACTGCGCTCGCCGCGACGTGGGACCCGGTCCTGGCCCGCCGGGCCGGCCGGCTGCTGGCCCAGGAGGCCCGCCGCAAGGGGGTGCACGTCCTCCTCGCCCCGACCGTGAACCTCCACCGGTCCCCGCTCGGCGGGCGCCACTTCGAGGCGTACAGCGAGGACCCGTACCTCACCGGCGAGATCGGCACCGGCTATGTCCGGGGCGTGCAGGACGGCGGCGTCGGCACGACCGTCAAGCACTTCGTCGCCAACGACGCCGAGACCGACCGCTTCACCGTCGACAACCTCGTCGCCCCGCGCACCCTGCGCGAGATCTACCTCGCCCCGTTCGAACGGATCGTCAAGAACGCCCACCCGTGGGGCATCATGGCCGCCTACAACCGGGTCAACGGATCGACCATGACCGAGCACCGCTATCTGCAGAACGCGGTGCTGCGCGGCGAATGGGGCTTCGACGGGTACGTCGTCTCCGACTGGCTGGCCGCCCGCTCCACCGTCGCCGCCGTGGAGGGCGGCCTCGACGTCGCCATGCCGGGCCCCGGAACGGTGTACGGGAAGGCGCTCGCGGACGCCGTGCGCGCCGGTGACGTCGAGGAGTCCGTCGTCGACGGCGCCGTACGCAACGTGCTGCGGCTGGCCGCGCGCGTCGGCATCCTGGACGGCGCCCCGCCCGTCGTGGACGGGGCCGCGTACCCGGAGACGATCGACGGCGACGCACTGGCCCGCGAGGTCGCCCGCCGCTCCTTCGTCCTCGTACGCAACGAACGCGCCGTGCTCCCCGTCGACCCGGCGGCCGTGCGCAAGGTCGCGCTCAGCGGGGCGCTCGCCCGGGACGCCCGGGTCCTCGGCGGCGGCTCCGCACAGGTCTTCCCGCACCACATCGTCTCGCCCCTGGACGGCCTCACCACTGCCCTCCCCGAGGGCGCCGTCGACTACCGCGTCGGAGCCGACCCGAACGACGACCTCACCCCCGCCGAGCAGGGCTTCGAACTCAGGGCGCTCTGCTGCGACGCCTCCGGCACCGTCATCGGCACGGCCCCGCTGCACAACGGCACCCTCCAGTGGATCGCAGACGACCTACCCGAGGGCGTCAGCCGCGAGGCGCTGCACAGCGTCGAGATCACCGGCACCTTCGTCCCGCGCGACAGCGGCGAGCACATCTTCGGCACCCGCGGCACCGGAGCGCTCACCCTCACCGTCGCGGGCGAGACCCTGTACGACGACGTCCACCGGGTCACCGACTCCACCGACCCCGGCGAGGCGTTCTTCGGCAACCCCCTGGAGCGCGGCCGGATCACCCTCACCGCGGGCGAAGCCGTCGAGGTCTCGCTGCGGCAGATCCCTGACACCCTGGGCGACGACGCGGCGATCCTCGGCGTCTCGTTCTCCTTCTGCCACCTCGGCCCGCGCCGCGACCACGGGGAACTGATCGCCGAGGCCGTCGAGTCGGCCCGCGCCGCGGACACCGCGATCGTCGTCGTCGGCACCACCGAACGCGTCGAGTCCGAAGGCTTCGACCGCACCGACCTGAAGCTCCCCGGCCACCAGGACGACCTCGTCAGGGCCGTCGCCGCCGTCAACCCGAACACGGTCGTGATCGTCAACTCCGGCTCCCCGGTGGAGCTCCCGTGGCGCGACGAGGTCGCCGCGGTCCTGCTCAGCTGGTTCCCCGGCCAGGAGGCCGGCCACGCCCTGGCCGACGTCCTGCTCGGCGCCGAGGAACCGGGCGGCCGCCTCCCCACCACCTGGCCGGTCGCGCTCGCCGACGTCCCGGTCTCGAACACCACCCCCACCGACGGCGAACTCTCCTACGACGAGGGCGTCTTCGTCGGCTACCGCGCCTGGGAGAAGGCGGGCACCGTGCCCGCGTACCCCTTCGGCCACGGACTCGGCTACACCACCTGGGAGTACGAGACCCTGACGGCCGGCCCGGACAGCGCCACCGTCCGCGTCCGCAACACCGGCACCCGCCCCGGCGCCGAGACCGTCCAGCTCTACCTCGCGCCCCGGGACGACAGCGCCGAACGCCCCGCCCGCTGGCTGGCCGGCTTCGCACGGGTCGAGGCGGCGCCCGGCGAGAGTGCCGAGGTGGTGATCCCGCTGGAGCGGCGCGCGTACGAGATCTGGGACGAGAGCGCGTACGACTGGACCCTCGTTCCCGGCACCTACGAGGTGCAGGCGGCCCGCTCGCTCGGCGACGTACGCCTGACGACGGCCGTGGACATCAAGGCCGTGGACATCAAGGCCATGGATATCAAGGCCGTGGATATCAAGGCCGTGGATACCAAGGCCGTGGATACCAAGGCCGTGGACACCGCCGGGTAAGCGGCCCCTCCCGGCGCGGGAGAGCCCCGGAGCGGTGCCGGCACCGCTCCGGGGCTCTCCCCTGCCGTGGCGACGGCGCGTCAGCGCACCGAGAATCCGTACACCGTCGACGAGACGTACTCCTCGCCCGGCCGCAGCACCGTGCTCGGGAACTCCGGCCGGTTCGGGGAGTCCGGGAAGTGCTGCGTCTCCAGCGCGATCCCGCCGCACGGCCCGAACGGCCGCCCGTCGAAGTGGTCCGCCGTGTACAGCTGCATTCCCGGCTCCGTCGTGCTGACGGTCAGGACGCGCCCCGACCCCGCGTCGTACAGCTCGGCCACCGGACCCGCCACCGCCTCGTCCAGCACGAAGTTGTGGTCGTAGTCCGGGCCGACCGGCCGCGGCTCACGGAAGTCGAACCTGGTCCCGTCCACCGGCAGGAACTCGCCCGTCGGCAGCGACTCGGCGTCCGCCGGGGTGATCCGCCCGGCCGCGATCCGCAGCACCTGCCCGAGGGCGCTGCCGCTGTCGGCGCCCGCGAGGTTCCAGTACGTGTGATTGGTGAGGTTGACCACCGTCGGGGCGTCCGTCGTCGCCCGGTACGCGATCCGCAGCGCCCCGTCCTCGTCCAGCGAGTACGTCGCCGACACCGTCAGACGCCCCGGGAAGCCCTCCTCGCCGTCCTCGGAGACCAGGGACAGCCGGACACCGTCCGCCACCTCCCGAGCCTCCCACACGCGCTTGTCGAAGCCCCGGGCCCCGCCGTGCACATGGTTGCGCCCCTCGTTCCGCGTCACCCGGTGCGTGTGGCCGTCCAGTTCGAAACAGGCCCCGCCGATCCGGTTCGCGTACCGCCCGACGAGCGCGCCGAAATACGGGCCGGTGAACGTCTCGTACCCGGCGAGGTCCGGCAGCCCGAGCGCGACACCCGCCCGCGCTCCGTCCCGGCCGGGCACCTCGACCGACTGCACGATGCCGCCGTACGTCAGGACGCGCACCCGCGTACCGCCCCGCTCCAGCGTCCACCGGTGCACGACGGCGCCGTCCGCGAGGGTACCGAACTCTTCCGCACGTATCACCGCGCTCGAACCTGTGTCCATGATCACAAAGCCTACGCCGGGGGCCTGGCCGAAGTGACATTGCGGTACGCGATCTCCGCCAGCCTCGCCTGCCCGTTGCGCCCCGGATGGAACCAGTCCCACTGGCTGAGCTGCTTGCCCGTGAACGCGTAGTCGAAGACCGCCCCGCCGTCGTAGCGGCAGCGCCGGTCCTTCGCGCAGACGTCCCGCAGCGCCTCGTTGTACGCCACGACCCGCTCCTGCACCGAGGCGCGCCGGGCCACGGCGGGCACCCCCATGTCGTCCGCGTCCCCCAGCATCGACTGACAGATCCCCAGCTTCCAGATCTGCTTGCCCAGCGCGTTGCCGCGCCCCGTCGACCAGAGCCGCTTGAGATCCGGCACGCTCGACACGTACACCTGCGCCTTCGGTGCCCCGGCGCGCAACTGACGCATCGAAGCCTCGAACGACGCCCGGAAATCAGCCGCCGGCGTCATCAGCCGCACCGAGTCCCGGCAGGCGTCATTGGCGCCGATCATCACCGTCACCAGATCCGGCTTCTCCTTCGCGGCCAACGCCATCTGCTGCGGCAACTGCGCGATCCTGGCCCCCGTCTCGGCGTGGTTCCAACTGCGCGCGGCGGCCCCCGACTCACCGAGCAGCCGCACAGCGAGGCTGCGCACCTCCCGGTCCGTGCCGGTCGCCCAGGACGCCTCCGGACAGTCCGCCAGCACCGAACACGCGTCGAACCCGCGGGTGATGGAGTCACCGACGGCGGCCACCGACCCAGGACTGCGGTCCCAGACCGGTCCGGGCCTCGCGGACGGCTCCCGCGGCTCGGCCGCCGCCCCCTTCGTTGTTCTGTTCCCATCGGCGTCGCAACCGGTCAGAGCGGCGGCGCCGAGCAACGAGACCGCCGCCAGGACAGCCGCCGCGGTGCGCGAACGGTGACGGGCAAAACGATTCTGCATCCGTTGGTCCCCTCGGTTATGCCCCCGGCAACCCCCCGCGGCACCGGGCGGCGGGCCCGGGTGCCCCACAGGGTGAAAGCTGTGCGAATGATGTGCCCAGGACCGACCGTACGTCACACCTCGGCCGCCGCCGCGCGGTAGCTTTTCCTCGTCGAACCAGCGGCGCGTTGCCTCGCCCGGCTCCACTCGGGTGGCTTTCCGTAAATCACATCACGTCACATACTGTCCCTTTTCAGGAGATTCACCCCGATGCTGTTTACTGACGAGAACCTCGGGGGCCGGCTGAGAAGAGACGGTACGGGCGCGAGGCCGCTGGGGAAGGCGAACTTCGTCCCACACTGGAGGTCCCGGTGACGACACGTGGAGTTCTGTACGTTCACTCCGCACCGCGCGCGCTCTGCCCCCATGTCGAATGGGCGGTGGCGGGTGTCCTCGGTGTGCGGGTCCAGCTCGACTGGATCAGACAGCCGGCCGCGCCCGGCACCTGGCGTTCCGAGTTCTCCTGGCAGGCCCGCCCCGGCACGGCGTCGAAGCTGGCCTCCGCGCTGCGCGGCTGGGATCTGCTGCGCTTCGAGGTGACGGCGGAGCCGAGCCCCACGTCGGAGGGCGAGCGCTACAGCTCCACGCCCCGGCTGGGCATCTTCCACGCCGTCACCGGCATGCACGGCGACATCCTGGTGCCCGAGGACCGGCTGCGTGCGGCGCTGGCACGGTCGGTGCGGGACGAGACCGACCTGGAGGCCGAGATCGCCAAGCTGCTCGGCAAGCCGTGGGACGACGAACTGGAACCCTTCCGTCACGCGGGCGAGGGCGCGCCGGTGCGGTGGCTGCACCAGGTGGTGTGAGGGCGCGAAATCCAGCCCCTCCGGCGGCTGAGAAATCCAGCCCCTCCGGCGATTGAGGAGCGGGGGTCCGGGGTCCGGGGGGGGGGCAGAGCCCCCGAAACGCCCCGCGCAGCGGACGAAGCCCGCCTCCCCGAGTGGGGAGGCGGGCTTCGTCGTACCGGACCGCGGGCTGCGGACCGCAGGTCAGACGCTGCGGAACGCGAGGACCACGTTGTGCCCGCCGAACCCGAACGAGTTGTTGATCGCGGCGATCGGACCCTCCGGCAGCGGCCGCGGCTCATCGCGCACGATGTCCGCCTCGACCGCCTCGTCGAGGTTGTCGATGTTGATGGTCGGCGGCGCCATCCGGTGGTGCAGCGCCAGGACCGTCGCGACGGTCTCGATGCCGCCCGCACCACCCAGCAGGTGACCGGTCATCGACTTCGTCGCGGAGATCGCGACGTGGTCGAGGTCGTCGCCCAGCACCTTGCGCAGTGCCTTCAGCTCCGCGACGTCGCCCTGCGGCGTCGACGTGGCATGCGCGTTGAGGTGGACGACCTCGGATGGCTTGAGGTCCGTCTGCTCCAGCAGGTTCTGCATCGCGGCGGCGATGCCGCGGCCGGTCGGCTCGGGCTGCGCGATGTGGTGGGCGTCCGCGGACAGCCCCTGCCCCAGCACCTCGCAGTAGACCTTGGCGCCGCGCGCGGCGGCATGCTCGGCGGACTCCAGGACGACGACTCCGGCGCCCTCGCCGAGTACGAAGCCGTCACGGCCGGTGTCGTACGGACGGGAGGCCTTCTCCGGCTCGTCGTTGCTCTTCGACATCGCCATCATGTTGGCGAACGCCGCGATCGGCAGCGGGTGGATCGCCGCCTCGGTGCCACCGGCGAGGACCACATCGGCACGGCCGGTGCGGATCATCTCGACGGCGTACCCGATCGCCTCGGCGCCCGAGGCGCAGGCGGAGACCGGAGTGTGCACACCGGCCTGGGCGTTGACCTCCAGGCCGACGTTGGCGGCCGGGCCGTTGGGCATGAGCATGGGCACGGTGTGCGGGGAGACGCGGCGTACGCCCTTCTCCTTGAGCACGTCGTACTGGTCGAGCAGGGTGATCACGCCGCCGATACCGGAGGCGATGACCGTACCCAGCCGCTCGGGCCGGATCGTCTCGTCCTCACCGGCCTTGCCGGTGAAACCGGCGTCCGCCCACGCCTCACGGGCCGCGATCAGCGCGAACTGCGCCGAGCGGTCCAGCTTGCGGGCGAGCGGGCGGGGCAGGACGTCGCCCGGGTCGACGGCCGCGAGTGCGGCGATCCGGACGGGCAGTTCGGCGAAACGTTCGCCCTCGAGAGGCTTGACGCCGGACCGGCCGGCCATCAGGCCTTCCCAGGTCGACGCCGAGTCGCCACCCAGCGGAGTGGTTGCGCCGATACCGGTGACGACCACGGTGCGATTGGTCGAGTTCACTGGAAAATCTTCTCCACGTGTAGAGGGTCGTGAATCAGCGGCGCCACCGCCGGGTGGCGACACAGGAGCCGGGCTGATCAGCCCTGGTGCTTGAGGATGTAGTCGGCAGCGTCGCCGACCGTCTTGAGGTTCTTGACGTCCTCGTCGGGGATCTTGACGTCGAAGCGCTCCTCGGCGGCGACGACGACCTCGACCATGGACAGCGAGTCGACGTCCAGGTCGTCGGTGAAGGACTTGTCCAGCTGGACGTCCTCGACCGGGATACCGGCGATCTCGTTGACGATCTCGGCGAGACCGGTGACGATCTCTTCCTGAGTGGCGGCCATGTTGGCGCTCCTTCGGTGTTTATCTGCAGGGTTCGGGCATCCGGGCCGAAAGGCCTGGTGTGCCTAGGGGAGGGTAACGACCGTCGCGGCGTAGACGAGACCCGCCCCGAAGCCGATGACGAGCGCGGTGTCGCCGCTCTTCGCCTGACCGGTCGCCAGAAGCCGCTCCATAGCGAGCGGAATCGAGGCGGCGGACGTGTTGCCGGTGGTCTCCACGTCACGGGCGACCGTAACGTTCTCCGGCAGCTTCAGGGTCTTCACCATCGAGTCGATGATCCGCATGTTGGCCTGGTGCGGAATGAAGACGTCCAGGTCTCCCGGGGCGATCCCGGCCGCGTCCAGCGCCTGCTGGGCGACCTTCGCCATCTCGAAGACGGCCCAGCGGAAGACCGCCTGGCCCTCCTGCGTGATGGCCGGGAACTTCTCCGGGCGCTCGGCGTGGAACTCGTCCCACGCCACGGTCTGCTTGATGGTCTCGGACTTGTCGCCCTCGGAGCCCCAGACCGTCGGTCCTATCGCCGGCACCTTGGACGGGCCGACGACGACCGCACCGGCGCCGTCACCGAACAGGAAGGCCGTCGCCCGGTCCGTCAGGTCGGTGAGGTCGCTGAGCCGCTCCACGCCGATGACGAGGACGTACTCCGCGGAACCCTCGACGATCATGCCCTTGGCGAGCGTCAGCCCGTAACCGAAGCCCGCGCAGCCGGCCGAGATGTCGAAGGCGGCGGGCTTGCCCGCACCGACCTTGTGGGCGATCTCGGTCGCGATGGCCGGGGTCTGCTTGAAGTGCGAGACGGTGGAGACGATCACGGCGCCGATCTGCTCGGGCATGATCCCGGCGTCGGCGATGGCCTTCCCGGACGCCTCGATGGACATCGCGGCCACGGTCTCCTCCTCGGAGGCCCAGTGGCGGCTGGCGATGCCGGAGCGCGAGCGGATCCACTCGTCGGAAGAGTCGATCGTTTCGAGGATCACCTCGTTCGGCACGACACGGGTCGGCCGGTAGCCGCCGACACCCATGATCCGTGCGTACGGGGCGCCCTGGCTGGGCTTGATCTTCGACATGCTCTCGGGCTCCTTAGGCGCCCGCGTGCTCGGAGATGAGCGCGCGGGCCGCGTCGAGGTCGTCGGGGGTCTTGAGCGCGAGGGTCTGCACACCGGGCATCGCGCGCTTCGCGAGACCCGTGAGGGTGCCGCCGGGGCACGCCTCGATGAGAGCCGTGACGCCCATCTCCTTGAAGGTCTCCATGCACAGGTCCCAGCGGACCGGGTTGGCCACCTGACCGACCAGCCGCGAGATGACCTCCTCGCCGATGGCCACGGGCTGCCCGTCGGCGTTCGAGACATATGTCACGGTCGGGTCGGCGATTTTCGCCGCCAGGGCGGCCTCGCGCAGCCGGTCGACGGCGGGCGCCATGTGGTGCGTGTGGAAGGCGCCGGCGACCTTGAGGGGCACCACGCGGCGTACGCCCTCGGGCATGTCCTCGGTCAGCGCGGTGATCTGCGCGGCGGTGCCGGCGGCGACGATCTGGCCGCCACCGTTGACGTTGGCCGGGGTCAGCCCGAGCTTCTCAAGGTGCGGGACCGTCACCTCGGGATCGCCGCCGAGCAGCGCCGCCATGCCGGTCTCGGTGACCGCCGCTGCGTCGGCCATGGCGAGCCCACGGGTACGTACGAGACGGAGAGCCGCCTCGTCGTCGATGACTCCGGCGAGGGCCGCTGCGGTGATCTCACCCACGCTGTGACCTGCGACGATGTCGGGCGACGCGTCGAGCGCGGCGGCCGACAGCAGACCGGCGGCAACCAGCAGCGGCTGCGCCACCGCGGTGTCACGGATTGCCTCCGCGTCGGCCTCGGTGCCGTAGTGGATGAGGTCGAGCCCGATGGCATCGGACCAGGCCGCGACGCGGTCGGTGGCACCGGGGAGGTCGAGCCAGGGGGTCAGGAAGCCGGGCGTCTGAGCGCCTTGGCCGGGAGCGACGAGTACGAGCACCCTCACACTCTCTCTTGTGAACGGTCCGGAACACCCGTGGGGACAGGGACGAAGAACCGTATGGGGAATTGTTGATGTCCGACAAAAGTCTAGGACTGGGGATCTCTGGCGGCCAAGCGCCCCAGAATCAGGGCGATTCGCAGAGTGAACGCCGAGCGGACGTCGGAAGGTGACCAGCCGGTGACGTCAGTCACACGTCGGAGCCGGTAGCGCACGGTGTTGGGGTGGACGAAGAGCATCCTCGCCGCGCCCTCCAGGCTGCTCGCCTGCTCCAGATACACACTCAGCGTCTCCAGGAGCGCGGAACCCGCTTCTTCCAGCGGTCTGTAGATCTCCTCCACCAACTGGTCCCGTGCGGCGGGGTCGCCCGCCATCGCGCGCTCCGGCAGCAGATCGTCGGCCAGCACCGGCCGCGGGGCGTCCTGCCAGGCGCTGCACGCCTTGAGCCCGGCGGCCGCCGCCTGCGCGGACCGGGTGGCCGCCAGCAGGTCGGGCACCACGGGCCCGGCGACGACGGGACCTGCCGCGTACGGGCCGATCAGCGCCTTCGCGACCTGAAGCGGGTTGTCGCTGCCGCCCGCGATGACGACGAGGCGGTTGCCGAGCACCCCGGTCAGGACCTGGAGCTTCGCGTGCCGGGCGGCCCGCCGGATCGCCTCCACGGTCAGCTCGCTGTCGCCGTCCGGGGCCGTACCGAGCACCACGCAGACGTGCTCGGGGGAGTTCCAGCCGAGCGCCGCGGCGCGCGACACGGCGCCCTCGTCGGCCTCGCCGGACAGCACCGCGTTCACCACGAGCGATTCCAGCCGGGCGTCCCAGGCGCCCCGGGCCTCGGCGGCCTGCGCGTACACCTGGGCGGTGGCGAAGGCGATCTCCCGGGCGTAGACGAGCAGCGCCTCCCGCAGTACGGACTCGTCGCCGGGCGCGGCGACCTCCTCGATCGCGGCCTCCATGACCTCGATCGTCGTACGCACCATCTCGACGGTCTGCCGCAGGGTGATCGCCCGGGTCAGCTCGCGCGGAGCCGTGCCGAACACATCGGTGGAGATGGCCTGGGGGGTCTCCGGATGCCGGAACCACTCGGTGAACGCCGCGATTCCGGCCTGGGCCACCAGGCCGATCCAGGACCGGTTCTCCGGCGGCATCGCCCGATACCACGGGAGTGTCTCGTCCATGCGGGCGATCGCGTTGGCGGCGAGCCGGCCGGAGGACTGTTCCAGCCGTTTCAGGGTCGCGGCATGCAGGTGGGCGGCGTTCGCAGCGGGCTGCTCAGGATCGGGTCGGGGCACGAACACAAGACTGCCTTATCGGGCCACGTGAACGGAGGGCCGGGGCGGTGGCGGGTCGCACCGCCGGGTAGCGGGCGGGGGCCGAGGAGGGGGCGCAGGCCCGCGGGGGAGGTCCCGGGCGGCCCGCGCCGGGCTACCGTGGACGGGTGATATCCGTTCAGCGCTGCGACGACCGCTTCACGGGCGGGGACGAGGCCGCCGGCATCGAGTCCCTGCACGCCTTCTCGTTCGGTGCCTTCTACGATCCGGACAACCTCCGCTTCGGCGCGATCCTGGCGTGCAACGAGGAGCGGCTGGAGCCCGGCGCGGCCTTCGACGAACACCCCCACAGCCATACGGAGATCGTCACCTGGGTGGTCGAGGGCGAACTGACCCACCGCGATTCGACCGGACACGCCACGGTCGTACGCGCCGGGGACCTCCAGCACCTCGGCGCCGCGTCGGGCGTCCGCCACGTCGAACGCAACGACGGGGACAGTCCACTGACGTTCCTTCAGATGTGGCTGGCACCGCTCGAACCGGGCGGCGAGCCCTCGTACACGATCGTTCCCGGCATCGACGACTCCACCCCGTACGCCCTCCCGGCGGCCGGTGCGATGCTGCACGTACGCAGACTGGCCGCGGGGGGACGCACGGTGGTGCCGGACGCGGCGCGGGTGTACGTCCACGTGACGGCCGGGGGCGTACGGCTCGGGGACGAGGAACTGGAGGCGGGCGACTCGGTGCGGATCACGGGGGAGGAGGGCCTGGAGCTGGTCGCGGCAGAGACGGCCGCGTCGGCCGAGGTGCTGATCTGGGAGCTGTCGGCCTGAATCACCGGCCCGGTTGTCGGCCTCGGCTACCGGCCGGTGTCCTGGCGCCACATCGACCACATCGGCGGCCCTGCCCGAAACGTCATCTCCTCGTGCACCGCGAAGCCGTGCCGCCGGTAGAACGTCAGATTGCGGCGGTTGCTCGACTCCAGGAACACCGGCCGTCCGTCCGCGTCCGCCTGTTCCAGCAGCCCGCCCAGCACCTGCGACCCGCGCCCGGTGCCGCGCGCGTCCGCATGGGTGCCGATGTACTCGACGTACCAGTGCGCGGGGTCGGCCGGGTGGCGGTGCTCAAGGGCCAGCAACCGCATTCCGGTACGAGGGAGTTGGGCCCGTCCCGCCCGCAGCAGCGTGCCCGCGTTGCGCAGCAGATAGCTCACCGGCAGCTTCCACTGCCCGGGCTCCGCCCACACCGCCGCCACCGTGCGGTCCGGATCGGTCCACACCCGGCCCGCCGGAACCTGCTGCGCCAGATGCGCGGTGAACAGCAACCGCAGCCTCCGGTCCCGGTCGTGCGGCATCAGCCAGGACCAGACGGGGTCCTCGGCATGGGCGCTGGCGAGCACGGAAGCGAGCGCCGGGACGTCGGAGGCGGCGGCGCGGACTATGTCGGCCATGGCCGGAGAGCGTAGCGGTTCCCCGGGGCGGAGGGCACGGCGTCGGGGGCGCCTGTCCCGGGGGACAGGAAGGGGGCTCGGGACGACCATGGGTGGTCGTCCCGGGCCCCCTCCGTCGCACAGGGCTTCCGGTGACGTCAGCGGAGCCCGTCCACGAAGCTCTGCCAGGCGTCGGCCCCGACGGTCATGACGGGGCCGTCCGGGTTCTTGCTGTCGCGGACGGGGACGGCGCAGGGGAGGCCGTCGGCCACCTCGACGCATTCGCCGCCGGTGTTTCCGCTGTAGCTTGACTTACGCCAGGCCGCGCTGCCGGTCACAGTGCACTCGACGCAGTCGCCGCCGGTGCTTCCGCTGTAACTCGACTTACGCCACCGCGCGTTCTTCAGGTCGGGACCGGTCTCCATAACGCTCCTCCATCACGCGGGTGATCAGGGCCGCGGAGTCCTCAACAGAGAGGGCGGCGGCCTGCAAATGAGCGTATCGGAGTGAGGCCTCTCTGAGGGTGTCGGGATTGGCGGTCATATGGCCGGAAACGATGTCCTCCGTGTAGACGATGTCGGGGTCGTCGTCGAAGCGCAGGAGATTGAACGCGCCGTCCAGGCTTGCGTGTTGACCGGCCGCGAAGGGCATCACCTGGATCCGCATCCACCGGTGGTCGACGTACTCCAACAGGCGAGCGAGTTGGTTCCGCATGACCTCACAGCCTCCTATCGGCCGGTGCAGCACCGCCTCGTCGAGAATGGCCCAGGCGAGCGGCGGCCGTTCCCGCTCCAGGATCCGCTGACGCTCGATCCGGGCCGCCACCAGGTTTTCGAGGTCGTCCGGCATGCCGGTGGCCAGTACCGCCCGCGCGTACTCCTCCGTCTGCAACAGCCCGTACACCAACTGCGCCTGGTACGTGGAGATGTACGCCGCACGGGCCTCCATGTCCGCGTACGGCTGGAACCAGGTCGGCAGCTGGCTGCGCAGGACCAGGCCGACGAGGCGCGAGAACACGCCGTCCGTGCCGAGTGCCGCGTCCACCCGCTCGGAGAAGTCGCGGGTGGGGATCTTCTTCGTCGTCTCGATCTGGCCGATCAGAGAGCCGGTGCAGAAGATGATGTCGCCGAGCTGCCCCTGTTTGAGGTTGTGGGCCTCTCTCTGGCGGCGCAGCTCCCAGCCGTAGTAGTCCAACGGGGAGGCGCTGGGATCGAGAGTCTGAATGTTGGCCACGGCGGGGGGCACCTCCGGCGTTCAACGCCTCGCGGCGTTCGTTTCCGTACGTAGCCGAGCGTAATCGCGCCGCTGCACTCTGGTGACATGAATCACGTAATTGATCCGCAGGCCGACGACTCGCTGGAGGCGACCTACCGCGCCGACTTCGCGCTGGGCGAGCACTCGGCCAGGCATCTGCGCCGCATCCTGCGCCTCTACCTCACCGGCTGGGGGCTTCTCGACGTGGCCGACGCGGCGGAGCTGGCGCTCACCGAACTGATCGCCAATGTCGTACGGCACGTCCCCGGCCGCCGTTGCCAGACGCTCATCTTCCTGCTCCCGGCCGGGGGCGTGCGGGTCGAGGTCGCGGACGGTTGCCCGGAACTGCCCCGCGCGGTACTGGGTGATGCCCTCGACGAGGGCGGGAGGGGGCTGGTCCTCGTCGACGCCGTCACCGACCGCTGGGGCGCGGAACCGCGCCGCGACGGCACCGGCAAGACGGTGTGGTTCGAGTGCCTGTCCGGGAAGGCGGCGGACGGACCGGACGAGGCGTGGCTCAGCGGCCGGAACGGAGCTCCGCGAGCACCGCGTCCGTGAACGCGGGCCACACCTCGACCGCCCACGGGCCGAAGGCCCGGTCGGTGAGGGCGACGCAGGCCGCCCCCGCGACCGGGTCGATCCACAGGAACGTGCCGGACTGTCCGAAGTGTCCGAAGGCCGCGGGTGACGATGAACTGCCCGTCCAGTGAGGCGACTTGTGGTTCCGGATCTCGAAGCCGAGCCCCCAGTCGTTGGGGTTCTGGTGGCCGTAGCCGGGCAGTACACCCTTCAGGCCGGGATGCACGACGGTCTGCGCGGCGAGCACCGTACGCGGGTCGAGCAGCCGCGGGGCCTGTACCTCCGCGGCGAACCGCACCAGGTCGTCGACGGTCGACACACCGTCCTTGGCGGGCGAGCCGTCTACCGCCGTCGCCGTCATCCCCAGCGGCTCCAGCACCGCCTGGCGCACGTACTCCGGGAACGGGATGTCGGTGGCCTTGGCGATGTGGTCGCCGAGCACCTCGAAGCCCGCGTTGGAGTAGAGCCGCCGGGTGCCCGGAGCTGCTGTCACCCGGTGCTCGTCGAAGGCGAGCCCGCTGGTGTGCGCGAGCAGATGCCGGACGGTGGAACCCTCGGGTCCGGCCGGCTCGTCGAGCTCGACCGCGCCCTCCTCGTACGCGACGAGCGCCGCGTAGGCCGCGAGCGGCTTGGTGACGGAGGCGAGCGGGAAGCGGTGCGCGGTCGGGCCGTGCGTACCGACGACGGTGCCATCCGCTCGTACGACGGCCGCAGCCGCGGTGGGGACGGGCCAGTTGTCGATCATCGCCAGGCTCTGCATGCATACGAGCGTAACGGGCAGGGATGTCGAGTCACCGGCCGCCCGACGACGGCACACTGCTTCGGCACTGAAGGGTCGGCTGATGGCTTGGCCCGTTGGTTACCCGACGCAGGCAACTGCCCGTCGGGGGCGCACGTTCCAGCGCGGAATCGGCGTCAGGTGGAGATAGGGCGGACCGACGTCAGTGGAAAAGGCGGGTGAAGAATGTCGGGCAGTCCGCTCAGTGTGACCGAGCTGGAAGCCACGGAAAAGATTCCTTGGGTTGCTCAGATCTATCTGAGCCGAGCTCTCCGTCGCGGACGCACGGGGGTGTTGCTCGATGCGGACATTCGAGACCCGCCGCGCAGTATGTCGCCCAAGTGGAGCATTGTATGGATCAAGGAAAATGGGGAATCCCTCTGCGCTCGCAGTAAGAGCGAGAGGCTCCCGAAATTCGTTGGAATCGGGCCCGGAAAGCATGATTTGGAATTCATAGTGACTCGCCGAGGGCGGAGAGGGACATCGTTCAGCAAGGAAATAGAGCTGCAGCCGGGCCAGGTTCTTGTGGCGCGTGCGAACCCATCCAGCCCAACGTCTTCTACAAGAAGAGCCCGACCGCGGATGCTTGGAGGATTGGAATTAGATAGGATGCGGTCGGGCTGCTTTCGACCTCTCCGGTAATGCATTCAAGCGGTGTTTCACGACCGGATCGTCGCTCCCGAGGCAACCTTCGTAAAGATCAGAATCCTCGTTGCCGAAGCGGGTGCTGCGGATTCGGTGGCAGTGTTGATGCGACCACGCTTCGAAGCAACGCTCGGGGTGGCAATCCGGGACCGCCTCAAGCACCTCACATCCCAGGACGAGAAGGTTCTGCGTGCGGTCGGTGAGCATCAGGGCCGTCTGGCCTCCCGGGAGAGGCTCTGCATGCGCACGAGCGTAACGGGCACGTTCGAACGCCTCGGTCCCCGCCTCGGCTACTTTCTTTCCCCCGTGCTGTACAGCCTGCGCCCCGTTCCCCCTTCGTTGGAGCCCCAATAGTCGGTGTATTCCTTGTCGTCGACACGTCCGGAAACGCGGAACCTGCCCACGGTGGTATCGGGTTCCTTCACCTGGAGAGAATGCTTACTGCCTTTGTTGTCGATGTAATCCACCCTCAGGTGGTATTCGACGTACTCCCTGCCCAGCAGTTTCGACTCCACGGCCATGACGAAACCGTCCCCGGGCTTGAGGACCTGTGATTTCCGGGTGAAATAGGGCTTTCCGTTCTGTGTGAACTTGGGGTACCGGTTGTCCAGGTTCAGTTCGACCGGGATGGTGTCCGATTCCATGCCCCCGAGGGGCACGATCATCGTGGTGTCGATCGCCTTGGTGCGTCGTGTGATCACCGGGACGATGTTCACCACCCTGACCGGCGAGGAGGACGCGTTGGTGACGGTCACCGTGTAGGCGGTCCTGTTGAGGGTGACTGCGCCAATTTTCCGGAGCAGGCGGTTCCATGTCTCCGGAGTCGCACTGCCGGTCAATACCGCCTTGTCCTCGGCGCTTTCGACCCTTTTCTCCGAAACCAAATAGGTGCCGCCTTCGTCCGGCAGGACCACCACTTTGATCGGCGTCGACGGGTCCGAGTGGGGCGGGGCCGAAGCGGCCGGTCCCTTCTCGTCGAACAGTGCGTCGGTGATGAATCCCTGAAGTGATGACCCCAGGCCGGTGATGACGCTCACGATCACCGCGGATAAACCAGTCAGAACCGCCGCTACGATCGCCGTCCGAGTGGCATTCCCATGGGATTCCGACCGTCCCGCGCCCCGGCGTCGTTCGGACACACGCCGAAGGCGTTCACGCTGACCGGACTGTCGCACCATGATGTCCCCCGCATCGAAATTTCTTGATCCTAGCGTGGCCCCGAGACGGGACGCACTCGGATTCCGTCCCCGATTGCGCTTGCTTAGAGTGCACTCCAAGGTTCTAGCGTGGAGGTCATGACGGTGATGGAGAGCACTTCCGTGAAAGTGGATGTCTGCGCCTCGGCCCCGCGGGCGCATCCGCGTCCTGAGGGGCAGGACCGCTACACCATCAGTGAGGTCGTCGCCTTCACCGGGCTCACCGCGCACACCCTGCGCTGGTACGAGCGGATCGGGCTGATGCCGCACGTCGACCGGTCGCACACCGGTCAGCGCCGCTTCACCAACCGTGACCTGGACTGGCTGGCGTTCGTCGGCAAGCTGCGGCTGACCGGGATGCCGGTCGCCGACATGGTCCGGTACGCGGAGCTGCTGCGCGAGGGCGAGCACACCTTCGAGGAACGGCAGGAGCTGCTGGAGGCGACCCGCCGCGACGTGAGGACGCGGATCGCGGAGCTCCAGGACACCCTCGCCGTCCTCGACCACAAGATCGACTTCTATGCGAGTGCCCGACGGGCGCCGGAAAGGCCCTGTGCCTGATGTCTGACGACAAGATCGCCACCGTGGAGCTCGGCAGCGGCGGCCCGCAGGTCGGCGTGCAGGGACTCGGCTGCATGGGCATGAGCGAGTTCTACGGGGACACCGATGAGTCCGCCGCCCGCGAGACGCTGGAGACGGCGCTGGCGGCGGGCGTCACCCTCTTCGACACCGCCGACATCTACGGGAGCGGCGCCAACGAGGAGTTCCTCGCCCCGTTCGTCGGGGCGCACCGCGACGAGATCACGCTCGCCACGAAGTTCGCCATCGAGCGGAAGGACGACGACCCGCACTACCGGGGCGTGCGCAACGACCCCGCGTACATCCGCCGCGCCGTCGAGGACAGCCTGCGCCGGCTGAACACCGATGTCATCGACCTGTACTACATGCACCGCCGCGACCCGGCCGTCCCGCTCGCCGAGTCCGTCGGCGCGATGGCCGAGCTGGTGCGGCAGGGCAAGGTGAAGCAGCTCGGGCTGAGCGAGGTGACCGGTGCTGAGCTGCGCGAGGCGTACGCGGTGCACCCGATCGCGGCCCTGCAGTCCGAGTGGTCGCTCTTCAGCCGGGACGTCGAGCGCAGCGCCGTGCCCGCCGCCGTCGAGCTCGGGGTGACCGTCGTGCCGTACTCGCCGCTCGGCCGGGGTTTTCTGACCGGAGCGTTCGCGGACGCGGCCAAGGACCTTTCGAAGGGCGACTTCCGCCGGTTCCAGCCGCGCTTCACGGGCGACAACGCGAAGGCGAACGCCGCGCTGCTGGAGCCCGTCCACAAGATCGCGGCGGCGCACGGGGTGTCTGCCGCGCAGGTGGCGCTCGCGTGGGTGCAGCAGCGGGCCCAGGTGCACGGGCTGACCGTGGTGCCGATCCCGGGCACCCGCAGGAGCAGCCGGCTGCTGGAGAACGTGGCCGCCACCCGGCTCACGCTGACGGACCAGGAGCTGGTGTTGCTGGAGCCGATCGCGGGGCAGGTGGCGGGGGACCGGTACCCGGACATGAGCTCGACGTCCGCCGCGCGCGAGTAGTCGTTCCCAGCGGGCCCGGGCGCCCGGCGATCGTGGTGCCCTCAAGCGCCGGACGGCCTTGAAAGATGCCCTCAAGCGCCGGGCAGGCCGGGTTGTGCCGTGCCGGGCCGGAGGATGCCCCTGGTTGCCGGGCGGCCCGGCAACCGTCCTACGCCAGCCCCAGCGCGTACACCGCGAATCCCGTCGCCAGCAGGCCCGCCAACGCCCGGCGGGCGTTCGCCGCGTGTGTGCCGGTCTGCCACGGGGCCTCGAAGCGTCGGGCGTATCGGGCGATCAGCGCCAGCAGCCCCGCGAACACCGGCAGCCACGCCACCCGCGCCAGGATCCAGCCGACCGTCCCGGGCCCGGTCGTCAGCCCCGGCACCGCACCGGCGAACGACGCCGGGACCGCCGCGGCCAGCATCGCCGTCTGGTGCCAGCACAGGATCGTCATCGCGGACAGATTGATGACGACGACCGGCGCCCACAGCAGTGGCCTGCGCAGCAGCCCGCCGATCCGGTCCCGCAGCAGGATCGCCGCACCGCTCTGAGCGGCGGCCAGCGCCAGGACGAGCAGCGACGGCGGGTGCGAGTTCGTCCGCGCCTCGCCGGGGACGCCGACCATCGACGCCGGGTAGTGGAGGACGAGCAGCAGCGCGGCGAACAACACCGTCCCACCGATCAGCAACAGCCGGGCGCCCCGCCTGCCGATCCGGCCCTCGCCCCAGGAGACCCCGAGCTGGTACGCGAAGAGCCAGCCCGGAAGGATGTTCAGCACGCTCAGCCAGGACGGCATGGCGTCGGCGAACGGCCCGTACCGCAGGAAGTCGACGGCGGCGACCGACCCGAGCAACGGCACAGCGGCCCAGCCGCCCAGTTTCCGCGCGGCCTTGACACAGTACGGGGTGAGCGCCGTGACCACGGTGTACACCCCGACGAACCACAGTGGCTGGATCACCAGCGTCGACCCGGTCCGCAGGGTGTCACCGGGCACGCCGAGCGCGCTCAGCACCGGGATCAGCGCCGCCCAGACGGCCGTCACCCCGATCACCGGCCTGCCCAGTCGGGCGACGCGTCCGCGCAGCCAGGCGCCGGTAGTGGACTCCCTGCGGCGGTACGAGAGCACAGAGGCGTACCCGCCGACCAGAAAGAAGATGCCCAGCATCTGAAGCACCCAGCTCACCGGGGCGAGGCCGCCGAACGTCGACAGCGGACTGGCATTGTGCAGCGCGCCGTCGCTGTCGAGGCCGAAACCGCCGAGCAGCCAGTGGCCGGTCGGGACGGCCAGCAGCGCGAGGGCGCGCAGGCCGTCGATGGCCCGGTCGCGATGGGCGGGCGTACGGGCGTCGATGCGCCGCGCAAGGGTGGTGAGGGCGGTGAGGCTCATCGGGCTTCTCCCCGCGCGATCGAGGCGAAGGTGCGGAGCGAGTCCGTACCGGGGGAGAAGTAGCCGGTGTGCCCGTGGGCGTCGTGAGCCGGGACGCGGCGTGCGCCGAACCCCGGGCCGGTCGGATCGGGGCCGTGCCCGAGCCCCGCCACCTCGACGTTCGGTACGTCGTCGATCCAGTCAGTGGCGTCCTTGGCGGCCCATACCCTTGCGGTGGTGTGCAGATCGGCGACGTTGTCGGCACGCATCCCGGGCGAGCCGAGGACGACCAGGTCCGCGGCACGCAGCCGGGACGCGGCGAGGCCGCACACGACGGAGCCGTAGCTGTGGCAGAACACGGCGGGCGCCGGCACGCCGTCGGCGGCCAGCCCGGCCGCGAACCGGGTCAGCCGGTCGGCCCCGGCCTTGGCGAGCGACCCGGTCGCGGCATCGAGGCCGACGCCCACGGGGGTGGTGTACCCGGCCCAGGCGATGACGGCGCTGCCGCGTCCGGTCTGGGCGTACAGGGACTTCGCCATGCCTGACGGAGTGCCGTACACATCGTTCGTACGGTCGAAGGTCCCGGCGTCGATGTCCGAGCCCGGCACCACGACCGCCACATGGCGTGCGGTGTTCAAGTCCCCGAAGACCTCGGCCACTTGACCGCGTCCGCGCGGGTCGAAGGCGAGGATCTGCCGGTGTCCCGGCCCGACGAGATGCCGGTACCTGGGGTCGTGACCGGCTTGCAGGGAACGGGCGTTGGCCCGGTAGCGCAGTTCGACGGGTACGCCGTCCAGGTTGCCGACGACGAGTGGATGCCGTACGACCAGGGCCTGTTGCTGCGCGGCGGTCAACCCCCGGAAGAAGCGGCCCACTTCGGCGGGGGTGGTCCGCCCCGGGTCCGGCAGCTCACGCCCCAGCACCCGATCCGCGCGCCACGCCGCGGTTCCGGGAGGTGGCCCGGTCAGGGCCTGCTGCGCGTTCCCGGACGCCCAGCCGGCCGTCCCCGCCACCATGGTGGTGGCCAGCGCGACCGCGACCAGATTCCTTGCATAACGGCGCATCCCGCCCCTCCCTCTCCGGCTGATCCGGTTCCCGCACGCCGTTCGGCGCGACGGAGAGGAAGGTAGGAAGAGGGTGGGTGCGGAAGCGTCGCACCGAGGAGCCAAGTGCGGATTGATACCCGGGTAGGGGGTGTACGGGGGGCCTGCCGGTGAGGTGGGCGGGGGGAGACCACCGTCACTGTTCTCCCGGTACCACCACCCCTGCCTCGTACGCGAAGATCACCGCCTGTGCGCGGTCCCGCAGGTCCAGCTTGGCCAGTACCCGCCCGATGTGCGTCTTCACCGTCTGCTCGGCCAGCACCAGCCGGCCCGCGATCTCCTGGTTGGACAGCCCCCGCGCAATCAGCTCCAGCACCTCCCTCTCGCGCGGAGTCAGCCCGTTCAGCCGCAGCGCCTGCCCGCTCCGGGCGGCGCCGGACGGCCCCTGCCGGGCGAAGTCCGCGATCAGGCGCCGGGTCACGGACGGCGCCAGCAGCGCCTCGCCCGCCGCGACCACCCGTACCGCCGAGATCAGATCCGCCGGCGGCGCGTCCTTCAGCAGGAAGCCGGACGCCCCGGCGCGCAGCGCCTCGTACACGTAGTCGTCCACGTCGAACGTGGTGAGCATCAGAACCTTGGGCAGGTGCACCACCCCCACCGGCGGGTTCAGCAGCTCACGGGCCGCCGCCAGGCCGTCCATCTCGGGCATCCGGACGTCCATCAGGACCACGTCCGGGTGGACCCGCCGGCTGACGTCGATGCCCTGGCGCCCGTCCGGTGCCTCACCGACCACGTCGATGTCGCTCTGTGCCGCGAGCAGTGCCGCGAACCCCGCCCGCACCATGGCCTGGTCGTCGACGATGATCACGCGGATGGTCAAGAGTCCTCCGAGGCCGGGGGCGAAGCGGCGGCGAGCGGCAGCCGCGCGGCGACCCGGAAGCCGCCGTCCGGCAGCGGTCCGGTGTCCAGGGTGCCGCCCGTCAACCGTACGCGTTCCCGCATGCCGACCAGGCCGTGTCCGGTCCCGGTCGTCTCCAGCGGCGAACCGGGCTGCTCCGCCCGGCCGTTGACCACCAGCACGGTCAGGTGCTCACCGTCCGACGTGATCGACACCCGGGTCCGCGCGCCGGGCGCGTGCCGGACCACGTTCGCCAGGGCCTCCTGCACGATCCGGTACGCCGACAGATCCACCGCCTGCGGTACGTCCGGCAGATCGGCGGCCAGTGACAGCTCGGCCGGCAGCCCCGCCCGCACCGTCGCCTCCACCAGCTGCTGCACCCGGTCGAGCCCCGGCTGCGGCGCCCGCTCGCCCTCCGTGCCCTCGCTGCGCAGCACCGTCAGCAGCCGCCGCATCTCCGTGAGCGACTCCCGCGCGCTCGCCGCGATCGCGGCGAACTCCTCGCGCGCCTCCTCGGGCAGTCCGCTGATCCGGTAGGGCGCCGAATCGGCCTGGACCGTGATCACGGACATGTGGTGCGCGACCACGTCGTGCAGCTCGCGGGCGATCCTGGTGCGCTCCTCCAGCAGCGTCCGCTGCGCCCGCTCGGCCTCGCTGATGGTCTCCTGCTCGGCGAGCCGACGCTGCGCGTCACCCCGTTCCCGCACCGCCGCGCCGATCACCAGGACCACCGCACCGAGGATCACGAGCAGCAGCGCGCTGCCGTTGCTGCGCTCCGGCGCGATCAGGTGCAGAAACAGGCTCGCCGCGCCCGTCGCCACCCAGACCGAGATCAGGGTCCGCCGGGTCTCGCGCAGGGCCAGCGCGAGCAGCACGAAGAGATAGCCGACCAGGGTGGGCGGGGGCCATGGCCAGATGTCGAACGTGCCGACCGGATACCCGAGCAGTGCGGCCGCACCGAGGATGTCCGCGGGGAAGACGATCCACCACGCCTGCAGTGGCCGGTGCGCCAGCATCAGGAGCGGCGCCGCCTGCGCGACGGCCAGGGCTCCCGCCAGTCCTCCGTTCACGCCGTACCCCTCGGTCAGGACATTGATCGTGACCGGGATGAAGGTGGCGACGAGGGCGAGGACGACGACGTACGGCAGCAGTCGCTGCCACCGCTTCGGAGCATTCGCGAGGAGCGGCGTCGCGGGGTGGGACGGGTGCGAGAGCCCGTGCGCGAACTCGCGCAGATTGCGCCGGGCGGCACTCAGCAGGCCGTCGACGGCGGGTGGCGGGGGAGATGAGGGCGGCGTCGGTGGCGCGGGCGGCGTCGGCGGCTTGCGCGGCTTGTGCGGCTTGTGCGGCGGGGAAGTGGACATGGCTTGATCAGCGTAGGCAGTGGACCGGCCCGGTGACGTCATACCGGGGTTCCGGTCCACCGCCGTCCTTCTCGTACGTGGGTACTGCCGTCGAGCTTGCCCGCCGACCCGGCAGCCATGGACACCAGGCCACCGCACGCCGCACGCCTACAGGTCGGCGAGCAGCTGCGCCTTCTTCGCGCTGAACTCGTCGTCCGTCACCAGCCCCGCCTGGTGCAGCTCCCCGAGGTGCCGGATCCGCTCCGCGATGTCCGCGGGATCGCGCCGCCCCACGCCCGCCGGAACGGTTGCCGGCGTGGCGGACGACGGCTGCTTCCTGCGTACGGATTCCAGTACGGCCGCGGCGAACGGCAGCGACTCGTGCACCGGGCCGTAGCCGAGGCCGAAGACCACCGCGGCCGGGTCCTGATCGGCCCGGGTGGGGCGGGGCGCCATCGGCTGCGCGCTCGGCAGCAGGCCGGCGGCGAGCCCCGTGCCCAGCTCCGTACCGGTGCCGGTACCGTCACCCGCACCCGGGCCGGAAGCGGTGCTCATGCGGAGGCCGGCCCCAGCGCCCGGTCCGGCCCCTGCGCCTTGCCGGCCCCTCGGCACCAGCCGCAGATAGCCGTCGAAGGCCTCCGGCGAGCGCCACTCGACCCCGCACAGCTCCGTCACCGGAAACGTCTGGTCGCCGGCCTTCCACTTCGCCGTGGAGGCGCCCGTCCAGAACCAGCGGAAGGAGATCCGGTCACCGTCGAAGCTGGCCCGGCCGTCGTACGCCTTGAACTGCATCGGGGCCTCGGGGGCAGCGACCAGGAACCGCTCGGCGGGCTCCGCGGCATCGGAACCGAGCCGGGCGCGCAGGTCGTCCGCGTAGTACTCGGCGAGCATCTCGCGCTCGGCCGGAAGCACCAGCCGGTACGGATCGCTGCCGGCCTTCAGTTGCCCCGCCGCGGCCTCCAGCAACGGGTCGGCGCCGGGTCTCGGCACCGCGTGCAGGACCACCGTGCCCCGCTTGCCGGGGGTCAGCGTCACCGACGACAGCGCCGTGTGCGGGACGCGGCGCTCACGCAGGCTCTGGAAGAGCTTCGGTGTGCGTATACCCCGTTCGAAGCGGATGAGCACGGAGTCGGTGTCGAACTCCCAGGTGGCATGAATTCCGGCCAGCACATCACCCATGTGCCTCATCGTATGCGGCACTTGCTCGCACGTCCCCCTCGGTGTCGGCCCCGATGTTGCGGCCGGCTGCGTTCGTCGGGCCCGTCAGATCCCCGGGCCCCGGCCGCCGGTGGCGACTCCGTCGTGACAGGTGCTGTCGGAGCTCGCGCAGCTCACGGAGGCGTAGGCCCCGACGCCGATGGCGGCGAAGTTGCTGAGGCTCTCGGTGCCGGGCTCGAAGTAGCCGCTGTGACCGACCGCTCCGCCCGCCGAGACAATGCGTGCGCCGAAGCCGGGGTCGACCGGGTCGGCGCCGTGGCCCAGCCCGCCGAGCTCCAGGTTCGGTACGTCCGCGATCCAGTCGCCGTGGTCCCGCGTCGCCCACACCCTGGCCGCGGTGTGCAGCTGCCCCGCGTTCTCCACCCGCATGCCGGGGCTGCCCGCGACCGCGATGTCGGTGACCCTGGAGGGCAGTTCGTGCGCGGCGACACCGCACAGCACCGAGCCGTAGCTGTGGCAGAACAGTGAGACCGGGGCGTCCCCGGGCAACGCGCCCACCAGGGCGTTCAGCCGCACCGCCCCGCGCTCGGCGAGGTTCCCCAGCGCCGCGTCCACCCCGATCCCGGCCGGTGTCGTGTAGTCGGCCCAGGCGATGACGGCGGTACGGGTACCGGGACGCGCGGCGCGCTCCGCCGCGTACAGCGACTTCGCCATGCCGACCGGGGCGGCGTTCACCATGGGGGCGGTCCGCTCCAGCGTCAGCAGATTGGTGTCGACGCCGGGGACGATCACGGAGACCCGCGCGGCCCGGTCGAGATCACCGAACACCTCGGCGGCGCGGCCCTTCCCGGACGGGTCGAAGGCGAGGATGTGCCGGCCGTTCTCCAGCATCGACTGGAAGCGGTTCATCCGCCGGAGCGCCTCGGCGCGGCCGTCGGGGGAGAGCCTCTCGTCGTGCATGCGCTGCCGCTCGACCGCCTGCGCCTGCACCAGGGCCCGCTGGTTGGCGTGGTAGCGCAGGGTGACCGGGGCGCCGTTCAGATTGCCCACGACCAAGGGGTACTTGTCCGCGAGTGCGGTGCGCTGCGCGGCCGTGAGCGTGGCGAAGAACTGCGCCATCCGGCCCGGCGGAGCGTCGGCGTCCGGCAGCGCATGACCGGCTACGCTGCCGCGCGCCCACGAGGCGAGTGCGAGGGTCCGTGGCTCGTCGGAGCGCTGGTGACGTACGGCGGTCCAGCCCGTGGTCGCCAGCATCACGAACACAACCGCGACGGCGAGCAGCGCGCGCCATGCGGTGAGCGTGGGGGAGGTGTCGAAGGAAGTCACTTCCGCCCACATTAGGAGACGCGGGACGACGGCCGTGAACAGGGTGACGCACATCACCCCGCTGTCGGGAATTCAAGGCCGGTCATTTCACGCTGTGTTGGTGCGACGCGCACGCTCAGGCGCGCGGAGTGCCTCCGGAGCGTCGCATATGGCCGCCGGGGTACGGCTGTTGTGAAGTCGGTCATGTCGGGGCAATGCGGCGTACGGCACATCTGCGCGTCGGCGCGTCGGTACATCAGCGGCTCGGCGGCTCGGCGGCTTGGCGGCTCGACGGCTCGACATAGCGACACCTCGGCGCGCCGACGCGTGCGCGCCGAGCCCACCGCACACCGGACGGAGTTTTCATGGCGCTACCCGAGCCCCGCGCCGGCCTCCGTCCGCCAGTTCCCGGCCAGTGCCGGGCCGAGCTGGTCCAGGTACGTCTCGGTCAGCGCGCGCAGCGAGTCCATGCTGGCGTCCCGCCCCTGCCCCCAGAGCTGCCCGGTCACCCGCATCACCCCGGAGAACGCGGCGACGGCGACCCTCGGCCGGGGGTCGGTCTCCACGTCGAGCCCCTCGCGCTCGGCGATCAGCAGCGCGATCTGGTTCTCCAGATCGATGTGGCGTCGCAGGTGGGCGGCGAGCAGCGACGGCGTCGACTCGATCATCTGGTACGTACGCATGTGGAGTTCGACCGTGACGATCGCCTCGATCGCCTCACCGATGGTGTTCCAGGCGCAGAGGACCGCGCGGCGCAGCGCCTCGAACGGGGTCTCCGAAGCGGGACGCAGGCGCAGCTCCGAGAGGAAGTGCGACTCCACCATCTCCTGGATGGCGAAGGCGGCCTCCTCCTTGCTGGCGAAGTAGCGGAAGAAGGTGCGCTGGGAGACCTCGACGGCGTCGACGATCTCGTCGACGGTGGTCTCCTCGTACCCCTGGGTGGTGAAAAGGCCGAGGGCGGCGTGCAGCAGGGCGTCCCGGGTGCGTCGCTTCTTCCGCTCGCGCAGCCCGGTCGGACGCCCGCGCGGTGCGGGCGGAGGCTCGTGCGGCCCGCCCGGACCCCCGCTCTGCCCCGTCGGACGTCCGCACGGCCCGGTCGGATACACGGCCCGCTGCCCATCGGTCACGGAAATGGTCCTCTTTCTCCTGAGATTCCCAGCTCAGCGTACTTGTGAGCTACGTGACAGTTACTGTCTTGTGAAATGGTTTGTCAACTGTCAGTGACTGACACTAATCTCCCGGGCATGAATAGTCAGACCACCGTCGAAAAGGCGTCGCGGGAGCCGCAGGACACCGCCGTGCCCGCACCTGCCAAGGGGCTGCGCGGCCACCCCTGGCTGACGCTCTTCTCCGTGGCCATCGGCGTGATGATGGTCGCGCTCGACGGCACGATCGTCGCGATCGCCAACCCCGCCATCCAGCAGGATCTCGGCGCCTCGCTCGCCGACGTCCAGTGGATCACCAACGGCTACATGCTCGCCCTTGCGGTCTCCCTGATCACCGCGGGCAAGCTCGGTGACCGGTTCGGCCACCGCCAGACCTTCCTGATGGGTGTCGTGGGCTTCGCCGCGGCATCGGGGGCCATCGGCCTCTCGCACAGCGTCGCCCTGGTGATCGTGTTCCGGGTGCTCCAGGGCCTCTTCGGCGCCCTGCTGATGCCCGCCGCACTCGGCCTGCTGCGCGCCACCTTCCCGGCCGAGAAGCTGAACATGGCGATCGGCATCTGGGGCATGGTGATCGGCGCCTCGACCGCGGGCGGTCCGATCCTCGGCGGCGTGCTCGTCGAGCACGTCAGCTGGCAGTCCGTCTTCTTCATCAATGTGCCGGTCGGCGTGATCGCGCTCGTGCTGGGCCTGGTGATCCTCAAGGACCACCGCGCCGAGAACGCGCCGCGCTCCTTCGACATCGGCGGCATCGTGCTGCTCTCGCAGGCGATGTTCTGCCTCATCTGGGCGCTCATCAAGGGCGCCGAGTGGGGCTGGGGCGACTACAAGACGCTCGGCTTCCTGGGCGCTGCCGTGGCCCTGTTCGTGGTCTTCGCCTTCTCCCAGAAGAACGTCAGGGAGCCGCTGATCCCGCTGGCGATGTTCCGGTCCGTGCCGCTGTCCGCGGGCACGGTCCTGATGGTGCTGATGGCCTTCGCCTTCATGGGCGGGCTGTTCTTCGTCACCTTCTACCTGCAGAACGTGCACGGTCTGAGCCCCGTCGACAGCGGTCTGCACCTGCTGCCGCTGACCGGCATGATGATCGTCGCCTCGCCGCTCGCGGGCGCCATGATCACGAAGTTCGGCCCGCGGGTTCCGCTGGTCGGCGGCATGGTGTGCACGGCGGTCGCCATGTTCGGCATGTCCCAGCTGGAGATCGGCACCAGCACCCTGACCATGTCGATCTGGTTCGGGCTGCTCGGTCTCGGCCTCGCCCCGGTGATGGTCGGCGCCACCGAGGTCATCGTCGGCAACGCCCCGATGGAGCTCTCCGGCGTCGCGGGCGGTCTGCAGCAGGCCGCCATGCAGGTCGGCGGCAGCCTCGGTACGGCGGTACTGGGCGCGATCATGGCCTCCCAGGTCGACTCGAAGCTGGCCGGCAACTGG
The DNA here is from genome assembly GCF_041435435.1 of Streptomyces sp. NBC_01241. Taxonomy (NCBI): domain Bacteria; kingdom Bacillati; phylum Actinomycetota; class Actinomycetes; order Kitasatosporales; family Streptomycetaceae; genus Streptomyces; species Streptomyces sp. NBC_01241. The sequence goes on along the minus strand of NZ_CP108494.1, from coordinate 2,562,569 downwards.
ACGGCCGCGCAGCTTCCGCCCCTCTCGCCGAAGCAGCTGGACGCGGCGTCCTCGGCCGTCGAGGTCGGCGTCCCGCCGGTGGACGCCAACACTCCGCCGGAGGTCGCGGCGAAGATCGCGGGCGTCGCCCATGACACGTTCGTGTCGGGCATGAGCACGGCATTCATGGTCGCCGGCATCGTCGCGGTGGTCGCCGCGCTGGTCGCCACGCTCACCAAGCGCGGTGCGAACGCTGAGGCGGGCGCGGGCGCCGGTCACATCTGACGGATCGTCATGACGCCTGCGCGGCGTCAACACAGCGCGTACGACAGCCCCGCCGGACCGTTCCGGCGGGGCTGTCGCCTATCAGGGTGGTGTGGCCCGCGGCCCCTTCCCCGGGGGTTGCTCCGCAGGTCAGGGTGCAGGCAACTGATTTCGCATCACCACGGGGGTTGATTTCCATGCGTACGACCGTCCTTGCCGCCGCCCTGGCCACCACCGCCCTGGCCGCCACCGCGTTGATCCCGCAGGCCGTGGCCGACTCCGCGGTCCGTCCCGGGTCCGTCCGGGCCGGGGTCTGCGGAAGCGGCCAGCTCTGCCTCTGGGGGAAACCGGACTTCACGGGCGCCCGGCAGATCCACGAGCTGGCCACGATCGACATCGAGAGCTGCGTCCCGCTGCCGGCCGGCAGCAAGGTCCAGTCGCTCGCCAACCGCACCGGCCGCCCGGTCACCACGTACCAGTCGGCGGAATGCGCCGAGACCGGCGAATTCGAGACCTATCCGGGTGGCGGCACCTGGGTGCCCCAGTCCCCGTACCAGGTCAGGGCGTTCAAGGTCTGGGAGAACTGACCCGCGGACGCCGAAGGACGGCGGGACCAGCAGGTCCCGCCGCCCTTCGGCCGTGATACGCCGTTCCTACGCGTCGCCGCCGGCCGCGCCCGGGTGGGCCGCTGCCACGTCCAGCAGGTCGTACCGGTCGATCGCCGACTTCAGCAGCGAACGGTCGACCCGGCCCTGCTTCGCGAGCTCGGTGAGCACCGCGAGGACGATCGACTGCGCGTCGATGTGGAAGAACCGGCGGGCCGCGCCACGGGTGTCGGCGAAGCCGAAGCCGTCCGCGCCCAGCGACTGGTACGCACCGGGCACCCAGCGCGCGATCTGGTCCGGTACGGAACGCATCCAGTCCGAGACCGCCACGAACGGACCCTCGGAGCCGGAGAGCTTCCGCGTGACGTACGGGACGCGCTGCTCCTCCGCCGGGTGCAGCAGGTTGTACCGCTCCACGTCCACGGCCTCGCGACGCAGCTCGTTCCAGGAGGTCGCCGACCAGACGTCCGCCCGGACGTTCCACTCGTCGGCGAGGATCCGCTGCGCCTCGACCGCCCACGGCACCGCCACACCGGACGCCATGATCTGGGCCGGGATCTCGCCCCGCTCGGCGGCCTTGTAGCGGTACACGCCCTTCAGGATGCCCTCGACATCCACGTTCTCCGGCTCGGCCGGGTGCTGGATCGGCTCGTTGTAGACGGTGAGGTAGTAGAAGACGTCCTCGTTCTCGCCGGGGGTCCCGCCGTACATCCGGCGCAGACCGTCCTTGACGATGTGCGCGATCTCGTAGCTGAACGCCGGGTCGTACGCGACGCAGCCCGGGTTCGTCGAGGCGAGCAGCTGCGAGTGGCCGTCCGCGTGCTGGAGACCCTCACCGGTCAGGGTCGTACGACCGGCGGTCGCACCCAGCACGAAGCCGCGCGCGAGCTGGTCGGCCATCTGCCAGAACTGGTCGCCGGTGCGCTGGAAACCGAACATCGAGTAGAAGACGTACACCGGGATCAGCGGCTCGCCGTGCGTGGCGTACGCCGAACCGGCGGCGATCAGCGACGCCGTGCAGCCGGCCTCGGAGATGCCGTCGTGCAGCATCTGACCGGTCGGCGACTCCTTGTACGCGAGCAGCAGATCCCGGTCCACCGCCTCGTACTGCTGACCCAGCGGGTTGTAGATCTTCGCGCTCGGGAAGAACGCGTCCATGCCGAAGGTGCGGTACTCGTCAGGCGCGATCAGTACGAAGCGCTTACCGATCTCCTTGTCCCGCATGAGTTCCTTCAGGATGCGGACGAACGCCATGGTCGTGGCGATCGACTGCTGACCCGTGCCCTTCTTCGCGATCGCGTACGTCTTGTCCTCGGGGAGGACCAGCGGCTTCGCGCGCACCACACGGGTCGGGACATAACCGCCCAGACCCTTGCGGCGGTCGTGCATGTACTGGATCTCTTCGGAATCGCGGCCCGGGTGGTAGTAGGGCGGGTAGCCCTCGTCCAGCTGCTTGTCCGTGATCGGGATGTGGAGCCGGTCGCGGAACCGCTTGAGGTCCTCGACGGTGAGCTTCTTCATCTGGTGGGTCGCGTTGCGGCCCTCGAAGTTCGGCCCCAGCGTCCAGCCCTTGACCGTCTGCGCCAGGATCACCGTCGGCTGACCCTTGTGGGCCTTGGCCGCCGCGTAGGCCGCGTAGACCTTCCGGTGGTCGTGACCGCCACGGCCCAGGTGCAGGATCTGGTCGTCGGTCATGTCCTTGACCATGTCGCGCAGCCGCGGGTCGTCCCCGAAGAAGTGCTCACGGATGTACGCGCCCGACTCGGTGGCATACGTCTGGAACTGGCCGTCCGGCGTGGTGTTCAGCTTGTTGACCAGGATGCCCGTGCGGTCCTGCGCGAGCAGCGGGTCCCAGGAGCGGTCCCAGACCAGCTTGATGACGTTCCATCCGGCGCCGCGGAACTGCGACTCCAGCTCCTGGATGATCTTGCCGTTGCCGCGGACCGGGCCGTCGAGGCGCTGCAGGTTGCAGTTGACCACGAAGGTCAGGTTGTCCAGGCCCTCGCGCGCGGCGATGGAGAGCTGACCGAGCGACTCGGGCTCGTCCATCTCGCCGTCGCCCAGGTACGCCCACACATGCGACCGGGAGGTGTCGGCGATGCCGCGCGCCTCCATGTAGCGGTTCATCCGGGCCTGGTAGATCGCGCCGAGCGGGCCGAGGCCCATCGAGACGGTCGGGAACTCCCAGAAGTCCGGCATCAGCCGCGGGTGCGGGTAGCTGGACAGGCCGTTCGGCGCCTTCGACTTCTCCTGGCGGAAGGCGTCGAGCTGCGCCTCGCTCAGCCGGTCGAGCAGGAAGGCGCGGGCGTAGATACCCGGGGACGCGTGTCCCTGGAAGAAGATCTGGTCGCCGCCCAGGCCGTCGTCCTTGCCCCGGAAGAAGTGGTTGAAGCCCACGTCGTACAGTGAGGCCGAGGAGGCGAAGGTGGCGATGTGGCCGCCGACCCCGATGCCGGGACGCTGGGCGCGCGACACCATCACGGCCGCGTTCCAGCGGGTCGCGTTGAGAACCTTGCGCTCGATCTCCTCGTCGCCGGGGAAGAACGGCTCGTCCTTCGTGGCGATCGTGTTCACGTAGTCCGTACTGCGCATCTCCGGCACGGCGACGCGCTTCTCGCGCGCACGCTCGATGAGCCGGAGCATCAGGTAACGGGCCCGCTCACGACCTCGCTCGTCGACGGCTGCGTCGAGCGAGTCGAGCCATTCCTGGGTCTCTTCGGGATCGAAGTCCGGGACCTGGCTCGGCAGGCCGCCAATGATGATCGGGTTGCGATCGGATCCGGAAGCCACGCTGTTCCCTCGCTGTTCGGTGCTGCTCTACGGGGCCTGGTCCGGGAGAACATGCCCCCGGGATGTATGCATGTACGCCATCACCATCGTGTACCGCGGGGGCGTAAACGTCACCTCTACCGATTGGTAACCGCCGTGTTGTGGAACATCACGTCCGCGACGCGGGGATGTGCTGGTCCAAACCGCAACCTTACGCCCAACCCGTCCAAGTGTTCCCAAAGGATGTGCGACTCCGAATGGTGGACCGAAACGGCATAAGCTGTGGAAGGACGTAAAGGGTGTGGAGGGTGGCGTCGGCCCCGCGAGGGGCTGCCGACCGCGCGGCGACGTGGCAGGGAACGTCCCCGTTTAGGCGGTCTCGCAGGCTGGGTACTTGCGCGATCCGCCGCTCCCGTGTGGACTACGGCCAACGCCCCGCGCACGCGCGTGGCTGAAGCATTTTCCGAAACATGATCAGGAGGCAACCCGTGAGCGCGACCGCGGACCACGCGGAGGAGCGGACCAACCCGGCAGCACGCCTGGGGTTCGAGCCCGGACAGGTGGTCCAGGAGATCGGCTACGACGACGACGTCGAGCAGGAGCTCCGTGAGGGCATTGAGGCCACAATCGGCCAGGATCTCGTCGATGAGGACTACGACGACGTCGCAGACGTCGTCGTGCTGTGGTTCCGCGACGAGGACGGCGACCTTACGGACGCGCTGGTGGATGCCATTGGTCTGATCGAGGACGGCGGCGCGGTCTGGCTGATGACGCCGAAGACCGGCCGTGACGGATACGTCGAACCGAGCGACATCAACGAGGCTGCACAGACCGCCGGTCTCTCCCAGACCAAGAGCATCAATGCGGGCAAGGACTGGACGGGCAGCCGTCTGGTCACACCGAAGGCGGCCAAAGCCAAGCGCTGAACCGCGTTCGCCGCGCACTCGCCCCGAAGACCCCCGACGGCATGGACCGCCGGGGGTCTTCCTTCTCGGCCGCCGGGTGCCCCGCGTGGGCGTCGCAGGTCCGCTACGGGCGCTGCACGGCCTGCTGCGGGCTCTGCGTAGGGTGGGAGCCACCCGGACAGCCCAGCCCGGTGAACGTAGCGAAGGGACGCGTTTCATGGCGATCGAGGTCGGCACCCAGGCCCCGGATTTCGAGCTGAAGGACAACCACGGCCGGACCGTGAAGCTCTCCGACTTCCGCGGCGAGAAGAACGTCGTGCTGCTGTTCTACCCGTTCGCCTTCACCGGCGTGTGCACGGGTGAGCTCTGCGCGCTCCGTGACGAGCTGCCGAAGTTCGAGAACGACGACACGCAGCTGCTGGCCGTCTCCAACGACTCCATCCACACCCTGCGCGTCTTCGCCGAGCAGGAAGGCCTGGAGTACCCGCTGGTGTCGGACTTCTGGCCGCACGGTGAGACCTCGCGGGCCTACGGCGTGTTCGACGAGGAGAAGGGCTGTGCGGTGCGCGGCACCTTCATCATCGACAAGGAGGGCGTGGTGCGCTGGACCGTCGTCAACGGTCTGCCCGACGCGCGCGACCTCAACGACTACATCAAGGCGCTCGACACGCTCTGATCCGGGACCGTCGGTCCGGGGCCTTCGCTCCGGGGCCTTCGCCCCGGGCCGGTGGATCTGCGGGCGACCCGGCCAAAAGCCTGCTTTGGCCGGGAACCGGTTACTAGGATCCAGTCGTTGATCGGATGCCAACGCAACGTGGAGGCGCCGGCGCCTGCCGGCCCCCAAGGAAACCAATGGGAGGACTCGTGGGAGTCAGCCTCAGCAAGGGCGGCAACGTCTCGCTGACCAAGGCCGCGCCCAACCTGACGGCGGTCACCGTCGGTCTGGGCTGGGACGCTCGTACCACCACCGGTGGTGACTTCGACCTCGACGCCAGCGCCCTGCTGACGAACGCCGAGGGCAAGGTCGGCAGCGACGGCAACTTCGTCTTCTTCAACAACCTCAAGAGCCCCGACGGCTCCGTGGAGCACACGGGTGACAACCTCACCGGTGAGGGCGAGGGCGACGACGAGGTCATCAAGGTGAACCTGGCCGGCGTTCCGGCCGATGTCGACAAGATCGTCTTCCCGGTCTCGATCTACGAGGCCGAGACCCGGCAGCAGAGCTTCGGCCAGGTGCGCAACGCGTACATCCGCGTGGTCAACCAGGCGGACAACAGCGAGCTGGCGCGCTACGACCTGAGCGAGGACGCCTCGACGGAGACCGCCATGGTCTTCGGCGAGCTGTACCGCAACGGGGCGGAGTGGAAGTTCCGTGCCATCGGTCAGGGTTACGCCTCGGGGCTGCGCGGCATCGCGCAGGACTTCGGCGTCAACGTCTGAGAAGGCGAGACCGGTCGGAGCGGCCGCGGCTCCGTCCGGCCGACGTCAACATGTATTTCCGTCCGGCGCCGCACGATGTGCGGCGCCGGACGCGCTGGACGGGTCAACGGCTCGAAGGTTCCACAGCGCGAAGGCTTAACCGCGCGAAGGCTTAGTAGCGCGAAGACTCGACGCTCGACAGCTCAATGGCTCGACGGCTCAATAAATCGGTTCATCGACTCGGGGAGGACACACCATGGGCGTCACACTCGCCAAGGGAGGCAACGTCTCCCTCTCCAAGGCCGCACCCAACCTCACCCAGGTGCTGGTCGGGCTCGGCTGGGACGCACGATCCACCACGGGCGCCGACTTCGACCTCGACGCCAGCGCGCTGCTGTGCCAGTCGGGCCGAGTGCTCGGCGACGAATGGTTCGTGTTCTACAACAACCTCAAGAGCCCCGACGGTTCCGTGGAGCACACCGGCGACAACCTCACGGGTGAGGGCGAGGGCGACGACGAGTCGGTCATCGTGAATCTCACTCAGGTACCCGCGCACTGCGACAAGATCATTTTTCCGGTCTCGATCCATGACGCGGACAATCGAGGACAGGCCTTCGGCCAGGTCAGCAACGCGTTCATCCGCGTAGTGAACCAGGCGGACGGCCAGGAACTCGCGCGCTACGACCTCACCGAGGACGCCTCGACGGAAACGGCGATGATCTTCGGCGAGCTCTATCGGTACAACGGTGAGTGGAAGTTCCGTGCAGTGGGGCAGGGGTACGCGTCCGGACTGCGCGGGATCGCTCTAGACTTCGGGGTCAACGTTTCGTAAAGCCGCGCACGCGCGGGGGGCCCCGTACGCACCCGGGGGAGAACCCGTTACACACACGATGGGGTAGCCAGTGCTTCTGAAAACCTTCGGCTGGTCGTTCGCGATTACCGCGCTCGGCCTGGTCGCAGCGGTGATCTACGGGGGGTGGGAAGCCTTCGGCGTGGTCGCGATTCTTTCCGTCCTCGAGATCTCGCTGTCCTTCGACAACGCGGTGGTCAACGCCGGAATCCTGAAGAAGATGAATGCCTTCTGGCAGAAGATCTTCCTCACGGTCGGTGTGCTCATCGCGGTCTTCGGCATGCGGCTGGTGTTCCCCGTCGTGATCGTGGCCATCACCGCCAAGCTGGACCCGATCAAAGCGGTCGATCTCTCGTTCAGTCAGCCCGAGCGCTATCAGGAACTGGTCACGGACGCCCACCCGGCGATTGCCGCGTTCGGTGGCATGTTCCTGCTGATGATCTTCCTCGACTTCATTTTCGAGGACCGTGACATCCAGTGGCTGCACTGGATCGAGCGCCCGCTCGCCAAGCTCGGCAAGGTCGACATGCTGTCGGTCTGCATCGCACTGGTCGTGCTGCTGATCTCGGCCATGACCTTCGCGACGAGCGCGCACCAGCACGGCGGCGGCCACGCCGACAAGGCGGAGACCGTCCTGCTCGCCGGAATCGCCGGCCTGATCACCTACCTCATCGTCGGCGGACTCTCCAGCTTCTTCGAGAACAAGCTGGAGGAAGAGGAGGAGCGGGAGCACGAGGCGGAGGACGAGGCCAGGAAGAGCGGCAAGAAGATCTCCGCGATCGCGCTCTCCGGCAAGGCCGCGTTCTTCATGTTCCTCTACCTGGAAGTGCTCGACGCGTCCTTCTCGTTCGACGGCGTCATCGGTGCCTTCGCCATCACCAACAACATCGTGCTGATGGCCCTCGGCCTCGGTATCGGCGCCATGTACGTCCGTTCGCTCACGGTCTACCTGGTCCGCCAGGGCACCCTCGACGACTACGTCTACCTGGAGCACGGCGCCCACTACGCCATCGGCGCGCTGGCCGTCATCCTCCTCGTCACCATCCAGTACGAGATCAACGAGATCATCACCGGTCTTGTCGGTGTCGTGCTGATCGGCTGGTCCTTCTGGTCCTCCGTGCGGCGCAACAAGGCGCTGGAGGCCGCGGGCGGGGGCGACGACGAGGGTTCCAAGGCAGAAGTCCCGTCCGGGGTGTGACCCGGTAGGGATTGAGGAACGCTCTCAGCGGGGCGGTCCGTACGGCGACGGTTCTCCGGGAACACCCGGGCCCGGCCCGGCGGCCGCCCCGCAGTGATGTGGGCGCCCGGTGCGACGCGCGGGGCGGCCGCCGGGCCGGGGTACTTGTGTTTCTACCGATACGTGTGGGGGTTGGGGATGGCGTTCTGGGACAGCCTGTGGCCACGGAGAGAGGCGCAGTTCGAGTCGGGCAACGCGTCCACCAACTCCATCGTGCTCTCCAAGCGGCACGCCACGGTCTCACTGACCAAACAGGGTGCGCTGACCGGCAATCTGCGGGTCAACCTCTCCTGGCGGATGCGTACGTCCGACATCGAGGGCAGGTCGCGGCAGAGCGGCCGGCTGCTGCGGCCGATGAAGCTCTTCAAGCCCGATGTGGTCCAGGCGCACACCCAGGGCATGGTCAATGTCGACCTGGACCTGGGCTGCATGTACGAGCTGAAGGACGGCACCAAGGGAGTGGTCCAGCCGCTGGGCAACCTCATGGGCGACCTGAACGCACCGCCGTACATCCGGCTGAGCGGGGACGACCGTTTCGGGGCACCGTCGGGCGAGACCGTCTACGTCAATCTCGACCAGCGCGACCAGATCAAGAGGCTGCTGTTCTTCGTCTACATCTACGACCAGACGCCGGCCTTCGACCGTACGCACGCCAAGGTGACGCTCTACCCGGGCAACGGCCCGCGGATCGAGATCGATCTCGACGAGCACGCCCCGGAGGCCCGCTCCTGCGCCGTGTTCACGGTGGAGAACGTCAAGGACGAGATGATCGTGCGGCGCGAGGTGAAGTTCGTGTACGGGTTCCAGTCGGAACTGGACCGGCTGTACGGCTGGGGCATGCAGTGGGGACGCGGCTACAAGTCCCGCGCCTGAGAGGTCCCAAGGGGCGCGGGACGTCTCAGGACACCGTACGAGTCTCCGGACGGTACGGGCATCAGGCCCGTACGAGTCTCAGGACCGTACGAACTGCGGCCCCTGCGGCGGCAGGACGAATTTCGGGTCGGGGGCGGGCGCAGCCGCCGCGGCGGGCTGCGGATAGCCGTAGGCGGGCTGGGCGGCGGGCTGCGGATATCCGTACGAGGGCTGGGGCACGGGCGGGGGGGCCGGCTGGGCCACCGCGGGCTGCGGGTAGCCGTATGCGGGCTGCTGGTGCTGGACCGTGATCTGCGCGTCCGGACCGGGCGTCGGCGCGGGCGGGAACGTGGGCGAGGGCGGCGGGAAGCCGGGCGCCGTCACGGGGGCGGGCGAGGGGGTCATGGCAGGCGAAGAAGCGCCCACGGGTGAGGGCGCCGGATCGGGCTCCGCCGCGGCCTCCGCCTCGTCCACCGAAATGCCGAAGGCGGTCGCCAGCCCCACCAGACCGGTCGGATAGCCCTGTCCCACGGCCCGGAATTTCCAGCCATCACCGCGCCGGTAGAGCTCGCCGCAGATGATTGCCGTCTCCTCGCCGGTCTCCGGCCGCACGTCGAAGACGGCGAGCGGGTCCCCGTCCGCCGCCGCCGCGTCGTAGAGCAGGATGCGCAGATCCGGCACCTGGGCGAAGGCGGCTCCGTCGGAGGATGCGGCGACGACCACCTGGTCGACCGAGGGGTCGAGTGCGCCGAGGTCGGCCTCGATGCTGTCCGTGAGCCCTTCGGGGACGCTGCGCTTCGGCAGCCGTCGTACCAGGCCGGAGGGGTGGCGGGGCTGGTTGTAGAAGACGAAGTCCTCGTCCGAGCGCACGCGGCCACCGGCTCCGAGGAGCAGGGCCGAGGCGTCCACATCCGGAACCCCGGCGCCCGGGGTCCAGCGCAGCACGGCCCGTACGGCCAAGGCGTCCAGAGGGACGTTCGAGCCCTTCACCATCGCGTGCGTCATGCCCGTCATCCTGCCTGCTGGCTGCCCGCGCGGACAACGCGGGGGCGCACCGGATATCTCGGCAGTGCGACGGAACCACGTAGTCCGCAGGGCTCCGACCCGTCGGGAAATGGACGAGTTACCCGGAATTCACGCACGTGGGGAACTGTCGACACCCGCCCGTACGTACTATTACCGGCCATACGTTTGCCGGTCGATCAGGCAGTTCGGGGGAATCACATGCGTCATTTCGGGCATATTGCGCCCGCTGTGCGAGAGGGCCTGTTCTTCCAGGAGCCGTGCGAGTTCGGCGCGGGCTCGTCGGCCCGCACGCTTTCGGCCGCCCTGGGAGCGACCCTGTACAGCCCTGCCACCAGGCCGAGACTTGCTGACGACGTCATCAAGCAGGCCGGACGCGGGGTCGTCTCGATGGTGCTGTGCCTGGAGGATTCGATCGACGACTCCGAGGTCGTCGACGCCGAGGAGAACCTGGTCAGGCAGTTCGCCGACCTCGCCGCGCGGGGCGCGGAGGCGCCCCTGCTCTTCATCCGGGTCCGGGAACCGGGCCAGATCACGGATCTGGTGCAGCGGCTCGGCTCCACGGTCCGTTTGTTGTCTGGTTTTGTACTTCCCAAGTTCACCGAAGAGCGTGGCGTGCCCTTCATGGAAGCGCTCGTCAAAGCCGAAAAGGCGTGTGGGCAGCGGCTGTTCGCGATGCCGGTTCTCGAATCACCCGAGCTGCTGCATCTGGAGACCCGCGCGGAAACACTCCAGGGAATAGCCCGCACCGTCGACAAGTACCGCGAGCGGGTGCTCGCACTGCGGCTCGGCGTCACCGACTTCTGCTCGGCGTACGGGCTCCGCAGGGCGCCCGACATGACGGCGTACGACGTGCAGATCGTCGGCGCCGTCATCGCCGACGTGGTCAATGTGCTGGGCCGCGCGGACGGCACGGGCTTCACGATCACCGGTCCGGTGTGGGAGTACTTCCGGCTCCAGGAGCGCATGTTCAAACCCCAGCTGCGCCGCAGCCCCTTCCTGGAGGGCCGGGCCGAGGAACTGCGCACGGCGCTGATCGAGCACGACCTGGACGGGCTGCTGCGCGAGATCGAGCTCGACCGGGCCAACGGCCTGCTGGGCAAGACCTGCATCCACCCGTCGCACGTCGCGCCCGTGCACGCGCTGTCCGTGGTCAGCCACGAGGAATTCAGCGACGCCCAGGACATCCTGCGGCCGGAACGCGGCGGCGGTGGCGTCCTGCGCTCCGTGTACACGAACAAGATGAACGAAGTGAAGCCGCACCGCGCCTGGGCCGAGCGGACCCTGCAACGGGCCGAGGTCTTCGGCGTGGCGAGGGAAGATGTCGGCTTCGTGGATCTGCTGGCCGCGGGCGTCGCCGAATGAGCGGGCGTTTCGGCGCGGGCGGGTATTCCGAGGCGGGCGGGGCCTGTGGGGGCAATGGGCCCTGTGGGGGCAGCGCGGTTCGTGGATCGCGAGTGCGAGCGCGCGTGCGTGTGCGATCGCGAGTGCGCGTGCAAGCACGTGGGTGTGGGCGTGGGCCTCGTGGAACGAGCGTGTCTCGATGAGCGAGCGCGCGGCAAGGAAAGAGACGGCGAACGTGGTGTGGTCGGGCAGCTGGGTGGCGGAGCGACTGGGTGTCGACCTCGTCGGCGACGGAAAGCCCGACGGCGACGGGGAGCTGAGAGAGCTGCTGGGCCTCGCCCTGCGCCGCAACCCCAAGCGGGCCCACCTGCTCGTGTCCAACGTGCTCGGCAAACACGTGCCGCAGAAGCCTTCCGTGGTGTACGGCGCCGGCTTCGATCTCGGCCGGCGGGTGCACGCACTCCTCGGTGACGCCGAGGCCCGCCGGGCGGTCGTGCTCGGTTACGCGGAGACGGCCACCGGTCTCGGCCACGCGGTCGCCGACGGGCTCGGCGTGGCACCGTACCTGCACTCGACGCGCCGCCCCGTCGACGGCGTGGCGCGGGCGGGCGGCTTCGAGGAATCGCACTCGCACGCCACGTCGCACCTGCTGCTCCCCGAGGACCCGAACCTGCTGGCGGGCGAGCGTGACCCGGCAGGCCCCGGCGCGCTCGTGGCGGACGCGCCCCTGGTGCTGGTGGACGACGAGTTCTCCACCGGCAACACCGTGCTCAACACCATCCGGGCGCTGCACGAGCGGTACCCGCGGAGCCGGTACGTCATCGTCGCCCTGGTGGACATGCGCTCCGCGGCCGACCGGGGACGGCTGACCGAGTTCGCCGCGGAGATCGGCGCGCGCGTCGACCTGGTGGCGAGGAGCTCGGGCACGGTCGCCCTCCCCGAGGGCGTCCTGGAGAAGGGCCGGGCGCTGGTCGCCGCACAGGAGAGCGCCGCCGCCGCGAGCCCGGAAGCGGCCGGTTCCGCGGCCCCGGAAGTGGTCGCCCGGACTGTTCGCCGGCCGTGCACCCGGGTGGATCTCCAGTGGCCCGCCGATGTGCCCGACGGCGGACGGCACGGCTTCACCCCCGCCCACCGGGCCGCCCTGGAGCCGGCGCTCCCGGCCATGGCCGCCCGCGTCGCCGCGGCACTGGGCGACGCCCGCCGCGTACTGATCCTCGGTTTCGAGGAGCTCATGTACGCGCCCCTCCGCCTGGGCACGGCCCTGGAGGACCACATCGACGCGGAGGTGCGCTACTCCACCACCACGCGTTCCCCCGTCCTCGCCGTGGACGACCCCGGCTACGCCATACGCAGCCGGCTGGTCTTCCCGGCCCACGACAACCCGGCCGACGGGCCCGGCGACCGGTACGCGTACAACGTCGCGGGCGCCGGTTTCGATGCCGTGGTCGTGGCCGTCGACTCCACCGCCGACACCCCCGAACTCCACGCCACCGACGGCCTGTTGGCGCAACTCGCCGCGCACACCGACCACGTCCTGCTCGCGGTCGTTCCGTCGTACGTCCCGTCGGAGGCCCGGCCGGACCTTCCCGCGCACGCGGCGTCGGACCTTCCTGTACACGTCGCGTCAAGCCTTCCCGTACACGTCGCGTCGGACCTCCCCTCGTACGTCTCCGAACGGCAGGAACCCCCCATGCTGCCCGAGCCCCTCCGTGGCCCCGCCTTCTCCTCCTACGCACCGGACGATGTCGGCTGGCTGCTCCAGGACCTCTCGGACACCGAGCTGGAGGCGCCCACCGAGGAGCGCGAGGAGGCGATACAGAGCGGTGGCGCGCACTACGCCGAGTCGCTGCCCGTCGAATACCAGCCGTCCGCCCAGTACCAGGGCCTCTTCAAGGCCGCGCTGGAGCTGTCGGCCGCCCGCGTCGCCCGTGCCGTGGGAACCGTCACCGAGACGGTTCTCGCCGAGCGGACACCGCGTCCCGTCCTGGTCTCGCTCGCCAGGGCCGGCACCCCCGTCGGCGTACTCATGCGCCACTGGGCCCGGCACCGGCACGGGCTCGACCTGCCGCACTACGCCATCTCCATCGTCCGCGGGCGCGGCATCGACGCCACCGCGCTGCGCTGGCTGGCCGCCCACCACAATCCGGCGGATGTCGTCTTCGTCGACGGCTGGACCGGCAAGGGGGCGATCACCCGCGAACTTGCCGTGGCGCTCGCCGAGTTCGACGGCTTCAACCCCGAGATCGCGGTCCTGGCCGACCCGGGTGGCTGCGTCCGCACCTACGGCACCCGTGAGGACTTCCTCATTCCGTCCGCCTGTCTCAACTCAACCGTTTCCGGGCTGATTTCGCGGACCGTCCTGCGCTCCGACCTGGTCGGCCCGGACGACTTCCACGGTGCGAAGTTCTACCGGGAGCTTTCGGACGCCGATGTGTCCGGCCACTTCCTCGACACCGTCGCCGCCCACTTCGACGAGGTCGCCGACGCGGTGGACGCCGAGGTCAAGGAGCTGCTCGCGGCCGACCGCGCGCCCACCTGGGAAGGCTGGGCCGCGGTGGAACGCATCAGCGAGGAGCACGGCATCCACGACGTGAACCTCGTCAAGCCGGGCGTCGGCGAGACGACCCGCGTACTGCTGCGCCGCGTCCCGTGGAAGATCCTCGCCAAGCGCGGCGCGGGCCCGGACCTGGACCACATCCGTCTGCTGGCCGAGCAGCGGGGCGTACCGATCGAGGAGGTCGACGAACTCCCGTACACCTGCGTCGGGCTGATCCACCCGAAGTACACCAGGGGCGCGACGGGCGCGGACGGCAAGGCGGTGGAGTCGAAGTGACCACCCCGGCCGCCTCCACTGCTCCCACCACCTCTTCCGCCTCCGTGACGCTGGTCGCCAGCGACCTCGACCGCACCCTGATCTACTCGGCTGCGGCGCTCCAGCTCCCCATGCCGGACGCCGAGGCCCCCCGGCTGCTCTGCGTAGAGGTGTACGAACACAAGCCGCTCTCCTACCTGACCGAGACGGCCGCGACGCTGCTCGACGAGCTCGCCCGCTCCACGGTCTTCGTCCCCACGACCACCCGCACCCGCGAGCAGTACGGGCGCATCCATCTCCCCGGCCCCGCACCGCGGTTCGCGATCTGCGCCAACGGGGGACACCTCCTGGTCGACGGGGTGTCCGACCCCGACTGGCAGACACGGGTGGCCCGCCGGCTCGCCGACGAATGCGCGTCGCTCGCCGAGGTCCGCGCCCATCTCCTGGCCGCGGCCGACCCCGCGTGGCTGCTCAAGGAACGGGTCGCCGAGGACCTCTTCGCCTACCTTGTCGTGGAACGCTCACTGCTGCCGGAGGGCTGGGTCAAGGAGCTGGGACAGTGGGCGGAGACCCGCGGCTGGACGGTCTCCCTCCAAGGCCGCAAGATCTACGCCGTGCCGGGCCCGCTCACCAAGAGCGCCGCGATGGACGAGGTCGCCCGACGCACCGGCGCCACGCTCACTCTCGCCGCCGGTGACAGCCTCCTCGACGCCGACCTGCTCCTCGCCGCCGACCATGCCTGGCGCCCGGCCCACGGCGAACTCGCCGACACCGGCTGGAGCGCCCCGCACGTCGACGTCACGGCCGAGCGCGGCGTGGCGGCGGGCGAGGAGATCCTGCGGCACTTCCTGCGGGCCTCGGGCCCGGGGCTGACGCCCTCGTCCGGCAGGCGGTAGCAGTATGTGAGGACAGGGGCCGGGACGGGAACGGAGAAGAGCCCGGGCCCGTCCGTCCGGTACGACCGACGAGGAGCAGCGATGTCCAAGGGCAACGAAACCAAGATCACGGACGAGCTGTACGCGTACATGCTGGCGCACAATCCACCGTTGGACGCGGTGCAGCGCGAGCTCATCGAGACCACGTACGCCCGCCTGCCCGAGTACGCCGGCATGCAGTCCGCCGAGGAGCAGGGGCCCCTGCTCGCCTTCCTCGTCCGGCTGACCGGAGCCCGGTACATCGTGGAGGTCGGGACGTTCACCGGCTTCTCCGCCCTGTCGATGGCCCAGGCGCTGCCCGCGGACGGACGGCTGATCGCCTGCGACATCTCGGAGGAGTGGACCGCGTACGGGCGCGAGGCCTGGGAGAAGGCGGGCGTCGCCGACCGGATCGAACTCCGTATCGCCCCGGCGCTCGACACACTGCGGGCGATGCCGGCCGAGCCGCACATCGACCTCGCCTACCTCGACGCGGACAAGGGCAACTACATCCCGTACTGGGAAGAACTGGTGCCCCGGATGCGGCAGGGCGGCCTCGTCGTCACGGACAACGTGCTCTTCCACGGCGGGGTGACCGACCCGCAGGCGACCGGCGGCGCGGCGGCGATCAAGGAATTCAACGACCACGTGGCCGCCGATCCGCGCATGGACAGCGTGCTGCTCACCGTGTCCGACGGCCTGACGCTCTCCCGCAAGCGGTAGGGCCTCGCGGGGCGGCCCCGGCCACCCGCTCTCTCAGCCGCAGCAACCCCCACCGCAGCAGCCGCCCCCGCCCCCACCACCGCCGGCCGACGGGGCGGCAGGCGCGGACTTGGCCGACGTCCCGCCCACGGCCACGGTGGACAGCAGCTTCACGGTGTCGGCGTGCCCGGCGGGGCAGGAGGCCGGGTCCGACGACTGGGCCATCGGGCGGCTGAGTTCGAACGTGTCTCCGCAGGAGCGGCAGCGGTACTCGTAACGAGGCATGCGCCCAGGCTAGCCGAGGCTGTCCAGCACGGACCGGGACGAAGTACGGGTTACGAGTCCCGGGTTACGGATCACGGGTCTACGGAGCACGGCTCTACGACTCCCGCGTCTACGGGTGGTCAGGGCGACGGACGACCGGCATTGCCCCTGCCGTATCCCGCCGAACCCTCCGCAGCTCCTGCTCGGCCTCCTCGGGGTGGCGGGTCCGCCAGTACGGATTGTCGTGCGGAAGGCCGCCGGTGACCCGCCCGTACATCCCGAAGACCATCAGCATCAGTCCGACCACGAAACTGAACAGCACGTTCTGGAGGTGGAAGGCGAGAAAGTTGTAGCCGGTATCGAGCAGGGCGAGATTGATGAAGCCGCTGAGGATGAAGGCGATGCCCAGAATTATGTTGAGCGTCGAGGCGATGTTGCCGCCGATCACCATCCCGATGAACAGCAGCAGGCCGACACAGATGGACAGAACGCTGAGGGCGCCGTTGGTGTTGAGACCCGCGACGGTGGCTCCACCGGTACTGAAGAAGCCGATCTCGTCGATCAGCCCCAGGATTCCGAAGGCGAGCAGCACCAGTCCCATCAGCCCCGCGCCGACCCGGTAGACGCGGTTGAGCCGGTGATCGACGGGCAGGTGCCTGTCGAGCGGGCTGGTCCTGCGATGGCGGCGCGGGGTGGGCCGTCCAGGGGCGTGCAGTACATGGGTGGCCATGTCGGTCTCCTTCGGGCGTACTACCAGGATCCGCCCGCGGTGTTGCCGCCGCACATCAGAAGACCGGAAAGCCCGTTCCTACCCCCTCCCCTTCCTCGGGTCGCTCGGAGCCCGTGACCGAGCCCGTGACCGAGCCCGTACAGCTCAGGTGCCCGCCCCGCGCTCCTCACGGATGTCGGAGACCACCCGCGCGGCCGTCTGCCGTACGGCTTCGGTCTCGGTCAGGAAGTGCCAGTAGTCCGGATGGCGTTCCTCCAGTCCGGCGATGGCGCGATCCAGCCGGGCCACGGCGTCGTCCAGCGGGCGGGCGTGGCGCGGTTCGGGCGTGTGGCGCCCGGCCATGGCCAGACGCTGGGCATCCCGGACCGCGAACCGCGTCCGCTGGATCTCCTCCTGCGGGTCCTTGGCCACGTCGTTCAGCCGGTGCAGCCGGTCGCCCGCGGCGGACACGGCCTCGTCCGTGGCGTTCAGCAGGGCGCGTACCGTGCTCAGCCGGGAGATCGCGTCGGCCCATTGCTGCTCGTCCCGCGCCGCGACGGCTTCCTTCAGCTTCTCCTCCGCCTGCCGCACGTTGCTCGCCGCCTGCTCCGGCACGGGCTGGAGGTCCTGCCAGCACGCGGCCGAGAACCGCCGCCGCAGCTCGCTCAGCACCGGTTCCACCGAGCCCGCCCGGGTCGTCAGCGCCTGGGCGCGCGTACGCAACGACACCAGCCGGTGGTCGATCTCGGCGGCCCGCTCGGGCAGCCGTACCGCCTCGGCCCGCACCGCCTCGGCGTCGCGCAGCACCCGATCGGCACGCTGCAAGGTCTCCGCAACGCCATGGCGGCCGGCCCCCTGATTGAGCTTGGTCAGCTCGGGCGCGAGGGCAGCCAGTCGCGCGGCGAGATCATCCGCTCGCAGTCCGGACGCCCGCACCGCATCGAGAGCATTGCTCGCGCCGAGGAGCGCCTGCCGTGCCCGCTCCACGGCTGGCGCGAGCCGGGCGAGCTGCGTCTCCGCGTTGCCCAGCAACGGCCCCAGACCCTGCGCGAACCGGTCCAGGTCGCCCTTGACGCGAACCAGCTCGTCCTTGGCGGTGGTCAGCTCGGTCCTGGCACGGGCTGCGACGGCCGACTCCAGATCGTCCCGATCCAGGTCGTGTGCGTCGACCGCGGTGATGTACGTATGGCTGGCCTCGTCGATCCGCCGGCCGAGCGCGGCGAAATCGTCCACGGCCTTGCGTGCACCGGGCGAGCTGTCCACCGCGGTGATCGTCTCGATCGAGATCCGCAGATCGCGCTGGGCGGTGTCGAGCTCGTAGAAGGCGGCAGCGGCGGCGTCCTTCGCGGCCTGGGCGTCCGCCCGCTGACTCTCCCCGCGCCCGCCGAACCAGCGCCGCGTACCGCCACCGGCGAAAGCGGCGGGCAGCGCGGCGGCGAGCAGCGGCACAGGCAGCAACATCAGCACGAGGACATCCCCGAAGCCCCTGGCAGCCCTGGCGCCCCCGATACGCCCGGCACCCTGGACACCCTCGACGGCGGAACTCCCACCCGCTCTCGCCTGCGGCCGCGCGTGTGTCGCCGTCACATCCCTCTCCCGTGCCGTTTCGCCCTGCCCGGTACATTCTCCCACCAGGTAAGGACGAACACACGGGCCGGTTAGTTCACGCTTCGGACGGTGACTTGACCATTGCCGCTCCGGGCCTTGACCACGTGGCTGCTGTCGTCGCTGCGCGGCGCGTCCACCGAGACTCTTCCGTTGTCGGCGACGGCGTCCACCGCATACCTCACGGAGCCGGTCGGCAGGTCGATGGTGATCCCTCCGTTGTCACTGACGGTGTCCACGAGATCCGGCACCGAGGCGAACCCCAGCCGGACCATGCCGTTGTCGGACCGCGCAGACACGGACTTGGCCGAAATCCTTTCGGTGACGATGCCCCCGTTGTCACTCTCCAGCCTGAGCGGCCCACTGGAGTCCCGGACGGTCACCTTCCCGTTGTCGGCGCGGAGGGTGAGCGGAGTGTCGAAGCCGGACGCGACGATCTTCCCGTTGTCCCCGTCGACGACCACCGCCACGCCACGCGGCACCTTCACCTGGTGCTCCGAGGCACAGTCGCTGATGATCGCGCTGCACTTCACCTTGAGCGTGAGCGTGTCGTCCCGCATCTTCCACTGGGGATCGGGCCCGTTCCCCAGAACCACCCACCCGCCCACACGACGGGTCACCTCGACCTTCCGCACATCGGCCGGTACGAGCTCCAGCGTCGACTGCCCGGAATGGATGGTCAGCGTCTTCCCACTGAGCGCGAACGACTTGTGCTCGGCGGGCGCGTCCTTCGCATCCGTCCCGCCACAGCCGGTGAGCCCGAAACCGAGCAGCACGGCTCCGGCGGACGCGATGAGAGTGCGGGTACGGAGTGCCACGATGAACTTCCCCCAAGTCGTACGGCGGGTGGTCCCCGACGGTGTGCCCTTCACCGTACGTACGCCGCCCCACCGGCAGAATCCGGACGGCTACCGTATGAGGGGTGGGGATATCCCCCGCACGACACCTCGGCCACACCACGTCCCCGGCCACCGTGGTCACTGCCGTCCCCTGCCGTCCCCTGCCGTCCACTGCCGTCCACTGCTGTCCCGGCACCGTTTGTGACCGTGGGCCGTAGTCCATGTACGCTGTTGCTTCATCCACGGGTGCGTAGCTCAGGGGTAGAGCGCTGCTCTTACAAAGCAGATGTCGGCGGTTCGAAACCGTCCGCGCCCACCAGTCAGAACGCCCCCGCAGCGACTCGCGGCGGGGGCGTTGACGGTAGTACTTGACGGCAGTTCCTCATGCGCATCGGGTAGCGGTGGGCTGCGTGAGTAGAAACCTTCTCGACGGGTTCAAGTGCCCGCGCAAGGCGCGGGCCGGCCCCTTGTGCCCGGCCCTCTGCGCCTTCGGCTCCCAGGCCGGGCCCCTGGGGCCGCAGCGAACTACGGCTCCTGAGTCGAGAACCAAGCCCGCGGCTTCAAGACATGCCTCCGGCGGGGGCGCTCAAACTCCGGGATGGACGGGGGGCCGTTCGCGAGTGCCGGCGGATTCGTGGCGAGCGTCGTGGGCTCCCATCCCGCCCACCTTCGACCCAGGCAGAGCCGAGCAATCGTGGCCCAGGGCGTCAAGGTCGTTCGTACAGTGGCGCGCTCCACCTTGACGCCCTGAACCACGCCCGCTCCACGGTGTGTGGGTCGAAGGCGGACGGGATGGGAGCTGGGGAGAGTGGTGGGTGGAGGTGAGGATGGAAGCTCGACGAAGCGACCCAAAAGGGCGCATATCCGTCACTTATCCGCTCGGTAGAACTCGATGTCCTTGTTGACGAACAGGTGCACGTATCCGCACCGCCAGCAGATTAGGCCCGTGGCTTTTTCGTCAGCCCAGGCCAACTTCAGGAACTCCATCCCAGCGCTGTTGAGCAGGACACCCCGTTCTCGGAACAGGTCACCCTGGCAGACCAGGCACTCGAGCCAGACATCCCCCAGTGCTAACACGTACCGGCTTCGCCATCGAGTGAACGCCCCCGTCCTTGCCGTGTGGAGAGAACGAGACTACGTGGCAGGCCGGGCCGCTCAAAGCTCACCGTAGGAGTCCAGCAGCGCCGTACCGCAACCCCAGCAACCGCCCCCGTCCGCTACCGTCTCTCCGGGGCCTCGTAGCGGCCGGAATGGCCGTCGCTGGCCGATCTCGCTAGAGCTCCGGATCAGAAGGTGACCGTGCCATATCCGTGCCAGATCGAGCGGTCAGCCGCGGTCAACTGGAGCGAGTCGCGGTGCGGATACCCGTTAGCAGGCTCAGGCGCCCCAGACGGTTGGTGACCAGCGAGGACACGTTCGTGATCGGCGCCAGGCCTACAAAGCAGATGTCGGCGGTTCGAAACCGTCCGCGCCCACCAGTGCAAAGGCCCCCAACCGATCATGGTTGGGGGCCTTTGACATCCACTTTTGACATCAACGGTTGCGGTCACCCACGGTCGGGACGCTGCCGCTTCAGCATGCGGTCCAGGTAGCTCACGGCCTCGCGCTGAGTGTCCTGGACGACGTGGGTCGTCAGCCGGCCGCCCTGGCGATGATGCGCTCCATCTCCTCTGGGCCGAAGGCCCGCAGAGTCGTGGAATGGACGTTGCCCACCCCACCGAGCTGCAGGAGTGCTGCCGTGGCAGTTTCGTCGTCGGGCGCCTCGACGATGGCCACGAGGTCGTATGGACCGACGGTCCAGTAGATGCTCAGAAGCTTCGCCCCGAGCTTCTGTACCGCTGCCCCGAAGTCCTCGGCGCGCTTTGCGGTGTCCTTGTAGTTTCGGACCCCTTGATCGGTCCAGCTCAGCAAGGTGACGTACGTCGGCATGCTCTTTCACCTTCACGAGGAGACACATTGTGAGGCCAAGCCTGGACATCTGGGCTAGAACCTGCACGAGATACGCACCCGAACGGGCAATACGAGCGACCACAGGCATCAAGGGGCAGGCTGACATCAGCGGGGGCGGTTACTCACGGCCGGGGCGCCGCTTGAGCATGCGGTCCAGGTGACTCACTGCCTCGCGCTGGATGTTCTGGACGACGTGTAGATGGTGACGTCGGGTATGGGAACTGTCTGAATGCCTGTGGTGATCAAGCCTCGCGGTGTCGGCGCGGGAGGTAGGGGCTGAAGTGGTCGGCGACAATCTCTGCGATCGCATCGGCATCGCGTGAACCGTCGACTTCGATCACGCGGATGCCGGGCCGGTGGGCGGTGCCGACGGCGTCCTCCGCGACGAGGCGGTCGCGGGCGAGGCGGTTGGCCTGTGCTCGGACCGGATCGCTGACGCGGTGTCCGAGCGAGGCGGCTCGGGGTAGTTCGCGGAGCCGGTATTGGCGGAACTCTGGCGTGTGTCGGCGTACACGTGAACGTCCCCAGCCCTGTACAGATAATTACGGCCGTCCTACGCCCGGGGCAGGATGTGTGCCGCGTTGCGCAGCTCGTTCTGGCTAGGGGATGATCCCCACCAGGCCGTTTCCTCCCTTCGTACACGTGAAAGTGCTTGCACAGCACTGTTCCCACCCGGTAGGCGTGCTGAGCAGGACCAGCTGCGACCACCGGTCGACGGCTGATGACCGCCCGCGAAGCCACAGCCCCAGCGGTTCCGCCGTCACATCGGCAGCCGTCGGAGAAGACGGACGGCTGGATTCCGGCAGCACGGACACGACGTCCTGGGCCGGGTGCCCGAACAGGTCGACACCGTCCCACACCACAGGAGTCGCTGCCGGCGCACCCACGGACGTACCGACATCGATGCTGATACCGGTGAGGGCGTCCGTACGACCGGGCCCGCCTCCGGCGACGGTCAGCACCACGTCGCCAAAGGTGGCGATGGCGTTCCACGCGGGGTCGAAGAGCACTCCGGAGAGCCATGCGTCGTGGGCGTGACGGAGTTCTGCGTAGTCGGCGCGTGTCAACGACATGCACTGCATTCCCCAATGGCACCTGGGCGCCGCCGCCAGCATCACACCGACCTCATCAGGGGCATCCCGAACCTGAACGTCCCGGCCCCGGCCGGCAGGGCCACGCCGATCCCCGGCAACAACTCCAACATCACGTCATTGTGCCCTCGCTTCGGTGGGCCAGAGCCGGGTACGTTCATTGCCGTCGTGCAGGAGGCGGCGTGCGGTGTTCCGGCGGGGACTCACGGGGAACTGCGGCTCCCGGCAGGGGCCACAGCCGGCAACACCGAAGTCGGTGTCTGGCAGGTCGGCCCCCAACTCGCCCCGCCTCGCCCCTGAAGTGGTGATCACATGTCGGGTGGGCCGGGCACGGGGCGGGGAGTTTCCAGGCGAAGGACGAGTGCCCGCAGGGCGCGAAGTTCGGTGTCCAGGGCCTGCGCGCCTTTGCGGCTGAGGGTGATCCATGTTCGGGGGCGCCGACCGGCGTAGCCCTTCTCCATGGTGATCAGGCCTGAGTCCTCAAGCACCTTCAGGTGCCGGGAGAGGTTTCCGTCGGTGACGGCCAGTTCCTTCTTCAGGAAGCCGAACTCGACCCGGTCGGCTTCGTGGGCGACGGTGAGGATGCCGAGCCGCACGCGCTGGTGGACCGTATCGTCCAGCGCCTGAGTCGGATGCAGTCCTTGCTGGTCGTCCGGCGTAGCGGCGCTCACGAGATGACCGTACGCGCACCGGCGGCGTCGGGCGCGGCTCGGCGTTGGGCCGTCGTCCACTCGGACAGACCGGCGAGGAGCAGGATGGCGGCGAGCAGGAGCGCCTTGGCCTGCGGTCCGTCGGTCCAGCCGGGGTGGGCGGGGTGCGCCCAGGGGAGCCACCCAGTGCCCCAGGAAGCTCCCAGGTAGCCAGTGAGCAACAATGCGTGAGTGGTGCCGGCCGCTGCGGCGATCCAGCTGCGTTCGGCCATGCCGAGGGCCAGGAATCCGATGCCGACCAGGTACCACGGGGAGGCGTAACTGTTCTCCAACAGTTCGGCCTCCCATGGCTGGTTCCTGCCGAACAGCAGCATTGCCAGTGCTGCCGCGATCGCCACGGTAGTTGCTGCGGTTACACCAATCCACACCCTGCGGCGGGGGACGATGCCTCGATTCTCGCCACGCAGGCGATACCAACGGGCGAAGACGAACCACGCCAGGGGGAGGAGCGCGAACCACATGCCCCAGGCCGCGAAGCGCAGGACGGCGCCGTCGAACTCGCCCTGCAAGCAGGGAGTTCCCGGCTCATGGACGACACACAGGCCGGTCAGTTCGGCGTAGGCGAAGGCTGGATAGGACCCGATGTTGCGTCCGTGGGCTCCAAAGTTGAAGGCGTACCTGGCGACCGGAGCGGCCGCCAGCGCGAGGAGGCCGAAGCCGAGGAGGGGGACCCAAGAGCCGTTCAGCTGCGTGCGGGTTCTGACCCGCAGGCCTTCCGTCGCTGCCAACAGGCCGGCCGCGTGCGCACTCGGTTCGGACTCCGCGCCGCTCAGTGCGGGTGTTCCCATGATTTCCCCCTGTGGTCGCGCTTCGGCAACGCTGAGAGGCGAACCACCGGATGGCCGTCCGCCGAACATTAACTTTGCAATGCAAAGTACATGGCAGTCAAGAGTCACGTGGCGCGCCGTCCTACCCAAAGCGCCTCCTCCGAAAGACAATTCACGGTCGGAGAGGGCAGCAACCAACCGCTCGGACACCCTGCGATCACTACGAGACAGGCGGTACAGCAGCGGCGTACAGCGACCATCGCAACCACCCCCGACCCTCGGTAGCTCCAGGCAGCCGAGGGGCCGACCGAAGAGGCCTCGGCGACCACTCCGCCCGTAGTTCTGCCACCAGGGAGTCTCGGAGATGGGGGCCCACATCGGGCTATTGCAGGCAGGCGAGGAGTCAGTCCGATTCGCAGCCGGCGTGCGGGCCCCGATCTCTCGCCAAGGGCAGTTCGAACCACCCGTCTGGACCTTTCGGACTGTGCGTGAGGTGCGATCGCAAGAGGCTGGGGGGCGAGCCCATGGGCGGCCGCAAAAGATCGGCGGCGCCTCCTGCGTCCCCATTCCAGAAGGAGCGTGATCAGCGTGGCCCGGAACCGCCGTCTGATCCTGAGCTCACCGTCCGAGGTTTGGCGCCTGCTGGCCAATGGCCGCCGCTACGGGGAGTGGGTGACAGGAACCCAGCAGATCCTTTCCGCGGACCCGCACTGGCCCGAAGTAGGCGCCCGGCTGAAAGTCCGAGTCGGCGCCGGCCCTCTGACCCTCGACGACACCTGCGTCGTCCGTATCTGTGAACCGCAACACCGCCTGGAACTGGAAGCGAAGGCAGATCCCTTCGGTGCAGCCCGCATCGCCATGAACTTGGTCCCCTGGGGCGAGAACACCCTGTTCACCCTCGACTGGCACCCCCTCCGGGGTCCCGGCACCCGGATGCACGGGCTCCCTGTCGATTACGTTGTTGCGGTCCGAAACGGCATGATGCTGACGAAGCTGGCCCGGATCGCGGCACGCGAGCACGGTGGAAGCGCTTGAGGCACCTTCCAGAACCCCGGAGACTCCCCGTCGCGACCGCGGGGGGGGGGGGGGGGGGGGGGTACACAGCTCGGCAGGCGACAGCGGTGGCTGAGCGTGAACCGGTTCGAGCGGTGGGGATCGCTCGAACCGTGGCGACGATCGCCGTGGAGACGCGCTCGGCCGGATGGGGCCGAGCCAGTGGTCTGGCTGACCTCGGACGTACGAAGCCGCCCCCTGCCCCGGCCGTAGCAGGACCAGGGGGCATGGTCTCCCGGGCCGGACAGCGGCGCGCTTCGTTCCCCCGTCGATGATGAAGTCCGCGCCAGAGGTGGTGGCGTACGCGACTTCGCGTGACACCGGATCTGGTCAGCGCGCAGCGGTTGTCGCGTCGCAATGCGCGCTGATCGCAGTCAGTACGGCCAGGAGCGCCGTGACCAGGGTCTGCGGGCGGCACGCACGGGTGCGCTCCGCGGTGCGCTCCGCCGTGGCGGGCCGGAACGCGGCAGTGAACATCGGGACGGCCGCCGGGTGAGGCCGCCGCGTGGCTTGCTCACCGCCGTGGGCCTTGGTCAGGCCCCCTCCGAATGGATGTCGACGGTGATCACGGCGTCCTTGATGGCGGCCTGGACCGCGGCGACGATGGTCTTGGTGTCCGCACCCGTGCCGACCTGGCCCGCGAGTGCGGTGATCGCGGCGGACTGAGCGGCCAGGGTCTTGTCCATGCGCCGGATGCGGGCCTGCATGTCCTTGAGGATGCTCTGCGGTTGCCACGTCGGATTCGTTTCGTGGTCCGCCGCGTCGGCGGGTCCGCCGATCGCGTCCGTCTTCCATACGGCGTCGAAGATGTCCTTCTTGGTGATCCCCGCCATGGGGTCCTCCTCCTGGTCGGAGCCGGGGTCCCAGCTCGCGGGATGCTTCAGCCGCTCGGCTACATCGGCCCGGAGCCGGACCATCGTGAAGCCGCGGGGGTCGACCTTGTCCGCGCTCCACTCCAGGTGGCCGATCACGCTCTTCGCCGACCAGCCGTGAGCCCGGCACAGCGCGGCCTGGACGCGGACAATCGCCTGGTACTGCGCCTTGGGCCAGGGGTCTTTGCCGTCGCCGAGGTTCTCGCACTCCCAGCCGTAGAAGCGCGCATTGCCGTCGATTCCGTTCGCGTTGCCCTTCGTGGGCGGGGTCGGGCGGGTGCCGTAGGACTCGGCGATGACCTGCTCCAGCACACGCGGGTCGCCGCCACCGGCGTGGTTGGCGCGGCCCCAGCCGACCATGTGTACCCGGCCGTCCTTCGCGATCATCCCGTGGCACAGAGGACCCGGCAGATCCGCGTAGCCGTCGCGGACGATGCGGACCGTGGACGCGGTGCCTTTGGTGACGGTGTGGTGCACGATCGACCCGTGGACCGGACCCCACGGCCCCTTCGGATTCCGGTTGTGCGTACGCCAGTTACCGACTTCTACGATGTGTACGCCTTCCGCCCGCAAAGCGGATATGACCCGTGCGGCAGTCAGGGGTTGTGCCATGTGGTTCTTCCTTTCGCCCTGAGATGTGTGCGACGTTCCGGGACGTGCCCACTTCGCCTTCTCTGCCCAGAAGTACCGACCATGCCACATGCGTCGAACTCGCTGCCGCAACCATGTACTTCGTATTGTTCGCCCATGCCCGTGCGGGCGTCGGCCGTTGCGAAGGAGCGACTGCCGACCGCGACCGCTTACAGCGTGGATTCGCGCTGGGGGCGCAGGTTCTGACGGGCAGTGGGGCCAGGTGGTCGCCCGCTTCTGCGGGGAAATGGCGCGGCACCCCGAGGATTGGCAGGGGGGCACCTCTCCGTTCCGGCGGGGGGTCGTTCCGTACCGGGGCGTCGTCCCCTCGGCCGCGCCGCGTGCGTCGGCCGCACGGTCACCCGCGCGTGCCAGGGACTCCTGGACGGCTCGGTGGGTGGCTCGTGCGGCCGATGGGGGTAGGGGGCGTGCTCTGTGTCGGATCAGGCGTTGGGGCGCTTGCCGTGATTGGCGTTCTTCTTCTTGCGGGCGCGGCGCTTGTTTCCTCGTTTGGCCATGGTGGACATCTCCCTTATTCAGGACTTTTCGGGCGTTCGTCAGTTTAGGTTCGACCCGGTGCAGCCGCATCAGAGGTGCGGGCCGCCCGGGCGCGCAACGCGTCGGCGAACCAGGCGAGGGAGGGTATCGGATCGTCCGGGGGAGGCCGGGCGTTGATCACCGCGAGCAGCTGTGCGTACCGCAGCCGGCTGGGGTGCGGTCGGTCGGCGGCACGATTCCGTGGTCGGCGTAGAACCGGATGGTCCTGACCGTCAGCCCGGTGCACCGGGCCAGGTCACCGATCGAGCAGAGCGCTTCGCCGTTCATGCCCCCACTCGTTTCTCCCTTGTCATCCGCACCAACTTCACCGTCCCGTAGAGGGATTCATGTCCTACGGCCACCCGCCGCCTGCGCGGGAGTCCCGCACCGGGCTCATCGTCACCGGTTGTGAGCTGGACGCGGTGATTCGGTGACCCGCGGCGGAGGCGGAGATCGTCAACCGTTCCGGTGCACGGGCGTCCTGCATCGTCTTCGTGGAGTTCGTGGAGTTCGTGGACGGGGACGGTAGGCGCCACGCCGAAGGGCTCGCGTCGGCGTCCGATCTGGACGTCGGGCAGAAGTCGCTGGAAAAGGCGCAGGGGCCGGGGGAGTTCCCGGGCAAGGTCACGTGCCGGATCGCGAAGGTGTCGCGGTACCCGGCACCGTAGCCCGGCCGAAGGCGCCTCTCGGCGCCTCACCCGTTCGGGTGCGTCGGGTGGACGCCCGGAATGGTGCCACGCAGGGTCGGTTCTGTCTCGCAGTCCCGCTCCGGCCTAGGAGGTTCCATGGCACACTCAGCGCCCACGCCGGGCCCGGCCCGTACTGTCGATCAGGGAGAAATGGACCCCTGGGCAGCCGGCGGAGTCATGTTCGCCGGCGTGCTGCTTCTCGTCGACGGCGTCCTCGGAGTGATCAAGGGCATCACCGGTATCGCCACCGACGACGTCTACGCGCGCGTCAGTAACTACACGTTCAGGTTCGATGTGACCACATGGGGATGGATCCACCTCGTCCTCGGCATCGTCCTCGGATGCGTCGGCTGGGGCATTCTCAAGGGCGCCGTCTGGGCTCGTGCCACGGGTGTGGTGCTTGCCTCCGTCAGCCTGATCGTCAACTTCATCTGGCTGCCGTACCAGCCGGTCTGGGCGATCGTCTCCATCGCCATCGACGCGTTCGTGATCTGGGCCCTGTGCACGGCGACCACGAAGGCGGTCATCTGAGGAAGCGGGTGCGTGAGGGAGCGGGCCATGGGGGAACGGGAGAGGGAGAGGGTTGCGATGCCGGAGGAGAACGCGGAAGAACACGTCGCTCTTGCCGCCGAGGCGTACGTCTACGGCTGTGCGCTGGTCCACGACCTGTCGACGGTCGAGGACTTCATGCAGACGGGCTCCGGCGCGCTGCCGCCCGCTCCCTTCAACCACTTCGCGCAGGCCGGCCGGCCGGTGGCCCCCGACGCGCACTTCGCGTCGGTCGGTGATGACCACACGATCCACTCCCTCGCCCATCTCGACCTCTCCGGCGGTCCGGTTCTCCTCCATGTCCCCGACACGGACGGTGCGTACTACGTGCTGCAGTTCGTGGACGCCTGGACCAACAACTTCGCGTACGTCGGCCGCCGTGCCACCGGTACGGAGGCCGGGGACTGGCTCGTCGTGCCGCCCGGCTGGGCGGGCCATGTGCCCGACGGGGTGCGCGGGGTGATCGACGCGCCGACCTCCGTCGTCACCGTCATCGGACGCGACGCCTGCGACGGTCCGGACGACAGGGAGCGGGTCCGCGCGCTTCAGGCCCGGCTCGCCCTCACGCACGTCGAACCCGGGACTCACCGCACGGGCCTGCCCGCGCCCGACCCCGACGTACCGGAGTCGCTGCGCTTCTTCGAGCAGCTCAGGGTGTGGATGGCCGACTTCCCGCCGGCCGCGGCCGACCAGGCGTATCAGGACCGGTTCCAGCCGCTGGGGCTGCTGGAGGAGGGGCCGTCGCCGTACGTGTCCGTCGGCCCCGGACTCGTACACGCACTGACCGAGGGCCTGGTACGGGGCAGGGCACGGGTGGCGGAGGCGAGCCGGCCCCCGGTGGCGGACGGGGACTGGGCGATGGACCCGCATCTCTTCGACTACAACCTCGACCGGTACGGCGTCGGGACCATCGACTCCCCGCAGTGGCGGATCGCGGACCGGGAGGCCTCCTACCTGACCAGGGCGGTGGCGGCGCGGAACGCGCTGTGGGGGAGTCACGGCTACGAGGCGGTGTACGCCCGCGCGTACCGCGACGCCGACGGTGAGCGGCTGAACGGCGCCCACTCCTACGTACTGCGCTTCGAGCGGCAGCCGCCGGTAGGGGCGTTCTGGTCCCTGGCCGCGTACGGCACGCAGGGCCACCGCCTCGCCGGGAACCCGGCCGGCCGGTCCTCGATCGGTGATCGCACCCCGGGTCTCGTCTACGAGGAGGACGGGTCGCTGACGCTGCACATCGGGAGGGAGCGCCCGGCCGGCCCGGCCGCGGCGGCGAACTGGCTGCCCGCGCCCGGCGGGGAGTTCCGGATGGTGCTGAGGCTCTATGTACCGGGGCAGGAGATCCTCGACGGTACGTACGAGATCCCCGCCGTCGAACGGAGCGGTGCGGGGTGAGGGGCGAGAGGTGACGGGCCGGGTTCCGGCCGTTGTCAGTGGGACGGGTCACACTGGAGTCATGTGCCGCAGCATCAAGACCCTTCGACCGCCCGCCCTCCCCGAAGAGGCCACCGAGGAGGAGATCCGGGCCGCCGCCCTGCAGTTCGTACGCAAGGTGTCCGGCTTCCGTACCCCGGCCGCGCACAATCAGGAAGTCTTCGACCGCGCCGTCGACGAGATCGCCGGGGCGACCGCCGGACTGCTGGACGGTCTGGAGATACGGGGTGCGGTCAGGACGCCGTAGTGGCCGTCGCGGGCGCCGCCGTCCGGGCGGCCGCCTCGGCTGCCGGGCGGCGCATGACGTACGCGGCGAGGGCGCCCGCCGCGAACAGGGCGAGGACCGAGACGGCCGTACCCACCCAGGTCGCGCCGAGCCACTGGCCGCCGAAGTAGCCGAGGCCCACGCTGTAGCCGGCCCAGGCCACGCCCGCCAGCGCCGACCAGGGCAGGAATTCCTTGACCTTGCGATGTGCCGCGCCCGCGCCCAGGGAGACGACCGAGCGGCCGGCCGGGGCGAAGCGGGCAATGATGACGAGGATGCCGCCACCCCGGGCGAGGGCGGCGCCGAGGCGTTCCTGTGCCGAGGTGAGGCGGCGGGAACGGGCGATGGCCCGGTCCAGACGTTCGCCGCCGCGCCAGGCCAGCCGGTACGCGACGAGGTCGCCGAGGACCGACGCGGAGGCGGCGCACAGGATCAGCGTGAGGAGCGAGGGCACCTGGGACACCTGCTCGGCGGCGTTCGTCGCGGAAGCGGTCCCCGCGACGGTCGTCGAACCGGCGGCGACCGCCGTGGCTGCGGCGATCACCAGGACTCCGCTGGGCAGCACGGGCAGAAAGACGTCCAGGAGCACCGAGAGGGCGACCACGGCATAGATCCATGGGCTGCCGGTCAGCGCACCCATACTCTCAAGCACCTACTACTCCCCGATCAGGAACAACGCCGCGACGTCGCAGGGGAGCGGCAGGAGCGGCAGGGCCAGCTCTACAGCGTACGCCTGACACTCTTGCGTTGATCTATAAATACGGATGATGTTGGGAAGCTCACGTAAGCCCGCAAATGGGAAGTCCGGGTTCCGGCGTGGGAGATGCGGGCAGTGCAAGCGGTGTATGTGGCGTAGGTGATGTGCGGTGCAAGCGGTGTAGGTGATGTGCGGTCCGGACCGTGGGTGATGTCCGGACCGGCCCGTGGGCGGACGGGCCGGTCCTGCACTGGTCAGGCCATGGCGGCCGTCAGACCGTCACGGCCGGTGCCTGCTCGTGTGCGCGGTCCTCGACGCGTTTCGCGCCGCCCCGGCGGAACAGTCGGTCAGGGCCGGCGCGCCGGGGCCGGTGAAGACCAGCAGGAGGAAGGCCCAGCAGAAGACGGCCGAGGGCTCGCCGCCGTTCTGCAGCGGGAAGAGTGCCTCGGGCTGGTGGACCTTGAAGTACGCGTACGCCATGGAGCCGGAGCAGACGAGGGCGGCGACGCGGGTGCCCAGACCGAGCACCACCAGGCTGCCGCCGACGAGCTGGATGACCGCCGCGTACCAGCCGGGCCAGGTGCCGGCGGGTATGGAGCCGCCGCCCATCGCGCCACCGAGGACGCCGAAGAGCGAGGCGGCGCCGTGGCAGGCGAAGAGCAGGCCCACGACGATCCGGAACAGGGCGAGGGCGTAGGGCTGAGCCTGATTCAGGCGTAGGGCTGAGCTTGATTCAAGCGTGCGTGCATGGGGGGGAGGGCTCCTTCGGTCTGGTGGGGACGTGAACCGATTGAGCGCTCAAGATTAGGAAAACCTTACCAATGCTTGCAAGTTCAACATTCTGTCGAGCGGCTGAAAATCGCCCTGCTCTCGCTGGTCAAGGTTCGGCTCAGCACCGCCTCCAACTGCGCATATTCCTTCACTGCTTTGGCCTGAACCAATGGCGGTGCAACTTTCCGGCCACGTCGGGGTGGGTGTCATGGGCGGGGTGCCGCGGCGGAAGCCGGCTCCGGGAGGCCCCGGAGGCTGCCTCGTAAACCCGGGGTGGCCTCGTGAACGGGCGCGCGGGGGTGCGCAGGTCAGCTGAAGGACGCGGGTGGATGTGCGGCCCTCCCGCGATGCGGTGCTGCCTGCCTCTGCTCCGGGCCGGGTGAGGGGCTCCCGGGGTGCCCGGTGCGCCTCGCCCGCGCCAGGACCTGGCCGCTGCCGCTCCGCGGGTGCGCGGGGCGTGCCGGGCGCGCGGGTCTTCGTCATCGGTGGCCGTACTCGGCCGAAAACGCGCCGGTGGCTCCGAGCCCGCGCCGTCCTCGCGCCCTCCAGGGGGCCCTCCCCGGGCCCCTCCCGGGATACGCGTACGGAGCCGTGCGGTGTGCACGGCCCCGTACGGTGTGGAACGACGGGGGAGGGGCGGGTGGGTTCAGCAGCCGTTGAGGACGGACTGCAGGGCGCTCTTCTCGGCCGAGTCGACCGTGAGGTTGTAGTAGTGCTTCACGTGCACCCAGGCGCGCACGTACGTGCAGCGGTACGCGGTGCGCGGGGGCAGCCAGGCGGCCGGGTCCTTGTCACCCTTGGACTGGTTGACGTTGTCGGTGACCGCGATGAGCTGCGGTCGGGTCAAGTCGTTGGCGTACGCCTGTCGTTGGGCGGTGGTCCAGCTGCTGGCGCCCGACCGCCAGGCTTCGGCGAGCGGGACCATGTGGTCGATGTCCACATCGGAGGCGGCGGTCCAGGTGGCGCCGTCGTACTCCGAGTACCAACTGCCGCTGACGGCCGCGCAGCTGGAGTCCTGCTGCACATTCGTACCGTCGCGCTTGAGGACGACCTCGCGGGTGTTGCAGGTGCCCGACTGGGTGATCCAGTGCGGGAACTTGTCGCGGCTGTAACCGGTCGACGAGCCCTCCGCGGAGACGGTCAGCTGGCTCAGGTAGGTGCGGGCGGTCGATGCCGACACCGGGGTGGGCATGGCTGCCTGGGCAGTGGGGGCGGTGAGCAGCCCGGTGGTTGCGGCGAGGGCGGCGGATGCGGCGACGACAGCGATGCGACGCGCGTAGATACCTGACATGCGAACTCCCTTGACGTGGGGGGACCTTGGACGGGTGACCCGTAGAGCCCGGCCATCGTGGCGGCGCCAGGTTTCCGTGGGGTGGGCGCCAGGTAACAGGGTGGCGACATGGGCACGTCACATCAAGGGTTCTGACCGACCGGGCTGGAGCATGGGGGCGTACGTCCCCATCTGTGCGGGCGTACGTGCTGATGCGGCGGCAATCCGCCTCTGGGGCGGGTCGGTTCGTGCCCGTGATCCGGGTCGGGCCGGCCGTAGAGTTACGGCGTGCTGCTTCCGGTCGACATCACGCTCGGGGTCGTCCTCGCCCTGCTGCTCGTGGCGGCGGTGGCCGTCGCCGCGCTGGCCTCGCTGGGACGGTCGCGCGAGATTCTGCTGGCCGGGCTGCGGGCCGCGGTCCAGCTCGCCGCGGTCTCCCTGCTCATCGGCTGGGTGGTCCGTTCGCTGCCGCCGCTGCTCGGGTTCGTGGCGCTGATGTACGCCGTCGCGGTGCGGACCGCGGGCCGCCGGATCACCCGTAATCGCACCTGGTGGTGGGCGGCCGTGCCGATCGGGGCGGGAGTCGTGCCGGTGGTCGTGCTGCTGCTGCTCACCGGACTCGTCCAGGTCCGGGGCATCGCGCTGATCCCGGTGGCCGGCATCCTCATCGGGGGTGCGCTGACCGCGACCGTGCTCGGCGGGCGGCGGGCGCTGGACGAGTTGACGACCCGGCGGGGGGAGGTGGAGGCGGGGATGGCGCTCGGGCTGCTCGACCGTGACGCGAGGCTGGAGATCGCCCGGCCCGTGGCGGCGGACGCGCTGTTGCCGGGGCTCGATCAGACGCGGACGGTGGGGCTCGTCACGTTGCCGGGCGCCTTCGTGGGCATGCTGCTCGGCGGTGCCTCACCGGTGCAGGCGGGGGCCGTGCAGTTGTTCGTACTGGTGGCGCTGATGGCCGTACAGGCGGTGGCCGTCGCCGTCATGCTCGAACTGGTG
Source organism: Streptomyces sp. NBC_01241 (assembly GCF_041435435.1). Taxonomy (NCBI): domain Bacteria; kingdom Bacillati; phylum Actinomycetota; class Actinomycetes; order Kitasatosporales; family Streptomycetaceae; genus Streptomyces; species Streptomyces sp. NBC_01241. Next base: position 2,529,199 of record NZ_CP108494.1, on the reverse strand, counting down.
GCACGGGGGCGGCTGCACCGGGACTGAGGCCCGCGGGACCGGTCGCGCCGAGGCGGGGGCCAGGAGGCAGGGGTCAGGGGCCGGAGTTCGGGGTGCTGGGGCCGGGTTGCCGAAGGGTGGCTATCGCGCGCTGATGTGCAGCCGGATCGAACCGTCGGCCGCCGCTTCCACCCGGAGGCGCGTCAGGTCCTCGACGTGCGCGTCGGGGGAGAGTGCCGCGGCCCGCGGGCCGACACCCACGACGCGCATGCCCGCCGCCCGGCCGGCCGCGATTCCCGCCTCCGAGTCCTCGAAGACGACGCAGTCCGCCGGGGCGAAGCCCAGCTCGGCGGCTCCCTTGAGGAAGCCCTCGGGGTCCGGCTTGCTGGCGCCGACGCTCTCGGCGGTCACGCGGGTGGCGGGCATCCGCAGCCCGGACGCGGTCATCCGGGTCCGGGCCAGCGCGGCGTCGGCCGAGGTGACCAGGGCGTGCGGGAGCGCCGCGATCGCGTCCATGAAAGCGGGCGCGCCGGCGACGGGCGCGACGCCGTCGGTGTCGGCGGTCTCCTCGGCGAGCATCGCCCGGTTGTCCGCGTAGTTCTGTTCCATGGGGCGGTCCGGGAGGAGCACCGCCATCGTGGCGTACCCCTGCCGCCCGTGAACCACCTTGAGTGCGGCCTCCGGGTCCAGCCCCTCCCGCAGCGCCCAACGTCGCCAGCAGCGCTCCACGACGGCGTCGGAGTTCACGAGGGTGCCATCCATGTCCAGAAGGAGGGCGCGAGCTGTGAGGACGGTGGCCGGCATGGGCGGGCTCCAGAGCGAGGAACGGGGTGGGGGGAAACGCAGAAACAAGGGGGAGGGGGCGAGGGGGACATGTCGCAGGAAAGAGAAACAAGCAGCCTCGCCCGCCGGTCAGGGGGTGGCGGGCGGAGGCTACTTTGTTCCATCACGATACAAAAACCTGTCCGGGAAAGCCAATCCGGGTGGATCGCGATCGTCGGGCCGGATGCCGCCCGCAGGTCGCCGTAGCCCTCGCGGGTCCTCCCGCGGCTCCCGAGCCGACTCCCGCCGGTCCCGTTCGGCAGGCCATAACCGTGCGGAACGGCCAGGATGGGGATGTAGCGGACCCGAGGAGATATTCCATGGCCCAGCATCCGAGCCCCCCGGCCCCCGGCGAGGGCCGCTCCACGCGGTCGGTCATGGTGGCCATCGGTGCGCTGCTCCTCGGCATGCTTCTGGCCGCACTCGACCAGACCATCGTCTCCACCGCGCTGCCGACCATCGTCAGCGACCTCGGCGGCCTGGAACACCTCTCCTGGGTGGTCACGGCCTACCTGCTGGCGTCGACCGCCGCGACCCCGCTCTGGGGCAAGCTCGGCGACCAGTACGGGCGCAAGAAGCTCTTCCAGACCGCCATCGTCATCTTCCTCATCGGCTCGGCGCTCTGCGGCGTTGCCCAGAACATGCCGCAGCTCATCGGCTTCCGCGCACTTCAGGGCCTCGGCGGCGGCGGCCTCATGGTGCTCTCGATGGCGATCGTCGGCGATATCGTCGCGCCACGCGAACGCGGCAAGTACCAGGGCCTGTTCGGTGCGGTCTTCGGTGCGACGAGCGTCCTCGGGCCGCTCCTCGGCGGCTTCTTCACCGAACACCTCAGCTGGCGCTGGGTCTTCTACATCAACCTGCCGGTCGGCGTCGTCGCGCTCCTCGTGATCGCCGCAGTCCTGCACATCCCGGTCCACCGTACGAAGCACACCATCGACTACCTCGGCACCTTCCTCATCGCCTCCGTCGCCACCTGCCTCGTCCTCGTGGCCTCGCTCGGCGGCACCACCTGGGCCTGGGGCTCGGCGCAGATCATCGGTCTCGCCGTGCTGAGCGTGCTGCTGCTGATCGCCTTCGTGCAGGTGGAGCGCCGCGCCGCGGAGCCCGTCATTCCGCCGAAACTGTTCCGGATCAGGACCTTCAGCCTCGTCGCCGTCATCAGCTTCGTGGTCGGTTTCGCGATGTTCGGCGCGATGACCTATCTGCCGACCTTCCTGCAGGTGGTGCACGGCATCACGCCGACGATGTCCGGTGTGCACATGCTCCCGATGGTGGCCGGTCTGCTCCTCACCTCGACCGTGTCCGGGCAGATCGTCAGCCGCACCGGCCGCTGGAAGGTCTTCCCGATCGCGGGCACCGGTATCACCGCGATCGGACTGCAGCTCCTGCACCGGCTCACGGAGACCAGCAGCACCCTGGAGATGAGCGTCTATTTCTTCGTCTTCGGGGCCGGACTCGGTCTGGTGATGCAGGTCCTGGTGCTGGTCGTGCAGAACGCCGTCACGTACGAGGATCTCGGCGTCGCCACCTCCGGAGCCACCTTCTTCCGCTCCATCGGCGCCTCGTTCGGTGTCGCCGTCTTCGGCACGATCTTCACCAACCGGCTCATCGGCAAACTGACCGCGGTGCTGGCCGGCCGCACCCTGCCTTCCGGGGCCGGCGCCGAGGGGCTGGCCGCGGACCCACGCGCCATCGGCAAACTGCCGCCCGCGCTACGGCCGTTGGTGCTCCACGCATTCTCGACGTCGATCACCGACGTGTTCCTGTACGCGGCCCCCGTCGTGGTGGTCGCCTTCGCCTTCGCCTGGTTCCTCAAGGAGGACAAGCTGCGCGGCTCGGTGACCGCGCCGGAGCCCACCGAGACCCTGGCGACGAACCCGGTCGAGCGGTCCTCGTACGACGAATGCGCCCGGGCCCTCTCGGTGCTCGCCACCCGAGAAGGCCGCCGCGAGGTCTACGTGAAGATCACCAAGAGGGCGGGGTACGACCTGCTGCCCGCGGCGAGCTGGATGCTGCTGCGGATACGGCGGCACGGCACGGTCGAACCGGCCATGCTCGCCGACGTCGCCCCGGTTCCGCTGCGGGTGGTCAGCGAGGCGGCGCGTCAGCTGGAGGAGCGCGGACTGGTCCGGCGCGAGGGGATACAGCTGGTGCTCACCGAGACCGGCGAGGAAGCCGTGGTGGAGCTGGCGAAGGCCCGTGAGGATTCGATGGCCGAGCTGCTGGGCGACTGGTGGGGGCCGGAGCGGCCGACCGACCTGGTACGGCTCGTGGCGGAGCTGACCGCAGAGACGGGCGGGTCGACCAGGGAACGGCCCCACTGCCCCGAGCCGAAGCGGGACCACGCGGCCGGACCCGCGTGAGTCGTCCGTAGACACCTGGGGTCTTTCGTTCGGATCGTGCCCGCCACGCGAGCCGGCGTGATCCAAACGAAAGACCCTAGAGCTCCTTGGCGAACCAGTGCTCCGCGTACTGCCGCCGGTGGAACGCCGGGACCTCCCGATAGCCGTGCTTGGCGTACAGCCCCCGTGCCTCGACGAGGTCATTGCGGGTGTCGAGCCTGACCGCGCGTATGCCGAAGGCGCGCGCCGCGCTCTCGACGGCCGTCAGGAGCAGCCCGCCGCCGCCCGTACCGCGGTATGCGGGGCGTACGAACACCCGGGTCACCTCCGCGATGTCCGCGTCCACCACCAGCAGCCCGGCGCAGGCCGCCGGTTTCCCCTCGAACCGGCCGACGACGAACTGGCCGGTGGATGGAACGAGCCGGTCGGCGCCGTCGTCGGTGAGCCCCTCGTCGATCTCCTCGGCGGTCGCGGGCCGCCCCCAGTAGCGGCCGGCGACCTCGGCGTAGTAGTCCCGGCGCAGCAGCGCGGCATCGGGGGAGTCGAAGGGTTCGGGGGTCATGGTCCAGGTCATGCCGGTCATTCTGACCTGAGCGTGATCGCAGGAGCGATCCCATTGTTTCGCGGTCACCACCGGCCGGTGCCGTCGGATTCGCAGGACCACCACCCGCACCAGCACGGGAAAGGACGCGGACACCACCGATCCGGTTCCGGTTTCGGTTCCGGTCCCGGCCGGGGGCGTCGGCCGGGACCGGCTCGTACTGGCCCGGACCGTCCCGGCATGAGTGGCTTTCGGTCTTTCTTTCGAAAAAGGAGGATGACAGTCAGGCGAAGAGGGGGTTGATTGTGTCTACCCCATAGCGCAATGCGAAGGTTTCACAGCACGCCCAGGTCGAGGGACGAGTACAGAAACGGCGGGAGGGTCGGCTCAGCGTGGCGAATGCGGAGCACAGTGTGCGCGGAGACGAGGCGACGGGGGCGAGGACCGGGGCCGCCCGGGCCCTGCTCTGGCTGGTTGTGGCCGCTCTGGCCGTACGGCAGATGGCGGTGGTGCTGCGACAGCCGCCGGGGGAACGGCTCACCGATCTGGAGACCTGGATCGGTGAGAACGGCGTCCTGCATGTGACGGGCTCGCTGTACGCCAGCGACCGGTTCACCGGCACCCCGTTCGCCGGACTCGTGCTGAAGCCACTGACCCGGACGGCGGAACAGAGCCTGGGCGTCGCCTGGACCTTCGGTTCGCTGCTGCTCGTCGCCGCCCTGGGTGTCGTCGCCGCCCGCGCGCTGCCGGGCCCGGTCGCCCGTCGTACCTCACTGCCGGCCGCCCCGGTCGCGATCAGCCTGCTGATGCTGTCCCTGCCGGTCCGTAACACGTTCCACCTCGGGCAGACCAGCATCCTGCCGGTCCTGCTGGTGCTGCTGGCCTGTTTCGCGGTCCGCGGGGAACGCGCCTCGGGCCTCCTGATCGGGATCGCGGCCGCGCTCCAGCCGACCGTACTGCTCTTCGCGGTCCTGCTCTGGTTCACCGGCCGCCGACGGGCCGCGGTGACCGGCGGCACCGCGTTCGCCGCCTGCACGGCCCTGGCCTGGGCCGCGATGCCGAGCGACTCGTGGACCTACTGGGTGCACCATGTCGCGGGCGCCGGGCTCGGTGACAATCCGGACAGCCTGGCCAACCAGTCCCTGCACGGTGCGCTGCTCCGGTTCGGTCTGGCGGGCCCGCTCGAAATCGTGCTGTTCGTGGTGCTGGCGGCCGCCGTCTGCTACCTCGGGCTGCGTCGCGCCGTACGGTACGCCCGCGACGGGCAGCTGCTGCTCGCCGTCGCCGTGACCGGCTGCGTCACCGTCGCGGTCTCGCCGACCGCCTGGCAGCACCAATTGCTGTGGGTGCTGCTCGCCGTGGTCGGCCGGGTCGGCAAGCGGGCCTCCGACCGGCTGGTGTGGCCGGTGGTGGTGGTGCTCGTGATCACGCTGCCGGGGAAGATGCTGCTGCCGAACATGGCCGCGGTCTTCCCCCTGCGCGACAACGTGCTGCTGATCGTGGCACTCGGCGCGGCCTGCGCGGCACCGTTCCTGCCGCGCACCTCGCCGTACTGGCAGCGGCCGATCCCGACCGACTACGCGGACCCGGTTCCGGCCCGCTGGCGCCGCGTTCCGCTGCTGCCGTTCTGGCGGCGGGTGCTCAGCCGGCCCAACCTGCTGCTGGAACTGCTCCTGATCAGGGTCGTGTACTCCGCGTACGCGCAGGTCAGGCTCGCGGCGACGGCGGGCCGCGCCACCGCCGAACACCACGGCCGTCAGATCCACTCCCTCGAACAGTGGCTGCACATCGACATCGAGCACTGGGCCAACCACGCGGTCGTCGAGGCCGGCTGGCTGAAGGCCTTCTTCGACTACTACTACTCGACGTTCCACTTCATCGTGCCGCTGGCGATTCTCGGTGTGCTGTACGTACGACGCCCCGCCGACTACCGCTGGGTCCGCAGCTCCATCGGCTTCGCCACGCTTCTCGCACTGGTCGGCTTCTGGCTCTACCCGCTGGCCCCGCCGCGGTTGATGCCGGGGCTCGGTTTCATCGACACGGTCCATGGCGTCCAGGACTTCGCGAAGCCGGACTACGGAGCGCTGACCGAGATGACCAATCAGTACGCGGCGATGCCCTCGCTGCATTTCGGCTGGTCGCTCTGGTGCGGCGTGGTCGTCGTCATGCTGGCCCCGAAGCCGTGGATGAAGGCGCTGGGGCTGCTGCACCCTCTGTTCACGGTCTCCGCGATCATCGCCACGGCCAATCACTGGGTGCTGGACGCGGTGGGCGGTGCGGCTGTCGTCGCGCTCGGCTTCGGGCTGACCCACGTCCTGTCGGGGCCCCGGAAACTGTGGTTGCCGGCTGTGCCGACGGCGGAGAAACCGCACGACGACCTGGCCGTTTCGGTGCCGGTACCGAGACCGACGGGCGACGCGGTGGCCGGCAAGCAGCATCAGAGCCAGGGCCTGTAGGGCGCACGAAGTCGGCAGGGCGCACGAAGCCCTGAGACGCCGAAGGAGTGCCGGGACGAAACCGTCGTTCCGTCCCCCTTCGGCATGGATCGCCGCCCGACCAGCATCCGCCCATCGGCCCGGGTCCGCCGCTCGAACGGCTCAGCGGAGCCGAACGGCTCAGGAGGACGTCCCCAGGGCCCAGGTGGCGAGGGACAGCGTTGCCATGGACACCACCGTCGAGACCACCACGGAGTCGCGGGCCAGGCGGGTGTCCAGGCCGTACTGCTGGGCGTAGATGAAGGCGTTCTGAGCGGTCGGCAGCGTGGAGCAGAGTACGACGGCCAGCAGTTGATGGTCCGGCAGACCCAGCAGCGGGCCGCCGACGGCGAAGGCGATCAGGGGCTGGACCAGCGTCTTGAGCGCGACGGCCACGACGACCTCCGCACGTTTCGTACGCACCCCGGCCCCGTCGGGCTCCGCACGCTCACTGCAGGGCTCCGCGCGCTGCGTTGCCGGAACACCGGTCGCCGGGCGGACGTTCAGGGACAGCCCCAGCGTGATCAGGGCCGTCGGTACGGCGGCGGCGCCGAGGACGTCGCAGGAGTGGGCGAGGGCGTGCGGCAGTCGCAGTCCGAGCGCGGAGACGACGACACCCAGCAGCGAGGCCATGATGACGGGGTTGCGCACCGGCATCGTCAGCATCCGCCGGAACACCAATCCCTTCCCGGAGCCCGCGCCTGGCCCTGCCCACGCGCCCGCCCCCGTGTCCAGCAGTGTCAGGATCACCGGAGAGACCAACAGCACCTGGAACAGGATGATCTGAGCGACGAACGACGCGTCGCCGAGCACCTGTACCGCCACCGGAATACCGAGGTTGGCGGAGTTGACGTAGCCGGACGCCATGCCGCCGATCGCCCGGTCGGCCGTGCCCCGGCCGAAGAGCCGGCCCGAGACCACGAAGCCGAGACCGCAGACCAGCGCCGTACCTGCCGCGAAGGCCACCATCGAGGAGTTGGCGAAGGCGTCGAGACGCGCCCCGGAAACCATGCTGAACAGGGCGGCGGGCATGGCCACATGGAAGACGAACCGGCCGAGCACGGCCTCCGCCTGCTCCCCGAGGAGACCACTGCGGCCGACCGTGTAGCCGATCGCAGTGAGTATCCAGATGGGGGCGAAGGCGGAGAGCAGGGCGTGCATGCCCGCCATGATCCTCGCGCTGTTGTGCGCTTCCCCGCCGGGGGTTCGGGCGGGGTGCGCAGTCAGTGCACGGCGTCGACGGCGGTGCTGACCTGGAGCTGTTTGATCCCGTTGAGCCATGCCGAGCGCAGCCGCCGCGGGTCGCCGACCAGCCGCAGGTCCGGCATCACATCGGCGATCGCGTTGAAGATCAGGTTGATCTCCATCACGGCAAGGGACTTGCCGAGGCAGAAGTGCGGACCGCCGCCTCCGAAGCCGAGGTGCGGGTTGGGATCACGGGAGATGTCGAAGGTCTCCGGGTTCTCGAAGACCTCGGGGTCGTTATTGGCCGAGGAGTAGAACATCCCGACCCGGTCGCCCTTCTTGATCTGCTGCCCACCCAGTTCGACGTCCTGGGTGGCGGTCCGCTGGAAGGAGACCACGGGGGTGGCCCAGCGGACGATCTCCTCGGCGGTCGTGTCCGGCCGTTCCCTCTTGTAGAGCTCCCACTGGTCGGGGTGGGTGAGGAAGGCGTGCATGCCGTGACTGATGGCGTTACGGGTGGTCTCGTTACCGGCGACGGCGAGCAGGATCACGAAGAAGCCGAACTCGTCGGAGGAGAGGTTCCCCTGCCCCTCCGCGGCGACCAGCTGGGAGACGATGTCCTTGGCCGGGCACTCCTTGCGGGCGGCCGCCAGGTTCATCGAGTACGAGACGATCTCCATGGCCGCCTCGGTGCCGACCTCCTCGGTGATCGCGTACTCCGGATCGTCGTACGCGGCCATCTTGTTGGACCAGTCGAAGATCCTGGACCGGTCCTCCTGCGGTACGCCGATGAGTTCGGCGATGGCCTGGAGCGGCAGTTCGACGGCGATGTTCGTGACGAAGTCGAAGGAGCCGTCGTCGTCGGCCGCGGTGAGCGCCGTCTCGACGATCGAGCGGGCGCGACTGCGCAGGGCCTGCTCCAGGGAGCGGATCGCCCGTGGGGTGAAACCCCGTTGGACGATCTGGCGGACCCGGGTGTGCTCGGGCGGGTCCATGTTGAGCATGATCAGTTTCTGGACCTCGATCTGGTCACGGTCGATCGACTCGTTGAAGCGGATGACCGCGGTGTTGGTGTTCGAGGAGAACAACTCGGGGTGTGTGGAGACGTACTTGACGTCCGCGTGCCGGGTGACGACCCAGTAGCCCTCGTCGTCGAAACCGGAGATACCGGCCGGCTGGGTGCACCACCAGACCGGTGCGGTCTGCCGCATCTGCGCGAACTCGGGGTGCGGTATGCGGGCTTGGAGCAGATCGGGGTCGGTGAAGTCGAACCCTTCGGGCAGATGGGGGCAGGGCATCGGCAACTCCAGGTCGGTCCGAGAGCCGCCCGAAAGATGTCTGACGACCCATCAGAAGTTGCCCGAAAGGTAGTAACGAGTTCTACAACTGGCAAGAGGGGTGGCCCGATCTGTTGCGTGAAGAGTGGGTGAGGCAGGCATGAAGTGGACGCAAGGTGCGTGCACGACCCTTGCGTACCGGGGGTAAGCCTCATAAGACTGCACGGAGAACTAGAACGCGTACTAGTTCCTTCCGCGGGCGCCGGGACGCCCCTGCGGAAGTGTGAGGAGAGGACGAGCTCATGGCTGCGGAACCCGTCATCGTCGAAGCCGTACGCACGCCCATCGGCAAGCGCGGAGGCGCGCTCGCCAATCTGCATCCCGCCTATCTGCTGGGCGAGACCTATCGAGAACTCCTCGGCCGCACCGGCATTCACGCCGACTGCGTCGAACAGATCGTCGGCGGAACGGTCACCCATGCCGGCGAACAGTCGATGAACCCGGCCCGCAACGCCTGGCTCGCCGTGGGCCTTCCGTACGAGACCGCCGCCACCACCGTGGACTGCCAGTGCGGCTCTTCGCAGCAGGCCTCCCACATGGTCGCCAACATGGTCGCGGCCGGAGTCATCGACATCGGGATCAGCTGCGGCGTCGAGGCCATGTCACGGGTGCCGCTGGGCAGCGGCTCCAAGCACGGACCGGGCAAGCCCTGGCCCGACGAGTGGAACGTGGACCTGCCCAACCAGTTCGAGGCCGCCGAACGCATCGCCCGCAAACGCGGACTGACCCGGGAGAACGTCGACTCGCTCGGGCTGATCTCGCAGGAGCGCGCGGCCGTCGCCTGGGCCGAGGAACGGTTCAAACGGGAGACGTACGCGGTCCAGGTGCCGACCACCGAGGAGGAACAGGCGGCCGGACAGGGCATGTGGCGCCTGGTCGACCGGGACGAGGGGCTGCGGGACTCCACGATGGAGGGGCTCGGCCGGCTCAAGCCGGTCATGCCCACCGCGGTCCACACCGCGGGCAACTCCTCGCAGATATCCGACGGCGCCTGCGCGATCATGTGGGCGTCCAAACGGATGGCGCGCGCGCTCAAGCTCAAGCCGCGCGCCCGGATCGTCGCACAGGCACTGGTCGGCGCCGACCCGCACTTTCACCTCGACGGACCGGTCGACGCGACCCGCGCGGTGCTCGGCAAGGCAGGGATGTCGCTCAAGGACATCGACATCGTCGAGATCAACGAGGCGTTCGCCTCGGTGGTGTTGAGCTGGACCCAGGTCTTCGGACAGGACCTCGAAAAGGTCAACGTCAACGGCGGCGCCATCGCGCTCGGCCACCCGGTGGGCGCCACCGGGGCCCGGTTAATCACCACGGCCCTGCACGAACTGGAGCGCCGCGACAAGGAGTTCGCACTGATCACGATGTGCGCGGGCGGCGCGCTGGCGACGGGGACGATCATCCAGCGACTGTGACGCGCGGCCCGTCCGGCGGGCAGGGCCCCGGACCGGAGGTGTTGCCAGGTGTACCTCCGGCCGGGTGTCCAGGCCGGTACCGGCGTCGCGTGCGGCTGCATAGCGTCATGGCCATGGACAACACCAACCGCACAGACAGCACCACTTGGGAAGCCCGCAAGCGTCGCCGCACCGCCCGCCGAAGGGTGACGGCCGCGGCCGTGGTGGTCCTCGCCGCACTCGGCACCGCACCGGTCGCCGCCCAACAGCCCGCCGACGCCACCGGAGTGTCGTCCCGCTCGGCCGAGGCGCACGGCAGAGGCACCCTGCTGGACATCACCCCCGTGGCCGACCTCGACCGTGCCGATGTCGCACGCTTCCTGGTCTCCGGAGGGATGGACACCGACACCGTCCGGCACGGCCTGCGCGCCTACCGCCTCACCTACCGCACCATCACGCCCCAGGGCGCACCCACCACCGCCACCGGCCTCCTCGCGCTCCCCAAAGGCGGCCCGCACCGCCTGGACCTGGTCTCCGACACCCACGGCACGATGGCCCACCGCGACTACGCACCCTCCGTCGGCGAGGACTTCGGCCGCTTCGCGCCCTACCTCCACGCCTCCGCGGGCCGCGCCGTCGCCGCCCCCGACTACCTGGGCCTCGGCAAGGGCCCGGGCCGCCACCCGTACATGGACACGAAGTCCTCCGTCACCGCCTCCGTCGACATGCTGCGGGCCTCCCGCACCGCCGCGCTGCGCCTGGACCGCCCGCTCACCGGCGACGTGTACGCCAGCGGCTTCTCCCAGGGCGGCCAGGTCGCGATGGCGCTGGGCAGGGCCCTCGACAACGGCGTCGACCGGCACTTCCGGCTCCGCGCCCTCGCGCCTGTCTCGGGCCCGTACGACATCGAGCACGCCGAAATGCCCGCCCTGTTCGACGGCAGGGTCAACGACATCAGCGGCATCTTCTACATGTCCTACTTCCTCACCGCGCAGAACAGGCTCCACCCGCTGTACAAGGACCCCTCGGAGGCGTTCCGGGAGCCGTACGCGGGAATCGTCGACGACCTCTTCGACACCAACCACACCGAGGAGCAGATCATCCCGGCGCTGCCCGCGACGCTGAAGGAACTGCTCACCGACGACTACTACCGGCAGGTCCAGCACCCCACCGGCGCTCTCCTGGCCGCGGTACGCGCCCAGGACGGCACTTGTGCCTGGAAGCCGGACGTCCCCGTACGCCTCTACTCCTCGTCCGGCGACGCCGACGTGCCGATCGCCAACGCCCGTGACTGCGCCTCCGATCTGGCCGCGCACGGCGTCGCCGCACCGGTGGTCGACCAGGGTTCGACCGACCACAACGCGACGTACATGAAGTCGGGGCCGCAGATCGTGCGGTGGTTCGACGCGGTCGCCGCGCGGTCCTGAACCCGAGGGCGGCGAGGGCGCTGCCGGTCGGATCCATGCCGCCGCGGCGAGGGGCGGACGTGCCGCTCAGTACGGCACGTGGGTGGGAAAGGTGGCGGTGGGGCCGAACAGGGTGGCGTATCCCTCTTCGTGCTGGCGGCGATGGCGCCCGGACCGGGGAACCTCGGGGACCGGGGTCGAGAGCGTGAGCCGTCCGTCGTTGGCGAGCTCCTGGACGCGCGTCAGCAGTGCCCGTACGTCCAGGCCGAGTTCGGCGGCGACCGTCTGTACGTCGAGACCGGACTCCCAGCTCCACAGCAGCACGGAGTCCATGCTGGGCGACCAGAAGACGGGGCTGTCCACCTCGGCGGGCGGCACCGGGAGAGGGACCGGGGCCGGGACCGGTGGCGTATCCGGTGATGCGGCGAGCGGGGCGACGAGCGGTGCGACGGGCGCCTCTTCACGCGGATGCGGTACGGGGGCCTCGGGTACGGAAGGGGGTTCGTCCGCCACCGCCCGCACCGCTTGAACGGGCCGGTTCAGGAGCTCCTCGGCGAGGGACCGCGCGTCACCGCGGCCCACCGTACGTCGTGCCAATCGCACTTCGCGCTCGTTCAGGCCCATCAAGTCCGCGATCGAGCCGTCGTCGCCGACCGTGACGGCGAACGCCGCGAGCATCCTGCTCCGCTCTGCCTGCGCCTCGTCGAGCAACGCCTGTGCCAGGCGCATGCGTTCGTCGCTGGCGCAAAAAGCTTCCGCCAGAACAGTGTTCCGATCCCAGAATTCACGAGGTTCCACGTACGTGACAACGCTTCGGAGGCCGACGGACACGGACAGCGGGCCAAAAAGCGCCTAAATGGACCAACGAGTAATTAAGATCGCCAAGTTATATGAAATTGTCCATTTGCTGGGGGCCGGTACCCGGTCCGGCGACTACTACCCCGCTTCGTCGAGGACCGAGGGCCTGTGGGAGTCCTCACTCGCCGGGGGCGTCGAATGTGACCCGGGCCTCGAAGGCGGCGCGGCGCGTGGCCCGGCGCAGCGCCTTCAGCAGCGTCGCGCCGATGGTCAGGGTCAGCACCACGGTGAGCACGGCCCGGCCGAGGTCCCAGCCGAGCGACGTGGCCGTGCAATAGGCGAGGAAGCGGACGAGGTTCTGCGGCAGCGGGTCCCCCGGGTGGAAGGAGATCCCCGAGCCGAGTCCTGGCACGATCGTCCAGCCGTACAGGTTCATCACCGTGCCGTACGCGAACGCCGCCACGAACCCGTACACCGCGAGCATCAGCAGCTCGGCCCGTCCGCGCAGCCGGTCCGGGCCCGGCAGCAGGCCCGCGCCCATCGCGAACCAGCCCATCGACAGCATCTGGAACGGCATCCACGGCCCCACCCCACCGGTGAGCAGCGCGGACGCGAACATCGTCACCGAGCCCAGCACGAAGCCGAAGCCGGGCCCCAGCACCCGGCCGCTCAGCACCATCAGGAAGAACATCGGTTCCAGCCCCGCCGTGCCCGCGCCCAGCGGGCGCAGCGCGGCGCCGACCGCGGCCAGTACCCCCAGCATCGCCACGGCCTTCGCGTCGAGGCCGGAGTCCGCGATCATCGCGACGACCACGCCGACCAGCAGCGGCAGCAGCGCGGCGAACAGCCACGGCGCGTCCTGGGAGTGCGCCAGGCCGGAGTCGGCACCGGCCAGCAGCGGCCAGCCGAACGCGACCACGCCGATCGCGCTGATGAGGACGAGCGCGGCGATCGCGCGCGGCCCGAGCCGTACCGGCCGCGTCCGGTTCCCGCTCACGACGCGGCTCCCAGCGCGCCGCGCACCTGCGCCACGGTCAGCCACTCCTGCGGGGCGAGGATCTTCGCGGTCTGCGGGGCGAAGGCCGGCGAGGAGACCACCACCTGCCGGGTCTCCCCGTCCGCGACGGTCTCCCCGTCGGCGAGTATCACCACCCGGTGCGCCAGCTCGGCGGCGAGCTCGACGTCGTGCGTGGCCAGGACGATCGCATGGCCCTCGGCCGCGAGGCCGCGGAGCACCCCGACCAGCCGGGCCTTCGCCGCGTAGTCCAGGCCGCGGGTCGGCTCGTCCAGGAGCAGCAGCGGGGGCCTCGCGGTCAGCACGACGGCCAGGGCGAGCGCGAGGCGCTGGCCCTCGGAAAGATCACGGGGATGGGCGTCGTCCGGCACGCCGGGCAGCAGCTCCGAGACCAGGGCTCGGCAGCTGCCCGCGCCGGCGCCCGCGTCGGCGTCGGCCGCGGCGCACTCGGCGGCGACCGTGTCCGCGTACAACAGGTCGCGTGGTTCCTGCGGTACGAGCCCGACCCGGCGCACCATGTCGCGCGGCGGCGTACGGTGCGGGGTCCGGCCGCCGACGAGGACGGTGCCCGTGGTGGGCTCGACCATGCCGACGAGCGTGGCCAGCAGGGTGGATTTGCCCGCACCGTTGCGGCCCATCAGGGCGACGGTCTCGCCGGCCGCGACGGCGAGCGTCACCCGGCGCAGCGCCTCGACGCGCCCGCGCCGTACGCCGAGCCGCTCGACCCGCGCCGGGGCATCGACGACGACCGGCTCGGAAGCGGTGGTGGTGGGTGCGCCGCGGCCCAGCAGCCGGGCGAGCACACCGCGCCGTACGGCGGCGGTGGCAGGGGCGGAGGGCAGCGGGGTCACGGCCGCCCCGGCCGGCACGGGTGACGGGGCGGGCAGCTGTGCCCGCGCCAGCCGCTCGCGCAGGTCCGACGCCCGGCGTCGGGCGTCGCGGACCGAGAGCGGCAGGGGCTCCCAGCCCGCCAGCCGCCCCAGTGCGACGACCGGCGGGTGGACCGGGGAGACGGCCATGATGTCCGCGGGCGCGCCCATGACCGGGGCGGCGCCCGGCGACGGCAGCAGGACGACCTGGTCCGCGTACTGCACCACCCGCTCCAGCCGGTGCTCCGCCATCAGGACCGTCGTGCCCAGGTCGTGCACCAGCCGCTGCAGCACGGCGAGGACCTCCTCGGCCGCCGCCGGGTCCAGCGCGGACGTCGGCTCGTCGAGGACCAGGACCTTCGGGTGCGGGGTGAGGACCGAGCCGATCGCGACCCGCTGCTGCTGGCCGCCCGAGAGCGTGGCGATCGGCCGGTCGCGCAGCCCGGCCAGACCCAGCAGGTCCAGGGTCTCCTCGACCCGCCGCCGCATCACGCCGGGAGCCAGCCCCAGCGACTCCATCCCGTACGCCAGCTCGTCCTCGACCGTGTCGGTGACGAAGTGGGACAGCGGGTCCTGGCCCACCGTGCCGACCAGATCGGCGAGTTCACGTGGTTTGTGGGTACGGGTGTCGCGCCCGCCGACCGTGACCCGGCCGCGCAGCGTACCGCCGGTGAAGTGCGGCACGAGACCGGAAACGGCGCCCAGCAGCGTCGACTTGCCGACCCCGGACGGGCCGACGAGCAGCACCAACTCGCCCTCGGGCACGGTCAGATCGACCCCGCAGAGGGTGGGCCGCTCCGTCCCCTCGTACTGCACCGAGACCTGCTCGAACCGGATCACTCGATCTCCTTGGAACGCGGGGCGCCCGGCGACGGCGGCACGGGCGCCACCACCGCGGGCAGCAGCCCGATCAGCACCGCGGCCGCGGGCCACAGCGGAAGCACCGGCGCGGTCAGCGGTACGACGCCGGGGTGCAGCGCCTCCGCGTCGACACCGCCCGCCCAGATCATCGCCACGGCCACGGCGATTCCCGAACCCGCCACCAGCCAGGCCCGCGCACCCCACCGGTCGGGCCGGTAGCGGGTACGGACCGAGCGGGCCCCGCCGAGCCGCAGTCCGGCCAGCGCGGCGACCAGCCCGGCGACGAGCAGCGGCAGGCCGTACACCGCGCCCTGCGCGGCCAGCAGCCCGTACGTACCCGCGCACACCCCGAGCAGCCCGCCGAGCGTGAGGGCGTTCGTGGTGTGCCGGACGGCGGGCGGGACCTGGGCGCTGCGCCCGTATCCGCGCGCGTCCATCGAGGCCGCCACCGCGACGGACCGCTCCAACGCGCCCTCCAGGACCGGCAGTCCGATCTGGAGGACCGCCTTGATACCGCCGGTCGGGCGGCCCCGCAGCCGCCGTGCGGTGCGCAGCCGCACCACATCGGCGACCATGTTCGGCGCGAACGTCATCGCGACGACGACGGCGACCCCCGCCTCGTACAGCGCACCCGGCAGCGACTTCAGCAGCCGGGCCGGGTTGGCGAGCGAGTTCGCGGCGCCGACGCAGATCAGCAGGGTCGCCAGCTTCGCACCGTCGTACAGCGCGAAGAGCAGCTGCTCGGCGGTGACCCGGCCACCGATCCTGACCCCCTTCGCCCAGTCGGGCAGCGGCACTTCGGGGAGGGTGAACAGCGGATGCGTGCCGGGGATCGGCGAACCGAGGAAGACGGAGAAGACCAGCCGCACACCGACGACGAACAGCCCGATCTTGATGAAGGCCCCGTACGAACGGGCCCACGGCGCGTCCGTACGCCGCGCCGCGACCACATAGCCCGCCACCGCCACCAGCAGTCCGAGCAGCAGCGGATTGGTGGTCCGGGACGCGGCGGTGGCGAGGCCGAGCGCCCACAGCCACCAGGCCCCGGCGGGCAGCGCGTTGCTACGGGTCGCCCCGGGGGCGCGCAGCGGGCGGCGCGGCCGGACCGGGCCGGTGGTCGGGGCGGTCATCCGCGGCGGCGGCGGGCCTGTGCGACCGCGGCTATGCCGAGGACGAGTACGGCGCCGACACCGAGGAGCACCCCGACGGACGGACCGCCACCGGAGTCGCCGGATCCACCGGAGCCGCTGGAGCCGCCGACGGCGGAAGCGGAGGACGCGGCGGACCCGGCGGAAGCGGAGGACCCGGCGGACTCGGCGGGAGCCGCGGATCCGGAGGCGGCGGGCGTCCCGTGCCCGTCGCCCGAGACCTGTTCGCCGCAGCCGGAGCCGGGATAGCCGGATATGGCGCAGAGCAGCGCGGCGCTGCTGTAGCGCAGCGGCTTGGCCACCGAGGCGAGCGCCTCCGCGGTGCTGGCGTCCGGGGCGACCTGCGCGCACGCGGTACGCGACGCGGGCGGCGTCTCGCCGGCCGGGGCGTCCGCCGCCGTGCCCGGGTCGACGACCAGCGCGACCCGCTTGCTGCCGTCCTTGGCCGGGGTGTCCGCGCAGATCTTCGCGAAGTCGGGGGAGTGGCGCGGTTTCGCCGCGTCCTGGGAGTCCTTGCTCACCGCGAAGCGGAAGCCCTGCACCGCGCCGTCGTCCGGCCGGACCAGGGACGGGCCCTGGGTGGCGTACGTCCAGCCGGTGCCGGAGCCCTCCCAGAACGACCAGTACCGGTAGCCCGCCGCCTGGGCCGTCCCCGCGCCGAGCACGGCCAGGACGGCGCTCAGGACCACCAGGAGAGCGGCGGCCCTTCCCGCCCGCCTCACAGCTGCTGGTTCTTCCGGCGGCCGCTGATCAGGAAGCCGGCGCCCGCACCGACGACGAGACCGATGCCGACGTACCACCACACACCGCCGATCACGTCGTCGCCGCTGTGGACCGCGTCCTTCTCCGTCGCCACGTACCCGGTGTCGGCGGCCGGGTCGGGCGTCGTGATGGCCGCGGGCGCGGGACCGGTCGCGTTCAGCCGGTCGACGAGGTTGACGCCGCCGAAGTGGCGGGCGTCGGCGCCGGCCGCGTGCGCGGCCAGGATCAGCTGCGCGTAGGCGGCGGGGCCGCCCTGCTCGGCCCAGGCCCCGGAGTTCTTCTTCAGCCAGGTCATGGCCTTGGTGGTTTCGTCCTGGTGGCCCGCGGCGGACAGCGCGACGACCGCGTCCGCGGTGTTGCCGAAGTCGGGCTGCGGGGTGGAGTCGGGGGCGCCGGGCATCGGCGCCAGGTCGAGGTGACCGCTGGTGGCGAGGGCACCTGCGAGGAAGTGGGCGCCGTTCTGGGCGGCCTGCTCGGGCGTGAGACCGGAGCCGGGATGGCAGCTGGGCGCCTTGGACGAGGTGTTGTTCCCGACGGCCAGGGCCTTGCCCATCGTGCCGAGCACGGCGGCCGCGGTGGCGTCCGCGTTGGCGGCGAGCTTCCCGGCCTTGTCGGGCTGGTAGGCGAAGGCACCGCCGTCCTTGCCGCCGCACGGGATCGCGAGCGCCAGCAGCGGGTCGTAGGGGGTCTTGCCGCCGGGGGTGGTGATGTCACCGAGCCGCTGGCCCTGCCGGGCGAGGGCGCCGATCACCAGCGAGGTGGAGTTGGCGTCGCTGGCCGCGCCCGCGGCGTAGCCCCAGCCGCCGTCCTCGTTCTGCATGGACTTCAGCCAGCGGACCGAGTCGTTCACGGTCTCCCGGTGCCCGCCCACCTCGACGAGCGCCTGGACGGCGGCCGCGGTGGCGTTGGTGTCCAGCATGGTCTTGTCGGTGCACGGCTGGGAGACGTCGGGCCGGTACGCGGCGTAGGCGCCGTTGGAGCACTGCTGGGCGATCAGCCAGTCCACCGCCTTCGCGGCGGGCGTGACGCCCTCGACCCGCTGGGCGAGGAAGGCCAGCGACTGCCGCCAGACACCGTCGTAGGTGGGGTCCTTCGTGCCGTACAGCCCGGACGGCAGGGCGGCGGACGGCGAGGGCGACGGGGACGGCGCTGCGATCGCGACCGGGGCAGCGGCCGCACAGAGCACGGTGGCGGTGGCGGCGAGCGTTGCTGCTCTGCGGCGTACGGTCATGGCGGGCGGGGCCTCTCCTGCGGGGGGATCCGGGCACAGGCACGCTCACGCACCAGGCTCCGGCCCCGTATACCTCGACGGTGCCGACCACCGGGGTTCCGGTGGCCGCGAGCCGGTCACGACCGCAGACAGGGCATTCCGACTCACCGTCCTGGACGACGGTTCACGGCTGCGTGGTCAGTGCCGGATTTGCACCGGCTTCCCCCTGAACGGGCATGATGACGACTCGCACACTCTACCGGGCGGCTCCGGACGGGCTCCGGGCCGGTAGCGGCGCGGGCCCCCGCTGCCGGGTGGTCACACCGTGACGTACGTCCGGTGCGGGCCCTCGTGGCCGGATGGTCACCCCGCGACGTACGTCACGGGGTGGACTTCCTTCGCCGGGTGGTCACACCGCGATGTACGTCACCGGCTCGCTCCCCGCCACCGCCTCCGCGCGCCCCAGCTTCACCAGCCGCCGCAGGTGCGCCTCGGCCTCCGAGACGGCGATGTTCCGCGAACCGTGCGGGATCTGCTCCCAGGGCCGGTTCCACTCCATCCGCTCGGCCAGCTCCCACGGAGTCAGCGGTGTGGCCAGCAGCGCGAGCAGCCCGGTCAGCCGGTCCTCGTGGTGGTCCAGGAGTTCCCGTACGCGCCCCGCGGAATCCGCGAACGCGTACTGATGGGCGGGCAGCACCTCCGCGGCCCCGAGCCCGCCGATGCGCTCCAGCGAGTCGAGGTAGTCGCCGAGGGGGTCGGTGACCGTCGTGTCGTCCGGGTCCTCGTACAGCCCGATGTGCGGGCTGATCCCCGGCAGCAGATGATCGCCCGAGAAGAGCCTCCCCCGCCCCGGCAGATTGCCCGGATGCTCCTCCTCCAGATGCAGACAGACATGGCCGGGCGTGTGCCCCGGCGTCCAGATGGCCCGCAGCGTGCGCCCCGCCAGATCGAGGAGCTCCCCGGGGACGATCTCCCGGTCCGGAAGCGCGGCCCGCAGCCCCGGCAGGGTCCGCATCCGCCCCCCGTCCGCCGCGGCGGCCCGCAACGGCGCGAGATGCTCCTCGGGCGCACCGACCGCGGTGAGCTTCGCCACCAGGTACTTCAGCCAGGTGCCCGGTTCCGACTCCCGGGTCCGGCGCACGATCGCCGCGTCCGCCGCGTGCATGGCGATCCAGGCCCCGGACGCCTCACGGACCTGCCCGGACAGCCCGTGGTGATCGGGGTGGTGGTGGGTGATGACCACCCCGTGGATGTCACCGACACCCGTCCCGACGGCGTCGAGCCCGGCGGTGAGCGTGTCCCACGCCTCCGGATCGTCCCAGCCCGTGTCGATCAGGACCGGCCCGCGATCGGTGTCGAGGACGTGCACGAGGGTGTGGCCGAGTGGATTGTCCGGGATGGGGACCTTGATGCTGTGCACGCCCCCGCCGTGGTCGGTCACCTGCGCGGTCACCTGTGTCATGGGCCCCATCTCTCTCTCGGCGGCGTGCAGTTGTGGTACGCCGCGCCCACTGTAACCAGAACTTGTTTCAGTAGTAGCCGGTCGACTGTCCGCGGGCGGTGCGCACCCGTCGTGCGCCGGGGGCGGTGAGGGGCGATCCGTTGTGCCCGGGCGGGCTTCGTCACGGCCGTGGACTCCTGGAACTGGAACTGGTATCAGTTCTGACACAGAGTCAGACAATGAGTCGGGTAACGTGCCGGGCCGCGGGAGGCAGCAGCCATGACCGAGCTTGTCGAACACGGAAAACTTTTCATCGGCGGGGAGTTGGTCGATCCGCTGGGCCGGGATGTCATCGAGGTCATCTCCCCGCACACCGAACAGGTCATCGGCCGGGTGCCGCATGCCTGCGAGGGGGACGTGGACCGGGCCGTCGCCGCCGCCCGACGGGCGTTCGACGAGGGGCCCTGGCCGCGGATGACCGTGGACGAGCGGATCGCGGTGGTCACCCGGATCAAGGACGCGTTCGCCGCGCGGTACGAGGAGATCGCCCGGGTCATCAGTACGGAGAACGGCACCCCGTACACGTCGAGTGTCATGGTGCAGGCGCTCGCCGCGATGATGGTGTGGGACGCGGCGATCACCGTCGCCCGCGGCTTCTCGTACGAGGAGCGCCGGAACGGGGCGCTCGGGCCGCTGCTCGTGCGCCGGGAGCCGGTCGGGGTGGTCGCGGCCGTGGTGCCGTGGAACGTCCCGCAGTTCACCGCCGCCGCCAAACTCGCACCCGCGCTGCTGGCCGGCTGCTCCGCCGTGCTCAAGGTCTCGCCCGAATCCCCCCTGGACGCCTACATCCTGGCCGAGATCGTCGCCGAGGCGGGGCTGCCGGAGGGGGTGCTGTCGATCCTGCCGGCCGACCGCGAGGTCAGCGAGTACCTGGTCGGGCATCCCGGCGTCGACAAGGTGTCGTTCACCGGGTCCGTGGCCGCGGGACGCCGGGTGATGGAGGTCGCCTCCCGCAATCTCACCCGCGTCACGCTGGAACTGGGCGGCAAGTCCGCCGCCGTGATCCTCCCGGACGCCGACCTGGACGCGGCCGTCGCGGGCATCGTCCCCTTCGCCTGGATGATCAACGGCCAGGCGTGTGTGGCCCAGACCCGCATCCTCGTGCCGCGTTCCCGCTACGACGAGACGGCCGAGGCGTTCGCCGCCGCGGCGGGTGCGCTGAAGGTCGGCGACCCGCTCGACCCCGCCACCGAACTCGGCCCCCTCGTCGCGCGACGCCAGCAGCAGCGCTCGCTCGACTACATCCGGATCGGCCAGGACGAGGGCGCCAAGATCCTTACCGGCGGCGGCCGTCCGGCCTCCCAGGAGCGGGGCTGGTACGTCGAGCCGACCCTCTTCGGCGACGTCGACAACTCCATGCGCGTCGCCCGCGAGGAGATCTTCGGCCCGGTCATCTGCCTCCTGCCGTACGGCGACGAGGACGAGGCCGTACGGATCGCCAACGACTCCGACTACGGCCTCAGCGGCAGCGTCTGGACCGCAGACACCGAGCGCGGCATCGACGTCGCCCGCCGGGTCAGGACGGGCACGTACAGCGTGAACACCTTCAGCCTCGACATGCTCGGCCCCTTCGGCGGCTACAAGAACTCGGGCCTGGGACGGGAGTTCGGCCCCGAGGGATACGCCGAGTACTTCGAGCACAAGATGATCCACCTGCCGGCCGGATACGAGGGGGCGTGATGGGGGACCGCTGGAACGTCGAGGTCGACCGCGGGGTCTGCATCGGCTCCGGGATGTGCGTGAA
This sequence comes from Streptomyces sp. NBC_01241, assembly GCF_041435435.1. Classification (NCBI taxonomy): domain Bacteria; kingdom Bacillati; phylum Actinomycetota; class Actinomycetes; order Kitasatosporales; family Streptomycetaceae; genus Streptomyces; species Streptomyces sp. NBC_01241. The sequence goes on along the minus strand of NZ_CP108494.1, from coordinate 2,507,811 downwards.
CCAGGCACCGGGCGGATTCACGCTGGACTCCGCCCGGCAGTCCCACCCGTCGGCCCCGGAGACCGACGCCAACGAGACGATCCTCGCCGCGGCCGAAGGGTGCCCGGTCGAGGCGATCACGATCACGCTGATCGGCTCGGGGGAGGCCGTCTTCCCGCCGGAGGAGTAGGCGCAGGAGTGGACGGGGGCGGCGACGGGCCGGAAGTCGATGCACTGACGGCCGGCCCGGTGCAGGACCAGGCGCGGGATCTCCGCGGAACAGGCCCGGCATGCCGCCACCACGACCCACCAGCCCGCCCTGGCGCGTGCTGCCGATGACGCGTTCATCCACGCCATGCATGTCAGCGCGGTCTGGACCATGCTGATCGCACCCTCCGGAACAGTCCTGTTGGTGACCGCCTTGCGTCCTGCTCAAAAGCCGATGAAGCCGGAACCAGAGCCGGTCCTGCCGCGCAGTTGCCTGCGTGGCGCTTAGAAGATGCAGCCCTCTCCAGGTCACCGACCGTGTCGCTGGTCGGCAGTGTTCACTGCCCTGCCACCCGGCGATGACGTCATGAGGGTCGTGCGTGCGCTGCATTCCACCCTGAACTGACCGGTCCCGGGTCGTCCATCCGGTCGGATGACGGGTGGGTGACCCAGCCGTGTCGTCCGCAAGACCGTGCGCCGGTGCATCGGCCGCCGGGGCGGGCACGGCGTCCGTACGCCTTCGAAGGATCCGCCCCACCATGCCCGGAGCCCGGACAGCGGGGGGCGGCGCACCATCGTGAGCAGCGCCCAGACCCCCGGATAGACGGGAACCAGAACGGCGGGAAGGTGCCGGCGGGCCAGCCACACCCGGTTGCGTGCAACGTTCCGGTAGTAGGTCGCATGGCGGGCCGGGGAGGTCCGGGGGTGCCGGAGAACCAGGTCGGCCCGGTATCGACGGGGCGATCACCCATCGTGAGAATCACATTGCCAAGCGTGGGAGCTGTGGAAACGGGGGGTTTCCTGGGCATGATGCCGAGCCTGACCTCGAATCTTCGTGACGAGCCGCCAGGTGAACCGGTGGTCCGTCACGAAAGATCGAGGCCAAGCAGCGCAGAAGGTACCGCTCGGCCCCACGCCGCGGAAGCGTTCGCACCTGAACGTGTCGCCGGACTGGGCACCAAGCATTTCCATGCATCATGAGTTGTCCGATCTTGATCCGCAGCTGTCCTGAAGCCGGTCGCTGCGTTGGGCGGTCTGCGCTGTCGCCGGTGCCCACTTACGTTCAACGGCCCAGCATCCTGGGGGGAAGCCTCGAAGCGTTCCCAGGTCCCCGGATCGCTCCGGCCGTCTGCAGAAGGAACAATGCGATGGATCCTGATACGCGGACCAGGGCCGCACTCGAGGAACACTGGCGGGCATCGGAACGCGGGGATACCGAAACCGAGCACGCCATCTACGCTGCGGACGCGATCCTCGACTACCCCCAGTCAGGTGAACGATTCCGGGGCCGAGCGACGATTTCGGCGCAACGTGGCGGGCACCCGGCCAGTCGGCACTTCACCGTGCAACGGATCGTCGGCAGCGGGGATCTGTGGGTGAGCGAGTGCGTCATCACGTACGACGGGGTGCCCAGCTACTCGGTGAGCATTATGGAATTTGCCCACGGGCACGTGGTGCACGAGACGCAGTACTTCGCGGACGCCTTCGGTGCGCCTGAATGGCGGACAGCACTCGCGGAGCCGATGCCGGGCAGGAATATCGCCAGGGCCTGACCCACCATCGAAGTGGCCGACGTCCTGGCTCGGGACGTGGCCTGGCTCTGGAGGTCGTTCATGGCGTAGGTGCCGGCGGCGTGGGCGTGATGGTTACCTGGTTGCCGTCCGGGCCGACGTGGACCGTGACGGCGTTCGGCAGGTGCACGTTGGTGGCCGAGAGGTAGACGGTGTCCGAGGCCGGGTCGAAGTAGAGCTCTGCGGAGTCGGCGCGCACCAGGCTCTCGTCGAGCACTCTGCTGTGCACCCACTGCGCCCCCGCCGGTACGAACTCGGTGAGTTCGGTGGGAATGGAGATGCTTTCGGGCTCGGTCCCGACGGCCGCCGGCTGCATCTGCGTGGACGCCGTCAGGGCGGCCACCGAGCCAGGGGCGAGCTTCATGAGGGCACTGACGTGGTGGTCCGTAGGGCCGGGCACTCGACTGTCCGCGCCGGGGGCCTTTTGCTGCCAGTGCGCCGAGACGATCCGACCGAGCTTCGGCAGGCGCGTGGCCAGCGGCTCGGTGTCCGTGTCGATCTCGGGGGCCTTCGAGGGCTTGGCCTTCGCGTCGGCGGCGGGTCCGACCGCGCAGCCTGTGGCCACAGCTGCCGCCAGCAGGAGCGCGCTTACCCGTACAAGAGATCTCTTATGATCCGTCACTGCTTCCCCCACCGTGCTCAGGATCTGCTATTCCATCACGCGGCCTGTGAGGGGCAACCGGTTCGCTCCCAGAGCCTGCCGGGGCGGACGGCGACCCTGCTGTTCGAGCTGCGACCGTGGAGTAGGGCGATGTGCGCTCGGACGTGAACCGGACGTCGTTCTCGGCCTCTTGTGGGTTACGGCGATTCCGGCCTCCTGGTTGTGCGGTGAGCGGGCCGCCTCCCTTGCGAACCAAGGGGGTGGAAATGCCCAAACAGCGATTTTTGGATTATCTCTGTAGCCAATCGGTATATCTGGGTGTTTGGGTGACCCTGCCGAGTAGCAAGTTCCCTCTGCAACGTTCGAGGTGAAGGGGACACGAACATGGCTGACTGGAAGAACATCTCCGGTGGTCTCACCACGATCTCCGTCGGGTCCAGGACTCATGTCTGGGGTGTGAATTCCCTGGGCCAGATCTACCGGTACACCGGGCACGACTCCAATCCCTGGGTGGGTATCCCAGGCCGGGCGGTGGACATCGGTGCAGCTGCCGATGGCACCGTCTACCACGTCAACTCCGCTGGTGCCATCTATCGTTACACCGGGGACCAGGGTTCCACGGACTGGGTTCCCGTCTCCGGTGGTCTCACCCGGATCTCCGTCGGGTCGAGGACTCATGTCTGGGGTGTGAACTCCCTGGGCCAGATCTACCGGTACACCGGGCACGACTCCAATCCCTGGGTGGGTATCCCCGGTAAGGCGGTGGACATCGGCGTAGCCGCCGACGGCACCGTCTACCACGTCAACTCCGACGGAGCCATCTACCGTTACACCGGGGACCAGGGTTCCACGGACTGGGTTCCCGTCTCCGGTGGTCTCACCCGGATCTCCGTCGGGTCGAGGACTCATGTCTGGGGTGTGAATTCCCTGGGCCAGATCTACCGGTACACCGGGCACGACTCCAATCCCTGGGTGGGCATCCCCGGTAAGGCGGTGGACATCGGCGTAGCCGCCGACGGCACCGTCTACCACGTCAACTCCGACGGAGCCATCTACCGCTACACCGGAGACCAGCCGAGCTGAGCTCGGACAGCAGCTCCGAGGGGCCCATGTCCGGATCGCATGGGTCCCGCCTCCTTTCCACCGGGCACTGTCACACCGCACCGTCCGGAACGGCACCGATCCGGTGGGCGCGACGAAGGGTGCCGAACTCCGGCGCAGGACGAATGAGTCGACCCTCGGCGGACCGGGCGCCGCTCAGGTCGCGCACCTGGTGTCCGCGATCACGAAATGACCCGCCGGTGATTCCCGCAGCGTGTGGGTGACGAAGACGTTGTACAGGCCCATGTTCTCGTTCGAGCCGTTCGCGTACGTGTATCCGCCCGTGGTGTGCGCCCTCCCCGCCGTGACGTGCGCGTAGTTGGTCGCCGTGAAGCACTGGGCGGGCGTACCGCCGGTCGTGGTCGCCGTCACCTGGGGCGAGGCCGTTCCGGGTGTGCCCGAACCGTCGACCGCCGTCACCGTGTACTGGTAGGCCGTACCGGCGGTGAGGCCCGTGTCCGTGTAGGTCGTGGAGGAGGGGGAGGCGACCTTCGTACCGTTGCGGTGGACCGTGTACGAGGCCGCGCCCGGGACCGCGTTCCAGGACAGGGAGGCGCTGTTCGCCGTGACGGCGGTGACCCGCAGGCCGGACGGGGCGGGGAGTTGGTCACCGCCGCCCGGTGTGCCCTGGCCCTGGTCCAGGCCCCAGAAGACGCCCGTGTAGTACGTCGAGCAGATGGTGTTCAGGAAGTACGCCGCCGTGCTCCCGCACTGGTCGGTGCCGGAGCCGGGGCCGACGGCGAGGCCGTGGCCCATGCCGGAGATGGAGTACGTCGCCACGGCGGGCTTCCCGGTGGCGTCGTTGTAGACGCTGCGGGTCGTGTTCCCGGGGAGGGTGTCCGTGGACGACGGGGTCTGACCGATGCCCCAGACGTCCGTCCACTGGTCGCGCAGGGCCGTGGCGTTGGCGGGATACACGGTGTAGTCGGAGGTGCCCTGCCAGATCGCCACGCGGGGCCAGGGGCCGGAGTATCCGGGATAGGAGCCGCGCACCTTGTCGCCCCACTGCGCGGCCGTCAGCTTCTGCGGGCCCGTCTGGCAGCCGGACGCGGCCGACTGGCTCGTCGCGCACTGGGCGGGCAGGCCCGACGCCACGGAGCCGCCCGCGAACACGTCCGGGTACGCGGCCAGCAGGTCGGCCGTCATCCCGCCGCCCGCCGACAGGCCGGTGACGTACACCCGGCGCGCGTCCGAGCCGTACTGCTGCCTCGCGTACTCCACCATCTGCACGATCGAGGCGGCCTCGCCCTTGCCCCTGGTGTCCTCGGCCGGGTCGAACCAGCCGAAGCAGGACAGGGCGTTGTTGGCCGACGTGGTCTGCGGGAAGACCACGGCGAAGCCCCACAGATCGGCGTACTTCGGCCAGCCCGAATGGGTGTAGTAGGCGTCGGCGGTCTGCGTGCAGCCGTGCAGGGCGATCACCAGCGGCGCGTTCGCGGGCAGACCCGCGGGAGCGTACTCGTACATCTGCAGATTGCCCGGGTTGGTACCGAAGCCGGTCACCTGCTCCAGGCCACCGGCGGCAGCGGCCGGCCGCGCCGCCGCCACGGTGCTCAGCGTCGCCGCGACGAGTGCGAGAGCGGCCGTGGAGGCGACGCGCCGGAACAGGCGTCGCAGGATCGATGAGCGCACGGGGGCCTCCCTGTTCGGAACGTGCGGGCGTGCGGACTGTTGCCGGAACCTACGAGTCCGGGCCGCCCCGGCCCATGGGGCGGGCTGACATCCCTCGGGCCCCGCTATGTGCGGCGTCGCCCTTGCGCCGCGAGCACCGGTGGGCAGCCGGCGTTGACATCGAGTGCGCTCGAAGACGCAGACTCCCGGTCAGCTACGCCCGGCCTCCTCAGACTTCGCCCCTCGTCGCGAGTTCCTGTCGCACCCGTGCCGCGGCGCCGACCGGTACGGCGTCGGCCCCCAGGGCGGCCCTGACCAGCCGGACAGGGTGGCCGCTGACCGGCGGGTCGGCGGCCAGTGACGTCAGGATGAGGGGTTCCAACAGGGGCCAGGCGCGGCTGACCCCGCCGCCGACCACCACCGTGGTGATGTCCACGACGCCAGCTGTCATCACGATCGCCTGGGCGATCCCGGCACCGGCGGCCCGGTACACCGCGAGGGCGTCCTGGTCACCGTGGTCGGCGGCCTGCGCGACCTCGCGGGCGGTCAGCCGGCGGCCGGTGCGGTCCGCGTAACGGGCGCCGATGGAACGGCCGGACGCCAGGGTCTCCAGATGGCCCCGGCCGCCGCACGAGCAGAGCAGATCACCGAAGCCGGGGATGTGCCCGATCTCGCCGGCCGCGCCGTGCGGACCGGCGAACAGCGCGCCGCCGGTCCACAGCGCGCCGCCGACCCCGGTGCCCAGCGTCATCCCGAGGACGTCCGACTCGCCGCGCACGGCGCCGCCGGACACCTCCCCGCAGAGGAAGGCGTTGACGTCGTTGTCCAGGAACGCCGGGACGCCCAGCGCCTCCTCGACGGCGTCCGTCACCGCGAAGCCGGCCCAGCCGGCGAAGGAGTCGCTGGCCACCAGGATGCGGCCGGTGGCGGAGTCCACCAAACCGGCCGCGCCGACCCCGCAGCCGACGAGCCGGCCGGGGGTGCGCTCCAGCAGCGGGGCCAGCGCGCCCAGGGCCGCGCCGATCATGGCCCGGCCGCCGTCGGCCGCCGGGGTAGCCACCTCCGCGCGGTCCAGTACGGTCAGGTCCTCGGCGCAGACCACCACCTGGGTCGTGGTGCCGCCGATGTCCACTCCGGCGAAGAGCGTACGGTCACGGAAGCTCATACCTGGGCCTCCGTCCGGCCGGCCGCGAGGGTGGCCAGACGTTCGGCTCTGCGGCCGCGCTGGATCACCGGGTCGGGCACCGGCACGGCGGCCAGCAGCCGGCGGGTGTAGTCGGTCTCCGGGTGCAGCAGGGTTGCCCCGGTGGGGCCCTGCTCCTCGATCCGGCCGGCCCGCATCACCGCGACGCGCTGCGCGAAGTGCTGTACGACGGCCAGGTCGTGGGAGACGAAGAGACAGGCGAAGCCCAGCTCGTGCTGGAGCTCGGAGATCACTTCGAGCACCGCCTCCTGCACGCTCACGTCGAGCGCGCTGGTGGGCTCGTCGGCGACCAGCAGCCGGGGCTCCAGGACCAGGGCGCGGGCCAGGCTGACCCGCTGGCGCTGACCTCCGGACAGCTCCCGGGGGGTGCGCCGGGCCAGTTCACGCGGCAGCCGGACCCGTTCGAGGACGGCGGCGACCTTGCTCTGGCGGTCCTTGGCGGAGAGCTCGCGGCGGTGCACCCTGAGCGGCTCGGCGACGCATTCGCCGACCGTCATCCGGGCGTCCAGCGAGGCCACCGGGTCCTGGAGGACCACGCCGATACCGGCCCGCAGCGCCCGGCGGGCCCGGGACCGGGTGCGGCCCAGGTCGGTGCCGAACAGCGAGACGGTGCCGGAACTCGGCGGGATCAGACCGAGCGCGACCCGGGACGCGGTGGACTTTCCGGAGCCCGACTCGCCCACCAGGCCCAGGGTCTCTCCGGCGTGGACGGCGAGCGAGACCCCGTCCAGGGCGCGTACGGCGCCCTTGCCATGGCCGAACACCACGGAGATGTCGTGGAGTTCGACCACCGGGTCGGTGTCCGGGCGGGCGGCGGCAGTCGGTGCGGCCGGCCGGCCCTCCTCGGCGACCGACAGCCGGGGGACGGCGGCGAGCAGCCGCTCGGTGTACTCGTGGGACGGGCGGAGCAGTACGTCCTCGACCGGTCCGGTCTCCACGATCTCGCCGTGGTACATCACGGCGACCCGGTCGGCGAAGTCCGCGACCACGCCCATGTTGTGGGTGACCAGCAGGACACCGGTGCCGGTCTCGACGGCGAGCCGGCGCAGCAGGTCGAGGATCTCGGCCTGCACCGTGACGTCCAGCGCGGTGGTCGGCTCGTCGGCGATCAGCAGGGCCGGTTCGTTGGCGATGGCCATGGCGATGACCACCCGCTGGCGCTGTCCGCCGGAGAGCTGGAAGGGGTAGGCGGTGGCCCGCCTCTCCGGCTCCGGGATGCCGACCTTGCGGAGGAGTTCGACGGCTTCGGCGGCGGCCTCCTTGGCGGACACCTTGCGGTGGTTGCGGATCACCTCGGCGATCTGCCTGCCGATCCGGGTCAGCGGGTCGAGCGCGGTGGCCGGTTCCTGGAACACCATGGAGACGGTCCGGCCGCGCAGCGCCGCCAGCTCGGCCTCGCGGGCACCGACCACCTGGTGGCCGGCGATGGTGGCGCTGCCGGTGGCACGGGCGTTGCCGGCCAGCAGGCCCGTCGCGGCCAGCGCGATGGTGGACTTGCCGGAACCCGACTCGCCGACCAGGGCGAGCGTCTCGCCGGGGCGGACGTGCAGGGAGACACCCCGGACGGCCGGCACCTCGCCGGTCTCGGTGGTGAAGACGACACCGAGGTCGTCGAGTTCGAGAATCGGCCCGGCCTGCGGGGCGGCGGAGCCCTGGGTGGCGGTCATCCGCGTCCCCTCACATCGAATGCGTCGCGGAGTCCGTCCCCGATCGCGTTGAACGCCCACACCACCAGGATGATGGCCAGGCCCGGCGGCAGGATGAGCCACCAGTAGCCGGAGTAGGCGGCGGTGAGACCGGCCGAGAGCATGCCGCCCCAGTCGGTGGCCGGCGGCTGGACGCCCAGGCCCAGGTAGGAGACGTAGGCGACCAGCAGGATGGCGTCGGCGATCTGGAAGGTGGCCGCGACGATGATGGTCGAGACCGAGTTCGGCAGGATGTGCCGGGTGATCGCCCGGGCGTGCGTCCCGCCGATGGCCCGCAGGGTCAGGACGTAGTCGCGGTTCTTCAGGGAGAGCGTCTCGGCCCTGATCAGCCGGGACGGCACCAGCCAGGAGACGAAGCCCAGGAGGACGATCAGTCCGGTCAGGCCCGGGGTGGTGATGGCGGAGACCACCAGCAGGATGAAGAGCGCCGGGATGGCGATCCCCGCGTCCACGATCCGCATCATGACCGCGTCGACCCAGCCGCCCGCGTAGCCGGCGACGGCGCCCCACAGGGTGCCGATCACGGTGGCCAGGATGCCTGCGGCGAGGCCGACGATCAGCGACACCTTGCCGCCGTACATCAGCCGGCCCAGCTCGTCGTGGCCGACCGCGTCGGTGCCGAGCCAGTGCGAGCCGCTGGGGGCGAGGTTGACCTGCTGGAGCATCGTGTGGGTCTGGTCGGTGGAGTACACCAGCGGACCGGCGAAGCAGAGCAGGAAGAAGAGGACCACGACGCCGAGCCCGACCACGGCGAGCCGGTTGCGCAGGAAGCGCCGGACGGCGAGCCGGGCGCCGGACGCCGTGGCGGCGGCGGTGGCCGTGCCGGGCGCCTGGCCCGGCTGGATGACGGCGCTCATGCCCGGCCTGCCTTCACTCGGGGGTCGATGATCCGCTGGACGATGTCGGCGAGCAGCGTGCCGACCACCGTGGCGGCCGCGATGACCAGCACGCAGCCCAGCAGCACCGGGTAGTCGGAGGACTGCGCGGCGGTCCAGAAGAGCAGCCCCATACCGGGGTAGTTGAAGAGCTGCTCGACCACCAGGGCGCCGCCGAACAGCACCGGTACGTAGTAGCCGAGCATGGCGACCACCGGCGTCAGCGAGTTGCGGAACACATGCCGCCAGAGGATGGCGCGGGAGCGGGAACCGCCGGCCCGTGCCGTCCTGACGTAGTCCTCGGAGAGGTTCTCCAGGGTGGCCGCCCGCATGTAGCGGCTGAACACCGCGATCATCGAGGCGGCACCGGCGATGACCGGCAGCACCAGCGCCTGCGGTTCGGAGAACACCTGGGCGAGCGTGTCCCCCTGCGGGGCCTGGGACGGGAACCAAGGCAGCACCTGGCTGAACACCAGTACCAGGATCAGCCCGAGGAAGTACACGGGCGTGGAGTAGGCGATGAAGCTCAGCGTGGTGATGACGTAGTCGATCGGCTTGTTGCGCCGGACGGCCTGCCACATGCCCAGCGGGATGGCCAGCACGAGGCCGACGATCGCCGACAGGGCGGTGAGGACCAGGGTCTTGGCCAGCCGCTCGGTGATGAGCTGGGAGACCGGCTCATTGAGGGTGTAGGAGGTGCCGAGGTCGCCGTGCAGCAGCTGGTTCAGGTAGTAGAAGTACTGCACGGGAAGTGGCTTGTCGAGGCCCTGCTCGTGGTTGAAGGACGCGATCTGCTGCGCCGTGGCCTGCGGGCCGAGGATCCCGCGAGCGGGACCCCCGGGCAGGGCGTGCAGCAGACCGAAGACCACGATCGTCACGATGACGATCACCACGACGGCTTGGAGGACTCGCCTGATCAGGTACGAGGAAGTACTCATGTGCTTTCCGGTCGCTTCGGCTCAGTGGTACGCGGGGTCACCGGCCGGGCTCACTTGGTCGTCCACTTCCACATGGCGGGGTGGAAGTTGGCGAGCGAGTCCTGGGCGAAGCCGTCCAGGCCCTTCTTGACCATGGAGACCTGGTAGTCCGGCTCCGGCAGCCAGACGACCGGGAGGTCCTTGGCCAGGGCCGCGCTGTACTTCTGCACCGCCTCGTCGGAGGAGGAGGTGGTGGTCTGGGTGATCAGCTTGTCCACGGCCGGGTTGGAATAGCTGCCGAAGTTGGAGCCGCCGCCGGTGGCGAAGAGCGAGTCACCGCTCGGGTAGGCCGGGAAGTACCAGCTGCCCGCGGTGCCGAAGAACGACAGCTGCCACTTGCAGCCGGCCTGGTCGGCCTTGCACTGGCCGGCCTGCGAGAGGACCGAGTTGACCGGGGCGGTCTTGATGGTGAAGTCGATGCCGGTCTTGGCGAACGAAGACTGCAGGGCGCTCATCATGTTGTCGGTCACGGTCGAACCGGACTGCGAGAGCACCTGCATCGAGAACTTGGTGCCCTTGTCCACGCCGGCGCCGCACTGGCTGTCGCCGGTGCCCGGGCTGGTGCACACCATGGTGCCGTTCTGCTCGCTCCAGCCGTGGCTGGTCAGCAGCTTCCTCGCCTTGGCGGTGGAGAACGGGTACGGGTTGCTCTTCTGCTCCGACGAGACGAAGGACGAGCTCTGGCCCTGCGGGATCGGGCCGTAGGTGGGGACCGCGGTGCCGTTGAAGACGACCTTGGAGAGGGTGGTCTGATCCACCGACATCTGGATCGCCTGGCGGGCGTAGAGCTGCTTGAACACCGCGCCCATGGTGGGGTTGTTGAAGTTGTAGGGCATGTACGTGATGGCCCAGCCGGACCACGGCTTCACCGTGTAGCCCTTGGCGGCGAAGGACGACTCCTGGCTGAGGTTGGTGGCGTTGATGTAGCCGTAGTCGACCGTGCCTGCCCTCAGAGCGTTCTCCTCGGCGTCCGCGGTGGTGAACGGCAGCAGGTTCACGGTCTTGATGTTGGCCTTGCCGCCGCCGTCGTACTTGGCGTTGGCCACCAGCTGGACCTTGCCGGCCGTGGAGAACGACTTGATGGTGTACGGGCCGCTGACCGTCTTCCAGAGCGGGTCGGTGGCGTAACCGGAGATCTTCTTGGCGGCGTTGTTCAGGTACGCCCAGACCTTCTTGGCGTCCGCGGCGGTGCGGTCGAGGTCCGACACCGTGCCCGAGTCGCTGGTCTTGTCCCAGACGTGCTGCGGCATCGGGCGGATCATGCTCAACTCGTTGGCGAGCATCCACTGCTGGTTGTACGCCTGGTCGAAGGTGATGGTGAAGTGCGTGTCGTCGACGACCTTCAGCGCGGTCCAGTTGTCCGGCGCCTTGCCCGGGCTGTAGCTCGCCCAGTCGGCCTTGTTGGCCTTGACCAGGTTGAACCAGAACTCCACGTCGCGGGAGGTGATCTGCTTGCCGTCGCTCCAGTGCCGGTCGCCGAGCGTGATCGTGACGCTCTTGCTGTCCTTGGCGAAGTCTGCGGCGGTGGCCAGCGAGTTGTCCTTGTTCCAGCCGACCTTGCCGGTGGAGCCGTCGTAGGCGATCAGCGGTTCCCAGAGGGACTGGGATATGGAGGAGTTGTTGGTGTTCAGGTGCGCGGCGGTGCCGACCGGGAGGATCCAGTTCGGCGTGAAGTTGGCCGGCAGCGCGTAGTTGATGGTGTCCGACGAGCCGGAGGCGGACGACGACGAAGTGCCGCCCCCGGAACAACCGGTCAGCAGAGCACCCGCGGTGACAGCGGCGCCCGCGACGAGGGCCCAGCGGCGGCTGTTCGCCGTGTGAGCAAGGAACATGACTCTCCTCAGGGTGAAAGGACCCGTATGTCCGGGACCGGCACTGCGTTCACGACAGCTAACGCCGGACACGCCGAAGAAACAAACAAGAAATAGTAAAAAGTAAGTTACTGCACCTCTGAAAAAAGCCGACTTGCTCCGATCCCTCCTCTTCTTTGGGTTGATTTGGGTGGATTAAATGGGTTTCAGGTGTGGCTCACTTCCTTCGTGAAGCTGTTCCCCCAGCGCCAGGCGCGGGCGTATTGTCTTCGCCACACACACCGTTGCGGAAGTAACTTCGTACATGACTGAAATAAGTGCATGGGACCGCAAGGCTGCGAAAGGCACCCCGGCCCTCGCCGCGCGGGTCCTGGAACTCGTCGCATCGGGCCAGGCCTCGTCACGCGCCGAACTTGCCGGACTGCTGGGGGCCGCAGCCTCCACCATCTCTCTCACCGTGGCCCATCTGGTGGAGCGCGGGCTGATCGCCGAGGAGGGCACCCAGTCCTCCACAGGCGGGCGCCCTCGCAAAGTGCTGAGACTGGGAAGCAACGACGAGTTCGCCGTCGCCGCCGACCTCGGCGGCCGGCACGCCCGGATCGGTGTGGTGCTGCCCGGCGGCGGTCTGACCGATGTCTCGACCGTCCCCTTCGTGATCGCCGACGGCCCCGAGGCGGCTCTGCCCCGGCTCGCCGAGACACTGGAGGCGCTGGCCGAGCAGCGCGGCCGCGGCCGGCTGCGCGGGGTCGGGCTCTCGCTGCCGGGGCCGGTGGACGTCGCGTCGGGCTCGGTCGTCCTGCCGTCGCGGATGCCGGGCTGGAACCGTTTCCCGGTCACCGCCTGGCTGGAGGAACGCTTCGGTGTCCCGGCCGCCGTGGACAACGACGCCAACTGCATGGCGGTCGGCGAGCACACCGTACGGCCCGCCGAGCACCGGCAGGCGATCATGGTGAAGATCGGCTCCGCGATCGGCGCCGGCGTCATCGCCGACGGACGTCTCTACCGGGGCGCCACCGGCGCGGCCGGTGACATCACCCACATCCGGATCGACGCCGGCGCCGACATCCCCTGCTCCTGCGGCAACACCGGCTGCCTGGAAACCGTGGCGTCCGGTGCCGCCCTGGTCCGCATTCTGCGCGAGCGCGGGGCCGACGTCAGCAGCACCGAGGACGTGGCCCGGCTGGCCGTCGACGCCGACCCGGAGGCCACCCGCGCGGTCCGCAGGGCCGGCGACTACCTGGGCCAAGTGCTCGCCGCCAACGTCAACTTCTTCAACCCGGACGCGGTTTACCTCGGCGGCATTCTCTCCACCCTGGAGCCGTTCGTCGCCGCCGTACGCAGCCAGCTCTACGAGAGCTGCCACCCGCTGGTCACCCAACACCTCACCATCGAGCGGGCCAGCCTGGGCGCCGACGCAGGGCTGGTCGGCGCCGGGCAGTTCGCCCTGCAGCGTGCCCTGACCCTCGCGCTGCGCGAGGTCGGCGGCATCGACCCGTTCCGCGCCCCGGCGCCCCGCCACGCCTGACACCCCACCCCCTACGAGGAGCCATGTCGCAATCCCGCACCGCCGCAGCCCGCCCGGTCATAGCCATTGCCGGACTCGGCATCGAGTCGTCCACCTTCTCCCCCGCTCGCACCCAGGCCGCCGCCTTCCACCCCTCGCGCGGCGCCGAAGTGCTGGACCGCTACCCCTTCCTGACCGCCGGTGAGGAACTGCGCGAGGCGGCCGACTGGCACGGCGCCCTGGTCGGCAAGTCGCTGCCGGGCGGCACCGTCACCGCCGCCGCGTGGGCCGAGCTGACCGACGAGCTGATCGAACGGCTCGCCGCGCTGCCCAAGCCGGACGGCCTCTGGTACGACATCCACGGCGCGATGACCGTGGAGGGCATCGACGACGCCGAGGCGGTGCTGCTGGAGCGCATCCGCGCCATCGTCGGCCCCGACGTGATCATCTCCACCTCGATGGACCTGCACGGCAACGTCTCCCGCGAACTCGCCCACGGCAGCGACCTGATCACGTGTTACCGGATGGCCCCGCACGAGGACCACATGGAGACCAAGGAGCGGGCCGTCCGCAACCTGGTGGAGCTGCTGGCCTCCGGAGCGCCCCGCCCGGTCAAGGCCTGGGTGCCGGTGCCGGTGCTGCTGGCCGGCGAGCAGACCTCCACCCGGATCGAGCCGGCCAGGAGCGTGTACGCGGCCGTGGACGAGGTCGAGGCCATGGACGGCGTGATCGACGCCGCGATATGGGTCGGCTACGCCTGGGCCGACGAAGCGCGCAACCGCGCCGTGGTGATGGTCACCGGCACCGACCGGGGCGCCGTGTCGGCCGGTGCCGAGCGCCTGGCCCAGGGCTTCTGGAAGGCCCGCGACGACTTCGACTTCGTCGCCCCGACCGGCACCTTCGACGGCATCCTGGACGAGGCCCTGGCCTCCGACCGGCGCCCGTACTTCATCAGCGACACCGGGGACAACCCGACCGCCGGCGGCGCCGGCGACGTGACCTGGGGCCTGACCCGGCTGCTGGCCCGCCCGGAGTTCCAGAAGGACGACGGCCCGACCGTCATCTACGCCTCGGTGCCCGGACCGGCCGCCGTCGAGACCGCCGTCGCCGCCGGTGTCGGCGCCACCGTCACGGTCACCGCCGGTGCCGAGGTGGACGACCGGCACGCGGGCCCGGTCACCCTGACCGGTGTGGTGCACGCCATCCGGCAAGGCGACCGCGACGCCGAGACCGAGGTCGTCATCCGGGTCGGCAGCGTCTACGCGATCCTCACCAAGCTGCGCAAGCCCTACCACCACGAGCACGACTTCACCGACCTGGACCTCGACCCGCGCGGCGCCGACATCGTGATCGTGAAGATCGGCTACCTGGAGCCCGAACTCTTCGACATGTCGGTCGGGTGGAAGATGGCGCTCACCCCCGGCGGTGTGGACCAGGACCTGGTACGCCTGGGCCACCACCGCATCCGCCGCCCGATGTTCCCCTTCGACCGCGAGATGGCCGACCCGGACCTGTCGGCCCGCATCATCTCCGCCTCCGACCAGCCGCTGACCGGGGACGACGAGTGATCACGCGCCCCGCCCTGGAGATTGCCGTCACCTCACCGGCCGGCGCCCGGACCGCCCGGGAGCACGGCGCCGACCGGGTCGAACTCTGCACCGCCCTGGAGCTGGGCGGCCTGACCCCGTCGGCAGCCCTGGTGGAGGCGGTCGCCGCGGAAGGGCTGCCGGTGCAGGTGCTGGTCAGGTGCCGGCCCGGCGACTTCGTCCATGACGCGGAGGAGATCGCGCTCATGGCCGCCGAGGTGCGGTCCGTCATCGCCTCCGGTGCCTCCGGCGTGGTGATCGGCGCGCTGACCGTCGACGGCGCGCTGGACACCGTGGCGGTCGCCCGGCTCGCCGAAGCGGCCCGCGCCCCGGGCCGCCCGGTGGACATCACCCTGCACCGCGCCATCGATCAGTCCGCCGACCCGGTGGCCACCGCCGCACTGCTGCCCTCACTCGGTATTACCCGGGTCCTCACCTCGGGCGGCGCTCCCGCCGCGGCCGACGGGCTGGCGGCGATCGCCGCGATGGCCGCCGCCGCACCCGGGGTGCAGGTGATGGCCGGCGGCGGCGTGCGCCCCGCCGACATCCCGGCCCTGACCGCAGCCGGCGTCGCCGCTGTCCACCTCTCCGCCAAGGCGAGGGCGCTGCCCCGGCGCGGCGGCAAGTGGATACCGCTCGGCGCCGGGGGCGCGTCGGCCGAGCAGGACACCCACTTCGTCACCGACCCCGAAGTGGTGGCCGAGGCACGACGGGCGATGGAGGCGGCGGGCTGACCTCGGACCGGGGCACGAACCAGCGGTACGCGACGGACTTGCCCTGCCCCCGTCTCGACGCGGCCCACTGACCGGCCCGGACGCGGCGCCCCGATCGCCCCGGACGCGGCGCAGTGACAGCCCCGGACCCCGCGCCCCGATCGCTCCGGACGCTGCCCGCTCACGGCCCCCGGCGAGGGCCCGCACCATGTACGCCACCACCATGCCGACGTACGACGGTGTGTGCACCGACCCCGTGTGACGCGGGGTCCGGCCTCCTTACGGTGACGACCATGGAGACTCCCCAGAGCCCGGATCACGGGCCCGCCCCGCACACCGCCCCGGCCACCGTCCCGCCGCTCGCCACCGGTCCCTCGCCGTCGCCCACGGACCGGCTCCTCGCCGGACGCACCGCCCTGGTCACGGGGGCGGCGAGCGGGATCGGGCGGGCCTGCGCACAGGCCCTGGCCGCTGCGGGCGCCCACGTCCACGTGGTGGACAAGGCCGCCGACGCCGCCGAGGACCTGGCCCGGGCGATCGGCGGGACGGCGTGGGTCCTCGATCTCTCCGTCCCCGACGCGGTCGACACGCTGCCCGCCGACGCGGACATCGTGGTCAACAACGCCGGGCTCCAGCACGTCGCCCCCGTGCACGCGTTTCCGCCGGACCGCTTCGCGCTGATCCAGCGGGTCATGGTGGAGGCCCCGTTCCGCATCTTGCGCCGGACCCTGCCGAGCATGTACGAACGCGGCTGGGGGCGCGTGGTCAACATCTCGTCCGTCCATGGTCTGCGGGCCAGCCCCTACAAATCGGCCTATGTGACGGCCAAGCACGCACTGGAGGGACTCAGCAAGGTGGTCGCGCTCGAAGCGGCGGAGCACGGGGTGACGAGCAACTGCGTCAACCCCGGGTACGTACGCACGCCCCTGGTCGAGAACCAGATCGCGGACCAGGCCCGCGCGCACGGCATCTCCGAGGAGGAGGTCGTGAGCCGGATCATGCTGGAACGCAGCGCGATCAAGCGCCTGATCGAAACCGATGAGGTCGCCGAAGCCGTGCTGTGGCTCTGCGGGCCGCGTACCGGGCACATCACCGGCACCTCCCTCTCCATGGACGGCGGCTGGACCGCCAACTGACCCCCCGCCCCCTACGAACGCCGGTCGCCCATGTCTGAACCGTCCGCCTCCGCCGCGCCCCATCTGCGGCGCCTCCTCGACCTGCTGGCCGACGGCGCCCCCGCCGAGGCGCTGGGCGCCGTCTCCTCACAGGCGCGGGCCGCCGGGGTGCCCGCGGGCGATCTGGCGGAGGTGGAGCGGGCCACCGCCACCGCCCTGCGGATCAGGGGCGCCCTGCGCCAGCACCGGCGCCGCGAGCTCCAGCTCACCGCACTCTTCGACACGGCGGGCGACCTGGCCGCCTCACGCGACCTGGACGACGTGCTGAACGCCATCGTCCGCCGCGCCAGGATGCTGCTCGGCACGGACACCGCGTATCTCACGCTCCCCGACGAGGAGGCCGGGGACACCTACATGCGGGTCACCGACGGGTCGGTGTCGGTGCTCTTCCAGCGGCTGCGGCTGGAGCTCGGCCATGGGCTCGGCGGTCTCGTGGCGCAGACCGCGAGCCCGTACGCGACCCCCGACTACCGCACCGACGAGCGCTTCCACCACACCCGCAACATCAACGCCGGGGTGCTCGACGAAGGGCTCGTCGCCATCCTGGGCGTGCCCCTGCTCCTGGGCTCCAGCCGCGGCGGTACGGGAAAGGTCATCGGCGTCCTCTTCGCCGCCGACCGCGCGCCGCGCGTCTTCAGCCCCGACGAGGTCGCCCTGCTGTGCTCGCTCGCCGCGCACGCCGCGATCGCCATCGACACCGCGCGCGCACTCGCCGACACCCGGTCCGCGCTGGACGAACTCGCCGGGGCGAACGCCGAGCTGGCCGAGGCCAACGCGGCCGTACGGGCCCACTCGGCGGCCATGCAACGGGCCGAGGAGTCCCACGACCGGCTGACCGATCTGGTGCTGCGCGGCCGCGACGTCAAGGACGTCGCGGCGGCGGTCGCGGGGCTGCTGGACTCCCCGCTCACCATCCACGACCCCGGCGGGCGGCCCCTGGCGGCCGTCCGGCCCGACGGTGCGGACTTCGCGGCCGACAGCATGGACGCCGGGTGGCTGGCCGAGACCGCCGAGGAGTCCCGTACGGGAGCCCGCGCCGTGTACCGCGACGGGCGGGTGATCTGCGCCGTCCTCGCCGGGCAGGAACTCCTGGCCGGCCTGGTCCTGCACCGCCGCGCACCGCTCGACGACTCCGACCGTCGGCTGTTCGAGCGGGCCTCGGTGGTCACGGGTCTCCTGCTGCTGTTGCGGCGCACGGTCGCCGAGACCGAGAACCGGGTCCGCGGCGAGCTGATCAGCGACCTGCTCAGCGACCCGGACCGCGACCCGGCCGGGCTCGCCGAACGCGGCCGGCGCCTCGGCATCGACCTCGACCGCCCGCATCTGCTGCTGGTGGCCGAGAGCGGCACCAGGGAGCGGCTGGCCCCCGCCGCGATGCGCTATCTGTTCGGCGGTGACATCCACGGAGTGAGCGCCGAACACGCCGGGAACGTGGTGCTGTTGATCGATGCCGGTAACCCCGGCCCGGTCGCCGGTGACGCGGCGCGCGTGGCGGCGGCGCAGCTCGGGCAGCTGATCCAGGCCCCCGTCACCGTCGCCGCCACCGGACCGGCCCGCGGCGCCAGGGAGCTGGCCTCCGCGTACGGGGAGGCCGCCCGCTGCCTGCGCGCCATGCGGGTCCTGGGGCGTACGGGGGAAGGCGCGTGCGTCGGAGAACTCGGCTTCCTGGGCGTCGTGTTGGGCGACGCCCAGGACGTCGACGGCTTCGTCTCCGCGACGCTGGGGCCCTTGCTGGAGTACGACGCGCAGCGCGGCACCCATCTCGTGCGGACGCTGGACGCCTATTTCGGGTCCGGGGGCAGCCTCATCCGCGCCAAGGACGAACTCCACGTGCACGTCAACACGGTGGTGCAACGGCTGGACCGGGTGCAGGTGCTGCTGGGGCGCGACTGGAACGAGCCCGGGCGGGCGCTGGAGCTGCAACTCGCGTTGCGGCTAAATGCGTTGACGGGCGAACGGCAAGAGCGGTAGGGGCCGTCCGGCCGCTTGAGGGACAGGTTGTGCCGGCTACCCGTGTCCTCGAGCGCCGGACGGGCCGCGAAGATGCTCTCAAGCGCCGGACGGCTGAAAAGGTGTCCTCAAGCGCCGGACGACGGCCCCAGGGTGCCGGTCATCGTCAGCAAGTGGTCCACGATCACCTTGCCGCCCGCTTCTCCCGTCAGCAGCGTGTAGTGGTTGACGTCCCGTACCGGTACCGGCGTCACCCCGGTCCCTCCGAGTTCGGCCGCCGCCAGACGGGTCTCGTCGTACAGGCCCTGCTCCTCGTTCATCAGGCCCCGCTGCGCCCACAGCAGCGTCGCCGGGACCGGTAGCTTCCGTACCGCCGTCAGCACCTCCTCGTCGAAGAGGCCGATACCGTCGGTGCGTACCGCGTCGATCCGGCAGGTGGAGCGCATGGCCGGTGCCTCCCCGGTCAGATCGCGCTGGATGTACGCGTCCACCTCGGCCGACCAGGCATCCGCGAACGCGGGGTGCGCCTGCCAGAAGGAGCGGTACGCGGCCCGGTCCGGGAAGGTCATCGACAGCCGGTCCATGGCCGGGCCGATCACGGCGGTCAGCAGCTCGTCCGGGGAGAGGTGCGTGGGGGCGGGGAAGCCGATGCCGCCGTCGACGAGCAGCAGCGGCCCGAACCGTTCCGGGTGGCGTACGGCGGCCAGCGCTGTCACGAACGCGCCCATCGAATGGCCCGCCAGCACCACCCGGCCCAGGCCCAGGGCCTTCGTCAGCGCGGCGACGTCATCGGCGTGCCGGGCGATCCCGTACGGTCCCGGCAGGGCGGAACTCCCGGCCCTGCCGCGCAGATCCGGGGCGATCAAGGTGACGCGGCCGGCCAGCAGCCGGGCCACCGGGCCCCAGGACAGCGCGTTGGCCGTGATGCCGTGCAGGGCGACGACGACCGGGGCGTCCGGCTCCCGGGCCGGCCACCTCAGTACCGCCAACTCGCCACCGTTCACGGGGACCTGAATCTCTTCGTACGGAATCACGGCTGTCCGTTCTCCTTCCGGGCGCGCTTCGCGGGTGTTTCGTCGGCGGGGCCGCGGCGCGGCACCAGCCGGGACGGCAGCCGGGCCAGGCCGCCGGGCAGCAGGTGTACCACGGCCACGAACAGCACACCGAGCAGGAACAGCGGCTGGGACAGCGGCACCCGCAGCACGGCGGGCAGTTCGGCGACCGCGCCCGACCCGGCCAGATCGCCGAGCCGGTGATCGGCCCAGGTGTAGAGGATGCCGCCGACCATCGGGCCCCAGCGGGTGCCGGATCCGCCCAGCACCACCATCACCAGGAGGGAGAGGGTGAAGTCGGAGGTGGTCGTCTGCGGGGTCGAGCCGCCGGTGAGCAGCAGGTGGACGAGGCCGCCGAGCGCGGCCAGCGCACCCGCCAGGACGAACGCCGTCAGCTTGAAGCCGTACGGCTTCAACCCCAGTACCTCCACGCGGCGTTCGTTCTCCTTGATGCCCTCCCAGACCCGTCCGGTGGGGGAGCGGACCGCCCAGTGGACGACGGCGAGGGTGAGGACCAGATAGGCGAGCGCCACCCAGTAGAGGTTCGCGGTGTTCTCGATGCCCACGAGCCCGGACGGCAGCAGCTCGGCGGGGGCGGCCCGGCCCTCCTCGCCGCCGGTGAGACCGCCCGGGTTGCGGGAGACCAGGATCGAGCCCGCCTGCGCGAAGGCCAGCGTCACCATGGAGAAGCCGATCCCGGTGACCCGCAGGCTCACCGACCCCAGCACCAGCGCGAGCACGATCCCGCAACAGAGGCCGAGCAGCGCGGACACGGCGAAGGGGAGGCCCGCCTCCAGCAGGAACAGATTGGTGGCGTAGCTGCCCGCGGCGAAGTAGAGCGCATGCCCGAAGGAGAGCAGCCCGGTGCGGCCGAGCAGCAGGTCGTAACCGGTCGCCAGCGCACCGAACAGCAGACAGGTGGCGAGGAGTTGGAGACTCCCCGGGCTGCCGAGCGGGCCGTCCAGGAGGCCCGGCAGCGGAAGTGCGCTGTACGGCGCGACGGCGAGGACCAGCAGTGCGGCGGCGGGCCACCAGCGGCGCAGCAGCCGGGCGGTGTTCCCGGGGGACGGTGCGAGGGCGGGCCCGTCGCCGGTGCGGTCGTGTGTCTCGGTGACGGTGCTCACGCGAGCCTCCCGGTCAGTCCGCGCGGCCGGATGAGCAGCAGCGCGGCGAGCAGGACGACGACGGCCAGGTCGCCGAGGCCCGCTGCGGTGTAGTAGTTGGCGAACTGCTGGACCAGGCCGATGACGACCGATGCCACGGCGGCGCCGGTCACCGAGCCCATGCCCCCGGTGACGACCACGACGAACGCGAAGATCAGCAGTGAGGTGCCCTGACGGGGGTCGACCGAGCCGAAGTACAGGCCGCCGAGTGCCCCGCCGAGGGCGGCGGCGCAGCCGCCGATCGCGAAGACGAGCGTGAACGCCCTGCGTACGTCGATGCCGAGGGCGGTGACCATCGCCCGGTCCTCGACCCCGGCCCGTACCACCAGACCGTGCCGGGTACGGCTGAGGAAGAGCCGCAGTGCCACGAGTACGACGACCGCTGCCGCGACCAGTACCAGCCGGTTGACCGGGACCCGCGCGCCGAGCAGCCCGAAGGTGCCGGACAGGGCCTCGGGCCCCGGGAAGGTCCGGGCGTCCGAGCCCCAGATCCCCGACAGCAGCGCCGGGACGGCGAGCCCCACCCCGACCGTGGCGAGGACCTGCTCGCGGGGCCGGGTGTAGAGCGGGCGGACGACGGCGAGCTCCAGCAGCACGGCGGCCGCGGTGCCCACCGCCGTACCGAACAGCACCGCGAGGACGAAGCCCGCACCGCCCGGGCCGGCGCCGGGCAGATTGCCGGACGCCGCCCACCAGGTGCCGTACGCGCCGATGGAGAGCAGAGCCCCGTGCGCGAAGTTGAGCACGTCCATCAGCCCGAAGATCAGTGAGAGCCCCGAGGCGATCAGGAAGTAGAGCGCTCCCAGACCGAGTCCGGTCATGGTGAGCAGGACGACGGTGGACATCAGGAATCCGCCTCCACGGGGTGCGTAGTGAGCGGGCCGTGGCCCACGCCGAGCAGCCTGCGTGCCGCTTCCGCGTCGCTCAGCAGTTCGGCGGCCGGCCCTTGATGGGCCGTCAGGCCGTCGGCGAGCACCGCGCAGTGCTCGGCCAGGCGGCGTACGACGGCGAGGTTCTGCTCCACGAGCAGTACCGGCACCGCCTCGGCGGCCCGCTCCAGCACCTGGGCGACCTCGGTGACCACCTTGGGTGCCAGGCCCTTGGTGGGTTCGTCGGCGATGATCAGCCGGTTGCCGTTGAGGAGCGTGCGGCCGATGGCCACCATCTGCTGCTGGCCGCCGGACAATGTCCCGGCCAACTGCCGCTCCCGGAGCTTCAGTTCGGGGAAGAGTTCATGGACGAGCGGGTACGCGGGCGCGCCCGCGCCGCGCCGCTCGGCCAGGCGCAGGTTCTCCGCGACGGTCAGTCCGGCGAAAATTCCCCGGTCCTCGGGGGCGTAGCCGATGCCCAGCCGCACCACGGTGTGGGTGGGCATCGATACGGTCTCCTCGCCGTCCAGCCGCACGCTGCCGGTGCGCGGGACGAGGCCGAGGATGCCGCGTACGGTCGTGGTCTTCCCGGCGCCGTTGCGGCCGAGGAGCGCGGTCACCCCGTGCGGGGCGACGTCCAGGTCCACGCCGTGCAGGATGTGCCGGCCGCCGATCAGGACCCGCAGGTCCCGCACGGCGAGCAGAGGTTCCGTCGTCACAACCCCTCCCCGAGGTAGGCCTGTTGCACGGTCGGGTCGGCCGTCACGGCGTCGGGGGTGTCCAGCGCCAGCAGTCGGCCGTGGTGCATCACGGCGAGCCGGTCGGCCAGGCCCAGCAGGACGTCCATGTGGTGCTCGACCATCAGGACGGTGCGTCCCTCGTCCCGGTGCAGGGTGCGGATCAGCTCGGTCAGCGCGGGCACCTCCTCCGCGCTCACCCCGGCCATCGGCTCGTCCAGCAGCATCAGCCGCGGCTCGCCCACCAGCAGCACCGCCAGCTCCAGCTTCCGCTTCTCGCCGTGCGACAGCTCGGACGCCGTCGCCCGGGCCCGGTGGCCGAGACCGGTGCGCTCCAGTACGCCGGCCACCTCCGCGGTGTACGGGGAGGCGCGCCGCCACAGCCGGTACGAACCGCCCCCGGCCGCCTGCGCGGCGAGCCGGACGTGGTCGGCCACGGTCATCCCCGGCCAGAGACTGGACGTCTGGAACGTGCGGCCGATGCCGCGCCGCGCCCGTGCGTGCGCGGGGCGGTCCGTCATGTCCGTACCGTCGAGCGCGATCGTGCCCGACGTGGCCGTGGTCAGCCCGCTGATCAGGTTGAACAGGGAGGTCTTGCCGGCCCCGTTGGGGCCGATGAAGGCGAGGAACTCGCCCTCGTGGACGCTCAGTGTGACGTCCTCGACGATCGTCGCCCCGCCGACACCCCAGCCGAGCCCCTCCAGCTGAAGCACCGGTGCGGTGGTCCGCGTCCCGTCCGGGCGTTCCGCGGTGGTGTCCGGTATGCCCGGTACGGTCATGGGTCAGCCCGCCGAGGGCTTGACGGGCGGCGCCACCTCGTCCATCGGCTCGGTGCTCACCAGCTCCGGCACCGCGCTGGGGCCCGTCCCCTTGAGCTTGGCGACGAACATCGGCTGCACCAGCGCGTGGTCCTCGGCGCGGACCTGCTCCTTGCCCTTCACCCCGTCGAAGCTCCAACCCTCCAGGGCCTTCACCATGGCGGCGGAATCGGTGGCGCCGCCCTCCTCGACGGCGCGCACGACCATCTGTGCCGCGGTGAAGCCGTCGGGGGTGAACAGGTCCGGGGTGCCGCCGGCCTTCGTGACGGAGTCGATCATGGACTTCTCCACGGCGTTGCCGCCGCCCGCGCCCGGGAAGTAGTGCGCCAGGAACGACACCTTGGAGCCGGCGTTCCCGAACACCGGGTACGAGGCGGTTCCGGCGAGTCCCGTGACGACCTTGCCCGCCCCGAGCACGCCCTGCTGGTCCAGCGCCGTCCACAGCGCCGGTGCGGTGGAGCCGGCCCAGGCGACGAAGACGAGATCGGGTTTGCCCGCCTTGACCTGCCGGGCGAACGGGGTCAGGTCCGTGGCGCTCGGCGGAGCCAGTACGGAACCCACTTTCGCGCCCTTGGCGCCGAGGACGGCCTTCACCGCGGCGACGTTCGCCTGGCCGAAGGTGGAGTCCTGGGCCAGCACCGTGACCTTCTTGCCCTTGGCCTCGCCGAGCATCGCCCCGGCCGTCAGGATGTCCTGGTAGGACTGCCGGCCCGAGCGGAAGGTGTAGTCGTTGATCCCGGTCACGGCGTCGGTGGCGGCCGGGCCGCTGATGTACAGCACCTTGTTCTGGGCGGCGAGCGGCGCCATCTGGAGGGCCACCCCGGAATCCGTGGTGCCGGCCAGCACCTTGTAGCCCTTGCCGATCAGGTTCTTGGCCGCGGCGACCGCCTTGCCCGGGTCGCCCGCGTCGTCCTGCTCGGTGACCTCGATACGGTGCCCGGCGACCTTGCCGGTGCCCTTCGTCGCGTAGTCCAGGCCCGCCATGAACCCGTCGCGGTACTGCTTCCCGTAGTCCGCGAGCAGTCCTGTACGGGAGTAGACGAGGCCCACCTTCACGCTCTGGTCCTTCGCGCCCTTCCCGGACGCGGAATCGTCCTCGCCCGCCTTCCCGGCGGCGGTGCACCCGACCAGCAGGAGGCCGGCCGAGGCGAGCGTGGCGACGGCGGCGAGGGATCTGTGGTGACGGACGGTTCCTGGGGCTCTGCGACGCATGGTGACCGGCTCCTCGGCGTGTACCTGTGATGTCGCCGAACCGTATGAACACCGTGCCGCCGTCGACATGGTGCAGGACACCTCACCTGACGCGGTGCGCATGTGGGGGCCGCACATGGGCCGAAGCCGGGGGCGCGCCCCGAGGGCCGGAGCGGGGAGCCGCGCCGTCCGTCCCCGGGCCGCCCACGGCACCGATGTGCCAAAACCGTGGGCGGTGATGGCCCGTCAGATGGCGGCGAGTGCCTGCACCGTGGCCGCGATCACACCGAAGGCGGCGAACGCGATGCCGATGATGCCCATCACCATGCCGGCGGTCGCCATGCCGCGGCCGCCGCCCTCGCCCCGGTCGGCCATGCGCCGGGCCGAGACGCCGAGGCACAGTGCGATGATCGGCGGGATGATCGGGATCAGCACCAGCCCGACGATGCCGAGCACCATCGAGGCCGTCGCCTTGCCGCTGGGCAGCGGGGCGCCACCGGGGTACCCGTAGCTGGCCGGGGCCTGCATGCCGTAACCCGGTCCGCCCGGGGCCTGCATCCCCGTCGCGCCGTCTGTACTGCCTGACTGGTCAGCCATGTCTTCCTCTCCATCGGTGCCGGGCCCTGCCCGGCGGACCAGGGCCGGACAGGCCCTGGTCATGACCATGTTAAGGAGAGGCTTGTAACGCTTTCGAACAAGGCGGTGAGGGATGTGTGACGAAAGATCTCGATCCGCTACCGGGGCCGGACGGGCCCTACGCGTCCCGCGGCGCCGTCACGTCGATCAGCCGGCACACCGTCTCGATGTCTATCTTCACCTGGGCGATCGACGCCCGCCCCGACAGCCAGGTGATCAGCGCCGAGTGCCAGGTGTGCTCGATGACCCGGACCGCGGACAGCTGCTCCGGCGTCGGATGCTCCAGTCCCATCGCGTCCAGGATGATCGTCGTCGTGATCCGGGAGACGGTGTCCACCTCCGGGCTGACACTGCGGTCCGCGAAGGTCAGCGCCCGCACCATCGCGTCCGCCAGGTGCGGCTCGCGCTGAAGCGCGCGGAACGTCCGCATCAGGGTTTCGGCGACCCGTTGCGCCGCGTCGTCCCCGGCCGGCGGGCGCTTGTGCAGCGTCGTGTGCAGGTGCTGGAGCTGGTCCTGCATGGTGGCGACCAGCAGATGGATCTTGGACGGGAAATAGCGGTACAGCGTGCCCAGGGCGACCTCGGCGGCCTCCGCGACCTCACGCATCTGCACCGCCTCGAACCCGCCCCGGCCGGCGAGCTGGGCGCTGGCGTGCAGGATGCGACGGCGACGGGCTTCCTGCCGCTCCGTCAGGGGCGGCGATGCCTGCTTGGCTTCCGCTGTCATGTGTCCCCATCCATGGCTTCCGTCCGCAACCGGAGGGAGGTGCTCGGTCCCCCGGCGGCGCACAGCATGCCAGGGTGCCGGTCGTGGCGCGAATCACCCGGTCGGGCCGTTGCACCGACGCTACCTGCCGGTAGATTCGTAGCTCATTGAACGATCCAGTCTGAAACTTGTTCTAGATTAGCGTGAGCGGTTACGCTCCGGCGAACACGCAGTGAGAAGGGGGCCGAGTGTGACCGCTGAGGCCATAGAGACGGGCCCCCGCGCGGGCAGCGACGCGTCGGGCAGCCCCGACGGCCGTCCGTTGCGCATAGCACTCCTCACCTACAAGGGCAATCCTTTCTGCGGCGGCCAGGGCGTCTACGTACGCCACCTCGGCCGCGAGCTCGCCCGCCTCGGCCACAGCGTCGAGGTGATCGGCGCCCAGCCCTATCCGGTGCTCGACGAGGGCGTCCCGCTCACCGAGCTGCCGAGCCTGGACCTGTACCGCCAGCCCGACCCGTTCCGCACCCCGAAGCGCGGTGAGTACCGGGACTGGATCGACGCCGCCGAGGTCGCCACCATGTGGACCGGCGGTTTCCCGGAACCGCTCACCTTCAGCCTCCGGGCCCGACGCCATCTCGCCGCCCGGCGCGGCGAGTTCGACGTCATCCACGACAACCAGACCCTCGGCTACGGCCTGTTGGCGGATCTCGGTGCCCCGCTCGTCACCACGATCCACCACCCCGTAACCGTCGACCGGCAGTTGGACCTGGACGCCGCCGAGACCCGTCGCCGCCGCGCCTCCGTACGCCGCTGGTACGCCTTCACCCGCATGCAGAAGCGGGTCGCGCGCCGGCTTCCCTCGGTGCTCACCGTCTCCGGCTCCTCCCAGCAGGAGATCGTCGACCATCTCGGGGTGCGCCAGGACCGTATCCACGTCGTGCACATCGGCGCGGACACCGACCTCTGGTCGCCCGACCCGTCGGTCGCCGAGATCCCCGGACGGATCGTCACCACCTCCAGCGCCGACGTCCCGCTCAAGGGCCTCGTCCACCTCGTCGAGGCGCTCGCCAAGCTCCGTACGGAGAACCCGCGGGCGCACCTCGTGGTCGTCGGCAAACGGGCCGAGGACGGACCGGTCGCGCAGGCCATCGAGCGGCACGGACTCCAGGACGCCGTCGAGTTCGTCAAGGGCATCAGCGACGCCGAACTCGTCGACCTGGTGCGCGGCGCCCAGATCGCCTGCGTCCCCTCGCTCTACGAGGGCTTCTCGCTGCCGGCCGCCGAGGCCATGGCCACCGGCACGCCGCTCGTCGCCACCACCGGCGGCGCGATCCCCGAGGTCGCGGGCCCGGACGGCGAGACCTGTCTGGCCGTGCCGCCCGCCGACGCCGGGGCCCTGGCCGACGCGCTCGCCCGGCTGCTCGGCGACCCGGAACTGCGCGCCCGGCTCGGCGCGGCGGGCCGCGCCCGGGTGCTGTCCCGGTTCACCTGGAAGCAGGCCGCCATCGGCACCGCCGCCCTCTACCGCGAGGCGATCGCCGCCCGCGCGGCCACCGCGCGCTCCGGCGGGCGTCGTTGACGCCGCCGTCCTCCCCCGTCGTCCAAGCCAACTGACCCCCCTCGACCGCGAAAGCAGGCATTCGTGCTGACCGTGGACTTCACCCGCTTCCCGCTCGCCGCAGGTGACCGGGTGCTCGACCTGGGCTGCGGCGCCGGACGCCATGCCTTCGAGTGCTACCGGCGCGGCGCCCAGGTCGTGGCCCTCGACCGGAACGGCGAGGAGATCCGCGAGGTCGCGAAGTGGTTCGCCGCGATGAAGGAGGCCGGGGAGGCCCCCGAGGGCGCCACCGCCACCGCGATGGAGGGTGACGCGCTCAACCTGCCGTTCCCCGACGAGTCCTTCGACGTCGTGATCATCTCCGAGGTGATGGAGCACATCCCCGACGACAAGGGCGTGCTCGCCGAGATGGTCCGGGTGCTCAGGCCCGGCGGCCGGATCGCGATCACCGTGCCGCGCTACGGCCCCGAGAAGGTCTGCTGGGCGCTCTCCGACGCGTACCACGAGGTCGAGGGCGGCCACATCCGCATCTACAAGGCCGACGAACTGCTCGGCAAGATCCGCGGCGCCGGCCTCAAGCCGTACGGCACCCACCACGCCCACGCCCTGCACGCGCCGTACTGGTGGCTCAAGTGCGCGTTCGGGGTGGACAACGACAAGTCGCTGCCGGTCCGCGCGTACCACAAGCTGCTGGTCTGGGACATCATGAAGAAGCCGATGGCCACCCGGGTGGCCGAGCAGCTGCTCAACCCCGTCGTCGGCAAGAGCTTCGTGGCGTACGCGACCAAGCCGCACCTGCCCGCGGCCGCCGCCGAGGACCTCTCCAAGGCCGAGGCGTGACCACTCCCGAGCAGACCGAACACCTCGTCCTGCCCGGAGTCCTCACCGCCGAGCAGGCCACCGAGACCGTCGCCGCCCTCCTCGCCGCGCAGTGCGACGACGGCGCGCTGCCCTGGTTCCGCGGCCACCACCTCGATCCGTGGGACCACACCGAGGCCGCCATGGCCCTCGACGCGGCGGGTGAGCACGCCGCCGCGGAACGCGCCTACGAGTGGCTGGCCCGGCACCAGAACGAGGACGGCTCCTGGTACGCCGCCTACGACGACGGCGACCCGCAACGGCCGACCGACCGCGGGCTGGAGACCAACTTCTGCGCGTACGTGGCCGTCGGCGTCTGGCACCACTACCTCGCCACCGGCGACGACGCGTTCGTCGACCGGATGTGGCCGACCGTCTTCGCCGCCGTCGAATGCGTGCTGCGGCTCCAGCAGCCCGGCGGGCAGATCGGCTGGAAGCGCGAAGCCGACGGAACCCCCGTCGACGACGCGCTGCTGACCGGCTGCTCCTCCATCCACCAGGCGCTGCGCTGCGCGCTCGCCATTGCCGAACGACGAGAAGAGCCGCAGCCCGACTGGGAGTTGGCGACGGGCGCGCTGGCCCACGCGATCCGCAGTCACCCGGAACGCTTCCTCGACAAGAGCCGCTACTCGATGGACTGGTATTACCCCGTCCTCGGCGGGGCCCTCACCGGAGCGGCCGCCAAGGACCGGATCGAGGAGGGCTGGGACCGCTTCGTGGTCCCCGGCCTCGGGGTGCGCTGCGTACTGCCCAACCCCTGGGTGACCGGCGGTGAGAGCTGCGAACTCGCCCTGGCACTCTGGGTGATGGGCGAATCCGACCGGGCGCTGGAGATCCTCCAGTCCATCCAGCACCTGCGCGCCGAAGGCGGCATGTACTGGACGGGGTACGTCTTCGAGGGCGACCGGGCGTTCTGGCCGGAGGAGCTCACCACCTGGACCGCCGGCTCGCTGCTGCTCGCCGTGGCCGCGCTCGGCGGCGACGAGGCGACCACCGCCGTCTTCAGCGGCGAACACCTGCCGCACGGACTGGCACCGGACTGCTGCGGCTAGGCCCTCTCGTCTACCCGGACGGCGGCCCCGAGTGGCATACCACTCGGGGCGGGGCGAACCTTACGGAGAGTGCCGGAATTCGTCGCTCACCGTAGAGGTCGTCGTGATGTGTCCGGCCAGGGAGGCCCGCCGTGACCAGTACCGCCGTGCCCAGTACCGCCGTGACCGGTTCCGTGCCGCTGCGCCGTCTGCTCGTCCCGCTCCTGCTGTGCTGCGCCGTGCTGGTGGGCGCCACCGCGTGCGGCGGCGGGGGCAAGAACAGCGCGAGCAGCTCCGCGAGCGGCTCCGCGTCCCCGAGCGCCACGTCCTCGGCCGAGGCGCAGAAGTTCGCCAAGACCCGGTTCGTCGCCAACGCGGGGCTCGCGGCCGGTGCGACGTACCAGTGGATCGTGAAGCCGTACCGCGCGGGCACGTTCAAGAAGGGCGCGGACGGGCGGAAGTTCGCCCTCGTCAAGGCCGGACTCGCGGGCGGCTTCGCGTACAACCGGCTGAAGGCCGCAGTGGCCAACGCCAAGGGCGATCCGCTGCTGTCGAAGGCGGTCGCGCCGCTCACGGCGGGCATCGAATCGCTCAAGGGGCTTGGCAGCAAGCTCCGCAAGGGCGAGGCGGGCGCAGGCGACATCGGCGCGTTCGAGAGCGTGATCAACAACATCAAGGACGCGGGCAAGAGCGCGGGCGCCGAGGTCAAGGACAAGGTGCCCACCACCGCGCAACTCGGCGGATAACCGATGCGGTTGTGGCCCTTGACCGAACCAGGGTGCGTGTCATGAGCGCACCGACATGATCTCTACCCGGCGCCTCCCGGCGGACAGCGACCGTGTCGAGGTGCCGGGGGACGCGGAGCTGCTGGACATCTGGCTGGCGCGCTCCGCGTTCGGCTGAGCCACACCGGCTCGAGCGCTCCGCGTTCGGCTGAGCCGCACAGGCTGCCGTGCGGGCGCCGCTCTCCCGTCCGCTGTGCGGGCGCGGCGGTGCTGAGCCAAGCTGGAATGGACAGGCCGTTGTGTCCGGCGGCCCGGTGGAGGTGCCGATGGAGCCAGTCCGCGCCCTGAAACGGATCGCCTTCCTGCTGGAACGCGGCGGGGCCGACACCTACCGCGTCCAGGCGTTCCGCACGGCCGCCGCTGCAGTCGCGGCGATGGCGGACGGCGAGACCGCACAGCGGGTCGCGGACGGCTCGCTGGAGTCGGTCAGGGGCATCGGGCCGAAGACCGCGCAGGTGATCCGCGAGGCGGTGGCCGGGGAGGTGCCGGGGTACCTGGAGCGGCTGGAGCAAGAGGCCGCCGCGGCCCCGCCTCCCGAGGGCGGCGAGGGCCTGCTCTCCCTGATGCGCGGCGACTGCCATCTGCACTCCGACTGGTCGGACGGCGGCAGCCCGATCGAGGAGATGGGCCGCACCGCGGCGGAACTGGGCCATGAATGGGCGGTCCTCACCGATCACTCGCCCCGGCTGACCGTGGCGAACGGGCTCTCCCCGGATCGGCTGCGCCACCAGCTGGCGGTGATCGCCGAGCTCAACGCGGGCTGGGCGCCGTTCCGGCTGCTCACCGGCATCGAGTGCGACATCCTTCCCGACGGCTCCCTCGACCAGGAGGAGGAGCTGCTGGAACAGCTGGACGTCGTGGTGGTCTCCGCACACTCCGGGCTGCGGATGGACCCCGCGCCGATGACCAGGCGCCTGCTCACGGCCGTCCGCCATCCGCGGGCGAACATCCTCGGACACTGCACCGGGCGGCTGATCACCGGCCGGGGCCGCCCGGAATCACGCTTCGACGCGGACGAGGTCTTCGCCGCGTGCGCGGAGGCGGGCACGGCGGTCGAGATCAACAGCCGGCCCGAACGGCTCGACCCGCCCCGCCGGCTCCTGCGCCGCGCCGTCGACGCGGGCACCCTGTTCGCCGTCGACACCGACGCCCACGCGCCCGGACAGCTCGACTGGCAGATCCACGGCTGCGCCCGCGCCGAGGAGTGCCGCGTACCGGCGGAACGCGTCGTTACCACCTGGCCGGCCGACGAACTGCTGGCCTGGTCGAGCGGGGGCACGATCCCGGAGCGGGCCCGCTCCGGGGTGGACGGGGCGGTCGGCGCAGCCCCGGGACAGGAGCGGTGAAGCCATGACGGCCACAAGCGTGCGAGGCATCGACCACATCGGGGTCACCGTCCCGGATTTGGAGACCGCGACTCTCTTCCTCGTCCGGGCGTTCGGCGCCGAGGTGTTGTACGACGCCCTGCGCCGCCACGACGGGCCGCTCGGCGGACCGGACGTCGAGCGCCGGCTCGGCGTCCCCGCGGGCACCCGGCAGCTGGCGATCCGGATGCTGGCCCTCCCCGGCGACGGCCCGGGCATCGAGCTGTTCGAGTTCGAGGGCCCCCGGCGTGAACCCCCGGCGCGGCCCTGCGACTTCGGCTGGCAGCACGTCGCGCTCTACGCCGACGACCTGGACGCGGCCGTACGGAACTGTGTCGACGCGGGCGCCACGCTGCTCGCCGAGGCGCAGCCGCTGCCGGGCCCCGAGGCGGGAGAGCGCAACCGGTTCGCGTATCTGCGCACCCCGTGGGGCAGCACCCTGGAACTCCTCACGTATCCCGACCCCCAGCCCTGGGAACGCGCCGCGGCACGCCGACGCGTGCGCCCCTCCCCGGTCGGCACCGGAACCTGGCCGACGGATCCGGCCAGACCCTAGGGTTCTGGCTCCCGGCGGCGCACGGCGAACGGGGGTCCGCCGCTGCGGCGCCGGACCCCGTCGGCAGGGCCGTCAGCGGAAGGTCAGACCCTCGAACTGCCCGGAGGCGCGCCAGCCGTCGATCAACGAGAAGAAGGCCGTGGCACCCAGTGGGTAGCCCACGGAGAGACGCTCGGCCAGTCCGGCCTCCTGCCCCTCGTTGTTGTAGTAGCCGGGCGTGCAGTCCGCGGCGCCGAACGGAATGCCGTCGCGGAGGAGCATGTCGACCCAGGTGTTCTGGGCCTCCTCCGTCACCTCCACCTCGCGGGCGTCATGTGCCACCGCGTGCCGGACCACGGCGGCAATGGTCTGGGCGGACTCCGCGAAGCCGTGCGGCACGTTCGACCCGAGGAAGGCGCCTTGGGCCAGCTGGACGACGAACAGGTTCGGGAAGCCGTGCACGTGCATGCCGTGCAACGTGCGCATGCCGTTCGCCCAGGCCTTCGACAGCGTCACCCCGTTCCGGCCGGCCATGTCGAACCCGGCCCGTCGGGTGTAGTCGGTGCCGTACTCGAAGCCCGACGCGTAGACGATGCAGTCCACCTCGTACTCGATGCCACCGATCACCGCACCACGTTCGGTGATCCGCACTCCGCGTGCGCTGACAAGCATCGCCACACCCCCTTGTGTGTAAGTAATTACTTACTATGGTGAGATGTGTGTCACGTCAAGACTTCGCGCAGGCCCGGGAAGCGGCTTCGCGAAGTGGGTCACGAGAGGGGGGCGGCGACCCTCGCCCTCTCGCCGGGGCCACGTGGTGCCCCGGCGCCGGTAATCGGTCGGCGGTGGCGCAGACGGTACTGTCGGGGCATGGGAATGCCTGTCCGGGCAAGGGGTTTCGTATGACGGCCGCGCCTGATCACCACTCCGCCGAGATCACACAACGGCAGCGGCTCACCGCCGACGAACGCCGGGCGCAGATCATCACCGCTGCACGTGGGGTGTTCGTGAAGTACGGGTTCGCCGGAGCGCGGACCCGCGACATCGCGGCGGAGGCCGACGTCAACGAGGCGCTGGTCTACCGGCATTTCCGGTCGAAGGAGGAGCTCTTCGAGGTCGCCGTCGTCGCGCCGCTCGAAAAGACCGTGGCCCGGCTCGTACGGGTCTCGGGCACCCCGCCCCCGGACTTCGACGAGACCGGGAACGCGATGCACGAGCGCACCCGCCAGTACATGAGGGACCTTCTCCAGGTCATGGACGAGGTGGCGCCTCTGCTGGGCGTCATGCTCTTCGGTGACGCCGGGACGGCTGCGACGTACTACCGCGAGCGGGTCGCACCCCTCCTCGCCGAGGTCCAACGCGTGGTCGCGTTGAACGTGTCGTCATGGCGGCACCGGGACTTCGACGCGGAGCTCGTGGTCCAGTCCGCCTTCGGAGCGGCGTGGTTCCACGCGACGGCCGCACGGCTCAGCGGCCGGCCCATCGACCACGGCGCCGTGGCGGACAGCATCACGACGCTCCTCCTGGACGGGCTCCGCCTCCCCGACGAGCCGCGGGACCGCTGAACCGGGGCCGCACCGGCGGGGCATCGTCCCACCGGCCGAACCGCGCCTGACGGGCAAGGGGACGGCATGACCGGGAGCCCGCCAGGGTTTACGGGGCAGCCCTCAGCCGAGCTCCGCCAGCACCCGCAAGGTGTGCGGGTCCGGCGCCGTCACCAGCAGATCGGTCACCGGCCCCTTGCGCCACAACTCCAGCCGTTCCGCGATGCGTTGACGCGGACCGATGAGCGAGATCTCATCGGCGAACGCGTCCGGAACGGCCAGCACGGCCTCCTCCTTGCGCCCTTCGAGGAAGAGCCGCTGGATCCGCCGCGCCTC
Source organism: Streptomyces sp. NBC_01241 (assembly GCF_041435435.1). Classification (NCBI taxonomy): domain Bacteria; kingdom Bacillati; phylum Actinomycetota; class Actinomycetes; order Kitasatosporales; family Streptomycetaceae; genus Streptomyces; species Streptomyces sp. NBC_01241. The sequence continues at coordinate 2,474,054 of NZ_CP108494.1, read as the reverse complement.
CTCCTCGAAACCCATCCGCGCCATCAGATCGGCGTGGAAGTTACGGGCCGCGTGCCCCATGCCCCCGATGTAGAAGCCGAGCATCGCCTTCACCGGCAGCAGTCCCTCGGCCACATCGTCACAGACCCGCGCCCGCACCATCGGCGCGATCATGAACCCGTCCGGCAGGTCCGTGAGCGAGGCCTCGTACACCTCGGTGCGCAGCGGTGACCAGTACAACGGCAGCCAGCCGTCGGCGATCCGCGTCGTCTGCGCGATGTTCTTCGGCCCCTCCGCCCCGAGCAGCACGGGCAGCCGGGCCCGCAGCGGATGGGTGATCGGCTTCAGCGGCTTGCCCAGGCCGGTGCCGTCCGGACCGTTGTACGGATGCGGGTGGAAGCGCCCGTCCAGCTCCACGGGGGCTTCACGGGCGAGCACCTGGCGGATGACGTCGACGTACTCGCGGGTCGCGGTCAGCGGGCTCCCGGGGAACGGCCGCCCGTACCAGCCCTCCACCACCTGGGGCCCGGACAGCCCGAGGCCGAGCATCATCCGGCCGCCGGAGAGATGGTCGAGGGTGAGGGCGTGCATGGCGGTCGCGGTCGGGGTGCGCGCCGCCATCTGCGCGATGCCGGTACCCAGCCGGATACGGGAGGTGTGCGCGGCGATCCAGGTCAGCGGGGTGAACGCGTCGGAGCCCCAGGCCTCCGCCGTCCACACCGACGCGTACCCCAGCGCCTCCGCCTCCCGGGCGAGCTCCAGATGGGCGGGGTTTGGGCCGCGGCCCCAGTAGCCGAGGGCGAGTCCGAGTCGCATTCCGCTGCCTCCCAGCATATCTGACGGTGCGTCAGGCATCCGGCGCACGGACGGAGAGTACGACAGCGGCCCCCCGCCCGGAAGGGGCGAGAGGCCGCTGTTCGTACCGCCGGAGCGTGGGCTCAGCCGCGCTGGATGCCCGTGGTGTCCTGGAGCACACCACGACGGCCGTCCTGCGTCTGGGCGATGAGCGCCGCACCGCGCTGCTCCACCGCGAGGTACCAGGTGCCGGGCGCCAGTTCGGCGATCGGCGACGGCGAACCGTCCTCCCCGTACAGCGGGCGGGCCACCGGCACCGCGAACCAGAACGGCGTGAAGTCACCGCCCGGCGCACCGGCCGCCGAAGCCGCCTGGGCGTTCTGCGGCTCCGGCTGACCGGGCTGCGGCTGCTGCGCACCGTACGGCTGCTGCTGACCCGGCTGCGCACCGTACGGCTGCTGCTGGGCGCCGGGGTAGCCGTATCCCTGGCCCGGCTGCGGCTGACCGCCGTACGGCGGCTGCACGGCCTGCGGACGCGGGGCGCCCATCAGCGGAGCCTTGAGCGCGGGGACCAGCGGAGTGGCGATCGCGCCACCCGCGAGCACGATGGCCGCGAGCAGACCGAGGATCATGCCGGCGCCCGCGTTGGTGGCGTCGATCGTCGTCCAGAACGCCGACCACAGCGCGAAGACACAGAACGCGGCCCCGAACTGACCGAGGTCGAGGCCGACGACCTTACGGTTCGGCATGGAACGGCCCACGACGACGAGCGCCCCACCGATGATTCCGGCCAGGAAGACGCTCATGAGGACCCCGAGGGCGTCCCAGGCGTTCGGGGCGTTGTAGCTGGAGCAGTTGAGGCCCGCAGGGCAGTCGAAGCCGGAGAGGTCGAGGAAAGAGGCGATGAACAGCACCACCGCTGCTCCGATCACCACGCCGTCGCCTCGAGTGAGGGAGCGGATATTCACGTGAAGGTCCTTAGTAGGTCGTCTCGTCGGGGCGGTCGTCGCTGCCGCTTGTACGGGTACGGCGGGCACGTACGAAGCTCGGGAGCGGCTTCCCATCGTACGGATGAATCTATCGTCTGCCTGGGCGGGTTGTGCCCTTGCCCGAACGCTGAACGCACTTCCCCCCAATTTCGCCTCAGAACTACCTCGTTCTACCCGTTCAGGTAGCTGCTGATGCCATCGGCAATGCCCTGCGCCGCCTTCTGTCGCCAGCCCTCACTGGTGAGCAGGGCCGCATCCTTCGGATCACGCATATTGCCGCATTCGATGAACACTTTGGGCACGGTCGACAAATTCAGTCCGCCGAGATCCTTGCGGATGTCCAACCCGCTATTGCCACCGACGTAATTGGAAGGCGCGCTTCCGGTATCGCGGACGAAGAGACCGGCGATCCGGGTGCCGAGATCACGCGACGGTTCGACGATCTTCGACGTGTCCGCCTCACCGCCCCGTACGAGCCCGGGAAGGATCACATGGAAGCCGCGGTTGCCGACCGCGGAACCGTCCGCGTGCACCGAGACCACCGCGTCGGCCCCGGCCTCGTTGCCGATCCGGGCGCGCTCGTCGACACAGGGCCCGTACGGGCGGTCGTCGTCCTGCGTCAGCACGACGTTCGCGCCCTGCGCCCGCAGGAGCGTGCGCACCCGGTGCGACACGTCGAGGGTGAATTGGGCCTCCGCGTAACCGGAGTTGGTCGACGTCCCGGTGGTGTCGCATTCCTTGCGCCCGGTGCCGATGTCCACCTGGCGGTTGATCTCGCGGGTGTGCAGATAATTGTTCGGGTTGTGTCCGGGGTCGATGACGACGGTCTTCCCGGACAGCGGCCCGCCGGCCCGGCCGCCCGTGGACTTCGAGGGCTTCGCGGACGGGCCGGGGGAGGCGGACGTCTTCCCGGGCGCCGGAGCGCTCTGCGGCGGCGATGCCGGCGGCGGCGCGGCGGAGGTGCCACTGCCGCCCTGCCGGGGCCGGGCCTGCGCCCCGCCGCCGTCATCGCCCGCGCCGCAGCCGACGGCGGTCAGACAGACGGCTGCGAGCGCGGCGGCGAGCAGGGGCCGGCGGCGCTGGGTGGGGGGAACGCTCTCGTCGTACGGCACCCCGCGATGCTATCGGGGCGCCCCCAGCCGACCGGCCCGGACGCCCGTGCCCCGTCCCGTACCCGTACTCGACCCGACTCGGGTCCCCGTGCTCCGTGCTCCGTGCCCGACCGGACTCAGATCCCCGTTCCGGTACGCCGCAGCACCCGCAGCGAATCCGTCACCGAGACCTCGGTGAACGCACCGGAGGCCAGCGCCCGCAGATAGACCCGGTACGGTGCCTGGCCCCCGTGCGCGGGGTCCGGGAACACATCGTGGATCACCAGCAGCCCGCCCTCCGCGACGTGCGGCGCCCAGCCCTCGTAATCACCGTTCGCATGCTCGTCGGTGTGACCGCCGTCGATGAAGACCAGGCCGAGCTTCCCACCCCACACGGCCGCGACCCGCACAGACCGTCCGACCAGCGCCACGACATGGTCTTCGAGACCCGCCGCGTGCAGGGTCCTGCGGAACGTCGGCAACGTGTCCATCCGGCCGACCTCCGGGTCCACCACGGTCGGGTCGTGGTACTCCCAGCCGGGCTGCTGTTCCTCGCTGCCGCGATGGTGGTCGACGGTGAGAGCCGTCACACCGGCCGCCCGCGCGGCGTCGGCGAGCAGGATGGTGGAGCGCCCGCAGTACGTCCCGACCTCAAGGACCGGCAGCCCCAGCGCGGCGGCCTCGGCGGCGGCCCGGTACAGCGCGAGCCCCTCGACCACCGGCATGAAGCCCTTGGCGGCCCGGAAGGCGGCGAGAATCTCGGGCTCGGGCTCGACGACGGACTCGACGTGCACGGGTACCTCCTGGTGGGGACGCGTCTTCGGGGCGCGCGTTTCGACGGCGCCCCATGGTGCCGTACGCCCCCGCCGAAGGCGTCGGCGGGGCGTTCTGGACGACGTGGCGGCGGCCGGTGGCTTCGGGGCGTGGGTGTGCTGGAGAAGCGGGAGACGGTTGCCCGGTGCGGGCGGAGGAACAAGGGAACCTGATCCGGGTTGCTGACGTCCCCGGCCGGCCGGGCGCATTGGTAGCGTCGGAGCACACCGCGCCGGCCGGCACGGCCTGCCGTTCGACCGAGAGAGACCTGATGCCCCCGAGGATCCGCAGGGCTGTGATCCCCGCCGCCGGACTCGGCTCCCGCCTCCTGCCCCTGACCAAGGCCACCCCGAAGGAAATGCTGCCGGTCGGCGACAAGCCGGTGATCGAGCACACCGTGCGCGAACTGGTGGCGTCCGGCATCACGGACATCACCATCGTCGTCTCCGGTGGCAAGTCCCTGATTCAGGACCACTTCCGGCCCAACCCCGCCCTGGTCGAACAGCTGCGCGCCGACGGCAAGACCGCCTATGCGGATGCTGTGGAGGAGGTCGCCGAACTCGCCCGCCAAGGGCACATCACCTACCTCGACCAGCACGGTCCGTACGGCAACGGCACCCCGGTGCTGAACGCGGCCCGCAATTTCGGTGACGAACCCATGCTGGTGCTCTGGCCGGACGACGTGTTCGTGGCCGACGTGCCCCGCGCCCAGCAGCTGATCCGCGCGTATGAGGTGACCAACTGTCCGGTACTGGCCCTGATGCCGATGGGCCCCGCCGACTCCCAGCGCTATGGCGTGCCCGTGGTCAAGGAGGACCTGGGCGACGGCCTGCTGCGTATCACCGGCCTGGTCGAAAAGCCCGAGCCGGCCGACGCCCCCTCGGCGTATGCCGCCATCGGCGGCTACGTCATCACCCCCGGCATCATCGACGAACTGCGCGAGCAGACCAACCGCTGGTACGAGCACCGTGAGGGCGAGGTCTACCTGACCGACGCCATCAACGCCTACGCCGCGGACCGCGCGGTGTACGGGCAGGTCATCTCCGGTCGTTGGTACGACACCGGCAACCCGGCGGACTACCTCGTCGCCCAGATGGCCTTCGCCCTCGCGCACCCCGAGTACGGGCCCGTCCTGCGCCGGCTCGCCCGCGAACTCGGCGATGGCGACCACCCCGTATCCGGCAGGGACACCGTCACGAGCTGATCCGCCGCTTCCTTCGGGCCGCCCGGACTCGGCGAGCGGCCCGAAGGGAGCGACCGATGGCACCCCCGCGCGTCTTCGAACGTGTGGCGTGGACCAGCGCGACACTTGACCGGCTGTGAACCCCGTCCAGGGCTGCCCCTGCAGCTGTCTGAAGGACCTGGGCCTCCCCGCGCCAAGTCCACCGTCCTCGCCGCCCCTGGCGAGACGCTCGACCAGATCCTGATCAAAATGCCGTACGCCCCCGCCGACGGCATCGGCGGGGGCGTACGTGGGGTGAGCCCGGGTCGGGGAGTCCCCGGCGGCCTACCGATCGTGGAGCACCTGCGGCCGTGTAACGGGGACAACAGCGAGCAGGTCGTCCAGTCCCTTGAAATCATCGGGGTTCGTAGTGAAGAGGGGGAGCTCCTCGGCGATGGCGATGGACGCGATCATCAAGTCGGCCACCCGGCGCCGCGGCTTGCGGCCGGCGCCGATCACGGCAGCGCAGACCCTGCCGTAGACGCGGGCCGCCTCCGCGTCGAAGGGGATCGGGTCGAACTCGTTCTCGGCACGCTGAAGGACGTCCAGCCGACGGGCCCGCTCGGCGTACTCGTCGTAGTCGTCCTGCTCTTCGTTCCGCCGTACTTCGTGGGGGCCGGCGGAAAGCTCGGCCAGTGTGATGGCGCTGATCGCCACCTCGGCAGGGAGCTCCTGGGGATCCACCCATCTGCGAAGAATCATGATGTTGGTGTCGAGCAGTCCCTGTTGGTACTCAGCGGGCATAGGGGTTGTGAGCTGCTGTCGGTTTGCTGAGCTGAAGTGAGTTTTAGTGAGCAGGAGTGGGTCCTGTCGGCGGCTTCATGGGGTGGGAACGGGGGTTCTGGGGCCGAATGGGTGACCTTGGCGGCTGGTGCTCGTTGGGCTGGGTAGCGGGTGTCCGGTCTCGTGGGAGGGGGTGTTGTGGTGGGTGGTGTGCGGGAGTTGGCGGCGCCGTTCGTGGTGTCCGGGCCGTGCGGGGTGGCGGTCCGGGACCGTCTCAAGCACCTCACACCCCAGGACGAGAAAGTCCTCCGCCTGGTCGGAGAGCACCAAGGCGCGCTCGCTTCCCGTGACCTCAGGGTCCGTTGTGCGGATGGCCTGGAGCACGGTGCGGAGACCTGGGCGTCGCGCAAGCGGGACCTGACCGGGGTGTCGTCGTCGCGGATCGCGGGGGCGATCACCAAGGCCACGCATGATCAGTGGGCGCTGGCGCGCCGTTGTCAGGCGGCGCACATCCGGAATCTGGAGGCCGGGATAGGGATGCTGCGGCACCGCCTGTCCCTCCCGGTCGGCGCGAGGGGCACCAAGCGGGCAGCCGGTGGCTACCGCTCCAAGGGCGAGTGGTTCCACAAGTCCCGCCGTCTCGCGGCGCTGGAAGCGCGGCACGCTGCTGCGGTCCGTGACCGGCAGGCCGGACGCGTCCGGGTCGTGCGGGGCGGCAAACGCCTCCTCAACACCCGCCACCACCTCACCCAGGCCCGGCTGACCGAGGAGCAGTGGCGGGAACGCTGGGAAGCGGAGCGCTGGTTCATCGCCGCCGACGGCGAGTCCGGGAAGCGGTTCGGGAACGAAACGATCCGCGTCACCCCGGACGGCGAGGCCAGCATCAAACTACCCGCCCCGCTCGCCCACCTGGCCAACGCCAAGCACGGCCGGTACATCCTCACCTCGACCGTGGCGTTCGCGCACCGGGGCAGGAGTGGGCCGACCGCATCACCGCGAACCGGTCCGTGGCCTACCGCATCTACCTCGACACCGACCGTCGCCGCTGGTACCTCACCGCGTCCTGGCAACGCCCCGCCGTGCAGACCATCCCGCTGGAGACGGCCCGCGCCCGGGGCATGATCGGCGTCGACACCAACGCCGACCACTTCGCCGCCTACCACCTCGACCCACACGGCAACCCCATCGGCGACCCGCGCCGCTTCCCCTACGACCTGTCCGGCACCACCGCTCATCGCGACGCACAGATCCGCCACGCCCTGACCCGCCTGATCAACTGGGCCAAGCGGTGCAGCGTGACCGCGATCGGCATCGAAGACCTCGACTTCACGACCGAGAAGACCCGCGAGAAACACGGCCGCAGGAAGAGGTTCCGGCAGCTGATCTCCGGCATCCCGACCGGAAGGCTCAAGGCCCGACTGGTCTCCATGGCCGCCGAACAGGGCCTGAGTGTTGTCGCGGTCGACCCCGCCTACACCTCGATGTGGGGTGCCCAGCACTGGCAGAAACCACTGGCCACCCCCAAGCGAAAGATGTCCCGTCATGATGCCGCCGGCATCGCGATCGGACGACGCGCCCTCGGACACCCGGTCCGGCGTCGGACGGCACCGCCCCCACACGACCGGAGTGATCGTGCGGGGCATCGGACCGCCCAGGCCGGGCCAGGCACCCGAGGACGTGAGGGAACCCGCCCACCCGCAACGGACCACGCCCCCAGAGACGTGCCACCGAACGGGAAGAGAAAGCGGCAACCCAGTGCATCCAACACCGTTCGGGATGCGCCCAGTACACATCAGTGGGTCCAGGACCCACTCATGCACACTGGTTAGGAACGGTCGTCCGGCCTCTGCTCGGCGGTGGCGTCCTGATCCGCTCGGAAGGCGTCCAGCGAGATATCGGAAGCGGTGCGGGACATGGCGGTGAACTCGCCGCGCGGGACGAACCGCCTGCGTCGGCGCAGCGGGATCAACTCGCCGATGCGGTGTCCGTCCCGCGTGAGGGTGAATGCCTGCCCGCCCTGGACGGCGTCCATGATTTCTTTGGACCTGTTGCGCAGGTCGCGTTGCGTGATCTCCTGCTGCGCTGTCATGGCAGCCACGGTAGTGCGAGGTGCTATGGGTGCGACCAGATGCCACGGCAGAGTGCGTATGCCCCGCCGACGGCATGGCGGATTCCAGGGATCGTCGCAACACTCTGTGTGTTGCGACGATCCTAGTGAGTTGGCAGGCACCGCTTGCCCTGAGGGCCGTAGGTCAAAGGTCGGGGTGTCCGGTCGCAGACAGGAGAACGACCATGGAGGCGTGACGTCTTCGCCCTTTGACATTGATGTTTTCCTCAGCCAGCCACTCACCGCCCGCGTGGCGACTGACGGGCCGACCGTGCGGCCCGTGTGGTTCGTGTGGGAGGAGGGTGCCTTCGCCCGATGGCCCGCTTCACCGACCGGACCGTCACCGATCCGGACCGGCTGGAGGAGGAGTTCCTCAAGGTCCGCGCCCAGGGTTACGCCTTTACGGCCGGCGAGTACGACACCGGCATCGCGACCGTCGCCGTACCGGTCTTCCTCGGGCGCGAACCGTACGGGAGCCTCAGCCTCGGCGGGGCCGAGGAGCTCTTCCGCGGGGCTCCGCAGGACCGGCTCGACGCCCTGCGCCACGCGGCCCAGCTGCTGGAGAGGCGCCTCACCCAGCCTCCGCAGCGCCCGAAGCCGCGCGCCCGTCGCTCCCGCACCACTACCTGATGATCCAGAAAAGAACCAAGAGGAACCCCGTGAATCTGCTGCTGCTCTCCAATTCCACCCAGTACGGCCGCGGTTATCTGGAGCACGCCCTCGACACCGTCACCGCGTTCCTGCCCTCCGGTGCCCGGCTGGCCTTCGTGCCGTACGCGCTCGCCGACTACACCGCGTACACCGCACGCGTCCGCGATGCCCTCGAGCCGTCCGGCATCACTGTCCGCGGGGTCCACGAGAACGCCGACCCGGTCGCCGAACTCGCCGCGTCCGATGCCGTGTTCATCGGTGGCGGAAACTCCTTCCGGCTGCTGAGCGCCCTGTACCGGACCGGCCTGCGGGACGCCGTGACCGAAGCGGTACGGGGCGGGCTCCCGTACATGGGAGCCAGCGCCGGTACGAACATGGCGGCGCCCACCCTCCGTACCACCAACGACATGCCCATCGTGCAGCCGCCGTCCTTCGAGACGCTCGGCCTCGTCCCGTTCCAGATCAACCCGCACTACCTGGACCCGGACCCGGAGAGCACCCACAAGGGCGAGACCCGCGAGGAGCGGCTCACCGAGTTCCTGGAGGAGAACGACGTGCCGGTCCTCGGCCTGCGCGAAGGGTCATGGCTGCGGGTCAACGGCCGCCAGGCCCGGGTGCAGGGCGCCCGCCCCGCCCGGCTGTTCACCCGCGGCGCCGGGCCGCAGGAGCTGCCGGCCGGGTCGGACGTCTCTCATCTGCTCACGACGACACCGCGGTTCGACGCTCCGGTGCGCTGATCGCCAGCACCAGATCGGCGTCGACCGGCAGCCCGTCGCCGGGGTAGGCCGCCGGGTAGGCGCGCGGCGCGTATCCGGTGGCCGACCCGGCCAGCACGTAGGCGCCGCGGGACGGGGCGGCCAGCAGGTAGTGGCCGTCCTCGTCCGCCACGGTGAGCCCGGCCTGCCGGCCCCGGTGGTCGATCAGCGTGACGTTGGCGCGGGCCACCGGCTTACCGTCCGCGTCCAGCACCCGGCCGCGGAAGCCGCCCGAACCGGTCACGGGACGGGACGTGGAGAGTGCGGGGGCCGACGCGTCGTCCTCGCTGCTCGCCAGCAGCGCCGGGCGCATCGCGTCGCGCTGCGACGGCAGGAACGTGGCCAGCACCAGCCCGATCACCACCGCACCCGCCGCGATCCCGAACGAGATGCGGAACCCCTCCATCGACGGCAGCGGCACCCCGCCCGTCCGCACCGAGGTGTTGGCCAGCACCATGCCGATCACGGCGCTCGACACCGACGTACCGATCGACCGCATCAGGGTGTTCAGGCCGGTGGCCGCACCCGTCTCGGACGGATCGACGGCCCCGATGATCAGCGCGGGCAGCGAGGAGTACGCGAGTCCGATACCGGCCCCGATCACCACCGCGATCACCACGGTCTGCCACGGGGCGCTCATCAGCCCGAGCCCCGCCCCGTAACCGATCGCGATGATCAGCATGCCGAGCATCAGCGACACCTTGGGGCCCCGGCGGGCGGACAGCCGGGCGTACAGCGGGGCGACGAACATCATCGTCAGACCGAGCGGCGCCACGCACAGCCCCGCGACCACCATCGACCGGCCGAGTCCGTACCCCGTCGACACCGGCAGCTGGAGCAGCTGCGGCAGGACCAGCGAGACGGCGTAGAACGCGACCCCGACCATGATCGAGGCGAGGTTGGTGAGCAGCACCTCGCGCCGGGCCGTGGTCCGCAGGTCGACCAGCGGCGCCGGGCTGCGCAGCTCGAAGAGGCCCCACAGGACGAGAATCACCAGGGCGGCGGCGATCAGTCCGAGCGTGGTTCCCGAGGTCCAGCCCCAGTCACTGCCCTTGGTGATGGGCAGCAGCAGACAGACCAGCCCGAGCGAGAGCCCGAGTGCGCCGATGAGATCGAAGCGGCCGGGCGCGCGCAGCGTGGGCTCGGGGACGGCGAGGAAGGTCAGCGCCATCGACAGCACACCGAGACCGGCCGAGCCGAAGAACAGGGTGTGCCAGTCGGAGTGCTGGGCGACCAGCGCGGCGGCGGGCAGCGCGAGTCCGCCGCCCACCCCGATCGACGAACTCATCAGCGCCATCGCCGAGCCGAGCTTCTCGCGCGGCAGCTCGTCACGCATGATGCCGATGCCCAGCGGGATGGCGCCCATGGCGAAGCCCTGGAGCGCGCGCCCCCCGATCATGACGACGAGATCGTCGGTGAAGGCGCATATCAGAGAACCGATCACCATCACGGCGAGACTGGCGAGCAGCATCTTGCGCTTGCCGTAGAGATCGCCGAGCCGCCCCATGATCGGCGTCGAGACGGCCCCCGCCAGCAGGGTCGCGGTCATCACCCAGGTGGCGTTGGACGGATCGGTGTGCAGAAGGGCGGGCAGATCCTTGATGACGGGGACGAGCAGGGTCTGCATCACCGCGACGGTGATGCCCGCGAAGGCGAGCACGGGGACGACCCCGCCGCCCGCCTTGCGCGGCCGCGGATCGTGGAGTTCCCCGGCGTGCTGTCCGTTCGTCGTCTGTGGCATACGCGTGGCCTCCGGGCGGCGTGATCGAGGGTTTGTCGAGGGCGAGTACGGGGTTCGGGTCCGGGGCGGGCAGCACCGACCGCCAAGTGTGTGCACGGTGAAACCTTCCACCTGCCCGGGGTATTCCGGTGAACGCGGTACGAATGGGGGCGCAACTGTGCACTCGGACCGGAGCGCGCGCCGATCCGACGGCCATCTGACCTTCCGTCAGAATGGAACGTGTTCTACTCTTGCGCCGTTCCAGTGGCTGCGACCGGCGAGGATCCGCATGGGCATCGGAATCACCGAAGAGCAGAGGGAGTTGGCACAGGCCGTACGGGGGTGGCTGGCGCGCGCCGTGCCGTCGGAGGAGATACGCAAGCTCCTCGACGCGGACGCCCCCGATTCCCCCGGCGTGCGCCCCGGGTACTGGGACGGGCTGGCCGAGCAGGGCCTCCTCGCCATCCATCTGCCCGAGGAGTGCGGAGGCGGGGGCGGCCAACTCCTCGATCTGGCCGTGGTCCTGGAGGAGGCGGGCCGGGCCGCGCTTCCGGGCCCGTATCTGGCGAGCGTCCTCGCCTCCGCCGTACTGCACACGGCGGGCTCGGGCGAACCGACGAGAGAGCCGGCAGGCGAACCGGTACGCGAACCGGTACCCGAGCCGGCAGGCGAACCAGTACATGTACCCGTACGCGAATCGGCAAGCGGACCGGTGGGTGGGCCGGTGCGTGACCTGATCCACGGCCTTGCCGCCGGCGCACGCGTCGGCGCCGTCGCGCTCGGCCCCGGCACCCTCACCGCCGTCGAGCACGGCGACGGCCATCTGCTCGACGGCACCGCCCCGCCCGTCCTCTCCGGCGCCGACGCCGACCTCCTCCTGCTCTCCGCCGAATCGGCCACCGGCACCCTCTGGTTCGCCGTCGACGCCGACGCCGAAGGGCTGACCGTCCGCCCGCACCGCAGCGCCGACCCGACCCGCCCCACGGCCGAGATCCGCGCCGAGGGCGTACTTGTTCCCGCGGAACGCGTCGTACGGACCGACACCGCGCGCGTCCGCGACCTCGCCGCCGTCCTCTTCTCCGCCGAGGCGTGCGGAACCGCGGCCAAGGCGCTGCACACCGCAACCGAACACGCCAAGGTCCGCGAGCAGTTCGGCCGCCCCATCGGGCAGTTCCAGGGCATCAAGCACCTCTGCGCCGACATGCTCGTACGGGTCGAGCGGGCCCGCGCGCTGGTGTGGGACGCGGCCCGCGCCGCCGAAGAGGCTGAAGGGGAGGCGACCTTGGACGTACGCTCCATGGTCGCCGCCCTCGCCGCGTCGGACGCCCTCGACGCCGCGTACGGCTGCGCCAAGGACTGTATTCAGATCCTCGGCGGCATCGGCTTCACCTGGGAGCACGACGCCCACCTGTATCTGCGCCGGACCGTGATGGCCCGGCAACTGCTGGGGGCCGGTGACGCCCACCGGCTGCGGGCCGTCCGGCTGGCCGAGAGCGGGGCGCGCCGCGAACTCGCCCTCGAACTTCCCGCCGGGGCCGCGGCGTACCGGGCCGAGGCACGCGAGGCCGTAGCCGTCGCCCGCGGTCTCGACCCGAAGGCCGCCCGTCGCGCGCTCGCGCCGACCGGATACGCCGCCCCCTACCTCCCCGACCCCTACGGTCTCGGCGCCGGACCCGTCCAACAACTCGTCGTACAACAGGAGTTGAAGGAACAGGGCGTGAAGCTGAGCGATCTCGGGATCGCCACCTGGGTCGTCCCCTCGCTCCTCGCCCACGGCACGGCAGCACAGCAGGACCGCTATCTGCTGCCCACCCTGCGCGGCGAGCTCCTCTGGTGCCAACTGTTCTCCGAGCCCGGCGCGGGCTCCGACCTCGCCTCGCTCCGGACGAGGGCGGAGCGGACCGGCGAAGGCTGGCGGATCAACGGACAGAAGGTGTGGACGAGCGCCGCCCAGTGGGCCGACCACGGAATCCTGCTGGCCAGGACCGACCCGGACGCCCCCAAGCACCAGGGCCTCAGCTACTTCCTCGTCGACATGAAGAACACCGAGGGCATCGACATCCGCCCGCTGAAGGAGATCACCGGCGACTCCCTCTTCAACGAGGTGTACTTCGACGACGTCCTGTTGCCCGCCGACGCCGTCGTCGGCGAGATCGACGACGGCTGGCGGGTCGCCCGCAACACCCTCGGCAACGAACGCGTCCACATGGCCGACCAGATGACCTTCGACACCGGCCTGGAAGCACTGATCGCCCGCTCCGGCGAACTCGACGGCACGTACCGGGCCCGGATCGGAGCACTCGCGGCCGAGGCCCACGCACTCGCCTGCATCGGACTGCGGACCACCCTGCAACAGGTCTCGGGACTCGAACCGGGCGCGGGAGCCTCCGTACGCAAGCTCGTCCAGACCGCCCACCAGCAGAAGGTCGCCGAACTGGCCCTCGAACTCCTCGGCCCGGCCGGCGCGGTCGGCGAAGGGGCGGGGGAGCGGGCCCTGCACGGCTTCCTGATGTCCCGCTGTCTGACCATCGCGGGCGGCACCACGCAGGTTCAGCTCAATGTCGTCGCCGAGCGCATCCTCGGCCTCCCGCGCGATTGACGCGATGGAACGGAAGGGACTTGCCCGTGAATCCCATGAAGCCCATGAAGTCCAAGCCCATGAAGTCCAAGCCCATGAAGCCCATGAAACTCATGAAGGCGTACATCGTCGGTGTCGGAATGACGAAGTTCGAGAAGCCCGAGACCCGCGACTGGCAGTACTGGGACATGGCGAAGGAGGCCGGGACGGCGGCGCTCGCCGATGCCTCCCTCGCGTACGAGCAGATCCAGCAGGCCGTCGTCGGCTACTGCTTCCAGGCATCCACCGCCGGTCAGCGCGCCGTGTACGAACTCGGACTGACCGGAGTGCCCGTCTACAACGTCAACAACAACTGCGCCACCGGCTCCACGGCGCTGATGATGGCCCGGCAGTTCGTCGAGGGCGGCGGCAGCGACTGCGTCCTCGCGCTCGGCTTCGAGAAGATGACGCGCGGCGCGCTCGGGGGCGGTGGTGCCGACGGGGGTGCCGCGGATTTCAAGACATCACCCGTCGCCCGGCACTACGGGATCATGGCCGCCGCCCACGGTTTCGAGATGAGCCCGCCCACCGCCCAGATATTCGGCAACGCGGCCCGCGAGCACATGGAACGCTACGGGACGACCGAGGCGCAGCTCGCCGCGGTCGGCGCCAAGAACCACCGGCACTCGGTGAACAACCCGTACGCCCAGTTCCAGGACCCGTACACGGTCGAGGAGATCCTCGCCGCGAAGATCATCCACCGCCCGCTGACCAAACTCCAGTGCTCACCCACCTCCGACGGGGCGGCCGCCGCCGTCGTCGTATCGGAACGCTTCGTCGAGGAGCACGGTCTGGGCGACCGGGCCGTCGAGATCGTCGCCCAGGCCATGACCACCGACACCGGCGACTCCTTCGCCTCCGGTACCTGCGTCGACGCCGTGGGACAGCCGATGTCGCGCGCCGCCGCCCGGCAGGTGTACGAGGCCTCGGGGCTTTCGGCCGCCGACCTCGACGTCATCGAGCTGCACGACTGCTTCTCCATCAACGAACTCCTCACCTACGAGGCGCTCGGCCTGTGCGGCGAGGGGGAGTCCGGCAAGCTCGTCGAGTCGGGGGCCACCACGTACGGCGGCCGATGGGTGGTCAACCCGTCCGGCGGACTGATCTCCAAGGGACACCCGCTCGGCGCCACCGGAATCGCCCAGGCCGCGGAACTGACCTGGCAGCTCAGGGGAGAGGCGCAGGGGCGGCAGGTGAAGGACGCCCGGATCGGCCTTGCGCACAACATCGGGCTCGGCGGGGCAGCGGTGGTGACGTTGCTGCGGCGGTAGTGCGGGGGCCGGGGCGGACGAACCCGGCGCGATCCGGACGAGAGGCCCTACAGCCAACCCTGTTGCCGCGCCGCCCGGACCGCCTCCATGCGATTGCGGGTGCCCGTCTTACCGATGGCCGACGACAGATAGTTGCGCACTGTCGACTCGGACAGATGCAGCTTCGCCGCGATGTCGGCGACCGTCGCCCCGTCCACGGAGGCGTTCAGCGCGTCCCGTTCCCGCGCGGTCAGCGGACTCGGCCCGGCGCTGAGCGCGGCGGCGGCCAGCGCCGGGTCGATCACCGTCTCGCCCCTGAGCACCTGGCGGATCGCGGTGGCGAGTTCCTCGACGGGGCCGTCCTTGACCAGGAACCCCGCGGCCCCGGCCTCCATGGCCCGGCGCAGATAGCCGGGCCGGCCGAACGTGGTCAGGATCAGCACCCGGCAGTCCGGCACCTCCTCGCGCAGCTCGGCGGCGGCGTCCAGACCGCTGCGGCCCGGGAGCTCGATGTCCAGCAGCGCCACATCGGGGCGGGACAGCAGGGCGGCGTTCACGATCTCGTCCCCGGCGGCCACCTGCGCGACGACCTCGATGTCCGGCTCCAGACCGAGCAGCAGGGCCAGCGCACCGCGCATCATGCCCTGGTCCTCGGCGAGCAGGACACGTACACACTTCGAGGGCCGCCCGCCGGGCATGTCAGTCATACGGTCAGCCTCTCAGACCGGGCACCCCTGCGAGCGTCCGCCGCGTGCCCCGAAGCCGGGGCACTTGTTCATGCCCTTGCCGTGGGTGGTGATGACGCCCGTCTTCTGCCCGCCGGCTGTCGCCGTAGCGGCGACTGCTGACCGATTGAGTGTGATCACGCGCATACGGTGACATGCCGCGAGGTGAAGAGGCGCGCCTTCCTGGGAGAAGCACACGAACGGACTGCGTCGTACGGTGTTCCGGGCCCCGTTCACCTCTCCCGCGCGCGAGGGGGGTCTGATGCTGCGCCGGAAGCGGCCTCGTCCGGCATGCCGACCGGCATGTCCGCCGCGAGTTTTGCCGGGAGTTCCGCCGGGAGTTCCGCGGTGAGGACGAAGCCGCCCTGCGGCCCCGGGCCCGCCCGCAGCGAGCCGCCCGTCGCGGCGAGGCGCTCGGTGAGGCCGGTCAGTCCGGTGCCGCCGATGCCGGGTGTGGCCGGTGCGCCGGGGCCGCGGCCGTCGTCCGTGACCGTCAGCCGGACCCGTTCGGCGTTGCCGTCGACCACGAACGAGCAGGTGGTGGCGTGGGAGTGGCGTACGACGTTGGTGACGGCCTCCCGCACCACCCAGCCCAGCAGCGCCTCCGACTGCGGGGCGAGCGGCGGTCCCGAGCGGCGGAGCACCGGCTCGATCCCGGCGGCGGTCAGCGCGGACCGGGCCCGGTCCAGTTCGGTCGCGAGGCTCCCCTCCCGATAGCCGGTGACGGCCTCCCGGATCTCGGTGAGGGCCTGGCGGCCGACGGACTCTATGTCGGCGACCTGGGTGAGCGCGGCGTTCATGTCGCGCGGTGCGAGGCGGCGCGCGGCCTCCGACTTGACCACGATCACGGAGAGGGTGTGGCCCAGCAGGTCGTGCAGATCGCGGGAGAACCGCAGCCGCTCCTTCTCGACGGCCGTACGGGCCAACTCCTGCCGGGTGGCGCGCAGTTCCATCACGGTCTCCGCGAGGGTGAGGATCGCGGCCGTCACCGCGCCCGAGATGAACGTGCCGTAGCCGATGGTCCACGGGTCCGAGCCGCCGTTGCCGCGCCACACCGCGACGAGGGTGGCGACCACGGCCAGCGAGAGCAGGCCGGCGGCGAGCTGCCGGTGGCGCAGGACGGTGCCGCAGGCCAGCGAGAGCAGCGGGAAGAACAGCAGCCAGCTGCCGCCGTAGCCGATCGCCAGCGCGAACGTCACGGTGGCCATCGCGGTGAGCAGCCAGTACGTGACCGGGCTTTCACGCTTCTTCTTGTGGAAGCCGCGGAACACCACAGAGACGTAGAGGGAGTTGAAGGTGAGCAGCCCGAGGCCGCCGAGCCACGGGTTGGGGGCCTCTCCCTGGAAGAGGTTGGAGAAGGAGCCCAGGCCCATCAGCAGCCAGGGCAGCAGGGTGTACGGTCCGGGCGGTCCCGGGCGCCGGTTGTCGCGCCGTCTGCGCCGGTTCCGCCATCTCCCCGGGCGGGCATTCGCCCCCGTGTCCGTCCGGTTCCTGGCCATGTCCATTTCTGTCCGGTGGTCTTCTCCGGTCATGCAGTCCTCTCCGGTCATACGGTCCTCTCTGGTCATACGGTCCTCGCGGACCGACGGTAGGAGATCACGGCGTACGTACCGAACAGCAGGAGCCATGCGCAGAGGACCACGACCGTTCCGGTGCCGGGCGCGTGCCCGTCGGTGGTCGCCCAGCCCAGATCCGCGAACCGGTTGGCAGGGGTGAACCTGCCGACGGAGCGCAGCCATTTTGGCAGCAGCTCCAGCGGGAACCACAGCCCGCCGACGATCGCGAAGCCCATCAAGCAGGCCACGTTGACCACTCCGGTGCCCTGCGGGGTGAGCCGGTAGCCGTTGCCGAGGCCGAGCAGCGTGAACGGCAGCGCGCCGATCCACAGCAGCAGCGCCAGCGTGATCCACTGCCAGGCGTCCAGCCGCACCCCGTTGAGCAGTCCACCGGCCAGCAGCACCGTCAGGATCGTCGGCAGGACGGTCACCGAGCCGCTGATGGCCCGCCCCACGACCACCTGCGAAGGGGCGAGGGGGGTGACCCGCAGCTGCTGGAGCCAGCCGAGCGTCTTGTCGGAGGCGACCCCCGTACCGATCGACATGGCGGAGCCCAGTGCCCCGTACGCGGCCATGCCGACCATCGAGGCGGTCTTCCAGCCGTCGACGCCGTCGCCCCCGCCGATGTTGGTGAAGAGCAGGTACATCATCACCGGCATCCCGGTCCCGAAGATCAGGAAGAAACCGTCGCGCAGGGTCCGGCGGATTTCGAGCACGATGTAGCGGTACATCACACGGTCTCCCCTTCGAAGTCGGACTCGGACTCGGACCCGGACTTGGACCCGGAGTCGCTTACGGGCACTGCGGCGGCCGGTGAGGTCAAGGAGAGGAACGCGTCCTCCAGCGTGGCCCGGGAGACCTGGAGGTCACGGATCGCGCCCAGCCGGGCCAGCTCCATGACGGTGGCGTCCGAGTCGTCCGTGTGCAGCAGCGCCCGGTCCCCGGACACCTCGACGGTCACGACCCCGGGCAGCAGCTCCAGGCCCCCGGCCGGCCGGCCCGCCAGGTCGAAGGAGACGAGACTGCTGCCGGCCGAGCCCCTGATCGTGTCCCCGCTGCCGTCCGCGACGACCCGGCCCCGGTCGACGACGACGATCCGGTCGGCGTTCTCGTCGGCCTCCTCCAGGTAGTGGGTGGAGAAGAGGACGGTGTTGCCGCGCCGGGCGTAGGCCCGCATCGAGTCCCAGAACGTGCGGCGTGCCTCCACGTCCAGAGCGGCG
The DNA here is from genome assembly GCF_041435435.1 of Streptomyces sp. NBC_01241. Taxonomy (NCBI): domain Bacteria; kingdom Bacillati; phylum Actinomycetota; class Actinomycetes; order Kitasatosporales; family Streptomycetaceae; genus Streptomyces; species Streptomyces sp. NBC_01241. Next base: position 2,455,841 of record NZ_CP108494.1, on the reverse strand, counting down.
GTCGGCTCGTCCAGGACGATCAGCTCGGGGTTGCCGGCCAGCGCGACGGCGAAGCGGACGCGCTGGGTCTGGCCGCCGGAGAGCTTGTCGATGCGCCGGTTCGCGTACGTGGAGACGCCCGCCAGCGAGAGCGCCTCGGCCACCGGCATCGGCCGCGGGTAGGTGGAGGCGACGAAGGCGATCAGTTCGCGGACGGTGACGCGCTGGATGGGCCGCCCGTCCTGGAGCATCGCGCCGACCAGACCGGCCCGGACCGCCTGCCCGGGGGTCCGGCCCAGCACCCGCACCCGGCCGGAGTCCGGCTCGTTCAGCCCCAGCAGGAGGCCGATGGCGGTGGACTTGCCCGCGCCGTTGCGGCCCAGCAGGGCCACGGTCTCGCCGCGGCCGATGGACAGATCGATCCCGTCCACGGCTCGTACGGTCCGCCCCGCCCGGCCGAAGGTCTTGACCACCGCGGTGAGGACCACCGCGGCCGAACTCCCCGTTGTCTGCTTCATGACCACGACGCTACGGAGGGCGCCCGGCACTCCGGCAGAGGTGTGTGTACGGACTTCGCCATGACAAATGTCATGGCCGGGGTCCGACCGGACGCCCGATCTGACGCCGCGTCAGCAGCGGTCTTCACAACGGATGGGCGCTGCGTTATACATGGGGTCATCGGCTAGAACGCGTTCTAGAACGGGCGTGGCGGCCGGTCCCGCACGACCTCGGTGCGGCCGACGGTGCGGACGGCCGCGCCGAGGTCTTCCCACCATCAAGGAGCAGCTTCCCCATGCCCATTGATGCCGAAAAGGCTGTTGCCGCCGAACCCCGGTCCACCCGGATCAGCTGGGACCACAAGGACGTCCAGCTCTACCACCTGGGGATCGGCGCGGGTGCCGATCCGGTCCGGGCCGACCCGGCCACCGACCCCGGAGAGCTGCGCTACACCCTGGAGTCCCGGCTCCAGGTGCTGCCCTCCTTCGCCACCGTCGCGGGTGCGGGCATGGGCGTCGTCGGCGGCCTCTCCTCGCCGGGCGTCGACGTCGACCTCGCCAACGTCCTGCACGGCGCGCAGAGCGTACGGGTGCACCGGCCGATCCCCGTGAAGGGCAGCGCCGTACAGACCTCGAAGGTCGCCGCGGTGTACGACAAGGGCAAGGCGGCCGTACTGGTGCTGCGTACCGAGGCCGCCGACGACGAGGGTCCGCTGTGGACCAACGACGCCCAGATCTTCGTCCGGGGCGAGGGCGGTTTCGGCGGTGAGCGCGGCCCGTCCGGGCGGATGGTCCATCCCGCCATCGCCCCCAACCACATCGTGGAGCGTCCGATCCGCCCGGACCAGGCGCTGCTGTACCGCCTCTCCGGGGACTGGAACCCGCTCCACGCCGACCCCGAGTTCGCCAGGCTCGCCGGCTTCGACCGGCCGATCCTGCACGGGCTGTGCACCTACGGCATGACACTCAAGGCCGTCACCGACACGGTGCTCGGTGGCGATGTGACCCGTATCCGCTCCTACCGCACCCGGTTCGTCGGGGTCGTCTTCCCCGGCGAGACCCTCCGCATCGAGATGTGGACCGGCGGGGACGAGGTGCGGGTCGAGGTGAGGGCCGTCGAGCGGGACAACGCCGTGGTCCTCGGTGACACCTTCGTCGAACACTCCTGAATCAACTCCAAGAGGTCCACAGGCCCATGAGGGGAGCCGCACCATGCGCGCAGCCGTACTGCACGAGATAGGCCAGGACAAGCTCGAAGTCCTCGACGACGTCGAGGCAGTGGGCTTCGGTCCCGGCAAGGTCAAGCTTCGCATCCGGGCCACCGGACTGTGTCACTCCGACGTCTCCGCGATGAGCGGCGTACTGCCGCAGCCCGCCCCGTTCATCCCGGGGCACGAGGGCGCGGGCGAGGTCCTGGACGTCGGCGACGGCGTCACCGGGCTGAGCGAGGGGGACCGGGTGCTGGTCTGCTGGCTGCCCGCGTGCGGGGCTTGTCCGTCCTGCAAACGCGGCCAGACCCAGCTCTGCCTGGCCGGCTTCATGAACGCGGGCACGCCCAACTTCAAGCGCCCCGGGGGAGATGTCTTCGGCTTCGCGGGCACCGGCACCTTCACCGAGGAGGTCGTCGTCGGCGCGGGCTGCGCCGTGCCGATCCCCGACGACGTGCCGTTCGAGATCGCCGCGCTGATCGGCTGCGGGGTGACCACCGGGCTCGGCGCGGCCATCAACACCGCACAGGTGGAAGCCGGTTCGTCGGTCGCCGTGATCGGCTGCGGCGGCGTCGGCATCTCCACCATCCAGGGCGCCAGGGTGCAGGGCGCCGCGCAGATCGTGGCCGTGGACCCGGTCGCGTCCCGGCGCGAGGCGGCCCTGCGGTTCGGCGCGACGGAGGCGGTGTCCCCGGACGAGTTCGCCGACGCCAAGCAGCGGATCACCGCGGGCGAGGGCTTCGACTACGTCTTCGAGGTCGTCGGCAAGTCGGCCACCGCCCGCACGGCGTACGAGAACACCCGGCGCGGCGGCACCCTCTGCGTCGTCGGTGCGGGCGCCATGGACGACAACTTCCAGGTCAACATGTTCGAGCTGTTCTTCGACGAGAAGCGGATCCTGCCCTCCATGTACGGGGGAGGGGACGTGCTCCGCTCGTACGAACGGGCCATCGCGCTCTGGCGGGCCGGCCGCATCGACCTCGAATCGATGATCACCCACCGGGTGCGGCTCGACGGCATCAACGACGCCCTCGACCAGATGAGGACCGGCGAGTCGCTGCGCACCTGCATCGAACTCTGACGGCCTCACCCGTGCCCCCGATCCCTCCTGAGAGGCTCCGAGATTCCGATGTCACTTCCCCTGTCACGTCCCCTGGACGGCATGTCGGCGATCGTCACGGGCGCGGGCCGCGGCCTCGGACGCGCCGAAGCGCTGGAACTGGCGGGGCTCGGCGCGTCCGTCGTCGTCAACGACTACGGGCAGCCGGGCCGCGACGGCTCCGGCGAGGCGTCCGCGACCCCCGCCGAGGAGGTCGCCGCGCAGATCCGGGCGGCGGGCGGCCGGGCGGTCGCGCACCTCGGCGACGTCTCCGACCACGCGCAGGCCCGCGAACTGGTGGAGCTGGCCGTCGACACGTACGGAAAGCTCGACATCCTGGTCAACAACGCGGGCATCCTGCGCGACCGGATGGTGTTCTCGATGACCGAGGACGAATGGGACTCCGTCATCAGGGTCCACCTCAAGGGCCACTTCAACACCACCCACTTCGCCGCGTCCCACTGGCGGGCCCGCTCCAAGGAGTCCGGCGGCCCGGTCTACGGGCGGATCGTCAACACCTCCTCGGAGGCGTTCCTGGCCGGCTCGGCGGGCCAGCCGAACTACGCGGCGGCCAAGGGCGGCATCGTCGGCCTCACCACCTCCACGGCCCTGGCCCTGGCCAAGTACGGCGTGACCGCCAACGCCATCTGCCCGCGGGCCCGCACCCGGATGACCCAGGACGTCTTCGCCGGCTTCCAGGAACCGGCGGACGGCCGGCTCGACGCGCTCGCCCCCGAGCACGTCTCGCCGCTGGTCGGCTACCTGGCCTCCCCGGCGGCCGCCAAGGTCAACGGGCAGCTGCTCGTCGTGCACGGCGGGATGGTCGCGATCGTCGAACGCCCCAGGGTGGCCGCGAAGTTCGACTCGTCGAAGGAGACGTTCTCCTTCGACGAACTCGACGCGCTGATCTCCCCGTACTACGAGGACCGCCCGCCGAACGAGACGTTCGCCGCGGCGGAGGTGCTCGGTCTGAAACGGGGCTGACCGCAAGGGGCAAAGGGACACCGGTGGGCCCCGGCAGCCGATCGGCTGCCGGGGCCCACCCGTCCCTCGTTGATGTTCCGCGCGGTCAGGCCGCCCGGTTGTCCCCTTCGTGGGGGCGTCGGTGACGGCCGTGCGGCTGTGCTGCGGTGTCGTCCGTCGCGACACCCCCTCGGTGCTTTCCGGCGCCGCCGGCTTCGGCCCGTTCCGCGTCCGCCCCCGGCGGGCGCGTCTGGGTCGTGTCGGTTCGGGCTTCAGACATGTGGGAAGTCACCCCGTCGTGATCGCTTACGTGTGTGTCGCCAGGGCCGATCACGCCACCGCAACACCACACGGTCACCTACAGCGACCGAGAAGTACGGCTGCGTAGCCCAGGCCCAGGATTCTAGCCAGGCACCGGCCGCCCCATGAGAGGCGCCTGCCCCAGGGGAATCGGCTTGCACACTGGAAGAGGCGCAGCGGCAGCGGATGGTTGCATACCGCTTTCCGCGGCCGGATCCGCCGACGGCCGATCGCCGTGTTCCCCGTCCACCGGTGCCTCCAGCAGTGCCACCCCGCACGCCACGTTCTCGTTGGCGTACGGAAGTCTGAGCACCCCGTCCCGGGTCCATACCCCGCGACCGGCCTGCCACCCCTCGGGGGCGGCGAGTTGATGCAGCCGGCGCCCCGCCGGCCGCCACACCCCGAGCCAGCTGCCCGCCGCCCCGTCGATCCTTAAGGCCACCGCACAGCTCTCCGGCATCAGCATCTGCCCCGGCTGTACGGCGAACGGCGTCACCGCGACATCCGCCGGACGCAGACACTCCGGGAAACGCACCGGCAGACAGCTGCCCAGCACCCCCCACCCGAGCCGGTCGTGCCCCGGCGCGTCCGAGCGGATCAGCAGCAGACCGCTGTCCACGTCGGCGAGCAGCAGCCGGTCGTTGCTCCCCGGCGCGATCTGCAGCAGCGGTGTCACCTCGCCGCCCCGCTCCAGGTCCACGGCGACCGCCTTGACCGGCCCGCCGCCCGGCAGCTCCCGGTCCAGGGCCAGCAGCCGACCCGCCCGGTCCAGCCAGACCCCGCCGGAGCAGCGCCCGGGCACCTCGGCGACCTGCTCGGGGCCGAAGGCGCCGCCCGCCACTCGCCAGACGGCGGTGGAGCGCGCACCGACCGACAGGGCGTACGCGCACCGGCCGTCCGGCGACGGCGGCAGCAGGGTCGGATCCGCGCATCCGAGGGCGCCGAGCGGCAGTTCACCAGTTCCGGGACCGGTCGGGTACAGCAACGAGAACGCATGCCGGTCCGCGACCCGGCGCCGGATCAGTACGCGCCCGTCGGCCAGCGGCAGCACATCCGAGTCCGGCTCCTCCGGCTGGTCGAGGGGGAGCGGCACGGCGTACGGCTCGTGCCCGTCGAGCGTCCAGCGCTCCACGAACCACGCCTGCCCGGCCTCGTGCGACGGCTCGCCCGCCGCGCCGATGTCGCGCCGGGCGAGCCGGGCCGCGTACGAACCGTCCGCCGCGATCGTGAAGGCGGGCGGCACGAGGGCCGCCCGGTCGGGCGCACCCGGTTCACCCGGCGCATCCGGCTCGTCGTCCCCCAGGACCGTGTCTCCGGCGGTTCCGGCGGTTCCGGCGTCTCCGGCATCCCCGGCCGCCCCCACGGTCTCGTTCTCGATAGCACAGGCAGTCATGGACTGGTCACCTCCGGCAACCGAAGCTAGTTTTCGCACTTCCTGCCGAACAACACGAGACCGGTCACTTCACACATAAGGGTGGTGATGCCGGGGTTCGCCTGAGGGCGAGGGGGTACCTGTGCTGGACGTGAAACCGAATAGGTAAGGTTAGGCAGTCCTAAGCAGTCCTGGTTGTGACCTTCGATCTGGAGCAAGTGATGTCCCTTCGTCGCCGCGGTACCGCCGCAGTCGGCCTGGCAGTGGCCGCCGCCCTTTCCCTCTCCGCCTGCGGGAGCGATGACGCAGGATCGGGCGACTCGGCCAAGTCCGGCGGCGACAAGAAGGCGGCCGTCGCGACCGGCGGCAAGGACTTCGGCGACGCCGCGAAGAAGACGGCGGCGTACGGGACGGACGCCAAGGCCGGCCAGTTCCCCCGTACCCTCACCCACGCCATGGGCAAGACGGAGATCAAGTCTGCCCCCAAGCGCGTCGTCGTGCTGGACGTCGGCGAGTTCGACAACGTCGTCTCGCTCGGCGTGAAGCCGGTCGGTTACGCCCCCTCCGAGGGCGACGCGGCCATCCCCTCGTACCTGAAGAAGGACGCGGGCAACCCCAAGAACGTCGGCACGATCAACAACCTCAACCTCGAAGCCATCGCCGGCCTGAAGCCCGACCTGATCCTCGGCAGCCAGCTCCGCGCCGCCGACAAGTACGACGCCCTCTCCAAGATCGCACCGACCGTGTTCTCCATCCGCCCGGGCTTCACCTGGAAGGAGAACTACCTCCTCAACGCGGCGGCGCTGGACAGGACCGCCAAGGCGAAGAGCGAGCTCGACGCCTACGAGGCGAAGGCGAAGAAGCTCGGTGAGGACATCGGCCCGGACAAGCCGACCATCTCCATGGTCCGCTACCTCCCGGACCGCATCCGCCTCTACGCCAAGGCGTCCTTCATCGGCACCATCCTCGAGGACGTCGGCCTGCCGCGGCCCAAGAACCAGCAGATCGACGACCTCGCCGCGGAGATCAGCCCGGAGAAGATCGACGAGGCCGACGCCGACTGGATCTTCACCGGCGTCTACGGCGACGTGAAGGCCACCAAGCGCGACACCACCCAGTCCAACCCGCTGTGGAAGAACCTCAAGGCGGTCAAGGACGGCCGGGCCAAGGACGTCTCCGACGAGACCTGGTACCTCGGCCTCGGTGTCACGGCCGCGAACCTGGTCCTCGACGACCTCCGCGCCGACCTCGTGAAGTAACGATCCGGTCGTCAACGACCTCGTGAAGTGACAACCTGGTGCACGATGGCGAGTGGATCAGGCCGTAACGATTCTTCGCACACCGTGGCCCGTCCGTACGGGTCGCGGAAGCCATGGGCGACGGGGCACGAAGGGCAGGTAGCCTTTTCCTTGTGCCCCGTCTGTCCGAAGTCATCGCCGAGCTCGACGCTCTCTGGCCGCCCGAGCGGGCCGAGGGCTGGGACGCGGTCGGTACCGTCTGCGGCGACCCCGCCTCGCGCATCGACCGGGTCCTCTTCGCCGTCGACCCCGTCCACGAGATCGTCGACGAGGCACTCAGGCTCGGCGCCCAGCTGATCGTCACCCACCACCCCCTCTATCTGCGGGGTACGACGACGGTCGCGGCCGACACCTTCAAGGGCCGGGTCGTGCACACCCTCATCAGGCACGACGTCGCGCTGCACGTCGCCCACACCAACGCCGACACCGCCGACCCCGGCGTCTGTGACGCCCTCGCCGGTGCGCTCGACCTGCGCGTCGAGGGGCCCCTCGTACCGGATCCCACCGACCCCAAGGGCCGTCGCGGCCTTGGCCGGATCTGTGCGCTCGACCATCCCGAGAGCCTGGCCGACTTTGCTGCCCGCGCCGCCGCCCGGCTGCCCGCCACCGCGCAGGGCATCCGGCTCGCGGGCGACCCCGCGGCGACGGTGCGTACCGTCGCGGTCAGCGGCGGCTCCGGCGACAGCCTCTTCGACGCGGTGCGCGCCGCGGGCGTCGATGCCTTCCTCACCGCCGACCTGCGCCACCACCCGGCCTCCGAAGCCATCCAGCACTCCCCGCTCGGCCTGATCGACGCCGCACACTGGGCCACCGAGTGGCCCTGGTGCGAACAGGCAGCGGCGCAGCTCGACGCGATTTCCGACCGCCACGGATGGGGCCTGCGGGTCCATGTCTCGAAGCAGGTCACCGACCCCTGGACCACCACCACCCACCACTCTTCTGGAGCCCCCAACTGAACGCCGCGCCCGCCGACCAGATCCGACTCCTCGATGTCCAGGCCTTCGACGTACGTCTGTCGCAGCTTGCGCACCGCCGCAAGTCGCTGCCCGAGCACGCCGAGATCGAGTCGCTCACCAGCGACCTCGCGCAACTGCGCGACCTGCTGGTCGCCTCGCAGACCGAGGAGAGCGACACCGCCCGCGAGCAGATCAAGGCGGAACAGGACGTCGACCAGGTGCGCCAGCGCGCCGCCCGTGACCAGCAGCGCCTCGACTCGGGTGCGGTCGCCTCGCCGAAGGACCTGGAGAGCCTCCAGCGCGAGATCGCCTCGCTGGCCAAGCGCCAGGGCGACCTGGAGGACGTCGTCCTCGAAGTGATGGAGCGCCGCGAGTCCGCCCAGGAGCGCGTCACCGAGCTGTCCGACCGGGTCTCCGCGGTCCAGGCCAAGGCCGACGACGCGATTGCCCGTCGCGACGCCGCGACCAAGGAGCTCGACGAGGAGGCCGCGACCGTCACCCGGGAGCGCGAGCTCGTCGCCGGTTCCGTCCCCGCGGACCTGCTGAAGCTGTACGACAAGCTCCGCGTCCAGCAGGGCGGGGTCGGCGCGGCCCGCCTCTACCAGCGCCGCTGCGAGGGCTGCCGTCTCGAACTGAACATCACCGAGGTCAACGATGTGAAGGCAGCCTCCCCGGACACCGTCCTGCGCTGCGAGAACTGCCGCCGCATCCTGGTCCGTACGGCGGATTCGGGCCTGTAATGACCCAGTCGCGCCAGCTCGTCATCGAGGCCGACGGCGGTTCCCGGGGCAACCCGGGGCCCGCCGGTTACGGTGCGGTCGTCATCGACCCGGTGACGGGGGAGACCCTTGCCGAGGCCGCCGAGTACATCGGCGTCGCGACGAACAACGTCGCCGAGTACAAGGGCCTCATCGCCGGCCTGAAGGCGGCGAAGGCGCTGCTGCCGGACGCCTCGGCGGACGGCGCGCTCCGGGTGCGGGTCCGGATGGACTCCAAGCTGGTCGTGGAACAGATGTCGGGCCGCTGGAAGATCAAGCACCCCGACATGAAGCCGCTCGCGGCGGAGGCCGCCAGGATCCTGCCGGCCTCCGCCGTCACGTACGAGTGGATCCCGCGCGAGCAGAACAAGCACGCGGACCGGCTCGCCAACGAGGCGATGGACGCGGGCAAGCGCGGCAGGCAGTGGGAACCGTCGTCCTCGACGGCCGCCCTCGACACCCCCCGTCCCTCGACGACCGCCGTCCTGCCACCGGTCTCCGGGCCGCCCGGTGACGCGGCGGCGGGCGCGGCGAAGGCCCGCGCGGCGATGTCCGCCCGCCCGGGAGCCGCCACGGGCACGGCACCGGCCGCAGTCACGGCCGCGCCCCAGGTGGGCTGGGCCGCGGCGCCCGACCTCGGCGCGCCCGCCACCTTCGTACTGCTTCGGCACGGCGAGACGGCCCTCACCCCCGAGAAGCGTTTCTCGGGCAGTGGCGGCAGTGACCCCGAACTCTCGGCGACCGGCCGTGACCAGGCCGAACGCATCGCCCGGTCGCTGGCCGCCCGCGGCACGATCGAGGAGATCGTCAGCTCCCCACTGCGCCGCTGCCGCGAAACGGCGGCCGCGGTGGCGGCCCGGCTCGGTCTGGAGGTCCGGATCGAGGACGGTCTGCGAGAGACGGACTTCGGCGCCTGGGAGGGGCTGACGTTCGCCGAGGTGCGCGAGCGTTACGGCCCCGACCTGGACGCCTGGCTCGCCTCCGCGAAGGCGGCCCCCACCGGCGGCGGCGAGAGCTTCGCCGAGGTGGCCCGCCGCGTCGCGGCCACCCGCGACCGCCTCACCGCCCGTTACGCGGGCCGCACGGTTCTCCTGGTCACCCATGTGACGCCGATCAAGACCCTGGTCCGCCTGGCGCTCGGCGCCCCGCCGGAAGCCATGTTCCGGATGGAACTCTCGGCGGCCTCGGTGTCCGCGGTCGCGTACTACTCGGACGGGAACGTGTCACTCAGGCTGCTGAATGACACGTCGCATCTGAGGTAGGGGGCGGCGGGGGCCTGGAACCGTCGCGTCCGGCACTTGGCGTGGGGCTGGCACCGGGTGCCTGGAACCGTCGCGTCCGGCACCTCATGCAGGCCCCGCCAACTGCCCCCGTCAGCCGCGCAGCGCCGCGGCCTCGCGCGCCAACTGCTCCACCCGTGCCCAGTCCTTCGCCGCCACCGCATCCGCCGGCACCATCCAACTGCCGCCCACACAGCCGACGTTGGGCAGTGCGAGATAGGACGGCGCGGAGGCGAGGGAGATGCCGCCGGTCGGGCAGAACCGGGCCTGCGGCAGCGGCGAGGAGAGCGCCTTCAGATACGCCGTGCCACCCGCTGCCTCGGCCGGGAAGAATTTCATCTCGGTGACCCCGCGCTCCAGCAGCGCCACCACCTCGGACGTCGTCGAGACGCCCGGCAGGAACGGCACCCCCGATGCCTTCATCGCGTCCAGCAGCGTCTCCGTCCAGCCGGGGCTCACCAGGAACCGGGCGCCCGCAGCGACGGTGTCGGAGACGTTCCGTACGGAGATCACCGTGCCCGCGCCGACCACCGCGTCCGGCACCTCGGCCGCGATCGCCCTGATCGCGTCCAGTGCCGCGGCGGTGCGCAGTGTCACCTCGATGGCCGGGAGCCCGCCCGCGACCAGGGCCCGGGCGAGCGGCACCGCGTCGGCGGCATCCTCCAGAACGACAACGGGCACGACGGGGGCAAGGTCCAGCACAGAGGGGGTCATGCGCTCATCTTGCCGCGCGCAAGCACGCTACGCAATGACCGTTGCGTATGATGCAACGCGCTGTGGCGTGCCGCAGCCTGCCGCAGCGGACCGCAGCGTGCCGCGACACAATCGAGCCCTCCGGCTCAGTGGATCTCGGTCACCACGACATCGACCGACCACGCCCGCCCGGCCCGCGCGGGAGCCTCGGCCTCCACCACGTACCCGAGCTCCCGCAAGGTCTCCACCAGCTCCGCGGGCCCCTTCGGCCGGGCGCCCGCCAGCAGCAGATCGCGGACCATCCGACCCTTCGTCGCCTTGTTGAAGTGGCTGACCACGGACCGCTTCTCGACCCCGTCCACCATCTGGGCATGCAGCACCCGCACGCTCGCCGTGCGCTCCGCCACCTCACCCTTCGGCTTCCAGGCCGCGGTGTACGCGGACGACCGCAGGTCCAGGACCAGTCCGTCCCCGGCCGCCTCCGGCAGGACCGCTGCCATCGGGTCGCGCCAGTACGCGCCGAGCGCGCCGAGCCCCGGCAGCTTCACCCCCATCGAGCAGCGGTACGAAGGAATCCGGTCGCCCACCCGTACGGCGCCCCACAGCCCGGAGAAGACCAGCAACGCCTTTCCGGCCCGCCGTTTGGCCGCCGCGTCCAGCGAAGCCAGACCGAGGGCGTCGTACAGCACTCCCGTGTAGATCTCCCCGGCCGGACGCGTCCCCGCCGTCCGCAGCTCGACGTTCTTCGCGATCTCGCCGCGCAGCCCCTCGCTCAGCCCGAGCACCTCACGGGCCTTCTCCTCGTCCGCCGTGCACAGTTCGACCAGCTCGTCGAGGACCGCGGCCCGCGCCGCGGCCAGCCCCGGCAGCGACAGCGACTCCGGCTTCAAGGGTGCTCCGCGCCCCGACGCGGCCTTTCCTTCGGAGGGCGGCAACAGCACGAGCACGGCGGTTCTCCTTCGTACGTACGCACAGGCAGACGGGCCGAGAAGGCCCGCGCACCAGCGTACGGGGGCCGCCGGCACCGCCATCGGGGCCGGTCCCGGCGGATCGGGGCCGGACAGCGGCCCCACGCCCGGCCGCCACCCAGGATGCCGCCCGCCCCGCCCCGCCATACGCTCGGTGCATGCCCCGCCGCCATCTCCACATGACCGGGCCGGCCGACACCCCGCTGAGGGCGGCCCTGCGCAAACTGCGTACCGAACTCGGCGTGCCCGACGGCTTCCCGCCCGACGTCCTCGCCGAAGCGGCACAGGCGGCGGGCGCCCCGGCGGTGTCGGCCCATCGGGACGCGACGGACCTGCCGTTCTTCACCATCGACCCGCCCGCGTCGACCGACCTCGACCAGGCCATGCACCTCGAACGCCGCCGTCACGGTTTCCGCGTGCACTGCGCCATCGCCGATGTCGCCGCCTTCGTACACCCCGGCGGCGCACTCGACACCGAGGCCCACCGCCGGGTGACGACCCTCTACTTCCCCGACGGACAGGTGCCGCTCCACCCCACCTCGCTCTCCGAGGACGCGGCCGGCCTCCTCCCCGGCCGGACCCGCCCCGCCCTGCTCTGGCAGATCGACCTCGACGCCGAGGGCGCCACCGTCGCCACCTCGGTACGCCGGGCCCTCGTCCGCAGCCGCGCCAAACTCGACTACGCGGGCGTCCAGCGGCAGATCGAATCGGGCACTGCCGAAGAGCCCCTGGCCCTGCTCCGGAACATCGGACGGCTCCGCGAGGAACAGGAGGTCGCCCGTGGCGGAATCTCCCTCAATGTGCCCGAGCAGGAGATCGTCGCGCGCGACGGCACATACGGCCTGGACTACCGCGCCCCGCTGCCTGCCTACGGCTGGAACGCCCAGATCTCCCTGCTGACCGGCATGGCCGCCGCCCACCTCATGACGGAGACCGGTACCGGCATCCTGCGGACCCTCCCGGTCGCCCCGGACGGCGCCGTGGCCCGGCTCCGGCGCTCGGCCGAGGCGCTGCACGTCGACTGGCCGCACCATGTCCCGTACGCCGAGGTCGTCCGCTCCCTCGACCCGAGGAGGACCACCCACGCCGCGTTCCTCCAGGAGTGCACCACCCTCCTGCGCGGCGCCGGCTACACCGTCTTCGCGCACGGCGAACTCCCCACCCCCGCCGTCCACGCGGCCGTCGCCGACCTCTACACGCACTGCACCGCCCCGCTGCGCCGCCTCGTCGACCGGTACGCGGCCGAGCTGTGCGTCGCCGCCGTCGCGGAACAGGACCCGCCCGAGTGGGTCCTCGCCGCGCTGCCCGGCCTGCCGAAGGAGATGGCGGACGGAACGAGGCGCGCCAACACGGTGGAGCGCGAATGCGTCGACGTGGTCGAGGCCGCGCTCCTCAAGGACCGGATCGGTGAGGTCTTCGACGCGTACGTGATCGACGTGTCGGAGCAGGAGCCGACCACGGGCACCATCCACATCGACGACCCGGCCGTCGTCGCCCGCGTCGAGGGCGGCACGGCGAAGCTCCCCCTGGGGGAGCGGCTGCCGGTCAGGCTCGCCCGGGCGGACCCTGGCTCGGCGAAGGTCCTCTTCGCCCCCGCGTGAGCGCGGGGGCGACGGCACCCGGATCCCGGCCTCCTGCCGGGCCCGGGCAGCAGACCGATGCGGTGGTGCCGAACCGCCCGCATCTGACAACTCCGCCCCCTCCTGTGCCACGATCGAAGGAAGAACTCCCATCTCACGGACGGCGGGTCCAGCGATGTCCCAATCTGGCGAGCGACCGAGGAAGGGGCGTGACATGACTGCCATGCCGCACGAACCGCTCACGCAGGCGGACGTCCTGCTGGAGGGCTTCCTGGCGCTGGATACGCCGGAGGGCTTCCGGGCCGAGCTGATCGAGGGGGAGATTGTCGTGACGCCGCCGCCGGACGGGGACCACGAGGACTACATCGGCGTGATCCTGGAGCAAGTGATCACCCGCTCTCGCACCAAGATGCGATTTTCCGGGAACAAGGGACTGAAGCTGAGGAGCGGCGGACGCTGTCCCAGGAACCACGTCATTCCCGACGGCACCTTCGCCCCCACCGAACTGCGTCTGTACCGGGGAGCCGAACCCTGGATGCCGTGTGAGGGGGTGGCTCTCGTCGTCGAGGTCACCTCGTCCAAGCCCCGGGCCGACCGCACGGACAAGCGTCACTGCTACGCCCGCGGACCCGTCCCGCTCTACCTCCTGGTCGACCGTGAGCAGTCCTCGGTGACGCTGTTCAGCGAGCCGGAGGGGGACGACTACCGTCAGCACTGCACGATCCCGTTCGGTAAGCGGCTCACTCTCCCGACGCCATTCGCCTTCGACCTGGAGACCGAGGAATTCATCTGAGCCCGCCCCGTCCGGCGGCCCCGTCCAGGCGGGTAGCATGGTCGGCACGGCAGACGAGCCGGGCGGACGGCCGCGTGGGGATCTTCGGGTCTCCCCGAGGAACGTCCGGGCTCCACAGGGCAGGGTGATGGCTAACGGCCACCCGGGGTGACCCGCGGGACAGTGCCACAGAAAACAGACCGCCGGGGACTTCGGTTCTCGGTAAGGGTGAAACGGTGGTGTAAGAGACCACCAGCGCCTGAGGTGACTCAGGCGGCTAGGTAAACCCCACCCGGAGCAAGGTCAAGAGGGGCCGTCGCGAGACGGCCCTGCGCGAATATTCGAGGGCGGCCCGCCCGAGTTCGCGGGTAGACCGCACGAGGCCGGCAGCAATGCCGGTCCTAGATGGATGGCCGTCTCCCCGGCCGCCGCGAGGCGACCGGGCGACAGAACCCGGCGTACAGCCCGACTCGTCTGCCTATCTGTGACTTTACCTTGAGAAGGGCCTCTGACCTGCGTCGGAGGCCCTTTCCAGACTTTCAGTAGCTTGCCGCTCTGGGCGGCGAACGACCTGGATGACGGCGCCGCCGGTACGAGTGGGAGCCGCCCGCCGAGAGTCTCGCGTCCACCGGCCATCACGACGCCGAGCGACATGTGTCCTAGTTGTCCGATGCGGGCTGCTCGGCAGCCGCGTCGAGGTCTCGTAGGTCTCCGACGGGCACAGGTTTGATCGGCAGGTGGGCGGAGAAGCGTCCGCCGAGCCCGATCGTCTGCTCACGTGCCGATGCGAGGACAGTGCCGACGCTGCTCTCGCAGTAGCGTCCCTGGCAGGGGCCCATGCCCGTCCGGCAGGAGAGCTTGACGGCGTTGACGTTGCTGACGAACGGTGACGATTCGAGGAAGTCGTCGAGTTCGCCGCGTGTGACCAGTTCGCATCGACAGACGGTGGTTTCTCGCGTCGCCAGGTCTCCGAGCGCGCCACGGACCGGTTCGAACATGTTCTGCACAACAGCGGAGAACCGTGTCGATGTGTGGATGCCACGTTCCGCTTCGGCGAAGGCCGCGGCTGACACGGCGCGTCCGAGGCTCGCGGCGATCCCGAGTCCCGCGAGCGTACCCTCGGCGCGGGCTTGGTCGGCGCCGGCGATGCCCGTGGGCTCGCCGGCGACGAACACTCCGGGGACGGATGTCTGCAGTCGTTCGTCGTGTGTGACCACCCAGCCACCCCGCGGCGAATCAAATGCGAGTTCGCATCCGATCTGACGGGCGAGCTCCGTCGATGCGGAGAAGCCGTACCCGAGCACGAGATGCGATGCGGCGACCTCGCGGGGTGCGCCTGTCACCTTCCACCGCCGGTCGACCCTGGCGAGCTCGATCCGGGAGACGTGTTCCGTGCCGTGGGCGGCCGTCACGATGGTCCGGGGCGAGACTCGGATGCCCTTGCGCACCAGCCGCGTCAGGATCGCGCCCGTCTCTGCGAGCATCCGCAGATGACCGGGCAGGGCGCCGAGGGCGCGGAGCATGTCCATCGGTGTCGGGATGCTCTGCGCGAACGCGATCTCGCGCACGGGGACGCCGTCGCGGACGAGCAAGTCGGCCACGAGCAGCAGCAGCGGATGCGCCCCGGCCAGCACAACGTCGCCGACGGGTGCGATCTTCTGCGCCTTGACGAGGGTCTGGACACCGCCGGCGGTCATGACGCCGGGCAGCGTCCAGCCGGGGAAGGCGACGGGAAGGTCGTAGGCGCCCGTGGCGATCAGCAGCCGACGCGCGCCGATCACGCGAGTGCCGTGTTCCGGGTGATTGATCGCCACGCACAGACCGTCCGGCTCTGCGTCGTCGTGCAGGACACCGATCGCCGACCAGCCGAACTCCGTCGTCAGTCGCGAGTCCGCCTCGAAGCGTCGGATGAGCTCGGTGGCCCAGCCGTAGCCCGCGGTGGGGTGCAGGACGCTTCCGGTGAAGGTCTCGGGTGGCTGACGGAAGATCTGCCCGCCCGCTCGCTGCTGCTCGTCGATGACGACGACCGTCAGGCCGTGATCGGCTGCGGTGAGAGCCGCCGACATGCCCGCCGGGCCCGCGCCTATGATCGCGAGATCAAACATCACAGCCTCCCTGGTGTCTCGATGATCAGGCCCTCGCGCGCCGGTACGAGGCAGGTGCGGGTCAGCGGCCGACCGTCGACGGTGGCGGCGCACTCGAAGCACGTCCCCATGTTGCACAGCGGCGCCCGCGGAGCTCCGATGCGGTCTCGTTCGAACGCGGCCCCTGCGGCGAGCATTGCCGCGGCCACCGTCTCGCCCCTACAAGCGCGAACCGGCTCGCCGTCTACGGCGATTGTCACAGCGTCGCCGCGCTCTTGCGCGGTGCGACGCCAGGATCCGTCTGTGGTCATGGGGCGCTCCTTTCCGCGAAGCGGGCCGGGTCGTAGGGTGCGAGGTCGATATCGGGCGAGCGCCCGGCGATGAGGCCGGCCAGCACCCGCGCGAAGCTCGGCCCGAGGGTGAACGCCGATCCGCCGGTGGCAACGAATACCCCCGGCGCGCCCTTGACCGCGCCGACGAGCGGCAGCTGGTCGGGTGCCACCGTGGTCGCGCCGACCCAGCTGCGCACGGCGGGGACCCGCTCCAGCGCGGGAACGGTGTTCACGGCTGCGCGCGCGTTGCCGGCGATCGACTGCGGGATCAACTGGTGCTTGCGGTCGAATGCCGGGGCGCCGTGCGCGTCCCTCATCAGTCGCGCCGGCCACCCGCCGCCGATGAGGACCGTGTTGTCGAGCGACTGCTTGAGCGACAGGCGCGCACCCGCGTGCTGGACGAGGTGGGGGATGAACCTGGGAATCTTCGAGGTGACGGTCATCGTGAGGGCGAGCGGGACGGTGGGGAGCTCGGCGTCGAAAACCCGGCCGAGCTCGGTCGTCCATACGCCGGCGGCGAGCACGACTGCTCCGGTCTGGACGGTGCGGGCCCGTTCGTCTCCCGCGCGGTCCGTCTCCCGGAGGGTGACTTCCCATCCGGTCGGCACGCGACGGGCGCCGACCAGGCGGGAACGCGCGCGCACGGTCGCGCCGGCCGCGATGGCCGCGCGTCCGACCGCGGGAGCGGCGATGCGGGCGTCCGCCTTTCCTTCCAGTGCGCTGAGGTTGGCTGCGACGATGTCCCGTGAAAGGTACGGTGCGACGTCGTCGAGCTCGGTGCGATCGAGCGTGCGCACGTCGAGGCCCCAGGAGCGTTCCAGCTCCGCCTTGAACTCGAGCATCCCGACCTGGTCGGAGTTCTCGGCGACCATGAGTCCGCCCGTCTGGCGCACGCCGAGTGGCTCTCCGATCTCATCCTCCATGCGCGCCCACATCGCGGCAGCGTCGAGGTGCAGCGGCATCGCCTCCGCCGCGACGCGCGCGGCCTCCTCGCCGGCCTCGACCATCCGGTATTCGAGCTGGAAGTGCAGGCTCCCCGCGTTCTGGCCCGAGGCGTGCTGGTTCACCTGGTCCTTGTCGACCAGGAGCACGTGCGCCCCGTCGCGGGCGGCCATCCACGCCGTGAGGCAGCCGAGCAGGCCGCCGCCGACGACAACGACGTCGTACCGCTCAGTCATCGGCGAGGGGGACCGTCTCGATGCCGAGCTTGTGCAGGGTCGCCTCGACGCGGGCGACCTCGTCCGGCGTGAGCTCAAGGAGCGGCGCCCGCACGAATCCCGCGGGGATGCCGCGCAGCCGCAGTGCGGTCTTGATGATCGCCTGCTGGTTGCCGAACTGCACGCCGTAGTCGGGACGGAACCACGCGTCCATGTACACGCGGTCCCTCTTGCCCAGTTGGACCGCGCGCTCTCGGTCCCCGGCGTCGACGGCGTTCCAGAAGTCGGCCTGGTCGCGGCCGAGGATGCCGCCCGTTCCCATCAGGCCGTCGCCGTGGCCGAGCATCGCAAGGTCGGCGCCGAGCGCGTTGGTGGGCAGACCGAAGTACCGCACCTCGCCCTCCAGCGCGTACATCCCGGCGAGGAAGCTCGCGAAGTCTCCCGTCGAGTTCTTGACAGCGACGACATTCTCGATCTGCGCGAGTTCGGCCAGCAGTTCCACGCCCATGTCCACGACGCAGCCGCGCGGCCAGTTGTACACGGTCATCGGGATGTCGGTGGCATCGCTCACCGCCCGGTAGAACGCAACGATCTCCTTCCCGTTGGGCACGATGTAGGGGGGCGGGGTAAGGAGGATGCCGTCGAGGCCCGCCGCCTCTGCCGCGCGGGCGTGCGTGATCGCCTCTTGCGGGGTGAAAGCGTTGCAGGCGCCGAGGACGGGGAAGGCGTCGCTCCGGTGTTCGGCGCCCGCCGCGAACAGCTCCCCGCGCTCCTTCGTGGACAGGGAGAACCACTCGCCGCTCGTGCCGGCCAGGATCGCGCCCTGGATACCCTCGTCGACGAGCCAAGCCATCTGCCGGTGCAACGCGTCGATGTCGAGCGCGCCCTCGCGGGTGAACGGTGTGGTGATGGCGGGGATGTAGCCGCGCCAGCTGACGGTGTTGCGATCCATGTTTGCTCCAAATCGCCGGTTGCCCGGCGGTGCTCTTCCTGGGGTGTGCTTCTCAGACCGCGGCCGGCTCGGGCTCGGGTCGCTTCAGCTCGACGCCGTCCGCGCCCTCGAAACGGCGGCCCCAACCGGTCGCGGCCGCCACGACCATGACGACGGTGAGGACGAGCGGGTAGAGCATCGCGACGAAGATCTCCGTCGTGGCCAAGGCAGGAACGCCCTTGATCCCGGTCGTGAGCTGCGCGCCGATGAACAGATAGGCGCTGAGAACGGGGACGATGGCGGCGATCCCCATCGCGAAGCAGTCCATGACGACCGCTCGGCGGTACGGGTGCAGGCCGACGCGGTCGCCGATCTCATCGGCGACCGGGCCGAACGTGAGCATCGCGGCCGAGTTCACGCCGCCGAACAGCAGCGTGGTGAACGAGATCCCGATGCCGATCGCGAACTCCGCGCCGCGCGGGGTGCGGGACAGGCGGCTGCTGGTGAGGGCGCTCACGAGCCAGTCGAGGATGCCCGCTTCGGTGAGTACGCCCATAATGCCGAACACGGTCACCACCAGAGCGATCACGCCGAGCATGTCGCCGATGCCGGTGATCAGGAATCCGGTCGGCGCCCCGTCGGTGACGCCGACGATGCCCCCAGGGGTCAGCAGACCCGAGGCGAGGCCGGTGACGATTCCGGCCGCGAGCCCGACTGTGACCGCCTTGAAGATGTCGCGGGTGAGCAGTGCCACGGTGAGCATAAGTGCGACGGGTATGAGCATCACGAGGGCGAGCGGGTCGGCGGCCTGCTCCAGCAGCTCCTGCGAGTGCGCAGAGTCGCCCGAGCGGCCCGACGACCCCAGCACGAAGAACCCGACGGCCGCGAGGCCTGCCGCGGTGAAGGCGAAGCGAGCGCGGTTCCGCACGACTCCGGCGATATCGGCGGTGCCGGTCTTCTTGCGGAACCTCTGCGTTGACGACGAGATGACGGTCGTGTCGGAGATCGGGGCGACGTTGTCTCCGAAGATCGCGCCGGAGATGATCGCGGCGGCGAGGAACGCCGGCTCAGCACCGAGGAGCACGCCGGCCGGGTAGAAGATCGGAAACGCCGTGAACATCGTCCCGATGGACGACGCCGTCGCCATCGAGATAATGCACACCGCGACGAACGTGAACAGTGTGAAGGTGCCGCCATCGACACCGAGTAGCTCGGCGAGCCACACGAACCCGCCCGCGACGTTGGTCTCCTTGATCAGGGCGGACATCAGCCCCACGCAGAACAGGATCATCACGATCGTGACTGCCGTGGACGATCCGATCCCCCTCGTCACGGCGGACCAGTACGCCGAATACGGCTTGGCGAACAGCGCGCCGACGAGCAGCGCAAGGACACCTCCGGCGGCGAGCGCGGTCATGTCGAACGTCTTGAACACGACGAAGAAGACGACGCAGAACGCGAGGAACACGACGACCGGCAAGAACGCCAGTGCCCTTCCTCCGCGGAAGGCCAGATGCTTGTCGGCGCTCATGGTGGTGAACCTCTCCACAACGTTGGGGATAGCGCAGGTGTGCACTTATTTACGTGTGTACACAAAAGTGCACGAAGCTTCGACTGTCAACCATTGACTCTTTGGCAATAATGTGCTGACCTCCGCAGGAGTCGCGTGGTTCGCGTACGCAAGCGTGCACAATAGTGCGCACGGCTCGGGCTAGGCTGAACGTCGTGATGGGAGATCAGCTACGCACGCTGCGGACGGAGGCAGGGCTCAGCCTGCGCGACCTCGCAGCGCAGACCGGCCTGTCGGCGACCCTACTCAGCCAGGTGGAGCGAGGTATCCGCGAGCCGAGCCTCAAGACCCTCCGCGCCTTGAGCACGGTCTTCGGCTCATCGACCGCCTCGCTGTTCCATGAGCAAGCCCCGCTCACAGCTCACCACAGCCGCCCCGACGAACGCTCCCGCCTGCTCATGCCGAAAGGCCTCGTGCAGTACGAACGCCTGACCCCGAGCAACGGCCAGCTCGAAGTTCTGCTCGGCACGCTCGAACCGGGCCAGGCATCCAGCGACGAGCAGTGGAGCCATGTCGCGGTCGAATGCGCCTACGTCATCACCGGCACCGTCACGGTGTACGTTGCCGACCAGCTTTTCGAAGTGCAGGCGGGGGAGGCGCTGACCTTCGACGCCACACGGCCTCACCGCTACACAAACAACGGAAGAGAGGCGGCGACCTACCTGACGTCGGTGACACCACCCACGCCATAGCGAAATACCGCGAAGACCCCGGGGCCACGACGTCCGCCGGAAGGCAGCAGCCGAACCAGTGAACCTGAAACCACGTCAACCCGCCCTGACCAGCTAGTGCCCCCCCGCACAGCGGGGGAACCTCACGGTGCTACCCGCGCCCACGCCGTATCCGTCAACTCACCCCGATCCGCCACCAGGCCACCACCGGCCACACCCGGCTGCGCATTGGCCACGTCTGGTCCGCGATGGGCCGCCACACCGCCGAGTTCCAGCGCCGCTGGCACGACCGCTACCCCGACGTCGAACTCCACCTCATCCGCCACAACACCCCCACCGGCGGTCTCGCCGAGGGCCTCTGCGACCTCGCCGTCGTCCGCACCCCCCATCAACACCCGCCGCTACGCCCACGCCCTCGTCGGCCACGAACGCCGCTATCTCGCCCTCGCCTCCGACGACCCATGGGCCAAGCGCCGCAGCGTCCGCCTGGAGGAGACCCGGGGGCGCACCCTGGTGGTGGACCGCCGCACCGGCACCACCACCCTGGACCTGTGGCCCGAAGACGCCCGTCCCGCCGTCGAATACACCCACGACATCGACGACTGGCTCGCCGCCATCGCCACCGGCCGCTGCATCGGCATCACGCCCCGGGCCACCGCCACCCAGTACCGCCGCGACGGCATCACCTACCGCCCCCTGCGCGACGCCGACCCCGTACCCGTCCACCTCATCCGGCGCCACCACGACCCGCACCCCGCCACGCACGCCGTCGTCGCGCTGCTCGCCGACCTCTACCGCGAAGACACGTGAGTCGCGGGTGGCGGGACGGCTCTCAGCGCAGTCTCCAGTGAAATTTTCCGCCGCCCACCCACCGGATCACTTCCGGGTCGTCGAGATCATGGACCGTGATGCCCAGGACCGCGGCGACGATGAGCACGTCCGTCATCGATGTCGCCTCGGCGACGACCTCCCCGTCGATCTCCACGAGGCGGAAGGGCGGATCACCGGGCTGCACATTCAGCACAGTGATCCGAGGCGTTGAGACACGGGGGCTCGCACTTTCGGTCATGCCTGGATGTTCCACGCCGACGGCGGCAGTATGCCCGGCGGCAGGGCCGCACGGTCCTAGATCACTCGGCTGAGCGAAGACGGCGTCCCCGGCCCGTCCGCGCACGGGGCGCGGATGGGCCGGAGAGGTGAGTGCGGAGTCTGCCGTCGCGCGCTCAGCGCGGGATGTCCGTCCCCGGCCTGTTGGGTGGTGCCCGCACCTCGCACCCCGCGCCGCGGGACAGCGAACCCGACTCGAGAAAGGGACTGTCATGGCACACGGCGGCAACGTGATCGCTGAGTTCACGGCCGATCATCGTGAGCTGGAGGAGCTCTTCGCCCGGATCGAGGCGCAGCCGGTCGATCATCCGCAACGGCGTGTGCTGGCGAACCGGCTGACGGCGGAGCTGGTGCGGCACTCGGTGGCCGAGGAGATGCACCTCTGTCCGACGGTTCGCAAACACGTCCGCGACGGGGAGGAGCTGGCGGAGAAGGAACTCGCCGAACACGTCAAGATCGAGCGGCTGCTCAGGGACCTCGAAGAGCTGCACGTAGACGATCCGCAGTTCAACGACATCGTCGCGAAGCTGAGACTGGAGGTCGCTTCCCACGTACGCGAGGAGGAACAGGAACTGTTCCCGAAGCTCGCGGCGTCCTGTTCCCCCGAGAAGCTGGACGAACTGGGCCGGCTGGCCCGCCACACCAAGCAGACGGCCCGCACCTGTCCGCACTTCACCGTCCCGGACACCCCGCCCGCCCATGAACTGCTCGTGCCCGGCGCAGGACTGGTGGACCGGGTACGTGACCTGGTGCACGGCCGAAGAACCAAGGGCTGACCGACGGGCGGAGTGCCAGGGGCTGAAGGTCCTCGTCGTGGGCCGGCAGCCCCAGCCGCGGCAACTGATGGAAGTGACCGCCGACCTTCCCGGAGCGGACGCGTACCTTCACCGGCGCAGGGCATGTGACGGCGTCCGCCGGCTGATCCAGGAGTCCGCCGGGCGACAGGGCCTCCCCGCGGCCGACCCGCGCCGCAGCCGACTGCCGCAGTGCACGCCGGCGGGCGTGCACGGTGCGCAGCCGTTCCGAGCGGAAGCCGATGTGCCGGGACCGGTCATGGGGCACGATCTTGTCCAGTCACTTCTCGGGAAAGGCTCTCCATGTCCGAACGCGCCGATGGAAACCGTGGGTCTCTGCTCGCGGTGAGCGACCTTCACGTCGGGATGGCGGACAACCGTCGCATCATCGAGTCGCTGCGACCCGATTTGGACGAGGACTGGCTCATCGTCGCCGGTGATGTCGCCGAGCGGGTCGAGGACGTGGAGTGGGCGCTGCGACTGCTCGCGGGCCGTTTCTCCCGGGTCGTCTGGACCCCCGGGAACCACGAGCTGTGGACGACCAAGCACGACCCGGTCCAACTGCGGGGCCGGGAACGGTACGAGCGTCTGGTCGAGCTGTGCCGGAGCCTCGGGGTGTCCACCCCACAGGACCCGTACCCGCTGTGGCCCGGCCCCGAAGGGCCGGTGGCCGTCGCGCCCGTGTTCCTGCTGTACGACTACAGCTTCCGGGCCCCGGGCACGACGACCAAGGAGGAGTCCCTGGCGTACGCGCACGAGACGGGGGTGGTGTGCACCGACGAGTTCCTGCTGCACCCCGACCCGTACCCGAGCCGGGACGCCTGGTGCCGGGCTCGGGTGGCGGAGACGGAACGACGCCTCGCCGCACACGATGCGGAGATCCCGCTGGTCATCGCCGGTCACTGGCCCCTGGTCCGGGAACCGATGGACGTCCTGACGTATCCGCAGTTCGCCCAGTGGTGCGGCACGGAGCTCACCGCCGACTGGCATCGGCGCTTCAATGTGGCGGCCGTGGTCTACGGGCATCTGCACATTCCCCGTACGACCTGGTACGACGGGGTGCGCTTCGAGGAGGTCTCCATCGGCTACCCCAGGGAATGGCGCGAGCGGGGTCACCCCAAGGGGCTGCTGCGGCGGATCCTGCCGTACGACGGGAACGGGGGCAGCACCGGGCCGGGTCTGTCCGTAGGTGACCGCACACGCGGCTGACGGACAGGACGCGGACAACGACCGCCCCGAACGTCATCGCCTGCGGAATCGGCGATGCCCAAGGTCGGCACCAGGAGAAGGTGGCGAGGGCAACCCGCGGCTCGTACTAACCGGCCGGGCCGGTTCAGCGGGGAGTGCCGGCCTGGCTGGGGACCGATTCGAGCGTGCCGACCAGGCGCCGGCCCCGGTCCTCGGCCATGTCGAGAGTGGCCAGCACGGACGGGGTCGAGATGCTCGGCAGCACGTAGTGCAGAAGTACAGAGATCCGGCGGCCCAAGTCCTCCCGCTTGCACAGGGCTTGGGACATCACCTGGATGCCGGAGAAGGAACCTGCCAGCATTTCGGCGGTCTCGCGGGGATCGACATGCGGCAGCAGCTCGCCCTGGTTCTTCGCGGCGACCAGCAGGTGTTCGAGCCGGTCTATCCAGGCGCGGAACGGGGTGCCCCGGTCGAGTCCTTCCACCGCCTGGTCCATGGCCAGTCCGACGCTGGCGCGTACCAGCGGCTCGTGACGGAGCCGGTGGGCGAGCAGCATGCCCTGGTCGACAAGCTCCTGAAGCTTCGTCAGCTGCGGGGGGAGCGGATCGCTGTCCAGCTGTACGTCCATCACCCCGAGTGCCAGGTCTTCCTTGGAGGTGAAATGGAAGTAGAGCGCACCTTTTGTCACCCCGGCCCGCGCGAGGATTTCGCTGATGGTGGCACTGCTGTAGCCACGTTCATCGAAAACGGCGGCGGCCGCCACCAGGATCGACCGTCGAGTCTGGATCGCGCGCGCCTGCTGTGCCATCAGCTACGAGTCTCTCTCGGTCGTGGCGTGGTCAGCGCCACTGGGATATGGCTGGATAGGAAAACCGGACTGTCAGTATCTTACTGCGGGGGCGGCCTGCCCTCCCGGTATGGATCCTCTGGGAGGAACTTTCATGGTTCAGCTCACCTCGCACAGCGCTTCGGCCGCCATCGAAGGCGTCGGGGCCGCAGATTTCAGCGAATGTCCAGGAGCCGACGGTACGACGCCGGAGGGAAGACAGCCGGAGGCGGACTTCCTGGGGCAGCTGGTCCACCGGACCGACGCCGAGGACGTCTTCCCCACCGGCTGGACCCGGCAGACCGAGACCCAGTTCTCGGTAGCGGCCCGTTGGCCGCGGGCGCACCGCTTCTTCGCGCCCGTATCGGGCCGTCACCAGGACCCGCTGCTGATCGCGGAGACCATGCGCCAGACGACGATGCTGCTGGGCCACGCGGCGTTCGGTGTCCCGATGGGGGATCAGTTCGTGATGTGGGAACTGGCATACGTCTCCGAGCCCGATCAGCTGCTCCTGGGAGAGGAGCCCTGGGACATCACGGTGGACGTGTCCTGCTCCCGGATCCGGCGGGGCGTCCGGAGCATCAACTCCATGCACGTCGAGCTGCTCCTGCACCGCTTCGGCACCGTCCTCGCCCGTGGCGGCGGCCGGATCAGCTGCACCTCGGCCAAGGCGTACCGCAGGGTCCGGGACGGGCGGCAGGACGTGATCGGCGCCCCGATACCCCTCCTGCCCGCCGTTGCACCGGCCGTGGTGGGCAGGACCGATGAATTCGATGTCGTACTGGCGCCGGGCCCGCGGCACAACGTCTGGCAGCTGCGGCTCGACACCCGGCATCCGACGCTGTTCGCCCGGCCCAACGACCATGTGCCGGGCATTCTGCTGCTGGAGGCGGCCCGCCAGGCAGCCGTCGCCGTCACCCCCGGTCATGGCTTCCTCCCCACGTCGGTGAAGACCGATTTCCTCCAGTACGTGGAACTCGACCGCCCCTGCTGGATCGAGGCCCGGCCCGTCCCGGCCGGCGACCCCGCGACGACCGGCGTGCACGTCTCGGCGACACAGGACGACCGGCCGGTGTTCGCCTGCACCCTCGAATCCCCGGGCCCGCGGCAGGTCGCGGCGAACGAGCGACAGGTCGGGCAGTCATGACGACGCGTGTACTCATCACCGGCGCGACCGGCTTCATCGGCAGCCACGTGGTGGCCGCGGCCCGGACCGTCCCCGGTCTCCGGCCGCGCCTGATGACCCACCGGACCGCCCTCCCCTCATCCGCCGTACCACCCGGCGCCGAGACGGTGTACGGGGACCTCGCCGACCCGGTGACGCTGCGCGGCAGCTGCGAGGGCGTCGACGCGGTGATCCACTGCGCCTCCTGGCTCGGTGGTGACGAACCGACCGCGCGGTCCGTGAACGCTCAAGGTACTCGGGCTCTGACCGAAGAGGCGGCCCGCTGCGGGGTCACCCGCATCGTCTACCTGAGCACGGCATCCGTCTACGGCCGGGGCCCGTTCACCGGGCTGCGGCCCGGACAGGCCGAACCCGCCCCGGCCTCGGCCACCAGCCTGACCCGCGCCGCCGCCGAGCAGCACATCCTCGCGGCGGGGGGCGTCGTGGTGCGCCCGCACCTCGTCTACGGGGCCGGGGACCGCTGGGCCGTGCCCGGGCTGGTCGGTCTGCTCCGGCAGCTCTCGGCCGTGCCGGCCGGGTGCGGGGCGCGGCACTCGATGATCGACGTACAGGCGCTGGGGCGGGCGCTGCTGGGCGCGGCACTGTCCCCGAAGGAACCGGCCGGGGTCTACCACGTCAACCACCCCGAACCGGTGAGCTCTTCGCAGCTGCTGTCCACCGTCGTCGACGAGCTGCGGCTGCCCTGGGGGGCCACCGGAATCGACGTGGACGCGGCCCGTGAGCGTCTCGCGGGTGTGCCGTACGCGCTGCACCACCTCGGCATGCTCGCCGTGGACCACTGGTTCACCGACGAACGGGTCGACCAGGACTTCGACTGGGAGCCGGGCGACGGCTTCACGACCGCCTTCGCCCGGCACGCCCCGTGGTACCGCCGGCACCTCGGCCTGAGCCCCTGACGACCCCGGCCACCGACGGCCCCGGCCCCTGACGACCCCGGCCACCGACGGCCCCGGCCCCTGACGGCCCCGGCCCCTGACGGCCCCGGCCCCTGACGACCCCGGCCGCCGACGGCCCCCGGCGCCGTCGGGTCAGGCCTCGATCCGGGTACCCGTACCGCTCACCCGGACCCGGGCGTCGCCGGCCCGGAGCTCGACCGTGAGCGTGCCGGGGCGGCCCATGTCCTCGCCCTGGTGGAGGGTGAGGACGGCGGTGTCCGGGACGAGGCCCAGCGCGCGCAGATAGGCGCCGAAGGCGGCCGCCGCCGCGCCCGTGGCGGGGTCCTCCACCACGCCGCCGACGGGGAACGGGTCGCGGACGTGGAAGACGGCCGGCGATGCCCGCCACACCAATTGCAGGGTGGTCAGGTCCAGTCGGTGCATCAGGGCTTCGAGGCGAGCGAAGTCGTAGTCGAGGCCGGCGAGCCGCTCCCGGGTCGCGGCGGCCAGTACGAGGTGGCGGGCGCCCGCGTACGCGATCCGGGGCGGCAGGGCCGGGTCGAGATCGCCGGCCGGCCAGTCCAGGGCGGCCAGCGCCTCCGTCAGGTCGTCCGGGGCGATGTCCGTCACGTCCGGCTCGACGCTGGTGAGCGTGGCGCGGAGCTCGCCGCCCTCCCGGGTGACGGTGACCGGGACCGTACCCGCGGGCGTGCTGAACACCAGATCGCCGGGCCCGTCGCGCTCGGCGAGCGCCAGGGCCGTCGCCACGGTGGCGTGGCCGCAGAACGGGACTTCGGCCCTCGGGCTGAAGTAGCGGATCGTGTACCCGCGGGCGGCCGACGGCCCTTCGCCGCCCGTCGGGTCACCACCCGGCAGCTCACCACCCGGTCGTTCCTCGGCCGGCTCGGACCGTCCGGTCAGGAACGCCGATTCGCTGTACCCCAGCTCCGCCGCGACGGCGAGCATCGCCGCGTCGTCGAGACCGGACGCGTCAAGGACGACCCCCGCCGGATTGCCGCCCTCCGGGTCGGCGGAGAAGGCGGTGTAACGCAGGACCCGGGTACCTGAATGCTGGCTCATGCCGCAGGTCAACCGAACCGCGGGCCGGTGCATTCCCCGGCCCGCGGCTTCCCGGCGGGACCGGATCACCGGCCCGCGGCATTCCCCGCGGACCGGATCACCGGCCGGGCCGTGTGTCCCGGCTCAGTGGCAGTTCTTGGTGCCCGTGCCCGACTTCGTCCAGGAGCAGGAGTCCTGGAGCTTGCCGTTCGGCTTGATCAGCCGGGCCTTGTCGCCGGTGTTGTTCCAGACGTACGAACCGCGGTTCCAGTAGACGTGGCCCGACGCGTTCCTGCCCTTGCCCGTGTGGACCTTGACGGTCTTGCCCGCGCCGATGGTGTAGCTGGGGAAGGTGTACGTGTACCCGGTGTTGTCCTTGAGCTTGTAGCCCTTGAGCTGAAGCTTCGACTTGCTGTTGTTGTGGATGTCCACCCACTCGGCGTTCAGGGAGGTGTTGGTGCGGGTGTCCTTGCCGGGGCTGTCGTACTGGATCTTGCCGAGGTGCAGTCCGCCCTGGTGCGTGGCGGCCGAGGCCGGGGCCGTGACGAGCAGTGAGCCGGCCAGGGCGGTGGCGGCGGCCAGGGCGAGCGGTGCGGTGGTCCGTATGTGCATGCCGTGATCCTCGCGTGGAGTTCTGGTGAAGGACTGTGAGCATAAGGGCCACATGCGCCGCCCCCGCACGGAGGTGCGCATTTCGGCCGGGCCGTGGTCGACCGGGCGGCAACCGGCCACGCCCGGCCGCCGGTTCGGGCCGTACCCGTCAGCCGCGCCCCACGTACGGCATGGCTGTCGCCAGGACCGTCGCGAACTGCATGTTCGCCTCCAGGGGCAGCTCCGCCATGTGGAGCACCGTCCGGGCCACATCCGCCGCCGCCATCACCGGCTCCACCGCAAGCCGGCCATCGGCCTGAAGGATGCCTGTCCGCATCTGTTCGGTCATGTCCGTGGCCGCGTTGCCGATGTCGATCTGCCCGCAGGCGATCCGGTACGGACGGCCGTCCAGCGACAGCGACTTCGTCAGGCCCGTCATGGCGTGCTTGGTCGTGGTGTAGGCGACCGAGTGCGGGCGCGGCGCGTGGGCGGAGATCGAGCCGTTGTTGATGATCCGGCCGCCCTGCGGGTCCTGTTCCTTCATCAGCCGGTACGCGGCCTGCGCGCACAGGAACGCGCCCGTCACGTTCACGTCCACCACCACGCGCCAGTCCTCCACCGAGAGATCCTCGACGGGGACGGAACGCGGGCCGAACGTCCCCGCGTTGTTGACGAGCAGGTCCAGGCGGCCGAAGCACTCCTGTACGGAGGAGAAGAGCGCGGCCACGTCCTCGGGGCGTGAGACATCGGCGGGGACGGTGATCACCCGGACGTTCTTCCCGGCCAGCGCGGCGGTCTCGGCGAGGGGCTCCGGGCGCCGGCCCGCGAGCGCCACCGACCAGCCCGCGCCGGTCAGGGCGAGCGCCACCGCGCGGCCGATTCCGGAGCCCGCGCCCGTCACGACCGCCGTCTTCGCGTCGGAATTCAACGGTTTGCTGCTCATGGGGCCGCAGCGTACGCCTTCCCGTCCAGCGGGTCGCGTGGGGCCACGCGGGGGCAAGACGGCGTATACGGCGGCGGGTTCGCGTTGCGGAGGGCCGATTTTGATGATCATGACATCCGTCGCATATGCGTGCTTTGTCGTGGGCATCCATTCCCGTCGTACTCCTCATCCGCGCGATGCCGGAGCGACGCAAACACGACAACCGCTCGATGTGCCGGCCCGCTGCACCGTCCGAGTACACCACCAGCCAGGGGAGGGACAGATGACGCACTCATCGCACCAGCAGGAGCTGCGCGACGCCGCCAGGCACCTCGGACGCCGCCGCTTCCTCACCGTCACCGGCGCCGCCGCCGCGCTCGCCTTCTCGGTCAACCTGCCGGCCGCGGGTACCGCGAGCGCCGCCGAGCTGGACGCCCGGAAGATCGGTGAGAACCCGTTCACCCTCGGCGTCGCCTCCGGCGACCCGCTGCCCGACTCGGTCCTGCTGTGGACGAGACTCGCGCCCCGCCCGTACGAGACCGGCAGCGGACTGCCCCGGGCCCGGGTTCGGGTGGGCTGGGAACTCGCCCGCGACGAGCGCTTCTCCCGCGTCGTCCGGCGCGGATCGGCCACCGCCCACCCGGAGTTCGACCACAGCGTCCACGTCGAGATCAAGGGCCTCGAAGCGGACCGCGTCTTCTACTACCGCTTTCGTACCGGGAACTGGACCAGCCCCACCGGCCGGACCCGCACCGCGCCCGCCCGAGGCGCCCGCAACAGCGCGCTGACCCTGGCCGCCGTCTCCTGCCAGGCCTACCACCACGGCTACTTCACCGCGTACAAGCACCTCGCCCAGGAGGACGTCGACGTTGTCTTCCACCTCGGTGACTACCTCTACGAGTACGCCGTCAGCGCGAGGGGCGGAGCCCGTAACGACACCAGGCGCACGCTCCCCGCCCATTTCAACCGGGAGACGGTCACGCTGGAGGACTACCGGCTGCGCTACGGCCTCTACAAGTCCGACCCCGATCTGCGCGCCGCCCACGCAGCGCACCCCTTCGTCGTCACCTGGGACGACCACGAGACGGAGAACAACTACGCGGGCGAGATCCCCGAGAACGACGTACCGCCGACGGAATTCCTGCTGCGGCGCGCCGCAGCGTACCGGGCGTACTGGGAGAACCAGCCGCTGCGCACCCCGCAGCGGCCGACCGGCCCGGACATGAAGCTCTACCGGCGCCTGCACTTCGGCCGCCTCGCCCAGTTCGACATCCTCGACACCCGCCAGTACCGCAGCGACCAGGCGTACGGCGACGGCTGGCAGAAGCCCGGACCGGAGTCCGAGAACCCCTCGCGCACCCTCACCGGAGCCACCCAGGAGCGCTGGCTGCTCAACGGCTGGCGCACCTCGCACGCCACCTGGAACGTCGTACCGCAGCAGGTCACCTTCGCCCAGCGGCGCGACGTCCCCACCGACGCCTATCTGCTGTCGATGGACGCCTGGGACGGCTACCCCGCCTCCCGGGAACGGGTCCTGAAGGGAGCCGAGGCCGCCCGGATCGACAACCTGATGGTGCTGACCGGCGATGTGCACGTCGGCTACGGCTTCGACCTGAAGCGGGACTTCGACGACCCGTCCTCCCGCACCGTCGGCACGGAGATCGTCGCCACCTCCATCACCAGCGGCAAGAACGGCTCGGACAAGCCGGCCGCATGGAACAACCAGATGCGGGCCAACCCGCACATGAAGTTCTTCAACGGCCGCCGCGGCTACGCCGTCATCACACTGGGCGCGCAGCGGGCGCGCGCGGACTACCGCACGGTGTCCGCCGTCACCACGCCCGGCGCGCCCCTCGCGACGGCCGGATCGTTCGTCACGGAGGTGGGGAACCAGGGCCTCACGCCCGCGTAGGGCCCCGCCCCACGGACGGGCGCCGGTCAGCGGAGGCCGTCAGTCGAGGTCGTCGGCCGGGTAGCGGACGCCGATGCGGTCACGTACCGCGTCGAGCGTCCGCATCACGGCGAGGGAACCGTCCAGCGGCACCAGCGGCGACTCCGTCTCGCCGGCCCGCAGCGCCCGCGCCACCTCGGCCTGCTCGAACTGCATCCCGCGCA
This sequence comes from Streptomyces sp. NBC_01241, assembly GCF_041435435.1. NCBI lineage: Bacteria > Bacillati > Actinomycetota > Actinomycetes > Kitasatosporales > Streptomycetaceae > Streptomyces > Streptomyces sp. NBC_01241. Next base: position 2,424,710 of record NZ_CP108494.1, on the reverse strand, counting down.
GCCCGTCGCCCGCCGCCCCCGCGGTGAACTCCTCCGGGTCGCGCCCCGGCCGGTGCAGCACGAACCGCTCCGGATAGAAGAAGCCGTGCGGAAAGTCGATCCGCCCCTTCGTCCCGGTGACCGTCGCGGTCACCGGGGTGTCCCCGACGAGCGAACAGTTCAGCAGCGCCGAGGCGCCCGCCCCCGACCAGCTCAGCAGCATGGCCGTGTTCAGGTCGACCCCCTCCGGGGAGAGCAGCGCGTCGGCCTGCACCCGGTCCGGTTCGCCCAGCAGCAACTGCGCGAACGACACCGGATAGACCCCGAGGTCCAGCAGCGCGCCGCCGCCCAGCGCCGGGTCGCGCAGCCGGTGCTCGGGGCCGAAGTCGCCCGCGAACCCGAAGTCGGCCTGCACGGTACGGATATCGCCGATGGCGCCGTCCCGCACCAGCTCCGTCATGCGCCGGATGACCGGGTTGCAGTACGTCCACATGGCCTCCATCAGGAAGAGGCCGCGGTCCCGGGCGAGCTTCACCAGCTCTTCCGCCTCCCGCGCGTTGAGCGTGAACGCCTTCTCGCACAGCACGTGCTTCCCGGCCTCCAGGCAGAGCGCGGCGGCCTCCCGGTGCGCCGAGTGCGGCGTCGCCACATACACCACGTCGACCTCGTCGTCGGCGGCGAGCTCCGCCCAGCTGCCGTACGCCCGGGGTATCCCGAACCGCTGCGCGAACGCCTTCGCCGAGGCGTCCGTACGGGAGGCGACGGCCACCACCTCCGCGTCCGGCATCGCCCGCAGATCCTCGGTGAACGTCGCGGCGATACCGCCGGTCGCCAGTACGCCCCAACGCAATGCCCCGCTCATGCCTGTCATGCCTGCTCCCCAAAAGGTCTCGACCGGTCCGGCAGAGCTGAGAGCATAGATGCGGATTCAACGACATGGAGATGAGAATGCCGGAGAGCGGCGCGAGCCGGGCCCAGCAGGAACGTACACACATACCGACCACCGGGACGGCGAACGGGACCGGGACCGAGGAGCCCGCGGCCACCGGCACACCTTTCGCAGAACCCGCCGCCACCGAAGCGGCCCGGCGCACCGGACTCCTCGTCACCCTGGTCCTCGGCGGCCTCACCGCACTGCCGCCGCTCTCCATGGACATGTACCTCCCGGCACTCCCCGCGGTCACCGAGTCCCTGCACGCCCCCGCCGCGACCGTCCAGCTCACCCTCACCGCCTGCCTCACCGGCATGGCGCTCGGCCAGGTCGTCGTCGGACCGATGAGCGACCGGTGGGGGAGGCGCAGGCCGCTGCTCCTCGGCATGATCATCTACGTCGTCGCCACCGCGATCTGCGTCTTCGCCCCCACCACGGAACTCCTCATCGGCTTCCGCCTCCTGCAGGGCCTGGCCGGTGCGGCGGGGATCGTCATCGCCCGCGCCGTGGTGCGCGACATGTACGACGGCGTGGAGATGGCCAGGTTCTTCTCCACACTGATGCTGATCTCGGGCGTCGCACCGGTCGTCGCGCCGCTGATCGGCGGACAGGTGCTGCGGTTCACCGACTGGCGGGGGATCTTCGCCGTCCTCACCGTCGTCGGCGCGCTGCTCACCCTGGTCGTCTGGAAGTGGCTGCACGAGACCCTGCCACCGCAGGACCGGCACACCGGCGGCATCGGCGACGCGCTGCGCACCATGCGCGGGCTGCTCGCCGACCGGATCTTCGCCGGCTACATGATCGCGGGCAGCCTCGCCTTCGCCGCCCTCTTCGCGTACGTGAGCGCCTCGCCGTTCGTCGTGCAGGAGATCTACGGGGCCTCGCCGCAGACCTTCAGCCTGCTCTTCGGCGTCAACTCGGTCGGCCTGATCATCGTGGGCCAGATCAACGGCAAGGTGCTGGTCGGCCGGATCAGCCTGGACAAGGCGCTCGCCTTCGGCCTCTCGGTCATCGTGCTGGCCGCGGCCGCACTGCTGCTGATGACGACCGGGGTCTTCGGGGACGTGGGCCTGGTCCCGGTCGCGGCCGGGCTCTTCGTGCTGATGTCCGCGATGGGGCTCGCGATGCCGAACACGAACGCGCAGGCCCTGATGCGTACGAAGCACGCCGCCGGGTCCGCGTCCGCGCTGCTCGGCACGTCGTCGTTCCTCATCGGCGCCGTCGCCTCGCCGCTCGTCGGGATCGCGGGCGAGGGGACGGCCGTGCCGATGGCCGTCGTCCAACTGGTGTGCGCGGTGGGCGCGATGGCCTGCTTCCTGGGGCTGTGCAGGCCCTGGCGGCGGGTGGCGGCGTAGCGGGGGAGCCCGAGGGGCGGCACATGGGCCGTGCGAAAGGCCACAGCGGGCCTCGTGCACGGCACCCCGCGAGCCCGGCATGATCCGGACGGAGGACCTCAGCGCGCGCTCGGGTAGCCGATCAGATGCGGGCGGTCCTTCTCGTCCGTCCAGCGGAACAGGCCGACACCGTCCGACGTCACCGCGCCCGGAATCCGCTGGTTCGACGGCAGGGCGCCCGTCGTGCCGCTCCTGACCGCGACCGCGACGGGGGTGCCGCCGCCGGCCAGCGCGTCCGCCGCGTTGCGCGCGTTCGCCGCGCCGTACGCGATGCCCTCGTCGTTCACCGACGCCAGCGTCAGCGGCTTCGTGCCGTCCGCCCCCTCGAAGCAGAAGCCCCGCTTCGTCAGCAGGTCGAAGGCGAGTGGCCCGGCCACCAGGAAGTTGCCCGAGGGCGCGGCGACGAGCTGCGGGTACTGGCCGGGCTTTATCGCGGGCTTGCTGCACTCCACCGAGGCGAGCGGCTTGCCCGTCTCCAGATCGTGCACCGTCCACAGGTCATGGGTGGCGGCGCGCTTCGCGCCCTTGGCGAGATGCCACTTCGCCAGGATCAGCCCCGGGAGCACCGACGTCGGGATCCCGCTGAGCCGGTCGGTGCCCTTGGGCGCGACATCGCGGCTGAACCAGCCGCCCTGCACCCAGAACTCCTTGGACCCGCTGACCAGCAGGCCCTTCTGCGTCAGCCCGCGGACCTCGGTGAGCTGCTTGCAGGTCGTGCAGCCCTTCGGGTACTTGAGTCCGGGGGCGGTGACCTGCGACACCCGGCCGGTCGACGGGTCGATGACGGCGCTGTTCGTCCGGCCGTCACTGATGAGGACGCCGGGGCCGGTGGCGGAGACCGTGGGCACGGCGTTCCACGGCACCTCGACGCGCCGCCGGGAGCCGTCCCGCACGTCGTAGAAGTCCAGCGAGACGATCGTGTCGGCGGGGGTCAGCGCGTTCTCGCCGACCTTCCCGTACGACCACGTCACGTAGTACTCGTGGTCGTCCGCGGTGACCAGGAGGAGCCTCGGGAAGTGCTGCGCGGACGGGGGCCGCCAGCTCTCCCCGTGCCAGCCGGCCTCCCCGGTCTCCGAGTCGATGGTCTGCAGCTGATACCTGGTGTCCGAGACTCGCACGAGGTAGGCGAGAGTGCCCGTCGTCCGGGACAGCGCGTAGTCGGGCGAGGTACCGATGAGCTCCCAGCCGCGCTTCGTCTCGAACACGGAGGGGACGGTGAGCCGGGTCACCGGGACCGTGGCCTTCTCCGCCCGCTTCTTCGGCTCGCCGGAGCTCTTCTCACCGCCCGCGCAGGTGGCCAGCAGAAGAAGCATGGCCAGCACGAGAACTCCGCCGACCAGAACCAGGCGCACGATCTTCTGTCTCATGACTTCCCTCGATGGGCGATCCCGACCTCGCGGCGGTCAGCGTAGCAACTGGCGCAAGGGCCCCGGCAGTTCACCTGTTCTGCGGTTCGCGGCCGGTGCCGGGCCGGAAGCGGGCGGGCAGCCTCCGCCTACAATTTGCCGGTGAACGCCACCCTCCCCACCGCGGAAGCCCTGCGCACGGCGCTGGCCGCACTGCTCGACGGACTGCCGCCCAGGCAGGCCGTCCAGGCCGTCGACCGGCTCATCGCCAACTACCGGGGGACCACTCCCACGGACGCCCCGGTGCTCCGCGACCGATCCGACGTCGCCGCCTACGCCGCGTACCGGATGCCCGCGACCTTCGAAGCGGTACGGTCCGCCCTCGCCGCACTCCAGGACGCCGCCCCCGACTGGGCGCCCGCCACGCACACCGACATCGGCGGCGGCACCGGAGCGGCGAGCTGGGCCGTGGCCGGTGCCTGGGAGGGGCCGCGGACCACCGTCCTGGACTGGGCCGAGCCCGCCCTCGCACTGGGCCGCGAACTGGCCGGGATCTCCGGCATCCCCGCCCTGCGCGCCGCCGAGTGGCGCCGGGCCCGGATCGGCGCGGGCCTCGAACTCGCGCCCACGGACCTGATCACCGTCTCCTACGTACTCAAGGAACTGACGGCGGACGTCCGTGCCGCGCTCGTCGACACCGCGGCGGCCGCCGCACAGGCGGTCGTGGTCGTCGAGCCCGGCACCCCCGACGGCTACGCCCGGATCATCGAGGCCCGCGACCGGCTGATCGCCGCCGGGCTGAAGGTCGCCGCGCCCTGCCCGCACAGCGACGCCTGCCCCATCGAGCCGGGCACGGACTGGTGCCACTTCTCGGCCCGGGTCAGCCGCTCTTCGCTGCACCGGCAGGTCAAGGGCGGCTCGTTGCCGTACGAGGACGAGAAGTTCAGCTACGTCGTGGCGACCCGCTTCGAGACGGAGCCCGTCCCGGCGCGCGTCACCCGCAAGCCGCAGATCCGCAAGGGGCAGGTGCTGCTCGACCTGTGCACCCGTGACGAGGCCCTGCGGCGCGCCACGGTCACCAAGCGGCACGGCGAGTTGTACCGGGCCGCCCGGGACGTCGCGTGGGGCGACGCGTGGCCGCCCGGCGAGGACAACTGAGGGCGGCCCGCTCACTCACCCCCGCAGCTCCTGGGTGCAGCACTTCACACTGCCGCCGCCCTTCAGCAGCTCGCCCAGATCCATCGGCACCGGCTCGAAGCCGCGCGCCCGCAACGGATCGAACAGCCCCGTGGCGGCCTGCGGCAGCAGTACGTGGAGCCCGTCGCTCACCGCGTTCAGACCGAGCGCGGCGGCGTCCGCCTCCTCGGCGATCAGCGCGTCGGGGAAGAGCCGCGCCAGCACCGACCGGCTCCCCGGCGAGAACGCCCCCGGGTAGTACATGATCTCGTCGCCCGCCTCGTCGAGCACGGACAGGGCCGTGTCCAGGTGGTAGTAGCGCGGGTCGATCAGATCGAGCCCGATCACCGGGCGCCCGAAGAACTCCTGCGCCTCGTCGTGCGAGAGCGGGCTGGACCGGAAGCCCCGCCCGGCCAGGAGGTACGACGCGGTGACCGCGAAGTCGCCCTCGCCCTCGTTGACGTGGTCCGGCTCATGGAACTCGGTGAAGCCGTTGGCCCGGAACCACTCGCGATGGGCCCCGGCCTCCGCGTACCGCTCCCGGTACGCGAACCGGGCACCCAGCACCCGGCCGTCGACCACCGTGGCGCCGTTGGCGGCGAAGACCATGTCGGGCAGCTCGGGCCGGGGCGTGAGCAGCTCCACGGTGTGCCCGAGGGCACGGTAGCGGTCCCGCAGGTCCTCCCACTGGGTCTGGGCCAGGGGGAGATCCACGGGCTTGCTGGGGTCCATCCAGGGATTGATGGAGTACGTCACCCTGAAGTGGACGGGAGGACACATCAGGTATCGGCGGGGTGTGGCTCGACGGCAAGAGGTGCGGCGCGACGCGCCTCCGTGAGGGGTGGCGGACGGGAGACGGGTGGGCAATGAAGGCTCCTCACGCATGGCGGGCAGGGGTGGCCTGCCGAGGGGACTTCGCACGGGTGTGTGCGTGAGCCCATCGTCCGCTCTCCGGGGCCGGTTGCGCAGTGATCCGATCGGGTGGTTCCGCACGGCGAGGAGGCGCACCCGTCATTTCATGACAAGAAGTGGCATAGTGCCCAGCTCACGGCGCTGTCTCGCCCACCCCGCTTCGGGACTCCGGCCACCCGAGGCGCAGGATGGTGGGACCATGGGCAGGGGCAACGTAGAGGTAAGGGGATAGATGGGCGCCGATTTCGGCCGTTATCGCGGCTCAGAGAGCAGATTTTCCCAATGGCTTCGCCGCCGACCCAAACCGCAGCAGAGCGAGGTCGACGGCACCGCCCGGGAGGCGCTGCTCCTGGCTGTCGCCGAAGCCGGAATGCCGATCGCGCCCGCCGCCCACCCGGTCGGCTACCGATGTTCGTGCGAACGCATCGGCTGTCCCACCCCCGCCCGGCACCCCATCTCCTTCGCCTGGCAGACGCAGTCCACCACCGACCGCGCCCAGATCGAGCGCTGGGCCGGCAGCCAGCCGCAGGCCAACTTCATCACCGCGACCGGCATGATCCACGACGTTCTCGACGTGCCGCTGTCCGCGGGCGGCCAGGCACTGGAGCGGCTCCTCGCCGCGGGCATCGACGTCGGCCCCGTCGCCCGGTCCGGCGACGACCGGATGCTTTTCTTCACCGCCACCCGCGGTACCCCCGAGGACGAGGACGAGTGGTGGCCGTGCGAGCTGGACTGCCACCCCGAGACCATGGACGAGCATCCGGGACTGCGGTGGCACTGCCGCGGCAGCTACGTGCTCCTGCCGCCGGCCAGGCTTCCCGGTGAGCTGGACGTGCGGTGGGTGCGGGGGCCGGAGAACCCGCTGCCCGATCCGCTGACACTGCTGGAGACACTCACCGACGCGTGCGCGCAGTACGCGGACGCGGCGGACCGGAGCGATCTCGACCACGGTTCGGTGGCGTGGCCGCCGAGCCGTTGAGCCGGTACGGGTGACGGGTGACGGGTGACGGGGCAGCTCGGTGAGTCCGGCCGCCCCGGTCACGAGCCCTTGGCCGCCGTCAGGCCCGGCAGCCGGTTCAGCATGACCACCTTGCCGTCCTTCGCGCCCTTCTTCGGGACGTACACCAACTGGCTGGAGACCCGCTCCTTGGTGAGGGTGGACTTCATCTCACCGGTCATCAGCGCCTCCACATCCGGGTTGAGCGGCGGGCGCAGCCCCTCTGCCGCCGTCTGCCGTTCGAAGTGCTTGCTGCTGAAGAAGACCAGCGCCCCGCCGTCCTTCGTCGCCAGGCCGAGCGGCGCGAACGTACCGCTGTCCAGCGGCTGGTCGATGTACTGGTACGAGAAGCCCGCCCGCCGGGTCGTGCGGCGCGCCTCCCGCCAGCCCGACGTGGCGCTGCTGGGAGCGAAGACGTCCGGCGCGCCCTTCTGCAGGTAGTCCGTGTACTGAGTGCTCAAGTCCTCCGGTGCCACGGCCAGTTCCGCGCTGTCCGCGACGACCGGATCGGCGCTGCCGTCGCCGTCCTTCGCGAGGGCGGGCAGCCTGGACGGTGCGACGACCGACAGATAGGCCGTCTTCCACCCCGCGCCGGGCCCGGACTTGACGAAGACGAGCAGCCAGCGGGTGTCCAGCTTCCCGCCGTCCTCGTCGCGGTTGGAGTCGGTGTCCGCGAGGAACCAGCGCGGCCAGCCGGCCTTCTTCGGGATGACGTATCGGGCGTCGGTCAGCTCCAGCGGCTGGTGATTCGCGTTGCCGTCCGGATTGTTCTTCTGCCGTGCCTTCAGCCCGGCCTGGTTGATCGCGCCGAGCGAGCCGGTGACCCGGTCCGCGTCCAGAGCCGGGTCGTACGCCTTGTCCGCCGCGTTGTACGCGGCGGTGAAGTCCTTCAGGGCCTGAGCGGCCTCAGACCTGGTTGCCGCCGGCACCACTTCCAGCTCGCCGTGCACCGTCACGCACCCGCTCGCCGTCACGGCCAGCACCGTCGCCGTCGCGAGCCCCGTCGCCAGCCGAATCGGCCTCAGACTTCTCATCCGCTGCTTTCCGCGCCTTCTGATCCGTCGTCTTCCCCCCTGACCGTCCGAACCCTACCGGGGCGAGGAACAGTGCGAGAGTGGGGATCAGGTACAGCGCCCACACCGTGATCTGGAGAACGGTCGGGTCGGGCTGGAAGTTGAACGTGCCCTTCAGCAGCGTGCCGTACCAGCTGTCCGGCGGAATCGTGGCACTGATGTCGAACGCCTGGTTGTGGATGCCGCCCAGGAACTCGGCCTCCTGCAGGTCGTGGACGCCGTACGCGAGCACACCCGCGGCGACGATCACCAGCATCCCGCCGGTCCAGGTGAAGAACTTCGACAGGTTGATCTTCAGCGCACCCCGGTAGAACAGCCAGCCCAGGACGACGGCGGCACCGATCCCGAGGAACGCACCGATCATCGGGTGCCAGCCGTCGTCCGCCGCGTGCACCGCGCGCCACACGAACAGCGAGGTTTCCAGGCCCTCCCGGCCCACCGCGAGGAGTGCCGTGGCGACCAGCGCGCCGGTCCCCATCGCGAGTGCCGCGTCGAGCTTCCCGTGCAGCTCCGTCTTCAGGTGCCGCGCGGTGCGCCGCATCCAGAACACCATCCAGGTGACCAGGCCGACCGAGACGATCGACAGCGAACCGCCGAGCGCCTCCTGGGCCTTGAACGTCATCTCCTGCGAGCCGAATTCGAGGCCGGCGCCGAACGCCAGGCTGACGACGATCGCGATACCGACACCGATCCAGATCGGCACCAGCTTGTTCTTGTTGCCGGTCTTCACCAGATAGGCGATGAGGATGCAGACGACCAGGCTGGCCTCAAGGCCCTCGCGCAGGCCGATCAGGAAGTTGCTGAACATGTTCCGGTTCTCCTTTTCTGCTTCGGCCCGTTACGAGAACAGCGCCCGGCCCCACCAGTCGTCCTTGTCGCGGACGCCCGGCGGGACGGCGAAGTGCGCCGAACCCACGTGCTGGATGTATTGGTTGAGCGCGTCGTGCGCCGCGAGACTCCGCTGCAACGGGATGAAGGCCCTGCGGGAGTCGCGCTGGTAGGCGAGGAAGAACAGCCCGGCGTCGAGCCGGCCGAGGCCGTCCGTGCCGTCGGTGAACGAGTAACCGCGGCGCAGGATCGTCGCGCCGCCGTTGCTGTCCGGGTGGGCGAGCCGCACATGCGCGGTCGGCAGCATCGCCTTCAGGAACGGCTCGTCGTGCTCCTTGGGCTTGCCGACCGCAGCTCCCTCGCCCTTGTCGCGGCCGAAGACGTCCTCCTGCTCCTGGAGCGATGTGCGGTCCCAGGTCTCGATGTGCATCCGGATGCGCCGGGCCACCAGGTACGAACCCCCGGTCATCCAGCCCGCATCCTCCTTCTCGCCCACCCACACGTGCTTGTCCAGGGCGGCGGTGTCGGTGCCGGAGATGTTCCGGGTGCCGTCCTTGAAGCCGAACATGTTGCGCGGGGTCTGGGCGTCGGGCGTCGTCGAGGACGTCTTGCCGAAGCCCAGCTGGGACCAGCGGATCGCGGTGCGGCCCATGCCGATCCTGGCCAGGTTGCGGATGGCGTGCACCGCGACCTGCGGGTCGTCCGCGCAGGCCTGGATGCAGAGGTCGCCGCCGCTGCGGGCCGCGTCGAGATTGTCACCGGGGAACTTCGGCAGATCGACGAGCGCCTCGGGACGCTTGTCCTCCAGGCCGAAGCGGCCCTTGGCGAAGAGCGAGGGGCCGAAGCCGATGGTGAGCGTGAGCCGGGACGGCTTGAGCCCCAGCGCCTCGCCCGTGTCGTCCGGCGGGGCCGCGGCGAGACCGCCGTACGCGCCGTCGCCGACCGCGTGACCGGCCGTCATCCGCTCGGCCGCCCGGGTCCACTCCTTGAGCAGCGAGACCAGTTCGGCGCGGTCCTTCGTCGTCACGTCGAACGCGGCGAAGTGCAGCCTGTCCTGTACGGCGGTGGCGATACCGGCCTGGTGCGCACCGTGGAACGGCACGGCCGCCCCGCTGTCCGCGGCCGGCACCGGGTCGCTCCCCGGACGTACCGCGGCGACCGCGCCTCCGGCCGCGACGGCGCCGAGCGCCAGCCCGGCGCCACCCCAGCCGAGCAGCGCCCGACGGGACGGGGCGGGGCCGCCGGAGGCCGCCGCGGGTTCGGTGGAGTCCTGCTTCTGATCGGACATGACCGGTCTCTCCCCGCCCGTTACTTCGTCACCGCGGCGGCGAGCCGGGACAGCGGCTCGGCCAGCGCGTTGACGGCGTCCGACAGCTCCTTGCGGTCGGCCTTGCCGACCTTCTCGTACGAGGTGAACTCGTAGGAGTTCTTGTCCTTGCGGTACTTGTCCAGCAGCGTGTTCAGCGCCGCGAACTGCTTGTCCAGGGACGCCGTCAGCGCCGGGTCGTTCTTCGAGGCGACCGGCTTCAGCAGCTCGTAGGACTTCTGCGCGCCCTCGACGTTGCCCTTGAAGTCGATCAGGTCGGTGTGGCTGTAGCGCTCCTCCTCGCCGGTGACCTTGCCGGTCGCGACCTCGTCGAGGAGCTCCTTGGCACCGTTGGCCATCGACGTCGGGGTGATGTCCGCCGTGCCGACCCGCTTCTGCCAGTCGAGCAGGTCCTTGTAGAGGACCGGCGCGAGGGCCTTCTCCTCGGCGCCGAGCTTCTTGTCGTGCCACAGCGCCTTTTCGAGACGGTGCCAGCCGGTCCACTTCTGGCCTGCCTCCAGGCCGTCCTCGCGGAGGTCGACCTTCGGGTCGATGTCACCGAACGACTCGGCGACCGGCTCCGTGCGCTCCCAGCCGAGCCGGGAATCCGCGTAGATCTTCTTGGCGGCCTCGATGTCCCCGGCCGCCACGGCGTCCGTGAACTTCTTGGCCTTCGGCAGCGTCTCGTCGGCCTGGGCCTGGACGTAGGTGCGGTACTCGGCGACGGCCTTGTCCATCTCGGGGCTGCGCTCGGCCGCGTTGCCACCGGTGACCTCGATCTTCTGCCGGATGCCGTTGCCCTTCATGCCCGGCTTGCAGGCGATCTCGTACGAACCGGCCTTGATCTCGGCCGTGATGGTGGCCTTGGTGCCGGGCCCGATGTTCTCGCGCTCGGCGACGATGCGGTCGTCCGGGAACAGGACGTAGACCTCGGTGATCTTCGAGCCCTTGTTCTGCACGGTCATTTCGACGTGACCGGCGGGCAGCTTCTTCTTCGAGACCTCGCAGGAGTCGTCCTTCGCGACGACCTGCAGAGCCCCTTCGCCCTTGCCGTCGCTCTTCTGTGCACAGCCCGTGACGGCGGTCAGGGCTGCCACCGTGGCGGCAGCGGTGACGACGGAGAAACGAACGGCTCGCATACGGGCTCCACAGAAGATGAAGGAGAAGCAGGAGAACGGGACAAAGACGGTCGGACAAAGGCAGGTGAGGCAGACCTAACTTAACCGAGGCTTACCTGACTGGTACCCACCTGTGCAGTGATTCACCTCTCACCCCGGCGGTACGGGAACGGGTCGATCACGACTGCCTCATGAAGGCATCACGGAAAGGTCAAGCGGAAGTCAAGTCCCTCGTGTCGGTACGACGAGGGGCGCCCCGGTCCGCGGATGCGGGAACACCTCGACCGGCTGCCGGTAGACCTCGCCGAGCAGCTCGCCCGTGAACACCTCGGCGGGCGGGCCGGCCATCGCGATCCGCCCGTCGCGCAGCACGGCCGCCCGGTCCGCGTACGCCGCGGCCAGCCCCAGATCGTGCAGCACGACGACGACCGCGTCCCCGGCGGCGGCCCGTTCCCGGCAGATCCGCAGCACCAGTTCCTGGTGGCGCAGATCGAGCGCGGCGGTCGGTTCGTCGAGCAGCAGCAGCGGGGCGCGCTGCGCCAGCACCCTGGCCAGCGCGACCCGGGCCCGTTCGCCGCCGGACAGCGCGGAGAACGGGCGCCCGGCGAACTCGGTGACCTCGGTGGCCGCCATCGCCGCGGCGACCGCCCGATCGTCCTCGTCCGCCTGCTCCGTCCCGGCCCACGGCGCCCGCCCCATCCGTACGACGTCCGCCACCGGGAACGGGAACGACAGCGCGGCGGACTGCGGCAGCACCGCCCGGCGCAGGGCCAGTTCGGCGGCCGACCAGTCGGCGACCGGGCGCCCGTCGATCCGTACCTCACCGCTCTCGGCGGGCAGATCGGCGGCCAGCGCGGCCAGCAGCGTCGACTTCCCGGCCCCGTTGGGCCCGACGAGCGCCAGCACCTCGCCCGCGTGCGCGGTCAGTTCGATGGAGTCGAGCACCGGCCGCTGCCCCAGCCGCACCCGCAGCCCGCGCGCCTCGGCGACGGGGGAGCCGGGGGAGACGGGGACGGGCAGCCGCCGGCTCCGTACCCGGAACGGGTTCTTCAAGGCACTCATGCCCAACCACCTTGCCTGCGACGGGTCCTGCGCAGCAGCCAGAAGAAGAATGGGCTGCCGAAGAGCGCGGTCAGCACACCGAGCGGCAGCTCGGCGGGATCGGCGACGGTACGGGCCGCGAGATCGCCCACCACCAGCACCAGGGCGCCGCCGAGCGCGCTGGCGGGGACGAGGAAGCGATGCCCGGGACCGTTCGCCATCCGCAGCAGATGCGGAACGAGCAGCCCCACGAACGAGATGATCCCGGCGACCGCCACCGCGGCCGCGGTCAGCAGCGCCACCACGAGGACGAGCACGATCCGCAGCCGCTCGACATCGACCCCCAGATGCCGGGCGGGCCGCTCGCCGAGCGCGAGGAGGTCCAGCTTCCGGGCGTAGAACGGCGCGACGAGCAGCCCGAACGCCGCGCACGGCAGCACGGCGAGCACCTTCGGCCAGGTCGCCTGCGTCAACGAGCCCAGCTGCCAGAACGTGATCTGCGAGATCTGCGCGTTGTCGGCGAAGAAGACGAACAGCCCGATCAGCGCGCCCGCGAAGGCGTTGACCGCGATCCCGGTGAGGATCAGCGTCACGATCTCGGTCCGCCCGTTCGACCGCGACAGCGCGTACACCAGCAGCACGGTCGCGAGCCCGGCGGCGAACGCGCAGACGGTGATGGTCCAGTTGCCGAAGAAATTCAGCCCGAGCGCGATCGAGGCGACCGCGCCGACCGCCGCACCGGAGGAGATGCCGATCACGCCCGGCTCGGCGAGCGGGTTGCCGAACACGCCCTGCATCAGGGCGCCCGCACAGCCCAGCGACGCCCCGACGAGCAGGGCGAGGACGACCCTCGGCAGCCGTACGTTCCACAGCACGCTCTCACCGACCCGGTCCAGCGCCGCTCCGCCGAGCCCGAGCCGGTGCTGGACGGAGCCGAGGACATCGCCGAGCGGGATGCTGTACGCGCCGAGCCCGGCGGAGAACAGGCAGCACACCACGAGAGCGGTGAGCAGCCCCGCGGTCAGGGCGAAGGCGGTGGAGCGGCGGGGCCCGGGCGCCCGCGGTTCCGGGGCCGTCGTGGTGGCCGGCCGGGTGTGTTGCTCGTACGAGGTGGTCACTTGGCCGCCTCGTCCTTCGGGTGGAGCTGCGCGATCAGTTCGCTCAGCACCCGGTCCGTGCGCGGTCCGTAGTTCAGCAGCACGCCGTCGTCGATGGAGACGATCCGCCGGTCCATCCCGGCCGGGGTCTCGGCGACACCCGGGATCTTCACCAGGCCGTCGACGCCGCCCACCGATTCGAGCCCCTTGCTCATCACCAGGATGGCGTCGGGGGCGGCCTTGGCGAGGGCCTCGCTGGTGATGGCGGTGAAGTCCTTCTTCAGCCCGGACACCTTGCCCGCGTCGACGGCTCCGGCCGCTTCGATGAGCGAACTCGCGCCGGAGTCGCGGCCGCCGAGCAGATAGACGGAGGCCGAGCCGCGCAGATAGAGGAAGGCGACCCGGGGCTTCTCGCGCCCCGGCGGAGTTCCGTCCGCCGGGGCGGGCGCGGACTTCTGTACCGCTTCGATCCGGGACCGGGTGCGCGCGTTCAGTTCCGCGCCCGAGTCCGGCACGCCCAGGGCCGCCGCCACGGTGTCGATCCGGGGGCCGACATCGGCGAGTTCCCTGGCCGGCTCGACCACGACCAGCGCAATGCCCGCGTCGCGGATCTGGTCGATGGCCTCCCCGGGGCCGGTCGTGGTGTCGGCGAGGACGACGGTCGGCTTCAGCGACAGCACGCTCTCCGCCGAAACGTCATGAGCGCGGGTCACCACCGGGAGTTCTGCCGCCTGTTCGAAGGTCGCGGTGATGTCGCGGGCCACGACCTGCCGGCCGAGGCCGAGCGTAAAGACGATCTCGCTCAGGCTGCCGGTCAGCGGAACGATCCGCTCCGCCGAGGTGACGGTGACCTCGGCGCCGTCCGCCGACTTCACCGTGACCGGCAGGTGCGGCTCCGGGGCAGTGGTCAGCGGCTCGACGCGGTCGGCCGGAACGTTCTTGCGATGGGCGGCGGGGGTCCCCGTATGCGTACCCCGGCCGCAGCCCGTCAGGAGGAGGGTCAGGGCGACGACGGCCGTCAGGGTGCCCAGCTGTCCACGGGTCCTGACCGGCCCGCGCCCCGGCCGCCGGAAGTCCTGACCCGGCGGGGCGAAGTCCTGTGAGAAGCGCACGGGAGCACCGTCCTGTCTTTCTGCGGTGAGCAGTTGGCAATGGATTGCGAGCAATGCGGTGGAAGGGGGTACCCACCACGGAATGCGCATGACTTAGGTTAGCCTTACCTGACTCGCTACACCTCGGAGGGGTCCCCATGCTGCCGTCCAGACCTGCCCGCACGCCCGGACAGGCCCTGACTGTCGCGCTTCTCGCGGCACTGCTGGGAGCTCTGCTCCCGGCCACCACCGCGCATGCGGCGAGCCGCACGGTGCAGGGCGGCCGACTGGACTGGGGCATCAAGTCCTCCTTCCAGAGCTACGTCACCGGCCCCATCGCCAACGGCAGTTGGAGCCTGACCGGCGGCGCCGCCACGGTCGGTGGCAGCCAGTTCCGCTTCCACTCCGCCACCGGTTCCTACGACCCGGCGACCGGCGCTTTCCGCTCGGGCTTCGCGGGCGGGGTCCGCTTCATCGGCCACCGGAAGTCCGACGGCAGCCATGAACTGGACCTGACCGTCAGCAGCCCCACCGTCCGCATCACGGGCGGCAACGGCACCGTGTACGCCGACATGGTCAGCAAGGACCGGGGGAGCGGCCGTGTCACCTCGGCCGCGCAGGTGCCGCTCGCGACGCTCGGGCTGTCCGGGATCGATATGAGGGGCGGTGCGACCCCCATCGTCCTCAGCAACGTCCCGGCGACCCTGACCGCGCAGGGCGCGAAGGCGTTCGCCGGCTACTACACGGCCGGCACGCCGCTCGACCCGATCAGTCTCTCCGCGGACACCACCGCACCGGCCGGGAAGCCCGCCGCGACCAGGTCCCCCGAGAAGCCGGCGGAGCCGAAGAAGACCGAGAAGACCGAGAAGACCGAGAAGGCCGTGGGCCGTTTCGAGGACGCCGCCGTCGACTGGGGCGTGCGCCGGACCTTCCGCGAGTACGTCACGGGCGCCGTCGGCAAGGGGAAGTGGACCCTTGCCGACGGCGCCCAGGACGGCGGGGCGCTCTTCCGCTTTCCGCGCGGCGAGGGCACGTACGACCCGAAGCGGCAGACCCTGGACGCCGGCTTCGCGGGCAGCGTCCGCTTCACGGGCGCCGACGGGCTCGATCTGCGGCTCTCCGCGGTCGCGGTCCGGGTGGAGGCGGGCAGGGGCACGCTCTCGGCCGACGTGCTGAGCGGCGGCGACCGGCGCAAGGCCGTCCCGCTCGTCACCTTCACCGCGAAGGACTTCGCACCGAAGGGCGGCCTCGCCGTCCTCACCGAAGCTCCCGCGACCCTCACCGCCGACGGCGCCGAGGCGTTCGGCTCGCTCTACCGTGCGGGCACCGCGATGGACCCCGTCTCGCTGGCCGTCGCCGTCGACGCCAAGGCCCAACTGCCCGCCCTGCCCGACCTGGGCAGCGCCCCGGACCCGTCCGAAGCGCTCACGGAGAAGACCGCCACCACCGCGGCGTCGGAGTCCGGCTCCGGTTCCGGTTCCCGCGCCGGGCTGTATCCCGGCATCGGTGGCGCGGGCGTGCTCGCCGCCGCGGCGGGCGCGCTGTACGTCGCCCGTCGCCGCAGCGCCCGGCAGAGCACCAACTAGACCCCCGTCCCCCCTCGATTCACTTCCTGTCACTTTCTGTCACTTCATGAGGAGACCACCGACCATGGCAGCCCCCCGCCGCCCCATAGCTCTCGCCGCCGCCGTCGCCACGGCAGCCGCCCTCGGCGCCACCGCGTTCGCCCTTCCGGCGCTCGCCGCCGACAGCACCGCCCCCGCGGGCGCGGCAGCCGCCGCACCGACATTGGCACTGCAGGACGGCATGCTGGAGTGGGGCGTCAAGGAGTCCTTCCGCACGTACCTCGCCTCCTCGTTCTCCGGCGGGAAGATCACCGTCAAGAACGGCGCCACCCAGGCACCCGACAACGGTGTGTTCGCCTTCGCCAACGGCAAGGGCTCCTACGACACGGCCACGCACGGCACCGACACCGCCTTCGAGGGCGGCGTCAGCTTCTACGCCCACGGCGGCGTTCTCGACATCACGCTCTCGGACGTGAAGCTCGCCACGACCGGTACCGGCGGCGCGATCACCGTCGATGTCACGACGCCGGAAGGCACCCGCGACGACGTGGTGTTCGCGGCCCTCGACCTGTCGGCGGTGAAGCCGGGCCGGGGCACGGACGGTGCGATGGTCTTCAAGGACATCCCGGCGACGCTGACGAAGGCGGGCTCCGAGGCGTTCAACGGCCAGTACAAGGAGGGCGACCCGCTCGACCCGGCCACGCTCTCGGTGAACGTGGCTACGGCCCCGACCGAGGAGCCGACCCAGAAGCCGACCACCGAACCGACCGGGAAGCCCACGACGGAGCCCACCGGGAAGCCGGCCACCGAGCCCACGGAACGTCCCACCTCGACCGCGTCCCCCTCCCCGTCCGTCCCGTCCTCCTCCGCCCCGGCCACCGGCAAGCCGGCCGCCGCGGACGAGGGCGCGATCGTCGACGGCACCCTGGACTGGGGCGTCAAGAAGTCCTTCCGTACGTACGTCACCGGCCCGATCGCCCACGGCAAGGCCGAGACGACCGCCGGCGCCACCGTGTCCGGCGACGGCTACCGATTCCCCGATGCCACCGGCCACTTCGACGCGGGGAAGCAGACCCTCGACGCGGACTTCGACGGCAAGGTCCGCTTCCTGGGCCACGAGGAGAACGGCGCGTACACCCTCGACCTCTCCCTGACCCACGTGGAGATCCAGGTGAACGGGACAAGGGGAAGACTGATCGCGGACGTCTCCACCAAGGACCGCGAGACCAAGAAGGTCACCACCTACACCGGTCTGGCCGTCGCCGACCTGAAGCTGCCGAAGGGTGAACTCGCGGCCAGGAACGGCGTGGTGACCCTCTCCTCCGTGCCGGCGACCCTCACCGCCGACGGAACCAAGGCCTTCGGCGGCATGTACCCGGCGGGCGAGCCGCTCGACGCACTGACCGTCGCGGTCGCCCTCGACAAGGACGCCGAACTCTCGGGCGGCACAGGCGGCACGGGCAGCACGGGCAGCACGGGCAGCACGGGCAGCACGGGCAGCACGGGCGGCACGGGCAGCACCGGCTCCAACCGCTCCACGAGCCTCGCGGGCGGCGGCAGCGTGGGCGGTGGGTCGGTCGGCGGCTCGGTCGGCGGCTCGGGCTCCCTCGCCGCCACCGGCTCCGGCATCCCGGCCGGCGCCCTGTTCGCCGCCTCGGGTGTCGTCGTGGCGGCCGGCGCCGGAGTGGTGATCGCCGCCCGCCGTCGCCGTACCGTCTGATCCGCCCGCACCACCGGGCAACACCGCCCGGGTGACGGCCCGGTCGCAGGGCCGTCACCCGGGCGGTGCTTGAACGCCCAGGTGAACGACAGCGACTTGAGCTGGGCCGCGCCCTCAACATCAGGCCGGGACGAGGCTCCCGGATCCTCACCGCACCCGCACCGGACGGCACGGTGGACATCGGGGGCCGCGTCCTGCCGGCTGTTCGATCGAACGCGTCCGGCGTCTGAGGACAAGACGGCGCGGCCGGCGGGGGTGGCCGGTGCACTCCGGTCACCCCCGCCGGCCGCGCCGCCGGGGCCCTATGCGCTGAGCGGGAACACCTCGCCCAACTCCCGGAACACCGCCGTGTTCAGCGCGAACGCGCGCTTGCACTCGTCGACGATGCGCTGCTTCTCCAGGTCGTCCGCGTTCACCGCGTCCAGCAGTTCGCGGTAATCTCGCTTGAACGAGGCGGGGTTGGAGATCTCCTCGAAGACATAGAACCGGACCCCGTCACCCTTGCGCGCGAAGCCCCAGGTCTTCTCCGCCTTGTCGCGGATGATCTGGCCGCCCGAGAGGTCGCCCAGATAGCGCGTGTAGTGGTGCGCGACGTAACCGGCGGGCCAGGTACGGGCGCACTCGGCGACCCGGGCGGCGTACGCGGCCGTGGCGGGCAGCGGCTCCAGGCCCTCCTGCCAGTCCGCACCCCGCAGATGGGCCAGATCACGCTCCAGTTCGGCGGTGCGCATCAGCTCGGACTGTATGAACGGACCGGCGACCGGGTCGCTCCGCAGCGCCTGCGCCCCCTCTTCCAGTGCCCGGTACACGAACCACAGCTGTTCGGTGTAGCGCGCGTACGCGTCCACACCCAGGCGCCCGCCCAGCAGATCGCTCATGAAGGTCGAGGTCTCCGCCTCGGTGTGCTGTTCGTGCGACGCGGTGCGGATGAGTGTCGAGAAGGGGGTGGCGGCGGCGTTTGCGTCCAAGGCGGGCCTCCGGGGACCGAGGGGACGGGAATGTCCGGGAAGAGACGGAAAAAAGGCGGCAGCGACCGCGTACGGCGGCTGCTGTCGACAACTCCGATCTTCCTACTTAGGCTTACCTAAGTCAATAACTTCCCGACGGTCTGTCGGTAAAACGATACGCTTGATTCCGCCGCCGCGCGGGAGCACGCGAAAGCGGCCACCCGGAGATGGCCGCTTTCGAAGGAATCGGAAGGAAACTCAGGGAAACCCAGGGAAACCCAAGGATCCGTGTCGTCGGTGGTTACGGGAGCGTCAGGATCTCGGCGCCCGTCTCCGTCACCACCAGCGTGTGCTCGAACTGGGCGGTGCGCCTGCGGTCCTTCGTCACCACGGTCCAGCCGTCGTCCCACATGTCGTACTCATGGGTGCCCAGCGTCAGCATCGGCTCGATGGTGAACGTCATGCCGGGCTGCATCACGGTGGTCGCGTGCGGGCTGTCGTAGTGCGGAATGATCAGTCCGGAGTGGAACGAGGAACTGATCCCGTGCCCGGTGAAGTCCCGCACCACCCCGTACC
The DNA here is from genome assembly GCF_041435435.1 of Streptomyces sp. NBC_01241. Classification (NCBI taxonomy): domain Bacteria; kingdom Bacillati; phylum Actinomycetota; class Actinomycetes; order Kitasatosporales; family Streptomycetaceae; genus Streptomyces; species Streptomyces sp. NBC_01241. The sequence goes on along the minus strand of NZ_CP108494.1, from coordinate 2,405,613 downwards.
CGAAGCGCTTCGCGTACGACTCGATGACCCGCCCGATCACATTGACCTGCCGCCCGGGCCGGACCGCCTTGATGGCCCGGTTCAGCGATTCCTCGGTGCGCTCCACGAGCAGCCGGGACTCCTCGTCCACGTCGCCGCAGAGGTACGTGGCGTTGTTGTCGCCGTGCACACCGTTGATGTACGCCGTGACGTCGAGGTTCACGATGTCGCCGTCGCGCAGCACCGTGGAGTCCGGGATGCCGTGGCAGATCACCTCGTTGAGCGAGGAGCAGAGCGACTTGGGGAATCCGCGGTAGCCGAGCGTCGACGGGTAGGCGCCGTGATCACACATGAACTCATGGGCGACCCGGTCGAGTTCGTCCGTCGTGACACCTGGGGCGATGTGCTTGGCGGCCTCCGCCATCGCCTGTGCGGCGATTCGCCCCGCGATGCGCATGCGCTCGACGGTGCCGGCGTCCTGGATCTCCGGACCGGTGTACGGGGTGGGGGCCGGCTTGCCCACGTATTCGGGGCGCCGGATGTTTCCGGGCACGGAACGGATGGGAGTGATCTCCCCGGGTACGAGCAGCGACTGGCCAGACATGTCAGCGAGTCTAACCAGCGTGCGTGGGGCAGCATGGCCCCGAGGGAAGGAGCCGGAAATGGCCCTGTTCAAGAAGCGCACGGTCGGCAAACCGGGCGAGTGGTACTACTGCCTGCAGCACCAGAAGGTCGAGGAGGGCCCCGAGTGCCCGGCCAAGGACCGCTTCGGACCGTATGCCTCCCCCGAGGAGGCGCGGCACGCGATGGAGACGGCGCAGGAGCGGAATCTCGAATGGGAGACGGACCCCAAGTGGCACGACCGGGACACACCGCCCGACCCGGAGGCGTGACGATCCAGCCCGTCCGGCGACCGAGGTCCGGGGGTCCGGGGGTGAAGCCCCCGCTCCTCAGGCCGCTGAGGGGCTGGATGCTCTGGCCAGCCGCCTGCGTACCGCGTCCTCGTCGGTCTCGGAGTCGTACGTCAGCAGCTTCGGCAGCGCCGCGGTGAGCAGTGCCACCGAGGCCACGCACGCCACACCGCCGCTCCAGACCGCGGAGCGGGTCCCCGTCCAGCCCGCCATCGCGCCGGCCCGCACCTGACCCAGTTGCGGGCCGACGCTGTACGAGAGCACCTCGATGCCCGCGAGCCGGCCCCGCAGCTCCTCCGGGATGGTCTGGTTCCAGATCGTGGAGCGGCCGAGACCGCTGAGCATGTCGCCCGCGCCCGCCACCGCCAGGCAGACCAGCACCAGCCACACGTCGCCGAACCACCCGGCAGCCGCGATCGCCAGCCCCCAGGCCGCCGCTCCGAACACCACGAACAGCCCGTGCCGTCGTACCCGTGATGTCCAGCCGCTGGTCAGGCCCAGGACCAGCGAGCCGACCGACCCCGCCGCATACATCAGCCCCAGCGACCACGGTGCATCCAGCTCGTCCGCGAGGAACGGGAAGATCGTGTTCGGGAAGGCGAAGAACATCGCCGCCAGGTCGACCGCGTACGTTCCCAGCAGCACCGGCCGGCTCCAGGCGTACCTCGCCCCCTCGGCGATGCCGCGCAGCGAAGGCTTCGGGCTGTCCAGGGCGGGTGGCGCGGGTGTCAGCCGCAGACACAGCACTACGGACACGGTGAACGTGACCACCGTGACCGTGTACGCCGTGGCGTGCCCGGCGTAGGCCACCACGAGTCCCGCCACCGCCGGGCCGGTGATCGCGCCGAACTGCCAGCGCAGCGAGTTCAGCGCGGCGGCGGCGGTCAGCTGGTCGTGCGGCACGATCCGTGCCATCAGGGAGTCCAGCGCGGGCCGCTGGAGCCCGGCGAGCGCGGAGACCCCGCCCGCCACCAGGTAGAGCGGCCAGAGCATCGGGTCGGGCAGTGCGGCGTTCACCAGGAGGACGAGGGCCAGCAGCCCCAGCCCCGCCTCGGTGCCCAGGATCACCTTGCGGCGGTCCGCGGAGTCCGCGAGGGCCCCGCCGTACAGACCGAAGACCACCAGCGGCACCAGCTCGACCGCGCCCATCGCACCGACGGCCAGCGGCGAACCCGTCAGCTCCTTGATCTGGAGCGGCAGCGCGATCAGTGCCATGAAGCTGCCGAAGTACGTCACCAGACCCTGGACCCAGAGCAGCCGGAAGTCGGCCGACGAACGCAGGGGGGAGAGATCGGGCAGCAGGGCGGAGAACCGGCCCGCCGCCGGGGAGGGAGCTGAGGTCACGAGGGGTCATGGTCCGGCGCCGTAGGTGGTCCGTGCAACAGATTTTCCCGGCGGCGGGGAGCCCCCAAGGAGCCGGTGGCCGGGGAGTGCGGCGGCTCCGGTCGTTGGCACCGGACGCTCACCAGCGGGCCGGTGGCGGGGCCGTCAGCTGGTCGGCGAGCCGGGACAGCCGGTCCCGGAAGCGGCGGTTCCCGCGCGGGGCCGGGGCGCTGTTCTCGCCGGCCGCCGCGCTCACCAGATGCTGCACGGTGTCCAGGTCGACGTCGTCGGTGCCGGTCACCGCGAGCGTCTCGTGGGCGAGCCCCCGCACTTCCGGATCGCCGCCGTCCAGCGAGAGGACCGTCGCCCCGGCCCGGCGGGCGTCGTGGACCCGCTCCAGCAGCCCGGCGCCGGGCCGCTCCGGGGCCACCAGCAGCAGCGTCTCGCCCCGCCCGGCCGCCTCGATCCGACCCAGGCCGACGGCCAGATGCACCGGGTCGCCCGGCTCGACCCGGTGGCGTACCAGGGTGGGCGTCAGCTCCGGCAGCCCGGACCAGGTGGACTCGTCGACGAGATGGGCCGCCAGATGCCACGGCTCGTACGTCGCCGTGCCCACCAGCAGCAGCCCGCCGCCGTGCGGGACGACGGACGACCTGAGTGCCCCGGCGAACCGCCGGGCCGCGGCGGGCCACTCGGTCCCGGCGAGCACTTCACGCAGCAGGGCGACGCGTACGGCATCCATGGCCCGGCATCATGCCGCAGGAGCACCGTCCGGTACCGGAGAACGGCTCCGAACCAGCCGAACAGGGCCGTCACGGAGCGACGGATCCCTGAGTGGGAGTGGACCTGCTCCCCGTTCGTGGCGAGCAGTAATGTCGCAGCCATGACTACGAATGACAAGGGCAGCGCAGGCAAGCCCCCCGCCAAGGACCCCTGGGACCTCCCCGACGTCTCCGGGCTGACCGTCGGCGTACTCGGCGGTACCGGGCCGCAGGGCCGCGGGCTCGCCTACCGGTTCGCCCGCGCCGGGCAGAAGGTGATCATCGGATCCCGTGCCGCCGACCGCGCGCAGACCGCCGCCGACGAGCTGGGCCACGGCATCGAGGGCGCCGACAACGCGGAGTGCGCACGGCGCAGCGACGTCGTGATCGTCGCCGTGCCGTGGGACGGCCACGCCAAGACCCTTCAGTCGCTGCGCGACGAACTCACGGGCAAGCTCGTCATCGACTGCGTCAACCCGCTCGGCTTCGACAAGAAGGGCGCCTACGCCCTGAAGCCCGAGGAGGGCAGCGCCGCCGAGCAGGCCGCCGCCCTGCTGCCGGAGTCCCGGGTCACCGCGGCCTTCCACCACCTCTCGGCGGTGCTGTTGCAGGACGAGGCCATCGAGGAGATCGACACCGATGTGCTGGTGCTCGGCGAGGCCCGCGCCGACACCGACCTCGTGCAGGCACTGGCGGGCCGGATTCCCGGCATGCGTGGCGTCTTCGCCGGGCGGCTGCGCAACGCCCACCAGGTCGAGTCACTGGTCGCCAACCTGATCTCCGTCAACCGCCGCTACAAGGCGCACGCCGGTCTGCGCACCACCGACGTCTGAGGGGCCCTCCGGCGCCCGAGGGCGTTCCCGGCGCACCCTGCGGCGAGCGGAAAGGGGCATGAGGGACACTGGACGGGACCACGCATCACCCCGGACAGGAGTCGCTCCTCATGCCCCGCCTCGCTCTCTACGCCATCGCCGTCTGCGTCCTGGCCGTCGTCGCGGCCGTGATCTCGTTCGTCCAGGGCAGCCTGCTCGGGATCGTCTGGGTGCTGCTGGCCGGGCTCTCGTCCAACATGGCGTGGTTCTACCTGCGCCGGCAGCGCGCACAGACCGCCGGCTGAGCGGTGGATCAGAGGCCGGCCGCGCACTCTGGGTCGGCCGACCGCCAGAAGCGGTAGGTGTCGAAACCGCAGTACGTCGTGAAGTCGCTGACGCCCAGTGCCCGCAACAGGGAATGGATCGCGTGGAAGAACACGTGGTTGACCTCGGGGATCCACAGGATGCCGAAGACCGCGATCAGCCCGAACGGGGCGAACGGCTCGACCTGCCGTCGGATCCGGTACGAGAGCCAGGGCTCGATCACGCCGTAGCCGTCCAGCCCCGGCACCGGGACGAAGTTGAGGATCGCCGCGGTGACCTGGAGCAGTGCCAGGAATCCCAGCGCGTACTGGAAGACGACCGGGACGCCGTCCAGCGCGTGCAGCCAGAACGGCGCCGTGCAGACGAAGGCGAACAGCACATTCATCAGCGGGCCCGCAGCCGAGATCAGACTGTGCTTCCAGCGCCCGCTGATCCGGCCCCGCTCGATGAAGACCGCACCGCCGGGCAGACCGATACCGCCCATGATCACGAACAGCACCGGCAGCACGATGCTCAGCAGTGCATGCGTATAAGCGAACGGATTGAGCGTCAAATAGCCCTTGGCGGTGACGGTGATGTCGCCGCTGTGTAGCGCGGCGCGGGCGTGGGCGTACTCGTGGAGACAGAGCGACACCACCCAGGCCGCCGTCACGAAGAGGAAGACCGCGGCCCCGGGCTGCTGTGCGAAATCCGTCCACACCGCCCAGCCCGACACCGCCATCACGGCGAGGATCCCGAGGAAGACCGGGCTGATCCGCCGGTCGCTGCGGGCGCTTGCGGTGGTCATCGGCGAACTCCTGGTGGCTGGCCGGAAGGGGGACGGGGCGGTGCGCGGCGAGAGCGACCGTACAGGCGACACGTCGTGAACGTCTCGCATCGGGGCGGTGGTTCCGTAAAGGGTGGGGCCATGACGAACGACCCCGGCACACGGTGCGCACCGCGCACATACCGCACGCGGGTGCGGACGTACGTATGTCCACCGTCCGATTCACCGACCGATCCCCGTCACGGAGAATAGGCGCGTGCGCTACTGCATCCTCGGCACCACCCAGGTACTCCGCGACGACGGCACGGCCGTCGCGCTCGGCGGGGCGCGGCTGCGCGCCCTGCTCACCGTCCTCGCCCTGCGCCCCGGCCGCACCGTCCCGGCCACCGTGCTCGTCGACGAGGTGTGGGACGGCGACCCGCCGGCCGACGCGGTGGGCGCCCTGCAGGCACTCGTCGGACGGCTGCGGCGGGCCCTCGGCCATGCGGCGGTCGCCTCGGCGGAGAGCGGCTACAAGCTCGCCGCCGAGCCGGACGCGGTCGACCTGTACCGCTTCGAGCGGCTCGCGGGGGAGGCGGCGCGGGCGCTGGAGGAGGGCGACGCGGCGAAGGCCGTGACCGCCTTCGACGGCGCGCTCGCCCTGTGGCGCGGACCGGCCCTGGCCGACCTGCCCGACCGCGGCGCCCTCGCGGCCCGCTGGGCGACCCGGCGCCTGGACGCCCGCCGCGGCAGGCTGGCCGCGGACCTCGCGCTCGGCCGCGCCGACGAGGCCCTGCCCGAACTGGCCGCCCTCTGCGCCGAGCACCCGATCGACGAACCGCTCCAGGTGCTGCGGCTGCGGGCGCTGCGCGACGCCGGGCGTACGGCACAGGCGCTGGCCGCGTACGACGAGGTGCGCACCGTCCTCGCCGACCGGCTCGGCACCGACCCCGGACCCGAACTGCGCGCCCTGCACGCCGAATTGCTCAGCCAGGAGTCGACGGGACCGGCGCGTACCGCGGGTGGCGTGGCCCCGGTGGGGGTGGCCACTGAGGCCCCGGAGACCGGGCCTGCCACCCCCGCCACCGCGACAAACCCCGCCACGGCTGCCCACCCGCACCGGCCCCCCACCGCCCCGCCACAGGGAAACCTCCGGGCCCGGCTCACCAGCTTCGTCGGGCGCGAGGGGGACATCGACACCCTGCGCGAGGACCTCGCGCACGCCCGGCTGGTCACCCTCCTGGGCCCCGGCGGCGCGGGCAAGACCCGGCTCTCCCAGGAGGCCGCCGAATCCGTCGCGCCCGCCTGGCCGGACGGCGTCTGGCTGGCCGAACTCGCCCCCGTCGACGACCCCGAGGCCGTACCGGAGGCCGTGCTGACCGCCGTCGGCGCCCGCGAGACCGTGCTGCGCGGAGCGGGCGCCGAGGAACTCCGGGTCGTCGAAGGGAACGCGGGCGACCCCCTCGTACGCCTCACCGAGCACTGCTCCCGGCGCCGCATGCTGCTCCTCCTGGACAACTGCGAGCACCTCGTCGGGGCCGCCGCCGCCCTCGCGGACCATCTGCTCGCCCACTGTCCGGAACTCACCGTGCTCGCGACCAGCCGTGAACCCCTCGGCGTGCCGGGCGAGTTCGTCCGCCCCGTCGACCCGCTGCCCGACCCGATGGCGCTCCGGCTGCTCGCCGACCGCGGCGCCGCCGCGCGGCCCGGCTTCCGGATCGACGCCGACGAGGAGACCGCGGCCGCCGCCACCGAGATCTGCCGCCGCCTCGACGGACTGCCGCTCGCCATCGAACTCGCCGCCGCCCGGCTGCGGATGCTCACCCCGCGCCAGATCGCCGACCGGCTCGACGACCGGTTCCGCCTCTTGACCAGCGGGGCCCGTACCGTACTGCCCCGACAGCAGACCCTGCGCGCCGTCGTCGACTGGTCCTGGGACCTTCTCGACGATGCCGAACGCGCCGTCCTGCGCCGCCTGTCGGTCTTCGCGGGCGGCTGCACCCTGGCCGCTGCCGAGGCCGTCTGCGCCGACGCGCCACAGGACGTGCTTGAGGTCGCCGGGCTGCTCGGCTCGCTCGTCGACAAGTCCCTCGTCGTCGCCGCGCCCGCCGATGACGGCGAGATGCGCTACCGGCTTCTGGAGACCGTCGGTGAATACGCCGCCGAACGGCTCGACGGGGCCGGGGAGCGCGATGCCGCGGAGCGCCGCCACCTGGTGTACTTCCGGGAGCTGGCCCGTACCACGGACCCCGAACTCCGCGGCGCCGGACAGCGGTCCGCCATCGACCTCCTCCAGCGCGAGTACGAGAACTTCCGCACCGCCCTGCGCCGCGCCGTCGCCGCCCGCGACGAGCAGGAGGCGCTCTGCATGGTGCTGTCGCTCTGCTGGTACTGGCAGATGCGTGATCTGCGCACCGATGCCCTGCAGTGGGCCGACGCGACCGCCGCGCTGGGCCCCGACCCCTTCGCACCGCCCGCCGAGCCCGCGCCGTCCCTCCATGAACGCTGCACCGACGCGCCGCCGCCGATGTCGCCCGAACTGCTCCAGGAGGCGCGGCGCCAGGTGGCCCTGGTCCAACTGGTCAGCATGGACCACTCCAGGAACGTGTGGGCCGACAAGAAGGGCATGGCCCGGCTGCGCGTCATCGCGGACACCTACCGGGCGGGCCAGCCGCAGACCTGCCGCACCCCCGCGTCGCTCTGGTTCTTCGCCGTCATGCTCACCGGGGAGGCAGGTGATCTGCGGGAACTGCTGGACGAAACGGTCCGCGCCAGCCGCGAGTACGGCTACGAGTGGGAGCTGGCCGGAGCCCTCCAGATGCGGGCGAACGTCCTGGCCAACCGGGTCGAGTGGGCGGGCGACGCCCGGGCGGACGCGGACGAGAGCCTGGAGATCTTCAGCCGGCTCGGCGACGACTGGGGCGTCGCCGAAGCACTCTCCTCCCGGGGTGAGGCCAACGAGAAACGGGGCGACTACGCCCGCGCGGCCGACGACTACCGGTCGGCCATCGGCTACGCGCAGCGGCTCGGCGCCCAGTCCCAGGTGTCGGTCCTGCGTGCCAGATACGCGTCCGCCCTCACCGAAATGGGCCGTGGCGACGAGGGCGAGAAGATCCTCCGCGAGGTGATTGCCCAGGAGCACGGGACGGGGCACGAGGCGAGGCCCGCGGCCAGGCTCCAGCTCGCGCTGTGGCTGGGCCGCAGCGGCCGTACCAGTGAGGCGCGCGATCAACTGGCCGTGCTGCGCGAGGAGTTCCGCTCCGAGACCATGGCGGTCTTCGAGGGGTTCGTGACGGGCGGGCTGGCCTGGCTCGACAACGAGGACGGACTGTACACCGAGGCCCTGTCCCGGGGTCTGGAAGCGCTGGCGCGGTCCCACGAGCCGCTGTCGCAGATGGTGGCACCCCAGATGTCCGTCATCCATCTCGTCACCCTCGCACGGGCGTTGGCCGGAATCGGCGGCGAGCGACGGGCCATGGTCGCGGCCCGGCTGCTGGGGGCCCGCCGGGCACTGCTGCCCCGGGGGCATGTGCCGACATCGATGGAGCGGCACGACTACGCGAAGGCGGAGGAACAGGCCGTCGCCGTCCTCGGCCGGGCCGCGTACGACGCCGCGTACGCCGAGGGCGGCGGCCTCACTATGGAGGAGGCCACCGCCCTCGTCGACGCGTACCGGGAGTGAACCGCGGCCCGGACCGCCGGCCGGCCGCGTACGTACCGGCGCCGACCACCGGCCGACCGCGCGCCGATGCCGATGCCGATGCCGACGCCGACCGCGCACCGACGCCGACGCCGACGCCGATGCCGACGCCGACCGCGCACCGACGCCGACGCCGACACCGACCGCGCACCGACGCCGACGCCGACGCCGGCATCGGCATCGGCACGGGCACCTGGCACCGGCCGGCATCGGACCGCGTCTCAGGACTTCTTGCGGAACTTGGCGACCGCGAGCGGCGCCATCACTGCGGTGATCACCGCAGCCCAACCGAGCGTCACCCACACCGAGTGGGCGATCGGTCCGCCCATCATCAGTCCGCGCGCAGCGTCCGCCAGGTTGGACAGCGGGTTGTAGTCGGTGAACGTCTGGAGCCAGCCGGGCATCGTCCTGGTCGGGGCGAAGATCGAGGAGCCGAACTGGAGCGGCATCAGCACGAGCATCCCGATCCCCTGAACCGCCTGGGCCGTCTTCATGGTCAGTCCGAGCAGGATGAAGATCCACATGATGGCGGCACCGAACACCGCCGACAGCGCGATCGCCCCGATCAGCCCGAGAACCGAGGTCTGCAGTTCCATACCGAGCGCGAAGCCCATACCCAGCAGGATCAGGGTGGCGACCATCATCCGGCCGAGCTCGACCACGATCTTGGCGATGAGCACCGAGGAGCGGGCGATCGGCATCGTCCGGAACCGGTCCATGACGCCCTTGCGGAAGTCGTCGTTGACACCGGTGCCGACCGCCATGGCGATGTTCATGCCCATCATCGCCATCAGGCCGGGGATCAGATAGTTCAGGTACTCCTGCCGGCCGCCGCCCATGCTGCCGCCGACCGAACCGCCGAATACGTACACGAACAGCAGAGTGAAGATGACCGGCATCAGGAGCGCGTCGAACATCGACTCCGGATCCTTCTTGATCTGGAGCAGATTGCGCCGAACCAGCGCACCGATGTGGCGCAGATTGCTGCGCAGCCCGATTCGGCCCTCGTCGTGGAGTGGCTTCGCCGGCGCGGTCCCGGCGGGGGCGGGCGTCAGAGTCGCTGTGCTCATGCCGCGACCTCCTCGGGGATCGATGCGGCGGCGGAAGCGGACTTCTCGCCGGTGATGGCCAGGAAGACCTCGTCCAGGCTGGGCAGCGCGGTGGCGACGTGCGCCAGGGAGAAGCCCCGGGTGCCGAGCAGGCCGATGACGGCGGTCAGCTGCTCGTCGCTGAGGATCGGTACGTACAGCAGTCCCTCGTCCGGGACGGCCTGCGCGCCCGAGACCCCGTCCAGGCCGGCCTCCCGGATCGCCTGCGCCATCGCGGGCAGCTGCGCCGGGTCCGACGGCCGGATCTGCAGGGTGCGGCCGCCGACCTTGGCCTTCAGCTCGTTCACCCCGCCGCGGGCGATGATTTTGCCCCTGTCGATGACGGTCAGCTCGTTGGCGAGCTGCTCGGCCTCTTCCATGTACTGGGTGGTGAGCAGCACGGTCGCCCCCTCCGCGACCATTCGCTGCACCTCGTCCCAGACCTCGTTACGGGTCCGGGGGTCCAGCCCCGTCGTCGGCTCGTCCAGGTAGAGGACGGCCGGGCTGCCGATCATCGAGGCGGCCAGGTCGAGCCGGCGCCGCATGCCGCCGGAGTAGTCCATCGCGGCCTTCCTGGCCGCGTCGTTGAGCGAGAACCGCTCCAGGAGCTGGTCGGCCCGGGACCGGGCGGTCCTGCGCGGCAGATCGAGCAGCCGCCCGATCATGTAGAGGTTCTCCCAGCCGGAGAGTTTCTCGTCGACCGAGGCGTACTGCCCGGTCAGACCGATGGTGCGGCGCAGCTGCCGGGGCTGCTTCACCACGTCGTAGCCCGCCACGGTGGCGTGTCCGGCGTCGGGCAGGATCAGCGTGGACAGGCAGCGTACGAGCGTGGTCTTGCCGGCGCCGTTGGGGCCGAGCACACCGAGCACGGTGCCCTCGCGGACATCGAGGTCCACGCCGTCCAGAGCCTTGGTCGAGCCGTAGTGCTTGACCAGCCCCCGGACCTCGACGGCGTTCGTGCCGCTCCTGGGGTTCTTGTCGATTCGCGTCATGCCCTCCATGGGACCAGACGCCACCGACAGTCCACCTACAACAGACCGACAACGGGCCGACAAACGGACCGACAACAGGCCGACAGCCCGCCGATGGGGGATGTCGGCGGGCTGTCGGTGGTGCGGGCAGTGGTCCGTGCCGGGGCCGGTACGGACGGCCGGGCCCCGGGGGGATCAGTGGAAGGTGTGCTCGGGGGCCGGGAAGCTGCCGCCCACGACCTCCTCCGCGAACTCCTTCGCCGCGTCACCCAGCACCTGGCGCAGGTTCGCGTACTGCTTGGTGAAGCGCGGCACCTTGCCGCCGGTCAGCCCGACCATGTCGGTGTAGACCAGCACCTGGGCGTCCGTGTCGGGACCGGCGCCGATGCCGACGGTCGGGATGTGCAGGGTGCGGGTGACCTCGGCGGCCAGCTCGGCCGGTACGAGCTCCAGGACGACGGCGAACGCGCCCGCGTCCTGCACGGCCTTGGCGTCGCGCAGCAGCTGCTGGGCGGCCTCCTCGCCGCGGCCCTGCACCCGGTAGCCCATCGCGTTGACGGACTGCGGGGTCAGACCGATGTGGGCCATGACCGGAATACCGGCGTCGACCAGCAGCCGGATCTGCTCGTGGCTGCGCTCACCGCCCTCCAGCTTGACCGCACCGACACCGGCCTCCTTGACCAGCCGGGTGGCGTTGCGCAGGGCCTGGACGGGCCCCTCCTGGTACGCCCCGAAGGGCAGGTCGCCGACGATCAGGGCGCGCTTGGTGCCCCGTACGACAGCGGCGGAGAGGATGGCGATCTCGTCCATCGTGACGGGCACGGTGGTCTCGTAACCGAGGTGACAGTTACCCATGGAGTCGCCGACGAGCATGACCGGGATACCGGCCTCGTCGAAGACGGACGCGGTCATCGCGTCATAGGCGGTGAGCATGGGCCACTTCTCGCCGCGCTCGGTGGCGGCGGCGATGTCATGGATGGAGATACGGCGGGTGCTCTTGCCTCCGTACAGCGCCTTGCTGCTGTCGGTGGGGGCACCCGCGGGGGATGCGGCGGACTTGCTCTGCGCAGCCTGCAGCGACATTGCCAACGGCTCCTTCGTCATCTCGAGGCGCCCTGTCGGCGTCCCCGGACCGGTTCCATGGTGGCATCCCGTGCCCGTCCACGGGAAGTGGGCCCGCGCACGCACACCGACGGCACCCGGTAAAGACTTGCCAATACGAGACGGTATCGTATCGAAATCGTATAGGCTCCGGACATGTCAATACCGTCGGGCGCTCGAGCCGCCCTGCCCCGGGTCCCTGATGCGGTCCACCGCCGCCGTTGGGCGATCCTCGTCGTTCTGATGTTCAGCCTGCTCATAGTGGTGCTGGACAACTCGATCCTGAACGTCGCGGTCAAGACCATCGCCAGCCCCGCACCCACCGGCCTGGGGGCCACCCAGAGCGAGCTGGAATGGGCGATCAACGCCTACACCCTCGTCTTCGCGGGCCTCCTCTTCACCGCGGGCCTGCTCGGTGACCGCGTCGGCCGGAAGAAGGTACTGCTCTTCGGCATCCTGCTCTTCGGTGTCGGCTCCGCCCTGGCGGCCATGTCCGACTCGCCCGGGGAACTGATCACCTGGCGTGCCGTGATGGGCTTCGGCGCCGCGTTCGTCATGCCGGCCACGCTCGCCGTCCTGATGAACGTCTTCGAACGCGACGAGCAGCCCAAGGCCATCGGGATATGGGCCGGCAGCGTCGGCCTCGCCATCGCGATCGGCCCGATCACCGGCGGACTGCTGCTCGAACACTTCTGGTGGGGCTCGATCTTCCTGGTCAATGTGCCCGTGGTGATCGTCGCGCTGATCGCGATGGTGGCGCTGGTGCCGGACTCCAAGGATCCCAACCCCGGCCGGATCGACCCGCTCGGTGTCCTGCTGTCCGTCGTCGGCCTGGTCCTGCTGGTGTACGGCATCATTCGCGGCGGCCAGCTCGCCGACTTCGCCGACCCCGCCGTGCTGGCCTCGGTCATCGGCGGCCTGGTCGTCCTGGCCGGGTTCGTCGCGTACGAGAAGCGCAGCAGCCACCCGGCCCTCGACATCTCGTACTTCAAGGAGCCGTCGTTCTCCGCGGCCGTCGCCGCCATAGCGCTGGTCTTCTTCGCGCTGATGGGCGTGACCTTCTTCTCCGCCTTCTACATGCAGAGCGTGCGCGGCTGGAGCGCGCTCCAGTCCGGTCTGCTGATCCTGCCGCTGGCCGCCGCCCAGATGATCTTCGCGCCGCGTGCCCGGCTGGTCGTCGACCGGTTCGGTGCCCGTGCGGTCTGCACCGTCGGGATGCTGCTGGTCGCGGCCGGCCTGGCCGCGTTCGCGCTGTTCGACGCCACCACACCGGTCTGGGTGCTGTGCGTGCTCTTCTTCGTCCAAGGCACGGGCATGGCCCATGTGATGACGCCGGTCACGGTTTCCGTGATGCAGGCGCTGCCCAGGGAGAAGGCCGGTTCCGGATCGGCGGTCAACAACACGTTCCGGCAGGTCGGCGGGGCGCTCGGGATCGCGGTGCTCGGCTCGGTGCTGTCCACCGTCTACCGCGGCAGCATGGAGGGGCACCTCGGTGCCGTTCCGGCCGGTGCCAGGGAGGCGGCGGGGGAGTCGATCGAGGCCACGCTCGGCATCGCGGACAAGCTGGGGCCGGCGGGTGTCCCGCTGGTCGCCGCCGCGCACGACGCGTTCCTGAAGGCGATGCATGTCACCGCCATCGGTTCGGCGGCCATTGCCCTGGTGGGCATGATCGTGGTCGGGCTGTTCCTGCCGGGGAAGGTGCCTGCCGCACGGGGGGCCGGGGAGTCCGGCGAGAGCGAACGGCCGGTGCGTGCCGGGGCGGACCGGTGACGGCCCCGGCGAGCTGAAACACGCCGCCCCGGGTGCCGGACAGATCCCCGGGACCCGGACCCGGGGGCGGCCCACAGAGGTACCGCGGCAGTCGGCGAGAATCGAAGTGGAGGCGGCGGGCGGTGCGGCGAGAGGTGGGTTCACGTGCGGGCAGAGGCAGAGGCAGAGGCAGAGGCAGAGGCAGCGGCAGAGGCATCGGCAGCGGCACCGGTCGAGGCACAGGCAGAAGCGCAGCCAGAGACGCAGGCGCAGGACCGGAAGTGCCCGGTCCGGCAAGATGCGGAACCGCGCAGGGGCCGACCGCGCAGCGCGGCGGCCGAGCGGGCGATCCTGGACGCCGTCGTCGAACTGCTGGAGGCCGGTGAGCCCCTCGCCGGCCTGTCCATCGAACGCATTGCCCGGACCGCCGGGGTCGGCAAGGCGACCATCTATCGGAGGTGGAGCGGCAAGGAGGAGCTCTTCGTCGACGTCCTGCGCGACGTCGAACCCTCGGAACCCGCCGTCTCCGGCACCGCTGGACTCGACGACCTGCGGCTGCTGCTGGAGTCGTTGCGCCGGCGCGGCCTCGCCCAGCGCTCCTCCGTCCTGCTCCACAACGTCTTCGCGCAGATGAAGAGCCACCCCAAGCTGTGGACCGAATACCACTGCACCGTCATCGCCCCCCGCCGCGTCGCCATGCTGGCCGCCGTACAGCGGGCGGTCGACGCGGGCGAGCTCCGCGGGGACCTGGACGTGGAACTGATGGACGACCTGTTCCTGGGGCCCATGCTCGTACGCACCATCCACCGCCCCGACGCGCCGCTGCCCGAGGACCTCGCGGACCGCATCATCCAGGCACTGACGGAGGGCCTCGCCCCCCGCCCCGCCGCCACGGACGGCTGACTTGTCCGGCTCACCACGGAGGGCTGACCTGCGTGGCCCGCCACGGGCGGCTGCCCGCCCGAGTGTGATCGTTCTGTCACAAGCCGCCGCAGATCCCTCCCGGCCGGAACTCTCCGGACCCCGCCCGTCGTCCTCGTGACAGTACGGCCGTCGTGGACGACGGGAATCACGCCGCCCATCGCCTAGGGTCGAGGGCGCGGCGACACGCAAGGCAAGGCAGTGAGGAAGCGCGATGGTGCAGGCGTACGGACCGGACACCGGAAACGACCGTGCGGAGCCGCAGCGCGCCGGGTCCGGATCCCGCTTCCGGGGCCTGCTCGACAGACGGATCCGCGACAAGGACATCTGGCGGCGCGGAATCGTCCTCGCCGTCTGCGCGGTCCTCCTCACCCTCGTGATGGTCTTCCACGCGGAGATCCCGAACACCATCGGCAACCTGGGCAGCCTCACCGAGACGTTCCTGCCGTGGATCGGCGTATGCGTCCCGCTGCTGCTGATCCTGGGCCTGGTACGCCGCTCGGCGACCGCGCTGATCGCCCTGCTGCTGCCGGTCGCGGTCTGGCTCAACCTCTTCGGCGGGCTGATGTTCTCCGACAAGTCGGGCAGCGGCGGGGACCTGACCGTGGCCACCCACAACGTCAACGCGGACAACCCCGACCCCGCGGGCACCGCCCGGCAGGTCGCGGGCTCCGGCGCCGACATCGTCGCCCTGCAGGAGCTCCCGAGCGACCAGGTGCCGACGTACAAGGCGGCGCTCGCCGGCCACTTCCCGTACCACTCGGTACAGGGGACCGTCGGCCTGTGGAGCAAGTACCCGATGAGCAGCACCCGGCCGGTCGACATCAAGATGGGCTGGACCCGGGCGATGCGCTCCACGGTGCGCACACCCGAGGGCGACGTCGCCGTCTACGTGGCCCACCTGCCGTCCGTACGCGTCAAACTGCACGCCGGATTCACCGCCAACCAGCGCGACGACAGCGCCGACGCCCTGGGCACGGCCATCGCCGGCGAACGGCTCGGCAAGGTGATCCTGCTCGGTGACCTCAACGGCACGATGAACGACCGCTCGCTCAACGCGGTCACCTCGCAGATGCGGTCCACCCAGGGCGCGGCCGGCGACGGCTTCGGCTTCAGCTGGCCGGCCTCGTTCCCGATGGCGCGGATCGACCAGATCATGGTGAGGGGCGTCGAACCGATGTCGTCGTGGACACTCCCGGCGACGGACAGCGACCACCTTCCGATCGCCGCGCGCGTGGAACTCTGACGAAACCGTCCGCTCACCCGCGGGAACAACCTCGCCAACGCCGGCGGTGCGTGGCTGGGCGGCACGGCGATCGCGGCGGGCCGGGGGTGGACGTCCCCGGCCCTGGTCGGCGCGGTCCTGGCGGTCACCGGACTCGCGGTGGCGGTCACGGCGGGCGTACTGGACCGGGAGCGCGCGCCGGGGGCGTCGAGGGTGGTGGCCCGGCGGATGCGCGGCCCGCGCGTGACGAGACCCGGGTGGACGCGCACGGAAGCGCGAAGCGCCGGAGGGACTTGATGGTCAAGCCCCTCCGGCGCTTCCGTTCCACGCGGCGACCGGCCGCAGCGAGCCCGTCCGGCGGCCGGGGACGAACCGGCCACCGGACGCCCCCGGTGACCGACCGCTCAGGCCGACGCGCGCCACCGATATCGGCTCATCGGGCTGACGCGCGCCACCGGTGTCCGCTCATCGGGCCGACGCGCGCCACCGGTGTCCGCTCATCGGGCCGACTCGCGCCACCGATTGGTGATCGGCAGCCGGCGGTCCTTGCCGAAGCCCTTCGGGGAGATCTTCGTGCCCGGCGGGTACTGCCGCCGCTTGTACTCCGCCGTGTCCACCATCCGCAGCGTCTTCGCCACCAGCGCCGCGTCGAACCCGGCCGCGACGATCTCGTCCAGCCCCTGGTCCCGGTCGACGTACAGCTCCAGGATCCGGTCCAGTACGTCGTAGTCGGGCAGCGAGTCGGTGTCGACCTGTCCCGGGCGCAGCTCGGCGCTGGGCGGCTTGGTGATGGACGCCTCCGGGATCGGCGGGGTCTGCCCGCGCTGCTCGGCGGCGCGGTTGCGCCACTTCGCGAGGCGGAAGATCGACGTCTTGTAGACGTCCTTGATCGGCCCGTACGCCCCGACCGAGTCGCCGTACAGCGTCGAGTAGCCGACCGCCAGTTCGGACTTGTTGCCCGGGGCGAGGACGATCTGGCCCTCCTGGTTGGAGACGGCCATCAGCGTCGTGCCGCGCAGCCGCGACTGGAGGTTCTCCTCGGCGAGGCCCGTGAGCCCCAGCGAGCCCATGTACGCGTCGAACATCGGCTCGATCGGTACGGTGCGGAAATTGAGCCCGGTACGACGGGCCAGCTCGGCCGCGTCGTCCTTGGAGTGGTCCGAGGAGTACTTCGACGGCATCGAGATGCCGTACACGTTCTGTGCCCCCAGCGCGTCGCAGGCGATGGCCGCGACCAGCGCCGAGTCGATCCCGCCGGAGAGCCCGATCAGCACACTGCTGAAGCCGTTCTTGGCGGCGTACGCGCGCAGGCCCACGACCAGCGCCGAGTACAGCTCCTCGTCGTCGTCGAGCCGCTCCGCGTAACCGCCGGCCAGCTCCGCCTCGTACGCCGGCAGGGGCTCCCCGGAGAGCACCACGCGGTCGATCCGCAGCCTGTCGTTGACGACACCGGACGGGGCCACGGCCGAGGCGGCCGGCAGGTCCAGGTCGAGGACGACGCAGCCCTCGGCGAACTGCGGGGCGCGGGCGATCACTTCGCCGTCCCGGTCGACGACGATCGAGTCGCCGTCGAAGACCAGCTCGTCCTGGCCGCCGATCATCGCCAGGTACGCGGTGGTGCAGCCGGCCTCCTGGGCGCGCTTGCGGACCAGTTCCAGCCGGGTGTCGTCCTTGTCCCGCTCGTACGGCGAGGCGTTGATCGACAGCAGCAGCCCGGCACCGGCCGCCCGCGCGGCCGGCACCCGGCCGCCGTCCTGCCAGAGGTCCTCGCAGATCGCGAGCGCCACGTCGACGCCGTGGACCCGGATGACCGGCATCGAGTCGCCCGGTACGAAGTACCGGAACTCGTCGAACACGCCGTAATTGGGGAGGTGGTGCTTGGCGAAGGTCAGCGCGACCTGCCCGCGGTGCAGCACCGCGGCGGCGTTCTGCGGGGCGCCGGCGGGCTGTCCGTAGCGCGGCTGGGCCGTCTCGGAACGGTCGAGGAAGCCGACGACGACCGGCAGCTCCCCGAAGCCCTCCGCGTCGAGACGGGCGGCGAGCGCGCGCAGCGCCTGACGCGAGGCCTCGACGAAGGACGACCGCAGGGCCAGGTCCTCGACGGGGTAGCCGGTCAGCATCATCTCGGGGAACGCCACCAGATGGGCACCCTGTTCGGCGGAGTGCCGGGTCCAGTGGACGATCGCCTCGGCGTTGCCGGGAAGATCACCGACGGTCGAGTCGATCTGATTCAGTGCGAGGCGTAGTTGAGGCACGCGGACCAGTGTAATCGTCTGACTGACGCGATGTCCTGGCGGGCGGCGCGATCGTCCGGCCGCCCGCCAGGAACGGGTCAGCGGCGGTAGCCGACGACCGTCATCATGCCCACGTCCGAGTGGTAGATGTTGTGGCAGTGGAGCATCCACAGACCCGGGTTGTCCGCGTCGAACTCGACGGCCATCGAGCTGTGCGGCCGGACGATCACGGTGTCCTTGCGCGCCCACGCGGCCTGCCCCCGCCGGGAGGCCCGGTGCTCCGGCCCGGCGGGTCCCACCAGGCCGAACGAGTGCCCGTGCAGATGAACGGGGTGCCACATCGACGTGACGTTGTAGAACTCCAGCCTGACCCGCTCGCCCGCCCTGACCGGATGGCGCTGTCCGGGGTTGTACGGCTTGCGGTCGAAGGCCCAGTCGTACGCTCTCATGCTGCCGGTCAGCTTGAACCGCAAGGTCCGGTCGGCCTTGCGGACGGACAGCGCCACGGATTCGTCCGGCGACAGGTCGAACGCCTCCACCAGCTTTCCGTCCAGCTCCTTCGGCCGTACGGAGGCGGTGGGCGCCGTGCCCTTTCCGGTACGGAGCAGGGCCAGCGCCGACGCCCGCTTGCCCTCGGCGAGCGCGGTCAGCGGGAACACCCCGTCCCCGGCGGTCACCACCACGTCGTACCGTTCGCCCATGCCCAGCAGCAGGGCGTCCGTCGTGGTGTGCCGGACGGGGTAGCCGTCGGTGTGCGTGATCGTCATCCGGTGACCGCCGAGCGCGACACGGAAAGCGGTGTCCCCGCCCGCGTTGATGATGCGCAGCCGGATACGGTCGCCGGGCTTGGCGGTGAAGGACGTGGGGGCCTTCGGCACGCGGCCGTTGATCAGGTAGTAGGGGTAGTCGACATTGCCCCCGTGGCTTTCGAGCAGTTTGCTGTAGGAATCCCTCATGATCCGCGAGGGGCCGGAGCGCCGCTTGGCGGACTTGGGGGTCCGGGGGTCCCTGGGGGACCCGCCGTGGCCGTTGTCCCCCGGATCGCCCTTGTCGTCCATCTCGTCGTGGTCCGAACCGTCGCGGCCGGAACCGTCGCGGCCGGAACCGTCGCGGCCGGAACCGTCGTGGCTCGAACCGCCGTGGTCCATGCCGCCCCTGCCCCCGCTGAGTTCGTCGAGCACCTCGTCGGGCGTGGAGCCGCCCACCCCGTCGACCCAGTCGTCGAGGACGACGACCCACTCCTTGTCGTACTTGAGCGGCTCCTTCGGGTCCTCGACGATCAGCGGCGCGTACAGGCCACGATCCTGCTGGACGCCCGTGTGCGGATGGAACCAGTACGTCCCCGGGTGCGGCACCTTGAAGCGGTACGCGAATTCCGCGCCCGGCTTGATGGGCCTCTGGGTCAGGTCGGGTACGCCGTCCATGTCGTTGCGCACGTTGAGCCCGTGCCAGTGCAGGGTGGTCGCCGCCGGAAGGTGATTGGCGAGGTTGAGCGCGACGACGTCGCCCACCGTGAGCCGCATTTCCGGGCCGGGCAGCCGGGATTCGTAGGCCCAGGAGCCGACGACGAGCCCGCCGCCCAGATCCAGGCGGGACGGGGTGGCCGTGAGACCGATCTTCCGTACGGGGCCGGAGGTCCGCCTGGCCTCGGCCGCGGCGACCTCCTCCCCGTCGGGGGAGACGTACTCGCCCCCGGACTTCCCGCGGGGAGCGGTCCCGTGGTTCGCACCGCCGGCGTTCGGGCTGCCGGAGTTCGTACCGCTGCGGCCCGTGTCGGAATCGCCGGAGCAGGATGCCAGGACTGCCGTACCGGCAGTGGTGACAGCGGCGCCGAGCACGGCGCGTCGGGTGGGTGGAGTGCGCATAACGGAGAGCACCTCGGGGTGTTGTCGGTATTTCGGTCTGCTGGGGGAGGGGGAGGTGCCCCTCCTATATGCGCAGCACCGACAACAGGGCGCAGCCTCCGCGGCCCGGCCGGGAATCCGGCACCGGCACCGGCGACACTCGCGCCGCGCCACCTCCGAGGAGGTGGACGATGCCGATGAGCAGCGCGACGAACAGGAACAACTGTCCGTACGTCGCGCATCTACTCGGAGTCATGTCGAGCACCCTACCCCCGCTGGGTATAGGGCGCGCGCGGAAACGTATCTCCGCATCTCTGCCGGGGCCTGCGGGGGTGGATCGGACGATGGCCCGGTACCCCTCGTGCAAGGGGTGCCGGGCCATCGAGCCGGGTGTTCGCGAGCCGGTCAGCTGCTGGGGGCGTAGACCTTCTCCACCCAGCAGGCGATCTGCTCGTCGGTGAGGTGCTGCGCCAGGTCGGCTTCGCTGATCATGCCGATCAGCTTCTTGTTCTCGACCACCGGAAGCCGACGGATCCGATGGGTCTGCATCTCCTCCAGAACCATCTCCACGTCCGCGCCCGAGTCGATCCAGCGAGGGGTGCCGTGGGCGAGGTCGCCCGCGGTCATCTTCGACGGGTCGTGCCCCCTCGCCACACAGCCGATCACGATGTCGCGGTCCGTGAGGATGCCGATCATCCGGTCCTGCTCGCCTTCGGCGGAGATGGGCAGCGCGCCCACATGGTGGTCGCGCATCAGCTGTGCGGCGCGGTCGAGTGTCTCGTGTGCGGGGATCCAGGTGGCCCCGGTGTGCATGATGTCCTTGGCGGTGGTCATGAGGGACTCCTCCTGCGTGCCGGTGGGCATGCTGTACGACCCCGAGCGAACCCATCGTCATGGGCCCGTTCGGGGTACGCGACCGCTATCACCCGTTCGGGTGCATGTGCGGCTCGGCGGGAATCTTTCAGGACCGGGGTTTCGCCCCTCGCGCCGCCAGCATTCCGGCCATCACGTCCAGCTCGGACTGCTGGGCCTCGACCATCCCCTGGGCGAGACGCTTCTCCACCTTCACCGTGCACAGCCGGGCGCAGCCGCGGGCCATGGCGATGCCGCCCTTGTGGTGGTCGGTCATCAGCTGGAGGTACAGGACCTCGGCCTTCCTGCCACTCGCCGCGCGGAGCCGGTCCAGCTCGGTCCTGGTGGCCATGCCGGGCATCAGGGAGCCGTCATGGGCCCGGTACCGGGACCCCGGCCCCGCCGTCCCGTCCATGCCCGCCATACCGTCCATGCCCGCCATGTCGTGGCCCTCGTGCCCGCCCGCCATCCAGGCCATCGGCTCCTGAGCGGTGGCCTTGGGCAGCTCCCACAGGTCCAGCCAGCCGAGCATCATGCCCCGCTGGTTGGCCTGCGTATTGGCGATGTCGTACGCGAGGCGGCGTACCTCCTCGTCGCCCGTACGGTCACGCACGAGGAACGACATCTCCACGGCCTGCTGATGGTGGACCGCCATGTCGCGGGCGAAACCGGCGTCCGCGGAATCCACCGCGGGCGTGCGCGGGGCGGGCGCGGCGACACGGTCCGTACCCTTGCCCCCGCCCCGCGCGGAGGCGACCGTCGCCACCCCCGCGAGCAGCAGCGCGAGCGCGACGGCGGAGCCCGCCACCCACTGGACGCGCCGGTCGCGTGTCACCACCGTCACTGGGCCCCCAGCCCACCCGTGCACGCCGCACCCGGTTCGGGCGTCTGCGACCCCTGCACGAACTTGGCGAAGAACCGGTCGACCCGCGGGTCGTCGGCACCGTCCACCGTCACCTGATTGCCCCAGGCACTCAGCGTGATCGTCCCGGCCTGGCCCTCGTACGGGCTCATCAGCGTGTAGGGCGTTCTGCCGACCCGCTCGGCGAGCCTCGTCACGTCGGCGTCCGAGGCCTGGTCCGTGTACGTCACCCACACCGATCCGTGCTCCAGCGAGTGCACGGCGTTCACGTCGGGGATCGCCTTCTTGTACACCTCGCCGTCGCAGTTCATCCACACGGGGTTGTGGTCGCCGCCGACCGGGGGTTTCATCGGGTACGTGACCGGCGTGGTGACGTGGTTGCGGGTCAGCGTCTTCGCGTCCCACGTCTTCAGCCCGGCGATCGGCCCGTCGGCCGACTTCTTCGGGTCCGTCCCGGGTGCCTTGGCATCCTGCGCTTGGGCGTCCCGCTTCTTCTCCGAGGCCTCGGACTTGTCCAGCACCAGGTACGAGCCGAAACCGACCAGACCCGCGACGACGAGGACGCTCAGGCTTATGGCCAGCACACGATTGCGGCGCTCACGCGCGCGGTCGGCGTTGCGCATGTGCTCTATGCGGGTTCTGCGGTCGAAGCTCATGTCGTCAGGTCCTTCTGCGAAGGGGAGAGGATGGACAAGAAGCGGTCGGAAGAACAGGTACGCACCGGGCCGTCGCGAAACCGCTCCACCCCTTGCGCACCATGGGCGCCGATCGTAGTGGGTGGCCGAGTGCTCCATCTCACGTCGTGTGCGTAATCTGGGTGAAATCCGGGGTCGTGACACTGGAACTCCTCCCTCACCCCGGGCGGTGGTGCACGGACCGTCTGAACTGCAAGGATGTGGCTATGGACAAGCAGCAGGAATTCGTCCTCAGAACACTTGAGGAGCGCGACATCCGCTTCGTACGGCTGTGGTTCACCGATGTCCTCGGCTACCTCAAGTCCGTTGCCGTGGCCCCCGCCGAGCTGGAACAGGCGTTTGACGAGGGCATCGGCTTCGACGGCTCCGCCATCGAGGGCTTCGCCCGGGTGTACGAGTCGGACATGATCGCCAAGCCGGACCCGGGCACGTTCCAGATCCTGCCCTGGCGCGCGGAGGCCCCCGGCACGGCCCGGATGTTCTGCGACATCCTGATGCCCGACGGCTCGCCGTCCTTCGCCGACCCGCGCTATGTCCTCAAGCGCATCCTCGCCAAGACCTCCGACCTGGGCTTCACCTTCTACACCCACCCGGAGATCGAGTTCTTCCTGCTGAAGGACAAGCCGGTCGACGGCAGCCGCCCCACCCCCGCCGACAGCTCCGGTTACTTCGACCACACCCCGCAGAACGTCGGCATGGACTTCCGCCGCCAGGCGATCACCATGCTCGAATCCATGGGCATCTCGGTCGAGTTCAGCCACCACGAGGGCGCCCCCGGCCAGCAGGAGATCGACCTGCGGTACGCGGACGCGCTCTCCACCGCCGACAACATCATGACCTTCCGCCTGGTGATGAAGCAGGTCGCGCTGGAGCAGGGCGTGCAGGCGACGTTCATGCCGAAGCCGTTCTCCGAGTACCCCGGCTCCGGCATGCACACCCACCTGTCCCTCTTCGAGGGCGACCGCAATGCCTTCTACGAATCGGGCGCCGAATACCAGCTGTCCAAGGTCGGCCGCTCCTTCATCGCCGGCCTGCTCACCCACGCCGCGGAGATCTCCGCCGTGACCAACCAGTGGGTCAACTCCTACAAGCGCATCTGGGGCGGCTCCTCCCGCGCAGCGGGTGCCGGCGGCGAAGCCCCCTCGTACATCTGCTGGGGCCACAACAACCGCTCCGCGCTCATCCGCGTACCCATGTACAAGCCCGGCAAGACCGGCTCCGCCCGCGTGGAGGTCCGCTCCATCGACTCCGGCGCCAACCCCTACCTGACGTACGCGGTGCTCCTCGCCGCGGGCCTCAAGGGCATAGAGGAGGGCTACGAACTCCCGGCCGGCGCCGACGACGACGTCTGGGCCCTGTCCGACGCGGAACGCCGCGCGATGGGCATCGAGCCGCTGCCGCAGAACCTGGGCGAGGCGATCGCCCTGATGGAGAAGAGCGAACTGGTCGCCGAGACGCTCGGCGAGCACGTCTTCGACTTCTTCCTGCGCAACAAGAAGCAGGAGTGGGAGGAGTACCGCAGCGAGGTCACGGCCTTCGAGCTGAAGGCCCTGCTGCCGGTGCTGTAACCGCAGGTCGGCCGCACTGCGGCGACGCAGCAACGATCCGGGCCGGAGGCGGTGCGCCTCTGGCCCGGAGTCCGTTCGTACGTGCTGGGCCGTCTGTGGGCCGTCAGGCGCGAAAGCGGTGGCGTCGTACATGCTGTCCACGGCCTTCCGGGTGCGCCCCTCGCTGCTGGGCATCAGGTGCGTGTACGTCCGGAGCGTGAAGCCGGGGTCAGAGTGCCCCAGGTAGGTGGAGAACGCCTTGATGTTCTCCCCTGCGTCCAGCAGTACCGAGGCGTAGAAGTGCCGCAGCGCATGCATCCCGTGCTCGCGGGCGGCCTGGTGCCGTTCGCCCTCCTCCCGTTCCGCAGGTTCGAATCCTGCCGAGAGGCCCCGGAGTGATCCGGGGCCTCTTGCGTTTCAGGGGGGTGTTGGATGATGAGGGGCAACGGTTGGCGTTCGCACGCCGTCTCAGGGGTACGCCCGTCGGCTGGGCGTAGGGGGGAGCAGGTGGTGCCGCAGGGGCGGGAACGGTCGTTTCTCGACAGCAACGGCTGGACGGTGATGCGGCTCGTCGTGGCCGTGTGGGGAGCTGCCAGTAGCAGCAGTGCGGCGTGGGTGCGTGTGGTGTGGCTGGTGATCGGTGCTGGGACCGCCTGGGGCCTGGTGCGGGATCTGGTCAGGCGACGTCGGCAGCGCGGGGCCGGGGTCGCCGACGTCCGTGACTGACCTCGCGGACAACCGCGGGAGGGGAGAGGGCTGCAACCTTGGGCTTCCCCGAACGGATCGTATGAGAGCCCCAGTGGGCCATGTGTGGGCCAGCCGAGGCACTCATCAGTGGGACGGGCCAAGTACCTCGTCGGCGCTGCGGGGCTCGGTGCGCGGCTGTTGGTTGAGTTTGTGGCGTTCAATGGAGGATCGCCGGTAGACCTCCTTGCGGGCCCGCATGATGTTGCCCAGGGGCGCGTGTTCGGCGGTGACCCGCCAGGGCGTGAAGGACAGCGCGTCCATCTTCTCCAGATTCTCCGGCTCGGAGATGTCCTGCTGCGGCAGCCGCAGTTTGGCCACGGTGAAGGACGGCGAGAGCTGCTCGGGCCACTCCACGGTGGTGTCCTCCACCGGCATGCGCTCCAGGTCGGTGCAGAGCTGGACCTGAATGTCGAAGGCGTAGGGCCGCTCCTGAAGTTCGGCTTGCAGGGCCGGTCGGAAGACCTCCGTCCCGGAGGTCGGGTCGATGGTGCGCCGGACTACCGCGGCGGCGGAGGTCGGGTCGGGGGTGATGCGCACCTTGGCGATGTAGTCCCCGTGCCGGACCGCACCCATGGTCCAGTAGCTCGACAGCAGCAGGTTTGCCGGAGGGGTCTTTGACAGGCGCAGGAAGGCCAGGAACTCGTCCCACGCCCAGTTGTCCTGGTCCAGCGTTCCCTTTCCGGTCACGAAATCGGTGAAGAAACGATGTGCGCCGGGTCGGCCCTGGGAGAAGTAGGCCGGGGCGTTCAGGAACAACTCCTGGATGAACAGGTAGTGCTCGACTGTGTTGCAGAAGAAGATCGGTCCGTTGATGTTGGCGTAGTCGAATGTGCCTGTGTCGGGTTCGTCTTCCAGCAGGGTGGGGCCGGGGATATCGAACATCTTCAGTGCCAGTCCGGTGGCGGCGCCCAGTCGCGCGTCGGCTCCGGCGTGGGGCGAGCCGTTGGAGAAGCGGATGAGCGCGTCGTGGGTTCCCGGGGTCGCGTAGATGCCTTGGGCGTACTCGGGGGGCAGCCCGTTCAGGATCTCCACCTCCCCTCGGACCAACCCGTAACCCTTGGCGTGGGCGTCGCGGAGGGCCCGTCCAGTGCCTCCGGCGTTGACCGACTCGGCGATGTAGCTCTCGGTTCTTTCGATCACCGTCTGCACGCTGCGGTCGAAGTTCGGGTCGTCGTTTTCGACGTCAGGCGTGTAGCGGACGAACTGTGCTGCCATGACTTCGACCTCTCCTCGGAGAGCGTGACCGGACATCAGGGTGGGAATCGCTGTCAGCCTTCCAGTTCGGCGAGCCAGCGCAGGGCGCGCAGACCCGGCAGGAAGCAGTACTCGCCGCCGCGGGTGATCACGAAGCTGGGCAGGTTCTGCAGGCGGCGCCGGACCGGCTTCTCCGGGATGGTGACGCTGCCGGTTCCGCCGTGATGCCCGGCTACCGGGTCCTTCTCGCCGGGGTAGCCGATGAAGTTGCCGTCGTTGACCCATTCGGCCTTGATGAACTCAAACTGCCGTTCCAGGTGAGCCCCGATGAACGCTCCGACCAGGCCGCGGTCGACGCCGTCGTCCTCCAGCACGCCCTCGGGCAGCGGCGGGCCGTAGGTCGTCCCGCGGCGGATGAGGCGGTGCATCCGTGCGTCGCCGATGATGGTGGCATCGCGGGGGTTGGTGCGCCGGATGTGCGCACCGGCGGGACACCGGTACCCTCGGTCGTCGTTCTCCCGGTACAGGAAGTTGTTGACGCGGTGCGGATCGGCCGCCAGCTCCGGATCGTCATGCTCCGGTGTCAGCGTCAGCGGCGCGCCGCTCGGCCAGCGCCCGACCATCTTGGCCGCCAGGAGCGCCTCCTCCTCGGCGCTGGAGCTGTTCGCGCGCAGGTACCGGCGCCAGGCAGCCACGTTGGTGTGGATCTTGCGAACGGCCACGTAGGTCCCGTTGCGCCCCAACATATCGGGGCTGGGCATGGGCGGCAGGCTGCCGGTTTCGTCGGGGTAGCCGAGGATGAACTCGCCCGCCTTGATGGGGGCTTCCTGCGGGTTGGAGCCGGGCAGTCCGACGCCCTCGATGTTCGGATGGCTGATGCCGTCACGGAAGCCGAAGGTGGTGCGCCCCGTCGGGAGCTGATGGACGTCCTGCTGCCAGATCACCTGGACCCCGGGTGTGTCCTCGTAGGCGACACGGGCCCGCTCCAGTTCCTTGTCCAGCTGCGCCGTATCGGAGGAGAGGGCGCTCAACGCGATGTGGACATCACCGGTTCCGAACGGTGCCTCCCAGTGGGCCGGCGCACTCTCGCCCACGTCGCCGATCAGCTCCGCCCGAGCGGCCATGCCCTCACGAAACGCCCGCGGAAAGGTGTCCAGCGACTCCTGGGGCACCCCCAGGGCCCTCAGTCCCTGAAAGGTGAACGCCACAGCGACCCAGGCATCATGGCTACGGTCCGCGCCCGGAAGACCACCCGAGGTCACCGGGAGTAGCCGCCGCAGCAGGGCGCGCCCGGCATGGCGGTCATCGACGCGCAGGAAGACGAACTTTCCCTCGTACGGCACGGGCCTCGGACGCAGTGCCCCGCTCTGAACGTCGTCGATCTCGACGCTCACGCCGGCCGCGCTGCCGCTGTCCGCTGTGCTCATGGTCGCTTGTGCCTCCACATCGGTCTCTGCCTGGACAGCCCTGCAGGGGCTGACTTGCCCCCCGACGCGGTCCACCGATGGTGGGTGGGCTCCGAGGGGTGGCTGTGTCCGGGTTCTAGGCCGAGGCTTCCTCCAGCAGCTTCTGGAAGGCCGGCGTGGCCACCAACTCCGCGTTGGCCGGGTTCTCCAGCGCCGCCCGGAACTCGGGGGTGTCCAGCACCTCCTGGAACGCGTCGTCCACGCGATGGTCCTTGTAGATCTGCTGAACGGTCAGGTCGGGATAGGCGCTGACGAAGACCCCCGCGGGCTCCTGGTGGGCGACGAACCAGTCCTTCACCCCTGGATCGGTGACACCGGGGAACCCCTCGCTGTGCGAGAAGACCTTGTCGAAGCGGGACCCGACTACCGTCTGGGCGAAGTCGTCGATGTAGGTGTCCCAGGAGCCGTCGAAAACACTGGCGAACATGAACCGGGTGTCGTTGTCGAAGATCACGTGCCGTGCGTCATGCAGGGTGCCGATCTGGCGCACCGCCGCATGGACCCTCTCGTCATCCGCCGCGTTGGCGAGCATGGCGAGATCCTCACGCAGCGCATCCGCATGGCCCGGCTTGATCTTGGTGAAGACGGTGAACTCGCTGCAGACCCCATCCGACCTGCCCGGGCGCTCGGGGTGAGCTGACTGGGTTGCACCTGTCGTCGCAGTCATCGTGAGATTCTCCTGCCCAGGATCGGTCCGAGAGTCGCCAGGCGCCCGAACATGAGGCGCCGTCGCCCTCACATGTCAATCCTCACTGCGGATGCACTGCCTCGCATTCCGGGTCCTGGGCATTGTGGTCGCCTGACGTGGGTTCCCGGGAAACTCCGGCACTGCGGGGTCCAGCCTGATTCCTCCCGTCCTGAGAAGCTTCCGAGGACAGATCCGACCGGGCGCAGGAAGATGGAACCGGTGGGACGTGACGAGTACGTAGTCGTCACCAATTCTCGGGCAGCCACTTCCGCAGGGCCGTGAAGACAGTGGCACAGCCGATCGCACACCGACCCGTTGCGCCGCCGAGGCGACCGGGGCACCCTCTCGCGCCAAGCCCTACTCAACTGGATCGCCCCCCGGACCCCACACGGAGGGCAACCATGGGCGCAGTTCTCGGTGACGTACTGGGTTTCGCGGCCGCCGTCGCGGTCAGCCCCCTCCCGATCATCGCCATCATCCTCATCCTCGCCACGCCTCGGGGACGTCTCAACGGAATCCTCTTCACCGTCGACTGGACCCGGGGACTCTCGGCACTGGGCGCGGTGATACCGGCGGTCGCTTCCCCCGCAGGTGCCTCCACAGACAACCACCCGGCCACCTGGGTGGGAGCCCTCGAGCTCGCCCTGGGCCTGTTCCTCGTCCTTTTCAGCGCCCGGCAAGTTCGGTACTCGACATCTCGAAGCGTGAAGAACGGCCGTCTCACGTGCCCCGGGAACCCGGCGATCTCAGCAGGCCGAGTGACCAACGACGTTAAACGTCAAGCTGAGGCCGAGGAATCCCTGGGCGTGCGTGGATTGGCTGAAGGCAGGTCCGAGTTCGGCCCCTGGGCCGGCGGGTGTATGCGGGGCGAGGGCTTCGCGGGTGGTGAAGAGGGTGTCAACGCCAAGGTCACCAAGGAATAGATCTCCTCGATGAGATCGGCCAGTCCGCGGACATCGGCCTTCTCCACGGGTCGGATCGTCACGCTCATCGGTGTGAGGCTCCTTCTACTCGTCATGCTGATGCAGTCTCAAGTGCTTCGTGTCGCTGCATTGAGATCTGCAGGAGATGCAGGCATTGATGCGCATCGTCGGCATCGCCGAACGGGCAGGTCTTCAGGGACAGGCCGGTGTGAAGCAACTCCTGGTGCGCATCGCCGAGATGAGGGAAGCGAAAGGCGATTGGCGGCCACGTCGCTCAGGGAACGAGCCCAACGGCTGAGTTCGCCGTGATCCTGGGCGAATCGATCGGACAGTCGATTCAAGACTGTCGTCGGTTGCTGAACCGGCCGATGGCGAGGCAGACGCTCTGCGCTGCGTGGCGGTTGGGTGTGGGGCCGATCGCGTCGCCCAGCCGCCACACCCCGCCGTGGAGCAAGGTTTCCGCTCGGATCAGCCGCGCTCGACCAACACGGCCAGGGGCACCGCGACCACCAGCGCCGGCAGAACCCCCGGCCAGGGACCTTGGACGTGCTGCACACGCCAGCCGATTGCGCCTCCTGCGGTGAGGAGGAGCGCGACGGCGGCCTTCCTGGGGAACCAGCGGGATGTCGCCGGATATGCCCAGTCGCTCGAGTGGGTCCTCGGGATCGGCCTCGTCCTCATCCTGATCGCCGGCCTCACCAGCCTGAAGCTGCCCCGGCCGCCCAAGCCGACCAACTCCTGACCCCCCTGACCCGCCGCTTCATAATCCCCCGTTGGAGCGGCGGTGGCGGGGTCGCGCATGCGCGACCCCGCCACGCCTACAAGGGCAACTCGCAGGGGTTCGCCGACCCTGACGAGACAGTCCTGATGGCTTGCACGCCACCCCATGACCTGCCCTTCCTTATGACGTGGAGGATATCGATGGCCGCTGACATGACGGACCTGAAGGATCGCGCCGAGAGGCTCCGCGAGCTGCACGGCGAAGAGATGCTCGTGCTGCCCAATGCGTGGGACGCGGCCAGCGCGACGACCGTGGTCGATGCAGGGTTCCCCGCGGTCGCCACAACCAGCGCCGCTATCGCGGCGATGCTCGGCTATCCCGATGGCGAGGGTGCGCCGTGGCAGGAGATGTTCGCCGCTGCCGGACGGATCGCCCGGGCCGTGCCGGTCCCGGTCACAGTGGATGCCGAGGCGGGATACGGCATGCAGCCACGTGAACTGGTGGACCGGTTGCTGGAGATCGGAGCCGTCGGCTGCAATTTGGAGGACACCGACCATCGGGCGGGCGGCCTGATCGAGGCCGGTGCGCACGCCCAATGGCTGGCGGACGTCCGCTCCGCGGCAGACGACGCCGAGGTCCCGATCGTCGTCAACGCCCGAGTCGACACGTTCCTCCCCGCAGGCGGAGTACCTGAAGCGGACCGGGTCGCGGAAACGGTCCGGCGGGGCCGCCTCTATCGGGACGCCGGCGCCGACTGCCTCTACCCGATCGGCGTGCGACAGAAGAGCGACATCGCCACCCTCGTCGCCGAACTGGCCGCTCCGGTCAACGGCAACACCGGTGAACATCTGGACCCGGCCACACTCAAGGAGCTGGGCGTGGCGCGAGTGTCCTTCGGGCCCCGATTCCACCGCATGGCCATGGCCGACCTGAAGACCACCGTCCAGAAGCTGTTGCCCTCATCTGCGAAGCCGCCGCCACAGCCGATCGCCCCGCCCGGTATCCACCGGGCGGGGCGTTCCTGCGTTGTGGGGCCGGACCTGGGCCCGCTGCCTGAACGTACGCAAGCCCTGGCGCTTCTCTGGTCTGGAATTCTCGAGTCGCCCCTCATCAATCCAAGAGCAATTTCGGAGATAGCGGGAGCCGCCCCACCTGTCATCATTTTGGAGGCGTAACAACGTTGTGCATGAAGAAGGAGTCACATTCATGGATGGCCAGCAGATTTCGACTGTTCGCGTTCCAATGGTCGAAGAATCAGAAGCGACCGGCGTGACTGCGGATCTCTATGCGCAGATCAAGAAGACCACCGGCCTTCCATTCGTGCCGGACATGTTTCGACTGGTCTCAGCGCAGCCGAATCTCTTGGAAGCTGTCATTGCCGGATACACGGGGATCTTCGGTGAAGGCGTTCTGCCCCGCGCCACGCGCGAGATGATTTCCGCCTGGAGCTCCAAGATCAATGGCTGCCCCTACTGCGTAGGAACACACAACTGGTTCCTCTCGCAGTTCGGAGGCAGTGCGGAACTCATGCAGGCGATAGCGGCGACCAACGAGCCGGAGGAACTGCCGGTCGATGCGCGGACATTGGCGCTGATGCAGTTGGTCACACAGGTGAGCCGGGCCGCGTACAAGATCACGGACGAAGAATGGGCTCGCGTCGCTGAAGCTGGGTGGAGTAACGAGGAGATGTTGGAGGCCGTCTTCACATCGGCGCTGTTTGCGTTCATCAACCGGCTCGTCGACGGGCTCGGTCTGGGGGCGTCGGTGGCTCATAGTCGGGTCTCACAGCAACCCGACACCGACACGGAAGCCGTGGTCCGATGACGACGCCGTCCAGGGCCGTCCTTCTGACCGGGGCTTCCTCCGGCACCGGTATGTCGTCCGGTACCGGACGGGCCGCGGCATTGCGTCTGCACCGCGCCGGCTGGCCTGTGTACGCAACCGCGCGCAACGTCGAGGCGCTGGGCGAGCTGGCGGACGAAGGCATCCAGGTCCTGTACCTGGATGTCAACGACGAGCAGTCCATGGTGGACGCTGTCGACAAGATCACAGCCGAGCACGGCGGCGTCGGCACTCTCATCAACAACGCTGCCTACAGCCTCAACGGGACCATCGGAGAGACGCCGATGGACGAGGTACGCCGACAGTTCGAGACCAACGTGTTCGGTCTGTCAAGGCTCACCCAACTCGTTCTGCCGGGAATGCGTGCTCAGGGCGGGGGGCGGGTGGTGATCATGTCCTCGATCTTCGGGCAGTTCGCGACCCCCGGCCGGGGCTACTACCAAGCGACCAAGCACGCCCTGGAGGCGATCGGCGACGCGCTGCGGCACGAGGTAGACCGCTTCGGGATCAAGGTGGTCCGTACCGGTGCCCCCGCACCAAGATCGCCGGCAGCGGATTCGGGTCCGCGGCGGAGGGCCGGGACCGTCATGCTGCCGGCCCTCCGCCGTGCCTGTCTCCGTGCCCGTGCGCCGTTCACGGATTCAGTCGAACCGGCAGGCCATCTCGTCCAGGATCTCGTCGATCACCTCGGAGGGCTCGCGGGCCAGGTCCTCCTCGATCCACATGCGCATGGCGATCCGCAACGAGGAGAGGAACGCCGCGGCCAGGACCTGCGGGCGGACCGGTCTCTCCGTCGGGCCCTGGCGGACCGCCACGGCGTCGGCCAAGTCCCGTTCCAGGGCTGCGTGGTTGGCGAGTTGGCGGGCGAGCAGTGACGGGTGCCGCATCGCCAGCCTGGTCCGTAGGGCCCACTCGCGCTCCGGGGGCGCGACCCGTTCGGTGAACTGCGCCACGGCCGCCCGCAGCGCCGTCCACGCGGTCTCCTCGGCGGGCCGGTCGCGCATGGCGCGGACGAGCTCCCTGACCTGTTTCTCCTCCCCGTAGAGGAGGGCGTCCTCCTTGCCCGTGAAGTAGTTGGAGAACGTTCTGCGGGAGATCCCGGCGGCGTCCGCGACGGCCTCCACCGTGACGTGGTCGAAGCCGTGCTCGATGGCCAGCCGCAAGGTGGCCTCGTGCACGGCCTGGCGCGTGGCTTCCTTCTTGCGTTCTCGCAGTCCCACAGGGCTCTCCATGGGTTCAGTATCTCTCCGCCGGTTCTCTCAGCCCGCGCATAATTGCACAATGGGCAAAATTGCCCATTGGGCATGTATGGTGAAACCTTTCCTGCCCCCCATTTCGAACCCCCGGAGGTTGCGCGTGAGCGCACAAACGGCTGCGCCGACCGAAGTCGCGCCGATGGATCACCGTCATGTACTGCGGGCGCTGAGCGGTCTGCTGATCGTGCTGTTCGTGGCGATGATCAGCAGTACCGTGGTGTCGGTGGCTCTGCCGAAGATCATCGGGTCGCTGGACGGCACCCAGTCGCAGTACACCTGGGTCGTCACCGCGTCCCTGCTGGCCTCCACGGCCTCCACCCCGATCTGGGGCAAGCTCGCCGACCTGTTCAGCAAGAAGCTGCTGCTCCAGATATCCATCGGCATCTTCGTCGTCTCGTCGATCGCCTGCGGATTCGCCCAGTCCA
This sequence comes from Streptomyces sp. NBC_01241, assembly GCF_041435435.1. Taxonomy (NCBI): domain Bacteria; kingdom Bacillati; phylum Actinomycetota; class Actinomycetes; order Kitasatosporales; family Streptomycetaceae; genus Streptomyces; species Streptomyces sp. NBC_01241. The sequence goes on along the minus strand of NZ_CP108494.1, from coordinate 2,372,707 downwards.
CCGGGCAGCTGATCACCTTCCGTGCCGTGCAGGGCCTCGGTATGGGCGCTCTGCAGGTGCTCGTCCAGGTCATCATCGCGGCGATGATCAGCCCCAAGGAGCGCGGCCGCTACAACGGTTACCTGGGCGGCGTCATGGCCGTCGCCACCGTGGGCGGTCCGCTGCTGGGCGGCTTCATCACCGACACGTCGTGGCTCGGCTGGCGCTGGTGCTTCTTCATCGCCGTACCGTTCACGCTGCTCGCCCTCGTGATGCTCACCCGCACCCTGCACCTCACCGAGGTCCGCCGTCCGGAGACGAAGGTCGACTACCTGGGCGCCTCGCTGATCGCCGCGGGCGTCAGCCTGCTGCTGCTCTGGGTCACTTTCGTCGGCAACGACTTCGACTGGCTGTCCTGGCAGACCTTCGTCATGGTCGGTGTCAGCGCCCTGATCCTGATCGCCGCCGTCGTGGTCGAGAGCCGCGTCAAGGAGCCGGTCGTCCCGCTCCATGTCGTACGCCGCCGCGACCCCGCGCTCGCCATCGTCGCGAGCCTCGCGGTCGGCATGGCGATGTTCGGTGGCGCGGTCTTCCTCGGCCAGTACTTCCAGATCGGCCGCGGCTACTCACCGACCGAGGCCGGACTCCTCACCATCCCGCTGATGTTCGGTGTGCTGGTCTCCTCGACCGTCGCCGGACGCATGGTCTCCAAGACCGGCAAGGTGAAGCCGTACATCATCACCGGCGTCGTCGTCCTCTCGCTGGGCTTCCTGGGCCTGTCCGCCATCGACCACGAGACCTCGCTGGTCCTCGTCTCCCTCGGCATGCTCGCGGTCGGTGCGGGTGTCGGCATGTCGATGCAGAACCTGGTCCTCGTCCTCCAGAACACGGTCCCGCTCGGCGAACTCGGCGCGGCCAGCGGCGCGATCACCTTCTTCCGCTCGCTCGGCGGCACGATCGGGGTCTCCGTGCTCGGGGCGGTGCTCGCCAACCAGGTCGCCACGAAGATCACCCACGGCCTGGCGAAGCTCGGCATCGACCCGGCGGCCTCGTCCTCGGGCGGCGCCACCCTGAACATCGACGCGATGCCGCCACAGATCCAGGAGGTGGTGCGCGCCGCGTACGGCGACGCGACCGGCACCATCTTCCTGATCTCGGCCGCCATCGCGGTGGTCGGCGTGATCGCCGCTCTGTTCCTGACGCCGACGAAGCTGCGCGACAGCGTGGACCTTTAGCAGGTCCTGCCGTTCGTACGTGTGCGGCGGCCGCGTTCGCCGCACACGGCGTGGCCCGGGACACCGAGGGAGCCGCCGGCCCCTCGGCGTCCCGGACCACTCCCTCGCGTACGCCGCGAACCCTCTCGGCCGGAGGGCACCGCCCGATGCCGCGACTGAGGTAATGTGACGCATCCCCACACCGGGGACCTACCAAGGAGGTGAGACCCATTACCGCTGTATCAGACTGGGTGCTCACCCCACGTGATCGCGTGGTCGACCCGACATAATCGACCGCGGAGCGCCCATCGGCTTTCCCGAAAGGCTCCGCTTCGTGTCGGTTCCCGCTTCACCGCTCACCGTTTTCACCATCGTCACCACACTCCGCGCCGCCGGCTGCGTATTCGCCGAGGAGGAAGCGGAGTTGATCCTCTCCACGGCGACCGGCCCCGCCGAACTCGCCGCCATGGTCGAACGGCGGGCTGCCGGTCTGCCCTTGGAACACGTCCTCGGCTGGGCCGAGTTCAGCGGTCTGCGGATCGCCGTGGACCCCGGCGTCTTCGTACCCCGCCGCCGCACCGAGTTCCTGGTCCGGCAGGCCGCCGCCCTCGCCGGATCCGGGGCGGTCGTCGTCGACCTCTGCTGCGGCTCGGGCGCACTCGGCGCCGCGCTCGCCGCGACGCTGGACGGCATCGAACTGCACGCCACCGACGTCGAACCCGCGGCCGTACGGTGCGCCCGCCGCAATGTCGCCGACACCGGCCGGGTGTACGAGGGCGACCTCTTCGAGCCGCTCCCCGGATCGTTGCGCGGCCGGGTGGAGATATTGCTCGCCAATGTGCCGTACGTACCGACGGAGGACGTCGAACTGCTGCCCCCGGAAGCCCGTATCCACGAACCGCGCGTCGCGCTCGACGGGGGAAGGGACGGCCTCGACGTCCTGCGGCGGGTCACCGCCGAGGCACCGCGGTGGCTGGCACCGGGCGGGCATCTGCTGGTCGAGACGAGCGAACGGCAGGCGGCCCGGGCCGAGGAGACCATCGCCCGCAGCGGCCTGATCCCGCGCGTCGTCACCTCCGACGAGTTGTACGCGACCGTCGTCGTCGCGACCCGGCCAGGGCCGTCCGGGAACTGAGCGCGGACGGGCACCGAGGCGGCCCGGTCCGGGCTCAGGATTCCGGATTCCGCCGGACCACCGCCGTCCCGGCGCCCAGGTCGACTCCCATGCGGGGCGGCGCGCCGTCCAACGCGTCGTCCTTCAGGACCTGTTCCTCCACCCGGTGCTCGATCTCCACACGCTTTGCCGAGTTGAGGAACGCGTGCAGCTCATCGGCGACCGAGGCCCCCACACCCAGCCCGTGACGAGGCGTGCGGGCGGCGAGGACACGTCGTAACCAGTCGGGCCGGCCGGTACGGACGACGGCGTAGCGGGCCGAGGCCAGCAGGAACGGCACTATCACCAGCACGGCCTCACCAAGAGACTCGACATCATCACCATGCCCGTCCCAACGCCAGGCGCCGGACCGCCGTTCCCGCCGCCCTACGGTGAGCCGGGGTACGCGCAGCCCCGCCGCTCAGCCGAACCGCCACCGCGTCTGGCTGAACAGGGTGCCCTTGCCGAAGCCGAAGACCGTACGCGGCGACACCTCGAACACCAGCGCCTCATGGCCCGCGTGCCGGAACGTGCCGTCCTGGACGTCGAAGTGCCACTGCGGGCCGTACTTCGACTCCCAGACCGCGGCCAGCCGGTGCAGCCGGTCCCCGTCCGTCACCCGTTCCGCCCGGCCCTCGACCACCACGTCGAGCCCCTCCGAAAGGGTGTTGGCGCCGGTCGTCAGTACTACCTCCGGGTTGGCGGCCAGATTCAGGCCCTTGCGTTCCGACGCCCCGGTGCTGAAGTACAGCGCGCCCTGCGACCACACCCCGATCAGCGGGGTGACATGCGGGCGGCCGTCCGGGCGAACCGTGCTCAGCCAGTAGATCTCCGCCCCGGTCAGCAGTGACTCCGCCGCCGGCCACGAGCCCGCTGCCGCGCCCTCGGCGCTGTAGCGGGCATCCAGCTCGGCGACGGGTTCGAATCCAGACATACAGTCCTCCCGGTACGGTCCTCGAAGTGATCCTGCCTGCGAAGTGTGGACCGCGCACCCGCGCCGAATTCATCGGCGCCGGGCTAGGCTCGGAACGCTGGATGGTGTGTGGGCGGCGAGCAGGAGAGCACGGAATGACGACGGTGCCGGGGCGCAGGAGCAGCACGTTCACCCGACTGCTGCGGCACGGTTTCACCGACCCGTCCGCCGCGGAGCGGCTCCTCGACCTGCCCGAGCTGTCGTCCGTACGCTCCGATCCGGTGCTGCTCGACGCCCTCGGGGCCACCGCCGACCCCGATCTGGCACTGCGCGGGGTCGTCCGCCTCGTGGAGGCCGAGGAGCCGGACGAGCGGCAGATCCTGCTGGACACCCTCGTCACCGCCAAACCGCTGCGGGACCGGCTGCTCGGGGTGCTCGGGGCGTCCGAGGCGCTCGGTGACCACCTGGCCCGCCACCCCCGCGACTGGCAGGCGCTCGTCACCTACGAGGCCACGGATCTGCACCCCGGGGTGCCCGAATTCGAGCAGGGGCTCGCCGGGGCCGACGACCCCGACTCGCTGCGCGTCGCCTATCGCCGGTGCCTGCTGGCCATAGCGGCCCGCGACGTGTGCGGTACGACGGACGTCGCCGAGGCCGCCGCCGAACTGGCCGATCTGGCCACGGCGACCCTGCGCGCGGCGCTCGCCATCGCCCGTACGGCCGCACCCGCCGACGCCGCGCAGTGCCGGCTCGCCGTCATCGCGATGGGCAAGTGCGGCGGCCACGAGCTGAACTACGTCTCCGACGTCGACGTCATCTTCGTCGCCGAACCGGCCGACGGCGTCGAGGAGAGCGCGGGCGTGCAGGCCGCCACCCGGCTGTCCGCGCACATGATGCGGATCTGCTCCGACACGACCGTCGAGGGCACCATCTGGCCCGTCGACGCCAACCTCCGCCCCGAGGGCCGCAACGGACCCCTCGTACGGACGTTGTCCTCGCATCTCGCGTACTACCAGCGCTGGGCCAAGACCTGGGAGTTCCAGGCGCTCCTCAAGGCCCGGCCGGTGGCGGGCGATCCCGAGCTGGGCGCGGAGTACGTCGAGGCCGTCTCGCCGCTCGTGTGGCAGGCCGCGGACCGCGAGAACTTCGTCGCCGACGTGCAGAAGATGCGCCGCCGCGTCGTCGACAACATCCCCGCCGACCGCGTCGACCGTGAGATCAAGCTCGGCCCCGGCGGGCTGCGGGACGTCGAATTCGCCGTACAGCTGCTCCAGCTGGTGCACGGCCGCAACGACCCGACCCTGCGCAGCGGCTCCACGCTGGACGCGCTGCGGGCGCTCGCCGCGGGCGGCTACGTGGGACGGGTGGACGCCGCGCAGCTGGACGACGCCTACCGCTTCCTGCGGGCCATGGAACACCGCATCCAGCTCTACCGGCTGCGCCGCACCCATCTGGTCCCCGAGGGCGAGGCGGATCTGCGGCGCATCGGACGCTCACTCGGGATGCGCATGGACCCGATCACCGAACTCAACCAGGCGTGGAAACGGCACGCCTCCGTGGTGCGGCGGCTGCACGAGAAGCTGTTCTACCGGCCGCTGCTGGACGCCGTCGCCCAGCTCGCGCCCGGCGAGTCCCGGCTCAGCGCGAAGGCGGCCGAGCACCGGCTCGAAGCCCTCGGATACGCCGATCCCGCCGCCGCGCTGCGTCACCTGGAGGCGCTGTCGTCCGGCGTGAGCCGCAAGGCCGCCATCCAGCGCACCCTGCTGCCGGTGCTGCTCGGCTGGTTCGCGGACTCCGCCGACCCCGACGCCGGGCTGCTCGGCTTCCGCAAGGTGTCCGACGCACTCGGTAAGACCCCCTGGTACCTGCGGCTGCTGCGGGACGAGGGCGCCGCCGCGGAGAACCTCGCCCGGGTGCTCTCGGCCGGCCGGCTCGCCCCCGACCTGCTGCTCCGGGCGCCCGAGGCCGTGGCGATACTCGGCGACCGGCAGGGCCTGAAGCCGCGCGGCCGGGAGCACCTGGAACAGGAGGTGCTGGCCGCGGTGGGACGGGCGAAGGGCGCCGAATCCGCCGTCGCCGTGGTGCGCGGGGTGCGGCGGCGCGAGCTCTTCCGGACCACGGCTGCGGACCTCATCGGTTCGTACGGTACGGAGGAGCGCCCCGCCGAGCAGGATCCCGGGGCCCTCGTCGACCGGGTCGGCAACGCGGTCACCGATCTGAACGCCGTCACGATCGCGGGCGCCCTGCGCGCCGTCGTACGCGAACAGTGGGGGGACATGCTGCCCACCCGGTTCGCGGTCATCGGCATGGGCCGGTTCGGCGGACACGAGCTCGGATACGGCTCCGACGCCGATGTGCTGTTCGTCCACTCACCGCGCGAGGGCGTCGACGGCCACGAGGCGGCGCAGGCCGCGAACCAGGTGGTCTCCGAGCTGCGGAAACTGCTGCAACTGCCCACCGCTGACCCGCCGTTGATGATCGACGCGGATCTGCGGCCGGAGGGCAAGAGCGGGCCGCTGGTGCGTACGCTGAAGTCGTACGAGGCCTACTACCGGCGCTGGTCGCTGGTCTGGGAGAGCCAGGCGCTGCTGCGCGCCGAGCCGATGGCGGGCGATGAGGAACTCGGCCGTGAATTCATCGAGTTGATCGATCCGCTGCGGTACCCGATGGAGGGTCTCGGGGAGGACGCGGTCCGTGAGATCCGCCGTCTGAAGGCCCGGATGGAGTCCGAACGGCTGCCGCGCGGCGCGGACCCGACGCTCCACACCAAGCTGGGGCGCGGCGGGCTGAGCGATGTCGAGTGGACGGTCCAGCTGATGCAGATGCAGCAAGGCTGGGCGGAGCCGGGGCTGCGGACGACCCGTACCCGCGAGGCGCTGGCCGCGGCATGTGCCGCGGAGCTGATCCCGGGCGAGGACGCGCAGACCCTGGACGAGGCGTGGGTGCTGGCGACACGGGTCCGCAACGCGGTGATGCTGGTACGGGGGCGGCCCGGCGACACGTTCCCGTCGGGGCCGCGTGAACTCACCGCGGTGGGGCGGTACCTGGGGTACGAGCCGGGGCACGTCGGGGACATGCTGGACGACTACCGGCGGATCACGCGGCGGGCGCGGGCGGTGGTGGAGGAGCGGTTCTACGGGGCGTGAGGGGCGCGCCCCTCACGCAGCCGCGCGGGCCTTCCGAGGCGCCCACCCGGACCCCGGTCCGAGACGGCGGGCGGGCTTGATCCGCCCACCGGGGCGTCGGGACGCAGGAGCGTCCGCTCAGTTGTGTCCCGCCGCGCCCGCGGACAGGCCGACGGGCCGCGGCCTCTCCAGCGACAGCGGCACCCGCTTCGCGAGGTGGTGCGGCAGCGAGCCGTACCAGGCGTAGGAGGCCGCGTAACCGACGGCCAGACACAGCATGCCGCCCAGCGCGTCCAGCCAGAAGTGGTTGGCGGTCGACACGATCACGAGCAGGGTGACCGCCGGGTAGAGCAGACCCAGGACGCGGACCCAGGGCGCGGCGGCCAGTGCGTAGAGCGTCAGGCCGCACCAGAGTGACCAGCCGATGTGCATCGAGGGCATGGCCGCGTACTGGTTGGACATGTTCTTGAAGTTGCCCGAGGCCATCGAACCCCAGGTCTGATGGACCACGACGGTGTCGATGAAGTGGCCGCCGCTCATCAGCCGGGGCGGTGCCAGCGGGTACAGGTAGTAGCCGAGCAGTGCCACGGCCGTGGTGGCGAACAGGGCCAGACGGGCCGCCGCGTAACGGCCGGGGTGACGGTGGAACAGCCACACCAGCACGCAGACGGTGACGACGAAGTGCAGCGTCGCGTAGTAGTAGTTCATCGACACGATCAGCCATGTCACGGAATTCACCGCGTGGTTGACGGCCTGTTCGACGGCGATGCCCAGGTGGGTCTCGACCGACCAGATCCGGCCGGCGTTGTGCAGCGCTTCGGCCCGCTGTTCCGGGACGGCGTTGCGCACCAGGGAGTACACCCAGTAACTGGCCGCGAGCAGCAGGATTTCGAACCAGAAGCGTGGCCGGCGCGGGGACCGCAAGGAGCGCAGGGGATGCGGGGAGCGAAGTCCGGGCGGGCCGCCGTCGCGCCGCCCGGCGTTCTGCTCCGCGTCCGCCGTCGGGGCCGCCTCGTCCACGATGGGTGACGGGGTGGCCCCCAACCGGGCTTCCTGTGATGTCCCACTCAATTCACCCATAGGCACAGAGTCTGCCAGAAAATGTCTTTCCCGCCCGATCATCCTCCGGTCGGGTCCGGGCCGCACATCTGTCTGCCGGACCGCTAGGAGCGGGCGTGCGAACCGGGAAGAGGTCCGGGCGCGGAGACGGGAGCGGGCCCGGGGCCCGCAGCCGTTGAACCGCGAACGACCAGCTCGGGCATGAAGACGAACTCGCTGTGCGGAGCGGGTGTGCCGCCGATCTCTTCGAGGAGGGTGCGCACGGCGGCCTGGCCCATCGCCGTCACCGGCTGCCGGATCGTCGTCAGCGGCGGATCGGTGAACGCTATGAGCGGCGAGTCGTCGAAACCCACCACCGACAGATCGCGCGGCACCTCCAGGGACAGCCGGCGGGCGGCCCTGATCGCACCGAGCGCCATCATGTCGCTCGCGCACACCACCGCCGTGCACCCCCGCTCCATCAGCGCCGACGCGGCGGCCTGCCCGCCCTCCAGGGTGAACAGCGAGTGCTGGATCAGCCCCTCCACCTCGTCCGGAGCGAGGTTCAACTGCTCCTGCACGCATGAGCGGAAGCCTTCGATCTTGCGCAGGACCGGCACGAACCGCTTGGGCCCGACCGCCAGGCCGATCCGCTGATGGCCGAGCGACACCAGGTGCGTCACGGCGAGCCGCATCGCGGCCCGGTCGTCCGGCGAGATGAACGGCGCCTGGACCTTGGGCGAGAAGCCGTTCACCAGAACGAACGGGACGCCCTGGGCACGCAGTTGCTCGTAGCGCTGCATATCGGCCGAGGTGTCGGCGTGCAGTCCGGAGACGAAGATGATGCCCGAGACGCCGCGGTCGACCAGCATTTCGGTCAGCTCGTCCTCGGTGGAGCCGCCGGGGGTCTGGGTCGCCAGCACCGGGGTGTAGCCCTGCCGGGTCAGCGCCTGGCCGATGACCTGCGCCAGCGCCGGGAAGATGGGGTTCTCCAGCTCGGGCGTGATCAGCCCGACCAGTCCCGCGCTGCGCCTGCGCAGCCGTACGGGACGCTCGTAGCCGAGAACGTCGAGCGCGGCGAGGACGGATTCACGGGTGGCCGCTGCAACACCGGGCTTGCCGTTCAGTACACGGCTGACCGTCGCTTCGCTGACCCCCGCCTGAGTTGCGATATCGGCAAGCCGTGCGGTCATGGAAGTGGACTGTACCGGGCGTATGTCGGATTGCCCACCATCCGCAGGAAGCGGGCGCCACCGCCTGCGAGGTGGTCCGGGGTGCCGTCGCGGCAACATCTTGCAAGGACTTGCGAGACCGATTCGCGGGCCGCGGTCGGATCGTCGTACTTCTGAATTACGGGCTGTGGCCTGCCACTGCCAGGAATTGACACCTCCCGTCAAGAGGCTTGACGGCAACCGTGAGGACACGCGAAAGTAACGATTGTCGAGGCTTGCAGAAATCTTCCGCAAACTCTTTCGGCGTTCTTTCATCCTTGTTACGTTCACGTCGACCCGGCGCCGCGACGGAGCGGTACGGCAGTTGAAGGAGTTCAGATGCGACGTGGCATAACGGCCACCGCCCTGGTCGCGGCCCTGGCGCTCGCGGCGACCGCCTGCGGCAGCGACAGCGACAGCGAGTCCGAGGGCAAGAGCAAGAGCTCGGGCGAGCTCTCCGGCACGGTGACGTGGTGGGACACCTCGACCGTGGGCAGCGAGGACAAGGTCTTCAAGAAGATCGCCGAGGACTTCACCAAGCAGCACCCGAAGGTCCACATCAAGTACGTCAACGTGCCCTTCGGTGACGCGCAGAACAAGTTCAAGAACGCGGCCCAGTCCGGCTCCGACGCACCTGACGTCATCCGCTCCGAGGTGGCCTGGACCCCCGAGTTCGCGGACCTCAGCTACCTGGCCCCGCTCGACGGCACCGCCGCGCTGAAGAACCCGGACGACTTCCTGAAGCAGGCCGCCGCGTCCACCAAGTACAACGGCAAGACGTACGCAGTGCCGCAGGTCATCGACTCCATGGGCATCTTCTACAACAAGAAGATCTTCAAGGAGGCCGGCGTCGAGGTCCCCAAGACCGTCGACGAGCTGAAGGCCGTCTCCAAGAAGATCAAGGACAAGACCGGCAAGACCGGCATGTACCTGCGCGGCGACGACGCGTACTGGTTCCTCTCCTTCCTCTACGGCGAGGGCGGCGACATGGTCGACGCCTCCAGCAAGTCCGTCACCATCGACAACCCCGCGGGCGTCAAGGCGATGAAGGTCGTCAAGGACCTCGTCGACACCGGTGCCGCCAAGACCGACGCGACGGACGGCTGGGACAACATGCAGTCGTCCTTCAAGGACGGCAAGGTCGCCATGATCATCAACGGCCCGTGGGCCGTCGCCGACACCTACGCCGGCAAGGAGTTCAAGGACAAGGCCAACCTGGGCATCGCCCCGGTCCCGGCCGGCTCCGCCGCGCAGGGCGCCCCGCAGGGCGGTCACAACCTGGCCGTCTACGCCGGCTCCAAGAACCTCGACGCCTCCTACGCGTTCGTCGACTACATGACGTCCGCGGACACCCAGGCCAAGGTCACCAAGGAGCTGAGCCTCCTGCCGACCCGTACCTCCGCCTACGCCAAGCAGGACGTCGTCGACAACGAGATCGTCGGCTTCTTCAAGCCCGTCGTCGAGACCGCCGTCGAGCGCCCCTGGATCCCGGAGACCGGCAGCCTCTTCGCGCCGCTCGTCACCGAGTACACCAAGGTCCTCACCGGCCAGACCACGCCGGAGAAGGGCGCCAAGACGACCGGCGACTCCTACCGCAAGCTCCTCAAGGGCTGGAAGTAACAGGAAGGCAGGCCGGCTGATGGCTGTCCACACCAGCCAGTCGGTGGCGAAGGCCGCGGGCGACGACGTCGCCCGCGGCCGGAGCCGCGGTACTGGCAACCCCCCGCCGCCGAGCAGGCTCCGGCGGGCCCTGTCGACCCACTGGTACGCGTGGACCATGGTCGCCCCGGTCGTGATCGTGATCGGTGTGATCATCGGCTATCCGCTGGTCCGCGGCATCTACCTGTCGATGACAGACGCCACCGAGCGCAACGTCGCCCGCTCCATCGGTGTCAACCACATGCCCGCCACGTACAAGTTCGTGGGCGTGGACAACTACACCGAGGCGCTCACGGGCGACCAGTTCCTCGGCACGCTCGGCTGGACCCTGGTGTGGACGGTCTCCTGCGTGGCCATCACCTTCTCCCTCGGTATGGCCCTCGCCAACATCCTCAACCGCAAGATCGCCGGACGCTCCGCGTACCGGATGGCACTCATCCTGCCCTGGGCCATCCCCGGCTTCGTCTCCGTCTTCGCCTGGCGCTTCCTCTACAACGTGGACCGCGGGCTGCTCAACAAGATCCTCTCCGGCGCCGGATTCGACGGCATCCCGTGGCTCAACGACCCCACCTGGGCGAAGGTCGCCGTCATCACCGTCAACGTCTGGCTCGGCGTGCCGTTCATGATGGTCGCCCTGCTCGGCGGACTGCAGTCCATCCCCAGCGAGCAGTACGAGGCCGCCGAGATGGACGGTGCCACCGCCTGGCAGCGCTTCCGTCACATCACGCTGCCCGGACTGCGACCGGTCTCCACCACGGTGATCCTGCTCTCCACCATCTGGACCTTCAACATGTTCCCGGTGATCTACCTGTTGACCGGCGGCGGACCCGGCGACGCCACCCAGATCCTGGTCACCCAGGCGTACAAGTTCTCCTTCGAGATCAGCCCACGCGACTTCGCACAGTCCTCCACCTGGGGCGTGCTGATCCTCGTACTCCTGATGCTCTTCGCCGCCGTCTACCGGCGAGTCCTCCGCACCCAGGGAGACGACTGGTGACCACCGCCCCCGCAACCACCGCCCCGGCAACCCCCGCACGATCCTCCACGGGCAGGGTCCGGCCGCGCGGCGAGCGTTCACCGATCGCCTCCGTCGGGCTGCACCTCACACTGATCGTCGCATCCGTGATCGCCGTCTTCCCCGTGTTGTGGGTCGTACTGACCTCGCTGAAGCCGGCCGCGTACGCGACCACCACGGACTTCTTCAAAGAGACGACGTTCGCCAACTACACGAACCTCATCCAGAACACGAAATTCCTCACCTGGTTCGGCAACTCCCTGCTCATCGCGGGGCTCACCACGCTCCTCGGCGTCATCGTCTCCGCCTCCACCGGCTACGCCGTCAGCCGCTTCCGCTTCCCCGGCAAGCGCGGGCTGATGTGGACGCTGCTGATCACCCAGATGTTCCCGGTCGCCGTCCTCATCGTGCCGATCTACAACATCATGGCCGGCATGGGGCTGCTGAATCAGCCCGCCGGTCTCGTCATCACCTACCTCACCATCTCGGTGCCGTTCTGTGCCTGGATGATGAAGGGCTTCTTCGACACCATCCCGCGCGAGATCGACGAGTCGGGCCAGGTCGACGGCCTCACCCCGTTCGGCACGTTCTGGCGGCTCATCCTGCCGCTCGCCAAGCCCGGCCTCGCTGTCACGGCGTTCTACTCCTTCATCACCGCGTGGGGCGAAGTGGCCTACGCCTCCGCCTTCATGGTCGGCGAGGACAACCTCACCCTCGCGGGCGGACTGCAGCTCTTCGTCAACCGGTACGGAGCCCAGTGGGGCGCGATGACCGCCGCGTCCGTGCTGATCGCGATACCCGCGGCCCTGGTCTTCCTCTTCGCCCAGCGCCACCTCGTCACCGGCATGTCCGCCGGAGCCGTCAAGGGCTGACGCGGCCCGCCCCGTACGCCCCGCACGCACCAAGTCACGGCGTCGCCGGTATCCCGACCCGGTCCGGCGACGCTCCCCACCCCAGACACCCCAGGGACGACATGACCCAGCACCTCGCTGCCCCCTCCACCGGCACGTCCGCCGACGCTCCGGCCCACCGGACCGGCTGGTGGCAGGACGCGGTGATCTACCAGGTCTATCCACGGAGCTTCGCCGACGGCAACGGCGACGGCATGGGCGACCTCGCAGGCGTACGCGGCAGACTCCCGTACCTCAAGGGCCTCGGTGTCGACGCGGTCTGGCTCAGCCCGTTCTACGCGTCCCCGCAGGCCGACGCGGGCTACGACGTCGCCGACTACCGCGCCATCGACCCCATGTTCGGCACCCTGCTGGACGCCGACGCGCTGATCCGGGACGCCCACGACCTGGGCCTGCGGATCATCGTGGACCTGGTGCCCAACCACTCCTCCGACCAGCACGAGTGGTTCAAGCGGGCCCTCGCGGACGGACCCGGCTCCCCGCTGCGCGAGCGCTACCACTTCCGCTCCGGCAAGGGCACGGACGGCGAACTCCCGCCCAACGACTGGGAGTCCATCTTCGGCGGCCCCGCCTGGACCCGGACCACCGACCCGGACGGCACCCCCGGCGACTGGTACCTCCACCTCTTCGCACCCGAGCAGCCCGACTTCAACTGGGAACACCCGGCCGTCGCCGACGAGTTCCGCTCGATCCTGCGCTTCTGGCTCGACATGGGCGTCGACGGCTTCCGGGTCGACGTCGCCCACGGCCTCGTCAAGGCCGCCGGCCTGCCCGACCTCGGCACGCACGACCAGCTGAAGCTGCTCGGCAACGACGTCATGCCGTTCTTCGACCAGGACGGGGTCCACGCGATCTACCGCTCCTGGCGCACCATCCTCGACGAGTACCCCGGCGACCGCATCGCCGTCGCCGAGGCCTGGACCCCGACCGTCGAGCGCACCGCCAACTACGTGCGCCCCGACGAGATGCACCAGGCGTTCAACTTCCAGTACCTTTCCACCGCCTGGGACGCCGCCGAGCTGCGCGAGGTCATCGACACCTCGCTCGACGCGATGCGTCCGGTCGGTGCCCCCGCCACCTGGGTGCTCTCCAACCACGACGTGACCCGGCACGCCACCCGGTTCGCCAACCCGCCCGGCCTCGGCACCCAGATCCGCACGGCCGGCGACCCCGTACTGGGCCTGCGCCGGGCCCGCGCCGCCACCCTGCTGATGCTGGCGCTGCCCGGTTCCGCGTACGTCTACCAGGGCGAGGAGCTCGGCCTGCCCGACGTCACCGACCTGCCCGACGAGGCCCGCCAGGACCCGTCGTTCTTCCGCGCGGAGGGCCAGGACGGTTTCCGCGACGGCTGCCGGGTGCCGATCCCGTGGACCCGCGAGGGAAGCTCGTACGGCTTTGGCAGCGGCGGCAGCTGGCTGCCCCAGCCCGACAGCTGGGGCGCGCTGAGCGTCGAGGCGCAGACCGGCGACGCGAACTCCACGCTGGAGCTGTACCGGGCCGCGATCGCCGCCCGCCGGGCGCACCCGGGGCTCGGCGCCGGGACCGCGGTGGAGTGGCTCCAGGCCCCCGAGGGGCTGTTGATCTTCGCCCGCCCCGGTTTCATCTGCACCGTCAACACGACGGGCCGTCCGGTACGCATCCCCGTGCGCGGCACCGTCCTGCTGTCCAGCACCCCGGTCGTCCCCGACGGCGCCGAGATCGAGCTGCCCGCGGACACCACGGTGTGGTGGACGGTGTGACGGTTCCTCTGCCCAGGACCGGTGGTGCGCCGAGGCTCTCGGACATCGCCGGCCAGGCAGCGGTCAGCGAGGCGACCGTCAGCCGGGTGCTCAACGGGAAACCGGGCGTCGCGGACACCACGCGTCAGCGGGTGCTCGCGGCGCTGGACATCCTGGGCTACGAACGGCCCGTGCGGCTGCGGCAGCGCAGCGCCGGGCTGATCGGGCTGGTGACGCCCGAGCTCACCAACCCGATCTTCCCGGCGTTCGCGCAGGCCGTCGAACAGGCCCTGGCCGGGCACGGCTACACCCCGGTGCTCTGCACCCAGACACCCGGCGGCGCCACCGAGGACGAACTCGTCGAGCAGCTCGTCGAGCGGGGTGTCGGCGGGATCATCTTCCTGTCCGGGCTGCACGCCGACCTGTCGGCCGACCCGGCCCGGTACGCCGCACTCACCGAACGCGGTGTGCCCTTCGTCCTGATCAATGGCTACAACGAACGGATCAATGCCCCGTTCGTCTCGCCCGACGACTCCGCCGCCGTACGGATGGCCGTCGGCCACCTCGCCGAACTCGGCCACCGCAGGGTCGGCCTGGCCATCGGGCCGCAGCGCTACGTGCCGTCCCGCCGCAAGCGCGAGAGTTTCCTCGACGCCGCCGTGAACGTCCTGGGCCTGGACCGGACCGATGCCGAACTCCTGGTCTGCTCCGCGCTGTTCGGTGTCGAGGGCGGCCAGGTCGCGGCCGGTGCGCTGCTCGACCAGGGGTGCACGGGCATCGTCTGCGGCAGTGACCAGATGGCACTCGGCGTGGTGCGTGCGGCCCGGGGCCGCGGACTCGGCGTGCCGCGCGACGTGTCGGTGGTGGGCTTCGACGATTCACAGCTGATCGCGTTCACCGACCCGCCGCTGACAACGGTGCGTCAGCCCGTGCAGGCGATGGCGGCCGCCGCGGTGAGCGCCCTGCTGGAGGAGATCGGCGGCAGCCCGGTGCAGCGTACGGAGTACGTGTTCCAGCCGGAGCTGGTGGTACGGGGGTCCACGGCCGCGGTCCGCGGCGTCTGAGGCCGGGCCGCGGCGTCCGGGTGTGCGCCCCGGCGTCGCGGCGCACAGGAGAGGCACCCGGGAGTCGGCCCTGACGGGCCCGCGGGGAGTGGGTGACTCCGGGTGCCTCTCTTGTCCGTGACCGGCCCGGCCGGCCGGGCGCGTGGGGTCCGGGATCACCGGAACCCCCGGCCGGCCGGACCGGAGTCGGGAGAAACGTAACAGCGCTGCAATGTTTTGCGTAAGTCCTTGCAGGAAGAAAACTGCTGGATTTCGCGGATGTGAGCGGGCGGTGTCCAAAGGGTTGACCGAGGCCGGGCAGGATCGTACGGTCTCCACCGCGGCAAGGTTTGCATTCTTGCAGCAAGAACCTTCAGGAGCCTTGAGGGCAGGGCGCGTTGTCACGTGAGGCTGCACCGTCACCCGCATTTCCCCCCACAGCAGGAGGAAACATGGCACGCAGACCACTGTCTGCAGCGCTCGCCCTGATAGCAGGGGCCGCCGCTCTCATCGCCCCCACCGCGACCGCCCAGGCCTCCACGCCGGGCGGCAAGGACGTCACCGCCGTCCTCTTCGAGTGGAAATTCGACTCCGTGGCCAAGGCCTGCACGGACTCCCTCGGCCCGGCCGGCTACGGCTACGTACAGGTCTCGCCGCCCCAGGAACACATCCAGGGCAGCCAGTGGTGGACCTCGTACCAGCCGGTCAGCTACAAGATCGCCGGCCGGCTCGGCGACCGCGCCTCCTTCGCCGCCATGGTCGGCACCTGCCACAGCGCGGGAGTCAAGGTCGTCGCCGACTCCGTCATCAACCACATGTCGGCGGGATCGGGCACCGGCACCGGCGGCTCCTCGTACACCAAGTACAACTACCCCGGCGTGTACTCCGCGGCCGACATGGACGACTGCACCGCGCAGATCAGCAACTACCAGGACCGGGCCAACGTCCAGAACTGCGAACTCGTCGGCCTCGCCGACCTGGACACCGGTGAGGAATACGTCCGCGGCCGGATCGCCGCCTACCTCGACGACCTCCTCTCCCTCGGCGTCGACGGCTTCCGCATCGACGCCGCCAAGCACATGCCCGCCGCGGACCTGGCCAACATCAAGTCGCGGCTGAGCAACCCGAACGTCTACTGGAAGCAGGAGGCGATCTACGGCGCGGGCGAGGCCGTCCAGCCCGACGAGTACACCGGCACCGGGGACGTCCAGGAATTCCGCTACGCCCGCAGCCTCAAGCAGGTCTTCAACAACGAGAACCTCGCCTACCTGAAGAACTTCGGCGAGGGCTGGGGCTTCATGCCGTCGTCGAAGGCCGCGGTCTTCGTCGACAACCACGACACCGAGCGCGGCGGCGACACACTCAACTACAAGGACGGCGCCAACTACACCCTCGCCAGTGTCTTCATGCTGGCCTGGCCGTACGGATCGCCCGATGTCCACTCCGGCTACGAATGGACCGACAAGGACGCGGGGCCACCCAACGGCGGTACGGTGAACGCCTGTTACAGCGGCGGGTGGAAGTGCCAGCACGCCTGGCGCGAGATCTCCTCCATGGTCGGCTTCCGCAACACGGCACGCGGCGAGTCCGTCACCGACTGGTGGGACAACGGCGGCGACCGGATCGCGTTCGGCCGCGGGGCGAAGGCGTACGTCGCGATCAATCACGAGGGCTCCTCGCTGACCCGTACGTTCCAGACGTCGCTGCCCGCCGGTGACTACTGCGACATCCAGTCCGGCAACGGCGTCAGCGTCGACGGCTCCGGCCGGTTCACCGCGACGCTGGGAGCCAACACGGCCCTGGCGCTCCAGGTGGGCGCCCGTACCTGCTCGGGCGGCGGCACCACGGACCCCGGCACCTCCGGAGCGACCTTCGGAGTCAACGCCACCACCCAACTCGGCCAGAACATCTACGTCACCGGCAGCCACGGCGCGCTCGGCAACTGGAACACCGGCAGCGCGCTGAAGCTCGACCCGGCGACGTACCCGGTCTGGAAGCTCGATGTGAACCTGCCCGCCGGTACGTCGTTCGAGTACAAGTACCTCCGCAAGGACGCGAGCGGCAACGTCACCTGGGAGAGCGGCGCGAACCGTACCGCCACCGTGCCGGCGTCGGGGAAGGTCACGCTGACGAGCGACGTCTGGCGCAGCTGACACCGGTGACCGGTCCGGGGCCGACCCCGGCGCCCCGGGCCGGCAGGTGACCCGGGGTCCGGGGACACGTCGGGGCGTCTCCCCGGATGACGCGGACTCGTCCGTCACCGTGAGCGAAGCGCCTCATGACCGCGTACCCCTGCGGGGATCACCCCGAAACCTCCCCTCCCGGCGCACCGCCGCCTTCACGTGGGCGTCCGGCACCGGGGGAGGAGCGCCCGCCCCTCTCCCGGTGCCCGGCAAGTCCGCCCGCCCCGAGAACCACATCCCGCACGCAAGGAGACCCCGCCCGTGTCCCGTTCCACCCTCAGACGGGGAGCCGTAGCAGCACTCTGCGCGGCGCTCCTTCCCGTCGTCCCGGCAGCATCCGCGTCCGCCGCGCCGAGACCGCCGGACCCGCCCTCGGACGCCCGGCTGGCCGCCGAACCCGCACGCCACGACCTGACGCGTGAACAGTTCTACTTCGTCATGCCCGACCGGTTCGCCAACGGCGACACCTCCAACGACCGCGGCGGACTCACCGGTTCACGCCTGGAGACCGGCTACGACCCCACGGACAAGGGCTTCTACCAGGGCGGCGACCTCAAGGGCCTGACCCGTCGGCTCGACTACATCAAGGGCCTCGGCACCACCGCCATCTGGCTCGCCCCGATCTTCAAGAACCGCCCCGTCCAGGGCACCGGCAAGGACGCATCGGCCGGCTACCACGGCTACTGGATCACCGACTTCACCCAGGTCGACCCGCACTTCGGCAGCAACGCCGACCTGTCCAAGCTGATCGACAAGGCCCACGACAAGGGCATGAAGGTCTTCTTCGACGTCATCACCAACCACACCGCGGACACCGTCGACTACGCCGAGAAGCAGTACGGCTACCGCCCCAAGGGCGCCTACCCGTACCTCGACAGGGACGGCCGCCCGTTCGACGACAGCAAGGGCCTGGCGAAGGTCGACGCGGACTCGTTCCCGTACACCCCGAAGAACACCGGCGACAAGATCCCGGCCTGGCTCAACGATCCGACGATGTACCACAACCGGGGCGACTCGACCTACGCCGGCGAGTCCACCACGTACGGCGACTTCTCCGGGCTCGACGACCTGTGGACCGAGCGGCCCGAGGTCGTCTCCGGCATGG
Organism: Streptomyces sp. NBC_01241; assembly: GCF_041435435.1. Taxonomy (NCBI): domain Bacteria; kingdom Bacillati; phylum Actinomycetota; class Actinomycetes; order Kitasatosporales; family Streptomycetaceae; genus Streptomyces; species Streptomyces sp. NBC_01241. Next base: position 2,354,440 of record NZ_CP108494.1, on the reverse strand, counting down.
AGAAGATCTACGAGAAGTGGGTCCGGGACTTCGACATCGACGGTTTCCGGATCGACACCGTCAAACACGTCGACCTGGACTTCTGGACCCAGTGGGCGACAGCGCTGGACACCTACGCGGCCAGGCACGGGCGCAAGGACTTCTTCATGTTCGGCGAGGTCTACTCCGCCGACACCGCCATCACCTCGCCCTACGTCACCCGCGGCAGGCTCGACGCGACGCTCGACTTCCCCTTCCAGGAAGCGGCACGCCAGTACGCCTCGCAGGGCGCCCCGGCCGCGAAACTCGCGGCGGTGTTCGCCGACGACTACCGCTACACCACCGACAAGGCCAACGCCTACGAACAGGTCACCTTCCTCGGCAACCACGACATGGGACGCATCGGGTCGTTCATCAAGCAGGACAACCCGAAGGCCGACGACGCGGAACTCGTCCAACGTGTCCGGCTCGCCAATGAGCTGATGTTCCTCAGTCGGGGCAACCCCGTCGTCTACTACGGTGACGAACAGGGCTTCACCGGCGCGGGCGGTGACAAGGACGCCCGCCAGACGATGTTCGCGTCCAGGACAGCCGACTACCTCGACGACGACGAACTGGGCACCGACCGCACCCACGCCTCGGACGCGTACGACACGAGCCACCCCCTGTACCGGGACATCGCCGCGCTCTCCGAGCTCACCCGGAAGAACCCGGCCCTGCGCGACGGCGTCCAGACCGAGCGCTACGCCGAAGGGTCCGTGTACGCCTTCTCCCGCACGGACCCGAAGAAGCCGACCGAGTACGTCGTCGCCACCAACAACGGCACCGGACCCAGGACCGTCGAGCTGCCCACCGCGACCGCCGGTATGAACTTCCGTGCGCTGTACGGTAATTCGGTCGATGTTCGCAGCGCGGCGAATAAGAAGATCACCGTCACCGTGCCTGCCCTCTCCACCGTCGTGCTGCGCGCGGAAAAGCCCCTGGACGGCCCCACCGCCAAGCCCTCGATCACCCTGAAGGCGCCCAGCGCCGGAGCCACCGGCACCGTCGAGATCTCCGCGGACGTCGACGGCGGATCCCTGAACCGCGTCGTGTTCGCCGCACAGACCGGCAACGGGAAGTGGGTCACGCTCGGTTCCGCCGACCACGCCCCGTACCAGGTCACCCAGCACCTGGACGATCAGGTGGCAGCCGGAACGCCCCTGCGGTACAAGGCGGTTGTCGTCGACGCCGCCGGCCGCACCGCGAGTGCCCTCGCCTCGTCCACCGCGGGACAGGCACCCGCCGCCGAGAAGCCCGTAGCCGTCGAGCGCGACTACGCCGTCGTCCACTACCGGCGTGCGGACGGCGACTACGACGGCCGGCAGCTCAAGGCGGGCGGCACATCGGCCGCGTTCACCGGGCGCGACGCCTATGGCGCCTTCGCCTGGATCAAGCTCGACGAGGGTGCCTCCTCCCTCCCGTACACCGTCGAGAAGGACGGCACGGCCGACGGTCCGGAGCGCACCGTCGACCTCGCGAGGACCGGACAGGTCTGGATCGAGCAGGGCAACGACGGTCAGACCGACGAGGCCCCCGACGGCGTCTACCCGCCGCAGGACACCACCAAGGCCGTCCTGCACTACTACCGGGCCGACGGCGACTACGACGGCTGGGGGCTGCACACCTGGACCGGCGCCAAGGACCCCACCGACTGGGCCAAGCCGCTCCAGCCGGTGAAGAAGGACGCCTCCGGCGCCACCTTCGAGGTGCCGCTCACCGACGGCGCGACCTCGCTCAGCTACATCCTGCACAAGGGCGACGAGAAGGACCTGTCCAGCGACCAGTCGCTCGACCTCGCCACCTACGGCCACGAGGTCTGGATGCTCGGCTCCACGCCCGGCTACCTGCTGCCGCAGACCGGCGGCGTCCCCACCCCCGACCTCACCAAGTCCGAGGCGCAGTGGATCGACGCCGACACCGTCGTATGGAAGGTGAAGGCCACCGCTGCCACCAGCCAGCAACTCGTCTACGCCAAGAACGGCGGCATCTCCGTCGTCGACGGGGCGCTGTCCGACGAGGGGCAGTGGCTGCGGCTCGCACCGTCCGCGCTGAGCGACGCCCAGAGGACGAAGTACCCGCACCTCAAGGACTACCCGGCGTTCACCGTAGACGTCCGGGACCGGGACAGGGTGCGCGAGGCGCTGCGCGGCCAGCTGATCGCCACCCAGCGCGCCGCCAACGGTGCACTGCTCGCCGCCACCGGCGTACAGAGCGCGGGGGTGCTCGACGACCTCTACGGGAAGAACGCGGCCACCGCCTCCCTCGGCCCGGTCTTCGACCACGGCCGCCCCACCCTGTCCGTCTGGGCACCCACGGCCCGTACCGTCGCCCTCGAACTCGACGGCAGGACCGTCCCCATGCACCGCGACGACCGCACGGGCGTCTGGTCGGTCACCGGACCGAAGAGCTGGAACGGCAAGCCCTACCGGTACGCCGTGAACGTCTGGGCGCCCACCGTCCGGAAGATGGTCACCAACAAGGTCACGGACCCGTACTCCACCGCCCTGACCACCGACTCCGCCCGCAGCCTCGTCGTCGACCTCGACGATCCGGAGCTGGCGCCGCACGGCTGGTCAGGCCTGCGGAAGCCCGCCGCCGTCCCCCTGCGTGACGCGCAGATCCAGGAGCTGCACATCCGCGACTTCTCGATCGCGGACCGCACCTCGAAGCACCCCGGCGAATACCTCGCCTTCACCGACACCCGCTCCGACGGGATGAAACACCTCAAGCAGCTCGCGGATTCCGGTACCGGTTACGTCCATCTGCTGCCCGCCTTCGACATCGGCACCATTCCGGAGAAGAAGTCGGCCCAGCAGAAGCCGGCCTGCGATCTTTCCGTGTACGCCCCCGACTCCGAGGAGCAGCAGGCCTGCGTGGCGAAGGCCGCGGCGCAGGACGGGTTCAACTGGGGTTACGACCCGCTGCACTACACCGTCCCGGAAGGTTCGTACGCCTCCGACCCGAACGGCACGCGACGGACCGTCGAGTTCCGGCAGATGGTGCAGGGGCTGAACGGCGCGGGTCTGCGGACCGTCATGGACGTCGTCTACAACCACACCGTGGCCTCCGGCCAGGACGACAAGTCGGTGCTCGACCGGATCGTGCCCGGCTACTACCAGCGGCTGCTGGACGACGGCACCGTCGCCACCTCCACCTGCTGCGCCAACACCGCGCCCGAGAACACCATGATGGGCAAGCTCGTCGTGGACTCGGTCGTCACCTGGGCCAAGGAGTACAAGGTCGACGGCTTCCGCTTCGACCTGATGGGCCACCACCCCAAGGCCAACATCCTCGCCGTCCGCAAGGCGCTCGACGCGCTGACCACGGCCAAGGACGGCGTCGACGGCAAGAAGATCATCCTGTACGGGGAGGGCTGGAACTTCGGCGAGATCGCCGACGACGCCCGCTTCGTCCAGGCCACCCAGAAGAACATGGCCGGCACCGGCATCGCCACCTTCTCCGACCGGTCCCGCGACGCCGTCCGCGGCGGCAGCCCCTTCGACGAGGACCCGGGCGTGCAGGGCTTCGCCACCGGCCTCTACACCGACCCCAACACCTCGACCGCCAACGGAACGAAGGCCGAACAGAAGGCCCGGCTGCTCCACTACCAGGACCTGATCAAGGTCGGCCTCACCGGCAACCTCGCCGACTACACCTTCACCGACTCCTCCGGCCGCACGGTCAAGGGCTCCGGCGTCGACTACAACGGCGCTCCCGCCGGATACGCCGCGGCCCCCGGTGACGCCCTCGCCTACGCGGACGCCCACGACAACGAGTCGCTGTACGACGCGCTCGCCTTCAAGCTCCCGGCGCGCACATCGGCGGCGGACCGGGCCCGCATGCAGATCCTGGCGATGGCGACGGCCACCCTCTCGCAGGGGCCCTCGCTCTCCCAGGCCGGCAGCGACCTGCTGCGCTCCAAGTCCCTGGACCGCAACTCGTACGACAGCGGCGACTGGTTCAACGCGCTCCACTGGGACTGCCGCGACGGCAACGGCTTCGGCCGCGGACTCCCGCCGGCCGCAGACAACCGGTCCAAGTGGTCCTACGCGAAGCCCCTGCTGGCCGACGCCGCGCTCAGCCCCGGCTGCGCCGAGATCGACGGCGCTTCTGCCGCGTACCGGGACCTGCTCACCATCCGGTCCACGGAGAAGGACTTCGACCTCGCCACCACCGGGCAGGTGCAGTCCGCCCTGTCCTTCCCGCTCTCCGGGAAGGACGAGACACCGGGGGTGATCACCATGCGGCTCGGAAAGCTGGTGGTCGTCCTCAACGCGACCCCCGCCACCACGACCCAGCAGATCGCCGCACTGGCGGGGAAGCGGTACGCCCTGCATCCCGTCCAGGCTGCGGGCGCGGATTCTACCGTCAAGAAGGCCACGTACGAGAGGAGTTCGGGAAGCTTCACCGTCCCGGGGCGTACGGTGGCGGTGTTTTCCCTGAACTGAGTGCCGACAGGGCTACGTTGAGAGGCAGCAAGCCGCCGGGGAGTGCCGCAGCACGGCATCCCCGGCGTGCCCTTCCACGGGCCGGGACCGGCCGGTCCACCTGTTTCGGCGACGGTGACCATGGCGAGCAACATTCCCGAGGAGACAACGAGCTTTGTCGGACGGAAAGCGGAACTCGCCCGGCTCGAACACACCCTCGCCACGCACCGGCTGACCACCCTCACCGGCAGCGGCGGTGTCGGCAAGACCCGGCTCGCCGTCCGTGCGGCCCGGCAGGCGGCCCCCGGACACCGTGACGGGACCTGGTGGGCGGACCTGTCGCCGCTCCACGACGACGGACTGCTCATCGCGACCGTCTCCAACGCGGTCGGGCTCCGTGACCACACGCTGCGCATGCCCATCGACGCGCTGTGCGAATGGCTCGTCGACAAGGAGCTGCTGCTCGTCCTCGACTCGTGCGAGCATCTGCGTTCCGCGTGCGCGCACCTGCTCGGCGAGATCCTCACCACCTCACCCGGCCTCACCGTGCTCGCCACCAGCCGGCAGCCCCTGGGCATCAAGGGCGAGCAACTCGTCGAAGTGCCTCCGCTGCCCGTCGAGGGCGCAGGCGACGCACTGACCCTGTTCCGGGACCGGGCAGCCGCGACGGCACCGGAACTCCCCCTCGACGCGCCGGGCAACGCCGAGGCCGCCGCCGAGATCTGCCGCCGCCTCGAAGGCATTCCGCTCGCCATCGAACTCGCGGCGGCAGCCCTCGGCCGGGACACCGTCGAACAGGTCGCCCTGCGGATCGGCTCCCGCTTCGACGTACCGTCCGACGACTCGCTCCGGCCCCGGCGCCACCGCACCCTGCGCACCGCCATCGGCTGGAGCCACGAGCTGTGCACCCCGCTGGAACGGCTGCTCTGGGCGCGGCTGACCGTCCTGCGCGGCGGCTTCGACGAGACCGTGGCCCGCCAGGTCTGCGCCGAGGGGCCGCTCACCGAGGACGGTGTGACCGAGGCGCTGCGCGGCCTGGTCGCCAAGTCCGTCGTCGGACGGGACGGCGTACGGCACCGCATGCTCGACACCATCCGTGAGTACGGACGGATGTGGCTCGCCGAACTCGGCGAGGAACGGTCCTCCGCCGACCGGCACGCCGCCTGTTTCCTCGGCCTGGCCCGCCACGCCCACGCCGGCTGGACCGGGGACGACCAGATCTTCTGGTACCACCGCATCGCCGAGTCGCACGCCGACCTGTGCGCCGCCCTCGACTATCTGCTGGCCCATGACACCGTGGCCGCCCAGGAGATGGCGGGCCGGATCGGCTTCTTCTGGTGCTGCTGCGGTCATCTGCCGCAGACCCGCGAGTACGCGCAGCGCGCGCTGGACGCCGGACCGGCCGAGGGCCCCCACCGCACCCGCGCCCTGTGGGTGCTGGGCATCATCGTCGTGCTCCAGGGCGACTACCCGGCCGCCCGGCGCCTGGGCAGGGAGTGCACCAGGGCCGCGGCCCGCGACGGCGCCGACGAAGGGATTCTCGCCGCCGCCTATCTGTGCGGCCTCACCCATCTGATGACCGGCCGCCCCGAGGCGAGCCTCCGCCTGGTCGACCGGGTGCTGCGCAGCACCGGAGCCGACACCCCGCTGGAGTCGGCCTACCGGCTGCGCTGCCACCTCATCACGCTCTTCGCCCTGACCAGCCTGGGACGGCTGGACGAGGCGGCGCAGGCCGCCGGCGCCCTGCGCGCGGTCTGCGCCGCCCAGGACGAGTGCTGGACCCGTAGCTACGTCGACTACCAACTCGCCCTGATCGCCCTGCTCCAGGGCGACGCCGAGTCGTCCGCCGCCCACGCCCGCTCGATGCTCGTGGGCAAGCGCCGCATGCGCGACAGCTTCGGCATCGCGCTCGGACTGGACATCCTGGCCGCGGCGATCGCCGCCCAGGGCGCGGGCGCCCGCGCCGCCCGGGTCTATGGCACGGGGCAGGTCTACTGGCGCATGGTCGGCCACCCGCAACGCGGCACCCCGGAACTGGGCCCGCTGCGCGAGGCCTGCGAACGCCAGGCCCGCGCGGCCGTCGGCGACGCCGCCTACCAGCGCGCTTTCGAACGGGGCCGGGCGGACAACGCGGAAGTGGGCCTGGCGGCCGCGCTCCAGGGCGAACTGCTCAGCTGACCCGTATCGCCGTTCAGGGCAGCCGCTGTGCGGGGCTGGTGAGCTGATCCGTATCGTCGTTCACGGCAGCCGCTGTGCGGGAACGGCCGGAACGGCGGGCGCCAGTGCGGAGAGGCGGTTCAACAGCTCGCCGAACGGCCCGTCCGTCGGCTCCTGCGCGAGGACCGGCAGCACGACGCCCGCCACTTCCGTGTCGTACGCGGCACTCACCGCGGCCAGCGCCGCGAAGTCGTGCACCAGCTGCGTCTCCAGCTCCGCGCGCGGAATCCGCCGCCCGTCCAGCCAGATCAGCGCCGTCGACTCGGCCAGCGAGACCCACGACCGCACGACCAACTCCAGCCGTGCCGGGGGGTCGTCGACACCCAGATGCGCCAGGATCTGCTCGTACGCCGCCTGCCGCACCCCGTCGATCAACGCGTTCGCCGTCGACGAGCCGACCGCCGGCCCGCCCCGCATCAGCGCCGAGAACCCCGGACCGTGCTCGTCGACGAAGTCGAAGAACCGCCCCATCACCCTCAACAGCCGTGCCCCGAGCGGTCCTTCACGCGGCTCTACGAACCGCGCCGCCAGCTCGTCGGCCGCCCGCCGCAGCGCCGCCTCGTACAGGTTCTGCTTCCCCGGGAAGTAGTGATAGACCAACGGGCGCGAGATCCCGGCCGCAGCCGCGATCTCGTCGATCGACACCTCGTCCGGGGCACGGTGACTGAACCCGGATCCACCGGCTTGATTCCGGAGTGATCGTTTCGGGGTTGTCTTGGCGGTTGGCGAGATGATCTGGCTGTTCGGGCAGGGAGTAGCCGCTGGTCTGTCCAGCTCTTCCACGTGTTCGGCGGTCTCGGGCCCTTGCGGGCGGGGTGGTCAGGGCTTCTCAGGCTGTGGGTGGTGGCGCGTGCACGAGGTCGAAGAGCTGGGTGAAGTCGTCGGCCCAGGGCCAGTGTTCGGGCAGGTGGAGGGTGAGGCGCCGGGCGGAGCGGGCCGGGCGGGCGGGCACGTTGATCAGGTGGTCGCGGATCGTTGCGGTGGTGGCCTTGGCGTGGAAGGCGGACGCCAGGGCGCCGGCGGCGCGGGTCAGATTGTGCGCGAGAGCGGCCAGCGCGAGCCAGGCGGCGTTCGCCTGGAAGTGCCCGGAGGGGGCGTGGGCGAACGGGCCGTTCTTCAAGTCCGCGATCACCTGTTCCACGACAGCGTGCCGCCTGTGCTCACGTTCGGCATCGGACAGGGAGAGCGGAGAGTCGGTGAACGCGGCGTGGTAGCGCCAGGTATCGAAGAGTGCGCCCTGTCCCTCGGGCACCGCTGCCGGGTTGAGCCGTTTGACGCGGCGCACGATCAGACGGGCGGTGGCCTGCTGCTTCTTCGGCTTGGAGGTGAAGGCGGTGTAGGTGGTCTCGGCTATCTCGGCGTCCGAGATCCAGCACTGCCCCTCCTCGTCCCACACGGCCTTGGGGTACTTGATCGCCTTCCACGCGGCTTCGTCGATGCCCGCGATCGCGGCCTTGACCGAGGCGTTCATCCGCACGGTGACCGAGAACCGGACGCCCAGGGCCCGGCAGGCGTTCACGATATTGGCGCCGTAGAACGCGGAGTCGGCCCGCACGACCAGCAGCCCGCTCGCGCCGCACGCTCTTGCGGTGCGGATCGATTCGGCGACGAACGCGGCCGCACCTCGGGCGGAGTTGGACGGTCCCTTGCGCAGGCGGGTGGCGACGATCACCGGAGCGGCCAGCGGGGTGGAGACGATCCCGATCAGCGCGTTCAAGCCCTTGACCTTGCTGTATCCGTAGCCGGCGCCCTGCTTGGCGTAGCCGTAGGTGCGACGGATCGTGTCGTCGATGTCCACGTAGGCCACTTGGTCGGCGCCGGGCAGCAGCGGGGTGTGCGCGGCCAGTTCGGGTAGGAACCGGCGGGCCACCGCGTGCAGTTGCTTCACGTGTCCGTGGCTGAAGGAGCGCAGGTACGAGCCCAGCGTGGACGGCGCCCGCACCCCGCTGAACAGCCGCGGCAGCCCACCGTGCCGCAGCCGGTCCATGTCATCGATGCTGTCCGCCCCGGCGACCATGCCGCCGACCAGCGACATCAGCTTCGCCGCGGGGAAGGCCCCGGTGCCGTCCGTCGAGGCCGGCAGCCGGACGTGCTCGTCGACGAGTGCGGGCAGTCCGCACCGCTCGGCCAGCCGCACCACCGGGGCCAGCCCGCCGTAGCCGACCAGATTCGGATCATCAAACCGTGCGGAGACCCTCGCTGCGGCATGGGAAGATTGCATCTCGGAAGTGCCCTCGTGGTTGTGCGTGCTGGAAGCGTGAAGAACTCCCATCATCGCAGGTCACAGGGCACTTCCTCGTTTCCGGAGAGGCTATCCACAGGCATCGAGCCGGTGGATCCGGGCTGAACAACTCCAGCGCGACACCGATCAACTGCTGTCTGCGCTCCTCGACGCCCATCCTGCGCCGTACCCCGGTCGTCATGGTGGACAGGGTACCGAGTGGCCTGCCGGAGAAGGGGCGGTGGGCATCGGCCACCACCCCGCATCGCTACAGATCCAGCACCAGCCGCTCGCCCCGGCACCGCGACACGCAGATCAGCATCGAGTCGTCCCGCTCCGCGCCCGTCAGGAGTTCGTCGCGGTGCTCGACCTCGCCCTCCAGGACGCGCTGTTGGCACGTACCGCAGAAGCCCTGCTCGCAGGAGTACGAGACGTACGGGAGCTCCTCGCGCACCGCGGCCAGCACCGACCGGCCGGCCGGTACGTGGACCGTGCGGCCGGAGCGGCGCAGTTCGACCTCGAAGGGACCGGAACCGGACGATGTCGTGGTCGCCGCGGTGAAGCGTTCCAGGTGCAGGGTGCGGCCGGGCGGGAGCGCGGCGGCGACCGCGTCCATCAGGGGCTCGGGGCCGCAGCAGTAGACGGCCGTGCCCGGGGCCGTGTCCGCCAGGGCCGCGGCCGTGTCCGGGCGGCCCGCCTCGTCCTGCGCGACGACGGTCACCCGGTCGCCCTGCGCACCCAGCTTCTCGATCTCGTCCAGGAACGGCATCGAGGCCCGCGAGCGTCCGCCGTACAGCAGCCGCCAGTCGGCACCCGAGGCCGCGACGGACCGCACCATCGGCAGGATCGGCGTGATGCCGATGCCGCCCGCGACGAAGAGGTACGCGGGGGCCCCGGCGAGGGGGAAGCGGTTGCGCGGGGCCCGGACCTCGACCTCCGCTCCCTCGTGGAGCTGCGCGTGGACCTCGCGGGAGCCGCCCCGGCCGTCCGCCACCAGACGGGTCGCGATCGTGTACGTGCCGGGATCCGCCGGGTCCCCGCACAGGGAGTACTGGCGGACCAGACCCGACGGCAGCAGGAGATCCAGGTGCGCGCCGGGCTGCCATGCGGGCAGGCCGGGCCCCTCCAGACGGAGTTGGACCACGCCCTCGGCGGGTACGGTCCGCTCGGTGACCAGCAGGCGGCGGGTGGTGGTGGAGCGGCGCTCGGAGTGGCCCGAGACCGGGTTCTCCAGGGCCGGCAGCGGCCACAGCGGGGAGTCCTGGATGCGGCGGCGCATGGCCCGCTTGGCGAGCAGCGCGACACCGGTGACGAGGACGGCGGTGCGCAGGCGGGGCAGGGGGAGCGGCATGGTCAGCTGGTTCCCGTCATACGGGCCTCGGCGGCCGTGGCCGCGGGCGAGTGGGCGAGATAGTCGACGGCCTGGGCGGTGCTGCCCTCCTGCGAGGGGTGGTAGGCGTGACTCAGATAGCGCGGTATGGAGCGGAGCAGATCACCGGTCGCGGGCAGGGTGCCGCGCCGGCCGCTGGTGTAGAACTCCTTGAACGACGCCCTGCCGTGGAGCAGGCTCGGGTCGTTCTCCATGAAGAAACGCGTGCCGCGCTGCCAGAGGAAGAGAAGCGCGGTGAAGGCCGTGGCCCAGGTCCGTACCCGGCGCCGGTAGCCGCCGTCGACATGCATGAACACGTCGAACGCGACGGAGCGGTGCTCGACCTCCTCCGCACCGTGCCAGCGCAGCAGATCCAGCATCGTCGGATCGGCGCCGCGCCGGTCCAGCTCGTCGGCGTTCAGCACCCAGTCGCCGAGGAACGCGGTGTAGTGCTCGATCGCCGCGATCGTCGCCACCCGCTCCATCAGCCACCACGTGCGCGCCCGGCCCGGCGGCAGCGTCCGGTCGCCCAGCAGCTTCTCGAAGAACCAGTCGACCTGCGCGGTGTACGGCGTCGGATCGAGACCGAGCTCCTTGAGGCGGGGCAGGACGTCGTCGTGGGCCTGCGCGTGCACGGCCTCCTGGCCGATGAAGCCGATGACGTCCTGGCGCAGCTGCTCGTCGTGGATGTACGGCAGCACCTGGCGGTACACGCGGATGAACCAGCGCTCCCCGGCGGGCAGCAGCAGATGGAGCACGTTGATGGTGTGCGTGGTGAACGGGTCGTCCGGTACCCAGTGCAGGGGTGTCTTCTCCCAGGCGAAGGAGACCTTGCGGGCCTTGAGCCGCGTCCGTTCCGACGCGACCGGCGCCGGCTGCGTGTTAGACATATTGTCAATGTACTGATGGGTAAGGCGGGGGAACAGAGGCGTGCGGCGAATTTCCCCGCCTTCGGTTTCCCCGCCTTCCGTTTCCCCGGCTCCCGTTTCCCCGGCTCCCGTTTCCCCGCCTCCGGGGCGCCGGGCGTCAGCGCAGGGCGCCCACCCGACTGCCGTCCGCCAGCGTCCCGTTCAGCCGTGCCCGGTCGCCCGCCCTGGCCGGCACAGTGAGGAGCCGGCTCTCGGACCATCCCTCCACCCCGCCCGACGTGGTCAGCGAGGCGAACTGCTCGCTGCCTGCCGCCAGTACGTACCAGCGTCCGCCGTGCGACTTCCACAGCACCCCGGCCAGCACCCGCGGATCACGCATCCCGCAGGCCGGTGAGTCCTCGGCCCGGGCCGCGACCGCCCCGGGCGGGCCGCCGGTCGCGACGGACGGCGCCGACGGGGCCTGGAACTGGGCGAGGACCCGGCTTCCGGTGCCCCGCCAGGTCTCCGCCCGGGTGCAGAGCCAGCGCGCCGAGCCGTTGTCCTCGGGCAGCGGCTGCTCGGCGTACTGCCAGGAGTTCACCGACCGCACGCCGTGCGAACGGACTGCGGGCAGCAGGCAGGCGGTCCGCGCCCAACTGTCCCGCTCCGCCCGCCCGGAGACGTCGTGCGGCGCGGCCGGCGGGCCCGACGTCAGCCGGGCGGGGGGCAGCTCGCCGAGGTCCGTCATCAGCCGGACCACCGGACCGTCGCGCAGCTCGATCGCCTCCCAGGAGTGGCAACTCCGGGCCGTCGCCGGGCTGTTCAGCGCGGCTGTCACCCCGTCGGCGGTGCGGTGCAACGGCCGCGGGGCGCCGCCCGGGGCGAGCAGATCCCGTACGGACACGGCACGCACCCAGGGCGCGGTGAGATAGCGGACCCGGCCGCCCGTGCGGCCCACGATCAGGGCGCCGGACGAGGCCCTGTCGGCACTGTCGACCCGGGCGAAGTCGAGCGCCACGCCCCGCTCCGGTACGGCGTCCCGGGGTTCCGCGTACCGTACGACGCGCAGCCCGTCGTAGAACAGCACCACCGTCGCCCGGTCCACCCCGCCCGCGTACAGCAGCTGCGGCGCCCCCATCGGCGGCCCGGCCGGCGTCCCGGGCGTCGCCGACAGGCGCGCCGCGCCGTCCGGGTGCGCCCACACGGTGAGCGCGCGGCGCAGCAGCCGGAGGTCCCCGGCGCGGTCGCCACGGGTGGGCCAGGTGGTGAAGTCGGTACGGGGCGAGCGCCGCCAGAACGCCACCGGAACACGGGTCAACCCGTCCGGATCCAGGGCCTGTTCGGCGGCGGCGTTGTGGGCGTACGGCGTTACGGGCGGGGCGCCGCGCCCCCAGCCGTGGCCCGGCAGCCCCAGCAGCGCCCCGCACACCAGCAGCGCCGCGACGGCCGCCACCGCCGCCTTCGCGTACCGACGGCGGCGCAGCAGATCCGGCGGCCGGGCCTGGAGCGAACAGGGATCGAACTCCGGGGACCCGAGGAGCTCGTACGGCGCCGACACGCCCTCCGCCGCCGCGAGCGCCGCATGCGGATCAGCCACCCCGGCAGCGGCGAGCACCCGCCGCACCTCCGCATCGGTCAGCCGCTCCAGACCGCGCAGGACGTACGCGGCGCGCCCCGGACCGGAGAGCGCCGACAGGGCCTGCTCCAGGGCGAGTTCCTCCGCTCCGCCGGAGTGCGGGAACAGCCGCAGCCCCCACACCAGCGGGAGGAGGGGCGGCAGCCCGCGAAGCCGTGGACGGCCCGTCTCCAGCGCCGCGCGCAGCAACCGCACGCGGACGTACGCATACCCTGTCCGGCGCCCCGACAGCAGGCACCGCTGGGCCAGGGCGTGCGCCGCCAGAACGCGGCGGTGGCTGCCGAGGGACGGCGGCAGGACGAGATAGCCGAGGCGGGCCAGGCGCGGATAGTGCTCGACGAGCGCGGCCCCGGCCTGCTCCCCATCGGCCGGGGCGGCTGCGGAAGGTACCTCTGGCAGTGGTCGCACGATCAGCAGAACGAGCGAAATGGTGCGATGGTCACCCCGGCGCATCCATGTCGTGCGATGCGCCGCGCTTCCCTCCGCGCGCGCCCCTCACGCCGACTGCCACCCGCTGTACTGGTCGGGAACGGAAGGGGTCCATGGCACGACGTACCCGTGTGCTCAGTGCGCTCGCACTGGCTGCGGCTGCCGCCCTCGTCCCCGTACAGGGCATCGCGCAACAGTCCGTCGACCAGCGGCCGGAGCCTGGCGAAGACCAAGTGGGCGTGCAGGATGTGGACGACGTGGCGGCCTTTGCACACGCCGGGATTCGGGTTCCAGCGCGGCGATATGGGCTAACTGTAGTGGTGTGGTCACTGTGAGCGAACGGTTCTTGGGGCAGCGGCGACGCCTATGTGGCGACGCCTACGTGAAGTCCGCCGCAAGGCGGGCCCGAGGTCGGGCTCTATCTCTCTCGCCCTCCGGCGTGCTGAACTCCCGCATGCCTGGCGCGCACAGTGGGTCGACACGATCCGCAAGAAGCAGCCACGCCGTGCCCCCGTGACCGCGCACCCCGCCGGCTTGCGCGACCCGCCGGGGTCGCGCGGCCACGACGAAGTTCCGGCTCAGCCGTGGTCCAGGTAGGCGAGGACCGCGAGAACGCGGCGGTTGTCGTCGTCGGACGGCGGCAGGCCCAGCTTCCCGAAGATGTTCGAGGTGTGCTTGGCCACCGCCCGCTCCGTGATCACCATCTGCGAGGCGATCGCCGCGTTCGAACGGCCCTGCGCCATCAGCTCCATGACCTCCCGCTCCCGCGGCGTCAGCCCGCCCATCGGCTTGTCCTGCGAGCGCCGCGACAGCAACTGCGAGATCACCTGCGGGTCCATCGCCGTGCCGCCCGCGGCGACCCTGCGCACCGCGTCGATGAACTGCTCGGCGTCGAAGACCCGGTCCTTGAGCAGATAGCCGATGCCGCCGTTGCCGTCCGCCAGCAGCTCGCGCGCGTACAACTGCTCCACGTGCTGCGAGAGCACGAGCACCGGAAGCCCTGGCCTGGCCTGCCGGGCCGCCAGCGCGCACTGCAGGCCCTCGTCCGTGTGGGACGGCGGCAGCCGGACGTCGACCACCGCGACGTCCGGCGTCAACTCGGCCAGCGCACACGTCAGTTCCGGTCCCGTCTCGACGGCCGCCGCGATCTCGAAGTCGTACGCCTCCAGGAGCCGGACCAGGCCGTCACGCAGCAGGAAAAGATCTTCGGCTAGGACAACTCGCAAGGGATCTCCATGGTCACCATGGTGGGACCGCCCGCGGGGCTGCTGACGGCCATGATGCCGTCGAATGTACCGAGTCGGCGTTCGATTCCGCTCAGCCCCGAGCCGGATCCGACCGCCGCACCACCCCGGCCGTTGTCGGTGACGGAGACCCGCAGCATGGCGTCCGCGTGGTGGACGTCCACCCAGACGCGGTCGGCCCCCGAATGCTTGGCGGCGTTCGTCAGCGTCTCGCTCACCGCGAAGTACGCGGCCGACTCGACCGCCGCGTCCGCCCGCCCGTCCAGCTCCACCCGGACCTCCGACTCGATGGGCAGCCGCAGCGCCAACGCCCGGACCGCGTCCCCGAGTCCGCGTTCGGCGAGGACCGGCGGGTGGATGCCCCGGACCAGATCGCGCAGCTCCGTGAGCGCCTCCGCGGAGGACTCGCGGGCCATGGCGAGGAGCTTCTTCGCTTGCGCCGGGTCCTTCTCGATGAGCGCTTCCACGGTGCCCAGATTCATGCCCATGGCGACCAGCCGGGCCTGCGCGCCGTCGTGCAGATCGCGCTCGATGCGCCGCAGTTCGGAGGCGGCGGTGTCCACGGCCTCGTGCCGGGTCTCGGTCAGCCGGTCGACGCGCCGGGCCAGCTCCTGCTCCTGGGTGGGGGCCAGCATCGCCTGGGTGATCACGAAGTGCAGCCGCACCAGCCGGTCACCGACCAGCACACCGGTCGCGAGGATCGCCAGGCCGAGCGCGGCGGCGGCAAGCCCCGACGCCTGGCTGTCGACCGGCACGAATCCGTACCAGTACCGGTCGTCGGTGAAGACCCGCCACAGGCCCGCCGCCAGGACGAACCCCTCCAGCGGGTAGATCATCAGCACCGTCGCCAGGGACGCCACGACATAGCCCGCGGTCATGTCGACCAGCAGCCAGCGGAGGTCCCGCCAGGTCGCCGGGTCCTTCAGCATCAGCGTGGTCCGCTCCACCTGCCCCGTGAAGCCGGTGCGCAGATCCTTCGGGAAGGGGCGGTACGGGACCGGGATGCGTATGCCGGACCAGGTGACCGCGAGCAGCCGGCGCCGGTTGGCGTGCTTGCGGACCAGCTCCAGGACATGGGGGGTGGTGAACAGGCCGACGCCCAGCGGGATGAAGGCGATCGAGAGCACGGCCCACACGAAGAGGGTGAGCGACCCGGCCAGGCCGGCGAGCGACAGCACGAATCCGCGCCCGGCGGCCGACAGCGCGCCCCGTATCCGTGTCCGTATCGCGTTCATCCCGGTCCCGTCCTCTCCTTGCCGGGCCCCGTGGCAGGCCCGGCCCGGACAGTCTCACCTGCCGGGCGCCCCCGATGTCAGCCGTTTCGCCACCCGGACGGGGTGTATCCAGCACCACCCCGCCGCCCTCGCCCTACGGCTCCGCGAGTGGGGGTTTCGACGGCTGGGGCGGCAGGCGCCCCGTTCCTAGATTCATCGACGACGCACTTCCCGCGTCTCTTCCATCTCTTCCACTTCCGTCCGAACCTTCTGGGGGCGAACACGCCATGAGGCGCAACCTCGCGGCACGTATCGGTGTGTGGAGCGCACACCACCGCAAAACCGCCATTCTCGGCTGGCTGCTCTTCGTCGTGCTCGCCACGGGCATCGGCGGCGCATCCGGCCTGGTCGAGATGACCGACGCGGAGAACGCCGCGGGTGATTCGGCGCGGGCCGAACAGATCCTCGACGACGCCGGACTCGGGCGGCCCGCCGGCGAACTGGTCATGGTCTCCGCCACGAAGGCGGGGGACTGGCGGGGCCCCGCCCGCGACCTCGCCGCGGCCATCGGGCGGACCGGTGAGGTGACGAACCTCGCGGCGCCCGTCCCCTCCGAGGACGGCAAGGACGCGCTGATCACCTTCGACCTGAAGGGCGACGCGGCGACGGCTCCGGACCGGGTGCAGCCCGTCCTCGACGCCGTGGCCGCCGCCCGGGCGGACCACCCCGACGTCACCATCCACCAGTTCGGCGAGGCCAGCGCCGGGAAGTGGCTCGGCGACCTGCTCTCCGAGGACTTCAAGAAGGCCGAGTTCACCGCCGTGCCCCTGGCCCTCGGCATTCTGCTGGTCGCCTTCGGGGCCGTCGTCGCGGCGCTGCTCCCGGTCGGTCTCGCACTGACCGCGTGCATGGCCGCCTTCGGCTTGCTCTCGCTCGCCAGCCACCAACTGCACCTGTTCCAGACCACGTACTCCGTGATGTTCCTGATGGGCTTCGCCGTCGGCGTCGACTACTGCCTCTTCTATCTGCGGCGCGAACGCGACGAGCGGGCGGCGGGACGCGATGCCGAGACGGCCCTGCGGATCGCGGCGGCGACCAGCGGCCGGGCCGTGCTCGTCTCCGGGCTCACGGTGATGGTCGCGATGGCCGGCATGTTCCTGTCCGGACTGATGTTGTTCAAGGGCTTCGCCCTCGCCACGATCACCGTGGTCTTCATCGCGATGCTGGGCTCGGTGACGGTGCTGCCCGCGCTGCTGTCCTGGCTGGGCGACCGGATCGACGCGGGACGTGTCCCCTTCATCGGCCGGCGAGGGAGCCGGCGTGGTGGCAGGCGCGCAGGCACCGGTGGCGATACCGCCGGGACGGTGCTGAAGCCGGTCCTGGCCAGGCCGAAGATCTTCGCGGTCGCCTCGGTCGCCGTACTGCTCGCGCTGGCCGCGCCCGCCCTCGGCATGAAGACCGAACAGCTGGGCCTGGAGAAGCAGTTCGGCTCCGACTCGCAGCTCTCGGTCGCCTACCGGCAGATCGACGAAGCTTTCCCCGGCGGCCCCGCTCCGGCACGGGTCGTCGTCAAGGCCGACAACATCGAGGCACCCGCACTGCGCAAGGCGTTCGCCGGCTTCGAAGAGGTGACCGTCCACCGGGCGCAGAACGTCGCGGAGATCGAGGTGCCGCTCCCCGGCGGCGCGGCCGGCCTTGCCGAGCTGCGCGAGAAGCGGCTGCCTGCCGCGTTCGAAGGAACGGGGGCCCAGGTGTACGTGACCGGGGAGACCGCCGGGTCCGTCGACTTCAGCGACCAGCTGAAGCGAGGCATCGTCCCCGTCTTCGCCTTCATCACGGCGGTGACGTTCCTGCTGATGCTGTTCTGCTTCCGCTCGTACGTCATCGCGGTGACGTCGATCCTGCTCAACCTGCTGTCCGTGGCCGCCGCGTACGGGGTGATGGTCGCCGTCTTCCAGCACGGCTGGGGGGCCTCGTTGATCGGCTCCGAGGGCGTCGGCGCGATCGAGGCGTGGATTCCGCTGTTCGTCCTGGTCGTCCTGTTCGGACTCTCCATGGACTACCACGTGTTCGTGGTCTCCCGGATCCGCGAGGCCCGCGACCGCGGACTGTCCACCCGGGCCGCGATCGACGAGGGTATCCGGCGGACCGCGGGCGCGGTGACCGGAGCGGCCGTGATCATGGTCGCGGTCTTCGCGGTCTTCGGGACGCTGTCGATGCAGGACATGCAGCAGATGGGCGTCGGCCTCGCCGTGGCGGTACTGCTGGACGCCACGGTCGTACGGATGGTCCTGCTGCCCTCCGTGATGGCGCTGCTGGGCGAGCGGAACTGGCGGACCCCGCGCGGACTGAGCCGACTGCCGGGCCTGGAGCACGGCGAACCGGAGCCGGATGCGGGCACGGGGACGGCCGGGGTCCCGGTGCGGTCCGGGGCGCGAGGCTGACCGACCGGGCACGTGACAGCGGCCCCGGTCCGGTACGTACCGGACCGGGGCCGCTCTCCCGCGTACGGCAACAGGCCTCTCAGGGGGTGTACTTGTAGCCGACGCGCCGCACGGTCTGGATCGTCCGGCGGTGCTCGGCGCCCAGCTTGCGGCGCAGCCGGGCGACATGGACGTCCACGGTGCGTCCGTCGCCCACGTGTCCGTAGCCCCAGACCGTGGTCACCAGCTGATCGCGGGTGTGCACCCGGTGCGGGTGCGCGACGAGGTGGGCGAGCAGCTCGAACTCCAGGAAGGTGAGGTCGAGCGTGTTCCCGTCGACCGCGGCGACGCGCTGTACGGGGTCGATGCGCACCGGACCCGCGCCCGGGTCCGCCACCGGCGACGGCACCACGTACTGGGTGGCCGCGGCGGCGGCCGCGGTGACGGCCGGCTGCTGATCGGCCGGTACGAGCACCAGGTAGCCGATCATCGGCGGGTGGCCCGGCAGCGCCGGAACGGTGTGCTGGGGTGCGGGCAGCCAGGTGGCACCCGGCGGCAGGAACTCGGCCACAGCGGCCGGCTGGACGACCTCACCGGGGTCGACGGCACGCAGCCGGTGGCGGTTGGGCGGGAGCGGGCGGGCGGAGGTGGTGGCCGCAGCAGTCGTCGGAGCTGCCGCGCCGGCAGAGGCAGCGGCGGAGAAGGTACGAGTGTTCGCCATGGGGTCAGCTCTTTCGCGCGAAGGAGTCGTCGAGGGACGGACTTGCCGGCGCGCGGGCCGAAGGCCGGGGTGAGCGGCTTTAGAGGGCCTGCGCGTTCAACGCGCGGCAACACACCCGGTCGAAGTCGTGATGCTGACGGGACGGCCAGAACGGTTGGAGGTCGTTGCGACCTGTCGAGGTGTACTGGATGCCGACCATGCCCCCATTGAACCAGAGAACGTGACGGCGCAGCAGGCCTCTCTCAGCCGTCGATACGGGCCCTTGGCGTTACGTTCCTCACCTGCATGCCAGGCGGGCCCGCGGGGCGACGGAGGAGCCGAGGGGGCGCCCACCCGGCCGGGTGGACGCCCCCTCGTGCTGACGGCGGTCGAGGATCAGACCTGGTCGGCCTTCTCCAGCGCGGTGCAGCAGGTGTCGACGATCAGCCGCGTGACGACGTAGGGGTCGACGTTGGCGTTCGGGCGGCGGTCCTCGATGTAGCCCTTCTGGTCCTCCTCGACCTGCCACGGGATGCGGACCGACGCGCCGCGGTTGGAGACGCCGTAGCTGTACTCGTTCCACGGGGCGGTCTCGTGCAGACCGGTCAGACGGTCGTCGATGCCCGCGCCGTAGTTCTTGACGTGGTCCATCGGCTTCGAGCCCTCGCCCAGCGACTCGCACGCGGTGATGATCGCGGCATAGCCCTCAGGTCCTTCGCGCATCGCCTTGGTGGAGAAGTTGGTGTGCGCACCCGCGCCGTTCCAGTCGCCCCTGACCGGCTTCGGGTCGAGGGTCGCGGAGACGTTGAAGTCCTCGGCGGTGCGGTACAGCAGCCAGCGGGCGATCCACAGCTGGTCGGAGACCTCCAGCGGGGACAGCGGGCCGACCTGGAACTCCCACTGGCCGGGCATGACCTCGGCGTTGATGCCGCAGATGCCGAGGCCCGCCTCCAGGCAGTTGTCGAGGTGCTTCTCGACGATCTCGCGACCGAAGATCTCGTCGGCGCCGACCCCGCAGTAGTAGCCGCCCTGCGCGGCCGGGAAGCCGCCCTCGGGGAAGCCGAGCGGGCGGTGGCCGTCGAAGAAGGTGTACTCCTGCTCGATGCCGAAGATCGCTCCTGGCCGGCGAACCGTTCGGCGAGCGGACGCAGCTCGGCACGGGTGTTGGACTCGTGCGGCGTCATGTCGATGTCGAAGACCTCACACAGGACGAGGATGTCGTCGCCGCCGCGGATCGGGTCCGGACACGTGAAGACCGGCTTCAGTACCCGGTCGGAGGCGTGGCCCACGGCCTGGTTGGTGCTCGAACCGTCGAAGCCCCAGATCGGCAGCTCCGCCACATCCTGCGACGGACTCCCGGCCATGATCTTCGTCTTCGAACGGAGCTTGGCGGTCGGCTCGGTGCCGTCGATCCAGATGTACTCAGCCTTGAACGTCACGGAAGCCATCCTTTGCGGGTGCTGCGGTCCGGTCTCTGCAGCGCAGCTTCGCAAGACGCGATTTCCCGTCCGTTGCCCCAATGTGAACCCCGTGTCACCGAGGTTTCCTGCGTTGTACGCGGGCCCTGAGCAGCGACCCCTCATGCGCGGGCCTTGAGCAGCGACTCGAAACCGGCGGCACGGATCCGGCGCACCAGTTCCTCCTCGGTGGTGCCCAGCGCCTCGGCCGCCCGCGCGAGCCGCCAGTCGGCGTCGGAGAGCCGGTGCAGCAGATGTCCACGCCTGATCTGGGCCTCGGACAGCCGGAATGTCTTCAGATACGCGACCTGCCCCTTGTGATCGGTGATCGTCTCACCGATGTGCCGGCCCTCCCCATTGCGCAGGAACGGCGGCAGGAACCGCCACAGCGTGAACGAACCCATCCGGTACACCCGGTCGAAGGTGTACGAGGTGTCCAGCAGCTCACGCGCGAACAGCGTGTCGTGCGCCTCGGCCCACTCCCGTTCCTGCGCCAGCGCCGCCGCCCGCAGACCGGCGAGCGTCCCCAGCCGCGGACCGTCGGGAATACGCGCCGCGAACTCCGGGACGGGCGCACCGTACAGCGCGTACTGGTGGACCAGTTCCCCGTACAGATCCTCGATCAGCGAAGGGTGCAGCAGACGGTAGTCGTCCGGATGCGGCGTCACGAAGGCGGCGGCGAGCGCGTCGGCCGCGTACACCATCACCCCGCACTGGCCGGGATGGATCTCGAAGGCCCGCAGCGCGTCACCGAGCCCGCGCACCGACCACCCCAGGTACGCGTCCTCGGCGCGCGGCGAGAGCCCGTCGCGCAGCGCCTGGCGCGACCACTCCTCCCAGGCGACGACGGGGCCACCGAAGTGCAGGGCGAGATAGCCCTCCAGCGCGAGGTGCAGCGGCAGGAAGCGCAGCCGGTCGCCCGGCTGCCGCTTGGCCATCCGGTGGTGGTGGCGCTGGAGCCGGGCGGTCCGGGGCGGCGGGTTCCCGGCCGGGGCGCCAGGTCCGGCGCCGAGCTGCGTACCGTACGCGGCGGACTGTGCGCCCTCGCCGGACCAGTCGGCGACGAAGCCGTGCGGGATGTACGAGGTGTAGCGCGTGCGCGGACCGACGTCCACGACACCGCTCCCGTATCCCGTGTAGATCTCCCGGTGCAGCCGAAGCCTCTCGACCGGCTGCTCGCGCACCAGCGGCACCAGCCGGATGCCGCCCCACACCTGGGCGGGGCGAGCGGCGAGCCCGGACAGTTCGAGCCTGTTCACGCCGCTGCCCCTCTCTGCTCACCGGTGAAACGTGCGACCTGGCGGTCCAGGTAGGCGTACAGGGCCGCCGTTCCCGTACGCCCCTCGGCGAACTGCGCGATCTCCACCAGCGCGGGCAGATCCTCCGCGTCCCGGATACCGGCGGTGGGGACGCCCGGCGCGAGGTGACGCACGTCGAATCCGTCCGCGTCGTATACGGGGTTCACGTGCACCACCGCCGTGCGCCGGTCCGGATCGAGCCGGGTCCGCCACACCCGCAGCACCTCGCCCGCGAGTCCGGGCGGCGCGTTGTCCCAGCCGTCCGAGACGATGACCAGCCGGTCCGGACCGTGCTCCAGGGCGTCCAGTACCCGGATGCCGAGTGGGGTCGGTCCCCAGGGCCTGACCAGCAGCGGATCTGTGCCGCCCGAGGTCCACAGCGGGATGTACGCACCCGGCGCGGCCAGCGCCTCCAGCAGGAAGTGGCAGGCCAGCGCCACGGCGAGCGGACGGCGCCGCTTCACGCCCGACCCGGACGACGAGTAGCTGTCGTCCAGCACGGCGGCGACCCGGCCCCAGCTCCCGGCATGCGGTCCCGCCGTACGGCGGGCGGCGGCCCGCAGGGCATGGGTCAGCTCCTCGCGGTGGAGCCGGCGTGCCCCGAAGCCGAGCGACAGGACGTACAGGGCGAGCCGGGTCAGCGGCATCACGGTCAGGTCGACGCCCTGGGGCAGCGGAGCCTCGTCCCCGGCCGTGCGCTGCCCCAGGCTCCGCAGCCGCTCCAGCCGGGTCATCCTCGGCACCGCCCGCTCAAGGAACACCTTGCGCTTCATCCCGTGCCGGGCGGCGAAGCCCTCCGCGACGGTGAAGGGAAGCTCGTCGACGGCCCCCTGCTCGTAGTGGGCGCGCCGCCACGCGTCGAGCAGCCGGTGCCGGTAGCGCGGCCGACGCCCCGGCCGGAACAGGAAGTCCCCTATCTCGTCCGGCTCGTCCGGCCCGTCGAACCGAAGGTGGACATGGCGCGCGGCCGTCTTCAGACCGGAGCGGTACTTCACCGCGTCGTGCGCCTTGTCCGGCCGGGCGGCCAGCCAGTCGCGCATGATCGCGCGGGTCCGCCGGTTGTTCACCTTCGCCCCGCGCAGCGCGCGGAACAGCCGGTAGACGCGCTGCGGCGGCAGCTTCGCCAGCCGGGCGGCGATCAGCCGGCCCTCGGTGCGCTTCTCCTCGGCGGTCGCGTCGGCGGCGGTCTCCAGCAGCCCCTGGACGATGCGCGCGGCGTTGTGGTCGTTGATGTCGAGGGCGAGCGCGGCAGCGTACACGCGGCGGTAGTTGACCCGTACGTACTCATGGAGGAAGTCCAGCGAGAGTTGCTGCTGATTCGCGGTCGTACGGAACTCGCGCTGTCCGGTCGCGGTGATCGCCGCGTTGACGAAGAGGAGCACGTCCTCGGCGGCGACGAGGCCGGAACCGGCCCCGGCGCGCGCGGTCTCGCCGCTGGTCGTCATGGTTTCCCCCGTGGTGTCGCGCGCCCCGGTGCGAAGGGGCGGAACGCCGGCCGGGGAATGGGGGCGCGAACAGCGAAATCAGTGCTTCAGAGGCAAGTCCCGGAAGTCGCGCCGGAGTCCCGCGGCCGGCACCGCAAACGTAGCCATTGAAGCTCACTCTCCGCCAGCTCAATACGGGAGTCGTCCGGCGAACCCGGCAGACTGACCCCATGACGACACTTCCCGCGACCCCCCTGCGCATCGGCCTCGTCGGCGCGGGCCCCTGGGCCCGGAACACCCAGGCCCCCGCCCTCGCAGCCCACCCCGGCGTCGCACTGAGCGGCGTGTGGGGCCGGCGACCCGAAGCCGCGAAAGCGCTGGCCGCCGCCCACGGCACCACGGCGTACACCGGCGAGGCGGGCATCGACGAGCTCTTCGCGGCCAGCGACGCGATCGCGTTCGCCGTGCCGCCGGACGTCCAGGCCCCGCTCGCCGCCCGCGCCGCCGCCACCGGCCGTCATCTGCTGCTGGACAAGCCGGTCGCGACCACCGTGACGGCAGCCCGCGAGGTCGCCCGGGCCACGGAGCAGACGGGGGCCGCGTCCATCGTCTTCTGCACCCTGCGCTTCGCGGCCGAGACATCCGACTGGGTCACCGAACAGGCCGCCGTGGACGGCTGGTTCACCGCCCGCGCCGAGTGGATCGCGGCGCTGTTCGCCCCCGGCGCGACCAACGAGTACGCGGCCTCGCCCTGGCGCCGCGAGAAGGGCGGCCTGTGGGACGTCGGCCCGCACGTCCTGTCGGTCCTGATCCCGGTCCTGGGCGACGTCACACAACTGACCGCGGCCCGCGGCCCCTCCGACGCCACCCACCTGATCCTCCGCCACACCTCCGGCGCCTCCAGCACGGTGACGCTCGCGCTGGGCGCCCCGGTCGGCGCGGTGGGCACGGAGATCGAGCTCAGGGGCGAGGAAGGAACCGTCGCACTGCCACGGTGGAGCGATCCGGTCGGCTCCTTCCGGTCAGCGGTGGACGCCCTGATCGACTCGGTACGCACGGGGGAGCCGCACCCCTGCGACGTGCGGTTCGGCCTGCGCCTGACGGAGCTGCTGGCCGAGGCGGAGGAGCAGGCGGGGGAGTAGACCCGAGGGAGGCACGCGCGTGCGCCGTCTTGCGGACGGGCGCCAGGACGCACGCGTACGGAAGCGGCGTATGCGCGCGCGTGCCCTGTCGACGTGTTCAGCGCCCCATGGCGTCCCGTACCGCCTCGTCCGTGCGTGCCACGACGGCGGTCCCGTCGTCGGCCGTGATGATCGGCCGCTGGATCAGCTTCGGGTGTTCGGCGAGCGCCGAGATCCATCGCTCCCGCGAACCGGCTTCGCGCGGCCACTCCTTGAGCCCGAGCTCCTTCGCCTCTGCCTCCTGCATCCGCGTGATGTCCCACGGCTCCAGCCCGAGCCGGTCGAGCACCGCCCGGATCTCGTCCGGCGACGGCACGTCTTCCAGGTAGCGGCGGACGGTGTATTCGGCACCCTCCGCGTCGAGCAGTTCCACCGCGCCGCGGCACTTGGAACAGGCGGGATTGATCCAGATCTCCATGGGGCCAACGGTACGGGAAGGACGTCCCGAAAGCCCCGCCGGCCAGCGACGATTGTCAGTGGTGGGCCGTAAAATAGAGGGAGTTCGTGAGGGTTCCACGACCGTGCCAGGAGGTTGCCCATGGCCGTTGCCACAGTCACGACCGAGCCGCTCCACAAGCCCCTGCGGAAGAAGCCGCTCCCCGCGGGCCGGCCCCGCGAGTGGTACGTCACCCACAACCGCCGCCTGAAGGCCATGCGCCTGGCGATCGCCCTGCTCGACACGGGCGTCTACTACCCGTCGACCGCGACCAACGACAAGATACGCACGATCGCCGAACGCATCGGCATCCACCCGCCGTCCGACACGACCTGCCGCATGGTCCGCGCTCTGATCCGATACGGCCGCTGACCTCTGACCGTTGACCGTCGCCTGCTGAAGACCCGAAGCCTGTGCCCGCGCACAGGCTTCGGGTGCGTGCGCGCGTTCATACCGCCGGCGGCCGGCACGAGCACGTCGATCAGCACCACCCAGGGCCACCGCCCGCGGCCCCGCCGCCGACCGGCTCCGACTCGCTCATGCCCCAGCCTCGGCCGCGCTCGCACGCGCCGCGACTCCGAGGCCCGGTCGCACCGACCCGGCCCGTAACCCGTCCGGCGTACACGGCATGCGGCGCCAGCCGCAGCCGCTTTGACTGGGGCGACGGGTGACCGGCAAGTGCTGGGAGGCACGATGACGAGGAAAGCCGCGCGAGGACTGTGCGCCGCACTGCTGACGGCGGCCGTGCTGCCGACGGCCGCTGCCTGCTCCGGCGGCGGCAACGCCTCCAGCACGGCGTCCGAGGCCGCGTCCGCCGCGGCGTCGGTCGCATCCAGGGGCGCGGACGTGGTGGCCTCGGCGGCGGCCGCAGCGAGCGAGAAGATCCACAACTTCAAGAACGGCGTGGACGCCAAGAACGACGTCAAGCTGTCCGCGCCGGTCACCGACCACGACGGCCGCGCCACCGCGAAGGTCACCGTGAAGAACAGCACCGACGCGAAGAAGTCGTACATCGTGCAGGTCAACTTCCGTGACCCGCAAGGCAATCTGCTCGACGTGGTGGTGGTGACGGTCGACGACGTCGCTGCCCGGGCGGCCAAGGAAGCCGCGGCCCGCAGCAACCGCAAACTGTCGGGCCGGACCAAGGCCGAGGTGGGAACGGCCCTGCGGCACTGACCGGTCACTCACCGGTCGGTGCCGTGCTCGGCCCCCTTGAGCTGCCGGGAGCGACGCCCACCGGCCGACGCACGACAGGGGCGTCGGCGGGGCCGCCCCGTGTGCGAGCCGGGGTTCAGATGGCGGTGCGGCCGCCATCGACGGCGACGGTCGCGCCGGTGACGTAGCCGGCCTTCGACGAGGCGAGGAAGGCGACGACCTCGGCGATCTCGGCCGGCTCGGCCGCGCGCTTCATCGCTGTGGTTTCGGCGATCGCGTCGAACAGCTCGCGGTCCGCGCCCCGGGTGTAGACCGGGCCGGGGGCAACGGTGTTGAAGCGGACACCACGGCCGCTGTACTCAGCCGTCCAGCTCTGCGTCAACGATGCCAGCGCGGCCTTGGTCGCGCCGTACGCGGCACCGTTGGCCAGGCCGAGACTGCCGGCCATGCTGCCGATGTTGATCACACTTCCTGATCTCTTCGCCGCCATCGCCGGGACGAACGCGGCCACGAGGAAGAACGCCGCGCGGACGTTGCCGGCGAACATCGCGTCGTAGTCGGAGACCTTCATCTCCTCGGTCGGCGCCCAGACGGCATGCCCGGCGTTGTTGACCAGGACGTCGATCTCGCCGACCTCCGCGGCGAGCCGGTCGATGCCGGCCGGGTCCTCCAGGTCCGCCGCGACGAATCGGGCGTGGCCGCCGACTGTGGTGATCTCGTCGACGGTCTCGGCGCCGCGCCGGGCGTTGCGGCCGGTCACGACGACGGACATTCCGTCGGCGGCCAGCCGCTTGGCAACCGCCCGGCCGATGCCGGAGGTGGCCCCGGTGACCAGGGCAATGAGGGGGGACGGGTCGGCGTTTGCGCTCTTTGCGGCCATGGGATCCACCTTTCGGCCGGCCGCGGCAGCGCCCCCCGACAGGCGGGTGAATCGCGGTGCGCGGCCCCTGGTTCCTACCCTCCACTGTCCCTGCCACGTCCCTGAACAGCAAAAATTCCGCACCGCCGAGGTGGGCCGGTGCCCAACGGGTGCACGTAAAGCCTCCCCACGGCGGGAGTTCAGCGAGGCCCTCGACCTGGTCGACCATGGCAGCAAAGCGCCACCTTCGCGCCGGATGGCACCACCTGGCACCACCTGGCACCACCTGGCGCCATGTGGCGTCGCCTGGCGCCATTCCATGCTTCCGGAAGTGCATGGCGTGCGTGGCGCCATGATTAATCGGGTCGCCCCTCTTCGTGTTTCCGCAGTTCAGGGCGGTCGCCCTGGAGTTCGCCGCACGCGAGGTGCCATTCGGGCTTGCGCGTGGCGCCAATGTGGTGCCATCATGGCGTCATGGACCTCACCCCGTATGTCGACACCCTCCGCCGCGAACTTGCGGTGGCTGCCGAAGCCGGCGGCGACGAAGCCCGCGAGCTGGCCGAGAGGCTCACCGCTCCCCTGGAGTCGGCGACCCGGCTGACCATGCTCAACGTGCTCTCCGCCGCGATGGACGAGATCACCCGCGAACTCGCCCCCGGCTCGGTCGACGTACGGCTGCGCGGGCTCGACCCCGACTTCGTGGTGACACTGCCGCCCACCGGCGGTGGCGCCCCCGCGGAGCCCGTCGCGCCCGTCGGACCGCTCAAGACCCCGGTCCCGGCCGACGGCGACGAGGGCGGCACCGCCCGCGTCAACCTGCGCCTGCCGGCCCACCTCAAGGCCCGCGCCGAGGAGGCCGCGAGCCGCGAGGGCCTGTCGGTCAACGCGTGGCTGGTGCGCGCCGTGTCGGCCGCGGTCGACGGCGGCACCCGGCCGCGTACGACGGAGAAGACCCGGACCATCGGACAGGGCTACACGGGCTGGGTGCGCTAGCCGCTCCCCGCCCGCACCACTTCACCCGACATCCCGCACCACTTCACCCGACGCCCCGCACCACTTCACCCAACACCACGTCCCACCAGCGGGGACGCCCACAAGACTCAAGAGGACGGGACAGCCATGCCTTCTTTCGACACTCCCGAACCGATCTCCGTCACCGCCCACGTGGGCGCCGGCTCCATCCGGTTCAGCGCGGGCGACCGCCCCGACACCATCGTGGAGGTGCGACCCCGCGACCCGAAGCGGGACAAGGACGTGCGGGCCGCCGAGCAGACCGAGGTCACCTACGCAAGCGGCGTCCTGGCCGTCAGGACGAGGGAGCGCCGCATGGTCGGGCCCAGCGGCCTCGTCGACGTGACAGTCGAACTGCCCACGGGCTCACGCATCGAGATGACCGGCTCCTGGGCCCAGGTGCTCGGCGAGGGCCGGCTCGGCGAGGTCCGCGTGAAGACCTCGGGCGGTGATATCCGCCTCGACACGACCGGCCCGCTACAGCTGACCGCCTCCCACGGCTCGATCACCGTGGACCGGGTCGAGGGCGTGGCCGAGATCGCCACCAGCTCCGGAAGCCTGCGCGTCGGCCACGTCGACGGTCCCGCCGTCCTGAAGAACTCGCACGGCACCACGACCGTCGGCGCCGCGACCGGCGACCTGCGGGTGAGCGGCTCCAACGGTGACATCGACATCGCGCGCGCCGAGGGCTCGGTCGTCGCCACCACCGCCCACGGAACCCTGCGTGTCGCCGAAGTTGCCGGCGGAACCGTCCAGTTGGAGACCGCCTACGGCGCTATCGAGATCGGCATCCGCGAGGGCATCGCCGCCTGGCTCGACGTCAGCTCCGGCCACGGGCAGGTGCGCAACACACTCGCCGCCTCCGAGACCCCGGAGAAGACCGAGGGCACCGTCGAGGTCCGCGCCCGGACCCGCTACGGCAACATCGACGTGCGCCGCGCCCGGGTCTGACACCGGCCCCGCCGACTCGCCCGCTCCCCAGTCGCTTCAGCCTTCGAAAGGGAGGGCTCCATGCCTTCTTCTGTCATGCCCACATCTAGGCGGGGCAACGGTCCGCAGCCGCCCGCCGCCGTCCTGGCCGTCGGTCTGCGCAAGTCGTACGGCGACAAGACCGTGCTCGACGGCATCGATCTGCGTATCCCGGCCGGGTCCGTGTTCGCGCTGCTCGGGCCCAACGGCGCCGGCAAGACCACCGCCGTCAAAATCCTCTCCACCCTCATCACCGCCGACGCCGGCGAACTGCACGTCGGCGGCCACGACCTGGCCACCGACCCGCAGGCGGTGCGTGCCGCGATCGGGGTCACCGGGCAGTTCTCCGCCGTCGACGGGCTGATCACCGGCGAGGAGAACATGCTCCTCATGGCGGACCTGCACCACTTGTCCAAGCGCGAGGGGCGGCGGATCGCCGGCGAGCTGCTGGAGCGGTTCGACCTCACCGACGCCGCGAAGAAGCCCGCCTCCACCTACTCCGGCGGCATGAAGCGCCGCCTCGACATCGCCATGACGCTCGTCGGCGACCCGCGCATCATCTTCCTCGACGAGCCGACGACCGGCCTCGACCCCCGGTCCCGGCACAACATGTGGCAGATCATCCGCGAGCTCGTCTCCGACGGCGTCACCGTCTTCCTCACCACCCAGTACCTGGACGAGGCCGACCAGCTCGCCGACCGTATCGCGGTGCTCAACGACGGCAGGATCGCCGCCCAGGGCACCGCGGAAGAGCTGAAGCGGCTGATTCCCGGCGGCCATGTCCGGCTCCGCTTCTCCGACCCGTCCGCGTACCGGTCCGCCGCTTTCGCACTGCGCGAGGGCACCCTCCCCCAAGCTCTCGGCTCCGCTCGAGCAGGGGGTACCCCCCTCGACGACTCCCTCACGCTGCAGATCCCCAGCGACGGCACCCAGCGCGAGCTCCGCTCCATCCTCGACTGGCTGGACTCGGCCGGCATCGAGGCGGACGAGCTGACCGTGCACACCCCCGACCTCGACGACGTGTTCTTCGCCCTGACCAGCGGCACCAACCAGCCCCCCAAGGAGGCCGTCCGATGAGCTCCCTCTCCCTCGCCGTGCGCGACTCGTCCACGATGCTGCGCCGCAATCTCCTGCACGCGCGGCGCTACCCGTCCCTCACCCTGAACCTCCTGCTCACGCCGATCGTCCTGTTGCTGCTCTTCGTCTACGTCTTCGGCGACGTGATGAGCGCGGGCATCGGCGGCGGCGGCGCGGACCGCTCCGCGTACATCGCCTACCTCGTGCCGGGCCTCCTGCTGATGACCATCGGCAGCACCACGATCGGCACCGCGGTGTCCGTCTCCAACGACATGACCGAGGGCATCATCGCCCGCTTCCGTACGATGGCGATCCACCGCGGGTCCGTCCTCGTCGGGCACGTCGTCGGCAGCGTGCTGCAGTCGGTCGTGAGCGTGGTCCTCGTGGGCGCCGTCGCGGTGGCCATCGGCTTCCGGTCCACGGACGCCACGGCCCTGGAGTGGATCGCGGCGTTCGGGCTGCTCACACTGTTCGCCCTGGCGCTCACCTGGATCGCGGTCGGGATGGGCATGGTCAGCCCGAACGTCGAGGCGGCCAGCAACAACGCGATGCCGCTGATCTTCCTCCCGCTCATCTCCAGCGCCTTCGTCCCGGTCGACGCGATGCCGGGCTGGTTCCAGCCGATCGCCGAGTACCAGCCGTTCACACCGGCCATCGAGACCCTGCGCGGGCTGCTGCTCGGCACGGAGATCGGCCACAACGGATGGCTCGCGGTCGCCTGGTGCCTGGGCCTCACCGTGCTCGGCTACTTCTGGTCGAAGGCGGCTTTCAACCGCGATCCGAAGTAGCCGGGACGACCGCGCGGGCCGTCTCCCGCAGCTCGTCCCGCCCGAGGGCGGCGTACTCCGACACCCGGCCGGTGCGATCAGCCGTACGGCGAGAACCAGCGAGGGCTGCTTCCCCCGACCAGGGGGAAGCAGCCCTCGCTGTTGTCTCTGACATCAAGGCGGGGAATCGGCCGGCCGGTACACACCTGGTGCACAGGAGGGCCGATTCCCGACCCCGCGGTTTAGAGGTCGAAGTACAGCTCGAACTCGTGCGGGTGCGGGCGCAGCTGGATCGGGGCGATCTCGTTGGTGCGCTTGTAGTCGATCCACGTCTCGATCAGGTCGGACGTGAAGACGCCGCCGGCCTGCAGGTACTCGTTGTCCGCCTCCAGCGCCTCCAGGACGGCCGGGAGGGAGGTCGGGACCTGCTGGACGGTCGCGTGCTCCTCGGGAGCCAGCTCGTACAGGTCCTTGTCGATCGGCTCGGCGGGCTCGATCTTGTTCTTGATGCCGTCGAGGCCTGCCATCAGCAGAGCGGAGAAGGCGAGGTACGGGTTGGACGACGGGTCCGGGGCGCGGAACTCGACGCGCTTGGCCTTCGGGTTGGAGCCCGTGATCGGGATACGCATCGCGGCGGAACGATTGCGCTGCGAGTACACCATGTTGACCGGGGCCTCGAAGCCGGGGACCAGGCGGTGGTACGAGTTCACCGTCGGGTTGGTGAAGGCCAGCAGCGACGGAGCGTGCTTGAGGATGCCGCCGATGTAGTAGCGGGCCATGTCCGAGAGGCCCGCGTAGCCCTGCTCGTCGTAGAACAGCGGGTCGCCGCCGGCCCACAGGGACTGGTGGACGTGCATGCCCGAGCCGTTGTCGCCGAAGATCGGCTTCGGCATGAACGTCGCGGTCTTGTTGTTGCGCCAGGCGACGTTCTTCACGATGTACTTGAAGAGCATCAGGTCGTCGGCCGCGGCGAGCAGCGTGTTGAACTTGTAGTTGATCTCCGCCTGGCCGGCGGTGCCGACCTCGTGGTGCTGGCGCTCGATCTGGAGACCGCTCTTCTCCAGCTCCAGGGACATCTCGGCCCGCAGGTCGGCGAAGTGGTCGACCGGCGGGACCGGGAAGTAGCCGCCCTTGTAGCGGACCTTGTACCCACGGTTGTCCTCGCGGGCACCGGTGTTCCAGGCACCTGCCTCCGAGTCGATGTGGTAGAAGCTCTCGTTCGACGCTGTCTGGAAGCGGACGCTGTCGAAGACGTAGAACTCGGCCTCGGGACCGAAGTACGCGGTGTCGGCGATGCCGGTGGAGGCGAGGTACGCCTCGGCCTTCTTGGCCACGTTCCGCGGGTCACGGCTGTACTGCTCGCCGGTGATCGGGTCGTGGATGAAGAAGTTGATGTTGACGGTCTTGTCGCGGCGGAAGGGGTCGACACGGGCGGTCGACAGGTCCGCGCGCAGCGCCATGTCGGACTCGTGGATGGCCTGGAAACCGCGGATCGACGAGCCGTCGAAGGCAAGCTCCTCGGTCGGGTCGAAGGTCGCCGCCGGTACCGTGACGTGCTGCATCACACCGGGCAGGTCACAGAACCGGACATCGATGAACTTGACGTCTTCGTCGGCGATGAACTTCTTCGCGTCCTCGGCGTTCTGGAACATCCAACTCCTCCTACTCCCGGCCCGGGAGGGACGGGGTTGCAGCTCGTGGTGCGGCCAGTGCGGTGGCACACGCTGGGGCCGACCCTAGACAGGCCGGATTTCTCAAGCATGACCCATTTGTTTCGCAGAAGTTAACCGAGCCGGGCACGCGCGGCACGTCGAAACCTGTTCCGATCCCGCGTCCGGCCCGCTCGGAAGCCCGTGGCTGCCACCCCGCCCGGCGGCCGGCGGGGCGCGGCGCAGTACCGTGTTCGGGTGGACACCAGGCAAGCAATCGGATCGTGGCTCTCGGGGCCGCGCGCGACCGCCGAGGACATGGGCGTCGAGTTCGGCCATCGGGGCAAGCGGCTCGGTCTGCCCGAGCACGGGCCGGGATCCGTGGCGCCGTTCGGCCGGCGCCTCGGCGCGCTCTTCATCGACTGGGCCCTGTGCCTGCTGATCGCATACGGGCTGTTCGCTCGCGGTGACCAGCAGGCGGCGGGAAACTGGGCGCTCGGCGTCTTTCTCGTACTGGGCGTGCTCACCGTGGGGACCATCGGCTGCACGCCCGGCAAGCGCGTCCTGGGCCTCCGGGTCGTCGCCGAGAGCGGCGGCCGGCTCACGTTCGGGCGGGCGGTCGTCCGCAGCGTGCTGCTGTGCCTGGCGATCCCGGCCCTGGTCTGGGACCGCGACGGCCGCGGCCTGCACGACCGGCTGGCCCGCGCGGTCCAGGTCCGCATCTGAGCGAGGCCGGAACGAGGAAGCCCGAACAACGAGGAAGAACGTCGAAGAGAACGACGAAGAGGGCGGGTCGCGAACCGGTTCGGTTCGCGACCCGCCCTCTTCACGCGTCCGGCGGAAGCGTCAGCGCATCTTTCCGCCGCGTGGCATCCGCATGCCCTTCGGCATCGGACCCTTGGGCAGGGGCATGTTGCTCATCAGGTCGCCCATCGCGCGCAGCCGGTCGTTGGCGGCCGTCACCTGCGGGCCGGTAAGGATGCGCGGCAGCTTCAGCATCTTCGTGCGCACCTTCTTGAGCGGCACCTGGCCCTCGTCGTTGCCGACGATGATGTCGTGCACCGGTACGTCGACCAGGATGCGCGCCATCTTCTTCTTCTCGGCCGCGAGCAGCACCTTCACCCGGTTCGGGTTGCCCTCGCCGACCAGCACGACGCCCGCCTTGCCCACGGCACGGTGGACGACGTCCTGGCTGCGGTTCATCGCCACCGCGGGTGTCGTGGTCCAGCCCCGGCCCACCCGGTCCAGTACCGCCGCCGCAGCGCCCGGCTGTCCCTCCATCTGCCCGAAGGCCGCACGCTCGGCACGCCGTCCGAAGACGATCGCCATCGCGAGGAGGCCCAGCACGAAGCCCAGGATGCCCAGATAGATCGGGTGGCCGATCAGGAAACCGACCGCGAGAAGGACACCGAAGGTGACGATTCCCACACCCGCGACGACAAGACCGATCTTGGAGTCGGTCCGCCTGGTCATCTTGTAGGTCAGGGCGATCTGCTTGAGCCGCCCCGCGTTCTCGGCGCTGTCCGCGCCTTCAGTGTTTGCCTTCCTCGCCATGTACCGAAGTTTACGTGGCCTAGGAACGGCGGTCGGCCGCGGCCTCCAGTACGTGCTCGGCCTCGACCCGGTCCTTGGCCCGGCGCCGGTCCTCCAGGACGGCCGTCCAGGCATTGCGGCGGGCCGTGCGCTGGCCGCTGCTCAGCAGCAGCGACTCGACGGCACGGAGGGCATGGGTGACGGAAGGGATGGCGGTGGCGCGTACCGGCACGGCCTGCATCGTGGAAATCTCCTCGGAGCGGATGTGCGGACTGAGTGACGTGGACTCAGTTGCCCGGGCCGGCTGCCCGGGACTGCGTTGCGCGAAGTGGGTGGCGTGGGCTGGGTGCGGGAAGCGGCGGTGGCAGCGGCCCGGAGAGCCACTGCGCCGTGAGCACCCAGCGTCACTGCTCGGTGTTACCAGCGCATGACCGGTCGGTCAAACACCAATGAAACCTTGATATGGGCCGAGCGCACGCCGACGCGGCCCATACGCGCCCCCGACCTGCGGGGAGCGTATGAGCCGCGTCGAATCAGTCATTACCGACCGGTAGCTTGTTGTGCGGGGATTCACACGGCGGGCGTCGCCGCGACGGCGCCGCGCCGCTCGATCGCCTGCTGGAAGAGGCGGCCCGCGCGGTACGAGGACCGGACCAGCGGCCCGGACATCACGCCGGAGTAGCCGATCTCGTCGGCCTCCTCCTTCAGCTCCACGAACTCGTGCGGCTTCACCCAGCGCTCGACCGGGTGGTGGCGCACGGACGGCCGCAGGTACTGCGTGATCGTGATGAGCTCGCATCCCGCGTCGTACAGGTCCTGGAGCGCCTCGCTGACTTCCTCGCGGGTCTCGCCCATGCCCAGGATCAGGTTGGACTTGGTCACCAGACCGGCCTCGCGGGCCCGCGTGATGACCTCCAGGGAACGCTCGTAACGGAAACCGGGGCGGATCCGCTTGAAGATCCGCGGCACCGTCTCGACGTTGTGCGCGAGCACCTCGGGGCGCGAGGAGAAGACCTCGGCGAGCTGCTCGGGCACCGCGTTGAAGTCGGGGATCAGCAGCTCGACCTTGGTACGGCCGGCCTCCCGCTGGGCGGTCAGCGCGTGGATCTGGCGGACGGTCTCCGCGTACAGCCAGGCACCGCCGTCCTCCAGATCGTCGCGCGCGACGCCCGTGATCGTGGCGTAGTTCAGGTCCATCGTGACGACGGACTCACCGACCCTGCGGGGCTCGTCCCGGTCCAGCGCCTGCGGCTTGCCCGTGTCGATCTGGCAGAAGTCACAGCGCCGGGTGCACTGGTCGCCGCCGATGAGGAACGTGGCCTCGCGGTCCTCCCAGCACTCGAAGATGTTGGGGCAGCCGGCCTCCTGGCACACCGTGTGCAGGCCCTCGCTCTTCACGAGCTTCTGCAGCTGGTTGTACTCGGGGCCCATCTTCGCCCGGGTCTTGATCCACTCGGGCTTGCGCTCGATGGGGGTCTGGCTGTTCCGGACCTCGAGGCGCAGCATCTTGCGCCCGTCGGGTGCGACAGCGGACACTCCGGCACTCCCCTTTGCTTTCGCTGCATTGGATTCTTCGGCGAACACCAGGGTACGCCCGTAGTTCAAACGGCTTTACGTCCGGCCAACCTGTGGCCGACAGGGCCTATTCCCGGCCCGGTACTCAATCTGTCATGCCGTGGCCACGGCATCCGTCGGACGTTCGATGGTGCGCGGGGCGAGCTCCGCGTTCTCCAGGACGTCCTTCAGGTGCTTCTCCACGATCGGGAGCACGTCCTCGACGGTGATGTCGCGGCCCAGTTCGTACGCGAGTGACGTGACGCCCGCGTCCCGGATGCCGCACGGCACGATGCGGTCGAACCAGGTGTTGTCCGGGTTCACGTTGAACGAGAAGCCGTGCATGGTCACGCCCTTGGCCACCCGGATGCCGATCGCGGCCAGCTTGCGGTCCTCGCGGCGCTGGCCGGCGTTGGACGGGGCGTACTCGGGGCCGTTCAGCCGCGGGTCGAACTCCTCGTCCTGCAGCCGCGGGTCGAAGTCGAGGGAGAGGCCGCCGATCGCCGGGCGCTCCTCGACCGGGTCGCCGAGCACCCAGACCCCGCTGCGGCCCTCGACCCGGGAGGTCTCCAGGCCGAACTCGGCGGCGGTACGGATCAGCGCGTCCTCCAGCCGACGGACGTGTGCGACGACATCCACCGGCCGGGGCAGCTTCTGGATCGGGTAGCCGACCAGCTGTCCGGGGCCGTGCCAGGTGATCTTGCCGCCGCGGTCCACATCGATGACCGGGGTGCCGTCCAGCGGGCGCTCACTGTCGGTCGTGCGCCGCCCTGCCGTGTAGACGGGCGGGTGTTCCAGCAGCAGACAGGTGTCCGGGACGGCGTCCTCGAATCTGGCCGCGTGCACCTCGCGCTGCTTCTGCCAGGCCTCCTGGTAGTCGACGGCTTCCTCGCCGAATCCCAGCCGGACGAACCGAAGCTCGGTCACGACAGATGCCTCCCTACTCGCGGTGCCGGGAGCCGGGGGTGCCCGGAGCCGCGCCACCATGCACTGAATCACGCCCGGCCACTGTACGACCGGGCCCCGGTCGGCGGCCCAGCAGGTCGATCCCGTCAGCGCCACCCTCAATCCTCACACGATCGGATGAAAGTGAAGCGAAGGCGGCTGAGCGTGCGGCAGAGGCCGCTAAATTCGCGCCGTTCCATTAGGGCTGCCCGCCCGGCCCCGAAGGCAGGAGACCGTACAGCTGATGTCGGAACGACCTCCGCAGCGCACCCCCAACCGCCGACTCGCCTCGCTCATCTCCGAAGCCGGCTTCTCCAACGCCGGCCTCGCCCGCAGAGTGGACCAACTCGGCCTGGAGCACGGCCTCGACCTCCGGTACGACAAGACGTCCGTGACCCGTTGGCTGCGCGGCCAGCAGCCGCGCGGGACGACCCCCGCGCTGATCGCCGAGGTCTTCACCCGGCGGCTCGGGCGCCGCCTCTCCGCGCAGGACCTGGGCCTCGACGCGTGCGCCCCCGTCTACGCGGGCCTGGAGTTCGCGGCCACGCCGGCCGAGGCGATCGACATCGTCAGCGGACTGTGGCGCAAGGACTCGGGCAGTCATGCGGAGCTGCGCAAGATCGCCTTCACCCCGGCCGGACTCGTCGTCCCCAGCCGGGACTGGCTGATCGGCCGGGCCGACGAGTGGGTGGGACGGGGGACCGAGTCCGCGCCACCGGTGCCGGGCGGGGCTGCTGCGGCCGGTGGTGGTGCCCGTGCGGCGGGTGGTGCTCATACGGTTGGTGATCCTCGTGCGGCTGGTGGGCTCGGCGGGTCCCCCGGGGCTGCTGGGGCCACGGGGGCCATTGAGGTCGGTGGTGCGGGACAGGCTGGTGGGCCCGGCGGGGCGCGCGGGATCGGAGCGCAGGGGTTACACGGCGCGCACTGGCCCGGAGGCAGCACGCACGGCGGTACGGGGGCGGCCGGCACCGGCCGCCGCAGTGGGGCCCGGGGGCCCGCTCCCTCCCGGCCTTCCGGACCGTCCGCACCTCCCGGATCCCCCACACCCCCGACCGCTCCCGCCGCCCCGGGAACAGGACAGGCGGGCGCCCCCGGTGTCCCCCGGCAGCGGCAGTCCGAGCGCGGCTCCGGCCAGCGGGTCGGCGTCGGTGACGTCGCCGCCCTGCACTCCGTCGCCGAACTCTTCCGCACCCTCGACAACGCCTACGGGGGCGGCCACGCCCGGCAGGCCCTCGTCCGGTATCTGGAGCACGAGGCGGAACCGATGCTGCGCGGAACGTACGGGGAGGCCACCGGGCGCCGGCTCTTCTCCGCCGCGGCCGAGCTGACCCGGCTGGCGGGCTGGACCTCGTACGACATCGCGGCCCACGGCCTGGCTCAGCGGTACTTCGTCCAGGCGCTGCGGCTCGCCCAGGCCGCCGGAGACCGCGCGTACGGTGCCTACGTCCTGATCACCATGAGTCGTCAGGCGGTCTACCTCGGGCACGGCAGGGAAGCCGTGCAGCTGGCCCGCGTCGCCCAGCAGGGCATCGGTTCGTCGGCGCCGCCGGTCGTCCAGGCGCTGCTGCACGCCGTCGAGGCCCGCGGGCACGGGGTGCTCGGCGAGGCCAGGCCCTGCACCGCCTCGCTGGCACGGGCGGAACGCGCGCTGGAGGCCGCCCGCCCCGGGGACGAGGTGCCGCACTGGGTGCGGTACTTCGACGAGGCCCAGCTCGCCGACGAGTTGGGCCACTGCCACCGGGATCTGCAGCAGTACAAGGCCGCGGCACAGCACGCGGAGCGCTCCCTCCATCTGCGCGCCCCGGCGTACGCCCGCAGCAGGCTGTTCTGCCGGGTGGTGCTGGCCACTGCGCGGCTCGGGCTCGGTGAGCTCGACCAGGCGTGCCTGCTCGGTGCCGAGGCCGCCCAGCAGGCGGCCGAGATGCGGTCGGTGCGGGCGACGGAGTACGTACAGGACTTCGAGCGCCGCCTGGAGCCGTACGGGGACGCGGCCGCGGTGCGCGGGTACCGCGAACGGGTCGCGGCCCTCGGGTGATCTCTCCGGCGTGACCACGGGTGACTCCTCCGCGTGACTCTTCCGCGCGGCAGCACGGGTGGTGGCCCGGGCCGGGAGCGATCGGTCCGGGCCACCACCCGTTCGGCAGGGCTCTCTCAGTGCCCGCGTACCTCGACCTCCGCCAGCGACAGCGGGTTGGTGCCGGACGCCAGCTGTACGCGGACGTACCTGCCGGAGGTGCCCGCCGGGAGCTGCACGGTGGACGGCCGTCCGGCCTGGCCGGTGACATGCACCGCCGTCACACCGGGGGCGGTCCGTGCGTCATCAAGTCCGTCGGCCGTGATCGGGGTGTCCGAGGTCAGGACCCAGAAGTCCTTGAGCCGGTCGGAGCAGCAGTCGGTGCGGTTCCAGATGTCGACTGCGGACAGTGACTTCGAGGCGCCCAGGTCGACCTGCCACCATGCCTGCGACGAGGGTTCGGCGGTGTGGGTCACCGAGCCCGACCCGAAGGAGCCGTCGGTGTTCCCGTCGACGGCGCGGGAGGCAGGGGCGTCCCACGCGGTGCTCTTCTGGGTGGCCGGCTTGTTCCGGGCGAGGTTCTCCAGGGCGACCGTGACCTTGACCGCCGTGGTGGTCGTGAGACGGCCGTGGCGCAGGGTGATGTTCAGTGTGTACGTACCGGGGGCCGCGGAAGCGGGCGGCGTCAGGGTGAACGGGACCTTCGCGTCCGCGCCCGGTGCCAGCGGGTTCACCCGGGTGGCGGCCGGGGTGACGGTCCAGCCCTCGGGTCCGGACAGCCCGATCCTGGTCCCGGGTGCGTGCTTGCGGGCGGTGTTGGTGAGGGTCAGCGTGCCGTCGGCGGCGCGTTTGGGGTTGAGCTCCTTCGGCAGGTCGGTCCTCGTGCGGACGAGGGTGTTCACGCCCGGGGTGGTTACCTTGAAGACGTACGCGCTCGTGCTCCTGGTGGCCGACGCCCCGTTCTTCGGCGTCTCGACGATCACGCGGCCTGCGGAGTCCTTGTGCCAGGGCAGTGCGCTGCCGTCCGAACCGAGCAGAGTGATACGGGAGTCGGCGGCGACGGGTGTGTCGGCACCGAGGGTGAGTTCGGCGCCGGGCCACTCCAGCGCGGTCGCGTACAACGTGCCGTCCTTCACCGTGTAGCGGATCTTGTCGTCGCTGGACGGCTCCTCGGCGTGGTGCCAGTAGGTCGTCCCGTAGATCGCCTCGCCGTTGATCTTCAGCCAGGCGCCGATGTCGAGCAGTCGCTGCTGCTGGATCTCGGGGATGGTGCCGTCGGCGCGCGGGCCGATGTCGAGCAGCAGGTTGCCGTTCTTGCTGACGATGTCGGTGAGCGAGTCGATCAGCTGGTCGGAGGTGAGGTGGTCCTCCTCGGGCTCGTTCTGGTTGTAGCCGTAGGAGTGTGCGATGCCCCGGCTCGCCTCCCACTTGTTCGGGTCGATGTCCGGCTTGACCGTGTACTCGGGGGTCTGGAAGTCGAGTTCCTTGCTGTCCAGCGCACCGGTCTCGATCTTGCAGCGGTTGGCGACCGCGACTTCCTTCGGGTGCGCCCGGTTCTTCGCGCGGTTGTAGTAGTCGGCGATGACGGGCGCGGTCTTCCAGTACGAGGCGGGTTTGTCCCACTGTCCGTCGCACCAGATGATGTCGGGATCGTACTGATCGACCAGCTCGTTCAGTTGCGGGACCATGTAGTCGCCGACGTAGTCCTTGACCGACGGGGCGCCGGTGTACGGGACTTCGGCGCCGGTGTACGGATTGCGGACCGGGCTGCCGGTGTACGACGGGTTGTACCACTCGTACAACGAGTAGTAGAAGCCCGCCTTCAGCTGCCCGCCCTTGGTGTCCTTGCGCGCCGCCTTGAACAGGTCGCCCGCCAGGTCGCGCTTCGGGCCGAGGTCCACGGTGTCGCGGCCACTGACCTTGCTGTCGAACAGTGCGACGCCTTCATGGTGCTTGGAGGTCAGCACGAAGTATTTGGCACCGGCGTTCTTGAACAGCTTCACCCAGGCATCCGGGTCGTACTTCTCGGCCTTCCACTGGCCGATGAAGTCGTCGTAGTTCGCGGCCGTGCCGTAGGTGTCCTTCTGGTGGGTGTTGGTGGCGCTGCCCTTGCTGTTCATGTAGTTCCAGTACCACTCGGCGTAGCTGCCGCGCGGGCCCCAGGCGGGCACCGAATAGGCGCCCCAGTGGATGAAGATGCCGAATTTGTCGTCGTTGAACCATGTCGGCGTGGGGTGGCTGTCGAGGGACTCCACCGTCGGCTCGTAGTCCTTCGACGGGGGTTCGGGCGCGGCGGAGGCCGGGGTGGTCAGGAGGCCGGCGAGGGCCGCCAGGGCCGTCGCTCCGACGAGTCTGGTGCGGGTACGGGCATGGGTGCGGGTCACTGCGGGTTCCTTCCGGTCAACGGTCGTAGTGGGCGTAGTCGGCCCGGACCTGTTCGGGGCTCAACGCCTCGTCCCAGGCGGTGACTTCGTCGAGATCTCCGCGCAGCCCGGCCTTCTCGGTGCCGATCGAGCGCAGCGGGAGCGGAATGGACGCGTCGACCGTGCCGACGCGCTCGCCGTTCGCGTACAGGGTGGTGTGGCCCGGCTCGGTGACCCAGGTCAGCTGGACCCACTGGTTCAGCGGCAGGGTGTAGTCGAAGCTGTGGTCGGCCGCGCCGTAGTGGGTGAAGCCGACCTTGCCGGTGCCCCACTGCTGGAGTTTGAGCGCACCGGCCTTCGAGCTGAGCAGCACTTGGTCACTGGTCCTGCCGGTCGTCCTGACCCAGCCGGAGACGGTCCACGGTTCGGCCAGGTCGAGGCCGCCGAAGCCCACTCCGTCGCGGTCGCTGCCGAAGCGCCAGGCCTGGCCGCGCACCCCGTCCGGTACCGGAGTGGGGTTGTTGATGATGTACGAGGTGCCGGGCAGGTTCCCCGCGGTGTCTTCGGCGAAGATCGTGTTGCCGGGGCTGCCGGCCCACGTCCAGCCGCTCGGGTACGAGGCCTGGTCGAAGGTCCAGTGGTGGCTCGGGCGGCCGTCGTCGACCCGGGGTGTCACCGGATCGGGCCGCAGGCCGGACGGGTCGCCGAGCCGGGCAACCAGCGTCCGGAAGTCCTGCACGGTGTCCGGGGTGGCGGAGGCGTTCCAGGAGCGGTCCGCCATGATCGCGCGGGCGGTGGCCATCTGCTGCTCGAAGTAGCCGTCGTCGGCCCAGAAGTTGTAGTCGGCCCAGTTCATCAGGCCGGATCCGAGGAGATCGGGCGCGGTGCTGGGCACCCAGGAGTCGTACATCCACGGCTCGTCGGGGTACAGGTGGTGATAGTTGTTCGGCGTGTCGTAGAACGGGCCGATGGCGATCTCGTCGTGGCCGGGGATGACGGGCCCGGTGCCGGTCCCCTCCCAGGTCAGGAAGACCACGGGCGCGTGGACCTGCTGCTGGGGTGCGGCGAGGTGCTCGGAGCCGTTGTAGATCGCGGTGCGCTTGCCGTGCTCGGCGACGACGTCGTCGAGGGTGTTGATGTAGCCGTTCAGCAGGTCACCGAGGGTGCTGGTGTCCGGATCGGCGGCGAGATGGTTCTTGACGCGGGGGCAGTCGGCGAGCTGGCCGGGCAGCTCGTCGGCGCCGATGCTGAACAGCGGGGCGTCGAACCAGCCGGCGAACTCGTCGACGATCCGGCGGGTCGTCGCGACCGCCTTCTCGCTGGTGAGGTCGACCATCCAGTTCGGCGTCAGGTGCGAGTGGGTGTGCGCCTGGGTGCACGGGTCGGGGCCGTCGCCGAAGCCGATGCCGAAGGCGTCGGTGATCACGGTCGCGTGTCCGGGCACGTCGATACCGGGCATCACCTGCACGTGATAGCGGGCGGCGACGCGCTTCAGTCGCTCGATGTCTGCGCGGTCGTAGCTGTGCGCGGGGTCCGCGAGTCCAGGGAACTTCGGGCTGAAGAGGCGGAAGCCCTCGGAGTCGGAGAACTGCAGGAACAGGGTGTTGAGTTTCTGGTCGGCCATCCGGCGGACCAGCTTCTCCAGGTACTCCGGCTGCCAGTACTTGCGGCCCGCGTCGAGCATGGTCATCCGGACCGGCTGGGCGGGACGGTCGGTGGAGCGGGCCTTCGGCACGGTCAGGTGACCGGGAGCGGTGCGCAGCAGCTGCAGGAGCGTACGCGTCCCGTAGAACAGGCCGTGGGTGGAGGCGGCTTCGATGCGGACGGCGTCCGTGCTCCCGAACCGGTAGCCCTCCGCGCCGAGTGCGCCGTACTCGGTGAGCCTCAGCACGATGTCGCCGGTCCGCGCGTGCCGGATGTCGCTGCTGACGGTCGGAGTGACCCCGCTGACCTGGGCCACTTCCGTACGCAGCTGATTGGCCAGGTCCTGCACGGACTGCCGTGCGGGGCCCGGGAGTTCGGCCCGTCCGGCTGGGAGTGCGGTCCTGGACCGGGACCGGGGGTCCACCAGGATGCGGGTCTTTGCCGACAGTTGTGTGTGGCCGCCGAGGCCGGTCCACTGGGTCGGTCTGGGAACAACGGGAGGCCCTGGGGCGGCCGTTGTGGCGCTTGTGCTCGACGCGGGTTCGTCCGGAGGCTCGTTTGCCACTGCGACAGGGGAGATAGATCCGATGACTAGAGCTATGAGGAGCGGCAGAACAGGCATGACTCGGCGCACTACGGTCTCCTGAAGTCCGGTTTCGCCAGGACCGTAGCGGTATATGTGTTGCACGACAAGGGTGTTTGCGGGAGTGGTGTGGACCACTCCCGAAAATGGGAGGCGGAGCGAGAGATCCGATCTGTAAGGAGCGTTGGGGGTTGGGATCGGCCTGACCGGGGCAGGATGCGCGCGGGCGGACTCAGGCCGCTTCGCGCAGCTCCGCCTCCAGGTGGCAGGGTCGGATGCCCAGATCGCCGAGGATGGCGTGCGCCGCGCGGCGGCCTGAGAACAGGGCGCCCTGGACCGTGCTCGTATCGCGGTGGTCGCCGCACACATACAGCCCGGTGAGCAGCCGGACCGGGCGGCGCAGATCGTGCGGGGCGGGCATCGCCGGAACCGCCTCGGGGTCGTGGTGCGCGGCCAGCAGCTCCCAGTCGTCGGTGGGGGTGGCGTACAGGGCGGCCAGATGGGCGCGGACCGTGCGGTCCAGATCCGCCGGCGGGGCGCCGAGCACCGTCGAGCTGATCAGGGTCCGGCTGTGCGGGGCGCGCGACGGGTCGACCGCGCTCATCACCGCGGTGTGCGCGACCGGGCCCGAGCGGTCGGCGTCCAGCAGCAGCGAGGCACCGGTCGGCGGGGGAGCGGGGGCGGTGTGGTGAAGGACC
Source organism: Streptomyces sp. NBC_01241 (assembly GCF_041435435.1). NCBI lineage: Bacteria > Bacillati > Actinomycetota > Actinomycetes > Kitasatosporales > Streptomycetaceae > Streptomyces > Streptomyces sp. NBC_01241. The sequence goes on along the minus strand of NZ_CP108494.1, from coordinate 2,311,074 downwards.
GTCACCGGGTGGAAGGGCGGCACCCGCAGGCCGGGCAGCAGCTCGGCGGCGGCGCCCGCGCCGGTCGCCAACAGCAGGGAGCGGCAGCCCAGTTCACCGTGTTCCTTGGTGCGGACCGAGGTGATGTCGGCTGCCGTGACATGCACGCCCGTGCGTACAGTGCCGGGTGGCAGGGCTGCCGCCAGCAGGTCGGGCAGCGTGGCCGAGCCGCCGGACGGTACGCACAGCCGGCCGCGCGCGTAGCCGCGCAGGGCGAGATCGGCGCAGCGGCTCGATGTGGTGAGCCCGGGGTCGCTGAGCAGCGCGGTGAGCAGCGGGCGCAGAAAGCCGTTGACCGTACGGGACGGCAGGCCGCGGCTGGACAGGGCGGCGAGCGCGGTCTGTTCCGGCCGGGCCAGGATGCGGGACGCCGGGGTGGTGGCGAGCCGGGCCAGGGCGGCGCCGAGCCGGGCCTGGTCGATCGGCCCGCCCATCGGCGGGCGGGGGGCGCTCGCCAGGGCGCGTGCCGCCTTGAGTGCGCCCCGTGCGCTCCGCGTGTGCCGTACGTCGCCGGTCCGGTACTGGCGGCCCTCGCTGTGGACGAGGACCCCCGGTGCGAAGTTCCTCAGCACGAGCCCTTCGAGACCTGACGTCGTGCGCAGTTCCGGATACGAGGTGCTGAGAAGCGGGCCGAGGTGGTCGAGCCGGAACCCGTCCACCTCCTCGGTGGTCATCCGGCCGCCGACGCGTGGGCCGGCCTCCAGGACGCTGACGCTGACCCCTGCACTGGTCAATTGATGGGCTGCTGACAGGCCGGCGATCCCGGCACCGATGATGACGACGTCCGCGTGGTGTGCCGTGCTGAGCACGTGCCCTCCCCGAGTCGGCGCAACTGCTGGGAGGCTCTTGCCCCCAACAGGCCCCCAGAATGCGTGAGTTCGCCACGAGGCTAGGAGGGGTGCCGGTTCGGGCACAGTCGCGCGCGGCCCGGGGCACCGTTGCACGGGGTCGCACATCCGTGTGATTCGACCGTTCGCGGTCAGCGCAGCGCCGCGCGAATGGCGCCGTCGATGCCGGGGAAGGCGAAGGTGAACCCCGAGTCCAGCAGCCGTGCGGGCAGCACCCGTTGGCTGCCCAGCACGTCCTCCGCGAAGTCCCCGAGGACGATCCGGAGCGCGGGTGCCGGGACGGTGAACAGCGTCGGACGGTGCAGCACGCGCCCCACCGCGGCTGTCACCTCGCCGTTGGTCACGGGGTCGGGGCCGGTCAGGTTCACCGGTCCGGACAGCGACTGCGTGTCGAGGAGGTGCCGCAGGGCCGCGATGTGGTCGTGCAGCGCGATGAAGCTCCAGTACTGGCGCCCGTTGCCGAGCCGCCCGCCGAGCCCCGCCCGGAACAGTGGGAACAGCCGCCCCCAGGCCCCGCCCTCCCGGGCGACGACCAGACCCGTGCGCGCGTACACCGTCCGGATGCCTGCCGCTTCCGCCGGGGCCGCGGCAGCCTCCCAGTCCACGCAGACGGACGGCAGGAAGCCCGTGCCGTGCGGCGCGCTCTCGTCGACCGCGCGGTCCCCGGTGTCGCCGTAGTAGCCGATGGCCGACCCGCACAGCAGCACCTTCGGAGGTACACCGAGGGAGGCCACCGCCTCGGCGATCGCCGCTGTGCCCAGCACCCGGCTGTCCCGGATCTCCCGCTTGTACTCCTTCGTCCAGCGGTGGTCGCCGACCCCGGCGCCGGCGAGATGGACGACGGCGTCGCAGCCGACCAGGCCGGCCCCGTCGACGTAACCCCGCTTCGGGTCCCACTCGACCTCGTCCCCGGCGCGCGCCGGGTGCCGGACCAGGCGCACGACCTCGTGCCCGTCGGCCCGCAGCGAGCGCACCAGCGCGGCTCCGATGAGTCCGGTGGATCCGGTGACAGCGATACGGGAGTACACCATGGCCCCATCCTGCCGCAGCGGCGCAGGGGGCGCCTCGCCCGTATCACCCGTCACGCCCAAATCACTCGAACAGCAGTTGTAGGGCGATATCCCGGTAGTGGCGCACATGCCGCAGACCGCCGCCGTCTCGCTGTCCGCCGCGGTGATGGCGGCGGACAGCAGTCGAGATCGGCGCGCACGGCCACTCGCACGAGAACCCCATCGCGATGATCCGGCAGCAGGAGGAGGGCGTACTCGCCCGCTGCGTCGAACTGATCGAGGAGTACACCGGGCGCAATTCGCGCGGCTATGTGGCGCCCTGGTGGGAGATGTCCGCGTAGACCACCGAACTCCTCCACACGTACGGCGAGCTTCTGCACCCTGGAGGACGCGGCCGACGATTTCCGCCGCCGCTTCCCGTTCGACTCGGCCGAGCGCCCCGCCGATATGCGCTGAGCCGAAAACGGGCTGACCGGGCACGGTGCGGCGTGACACAGTGGCACGCATGCCCGAGATACACCCGCACCCGGTCAGCCCCATCCGCTCCGTCCGCCCCGCGGTCCTCGCCGACGAAGCCGCTCTCGGTGAACTCGACCGTTCCACGTGGTCCACGCTCCACGCGGTCATGCCGAAGCCGCAGCCGCCGTACGCGCCGTTCTTCGACGACCGCCACAGGCCCGAGGAGTTCCTCGTCGCCGAGGCGCAGGACGCGGCGGGGGAGGTGTCCATCGTCGGGTACGTCCGGCTGGTCCTGCCGACCCCGCTGGCCGCCAACGCCCATGTCCGGCAGATACAGGGCCTCGCCGTGGCCGACTCGGCGCGCGGCCGTGGAGTCGCCAGGACCCTGCTGCGGGCCGCGTTCGCGGCCGCGCGGAGCGACGGGGCGAACCGGATCACGCTGCGGGTGCTCGGGCACAACGCGCCCGCGCGGGCCCTCTACGAGTCGGAGGGGTTCGTCGTCGAGGGCGTGCAGCCCGGGGAGTTCTTCCTGGGCGGGCGTTACGTCGACGACGTGATGATGGGCCGCTCGCTCGCCCCCTGACCGTTCGGTTCCCGCTCAGCCCTTGAACAGCCGCATGCCGCCCATGAGTTCGTGCAGACAGCGGACCGCCAGATCGGCGGGTGAGCCGGGCCCGCTCGTCGGCGCGTCCGTCTGCGCCCAGGCCTCCAGCGCTACGCGTACCGCGTCCGTGGCGGCCGCTGCGGCGAGCCGGACCTCCAGCGGGTCCGCCCCCTCGCCGGCCAGCCGGGTCAGCACCGGCAGCAGCCGTTCCTCCGAATCCTGATTGACCCGGTACCAGACGGCACGCAGTGCCGGGTCCGCCACCGCCGCCCGCAGCAGCCCGCGCGTCCAGCCGAGCTGCTCGGCGGCGCCTGCGTCCGGCACCCGGAGCGCCTCGGTGACCGCCCGCTCCAGGACCACGGCGAGCGCGTCCCCGGGCTCGGCCGCTTCGAGCAGCGCCCGCCAGCGCTCGGCGCCGCCGGAGAGCAGCGGGCCCACCGCGTCCTGCTTGGAGCGGAAGTACCGGTAGAAGGTGCGCAGCGCGACGCCCGCCCGATGCGCGATGTCCTCCGCCGTGGTGCCCTCGGGCCCGCGCTCGGCGAAGAGCGCGGCGGCGGCGCGCGCGATGTCCAGCTGGGTCGCGGCCTTACGTCGTTCGGTGAGGGACGGCTGCGACGGCCGACTCGGCTTGGGGCTCATTCCCAGGAGATTACCCCGGCAGGGAAGAGGTGTGCGCAAAATGACGTCATGGCAAAACGTGCCACTTAGGCGTACGGTGGAATTCTGTCGAGATGGAATCGAGAACCTTCGAGACCGTCGCGACAGAGCTCCGAGAGAGCTTCGAGAACGCTTCGGGACAGCAGTCACAGCAGTCATTGCAGTCACCGGGATCGGGAGAGAACAGAAATGAACCGTTACGAAGGCCGTCGCGCACTCATCACCGGTGGTGGCTCCGGCATCGGACAGGCCACCGTCCACCGCCTCCTCGCCGAGGGCGGCCGCGTCGTCGCGGCCGATGTCAACGAGGACGGGCTGAAGGCCACGTACGGGACCGCCGTGGCGAACGGCACCGCCGACCGCCTCACCACCCTCGTCCTCGACATCTCGGACGAGTCCGCGGTCCGGGCGGGCGTCGCCTCCGCCGTGGCCACCCTCGGCGGCCTCGACGTACTGGTCAACGCGGCCGGAATCCTGCGCTCCGAGCACACGCACAAGACGACGCTGGAGTTCTTCAACAAGATCCTCGCGGTCAACCTCACGGGTACGTTCCTGATGATCCGCGAGGCGATACCGGCCCTGCTGGCGGGCGACAAGCCGGCCGTCGTGAACTTCTCCTCCACCTCGGCGGCCTTTGCGCACCCCTACATGTCGGCGTACGCGGCGAGCAAGGGCGGCATCCAGTCGATGACGCACGCGCTGGCGAGCGAGTACAGCAAGCAGGGGCTGCGGTTCGTCGCCGTCGCGCCCGGCTCGATCTCCTCCGACATGACCAGCGGCAACGGCCCCGGGCTGCCCGCCGATGCCGACATGTCGCTCTTCGCGAAGCTGTCCCCGGCGCTCGGCGAGGGCTTCGCCAGCCCGGACACCGTCGCGGGCGTCGTCGCGATGCTCGGATCGCAGGACGGGGCGTTCATCACGGGTACGGAGATCCGGATCGACGGCGGAACGCACTTCTGACGCGGCGACAGAACCCGCTTCCGCGTGATGGCGTGACGGCGTGACGGAGTGCCGGCTTGATGGCGCGACGGCAGGACCCCGGCGGGGTCAGTCGGCGCCGAACCGCTCCCAGAGCGCGGGAAAGCGTTCCGCCAGCACCTCTTCGTCCTCAAGGCCGAACGGGGTGCCCGCCGGCTCGGCGGTCTGGGGCGGCAGGCCGAGGTCCGGGGTGACCACGCCGGTGAGCTGTTCGTACGCCTCGTCGGCGGCGTAGCCGAGGTCCTCGGCCTCCCCGTCGACCTCCGGGTCGAAGTCGTCGAGGAGGTCGGCGAGGCCGTCCGGATCGTGCAGCGCGCCCTCGAAGACCTCCCGGCCCTGCCCGATCAGCCAGCAGCGGAAGAAGTCGAAGGCGTCGTCGCTCGCGCCGCCCAGCAGTACGGCGGCGGCGCCCCACAGATCCCAGCGGTACGCGCGGTTGAAACGGGCCTCGAAGTGCCTGGCGAAATCCAGCACGGCTTCGGGATCGAGCAGCACCAGCCGTTCGACGAGCAGATCGGCCTGGTCCTCGGGGTCGCCCTCGGCGGCCTCGCGGGTGCTGTCGACGATCTCCCAGAACTCCGTCTCGTCCATCACGGCTCAAGCATCGGCCTTGGCGGCCTGCGATGCACGCGGACGCGGCGGAAAGGACCCCTCAGCGATAGAGGTCGCGCAGGCGTTCGGCGGCCGCGGCGAACCGGGTCCGCAGGGCGGCCGGCTCGAGGACTTCCAACTCCGGTCCGAGGGCGAGCAGTTGGCTGTACGCGATATCGAGGGACTCGACCGGCAGAGTGACCGTCAGCCACCCCCGCGCGTCAGCCGGTCCCGCCGCGTCCAGTGCGTCGTGGACCGCCGAACGGTCCAGTGCGTACGGCAGTCGGCGTACCCCCTCCTGCGACACCCGTACCGTCACCTCGGTACGCAGCAACGAGCGGGCGAACTGCGCGGCCCGCTCGTCCCAGAACCCCGGCAGATCGAACCGCTCGTCGCGCGCGAACCGCTCGTCCGACACCGCGACGGCCGAGAACCGGTCGATCCGGTACACCCGGAAGTCCGCCGCCACCCGGGCGCAGAGGTACCAGACCCCGGCCTTCAGGACGAGCCCGTACGGGGCCAGCTCCCGCTCCACCTCCTCGTCCCGGCCACTGCGGCGGTAGCGGGCGTGGACGATCCGGTCGTCCCAGACCGCCTCCGCGACGGCGGGCAGCAGCTCGGGAGTGACCGGATCCTGGTACCAGCCGGGAGCGTCCAGGTGGAAGCGCCGGGCGGCACTTGCCGAGGCGTCCCGCAGGGACGGGAGCAGCGCCGCCGACACCTTGAGCCGGGCCGCGGACGCGACGTCCTGAAGGCCCATCTCGCGCAGGGCGGACGGCAGCCCGGAGAGGAAGAGCGCCTCGGCCTCGTTGCGGGCGAGCCCGGTGAGGCGCGTACGGTACCCGCCGACCAGCCGGTAGCCTCCGGCCCGGCCCCGGTCCGCGTACACCGGGACACCCGCCTCGGAGAGCGCCTGGGCGTCCCGGGTGACGGTCCGCTCGGACACCTCCAGCTCCTGGGCGAGCTCGGCGGCGGTCATGGCGGGACGGGACTGCAGCAACAGCACCATTTTGATGAGACGAGCAGCACGCATGCGGCCATTGTGGCCGGATGCGTGCTGCCCCCGATCGCGGGCCGGGAGCGATCCCGGGCCCGCGCTCCGGCGGCCGGGGCGTACCCGGCCGCCTCCTCGTCAGGTCACAGCCCGTACCGCTCCCGGGCGTCCTTGACCGCGGACGCGGACACCTCGCCCCGGCGGGCCAGCTGGGCCAGGGCCGCGACCGTGATCGACCGGGCGTCGACGCCGAAGTGGCGGCGGGCCGCGTCGCGGGTGTCGGAGAGGCCGAAGCCGTCCGTGCCGAGCGAGGACCAGTCCTGCTCCACCCACTGGCTGATCTGGTCCGGGACCTGTCGCATCCAGTCGCTGACCGCGAGGACCGGACCCGGTGCGCCCTCCAGCGCACGGGTCACGTACGGCACCCGCTGCTCACCGCGGAGCAGCGCCTCGTCGCACTCCAGCGCCTCGCGGCGCAGCTCGCCCCACGACGTGGCGGACCAGACGTCGGCCCGGACACCCCAGTCCGCGGCCAGCAGCTCCTGGGCCTCCAGGGCCCAGTGGATCGCCGTACCGGAGGCCAGCAGCTGGATCTGCGGGGCGTCCGCCGCCCCGGGCGCGCCCTCCTTGAAGCGGTAGAGGCCCTTGATGATGCCGTCCTCGACGCCTTCCGGCATCGCGGGCTGCGGCTTCGGCTCGTTGTAGACCGTCAGGTAGTAGAAGACGTTCTCGGCGTCGGGGCCGTACATCCGGCGCAGACCGTCCTTGACGATCACCGCGATCTCGTACGCGAACGCCGGGTCGTAGTTGAGCGACGCGGGGTTCGTGGCGGCGATCAGGTGCGAGTGACCGTCCGCGTGCTGGAGGCCCTCACCGGTCAGCGTCGTACGGCCCGCGGTGGCACCGACGATGAAGCCCTTGCCGAGCTGGTCGGCGAGCTGCCACATCTGGTCGCCGGTCCGCTGCCAGCCGAACATCGAGTAGAAGATGTAGAAGGGGATCATCGTCTCGCCATGCGTCGCGTACGACGTCGAGGCGGCGATGAAGTCGGCCATGGCCCCGGCCTCGGTGATCCCCTCGTTGAGGATCTGGCCGTCCTTGGCTTCCTTGTAGTACATCAGCTGGTCGCGGTCGACCGGCTCGTACGTCTGGCCCAGCGGCGAGTAGATACCGGCCGACGGGAACAGGGACTCCATGCCGAACGTGCGCGCCTCGTCCGGGACGATCGGCACCCAGCGCCTACCGGTCTCCTTGTCCCGCATCAGGTCCTTGGCCAGGCGTACGAACGCCATGGTGGTGGCCATCTCCTGCTTGCCGGACCCCTTGTACAGGGCCTTGAACGCGCGCTCCTCGGGCTCGGGCAGCGCCACCGCGTGCACCCGGCGGGCCGGTGCGGGGCCGCCGAGGGCGGCGCGGCGCTCCTGGAGGTAGCGGACCTCGGGGGAGTCGGCGCCCGGGTGGCCGTACGGCACCAGGCCGTCGGCGAAGGCGCTGTCCGGGATCGGGAGTCCGAGCAGCTCGCGCATGCCCTTGAACTCGTCGATCGTCAGCTTCTTCATCTGGTGGTTGGCGTTCTTGGACTCGAAGCCCTTGCCGAGCGTGTAGCCCTTCACCGTCTGCGCGAGGATCACGGTCGGCGCGCCCTTGTGCTCGACGGCGGCCTTGTACGCCGCGTACACCTTGCGGGCCTCGTGGCCGCCGCGCGAGTTGTAGAAGCACTCGGCGATCTTCGCGTCGGTGAGCAGCTTCGCCAGCTCGGCGAGCGCGGGCTCGGCGCCGAAGAAGTGCTCACGGATGTACGCGGCATCGCGGGTGGCGTACGTCTGGAACTGCGCGTCCGGGACCTCCCGGAGTCGGCGGACCAGCGCACCGGTGGTGTCCAGCTGGAACAGCTCGTCCCAGGCGTTGCCCCAGAGCGTCTTGATGACGTTCCAGCCGGCGCCGCGGAACGCGCCCTCCAGCTCCTGGACCACGCGGAAGTTGGCGCGGACCGGGCCGTCGAGGCGCTGCAGGTTGCAGTTGATGACGAAGGTCAGGTTGTCGAGCCGCTCACGCGCCGCGAGGGCGAGGGCCGCGGTCGACTCGGGCTCGTCCATCTCGCCGTCGCCGAGGAAGGCCCAGACGTGCGAGTTCGACGTGTCCTTGATGTTGCGGTTGGCCAGGTAGCGGTTGAAGCGCGCCTGGTAGATCGCCGACAGCGGGCCGAGGCCCATCGACACGGTGGGGAACTCCCACAGCCAGGGCAGCCGCCGCGGGTGCGGGTAGGACGGCAGACCGTCGCCGCCCGCCTCCTGGCGGAAGTTGTCGAGCTGCTGCTCGCTGAGCCGGCCGTCGAGGAACGCGCGGGCGTAGATGCCGGGGGAGGCGTGGCCCTGGATGTAGAGCTGGTCGCCGGAGCCGTCCCCCTCCTTGCCGCGGAAGAAGTGGTTGAAGCCGGTCTCGTACAGCCAGGCCGCCGAGGCGAAGGTGGCGATGTGGCCGCCGACGCCGAACCGGGAGCCACGGGTGACCATCGCCGCCGCGTTCCAGCGGTTCCAGGCGGTGATCCGGGACTCCATCTCCAGGTCGCCGTCGAACGCGGGCTCGGCGGCGGTCGGGATGGAGTTGACGTAATCGGTCTCCAGCAGCTTGGGCAGCGCGAGACCGGCGCCCTCGGCATGCTGGAGCGAGCGGCGCATCAGGTACGCGGCGCGGTGCGGGCCCGCGGCCTTGGTGACGGCATCCAGGGAGGCCGCCCATTCGGCGGTCTCCTCGGGGTCACGGTCCGGGAGCTGATCGAGCTCGCTCGGAAGCTTTCCTACGGGGTCGGTCATGATCGCCGCCTTCCGGAGTGGAGGGGGGTGGAGAAAGGCCCTGACTGGCAGGACAGGGCGATGGGGCCGGTGGGCCCGCGGAGTGAACTCTAAGCCGCCGATCGATGATCGATCAAAGGATGAACGGCAAAACTTCTCGATATGAAGAAAGTGGCATTCGGTGCCGTAAAGCCGGGCACGGAGTGACGGGATTTAACGCACAAAAGGGGCGCCCGCTTGCACGTGTGAGCGCGTGTTGCGACAGGTGAGTACGCTGCTCGGGCGGAGTCGCGTACGCGTCCGCGGCGGCGGATGCGCCTGCGCGTCTCGGACGGCGATGCGCACGCCGCTCGGGCGCGTGACGCGTGCGGACTCAGGCGCGGGGCGCGCAGCCGAGGACGTGGGCCTTGACCAGGATCCCGATGTCCGGGTCCTTCCGCAGGAAGGCTTCGATGAGGGCCTCGTGCTCCTCCGCGTACGACTTCTGCACCGTGCCCAGCCACCGGATCGACAGGGCGGTGAACACCTCGATGCCCAGCCCTTCCCAGGTGTGCAGCAGTACGGCGTTCCCGGCCGCCCGCACCATTTCCCGGTGGAACGCCACCGTGTACCGCACCTGCGCCTCGCCGTCGGCCAGCCGGTCGGCCTCGTAGAGCGCCGCTACGTGCGGCGACAGCCGTGAGCAGTCCTCGCCGAGCGCCGGAGCCGCCAGTTCCGCGGCGATCTGCTCCAGACCGGCCCGTACCGGATAGGACTCCTCCAGGTCGGCCGCCGTCAGGTTCCGTACGCGTACGCCCTTGTTGGGCGCCGACTCGATCAGCCGGAGCGTCTCCAGTTCCCGCAGCGCCTCGCGTACGGGCGTCTGGCTGACTTCCAGCTCGGTGGCGATCCGCCGCTCCACGATCCGCTCGCCCGGCTTCCAGCGCCCGCTGACGATCCCGTCCACGATGTGCTCGCGGATCTGTTCGCGCAGCGAGTGGACGACGGGCGGGGTCATGAGGGGCTCCTTCGGAGAAACCGGCGCTGCCGTTCCGGTCGACGCCGAAGCGGCGACCGGTGGTGACTAGACAATACGGCGGCGCCCCCGCCCGGAAGTGGTCCGGACGGGGGCGCCGCTGGTGAGGCTGGTTACAACCGTGGTGCTCAGAGGCCGAGCTCGACCTCGAACTCACCGGCCTCCAGGATCGCCTTGACCGAGGTCAGGTAACGGGCGGCGTCCGCGCCGTCCACCAGACGGTGGTCGTAGGAGAGCGAGAGGTACGTCATGTCGCGCACCGCGATCGTCTCGCCGAGGTCCGGGTGGTCGATGACCACCGGGCGGCGGACCGTGGCACCGATGCCCAGGATGGCTGCCTGGTTCGGAGGCACGATGACGGTGTCGAACAGCGCACCGCGCGAGCCGGTGTTGCTGACGGTGAAGGTGGCACCGGACATGTCGTCCGGCGTCAGGCCGCCACCGCGGGCCTTGCCGGCCAGCTCGGCGGTCTTCTTCGAGATACCGGCGATGTTCAGGTCGCCCGCACCCTTGATGACCGGTGTCATCAGACCCTTCTCGGCGTCCACGGCGATGCCGATGTTCTCCGAGTCGAAGTACGTGATGGTGCCCTCGTCCTCGTTGATCCGGGCGTTGACGACCGGGTGGGCCTTCAGCGCCTGGGCCGCCGCCTTCACGAAGAACGGCATCGGGGACAGCTTGACGCCCTCACGGGCGGCGAATGCGGCCTTCGCCTGGTTGCGCAGCTTCATCAGCTTGGTGATGTCGACCTCGACGACCGAGGTCAGCTGGGCCTGCGAGTGCAGCGCCTTCATCATGTTGTCGCCGATGACCTTGCGCATGCGGGTCATCTTGACCGTCTGACCGCGCAGCGGGGAGGCCTCCAGCTTCGGCGCCTTGGCGGCGGCGGGCGCGGCGGCGGGGGCCGGGGCAGCGGCGGCGGCCCTGGCGGCCTCCGCGGCGGCGGCGACGTCCTGCTTGCGGATCCGGCCACCGACGCCGGTGCCCTTGACGGTGCTCAGGTCGACACCGCTCTCGGAGGCGAGCTTGCGCACCAGTGGCGTGACGTACGCGCCCTCGTCGACGGGGGCCGTCGGGGAGACCGGAGCCGGAGCGGCCACGGGGGCCGGAGCGGCCGGGGCCACGGGGGCCGGAGCGGCCGGAGCCACCGGAGCCGGAGCGGCGACCGGGGCGGCGGGCGCCACCGGGGCCGGAGCCGGTGCCGGGGCGACCGGAACAGCCGGAGCCGGTGCGGGGGCGGCCGGGGCGGCGGCGGGCGCCGGAGCGGCCGGAGCCGGGGCAGCCGCCGGAGCGGCACCCGCGGCACCGATGACGGCGAGCTTGGCGCCGACCTCGGCGGTCTCGTCCTCGGCGACGACGATCTCCAGCAGCACACCGGAAACCGGGGCCGGGATCTCGGTGTCGACCTTGTCCGTGGAGACCTCCAGGAGGGGCTCGTCCTCCGTGACCTCCTCGCCGACCTCCTTCAGCCAGCGGGTGACGGTGCCCTCGGTGACGCTCTCGCCGAGCGCCGGGAGGGTGACGTCGGTACCGGCGGCGCCACCGGCCGGGGCGGCGGCCGGAGCCTCGGCCACGGGGGCCGGAGCAGCGGCGGCGGGGGCCTCGGCGACCGGCGCCGGCGCCGGGGCGGCTGCGGGCTCGGCGGCCGGAGCCGCGGCGGCAGCGGGCGCACCCGTGCCGTCGTCGATGACGGCCAGCTCGGCGCCGACCTCGACGGTCTCGTCCTCGGCGACCTTGATGGCCGAGAGGATGCCGGCCGCGGGGGCCGGGATCTCGGTGTCGACCTTGTCGGTCGAAACCTCGAGCAACGGCTCGTCGGCCTCGACTCGCTCGCCCTCGGCCTTCAGCCAGCGGGTGACAGTGCCCTCGGTGACGCTCTCGCCGAGCGCCGGAAGGGTTACGGAAACCGACATGGTTTCAGTTGCTCCTTACGAAAGTGCGGAAGTAGGTCGGTCGTCGCGCCCGGTCGACTGATCAGTCGTGGGAGTGCAGCGGCTTGCCGGCCAGGGCCAGGTGGGCCTCGCCGAGCGCCTCGCTCTGGGTCGGGTGGGCGTGGATGAGCTGCGCGACCTCGGCGGGCAGCGCCTCCCAGTTGTAGATCAGCTGGGCTTCGCCGACCTGCTCGCCCATACGGTCACCGACCATGTGGACGCCGACCACGGCACCGTCCTTGACCTGGACGAGCTTGATCTCACCGGCGGTCTTGAGGATCTTGCTCTTGCCGTTGCCCGCGAGGTTGTACTTCAGAGCGACGACCTTGTCCGCGCCGTAGAGCTCCTTGGCCTTGGCCTCGGTGATGCCCACGGAGGCGACCTCGGGGTGGCAGTACGTCACCCGGGGAACACCGTCGTAGTCGATCGGAACGGTCTTCAGACCGGCCAGCCGCTCCGCCACCAGGATGCCCTCGGCGAAGCCGACGTGGGCGAGCTGGAGCGTCGGGGCCAGGTCGCCCACGGCCGAGATGGTCGGAACGTTGGTCTGCATGTACTCGTCGACGAGGACGTAGCCGCGGTCCATCGCGACGCCGGCCTCCTCGTAGCCCAGGCCCTGCGAGACCGGGCCGCGGCCGATGGCGACCAGCAGGACCTCCGCCTCGAAGGTCTTGCCGTCGGCGAGGGTCACGCGGACGCCGTCCTGCGTGTACTCGGCGCTCTTGAAGAACGTACCGAGGTTGAACTTGATGCCGCGCTTGCGGAAGGCGCGCTCAAGAAGCTTCGAGCTGTTCTCGTCCTCGACCGGGACGAGGTGCTTCAGGCCCTCGATGATCGTGACGTCGGTGCCGAAGGAGGTCCACGCCGAGGCGAACTCGACGCCGATGACGCCGCCGCCCAGCACGATCGCGGACTTCGGGACGCGGTCCAGCTTCAGTGCGTGGTCCGAGGAGATGATGCGGTTGCCGTCGATCTCCAGGCCCGGCAGCGACTTCGGCACGGAGCCGGTCGCGAGCAGCACGTGACGGCCCTGGACGCGCCGGCCGTTCACGTCCACCGAGGTGGGGGAGGAGAGTCGTCCCTCACCCTCGATGTAGGTGACCTTGCGCGAGGCGATGAGACCCTGCAGACCCTTGTACAGGCCCGAGATCACGTCGTCCTTGTACTTGTGGACGGCCTGGATGTCGATGCCCTCGAAGGTGGCCTTGACGCCGAACTGGTCGGCCTCGCGCGCCTGGTCGGCAATCTCGCCGGCGTGCAGCAGGGCCTTCGTGGGGATACAGCCGTTGTGCAGGCAGGTGCCGCCGACCTTGCCCTTCTCGATCAGAGCGACGTCCAGGCCCAGCTGCGCTCCGCGCAGGGCCGCGGCGTAACCGCCGCTACCACCGCCGAGGATCACTAGGTCGAAAACGGTGCTGGCGTCGTTCGCCACGTCACGTCCTCCATGCATGTGCGCCGTATGCCGGGCCCCGTCGCTGGGGGATGACCGGCCGGTCGGCTGGTGTTCGGCCGCTTTTGTTATTCGGCCCTGTGGTGGGGGCCCTGTCCTGCCGAGAACCCATCTTCGCACTTGTTGACGGCGGGCGGGACGCGGGGCCCGGGTCCGAGACGGATGATCATTCGTCCCGGGTGGTTACCGCTGCGTAGAAAAAAAGGATAGGCGCGCAGCGCGGCGTCGGAAGGGTGGTGGTGGGAGACGGGAGGGCCTACTGATTTCGTTGAGAGCGAAACCTGCTGGATCCGTGCCGCGATGCCACGGGGGGACACGTACGGCCCCGGACGTATGCCCGGGGCCGTACGGCAGTTGCGACGTCAGCCGAGGTCTCCGGCCGCGGTGCGCTCCGCCAGCTTCACCAGCGTGCGGACCGCGGAACCGGTGCCGCCCTTCGGCGTGTAGCCGTACGGCGCGCCCTCGTGGAAGGCCGGGCCCGCGATGTCCAGGTGCGCCCAGGCGATGCCCTCGCCCACGAACTCCTGCAGGAACAGACCGGCCACCAGGCCGCCGCCCATCCGCTCGCCCATGTTGGCGATGTCGGCGGTCGGGGAGTCCATGCCCTTGCGCAGGTCGGCGGGGAGCGGCATCGGCCAGGAGGCCTCGCCGACCTCCTCGGCGATCTCGTGGATGGAGGTACGGAAGGCGTCGTCGTTGGCCATGATGCCGAAGGTGCGGTTGCCCAGCGCCAGCACCATGGCGCCGGTCAGGGTCGCCACGTCGACGATCGCGTCCGGGTTCTCCTCGGAGGCGCGGGTCAGCGCGTCGGCGAGGACGAGCCGGCCCTCGGCGTCCGTGTTGAGGACCTCGACGGTCTTGCCGCTGTACATGCGCAGCACGTCACCGGGGCGGGTGGCGTTGCCCGACGGCATGTTCTCGGCGAGCGCCAGCCAGCCGGTGACATTGACCCGCAGGCCCAGACGGGCGGCCGCGACGACGCTCGCGAACACGGCGGCGGCGCCGCTCATGTCGCACTTCATCGTCTCGTTGTGGCCGGCCGGCTTCAGCGAGATGCCGCCCGAGTCGTAGGTGATGCCCTTGCCGACGAGGGCCAGGGTCTTCTCCGCCTTCGGGTGCGTGTAGGCGAGCTTCACCAGGCGCGGGCCGTGGGTCGAGCCCTGGCCGACGCCCAGCAGGCCGCCGAAGCCGCCCTTGACGAGGGCCTTCTCGTCGAGGACCTGCACCTTGATGCCGTGCTCCTTGCCCGCGGCGGTGGCCACGGCGGCGAAGGACTCGGGGTACAGGTCGTTCGGCGGGGTGTTGATCAGGTCGCGGGCGCGGTTGATCTCCTCGACGATCGCGAGCGCGCGGTCCGCGGCCGCCTTGAACGCCTTGTCGCGCGGCTTGGTGCCGAGCAGGGCGACCTCGGCGAGCGGCTGCTTCGGGCCGTTGCCGTTCTTCTTGTCCTTGGGCGCCAGCTTGTTCTCGCCGCCCTGGTACGCGGTGAAGGCGTACGCACCGAGGAGCGCGCCCTCGGCGATCGCCCCGGCGTCCTCGACGGAGGCGATGGGCAGTGCGAAGCCGGCCTTCTTCGAACCGGCCAGGGCGCGCGCGGCGGAGCCCGCGGCCCTGCGCAGCGCCTCGGCGTCGTACGCCTCGTCCTTCTCCGGGACGGAGCCGAGGCCGACCGCGATGACGACCGGGACCTTGAGGCCGTCGGGCGCGGGGAGCTTGGTCACCTCGCCCTCGGCACCCGCGGCGCCCAGGGCCTCCAGGACGGTGGCGAGCTTTCCGTCGAACGCCTTGTCCACGGCCTCGGAGCCCGGTGCGAGGACCGGCCCCTTGGCTCCCTTGGCGACGCCGACGACGAGTGCGTCGGCGCGCAGCGTCGCCGCACCGGCAGTGCTGAGAGTGAGAGCAGTCACGGTGGTGAAATCTCGCTTCCGTTGAGTTCGTTGTCGGTCGATGGGTGGGCCGACCGTGCCCGGCGCATCGTAGACGCCGCCGCAATGTGCCGGGAATGAGCCTACGCGCGCCTTTGCTGCGGTATCACGGCGGCGGGCCGTCGATGGCCTGTTGCGGGGGCCCGGGCCACGGGCCGGGAGCGGCCCGGGAGCGGCCCGGGACCGGGTCCGTGCGGCCGGAACGCGCCGTGGACGTAGGGTCGTTGGTGGTACCGGACCAACAGGGGGAGAAGACCATGCGCGCCCGCGGGGCCGCACGCGTGCGGGGAACGGACCGGGCGCTGCCCGTGACTGTACTGATGCTGCTGGCCCTGCTGAGCGGCTGCACCACGGCTGCGGAGCCCGACTCGAAGGGCCGGTGGCGGCCGGAGCCGGGCATCGGCTGGCAGTGGCAGCTCTCCGGCCGGCTGGACCCCACGGTGGACGTCCCGGTGTACGACATCGACGGCTTCGGCCACCGGGCCTCGGCCGTCGCCGATCTGCACCGCCGGGGCCGCAAGGTGATCTGCTACCTCTCCACCGGCGCCTGGGAGGACTTCCGTCCGGACGCCGGGAAGTTCCCCGCCGCGATACGGGGG
This sequence comes from Streptomyces sp. NBC_01241, assembly GCF_041435435.1. Taxonomy (NCBI): domain Bacteria; kingdom Bacillati; phylum Actinomycetota; class Actinomycetes; order Kitasatosporales; family Streptomycetaceae; genus Streptomyces; species Streptomyces sp. NBC_01241. Next base: position 2,295,182 of record NZ_CP108494.1, on the reverse strand, counting down.
AGGAGCAACGGCTGGGAGGGGGAGTACTGGCTCGACATCCGCCGCACGGACGTCCTGGAGCCGCTGATGGAACGCCGGATCGCGATGTGCGCGAAGAAGGGCTTCGACGCGGTCGAGCCCGACAACATGGACGGCTACCGCAACCGTACGGGCTTCCCGCTGACCGCCGCCGACCAGTTGCGTTACAACCGGCTCGTCGCCCGTATCGCCCACCGTCATGGACTCGCCGTCGGCCTGAAGAACGATCTCGGCCAGATACCGGAGCTGGAGCCCGACTTCGACTTCGCGGTCAACGAGCAGTGCGCGCAGTACGAGGAGTGCGAGGCCCTCACTCCGTTCGTGAAGGAGGGCAAGGCCGTCTTCCACGTGGAGTACGAGCTGCCGGTCGCCCGGTTCTGCGCCGCGTCGAAGCAGCTGGGGCTCAGCTCGCTGCGGAAGAAGTACGAACTGGGCGTGTGGCGCCAGGAGTGCCCGAAGGCGCGCTTCCGGAACGGTACGGGCGGATCGGGCTCCGAAGCCGAAAGCCCCTAACCGAGCGCCAGCACCACCAGAGCCGCCGTCGCCGCCGTCTCCGCCAATGCGCCGAAGACATCGCCGGTCACCCCGCCGAAGCGGCGCACGCAGTGCCGCAGCAGGAGTTGGGCGGCGCCGAGGGCGAGCAGTGCGGCGAGGGCGTGGTGCAGCGCCCCGTAGCCGCCGAAGAGCGCACCGGCACCCGCGCAGGCCGCGACCCCGACCGCCCCGGCCGCCATCGCGGCCCGGACCGTGACCGTCCCCGCCACCGCCGCACCCAGCCCTTCCGGACGGGCCGCAGGGATGCCCTGACGGGACGCCAGGGTGAGCGCGAGCCGGGCGGTGACCGCTGCGACGGCCGCCGCCACCGCGCCGCGCGCCCAGCTCTGCCCGTACAACTGGTCGAGGACCGCGACCTGGGCCAGCAGCACGAACAGCAGGGTGATCACCCCGAACGGCCCGATGTCCGACTGCTTCATGATCCGCAGGGCGTCATCGGCGGGCCTGCCGCTGCCCAGGCCGTCCGCGGTGTCCGCGAGACCGTCGAGATGCAGACCCCGGGTGAGTACCGCGGGCACGGCGGCGGAGGCGACCGCGGCGAGCAGCGGACCGGAGCCGAGCAGCAGCAACAGGCCACCGGGCACCGCCGCGAGGAGCCCCACGACGAGACCGGCCAGCGGCGCGCACAGCATCCCGGCGCGGGCGGTACCGCGGTCCCAGCGGGTGACGCGGACGGGAAGCACGGTCAGGGTGCCGAAGGCGAAACGCAGGCCGTGGAGGTTCAGGGAGTTCACGGCGCGCAGGCTAATCGCTGTGACGAGCCGATAGATTGGTCATAGTGCGATGGACCATGACGAAAGCGGCTTATCGGGAGTGGGTGGCATGGGTCACTGGTTCGAGGTGAACATCGTCGAGCCGGGGAAGCTGCCGTTGCTCCTGGCCCTGGCCGCCTTCGTGCTCACCTTCGCCGTCACCCGGTTCATCACCCGGATGATCAGGGCGGGGAAGGGGCCGTTCCGCAACATCACGCCCGGCGGAGTGCACGTCCACCACGTGGTGCCCGGCGTGGTGCTGAGCGTCATCGGCGGCTTCGGGGCGGTCGCCAGCGGGCACCACGGTGTCACCGCGGCGGTCTGCGCGGTGATCTTCGGCATGGGTGCGGGTCTGGTGCTGGACGAGTTCGCCCTGATCCTCCATCTCGACGACGTGTACTGGACCGAGGAGGGCCGGCAGAGCGTGGAGGTCGTCGTCCTCACCGCGGCGCTGGTGCTGCTGGTCCTGGCCGGATTCTCGCCGTTCGGTGTGAACGAGCTGAGCAGCGACGAACAGCAGAGCAGGCTCGGGGTCGTCCTGACCCTGATCGTCAACTTCTGCTTCGTGCTGATCGCCCTGTTCAAGGGCAAGGCGCGGCTCGCGGTCGTCGGCACCCTCGTCCCGTTCGTCGCGCTGATCGGGGCGATCCGGCTGGCCCGGCCGACCTCGATGTGGGCGAAGCGCTTCTACCGCAAGCGGCACCGTGCCCGTGCCCGGGCGATGCTGCGCGCCTACCACCACGATGTGCGCTGGGCGGGCCCGCGCCGCAGATTTCAGGACCTCATCGGCGGGGCGCCGGACCGGGTCCCGGCCCCCGGACGCAAGCCCTGATCGCGGCGGCGCGCATACCGGCGCCGGTTCCGGCCGACCGTGACGGCGCACAGCACAAGCACCGCGGCGATCGCCGCCAGGTGCTCCTTGCCGGCCAGGTTGTTCTCGGCGATCACCTCGACCACCATGGCCGCGATCACCAGCGCACCGGTGAACCAGGCCCGGTAGAGGCAGCACACGTAGACGGCGAGACCGACCACCGCCGCCGACGGGCCGGTGTCGACGATCCGCGCGTCGGAGGCGGGCAGCCCGAACAGCCCGTCCGGGCCGAGCGCGACACCGATCCGCGCGCACAGCGTCCCGGCCAGCGTCGCGACGTACGCGATGAGGAGCGTGCGCCACCGGCCCAGACAGATCTCGGCTGTCCCGAACACCACCAGGACCTGCACCAGCGCCCCCCAAACCGGCAGGTCCGGCGCCGGGACGAACAGCGACAACGGGGTACGCAGCAGGGCCTGCCACAACGGATCCTCGGCCCGCACCGCTCCGAGCGCGCGCACCGCTCCGGCCCCCCACGACTGGTTCTGCACCGCGTGGAGCAGCGCCGTCAGACAGACCGCGGCGAGTGTCAGGGGGACCGCCCGCAGCCAGGAGGCGGTGAGCCCCGCGCGTACGGTGGTGAAGAGCGGACCCCATTCGCGGCGGGCCGCCCCGCTCAGCACGCGTACGAAACTCATCCACCGGCCCCGAGCTGCGAGCGGTGCAGCCACTTGGGCAGACCGGGAGCCTCCAGGAACCCTTCGGCGCGGCCCGCGGCGAGGCCGATGCGCAGCAGGTCGGAGCTCTTCTCGAAGAGCATGAAGCGTGGCTCCCAGATCGGCCGGTACTTGGCGTTGGCGCGGTAGAGCGACTCGATCTGCCACCAGCGCGAGAAGAAACTGAGCATGGAGCGCCACAGCCTCAGCACCGGTCCGGCGCCGAGCCGTGAACCCCGCTCGAAGACGGACCGGAACATCGCGAAGTTCAGCGAGACCTGGGTGATCCCGATCTCCTCGGCGCGCTGCAGGAGTTCGATGACCATGAACTCCATGAGGCCGTTCTCGGAGTCGCGGTCACGGCGCATCAGGTCCAGCGAGAGGCCGTTGGGCCCCCACGGCACAAAGCTGAGTACGGCGCGCAACTCGCCCGGCGCGGTGCCCTTCGCGACAGGGGTGCTTCCTGTTCCGGCGACCTCGGCACCGCTCTCGGCGGTCACGGCGCCCTCTTCGGCGGGCGCACCGGTCTTCCCGGTGGGCGCATTGCGGCATTCGAGCATCACGCACTGGCCGTCGGCCGGGTCGCCGAGCCGGCCCAGCGCCATGGAGAAGCCGCGCTCGGTCGCCCCGTCGCGCCAGTCGTCGGCGCACCGCACCAGTTCGGCCATCTCGTCGTCCGGAATGTCGGCGTGCCGGCGCACGGTCACCTCGTACCCGGCGCGCCTGATCCGGTTGTACGCCTGGCGGACGGTCCGCATCGCCCGTCCTTCGAGGGTGAAGTCGGCGGTCTCCACGATCGCCTCGTCGCCCAGCTCCAGGGCGTCGAGGCCGTGCCGCGCGTAGACGGTGCCGCCCTCCTCGCTCACCCCCATCGCCGCCGGGATCCAGCCGTGCTCGCGGGCCTCGGCCAGCCACGGCTCGATCGCCCCGGGCCACGCCTCCGGGTCGCCGATGGGATCACCGGAGGCGAGGGAGACCCCGCCGACCACCCGATAGGCGACGGCGGCCTTCCCGGTCGGCGACCAGATGACGCTCTTCTCCCGGCGCAGCGCGAAGTAGCCGAGCGAGTCCCGCTCACCGTGCTTGTCGAGCAGCACGCGCAGCCGGGCCTCGTCCTCGGGGGTGATCGGGTCGACGGCCCGGCGGGCCCGGAACGCCGCGTACACGACGGCGATCAGCAGCAGGGTGGAGAGGATGTTGATGCTGACGTTGACCCAGCCCGGCGTGGTGATCCCGGGGTAGTTGGTGTCGTTGTCGGTGATCGAGATCAGCCGCAGGGTGCCGTAGCGCCAGCGGTCCAGGAAGGTCGAGCGGAATTCGTCGTGCGCGGTGTTGGTGAGGGTGACCAGGCCCGCGGCGATCAGCGAGGTGGCCAGCAGCCCGCCGACCGCGACGACCGCGGCCAGCTTCGGATTGGACCGGTCGCCCTTCGCGTAGAACTCACGCCGGCCGAGAGCCAGCGCCAGGACGAAGGCGGCGGTCAGTGTCAGCGAGATCCAGTTCTGCGGGTACTGCCGGACCTCCGGGAACGGGATCACCAGGACGAAGAGCAGCAGCAGCAGACTGCTCACCGCCATGTTCACGATCCAGGCGGCCCGCTTGCGGCGGCGCATGGTGATCGCGAGGAAGAGCGCGACCACCCCGGAGGAGAAGCCCGCGGTGAGCAGGTACGGGGTGAAGTAGTTCGCGGTGTTGTGGCGGCGCAGGTCGTTGCCGAGAGTGACCCAGACGGCACTCAGGAAATTGATGAACGACACGACACGCAGGTACCAGATGGCGAACGCGGCACAACGGCGTGACCGGGCGGTGCTCGGTGCCCGGGTGCCGCCCCGCCCGGATTCCTCGGTGGCCAATCGGACCTCTCCCATAAAAAGCGATCATATGGTGCATCGCGCCCCATGAGGGGGCCGTGCTGCGGCCGATGTCCGGCGGGCCGCAGTCGTGCCGGGTCCGTCAGCCGTCGGTCGCGTCGCCGTCCGCGTCGCCGTCCTCGGCCGGTTCGCCGACGTCGTCCTTCCCGTCGACGAGGGGTGGGCGCTCCGGCAGCTCCGCCGCCAGCGCGGCAGCGGCCCGAACGAGCGGAAGCGCGAGCAATGCCCCACTTCCTTCTCCCACGATGACGCCGTGGTCCAGCAAGGGGTTGAGTGCCATCCGGTCCAGTGCCTTGGCCTGCGCCGGTTCGCCGCTCGCCTGTCCCGCCAGCCACCAGTCCGGCGCCCGGAAGGCCGCGCGCTGACCCACCAGCGCACAGGCCGCCGAGACCACGCCGTCCAGGATCACCGGCAGCCTGCGCACCGCGCACTGCAGCAGGAACCCCGTCGTCGCCGCCAGATCCGCGCCGCCCACCGTGGCCAGCAGCTCCAGCTGATCACCGAGGACCGGCCGGGCCCGGCGCAGCGCGTCCCGGATCGCCGCACACTTGCGCATCCACGCCAGATCGTCGATCCCCCCGCCACCGCGCCCGGTCACCACCGACGCGTCGGTGCCGCACAGCGCCGCGATCAGCGTGGCCGCGGCCGTCGTACCGCCGACGCTCAGATCGCCGAGCACCACCAGATCGGTGCCCGAGTCGGCCTCCTCGTCGGCGATCGCCATCCCCAGGCGTACCGCCTGCTCGGCCTCCTCGGCCGTCAGCGCGTCCTCGATGTCGATCCGGCCACTGCCGCGCCGCACCCGGTGACGTACCACCGGCTCCGGCAGCAGCTCCGGGTCGCAGTCCAGTCCGGCGTCGACGATCCGTACCGGTACGGAGAACTGACGGGCCAGCACGGAGAGCGGAGTCGCGCCGTCCAGCGTGGCCCGCACCAGCTCGTACGCGCTCCCGGGTGCGCGCCCGGAAACCCCCAGTTCGGCAACCCCGTGATCACCGGCGAAAAGCACCACGCGCGGCTGCGTGATCGCCTTGACCGGTACGGACTGCTGAGCGGCCGAGAGCCATTCGCCCAGCTCGTCCAGGCGGCCGAGGGCGCCCGGAGGAACGACCAGGCGCTCCCGGCGTTCCTCGGCGTCGCGCCGCACGCCGCCGTCGGGGCGTTCGATCAGGTCGGAGAAGTCGTCCAGATTCACGGGGGTCTGCCTCGCGGGTCGATACGTGGAATGGGCCGGCGAGCCCGGCGGCGGGCTCACTGCGGAACAGTACCCGCAGCGTTTCTGACACCCGGTCAGTGCGGGGATCCGTACCCGAACCGCAGCTGCGTCATCGCGGGCGTCAGGGTCCGCAGCCCCGGCAGCAGCGACTGGAGCCGGATCAGCTCGCCCATCGCACCCCGCCCGCGCGGCAGCCGGAGCGCCCGCACCTCGGTGATCGCCGGGTGCGCGGTGCGCAGCTTGTGCCGCTCGCCGGGGTTCATCGCCCAGCGCATCGGCGGAATGGTCATCCCGCCGGCCTTCGACGTGCCGGCCATTGTGCCCCTGGCCAGCCAGCGCGCCATCGTGTCCAGGATGAGGACGCCGCCGGGCAGCCGTTCGGCGCAGGCCGCCAGGATCCTCCGTACCTCCGCGGGGGGCAGGTACATCAGCAGCCCCTGCGCTGTGACGACCACGCCGCGGTCCTCCGGGTCCTCGATCTCGTCCAGCCAGGACAGATCGGTCGCCGAACAGGACAGGGTGCGCAGCCGCCCGGAGGCGGGCAGGAGTGCCCGCCGCAGCTCGGCGACCTCCGGAAGTTCCACGCTCAGCCAGTTCAGCCGGCCGTTGTCGACCCGCCAGAAACCGGTCTCCAGGCCGTCGCCGAGCGCGACCACGGTGGCCTGCGGACGGTCGGCGAGATACTCCTGCACGGCCACGTCGAAGCAGCGCGAGCGCAGCCCCTGAGCCTGCGAATGGAACGCGTTCGGCTGCCCGAGCCGCTCCTCGAAGGGGTAGTCCAGATCCTCCATCAGCCGGAGCGCCATGGGATCGTCCAGCACCGGATAGCGCTGCCCCGCCTCGTACGCCCGGTTGTAGAGCGTCCACAGCAGGGTCTCGGGAACCCCGCTCAACATCGGTCGCCTGCGTGCCATGCCCGCTCCTCCTGATCCCGCATCGCGTTCCTGCCGTGTTCCGTTCCCGCGTCGTCGTTCCCGCGTCGTCGTTCCCGCGTCGTCGTTCCCGCGCCGTCGTTCGCGAGGACCGGTCAGCCGCGCAGCGTCAGCACCTGTCCGGCCACCACCAGCAGCACCCGTTCGCACTCGTCGGCGAACGCGGTGTTCAACCGGCCCAGTTCGTCCCGGAACCGTCGCCCGGCAGCCGTCGCGGGAACCACGCCCGAGCCGGTCTCGTTGGTCACGGCGACGATCGTGCGCCGCGTCCCGCGCACCGCGGCGACCAGCTCGGCGGTCCGCTCGCGCAGCGCGCTCTCGCCGCCGCCCGCCCACGCCGCGTCGTCCCAGGCGTGCACCCGGTCCATCGCGTCCGTCAGCCACAGCGACAGACAGTCGATCAGCAGCGCGGGCCCGTCCGACTCCAGCAGCTCCACCAGCTCACAGGTCTCCTCGGTGCGCCAGGCGGCGGGCCTGCGCTCCCGGTGCAGCCCGATCCTGGCCGCCCACTCCGCGTCCTCTTCCCTGCCGCCACCGGTCGCCACGTACACCACCTCGGGGAACGTCTCCAGGCGCCGCTCGGCCTCCACCGACTTCCCCGACCTGGCACCGCCCGTCACCAGCGTGCGCCGGGGTACCTCCGGCACCGCGCGGTACTCGCCCACCACCAGCGTCGTCCCGTCCGGCACGGTCCGCGCGCCGGCCGCCGCGAGCCGCCGGCCCAGCTCGGCGGCGGGCGGTGCGTCATGGTCCAGGTGGACGGCGATGATCTCGGTGGTGGGTCCGATCGCCTCGACGGCCCGCAGCCGCGCCACCGCGTCCGGCCGCCCGACCACGTCGCCGACCACCATGTCGTACGGCCGCGGTGCCCGGTCCGCGAGACCGGAGGGCGCGGCACCCGGCGGCAGGTAGAGCAGGTGTACGCCCTCCGGCGAGGTCACCTCGTAGCCCGTGCCCGGCGCGTCCATCGCCACCGCCCGCACCCGGTGCCCGCTGATCAGGGTCAGCTCCTGGCCGTCCGGTACGCGCCCCGCCGAAGGCAGCCCGGGGGGCAGCTCCACGGCGGGCCCGTCGTGCGGATGGGTGAGCAGCACCTGCCGTACGCCGGTGAGCGAGTGCCCCGCGCGGGCCGCGGCGAATACGGCGCCCGGGGTGAGATCGAGCAGCAGCGCGTCGTCCACCAGCAACGCGGTCGCGGCCCGCGAGGCCGTTCCGCGGGCGGCGGCGCAGGCGGCGCAGGGACATTCGGGGCGCGGCAGCCCGTCGGGGGCTCCGGTGCCGAGCAGAGTCAGTTCCACGCCTCCGATCCTCCCGCGTCCGCGCAACCGGTGCGCGACTTGGGGGGCGTCCGGGCAGGCGCAGGGCCCGTACCGGCACTGGCCGTAGGCACTAGGCTGCGGACAGCGAAGCGACCCAGGAGGCGGACATGGCATGGACGTGGCGGTTCGAGAAGTCCGACGGTACGGAGACGGAGCCGGCCCTGCAGCCGGAGGAATTCACTACACAGGGTGACGCGGAGTCCTGGATCGGCGAGTACTGGAAGGAACTCCTCGACGGCGGGGCGGACCAGGTGACGCTCTTCGAGGACACGACCAAGATCTACGGCCCGATGAGCCTTCAGGCCGACGAGGCCTGAATTCCGCGTTCCTGCACGCGTCGGACGAGGGCTGATCTCCACGTCCCCGCACCGGTGTCCCCGCACGGGCCGGGCGAGGGCTGATACCCCTGTCCATGCGCGCGTCAGCGGTACGGGCTCAGGGTCCGGGCACAGGGCCCGTGCGGCTGAGGCCCCGGCCCGTACGCCGATGCCTTCGCCCGTACGGGCAGGAAGCAGGGCCGTGACCGGTAACCGTCGCCGGCCACGGCCCTGGGACTGTCCGGCGGATCAGGGCCGGACGGACCCCGGACCTCACCCGGAATCTCACCCTAGATCTCACTCAGGGTTACCTGCACCGTCTTCTCCGCCCCATTGCGCAGATACGTCACAGTGACCTTCTGGCCGGGCTTGTCCGAGGCCAGCGCCTCCGACAGGGACGTGATCGTCGTGACCGGCTGATCGCCGATCCTGGTGATGATGTCGCCGGCCCGCAGCCCCGCCTTCTGTGCGGCACCGCCCTTCGTCACGCTGACCAGCGCCACCCCGGCCGGCTGGTAGTTCTGGTCGACGACCGTGCGCCCGGTGATGTTCAGCGCCGCCCGGCCCGAGTCCGTGACCTTGCCGCTCTTGATGATCTGATCGGCGATTGTCTTCACTATCGAGACGGGGATCGCGAACCCGATGCCGGGCGCCGCTGTGTCACCCATCTGCGTGTCGATCGCCGCCAGCGTCGGGATACCGATCACCTCGCTGTCCAGGTTGACCAGCGCACCGCCGCTGTTGCCCGGGTTGATCGCCGCCGAGGTCTGCACCATGTTCGCGATCGTCGCGCCCGTGCCGCCGCCCGCCTGGCTCTCGCTGACGGTCCGGCCGAGCGCCGAGACGATGCCCTGGGTGACGCTGGAGGACAGTCCGAGCGGCGAGCCCATCGCCAGCACGATCTGTCCCACCTCGACCTTTTCCGAGTTGCCGAACTTCGCGGGCTTCAGCCCGTCCGGGGGGGTGTCGAGCTTGAGGACGGCCAGATCCTGTTCCGGATAGGAGGCGACCAGCGAGGCCTTCAGCACCTTCTCGCCGGTGGCGACGGTGACCTTGAACGTCGTGTCACTGCCGACCACATGAGCGTTGGTGACGATATGGCCCTTGGCGTCGTAGACGACACCGGAGCCCAGACCGCTGGAGGTCTCGATCTGAACGACCGACGGCAGCACGTTCTTGATCACGGCCTGGTATTCGCTCTGCAGATCGCCCGCGGCCTGGGCGGTGGAGGGCGACGCGGTGGGGCCGGTCTTGGGCGAAGCGGGGGCCGCGCCCGAACAGCCGCTCACCAGGGCGACCGCACAGAAACCCGCGGTCAGAGGCAGCAGCAGCCGGCGTATGTGGCTGGGGGAGTGGAATGCATCCATGTCCGGATTGTTGCTTTCGCGGCATCCGGTGGCCCGCTGGATGCGGCCGATCGGGTAAGCCGCCGGACGGCTCCGGCCGAGATCTTCAGCAGCCTCCTAGCCCCGCACCCCGCACAGATGCAGCAGGGCGGCCACCCGGCGGTACGGATCAGTCCGCCCGGCCCGGTCCTCCGCGGCCAGCAGTCGTTCCAGTTCGGAGGCGGCCGGCAGTTCCACGTCGTTGCTCACGTTGTCCGTGAAGACGCGCACCCCGTACCAGGCGTGCAGGGGCGCCGCGATCCCGGCGAGCGTGGCCGTCAGGGCGTCCAGCCGGTCGGCCCGCACCGTGAGGCCCAGCCGGTTCGTGTACGTGTCCGTGTCGAAGGCGGCCGACGTCGCGTCCCAGTCCCCGGCCGTCCCGGGCCGCATCGCCAGCGCGTCGGCGTTCCGTACGAGCAGCGAGAGCAGCCCGCCCGGGGCCAGCATCCGGGCCAGACCGGCCACCATCGCGTCCGGCTCCCGGACATACATCAGCACACCGTGGCAGAGCACGACGTCGAAGCTGCCGGGCAGGAAGTGCACCCCCGTGTCCAGGCCGTTGCCCTCGATCAGCCGGACCCGCTCGCGGATGCCCGCGGGCTCGGCGCCGAGCGACTCACGGGCCACCCGCAGCATCTCCGCGTCGGACTCCAGGCCCGTCACGGAGTGCCCGGCCCTGGCCAGACGCAGCGCCTGGGTGCCCTGGCCCATGCCGACATCGAGGACGCGCAGCCGCTGCCCGACCGGGAAGCGGGCGGCGATCTGCTCGTCGAGCTGGCGCGCGACCAGCTCCTGGCGGACCGTGTTGCGCAGCCCGCCGAGCCCCTTCAGCCACGCCGAAGAGGCTCCCGAGAATCCAGTGACGGGAGCGGCGACAGGGGCAGTGCGGCCCGGCCGGTCGGCGGACGGACCGCCGACCGAGCCGGAGACATCCGTGCTCAGGGCCGCTCTCCGCGCTTGACCTGCGGCTTCGGCAGCCGGAGCCGACGCATCTGAAGCGTACGCATCAGGCCGTAGGCGACCGCGCCACGCTTCGGCGTATCAGGGAAGCGCGCGTTCAGCTGCTTCTTCAGGCGGAACGCGAGACCGATCGAGTCGATGACGATCAGCACGATCACGATCAGCCAGAGCAGCAGCGAGATGGTCTGGATGTTCTGCACCTGGATCACGCTGAGAATCAGAATGATCACGGCCAGCGGCAGGAAGAACTCCGCGATGCAGAAGCGCGAGTCCACGAAGTCGCGGACGAAGCGCCGCACGGGGCCCTTGTCGCGCACCGGCAGATAGCGCTCGTCGCCACTGGCGAGCGCCTCACGCTGCTTGGCCATGTCCACACGGCGCGCTTCGCGTTGCCGCTTCATGGCCTCCTTGCGATCGAGCGGCGCGCCACTGGAGGCGCGACGGCGCTGCGACTGGGCATCGCTGCGCTTGGGGGTGGGGCGACCTTTGGGTGCCTGCGGGTCGCGGGGCTGCTTGGAGAGGTCGGCCGTCACCTTGCCGGTGGACGCCTTCTCTTCCTTCGAACGGCTACGGAACACAAGGCCCAAGGGTACGGGTTCGTTTCCCGCGACCCCAGGCCGGTCGGGAACGATCCGGCAACGGCCCGCGTCCTCGCAGGTGTCCCCGGGTGTTGCGCACGGTGGACGCCGCAGGTCTCCCCGACCGCCACCTACTCCCTGGGCCGGAGTGGTGACCGGGTGCAGTCGTCCTTGGGGAGGAGCACATCTGTGCGCGAACAGTGCGGTAATAGAGGCAGGGCCCGTACTGTGGGTTCTGTTGGAGTGCTGGAGTTCAGTCCGTCAGAAGGGGGCGCGCGAAGCCCATGAGCGGTGTCATGAAGCGTATGGGGATGATCTTCCGCGCGAAGGCAAACAAGGCCCTTGACCGGGCCGAGGATCCGCGCGAGACCCTCGATTACTCGTACCAGAAGCAGCTGGAGCTGCTTCAGAAGGTACGCCGCGGTGTCGCCGATGTGGCGACCTCGCGCAAGCGGCTGGAGCTGCAGCTGAATCAGCTGCAGGGCCAGTCGTCCAAGCTGGAGGACCAGGGCCGCAAGGCGCTCGCGCTCGGCCGCGAGGACCTGGCCCGCGAGGCGCTGTCCCGGCGCGCCGCACTCCAGCAGCAGGTCACCGACCTGGAGACGCAGCACACCACGCTGCAGGGCGAGGAGGAGAAACTCACTCTCGCGGCCCAGCGGCTCCAGGCCAAGGTCGACGCCTTCCGTACCAAGAAGGAGACCATCAAGGCCACCTACACCGCCGCCCAGGCGCAGACCCGGATCGGCGAGGCCTTCTCCGGGATCTCGGAGGAGATGGGCGATGTCGGCCTGGCGATCCAGCGGGCCGAGGACAAGACCCAGCAGCTGCAGGCCCGGGCCGGCGCGATCGACGAGCTGCTCGCCTCCGGCGCCCTGGACGACCCGACGGGTACGGCCAAGGACGACATCGCCGCCGAGCTCGACCGGATCTCCGGTGGTTCGGACGTGGAGCTGGAGCTGCAGCGCATGAAGGCCGAGCTGGCCGGCGGCCCCACCCAGCAGGCGATCGAGGGCGGCCCGCAGGACGCGGCGCAGCAGCAGTCGTCCCAGTCCCCGCACAAGTTCGACAAGAGTTAAGGCGGCGTCATGATCGTACGGATCATGGGGGAGGGCCAGGTCGCCCTGGCCGACAGCCATCTCGCCGAGCTCAACAAGCTCGACGACGAACTGCTCGCCGAGATGGAGAGCGGCGACGGCCCCGGCTTCCGCTCCACTCTCCACGCGCTCCTCGCCAGGGTGCGCGAGCTCGGTGAACCCTTGCCGGACGACTCCCTGGAGCCGTCCGAGCTGATCCTGCCGTCGTCCGACGCGACCCTCGAAGAGGTGCGCGCCATGCTCCGGGACGACGGGCTGATCCCCGGCTGACGCCATTCCCGGTCGACGCCGCCCGCACTCCAGCACCTGCACGCACCCGCGAGCACTCGCACGCGTCCGTGCCCCTGTGCCCCGTGACCGGTCCGCCGGTCACGGGGCACAGCCGTGTCCCCGCGCTTGAGCGCTTCTCCGAGTCACCGGTGCGACCGGTGCGGCCGGTCCTGCTGGTCCTGCTGGTCCTGCCGGTCCTGCCGGCACGGCTAGTACTGCCGGTACGACCGCTACGACCGATTTCTCCGTACGACTCGGACCGATTGCCGCGCGACACGCCGTAACGTAGCTTGACGTGACCACCCTCGGAACCGGGGTTCTGCGCGTCCGGCACTGGCTGCGCGACCATCCCCTCGCGCTGGATTCCGCGCTCGCCCTGGCCGTACTCGTGGCCATGACGATCGGTTCGTTCGTCCACCCGGGCGTGCCGAACGGGCCCTCCTTCGGTACCCGCGCTCCCGAGGCGGGCAGCGTGCTCCTGATGGTGCTCGGTGCCGTGGCGCTCATCTGGCGGCGGCGCAATCCCATGGCGGTGCTCGCGGCCACCGCCGGGCTGACGGTCGTCGAGCTGGTGGGATTCGACCCGCCCGCGCCCGTGGTGATGAGCACCGTCATCGCGCTCTACACGGTCGCCGCCCGCACCGACCGGTCCACCACCTGGCGGGTCGGGCTGCTGACCATGGCCGTGCTGACGGCCGCCGCGATGTTCTTCGGTTGGGCGCCCTGGTACAGCCAGGAGAACTTCGGCGTCTTCGCCTGGACCGGCATGGCCGGCGCGGCGGGGGACGCCGTCCGCTCCAGGCGCGCCTTCGTCGACGCGATCAGGGAGCGCGCCGAACGGGCCGAGCGCACCCGCGACGAGGAGGCCCGGCGCCGGGTCGCCGAGGAGCGGCTGCGGATCGCCCGCGATCTGCACGATGTCGTCGCCCACCACATCGCCCTGGTCAACGTCCAGGCTGGGGTGGCCGCCCACGTCATGGACAAGCGCCCCGACCAGGCCAAGGAGGCACTGGCCCACGTCCGGGAGGCCAGCCGCTCCGCGCTCAACGAACTGCGGGCCACCGTTGGGCTGTTGCGCCAGTCCGGCGACCCGGAGGCGCCGACCGAACCGGCGCCGGGGCTCGCCGTCCTCGACGAACTGGTGGACACCGTCCGGCGGGCCGGGCTCCCGGTCGAGGTGGCCTGCACCGACCGGCGGCCCCCGTTGCCCGCGGCCGTCGACCTGGCCGCGTACCGGGTGATCCAGGAGGCGCTGACCAATGTGCGCAAGCACGCGGGCCCCGGCGCGAAGGCCGAAGTGAGCGTCGTACGGGTCGGGGCCACCGCCGAGATCACCGTCATCGACAACGGCTCGGGCGGGGGCGGCCACAACGGGGACGGCGGCGGCCACGGCCTCCTCGGCATGCGCGAACGCGTCACCGCACTCGGCGGCTCCCTCACCGCGGGCCCCCGCTACGGGGGCGGGTTCCGGGTCCATGCGATCCTGCCCGTCAAGGCCCGTACGGCAGAGCCCGAGGAGCCGGGCGCGGCGGACCGGACGGGGGAGAACGCATGACACCGCCCATCAAGGTGCTGCTCGTCGACGACCAGGCGCTGCTGCGCAGCGCGTTCCGGGTGCTGGTCGACTCGGAGGCCGACATGGAGGTGGTCGGCGAGGCGGCGGACGGCGCACAGGCCGTGGAGCTCGCCCGGTCGACCCGCGCCGACGTGGTGCTGATGGACATCCGGATGCCCGGTACGGATGGACTTGCCGCGACCCGCATGATCAGCGCCGATCCCGAACTGGCGGACGTGCGGGTCGTCATGCTCACCACCTTCGAGGTGGACGAGTACGTGGTGCAGTCGTTGCGGGCCGGGGCGTCCGGCTTCCTCGGAAAAGGGGCGGAACCGGAGGAACTCCTCAACGCCATCCGGATCGCCGCGGGCGGCGAGGCGCTGCTCTCGCCCGCCGCGACCAAGGGGCTGATCGCCACCTTCCTTGCGCAGGGCGGCAGTTCGGGCGGCGCCGGGCTGGGCGCCGCCGAGCACTCCGCGCGGCTCGACGCGCTCACCGGCCGCGAGCGCGAGGTGCTGGTCCTGGTCGCGGGCGGCCACTCCAACGACGAGATCGCCGAACGGCTCGCCGTCAGCCCGCTCACCGTCAAGACGCATGTGAACAGGGCGATGGCGAAGCTCGGCGCGCGGGACCGGGCGCAATTGGTGGTCATTGCGTACGAATCGGGCCTGGTGCGCCCCAGGGTGGAGTGACGGGTGGAGATTCGGCGTACTCCACCTGCGGTATGCGCGGCGTAAGAAAGCGACCTTGGGCCGACGCTTCCGGCCTTGCGGATGGGTGATCGTATAGCTGGGCCGGGTCTGTCCCCAGCTACCCGCCCATCTGCCGCTTAAGCCACAGAAGAGAGACCCACCCATGTCCTGGCTGTCCAGATTCAGCCTCGCGCAAAGGGCCCTGATCGGACTGATCTCGATCGTCGCCCTCGTATTCGGAGCGATCGCGATCCCGCAGCTCAAGCAGCAGCTGCTGCCCACCATCGAACTCCCGATGGTGTCGGTGCTCGCCCCCTACCAGGGTGCGTCGCCCGATGTGGTGGAGAAGCAGGTCGTCGAGCCGCTCGAAAACTCCATCAAGGCCGTCGACGGGGTCACCGGCGTCACCTCGACCGCCAGCGAGGGCAACGCCGTCATCATGGCGTCCTTCGACTTCGGCAGCGAGGGCACCAAGCAGCTCGTCGCCGACATCCAGCAGGCGGTGAACCGCGCCCGCGTCCAGCTTCCCGACGGCGTGGACCCGCAGGTCGTCGCCGGCTCGACGGACGACATGCCGACCGTCGTCCTCGCCGTCACCTCCGACAAGGACCAGCAGGCGCTGGCCGACCAGCTGGACCGCACCGTCGTCCCCGCACTGGAGGACATCGACGGCGTCGGCCAGGTCTCCGTCAACGGCGTGCAGGACCTCCAGGTCTCCATCACGCCCGACGACAAGAAGCTCGCCGCGGCCGGCCTGAACACCATGACGCTCTCCGAGGCGCTCAAGTCGGGCGGCGCGACCGTCCCCGCCGGTTCCTTCTCCGAGTCGGGCAAGAGCCGCACCGTCCAGGTCGGTGGCGCTTTCACCTCGCTGAAGCAGATCGAGGACCTGCGGGTCGCCGCGAAGGACCCGGCGACGGGCAAGACCGGCAAGCCGGTCCGGATCGGTGACGTCGCCACGGTGAAGCAGGAGCCGTCCACCGCGGTCTCCATCACCCGTACCAACGGCAAGCCGAGCCTCGCCGTGATGGCCACGATGGACAAGGACGGCAGTGCCGTCGCCATCTCGAACGCGGTCAAGGACAAGCTCCCCGACCTCCGCAAGGACCTCGGCGCCGGCGCCGAACTGACCGTCGTCTCCGACCAGGGCCCCGCCGTCTCCAAGGCGATCTCCGGTCTGACCACCGAGGGTGCGCTGGGTCTGCTCTTCGCGGTCATCGTGATCCTGGTCTTCCTCGCCTCGCTGCGCTCGACCCTGGTCACCGCGGTCTCCATCCCGCTCTCCGTGGTCCTCGCGCTGATCGTGCTCTGGACCCGCGACCTGTCGCTCAACATGCTCACGCTCGGCGCGCTGACCATCGCGATCGGCCGCGTCGTCGACGACTCGATCGTCGTCCTGGAGAACATCAAGCGGCACCTCGGTTACGGCGAGGAGCGCCAGTCGGCGATCATCACCGCGGTGAAGGAAGTGGCCGGCGCGGTCACCTCCTCGACCCTCACCACGGTCGCCGTCTTCCTGCCGATCGGCCTCGTCGGCGGCATGGTCGGCGAGCTCTTCGGCTCGTTCTCGCTGACCATCACCGCGGCCCTGCTGGCCTCCCTGCTGGTCTCGCTGACCGTCGTGCCCGTCCTGTCGTACTGGTTCCTGCGCGCCCCGAAGGGCAGCGCGGAGAACCCGGACGAGGCCCGTCGCAAGGCCGAGGAGAAGGAGGCCCGCAGCCGGCTCCAGCGGCTGTACGTTCCGGTGCTGCGCTTCGCGACCCGGCGCAGGATCACCAGCATCGTCATCGCCGTCGTGGTGCTGCTCGGCACCTTCGGCATGGCCCCGCTGCTGAAGACCAACTTCTTCGACCAGGGCGAGCAGGAAGTCCTCTCCGTCAAGCAGGAGCTGACCCCCGGCACCAGCCTGGCGGCCGCCGACGAGGCGGCCAAGAAGGTCGAGAAGGTCCTCGTCGGCGACAAGGGTGTCAAGGACTACCAGGTCACCGTCGGCTCCTCCGGCTTCATGGCGGCCTTCGGCGGCGGTACGGGCTCCAACCAGGCCTCGTACCAGATCACCCTGAAGGACGCGGGTGATTCCGAGGCCGTGCAGAAGCGCCTCGAAGCGGAGTTCGGCAAGCTCGACGACATCGGTGACACCACCATCTCCGCGGGCGGCGGTTTCGGCAGCCAGGACCTCAGCGTCGTGGTCAAGGCCGCTGACGCGGACGTCCTGAAGAAGGCGTCCGAAGAGGTGCGGGCCGAGGTGGCCAAGCTGAAGGATGTCACCGACGTCCAGAGCGACCTGGCGCAGAGCATCCCGCGGATCTCGGTCAAGGCCAACGCCAAGGCCGCGGACGCCGGCTTCGACCAGGCCACGCTCGGCGCGGCCGTCGCCGGAGCGGTGCACGGCACCCCGTCCGGCAAGGCGATCATGGACGACACCGAGCGTGACGTCGTCATCAAGTCCGCCCACCCGGCGACCACGATGGCCGAGCTGAAGGACCTCTCGCTCGGCCCGGTCAAGCTCGGCTCGATCGCCGACGTCGAGCTGGTCCCCGGACCGGTCTCGATGACCCGGATCGACGGTCAGCGCGCCGCGACCATCACCGCCAGGCCCACCGGTGACAACACCGGTGCGGTCAGCGCCGCGCTGCAGACGAAGATCAACGCCCTGAAGCTCCCGGACGGCGCCACCGCCACCATCGGCGGTGTCTCCGAGGACCAGAACGACGCGTTCCTGAAGCTCGGCCTGGCCATGCTGGCCGCGATCGCGATCGTCTTCATGCTGCTGGTGGCGACCTTCCGGTCGCTGATCCAGCCGCTGATCCTGCTGGTCTCCATCCCGTTCGCGGCAACCGGCGCGCTCGGTCTGCTCCTGGTCACCGGCACGCCGATGGGCGTACCGGCGATGATCGGCATGCTGATGCTGATCGGCATCGTGGTCACCAACGCGATCGTGCTGATCGACCTGATCAACCAGTACCGGACGCAGGGCATGGGAGTCGTCGAAGCGGTCATCGAGGGCGGCCGTCACCGGCTCCGCCCGATCCTGATGACCGCCCTGGCGACGATCTTCGCGCTGCTCCCGATGGCGCTCGGCGTCACCGGCGAGGGCGGCTTCATCTCGCAGCCGCTCGCCGTCGTGGTGATCGGCGGCCTGGTCACCTCGACCCTGCTGACCCTGCTGCTCGTGCCGACGCTCTACGCGATGGTGGAGCTCCGCAAGGAGCGCCGCGCGAAGAAGAAGGCCATCAAGCGGGCGAAGAAGGCGGGTATGCCGACGCCGGACGAGGCGGTGGACGCCACCGTCGAGGAGCCGGAGCCCGCAAAGGCCTGACCCGGCAGACGGAAGGCCCCGGCACCGTGGTTCGGTGCCGGGGCCTTCTC
Organism: Streptomyces sp. NBC_01241; assembly: GCF_041435435.1. NCBI lineage: Bacteria > Bacillati > Actinomycetota > Actinomycetes > Kitasatosporales > Streptomycetaceae > Streptomyces > Streptomyces sp. NBC_01241. Next base: position 2,276,772 of record NZ_CP108494.1, on the reverse strand, counting down.
CGTTGGTCCGCTGCTCAGCCCGTCGGCGTTCGAGGCGCGGGGGCCGGGGCTGAGCCCCCGTTACGGGAAGGGACGGGGCGGGGAACAGGCCCGCCGCAGGCGCCCCACCACCGCCCCCGCCGAACCCCCTACGGCAGCGCCAGCATCCGCTCCAGCGCCAGCTTCGCGTACTTCTCCGTCTCCGGATCGACCTCGATCCGGTTGACCAGGTTCCCCTCGGCCAGCGACTCCAGGGCCCACACCAGGTGCGGCAGGTCGATCCGGTTCATCGTCGAGCAGAAGCACACCGTCTTGTCGAGGAAGACGATCTCCTTGTCCTCGGCCGCGAACCGGTTCGCCAGGCGGCGTACCAGGTTCAGCTCGGTGCCGATCGCCCACTTCGAGCCGGCCGGCGCCGCCTCCAGGGCCTTGATGATGTACTCCGTCGAGCCGACGTAGTCCGCCGCCGCCACGACCTCGTGCTTGCACTCCGGGTGCACCAGCACATTGACGCCCGGAATGCGCTCGCGCACCTCATTGACGGAGTCGACCGAGAAGCGCCCGTGCACCGAGCAGTGCCCGCGCCACAGGATCATCTTGGCGTTGCGCAGCTCCTCGGCGGTGAGGCCGCCGTTCGGCTTGTGCGGGTTGTAGAGGACGCAGTCCTCCAGGGTCATCCCCATGTCCCGGACCGCGGTGTTCCGGCCCAGGTGCTGGTCGGGCAGGAAGAGCACCTTGCCCGCAGAGGGCTCCCGCTGCTCGAACGCCCACTCCAGCGCCCGCTTCGCGTTGGACGAGGTGCAGATCGTGCCGCCGTGCCGGCCGGTGAAAGCCTTGATGTCGGCGGAGGAGTTCATGTACGAGACGGGGACGACCTGCTCGGCGACCCCGGCGTCGGTCAGCACGTCCCAGCACTCGGCGACCTGCTCGGCGGTGGCCATGTCGGCCATCGAGCAGCCCGCCGCCAGGTCCGGCAGCACGACCTTCTGGTCGTCGGTGGTCAGGATGTCCGCGGACTCGGCCATGAAGTGCACGCCGCAGAAGACGATGTACTCCGCCTCCGGGCGCGCCGCCGCTTCCCGGGCGAGCTTGAAGGAGTCGCCGGTGACGTCCGCGAACTGGATGACCTCGTCGCGCTGGTAGTGGTGGCCGAGGACGAATACCTTGTCCCCGAGCTTCTCCTTGGCCGCGCGGGCGCGCTCCACCAGGTCCGGGTCGGACGGGGAGGGCAGGTCGCCGGGACACTCGACGCCGCGCTCGCTCTTCGGGTCGGCCTCGCGGCCGAGCAGGAGGAGGGCGAGGGGCGTCGGCTGGACGTCGAGATCCTGGACGGGGTGGGCCGTGGTCACGTCACGCACCCTTTCTTTTCTGCGGAAAGCCTTTTCGTCGAATTGACGTTATCTATCATATCCGGTTCACGTCACTTTGACGATGTCCATAGTGTCGATGTGACGCATACCGCCGGGTGGCCGGTGTGCGAGCATGAATGGAACAGGCAAGCGCTCGGCCCGGAATGAATCCGCGGTCCCGTCGGTTGCAACGTCGGCAAGCAGTCTCCGTACAACCCGGGAGAGAAGCAGATGTCCGTATCGGACGAGACCACCACCGTGAGCGACGGCATCCTCCTGTCCGACGCCGCCGCAGCCAAGGTCAAGGGCCTGCTGGAGCAGGAAGGCCGTGATGACCTGGCGCTGCGCGTCGCCGTCCAGCCCGGCGGCTGTTCGGGCCTGCGCTACCAGCTCTTCTTCGATGAGCGTTCCCTCGACGGTGACGTCGTGAAGGACTTCGGCGGCGTCAAGGTCGTCACCGACCGGATGAGCGCTCCGTACCTGGGCGGCGCCTCCATCGACTTCGTCGACACCATCGAGAAGCAGGGCTTCACGATCGACAACCCGAATGCCACGGGCTCCTGCGCCTGCGGCGACTCCTTCAGCTAAAACCTGACGGAACCGGCAGAACGAACGGTGGCGGCCCGGAATCCGGGACCGCCACCGTCGTCGTATGCGCGGGCGCGCGTCAGGCGCGGGGCACGGTGCCGCCCGACGCCGCGTCGACCACCCTCCGGTCACCGAGCGGCGCGTCCAGCGTCACCGTCCGGGTCAGCTCCTTGGCGATCATGATGCAGACCTTCTTGCCGGCCTGCTTCGACTCCGTCACCGTCACCCGCACCGAATTCCCGTCCTCGGTCGTGCTCGCCGCGTACGTGCTGCACACCCCGCCCCAGAACGTCACCGACAGGATCCGTCCGTCGGTGCTGTACGACAGGACCTGCCGCGAGGACTTCTCCGCGTCCCCTGGGGGCGGGGTCGTCGACGGTGCGTCCTTCGTCAGGTACGCGGGGTCCACGGCGACCTGCGACACGGTGCTGCCCACGCCGGGCGCGGCCGGCCGCACCGAGAAGAGCCAGGACGGTACGAGCGTCCGCTTGCCCGCCACGTACTGACTCGTCAGTCCGAACACCGCCTTGTCGACCGTTACGGTGGTCGTCGTCGGCTCCGCGCCGGTCCGCGTCCCGCAGTGGACCCCAGGCGATTTCAAGCCATCCTGCAGCGGTACGGGATCGGCGCAGCCACCGATGTCCGCGCGCCCGTCCGTCCGGGACGCCGACCCGTTCAGCTGCTTCAGCGCCTCCCCCGCACTGATCACCGGATAGCTGTCCCCCTCCGCCGGTGCCTTCAACTGGCCGCTGCCGCCGACCACTTCACCGTCCGGACCGATCTGGATGCCGGTCGACCAGCCGTAGGTGGGAAGGCCGTCCACCTGCGGGTCGGCGTTCACCACCCGTACCGAACCCATGAGTTGGCGGGCGTCGAGCGCGGCGTCGTCCTGGCCCACCGCCTTCAGGACCGGCGTCGCGGCAGCCCTGGCGGCGCTCTCGCTCGCCGGGGAGCCGCTGCCGTCCGGGTCCGCCTTCCGGTCCGAACAGGCCGCGATGCCCTCGCAGTTGTCCGTACCGCCGGAGCCGTACCGGGCGAAACTCCAGGTGCCGGGAGCCTGCTTGTTCACCCGCAGGACCGGGCCCGAGCCGTCCCCGTCGGACCCCACCTTCCAGGACGTGCCCTCCGTCCGCGGCGTGCCCTCCAGGCCCAGCGCCTTCGCCAGCCGGGCCACCTGCGCCGCGGAAACGGTCCCCTCCGCGCGCTGCACTGCCGCCGTACGCGGCCCCTCGGGCAGCTCGCCGGACGCGCGGTAGACCGTCCGGCCGCCGTTCGGGTCGGGTTCGCCCGGCGCGATGCCCGGTGCGCCGTCCGACGAGGACCCGCCGGGCGTCGCCGGGCCGTCCACGCGCCCGTCCAGGGCCAGTGGGGGAGGGGCGGGCTTCCCGCTGCCCGCCGTACTGTCGCCGCTCCTGCCGTCGCCGTCCGCCGCGGTCGCGGCCCAGTACGCGCCGCCGCCCCCGGCCAGCAGGACGGCAGCCACCACCGAAGCCACGGCGAGCGGAGAACGCCGCCGGGGGCTCGTCACGTCGTTGTCGGGTCGCTCGGTGCTCACCGGATCCGCTCCTTTGCCTGCGTTGCCGTCACAGGCCTCACCCGGCCTGCCGTCCGTCCCACAGGTTCGGGGACAACCGTGGGACGGGGCACAGGAGCGCTCGGTTCCCTTCAGGGGGCGCCGGAGGCGATCGGTGCCGTTCTCAGTCGCCGTACTCGGACATGGCGTCGATCAGCCGGGCGGAGGCGGCCGGCACCGTCACACCGTGGATCAGGGACGGCGCGATGCGAGCGGGGGCGGATTTCGCGGGGACCACCCAGTGCGGAGCCATCCGCGCGCAGTCACCGCGCAGCTCGGCCAGGCTGATCTCGGACTCGCGCGTAGCGCTGTGGTTCGACATAACGGCACCGTAGGCACCACGCACCCCGGGAAGAAAGACCTACTATCGGGTAGTTTTCACCCCTTCGGGGTGAGTGCGGGGAGAGGTAGCGTGGACTGTCACGCCGCCCAGGGAACACAGTCACCCGTTCCCTTCGATCTCCGCAGGAGCAGTCTCCCCGTGCGAATCGCAGTCACCGGCTCCATCGCCACCGACCACCTCATGACCTTCCCCGGCCGTTTCGCCGACCAGCTGGTCGCGGATCAGCTGCACACGGTCTCGCTCTCCTTCCTGGTCGACAATCTCGACGTGCGCCGGGGCGGTGTTGCCGCCAATATCTGCTTCGGCATGGGCCTGCTGGGCACCAGCCCGATCCTGGTCGGTGCCGCGGGCGCCGATTTCGACGAGTATCGCGCCTGGCTCGACCGCCACGGCGTCGACACGGGATCGGTCCGGATCTCCGAGGTCCTGCACACCGCCCGCTTCGTCTGCACGACGGACGCCGACCACAACCAGATCGGCTCCTTCTACACGGGTGCGATGAGTGAGGCCCGCCTCATCGAGCTGAAGGCCGTCGCCGACCGGGTCGGCGGCCTCGACCTCGTCTCGATCGGCGCCGACGACCCCGAGGGGATGCTCCGCCACACCGAGGAGTGCCGCACCCGGGGCATCCCGTTCGCCGCGGACTTCTCGCAGCAGATCGCCCGGATGGACGGCGACGAGATCCGGATCCTCCTCGACGGCGCCATGTACCTCTTCTCCAACGAGTACGAGAAGGGGCTCATCGAGTCCAAGACCGGCTGGACCGACGAGGAGATCCTGGCCAAGGTCGGCCACCGGGTCACCACGCTCGGTGCCCGCGGTGTCCGGATCGAGCGGGTCGGCCAGGAACCGATCGAGGTCGGCTGCCCGGAGGAGGAGCTCAAGGCCGACCCGACCGGTGTCGGCGACGCCTTCCGCGCCGGATTCCTCTCCGGTCTCGCCTGGGGCGTCGGCCTGGAGCGCGCCGCCCAGGTCGGCTGCATGCTCGCCACGCTGGTCATCGAGACCGTCGGCACCCAGGAGTACACCCTGCGCCGCGCTCACTTCATGGACCGCTTCACCAAGGCGTACGGCCACGACGCCGCCGCCGAGGTCCGCGCGCACCTGGGCTGATCCCGCGGCACCTCAGGTCAGCCGGCGGACCACATAGGCCGAGCCGCGGTCCGCCGGCTCCTCGCCCACGTACTCCTGCTCACGCATCGCGCACCAGGCCGGAATGTCCAGCCGGGCCGCCTCGTCGTCGGAGAGCACGGTCACCGTCCCGCCCGGCGGCACCTCCCCGATCACCTTCGCGAGCTCGATCACCGGGATCGGGCACCGCTTCCCGAGGGCATCGACCACCAGGGACGCGGCCGCGACGGGCGAGGGCGGTGCCGGTACGGGCGCGCCCAGCCTCTCCCGTACCTCCGCCACCACCCGGGGCAGCACGTCCAGGAAGCGGTCGACGTCCTCGTCCGCCGTGCCGGCCGGCAGCGACACCCGTACGTTCCCCTCCGACAGCACCCCCATCGCCTTGAGCACATGGCTCGGAATCAGCGTGCTGCTGGTGCAGGAGGAACCGGACGAGACGGAGAATTCCGCCCGGTCCAGCTCATGGAGCAGTGTCTCCCCATCGACATAGAGACAGGAGAAGGTCACCAGATGCGGCAGCCGCCGCACCGGATCGCCGACCACCTCCACATCCGGCACCAGCTCGGGCACCCGGGCCCTGATGCGGTCCACCAGGGCCCGCAGCCGTACGGACTCGGCCGCCGCCTGTGCCCGCACCGCCCGCAGCGATGCCGCCGCGGCCACGATCGCCGGAAGGTTCTCGAACCCCGCGGCCCGCCCGGACTCCCGGTCGTCGGCCGGTCCTTGAACCGCGAACCGCACCCCCTTGCGTACCGCCAGCAGCCCGACCCCCGAGGGCCCGCCCCACTTGTGCGCGCTGGCCGCCAGCAGCGACCAGCCGTCCGGCACCGGCCCCCAGCCCAGCGACTGCGCGGCATCCACCAGCAGCGGCACCCCCGCCGCCCGGCAGACCTCCGCCACCTCGGCCACCGGCTGCTCGGTGCCGACCTCGTGATTGGCGGACTGCAGACAGGCCAGCGCGGTGTCCTCGCGCAGCGCGTCCGCGTACCCCGCCGCGCTCACCGCCCCCGACCGGTCCACCGCGACCTTTGAGACCGATCCGCCCTGCGCCTCATGGGCGGCCGCCGCATGGAGTACCGACGAGTGCTCGACCGCGGAGACGGCCAGGTGGCGGCCGACACGCCGACGCCCCGCGAGAGCTCCGGAAATTCCGGAGTGCACCGCCCATGTCCCCGAAGGAGTGAATGTGAGCTCGTCCGGACGGCACCCGACGGCCTCCGCGGCGGCCTCCCGGGCCGCGTCCAGCAAGAGGCGGGCCCGCCGCCCCTCGCGGTAGAGCCTGGCCGGGTCGGCCCACCCCTCGTCCAGCGCGGCAAGCAGCGCCTGACGGGCGACGGGGTGCAGGGGAGCGGAGGAAGCGGCGTCGAAGTAGGGCACACATCCACGCTAGCCCGCCCGGGGCCCGGGCCTGTGGACGGGCCGCCCGCACAGGCAGGAGAGGGGGCGTCAGATGGCGGCCGGAGGCCCGTATTCCACCCCTTCGGGGAGTCGGACGGCGCGTTGGGCACCCTCCCCGCGCGGCCCCAAATGGCGTCCAGTAGGGTTTGGTCCGCATAAACATCCAAACCCCTGCCCGCGTCAGGGCGGCGACCGACCAGAGACACGGCCGCGCCGACCGCGCGGGCGAGACTCTCGGGAAGGCGCTACGTGAGTCCCAACGGCTCCGACCGCTCGTCGCGGCGCCCGATGCGGCGGAAGCTGCCGCAGGTGCTGACTGCGGGCCTGATCCTGGCGACCGCAACCGGTTGCACATATAAGGACTTCCCCCGCCTTGGTATGCCTACGCCGGTAACGGAAGAGGCACCACGGATCCTTTCCCTCTGGCAGGGCTCGTGGGCGGCAGCGCTCGCCACGGGCGTGCTGGTCTGGGGCCTGATCCTGTGGAGCGTCATCTTCCACCGGCGCAGCCGCACCAAGGTCCAGGTTCCTCCGCAGACCAGGTACAACATGCCCATCGAGGCGCTGTACACCGTGGTCCCTCTGATCATCGTCTCGGTGTTGTTCTACTTCACCGCGCGCGATGAATCGAAGCTCCTCTCGCTCTCCCCGAAGCCCGCCCACACCATCAATGTGGTCGGCTACCAGTGGAGCTGGGGGTTCAACTACATCGAGAACGTGGACGGCAACGCCGCCACGGGCAGCAAGATCCCCAAGGAACTGGACGCCATCCCGGACAGGTTCCGGGATGACTTCCCCAAGGGTGCGGAGGGCGTCTACGACTTCGGCATTCCGGGAACCCGGAACCCGCAGAACGGCAACCCGGGTCCGACCCTGTGGCTGCCGAAGGGCGAGAAGGTCCGCTTCGTTCTGACTTCCCGTGACGTCATCCACTCCTTCTGGGTGGTGCCGTTCCTCATGAAGCAGGACGTCATTCCGGGCCACACCAACGCCTTCGAGGTGACTCCCAACCAGGAGGGCACCTTCATGGGCAAGTGCGCCGAGCTCTGCGGCGTCGACCACTCCCGGATGCTCTTCAACGTCAAGGTCGTCTCCCCGGAGCGCTACCAGGCGCACCTCAAGGAGCTGGCGAAGAAGGGCCAGACGGGCTACGTGCCGGCCGGCATCGCGCAGACTGACCCGGCCAGGAATGCGGAGACGAACAAACTGTGAGCATCCTCAACGAACCTCAGGGTGCCGCGGCAGCAGACGACTCGTACGAGGACGAGCTGCCGGTCCGGCGCAAGCAGCCGGGAAACGTCGTCATCAAGTGGCTGACCACCACTGACCACAAGACGATCGGCACGATGTACCTGGTCACATCGTTCGCGTTCTTCTGCATCGGCGGTCTGATGGCGCTCATCATGCGCGCCGAACTGGCCCGTCCCGGCACGCAGATCATGTCGAACGAGCAGTTCAACCAGGCGTTCACGATGCACGGCACGATCATGCTGCTGATGTTCGCGACGCCGCTGTTCGCCGGATTCGCGAACTGGATCATGCCGCTGCAGATCGGCGCGCCCGATGTGGCGTTCCCGCGGCTGAACATGTTCGCGTACTGGCTGTACCTCTTCGGTTCGCTCATCGCGGTGGCAGGCTTTCTCACCCCGCAGGGCGCGGCGGACTTCGGCTGGTTCGCCTACTCCCCGCTGACCGACGCGGTCCGTTCGCCGGGCATCGGCGCCGACATGTGGATCATGGGTCTGGCCTTCTCCGGCTTCGGCACGATCCTCGGTTCGGTCAACTTCATCACCACGATCATCTGCATGCGCGCCCCCGGCATGACGATGTTCCGCATGCCGATCTTCGTCTGGAACGTACTGCTGACCGCTGTACTGGTCCTGCTGGCCTTCCCGGTCCTCGCCGCCGCGCTCTTCGCGCTGGAGGTCGACCGCAAGTTCGGTGCGCATGTGTTCGACGCGGCCAATGGCGGCGCCTTGCTCTGGCAACACCTCTTCTGGTTCTTCGGCCATCCAGAGGTGTACATCATCGCCTTGCCATTCTTCGGAATCATTTCCGAAGTGATTCCGGTGTTCAGCCGCAAGCCGATGTTCGGCTACATCGGTCTGATCGCCGCGACGATCGCCATCGCAGGCCTCTCCGTGACCGTGTGGGCGCACCACATGTACGTCACCGGCGGTGTGCTGTTGCCGTTCTTCTCGTTCATGACCTTCCTCATCGCGGTACCGACCGGTGTGAAGTTCTTCAACTGGATCGGCACGATGTGGAAGGGGTCGTTGTCCTTCGAGACACCGATGCTCTGGGCCGTCGGCTTCCTGATCACCTTCACCTTCGGTGGTCTGACCGGTGTCATCCTGGCGTCGCCCCCGATGGACTTCCACGTCTCGGACTCGTACTTCGTCGTCGCGCACTTCCACTACGTCGTCTTCGGCACCGTGGTCTTCGCGATGTTCTCCGGGTTCCACTTCTGGTGGCCGAAGTTCACCGGCAAGATGCTGGACGAGCGGCTCGGCAAGATCACGTTCTGGACGCTGTTCGTGGGATTCCACGGCACGTTCCTGGTGCAGCACTGGCTGGGTGCCGAGGGCATGCCGCGTCGTTACGCGGACTACCTCGCCGCGGACGGCTTCACCGCGCTGAACACGATCTCGACGATCTCCTCGTTCCTGCTCGGCCTGTCGATGCTGCCGTTCTTCTACAACGTGTGGAAGACCGCCAAGTACGGCAAGAAGATCGAGGTCGACGACCCGTGGGGCTACGGCCGTTCGCTGGAGTGGGCGACGTCCTGCCCGCCGCCGCGGCACAACTTCCTCACCCTGCCGCGGATCCGTTCCGAATCCCCGGCGTTCGACCTGCATCACCCGGAGATCGCGGCGCTCGAGCTGCTGGAGCCCCACTCCGAGGCTGACAAGGCGCTCACTGGTGGCAAGGAGGCCGGCAAGTGAAGATCCAGGGCAAGCTGTTCCTCTGGCTGAGCGTTTTCTTCGTCGCCCTGGCCGTCACGTACGGCGTGTGGTCGAAGGAGCCGGTCGGTACCACCGCGCTCTTCCTGGCCTTCGGCCTGAGCGTCATGATCGGCTTCTACCTGGCCTTCACGGCGCAGCGGGTCGACGCCATGGCTCAGGACAACAAGGAAGCCGACGTCGCGGACGAGGCCGGCGAGGTGGGGTTCTTCTCCCCGCACAGCTGGCAGCCGCTCTCACTGGCCCTCGGCGGCGCCCTCGCCTTCCTGGGCATCGTCTTCGGCTGGTGGCTGTTCTACTACGCGATCCCGGCGATCCTGATCGGCCTGTTCGGCTGGGTCTTCGAGTACTACCGCGGTGAGAACCGCACCCAGTGACCTCGCGTCACCGCTCCACCTGACGGGGGGCCCGTACTTCTCCACCAAAAGAAGTACGGGTCCCCCGTTTGCAGTCACATCGCGCGCTTATAAGGATGAACTTCCTTAGCGTGTGTTCATGAGCCACACACCGCGCTTCAGCCCCGTAGTCAGCAGCACCCTGCTGGTCATGACCCTGGTCGCAGGTGTGACCGCCTGTGGGGGGTCCGACGGCCACCCGCTCGCGGCGAAACCGTACGACGCGACGGACGAGATCTCCGCCAACGTTCCCGCGGGGGACGAGAAGACCGACCCCGACAAGCCGCTCGAAGTCAACGTCGAGGACGACGACGGCCGGATCACGGACGTGACGGCCACGGACACGACCGGACGCCATCTGGCGGGCGAACTGGACGCCGACGGGAGACGCTGGCACTCCACCTCCCCGCTCGCCGCCGGCACCCGCTACACCGTCCAGGTCAGCATGGAGGACGGCGACGGCGACCCGGGCGGCCGTACGCTCTCGTTCGAGACCGCCTCCGTCCGGGCCAAGAAGCTCCTGAAGGTCGAGTTCGGCCCTCAGTCGGGCACCTACGGCGTAGGACAGCCCATCACGGCGCAACTCAGCGCTCCGGTCAAGGACAAGGCGTCCAGGGCCACCGTGGAGCGCGCCCTGACCGTCCGCTCCAAGCCCGCCGTGACCGGTTCCTGGTACTGGGTCGACGACAAGACGCTGCACTACCGCCCCAAGGACTACTGGCCCGCCGGAGCCACCATCCAGGTCACCAGCGGCCTGGAAGGCATCAAGGTCAGCGACAACCTGTACGGAGCACCCGCGAAGGCGCTGAAGCTCACCACGGGCGACCGCATCGAGGCCATCACCAACGCCGCCGCGCACACGATGACGGTCAAGCGCAACGGGAAAGTGATCAACACCATTCCGGTGACCACCGGCAAGCCCGGCTTCGCCACCAGAAACGGCGTCAAGGTCGTGCTGAGCAAGGAGTACGCCGTACGCATGCGCGGTGAGACGATCGGCATCTCGCAGGACTCGTCCGACGGGTACGACCTGATGGTCTACTACGCGACCCGGGTCACCTGGAGCGGCGAGTACGTGCACGCGGCCCCCTGGTCCACCGGATCGCAGGGGTACGCGAACGTCAGCCACGGCTGCACGGGCATGAGCACCAGCCTGGCCGAGTGGTTCTTCAACACCGTGCACACGGGCGACATCGTCCAGGTCGTCGGCAGCCAGGGCGAGACGATGACGCCGTTCGACAACGGCTTCGGCGACTGGAACCTGTCCTGGGCGAAATGGCAGAAGGGCAGCGCCCTGCAGAAGAGCGACGCGCCGGACCGCACGGAGACGATCCAGGCGGCGCGACTGCGCCCCGAGGTCTGACCGGCCCCGGGAGTGCGCTGCCCCTCGGCACAACCGCGGACAGGGCCGCGGCGCGCGTCAGGCGTCCACGCAGTCCCTGCTGCGCAGCAGGGCGGCCAGGGCGGCGGCGAACTCGACCGGTTCGACCGGAAGGGTCACCGCGGCGTCCGCGCCGCTCCAGGTGGCCAGCCAGGCGTCCTGGGGGCGTCCCATGAGCAGCAGTACCGGCGGGCACTGGAAGATCTCGTCCTTGATCTGCCGGCAGACGCCCATGCCGCCCGCCGGGGCGGTCTCGCCGTCCAGGACGCAGACATCGATGCCGCCGTTGTCCAGCGCCTCCAGGACGGCGGGCAGCGTGGCGCACTCCAGGAACTCCACCGGTGGCACATCGGCCGCGGGCCTGCGCCCGGCTGCCAGCCTCACCTGCTCACGGGTGTTGGCGTCGTCGCTGTAGACCAGGACCGTGGCGGTCGGCTGCATTGTTCCTCCGTGACATCTGTGTCTTCGGGGCTTGCCGGGCATGAACCGATGCGCGGATCGTACTCCGCCCGATGGGCTGTCAGCACCGCCCGGGACAGCGGATTCATGGGCCGTTCGGGGAAGGCACACCCTGTTGACACACCGAACAGCACCCCCCGGGGTGAGGGCGGGATAAGGGACCGACATAATGTCGAGCGTGGCGACAGCAACGACAGTAGAAACCGGGCACGCGCACCCGTCGGTCAATCGACCGAACCTCACCAGCGTCGGAACCATCATCTGGTTGAGTTCCGAGCTGATGTTCTTCGCGGCCCTCTTCGCGATGTACTTCACCCTGCGATCGGTGATGGGACCAGCGCACTGGAAGGAAATGGCTTCGGCCCTGAACTTCCCGTTCTCTGCGACGAACACCACGATCCTGGTGCTCTCCTCACTCACCTGCCAGCTCGGCGTCTTTGCCGCGGAGCGGGGCGATGTGAAGAAGCTCCGTACTTGGTTCGTGATCACTTTCGTGATGGGTGCGATCTTCATCGGAGGCCAGATCTTCGAGTACACCGAGCTGGTGAAGGTGGACGGCCTCTCGTTGTCCTCCGACCCGTACGGCTCGGTGTTCTACCTGACGACCGGCTTCCACGGGCTGCACGTGACAGGCGGTCTCATCGCCTTCCTGCTCGTTCTGGGCAGGACATACGCAGCCAAGAGGTTCACCCACGAACAGGCCACCGCAGCCATCGTCGTGTCCTATTACTGGCACTTCGTCGATGTCGTGTGGATCGGCCTCTTCGCCACGATCTACATGATCAAGTAACCGGGCTCGAACCCGAACCACATCCAGCATCGACGCAGAAGATCCTGACACCGGGGTAATCCGTGAAAAAGCTCTCCGCACGACGACGCCATCCGTTGGCGGCGGTCGTCGTACTACTCCTCGCGCTGGCGGCTACCGGGGGGCTGTACGCCGCGTTTGCGCCCGCGAGTAAGGCGCAGGCCGACGAAACCGCCCAGTCCCTCGCCATCGACGAGGGCAAGAAGCTGTACTCCGTCGGTTGCGCCAGCTGCCACGGAATCGGCGGTCAGGGCACCACCGACGGGCCGAGCCTGGTGGGCGTGGGCTCTGCCGCCGTGGACTTCCAGGTCGGCACGGGCCGCATGCCGGCGCAGCAGCCGGGTGCCCAGGTACCGAAGAAGAAGGTCATCTACAGCCAGGCCGAGATCGACCAGCTCGCGGCGTACGTCGCGTCGCTCGGCGCCGGTCCGATCGTTCCGACCAAGAGCCAGGTCAACCCTGCCGGCGCGGACATCGCCAAGGGTGGCGAACTGTTCCGTACCAACTGCGCGCAGTGCCACAACTTCACCGGTCAGGGCGGTGCGCTGACGAACGGCAAGTACGCGCCCAGCCTCGAAGGCGTGGACCCGAAGCACATGTACGAGGCCATGCAGACCGGCCCGCAGGCCATGCCGTCCTTCCCGGACACGACGATGCCCGAGCAGCAGAAGCGCGACATCATCGCCTACGTCCAGACCGTGAACAGCGGCCAGACCGAGAACCCGGGCGGTCTCTCGCTGGGCGGCCTGGGGCCGGTCAGCGAAGGCTTGTTCGCCTGGATCTTCGGGCTCGGCGCCCTGATCGCACTTGCCATTTGGGTCGCGGCCCACACCGCTAAGGCCAAGAAGTCATGAGTAGCCAAGAGATTCCAGACGAGAACCTGCCCGCTGAGCAGGACCACGCGCACGGCGCGGTAGCGGTCGCGGACGACCCGTTCGCCGACCCGGGGCTGCCGGCCCACAAGCCGCGCATCCAGGACATCGACGAACGTGCCGCGAAGCGCTCCGAGCGCACCGTCGCGCTCATGTTCACGCTGTCCATGCTGGCGACGGTCGGCTTCATCGCCTCCTACGTCATCTTCCCGGTCGACAAGATCGTGTACATCTGGCCCTTCGGCCATGTGAGCGCGCTCAACTTCTCCCTGGGTCTGACCCTGGGCGTGGCCCTCTTCGCGATCGGCGCAGGTGCCGTCCACTGGGCGCGCACCCTGATGTCCGACGTGGAGGTCGCCGACGACCGGCACGCCATCCAGGCCGAGCCCGAGGTCAAGGCGAAGGTTCTCGCCGACTTCGCGGCAGGTGCCCAGGAGTCCGCGCTCGGTCGGCGCAAGCTGATCCGCAACACCATGTTCGGCGCGCTGGCCCTGGTGCCGCTCTCCGGTGTGGTGCTGCTGCGCGACCTCGGTCCGCTGCCGGAGAAGAAGCTCCGCAACACCCTGTGGGCCAAGGGCAAGCAGCTCATCAACATGAACACGATGCTGCCGCTGCGTCCCGAGGACGTCGCCGTCGGTTCGCTGACCTTCGCCATGCCCGAGGGGCTGACGGAGGAAGCGGAGGACTTCCAGAACCAGATCGCCAAGGCCGCGCTGATGATCATCCGCATCGAGCCGAAGAACATCAAGGACAAGCGCGAGCGCGAGTGGGCCCACGAGGGCATCGTGGCCTTCTCCAAGATCTGCACCCACGTCGGCTGCCCGATCAGCCTGTACGAGCAGCAGACGCACCACGTGCTCTGCCCGTGCCACCAGTCCACCTTCGACCTCTCCGACGGCGCCCGCGTCATCTTCGGTCCGGCCGGTCATGCCCTTCCGCAGCTGCGGATCGGCGTGAACAGCGAGGGCAACCTCGAGGCGCTCGGTGACTTCGAAGAGCCCGTCGGTCCTGCATTCTGGGAGCGCGGATGAGTACTGCGACCACGAACACACCCGGTGCCGCCGCACCGGGCAATCGCAAGGCGCCCGCCGGCGAGCGGGTGGCCGACTGGGCGGACGGCCGGCTCGGGATCTACTCCCTGGCCAAGGCCAACATGCGCAAGATCTTCCCGGACCACTGGTCCTTCATGCTCGGTGAGATCGCCCTCTACAGCTTCATCATCATCATCCTCACGGGTGTGTATCTGACGCTGTTCTTCCACCCGAGCATGAACGAGGTCGTGTACCACGGCTCGTACGAGCCGATGCAGGGCATCAAGATGTCCGAGGCCTACGCCTCGACACTGGACATCAGCTTCGACGTCCGCGGTGGCCTGCTGGTTCGCCAGATCCACCACTGGGCCGCGCTGATCTTCCTGGCCGGCATGTTCGTGCACATGATGCGCGTCTTCTTCACGGGTGCGTTCCGCAAGCCGCGTGAGATCAACTGGCTGTTCGGCTTCCTGCTGTTCGTGCTGGGTATGTTCACCGGCTTCACCGGCTACTCGCTCCCGGACGACCTGCTGTCCGGTACGGGTGTCCGCTTCACCCAGGGCGCGATCCTGTCGATGCCGGTCGTCGGCACGTACATCTCGATGTTCCTGTTCGGCGGCGAGTTCCCCGGCCACGACTTCGTCGCCCGGTTCTACTCGATCCACATCCTGCTGCTGCCGGGCATCATGCTCGGCCTGCTGGTGGCGCACCTGATCCTGGTCTTCTACCACAAGCACACGCAGTTCGCGGGTCCCGGCCGCACCAACAAGAACGTCGTCGGCATGCCGCTGCTGCCGGTGTACATGGCGAAGGCCGGTGGCTTCTTCTTCCTGGTCTTCGGCATCATCGCCATCATCGCGGCCATCGCCTCGATCAACCCGATCTGGGCCATCGGCCCGTACCGCCCGGACCAGGTGTCCACCGGCGCCCAGCCCGACTGGTACATGGGCTTCGCCGAGGGTCTGATCCGAGTGATGCCCGGCTGGGAGATCAACCTCTGGGGTCACACGCTCGTCCTGGGTGTGTTCATCCCGCTGATGGTCTTCGGGCTGGTGCTCGCGGTCATCGCGGTCTACCCGTTCATCGAGTCCTGGATCAGCGGGGACAAGCGCGAGCACCACATCCTGGACCGCCCGCGCAACGCCCCGACCCGGACGGCCTTCGGCGTCGCCTGGATCACCGAGTACGTCATCGTCTTCATCGGCGGTGGCAACGACCTGTGGGCCACGCACTTCCACCTGTCGCTGAACGCCATCTCCTGGTTCATCCGGATCTTCATCTTCGTGGGACCGGTCCTCGCGTTCATCGCCACTCGGCGGATCTGCCTCGGCCTCCAGCGCCGTGACAAGGAGAAGGTGCTGCACGGGCGTGAGTCCGGCATGATCAAGCGCCTGCCGCACGGTGAGTTCGTCGAGATCCACGAGCCGCTCGGCCCCGAGCAGCTGCACACGCTCACCGCGCACGAGCAGTACAAGCCGGTCGAGATCGGCCCGACGGTCGACGAGAACGGTGTCGAGCGCAAGGTGTCCGCCCTGCAGAAGCTGCGTGCCAAGCTCAGCAAGGGGTACTACGGCGAGGACAACCAGATCGCCAAGCCCACCGTCGAGGAGTACAAGGAGATCACCAGCGGCCACGGTCACCACTGATCGCCTGAACTGATCGCCACAGCAGGAGCCCCGTCCATCCGATGGACGGGGCTCTTCGCTGTCCCCGGCCCTCGATAGGGTGGGGGCTATCCCCTTTATCGGCTGTGGACCCCAGGAGCGGACCATGAACGTTGTGACCCCGGTCGGCGGCGACAGCGTGGCGGACCGTTCCTGGCCCGGCCTGCTGAACCCGCTGCTGCGTGGCGAGAACCTGACCGCGGACGACACCGCGTGGGCGATGGACCGCATCATGAGCGGTGAGGCGAGCGATGTGCAGATCGCCGGTTTCGCGGTGGCCCTGCGGGCCAAGGGCGAGACGGTCGGCGAGGTGTCCGGCCTGGTGCGCGCGATGTACGAGCACGCCCACACCATCCACGTACCCGGTCGTACCGTCGACATCGTCGGCACCGGCGGCGACCTCGCCAAGACGGTCAACATCTCCACGATGTCGGCGATCGTCATCGCGGGCACCGGCGCCAAGGTCGTCAAGCACGGCAACCGCGCCTCCTCGTCGGCGAGCGGTTCCTCCGACGTGCTGGAGAGACTCGGCGTCAACCTGGAGCTCAGTGCGCAGCGGGTCGTCGAAGTCGCCGAGGAAGCGGGCATCACCCTCTGCTTCGCGGTGAAGTTCCACCCCGCTCTGCGCTACGTGGCCAGGGCCCGCAAGGAACTCGGTGCCCCGACGACGTTCAACATCCTGGGGCCGCTCACCAACCCGGCGAAGGTGCGCTCGCAGGCCATCGGCGTCGCCGATCTGCGGATGGCGCCCATCGTCGCCGGTGTCCTCGCCGAGCGCGGCAATTCGGCGCTGGTCTTCCGCGGTGACGACGGCCTGGACGAGCTGACGACGACCGCGACGTCACGCGTCTGGGTGGTCCGGGACGGATCGGTGCGCGAGGAGGCGTTCGACCCGCGCGACGTCGGTCTGGAACTGGTGCCGCCACAGGCGCTGCGCGGTGGCGACCCCTCGTACAACGCGGACGTGGCCCGCCGGGTGCTGGCGGGCGAGCACGGGCCGGCGCGGGAGGCCGTGCTGCTCAACTCCGCGGCGGCACTGGTGGCCCTGGACCCGACGGACGGCAGGCTCAACGAGCAGATCGCCGCCGGGATCGAGAAGGCCGCCGAGTCCATCGACTCGGGAGCGGCCCGGCAGGCACTGGAGCGCTGGGTGGCGGTCAGCAACGCCTGAGAGGCTGTCGGACGACCTCCGGTCGCCCGACAGCCTCTGAACGGACGGAAGGTGACGCGGGGTGCGGTCCGGATCCTGGACCGCGCCTTGCGCGCCGACGGACGTATGGCAAGATGCTGCGCAGGTCATGAGTGACAGCGACTACGGCCCCGGCCCGCTGTCCGGCAACCCTCCGTCCGTGGCGGGGTGCCCCGGGTGAAGACCAGGCCGTAGGCAGCGAGGTCTGCGGCAAGCGCGGGCCCCTCGGCATCTGTGAATGCCAGCCCCCGGGGTCCTGGTCCCTAGGGAGTCTCTTGTGAGCAAGCGAATGCGATAGGGCTTCTCGGCCCTCCTCCGCACCCCCTTTTTCTCTTTCCGCTGCGCTGCCGCGTATCCGCCGGCGTACGCGATTCGCCTGCCTGTTACGGGAGTTCGCCATGTCTGTCTTCGCCGCTGCCGCCGACCAGTCGCTTTGTACCCCTCTGCCGGTTCTGGGTAAGGATGTATCGGTTCCGCTCGTCACGGGTGGCGAGGTCACGTACGCCGCTCTCGACTACGCCGCCAGCGCCCCGGCGTTGCAGCGGGTCTGGGACGACGTCGCCGCGTACGCCCCGTACTACGGCAGCGTCCACCGCGGTGCCGGGTACCTTTCGCAGCTCTCCACGGACCTCTTCGAGAACAGCCGCGCGACGGTCGCGGAGTTCCTCGGATGCCGCGCCGAGGACCAGGTGATCTTCACCCGGTCGACCACCGACTCCCTGAACCTGCTGGCCGCCGTCGTCCCCGCCGACTGCCAGGTCTTCGTGTACGAGACTGAGCACCACGCCTCGCTGCTGCCCTGGCGCGACGCCCAGGTGACCTACCTGAACGCCCCGCGCACCCCGGCCCAGGCCGTCGAGACGCTGGAGCGGGCGCTCGCCGACCGCGACCCCTACGGCCCCGCGCTGGTCTGTGTCACCGGGGCCTCCAACGTCACCGGTGAGCTGTGGCCGGTCAAGGAGCTGGCGGCTGCCGCGCACGCGCACGGTGCCCGGATCGTGCTGGATGCCGCGCAGCTCGCCCCGCACCACCCCGTCGACATCACGGACCTGGACGTCGACTGGATCGCCTTCTCCGGGCACAAGCTGTACGCGCCGTTCGGCTCCGGCGTGCTCGCGGGCCGGGCCGACTGGCTGCGGGACGCCGAGCCGTACCTGGCCGGCGGCGGCGCCTCGCGCAGGGTCGCCCGGCGCGGCGACGGCGGTGTGGACGTCGAGTGGCACACCACCGCGGCCCGGCACGAGGCCGGTTCCCCCAACGTCATCGGCGTGTACTCCATCGCCTCCGCCTGCAAGGCGCTCACCGAGGCCGGCTTCGACAACCTGGTCGCCCGGGAGCAGCACCTCGTCACCGCGGTCCGGACCGGTCTCGCCGAGGTCCCCGAGGTCAAGGTGCTCTCGCTGTTCGGCGACGACGCCCCGCGGGTCGGCGTCATCTCCTTCGTGGTGGAGGGCTGGAACAGCTCGCACTTCGCCGCCGCGCTCTCCGCCGAGTACGGCATCGGGGTCCGCGACGGACTGTTCTGCGCACACCCGCTGGTCCGCACCCTGCTGGGCAGCGACCCGCAGGAGGCCGGCGAGTGCGGCGCGCCGGAGGCCGGGCCGGGCGAGCGGTCACTGAACGCGATCCGCGTGAGCTTCGGGGCCGGTACGCCGGACGAGCACATCGAGCGCTTCGTCCGCGCGGTCAAGGAGCTGGTGAGCGAGGGCGCCCAGTGGAAGTACCGCACCGAGGACGGCCGATGCGTCCCGGACCGGGGCGCAGCGAAGCTCTGACGGGCACCTAGGAGGGGGACGGGCGTCCGAGCCCGTCCCCCTCCGAAGTGTTACGCCGTAACGCGGGGCGCACCTACGCGTCGAGGCCGATGGCGAAGGCGGCCTCCAGGTCATGCTGCGAGTACGTACGGAACGCCACATGCGTATCGGTGGCCTCGACGCCGGGGATCTTGCTGATCCGGCCCGGGATGACGTCCGCCAGGTCGTCGTGCTTGGCCACCCGGACCATGGCGATCAGGTCGTAGGTACCAGTGACCGAGAAGACCTCGCTGACGCTGTCCAGCGCGGCGATGGCTTCGGCGATCTCGGGAATCCGGTCCACGCTGGTTTTGATGAGCACGATCGCGGTGATCACGGCTGACTTTCTCCCTCGGTGGCCCTGGCTGGTGACTTCACTCTATCCGTACGCCGGTAACGCCCCCAGGCGTAGAGAAAGCCGAGGGCGAAGCCGACCACATGGGCCAGATACGCCACCCCCGGCCCTCCGCTGCCCGCGCGCTGGACCGCCAGCCACTGCAGGGCGAACCAGAAGATCAGCACGATCCAGGCGGGGAAGCGCAGCGGCAGGAAGAAGAGGAACGGGAACAGGCTCGTGACCCGGGCCCTGGGGAACAGGTAGAGGAACGCCCCGAGCACCGCCGAGATCGCCCCCGACGCGCCGACGAGCGTCTCGTCGGACGTGGCGTGCGCGGCGGCGTAGGCGACCAGGGCGAGGTAGCCGCAGGCGACGTAGAAGAAGGTGAACTCGGTACGGCCCATGCGTTCCTCGGTCATCACCCCGAACACGTACAGGAAGAGCATGTTGCCGAGCAGATGCAGCCAGCTGCCGTGCACGAAGAGGGCGGTGAGCGGGGTGAGCAGGGCGCGTCCGGAGCCGTCCCACAGCTCGCTCGGGATCACGCCCCATTGTTCGAAGTACCCCGCCTGGGCGGCGAGCAGGGCGTCGGCGTTGCCGTAGGACGGATTGAAGCCGGAGAGCGGACTGATCAGGAAGACCAGGCAGCACAGGGCGATCAGGGCGTGGGTCACGGACGGTCCGCCCGAGGTGACAGTCCGCAGGAGTCCACTGGTCAGTCTGCCGGCCGCGGCACGCCGATCGATCATGAACAGAGCATGACGCAAGCGGAGGGAACGGGACAGACCGCCTCGCCGTGTCCGGGGGACGCACCGAGGCCGTAGGGTTACGGCAGGACATCCGCAGTTCGACGGCGCACCGCGAGATCCTTGAAGCAGACGGCACGAGGCTCGACGAAAGAGGACGCACGATGACGACGGTTCCCCAGCCGACCGACGGGACCCGCTGGCGTTGCACGCTCTGCGGAAATCTCACGCGCTTCGACGTGACGCGCTCGTCCAAGGTCGTCGAGTACGTCCATCTCGACCTGGCCGGGGAGTCCACCGTCGAGGAGCGCGAGGTGGTCAGTGAGACCATCGAGTCGGTTCGCTGCCGTTGGTGCAACGCGGTGGATCAGATCGAACTGGTGGCCAGGCCGGGTGCCGACTCCTGACGGAGGCGTGCGTACAGACAATTTGGGGTGACGGATGGTGGAGCAGCCCGCTAGCGGCGCAGAACCGGCCGAGGCGGCCGGCGAAGCCGTCGAGGCGCTCGACCGCCCGCTGCCCGAAGCTGTACGGCGACGGGTTGTCGCGCTGGTATCGGACGCGTTCGGTGGCCTGACGATCACCGAACTCCCGGCCCAGCTGAGACAGTACGCCCGCTTCACCCCGACCCGGCGCGCCAAGTTCGCCGGGAACGCGATGGCGGCCGCCCTGGAGGGCGACGCGCTGTTCCGTCAGCGGATCGGTGAACGGCTCAAGGAGGGGCAGCCGGAGCTGACCGCCGCGCTGGAGGCGGGTTCGCCGCCTGCCGCCGCCGACCCCGTCGATGTGGCCGCCGCGGCCTACGTGCTGCGCCCGGCCGGCTGGGTGAAGCTGGTCGCCGCCGCGGGCGAGGAGGCCCATCGGGCCGACGCGGAGCGTGCCGACGAGGAGAGCCGCCGCGAACTGGAACGGCTGCGCGAGGAACTCGCGCACGCCCGCGCCCAGACGAAGAGCGAGACCGAACGGCTCCGCGGCGAGCTGGACGCGGTCCGCAAGGAGGCCGATTCCCTCCAGCGCAAACTGCGCAGCGCCGTCAACGAGGTCAAGCGCGGCGAGGCCGCGCTGCGCCGCAGCCGGGCCGAGTCCGATGCCGCGCGGGCCGAGGCGGCGGCCCAGGTCTCTGCGGCCGAGAGCGAGACCCGTCGGCTCAAGGCGCGGCTCGGTGAGGCCGAGGCGGCCGTCGAGGCGGGGCGCAGGGCCGCCAGGGAAGGCCGTTCGGTCGAGGACATGCGGTTGCGGCTGCTGCTGGACACGGTGCTCGACGCGGCCCGTGGGCTCCGTCGCGAACTGGCCCTGCCCCCCTCATCGATCCGCCCCGCGGACAGTGTCGACGCGGTCGAGCCCGGCCGGATGTCGCCCAAGGACATTGCGGTCAGGGCGCTTTCGGAGACCGATCCGGCCCTGCTCGACCAGTTGCTCGCGCTGCCGCAGGCGCATCTGATCGTGGACGGCTACAACGTCACCAAGACCGGCTATCCGCAGCTGCCGCTGGAGAAGCAGCGGTTGCGGCTGCTGGGCGGTCTCGCGGTGCTCGCGGCACAGACCGGCGCGGAGATGACCTGCGTCTTCGACGGGGCCGAACTGGCCGCCCCGGTACTGCTCGCACC
Organism: Streptomyces sp. NBC_01241; assembly: GCF_041435435.1. Taxonomy (NCBI): domain Bacteria; kingdom Bacillati; phylum Actinomycetota; class Actinomycetes; order Kitasatosporales; family Streptomycetaceae; genus Streptomyces; species Streptomyces sp. NBC_01241. The sequence goes on along the minus strand of NZ_CP108494.1, from coordinate 2,255,166 downwards.
GCCGCGCGGGGTCCGGGTGCTGTTCAGCAAGCCCGGTGTGACCGCGGACGAACTCATTCGCCAGCTGGCGCGCGCCGAACCGCCGGGTCGGCCGGTCGTGGTGGTCTCCACCGACCGTGAAGTCGCCGATGGAGTGGCGAAGGCGGGCGCCAGGCCCGTTGCGTCCGTCTTGCTCCTGAAGCGCCTTTCGCGCGTCTAGTGACGCTTGTCGGAACTCGGCGGAACTCGGCGGAAATCAGGGAACGGACCGTCAAGCCGCTGCTACGCCCTGTGTGCTGTGGGCAAAGAAGTACCTCCTGTGACGAGATTTTTCTGATGAGGATTTGAACTGATCACAAGTTGGTCACTAGGGTCGGGCCTCGAACCTTCGCACGGTTGATCACCCATCCGGGGTGACGGCGAAGGCACCGCCGAGTCCGTGACGTGCACGGAGCCGGGGATTCGTCTCCCCCACAGCCCGGTAGGCGGCTGGAGGAAGAAGGAGCTCGCCTTCGTGGCGTCCCACCGTCGTCCCAAGCAGCCGAGCCGCGCCCGCGTGACCGTGCTCACCGCGACCGCCGCTGCGGCCGTGGCCCTGACCTCCCAGGCGGCCCAGGCCGACCCCAAGCCCTCCAAGAGCGAGGTCAAGGCGAAGGTCGACAAGCTCTACCACGAGGCGGAGGCGGCCACCGAGCAGTACAACGGGGCCAAGGAGAAGCAGGAGAAGCTGGAGAAGGAAGTCAGCGCCCTGCAGGACAAGGTGGCCCGCGGTCAGCAGGAGATCAACACGCTCCGCTCCGGCCTCGGTTCGCTCGCCGCCGCGCAGTACCGCTCCGGAGGCATCGACCCGTCGGTGCAGCTCTTCCTCGCCTCGAACCCCGACAGCTTCCTCGACGAGGCCTCGGCCCTCGACCAGCTGACGGCCAAGCAGACCGATTCCCTGGCGAAGATCCAGGAGAAGCAGCGGGTCCTCGCGCAGGAGCGCAAGGAGGCCCAGGACAAGCTCGGCGACCTCGCGGACGTCCGCAAGACGCTCGGCGAGAAGAAGCAGAAGTTCCAGGGCAAGCTCGCCGACGCGCGGCAGTTGCTCAACACGCTGACCGCCGCCGAGCGCGAGAAGATGCGGCAGGACGACATCCGCGCCAGCCGCGACGCCGGCGACCGGGTCGACCTGGGCAACGAGGTCCCCGCGTCCGCCTGGGGCGCCGCGGCCCTCCGGGCCGGCGCCACCCAGCTGGGCAAGCCATACGTCTCCGGCGGCACCGGCCCCAACTCCTTCGACTGCTCGGGCCTGACCCAGTGGTCCTACGCCCAGGCCAACGTGCACATCACCCGCACCACGTACACCCAGATCAACGACGGCACCCGGATCGGGCGCAGCCAGCTGAAGCCGGGCGACCTGGTCTTCTTCAACAACACCTCGCACGTGGCCCTTTACGCGGGCAACAACACCGTGCTGCACGCCCCGAAGCCGGGTGCGGTGGTGCGCTACGAGTCGATGAACACCATCGGCAGCTTCCAGTTCGGCGTGCGCGTCGGCTGACGACGCCCGAACGGGCGAATTCCCGCGCCCGCGCAGACAGTCCGCCCCGCCGGAGACCACAGGTCACCGGCGGGGCGCTGCCGTTCGGGCCTCCCTTTTGCCCGGCGCGGCCTTTGGCCGCTCCGTGACCGTCCGACTACTGTCTGCCTGCTGTGCAGCTCCCGGTCGTCGGTCCGCCCGCCCCGGGCGGCAGGGGCTGCGCACATCTGCGTACAGCGGAAGGGAGTACGGCGTCCTGTGGTGTCCCATCGCCGTTCCACACAGCCCGGACTCAACCGGGGTGCCCGGATCACCGTTCTGTCGGCCGCGGCGGCCACCGCGGCCGCCACTCTCGGGGCGGCCACGGCGAACGCCGACCCGCAGGACACCTCCCGGAACGCCAAGGCCCGGGTCGACCGGCTGTACGGCGAGGCCGAGCGGGCCATCGAGCAGTACAACGCGGCCGGCGAGAACGCCGGCCGGCTGCGCGGCGAGGTGAACCGGGCCCGGGACCGGGCGGCCCGCGGCCAGGAACACCTCAACCGGCTGCGTACGGCTCTCGGTTCGGTGGTGAGCGCGCAGTACCGCTCGGGCGGCCTGGACCCCTCACTCGCCCTGCTGCTCTCCTCCGACCCGGACACCTACCTCGACCGGGCGGCCACCCTGGACCGTCAGACCGAGCGCCGGAGCGACGAGCTGCGGGAACTCCAGCAGACGCAGCGCGGACTCGCGCAGATCCGCGCGGAGGCCGCCCGGGCGCTGGCCGAGCTGGAGCGCAACCGGGCGGCCGCCACCCGTCATAAACGGACCGTCGAGCGCAAGCTCGCCCAGGCCAAGCAGGTGCTGGCGGCGCTGCCCGCCGCCGACCGGGCGGACTTCGAGCAGGTTTCGCGCTCCGGCGGCTACGACGTGTTCCCGGCGACGGCCGACCTCCCGGCCGGCTCCGCACGGGCGGCCGCGGCCGTGGCGGCGGTTCGCCAGGCACTGGGCCGCCCGTACATCTGGGGGGCCAACGGACCCGCCGGATTCGACTGTTCCGGGCTGATGCAGTGGGCGTACGCCCGGGCCGGGGTCAGCCTGCCGCGCACCTCGCAGGCCCAGCGGTACGCGGGACGCATGGTGCCGCTCTCCGAGGCCCGGCCCGGCGACCTGGTCGCCTACCGCGCGGACGCCGGCCACATCGCCATGTACGTCGGCAACGGCCAGGTCGTCCACGCCCCGTACCCGGGCGCCCCGGTGCGCTACGACCCCGTCGGCATGATGCCCGTCTCGTCGGTCACCCGCGTCTGACCCGTACGCTCGACCGGGTGACCCACAGACGGCGTACCGCACGGCGGGGATGTGACGGAGGACGGCGCGCGGCCGGCGTGCTGCTCGCCGGGCTGCTGCTGGTCTCCGGCTGCGCGGCCCCCGACGACGACGCCGTCCCGGCCTCCACCACCCGCGGTGTCCGGGCCACCCTGGAGCGCCGTGCGGCCGCCGTCCCGGCCCACGACACGGACGCCTACCTGGCCGTCGTGGACCCGCGGGCCACCGGGCTGCGCACGGCCCAGCGCCGGGAACTGGACAACCTCGCGGACGTACCGCTGAGCTCGTGGACGTACCGGCTGACGGACGTGACCGCGCAGGGCACCGACCGGGCCACCGCCGATGTCCAGCTGCGCTACGCGATCAAGGGGTACGACGCCGCCCCGGTCTCCGTGGACCGGGTGCTCGATCTGCGACGGTACCGGGCGGACGGCCGCTGGTACCTCATCGGCGACCGGGCGGGCAAGGACGGCGCCGGACAGCTCTGGCAGCAGGGCGACGTGCGGGTGGTACGCGGAGAGCACAGCCTCGTCCTCGGGGTCGGCCGCACGCAGCAGGAGCTGCGCGGGATCGCCAGGGCCGCGGACCGGGCGGTGCCCGCCGTCTCCGGAGCCTGGCCGGAACGCTGGGCCGGCCGCGTGCTGGTGCTCGTACCGCGCACCGTGGAGGACATGGCGGGGCTGCTGGGGTCACCGGCGGCGAACTACCGGGGCATGGCGGCCGTGACCACCGGGCGGACCGGCGGCCTCGACCGGGCGCCCGCGGACCGGGTGATCGTCAACCCGCAGGCGTACGACGTGCTCAGCACCCTCGGGCAGCGCATCGTCCTCACCCATGAGATCGCCCATGTCGCCACCCGCGCCCGCACATCCGCCGCCACCCCCACCTGGCTCTCCGAGGGCTTCGCCGACTGGGCGGCCTACCGCGCCGAGGACCGTACCGCCGCCCGGGCCGCGCCCGAACTGGCCGACACCGTCGCGCACGGCGAACTGCCCGCCGGACTCCCCACGGACGAGGACTTCGGTTTCGCCGGCGACTCGGCGCGCCTGGCGAAGGCGTACGAGGGCGGCTGGATGGCCTGCGAGCTGATCGCCGACCACTGGGGCGAGAAGAAGCTGTTCGCCTTCTACCGGGCCGTCGGAGGGTATTCGGGGCGGGACGGGGCGGTGGAGCAGGCCCTGCAGGAGGTGCTCGGCACGACTCCGCAGGAGTTCACCGCGCTCTGGAGGGAGTATCTGCGCTCCCGGCTCGGCTGACCGCGGCGCGCTGCCCGCCGCGCCCGCCACACGGCTGCTGAGCGCAGCGCGTGGTTCAGGAACCGACCGGTTCCGCCGCACGGCCGGCGTCGGATTCGGCGGCCGAGGGCTCGGCGCCGTCGCGCGGCGCACCGGACACCGGCTGCCGCCACAGCCGCCGACAGGCGATGAACGTCGCCGCGACCAGCAGGCCGTTGCGCAGGAACATCAGCGTCACGCCCGTCGCGTCACTGCTCACCACGTGGACGAACCCGAACGGGAACTCCGCCTGCGTGATGCCCGTGGCGAGCAGCACCAGAGCGGCCGGGAGCACCATCCGGCTCTCGCGGAAGACCAGGCAGACCGCCGCCAGGCCGACCAGCCAGAGCATGTACTGGGGGCTGATCACCCGGCTCGTGGTCGTGAACAGCAGCACCGCCGTGAACGCCGCGTCGGCCGGGGTGCTCACCCGGAAGTCGCGGGCCCGCAGCCGCCACACCAGCAGCCAGCCGAACGCGACGACGGACAGACCGAGGGAGAGCGTGCTCACCAGGGGCACATGCGGACCCAGGAACTCCAGGGAGCCGTAGTGCAGCTCCACCCGGCCCTGCCAGCCGAAATTCCGCCACACGTGGAAGACCAGCGCTCCCAGCGACTCGACCTCGATGCCGCGGTCCCGCTGAAAGCCGAGAAAGGCCAGCGCACCCGGCATCGCCATGGTGCACACCACCAGCAGCCCGGCCGCCGTCACCGCCGCGGCCGTCCAGGCCCGGCGCGTCCACGGCCCGCGCGCGGTACCGGCCAGGATCAGCGCCGGCCACACCTTCAGCAGCGCACCGACGGCGGCCAGCGCGCCCAGCACCCGCGGATGCCGCACGCCCGCCAGCAGCGCCGCCACCGCCGCCGCCGTCACCATCACGTCGTAACGGGCGTACGCGGTCGTACCGAGCAGCGGCACGCCGGCCACCCACACCCAGGCGCCCGCCGTCCACCGGCCGGTCCCGCGGCTCGCGTACAGCAGGAGCCCCAGTACCAGCCCGTCGCACAGGAATGCGAGGACGAAGAAGGCCGAGGCGTAGTCCAGGAACGGCAGCAGGGCGGGGGAGAGGACGGCGAGCGCGGCGAGGGGCGGGTACTGCCAGGTGACGTCGGACCGCGGGTACGTACCGGTCTTCAGGACCTCGGACCAGCCGTGGTAGATCACCGAGACATCGCTGGTCACGTCCGGTCCGGACAGGGTGATCACCTTGGTGACGCAGAGCAGCAGCGCGACCCTGGTGAGGGCCCAGACCGCGAGAGCGAGCCGCGTGCCGGTCGATCCGGTCATGACCGCCTCATCCGTTTCGTCAGTGGGTACGCCGGTGGGTACGCCGGTGGGGTACCCACCGGCGCAGCCGGTGGTACGGGGAGCCATGATGCCCGCCCGGCCTGTGCGGGAGCCATTCGGCCGCCCGGTACTGTCGGCCGGGATGGACAAGACCCTGATCGTGACCAACGACTTCCCGCCCCGCCCCGGCGGTATCCAGGCGTTTCTGCACAACATGGCACTGCGCCTGGACCCCGGACAGATCGTCGTATACGCCTCCACCTGGAAGCGCAGCCCCGAAGGCATCGCGGCCACCGCCGCCTTCGACGCCGAGCAGCCCTTCACCGTCGTCCGCGACCGGACGACGATGCTGCTGCCGACCCCTCGGGTCACCCGGCGTGCCACGCAGCTGCTGCGCATACACGGCTGCACGTCCGTGTGGTTCGGCGCCGCGGCCCCGCTCGCGCTGATGGCACCGGCGCTGCGCAGGGCCGGCGCCCGGCGGCTGGTCGCCACCACGCACGGTCACGAGGCGGGCTGGGCCCAGCTGCCCGCGGCCCGGCAGCTGCTGGGCCGGATCGGCGAGACCACGGACACGATCACCTACCTGGGGGAGTACACCCGCTCCCGGATCGCCGCCGTACTCACCCCCGAGGCTGCGGACCGCATGGTCCAACTGCCGCCCGGCGTCGACGAGAAGACCTTCCACCCGGACTCCGGCGGGGACCTGATAAGGGCCCGGCTCGGGCTCTCGGACCGGCCCGTCGTCGTCTGCGTGTCACGTCTCGTGCCACGCAAGGGCCAGGACACGCTGATCCTCGCGATGCCCGCGATCCTGGAGCGGGTGCCGGACGCGGTGCTGCTGATCGTGGGCGGCGGGCCGTACCGCAAGGAGCTGGAGCAACTGGCCGTACGGACCGGGGTCGCCGGCTCGGTGCATTTCACGGGGCCGGTGCCGTGGGACGAGCTGCCCGGCCACTGCGGCGCCGGCGACGTCTTCGCCATGCCGTGCCGGACCCGTCGGGGCGGCCTCGACGTGGAGGGCCTCGGCATCGTCTTCCTGGAGGCGTCCGCGACCGGACTGCCGGTGGTGGCGGGCGACTCGGGCGGCGCGCCGGACGCCGTGCTCGACGGCGAGACCGGGTGGGTGGTGCGCGGCGGCTCGGCGCAGGAGACGGCCGACCGGATCGTCACCCTGCTCCGCGACCCGGAGCTGCGGCAGCGGATGGGGGAGCGGGGCCGGGCCTGGGTCGAGGAGAAGTGGCGCTGGGACCTGCTGGCCGAGAGGCTCAAGGCGCTGCTCTGAACCGGCCCGGAGCGCCGCCGGGGCCGGGCCGGGTTCCGGCGGCCGTCGGTCGGTTCCGGTAGCCGGCCAACGGCCCCCGGCCGACGTCCGTCAGCCCCGGTAGATCGCCTCGATCTCGTCCGCGAAGTCCTTCGCCACCACATTCCGCTTCAGCTTCAGCGACGGCGTGATGTGGCCCGCCTCCTCGGTGAACTGGGAGGACAGGATGCGGAACTTGCGTACCGACTCGGCCTTGGACACCGCGGCGTTCCCGTCGTCCACCGCCCGCTGTACCTCGGCCACCAGCTCCGGGTCCTCGCGCAGCGACGCGGCCGTCGAGCCGGCCGGCTTGCCGTGCTCCTGTGCCCAGCGGCCCAGGAACTCCTCGTCCACCGTGATCAGCGCGCCCACGAACGGCCGCCCGTCGCCGACCACCATGCACTCGGCGACCAGGGCGTGCCCGCGGATACGGTCCTCGATCACCGCGGGAGCGACGTTCTTGCCGCCCGCCGTGACGATGATCTCCTTCTTGCGACCGGTGATCGCGAGATAGCCGTCCTCGTCGAGCGTGCCGATGTCGCCCGTGTGGAACCAGCCGTGGGCCAGCGCCTCGGCCGACGCCGCCTCGTTGTTCCAGTAGCCGGTGAACAGGTGCTCGCCGTGCAGCAGCACCTCTCCGTCGTCGGCGATCCGGACGACCGAGCCGGGCAGCGGCTGGCCGACCGTACCGATCTTCTGCCGGTCCCACGGATTGAAGGCGGTGGCCGCGCACGTCTCGGTGAGGCCGTAGCCCTCCAGGACGGTGAAGCCGATGCCGCGGTAGAAGTGGCCGAGCCGCTCGCCCAGCGGTGCGCCGCCGGAGATCGCGTACTCGCCGCGGCCGCCGAGTACCGCCCGCAGCTTGCCGTAGACCAGCCGGTCGAAGACCTTGTGCTTGAACTTCAGGCCCATGGACGGGCCCTGAGCGGTACCCAGCGCGCGGCTGTACGCGATCGCCGTGTTCGCGGCCTTGTCGAAGATCCTGCCCTTGCCGTCGGCCTGCGCCTTGGCGCGCGCCGCGTTGTAGACCTTCTCGAAGACCCGCGGCACACCGAGGATCAACGTCGGCCGGAACGAGGCCAGTTCATCGGTGAGGAGCTTGATGTCCGGTACGCATCCGAGCTTGATCGGGGCCATCACCGAGGCCACCTCGACCAGTCGTCCGAAGACATGCGCGGTGGGCAGGAAGAGCAGCACCGAGCACTCACCGGTACGGAAGAGGGGCTTCAGCCGCTCCACCACATTGCCGCACTCCGCGAAGAAGCTGCGGTGCGTGAGCACACAGCCCTTGGGGCGGCCGGTGGTGCCCGAGGTGTAGACGATGGTGGCCGGGTCGTCGGCCTTGGCGGACGCCATCCGCAGGTCGAGGATCTCGTCCGAGACGTCCTCGCCGATCGCCGTCAGCCGGGGGACCGCCCGGTCCTCGATCTGCCAGATGCCCTTCAGGTCCGGCAGATCCGCCTGGACCGAGGCCACGGAGTCCTGATGCGCCTGGGACTCCACGATGCACAGCGTGGCGCCGGAGTCCCCGAGGATCCACTGGATCTGCTCGGGCGAACTCGTCTCGTACACCGGGACGGTGACCGCGCCCGCACTCCAGATCGCGAAGTCGAGCAGCACCCACTCGTAGCGGGTACGGGAGAGCAGGGCCACCCGGTCGCCGGCCTCGACACCCGCAGCGACCAGACCCTTGGCGACGCCTCTGACCTCGGCCAGGAACTGTGTGGCGTCGACATCGGTCCACACCCCGGCCACCTTGCGGCTCATCACCGCGACATCGGGATGCTGAGCGGCGTTGCGGCGGATGAGATCCGTCAGGTTGCCGTCCGAAGGGACCTCGTACAGGGCCGGAAGGCTGAACTCGCGCAAGACTGCTGCTCCTCATCGGGCTCCGGTGCCACGGCTCTGTGTGACGCACCGGCTGCGGTCCGAGAATGGCTGATGCTCAGTGGGGTGAGCACGACTGGACTGCCCGGACGTTACCCACCGGTACTCGGTTCCCGATAGGGGGTTCCGGCCAGATGTCTTATGCGTCACATACAACCGTGATCCTTGGGCGCACAGTAGTCCACCACCGTTACCGCCCGGAGGTAATAGCAGGTCCGGCGGCCTCTACCCAGGTGCACGGCGGGGTCCTAGGGTGATCGTCATGCCAGCCGGACCGAATAGCGAAGGAACCCCGACCTCGCGGCGCACCCGCGTTCATGTGGTCAGTGACGTGCACGGCAACACCGAGGCCCTGGCCCGCGCCGGGGACGGCGCCGACGCCCTGATCTGCCTCGGTGACCTGGTGCTCTTCCTCGATTACGCCGATCACTCGCGCGGCATCTTCCCCGACCTCTTCGGGGTGGAGAACGCCGACCGGATCGTCGCGCTGCGCACCGCGCGCCGCTTCGAAGAGGCCCGGGAGTTCGGCCGCGGCCTGTGGGCGGGCAAGGACCGCAACGCCGCGATCGTCTCGGCGGTGCGCAAGCAGTACGCCGAGCTCTTCGCCGCGTTCCCCACCCCGACGTACGCCACCTACGGCAACGTCGACATCCCCCACCTGTGGCCCGAATACGCACGCCCGGGCACCACCGTCCTGGACGGCGAGCGCGTCGAGATCGGCGGCCGGGTGATCGGCTTCGTCGGCGGCGGGCTGAAGACCCCGATGAACACCCCGTACGAGATCAGCGACGAGGAGTACGCCGCCAAGATCGACGCGATCGGCCCGGTCGACGTCCTGTGCACGCACATCCCGCCCGACGTGCCGGAACTGACATACGACACGGTCGCGCGCCGCTTCGAACGCGGCAGCCGGGCCCTGCTCGACGCCATCCGCAGGAACCGTCCCCGGTACGCGCTGTTCGGCCATGTCCACCAGCCCCTGGTGCGCCGGATGCGGATCGGTGTCACCGAGTGCGTGAACGTCGGCCACTTCGCGTCCACCGGCAGGCCCTGGGCCCTGGAATGGTGACCGCACCGGCGCCGGACCCTGGACCGGGGCGCCACGCGCACGCGATAGCCTTCTGACGGCAGGCATCTGCCGACGCACCGGTACACCGCACTGGAGGAGCCACGGCGATGGCTGAACACACCAGCTCGAGCATCACGATCGAGGCGGCGCCGGCCGACGTCATGGGAGTGATCGCCGACTTCGCCCGCTACCCGGAGTGGACCGGCGAGGTCAAGGAGGCCGAGGTCCTCTCCACCGACGACCGCGGCCGCGCCGAGAAGGTCCGCCTCGTCCTCGACGCCGGAGCGATCAAGGACGACCACACCCTCGCGTACACCTGGATCGGCGACTACGAGGTCAGCTGGACCCTCGTCAAGTCCCAGATGCTGCGCGCCATCGACGGCTCCTACGCACTGGCCCCGCTCGGCGACGGCGACCGCACCGAGGTCACCTACCGGCTGACCGTCGACGTCAAGATCCCGATGCTCGGCATGATCAAGCGCAAGGCGGAGAAGGTCATCATCGACCGCGCCCTGGCCGGTCTGAAGAAGCGCGTCGAGTCCGTCCCGAAGGCCTGACCCGGTGCGGACGGTTCTCGTCACCGGCCCCGGCGGCGCGGGCCGTACCACCGTCGCGGCGGCGACCGCCCTGGCCGCGGCCCGCCGGGGCCGCCGCACCCTGCTGCTCTCCCCCGACGCGATACCCGGATTCCCCGCGGGCACGGAACCCACCGAGGTCACCGACAACCTGTGGTCCGCCCGCATCGACTCCGGCGAGCACTTCCGCGGCGAACTCCTCACCCTCCAGGAGCGGGCCTCCGGCGTGCTCGACCTGCTCGGCGGGAACCGGCTGGACGCCGAGGAACTCACCGAACTCCCCGGCAGCGCCCAGCTCGCCCTCCTGCACGCCCTGCGCCGCGCCGCCGAGGGCGACTGGTCGCACGAGGGCTACGAACTCCTCGTCGTCGACCTGCCGCCGCTGCGCGAAGCGCTCGCCGTGCTCGCCCTGCCCGAACAGCTGCGCCGCTATCTGCGCCGGCTGCTGCCCCAGGAACGCCAGGCCGCCCGCGCCCTGCGCCCGATGCTCGCCCAGCTCGCCGGCGTACCCATGCCCGCCCAGTGGCTGTACGAGGCCGCCGCCCGCAAGGACGCCGAGCTGGCCGCCGTCCAGGCACTGATCGAGGACCGCAACACCACGCTCCGGCTGGTCGCCGAGCCCGGCCCCGCCGCCGAGGACGCCCTGCGCACCGCCCGCACCGGATTCGCCCTGCACGGACTGCGCGTCGACACCCTGGTGGTGAACCGGGTGCTGCCCAGGCACTCCGGCGACCCCTGGTTCGCGGCCCTCGCCGCGCAGCAGGAGAAGACCATCGACCACTGGTACGTGGAATGGGTGCCCGCGGCGGCCCTGTGCGAAGTGCCCCACCTCGGCCGCGACCCGCGCGGCCCGGACGACCTCATCCTCCTCGACACCGGCGCCAGCAGCACCGTCTTCGAGGTGGCGGGCACCGGCGGCGGCCTCTTCGAGGGCGACGGACTCGCCGCGGAACTGGACGACCGCGGGCCGGGCCGCGCCGACGACCCCTGGTGGATCGAGGACCCGGACGCCCCGGACGGCCTGGACAGACTGCTGCCCGGCTCCCGGATCGTGACCGCCCCGCGGTCCGGCGAGGGCGACCCGGTGCTCGTCTGGTGCCTGCCCCTGCCCGGCGCCGTCAAGACGGACCTCCAACTGGTGCGCCGCGGCGACGAACTGCTCCTCACCGTGGGCCCGTTCCACCGGATCGTTCCCCTGGAGTCCGGGCTGCGCCGCTGCACCGTATCCGGCGCCGCCCTCACCGACGGGGTGCTCCGCGTCAGGTTCACGCCGGACCCCGGGCTGTGGCCCCGGACGAGCTGAACGGCGCGTCACGGTTCCGGTAACGTCGGTAGTGCGTACCCCCTGATACGCACCGCAGGCACACCACGTCGCAGGAGTCCGCCATGAGCGAAGCCACCGATCGTCCCGCCGACGACGACGCGTGGGCGAAGGCCTGCGCCGAGGACCTCGAAGCGGAGCAGGCCCGCCGCCGCGCCCAGCACGGCCCGCCGCCCGGCGCCGCCGCCGACGAGCTGCGCAAGCTGGTCGACGCCGTGGCCGACAAGATCTCCTCCCTCCAGACGCCGCTCCTCGGCGCGGCGGCCCAGGGCACCGTGCGGCAGATCATCAAGCAGGCGAAGTCCGCCGTCGAGCCCGTCATCGAACGTAATCCGGACGTGTTCGACCACATCGCCGCGGCCGGAAGTGAACTGCTCGCCGCCTACCGCTCCGCGGTGGAAGGCCAGGAACGCCGCTGGACCCGGGGAGCCGGGGACCCCGCGGGCACCGAAAAGAAGGCCGACGACCCCACCGACCCCCGCGACGAGGGCCCCGCCGCAGGCGAGCACATCGACCTGGACTGACCGGCACGGAGGGGCCGGGCCCCCGGCTCGGGTACCGTTGGCCACAGCGGGGCTCGACCGAAACTGAGGGATTCATGGGACTCACCATCGGCGTCGATATCGGCGGCACGAAGATCGCAGCTGGAGTGGTCGACGAAGAGGGCCGGATCCTCTCGACGTTCAAGGTGCCGACCCCGCCGACGGCCGACGGCATCGTGGACGCGATCGCGTCGGCGGTGTCCGGCGCGAGCGAGGGCCACCAGATCGAGGCCGTCGGCATCGGCGCTGCCGGATACGTCGACGACAAGCGCGCCACCGTGCTGTTCGCGCCCAACATCAACTGGCGGTACGAGCCGCTGAAGGACAAGGTCGAACAGCGCGTCGGCCTTCCGGTCGTCGTCGAGAACGACGCCAACGCCGCGGCCTGGGGCGAGTACCGCTTCGGCGCCGGGCAGGGGCATGACGACGTCATCTGCATCACGCTCGGCACCGGTCTCGGCGGCGGCATCATCATCGGCAACAAGCTGCGCCGCGGCCGCTTCGGCGTGGCCGCCGAGTTCGGCCACATCCGGGTCGTCCCGGACGGCCTCCTCTGCGGCTGCGGCAGCCAGGGCTGCTGGGAGCAGTACGCCTCCGGGCGCGCACTTGTCCGGTACGCGAAGCAGCGCGCCAACGCCACCCCCGAGAACGCCACGATCCTGCTGTCCCTCGGCGACGGCACGGTGGATGGCATCGAGGGCAAGCACATCAGCGTGGCCGCCCGGCAGGGCGACCCGGTGGCGATCGACTCGTTCCACGAGCTGGCCCGCTGGGCCGGCGCCGGACTCGCCGACCTCGCCTCGCTGTTCGACCCGTCCGCGTTCATCGTCGGCGGTGGCGTGTCGGACGAGGGCGAGCTCGTCCTCGACCCGATCCGCAAGTCGTTCCGGCGCTGGCTGATCGGCGGCGAGTGGCGCCCGCACGCCCAGGTGCTCGCGGCCCAACTGGGCGGCAAGGCAGGGCTGGTGGGCGCGGCGGACCTGGCCCGCCAGGGCTGAGCCGGCCGGAACCGGACAGAACCGGACGCCCGTCGCGCCCCTGTGGGGTGCGGCGGGCGTCCGTCGTATCGTGAGACGCATGGTCCTGACGCCACTGCCCGACTCCCGTACCGAGCCGGATGGTTCGGCCGTCATCAGAGTGCTCGGCTACAACATCCGCTCGATGCGCGACGACTGCGCGGCGCTGGCCCGCGTCATCAGCGCCTGCGCCCCCGACCTCGTCCTCATCCAGGAGGCCCCGCGCTTCTTCCGGTGGCGCAAGCGCGCCGCCTGGCTCGCGGCCCGCACCGACCTCGTCGTCCTCGGCGGCGGCGCCACGGCGGCCGGTCCGCTGCTGCTCTGCTCGTTGCGGGCCACGGTGGAGCGCACGGAGGACGTCCTGCTGCCGCTCACCCCCGGACTGCACCGCCGGGGTTTCGCCACATCGGTGGTACGGATCGCGGGCACCCGGATCGGTCTGCTGAGCTTCCACCTGAGCCTGCGGCGCGACGAACGCCTGGCCCAGGCCGACATGTTGCTGGACCGGCTGGACGCGATGGGTGTCGAGCACACCATCGTGGCGGGCGACCTCAACGACGTACCGACCGGGGCCGCTTTCAGGCGGCTGGCCGGGCGTCTCCAGGACTGCTGGGCCGTCCGGCCGTGGGGCGGCGAACACACCTTCACGCCGGACGAGCCGCGGCGGCGCATCGACGCGGTCTTCGCGACGAGCGGGATCGAGGTGCTCGGCTGCGGTGTCCCGGCGGGGCTGCCCGGTGTCACCGACGCGGACCTGCGAGCGGCCACGGACCACCTGCCGGTGCTGGCAGCGCTACGGGTGCCCGCGACCAGGCCCTGAGCCGCGGCGGCAGCGGCTCAGGGCATCAGGGGTACCCCCGCCGGACCGGTCTCAGACCACCGCGCCGCGGCCCGGGTCGTCGCCGTCCTCGTCGTCGTCCTGCATGCGCGCCACCAGCGTGACGAAGCCGCCCAGGAAGCCGCCGACACAGATCGTCGTGAGCCACCAGGTCATGTCCCACCGCAGCAGCACCGCGATCAGCATCAGCACCGGGCCGCCGACGACCGCGAGCCAGGCAAACTTCGCCGTGACATCGGCCTCCGGCAACGGGGGCGGCTCCGGGGGAACGAAATGCCCCTCGTCGCTGTCGTCGAGGTCGTCGTCCTTCGGCTCCGCGACCTCGTAGTCGCGCGGGCCGGCGACGCCGGGCGCGAACACGATCGAGCTGCCGAGCGGCTTCTCCGGCGGCTTCGGGGACTTCTTCCCGACCCCCTTGTCCGGGTCCAGGACGCCCGACTGATCGTCCTCCAGCAGGGCGAGATCCTCGATCGACCTGAACGGCCTGGCGCCCGGCGGGTCCGCCGGCTCCTCGCCGTACCCCGCGACGATCGCCTCCCAGGCGGCTTTCTCGTCGATCGACCGGTCGGATCCGTCGCCCTCGTCGCCGCCGTCGCCGCCCTGTGGCGCCGTCCGGGCGGCAGCGGCGTCCTGCGGGCCCGTGCCCGCACCGGTACCCGTACCGTCCTCGGGAACGGCCGTTCCCTCCGCGGGAAGGGGCTCGCGCCCCTCTTCACTGCCCGCGCGCTCCGCGTCGTGCTCAGCCACCTGACGTGCTCCCCTTCATTCCGACGCTCGGAGCGAGGCGGCCGATGAACCGGTAGCTCTCGTCGAAGATCCGCTCCGCATCGTGGTCCAACGTCGCCACGTGGTAGCTCTGTTCCAGCAGGATCTCCTCGACGTCCGTCGAGGACACCCGGCTGAGGATCCGGGCCGAGTCCGCGGGCGGCACCACATGGTCCTGCGGGCTGTGCAGCAGGACGATCGGCTGGGTGACCTGCGGCAGCTCGGCATCGACCAGGCGGAAGAAATTCCGCAGCGAATGCGCCGCGTGCAGCGGCACCCGGTCGTACCCCACCTCGGCGGAGCCCGGCAGGGCGATGTCGCTCGCCAGCCCCTTCGTCGTCCGCACCAGATGGCGGGCCACCGGCAGCGCGTACGCCGACAGGCCGTGCACCTTGTTCGCCGGATTGACGAGGACCAGACCACTGATCGCGTCCCCGTGCTTCGCCGCCAGCCGCAGCGTCAGCGCACCTCCCATGGAGAGGCCGAAGACGAAGACCTGACGGCACCGTTCCAGCAGGGCGCGCAGTTCCCGGTCCACCTCCGCGTACCAGTCCTGCCAGCCCGTGAGCTGCATGTCCTCCCAGCGGGTGCCGTGCCCGGGCAGCAGCGGCAGTGACACGGTGAGCCCGCGCTCCGCCAGATGGTCGGCCCAGGGGCGCAGCGACTGCGGGGAACCGGTAAATCCGTGACAGAGAAGGACGCCGACCTCTCCGCCCTCGTGGCGGAACGGCTCGGCTCCAGGCAGGACCGGCACCGGGGTCTCCTGTTCGTGAGGCTCGCAGGGGAGCGAAAGGGGGAGCGCGGAAGGATTACTTCACCGTACGCGACCGGACTGACACCGACCAGGGTCGTCACTGACACCGGCCGGGGCGGTCACCGAGACCGGGCGGGGCGGTCAGCGAGACCGGCCGGGTGGCCGACACCGGCAGCCGCCATGGGCGTGGCCGCGTCCGCCGTTTCCGGTCCACGCCGGGCGGGAGCGCGGACGGCCACACGGGTTAAGGTCGTTGCGACAGGACACAGGAGGCACCCGAGTTGATCTACGGCGCAATGAAGTTCTCCATCGGCGGGGGTCTGAAGCTCGCCTTCCGGCCGTGGGTGGAGGGCCTGGAGAACATCCCCGCGCAGGGACCGGCGATCCTCGCGAGCAACCATCTGTCGTTCTCCGACTCCTTCTTCCTCCCGGCCGTCCTGGACCGCAAGGTCACCTTCATCGCCAAGTCCGAGTACTTCACCGCACCCGGGGTGAAGGGCAGGCTGACCGCCGCCTTCTTCAAGGGCGTGGGCCAGCTCCCGGTGGACCGCTCGGGTGCCCGCGGCGCCGGTGAGGCGGCCATCAAGGCGGGCATCGAGGTCATCGAGAGCGGCGGACTCTTCGGCATCTATCCGGAGGGCACCCGCTCGCCCGACGGCCGTCTCTACCGCGGCAAGCCCGGCGGGCTCGCCCGGGTGGCGCTGGCCACCGGAGCGCCCGTCATCCCCGTCGCGATGATCGACACGGAGAAGATCCAGCCGCCCGGTCGGGTGATGCCCAAACTGATGCGTCCCGGGATCAGGATCGGCAAACCGCTCGACTTCAGCCGCTATCACGGCATGGAGGGGGACCGCTTCATCCTGCGCTCGGTCACCGACGAGGTGATGTACGAGATCATGAAGCTCTCCGGCCAGGAGTACGTCGACATCTACGCGACCGCCGCCAAGCGGCAGATCGCGGACGAGGCGAAGCGCCGCGCCGAGGAGGAGAAGCGCGCGGCCAGAGAGTCCGGAACGCAGGAGTGACGCAGGAGTGACGGAACGGTTCGGCGCGTAACCGCGTCGTTTCCGTCCGGGGGGTGGGGACATGGCCAAGCGTGAGCGGGTCGTACGGATGTCGGTGGAGCAGCCGCTGTGGCGTGCGCTGACGGCGTACCGCATTCTGACGATGCTCTACGCGGTGCTGCTCGCCGTCTTCGGCCGGGACAGGTACGACCGGCCGTGGGTGGCCGTGGCCTTCCTGGTGGTGATGTCGGCCTGGACGCTCGCCACTCTCCCGAAGGTTGCGGGCGCCGTCGCCTGCACCAGGCGCTTCCTCGGCGCCGACCTGGCGGTCGCCCTCGCCGGTATCCTCCTCACTCCGCTCGCCGACTTCGAGGCCCAGCAGATCGACGGTCCGACGCTGCCGTCGATCTGGACCGCGGGTTCCGTGCTGGCCTTCGCGATCAAGGGCGGCTGGCGCTGGGCGGCCTTCGCCTCCACCTTCGTCGCCGTCGCCAACATCATCGAGCGCGGCGAGCCCAGCCGGGACACCTTCCACAACGTCCTGCTGGTCTGGGTGGCTTCCATCGCCATCGGTTACGTCGTCGAGGTGGCCAGGGCCAGTGAGCGCACCCTCGCCCGCGCGCTGGAGATCGAGGCCGCCACCCGCGAGCGGGAACGGCTGGCCCGCGACATCCACGACAGCGTGCTCCAGGTCCTAGCGATGGTGCAGCGCCGCGGCACCGCGCTGGGCGGTGAGGCCGCCGAACTGGGCCGGATGGCCGGGGAGCAGGAAGTCGCCCTGCGCACCCTGGTCTCCAGCGGGCTCGTGCCCACCACCCGGGTCTCCGAGGACGCCGCCGAGGGCGCCGTGGTCCGCAGCGTCGAGGTGGACGACGAGGAGGACGGATCGTCCGGGCGGGCCGGCTGCGATCTGCGCTCCCTGCTCGCCCCGCACGCCGGCTCCCGGATCAGCTTCGCGGAGCCCGGCGCTCCGGTGTTGCTCGCTCCCGCGGCCGCGAAGGAGCTGGCGGCCGCTGTCAGTGCTGCCCTGGACAATGTGAGGGTGCACGCGGGGGAGACCGCCCAGGCCTGGATCCTCGTCGAGGACTGGCCGGACGAGGTGATCGTGACGGTCCGGGACGACGGCCCGGGCATCCCGGAAGGGCGGCTCGCCCAGGCGGAGGGGGAGGGACGCATGGGGGTCGCCCTGTCGATCCGGGGGCGGCTGCGTGACCTGGGCGGCACAGCGGAGTTGATTTCGGTGCCCGGCCAGGGCACCGAGGTCGAGTTGAAGGTCCCGAAGGTCGCGTAGTCCCGTAAGTCCCGTAGGTTTCAAACGCTTCAACGCTTCAACGCTTCAACGCTTCACAGGATTTGTAGGTTCGCGGGGGAAGGCAGGATCAGGCAGATGAGCACGGAGAACACCCGGGGCGCCGAGGAGCGGGCCATCAGGGTGATGGTGGTCGACGACCACCCGATGTGGCGCGACGCGGTGGCCCGCGATCTTTCCGAGTCCGGTTTCGAGGTCGTGGCGACGGCGGGTGACGGACCGCAGGCCGTGCGCCGGGCCAGGGCCGCCACCCCCGACGTCCTCGTACTCGATCTCAACCTGCCCGGCATGCCCGGCGTACAGGTCTGCAAGGAGCTCGTCGGCTCCCACCCGGGGCTGCGGGTGCTGGTCCTCTCCGCGAGCGGCGAGCACGCCGACGTACTGGAGGCGGTCAAGTCCGGCGCCACCGGCTATCTGCTCAAGTCGGCCAGTACGCAGGAGCTGACCGAGGCCGTGCGGTCCACTGCCGTCGGCGACCCCGTCTTCACCCCGGGCCTGGCCGGACTGGTCCTCGGCGAGTACCGCAGGCTCGCCTCGGACCCCACCCCCGTCGCGTCCCACGAACCCAAGGCCCCGCAGCTCACCGAGCGCGAGACCGAGGTGCTGCGGCTGGTCGCCAAGGGGCTCTCGTACAAGCAGATCGCCGAGCGCCTGGTCATCTCGCACCGCACTGTCCAGAACCACGTCCAGAACACCCTGGGCAAGCTCCAGTTGCACAACAGGGTGGAGCTCGTGCGGTACGCGATCGAGCGCGGTCTCGACGACGCCTGACTCAACCCGCCCGATTTGCACGGAGTTTGACCATCCGACCCATTCCTGAGTGACCTGGATCACCCTTAGCGTGGTCGATGGCGGGCTCACGTCGGCGAAGGGATGCGTCCATGCGGGTCGGGGTACTGACCGGGGGCGGCGACTGCCCCGGACTCAATGCGGTCATCCGCGCCGTCGTCCGCAAGGGCGTGCAGGAGTACGGCTACGACTTCATCGGATTCCGGGACGGCTGGCGCGGCCCGCTGGAGGGCGAGACGGTGCCGCTCTCCATCCCGGCGGTGCGTGGCATCCTGCCGCGCGGCGGCACCATCCTCGGTTCCTCGCGCACCAATCCGCTCGGCGCGGGAAACGGCGTCCGCCGGATCAGGGACAGTCTCGCCGCGTACGAGGTCGATGCGCTCATCGCGATCGGCGGCGAGGACACCCTCGGGGTAGCGGCGACCCTGTCCGACGAGCACGGCATCAAGTGCGTCGGCGTACCCAAGACCATCGACAACGACCTCTCCGCCACGGACTACACCTTCGGCTTCGACACGGCCGTCTCCATCGCGACCGAGGCGATCGACCGCCTGCACACCACGGCCGAATCCCATATGCGGGTCCTCGTCGTCGAGGTGATGGGCCGCCACGCGGGCTGGATCGCGCTCCACTCGGGGCTGGCCGGCGGTGCGAACGTCATCCTCATCCCGGAACAGCGCTTCGACATCGACCAGGTCTGCTCCTGGGTCACCTCCCGTTTCGGGGCCAGTTACGCACCGATCGTGGTGGTCGCCGAAGGGGCCATGCCCACACAGGGTGAGCTGATCCTCAAGGACGGCTCGCACGACTCCTTCGGCCATGTCCGGCTCTCCGGCGTCGGTGAATGGCTGGCCAAGCAGATCGAGAGCCGCACCGGCAAGGAAGCCAGAACGACCGTCCTCGGCCATGTCCAGCGCGGCGGTACTCCCAGCGCCTTCGACCGCTGGCTGGCCACCCGCTTCGGCCTGCACGCCATCGACGCCGTGCGGGAAGGCGACTTCGGCATGATGGTCGCCCTGCAGGGCACCGACATCGTGCGGGTGCCGATCGCGGAGGCGACCGCTCGCCTCAAGACGGTCGATCCGGCCCTCTACGCGGAGGCCGGTGTCTTCTTCGGCTGAGCGGCGCAGCCCTCTTCGGCCGAGCGGCGGGCCAGGGGCGCGGGCCGTATATTCGCGAACATCCGGTACATAACGCCGCTTTTCGCGCACATCAGGAAACGCGCATCAAGAAGGCTGGAGACGTCGTGGAAATCCTGGCATTCGGTGTGCAGTCCGACGAGAAGCCGCTGATCGAGAAGGCCTTCGCCGAAGAGCACGAGGTCCGTTGCCTGGACGTCTTCCTCACCAAGGACACCGCCGCCATCGCCACGGGATACGAGGTCATCTCGACCAGCGTCAACGCCGACCTGGGCAGCGGCGTCCTGCAGACCCTCGCGGCGGGCGGCACGCAGATGATCGCCCAGCGCTCCACCGGCTTCAACAACATCGACCTCGACGTCGCGGAACGGCTCGCCCTGCGGGTCGCCCGGGTCTCGTCCTACTCGCCGTACTCGGTCGCGGAATTCGCCTGGACCCTCGCGATGGCGGTCAACCGCCGCATCATCCGGGCCGCGAGCCGTACCCGTGACTTCGACTTCCGGCTCGACGGCCTCCTCGGCCGGGACATGCACGGCCGCACGGCCGGTGTGATCGGTACGGGCAAGATCGGCGAGGCCTTCACCCGTATCGCCCACGGATTCGGCATGAAGCTGCTCGGCTGGGACGTCGCCGAGAATCCCGCCTGCGTCGGCCTCGGCATGGAGTACGTCGACAAGGAGCGGCTCCTCGTCGAGTCCGACCTGGTCAGCCTGCACGTCCCGCTGCTGCCCGCGACCCGCCACATCATCGGCGCGGACGCCCTGGCGAGGATGAAGGACGACGCGATCCTGATCAACTCCAGCCGCGGCGGGCTCATCGACGCGACGGCACTGGTCGCCGAACTCCGCGCGGGCCGCCTCCTGGGCGTCGGGCTCGATGTGTACGAGGCGGAGGCCGGGCTGTTCTTCCTCGACAAGTCCCTGGAGGGCATCGACGACGACACCCTCGCCCGGCTCGTCACCTTCCCGAACGTCATCGTGACCTCGCACCAGGCGTACTACACCCAGGAGGCCGTGGCCCAGATCATCGACGCCACCGTCCGGAACGTCGCCGACTACCTGGCGGGCCGCCGCAGCGAGAACGTCCTCGTCCCGGCGCTCCCGTAGGGCTGAGACCCCGGATCCCCTCCGGGGTCCCGCCGCCCCTTCAGAGGCAGTCGGGTGACCTCCGGCCGGGCAGCCACGCCCTGTCGTAGGTCACCCGACTGCCTCTCGGCCGGCGAGCGGCAGCCCCGCCAGCAGCTCGGCCACGATCGTCGCGCCGCGCAGGGTCAGCACCGACTCCGGGTGGAACTGCACCGAGGCGAAGCCCGGCCCGCGCAGCGCGTGCAGCTCCCCGGTCGCCGCGTCCAGGCTCGTCTCGACACCGTGCGCCGCCAGTTCGGTGACCGCACCGTCGTCGCAGCGCGCGGTGAAGCTGTTGTAGAAGCCGACCGTCTCGGGGCGCCCGAACAGCTCGATCCGGGTCTGCGCGCCCTGATGCGGCACGGTCTTGCGGACGATCTCCAGACCCAGCTCCGCCGCGATCAGCTCATGGCCGAGACAGACCCCCAGCAGCCCGTGCCGGTGGTCACGGACCAGCTCGGCGGCGAACTCGCGCAGCAGCCGCATCTTCGGATCGGCCGTGTCGCCCGGATCCCCGGGCCCGGGGCCCAGCACGACCGGGCCCGCGTGCGCCCGTACGCGCTCGCGCAGGCCCGGCTCGTCGTAGCGGTGCACCGACACGTCCAGACCCGATGAGCGCAGCAGATGCGCCAGCATCGCGGTGAAGGTGTCCTCCCCGTCGACCACCAGCGCATGGCCGGAGAGCTCGTGCGTACGCTCCTGCATCCGCAGCCAGAACGGCGCCAGACCGTCCCGCCGGGCGTCCAGCGCCGCCTGCACCCGCGGATCGCCGGCCGGCTGCGGACGCATCGCGCGGTCGCGCGGGCGGCCCGGCCGCACCCCCAGCGCGGCCAGCACTCCGGCCGCCTTCGCGTGGGTCTCGGCGACCTCGCTGTCCGGGTCGGAGTGGCGTACCAGCGTCGCCCCGACCGGCACCCGCAACCGTCCGTCGGCCGCGATGTCGGCGGTACGGATCAGGATCGGCGAGTCCAGGGACTGCGCCCCGCCCGGCTCCTGCCGCAGCAGCGCCAGCGCGCCCGCGTAGTAGCCGCGCCCGCCGGGCTCGTACCGCTTGATGACCCGGCAGGCGTTCTGCACGGGGGAACCGGTGACCGTCGCCGCGAACATGGTCTCCCTCAGCACCTCGCGCACATCCAGCGAGGAGTGCCCGCGCAGCTCGTACTCCGTGTGCGCGAGATGGGCCATCTCCTTGAGCCGCGGCCCGACCACCACCCCGCCCATGTCGCCAACGGTGCACATCATCTTGAGTTCCTCGTCGACCACCATGGAGAGCTCGTCCCGCTCCTTGTGGTCGGCGAGGAAGGCCAGCAGCCCCTCGACGCCCGGGCCCTCGGCGGGGTAGCGGTACGTGCCACTGATCGGGTTCATCACGACCGTGCCGCCCGACATCCGCACATGCACCTCGGGACTCGCCCCGACGAGGGTCCGCCCACCCGTCGCCCGCCGCCGCCCCGAGAAGGAGGGGCCTGCGGCCCCGCTGTCCCCCGTCGCCCGCCGCCGCCCCGAGAAGGAAGGCCCTTCGGGCCCGCTGTCCCCCGTGTGGACGACGAACGTCCAGTAAGCGCCCCGCTCACCGGCCAGCAGCCGCCGGAAGAGGGCCAGCGCGTCCGCCCGCCCGAAGCCCGGGATCTCGCCCCGGAAGGTCCGCCGGACGACGAAGTTCGCGCCCTCGCCCCGCCCGATCTCGTCCTCGACGATCCGCCGCACGATCCCGGCGTACTCCTCGTCCGGAACGTCGAACCGGCCGCCCTCGACCTGCACGTCATGGACCGGCAAGTGGTCCAGCACCTCGGCGAGCGGCAGCTCGTACGTCTCCTCGGCGACCAGCACGGACAGCGGCGTCCCGTCGTCGCGCACGTCGAAGCCGCGCTCGGCGATCTGCCGGAACGGCACCAGGGCGAGCGACGGCAGCTCGCCGACCGGGAGACCGGCGAGCCGGTCCACTTCCCGTACCCGGCCGATCAGTACCTCGACGGTGTCCTGATCGCGGCCGGGAGTGCGCCTGCGCAGCAGCGCGAACGGCGGGCTGTCGGCACGGAGCAGCCGCTCGATGACGAGGTCGGTGCGGTGCGGCTGAGACATGGGGGTATTCCTTCCGGAATGGAGGAACGGCTCCCGAAACGCAGAGAAGGCCGCCCCTCGGGCGGCCTTCGCGTGGTCTGTAGCGCGCGATCGATCAGTGGGCCGCCGGATGAGCGGTCCACCACCAGTTCTGGTTTGTCTGCGCGAACATGCCGTGGATCGTAGCGCATGGCAGCGTGACCGGCGGGGCGCGAGTCCGTCGACAGGGGGTGTTCCCCGCTGCTGCGGTGCCGGGGCCTTCTCGCGGACGCGGCCACTTTGTTCCCCGCCGCCGAGGGGTCGTCCGGTGAGACAAGGCCGATGGGTCCGTCTCACCAGGCGGTCGAGTACCGGTAGGGGAGCGCCGACCCCGTATTCTTGCTGACGTGATCGTGAACGCTGAATCCCAGAGTGTCGCCGGCAAGGCGACCTGGCGAGACCTTCCCGCGGCGCAGCAGCCCGAGTACCCCGATGCCGAGGCTCTGCGCGATGTGCTCGCGGACCTCGCGTCGTATCCGCCGCTCGTCTTCGCGGGCGAGTGCGACCAGCTGCGTGCCCGCATGGGAGCCGTCGCCAAGGGCGAGGCGTTCCTGCTGCAGGGCGGCGACTGCGCCGAGGCATTCGACGCCGTGTCCGCCGAGCACATCCGGGCCAAGCTGAAGACGCTGCTCCAGATGAGCGCCGTCCTGACCTACGCGGCCTCCGTGCCCGTCGTCAAGGTGGGCCGGATCGCCGGCCAGTACTCCAAGCCGCGCTCCAAGCCGACCGAGACCCGCGACGGCGTCACCCTGCCGACCTACCGCGGCGACTCCGTCAACGGCTTCGCCTTCACCGAGGAGTCCCGCGTCCCGGACCCGGAGCGGCTGAAGCAGATGTACCACGCATCCGCTTCCACGCTGAACCTGGTCCGCGCCTTCACCACCGGCGGTTACGCCGACCTGCGCCAGGTGCACGCCTGGAACCAGGACTTCGTGAAGTCGTCGCCGTCCGGCCAGCGCTACGAGGCGCTCGCCCGCGAGATCGACAACGCGCTGAACTTCATGAAGGCGTGCGGTACGGACCCGGCCGAGTTCAAGGCGGTCGAGTTCTACTCCTCGCACGAGGGCCTGCTGCTGGACTACGAGTCGGCGCTGACCCGTACCGACTCGCGCACCGGCCAGTTGTACGACACCTCCGGCCACATGGTCTGGATCGGTGAGCGCACCCGCCAGATGGACGGCGCGCACATCGAGTTCGCCTCGAAGATCCGCAACCCGATCGGCATCAAGCTCGGCCCGACGACCACCGTCGACGAGGCACTCGGCTACATCGAACGCCTCGACCCCGAGCGCGAGCCCGGCCGGCTGACCTTCATCGTCCGCATGGGCGCCGACAAGGTCCGCGACAAGCTGCCCGACCTGGTCGAGAAGGTCACCGCCTCCGGCGCCACCGTGGCGTGGGTGACCGACCCGATGCACGGCAACACCTTCGAGGCCGCCTCCGGTCACAAGACCCGTCGCTTCGACGACGTCCTGGACGAGGTCAAGGGCTTCTTCGAGGTCCACAAGGGCCTCGGTACGCACCCGGGCGGCATCCACGTCGAGCTCACCGGTGACGATGTCACCGAGTGCGTCGGTGGCGGACACGAGATCTTCGTCGACGATCTGCACCAGCGCTACGAGACGGCCTGCGACCCGCGGCTCAACCGCAGCCAGTCCCTCGACCTGGCGTTCCTGGTCGCCGAGATGTACCGGGACCAGTAGGCATCACCGCAGGTGGTACGCGTATGACTGTGGGGCACGGATCGATGTGATCCGTGCCCCACAGGGCGTTCGGAGGCTTTCAAGGGCCCACGGCGCCGGGTAAGGTTAGGTTAGCCTCACCGATCAACGGGGTGGCAGCAACGACCGATCCCGCCGGGAGGTGAACCGCGTGTACGTCTGCTCGTGCTTCGGCATCACGGAGAAGCAGGTCAAGGAACATGCGGACGCCGGGGCGTGTACACCCCGGCAGATAGCCTCCGCCTGCAAGGCGGGGACGGACTGCGGCGGCTGCGTCCGCGCCATCCAGGCCGTGCTCGGCCGGGGCGCCTGTCCGCGCCGCGAACTGCTCGACCGGAAGCGGACACCCCGCACCACGGGCGACGCCGGGACGGGCAGCGCCCCCGAGGCCGCTCCGGGTATCGATCCCGGCGACGTCCCGGGCGTGACCCCGGGCATCCGGCTCTCCGAAGCGGCCTGATCCGACCCGGCACGATCCGGTCCGGACCGGCCTGATCCGTCTGGTCCGCATGGATCGAGCACCCTCCTAGCTGTCCGGCTGTTCGATCTGCTGGGCGATGTAGAGCGCCTCTCCGAGTTTCTCGACCAGTTCCAGCTGGGTGTCGAGGTAGTCGATGTGGTGCTCCTCGTCCTCCAGGATCGACTCAAAGATGTTTGCGGACGTGATGTCACCCTTGCCGCGCATCAGCTCGATCCCGCGCTTGAGGCGGTCGATCGCCTCCGCCTCGACCTGACGGTCCGCCTGGAACATCTCGGTGACGGTCTGGCCCACCCGTACATGGAACAACCGCTGGTAGTTGGGAAGTCCATCGAGGAAGAGGATGCGGTCCGTGAGGATCTCCGCGTGCTTCATCTCGTCGAACGACTCGGAGCGGGTGTACTTCGCGAGCTTCGTCCAGCCGAAGTTGTCCTGCATCTTTGCATGCAGGAAATACTGGTTGATGGCAGTCAATTCGGCGGTCAGCTGCTCGTTCAGGAACTCAAGGACCTCGGGGTCGCCCTGCATCGCAGAGGCTCCTTCCAACCGGTGAACTGGTCAAGTTGGCCGCATCCTCGCACCGCACCCGGTGCTCGTCCAGTAAGTACATGCTTAGTACGAGTTGTCCGAATTGCCCGGGCCCTGGTCGGTACCACCCCTGCCTGTCTGTCACCATGGAGTCATGGGTCAGCCGGAAAGCCGGGAAAACCGCGCGTCAGAGCAGTCCGAGCTTCCGCCGGGACAGCGACTCCAGCGTGGTTGGCCGGTTACCCACTACGGGCCCGTGCCCAAGTTCAAGCCCGACCGCTGGGAGTTCCGGGTCTTCGGTGCCACGGCGGACGGCGAGAAGCACTGCTGGAACCACGAGGAATTCTCGGTGCTGCCGTTCACCTCGGTGGTCGCCGACCTGCACTGCGTCACCAAATTCAGCATGCTCGGCGCCGAATGGGGCGGCGTGCTCGCCCGTACGATCCTGGAACTCGCACCGCCCGCGCCGAACGTCACCCATGTGATGGTCTGGGCCGAGTACGGGTTCAGCTCGAACCTGCGGCTCTCCGACTTCGCCTCGGACCGAACACTTTTCGCCACTCACAAAGGTGGCGAGCTGCTCACCGCCGAGCACGGCTTCCCGCTGCGGCTCATCGTGCCGCACCTCTACGCCTGGAAGGGGCCCAAGTGGGTCCGCGGCGTCGAGTACATGACGGCCGACCGCCGCGGCTTCTGGGAGGAGCGCGGCTATCACAACATCGGCGATCCGTGGCGCGAGCAGCGCTACTCGTATCAGGAGGAGCCGGGGGACGGCCCCGAGCTCTGACCCTGGCGCCCGCGCAGCCCTTTCAGCCGCGCCACGTCCGCCGCGTGGCCGTCCTTGCCGCCCGGCGTCTCGATGATCAGCGGCACGCCGGCGGTGGCCGGGTGGGCGAACAGTTCCCGGAACGGTTCCTCGCCGATGTGCCCGGCGCCGATGTTCTCGTGGCGGTCCTTGTGGGCGCCCACCACGTCCTTGGAATCGTTGGCATGGATCAGTTTCAGCCGTCCCCCGCCGACCGTGTCCACCAGGAGGTCCAGGGTTCGGCGCATGCCCGCCGGGCCGGTCAGATCGTGGCCCGCCGCGTAGATGTGGCAGGTGTCGAGACAGATGCCGAGCTTGGGGTGGGCGTCGAGCGCCTCGAAGTACGGGCCGAAGTCCCAGGTCCGTGAGCAGAGCGAGGAGCCCTGTCCGGCGGTCGACTCCAGCAGCAGATACGGGTCGTCGTCGTGCGTCAGCTCGTCCAGGAGCGGCCGCATGTGCGTGCGGACCTGCGCGAGGGCCTGCTCGCGCGGGCGGCCGCCGGTCGCCGATCCGGTGTGCACCACGACGCCCAGGGCGCCGATCTCGCGGGCCCGGCGCAGTGAGTGGCGCAGTGAGTCCACGGACTTCTCGACGGTGGCCCCGGTGTGCGAGCCGAAGTTGATCAGGTACGGGGCATGGACGTACGCCGGTATGGACTCGGCGGCGCACTCGGCGCGGAACTGTTCGTCCTGGGCCGGGTTGCCGACGGGCGTCGCCCAGCCGCGCGGGTTGGCGACGAAGACCTGGACGGCCTCCGCCGCCATCTCGCGGGCGTACGGGAGGCCGACCTTGGCGAGGCCTCCGGCCACGGGAACATGGCCGCCGACGGGGTTGCGCATATGGATCTAGAGCCCCTTGGTCCTGATGGTGATGGTGCTGCCCTCGGGGGCCTGTTTTCCGCCATCGACGGACTGGCGCGCGATGGTGTTGCTGAAGGAGAGGAACGGGCGGTCGACCTTGACCTCGAAACCCGCGTTCTCCAGTTCGCTCCTGGCGGCGTCGACGTCCTTGCCGGTGACGTCCGGGACGTCGATCATCCGCGGTCCCTTGGAGACCGTGAGCGTGATGGTGTCGCCCTCGGCGGCCTGGCTGCCCCGGGCCGGTGACTGATGGGCGATGTCGCCCGCGACCTCGGGGGAGTTGACCCGGTCGGGCAGCACCTTGGCCTTCAGGCCCTGCTCGTCCAGCGCGGCGGTGGCGTCCACGACGGACAGCCCGGTGACATCGGGGACGTCGACCGGGGCGCCCTTGCTGACGACCAGGGCGACCGCGGAGTCCGGGTGGCGCTCGGCGCCGGCCGCGGGGTCCGTACGGATCACGTCGCCCCGTACCGTCTCCTCGCTGAACTCCTTGGTGACCATGCCGGGCACCAGGCCAACCTTCTTCAGCGCACGGCTGGCATCGGCGACCGAGAGGCCCTGCAGATCGGGCACCTTCACGATCTCGGGGCCGCGCGAGACGACCAGCGTCACCGCGTCGTTCCTCCGGATGCGGGCACGGGACTCGGGGTCGCTGCTGATGACCTTGCCGCGTTCCACGGTGTCGCTGTAGGACCGCTTGACGCCCTTGAGCTCCAGACCTGCGTCCGAGAGCCGCTGCTGGGCGGTCTTCTCGGTCTGGCCGAGCAGTGAGGGCACCCGGGTGAACTGCCCGGAGTTGATGTACCAGACACCGGTGCCGACGCCCAGCACCAGCAGCACGGCGAGGACCGCGGCCATGACGGAGCGCCGCGGACCGAAGCGCCACGGTCCGCGCGGCGCGGGCGGCGGCATCGGCGCGGGCATCTCCAGCCGGCTGGTGTGATGGGCGACGCCCGGATCGGCCGGGATCAGCCGGGGGATCACGCTCGTAAGGTCCTCGGCGGCGTCGTGCGCCTCGGCGAGGGCCTGCGGCGGTACGGCGTCCAGCTGGGCGTCGGTCAGGCCGGAGCGGGCCTCACGGGCCTCGGCGAGCAGCGCCACCGCGTCGAACGGACGGACCTCGGGATTGCGGGCGGTGGCGCTCGCCACCAGGTCGTCGAGCGCGACGGGAAGCCCCGGGACGACGGCCGAGGGGGCCGGGACGTCCTCGTTGAGGTGCTGGTAGATGACCTGGGCGGGGGTGTCTCCGGCGCGCGGCTTGGCGCCGGTCAGCATTTCGTACAGGACGACACCGCAGGCGTACACATCGGTACGGGTGTCCGCCGTGCCGTGCTCTATCTGCTCGGGGGCGAGATAGGAGACGGTGCCCAGGACCGACCCGGTGGTGCTGGTGACGGCGCCCACCGCCCGTACGAGACCGAAGTCGGCGACCTTGACCCGGCCGTCGTCCCCTATGAGGACGTTCTCCGGCTTCATGTCGCGGTGCACGAAGCCCGCCCGGTGCGCGGCACCGAGGGCGGCGAGGACCGGCTCCAGAATGTCCAGCGCGGCTCTCGGCTGCAGGGCGCCGCGGTCGCGCAGCACGTCACGCAGGGTGCAGCCCGCGACGTACTCCATCGCGAGGTACACGTACTGGCCCTGGGCGCCCTGGTCGAATACCGCGACCACATTGGGGTGCGCGAGCCGGGCCACGGACTTCGCCTCGCGGATGAAGCGCTCGACGAACGAGGCGTCGGTGGCGAGCGCCGGGTGCATCACCTTGAGGGCGAGCACCCGGTCGAGCCGGGTGTCCACGGCCCGGTAGACCGTGGCCATGCCGCCCACGGCGATGCGGGCATCGACGCGGTAGCGGCCGTCGAGCAGCTGCCCGACAAGAGGGTCCTGGAGGGTCGTATCCACGCATGCGAGTCTACGAGCCGCCATGGACTCCCACGGGCCGGAGCGGTCCCGGGGCCGTACTGCAGCCGAGCCGTGACAGGAACATGCGGTCCACGGCGTCCCGGCGGGTCAGAAGGCCGGGCGCTCCGGGTCCAGCGCCGCACGCCCCTCCACCGGCGACGAGGCCTCGGCGAAGTGGCGGCGCGGGATCCGGCCCGCGCGGTACGCCAGCCGCCCGCCCTCCACCGCGTGCCGCATCGCCGCGGCCATCAGCTCCGGCTCCTGGGCCCGGGTCACCGCGGACGCCAGCATCACCGCCGCGCACCCCAGCTCCATCGCGAGCGCCGCGTCCGAGGCCGTCCCGGCGCCCGCGTCGAGAATCACCGGAACCCGGGCCTGCTCGACGATCAGCTGGAAGTTGTGCGGATTGCGGATGCCGAGGCCGGAGCCGATGGGGGAGCCGAGCGGCATGACCGCCGCGCACCCCACGTCCTGGAGCCTGCGGGCCAGCACCGGGTCGTCATTGGTGTACGGCAGCACGGTGAAGCCGTCGTCCACCAGGGTCTCCGCGGCGTCCAGCAGCTCGATCGGATCGGGCAGCAGGGTCCGCTCGTCGGCCACCACCTCCAGCTTGATCCAGTCGGTGCCGAGCGCCTCGCGGGCCAGCCGGGCGGTCAGCACGGCCTCGCCCGCGGTGAAACAGCCCGCCGTGTTCGGCAGGACGCGGATGGAGAGCCGCTGGAGGACGGAGAGCACCGAGCCCTGCACGGTCGGGTCGAGGCGGCGCATCGCGACGGTGGTCAGCTCGGTGCCGGAGGCGGTCAGGGCACGCTCCAGCACGTCGAGGCCGGGTGCCCCGCCCGTTCCCATGATCAGCCGGGAGCCGAAGGAGGTGTCGCCGAGGGCGAAGAGGTCGTCGGCCACCGTCAGCCTCCCTGGACCGCGGTCAGGACCTCGACGCGGTCACCGTCGCCGAGCACGGTGGCGGACCACCGGCCGCGCGGGACGACGGTCTCGTTGAGGGCGGCGGCGACGCCGGAGTGTGCCGTGGTCAGGGTGGCGGCAAGGGCGTCCAGGGTGGTGCCCGCGGCGAGGAGACGGACCTCGCCGTTCACGGAGACGGAGACGGGTACGGGGACGTGTGCGGAGAGGTGTGCGGGCTCGGAGGGCGATGCGGGCCGGGGGTGGGGCGCGGGCTCGGAGAGGGCTGCGGGCTCGGTCATGCGGGCTGCTCCTGACGTACGGGGGCGGCGGCGGGCGGGAAGCGGTGCGGGGTGAAGGGGCGGGCCGGCTCGGGCAGCTCGCCGTCGGCCAGCAGCGCCGCCATGACGTCGCCGGTGACGGGGGTGAGCAGCACTCCGTTGCGGTGGTGGCCGACGGCGAGGTGGAGACCGGGCAGGGCGGTGGGGCCGAGCAGCGGGGCGTTGTCGGGGGAGGCGGGGCGCAGACCGGCGCGGGTCTCGGTGAGCGGCAGCTCGGTGATGCCGGGCACCAGCTCGTGGGCGTCCCGCAGCAGCTCGTAGACGCCGCCCGCGGTGACAGTGGTGTCCCAGCCCATTTCCTCGCTGGTGGCGCCGACGACCAGTTCGCCGTTCTCGCGCGGTACGAGATAGACGTGGCTGCCCCGGACCATGGCCCGGACCGTCCGGGTGAGGAAGGGGGCGTACGCGGCGGGCACGGTCAGCCGCAGCACCTGCCCCTTCACCGGCCGGATCGGCGGCACGACCTCGTCCGGCAGCCCCGGCAGCCGGCCACTGAGGCTGCCCGCGGCGAGCACGACCTGGTCGGCGCCGAGCTGCGTGCCCGCGGCGAGCACGGCTCCGGCGGCCCGGTCGCGTACGACCGTCAGGCGCTCCACCCGGTCGCGGTGGAAGACCACCCCGGCCCGCTCGCAGGCGGTCAGCAGCGCGGCGGCCAGCCGGCGCGGATCGATCTGGTGGTCGCCGTCGACCCGCAGACCGCCGCGGACGCCGGGCGCGAGCATCGGCTCCAGACGGCGGCATTCGCGGCCCGTGAGCCACTCCGACTCCAGGCCCGAACGCTGCTGCAGGGCGTGCAGTTCCCGCAGATGGGCGCGGTCGTCGGAGTCCAGGGCGACGGCCAGGGTGCCGCAGGCGCGGAAGCCGGTCTCCCGCCCGCTCACCGCTTCCAGTTCGGCCGCGAAGGCCGGATAGCGGGCGGCCGAGGCGACATTGAGGGCCAGCAGCATCTGTTCGCCGTAGTGGAGTTCGGTGACGGCGGCCAGCATGCCGGCCGCCACCTGGGCGGCCCCGCCGCCCGGTTCGGGGTCGGCGACCGCGATGCGCAGTCCGCGCTGCGCGGCCCGCCAGGCGGTCACCAGACCGATGATCCCGCCCCCGATGACGAGGACGTCGGATCCTTTTCCGTTCCGAGAAGAACGCATGGGTGCCAACCCCTCCCTTCGCCGGCATGACCCGGATCAGGTTCGTACGGTCGGAGGCCGCCCCAGCCTCCCTCTCAGCCCGGTGCGTCCGGACTCCCGCGAGTGTTTTACGTTGGCCACCCTAAACCGTTCCTGGGCAGTGAGCAGGAACGGGTCCTGTCTCACCGGTACGCCCCGAACGGTCTTGGGCGCACTGGTCCTCCGCTTTCGCCTCCTGGGCGGCGACGCATATCACGTATGGGTGCGTTCCACGTGGGCGGAATCCCTGCGACCTGGCCATGTGGGTGTGGCCAGAGGCGACGCGGAGGCTCCGAACCATCACTCCGGTAGAACGGGGGCCCCGACTGCTGACACCACACGCGGCGTCCCAGATCGCTTTACATGCGATACGCACACCTCACCAGGCATACCCACAGAACGTCACGCCGTTCACTCAATCGTGCCCATGTTCGCCAAATCAGGGTACTGGCAGAGCAGTTGTGTGCCCAGTTGCAGGAGGGCAGCGGGGCGAGCACGGTGGAAGAGATCCCGCTTTCCTGATGGGTCGTCAGATGCTTAAGGTGTACGGGTGAGCGAGCAGCAGCAGTCAGAGCAGCCGGACCGGCACGCGGGGCGCCGCGTCGTCATCGTCGGCGCGGGCATGGCCGGTGTGCAGACGGCGGTGGCCCTGCGGGAACAGGGCTTCACCGGCTCCGTCGCCCTGATCGGCGCCGAACCGCACCAGCCCTACGACCGGCCCCCGCTGTCCAAGGCGGTGCTGCTCGGCAAGGCCGAGGACTCCGCCTTCGACGTCGATTTCGATGCGCTGGACATCGATCTGCAACTGGGCCGCGAAGTCACCAGCGTGCGCCCCGGCGCGCATGAGTTGGACACCCCGTCGGGACCCGTGCCCTACGACGTGCTGGTGATCGCGACCGGTGCCGAACCGGTCGTCCTGCCCGGCGCCGAGGGAGTGCCCGGCGTCCATCTGCTGCGCACCCTCGACGACGCGGCGCGGCTGCGTCCCGTTCTCGACGAGCGGCACGGCGTCGTGGTCGTCGGCGCGGGCTGGATCGGCGCCGAGTTCGCCACCGCGGCCCGCGCCGCGGGTTGCGAGGTCACCGTCGTCGAGGCCGCCGACCGGCCCCTCGCGGGAGCGATGCCCGCCGAGGTCGCCGCCCCGATGGCCGCCTGGTACGCCGAGAGCGGCGCCGAACTCCTCACCGGAGCCCGGGTCGCCCGCATCGAGCCGGGCCGGGTGATCCTCGCGGACGGCCGCACGATCCCGGCCGGAGCGGTCGTCGTCGGAATCGGCGCACGGCCCGCCACCGACTGGCTGGCCGGCTCCGGCATCGCGCTCGGCCCCGACGGATCGGTGACCGCCGACGGGGCGCTGCGCACCTCGCAGCCCGATGTGTACGCGGTCGGCGACTGCGCCTCGTTCCCCTCCGCCCGGTACGGCGAACGCCTTCTCGTCCACCACTGGGACAACGCCCTCCAGGGCCCGCGGACCGCCGCCGCCAACATCATCGCCGCCGCTGCCGACGGTGAATCCGCGCCTCTGACGTACGACCCCGTGCCGTACTTCTGGTCCGAGCAGTTCGACCGGTTCGTGCAGTACGCGGGCCACCACGGGAGCGCCGACACCCTGCTGTGGCGCGGCGACCCCGCCGGCCCCGCCTGGTCGGTGTGCTGGCTGCGCGACGGCGTCCTGGTCGCGGTCCTCGCCGTCGGCCGGCCACGCGATCTGGCGCAGGGGCGCAAGCTCATCGAGGCGGGGGTGCGGCTCGATCCGGCACGGGCCGCCGACCCCTCCGTACCGCTGAAGTCGGCGACTCGTCAGTAGGCGTACAGGCAACGGACGTTGGTGTCCGCTATGTGGACAACCCCTTGGGGGGAGGTAGAAGTTAGTGCACTGTGCATCTTTTAGAGTGCTCATTTCATACTCTTCGAAGGATGCGCATGTTTCGACACAGATGGGCTCGCGCGCTGCGCGGAATCTCCATGGCTTCGGCGTCGATTGCCCTCGTCGGAGGCGCACTCGCCGCCCCGGCGTACGCGGGCGCCGCTCCCAAGCCCGGCTCCAACCCGGCTGTCGACTACCAGGATCCGATCGACGCGCTGCCGCCGGTCTCCCGCCCGGACACCAAGAGCTGCTCGGTGACGGCCGTCGACCACGACTTCGGCTACACCCTCGGCGGACCGCCGTACACCACCACGCTCACCCCGCCCGAGAAGTGCAAGGGTCCGTGGAACAAGGTCGTCCTCGACTGGTCGGGCAGCGTGAAGGGGCGTCAGTACGACCGCCTCGCCGCGGTCTTCATCGGTGGCGCGGAGGTCTTCCGCACCAGCACCGCCGAGCCCGACGACGACGGCATCAGCTGGCACGTCGCCAAGGACATCACCGACTTCGCGCCGCTCCTCAAGGACCCGCAGAAGCTCCAGCTCGAACTGGGCAATGTCGTCAACGACACGTACACCGGCGTGTACAGGATCAACCTGAAGATCACGTACTACCAGGCCGACAAGCGTCACCCGGCCGCCGCCACGGCCGACCGCATCGTCCCGCTCGGTAACACCGGCTCCACCGGCGCCCCCTGGATGGACATCGGCAAGGGCGGCTCCACCCGCACCGAGGTCACCTTCCCGCGCAATCTGACCAAGGCGCGGCTGGAGGTCTACGCGCGCGGGAGCGGCTGCGACGAGCAGTGGTTCGACGCGGTCCCCAGCGACCTGGCGGAAACCGCCCCCGACTACCTCTGCGGCGGCGGCCCCTACCGTGAGGTGCAGGTCGCGGTCGACGGACAGCCCGCCGGCCTCGCCCAGCCGTACCCCGTGGTGTACTCCGGCGGCATCGTGCCGACCCTGTGGCGTCCGATCCCGGCCATCGACCAGTTCAAGACCGAGGCGTACGACATCGACCTCACCCCCTTCGCGGGTCTGCTGGCCGACGGCAAGCCGCACGCCATCAGCATCACCCCGTACGGCGCGGCCGACGGCTGGAACGTCGATGGTTCGCTCTTCCTCGACACGGACGCGCACGCGTCCCGCACGAGCGGCAAGGTGACCGCCAACACGCTCAGCCACACCCCGGTCGTGAAGACCGTCCAGACCCCGGGCAAGGACGGCTCCACGGACGTCTCCGTGTCGACCGGCCGCTCCTGGAAGATCTCGGGCTATGTCGAGACCTCGAAGGGCCGGGTCACCACCACCGTCGAGCAGGAGTTCGCGTACACCAACACGGACAACGTCTCCCGCACGGGCAGCCACCAGGTGATGCACCAGCGTGACCACGGTTCCACCACGGTGACGACCCAGCTCCACGGGCGCACGGACGCGCAGCGGCACACCTGGTCCTACCCCATCGACGTGGACATGGACATCCCGCTGTACGGCGATTACAACAACTACGACATGAAGGCCGCCGTCACCCAGCGCCGGGTGCTCGTCGACACGTCCCGCAAGGGCTCCGCACACGCGTGGCACACGGACGCGGTCACGGACGACACCGTGGACTCGACCGGCAGCATCGCCCGCACGAACGGTGTCGTCCAGTCCGCCGACGGAGCCTCGACCGAGACGTACCGGGGCACCACGGACACCGGAGCCTGCTACTCGCGCTCCCTGACGACCGCGCACGGCTGGGTCACCGGCGACCAGCAGAGCCACTGCCGCGTCGCGGACGTGGTCCGCGACGCCCTGAAGGGCTGAGTCCGGGTATCGGCTGTCAGTCCGGGATGGCAGGCTTGTCCCCGTGACCGAGATTGACGCAAAGATCGATGCTCTCGTCCCCGCCTGGCTCTACCTCCCCGACATCGCCGAAATGCTCGGTGTCGAGGTGACGCGCGTACGGCAGCTGGTCAAGGAGGGCCAGCTCATTGCCGTGCGACGTGGTGAGAACCGGGCGCTCCAGGTGCCTGCCGCCTTCATCGACGGCGACAAGGTGGTCAAGGGCCTCTCCGGCACCCTGACGCTCCTGAGGGACGACGGCTACACCGACGAAGAGATGCTGGAATGGCTCTTCACCCCCGACCCGACCCTGCCGGGCACCCCTGCCCAGGCACTGAGCGAGAATCGCGGCACGGAGGTGAAGCGTCGCGCCCAGGCGCTGGCCGTCTGACCGCAGGCCGTATGTGAGGGGCGGGCCGCGCAGCAGTGCGCGGCCCGCACCCCCGCGCCGTACCGACAACCGTTCCGCAACGCTTTCCAGGGGGGAACCGCGCCATGTCCACGCCTCGCGCGCTGCTGTCCGATGCCCGGCTGTATCTGTGCACGGACGCCCGCAGGCGACAGGGTGACCTCCCCGCCTTCCTCGACGCCGTCCTCTCCAGTGGGGTGGACATCGTCCAGCTGCGCGACAAGGGCATGGAAGCCGCCGAGGAGCTCGAACACCTGGCGGTCTTCGCCGAAGCCTGCAGGCGCCACGGCAGGCTCCTCGCGGTGAACGACCGGGCCGATGTCGCCCACGCCATCGGCTCCGACGTACTGCACCTCGGCCAGGGCGACCTGCCGGTCCCCGCCGCCCGCGCCGTCATCGGTGAGGACGTGGTGATCGGCCGCTCCACCCACGCCGAGTCCGAGGTCGACGCGGCCGTGGCCGAGCCCGGGGTGGACTACTTCTGCACCGGCCCGTGCTGGCCCACCCCGACCAAGCCCGGTCGGCACGCCCCGGGCCTGGACCTCGTGCGGTACGCCGCCTCGCTCGGCACCCGACGCCCGTGGTTCGCCATCGGCGGGGTCGACGCGGGCAATCTCGACGAGGTGCTGGATGCCGGAGCGCGCCGGGTGGTCGTCGTACGGGCGATCACCGAGGCCACCGACCCGGCCGCCGCCACCGCCGGGCTGGCCGAGCGAATCCGGGCGCGCGCCGGGACGTGATCCGACCGGGCACCCGAAGCCGGGCGCCCGATGCCTGCTGTCCGAAGCCGGCTGTCCGAAGGATGGACAAACAACCGGTCAATTCGGACAATTGCTGTTGGTCTGGTCCGGGGGTCGTCGTGCTCTGGTTAACCTGCCGGTATGGCTCTTGGCACACCATCTACCAGGACGGATCACGCACACACGGTGCGTGAGTTCCTCGCGACCGGCAAGACTTCGTATTCGTTCGAGTTCTGGGCGCCCAAGACCGAGAAGGGCGAGCGGAACGTCTGGAATGCGCTGCGCCGCGTCGAGGCGGTGAGGCCGAGCTTCGTCTCCGTGACGTACGGAGCGGGTGGTTCCACCCGGGCGGGTACGGTCAGGGTCGCCGAGCAGATCGCCGCCGATTCCACCCTCACTCCGGTCGCGCACCTCACGGCGGTCAACCACTCCGTCGCCGAGCTGCGCAACATGATCGGGCAGTACGCCGACGCCGGAATCCGCAACATCCTCGCCGTGCGCGGAGACCCGCCCGGCGACCCGATGGGCGAGTGGGTCAAGCACCCGCAGGGCGTGCGGTACGCCGCAGATCTCGTCCGGCTCATCAAGGAATCCGGAGATTTCTGTGTCGGCGTCGCGGCATTTCCCGAGATGCACCCGCGCTCGAGCGACTGGGACACCGACATCCGGCATTTCGTGGACAAGTGCCGCGCCGGTGCCGACTATGCGATCACGCAGATGTTCTTCAATCCGGAGGACTATTTGCGGATGCGTGACCGGGTGGTCGCTGCGGGTTGCGAAACCCCGATCATCCCCGAGGTCATGCCGCTGACCAGTGTCAAGCAGTTGGAACGGTTTGCGCAGCTCAGCAACGCGTCTTTTCCTTCCTCCCTGAAAGAACGCATCCTCGCCGCCAAGGATGATCCCGCCGCTGTACGCTCCATTGGTATCGACTTCGCAACGCAGTTCTGCGCGAGGCTGCGGTCCGAGGGTGTGCCCGGACTGCACTTCATCACGCTCAACAACTCGACGGCGACGCTCGAAATCTACGAGAATCTCGGACTGCACAAGCAGTCGTGACCGGCCGTACCCGCCACGACCCGGGGCGGTGGCCGTAGGAGGGGGCGGGCATGGGCTGGACGGTCCTCTACATCGCGTTCGGAATCGTCGCGCTGTGGCTGCTCGGTGAGGTGCTCCTGCAGTACAAGGCACGCCTTCGCTGGCGGCTGCTCGCCTTCGCGGGCTTCGGCTGCGTGGTCGTCGGCGTGCTGATGCCGTCCGTGTTCGTCATCGCCGTCGGCGCCATCGCGTTCGCGACCGGTCAGACGTACGTCACGCTGTCCTTCCGGCGCGGCTTCTCCACCGGTTGGGCGATAGGGGGCAGCCCCGGTGAGAGCCGTCGCCGCCGGGGCGGCGGCGACCGGGACGGCCGCGAGCCCACGCTCGAAGTGTCGGACCCGGAGCTGGAGCACGGCGAGCGGGTCCCGGCGCAGGCGGACGCCGCGGCGGCGTCGTCCGCGGCACCGGGGACTCCGGAGCAGCGGACCGCGGTCTACGAGCCGGAGCCGCTGCCCGACGACACCGGGCAGTACGGCATCTACAGCGATCACCAGCAGCCGCAGCAGGGCCAGGGCAGGCAGGCGGAACAGCAGCCGCAGTACGCCGCGTACGACCCCTACGCCGGCCACTCCACGCACAGCACGCCGGGCCAGGATCCGTATGCGGGCCAGGATTCCTTCGCCGGCCAGGACTCCTTCGCCGGGCAGGGGCAGTACGACTACGGCACCGGTCAGCAGCAGTACGCCGCGTACTCCGACCCGTACATCGGGACCGGCACCACCGGCGGTTCCACGCAGTACGCCGCGTACGACAGCTATGGCAACGGCTATGACAGCTACGGCGGCCAGCAGCAGTACACCGCGGACCCGTACGCCCAGCAGTACGCCCCCGAGACCCCGCCCGGCGGTGTCTGGGTGCCGCAGCAGCGAGAGGGCGAGCAGTACCCGCCCACGCCTCCGGAGCAGCCCGCGCAGCCCGCCCCGTACCCGAACGGCTACGCCAACGGCAACGGCTACGACGAACAGCAGTACCGCTACTGACGACACGGGCCCGGCAGTCGGGGCAGACAGCTTCTACTGACGACGGGCCCGGCCGGCGGCTTCTGGGATCACTGCGAGCCCCGGAACCCGTCCCCCTCCACGATCAGCCCGGCGACCAGCGCCCCCGACATCCCCGCGTGGGCGAGCCCGCCGCCCGGGTGCGACCAGCCGCCCGCGGCGTAGAGCCCCGGCAGCCGGGTGCGATTGCCCGGATGCAGATACGCGCCCTGTGCTCCGGCCAGCGCGGGCGCGGGCACCGAACCGCCCTCTGCGCCGGTGTCGTCCGCCGTCTCGGCCGGGGTCCGCACCTCGGCGTGGAGCAGCCGCTCCCGCAGGCCGGGCACGGCCGCGCCGGCCGCCTCGATCAGCGCGTCGGCACACCGCTCGCGCAACACCTGGTCCGTCCAGTCGACCGCACCGTGCGGGGCGACCGTCGCCATCAGCGTCACCGCCTCGTGGGCGTCGTCGGGGCGGGTCGACGGGTCGTCCGGGCGCAGCACCGTCACCGTGGGACGGTCGGCGAGCCGGCCGCCGAACACCGCCGCGCGCTCCGCCGCGCCGTCCGCCGGGTGGACCAGGGTCCGGTGCACGGCGTCCCCCGGCCGGGCGCCGCGCAGCGACAGCAGGACCAGGAACCGGCCCGGCACCACCCCGTGCCCCGGCCGCGGCTGAACCGCCACATCGCCGTCCCGCCACAGCTCCTGACCGGGCACCAGGCCCGAATGCGGACGGGCGCCCAGCACCACATGGGCGGCCTCGGCGACCGTCCCGTCCACGAGCTCGACACCTGCCGCCCGGCCGTCCTTCTCCACGACCCGGGCCACCTCGCCGCCGAAGACGAACTCCACCTTCCGGGCCAGGCACCGCTCGTACACCGCCCGCGCCAGGGCCCGGATCCCGCCGGAGACGTACCAACTGCCGAAGGTCTCCTCCATGTACGGCAGCAGGGCGGCGGCCGCCGGGGCGCGCAGCGGGTCGAGCCCGTACGACAGGGCGTACCCGTCGAGAAGCGCGGCCAGCCGGGGGTCCGGCAGCTCCCACGCGCCGATCTCCGCCACCGTGTCCGCCCGACGGGCCGGGCGCAACAGGCGGCGCCGCCGGAGCGCCGGATACGGATCCCGGCCGAGCACCTGCCAGTCGGAGCGCAACGGCTCCTCCAGGAGCGGACGCCGGGACCGGTCCCAGGCGTCGCGCGCCCGGTCGAGGAACTCGCCCCAGGCCGCGCCCGCGCCGCCCCCGAGCGCCGTGTCCAGAGCGGCGACGACCCCGGCCCGTGACGCATTCGGCAGCGAGACCGCCGTGCCGTCCGCGAAGACGTGGCGGCTCGCCGGATCGACCTGGGTCATCGTGACGCACCGCTCCAGCGGCTCCTTGCCCGTCTTCACGAACAAGTCACGGTAGACCGCGGGCAGATGCAGCAGCGTGGGACCGGTGTCGAAGGCGAAGCCGTCATGGGCGTACCGGCCGACCGAGCCGCCGAAGGTGTCCGACCGCTCGTACACCGTCACCCGGTGGCCTGCCACGGCGAGCCGGGCGGCCGCCGCCATCGCGCCCATCCCGGCGCCGATCACCGCAATACGTGCCATGTCAGTGACCTTAACGGCCACCTCTGACACTCAGCCCGGCGGCCAGGGCGAACCGGCTCCCACCAGGCGTTTCTCCGCGCGGCGCTGCGCCCTGCGGCGCAGGAACCGGCGGATCCGGGAGGCCAGGAAGACCAGTACCACCATGCCGAGCAGCAGCAGGGTCCCGGCGATGGACGCGGCCACCAGCGGATGGAATATCGCGAAGGTGACGATTCCCGCGACGCCCAGGTCCTCGGCCGTGCTCATCGCGATATTGCTGAACGGCTCGGGGGAGGTGTTGACCGCCATCCGGGTGCCCGCCTTCACCAGATGACTCATCAGAGCGGTGGAACCGCCGACGGCCCCGGCCGCGAGTTCCGGCAGCGAACCGCTCCCGCCGGCCAGCAGCGCCGCCACGACGGCCCCGGCGACCGGCCTGATGACGGTGTGCGCCGAGTCCCAGACCGAGTCCACGTACGGGATCTTGTCCGCCACCACCTCGCACAGGAAGAGCACGCCGGCCACGACGAGGACATCGGTGCGCTGCAGCGACGCGGGCACCTCGTCGCTGAGACCGGTCGCGCCGAAGACACCGAGCAACAGGACCACCGCATAGGCGTTGATCCCGCTCGCCCAGCCGCTTGTGAACACCAGGGGGAGTACGGACACGGATGCGATCGTAACCAGATGGAGCAGGACCCGGGGTGGGGATCGGTGCGCAGCCCTGAGTATCCGTACCTAGGCGATGAGATGAGTAGATGCGCGGATGGGCTCCGACCTGCGCGGACGGGAGAGTGGAGCCCACGGGGAGAGGCGCGGCACCGGCACCGCCGACACGGGGCGGCGGAGCGGGTGCGGCAACTCTTTCCGGAATGGGGGAGTACGGCGGAGAGCCCGGGGGCCACGGGGGAAACAGGGGTCACGGGGGAAGGCTCTCCGACAGCGCAGGAGACGCCGGTCCGGCGCAGGCTCGGGGGGATCGAGCCTCACCGGACCGGCGTCTTCGCGTGTCCGTACGTCGGGCCGTTCCGGCTCAGGGGCAGTCCGGCAGCGTGGCTCAGCCGACGCCGCCGGGCTCAGCCGACGCCGCCCGCCGAGGTCAGCCCCTGCCACCGGGTCGGCCGACGCCGCCCGCCGGGTCGGCCCACGCCGCCCGGTCAGCGCCCGCTGACCCGGCCGTGCAGCAGGAGCGAGAGCGCCGAGTGCACATCGTCGATCGACCGCTCCGGCTGGAACGCCTGCCAGTCCAGCGCGGCCACGAGCACCATGCCGACCAGGGCCGCGGCCGTCAGCTGGACATCGATCTCCTCGCTGAGCTCGCCGTTCTTCACTCCCTCGCGCAACACCCCCTCGACCACGGCGACGGCCTCCTGACGCACCACCAGGAGGGTCGACTGCCAGGCCCGGTTGGTGCGCCACAGCTCCGCCACGTACAGCTGGGTGAAGGCCGGGTAGCGGTCGATGAAGACCAGACCGGCCCTGATCATCGCGTCCAGGGCCTCGACCCGGGTGCCGCCGCGTTCCTCGGTGTCCTCGGCCGCGGAGCGCAGCGATGCCGTGAGCAGCCCGACGCCGTGGCGCAGCAACTCCTCGAAGAGTTCGGTCTTGCTCTTGAAGTTGTAGTAGACCGTGCCCTTGGCGACCCCGGCGCGCTCGGCGATCTCGTCCACCGTGGTCGCCGAGAAGCCCTTCTCGGCGATGAGTGTCACGGCCGACTCGTAGAGCTTCTGCCGGGTGGCCTGGCGGCGCGTGGTGCTACTGCTTTCCATGCCCCTGATTCTCACAGGTCCGGGCGCGCTCACAGGCTCAGCTCCGGATGCAGCCGCTCCAGGGTCCACACCTGCTTGCGGCGCGCGGCGACCGCGGTCAGGGCGAGCGCCCCCGCCGTGAACGCCAGCAGCACCGCACTCCCCTGCCACACCGGGCCGAGGCCGCCGCCCGTGATCAGCCGGCGCAGACCCTCGACGATGTAACTCATCGGCAGGTAGGGGTGGATCGCGTTGAAGAACCCGGGGCTGGTCTGTACGGGATACGTGCCCCCGGCCGAGGTCAGCTGGAGCATCAGCACGGCCAGCACGAGGATGCGACCCGAGGCCCCGAACCGGGCGTTGAGCCACTGCACGATCGCTGCGAAGCAGCAGGTCGTCAGCGCGAGGAAGCCGATCGTCCCGGCGGCGCGGGCCATCTGCAGCCCGAGCCCCCAGTGCAGTACGGACATCAGGGCGGCCACCTGGAGCAGTCCGAGCGCGGCGACCGGCAGCCAGCCCGCGAAGGCGATCCGCCAGGCGGAGGCCCCGGCGGCGAGTGCGCGCCGGTTGAGCGGCTGGATCAGCATGTACGCCACCATCGCGCCGACCCAGAGGGAGAGCGGGATGAAGTATGGGGCGAAGCCGGTGCCGTAGTTGGGGGCCGCGTGCAGCGACTCGGAGGCCAGCCGCACCGGGTCGGACATGACCTCCGTACGCGCGTCGCGGTCCTTCTTGTCGTAGTCGGGGATCTTGCCGACACCGTCGTTGAGTCCCTCGGCGAGGGTCGCCGAGCCGTCGCCGAGCCGGATCAGCCCGCCGTCCAGGTCGGTCGCGCCCTTCTTGAGATCGCTCACGCCCGTGTCCAGGTTCGCGGAGCCCGTCCTGGCCGTGGCCAGGCCGGTGTGCAGTTCGTTCGCTCCCTCGGCGACCTTGTGGGCGCCGGTGTTCAGCGCGTTGACCTTCTCCACGGCGGACTTCAGGTCCTCGTCCAGGTGCGGCGCGTTCTTGGCCAGGTCATCGGCCTGCCGCTGCAGCGTGGTCAGCCGGTCGCGCAGCTTCCTCAGATCCCCGTTCTGGTTGGTGACCAGCATGTTCACATCGTCGGCGACCTTCGCGACATCGGCCGCAGCGGTCTCCGCGCGCTTCAGCGGCGGGCAGACGGTGGGGTCGGCGGGCGGCTGCTCCGTGCAACGGGTGCGGTAGACCTCGGTCAGCTCGCCGGAGGCCGTGTGGGCGGCGGTGGCCGCGGTGGGCGCCGTCTTCACCATCAGGTCGAGGTTGTCCCGCACGGTCTGCGAGGAGTCGGCGACCAGCCGGGCGGTGTCGCCGATGGACGTGCCGTTGTCCTTCAGGAACGGGCGGACGTCGGCCGCCACCCCGTTGACCTTGTCGGCGAGCAGCTGAGTGCCGTCGGCGACCTGCCGGGAGCCGGTTTCGAGGTCACCCGCGCCCTTGTTCAGCTTGACGATCCCACCGGCCAGACTGCTGCTGCCGTCCTTGGCGTCCTTCAGCCCGTCCGCGAGATCCTGCGACCCCTTCTTCGCCTTGCCGATACCGCCCTTGAGGTCGTCGGCACCCTTGGCCGCCTTCGCGGTGGCGTCATGGAGGTCGGAGAAGTTGATGAAGATCCGGTCGAGGAAGCCGCGTGAGGCGTTGGTCGACGCGGCGGTGCGCACCTCGGAGAACACCGAGCGGGAGATCTGCCCGACGATGTAGTTGTTCGCGTCGTTGGTCCGCACCTGGAGCGCGCCGGTCTCGGGGGAGTCGCCCGAACTGGACGCGATCCGCCGGCTGAAGTCCGACGGCATGGTGAGCGAGAGGTAGTACGTACCGTCCTCGACGCCCTTGTGCGCCTCGGCGGAACTCACCTCGTGCCACTCGAAGGTCTTGGAGTCGAGCAGCTTGCCGGTGATCTCGTCGCCTGCCGTGATCCGCTTCCCGGCGGCGGTGGCGCCCTTGTCGTTGTTGACCAGGGCCACCGGGATCTTGTCGAGGCGGCCGTACGGGTCCCAGAAGGAGCACAGATACAGGGCGCCGTAGAGCAGCGGCAGCAGCAGGAGCGCGATCAGCGCGGCGACCGGCAGCTTTCCCCTGCCGAAACGCTTCAGCTCAAGCGCGGCCAGTCTCGGCGAACGCATCGGCCGGTCCCTCCTCGGTCGTGGTCTCCTCGGCCGCGGCATCCCGCGTGTCCGCCGGTGCGGCCGTGGTGTCGGTACGTACGGTGATGGCGCCCTCGGGCGCCTGGCTGCACACGGCGAGCACGGTCGTGCCGCTGTCGGCGACGGAGCGCAGCAGCTCCCAGGCCTCGGCGCGTTCGGCGTCGGAGAGCTTGAGATCGGCGTCGTCCACCGCGAGCAGCCGCGGCCGGCCGAGCAGCGCGAGGGCGATGGCCAGCCGCAGCGCCTCCAGCCGTTCCAGATCCCGTACGGAGGTCCGCTCGGCCTTGGGCAGGGTGGCGAGGTCGAGTCCGGCGGCATCCAGCGCGGCGTCGATCCGTCCCCGCGCGGCGGCGACGCGCTCGGCGCGCGGACGCAGCAGAGCGCGCAGCGAACCGCCGAAGCGGCGCTGCAGCAGAGCCCGCTCGCGCAGGTGCTCCGCGACGGTGAAGGCCGGGTCGAGCTCGTTGACCCCGGGCACCGGGCCCAGTGCGCTGATGCGGCGTACGGCG
Source organism: Streptomyces sp. NBC_01241 (assembly GCF_041435435.1). Lineage (NCBI taxonomy): Bacteria > Bacillati > Actinomycetota > Actinomycetes > Kitasatosporales > Streptomycetaceae > Streptomyces > Streptomyces sp. NBC_01241. The sequence goes on along the minus strand of NZ_CP108494.1, from coordinate 2,210,670 downwards.
GCCATCTTGCGCGGCAGACGCAGTCCGCCGATCTCCGCCAGGCCCTCGGTGGGGCGCATCCGGCCGGTGAGCGCGAGCAGCAGGCAGGTCCGGCCGGAACCGGAGGGGCCCTCGATCGCCACCAGCGAGCCGGGCCCGGCCTCGATGCGCACGCCCCGGAAGGCCCAGCCGCGCGGTCCCCTGAGCCCGAAATCCTCGGCGGTGACGGCTGCCCCGTGCGGGCTGTCCACAGACTCTCCCTCGTTTTGAACTGACTGGTCAGTTCAAAAATCTAGTCCGAACTCGCGATCGAAGCAAAGGCGCAGGTCAGGGTGGAGGTGGGGTCGATTGTCAGTGGCGCCCGCCACGATGGATACATACGGCCACGGAGCCGTTACACGAGACAGGAGGTTTCGTCATGGCCCACTCGTCCGCAGCAGCCGCACCCCGGCGCCGCGCAGACGGCCCTGCCCCCTCACTGACCGGCCCGGCAAGCGATGTCCATCCCGTTCCGCGCCGCACCACGGCGCCGCCCGCCGCCCTCGATCTGCTCGCCCAGGCCCGCACCGGCCTCGACGAGGCCGCCGTTCTCGATGTGCCGAACGAGCGGTATGCCACCGCCCACCTCGCCGCACTGCGCACCGCCGCCGCCGTGCTCGCCGCCCGGGCCCGCCCCGAGACCTCCAAGCGGCGCCGGGAGCGGATCCGCAGCGCCTGGGAGGTCCTCCCGGAAATAGCCCCCGAGCTGACCGAATGGAGTGCGCTGTTCGCCTCCGGCGCCCGCCGCAGGGCCCGCGCGGAAGCCGGCATACCGGGTGCGGCCAGCCGACGGGACGCCGACGACCTGCTGCGTGACGCGGAGATGTTCCTGCGCATGGTCGAGCGGCTGCTGGTGCTTCAGCCGGTGCTCCCACAGGCCCGGAAGGAGCGGCCCGACGCGGGATGACGGAGACGGTGGCGCGAGGCAATAGGGTGGACAGCACGTGTACCACCTGCACTGTTCACGCTCCGCCGTCAGTGGCGGCACCGTGTCGAGGAGTCATCTGCCGTGTCGGACCAGCTGCGCCCCCGCGCCTCCCTCCGTACCGCTGTGGTCTGGGAGGTCCTGAAGGACGCCCTCGACCACCGGGTCAAGGCGACCGGCCGGGACGCCCTGGATGTCCTGGACACCGGCGGCGGCACCGGCAACTTCGCGGTGCCGGTGGCCCGTCTCGGCCACCGGGTCACCGTCGTCGACCCCAGCCCCAACGCGCTCTTCGCCCTGGAGCGCCGCGCCGCCGAGGCCGGGGTCGCCGACCGGGTCAGCGGCGTTCAGGGCGACATCCACGGCCTGTTCGAGGTGGTCGAGCGCGGTGGTTACGACGCGGTGCTGTGCCACGGAGTCCTGGAGTACGTGGACGACCCCGCCGAGGGTGTGCGCAACGCGGTCGAGGCGCTCCGTCCGGCCGGTGCGCTCAGCCTGCTTGCCGCCGGGCTCGGCGGTGCCGTCCTGGCCCGGGCGCTCGCCGGTCATTTCACCGAGGCCCGGCAGGCGCTCGGCGACCCGGCGGGCCGCTGGGGCGAGGGGGACCCGGTACCCCGGCGCTACACCGCGGAGCAACTCACCGAGCTGGTCTCCGCAGCGGACGTCGAGGTCGGCGCGGTCCACGGCGTACGGGTCTTCGCCGACCTCGTACCGGGCGCCCTGGTGGACACCGAGCCCGGCGCCATGGAGGCCCTGCTCAAGCTGGAGGCGGCCGCGGCCGAACTGCCCGCCTTCCACTCGGTCGCGACGCAGCTGCACGTACTGGGCACGAAGCGCGCCTGAGACGTTCTGGGTGCGAAGCGCGGCCGTGCGTGGCCGGGTGCCGTTGGTAGCGCGGCTGTAGCGCGGCTGATCAGGGACGCAGCCGCAGATGGAGTACGCCCCGAGACCCCCGATCGGGGGCTTCGCCCCGTATGATCGGGGGACACCATCCGGCATGACGGATCGGAGGTTGGGGAATCAACGCCTCAGCAGCTGAGCCGTCGTGGCGGCCCGGACTGGCTGATTGGCAAAGAGGGCGGGTTTCACGGGGGCGAATCCCTGCCTATCCTGGAAGGGCCGCATACCGGCCGCCCCCCGCGGCCGACGACGAGGAGGACTCCGTGCCGCTCTCGGAGCACGAGCAGCGAATGCTCGAGCAGATGGAGCGAGCGCTGTACGCCGAAGATCCCAAGTTCGCGACAGCGCTCGAGGGAAGCGGGCTGCGTACGTACACCCGGCGACGGGTCTACCAGGCGGTCGCAGGCTTCCTGGTGGGTATCGCGCTCCTCATGGCCGGAATGGTCGCCCAGCAGATCTGGATCAGCGTGGTGGGGTTCCTCGTCATGCTCGGCTGTGCGGTCCTTGCGGTCACTGGTTGGCGCAAGGCGCCCAAACCGGGCGAACGGCCGGCAGTCGGAGGCGGCGGTGACAGCCGTCGGCCCAGGCAGCGCCGGACCGTGATGAACCGGATCGAGCAACGGTGGCAGCGCCGCCGTGACGAGCAGGGCCAATAGGCCCCCGGACAGTCTTCGGGTGAGGGGCGGCCGCGTTTACGCGGCCGCCCCTCACGCGTGCCCGGGCCGGACCGTTCGGACGACCGCGCCGGAGCCGGAGCGCACCATGCTTGCGGGCATCCCGCTCACGTCCCGCCCGCTCAGGTCTGGCTCGCTCACGTCCCGCCCGTTCACCCCTGCTGGCGGGACGGTCGCCGCAGCCACCCCGTCCACCGGTCCCGGCCACACCGCGCCGCCCACGTGCCGGTGAACGCGGCCCAGCGGTCGGACGCCGCCCAGATCACCCGAACGGCCGAGCGCGGTGCCACGATCGCGCGGGCCCTGGCGAACCGGCCGGACGACGCCCGCAGACCCGCCCGTACCGCCTCCACGTCCTCTGCGAGCCCGGTACCCGACCGGGGCTCCGGGGCGTAGAGCACGTGCTCCACCGCCCCCGCCGCTCGGTGGACAGCGGCGGCCCCGTCGGGTTCGAGTTGTCCCAGCCGCACCACCCTGGCCGCCGTCGTGCGCGGGGTCCGGGAATCGTCCGGCTCGATGCCGTGATCCCACGCGGTGTCGATGATCTCCCGCCAGGCCGCCAGCGTTCTCGCCGTCGCGTCCGCCGGTGTACGTCCCGCGGAGAATCTCAGCCTGTGCTTGCGGGCCCGAAACCGCCAGAGCATCGGCAGCAACGGCAGCACCAGGATCACCAACGCGCCCAGCACCACGCCGAGGACGGTGCCCGTGGGCGTTCCGGAATCCGTCGGGGCCACCACTCCCGGCGCCGCCGAGCTGCCGCACTCGCCCTGTTTGCGCAGCTGGACCGGGCAGCTTTCCGCGACGGACGGTGCGACCGTCGGAGCGGCCGAGGCGCCCTTCTCCGGCCGGGCCGGGTCGGACGTGCCGCCCGACGGGGCGTCCGGCTGGGTGTAGGACGGGGCGGTGCCCCGCGTCGGGGTCGGCTCGAAACGGGTCCACCCGACACCCTCGAAGTACAGCTCCGGCCAGGCATGCGCATCGCGCAGTCCCACCGATACCGAACCGTTCGACTGAGTGGTGCCGGGAGTGAAGCCCACCGCGACCCGGGCCGGAATGCCCAGCGTGCGCGCCATCGCGGCCATCGTGAACGAGAAGTGGACGCAGAAGCCCCGCTTCTCCTTCAGGAACCGGCTGATCGCCGCGCTCCCGGTGCCCGAGTTCACCGAGGTGTCGTAGCTGAAGCCACCGTCCGAGGCGAAGAAGTCCTGCAGCTTCACCGCCCGCTCGTAATCGTTGCTCGCACCCTTCGTCACCCGGTCCGCGGTCTGCCCGACCACCTTCGGCAGGGAGTCGGGAACACGGGTGTACTCGCGCTGCAGAGCGACCGGCGCGGGACCCGCCACGGCCAGCTGATCGGCGGTCGGCTGGACCACCAGACTGGAGACCTGGTATTGCGCACCGCGGGTCGTCTCCCCGCCGTCACCGACGAGGGTCCGTCCCATCGGCTCGTACCGCCAGCGTCCGCCGATCCTGACCTCGGTCGCGGGAAAGGGGAGCGGCAGATAGGTCTGCTGGTAGGAGCTCGACGCGGAGATGTTCGTGATGATCTCCGTGGACATGACGTCCGGCCCGAGACCTTCCGGGGCCGGGAGCCGCTTCGGCACACCCTCCAGGCGGCGCGTGGAGGGCCGCCACTCGTTCCCGGTGAACTGGTCCAGGGCCAGGATCCGCAGGTAGAAGCCCTGCAGGTCGGTGGAATTGGTGCGGTAGGACATCACCTCCCGGTTCTCCGGCTGGTTCAGGTTGTTCTGCAGCGAGACCAGCGGGTTCACCGCCGAGATGGTGCCCCCGCCGCTGTTTCCCTTGCCGTTCCCGCTCCCCGTACCGGCCAGCAGTCCGCTGTCGAGCGCGGGCAGTGCCGCCGGTACGAACAGCGAAATTCCCAGCGCCAGCGCGCCGATGCGGCGGCCGGTGCGGACCGGTGCCGTCGGACGGGCAGCGGAGAATGCCGCACCGGCTGTCGCACCGCCCCGGGATCCGGCCGCGCCGCTGAAGACCCGCCCCCACTGGGAGAGCCGGTCCCGGCCCTCGGCCAGCAGAAGGAGCAGATAGCCGCCGGCCGCGAGCAGGAACCAGAGCCAGTCCGTTCCGCCCTCGGACAGCCCCGCGGCGACCGAGTACAGCGCGAGGAGCGGCAGACCGGCCGGGGCCGCGCTGCGAAACGTCACAGCGAGGGCGTCCACGACCAGGCCGACCAGCAGGACACCGCCGATCAGCATCAGCCGAATGCCGTCCGTCACGGGCGCCGGAGCGGCGTACCTTCCGACATCGTCAGCACCCGACATCAGCAGATCAGCGAGCCGCTGGACGGCCTCCGGGCCCGGCAGGACCCCGACCAGAGCCTGCCCCCTGGCGAAGACGACCGTCAGCAGGACGAGGGTGACCAGCGTCTGCGCCACGACGACCAGTAGCCGGGGCATGGGCGTCCGGCGGGCGAGCATGCCCATCCCGCTCTGGACCGCCAGCAGGAACGCGGCTTGCAGGATCCACCCGGCCGGCTCGACCAGCGGCAGCATCGAGCCCGCCGCCATGAGCGTCGCCGCAAAGGCGCACAGCGTCAGCCGACCGCGACCACTCATGACCATCCCCCGGAGAAACCTGTCGTGCCACCTGTGGTGCCGCCGACGGCAGCCGACCGCGTCGTCACACCCGGGTGTCCCGCCGCCTGCTGCCAATAACGGGCGAGACCGGTCCCGGGCGCCACGGCCACCGCCGTCCAGCCCGATTCGCGCATCAGCCGAAGCCGCCGCTCGAACGCCGCGTCCGCCCCCGCGGACGGGACGTCGTCAAGTCCCCAGGCAGTGCTGTCCAGTACGAACGCGACGGCGCCGCCACTGCGCTGCCGCATCCGGGCCGCCACCGCCGCCTGATCCTCGTCCAGATCGCCGAAGAACGCGATCAGCAGCCCCTCGTTGCCGCCACGCAGTACGTCGTACGCGCGCGACAGACCGCCCCCCTCGGAGTGGTCGACCACCGCCAGGGTGTCCATCATCAGCCCTGCGGAGTCGGCGGACTCCTGCGTCGACCCGGCGAAGCCGCCCTCACCCTCGCCCGGCACCGCGTTCCCGTCGTCGGTCAGCAGCCGGACCGCGAAGCCGCGCTCCAGCATGTGCACCAGCGTGGACGCGGCCCCCGACACCGCCCACTCGAAGGCGGAGTCGGGCCCCGACCCCTGATAGGCGATCCGCCGGGTGTCCAGCAGCACCGTGCATCTGGCCCGCTGCGGCTGCTCCTCACGGCGCACCATCAACTCGCCGTACCGCGCGGTGGAGCGCCAGTGGACCCGGCGCAGATCGTCGCCGTGCCGGTAACCGCGCGGAATCACGTCGTCGTCACCGGCCAGCGCCAGCGAACGCTGCCGTCCCTCGCCGTACCCCGAGGCCTCGCCCGCCAGCCGTACGGGCGGCAGCGGCTCGGTCCGCGGAATGACGACGAGGGTGTCGTACGCGCTGAACGAACGCGTCAGCTCACACATCCCGAACGGATCGCTCAGCCGCAATTGCAGCGGCCCCAGCGGATAACGCCCGCGCAAATCCGACCGCACCCGGTAGGACACCTCGCGACGCCCCCCCGCCTCCACCCGGTCCAGCACGAACCGGGGCCGCGGCCCGAGCACGTAAGGCACCCGGTCCTGCAGCATCAGCAGCCCGGTCGGCAGCCGGGACACGTTCTCCATCCGCAGATGAACCCGTGCCTCCGTGCCCGAGGACACCCGGGAGGGCGAGAGCCGCCGGGTGCCCGTGACCCGGTAACGGGTGCGGACGAGCGCCACCACACAGACCAGTGGCAGCGCGGCGAGCAGCAGCCCGACCCGCAGCAGATCCGCCTGCCCCAGCACATAGGCGCAGACCGCCGCGGCGACACCGGCCGCGAGGAAGGACCGCCCACGCGTGGTCAGTCCGCTCAGAGCGGCCCGCAGCGCGCCCTTGCCGTCGCCGTTGTCCAACGAGGCCGGCCCCCCGGGGCTCATCACACCCGCCGTACGCCGGGCTGCTGCCGGCCGTACACCGGACGGCCCGGCTGATGCTGGGGCTGCACCCGTGGGACGCCACCGCCGTCGGCCGTCGGCACCGGTGTCTGCTGGAGGATCTCCAGCACGACCTGCTCGGCCGTACGGCGGTTCAGCTGGGCCTGGGCCGTCGGCAGCAGCCGGTGCGCGAGCACCGGCACCGCCAGCGCCTGCACGTCGTCCGGCAGACAGTAGTCCCGGCCGCTCAGTGCCGCGGAGGCCTTCGCCGCGCGCAGCAGGTGCAGGGTGGCCCGCGGCGAGGCGCCGAGTCTGAGATCGGGATGGCTGCGGGTGGCCCCGACGAGCTCCACCGCGTACCGCCGCACGGCGTCGGCCACATGGACCGTCCGTACCGCCTCGATCAGCTTCACGATGTCGTGGGCGTGCGCCACCGGCTGAAGATCGTCGAGCGGCGAGATCCCGCCGTGCACATCGAGCATCCGCAGCTCGGCCTCCGCGTTCGGATAGCCGATCGACACCCGCGCCATGAACCGGTCCCGCTGGGCCTCGGGCAGCGGATAGGTGCCCTCCATCTCCACCGGGTTCTGGGTGGCCACCACCATGAACGGGTCGGGCAGCTCGTACGTGTGCCCGTCGATGGTGACCTGGCGCTCCTCCATCGACTCCAGCAGCGCCGACTGGGTCTTCGGCGAGGCCCGATTGATCTCGTCGCCGATCACGATCTGGGCGAAGATCGCGCCCGGCTTGAACTCGAAGTCGCGCCGCTGCTGGTCGAAGATGGACACACCGGTGATGTCCGAGGGCAGCAGGTCCGGCGTGAACTGAATACGCCGCACCGAGCAGTCGATCGACCGCGCCAGCGTTTTGGCCAGCATTGTCTTGCCGACGCCGGGGACATCCTCGATGAGGAGATGCCCCTCCGCCAGCAGCACGGTCAGCGAAAGCCGTACGACCTCGGGCTTGCCCTCGATCACGCTCTCCACCGACCTGCGCACCCGCTCCGCAGTCGTGGTCAGATCTGTGAGGCTCGCTCGATCGTCATAGGTCGTCACCCGGCCCTCCTCGGCCCTGCCCCACGCTCACCAGGAGCAGGGGATTCCCCAGTCACGGACCGACGCGCGCGCAGCGGCCCGGCCCACCCCGAAACACGGACACTCTGCCGGAAGCGAAACGTCCGGCGAGATGCCACATGCGCATTCTTGTTGCCGTTACCGCTTCGTGTCACTCGCCTGTGGATAAGTCGCGGCGATATGTCGGGTTCGGTGGGTATATCGGCTCCCGGTGGGCGCCGTCCGGGCCGACGGTCAGGACGCGGAGGCGGAAAAGATCTCGCGCAGCAAGCCGCTGGTCACATCGAAGACGAAGCCGCGGACGTCATCGGTGTGCAGCAGGAACGGCGAGGTGCGCACGCGCTGCATCGACTGCCGTACGTCCTGGTCCGCGTCCTTGTACGCCTCGACGGCCCAGACCGGACGCTGGCCGACCTCGACCTCCAGCTCCTGGCGGAATTCCTCCGTGATCGATTCCAGGCCGCAGTTCGTGTGATGAATGAGTATGACGCTGCGGGTGCCCAGGGCCCGCTGGCTGATGGTCAGCGAACGGATCACGTCATCGGTGACCACGCCGCCCGCGTTACGGATGGTGTGGCAGTCGCCGAGCGACAGACCGAGAGCGTCGTGCAGGTCGAGCCGGGCGTCCATGCAGGCGACCACGGCGACGCGCAGCACCGGCTTGGCGTCCATGCCCGGGTCCTCGAATCCGGCGGCGTACCGGATATTCGCCTCGACGAGGCGGTCGGTGACCGTGCCCCCGGTGCGGGCCCGGTCGGCAGAGGGCGCGGAAGGCCCGGCGGGGGAGTGTGCGGAAGTCGACATGGTTATGACGTTAGCTCTCGGCAGTGGTCGCGTCGCGCTGTGAGAAGGGACAAAGAACGTCAACGATGCTTGTTGTGAGGTAACCCACAAGCCTCACACCTTGTTCATTCGGCCGGGCGCACAGGGGGCGGGGCGACGCGCTGCCCTGTTGATTGATCGGGAATCGATCGAATGGCAGGGTGGACTAAAGTGACGGGAAGTTACCGACACCCTGCACATTCCGTAGATTTCCCCCGTGTGCGGCGTACGTACGGTCCGGCCCTCTCCCGCTCGCCGGTCGGCCGACGCCTCTTCTCCGGCGCCGGCCGCCCTCCCCTTCTGAGCGGGCGGGGACCAGGCCGTACGTGCCACCGCACGGGACCTGAGCCTGAGAGGGCGCATGAGCCAGACCCGACACGTCCCGGTGATGCTCCAGCGGTGCCTGGACCTGTTGGCCCCGGCTCTGGAGGCGCCGGGCCCGCAGCAGCCCGTGGTCGTCGACTGCACCCTGGGCCTCGGTGGACACAGCGAGGCGCTGCTCTCCGCCTTCCCCTCCGTGCGGCTCATCGCGCTGGACCGCGACAAGGAGGCGCTGAGGCTCTCCGGCGAGCGGCTCGCCCCGTACGGCGACCGGGCCACCCTGGTGCACGCGGTCTACGACGAACTGCCCGAGGTGCTCGCCCGGCTCGGCATCCCGAAGGTCCAGGGCATCCTCTTCGACCTCGGCGTCTCCTCCATGCAACTGGACGAGGCCGAGCGCGGATTCGCGTACGCCCAGGACGCCCCCCTCGACATGCGCATGGACCAGACGGCCGGTATCAGCGCGGCCGAGGTGCTCAACACCTATCCGCCGGGCGAACTGGTACGGATCCTGCGGGCGTACGGCGAGGAGAAGCAGGCCAAGCGGATCGTCTCCGCGATCGTGCGCGAGCGCGAGAAGGAGCCGTTCAGCAACAGCGCCCGGCTTGTCGAGCTGATCCGCGACTCGCTGCCGCAGGCCGCCAAGCGCACCGGCGGCAACCCCGCCAAGCGCACGTTCCAGGCGCTGCGCATCGAGGTCAACGGCGAGCTCGCCGTCCTGGAGCGGGCGATTCCGGCCGCCGTGCAGAGCCTCGCGGTCGGCGGCCGTATCGCCGTCCTTTCGTACCACTCGCTGGAGGACCGGCTGGTCAAGCAGGTCTTCGCAGCAGGCGCAGCGAACACGGCGCCGCCCGGACTGCCGGTCGTCCCCGAGCGCTATCAGCCCCGGCTGAAGCTGCTGACCCGCGGCGCGGAGCTGCCCACGGAGGAAGAGGTCGCCGAGAACCGGCGTGCCGCTCCCGCCCGGCTGCGCGGCGCCCAGCGGATCCGCGAGGAGGAACGATGAGCGTCGGGTCTCCGGGAACGCGGACACCGGCGACGCCCGGGGCGGCGCGGTGAGCAAAGCGGCCGGGCAGTTGAAGGGGCGGGCGGCGCGGCTTGCCCGGCTGATGCCCGCCGGGCCCAGCAACGCGGCCCGTACCCCCTTCGTCCTGCTGGTCGTGCTGCTCCTCGGTGGCGGCCTGATCACGCTCCTGGTGCTCAACTCGGCCCTCAATGAAGGATCGTTCAGGCTGAGCGAGCTGAAGAAGCGGACCACCGAGCTCACCGACGAGCAGCAGGCCCTCCAGCGTGACGTCGACAGCTACTCCGAGCCGAACGCCCTGGAGCGGCGCGCCCGCAAACTGGGCATGGTGCCCGGGGGCAGCCCCGCCTTCCTGGACCTGGACGGCAAGGTCCGCGGCGTCCCCGCACAGTCCACCGCCGAGCCGGCCCCCGCGCCGCCGCGGAAGCCCGGCACCCCCGAGAAGCCCCCCGCGACCGCCCCGTCCACCGGCGCCCCGGCGCCGGCAACCGGTCCGCCCTCGAACCTGCCCTCTCCCTCTCCCCCGGCCACTCTTTCGGGCGCCGCCGTGAAGCCCAGCACCTCCGCGGCCCCGCATGCCGGGCCGCGTACTCCGGCAGTCCAGCCTTCGACGAGCCCCGGCAGGTGACGCAGTGTCTCCCAAGGAACCACCGCGCCGCCGGGTCCCCGGCCCCGCGCGCCCCCGCAACGCCGTAGGCGGCCAGGGGCGCCCCCGGCCCGCCGCCCGCCGCCGGCCGTCCCCGGCGCCACGCGCCCGCGCGCCCCGCAACCGGCCCGCGCGCCCCCTCCGTCTCGGCAGCCCGCGCCCCCGGCTCCGCCTGGTCGGCGTCGCCCTGACGCTCGTCATGCTGGTGTTCGTCGTCCGGCTGCTCCAGGTCCAGGCCGTCGATGCCAACGCGTACGCGGCCAAGGCCAAGGAGAACCGCTACCTCAGCTACACGATCTCCGCCGAGCGCGGCGAGATCACCGACCGCAGCGGTATCGCGCTGGCCACCAGCGTCGACGCGTACGACATCACCGCCGACCCGTCGATGTTCACGCCCGAATTCAGCAAGGCCCCCGACGCGCCACGGCAGGCGGCGGCGCTCCTCGCCCCGATCCTCGGCGCCGACACCGCCGAGCTCACCGCGAAACTTTCCAAGGAGGGCCGTTACACGGTCCTGGCCCGCCGGCAGACCCCGCAGGTCTGGAATCAGATCAGGGACCTCAAGTCCGTCTTCGCCAGGAAGGCGGCGAAGGACAAGGCGGCCGGCGGTCCCGGAGCCAACGTGCTGGCCGGGGTCTTCCAGGAGGCGACCACCAAACGGGTCTACCCCAACGGAGGGCTCGCCGCCGGGATACTCGGTTATGTCAACGCCGAAGGCAAGGGCGCGGGCGGCCTCGAATCGCAGCTGGACAAGGAGCTCGCGGGCGAGGACGGCAAGATCAAGTACGCCCAGTCCGGCGGCCGGCGGGTGCCCACCGCGGGCACCAAGGAGGTCCCGGCCGTCGCCGGGTCCGACATCGAGCTGACCATCGACCGCGACATCCAGTGGGCCGCCCAGCAGGCCATCACCGACCAGGTGAAGAAGTCCAAGGCGGACCGCGGTTACGTGGTCGTGCAGAACACCAGGACCGGCGAGGTCCTCGCCATGGCCAACGCGCCCGGCTTCGACCCCAACGACCTCTCGCAGGCCGACGCGGCGTCGCTGGGCAACGCGGCGCTCCAGGACGCGTACGAGCCCGGCTCCACCAGCAAGGTCATGTCCATGGCCGCAGTGCTGGAGGAGGGCGTCGCCACCCCCGGCACCCATGTGACCGTCCCCAACCTGCTGCACCGCGGCGACCGGCTCTTCAAGGACGACATCGACCACCCCACCTGGTACCTGACGCTCAACGGCGTACTCGCCAAGTCCAGCAACATCGGCACCATCCTGGCCACCGGGGAACTGGGCAGGACCCAACCCCAGGCCAACAAGGTCCTCTACTCCTACCTGCGCAAGTTCGGGATCGGCTCGCCGACCGGCCTCGGCTACCCGGGCGAGACCCCCGGCATCCTGGCCAAGCCCGAGAGCTGGTCGACTTCGCAGCAGTACACGATCCCGTTCGGCCAGGGCCTCTCGCTCAACGCCATGCAGGCCGCCTCCATCTACTCGACGATCGCCAACGGCGGGGTGCGCATCGCACCCACGCTGGTACGCGGCACCAAGGGCCCCGACGGCCACTTCAAGGCCGCCCCCGCTCCCGAACGGAGCCGGGTGGTCAGCGAGAAGACCGCCAAGACGCTCGCCACGATGCTGGAATCGGTGGTCGGAGACGATGAGGGCACCGGAACGAAGGCCAAGATCCCGGGCTACCGGGTGGCGGGCAAGACCGGTACCGCCAACCGGGTCGACCCCGTACGCGGCGGCTACCACGGCTACACCGCGTCCTTCGCGGGCTTCGCACCCGCCGACGACCCGCAGATCACCGTCTACTGCGCGATCCAGAACCCCACCAAGGGCAGCTACTTCGGCGGTCAGATCTGTGGACCGATCTACAAACGGGTCATGGAGTTCGCGCTGAAGACCCTCCAGACCCCACCGTCCGGCAGCGAGCCAGCCCGGCTGCCGGTGTCCTTCCAGCCCGGCGAGTGAACACGGGGAGACCGACCAGTGACAACCATCACCCCCGATCCCGGGAACCGGAACGGGAACCACCGGAACGCCGCCCCCTCACTTCGCGAGAGGCCGGGTGCGCCCGGTACGCTCACCGCCGTGCCCCACGCTGATCAGTTCCAAACCACCCAGAAGGACGCGCCTGTGAACTACCCGGGAGCGCCCCGCCCGGACCGGATCGGACCGACGCCCCTCGGCGATCTGGCAGCCCGGCTGGGAGTCGAACCGCCGGGAACCGGCGAGGTCACCGGCATCACCCACGACTCGCGGGCGATCCGCCCCGGCGACCTGTACGCGGCCCTGCCGGGTGCCCGCTTCCACGGCGCCGACTTCGCAGCCCAGGCGGCCGGCCTCGGCGCGGCCGCCGTCCTCACCGACCCGGCGGGCGCCGAGCGCGCCGCCGCCACCGGACTGCCGGTGCTGGTCACCGAGGACCCGCGCGGCCGGATGGGCGAACTCGCCGCCGAGATCTACGGACGGCCCGGCGGTGACCTTCTCCAGATCGGCATCACCGGAACCTCCGGGAAGACCACCACCGCGTACCTCATCGAGGGCGGCTTCCGCGGCGCCGGGCGCGCCACCGGGCTGATCGGCACCGTGGAGACACGGATCGGCGACGAGCGCATCAAGTCCGAGCGCACCACCCCCGAAGCCACCGATCTGCAGGCCCTGTTCGCCGTCATGCGCGAACGCGGGGTCGACTCGGTGACCATGGAGGTCTCCAGCCACGCCCTGGTGCTCGGCCGGGTCGACGGCTGCGTCTTCGACGTCGCGGTCTTCAACAACCTCAGCCCGGAGCACATGGAGTTCCACACCGGGATGGAGGACTACTTCCAGGCCAAGGCACAGCTCTTCACCCCCCGGCGCAGCCGGCAGGGCGTCGTCAACTTCGACGACGAGTACGGCCGCAGGCTGATCGCGCAGGCGAGTGTCCCCGTCGTCACCTTCTCCGCCGAGGGCCACCCGGACGCCGACTGGCGCGCCGAGGACGTCGAAGTCGGACCGCAGGGCTCCACCTTCACCGTCGTCGGCCCCAAGAACGAGCGGATCGCCGCCAGGGCCCCGCTGCCCGGCCCGTTCAACGTCGCCAACACCCTCGCCGCGATCGTCACCCTCGCCGTCGCGGGCCTCGACCCGCAGACCGCCGCCGATGGCGTCGCCGCCGTTCCGGGCGTCCCCGGCCGGCTGGAACGCGTCGACGCCGGACAGCCGTACCTCGCGGTCGTCGACTACGCGCACAAGACCGACGCCGTCGAATCCGTGCTGCGCTCCCTGCGGAAGGTCACCCAAGGCCGGCTGCACGTCGTCCTCGGCTGCGGCGGCGACCGCGACACCACCAAACGCGGCCCGATGGGCGCCGCGGCGGCCCGCCTCGCCGACACCGCCGTACTGACCTCCGACAACCCCCGTTCCGAGGACCCCCTCGGAATCCTCGCCGCCATGCTCGCGGGCGCCGCCGAGGTGCCCGTCCACGAGCGGGGCGACGTCCTGGTCGACGCCGACCGGGCCGCCGCCATCGCCGCCGTGGTCGCCCGCGCCGAGCCCGGTGACACCGTGCTCATCGCCGGCAAGGGCCACGAGCAGGGCCAGGACATCCACGGCGTGGTACGCCCCTTCGACGACCGCGTGGTTCTGCGCGCGGCCATCGAACGCTCCCTGGGGCACAGCCGTACCGACAACACCGCCCACGCCCACACCCACGAGAACAGTCAGGGATGACCAAGTGATCGCCCTTTCCCTCGCCGAGATCGCCGAAATCGTCGGCGGGCAGTCGTACGACATACCCGATCCGGCAGCAACCGTCAGCGGTCCCGTCGTCATCGACTCCCGAGAGGTGAAGAAAGGCAGCCTGTTCGTCGCCTTCGCCGGGGAGCGGGTCGACGGCCACGACTACGCGCAGCGCGCCGTCGAGGCGGGCGCGGCAGCCGTGCTGGCCGCCCGCCCCGTCGGTGTTCCGGCGATCGTCGTCGATGACGTCGTGGCCGCCCTCGGCGCGCTCGCCCGCGCCGTCGTGGGCCGCCTCGGCACCACCGTCGTCGCCCTCACCGGCTCCGCGGGCAAGACCTCCACCAAGGACCTCATCGCCCAGCTCCTCGAACGCAAGGGGCCCACGGTCTACCCGGCGGGCAACCTCAACAACGAGATCGGGCTGCCGCTCACCGCCCTGCGCGCCACCGAGGACACCCAGCACCTCGTCCTCGAAATGGGCGCACGCTACGTCGGCGACATCTGTTACCTCACCGGCCTCGTCCCGCCCCGGATCGGTCTCGTCCTCAACGTCGGCACCGCCCACATCGGCGAGTTCGGCGGCCGCGAGCAAATCGCCAAGGCCAAGGGCGAGATGGTCGAGTCGCTGCCACAGGACGGCCTCGCCGTGCTCAACGCCGACGACCCGCTCGTGCGCGCCATGACCTCCCGTACGAAAGCCCGGGTGCTGCTCTTCGGTGAAGCCGCGGAAGCGGACGTACGGGGAGAGAACGTCCGTCTCACCGACGACGGCCGTCCCGCTTTCACGCTCCACACACCCACCGGGTGCAGCGACGTGACCATGCGCCTGTACGGTGAGCACCACGTGTCGAACGCGCTCGCCGCGGCCGCCGTCGCCCATGAGTTGGGCCTGTCCGCAGACGAGATCGCCGAAGGGCTCTCCGAGGCGGGCACCCTCTCCCGCTGGCGCATGGAGGTCACCGAGCGTCCGGACGGCGTGACGTTCGTCAATGACGCCTACAACGCGAACCCCGAATCCATGAAGGCAGCGCTGCGCGCGCTGGCCGCCATGGGGAAGGGCCGGCGTACGTGGGCGGTGCTCGGCCCCATGGCCGAGCTCGGAGACGCCTCGCTCGCCGAGCACGACGCGGTCGGACGGCTCGCTGTCCGGCTCAACGTCAGCAAGCTCGTCGCGGTCGGGGGCAGAGAGGCCTCCTGGCTGCAACTGGGCGCATACAACGAGGGTTCGTGGGGTGAGGAGTCGGTGCACGTGTCCGACGCGCAGGCTGCCGTCGACCTGTTGCGCAGTGAACTGCGCCCGGGAGACGTCGTGCTGGTGAAGGCGTCCCGGTCGGTCGGCCTGGAGCAGGTCGCCATGGCACTGCTGGAGAACGCGTCCGAGGGCGAGGTCGCCGGCCGATGAGGCAGATCCTCTTCGCGGGGGCCATCGGGCTCTTCCTGACCCTGGTCGGAACTCCGCTGCTGATCAAACTGCTGGCCCGCAAGGGATACGGGCAGTTCATCCGGGACGACGGCCCGCGTACCCACGGGTCCAAGAAGGGCACGCCCACCATGGGCGGTATTGCCTTCATTCTGGCGACGATCATCGCGTACGTCCTGGCGAAGGTGATCACCGGTGAGGAGATGCGCTTCTCCGGTGTGCTGGTGCTCTTCCTGATGACCGGCATGGGTCTCGTCGGCTTCCTCGACGACTACATCAAGATCGTCAAGCAGCGCTCGCTGGGTCTGCGGGCCAAGGCGAAGATGGCGGGCCAGCTGATCGTGGGTATCGCCTTCGCGGTGCTCTCGCTCCAGTTCGCCGACGCCCGTGGCAACACCCCTGCCTCCACCAAGCTGTCGTTCGTCGCGGACTTCGGCTGGTCGATCGGCCCGGTGCTGTTCGTCGTCTGGGCGCTGTTCATGATCCTCGCCATGTCCAACGGCGTGAACCTGACGGACGGTCTGGACGGCCTGGCCACCGGCGCGTCGGTGATGGTCTTCGGCGCGTACACCTTCATCGGGCTGTGGCAGTTCCAGGAGTCCTGCGCCAACGCGACGACCCTGACCAACCCCAACGCCTGTTTCGAGGTACGAGATCCACTCGACCTGGCGGTCGTCGCCTCCGCGCTGATGGGCGCCTGCTTCGGCTTCCTGTGGTGGAACACCTCGCCCGCCAAGATCTTCATGGGCGACACCGGCTCGCTCGCCCTCGGCGGCGCCCTCGCGGGTCTGGCCATCTGCTCCCGCACGGAGTTCCTGATGGCCGTCCTCGGCGGACTCTTCGTGATGATCACCATGTCCGTGGTCATCCAGGTCGGCTCCTTCAAGATGACCGGTAAGCGAGTCTTCCGGATGGCGCCGCTCCAGCACCACTTCGAACTCAAGGGGTGGTCCGAGGTCCTTGTCGTGGTCCGCTTCTGGATCATCCAGGGCATGTGCGTGATCGTCGGACTCGGTCTCTTCTACGCGGGATGGGCAGCCGAGAAGTGAGCAACCAGGACTGGCAGGGCAAGCACGTCACCGTCGCGGGACTCGGAGTCTCCGGAATCCCGGCGGCCACGGTGCTGCACGGCCTGGGCGCCGTCGTCACGGTGGTCAACGACGGGGACGACGAGCGTTCCCGTACGCAGGCCGCGGAGCTGGAGGCGCAGGGCATCACCGTGCGCCTCGGCGACGGGGCGACCCTGCCCGAGTCCACCGAGCTCATCGTCACCACCCCGGGCTGGAAGCCCGACAAGCCGCTCTTCACCGCAGCCGCCGAGGCGGGCGTCCCGGTCTGGGGCGACGTCGAACTCGCCTGGCGGCTGCGCGGCCACGGCGGCAGGGAACCGGCGCCCTGGCTCGCGGTCACCGGCACCAACGGCAAGACCACGACCGTACGGATGCTCGCCGCCATCCTGGAGGCGGCCGGGCTGCGCACCGCCGCGGTCGGCAACATCGGCGTCTCCCTCCTCGACGCCGTCCTCGGCGACGAGGAGTACGACGTACTCGCCGTCGAACTGTCCAGTTACCAGCTGCACTGGGCGCCCTCGCTGCGCGCCCACTCCGCGGCCGTCCTCAACCTGGCCCCCGACCACCTCGACTGGCACGGCTCCATGGAGGCGTACGTCGCGGACAAGGGCCGGATCTACGAGGGCAATCGCGTCGCCTGCGTCTACAACGCGGCCGAGAAGGCGACCGAGGACCTGGTCCGCGCGGCCGACGTCGAGGAGGGCTGCCGCGCCATCGGCTTCACCCTGGGCACACCGGGCCCGTCCCAACTGGGCGTCGTCGACGGCATCCTCGTCGACCGCGCCTTCGTGACGAACCGGCAGAAGCAGGCCCAGGAGCTCGCCGAGGTCACCGACGTCAACCCGCCGGCCCCGCACAACATCGCCAACGCCCTGGCGGCCGCGGCCCTGGCCCGCGCCTTCGGTGTCGAGCCCGCGGCCGTACGGGACGGACTGCGGGCCTTTTGCCCCGACCCGCACCGCATCGAGCACGTCGAGGACATCGACCAGGTCGCGTACATCGACGACTCCAAGGCCACCAACACCCATGCCGCCGAGGCCTCCCTCGCGGCCTACGATCCGATCGTCTGGATCGCCGGTGGCCTCGCCAAGGGCGCCACGTTCGACGAGCTGGTGACCGGGGCCGCCGGGCGGCTGCGGGGCGTCGTACTGATCGGCCGGGACCGGGCCCTGATCCGCGAAGCCCTCGCGCGACACGCCCCCGAAGTCCCGGTGGTCGACCTCGACCGGACCGACACTGGGGCGATGTCCGAGGCGGTCCGCGAGGCGGCACGGCTCGCCCGGCCGGGAGACACCGTACTGATGGCCCCGGCCTGCGCCTCGATGGACATGTTCGCCAATTACAACAAGCGGGGCGAGGCGTTCGCGGACGCGGTCCGCGCACTCGCCGCCGAGAGCGCCTGACGGGCCCGGCCTCCGCAGCGTACCGTCCCGGACGACCGGGTGCGGGCGGCCGCGCCACGGGCCGCGGCCCTCGGCTGCGGCCCCGGGCACGAGCAGTGGAGGGGACAGCGACAATGCCGGCCGAAGAGAGCTCCGCCGCACCCCGTGAGGACCGCTCACGGGCCACCGTGGCGATCAGCCGGGCGTTCGCACGGCCCCTCCTCGCCGGCGCGGCCGTCCCGGCGCCGCTGGGCCCCGCCCTGCGTGTCCGGCCGGTCACCGGCTCCCGGCGCCCCTCCGTGCCCCGTTCCAAGGGGCGTTCCACCGGCACCCCCCGTGCCCCGCGCGGCGGCGGCGCGCGCCGGATGTACGAGCAGGCACGCCGGACCTGGGACCGCCCTCTGACCGCGTACTACCTGATCCTGGGCGCCGGCCTGCTGATCACCGTGCTCGGCCTGGTGATGGTCTACTCCGCCTCGATGATCAAGGCCCTGGAGCTGGATAAACCCGGCACCTACTTCTTCCGCAAACAGCTCCTCGCCGCCGTGATCGGCGGCGGACTGATGGCGATCGCCGCCCGTATGCCCACCAAACTGCACCGGGCGTTCGCCTACCCGCTGCTCGCGGGGACCGTCTTCCTGATGGTGCTGGTTCAGGTGCCGGGGATCGGAATGTCGATCAACGGCAACCAGAACTGGCTCTCCCTGGGCGGTCCCTTCCTTCTCCAGCCCAGTGAGTTCGGGAAACTGGCCCTGGTTCTGTGGAGCGCGGACCTGCTCGCCCGCAAACAGGACAAACAGCTGCTGACGCAGTGGAAACACATGCTCGTGCCGCTCGTCCCGGTCGCCTTCCTGCTCCTCGGGCTGATCATGCTCGGCGGCGACATGGGCACTGCGATCATTCTCACGGCGATCCTGTTCGGACTGCTCTGGCTGGCCGGGGCCCCCACCCGGCTCTTCGCCGGGGTGCTCGGTTTCGCCGGGGTGATCGCCTTCGTGCTGATCAAGACCAGCCCGAACCGGATGTCCAGGCTCGCCTGCGTCGGCGCCAGCGATCCCGGGCCCGGGGACTCCTGCTGGCAGGCCGTGCACGGAATCTACGCCCTGGCGTCCGGCGGATGGTTCGGTTCCGGGATCGGCGCGAGTGTGGAAAAATGGGGTCAACTACCCGAACCGCACACGGACTTCATCTTCGCCATCACCGGGGAGGAACTGGGGTTGGCGGGGACGCTGTCGGTACTCGCCCTCTTCGCGGCTCTAGGCTATGCGGGTATCCGCGTGGCCGGACGCACGGAGGACCCCTTCGTGAGGTACGCCGCGGGAGGTGTGACCACCTGGATCATGGTGCAGACCGTGATCAACATCGGTGCGGTGCTCGGCCTGCTGCCGATCGCCGGTGTCCCGCTCCCGCTGTTCTCCTACGGAGGATCGGCCCTGCTGCCGACCATGTTCGCTGTCGGGCTGCTGATCGCGTTCGCGCGAGAGGATCCCGCCGCGAAGGCGGCCCTGGCCATGCGGAGGCCCGGGGTGAGATGGAAGACGATGAGACGGCGCGTCAAGAAGCGTCCGTCCGGAGAGCGGTGAATTTCGGTGCATGTCGTACTCGCCGGTGGGGGGACCGCCGGCCACATCGAGCCCGCGCTTGCCCTCGCGGACGCCCTGCGCAGGCAGGACCCGAGCGTGGGAATCACTGCCCTCGGCACGGAGCGCGGACTCGAGACCAGGCTCGTACCCGAGCGGGGGTACGAACTCGCCCTGATCCCGGCCGTGCCGCTGCCACGCAAGCCCACCCCGGAACTGATCACCGTCCCGGGACGGCTGCGCGGCACCATCAAGGCCGCCGAGCAGATCCTGGAGCGCACCAAGGCGGACTGCGTCGTCGGCTTCGGCGGCTACGTCGCCCTGCCCGGCTACCTCGCCGCCAAGCGGGCCGGTGTGCCGATCGTCGTCCATGAGGCCAACGCCCGGCCGGGCCTGGCCAACAAGATCGGTTCCCGGTACGCCCACGGGGTCGCCGTCTCCACCCCCGACAGCAAGCTGCGCGGTGCCCGCTACATCGGCATCCCGCTGCGCCGGACCATCGCCACCCTGGACCGGGCCCGGGTCCGTCCCGAGGCGCGTGCGGCCTTCGGCCTCGACCCCAACCTGCCGACGCTGCTGGTCTCCGGCGGCTCGCAGGGCGCCCGCCATCTCAACGAGGTGGTCCAGCGGGTCGCCCCGCTGCTGCAGCGCTCCGGGATCCAGATCCTGCACGTGGTCGGCCCGAAGAACGAATTGCCGCGCATCGACAACATGCCCGGTATGCCGCCCTATATCCCGGTACCGTACGTGGACCGGATGGACCTCGCGTACGCTGCGGCCGACATGATGCTCTGCCGTGCGGGCGCGATGACCGTCGCCGAACTCTCCGCCGTCGGGCTCCCCGCCGCCTACGTACCGCTGCCCATCGGCAACGGCGAACAGCGGCTCAACGCCCAGCCGGTGGTCAACGCCGGCGGCGGTCTGCTGGTGGATGACGCGGCGCTCACCCCCGAGTGGGTGCAGGGCAACGTCCTGCCGGTGCTCGCGGATCCGCACCGGTTGTACGAGATGTCCCGCGCCGCCGCCGAGTTCGGCCGCAGGGACGCCGACGATCTGCTCGTCGGCATGGTGTACGAGGCGATTGCCGCACGCCGAGGCGCGTGAGGCGGACGGGTCCGGGGGCGATGCCCCCGGACCCGGCGTAAGGAGCGAGCGTGGCCGGACCGACGACCGCCCAGCGCGGTGCAGCGCAGCAGGAGGACTCCCCGGCCCGCCCGCCGCGCCCGCACCCCGAAGGCCGCAGGCGGCCCAGCCGCGGACAGCTGATCGTCATCGGCGCGCTGGTGCTCCTGCTCGGCTCCGGCGCCGTGTGGGCGCTCTACGGCTCCTCCTGGCTCCGGGCCGAACAGGTCAGGATCACCGGCCTCGACGTGCTGACACCGGCCGAGGTGAAGGCCGCCGCGGCCGTACCGATCGGTGCTCCCCTGATCTCCGTGGACACCGATGCCATCGCCGACCGGTTGCGCCGGAAGCTGCCACGGATCGACTCGGTGGATGTCGTACGGTCATGGCCGCATGGAATCGGACTCGAGGTGACCGAACGGCAGCCGGTCCTGTTGATGAAAAAGGGTACAAAGTTTACCGAAGTGGACGCGAAAGGAGTGCGTTTCGCGACGGTGGACAAATCACCCGGGCAGGTACCTCTGCTTGAATTGGCGCCCGGTCGGTCGGCAAGTCTGCGCCGCTTCGGCAGCGCCCGGCTGGTGCGGGAAGCGGTCCGGGTCGCGGGCGGGCTTCCGGTGGGCGTCGCCAAGGACACCCAGGTCGTACGGGTCACCTCGTACGACTCGATCTCCCTGGAACTCACCCGTGGTCGCACGGTGATCTGGGGCAGTGGCAAAGACGGGCCGGCGAAGGCGAAAGTCCTCACCGCTCTCATGAAAGCCGCTCCCAAAGCGGGACACTTCGACGTGAGTGCACCCACCGCCCCTGCCGTGTCCGGTAGTTGACGCACATTTGGCCTGGCCAGCACCCTGGTTGGTCAGCGCTACGGGTGATCACATAGGGTGAAAAGAAAAACGGGAGGTTCGGCGTGTTCGTTGAACGTGCGCCACTTGTCGACTTAGTGTCCTGTTCGGAAGAGTCCATGAAACAGACACACTGGTAACCCTAAACTTCAACGTTAGGGTTTGGGTCGGCGTTTCGGACCGTCCCAATCGGCATCCGTCGTCGCGGCGGGACCCCCGCACAGCGACGACACGTAACTCGAGGCGAGAGGCCTTCGACGTGGCAGCACCGCAGAACTACCTCGCAGTCATCAAGGTCATCGGTGTCGGCGGCGGTGGTGTCAATGCCATCAACCGAATGATCGAGGTCGGTCTCAAGGGCGTCGAGTTCATCGCGATCAACACGGATGCGCAAGCCCTGTTGATGAGCGACGCCGACGTCAAGCTCGACGTCGGCCGCGAACTCACCCGCGGCCTCGGCGCCGGGGCCAACCCGGCCGTCGGTCGCAAAGCGGCAGAGGACCACCGTGAGGAGATCGAGGAGGTCCTCAAGGGGGCCGACATGGTCTTCGTCACCGCCGGAGAGGGCGGCGGCACCGGCACCGGCGGCGCACCCGTCGTCGCCAACATCGCACGCTCGCTCGGCGCCCTCACGATCGGCGTGGTCACCCGCCCGTTCACCTTCGAGGGCCGGCGGCGCGCGAACCAGGCGGAGGACGGCATCGCCGAGCTCCGCGAAGAGGTCGACACCCTCATCGTCATTCCCAACGACCGACTGCTGTCCATCTCGGACCGCCAGGTCAGCGTGCTCGACGCGTTCAAGTCGGCCGACCAGGTGCTGCTCTCGGGCGTCCAGGGCATCACCGACCTCATCACGACCCCGGGCCTGATCAACCTCGACTTTGCCGACGTCAAGTCGGTCATGTCCGAGGCCGGATCGGCACTCATGGGCATCGGCTCGGCCCGCGGCGACGACCGCGCCGTGGCCGCCGCGGAGATGGCGATCTCCTCGCCGCTCCTGGAGGCGTCCATCGACGGCGCCCGCGGTGTCCTGCTCTCCATCTCCGGCGGCAGCGACCTCGGTCTCTTCGAGATCAACGAGGCCGCCCAGCTGGTGAGCGAGGCGGCTCACCCCGAGGCGAACATCATCTTCGGTGCGGTCATCGACGACGCACTGGGCGACGAGGTCCGCGTCACCGTGATCGCGGCGGGTTTCGACGGCGGACAGCCGCCGGCCCGGCGCGAGAACGTCCTGGGCGCGAACTCCACCAAGCGCGAGGAGCCGGCTCCGCCGGTCCGGACCGCCGAGCCCGTGCGCCAGAGCGGCGGACTGGGCTCCGTGATCCCGCGCGAGGAGCCCCCGGTCCAGGCCGAGCCCGTATCGGCGGTCGGCGAGAGCCACCTGCCGCCGGTCACTCCGCCGCACATCCCGCCGGCCCGTCCCTACCAGGACTCCCAGGCCGAGGAACTGGATGTTCCGGACTTCTTGAAGTGATAGGTCGGCATCACGCAGTTCCCGCAGTGTCCTCAGTAACCTCGGGGGGCCGCGGCGCGCACTTCGCCTTCACCGACAGGTGGGGCGGGGTGAGCGCCGCTCCGTACGAGGAGCTCAACCTCGGCGGCGCGGTCGGAGACGACCTCGCCGCCGTTCTGGCCAATCGGGAGCGGGCCGCCGGGGCCCTCGGTCTCGACCCGGCGCAGGTCGTCTGGATGAACCAGGTGCACGGGCGGGACGTCGCGGTCGTCGACGGCCCGTGGGGAGACGCTTCGGAGATCCCCGCGGTGGACGCGGTGGTGACCGCGCGGCGCGGACTCCCGCTCGCCGTGCTCACCGCCGACTGCACCCCCGTACTCCTCGCCGACCCGGTCGCCGGGGTCGCGGCGGCCGCGCACGCGGGCCGTCCCGGCCTCGTCGCCGGAATCGTTCCGGCCACGGTCGAGGCCATGACCGGACTGGGCGCCGAACCCTCCCGGATCGTCGCCCGTACCGGACCGGCGGTCTGCGGACGGTGCTACGAAGTCCCGTCCCGGATGCGTGCCGAGGTCGCCGAGAGCGTCCCGGCCTCCTGGTCCGAGACCAGTTGGGGCACCCCGGCCGTGGACGTCACCGCGGGGGTCCACGCGCAACTCGAAGCCCTCGGGGTCGAGGACCGGCTCGCATCGCCGGTCTGCACTCTCGAATCGGGCGACCACTTCTCGTACCGCCGCGACCGCATCACCGGGCGGCTCGCCGGATATGTCTGGTTGGACTGATAGGGCATGACGGACCGTAAGACTCAACTCGCCGAAAATCTGGCACAGGTGGAAGAACGCATTGCTTCCGCCTGTATCGCCGCCGGCCGCAATCGGGAAGAAGTGACCCTCATCGTGGTCACCAAGACCTATCCCGCGAGCGATGTGCGGATTCTGCATGAACTCGGTGTGCGTCATGTCGCAGAGAATCGTGACCAGGACGCGGCGCCCAAAGCAGCCGAATGTGCGGATCTGTCGCTCACCTGGCACTTTGTCGGTCAGTTGCAGACCAATAAGGTTCGCTCTGTGGCGAGTTACGCAAACGTCGTACAGTCGGTGGATCGGACCAAATTGGTCACGGCTCTCTCGGCGGCGGCCGTGCGCGAAGGGCGCGAACTCGGCTGTCTCGTCCAGGTCGCGCTCGACGCGGAGAGCGGTGAGCGGGGTGACCGGGGCGGCGTCGCGCCGGACGGGATCGAGGAGTTGGCCGCGGCGGTCGAAGCCGCGCCCGGACTGCGGCTCGGCGGTCTGATGACCGTCGCGCCGCTCGCCGGACCGTATGCGGGACGGCAACGCGCCGCCTTCGACCGGCTGATGGAATTCTCATCCCGCCTGCGCGGGAACCATCCGGCTGCGAACATGGTCTCCGCGGGGATGAGCACGGACCTCGAGGATGCCGTTGCGGCCGGAGCGACACATGTGCGCGTCGGTACGGCGGTACTCGGAGTCCGACCGAGGCTCGGGTAACGTCGCCAAGCAGGTCGGACCACAGCAGAAAATATGGTCATTCCCGCCTATGGCGGGCAGGCCTCAGTGGATCGCGGGGCACTTGGTGACAGATGCCGATCCACCACAGAGCGGAGGACTCAGAGCATGGCCGGCGCGATGCGCAAGATGGCGGTCTACCTCGGCCTCGTGGAGGACGATGGGTACGACGGTCCGGGGTTCGACCCCGACGACGAATTCGAACCCGAGCCGGAGCCCGAGCGCGACCGGCGGCGGCACCAGCCCGCGCATCAGGTGGAGCGGGACCGGGAACGGGACGAACCGGTACGAGTGGTGCAGCCTCCCGCGCAGCGGGAACCGGTTCAGATCCCGGCGGAAAGGGAGCGACCCGCCCGAATCGCCCCCGTGGCATCCATCACACCTGAACGCCCGAACATGGAGAAGAACGCGCCGGTGATCATGCCCAAGGTTGTGTCCGAGCGGGAGCCCTACCGCATCACCACGCTGCACCCCAGGACCTACAACGAGGCCCGTACCATCGGGGAACACTTCCGTGAGGGCACTCCGGTGATCATGAATCTCACGGAGATGGACGATACGGACGCGAAGCGACTTGTCGACTTTGCCGCGGGACTCGTCTTCGGTCTCCATGGCAGCATTGAGCGCGTGACGCAGAAGGTGTTCCTGTTGTCGCCTGCTAACGTCGATGTCACGGCGGAGGACAAGGCCCGCATCGCTGAGGGCGGATTCTTCAACCAGAGCTGAGAACGCGACACCGGGAACAACCCGGCCGTAAGGCCGGAGCTACGAGAGTCAGGGGAGAGGGAAGCGCGAAATGGGCGTCGTACTGCAAGTTGTCTATATCGCGTTGATGTGTTTCCTCATCGTGCTGATCTTCCGGCTGGTCATGGACTACGTCTTCCAGTTCGCACGTTCATGGCAGCCCGGCAAGCCGATGGTGGTCATACTTGAGGCCACCTACACTGTCACGGATCCACCGCTCAAGCTTCTGCGGCGGTTCATCCCGCCGCTGCGTCTCGGGGGCGTGGCACTCGACCTGTCCTTCTTCGTTCTGATGATCATCGTCTACATCCTGATCAGCATTGTGACCAGGCTGTGAGCGATACGGTCTTGCCGACTGCCGACGACTACGTAGAGGTGAAGAAGAGATGCCGCTGACCCCCGAGGACGTGCGGAACAAGCAGTTCACGACCGTCCGCCTCCGAGAAGGCTATGACGAGGACGAGGTCGATGCCTTCCTCGACGAGGTCGAGTCCGAGC
Source organism: Streptomyces sp. NBC_01241 (assembly GCF_041435435.1). Taxonomy (NCBI): domain Bacteria; kingdom Bacillati; phylum Actinomycetota; class Actinomycetes; order Kitasatosporales; family Streptomycetaceae; genus Streptomyces; species Streptomyces sp. NBC_01241. The sequence goes on along the minus strand of NZ_CP108494.1, from coordinate 2,184,945 downwards.
TGACCCGCCTGCTCCGTGAGAACGAGGACCTGCGCGCCAAGCTGGCCGCCGCCACGCGTGCAGCCGCGCAGAACCAGCAGCAGGGGATGCGCAAGCCGGAGCCGCAGGACCGGCCCGGGGCGCCTGTGCCCGCCGCCATATCGGGTCCGCCGGTCCAGCAGCAGCCCCCGCAGATGGGTCCGCCCCAGCTGCCTGGTGGTGCTCCGCAGCTGCCCGCCGGTCCCAGCGGTCATGGTCCCGGTCCCCAGGGTCAGCACGGCCCCGGTCCGCAGGGCCCGCACGGCCCCGGTCCGATGCAGGGCGGTCCCATGGGTGGCCCGATGGGCGGCCCGATGGGCGGTCACGCCCCGCAGCAGCAGATGCAGCAGATGCAGCAGCCGCCGCAGATGCAGCAGCCCGGTCAGGGCCCCGGCGGCGACAGCGCCGCCCGTGTCCTCTCGCTCGCGCAGCAGACCGCCGACCAGGCGATCGCGGAGGCCCGTTCCGAGGCCAACAAGATCGTCGGCGAGGCGCGCAGCCGTGCCGAGGGCCTGGAGCGCGACGCACGTGCCAAGGCGGACGCGCTGGAGCGGGACGCGCAGGAGAAGCACCGCGTGGCGATGGGCTCGCTGGAGTCGGCCCGCGCGACGCTGGAGCGCAAGGTCGAGGACCTGCGCGGCTTCGAGCGCGAGTACCGGACCAGGCTGAAGTCCTACCTGGAGAGCCAGCTGCGTCAGCTGGAGACCCAGGCCGACGACTCGCTGGCCCCGCCGCGGACCCCGGCGACCGCTTCCCTGCCGCCGTCGCCCTCGCTGGCTCCGGCCGGTGCGGGTGCCATGGGTCACACCATGGGCGGCGGCAACCACGGAGGTCACGGCAGCCAGCCGATGGGCGGCAACCCGTCGATGGGCGGTGGCCCCTCGTACGGTGGCCAGCAGCAGATGTCGCCGGCGATGACCCAGCCGATGGCGCCGGTGCGGCCGCAGGCGCCGCAGCCGATGCAGCAGGCTCCTTCGCCGATGCGCGGGTTCCTGATCGACGAGGACGACAACTGAGACGCGTGCGCGCGGTGAGCGCGTAGCCGTCGGCAGGCTGAGGGCCGGGCCCCGGGGTTTCCCCGGGGCCCGGCCCTTTTGCCGTGGGTGGGTGTGGGCGTGGCGCGCGCCTGCGGCGGGACCGTTTCCATCGCCGGAGGGGCTCGGATGTGCCGGAGGCCCGCCCGGAACGTGGGTTCCGGGCGGGCCTCCGATGGGCTTGGGCTACTGCTCCGTCTTGCGCAGGCGGAACGTCAGGGCCAGGCCCTCGTCCTCGAACGGGGCGCCGTACGCCGCGTCCGCCTCGCCCTGTGCGTAGTCCAGGGCCAGGACCTCGTCCGCGATCAGGGTCGCGTGCTCGGTCAGGGCCTCCACCGTGGCGGGGGAGGCCGACGTCCAGCGGACGGCGATGCGGTCCGCGACGTCCAGGCCGCTGTTCTTGCGGGCCTCCTGGATGAGGCGGATCGCGTCACGGGCGAGGCCCGCACGGCGCAGCTCCGGGGTGATCTCCAGGTCCAGGGCGACCGTCGCGCCCGAGTCGGACGCCACCGACCAGCCCTCGCGCGGCGTCTCGGTGATGATCACCTCGTCGGGGGAGAGGGTGACCGTCTCGCCATCCACCTCGACCGACGCCGTGCCCTCGCGCAGGGCCAGCGACAGGGCCGCCGCGTCGGCGTCCGCGACCGCCTTGGCCACCGCCTGGACACCCTTGCCGAACCGCTTGCCGAGCGCCCGGAAGTTCGCCTTCGCGGTCGTGTCGACCAGCGAGCCGCCGACTTCGGAGAGCGAGGCCAGCGAGGAGACGTTCAGCTCCTCCGTGATCTGGGCGTGCAGCTCGGGGGAGAGGGACTCGAAGCCCGCCGCCGCGACCAGGGCGCGGGACAGCGGCTGACGGGTCTTGACGCCGGACTCGGCACGGGTGGCCCGGCCCAGCTCGACCAGGCGGCGCACCAGCGCCATCCGGGTGGAGAGCGCCGGGTCGATCGCCGCGAGGTCGGCCTTGGGCCAGCCGGAGAGGTGGACCGACTCGGGGGCGTCCGGAGCGACCGGAACGACCAGGTCCTGCCAGACCCGCTCGGTGATGAACGGGGTGAGCGGGGCCATCAGCCGGGTCACCGTCTCGACGACCTCGTGCAGCGTGCGCAGCGCCGCTTTGTCGCCCTGCCAGAAGCGGCGGCGCGAGCGGCGTACGTACCAGTTGGACAGGTCGTCGACGAACGACGACAGCAGCTTGCCGGCGCGCTGGGTGTCGTACCCCTCCAGAGCCTGCGTGACCTGGTCCACCAGGGCGTTCAGCTCGCTCAGCAGCCAGCGGTCCAGGACCGTGCGGTCCGCCGGGGCCGGATCGGCCGCGGACGGCGCCCAGCCGGACGTACGGGCGTACAGGGCCTGGAAGGCGACCGTGTTCCAGTACGTCAGGAGGGTCTTGCGGACGACCTCCTGGATCGTGGTGTGGCCGACGCGGCGCGCCGCCCACGGGGAGCCGCCCGCCGCCATGAACCAGCGCACCGCGTCCGCGCCGTGCTGATCCATGAGGGGGATCGGCTGCAGGATGTTCCCGAGGTGCTTGGACATCTTGCGGCCGTCCTCGGCGAGGATGTGGCCCAGGCAGACCACGTTCTCGTACGACGACTTGTCGAAGACCAGCGTGCCGACCGCCATCAGCGTGTAGAACCAGCCGCGGGTCTGGTCGATGGCCTCCGAGATGAACTGCGCCGGGTAGCGGCTCTCGAAGATCTCCTTGTTCTTGTACGGGTAGCCCCACTGCGCGAACGGCATCGAGCCCGAGTCGTACCAGGCGTCGATGACCTCGGGGACGCGGTACGCCTCCAGCTGGCAGTTCTCGTGCGAGCACGTGAACGTGATCTCGTCGATGAACGGGCGGTGCGGGTCGAGACCGGAGAGGTCGGTGCCGGTGAGCCCGCTCAGCTCGGCGCGCGAGCCGACGCAGGTGAGGTGGCTGTCCTCGCAGCGCCAGATCGGCAGCGGGGTGCCCCAGTAGCGGTTGCGGGACAGCGCCCAGTCGACGTTGTTGTTCAGCCAGTCACCGAAGCGGCCGTGCTTGACCGAGTCCGGGAACCAGTTCGTCTTCTCGTTCTCTTCGAGGAGCCGGCCCTTGATGGCGGTCGTACGGATGTACCAGGACGGCTGCGCGTAGTAGAGGAGCGCGGTGTGGCAGCGCCAGCAGTGCGGGTAGCTGTGCTCGTACGGGACGTGCCGGAAGAGCTTGCCGCGGGCGGCCAGGTCCTCGGTGAGCGCCTCGTCGGCCTTCTTGAAGAAGACGCCGCCGACCAGCGGCAGGTCCTCCTCGAAGGTGCCGTCGGGGCGGACCGGGTTCACGACCGGCAGGCCGTACGCCTTGCAGACGACGAGGTCGTCGGCGCCGAAGGCGGGGGACTGGTGGACCAGACCCGTACCGTCCTCGGTCGTCACGTACTCGGCGTTGACGACGTAGTGCGCCTCGGCCGGGAAGTCCACGAGGGTGAACGGGCGCTCGTACGTCCAGCGCTCCATCTCGCGGCCGGTGAAGGTCTGGCCGGTGGGCTCCCAGCCCTCGCCCAGCGCCTTCTCGACGAGCGGCTGCGCAACGACGAGCTTCTCCTCGCCGTTCGTCGCGACGACATAGGTGACGTCAGGGTGCGCGGCGACGGCGGTGTTGGAGACCAGGGTCCAGGGTGTGGTCGTCCAGACGAGGAGCGAGGCGTCACCGGCCAGCGGGCCCGAGGTGAGGGGGAAGCGGACGAAGACCGACGGGTCGACGACCGTCTCGTACCCCTGCGCCAGCTCGTGGTCGGAGAGGCCGGTGCCGCAGCGGGGGCACCAGGGGGCGACGCGGTGGTCCTGGACCAGCAGGCCCTTGTTGAAGATCTCCTTCAGCGACCACCACACCGACTCGACGTACTCGGGGTCCATCGTGCGGTACGCGTCGTCGAGGTCGACCCAGTAGCCCATCCGGGTCGTGAGCTCGGTGAACGCGTCGGTGTGCCGGGTCACGGACTCGCGGCACTTGGCGTTGAACTCGGCGATGCCGTACGCCTCGATGTCCTTCTTGCCGTTGAAGCCCAGCTCCTTCTCGACCGCGAGCTCGACCGGCAGTCCGTGGCAGTCCCAGCCGGCCTTGCGGCCGACGTGGTAGCCCTGCATGGTGCGGAAGCGGGGGAAGACGTCCTTGAAGACGCGGGCTTCGATGTGGTGGGCGCCGGGCATGCCGTTGGCGGTGGGCGGGCCCTCGTAGAAGACCCACTCGGGGCGGCCCTCGGACTGTTCGAGGCTCTTGGCGAAGACCTTGCTCTCGCGCCAGAAATCGAGCACGGCGTGCTCCAGCGCGGGCAGGTCGACCTGGGCGGGTACCTGGCGGTACTGCGGCGATGTCATGGGCGGACTTCCTCCGGCGGACGTTTTCCACTTCCGTCGGAGGGACGAGAGCCTCATCGACTCCCGCGGTACCACCCTCCTTGGCCCCGGGCGTGCGCCCGTGACCCCCTCATTGGGGTCGCGATGCCGGTTCTACTTGCCCTGCGGCGTTCTTCCGACGGCTCCGGGTGATCTTCACGACGCGCTCGCCCCCGGGCTCCCACCGTCCCCGGGTCGCTCCTGGCTGCGTACGACGCTACTCGTCCCATCCACGCCTCTCGCTCAGGCCAGTGTACGGGCCCGTACGGGCGACGGCCGACCGGTTTAACCCGTGGGGCGGGTCGTGACCCGATTGGGCAGACGCGTACGTACGGACTCCGGGCGGGCGGCCGGGAGGCGGATTACCCGGCGCGGAGCTGGGCACAACGGATTCAGGCGCGTCGGCATCGGGCACGGGGAGGGGCGATCCGGCGGCGTGCCCCGTTGCCGCGGCGCTGGAGTCGATTTATCGTCCCAGCACGATTCGCGTGCAAGATCACAATATGTGAAGGGGCCGCGGCCATGGTGGTGAAGAAGACTGCCGAGAAGAAGTCGGCGTCGGCGGAATCCACGGGTGCGGCGGCCGGAAAGAAGACGGCCGTGACGGAAACGGCCGTGAAGAAGGCGGCGAAGAAGGCTGCTGTGAAGAGGGCTGTTGTGAAGAAAGTGGCTGAGAAGAAGGTGCCGGCAAGGAAGGCCCCGGCCGGCAAGGACGCGGAGAAGAAGACCGCAGCCAGGAAGAAGGCGGTGCCCGCCGCACACGTGGGCGCCGGGCACACGGCGCCGGCCAAGAAGACAGCTGCGAAGAAGACCGCGGCCAAGAAGGCCGCCGCGGCGGCCATGGTGGCGGCCGAGGCCGCCGAGCAGACGGGAGCCCACACGGTGGTAGCCAAGAAGAGCGCGGCCCGGACCCGCACGGCCGGCAAGGGCGCGGCGCCCGTGCCCCCGGCCCGTGGAGTCGTCACGACAGCCCCCGGCGAGCTGGCGGTCCGGCCGGGCGAGGATCCCTGGACGCCGCAGGAGGTCGAGGAAGCCCGGGCCCTGCTGAGCAGCGAGATCACGCGGCTGCGCAGTGAGCTGGAGGCAGCGGGTGCCGCGCTCGCCGGGCTGATGCGTGACTCCGGCGACGGGGCGGGTGACGACGAGGCGGACACCGGCACCAAGAACATCACCCGCGAGCACGAGATGTCGCTCGCCGCCAACGCCCAGGAGATGCTCGACCAGACCGAGCGGGCGCTGGCCCGCCTCGACGCCGGGACGTACGGACTGTGCGAGGTCTGCGGCAATCCGATCGGCAAGGCACGGATGCAGGCGTTCCCCCGGGCGACGCTCTGTGTCGAGGACAAACAGAAGCAGGAGCGCCGCGGTTGATCCGGGGCCGTGTGTCGTACCCTCGTCCTCAGTCAGGAACCTAGGTTGAGGGATTCACGTGGCAGAGGCGGAGCGCATCATCGGTACGCCGGACATCCCCGATGCTGAGGGGACCGAAGGGGACGAGGTCGAGGGCCGGGGCGAGGAGACGGCCCCGAGCAGGGGCAAGCGGAAGATCATGGTGCTCTTCGGCGTGGCCGTCTTCGCCTATCTGCTCGACCTGATCAGCAAGATGATCGTGGTCGCGAAGCTGGAGCACCATCCGCCGGTCGAGATCATCGGCGACTGGCTGAGGCTCGACGCGATCCGTAACGCGGGCGCCGCGTTCGGAATCGGCGAGGCCTACACGATCATCTTCACCTTCATCGCGGCGACGGTCATCGTGGTGATCGCACGTCTCGCCCGCAAGCTCTACAGCCTGCCGTGGGCCATCGCGCTCGGCCTGCTGCTGGGCGGTGCGCTCGGCAACCTCACCGACCGCATCTTCCGCGCTCCCGGCACCTTCCAGGGCGCGGTGGTGGACTTCATCGCGCCCGCGCACTTCGCAGTCTTCAACCTCGCCGACTCCGCGATCGTCTGCGGCGGCATCCTGATCGTGATCCTTTCCTTCAAGGGCCTGGACCCCGACGGCACCGTGCACAAGGACTAGCGGGCGCAAGGCATACTCGACAGGTGAGTACGTATCCCGAGGTCCGCACCCTGCCCGTACCCGACGGTCTGGAAGGCGAGCGTGTCGACGCCGCCATTTCCCGGATGTTCGGTTTCTCCCGCACCAAGGCCGCCGACCTGGCCGCTGCCGGGAAGGTACAGGTGGACGGTGCGGTGGTCGGAAAGTCCGAGCGGGTACGGGGTGGTGCCTGGCTGGAAGTCGAGATGCCGCAGGCGGCCGCTCCGGTGCAGATCGTCGCCGAGCCCGTCGAGGGCATGGAGATCGTGCACGACGACGACGACATCGTCGTGATCATGAAGCCGGTCGGGGTCGCCGCCCACCCGAGCCCCGGCTGGACCGGCACGACCGTCATCGGCGGTCTCGCCGCGGCCGGGTACCGGATCTCGACGTCCGGCGCCGCCGAGCGCCAGGGCATCGTCCACCGCCTCGACGTCGGCACCTCCGGCCTGATGGTCGTCGCCAAGTCCGAGCGGGCCTACACCCTGCTGAAGGCGCAGTTCCGCGACCGGGTCGTCGAGAAGAAGTACCACGCGCTGGTGCAGGGCCACCCGGACCCGATGAGCGGCACCATCGACGCCCCCATCGGGCGCCACCCCCAACACGACTACAAGTGGGCCGTCACGGCCGAGGGCAAGCCCTCCGTGACGCACTACGACCTCATCGAGGCCTACCGCTCCGCCAGCCTCCTGGACATCAAGCTGGAGACGGGCCGCACGCACCAGATCCGGGTGCACATGTCCGCGCACCGGCACCCCTGCGTCGGTGACCTCACCTACGGCGCCGACCCGACGATCGCCAAGCGGCTCGGCCTGACGCGGCAGTGGCTGCACGCCGTCCGGCTCGGCTTCGAGCACCCGTCCGACGGCAGCTGGGTGGAGTTCGCCAGCGTGTACCCGGACGATCTCCGGCACGCCCTGGACACGATCGCGGCGGAGAGCGAATGACCGGCACGCCCGGTTCGTACACCACCCGTACCGTCGTCGACGAGCAGGACCGCGCCGCCTGTTTCCAGGTCCGCAAGGACGTCTTCGTCGGTGAGCAGAACGTGCCCGAGGAGATCGAGTACGACGCCCACGACGCGGACGCGGTGCATGTGATCGCCGTCGCGGCGGACGGTTCGCCGCTCGGCACCGGACGGCTGCTGCACGGCCCCGCCGCAGCCGACAGGACCGGCGGCGATCCCACCGTCGGCTCGCTCGGCCGGCTGGCGGTGATCAAGCGGGCGCGCGGTCTGGGCGTCGGCGTGGCGCTGGTCCGGGCCATCGAGGACGCGGCCCGGGACCTCGGCCTGGCGGCCGTCGACCTGCACGCCCAGACCCATGCGCTCGGCTTCTACGAGCGGCTCGGGTATGCGGCGTACGGCCCCGAGTTCCCGGACGCGGGGATCGCCCACCGGGCGATGCGGCGCGCCCTGTAGCCGACGGCCCGTACCCGTGGAGCCGGGCGGACCGGTTCCAGTCCGACAGACCCTGGCGCGTCCACGTCCCGTTCGACGGCACGTCGCGCGGGCCCGTCCCCGGATGGCGCGTGCCGTGCGGGGTGACCACCGCCGTGCCACCGCGCGGCAGAGCGACCGTGATCCGGGCGGGATCGGTAACCCGCCGGGGCAGCGGGCGCCCGTGCGCGTCCTGTACGTCGATCCCGCCCGTGATGGAGTGGTCCGGGGTCAGCGGGACGCCCGCCTCGCTGTGCACCCGTACCCAGCGCGTGGCACCGCCGGAGCGATCCGCGTCCACGAGGAAGGCGCCCTGGACGCGCAGCGACGCGATCGACGCGTCCGCCAGCCGGTCCGGGGCGGTGGCGAGGGTGCGGTCCACGGCTCGTAGCGCGTCGGTCGTCGCCCTGGAATCCTGGCCGGGGAAGCGGAACACGAGGCGTGCGGCGAGCAGTCGGCCGGCGCCTTCGCGCCGCTCGCGCCAGGCGGTGGTCCAGCCGCCGCCCGCGAGCAGCGGCTGCTCGCCGAACCCGCCGCCGACGCGCGGGTCCGGGTTGGGCGTGTAGTCCTCCCTGAATGACGCACGCCGCATACTGCCTGCCGCGGGGAGGGTGCGGAAGGGGGCTGACCGCATAAACATCGGAGGAATGGTCGCTCAGGGAGGCGATGCAGAGGGGGTGTTGTCTGGATTGCGGGCCTTACGTGGCAGGCTTGAAGTCCAGGTCGGCCGACCAAAGAGGTCGGCTCACCGTGTTCCGGAAGGCACCTCGTGGACCAAATGGCGCTGCTCCTCCTGCTGTTGCTCGGAGCCGTGGTCACGGTGCCACTGGGGGAGCGTCTCGGACTGCCCGCGCCGGTGCTGATGACGCTGGCCGGAGTCGGCATGGCGTTCCTCAGCTTCGTGCCGAATGTGAACATCCCGCCCGAGATCATTCTTCCCGCGCTGCTGCCGCCACTGCTCTACGCCTCGGTACAGCGCACCTCCTGGCGGCAGTTCGCCGCCAATAAACGACCGATCTTTCTGCTGGCCGTCGCGCTGGTCTTCATCACGACGGCCGCCGTCGCCGCGGTGGCCAACGCGATCGTTCCCGGGCTCCCGATCGCCGCCGCCGTGGCGCTCGGCGCGCTCGTCGCCCCGCCCGACCCGGTCGCCGCGACGGCCGTCGCGGGCTCGGTCGGGCTGCCGCGCAGGCTCGTCTCCATCCTGGAGGGCGAGGGGCTGTTCAACGACGTGACCGCGATCGTGCTGTACCACGTGGCGATCGCCGCCGCGGTGAGCGGCACGTTCTCGCTGCCGGAGGCGTTCGGGCTGCTGATCCTCTCCGCGGTCGTCGCCGTGGTGGTGGGTCTCGTGCTCGGCTGGCTCACCATCAAGCTCATGGGCCTGCTCGGCGATGCAACGCTCCAGGTCGGCCTCACCCTGCTGGTGCCGTTCGTGAGTTACGTGCTCGCGGAGGAGCTGATGGGGTCGGGCGTCCTCGCCGTCCTCACCACCGCGCTCTTCCTCGCCGAGCACACCGCCGACGCCGACGACGTCCTCGGCCGGCTCACCGGCCGTTCCTTCTGGGAGATCGTCGACACCCTCGTCACCGGGGTCGCGTTCGGGCTGATCGGTCTCGAACTGCACAACGTCTTCGGCACGGCCGGCGGTCGCGAGCTCCAGATGCTCGGCTGGGGGCTGGCCGTCGTGGCAGTCGTCGTCGGCGTACGGCTGCTGTATCTGCTGCCCGCGACCTGGCTCGCCAAGCGGCTGCACACCCGGCGCGACGTCAGCGAGGAGATCCCGACCAGCTGGCGGGAGACCGTCGTCATGTGGTGGGCCGGGATGCGCGGAGTGGCCTCGGTCGCGCTGGCACTCGCGATTCCGCTGAAGACGGACGACGGGAAGCCGTTCCCGGGCCGTGACGAGATCGTCTTCATCGCCTTCGCGGTGATCATGGTCACGCTGGTCTTCCAAGGGCTCACTCTGCCGTGGCTGGTCCGCAAGCTCCGTGTCCGGGCGGACACGGACGCCGAGGAGGCGCTGGAGAAGGACCTCGCGATCCGCGCCGCGAAGGCCGCGAAGCAGCGGCTCAAGGAGATCCAGGAGGTCGAGGAGTTCCCGGAGGAGGTCGCGGAGCGGCTGCATCGGCTCGCGTACGACGTGGGGGCGCGGATCAGCCCCGACATGGTCGACGACGAGCGCCGCGAGGCGTACGCGAAACGCGCCGAGCGCTTCAAGGCGATCAGCCGTGTCCAGCGGGAAATGATGTCGGCCGCCCGCCACGAGGTGCTCTCCGCCCGCAACGAGGCGGGTACGGACCCGGAGGTCGTCGACCGGGTGCTGCGGCAGCTGGACGTACGCAGCCTGCGGTGAGGCGGTGCCCCATCGGGCGGTGCCCCATCGGGCGGTGCCCCATCGGGCGGTGCCCCACCGGGCGGCGCCCCGCGTCCGGTCAGCCGCGTCCCGTGCGGGGCGACTTGTCCCAGCCCGTCGGCTTCTCGTCCGTGGGGTGGGGCGAGTTGGGCCACTCACCGCCCGGCGGAAGCACCGCGGGAGCCGTAGCGATCCGCGGCAGCGCGTACGGGTGGTGATCGCGCAGCCAGCCGATGAGCTGCTCCCGCACGGCACAGCGCACCGTCCAGATGTCGTCCGCGTCCTTGGCCGTGACCACCGCGCGGACCTGGATCGTCGACGGTGTGGTGTCCGTGACCGCCAGGGACCAGTTACGGCCGTCCCAGGCGGCGCACTCGCCCAGGATGTCCCGCAACTGCTCGCGCATCGCGGCGACCGGGGCCGAGTGGTCGAGGTGGAAGAAGACCGAGCCGGTCATCTGCGCGCCGCCACGCGACCAGTTCTCGAACGGTTTGCTGGTGAAGTACGAGACGGGCATCGTGATCCGCCGCTCGTCCCAGGTCCGTACCGCGAGGAAGGTCAGGGTGATCTCCTCGATCGTGCCCCACTCGCCGTCCACCACCACCGTGTCGCCGATCCGTACCATGTCGCCGAACGCGATCTGCAGCCCCGCGAAGAGATTGCCGAGCGTCGACTGGGCCGCGATGCCCGCGACGATGCCCAGCACACCGGCCGAGGCCAGCATCGAGGCGCCGAACGTCCGCATCGCGGGGAACGTCAGCAGCATCGCGCCGACGGCGACCGTCGCCACGATCGCGGTGACCACCCGCTGGATCAGCATCACCTGCGTACGGACCCGCCGCACCCGCGCCGGATCGCGGGTGCTCGCCGCGTACCGGGCGTAGACGGAGTCGACGACGGCCGTCGCGATCCGCACCACCAGCCAGGCCGACGCTCCGACCAGCACCAGCGTCAGGAACTGGCCGATCCCCGTCCGGTGGTCCCTGACCATAGTGAGCCGGCTCTGGGTGTACGTGCCCCGCAGCAGCGCCGTGCACAGCGTCAGCTGGAGCGGTATCCGGCAGCGCCGCAGCAGACCCCACAACGGCGTCTCGTGGTGCCGGCCGTCGGTCCGTCTGAGCAGCAGGTCGACCAGCCAGCCGGCCAGCAGCGTGATCACGACCGAGCCGACGACGACGATCAGCGGACGCAGCACGCTCTCCAATCCGTCGTTCTCCATGCTTCCGACCGTAACTGGCACCATGGGCCTCATGAACATCATGCTTTTCCACTCGACGTACGGTCTGCGCCCGACGGTGCACGCGGCCGCCGCCCGGCTGCGTGCCGCCGGGCACGAGGTGCAGGTGCCCGATCTCTTTGAGGGGCACACTTTCGAATCCGTCGAGGAGGGCCTGGCCTTCAAGGAGGAGGTGGGCAAGGACGAACTGCTCAGGCGAGCCGTGCTGGCCGCCGCGCCCTACTCGGACCGGGGTCTGGTGTACGCCGGATTCTCCTTCGGCGCCTCCACCGCGCAGACCCTGGCGCTCGGCGACGAGAAGGCGCGCGGTCTGCTGATGTTCCACGGCACCTCGGACATCGCCGAGAACGCCTCGGTGGACGAGCTGCCCGTACAACTGCATGTCGCGGACCCGGACCCGTTCGAGACGCACGACTGGCTGAACTCCTGGTATCTGCAGATGCAGCGGACCGGCGCCGATGTCGAGATCTACCGCTACCCCGGCGCCGGCCATCTGTTCACCGATCCCGAACTGCCGGACCACGACGCGGCATCGGCCGCGCTGGCGTGGAAGGTCGCGCTGGGTTTCCTCGCCACTCTGTGACCGCGAACGCGCGAAGGGCCCCGCACCGAGCGGGGCCCTTCGGATGGTACGGGGTGGATCAGCCGCGGTAGGCGGTCCAGCTGTCGCTCATCCGCTGCACCTGGCCCGGAGTGAACTGGGTCATGCAGGAGTCGTACGTGTAGTCCATGAAGTTGTGGATCGGGTCGACCCCCGCCTTGCTGGTGCAGGTGTCGCGCCCGGTCGGGCAGGCGTACGCGGGGCTCGCCTCGGCCGGAGTGTCGGCCACGTAGTCGCCGTTGCCGTTGCAGCCGCCCTGGAAGGTGTGGTAGAGCCCCATCCAGTGGCCGACCTCGTGGGTGGCGGTGTCGCCCTCGTTGTAGTTGGTGGCGGAGCCGCCGGGTAGCGAGGCGTCGAGCATGACGACGCCGTCGTCCGACGGGTTGGACTTGTAGGAGCTGGGGAAGGTGGCCCAGCCCAGCAGGCCGCCGCCGAGGTTGGCGGTGTAGAGGTTGAGCGCGTTCGCGCCGCCCTTGCGCAGGGCCGACTTCATGGCCTTCTCGGCGGAGGAGCCCGGCGAGACGCCGTTGTACCAGGAGCTGTTGTCCGTGTAGTCCGTGCCGGCCAGCGAGAACCGGAAGCCGGAGTTGGTGTTGCCGCTGCCCTGGCCGCTGTAGGCGGCGTTCAGGACGCTGATCTGGCTGTTGATGGCGGACGCGCTGAGCTTGCCGGTCGTTCCGGAGTGCACCACGTGGAAGTACACCGGGATGGTGGCGCCCGCGGCGAGCGTGGAGCCGCTGAGCCGGCGGTCCGCGAGTCTCTCCTTCAGCTGGGTGTCCATGGCCTTGGCCTGGGCCGCGGTGAGTTCGTTGGGGTCCGCGGCGTGCTTGGTGCCCGAGGGGCGGGCCTCGCGCGCGGTGGCGGAGGTGCTTGCCTCGCTCGCGCACTTCTCGGCGGATGCGGCGGAGACGGCTGAGGCGGTGGATGCCGAGGAGATGGACGACTTCGCGGCGGCGGAGCCGGCGGACGCGGAGAGCGGTGCCAGGGCCAGGGTTCCGGCCAGCACGGCGGTGCCGATCGCACGGTTACGTATACGCGGTGATATACGGGCAAGAGTGCGCACAGGGACTCCTCGCGGACGTGTGGGGGGAGGGATTTCCTCACCTGCCGCCGGGAGATTACGTGCGCATGTCAGATGTTGAGGAGAATCGATCAGGCCCAATGGGCCGTGGGGCAAAACGGGTAGATGGGAAGAAATAATTCTGTACGTTCCAGAGTTTGAGACGCCCACGTAACGTGCCGCGTTACCCCGGCGGGTGGTGTGTCCCCATTGGAGTCGGGGGACACGCCACCCGGTGTAGCGATGTAATGTGCCGTCAACACGGGCCGGAGTGGCCGAAAATGATCCCTCAGCGCACCGGGCGGTCCGCCCGCTCGGCCTTCATCGCCGCGCTCGCGACCAGCGAGACGGTCTGCGGTGCGGCGTGCTCGAGATTGTCGGAGGTCACCGACGGCGAGAAGACCCCCGTACCGTCGCCCGCCGAGAAGGTGACCCGGGTCCACAGGAGTATGCCGTCGGGAGGGGGGACCGCCCATGCCCTTGAGGCTATGGGGGAGGGCCGCCGGAGGCGATGCCGTGCAGGAAGGCGGGCACGTCCGCGGCGCGCGCGGTGGCGGCGGCACGCGGGCCGCGACGGCGGTGGCAGCGGCCTTGACGACCGTGCGGCGGCTGGGGGCGGACAGCGGCGAGGAAAGGTGTCGACCGGTCATGGGGGCAGAACCCTACTGACCCGTAAGCCCAACGGGCAGGCGAACCAAGGAAGTTCGCCTGCCCGTCGGAGACCCGCTGCCGGAAGTTCACCGCCCGGCCGGGACCGGGAAGGCGGTCAGCCCTTCAGTGCGGCGTCGATCGCGGTGTTGAAGTCGTCCACCGTCATCGGAGCGTTCTCGCTCTTTCCGTCGGTGAGCGCCTTGCCGTCCATCTTCAGCGTCGGAGTGCCCCTCACGCCGCTCTTCTCGAACGCCGCGGACATCTTCATCGCCCAGCTGTCGTACGTACCGTCCTCGACGTCCTTCTGGAACGCCTTGTTGCCCTTCAGCGAGTCCACCGAGTCGGCGATCTTGATCAGATACGCGTCGTCCTTGAACTTGTCGTCGGTCTCCTCCGGGTGGTACTTCGTGGAGTAGAGCGCGTACTTGTAGTCGAGGAAGGCTTCCGGGCTGACATTGAGCGCCGCGCCGAGGGCACTCAGCGCGTTCTTCGAGCCCTCGCCGTTGCTCATGTCGTCGATGAACGTGGCACCGATGTACTTGATCTTGTACTTTCCGGCGTCGACGTCCTTGTGCACCGTCTCGCCGATGGCCTGCTCGAACGTGCCGCAGATCGGGCAGCGCGAGTCCTCGTACAGCTCCAGGGTCTTCTTCGCGGTCGACTTGCCGATGACGACGGTCGTGCCGTTCTCACCGGAGGTGTTCTTGGGCGCCGTGACGTTCTTCGCGTCCTTGGCCGCCTCCCAGCGGGACGGCTTGTTCAGCTGCATGACGCCCCAGGTACCGGCGCCCACGACCGCCAGCACACCGACGACCGAGACGCCGACGATGATCTGCCTGCGGGTCTTGTCCCTCTTGGCCTGGCGCTCGCGCTCGGTGCGCAGACGCTCGCGGGCCGCCGCCTTGTTGACCTGGCTGTTGCGCTTGCTCATGTTCGTCTCTCCAAGATGTGGGTGGTACGTCGTCGGGGATGTGCGTGCTCAGGCGATGGCGCAGGCCGAGCGCGGCGGTCCCCTCCGTCCCACGGAGTGCACGAGCAGACGGGCGTGGACGAGCAGGTGCGGACCGTGTCCGGCGGGGCGCACCCTGCGGTGTACGGAGCGGCGGGCCGTACCCGCCACGGCGACCGCGGTCAGCAGCGGCCGGAACGCCAGGACGGCGGCCGCGCCCAGCAGGCCGACGAGCGCGGACTCGCCGCGCCGGAGCCAGGCCGCGGCGAGCAGCCCGACCGTCACATGGGCGGCCAGCAGCAGCCACGGCACCGCGGGGCCGGGGGAGGCCAGCAGCGCGGCCGCCGTATGTCCGGTGCCGGTCACCGAGGCGAGCGGGGTGCCGACATCGGCGGCTTGTGCCGCACCGGCGCCGAGGTCACCGCCGCCGCACAGCACATCGACACCGACCGAGCGCAGCGGCCCCGCTATCGGGCCGCCGGCCGCGCCGTAACAGAGGTGCTGGCCGGTGGTGAACACGGTGTCGGCGGCCAGTTCCAGCGGGACGAGCAGCCCTGCGATCGCCCCGAAGCCGCGCTCCCGGCCGGCCAGCGCGTACGCCACGGCGAAGACCAGGCCGGCCAGCAGGGCGACGACGGTCAGCGGCAGCGAGACCTGGGAGAGCAGTACATGGGACCCGGCCGAGAGCGTCACGACGAGCGCTGTGAAAAGCGCCGCGCGAACGACTCTGAGCTGCGTCCCGGATATGTCCATCGTTGAGGAGTGTCGCATGCGAACCTGTAAGGGACCCCTAAAGGGGCCCGGTTGCGTGCGTAGCACCAGCGAGTGGTCGCTCTCGGCGTCCGCCGCGGAGTGCATCGTCGCCGTCGCCCGGCCGAGGTCGGCGACGACCGCCCCGATCTCCTCCGGCTCGTCGATGCCGGACCAGTCCGGATCGACCGCGTACGGAGACACCTCGGCGACCAGCTGCCCGGCCCCGTCCAGTCGATGTGGGACGCCTGGAACGTGTGGTCTCCCGAGAAGCGCGGAAGTCACCTGGTCGGCTGCCAGGCCCGTGCCGCGGTCAACTCGCCGCCACGCCCACGTGCGAGGGTGGAGGCTGCTGACCGCTGCGTCTGTGATCTCGGCAACCTCACAGTTTTCGACGGTGCGCGGTCCGAGTGACAGGCCGCGGAGCATCGGTGTCGCGACGTAGACTTCCACGCTGTCCCCCCCCGTCCGTCATCGCCCGTTTTCCCGGAGGCACAGCGCCGTGACCAAGCCGCCCTTCACGCACCTTCACGTCCACACCCAGTACTCCCTGCTGGACGGTGCTGCGCGGCTCAAGGACATGTTCAACGCGTGCAATGAGATGGGCATGTCCCACATCGCGATGACCGACCACGGCAACCTGCACGGTGCCTACGACTTCTTCCATTCGGCGCAGAAGGCGGGCGTGACGCCGATCATCGGGATCGAGGCGTACGTCGCCCCGGAGTCGCGCAAGCACAAGCGGAAGATCCAGTGGGGCCAGCCGCACCAGAAGCGCGACGACGTCTCGGGTTCGGGTGGTTACACCCACAAGACGATCTGGGCGTCGAACGCGACGGGGCTGCACAACCTCTTCCGGCTCTCCTCGGACGCGTACGCCGAGGGCTGGCTGCAGAAGTGGCCGCGGATGGACAAGGAGACCATCGCCCAGTGGTCCGAGGGCCTGATCGCCTCCACCGGCTGCCCCTCGGGCGAGGTGCAGACCCGGCTGCGGCTCGGCCAGTTCGACGAGGCGGTCCAGGCGGCCTCCGACTACAAGGACATCTTCGGCGAGGGCAAGTACTTCCTGGAGCTGATGGACCACGGCATCGAGATCGAGCGCCGGGTCCGTGACGGGCTCCTCGAAATCGGCAAGAAGCTGAACATCCCGCCGCTGGTGACCAACGACTCGCACTACACCTACGCGCACGAGGCCACGGCCCACGACGCGCTGCTGTGCATCCAGACCGGCAAGAACCTCTCCGACCCGGACCGCTTCCGCTTCGACGGCACCGGCTACTACCTCAAGACCGCCGACGAGATGTACGCCGTCGACTCCTCGGACGCCTGGCAGGAGGGGTGCGCCAACACGCTGCTGGTCGCGCAGCAGATCGACACCAGCGGCATGTTCGAGAAGCGCGACCTGATGCCGAAGTTCGACATCCCGGACGGGTTCACGGAGATCACCTGGTTCCAGGAGGAGGTGCGGCGCGGGATGGAGCGCCGCTTCCCGGGCGGTGTCCCCGACGACCGGCAGAAGCAGGTCGAGTACGAGATGGACATCATCATCCAGATGGGGTTCCCGGGCTACTTCCTCGTCGTCGCCGACTTCATCATGTGGGCGAAGAACAACGGCATCGCGGTCGGCCCCGGCCGAGGCTCCGCGGCCGGTTCGATCGTCGCGTACGCGATGGGTATCACCGACCTCGACCCGATCGAGCACGGACTGATCTTCGAGCGGTTCCTCAACCCCGAGCGCGTCTCCATGCCCGATGTCGACATCGACTTCGACGAGCGCCGGCGTGTCGAAGTGATCAGGTACGTGACGGAGAAGTACGGCGCCGACAAGGTCGCCATGATCGGCACGTACGGCAAGATCAAGGCGAAGAACGCCATCAAGGACTCCGCCCGCGTCCTCGGCTACCCGTACGCGATGGGCGACCGGCTCACCAAGGCCATGCCCGCCGACGTCCTCGGCAAGGGCATCGACCTCAACGGCATCACCGACCCCAAGCACCCGCGCTACAACGAGGCGGGCGAGATCCGGGGGATGTACGAGAACGAGCCGGACGTGAAGAAGGTCATCGACACCGCGAAGGGCGTCGAGGGCCTGGTCCGGCAGATGGGCGTGCACGCCGCGGGCGTCATCATGTCCAGCGAGCCGATCGTCGACCACGCCCCGATCTGGGTGCGGCACACCGACGGTGTCACCATCACGCAGTGGGACTATCCGCAGTGCGAGTCGCTCGGCCTGCTGAAGATGGACTTCCTGGGCCTGCGCAACCTGACCATCATGGACGACGCCGTCAAGATGGTGGAGTCCAACAAGGGCGTCAAGCTGGACCTGCTCGGCCTCCCGCTGGACGACCCGAAGACGTACGACATGCTCTGCCGCGGTGACACGCTCGGCGTGTTCCAGTTCGACGGCGGGCCGATGCGTTCCCTGCTGCGCCAGATGCAGCCCGACAACTTCGAGGACATTTCCGCCGTCTCGGCCCTGTACCGGCCGGGCCCGATGGGCATGAACTCGCACACGAACTACGCCGAGCGCAAGAACGGCCGGCAGGACATCACCCCGATCCACCCGGAGCTGGAGGAGCCCCTCAAGGAGGTCCTCGGGCTCACCTACGGCCTGATCGTGTACCAGGAGCAGGTGCAGAAGGCCGCCCAGATCGTCGCCGGGTACTCGCTCGGCGAAGCCGACATCCTGCGTCGCGTGATGGGCAAGAAGAAGCCCGAGGAACTGGCGAAGAACTTCGTCCTCTTCGAGGCGGGGGCCAAGGAGAAGGGATTCTCCGACGCTGCGATCAAGGCCCTGTGGGACGTCCTGGTCCCGTTCGCCGGATACGCGTTCAACAAGGCGCACTCCTCCGCGTACGGTCTGGTCACCTACTGGACCGCGTACCTGAAGGCGAACTACCCCGCCGAGTACATGGCGGCGCTGCTGACCTCCGTCAAGGACGACAAGGACAAGTCGGCGGTCTATCTCAACGAGTGCCGCCGCATGGGCATCAAGGTGCTGCCGCCCAATGTGAACGAGTCGCTGTCGAACTTCGCGGCGCAGGGCGACGACGTGATCCTCTTCGGCCTGACGGCCGTCCGCAACGTGGGTCAGAACGTTGTCGACTCGATCATCCGGTGCCGCAAGGCGAAGGGGAAGTACGGCAGCTTCCCCGACTTCCTCGACAAGGTCGAGGCGGTCGTCTGCAACAAGCGCACCGTCGAATCGCTGATCAAGGCCGGCGCGTTCGACGAGATGGGCCACACCCGCAAGGGCCTGGTCGCCCACCACGAACCGATGATCGACAACGTGGTGCAGGTCAAGCGCAAGGAGGCCGAGGGACAGTTCGACCTCTTCGGCGGCATGGGCGAGGAGGAGACCGACGAGCCGGGCTTCGGGCTCGACGTGGAGTTCTCCGACATCGAGTGGGAGAAGTCCTACCTGCTGGCCCAGGAGCGCGAGATGCTCGGCCTGTACGTCTCCGACCACCCGCTCTTCGGCCTGGAACACGTCCTGTCCGACAAGGCCGACTCCTCGATCTCCCAGCTGACCGGCGGGGAGCACGCCGACGGCGCCATCGTCACTGTCGGCGGCATCATCTCCGGCCTCCAGCGCAAGATGACCAAGCAGGGCAACGCCTGGGCCATCGCCACCGTCGAGGACCTGGCCGGTTCCATCGAGTGCATGTTCTTCCCCGCCACCTATCAGCTGGTATCCACCCAGCTCGTCGAGGACACCGTCGTCTTCGTCAAGGGACGCCTCGACAAGCGCGAGGACGTGCCCCGGCTCGTCGCCATGGAGATGCAGGTCCCCGACATCTCGTCGGCCGGCACCAACGCCCCCGTGGTCCTGACCATCCCCACCGTCAAGATCACCCCGCCGATGGTCAGCCGCCTCGGCGAGGTCCTCAGCAACCACCGCGGCGACACCGAGGTACGGATCAAGCTCCAGGGCCCCCGCAAGACGACGGTGCTCAGGCTCGACCGGCACCGGGTGAAGCCCGACCCGGCGCTCTTCGGTGACCTGAAGGTGCTGCTCGGGCCGTCCTGCCTGGCCGGCTGAGCCGGACCACGACAACTGCGCACGAGAGGGGCGCTCCCGCTTTCGCGGGAGCGCCCCTCTCGGTCACCCGGCCTGCGGCCGGACCGAGACCGGCCCGCGTCAGTTGTGGCCGAAGCGACGCTGGTGCTTACGGGCGGCATCAGCAGGGCTGCCCTGGGCCTGCGACTGAGGCTGTATCTGCGACTCGTACGCGTTCGACTTGGTCTCTTCCGGACCGTGCTCCGGACCGGACGCGCGGGTCTGGCGGCTGCTCTGCTTGCGGTTCTTGTTCTTGGCCATGGTGTTCCTCCTGTGGGGACTCTCGGGGCCAGGACCGCGTTCAGATTCACATAACGGGATAGAGCGTGCATGTTGGATCAATACCGTGCGTAGTGAGGGGGTATCATGCGCCGTTTTCCCGATCCGCCACGCCGATGATCGAGTTCCGGCCGTCAACCCCTGCGCGGTCGGGCAGACTCGAAGGAAACCCTTGGCAGAGACCACACCCGAACTTCCGGAAGAGGGTGGAACGCGTGGACCGTTGCGTCGTCCTGGTGGACGCCGGCTACCTCCTGGGGGCGGCCGCGAGTCTGCTGGCCGGAGAGCCCGCCCGTTCCCGCATCACCGTCGACCACGCGGCCCTCATCCGGGGCCTGCGCGAGCTGGCCGAGGCCGATACACAGCAGCCGCTGCTGCGGATCTACTGGTTCGACGGCGCCCCCGACCGCGTACCGCAGCCCGAGCACCGCAGACTGCGGGTGATGCCCCGGGTGACCGTCCGGCTCGGTGCTCTGACCCGCAGTGACGGGCGCTGGGCGCAGAAGGGCGTCGACGCCGCGATGCACGCCGAGCTCACCGAACTGGCCAGGAACCGCGCCTGCTCCGACGTGGTATTGGTGACCGGCGACGGCGATCTGCTGCCCGGGCTGATGTCCGCCAAGGAACACGGCGTCGCCGTCCACCTGTGGGCCGTCCAGGCCGCCGACGGCGACTACAACCAGTCCGAGGACCTGGTCGCCGAGGCCGACGAACGAAGGGTGCTCGACCGGGTCTGGATCACCCAGGCCGTACGGGCCAAGGAGACCGGCGCGGGCTGCGCCCCGCCGCCCGCGCCCCGCCCGGAGATCGCCGCGATCCTCTCCGCACCGCTGCCCGAGGCGGCCCTCGCCGCCTCCGCCGAGCGGGCCTCGCAGGCCCAGGCGGCGGCCGACTCCAACGGCACCGTCCCCGCGCCGGCGGAGAACACGACCACCACCACCACCACCGACCGGCCCGGCCCCGGCGGAAGGGGCGTCCCCACCCCCAAGGACCTGGCGGGCAGCCTGCGCGGCCCCGGCACCCAGGCCGTCCAGCCCCCGCCCGCCAACGCGACCCTGCGCTGGTCCTCCGACAAGGGCTGGATGGACCGCGGCGGACTGGGCGAGCCCGCCGAAACGGCCTCCCTCCCGACACTGGCCCAGCTCACCAGCGCCGAGCAGCGCTGGGCGGACCGCGAGGAGGACATCACCACCGTCGGCGGCGACCCCTTCGAGGTGGGCCAGGTCTTCGCCCGCCGCTGGATGGAACGGCTGCCGGAGACCACCCACCTGCAGAAGCTGTCGACCATGTACCCGCGCATCCCGCACCGCATCGACGGCGAGCTCCTGCGGTACGCGGCACGGTTCGGCCTCCTCGCCCACAAGGACGACCAGATCGACGAGCACGACCGTTACGCGATCCGGGCGGGATTCTGGCGGGAGATCGACGTACGGGCCGCGGCCGAGCACACCCCCGTGACGGAGCGGACGGGCCCGTCCGCCGACTGACGCCATGTCGGGCCCGCGGGCGGGCAACCGACTGACGCCACGGCAGGCCCGCGGGCGGGGAACCCGGTCGGCGACCGCCCCGCCGGTGCCCGGCCGGCCCGGCCCCGGGCGCGATACGGGGCATCCGACCCCGTACTCTCGTACCTCGTGAGTACGGGCACAGCACAGGCGCAGACGGCGACCGGGACCGTGTACGCGGTGCGTGATCTGGTCAAGTCCTATCCCGCCGCCCGCGGCCGCCGCGGCGCGCCCGGCACCCCCGAGGTGCGCGCCACCGACGGGATCAGCCTGGAGGTGCGGCGCGGCGAGATCTTCGGACTCCTCGGCCCCAACGGCGCCGGAAAGTCCACCCTGGTACGGCAGCTCACCGGGCTGATGCGGCCCGACTCCGGCAGCGTCACCGTGCTGGGCCACGATCTCGTACGCCATCCCGAGCGGGCCGCCCGGCTGATCGGGTACCTCGGCCAGGAGTCCACCGCCCTCGACGAACTGACCGTGTCGCTCGCCGCCGAGACCACCGGACGGCTGCGCGGCCTGGCGGTACGGGACGCCCGCGCCGAGCGCGACGCCGTACTCGATGAACTCGGCCTCACCGAGATCGCGGCACGCCCCCTGAAGAAGCTCTCCGGCGGACAGCGGCGGCTCGCCTGCTTCGCCGCCGCGCTGGTCGGCGAGCGGCCGGTGCTGGTGCTGGACGAGCCGACGACCGGGATGGATCCCGTCGCGCGGCGCGCCGTCTGGACCGCCGTGGACCGGCGCCGGGCCGAACGCGGCGCGACGGTGCTGCTCGTCACCCACAACGTCATCGAGGCCGAGACGGTCCTCGACCGGGTCGCCGTGATCGAACGCGGCCGGGTCATCGCCTGCGACACGCCGACCGGCCTCAAGGAGCGGGTCGCGGGCGAGGTCCGGGTCGAGCTCGTGTGGCGGGAGCGGGCGCCGCTGGACGTACCCGAGGTGGCCGCGCTGCGCGCCTCGGCCCAGGAGTCCGGGCGGCGCTGGGTGCTGCGGCTGGGCCCCGACGAGGCACGGGCGGCGGTCGCTGCCGTGACCGGCGGCGCGGCCTTCGCGGCACTCGACGACTTCACGCTGGCGACTCCCAGCCTGGAGGACGTCTACCTCGCGCTCGGCGGGGACGCGACCAAAGGGCTGGTGAAGGCATGACCGGAGTGGGCGGGGCGGCCGGGACGAGTGGGGCGGCCGGGCGCGTGTGCGTGGCCCGGCAGGGAGCGAACAGGAGCAGCGCCAGGTGACGAGCATCGTTCCCGCGCAGGCGGTGACCGGACCTGCCCGGGCGGCCGAGGACGGCCGGGCAGGCCGCGAGGACGACGGCCACCACGGGGCGGCCCCCGCACCGCTCGCGCCGCGGGCCCGGCTGTTCCCCTCGCTCGCGGCCGTCTACCGCGCCCAGCTGTCCCGGGCCAGGGTCGCCCGTATCCCGCTGCTCTTCGTCGCGACCTTCCAGTCCGTCGGGATCATGGTGCTGATGCGCGGAGTCGTGGACGGCGGCTCCGAGGCGCGGGCCGTCGTCGCCGGATCCAGCGTCCTCGTGGTGGCCTTCGTCGCGCTCAACCTGCTCGCCCAGTACTTCGGGCAGTTGCGGGCCGGCGGCGGGCTCGACCACTACGCGACCCTGCCGGTGCCGCCCGCCGCCGTGGTGCTCGGCGCGGCGGGAGCGTACGCCTCGTTCACCGTTCCCGGCACGATCGTCACGGCCGTGGCGGGAAGTGTGCTGTTCGGGCTGCCGCTGACACATCTGTGGGTGCTCGTCGCCGTCATTCCGCTTTCCGGGGCGGCGCTCTCCGGGCTCGGCGCCGCGCTGGGGCTGCTCGCGCCCCGGCAGGAGCTGGCCACGCTGCTCGGGCAGCTGGGCATGTCGGCGGCGCTGCTGCTCGGCGTCCTGCCTGCCGACCGGCTGCCCGCGCCGATCGGCTGGGCCCGCGATCTGCTGCCCTCGACGTACGGGGTCGAGGCACTCTCGCGGTCCTTCGACGCCCACCCCGACTGGGTGGCCGTCGCGCTGGATCTCGCGGTCTGCGCCGTGGTCGGCGTCCTCTCGCTGGCCGCGGCCACCTGGGCGTACCGCAGGGCAGCGGTCCGGTGAGGCGCGGCACAGGGACGCCTGGCACGATGGCACGGTGACAGCACCTCTGACGCCGCCGCACCAGTCCTCGTCCAACGGCCCCTGGCAGACCCCGTCGAAATGGGGTGGTCCCGGTGGTCCCGGTGGCCCCGGCTCCGGGGGCCCGGTGGAGTCCCAGGGGGAGTACGACCGCCGGTCGGATCTGCGGCGGGCCGCTGTCGTCACCGTGCTCGTGACCCTCGGCGGCATCGGGCTCGGACTTCTGTGGGTGTGGCTGGCCCCGCGGGTTCCGCTGATCTCCGACGGCACGGCCGTCTTCCTCAGCGACAGCGAGGGCGAGGAGGCGATCGGCGCCGACGGTACGTTCGTGCTGCTCGCGCTGGCCTTCGGTGCGCTCTCCGCGGCGCTGGTCTTCTGGTTCCAGCGACGTGGCGGCATCGCCCTCGTGGTGGGGCTGGCGCTGGGCGGGCTGTTCGGTTCGCTGGTGGCCTGGCGGCTGGGGGTGTGGCTCGGACCGAGCCAGGACGTGGTCGCGCACGCGCGGGCGGTCGGCAGGGGCGTGGTCTTCGACGCGCCTCTTCGCCTGCGGGCGAAGGGGGCCGCGTTGCTGGTGTGGTCGATCGGGGCGATGGCGGTTCATCTCGGGCTGACCGCGTTGTTCGGGCCGCGGGACCCGGAGCCGGAGTGGGGGGCGTATCCGGGGTGGTCCACGGGTGGACCCGTGCCGGGGGCGGGGCCGGGGCCGGGAGTGGTGCCCGGTGGGTCGGGTGCGGGTGGGGGTGTGCCGCCCGCTGGGGTTTAGACGGTGTGGGGTGCGGGTGCCCTGGGGTGCGGGGTTTGTCCGCTGCGCGGGGCTGTCCCCTACCCGCCCCTTCCCGAAACCGGGGGGCTCTGTCCCCGGACCCCCGGTCCTCAAACGCCGGACGGGCTGGGTATGCCGGGTGGGCACTGGGGTGTGCCGGGTAGGCACTGGGGTGTGCCGGGTGGGCACTGGGGTGTGCCGGGCGGGCTGTGATGTCGTCTAACTCCGGCCGATCTCCGCAAACACCGCCCCCGTCAGCGACGCCAGGTCCGCAGGGGACAGTTCGACCTCCAGGCCGCGGCGGCCCGCTGAGACGCAGATGGTCTCGTGGGACCGTGCCGACGCGTCCAGCACCGTACGCAGCCGCTTCCGCTGTCCCAGGGGGGAGATGCCGCCCCGTACGTAGCCGGTGGTGCGTTCCGCCGCTGTGGGATCGGCCATGGTGGCCCGTTTGCCGCCGATCGCGGAGGCCAGCGCCTTGAGGTCGAGGGTGCCGGCCACCGGGACGACGGCCACGGTGAGGGTGCCGTCCACCTCCGCGACCAGGGTCTTGAAGACCCGGTCGGGGGAGACGCCCAGGGCCTCGGCCGCCTCCTCGCCGTAGGAGGCCGACGCCGGGTCGTGGTCGTAGGAGTGGACGGTGAACGCCGTGCCGGCCGCGGTCAGCGCGACCGTCGCCGGGGTGCCGCCGGGCTGTTGCTGCTTCTTCGGCTTCTTCGCCACGGAGGGGGTCCTCGGGTCGGTCGGCTGTCGGTCGGTCAGTTGGGGTGGATGGGGGGACGCGTCAGGTCGGCCGCGGGCAGGGACGGCAGATGCCGGATGACGGCGGTCTCGGAACGCAGCAGCGTCAGTTCCTCGCGCAGCCGGGTCGCGGTGTCGGGTGCCTGGAGCAGCCGCTGCTTCGACGGGATGTCGAGTACGGCGGCCGCCGCGACCAGGTACGAGACGACGGAGGGGTCGTCGGGCAGGTTCGCGCCCGTCGTCAGGGACCGTTCGCTCGCCCCGGCCAGCCGCTTCTGG
Organism: Streptomyces sp. NBC_01241; assembly: GCF_041435435.1. Lineage (NCBI taxonomy): Bacteria > Bacillati > Actinomycetota > Actinomycetes > Kitasatosporales > Streptomycetaceae > Streptomyces > Streptomyces sp. NBC_01241. The sequence goes on along the minus strand of NZ_CP108494.1, from coordinate 2,159,728 downwards.
TAGCTGCGGAAGGCCCGCAGGACGCCCTCGGCGAGTGCGCCCGCCTCCTCACCGGGTTCCTCGTCCAGCTCGTCGAGTTCGGCTGTCAGATACGGGCCGCTCGCGTCCACGGAGAGCAGCTTGGCGCGGGTGGTGCCGGTCGCGAGGACCTCGAAGCTGCCGTCCGGCCGTTCCCGGATCTTCGCCGCGTCGGCAATGCAGCCGACCCGGTGGAAGGTCTGGATCGGGTCGGGGCCGAAGCCGTCCGCGGGGCCGCGCTCGACGGAGGTGCTCGTCGGATCCGGCATCCCGGCGGCCGTCGGGGCGATCTCGTGGCCGTCGCGGATCGCGACCACGGCGAAGCGGCGGGGCTCGTCGGCGTCGGTCTTCAGCAGCTCGCGCATCATGGCGCGATAACGCTCTTCGAAGACGTTGAGCGGCAGCACGAGGCCGGGGAACAGCACCGCGTTCAGCGGGAACAGAGGCAGGCGAGCGGTGGTCACAACGGTCAAGCGTAATGGCCGCGGGGCCGGCCCCGGTCGGCCCGGCCCGGCAAATTGGTCACACAGGCCACCCGGAGCCCCGCGTCGTTCTTCGCGTCGAGGAACCGGCCGAGCGGATCGTCGGAGACCGACGACCACGGGAACGACGTCGCGTGGGGCCCGATCCGCCGGAACTGTTCCAGCGCCTCTCCCCAGCGGCCCCGGGCGACCAGCACGAACGCCAGCAGGTTGCGGACCTCGGCGGGCCAGGGGTCGCCGGGTGCGAACGAGCCGGACAGTGCGATCGCCAGATCCGCCGCCGCGTCGATCCGTTCCTCCTGCACCGACGTGGTACGGGCGTGCGGCCTCTCGATCAGCAGGGCGAAGGCGGCCCGCAGCGGCAGCGCCTGCACCAGGGAGCCGGGCAGCGAGTCCTCGGCGGCCCGCTCGGCGAAGTCGAAGCATTCGCGGTGCGAGCCGTACCAGGCGGCGGAGAGGTAGCGCAGCGCCGCGACATGGCAGCCGTAGTGGTGCGAGGAGCGCCGGACGGCCTGCTCCCACAACGCCTCGAAGGTGGTGTGCGTGGCCTGGGTGCCGCGCGCGTGGTCGAGCGCAAGCCGCCAGGGCACCGGGTCGCGCGGATCGCTCTCGGCCGCCGCGGTGATCAGCGGCCCCACCTCGCGCAGTTGCTCGGCCCGGACGGGCGACTCCCAGGCCCGGCGGACCGCCAGCTCCGCCTTGACGAGCAGCGCGTCCGGGTCGTGCGGCGCGGCGGCGAGCCAGTCGGTCAGCCAGCCGTCGCGGTTGCGGGCGAACGTGACGAGCCGGCCGAGGTAGCGGTCCCGGTTCTCCCACTCGGCGCCGTCCCGGGTGATGGCGAGGAGTTTCGCGGCCGGTTCGTACTCCCCGGCGGCGGCGGCGACGAGCGCCGGGGAGAGCCGCTCGTCGGGGGCGTCGAGCAGCACCACGTCGTCCGCGGGCAGTCCGGCGGACCCCTGCGGGGAGCGCCGGATCGTGCGCGCGGTACGGAGCAGAGCGCGAAGGAATGGCATGGTGCAGACCATTGAAAAGCGCTGGTGGGGGCGGCGCCAGAGGGGCACTGTGAAGCTTTGGTGCCGAGTGAATGGGTTGTATCGGGCTTGGTCAATAAGAGGTAAAGGAAAGCCGGGAATCTGGCTTGTTCCTGTTGATCCGGCGAGACGTTTCCGGTACTGCGACCGTGGCTCGGCCGATCGTTCGACCGCGGCCTCCGCCGTGACCTTTGCCGTGAAGGCCACGGCGGAGGCCGCCGTGAAGGCCGCAGCCCGGGCAACCGCGACGGCCGCCCCGCGACGGGCCTCGGAGGGGTACGGCGATCGAGGCGTGGCCGGATCCGGTCAGCCCCGGCGCAGCAGCCGTGACGCGCCGGCCGCGACCGTCGTGGCCAGTATCCAGCCGAGCAGGATGAGCGCGGCCGACCCCCACTGCCAGCAGCCCTCCATCCGCCAGTAGCCGTCCTGGCCGAGATTGATCACCGGCACCAGCAGGTCCAGGGCGTACAGCGGCGCGTTCCATGCCGGGTGCTCGTCCTGCTTGATCGCCGCCGGGACGTGCTGGGAGAAGGCCAGCGCGCCCGCCGCCCACAGCACCGCCATCCACACCGCGGCCCGCCCCGGCCGGTAGCCGTACGCCACCGTCCAGTCCTGGAGGAAGCCCCAGAGCTTCGCGGCGGGCGGCAGCGTCTCGCGGCGCCGCCGCTGCTTGGCCAGCAGCACCTCGCGGGCGTCCGCGTCCTCCCCGCAGTTGCGCAGCACCGTGGCGAGGCGTTCGTACGGCTCCGGTACGTACTCCGGGGTCGCCGCCGCCACCCACTCCAGGCGCCGGGAGAGCGGGAAGTGCCCGTACGGCACGAGGTTCTCGTACACGAAACCGCCCATCGCCAGACCGCCGGGACCCGGCCAGCTGGTCGACACATCGATGAGCGTGACGACCCTCGCGCCGTTCAGCACGACCCGGCCCTCCTCCGGCCGCTCCGCGTTGAACCGCAGCTCCGGGGCGACGATCCGGCGCAGCGACAGTTCCTCGTGCCGGGCCAGTACGAACCGTGCCTTGTGCAGATCGACCGCGTCGCCGAAGCGCCCGTCGTCCAGGCGCACCCCGCCGCGGCACTCGAAGATCTGCGAACGCGACCCGCGCGCCGGGGTCGGGGCCATGGCGATGCCGTACGGGGGAGTGGTGCCCTGGTTCCCCGTGTCGATGCTGACCCACGCCTCGCTCATGTACAGCGTCCGCTCCACCGTCAGCTGCGGGGCGTTCAGCGCGCGCCGGCCCTCCCTGCCCCGCAGCCGGCTGCCGCGCAGGCTCAGCGAACCGCCCACCTTCGCCCCGCGCAGGCTCAGCTCGCCGCGCACCTCGATCAGCTCCGCCTGGAGGTCCTGGGCGACCGCCAGCCCGTCGGCCGCCAGGGCGCGCCCGCCCCGGTCCGGCCCGATCTCGATCTGGTTGATGAGCAGATCGGTGCCGATCTGGGCGTCGGTGAGCCGGATCCCGCGCCGGACACGGCAGCGCGGCAGATGCAGATCGCCCTCGGTGCGCAGCCGGGCCGCCTCCAGCCGCGGCATCGCACAGCCGACGATCCGCAACGTCGTGAAATGGCATTCGGGCAGCACCACCTCGTTCTCGAAGCGGCAGCCGGTCAGCTCGACGTACGGCGCGACGCGCCCGCCCGCGAGATCGAGTGTCCCGGTGATCCGTACGCCCCGGAGCTTCAACGCCGCGACCCGGCCGGGCCGCGGCGCCGGCCCGGACAGCAGCAGCCGGGCGACGACGCGCCCGTCCACACTGCGCTCCGGGCCCCAGGGGCGCGGCGCGAACGGATCGTCGCGCGCGGGGTCGCGGGCGCGCAGATCGTAGGTGCTGCCGTTCCGGAAGGCCTGCCACATGCCCAGCTCGGCCGCGCTGAGACCGTCCGGAAAATCGCCGTCGTGCGGTTCGGTCACGGGGTGCCCCTTCCGCTCGGAGCTGTTCTTCCCGCTGGGTGACGACGTGAACGCTATTGGTCAGCAGTGACACCCGGGAGATGTATCAGCCAGTGATACGGGCGAACGGACGCCGCGGGCGGTCTGCGAGAATTGCGGTGTGATCTCTCGAATCGATCTGCGCGGCGATGTCCTCCCCGAGGGTGGAGCCCTGCGCGACCTGCTGCCCCGTGCCGAGTTCGACGTGGAAGCCGCCCTGGAGACGGTGCGGCCCATCTGCGAGGACGTACGCCATCGTGGCTCGGCGGCAGTGATCGAGTGGGGGGAGAAGTTCGACGGCGTACGGATCGACTCGATCCGCGTTCCGGCTGCGGCGATCGCCGCAGCGCTGGAGGGGCTCGACCCCGCCGTACGGGCCGCGCTGGAGGAGTCGATCCGCCGCGCCCGCCTCGTCCACCGCGAGCAGCGCCGCACCACGCACACCACCCAGGTCGTCCCCGGCGGCACCGTCACCGAGAAGTGGGTGCCGGTCGAGCGCGTCGGGCTGTACGTACCGGGCGGGCGCTCCGTCTACCCGTCGTCCGTCGTCATGAACGTCGTACCGGCCCAGGAGGCGGGCGTCGAAGGCATCGCCGTCGCGTCCCCGCCGCAGAAGGCCTTCGGCGGCCTGCCGCACCCCACCATCCTCGCCGCCAGCGCCCTGCTCGGCGTCGACGAGGTGTACGCGGCGGGCGGCGCCCAGGCCGTCGCGATGTTCGCGTACGGAACGGCCGACTGTCTTCCGGTGAACCTCGTCACCGGCCCCGGCAACATCTACGTCGCCGCCGCCAAGCGCCTCCTCAAGGGCCGGATCGGCATCGACGCCGAGGCGGGCCCCACCGAGATCGCGATCCTCGCCGACTCCACCGCCGACCCGGTGCACGTCGCCGCCGACCTGATCAGCCAGGCCGAGCACGACCCGATGGCCGCCGCCGTCCTCGTCACCGACTCCGAGGAGCTGGCCGCCGCCACCGAGGCCGAGCTGAAGCCGCAGGTCGCCGCGACCAAGCACGTCACCGACCGGATCGAGCCCGCGCTGGCCGGCCGCCAGTCCGCGATCGTCCTGGTCAACGACCTGGCGGACGGCCTCAAGGTCGTCGACGCGTACGCCGCCGAGCACCTGGAGATCCAGACCGCCGACGCCGCCGCCGTCGCCGACCGGGTCCGCAACGCCGGAGCGATTTTCGTCGGCCCGTGGGCCCCGGTCTCACTCGGCGACTACTGCGCCGGCTCCAACCACGTCCTGCCCACCGGCGGCTGCGCCTGCCACTCCTCGGGGCTCTCGGTGCAGTCCTTCCTGCGCGGCATCCACATCGTCGACTACACCCGCGACGCGCTCGCCGAGGTCACCCACCACGTCGTGACCCTCGCCGAGGCGGAGGACCTCCCCGCCCACGGCGCCGCGCTCAAGGCCAGGTTCGGCGGAGAGGTTCCACAGCAGTGACGCACAGCAACACCCCTCGCACGACCACGCGCATCGACGACCTTCCGGTCCGGGACGAGCTGCGCGGAAAGTCCCCGTACGGGGCTCCGCAGCTCGACGTACCCGTGCGGCTGAACACCAACGAGAACCCGTACCCGCTGCCCGAGGCGCTCGTCGACCGGATCGCCGAGCGCGTCCGCGAGGCCGCCCGCGACCTCAACCGCTACCCCGACCGGGACGCCGTCGAACTCCGTACGGAACTGGCCCGCTACCTCAGCCGCACCGCCGGCCACGAGGTCGCCCTCGCCAACGTCTGGGCCGCCAACGGCTCCAACGAGGTGCTCCAGCAGCTGCTCCAGACCTTCGGCGGCCCGGGACGTACCGCGATCGGCTTCGAGCCCTCGTACTCCATGCACGCCCTCATCGCCCGCTCCACCGGCACCGGCTGGATCTCCGGACCGCGCAACGAGGACTTCACCATCGATGTCGACGCGGCCCGGAAGGTCATCGCCGAGCACCACCCCGACGTCGTCTTCATCACCTCGCCCAACAATCCCACCGGCACCGCCGTCGACGCCGACACCGTCCTCGCGCTGTACGAGGCGGCCCAGGCGGCCAAGCCGTCGATGGTCGTCGTCGACGAGGCGTACGGCGAATTCAGCCACCACGCGTCGCTGCTCCCGCTGATCGAGGGCCGGCCGAACCTGGTGCTCTCGCGCACCATGTCGAAGGCGTTCGGCGCCGCCGGGCTGCGCCTGGGCTACCTCGCCGCCGACCCCGCCGTCGTCGACGCGGTCCAGCTGGTGCGGCTGCCGTACCACCTGTCCTCCATCACCCAGGCCACCGCGCTCGCCGCCCTGGAGCACACCGATACGCTGCTCGGATACGTCGCCCAGCTCAAGAGCGAGCGCGACCGGATCGTCACGGAGCTGCGCGCGCTCGGCTACGACGTCACCGACTCGGACGCCAACTTCGTCCAGTTCGGCCGCTTCGCCGACAGCCACACCGCCTGGCAGCGGATCCTCGACCGGGGTGTCCTGGTCCGGGACAACGGCGTACCGGGATGGCTGCGGGTCTCCGCAGGCACCCCGGCAGAGAACAACGCGTTCCTCGATGCGGTACGCGAACTGAAGAAGGAGCACGACGCATGACTCGCGCGGCCCGCGTAGGAAGAGTCGAACGCACCACCAAGGAGACCTCGGTCCTCGTCGAGATAAACCTCGACGGCAGCGGCAAGGTCGATGTGTCGACCGGGGTCGGGTTCTACGACCACATGCTCGACCAGCTCGGTCGGCACGGGCTCTTCGACCTCACGGTCAAGACCGACGGCGACCTGCACATCGACTCGCACCACACCATCGAGGACACCGCCCTCGCGCTCGGCGCCGCGTTCAAGCAGGCACTCGGCGACAAGGTCGGCATCTACCGCTTCGGCAACTGCACCGTCCCGCTGGACGAGTCGCTGGCCCAGGTCACCGTCGACCTGTCCGGCCGCCCGTACCTGGTGCACACCGAGCCCGACAACATGGCGCCCATGATCGGCGCGTACGACACGACGATGACCCGGCACATCCTGGAGTCCTTCGTCGCCCAGGCGCAGATCGCCCTGCACGTCCACGTGCCGTACGGGCGCAACGCCCACCACATCGTGGAGTGCCAGTTCAAGGCGCTCGCCCGTGCCCTGCGCTACGCCAGCGAGCACGACACGCGCGCTGCCGGAATACTTCCCTCCACGAAGGGCGCGCTGTGACCGGCCTCAACACCATCCTGATCCTGGTCGGCCTGTTCCTGGCCGGCGGGGTCTACTCCTTCTCGAAGCAGAAGATGCCCAAGGGAGTCATCGTCCTGCTCGGGCTCGCTTCCGCGATGTGCCTGGTCGCGGGCGTCATGCGGATCCAGGGACTCTGGGACTGAGGTAGGACTTGTGAGCGACCAGAAGAGCGATCAGAACAACGACCGGACGAAGAACGGCCGGACGATCGGCAAGAAGAAGGTCGTCGTCTTCGACTACGGCTTCGGCAACGTCCGCTCCGCCGAGCGGGCCCTTGCCCACGTCGGCGCGGACGTCGAGATCACCCGCGACTACGAGAAGGCGATGAACGCCGACGGGCTGCTGGTGCCCGGCGTCGGCGCGTTCTCGGCCTGCATGGACGGGCTGAAGAAGGCCCGCGGCGAATGGATCATCGGCCGCAGGCTCTCCGGCGGCCGCCCCGTCATGGGCATCTGCGTCGGTATGCAGATCCTCTTCGAGCGCGGCATCGAGCACGGCGTGGAGACGGAGGGGCTGGACGAATGGCCCGGTACCGTCGCCCCGCTGAAGGCCCCGATCGTCCCGCACATGGGCTGGAACACCGTGCAGTCCCCCGAGGACTCCCAGCTCTTCGCAGGTCTCGACCCCGAGGCCCGGTTCTACTTCGTGCACTCCTACGCCGTGCACGACTGGAGCCTGGAGGTCACCAACGCCAAGATCCGCGCGCCCCGGGTCACCTGGGCCACCCACGGTGAGCCGTTCGTCGCGGCCGTGGAGAACGGCGCCCTGTGGGCCACCCAGTTCCACCCCGAGAAGTCCGGCGATGCCGGCGCCCAGCTGCTGACCAACTGGATTGAGACGCTGTAATGCCGAAGCTTGAACTCCTCCCCGCCGTCGACGTCCGCGACGGCCAGGCCGTCCGCCTCGTCCACGGCGAGTCCGGCTCCGAGACCTCCTACGGCGACCCGCTGCAGGCCGCTCTCACCTGGCAGCAGGCGGGCGCCGAATGGCTGCATCTCGTCGACCTGGACGCCGCGTTCGGCACCGGTGACAACCGGGCGCAGATCGCCGAGGTCGCCCGCTCCATGGACATCAAGGTCGAGCTGTCCGGCGGCATCCGCGACGACGCCTCGCTGGCCGCCGCCCTCGCCACCGGCTGCACCCGGGTCAACCTCGGCACCGCCGCCCTGGAGACCCCGGAGTGGGTCGCCAAGATCATCGCCGAGCACGGTGACAAGATCGCCGTCGGCCTCGACGTCCGCGGCACGACGCTGCGCGGCCGCGGCTGGACCCGCGACGGCGGCGACCTCTACGAGACGCTCGCGCGCCTCGACTCCGAGGGCTGCGCCCGTTACGTCGTCACCGACATCGCCAAGGACGGCACGCTCCAGGGCCCCAACCTGGAGCTCCTGAAGAACGTCTGCGCCGCCACCGACAAGCCCGTCGTCGCCTCGGGCGGCGTCTCCTCGCTGGACGACCTGCGGGCCATCGCCTCGCTCGTCCCGGCGGGCGTCGAGGGCGCGATCGTCGGCAAGGCGCTGTACGCGAAGGCGTTCACCCTCGAAGAAGCGCTGCAGGTGGTCTCCGGATGACCGATTCCGTCAACCGCATCTCCTCGGGCGCCCCCTGGGAGGAGAAGTTCGGCTACTCCCGCGCGGTCGAGCTGCCGAACGGCCTTGTCCTGGTGGCGGGTTGCACGTCGGTGGAGAACGGGCAGATCTCCGCGGGCGGCCCGTACGAGCAGACCGTCACCTCCTTCAAGGTCGCCTTCGACGCGCTGAAGCAGCTCGGTCTGGGCCGTGAGGACGTCGTCCGCACCCGGATGTACGTCACGCACGCCCGGGACGTGGACGAGGTCGGCCGCGCCCACAAGGAACTCTTCGACGATGTCCGCCCCGCGGCGTCGATGATCATCGTGTCCGGTTTCGTGGACCCGAGCCTGGTCGTCGAGGTCGAGGTCGAGGCCTACCGGGCAGGTGCGCAATGACTCTCGCGGTACGCGTCATCCCGTGCCTGGACGTCGACAAGGGCCGGGTCGTCAAGGGCGTCAACTTCCAGAACCTGCGTGACGCGGGCGACCCCGTCGAGATGGCGAAGCTGTACGACGCCGAGGGCGCCGACGAGCTGACGTTCCTGGACATCACCGCGTCCAGCGGCGACCGGGAGACCACCTACGACGTGGTGCGCCGCACCGCCGAGCAGGTCTTCATCCCGCTCACCGTCGGCGGCGGCGTCCGCACCGCCGACGACGTCGACAAGCTGCTGCGAGCCGGCGCGGACAAGGTCGGCGTCAACACCGCGGCCATCGCCCGCCCCGACCTCATCCGGGAGATCGCCGAGCGCTTCGGCCGCCAGGTCCTGGTGCTCTCCGTGGACGCCCGGCGCACCCCCGCGGGCACCTTCGAGGTCACCACGCACGGCGGCCGCAAGGGCACCGGCATCGACGCCGTCGAATGGGCGCACCGGGCCGCCGAGCTGGGCGCGGGCGAGATCCTGCTCAACTCCATGGACGCCGACGGCACCAAGGACGGCTACGACACCGAGATGATCGCGGCGGTCCGGCAGCACGTGACCGTCCCCGTCATCGCCTCCGGCGGCGCGGGCCGGCTCGCGGACTTCGCGCCGGCCATCGCGGCGGGAGCCGACGCGGTGCTCGCCGCGTCCGTCTTCCACTTCGGCGATCTGCGGATCTCCGAGGTCAAGGACGCTCTCAGGGAGGCCGGACACCCGGTCCGCTGACCCGCGCGTACGCATCGATCGCCGGACGGAGCCGATTTTTCGGCCCCGTCCGGCGATCGCCGTTCCACAAGCCGTCTCCCCTCCGACCGGAGCAGCACCGCCACCGGAATCCCGCAATATTTATTGTGCAATAAAGATTGCGCAAGTTTTCTTTCCTATCTACGGTGAGGGGCATGGCAAGCAAGGAAACGCGCCGGATCTCGGATCTGGAGACCCTGAAGGCATTCGCGCACCCCCTGCGGATGAAGCTGTACCGGCTGCTCTACATCTCCCGTCAGGCCACCGCCTCCCAGCTCGCCGAGCAGGTCGACGAGGCGGTCTCGCTGGTCAGCTACCACCTGCGCAAACTCGCCGACCACGGTCTGATCGAGGAGGCCGAGCAGCAGGGCGCGGACGGCCGGGAGCGCTGGTGGCAGCCCGCCTCGAAGGGTTTGAGCTTCCGCGACGAGGACTTCAGCGACGCGCCCGAGAAGGTCGCCGCGCACACCGCTGTCGGCCGGCTCTCCTTCGCGCAGCGCAACGAGCTGTACCTCCGCCACCTCGACTCGGCCCAGAGCTGGTCACCGGAGTGGCGCAGCGCCTCCTCCGGCTCCGAGTACCTGGCCCGGCTCACCGCGGACGAACTCGCCGCGCTCAGCCGCGAGGTGCACGAGCTGATCGACCGGTACGAAGAGCTCGGACGTGCCCGCGACGAGGCGGGCGATACGGAGGGGCGCGAGAACGTTGCCATGCACCTGTACGCATTCCCGTTCCGCACCTGAGCCGGCGCCCCGAGAGGACGACCCTCATGACCGTCGCCGTCACGGCCACGAAAACTCCCGAACGCCCCGCCCACCGCGACGGCAACGTCCTGCGCTGGCTCGGTGCCTACGCCGCTTCGATGATCGGCGACAGCGTCTACTTCATGGCACTCGCCTGGGCCGCCGCCCGCACCGGCAGCGCCACCCAGACCGGACTCGTCCTCGCCGTCGGCTCCATGCCCAGGGCCTTATTGATGCTCGGCGGGGGAGTACTCGCCGACCGGATCGGACCGCGCCGCGTCGTCATCGGCAGTGACGCCGCCCGCTGCCTGGTCGTCCTGGGCCTGGCGGGGGCGCTGCTGGTCACCTCGCCCGCCGTGTGGATGCTGATCGCCGTCGCGCTCGTCTTCGGCGCGGTCGACGCCCTCTTCCTGCCCGCCGTGGGCGCCCTGCCACCCCGGATCACCGCCGCCGGACAGCTGGCCCGCGTCCAGGGGCTGCGCGGACTCGCCTCCCGTGCCGCCAACGTCGTCGGAGCGCCGCTCGGTGGTGTCGCGGTGGCTGTCGGCGGCCCGAGGCTCGCGTTCGCCGCGGCCGGGCTGCTCTTCGCCGTATCACTGCCGCTGCTCCTGTCCCTGCGGATCAGCCCACTGCCCGCCCAGCAGGAGAGCGCCGAACCGTCCGGCAACGCCTGGCGCGAACTGGCCGACGGGCTGCGGCACATCCGCCGCCACCCGGTGCTCGGACCGCTGATGCTTGCCGTCGCCCTCAGCGAACTGGGCTTCGCCGGACCGCTCAACCTCGGACTGATCCTGCTCGCCCGCGAGCGCGACTGGGGCGCCTCCGGGATGGGCTGGATCGTCGCCGCGTTCGGGATCGGCGCCGGTGCGTCGGCCCTGGTGCTCGCCGTGCGGGGCCGGGTGCCGCGAGCCGGGCTCGTGATGTGCCTGACGGTGCTGATCGGCGCTGTCGCCATAGGAGCCCTGGCGTACGTCCCCTCGGTGGGCCTCGCCGCCGTCGTCGCCGTCTGCATCGGTCTCTTCGCCGGCCTCGGCGGCTCCTTGTGCGGCGCCCTGATGCAGACCGTCACCGACCCCGCCTACCTGGGGCGGGTCACCTCGGTCTCGACGCTCTTCACCCACGCGATCGCCCCGCTCAGCTTCCCGGTCACGGGAGTCGCCGTCGCGGCCTGGGGTACGGGCCCGGTCTTCGTCGCCGGTGCCGCGGTGGCCGCGACGGGGGCGACGGCCGCGCCGGCCTTCACCCGGCTGCGCCGCGCTGAACTCCCACGCTGACCCGGACCCGTACGCCCTGGTGCCTGTCCGACCCCGATCCGCCGGACAGGCACTACATCCCCAGCTCCGCCGTGTGCAGCCGGGCCACCGCCTCCTGGTCGCCCTCCAGCTCCACCGTCGCCGCGTCCTGCCGGCCGAACACGAAGAGCAGCAGCTCGCCCGGCTCGCCGGTGACCGTCACCACCGGGGTGCCCTTGTGGGCCACCGCCGTCTGGCCGTCGGGGCGGCGCAGCACCAGCCCCACCGGGGACTTGCGGCCCAGCAGCCGGGCCGTCCGCTCGGCGCGTGACCAGAGCACATCGGCGAAGACCGGGTCCAGCTCCCGCCGCGACCAGTCCGGCTGGGCCCGGCGCACATCCTCCGTGTGGATGTAGAACTCGACGGTGTTGGCGACCTCGTCGATCTGTTTCAGGCCGAACGGGGACATCCGTGGCGGCCCGGTGCGGATCAGCTGGATCAGTTCCTCGTACGGTTTCGCCGTGTACTCCTCCTGCACCCGTTCGAGGCGGTTTCTCAGCAGTCCCAGCACCATCCCGCCCGCCGCATCCGGCCGGCGCTCCCGGACCACCACATGGGCGGCCAGGTCCCGGGTCGTCCAGCCGTGGCACAGGGTCGGGGCTTCTGGTCCCGCCGCCTCCAACAGGTCGGCGAGCAGAAGTCGTTCACGCTTCGCATGGGTCGACATGGTCGCCAGCGTACGACCGTCGCGCGCGGTCCGCCCAGTGGACGGGAGCCCGGACCGCCCCCGAGCCCACGGCACAATGGGCGCATGACCAGCGCGCCCACGCCCAGCACCCCGCCGCCGTCCGGCAACCTCGACCCGGCCATCGCCGCCCGCCTCAAGCGCGGCGCCGACGGCCTCGTCCCGGCCATCGCCCAGCAGTACGACACCGGCGAAGTGCTGATGCTCGGCTGGATGGATGACGAGGCGCTGCACCGCACCCTCACTACCGGCCGCTGCACCTACTGGTCCCGCAGCCGCCAGGAGTACTGGGTCAAGGGCGACACCTCGGGCCACATCCAGCAGGTCAAGTCCGTCGCCCTCGACTGCGACGCCGATACCGTTCTCGTCAAGGTCGACCAGACGGGTGCCGCCTGCCACACAGGCGACCGCACCTGCTTCGACGCCGACGTCCTCCCGCTCGCGCAGTAGGGTCAGCCGCCATGGATCTTGAAACCTTCCGCAAACTGGCCGTCGACCGGCGCGTCATCCCCGTCAGCCGCCGCCTCCTCGCGGACGGCGACACCCCGGTCGGGCTCTACCGCAAACTCGCGGGCGAGCGCACCGGCACCTTCCTCCTCGAATCCGCCGAGAACGGCCGCACCTGGTCGCGCTACTCCTTCATCGGGGTACGCAGCGCCGCCACCCTCACCGCACGCGACGGGCAGGCCCACTGGCTGGGCACCCCGCCCGTCGGCGTCCCCGTCGAGGGTGACCCGCTGCGGGCCCTGCGCGCCACCATCGAGACCCTGCACACCCCGCACGACCTGGTCGTCGACGACGGACTGCCCCCGTTCACCGGCGGCATGGTCGGCTACCTGGGTTACGACGTCGTGCGCCGCCTGGAGAAGATCGGCGACAGCGTCGAGGACGACCTCCACCTCCCCGAGCTGACGATGCTGCTCACCTCGGACCTGGCCGTGCTCGACCACTGGGACGGCAGCGTCCTGCTGATCGCCAACGCGATCAACCACAACGACCTCGCGACCGGCGTCGACGAGGCGTACGCGGACGCCGTCGCCCGGCTCGACGCCATGGAGCAGGACCTCTCCCGCCCGGTCGAGAACGCCCCCGCCACCCTCCCGCCGTCCGAGCTCCCCCCGTACACCGCGCTGTGGGGCGGTAAGGCGTACCAGGACGCCGTCGAGGACGTGAAGGAACGCATCAGGGCCGGCGAGGCCTTCCAGGTCGTCCCCTCCCAGCGCTTCGAAACCCCGTGTACGGCAAGCGCGTTGGACGTCTACCGGGTGCTGCGCGCCACCAACCCGTCGCCGTACATGTACCTCTTCCGCTTCGACGGCTTCGACGTCGCCGGCTCCAGCCCGGAAGCCCTCGTCAAGGTCGAGGACGGCCGCGCCATGGTCCACCCGATCGCCGGGACCAGGCACCGCGGCGCCACCCCGCAGGAGGACCAGGCCCTCGCCGAGGAACTCCTCGCCGACCCCAAGGAGCGGGCCGAGCACCTGATGCTCGTCGACCTCGGCCGCAACGACCTGGGGCGGGTCTGCGAACCCGGCACCGTCGAGGTCGTCGACTTCATGTCGATCGAGCGGTACTCGCACGTCATGCACATCGTCTCCACCGTCACCGGCCGCGTCGCCGAGGGCCGCACCGCCTTCGACGTCCTCACCGCGTGCTTCCCCGCGGGCACCCTCTCCGGCGCCCCCAAGCCCCGCGCGATGCAGATCATCGAGGAGCTCGAACCGACCCGCCGCGGACTGTACGGAGGCTGCGTCGGCTACCTCGACTTCGCCGGGGACTCCGACACCGCCATCGCCATCCGTACCGCCCTGCTCCGTGACGGCACGGCGTACGTCCAGGCCGGAGCGGGTGTCGTCGCCGACTCCGATCCGGTGGCCGAGGACACCGAGTGCCGCAACAAGGCCGCGGCCGTGCTCCGGGCGGTGCATACGGCCAACCGGCTCCACGGCGTCTGAGGCGGTAAGGGATAGTGGGGTACGTGAGTGCTGTCCCCGTACCCCAGCCCCGTGCCCGAGCGGCCACCGCGCCCGACGCGACGGGAAGCCGCCGCAGCCTGGCCGCCGGCCTGCTCCTCGGGGCGGCCGGCGCCACCGTTGTCCTCCTCGCCTCCGGCCAGACGTGGGCCGAGGGCCGGGCCGCCGTCGGTGGCGGCTCCCTGCCGCTGACCGCCGACGGCCAGGACGTCACCGGCCTCCCGGCGGCCCTCGCCATAGTCGGCCTGGCCGCCCTCGTCGCCGTGTTCGCCGTCCGCAGCGGCGGGCGGCTGATCGTCGCCGGGCTCCTCGCCCTCAGCGGCCTCGGTGCCGGAGTGAGCGCCTACCTCGGCGCCTCCGACAGCACGGCGCTCGACGAGAAGGCCGCCCAGACCACCGGTGACGCCTCGGCGACCATCGACGCCCTCAGCCACACCGGGTGGCCCTACGTCACCGGGGCCGGCGGCCTGCTGATCCTCCTCGCCGGGCTGCTCGCCCTGCGGTACGGGAAGCTCTGGCCCACCATGTCGGGACGGTACGAACGGGACGGCACCCCCCGTCCCCGCAAGGCCGCCCGCACCGCCCCGGACCCGGACCGGCCGGAGGACCTGTGGAAGGCCCTGGACCGCGGCGAGGACCCGACGCGCGAGGCATGACCCCCCAGCTCACGTCCTTTCCGCACGTACGGGACAATGAAGCCGAGCTTTCTGCACAGCGGCACCAACAGCGGCACCAGCTTTGCGTACAGCGATACCAACAGCGCATCACCAACAAGGAGCAACTCATGGCGGGCAGCAGCCACGGACACACCCCGGCCGCCTGGACCGGTGTCATCATCTCCTTCTTCGGCTTCTGCGCCGCGGGCGTCTTCGTGGTCGCGGCCAACCCGATCGGCTTCTGGGCGAGCATGGCCGTCATCCTCCTCGGCGGAGTCGTCGGCCTCGCGATGAAGGCCGCGGGCCTCGGCATGCCGAAGGAGTCGGCGGAGCTGGCCGCGGCCAGGGCGCAGGCCGGGCAGGCCCAGATCTCCTGACACACGCAGCACACGTACGAATCGCGAGGCGCAGCCCGGCCCGGGCTGCGCCTTTCCGCATCAGCGGGGACAATCACCGGGTGGACGCAACGCCTACTCCAGCCGCCGCACCCCGGACGCCGGGCTCCCTGCCCGCCCCGGGCCACCAGCCGCCGCCACCGATGCCCGGCCAGCCACCGACGCCCGGCCACCCGCAGACGGAACCACCCTCCGGACAGCAGCAACCACCGACGCCGGGTCACCCGTACCCGCCGGTCTTCCCGCCGGCCCCCGTCCCCGCCTCACGCGTGCGGCGGCTCGCCACCCCGGTGGGAGTGATGGCCGTCGTCATCGGCGCCTTCGGCTACGTCGGCGCCGTCGACCCCAATGAGCCGGGCCACTACCCGGTCTGCCCGCTGCTCCGGTTCACCGGCCTGTACTGCCCGGGCTGCGGCGGGCTGCGCAGCGCGCACGCCGTCGCGCACGGCGATGTCGCCGCCGCCCTCGGCTCGAACGCGCTCGCCGTCGTCGGCTACGGGATCTTCGCCGTCCTCTGGGTGGTCTGGATGTCCAGCGCCGCCCGGGGACGGCCCATGAGCATCACCGCGAAACCCGTCGTCTGGTGGGGGATCGGGGCGCTGCTGCTGACCTTCTCGGTCGTCCGAAACCTGCCGTTCGGCTCGGCGCTGGCGCCTTGAATGCCCAGGTACTGGGATATTCGCCCACCGGATTCGAGGCCTCCGGCCTCCTGCGGATAGCATTGACATGGCTGATCCTGTTCCCTCATCACCGTCCCGGAAGGGGGCCGCTCGCGTGAGTGTGCTCGACGAGATCATCGACGGCGTACGCGCCGACCTCGCAGAGCGGCAGGCGCGTGTAAGCCTCGACGAGCTGAAGGAACGCGCTGCGCGCGCTCCGGCGGCCAAGGACGGAGTCGCCGCACTGCGCGGCGAGGGTGTGACCGTCATCTGCGAGGTCAAGCGCTCAAGCCCCTCCAAGGGGGCCCTTGCCGCGATCGCCGACCCGGCCGCGCTCGCGGCGGACTACGAGGCGGGCGGCGCGTCCGTCATCTCGGTCCTCACCGAGGAGCGCCGCTTCGGCGGTTCGCTCGCCGACCTGGAGGCCGTCCGCGCCAAGGTCGACATCCCGATCCTGCGCAAGGACTTCATCGTCACCTCGTACCAGCTCTGGGAGGCCCGCGCCTACGGCGCCGACCTCGCCCTGCTGATCGTCGCCGCCCTCGACCAGCAGGCCCTGGTCTCCCTGATCGAGCGCGCCGAGTCCATCGGCCTGACGCCGCTGGTCGAGGCGCACGACGAGGAGGAGGCGGAGCGCGCCGTGGACGCCGGGGCGAAGATCATCGGTGTCAACGCGCGCAACCTGAAGGACCTCAAGGTCGATCGCTCCACCTTCGAGCGCGTCGCCCCCGAGATCCCGGACCACATCGTCAAGGTCGCCGAGTCCGGCGTCCGCGGTCCGCACGACCTGATCGCGTACGCCAACGCGGGTGCTGACGCGGTGCTCGTGGGCGAATCCCTGGTCACCGGCCGCGACCCGCGGACCGCCGTCGCCGACCTGGTCGCCGCCGGCGCCCACCCGGCACTCCGGCACGGACGGAGCTGACCGCAACCGTGTCCGCCCACCGTCCCGCGTCCCGTGTCCGGCCGGGCCTGCGCCCCGCCGGCACGACGGCCGCCCGGGATCCGCACGCGCCGCTGGCGCGCGGCTGCCGCCCCCGCGGCTGCCGCGCCCCGGCCCGGCGCGTGCACGGCAGGCGCGTGCGTTACGTGATCGGCGACGAGCCCGGCCAGGTCAACGGCATGCGATGGCGCACGGGGTCCGCGCTGTAGCGAGCCCCGGCCGACGTACCCGCACCACTCCTGCCGTACGTACGACCGCACCGCCCGACCACCCCGGTCGCGGCGGCGCTCCGCTCACGGCGCATACGGTGAACCCACCCATTGCAATGTCGAGGAGCACGTCGGATGTCATCTGACTTCTTCATTCCGGACCCGGAGGGTCTGATCCCCAGCGCCGAGGGGTACTTCGGTGCGTTCGGCGGCAAGTTCATCCCGGAGGCGCTCGTCGCCGCCGTGGACGAGGTCGCCGTCGAGTACGACAAGGCCAAGGCCGACCCCGCCTTCGCCGCCGAGCTCAACGAGCTCATGGTCAACTACACCGGCCGCCCCAGCGCGCTGACCGAGGTCCCGCGCTTCGCCGAACACGCGGGCGGCGCCCGGATCTTCCTCAAGCGCGAGGACCTGAACCACACCGGCTCACACAAGATCAACAACGTGCTGGGTCAGGCGCTGCTCACCCGGCGCATGGGCAAGACCCGGGTCATCGCCGAGACCGGCGCCGGCCAGCACGGCGTCGCCACCGCCACCGCCTGCGCGCTCTTCGGCCTCGAATGCACCATCTACATGGGCGAGATCGACACCGAGCGGCAGGCGCTGAACGTGGCTCGGATGCGGATGCTCGGCGCCGAGGTCATCGCCGTGAAGTCCGGCTCCAGGACCCTGAAGGACGCCATCAACGAGGCGTTCCGCGACTGGGTCGCCAATGTGGACCACACGCACTACCTCTTCGGCACCGTCGCGGGACCGCACCCCTTCCCCGCCATGGTCCGCGACTTCCACCGCGTCATCGGCGTCGAGGCCCGCCGCCAGATCCTGGAGCGGACCGGCCGGCTGCCGGACGCCGCCATCGCCTGCGTCGGCGGCGGCTCCAACGCCATCGGGCTCTTCCACGCCTTCATCCCGGACGCCCGCGTCCGGCTGATCGGCTGCGAGCCCGCCGGACACGGAGTGGAGACCGGTGAGCACGCGGCGACCCTGACCGCGGGTGAGCCCGGCATCCTGCACGGCTCGCGGAGCTACGTCCTCCAGGACGACGAGGGCCAGATCACCGAGCCGTACTCCATCTCGGCCGGTCTCGACTACCCGGGCATCGGCCCGGAGCACGCGTACCTCAAGGACATCGGCCGCGGCGAGTACCGCGCGGTCACCGACGACGCCGCCATGCAGTCGCTGCTCCTCCTCTCCCGCACCGAAGGGATCATTCCGGCCATCGAGAGCGCCCACGCGCTGGCCGGAGCCCTGGAAGTCGGCAAGGAGCTCGGCAAGGACGGACTGCTCGTGGTCAATCTGTCCGGCCGCGGCGACAAGGACATGGACACGGCGGCCCGCTACTTCGGGCTGTACGGCGGGACCGACGGAACCGTCGAGGCCGATGTGGCCGACGGGGAAGAGGAGATCACCAAGTGAGCGGCAACGTGGAGTTGTTGAGCTCCTCCCTCGCGACGGCGAAGGCGGAGAACAGGGCCGCGCTCATCGCGTACCTCCCGGCCGGCTTCCCGACCGTCGACGGTGCGATCGCCGCCGTGAAGGCGGTCGTGGCGGGCGGTGCGGACATCGTCGAGGTGGGGCTGCCGCACAGCGACCCGGTGCTCGACGGTCCGGTCATCCAGACCGCCGACGACATCGCCCTGCGCGGCGGCGTGAAGATCGCCGACGTGATGCGTACGGTCCGCGAGGCGTACGAGGCGACCGGGGTCCCGATCCTCGTCATGACGTACTGGAACCCGATCGACCGGTACGGCGTCGAGCGCTTCACGGCCGAGCTCGCCGAGGCGGGCGGCGCCGGGTGCATCCTGCCCGACCTGCCGGTCCAGGAGTCCGAGCTGTGGCGCGAGCACGCCGACAAGCACGGGCTCGCTACCGTCTTCGTCGTCGCGCCGAGCAGTAAGGACGAGCGCCTCGCCACCATCACCGCGGCCGGCTCCGGCTTCGTCTACGCGGCTTCGCTGATGGGTGTCACCGGCACCCGCGAGTCCGTCGGCGAGCAGGCCCAGGACCTGGTCGCGCGCACCCGCGCCACCACGTCCCTCCCGGTCTGCGTCGGCCTCGGCGTCTCCAACGCCCGACAGGCCGCCGAGGTCGCGGGCTTCGCCGACGGGGTGATCGTCGGCTCCGCCTTCGTCAAGGGCATGCTCGACGCCCCCGACGAGGAGGCGGGTCTGGCCGCGGTCCGCTCCCTGGCGGGCGAACTCGCCGAAGGCGTTCGAAAGCGCTGAATCGGGCGTAACCCGAACGGGTGGACCTGGACCGGGGAGGCACGCACGTGCCTCCCCGGTTCGTTGCTGCGGGTGTGAGCGAGAAGAACGAACAGGAAAAAAGGGCCGCGCGAGACCGGCTCGTCCGGCAGCGAGAGCGCGAGAAGGTGCATGAGCGCCGCAGGCGCACGCTGATCGTCAGCAGCGCCGTGGTGGGCGTGCTGGCGCTGGCCACGGTCGTCGGCGTGATCGCCGCGAACACGAGCGGCAAGGGCAGCAAGGGCACGACGGCGGGGCCCGTCGTCGCGCCGTCCGGCGCGACCGGCAAGGACAGCCTGGCCATCCGGGTCGGCGCGGACAATGCCCCGTCCACGCTCACCATCTGGGAGGACTTCCGCTGTCCGGTCTGCGCCCAGTTCGAGAACGCGTTCCGGGACACCGTCCACCAGTTGGAGACCAGTGGACAGGTCAAGGTCGAGTACCACCTCGCCACGCTCATCGACGGCAATCTGGGCGGCAGCGGCTCGCTGCGGGCGGCCAACGCGGCGGCCTGTGCACAGGACGTCGGCAAATTCTCCGCGTATCACGACGTCCTCTACCGCAATCAGCCGCCGGAGACCGACGACGCCTTCGGTGACAACGCCAAGCTGATCGAGCTCTCCGGGAAGGTCCCGGGGCTCGACACCCCCGCCTTCCGCAGCTGTGTGGAGGACGGCAAGCACGACAGCTGGGTCCAGAAGTCCAACACGGCCTTCCGGAACGGCGGATTCCAGGGCACGCCGACCGCGCTGCTCAACGGAGAGCCGATCTTCCCGAAGAAGGGGAACGAACCGATCACCTCGGCGAACCTGAAGAAGTGGGTCGCCGAGGCCAACAAGGGCAAGAAGCCGGGCACGGTCACCCCGGCTCCGTCGGGCTCCTGACCGGTGTCCGGCACGAGGAAACGCCGGGGGGTACGGTTGACCTGCCCGTTACCCAGACGTTGCCGGGTGGGTTGCCGTATGCCCCGCTCGGCAAGGTAGCGTCGACCCTGCCATGGACCTTGCCTACATTCCCAGCCCGTCGACCGGCGTGATCGATCTCGGCCCGATCCCGCTCCGCGGCTACGCGTTCTGCATCATCATCGGTGTCTTCGTCGCCGTCTGGTTCGGCAACAAGCGCTGGATCGCCAGAGGCGGCAGAGCCGGCACCGTCGCCGACATCGCCGTCTGGGCCGTGCCCTTCGGTCTTGTCGGCGGCCGGCTCTACCACGTCATCACCGACTACCAGCTGTACTTCAGCGACGGTCAGGACTGGGTCGACGCCTTCAAGATCTGGCAGGGCGGCCTCGGCATCTGGGGCGCGATCGCCCTCGGCGCCGTCGGTGCCTGGATCGGCTGCCGCCGGCGCGGGATCCCGCTGCCGGCCTGGGCCGACGCGCTCGCCCCGGGGATCGCCCTGGCCCAGGCCTGCGGCCGCTGGGGCAACTGGTTCAACCAGGAGCTGTACGGCAAGCCGACCGATGTGCCGTGGGCGCTGAAGATCAGCGAGGGCCCCAACCGGGTCGCCGGCACGTACCACCCGACGTTCCTGTACGAGTCGTTGTGGTGCGTCGGTGTCGCCGTGCTGGTGATCTGGGCGGACCGCCGCTTCAGGCTCGGACACGGCCGGGCGTTCGCGCTGTACGTCGCCTCGTACTGCGCGGGACGGGCCTGGATCGAGTACATGCGGGTCGACGAGGCCCACCACATCCTGGGCGTACGCCTCAATGTGTGGACCGCAGGGATCGTGTTCGTGCTGGCGGTGCTGTACATGGTGGTCTCGGCGAAGGTACGGCCGGGACGCGAGGAGATCGTGGAACCGGACGCGGTGGTCGCCGAAGGCGCCGAGGACGCGGGTGACGCCGAAGGCGTCGATGCCGTGAAGGACCGCGACGCGAAGGACGGCGACGCGAAGGACCGCGACGCGAAGGACCGCGATGCGGAGGACGGCGACGCGGACGGTACCGCGAAGGCGACGGAGAAGAACGGCGCCGCGGCCGCGGAGGCGGCGAAGAACGGCTGAGCCGTCGTGCTTGTACGCGTTACGTGTGTGGGGCCCCAACCATCCGGTTCGGGCCCCACACCCGTATAACGCACCGGCCCTCCCCGTCACCCCTCCCGCGTGGCCAGCGCAAGCGTGCGACGGGCCGAGGCCACTACCGCCGCGTCGACGAACCGGCCGTCCGGGAGGGCCAGCGCGCCCTCGTCCGTCGCGGCAGCCGTCACGATCTCCGACGCCGCCTCGACCTCCTGAGCCGTGGGGCGGAACGCCCGCTCGATGACCGGGAGCTGGCGGGGATGGATCGCCGCCCGCCCCAGGAAGCCCAGTGCCCGGCCGCGCACGCAGGACGCCGCCAGACCGTCCAGGTCCCGTACGTCCGGGAACACCGACTGGGTGGGCGGCGCCAGTCCGGCCGCACGGGCGGCGACCACGACCCGGCTGCGGGACCAGTCGAGCCCGGCGTCGTCCCGCACCCCCAGATCGGCCCGGAGGTCCGCCTCGCCCAGGGCGATGGAGCGCACCTGGGGATGGGAGGCGGCGACCGTGTACGCGTGCTCGATGCCGAGCGCCGATTCCAGCAGCGGACAGAGCGCGACCCCCGGTGCCACGGCCGCGATGTGATGGACGGTCGCCGCGTGTGTGATCTTGGGCAGCCGGAGTTCGGCGAGGCCCGGAAGTCCGGCCAGGGCGAGAATGTCCGCCTCGGTGTGGACCCGGACGTGGACCGGCACGGCCGTGTCCTCGGCGGGCTCGGACAGGAGCTCGGCGGTGGCCGACCGCGCGTACTCCTTGCGGTCCGGCGCGACCGCGTCCTCCAGATCGACGATCACCACGTCCGCGCCCGCGTCGCGCGCCTTGCGCACCACCTCCGGCCGGTCGCCGGGGACGTACAGCAAAGTGAGGGGGACCGCCGCCGCCGTCACAGCACGTGCTCCGCCCGCAGCGCGGCGATCTGCGGAGCCGACAGGCCCAGACCGGTGAGGATCTCGTCGGTGTCCGCGCCGTGCGGCCGGCCCGCCCAGCGGATCGCGCCCGGCGTCCCGGACAGACGGAACAGGACGTTCTGCATCCGCAGCGGCCCCAGCTCCGGGTCGTCGACCTCGGTGATCGAGCCGAGGGCCCGGTACTGCGGGTCCTCCATCACGTCCTGGATGTCGTGGATCGGCGCGATCGCCGCCTCCGCCTTCTCGAACGCGGAGACCGCCTCCTCACGGGTGTGCCGGGCGATCCAGCCGCCGACCGCCTCGTCGAGCTCGTCGGCGTGCTCGGCGCGGGTGGTGCCCGAGCCGAACCAGGGTTCGTCGATCAGTCCGGGCCGGCCGACCAGACGCATCACCCGCTCGGCGATCGACTGCGCGGAGGTGGAGACCGCGACCCAGTGCCCGTCCGAGGTGCGGTACGTGTTGCGCGGCGCGTTGTTGCCGGAGCGGTTGCCGGTGCGCGGCTGTACGTAGCCGAGCTGGTCGTACCAGACGGGCTGCGGCCCCAGCACGGTCAGGATCGGCTCGATGATCGCCATGTCGACGATCTGCCCCTCCCCGGTCCGGTCGCGTCCGGCGAGCGCGGTCATCACGGCGTACGCGGTGGCCAGCGCCGCGATCGAGTCGGCGAGTCCGAACGGCGGGAGCGTGGGCGGCCCGTCCGGCTCCCCGGTGATCGCGGCGAATCCGCTCATCGCCTCGGCCAGGGTGCCGAAGCCGGGGCGGTGCGCGTACGGGCCGAACTGGCCGAAGCCGGTGACCCTGGCCAGCACCAGCCGCGGGTTGACGGCGTGCAGTTCCTGCCAGCCGAGGCCCCAGCGCTCCAGCGTCCCGGGCCGGAAGTTCTCGATGATCACATCGGTTCCGGCGGCCAGCCGGAGCAGGATGTCGCGTCCGCCGGGGCTGGACAGGTCGAGGGTCAGATTGCGCTTGTTGCGGCCGAGCAGCTTCCACCACAGGCCGACGCCGTCCTTGGTCGGGCCGTGCCCGCGCGACGGATCGGGCCTGCGTGGATGTTCGACCTTGATCACCTCGGCGCCGAAGTCGCCGAGCATGGTGGCGGAGAGCGGGCCGGCGAAGAGCGTGGCGAGGTCGATGACCCGCAGTCCGGTCAGGGGTGCCTGCGCGGGCGCGTTCATGCGGCGTCGATCTCGCTGCGGTACGGCATGGAGGTCGAGGCGCCCGGCCGCTGCACGCAGAGCGCGGCGGCGGACGACGCCCAGGCCAGTGACTCGGGTACGGGCCGTCGCTCGCCGAGCGCCACGGCCAGCGTGCCGACGAAGGTGTCCCCGGCCCCGGTGGTGTCGACGGCGGTGACCTCGGGCGCGGGGAAGAGCACGGGTTCGCCGCCCCGGGCCGCGTACAGGCAGCCCTTGGAGCCGAGTGTGATGACGACCGCCGGGACCTGGCCGAGCAGGATCTGCGCCGCCGCGCGGGGGTCCGCGGAGCCGGAGAGCGCGGCTGCCTCGTGCTCGTTGGGGATCAGCACATCGACACAGTCGAAGAGTTCGGACGGCAGGGACTGTACGGGGGACGGGGTGAGGATGGTCCGTACGCCCTGGGCGTGGGCGACTCGCGCGCCCTCCAGCACGGCGGACAGTGGCAGCTCCAGCTGGAGGAGCAGCAGATCGGCTCCGGCGATGGCGGCCATTTCGCCGGGGCCGAGGCCGGTGACGGTGCCGTTGGCGCCGGGGATCACCACGACGGATTTGGCGCCCGTGTCGTCGACGACGATGTGCGCGGTGCCACTGGGGCCCTCGGCCGTGTGCAGCAGACCGGTGTGAACGCCGGCGTGCTCCAGGCTGGACCGCAGCAGGGTGCCGTACGCGTCGTCGCCGACCGCGCCGATCATCGTCACATCGGCGCCCGCGCGTGCGGCGGCGACTGCCTGGTTGGCGCCCTTGCCGCCGGGGACGGTGCGCAGCTCCCGTCCGGTGACGGTCTCGCCACGCTCCGGTGCTCGTGCGACGTAGGCGACGAGGTCCATATGGGTGCTGCCGAGCACCGCGATGGCGGTCATGGGCGGAGTGCCTCCTTGTGGATGAGCCGGTGGGTCTGTTCGGCGAGTGCGTCGAAGCCGATGGAGTCGAAACCGGGGACGGACGTGGCGAGGCGGTTCTTCAGCGGGGTGGTCCAGCGGTCGGGCAGCGCGTCCGGGCTCCCGGCCAGCAGACCGGCGAGCGAACCGGCGGTCGCACCGTTGGAGTCGGTGTCCCAGCCGCCCGACACCGCACGGCAGATGGAGTCGGAGAAG
The DNA here is from genome assembly GCF_041435435.1 of Streptomyces sp. NBC_01241. Taxonomy (NCBI): domain Bacteria; kingdom Bacillati; phylum Actinomycetota; class Actinomycetes; order Kitasatosporales; family Streptomycetaceae; genus Streptomyces; species Streptomyces sp. NBC_01241. The sequence goes on along the minus strand of NZ_CP108494.1, from coordinate 2,135,326 downwards.
TCACCGTCGGCGTGGGTGAGGGCGGCAGCGAGCAGCGCGGCGTTGGGCAGCACATGGACCCAGTGGTGGCCGCCGTACTCGGCGTGCAGCCGGTCGACGGCCGCGTCGAAACCGTCACCACGGGCCGCCCCGACGCCGAAACGCACCGCGTGCGCGAACCGGGAACGCGGCGGTACGACACGCAGCCCGGCGGCCAGACAGCCGTGCACGTCACTTCCGCCGCCGGCCGCCTCGGCGAGCATCGCGGCGGTGAACATCGCCCCGTACACCCCGTTGGCGGTATGGGTGAGGACGGCGTCCCGATGCGCCTGTTCCGCCGCGGCCGACGGGTCGCCCGGATGCGTCCAGCCGTGCACGTCCGCCCGGATCTGCGCGCCGATCCACTCCCGGAACGGGTTGCGGTACCTGGCGGTGTGCGGGGGCTCGATGCCGTCGAGCAGATTGCGGTACGCGACCCGTTCGGCGGTGAACGTCCGGCCGGCCGGGAGTTCGTCGAGCCAGAGCCGGGCGAGGTCGCAGGTGGTGAAGGACGGTCCGTACCGCTGGAGCAACAGCACGGTCAGCAGCGGGTGGTTGAGGTCGTCGTCCTCGGGCATGCCGTCGATGTTCTCGGCCAGGGAGGTGGGCGCGGAGCGGCGGTTCCAGGGGTAGGTGGCGGTCAGTTCGGCGGGCAGCCCCCTGGCCGTGAACCAGGTGGTCAACGGCCAGTTGCCGGTGGCGCGGGCCAGTGCGCGGATGCCGGCGAGCGGCAGCTTCTCGACGGGTTTGCCGAGCAGACAGCCGGCGGCCCGGCCCAGCCAGGCGGCGTGCAGCCGGTCCTGACTCACCGACGGCGGTTGCGTACGCGGGGCGGGCCAGTCAGGGCAGGCGGCCCGGATGGCGGCCAGCTCCGTCGGCTCGTCCCGGTCCAACGGCGATTCCAGCAGGGCGAGTTCGTCCAGCAGCCGCTCCGCGAGCGCGCGCAGCTCCGGTGCCGGAGCAGTCGACGCCCCCGCGCGCTCCGGGGCGGGGGCGCCGCCTGCCTCGTACCACCGGCGTGCGACGGCCCGTGCGTCCCGTCCGTCCTCGGCCGCCTGGCGCAGCTCGTGGCCGACCAGATCCTCGGGCTGCACCCACGTCACCCGTACCGTCATGACGTGCCCGCCAGCGCGGCGAACGCCGACTCGTGTGCGCGGCGCCGGGCCGTGTCCCGTACGAACACCTGGCGGGCGACGTCCGCCAGGATCCGCGCCGGGGCGTGCAGATCGAGCCGGCTGGCCTCGGCGACCGTTTTCACCCAGGTGGCGGGGATCGCCCGCTCGCCGTGGAGCGCGCCCGCGAGGGCGCCGCTCATCGTGGCGATCGAGTCGCAGTCCCGGCCGTAGTTGACCGAGCCGAGCACCGTGTGCCGGTAGTCGCCGTCCGTGACGAGCAGCATGCCGAGCGCGATCGGGAGTTCCTCGATGGAGTGCAGCCGCGACGGCCGGCGGGCGCCGAGCGAGGGGGAGCGGTAATCGGGACCGACGGTGTCGAAGGGGGCGACGGCGGTACGCAGTGGGTCCAGCGCCGACTCGAAGTCGCCGTACCGGCACGCCACTTCGCACACCGCCTCGATGGCGGACCGGGTGCCGTCCTTGGCGAGCGAGAGACAGGTGTCGACGACGGCGGCGGGCGTCGCACCCGGGGCGCAGGCCGCGGCGACGGCCGCCGCGAAGACTCCGGCGGCCTCCCTGCCGTACGAGGACTGGTGGGCCCCGGCGACATCCAGCGCCTCGGCGTACGCGGCCTGCGGGTGTGCGGCGTTGACCAGACCGACCGGCGCCATGTACATCGCCGCACCGCAGTTGACGATGTTTCCGGAGCCGGCCTCGCGCGGATCGACATGGCCGTAGTGCAGCCGTGCGACGATCCACTTCTCGGCGAGGAAGATCCGCTGGAGCGGCAGCGCGTCCGCCTCCAGCTCCGGGATCCAGCGGGGCGTGGAGATCAGTTCGGGCACCAGATGGTCGGCGACCGCGTACGCGTCGAGGTGGTCGCGCACCGCCCCGTACACCCGTACCAGTGCATGGGTCATCAAGGTGTCGTCGGTGATGTGTCCGTCGCCCTTGTGGTAGGGGGCGATGGGGCGGGCCGTACGCCAGTCGTCGCCGTCCCACGGGCCGACGATGCCGCTGATCCGCCCGCCGTGACGGGCCGTGATCTGCTCGGGGGACCGGCCCTCGACCGGACCGCCGAGCGCGTCGCCGACCGCCGCGCCGACGAGCGCTCCCGTGATCCGTTCATCGAGTGTGAGTGCCGTGGTCCTCGCATCGGACCGCGTGGGCATGGTGGATGTCATGTCCGAATTGTCCACCCATGGGCTTTGGTTCCGTGTCTGCCAGCAGCCCGGCGAGTTCGATGAGATCGGTCCCCGCGAGGCGGGGCAGCGCACAGCCGGCCAGGGTGCGGCAGGCCTCGCGCCAGCCGTTCGGAACGGCGCCGATGCCGCCGAGCGCACCGGTCAGCGCACCGGCCAGGGCGGGCGCCGAGTCGGCCACCCGGGACAGGCACGCCGCCGCGGGAACGGCCTGGGCGATCTGCCCGCGCGCCGCCGTGGCCAGGGCGAGGGCGACCGGGACGGTCTCGGCGGCGGCGATCCCGTAGCTGTAGACGTGGTCGACGATCTGATGCTCCAGCACCGGTACGAGGGCGAACGCACCCGCTGCCTCGCCGACGAAGTCACGGGCGATCCGGACGGCGTGGGCGGCATTGCGGGCGATCTCCGTGCCGTCGGGGAGCTGGGCGAGCGCGGCGTTCACCGAGGTGTCCACGTCCGCGCCGCCCAGCGCCTCGGCGATCGCGGCGGCCATCGCCCGCGCGCCGTGCACACCGTCGCCGTCCTGCGTGTAGCGGGCGTCGAACTCGGCGAGGTCGGCGGCGGCGGCGGGGTCGGCGGGGTGGACGACGGCGAGCACGGCGGCCCGTACGCAGGCCGCGTCGTCGAAGTAGTGCGGGTTGTCGTGGCCGGTGGCGGGCGGGCGCAACCCGGCGGCGAGATTGCCGAGCCCGGCCCGCACCGAGATCCGGGCGCGGAGCGGGAGCACCGCGGACTCGACCTCGGGGGCCCGGGCGGCAGCCGCGGCGACCTCGGCCGCCAGCGCGTTCCAGGCGACGTCGATGGCGGCCCGCATCCGGCGTTCCGAGGACAGCCCGTGCAGCGGACCGGCCGCCGAGGTGAGCACGGTCCCGGCGGCGAACGCCGCCCATTCGGCGTCGTCGGAGGGCCCGAGCCGCAGCGGTTCGGGCGGCTGGTTGAGCGCGATGGGGACGGGCAGCGTGGTGGTGGCGTTCTGCTCGGCGAAGGTGTCGAGCTCCCGGGTGAGACGCCGGGTCCACTCGGGCATCCGGGTGGCCCGGTGCCGCGCGGCCGGCCATCCGGCGGCGTCGCCGGCGGCGAGCCCGAGCAACAGCCCCTCGATCCGTGCCCGGTGCCCGGGCGCCGGACGGGTCCGGAGACGGGCGGCGGGGGAGACGGGGGAGACGGGCGGGCGAGGGGCGCTTCCCGGGTCGGGGCCCGGGACCGCGTCTGTACGGTCCGGGTCCGGGACCGTGTCTGTACGGTCCGGGTCCGGGACCGTGTCTGTACGGTCCGGGCCCGGGACCGCGTCCGTACGGTCCGGGCCCGGGACCGCGTCCGTACGGTCCGGGATCATGTCCGTACCCCGGGGGCTGCGGTCCGGATCCTCGTCGTCGGAGACGGGCGGGGCGCCGGGCGACACGTACGCGGAGGTGGTGTCGCGTGTCAGGGCGCCGTCCGGCGTACCGGCTTCGCCCCCTGCGCCCGCGCCCGCCCCCGCGTACGCCTCGTCCGCGTCGTCCGGGGTGAGCAACTCCGCGATGTCCAGGACGTGGTAGCCCCGCATCGACGGCAGACAGCTGCCCCGGACCGGGCCGATCGCCTCCCCCCAGTGCCGGGGAATCGCGGACGCCCCGTGCAGGGCGCCGGCCAGGGCTCCCGCCACCGCGGCCGTGGTGTCCGCGTCGCGGCCCATGTTGACCGCGGTCAGCACCGCCGTACGGAAGTCGCCGCGCGCCGCCGCGAACGCACCGAACGCCAGGCCGACCGCCTCCGGCGCCAGATCCGTCCACGGGTAGCCGCCGATCACCACCGCGGAACGCACCGCGCGCTCCATGGTGAGCCGGTCGGGGTACGTGCGCTGCGCGGCCGCCACCGCGCGCCGCAGCGAGCGCGCCGTCCAGGAGTCCATGGGAACGACGGACAGCGCGGCGGCGATCACCGACGCGAGCCCGGCCCCCACCATCGCGGCGGCCACCCCGGCCGCCACCGCCTGGCCGCCGTAGATGCCCTCCCCGTCATGGCTGACCCGCCCGTCCACCGCGACCAGACGCGCCGCCTCGTACGGCCGACCTGCCGCGAAGACCCCGAACGGTGCCGCTCTTATCGCCAGGCCGTCGCTCCAGGCGTGCCGGTGCTGGGCGGAGATCGGGGCGGCCAGGCCGCGGCGCAGATTCTCCAGCGTGCCCCGCTCACTGAACCCGGCGCCGCGGAACGGCCCCTCGTCCAGATCGGCGATCCACAGATGCCAGGCCCGCTCCACCTGGGTGACGGTCAGCGCCGAACCGTGCCGGGCGAGCAGCAGTCCGGAGAAGATCGCGTACTCCGTGTCGTCCGTGCCCGCGGGGTCCTCGCTCACGAAGCCCTCGATCCGGCCCCAGCGACGGCGGATCTCGGACGGCCGCAGGTTCTCCGCCGGTGCGCCCAGCGCGTCACCGACCGCGAGACCGAGCAGCGAACCCCGGGCCCGGTCGCCCAGGTCCCCCCGCGTACCCGCCCGCGCACCCGCGCCCCGGTCCGCGCCGCCCCCCGCCGCCACCGGTGCGCCGTGCCGTACCGCCGACGGCGCGCCGTGCCGTACCGCCGCCGTGCCGCCGGTCCGCGGTTCTGCCGGATTTCCCGCAATCGACTCCATCGCGTCGACCCTTCGCTCACACCGAGCCAGTTCTCGTACGCTCGATCTGTGCCACGCGGAGCCCCGACAGAGGCCGATAATCGCAACAAAAGGGCCAGTTGGATGACGGCTCGGCGTCGGTAAGGCAGGCCGTACTCACCTGGTCACGGGGGCAGGTAAGTACGGCCTGCCTTGCTGGCGGGGGCCCTTTTTCGTGCGTACTTTCGACGGTGTTGAGCGGGGGCGGAGCGCGTGAAACCCGCTGCCGGAGAAGGGGAGAGCTGTGTCCATCATCGAGACCGACGCCGTACTGCACGAGGCACACCGCGACAACCACACCCACCGCGATGTGAACGGCGGCTGGCTGCGCCCCGCGGTGTTCGGTGCCATGGATGGACTGGTCTCCAACCTCGCGCTGATGACCGGCGTCGCGGGTGGTGCCGTCTCCCAGCAGACGATCGTGATCACCGGTCTGGCGGGTCTGGCCGCCGGTGCGTTCTCCATGGCGGCCGGCGAATACACCTCCGTCGCCTCGCAGCGCGAGCTCGTCGAGGCCGAACTCGACGTCGAGCGGCGCGAGTTGCGCAAGCACCCCAAGGACGAGGAGCGGGAGCTCGCCGCGCTCTACGAGTCCCGTGGCGTCGAACCCGGCCTCGCCCGCGAGGTCGCGCGGCAACTGTCGCGCGACCCGGAGCAGGCCCTGGAGATCCACGCCCGCGAGGAGCTCGGCATCGACCCGGGCGATCTGCCCTCGCCGCTCGTCGCCGCCGTGTCCTCGTTCGGCGCGTTCGCGCTGGGCGCCCTGCTGCCCGTACTCCCGTTCCTGCTCGGCGCGAGTGCGCTGTGGCCGGCCGTGCTGCTCGCACTCGTCGGGCTGTTCGCCTGCGGTGCGGTGGTCGCCAGGGTGACGGCGCGCAACTGGCTGTACAGCGGGCTGCGGCAGCTGGTGCTCGGTGGCGCCGCCGCGGCGATCACCTATGGTCTCGGCACACTGTTCGGCGTGGCCCTCGGAAGCTAGCGCCCCTCGGCAGGGAGCGCGGCATCGAGCCCGTCCGGCTGAAGGCTTTGTCCTCGAACGCCGGACGGGCTTCGTTCCGGCAGTGTGTCCGCCATCCGTCACGCGTCCGCCATGCGTGTGACGTACGTCTTGGTGGCCGCCTCTGGGCGGAATGGCATCCTCCCACGTAAAATGAGTCTCTATACAAGGCTCCACATAAGTAGCCATTACCCGGCGGTTTCATTTCCTTTGCCGCCGGGCATGAGCCGTAGACACCGCAGGCAACGACGCCTGCTCTCTGCGGTCCCCCGGGCGCCGATCCTCCGACTGCGACCCCTCACCGCCTCCGGCAGTGTCCGTATGTTGGAACGAACTATCCGCTTCTTGAGAAGCGCCCCATCATGTAACCCACACGAAATTTCGCAGAGGGCCAACGTCGTCCCTCGGCACTGCATATGCCACGACGACGACGGGAGAGCCGATGCGTACCGACGCCTGGTCGCCCATGGACGGTCGCCCCGCCCAGCAGGGGATGTACGACCCCCGTAACGAGCACGACGCCTGCGGTGTCGGGTTCGTGGCCACCCTGACCGGTGTGGCCAGCCATGAGCTGGTCGAGCAGGCGCTGACCGTACTGCGCAACCTCGAACACCGCGGTGCCACCGGATCCGAGCCCGACTCCGGCGACGGCGCCGGAATCCTCCTCCAGGTGCCGGACACCTTCCTCCGCGACGAGGCCGCCTTCGAGCTCCCCGAGGCCGGCGCCTACGCCGTCGGAGTCGCTTTCCTGCCCGCGGACGATGCCACCGAGGCCGTCCGGAAGCTGGAGAAGATCTCCGCCGAGGAGGGCCTCAAGGTCCTCGGCTGGCGCCAGGTCCCGGTCACCCCGGACATCCTCGGCAACGGCGCCCGCGCCACCATGCCCGAGTTCCGCCAGCTCTTCGTCGCGGACGGTACGAGCACCGGCATCGCACTCGACCGCAAGGCCTTCGTGCTGCGTAAGCGCGCCGAGCGGGAGGCCGGGGTGTACTTCCCCTCGCTCTCCGCCCGCACGATCGTCTACAAGGGCATGCTCACCACGGGGCAGCTGGAGCCGTTCTTCCCGGACCTCTCCGACCGCCGCTTCGCCACCGCCGTCGCGCTGGTCCACTCCCGCTTCTCCACGAACACCTTCCCGAGCTGGCCGCTCGCCCACCCGTACCGCTTCGTTGCGCACAACGGTGAGATCAACACGGTCAAGGGCAACCGCAACTGGATGAAGGCCCGCGAGTCCCAGCTCGCGTCGAGTGCGTTCGGCTCCGCCGACAATGGACACGACGGCACGGAGCAGCTCGACCGGATCTTCCCCGTCTGCACCCCCGACGCCTCCGACTCCGCCTCCTTCGACGAGGTCCTGGAGCTGCTCCACCTCGGCGGCCGTTCGCTGCCCCACTCGGTGCTGATGATGGTTCCCGAGGCGTGGGAGAACCACGATTCGATGGACCCGGCCCGGCGCGCCTTCTACCAGTACCACTCCACGATGATGGAGCCCTGGGACGGCCCGGCCTGCGTCACTTTCACCGACGGCACCCAGGTCGGCGCGGTCCTGGACCGCAACGGTCTGCGCCCCGGCCGCTACTGGGTCACCGACGACGGCCTCGTCGTGCTCTCCTCCGAGGTCGGCGTCCTGGACATCGACCCCGCGAAGGTCGTCCGCAAGGGCCGCCTCCAGCCCGGCAGGATGTTCCTCGTCGACACCGCGGAGCACCGCATCATCGAGGACGACGAGATCAAGGCCGCCCTCGCCGCCGAGCAGCCGTACCAGGACTGGCTGGAGACCGGCGAGATCGAGCTGGAGGACCTCCCCGAGCGGGAGCACATCGTGCACACGCACGCCTCCGTCACCCGCCGCCAGCAGACCTTCGGCTACACCGAGGAAGAGCTCCGCGTCCTCCTCGCCCCGATGGCCCGCACCGCCGGCGAACCCCTCGGTTCCATGGGCACGGACTCCCCGATCGCCGCCCTGTCCGAGCGCCCCCGGCTGCTCTTCGACTACTTCACCCAGCTGTTCGCCCAGGTCACCAACCCGCCGCTGGACGCCATCCGCGAGGAGCTCGTCACCTCGCTGCGCTCCACGCTCGGCCCGGCGGGCAACCTGCTGGAGCCGACCGCCGCGTCCTGCCGCAGCGTCACGCTGCCGTTCCCGGTGATCGACAACGACGAGCTGGCCAAGCTGATACACATCAATGCCGACGGCGACATGCCGGGCATGAAGGCCGCCACGCTCTCCGGGCTCTACCGGGTCGGCGGCGGTGGCGACGCCCTCGCGGAGCGGATCGAGCAGATCCGTGCCGAGGTCGACGCCGCCATAGAGGACGGCGCCCGCCTCGTCGTCCTGTCCGACCGGCACTCCGACGCCGAGCACGCCCCGATTCCGTCCCTGCTGCTCACCTCGGCCGTCCACCACCACCTCATCCGTACCAAGCAGCGCACCCAGGTGGGGCTGCTGGTCGAGGCCGGAGACGTCCGCGAGGTCCACCACGTCGCGCTGCTGATCGGCTACGGCGCCGCCGCGGTCAACCCGTACCTGGCGATGGAGTCCGTCGAGGACCTGGTCCGCGCCGGTACGTTCATCGAGGGCGTCGAGCCCGAGAAGGCCATCCGGAACCTGATCTACGCGCTCGGCAAGGGCGTCCTCAAGGTCATGTCCAAGATGGGCATCTCGACGGTCGCCTCCTACCGCGGCGCCCAGGTCTTCGAGGCCGTCGGCCTGGACGAGGGCTTCGTCGCGAAGTACTTCAACGGCACCGCCACCAAGATCGGCGGCGCGGGCCTCGATGTCATCGCCCGGGAAGTCGCCATCCGCCACGCCAAGGCCTACCCGGCGTCCGGCATCTCCGCCTCGCACCGCGCGCTGGAGATCGGCGGCGAGTACCAGTGGCGCCGCGAGGGAGAGCCGCACCTTTTCGACCCGGAGACGGTCTTCCGCCTTCAGCACGCCACGCGCAACAAGCGGTACGACATCTTCAAGAAGTACACCGACCGGGTGAACGAGCAGTCCGAGCGCCTGATGACGCTCCGCGGCCTGTTCGACTTCAGGAGCGACCGCGAGCCGATCCCGGTCGACGAGGTCGAGTCCGTCTCCGACATCGTCAAGCGCTTCTCCACCGGCGCCATGTCGTACGGCTCGATCTCCCGCGAGGCCCACGAGACCCTCGCCATCGCCATGAACCAGCTGGGCGGCAAGTCCAACACCGGTGAGGGCGGCGAGGACGCCGACCGGCTCTACGACCCGGCGCGCCGCTCGGCCATCAAGCAGGTCGCCTCCGGCCGCTTCGGTGTGACCAGCGAGTACCTCGTCAACGCGGACGACATCCAGATCAAGATGGCGCAGGGAGCCAAGCCCGGCGAGGGCGGCCAGCTGCCCGGCCACAAGGTCTACCCGTGGGTCGCCAGGACCCGGCACTCCACCCCGGGTGTCGGGCTGATCTCGCCGCCGCCGCACCACGACATCTACTCCATCGAGGACCTGGCTCAGCTGATCCACGACCTCAAGAACGCCAACCCGGCGGCCCGCATCCACGTGAAGCTGGTCTCCGAGGTCGGTGTCGGCACCGTCGCCGCGGGTGTCTCCAAGGCACACGCGGACGTCGTCCTGATCTCCGGCCACGACGGCGGAACGGGTGCCTCCCCGCTCACCTCGCTGAAGCACGCGGGCGGCCCCTGGGAGCTCGGCCTCGCCGAGACCCAGCAGACCCTGCTGCTCAACGGCCTGCGCGACCGCATCGTCGTGCAGACCGACGGCCAGCTGAAGACCGGCCGCGACGTCGTCATCGCCGCGCTGCTGGGCGCCGAGGAGTTCGGTTTCGCGACCGCGCCGCTCGTCGTCTCCGGCTGCGTCATGATGCGCGTCTGCCACCTGGACACCTGCCCGGTCGGCATCGCCACCCAGAACCCGGTCCTGCGGAGTCGTTTCTCAGGCAAGGCCGAGTACGTCGTCAACTTCTTCGAGTTCATCGCCAGGGAAGTCCGCGAGCTCCTCGCCGAGCTGGGCTTCCGTACGATCGAAGAGGCCGTCGGCCACGCCGAGCTGCTCGACACCGACCGCGCGATCACGCACTGGAAGGCGCAGGGCCTCGACCTGGAGCCCCTGTTCCACGTCCCCGAACTGCCCGAGGGCGCGGTCCGCCACCAGCGGATCGAGCAGGACCACGGTCTCGCCAAGGCCCTCGACAACGAGCTGATCAAGCTCGCCGCCGACGCCCTGAACGCGGAGAGCGCCGAGGCCGCCCGGCCGGTCCGGGCCCAGATCGCGATCCGGAACATCAACCGGACCGTCGGCACCATGCTCGGCCACGAGGTGACGAAGAAGTTCGGCGGCGCCGGTCTGCCGCAGGACACCATCGACATCACGTTCACCGGTTCCGCCGGCCAGTCCTTCGGCGCGTTCGTGCCGAGTGGTGTGACGCTGCGGCTGGAAGGCGACGCCAACGACTACGTCGGCAAGGGCCTCTCCGGCGGCCGCGTCATCGTCCGCCCGGACCGCGGCGCCGACCACCTCGCCGAGTACTCCACCATCGCGGGCAACACCATCGCCTACGGCGCCACCGGCGGCGAACTGTTCCTGCGCGGCCGGACCGGCGAACGGTTCTGCGTCCGCAACTCCGGTGCGACCGTCGTCTCCGAGGGCGTGGGCGACCACGGCTGCGAGTACATGACCGGCGGCCACGCCGTCGTGCTCGGCGAGACCGGACGCAACTTCGCCGCAGGCATGTCGGGCGGAGTCGCGTACGTCATCGACCTGGACCGCGACAACGTCAACGCCGGCAACCTCGGCGCGATCGAGGCCCTCTCCGACACCGACCAGCAGTGGCTGCACGACGTGGTGCGCCGCCACCAGGAGGAGACCGGTTCCACGGTCGCCGAGAAGCTGCTCGCCGAGTGGGACAGCGCCGACGGCGGTGTCTCCCGCTTCAGCAAGATCATCCCGTCCACGTACAAGGCAGTGCTCGCCGCCAAGGACGCCGCTGAGCTCGCCGGTCTCTCCGAACAGGAGACCACCGAGAAGATGATGGAGGCGGCGACCCATGGCTGACCCCAAGGGCTTCCTGACCACCGGGCGCGAGATCGCCGAGACCCGCCCCGTGGGCGAGCGCGTCAAGGACTGGAACGAGGTCTACGTTCCGGGCTCGCTGCTCCCGATCATCAGCAAGCAGGCCGGCCGCTGCATGGACTGCGGCATCCCGTTCTGCCACAACGGCTGCCCGCTCGGAAACCTCATCCCCGAGTGGAACGACTACGCCTACCGCGAGGACTGGAAGGCCGCGTCCGAGCGCCTGCACGCCACGAACAACTTCCCGGAGTTCACCGGGCGGCTCTGCCCGGCCCCCTGCGAGTCGGCGTGCGTGCTCGGCATCAACCAGCCGGCCGTCACCATCAAGAACGTCGAAGTCTCCATCATCGACAAGGCATGGGGCAGCGGCGACGTCACCCCGCAGCCGCCCGAGCGGCTCTCCGGCAAGACCGTCGCCGTCATCGGCTCGGGTCCGGCCGGTCTCGCCGCGGCCCAGCAGCTGACCCGGGCCGGCCACACGGTCGCCGTCTTCGAGCGCGCGGACCGCATCGGGGGCCTCCTGCGGTACGGCATCCCCGAGTTCAAGATGGAGAAGTCGCACATCAACCGCCGTATCGAGCAGATGCGCGCGGAAGGCACCAAGTTCCGTACGGAGGTGGAGATCGGCAAGGACATCGACGCCGCCAAGCTCCGCCGCCGCTACGACGCGGTCGTCATCGCCGCCGGTGCCACCGTCTCCCGTGACCTGCCCGTTCTGGGCCGTGAGCTGAACGGCGTGCACTTCGCCATGGAGTACCTGCCGCTCGCCAACAAGGTGCAGGAGGGCGACCTGACGGTCTCCCCGATCACCGCCGAGGGCAAGCACGTCGTCGTCATCGGCGGCGGCGACACCGGCGCCGACTGCGTCGGCACCGCCCACCGCCAGGGCGCGCTCTCCGTCACCCAGCTGGAGATCATGCCCCGGCCGGGCGAGGACCGGAACACCAACCAGCCCTGGCCGACGTTCCCGATGCTCTACAAGGTCACCTCCGCGCACGAGGAGGGCGGCGACCGGATCTACTCCGTCTCCACCACCCACTTCGAGGGCGACGAGGACGGCAACGTCCAGGCCCTGCACCTGGTCGAGGTGGAATTCAAGGACGGTAAGCTGGAGCAGAAGCGCGGCACCGAGCGGAAGATCCCCGCCCAGCTGGTCACCCTGGCCATGGGCTTCACCGGCACCGACCAGTCCAACGGCCTGGTCCAGCAGTTCGGCCTGGAGCTCGACGCGCGCGGCAATGTCGCGCGCGACGCGGACTACGCCACCAACGTCGGCGGAGTCTTCGTCGCCGGTGACGCGGGCCGCGGCCAGTCCCTCATCGTGTGGGCCATCGCCGAGGGCCGCTCCGCGGCGCGCGGCGTGGACCGCTTCCTGACCGGAGCCAGCGCCCTGCCGGCCCCGATCCGCCCGACGGACCGTGCTCTGACGGTCTGATCACACGGCACACAAGACGTCCGTACAACGGCGTACGGAACTGAACGCGGCGCCTGCCCGTCCCCGACCGGACGATCTCGGCAGGCGCCGTGGCGCGTCCGCACTCCCCGGGCGCACGGATGCCCACCATGAGCCCCTTGTACCCCCTGGCGGCGCCCCGCTCCGCTCTCCTAGGATCGGAAAGGCATTCCACGGGGGAGGAGCGTGCCCATGACCGTGCACGGACGGCGCCTGGAGCGGTCCGTTGCCTGGATCCTGAAGAACGTCGATGTCGTCATCGCCGCCGGAGTAGCGCTGACCATCGGATTTCTGGACATCTTCGGCGATGTCGTCACCAGCGACGTGGCGTCCGGAGCGACCCTGGTCGTCCTCGGTGCCCTGGCGCTCGGTTCGATCGTGGAGCGGGTGCGCCAGCCTGCCGCGATCCAGGAGGCGATGGCCGGTACCCGCCGCGCGCTGGAGGACCTCACCATGGTCCGCTCGCTCTCCGGCAACGATGTCGGCGAGGCGCTGCGCACTGCCCGGCAGCACACCAACCTCTGGTACTTCAAGGGCGGAACCGGCACCTACTTACGGGCTGTCACCCTGCCGCAGTGCGTGGCCACCGCCAGGGAGCAGCGCTCCCAGCTCAACATGAAGATCGACATCATCAATCCGGACGACGAACGGATCTGCCAGGCGTACGCGCGGTTCCGGCAGATGTTCGCCAACCGCAGCAGCACCGGGCACGCCGGTCACTGGACCACCGACCGGGTGCGCAAGGAGTCGTACGCGACGGTGCTGGCCGCCTGCTGGTACCAGCGCAGGCTCACCACCCTGGACATCGCGGTGCACCTCTCCTCCGCCGTACCGACGCTCCGCTTCGATCTGTCCGAATCCTGTCTGATCATCACCCAGGACGACACCTCGCGGGTCAACCTCCTGGTCGAGCGGGAACAGCCGCTCTACGACTACTACGTCACCGAACTGCACCAGAGCCGGGAACAGGCCCTCGTGGTTCCGATGCGTGTGGAGGCGCCGCTGAGCGAGGAGCCCACCGTCGACGAGGCCCGCGGTCTCTTCGAGGCTCTTCAACTGCCGCTGCCCCGTGCGTTCACCGACAGCGACATCGGCGAAATCATTGTCAAGGCACTGCACGCGGAGGACCCCTACCGGAGGTGAGGCGCCCCCCGGCGCGACCCCATGGACTACGACGAGCTGGAAATGGCCCTCACCCACGGCGACACGGTCTCCCCGGGCCCCCGTGGCTCCGCCGTCCGCGCGCTCACCGAAGTCGCCACCGGCGTCCGGGCGCTGCGCGCCGTACGCCACCCGCTCGGCTTCCTCTGCCTGCCGCTGCTGCGCGAGGGGCTGCGGGGGATCTGTGTCCATCTCTTCGCCCCCGAGTACGTGGCCGAGCCGGACACCGCGCCCTGGCATGCCCACAGCTGGGAGCTGCGCAGCCATGTCCTATACGGACGGGTCGCCAATCTGCCGGTACGGGTCAGCGGCACCGGGGACGAACCCACCCACCGGATCTTCGAAGTGCGCAGCGGGCCGGGCGGAGTGGACGAGATCGTTCCCACGCCGGTGCTGGTCCGCGGCGAGCCGGGCCACGCGCACATCAGCGGCCCGGGTGAGACGTACACCCTCACCGCGGGGGAGTTCCACGCCACGTCCATCGAAGGCACGGACCTGGCGGCCACACTCGTGCTGGGCCGGTCGATGCCCGGCCGGACGGATCTGTCGCTCGGCCCGCTCGACGGGCCGGCGCGCACCATGACGCGCCGGCTGTGCGACGAGGAACAGACGTTACGCACGGTCCGTACCGCGCTCGGGAGGTTCGATGGACACGTCGATGTCTGATCCGGAAATGGCCTCCGCGGCCGGCGGAGCGGGACCGTACGCGCGTGAGCGCGCGGTGGCGGTGGCCGCGGCCGAGGAAGCCGGAACCATGCTCCGGGACCGGTTCCGGGCCCCGCTGACGGTCCGTACGAAGGACGCCTCGGGTGATGTGGTCACCGAACTCGACCTGGCTGCCGAGGAGATCGTGCTGAGCAGGCTGCGGCGGCACTTCCCGCACGACCGCATCCTGTCGGAGGAAGCCGGACTGCTGGACGGGACCGGTTCCCGCACCTGGCTGGTCGATCCGCTCGACGGCACCAACAACGTGGCCATCGGACTGCCCGCCTACGTCGTGGGCATCGCGCTCTGCGTCGCCGGGGCGCCGGTGGTCGGAGTGGTCCACGAACCGCTCACCGGCCGGACCTGGCACGCGGTGTCCGGCCACGGCGCGCACAGCGATTCCGGTCCGCTCACCGGTCCCGACGGCAGGCTCCCCGCCCCCGGCCCGGTCATCGCCTGGACCCAGGGTCACGCAGTGGGCCGGGCCGACACGGCGGCCGCCGTGCTCCGCCAGCACCTGGAGCTGCGCTGCCGGCGGGTGCTCCAGTTGTGGGCGCCACTGCTGGGCTGGTCCATGCTGGCCCGGGGAACCATCGACGGTTTCGTCGGATACCGGGCCGAAGGGCTCGACCTGCCGGCCGGGGCGCTGCTCGCGGCCGAGGCCGGGGTGGAACTGCGCACCTTGCACGGCGAGGTGTTCCGGCCCGGGTTCGCGGGATCCGGTGCGGACCGAAGCTTCGTCGCCGCCCGTACCGACACGCTCGACTACGTCCTCGCGCAGGTGGCTTCGGTGACCGGGCGGCGCGACCCCGGGCCGGCCGTCAGGTGATCAGCGCCAGCGCACAGGTGGCGGCCGCCGTGCCGGTCACCGACAGCACCAGCCCGGTCCGCACGAACCGGCCCGTGTCGATCCGCGTCCCGTGCCAGCGACACCGTTCGAACCAGAGAAGGGTCGCCAGCGAGGCCCACGGAGTGATGACCGGCCCCGCGTTGACCCCGATCAGCAGCGCCAGCAACTGGCGGTGATTGCCCGCGGGAACGACCGCCTCGCCCGCCACGTACGCCGGAAGGTTGTTCAGTACGTTGGACACCCCCGCGCCCACCCCCGCCGACCTCAGCATTCCGGCCCATCCGTCGTCCGAGCCGAGCGCCGACGCCAGCAGCGCGTGCAGACCGTGCGCGTTGACCGTCTCCACCACCAGGAACATCCCGGGAACCAGCACCAGCAGCCGCCACGGGACCAGTGACAGCCGCAACTCCGCTCTGCGGCGCCGCGCGAAGGCCGCCACGACGATCAGCATCGCCACCGTCGACGCGGCCCACAGCGGCACGTCGGCGAGCAGGATCGCCAGCAGAAAACCGGCGCACGCCACCGAACAGATCCGCAGCAGCACCGGATCGCCGGGGATCGGCGCGGACGGCGGGGTGTACCGGTCCTGCCCCCGGCGGCCTCGGCGCCAGTAAAAGGCCCACAGACAGGCGGCCGTCACTCCGACCGTGACCAGCTGAGGCAGCCACATCACGGCGGCCAGTCCGGACGGCGACAGCGCCACCCGGTCCGCCGCCAGCAGATTCGTCAGGTTCGACACCGGCAGCAGCAGGCTCGCGGTGTTGGCCAGCCACACCGTCGTCATCGCCAACGGCACCGCCGCGATCCCCACCCGGGTGGCCAGTGCCAGCATCACCGGAGTGAGGAGCACCGCGGTCGTGTCCAGATTCAGCGTGAGCGTGGTGAGCGAGGCGAACAGCACACAGAGCCCGAACAGCAGCGCATAGCGGCCCCGGCCCGCCCGCGCCACCCAGGTCGCCACCACGTCGAAGACCTGGGCCCGGCCGGTCAGTTCGGCCAGCACGATCACCGAGGCCAGGAACACCAGCAGCGGACCGATACGCCGCAGCTGCGCCGCCGCCGGGTCCGCGGGCAGGAGCCCCGTCGCCACCGCGCCCACCCCGAGCACGAGCAACCCGCCGGCCAGCCAGTCCAGCGGATGTAACAGGCCGAGGCTTTTGGGCAGCCTGGTTCGCAGCCGCTGCGGCGAAAGGTCTTCTACCATGGAGTAATGGTGGCAGACAGCGAACTGGGTTTATCAGTAAGCGAGTTCGATTTTTTCATCAGCTATTCGCCGGCTGATGAACAGTGGGCCTCATGGATAGCGTGGTCACTGGAGGACGCCGGGTACCGCACCGTCCTCCAGGCGTGGGACTTCGTGCCCGGCACCAATTTCATCGACTACATGGACCGCGGAGTCAGCGAGTCCACCGCCGTCATCGCCGTGCTCTCCCGCCATTACGAACGCTCCACCTACGGCCGCATGGAATGGCAGGCAGCGCTCCGCGCGGCCCCGGAGGCACCGGAGCGCCGGCTGCTGACCGTACGGGTCGACGACATCCCCATCGAGGGTCTCCTCGCCACCATCACCTATGTCGACCTGGTCGGCATCGCCGACGCGGACACCGCGCGCTCCCTGCTGCTGAATCGGGTGGGACAGGCGATGGACGGGCATGCCCGGCCGGTCCGTCGCCCCGGCTACCCCGGCTCCGGACCGTCCGGCAGCGGTGTCGTCCTGCCCGGGCAGGACCCGTACCCCGCCGACATGGACCGCCTGCCCGGCCGCAGGCCCGGCGGCCCCGGCTGGGCGGGCCGGCGCAGACCCGCCCGCGCCCCCGGATACCCGCCCGCCACCGGCGCCGGCGTGGCCCGCGACACCGTCACCGTCCTCCACCTCGCCGGACCCGGCTTCGGGCGCGGCCGGGAACCCGACGCCCTCAGCCGACAGCTGCGAGGCGACATCGTCGAACTCCGGGACGCCGGGGCACCCGCCCCCGATCTGCTGGTCGTCACCGGCGACCTCACCGCGTCCGGCAGCCCCCGCGAGTGCGACCAGGCCCTCAGCTTCCTGACCGCGATCCGATCACAGCTCGACCTGCCGCCGCAGCGGGTCATGGTGGTGCCCGGCGCGCAGGACGTGAACCAGGCCGCCTGCCGCGGCTACTTCCACACCTGTGAGGCGGACGAGGTCGCCCCGCAGCCCCCGTACTGGCCCAAGTGGCGCCACCACACCCGGCTCTTCCGCAGCTTCTATCACGGGCTGGACACCGTCTTCGACAGCGACCAGCCCTGGACCCTGTTCCCGGTCCCCGAACTCAGCACCGTGGTCGCCGGGTTCAACTCCTCCATGGCCTTCAGCCACCGCCCCGACGACCAGTACGGCTCCATCGGCCGCGACCAGGCCGCCTGGTTCGCCGAGGCCCTGCGCGGATACGAGGAGGAGGGCTGGCTGCGGATCGGAGCCGTACGCCACCCGCTCACCGCCGCCCGCCACTACGCCGACGCCACCAGTGGACCCGGCGCGCTGCGGGACGCGGACGCCCTCACCCGGCTCACCGGCCCCCGGCTCAACCTCCTGCTGCACGGCCCCACCGGCGGCCCCCGCACCACCGGCGGCGAACCGAGCCACACCACGGTCGCGGCGGGGCCCGCGCGGCTTCCGGTCTTCGGCGCCTCGGCCCCCGCCCGCTTCCAGCTCCTGCGGATCGCCGCGGACGGCGTCACCCGCTGGGACGACCGCACCACCGCGGCGTCCCCCGTCCGGCTGCCCGGCGAATGGCGTCGTACCGGCCGGGTCTTCCCGGCCCCCGGCCCGGCCGCCACCCCGGCCACACCCGACTTCGACCGGCCGGCCACCGACACACCCGTCGACTCCCTCACCGAACGCGTCAAGGAGATCTGCCTCGCCCGCAGGGACGGTGTACGGCTGCGCGACATCCCCCGCCGCGACCCCGCCGACATGGCCCAGATCATGGCCACCTGGCAGGAGGACGGGGTGGTGCGCCAGCAGCGCATCGCCGTCCACCCGGGCGTTCCCACCGAGGCCGAACTCGACCGGTTCACCGCCCAGGTGCACGCCACCGGAGCGGCGGCCGACGCCGTGCTGGTGCACGCGGGGGACACGCCCGACCAGGCGCTGCGCGACCGTGCCGCCACCCGCACGGTCCGCGTCAGGCTGCGCAGTTTCGTCGAGTTCCAGGGGCTGCTGGATCTGCGCGGCTACGTGGCCGCGCAGACCGCCCGGCTGAACAGCAGCGAACAGTACCCGCCCGCCCGCTACCTCCCGCAGCGCTACCGCGACGCCGACCGGCCCGAAGGCGCCGAACACACCGGGCTCGTCGAGGACCTCATCGACCTGCTGGAGAGCGACCACGGCCGGTTCCTGCTGCTCCTCGGCGACTTCGGCCACGGCAAGACCTTCGCCCTGCGTGAACTGGCCCGGCGCATTCCCGAACAGCTCCCGCACCTCACCCCGCTGCTCATCCCGCTCAACACCCTGGACCGCGCCCACAGCCTCGAAGGGCTCGTCGCCGCCCACCTCGCGGGCCACGGCGTCGACACCATCGACCTGCGGGCCCTGCGCTACATGCTCGCCCAGGGCCGCGTCGTCCTGC
This sequence comes from Streptomyces sp. NBC_01241, assembly GCF_041435435.1. Taxonomy (NCBI): domain Bacteria; kingdom Bacillati; phylum Actinomycetota; class Actinomycetes; order Kitasatosporales; family Streptomycetaceae; genus Streptomyces; species Streptomyces sp. NBC_01241. The sequence goes on along the minus strand of NZ_CP108494.1, from coordinate 2,116,547 downwards.
TCTTCGACGGTTTCGACGAACTCGTCAACCGGGTCAGCTACGACAGGGCCGCCGACCACCTCCAGGTCCTTCTCGGCGCCGCCGTCGACCGGGCGAAGATCGTCGTCAGCAGCCGCACCCAGCACTTCAAGTCCCACGACCAGATCCTGACCGCGCTCGGCGAACGCGTCGGGCTGCTGCCCCAACGCCGCATCCTCGCCGTCGAAGGGTTCACGCCCGACCAGGTCCGTTCCTACCTCGTCCGCACCTACGGCGACGAACACCAGGCCGAACAGCGGTTCCAGCTGCTGCGCAACATCCCCGACCTGCTCACCCTGTGCGGCAACCCCCGGCTGCTCTCCTTCGCCGCGGCCCTCAGCCCGGACCGGCTGCGCGCGGTCGCCGGAGCGGGCCGCACCCTCAGCCCCGCCCGGCTCTACGAGGACGTCTTCACCTCCTGGATCGACTACGAGGAACAGCGCGGCCAGGGCGGCACGGGCGCCGCACCCGGACTCGGCGCTGCCGCGCTGTGGTCCTCCGTCACCGCGCTCGCCCTGCGGCTGTGGGAGTCCGGTCGTACCGCGCTGCGCCTGGACGAACTGACCGAGACCGTGGCCGCCACCCTCGGCGGACTCACCGGGCCCACGCCGGCGCCCTCCACGCTTTCCACCGCCGAACAGGCCCAGGCGGTCGGTGCCGGCAGCCTGCTGGTCCGCAGCGACGACGGAGTGTTCCAGTTCATCCACGGCTCGGTGCTCGAATGGCTGGTCGCCCGGCAGGCCGCGCGGCAGCTCGACGAGGGCCGGGCCGCGCTCCTGGCCGCGCGTCCGTTCAGCCAGCTCGCCGTCGAATTCCTCTGCGACCTCGCCGACCATGAGACCTGCGCCGACTGGGTCCGCGGCACCCTCGCCCCGGACGGCCCCGTCGTCAGCGAAGCGGCCCGCCGCAACGCGCTGCGGATCGGTGACCGGCTCCGGGTCCCCGCCAACGCCGACCTGCGCGGCGCGCGGCTGGCCGGCGAGGACCTCTCGTACCGGGACTTCTCCGGCGCCGACCTCTCCGGCGCGGACCTGACCGACGCCCGTCTCACCGGAGCCAACCTCTCCGGTGCCGTACTCCGCGACAGCAGGCTCGCCGGCGCCCGGCTCGACCACGCCGACCTCTCCCGGGCGGACCTGACGGGTGCCGACCTCACCGGCAGCCGCCTCACCCGCGCCGAACTCACCGGCGCCGAACTCACCGGGAGCCGCTGGCACCGGGCCGCGCTGATCGCACCGATCCTGGACGATGCCGTGCGCCGGGCCCCCGAGCTCCGGGCCGCGGCCATCGCCCCGGGCATGCCCGTCGAAGCCGGATACCGGCCGTCGGCCGTCGGCGTCCCCTACGGATTCAACATGCGGACCAGCAGACTCCCCGAACCCATCGCCTACAGTCCCGACGGGGAACTCCTCGCCGTCGGCAGCGAGGACGGCGGCGTGCTGATCTGCGGCGCGGACACCGGCCGGGCCCTGCGCACGCTGCAGGGCCACTCCGGACGCGTGTACGCGGTGAAGTTCGCCGGCGACACCATCGCGACGGGCGGCTCCGACGGCACCGTACGCCTGTGGGACCCGGTCTCCGGGGCCTGCCGCCACCGGCTCGACGTCCATCCCGAAGGGGTGTGGCCGCTCGCGCTCGACCCGGAGGGCACCCTGGTCGCCACCGGAGACCGTGAGGGCGTGGTCACTGTCTGGTCCGTGGCCACCGGGCGGCCCCTGCACCGGCTTCCCGGTCACACCGCCCCCGTCTACACGGCCGTGTACTCCCCGGACGGACGCACCCTGATCACCGGGGACGCCGGGGCCCGGGTCCGCCGCTGGAACCTGTCCGACGGCTCCGCCGACGGCGAACTGGCCGGTCATCAGGGTGCTGTCTACCGGGCCAGGTTCAGCCCCGACGGCACCCTCCTGGCCACCGCCGACCAGGGTGCGGCGGGCGGCGGTACGGTAAGGATCTGGCGGGCCGAGGACACCCGGCTGCTGCACACGTTCACCGGCCACACCGGACGCGTGTACGCGCTCGATTTCCACCCCGACGGAACTCTTCTGGTCAGCGGTGACACCGACGGCCAGGTCCGCCTCTGGGACCCGGTCGTCGGCACCCCCGCGGGAACCATGGAACATTGCGCCGGCGCGGTCTACCAGGTGCTCTTCCACTCCTCCGGGAAGCTCCTCACCTCCTGCGACAGCAGCGGCCAGGTCCGTCTCTGGACCGTCTCCGGCACTCCCCGCACGGGCCGCACCGTCGCCCTGCACGACCGCCAGCCCACCGCGCACCGGGGCTCCGCGTGGGCCTGCGCCTTCTGTCCGGGGAACCGGCAGCTCCTCACCGTCGGCAACGACGGCGGTGCCCAGATCTGGGACGCCGACACCGGGCACGGCCGCCGCATCCTGCGTGGCCACGGCCGCCGGGTCACCGGACTCTCGTTCAGCGCCGACGGCACCCAGCTCGCGGCGGCGGGGAACGACGGAACGGTACGGCTGTGGGAAACCCGGACCGGCCGGCGCACCGCTGAGTTGACGGGCCGGGGCAACCGCCTGGTCTCCGCCTTCTTCAGCCCGGCCGAGGAAATCCTGGCCACGGCGAGCAACGACGGCGACATCTACCTCCGCAGCGCATCGGACGGTGCCCACCTGCGCGAGGTGGACGCCGAGACCGAGCACATCTGGGCCGGGGCGTTCAGCGCCGACGGCTCCCTCCTCGCCACCGCCAACGACGACGACACCGTCCGCCTCTGGTACCGCTCGACCGGCGCACCCGTCGCCACCCTGACCGAGCACCGGGGCCGGGTCCGCTCCATCGCCTTCTGCACCGGCCCCGGAGGCGAGCTCGCCACCGGCTGCGACGACGGGGCCGTACGTTTGTGGCGTCCCGGCACGGGCGAGCTCCTGGCAGAACTGCGCGAGCACACGGACCGGGTGTACGGGGTGGCGTTCGGACCCGGTGGCGCATGGCTGGCCACGGCGGGCTGGGACGGCCGCACGGTCGTGTGGCGGGACGGCGTCCCGGAGCTTCGGCTGGCCGGACACGCCGGCAAGCTCTGGGCCGTCGCGGCGCACCCCGCACGCCACCTGCTCGCCACGGCGGGTGACGACCGCACGATCGGGCTGTGGCACGCGGAGTCGGGCGAGCGGCTGGCGGCGCTCGACGGCCACGCCGGACGGGTCCTCTCCCTCGCGTTCAGCCCTGACGGGCGCATCCTCGCGAGCGCGGGAGAGGACGGCACGGTGCGCCTGTGGACCCTTTCAGACGACCGTACGGTGCCCGAACCCACGGCCACCCTGATCGGGCTGCCGGGCGGCTGGGCGACGCTCACCCCGGCCGGGGGCTACAAGTACGACGGCGATGTGGCCGGCGAGTTCTGGCACGTGGTGGGCATGTCCCGGTTCGCCCCCGGCGAACTGGATCCTTATCTGCCGGGGGTGAACCGGCTGGCGCTGGGCGAAGCCCTCTGAGGGGACACGGCCGGGGCGGTGCTCACGCACCGCCCGTCAGCGCCGACGTCTTGAGCACCACCAGCAGCACCAGCACGGCGAGCAGCACCACGCCCGCGCCCACCTGAATCGCCGTACGCTGCTTCGCCGGGGCGTACGCGTACGCGACCGTGACGACGGCCCCCGTCAGCAGCCCGCCCAAGTGGCCCTGCCACGAGGTGAATCCGGCCGAGATCAGCATCCAGATCAGGAACCCGGCCATGAACCGGTTCACCGCCTGCATGTCGCGGCCCAGACGCCGGTTGATGACGTAGAACGCCGCACCGAGACCGAAGATCGCCCCGGAGGCGCCCACCGTGCTGTCGGACGGCGCGATCAGATACACCAGGACCGAACCGCCCAGCGCGGACAGCAGATACAGCGCGAGGTAACGGGCCCGGCCCAGCTGCTCCTCGACGACCCGGCCCAGATTCCACAGCGCGTACATGTTGAAGAGGATGTGCAGCACCCCGAACGGCAGCGAGCCGAAGGACGACCCGTCCGGCGGGAGGTGCAGGAAAGCCCCGGTCAGCAGCCGGTACCACTCACCGCCCACCACACCGATCACATCGAAGCCGGGGAAGTTCCCGGCCTCGTAGACGTACTGGGCGCCGTCCGGGCCGTTCATACCCGCGCCGAGCATCGCGAACCGGTCGACGATCCCCGGGCGGACCAACTCGCCTAGATACACCAGGATGTTGAGGCCCATCAGCACGTACGTGACGAGCGGCACCGCGCTCCTGGGCACCGCGCCGCCGAACACCGTGCGCGCCTGCCGGACCGAGCGCTGCCCCTCCTTCACGCACTCCACGCAGTGGTGGCCGACGGCGGCCTCACGCATGCAGTCGGGGCAGATGAAGCGTTCGCAGCGTGTGCAGCTCACATACGTCTCGTACGACGGATGGCGAAAACAGGTGGTGACCGCGGCCTCCACGGCAGGCTCCTTCACGGTGGGCAGACACGAGCGGCCGGTGGGGGCGGCGGCGATCAAGATAGCGAACGCCGCCGTCCGGGACGGATCCGGGTGCCTTACGCTCGGTGCTCTCAGTGTTCTGACACGTCGGGGATTCGGAGAACGCGCATGGTCGGCTCGTCCGCCACCACAGGTCCGGCCATCAGCCTCCGCGAGTTCGAGGAGACCGCCCGGGACGGCAGCGTCCAGGCCCTGGCGGCCCGGGCGCAGGGGATCGGCAGGTGACGGCCCGGGTGCTGCGGGCGGCCGACCGCACGGCCACGCCCTGGAAGAACGGCGGGGGAGTCACCCGGGAGATCGCGGCGTACCCCGAGGGCGCGCCGCTGGACGCCTTCGACTGGCGGGTCAGCCTGGCCGATGTGTCCGGGGACGGGCCGTTCTCCTCGTTCCCCGGCGTCGACCGCACGCTGACCGTGGTCGAGGGCGCCGGGATGGACCTCATGGTGGGCGGCGAGCACCACATCGTCGACGAGGCGTACTGGCCGCACGAATTCCCCGGCGACCTGGAGACGTACGGCCGGCTGCTCGGCGGCCCGGTCGTGAACTTCAACGTGATGTACCGCAGGGAGCGTACGAGCGCGGAGGTCGCGGTGGTACGCGGCACCGTCCGGCTGGCGGTGCCGCAGGGCGGAGCGGTGCTGGCCGTCGCGCTGGAGGACGGTGCGGTGCTCGATGGCCAGGACGTCGCACTCGACCGCTACGACGCGTTGTTGGCGCAGGGGGAATCGCCAGGGGTGCTCCGGACCCAGGGGTGGGCCCTGGTGGTGACCCTGTCGAGGGGATGAGGCCGCCGGGCGGGCGAGCCGTCGGGCGGGCGAACCGTCGGGCGGGCGAGCCGTCGGGCGGGCGAACCTTCGGGCCGAGCGGAATTCCGGACAGGGGATGTCGGGATTCCAGAGTTCTATGGCCTCATGACATCGAGTTCCTGGAAAGAGTTCCAGTCCGCACAGCCGGCCTTCGCCGACACCGTCCAGGCCCGTTTCGGGCAGTACAAGCACCAGGTCCTGGCGACCCTGCGCAAGGACGGATCGCCACGGGTGACCGGCCTGGAGGTGTACGTCCTCTTCGGTGAACTGTGGCTCGGCATGATGCCGAACTCGCGCAAGGCGCTGGACCTGCTGCGCGATCCGCGGTTCGCGGTACAGGCCAATCCGGGACCGGACGCCGAGATGGCCGACGGCGACGTCCGGGTCTCCGGCCGCGCGGTCGAGGAGACCGACCCCGGGATCCTGGCCCGCTTCACCGAGGAGGTGAAGCCGCCGGAGCCGTTCCACCTCTTCCGCGCGGAAGTCCAGGAGGTGGTCCGGACGACGCTGGACTCCGACGAGCTGGTGGTCCAGGTGTGGCGGCCCGGAAAGCCCCTGCGCACGATCCGCCGGACCGGGGACGACAGTGCCCCGTACGAATCCTGACCTCTGCTCCTGACCTCCGCTCCTGACCTCCGCCCGAGAGGCCGGGCCGGTCCGGCCGGGCGAGCGTCCCGGGCGGGTGTCCCGGGCGGTTTCCCGGCGGGCGGAGAATGGGCGCGTGCCTAACAAGAAGAAGCCCCAGGTGACCCCTGCGCCCGAGCGCCGCCGCGAACTGCTCGACACCGCCGCCGAGGTGTTCGCCGCGCAGGGATACAACGCCACCACCGTCCGCAAGATTGCGGACGAGGCCGGGATGCTCGCGGGCAGCCTCTACTACCACTTCGATTCCAAGGAATCGATGATCGACGAGATCCTCTCGACCTTCCTCGCCGAACTCTGGGAGGGGTACGACGCGGTGCTCGCCGCCGGCCTCGGCCCCCGGGAGACCATCGAGGCGCTCGTCACCGAGTCCTTCCGGGAGATCGACCGGCACCGCGCCGCCGTCGCCATCTACCAGAAGGAGTCCAAGCACCTGGCCACCCAGCCGCGCTTCCAGTACCTCGTCGACTCCCAGCAGAAGTTCGAGAAGGTCTGGCTCGGCACGCTGGAACGCGGCGTCGCCGACCAGGCCTTCCGCGCCGACCTCGACATCCGTCTGACCTACCGCTTCGTCCGCGACACCGTCTGGGTCGCGGCGTCCTGGTACCGGCCCGGCGGACAGCACAGCCCCGAGGAGATCGCCCGCCAGTACCTCTCGATGGTCCTGGACGGCATCGCCCTGGACATCTGACCTCACGAGAAGGAGTGGCAGCGACACGTCCCAGGACGAGGCTGTGCGATCGTGCCGGGTCACCCACTCGGCGTAACCGGTCCAGAATTTGACGACGACGACGCCGCATGAGCCGGAGCCCGGACCGGCGGCCGCTACGGCCTGCGGACCGGGGCTGCCCGGCCGCGCCGACACCTGCCGCGGGAAATTTTCGGCGGCGTGTCGAGCCTGCTCCCGGCCAGTTGGCCCATGGGTCCGGGCAAAAATCTGCCGACCGGCGGCGCGGGGTGTTCCACCGCTGACCGACAGATCGTGCTACGGTTGCCGTGTTGCAGTTTTGGTACCCATGAACATTATGTGCGCCTGACGGGAATGCTTCCTCAGGCGCATTATTGTTTTCCGGCTTTCTCCGGATGGGGCTCAATGCGGCGACTTGGAATTCGTAAAGTGCGGATTTCCGGCACTGCACCTCTTTTAGGAGAATGACATGGCTACTGGAACCGTGAAGTGGTTCAACTCGGAAAAGGGCTTCGGCTTCATCGAGCAGGACGGCGGCGGCGCCGACGTCTTCGCCCACTACTCCAACATCGCCACCTCGGGCTTCCGTGAGCTCCAGGAGGGCCAGAAGGTCTCCTTCGACGTCACGCAGGGCCAGAAGGGCCCGCAGGCGGAGAACATCGTCCCGGCCTAATTGCCGGACGCGTACCTCGCAGCCGGGGCCCGCACCGTGAAGGTGCGGGTCCCGGCTTGTGCTGTCCACGGGACAGGGCGAAGAAGCACCGCCCGTCCCGCGGAGGTCCCCAGCACCCCCTCAGTAGTCCCCAGCAGTCCCAAGCAGTTCCCAGGAATCCCTAGGAATCCTCAGGAATCCCCCAGGAGGGCAATTCCGTATGACCCGCTCCGAACGCCAGGACCGACCCGCCCGCAACCGCCCGTCGAGGGGGCGCGGCACGGCCCCGGCAATGGCAACCGCTAAGGGTTCCGGCAAGGGATCCGGCAAGGCGTCGCCCCGTCGCAGGGCCACGCCGCCGCAGGGCGAATTCGCCCTGCCCGAAACCATGACCCCCGCACTGCCCGCCGTCGAGGCGTTCGCCGAGCTGGACATGCCCGCAGCCCTGCTGAAGACCCTTGCCGCGCAGGGCGTCACCGATCCGTTCCCGATCCAGGGCGCCACCCTGCCGAACTCGCTCGCCGGCCGGGACATCCTCGGCCGCGGCCGCACCGGCTCCGGCAAGACCCTCGCCTTCGGCCTCGCGCTGCTGGCCCGTACCGGCGGACGGCGCGCCGAGCCGCGCGCCCCGCTCGCGCTCGTCCTCGTGCCGACCCGCGAGCTCGCCCAGCAGGTCACCGACGCGCTGACGCCGTACGCCACGGCCGTGAACCTGCGCCTGGCCACCGTCGTCGGCGGCATGTCGATCAGCAAGCAGTCCGGCACGCTGCGCCGCGGCGCCGAGGTGCTCGTCGCCACTCCGGGCCGGCTGAAGGACCTCATCGAGCGTGGCGACTGCCGCCTCGACCAGGTCGCCATCACCGTCCTCGACGAGGCCGACCAGATGGCCGACATGGGCTTCATGCCGCAGGTCGTCGCGCTGCTCAAGCAGGTCGAGCCGGACGGTCAGCGGATGCTGTTCTCCGCGACGCTCGACAAGAACATCGACCGCCTGGTCAAGATGTTCCTGACGGACCCGGTCGTGCACTCGGTGGACCCGTCCGCGGGCGCGGTCACCACGATGGAGCACCATGTGCTGCACGTGGCCGACGAGACCGACAAGAAGGCCGTCGCCACCCGGATCGCCGCCCGTGACGGCCGGGTGATCATGTTCGTGGACACCAAGCGTGGCGCCGACCGCTTCGCCAAGCGGCTGCTGGCCAGCGGTGTACGGGCCGCCGCCCTGCACGGCGGGCGCTCGCAGCCGCAGCGCAACCGGACGCTGGACCAGTTCAAGAACGGTCAGGTCACCGCGCTCGTGGCGACGAACGTGGCGGCGCGCGGCATCCACGTCGACGACCTCGACCTGGTCGTGAACGTGGACCCGCCGACCGATCACAAGGACTATCTCCACCGCGGCGGGCGCACGGCGCGTGCCGGGGAGTCCGGCAGCGTCGTCACCCTGGTGCTGCCCGAGGAGAAGCGGGAGATGACCCGGCTGATGGCCGATGCGGGCATCGCCCCGCGGACCACCCGGATCAAGTCCAGCGACGAGGAGCTCACCCGGATCACCGGGGCCCGTGAGCCGTCCGGCGTCGCGATCGTCATCGAGGTCCCGCAGCCGACCCAGCCGAAGGCGCGTACCCGGTCGGGCGGGGCGGCGGCCGGTGGCTCCGCCTTCCGCTCGGGCAGCCGCGGCCGGGGCCGGCGCGGTGGTGCCGGACAGGGCGGCGGCGCCGAGGGCCGGGGCGCGGGCGGTTCTTCCCGTGGCGCCGGTGCGGGCGGTGGCCGTGGCGGCGGTGAGGCGCGTGGTGCCGGGGCCGGGCGTTCCGGGGCCGGACGCGGTGGTGCGGCGGCGGGACGTGGCCGCAGGGCCGCGTAGCGTCGCGGACCGAGTGCGGTGACCGGGCGGCCCCCCGTCCGGTCACCGCGCGGTCCTCAGCCCCCGGGCGGCTGGTTCCGGAGTGGAGCCCCCGGTTGTTTCAGGTGGTGCAGTCCAGGACGGTCCGGCACAGTCCGCACCGGGCCCGAACCCGGCCGCGCACCGGAACGCGGATGCGCTGGTGGCAGGTGGGGCAGGCGAAGGAGACCCGGAGCCCTTGCGGGCCGTTCTCGAAGGCGTACGGGGCGTCGGAGCCCTGGGCCGCCCCCGTGGCCGGGTGGTCCTGGGCGTGCCGCCGGTCCTTGGCGTAGCGGTGCCGGCCCGCCCAGCCCGCGGCCGTGAGGGGCGGCAGCCGGGTGTCGTGGAGGGCCTGGGCGCGGCCTTTGGCGTAGGCCGTGTACGCCTGCGGGCTCGTGAACCACGGGGAGGGATCCTCGTCGAAGGCGAACGCCCGCTTGGCGAGGACGTATCCGAACTCCTCCGGGGTGAGATAGCCGAGCTTCTGGCTGGAGACGGCGTCCTCGCGGAACGCGTCCAGCAGCAGCCAGCCCGCGCCCAGGTACGTCGTCGCCGTGTCGGTGAGGATCTCGTTGTCGCGCGTACCGGGGAACTCCAGGCCCAGGCGGTGCAGCAGCACATGCGTGATTTCATGCGAGAGCGCGGCGCCGATGTCCCTGCGATGGGTGCGGAAGCGGTCGTTGAGTTCGATGAAGTACTCGGGTCCCGCGGCGAGTTCGACACCGGCGGCGTGTTCCATCGTCCGGAAGCCGACGATCATCCGGGCGTCCGGCAGATGCAGGTGCTGGACGATGGCGCGCGCCACCCGCTGGGCGCCGAGGTGCAGATCGTCCTGGTCGCAGAAGGCCGCGTCGGCGGGCGTCAGGCTCGTGGCGTAGCCGCGGACACCGTCGTACGACAGCCTCCGGTACAGCGCCGTGATCGCGGACCGGACGGTGTCGAGGTGGGGGAAGCCATGGACCACCGGGCCGCCGCCCCGGCCGTTGCCCTGGCTGTTGTCCCGGCCGATCCCCCGGCCGCTCCTCCGGCTGTTGTCCGGCACGTCCCCACCCCCTCCGTGACGCTCGAACCGGGCTCCACTGTAGCCGGAGCGTTAGGGATGATCTTGGCTGAAAAGTGAATCTTGTGGGCCGCGTGACCGCGTTCCGATAATCCGAACCATGTGTTTGTCGGGAGCATGACCATCGGGTGCGGCTCTGCCCGTGTCCGGCCCCCGGCGAGGGCACGTACACCCCCCACAAGAACCCCCCACGAAAGAAGGCAGTCCGTTGAAGCAGCTTCTGCGTGCGGTGAAAAGATGCTCCGTCATAGCCGCCGTGGTCCTCGCGGCCGTCAGCCTCCAGCCCGCCGGAGCCTCCGCGGCCCCCACCCCGGTCGTCGGCGGAACCCGCGCCGCCCAGGGCGAATTCCCGTTCATGGTCCGGCTGTCGATGGGCTGCGGCGGTGCCCTCTACGCCAAGGACATCGTCCTCACCGCCGCGCACTGCGTGGACGGCTCCGGCAACAACACCTCCATCACCGCCACCGCGGGCGTCGTCGACCTGCAGTCCGCCGATGCGATCAAGGTCAAGTCCACCAAGGTCCTCCAGGCCCCCGGCTACAACGGCGCGGGCAAGGACTGGGCACTGATCAAGCTCGCCAAGCCCATCGACCTGCCGACCCTGAAGATCGCCACCAGCACCACGTACAACAACGGCACCTTCACCATCGCCGGCTGGGGCGCCGCCACCGAGGGCGGCGGCCAGCAGCGCCATCTGCTGAAGGCCACCGTGCCGTTCGTCTCCGACGCCGACTGCCAGGCCGCCTACGGCAGCGATCTCATCCCCGGTGAGGAGATCTGCGCCGGGCTGATCGACACCGGTGGCGTGGACACCTGCCAGGGTGACTCCGGCGGCCCCATGTTCCGCAAGGACAACGCCGGAGCCTGGATCCAGGTGGGCATCGTCAGCTGGGGCCAGGGCTGCGCCGAGCCCGGCTACCCGGGTGTGTACAGCGAGGTCTCGACGTTCGCCGCCGCCATCGCCTCCGCGGCGTCGACGCTCTGACCCCGGTCCCCGGTACCGGCTCCTGCCACGGCCGGTGTCCGGCTCACACCTGAACCTCCCCGGGGGTGCCCGTCCGGACGGGCACCCCCGGGCCCAGCTCGGCGTACGGCGCGCCCGCGTCCTCCAGTTCCAGCACCCACACCTCGTTGGTGCCCTCCCGCAGCACCGGCCCCGGCACGTACAGCGTCCGTTGCGGCCCCGCCGACCAGTAGCGTCCCAGGCAGAAGCCGTTCACCCACACGAACCCGCGCGTCCAGCCCGGCAGTTCGAGCCCCGCATGCCCGGTGCCGGCCACCCCCGCGGCCTCGAACTCCCCCCGGAACAGCCCCGGACGCCCGGCCCCCTCGACGCTCCCGAAAGCCACTGCGGCCAGCGCGTCCGGCTCCTCGAACGCCTCCAGCCGCAGCGCCCGGGCCCGTACACCGTGCAGGAACTGCCGTTCGTGCTGCACCCCGCCCGTGATCCCCTTGGGCTCACCGAGCCGCGGCCCGTAGTTGACGCGGCCCAGGGACTCCACCCACAGCTCGACCTCCGCAGGCCCGGCCACCGGCTCGTCCAGAGTGCTGTTCTCCTCGCTCAGCACACCCTCGCGGACACCGTCCACGTACACCACGGCCCGGTCCCGGAGCCCCGCCACACCCAGGGTGTACGGGCGGCGCGGACCCGGCACCGCGACCTGATAGCGCACCAGGCCCCGGTCGACCCCCAGCTCCTCGAAGGTCGGCGGAACGCCGGACGGCGCCGATTCCTCATCGCCCAGCGCCTCCAGTACGGCGGTCAGCGGAGCCCAGCCCGTCAGCTCCGCCCGTACCGGAGCGGCAAGACCGACGGGCTCGGGAGGAAGCTCCGGAAGCGGCCCGTCCGCGTACTCGGCGAGCACCTTGCGGAACTGCCGGAACTTCTCCGTGGGGCGGCCGTACTCGTCGATCGGCGCGTCGTAGTCGTACGACGTCACCGTCGGCTGGAAGTCCCCGTCCTGCAGCGGACCGGACCGGTTGGCCCCCGCCCACCCGGCGAAGTTCGTGCCCCCGTGCGCCATGTAGATGTTCACCGAGGCCCCGCACTCCAGGATCTCCCGCAGCGAGTCGGTGGCCCGCTCCGGATCGTGCACGACCGGCTCGGCACCCCAGTGCTCGAACCATCCGCACCAGAACTCCATGCACATCAGCGGCCCCTTCGGCTGATGGCGGCGCAGCACCTCGAACGCCTCCCGCGCACCCGACCCGAAGTTCGCCGTGGCGAGCAGCCCCGGCACGGAACCGCCCGTGAGCATGTGGTCCTCCGGCCCGTCGGAGGTGAACAGCGGCACGGTCACCCCGCGCTCCCGCAGCATCCCGGCCACCCGCCGGAGATAGACCTGATCGGTGCCGTAGCTCCCGTACTCGTTCTCCGCCTGGACCATGATCACCGGGCCGCCGCGCCCGATCTGCCGCTGCACCACCTGCGGCAGCAGCGCCGTGAACCACCGCTCCACGGCACCCAGGTACTCCTCGTCACGCGTCCGCACCCGCCGTCCGAACCGCCCCGTCACCCAGGCCGGCAGACCACCGTTCTCCCATTCGGCACAGATGTACGGGCCCGGGCGGACGATCGCCCACAGCCCGGCCCGCTGCGCCGCGTCCAGGAACCGGCCCAGCGCCGCCACGTCCCGGAACCGGCCGGGCCGCGGCTCATGGAGATTCCACGGAACATACGTCTCGACGCAGTTGAGACCCATGGCGCGCAGCATCGACAGCCGGTGGTCCCACTGCGCCTCGTGGACCCGGAAGTAGTGCAGGGCTCCCGACAGCAGCCGTACGGGCTTCCCGTCGAGCCGGAAGTGGTCGTCCCCCACGGTGAAGTCAGCCATTGTGCTCGTACTCTCCTGTGCGTGCGGTCCCCCGGAGCCGCGCGGCCCCGGGTCGCACGACGGCACGCACCACGGAGCGGGCGAACCCGGGAGGAATGTTGCAACCAACCTTCGTCCCCTGGCGTGCGGCCGGTCCATGGACAAAGATCACTGCTGTTTGGACACAATTGTTCGGACCAATGCGATGAAGATGAAAATGAAGATGAAGATGAAAGGGGAGGAAGAACGGCCGATGTACCACACCTGGATGCGCTTCTTCACCCCCAGCCCGCTCCACCACCGGCTGGGCCTCGTCTGCCTCGGCGTGGGCCTGCAGCACGGCGCCCTGCCGACGGTCGGCCCGCGCACCCTGGACCACCACGTGGCCGTCGTCATCAACTCCGGCAGCGGCTGGTTCAGCGGCACGGACGGCCGCCGGGTCCCCGTCGTCGCCCCCAGCCTGATCTGGCTGACCCCCGGCACCCCGCACCACTACGGCGCCGACCCCGGCACCGGCTGGGACGAGAGCTTCGTCGACTTCACCGGCCCCGCCACCGCCACGTACACCGAACTCGGCTACATCGAGCCCGACCGCCCGCTCGTCCCGCTCGCCGACACGGCCGGCCCCCGGGCCGCGGTGGGGCGGATGGTGCGGGCGGCCCGGCGTGGCAACCCGCTGCTGGAGGTGGAGACCGGTGCCGCCGTCCACGAACTCCTCGTCGCCCTGCGCCGGGCCCGCGCCGATGTCAGCCCCGACGGCGACCCGGTTCTCCAGGCCCTCGCCCGCGACGCCTTCCAGCCGCTGTCCGTCGCCGAACACGCGGCCCGGCACGGCATGACACCCGCCGAACTGCGCACGGTGGTACGGCGGGGCGCGGGCTGCAGCCCCAAGGACTACCTCCTCGGCATCCGGCTCGGCCGCGCCAAGGAGCTCCTCGCCGCCACCGACCTGCCGGTCGCCGCGGTCGCCCGACGCGTCGGCTACGACGACCCGGCGTACTTCTCCCGCCTCTTCGCCGGCCGGGTGGGCGCCGCCCCGGTCCGGTTCCGCGAACAGCAGGGCCGCAACGTCCCGGGCGGCTGGAGCGACCAGGTCCCGGACCCGGATCACCCACCGACGATCAGCCCCCTGGGCCCGGCCCTCTGAGCGGCTCGCCCCTCGCCGGCCGGGCTAACGGCCTCGCCCGCGATAGAGAGCGGGCTCCCGGCGTCATGCGACTCCGCCTCCGGCGTTGTCGTCGGTCAACGACGCTCCGCGTCGCTTCCCTCCTCCGCCTTGGATTCGAAGCCGCATGACGCCGCTCGCTGATCCGCCCTCTATCGCGGGCGAGGCCGTAAGCTCGCTGACCATGACCACGAGGGACATCGACGAGTCCGTGAGCGCGGAACTGAACCGGCTGCGCGAGAGCATCGACAACATTGACGCCGCTGTCGTCCATATGCTCGCCGAGCGCTTCAAGTGCACCCAGCAGGTCGGCCACCTCAAGGCCGCCCACCAACTGCCCCCGGCCGACCCGGCCCGCGAGAGCCGGCAGATCGCCCGGCTGAGGCAGCTGGCGGAGAGCGCGCACCTGGACCCGGCCTTCGCGGAGAAGCTGCTGAACTTCATCGTGGCGGAGGTCATCCGCCATCACGAGCGGATCGCGGAGGAGTCGGCGACGAACGGGGAGACGTCGTGAGCGCCGTGGGGCGGCTCCGGGGGATCACCCCTGCCGACCTCGGTCGCCGCGGACGACGCGGCCCCGCGAGGTGTTCGGCCGGTGGTCCCTCATCACTGGCTGATCAGCGAGGTGCACGCAGGCCCGTGATCACCATGTGGATCAGCAGGTCGTAGCTCTCGTCCAGTTTCTCCGGCAGTCCGAAGGCGCCCTCGGTCTCCAGAACCGCGAAGCCGTGGACGGCCGCTCGCAGGCAGCGGGCCGCGTGAATCGCCGCGGAGTCGGCCATTCCATAGGCGCGGAAGGCGGCGAGCATGATGTTGATCAGTCGCGCCCCGGCCTCGGCCGTGTGCGGCTCGGGTGTCTGGACGAGTGCCGAGTAGCGGTGCGGGTGGCGCAGCGCGTAGTGCCGCCAGGCCACCATGAGCGCGCGGATCGCCTCGTCGGCGGAGCGCCCCAGCACGGCCTCGCCGGCCTGGTCCGCGATCTCGTTCATGATGCGCGCCGACATGAGGTCGCGCAGTTCGGCCAGGTTGCGCACGTGCTTGTAGAGGGACGGGGTGGCGACGCCCGCCCGGTCGGCCACCGCCGACAGGGTCAGAGCGGCGGGGCCCTTCTCGTCGATGGCCAGCAGTGCGACATCGACGACAGCATCCGTGGTGAGCGCTGCCCTAGCCACGCGCGCCCACCTTGAGGAAGGCCAGGACGGCCGCGGCGACCTCGTCCGGGAACTGGACGTGTGCGTAGTGACCGGCTCCCTCGATCATCACGAGCCGGCCGAGCCCTGCGGGCATCTCGGCCACGATGCCCTCGCCCTCGGCCCCGGGGTCGGCCCAGTCGGGGTCGAGCGTGCCCTCGATGACCAGGGCGGGGCACCGGATGGCGCCGAGACACGCACCGGCATCCGTGGGCACGGACATGCCCATCCTGCTGACGACGGCCATCCGGCCCGGCCTGCGCAGGTCGGCCTCCAGAGCGGCGACATGGCCGGCGTAACCAGCGGGCTTGACGCCCGGGTAGGCGTGGTCGAGGTAGCGCTTCCACAGCCCGACGCTGCGCAGCAGGCCGGCGCCCATCAGCAGGCTCATGCCTTTGCGGTAGCGGGCGTGGGACAGCAGGGAGCGCGGGCTGACCTTCTGCGCGCGGGTGAACGGGCTGATCTCCACGACGGCGCTGACCAGTTCGGGCTCCTGGGCCGCCGCGATGGTGGCGGCGCCGCCGGCGAAGGAGTGGCCCACGATGACGGCGGGGCCGCCCAGGTGCCGGATCACGGCGAGGAGGTCGGCCGCCGCGTCGGTGCGGGTGTAGGACGCCCAGCCGGTGCTGGACTCACCGTGACCGCGCTGGTCCACGCAGGCGACCCGCCATCCGGCCGCCACGAACCGGGCGGCCGTGTCCCGGTAGGCCGCTCTGTTGTCGCCCATGCCGTGGGCGAGCACAATCAGCGGGCCCTCGCCGGTCACGTCGTACGCCAGCTGCCCGCCGTCGATCGTCAAGAACTCGGTCATGTCCACCCTCCGGGCTAATGAATGTAGCCTTTAAGCTAATGTCATTAGCCGCTCGCGTCAACCGGCGCTCCGCAGCGTGCACGCCGCCTCCCTCGCCCGACGTCGAAGAGGCCGCCACCGCCGGCGCACACGCCGCCCAGGACGCCACCCGACGCCTCCGCACCCGGCTGCTCCATCACGTCGCCGACCTCGTCGAACCCGACGCCGACCGGCTCTGCGCACTTCCGACCGCCGACACCGGCAAGGGCCGTACCGACACCCGCACCCCCGTAGCCGGTGCGTCCGGAACCTTCCCGCCGCACCGCCGCACCGGAGACCGCCGAGAACGCGATCAGCCCGTCCCGCGGCCCGTAACGTCGCCATGAGCGTCCGACACCCCGAACCGGTACCGCCCGGAACCCCGAGCGGACTCCGCGGGCCGTCCGTCGCCGATCAGCCGTTGGCAGAACCCGCCTGCGCCCCGCCCACCCCGTACGGCAGCATGGACGCATGTCCGTACTGACGCGCGACGAAGCGCAGACCCGAGCCCAATTCCTCGACGTACACCGGTACACGATCGACCTCGATCTGACCGGAGGGGAGGAGACCTTCGACTCCCGTACCGTCATCCGGTTCACCGCAGCCACGGCCGGAGACACGTTCGTCGAGCTCAAGCCGGCCACCCTGCACTCGATCAGCCTCGACGGACAGCCCCTCGACCCCGCCGACCTCACCGAGAACCGCTTCCCGCTCACCGCACTCACCACCGGCGCACACGAACTGCGCATCGACGCCGCCATGCGCTACTCCCGCACCGGCGAAGGCATGCACCGCTTCACCGACCCGACCGACGGCGAAACATACGTCTACACCCAACTGTTCATGGAGGACGTCCAGCGCGTCTTCGCCGCCTTCGACCAGCCCGACCTCAAGTCCGTCTTCGAGCTCACCGTCACCGCCCCCGACGGCTGGACCGTCCTCGGCAACGGCATCGCCGAGCACCGGGCCGACGGCCGCTGGACCCTGGCCGCGACCCCGCCGATCTCCACCTACCTCGTCGCCGTCGCCGCGGGCCCCTGGCACTCCGTGACCACCGAACACGCCGGACTGCCCTTCGGCATCCACTGCCGCCGCTCGCTCGCCCCGTACCTCGACACGGACGCCGACGAGATCCTCGACATCACCCGCGCCTGCTTCGACCGCTTCCACGAGAAGTTCGACGAGCCCTACCCCTTCGACTCCTACGACCAGGCCTTCGTACCCGAGTTCAACGCCGGCGCCATGGAAAACCCCGGACTCGTCACCTTCCGCGACGAGTTCATCTACCGCTCCGCCGTCACCGACACCGAACGCCAGACCCGCGGCATGGTCATCGCCCACGAAATGGCCCACATGTGGTTCGGCGACCTCGTCACCCTCGCCTGGTGGGACGACATCTGGCTCAACGAGTCCTTCGCCGAGTACATGGGCTACCAGACCCTCGCCGAAGCCACCCGCTTCACCGACACCTGGGTCGACTTCGGCGTCGCCCGCAAGGGCTGGGGATACGACGCCGACCAGCGCCCCTCCACCCACCCCGTCGCCCCCGACCCGGCCGCCGTCCCCGACACCGCGTCCGCCATGCTCAACTTCGACGGCATCTCCTACGCCAAGGGCGCATCCGCCCTGCGCCAACTCGTCGCCTGGCTCGGCGAGAAGGACTTCCTGGCCGGCATCAACACCCACTTCGCCCGCCACAAGTTCGCCAACGCCACCCTCGCCGACTTCATCGACAACCTCGCATCGGCCACCGACCGCGACGTCCACGCCTGGGCCGACGCCTGGCTGCGCACCACCGGAGTCGACACCCTCACCCCCCACATCGAAGAATCCGACAGCACGTGGTCCCTCACCGTCGACCACAACGGCAGCCGCCCCCACCGCATCGCCGTAGGCGCGTACGACCACACCCCCGACACCCACCTCGACCCCGACCGCCTCGTCCCGCGCGACCGGTTCGAGATCGACGTCCCCCACAACGGCACCACCGAAGCACTGTCCGGACGCCGCCCCGCCCTCGTCGTCCTCAACGACGGCGACCTCAGCTACGCCAAGGTCCGCCTCGACCCCACATCCTGGGAAACCGCCGTACGCCACCTCTCCGGCATCCCCGACGCACTGACCCGCGCCGTCATCTGGAACACCGCCCGAGACATGGTCCGCGACGGCGAACTCACCCCCACCGTCTACCTCGAAGCGGCCCGCGCACACCTCCCGCACGAGACCGACCTCGCCCTCGCCCAGGGCGTACTCGCCTTCGCCGGCATCCACATCGCCGACCACTACCTCACCCCCGAGCACCGACCCGCCGCCCTCGCCACCCTCACCGCACTGTGCCGCGACCTCATCCGCCGCACCGAGGACGGCCACAACCCCGGCCTCCGCCTCATCGCCGTACGCCACCTCATCGACGCCGCCACCCAGCCCGACACCATCCACGACTGGCTCACCAACGGCACCGTCCCCGGCGGACCCGAACTCGACCCCGAACTGCGCTGGCGCATCCTCACCCGCCTCGCCGTCCTCGGCGCCACCGACGAAACCACCATCGCCGCCGAACTCGAACACGACCCCAGCGCCACCGGACAGCAAGGCGCCGCCCGCTGCCGCGCCGCCCTCCCCACCCCCGAGGCCAAGGCCGCCGCCTGGCACGCCCTGTTCAACGACGACAGCCTCTCCAACTACCTCTTCACCGCCACCGCCCAAGGCTTCTGGCAACCCGAACAGGCCGACCTCGTACGGGCCTACGTGCCCCGCTACTACCCCGAGGCGACCCGGCTCGCCGCCCGCCGCGGCCCCGCCATCGCCGAAGCCGCCGGCCGCTACGCATTCCCCGCACACGCCATCGACGCGGAAAGCCTCCACCTCGGCGAACAGGCCCTGAACGACAAGGACCTCACCCCGGCCCTCCGCCGCAAACTCATCGACCAGATCGACGACCTGCGCCGCACCCTCGCCGTACGCAACGCCCACTGACCCACACGGCCCGCACCACCCGTACGGGCCCCGAAGCAAAGTCCGCACCACCCGTGCCCGACGCCACCCCCACCACACAGGGAGGCGCCGGGCACACCCATATCCGGCGCCACACCCATACCACCAGAACCCCCGAATACAGCCCCCCACCCCTCCCACATCCCCCTTTCGAGTTCAGATCACCGAGCTCTCCGGCCGCGCCCCCGAAAACCCGGACAAACTGGCACGTCCACCCATGCCCACCCACACCCACCCGAAGGCCCACCACCATGCCCACCCCACCCCTCGCCGGCTCCACCAACGGCCCCGCCGCCCTACGCCCCCTCATCGACACCGTCCTCACCGCACTCCACGACGGCGCCCAAAGACGCGACGGCCCCCTCCCCGCAGGCGGACCCGACGCCGTCACCCCCCGCACACGCACCACCACCCACCCCGTCATCCCCGACCACGGCACCGACCCCCACGACGCCCTGCGCACCCTCGTCACCGCCCTCGCCGAAGGCGCCGCAGACCCCGCACACCCACTCTGCGCCGCCCACCTCCACACCCCACCCCTCGCCCTCGCCACCGCCGCCGACCTCGCCGCCTCCGCCCTCAACCCCTCCATGGACTCCTGGGACCAGGCCCCCGCCGCCTCCACCCTCGAAGCCGACATCACCACCGCACTCGCCACCGAGATCTACCCCCACCACCCCTCACCCGACGCACTCGTCACCACCGGCGGCACCGAAGCCAACCAACTCGCCCTGCTCCTCGCCCGCGAACGCAACGGCCCCGTACAAACCATCTGCGCCGCCAACGCCCACCACAGCATCAGCCGCGCCGCCTGGCTCCTCGGCCTCCCCACCCCCGTCGTCATCCCCGCCCCCACCGGCGTCATGGACCTCACCGCACTCGACGAAGCCCTCACCCGGCTCCACAGCCCCCACCGTGCCCTCTTCGTAACCGCCACCGCAGGCACCACCGACACCGGCCAGATCGACCCCCTCGCCGACATCGCCGACCTCTGCACCACCCACGGCGCCGAACTCCACATCGACGCCGCCTACGGCGGACCCCTCCTCTTCAGCCCCACCCACCGAGGCAAGGTCCACGGCCTCGACCGCGCCCACAGCGTCACCCTCGACCTCCACAAACTCGGCTGGCAACCCGCCTCCGCCGGCATCCTCGCCGTCCCCCACCGCACCCACCTCCACGCACTCCACCACCGCGCCTCCTACCTCAACGCCGACGACGACACCGAAGCCGGCCTCCCCGACCTCCTCGGCCGCTCCCTGCGCACCACCCGACGCCCCGACGCCCTCAAGATCGCCGTCACCCTCAAAGCCCTCGGCCGCACCGGACTCGCCGACCTCATCGACCGCACCATCGCCACCGCCCACCACCTCGCCGACCTCATCGCCCACACCCCCACCCTCGACCTCTATGACCGTCCCACCATCAGCACCGTCCTCTTCCGCCCCACCGACGCCGACGACCACACCGTCGCCACCATCCGCCGCACCCTCCTCACCCGCGGCCACGCCGTACTCGGCCGCGCCCACACCGACGACCGCCTCTGGCTCAAAGCCACCCTCCTCAACCCCCACACCACCCCCGACGACCTCCGCACACTCCTCGCCCTCGTCACCCAACTCACCACCGACCTCGCGGAAGGCAACACCACCCGATGACCGACCAACCCACCCCCGAAACCAACCAGCCACACGACCTCGTCGGCATCGGCATCGGCCCCTTCAACCTCTCCCTCGCCGCCCTCGCCCACGGTATCCCCGGCAACCCCCACCCACTCACCGCCACCTTCTACGAACAACGACCCGCCTTCCACTGGCACCCCGGCCTCCTCATCGACGGAGCCAGCCTCCAAGTCCCCTTCCTCGCCGACCTCGTCACCCTCGCCGACCCCGCAAGCCCCTGGACCTTCCTCAACTACCTGCGCACCCGCGACCGCCTCTTCCCCTTCTACTTCGCCGAACGCTTCCACATCCAACGCGCCGAATACGACGCCTACTGCCGCTGGGTCAGCGACCAACTCCCCGGCCTCCACTTCAGCCACCAGGTCGACGCCGTCCGCTGGAACAACGAACGAGACCTCTTCGAAGTCGACTTCACCCAACTCGACACCCACGGCGAAGCCGAAGCACTCGGCCGCGCCCACACCCGCCACATCGCCCTCGGAATCGGCACCGAACCCCACATCCCCGAACCCCTCAAACCCCTCGCCGAAGCCGAATCCGTCCCCGTCATCCACTCCGCCGACTACCTCCACCACCGCGAAAAACTCCTCACCGCCGAACACATCACCGTCATCGGCTCAGGACAGTCCGGCGCCGAAATCTTCCTCGACCTCCTACGCGCCCGCCCCACCGGCCGCGAAAAACTCCACTGGCTCGCCCGCACCCAGGCCTTCGCCCCCATGGAGTACTCCAAACTCGGCCTCGAACACTTCACCCCCGACTACAGCCGCTACTTCCACGCCCTCCCCGAATCCGTACGCGACGAACTCGTCCCCCACCAATGGCAACTCCACAAAGGCATCGACGCCGACACCATCGCCGCCATCCACGACGAGCTCTACCGCCGCACCCTCCACGGCGGCTGGCCAGACACCACCCTCACCCCCGGCGTCCGGGTACGCACCGCAGGACGCCTCGCCAACGCCCGCGTCGAACTCCACCTCGAACACACCCAGCAGAACACCCGCTCCAGCCTCACCACCGACGCCGTCATCCTCGCCACCGGCTACCGCGAACGCTCCCTCGACCGCATCCTCACCGGCCTCGACCCCCACATCCGCCGCGACACCTCCGAACGCCCCCGCATCGACGACCGGTTCCGCCTCATCCTCGACCCCACCGTCACCGGCCACGTCTACGTACAGAACGCCGAACGCCACACCCACGGCGTCGGCGCCCCCGACCTCGGACTCGCCGCCTGGCGCAGCGCCACCATCCTCAACGACCTCACCGGCACCAACCCCTACCCCCTCCCCGCACGCACCGCCTTCACCACCTTCGGCCTCACCCCCCAAACCCCCAACGTCCCCACCCAGAACCCCGACCTCATCCCCCTCACTCACGGCAACTGACCCCCCCCGCACACAGACAACAGGCGGCCGCCCCCTCCACAAGGAAAGGACGGCCGCCCACCCGACAACAAACCCCTAGAACACCGGCGTACCGTCCCGCGTCAGACGCCAGTCCACCGAAGCGAACTGCGCACCATCCACCGAACCCTTCGCCTGCACCCAGCCGATGATCGTGTTACGGATCTCCTCCGAGTTCGCCCACAACTGCTTCGCACCCGCCACATGCGGGAAATTGCCACCGCCACTCGCCCGGTAGTTGTTCACCGCCAACACGAACTGCGCCGCCGGATCGATCGGCTTCCCCTCGAACGCCAGACCAACGATCCGCGAACCATTCGGCTTCGCGATGTCGATCTCATACGTCAGACCCGACACCGCGTCATAGTTGTAGTCCGGCGTGTTGCCCGCATTCGTCAGCTTCGCCGTGTCCACCGGAGCACCCGCCGCCGTCTGCACGTAGTACCGGGCCGAGAACTCCAGATAATCCTTGATCTGCGCACCGGTCAGCAACCGCGCCTCAAGGGTGTTCTCGAACGGATACAGCCCCGCCGCATCCTTGATCGTCACCTTCCCGGCCGGGATCCGCGCCGTACGCGAGAAACACGACGCCTGCGACAGCACCGGAAGCGCCGCGTACGCCCCACCCGCCAGCGCCGCCTGCACCGTCTCCGCCTGGACGACATTGATCAGATCGATGATCGGCTCGTCCTTCCACGCCGCCTCCGCCGTCGTCATCGCCGCCGTCGACGTACCGATGACCTGATTGACGTACGCCACGACCTTCTTGTGCTCGTCCACGAGCAACCCCGTGATCTTCGGGTCCTCATCCACGGTGTTGGAGTTCAACACCCGCGAACCCGCCTTCTCCACCACCCAACGACCCTTCTCCCACACCAGATCGAAGTCGAACAGCGTCAACCGCTGCCCCCACTTCAACGGCTCCGAGAGCACCACCTTCTTGCCGGTCTGCTTGTTCTCCACGAAGTACTCGGGGATCTCCAGATGCGCATGCCCGACCAGAATCGCGTCGATACCCGGCACCTGCTCGGCCACCAGACCCGCCGCATTCTCGACATAAGGGACCTGATCACCGTACGACGACGTACCACTGGTACCCGAGTGCGCCGAGACGATCACGACATCCGCACCCATGGAACGCAGCCGCGGCACGAACTTCGCCGCCTGCTCCTCCAGCCCCGGGAACACCATCTTCCCGCTGACGTTCGCCTTGTCCCAGATGGCGATGCCCGGGTTGGTCAGCCCCAGGATCGCCACCCTCACATCCCGACCCTGCGGAGTACGCAGCTTCTTGATGACGTACGGGGCGAACGCCGGCTGCAACGTCTTCGCATCCAGCGCGTTCGCACCCAGCAGCGGGAAATCGCACTGCTCCTCGAACTTCCGCAGCACCGGAATACCGTAATTGAACTCGTGGTTGCCGAGCGCCGCCGCGTCGTAACCGATCGCGTTCATCGCCTGCGCCATCGGGTGCACCGGCCCACGCTTCGCCGTGATCGGATCGATCTTCGCGTAGTAGTACGACAACTGGGTGCCCTGGATCGTGTCACCCGCATCGATCAACAGCGTGTTGTGACGGCCCTTCTCCCGGCGCACCTGGTCCACCAGGGTCGAGATCTTGGCCAGACCGACGTCGTTGTGAGCGTTGTCGTCGAACTCCGCATCGGTGAAGTAGTCCCAGTTGAAGACGTTCCCGTGCAGATCGGTGGTCCCCATCACGGTGAACGAGTACCGCTTCGACGGATGCCCCTGGCCATGCCCGTCGCCACCACCCTGGGCGGCCGCGGGAACGGCGGAGCCACCCGCGAGCGCCACACCGGCACCGGCAGCCGCCGATGTGCCCAGGAACGTCCTACGGTTCAGCGGCATTTCGTCTCCCACATCTCAGATCTCGTACAGCTCAGTTCAGGTACAGCTCGGTTCTGGTACAGCTCAGTGCTCGCTCGTACAGCCCAGTGCTCGCTCGTACAGCTCAGTTCCGGTACGGCTCAGTGCTCGTACAGCTCAGCGCTCGCAGCACACAACGCGCGTAGATAATGACCCAGAAGCCACACCCGGCAACACCCCTCGCAGGTTTCGATCTGATGACCACCAGCTGTCCTACCCGAATGCGACAGTGAACACATGACCGACACCCCACCGCCCTACGGCACCCCCGACCACCCCCGCGTCGCCGTCCGCGGCGAAGCCCGCCTCGAAGTCGACCCCGAAACCGCCCACATCGGCATCACCGTCAGCGCCCGCGGAAAAGACCGCCGCGCCGCCCTCGAAGACCTCACCCGACGCAACACACAAGTACTCGAACTAGCACGTTCCTACGGAAAAGCGGTCGAAAATCTCGAAACCGGCGCATTCTCCATCACCCCCGAACTCACCCAACGCGGCCGCGACGAAAAAATCCGCGCCTACCACGGCCGCGTCCACGTCACCGCCGTCCTCAACGACTTCACCGCGCTCGGCGAATTCACCACCCACGTCGCCGACCTCGACATGACCCACGTCAACGGCCCCTGGTGGGCACTGCGCCCCGACTCACCCGCCCACGCGAACGCCCGCCGCCAAGCCGTACACGAAGCCGTCCAACGCGCCCGCGAATACGCCGACGCCCTCGGCGCCCACCTCACCACCCTGGTCGAACTCGCCGACCTCGGCGCAGAGAACGCCATCACCGCAACCCCCATGCCCGCCGCGCCCGGCGGGCAACGCAGCCGCGCCGCCTACGGCGGAGCAGCAGCCGAACCCGCCCCCGCCCTCGACCTCGAACCACAACGCCAGACCGTCTACGCCCAGGTGAACGCCCGCTTCACCATGTCACCGCCAAAACTATAAAGAGAATGCTCATCCGAGCACCCCGGCGCACAATTCAACACTTGTCAATAACCCTTCATCCAAAGGTTGTTGAGCAGTCATGTGCGGCCAAATAACTACCCGTAGGTAAGGTCTAGGCTCGAACCATGCGCCGAGCAAAAATCGTTTGCACCCTGGGACCCGCCACCGACACATACGACCAGATCAAGGCATTGGTCGACGCGGGAATGGACATCGCCCGCCTCAACCTCAGCCACGGCACCTACGCCGAACACGAAGAGCGATACCGCCACGTACGCAAGGCCTCCGACGAGAGCGGACACAGCGTCGGCATCCTCGCCGACCTTCAAGGCCCGAAGATCCGCCTCGGACGCTTCCGCGAAGGCCCCGTACTCCTTGAACGCGGCGACAACTTCACCATCACCGTCGAACCCATCGAAGGCGACCGCCACACCTGCGGCACCACCTACGACGGCCTCGCCACCGACGTCACCACAGGCGAACGCATCCTCGTCGACGACGGCCGCGTCACCCTCGAAGTCACCGAAGTGGACGGCCCCCGCGTCCACACCACCGTCATCGAGGGCGGCATGGTCTCCGACCACAAGGGCCTCAACCTCCCCGGCGTCGCCGTCTCCGTCCCCGCACTCTCCGAAAAGGACATCGAAGACCTCCGCTGGGCCCTGCGCACCGGCGCCGACATCATCGCCCTCTCCTTCGTACGCAGCGGACGCGACATCGAGGACGTCCACCGCATCATGGACGAGGAGGGCCGCCGCCTCCCCGTCATCGCCAAGGTGGAGAAACCCCAGGCCGTCGACAACATCGACGGCATCGTCGCCGCCTTCGACGGCATCATGGTCGCCCGCGGCGACCTCGGCGTCGAAATGCCCCTGGAACAAGTGCCGATCGTCCAGAAGCGCGCGATCAAACTCGCCAGGCGCAACGCCAAGCCGGTCATCGTCGCCACCCAGATGCTCGACTCGATGATCGACAACTCCCGCCCCACCCGCGCCGAAGCCTCCGACGTCGCCAACGCGGTCATCGACGGCACGGACGCGGTGATGCTCTCCGGCGAGACCAGCGTCGGCAAGTACCCCATCGAGACGGTCCGCACGATGTCCCGCATCGTGGAGGCCGCCGAGGAGGACATCCTCGCCAAGGGCCTCCCGCCCCTGACCGACCGAAATAAGCCCCGCACCCAGGGCGGCGCGGTGGCCCGCGCGGCAGCCGAGATGGGCGACTTCCTGGGCGCCAAGTTCCTGGTCGCCTTCACCCAGAGCGGCGACACGGTCAGGCGCCTCTCCCGCTACCGCTCGCCCATCCCGCTCCTGGCCTTCACCCCGGCCCCGGCCACCCGCTCCCAGCTGAACCTGACCTGGGGCGTCGAGACCTTCCTCGGCCCGCAGGTGGAATCGACGGACGCGATGGTGGCCCAGGTCGACGAGGAGCTGCTGAAGATCGGCCGCTGCGAGAAGGGTGACGTCGTGATCATCACGGCCGGCTCCCCGCCGGGAGTCCCGGGCTCGACGAATCTGGTCCGGGTCCACCACATCGGCGAGGGCGACAGCGCGAAGTAGGCCGGTCGGTCGTCAGTACTTCGGCCCGACGTGGGCGTCCATGAGCGCGACGGACGCCCGTCGGGCGACGGAGATGTTGTACTTCTTGCCCGCGCGCGTGCAGTGCTTCCATTCGACGCCCAGCTTGTCGAGGGTGTCGGTGTAGAGCTGCCGGATGTCGTCCGAGACGTTGGTGAACCAGTACCTCGGGTACTCATAGCGCTTGCGTACGCCGCCGACCATCCGAGTCGTCCAGTTCATGTTCCGGCAACCGTCGGAGTGGATGAGTCCACGGATGAAGTCCCAGGGGTGGGCGTCGACGGTTTCCTGCTGCCAGGGTTCGAGGATGATGGGGCGCTCGTGCTTCCTGCCGGGGCCGTGTTGCGGGAATACGCATGTCCAGTGCTTCGTATAGGACTTGACCTCGACGCAGCCGTTTTTCTGGCGGCGTCCGATGCGCGGCATGGGCATCACCCTGCGCATTGCCGATTCTGCTTCTTCGATCAGGCCGGGCCATGAGTCTCCGCAGAAGACCGACAGGTGGTGCTGCTTGGGCTTGGAGATGATGTGGCCGTCTCCGAGGTAGAGCCCGAGTAGATACGCGTACGCAACGCGATCGAAGTCTCGACCTGTGCACACGGGGCAGTCGGTGGGCTGCTCATATTGCACGCCGCGGTGCTTGCGGTCCTGGTGCAGCCACCAGCCGACTGTTCCACGAGGAACGTTGAGAAGCTCTGCAACCGCTCGATTGGTGGAGCCACTTCGTAAGAGGGCGAGCGCTTCGTCCCGTATCGATGGATTGTGCTGTTCCATGCGGTGAAGTCTCGTGCAACCTTCACTGGCGTGTGCCAGATTCGAAGGAGCGTTCACCAGCAGGAGTGAAGACCGCTAAGCTGTGCTGGACCTTGGAATCAAAGGTGAAGTGCCCTGGGTGGGATTCGAACCCACGCTGTCGGTGGTTTGAGCACCGTGTCTCTTCCGCTGGACTACCAGGGCTGGCCTTAGCATCGAAGGTTAGCGTAGGCCCGCTGTGACTCAAACATACAGGAGCTAGGTAGGCTCAGGTAGCAGCACCTGCCTTGAAATAAGGAGCACCGTGACAACCCCCGAGCCGTCCCAGCCCGCAGCCGACGACGACAAGTCGCACGTTCCGCCGCTGACGACCCGCGTCGTCATCGCGGAGGACGAGGCGCTCATCCGTCTCGATCTCAAAGAGATGCTGGAGGAAGAGGGCTACGCGGTCGTCGGTGAGGCCGGGGACGGGCAGCGGGCTGTCGAGCTCGCCCGGGAGCACCGGCCGGATCTGGTCATCCTCGATGTGAAGATGCCGATTCTCGACGGGATCTCCGCCGCGGAGAAGATCGCTGAGGAGTCCATCGCGCCGGTCCTGATGCTCACCGCGTTCTCGCAGCGCGATCTCGTGGAGCGGGCGCGGGACGCCGGGGCGATGGCGTATCTCGTGAAGCCGTTCAGCAAGAGCGACGTGGTGCCGGCCATCGAGATGGCGGTGTCGCGGTTCGCGGAGCTGAAGGCGCTGGAGGGTGAGGTTGCCGACCTCGCGCAGCGGCTGGAGACGCGGAAGCTGGTGGACCGGGCGAAGAGCATTCTGCAGACGGATTACGGTCTGTCGGAGCCGGCCGCGTTCCGGTGGATCCAGAAGACGTCGATGGACCGTCGGCTGTCGATGCAGCAGCTTGCCGAGGCGTTGATCGAGGACGCCGAGGAGAAGAAGAAGGCGGCCGAGTAGGCCTGTACGCGCTCATGCAGGAGGCCCGTACCCGGTCAGCCGGGTGCGGGCCTCCTGCATGTGTACGGGAGGGGTCAGTCCTCGCCGAGGTAGGCCTTGCGGACGGACTCGTCGTGGAGGAGGTCCGCGCCGGTGCCGGAGAGGACGATCTTGCCGACCTCCATGACGTGGCCGTGGTCCGCGAGGGAGAGTGCGGCCTGGGCGTTCTGTTCGACGAGCAGGATGGTGGTGCCCTGGGCCTTGAGTTCGACGATGGTCTCCATGATCTTCTGCATCATGATCGGGGAGAGGCCCATGGAGGGTTCGTCGAGCATCAGGAGCTTGGGCTGGCACATGAGGGCCCTGCCCATGGCGAGCATCTGCTGTTCGCCGCCCGAGAGGGTTCCGGCGGCCTGCTTGCGGCGTTCCCCGAGGATGGGGAAGAGGTCGTAGGCGCGCTGGATGTCCTTCTCGATGCCTGCTTTGTCGTTGCGGAGGTAGGCGCCGAGCTGGAGGTTCTCCGTGATCGTCAGCCGGGGGAAGATGTGGCGTCCCTCGGGGGAGTGGGCGAGGCCCAGGGAGACGACCTTGTGGGCCGGGATGTTGGCGAGTGGTTGGCCGTCGAAGGTGATGCGGCCGCCGGCCGGCTTGAGCAGTCCGGAGAGGGTGCGCAGGGTGGTGGTCTTGCCCGCACCGTTGGTGCCGATGAGGGTGACGACCTGGCCGGCTTCGACGGTGAAGGAGATGCCCTTGACGGCTTCGATCTTGCCGTAGGCGACGCGGAGGTCCTCGACCTCCAGTAGTGCGGTCATCGGGCGTCCTCCTCCTCGGTGCCGGTGGTGCCGGTGGTGCCGGTGGTGCCGGTGGTGCCGGTGGTGCTGTCGGTTTCGGTCGTGCTGTTGGTGTCGGCGGCGTCGGCCGCCTTGGTGGCGACGGCTTCGGCTGCTTCGACCTCGGCGACTTCTTCGGCGCCGGGGGCACCTTCGAAGGGGGTGCCGAGGTAGGCGGCGACGACGCGTTCGTCGCTCTGGACGACGTCGGAGGTGCCGTCGACGAGTTTCTCGCCCTGGACGAGGACGGCGACGCGGTCGCAGAGGTTGAAGATGAACCGCATGTCGTGCTCGATGACGAGGACGGCGATGCCCTGTTCGCGGATGGCGAAGATGAGTTCTTCGGTGACGCGGGTTTCCTGCGGGTTCATGCCGGCGGTGGGCTCGTCGAGGAGCAGGAGTCCGGGGTCGCTGGCCAGTGCGCGGGCGATTTCGAGCTTGCGCTGGTCTCCGTAGGGGAGGTTGCGCGCGAGGTGTTCGGCCTTGTCCTGGAGGCCGATGAACTCCAGGAGCTCCATGGCTCGTTCGCGGCTGGCGTGTTCGGCCTTGGTGAAGCCGGGGAGCCGTAGGAGGGCGGACCAGAGGCCTTCTTTGGTCCTGGTGTGGCGTCCGACGAGGACGTTTTCCAGGACGGTCATGTTGGCGAAGAGCCGGATGTTCTGGAAGGTGCGGGCGATGCCTGCCTGGGTGACGAGGTGGGGCTTGGGCGGCAGGACGGTGCCTTTGTAGCTGACCTTGCCCTCGGTGGGGACGTAGAGGCCGGTGAGGCAGTTGAAGAAGGTGGTCTTGCCGGCGCCGTTGGGGCCGATGAGGCCGACGATCTCGCCCGCGTTGACGGTGAGGTCGACGTTGCGTACGGCGGTGAGGCCGCCGAAGCGCATGGTGACGCCGTTGGCGTCGAGGACGGTGGTGGCGGTTTTCGTGGTGGTCATGGTGGTCACGCCCCCGCCTTGGCGATGTCGGCGCCGGTTTCTTCGGACTGCCGTGGCTCGGGTAGGTCGAGCTGGTCGGTCTCGTGGAATTCGAGCTTCTTCCTGCGGTCGGCGACGAGGCCTTCGGGGCGCAGGCGCATCAGGAGGATGAGTGCGACGCCGAAGAGGAAGAGCTGGTAGTCCGACATGAACTGGAGCTTGGCCGGGATGAGGTAGAGCAGTGCGGCGCCGACGAGGGGTCCGCTGAGGGTTCCCATGCCGCCGAGGATGACGGCGGCGAGGAGGAACGCGGAGTTGGGTGGTACGGAGCCGGCGAACTGGTACTGCTCGGGTGTCACGGTGTAGTTGACGTGTGCCTGGACGGTTCCGGCGAGGCCGGCGAGGGTGGCGCCGAGGGCGAAGGCCAGCAGTTTGAGCCGGAAGGCGTTGATGCCCATGGCGGTGGCTGCGGTTTCGTCTTCGCGGATGGCGACCCAGGCGCGGCCGATGCGGGATTCTCCGGAGCGGCGGAAGACGAGGACGACGACGGCGGTGAAGACGAGCATCAGCAGGTAGTAGTTGGCGGACCTGCCGAGGTTGAAGCCGAGGATGTCGTGTTTGAGTCCGAAGTCGAATCCGAAGAAGTCGAGGTCGGGGATGCTGGGGATGCCTTGGGAGCCGTTGGTGAGGTCGGGTCCGCTGTTGCCGTTGAGGTTGTTCACGGTGAGGCGGAAGATTTCACCGAAGCCGAGGGTGACGATGGCGAGGTAGTCGCCGCGTAGTCGGAGGGTGGGTGCGCCGATGAGGACGCCGAAGACGAGTGAGGCTGCGGCGCCGGTGAGTACGGCGGCCCAGAAGGGGAATTCGACGCCGATGGCCGACATGGTGGAGCCGGAGACCAGGGCGGCGGCGTAGGCGCCGACGCCGAGGAAGGCGACGTATCCGAGGTCGAGGAGGCCGGCGAGGCCGACGACGACGTTGAGGCCGAGTGCCACGGTCGCGAAGATGAGGATGTTGGCGCCGATGAGCGCGTATTCCTCTTTCTGCTGGGTGAAGGGGAAGCAGACGGCTGCGACGAGGGCGGCGGTGAGGGTGACGTTGCGGTGTTTGGTGGTGAGTGCGGTGACGCGGGAGATGAGTCCGGCGCGGTGGAGTGCGGTGAAGGCGAAGCCGACGGTGATGAGGAAGCCGATGAAGAGTTCGGCGTAGTCGGTGTCGATTCCGTAGCTGAAGATGTAGAGGCCGATGCCGAAGGCTACGGCGATGATGAGGATTTCGGCCCAGGAGGGGAGGGGGTTGGTGCGGCGGGCCGGTGGGGCGCCGAGGCTGTTGCGGAAGCGCTGCCAGGTGGTGGTGGCGGTGGTGGTGTGTGGCTGGTCGTCGGGGAGGCCGAGTGCGGCGATGGCGGTGATGAGTGCGCCGATGCCGCTGACCCAGGCGCCGGGTTCCAGGTTGACGACGCCGCCGAGGTCGTAGGCGATGGCGCCGATGGTGTAGCCGGTGGTGCCGAGGGTGCCGAGGGCCAGGAGGCGGACGGGGCTGTTGGTGCCGCCGGGGGTGAGCCAGCCGAGGCCTCGGATGCCGTACCCGGAGAGCGCGAAGAGCAGGGTGAGTGCGGCGCTGGTGAGGGTGAGGACCTGGAGGCCGCCGGGGTAGCCGGTGACGGTGAGGTCGCCGGGGAAGTCGCTGGTCCAGGTCCAGGCGAGGAAGGTGCCGGCGAGTGCGATTGCGGCGCCGGCGAGGGTGGCGATGCGGGCGGCGGCTGCGGGGACCGGGAGGAAGGAGGTGGTCCCGGGCGTGGTGGTGTGGTTGGTGGTCATCCGTATCACGCCCGATCCGCGACGCGTTCGCCGAGCAGGCCCTGGGGGCGGAGCAGCAGGACGATGATGAGGAGGACGAAGGCCCATACGTCCTTCCAGGCGCCGCCGCCGAAGAGTTCCATGCCGGGGACGTTGCTCATGTAGCCGGTGGCGAGGGATTCGGCGATGCCGAGTACGACGCCGCCGAGCATGGCGCCGTAGATGTTGCCGATGCCGCCGAGTACGGCTGCGGTGAAGGCTTTGAGGCCCATGATGAAGCCCATTTTGAAGCCGATCTGGCCGTTTTTGAGCCCGTAGGCGACGGCGGCGACGGCGGCGAACGCGGCACCGATGGCGAAGGCCATGACGATGATGCGGTCGGTGTTGATGCCCATGAGTTTTGCGGTGTCGGGGTCCTGGCTGGTGGCCTGCATGCCGCGGCCGGTGCGGGTCTTGGAGACGAAGAGTCCGAGGGCGAGCATGCAGATGGGTGCCGTGATGAGGACGAAGAGGTCACCGCGTTGGATGTGGGCGCCGAGGATGTCGATCGCTTCGCCCTTGAACTGGGGGAAGGATCGGTCCTTCTTGGCGTCGGGGTACCACTTCCAGATGGCCTGCTGGAGTGCGAGGGAGAGTCCGATCGCGGTGATGAGCGGTGCGAGTCGGGGGGCGCCTCGCAGGGGCCGGTAGGCGAAGCGTTCGGCGGCTGTGCTGACGGCGACGGAGCATATGACGCCGCCGATGATCATGAGTGGGATGATTGCGAGGAGGGAGACACCGGCCGGCATCCAGAGGTACACGGTGAGAGCTCCGAAGCCTCCGATCATGAAGATCTCGCCGTGGGCGAAGTTGATGAGCTGGATGATTCCGTAGACCATCGTGTAGCCGATCGCGATGAGACCGTACATCGCGCCGAGGATGAGTCCATTGGCCAGCTGTTGCGGCAGTTCGTTCACCGCAGGGCCTCCGTGGAGTGGTTCGGATATGGCACCGCGCGGGAGCGCTGGTAGCGCTCCCGCGCGGTCTGGTGTCAGTTCAGTGCGTGGCCGGGAGGGCCTGCGGGGGTCAGGGCTTGTAGGCCTCGCTGAGCTTGGAGGTCCACTTGCCGCCGTCGACCTGGTAGGCGGTCATCATGGTGTTGGTGGTGTCGCCGTATTCGTCGAAGGAGACGGGGCCGGTGACGCCGTCGAACTTGACCTTGCTCATGGCTTCGAGGACCTTGACGCGGGCGTTGTCGGGGAGCTTGCCGTTGTTGTCGGCGACGGCGATCTTGACGGCCTCGATGATGGACCAGGTGGCGTCGTAGGTGCCGCCGCCGTAGGCCTCGTAGGCGTCCTTGTATCCGGCCGTCTTGTAGTCCGCGATGAACTTCTTGGCGGAGTCGAGTTCCTCGACGGGCTTGCCGACGGAGGTGGCGATGTCGCCCTGGGCCTTCTTGTTGAGCTTGATGAAGTCGGCGCTGTACATGCCGTCGCCGCCCATGAGGGGGATCTTGACGCTGTCCTTGAGCTGCTGGCTCAGGGGTGCGCCGGCGGGGTACTCGCCGCC
This sequence comes from Streptomyces sp. NBC_01241, assembly GCF_041435435.1. Classification (NCBI taxonomy): domain Bacteria; kingdom Bacillati; phylum Actinomycetota; class Actinomycetes; order Kitasatosporales; family Streptomycetaceae; genus Streptomyces; species Streptomyces sp. NBC_01241. Next base: position 2,083,093 of record NZ_CP108494.1, on the reverse strand, counting down.
GTAGTAGACGGCTTTGGCGCCGGACTTCTTGACCTTGGTGACGACGGCGTTGAAGTCGCGGTCGTCGGGGTTGACGTGGTCGGAGCCGACGATCTTGCCGCCGAGGGTGGTGAAGGTCGCCTTGAAGGAGGCGGCGAGACCGGCGCCGTAGGGCTTCTGGTCGTCGATGAGGTAGACCTGCTTGATCTTCGCGTCGTTGAAGAGGTACTTCGCTGCGAAGGCGCCCTGGATCTGGTCCGTGGTGGCGGTGCGGAAGTAGGTCTTGTAGGGGCGCTTCTTGTCGCCGGTCTTCCAGTTCTCGCCCTGGGTGAGTTCGGTGCCCGTGTTGGCGGGGGAGACCTGGGTGAGGGAGGCGTCGTTGAGCGGCTTCTGCATCGACTGGGAGACGCCGGAGTTCAGCGGGCCGACGACGCCGACGACGGTGTCGTCGTCGATGAACTTCTGGGCGTTCTGCTGGCCGACGGAGGGCTGTGCCTGGTCGTCGAGCGGCTTGACCACGAACTTGATGCCGGGGACGGTCTTTTCCTTGTTCGCCGTCTTGGCGGCGAGGTCCGCGGAGTTCTTGATGCCGAGGCCGAGGGCGGACAGGTCGCCCGTGATGGGCGCGTCGACGCCGATGACGACGGTCTGGGTGTCGCCGCTGCTGCTCTTGTTGCTGTCGTCGCGCGACCCGCAGGCGGTGAGTGTCAGTGCTCCGGTGGTGAGCACTGTGGTGAGGATGAGCAAAGAACGGTGTCGCACGAAAGGTCCTTTCCCTGGCGCGGCCTCCTCTGCTTGAGGTGCCGTGTCGTTCGCCGGGCCGTACTGGTTGGTACAGGGCCGTGCTGCAGACGCGCCCGGCGGCGCGGTGACTGGCGGTGACTCTAGGCGCAGGTGTGGGGGTCAGGGATGGGTCCGCCGCAGGATGTGACTGTCTTGTTATGCCCTTGAGCAAGGCTTGAGGTGGCTGTGCCGACATGTACGGTTTTTTGCCGGTCGGGTGGAGTGACCGGATGGTGAGAACGCGCAGCTCTGCTAAGGGGCTTGGGTGGATCTTGCTGCTGTCGCGCGGTGGGGGCGGGGAGGGGTCCGTGTGGGCGCGACGAGGTGCCCGGCGGCGGTGGGGCCGGGTTCGGGGTGTTGCGTGGGACTGTTTGCACATGGTGCGTTTGTTACACAGTGTTACATTCGGGTCGGTGTGGTCGACGCGGTGTGGTGTGCGGGGAGTGCCGAGTGGGCCATACAACGGAGTGCGCGGTCAAGGGTGTTGGCCAGCTGGGTTGTTCAACTGTGGTGTGTGCGTGGGCGGTTGTGGGCAGAAATGGCTCTGCCCGGCCGGATGGTGGTCCGGCCGGGCAGTGGTGCGGTGCGGGTGGTGCGGTGTGTTCCGGTCGGTCAGGCGGCGTCGGGCCGGGGTGCGTCGCGGAGCAGGCAGGTGAGTCGGGCGGTGCAGACCCGCTTGTCGTGTTCGTCGGTGATGACGATCTCGTAGGTGGCGGTGGAGCGGCCGCGGTGTACGGGGGTGGCGACGCCGGTGACGAGGCCGCTTCGTACCCCTCGGTGATGGGTGCAGTTCAGGTCGACGCCGACGGCGAGCTTGGTGGCGCCGCCGTGGAGCATGGAGCCGATCGAGCCGAGGGTCTCGGCGAGGACGGCTGAGGCGCCGCCGTGGAGCAGTCCGTAGGGCTGGGTGTTTCCCTCGACGGGCATGGTGCCGACGACGCGGTCCGCGGAGGCTTCGGCGATCGTGACGCCCATGCGCTCGCCGAGGTGGCCGGCGGAGAAGAGGGCGGGCAGGTCGACGCCGAGTGCGGCGTACTCGTCGATGATCTCCTGGGGGAACTTGGGTGTGGTGTGCTCGCCCATGGGGTCCGGCTCCGATCGTCTGCGGTGGTTCACCGTCTTGTTGCTGTATGCATTGTTCTTATCAGACGACTGAGCGAACGCTTAGGGCCTGTCCGGCCCTGATCCGCGGGGCAGGCCCTGGTGGGTTGTGGGTACGGATCATTCCTGGCCGGCCGGCCCCTGGACGTTCTCGAAGCGCACGACGACGGACTTGCTGGCGGGGGTGTTGCTGGTGTCGGCCGTGGAGCCGAGGGGGACCAGCACGTTGGTCTCCGGGTAGTAGGCGGCGGCGCAGCCCCGGGCTGTCGGGTAGTGCACGACGCGGAAGCCGGGGGCGCGGCGTTCGACGCCGTCCTTCCACTCACTGACCAGGTCGGTGCAGGTGCCGTCGGCCAGGCCGAGTGCGTGGGCATCTTCGGGGTTGACCAGGACGATCCGGCGGCCGCCCTTGATGCCGCGGTAGCGGTCGTCGAGGCCGTAGATGGTGGTGTTGTACTGGTCGTGGGAGCGCAGGGTCTGCAACAGCAGCCTGCCTTCGGGGAGTTCGGGGTACTCGACGGGTGCGGCGGTGAAGTTGGCCCTGCCGGTCGTGGTGGGGAAGCGGCGTTCGTCGCGGGGGCCGTGGGGGAGGGTGAAGCCGCCGGGCCGGGCGACGCGGGCGTTGTAGTTCTCGAAGCCGGGGACGACGCGGGAGATGCGGTCGCGGATCGTCGCGTAGTCCTTCTCGAACTCCTCCCAGGGGGTGGTCGATCCGGGGCCGAGGACGGCGCGGGCGAGGCGGGCGACGATGGCGGGCTCGGAGAGCAGATGGGGGCCGGCCGGAGTGAGGTTGCCGCGCGAGGCGTGGACCATGCTCATGGAGTCCTCGACGGTGACGAACTGCTTGCCGCTCGCCTGGACGTCCTTGTCGGTACGGCCCAGTGTCGGCAGGATCAGCGCGCGGGTGCCGGTCACGGCGTGCGAGCGGTTGAGCTTGGTGGAGACGTGGACGGTGAGGCGGGCGCGGCGCATCGCGGCCTCGGTGACGCCGGTGTCGGGGGTGGCCGCGACGAAGTTTCCGCCCATGGCGAAGAAGACCTTGGCGTCGCCGTCGCGCAGGGCCTCGATGGAGCGGACGACGTCGTAGCCGTGGTGGCGCGGCGAGGTGATCCCGAATTCCTTGTCGAGGGCGTCGAGGAAGGCGGGGGAGGGGCGCTCGAAGATGCCCATGGTGCGGTCGCCCTGGACGTTGGAGTGGCCGCGGACGGGGCAGACTCCGGCGCCGGGGCGGCCGATGTTGCCGCGCAGCAGGAGGAAGTTGACCACTTCGCGGATGGTCGGCACGGAGTGCTTGTGCTGGGTGAGGCCCATGGCCCAGCACACGATGGTGCGCTGGGAGGCGAGGACCATCGCGAGGGCCTCTTCGATGGCGCCGCGGTCGAGGCCGGTGGCGGCGAGGGTCTGCTTCCAGTCGGCTTCGCGGGCCGCGGTCGCGAACTCCTCGTAGCCGTGGGTGTGTTCTCGTACGAAGTCTTCGTCGACGGCGCCCTCGGTCTCCAGGATCATTTTGTTGAGGAGTCGGAAGAGGGCCTGGTCGCCGCCGATACGGATCTGCAGGAAGAGATCGTTGAGCGCGGCGCCCCTGACCATGCCGAGCGGGGTCTGCGGGTTCTTGAACCGCTCCAGGCCGGCCTCGGGCAGCGGATTCACCGAAATGATCTTCGCGCCCGCCGACTTGGCCTTCTCCAGGGCGGAGAGCATCCGGGGGTGGTTCGTGCCGGGGTTCTGTCCGGCGACGATGATCAGGTCGGCCTGGTGGAGGTCTTCCAGGGAGACGCTGCCCTTGCCGATGCCGATGGTCTCCACGAGGGCCGAGCCGGAGGACTCGTGGCACATGTTGGAGCAGTCGGGGAGGTTGTTGGTGCCGAATTCGCGGGCGAACAGCTGGAGCAGGAACGCCGCCTCGTTGCTGGTGCGCCCGGAGGTGTAGAAGAGGGCCTCGTCGGGGGAGTCGAGCGCGCCCAGCTCCTCGGCGATGATGCCGAAGGCGCGCTCCCAGGTCACCGTCTCGTACCGCTCGGCGCCCTCGGGGAGGTACATGGGCTGGGTGATCCGGCCCTGCTGGCCCAGCCAGTACCCGCTGCGCGAGGCGAGATCGGCGACCGGGTGCGCGGCGAAGAAGTCGGGGGTGACACGGCGCAGCGTCGCCTCCTCGGCGACGGCCTTGGCGCCGTTCTCGCAGAATTCCGCGGTGTGCCGCTTGTCGCCCTCGGGCCAGGCGCAGCCCGGGCAGTCGAAGCCGTTCTTCTGGTTGACCTTGAGGAGGGTCTGCGCGGTGCGCCGCAGGCCCATCTGCTGCTGGGCGATGAGCAGGCTGTGGGCCACGGCCGGCAGTCCGGCGGCGGCGTGCTGCGCGGGTTCGACCTGCGGTGCGTCCTGGACCGGGTCACCTGTGGGCGGCTTCGTGGCCATGGTGCGCTCCTCTTCGAGGCGGTGCCGATGCGCGTGCGCGCGGTGCGCTTACGTATCGGTGCGGTACGTGTTCCTCGCGCGATCCTGCCACGCGGCCGGGGCGGAGGGTCCGGGAGTCATGTGCGGTCGGGATTGTCAGTGGTCCGTGGCAGGATCGGGGGCGTGGCTGAGACGGCATCGAAGAAGACGGCAGACAACCGACCGCGCCTGCTCCTGATGGACGGGCACTCCCTGGCGTACCGGGCGTTCTTTGCGCTGCCTGCGGAGAATTTCACGACAGGGTCGGGGCAGCCGACGAACGCGGTGTACGGCTTCGCCTCGATGCTGGCGAACACACTGCGTGACGAGGCGCCGACGCATTTCGCGGTGGCGTTCGACGTCTCGCGCAAGACCTGGCGCTCGGAGGAGTTCCCGGAGTACAAGGCGAACCGCTCGAAGACGCCGGACGAGTTCAAGGGCCAGGTGGAGCTGATCGGCGAGCTGCTCGACGCGATGCACGCCGACCGTTTCGCGATCGACGGTTTCGAGGCCGACGACGTCATCGCCACGCTGGCCACGCAGGCCGAGGCGGCCGGTTTCGAGGTGCTGATCGTCACCGGTGACCGGGATTCGTTCCAGCTGATCACGGACAACGTCACCGTGCTGTATCCGACGAAGGGCGTCTCGGAGCTGACGCGCTTCACCCCGGCGAAGGTCGAGGAGAAGTACGGGCTCACGCCGCGGCAGTACCCGGACTTCGCGGCGCTGCGCGGTGACCCGTCGGACAACCTTCCGGGCATCCCCGGCGTCGGTGAGAAGACCGCCGCGAAGTGGATCAACCAGTTCGGTTCGTTCGACGAGCTGGTGGAGCGCGCGGAGGAGGTCAAGGGCAAGGCCGGTCAGAATTTCCGGGATCACCTGGACGCGGTGCGGCTGAACCGCAGGCTGACCGAGATGGTCCGCGACGTGGAGCTGCCGAAGACCCCGCAGGACCTGGAGCGCGCACCGTACGACCGCACCGCGGTGACCGGTGTGCTCGACGTCCTGGAGATCCGTAACCCGAGCCTGCGCGAGCGGCTGCTGGCCGTCGACCCGGGCGCGGCCGAGGACGAGACCCCGGCGCCCGCCGCGGGCATCGAGCTGGACGGCGCGGTGCTGGGCGCGGGCGAGCTGGCGCCGTGGCTCGCCGAGCACGGCGGGCAGCCGCTCGGCGTCGCCACCGTCGACACGTGGGCGCTGGGCACGGGCACGGTCACCGAGATCGCGCTCGCCGCGGCCGGCGGGGCGGCGGCCTGGTTCGACCCCGCGGAGCTCGACGAGGGCGACGAGCAGGCGTTCGCCGCCTGGATCGCCGACGCGGAGCGGCCGAAGGTCATGCACAACGCGAAGAGCGCCATGCGGGTCTTCCCGGAGCACGGCTGGCAGGTCGACGGCGTCACGATGGACACCGCGCTGGCCGCCTATCTGGTCAAGCCGGGCCGCCGTTCCTTCGCGCTGGACGCACTGGCGGTGGAGTACCTGGGCCGGGAGCTGGCCCCCGCGGCGGCGTCCGACGGGCAGCTGGCCTTCGGCGCGGACGACCAGGCCGAGGCCGACGCCCTGATGACGCAGGCCCGCGCGGTCCTGGACCTGGGGGACGCCTTCACCGCCCGGCTCGCCGAGGTCGGCGCGACCGAGCTGCTGCATGACATGGAGCTGCCGACGTCCGTCCTGCTGGCCCGCCTGGAGCGGCATGGCATCGCCGCGGACCGGGCCCATCTGGAAGGCATGGAGCAGCAGTTCGCCGGTGCGGTGCAGCAGGCGGTGAAGGAGGCGCACGCCGCGGTCGGCCGCGAGTTCAACCTCGGTTCGCCCAAGCAGCTCCAGGAAGTCCTCTTCGGCGAGCTGGGCCTGCCCAAGACGAAGAAGACGAAGACCGGATACACGACGGACGCCGACGCCCTGGCCTGGCTCGCCGCCCAGACCGAGCACGAGCTGCCGGTCATCATGCTGCGCCACCGCGAACAGGCGAAGCTGCGGGTCACCGTCGAGGGCCTGATCAAGACGATCGCGGCCGACGGCCGTATCCACACCACGTTCAACCAGACGGTGGCGGCGACCGGCCGGCTCTCCTCCACCGACCCCAACCTGCAGAACATCCCGGTCCGTACGGACGAGGGCCGGGCCATCCGCCGGGGCTTCGTCGTCGGTGAAGGCTTCGAAACGCTGATGACGGCCGACTACAGCCAGATCGAACTGCGGGTGATGGCCCACCTCTCCGAGGACGCCGGCCTCATCGAGGCGTTCACCTCCGGCGAGGACCTGCACACGACGGTCGCCTCGCAGGTCTTCGGCGTCGACAAGTCGGCCGTCGACCCGGAGATGCGCCGCAAGATCAAGGCCATGAGCTACGGACTTGCGTACGGGCTCTCCGCGTTCGGCCTCTCCCAGCAGCTGAGCATCGAGGCGGGCGAGGCGCGCGGCCTGATGGACACCTACTTCGAGCGGTTCGGCGGAGTGCGTGACTATCTGCACCGTGTGGTGGAGGAGGCCAGGGCCACCGGCTACACGGAGACGGTCTTCGGCCGCCGCCGCTACCTCCCCGACCTCAACAGCGACAACCGCCAGCGCCGTGAGATGGCCGAGCGGATGGCGCTCAACGCACCGATCCAGGGCACGGCGGCGGACATCGTCAAGGTCGCCATGCTCCATGTCGACCGGGCGCTGACCGAGGCGAAGCTGAAGTCCCGGATGCTGCTCCAGGTCCACGACGAAATCGTGCTGGAGATCGCCGAGGGCGAGCGCGTGCGGGTGGAGGAGATCCTCCGCCACGAGATGTCCACGGCCGTGCAGTTGCGCGCCCCGCTCGATGTCTCGGTCGGTGTCGGCACGGACTGGGAGTCCGCGGCGCACTGACCCGGCGGCGCCGGACGGGCCCGGTTTTTTCGGGGACTCCCGGGAATCAGGCCCGTCCGGCGACCGGGGGCACGGACGCACGCGGTCGCCGCAGCCGCATCCACGCCCCGTACAGCACCAGGCCCACCGCCGCCCCCGCCCCGGCGCCGAAGCAGGCGGTCGGGATGATGTCCAGCGGGGTGTCGATGTGCCCGATGTACGCGTACCAGCGCGCGCACCGGTGTACGACACCGAGCAGTACGCACACGCTCAGCAGCGCCGCCACCGACCACCGGCCCCGATGGCTCAGCACGGGCACGGACGGCGGGGCCGGGCACGCCCCCGTCCGCTGCAGCCCCGACGCCGTGAACCGGGCGAGCACGGCCAGTGCCACGGCCGAACTGCCGTACTGCACCAGCTGGAACACGGGATGTCCCGCCACGCTCCCGTCGAGCACCGGCACCAGCCGCACACCCCACCGGTCGTGATGGGTGAAGGCGTCCCAGACGACATGGGTGGCCGCCCCGATGACCGCCGACAGCGCGAACCACCCACCGTCCCGGACACCCCACGCCCCCCGCCCGGGTGCGCGCCGGCCCCGTACGAACGTGTGCACCCGGCCCTGCCAGGCCCCAGGCAGCAGCGCCACCAACGGTTCGCGCAGCAGCAGCCACAGCGCCACCACGACCCCGGTGATCAGCACATCGACCGTGCACACGCCCCACACCGAATGGGTGACCTGCCCGAACTCCATGGCTCCAGGGATCGCGGTATCCGCGTAGTACGTCATGTCGGGCGCGAACGAGCCCGCGACGAGGGCCGAGGCGAGGAGCGGGCCACGCGCCGTTCCGTTGCGCCGCATCCCCGGGAGCACGGCGGCGGCATGACTGAGGGTGAACGGCATGGCGGCAAGTATGCGCGAGCCCCCGTCGCCCGCCCGGCGACGGCCGTACAACTTGCTGTCGAGAACGTGAAATACAGGCAAGATCCGGTCATTGCACGGTGTTCCGGCGGCACAAGTTGCCGTAGGGTCGCCTGAGTCCAGGCGCTGGGGAGCGCGGACAGTCGTCGATGGGGAGGGGCCAGAGGTATGGCAGCGCAGTTCGGTCGTCGGCTTCGCAAGGGGGCGACCACCACCGCCGTGGCCGCCGTCGCCGTTGCGGCACTCTCCGCCTCCGGCGCCCCCGGCACACCGCTGGTCTCCGGCAGTGGCGACCCGCAGTCCACCGGAACGACACCTCCGCCCGACGACGGCGCGGCCACCGGCAACTCGCCGTACTACACGGAACTGCCCCCGCTGATCACGCCCGACAAGCCGGGAACGTCCACGAATCTGCCCGTCACCGGCAGCGCGGAATCCGGCATCCCGGCGTCGATCCTGGCCGCGTACAAGAAGGCCGAGCAGAGCCTCGCGAGCAGCGACGCCGCCTGCCGGCTGCCGTGGCAGCTGCTCGCCGCGATCGGCAAGGTCGAGTCCGGCCATGCGCGCGGCGGCCGGGTCGACGCGAACGGCACCACGTTCTCCCCGATCCTCGGCCCGGTCCTCGACGGCCGGGGTTTCGCCCTGATCAAGGACACCGACAACGGGGCGTACGACGGGGACGCGACGCACGACCGCGCCGTCGGCCCGATGCAGTTCATCCCGTCCACCTGGGCGACCTGGGGCCAGGACGGCAACGGTGACGGCCGCAAGGACCCCAACAACATCTACGACGCGGCGCTCGCCGCCGGACACTACCTCTGCGCCGGCTCCCGAGATCTGTCCATCGCCACGGATCTCGACCGGGCGGTCCTGAGCTACAACCACTCGGACGCCTACCTCCGTACGGTCCGCTCCTGGTTCGAGTACTACAAGCGCGGCACCCACGAGATCCCCGACGGCACCGGCGTGGTCCCGCCCGGCCTCGGCGGTACGGACGCGAGGCCCGGCAGCCCGAGTCCCTCCCCCTCGCCGTCCGGATCCGCCGAGCCCGGGCCGAAGCCGAGCCCGGCCCCCTCGAAGCCGGGCGGCGGCACCACGACCGGCCCGACCCCCGAACCCACCCCCACCCCCACCCCCACCCCCACGCCGTCCCAGACCCTCGCGGGCGTGGAGAACGCCGGCACCGGCACGCTGACCGCCACCGCGGGCGACACGTTCGCCGAGCGGATCAAGGTGCGGGCCAGGAACAGCCTCGGCGGCCCGCTCGCCAGGGTGTCCGTGACCTTCACCATCGCCGGTGACACGGACGCCGCCTTCGACGGCGGGAAGAAGGCGGTCACCCTCCTCACCACGGCCGACGGCACGGTCACCGCCCCGGTGCTGAAGGCGGGCGAGAGGACGGGGAAGTTCACGGTGCGGGCCATCGCCACCGGCCGCTCCCTGCCCCCCGTCACCTACGGCGCGACCGTCACCGCCCGTCGGGCCGACGCGATCGCCAGGACCGACGACAAGGCCCTGACCGCCGCGCCCGGCGCCGAGTTCGCCGACACCGTCGAGGTCAAGGCCACCTACAAGGACGCGGTCGCCGACGGTGTCGCCGTCACCGCCACCATGATCACCGACGCGGCGGAGCCCGCCGAGAACGACAAGGGCCCGTACTTCAAGGACGCGGACGGCAAGACGGTCCGCACCCTCACGAATCTGAGGACCGGCGCCGACGGCACCCTGAAGCTCCCGAAGATCTACGCCGACGGCACCGCGGGCACCTACAAGCTGCGCCTCACCACCGAGGGCGGCGCCGTAATCGTCATCGAGCTGGAGGTCGAGGCCCCGCCGGCCCCGGAGACATCACCGGCCCCGGATGCATCGCAGAGCCCGGAGCCCCCCGCCGCCTGATCAGCCCGCCCGCACGTCCCGGCAGCCCCTCCGCCACCACCCGGCAGAGGGGCTGTTCCACGTCTTCTGATCCCGCGCCCGGTGTTCTCATCTCGCGCCCACGTTGCTACGGTGCCCCAACCCTGACGACCCATCAGATATGTGCTCTCCGGGAGGACCGGCATGCGTGCCCTCGTCGCCGCCGCCATCGGGCTGGCCGCAGCCCTCGCGCTCGTCTTCACCATCAGCGCGATCGGCGCCCCGCCCGGAGAAACCTCGCCCAAACCTCTGCTGACCACCGTCCCGGGCCCCAAGAACCAGTAACCGGAAGAAGCAACAGAAGCTGAGGGAGGGCACCACCACCATGCGCCGCCGAGCCAGCCTCGTACTCCTGGCCTTCGCCGTCTTCTTCGCCGCCATGTCGCCCCTGATGCGCTGGTACGCCTTCCCCAGGCTCGCGAAGATCCCGCCCAGTCAGTACCAGGAGACGGTGCTGGAGGCGAAGCCCGCCACCCTCCTCGACTACAACGACAACATGAAGGTCAAACGGGTCCCCAAGGTCACCATCGTGCAGACCCTCAAAGGCAACGTGGAGGAGTCCGAGAAGATCGAGCGCAGCGCCGGCCGCGACGTCGTCGTCTGGGACGCCCTCAGCTACGTGGTCGGCCCGGACGGCAAGATGGTCTCCGAGATCCCCGAGCGCTACATCTTCGACGCGCACAGCCAGGCCCCCGTCCACGCCACCGGGGAATCCGTCGACGGCGACCCGGTCAGGCGCGAGGGCATCGAGTTCAAGTGGCCCTTCCTCACCGAGAAGCGCGACTACGCATACTTCGACGCGCAGGCCCGCACCAGCTCGCCCATCCACTACAAGGGCACCCGCGCCTTCCACGGCATGGACGTCTACTACTTCGAGCAGACCATCCCGTGGACCAAGGTCCCGATGCCGAAGAAGATGCCCATCAAGGGCGTCACCCCGGAACAGATCGCCAAGACGGGCATGACCCGCTGGTACACCACCAAGCGGATGTTCTGGGTGGACCCGGTCACCGGAGCGCCCGTCAACGGCGAGGAGATCCACAAGGAGGAGCTGCGCAACGCCAAGGCGATGGGCCTGCCCCAGGACACCGTCACCGTGTTCGCCGGGCACGTGAAGATGCGCGCGGACTACGTCGATTCGATCGTCGCCCTGGTCAAGTCCCAGCGCATGCTGGTCCTGCTGCTCACCTCGTACCTGCCCTGGGGCTTCCTCGCCCTCGGCACGGTCCTGCTCGCGCTCGCCCTGTGGCTGGAGGCACGCTCCCGTCGCCCGGACGGCGAACTGCCCGACGGCACGACGGCACCCACCCCCGACCCGCAACCTGCACCCGCCTGAGCCGGGCCGCAGAGGGCCCGGCGGCAGGCTTCGCGGCGTCGCGGGGCTGGGGCACGCACCTCGCGGCGTTGTCGTCAATCACCAACGCTCCTTCCCCAAGCTCTCGACTGCGCTCGAGCAGGGGAGACCCCATCTGACTCAATCCTCCGCCCTGCGATGCACGCACCCCAGCCCCGCTCCTTCACCCGCGCTGCCTACCACCGGGCCCTCTTCCTACTCCCGCCTGAGCCGCGCCTTCGTGAACCGGGTCGCCTCCACCGTCGTGGGGTCCTCCGGCCACGGATGCTTCGGATACCGGCCGCGCAGCTCCGCCCGCACAGCCCGGTAGCCCTCCCGCCAGAACGACGCCAGGTCCGCGGTGACCGCCGCGGGACGGCCGGCGGGGGAGAGGAGATGGACCAGGACCGGCACCCCGGCCACCCGCGGCGTCTCCCGCAGGCCGAACAGCTCCTGGAGCTTCACCGCGAGTACGGGCTGCGCCCCGCCGTACTCCACCCTGATACGGGAACCGCTCGGCACCTCGATCCGCTCCGGCGCCAGCTCGTCCAGCCGGGCCGCCTCGCCGGTCGCCCACGGCAGCAGCCGCCGCAGCGCCTGCCCCGCATCGATCCGCGCCAGGTCGCAACGGCGCCGGGCCCGCGACAGCTCGGGCTCCAGCCACTCCCCGGCACGGTCCAGCAGCGCACCGTCCGACACCTCCGGCCAGGGCTCCCCCAGCTCCCGGTGCAGAAAGGCGAGCCGCTCGCGCAACTGCCCGGTGTCCCGCGTCCAGCGCAGCAGCCCGAGCCCCTCGCGCCGCAGACCCTCGACCAGCGCCTCGCGCACCAGCTCCGGCGCCGGCTGCTTCAGCGGGCGCGCCGACAGCTCGACGGCACCCAGCCGCTCCACCCGGCGGGCCACCACATCGCCGCCTGCCCAGTGGACCTCCTCGCCCGCGAAGCGCAGCTGCCCGGCGGCCGCCCGCGCCGTGCCCTCGTCGACGACGGCGGCGAGCCGCACCCGCGCGGACGCGGCATGGGCGGGCCGGTCGGCGACCGCGACCGCCAGCCACGGCGCGCTGCGCAGCCCCGACCCGTCCCGCAGTTCCGCCCCCGTCCCCGACACCATCAGGAACGACCCCTCGCCCCGCGCCCGCGCCACCCGCTCCGGGAACGCCAGCGCGGCCACCAGACCGACGGCGGCGTCGTCCGGACCGGAACCCCCACCCACGTCCTCGACCGACGACGACAGCCGCCGAACCTCCTGCCGCCACCGCGCCGCATACCCGTCCCGGCCCCGCCGGGCGGTACGCAGCGCCACCGCCAGATCGTCGCCGTACTCCCGCGGCGGCTCCTCGCTCAGCAGCGCCACCACCTCGGCCGCCCGCCGCCCGCCCACCTCGGCGGCGCCGTCGAGCAGGGCCCGCGCCAGCCGCGGATGCAGGCCCAGCCGGGACAGCCGCACACCCCGGTCGGTGACCCGCCCCGCTGTGTCCACCGCGCCGACCGCCGTCAGCACCTCGCGCGCCGCGCCCATCGCGCCCGCGGGCGGCGGATCGAGCAGCGCCAGCCGCGATGCGTCCGGATCGCCCCAGCAGGCCGCCTGCAACGCGAACGCCGCCAGATCCGCGACCTTGATCTCCGGGGACGGGAACCGCGCCAGCCGCCCGTCCTCCGCCTGCTCCCAGCACCGGTACACCGTCCCCGGCGCCTCACGCCCGGCCCGCCCCGCCCGCTGCCTGCCCGCCGCCTGCGAGGCCCGTACGGTCGTCAGCGCGCTCAGCCCCCGCGCGTGATCGGTGCGCGGCTCCCTGGCCAGCCCCGAGTCGACCACGACCCGCACCCCGGGCACCGTCAGGGACGACTCCGCCACCGACGTCGCCAGCACCACCCGCCGCCCGTCGGACGACCCGGCCAGCACCGCGTCCTGCACCGCCGCCGGAGCCCGCCCGTGCACCTGGAGCACCTCGGCCGCCACCCCCGCCAGCTGCCCCGCCACCCGGCCGATCTCGCCGACACCGGGCAGGAAACACAGCACGTCGCCGTCCCGCTCGGCGAGCGCCCGGCGCACCGTCGCCGCGACATGCGTCAACAGCGCCGGATCGACCCGCATCCCGTGCGGCGGCCGCACCGGCCCGGCGGGCGGCGCCCACACCACCTCCACCGGATGCGAAACACCCTGCGCCTCCACCACGGGGGCGTCACCCAGCAGCCGCGCCCAGCCCTGCGCGTCCGTCGTCGCGGACGCGGCGACCAACCGCAGATCGGGCCGGATCGCCTCCCGCACGTCAAGGAGGAACGCGGCGACCGTGTCCGCGTCCAGATGCCGCTCATGGCACTCGTCGATGATCACCGCATCGACCCCGGCCAGCTCCTGGTCGCGCTGCAGCCGCTGGAGCAGCACCCCGGTGGTCACCACCTCCACCACCGTGTCGGGCCCCACCACCCGCTCTCCGCGGACCGTGAACCCCACCCGCCCGCCGGCCTGCTCCCCGACGAGCCACGCCATCCGCCGCGCCGCCGCCCGCGCCGCGATCCGCCGCGGCTCGGCGACCACCACCCTGCGCACCGGGCCGCCCCCGGCCGGACCGGCCAGGCCGGCCAGGACCAGGGGTACGAGGGTGGTCTTGCCGGTGCCGGGCGGTGCGCACAGCACCGCGACACCGCGGTCGTCCAGCGCCCGCTCCAGGGCGGGCACAGCGGTGCGTACGGGCAACTGGTCCAGGGCGTCGGTACGGATCACGCCCCCAGTCTCGTACGACACGCCTCCGCTCCCGTACCCCGAGGCCGGTCCCGGGCCGCGAGACCGTTTTCCGGCCCCGGGACGGCCCCCGGCGTCAGTCCCGTACGCAGACGAAGATCGCCGTGCCCGGGATCAGATTCCCGCGCAGCGGGGACCAGCCGCCCCACTCCTGGTGGTTCCAGGCGGGCCACTCCGGTTCGACGAGATCGACGAGCCGGAATCCGCCGGCCACCACGTCCCGCACCCGGTCGCCCAGCGTCCGGTGGTGCTCGACGTAGACCGCGTCGCCCCGCTCGTCCTGCTCGACGTAGGGGGTGCGGTCGAAGTACGAGGCGGCGACCGAGAGACCCTCGGGCCCCGGCTCGTCCGGGAACGCCCAGCGGACCGGATGCGTCACCGAGAAGACCCAGCGGCCCCCGGGACGCAGTACCCGGTGCACCTCGCGGAACACCTGCACGGGGTCGGCGACGAACGGCACGGCGCCGTAGGCGGAGCACGCCAGGTCGAAGGAGGAGTCCTGGAACGGCAGCGCCCCCGCGTCCGCCTCCACCAGCGGGACCTCGTCGCCGATCCGCAGGGCGTGCTGCAACTGTCGGTGCGAGAGGTCCAGGGCCACCGGACGGGCCCCCTGGGCGGCGAGCCAGCGCGAGCACTGCGCGGCGCCCGCACCGATCTCCAGGACGTCCAGGCCCTTCAGCGACCCGGCGGGGCCGAGCAGAGCGGCCTCGGCCTCGTCGAGCCCCTCCGGACCCCAGACGAAACGGTCGTCGCCGAGAAAGGAGCCGTGGTCGCTCTGGTACTCGTCGGCGTTCCGGTCCCACCAGCCGCGACTGGCCCGGCTGCTCTCGGCCTGCGACGCGCTGCGGCGTGTCGCTTCGGGCTCGGCCGGGTGGATCTCTTGGCTCATCGTTTCCGTCGTTGTAGTTTGCCTTCACCCCGCCGCACGCGGTACGTAACCAGGGGTGCCTGTCCTTACGGCTCCGTGCTCACCCAATTGTCTCCCGGGGCCGATGTGGCCTCGGAGAACACGAAATGTGCCGGAAATGGGCCGTTGTGCCCCGGGTGTGCGCCTTCGCGCATTGACCGTGCCCGGCTGCCCCCGTATGCTACAAGTTGCGCTGCGAGCCTGCGCGCCTCAGACCTAGCAGGCCGCGCTCGCATCTGTTGCATGTCCCCTCGGTTCACGAGGCGCTTCCCGTTCGGCGGGTCCGGTGCTTCCCGAGCTGTCCGGCTTCTGCAGAGGCGATACGGGCTCCCGGCGTAGCAGTACCTACGACTCACTGTCCGTACCGGAGCCCTTTCCCACATGACGAGCAGCACCGAGACCACCGCCACCACTCCGCAGGTTGCGGTCAACGACATCGGCGACGCGGACGCGTTCCTCGCGGCGATCGACGAGACGATCAAGTACTTCAACGACGGCGACATCGTTGACGGTGTCATCGTCAAGGTTGACCGGGACGAGGTTCTCCTCGACATCGGTTACAAGACCGAAGGTGTCATCCCCTCCCGCGAGCTTTCGATCAAGCACGACGTCGACCCGAACGAGGTCGTCAAGGTCGGTGACGAGATCGAGGCCCTGGTTCTCCAGAAGGAGGACAAGGAAGGCCGCCTGATCCTCTCGAAGAAGCGCGCTCAGTACGAGCGTGCCTGGGGCACCATCGAGAAGATCAAGGAAGAGGACGGCATCGTCACCGGTACCGTCATCGAGGTCGTCAAGGGTGGTCTCATCCTCGACATCGGCCTCCGCGGCTTCCTGCCGGCGTCGCTCGTCGAGATGCGTCGTGTCCGCGACCTCCAGCCCTACGTGGGCAAGGAGCTCGAGGCCAAGATCATCGAGCTGGACAAGAACCGCAACAACGTGGTCCTGTCCCGCCGCGCCTGGCTGGAGCAGACCCAGAGCGAGGTCCGCCAGACCTTCCTCACGACCCTGCAGAAGGGCCAGGTCCGCTCCGGCGTCGTTTCCTCGATCGTCAACTTCGGTGCGTTCGTGGACCTCGGCGGCGTCGACGGTCTCGTGCACGTCTCCGAGCTGTCCTGGAAGCACATCGACCACCCCTCCGAGGTTGTCGAGGTCGGCCAGGAAGTCACCGTCGAGGTTCTCGACGTCGACATGGACCGCGAGCGCGTCTCGCTGTCGCTCAAGGCGACGCAGGAAGACCCGTGGCAGCAGTTCGCCCGTACGCACCAGATCGGGCAGGTCGTTCCCGGTAAGGTCACCAAGCTCGTTCCCTTCGGTGCGTTCGTGCGCGTCGACGAGGGCATCGAGGGTCTGGTCCACATCTCCGAGCTGGCCGAGCGCCACGTGGAGATCCCGGAGCAGGTCGTCCAGGTCAACGACGAGATCTTCGTCAAGGTCATCGACATCGACCTGGAGCGTCGCCGCATCAGCCTCTCGCTGAAGCAGGCCAACGAGTCCTTCGGTGCCGACCCGGCCTCGGTCGAGTTCGACCCGACCCTGTACGGCATGGCCGCGTCCTACGACGACCAGGGCAACTACATCTACCCCGAGGGCTTCGACCCCGAGACCAACGACTGGCTCGAGGGCTACGAGACCCAGCGCGAGGCGTGGGAGACGCAGTACGCCGAGGCGCAGCAGCGCTTCGAGCAGCACCAGGCCCAGGTCATCAAGTCCCGCGAGGCCGACGAGGCCGCTGCTGCCGAGGGCGCTGCTGCCCCGGCCAGTGGCACCCCGGCTGCCTCCGGCGGCAGCGGTGGCGGCTCGTACTCCTCGGAGTCCGCGGACAACTCCGGCGCCCTGGCGTCGGACGAGGCCCTGGCTGCCCTGCGCGAGAAGCTGGCGGGCGGCCAGAGCTGACGCTCCGTGCCCCCTCCGGTCGGTGATCGACCGCAGTAGCTGAAAAGTGAGGCCCGCTCCCTTCGGGGGGCGGGCCTCACTCGTGTCCGGGGCCGCGCGAGGTCGCCGCGTGGGCCGTTACGGCGTCACGGTGATATTGGTCAGGCCCTCGCCGCCGGTCGCCGTGTTGCCGCTGTAGACGGTGGTCGGACAGCTCGCGCTGTAGTTGGTGACGTTGAACGCGATCTGCTTGTTGCCCGTGGAGCCGGACAGGTCCGAGATGTCGTTGCGGAAGACGGTGCCGCAGCCCCAGCCGCTCTGCTGGGTGTGGGTCTCGTAGCCATTGTTGGTCGTACGGGAGCCCTTGTTGCCGTCGACCAGGACGTCATTGCCTTCCCGTCGGAAGAGTTCGAGAGGTTCCCGTACGTGAACCTGAGGCGAATCCCTGAACTTGCTGCCCAGTGACGGTAGGGACGAGGTGAGGCCATGTCAAGGTATGGGCCATTGTTCACGGATGGCCGGTGCGACTCGGCTTCCGTCGTCAACTCGATTCCCACGTCGAGGTGTTCACCGACATGAATGTCAACGTCCGTACCGGTAGCGTCCCGTACCGACAACGTCCCGTAGGCGGTGACGGCACAGCACACCCGCGTTGTCGCGCAAGTTCTGGCATGAACCGCTGGGTGAAGGGGCATGGTCCGGGAATGCTCGTGCCCCGTCCGGCGTTCTTCTCAGGGAACACGAGGAGGAGCGGTAACCGTGCTTGATCCGCAGAGTTTGTACGAATGGGAGCCGAAGGGACTGGCCGTCGTCGACATGGCGCTCGCCCAGGAGTCGGCCGGCCTGGTCATGCTCTACCACTTCGACGGATACATCGACGCGGGCGAGACCGGTGAACAGATCGTCGACGGCCTACTCGAAACGCTGCCGCACCAGGTCGTCGCCCGCTTCGACCACGACCGGCTCGTCGACTATCGCGCGCGGCGCCCGCTGCTCACCTTCCGGCGTGATCGCTGGGCGGCCTACGAGACGCCGACGCTGGACGTCCGGGTCGTCCAGGACGCGACCGGGGCGCCCTTCCTGCTGCTTTCCGGGCCCGAGCCCGACGTGGAGTGGGAGCGCTTCGCCACCGCCGTCGAGCAGATCGTCGAGCGCCTCGGCGTCCGCCTCGCGGTGAACTTCCACGGCATCCCGATGGGCGTCCCGCACACCCGCCCCGTCGGCGTCACCCCGCACGGCAACCGCACGGACCTCATGCCCGGCCACCGCAGCCCGTTCGACGAGGCGCAGGTTCCCGGCTCCGCCGAGGCCCTGGTGGAGTACCGGCTGATGGAGGCCGGACACGACGTCCTCGGCGTCGCCGCCCACGTACCGCACTACGTTGCCCGCTCCGCCTACCCGGACGCGGCGCTCACCGCCCTGGAGGCGATCACGGCCGCGACGGGCCTGGTCCTGCCGACCGTCGCCCATGCGCTGCGTACGGAGGCCCACCGCACCCAGACCGAG
The DNA here is from genome assembly GCF_041435435.1 of Streptomyces sp. NBC_01241. Taxonomy (NCBI): domain Bacteria; kingdom Bacillati; phylum Actinomycetota; class Actinomycetes; order Kitasatosporales; family Streptomycetaceae; genus Streptomyces; species Streptomyces sp. NBC_01241. The sequence continues at coordinate 2,064,769 of NZ_CP108494.1, read as the reverse complement.
ATCGACCGGCAGATCGACCAGGGCGACGAGGAGCTCGTCTCGCTCGTCGAGGGCCTTGAGCACCAGTACGACGCGGTCGCGGGCTCCGAGACCCGGGGCAATCTGGTGGCCGAGCCGGTCGACCTGCCGTCGGCCGACGAGATCGGTCTCGAATTCGAGCGGTTCCTCGCGGAGCGCGAGGGAGACATCTGACCGGCCCCACCGGCCTGCCGGGAGGGGCACTAGGCTGCCCGGCATGCTGAAAGTGGGCCTGACCGGCGGGATCGGCGCCGGCAAGAGTGAAGTGTCCCGGATGCTCGTGGGGTACGGAGCGGTGCTGATCGACGCGGACCGCATCGCCCGGGAGGTCGTCGAGCCGGGGACCCCCGGGCTTGCGGCCGTCGTCGAGGCGTTTGGCGCGGACATCCTCACCGCGGACGGCACCCTGGACCGCCCCAGGCTCGGCTCGATCGTGTTCTCCGACGCCGACCGGCTCGCGACCCTCAACGCGATCGTCCACCCGCTGGTCGGTGCCCGTTCCGCAGAACTGGAACGGGCCGCGGGCCCCGACTCGGTCGTCGTCCACGACGTTCCCCTCCTCGCCGAGAACGGCCTAGCCCCGCTCTACGACCTGGTCGTCGTCGTGGACGCCGGTCCGCAGACGCAGCTCGACCGGCTCGTACGGCTGCGCGGAATGACCGAGTCCGAGGCCCGCGCCCGGATGGCCGCGCAGGCCACCCGGGAGCAACGGCGTGCCGTGGCCGATCTGGTCATCGACAACGACGGACCACTGGAGGAACTGGAGCCGCAGGTCCGCAAGGTCTGGTCGGAGCTGACGAAGCGGGCCGCGGCCGGCTGACCTGCGTACCGGAATACCGGGCGTCGGCCGGGTGTTGAGAGCCGCGTAGCGAAGGGAAGGATGCAATCGTGCCCGAGAGGACCCCGGAAACCGACGTCATCGACTTCCGCGCGGCCGAACACCTGCTGGCGGCGCGCGATCCCCGGGGTGCGGTGAAGCTGCTGGACTCGGTGATCGCGGCCCATCCGGAGAACACGGCCGCCCGCCTGCTGCGGGCGCGTGCCTTCTTCGCCGCCGCCCAACTGCGTCCCGCCGAGCTCGAATTCGAACTCGTCCTGGAGCGTGAACCGGACAACGCCTTCGCGCACTTCGCGCTCGCCCGCACCTTCGAACGCTCCGGCCGTTCTCACCGGGCCGCCCGCCATTTCCGGCTGGCCGCGGCCCTCGACCCGAACCCGGAGTACCTGAAGGCGGCCCGTTTCCGTACGGAGAACTGACACCGACACCGCTCCGCCGGGCGGCTTGGCCGCCCGGCGGACGTCGCGTCCCGGTCAGTGCCTGTACCTGCCGTGCCCGCCGTGGTCGGGTTCGTACGGCGGAATGTTGCGGCCCGGTTGGTAGTGCGGGCCCTGGTGGATGTGGTGGACGATCACCGCCATGTCCACAAGGACCAGCAGAAGCAGCGCACCGCAGGCGACGGCCCACCCCGGACGGCCGGTCAGCGTGAAGGCCGTCAGGCCGAAGACGGCCCAGGCCAGCCCCCATAGACTCAGGCCGAGCCGCAGCCGCAGAGGACTGCGGGCAGTCGTCGGTTCATTACCTGTACGCATGGCAATCGCCCTCTCCTACCAGGATGGACCCGCGACGCCGTTTTGGGGACATACCGACATGGGATTGAGGGGATCGTGCGTGAACGGCACATCATGGGGGGACCGCGTCGGTCGCAGGGCAAGGGTCCGGGGCTGTCTGCTGGGCGGAGCGATCGGGGACGCCCTGGGAAACCCCGTGGAGTTCCTCTCGCTCGCCGGCATTCGCCGCGCGCACGGTGAACACGGTGTGCAAGGACTTGTCGCGGACGAGGAGGGGGTCGTCGGACGTGTCACGGACGATACACAGATGACCCTGTTCACAGCAGAAGGGCTGATCAGGGCCCATTCCCGGGCGAGGTCGAAGGGCATCGGCGGTGCCGAGATCGGGATCGTGCGGAACGCCTATCTGCGCTGGCTGGACACCCAGAACCACCCCGCTCCGCCGGCCCGCGGCGGCGACAACCCGGTACGGACCGGCTGGCTCAGGCAGCAGCCCTGGCTGTACGCGCGCCGGGCCCCCGGCAACGCCTGCCTGACGGGCCTCGCGACCGGCCATGTCCCCGAACCGTCGAGGCGGCTCGGCGAGCCCGGTCCCGTCAACACCGGGTCCAAGGGGTGCGGCACGGTGATGCGGTCCGCTCCCTTCGGGCTGGTGGGGAAGGACGCCGAGGCGGGCTTCCGGCTCGCCCACTGGTGCGCGCAGATCACCCACGGCCACCCGACCGGTGCGTACGCCGCCGGTGCGTTCGCCGCGATCGTCGCCCATCTCCTGGAGGGCGACTCGATGGCGGGCGCGGTACTGCGGGCCATGGAGCTGCTCCGCCGCCACCCGGGGCACGAGGAGACGACGGCGGCCCTGCGCGCGGCCGTCGACCTGGCCGCGAAGGGCGAGCCGACCGCTGAGAAGGTGGAGACGCTGGGCGCGGGCTGGGTGGCCGAGGAGGCCCTCGCCATCGCCGTGTACTGCGCCCTGGTGCTGCCGGGCGCCGACCAGGTGGCCCAGTCGCTGCTGCTCTCCGTCAACCACTCGGGCGACAGCGACTCCACCGGTGCGGTCTGCGGCAATCTGCTCGGCGCCCGCCACGGGGACGTACACCTTCCGCCGTCCTGGCTGGTCGCGACCGAAGGACGCGCGGTGATCACGGAGGTGGCCGACGACCTGTGCGTGGAGTTCGAGCACGCGGTCGCGTGGCCGGCCGAGCGGTACCCGGTGTACTGACGGGCCGGCCGTACGGCGACGATGCCGACGGCGTCGATGCTGACGGCTTCGACGCCAACGGTCCCTCGGTACGCCGTGTGTTGACGGCTGGTCATCCAGTCAGTGCAATAGCGGCGACGGCTGGTCGGTCCGTCAGTACAGGCGGGGTGACCACCGGTCAGTGGACAGTGGTGAAGCTGCGCCACGGGAGGTTACGGACCCCGGTGACGTCGCTGACCGTCGTCGCGACGTACGTCGTACCCGGCCCGGTGCAGTCGGGTGTGCGGTACAGAAGGATGTCGATCAGGGTGCCGTTGGTCACTTCCTTGGCACCTGCGGGAGCGAGCCGGTGGCAGCCCTTCACCGAGGGGCTGTTCACCATGATCACGGCATTCCGCTCCGTCGTGTAGGTGACCGGCCCGACCGCGGTCCGGCCGAGGCCGGAACAGCCTGCGACGGTGAGGGTCAGGAGCACGGTCCCGGCCGCTGTGCCGAGAAGGCGGCGTCGGTGATCGATCACGGGCATGGGCGGGTCCTCGTCTGTCTCGTCCGGCTCAGCCGTCAGCACCGCTCGCGCCACGGCACTGCGTACGCCGCGGAGAACGTGGTGACGCTGGTCACCCTGCCCGCTCCCCGGCGACCCTGCATCCGGGGCGGGGCCGGGCGGGGGACAGCCGTAAGCGGAGAGCCGCGACCCATGTTCATATCGGTTGATAGTGGGCATACCGTGGTAATAGCGATTGATTGTCGTGTTTCGTTATTTCGGCATTCAGGGGGCCGTCATGGTCCAGGAGCTCGTGATCGCGATAGTGACTGCGGCCTCGGCGGGTGCGCTGTACCTGTCGGCGGCGGCCAAGGTCGTCAAGCAGTACGAGCGGGGTGTCGTGCTGCGGCTCGGCAGGCTTCGTAACGATGTGCGAGGGCCCGGATTCACCATGGTGATCCCCGGCATCGACCGGCTGCACAAGGTCAATATGCAGATCGTGACGATGCCGGTGCCCGCGCAGGACGGGATCACCCGGGACAACGTGACGGTGCGGGTCGACGCTGTCATCTACTTCAAGGTGGTCGACGCGGCGAATGCGGTGATCCAGGTGGAGGACTACCGGTTCGCGGTCTCGCAGATGGCACAGACCTCACTGCGGTCGATCATCGGCAAGAGCGACCTCGACGATCTGCTGTCCAACCGCGAGAAGCTGAATCAGGGTCTTGAGCTGATGATCGACAGCCCGGCGGTCGGGTGGGGCGTGCAGATCGACCGCGTGGAGATCAAGGACGTCTCGCTGCCCGAGACGATGAAGCGCTCCATGGCCCGGCAGGCCGAGGCCGACCGTGAGCGGCGGGCCCGCGTCATCAACGCGGACGCCGAGCTTCAGGCGTCGAAAAAGCTCGCCGAGGCGGCGAAGGAGATGTCCAGCCAGCCGGCCGCGCTCCAGCTGCGCCTGCTGCAGACGGTGGTCGCGGTCGCGGCCGAGAAGAACTCCACGCTGGTGCTTCCGTTCCCGGTGGAGCTGCTCCGCTTCCTGGAGAGGGCCCAGCAGCCCGGCCAGCAGACGGAGCTGCAGCCGCGGCAGGCCGTGCGGCCGCCGCAGCGCCCCGCGCAGGCACCGGCGCAGCCCGAGCGTCCGGCCCAGGCGCAGCCCGAGCGCACCGGTCAGGCACAGCCGCAGCCGCAGCCGCAGCCACGGACGCGGGCGCAGAAGTCGCAGTCCGGGGCGCCTGTACCCACGCCCGCTGTTCTCGCGGGCACCGCACACGCGCGGCCGTCTCGTTCGAAGCCGTTCACCAGGCACTGAGGCATGCGTGGATCCATCCCGGCGATGGACCGGGTGCCGGACCGGGCGTTGAACCACGCACTGAACTTCTGACCTGCTGAAATGCGGGTGCGCGACCGGTTGTCAGACCCCCCGCCTAGACTCGCAGAAGTCATAGGGATCAGGACGATCACGAGGATCAGGGCGGGACGGGAGGGGACCGATGACCACGGCAGAACACCGGCTGGACGAGTCCGCCGTCCGCCTTCTGAGATGTGCTGCGGTCTTCCTTCCGGCATCGCTGCCGAGGGACGGGCGCGTCGCCTTCTGGGATCCCGATGGCGGTCCCCTCCCGGAACAGGCCACTTCCGCGGATCGTGAGGGTGCGGCGCCCGGTGCGGTCGTCGCGGAGATCACCGTCGTCCGTCGGCACGGACAGCAGGACGGCGTGCGACGGCGTGCGGTGCCCGCGGTCCTGCTGCCCCTGTGCGAGGCCGTGCCGCTGCTGGCCCGCGCCCGGTACCAGCAGTCCGCCCACCCCGCGACCCGCTGCTGGGGCGCCGCCGCGCTCCAGTCACTCAACCTGGTGGCGCGCGGCAGACTGCTTCCCGGCCTGACAGGCGACGATCACGACGCCTGGCGGGCCGGACCGCGCGATGCCGAGGACATCGCCCACCTCCGTGCGATCGCCGCCGCCATGCCGGCCGAGGGGTACGCGGTCCCGCTCCCGGACCGCGCACCGCTCCAGGTCCCCGACCCGGAGTGGCTGCTCGGGACGTTCCTCGACGCGGTGGCCGACACCCTGCCCCGTACGCCCGCCGCCGCATACGCGATGGGGGCACCTTTCGCGGCCCGTGAGGCCCAGCATCTGCCGGAAGCCCGTGACTGGGCCGTCGAAGTCGCGGCGGGGCTCGACGCGGGCGTACGGGTCTCGCTGCGCCTCGACCTGTCGGCATACGAGCTCTTCGACACGGCGGATACGTACGCCGTCCACCACGAAATGGACGGCGACGGCCACGGCCACGACGCCGACAACGGCCGAAACGGCATCGACGACGACGCCTCCGCCGCGACGGCCGCGGATATCCGTCCCGGCGCTGCGCGGCACGCCGCCGCGGCCATCACCCAGGTGCACAGCCTGGCCGACCCGACCTACGTCGTCGACGCCGCCGCCCTGTGGCACGGCGGGGCCGGAGAGCCGTTCGGTCCCCGGGCCAGGATCGACGCGGTGCTCGCACTGCGCCGCGCCGCCCGCGTCTGGACGCCGCTGGAGCGGCTGCTGGACCAGCCGGCACCCGATGTGCTCGCGCTCGACGAGGACGAGCTGTACGAGCTGCTGGGCGACGCCGGAGCCCGGCTGGCGGCGGCCGGGGTGAGTGTCCACTGGCCCAGGGAGCTCGCCCGTTCCCTCACCGCCGCCGCCGTCGTGCGGCCCGCTCCCGGCTCCGCCACCGACGGCACCTCGTTCTTCGACGCCGAGCAGCTTTTCTCCTTCAACTGGCAGTTGTCGCTGGGCGACGAGCGGCTGACCGAGGCGGAGATGGACGTTCTCGCGGAGGCCCACCGGCCGGTGGTGCGGCTGCGGGACCAGTGGGTCGTCGTCGACCCCGCGCTCGTGCGCAAGGCGCGCAAGCGGGAGCTCGGGCTGCTCGGTCCGGTCGACGCCCTCGCCGTCGCGCTGACCGGCCGCGCCGAAGTCGACGGAGAACAGGTCGAAGCGGTGCCCGTCGGCGCGCTGGCCGCGCTCCGGACCCGCATCACCGCCGACGACACCACCATCGCCCCGCCGCCCGGCCTCGACGCCACGCTCCGCGACTACCAACTGCGCGGCCTGGCCTGGCTGGACCGGATGACCTCGCTCGGCCTCGGCGGCTGCCTCGCCGACGACATGGGCCTGGGCAAGACGATCACCCTCATCGCCCTGCATCTGCACCGCGCCCACCCCGCGCCCACCCTGGTGATCTGCCCCGCCTCCCTCCTCGGCAACTGGCACCGGGAGATCAACCGCTTCGCCCCCGGCGTCCCCGTGCGCCGCTTCCACGGCACCGGCCGCACACTCGCCGATCCCGACGGCGGTTTCGTCCTCACCACGTACGGCACGATGCGTTCGAGCGCGGCGCAACTCGCCGACCACAGCTGGGGACTGATCGTCGCCGACGAGGCCCAGCACGTGAAGAACCCGCACTCCTCCACGGCGAAGGCGCTGCGCACCATCCCGGCCCCGGCCAGGGTCGCCCTCACCGGCACGCCCGTGGAGAACAACCTCTCCGAGCTGTGGGCCCTCCTCGACTGGACCACTCCCGGACTGCTCGGCCCGCTCAAGGCGTTCCGGGCCCGCCACGCCCGTATCGTCGAGAACACCGGTACGGCCGCCGGGCTCGCCAACGACGAAGCGGTCGAACGGCTCTCCCGGCTGGTCCGGCCCTTTCTCCTGCGCCGCAAGAAGTCGGACCCGGGCATCGCCCCCGAGCTGCCGCCCAAGACGGAGACCGACCACCCCGTCTTCCTCACCCGCGAACAGGCCACGCTCTACGAGGCGGCGGTCCGCGAGACGATGGCGTTCATCGAGGCCTCGGAGGGCATCGCCCGGCGCGGTCTGATCATGAAACTGCTGGCCTCGCTCAAGCAGATCTGCAATCACCCCGCGCAGTATCTGAAGGAGGAGCCGACCCGCCTCACCGGCCGTTCGGGAAAGCTCGCCCTGCTCGACGAACTCCTCGACACGATCCTTGCCGAGGACGGCTCCGTCCTCATCTTCACCCAGTACGTGACGATGGCCCGGCTCCTCTCCGCCCACCTCGCCTCGCGCGCCGTCCCCTCCCAGCTCCTGCACGGCGGCACACCGATCGCCGAGCGGGAACGGATGGTGGACCGCTTCCAGTCCGGCGAGGTCCCGGTCTTCCTGCTCTCCCTCAAGGCGGCGGGCACCGGACTGAACCTCACCAGGGCCGCCCACGTCATCCACTACGACCGCTGGTGGAACCCGGCCGTCGAGGAACAGGCCACGGACCGGGCGTACCGCATCGGCCAGACACAGCCCGTGCAGGTGCACCGGCTGATCGCGGAGGGCACGGTCGAGGACCGGATCGACGAGCTCCTGCGGACCAAGCGGGTCCTGGCCGACACGGTCCTCGGCACCGGCGAGACCGCGCTGACCGAGCTCAGCGACCGCGACCTGGCCGATCTCGTCTCGCTCCGGAGGCCGCCGTCATGAGCCCCCGCCCGCAGCCCCTGCCCCGTCCGTACGCCCGCCCCGAGCCCCGGCCGGGCGGTCGGCCGGCGGCAAGGTCACGCCCCGGTCCCGACGATCTGCGGCGCACCTTCGAGGCCGTGCCGCCCCGCACCTGCGACGGCGACGAACCCTTCGCGGACAGCTGGTGGGGCCGCGCCTGGGTGGCCGCCCTGGAATCCCTATCGATGGACGAGGGACGGCTCTTCCGCGGCCGTACGTACGCCGACAGCGGCAAGGTCGCCGCGATCACCGTCACCCCTGGACGAGTCGTCGCCTACGTCCACGGCAGCCGCCCCCGCCCCTACCGCGCCGAGCTGCGTCTGCGGTCGTTCACCGACACCGACTGGGACATCTTCCTGGACGCGGTGGCTGCCCGCCCCGGTCACCTCGCCGCACTGCTCGCCAAGGAGATGCCGCACTCGCTGGCCGACACGGCGGCCGAGGCCGGAATCGGGCTGCTGCCCACCGCGGGCGATCTCGATCCCGGCTGTTCCTGCCCCGATCACGGCTGGCCCTGCAAGCATGTGGCCGCCCTCTGCTACCAGATGGCCCGGCTGTTGGACGCCGACCCGTTCGTCCTTCTGCTGCTGCGCGGCCGGGGCGAGCGCGAACTCCTCGAAGAGCTGGGCCGCCGCAACGCCGCGCACTCCGCCCGGGAACGCCCCGCCGCTCCCGCCACCCCCTCCGTGCCGGCCGGCGAAGCCCTTGCGGACCGCTACCTCCCGCCGCTCCCCGCCCCGCTCCCGGTCCTGCCGCACCCGGGGCAGCCACCCTCGTACCCGAGCCTGCCCGGCGCCCGCGACCCACTCGCTCTCGACCACCTGGCCACGGACGCGGCGGCCCGTGCGCACGCGCTCCTCACCACCGGCCTCGACCCGCTCGCCGGTCTCACCGCCTGGCAGGACGCGGTGCGGCTGGCCGCGTCCCGGCCCACCGCCGGACTCACCGCGACCACCCGCGCCCTCTACCGCGAGCTGGCGTACGCCACCGGCCGCACCCCCACCGACCTGGCCCGGGCCGTCGCAGCCTGGCGCCAGGGCGACGCCGAAGGACTGGCCGTCCTCGAAACACCCTGGGACCCTCCGGCCGGCCCCTTCGACCGTGCCCGCCCCGCGCTCGCTGCCGCCGACTTCCCCCGCTTCCACCCCTGGCGCAACCACCTCACCCACCCCAGCGGCACACTCCAGCTCCGCTTCGGCCACGACGGCCGTTGGTACGGCTACGAATCCGAGCCGGGCGAGGACGACTGGTGGCCCCGTGCCACCCCGGACTCCGACCCGGTGGGCGCACTCATGGAACTCGGCGGGGGCTGAACCCGGCCGGTCCGCGCCCGTTCCCGGCGCCGTCAGCGAGGCAGTACGGCATCGACGACATCCCGGGCGAAGTCCGCCGGCACCGGTTCGCGGCGGAACAGCACCTATCCAGACCGCCCCCGCGATCAGGTCCAGCAGCAGCATCGGGTCGGCGTCCACGGGGAGTTCGCCGCGGGCGGCGGCGCGGGTGAAGACCGGCTGTTCACGGGAGAAGCGATCGGCGAAGAAGTCGCGGGTGAGGGCGGCGAGTTCGTCGTCGGGCAGGCCGGTGCCCGAGGTCATGGCGCGGGCGACAGGTTCGGTGCGCCCGTCGGTGAGCAGGCGGGTGATCTGTTCGGTGAGGGCGATCAGATCACCCGCGGAGGCTGCCCGAGTCGGGGATGTCGATGTCGAGGACCCGGGCATGGACCAGGGCCGCCCGCAGGAGCGCCGGTTTCGAGGGCCACCAGCGGTAGATCGTCGTCTTGTTCCGGAAGTCGGCGGTCGGGTGTCAGAAGTCGGCGGTCGTGCGCTCTTCGAGCCGAGCCACCGAGTCCTGGGCGTAGGCCTTCTCGTAGGCGTCGCGGATCCGCTCGATCTGGGCATCGCGTACGCGGGCCTCGGACGCGGGGTAGAGCAGGGTCAGTTCGTAGCTGCGCTCCCGTTCGATGACCCCTTTGGAGTCGCGCCACTGGCCTCGGCCGTCCTGGATGGTCAGCCCGTTCGGGAAGCGCGGTGTGACCTCTTCGTCGACGAACGCAAGGAATTGACCGTCGGTCACCGTCGGTCCGCCGTCAGGGCGTTCGGTGCCGAAGAACAGCCGGGTCTCGATGTAGGCCTTTCCGCGCACGGCGACGGACGATGCTGCGGGCCGCGAGGCGGAGGGGGATTCGTTGCCGAGCGTGGCGTACGCGACCGGTGTGCCCACGGCCAGGACGGTCAGGGCGGCGGCAGCGGTGAGTGCGGTGTGCTGCTTCGGGCCGGTGAGGCCCTTCGTACGGGTGAAGTGGGGGAAGCGAGGCAAGGCGGGAACCTTCGTTCGGAGTCTGCGCGGGCGTCCGTGAGGGCCTGCGGCGCGGATGCGCGGGGCTCACTGTGGCAAGCGACGCGCGCCGGACGGCGGCAGGACATGGGAGCACCCACCGGAAACCACCCGTACGGGTCGGACCGGGGCTTCACCGGAATCCCACTGCTTCACGGAATCCAGGGGTTTCACCGAATCCCACTGCTTCACCGAATCCGACGGATTCACCGAAATCCCGCCGCGCCCGCGTACCCCGCGCCTTCGATGGCCGTTGAAGGGCCGTTGCTGTGAAAAAACCCTTGGTTCCCATCGGCTCGGCGCTGCTAGCTTCCTCGATGTGGCGAAACTCAATCAGATCATCGCAGTGGAGAAGGGCGTCAAGTCCAAGGCTCACCAGGACCTGACGGCGGCGCATCACGGCCTTCAGAAGACCGGTCTGCTGGCCGGGATCTCCCGGACGTATCAGCCGAAGGACGAGGAGGGCGAGCAGCTGCCGCCCGAGTCGACACTCGTGCAGATCAAGGCCGAGGACGTGCTGCGACAGACCGCGACGACCCTGACCCGGCTCTTCGATGTGACCGCCACGAAGGACTGGGCGAACTGCGCGGCCCGCGCGGATGTGAAGGTCGACGGACGGGTCCTCGTGAGCGAGGTGCCGGTGTCGTATCTGCTCTTCCTGGAGAAGCAGCTGACGGACATCAACACCTTCGTCCGCAGGCTTCCCGTGCTCGATGCCGCCGAAGCCTGGACCCAGGACCCGTCGACGGACTCCTGGAAGACCGAGCCGGTGCGGACACTCCGCACGAAGAAGGTGCCCCGCAACCACGTGAAGGCGGAGGCCACCGACAAGCATCCGGCGCAGGTCGAGGTGTACTACGAGGACGTGCCGATCGGGTACTGGACGACCGTGAAGTTCTCCGGAGCCCTGCCCGCGCGGCGGGTCAACGAACTGCTGGACCGGGTGGAGAAGCTCCAGCAGGCCGTGAAGTTCGCCCGCGAGGAGGCCAACGGCGTGGACGTCACCGACCAGCGGGTGGGTGATGCGGTATTCGGTTACCTCTTCGGGTGACCGACCATTGATTCCCCGGCCGTTCACTGCGGCCGGGGTGCGCGAGGAGCGCAAGCTGAAACTGAAGCTTGTCGTGACGACGCGGTTCCAGTGGAGGTTCGAGTCCTCCCCCCGGCATTCTGTGCGGCCCGCACATGAACGGGCCGGGGTAGCCCAAATGGCAGAGGCAGACCGCGATCAATCTCAGACTCTTGCTCCAGACTCAGCATTCGCCACCCATCGCCGAATCAAACGGGCCCGTGCCCATGGGCGTCGAGATGCCGGTTCGACTCCGGCTCGCAGAGCTTCGATCTGCGGTCGTCTAAAGGCAGGACGCGGCGACATAAACCTGACATGGGTCCTTAAAAGTGTCGGCGTGCCGCATGGGTGGCACACCAGGGCTCGGGGGCCGGCTACGCCCCCGGGCCCGCTCCCGTTCCGGACAACGCGCCGCTCGCGGGCAGCGACACCCCGCGCCTCGCGAAGAAGCGCTCGAAACCGGGCAGCGGAAGGTCCGCGACACGCGTCCCGGCCGTCGTGCCCGAGGGGTTGTGGAAGTGGACACCGGCGCCGTCGGCCGTACGGGACGTCAGCAGCACCAGATGTCCGCCCAGCCCCGGAGCGGGCCGCTCCGGATGCCGGATGCCGTGGTGCACCGAGGCCATGACGGTCCGGCCACCGTCCAGCAGATCGAGGATCTCCCGCACGGAGAGGTGGCGGTGGACCGTGGCGTCGAGTCCGTGCACTTCCCGTACGTACTGTGCGAAGGGCGCGTAGATCAGGCCCCGGATCACCCCCTCGGCATCCTCCGTGTACGCGCCGTACTTGAGCGCCCCGTCGCGCAGCGCGAACAGGGACGGGGCCCCGGCGGCCCGGGCCGATACGGCGCCCGAGCCCTCCCCGGTGCCGAGCGCCATGCGCAGGCAGGTCACGCCGCACAGATGACCGGACCAGCGCGCGTACTCGGCCGGTGACGCCGCTCCCGACTCCGCCCACGCGGGATCGGCGGCCGGATCGAGTCCGCCCTCGACGATCGGGCCGACGAGTTCGGGCGAGGCGAACTGGGTGAGGACGGGAACGCGGCAGACGGGGCAGGTCACCGGGGGCATCCGATCACTGGCGGTATCCGGTCAGGAAACGGCCGATGCGGCTGATCGCCGCGTCGAGATCGTCAGCGTACGGGAGGGTCAGGATCCGGAAGTGGTCGGGCCGCGGCCAGTTGAAGCCGGTTCCCTGCACGACCTGGATCTTCTCCCGGAGCAGCAGGTCCAGGACGAACTTCTCGTCGTCGACGATCGGATGCACCTTCGGGTCGATGCGCGGGAACGCGTATAGTGCGCCCTTCGGCTTCACGCACGACACGCCCGGGATCTCGTTCAGCTTCTCCCAGGCCCGGTTGCGCTGCTCGTACAGTCTGCCGCCGGGCGCGACCAGTTCCCGGATCGACTGCCGGCCGCCGAGCGCCGCCTGGATGGCGTACTGCGCGGGCGCGTTGGGGCACAGGCGCATGGAGGCGAGCGTGGTCAGCCCTTCCAGATAGTTGCGGGCGTGCTGCTGCGGGCCGGAGACCACCATCCAGCCGGAGCGGAACCCCGCCACCCGGTACGTCTTCGACAGACCGCTGAAGGTGAGGCAGACCATGTCGGGGGCGAGGACCGCCACACTGTGGTGCTCGGCGTCGTCGTAGAGGATCTGGTCGTAGATCTCGTCGGCGAGGACCATCAGGCCGTGCCTGCGTGCCAGATCGAGGATGCCTTCGAGGACCTCGCGCGGGTAGACGGCACCGGTCGGGTTGTTCGGGTTGATGATCACGACGGCCCTGGTGCGGTCGGTGATCTTCGACGCCATGTCCGCGAGGTCCGGGTTCCAGTCCGAGGCCTCGTCGCAGGTGTAGTGCACGGCCTTGCCGCCCGCGAGGGTCACCACCGCGGTCCACAGCGGATAGTCGGGGGACGGGACGAGCACCTCGTCACCGTCCTCCAGGAGCGCCTGGACGGCCATGGAGATCAGCTCCGAGACGCCGTTGCCGAGAAAGATGTCGTCGACCCCGACGTCCGCCAGCCCCATCGCCTGGTAGCGCTGCGCCACCGCCCGGCGGGCGGACAGGATGCCGCGCGAATCGGTGTAGCCGTGGGCCTGCGGAAGCATCCGGATCATGTCCTGGACGACCTCCTCCGGCGCCTCGAAACCGAAGAGTGCCGGGTTGCCCGTGTTGAGGCGGAGCACGCTGTGGCCCGCCTCCTCCAGGGCGTTGGCGTGCTCGATGACCGGGCCCCGGATCTCGTAGCAGACCTCGTTGAGCTTGCTGGACTGCCGGAATTCCATGCGGTGGCCTCCCCGACCTGATTGCGATACTTGGTTTTACCAAGCTCGGGCTTGGAAAGTCCAACAACATGTCTAGACTGCGTCGCATGCCACGTCAGCAACAGTCCGCAACCCGCCCGGCCCGCCGCCGGAGTTACGACCAGTTCTGCGCCACCGCACGCTCCCTCGATTCCGTGGGCGACCGATGGACTCTGCTGATCGTCCGTGAACTGCTGGCGGGCCCCCGCCGCTACACCGACCTCCACGCCGACCTGCCGGGCGTCAGTACCGACGTCCTCGCCTCCCGGCTCAAGGACATGGAGCAGGGCGGCCTGGCCACCCGCCGCAGGCTCCCACCGCCCGCCGCGGCCTCGGTGTACGAACTGACGGGGCGCGGTCGCGGACTGCTGCCCGTACTCGCCGCCCTCGCGGAGTGGGGCGCGCCCGCGCTCACCGAGCGGCGGCCCACCGATGCGGTGCGGGCGCACTGGTTCGCGCTTCCGCTGCTGCGCGCGCTGGACGGGCTGACCCATGCCGGAGTCGTCGAAGTCCAGTTGGACGAGGGCGAGTTCCATGTACGCGCCGGTGGTGCGACAGCCGGGGGGGCGGGGGATTCGACGGCTGCCGAGGCGGTCTACGGGGATGGCCCCGCCGACCACGCCGATGCCCGTATCGCCCTTGACGTCGAGGTCTGCCTGGCGCTCGGACGGGGGGAGTTGACGCTCGCCGAGGCCGTCAAGGACGGGCGCATCGAGGTGTCTGGCGACGGGCCGCTCGTCGCCGAACTCCGCGGCGAATGACCGGAACGGCGCGTGGGGCGACCGTCGGACCGCGAGGGTTTCGCGGGTCAACTCGCGGGTAGCGTGGGGGCATTTGACATGACCGGTTCCGGATTTCCGGTCCGGGGTTCCGGTTCGGAACGTCCGGTCCGGGACGCCGAGGCAGAGGAGTCGCACGTGAAGGCCGGAAGACAGCAGGGGAACCGCGGGCAGCACGTACAGCAGGCGCGACCCGCCAAAGTCCTGGGCATGGACGGCTGCGCGGCCGCGCTCGGCTTCGTGCCGTCGGCAGCCGTCGCCACACCCGGCAGCGGTGTGAGTGGCACGGTGCTCGCGAAGGGCACATCGGAGGGGAAGCTGAAGGTGAAGACCCCGAACGGCCGCACCGAGGTGACCTTCCGGACCATCACCGTCGAGCCGGGCGGCTCCACCGGCTGGCACACTCATAGCGGTCAGGTCATCGCCGTCGTCAAGTCCGGGACGCTGACGCGCACTATGGACGACTGCTCGGTCGAGGTGATATCCGCGGGCTCGTCCTTCATCGAGCCGTCCGGGGCCAAGCACCGCCACATCGGACGCAACCTGGGGACCGAACCTGTGGTGATCTGGGCGACGTATCTGCTGCCCGAGGGCAGCGCCCTCTCGGACGACGCCGACGCGGTGGACTGCGGCGCGAAGAAGTAGACCGCGTGACGCGCACCCGCCCACCGCCGCCGGCGCGGCCGTCAGCCGGCGAGCGGTCTCCCCGTATGCCCCGAAGCCGGAGATCACCAGGCCGTCGCGGAAGGTCAGCACCTCACCGACCCGGCCGCCGATCTGGTTGCGATAGTCGATCACCAGGGCATGGACGCTCGCCCGGACGTCCACCACCTCGAACTTCAGCTCGGGGATACGCCCCAGCGCCGCCGCCCATGGCTGCCGCTCTTCTGGCGCGTGGACCTGGAGATCGTGGCGTCATCGGTCGCCCACGTGGCCGGCTACGACCAGGACAACCCCGCGGCGCGCGGCGACGACTGGTCGCGGCCGACGAGCGCCCTGGCCAATGCGGTCGCCGCGACCAAGGCCGTACTGCGCGGGCAGCCGCAGACCGCCCGGGGCCTGCTGGAGCGCGGCTTCCGGCGCATCGACGCCCAGGACCGGGTCACCGGGCAGTGGTTCGCCGACATCCGCCGGCTCGCCGAAGCGGCCGCCGACACTGAACCGGGCCTGCGCCCGCTCGCCGGCCGAGTGGTGCGGCTGGCCCGGAACCACCTGGTGGGGAGCGGCGAGGAGGCACCCCGTCGGCGGGACGGCCGGCGCCCGGGCGAGGGGCCGGGGCGATGATGGTCGGGTGCGATTCGAAGCGATCACCTGGGAACGGCTGGCCGAAGCCTGCGCCGCGCACGCCGACGGTCTGGAGCCGGCCGACGCCGGGCCCTGGCTGAAAGTCGCGGTCGATGGCGCCCCGGCGGCCCGTACCGGGGAGTTGGCCGGGCGGGTCGCGCAGGCGCTGCGGGTCCGGGGGCGTGCGGTGCTGGTGGTGTCCACCGAGGGTTTCCTGCGGCCGGCGAGTCTTCGGTACGAGTACGGCAAGGAGGACCCCGACTCGTACTACGACAGCTGGTTCGACACGGGCGCGCTGTGGCGCGAGGTGTTCGGGCCGCTGGAGGCGGGCGGGAGCGGGCGGGTGCTGCCCGATCTCTGGGATCCGGTGACGGACCGAGCCACGCGTAGTCCGTATCAACACCTGCCCGAGGGCGGTGTGTTGGTGGTGCACGGTCCGTTGTTGCTGGGGCACTGGTTCCCGTTCGACCTGAGCGTCCATCTGCGGTTGTCGTCGGGCGCACTGCGGCGGCGTACCGGGGCGGGCGAGCGCTGGACCCTGCCCGCTTTCGCGCGGTACGAGGACGAGGTGGCGCCCGGCGGACGCGCGGACGCGGTCGTACGGGCCGACGATCCCATGCACCCCGCCTGGACCGGGTGGGGGCGGAGCGGGTAGCGGGCGGGGCCGATCCGGCGAGCCGGGTGCGTCATGGACCGGGGCGGCCCCCCACCGTGGTGACCGCCTCCGCCCCCGACCGGCAGCCCGCCGCCAAGGCCGAGGTGTCGTCCGCCCCCGCGAGGTGCGCCGCGAGGAAGCCACCGGTGAACGCGTCGCCCGCACCCGTCGAGTCCACGGCACCCCGCACCTGAACAGCCGGGATGCGCCGGGTCACCGTGCCCGCGACGGCCAGCAGGACCCCGTCCTCGCCGAGCGTGACGACCACCCGGGGCACCTGAAGGCTCAACTTGGCCGCCGCGTCGGCCGGTTCGGGTAGTCCGGTGAGCAGCCGGGCCTCGTCCGCATTGGGCAGCAGCAGATCCGTGCCCTCCACGGCTGTCAGGAACCGGTCGACGCCCAGCTCGGCGAGGAAGCCGGCCGACGCCGGGTCGACGCTCACCGTGACCCCCCGCCGACGGGCCTCCCGCAGGGCGAGCAGGGCCGTCGCCCGGCTCGTCGCGGCGAAGAGGAGGTATCCGGAGAGATGGAGATGGGCGATGCCGTCGAGCATCGACGGCGACCAGTCGCCGGGGGAGAGACGGAGCACGGCACCGCTGTCGGTGAGGAAGGTGCGCTCGGCGGCGGCATCGACGAGGGCGACGACGGTGGCGGTCGGCACGTCGTCGTCCACGGCCAGCAGACAACGTACCCCTGCCCGTCGGAGCGCGTCACGGTGCCAGACCGCACGGTCGGCGCCGACGCGGGCCAGCAGCCGTACGTCGCGGCAGCCCGAACGCGCCGCCCAGCAGGCGACGTTGGCGCCCGCGCCGCCGGGGAGAGTACGGATCCGGGCCGAGGTGTCGGTACCGTGGACCAGTGCCGTCGCATGCCGGGCCACTACATCGGTGACCACGTCCCCGACGACGAGCAGACCGCCGCCGCTCATCGGCCCGCTGTTGGTCATTGACCCGCTGTCGGTCTTCGGCCTGTCGTCCGCCATTGATCCGCTGTTGGGCATCGGTCCGTCGTCGGCCATCGGCCCGTCACCGGTGATCGGCCTGTCGTCGGTCATTGACCGGCCGCCGGGCTCCGGTGCGATGTCGTGTCCTGCGCGGCGGCGGCCCACGCACCGGAGATCCGCGCGGCAAGCGATACGTTTCCGCGTACGGCTGCCAGATTGGCCTCCAGCGAAGCGCCCCCGGTCCCACGCATCAGCCGGTCCAGCAGGAACGGCGTGACGGCCTGGCCCACGATGCCGCGCTCCCGGCACGCGTCCAGGGCCTCGGCCAGCACGCGGTCATGGAGCGCGGGGTCCAACTGATCGTCCACGGACACGGGGTTGGCGACGATCAGCGCGGAACCGGGACCGCCGAGCGCGTCCTGGGCCCGCATCACCTCCGCGACCTCCTCGGGCGTCCGTACGGTCCAGTCGACCGGTTCGCCCGAGCTGTTCAGGTAGAAGCCGGGAAAACGGTCGGTGCCGTAACCGAGCACGCCGACACCGAGCGTCTCCAGGCGCTGCAACGTCGCGGGAACGTCCAGGATCGACTTCACCCCCGCGCACACCACGGTGATGCCGGTCCGCGCGAGGAGCCGGAGGTCCGCGGACTCGTCCTGGGTCTCCGTCCAGCCCCGGTGTACGCCGCCGAGACCGCCGGTCGCGAAGACGCGCAGGCCCGCGTGCGCGGCCAGGAACGCCGTCGCGGACACGGTCGTCGCCCCGCTCGCGCCCGCCGCCAGAGCCGGTGCGAGGCCCCGGTGGCCCAGCTTCCGGATCGCCGGGTCGGTGGCAACCCGCTCCAACTGGTCCTTGTCCAGGCCGATGTGGGCCCGTCCGTCGAGTACGGCGATCGTGGCGGGCACCGCGCCCGCGGACCGTACGAGTTCTTCGAGCTCCTCGGCGACCCGCAGATTGCGTGGGCGCGGCAGGCCGTGGGCGATGATCGTCGACTCCAGAGCCACGACGGGGTGGTGCGTGGCGAGGGCCGCCCGTACCTCGGTGGAGAGGACGGGGGCGCAGGAATGTGCGCTGTGCGACGCATTCAATGACATGTCCACATCTCTGTCGCGGGCGCGCCGGCCTCAAACGTGCTGCGGGACTACTCGTCTTCTGTGCATGTTCTCCCGGTCCTGGTGCCGAGTCGCTCCGGAGCGGTCGCTAGGGTGACCAGCCATGACCACATTCGATCAAGCTCCCGCCTCGTTCACCGTGCACATTCCGGCCGCCGAACTCGAACCGGAACCGCTCGACCCGGCACAGATCGTCTCGGGCGACCCCGTGGTGACCGGCAAGGTGCTCTGGGAGTCGCCCGACGGCAAGCAGGTGCGCGGGATCTGGCAGATCACTCCCGGAGTGGTCACCGACACCGAGGCCAATGAGCTGTTCGTCGTCGTCAGCGGGCGCGCGACCGTGGCCGTCGAGGGCGGGGCGACGCTGGAGATCGGGCCGGGGGACGCCTGCGTACTGCGCGAGGGCGACCGTACGACGTGGACCGTGCATGAGACGCTGCGCAAGGCGTACCACATCAGCCTGTGAAGCCTCGGCAGCCTCAGACGTCGTCGGAGGAGGGGGCAGCAGGTGCCCCGGGTGCAGCCGCTGCCGGCGCCGTATCCGGGGCTGCTGTCTCGGCGTGTGCCGCGGGCCGGGTGAGTGCCCGGCGCAGGGCGAGCGCCGCCATGGGCAGCAGCAGACATGCGCCGACCACGTTCAGCCAGCCGTAGCTCGCCCGGGCGACGATCACTCCGGCGATCACGCCGCCGATGCCCGCTGCCGTGTTCATGGTCAGATCCGACAGACCCTGCACGGCGGCGCGGGCGGGCTGCGGCACGGAGTCGGTGAGCAGCGCCGAACCCGCTACCAGCCCGGCCGACCAGCCCAGTCCGAGCACGAAGAGACCGGCCGCCGTCTGCCCGTGACTGGCGCCCGCCGTGCCGGCCAGAAGTGCGGCGCAGGAGAGCAACCCGACCGCCAGGCCGATCACGGTGAGCGGGCCGAACCGGTCGGACAGCCGGCCCATTACCGGGGAGAACGCGTACATACCCGCGATGTGGCCGCTGATGACCAGGCCGATCAGCTGGAGCCCGGCGCCGTGATGGCCCATATCGACGGGGGTCATCACCATGATCGAGACCATCGCGGTGTGCGAGACGGCCACCGTCACCAGCGCCAGCCGCGCCATCGGGGACGCCCGGACCGCCGCGATACCGGCACGCAGCGAACGGCCTGCGGGGGACTCGCTTTCCTGCGGCGCCAGCGCCCGCGCGGTGAGCAGCGGATCCGGCCGCAGCAGCGCCCAGACCACCAGGGCGGCCAGCAGAAAGATCCCGGCCGCGAAGAAGAACGGACCCGCCTGTTCGGATATCGCGGTGCCGCGGAAGACATGTCCCACCGGGGCCGCGATGTTCGGCCCCAGAACCGAACCGATCGTCGTGGCCCAGATGACGGTGGAGATCGCCCGGCCGCGCCGGTCGGGCTCGACCAGATCCGCGGCGGCGAACCGGGCCTGCAGATTGGCCGAGGAGCCGGCACCGAACCCGGCCATGCCGAGCAGCAGCAGCGGGAAACTCTCCACGACGGTGGCCAGGACCACGAGCCCCGCGCCGAGCGCACCGATCAGATACGCCAGTACGAGACCGGGGCGCCGTCCCCGTGAGATCATCAACGCGGCCAGCGGCAGTGAGAACAGCGCCGTACCGGTCACCGACGCGGTCGGGGCCAGACCGGACAGCGCCTCGGAACCGCTCACCTCCGTGGCCAGGACCGGGGCCAGGGCGATACCGATGGGCACGCCGAGGCCGCCGAGTATCTGGCTGGCCACGAGCACCGCGGACGTTCTGCGCCGCAGTCCGGGCAGTTCGTCCGCCGTGACCGGGCCGGCGCCGGGAAGGCCGGACCCGGTGGGGGTGTCAGGTGAGTCGAAGGTGTTGGTCACTGACGCAGTGTGCCAGCCCGTACACGGGTACGAATCCGGGTTCGGTCCGGGCGGGGCCACGGAAGGGCCACGGCAGGGCTTCGGATCGGGAAGGATCAGCCCTCCCCGCAACCCGAATCAGAACAGCGGCTGTGGCAGCACACCCTCCAGAGCCAGCAGCTTCCGCTTGGTTTCGAGGCCCCCGCCGAACCCGCCGAGTCCGCCGTCGCTCTCCACCACCCGGTGGCACGGCACCACTACCGGCAGCGGATTGGAGCCCATGGCCGCCCCGACCGCCTGCGCGGCCCCCGGCTGCCCCACGCGCTCGGCCAGGTCCCCGTATCCGGCGACCGCCCCGTAGGGCACCCCCGTGGCCAGCTCGCGGAGCACCTGGCGGTTGAAACCGGATGCCAGCGACCAGTCCAGGTCCAGCGTGAACTCCCGCAACGAGCCCGCGAAATACTCCGCGAGCTGGCGTATCGGCTCGGCGAGCCGTGCGGAGCCGGGATTCTCCACCGGCTCCGCACCCAGTCGCGTCCGCAACTGCCCGACCGCCTTCTCCCTGACCTCGGGACGGGCATGGAAGACCACGCTCACCAGCCCCGCATCGGTCGCGGCCAGCAGCAGCGGGCCGATGCCGCTCTCGACGACGGCCCACTCGACAACCCCGTTGCTGTTCATGGAAACCACCGTACGGCCGACCACTGACAACGGGCCACGGAGCCGGGGCAACGGGCTGCGGAGCCGGGGGAAACGGGCTGCGGAGCCGGGGTGGCCGAGCTGTCAGCCCATGGCCTCGCGCACCACATCAGGGGTGTTGGTGATGATCCCGTCGACCCCGAAGCCCGCCACCTTCGCGGCGGTCACCGCGTCGTTGACCGTCCAGGTGCTGACCCGGAGCTTCTTGCCGTGTGCGCCCTTCAGCGCATGTACCGCCTTCACGTAGTCGGCGGAGATCGACGTGTATGAGGGATTGATGTGGTCGGTGAACGCCGCGTACGAGGGCAGATCGACCACCGCCGGGGTACCGAGGAAGCCGGTCGTGACGTCCGGACACTGCTCGTACACCTTCTTCACGCTGTCCGCGCCGAAGCTCTGGATGACGAGCCGGTGCTTGACGTGATTGCGGTCGAGCCACCCCTTCCGGCTCAGCACCCGCAGGGTCTCCTTCTCGATGCCCGGATAGATCTCCGGGCTCTTGATCTCCAGCAGCAGATTCTGGTCGTTGCGCTCGATCCGGTCCAGGTACTGATTGAGGGTGGGCACCCGGGTACCGGCGAACTGCGGACCGAACCAGCTGCCCGCGTCCAGCCGGGCGATCTCGGCGGCCGTGAAGTCCTTGACCGCCCACGGCGCGCGGTCCGGGAAGACCTCCTCGACGTCGGTGGTCCGCTTCAGATCGGTGTCGTGCACGACCACCAGCACACCGTCCTTGGTGAACTGGACATCGTTCTCCACCCAGTCGAAGCCGAGGGCGTCGGCCTTGTCGACGGCCGCCAGGGTGTTCTCCGGCGCATAGGCCGAAGCGCCCCGGTGGGCGAAGACGACCGGAGCGTCCGGCTTCGTGTCCTCGGTCCGGGCACTCACGGTCCGGATGCTTGTCGTGCCGGTGTGCCCGGCCGTGACCGTGCTCGTGGTCCGCGTATCAGTGCTCGACATCAGGAGGGCGCCGACGCCCATGAGGGCGGTGGCAGCGACGGCGGCGGTGGCGGTGGCGGTACGTGCGTACACGTGTACTCCTCGCGTCAGAGTTACGGACGGGCCGAGAGTGGCAGTCGTCCCCCAACGGGGGACAGGCGAATGATGGCCACAACGCGAACGCCGCTCCTGAGACCGGGTCACGGACCGATTTCCGTGTCGATAAAATGCAGCTCTTCTGTTTGTCTGCCGGGCCTCGCGCCTTAGGGTCACCTCGAACCCGGGCTTCCGCGAAGGGCGTACGAGCATGCAGGGCACGATCGACGGTTTCAGCTACGGAATGGTGACGCCCGTCGCGGCCTTCCTCATGGCCTGCCTCGGCGCAGCCCTCGGGCTGCGCTGCACGACTCGTTCGCTGCGCACCGAGCGTTCCTTCAAGGCCGGCTGGCTGGCCCTCGGCGCGACCTCCATCGGCTCCGGAATCTGGACGATGCACTTCGTCGCGATGATGGGGTTCTCCGTCGAAGGGGTGGTCATCGACTACGACAAGCCGATCACCTTCGCCAGTCTCGCGGTCGCGATCGGCATGGTCGCCATCGGCATCTTCATCGTCGGGTACCGGGGCGCCACCCGCATGGCACTGGTGACGGGCGGCACGATCACCGGGCTCGGCGTGGCCACCATGCACTATCTGGGTATGGCCGGAATGCGTCTTCCGGGGCAGTTCGAGTACGACACGGTCACCGTGACCCTCTCCGTGGTCATCGCCGTGGTGGCCGCCACGACCGCGCTCTGGGCGGCCGTCTCCATCCACGGCTTCCTGCCCAGCCTCGGCGCGAGTGCCGTGATGGGCGTCGCGGTGAGCGGCATGCACTACACCGGAATGGCCGCGCTCAGCGTCCACCTGCATCCCGGTGCCCTCGTCGGCGCCGGTTCGGACGACGGGCCGACCGCCCCCCTCGTACCGCTGATGATCGGCCCCGGCTGCTTCCTGCTGCTGGCCGCGGTGGTCGTGATGTTCGACCCCCTGATGGTGATGGGCACCCCGGACTGGGACGACCCCAAGGCCCTGAACGGGGCCGGACGCCGCCCCGGAATCCCGGCCCCCCGGCCGGTCCCGCGGCAGGTCCCCAGGTTCGGAACACATGCCGATCCGGCGTCGTTCCACTCCAGGCCCCGCGACCCCGCGCCGCCAGGGGAATGGTGACCCCCGGACCGGCACCACGGCCGGCCGGGCCCGGTTGTCAGTGGTGGGTCGTACGGTGGTTGCATGCGGCCCGTTTCGAAGATCGAACGTTCGGTGGCGCCTTTCGAGGTCGTCAGTCCCTACCAGCCCAGCGGCGACCAGCCCGCGGCCATCGCCGAGCTGGAGCGTCGCATCCGTGCGGATGAGAAGGACGTCGTCCTGCTCGGTGCGACCGGCACCGGCAAGTCGGCGACCACCGCCTGGATGATCGAGAAGCTGCAGCGCCCCACCCTCGTCATGGCGCCGAACAAAACGCTCGCGGCCCAGCTGGCGAACGAGTTCCGCGAGCTGCTGCCCAACAACGCCGTCGAGTACTTCGTCTCGTACTACGACTACTACCAGCCCGAGGCGTACGTCCCGCAGTCGGACACCTACATCGAGAAGGACTCCTCGATCAACGAGGAGGTCGAACGGCTGCGCCACTCCGCGACGAATTCGCTGCTCACCCGGCGCGACGTCATCGTGGTCGCCTCCGTCTCCTGCATCTACGGCCTCGGTACGCCCCAGGAGTACGTGGACCGGATGGTCCAGCTCAAGGTCGGTGACGAGATCGACCGCGACCAGCTGCTGCGCCGCTTCGTCGAGATCCAGTACAGCCGCAACGACCTCGCGTTCACCCGCGGCACGTTCCGGGTCCGCGGCGACACCATCGAGATCTTCCCGGTCTACGAGGAGCTCGCCGTCCGCATCGAGATGTTCGGTGACGAGATCGAGGCGCTCTCCACCCTCCACCCGCTCACCGGCGAGGTCATCAGCGAGGACCAGTCCCTCCACGTCTTCCCCGCCAGCCACTACGTCGCCGGCCCCGAGCGCATGGAGAAGGCGGTCAACGGCATCGAGCAGGAGCTGGAGCAGCGCCTCGCCGAGCTGGAGAAGCAGGGCAAGATGCTGGAGGCCCAGCGGCTGCGGATGCGCACCACGTACGACATCGAGATGCTCCGGCAGATCGGCACCTGCTCCGGCGTGGAGAACTACTCGATGCACTTCGACGGCCGCTCACCCGGCACCGCCCCCAACACCCTCCTCGACTACTTCCCCGAGGACTTCCTCCTCGTCCTCGACGAGTCGCATGTCACCGTCCCGCAGATCGGCGCCATGTACGAGGGCGACGCCTCCCGTAAGCGGACCCTCGTCGACCACGGCTTCCGGCTCCCCTCCGCGCTCGACAACCGCCCGCTGAAGTGGGAGGAGTTCCTGGGCCGGATCAACCAGACCGTCTATCTTTCCGCCACGCCCGGAAAGTACGAGCTGTCCAGGGGGGACGGCTTCGTGGAGCAGATCATCCGCCCCACCGGCCTCGTCGACCCGGAAGTCGTCGTCAAGCCCACCGAGGGCCAGATCGACGACCTGGTGCACGAGATCCGCACGCGCGCCGAGAAGGACGAGCGGGTTCTCGTCACCACCCTCACCAAGAAGATGGCCGAGGACCTCACCGACTACTTCCTGGAGCTCGGCATCCAGGTCCGCTATCTGCACAGCGACGTCGACACCCTGCGCCGCATCGAGCTGCTGCGCGAGCTGCGCTCCGGCGAGTACGACGTACTGGTCGGCATCAACCTCCTGCGCGAGGGCCTCGACCTGCCCGAGGTGTCGCTCGTCGCCATCCTCGACGCGGACAAGCAGGGCTTCCTCCGCTCGGGGACGTCCCTGATCCAGACCATCGGGCGCGCCGCCCGTAACGTCTCGGGACAGGTCCACATGTACGCCGACAAGATCACCCCGGCGATGGCGCAGGCCATCGACGAGACGAACCGCCGCCGCGAGAAGCAGATCGCCTACAACACCGAGCGTGGCCTCGACCCGCAACCGCTGCGCAAGAAGATCAACGACATCGTCGCCACGATCGCCCGGGAGGAGGTCGACACCGAGCAGCTGCTCGGCAGCGGCTACCGCCAGGCGAAGGGTGCCAAGGCCCCCGTTCCCACGCTGGGCGTCAAGACGGCAGGCGCGAAGACGGCCGGCGCCAAGAAGGCCGGAGGCAAGGGCGCGGTGGTCACCGACCGGCCCGCGGCCGAACTCGCCGGAATCATCGAGGAGATGACCGACCGGATGCGGGCGGCCGCCGCGGACCTGCAGTTCGAGGTGGCGGCCCGACTGCGCGACGAGGTCGGTGAGTTGAAGAAGGAGTTGCGCCAGATGAGGGAGGCGGGTCTCGCCTGACCCCGTCGCGTCGGGTGTGTTGCAGGACCGACACAAAAACGCCCCAAGCGGCCGCGCCCCCGGCGCGACTGCGTAGGGTGCTGGGAAAACCGCGCACGGACGGATGCGGGGCAAGCGGAGAGGGGACAGCGCGTGACGGTCAATATGACCAAGGGTCAGGCCATCAGCCTGCAGAAGAGCGACGGGGGGACCCTGACCGCGGTGCGGATGGGGCTCGGCTGGCAGGCGGCGCCGCGCCGTGGTCTGTTCGGTTCGCGTACGCGGGAGATCGACCTCGACGCGTCGGCGGTGCTGTTCGCCGACAAGCAGCCGGTCGACGTGGTCTTCTTCCGCCACCTCGTCAGTGACGACGGCTCGGTCAAGCACACCGGGGACAACCTGGTCGGCGGCGCCGGTTCCGGCGGCGACGACGAGGCGATCCTCGTCGACCTGCAGCGGGTGCCGGTCCACATCGACCAGATCGTCTTCACGGTGAACTCCTTCACCGGGCAGACGTTCCAGGAGGTGCAGAACGCCTTCTGCCGCATCGTCGACGAGACCAACGGCCAGGAGCTCGCCCGCTACACGCTGGACGGCGGCGGGCAGTACACCGCCCAGATCATGGCGAAGGTGCACCGTTCGGGGAACGGATGGCAGATGACCGCCCTCGGCAACCCGGCCAACGGTCGCACCTTCCAGGACCTGATGCCGGCGATCCTGCCGCACCTGTAGGCACGGCCCGACCGGCCGGTCGACATCGGCACGCGCAGCTCCCGGCGGCATCGGCCGCCGGGAGCTGCACCACATGGCACCGGTCCACATGGCACCGGTCCATACGGCGCCGGACCGCATGACGCCGCATCGCGCGGCACCGCTTGATGCAGCAGCAACTCACCGAGGGGACAGGGCAATGACGGCCGAGCTGGTCCGGGGGCAGAACCACACCTTGCCCCAGACCCGTCTGGAGATCCGGGTATCGGCCGGTACGCCCGTCGTGGCCGGTGCCACGCTCGGCGACGAGAACGGCACGGTACGCGGCACCGAGTGGATCGCCCACCCGGGATCGCCCCAGCTGCCCGGGCTCGAAGTGTCCCGACAGCCCGCCGCCGACCACCGGCTCGCCGTGGACCTCGACGCGCTGCCCGACCCGGTGCACCGGGTCACCGTGCTGCTGGCCCTGCCCACGGGCGCCGACTGCCCGGTCCGGTTCGGCGCGGTCGCCGCGCCGTACGTCGCCGTCACCGGGCTCGACGGCACCGAGATCGCCACCTTCACCCTCACCGGCCTGGACACCGAGTCCGCGGTCACCGCCCTGGAGCTCTACCGCCGCCAGGGCGCCTGGAAGGTCCGTGCCGTCGGCCAGGGCTACGCGGCCGGACTCGCCGCCATGCTCGCCGACCAGGGGCTGCCCCAGGCGGCCGAGCTGGCCCACACGATCCAGGACGCGGTCGCTCGCGCGACGGCCCGCTCGGTCGCCCCGCCCCCGCCGCGCACCCCGGACACCGACCGCGTCGGTCACGGCACGGGCCCGGACCGCCCCCGGCCACCCGTCGCACCACCGACGGCCGCCCAGTCACCCGAACAGCTCACCGAACCCACCGCCCCGCCGTCGGCGGCCACGGCAGGCCGCCCCATCAACTACGCGCACCCGCGCCGCCAGGCCACCGCGCCCCCGCCGCCGCCCCCCACCGCGCCACCCGCCGAGCCGGGCCGCCCCGCACAGCCCGTCGCCGGGGACGCGACCGGCTGGTCGATGGACGAGCGCCTCTACAACCAGATCTGGGGCATGTTCGAGGACCTGGCCCGCACCACCGCCGCGTACCGCAGCGCCGTCGACTTCGCCGAGTCCCGCATGGACCAGGAACTCGACCGGGCTCTGTCCGACCCGCGCAACCGGATCGGCGGCGCCGGTGACCGGGCCCGCGAACAGGCCCGGGCCAAGCGCGACGAGCTGACCGCCCGGGCCCGCGAGGCCCTCGACCGCGACCTCGCCCAGCTCGCCGCCGAGTCCGCCGTCGTCGAACCCGCGCTCCCCGCCGCGTTCGCGGGGTGGGACAACCCCGTCTGGCACGCCTACCGCGTCCCGATGGAGATCCCCATGGCGCTGCGCATCGGCGAGCTCCATCTGCCCGAGAGCCCGCAGCTGCGCATCCCGTTGCTGGTCCGGCTGCCGCTGGAGCGGGGCATCTGGGTCGACAGCGGCCGTAGGGCGTCCGAGGCCGCGGCCCTCATGGATACGGCTCAGCTGCGCCGCCTCGCCATGGACAACGCCGTCGCGCACGCGGCCCGGCTGCTGGCCGTGTACCCGGCCGACGAGTTCTCCGTCCATGTCATCGACCCCGCGGGCTCGGCGGCCGGAGCGCTCGCGCCGCTGGCCGAAGCCGGAGCCCTCGCCGGGCCGCCCGCCGCCGGAGCCGGGGGCGTGGCCTCGGTCCTCGCCCGGCTCACTCGGCGCGTCGACCTGGTGCAGATGGCGATACGGGCCGGCGCCGCGGATTCGCTTCCGCCGGACCTGGACACGGGCGAGCAGCTGCTGATCGTCAACGACTTCCCGCACGGCTTCGACGATCGGGCCGTCACCCAGCTCCGATACCTCGCCGACGAGGGACCCTCGGTCGGCGTCCATCTGCTGATGGTCGCGGACCGGGAGGACGCCAGCGCGTACGGACCGGTGCTCGACCCGCTGTGGCGCTCGCTGCTCCGGATCACCCCGGTCGCCGACGACCACCTGGCCGATCCCTGGGTGGGCCACGCGTGGACGTACGAGCCACTGAGGATGCCACCCGGGAGCCGGGTCCTCGCACAGGTGCTCGCCAGGGTGGCCGCGGCCCGCCGCCCCCGGCGAGCCTGAGCGGCGAAGCCGGCGGCAACCGAACCTCACCCACCTGACCAGCTCTTTTGAAAGATCTTTACCCTAGCCTTTACCTTTCCTTGGTAATCCCTGTACTGTTCTTTGGGCGGAGGGGAGTACTCCCATACGCGGCGTTCCCGTCAGTACGGACTGTGACCGGTCCCGGGGCGCCGGCCCGTGGTGCGCAGCCCGTGCGCCCGGGTGGAAGAGACCTCCGGCAGCGACGACGCTGATCAGTAGCCGTAGCGAACTGCCGGAGGCGCAGTGGACGTTTCATGGACCCTCTGGGCGCTGACCATTCTTGGTCTGTCAGCCCTTATTGCCGTCGACTTCTTCATCGGGCGCAAACCCCATGACGTGACGACCAAGGAAGCCGGAATCTGGACGATCATCTGGATCGCACTGGCCGCGCTCTTCGGACTCGGCCTGCTGGTCTTCGGTGAGAGTCAGGCATCGGGCGAGTTCTTCGCCGGTTTCATCACCGAGAAGTCGCTCAGTGTCGACAACCTCTTCGTCTTCGTCCTGATCATGGCGAAGTTCTCGGTCCCCTCCCACCTTCAGCAACGGGTACTGCTCGTGGGCGTGCTGATCGCGCTGGTCCTGCGAGGGATCTTCATCGCCGCCGGTGCGGCCGTCATCGCCAACTTCTCGTGGGTCTTCTACATCTTCGGCGCGTTCCTGATCTACACCGCCTGGAAGCTCATCCAGGAGGCGCGGGCCGACGAGGAAGAGGAGGAGTTCGAGGAGAACCGTCTCCTCAAGACGATCGAACGCCGCTTCGGGGTCGCCGACCGGTACCACGGCACCAAGCTCTTCATCCGTAACAACGGCAAGCGCGTCCTGACGCCGCTGATGATCGTCATGCTCGCCATAGGCACCACCGACGTACTGTTCGCGCTGGACTCCATCCCCGCGATCTTCGGCCTGACCCAGGACCCGTACATCGTCTTCACGGCCAACGCCTTCGCCCTGATGGGGCTGCGACAGCTGTACTTCCTGATCGGCGGCCTGCTGAAGAAGCTGGTCCACCTCGGCTACGGCCTCTCGGCCATCCTCGGTTTCATCGGCGTGAAGCTGGTGCTGCACGCACTCCACGAGTCCGGAGTGCACGTCCCCGAGATTTCCATCCCGGTCTCGCTCGGCGTCATCTGCGGCGTTCTGGTGATCACCACGATCACCAGCCTCGTGGCCAACAAGAAGCAGGAGCGGGCCGAGGCGGTCGCGGAAGCGGACAAGGCCGCGGACGAGGGCTCCAGCGTCGACGCCTGACCGACCGTTCCCCGTCGGCCGTCCGGCACGACGGGAACCAGCACCGGCCGGGGTGCGCAACTGTCCGTTGCCCGCCCCGGCCGGTGTCCGTACGCGTGGAGAGTGTCTTCGCGGCCGCCGTCACCAGCCGCGGGCGCGCCACTGCGGCAGCTGCGGACGCTCGTCGCCGAGCGTGGTGTCGTGGCCGTGGCCCGGATAGACCCAGGTCTCGTCGGGCAACTGGTCGAAAAGCTTGGCCTCCACATCGCGGAGCAGGCTCGCGAAGGCCTCGGGGTCCTTGCTCTCCGCTGCAGCCCGTTGCACCCGCGCACAATCAAACGAAGGAGATCGCCATGGACACCGCCGACGACGGTCCCGAGTGGTTGACCCGGGCACAGGTGGCCGCCGCCCTCCAGGTCCACGTGGTCACCGTCTCGCGATGGATCAGCACCGACCCGCAGATGCGCGTCCGCCGCCTGGGACCGAACGGCCACCGCGTCCGTATCCACCGCTCCGAGGTCGAACGGCGGCTGACCGTCCCGACCCCCCAGCAGGACACCACCGCGACCGCCTGACCGGTCGCGCACGCACCACCCCGAGGCGATGCCGGCCACCGCGCCGCCGCCCGGGCGCGCCGCTGGTTTTGGGCCGGGCGCCAGTACGAACACCGGGACGTCCCCTACGCCCGCCGCACCGTCGCCCCTGTCCGCTGCCGGCTCTGCGGCACCGCCGAGGGCCCGCTACGGTTCGACATCCACGTGACCGGCCACCTGTGCCCGCCCTGCTGGACGCTCCAGCCGCGCGGCTCCAGTACCTGGGTACGCGCCGCGTCGGCTGTCGCCGCCCGTCTCCAGCTCGGCGGCCACTGGACCGAGAGCGGATTCCGTCAGGGGCGGCTGCAGGACGTCGCACGCCGGCACCGCATCACCGCGTGGCACGACGCCCCCGGTGGGGCCCCCGCGCCCGACGTCCCGTTCGGGTGGCTCCCCGCCCAAGCCTTCGACCGGGCGGCCGTCGAGCTGGAGCAGCGGGAAGACGAGTTCAACCGGTCCCGCGTCATGCCCGCCTGACACCACGGCGGGCAGCACCCGGCCACCGGGGAAGATGCCCGCCCTCGCCCCACTCCCCTGAAGGGACAACCCCGATGCCCGCCCTCACCTCGCCCGCGTTGGGCCTGCCGGGTGCTGTCTGCCCATGGGGGTCGGGGCCTGGCGCGTTTCGGGCCCCGACCCCCGGCAGGAGGTCTCGGTTTTGGGCGGCGGTTCAGACTCAGGCGCGCTGCGTCCAGCCCTGGTCCAGGCGGTCAGCCAGGCCGGCGGCGGTGAAGGCGGCCTCCAGGTCCTCGCGGCCCTCGGTGAAGTGGGCCCAGCTGTCGTGGTGGGCCGGGACGGCACGGCGGGCGTCGAGGATCCGGGCGGCCTCGGCGGCCTGCGCGCTGTCCAGGACGATCAGGTTGCCATCGAAAAGCATGGGAAACCGGGGTGCGCCTGCGAACAGGATGGCGGTATCCACCGGGGCGAAGCGCTCGGCGATCTCCTTGACGGCGTCGAGGGAGGCGTTGTCGCCGCTGACGTAGACCGTCGGCAGGCCCTCGCCGGTCAGGACGAAGCCGACAACCTGGCCGGAGAAGGGTTCAACCTCCTCGCGCGGGCCGGGGCCGTGGATGGCGGGTACACCGGTGACGGTGATGGTGCCGCCGCCCGGACGCTCCAGCTCGACCGTCTCCCAGTCGGCCAGGCCCTTGGCCTTCTCCCCGAGGCGCTCGCCGCCGCCGGGGGTGGTCAGGGTGAGGGGGACGTCGGCGAGCAGGGCCCGGCCGGAGGTGTCGAGGTTGTCGGCGTGCTCGTCGTGGGAGAGCAGGACCACGTCGATGGGGCCGAGGTCGGCGGGGGTGACAGTGGAGGGGGCGGTCTTGGTCAGAGTCGGACCGGGCGAGGGGTAGTCGCCGGGGCCGTCGAAGGTCGGGTCGGTCAGGAAGCGCAGGTCGCCGTACTCGAACAGGGTGGTCGGGCCGCCGAACGTGCGGACCGGGAACTGACCGGCGTTGAGCTGGGACATCACATCTCCTTCATTTCTCACGAAAAAAATCCGTGTTTAACGTGATGCCAAACTAGGCAGGCATCACGGAAAAATGCAAGCGCTACCATGAGAGGCATGGACGACGCCCTGGCCACCGACATAGCGCAGGCCGCTCTGCCCCCAGCTCCGGGTGCCGACCGGTACCGCTCCCTGGACTTCGCCGACACCGCCGCAACCCTGCCCGCCGGCCAGAGCTACGACCTGCTTGCCACCCCCGAATCCGCCATGCACTGGCTCGCCGCCCACGACCTGACCACCCCGGACGTACAGCTGTACGAGGTGTGCGCACAGCGGATGCGCACGCTTCGCGCCCACGTACGCGCCCTGTTCGCCGCCCGCGTCGACAGCACCACCCCGCCCGAGGAATCCCTGCGCGCGGTGAACGAGGCACTCATGGCCGTACCCACCGCACCCCTCCTCGCCTGGGACGGGGCCCAGGGACTGCGCCGCATCCAGGCACACCCCACCGACCGGGCCGTCAACCACGCACTGGCGACCCTCGCCGCCGACGCCGCCGACCTGCTCACCAGTCCCGACGCCGGCATCCTCGCCGCCTGCGGCTCCGCCCCCTGCGACCGGTTCCTCCTGCGCACCCACGGCCGGCGCCACTGGTGCTCTACCCGCTGCGGCGACCGCGTCCGCGCCGCCCGCGCCTACGCCCGGCGCAGCGGCGCCTCGGGCTGACGCGCCACCCAGGGCCCCCTCAAGGCCCACGCCCCGCACTGCCGGGTGATCTTCACGGTGTACGAGATGAAGCGCCTGGGCCGCGATGCCGCAGAGCTGACAGCCCTGGCCGATCACCTCACCCCCCACGGCCTGGTCCTGGAGATGCTCGCCGGACCCCTCCAGGGGATGTACGACCCCAGCGGTCCGGGACGCCTGCTGTTCGGGTTCTTCGCCGCGATGGCCGAGACCGAGCGCGAGAACATCCGTGAGGCCACCCTCGAAGGACTCGACAGCGCGGCCCGCAAGGGCAACCACGGCGGTCGGCCCCCGGTCATCACCGACAACATGCTGCACACCGTGCTCCGCCGCCGCGCGAACGGCGAGACCGTCGAGGACATCCAGCCCGACCTGCTCATCCCCACCGGCCGCCGCAAGGGACAGAGCCCCAGCCTCTCCAGCATCTACCGGGCGCTCGCCGAGCACGACAAGACCCAGGCGTACCCCGAAGCCGTCGAGCAGGCCCACGCCGACTTCGCCGCCCTCCAGACCGGCGAAGTCCCGGGACCCCGCCTCGCTCTCCCTGACCGAGCGTCACGCTGATTACAGAGAGCTACTTGTCACTTCGCCGTAGCTTCGGGAGAACAGGGCCTTCCCGGGCGCGCGCTGCTTCGTACGAGGTGAGTGGC
Source organism: Streptomyces sp. NBC_01241 (assembly GCF_041435435.1). Lineage (NCBI taxonomy): Bacteria > Bacillati > Actinomycetota > Actinomycetes > Kitasatosporales > Streptomycetaceae > Streptomyces > Streptomyces sp. NBC_01241. Next base: position 2,032,127 of record NZ_CP108494.1, on the reverse strand, counting down.
TTGCGGCATGTGTTCTCGTCCCCACCGCCGCTACCTTCCTCGTCGCACGTGCCGCGGCGGGTGTCTGCTCGTCCAACTTGGACGAACAGACCCGTGGCAGATCTGCCCTCGCGTTCGCGGCGTGGATGCTGCGGGAGGGCCAGCAGTCCGGGAAGGGCTACGCCCCCTCGTCCGCCGGAACGCACCTCGCGGCCGTTGTCGTGGGTCTACAGCAGCGCGGCCAGACCGTCAGCCGGGACGACGACCAGGCGGCGGCCCGGAAGTCGCTGGAGGGCCTGGCCGTGAAGCTCCTGCAGGACGGCGAGCGGCGCGGCCGGGGCAAGGCGGTGGCCGGGGACGTCGATGGCCTGGTCGCCATCGTGCGGGCCTGCCCGGACGGCCTCGCCGGGGCCCGGGACAAGGCACTGATCCTGACGGGCTTTCACTACGCCTCGCGTGCGCAGGATCCTGCCGGCCTCCTCGCCGGGGACGTCACCGTGCACCCGCGCGGCCTGGTCGTCTCGGTGCTCACCGGGAAGACGAAGCACTCCGTACGGGACGCGAAGATCCGGTATCAGCAGGACCCGGAGATCTGCCCGGCGCGGGCCTGGATCGCGTACCGCGAGCAGCTGGCCACCGAGGCGGCCCCGCGCTGGTCGGCCCCGGACACGCCCGCGTTCGTCGGTATCAACCGGCACGGAGGAGTGACCGGGGGTGCGCCGGGGCAGCACCAACTCGGTGCGCTATCGGCGCGCGATGATGCTGCTGGCCTCGGCCGGCGGGAATCGGGTGCCGCTGATCGCCCAGCTGGTGGCGGCCGACGAGGACACCGTGCGCGATGTGATCCACCGGTTCAACGAGATCGGCCTGGCCTGCCTGGACCCTCGGTGGGCGGGAGGCCGTCCCCGCCTGCTCAGCGATGACGACGAGGACTTCGTCGTCCAGACGGCCACCACCCGCCCCACCAAGCTCGGCCAGCCTTTCACTCGCTGGTCGCTACGCAAACTCGTCGCCTACCTGCGCACAGTTCACGGCCGAGTGATCCGTATCGGCCGCGAGGCGTTACGCGGCCTGCTCGCCCGCCGTGGAGTCACCTTCCAGCGCACCAAGACCTGGAAGGAATCCACCGACCCCGACCGCGAGGCGAAGCTGGACCGGATCGAGCACGTCCTGGACCGTTTCCCCGACCGGGTCTTCGCGTTCGACGAGTTCGGCCCACTCGGGATCCGGCCCACCGCAGGCTCGGGCTGGGCCGAACGGAAACACTCCGACCGGGTGCCGGCCACCTACCACCGCACCCATGGTGTCCGGTACTTCCACGGCTGCTACTCGGTCGGCGACGACATGTTGTGGGGCGTCAACCGCCGCAAGAAAGGTACCGCGAACACGCTGGCCGCGCTCAAGTCGATCCGCGCCGCCCGGCCCGACGGCGCCCCCATCTACGTGATCCTGGACAACCTGTCCGCCCACAAAGGCACCGACATCCGCCGCTGGGCTACAAAGCACGAGGTCGAGCTGTGCTTCACCCCGACCTACGCCTCTTGGGCCAACCCCATCGAGGCCCACTTCGGACCGCTGAGGCAGTTCACCATCGCCAACTCCAACCACCCCAACCACACCGTGCAGACACGAGCCCTGCACGCCTATCTACGCTGGCGCAACGCCAACGCCCGCCACCGCGACGTCCTGGCCGCCGAACGCAAGGAACGCGCCCGCATCCGAAGCGAGAAGGGCATCCGTTGGGGCGGACGCCCCCTCAACACCGCAGCCTGACCAACCGCGAACTTACACAGCCACAGCGCATCATCGGTCCGCTCGTGGCCAAGCGCAGACGACCGAAGCGTTGTAAAGATGATCTCGGCTGGGCAGACCCGGAGCCCCGAACGGGGCCGGTTCAGGAGAAGGACGGCGCCAGAGGAGAATGACTCAGGAGGCGGACGGCTCGATCTCCCCCGCGAAGACGATGACCTGGTCGATGAGGCTCCGCCGCAGATGGACGACGTCCGTTCCCGCCAGGCGGGGGCCTCCATCCGGCGTCGTGAAGACCCACTGGTACCGGGCCCACTCGTCCGGCATGTCCACCGCCGAACAGCGCACCATCGTGCCGGTCCCCGCGGGGTGGCGCCGGATGTCCAGCACGAACCGCTCGACCGCCTCGATCCCCTCACTGCGGCCCAACGGTCCCCAGAAGACCACGTCCGAGGTTAGGGCCTGGGAGAGCAGCGCAGTCACATAGCTGTCGTCCGAGGCGTTGAACGCGGAGATGAACGTGTCGATCGCGGACCGCGCGGTCTCTTCCTGCATGCACCAGTAATACCACTCGCCTCGCGGACCGCGCTCGTCCCGTGAGTCGTCTCCCGACCACGGTGAACCATCCCGGTCACAGCACTAGCCAGAAGAGGAGGGGGCCCGCCGACCACCAGGTCGTGCGGGCCCCTCCTGCTGCACCACACCTGTGTCAAGTTCGGGGAAACTCGGGGACCCGCACTTCCACGTGCGGATCCAGCTGACGCGGACGTCGCCGTGCCGGTGCTGATCACTCAGACCGAATGGCAGGGGCGTGGCCGGATTATGGCGCCGTGTGCGCGGTGCGGGAACACCAAAGCGGGGCCGGCCTCTTTCAGGGCGGCCCCGCTTGTGCGAGTTCCGGTTTACCAGCCTCGGGCTCTCCACTCCGTTAGGTGCGGGCGTTCCGCACCGAGCGTGGTGTCATGGCCGTGGCCCGGGTAGACCCACGTCTCGTCCGGCAACTGGTCGAAAAGCTTCGCCTCGATGTCGTTCATCAGCGAATCGAAGTCCTTCGGAAGTGTTGTCCTTCCAGGACCGCCCGGGAAGAGGCAGTCCCCGGTGAACAGGTGCGGAGCGCCGTGCGGGTCGTCGTAGATCAGCGCGATGGAGCCCGGGGTGTGACCGACGAGATGACGGGCGGTCAGACCGACCCGGCCCACCCAGATCGTGTCGTTGTCACCGACCAGGACATCGGTCGGGACCGGGATGCCCTCGGCGTCGTACCGCCCGGCGAACGTACGCGCGCCGGTGGCCGCCACCACCTCGCCGAGCGCCTGCCAGTGGTCGCCGTGCCGATGGGTGGTGACGACGGAGGCGATGCCGTCGTCACCGATCAGCCGCAGCAGGGTCCCGGCCTCGTTGGCCGCGTCGATCAGGAGCTGCTCGCCGGTGGCCCGGCAGCGCAGCAGATAGGCGTTGTTGTTCATCGGGCCGACGGCGACCTTGGAGATCATCAGATCCGTCAACTCGTGCACATCCGCACGTCCGCCGACCTTGACCGCTCCGCTGTACGTCATACGACTCAGCCTATAGCGGGGGCAGCGCGGGAAGGGGTCCGCCTTCGACGGTCAGCGCCGACCCGTCACGGCGTCCGCAGAGCCAGCCGAGCAGCTCGGGGGCGGCGCCGCGGACCACGGCAGGGCCGCCCTCCGCACCGCCGCCCGTGGTCCAGGACCGGCCGTCGTCCGCGGCCACCGTCGTGGGCACGACCTCCGAATGCCGGTCGAACCGCTCGGTGAGGAAGTCGATCTCCCGGCCGACGAACTCTTCGGGAAGATCCTCCAGCTCGTAGCCGATGCCCAGGTCGACATGATGCAGCTCGACCTCGACGCGGCGGCGGAAGGGAATCCGGGAGGCCGAGTCCGTCACGCCGTTGCGCAGCGTGACCGTGCGGGACCAGTCCGCCGGGGCCGAGGCGGCGTCCATGAGGCGGGCCGCGCTCCCGGCCAGGTCGGCCAGCTGCTCGGCCTTCGGCCGGGATGCGTCGCGCTCGATGTCGCGGTCGCGGGTTTCGCTGTCTGCGTACATGGGGCGGCCCTGGAGAACATTTACGAGCGCGTCGGCGTTACGAGAGAGATGCGCAACGACATGGCCCAGGCTCCAGCCCGGCAATCGCGACGGCCGGGCGAGCGCGGCATCGTCGAGTTTCTCGGTGGCGCTGAGCAGTCGATCAGTCGCTTCACGTACGGCGTCCAGGTCGTGCGCATGATCAATCATGATGTCGAGCCTAGCTCCGCCACTCAATCGGGTGAAGGAGTCGACAGCCGTCCGTAAATCGAATGCGCGTGCTATACGCTCGGAGTCGAAAGCTTCGTACATCGCTGTGGCGCCCCCCGTACCCTGGGACAGCGGCTCAGTTCCCCCATTTCTCTCCAGAAAGGTGCGGACCGGCGTGGCCGACCGTCTCATCGTCCGTGGCGCTCGCGAGCACAACCTCAAGAACGTCTCGCTCGACCTCCCCCGCGACTCCCTCATCGTCTTCACCGGGCTTTCCGGGTCGGGCAAGTCGTCTCTCGCGTTCGACACGATTTTCGCCGAGGGCCAGCGACGCTACGTGGAGTCCCTCTCCTCTTACGCCCGCCAGTTCCTCGGCCAGATGGACAAGCCGGACGTCGATTTCATCGAGGGCCTCTCGCCCGCCGTCTCCATCGACCAGAAGTCGACCTCGCGCAATCCGCGCTCGACGGTCGGCACCATCACCGAGGTCTACGACTACCTCCGGCTGCTCTTCGCCCGGATCGGCAAGCCGCATTGCCCGGAGTGCGGCCGGCCCATCTCGCGCCAGTCGCCGCAGGCCATCGTCGACAAGGTGCTCGGCCTGCCCGAGGGCAGCCGTTTCCAGGTGCTCTCGCCGCTGGTGCGCGAGCGCAAGGGCGAGTTCGTCGACCTCTTCGCCGATCTGCAGACCAAGGGGTACAGCAGGGCCCGGGTCGACGGCGAGACCATCCAGCTCTCCGAGCCGCCCAAGCTGAAGAAGCAGGAGAAGCACACCATCGAGGTGGTCATCGACCGGCTCACGGTGAAGGACAGCGCCAAGCGCCGGCTGACCGACTCGGTCGAGACCGCGCTCGGGCTCTCCGGCGGCATGGTCGTGCTCGACTTCGTCGACCTCCCCGAGGACGACCCCGAGCGTGAGCGGATGTACTCCGAGCACCTCTACTGCCCGTACGACGACCTCTCCTTCGAGGAGCTGGAGCCGCGCTCCTTCTCCTTCAACTCGCCCTTCGGCGCCTGCCCCGACTGCACGGGCATCGGTACGCGCATGGAGGTCGACCCCGAGCTGATCGTCCCCGACGAGGACAGGTCGCTCGACGAGGGCGCGATCCACCCCTGGTCGCACGGCCACACCAAGGAGTACTTCGGCCGGCTGATCGGCGCCCTCGCCGAAGCCCTCGGGTTCCGTACGGACATCCCGTGGGCCGGGCTGCCGCAGCGCGCCAAGAAGGCCCTTCTCTTCGGCCACAAGATCCAGACCGAGGTCCGCTACCGCAACCGGTACGGGCGCGAGCGCGCCTACACCACGCCCGCCTTCGAGGGGGCGGTGCAGTTTGTCAAGCGGCGGCACTCCGAGGCCGAGAGCGACTCCAGCCGGGAGCGCTTCGAGGGCTACATGCGCGAGGTGCCCTGCCCGACCTGTGAGGGCACCAGGCTCAAGCCGATCGTCCTCGCGGTCACGGTGATGGAGAAGTCCATCGCCGAGGTCTCCGCGATGTCGATCAGCGAGTGCGCCGAGTTCCTCGGCCGGATGAAGCTGAACGCGCGCGACAAGAAGATCGCCGAACGGGTGCTGAAGGAGGTCAACGAGCGGCTGAGGTTCCTGGTCGACGTCGGCCTCGACTACCTCTCGCTCAACCGCGCGGCGGGCACCCTGTCCGGCGGCGAGGCCCAGCGCATCCGGCTGGCCACCCAGATCGGTTCCGGCCTGGTCGGCGTGCTGTACGTGCTGGACGAGCCGTCCATCGGCCTGCACCAGCGGGACAACCACCGGCTGATCGAGACCCTGGTCCGGCTCCGTGACATGGGCAACACGCTCATCGTCGTCGAGCACGACGAGGACACCATCAAGGTCGCCGACTGGGTCGTCGACATCGGCCCCGGCGCCGGTGAGCACGGCGGCAAGGTGGTCCACTCCGGATCGCTCCAGGAGTTGCTGGGCAACGACGAGTCGATCACCGGTCAGTACCTGACCGGCCAGAAGTCGATCGTGATGCCCGACATCCGGCGCCCCGTCGACCCGACGCGCATCCTCACGGTGCACGGTGCCCGGGAGAACAACCTCCAGGACATCGACGTCTCCTTCCCGCTCGGCGTGCTCACGGCCGTCACGGGCGTCTCGGGTTCCGGAAAGTCGACGCTGGTCAACGACATCCTCTACACCCACCTGGCACGCGAGCTGAACGGCGCCAAGTCGGTTCCCGGCCGGCACACCCGGGTCGACGGCGACGACCAGGTCGACAAGGTGGTGCACGTCGACCAGTCGCCCATCGGCCGTACGCCCCGGTCCAACCCGGCCACGTACACCGGCGTCTTCGACCACGTCCGCAAGCTGTTCGCCGAGACGATGGAGGCGAAGGTGCGCGGCTATCTGCCGGGCCGCTTCTCCTTCAACGTCAAGGGCGGCCGCTGCGAGAACTGCTCCGGCGACGGCACGATCAAGATCGAGATGAACTTCCTGCCTGATGTGTACGTCCCGTGCGAGGTCTGCCACGGAGCGCGCTACAACCGGGAGACCCTGGAGGTCCACTACAAGGGCAAGTCCATCGCCGAGGTGCTGGACATGCCGATCGAGGAGGGCCTGGAGTTCTTCGAGGCCGTCCCGACGATCGCCCGCCACCTCCGTACGCTCCACGAGGTCGGCCTCGGTTACGTCAGGCTCGGCCAGTCCGCGCCGACGCTCTCCGGCGGCGAGGCGCAGCGTGTGAAGCTCGCGAGCGAACTCCAGAAGCGCTCCACCGGCCGGACGGTCTACGTCCTGGACGAGCCGACCACGGGTCTGCACTTCGAGGACATCAGCAAGCTCATCAAGGTGCTCTCCGGGCTGGTCGACAAGGGCAACTCGGTGATCGTCATCGAGCACAACCTCGACGTGGTCAAGACCGCGGACTGGGTCATCGACATGGGTCCCGAAGGGGGCAACGGCGGCGGTCTCGTCGTTGCCGAGGGGACCCCGGAGCAGGTCGCCGGAGTTCCGGCCAGCCACACCGGCAAGTTCCTCCAGGGCATCCTCGACCCGGACCGGGTGAGCGAAGCCGCGGTGCCGGCGGCCCGCAAGCCGGCGCGGAAGGTGGTCGCGAAGAAGGCGGTCGCCGCGAAGTCGACCCCGGCCAGGAAGACGGCCACGGCCAGGACGAGCGCAGGCCAGGCCGCCAAGTCGGCCACGGCCAGGACCGACAGGACGGCCGCCGCGAAGAAGCCCGCGGCGAAGAAGGCGACCCGCACGCGCAAGGCCTGATCGCCCGCGCGCAAGGCCTGATCGCCCGCGCGCAAGGCCTGACGGCCCGCGCGTTCAGGTGGTGGCCCCCGGAGCCCGGGGGCCACCACCTCTGTCGGTACGGGGGACCTTCGGCCGGTACGGGCCCTGCCCCTCACCGCAGCTCCCGGTGCTCAGCCTGTGCGCCGGGCGCTGGCCGGCCGCGCCACCCGAACCCCCCGATACCCCGGCACGTCCACACGTCCTGATCCGGCCCCCTACCCCCCTGACCAGGCGCAACGGGCCTTGGGCAGCCCGGCCGCCGGGTCTCCGGTCTCCGCCGGTATCGTCGGTTCTGTCACCGATGGCTCTGATACCCGCGGTACCTCTGGTCCGCGTGGTGCCCCAGTCGACCGGTAATCCTCTGCACCCTGCCCCTTCTGACCAGTGGAGACCGCATGCCCGGCCAGCCCGCCGCCCGCCGTACCGTGCTGAAGGGCGCCGCTCTCGCCGGCGTCGCCGGGCTGGGAGTGGCCGCCTGCTCGACCGAGTCGAAGCTCGGCCACGCCGAGACGCCGACGCCGACCGCCCCCGTCGAACTCGGCGTGCCGGAAGAGGTTCCGGTCGGCGGATCCAAGCTCTACCGCGAACAGCGGGTCGTCGTCAGCTGCCCGGCCAAGGGCCAGTACAAGGCGTTCAGCGCCCAGTGCACCCACGCGGGCTGCCTGCTGGACAAGGTCGAGGACAACGTCGGGAACTGCCCCTGCCACGGCAGCCGCTTCGACACGACGACCGGCCAGGCGACGCGCGGCCCGGCGACCGCGCCGCTGCCGTCCGTCCCGGTCCGGATCGAGGGCGGAAAGCTCGTCGCGGGCCCCGACGCCTGACGGCGCGCGGAGGGCGGATTCACTCCCGGCCGATCACTCCTGGCCGATGCCGACCAGCCCGGGCCGTACCCCCTGCTCCACCAGGTGCACGGTCCGGTGGCGGCCGGTGAGCGTGAGATCCGTACCCCGGAACGCGGCACCACGGCCGGGCAGGCCGTGCTGTCACTGCCCGCAAGTAGGGTGGGACACATGGCAGACCCCTCCAGCTACCGCCCCAAGCCGGGACAGATCCCCGACTCCCCGGGGGTCTACAAATTCCGCGACGAACACCGCCGGGTGATCTACGTCGGAAAGGCCAAGAACCTGCGCCAGCGCCTGGCCAATTACTTCCAGGACCTGGCCGCTCTCCACCCGCGTACGCGCACGATGGTCACCACGGCCGCCTCGGTGGAGTGGACCGTCGTCTCCACGGAGGTCGAGGCGCTTCAGCTGGAGTACTCCTGGATCAAGGAGTTCGACCCCCGGTTCAACGTCAAGTACCGCGACGACAAGAGCTATCCGTACCTCGCGGTCACGCTCAACGAGGAATTCCCGCGCGTCCAGGTCATGCGCGGAGCCAAGAAGAAGGGCGTGCGCTACTTCGGTCCGTACGGGCACGCCTGGGCGATCCGCGAGACGGTCGACCTGATGCTCCGGGTCTTTCCGGTGCGTACGTGCTCCGCCGGAGTCTTCAAGAACGCCGCCAGGACCGGCCGCCCGTGCCTCCTCGGCTACATCGGCAAGTGCTCGGCCCCCTGCGTCGGCCGGGTCACCCCCGAGGAACACCGCGAACTGGCGGTCGACTTCTGCGACTTCATGGCCGGCCGCACCGGCACGTACATCCGCCGCCTGGAGAAGGACATGATGGCGGCGGCCGAAGAGATGGAGTACGAGCGGGCGGCCCGCCTCCGTGACGACGTGGAGGCCCTCAAGCGGGCCATGGAGAAGAGCGCCGTCGTCCTCGCCGACGCCACCGACGCCGACCTGATAGCGGTCGCCGAGGACGACCTCGAAGCCGCCGTCCAGATCTTCCACGTGCGCGGCGGCCGGGTGCGCGGCCAGCGCGGCTGGGTCACCGACAAGGTCGAGAACGTCGACACCTCGGGCCTGGTCGAGCACGCCCTGCAACAGCTGTACGGAGAGGAGACGGGCGACTCCGTCCCCAAGGAGGTCCTCGTCCCGGCCCTCCCCGAGCACCCCGACGCGGTCTCCCAGTGGCTCGCCGACCGCCGGGGCTCCCAGGTCAGCCTGCGCATCCCGCAGCGCGGCGACAAGAAGGACCTGATGACGACGGTCCAGCGCAACGCACAGCAGGCCCTGGGGCTGCACAAGACCAAACGCGCCTCCGACCTGACGACCCGCTCCCGGGCCCTGGAGGAGATCGCCGAGGCACTCGGCCTCGACACGGCTCCGCTGCGCATCGAGTGCTTCGACATTTCCCATCTCCAGGGCGACGACGTAGTCGCGTCCATGGTCGTCTTCGAGGACGGTCTCGCCCGCAAGAGCGAGTACCGCCGCTTCCAGATCAAGGGCTTCGAGGGCCAGGACGACGTCCGGTCGATGCACGAGGTGATCGGCCGCCGCTTCAAGCGGTATCTCCAGGAGAAGGAACGCACGGGGGAGTGGGAGGAGACCCCCGCCCCGAGCGGCCCCGTCCCGGCCCCGCACACCGCCTCGACGGCCCCGGCCGTCCCGGCCGCCGACCCGGACACCACCCCCGATCCGGTGGGCCCTACCCCCGATCCGGTGGACACCACCCCCGATCCGGTGGGCACTACCCCCGGTCCGGTGGGCACTACCCCCGGTCCGGTGGACACCACTCCCGATCCGGACGCCGAGCCCCGTGAGGACGACGGTCGTCCCAAGCGGTTCGCCTATCCGCCGCAGCTCGTCGTGGTCGACGGCGGTCAGCCGCAGGTCGCCGCGGCCAAACGCGCCCTCGACGAGCTCGGGATCGACGACATCGCCGTCTGCGGCCTCGCCAAGCGCCTCGAAGAGGTCTGGCTGCCCGAGGACGACGACCCCGTCGTCCTGCCCCGCTCCAGCGAAGGTCTCTACCTCCTCCAACGCGTCCGCGACGAGGCCCACCGCTTCGCGATCACGTACCAGCGCGCCAAACGGGCCAAGCGCATCCGGTCCAGCCCCCTGGATGCCGTCGCCGGCCTCGGCGAGACCCGGAAACAGGCGTTGATCAAGCATTTCGGCTCCGTGAAGAAGCTGAAGCAGGCGACAATCGACGAGATCTGCGAGGCGCCGGGGATAGGCCGCAGAACGGCGGAATCAGTGGCCATCGCCCTGGCCTCGGCCGCCCCGGCCACGCCCGCCGTGAACACGGCGACAGGAGAGATCATTGAAGAGGACGACGGGGGCAGCACGACATGACTGAGCACGAGCACGAACACGAACACGAAGTCGGGCGCGAACACGAAGTCGAGCACGACAGCACCGACCGAGCAGACGGAGCAGGACACGTGAGTACCGGCACCACGATCGACCCGGGCGACGGGGCCGGGGCCATCCCCGAGCTGGTGATCATCTCCGGGATGTCGGGCGCGGGACGCAGCACCGCGGCCAAGTGTCTGGAGGACCTCGGCTGGTTCGTCGTGGACAACCTGCCGCCCGCCCTGATCCCCACCATGGTCGAGCTCGGCGCCCGCTCGCAGGGCAACGTGGCCCGGATCGCCGTCGTCGTCGACGTGCGCGGCCGCCGCTTCTTCGACAACCTCCGCGATTCCCTCGCCGACCTGGAGACCAAGCACGTCACCCGGCGGATCGTTTTCCTGGAGTCCTCCGACGACGCCCTGGTCCGCCGCTTCGAGTCGGTCCGCCGCCCGCACCCCCTCCAGGGCGACGGCCGGATCGTCGACGGCATCGCCGCCGAGCGCGACCTGCTGCGCGAGCTGCGCGGCGACGCCGACCTGGTGATCGACACCTCCAGTCTCAACGTGCACGAACTGCGCGCCAAGATGGACGCCCAGTTCGCCGGCGACGAGGAGCCGGAGCTGCGCGCCACGGTCATGTCGTTCGGCTTCAAGTACGGCCTGCCGGTCGACGCCGACCTGGTCGTCGACTGCCGCTTCCTGCCCAACCCGCACTGGGTCCCCGAGCTGCGCCCGTTCACCGGGCTCAACGCCGAGGTCTCCGACTACGTCTTCGACCAACCCGGCGCCAAGGAATTCCTCAACCAGTACACGGAACTGCTCCAGCTCATCGCCGCCGGGTACCGCCGCGAGGGCAAGCGCTACGTGACGATCGCCGTCGGCTGCACGGGCGGCAAGCACCGCTCGGTCGCCATGTCCGAGAAGCTCGCGGCCCGGCTCGCGACCGAAGGCATCGAGACCGTACTCGTCCACCGGGACATGGGGCGCGAGTGACCAGTCGTAATCTGCGCCTGCGGAGGCTGCGCAGAGCCACCTCTGCACTGTCCGCCCGCAAGCGCGGGGCGCAGCCCAAAGTCGTCGCCCTCGGCGGTGGCATGGGCCTGTCCGCGTCGCTCGCGGCGCTCCGCCGGATCACCGGCGACCTCACGGCCGTGGTCACGGTCGCCGACGACGGCGGCTCCAGCGGCCGGCTCCGAGAGGAGCTCGGCGTCCTGCCGCCCGGCGACCTCCGCAAGGCGCTCGCCGCCCTGTGCGGTGACGACGACTGGGGCCAGACCTGGGCCCAGGTCATCCAGCACCGCTTCCAGTCCAAGGGCGACCTGCACGAGCACGCGGTCGGCAACCTGCTGATCGTCGCCCTGTGGGAGCAGCTCGGCGACCACGTCCAGGCCCTGGACCTGGTCGGCAAGCTCCTCGGGGCGCACGGCCGGGTGCTGCCCATGTCCGCCGTGCCACTGGAGCTCCAGGCGCTCGTACGGGGACACGACCCGGCCCGCCCCGACGACGTGGATACGGTCCGTGGCCAGGCCACCGTGGCGCTCACCCCGGGCGAGGTGCAGTCCGTCCACGTCGTCCCGCACGACCCGCCGGCCGTCCCCGAGGCCGTCGCCGCCGTCCTGGACGCCGACTGGGTGGTGCTCGGCCCGGGGTCCTGGTTCTCCTCCGTGATCCCGCACCTGCTCGTACCGGAACTGCTCGACGCGCTCGTCGAGACCAAGGCCCGCAAGGTCCTCTCGCTCAACCTCGCACCGCAACCCGGTGAAACTGATGGCTTCTCCCCGCAGCGTCATTTGGAGGTTTTGGGACGACACGCCCCTAAACTCGCCATGGACGTGGTGCTGGCCGACGAAGCCGCCGTGCCCGATCGTGAGTCCCTCGCCGACGCCGCCGAGCGGCTCGGTGCCGCGGTCGAGCTGGCGCCGGTGGCCTCACCCGACGGCGTTCCGATTCATGACCCGGAGCTGTTGGCCGCCGCGTACGACCGTATTTTTCGGATGCATGGAAGGATCGGCCCATGGCGATGACGCCCGCGGTGAAGGACGAAATCTCTCGGCTTCCCGTGACCCGGACCTGCTGCAGGAAGGCAGAAGTCTCGGCGATTCTTCGGTTCGCAGGTGGGCTGCACCTGGTGAGCGGCCGGATTGTGATCGAGGCGGAGCTGGACACCGCGATGGCGGCGCGCCGGCTGAAGCGGGACATCCTGGAGATCTTCGGGCACAGCTCGGAGCTGATCGTGATGGCTCCCGGCGGGCTGCGGCGCGGCTCCCGCTATGTCGTACGGGTGGTGGCGGGCGGCGACCAGCTGGCCCGCCAGACCGGACTGGTGGACGGCCGTGGCCGGCCGATCCGCGGCCTGCCCCCGCAAGTGGTCTCGGGGGCCACCTGCGATGCCGAGGCCGCCTGGCGCGGAGCCTTCCTGGCCCATGGCTCGCTCACCGAGCCGGGCCGCTCCTCCTCGCTGGAGGTGACCTGCCCGGGCCCGGAGGCGGCGCTCGCGCTGGTCGGCGCGGCCCGCAGGCTGTCCATCGCGGCGAAGGCCCGCGAGGTGCGCGGCGTGGACCGGGTCGTCGTCCGTGACGGCGACGCGATCGGCGCCCTGCTCACCCGGCTCGGCGCCCACGAGTCGGTGCTGGCCTGGGAGGAGCGGCGGATGCGGCGCGAGGTCCGCGCCACCGCCAACCGGCTCGCCAACTTCGACGACGCCAATCTGCGCCGTTCCGCGCGGGCCGCGGTCGCCGCGGGCGCCCGGGTGGGGCGTGCGCTGGAGATCCTGGGCGAGGAGGTGCCCGAGCACCTCGCGGCCGCCGGGCGGCTGCGCATGGAGCACAAGCAGGCATCCCTGGAGGAGCTGGGCGCGCTTGCCGAACCGCCGCTGACCAAGGACGCGGTCGCCGGCCGGATCCGCCGGCTGCTGGCGATGGCCGACAAGCGGGCCCAGGACCTGGGCATTCCGGGTACGGAATCCACCCTCAGCGAGGAGCTCGCAGACGGCCTGGTGGGGTGACCTGTGAAAGGCCATGAAATCGGCCGAATCCAGAACGCATGGCCTTCCCGAGGGTGTTGACTCTCCGTAATCGCCACTGCGTGTACGGCCGGGCATCCGGAGGCCCGTACTCCTACCGCGGAGTACGGGCCTCGGCGCTTCGTACGGCCCTGCTCGATGTCACTCCGAGGCCATCGGAGAGGTAGGGTCGGAGGCGGTCGGGGACATCTCATACAACTCGCCGGGGGCAACCCCGCGTACCTAACGAGGAGATCGGTTCGTGACGATCCGCGTAGGCATCAACGGCTTTGGCCGCATCGGTCGTAACTACTTCCGCGCGCTGCTGGAGCAGGGTGCGGACATCGAGATCGTGGCTGTCAACGACCTGGGTGACACCGCGACCACGGCACACCTTCTGAAGTACGACACGATCCTGGGCCGTCTCAAGGCCGAGGTCAGTCACACCGCCGACAGCATCACCGTCGACGGGCACACCATCAAGGTGCTCTCCGAGCGCAACCCGGCCGACATCCCCTGGGGTGAGCTGGGCGTCGACATCGTCATCGAGTCGACCGGCATCTTCACCAAGAAGGCCGACGCCGAGAAGCACATCGCGGGTGGCGCCAAGAAGGTCCTCATCTCGGCCCCGGCCAAGAACGAGGACATCACGATCGTGATGGGTGTCAACGAGGACAAGTACGACGCGGCCAGCCACCACGTCATCTCCAACGCGTCCTGCACCACCAACTGTGTCGCGCCGATGGCCAAGGTTCTCGATGAGAACTTCGGCATCGTCAAGGGCCTCATGACGACGGTTCACGCGTACACGAACGACCAGCGCATCCTGGACTTCCCGCACTCCGACCTGCGTCGCGCCCGCGCCGCGGCGGAGAACATCATCCCGACCACGACGGGCGCCGCCAAGGCCACCGCTCTGGTGCTCCCGCAGCTCAAGGGCAAGCTCGACGGCATGGCGATGCGCGTCCCGGTCCCGACCGGTTCGGTCACCGACCTGGTCATCACGCTGGAGCGCGAGGTGACCCGCGACGAGGTCAACGCCGCGTTCCAGAAGGCCGCCGAGGAAGGCCCGCTCAAGGGCAAGCTGGCCTACACCCAGGACCCGATCGTGTCCTCGGACATCGTCTCGGACCCGGCCTCCTGCACCTTCGACTCCCTGCTGACCATGGCAGAGGGCACGCAGGTCAAGGTCATCGGCTGGTACGACAACGAGTGGGGCTACTCCAACCGCCTCGTCGACCTGACCGTGTTCGTCGGCAGCCAGCTCTGACCGTCGGATCGGCAGGCACCTCGAAGTGAGCACGGGGCTCGAAAGGCGCAACGCGGCGCCGTTCGAGCCCCGTTGCATGCCCTCTCGTCCTCTCAAGGAGTCCAGCAAGATGAAGACGATCGACGAACTTCTCGCCGAAGGGGTCACCGGCAAGCGCGTATTCGTCCGCGCCGACCTCAACGTGCCGCTGAGCGGCACCACCATCACCGACGACGGCCGCATCCGCGCCGTCCGGCCGACCGTGGAGAAGCTCGCCGCGGCCGGTGCGCGGATCATTGTCGCCTCGCACCTGGGCCGCCCCAAGGGTGCCCCGGACCCCGCCTTCTCCCTGGCCCCCGCCGCCGCCCGTCTCGGTGAACTCATCGGCGCGGACGTGGCGTTCGCGACCGATACCGTCGGCGAGTCCGCCCGCGCCACGGTCGCCGCGCTCACCGACGGCAAGGTCGCCGTCATCGAGAATCTCCGCTTCAATCCCGGTGAGACGTCGAAGGACGACGCCGAGCGCGGCGCGTTCGCCGACCGGCTCGCCGAACTCGCCGATGTGTACGTGGGCGACGGCTTCGGAGCCGTACACCGCAAGCACGCCTCGGTGTTCGACCTCCCGGCCCGGCTGCCGCACGCCGCCGGCGACCTGATCGCCACCGAGGTCGGCGTCCTGAAGAAGCTCACCGAGAGCGTCGAGCGCCCGTACGCCGTCGTGCTCGGCGGCTCGAAGGTCTCCGACAAGCTCGGCGTGATCGACCACCTGCTGGAGCGCGCCGACCGCATCCTCATCGGCGGCGGCATGGCGTACACCTTCCTCAAGGCCCAGGGCCACGAGGTCGGCAGCTCCCTCCTCCAGGAGGACCAGATCCCGGCGGTGCTGGAGTACCTCGAGCGCGCCGAGGCGAAGGGCGTGGAGTTCGTGCTCCCCGTCGACGTCGTGGTCTCCGAGCAGTTCCCGGACCTCAGGACCAAGGCGCCGACCGAGCACCGCACCGTACCCGCGGACGCGATCCCCGTCGGTTTCATGGGCCTGGACAACGGCCCCGAGACCAACAAGCTGTACGCCTCGAAGCTCGCCGACGCCGTCACCGTCTTCTGGAACGGCCCGATGGGCGTCTTCGAGCACCCCGACTACGCCGAGGGCACCCGGGCCGTCGCCCAGGCCCTCGTGGACTCCTCGGGCTTCAGTGTGGTCGGTGGTGGCGACTCCGCCGCTGCCGTCCGCATCCTGGGCTTCGACGAGAACGCATTCGGACACATCTCGACCGGTGGCGGCGCCAGCCTCGAATACCTCGAGGGCAAGACGCTTCCCGGCCTGGCCGCACTGGAGGACTGACCTTTCATGACCATCCGTACCCCGCTGATGGCGGGCAACTGGAAGATGAACCTCAACCACCTCGAGGCCATCGCCCACACCCAGAAGCTCGGCTTCGCGCTGACCGACAAGGACTACGACGCCGTAGAGGTCGCCGTCCTGCCGCCCTTCACCGATCTGCGCTCCGTCCAGACGCTGATCGAAGGCGACAAGCTGAAGATCAAGTACGGCGCCCAGGACATCTCGGCGCACGACTCCGGCGCGTACACCGGTGAGATCTCCGGCCCGATGCTCGCCAAGCTGAAGTGCACCTATGTCGCCGTCGGCCACAGCGAGCGCCGCCAGTACCACGGCGAGACCGACGAGCTCTGCAACGCCAAGGTGAAGGCCGCCTTCAAGCACGGCCTGACCCCGATCCTCTGTGTCGGCGAGGAGCTGGAGGTCCGCGAGGCGGGCAACCATGTCGCGCACACGCTTGCGCAGGTCGACGGCGGTCTCAAGGACGTTCCCGCCGAGCTGGCCGAGTCGATCGTGATCGCGTACGAGCCGGTCTGGGCGATCGGGACCGGCAAGGTCTGCGGCGCCGACGACGCCCAGGAGGTCTGCGGGGCGATCCGCAGCCGACTCGCCGAGCTGTACTCCCAGGACCTGGCCGACGCGGTCCGTATCCAGTACGGCGGCTCCGTGAAGTCCGGGAACGTCGCCGAGATCATGTCGAAGCCCGACGTGGACGGCGCGCTGATCGGCGGCGCCGCACTGGACGCCGACGAGTTCGTCAAGATCGTCCGCTTCCGCGACCAGTGAGTATGCGGTAGCGCGGATCCGTCGTACCCTTGCGGGGGCCGAGGAGGGTATAGCCTCCCGGCCTCCGCTGTTCGCACATGCAGTCCAGAGAATTCCGGAAAGTAGGGACCAGCCGTGATTTTGGCGTTCGAGATCGCCCTGATCGTCTTCAGCCTGCTGCTGATGCTGCTGGTGCTGATGCACAAGGGCAAGGGCGGCGGCCTCTCCGACATGTTCGGTGGCGGTATGCAGTCGTCCGTGGGCGGCTCCTCGGTCGCCGAGCGGAACCTCGACCGGATCACGGTCTTCGTCGGCCTGGCCTGGTTCGCGTGCATTGTTGTGCTTGGTCTGCTGATCAAGCTGGACAACTGACCCGTCGTAGGCGATTCCCGGTGAGGGTGTAACTCCTTTCACTGGACGCGCGTTGGGCCTTACGTAGACTGGGGCATCTTCGAGCACCATCACGCAGGGAGTTACGACCGTGGCAAGTGGCAACGCG
This sequence comes from Streptomyces sp. NBC_01241, assembly GCF_041435435.1. Classification (NCBI taxonomy): domain Bacteria; kingdom Bacillati; phylum Actinomycetota; class Actinomycetes; order Kitasatosporales; family Streptomycetaceae; genus Streptomyces; species Streptomyces sp. NBC_01241. Next base: position 2,014,850 of record NZ_CP108494.1, on the reverse strand, counting down.
ATCCGGGGAAGCCGGGTCGGAGCGGGGCCGATGGGGGAGGCCGAGCGGGGCGAGTCCGCACCACGCCTCCGCATCTCCTTCTGGTGCTCGAACGGGCACGAGACGCAGCCGAGCTTCGCCAGTGACGCGCAGGTACCGGAGACCTGGGACTGCCCGCGCTGTGGTTTCCCGGCCGGCCAGGACCGGGACAGCCCGCCGGACCCGCCGCGCACCGAGCCGTACAAGACGCACCTCGCGTACGTACGTGAGCGGCGCAGCGATGCGGACGGCGAGGCCATCCTCGCCGAGGCCCTGGCGAAACTCCGGGGCGAGATCTAGTTGTTGTTCACCGGCCGGGCACCTCACAGGTGCCCGGCCGGACCGCTTTCGCCGTGCCGCAGCTCGCCGTCGTCTCGTCCGCCCTTCTGATCAATTAGGTTGGAAGGGCAGCGGGGCATCTGCAGGTACGAGAAGAAGTGGGCTGATATCCGGGATGAATACACCAAGCCGAACCAGGCTCAACCAGACGCCCGAGTGGACCGCTCTGGGCAAGCACCGCGAGCAGTTCGGGACCACCCATCTGCGGCAGCTCTTCGCGGACGATCCGGAGCGCGGCACCGGATACACGCTCCGGGTCGGCGATCTGTACGTCGACTACTCCAAGCACCTGGTCACCGACGAGACGCTCCGGCTGCTGCGTGAGCTCGCAGAGGCCACCGGGGTGGCGGAGCTGCGGGACGCGATGTTCCGCGGGGAGAAGATCAACACCACCGAGGGCCGCGCCGTCCTGCACACTGCGCTGCGCGCCCCGCGTGATGCGGTGATCGAGGTCGACGGCGAGAACGTGGTGCCGGCCGTGCACGCCGTGCTCGACAGGATGGCGGCCTTCTCCGACCGCATCAGGTCGGGGGAGTGGACCGGTCATACCGGTAAGCGCATCAAGAACATCGTCAACATCGGCATCGGCGGCTCCGATCTCGGCCCCGCCATGGCGTACGAGGTGCTGCGCTCCTTCACGGACCGCTCGCTCACCGTTCGCTTCGTGTCGAACGTCGACGGCGCCGACCTCCACGAGGCCGTGCGCGATCTCGACCCGGCCGAGACGCTCTTCGTCATCGCGTCGAAGACCTTCACCACGATCGAGACCATCACCAACGCCACCTCGGCCCGCAACTGGCTCCTGACCGGTCTGAGGGCCGGTCAGGACGCGGTTGCCAAGCACTTCGTGGCGCTGTCCACCAACGCCGAGAAGGTCGCGGACTTCGGCATCGACACCGCCAACATGTTCGAGTTCTGGGACTGGGTCGGCGGCCGCTACTCCTACGACTCCGCCATCGGCCTCTCGCTGATGATCGCCGTCGGCCCGGACCGGTTCCGCGAGATGCTCGACGGCTTCCACCTCGTCGACGAACACTTCCGCACCGCTCCCGCCGAGGACAACGTCCCGCTGCTGCTGGGCTTGTTGGGCGTCTGGTACGGCGCCTTCTTCGACGCCCAGTCGCATGCCGTGCTGCCGTACAGCCACTACCTGTCCAAGTTCACCGCGTACTTGCAGCAGCTGGACATGGAGTCCAACGGCAAGTCCGTGGACCGGGACGGCAATCCGGTCGACTGGCAGACCGGACCGGTCGTCTGGGGCACCCCCGGCACCAACGGGCAGCACGCCTATTACCAGCTCATCCACCAGGGCACCAAGGTCATCCCGGCCGACTTCATCGGCTTTGCCGAGCCCGTCGCCGACCTGCTGCCCGGTCTCGTCGCCCAGCACGACCTGCTGATGGCCAACTTCTTCGCCCAGACCCAGGCGCTGGCCTTCGGCAAGACGCCGGACGAGGTCCGCGCCGAGGGCGTCGCCGAGGAACTGGTGCCGCACAAGACTTTCCAGGGCAACCACCCGACGACGACGATCCTCGCCGACCGGCTGACGCCGTCCGTCCTCGGCCAGCTGATCGCGCTGTACGAGCACAAGGTCTTCGTCCAGGGCGCCATCTGGAACATCGACTCCTTCGACCAGTGGGGCGTCGAGCTCGGCAAGGTCCTGGCCAAGAAGATCGAGCCGGTGCTGACCGAAGGCAAGGGGGGCGAGCAGCTGGACAGCTCGACCGCCGCACTCGTTACGGCATACCGCGCCCGCAGGGGGCGCTGAGCCGATGACCACGGGGGAGCGGACGGTGCGGCTGAGGCCGCCCAGCAACACTCTGGACGCGCGGGCCGTCGGCTGGTGGCGGGCCCAGTGGCTGCTGCTGACCGCGGCGCCGGTGGCCGTCCTGGCGGTGCTCGGCGTGCTCATCGAGCCCGCCCGGTTCTGGCTGCTGCTGCCCGCCGCGATCCTCGCGGTCCTCGGCATCGGCTGCGCCGTCCTCTTCCCCCTCTGGTGGTTCCGCACTCATCGCTGGGAGGTCACCGACGAAGCGGTGTACGTCAGAACCGGCGTCCTGCGACAGGAGTGGCGGATCGCCCCGATGTCCCGCATCCAGACCGTGGACACCGTCCGCGGCCCGCTCGAACAGCTCTACCGGCTCGCCACGGTCACCGTGACCACCGCATCGTCCAAGGGCGCGGTCCGGATCGAGGGACTGGGCCACGAGCTGGCGGCCGAGCTGGCCGAGCGGCTGACCCGGATCACCCAGGACACCCCCGGGGACGCCACATGAGCGCCGAGGCGGTCGTCTCCCCGGACGCCGGGGACGACGACCGCGCCACCGGCCCCGACACCGACTGGCGGCGGCTGGACCGGCGTACGGTCCTCGTCAGTGCACTCGTCACGGTCGGAGTGGCGGCCGGTGCGGCCGCGCCCACCACGCTCGGGCTCTCCGGGCGGTTCGGCCTCGGGCACGCGGTCGCGTGGGTGCTGGCCGGCGCGCTCCTGCTGATCGGTTCCGCCGCGGCCGGCGACTACGTACGGTGGCGCCGCACCCGCTACCGCGTCGGCATCGAACGGGTCGAGCTCCACACCGGCCTGTTCCTGGTCAAGAAGCGCTCACTGGCCCGTGAACGCATCCGCAGCGTCGACCTCACCGCCCATCCGCTCCAACGGGTCCTCGGCCTGGTGACCGTCCGTATCGGCACCGGTGAGCGCTCCGGCGGCGAATCCACCCTGGAACTGGACCCGGTTCCCAGGGCCGAGGGTGAACGGCTCCGCCGCGAACTGCTGGAGCGTACGGCCACCGGCACCCCGGGCACGCATCGCGAGGGCGAACTCGTCGCCCTCGACCCGCGCTGGATCCGTTACGCACCGGTCTCGTTCGTGGCCCCCGCACTCGGCGGCGCGGCGGTCGGTGCGGTGATGCAGGTCAGCGACTGGTTCGGGGCGCAGGGGCAGGTGATCGACTGGGTCGGCGACCGGTTCCGTGACACCTCGCTGACGGCCATGATCGTGATCCTCGCCGTCGCGGCTGTGGCGGCCGGTGTCGTCGGTGCGCTCGGCCTGTGGGTCGAGATGTGGTGGGGCTACCGGCTGGAGCGCGAACTCGGTGGCACCCTGCGCATCCGGCGCGGCCTGCTGACCTCCCGGTCCGTCTCCATCGAGGAGCGGCGGCTGCGCGGAGTCGACCTCGTCGAACCGTTCGGCATCCGGCTCTTCGGCGCCGCCCGCGTCGACGCGATCACCACCGGACTGGCCAAGGACGACGAGGAGCAGCACGGCGACCACAACACCCTGCTGCCCGCCGCACCCCGGCCCGTCGCCGACACGGTGGCCGCCGACGTCCTGCGCGCGACCACGTCCCCGACGGGCGCCCCGCTGACCGGGCACCCCGTCGCGGCCCGCGGCCGGCGGCTGCGCCGGGCGTTCTGGGCCGTCGTCGTCCCCGTGGCCGTCCAGGCCGTGCTCGGCGTGCTGGTGACCCCCGTACTGCTCTGGACCGCGCTCGGCTGCGCGGCCGTGGGGCTGCCTCTGGGGGTGTTCGTGGCCCTTGACGCGTACCGCGGTCTGGGACATGGCCTCAGCGGCGACTACCTGGTGGTCCGCTCGGGCACGGTCCGGCGCTCGACCGCCGCGCTGGAGCGGGCCGGGGTCATCGGCTGGACGGTCCGGCAGACGTACTTCCAGCGGCGGTCAGGCGTGCTGAGTCTCACCGCGACGACGGCCGCGGGAGCGGGCGCGTACACGGCGTACGACGCGGACGCGAGCGAGGGCCTCGACTTCGCCTCGCAGGCGGTCCCGGGCCTGCTGGAACCCTTCCTGGAGCGCACCCCGGCGGCCGGATGAGCGCTGGAGGGGCCGTGCGTCGCGCCGATGACGCGGAATCAGCTGCCCCGGTGCCGGCCGGCGCCACGACATCCGGGGCGTCGGGGGACGGCGCGCCCGGCTCCCCGCCCTTTCATGCCGCGGGCCCGGCCGCTCCGAGGAGCGAACCGGGCCCGGACGCAACGGTACTGACGGCCACTCAGGGAGAGGCCGGCGGATACAGCGCACGCGGCAGCCGCGAGGCCGCCGCCGCGTCCAGCAGCCACAGGGTGCGGCTGCGTCCGTACGCACCGGCCGCCGGGGCCTGGATCTCCCCGGCACCCGAGAGCGCGATCTCCGCGGCCTCCGCCTTGTCCTCACCCGCGGCGAGCAGCCACACCTCGCGCGCCGCCCGGATCGCGGGCAGCGTGAGCGAGACCCGGGTGGGCGGCGGCTTGGGGGCGCCGTGCACACCGACGACGGTGCGCTCGGTCTCCCGTATCGCGGGCAGTTCCGGGAAGAGCGACGCGACATGCGTGTCCGGGCCGACGCCCAGCATCAGCACATCGAACGTCGGCACCGGACCGTGGTCCTCCGGACCGGCCGCCGCGGCCAGTTCCCCGGCGTACGTGGCGGCGGCCGCGTCGGCGTCATTGCCGCAGGGGCCGTCCGAGGCGGGCATCGCGTGCACCCGGGACGGGGTCAGCGGCACCGAGTCGAGCAGGGCCTCGCGGGCCTGCGTGACATTGCGCTCCGGATGGCCTTCCGGCAGGAACCGCTCGTCGCCCCACCACAGATCGAGCCGCGACCAGTCGATCGCGTCCCGGGCGGGCGCGGCGGCGAGGGCGGCCAGCAGGCCGTTGCCGTTGCGCCCGCCGGTGAGGACCACCGAGGCGTAGCCCCGGGCGGCCTGGGCGTCCACGACCCTCGTGATCAGCCGGGCCGCGGCGGCCTGCGCCATCAGCTCCTTGTCGCGGTGCACGACAAGCTGAGGGACACTCACTTCGTCGCCGCCTTCTTGGCCGCCGTCTTCTTGGCGGCGGCCGGGGCGGCGGTCCCGCCGGACTTCGGTTCGGTGGACTTGGGCTCGGTGGACTTGGGCTCGGCAGGCTTCTGCGCCGCCGGTCCGCCGAGCTTCTCCACGCCGAACTTCACCGTCGCCTCATAGGTGTTGTCCGGGTCCAGGCGCCGCAGCTCCTCGGCGAGCAGCTCGGAGGTTTCCCGCCGCTTGAGCGCCACCGCACGGTCGGGCTGGCCCTGCATCGAGAGCGTGGCCAGCGAACCGTCCGGCCGGTCCAGGACGATGACACCGTTCTTGGTCGCCATCCGCACGGCCGTCAGACCGGGGCCGTCGGACTGGGTGCGCTCCACCGGAACCTTGAGCCGGTCGGCGAGCCACATGGCGAGCAGCTCACAGCTTGGGTTCTCCGACTCGCCCTCGACCGTCGCCGCGACGACCTCGACGTGCTGCTGGTCGAGCGCGGCGGCGAGCATCGAGCGCCACGGCGTGATGCGGGTCCAGGCCAGATCGGTGTCGCCCGGGGTGTACGACCGGGCGCGGACCGCGAGTTCGTCGCTCGGGTGCTCCGAGGAGTACGCGTCCGTGATCCGGCGCTGGGCGAGCGCGCCCAGCGGGTCCTTCGCCGGGTCGTCGGGTGCGTCCTCGGGCCACCAGACCACGACCGGGGCGTCCGGCAGCAGCAGCGGCAGGACCACCGACTGGGCGTGGTTGGCCAGCTCGCCGTGGAGACGCAGGACGACGGTCTCGCCGGTGCCCGCGTCGGAGCCGACCCGCACCTCGGCGTCGAGCCGGGCGTCCCGGCGGCTGCGCGGCGAACGGCTGACCCGCTTGATCACCGCGATGATCCGCGAGGGGTGCTCGCGCGAGGCGTCGCCGGCCGACTTGAGCGCGTCGTACGCGTTCTCCTCGTCGGTGACGATGACCAGGGTCAGCACCATGCCGATGGCCGGGGTACCGATGGCCCGGCGGGCCGACACCAGCGCCTGGTTGATCTTGCTGGAAGTGGTCTCCGTGAGATCGATCTTCATGGCCGACGCCAGCTCCGTCCGTCTCGTGCGAGCATCTCGTCCGCCTCGGCCGGGCCCCAGGTGCCCGCCGGGTACTGCGCGGGCTTGCCGTGCTTGTCCCAGTACTCCTCGATCGGGTCGAGGATGTTCCAGGAGAGTTCGACCTCCTGGTGCCGCGGGAACAGGTTGGCGTCGCCGAGCAGCACATCGAGGATGAGCCGCTCGTACGCCTCCGGGCTGGACTCCGTGAAGGACTCGCCGTACGCGAAGTCCATCGTGACGTCCCGGACCTCCATCGAGGTGCCGGGCACCTTGGAGCCGAACCGCACGGTCACGCCCTCGTCCGGCTGGACCCGGATGACCAGGGCGTTGCCGCCCAGCTCCTCCGTCGCACCGGACTCGAAGGGCAGATACGGGGCGCGCTTGAAGACGACCGCGATCTCCGTGACGCGGCGGCCGAGCCGCTTTCCGGTACGGAGGTAGAACGGCACGCCCGCCCAGCGGCGGTTGTTGATCGTCAGCTTGATCGCGGCGAAGGTGTCGGTCGTCGACTTGGGGTCGATGCCGTCCTCCTCCAGATAGCCGAGGACCTCCTCGCCGCCCTGCCAGGCGCGCGCGTACTGGCCGCGCACCGTGTGCTTGCCCAGGTCGTCCGGCAGTTCCACCGCCGTGAGCACCTTGAGCTTCTCGGCGACCAGGGCCTTCGGGTGGAAGGAGCCGGGCTCCTCCATGGCCGTCAGTGCCAGCAGCTGGAGCAGGTGGTTCTGGATGACGTCGCGGGCGGCGCCGATGCCGTCGTAGTAGCCGGCCCGGCCGCCGATGCCGATGTCCTCGGCCATCGTGATCTGGACGTGGTCGACGTACGACCTGTTCCAGATCGGCTCGAACATCGTGTTGGCGAACCGCAGCGCCAGGATGTTCTGGACCGTTTCCTTGCCCAGGTAGTGGTCGATCCGGAAGACCTCGTTGGGCGGGAACACGTCGTGCACGATCTGGTTGAGCTCCTGTGCGCTCTTCAGATCGTGGCCGAAGGGCTTCTCGATGACGGCACGCCGCCAGGAACCCTCCTTCTGGTCCGCGAGCCCGTGCTTCTTGAGCTGCTGGACGACCTTGGGGAAGAACTTCGGCGGCACGGACAGATAGAAGGCGAAGTTGCCTCCCGTGCCCTGTGCCTTGTCCAGCTCCTGGATCGTCGCCTTCAGCGTCTCGAAGGCGTCGTCGTCGTCGAAGTTGCCCTGGACGAAGCGCATCCCCTGGATGAGCTGCTGCCAGACCTCTTCACGGAACGGCGTACGGGCGTGCTGCTTGACGGCGTCGTGGACCTCCTGTGTGAAGTCCTCGTCGTGCCACTCGCGGCGCGCGAAACCGATGAGGGAGAAGCCCGGCGGCAGCAGGCCGCGATTGGCCAGGTCGTAGACGGCGGGCATCAGCTTTTTACGGGACAAATCGCCCGTGACACCAAAGATCACCAGACCCGACGGTCCCGCGATGCGCGGGAGCCGTCGGTCCTGGGGGTCACGAAGCGGGTTGGCTCCGGGAACACCAGACAAGGTGGTCAGCCCTCCGAAGGGGCGAGGCGCTTGAGCTCTGCCTCGGTCGAGTTGAGCAGGTCGATCCAGGACGCCTCGAACTTCTCGACGCCCTCGTCCTCGAGGAGCTGGACGACGTCGTCGTAGGAGATCCCGAGCTTCGCGACGCCGTCGAGCTCGGCGCGGGCCTGCTCGTAGGTGCCGGCGATGGTGTTGCCCGTGATCTGTCCGTGGTCCGCGGTGGCGTCCATGGTGGCCTCGGGCATGGTGTTCACCGTGCCGGGGGCGACCAGGTCGTCGACGTACAGGGTGTCCTTGTACGCGGGGTCCTTGACGCCGGTCGAGGCCCACAGCGGGCGCTGCTTGTTGGCGTGCGCCTTGTCCAGGGCGGCCCAGCGCTCCGAGCCGAAGACCTCCTCGTACGCCTGGTAGGCGAGCCGGGCGTTGGCGAGTGCCGCCTTGCCCTTGAGCGCCTTGGCCTCGTCGGTGCCGATCGCGTCGAGACGCTTGTCGATCTCGGTGTCCACGCGGGACACGAAGAAGGAGGCCACCGAGTGGATCTTGGAGAGGTCCAGGCCCGCGGCCTTCGCCTTCTCCAGACCCGCCAGGTAGGCATCCATGACCTCGCGGTAGCGCTCCAGCGAGAAGATCAGCGTGACGTTGACGCTGATGCCCTTTCCGATGACCTCGGTGATCGCCGGGAGGCCGGCCTTCGTCGCCGGGATCTTGATGAGCGTGTTGGGCCGGTCCACCAGCCACGCCAGCTGCTTGGCCTCGGCGACGGTGGCGTCGGTGTGGTGCGCCAGACGAGGGTCGACCTCGATGGAGACCCGGCCGTCCTGGCCGTCCGTGGCGTCGAAGACCGGACGCAGGATGTCCGCCGCGTCCCGCACATCAGCCGTCGTGATCATGCGGATGGCCTCGTCGACGGTGACCTTGCGGGTGGCGAGATCGGTGAGCTGCTGCTCGTACCCGTCGCCGTGCGAGATCGCCTTCTGGAAGATCGACGGGTTGGTGGTGACGCCCACGACGTGCTGCTGGTCGATCAGCTCGGCGAGGTTGCCCGAGGTGATCCGCTTGCGCGACAGGTCATCGAGCCAGATCGCCACGCCCTCGTCGGAGAGGCGCTTGAGTGCGTCTGTCATGAGAATTGCATCTCCTACTAGTCGTATACCGGCGTCAGCGCGTGGCGGCGGCGAGAGATTCCCGCGCGGCGGCGGCGACGTGCTCGCCGGTGAACCCGAACTCACGGAAGAGGACCTTGGCGTCGGCCGAGGCACCGAAGTGCTCCAGCGAGACGATTCGGCCGGTGTCTCCGACGTACCGGTGCCAGGTCAGCCCGATACCGGCCTCGACCGCGACCCGGGCCTTCACGGACGGCGGCAGAACGCTGTCCTTGTACGCCTGGTCCTGCTCCTCGAACCACTCGACCGACGGCATCGAGACCACCCGGGTCGGGATGCCGGCCGCCTGCAGCTCCTCGCGCGCCTCGACGGCGAGGTGCACCTCGGAGCCCGTACCGATGAGGAGGACCTGGGCGTCGCCGCCTTCGGCCTCGAAGAGCACGTAGCCGCCCTTGGCCGCGTCCTCGTTCGCCTCGTACGTGGGCACGCCCTGACGGGTCAGCGCCAGGCCGTGCGGGGCTCCCTTGCCGAACACCTTGGTGTAGCGGCGCAGGATCTCGCGCCAGGCGACGGCGGTCTCGTTCGCGTCGGCCGGGCGGACGATGTTCAGGCCCGGGATGGCGCGCAGTGAGGCCAGGTGCTCCACCGGCTGGTGGGTCGGGCCGTCCTCGCCGAGACCGATGGAGTCGTGCGTCCACACGTACGTCACCGGCAGGTGCATCAGCGCGGACAGGCGCACGGCGTTGCGCATGTAGTCGGAGAACACCAGGAAGGTGCCGCCGTAGATACGGGTGTGGCCGTGCAGCGCGATGCCGTTCATGGCCGCGGCCATGGCGTGCTCGCGGATGCCGAAGTGGATCGTGCGGCCGTACGGGTCCGCGCCCGGCAGCGGGTTGCCCGTCGGGAGGAACGACGACGTCTTGTCGATCGTCGTGTTGTTCGAGCCCGCCAGGTCGGCGGAGCCGCCCCACAGCTCGGGGACGATCTCGCCGAGAGCCTGGAGCACCTTGCCGGAGGCGGCACGGGTGGCGACGCTCTTGCCCGGCTCGAAGACGGGGAGCTTGTCCTCCCAGCCGGCGGGCAGTTCGCCCGCGGAGATCCGGTCGAACTCGGCGGCGCGCTCCGGATTGGCGGTGCGCCACGCGGCGAGGGACTTCTCCCACTCGGCCTTGGCCTCGCGGCCGCGGTCCAGTGCCTCACGGGTGTGCGAGATGACCTCGTCGGAGACCTCGAAGGTCTTCTCCGGGTCGAAGCCGAGGACCTTCTTCGTCGCGGCGACCTCTTCGTCACCGAGTGCCGAGCCGTGCGAGGCCTCGGTGTTCTGGGCGTGCGGGGCGGGCCAGGCGATGATCGAACGGGCCGCGATGAACGACGGGCGCTCCGTCTCGGCCTTGGCGGCCTGCAGCGCCGCGTACAGACCTGCGGGGTCCAGGTCGCCGCTGGGCAGCTGGTCGACGCGCTGGACGTGCCAGCCGTACGCCTCGTACCGCTTCAGGGTGTCCTCGGAGACCGCGGTCTCCGTGTCGCCCTCGATGGAGATGTGGTTGTCGTCCCACAGCAGGACCAGGTTGCCGAGCTTCTGGTGCCCGGCCAGCGAGGACGCCTCCGCGGAGATGCCCTCCTGGAGGCAGCCGTCGCCCGCGACGACCCAGATCATGTGGTCGAACGGGGAGGTGCCGGGGGCCGCCTCCGGGTCGAACAGGCCGCGCTCGTAGCGGGCGGCCATTGCCATGCCCACCGCGTTGGCGACACCCTGGCCCAGCGGGCCCGTGGTCGTCTCGACGCCGGTGGTGTGGCCGTACTCCGGGTGACCGGGGGTCTTCGAACCCCAGGTGCGGAAGGCCTTGAGGTCATCGAGCTCCAGGCCGTACCCGGCCAGGTAGAGCTGGATGTAGAGGGTCAGGCTGCTGTGCCCCGCGGAGAGCACGAACCGGTCGCGACCGGTCCACTCGGCGTCGGCGGGGTCGTGCCGCATCACCTTCTGGAAGAGGGTGTACGCGGCAGGAGCCAGGCTCATCGCCGTGCCCGGGTGGCCGTTTCCGACCTTCTGTACGGCGTCGGCGGCAAGGACGCGGACAGTGTCCACGGCCCGCTGGTCCAATTCGGTCCACTGGAGGTCTGTGGTGGTCGGCTTGGTGCTCACCCTGAGTCAGGGCTCCTCTCCACTGTTCTAAACCGGTGACTGGTGACCGCACCGGGCGCTGTCGAGCCTACCCTCGTCGGAACAAGCATTTTCCGGCTGCTTTCCAGGGTGCGGGTGGTCCGTGGAGTTCGCCTCCCGTATGAGCGCGACGGCTCACTTCTGGGCCCTCTGATGAGCGCCTCCGGCCACTTCTGGGCCCTCCGATGAGCGTGTCCTTTCACTGATGCGCCACCCCGGTGAGCGAGGCCCCCATATGCCACTTCGATGAGCGCGTCCCTTTACTTCTGCGCCACTTCAACACGACCGCACCCCCGCGAAGGGCGGCCTGTCCCCAACGTCTACAGTGGTGTGGTTCGCGCAAGTCTTTACTGGGCCTTCACGCCCGGAGCTTGCTGGGATTTCTCTGTCAGGGGTGTGCGTGACGGCCGTCGAGTCCCGACCCGCAGGGGTCGCCTTGACTCCCAGCCCAGGGGGCCATCGCCCGTTCGGGGCCCGTGTCAAGGCATTCGTGGCGTTGACCAAGCCTCGGATCATCGAGCTGTTGCTGATCACCACTGTTCCGGTGATGTTCCTGGCCGCTCAGGGTGTACCCGATCTGTGGCTCGTTCTCACCACCACCATCGGGGGATATCTCTCCGCGGGCGGTGCCAACGCGCTGAATATGTACATCGACCGCGACATCGACGCGTTGATGGACCGTACGTCGCAGCGCCCGCTGGTCACCGGAATGGTGACCCCACGTGAGTGCCTGGCCTTTGGTGTTGCCCTCGCGGTGATCTCCACGGTCTGGTTCGGACTGCTGGTCAACTGGCTGTCGGCGGCGCTGTCGCTCGGTGCGCTGCTCTTCTACGTCGTCGTCTACACGATGCTGCTGAAGCGCCGCACCTCGCAGAACATCGTCTGGGGCGGCATCGCCGGCTGCATGCCGGTCCTCATCGGCTGGTCCGCCGTGACCAACTCGATGTCCTGGGCCGCGGTCATTCTCTTCGCCGTCATCTTCTTCTGGACGCCGCCGCACTACTGGCCGCTGTCGATGAAGGTCAAGGACGACTACGCCAGGGTCGGCGTGCCGATGCTGCCGGTCATCGCCTCCAACCGGGTGGTGGCCCGCCAGATCGTCGTCTACAGCTGGGTGATGGTCGCCGTCTCGCTGCTGCTGACTCCGCTCGGCTACACCGGCTGGTTCTACACGGCGGTGGCGCTGCTGACCGGCGGGTTCTGGCTCTGGGAGGCCCATGGCCTGCTCAACCGGGCCAAGGCCGGGGTGACGGGCGGGAAGCTCAAGGAGATGCGGCTGTTCCACTGGTCGATCACCTATGTCTCGCTGCTCTTCGTCGCCGTGGCGGTCGACCCCTTCCTGAGGTAGTCCCGCTTCACCGACACCTGCCGACGGGCGGGGTGCGTGGCCCAGGCCACGTGCCCCGCCCGTCGCACGTCGGCGTACCCATCGATAGCATCCTGAGCATGGCAGAGACGGCAGAAACCCAGGTGGAGAGCGGCAAGCAGGCGGCCCGCGCGGAGCGCAGGGCGGCGAGGCTCGCCAAGCAGATCGGTGCCTTCTCCAAGGCCCACGGCGGTGCGGAGGGACAGCTCTCCTACATCGGGCAGATGGGCACCCGCATCGTTCTCGTCGGCGAGGACGGCGGCTGGGGCGATCTGGTCGCCCCGTCGTACGCGGTCGCCGAGAGTGCCGCTCGGAAGGCCGGGATCACGATGCACGAGTCCTTCGACGGGGAGTTCGCCGCGAAGGTCCGCACCGGCCCGTACGAGTGGACGCGGATGGCCGGAATCCAGGTGGGCGGCCCGTCCAACAAGGCCTGAGGGCAGGCGAAAGCCCCCTGCTCACCGTATTCAGCCGGGCTAGCAGGGGGCTTTCGATCAGCCGCTGACAAAACCTTTAGGGGATTCGCGCGTTGGCATTTTTCTGCCGCGTGCCGGGAATGGTCCGTACTGCACGTACCCGATGACGCCTTGCCCATGTGCTCCCCGGTGCGCGGCGCCTTTCAGGCGATGAGCGCTGTTTCGCTGCGTGGGGTCGGAGTCGGCCCGACCTCCACCGGCCGCTCGCGCAGCGACAGCAGGACGCGCACCACGCCGATCCACACCAGGCACGAGCCGAACATGTGCAGTCCGACCAGTACTTCCGGCGTGTCGGTGAAATATTGCACGTACCCGACAAGCCCCTGCCCCAGCAGCACCAGGAAGAGGTCACGGGTGCGGCGCAGCGGCCCGACGGGCGCGTCCACGGCCTTCAGTACGAACCAGAGGGCGACGGTCAGCGCCACCACGGCCCAGGCCAGATCGGCGTGCAGCTGCGTGATCATCTTCCAGTCGATCGGAATGCGGTGGACGTCGCTGGAGTCACCCGCGTGCCGTCCGGCGCCCGTGACGACTGTGCCGACCGCGATCAGCAGCCCCGCCACGACCGCGAGCAGCCAGGTCAGCTGGGACACCGCCTTGCCCACCAGCGGCCGGGGCGCCGCGTCGCCCTCACGGACCCGCTGCCACGTCACCATCGCGACGGTGAGCAGCGCCGTGGAGAGCAGGAAGTGCGCCGCGACGGTGTACGGGTTGAGGCCGACCAGCACCACGATGCCGCCGAGCACCGCGTTGCCCATGACCACCCAGAACTGCACCCAGCCGAGCCGGGTGAGGCTGCGCCGCCAGGGCTTCGCGGACCGGGCGGCGATGATCGCCCACCCGACGGCCGCGCACAGGACGTACGTCAGCATCCGGTTGCCGAACTCGATGACGCCGTGGAGGCCCATCGCGCTCGTCGCCGTGAGGCTCTCCTCGGTGCACTTGGGCCAGGTCGGGCAGCCCAGGCCGGAGCCGGTCAGCCGCACCGCGCCGCCGGTCACGACGATGAGCACGGCCATGACGACGGCCGACATGGCCGCACGGCGGACCGTGCGGGGGGACGGAGTCCATCGCTCGGCGATGTAGAGGAGCGGGTTCCGCACGGCTTGAGCGACTTCGGCTCGGGTCAGCTTGGGCACGCGCACCATGGTAGGCGGCGGCTTGTGCAAGCTTTCACGAGGGGGACGAGTTACCCCGAATCGTCGACCGATGCGTGGGCCCGCTCACTCCCAGCGGAAGAAGTTCGCCGCCGCGCCCAGCCCGAGCACCGCCCATACCGCGAGGATGCCGAGGTCTCCCCACGGCATCGACGCGCCGTGCTGGAGCACGGCGCGCAGCCCGTCCGACAGGGCCGCGATCGGCAGCAGCCCCAGCACCGACTGCACCGCGTCCGGGAACTTCTCCAGCGGCACGATGACACCGCCGGCGACCAGCAGCAGCAGGAAGACCAGATTGGCCGCGGCGAGCGTCGCCTCCGCCTTCAGCGTCCCGGCCATCAGCAGCCCGAGCCCGGAGAAGGCCGCGGTGCCGAGCACGAGCAGCAGCAGGACGGCGAACGGGTTGCCGTGCGGCGACCAGCCCAGCGCGAACGCGATCACCGTCAGCAGCACCACCTGCAGCACCTCGGTGACCAGTACGGAGAGGGTCTTGGCGGTCATCAGGGCCCAGCGGGGCAGCGGCGAGGCACCGAGCCGTTTGAGCACCCCGTACCGCCGCTCGAAGCCGGTGGCGATGGCCTGGCCGGTGAAGGCCGTCGACATCACGGCGAGCGCGAGGATGCCGGGGGTCAGGAAGTCGACCGACTCGCCCGAGCCGGTGTCCACGATGTCGACCGCGCTGAACAGCACCAGCAGCAGCGTCGGGATGATCACGGTCAGCAGCAGTTGCTCGCCGTTGCGCAGCAGCATCCGCGTCTCCAGCGCGGTCTGCGTGGTGATCATGCGGGACAGCGGGGCGGCGCCCGGCCGCGGGGTGTACGTACCGGCGCTCATGCGCGCAGCTCCTTGCCGGTCAGTTCCAGGAAGACGTCCTCCAGGGTGTGCCGCTCCACGGAGATGCCGGACGGCATCACGCCGTGCTGCGCGCACCAGGAGGTGACGGTGGCCAGCAGCTGCGGGCCGACGTCGCCGGTGATGCGGTACGTACCCGGGGTGAGCTCCGCAGCCTCCGTACCGTCGGGCAGCGCCTTCAGCAGGGAGCCGAGGTCGAGTCCGGGGCGGCCGGTGAAGCGCAGGGTGTTCTCGGCGCCGCCGCGGCAGAGCGTCTCCGGGCTGCCCTGGGCGATGACCTTGCCCGCGTCGATGACGGCGACGTCGTCGGCGAGCTCCTCGGCCTCGTCCATGAAGTGCGTGGTCAGGACGGTGGACACGCCATCGGCGCGCAGCTCCCGTACGAGATCCCAGGTGGACCGACGTGCCTGCGGGTCGAGGCCGGCGGTCGGTTCGTCCAGGAAGACCAGTTCGGGGCGGCCCACGACGGCCATCGCCAGGGCGAGCCGCTGCTGCTGGCCGCCGGAGAGCCGGCGGTAGGCCGTCCGGCCGCAGCTGCCGAGGCCGAGGCGCTCGATCAGGGCGTCGACGTCCAGGGGATGGGCGTGGAGTTTCGCCATGTGGCGGAGCATCTCATCGGCGCGCGCTCCGGAGTAGACGCCGCCCGACTGGAGCATCACGCCGATCCGCGGGCGGAGCAGCGCGGCGTCGGCGACCGGATCGAGACCGAGGACCCGTACCGTCCCGTCATCCGGACGGCGGTAGCCCTCGCAGGTTTCGATGGTGGTGGTCTTGCCGGCGCCGTTGGGGCCGAGGACGGCGGTGACCGCGCCGGTGCGTACACGCAGGTCGAGGCCGTCCACAGCGGTCTTGGGGCCGTACCGCTTCACCAGTCCGCGGACCTCAATGGCCAGGTGCGGCGCGGAGTGCCTCGATGGGGGGCAGCGGCCGGGTGACGGGAGGGCGGACTCGCTCTTCATGGCCGGTAAGTCTAGGCAGGGGCGGGAAACGCCCGTCTCCCGGGGCCGCATTAGGTAACCCTAAGTGATGAACCGCACCGTAGATCGTTCCGGACCGTGGTTGTCAGGGCGAGATGAATTACGCAACAATGGCGTTGTGAAATACGTTGGCGAGGCTCCGCAGGAGGAACTCGTGACCGGAGAGCGCTCGACGCGCAATCGGGTCGCGCGTTCCATCCTGGACCACGGCCCGTCCACGGTCGCCGAGCTGGCGAAGCGCCTGGGTCTCACCCAGGCCGCTGTCCGTCGGCATCTCGACGCCCTCGTCTCCGACGGCATCGTCGAGGCCCGTGAACAGCGGGTGTACGGCGCGCGGACCCGGGGCCGCCCGGCCAAGGCGTTCGCTCTGACCGACTGCGGGCGGGACGCCTTCGACCAGTCCTACGACAAGCTCGCCGCGGACGCGCTGCGCTGGATCGCCGAGACCTCGGGCGATGAGGCGGTCGTCGCTTTCGCCCGGGCCAGGATTGCGTCCCAGTCCGAGGCGTACCGCGCGGCGGTCGAGGCCGCGGACCCGCAGGCGCGGACCGAGGCCCTGGCCAAGGCTTTGTCGGCCGACGGGTACGCTGCTACCGCGCGTAGCGCGCCCGGCCCGCAGCAGGGCGAGCAGCTGTGCCAGCACCACTGCCCGGTCGCCCATGTCGCCGAGCAGTACCCGCAGCTGTGCGAGGCGGAGACGGAGTTCTTCTCCAACCTCCTCGGGACCCATGTGCAGCGTCTGGCCACCATCGCCCACGGCGACGGTGTGTGTACGACGTACATTCCGCGCAGCGGCCACGCAGCACCACAGACCACCCATTCAGTATCTGCAAGCACGGCCGGGAGGAACCCCGCATGACGCTCCCCACGGAGACTGCCCACCCTGAGCTCGAGGGTCTGGGCACGTACGAATTCGGCTGGGCCGACTCCGACGCGGCAGGCGCCGCAGCCAAGCGCGGGCTCTCCGAGCATGTAGTCCGCGACATCTCGGCGAAGAAGAGCGAGCCCGAGTGGATGCTGAAGCTGCGCCTCAAGGGCCTGCGGCTCTTCGACAAGAAGCCCATGCCGAACTGGGGCTCCGACCTGTCGGGCATCGACTTCGACAACATCAAGTACTTCGTGCGATCCACCGAGAAGCAGGCGGAGTCCTGGGAGGACCTGCCCGAGGACATCAAGAACACCTACGACAAGCTCGGCATCCCGGAGGCGGAGAAGCAGCGCCTGGTCGCCGGTGTCGCCGCGCAGTACGAGTCCGAGGTCGTCTACCACCAGATCCGTGAGGATCTGGAGGAGCAGGGCGTCATCTTCCTCGACACCGACACCGCGCTGAAGGAGCACCCGGAGCTCTTCAAGGAGTACTTCGGCACCGTCATCCCGGTCGGCGACAACAAGTTCGCCTCGCTGAACTCGGCCGTGTGGTCCGGCGGCTCGTTCATCTACGTGCCCAAGGGTGTCCGCGTCGACATCCCGCTGCAGGCCTACTTCCGTATCAACACGGAGAACATGGGCCAGTTCGAGCGGACGCTGATCATCGTCGACGAGGACGCCTACGTCCACTACGTCGAGGGCTGCACCGCGCCGATCTACTCCTCCGACTCGCTGCACTCCGCGGTCGTCGAGATCATCGTGAAGAAGGGCGGCCGCTGCCGCTACACGACGATCCAGAACTGGTCGAACAACGTCTACAACCTGGTCACCAAGCGCGCCGTGGCCTACGAGGGCGCGACCATGGAGTGGGTCGACGGCAACATCGGCTCCAAGGTCACCATGAAGTACCCGGCCGTCTACCTGATGGGCGAGCACGCCAAGGGCGAGACCCTGTCCATCGCCTTCGCGGGCGAGGGCCAGCACCAGGACGCCGGCGCCAAGATGGTCCACATGGCGCCCAACACCTCCTCCAACATCGTCTCCAAGTCGGTGGCGCGAGGCGGTGGCCGTACCTCGTACCGCGGCCTGATCGAGATCGGCGAGGGCGCGCCGGGCGCGAAGTCCAACGTGCTCTGTGACGCGCTGCTGGTCGACACCATCTCGCGCTCCGACACCTACCCGTACGTCGACGTCCGCGAGGACGACGTGTCGATGGGTCACGAGGCAACCGTCTCCAAGGTCTCCGAGGACCAGCTCTTCTACCTGATGAGCCGCGGTCTGACCGAGTTCGAGGCGATGGCGATGATCGTGCGCGGCTTCGTCGAGCCGATCGCGAAGGAGCTGCCGATGGAGTACGCACTCGAGCTCAACCGGCTGATCGAGCTGCAGATGGAGGGCTCGGTCGGCTAATACGGCTACCGCAGCCGGACGACCGAACTCCCCGACTTTTGACAGAGAAAGCGAGCACTACGACAGCCATGGCTGAGGCTCAGAATATTCCGGCGGGGTCCACCACCACGGGATCCATCGCGGTGGCCGCCGAGTCGACCGTCGCCACGCGCATGAGCGCCCCCCCGTCCTACGACGTCGCGGACTTCCCGGTCCCGCACGGCCGCGAGGAGGAGTGGCGGTTCACGCCGCTGGAGCGGCTGCGCGGACTGCACGACGGCACGGCCGTCGCCACCGGTGGCGCCGTGAAGGTCGCGATCGAGGCCCCCGAGGGCGTCACGGTCGAGACCGTCGGCCGCGACGACTCCCGGCTCGGGAAGGCCGGCACCCCCGTGGACCGCGTCGCCGCCCAGGCGTACACGTCCTTCGAGCAGGCGTCCGTCGTCACGGTCGCCAAGGAGGCCGTGCTCACCGAGCCGATCCGCATCGCGGTGCACGGCGAGGGCGGCGTGGCCTACGGCCACCAGGTCGTCGAGCTGGGTGCCTTCGCCGAGGCCGTCGTCGTCATCGACCACACCGGTGACGCGGTGCTCGCCGCCAACGTGGACTACGTTCTCGGTGACGGCGCGAAGCTCACCGTCGTCTCCGTGCAGGACTGGGACGAGACCGCGGTCCACGTCGGCCAGCACAACGCGCTGGTCGGCCGGGACGCCTCGTTCAAGTCGATCGTCGTCACCTTCGGCGGTGACCTGGTCCGTCTCCACCCGCGGGTCAGCTACGCGGGCACCGGCGGCGAGGCCGAGCTCTTCGGCCTGTACTTCACCGACAAGGGCCAGCACCAGGAGCACCGCCTCCTGGTCGACCACAACACCCCGCACTGCAAGTCCAACGCCGCCTACAAGGGCGCGCTCCAGGGCGACGGCGCACACGCGGTGTGGATCGGTGATGTCCTCATCCGGGCCAGGGCCGAGGGCACCGACACCTACGAGATGAACCGCAACCTCGTCCTCACGGACGGCGCGCGGGTCGACTCGGTGCCGAACCTGGAGATCGAGACCGGTGAGATCGTCGGCGCCGGCCACGCCTCCGCGACCGGCCGATTCGATGACGAGCAGCTCTTCTACCTGATGTCCCGCGGCATCCCGGCCGAGGAGGCCCGCCGCCTCGTCGTGCGCGGCTTCTTCGCCGAGCTCGTCCAGCAGATCGGCCTGCCGGACGTCGAGGCGCGGCTGCTCGACAAGATCGAGACCGAGCTGAAGGCTTCCGTCTGATGGCCTTCGTCAAAGCCTGTGCGCTGAGTGAGCTGGAGGACGACACCCCGAAGCGGGTGGAGCTCGACGGCGTCCCGGTGTCCGTCGTCCGTACCGAGGGCGAGGTGTTCGCGATCAACGACATCTGCTCGCACGCGAACGTGTCCCTGTCCGAGGGAGAGGTCGAGGACTGCATGATCGAGTGCTGGCTGCACGGCTCCAGCTTCGACCTGCGCACCGGCAAGCCGTCCGGCCTTCCCGCGACGCGCCCCGTCCCCGTATACCCCGTCAAGATCGAAGGGGACGATGTGCTCGTCTCCGTCACCCAGGAGTCCTGAGTCACCCATGGCAACGCTTGAAATCCGCGACCTGCACGTTTCCGTCGAGGCCGACAACGCCACGAAGGAGATCCTCAAGGGCGTCGACCTGATTGTGAAGCAGGGCGAGACCCACGCCATCATGGGCCCCAACGGGTCCGGCAAGTCCACCCTCGCGTACTCCCTCGCAGGTCACCCCAAGTACACGATCACCAGCGGTTCGGTGACCCTGGACGGCGAGGACGTCCTGGAGATGACTGTCGACGAGCGCGCCCGCGCCGGTCTGTTCCTCGCGATGCAGTACCCGGTCGAGATCCCCGGTGTCTCGGTCTCCAACTTCCTGCGCACCTCCGCCACCGCCGTCCGCGGCGAGGCGCCCAAGCTGCGTACCTGGGTGAAGGAGGTCAAGGAGACGATGGGCCAGCTCCACATGGACCCGGCGTTCGCCGAGCGCAACGTCAACGAGGGCTTCTCCGGTGGTGAGAAGAAGCGCCACGAGATCCTTCAGCTGGAGCTCCTGAAGCCGAAGGTCGCGATCCTCGACGAGACCGACTCCGGTCTGGACGTCGACGCCCTGCGCATCGTCTCCGAGGGCGTCAACCGGGTCCGCGAGACCGGCGAGGTCGGCACCCTGCTGATCACGCACTACACGCGGATCCTCCGCTACATCAAGCCCGACTTCGTGCACGTCTTCGCCAACGGCCGCATCGCCGAGTCCGGCGGCGCCGAGCTCGCGGACAAGCTGGAGAACGAGGGCTACGAGGCATATGTGAAGGGTGGCGCTTCCGCGTGACACAGCTGCCGGGCCTCCTCGACACCGAGGCGATCCGCAAGGACTTCCCCCTCCTGGACCGTACGGTCCACGACGGGAAGAAGGTCGTCTACCTGGACAGTGCGGCGACGTCGCAGAAGCCGCGCCAGGTTCTCGATGCCCTCAACGAGTACTACGAGCGGCACAACGCCAACGTGCACCGCGGCGTGTACACGATCGCGGAGGAGGCCACGGCGCTGTACGAAGGCGCCCGTGACAAGATCGCCGCGTTCATCAACGCGCCCAGCCGCAACGAGGTGATCTTCACCAAGAACGCCTCCGAGTCGCTCAACCTCGTGGCCAACATGCTCGGCTGGGCCGATGAGCCCTACCGGGTGGACCACGAGACCGAGATCGTCACCACGGAGATGGAGCACCACTCCAACATCGTGCCGTGGCAGCTGCTCTCGCAGCGCACCGGCGCGAAGCTGAAGTGGTTCGGCATCACCGACGACGGCCGCCTCGACCTGTCCAACATCGACGAGATCATCACGGAGAAGACGAAGATCGTCACCTTCACCCTGGTCTCCAACATCATGGGCACGATCAACCCGGTCGAGAAGATCATCCGCCGCGCCCAGCAGGTCGGCGCGCTGGTCTGCATCGACGCCTCGCAGGCCGCCCCGCACATGGTGCTCGACGTGCAGGCGCTGCAGGCCGACTTCGTGGCCTTCACCGGCCACAAGATGGTCGGCCCGACCGGCATCGGCGTGCTCTGGGGACGGCAGGAGCTCCTGGAGGACCTGCCGCCGTTCCTCGGTGGCGGCGAGATGATCGAGACCGTGTCGATGCACTCGTCGACGTACGCCCCCGCGCCGCACAAGTTCGAGGCCGGTACACCCCCGATCGCCCAGGCCGTCGGCCTCGGTGCGGCCGTGGACTACCTGTCGGCGATCGGCATGGAGAAGATCTACCAGCACGAGCACGCGATCACCCAGTACGCGGTGAAGCGTCTCCTGGAGGTCCCGGATCTCAGGATCATCGGTCCTGCGACGGCCGAGGACCGCGGCGCCACGATCTCCTTCACGCTCGGTGACATCCACCCGCACGACGTGGGCCAGGTGCTCGACGAGCAGGGCATCGCCGTCCGGGTCGGACACCACTGCGCACGGCCGGTCTGCCTGCGGTTCGGAATTCCTGCGACGACGCGAGCGTCGTTCTATCTGTACTCCACGCCCGCCGAGGTCGACGCCCTGGTGGACGGGCTGGAACACGTACGGAACTTTTTCGGTTAATACGCAGAGCGGCTGAGGGTTGACTGGTGAAGCTTGATTCCATGTACCAGGAAGTGATCCTGGACCACTACAAGCACCCCCACGGGCGTGGCCTGCGGGACGGCGACGCCGAGGTGCACCACGTCAACCCGACGTGCGGCGACGAGATCACTCTCCGGGTGAAGTACGACGGCGAGACCATCGCCGATGTGTCGTACGAGGGTCAGGGCTGCTCCATCAGCCAGGCCAGCGCATCCGTGCTCAACGACCTGCTGGTCGGCAAGGAACTAGGCGAGGCGCAGAAGATCCAGGAGACCTTCCTGGAGCTGATGCAGTCGAAGGGCCAGCTGGAGCCGGACGACGCGATGGAAGAGATACTGGAGGACGCGGTCGCGTTCGCCGGTGTCTCGAAGTACCCGGCCCGGGTCAAGTGCGCGCTATTGAGCTGGATGGCGTGGAAGGACGCGACGGCGAAAGCGCTGTCCGAAGGGAAGACGGCATGAGCGACAACACGGTGACATCCAACGAGGAGCTCACGACCAAGCCGGCCTCCGAGGAGGAGGTCCGCGAGGCCCTGTACGACGTCGTCGACCCCGAACTGGGCATCGACGTCGTCAACCTGGGCCTGATCTACGGCATCCACATCGATGACGCCAACATCGCCACCCTCGACATGACCCTGACGTCCGCGGCCTGCCCGCTGACCGATGTCATCGAGGACCAGGCGAAGTCCGCGACCGACGGCATCGTCAACGAGCTGCGGATCAACTGGGTCTGGATGCCGCCGTGGGGCCCGGACAAGATCACGGACGACGGGCGCGAGCAGCTGCGCGCGCTCGGCTTCAACGTCTGAGGCATCACCGACGAGCGGCCCCCGGCTTCTGCCGGGGGCCGCTCGTCGTTGTTCGGCCGCCGCACGCATGATGGCCCGTTCCCGGGCGGCCGACGACAACCCGGACCCGTACGCCCTGCCGCGGCTCGGTGAGGGAGACGCACGTCACATTCCGTCGGGTCACATCTGCCGGGCCGTTTCCGTCAGAGAGGTGTAACCGCCAACAACGGCAAAGGAGTGCACCATGGAAGCTCGCTTGAACCTCTTCGCCAACCCGGTCGCGGCCGGGGCGCTGAAGCACCTCGTCGCGGCGGGCAAGGTGATCGGGGAATCGTCGCTGCCGGCCACGACGCGGGAGCTGGTGCTGCTCCGTGCCAGTCAGATCAATGGCTGCGGCTTCTGCGTCGACATGCACAGCAAGGACGCCGCACACGCCGGGGAGACGTCGGTGCGGCTCAACCTGGTCGCGGCGTGGCGGGAGGCCAAGGTGTTCACCGATGCCGAGCGCGCTGCCCTGGAGCTTGCGGAGCAGGGCACCCGCATCGCCGACGGGGCCGGTGGTGTCGGTGACGAGGTGTGGGCGAATGCCGCCAAGCACTATGACGAGGAGCAGCTCGGCGCCCTGGTGTCGCTCATCGCCCTCATCAACGCCTTCAACCGCGTGAACGTCATCATCCAGCAGCCCGCCGGCGACTACCAGCCCGGCCAGTTCGGATAGCCGGGGAGAGCCGGGACCGCCGATTCGGTCCGGTACCGGAGCGGCAGACGCCCCGGGCGCCATGCGGTGGAGCCCGGGGCGTCGTGCTGGACCGCCCTGCGGTCCGGCTGATCAGCCATGGGTGCCGTACGGGGGCGGCGGCGGGGTGGCCGCCGCCTCGGCGAGGGCGGGGCCCAGGTTCTCCGTACGGATGCGCCGGTCGACGTAGAGGAGTCCAGTCACCAGCGGCGGGAACGTCGTCGAGACGAGCTGTCCGATCAGCTGCCCGAGCGCCATGATCACCAGATAGCCGCTCATGGCGAAGAGAATCGAGGCCGGATTCGGGTCGTCGGCCAGGGTCGCGCCGCCGATGACACCGGAGAACATGCCGAGGAACGAGAACGGGATCTGGATGACGTAGCTCGCCACGGCCGCCATGAGCAGGGCCAGCAGGGTGATCCCGAAGACCCGCCACCAGTCGCCGCGCACCAGCTGCGACGAGCGGCGCACTCCCGCCACTGGGCCCTGCCCCTCGAAGACCACGGCCGAGGGGGCCAGACAGAACTTCACCCAGAGCCAGGCCGCCAGGGGCGCGGTGGCCAGGGCGCCCAGGAAGCCGAGCGAGGTCCACAGCGCGGTGCCGGACCCCTGCGAGAGAGTGATGGCGCCGATCATGACCGTGACGAAGCCGATCACCGCGAGCACCATCGGGATCATCGCGATCAGCGCGGACAGGACCACCGTTCCGATCACCGCCGGCACGCGGGCCCAGGCCCGGCGCCAGATCACGCCGAAGGTGGTCGGCCTGCCCAGGACCGCCTCCTGCAGGATCGCGGGAACGGTCGCGTACATCATGGCCGTACTGACCATGAACACGATCATCGCGACCAGCCAGACGACGCCGAAGCCGATCCCCAGCGGCACCACGTCCGCCGACGCCGGATCCTCCTCGGCGCTGAGCGAGATGACGTGGTGCAGATGGTCACTGGTCGCGGAGTACGCGATCAGGGCAGCCGCCCCCACGATCACCAGCGCTCCGCCGTACACGGTCACGCCTATGCCGAACAACTGCTTCCAGTAGCGCCCCATCGCGCTGAAGGCGCCGCCGAGTATGTCCCCGAGCTTCAGGGGCGCCAGCGGTATCACCCCCGGCTTCGGCGGTGGCATCCAGCCGCCGCCCCATCCCGGTGGCCCCGGGGGCCCTCCGTACGGTGCTCCGCCGCCCCACCCTGCGTCCTGCGCCACTCTGCCGCTCCGTTGTGTGTCGTCGTCCTGTGTGCCGGTCGGGACACCGTAGCGCCCCGGATGGCGCAAAACCGCCGTATCGTGGCGCGAGCAGCGATGCGTACACTCGTACACATGGGTTATGGACTGCTTGCCGCGGCGATCGCGGCCGAGGTGGCCGGTACGACGGCCATGAAATACAGCGAGGGCTTCACCCGGCTCTGGCCCTCGCTGATCACCGTCGCGGGCTATCTCATCGCCTTCGCCCTGCTCGCCCAGACGCTGAAGACGCTGTCGATGGGCACCGCCTATGCCATCTGGGCCGGGATCGGCACCGCCGCGATCGCCGCCATTGGCATCCTCTTCATGGGGGAGTCCGGCAACCTCGTCAAGCTGGCCGGCATAGCGCTGGTCATCGCCGGAGTGGTGGTGCTGAACCTGGGAGGGGCGCACTGATGACACGTCGTTACGACCCCGAGCGGCGCGGCCGCATCATCGACGCCGCGATCCGGGTGGTCGGCGCCAAGGGCATCGCGGGACTCAGCCACCGCTCCGTCGCGGCCGAGGCCGATGTGCCGCTCGGCTCGACGACGTATCACTTCGCGTCGCTGGACGAGCTGTTGATCGCGGCGCTGCGCCGGTCGAACGAGAACTTCGCCGAGGTCATGCGGGCGAGTGAGGCTCTGGCCGACCCGGCCGTCGACCTCGCCGGGGAACTGGCCGGGCTGCTGGGGGAGTACTTTTCCGGCGGGCGTGGGCGGGCCGAGCTGGAATACGAGCTGTACTGCGCCGCGCTCCGCAGGTCCGCGTTGCGGCCGGTCGCCGCCGAGTGGACCGACGGCGCCGCCGAACTGCTGTCCCGGCGGACCGATCCGGCCACGGCGCGCGCGCTGATCGCGCTCATGGACGGGATCTGTCTGCAGGTGCTGCTCACCGGCGGCGAATACGACGAGGCGTACGCGCGGGAGATGCTGGGGCGCCTCGTCGGCTGACGGACCGGCGCCGCCCGGGCGTCACGCACCGGGCCGGGCCGCTCCTCGGGCGTCATGCGCCGGGCCGGGCTGTCCCTCGGGCGTCATACGCCGGGCCGGGCTGCCTCTCGGGCGTCACGCGCCGGGCCGGGCCGCCCCTCGGATCGTCGTCAGGGCCGCCCGCACGCTCGCCTCGATGTCCGTGATCGGGTACAGCGCCTCGCGGACCGTCCGGTTCCGGTCCACCACCAGCGTCAGCCGCTTCAGCCGGCTCGTCCCTGCCGCGCGGAACGTCGGCAGTCGCAGAGCCGCCGTCAGCTCCAGCTCCGCGTCGGACAGCAGCGGGAAGCGCAGTCGCTCCGCGTCCGCGAACGCCCGCTGCTCGTCCGGGCGTTGGGTGGACACCCCGTGCACGGTCGCGCCCGCCGCCGTGAACTCGGCCAACTGGTCGCGATACGTGCAGGATTCGAGGGTGCAGCCGCTCGCGCCGGGGATCTGTGCCCACCCCGGCGGATAGGCGTCCCGGCGGGCGTAGGCGCCGGGGAAGCAGTACAGGACGGTGTACGGGGTGTCGGCGACCGGGTCGCGCAACGCGCCGTCGTAGTCCAGCAGTTGCAGCTCGGGCAGGCGCGTGCCCACCAGGGCGTGCACCCGGGCCGCCTCCTTCGATGCCTCGGCGGACGTTGCCGTCATCTCTCCGTCTCCCATCACCCAGCTGTCGCCCCAGTCCTGGAGTGCGATCAGTACGGGCAGCAGTGCGCGTCCGCGCCGGGTGAGCCGGTACTCGTACCGGGGTGGCCGGTCCTGGTACGGCTCCCGGGACAGCACTCCCGCGTCGACGAGCAGCCGCAGCCGCTCGGTCAGCACCTTGCGGGACACGCCCAGCTCCTCCTGGAGTGCGTCGAAGCGGTGCACCCCGCGCGCCGTGTCCCGCACGATCAGCAGGGTCCACCAGTCGCCGACGACATCGAGTGCCTGGGCGATCGCGCAGTCGGCGTCGGCCAGGCTGGTGCGCTGGGGCATGGGCTCCTCCGTCGGTCTGCCGCTGCCGTCTCTTACGTGATCGACCTGCAGTCAAGCATGATGGCACAGTCCGTTCCCAAGGGGAACTTGCCTGGTTCGCCGTCGGCCTGCCGCTTGCCGCGCCGATCGCCGTCTGCCGGGGCGCGGGCGCGACCACCGGGCGAGACCGGTTGGCGACGACGGTGCCCCGCCGGTTAGGTTTCGTGTCATGACCGACACGACTCCTGCTCGCACCACCGGCGCCGTCGCCGCCGGCCTCGCCACCATCGCCGGCGACGGTTCCGTTCTCGACACCTGGTTCCCCGCCCCCGAGCTCAACGCCGAGCCGGGCCCGGCCGGAACCGAACGGCTCACCCCCGACCAGGCCGTCAACCTCCTCGGCGACGGTGCCGGCAGGGCCATCGGTGTGGACGCCCGCCGCGGGGTCGAGGTCGTCGCCGTACGTACGGTCATCGCCTCGCTCGACGACAAGCCGCTCGACGCCCACGACGCGTACCTGCGCCTGCACCTCCTCTCGCACCGCCTCGTCCGGCCGCACGGCCAGAACCTGGACGGACTCTTCGGCCTCCTCACCAACGTCGCCTGGACCTCGCTCGGCCCGGTCGCCGTGGACGACGTGGAGCGGGTACGGCTGAACGCCCGCGCCGAGGGCCTGCACCTCCAGGTCACCTCGGTCGACAAGTTCCCCCGGATGACGGACTACGTCGCACCGAAGGG
The DNA here is from genome assembly GCF_041435435.1 of Streptomyces sp. NBC_01241. Classification (NCBI taxonomy): domain Bacteria; kingdom Bacillati; phylum Actinomycetota; class Actinomycetes; order Kitasatosporales; family Streptomycetaceae; genus Streptomyces; species Streptomyces sp. NBC_01241. Next base: position 1,987,721 of record NZ_CP108494.1, on the reverse strand, counting down.
CGTCCGGATCGCCGACGCCGACCGGGTCAGGCTCGGCGCGCACCTCGCCTCCGGCACCACCGTCATGCACGAGGGCTTCGTCAACTTCAACGCGGGCACCCTCGGCACGTCGATGGTCGAGGGCCGGATCTCCGCGGGTGTCGTCGTCGGCAACGGCTCCGACATCGGCGGCGGCGCCTCCACCATGGGCACCCTCTCCGGCGGCGGCAAGGAGCGCATCGTCATCGGCGAGCGCTGCCTGATCGGCGCCGAGGCCGGTGTCGGGATCGCGCTCGGCGACGAGTGCGTCGTCGAGGCCGGGCTCTACATCACGGCCGGCAGCCGTATCACGATGCCGGACGGGCAGATCGTCAAGGCCCGCGAGCTCTCCGGCGCCTCGAACATCCTCTTCCGCCGCAACTCGGTCACCGGCGCCGTCGAGGCCCGCCCGAACAACGCGGTCTGGGGCGGTCTCAACGACATCCTGCACAGCCACAACTAGCGTGTAGCGGCGAGGAGTTCCTCGTACGCCCTCCGCAGCCCGTCGGTCGCCTCGCGCCCGGCGGGCTGCAGCGGTTCGCGGACCGGTCCGGCACCGAGCAGCGCCTTGGCCGTGACCGTGCCGGGCAGCCCGGACGCCATCATCAGCTCGGCGAGCGGGACGGTCAGCCGGTTGAGCCGGGCGGCTTCGGCCGTGTCCCCGGCGTCGAAGGCGTCCAGCACCGCCCGCAGCTGCCGGGGTGCCACATTGGCGACCGTGCTGACATAGCCCGCCGCGCCGACCGCGTACAGCGGCAGGTTCAGTTCCTCGCAGCCCGAGTAGTAGGCCAGCGACGTCGCGCCGATCACCTTCGTCGAGCCGAGCAGGTCGTACGCGCAGTCCTTCACGGCCACGATGCGCGGGTGCTCCGCGAGCCGCAGCAGGGTCTCCGGCTCGATGCGGGTGCCGGTGCGGCCGGGGATGTCGTACAGCATGAGCGGCAGGCCGGTCGCGTCGGCGACGCGCCACAAGTGCGCCTCGACGGCGGCCTGCGGCGGTCTGCTGTAGTACGGAGTCACCACCAACAGGCCGTCCGCGCCCGCCTGTTCGGCCTGCCGGGCGAGGGCCACGGTGTGCCGGGTGTCCGAGCTGCCGACCCCGGCGACGATCGGCACACCGTCGCCGACCGCCGCCCGGACGGCCCGCAGCAGCGCCGTCTTCTCCGCGTCGGAGGTGGTCGGGGACTCGCCGGTGGTGCCACTGAGCACCAGACCGTCGCAGCCGTCGGCGACCAATGAGGCGGCGAGCTTCCCGGCGGCGGCCGGGTCCAGCGCTCCGGAGGCGGTGAACGGCGTGATCATGGCGCAGAGTGCGCGGCCGAAGGGGGCTACGGGTGCTGTCATTCCCGAAGTGTCGGTCGACCGGACTGTGAAGGTCCACTTAGTTCTGCTTGGGATAAAGGGGAAGTAATACTGAACAGTCGTGGGGAGGGGGTCCGCGCTCTGGCATGATCGAACGCCTACGCGGCAGACCGACACCGGGGGCGGGTGCATGACCGTACGGGAACGGACAGGGGCGGAGAACGGAACCGGGGCCGGGAGGCGGCGGCCGGTGGTGGCCGTGCTCATGGCCGGGATGCTGGGCCTGTCGCTCTCGGGTTGCGCCGGGTTTCTCGTGCCGGCGGGCGAGGGCGAGCCGGAGCCGGCACCGAGCTTTTCGTACCGGGTGCACGCCGACAAGCTGCCGTCATCGTTTCCGAGCGTCCCCGCAGCGCTTCCCGACCGGCCGCCGCCTCCGTCGGCGCAGCGGCCCGGCCCGACACCCACCGGGAGTACCACCCGGGCCGACTGCCCGTCCTCCGGAGTCGTCGTCGGCATGGGCGAGATCGAGGCCGCGCTGGGCCACCGGGCCGTCGGCCTCACCCTCACCAACTGCGGCAGCAAGCCGTACCGCGTCTACGGCTATCCGTCGGTCCGGGCCCTGGACGAGGCCGGTGACCCGCTGCCGGTCCCGGTGAATCCGGGCTCCTCGTACATGGGGAACGACCCGGGGCCGAAGGAGGTCATGCTGAAGCCGGGAGGGACGATGCGCTCGCTCCTCGCCTGGGTCTCCACCCCGACCGGCGGTGACCTCATCGAGGGCGACGCGCTGGAGATCGCACCGGCCCCCGGCCTTCAGGCGCGCACCTTCCCGCTGAAGGGGAGCGACGTACGGCTGCTCGACGAGCTGAACATGACCGCCTGGCGGGCCGGTTCCTCGCAGTAGTACCGCGGTGGCCTCGGACCGGAGGACGAGCTCGGCGGGCAGGCCGACGCGGGTGGTGAGGTCAGCGGCGCGCCAGGTAGAGGGAGAACGCCTTGTGGAGCACCTTGCTGATCGGGTAGTCCCACTCGCCGACGTACTCGGCTGCCCGCCCGCCGGTGCCGACCTTGAAGCGCAGCAGGCCCAGGAGATGGTTGCTCTCGTCCAGGGTGTCGGTGATGCCGCGCAGGTCGTAGACGGCCGCGCCCCTCTCGTGCGCGTCGCTCATCATGCGCCACTGGATCGCGTTGCTGGGCTGGACCTCGCGCTTGCGGCCGGTCGAGGCGCCGTAGGAGTACCAGACGTGGTTCCCCACGGTCAGCATCGTCGCCGCGGAGAGCGTCTCGCCGTCGTGGTGGGCCAGATAGAGCCGCATCCGGTCGGGGTCCTCGGCCCGCAGCGCGGTCCACATGCGCTGGAAGTAGCCGAGCGGGCGGGGGATGAAGCGGTCGCGCGCGGCCGTCTCGCGGTACAGCTCGTAGAAGGCCGGGAGGTCCTCGTAGTCGCCCTCGACGACCTTGACACCCGCCTTCTCCGCCTTCTTGATGTTGCGCCGCCACTGCTGGTTCAGGTTGCCCAGGATCTCCTCCAGCGACCGCCCGGCGAACGGCACCTGGAAGACGTACCGGGGCTGTCCGGCGCTGAAACCGTCCTCGCCGCCCTCCTCGCCCTGCCGCCAGCCCAGTGCGCGCAGCTGTTCCACCAGCGCGGCGGCCTGCGGCTCCTCCGCGTCCGCCGCCACGTCGCGCAGCCGTCCGGCGGCCGGGTCCGCGATGGCGTCCTTGACCGTCCCGGCGTCCCAGCTGCGGGCGACCACCGGCGGGCCCATGCGCACCGAGAACGCGCCCTGCGCCTTCAGATGGGCCAGCATCGGTGCCAGCCACCGCTCCAGACCGGCGTCGTGCCAGTCGATGACGGGACCCTCCGGCAGATACGCCAGACAGCGCTTCAGCCGGGGGATCGGCCGGTAGAGGACGAGCCCGGCTCCGACGATCCGGTCCCGGCCGGCGGCGTCGCGGTCGAACCAGCCGATGCTCTCCGGGCGCCAGTCGGGCTTCACATCGCCCCATGACGGAACCTGCATATGGCTCACGGCGGGCCGGCTCGCGACGAACGCCAGATGCTCCTCGCGGGTGATCGCCCTGAGACGCGGTTCCATGCGGTACTCCGTTCGTTGTCCCGTCGGTGGGCCCGACGGTGTCACCAGAAGAGTGTTGTTGACCTCAAGCGCACTTGATCCACCAGTGTGGTCGGCAGCGGCGCGCCGCGCGGGTGCACCGGTCAGGAGGACCCGTCATGAGCGTGCGATTCGAATCCCGTCCCGATCCTGCCCGTAACGACGTCGGACTGGTCAAGGCGAGCACCTGGGATGTCGGCACCCCCGAGCGGCAGCGGCGGACGACCGAGGCCATCCGTACCGCGTGGGAAAGCCGGGAGTGGCCGCATCCGGGGCTGCTCTCGTACACCGTCCATGTCGGTGAGGACGGGAAGACCTTGTTCCACTACAGCCAGTGGAGTGGTGAGCAGGCGTACCAGGAGTTCTTCCGGCACGGCCGGGACGAGCGGAACGCGGACATCGACGCCGCCGTGCCGGGTATCCGGCGGCTCGGGCTGCACACCTTCGAGATGTACCGCTCCGTGCCGCCGACGGAGGGAGACGGGCGGGAACCGGGGTGCGTCGTGATCGTCGACGTCGAGTTCGAGGGGCCGGACAAGGCGCGGCAGCGGGACTGGGTGGACACCGTGTTCGAGGCACTGGGGACCGATCCGGCGCCCGCACCCGGCGGCCTCTCCGGGCACTTCCACGTCAGCACCGACGGAACGCGCGTACTCAATTACGCCGAATAAGAGAGCGCACGGGCCCATGTCGAGGCGCTGGCCGCGCCCGGTGACGGGATCGGGTCGAGGACGCCGCAGTGGGAGCGGGTGCGGTCGTACCCGGGAGTGACCGGCGGCGGCGTGCACCGGTACACGCCCGCGCTCAGCATGCGGCCGAGGGCGGGCGTGTAGGGGCGCTACGGACTGCGGGCTTACGGACTGCGGGCTTACGGACTACGGGCTTACGGACTACGGACTACAGGCTTACGACTACGGGCGGAAGCGCAGGACCTGCGGGTCGTGGTCGCTGTTCTGCGCGGCGAACTCCGCGTTGATGTGGACGCTGTCGTAGTGGAAGCCGTGGATCGACGGGCTGGTCAGGATCTGGTCGAGCACCTGGGTGTTGCCCTGGTAGACGTACGAGTAACGCTCCGCGCGCGGCAGGGACTTGATCGCCGGATACAGCGCGCCACCGGCCGTCAGCGCCTCGGTCGTGCCGGAGAACTCGAAGTCGTTGATGTCGCCGACGACCAGGACGTTCGCGTTCTTCTGGACGCTCAGCAGCTTCTTGACGAAGGTGTTGACCGCCTTGCCCTGCGCGAGCCGCTGGACCTCCGACGAGCGGGTGGGCGGCTGGTGCTGCGAGACGATGGACTCGTCGCCGCCCTTGGACGCGAAGTGGTTCGCGACGACGAAGACCGTACGGCCGCGGAAGGTGAACTCGCCGGCGAGCGGCTTGCGGCTGTTCGTCCACGCCGGGTTCGACGGGTCGATCCGGCCGGGGGAGTGGGTCAGGGCCGCCCCGTTCCCCGCCCGTACGACATCGGTCGCGGTCTTCGCGTCGCCGCCCGCGCGGTCGGTGAACGACACCCGCTTCGGGTTGAAGAGGAACACCTGGCGGATGTTGCCGCCGGGCTCGCCGCCGTCCTGCTTGTTCTCCGGGTCGATGGAACGCCACTGGTACGCCGGGCCGCCCGCGGCCACGATCGCGTCGGTGAACATCTTGACCGTCCGGTCGGCGGAGACCGTGCCGTCGTCCGTCGCGCCGTTGTTGTCCTGGATCTCCTCCAGCGCCACGATGTCGGGCGAGGCGAGGTTGCCGACCACCGCGGCGGCGAGCGCGTCGAACTTCTCCTGCGGGTCGCCGGGGTCGAGGTTCTCGACGTTGTACGTCGCCACCGCCAGCTCGTCGTCGTGCTGCTTGCGGGTCGTCTCCCGGCGCAGCCCGTTGGAGGTGACCTTGCCCAGGGTGCGGGCGGTCAGCGTGTAGCCGCCGTACTGGTTGAAGTCGAGCGGGCCCTCGGTCGTACCGGACAGCACATCGCCGACGTCGGCGGCCGGGAAGGGCTGCTCGGTGAGCGGCGCCAGCGACTGGATCTGGAGCCGGCCGGTGTTCTGCGCGGTGTACGAGCCGTAGACCGTGCCGCCGCGGCTGCTCGCGTTCTCGTGCGGCTTCACCGTCACCCACAGCTCGGCGTGCGGGTCGGTGGCGCCGACCACCCGCGAGGAGCCGATGCGGATGTTCATGCCCTCCAGGGACTCGTAGTAGTCCAGGGCGTAGCGGGACGGGTCGAGGGGGAGCGCGTCGATCGAGCCGCCCGCCGCCGGGTCGCCCGCGGGGGTGTACCGGGCGGGGACCGAGCGCTCCGAGACCGTCACCGGCGCGGGCAGGGCGTTGCCCGAGGAGACCACGGCGACGGCGGGCCTGGTGATCTGGGTGAGCGACTGGTTGCCGGAGGCGGCGCCGCCCGGGACGAACTCGGCGACCGTGCCCGAGACCGTGACCGCGTCACCGACCGCGACGGTCGGCGTGGAGCCGGTGTAGACGAAGACGCCCTCGCTGGTGGCGGGGTCGGCGTCGGGGTTCGGGTCCTGGAACCAGAAGCCCTTCGAGCCGTTCGTCCGCACCCCCGTGACGATGCCCGGGACCCCGGCGACCTGCTGGCCGGCGAGCGGGGATATCCGGGTGGTGCCCTGGATGTCGTGGATCCGGACCTGGCCGTCGGCGGACGGGGAGGAGACGGCCGGGGAGGAGGCGGACGCGGAAGTGGTGGCTGCGCCGGTGAGCAGGCCCGCGGCGAGCGCGGCGGCGACCACCGCGGATACGGCGGTTGTTCGGGACGATGCGGAGGGCATCAATGGCTCCGGAATTTCGAGGGGGACGATTGGGTCTACGCGCGTCAATCTCTTGTGTGGGCAGATCCGTTGTCAAGAACCTCCGGGTGGACGGAAGCTGTCCGTTTCGTGAACCAGGTGGCATGGGGCGAAATGCGTCTACGCTTGGGCCGCCCGACCCGTACGCGTCCCGTACGCCCCGTACGTCCCGAGGAGAACCACCTGATGTCCGCAGAGCGCCCCACCCTGCCGCCCGTAAGGCTGCGCACCGAGGCCGAGCTGGCACGGGACGCGCTCGCCGCGCCGCTGCTCGCCCGCGCCGTCCGGCTCGCCCGCTGGGCAGGCCCGGAGACCCGGGTCGGCGCCGGTGGCGAGCTCGTCGAAGCGCAACTGCCCGCGGCGGCCGAGCACCTCGGCCGCACGGCGGACGAGGACGGCGCGGCGGAGGCCAGCGAGGCGTGGCGGCTCGCGGTCGACACGGGACTGGTCGACGTCGAGGACCCGGGGGAGACCGACGCGGAGGACGCGGAGGGGACCGCCACCGCCGGTGAGAACCTGGCGCTGATCACCGGGGGTTCGCCGCAGGACGTCCTGTCGATCTGGCTCGACGGGCTGGAGGCCGTCCACGCCGATGCCACCGCGCCCTTCTTCGAGGACTTCGCCGACCTCGTCGGCGAGGACGGCACGGTGGACTTCGACTCCCTGGACTGGGATCCGGAGGCCGAGGCGGAATTCCTCGACGGGATCCTCGGCAATCTGTACCTGCTCACCGTCGGCGACGGCGACGGCGGCGTGGACGCGGCGCCCGTACCGCTGCCCGCGCTCGCCGCGTCGATGCTGGTGCCGGACGACATGGGCGAGCCCACCGACGACATCCTGGAGCAGGTGTCCGAGGCGATGATGCGTCTCGACGACCAGTTCCGGGTCCTCGAACCCATGGGGATCGTCGAATACCGCCCGGTGGACGAGGCGTTGCTGGCCGAGGAGGGCGAGGACACCGCCGTCGCGGCCGACGACGAGGACGTCACCCGGTACGGCATGGTGAAGCTGACCCCCCTCGGCCTGTACGGCGTCCGGGCCCGGATGCTGGAGGCCGGGGTGGACGCCCCGGCGATCGGCGACCTCGCGGACAAGGGGGCCGACGCGCTCCTCGGCGGCATCGCGTACTACGCCGAGGCGGCGGCGCGCGGCGAGATCGAGCTGTGGCTCACTCGGCGCGGTGTGGACGGCGCCGCGGCCGAACTCCTGGCGGCGGCCCGCGGAACGGACCGGCAGGCGCCGCTGCGGCGGCTCAACTGCCAGCAGGCGCTCGCCCTGGTCGGCGCGGAGGCGGAGCCCGCGGTGCGCGCGGTGCTGGACGACGCCGAGCTGGGCGGCCTCGCCCGGGTCTGGCTCGCGGAGCTGGGCGCGGCGCACGTACCCGCGCCGCCCGAGTCGATGATCTTCTGGCTCGCCATCGACACGATCGCCGCCCAGCTGGAGGCCGACGGCGACCTGGACGAGCTCCAGGGCCTGGTCGAGGGCCTGGCGGGTCAGCACAGCGGCTTCTTCGGCGAGGCGTGGCGGGTGGAGCACCCGGCGACGGCGGACGTCCTCGAAGCGATGGGGCGGCTGCACAGCGACAAGAAGAAGGCCAAGGAGGCCCGCAAGGCGGCGTTCAAGGCCCGGTCGCGCGCCTGAGCAGCACGCGACCGGGCGTGGCGACGGCTGGGTGCGGAAGGCCGGATGCGGGGATGGCCGGATGCGGAAGGCCGCATCCGGGTACGGCATCGCGTCCGGCCGCCGGTGCCGTATTCGGCCACCGCTCGCAGTTCGACCGGGCCGACGCCGCCGCGATCTTCGGCACGGCGCCGGCACTGCGGGCCGCCGACGCCGGTCTGGTGCAGTTCGGTACGGACAGCGCACCGGTGAGGTATCGCCGGCGCGAGTCCGTGCTGAAGGTCCTGGAGCGCTTCGGCGACCTCGGCGGCACCAACACCGCCGAGGCGGTGCGCCGCCAGTACAAGAAGCACGACCGGGTACTGATCGTCACCGACGAGCAGGCGTCGTTCTCGTACGCCGCGGACGCGACCGCGGCCGTGCCGTCCGAGGTGCCCGTCTACACCTGGAACCTGGCCGGATATCAGGTCGGGCACGCCCCGTCGGGAGGTGGGAACCGCCACACCTTCGGGGGTCTTTCGGACGCGGCGTTCCGCATGGTGCCGTTGCTGGAAGCGGGCCGGGACGCCCACTGGTCCTGGAATCGCTGATTACGAATCCGGCATCAGTGGGCCCCCAGGAGCGGACGGGCATGGCGTCGGACGTTCCCAGGGCGCATACTCAAGGTAATGAAACAGTCAGCCGGATCCCGGCGCTACCTGCCTTCCAGTCCCTTCAACCGCCCGGCCCAGGCGGCCCCACCGGTCGAATTGTTCGATGTGGGCGACAGGGTGTCGCACGACCAGTTCGGACTCGGTCGAGTCCTTGCTGTCGAGGGCGACAACGACGCAGTACTCATCGACTTCTCGGGGCGACAGGGGAGGATCCTGAGCCCGTACTCCAAGCTGACCAAGCTCTGAGAGAGCCGGCGAGCACGCGCAGCGTCCGCGGTCCCGTCACACTCCTCTGGCTTCAGGGGCACCTGGCACTGACAGGTGCCCCTGAAGGCGTACCGGAGGCTCTCGCCGTCGCCGGAAGCCCTTGCGGCGTTACAGCGCCTGGGCGGCGGGCTTCACCATGCCGCGGACGGTGCGTGACTTCACGAAGTCGCCCATGGCCGTCATCTCCCACTCGCCGGAGAACTGCTTGATCAGCTTGGCCATGATCACGCCGGTCTGCGGCTCGGCGCCGGTCAGGTCGAAGCGGACCAGCTCCTCGCCGGTGGTGGCGTCGATCAGCCGGCAGTAGGCCTTGGCGACCTCGGTGAACTTCTGGCCGGTGAACGAGTTGACCGTGAAGACCAGGCCGGTCGCCTCCGCCGGGATCCGGCCCAGGTCGACGACGATCACCTCGTCGTCCCCGGCGCCCTCGCCCGTGAGGTTGTCGCCGGAGTGCTTGATCGCGCCGTTCAGGATGGAGAGCTTGCCGAAGTAGCAGCTGTCCAAGTGGTTCCGGTTGGGGCCGTAGGCGATCACCGAGGCGTCGAGGTCGATGTCCTTGCCGCGGAACGCGGGCTCCCACCCGAGGCCCATCTTGACCTGGGAGAGCAGCGGCCGGCCGGCCTTGACCAGGGAGACCGTCTGGTTCTTCTGGAGGCTGACCCGGCCCTTGTCGAGGTTGATCTTGCCGGAGGCGGCGGGCGCGGGCGCGGCGGCGGGCGGGGCCGCCGGGGCCGCGGGCGCGGCGATCCGCGGGTCCACGGGCGGCGCGGTGGGCATCGGGGGCACGACGGGCGCGGGCGCGGCGGCGGGCTCCTCCTCGACCGAGACGCCGAAGTCCGTGGCGATTCCGGCCAGTCCGTCCGCATAGCCCTGGCCGACCGCGCGGGCCTTCCAGGCGCCGTTGCGGAGGTAGACCTCGATGACCACGAGCGCCGTCTCGGTGCCCAGCTGGGGTGGCGTGAACGTGGCGAGCACGCTGTTGTCGTCGGCGTTGCGCACGGTCGCGGTGGGTTCGATGCCCTGGAAGGTCTGGCCCGCCGCGTCCGGGCTCGCCGTGACGACGATCTTCTCGATGCCGGGCGGGACCGCGGTGGTGTCCACCACGATCGCGTCCGGCGCGGTGCCGCCGCCGGAGCGGTACGTCACGCCGGGGCCGGCGGGCTGGTTGTAGAAGATGAAGTCGTCGTCGGAGCGCACTTTTCCGTCGGCGGTGAGCAGCAGGCCCGAAACGTCGAGCCGCACCGGGGCGGAGACGTCCACTGCCACGCGGGCGGCGGAGAGAGGGATGTTCGAGCCGGGGGTCATAGCGGTCATGCCGGGGGTAACGAACGACCCGGCTTTGCCGTTCCCTTACCTTCGCGGGCTTTCGCGGGCTTTCGCGGGCGTTCGCGGGCCTTCGGCCGTACGGGTCAGGAGCCCCTCCGCCGGCGATTGCGGGGGTGGTCGCGGGCCGTGCGCTCGTTGCCGTGCTTGTACGCCCCGGTCCATCGGGCCATCACGAGCTGCGCGTCCCCGCAAGCCACCTCGGCCAGGAACTTCTCCGCCCGGCCGCCGCGCAGCGTGTCCGCGGGGCGGCCGTGATGGGTGATGGTGACGCTCGCGTCGCCGTGCTGCTCGTACAGGAATCCGGAGGGTCTCGGCATGGCTCCGCATCCTGCCGTCCGCCGGGGCGCGCTGTCGCGTGGATTTCCGCGGTTCCGAGCCGCGGGGTCGCTGCCGCCGGTTCCGAGCCGCGGGTTCAGCGCGGCCAGATCGGCGGGTTGGTGCAGAAGTGGCCGCCGAGGTGGGCGTGGTCGGGGTTGTCCGGGTCCAGCTCGCCCTGTTCGGCGAGGAGCTCGGCCGCGTACGGCTCCGAGTCGTCCCTGGGCTCGTATCCGAGCGAGCGTGCCGTCGTCAGGTCCCACCACAGCCGGGTGTTGTCGGACGAGCCGTGGACGACGGTGTGCCGCACGTCCTCGGCGGTGAGCGCGGCGTGGAAGAGCCTGGCGCCGTCCTCGGGGCTCATCCAGACCGAGAGCATCCGTACGGATGTCGGCACCGGGAAGCAGGAGCCGATGCGTACGGAGACGGTCTCCATGCCGTGCCGGTCCCAGTACAGCTGGGCGAGGTCCTCGCCGAAGGACTTGGACAGTCCGTAGAAGGTGTCGGGGCGGCGCGGGGCGTCGATCGGGATCAGCGGATCGCCGGGGAGCGGGCGGGGGGTGTATCCGATGACGTGGTTGGAGGAGGCGAACACGATGCGCCGGACGCCCTCTTCGCGCGCGGCCTCGTAGAGGTGGTACGTCCCCTGGATGTTCGCCTTCAGAATTTTGTCGAAAGAGGCTTCCAGGGAGATGCCCGCGAGGTGGATGATCGCGTCGACACCCCGAACGGCCTCGCGCAGCGCCTCCTCGTCACCGAGGTCGGCCGTGATCGCGTCCGGCTCGCCCTCGACCGGGGCGACGTCGAAGAGGCGGAGCTCGTAACCGTACGCCGGCAGAAGTCCGCGCATCAGGGTGCCGAGGCCGCCGGCGGCGCCGGTGAGCAGGACGGTGCGGGGAGCGGGCATGCGCGGATCTCCTCGGTACATAGGTGCACGCGCGCAACGTGCGCGCGGCACGGGCCCTGCGGCACCTGCGATGCGTACCCGCGGGGCGTCAAATCCATGGACGACATTCATATTCGTGGACACGCTAAGAAGTCCGGGCGTATCGCGTCAAGAGCATGGGTGTGTGCGCGGTGGAGTCGCCGGGGCCGGTGGAGCCGGCGGCCCCTGTTCCGGGTGGCCGTCCGACTGTCCGGCTGCCCGGCGTCATGCCCGCTGTCATGTCCGGTGTCGTGTGCGGTGTCGTGTGCGTGCCGTGTTCCGACATCTGTGTGTCCGTCTGCGCGGTGTCTGGCCGGTGCCTGTTCGGCGATGAAGTCCCCACTGCCGGGCTCGGGTGGGGTGCGCGCTCCCGTCTTGACCTGCGCCAGGCGGCTGCCTTAGCGTGAGCTCGTTCATGAATATGGACATCAATCAGAATTGTGCACGCCTGAATCTGCTCAGGGAGCGCCCGTGACCTCAGCCCCTCTTGCCGCCCGACTCAACCGTGCCGCCGGGCCGCTCTTCTTCCCCGTCACCGCCTACGGACCGGACGGCGCCGTCGACCTCGACGCCTTCCGGGCCCATGTGCGCACCGGCATCGACGCCGGTGCGGCGGCCGTCTTCGCCTGCTGCGGGACCGGCGAGTTCCACGCGCTGACACCGGAGGAATTCCGCCTCGTCGTCGCCGCGGCCGTCGAGGAGACCGCCGGAGAGGTGCCCGTCGTCGCGGGTGCCGGGTACGGCACTGCGCTCGCGATCCAGTACGCGAGGCTCGCGGAGGAGGCGGGCGCGGACGGGCTCCTGGCCATGCCCCCGTATCTCGTCGTCGCCGACCAGGCCGGGCTGCTGAGCCACTACACGGCGCTCGCCGCGGCCACCGGTCTGGAGACGATCGTCTACCAGCGGGACAATGCCGTCTTCACCCCGGAGACCGTCGTCGCGCTCGCCGGGACGCCCGGCGTCATCGGTCTCAAGGACGGCTACGGCGACCTCGACCTGATGCAGCGCATCGTCAGCGCCGTCCGCACCGAACGGCCCGGCCAGGACTTCCTGTACTTCAACGGGCTGCCCACCGCCGAACTCACCGGCCTCGCCTACCGGGGCATCGGCGTCACGCTCTACTCCTCCGCCGTCTTCGCCTTCGCGCCCGACATCGCGCTCGCCTTCTACCGGGCGCTGGACTCCGGCGACACCGACCTGGCCGACGCGCTTCTCGACCACTTCTACCGGCCGCTCGTCGAACTGCGCGCCAAGGGCCGCGGCTACGCCGTCTCGCTCGTCAAGGCGGCGGTCCGGCTGGGTGGTCTGGAGGTGGGCGAGGTCCGCACCCCGCTCACCGAGCCTCCCGCCGCCCACGTCGAGGAGCTCACCGCGATCATCGCGCGCGGCCGCGCGTTGCTGGAGAAGTACGGACAGGAGCGGCGCGGATGAAGACCTCCGCCTTCCTCTACCCGTGGGACGTCGTCGGCGACCCGGACGCGGCCGCCCGCGTCGTGGACCTGGGCGTCCAGCAGGTGACGCTCGCCGCCGCCTACCACTCCACCCGGGCGCTGACCCCGCGCCACCCGGGCCGGCGCATCGTCACCGCCGAGCACGCCGCGGTGCTCTACCCGCCGGACGCCGCCCGGTGGGCCGGGCGCGAACTGCGTCCGTACGCGCAGTCCTGGCTGGCCTCGGACGATCCGTACGCCGAGGCCGCACAGGCACTCACCGGGGCCGGTCTGGAGGTGCACACCTGGGTGGTCCTCGCGCACAACTCCCGGCTGGGCACCGAGCATCCGGACACCTCCGTCGTCAACGCCTACGGTGACCGCTACCCGTGGGCGCCCTGCATCGCACAGCCCGCGGTCCGCTCCTACCTGGTGGACCTGGCGGCGGAGGCGGCGGTCCGGGACGGTGCGCGCGGCACCGAGCTGGAGTCCTGCGGCTGGTACGGCTTCGCGCATCTGCACGCCCACGACAAGATCGCGGGCGTCGGCCTCGGGGACGCGGCGCAGTATCTGATGTCGCTCTGCTTCTGCCCGGCCTGCCGGACCGGATACGGCGAACACGGCCTGGACACCGAAGAGCTGGCCGCGGCCGTACGGCGGGGCCTGGAACCGGCATGGGCGGGTTCCGGCTCCCCGGAGGCCGGGTGGGCGGGCATCGAGAAGCTCCTCGGCGCCGGCCTCGCCGCCGCCACCCTCCAGTGGCGAGGCCAGGTCGCCCGCACGCTTCAGGAAGCCGCGGTCGCCGCGGTGCGGGCGGCGGCGGAGCCGGGCTTCCAGGTGCTGCTGCACGCCGACCCCGCCCCGTACCGCTGCGGTGCCAACGTCGGCGTGGACCCGGAGCACCTCCTGTCCGTGGCGGACGGTGCGGTGCTGCCGTGCACCGGCGGCGAAGCGGCGCGCGAGGCCGTGCTCGGCCCGTTCGCCGGGCGCGACGGCGTGCTCGCGGCCAACTTCACCGTGGTCACGGGCATGGGTGGCAGCCCCGCCACGCTGGAGCGGGACGCCGCGCACGCGGCATCGCTCGGCGCGAACCAACTGCGCCTGTACCACGCCGGGCTGGCCTCCGGCCCGGACCTCGATGCCGTCGCCGGAGCGCTGTCACGCCTCGGGCGATGAAGGAAGCGGGCCGGTGGGGGCGCCCGTCAGCCTCCCCCGCCGGCCCGTGACCAGCAGGGCCGCGGTCAGCAGCGCCGCCGCACCGACCAGCGGCAGCAGTACCCGGATGTCCACCAGCGCGATCAGCCCGGCACCGAGCGCCAGCGCCACCGCGTTCGGCACCATCATCAGCGTGTTCGCCGTCGCGACGGTGCGGCCCAGCAGGGCGTCCGGGGTCTCCCGCTGCACCGCCGTCATCGCGGCGATCAGCACACACGGCAGCCCCATCCCGATGGCCGCGCTCCCCGCCAGCGCCACCGCGTCGTACGGCAGTGCCCGTGCCGCCACCGCCGCCGCGAACAGCGCGATCCCGGCCGCCGTGAACACCCGCTCCGGCAGCCGCCGCAGCAACGGCCCGGCCAGCACCCCCACGGCGACGGACCCGGCGCCCTGCGCCGCGTACAGCACCCCCGCGTACGTGGGGGAGTGCCCGAGACCGTCGTCGACGAAGGCGTACACCGCCGCCCCGTTGAGTCCCGCGCACAGCATCGTCACCGATCCCGCCAGCACGAGCGGCCGCAGCACCGGAGACCGCCACACCTGGCGTGCACCCGCGGCGAGTTCGCCCCGGCGTCCGACCGGAGCGGTCACGACCGGCTCCCGCACCGGCAGCAGCACGTAGACCCCGGCCGCCAGCGCGAACGACACCGCGTCCAGCAGCGCCACCGCGCTGCCCCCGAACCGGCCGTACAGTGCCGCGCCGGTCAGCGGCGCCAGCAGCTTCATGCCCTCGTTCGCCGTCATCCGCAGCCCGTTGAAATCACCCAGCAGCCGTGCGTCGACGGCCCCGGCGACCAGCGCCGACTCGGCCGCGTCCATCAGCACGGAACTCGTTCCGTACAGGACGAGCACGGCGAAGAGGATCCAGATCCGCCCCGCCGAGTCGACCACGACCAGCGAGGCCACCAGCCCCGCCATGACGAGATTCGACGCGACGAGGAGCGGCTTCCTGGGCAGGCGGTCGGCGATCGCCCCGAGCGCGGGCCCGACCAGCACCGGCAGCCACATCGCGAAGACGGCGAGCGCCGCCAGACTGTCCGAGCCGGTGAGCGACTTGACCCAGACGCCGGCCGCGAGCCACATCGCGGACGTCCCGAAACCGGAGACGACGACCGCCGCCAGGAACAGCCCCGCCGTACGGTCCCGCAGCACCCGCACCGTCGTCGACCCCGCCATCGCACCCACCACAACCCTTCCGACCCGCACGTTCGTCACGGGTTCAGGCTGGTGACTGAGTACGCCCGCCGGCATCGGGCGGATGCCCTACCGCGCACCCGGCCGCGCCCGCCGGCCCCGCACCGGGTGTACGGCACATGCCCGATGCCCGCGAAGTTGTTTGGTCAGAAGCGTTGACGAAACATTCCGGCCCCCTCTAGCTTCATCGCGTCGTACTTCGTACGTCATATATGAGACGCGATACGCGAGATGCGAGAGCCCTTCACTCATGACCTTTGCGACGCCCACCCCGATTCCGTCCCGCACCCAGTACGTGCTGGAGGCGATCAAGCATGCGATCCTCACCGCGCAGCTGAGACCAGGGCAGGCGCTCGTCGAGACCGAACTCGCCGCACAGTTCGGGGTCTCCAAGACACCGGTGCGCGAGGCGCTCAAGACGCTTGCCGGTACCGGGCTCGTCGTGATGAGCCAGTACAAGGGCGTCACGGTGCGCCTCGTCGACGCGGCCATGGCCCGGGAGGTGTACGACGTACGCCTGCTCCTCGAACCGGAGGCGCTGCGCCGCTCCATCACCCGCAAGGCCACGCTCGACGCCGCCCGGGAGGCCCTGGAGCGAGCCGACTCGGCCGGCGACAAGGCGGACCGCTCGCTCGCCAACCGGGACTTCCACCGGGCGCTCTACCTGCCCTGCGGCAATCCGCTGCTGGCCCGGATGCTCGACGAGGTCCGCGACCAGGCCGCACTGGTGTCGACCGTCGCCTGGGCGGCCATTCCGTCCTGGGAGCGGGAGGCCGCCGAGCACCGCGAGATCCTGCGGCTCGCGCTCGCCGACGACGCGGACGCCGCGGCCCGCGCCCTGCACGACCACATCGCGTCGTTCGTCAGCCGCGCGTTCCCCGAATCGGCGGAGACCGAGGGGGCCCCGGCATGAACCACCAGCACACCGATGAAAGGCCTGGTCGCATGGACTTCCTCCCGCTGAAGACGGCCCTCGCAGATGTCGTGGCGATCCCGGTGACGCCGTTCGCCGCGGACGGGACCATCGACCTGGCCGCCCACCGCGCCCTGCTGCGACGGCTCCTCGATGGAGGGGTACGCACCCTCACCCCGAACGGCAACACCGGAGAGTTCTACGCCCTCACCCCCGAGGAGCGGCGCACCGTCACCGAGGTGACCATCGAGGAGACCGGTGACCGCGCCACGATCCTGGTCGGCGTCGGCCACGACGTGCCGACCGCGGTCGCCGCCGCCGAGCACGCGCGCGACGCCGGTGCCGAGCTGGTGATGGTGCATCAGCCCGTGCACCCGTACGTCTCGCAGGACGGCTGGATCGACTACCACCGCGCCATCGCCGAGTCCGTCCCCGGGCTCGGTGTCGTCCCGTACATCCGTAACCCGCAGCTCGGCGGCGAAAGCCTCGCCGCGCTCGCCGACAGCTGCCCCAACGTCATCGGCGTGAAGTACGCCGTCCCGGACGCCGCCCGGTTCGCCGCCTTCTCCCGGGACGCCGGCCTGGACCGCTTCGTCTGGATCGCCGGTCTCGCCGAGCTGTACGCCCCCGCCTACTTCTCCGCCGGTGCCACCGGCTTCACCTCGGGGCTCGTCAACGTCGCCCCCGGAGTCCCGCTCGCCATGCTGGAGGCGCTGCGGACCGGCGACCACCCGGCCGCGATGAAGGTCTGGGAGCGGATCCGCCGCTTCGAGGAGCTGCGCGCCGACCGGCAGTCCGCCAACAACGTGACGGTCGTCAAGGAGGCCCTCGCCGCGCTGGGACTCTGCCGCCGCGACGTCCGTCCGCCCAGCCGGGTGCTGCCCGAGGCAGAGCGCGCCGAGGTCGCCGCCGAGGTCGCCGGATGGTCGATATGACGGGCCGGAACACCCGGATCGCCCCCGGGGAACTGCGCAGCCACCAGTGGTACGGGACGGACGGGCTGCGCTCCTTCAGCCATCGGGCCCGCACCCGGCAGCTCGGCTACCTCCCCGAGGAACACCTGGGCAAGCCCGTCATCGCGATCCTCAACACCTGGTCCGACATCAACCCCTGCCACGTCCACCTCCGCGACCGTGCGCAGGCGGTCAAGCGGGGCGTCTGGCAGGCGGGCGGCTTCCCGCTCGAATTCCCGGTCTCCACGCTGTCGGAGACGTTCCAGAAGCCCACCCCGATGCTCTACCGCAACATGCTGGCGATGGAGACGGAGGAGCTGCTGCGCTCCTACCCGGTCGACGGCGCCGTGCTGATGGGCGGCTGCGACAAGTCGACGCCCGCGCTGCTGATGGGCGCGGCCTCCGTCGATCTGCCGGCCGTCTTCGTGCCGGCCGGGCCGATGCTGCCGGGGCACTGGCGCGACGAGGTGCTCGGCTCGGGCACCGACATGTGGAAGTACTGGGACGACAAGCGCGCCGGCCTCATCGGCGACTGCGAGATGGCCGAGCTGGAGAAC
Organism: Streptomyces sp. NBC_01241; assembly: GCF_041435435.1. Taxonomy (NCBI): domain Bacteria; kingdom Bacillati; phylum Actinomycetota; class Actinomycetes; order Kitasatosporales; family Streptomycetaceae; genus Streptomyces; species Streptomyces sp. NBC_01241. The sequence goes on along the minus strand of NZ_CP108494.1, from coordinate 1,970,121 downwards.
GGGCTGGCCCGCTCTCCGGGCCACTGCATGACGATGGGCACCGCGTCGACCCTGACGGCCGCCGCCGAAGCGCTCGGCGTCACCGTGCCGGGCGCCTCGTCCATCCCGGCCGTCGACTCCGGGCACGACCGGATGGCGGCACGGTCCGGACTCCGCATCGTCGAACTGGTTTGGCAGCAGCGGAAGTTGTCACGGATCCTCACGGCGGAGGCGTACGAGGACGCCGTCGCCACCGTTCTCGCGCTCGGCGGCTCCACCAACGCCGTCATCCATCTCATCGCCATGGCGGGCCGCTCGGGAGTGAAGCTCACCCTCGACGACTTCGACCGGATCGCCCGCACCGTGCCCGTACTCGCCGACCTCCGCCCCGGCGGCCGGTACTTGATGGAGGACTTCCACTTCGCCGGCGGGCTGCCCGGGTTCCTTGCCCGGCTGACCGACGTACTCCACCTGGACCGCCCCACCGTTGCGTACGACACCCTGCGCGAACAGCTCGACGGGGCGCTCGTGCACAACAACGAGGTCATCCGGGAACGCGACAACCCCCTGGCGGACGAGGGCGGCGTGGCGGTGCTGCGCGGCAACCTCTGCCCGGACGGCGCGGTCATCAAGCACGTCGCCGCCGAGCCGCACCTGCTGCGCCACACCGGTCCGGCGGTCGTCTTCGACGACTACAAGGAGATGCAGCGCACCATCAACGACCCGGCCCTGGCCCTCACCCCGGACCATGTGCTGGTCCTGCGCAACGCGGGCCCCAAGGGCGGCCCCGGCATGCCCGAGTACGGCATGCTGCCGATCCCCGACTACCTGCTGAAGCAGGGCGTACGGGACATGGTGCGGATCTCCGACGCCCGGATGAGCGGCACCAGTTACGGGGCCTGCGTGCTGCACATCGCGCCCGAGTCGTACGTCGGCGGGCCCCTCGCCCTCGTCCGCACCGGTGACCCGATCACCCTGGACGTCGAGGCGCGGCTGCTCCACCTCGACGTTACGGACGAGGAGTTGGCGCGGCGCAGGGCCGCGTGGACGCCACCGCCCACCCGGTACGAGCGCGGTTACGGGGCGCTGTACCACGACCAGATCACCCAGGCCGACACCGGCTGCGACTTCGCGTTCCTGGCCCGGCAGGGAGACGTGCCCGACCCGTACGCCGGCTGAACGGCCCGGCCGGACAACCCGCACGCCACAACGGGTTTCCTCCGCACCGCTCGTACGTGATCTCGAACGCCGTACGGCAAGCACTTGCTGAATACACGCATCACCCTCGGCAACGCGTTTCACCCAGCATCCGCATCACCCCCATCACCTGCAGCACCTGAGCACCGCATCACCTCAGCACCGAGCACCCGCATCCACCGAGCACCCGCACCACCTCAGCACCCGCATCACCCGAGAGAGAACGGAGACGTGTCATGGCCCGAGCTCCCGCTGTGGCCGCACCGCCCCAAGTGCCCCGGCGCCGCTCCGCGAGCCCCCGCCGGCTGCCGTATCTGCTGATCGCCCCCGCGGGGCTGCTGATGCTGGGCTTCATCGCCTACCCGGTGCTCAGTGTCTTCTACTACAGCCTGCAGAACTACAACGTCACCAAGCCGTGGCGGAACGGCTTCGCGGGCTTCGACAACTTCACCCGGATCTTCACCGAGGACGACCAGTTCTGGACATCGCTCGGCTTCAGCGCCCAGTGGGTCGTCACCCAGGTCGCCCTCCAGCTCACCCTCGGCCTGGCGCTCGCCCTGATCGTCAACCAGACGTTCATCGGCCGCGGCATCTCCCGCGCCATGGTCTTCTCGCCGTGGGCCGTCTCCGGTGTGCTCACCAGCACCATCTGGATCCTGCTCTACAACTCCTCGACAGGATTCAGCCGTTACCTCGCGGACGCCGGAATCGGCGACTACGGCACCTCCGTGCTCTCCGACACCGGCACCGTGTTCTGGGCCGCGACCGTCGCCGAACTCTGGCGCGGCGTCCCCTTCTTCGCCATCCTCATCCTCGCCGACCTGCAGTCCGTCTCCAAGGAGCTGTACGAGGCGGCGGCGGTCGACGGCGCCGGGCGGGCACGTCAGTTCTTCCACATCACGCTGCCGCACCTGCGGGACGCGATCATCCTCTCCACGCTGCTGCGCGGCGTCTGGGAGTTCAACAACGTCGACCTGCTCTACACCCTCACCGGCGGTGGACCGGCGGGCGAGACCACCACACTCCCGCTCTACGTCGCCAACACCGGCATCGAGGGCCACGACTTCGGTTACGCCTCCGCGCTCACCACCGTCGCCTTCGTGATCCTCCTCTTCTGCTCGATCGTCTATCTGCGCCTGAGCAAGTTCGGAGGCGACCACAAGTGACTGCCGCACTCGCCGAGAAGCACACCGGCACGGCCGTGGAACCGGTACACAACGGTCCACCGCCCACCGCACACCACCGCCGCGGACGTGAGCGCGCCTACGATGACGTGCCGCGCCGGCAGATCTACCTACCGCTGGGCATCTACCTCCTGTTCACCCTCATCCCGTTCTACTGGATGTTCCTCTTCGCCGTACGGCCGGCGGGCTCCACCTCGCTCGTGCCGTGGCCCATGACCGGGGAACACTTCTCCAAGGTCTGGAACGAGCGCAGCTTCGCGGTCTTCTTCCAGAACAGCATGATCGTCGGCGTCTGCACGCTGATCGCCACGACGCTCGTCGCCCTCGCGGGCGGCTACGCCCTCGCCCGGTTCGACTTCAGGATCAAGGGCGCGTTCATGCTGGCGCTGCTCTGCTCGCAGTTCATCCCCGGCGCGCTGATGCTCGTACCGCTCTTCGAGATCTTCAAGAACCTCCGGATGATCAACTCGCTGGGCAGTGTCGTCATCGCCGAGACGGTCTTCCAGCTGCCGCTCTCCATCATCCTGATCAGCGGATTCATCAAGAACGTGCCCGCCTCCCTGGAGGAGGCCGCCTGGGTGGACGGCTGTTCGCGCTTCCGGGCCTTCTGCGCGGTGGTGCTGCCCCTGCTGCGGCCCGGACTGATCGCCGTCGGCTCCTTCGCCTTCGTGCACAGCTGGAACCACTTCCTGTTCGCCCTGATGTTCCTCAGCGAGCAGGACAAGCAGACGATCCCGGTCGGCCTGAACACCCTCATCGGCGCGGACAGCGTCGACCTGGGCGCACTCGCCGCGGGCGGTGTCATCGCCGCGGTGCCCGTGGTGATCGTCTTCGCCTTCATCCAGAAGTGGCTGATCACCGGCTTCAGCGCCGGTGCCGTGAAGGGCTGATGACCGTGCAGCGCCGCGCCGACCGCACCCCGCACGACCGGTCGAGAAGGACCCCACGATGACCACGCGACCCACCGCCCTCCCGATCGTTCTCGCGGGCGCCCGCGGCCACGGCCGATGGCACCTCGCCAATATCCGCCGCCTCCAGCACCAGGGCCTCGTCCGGCTGGCCGGCATCTGCGAACTCGACCCGCTGAGCGACGACGAGCTCGAAGCATTCGCCGGTGAACTCCCCGAGCAGTCCGCGGACTTCGGTGCGCTCATCGACTCCACCGGGGCCCGCGCCGCCGTCGTCTGCACCCCGATCCAGACCCACACCGAACTGGCACTGACCGCCGCCGCCCGCTCCGTCCACCTCCTGCTGGAGAAGCCGCCCGCGGCGACGTACGCCGACTTCGCGCGCCTGAGCGACGGCGTCCGGGCGGCCGGCATCGCCTGCCAGATCGGCTTCCAGTCCTTCGGCTCGCACGCCGTGCCCGCCGTCCGGGAACTCATCCGTTCCGGCGCGATCGGCACCCTGCGGGGCATCGGAGCCGCGGGCGCGTGGGTCCGCGACGACGCCTACTACCGGCGGGCCCCCTGGGCGGGACGGCGCCGGATCGGCACGGTCGACGTCGTCGACGGCGTCCTCACCAACCCCCTCGCCCACGCGGTCGCCACCGCCCTCGAACTCGCCGACCGCGGGCGGGCCGAGGACGTCGCGTCCATCGAGACCGAGCTGTTCCGTGCCCATGACATCGAGGCCGACGACACCTCGTGCGTCCGCGTCACCACCACGGACGGGCTGCCCGTCACCGTCGCCGTCACCCTCTGCGCCGAACAGGCCGGGGAGCCGTACGTCGTCGTCCACGGCGACCGCGGCCGGATCACCTTCTGGTACAAGCAGGACCGGGTCCTCGTCCAGCGCGCCGGACACGGCCCCGAGGAGGCCGTGCACGGGCGGACCGACCTCCTGGAGAACCTCGTCGACCACCTCGACGGGCGCGCCGGGCTCCTCGTACCACCGCACCGCACCGGCGCGTTCATGCGCGTCGTCGAAGCCGTACGGACCGCCCCGGAACCCGTCGCCCTGCCCGCCGGCGCCTGGCACACCGAGCCGGTGACCGGCTCCACCGGCATCCGCCGGGTGGTCCACGGCATCGACGCCGCCGTCGCCGCGGGCGCCGACACCCTCACCCTCTTCTCCGAACTCGGCGTCCCCTGGGCGCAACCCGGCGAGGTGAGTACACCGTGACCACCGCGCTCCTCCGCTGCGCGGGACGTCCCGTCGGCCGCTACACCTATCTGCCGGAGTCCGCGGGCCGCCCCTTCCTCCACCCGGTCACCACGCTCGGCGGCGTCCCCGTCACCGAGGAACGCCCGGCCGACCACCTCCACCACCTCGGCGCCTCCGTGGCCGTTCCGGACGTCGCCGGGCACAACTTCTGGGGCGGCCGCACCTTCGTCCGGGGCCAAGGCCCCACCGAGCTCGACAACCACGGCGTCCAGCGCCACCTCGGCTGGAAACTCCGCGACCCGGACGGCTGCGTCGAGGAGCTCAGCTGGGAGGCGGACGGCACCGAGCTGCTGCGCGAGCACCGCACCTTCGCCGCCACCGAACTCTCCGACAGCGCCTGGGCCTTGGACCTCTCCTTCTCGCTCACCAACCGCGGCAGCGTCGATCTCTCGATCGGCAGCCCCGCCACCAACGGCCGCCCCGGCGCCGGCTACGGGGGCTTCTTCTGGCGCGCCCCGAAGGAACCGGCCGCACCCGCCGTCTTCAGCGGGTGCGCCGCCGGTGAGGAGGCCCTGCACGGCCGGGCCGCCGACTGGGTGGCCATGACCGGCGAGGGCTGGACCCTGGTCTTCGCCGGGGCGACCGAGGAGACCCGCCGCGACCCATGGTTCGTCCGGACCACCGAGTACCCGGGCGTCGGCTCCTCGCTCGCCGCCGCGCACCGGCTGCCGGTCCCGGCGGGTGCCACCGTCGTACGCCGGGTCGTCACCGTCGTCGCGGACGGCCGGCTCGACCGGGCCGCGGCGGCCGGGTACGTACGCCGGGCGGTGACCGCGTGAGCCGCCCGTGGACCGCCGACCGGGGCGACGGAACGACGGCGAACCCGCGGCCCGGGTGGACGGTCGAACACGCCGGGGACGGGCTGCGGCTCGCCTGCGTACGGACCGCGTACGCGCACGACCTGCGGGCCCTGCCCAACCCGTAACACCGCAGGAACAGAGACGACATCGAGAGAGAAGAGCCGACCATGACCCATTCGAAGACGCAGCGGGGGCGTGCCACGGCAGCCGTGTCCCTCGCGGCACTGCTGGCCCTCACCGCGACCGCCTGCGGCGACGACGGATCCAGCTCCGGAGACGAAGGCAGCGGAAAGGGCGAGATCACCTTCTGGGACAACAACGGCGGCCCGCGCACCGCCGTCTGGACCGAGATCATCAAGGACTTCGAGGACAAGAACCCGGACATCAAGGTCACGTACGTCCCGATCCCGATCGCGGACGTCCAGTCCAAGTACGACACCGCGATAGCGGGCGGCGGACTGCCGGACGTCGGAGGCGTCGGCACCGCCTATCTCTCCAACATCGTCGCCCAGGACGCCCTGGAACCGGTCGGCGACCGCATCAAGGGCTCGTCCCTGAACGGCAAGCTCGTCGAGGGCATGGTCGCGAGCGTCAAGGACGCGGGGGGCCGGGGCGACGAGATGTACACCGTGCCGACCTCCGCGAACAACGGCGCGCTCTGGTACCGCACCGACCTCTTCAAGGCGGCCGGCCTCGAAGCCCCCACCACCTGGGCCGACTTCTACAAGGCGGCCGGCAAGCTCACCGACTCCAAGAACAACAAGTTCGGCTACACCATCCGCGGCGGCGCCGGTTCGATCGCCCAGGCCATCGACGCCGCATACGGGCAGTCCGGGATCACCGAGTTCTGGAACGGTGACAGGACGACCCTCAACGACCCGAAGAACGTCGCCGCGCTGGAGAAGTACGCCGCCCTGTACAAGAAGACGACGCCCGCCGCCGACGTCAACAACGACTTCACCAAGATGGTCGCCCAGTGGGACTCCGGCACCATCGGCATGCTCAGCCACAACCTCGGCTCCTACCAGGACCATCTGAAGGCGCTGGGCGAGGACAAGTTCGCCGGCATCCCGAACCCGATCGGTGACAGCGGCACCCGTGTCCAGGTCTCCAACCCCGTCGACGGGCTCGGGCTGTTCAAGTCGAGCAAGAACAAGACGGCGGCCTGGAAGTTCATCGAGTTCGCCGCCTCCCACGCGTCGAACAGCAAGTGGAACGAGTCGGCGGGCGCCATCCCGGCCAACACCGAGGCCGCCAAGGACCCGTGGATCAGCGCCGCCGCGCCGACCGAGCTCGCCGCGAAGTCCCTGACCGACGGCTCCACCAAGATCGTGCAGCTGCCGTACTACCTGCCCGACTGGAACAACATCAGCAAGGCCGACAACGAGCCCGAGTTCCAGAAGGTGCTGCTCGGCAAGACCACTGCGAAGGCATTCCTGGACAAGATGGCCGACGAGCTGAACAAGGCCCAGGCGGAGTGGAAGCAGCAGAACAAGAGCTGATCCGGCCGACCGTCACGTCACGGCCGGCACCCCGGTGACCGGGGGCCGGCCGCGGTGCGGGATCTCGCCGTGGGGGACGCACGCGTCCTCGTTCCGCCCGGCCCGCGCCGACTCGACGACCCCGTCCCCCACCGAGTGGATCACCTGGCCACAGGCCCGACCTCCGTAACGTCCCACCCCACCCATCGAAGGAACCGCCATGTCCGCACGCATGTGTCATGCCCACGCCATCGCTCTCGCGATGGGTTGTGCCTCACTCGCCCTCGCCGTGTCCGTTCCCGCCCAGGCCGCCCCGCACCACACGAAGGGCATCGAGCGCGCCGTACTCCCCGAGGGCGACGGCTGGGCCGCCGCCGACGGCTCCACCACCGGCGGCTCCCGGGCGACGCCCGACCACATCTACACCGTCACCGACCGGGCCGAACTCATCGCCGCGTTCGAGGACGCGGGCGACGCACCGAAGATCGTCAGGATCGCCGGACCATCCACGGCAACTCCGACACCGAAGGCAACCCCATCGACTGCGAGGACTACCAGGCCGACGGCTACACCCTCGACAAGTACCTTGCCGCCTACGCCCCGGCGACCTGGGGCAAGGAGCTCCCGTCCGGCCCGTTGGAGGACGCCCGCGTTGCTTCCGCCGCCCGCCAGAAGGCCGCGGTCGAGGTCGTGGTCCCGTCCAACACCACGCTCGTCGGCGTCGGCGACGCCACCGTCATCGGCGCGAGCCTCCAGGTCAAGAACGTCTCGAACGTCATCGTCCGCAACATCGGCTTTGAGGACACCTACGACTGCTTTCCCCGGTGGGACCCCACCGACGGTGAGACCGGCGCCTGGAACTCCGAGTACGACAACCTCGTCGTCACCGGCTCCAGCCATGTCTGGGTCGACCACAACACCTTCAGCGACGGCGACCGGCACGACGCCGACCAGCCCCGCTACTACGGCGAACTCTTCCAACAGCACGACGGCCTTTTCGACATCGTCCGCGGTGCCGACCTGATCACCGTCTCCTGGAACGTCCTGAAGAACCACGACAAGACGATGCTCATCGGCAACAGCGACAGCGCCGCCACCGCGGCGATCGACCGCGGAAAGCTCCGCGTCACCCTGCACCACAACCTCTTCCAGGACGTCAAGGAACGCGCCCCCCGAGTCCGTTTCGGCGCCGTCGACTCGTACAACAACCACTTCGTCGCCACGGCGGGCGCCGCCTACGGCTACAGCTACGGCGTGGGCATGGAGTCCCGGATCGTCGCCGAACACAACGCGTTCACACTCGCCCCGCAGGCCGACCCGGCGACCATCCTGAAGAAGTGGAAGGAGTCCCCGATCACCGCGGCGGACAACTACGTCAACGGCCGCAGGACCGACCTCATCACCGTCCACAACGCGGGCGTTCCCGCCGAGCAGCTCACCCGGGACGCCGGCTGGACCCCGACGTTGCGCACCCGGATCGACAACCCTCGCGCCGTCCCCGCACTCGTCGACCACGGAGCCGGAGCCGGGCGGGGCCGCTGACCCGCACGCCGGGCCGGGCCGGGGCGGGCCCGGCTCGGCCCGGCTGCGGTTTCCGCTAGTGCGAGGAGCCGAATTCGTCGCCCACAGCGGCATGTTGGCCCGTCGCCCGTCGTCCCTCTCACCCCTTGAGCGCCGCCTTCATCATCTTCTGGGCGATCGGCGCCGCCAGACCGTTGCCGCTGACCTCCGCGCGGGCCGCGCCCGAGTCCTCGACGACCACCGCCACCGCGACCTCCTTGCCGCTGGACCTGTCCTTCGCGTACGAGGTGAACCAGGCGTACGGGGACTTGCTGTTGCCCACGCCGTTCTGCGCGGTCCCCGTCTTGCCGCCCACCTCGGCCCCCGCGATCCGGGCGTTGGTGCCGGTGCCCTTTTCGACGACGGTCACCATCGCGCTGCGCAGCTGCTCGGCGGTGGACTGCGAGACGACCCGCTTCATGTCCCCGTCCGCGAAGTCCTGCAACGTGTTGCCCTTGGAGTCCGTCACCCGGGACACCATGTGGGGTGCGGCCAGTTCGCCGCCGTTGGCGAGGGCGGCCGAGACCATGGCGATCTGCAGCGGCGTTGCGGTGACCTCGAACTGGCCGATGCCCGACAGCGCCGTCTGCGCCTTGTCCATGCCGGACGGGTAGACGCTCTCGGAGGCCCGCACCGGCATGTCCAGCTTCGCGGTGTTGAAGCCGAACTTCTCCGCCATCGCCCTGACCTTGTCCTGGCCGAGGTCGACGGCGACCTTCCCGAAGACGTTGTTGCAGGAGTACTGGAGCGCGGTGCGCAGCGTGGCGTTCTCGCAGGGGGCCGAGGCGCTCTCGTTCTCCAGGTTCTTGCTGCTGCCGGGCAACGGGTACGGATTGGGGCTGTCCGTGGGCTCGTCGACGGAGCTGTACAGCCCGTCCTCCAGCGCCGCGGCCGCCACCACCAGCTTGAACGTCGAACCGGGCGCCAGCGGCTGCCGCAGCGCCCGGTTGACCAGCGGCTTGTCCGGGTCGTCGAGCAGCTTCTGCCAGGCGTCGCCGTCCGCCGTCCCGCTGATCTTCGACGGGTCGTACGAAGGCGTGGAGACCACGCCCAGGACCTGCCCGGTCTTCGGGTCGATCGCGACCGCCGCGCCCTTGTCGGTGCCGAGCGCCTCGTACGCGGCCTTCTGCACAGCCGGGTCGATCGTCGTCAGGACATCGCCGGGGGCCGCCTGCTTGCCCGTCACCACGTCCATCGGGCTCTTCAGCCGGTCGTCGGTGCCGTCCAGCACATGGCTGTAGATCCCTTCGAGCTGCGTGGCACCGTACGCCTGCGAGCTGTAGCCGGTGACGGCCGCGTAGAGATCGCCCTGCTTGTAGGTGCGCTTGTACGCGAGGTCGCCGCTCACCGTCCTCTTCGATCCGGTGACCGGGTTCCCGGCCACGATGATGTCGCCGAGCGGCTGCGCGTACTGCGCGATGGTGTTCCGCCGGTTGTGGTCGTCGTCTGCGAGCGCCCGTGCCTGGTACGCCTGCAGCCAGGTCGCCCGCCCCAGCAGGGCGAGGACCAGCAGCAGGCAGAAGACCGAGGTGTGCCTGATCGTTTTGTTCATCCCACGGGAGGGACGACCGGGGCGAGGCGCGGGGTTCCCGAATATGCCGCTTCTCACCGATTCCTCATGAGCGGCCGGGGCTGCCGGAGGTGATACCCCGGGTCACCCCGGCAGGGTGAACAGCAGCTCGTCGGTTTCCTCGCCGCGAGCGTGCGCGTACCCTTGGTCCCTGCCGGTGACGGCGAACCCGCACTTCTCCAGCACCCGGCGCGAACCGGTGTTGTCGGCCGCGGCCCGCGCGTGCAGCGGGCGGTCCGGTACGACGTCGAGCAGCGCCCGCAGCGCGGCCGTCGCGAGCCCGCGGCCCCAGTGCGCCCGGTCGATCCAGTAGGTGACCTGGCGGTCGTCCGGCGGCCCGTACGCCCCGGCGTTGCCGACCACCACACCGTCCGCGACCACCGTCCGCATCACGACCGAGCCGTCGGCCAGGACGCGCCGCCAGTGGGCGTCGAAGGCATGCCGGTCGGTGGGGTCCTCGCTGGTGAAAGCGGCCGTCCTGACCGACTCCGGGTCGGACATGAACACGAAGAACGACGGCAGATCGCCCTCCCGCACCTCGCGCAGGGAAACCCGCATGGTTCAGAGCCTCCGGGTGGCCAGCGTCAGGCGGTCCCGCGCGTCGAACAGCGCGTCCTTCACCAGCTGCTCGTGCGCGGGCGTGAGCCGGGCGACCGGCACCGAGCAGCTGATGGCGTCACGGGCCGGGGTGCGGTACGGGACGGCGACGCCGAAGCAGCGCAGCCCGAGGGTGTTCTCCTCGCGGTCCACCGCGTAACCCTGCTCGCGGACGAGGTGCAGCTCCTCGATGAGCTTCTCGCGGTCGGTGATGGTGTGCTCGGTCAGCGCGGGCAGCGTCCGAGGGAGCATCGTGCGGACCTGCTCGTCGCTGTGGGTGGCCAGCAGGGCCTTGCCGAGCGAGGTGGAATGGGCGGGCAGCCGGCGGCCGACGCGGGTGAAGGGGCGCAGATAGTGCTGGGACTGACGGGTGGCGAGGTACACCACGTTCGTGCCGTCCAGGCGGGCCAGGTGGATGGTCTCCGTCGTGTCGTCGGCGAGCCGGTCCAGCGTCGGGCGGGCCGCCGCGACGACCTCGTCGCCGTCGATGTACGAGGTGCCGACGAGCAGGGCCCGTACGCCGATCCCGTACCGCGTGCCCGTCGCGTCGGTCTCCACCCAGCCCAGCTCCACCAGCGTGCGCAGCAGCATGTAGAGGCTGGACTTGGGATAGCCGACGGCCTCCTGCACCGCGGCGAGCGAGTGCATGCCGGGTCGCCCGGCGAAGTATTCGAGCAGTTCCACCGTCCGCACGGCGGACTTGACCTGTGCCCCACCAGACTCGGCAGCCGACATCGCCCTACGCCCCTTCCAGCCCACTCACGAAATCCCGCGACCTCTTGAACTCAGCGACTTCTTGCCAACACCGAACGCCCGGAAATAGAGTCGCCGCATATTCACGATCAGGAACGTTGTTCAGAATACCGAACAACTTCTGATGTGTGGCAGTGGAGCGGAAGGAATCACGGTGGCAGCAGCACCAGTCTGGAGCGTCGACCCCCGCACCGGGAACCCGCGTGAGCAGGTTGCGGTGGAGGCTACAGCGGAGGAGGTCGACCGCGCGGTCCGGGCCGCCCACGCGGTACGCGCGTCGCTCGCCGACCGCGTCGTGCGCGCCGCGTTCCTGCGTACCGCCGCGGAGCTGCTCACCGAGGCCGGGGAGCACATCATCGAGGCCGCCGACGCCGAGACCGCACTCGGACCGGCCCGGCTCACCGGTGAACTCGCGCGCACCGCAGCGCAGTTGAGGGCCTTCGCGGAGGTCGTCGACGAGGGCGCCTTCCTCGACATCCACATCGATCACGAGGACGCCACCAGGACCCCGCCCTGGCCCGACCTGCGCCGCTACAAGATCCCGCTCGGCGTCGTCGCGGTGTACGCGGCCAGCAACTTCCCGCTCGCCTTCTCCGTCCCCGGCGGCGACACCGCGAGCGCACTGGCCGCCGGCTGCCCGGTCGTCGTCAAGGCGCACCCCGACCACCCCGCCACCTCCGAACTGTGCGCCTCCGTACTGCGCCGGGCGGCGGCCCGCGTCGGCCTGCCGGAGGACGTACTGGTCCTGGTGCACGGCTTCGAGGCGGGCATCGAGCTGATCAAGCACCCGCTCGTCGCCGCCGCCGGCTTCACCGGCTCCGTACGCGGCGGACGCGCCCTGTTCGACGCGGCGGGCGCCCGCCCCACCCCCATCCCCTTCCACGGCGAGCTCGGCTCCCTCAACCCCGTCGTCGTCACCGAGGCCGCCGCCGCCGAGCGCGGCGAGCAGATCGGCACCGGGCTCGCGGGCTCGATGACGATGGGGTCGGGCCAGTTCTGCACCAAGCCCGGCTTCGTCCTGGCCCCGGCCGGCGAGAGCGGCGACCGGCTGCTGAAGTCCCTGACCGACGCGGTCAGCGACACCGAGGCCGGGGTCCTGCTCGACCACCGGATGCGCGACGCCTTCGTCGCGGGCGTACGCGAACGGGCCGAACTGCCCGACGTGGAGGCCCCGGTCACCCCCGGCGCGGGCGGCGAGCACACCGTCTCGGCCGGCTTCCTCACCGTACCGGCGCACCTCCTCACCGCCGACGGCCCGCACGACGCGCTCCTGGAGGAGTGCTTCGGCCCTGTCACCGTCGTCGCCCGCTACGCCTCCGCGGACGAGATCACCGCCGTCCTCTCCCGGCTCCCCGGCAACCTCACCGCCACCCTCCAGACCGCCACGGACAGCGCCGACGCCGACGCCCCCGGACTCCTCGCGGCCCTCACCCCGCTGGCCGGCCGGATCCTCGTCAACGGCTGGCCGACCGGAGTCGCCGTCGCCCCCGCCCAGCACCACGGCGGCCCCTACCCGGCCACCACCTCCACCTCCACCTCGGTCGGCGCCACCGCCATCGAACGCTGGCTGCGCCCGGTCACCTACCAGACGACCCCCGAGGCCCTGCTCCCCCGGGAGCTCCGCGACGACAACCCCCTGAACCTGCCCCGCCGAGTGAACGGCCGCCGCGCATGACCCCACACCTTCCCGAACTCCCCTTTGAGCTGCGCCCCTTCGGCCCCGAGGCCGACTGGACGTACGAGATCGGCGCACTGACAGCCCGCGCGGGCGCCCGCCAGGACCGCTTCGTACCACCGGACGGCGACGCCCTCGACCCCGCGAGCGATGCCCCCCGCCTCCTCGGCACCGCGCCCCCGGGCGACTTCCAACTCCTCGCCCGGGTGCGCGTCGGCTTCGCCGCGGCCTTCGACGCGGGCGTGCTCTACCTCCACGTCGGAGAACGCGCGTGGGCCAAGCTCTGCCTGGAACTCTCCCCCGACCACCCCACCATCTGCACGGTCGTCACCCGCGGCCACTCCGACGACACCAACTCCTTCGTCGTCGACGGTGACAGCTACTGGCTCCGCCTCAGCCGCACCGGCAACGCGTTCGCCTTCCACGCCTCCGCCGACGGCGAGAAGTGGACCTTCGTCCGCGTCTTCGCCCTCGGCGATCCGCAGGAGGCGGCCGCGGCATCGGTCGGCTTCCTGGTCCAGTCGCCCACGGGCGAGGGCTGCGAGGCGACGTTCGACCGGATCGCGTTCCGTACGACGGGACTTGGGGATCTGCGCGACGGGAGCTGAGCAGACTCGCGCATCTGTGGCGTCCTCGAACGAACAGGCGGTCCGTCGTTCAGGCGCCGGCCGCGTACCGCACGAAGTGCGTCCAGCCGGCGTGGGTGAGCGTCAGGTGGGGGAGGGACGTGTCCTTCGAGTCACGGACGAGGACCGCCTGGTCGGCGGCGGCGACCTCGATGCACTCGCCGCCGTCGCCGGCGCTGTAGGTGCTCTTGAACCAGTTGAGCCCGTTGATCGGGGTGCGTTCGATGTTCATCGCTCTCCCAGTAACTCTTCAATCAGCGCCAGGGACTTGTGGGGACTGAGAGCCTGGCCGCGAATGCTTCCGTATCGTGCGGCCAGGATACGTACCTCTTCGGCGTCGGTGATCAGTCGGTTCACGCTCTGGACCTCGACGTAGCCGAGCTGCTGTCGGCCCTTGGGCGTGAGAAGGATGAACGGCCCCTCCAACGCCGTGTGGTCTTCGCAGGCCATCGGGAGCACCTGGATTGTTGTGCTGCGCAATCGCGAGAGGTGCTGCAAGTGTTTCAGCTGGCCTTGGCGCACTTCGTGCCCGCCCACCGCCCTGCGTAGCACGGACTCGTCAATGACCGCGCTCACCATGGGAGATGGCCACGTGGTGAGGATTTCCTGTCTTGCGAGCCGGGCCGTGGCACGCTGCTCGATCGTGGCTTCATCGATCGGCGGCTGACGCGACATGAAGGTTGTCCTCGCGTACGCCTCTGTTTGCAGGAGTCCTGGAATGGTCAGCGTGCTGAAGAAGTTGAGCTCCACGGCCTTGCGTTCCAAATCGGCGTAGTCCTTGAACCACGCCGGATGCTTCACCCGCGCCCGTGCCTTCGCCCGCGAGATGTCCTCCTTCGCCGTCCGCAGCAGCCCGCCTGCCTCCAGCAGGTCGTCCGCCGCGTCCAGGAACTCCGGCTGCGGTGTCCTGCGTCCCCGTTCCAGCGACCGGATCAGGTCCTCGCTGTAGCCGAGCTGTTCACCCAACTCCCGCTGGGTGAGGCAGGCGCGCTCCCGTAGGAGCCGGACCTGTCGGCCGATCACCCGGAACAGGTCCGCGGCCTCCTCCGAGTCGTCGTCGCCACCGATCGCACCGTCCAGCTCCATCGCTGCCCGCTTTCGTTCCATGGGCCGACCGCGTGCGCCGTCACGGCACGGCGGACAACCGGTACCGGTTGCCGTGCGTACCGGTACGTGCACGCTACGTACCGCTGTCGTTGCTGGTCAGCGTACGGTCGCTTGGCAACTCTGAGTGGCGTGACGAGTGAATCCGTAGAGATCGAAATTCCGCAACCGGCGACTGCCGCCCCGCAGTTCACACAGCTGTTCAGTGCCACCCGCCGAGGAGCCCGCCTGGCTCGCCTGCTCGCCGTGGAGCAACTGGTGGCGTGGGGGTGGCCGCGTGACGGCGAGCGGACCGACGCGGCCGCGCTCGTCGTCGCCGAACTGGCGGCGAACGCGGTCACGCACGGGCGGTTGGACGGGCGGGGCTTCCGGCTCGGGCTTGTCCTCCTCCCGACCGCACGGTTGCGGATCGAGGTCACGGACCCGCGCGGCGAGCGCCTCCCTGCCGTGCCCCGGGAAGCGGTTGAAGGCGGCCGGGGGCTGGTCATCGTCGATGCCCTAGCCGCGGAATGGGGCGTACATCCGTGCCCACCGTCCGGAAAAACGGTCTGGGCCGAGGTCTCCGCGACGCGACCGGGCAGCCTGCCTGTTGCGTAAGTGTGCGCGTCGGTGGCTGCGCCGTAGTACTTGTAGAGGGTCTCGGACACACGTTTGTTCCCACCTGGAGTCGTCGATGGCCGTTCGCCGTGTCGTGCCCAACATCCAGTCAGAGGCTGCGCAGGAGAGCCGGGAATTCTATGGCCTGCTGGGCTTCGAGGAGGTCATGAACCACGGCTGGATCATGACGCTCGCCTCCCCATCCGCTCCGGCGGCGCAAGTCAGCATCATGACCAGCGACAAGACTGCCCCGGTCACTCCCGATATGAGTATCGAAGTGGACGACGTGGACGCGGCCCATGCGGTCATGCGGGACATCGGTGCGGAGATCGTCCACCCCCTGCAGGACGAGGAGTGGGGCGTGCGGCGCTTCTTCGTCCGCGACCCCAACGGCCGCGTGGTCAACGTGCTGGGCCACCGCTGACCGCGCAGGTACGCGCGGTTCTTGCGCGAGGCGTACGCCTTGTCGGCACGGAAGCGAGGGCCGCGGCCTTGAGGTCGCGGCCCTCGGACCGCTCCGCAGCCCGGTCTCCGGCGAGAGGTCGACTGGATCGTCGCGGCCCCCGGCCGGCGGTGACGCCGGCCAGGGGCTCCTTTACGCGATCAGCCTGTGTCAGCCGTCGTTCTCCGCCGACGGGATGTAGGCGCCCGGCACGTCAGCCGGCACGTAGATCTCGCTCTCGCCCGGGTACGGCTTCTTCCAGTCGTGCGACTCGTACCAGGTGAGGTGGTTCATCTGCGCGGGGTTCGCGTAGTCGGGCACGGCGTTCGAGCCGGTCAGCCGCTGGTGCGACTTCCAGTCCGCCCACTTCGTCGCGACCGCCTTCTTGCTCGCCGGCACCGTCCCGGACGGCGCGGGCGCCGCAGCGGGGTTCTGTGGCGCGGGGACGTCCAGGCCGCAGGAAGGCGCGGTCGACAGACCGTTGGTCAGCGCGGTCCGGTTGGGCAGCGCGGTGAACGGCGTGTTGTCGGGCGTGCGGGTGAAGGCCGCGGTCATGGGGGTGGCCGCGGTGTCCTTCTGGTTCATCGGCTGGATCCCGAGGATCTGCTCAATGGTCCGGACCATGTTGATCTGGCTGTAGTAGCGGCTGTCGACGGTGCCGTGCTGGGCCCAGGGGCTGATGATCTGGACCGGGGCACGGTGGCCGTCGACGTGGTCGCTGCCGGCCTGGGAGTCGTCCTCGACGACGAAGATCGCCGAGTCCTTCCAGTACTTGCTGTGCGAGATCTCGTCAACGATCTGGCCGACCGCGAGGTCGTTGTCCGCGACCTGAGCGGCCGAGTTCGCCGGACCACCGGTGTGGTCGCTGGAGAGCCAGAACATGTTCAGGTTGGCGGGACCGTTCTGCTCGAAGTCCTGCTTCCAGATCTGGGCGCGGTAGACGTCCGGGACGCTGGTGTCGAACTTCGGGAAGGCGGGCACCGACACGTTGTTGAGCGACGGGATCGGCGAGGACGAGGCCAGCTTGTAGGCCGAGCCCTGGCCGGTCGCCTGCATGTTCTTGGCGTCGCAGTACAGGTTCTGCCAGGACGCGTCCGACGGCTTGGACAGGAACTGGTGGAACTCACCGAAGTTCCGCACGCTCTGGCCCGCCGCCTGGGCACCGCTCCACAGGGTGCCGCTCGCCTGGTGACCGAGGGAGTCGTCCTCGGTGTCGTAGCTGCGTTTGTACTCACCGGCCGAGGACTCGGTGTACTCCGGATTGTCGGCCTGCATCAGCCAGTTGTGACCCTCGGCGGAGTTCGTGCCGATGTCGTACGTGTTGTCGTACAGCCCGAACTGCCGAGCCATCGCGTGCTGGTTCGGCGTCACGTTCTCGCCGAACTGCGTCAGCGACGGGTCGCCGTTGCCCTGCGGCATGTCACCGTAGACCTGGTCGTAGGTCCGGTTCTCCTTGACGATCAAGAAGACGTGCTTGATCGTCGAAGGGTCGCCGAGCTTCGCCGGGACCGGCACGGCGCCGGCCTTGTTGCCCGTGGCACGCTTGGCCGCGTTGTTGGTCCAGTTGTTCTGCGCGAAGACCTTGGCGGTCTGCTTCTTGATGACCTTGTCGCTCGGCAGGGTGAACCGCACCACGCTCGAGGTCGTGTCGTGGGTACCGTGGCCGGCCCCGGTGGAACGGCGCGCGTCGATGCCGCGGGTGTTGGAGACCAGGATCTCGTTGCCGGAGCTGGCGATCTCCGCGGGGAAGTAGTCCGTCGGGAGCAGACCGACGTAGCTGACCGGCTCCTGCGGGCTGGTGTACTTGTAGACGGCGATCGCGTTGGCCCGGCCGAGGGTCACCAGCAGGTGGCCGTCGTCGGTGAGGGTCACGGCGTTGGGCTCGTAACCGATCGACGCCTGCGACCACGGCTGGGTGGCGATGGTCTGGACGACCTTGTCGTTCTTGGCGCTGATCACCGACACGCTGTTGGTGGCGGTGTTGGTGACGAACACCGCGCCGCCCTTGGCGTACACGGCCGTCGGGTGCAGACCGACGTCGACGCTGCTCGGGGCGGCGGTCGGGGTGGCCAGGTCGATCACGCTGACCGTACCGGAGGTGGTGGCACCGGTGTTCGCGTCGGCCGGCACCTGGGTGCCGTACGAGTTGATGGTGGTGTCGCCGGGCTTCGCCGGGCGGCCGCCCTCGTTGCTGACGTACAGCTTGTCGCCGACCTGGACCATGCCACGCGGGGCGTTGCCCACGTTCCAGCTCTGCGCGATGGCACCGGTCGCCGCGTCGAGCGCGACCACGCGGTTCTGGCCGTTGACCGCCGAGTACACGGTGGAGCCGTCGGCCGAGAAGACCGCCGCGGACGCCAGCGCGTGCTTGGAGCCGTCCGCCGGGATCTTGATGTCGACGGGGTTGGTGACGCTGCCGTCCGCGTTCACGTCGAACCGGGTGTAGCCGTCGGTCCGGCCCAGCCACAAGTGCTTGCCGTCGGGCGAGTACGTGGGGCCTTCCTGGCCCACGTCGTTGCCGCTGATGCGCGGGATGGACGACGCAGCGTTGCTGACGAGCTGCTGTACCTTCCAGTTCTTCACGTCCACGATCGCGAGCGCGGCGCCACCGTCGGTGACCGCGGCGGCGATGTGGGCGCCGTCCGGACTCACCGTGGACGACATGATCTTGCCGTTGTTGATGACCAGACGCTCGCCGTACGGGTCGATGTACTGGTTGCTGGAGACCAGCTCGCCCTTGTCGTAGGTCTGGCCGACCTGGTTGGCGCCGAACGGGTCCGCCTGGGCGAAACCGACGCCGGTGCCGGTGGCGACGACGACAGCGGTGGCGGTTGCCGTGATGAGGGCTCGCCGGCTGCCGAAGCGCCGACCGGAGCCCTTCTCGCCACTCACACGACGACGTATGACCTGCATGGAGTTATCCCTTCGAAGGGGGCGGGAGCAGTTCGACGTTGCCGTCGAACTGCCAGAGGGGATTCGGTGCGTCCCCGGTCGGGGTGCGCACCAGGAAGTAGCCGTTCACTTCCTTCGGCCCGTCGCCGTCGGCGACGAACCGCCCGTCAGGGGTGACGTCGAGCTGGTAGATGGCCGTCCCTGCGGCCTCGACGCCAGGGAGATGCCAGGTCACGACGCAACGCCAGTCGTTACCCGCACCCTCGGCAGCGACCCTGTCGCTGCCCTTGTCGCACGCCGCCGTGGCCCTTACCTGCGCCTCGGTGACGTCGGGACGGTTGAGCTCTTTGGTCTGAATGCGGTAGAGGTGCGCAAACGCCGTCGCGACCGAGCGCTGCACCTTGTCTCGCTCGATCCCGGAACCCGTGGCCCCGATCGCCCCGGTGACAACCGCGACCGTCACGGCGAGCAGGCCGACGAGCGGCAGGACTCCGACAGTGACCGCGCGGCGCCCCGAACCGTCGTAGGTCAGGTTGGTGAAGTCACGCCGCAGGAACAGCAGGTAGGCAAGGGCTGTCGCGGTCACGGCCCACACCAGGCCGACCACGACGCCGATCAGCAGCGGGCCGAGCTGCGCCGGGCCGGTGAACAGACCATTCCAGGAGATGAACGCGTATCCGGGCAGGGCAAGGCGTACACCGACCGGAAGCGGCATCATCTGGGCAATCTGCATCACGATCGTGACAAGCGCCGGCAGCAGCAGCCCCGTCGGAGACCGCCCCAACGCGACCGACCCGAGCAGTCCGATCCCAGCGAGAGCCAGCGTCGGAGCGAGCGCGCAGGCCCAGGCGAGCAGCACCTTCCCGGCGGCGTCCCCCGGTGCCAGCAGGTGACCGTCGAGGCCGACCAGCGGATGGTTGCCGACCGCCAGGACCCCACCGACAGCGCTGGAACACGCCATCCCCGCCACGAGCAGCAGGATGACGGTGAGGCTGGCCAGTGCCTTCGCCACGAAGATCCGCCGTGGCGACCGGACCGCCACCAGCAGGTGGCGCCAGGTGCCGAGCCGGTCCTCGGAGGCGAACACGTCGCCGGCGACCAGCGAGGTCAGCAGCGGGAGCGCCCAGGTGCCCGCGAAGCCGAGCACCACCAGCGATCCGGCCCACCCGGTGGCGTGCATCCAGCGACCGAAGAGGGTGTCGGAGGGGAGCGAGCTCTGCCGGCTCACTGCGGCGACGAAGAGCGCGGGCGCGATCCAGCAGGCGAGAACCAGCAGACGGATACGCCATTGCGAGATCAGTTTGACCAGCTCGAAGCGGTAGCTGCGGGCCACCGAAGCGGGGTGGACCCCGGTAACAGCAACGTTGTCGTCAGTAAGGGTCGCGGTCATCGGCCGGCCTCCTGCTGCTGCTCGGTGAGGGCAAGGAACGCGGCCTCGAGCGGCGACACCACGGGGGCGAGCTCGCGCACCGCGATGCCCGCGTGCACCAGCCCCGCCACCAGTTCGTCGAGGGCGGGCACCTGCGCGCGGACGACGAGCATCTGGGCGTCGTGCCATACGCCGGCGTCGTCGACGACCTGGATCCCGGCCGTGTCGACAGCCAGCCGGCGGGCGGCCTCCGGGTCGGAGGTGAGCAGCCGGTAGTCGAGTTCGCGGTTCTCGGCGGCCAGCTTGCTCAGCGGGCCGGAGAAGACGACCCGTCCGGTGGCGACGAGGGTGACCTCGGAGCACAGTGCCTCGAGGTCGTCCATGCGGTGGCTCGAGAGCACGACACTGGTTCCCTCAGCCGCAAGCCGGCTGAGGACACCGTAAACGTGCTTCTTGCCGGCCGGGTCGAGGCCGTTGGAAGGCTCGTCGAGCACCAGCAGCCGAGGCTTGGTGAGCAGGGCGGCGGCCAGCCCGAGCCGCTGACGCATGCCCAGGGAGAAACCGCGGGCCCGGTCGTCGGCGACATCGGTGAGCCCGACCTGGTCGAGCGCGTCGTCGACCCCCGTTGTCCGCGCGTCGCCGCGGAGAGCGGCCAGCGCGGCGAGGTTCTGCTTGGCAGTGAGCGAAGGGTAGAGACCAGGACCGTCCACGAAGCCGGCGACACCGTAGGGAGCGGCAAGCGACCGCCCGACCGGCGTACCCAGGATCTCGAGGCGACCGCGGTCGGCGACGGCCAGGCCCAACAGGAGTCCGAGCAAGGTCGTCTTGCCGGCGCCGTTCGGTCCGACCAAGGCGTGGATCTGACCCTGCGCCACGTCCAGATCGATGCCGTCGAGTGCGACGACGTCGCCGAAGCGTTTCGTGATCCCGCGAGCCCGGATGGCGATGCGTGTGTCCATGAACCCCTCCTTTCGAAACCTCCAGTGACCTTAGGGACGGCGCACCATGCCGACAGGGGCGTCCCATTGAACGCTTGTGGAACGGGAGACGACTGGCATTCGCTGCACCGGCGTCACGCCCATAGCCGTCGGCATGTCGGCCGGCACCTTTCGTCGGCCGGATCACAGAGCACACCGAGGGGTCATCAGACACGCGCGACCGTGAGCATCGCCGCCGGTTGGATCTTGATCAACGCAAGGCGTCGGCAAGTCGGCGCACGAAGTGAGGGGCATCGAGCCGGACTTGGGCCACACCTGAATGCACCGACTCCGTACGCAGCGCCGTGCCCGCAATCCGGTGTGCTGCCGGCATGAAGCGTGCCCGCGGCGCACTGTGCAGACACTGCACCAGTGTCGAAGGCGGCGGGTTCGGCAACACCTCTGATCTCCAGCGGCACTTGCATGTTCCACTGCGAGATCCCGCCCGCAGACGGACAGCGGACCACGCCGCCCTCGTGAGGTCCGCCGCGCGGGACGGCGCGGCGGGGCGGCGCGGCGGGGCGGCCGGGCGCGCGGGGTCGGCACCGCTGCCGGCCGGCACGGTCGTGGGAAGCGTGGCGCCGGTGAACCAGGGCCTGTCTCCGGTTGTGGTCACACTTGGCGGACTGTCCCCTCGTCGGAGCAGGAGGAGGATCCGGAGTGAGTTATGTCAAACCTCTCCACATCCAAACCTCTCCACATCCGCGTCTGGGAGTGCGGGGTCCGCGAGCCGTCCTCGACCGGGACATCAACGTGGCGGTCCACGTCGCCATGGTTCCCGGGACGGCGCAAGACCAGCTGTAGGAGCAATACCAGTGACTTAAGCGTCTCGACTGGTAGGTGCCGGGTTCCACGGTTCCGGGTCGGGGTCGTGCTGCTCGCGGGGGCGGGAACGTGCTGGTCAACTGGTGGTGTTGGCGGCGAACGCGGTGAGCCGCAGGCCGTCGGCATCGGTGAAGCGCAACTGCGCCCCTGGGGGCGGGCGTTCCTTGCGGACGATCAATCGCATGCCCTGCGGCCGGCCGCTCAGGATATTGCCGGTAAGGTCGGCGACCCAGGCGCCGTCGCGGATCTCTCCGTCCGGCTCGACCGCCGGTGTCCAAGCGGCGGGCGGGACTTTGAGGACGGCCTCGTGGACGGCGTCGGTGATGGTCATGCCGACCGAGTACGACAGCCACCTTCCCCGCTGGGCAAGCCAGGCGGTGAACTCGTGTGTTCCGCCTCCGAAGTCGGTGCGAACCAGCGTCCGGCGTCCGTGCCGGTACTTCTCCGGCATGGACGCCAGGGCGAGTTGAACTGTGGTGATGTGATCGGCTGCGGTGTTGCTGCCCGTTTCGTTGCTGTTGGTGAGCACCTCGTGGGCACCGGTGAAGAACCCAAGAGTGGAGTGGCATGCGATCGCACACGTTCATCAGGCTTCTGGGACGGTCGCCCCGGGCGGCGGAAAACGCGATCCTGTCCGTATTCACCGCGCTGGCAGCCTTCCTGCTCGCCCAGCCGTGATCAGTTTTGCTGTGAACGACCCAGTTCGGACAGATCGCTGTAGAGGCGGTTCAGCGCGTACGCGCCCAGGCCGAGGCCCTGGTCGATTCGGCGTCGTGCGGCTGGGTTTCGGTAGTGGGGTTCTAGCAGCAGGAAGAAGTCCTCTGCGTGTTGTTCGTCGATTTCGGAGTGGAGGCCGTAGTGCATCAGGTCGGCTTGAGCGACCCAACCGCGGTTCACAGCCGCGTTGCCCGTGATGGCCGATACCGAGGCGAATGCGTACTCGATCGCGCCCATGCAGCCAATTCCTACCTGCGGGTCCTCCCACGTACACACCGCACTGAGAACGCTGTTGTACGCGTGGACGGCCGGAGTCATCTTCAGGCCGTTCAGCCGTACGGTGTCGCTGCCGATGCTGGCCAGAAATCCGCGGAAGGTCTCGTGATGGAATTCCTGAGGGCGGAATCCGCCGTGTTCTTCCACGACATTGCCCAGGATGCCGATGCGATCCGCGGGGTGCTCGATCCGGGACACCAGCGCAGCCATCGGACGGGCGAAGTAGGTGACGGCGAAACCTAGTTGCTCCTGGCTTGTGCGGAAGTTCTCCAACGACATGCTTCCGTCTACCAGCGTTCGGAAGTACGGATTGTTCAGGACACCGGTCTCGGCCACGATGTGCTTGGCCTGCGCTGTCACCAACGGGGCCTTGGTTTTCCGCAGATGGGTGGTCATGGTCGTTTCTCCTGGCGTGTTGTTCCTGAGCGCGGCTCGATGCGGGACCGGCGGAGCCCCTCTGATCGCCGGTGCCGAGTGGAATCAGCACCCGACGGCGAGGGGCTCTGGACGAGAGGACGCTGTCCGGTTCTGTCGGCTCAGGAACGCAGGGCTCCCAGGAGGCGGTGGCCTCGGTCGTTCGGATCAGTACTGCTGTGGAACACGCGAATGGCCGCTCTCAGCTCGTCAGTTGAGATGGAGCCGGAGCTGTCGGTGTCGATGTCGGCGAACGACACGTCGATGTCTTCGTCGCTCAGCGCGAAAGAGGACTGAAACAGGCGCTTGAACTCGGACTTGTCGAGTTCGCCGTCTCCGTCGACGTCGGCGGTGGCCACGAAGACCTTGGCGGACGGCGTGACAATCCGCGCGTAATCATCCGGCTTGTCCCCCAGGCTGACAAACCCGGCCAGGAATTCGTCGCGTGATACGACGCCGTCCCCGTCTGTGTCCATAGGGACAAACAATCTCTTCCAGTACTCCAGAAGGGATCTCTGCAGCGCGCTGGCGGGGGCGGTTCCTGGCGTGAGCTTGAATTCCTGCGTCGTGCGGCCCACCCAGGCGTACACGTCGGTTTCGCTGACCCACCCGTCGCGCTCGTGATGGAACACGTTGTAATAATGCTGGGCCTTGCTGTGGATAATGGATTTTTCCGGCATGCGAAGACCTCGAATTTTCTTGTGCGGTGGGCGAATCGAATACCCACCGCGACCCGGTCCACGAGCAATGACTCGTGAGCTCAGGGTGGCAGCGTTTCCCTTCCCGGGCGCCGGCACCAAAGCTTCACCACTCATTCGAGTGAGTAATTCGACCTGGCAGTTTCAGCCCGGTTCAAGGGCGTGGCGTCGGCGCGACCGCGATCCGGCGGTGGATGTCCTCAAGCAGGTTCCGCATCGCTGTGCGGAAGATTTCAGTCTGGTGGTCACCGAGGAAAGAGGTGTGCCCGAACACCTCAAGGGCGACGAGGCCATGCAGGTGTCCCCACGCGATCAGCAGGAGCGCGGTCGCTGGGGGCGGCAGATATCCCAGGCCGTAATGCGGCAGCTGGTCCGGATAGGCCGCGGAGTGCGGGTGAGAGTGCGGGGGTGTCGACTGCGGCGAGTTGCGCCGAGGTGAACCCGTCGAACATCTCGCGCTCGGAGATCGCACTCATCCGGCGCGACGCCTGGGTGGTCGGGCCTTCGATGGGTGTCGCGTAGTCCCGTAGCGGCGTTCCGTAGAGGAGCTGGAAGTGCTCGGGATGGGCGATGGCCCAGCGACGGTAGCCCTACCGTCCACTAGCCTTGCTGTAGGAGAGCTTTTGCGACTCGGTGCCCTACCAACGCCGGCGGGGACGAGGGCGTCCGTGCATCGTCCGGACGCTGTGGAACCCGGACGGGGAACGGGCCGGGATTACGTCCCCGACCCGGCAACCCCCGGCGGTCGGCGGCGACCAGAGAGGGGCAGCGCACACACGCAGGCACCGCGTGCCGCGTGCGAGCTGCCGTGAACAGCACCCCTCCCCGCACGTCGTCGTACTGAGGAGGGACACCCATGCGCACGCACCTCCGCAGCCGCCGTCTCATGGCTCTGTGAGCCGGAACCGTCGTCGTCATTGCCCTCGCCACCTCCCCGGCACCGCAGGAGCAGCCGAGGCCACCCCGTGGGTTTCGGCGCGGGCATCACGGGTGGTGGCAGTGCCGCAGCAGTGACTTGGACGGCTATGTGGTCGAGCGGGGCAACGATCTCGGCGGCGCGGCCACCGAGATCTCCTGGGTCGGCGCCTTCACCACCCCGCCGTACGCGTACTCCGCCGAACCCGCCTCGACCGTGGCCGCCTCGGTGACCTCGGGGGCGGAAGCCGGGAAGATCTGCGGGAAGAACCGGGGTGCCGATGGACGCCGGAAGTTCGAGGGTTCCGCGGTAATCCGACGATTTTCGGCCTCGATGGCGCGGGGGCGGGACGGGAGTGAGCCCTGGGGCCGGTGAACAGCCGCGGTGTCCAGGAAGGGGGCTTTTGGTGCTGTCCTGTGGCCCCGCTTACCGCCCTCCGGGACCGGTTCGTCGATCAGCCGGGCGGGGTGACGACCGGGCCGATCAGCTTGACCATCACCATGTGATATTAGGCAAACCAGGCCAACATCCCCGGCGGACCGCGGGAATTAATTGGCGCATGATGTGCCATCGCGCAATGCCGTCAACTACTAGATTGACCGACGGCACCACGAGGCCGGCCATAGCCTGCCCGTGCCGTTCACCGGCTGGGAATGCGAAAGTTGGTCACTATGCCTGGAATTCCTGGTGAACACCCGGTCCAGGCGCAATGTTTCAGTCCGCACCACCGCGCCCGGCCGGGCTGAATATGCCGGACAGGCGTGCCGTTCGCAGTATTTCCCGACCTGATCCGTTGTCCGGGTGCACCCCTGTGGCCGGCCGAGAGTATGAGGCACGTTCTGTGAAGGTTCGTACGAGGCGGTCGAGCACCCTGATCGCCGGGGGAATAGCAGTGGTGCTGCTGACAGGCTGCGGCTCCCAGGATCAGATCTGGCCGTTCGAGTCCAAGGAGAGGATGGTCGTCGGGATGTCCGACGGCATCCTCGCGACGGATCCGGCAGCGGGCTACGACCCGGGGTCCTGGCTGCTGTTCAGCAACGTCTTCCAGTCCTTGCTGAGCTTCCCGCCCGGGAGTTCCACCCCTGTGCCGGAGGCGGCCGAGGAGTGCCATTTCTCGGACGGCAGCAAGACCTATACCTGCACTCTGCGTGACGGGCTGAAGTTCAGCAACGGCAACAGCCTCACATCGGAGGACGTCAAATACTCCTTCGACCGGGCAATCGGAATCAACGACCCGGCGGGCCCGGCCCCGCTGCTCTCCACCATCTCGTCGATCACCACCCCGAGCGAGAAGACCGTCGTCTTCCACCTCAACGTGCCCGATGCGATATTTCCCAGCAAGATCGCATCGGGTGCCGGTTCCATCGTGGACCATCGCGTCTACCCCAAGAACCGGCTGCTCAAGGGCGGCAAGACGGTTGGCTCCGGCCCCTATCAGCTGGACTCCTTCGACAAGTCGAAGGCCGTCTTCTCGGTCTACTCCGGCTACCACGGAAACGCCGAGGTGAAGAACTCCGGCGTGACGCTGGAACTCTTCCGCGGCGACCAGCAGGCCCTCGAAACGTCCCTGGAAAAGGGCAAGGTCGACATCGCCTACCGTGGCCTCACCGCCAAGGCGATAGCTGCCCTGGACACCTCGCCCACCGCGCAGAACGACGGCCTCGAGGTGGTCCAGGGAAGCAGCGCCGAAGTCCAGCACATGGTCTTCAACGTCGCCGATCCCGTGGTCGGCAAGCTCGCTGTGCGCAAGGCCATCGCCTATCTCGTCGACCGCAACTCCCTGGTCAGCCAGGTCTACCAGTCCACGGCGGCACCGCTCTACTCGATCGTCCCGGTCGGCATCACCGGCCACGGCACCTCCTTCTTCGACACGTACGGCGACGTCCCGCAACCACAACGGGCGAAGGATCTCCTGCGGGACTCCGGTATCACCGACAAGGTGAAACTCACCCTCTGGTCCACTCCGAGCCGTTACGGACCCGCCACCGACGACGAACTGCGGACCATCGCCGGTCAGCTGAACAAGAGCGGACTCTTCGACGCCAGGATGAAGTCCGTCCCGTTCGAGCAATACGAGAAGGACATCTCCGAGGGCAAGTACGGCGTCTATGTCAAGGGCTGGGTGCCGGATTACCCCGACCCCGACAACTTCACCCAGCCGTTCTTCGGCAAGGGAAACGTCCTGTCGAACAATTACGAGAACGGCGAGATAACCAAGCAGATCATCCCGAGGACCTCGTCCATGACCGACCGCGCGGACACCCGGCAGGAGTTCATGAAGCTGCAGGACATCGTGGCGCGCCAGCTTCCGCTCCTGCCGCTCTGGCAGGGCAAGCAGTACGCGGTCGCCCACGAGAACGTCCGGGGCCTGCAGAACTGCCTGGACACCTCGACCGTCTTCCGGTTCTGGGAACTCAGCACCGCGGACTAGCCTCGAACTTTCGTGACGGTCCGCTGGTTCTCCGGCGGCCCGTCTTGGCTTGTTGGGGTCGTGGTGGGCAGGTGGGTGGCCCGGCTGTCGCGTCGGGTGGGCGCCGGGTTCCACGGCTCCGGTCGGGTGGTGGTGCTGCTCGCAGGGATGGGAGTCGGCTGGTCAGCCGGGGTTGGGGAGGGCCGCAAGTCGTTGGATCGCGCTGACGACGAGGTCGGTCCAGGGTCAGTGGCGTGTGAATCTCACGTGTCGGCGACGGGCGGTCGTGATGATCTGTGCGGCGGCAGAGAAGAGGCGGAGCCGCAGTCGGCGGGGCTCCCACCTGCGGGCTTTGCCGGTCAGAGCGAGCATGGGCATCCAGGCGAGCAGGTCCAGGGCGATCTGGACGATCTCCAGCCAGATGCGATTCTGCGCGGTGTCGTGCAGGGGCAGGTTGCGCAGGCCAGTGGCGCGGGCGGCGCGGATACGGTCCTCGGCTCTCGCCCGCTGGCGGTGCCGTAGTTCGAGTGCGGCAATGGGGATGTCGGTGGTGTTGGTGGCGAACGCGGTGAGCCGCAGCCCGTCGGCGTCGGTGAACCGCAACTGGGCGCCGGGGTGCCGGCGTTCTTTGCGGATGATCAGACGCATTCCCTTCGGCCAGCCCTTGAGTACGTCGCCGTCGAGTTCGGCGACCCACGCTCCGTGTCGGGTCTCGCCGTCCGGTTCGACGGCTGCTGTCCAGGCAGTGGGCGGGACAGTGAGGGCGGCCTCGTGGATGTGGTCGGTGATGGTCATGCCGACCGAGTACGACAGCCACCTGCCCCGCTGGGCGAGCCAGGCGGTGAACTCGTGGGTGCCGCCGGCGGAGTCGGTACGGATCAGCGTGTGGCGTCCGCGCCGGTACTTCTTCGGAAGCTGGGCCAGGGCGAGTTGGGCGGTGGTGATGTGGTCGGCGGCGGTGTTGCTGCCCGCGTTCCCGGGCCGCAGGAGCGCGGCCACCGGCTCCCCGGTGCCACCGCGTCCGTGGTCGACAAAGCCCATCAGCGGGTGGTGTCCGTAGGTCTTCTTCCAGGTCGCGACGGCGTCCTGCTTGTCGGAGTGGGCCAGCACCAGCAGTCCGTCCAGGTCCACGATCACCTGGCCCGAAGCGTCCGGCGACGAGCTCCCGGTCAGCTTCCAGACGTGTTCGCGGACCTTGGCCCGTGCGGACCGGATGGCGGTGAGAGCCTTCGGCCCGGCAGCGGCGAGGATATCGATGAGGCGGGAGACGGTCGGGTCGGAGGCCACCGGCCCGAACACTGCCGGCTCGGCCCGAAGCATCCCGACATCGGCCAGGCAGTCCCCGCCAAGGGCGACCGCGAGGGCCACGTCCAGCAGGACCTTGCACCGCCCGAGCCTTCCGCCACGGCGCGAGCGCCGCCGATATCGACGCATCCAACCCGGTCTTGCGGACCGTCTCGACCAGCAGGACGCCCCGGCCTGGGAGACCACTGCCTGGCCGCCGCCCTCGACGCGGACACGCGGGTAGGACCCGATACGCTTCTTCACTTGAGGAGTGCTTCTTTCCATGCGACGACCTGGACCTTAGACAAGTCCCATCGTTGCTGTTCAGGAGCACTCTTCGCGTTTCCGATCACACCTCGGACACTCGCCCACATGAAAGCCCATGGGTAGCACAATGTTCGGGCCAGCTGTACCCGATACGCTGGGTACAGCTGGCTCTTGGCCACAGCCATGCGGCGCGTTGACGCTGCACGGGTGCGGGCAGTCAGATGTGTTGCGCCACGAAATCGGCGACCTGCGTGCCGAGTTGTTGGCCTGCCCGGTTGTCGATGGAGGTGTGCTGGCCGGTCCATATCCGGCTGAGCCACGCTTCGGTGGCGGCGCGTTGGAAGCCGGCGAAGGTTCGGGTGACGCCCTTCGACGTCACCACGAGGTGGTGCTGCGCACCGTAGAACCTGGTGAGCGTCGTTGCCGCCGCCTGGCTGAGAGCGCCGTGGGCGGCGGGGTAGGACGGATCCGGGGCGGTCGGCAGCAGGGGGGTCCAGTTGGGATCGCCGGCGATGCGCGGGTTGTAGTGCGTACCACCGAGCCGGAGGGCGGTCACGGGCCGCCATACGCGGTAGGTGTACTTGGCGTCGTACATCGCGATCGCGGTGTCGGCGAGGGACAGGTTGAGCTGGGCGAAGACCTTCACCGCGTTCTCCAGGCTTGCGTGCTGGGAGGTGACCAGGTCCTGCGCGATCTGATTCCAGACGTTCCAGACGGGCGCTGCCGCCCAGAACTTCCCGGCTGCGGTCTGATCGGGGGTGCGGGTGGTACTGGTCTTTCTCCCCAGGCTCTTGACCTCATTCAAGGCTGTGGCGTACTCGGCGGTGCTGACGGCCGGCGGCGGCGCCGGGCGGAACTGGCTTCCTTTGGCAAGCACGAACGGCTTGACCGAGCCCCAGTTGGTGAACACCGGTGTGGGGAAGTCGGGCGGTGTGGGCCGGTAGCCGCCGGCCACGTTGCGGGGACTGAACGGCGGCGGCTTGGTCGAGGACCCATCATGGGATCGCAGGCTGATCAGCCGGCGGGCGACCTCGGCTCCCACGCGAATGCCCGCCTGCTTGCCGGGGCCGTTGGGAATCGCGGACAACTGGCTGCTCAGCCGTTGGTCCACGCTTGCGCGCTTGGCCGGGTACAGGGCCACCAGCACATCGTGGGCTGCTTGGTCCGCTGCGGCGTCTGCACGGGCGCCTCGCGGCGCCGACACCGAGAACAAGTAGGCAGGGCCGGCCCGGGTGACCGATACCACCGCGTCGTACTCGGCGGCCTGAAGGAGCGCGAAGCTGCGCGTGGGGTGGATGGTGGGCGGTTGGGCCTTCGGATCGCTCAGGACGGTGATGAGCTCACGGTTCCACTCCACGACCGACATCCCAGAGGGCCCGGTGGCGGCGCGCAGGGTTGGGGGGTGAGCAGGTGTGGTGGCGGTGGGCCCGAGGGCCAAGCCAGTGAGTCCGGCTGTCAGCGCAGTTCCGGTCAGTGCAGCCAGTATCTTGTGCTTTCCGTCCATATGCTGTGGCTCCCTGTGGTGGGTGGTGGGCTGGGGCAACCGGTGGTCATACACTTCGACCACGTGGGCCGCTTCGGGCCAGACGGTCAACGGGCACCACTGGGCGAGAGGGGAGTCCGCAGCGTGTGCCGCAAAGAAGTACTCCGGGCGCTTGCTGCGGAGTTCGACTGGGACGTGAAGCCGGTTCCGTCTGTCTGAGTCCCGTGCTGGGGCGGTCGTTGGAGTATCGCGACTGGACTCACTGGGGTACCGGCCCTTGAGGCGGCACGCGTCACCCGCACCCATGTTTCGAGGGGTTGACCGGGCGCGAGTGGCCATGCAACCTGATCACCTCTTTGCGTCATCAAGGTCGCTTGCCAGATACAGCCTGCGGGTTCCCGAAGCACGCCGCAACTCCGGCCTGTGGTCATCTGGCTACAGTCGGCTGCGCCGGTTGCTGGTCGGTGCCCGACGAGCCCCGCCTTTCGCACTGGTACGACGGCGAGGTCAAAGCGCCGCCTACAGCCGCTTCCACTCGGGCACGAGCCAGCGGCCGGTTGCCCGCAGAGCGCGCAGCGGAGAAACGCTTGGGTCGGAGACGGGCATGGTTGGTCCGTAGGCCCTTCGCAGAAGCTTGCCTCCGGCGTGGTGGCCGTAGACGAAGCAGATGACCACCCCGGCAGAGGCCGCGGTCACCGCGGCCGCGATTGTGCTGAGCAGGCTGACGATGAGGCGGTCTCCCTGCTTGCCGTCGCATGTCGCCACGTCGAAGCGGCGTGAACGACACCGACTCCGTTATATGGCTCCGCCGGAGTACACGTTGTACTCCAGGGGCAGCGCCTCGGTGATCGCTGCTCGGTGCTGCGTCTTCGAGGGTTGTGCGGCGCGGCCGTAGCCGCCTCCTGGTGGCCTTGCCGGGCAGGTGCCGCTTCTCGATCCCCGTGCGAATGGTGCGTATCGGTCCGCCGTTGTCACGGTCACTCTGAACCGAAATACCTCAGTAGCCGGGCACGGGTACTACGTACTCGTCCCCAACCTCTTCAACCGGCACGGCCCGGCACCGCTGATCGAGCTTTGCGAGCACATCGGAGAAGAGGTCCGGCCCGCGCTCACGGCCCAGCTGATGCCGTTGATCGAGGCACACACCGCCGAACGCGTACTGCGTGACGCCGACGCCTACCTCCAGAACCGCCTGCGCGGCGCCGGATTTATCCTGCGTTCCAAGGCGCCCGAGCTGGTCTGCCAGGAGATCTACGCCCTCCTCACCGTCTAGCAGACACTGCGCGCTGCAGACGCGCACGGCAGAACCCGGCGGGACCGATCCCGACCGGATCTCCTTCACCGTCACCATGCAGGTCACCCGGCTGGCCGTCGCTGCCCAGGCCGCAGCAGACCCCACCACACTGTCCGCCGCCCGTCGCGAGGTCACCACAGAGCTCTTGGTCGCCCTCCTCCCACCCCGCGGCAACAGGCAGTGCCAACGATCAGAAGCCGTCCAAGAACACCTTCGAGGTCAGAAAGCGCGACCAGCCCCGCACTCCCAGTAGCGTCCGCTACACACTCAAAGTCACCAGGCACCCAGACCTGACCTGCACTGACGCGCTAACTCACCGGCAATGATGGTCAGAGGCACTTTTCGCTGAGCTGACCACCTATCGGACAGCCCGCTTCATGAAAGCGCGAGGCTAGGGCGTGTATCGGAAGTCGATCTCGAGATGGAATGATCTTGCTCTGTGGCGCGTGGAGATCTGACGGATACGCAGTGGGCTCGCCCGGAGCCGTTGTTGCCTAGGGGCAAGAAGCCGGGGCGGCCGTCGATATGGATGAGGCGGCAACTCATCGACGGCATACGGTTTCGGACCCGCACAGGTGCCCCATGGCGGGACGTCCCCGAGCGGTATGGCCCGTGGGGCCGGGTGTACGACCTGTTCCGGCGCTGGCAGCGGGACGGCACCTGGCAGCAAATCTTCGCCGAGCTGCAGGCCCAGGCGGACGCCAGGAAACTCATCACCTGGGACATCGACGTCGACTCCACTGTCTGCCGGGCCCACCAGCATGCCGCCGGAGCGCGGAAAAGGGGGCTCTGCAGAAGGAGCCGCCCGGCGGCGTCGCCATCGAGCCGGACGACCATGGACTCGGACGCTCGCGAGGCGGCCTGACAACGAAGCTGCACCTGGCCGTCGAGCAGGGCCAGAAGCCCATGTCGATCGTCATCACCGCCGGACAGCGTGGAGATTCCCCGCAGTTCGAGCCTGTCCTGAAGAAGATCCGCGTCGCCCGTACCGGACCAGGCAGACCGCGTACACGCCCGGACCGGGTCCGCGCCGACAAGGCGTACGCCTCCCGCAAGAACCGTGCCTACCTGCGGCGTCGCGGCATCCGCTGCACCATCCCGGACAAGGTCGACCACGTCCGCAACCGCAAGAAGCTCGGCTCGCGCGGCGGTCGCCCGCCGAAGTTCGACAAGATCGACTATCGCGAGCGCCACGCGGTCGAATGCGGCATCAACCGCCTCAAGAGGAACCGAGCCGTCGCCACGAGATACGACAAACTCGCGGTCCGCTATGAAGCAACAGTGCTGGTCGCGGCCATCAACGAATGGATATGACTGGCCCCACCTCGCTCCCAGTCGCTAACCTCGGCCCTCATGAACCAGCGGCAGCGAAAGAAGCTCTCCCGGCGCCTCTTCAACGCAATTCCGCTGGGTGACACCGCTGTCGTGAAGGCGGTACTGCGGGCTGGGGCCGACCCGGAGCAAGCCGACGGCGAAGGCACCACCCCTCTGTACGCCGCATCCGTGAACGGAGAAGCCGAGATCGCCCGCCTGCTTCTGGCCGCCGGCGCCTCCCCTGACACCGAGAGCAGCGGAATCGGCGCAGAGGGCACGCCGTTGTGTGCAGCCGCATGCTGGGGGCACACCGAGACAGTGCGCGAGCTGTTGGCGCATGGTGCCGATCCGAATGTGCAGGAAGATCACGGCACAGGCTGGTCCCCCTTGGACTGGGCGAACAATGGCCCCCACCCCGCAACTGTCGCTCTCCTCACCACGGCGGGCGCCACCACCAGCGGGCGAACGACATAGCAGCGACGTTCGTCATCACGAATCCCATTAGTTGGATGGATCTCAAGAGCCACTTTCGCAACACGCCCTAGTGTTCCCCGCCATCAGTCGGCATCACCGCGAGGTCGGTGGCGATCCGGCCCGGGTCGTGGCCAGTGCCGTGTGGCCGAAGTGGTCCCAATGCACTGGAGTACGCGCGGGCAGCTCACCGCCGCTGGAGTACGGGAAACTTGCATCTCGGAAGTGCCTTGCCGATCGTGCGTGCTGGAAGCCTCAAGAACTCCCATCATCGCAGGTCACAAGGCATTTCCTTGTTTTCCGAAGAGTCATCCACAGCCATCGGATCGGTGGATCAAGGCTTAGCCGAAGGCTAGGCGTGCACCTGCCATTCCGCCTGAGGGATCTGGCTCTCGGAGGTTTCTCCGACGCGATCAGCCCACTCGCGAGCGACGAAGACCGGGCGCGTGAGGAGAATGTCTCCAGCGCGTTGTGCACGCAGCCGCAGTCCGAGTCCATCGGTCCCGGGGTCGACTTCGTTGACGGTTGGCCGCGGCTGCGGAGGTTGCTGTACTTCGGTCCCGACGCGGTCACAGTGCGACCGCGTCGGCGAGCAGGTCTACCTGTTCCAGTCCGCCGCCGTGGGCGAAGAGGATGAGTTCGTCGCAGCCCGCCTCGGCGTAGGCAGCGACCTCGCGGGCCACTCCTTCGGGCGTGGACAGACCGGCTTCGATGCTTTCGCGGGTGTAGGTGCCAGAGGTGTAGTAGTTCGCAAGGCGGCTGTGCAGGCGTTGCTCTGCTTCCGGACCCAGCGAGAAGTGCGCGGTCGCCACCAGGCGGGGCGCCCCCGCTTTGCCCGCGTCCTGCCACGCCTGTCGGACCTGTGGGAGGAAGGCCCGGAAGTTGTCCACGCCCTGGGCGCCACTGATCCAGCCGCGACCATAGGTGGTCATCCGCCGCAGTGCGGGCTTGGTGAACCCACCGAACAGCATCGGGGGGCCACCAGCCGTGGCCGGACGTGGTCCGATACCGCCGTGGTCCTGCCACTGCCGGGTGGCCTGTTCGAGCAGTGCGTCGAACAGCTTGCCGCGCTGCCGGAAATCGACCCCGCTTGCGCTGTAGTCGTCCTCCCTGGCGCCGGGTGCCAGGCCCAGCACGAGCCGGCCATCGGACAGGCGGTCGAGCGTGGCTGCGGACTTGGCGAACAGCGCATGGTTGGCGCGCAGCGGGGCCAGCAGGATGGTGGTGGTCAGACGGATGCGCGAAGTCGCTCCGGCCGCGACGGCAAGTGCGGTCAGCGGCTCGTAGGTGTCGTAGACAAGGCGGTCGGTAGTGCCGAGCGTGGAGAAGCCGCGCTCCTCGGCGCGTCTTGCCCAGTCCACGATCGACAGGTCCGGGTCGGGGTGCAGGGCCTGTAGCCCGATTCCGATGTCCATGGGGGCGTGTTCCTCGCGGGTCGAGCGTGCGTGGGGCGTGTCCCGTCTCGAGCGGGTCCGTCCGGACGATCGCGACTGCTGATCAGGCACTCGGAGACGGTTGAGCCGGGGCGTGATCAGGTTGCTTGCCGCGGTTGCGCGGCGCAGGGCTATCGGCGTGCGCCGCGGCAGGCTTGGGCTGTGGCAGCCAGGCGTGGACCGTTGATCAGGGTTGTCCGGAGTCGCTGTAGCGTCCTCCGGCGGATTGGTTCCAGACGCGTCGGTTGCTCATTTCGGAGATGTAGTCGACGTGTGCCTGCAGCGGCCAGGAGAGCCGCTTCCAGTCGCCGATGATGTACGTCATGTTGTAGGGGCCTTCGGCCGGGGTGGTCAGGTATGTGGGCGCCACCTGCTTGTAGTAGGCCTCGACGGCCTCGGGGAGTTTGTCGGCGCTGTCGGTGAGCAGCAGCGGGGAGTGGAAGCCGAGGTGGGACAGGGGCGCCGAGGCGACCGCGCCCTGCCAGTCGTCCCGCCTGACGAGGGTGAAGCCGTGGCCCGGTCCGGTGATGTTCCAGCCCACCATGCCCGCGGGGTCCCACATCTTGGCGAACGCGATGGCGGTGGTCTCCGGTGTGTTCTTCGGGGTCGCGTTGAAGTCGACGGGGTCGTCGTTGGTGATGCGCTGCACGGCACCGTAGGCATTGAGCTGCTTGGCGACGGCGGGGGATATCTGGTCCGGTCCGCCCCACAGGTAGATGGTGGCTCGGCCCATGCGGCGTTTGAGCGCGGTGACGGTCTCCGGCGGGATGCCGTCCCGGGTGACCCACAGAATTGCGGTGGGCATGTGGGAGGACCAGTGGGTGGCTGGCAGGGCGTACTCCCAGGAGTTCGTGGACGCGATCATCACGTCCATCATTCCGGCGCCCCCTTGGCTGCCGCTGTTACCCATCTGCGGTACGCCGGTGTCCGGGTTCTGGATGCTGCCGTAGACACGGTCGACGGCGTCGGCGAGCCCTGGGATGGTGGGCGAGGTGATGCTCTGGAAGGTCATGCCGATGGCCTTGAGCTGCGCCTGGACAGCCGGGTTGGCCGCCGCGCCCACCAGGAAGGCGTCGATGTTGTGGTGGCGGCTGATGCCCGTGTCGCCGAGGCGCTTGAGCTCGTTCAGAGTGACCTGGGGGATGCCGGTCTTGGTGAGGTAGAGGATGGGCGCGTCATCGGGGAAGTGGATGAGAGGGACGGCGGTGATGCCCGTCAGCGGATCGTCGGTGGTGATCAGGGTGACGGCCCAGGGCCGGTCTGGGACGTTGTCGTTCTCCCCCGGGGCGTTTTCCGGGAGCGCGGCCGGCCAGATGTGTTGGGTGACGGACACCGCCTCCTGGAAGGGGTCGGAGCCGTAGAGCCGCTGGGTGGTCTTGGTGCCGATGGTGGGCACCAGGGTTGGCGCCTCGGGTGGTGGAGGGACCTGGAAATCGCCGCTGCCGGTGGGCCGGCCGAAGGGGTAGCGGTTCGGGTCGGGCGGTGTGGGACCTGCGGCAGGGAGCGCCGCCACCAGCGTGGTGGCCATCAGCGCCGCTCCGCACGCCAGCAATGCCGTCAGCGCCCGTATAGGTATGCGCCTGGGGAGTATGCGGCCGGGCCGCACGTGTCGTGTCACCAAGGGGACAGTCTCCTCACCCTGGGGGTTGCCCCAGTGCTGGACCGGGAGTGCGGCGCCGCTGTCCGCGCAACGTCCCAGTAAACGAATTCCGCCGAAAAGGAGGGCCCGATGCCCGGCTGGGCGGTCCGGTCACTCGGCGGGAAGCACACCGCGGCTCTGTCAGGTCCCAGCATCAGCGGATCAGTGCCCGCCGTCGCGTCCGGACGGACATACGAGTGATCTGGAGTGATCGCCGAGGCGCCAGGGACGCTTGCAGCGGTGGCGAGCTGGGTTTCTGGTGCCGTGGGAGGGCCGGTTCCGCCTGTCCCTGCCGTACCGCCGGTGCCGCTGGTACCCAGCGTCCCTGGTCCTGCCTGTGCCTCCCGTACCGTCGCTTTCGTGGTCCTCGCAGAGCTGGGACTTACTCCGGTCCAAGCTGCGTTTGTGGGACGTCGGTGCGCAGCAGCCGCGGCCGCGCTCGATGGACCAGGCCACGTTGTAGCCGTCCGGTCCGGCGAGGTGCACCGTACCCATGTGCCGGGCAGTGTTCGACATCAAGGCGCCGCCTGTATCTCCGCCTGCTCAGCCGCGCACCAGTGGCAGCGAGGCGAGGCGGCTGTCGATGGTCACAGCCACGAACTCCGGTACCTCGAAGTCGTTTTTGATGCCGGACCACGAGGCAGTCAGCGCTTCCACCGTCTCCCGCACGGTATCCGTGATCAACTCCGGTGAAAGCCTGAGCGCCGGGGAGAGCCCGCGGAAACTCTCCGTGGTGATCAGCTCGGTGTTCGTGTTGCCACCGAGTGGGAAAGCGAGCTTGTGGTCGGCCTTCGGGTACGCGGTGACACACACCAGGTCGTACGCCGGAGACAGTCGTGCCTGACGAACGGTGGGGTAGCGCAGAGTCCAGTTCTTGAGGTGTGCGTCGGCATTGCCCATGAGGGTGAAAGCGGCGAGACGGCGAAGGTACTCGACGGCATCCTCAACAGGGCACACGGCGCTGATGACACGTCCGATGCCTTCGTAATTGGCTTTGTCGTACTTTGCCTCAGCGGATACCTCGCGTACCTGCGCGAAGTCTTCCTGATGCACACGTCCGTCGTCCGTACGGTCGAACCGCCGGATCGCAAGAGCGTGTTCATCCGGTCCGATCGTGCCCTCGGGCAGATTCCGGATGAGGGTGCCTGGTACGAGATGGGACTCGGGAACGTCGATTCCGGCCCTTCCGGCCCACTGAAGCATGGCGAACTCGTTCTCCGGGACAGCGGGAAAACGCTGGTCGGGTAGTTTTACGATCCAGTCGCCACCGCTGCCCGTGGCAGGGAGTACGAGGGCCTTTCCCTCGTATCGCATCGAGAACTTCGGCTGGACTCCGGCCAGTGAGAAACGCAGCGCGTGTTCGTGCTCACACACGCTGGTGGGTTCGTGGTCCGGGAGCCCGTCGAGCGGAACGTCAGGAACCACCCGGACCGCGCCCGGCAGGTCCTCGCCCAGGTGGCTGAGCAGTACGAAGTCGTGGAGCTTCTTCTTGCTGAGTTCCGTGGCGATCATGTGCCGCAGACCGCTGCCGGGTTCCGGTAGCAGGTTGGCGAACCATTCCGGGACGCTTCCGCTCCCCGAGCGGCGTTTGCGTGGATCCCGCTCGAATCCCTGCCCCAGAACCGGGTGTTCCGCGCTCAGATCAGTGTAATCGAACCAGGTGTTGCCGTCGTGATAACCGAGAACCCCTACCCGTCGGTCGTCAAGAAATACTGAGGCGGTCACATCGCGTTGCATGGCTTTCTCCTTAGATTTCGAACCAGGATTCAGGTTCCGGACCATCCGGAAATCCCCAGAGCGCCATGCTTTGCACATGTCGGGCGATAGTAGATCCAGCGAGCTTCGCACGATGAAGGACAAAGTCTTCATCGTGCCATTCCAGTGCGTGCACGCTTTTCGTATCGAGGCAGTGCGAACGCAGTTCCGCCTCGCCCGTTGTTTCGCAGATCACCGTCCATGGGGGCAATTCCATGGCTGGATGAACCAGTCTGCTGGCGATCGTCCGATCCCCGGGCAGGATCGGCAGCAACGGTGAGTTTCCGCTGTCGAGCATCTCGTTGAGAAGTCTTGTCCGGTCGAGGCGTGTGCCGGCCGGGTAGTGGGTTCCGTCCTGCCCGCGCGCCGGGGTGAGGAGAACCGGTTTGGCCGAGAGCAGCCCGAGTACGTTGAGCTTCGCCTGGGCGCGGTTCAGGGCGGTTTGCGTCAGATCGGGTGACCATTGCTCGCCGCCCGGCGGCAGGATCGCCAGCAGTCGGCCTGCACTGGCCGCAGGGTCGCCGTACACCGCACTGGCGTTGCGGCGCAGTGCGACCGTATTGCCCTGCGGGGCCGCTCCCACTGCGGAACCACGCCAGATCCAGCGGCGCAGCAGTTCTGCGGCCCTGGCCTCGGGAGAGCCGAACAGGGCTGCGTACCGGGTGAGTACGGGGACGAACAGAGCGTAGGGCAGGAGCCGGAGGTGAGGGATGCCGACGTATTCGCGTAGGTATTCAACGACGATCCTCAGGGCTTTCTCCGTCGTGGCGAAAGATGCGCGTCGGTCCTCGTCGCTCTTGAATTCATGGCGGAAGTCGCGGTCCACCTTTCCCCCGCGTACCGCCATCACGCTCTGCATCAATGTCTGCTCCGTGAAATCTCCGAAATCGAGTGCTGTGATCCTTTCGTGCAATGCGTCGATATCGGAGGGCTGAACATCGAGTGGGCCGGAATGAAGAGCCCGGAAGATCTCGGACCGCTTGAGTGATTTCCCGAATGTATTCATCCGGTCGAAGATCTCGGTGAGGGCCTTTTCGTCATCGCCCTCGATTTCGTACATGGGGATCTCGTAGGTGCGGATGGCTGTACCGACGGTGTCGCACAGGTCGTATTGTTTCTCGGTCAGCCAGGGGCGATCCCGTTGCCATGCGATCAGCCGACGGTTGTCCTGGGCGACCCAGACGGGAAGCCAGTGTTCGCGCGGCCGCTGAGAATGAGGGGCGGAGACGAACTTCTCCGCCTGTAGGTCGAAGAAGATACGGAACCGCCGGTCGACCGTTTCCTCGGATGCCGTGAGGGCGCCGATCAGTGTGGTGAGCCGCTGCTGGCCGTCCACCACCCATAGGGCGTCGGAGTGTTCCGGCGCTTCGATCTGCAACTCGCCCACAGTGATCTCGGCTGCGGGGGCGGGTTTACGCCACATGAGGAGATTGCCGATCGGGTATCCGCGCAGGATGCTGTCGAACAGCCGCTCCGCGTCCGACGCGTCCCATACGTAGGACCGCTGAAAATGAGGGATGCGGATGCGTCCGGTCCTGGCCCACTCGGTCAGCCTGAGCGGATCGACACGGCTCACCTTCGGTTGGGTCACGCCTGCCATGCTCCACCTTCCAGAACGTTTGTGGTGTGAGGTGGCCATGGCCGCATGGCGGCGCTCACGACGGTCACCGGAGGTCCTTCAGCAGCGTGCCGTCCTCGGTCGCGAAGACCTTCCAGCCGTTCTGCTGGTTTCCCGCGAGCGCGGTGGCGGCACTGGACGGCGTCGCGTGGACGCTGCCGTCGTTGAGCCTCAATCCTCCGCCATCGACCACGACAGCGTGGTGGACCTGTTTGAGGTTGCGGCGGCGCCACACCAGTCGCTGCCCCACGTGCAGTCGCCCCTCGGTGATCAGGGCTGCCAGGGGGGAGTCGTCGGCAGGTGAATGCACGGGGGACGCCGGACGCCCAGCCTGTGTCGCCGACGGGTCGGCCAGGCCGAGCAGCCTGCGGATGACGCTGTTGGGTGTGTCGGTGAACGGCTCCGCCAGACTCTGCAGCCTGGCAAACACGTCGTCGTCCACACGGATCGTTCGACTCATTTGACTTCCGCTCTGACTGACTCATATGTGACAGTCGATAGCGTAATGCTGGATCGGCGTCCGTTGCACCGAACTGCCCGTTGCCCTGCAAACGGCAGTGCATGCCCCCATGGATGGTGCCGTGCCCCACCCGCGGGAATGGGCGGGTTCGCCGCTCTGTTCGATCTCTTGTGCGGAGGATCACCTCACGCTGCCCGAGACCCTGGAGAGAAGAAGAAACATGCGCGTCGAGATCTGGAGCGACATCGCCTGCCCCTGGTGCTACATAGGGAAGGCCCGCTTCGAGAAGGGACTGGCGGGGTTCGCCCACCGCGACGACGTCGAGGTCGTGCACCGGTCCTTCGAGCTCGACCCCGCGTACCCCAAGGGTGACACCACGCAGGTGATCGACATGCTGGTGCAGAAGTACGGGCGCACCCGTGAAGAGGCGCGGGCCATGGAGGCGAACGTCGCGGCCAACGCGCAGTCCGAAGGGCTCGGCTACCTCACCGAGGGCCGTGACCACGGCAACACCTTCGACATCCACCGGCTGCTCCACCTGGCCAAGGCCCGGGGCCGCCAGGACGAGCTGCTGAGCCTCGCCTACCGGGCGAATTTCGCCGAGGAGCGTTCCGTCTTCGACGGTGACGTGCTGGTCGAGCTGGCCGTCGAGGCCGGTCTCGACGCCGACGAGGTGCGGGCCGTTCTCGCCGATCCGGAGGCCTACGCCGCCGAGGTGCGGGCCGACGAGCGGGAGGCGTCCGAGCTGGGGGCCAACGCCGTGCCGTTCTTCGTGTTCGACCGGCGGTACGGGATCTCCGGCGGCCAGCCCGCCGAGGTGTTCGCCCAGGCACTCGAACAGGCGTGGCGGGACCGGCCGCTCACGGCGATCGGCGGGGACGCCGCGGCGTGCGACGCCGACGGCGCCTGCGAGGTTCCGCAGACCGGAAACAATGCCTGAGTCCGTCGGCCGGGGGTCATGCCCGAGTCCGCGGACCGGGCGTCATGCCTGAGTCCGCAGACCGGAAGCAATGCCTGAACCCGCCGGCCGGAAGCTGTGCCTGAGCCGCCCGCTTGCCGGGCTTCGTGCCTGAGTCCGCGGGGCGGCCGCACCGCCTGAGCCCCCGGCGCCGCTGGGGTGCGCCCCTTGACTCCTCGTCATTGACGAGGAGTCAAGGGCGCCGCACGCTGGGCCCATGGAGACTACTTCGCTCAGCCGTACGGCGGACGACGAGTTCGCACCGGAGACCACGTACCTCAACACCTCCACCTGCGGGCTGCTGCCCCGGCGCACCGTGGCGGCGGTGCAGGCACTCGCGGAGGCGATCGCCACGGGGCGCAGCGCCGGCTCCGGCGACTTCGAGGCGGTGGAAGCGGCCCGGGCCGGCTTCGCCCGCCTCGCCGGTGTGGACGCCGACCGGGTCGCCACCGGCAGCTCGGTCTCCGTGCACGTCGGACTGATCGCGGCCTCGCTGCCGCCGGGGGCCGAAGTCCTGGCGCCCGAGGGTGAGTTCAGCTCCGTCGTCAGCCCGTTCGCGGTCCGTGGCGATCTCAAGGTGCGCTATGTCCCGCTGGACGGACTGGCCGATGCGGTACGGCCCGGTACC
Organism: Streptomyces sp. NBC_01241; assembly: GCF_041435435.1. Lineage (NCBI taxonomy): Bacteria > Bacillati > Actinomycetota > Actinomycetes > Kitasatosporales > Streptomycetaceae > Streptomyces > Streptomyces sp. NBC_01241. The sequence continues at coordinate 1,928,292 of NZ_CP108494.1, read as the reverse complement.
GCGCTCGTCGCCTTCTCGGCCGTGCAGTCCGCCGACGGCCGGATCGCCGATCTCGACGCGGTACGCGCGGCGGCGGCCGCCCACGGCGCCCGGACCCTGCTCGACGCCACCCAGTCGGCCGGCTGGCTGCCGCTGGACGCCGGGGCGTACGACTACACCGTCACCGGCGGCTTCAAATTCCTGCTCTGCCCGCGCGGTGCGTCGTTCCTCACCGTCACCGAGGAGGCGCAGCGCACCCTGCCGGCCGTCTTCGCCGCGTGGGTCGCCTCCGACGACCCGTGGAACAGCACGTACGGCCCGGTCGAGCGGCTCTCCCCGACCGCCCGCCGCTACGACGAACCGCCCGCCTTCCTCTCGTACCACGGCGCCGAGCACTCCCTCGCGCTGCTCGGCGAGGTCGGCATCGACGCCCTCCACGCCCACGCCACCGGGCTCGCGGCCCGGATGCGGGCGGGGCTGGCCGGGCTGGGGCACGAGGCGGTGCCGGGGGAGTCGGCGATCGTCGTCGTGCCCGGACTCGGCGGGCGGGAGCCCGGGCTGGCGCGGGCCGGGGTGATGGTCTCGAACCGGGCGGGGAACCTGCGCGCGGCCTTCCACCTGTACAACACGGAGGCCGATGTGGACCGGGTGCTGGACGCGCTCTCCGGCTGAGGCCGCCGCCCGGACGCCGGGGGATCAGCGGAGGCCGGGGCCGTTCTCGCTCTCGTGACAGAGGTTCTCCTCGACCTTGGCGAGCAGCCGGGCCGGCTCCTCGCGCTCGGCCGTGTCCAGCCCGGCGAGGGTGTGCTCCTCCAGGTTCGTCCGGGCCCGCTGGACGTCGGAGTGCAGCGCGCAGCTGTCGTCGGTGGCCTCGACCAGGACGGCCCGGCGGTCGCCGGGGTCGGGGCAGCGGCGGACGTGCCCGGTCTGTTCGAGGCGCTGGAGCATCTTGGTCACCGTGGAGGGGTCGAGCTCCATCGCCTTGATCAGCTCGGACTGGCGCACCGCACCCGCGTCCCACAGGTACAGCATCAGGAACTCCCGGCCGGGGTAGAGCCCGAACTGGCGGATCGGCGTCGGAACCGCCGCGCTGTCCCGCCCCCGAGCGGGCCCTGACCGCACGCACCTTCGACCTCGCGGTGTTACAAAGGGCAATGTGGTCAATCGTTTCGGACGATTCCGGAGCGCGCAGGGTCGGTCACTCACGGGGAAGTACCCTCGGAGCGTCGCAGGCCAGGTCTTCGCCCTGCAGGTGGCTGTCGTCGTGCTCCTCGTGGCCGCTGCGGTGCTCGCGCTCGTAGTGCAGTCCCGGCACGACAGCAGCGCGGAGGCGAGAAGCCGTTCCGTCGCCGTCGCGCAGACATTCGCTCACTCACCGGGCCTCCTGGCCGCGCTGAAGGCCCCCGATCCCTCCAAGGTGCTCCAGCCGCTCACCGAGGCGGGGCGGAAGGCGGCCGGCGTCGACTTCATCGTGGTGACGGACACAAAAGGGATCCGCTACACGCACCCCCGGCCGGACCTGATCGGGAAGAGGCTCGTCGGCACCATCGAGCCGTCGCTGGCCGGCCGCGTGTACACCGAGAGCGTCAACGGCCCGCTCGGCCGTGAGGAGCAGGCGATCGTCCCCGTCCATGATCGCGCGCGCAAGGTCGTGGCCCTGGTGGCTGCCGGCATGAAGGTCAAGAGCGTGACCGGCGTGGTGGCACGGCAGATTCCGATCATCCTCGGCGCGGGAGCGGCTGCGCTCGCCATGGCCACGGCCGGGACGGCGCTGGTGGCCAGGCGGCTGCGGCGGCAGACCCACCGTCTGGGCCCTGCCGAGATGACTCGTATGTACGAGCATCACGACGCGGTGCTCCACGCCGTGCGCGAAGGCGTGCTCATCATCAGCAGAGACGGTCGGCTGCTGCTGGCCAACGACGAGGCCAGACGGCTGCTGGATCTGCCGCTCGACGCCGAGGGGCGGCACATCTCGGACTTGCCCAGCCTTGATCCCGGCACGGTGGAACTGCTGAGCTCGGGGCGCACGGCCACGGACGAAGTGCACCTCGCGGGGAACCGACTGCTCGCGGTGAACCAACGGTCCACGGATCGTCACGGTGGTCCCAAGGGGACCGTGGCGACCTTGCGTGACTCCACGGAGCTGCGGGCGCTTTCCGGCAGGGCGGAGAGCGCCCGCGAGCGGCTGCGGCTGCTGTACGACGCCGGTCTCGGCATCGGTACCACCCTCGATGTGGCGGGTACGGCCGAGGAACTGGCCAAGGTCGCGGTCCCCCGGCTCGCCGACTTCGTCACCGTCGATCTGGCCGACCCGGTCCTGCAAGGGGACGAGCCGACCGGTACCGACACGGCCATGCGCCGCACCGCTGTCCGCGGCATCCGGGACGACCATCCGCTCTACGAGCTCGGCCACCTGATCAGCTTCCTCCCCTCCACGCCGCAGGCACGGGCCTTCGCCGCCGGCCGATCGGAGCTGGTGCCCGACCTGTCCGCCGCACCCGGCTGGCTCGCCCAGGACCCGGAGCGGACGCGGCTGATCGTCGATTACGGCATCCATTCGCTCATCACGGTGCCTCTCAAGGCACGGGGCGTCATCCTGGGCATGGCCGACTTCTGGCGCTCCGAGAAGCCCCAGCCGTTCGAGGAGGACGACCTGTCCCTGGCCGACGAACTGGCCGCTCGGGCGGCCGTCAGCATCGACAACGCCCGCCGCTACACCCGTGAGCACGACATGGCCGTGACTCTGCAACGCAGTCTGCTCCCGCGGGCCCTGCCCGAACAGAGCGCGCTCGACGTTGCCCATCGCTACCTGCCCGCACTCTCCGGGGTGAGCGGCGACTGGTTCGACGTGATCCCGCTCCCGGGCAGTCGGGTGGCGCTGGTCGTCGGGGATGTCGTCGGCCACGGCCTGCACGCGGCCGCCACGATGGGACGGCTGCGCACGGCCGTGCACAACTTCTCCACGCTCGACCTGCCGCCCGACGAGATCCTCAGCCATCTGGACGACCTGGTCGGGCGCATCGACCAGGAGGAGGCGGAGACCACCGCCGACGCGGGGATCATCGGAGCCACCTGCCTGTACGTGATCTACGATCCCGTCTCCCGCCACTGCGCCATGGCCCGGGCCGGGCATCCCCTGCCCGCACTGGTCCGGCCCGACGGCAGTGTGACCTTCCCCGACCTGCCGGCCGGCCCGCCCCTGGGCCTGGGGGGGATGCCGTTCGAGACGGCGGAACTGGAAGTGGCGGAGGGCACGCAGTTCGTCCTGTACACCGATGGGCTCATCGAGGACCGCACCCGAGACATCGATGTGGGGATCGAGCTGCTTCGTGAGACCTTGGCGTGCCACCCCGACCGGTCGCCGGAGGAGAGCTGTCAGGCGGTGCTCGACGCGCTCCTGCCGAGCCGGCCGAAGGACGATGTGGCGCTGCTCATCGCCCGGACACGGGCTGTCCCGCCCGACCATGTCGCCGACTGGGACGTACCGTTCGATCCCGCCGCCGTGGCGGGGATACGTGCTCTCGTGGCCGAGAAGCTCGACGACTGGGGTCTGTCCGAGCTCGCGTTCGCCACGGAACTGGTGCTCAGCGAGTTGATCACCAACGCCATCCGCTACGGCTCCGCGCCAGTCACCGTACGACTGCTGTACGACCGCACCCTGACCTGTGAGGTGGCCGACGGAAGCAGCACCTCGCCCCATCTGCGCTATGCCGCAGTGATGGACGAGGGAGGCCGCGGTCTGTTCCTCGTCGCACGACTGACCGAACGCTGGGGCACCCGTTACACCCCCCAGGGAAAGGTCATCTGGGCGGAGGTGGCGCTGCCCCGGTCCGACGGGAGCGCGGCCGGCACGGCGTGGCCGGACATCCTCGACGCCGAACTCTGACCGCTGGATCGGCAGGCCCCCGAGCGGAACACCTCCTCGGCCGTCCCGGAATGGTGGCCTGCACAGGACCGTCGTGCGATCGACGCCGACGGTCTTCGGGGTGCCCACGCCGTCACCGCACTCCCGCGCCCTTCCGGCCTCCCGCTACTCCCGGCCCGACTCCTCCAGCGGCGCACCGTGCCACTTCCACGAGGTGACCCGGGGCCGGCCGGGCAGCTCCGCGCGGCCGGTGGCCCAGAGCAGGACGGTCCACCGGTCGGCGTCCTTCGGGGCGTCCGGGAACAACCGGGCCAGCACCCGGTCGCAGAGACCGGCGGGCGGCGTCCAGGGAACGCCCAGACCGGCGGCGAGGTCGTGCGTGTGGACCAGGGTCTCCACGATGCCCATGGCGGCGAAGCCCTCCGGGTCGGACACCCCGTGGGGGTGGTACGAGCGCAACTCGGGCGGGGCCGTCCGTACCATCGCCGCGAGCAGCGCGCCGCTCGCCTCCAGCGTCTGGAGCAGCCCGGCCGGTCCGGCCGACGGGTCCGCGAAGACCGCGTTCGCCGGGCCGCCCTGGTAGTTGGCGCTCCAGCGGTACGGGACGTACGCGTCCAGCGGCGGGCGCTGCGGGCCCAACTGGGCCGCGTAGGAGAAGAGATCGTCGCTCAGGTGCTCCGTGGTCTCCCAGCAGTTCCACTCCAGCGTCCCGGCCGGGACCAGCCAGTCGTCCACCGGGGACTCGCCGAGCGCGGCAACCGCGAGACGGACCGCGGTGGTCACGTCGTCCGCGGTGACCGGCAGCCGGGTCCCGGTCAGCGCGGCCCGTTCCGCCGCACTGCACTCGACACAGAACTCGTTGCCCTCCGGATCGGCGAGCGTCGCCCAGCCCCGTCCGTTCGGCTTGCGGTGGTCGGCCACGAGGGTGGCGCCCAGGCCGAGCAGCCGCTCGACCTCCTCGTCCCGGGTGCGGTCCTGTGGCTGGATGTCCAGATGGAGACGGTTCTTGGTGCTCTTCGGCTCCGGTACCGAGATGAACAGCAGTGCGGCACCAGGGGTTTCGACGAGTGCCTCGGGATCGCCGGGCGCGTCATCGTCGGAGAGCGGCGCGCCGAGCACCCCGGACCAGAAGCCGGCGAGCTCGTAGGCGTCGGCGCAGTCGATCGTGATGTGACGTACGAGTGAGGTCATGGGCCACACTGTCGCCGGTAGCGGCCTCGCGGTCCACCAACTTTAGGGTGGAGGAGGGGGTGGGCGACGGATGCCGCCCACCCCCTCACCGGAGTGAAGTCCCCCTCACCGGATCACCTCACCGGAGTGAAGTCCCGCGCGCCGATGAACTCCGGACGCCGGGCCGGTGCCGCGAACGGCTCCTCGGCGGCGTTCTGCACGCTGTTGAAGACGATGAAGACATTGCTGCGCGGGTACGGGGTGATGTTGTCCCCCGAGCCGTGCATGCAGTTGCAGTCGAACCAGGTCGCCGAACCCGCCCTGCCCGTGAAGAGCTTGATGCCGTGCCGGTCGGCCAGTTTCGTCAGCGCCTCGTCCGACGGGGTGCCGGCATCCTGCATCTTCAGGGACTTCTTGTAGTTGTCCTTCGGCGTCTCGCCCGCACAGCCGAGGAACGACTTGTGCGAACCGGGCATGATCATCAGCCCGCCGTTGGTGTCGTGGTTCTCGGTCAGCGCGATCGACACGGACACGGCCCGCATGTTCGGCAGGCCGTCCTCGGCGTGCCAGGTCTCGAAGTCCGAGTGCCAGTAGAACCCCGAAGCGCCGAAGCCCGGCTTGACGTTGATCCTGGACTGGTGGACGTACACGTCCGAACCGAGGATCTGCCGGGCCCGGCCCACCACGCGCTCGTCACTGACCAGCCGGGCGAAGACCTCGCTGATCCGGTGGACCTCGAAGACCGACCGCACCTTCTGCGACGTCGGCTCGATGATCGAGCGCTCGCCGGCCCGTACCGCCGGATCGGCGATCAGCCGGTCCAGTTCGGCGTGGTGGACGGCGACCTCGTCCGGGGTGATCAGCTGGTCGACGGTGAGGAAGCCGTCCCGCTCGAAGTCCTGCAGGTCCTTCACGGGGACCGGCCCCGGGGCACCGGGCGCCGACCAGATGACCGGGTCCTGGCGGGGAGTGATCATCTCGGCGGCGCCGCGGGTGGGGTACAGATCGGCGCGTACACCGGTGCGTACATCGGTGGTCATGGTTCAGTCCTCCTCGGTCAGCAAGGGGTAGACACCGTTCTCGTCGTGCTCCTCCCGTCCGGTGACCGGAGGGTTGAAGACGCAGATGCAGCGGAAGTCGGTCTTCGGCCGCATGGTGTGGTGCTCGTGGCCGTTCAGCAGGTACATCGTGCCGGGGGTGATCCAGTGCTTCTCGCCGGTCTCGTCATTGGTGAGCTCGGCCTCGCCCTCGACGCACAGGACGGCCTCGATGTGGTTCGCGTACCACATCGACGTCTCGGTACCCGCGTACATCGTGGTCTCGTGGAGCGAGAAGCCCACCTTCTCCTGCGCGAGCACGATGCGCTTGCTCTCCCAGGTTCCGGAGGCGGCCTTCACATGCCGGTCGGTGTTCTCGATGTCACGGAACGATCGGACGATCACGGTGGTTCGGTGCCTTTCTCTCTGCGGGGGTGTTTCTCGTCGGACCCGCGCCGGGGTGGTCCGGGTCCGGGTCGGGTTCAGGCGGTTTCGCGGACCGCGCGGGCCAGCGTCCGCAGACCCTCGTCCAGCTCCTCGGGGGTGACGGTCAGCGGCGGCAGCAGCTTCACGACCTCGCTCTGCGGACCGGAGGTCTCGACGAGGAGGCCCAGCTCGAAGGCGCGGGCGCAGATCGCGGCGGCGCGCGCCTTGTCGGTGAACTCCATGCCCCAGACCAGCCCACGGCCCCGGAACTGCGCGCCGAGCCGGGCATGTTCGTCGCAGATCGCCGGCAGCGCCTGCTCGATCTGCTCGCCGCGGGCCAGGGTCTGCTTCTCCATCTGGCCGTCCGCCCAGTAGGCGTCCAGCGCGGCCGCGGCCGTGACGAACGCCGGGTTGTTGCCGCGGAAGGTGCCGTTGTGCTCGCCCGGCCCCCAGACGTCCAGCTCCGGTGTGAACAGGCAGAGCGACATGGGCAGTCCGTAGCCGCTGATGGACTTGGACAGGGTCACGATGTCGGGGGTGATGCCGGCCTCCTCGAACGAGAAGAACGCGCCCGTACGCCCGCAGCCCATCTGGATGTCGTCGACGATCAGCAGCATGTCGCGGCGACGGCACAGATCGGCGAGCGCCCGCAGCCACTCGGGGCGCGCCACATTGATGCCGCCCTCGCCCTGCACCGTCTCGACGATCACGGCGGCGGGCTTGTTGAGACCGGAGCCCTGGTCCTCCAGGAGCCGCTCGAACCAGAGGAAGTCGGGCACCCGGCCGTCGAGGTAGTTGTCGAACGGCATCGGAGTGCCGTGCACCAGCGGGATGCCGGCCCCGGCCCGTTTGAAGGCGTTGCCGGTGACGGCGAGCGAGCCCAGCGACATGCCGTGGAAGGCGTTGGTGAAGGAGACGATCGACTCCCGCCCCTTCACCTTGCGGGCCAGCTTCAGCGCAGCCTCGACCGCGTTGGTGCCGGTCGGGCCGGGGAACATCACCTTGTACGGGAGGTCACGCGGGCGCAGCACGTTGTTCTGGAAGGACTCCAGGAAGGCCCGTTTCGCGGTGGTGGCCATGTCGAGGCCGTGGGTGATGCCGTCGCGCTCGATGTAGTCGATCAGCGCGCGCTTCAGCACCGGGTTGTTGTGGCCGTAGTTGAGGGATCCGGCGCCGGCGAAGAAGTCGAGGTAGCTGTGGCCGTCCTCGTCGGTCAGACGGGCGCCCTGCGCGCGGTCGAACACGGCGGGCCAGCTACGGCAGTAGCTCCGTACCTCCGACTCCAGGGTCTCGAAGACACTCAGCGCGGGCGGGGTGATGGTCACAGGGAGTCTCCTGCTTGAGGGGGGCGTGTGACGGGTGGCGGTGCGGGTGTGTTCACGTGTGGAACAGGCCGGGCGCCCACGTGCGGAACCGGTCGACGCGTTCACGCGTGGAACGGGCCGATGCGGTACAGCACTTCGGGAAGGTGCGTTCCCTCCGGGAAGAGCCCGCTGTCGAAGAGCACCTCGCGCTCCAGGCCCACGTCGTGGCGGAGCGCGTAGGAGGTGAACAGCCGGTCCGACGCGGTGTTGTCCGGGGTGACGGTCGTCTCGACCGAGGCGAGGCCCTGCTCGGCCGCGACCCGCGAGGTCAGCGCGTCCAGGAGCTTTCCCGCGAGGCCGGTCCCGCGGTGGGCGTGGTCGACGGCCGCCTGCCAGACGACGAGCGTCTCGGGACGGTCCGGCCGGAGGTACCCCGTCACGAAGGCGACGGGTTCGCCGGTCTCGTTGCGGCTGATCACGGAGGTGGCGGCGAAGTCACGGCACCACAGCAGGTAACTGTACGAGGAGTTGAGGTCCAGGACCTCGGAGTCGCGGGCGATGCGCCAGATCGCGGCTCCGTCCTCCACTCGTGGGGTGTCGATGGTGAGGAATTCGCTTCGGGCACGTGCAAAATCTGCGGGTGCGGCGGTCATGGGAATTGAATTTACCCAGCAAATTTCTGAATTGCATCGATGCGGGGGCTTGGGTGGAGTGATCCGTTGTGTTATCACGCGGGCGCGTGCCCCGGCGCGATCTGGCCGCGCTTTCTTCTGCTTTGGGTGCTATTTATCCGGCATAACGGGCGCGATGTGGAGTCGGTCACAAGGCCATAACTCTCGGGTTACGCACCTGAATTGTGTGGATCGAGCCCGGATCGAGGTCCTGGAAACTCGGGTGTTTAGGGTCCGGGAAAGCGGGCAGAAGAATGCGGGGAGCTGCTCTGAATAGAGCAGCTCCCCGCATTTATGGAATACCGGCGTTCCGGTGTGGATTTATTCGCTCGGCCAGGTTTCCGATACGGCTTTGCGGGCAGTTTCGAAGTCGACCTGCCGGCCCGCATCGGCCAGCGCCGCCCCCAGAGCCGCGAGCGAGGACTGCACCGCTCCCCGCGTCGCATCCACACCGTAGTGATTGACCCGGATCATCTCCTTGGACAGCGCGCCCCCGCCCGCGATCAGCGGCAGCGCCGGGTCGGCCGCGAGCGCCCGCGCGACCAGCCCGGCGGCGTCGACGCCCTCGGGGGCGCGCAGCGTCGTCGCGACCGGCGCCGCGTCCCCCGCCTCGTGCACATACGGCGACAGGCCCCCGCCGAGCGCCACCGCGCCCGCCCGCGTCGCCGCGGCAGCCGAGGCGTGGCGGCCCGTGAGGGCGTCCAGACCCTCGGCCTCGATCCGCTCCACGCACGCCTCCAGCGCCAGCATCTCCAGCTGGGCGGGGGCGTGCAGCAGCGCCCTGCGACCGCCGTCGATCCAGCGCTCCTTCCAGTCCAGGAGCGAGAGGTACGAGCGGCGCGGGGCCTGCGGGTTGGCCGCGATCCGCGCCCAGGCGCGCTCGCTCACCGACACCGCCGACACCCCGGCCGGGCCGCCCATCGCCTTCTGCGCGCCGATCACACAGAGGTCGACGCCCCACGCGTCCGGCAGCAGCGGCTCCGCGCCCACCGAGGCGACGGCGTCCAGCATGAACAGCGCCCCGTGCGCACGGACCACCTCGCCGATCTCGGCGACCGGATTGGTGTTCCCCGTCGCCGCCTCCGCGTGCACCAGGGAGACGAAGTCGATCTCCGGGTGCTCGGCCAGCGCCCGCGCCACCTGGTCGGCGGTGACCGCCGTGTGGAAGGGAACCGCCAGATCGACGACATGGGCACCGCAGTCCCGCAGCCAGTTCCCGAAGGTCTGCCCGTACGGACCGGTGACCACGTTCAGGGCGGTCGATCCGGGCCGGGCGCCGCCCCGGATGCAGCCTTCGAGGGGGAGGAGCGCCTCGCCCTGCATGATGACGACGTCCTGCTCGGTGGCGAGGAGGCCGGCCACTCGCTTCTCGATGGCCGCGAAACGCGTGGCGGTGAGCGGGGCGAGGTCGAGGAAGGGGTGCGTCACGGTGGTGCTCTCTTCGGGTCGGGTCGGGTCGGTGCGCTGCGGTGCCGCGTACGGACGGTGCTTCCGTCGAAGCGTACTAAGACCGTGTCCTACGTGGTGATCGCCAACGGGCCGGACGCCGCGCACGCCTTCCCCGTGGCGCATCGATCGGAGTGCGTCGCGATCCCGGAACTCGTCGCGAGGGGCGCCCGGCCCGCGATCGCTGACCGCCACTCCTTCGGGCCGTCGCGCCCGACTCCGAGGGCGACCGACTCTTACGGCCGCGGCAGTGCCTCTGCTCTGATGGTTTGATCGTCTCCCGCGTCGATCGGAGCTGTCATGTCCCGTGCACAGAGACCGGACCGCACGGTGTGGCGCCCACCGCAGACGATGGCCGGGCGGTGGCGCGGGACGGGCATCTCACTGCTGATGCTCGCGGTCGGCAGCGGTGCCACGGCGCTGTTCTCGCTGCGCTGGGGCTATGCGGAGTGGCCGGAGGCGGGGGCCGTGGCGATCACGGCGATGGCCGTCCCCACGGGCGTGAAGATGACGGGTGGCGGCAAGCTCTCCGCGGTCGTGACACTGCTGCTCTGCCTGGCCGCGCTCCTCATCGGCAGCGCGGCGCTGACCGACCAGGCCCAGGCCCGGCGGGGGGAGCAGACCGAAGCGCTGGTCTCGGCGGTACGGCCGGCGACGAGCAGGTCCAGCAGGAGCTGCCTGCTGCGGAGGCTCGACGACGGCCGGGAGATTCGCCACCCCCTCACGCCCTGCGACGGGTACCGGAAGGGGGACCGGGTGCAGGCCCTCGTCGACCCGCTGGGCCGGCAGGCACCGGTCGAGGGGGTCCGTGCGGATCTCGAACCGGCGACGGAGGGTGCGGTGGCACTGGGCGCGCTCGGCGCCCTGGTCCTCGTGATGGTCGCGACTCCGCTGTGGACCGCACGCAGGATGCACAGGGCCGGACGGATGAGCGAGACGTTTCCCTTCCGCCCCGACATCAGCGGGATCTAGTAGGGCTTTGTTAGGTACCCCGAATGTTCGGCCAGGGGTAGGGTTGTGATCTTCTTTCAGGTGTGACACCTGAGGAGATGGAGACGGTCCGCCCGCGCTTGGAGGCGTTCGCGGCGGAGATGCTCGGTTCACTGGCGCGGCGGGACCAGCGGGCCAAGGGTGAGTTGTACCTGCGCGGGCTGATGCTGGACGGTAAGCGCAAGTCGATGCAGCCGATGGCCGAGCGTCTGGGTGTGGACCATCAGCAGCTCCAGCAGTTCGTCTCCTCTTCCACCTGGAACTGGGGCAAGGTCCGTGAGCGGCTGGCCCGTTGGGCTGCGGCTCACATCTCGCCCGAGGCGTACGCGATCGATGACGTGGGCTTCCCCAAGGACGGCTACGACTCGCCGGGGGTGGCGCGGATGTACTGCGGCGCGCTGGGCAAGCGCGGAAACTGCCAGGTCGGGGTCAGTGTCAACCTGGTGTCCGACCGTGCCTCCTCGGCGGTCGACTGGCGTCTGTTCCTGCCCGAGAGCTGGGACGACGCCAAGAACGCGGACGATGCGCTGCTGGCCGAGGCGATCCGCCGCCGCCGGACGAAGGCCGGCATCCCCGACAGCGAGCGGCACCGGGAGAAGTGGCGCCTGGCCCTGGACATGCTGGACGAGGTTCGCGGGGACTGGGAGCTGCCCGACCTGCCGGTGGTCGCCGACGCCGGCTACGGGGACGCGACAGGCTTTCGCGAGGGCCTGAGCGAACGTGGGCTGGCCTACGCGGTCGCGGTCAAGGGCAGCACCACCGCCTACCCGGGTGACGCCGTCCCCCGGCGCCCGCCCTACAGCGGCCAGGGCCGCCCGCCCGGCCCGGCGTACCCCGACCCCCACACCACCTTGCGCCAACTCGCCCTGGACGAAGGACGATCCACGCTACGGACGGTGACCTGGCGCCAGGGCAGCAAGACCACCAGGAACAACCCCCGCGCCGAGATGCGCTCACGATTCCTCGCACTGCGCGTCCGCCCGGCCAACCGCACGATCCGCCGCGCCGTGGACGGTTCCCTGCCCGAGTGCTGGCTGCTGGCCGAGTGGCCGCCCGGCGCCGCCGAGCCCACCGACTACTGGCTGTCCACCCTGCCCGCCGACACCCCACTGCGCGAGCTGGTCCGCATCTGCAAGATCCGCTGGCGCATCGAGCACGACTACCGCGAACTCAAGGACGGCCTGGGCCTGGACCACTTCGAGGGCCGCAACTTCCCCGGCTGGCACCGCCACACCACCCTCGCCTCCCTCGCCCAAGCCTTCTGCACCCTGCTCAGACTCGACCCAAAAGCCCCTGCGCCGGCCTGACCCTCTACGCGGTCCTCCGCGAACTCCAAGCCCTCCTGGCCACCTGGACCGGCGCCTGCTCCATATGCGGCCAACCCGCCCCGGCACCCGAACCACACCACCGCACCTAACAAAGCCCTACTAGGAGGGTGCTGAAGATCTTGGCCGGGCTCCCGACGCCTGGCACGCACACCTGCGGCGTTGCCGTAACGACCTGATAGCTCCGCTATGAGGCCGCTTCGGCGCCTTGCAGCGCCACGCACCAGACGCCGCTCGCTGATCCGGCCAAGATCTTCAGCACCCTCCTGGGCCGTGGCCCATGGGGGAGGTGGATCAGCCGCTTGTCGCAGTAGAGGGCTGGGGCGGGGCCGAGGAACGCCAGGTGGTGAGGAACGCCAGGTCGTTACGGGGACGGCGTTCGCAGCGGGCCGAGTCCGCGGTGGCCGGAGAGCCAGGAATCGGCCCAAGGGCGCCGGGCGCCGCCTCGTACAGTGCTGTTCATGAGCGATCACAGGGCACCGCGGGTGCTGCACGTGAAGGGGCGGGTGCTCGTCGGACCCGAGGACGTCCGGGACGAGCTCTGGGCCGTCGACGGACGGATCTCGTACGCGAGGCCGCCCGGCGCGGACGAGGCGGTGACCGTCACCGGCTGGGCGCTGCCGGGGCTGGTCGACGCCCACTGCCACGTCGGGCTCGACCACCACGGCGCCGTCGACGAGGCGACCAGCGAGAAGCAGGCGCTCGCCGACCGGGAGGCGGGTGCGCTGCTGCTGCGGGACGCCGGTTCGCCGGCCGACACCCGGTGGATCGACGACCGCGAGGATCTCCCGAAGATCATCAGGGCCGGCCGTCACATCGCCAGGCCCCGTAGGTACACCCGGAACTACGCGTACGAGATCGAGCCGGACGAACTGGTCGCGTACGTCGCGCAGGAGGCCCGCCGCGGCGACGGCTGGGTGAAGCTGGTCGGCGACTGGATCGACCGGGAGGTGGGCGATCTGACCGCCTGCTGGCCGCGCGAGGCGGCCCGGGCGGCCATCGCCGAGGCGCACCGGCTCGGCGCCCGGGTCACCGCGCACTGCTTCGCCGAGGACTCGCTGCGTGATCTCGTCGAGGCCGGGATCGACTGCGTCGAGCACGCCACCGGGCTGACCGAGGAAACCATTCCGCTCTTCGCCGAGCGCGGTGTCGCGATCGTCCCCACGCTGGTCAACATCGCCACGTTCCCCTCGCTCGCGGCGGGCGGCGACGCCAAGTTCCCCCGCTGGTCGGACCACATGCGACGGCTGCACGAGCGGCGTTACGACACCGTGCGCGCCGCGTACGACGCCGGCATTCCGGTCTTCGTCGGCACCGACGCGGGCGGGGTGCTCGCCCACGGGCTGGTGGCGGACGAGGTCGCCGAACTGGTCAAGGCGGGCATCCCGGCCCTGGACGCGCTGTCGGCGACCACCTGGGGTGCGCGTCGGTGGCTGGGGCGGCCGGTGCTGGAGGAGGGCGCCCCGGCGGACCTGGTGGTGTACGACGAGGATCCGCGGGCGGACGTCCGGGTGCTGGCGGCGCCGCGACGGGTGGTGCTGAACGGGCGGGTGATCGGCTGAGGGCGGCTCACCGGGCCGCCTTCCGGCCGGGGTGTGCCGTGTTGACAGGCAGTTACCACATCGCTGCCGGGTCGTTGAAACACCTTTGCGCGCACCCCGGCGCAGTCGATGCCCGCGCCGTCCGCGCTCAGCGGATCGGGTGACTCCGAGGAACGAACGTACCGAGATATTCGAATACAAGCACGGAAACCCCCCTTTGGAGTGAACTCACGTCAGGTGTCTGACGGTTCACCCTCTGTGCGTAAAGCTTTCGGGGTCGAGGTCACCGGCGCCCGCGATGTCCCCCATTGGACGGCGCCGGTGGCTCCATGTCTCTTGTGGGGGTTCCACCATCTTGAACAGCAACACCTTCCGCCTGGCCGCCCTGGCGGTCGCCGCCGCTCCCGTCGCCCTGCTGGTCGCCGTCCCGGCGCACGCCACCACCGCGACGACCACCACGACCACCGGCGACGGGAAGGCGGGCGCGGTCGTGCTCCGTACCGCACTCGACGTCTCGCTCCTGAACAAGACCGTCGAAGTGCCGCTCAAGGCCACGCTCAATGAAGTGCAGGCGCCCGCCAGTGCCGAGAAGGCCGCGCTGAGCGTGCGGCTCGACGGGGTGGACGGCGGACGGCCGTTCAGCGTCCTGAGCGCCGATGTGGCCACCGCGAAGGCCACCGTCGACAAGCACCGGGCCGAGGGCTACAGCAACGTGGCGAAGGCCCGGGTCCATGTGCCCGGACTGCCGCTGCTCTCGCTGATCGAGGTCGAGAAGGTCACCTCCAAGGCCGTCTGCGAGGCCGGCAAGAAGCCGGTCGCCGAGTCGAACGTGCTGGGGCACGTGTCGATCCTCGGCAAGCGGATCGACCTCAGCGCGGGCGGCACCACGCAGATCAAGGTGCCGGGCGTCGGCGAGGTGACCCTCGACCTGTCGAAGACGCACACCACCTCGCGCACCGCGGCGGCGGCCGCACTGCAACTGAAGGTCTCCGTCAACCCGCTCAAGCTGAACGTCGCCGATGTGCGGGGCGAGGTCACGCTCGCCGAGGCGACCTGCGAGACCCCGAAGGGGACCGAGCCGGGCGGCGGCAACGGCGGTACGAGCAACGGCGGTACGAGCAACGGAGGTTCAGGCGGCGGCGGTTCAGGCAGCGGCGGCGCGACCGGCGGAAGCACCTCCGGCAGCACATCGGGAAGCACCTCCGGCGCCACCGGTGGCGGTGACGGCGGCAACGTGAAGCCCCAGACCGGCACCGGCCACGCCCCGGCCGTCAACTCCAACCTCGCGGAGACGGGCGGCAGTTCGACCACCCCGTACATCGCGGGCGGCGCCGCCCTGCTGTTGGCGGCCGGCGCGGGGGCGATGGTCGTGGCCAGGCGCCGCGCCCAGGGCTGACCCCGCACGGCTCAAGGCCCGAGGGGGGCAGACGCAGGCCAGGAGGGGCGGGGAGCGGCGTTCGCGTGACGGAGCGCCGCTCCCCGTGGTCCGACCCGTCAGCGTGTGACCGCGGTCAGCGTTTGCAGTGCCTGGTCGAGAGCCTGAAGGAAACGGTTCGTCGTCGCCCGGTCACGTACCGCCACCCGCAGCCACTGCGGGTCCAGCCCTGGAAACGTATCTCCACGCCGCGCCGCGAATCCCAGTGCCCGCAGCCGCTCCCGTACCTCGGTGGCCCCCTCCAGCCGCACCAGGACGAACGGTCCCTCGGCCGGCTCCGCCACCCGCACTTCGGAGAACTCCCGTAGCCCCGCGACCAGATGGGCCCGGTCCGCCGCGATCCGCTCCGCCGCGGCCGCCGCCTCGCCCAGGGCCCGCGGCTCCATGCACGCCTCGGCCGCCGCCAGCGCCGGAGACGACACCGGCCACAGCGGCTGCGCCCTCTCCAGCACACGGATCGTCTCCGGGGCAGCCAGCACGTAACCGATCCGCAGCCCCGCGAGCCCCCAGGTCTTGGTGAGGCTGCGCAGCACCACGAGCCCCGGGACGTCCGTACGCCCGCACAGCGCCTCGCGCTCGCCCGGCACCGCGTCCATGAACGCCTCGTCGACCACCAACGTCCGTCCGGGGCGCGCCAGTTGCTCCAGCACGCCCGCCGGATGCAGGACCGATGTGGGGTTGGTCGGATTGCCGACCACCACCAGATCCGCGTCCTCGGACACGGCCGCCGGGTCCAGCCGGAAACCGTCCTCGGCGCGCAGCAGCACCCGCCGCACCTCGTGGCCGGCCGCGCGCAGCGCCGCCTCCGGCTCGGTGAACTGCGGATGCACGACCACGGGACGGCAGGCCGGCAGCGCCCGTGCGATCAGCACGAACGCCTCCGCCGCACCCGCCGTCAGCAGTACGCGCTCCACCGGCAGCCCGTGCCGGGCCGCGACCGCCGCCAGCGCCGGACGGCCGTCCGGATAGGCGGCGAGCGTGCCCAGCGACGCGGCGATCCGCGCCCGCAGCCAGGCCGGGGGCGTACCGGTCCGTACGTTGACGGCGAGATCGGTCAGATCCCGGCCCCGTCCCCGTACTTCCGCGTCACCGTGGTGCCGCAGATCGTGCGTGCCCGCGCCTGTTGCGTCGGGGCTTTCAATGGGAGTGTGCATGACCGCCATGAGGGTGGTGGTGATGGTGGCCGTCGTCGTCGGGGTGGAAGTGCGGCTGCTGCGGCAGCCCCACCTTGTCCTCGAAGCCCGGCAGCGCGATTCGGTACACGCAAGAGTCGCAGTTCATCCGCAGATCGCCCTCGACGGCCTCCCGGTAGCGCTCCATGACCAGGTCGAACAGTTCCTCGGCACCACCGATGACCTCGGCCGGGCGGACATCGAGCTCCGGATGGGCGGCGGCCCACTCAGCGGTCTGATGACGCACCCGGTCCGGCAGGATGCCGGTGAAGAGGAAATACGGCAGAACGACTATGCGCCCGGCACCCAGCTTCACGCAACGGTCGAGACCGGACGGTACGTCGGGCGCCGCCAGCGACACGAATGCCGTCTCCACGCCCGCGTAGCCCCGGCCCTCCCAGAACAGCCGCGCCGCCTTGTGCACCTCGGCGTTGGCGTCCGGGTCGGTCGAACCCCGCCCCACCAGCAGCACCGTCACCTCGGACCGGTCGGTGTCGCCCAGCACCTCGTCCACCCGGCGCTCCAGCACCTTCAGCAGCGCCGGATGCGGGCCGAGCGGGCGGCCGTAGGTGTACGAGATGCCGGGGTGGCGCTCCTTCTCACGGGTCAGCGCCGCCGGAATGTCCCCCTTGGCGTGCCCGGCCGACACCAGCATCAGCGGCACGGCGGCGAAACGCCGGACACCACGCCCGACGAGCTCGGTCACGGCGTCACCGAGCGGCGGCGGGGACAGCTCGATGAAGCCGCCCGCGACGGGCAGTTCGGGGTGGCGCTCGCCCAGCTCCGCCACGAAGTCACGGAACGCCGCGGCCCCGCCCGCGTCCCTGGTGCCGTGGCCGGCGATGAGCAGTGCGGGCTGGGTGGCCGGGGTGGCCGGGGTAGTCACAGGTTCTCCTCGGTGGTCGTGGGGAGTACGGGGTGGTACAGCAGGGCGTTGAGGGCGGCGGCGGCGACGGCCGAGCCGCCCTTCTCCGACACATTGCTCACGGCGGGCAGACCGCTCTCGCGCAGCGCCGCCTTCGACTCGGTCGCGCCGACGAAACCGACCGGCAGTCCGATGACGAGCGCGGGCGCGGCGTTCAGGACGAGCAACTCCTCCAGCGCGGTCGGCGCGTTGCCGATGACCCAGATCGCGCCGGGCCCGACCTGCTCGTACGCGAGCCGGATCGCATGTGCCGAACGGGTCAGCCCGGGGCCCGACCGGGCCTCCTTGAGCCGGCACACGGTCTCGCGGCGGGTGATGCCCGCCGCGACCATCTCCACATCGGTGACGACCGGCGCACCGGAGTGCAGCGCCGCATGGGCGACGACGAGCGACGCCTCGTCGCAGACCAGGTCCGTCGCGTACTGCGGATCTGCCGCGGAGTGGATGACCCGCTCCACGACGGCCCGGGTCAGCGGTGCGAAGTGCGAGGTGTCCAGGCGGGCGCGCAGCCGCCGGTACGACTCCTGCTCGATGGGGTGAACGGTTCGCTCCCAGGGCCGGTTCACTTCGCTCCTCCCCGCTCCGTGGGGGCCGACTGCCAGCGGTAGCCGCGCGGGGTCACCATGCGGCCCGCGATCTCCCGGGTGGCCGTGTTGCCGACCGTCACGACCGTCATCATGTCGACCGTCGCCGGGTCCAGAACGGCCAGCGAGGTCACCCGGCTGCTCTCGTCCGGACGCGAGGCGTTGCGTACGACACCGACCGGAGTCGCCGGCTCCCGGTGCTCGGACAGGATCGACAGGGCCTTCGGAAGCTGCCAGTCGCGGCCCCGGCTGCGCGGGTTGTAGAACGTCACGATGAGGTCGGCCTCGGCCGCGGCACGTACCCGACGCTCGATGACCTCCCACGGCGTGTGCAGATCGGAGAGGCTGATCGACACGTGGTCGTGGCCCAGCGGGGCGCCCAGGATCGCGGCAGCCGCCAGCGCGGCCGTCACACCCGGCACACCCACCACGTCGATATCGGTCCCGGCCTCGGCGAGCGCGGGCGACGCCATCGCGTACACGCCCGCGTCGCCGCTGCCGATCAGCGCCACCGCATGCCCCTTGCGCGCCTCGGCGACCGCGGTGCGGGCCCGCGCCTCCTCGGCGCCGAGCCCCGACTCCAGGACGGTGGTGCCGGGCCGCAGCAGGTCCCTGATCTGGTCCACGTACTGATCGAGCCCGACCAGCACCGAGGCCCGCCGCAGCTCCTCGCGGGCCCGCGGCGTCAGCAGATCGCGCGCGCCCGGCCCGAGCCCGACGACGGCCAGCCGCCCGCGCGGACTGCGGCGTACCACCGCACACGTGGCCATCGCCGCTCGCCCCACAGAGCTCGATTTCCGCTTCGGTACGAGGAGTTCGCCCCCCGCGGCGAGCGCGGCGGCCTCCGCCACGGACGGTGTGCCGACGGCGGCGAGCGGCGCGCCCGACGGGTTGGGCACCTCGATACGGGCCAGCTCCTCGGCGGCGTACGTCCGCAGCGGTACGCCGAACCGCGCCGCCGCCGCGACGATCCCCGGCTCGTCCGCCTTCGCGTCGACCGTCACCAGCTCCGCGATGCTCAGTGGCGAGAGCCCGGCCCCGTCCAGGGTGTCGCGGATCAGCCCGACGACCTCCTCGACCGGTGCGCCCCTGGACGCACCGACCCCGACGGCGAGCGACGCGGGCCGCAACACGGCGGCCTGCGAACCGAGTTCCACGATCCGGTCGGTGACACGCAGCACCGCAGCACGCCCGGCGCCGGGGGACACATTCGACGGCAACGGCGGCAACGGCCGCACCACGTCCGCGCGCAGCTCCACCGGAGCCCCGTCCAGCATCGCGCGCGACACGCCCGCCACGTCCCCTTCCACGGGCAGGCCCAGCATGTCCAGCCCCAACGCCCCCGTCGCGTCCGTCGCCGTCGTCACGACCGGCGCCGCGTCCAGCACCTCACCGACCGCCTCGGCCAGCGCGTTCGCCCCGCCACCGTGCCCGCCGAGCAGCGCCACAGCATGGCGACCCGCCTCGTCGACACAGACGACACCCGGGTCCGAGGACTTGTCCGACAGCAGCGGCGCGAGCAGCCGCACCACGGCCCCCGTCGCCAGGAAACACACCAGCTGCTCGCACTCGGCGAACGCCCGCTGCACGGCCTCGCGCACCGGTCCCTCGTAGACCACGGTGCGGCCGGGCCAGGCCGCGGCCAGCCGGTCGCGGGCGACGGCGCCCGCCGCCGTGGCGGAGATCAGGCCGATCACTGGGTTGCTCCTTCACTTGCACGAACCGCGGGGCGGGTGCCCCACAGCAGAAAGACCGGGTTGGCCGCGGCGAGCCGCGTCACCTCGCCGGGCAGCGGCCGCAGCCGGGAGGACTGCAGCAGCACGCCCTCGGGCGCGAGCCCGGCACCGGCCAGCGCCGCCCGCACCTGTGACACCCGGTCCAGCGCCGCCAGCGCCACCACCACCGAGCGTCGCGCACGCCGGGCGCACGCCGTCACGATGGCGGGCAGCTCACGTCCACCGCCCCCGATGAACACCGCGTCCGGCTCGCCCAGACCGTCGAGCACGGCGGGCGCCGAGCCGTGCACCGCGCGGACGTACACCCCGTGCGCGGCCGCGTTCGCCCTGATCCGCTCGACCCCGTCCGGGGTCTTCTCCACGGCGACGACCGCCGCGCCGAGCCGCGCGCACTCCACCGCCACCGAACCCGAACCCGCACCGATGTCCCACACCAGGTCACCGGTGCGCGGCCCCAGCCGGGCCAGCGCCAGCGCCCGCACCTCGAACTTGGTGATCATCGAGTCGCGGTGTTCGAACTCCGCCTCGTCCAGAGCCCATTGCCCCGGTCCGGCGGACGCTCCCGCGACGGTCCGTACGGGGGAGAGCACCCGGGACTCGTCCAGGCACAGCACCACACTCACCGGATCCGGCCAGTCACGGGCCAGCGCCTCGGCGGGAGTCAGCCGCTCGACGCGCTCCCGTTCCGGATCGCCGAGCGCCGTCGCGACGACCAGGGTGCGTTCTCCGGCTCCGTGCACCAGACCGGCCGCCAGCTCCGCCGGCCCGGCGCCGGGCCCGGTCAGGACGGCCACCTTCGGATGCGCCAGACACACGTTCACGGCGGTCCTCGGGTCGCGGCCGTGCGCGCTGACCACGACCGCGTCGTCCCACGCCAGCCCGAGCCGGGCGAACGCGACCGCGACGGACGGCGCACCCGGCCGCACATCGAGTGCGTCCGGCCCGAAACGCTCCGTCAGAGCCCGTACGATCCCGAAGAATCCGGGGTCGCCGGAGGCCAGCACGACCACCCGCTCACCGGCCTCGGGCGCACGCTCCGCGATCCGGTCGAGCGCCGGCGCCAGCGGACCGAGCACGACGCGCCCCACCCGCTCCGGCAGCCCCGCGGCTTCCAGATGCCGTCGGGCGCCGACCACCAGCGTGGCCACGGCCAGCGCCTCCCGGGCCTCGCGACTGAGCGGCTCGCCCGTCCCCGTACCGAAGACCCGGATCATGAGCCGGACCGCTGGGCGCGCAGTTCGGCCCGCGCCGCCTTGTCGGCCTTGCGGAAACCGTGGAAGTGCCCCGGGTGGTAGAGGTGCGAACGTGTCCCCGAAGCCGAAAGCGCCGGGCCGACCAGGAAGAGGGTGTGCTTCCAGAGCTTGTGCTCCTTGACCGTCTCCTCCAGGGTCTCGATCGTGCAATGCAGGATCAGCTCCTCCGGCCAGGTCGCCTGGTACGCGATCACGACCGGCGTCGACGTCGGATAGCCGCCCTCCAGCAGCTCCTGGGTGAGCTGCCCGGACCGGGCGGCCGACAGGAACAGCGCCATCGTCGTGCCGTGGCGCGCGAATTCCCGTACCTCCTCGCCCGGCGGCATCGGCGTCTTGCCACCACCGAGACGGGTCAGGATCACGGACTGCGCGACCTCCGGAATCGTCAGCTCCCGCTGCGCGATCGCCGCGACGGCCGAGAACGACGACACCCCCGGCACGATCTCGACCGCGACCCCCAGCCCGGCACACCGGTCGACCTGCTCCTGCGTGCCGCCCCACAGCGCCGGGTCGCCGGAGTGGATACGGGCCACCTTCAGCCCCTCGGTGGCCGCGCGTTCGTACACGGCGACGACCTGTTCCAGCGACATCTGCGCCGAGTCGAGGATCTCTGCGCCCTCCCGGGCGTGCTCCAGGACCTCCGCCTGCACCAGGCTGGCCGCCCAGATGACGATGTCGGCATCCGCGATGGCCCGCGCCGCCCGGAAGGTCAGCAGATCGGCGGCGCCGGGGCCGGCACCGACGAACGTCACTTTGCCGTGGGTGGGCGCGGCGACCGGGCCGGCTGCGTCGACTGCTTCGGACATGGGACGGGGTCCTTTCGGGAAACGGGGAAAAACGGGAAAACGGGACAGAAGGGTGGGGCGAACGGCAGCGCGCGCTGAGATGCGCGCACCGGGGTCAATCGGCTAGCAAGAGCGCATGGCGGTGTTCGTCGCGCTCGGCGCGTTCCTGATGACCCTGGCCGGCGGCTGGGTCGCCCAACGCGTCACCGACCGCCGCCACCTGGTGCTCGGCTTCGCCGGCGGACTGATGCTCGGTGTGGTCGGACTGGACCTGCTGCCGGAAGCGATCGACGCCGCGGGCGAACCCGTCTTCGGTGTCCCCGCCGCCCTGCTGCTCTTCGTGGGCGGTTTCCTCGTCGCGCACCTGGTGGAGCGTCTGCTCGCCGTACGCCAGGCGGCACACGGTGCGGGCGAGGAGCGGGTGCCACAGGTCGGACTCACGGCGGCGGCGGCGATGGTCGGCCACAGCCTGATGGACGGCGTCGCGCTCGGCGCGGCCTTCCAGGTGGGCGCCGGTATGGGAGCCGCCGTCGCCCTCGCCGTCATCACGCACGACTTCGCCGACGGCTTCAACACCTACACGATCACCAGCCTGTACGGGAACGCCCGCCGCAAGGCCCTGCTCATGCTGTTCGCGGACGCCCTGGCACCCCTCGTGGGCGCGGCGACGACGCTGCTGTTCACCCTTCCGGAGGAACCGCTCGGCTGCTACCTCGGCTTCTTCGGCGGCGCGCTGCTCTACCTCGCCGCCGCCGAGATCCTGCCCGAGGCACACCACGAACACCCGGCCCGCTCCACGCTGCTGTGCACGGTGGCCGGGGTGGGCTTCATCTGGCTGGTGGTGGGCATCGCGGACTGACCACCGGGCCGCACCCGGGCGCCTCACAATTTCCCGCCCCGCCCGCCGTCGCGCGGCGCGGGCGCGATCAGCGTCGACAGATACGGCAACGGCCCCTCGGCCAGCTCCGCCGCCGGCCGGATCGACTCCTCGGGCAGCCCGAGCGCCGAACCCCACACCGCGTCCTCGGTACGTCCCGTCTCCTGCAGCGCCGTGGCCACCTCCGCCGCCAGCCGCCCGAACTTGTACGCCACGACCGTCCCGGGACCTTCCAGAGCCTCCTTCAGCACAGCGGCCCCCGCGGTCACCGGCACCAGCGTCAACGGCTCCGTGCCCTCCGTCAGCACCGCACCGCTGCGGGCGGCCAGATCCTGCATGGCCGTGATCCCCGGCACCGTCTCCACGGCCGTACCCGGCAGCAGCTCACCTATCGTGTGCGCGAGATACGTGAACGTCGAATACACATTGGGGTCTCCGATCGTCGCGAACGCCACCGAACCATGCGTACGCAGCAGTTCGGCGACCCTCTCACCCGCCGCGTCCCACGCCGCCTCCCGGCGCGCCCGGTCGGTCCGCTCATTGAGCGCGAACACCACCCGTACGACCTTGTCGGCCGCCACGTAATGCAGCACGGTCGCCTCGGCCCGCCCCCGCTCACCGGTGTCCATCACCGGCACGACGACGACCGCGGCGGCGCGCAGCGCGTTCACACCCTTGACGGTCACCAGCTCCGGGTCACCGGGCCCGACACCCACACCGACCAGCCTGCGCGTCACGTCACCGTGGTTCATCCCTTGCACCTCTCAACGAATCGGCGGGCCATGGCGGGCGACGAAGCCCCATGCGTATGCAGATAACTCGCGTGCACGCCCCGCTGCACGAACCCCTCCACGCGCCGCTCCGGCTGATGCAGGCCCCAGGCCGGTTCGGCCCCGGCGCCCGGCTCCAGCACGGTCCGGTGGAACTCGTGCCCGCGCACCCGCGTCCCGGGCGCCGCCAGCACGCTGTCGGAGACCGCCACGGCCTCCCGGTAGCCCAGCGTCAGCCGCTCGGACATCCGCGCCTCGGCATCGAGGACCCCGCACATCGGCAGCCCGTCGAGCGAACGCGCCAGATACAGCAGCCCCGCACACTCGGCGGCCACCGGCGCCCCGGACTCCACCAGCTCGACAACGGCCTTGCGCAACGACTCGTTGGCGGACAGCTCCGACGCGTACACCTCCGGGAACCCGCCCCCGATGACCAGCCCCCGAGTCCCCTCGGGCAGCACCTCGTCCCGCAATGGATCGAACGGCACGACCTCGGCCCCGGCGGCGGCGAGCAGCTCGGTGTGCTCGGCATAGGAGAACGTGAACGCGGACCCGGACGCGACGGCGACCACCCCGGAGCCCAGGCCCGGCTTCCCCGCCCCGCCTGCACCCACCGCCTCCACCGCGTCCCACGCCTCACCCGGCACCCCGGGCGCCGACCGCGCCAGCGCCATCAGCGCTTCCAGATCGCACCCCGCCACCACCTGCTCCCGCATCGCCGCGACCGCGGCCACCGCGTCGCCCCGCCGCTCGGCCACCGGCACCAGCCCCAGATGCCGCGACGGCACAGCCACCTGCTCGGCCCGCCGCAGCACCCCCAGCACCGGCACGCCCGACTCGTCCAGCGCCTCCCGCAGCAACGCCTCGTGCCGCTGCGAGCCGACCTTGTTCAGGATCACCCCACCGATCCGCACCCGCGGATCCCACGAGGCGAAGCCGTGCACCAGCGCGGCCACGGACCGCGACTGCGACGACGCGTCCACGACCAGCACCACGGGCGCCCGCAGCACCTTCGCGACCTGGGCGGTCGACGCCAGCTCACCGTGGCCCGACGCCCCGTCGTACAGCCCCATCACCCCCTCGACGACCGCCAGATCGCAGCCGCGCGCCCCATGCGCGAACAGCGGGGCGACCAGTTCCGGACCGCACATGTACGCGTCGAGGTTGCGCCCCGGCCGTCCCGTGGCCAGCGTGTGGTAGCCGGGGTCGATGTAGTCGGGCCCGACCTTGTGCCCGGACACGGCGAGACCCCGGCCCGCGAAGGCCGCCATCAGCCCCGTGGCCACGGTGGTCTTGCCGCTGCCCGAGGAGGGCGCGGCGATCACCAGACGCGGAATGTTCACCGCGGTCCCCTCACCATTCGATGCCCCGCTGACCCTTCTGACCGGCGTCCATCGGGTGCTTGACCTTCGACATGTCGGTCACCAGGTCGGCGGCCTCCACCAGCTTCTCGGGCGCGTTGCGCCCGGTGATGACCACATGCTGCGTACCGGGACGGCCCCGCAGCACCTCGATCACCTCGTCGGTGTCGACCCAGCCCCAGTGCATCGGGTACGCGAACTCGTCGAGGACGTACAGCCGGTACGTCTCGGCGGCCAGGTCGCGTTTGACCTGCTCCCAGCCCTCGCGCGCCGCCTCTTCGTTGTTCAGCTGCTTGTCGCGCTGCACCCACGACCAGCCCTCGCCCATCTTGTGCCAGGCCACGGACCCGCCCTCGCCGCTCGCTCCGAGGACCTTGAGCGCGTTTTCCTCGCCGACCTTCCACTTCGCCGACTTGACGAACTGGAAGACCCCGATCGGCCACCCCTGATTCCAGGCGCGCAGCGCGAGCCCGAAGGCCGCCGTCGACTTCCCCTTACCGATGCCGGTGTGCACCACCAGCAGCGGACGGTTGCGGCGCTGACGGGTGGTGAGCCCGTCGTCCGGCACGGTGGTCGGCTGTCCCTGCGGCATTACGCGGCCCTCCTGCTGGTTCCCTGAACGTCCTTGACGAGCCCGGCGATCGACTCGGCCCGCAGCTCGTCGAGCGTGACGGCGGTGCCGCCGAGATCCCGTGCGAGACCGGTCGCGAGCCCGAGCCGCACGGGCCCCGACTCGCAGTCCACGACGACGGACGCGATGCCCTGCGCCTCGTGCAGCCGCGCCGCCCGCGTCGCCAGCGCCACCGGCTCGGGCCCCCCGGTCGCCCGGCCGTCGGTCACCACGACCAGCAACGGCCGCCGCGACAGATCACGCAGCCGCTCCACCCGCAACACCTCGTGTGCCTTCAACAGCCCGGCCGCGACGGGCGTACGCCCACCGGTCGGCAGCATCTCCAGCCGCGCTGCCGCCGCGTCCACCGACGACGTCGGCGGCAGCACCAACTCGGCGTCCTTGCCCCGGAAGGTGACCAGCCCGACCTTGTCCCGCCGCTGATACGCGTCCAGCAGCAGAGAAAGAACCGCACCTTTCACGGCGCTCATACGCTGCCGGGCGGCCATCGACCCGGACGCGTCCACCACGAAGAGAACGAGGTTTCCCTCGCGCCCCTCCCGGGTCGCCTGCCGCAGATCGTCCCGCCGGACCACCAGCCCCCGCCCCGACCGCCCCCGCGCCCGCTGATGCGGGGCGGCGGCCTGCACGGTAGCCGCCAGATGCAGCTTGGTCAGGGCGCCCTGTGGACGCCGCGCACCGGTCGTACGTCCGTGCTCGGTACGCGCCCGGGACCGCCGCCCCGCCGCGCCCTCGCCCAGACCGGGCACGCTCAGCATCTTCGTACGGAACGGCTCACCGGCCCGTACGGGCTGCTGCTCGCCGCCCCCCGAGGACTGCCCCTGCCCGGGCTCCTGTTCCCTGCCCTGCTCGGGCACGGACTGCGCGGGCGTGTCGTCGGCCCCGCCCTCGGGCTGCGGCGGTGTGTCGGGCCCGTCGCCCTGCGGGGGCCGGCCGCCGCCACCGGGGCCGTCCGGGTCCGGATCGTCGTCCTCGCCGCTGTTCTGCTCCAGCGTGTCGTCGAGCTTGTTCTCGTCGAGGCCCGGCGCGTCGAACGGGTTGCGTCTGCGCCGGTGGGGGAGCGCGAGCAGGGCAGCCTGCCGTACATCCTCGGCGAGCACATCCGTACGTCCCGCCCAGGCCGCCAGGGTGGTGGCTGTCCGTGCCATCACGATGTCCGCGCGCATCCCGTCGACCTCGAAGGCCGCGCAGGTGGCCGCGATCTGCCGCAACGCCCCGTCCCCGAGCCGTACTTCGGGCAGCAGCGCGCGCGCACCGACGATCCGGGCCCGCAACGCGCCCTCCTCGTCGGCCCACTGGGCGGCGAACGCGGCCGGATCGTCGTCGTACGCGAGCCGCCGCCGCACCACCTCGACCCGCTGATCGGTCTCACGGGACGCGGCGACCTCGACGGTCAGCCCGAAACGGTCGAGCAACTGCGGCCGCAGTTCCCCCTCTTCCGGGTTCATCGTCCCGACGAGCAGGAAGCGGGCGGCATGCCGTACGGAGACGCCCTCACGCTCCACGTACGACGCGCCCATGGCGGCCGCGTCCAGCAACAGATCCACGAGGTGGTCGTGCAGGAGATTGACCTCGTCGACGTAGAGAATCCCGCGATGCGCGTCGGCGAGCAGCCCCGGCTCGAAGGCCTTCACGCCCTCGGCGAGTGCGCGCTCGATGTCGAGCGCCCCGACGAGCCGGTCCTCGGACGCTCCGACCGGAAGCTCCACCATGCGCGCATCCCGCGACACGCCGGTCCCGGCCTCGTGGGGGCCATCGGGACACGCCGGATCGGGCGACGCCGGGTCGCACGAGAACCGGCACCCGGCGACGACGGGAACCTCCGGCA
The DNA here is from genome assembly GCF_041435435.1 of Streptomyces sp. NBC_01241. Lineage (NCBI taxonomy): Bacteria > Bacillati > Actinomycetota > Actinomycetes > Kitasatosporales > Streptomycetaceae > Streptomyces > Streptomyces sp. NBC_01241. Next base: position 1,901,181 of record NZ_CP108494.1, on the reverse strand, counting down.
GGAGCGCGGCCAGCGCACGCACGGCGGTGGACTTGGCGGTGCCCTTCTCGCCACGCACCAGCACCCCGCCGACGGCGGGTGAGACGGCGTTGAGCAGCAGCCCGAGCCGGAGATCGTCCTGCCCGACGATGGCGGTGAAGGGGTAGGGCGTACTCACGATGCCTCCTTGGGGATACGGCGGGGTGTCAGCCCCTCCGGCGTGAATTCCAGCCCCTCCGGCGTTTGAGGAGCGGGGGTCCGGGGGCGGAGCCCCCGATGGGCGGACACGGACGGACCGCTCACTCGTCCCCCTCCAGATCTCCCTCAAGTTCGAGGTAGGTCGCCCGGAGCCGGTCCAGGGTCTCCTGGTCCGGCTCCGCCCACAGCCCCCGCTCCGCCGCCTCCAGCAGCCGTTCCGAAATCCCGCGCAGCGCCCAGGGGTTGGACTTCTTCATGAAGTCCCGGTTGGTCTCGTCGAACACGTACTCCGCCGACAACTTCTCGTACATCCAGTCGTCGACGACCCCCGCTGTGGCGTCGTACCCGAAGAGGTAGTCCACGGTCGCGGCCATCTCGAACGCGCCCTTGTAGCCGTGCCTTCTCATCGCGCTCATCCAGCGGGGATTGACCACCCGCGCCCGGAAGACCCGGTGTGTCTCCTCGCCGAGCGTGCGCGTCTTCACCTGGTCCGGCGTGGCGCTGTCGCCGACGTACGCCTCGGGGGACTCGCCGGTCAGATGCCGCACCATGGCGACCATGCCGCCGTGGTACTGGAAGTAGTCGTCGGCGTCGACCAGGTCGTGCTCACGCGTGTCGACGTTCTTCGCCGCCACCGCGATCCGCCGGAACGCCGTCTCCATGTCCCCGCGCGCCGCCCGCCCGTCGAGCCCGCGCCCGTACGCGTAACCGCCCCACACCGCGTACACCTCGGCCAGGTCCGCGTCCGACCGCCAGTTCCGTGCGTCGATCAGCGGCAGCAGCCCCGCACCGTACGCCCCCGGCTTCGAGCCGAAGACGCGTGCCGTGGCCCGGCGCCGGTCGCCGTGGACCGCCGTGTCCTCGTCGGCGTGTGCCCGTACGTAGTTGGCCCCGGCCGGCTCGTCCAGCTCCGCCACCGCCCGCACCGCGTCGTCGATCAGCCCCACCACATGCGGGAAAGCGTCCCGGAAGAACCCGGAGATCCGCACCGTCACATCGATGCGCGGCCGGCCCAGCTCGCTCACCGGCACGACCTCGAACCCGGTCACCCGCCGCGACGCGTCGTCCCACACCGGACGGCAGCCGAGCAGCGCCAGGATCTCCGCGATGTCGTCGCCCTGCGTACGCATGGCGGAGGTGCCCCACACGGTCAGGCCGACCGACTTCGGGTAGTCGCCCGTGTCGGCGAGGTACCGGGCGATCAGGGAGTCCGCGAGGGACTGGCCGACCTCCCACGACAGCCGGGACGGAATCGCCTTCGGGTCCACCGAGTAGAAGTTGCGCCCGGTCGGCAGCACGTTGACCAGACCGCGGGTGGGTGAGCCCGACGGACCCGCCGGTACGAAGCCGCCGTCCAGCGCCCGCAGAATGTGGTCGATCTCGTCCGTCGTCCGGGCCAGCCGCGGCACGACCTCCTCGCACGCGAAGCCCAACACGGCTACGGCGTCCGGGAGTTCGAAGCCGAGGACGTCCCGTACCAGCCCCGCCACGGCCGCGAGGTCCCAGCCGCGCTCCTCCATGCCCTCCGCGAGCCGGCGGCACAGCTGCTCCAGCAGATCGATCGCGTCCGCACCGGTGCGCGCCGGGCCGTCGACCAGTCCGGTCAGCTCGGCCGGCACCTTCACCGCGGCGCCCGGCTCGGCCAGCAACTCCTTCTCGCTGAGCCCGAAGTGCCCGGCGATCGACGCCCGCAGCCCCGGCAGCGCGTTCGCCAGCCCGCCCCACACCTGGGAGGCGCGCAGCACGGCCAGGACCAGGTTGACCCGCGCCTCGTCGACGGGACCGCCGCCGAGGATGTGCAGGCCGTCGCGGATCTGGACGTCCTTGATCTCGCAGAGGTAGCCGTCGATGTGCATGACGAACGAGTCGAAGTCGTCGTCGCCGGGCTGCTCGTCGACATGGAGGTCGTGGTGCAGCTCGGCGGCTTTCACCAGCGTCCAGATCTGCGCCCGCACCGACGGCGCCTTTGCCGGGTCGAGATCGCTGACCAGCGCGTACTCGTCGAGCAGTTGCTCCAGTTTGGCCAGGTCGCCATAGGTGTCGGCACGCGCCATCGGCGGCACCAGATGGTCCACCACGGTGGCGTGCCCGCGCCGCTTGGCCTGGGTGCCCTCGCCCGGGTCGTTGACGATGAACGGGTAGATCAGCGGCAGTTCGCCGAGCACGGCATCGGGGCCGCAGCCCGCGGACAGGCCGAGGCCCTTGCCCGGCAGCCACTCCATCGTGCCGTGCTTGCCCATGTGGACGACGGCGTCCGCACCGAAGGAGTTTTCTAGCCAGCGGTACGTCGCCATGTAGTGGTGCGACGGCGGCATGTCCGGGTCGTGGTAGATCGCGATCGGGTTCTCGCCGAAGCCGCGCGGCGGCTGGATCAGCACCACCACGTTCCCGAACTGCAACGAGGCGAGGACGATGTCGTCGCCGTCCACGTACAGCGAGCCCGGCGGCTCGCCCCAGTGCTCCAGCATCGAGTCGCGCAGCTCCGGCTTCAGCTTCTCGAACCAGGCCCGGTAGTCGGCGAGCGGGACGCGCGCGGGGGCGGCGGCGAGCTGCTCCTCGGTCAGCCACTCGATGTCGTGGCCACCGGCGTTGATGAGACGGTGGATCAGCTCGTCGCCGTTGTCGGGGTGCCCGTCGACCCCGTAACCGGCGTCGCGCAGGGCGTCCAGGACCCGCACTGCCGACGCGGGCGTGTCCAGGCCGACGGCGTTGCCGACGCGGGAGTGCTTGGTCGGGTAGGCGGTGAAGACGAGGGCCAGCTTCTTCTCGGCGTTCGACTTGTGCTTGAGGACGGCGTGGCGTACCGCGATTCCCGCGACGCGCGCGGCGCGTTCGGGGTCGGCGCGGTAGACGGGCACGTCGTCGGGACCCTGCTCCTTGAAGGAGAACGGCACGGTGATCAGCCGGCCGTCGAACTCCGGGATCGCGACCTGCATCGCGGCGTCCATGGGGGAGAGCGCCGCGTCCGAGGCGTCCCACGCGCCGCGCGACGAGGTCAGGCACAGGCCCTGGAGGACGGGGATGTTCAGCTCGGCGAGCGCGCCGATGTCCCAGGCCTCGTCGTCGCCCCCGGCGGAGGCGTCCGACGCGCGGGTGCCGCCCGCCGCGAGGACCGTGGCGACCAGGGCGTCCGCCCTGCCGAGCAGCTCGTAGAGACCGGCGTCGGCGCCGCGCAGCGAACCGCAGTACACGGGCAGGGCGTTGGCGCCGCGCGCCTCGACCGCGTCGCACAGGACGTCCACGAACGAGGTGTTCCCGGACAGCTGGTGTGCCCGGTAGAAGAGCACCCCGACGGTCGGGCGGCCCTCGGTGAACGTACGCCCGCCGTGCAGGCCCCACTCGGGCATCTGCTGCGGCTCGGCGAAACCGTGACCGGTCAGCAGGACGGTGTCGGACAGGAAGCGGGCCAGCTCCACGAGGTTTCCGGGGCCGCCCTCCACGAGGTAGCGCAGTGCCTCCGCGACCACACCGGCCGGTACCGACGACTCGGCCATCAGTTCCGCGTCCGGCACGCCCTCGCCGCCCAGCAGCACGGTCGGGATGCCGGACGCCTTGAGGACGGCCAGCCCGTCCTCCCAGGCGCGCTTGCCGCCGAGGAGACGGACGACGGCGACGGAGGAGTCCTCGATCAGCGCGGGGAGTTCCTCGCGGACGTCGATGCGGGTGGGGTTGCCGATCCGGTACGGCACGCCGGAGGCGCGGGCGGCGAGGAGGTCCGTGTCGGCGGTCGACAGCAACAGCACGGTGCTCGTAGGGGAGTTCATGCGCGTGCTCCAGGTGCTCCGGGGGCGATGAAGGGAAGTCCGGACGGTGCGCCCGACTCGATGAGCCGCAGCAGCGCGTCCGTGTCCGCGTGTTCTTCGATGAGGTCGCCGAGGCGGTCGAGCTGTTCCTCGCGCAACGCGGCGAAGCAGGTGTCGGGGGCGGGGACGAAGCGCCGGCCGGCGGCCCGCGCGATCTCGGTCAGGTAGCGGCGGCGGAACGCGTCGCTCTCCAGCGAGCCGTGCCAGTGCGTGCCCCACACGGCGCCGACCCGGCAGCCGTCCAGGAATGGCTCGCCGCCGCCCATGTCCGCGACGCCGTGGTGGATCTCGTACCCCTCGACCGGCGCGCCGAGCGCCTCGCCGACGGGGCGGGCGAGGGTCTTCTCGCGGTCGAAGCGGATGCGTACGGGCAGCAGGCCGAGGCCGTCGACGTGCCCCGCCCTCGACTCGACCTCGTCCTCGATGTGTTCGCCGAGGATCTGGAAGCCGCCGCAGATCCCGAGGACCGGCCGGCCCTCGGCGGCGCGCCGCGCCAGGGCGTCGGCGAGGCCGCGCTCGCGCAGCCAGGCCAGTGCCTTCACGGTGCCGCGGGTGCCCGGCACGATGACGAGGTCGGCGTCGGCCAGCTCCTCGGCGCGGTCCACGAACCGGACGACGACGCCCGGTTCGGCGGCCAGCGCGTCGACATCGGTGAAGTTCGACATCAGGGGTACGGCGCACACCGCGACGCGCAGTACGTCCTCGCCGTGCGGCGGCGCGACGGCCGACTCGCGCACGGCCCCGCGCAGTGAGGCTCGCAGCCCGTCCTCCTCGTCGATGCCGAGGCCATGGGCGAAGGGCAGCACCCCGTACGTCCGCCGCCCGGTGATGTCGCGCAGCATCTCCAGGCCCGGTTCCAGCAGCGAGACGTCGCCCCGGAACTTGTTGACGAGGTAGCCGGCGATCAGCGACTGGTCCTCGGCGTCGAGCAGCGCCGTCGTACCGAAGAACGAGGCGAAGACGCCGCCGCGGTCGATGTCGCCGACGACCACCACCGGGAAGCGCGCCGCCCGTGCGATGCCCATGTTCACGATGTCCGTGCGCCGCAGATTGATCTCGGCCGGACTGCCCGCGCCCTCGCAGATCACCGCGTCATACGTGCCCCGAAGCTGCTCCAGACAGTCCACGACCGTGGAGAGAAGCGCTTCCTGCCGGCCCCCGTGGTAGCCGCGCGCACTCATCTCGCCCACGGCTCTGCCCATCAGGACGACCTGGCTGGAGCGGTCGCCGCCGGGCTTGAGCAGGACCGGGTTCATCAGCGCGGTCGGCTCGACCCGGGCGGCCTGGGCCTGCATGGCCTGGGCGCGGCCGATCTCGGCGCCCTCGCGGGTGACGAACGAGTTCAGCGACATGTTCTGCGCCTTGAAGGGCGCCACCTTCACGCCCCGGCGTACGAGCCAGCGGCAGATGCCCGCGGTGACGACGCTCTTGCCCGCGTCCGAGGTGGTTCCGGCGACCAGCAGTCCGCCGCTCATGTCCGTCTCCGTCCTGCGATCGAACGTGCTGCCATTGAAATTCCAGCGATCGAGGTCACAGCGATCGACGTCACTGCGACCGGAGTCCCCGCGGCCGAGCGTTCTGTCATCGGGCGTTCCGCGATCCGCCGTGCGGCGAGGGCCACGCCCAACCGGCCCGTCACGCACACGCCGAGGGCCAGCGCGCTCACCCGGCGCGACAGCCGTACCGCGCGTTCGATGTCCTGGGTCTCCACCGCCCGGCCCGTCTCCCCGTTGAGGACGGGGCGGTGCTCGACGCGGCCGCCATACGCGAGCGTCCCGCCGAGCCGCACGCCGAGCGCACCCGCGAACGAGGCTTCCACCGGGCCCGCGTTGGGGCTCGGGTGCTTGGCCGCGTCGGCCCGCCACGCCCGTACCGCTCCACGTGGCCGCCGCCCGGAGGCCACGGCGAGCAGGGCGGTGAGCCGGGCGCCGGGCCAGCCCGCGAGGTCGTCGAGGCGCGCCGAGGCCCAGCCGTAGCGCCGGTGGCGGGGCGACTTGTGGCCGACCATGGCGTCGAGCGTGTTCGCGGCCCGGAAGCCGACGAGCCCGGGGACACCGGCCAGCGCACCCCACACCAGGGCGCCGACCACGGCGTCCGAGGTGTTCTCGGCCACGGACTCCACCACGGCGCGGGCGATCTGCGGCCCGTCGAGGGAGTGCGGATCGCGCCCGCACAGATGCGGCAGCCGCTCGCGGGCGCGGTCGAGGTCACCGGCGGCCAGGGCGTCACCGATGGTCAGGGCCTCACGCCCCAGGGAGGTACCGCCGACGACGGACCAGGTGGCGGCCGCGGTCAACGCGACGGAGGCGGCGGGGTGGTCGCGTACAGCACGGGCGAGCAGCGCGGCACCACCCGCGGCGCCTCCGGCGCAGACGAGGGTGTGCAGCGCGCCCCACCCGCGGTGGTCGCGCCACAGCCGGCGCTCGACGCCCGCCGCGGCCCGCCCGAAGGCGGCGACCGGATGCCCCCTGCGGGGGTCACCGAGCAGCAGATCGCCGATCAGGCCGGCTGTGGCGCCGTACGCGAAGACGCGGTCGGCACGCACGGCTCAGCCGGCCGTTACGCCTCGAAGGAGCTTCGTACAGGCGGCTCTCGGTGAGAGCGCCACAGCAACGGACGCACGGCAGCCAGGCATGGCGATATGTCCTCACTCAGGGTCCGCGCCCTGGTTCGACGTGACCGGCGACGAGAGTCTCCTGGCTCCCGGATCCGCAGTTCCCCCGGCCTTCCAGCCCGCTCGCGCGTGCCGTGACTTCCGGTGTGGGGGACTGCTCCCCGGTGACAGTGGCGGGACCGCGCCGGATTCGCACCGGCTTCCTCTGCTGTCGCCGTAATTGGCTCCGGCAGTCCACCACGCTCCGCGAACGCCCGTCAACTTGCCGTTGACCTGCGACGGCGCAGTGTGCTGAGGCCCACACCGGGCCGGGCGCAGCACTTCGGGCCGGACACACGAGGTGTGTCCGGCCCGAAGAGGGAGTGCGCGGGGCGGGGCTCAGGCGACGATCAGATAGATCCCGTACGCGACCGCCGCCGCGCACAGCGCGAAGCAGACGTACGCGCCGGCGCGGGCCAGCAGCAGTGAGCCGCCGGAGCCGCCCTGCGTGGCCGGTTCGGGCTGCTTGGAGAGGCCGACGATGCCCAGGGTGAAGAGGCCGACCAGTGCGACGGTGGCGACGAGGGAGACGCCGAAGACGGTGCCGAGGGCTGCCCAGTCGATTTTCATGCGGAATCCTTTGGACGGCGGGCCTGGACGCGGGCCCGGACGGCGGGCCCGGACGGACCGGCCTGGAAGGTCGGCCTAGACGGTGGCGGGTCGCGCCGGGTCCGGGGTGGTTCCGGCCGGGGCCGGAATGGTGGTCTTGAGGTCCTGTGCCGCTGCCTGGGCCGCGGTGAGCGGCGGGCTGACGGCGGCGATGGCCGTGGTGACGACGCCCGCGGGCTCGGCGACGCCGTCCGCCGGTGCGACATCGCCGTGGCCGACCGGCTTGCGGCGCGACAGCATCCAGATCGCCCCGGAGCCCGCGACCAGCAGCGCCGCGACGACCACGACACCCCAGGTGCCCTGCTTGGTGAGGAATTCCGCGCCCGCGCCGACCAGGCCCGCGGCCGGCAGGGTCAGACCCCAGGCGACGAACATCCGGGTGGCGGTGGACCAGCGGACCACGCCGCCCTGGCGGCCGAGGCCCGCGCCCATCACGGCGCCGGAGCAGGACTGGGTGGTGGAGAGGGAGAAGCCGAGGTGGGAGGAGGCCAGGATGACCGTGGCCGCACTGGTCTGGGCGGCGAAGCCCTGCGGCGGCTTGAGGTCGGTGAGGCCACTGCCCATGGTGCGGATGATGCGCCAGCCGCCCAGGTAGGTGCCGAGCGCGATGGCCAGACCGGCGGAGACGATCACCCAGACCGGCGGGTTGGAGCCCGGGTGCAGGACGCCACCGGTGACCAGCGCCAGGGTGATGATGCCCATGGTCTTCTGCGCGTCGTTGGTGCCGTGGGCGAGGGAGACGAGTCCGGCCGAGGCGATCTGGCCCGCGCGGTAGCCCTTGGCGGTGGCCTTCTCCTGGGCGTCGTTACGGATCTTCCCGCCGATCCGGTACGTCAGTCTGGTGGCCAGCAGCGCGGCCAGACCGGCGACGATCGGGGCGGCGACCGCGGGGAGCAGCACCTTGGTGACGACGGTGCCGCCGTTGACCGACGACCAGCCCGCCGACATCACCGCCGCGCCGATCAGTCCGCCGAACAGGGCGTGCGAGGAGCTGGACGGCAGCCCGACCAGCCAGGTCAGCAGATTCCACAGGATGGCGCCGACGAGTGCCGCGAAGATGACTTCTGTCCGCAGCCCGTTCTCGTTGACGATCCCGCCGGAGATCGTCTTGGCGACCTCCACGGACAGGAAAGCGCCGACGAGGTTGAGAGCGGCGGACATGGCCACCGCTGTCTTCGGTCTGAGTGCGCCGGTCGAGATGGTCGTCGCCATCGCGTTGGCGGTGTCATGGAAACCGTTCGTGAAATCGAACACTAGAGCTGTCACGATCACAATCGCGAGGAGCAGCGTGATGTGTTCCATTTACCCAGGCAATCGTTCGACGTCATTGGCACGTGGACCGTAGGCAACCTGAGTGAACGGAAGATGAACTGGACAGGGCGTCACGGTGACTCCAAACGGAGTCGGGTCGCTCAGTTTGTTCTCTGCTCGTCCTCCGCGGGCGGCACGAGTCGGGCGCAGGGCCCCGTGAGGCCCGTTTCGCCCCCTCGTCACCCCTATTTGCGATCGTTTCCGATTTGTGATGGTGGCGACTTCGGCCGAGCCGACCGTTTGTCCGTTCGCTCATAGAGCTGACCCGGGCCTTCGCGGCTGACAGGATCTCCGTATGAGCGATCAGCAGCGGGACGCGATCGAACAGGCCTGGGAGGGCGTCGTCGCCACCGCCCGCCGGACGGCGGCGGACGGCCTCGTCGTCGGCACGTCGGGCAACGTGTCGGCCCGGGTCGGCGGGACGGTCCTGGTCACGCCGAGCGGAGTGCCGTACGACCGGCTCGGCCCCGAGGACGCCGTCGGCGTCGATCTGGCAGGCAACCGGATCATCGGCGAACTGGCCCCGACCAGCGAACTCCCGCTTCATCTCGCGGTCTACCGGAACAGCGACGCGGCCGCCGTCGTGCACACCCACGCGGTGCACGCCACGGCCGTCTCCACCCTGGTCCACGAGGTCCCCCCGGTCCACTACGCCGCCGCCATGCTCGGCGGCCCCGTCCGGGTCGCGGCCTACGCGCGCTACGGGACCGCGGAACTGGCCGAAAACATGCTCACCGCCCTGCGGGACCGTACGGGCTGCCTGCTCCAGAACCACGGAACCCTCACTTACGGAGCCCGCCTGGACGAGGCGTACGACAGGACCGCCCAGCTGGAATGGCTCTGCCGGCTCTGGCTCACCGCGAGCTCCGTACCCGGACACACTCCGAGCCTGCTCTCCCCGGCCCAGCTGCGCGACGTACAGGAAGCCCTGAAGGGATACGGACAACCGGGCTGACCCGCTCCCGGCGGTCCCATATCCTTCCCGGGTGCCCCCCTCGGGATGCCCCCTTCCGGGATACCCCTTCCGAGATCATCCGTTCCGGGATCACCTCTGCCGGGACACCGGACGGCCCCCGTCCGCTGGCAGGGTGCCGCACATCCCCCGACACTGGAGCCGTGCGCCCGGCAACAGTCACGGCAGCAGCCGTCACCACGATCCTCGGCGTCGGTGCGGCAGCTGTCGCGGCCGGCCGGTACGCCAGCGACGCCGCGCTCAGGGCGCCGTCCGGACGACCGCTCCCCGCCGACCGCAGGCTCACCGTGCACGCCACGGCGGCCGGGCAGATCACCCTGACCCGCTCCCTCGCCGCGCTGCGGCCCGGCAGGTACGGACTGGTGGGCGACGACGTCCACGCGGTCGTCGGCCCGGTGATCGAACACGCCCATCACGCCCCCGACACGGTCGTCCGCCGACTGGAGCGGGTCGACCGCGGCAACCTGGAACCCGGCGCCAAGGTCGGGATCACCCCGCAGCTGCACAGCGGCGACCCCTCCTCGGCCCTCGGCCTCGACCACAGGGAAGTCGAGATCCCCGGCGAACTGGGCGCACTGCCCGCCTGGTTCCTGCCCGGCGCCCGCGACACCTGGGTCATCACCGTGCACGGACTCGGTACGACCAGGGAACACCCCATGAACATCATGGAGTTCCTGCACGACCTGCGCCTGCCCGTCCTCGACCTGGCCTACCGCGGCGACGCCGGAGCCCCGCGTTCCCCCGACGGCCTCGCCCACCTCGGCGAATCCGAATGGCGCGACCTGGACGCGGCCGTCCGCTTCGCCGTGCGGTACGGAGCCGACAAGGTCGTCCTGCACGGCTGGTCCACCGGCGCCTCGATGGCGCTGCACGCGGCCGTCAACTCTGCGCTGCGTGACCGGATCCGCGGTCTCGTCCTCGACTCCCCGGTCCTGGACTGGGTCACCACACTGCGCGCCCTGGCCGTCGCCCACGGCGTCCCGACCGCGCTGCTGCCGCTCGCGGTCCGCGCCGCCCAGGGACAGACCGGGCTGCGCGGCGCCCGGCTCCTGGACGGCTCCCTCGCGTCGGAGCTGCGCGTCCCGGCCCTGATCTTCCACGGCCCGGACGACACCCTGGCCCCCTGGCAGCCGTCCCGCGATCTCGCCGCCCGCCGCCCGGACCTGGTCGCCCTGCGCGCCGTTCCACAGGCTCCGCATGCGGCGATGTGGAATGCCGATCCGGTCCACTACGAAGAGGCCCTGCGCCGCTTCCTCACGCCCCTGATGTGACCTGATGAGGGGGATCGGCCGATTGGTGCCGGACCCCGCCGGGCACCCCCTCCACCGGGAATTCGGGTTCCGTTTGGGCTTTCGGGCCGTCAGAGGCAAGACTGCTCCCCGTGACGTCCCGTACTCCGCGCGACTCCAGGCTGCGACTTGTCCGCCCCCGACCCATCGCCACCGCTCGCAAGGCGGTGACCACCCGCCGCACCAGGCCGGCGCCCCGCCCTCCGGAGGGCACCCCGCCCCGGGCGGAACTGGCCCGCCAGGCCAGGACGGTCCTCGCCGACGCCGTACGGATCGCCCACTGGGCAGCCGACGGCGCGTTCCCCGGCGCACCGCCACCGGCCGCCCAGGCTCTCGAACGGGCCGCGACGGCCCTGGAGTTGTCCCCGGCCCAGGTGCGCTCCGGCTGGGACCGGGCCCGCCTGGCCGGTCTCGTCGAACTGCACGGCGGCACCGCGCGCCCCGGCTGGCGGCTGCGCGCCTGGGACCGCGACGACTCCGCCGTGCTCCGCGGCTGGGTGGCGCTCTTCGACGCCTGGTCGCTCGTCCACCCCGCACCCGAGGGCATCGAGTCCACCGCGGTCGCCGAGGCCGTCGAGGCCGTGCCCCAGGTGCTCTCCCTCCTCCAGCTCTCGGCCGGCCCGGTCACCGTGCCCGCCCTCCTGGACCTGCTCGGCCAGCGCGTCGCCGAACTCCACGAGGAGCGCTGCGAGGTGCCGTACGGACCGCGGCCGCTGACCGCACCGGCCGAACCCGCCCCCGCCGCACACCCCGCCGCCCTGGTCGCCCTGCTCCTCGACTGGGCCCTGGAGGGACTGGTCGCCGTCGGCGCGCTCACGCTCGGCGCCGGACACGCCACCCTCACCCCGCTCGGCAATTGGGCGGTCTGGGTCAAGCTGGAGCAGATCTGCGTCGCGGCCCAGAGCCCCGCCGGGAACATCGAGCAGTCCGCCGCAGACATGCTGCTCGGCTGCGCCCGGCTCACCCCCGGCCCGGCCCGCGACGAATACCGCGCCTGGCTTGCCGCCCGCCCCGTCGGAAGCGCCGTCGCCGAACTCCTCGCCGTGGCCCGCGGCGAGGACGCACTGCTGCGCGGCCTCGCCTTCGAAGCCCTCCGGGTCGTCGGCGCCCCGGCGGAACCCGAGGTGCGCTCCGTCGTCGCCGACCCCTCGCTGCGCCCCTACGCGCTGCTCTGGCTGGCCGAGTACGACGGAACCGACCCCGAGGACACCCAGGACGTCCTCAGCCGGGAGGAGGCCACCTGGCTCTGGGTCGACACCGCGGCGGCCGTCGCCGACCACGGCGAGACCGGACTGCTGGTCCGCCACCTCGACTCGGCCGTCCAGGGCACGGTGCCGGCGCTGCTGGACGAGGTACGGGCCGTCGGCCACCCGCGCACCGTGCAGGTTCTGGTGGCCCTGGCCGCCGCGCACCCGGACCCCGCACTGGCCAAAGCGGTGCGCCGGGCCGCGTTCCAGGTGCACACGGGCGGCGCGTAGCCCGTACGACCACGCCGGACGGGCCCGCCCCGAGCCCGTCCGGCCGCGCGTGCGCCGCTGAGCCCGTCACTCAGGCAGTCGGTCCGCCCGGCCGTCAGCCCGCCGACCCCGGTGCGTACGTCCCGAAGGTCCACACATTGCCCTCCCCGTCCCGGGCCATGAAGTCGCGCGAGCCGTAGTCCTGGTCCGTGGGCGGCATCAGGATCTCCACCCCGTGCTCCACGGCCCGTGCGTGGTGCGCGTCGACCTCGTCCACCACGACGTAGACACCGGCGGGGCCCGCCCCCTGCATCGCCTTGGCGAAGGCACCCTCGCGGCCCTTGGAACCGAGCATCACTCTGCCGTTGCCGCAGGACAGCTCCGCATGGAGAACCTGCCCGGCCGCGCCCTCGTAGACCGCTTCCTCCTTGAAGCCGAGGCCCTCCGTCAGCGTCTTGATCGCGGCCTTCGCGTCGTCGTACAGAATCGTCGGATAGATCGTCGGAACGCCGGCCGGTGCGCCTGCCATGACGCTCACCCCTTCTCGTGCTCCCGTGACCCGTTTCTGTGATCTCTGTGATCTGCGTCTCAGTCTTCCACCCGCCACCGACAACGGCCCGATTCGGCCCGGCCCGCCACGGAGCGGCGGCGCCCGGCGAGGGCGGGACGAGTGCCGTGGGCGCATGCGGAAAAGCAGTTGCACACCGCCAGTAGAATGACCCCTATGGCAATTCTCCTTGTGCATGAGTAACGGCGTCGAGTCGAACTCTTAGTCGTCCCGTCCGCAGCCCACCCGCCCTGGAGTTTTACCGTGATCACCGCTTCCGGCATCGAGTTGCGCGCCGGCGCCCGCATCCTCATCGAGTCCGCCTCCTTCCGTATCGCCAAGGGCGACCGCATCGGCCTCGTCGGCCGCAACGGAGCGGGTAAGACCACCCTCACCAAGTGCCTCGCCGGCGAGGGCAACCCCGTCGGCGGCACCATCACCCGCGCCGGCGAGGTCGGCTACCTCCCGCAGGACCCGCGCACCGGCGACCTCGACGTACTCGCCCGCGACCGGATCCTCTCCGCCCGCGGTCTCGACGAGATCCTGCGCAAGATGCGGGAGAACGAGGAGCGGATGGCGAACGGCAAGGGCGCCACCCGCGAGAAGGCGATGAAGAAGTACGAGCGCCTGGAGACGGAGTTCCTCACCAAGGGCGGATACGCCGCCGAGGCCGAGGCCGCCACCATCGCCGCCGCGCTCAGCCTGCCCGACCGGGTGCTCGGACAGCCGCTCCATACGCTCTCCGGCGGTCAGCGCCGCCGCGTCGAGCTGGCCCGCATCCTGTTCTCGGACGCCGACATCCTGCTGCTCGACGAGCCGACGAACCACCTCGACGCCGACTCGATCGTCTGGCTGCGCGACTACCTCAAGACCTACCGCGGCGGCTTCATCGTTATCTCCCACGATGAAGAGCTCGTCGAGACGGTCGTCAACAAGGTCTTCTACCTCGACGCCAACCGCTCGCAGATCGACGTCTACAACATGGGCTGGAAGCTCTACCAGCAGCAGCGCGAGGCCGACGAGAAGCGCCGCAAGCGCGAGCGGCAGAACGCCGAGAAGAAGGCCGCGGCCCTCAACTCGCAGGCCGACAAGATGCGCGCCAAGGCCACCAAGACCGTCGCCGCGCAGAACATGGCCAAGCGCGCCGAGCGGCTGCTCTCCGGTCTGGAGGCCGTCCGGGTCTCCGACAAGGTCGCCAAGCTCCGCTTCCCCGAGCCGGCGCCGTGCGGCAAGACTCCCCTGATGGCGGAGGGACTGTCCAAGTCGTACGGCTCCCTCGAAATCTTCACCGATGTGGACCTCGCCATCGACAAGGGCTCCCGGGTCGTCATCCTCGGCCTCAACGGCGCGGGCAAGACCACCCTGCTGCGGCTCCTCGGCGGCGCCGAGAAGCCCAACACCGGCGAGGTCATCGAGGGCCACGGACTCAAGCTCGGCTACTACGCCCAGGAGCACGAGACCCTCGACCCGGACCGCACCGTCCTGGAGAACATGCGCTCCGCGGCGCCCGACCTCGATCTCGTCGAGGTCCGCAAGACGCTGGGTTCGTTCCTCTTCTCCGGCGACGACGTCGACAAGCCCGCCGGAGTGCTCTCCGGCGGCGAGAAGACCCGTCTCGCGCTCGCGACCCTCGTGGTCTCCTCCGCCAATGTGCTGCTCCTGGACGAGCCGACGAACAACCTCGACCCGGCGAGCCGCGAGGAGATCCTCGGCGCGCTGCGCACGTACAAGGGTGCCGTCGTCCTCGTCACGCACGACGAGGGAGCGGTCGAGGCCCTCCAGCCGGAGCGCATCATCCTGCTGCCCGACGGTGTCGAGGACCTGTGGGGCGCGGACTACCGGGACCTGGTCGCGCTGGCCTGATCCCGGACCGGTCACCTCTGATCCACTCCGTATGGATCATTCGGCCCATGCGTGATCCATCATCTGCGTGAGTACGTCTCGTACCTCGGCGCGGCGCCCGGCAGATACCTGCCGGGCGCACCCATGCGGGGCCGCATTCCCCGTGTGGCCCTGACCTGGCGGTTCGTCCCGAGGTTGTCGTCACCCGCCCCTGAAGCCCCGCGGAATGGGGGATTCCGGTTGTGTCGGTCCGCTCCCCGGGCCGGAATCCGGTTGCACGGACCTTGCCGAATGGGTGGCCAGGACGCCCCCGAGGGGTGATCATGAGAGTCCAGAGCGCACTTCCCATGAGGAGGCACGGGTGGCCGAGACTCTGAAGAAGGGCAGCCGGGTTACCGGCGCCGCGCGCGACAAGCTCGCGGCAGACCTGAAGAAGAAGTACGACTCCGGTGCGAGCATCCGGGCGTTGGCCGAAGAGACCGGCCGCTCCTACGGATTCGTCCACCGGATGCTCAGTGAGTCCGGAGTCACGCTGCGTGGACGCGGCGGAGCGACGCGGGGCAAGAAGGCCGCCACGGCCTGACGGCCTTCGGCGGATCGGGACAGGTCCTCCGGACCCGTCCCGGGGCTCACCGGTTTCGGTGGTGGCCACCCGGTCGACCAGACTGTCGGCCGGGTGGTTACTGTTCAGTCACTTAGTTCGACCGGCTGACTGAACCGATCCGGAGGCGCCCCGTGACTTCGCTCGACTCTGTGCTCGACAAGGACGGCGTACGACTCACCGTCGACGACGCGGTTGCCACGGTGACCCTCACCAATCCGGCCAAGCGCAACGCTCAGTCTCCCGCTCTGTGGCGGGCGTTGACCGAGGCCGGACGGGCGCTGCCCGGCAGCGTGCGGGTCGTCGTGCTCCGTGGCGAGGGCAAGTCCTTCTCCGCGGGCCTCGACCGGCAGGCGTTCACCCCCGAGGGGTTCGACGGTGAGCCGTCCTTCCTCGACATGGCGCGCGGCCCGGAGTCCGAGCTCGACGCGACCATCGCCGAGTACCAGGAGGCGTTCACCTGGTGGCGCCGCAACGACATCGTGTCGGTCGCGGCCGTCCAGGGGCATGCGATCGGGGCCGGCTTCCAGCTCGCCCTCGCCTGCGATCTGCGGATCGTGGCCGAGGACGTGCAGTTCGCCATGCGTGAGACCAGCCTCGGCCTGGTCCCCGACCTCACCGGCACCCACCCCTTGGTGAGCCTGGTGGGGTACGCCCGCGCGCTCGAAATCTGCGCCACCGGCCGCTTCGTGCACGCCGAGGAGGCGGAGCGCACCGGCCTGGCCAACCTCTTGGTCCCCGCCGGTGAACTGGACGCGGCGGCCCGGGACCTGGCCGCCGCACTGCTAGCCGCCCCGCGCGACGCGGTCGTGGAGACCAAGGCGCTGCTGAGCGGTGCCGTCTCCCGTGGTTACGAGGAGCAGCGCATCGCCGAACGCGCCGCGCAGGGCCGCCGGCTGCGCGACCTGGCGGGCATCACCGACTGATCCGGGGCCCGAGCAGGACCCTCCCGGGCCCCATGCGACAGCCCCGGCAAGGCAGTCCGGACCCGGTGGGTCAGCGCCCTGGGCCCGGTGATCAGCCCCGGACCCGCTGGGTCAGCGCCCTGGGCCCGGTGATCGGTCCCGGACCCGGTGGGTCGGTCCTGGGTCCGGTGATCAGTCCCGCTCCGCCACCGCCGTGACCAGCACCGTGACCGAGGGATGCCCCTCCACCGCGGCCGCCACCGCGCCCCGCACCGCGCGGGCCACGTCGAGCGCCCGGTGCCCCGATTCCGTCGCCAGCTCGACCCGTACCCGGCCCGGACCCGTGTGCACCGCGTTGCCCAGCACCCGAGTCAGCGCCACCACACCCGGAACACCCGCGGCAGCGACCCCCACCGCCCCCTCCGGCCTCGCCCCGCGCACCTCGGCCGGTTCGGGGGTCGGCGGTACGGGTGACGTGTCCAGCAGTTCCGTCACCCGGAGATCCACCTCGGCGACCACCAGGCCCAGCCGCTGCGCGGCCGCCGCCAGCAGCGCCGAGCGCAGTTGCGCGGCAGCGGCGGGCAGCGGCAGACCGGACATCGCCGACATGGTCGCCTCCATCCGCAACGGCCCCGGCGGCAGGGCGCTCGGCGGTGGCTCCACCTCCGCAGCCGGGGCCCCGTCCGGATCCGCCACCGAGATCCTGAGCTTCCCGAGCACCGGCCCCGGTCCCGGCCCGCTCACCGCGCCGCGCAGCACCGCGACCGCGGCCCGCTCCGAGATCCAGGCCCCGTCCGCCGGACCGCCCAGCGGAAGCAGCCGGCCGAGGCCGAGCCGTTGCCGTACCGCCGCTGTCCATCCGTCGGTCCCGCGCGGACCGTCAGCCGTCGTCATGTCCCCAGCCTGCCGCATCCACGGCGCGAGACGGGGCAAGCGCACTTAGTGTGGGCAAGGAGGTCCAACGTGTCCGAAGGGAAGAGTGGCGATGACGGAGACTCCGCAGCGGAACCGGCCCGAGAGCCCCGACAAGGAAGCGACCCCGCTCATCAAGCGCGGTGGGGGAGACCCCGCCACCCGCGGCCGCACGACCATCGCCGACGGCGTGGTCGAGAAGATCGCGGGAATGGCGACCCGCGACGTGGTCGGTGTCCATGCGATGGGCAGCGGCTTCTCGCGCACGTTCGGGGCGGTGCGCGACCGGGTCCCCGGCGGTGGCAAGTCCGTCACCCGCGGGGTGAAGGCGGAGGTCGGCGAGTCACAGACCGCACTCGACCTGGAGATCGTCGTCGACTACGGCGTGTCGATCATCGATGTCGCCCGTGACGTACGGGAGAACGTGATCGCGGCGGTCGAGCGGATGACCGGCCTGGAAGTCGTCGAGGTCAATATCGCGGTGAGTGATGTGAAGCTGCCCGACGAGCCCGACGACGAGGACCAGTCCGAACCACGTCTTCACTAGGCCTCCGAACCTGCATGCCTCGGAACCGAGTCAGTTGAGGAGCGCACGATGAACATGGCGGTGGTCGGCATGGTGGCCGGCATGGCGCTCGGATTCGCCGGGTACTTCGGAGGATTCGGCGCCTTTCTCCTGGTGGCCGCGTTGGGGGCGGTCGGTTTCGTCGTCGGCCGGTTCCTGGAAGGTGACCTGGAACCCGGCGACTTCTTCCGGGGTCGCGAGCGCGGCGACCGACGGCGGTGACGGCGTTGTCGGGGGCGGGCGGCCCGATCGCCGCCGGTGGGCGCGGGGAGACCCGGATCGCCGACCGGGTGATCGCGAAGATCGCCGCACAGGCGGCGAAGGAGGCGATCGACGAGCTGCCGGAGCAAGGCGCCTCGCCGCGCGCCACGGTCACCGTGCAACGTGGCACCGCCCGGGTACGGGTGAGCCTGGAGCTCGGATACCCCACCGACATCGGCCGCCAGTGCGGCGGGGTGCGTCGGCGTGTCGCCGAACGGGTAAGGGCGTTGGCGGGCATGGAAGTGCCCGAGGTTGCCGTACAGGTCGAGCGCCTGCACCCGACGGGAGCGGGCATCGCGGCACAGGGGAGGATCCGATGACCGAGCCCCACGACCCGGAACACCGTGAACAGCGGCTGCCCGCCGCCCGGCCCGTCGAAAAGGGGGACCTGCTCGAACTCGACCAGTCCGCCTCGTCCGCCGCGTACGACCCGGTGCCCGCACAGCAGGGGGGCGGCGACAGGGCGGGCCGATTCTGGTCCCCGCGCCGCATCCCCGCGGCGGTCCTCGCGCTGGTGACCCTCGGCGGCGCCGGCCTCCTCCTCTACGACGTGGCGGCGGTACGGGCCGGCCGGCCGGCGATGCGGTGGCGCCGCGTGCTGGCCGGTGAACTCGCCGAGCGGCCGCTGGACAACGTCTGGGTGCTGACCGGCGCGATGGCCGCCCTGGTGATCGGCCTGTGGCTGCTCGTGCTCGCCGTCACCCCCGGACTCCGCGACCTGCTGCCGATGCGCCGTGACCGTCCCGGCATACGCGCCGGACTCGACCGCACAGCGGCAGCGCTGGTCCTGCGCGACCGGGCCGGCGAGGTGTCCGGCGTGCAGTCGGTACGGGTCCGCATGGGCCGGAGCAGGGCCGGGGTGCGCGCGGTGTCGCACTTCCGCGAACTCGACGACGTACGGGCCGATCTGGACACCGTGCTCGCCACCGCCATCAGGGAACTGGGGCTGGCCAGGCCGCCCAGCCTGTCCGTACAGGTCCGCCGTCCGGCGAAGAAGGGGTGAGTCGGTTGCTCAGGACCGTCAACCGGGTGCTGCTCGGCCTGGCCGGGCTGGTGCTGATCTGCGTCGGCGGCGCGGTGCTCGCCGCGGGACTCAGCCTCTCCGTACCGTCCTGGTGGCCCTGGTACGACAAGGGCGATGTGCTCCTCAGCCAGGCCGACCGGGACCGCTGGCGCGGCGAGGGCTGGTGGTGGCCGACGGTGATCGCGGTCCTTGCCGTCGTGGTCGTCCTCGCCCTGTGGTGGCTGCTGGCCCAACTGCGCCGGGCCCGCCTCGCCGAGGTGCTGGTGGACAGCGGCGACGGCGAGGGCGCGTTGCTGCGGGGCCGGGCCCTGGAAGGGGTGCTCGCCCAGGAGGCGGGGACCCTGGACGGGGTGGCCCGCGCCCAGGTCACGCTGACCGGCCGGCGCAGCTCGCCACATGCCAGGATCCGCCTGCTGATGGAGCCGCACGCCGCGCCGGACGAGGCGCTCGGCCGCCTCACCGACGAGGCGCTGGCGCATGCGCGGGATTCGGCGGGGCTGGCCGAGCTGCCGGCCGAGGTGCGACTGCGGGCGGTCAAGCACCGTGCGGAACGCGTGAGTTGACGTATCGCCGGACGGACTCGAACGGACCGCCCGACGGTACGCAACGAAGCCGGGCCGCTCCTGCGGAACGGTCCGGTCCAGGAAGGCGCCGGCCCGGAAATCGGTCCGGTTCGAGAAGGCACCGCTTCGAAGGCCGGTCCGGTGCGGGAACGCGCGGGTTCAAAAACCGTGCCGGTAGCCGCCGTCGATCGGCAGCATGACGCCCGTCAGATACGACGCCGCGGGCGAGAGCAGGAACGCGGCGGTCCGGCCGAACTCCTCCGGTGTGCCGTACCGCCGCAGTGGAACACGTGCCGCATTGGCCGTGCGGGAGGCTTCCGCGTCGCCCGAGAGCGTATCCAGCTCCCGCACCCGGTCCGTGTCGATCCGGCCGGGCAGCACGCCCACCACCCGGATCCCGCGGGGACCGAGCTCGTCGGCCAGGGACTTGGCGAAGCCGGCCAGACCCGGGCGCAGCCCGTTGGAGATCGTCAGCCCGGCGATCGGCTCGTACACGGAGCCGGAGAGCACGAAACCGATGACCCCGCCCTCGCCGAGTGTGGCCGCCGCAGCCCTGGCGAGACGTACCGCACCCAGGAACACCGAATCGAAGGCCGACTGCCACTGCTCGTCGGTGTTGTCGGCGAGGAAGCCGGGCGCCGGCCCGCCGACGCTGATGAGAATGCCGTCGAGCCGCCCGAACCGCTCGTGCGCGCTGTCGACCAGACGCTGAGCGGCGGCGGGGTCGGCATTGTCGGCGGCGAGGCCGACGGCGTCCGGCCCCAGTTCGGCGGCGGCCGCCTCGACGCGCTTCTCGTCCCGCCCGGTGATGATCACCCGCGCCCCGTCCTCGGCCAGCGCCCGGGCCGTGGCGTTGCCCAGCCCCCGGGTCGCTCCGGTGACGATGTACACGCGGTCCTTCAGTCCAAGATCCATGGGCCCTATCCTGCCGCCTCGGCCTCCAGCGTGTCCTCCCCGGCCAGGGCCATGGCCGTGCCCACCAGTCCGATGTGGCTGAACGCCTGCGGGAAGTTGCCGAGCTGCCGACGCCCGACGGTGTCGTACTCCTCGGCCAGCAGCCCCACATCGTTACGGAGCGCCAGCAGCTGCTCGAAGAGCTTTCGGGCCTCCTCGGTGCGCCCCGTCAGGTGCAGGGCGTCGGCCAGCCAGAACGAGCACGCCAGAAAGGCCCCTTCGCTGCCGGGCAGCCCGTCGATCGAGGTGCCGTCCGTGCTGTAGCGGCGGACGAGGCAGCCGCTGCCCAGCTCCTCCCGGACCGCGTCGACCGTCCCGATCACCCGGGGATCGTCCGGCGGCAGGAATCCGGTCCGGGGGATCAGCAGTGTCGCGGCGTCCAGGTTCCGGGAGCCGTAGGACTGCGTGAAGGTGTTCCGTTCCGGGTCGTACCCCTTCTCGCACACCTCCCGGTGCACGGCGTCCCGCATCGCCCGCCACCGGTCCGCTTCGCCGGGCAGCGAGGGGTTCTTCTCCAGGGTGCTGACGGCACGGTCGGCGGCGACCCAGGCCATCACCTTGGAATGCACGAAGTGGCGGCGCTGGCCGCGGATCTCCCACAATCCCTCGTCCGGCTCGCGCCAGGCGGATTCCAGGAAGCCGAGCAGGCTGAGCTGCACGTTCCAGGCGTGCGGTTTGTCGTTCAGGCCCGCCTCCCGCGCGAGCCGCAACGAGTCGATGACCTCCCCGTACACATCGAGCTGACGCTGGCGGACCGCGGCGTTGCCGATCCGGACCGGGCCGGAGCTGTCGTATCCGCGCAGCCACGGCAGCTCCGACTCGGGCAGCCTGCGCTCGCCCGCCAGGCCGTACATGATCTGCAGATCCGCCGGATTCCCGGCGACGGCCCGCAGCAGCCAGTCCCGCCAGGCGGCCGCCTCCTCCAGATAGCCGGCCGAGATGAGCGCGCCGAGGGTCAGCGTGGAGTCCCGCAGCCAGCAGAAGCGGTAGTCCCAGTTCCGTACGCCGCCGATCTCCTCGGGCAGAGAGGTGGTGGGCGCCGCCACGATGCCGCCGGTCGGACCGAAGGTGAGCGCCTTCAGCGTGATCAGCGAGCGGATCACCGCCTCCCGGTACGGGCCCCGGTACCTGCACCGGGCGGACCAGTCGGCCCAGTCGGCCAGGGTGTTCTCCAGCGCCTCGAACGGGTCGACGAGTTCGGGGCGGGGCGAGTGGGAGGGGTGCCAGGTCAGGACGAACGCCACCTGTTCGCCCGCGGAGACGGTGAACGACGAGCAGGTGGAGAACTGCTGGCCCCAGGTCTTGACCGGCGGCTCGCTGCGCAGCCAGGCAGAGTCCGGGCCCGCGACCGCCACCCGGTGTCCCTGCGAGCGGCGCATCCACGGCACGACCGAGCCGAAGTCGAAGCGCAGCCGGATCACGGAGCTCATCTCGACCGTGCCGCTGACGCCCTCGACGATCCGCATGACATCGGGTTCCCGGTCGCGCTGCGGCATGAAGTCGATGACCTTGACCGTGCCGGTACGGGTCTCCCAGTACGTCTCCAGGACGAGGGAGTCACCCGCATAGCCGCGCCGGGTACAGGCGTCGGCGCCCTGCGGGGCGATCCGCCAGTGGCCGTTGTCCTCGGTGCCGAGCAGGGCGGCGAAACAGGCGCCCGAGTCGAAGCGCGGCAGACAGAGCCAGTCGACAGAACCGTTCCTGCCGACCAGGGCGGCTGTCTGCAGATCACCGATGAGGGCGTAGTCCTCGATGCGTGGGGTCACGTTCTGGCGTGTTCCCGAACCTGGGCCTCGTTAAGCAGCCCAGTCCCACGAGAGGCATGGGGCACGTCGGTACGCCGGCGATCAGGGGCGGCCCCGCACCCCGCCGGAGACGGCGTCAGGCCGTCGCGGGCTCCGGCTTCTCCGGCATTTCCGGCTGCTCAGGCGTCTTTGGCGTCTTTGGCGTCTTCGGCTCGGAGGCGTCCTGTTCCCCGGCGGCGGCGGCCTTGGCCGCGGCCTCCACCCGGTCGCGCTTCTCCCGGCGGGCAAGGACGACGAAGCCCACCGGGACCCCCGCGGCGAACAGCCACCACTGCACGGCATACGCCATGTGCGGGCCGATCGAGCCGTCGTCGGGGGCGGCGATCAGTTCCGGGGAGTCGCCGGACGGCTCGGGTCCGGTCTGCTCGATGTAGCCGCCGAACACCGGCCGGGAGAGCCGCTTGGCCTCCTGGGCGCTGTTGATCAGCATCACCTGGCGGTCCGGCAGGTCCGAAATGTCCTTGATGCCGCTGGCGCTGGTCGTCTCGTCGGCCTTGAGCCGCCCGGTCACGGTCACTTCGCCCTTGGGCACGGCCGGTACGTCGGGGAACGCGCGCTGGCTGTCGGCGGAGGGTACCCAGCCGCGGTTGACCAGGACCGTGCCGCCGCCCTTGAGGTCGAGCGGGATCAGTACGTGGACGCCGATCCGGCCGTCGGTGGAGGTCCTGCGGCGTACGACCACCTCGTGCGCGGTGTCGTACGTACCCGTGGCCGTCACCGCGCGCCAGTAGTCGGAGCGCGGGACCGTGTGACCCGGCGAGGTGAGCGAGGCGACCGGAACCGGTCTCGCCTTGAGGTTGCGGGAGATCAGGGAGTTCTGCGCGACCTTGTGCTCATGCCGGTGCAGCTGCCAGAAGCCCAGCTCGACCATCGTGGGAATCAGTACGAGGGCGAGGAGGGCGAGGATCAGCCACTGCCGGGTCAACAGGAAGCGGTACACCCCATGACGGTACAACTGAGTCATGGGGTGCATCGCGGAGGGGTGGGGGAAGGGGGCGCGGCGGCGGCCGGTGCTCAGACTTTGTCGATGATGCCCACCTTCCCCTCGGCGCGGGCACAGTGACCGCCGCAGAACCAGTGGCCGTTGACCTCGACGCCCTGGCCGATGATCTGGACCCGGCAGTGCTCGCAAATGGGCGCCATGCGATGAATGGCGCAGGAGAAGCAGTCGAAGACGTGCACGGCGCCCTGCGCGTGCACCTCGAAGGACATGCCGTAGTCGTTTCCGCAAACCTCGCAACGTGCCATGCGCCACAGGGTGGGACGCCGGAGCGGCGGCGGGCGAGCGGCGGGCGGGCGAGTCGCCCCCGGTTCACTCCGATGACCGCGCGGCCGGCTGCGCCGCCGCCGGCGCCACATCGCGCAACAGATGGGTGAACGCGCTCTCGTCCAGGATCGGTGTCCCGAACGACTTCGCCTTCACCGTCTTCGACGTCGCCGCGTCCGGATCATTGGTGACGAGCAGACTGGTCAGCCGGGACACGCTGGTCGCCACGTGCAGCCCGGCCTCCACGGCCCGGTCCTCCAGCAGCTCGCGGTCGACGGAGGTGTCCCCGGAGAACGCCACCCGCATGCCCTGCATGAGGGGTTTGTCCTTCTCGTACCGCCCGGGGTTCGGATACGGGCACGCCGGACGCTTTCGCGAGGGACGCCAGCTGCCCTGACCGTACGAGGGCTGGTAGCCGATCCGCGGGGCGACCGGGGAGTCCGACCACTCGGTCAGCGGCCGGCACTCCAGCAACGGCAGCCGCACCCCGCCCCGCGCCGCCGCGTGCAGACTCGGCCGGAACGCCTCGGCCAGCACCCGGGCGTCGTCCAGCGCGTGGTGGGCGCGCTGCTGCACGACTCCGAAGTGCGCGGCCAGCGACTCCAGCTTGTGGTTGGGCAGGGGCAGCCGCAGCTCCTTGGAGAGCGCGATGGTGCACAGCCGCTGTTCGACGGGGGCGGTGACCGAGGCCCGTGCGTACTCCCGGGCCAGCATCGACCAGTCGAAGGCCGCGTTGTGCGCGACGAGCACGCGGTCCGCGAGCCGCTCGGACAGTTGGGCGGCGACCTCCGGGAAGAGCGGAGCGCCGTCCAGGACCTCGCTGGTCAGCCCGTGGATCCAGACCGGGCCGGGATCACGCTGCGGATTGACGAGGGTGTACCAGTGGTCCTCGACGTTGCCCTGCGCGTCCAGGCGGTAGACGGCCGCGGACACTATCCGGTCGTCCCGTGCGAGTCCGGTGGTCTCCACGTCGACGACCGCGTACCCCTGCGGGTAGGCGGTCGGCCACGGTGCTGCGGTCTGACGGTCGTCGAGCATGGTCACAGAGAATACGGGCCGCCTCCGACAGTCTCCTATTCGGCCGTCTCCCGCCCGGGTGCCCGCCGTACGGGGCCGGCCAGCAGACCCTCCACCAGGGCCCGCACGGAGTCCGCGAACAGCCGCTCCGGATCGGCGGGCCGGGCCAGCGCGCGGGCCAGCGCCGGGTCGTCGTCCGCGGTGGACGCGGCCCACAGATCGCCCTCGCCGGGGGACTGGACGGGGGACCGCTCCCGATTGCGTTCGACGAGCAGGAAGCCGACGGTCTGGAACTGCACCGCCCGCACGGCTGCCGCGGCCCGGGCCCCGCGCAGCCCCGCGGCGTGCACCTCGTGGACGAGGGCCCGCTGTGCGGGGAGGAACATCCGCTCGGTGAGCCCCCGTTCGTGGACCATCGCGATCAGATGCGGCCGGGCCCGCAGTTCGCGGCGCAGGCCGACGGCGACGGAGACGATCCGGGCCGCCGGGGTCCGGCCGGCCGGGCGGAGGGTGCCCATCTCCCGCACGGTGCGCTCGACGAGGGCGTCCAGCAGTGATTCGCGATTGCCGACGTGCCAGTAGATCGACGTGACCGCGGTGCCCAGTTCGGCGGCCAGCCCGCGCATGGTGAGGGCCTGCGGGCCGTGCCGCTTCACCAGGGCGGTGGCGGTGTCCAGTACCTCTTCGCGGGTCAGCGACGGTCGGGCCACAGTGCTCCCAGTTTTTCGAACTCCGTTGGTTGCACGCCTATTTACCCTTCATTCGCATCGGTGTAACTGTGTTACAGAACCCGGGTATCGGACAACCGAGAAGGGTGGTACGTCCATGGCACGTGTACGGTACGGCGCGCGCACCGGGGCGGAGATCGCGGCGGCCCGCGCGGCCCGCTCCACGCTCCCCGACATCTGGTCCACCGGCGTGGTGGCCCTCTGGGAGAGCGACCCCGACGCGGTGGCGGCCGTCCTGCCGCCGCCCCTCGAACCCGCACAGCGCCCGCTCGTCCGGGCCGGCATCAGCACGGTTGAACTCCCCGGCTACCCGCTCGGCGCCGGCTCCGTCGCGGTCGCCGCCGTCCATTAAGCAGCGCTGGGCCGGCCTGCGCGCCCACAACCGCTGGCTCGCCTACTTCTGCGCGCAACTGCCGGGCCGACGCGCGGGCGTCGCGCAGATCCTCCTCAACGATCCGGCGGAGGCCGCCCGCGAGGTCCGCCGCACCAAGGAAGCGGGCCTGCCCGGCGGCATCCTGCTGCCCGGCGCCCCGCCCGGCTCCGGCGTCCCGGAGCTCTACTCCCGGGTGTACGACCCGCTGTGGGCGGTCTGCGAAGAGCTGGACGTACCGGTGAACCACCACGGCGGATCGGCCGCTCCGCGCTCGGCGACGAACCGGCGGCCCGGGCCGTCTTCATGGTGGAGACGACCTGGTTCTCGCACCGGGCGCTGTGGTACCTGATCTTCGGCGGCGCGATTTGCCGCCATCCCGGACTCAGACTCGTCCTCACCGAACAGGGCTCCGGCTGGATCCCCGGCGTCGTCGAGATGCTGGACTACTACCACGGACGGCTGGTGGCGGCCTCGGCCCGGGCAGCCACCGCCGAGTCCAAGTTCGGTGCCGGGCTCGCCGGTTCGATGGGCGCGAGCCCCGGCGAGGTGTGGCGCGACCACTGCTACGTCGGCGCCAGCTTCATGCGGCCCCACGAGGTGCCGCTGTGCGACCGGATCGGACTCGACAAGATCATGTGGGGCAGCGACTACTTGCACGACGAGGGCACCGCCCCGTACTCGCGGCAGGGCCTGCGGATCGCGTACGCGGGCCTGCCGCCCGAGGAGATCGCGGCGATGACCGGTGGCAACGCCGCACGCGTCCACGGATTCGACCTGGCCGCCCTGGACCGTATCGCCGCGACCGTCGGCCCGACGGTGAACGAGATCGCCGAACCCCTCAAGGAGACCCCGGCCGACGCGACCAGCCCCGCCTTCGCGCCGGGCGGGTCGGTACGCGTCTGGTGACGGGGCGAGATGAACAACAGTTCCCATTTCTTTCAGTGGATATCGGTCATTCTGTGTGAATATCCTGATGTGGTGAAGCTTTCCGAGTGGGCGGCGCGCAACGGCGTGCATTACCAGACCGCGTGGATCTGGGCGAAGGAGGGCCGTATGCCGGTCCCGGTTGTCCAGACGCCGTCGGGTACATGGCTCGTGACCGAGTCCGTCCCGCAGGCTGCGGGACGGGTTGTGGCGCACTGCCGCGTCTCGTCCGGTGACCAGAAAGCGGACCTGGAGCGCCAGGTCGCCCGGACCGTTCAAGGCGCAACGTCCCGGGGTCTCACGGTCGCTGACGTGGTGACGGAGGTCGGCTCCGGCTTGAACGGGCGCCGTCGCAAGCTGCACCGGCTGCTCGCCGGCCCGGGTGTGGGGACGGTCGTGGTCGAGCACCGTGACCGCCTCGCCCGGTTCGGCGTCGAGCACCTGGAGGCCGCCCTCTCGGCCTCGGGGCGGCGCCTGCTTGTCCTTGACCCCGCGGAGAGGGCCGACGATCTCGTACGGGACATCACCGAGGCCCTGACCTCGATGTGCACACGCCTGTACGGCCGGCACTCCGCGAAGAACCGCGCCGCCCAGGCAGTCGCCGTTGCCACCGGCCCCGAGGTGGCCGGATGAAGAAGTTCAAGCCCCGGCCCGGTTTCACCGTCCTCGCGTACAAGCTCGCGCTGGACCCGAACGCCACGGCCGGCCACCACCTGCACTCGCACGCAGGTGCCGCGAGGGCAGCGTACAACTGGGCGGTCACGTACATCACCGCCGCGTGGTGGCAGCGCAAGGCCGAGCAGTCCTACAACATCCCCGAGGACGAGCTGACACCATGGCGGTCGTGGTCGCTGCCCTCGCTACGCAAGTCGTTCAACGAGGACAAACGCACCAACCCACGTTTCGCCCACTGGTGGGAGGAGAACTCCAAAGAGGCATACAACACCGGCCTGGCAGGCGCGTCGGCGGCGTTCGACAACTACGCGAAGTCGAAGAGCGGTAAGCGCAAAGGCCCGAGGATGGGCATCCCCCGCTTCAAGTCGAAGCGGAAAGCATCCCTGACCTGCCGGTTCACCACCGGAACGATCCGTATCGAACCTGACGGCAGGCACATCACCCTGCCCAGGATCGGCACCATCCGCCTCCACGAACACCGGGCCGACCTGCGCGCCCTCGCCGACACGGGAAACATGCGGATCCTGTCCGCGACGGTGCGCCTGGACCAGGGCCGCTGGTTCGTGTCGTTGCAAGTCGAGGAGAAGCATCAGCCGGCGAAGGTCGCCCGTCCGGATGCGTCGGTCGGTATCGACCTCGGCATCAAGAACCTCGCCGTCCTCG
Source organism: Streptomyces sp. NBC_01241 (assembly GCF_041435435.1). Lineage (NCBI taxonomy): Bacteria > Bacillati > Actinomycetota > Actinomycetes > Kitasatosporales > Streptomycetaceae > Streptomyces > Streptomyces sp. NBC_01241. Next base: position 1,873,283 of record NZ_CP108494.1, on the reverse strand, counting down.
CGGACAGCGACGGTGTCCTCGCTACGGAACCCAACCCACGCCACCTCGACCGCGCGCAGAAGCAGCTGCGCCGCGCCAGTCGTGTCGTCTCGCGCCGCCAGGGCCCCGACCGGCGCACCGGTCGGCAGGCATCGAAGCGCTGGGAGAAGGCGAACCGGGCGCGGAACAAGGTGCACCACCGGGTCGCGAACCTCCGCGAGGACACCCTCCACAAGATGACGACCCGTCTTGCCCGCGCGTACGGCACGATCGTCATCGAAGACCTCAACGTGGCAGGAATGGGCCGCAACCGGCGCCTGTCCCGCCGGGTCGCGGATGCCGCGTTCGGCGAGATCCGACGCCAGCTCACCTACAAGACCCGTCGCCACGGCACGCGACTCGTCGTTGCCGACCGATGGTTCCCCTCCTCGAAGACCTGCTCGCGCTGCGGTGCGGTGAAAGCCAAGCTGCCCCTCAGCATGCGCGTCTTCGAGTGCGACAACTGCGGACTCGTCATCGACCGGGACGCAAACGCCGGACACAACCTGGTCGCCCACGCGGCCCGCACAACAGGTACCGGAGTGGCCGGAGACCTGGACCCCGCCAAGGTGGAGTCGAAGCCCCGTGGAGCCGACCGCAAGACCCGCAGCACCCGCCCGCGCCGCAAGGCCGGGACGGGGCGGGCAGGTGGCACAATCCCCAGCCCCCGGGCCGGGAAGGAAACGGGAGACCGTCAACAAGTCACCAGAGCACAACTCACGCTCTGGTGACCCGTTACGGACCATTCCAGCGGAAACGCCGGGATTGCTGAGATCACTTGATGATCAAAACAACGGTGAGACCATCCTCGGGTGACGGATACCCAGGCGCATGACGAACCGCACGGCAACGGACTCGGCACGCGGCTGAACTGGCTGCGCGCCGCGGTCCTCGGCGCCAACGACGGTGTGGTCTCCACCGCCGGCCTGGTCGTCGGTGTGGCCGGAGCCACCGCCGACCGCGGCATTCTGCTCACCGCGGGCCTGGCCGGACTGCTGGCCGGATCCATGTCGATGGCGGTGGGCGAGTACGTATCGGTCTCCACCCAGCGCGATTCGGAGAGGGCCGCACTGGCGACGGAGAAACGGGAACTGAAGGAGGCCCCCGAGGCGGAACTCATCGAGCTGACCGCCCTGTTGGAGGGCAGGGGCCTGAGCCACGAGGTCGCCCGCGAGGCCGCCGTCCAGCTCACCGAACGCGATGCGCTGCGCGCCCACGCGGTGGTCGAGCTGGGCATCAACCCGGACGAGCTGACGAACCCCTGGCACGCGGCGGGAGCGAGCTTCCTGGCGTTCACGGTCGGCGCGCTGCTGCCGCTGCTGGCGATCGTGCTGCCCCCGGCGTCGCTGCGGCTGCTCGTGACCGTGCTGTCGGTACTGGCGGCGCTGGCGTTGACGGGCTGGTGGAGCGCCCGCCTGGGCGAGGCGATGGCGGGACCCGCGGTGCTGCGGAACATGGGCGGGGGAGCGCTGGCGATGGCGGTCACGTATGCGGCGGGAGAGTTGCTGGGGGCGGCGGGGGTCTAGTGCCGCGACGGGGCAAAGCTTGCCGGGAGGGGCACTAGTAGGGCTTTGTTAGGTACCCCGAATGTTCGGCCAGGGGTAGGGTTGTGATCTTCTTTCAGGTGTGACACCTGAGGAGATGGAGACGGTCCGCCCGCGCTTGGAGGCGTTCGCGGCGGAGATGCTCGGTTCACTGGCGCGGCGGGACCAGCGGGCCAAGGGTGAGTTGTACCTGCGCGGGCTGATGCTGGACGGTAAGCGCAAGTCGATGCAGCCGATGGCCGAGCGTCTGGGTGTGGACCATCAGCAGCTCCAGCAGTTCGTCTCCTCTTCCACCTGGAACTGGGGCAAGGTCCGTGAGCGGCTGGCCCGTTGGGCTGCGGCTCACATCTCGCCCGAGGCGTACGCGATCGATGACGTGGGCTTCCCCAAGGACGGCTACGACTCGCCGGGGGTGGCGCGGATGTACTGCGGCGCGCTGGGCAAGCGCGGAAACTGCCAGGTCGGGGTCAGTGTCAACCTGGTGTCCGACCGTGCCTCCTCGGCGGTCGACTGGCGTCTGTTCCTGCCCGAGAGCTGGGACGACGCCAAGAACGCGGACGATGCGCTGCTGGCCGAGGCGATCCGCCGCCGCCGGACGAAGGCCGGCATCCCCGACAGCGAGCGGCACCGGGAGAAGTGGCGCCTGGCCCTGGACATGCTGGACGAGGTTCGCGGGGACTGGGAGCTGCCCGACCTGCCGGTGGTCGCCGACGCCGGCTACGGGGACGCGACAGGCTTTCGCGAGGGCCTGAGCGAACGTGGGCTGGCCTACGCGGTCGCGGTCAAGGGCAGCACCACCGCCTACCCGGGTGACGCCGTCCCCCGGCGCCCGCCCTACAGCGGCCAGGGCCGCCCGCCCGGCCCGGCGTACCCCGACCCCCACACCACCTTGCGCCAACTCGCCCTGGACGAAGGACGATCCACGCTACGGACGGTGACCTGGCGCCAGGGCAGCAAGACCACCAGGAACAACCCCCGCGCCGAGATGCGCTCACGATTCCTCGCACTGCGCGTCCGCCCGGCCAACCGCACGATCCGCCGCGCCGTGGACGGTTCCCTGCCCGAGTGCTGGCTGCTGGCCGAGTGGCCGCCCGGCGCCGCCGAGCCCACCGACTACTGGCTGTCCACCCTGCCCGCCGACACCCCACTGCGCGAGCTGGTCCGCATCTGCAAGATCCGCTGGCGCATCGAGCACGACTACCGCGAACTCAAGGACGGCCTGGGCCTGGACCACTTCGAGGGCCGCAACTTCCCCGGCTGGCACCGCCACACCACCCTCGCCTCCCTCGCCCAAGCCTTCTGCACCCTGCTCAGACTCGACCCAAAAGCCCCTGCGCCGGCCTGACCCTCTACGCGGTCCTCCGCGAACTCCAAGCCCTCCTGGCCACCTGGACCGGCGCCTGCTCCATATGCGGCCAACCCGCCCCGGCACCCGAACCACACCACCGCACCTAACAAAGCCCTACTAGGAGGGTGCTGCTGCGTCCATGACGTCGACCGGTGAGTCCGGCGTCGAGCGTCGGCTGAGCCACGCGCGCATGGCCGCCCTCGACGCCGCGCCGACCAGCGAGGGAACGTGGACGGGCGAACGGCCTTCCGGCCCTCTCGCCCGTCCGTTCCGACCGGACCTCCGCTCAGAAGGTGCGCTCCGGCGCGGGGAACGTCCCCGCGGCCACGTCGGCGACCGCGTACTACTTGCTGACGGCGAAGCGCATCAGGGCATGCTCGTCACCCTGCTTGATCTTCCCCGTCACATTGATCACTTCGAGCTTCCACGCGCCGCCGACCCGCACGGCCTTGGCCACCGCGCAGCCGTTGTCCTGGGTGAGCAGGCTGGGCCATATGTCGGCGACCTGCTGCGAGCTTCCCCCGGTCGCGTCGTAGACCTTGAAACTGATGTTGCGGGCCTTCTGGAAGGAACTGCCCTTCTTGAAGGCGGCGGCGACGAACACGATCGACGTGATGTTGCCCGGGATGCGCGCGAACTCGACCGTGACGGTCTCGTCGTCGCCCTCCCCGCGCCCGGTCTGGTTGTCGCCGCTGTGTATGAGGGAGCCGTTGCCCATGGGATCCAGCGAGTCGAGGCCGGCCAGGCGCACCGGGTCCCCGTCCTGCGTGGCGATGGCGATCAGGTCGAGGTCCGTTCCGGTCTTGCGGCGGACCAGACCCATGACGCCGCCGCTGCTGCCGGCCGTGGGGTCCCAGGACACGCCGATGGACAGATGGGTCACCCCGTCCAGGTCCGCCGGGCCGTCTTCCTTGGTGAGCGTGATCATGCGTGGATCATCCTTTTGTCAGGGGATTGTCGGAGGGACTACACCATGCAGAGTGTGCCTGGGCGCCTCGGTGGTTCATGTGACGGGTCCCCATGGGCGAGGTGCGCGTGAACCCTCTCGGGCTGTCCGGGGGCGGCAACTTCCGAATCATCGCAGGGCAGTTACTCGCCCCCGGGAGTTCCGGTACAAGGATGGCGTGACGTCCGCGTTGGCGGAAGTCTCCAAAGACCGCTGACAGCGCGTCTCGCATACTTGTTGGTAACAACGTCTGGTGCGCGGTCGATCCGCGGCTCTACGGTGCTCCCATGCCGCCGAACCTGCCCGATGTCGTGCTCTGGTCCATACCGGCCTTCGTCCTGCTCACTGTCCTCGAAATGGCCCTCCACCACCTCCACCCCGATGAGGAAGCCGCCGGGTACGAGACGAAGGACGCCGTCACCAGCATCACCATGGGGCTCGGCAGCCTGGTCTTCGACCTGCTGTGGAAAGTGCCCATCGTCGCGATCTACACCGCCGTCTACGAGCTGACGCCGCTCCGGGTTCCCGTGCTGTGGTGGACGGTCCTGCTGATGCTGCTCGCGCAGGACTTCTTCTACTACTGGTCCCACCGCGGCCACCACGTCATCCGGATCCTCTGGGCGTGCCACGTGGTCCACCACTCCAGCCGGAAGTTCAACCTGTCCACCGCGCTGCGCCAGCCCTGGACGTCGCTGACCGTCTGGCCCTTCTACGTACCGCTCATCGCCTGTGGTGTCCATCCGGCCGCGCTCGCGTTCTGCTCGTCGGCGAACCTCGTCTACCAGTTCTGGGTGCACACGGAGCGCATCGACAGGCTTCCCGCACCCTTCGAGTACGTATTGAACACGCCCTCCCACCATCGGGTGCACCACGCGTCGCAGGGCGGCTACCTGGACCGGAACTTCGGCGGCATCCTGATCCTCTGGGACCGCCTCTTCGGGTCCTTCACCGCCGAGACGGAGCGGCCCGTGTTCGGCCTCACCAAGAACATCGACACGTTCAACCCGCTCCGCGTCGCCACCCACGAGTACGCCGCGATCGCCCGCGACGTGCGTGCGGCGGGCAGTTGGAGCGAGCGAGCCGGACGGATCTTCCGCGGGCCCGGCTGGCAGCCCACCGGAGTGGTCGCCCGTACGGCCGTCCCCGCCCAGGAGCGCACCGGATGAGCGCCGACGCAGTCAGGAGCGCCGACTCCGTCAACGACCGGCGGGAACGTCTCGTACGCCCGCTGCTCATCGCCTTCCTCGTGGCCTCGGCCGTCGATCTCGTCGGCGTCCTCGCCGATGTCCCGGTCGCCCATCTCCTCGCCAAGCCCCTGCTGATGCCGCTGCTGGCCGGGTACGCCGCCGCCCGGCGCGGCCCCCGGCTGCTCATCGCGGCGCTCCTGTTCGGCTGGGGCGGCGACACGCTGCTGCTGCCCGACTCCGACACCGCCTTCCTCATCGGGATGGGCTCCTTCGCCGCGGGCCATGTCTGCTACCTGTGGCTCTTCGGACGCGCCCGGAGCCCGCTGCTCGCCGGGATCGTGTACGCCGCCGTCCTGGCCACCTTCGTCGCGCTGCTCTGGGACGGCCTGCCGCCGGACCTGCGGATCCCGATGACCGGCTACAGCCTGCTGCTCACGACGATGGCGTACCGCGCCGGCACCCTCGGCCGGTACGCGGCCGTCGGAGGGGCGCTCTTCCTCCTCTCCGACGCGCTCATCGCCACCGGCATCGCCGACTGGCCGCAGCTGCCCGCCCCCGACTTCTGGGTCATGCTCACCTACATCGCCGCACAGTTCCTGCTGACCGTCGGAGCGCTCGCACCCGGCGGGCGCACGAAGGCGCTCATCGAGCCGTGAGCCAGGCGGCCGCGTCCGCCCCCAGCGGGCCGGGCGGGCGCGACCAGTCGGCGGGGGAGCCGTCGAAGGCGACCGGCGCCACGGCGTGACGCAGCCGTCCCAGCGGGCTGTCCGTCTCCGTGAGCCACTTCTCCGGGCCGTACGACGAATCCGCGGCTTCGTTCTCCCGGCCGGCGCGCAGCTCGTCGAGGAGCCAGGCGGCGGTACGGGCGAGCGAGAGCGTGGCCAGCCGGGAGCCGCCCTCGTCGTGCTGCTCGGTCAGGGCGCGCAGCACGGCGGCGGCCAGCAGATAGCCCGTGCCGTGGTCGAGCGCCTGGGCGGGCAGCGCACCGGGCGGGTGCTCCGCCCCGGCCGTGGCCTCGACCGAGGCGATGCCGGTGGCCACCTGCACCAGACTGTCGAAGCCGCGCTGCCGCGCCCACGGGCCGTGCCCCCAGGCCGAGAGCCGCCCGATCACCAGCCCCGGCCTGCGTGCGGCCAGGGCCTGCGAAGTCAGGCCGAACCGCTCGACGGCCCCGGGCCGGTAGCCGATGACGACCACGTCCGCGCCGGCCAGCAGTTCATCGAAGGCGGCCGCGCCGCAGCGGCTGCCGAGGTCCAGGTTCACCGACCGTTTCCCGAATCCGGTGTCGCAGTGCGCGTCCTGGCTCTCCGGGAGCTGCGGGGCGTCGATCCGCAGGACGTCCGCGCCGAGCAGTGCGAGCGTACGGGTGGCGACGGGTCCCGCGATGACCCGGGTGAGGTCCAGCACGCGCACCCCGGCGGCGGGCAGCAGCGGCTCGCCGGTGAGCGGCGTCGTCCGGCGGACGGGCGCGCTGTCGGTGCGTTCCCTGCCCACCAGCGGCGTACCCGCGACGGCGGCGCCCCGGGGGTCGGCCGCCCACTCGGCCGGTGTACGGGCGGCGACGGCCAGGCCGCCCGCCGCGTACACCGTCTGCTCGATCTCGTTTCCCGTGCGCTCCGTGAACGAGGCGGCGACGGCGTCCACCGCGATGTCGTCCGAGGTGTCCGCGGGCAGCCCCAGCGTGGCGAGCAACCGGGCCCGGTGGTGCGGGTAGTTGGCGTGCGTACGGACCCAGCCGTCCGCCGTGCGCCAGAACCGGGACAGCGGGGCGAAGTTGGTCGGCGCGCGGCCGTCGATCCGCAGATGGCGCTCGCTGGTGAACGCCGTGGCCACCGCGCCGTCGTCGACGTGGATCTGCGGCACGGGGCGCGCGGTGCGGCGGGCGGCCAGTTCGGCGGCGGCCAGTGAGCAGACCGCGACGGCGGAACGGGCCAGTTCCATCACGGGCAGCCGCGCGGGCAGCAGCCCTTCGGGGCCACCCGTTTCGAGGTGCGCGAGAAGCGCGGGAGCACCGCCGAGCGCCGCCCAGGCCTGCTCCGTACCGGACATGCGTGCATGACTCATCCCCGCACAATGGCACTGAGTGCCACCAACTGGGAAGAGGCGGCGGGAGGACCGCCCGAAGGCCCGGCCCCTCCCGCCGCATCGCACGTCCCGGCGGGCTCCTACCGGAGGACCGCGTTCAGCGCGTTCACCACACCGGCCCCGTAGAAGCCGTTGTGGTTCTTGTCGCCCTCACAGACGGCGTCGATCTTGCCGTCGTTGTTGTAGTCGTACGGGGCGCCGCACGCGGTGGCGTCGGCCCCGGACATCAGCAGCGCCTTCACCGTGGCCGCGGAGGCGTGCGGGTGCGTCGACTTGATCAGGGCCGCGACACCCGCGACATGCGGGGAGGCCATCGACGTACCGTTCTTGTAACCGTAGTTGCCGCCCGGCAGCGTGGACAGGATCGCACCGTTCGTGGCGGGCGGTGCGGGCGCCTGATAGACCGTCGAGTCGCCGCCGGGAGCCGCGACGTCGATGACGCCGTTCCCGTAGTTCGAGTACGAGGACTTCAGCCCCTTGGCGCCGGTCGCCGAGACGGTCACGACGCCCGGCAGCATCGCCGGGATGTCGAGGCACTCGCGCGGGTTGATCGTCCGGGTCACGGCCGTGGTGTCGTTCGGGCTGGTCGTGTCGTCGATCGCGCCGGAGGCCAGGTCGAACTTGCTGTTGCCGGCCGAGGCGATGTTCACCGTGCCCTTGCGCTCCGCGTACCCGGTGGCGCGGGCGACGGCCTCGACCAGGGCGCCCTGGTCAAGGTCGTTCTTGCAGTTGAACATCCACGGGTCGGTGTAATAGCTGTTGTTGGTCACGTCGACGCCGTGCTCGGCGGCCCAGACGAAGCCGCAGACGATCGACTCGGTGTAGAAGAAGCCGTCCGGGTTCGCGACCTTGATGCCGGCGACCTTCACGCCCGGCGCGACACCCGTGACCCCGATGCCGTTCTTCGCGGCGGCGATGGTGCCCGCGACGTGCGTGCCGTGGTCGCTCTCACCGGTCTTCGGACGCCAGGAGCCGTCCGTCGTGTCCGGCGCCCCGGACACACAGCTCGCGGAGGCCCCGCGGTTGAAGTTCGGCGCCAGATCCGGGTGGGTGTCGTCGACACCCGTGTCGATGACCGCGACGGTGACCTTGCTGCTGCCCAGCGTCTTCTGGTGCGCCTGGTCCGCCTTGATGGCGGGGAGATCCCACTGCAGGGGCTCCATCGGATCCTGGTCCGACGTCGCCTCCGCCGCCGCGCTCCGGGCCTGCTCGGCGGTGAGCGGCTGCGCCACCCCGATGTCCGTGGTGGCCTGCGGAACGATGGGGCTGGTGCGGGTGGCCCCGGCCGAATCGACGGCCTTGGCCCGGCGGATCGTCTTCGCGAAGTCCGGGTTCTGCGATTCGACGATGATGACGCCGATCTGCTCATAGGCGATCACCACCGTGCCGCCGGCCTCGGCTATCGCCTTCGTCACCTGCTTGACGGTCCCGTGATTGCTCCGCGTGTTGACGACGTACGAGAGCTTCGGGCCGTCCGTCGAGACCGCCGCTGTGGGCTGCGCGTCCACCGGTGCGGCAGAAGCGGCACCCGTCGGCAGGAAGCCGAGCGAGGCCGTGAGTGCCAATCCGACGGGCAGCGTCAGTGCGCGGGTCCGTCTGGATCCCAGATGAGCCATGGGGTCTCCACATCATCCGTATCTGTGGACCGGACACAGGATGTGCCCAGTCGCGTACATGACGAGTGAAGTTATCGCTGATCAGCCCCACTATTCAATGAGTTGGGGGCACCTTGTTCGACCGGATGGGTACGAAGGGGCGAGTTGGAGAAGTGTGAACCCGCGGTGAACCGCTTCGCCGCGCTCTCCGTGCCGTTGTCAGGGGAGACGCACCACCATCCCCCGACACCGAGGTTCCCCAGTGAAATCCACCGTCCCCACCACCACCGCACCCGCGTCGCGAGGAGATTCCGTGGCTACCGATGCACCGCCACCCGAGGTCAGTACGGCCACCCGCCCTGCCGAACCCACGACCGAGGCGTTCATCGCGACGCAGGAGAGCGCGGAGTTCGGCGAACTGCGCCGCTCGTACCGTTCGTTCGCCTTCCCGCTGACCGTCGCCTTCGTCCTCTGGTACCTGCTGTACGTGCTGCTGTCCAACTACGCGGGCGGCCTCATGGGCACCAAGGTGTACGGCAACATCAACGTGGCCTTCGTGTTCGGCCTCGCCCAGTTCGTCACCACATTCCTCATCGCCTGGTTCTACTCGCGCCACGCGGCCGCGAAGCTGGACCCGAAGGCCGAGGCCATCAAGTCCCGTATGGAGGCCGACGCATGAGCGCCGCGTACCACTCCCACCCCGCTTTGCAACTGGCCGCCTCCTCGACCACCGAGCACCGGCCGCTGATCATCACGCTCTTCGCGGTGTTCGTCGCCGCGACCCTGGGCATCACCGTCTGGGCCGGCCGGCAGACCAAGAGCGCCGCCGACTTCTACGCGGGCGGACGGCAGTTCACCGCGTTCCAGAACGGGCTCGCCGTCTCCGGCGACTACATGTCGGCGGCCTCGTTCCTCGGCATCGCCGGAGCCATCGCCCTCTTCGGCTACGACGGCTTCCTGTACTCCATCGGCTTCCTCGTCGCCTGGCTCGTGGCCCTGCTGCTGGTCGCCGAACCGCTGCGCAACTCGGGCCGCTACACGATGGGCGACGTCCTCGCCTACCGGATGCGGCAGCGCCCGGTCCGCACCGCCTCCGGCGTCTCCACCATCATCGTGTCGATCTTCTACCTGCTGGCGCAGATGGCCGGCGCGGGCGTCCTGGTCTCCCTGCTGCTCGGCATCACCAGCGACGCGGGCAAGATCCTCATCGTCGCGCTGGTCGGCGTGCTGATGATCGTGTACGTCACGATCGGCGGCATGAAGGGCACCACCTGGGTCCAGATGGTCAAGGCCGTGCTGCTCATCGCCGGTGCCCTCCTGATGACCTTCCTGGTGCTGCTGAAGTTCGACTTCAACATCTCCGACCTGCTGGGCACGGCCGCCGCGAAGAGCGGCCACGGAGCGGCGTTCCTGGAGCCCGGACTCAAGTACGGCGCCACCGGCACCTCCAAGCTGGACTTCCTCTCCCTCGGCATCGCCCTGGTCCTCGGCACCGCCGGTCTCCCGCACATCCTGATCCGCTTCTACACGGTGCCGACCGCCAAGGCCGCCCGTAAGTCGGTCAACTGGGCCATCGGCATCATCGGCGCCTTCTACCTGATGACGATCGCGCTCGGCTTCGGCGCCGCGGCGCTCATCGGCCCCGACGAGATCAAGGCGAAGAACCCGGCCGGCAACGCGGCCGCCCCGCAGCTCGCCGAATACCTCGGCGGGGTCGGCTCCACCGGTGGCGCCGTGCTGCTGGCCGTCATCTCGGCCGTCGCCTTCGCCACCATCCTCGCCGTCGTCGCGGGGCTGACCCTCGCCTCCTCGTCCTCCTTCGCGCACGACATCTACGCCAACGTCATCCGCAAGGGGAAGGCCACCGAGAAGGAGGAGATGCGGGCCGCGCGCTGGGCCACCGTCCTCATCGGCGCGGTCGCGATCGTCCTGGGAGCCTTCGCCCGCGACATGAACGTCGCCGGACTGGTGGCGCTCGCCTTCGCCGTCGCCGCCTCCGCCAACCTGCCGACGATCCTCTACAGCCTCTTCTGGAAGCGCTTCACCACCCAGGGCGCCCTGTGGTCGATCTACGGCGGTCTCGCGAGCTCGGTGATCCTCGTGCTGTTCTCCCCGGTCGTCTCCGGCAACCCGAAGACATCGATGTTCAAGGGCGTCGACTTCTCCTGGTTCCCGCTGGAGAACCCGGGCCTCATCTCCATCCCGCTGGGCTTCCTGCTCGGCTGGATCGGCTCCCTCCTTTCGAAGGAGGAGCCGGACAAGGGCAAGTACGCCGAGCTGGAGGTCAAGTCCCTCACCGGTGTCGGAGCGCACTGAGCGAGAACGAACCGGGTACGGCAACGGCCGTGTCGTAGAGTCCTACGACACGGCCGTGCCGCACCTCGTGTCATACGGGCCCCTGCGATGTCACAGATCTCGCGTAGTCTCGGAGGAGTCAGCCCGGAAAGCCGGATACGACGACCGGGCAGCAAGCGCGGGAGGGGGCCCACATGCTCATCGACACCTACGACCGGGTCGCCACCGACCTGCGCGTGTCGCTGACCGACCGCTGCAATCTGCGGTGCACGTACTGCATGCCGGAAGAGGGCCTGCAATGGCTGGCCAAGCCCGACCTGCTCAGCGACGACGAGATCGTCCGCCTGGTCCGCATCGCCGTCACCCGGCTGGGCATCACCGAGGTCCGCTTCACGGGCGGTGAGCCGCTGCTGCGCCCCGGGCTCGTCTCCATCGTCGAGCGCTGCGCGGCCCTGACCCCGCGCCCCAGGATGTCCCTCACCACCAACGGCATAGGGCTCAAGCGCACCGCGGCCGCACTCCGGGCCGCCGGCCTGGACCGGGTCAACGTCTCGCTGGACACCCTGCGCCCCGACGTCTTCAAGACACTCACCCGCCGCGACCGTCACCACGATGTGCTGGCCGGCCTCGAAGCCGCGCGCGACGCCGGTCTCACCCCGGTCAAGGTCAACACCGTCCTGATGCCGGGACTCAACGACGACGAAGCCCCCGACCTGCTCGCCTGGGCCGTCGAGCACGGCTACGAGCTCCGCTTCATCGAGCAGATGCCGCTCGACGCCCAGCACGGCTGGAAGCGTGACGGCATGGTCACGGCAGGCGACATACTCCAGTCGCTGCGCACCCGCTTCACCCTCACCGAGGAGGGCGACGCAGAGCGCGGCTCCGCCCCCGCCGAGCGCTGGCTCGTCGACGGGGGACCCCACCGGGTGGGTGTCATCGCCTCCGTCACCCGCCCCTTCTGCCGGGCCTGCGACCGGACCAGGCTCACCGCCGACGGCCAGGTGCGCACCTGCCTGTTCGCCCGCGAGGAGACCGATCTGCGCGGTGCCCTGCGCTCCGACGCGCCGGACGAGGAGATCGCCCGGATCTGGAAGCTCGCGATGTGGGGAAAGAAGGCCGGGTCCGGTCTGGACGACCCGTCCTTCCTGCAGCCCGACCGGCCGATGTCGGCGATCGGCGGCTAGTGCCGCGACCGGCAAAGCTTGCCGGGAGGGGCACTAGGAGCCGATCCGCCGACCAGGCCCGGGGACCGGCCCGATCCGGTGGCTAGGACCGGCCCGGCCCTGATCCTTCGGACTCCCATTCCGCCAGCGTCACGACATCCTTGAGGAAGCCCCGGACGTCCAGGAACGAGGAGAGATGCTCCCGGTGTTCCTCGCAGGCCAGCCACGTCTTACGGCGTTCCGGGGTGTGCAGCTTCGGGTTGTTCCAGGCCAGCACCCACACGGCGTCGGCCCGGCAGCCCTTGGCGGAACAGATGGGTGCGGCGGCAGCGCTCTCGGCCGCGGAATCTGGGGAGTTCACGGACTCAACCCTAGGTCAGCGCCCATACGGCCGAGCGAACCGGCTGTCCCGCACAACCCCCACCGGAGAAAACCGGGGAAAAAGCGACGCCGAGCAGCCACGGGGGGAGCTGCCCGGCGTCGGTCTGTCGCTCCGACGGGGGATGCGGAGCGCTTACGAAGTATGTCACGCAGACCGGGGTGCGGTGCACCGTAACTTCATGATTGGTCTGTCGTTTTCCCGCGCCCCGGGTGTGGCGCGGCCTCAACTGTGCTTATGCCGATGTGCCCTCGCTCATGACGATTCCCCGGTGTGCCGCACCCCGTCGGCCTCCGGACCGGATTCCGCGGAACCCGCCACGGGCGCGGCGTCGAGCGCCGGCCGCACCGGCGCCGGGACGAAGGTCGAGGGAAGCGAAGGGGTGTTCTCCCGGCCCGCGTTGGCGATGACCACCGCCACGTACGGGAGCAGCACCCCGAGCGCCAGCGCGACGATCGCGACATACCGCTCGACGTTCCACAGCACAGCGGCCAGGATCACCGCGACCGTCCGCACGGACATCGAGATCACATAGCGCCGCTGCCTGCCGCGCACATCGTCCGCGAGACCCTGCCGCGCTCCCGTGATCCGGAAGACCTCGACACCGCTCTGCTTCCGCATCACGCCTCCACCACCCATCCCCAGCACCTCTCACGGGTCGGGGAAGACCACATTCCCGCGCCGGACGCTCTCCGGACCGGACCGCACCCACGGTACGCCCGGTGTCCGACGGCTTCGAGACCGGGGCGCGCCGCATTCCGTGGGATCGGAAGCCGGGCCGCGCATACGGACGCGTCCGGCATGCGGCGCACGGTCCACGGGCCGAGACTGGGCCCACATACGCGACATCGCGTCGCACGAGGAGGCGACATGGGCTGGCTGTGGGCAATCATCGTGGGCCTGGTACTCGGCCTGATCGCGAAGGCGATCCTGCCCGGCAAACAGAGCATCCCACTCTGGCTGACGACGATCTTCGGCATCCTCGGCAGCGTCCTCGGCAATACCGCCGCCACCTGGATCGGGGTCAACGACACCAGGGGCATCGACTGGACGCGCCACCTGTTCCAGCTGATCGGCGCCGTGGTCGTCGTCGGGGTCGGCGACATGCTGTGGGCATCGTTCCGCGGTACCAGACAGAAGGCCCGAGCCGACGAGCCGCGCCCCTGAGCCGGCGGGCAGCTCGGGCCCGGGCAACGCCGGACCCCCCGGGCTTCAGGACCCCCGCGCCCGGGGCCGCAACGCAACCGCGGCCGGGCACGCGTCACGCGTGCCCGGCCGCGGTGCGACGTCCGTTCTCCGGGATCAGCCGGTGACCTCGACGGCGGCGAGGTTCTTCTTGCCCCGGCGCAGCACCAGCCAGCGCCCGTGCAGCAGCTCCTCGCGGGCCGGTGCGCTCTCGCCGTCCGTGACCTTGACGTTGTTCACGTACGCACCGCCCTCCTTCACCGTGCGGCGGGCACCCGACTTGCTCGGCGCCAGGCCGACCTCCACCAGGAGGTCCACCAGCGGACCGAGCTCGGTGACCCGCGCGTGCGGCACCTCGGACAGTGCGGCGCTCAGCGTCGCCTCGTCCAGCTCGCCGAGTTCGCCCTGGCCGAAGAGCGCCTTCGACGCCGCGATGACCGCGGCGCACTGATCGGCGCCGTGCACCAGCGTCGTCAGCTCCTCGGCCAGCGCGCGCTGCGCCGTCCGGGCCTGCGGACGCTCCTCGGTGACCTGCTCCAGCTCCTCCAGCTCCGCGGGGGTGCGGAAGCTGAGAATGCGCATGTACCGGGAGATGTCCCGGTCGTCCACGTTCAGCCAGAACTGGTAGAACGCGTACGGCGTCGTCATCGCCGGGTCGAGCCAGACGGCCCCGCTCTCGGACTTGCCGAACTTGGTCCCGTCCGCCTTCGTCATCAGCGGGGTCGCCAGCGCGTGCACCTCGGCGCCCGGCTCCAGGCGGTGGATCAGGTCGAGACCCGCGGTGAGGTTGCCCCACTGGTCGCTGCCGCCCTGCTGGAGGGTGCAGCCGTGGCGCCGGTACAGCTCCAGGAAGTCCATGCTCTGGAGCAGCTGGTAGCTGAACTCGGTGTAACTGATGCCCTCGTCGGACTCCAGCCGCCGGGCGATGGACTCCTTGGTCAGCATCTTGTTGACGCGGAAGTGCTTGCCGATGTCCCGGAGGAACTCGATCGCGGACATGCCCGCGGTCCAGTCCAGGTTGTTCACCATGATTGCCGCGTTCTCGCCCTCGAAGGACAGGAACGGCTCGATCTGGGACCGCAGCCGCGACACCCAGTTGGCGACCGTCTCCGGGTCGTTCAGCGTCCGCTCGGCGGTCGGCCGGGGGTCACCGATCTGGCCGGTGGCCCCGCCCACCAGGGCGAGCGGCCGCAGACCGGCCAGCTGGAGCCGGCGCATGGTGAGCACCTGCACCAGATGACCGACGTGCAGACTCGCCGCGGTGGGGTCGTAGCCGCAATAGAACGTGACGGGACCGTCCGCGAGAGCCTTACGCAGTGCGTCCTCATCAGTGGACTGGGCGAACAGCCCACGCCACTTCAGCTCGTCGACGATGTCCGTCACGGTTCCGTGTCTCCTCAGCTACGTGTATCGAAAGCTCTGTGCATCGAAAGGCAACAGCCAGTCTAGGCGGGTCACACGCCCGCGCTCACCGAGCTCATGTTGAAGTCCGGGATCCGCAGCGCGGGCATGGCGGCCCGGGTGAACCAGTCGCCCCACTCGCGCGGCAGCGTCTTCTCCGTACGGCCCGCTTCCGTGGCGCGCGACAGCAGATCCACCGGCGACTCGTTGAACCGGAAGTTGTTCACCTCACCGACGACCTCGCCGTCCTCGACGAGATACACCCCGTCACGGGTCAGCCCGGTCAGCAGCAGCGTCGCCGGATCGACCTCCCGGATGTACCACATGCACGTCAGCAGCAGCCCGCGGCCGGTCGTCGCGGCCACCATCTCCTCCAGCGACCGCTCACCACCGCCTTCGAGCAGCAGATTGTCGATCGCCGGCGCGACCGGCAGCCCGGTCAGCCCCGCCGTGTGCCGGGTGGTCGTCAGATGCTCCAGCCTGCCGTCCCGGATCCAGTCGGTCGACGACAGCGGCAGACCGTTGTCGAATACGGAAGCGCCGTCCCCGGAGGCATGGGCGATCACGAACGGCGCCGACTCCAGGCCCGGTGCATGCGGGTCGCTGCGCAGCGACAACGGCAACTCGGACAGCCTCTCTCCGAGCCTCGTCCCGCCGCCCGGCTTGGAGAACACCGTCCGGCCCTCCGCCGCGTCCCGTGCCGTCGACGACCACAGCTGGTAGATCAGCAGATCGGCCACCGCGGTCGGCGGCAGCAGCGTCTCGTACCGCCCGGCGGGCAGCTCGATACGGCGCTCCGCCCAGCGCAGCCGCTGCGCCAGGTCCGCGTCGAGCTCGGCCGGGTCGACGTCCTTGAAGTCGCGCGTGGAACGGCCCGCCCAGGTCGACCGGGTCCGGTCGGGGGACTTGGCGTTGAGCTCCAGCGTCCCGTTCGGCTGGTCGTGGCGCAGCCGCAGCCCCGTCGACGTACCGAGGTACGTGGAGGTCAGCTGGTGGTGGGCGAAGCCGTACAGCTCACGGCCACCGGACCGGGCCCGGGCGAAGGCGTCGCCGAGCGCCGGGGCGAACTCCGCGAAGACGTCCGATCCCGTCTCGGCCGGTGCGTCCGCGAAGTCGGGCGAGGCGGGCACCCCGGCGACCAGCGGCTGTGCGTCCTCCGCAGGCCCGGCCCCGCGCGCGGCGGCCTCGGCGGCCCGCACCAGCGGCTCCAGATCGTCGGCGGTGACCGCGGACCGCGACACCACCCCGGACGCGGTGCCCTGCGCACCGTCGACGGTCGCGATGACGGTCAGGGTCCGCCCCCGCGTCACGCCGTTCGTCGTGAGCGCGTTGCCGGCCCAGCGCAGATTCGCGGACGACTCCTCGTCGGCGATGACCACACAGCCGTCGGCGGTGGACAGTTCGAGCGCCCGCTCGACGATCTCGTGCGGCTTGCTGACGCGACTCATCGTCCGGCCTCCTTCGTCGTGTTGAGACTGTGCTGTCCCGGGTGTCGACCCCCGGACCCCCGGCCGGTTCCGTGATGAACGCTCATCGTCCGGCCTCCTGCGTCGTGTTGAGGATGTTGACGCCCCGGAAGAGGGCGGAGGGGCAGCCGTGCGAGACCGCCGCGACCTGGCCCGGCTGGGCCTTGCCGCAGTTGAAGGCGCCGCCCAGGACGTACGTCTGCGGGCCACCGACCTTCTCCATCGAGCCCCAGAAGTCCGTCGTCGTCGCCTGGTACGCGACATCACGCAGCTGACCGGCCAGCCTGCCGTTCTCGATCCGGAAGAACCGCTGCCCGGTGAACTGGAAGTTGTACCTCTGCATGTCGATCGACCAGGACCGGTCGCCGACCACATAGATCCCGCGCTCCACCCCGCCGATCAGATCCTCCGTGGACAGCCCGCCCGGATCCGGCCGCAGCGACACGTTCGCCATCCGCTGCACGGGGACATGGCCCGGCGAGTCGGCGTACGCACACCCGTTGGACCGGCCCAGACCCGTCAGCTTCGCGATCCGCCGGTCCAACTGGTACCCGACCAGCGTCCCGTCCTTGATCAGGTCCCAGGACTGCGCCTCGACCCCTTCATCGTCGTACCCGATGGTCGCGAGCCCGTGCTCGGTGGTGCGGTCGCCCGTCACATTCATCACGGGGGAGCCGTACGCCAGCTTCCCCAGCCGGTCGAACGTGGCGAACGAGGTCCCGGCGTACGCCGCCTCGTACCCCAGCGCCCGGTCCAGCTCGGTCGCGTGGCCGATCGACTCATGGATGGTCAGCCAGAGATTCGACGGGTCGACGACCAGGTCGTACGTCCCCGCCTCGACGCTCGGCGCCCGCATCTTCTCGGCCAGCAGCCCGGGAATCCGCTCCAGCTCGCCGTCCCAGTCCCAGCCGGTTCCGGTCAGGTACTCCCAGCCGCGGCCCACCGGCGGGGCGATCGTCCGCATCGAGTCGAACTCACCCGTGGTCCCGTCCACGGCGACGGCGGTGAGCTGCGGATGCAGCCGCACCCGCTGCTGGGTGGTGACGGTGCCCGCCGTGTCCGCGTAGAACTTGTTCTCGTGGACGGTCATCAGCGAGGCGTCCACATGCGCGACCCCCTCCGCGCCCAGTAGCCGGCTGCTCCACTCGGCGAGCAGCCCCGCCTTCTCCTCGTCCGGTACGGAGAACGGGTCGATGTCGTACGCCGAGACCCAGGTCCGCTCACCGTGCACCGGCTCGTCCGCCAGTTCCACCCGCTCGTCGGACCCGGCCGCCGCGATCACCTTCGCCGACAGCTTCGCCATGGCGACGGCCTGCGAGGCGACCTTCGCCGCGGCGTCCATCGTCAGATCCACGCCCGACGCGAACCCCCACGCACCACCGTGCACCACGCGTACCGCGTACCCGAGGTCGGTGGTGTCCGAGGTCCCGGCGGGCCGGGCGTCCCGCAGCCGCCAGGACGCGCTGCGCACCCGCTCGAACCGGAAGTCGGCATGCACGGCCCCCAGCGCACGCGCGCGGGCGAGCGCCGCGTCGGCGAGGGCCCGCAGGGGCAGGGCCAGGAACGACTGATCTACCTCATGAGGCATGTAGTACTCCGTCTTTTCGGCATGTGTCCGCAGTGAACCATGCCGTGCGTCGAGGGCGACCGGCCATAGGTTTCCCCGGATGAGCACGCCGAACTCGTCCAACCGGTTCGGCGTGGGCCACCCGAGTCCTGGATCCGGTCGCGGTGCCTCGAACAGAGCTTCATCTCCTACGAGATGGCCCCTCGGGCCAGCCGCCCCGACCGGTCACAGTTCGCCGTCGATCACACCCGCCCTGAACGCGGCCCACCCCGAGACTGTGAACCGCAGGGGGGTGCGTGCGGGGTCTTTCGAGTCGCGTACCGCCGTTGCTCCTCCGGGGAGGTTGGCGACTTCTACGCAGTTGTTCTCGGCTCCACTGGCGGAGGACCTGCGCCAGGACACGATCGAGAGGTCATGTCCGAACAGCTCCGCCTCGGGCGCGTTCACTTTCTGTGGCCTTCTTCCATCTCAGCTATGCGTGCGGCCGAGTCCTCCGTGGACAGCGCTGTGGCCCGAATCCGCTCGAACGCCTTCGCGAAGGGCGACGCTCCTTCGCCCTCAAGGTAAGTCTCTCCGCTGAGGTTTTCCAGCAGAACCACGTCCGGGGCGGGGCCGGGGAAACCGACCATGCTGAAGCCGCCCACGACTCCAGGATGCGCGGTTGAGCCCAACGGCATCAGTTGGATGGTCACGTTGGGCATCTCCGCCGAATCGAGCAGGCGTCGCAACTGCTCGCGCATGGTGGCGGGACGGACGGCGAATCGCTGGTGGAGCGCGGCCTCGTGGATGATGGCCCACAGTTCCAACGGCTTTCCCGGCCGAGTGAGTACGGACTGCCGGGCCAACCGTACTTCGGCAAGGGCCGCAACTTCGTCGGTGGTGCGGAAAGTTGTGATTCCCGCGATGTTCTCGCGCGCGTACGCAGCGGTCTGCAACAAGCCCGGGATCACCAGTGGCGACCATTCGCAGATCTGCGAGGCGTCGGACTCCAGCGAGATGTAGTCGGCGTAGGCAGGGGACACGATTCCGCTGTAGGTCTGCCACCACCCCTTCTTGCTGGCGTCCTTGGCCAGATTGTCCAGGGCGTTGAGCGTTTCCAGATCGTTGATCCCGTAGACCTTGAGCAGCGTCACGACATCGCCGGGCCTGATGGTCTGATTGGCGCTCTCGATCTTCGACAGCTTCGGGCCTTTCCAGCCCATGGCGACGGCGGCCTCGTCGAGCGTCAGACCTGCGCCGTTCCGCAGACGTCTGAGCGTGGATCCCAGGCGTCGGCGCCGGACGGTCGGTACCAGGGGAGAGTTGGGCATGTCGCAGTCATACCTCAGTAGTTGGTGGTGCTGAATACCTTTCCGGGAACTCATCACCGAAAGAGGTAGAAAACTTGCTACCCAGGGTGGAGGGGTGCATCATCGCTATCTGCCGCCACTCACCGTGCATGCGCAATTGCATGGCGTGGTGGATATCCCCACTTCGCGCGGCCCCGCGCCGCAGGCTGGAGGCGTCATGTTCGGTATGGCCGACGAGGAAGACCAGGACCCGTCATCCCCGCCACCCGCCGTCGGGCGCTACGTGCGCTACCGGAGCCGCGGCTTCGCGGCGCACATCAACGCCTCCGGCCCGAACCTCCGCTCCGTACGTGAGCTCACCGCCAAGGCCCTGGCCGAGCTGGGCGTGCAGGGCGACGTGGCCGACACCGCGCAGCTCGTCGTGTCGGAGCTCGTCGGGAACGCCGTTCGGGCGTGCGGGGATCACGTGCCCGTGGTGGTGGAGGTGTACGCCGCGGCCTTCGGGATCGCGGTCAATGTCCATGACCCGGACCCCCGCACCGTTCCGCGCCGTCGCGGTATCGCGCTGGACGACGCGGAGGCCGAGGCCGGCCGCGGCCTCGCGCTGCTGGATCTGCTCGCTCCGGGCTGGCATGTGGTCCGGTCGTCGATCGGCAAACAGATCCGCTGTCGCGTGCCATGCCCGGCGGGATGAGCCTCGCGGGGGTGGGGGTGATGAACGGGCCAAGTCGGGGGGTATCGCCTCGTGGGAGCTGCCGGAGCCTGCGCCGATGCACCCTCGCTGTAGGTACAATATTGGAGTGTAGGTACTTTCTTGGCCGCATGCTGAAGGGAGCCCCGTCCCCGATGAGCGCAATCTCCGTCCGAGAGTTCTCGTACAACCCGAGCGCCGTCTTCGCCCGCGTGGAGAAGGGGGAGGCGGTCCAGGTCACCCGGCACGGCAAGGTGATCGCCATACTGCTGCCCGGCTCAGGGGCGACATCCCGGTACGCGGACCTGGTGGCTCAGGGGAAGATCCGGCTCAAGGCTGCGACCACCTCGGACCTCGACCACTTTCCGCGCTACGACCTCCCCTCAGGCTCCCCCGATCCGCTGGAGCTTCTCCTGGCCGAACGCGAGGAGGACGACCGTTGATCTACATGGATTCCTCGGCGCTCATCACTCTGCTCACAGGCAGGCCGGGTGCTGCCGAGCTCAGGACATTCCTGTCCGACCGGCCCGGACTGCCCTTGGCCACCAGCACCATCGGCATTGTCGAGACCGTCCGGCAGCTCGACAAGGCCGGATCATTCCCCAATGCACTGTCGGATCTGGACGGGATGGTCACCGAGATCCTGCTGACGGAAGAGGTCCGGGATCTGGCCACCAGGGTCTCGGGGGCTCTGAGATCCCTTGATGCCATTCACGTCGCGAGCGCGCTCGTCATCGGCGGAGCTCTTGACTCCCTGATCACGTACGACAAGCGCATGCTCGACTCAGCGAGGGAAGAGGGCCTCTCCGCGCATGCGCCCGGAATGGCGGAATGAGGCCGGGCCGGGTGCCAACTGTAGGAACCCCACAGTGCCCGGCGGGCGGCGCTGTCAGGGGCCGATTGCTCGCGGAGCGGGTGGTACCGATAGGTTTTCGAGGTACCAGACCGCTATCGAAAGGGTGATCCGTTGAGCCGCTCGGTTCTCGTCACCGGAGGAAACCGGGGCATCGGCCTCGCCATCGCCCGCGCTTTCGCCGACAACGGCGACAAGGTCGCGATCACCTACCGCTCGGGCGAGCCCCCCCAGATCCTTACCGAGGCGGGCGTTCTGGCCGTCCGGTGCGACATCACGGACGCCGAACAGGTGGAGCAGGCCTACAAGGAGATCGAGGACAAGCACGGCCCCGTCGAGGTACTGGTCGCCAACGCCGGTATCACCAAAGACCAGTTGCTCATGCGGATGTCCGAGGACGACTTCACGTCCGTACTCGACACCAACCTCACCGGCACCTTCCGGGTCGTCAAGCGCGCCAACCGCGGCATGCTGCGCGCCAAGAAGGGCCGCGTCGTCCTCATCTCCTCCGTCGTCGGGCTCCTCGGCTCGGCCGGGCAGGCGAACTACGCCGCCTCCAAGGCGGGTCTGGTCGGCTTCGCCCGGTCGCTGGCCCGTGAACTCGGTTCGCGGAACATCACTTTCAACGTCGTCGCGCCCGGTTTTGTCGACACCGACATGACGCAGGCGCTCACCGAGGAGCAGCGCAAGGGCATCGTGTCCCAGGTGCCGCTCGGCCGCTACGCGCAGCCCGAGGAGATCGCCGCCGCTGTGCGCTTCCTCGCCTCCGACGACGCGTCGTACATCACTGGAGCCGTCATTCCCGTTGACGGCGGATTGGGCATGGGTCACTGATCACCATGAGCGGAATTCTCGACGGCAAGCGCATCCTCATCACCGGTGTGCTGATGGAGTCGTCCATCGCTTTCCACACCGCCAAGGTGGCTCAGGAGCAGGGTGCCGAGGTCATCCTGACCGCGTTCCCTCGGCCCACGCTGACGGAGCGCATCGCCAAGAAGCTGCCGAAGCCGGCCAAGGTCATCGAGCTGGACGTGACCAACGCCGAGCACCTCGACCGCCTCGCCGGTCTGGTCCGTGACGAGCTCGGTTCGCTCGACGGCGTCGTGCACTCCATCGGATTCGCGCCGCAGGACGCGCTCGGCGGCAACTTCCTGAACACCCCGTTCGAGTCCGTCGCCACGGCGATGCACGTCTCGGCGTTCTCGCTGAAGTCGCTCGCCATGGCCTGCAAGCCGCTGATGAACGACGGCGGCTCGATCGTCGGCCTCACCTTCGACGCGCAGTACGCCTGGCCGCAGTACGACTGGATGGGCCCGGCCAAGGCCGCGCTGGAGGCCACCTCCCGCTACCTCGCCCGTGACCTGGGCAAGGACGGCATCCGCTGCAACCTGATCTCGGCCGGACCGATCGGCTCCATGGCCGCGAAGTCCATCCCGGGCTTCTCCGAGCTCGCGGACGTGTGGAACACCCGCTCCCCGCTGGCCTGGAACATGGCGGACCCGGAGCCGGCCGGCCGCGGTGTCGTGGCCCTGCTCTCCGACTTCTTCCCGAAGACCACCGGCGAGATCGTCCACGTCGATGGTGGCGTGCACATGATGGGTGCCTGAACCCGCGCCGACAGGCTGTGACACGGCCGCGTACCGCCTCTGAGCAGGCGGTACGCGGCCGTCGTGCGTCTGTGCCCGGCCCCGACCCGCCCAAGTCGAAAAGATGGTCGATCCACCGCAGAATGTGGTGGAACCGGACTTTTGTCAGGCTGCGGGGAGGAGGTCGCTGTGCGCTCCACACGTCGCCGAACCTGGGCCCTGCCGGCGGCCTCCGTGGTCATCGCCGGACTCATAGCCCCCCTGGGCATATCCGTCATATCCATGGCGGGACCGAGTGGAGCCGGGGCGTCCGCTCCCGACGCTCCCACCCCGGAGCCCGCCGGATCCGAATGCCGTACGTCGGTCCTGGGCTCCCGGGTCGTCGCCTACTGCCACAACCCGTACCCCTCCACCGATCGCGTACAGCTGCACACCGAATGCCGCCGCTGGTGGGACATAGACGCCGACGCCACCCCGGTCGACGTGGGACCGGGACAGACCGTGCGGCTCGACGACCGCTGCTGGAAGGAAGTCGGCTCGGCCTGGGTCACCCACCGGGTGCAGAGTTCCGTTTGACGCGCGACGTTCCGTTTGACCGCGACGCGACCGCCGGTCGACGCGAAGTGGCTCCGTTTGACCGTGACGCGACCGCCGGTCGACGCGAAGTGGCTCCGCTCGACGAGACGCGACCCCGGTCGACCCGAGGTGACTTCGACCCCCACGCCTGGTCCGCCGGACGGCCGCGCCCCCTCACACCCGGTCCACCAGACAGCTCAGTGCATGACTCGCCGCCTCGGCCGCCGCCGTCTCCGCGTCCCCCGCCCGGATCGCCTCGACCAGCCGGCCGTGGTCCATGAGGCTCTCCGGCCCCAGCTCATGGCCGACATCGACCCTGAGATAATCGCGCAGCAGATCGCCCAGGTCGGCATAGAGGCCGGTCAGCACGTCATTGTGCGAGGCCGCGACCACCGCCAGATGCAGCGTCGCATCCGCCGCGACGAACGCCTCGGCATCACCCGCGGCCCAGGTCTCCTCCCGCCGCGCCATGAGCGCGTCCAGCTGCTTCAGATCCCGCTCGGTGCGCCGGACGGCCGCCAGCCGTGCCGCCGACGACTCCAGAGTGGAACGCAGCTCGGCGACATGGCGCGGATCGGCGGTGGCGAAGCGGCGGTGCATCACCCCGGCCAGTTCGCTGGTGGCGACGACATACGTACCCGAGCCCTGCCGGATGTCGAGCAGGCCGTTGTGTGCGAGCGCGCGCACGGCCTCGCGGACGGTGTTACGGGCCACGCCCAGCTGCTCCACCAGTTCGGGCTCGGTGGGAATCCGTGAACCCACGGGCCACTCGCCCGAGGTGATCTGGTCCCTCAGCTGGGCAATCACCTGGTCGGCGAGTGCCGAACGCCGCGGAGACGTCAGCGCCATGGTGCTCCTTGCTCGGGTTGCTTCGGTGACGGGTTGCTGCGGTGATGAGAGGGGTACGGGGTGGCCCTGCTGTTGGTGAATGGTCTCAGAGGAGTATGCGCAGGATTGGACAATCAATCATCCCATGATTCTATGATGACTCCATGCCCGACGACGAGACCCAGCCGCAGCCCCGGACCCCGACCCGGACCCTGAGCCCCACCACCGCGGACATCCCGACCAAATCCCCGGCCCCGAAAGCCCCGCAGACCGCACAGGCCACGCAGACCGCTCCCGGGCCGTCCCCGTGGCTGCTCCGGTTCGTCGTCATCGGCCTCGTCCTCGCCGCGCTCAACCTCCGTCCCGCCATCACCAGCCTCGGCGCCCTCCTCGAAGAGGTGCAGGACGGGCTGCACATGAGCGGCAGCGTCGCCGGTGTCCTCACCTCCGTACCGCCGCTCTGCTTCGCGGTCTTCGGCGTCATGGCGCCTCGCCTCGCCCGCCGCTTCGGCGCGGGCGCGATCGTCTGCGTCGGCATGATGGCCATCACGGCCGGTCTGGTGATGCGGTCGCTCGTCGGCGGCACGGTCGGCTTCCTCGCCGCGAGCGCCCTCGCTCTCATGGGCATCGCCGTCAGCAACATCCTGATGCCGGTGATCGTCAAGCGCTGGTTCCCGGACCGCGTCGGCTCCATGACCGGGCTCTACTCGATGGCCCTGGCCCTCGGCACCTCGCTCGCCGCCGCCGTGACCGTGCCCATGACCAGTGCGCTGGGCGGCAGCTGGAGGGCGGGCCTCGGTATCTGGGCCGTCCTCGCCGCCGCCGCGATCCTGCCCTGGATCCCGCTGGTACGGGACCGGCGCGGCACCGCCGGGCAGCTTGCCGCCCGCCACCAGGACGCCCCGGCACTCAGGATCACTCGGAGCCGTACGGCGTGGAGCCTCGCCTGCTTCTTCGGCCTGCAGGCCACCGCCGCGTACATCACCATGGGATGGATGCCGCAGATCTTCCGCGACGCGGGTGTCTCGGCCGGTACGGCGGGCGTGCTGCTCGCCGTGACCATGGCGATGGGCGTGCCGCTCGCGTTCGTCATCCCCCGGGTCGCCGGCCGCATGAAGAACCAGGGCCCGATCGTCGTCGTCCTCGGCTCCTGCGGCCTCATCGGATACGCCGGCCTCTACCTCGCACCGACCGGCGGTGCCTGGGTCTGGGCGCTGCTGCTCGGCATCTCGAACTGCGCCTTCCCGCTCGCCCTGACCATGATCGGCATGCGGTCCCGCAGTGGCGCCGGAGTGGTCCGGCTGTCCGCGTTCGCGCAGTCCACCGGCTATCTGATCTCGATTCCCGGCCCGCTGCTCATCGGCGTGCTCCACCAGCACAGCGGTGGCTGGGGGCTGCCGATCGCACTGATGGCGGGCCTCATGGTGCCGCAGATGGTGGCCGGAGTGCTGGCCGGGCGGGACCGGACGATCGAGGACGAATGCTGAGATGCGAGACTGAGCCCATGTCTCCTGTGCTCGATCCGAATCCCCAGAACGGTCAGAAGAAGCTTCTCCTCGTGCTCGGGGCGATGCTGCTGGTCACCGTGATCATCGCGGTGATCGCCTCGATCGCATCCCCCTGAATCCGGCTGAATCCATCTGAACCTGCCTGAACCCCCTGAACCGCGTGGCCGACGACGGCCGGTGGTGGGGCTAGCACCACCGTCCCCTAGGGGGACAGGGTCAGGGGGAAGTGGGTGGGTCACCGGATGGGACCGGCACCCCCGAGTCCGTAGGTTCTGGGTATCGGAACCGATGACTCTCGGAGGCGGACATGCCGACCCGTACGCACACCCGGACCAACCACCCGGCCACGGGCAGCGTCGAGGTCCGGCTGCCGTGGTGGGCCATCGCGCTGCCCGCGATCGCGTTCGCCGCGCTCCTGCTGATGATTGTGGGATCCGGCGACGCACACGCGGCGACGGCCGACCCCGCGCTCGGCCGGTTGCTTGAGCGAATCGTGGCCCTGATCACCGGCTGACGGCTTCCGCGCAGCCCATGGAAGCCCTTCAACACCCTGCGCCGGGCGGCACATTTCGTGCGAAGCTGAGGTGTATGAGCGTCGATACACCTCGCAGGATCGTCCTTCTCAGGCATGCCAAGGCGGAATGGTCGCAGGACTCCGACCATGAGCGGCCGCTCGCGGAGCGCGGCCGCAAGGACGCCCCCGTCGCAGGCCGCAAACTCGTCGATTCCGGGATCGTCCTCGATCTGGCCCTCTGCTCGACCGCAGTCAGGACGCGCGAGACGTGGAAGCTGGCCGTCCACGAGATGCCGCACCGTCCCAGGACCGTGTACGAGGAGCGACTGTACGAGGCGTCTCCCGGCGAACTGATCGCCCTGATCAACGAGACCCCCGATGATGTGCACGACCTTCTTGTCATCGGCCACAACCCCGGGATGCACGCGGTCGCCGACGCCCTCTCGGAATCGGCCGAGGGCGACGCCCTGGCCCGGATGAACCGAGGCGGCTTCCCGACCGCCGCCTTCGCCGTCGTGGAATTCTCTGGCTCCTGGAAGGGCGTGGAGCACGGAGTGGGCAAGCTGGTCGAGTACTGGACCCCCAACGACTGATCCCGCCGTCGTACGTTCCGCCGTCGTACGGTCCCGGCTGTCGTACGGGTCCCCGCCGTTGCGCAGCTCACGTCGTCGTACGAACAGGGCCCCGGTGGTTTCCGCGCATCATGCGCGGAAACCACCGGGGCCCTGCTCATACGTGGGTATGCGAGTAAGCGGGTACGCGTCAGTCGACGAGGCCGTCTGCGGCCTCGACCTCCTCGCGGGTGATACCGAGCAGGTACAGCACGGTGTCCAGGAACGGCACGTTCACCGCGGTGTGGGCCGCCTCGCGGACCACCGGCTTGGCGTTGAACGCCACCCCGAGCCCGGCGGTGTTCAGCATGTCGAGGTCGTTCGCGCCGTCGCCGATCGCGACGGTCTGCGCCAGCGGCACCCCGGCCTGCTCGGCGAAACTGCGCAGCAGCCGGGCCTTGCCGGCCCGGTCGACGATGTCGCCGACGACCCGTCCGGTGAGCTTGCCGTCGACCACTTCCAAGGTGTTGGCAGAGGCGAAGTCGAGCCCGAGCCGTTCCTTCAGATCATCGGTGACCTGGGTGAACCCGCCCGAAACCACACCCACTTGGTAGCCGAGCCGCTTCAGCGTACGGATCAGCGTGCGGGCCCCCGGGGTCAGCCGCACCTCGGCGCGCACCTTGTCCACCACCGATACGTCGAGCCCCGCGAGCAGCGCCACCCGCGCGTGCAGCGACTGCTCGAAGTCGAGCTCGCCGCGCATCGCCTGCTCGGTCACCTCGGCGACCTTGTCCTCGCAGCCGGCATGGGCGGCGAAGAGCTCGATGACCTCGTCCTGGATGAGCGTCGAGTCGACGTCCATGACGACCAGCCGTTGCGCCCGGCGGCTCAGTCCGGCCGACACGACCGCGATGTCGACGCCGATCCCGGCGGACTCCGTCGCCAGCGCCGTCCGCAGTTCCTCGGTCCCGGTGCCGGAGACCGCGAACTCGACTGCGGTGACCGGGTACTTCGCGAGCCGGAAGATGCGGTCGATGTTCCCGCCGGTGGAGGTGATCGTGGCCGCTATGGCGGCGGTCGACTCGGCGGTCAGCGGGTGCCCGAGCACCGTCACATGGGAACGTCCGGAGCCACGCGGGCGGTTGTCACCCGTACCGGAGATGATCTCGGCCTGCAGCTTCAGTGAGTCGGCCCAGCTGTGCACGGTCGCCCGCAGGTCGCCCTCGGTGGTGCCGTCCGCGGTCGGGGCGGTGACCAGTGCGCACAGGACGATGCGGCCACGGGTGACGACCTGCTCGATGTCGACGACATCGACCGAGTAGGCGGCGAGGGTGTCGAAGAGCCCGGCGGTGATCCCGGGGCGGTCCTTCCCGAAGATCTTCACGAGAAGGGTGGGGGTGTCCGTGCCCTGACGGGACTCAGGGGGTTCAGGAGACGGGGAAGACTGAGGTGGCTGAGATGCGCTCATGGTGCTCCCACCGTATCGGTCCGTTCCATGGCCTCGACGGCCCGTCCCGAGGACCGGACAGCGCGTCGCCGCCCCGTCTCCGCACGCCACTGGCATGCAACATAGCGCGACGACGGACCGGACGCGCTCGGGTGCGCCCGGCGACCACGGACGGACCCGAGCGGATCCGGACCGGGGCGGATCCGGACCGGGGCGGATCTTCCGGGCGGATCCGGACCGGGGCGATGTTCCGAGCGGACGGAATCACCGTGGCGCGGCCCGTTCACTCACGGGTCGTACGCAGTCATGCGCGGTTGCCGGCTTCCGTGCCGATCCATCCTGACGGACGGCACAACACCACAGTCCTCGGCAGGGTCTTCACCTGGCCCGACTTTCGTATCGGGGACTGCTCCTGGAATAGTTCCCCACGATGTTCAGCATCCCTAGACTCCCTGCGATGGGGGTAACTCGGGGGACAACTAGTGGGGCGCGGAGTGCCGGAACTCGTACTGGAATTGAATGGCAGGACCTGGACGCTCGATCCGTCCAGGTCGTACACCCTGGGGCGTGATCCGCAGGGCGACCTGACGATCGACGACGCCAGGGTGTCGTGGCGGCACGCCACGATCAGCTGGGGGGGCCACAGTTGGTTCATCGAGGACCACGGCAGCACCAATGGCACCTATGTGCAGGGCCGGCGAATCCGTCAGCTTGAAATAGGGCCCGGCTCCGCCGTGCACCTCGGCAACGCCACGGACGGACCGCGGCTGAGCGTCAGCACCGCCGCGGGCGCCGATGTGTACAGCGGGCAGGGCGCGGGTGCGCAGCAGGCCCCCGCCCAGCAGCCCCAGCAGGGTGGCGCGGGCTGGCCCGGCCAGCAGGCTGCCCCCGTTCCGCAGCAACAGCAGCAACAACGACAGCCGCCGCAGCAGGGCTGGCAGCAGACCCCCCAGGCCCAGCCGCAGCAGCAGCCCGCGCAGCCCCAGCAGCCCCAGGTCCCGCACCAGCAGGGCCCGGCGAAATCACTCGGTACACCCGGCTCGGGCGGGCCCGGCGGTGCCGCGGGGGCCTCGTCGGTGTACGGCGACCGCAACCCCACGACGTTCCACCAGCTGGACCTCGGCCGCGTCATGCGCATCGGTCGTGCGCTCGAGAACGAACTGGTCGTCTCCGACCTCCAGGTCTCGCGCCATCACGCCGAGTTCCACGCGACGCCCGACGGCCGCTCCGAGATCCGTGACCTCGGATCCCACAACGGCACCTACGTCAACGGTCAGCCGCTCCCCAAGTCCGGCTCCGCGCTCATCGGCCCGAACGACATCGTCGGCGTCGGTCACTCGACCTTCCGCCTGGTCGGGGACCGGCTGGAAGAGTTCGTCGACACCGGTGACGTCTCCTTCTCCGCCCGCCACCTCACAGTGACGGTCGACGGCGGGAAGCAGATCCTCAAGGACGTCTCCTTCGGCGTCCCGGAGAAGTCGCTCATCGCGGTCATCGGCCCGTCCGGCTCCGGCAAGTCCACCCTGCTCAAGGCGCTCACGGGCTACCGGCCCGCCAACCAGGGAGACGTCCTCTACGACAACCGGAACCTGTACAAGCAGTTCGCCGAGCTGCGTCAGCGCATCGGTCTGGTCCCGCAGGACGACATCCTGCACAAGGAACTCACCGTCACCAAGGCCCTCAAGTACGCGGCCAAGCTCCGCTTTCCCGCGGACACCACAGAGGCCGAGCGCGAGGCCCGGATCCTCGAAGTCCTCGCCGAGCTCAAGCTCGACATCCACAAGGACAAGAAGGTCACCTCGCTCTCCGGTGGCCAGCGCAAGCGTGTCTCCGTGGCCCTGGAGCTGCTCACGAAGCCGTCGCTGATCTTCCTGGACGAGCCGACCTCCGGCCTCGACCCGGGCATGGACCGCGATGTCATGCAGCTGCTGCGCGGCCTGGCCGACGACGGCCGTACGGTCCTCGTCGTCACCCACTCCGTGGCCGAGCTGGCGATCTGCGACAAGCTGCTCGTCATGGCGCCGGGCGGTTCCGTCGCCTACTTCGGCCCGCCGGAGGAAGCGCTCAACTTCTTCGGCTACACCACCTGGGCCGACGTCTTCTCCGCGTTCGAGAATTACCGCGACTACGACTGGGCGGGCCGTTGGCGCGGTTCGCAGCACTACCAGATGTACGCCGCGGACATCGACGCCGTCGCCGTACAGTCCGTACACATGCCGCAGCAGCAGCTGCGCCCGCCGAAGCCGCAGAGCTGGACGGCCCAGCTGTGGACGCTGATGCGCCGCTACGTCTCGGTGATCGCGTCCGACAAGGGCTTCATGGGCCTGATGGTGATCCTGCCCGCCGTGCTCGGCGTCGTCAGCGTGGTCATCCCCGCCAACTTCGGCCTGGCCCCGCCGAAGGCGCCGTCCCGGTTCAACGGAGCCGCCGGAACGATCATGCTGATCCTCGCGGTCGGTATGTGCTTCTCCGGAGCGGCCAACTCCGTACGAGAACTGATCAAGGAACGCGTCATCTACGAACGGGAACGGGCCACCGGTCTCTCCCGCTCCGCCTATCTGATGTCGAAGGTGATCGTCCTCGGCGTGATCACGGCCATCCAGGGCGTCATCATCTGCGGTATCGGCTTCGCCACCCGCGAGCTGCCCGCAGAGGGCCTGATCATGCCGCCGGCCGTCGAGCTCTGCGTGACGATCATCGCGCTCGGCTTCACCTCGATGATGTTCGGCCTGGTGATCTCCTCGCTGGTGAAGACCGCCGAGAAGACCATGCCGCTGCTGGTCATGTTCGCGATCGTCCAGGTCGTCTTCACCGGCATCCTCTTCCAGGTCTACGGATCGCCCGGCCTGGAGCAGTTCGCCTGGCTGATGCCGTCCCGCTGGGCCATCGCCGGCGCGGGCACGACACTCGACCTGTCGCACCTCATGGCGCCGTGGGACCCGAAGAACCCGACCGACCTGGACCCGCTGTGGGAGCACTCGGCCGGTCAGTGGGGCATGAACATCTCGGTGCTCCTGCTGCTCGGCATCATCTGCGGCGTCGTCGTCGCGCGACTGCTGCGCCGCCACGAGCCGGAGGTCATGCGCAAGTAGACGCGGACACCCGCGTACGCATACGCCGCAGGGCGGCACCCCACGTGGGGTGCCGCCCTCCGGCGTATGCGTACGCGGCTCCTCAGGCCGTCCGAGGACGTCCGGATGCGATCAGTACGCGCTGTTGACGTTGTCGATCGAGCCGTACCGGTCGGCGGCGTAGTTGGCCGCGGCGGTGAGGTTGGCGACCGGGTTGTACTGGCTGAAGGCCGTGCCGGGGACGTGGTACGCGTCGAACGTCGGCTTGATGATCTGCAGCAGGCCGATGGACGGAACGCCGTTCCGCGCGTTGATGTCCCAGCCGTTGATCGCATTCGGGTTGCCGCTGGACTCCCGCATGATGTTGCGGTGCAGACCGTCGTACGTGCCGGGGATGCCGCGCGACTTCATGATGTCCAGGGCCTCCCGGATCCAGCCGTCCAGGTTGTTGGCGTAGACCGGGGTACGGGCCTCGGAACGGCTGGCAGCCTGCGTGCCGGTGCGCTTCTCGGCGACGGCCTCGGACTTCACCCGGGCCTTCGCCTCGGCCTTGGCCTTCGCGGCGGCCTTCGCCTTCGCCTCGACCGCGGCGGCCTTCTTGGCTCGCGCGAGGTCGGCGGCCTTCACCAGCTTCTCGGCGGTCGAGTGCTGCCCGATGAGGCTGGCCTGCAGTGCCTTGGCCTGCGGAGTACCGGCGACCGAGGTGAGAACCACGGGGGCGGCGGCCTCGGCGGCCTGGGCCTTGGGCTTGCCTTCGGCATTGGCGGGGACGAGCGAGAACGAGAGCGAGGCGACGGCGACGGCGGAGATAGCCGCGGCGGAGAGCTTCTGGGTCTTGTTCAGGCGACGGCGACGGCCGGGGATGCTGGACTCGGACATGCAGACGTACCTCTTCGAATCGCGGAAGTCCTCACGGAGGACGAAGACGGGAGGCGAGGTGTTCGCATCTCCGTCGGGGACGAGAGCAATTCTTAGCGTCAGCAAAATGGCGTGGCAAAGGTGTGACGTACGATCCCGGGTAGTGGATCAGGACTCTGCTCGAACGTGGCAGCTCGCGCTCATGCTCACTGATGTGGCACTTAGGTATCCACTAGCAGGCTTCGTAAGTGACGTGGGTCCTATGCCCGGCCTCACATCGACCGTGTAACAAGCTCACCAACGGTTGCTCAAGCAATTCGGAGTGTGAGGCTCCGGTCTCGGAGGCTGGATGGACGCCCTTCCCCCTGGCCCGACCTGCCCCGGCCCTCCGTACAGGACCGCGATGTACCCCGTACGGGACCTCAGCAGAACCCCGTACCGGGCCGGGCCGAACCCCGCCGTACCCGACCGCGGCCGAACCCCGCCGTACCCGACCTCGGCCGGACCTAGTCCCTGCGCCCTAATCGACGGCCGTCCACAGGCCGATACGGCGCCCGTACCTCCGCCGGTACGGTGAGGCCATGAGCCATCGCCCACCGTCGGGCCTCGCAGCGGTGAGTGCCGCGCTGCTCGCCATGAGCCGGCATCTCGAAGTGCGCGACGTCCTGAAGACGATCGTCGCCTCGGCCCGCGAACTGCTGGACGCCGAGTACGCCGCCCTGGGCGTGCCCGACGATCACGGCGGCTTCGCCCAGTTCGTCGTCGACGGCGTCAGCGACGAGCAGTGGAAGGCCATCGGCCCCCTGCCCCGGCAGCACGGCATCCTCGCCGCGATGCTCCACGAGGCGAGGCCCGAGCGCCTCGCCGACGTCCGCAAGGACCCCCGCTTCGAGGGCTGGCCCGCCGCCCACCCCGACATGTCCGATTTCCTCGGTCTGCCCATCCGGGACGGCGACGAGATCATCGGCGCGCTCTTCCTCGCCAACAAGCGCTGCCCCAAACCCGAGGGCAGCTGCGGTTTCACCGCCGAGGACGAGGAGCTGCTGTCGATCCTCGCCCAGCATGCGGCGATCGCCCTCACCAACGCCCGGCTGTACGAGCGCAGCCGGGAGCTCACCATCGCCGAGGAGCGCTCCCGGCTCGCCCATGAGCTGCACGACGCGGTCAGCCAGAAGCTGTTCTCGTTGCGGCTGACGGCCCAGGCCGCCACCACTCTGATCGACCGCGACCCGGCCCGCGCCAAGGGCGAGCTCCACCAGGTCGCCGCGCTCGCCGCGGAAGCCGTGGAGGAGCTGCGCGCCGCCGTCATCGAACTGCGCCCGGCCGCGCTCGATGAGGACGGCCTCATCGCCACCCTCCGCACCCAGATCCAGGTCCTGGACCGTGCCCACTCGGCCCGGGTCACCTTCGAGAGCCTGGGCGTACGGGCCCTGCCGGCCGCCCAGGAAGAGGCGCTGCTCCGGGTCTCGCAGGAGGCCCTGCACAACGCGCTGCGCCACTCGGGCGCCGAGCACGTCGGCGTCACACTGGCCCGGCACGGCGGCGGCACACTGCTGCGGATCACCGACGACGGCAGCGGCTTCGAACCCGCGGCGACCCGGCAGGCGGGCCGCCACCTGGGCCTGGTGTCGATGCGCGACCGCGCGAGCGGGGTCGGCGGAAGGCTCACCGTTGAATCGGCGCCCGGCAAGGGCACCACGATCGAGATGGAGGTACCCGGTGGCTGACAAGATCATCAGGGTGCTGCTGGTCGACGACCACCAGGTGGTCCGCCGCGGTCTGCGTACATTCCTGGAG
Organism: Streptomyces sp. NBC_01241; assembly: GCF_041435435.1. Taxonomy (NCBI): domain Bacteria; kingdom Bacillati; phylum Actinomycetota; class Actinomycetes; order Kitasatosporales; family Streptomycetaceae; genus Streptomyces; species Streptomyces sp. NBC_01241. Next base: position 1,839,535 of record NZ_CP108494.1, on the reverse strand, counting down.
GTACAGGACGACATAGAAGTGGTCGGTGAGGCGTCCGACGGCGCGGAAGGGGTGGCCAGGACCGAAGAACTCCGTCCCGACGTCGTCCTGATGGACATCAAGATGCCCGGCACGGACGGGATCGAGGCCCTGCGCAAGCTCCGCGAGCTGGAGAACCCGGCCAAGGTCCTCATCGTCACCAGCTTCACCGAGCAGCGCACCGTGGTCCCCGCGCTACGGGCCGGAGCTTCCGGGTACGTATACAAGGACGTCGACCCGGACGCCCTGGCCGGCGCTATCCGCTCGGTGTACGCGGGCCACGTCCTGCTCCAGCCGGAGGTCGCGGGAGCCCTGCTAGCCCAGGACGACGCGGGCAGCGGTACGGGCCGGGGGAGCACCCTTACCGAACGGGAGCGGGAAGTGCTGGGCCTCATCGCTGACGGCCGCTCCAACCGCGAGATCGCGCGAGCCCTGGTCCTCTCCGAGAAGACCGTCAAGACGCACGTCTCGAATATTCTGATGAAGCTGGATCTCTCGGACCGCACCCAGGCGGCCCTCTGGGCCGTCCGGCACGGGGCGGCGGGCTGACCGGCACCGAATCGGACCGTCTCACTCCGGACTGAGATTCATACTGTCGGGTGGACGTCACCCGGACGGCGCAACCTGTTCGACCCCGAGGCGTTCTCCAGGGTGCTGCGGCGGCTGGCCGCAGCCACGCTAGGAGGATCCTGAAGTGAAGAACCTGAAGAAGGCCGCTGCCGTCACCATGATCGCCGGCGGAATCATCGCCGCCGGTGCCGGCGCGGCTTCCGCCACCGGCCACGGCGCCGGCGCCCACGGTGCCGCGACCCACTCCCCGGGCGTGGTCAGCGGCAACGTCGTCCAGGTCCCGGTGCACGTCCCGGTGAACGTGGTCGGCAACACCGTCAACGTGATCGGCCTGCTCAACCCCGCCTTCGGCAACGTCGGCCTGAACGGCTGACCGACCACGGCCCTGTGTCGCCGGCCGGGCACATCGAGCCCGTCCGGCGACCCCCACACCCACCGCTCACCCCGGCACCCTCAAGCCCACCCCGGCACCCTCAAGCCCACACCCGGCACTCACAAGCCCGTCCGGCGATTGAGGACAAAGCCAGCACCCCGGGACGCCAACCGCAACCACCCCCGCCGGCCGCCCAAGGCCTACCGCTCCCGCTCTTCCACATACGCGTTGTACGCGGCAACCTGCGCCCGCCGAGCCACCCGCTCCACCGGCCTCAGCGCCTCCCCCCGAGCCGCGATCTCCGACGCGCTCACCGCCCCGCCGTGCCCGTTCTCGTACGCCACCGAGATCAGCAGCCCGACCCGCTGCGCCAGCTCCAGCACCCGCACCGCCCGCGGCGGATACCCCGGCGCCAGCACCTCGCGCCCCCGCTCCGCCCGCGCCCGGTACGCGTCCACCGCCGCCTCCGCGACCGGCCCGGAGCCCGCCACATCCAACCGCGACAGCACCGCCGTCGCATCCCGCAACGCCTCGGCGAGCTCCCGCTCCGCCTCACCCAGCGACGGCACATCGGCCGGCGGCGCCTCCCGCACGGGCAGACAGTGCCACACCACCTCGACGTGCAGATCCCCCTCCGGCCCCACCTCGTGGACCTCGGGAACCAGCCCGTACGGTGCGCCGAACGCGACCACCGCCTCCTCCGCCTCCAACGCCCGCGCGTTGAAGTCCGGCGGACCGCTCAGTCCCAGCGGATGCCCAGGGGCCGGCAGCGCGACCCGGAAGCCGGTCACCCCCAGTGCCCGCAACCGCCCGAGCGCCAGCGTGAGCCCGACCGGCCCCGTCTCGCCCGGCACTCCCTCCACGCGGTGCACCGCGTCCTCCCCGACAATGGCGAGCGCTGCGTCGTCCGGCGATACGAGCCCTGCCAGAAGCGCGTTTCCCCAAGCGGCCAGCAGTCCTGAGCGTGGTTCCGAAAGCATGGCACCAGCCTAGGGAACGGAGCAGGGGCCTGTCCTCACGCGGGCCCAGCGCCTGACGCACTCCTGCGGTGGCGTAGATTTCCCTGGGAGCTGTGCCCACAGGCACGCGACGATCTCGACACTGCATGGGGAGACAACGCGCCATGAGCGATGTACTGGAGCTGGTGGACGTATCCGTGGTCCGCGACGGACGCGCTCTGGTGGACGACGTCTCCTGGCAGGTCAAGGAGGGGGAGCGCTGGGTCATCCTCGGCCCGAACGGCGCCGGCAAGACCACCCTCCTCAACATCGCGTCCAGCTACCTCTTCCCGAGCACCGGCACCGCCAAGATCCTCGGCGAGCAACTCGGAGGCGTCGGCACCGATGTCTTCGATCTCCGCCCCCGCATCGGCATCGCGGGCGTTGCCATGGCCGAGAAGCTGCCCAGGCGCCAGACCGTTCTACAGACGGTGCTCACCGCCGCCTACGGCATGACCGCCACCTGGCACGAGAACTACGAGGCCGTGGATGAGGAGCGCGCCCGCGCCTTCCTCGACCGCCTCGGCATGACCGAGTACCTCGACCGCAAGTTCGGCACCCTTTCCGAGGGCGAGCGCAAGCGCACCCTCATCGCCCGCGCCATGATGACCGACCCGGAGCTGCTGCTCCTCGACGAGCCCGCCGCGGGACTCGACCTCGGGGGCCGCGAGGACCTGGTCCGCCGCCTCGGCCGACTGGCCCGCGACCCGTACGCCCCCTCCATGATCATGGTCACCCACCACGTCGAGGAGATCGCCCCCGGCTTCACCCACGTCCTGATGATCCGCCAGGGCAAGGTGCTCGCCGCGGGCCCCATGGAGACCGAGCTCAGCTCCCGCAACCTCTCCCTCTGCTTCGGCCTGCCGCTGATCGTCGAGCACACCGGCGACCGCTACACGGCCCACGGACTCCCGCTCTCCTAAAACGGAATCGGCCCGGCGGAACGGAATCGGCCCGGCGGAACGGAATCGGCCCGGCGGAACGGAATCGGCCCGGCGGAACGGAATCGGCCCGGCAGAACGGAATCGGCCCGGCAGAACAGAACCGGCCCGGCAGAACAGAACAGTACGAAACCCCTCCGACCGGAACGTCTCCGACCGAACCCCCCCCGGCCACCCCGGGCCGGAACCCCTCCGGCTGGAACCTGTCCGGCGCGACGTCCGCTTGCGCCCTGTCCGCGAAGGCACCCGCGGTCCTACCATGACCACGTGGACATCGACGCATGGGTGTGGTGGCTGATCGGCGCGGTGGGACTGGGCATCCCGCTCGTCCTGACCGCGATGCCCGAGTTCGGCATGTTCGCCGTCGGAGCGGTCGCCGCGGCGGTCGTGGCGGCACTCGGCGGTGGCATCGTGGCCCAAGTACTGGTATTCGTCGTGGTCTCCGTGGCGCTCATCGCCGTGGTCCGGCCGATCGCCGCCAGGCACCGTGCCGACCAGCCCCAACTGGCCACCGGCATCGATGCGCTGAAAGGCCGTCAGGCAGTCGTCCTGGAACGGGTCGACGGCAGTGGCGGCCGGATCAAGCTGGCCGGAGAGATCTGGTCCGCCCGCGCACTCGACGGGGGCCAGAGCTTCGATCCGGGCCAACAGGTCGATGTCGTCGAGATCGACGGTGCCACAGCAGTCGTCATGTGACCGAACCACCCACACGACAGAGCACGTTCTGTCAGACTCGATGTCGATGATCATGAGATCGGGACCGTCCAGGCACAGACATACGGCCCCTCACACGATTTCGACCTCGATCATCGCGATCCGTCGGCAACCGAAGGGCAACGAGGAACACGATGCAACCGATCATCATCGTCCTGATCATTCTGGTGGTGCTCGTCTTCATCGCCCTGATCAAGACGATCCAGGTCATTCCGCAGGCCAGCGCCGCCATCGTGGAGCGCTTCGGCCGCTACACCCGCACGCTCAACGCAGGCCTGAACATCGTCGTTCCATTCATCGACTCGATCAGGAACCGCATCGACCTCCGTGAACAGGTCGTGCCCTTCCCGCCCCAGCCGGTGATCACCCAGGACAACCTGGTCGTCAACATCGACACGGTCATCTATTACCAGGTGACCGACGCGAGGGCCGCGACCTACGAAGTCGCCAGCTACATCCAGGCGATCGAGCAGCTCACCGTCACCACCCTCCGCAACATCATCGGTGGCATGGACCTGGAGCGCACCCTGACCTCCCGCGAGGAGATCAACGCCGCCCTCCGCGGAGTCCTCGACGAGGCGACCGGCAAGTGGGGCATCCGCGTCAACCGCGTCGAGCTCAAGGCGATCGAACCGCCCACCTCCATCCAGGACTCGATGGAGAAGCAGATGCGCGCCGATCGCGACAAGCGCGCTGCGATCCTCCAGGCCGAAGGAACCCGGCAGTCCGCGATCCTCACGGCGGAGGGCGAGAAGCAGTCCGCGATCCTGCGCGCCGAAGGTGAGGCCAAGGCCTCGGCCCTGCGCGCCGAGGGCGAGGCACAGGCCATCCGTACGGTCTTCGAGTCCATCCACGCCGGCGACCCGGACCAGAAGCTCCTCTCGTACCAGTACCTCCAGATGCTCCCGAAGATCGCCGAGGGCGACGCCAACAAGCTCTGGATCGTGCCCAGCGAAATCGGCGACGCACTCAAGGGCCTCAGCGGAGCCTTCGGCAACCTCGGCAACGGTGTCCCCGGATTCGACACCGGCAAGGAACGAAGGGAACAGCCCCCGGTCGACTGACGCGTACAGGCCCTCGTGCATGATCAGTGCACCAACCACCGATCATGTACGGGGGATTCGCCATGACCACCTGGGAGATGCTCGCCGTCTTCGCCGCGGGCATCAGCGCCGGCACGATCAACACGATCGTCGGATCGGGAACGCTGATCACCTTCCCGGTGCTGCTCGCCACTGGTCTGCCCCCGGTCACCGCCACCGTCTCCAACGGCCTCGGCCTGATCCCGGGCTCCGTCAGCGGAGCCATCGGCTACCGCGCCGAACTAGTGGGACAGGGTCGCCGCGTCCTCAAGCTCGCCGTCGGCGCCCTGATCGGCGGCCTCACCGGCGCCGCCCTCCTGCTGACCCTGCCCTCCACGGCCTTCGAGACGATCGTTCCGATCCTGGTGGCCCTGGCCCTCGTCCTGGTCATCCTGCAACCCCGCATCAGCAAAGCGGTCCAGCGCCGACGCGAGCACGACGGCACCCCCGCACGCCCCGACGGCGGCCCGCTCCTCTTCGTCGGACTGATGCTCGCCAGCGTCTACGGCGGCTACTTCACCGCCGCTCAGGGGATCATCTACCTCTCCCTCATGGGCATGCTGCTGGACGACACGATGCAGCGCCTCAACGCCGTCAAGAACGTCCTGGCCGCCATCGTCAACAGCGTCGCCGCGATCTTCTTCCTCTTCGCCGCGGAGTTCGACTGGACGGCCGTCGTGCTGATCGCGGTCGGCTCGGCGATCGGCGGCCAGATCGGTGCCAAGGTCGGCCGCCGCCTCAGCCCCACCATCCTGCGCGTTCTCATCGTCGCCGTCGGCACGGTCGCCATCGTCCAGCTGCTGCTCCGCTGACCCACGGAAGCCCGCCCCCACAAGAGACGGGCTTCCGGTACGACAACATGCGTACGCCGAGTACGTCGATCACGTGCACACCACGCCGACTACGCAGCGGTGCGGTCCAGCCACTCCGGCAGCGCCGACCGCTCACCCGCCCCCAGCGCCAGCAGCATCGCCTCCGCCGGAGACGGCACGAACGGCTGCCGCAGCAGCGGCATCCCCGCCTGCTCCGGCGTCCGGGCCGCCTTGCGGTGATTGTCCTCCGCACAGGACGCCACGGTGTTGAGCCAGGAGTCCTGTCCGCCCTGGGCACGCGGCACCACGTGGTCGACGGTGCTCGCCCGCCGCCCGCAGTACGCGCACCGGTGCTGGTCCCGTATCAGCACACCCCTTCTGGACCACGGGGCCTGTCTTCGGAACGGCACCCGCACGTACCGGCAGAGCCTGATCACCCGGGGCACCGGAATGTCGACGGCGGCACCACGCATACGGAGATCGGGGTGCGACTGCTCGACGACGGCCTTGTCCTGCAGAATCAGCACCACCGCACGGTTCAGCGTCACCGTCGACAGCGGCTCGAAGCTCGCGTTCAGTACCAGCGTGTCCCGCATCTCGCCCACCTCCTGTGTGCCACCCGCCCCCTGGCAGGCCCGGATCAACTCTGGCTGGGCAGGCCGTGATGGACAACGCAATAAAAAATGCCCTGTCCTGATCTCTCCAGGACCAGGACAGGGCAAACAGCAAACGAACTCTCGGCTCACCGGTTGCTAGGCAGGACTTGTGTACTCACCGATCAGCTGAGCACGGCCCAGCGTGTGGAACCGCAGATTGAATCCGACGACCGCGGGCGAAGCATCGCTGTCGACCCCCAGCTTCTCGGTGTCCACCGCGTACACGGTGAATACATAGCGGTGCTTCTCCCCGGCCGGCGGAGCGGCACCGCCGAATTCCTTCGACCCGTAGTCGTTACGGACCTGTACGGCACCCGCGGGCAGTCCTTCGAACGTCCCGCTGCCCGCACCGGCCGGCAGCTCCGTGACCGACGCCGGGATGTCGAATACCACCCAGTGCCAGAATCCGCTGCCCGTCGGAGCATCGGGATCGAAACACGTCACGGCGAAACTCTTGGCGGGGTCCGGGAACCCCTCCCACCGCAGTTGCGGCGACGTGTTCCCGGCCGCGAACACCTGGGCGTCCGCCAGCACGGCCCCGGGGGTGAGGTCCTCGCTCACCACCGTGAACGACGGCACCTCGGGATGGAAGTCGTGCGGCAGCGGCGCCTTCTTCTGCTCGGTCACGTCAGCACCTCTCCTGATCGCTCTCCTGCTGTCAGCAGGTCTCCCGCCCGACCCTAGAGCCAGTTGCGCCGACCGCCGACCTGGGCGAGCCACTGGTTGAGGTATGCCGCCCAGTCGGTGCCGTGGAAGTCGTTCAACCCGACCTTGAACGCGCGGTACGAGTCGCTGCCCTCGCTGAAGAGCCCCGGCTTCTTGTCCATCTCCAGGACGACGTCCATCTCGCGGCCGTCCGCGACGAACGTCA